>NZ_KQ948770.1:298056-388708 GCF_001514205.1 Streptomyces griseoruber | reverse complement strand
CTAGGGCGTCCGTCCCGGCTGCTTCGTCGCCCCCGCCCCTGCCGAGGTCAGGGCTGGAGCTGCAACTGCCGTAGCTGGCGCCGGACATGGTCCAGGGCGCCCTGGCGGCGGCCCGGGACGCGGGCGCGCAGGTCCGCCAGGGCGGGGCCCAGGTCGCGGGCGCGTGCCGTGTCGGCTATCCGGCCCCACTGGTGGTGCGCCCGGTCCACGGCCGCCTCGACGGCGGGCGCGTCGACCGCCTGCCCGGCGGCCAGCCGGGCGGCGGCGACCGCCATCCAGGTACGGCAGCTCCGCTCGGCGTCCCCCGCGAACATCGCGAGATCGGCCCGCACCTCCGCCCAGTGCAGCGCCTCCTCCGACCCCGCCCCGTGCGCGCCGGCGGCCGCCTCCTGCCACCGCGCGGCCAGCACATCGGCATCGGCGTGCCGCCCGGCCTGGACGGCGGTGGAGATGGCGGCGTGGGGGTCGGGGACGGTGGCTTCCGAAGCGGGGGGTTCGCCGCCCCCCGGAGGCGCCCAGGCGGCGGCGCCCAGCACAAGATCCCCCACCTCGCCCTCCCCCGCGATCCGCCCCAACGCCAGCTGATGCAACTGCTCGACCGCCGGACGGCCCCCGCTGCGCAGTATCGTCGCGACCGCCTTCATGTACGTCGGCGCGGCCACCGTCCGCCGCCCCGGTGGCGGCGCCACCCTCCCGTACACCGCGACCGTCGGCCCGCACTCCAGCGCGTGCCCCCGCAGCCAGCCCCACGCCTCCGCGTCGGCGTGCAGATCGACCACCACGGTCGTCGTCCCGGCCGCCCGCAGCCGCAGCTCCTCCCGGAACCAGTGCCAGGGGAACCCGGTGTACCGCACGGTGGACGGCGTCGTACGGGCGAGCGCGAGGTGCGGCAGATGCTGGCGCCGGTCGAGCTGGAGCTGGCCGGTGACGAACACGGTCAGCGGTCCGGCCGCCGCCGCGGCGGCCCGCAGCCGGGTCAGCACGGCCTGCGGCTCCAGCGGATCGGCCAGCTCGACGACATTGGCGGTGTCGGTGCCGGCCAGCACGGCCGGCGGCACGGCCGCGAGCACGGGGAGGACGGACGCCGCGTCCACCAGACACCCCTTGCCCACGGGCGACGCCGCCAGCAGCAGCACGGTTCCGGGCATGGTCCCTCCCCCTGTCGATCAGTACCTCAGCACCGTAACCGCTGCTGCTGCAAAGGTCTGCCTCACCGCGTGTCGTCCGCCGTCCGCCGTACCGCGAAAATCGTCGTGTCGTCCGCGAGGCGTCCCCGGCAGTGCCGCAGGGTGCCCGCGCGGACGAAGGTCACCAGCCGTTCGGGGCGGGCCGTCCGCGGGTCGCGCAGGACCGCCCCGCTCACCTCCTCGGTCAGCGGATAGAACTCCCCGGCCGCGTCCCGCGCCTCCGTGACCCCGTCCGTGACCAGCAGCAGCGTCTCCTCGGCGGCGACCGGCACCCGCAGCACCGGCGACCCGGCGCCCGCCACGGCCACGTCCCACAGCCCGAGCGCGGCCGCGCCCGCCGCGGCGAAGTCCGCGAGCCCGGGCAGGCCCGTACCGGGCGCGGTGAGGTCCCCGAGCCCCAGCGGCAGCCCCTCCCCGCACGGCAGCGGCCGTACCCCCGCCGCGCTCACCACCAGCGGCGGCTCATGGCCGAAGCCGACGACCTCCACCACGTCCCGTTCCGTTGCGGGGAACCCGATGAGGACGGCCGTGGCGAACCGGTCGCCGTCGATGGGGGTCCCCCCGCTCGAGCGAAGCCGGGAGTGGGGGAGGCCGAGCGCCATGGTGTGCAGCCGGTGCCGCCGCATCCGGGTCTCCAGCCGGGCGGCGACCACCGACAGGTCGGGCTCGTGGTACGCCGCCTCGCGGAACGTGCCCAGCAGCGCGGCCGCCGCCTCCACCGCGCCCAGCCCCTTGCCCTGGACGTCCCCGAGGAGGACGCGGGTGCCGTGCGGGCCGGGCTGGATGTCGTAGAAGTCGCCGCCCACGCGGGCGTCGGCGTCGGCGGCGAGGTACACGGCCGCGTGGTCGAGGCCGCCGAAGACCGGCGGCAGCGGGCGCAGCACGGTACGCCGGGTGGTCTCCGCGATGTCCATCATGTGCAGCATCCGGCGCTCCGCCCGCACCCGGACCGAGGCGGCGAGCACCGACAGCACCCCGCCGACGAGGACGAGCACGAAGTCGGCCGGGCCCTCCCGGTACTCGACGGGCCAGGCGGCGTCGCTGGTGACGTAGACGACGAGGGAGAGGACCGCGAAGAGGGCCGTCGTCCACACCCCGCACAGCGCGGCGGCGATCGCGGAGACGAACACGCACCACGACACGATCCGGAACTCGCCGGTGGAGTGGTAGTCGGCGAAGCTGATGGCGACGAGCACCACCAGCGGCACCAGCCAGGTGACGCTGCGGCCCCGGACCTGCAGCAGCTGATGACGTTGCAGGACGTCCCGGCGCCGGGCCCGCGCGGGGCGGGTGTCCCGCTCCATGAGGCCAGCGAAACACGCGGCGGCGCCACCCGCATCCGCATCCGACTTGCCACCGCCCGCGCCCAGGTGTGCCCTGGAAGGCGGGGGCGAGGAGAGAGGAGTGCTCTCATGGCTCATGCGGCACCCGCGGTGCGGACTCCGGCAGGGCCGGCCCGGACACCGGACATCTTCAGTGCACAGACCCACCGGATCGCGCGGTGGGCGGTCCCGGTGGGCATGGGACTCGTCTACGGCTACTGGGTGGCGGCCAACAACCGTTCCGGTGGCCCCATCACCGGCTGGAACGTCCTGCTCGGCTTCGTGAGCACGATCGTGTTCGCGGGGCTGTGGAGGGGCGTGGCGGCTCTGGCCCCGCACATGATGCGCGAACTGCACGCCGTGCTGTGGGCGGTGTTCGCGGGCTGCGCGTTCGGCTTCCTGTACGCGAACACCGGCACGAGCATCCTGCGGTCCGTGTGGATGGGGCTGGTGATCGGCGCGGTCACGTTCGCCGTGCTGTTCTACCACTACTACACGCACGAGGACGCGGCGGGACGCCGTATCCGCTAGTGCCGCGGCAGGCAACGTTTGCCCGTCAAGGAGCTAGCACGCACATGGGCCCCGGCGTGGTACGCCGGGGCCCATGCGTTCCCTCATCCCTCCACTCACCGGTCGACCGGGATCCACTCCCAGCCACCCGACGAGGTCCCTGATGTCCCGGAGGCGCTGAAGCTCCAGGAGCCCGAGAAGCTGAACGAGCCGGAGCCCGAGACGCTGAACGAGCTGTTGGTGAACGGGTCGTTCCAGTTGGTCCAGTCCCCGTTCTTCCACTGCGGGCACGGGTCGGCGCAGTCCGGTACCCGTCCGCCGCGGACGTCCACGAAGGCGGCGCTGGCCCAGCCCTGGGTGTCGTAGAGCCAGTACCAGTAGGGGTTGCCGTCGACGCTCTGTCCCCTGACCCTGCACTGCACCAGGTCGTGGGTGCCGGGTGCGAGCGAGGCGACGACGGCGGAGTGGGTGGTGGGCTGTTGCCGCACGTTCAGGTCGGTGCGGGAGACGACGGTGCCCACGAGGGGGCCGTCGCCGCCGCTGGTCGGCGGGGCTGCCGCCGCCGAGGTTCCCGCCGCGGTCGCGGCGAGGGTGCCACCGGTGAGCAGGGCCGCGGCCAGAGTCCGCAGGGCCGGAGTGGTGCGCATGATCGGCCTCCTTCTCCCCAGAACCAGGAAACACCCGTTCGGGTGAACCCTCCACCGGAGGCCCCACCGGCCCCAGGAAACCCGGCAGTCCCAGGGGCACCCGTACGGCTCAGGCCCGCTGGCGACAGCCGCGTGCGGACCGTTGCCTGGGAGGGTGTCCCGAAGCCTGCGGACCGCCCTCTCGGCCGTCCTGATCGCGCTGTCCTGCCTGCTCGTGCCGCTCGGCACGCTCGCGGCCTGGGCGGCGTACGGCCTCACCGACACCCGCAGCTATGTCACCGCGATGGCGCCGCTGGCCTCCGACCCCGCCGTACGGGACGCCGTCGCGGACACGGTGGGCGACGGGGTGGCACGCGAGTCGGGGATGAGCCCGCTGTTCCTGCGGGACGCGGTGCGCTCCTTCACCGCGACCCACGCCTACCGCACCGCGTGGGACGCGGGCAACGAGGCCGCGCACACGGCCGTGATGCGGGCGCTCACCGACGACCGCCCCGGCCCCGACGACGCCCCGGTCACGGTGGACCTGGCGGCGGTCACCACCCCGCTGAAGCACCAGATGACCCTCGACCATGTGCCGTTCGCGGAGCGCATCCCGATCGAGCACACCCGGGTGGCGCTGCTCCCGCCCGACGACCTGGCCACCCTCCGGAAGGGCTACCACGTGCTCGATGTCGCCGGTTTCTGGCTGCCGTTCGCGGCCGTCGTCCTCGCGACGGGCGGTATCGCCGTCGCCGCCTGCCGACGCCGCGCGATCACCGCGACGGCCCTCGGCACCGCCCTCGGCGGCGCGTTCCTCGGCCTCGCCGTCGCGATCGGCCGCCGGCTCACCCTCGCCGATCTGCCCGACGAGGCCCACCGCCCGGCCGCCGCCGCGGTCTACGACGCCCTGACGACCACCCTGCGCAGCGCCGCCTGGCTGCTGCTCGCGCTGGGGCTGACGGTGGCCGGGGCGACCTGGCTCACCGGGTATCTGCGGGCGGCCCGGCTGCTGCGACTGCGGCGAGCGTCGCCAGCGCCCGTCGCAGCTCCGCCTCCGGAGCCGACGCGAGCCCGAGCCTGACCGCGTCCGGGGTGCGGCGCGGGTCGACGGCGAAGGCGGTGCCCGGGGTGACGGCGATGCCGTGCGCGGCCGCGGCGGCCGTGAAGGTGTCCGCCCGCCACGGCGCGGGCAGCTCCCACCAGGCGAAATAGGCGCGTGGATCGGTCCGTGCGCGGAACCCGCCGAGCGCCTCGGCGAGCAGCGCCTGCCGCCGTGCCGCGTCCGCCCGTTTGTCCTCGACGAGCCGCTCCACGATCCCCTCCCGCACCCACCGCACGGCCGCCTCCACCGCGAACCGCCCCGCGCTCCACCCGCCGGAGCGCACCGCCGCCCCCACGGCCTCCACCCGTGCCTCCGGTACGACGAGCAGGCCGACGGTGAGCCCCGGCGCGACCCGCTTGGACAGGCCGTCGACGACATGGGTGAGCTCGGGGGCGTGGGCGGCGAAGGGGACGGCGTCGGGGTGGAGGAAGGACCAGATCCGGTCCTCGACGACCGGTATCCCCAAGTCCGCCGTGATGCGGGCGAGTTCCCGCGTCCGCCGGTCCGTCGTCGTCACGGAGGTCGGGTTGTGCAGGGTCGGCTGGAGGTAGAGCGCGGAGAGCGGGGCGGTGCGGTGGGCGGCACGGAGCGCGTCGGGCCGTACACCGCCCTCGTCGTCCCCGTCCAGCGGCACCAGCACCACCCCGAGCCGCCCGGCGATCTCCTTGACCAGGGGATACGTCAGCTCCTCCACCCCGACCCGGCCACCGGGCCGGACGAGGGAGGCGAACGCGGCGGCGATGGCCTGCCGGGCGTTGCCGGTGAACAGGAAGCGGTCGGGCGCGGGCCGCCAGCCCGGCAGGGCGAGCAGCCGGGCGGCGGCCTCGCGGGCGGCGGCGGTCCCGGTGGCGGCGACCGCCCGCGAGGCGTCGGTCAGCACGTCGGGCCGCAGGAGGGGGGCGAGCGCGGGGGCGAGCAGCTCGGACTGGCCCGCCGTGACGGGGTAGTTGAGCTCCAGGTTCACCGGCGGGGCGAGGGTCCTGGGTTCGGTGAGGGCCCGGCCCTGCTCCCTCTCCGGTACGGCCCGTACGAACGTCCCCCGCCCGACCTCGCCCACGACCAGCCCGCGCCGCACGAGTTCGCCGTAGACCCGCCCGGCCGTGGACGGCGCGATGCGGTGCCGGCGCGCGAACCAGCGTTGCGGAGGCAGCCGTTGCCCGGGCCGCAGCCGCCCGGAGGCGATGTCCCCGGCGATCCGGTCCGCGATGTCCCGGAAGTCCCCCACGCGCTCCGCCTTCCTCGGGATTGCACCGAAGGCAAAGATCTTATTGCACCGAGGATTCGGCCGCCCCTAGGGTCGCTGACATGACCCCCTTCCTCGCATACGAGGACAAAGGCGACGCTCGTTCCCCGCGGCTCCCCCTTGTTCTCGTGCACGGCCATCCCTTCGACCGCACGATGTGGGCCCCGCAGATCGAGGCGTTCTCCGCCGGGCGCCGGGTGATCGCCCCCGACCTGCGCGGCTACGGGGCCTCCCCGGTCGTCCCCGGCGTCACCCTGCTCCCCGACCACACCCAGGACGTCGCGTCCCTCCTGGACGACCTGAAGGTGGAGGAGTTCGTCCTGGCGGGCCTGTCGATGGGCGGCCAGATCGCGATGGACCTCCTCTGGCAGTTCCCCCACCGCGTCCGGGGCCTGGTCCTCGCCGACACCTTCGCGGCCCCCGAGACTCCGGGCGGCAGACTGGCCCGGGGCGAGATGGCCGGCCGGCTGCTGGCGGAGGGCATGCGCGGGTACGCCGACGAGGTCCTGGAGAAGATGGTCGCCCCGTACGCCGCCCCCGCCGTCAAGGCCCACGTCCACCGCATGATGACCGCCACCTCCCCCGAGGGCGCGGCGGCCGCCCTGCGCGGCCGGGCCGAACGCCCCGACTACCGGCCCCTGCTGGCCCGCGCCGACGTCCCCGCCCTGGTCGTGGTCGGCGCCGACGACACCTACACCCCGGTCGCCGACGCACAGGCGATGCACGCGGCCCTGCCCGACTCCGTCCTGACGGTGATCGAGGGCGCGGCGCACCTGCCGAACCTGGAGCGCCCGAAGGAGTTCAACGCGGCCCTGGCGGACTTCCTGGCGCGGATCGACGGGGTCTAATCCCTTGGCCGGGGCCGCCGCCGTCCGGTTAGCGTGCCGCCCATGAACAGCGTGCGGAAGACGACGACCACCACCCTCTGGCGCCCCACCGGCCCCGAGGAGCTGGCGCTCGTGGAGGCGTCCCGGTGGACCGCGTGGCCGCCGCGCCTGCCCGAGCAGCCGATCTTCTACCCGGTGCTCAACGAGGACTACGCGGTACGCATCGCCCGGGACTGGAACGTGCCCGCCTCCGGCGTCGGATACGTCACCCGGTTCGAGGTCGACACGGAGTTCCTGCGCAGGTACCCGGTGCGCCAGGCCGGGGGAGAGACCATCCTGGAGCTGTGGGTGCCGGCGGAGGAGCTCGACGCGTTCAACGCGCACATCGTCGGGCGCATCGAGGTCGTCCGGGAATTCCGGTGACGTAAGCCCTCGCGGAGTGCCGTGGCGGGTGGTCGGGGCCGGTGTACGCGGGTGGTGCTCGCCGGGGTGAGTGGGGTCCTGGGGTGCCGGGTCTTCGACACCGACGCCGTCACCCCCGTACCGCCCGCCGTACGCAACTGCCGGCGTTTCCGCCGTGACTGCTCGTGCCTGCGGGGGCCTGGGTGGCGGTGGCGCCCAACTCCACGGCACGGTACGCCGCAGGCGGCTCGACCACGCGTACGCCGACACCGTGGCAGCCACCGCCGTTCCACGGGCCGGGCTGGTCCGTCGCGACGCCGACCCGGCACAGCGAGAAGCCCACGGCTTCCGCCGGGGGAGGAGTCACAATGAGCCCATGTCCCGCGAGTTCCCCATCGGCCTCACGCCTCCCGACTGGCTGGTGCGGAACCTTCGGCCCCAGCAGGCCCCCGTCAACCGGCCCGCCGTAGCCCGCGCCGCCGTCGCGATGACGCTCCCCCTGGTGATCGGCATGGCGGCCGGACAGCCCGCCTACGGGGCGCTCGTCTCGATGGGCGCCCTGTCGGGGGTCATCGGCGACACCGCCGACGCCTACCGCATGCGGATCCTCAACATCGCGATCCCCCAGCTGTTCGGGGCCGTCGGCATCACCCTCGGTGCGGCCGTGTACGGCCAGGGCTGGCCGGCGGTCGCCACCGTCACCGGCGTGGCGCTGGTCTCCGGGATGATCTCGACGATCGGGGCGGTGGCGTCCGTGTCCGGGCTGCTGCTGCTCCTCAACTGCGTCATCGGGGCCGGGCTGCCGATGCCCGGCGCGTGGTGGCTGGCGCCGCTGCTGATGACCGGCGGCGGGCTGCTCGTCCTCCTCCTCGCGCTGCTGGCCTGGCCACTGCGCTCCGGGGTGCCGGAACGCACCGCCGTCGCGGCCACCTACCGCACGGTCGCCGATCTGCTGGCCGCCTGCGGAAGCGAGGTCCCGGGCACCTACGAGGACGCCCGCCACACCGTCACCCAGTCGCTGAACCAGTCGTACGACCTCGTCCTCGCCCGGCGTGCCCGCCACCACGGCCGCAGCCCCGAACTGGCGCGGCTGCTCGCCCAGTTGAACGCCATCACCCCGGTGGTGGAAGCGGCACCGGCGGCCCATCTGCACGGCAGGCCGCTGCCGCCGGAGGTCCCGGAGGCCGTGCACCACCTGGCGCGGGCGATCGAGACCGGCTTCACCGGCCCCCTGGCCCTCGCGCTCCCCGCCCCCGGCTCGGAGACCGGACGCGCCGTCGACCACGCCCTGCGGCACGCCGCCGCCGTGGTGACCGCGCCCGACCTCGACCCCCGCGGCCCCGAGGACGACCGGCTCGGCCGCCCGGCCCGGCTCGGCACCCGCGCCGCGCGGGCCGCCCGCGACGTGGCCCTGTCCGCCGCCTCCTGGCGGTACGGGCTGCGGCTCGCCCTGTGCATCGGCCTCGCCCAGGTACTGGTGTCGACCGTCCCGGTCGCCCGCTCCTACTGGGTGGCCCTCACCATCACCTTCGTCCTCAAGCCCGACTTCGGCTCGGTGTTCTCCCGGGCCCTGCTGCGGGCGCTCGGCACCGTCGCCGGCCTGGTGGTCGCGGCGGCGGTGCTCTCCCAGGTGCCGCGCGGGTGGTGGGACGTACCCGTGATGCTGGTCCTGGCATCCCTCATCCCGGCCCTCACCCCACGCGGCTACGGCTACCAGACGGCGGCGATCACCCCGGTGATCCTGCTCCTGTCGGACATCCTCAACCACCAGGGGACGGCTCTGCTGCTCCCCCGGCTGGTGGACTCCCTGATCGGCTGCGGTATCGCGCTCGTGGCCGGCTATCTGCTCTGGCCGGAGAGCTGGCACACCCGGGTCGGCGACAAGCTGGCCGACGCGGTCGCGGACACCGCCCGCTATGTCGACGCGGCCTTCGGCCCGGACGTCGACCCGGCCGCCCGCGCCCGGATGCGCCGCCGGCTGTACCGCGACCTGTCCGTGGTCCGTACGGAGTTCCAGCGGGCCCTGACCGAGCCGCCGCCGACCGGCAGCCGGGCCGCCGCCTGGTGGCCGCTGGTCGTCGCGGTGGAACGGATCGTGGACGCGACGACGGCGGCCCGGGTCCGTGTGAAACACGGAGCCGAACCGCCGTCGGGGCCGGAACTCGCCCAGGTCACGCTCCAGCTGCGGGAACTCGCCGAGGGCCTGCGCGACACCGAGGTCCTCTATCCCGTCCGCACGGACCTCCCGGGCCCGGCCGGCAGCGTCCTGGAACCCCTGCGCCAGGAGGTGGCCGCGGCCCGCGCGATCACCTCACCGCAGACGTCGTGATCAGGCGCCGATGTCGCAGCCGTCCGCGCGCCACACCGCCACGACCGCCGGACGGACGATCTTGCCGGGCCCGTCGGGCCAGGTGCTGGCCGGCTTCTCGACGGACGCCCCGTCGATCTCTCCCGGGTGCTGTACGGCGACCAGGACGCGCCGGTCCTGGATGACGGGACCGCACGTCTCCGCACCGGTCGGCACCGTCAGGAACTGCTTCAGCTCACCGCGCCGCGCACCGCGCGTGGCCACGCCGAAGAGGCCGTCGTGGGAGCCGAGCTGGTTGCCGTCGGTGGAGATCCACAGGTTGCCGTGCGGGTCGAAGGCCACGTTGTCCGGGCAGGAGATCGGGCTGACGTCGTCCTTGGGGAACCCGGCGAAGTACGTGGCCGGGTCGTCCGGGTCACCCGCGACGAGGAACAGCGACCAGGCGAAAGAGGTGCTCTCCGGCCGGTTGCGGCGCTCGGTCAGCTCCAGGATGTGCCCGTGCTTGTTGGCGTTGCGCGGGTTGGCCTCGTCGGCCTTGGCGTTCGCGCCGACACCGCGGTTGGAGTTGTTGGTGAGGGCGACGTACACCTTGCCGGAGACCGGCGAGGGCTGGATGTCCTCCGGCCGGTCCATCTTCGTCGCGCCGACCTTGTCGCCCGCGAGCCGCGTGAAGACGAAGACCTCCTCGGCGCTCATCCCCTCGACGTGCGAGACGGCGCCCTTCGCGGTGGCGGTGGCCAGCGGGATCCACTCGCCGCTGCCGTCGAACTCGCCGTCGGCCGGCAGCTTGCCCGTGCCGTCGATCTCCAGGGCCGGGGAGTCGCCGGTGAGCCGGGCGACGTACAGCGTGCCCTCGTCGAGCAGCGACAGGTTGTGCTCGCGCACGGCCCGGCTCGACCCCTTCCTCATCCGCTTGCTGCCGACGAACTTGTAGAAGTAGTCGAAGCGCTCGTCGTCACCGGAGTAGACGACCGGCCGCCCGTCCTCGGTCAGCCGCACGGTCGCGGCCTCGTGCTTGAACCGTCCGAGGGCGGTGCGCTTGCGCGGCGTGGAGGTCGGGTCGTACGGGTCGAACTCGACCACGTACCCGAACCGGTGCACCTCGTTCGGCTCCTGGGCGACGTCGAAGCGCTTGTCGAACCTCTCCCACTTGCGCTCGGTGGCGCCGGTGCCGATGCCGTACCGCTTGTCGGTGGTGCGGGAGGAGTTGGCGAAGTACTGGTTGAAGTTCTCCTCGCCGTGCAGGGTCGTGCCCCACGGGGTGGTGCCGCCGGAGCAGTTGTTGAGGGTACCGAGGACCTTGGTGCCGGTGGGGTCGACGGACGTCCTGAGCAGGTCGGACCCGGCGGCGGGCCCGGTGAGCCTGAACTCGGTCGTGGCGGTGACCCGCCGGTTCAGCGGATGCCGGGGTACGGCGGTCAGCGCGCCGGTCCTGCGGTCCTCCTCCACGACGACGGCGGCGAGGCCGTGCGCGGCCCAGGCGACCTCCACCTGCTGCCGGGTCGGGTTGGCGGCGTCGTAGCCGCGGAACATCAGCACCTCGTCGGTGTACTCGTGGTTGGCGACGAGGAGCTGGCGGCGGTGCTCGCCCGGGAGGGGCAGCAGGGCGAGGAAGTCGTTGTTGTAGCCGAACTGCCCGGCCTGCGCCGCCGCCGTCTGGTTCTCCGGGTCGAAGGCGGGCGCCCCGCGCAGGATGGGCTCGCCCCAGCGGACGACGACGTTCTGCCGGTAGCCGTCCGGGACGGTGACGGCGTCGGCGGTGTTCGGCGGTACGGGGGTGAAGCGGAGGCCGCGGGCGCCCGTGGCCGGTTTCCTCTTCTCCGCCTGCGCGGGTGCGGCGGCCGCGGCCGGCAGGGCGCCGACGGTTCCCGCCGTGGCGGCGACGGTCACGACGGCGGCGGCACGCATCATGCCGCGGCGGCTCAGGGCCCGGGCGATGACGTCACCGACGTACTCGTTGCCGCTGGTGTTGGGCACCTCGTGGAAACAGGCGTCACCACACCGGAAACGACAGGTCATGGCGGAACGTCCGCCGGGGTGGGACTGGGACGGCGTTCCGATCAACGGCAGCAGCTTGCGCACCTTTACTCTCCCCATGCGTTCCCTTGGTGTGAACGTGACGGTAGGGGGGCGTATGTGCGCAGGCGCGGCGGAGGGGTGAACGGGAAGTGAATCCCCGGTAGCCACAGGGAAGTTGGGGCGGGTGGTGGGGTGGGCGGCGGGATGGCCGGGAGGTGGTGTTGACACACCCCGCTTCCCCTCACTCACCCCTGCCCAAGATCACCACTTCGGGCCGCTAACCTTACGTGTCCGTCCTGGCCAGGGATTGACGGGCTTCAACTCACGCGAAGGGTTGCGCGCATGGGCATTCTCACTCGCCTTCGGAACGCATTCGGCCGCTCACGCAAGGAGCGCACCGCCGAGGCGGAGGGTGCGGAACAGGTTCCCTCGCAGGAACCGGCTTCTTCGCGAGAGGAGCGTCAGAACAGCGAACCGGCGTCCCCCGCGGCCCCGGCCGCCCCCGAACCTACGGTCGCCGTGATCCCCGAGCCCCGCCCGGCGACCGACTCGGAACACGAACTGGTCGCGGCGGCCTTCGACAACGTCACGGTCCCGAAGCCGACGCGCTCCGCGGAGACGGCAAGCGAGGAGCCGGCGCCGGCGCCGGCAGCCGACTCTTCGACGCCGACTTCGGAGAAGTCCGAGGCTGCGACTGCGGCTGGGGCTTCGGAGGAGGCTGCGGCTGAGGCTGAGGCTGGGGCTTCGGAGGAGGCTGCGGCTGAGGCTGCGGCTGGCGCTTCGGAGGAGGCTGCGGCTGAGGCTGAGGCTGGGGCTTCGGAGGAGGCTGGCGCTTCGGAGGAGGCTGCGGCTGAGGCTGAGGCTGAGGCTGGCGCTTCGGAGGAGGCTGCGGAGGAGCCGACCGCTGAGGCCGAGGGATCGGCGGAGACGGCGGCTGGCGCTGCGGTTGTAACCGAGCCGACCGCTGAGACCCCGGCAGAGCCGACGGCCGAGGCTGTCGAGGAGCCTGCGACTGAGGCCGAGGCGGCCGCTGAGACCCCGGCGGAGCCGACGGCCGAGGACGAGACCGAGGCGGAGCCGGCGGTCCAAAGCGAGCTTGAGGTCGAGGCTGCGGAGAAGCCGACGACTGAGGCTGCGGTTACGGCCGAGCCGACCGCTGAGACCCCGGCAGAGCCGACGGCCGAGGCTGCGGCAGAGCCGACGGCTGAGGCTGTCGAGGAGCCTGCAACTGAGGCCGAGCCGGCGGCTGAGACCGCGGCGGAGCCGACGGCCGAGGACGAGACCGAGGCGGAGCCGGCGGTCCAAAGCGAGCTTGAGGTCAAGGCTGCGGAGAAGGCGACGACTGAGGCTGCGGTTGCAACCGAGCCGACCGCTGAGACCCCGGCAGAGCCGACGGCTGGGGCTGTCGAGGAGCCTGCGACTGAGGCCGAGGCGGCCGCTGAGGCCGAGGCGGAGCCGACGGCCGAGGACGAGACCGAGGCGGAGCCGGCGGTCCAAAGCGAGCTTGAGGTCAAGGCTGCGGAGAAGCCGACGGCCGAGGCTGCGGTTACGGCCGAGCCGGTCACTGAGGCCGAGGAGAAGCCTTCGGCCGAGGAAGAGCCCGAGACCGAGGCGGAGCCGGCGGCTGAGGAGGAGCCTTCGGCCGAGGGGGCGCCCCAGGCTGAGGCGGAGCTGTCCGCCGAGGCGGAGCCCCAGGTCGAGGGTGAGTCCGAGGGTGCGGTGGAGTCCGCCACCGAGGGCGACACCCTGCCCGAGGTGAACCCCGACGCGGAGAAGCCGACGGCCGAGCAGGCTTCCGTGGAGGAGGCCGCCACGGAGGAGCCGCAAGCCGAGGACGAGCGCGAGGCTGCCGAAACGGCCGAAACAGCCGAGGCCGCTACGGAGGCCGAGGCGACGACCGAAGCTCCCGCCGAGACGGACACCGAGCCCGAGGCAGCAGCCGCGGAGCCGGAGGTCCAGCCCGAGGCCGACACCGTCGCCGAGCCCGAGGTCCAGCCCGAGGCGACCGCCGACGCGCCGGTGGAGGAGGCTGTCCCGGCGGAGCCGGAGGTCCAGCCCGAGGCCGACACCGTCGCCGACACCGTCGCCGAGGCCGACGCCGAGGCCGACGCCGAGGCCGTCGACGCCGAGCCGGAGGTGGCGGCCGCCGCCGAGGCGGAGCCCGAGGCAGCCCCCGTCGCCGCCGGGGCGGAGAGCGCCCCCGGTGACGGAACCCTCGAGCACGACGCCGCCGCACTCGCCCTCGCGAAGGCCGGTCTCACCACCGCCCGTGCGAGCGTCTACCTCGTCCTCGACCGTTCCGCGAGCATGCGCCCGTACTACAAGGACGGCTCGGCCCAGGCACTCGCCGACCAGACGCTCGCGCTCGCCGCCCACCTCACCCCCGAGGCCCCCTCGGTCCACGTCGTGTTCTTCTCCACCGAACTCGACGGCACCACCGACCTCACCCCCGCCTCCCCCGAGAACGCCGTGGACGAGGCGCACGCGGGCCTCGGCCGGATGGGCCGTACCAGCTACCACGCCGCCGTGGAGGCCGTCCTCGCCCACTACGACGAGAAGGCCACCCCCGGCACCCCCGCCCTGGTCGTCTTCCAGACCGACGGCGCCCCGGACGCGAAGACCCCGGCCACCCAGTCCCTCACCGACGCCGCGAAGAGCCACCCCTCCGTGTTCTTCTCCTTCGTCGCCTTCGGTGACCACGACAACAAGGCCTTCGACTACCTCCGCAAGCTGAAGACCGACAACACGGCCTTCTTCCACGCGGGCCCGACCCCCCTGGAGCTCACGGACGCGGAGCTCTACGACGGCGTCCTCATCGACTGGCGCCCGTAACACCGCACCGCTCCGTATGCCGCCCGCTTCTCACCCCGTAAAACGGGAAGCGGGCGGCATACACATGTCGGCTACGATTTCAAGGTTCGCAAATTCAGCAACAGAACCGACTGGGAGCAGCCCCCGATGGCTCGACACCTCATCACCAGCGCCCTTCCGTACATCAACGGAATCAAGCACCTGGGCAACATGGTGGGGTCCATGCTCCCGGCGGACGTGTACTCCCGGTACCTCCGCCAGCGCGGCCACGACGTCCTGTACATCTGCGCCACGGACGAGCACGGCACCCCCGCCGAGCTGGCCGCGAAGGAGCAGGGCATCCCGGTCGCCGAGTTCTGCGCCCAGGCGCACGACGCGCAGAAGGCGGTCTACGACGGCTTCGCACTGGCGTTCGACTACTTCGGTCGCAGCTCCAGCCCGCAGAACCACGAGATCACCCAGCACTTCGCCCGCCGCCTCAACGAGAACGGCTTCATCGAGGAGCGGGCGATCCGCCAGGTCTACAGCCCCGCCGACGGCCGTTTCCTCCCGGACCGCTATGTCGAGGGCACCTGCCCCCACTGCGGCTACGACAAGGCCCGCGGCGACCAGTGCGAGAACTGCACCCGGGTGCTCGACCCCACCGACCTGATCAACCCGCGCTCCGCGATCTCCGGCTCCACGGACCTCGAGGTCCGCGAGACCAAGCACCTCTTCCTCCTCCAGTCCAAGCTCCAGCACGAGGTCGAGGAGTGGGTCTCCCGCCACGAGGGCGACTGGCCGCAGCTGGCCTCCTCCATCGCCCGCAAGTGGCTGACCGAGGGCCTGCACGACCGCGCCATCACCCGTGACCTGGACTGGGGCGTCCCGGTCCCGGCCGACACCTGGCCCGAGCTGGCCGCCGAGGGCAAGGTCTTCTACGTCTGGTTCGACGCGCCGATCGAGTACATCGGCGCGACGAAGGAGTGGTCGGACCTCGACCCGGAGAACCGGGACTGGAAGTCCTGGTGGTACCAGGCCGACGACACCGTCCGCTACACCGAGTTCATGGCCAAGGACAACGTCCCCTTCCACACGGTGATGTTCCCGGCCACCGAGCTGGGCGTGCGCGAGCCGTGGAAGAAGGTCGACTACGTCAAGGCCTTCAACTGGCTGACGTACTACGGCGGCAAGTTCTCCACCTCGCAGAAGCGCGGTGTCTTCACCGACCAGGCCCTGGACATCCTCCCGGCCGACTACTGGCGCTACTTCCTCATCGCCAACGCGCCCGAGTCGGACGACTCGTCGTTCACCTGGGAGCACTTCACGGCCACGGTCAACAAGGACCTCGCCGACACCCTGGGCAACTTCGTCAACCGCGTCCTGTCCTTCTCCAAGAAGCGCTTCGGCGAGGAGGTCCCGGCGGGCAGCGCGCCCGGCGAGGCGGAGACCCGGCTGGGCGAGCAGATCGCCGAGCTGCTCGCCGAGTACGAGACCCAGTTGGAGGCCCTCCAGTTCCGCAAGGCGGCCGCCGCGCTGCGCGCCCTGTGGTCCGCGGGCAACTCCTACCTGGAGGAGAAGGCCCCCTGGCTGGAGATCAAGACCGACCAGGAGGGCGCGGCCCTCACCCTGCGCACGGCCATGAACCTCATCCACCTCTACGCGGTGGTCTCGGAGCCCTTCATCCCGACGACGGCGAAGACCATGCGCGAGGCCTTCACCCTGACGGACGACACCGCGACCTGGGTCACCCCCGACGAGGCCCGCGCCCTCACCGCGGTCCCCGCCGGCACCCCCTTCACGGTCCCCCCGGTCCTCTTCGCCAAGCTCACGGACGACGACCTGGCGGCCTACAAGGAGCGCTTCGGCGGCGAACCGGCCGCGTAACACGAGGCACGCACGGAGAAGGGGCCCGGGGATCGGAGTTCGCCGATCCCCGGGCCCCTTCGCGCGCCCGGACGTCCTGCGGCTCGCTCGCGGACGCGAGGGCCGGGGGCTCGTGGTCTCCCGGCCCTCGCGCGTCTGGGGGGCTACTTGAGCACGCCCGCGCCCGTCGTCGTCGCCAGGGACGTCGGGAGGTTCTTCGCGGAGGACTCCAGGCCCGAGGTGAGGGCCGGGGTCCAGTTGACCGTCGTCTTCAGGTCCTTGGAGGACGCGGCGTTGTAGGCGGCGACGAGGTCGGTCGTCGTGCCGTTGACGAGGTTGCCGGAGCCCTTGATCGAGCCGGTGCCGTCGCCGCTGAGGAGCTTGGCGACCTTCACGGACGACGGGACCTTCCAGTAGTTGTTCTCGGCGACGACCTGGGCCTTGGCGCGGGAGTTGATGCTGTACTGCACCGCGTAGCCGTTGAGCGGCGTGACGTCGTAGAGGTTGTTGTAGATGTGCACCTGGCCGACACGGGCCAGCGGGGCGCGCTGGACGATGCCCTTCCAGACGTTGTGGTGGATGGAGACGCGCAGCTTGCCGCTCGGCTCGCTGTCGCTGCTGCCGATCAGCATGGTCTTGTCGTGGTTGGTGAACTGGTTGCGCGAGACGGTCACCAGGTCGGAGCTCTTGGTGATGTCGAGGGCGCCGTCGTGGATCTGGTACTCGCGGCCGTAGTACTTGGGGTTGGAGCTGTCCAGGTGGGGCGCGTCGGTGAAGCTGTTGTGGTCGGCCCAGACGTGGGTGGCGCCGCGCAGGGTCACCGAGTCGTAGTTGGAGTTCCAGTTGCCGTCGTCGCCGTCGGTCGGGTCCCACTGCGGGAAGCAGTCCTCGGTGGCGGAGAAGGCCAGGTTGCGGACGATGACGTTGTCGACCTTCTGGATCTGGAGCATGCCGCCGGTGAGGCCGGCGTTGGTGCCGGGCACGCCCACGATCGTGGTGTTGGCGGGCACCTTGAAGACGATGTTCTTCGCCTGCTTGGTCTGGGCGGCCGCGCGGGCCTTCTCCTGCGTGCCGGAGGGGAGCTTGGAGCGGCCGTAGGTGGCGGGGTCGTAGGCCTTCAGGTACGCGGAGAGCGAGTAGCCGGTGCCCGAGGCGTAGTCGGCGCAGGTCAGCTTCTTGCCCGAGTCGTTGGTGTTGGCGTCGATGGTGCCCTTGACCTTGACGATCCGGGGGGTGGTGTCGGTCGCGGAGCCCAGCGCCTTCACCAGCTCGGCGCGGGTGGAGACGGTGAAGGTGTGCGCGGCGTCGGCCTTGGATCCACCGGTGGTGCCCGTGCCGGAGGAGGCCCAGCCGTCCTTCGCGGCGAGCGTCTGGTGGTACAGGTCCACGGTCCCGGCGTTCGCGCTCATCACGATCGCGCCGGCACCGACGCCGGCCGCGACGAAGGCGGCGGAGACGACGAGGGTGCGGCGGGTGCGGAGGGACCGGCGGTGGGAAGCAGCTGCCACGGGGGATCCTTACGGGGAGGAGCGGGGTTACGCCCTGTCAGTGGTCGCCGGTTGGTGAAGAGTTGCCGCCGGTCGAAAAGATTTTTCTCCGCCCCTGTGGACTGCCGATCAGCGGCGGCCCCCGCCCGGCCCCCCGCCCCCGAACCCGCCACCGCCCTCCGGCGCGTCCCCGGCCGTGACCGAGGCGATCTCCTCGGCCGAGCCGAGCGTGCCCGCCCGTGTGTAGAGGCCGCCCGTGCCGTCCGTGGCGGAGGTGGAGCCGCCCGCGTAGATCCGGTACGTCCGACCGGACGTGATCGCCGACGACGAGTAGACGACGTTCTGGATCTGCTTGGCGGTGACGTACGTGGCGACGATCCGGCCGTCGGCGTCCACGACGTGCAGGGTCGTGCCCGCCGGGACGGAGGAGTCGAGGGTGGCGGACAGCCAGCCCTGGCCGGAGTCCTCGTCGGGGGCGACGGCCATGCCCGCGCTGCCCGCCGCGAGGAGCGTGCCGCCGCTGACGGTGAAGGTGCCGTTGACGTCGAGGGCGCCGTTGCCGCCCTGCTGGGGGCCGTTGACCACGATCGTGCCGCCGGTGATCTCGGCCGTGCCGTTGGAGTCGAGGCCGTCGCCCTCGGAGTCGACGACGAGGGTGCCGCCGGAGACGGTCACCCGGTAGTCGCCGACCGACTCCCCACCGCCGGGCCCGCCCGGACCACCTTCTTCGGAACTCCCTTCGCTGCCGCTGGCGTTGATGCCGTCGTCGCTCGCCACGATCGACACCGAGCCGCCGGCGACCACGATGTCCTTGCCCTCCAGGCCCTCCTGCGCCCTGGTGACCTTCACCGTGCCGTCGTCGACGACGAGGTCGCCCTCCGCGTGCACCCCGTCGTCCCCGCTCGCGGCGGTCACGGTGGCCCCGGCGAAGTGGACCGCGCCGTCGCTGTGCACCGCGTCGTCGGCGGAGTCGACGGCGAGCGTGCCGCCCTCCAGGACGCCGATGACCCCGGCCTTCAGTCCCTTCGCGGAGGTGTCGTCGGCGGCCCGCGCGCCGCTTCCGCCGCCGCTGCCCACGGTCAGCCGGCCGCCGGTGACGACGAGATCGGTGGCCGCGAAGACACCGTCGCCCTGCGCGGTGACGTCGATCGCGCCACCCGCCAGGGACACGTACCCGGAGTCCTCGTCGTCCGCGTTGTCCGAGGTCAGGCCGTCGCCGCCGGCCTCGACGGTGAGTTCGCCGTCCTCGACGACCAGGTAGTCCCTGCCCCGGACCCCGTCGTCGGCGGCGGTGACCCGGATCGTCCCGGAGGCGAGGACCAGGCCGTCCTTGCTCACGATGCCGTCGTTGCCGTTCCCCTTCACCGTGAGCGTGCCCCCGCCGCCGACGGTCAGGTCACCGGCGCTGAACAGGGCCGCGTCCGCCTCCGCGCCCTCGGCGTAGGACTTCGCGTCGGAGAGGGTGTTCGTGCTGCCGTCGGCGAGGACGACGACCAGGGCGTCCGCCTCGGTGGCCGCGAGGGCCGCCCCGGTGGAGCTGGAGATCCTCGCCCCGTCGAGCACGAGCCGTACGGTCGCGTCGGGCGCGTCCACGACGATCCGCCCGTCGGTGAGGGTGCCGGCGATCCGGTAGGTGCCGGCGGAGGTGATGGTCACGGTCGCCCCGCGCACCGTCGCCCCCTCGCCCGTCACGGTGGCGGAGTCCCCGGCGAGCGCGATGTCCACCGCGTCGGAGGTGTCCTCGCCGAGGTCGGCGTCATGGGCCTTCTTGTCGGCGGCGAGGACGGCGGCGGCGCTCTGGGCGCCCTCCACGGCGGCACCGGCGGAGGCCGACTCCGAGCCGCCGGCCGACTCCTCGGCGCTCTCCGAGGAGCAGCCGCTCAGGGCGGCCGCGGCCAGGGCGACGCAGGCGAGGGCGGCGGCCAGCCTGCGCCGTACCGTGGTGGCGATGCTCATGCGGGGCTCCCGTCGAGTGCGGTGGGGAAGTGCCGGCGCAGGACCGGCAGCCAGCGGTGGGCGGGGAGTTCGGGGCGCAGGGCGGCGAGGCCGGTGCCGTACTTGGAGACCGTGCAGGGCCGGTGGCCGAGCGACCACAGCAGCCGGTCGGCGCCGCAGCCGGCCCGTCCGGCCTTGGTCTCGACGACGGCCCGGTCCCCGGCGGCCAGCACCCGTGACCCGTCGGGCAGCGCCCAGACCAGCCCGGTGTCGACGGTCATCCGGCTTCCGTCGCCGGGCAGCAGCAGGGTCGTGCGGCGGTACGTCGTCGTCAGCGCGGGGCAAAAGCGCAGGGCGCGCGGGTCGATACGGGCGCCGGTGAGGACGGTGTCGACGAAGGCGCGGCCGGCCGGGTCGAGAACGCGGTCGTCACCGTCGTACGGGATCCGCTGTTTGACGGTGGTGCCGCGCGGGCCCCGCGTCTTGACCTCCAGGAAGTCGAGGTCCGAGTCGAGATAGCTGCGGACGCGGAGCTTGAAGCGGCGTCGGCGGGCCCGGGCGGCGCCCAGGTAGGCGTCCAGGCGCGGGGTGTCGTGGTAGAGCGAGCGGTAGCCGAAGTCCCGTCCGCCGTCGATCTCCAGGACCCGTACGTCCGTGCCGAGGCCGCCGAGCCCCGCGAGCAGGACGGGCAGATCGGCGGCCGGCAGCACATACTTGCGGTCCACCCTGGTCAACAGCTCGGCGCGGGCCACGAGTTCGTCGAGTCCCACCGGGCGCAGGGTGCCGACGGCCGCGCCGAGGGAGTCGAGGGCCCTCATGCGGGGACCCTGCCGCGCGGCGCCCGCACCTCGGCGTCGACGACGTACCGGACCTCGACCTGGGTGGTGTCGTTGACGAGGTCGACACCCTTGACCGACAGGTTCACCACCCGCCCGCCGAGCAGCACCTCCAGCTGGGCGCGCAGGGCGGCCTCGTCGGTGTACGCGGAGTCCAGCCGCAGGCTGCGGGCGCGGTGGCGGGCGAACAGGCGGGGGTGGTCGGCGACGTAGAGCGTGCCGACGAGCAGCGCCGTCAGCGCGACCGGCAGGCCGGACGTCTCCTCGGGGATGCCGTTGAGCAGACCGATCGCGAGGGCCGCGAAGTAGTAGGCGATCTCGTGCTGGGCGATCTCGTACGACCGCAGCCGGATGATCGACAGCACCCCGAACAGGCCCATGCCGAGGCCGATCCCGACGGCGGCCTGACTCAGCGTCATCGCGACGGCGAGCACCCCGACGTTGATCCCGAGGAACGCGGTGACCAGGTCCCGCCGGTGATGGCGCGGGAAGTACACGGCGAAGGCCAGAACGGCGATCGCGGCCAGGTCAGTGGCGACCAGGAGCGGTGGGGTGTTCATGAGTTGGGTGCTCATGCCCCGACGATCGGTCAGCCGGCTGTGAGCTCTCTTGGCGATTCCTTAAGGGACTTTGAGAAGTGCCGGGAAAGAACGGGGAACCTGCCAACAAAGTGCGGGAAAAGCCCTGCTAAAGTCCGCTCACTTGAGCGGGGGCAGGGGGCCCTCGTAGGGGAGGACCAGCACGTGGGCATACACGCCCGGAGAACGGGGCGCGTGACCGCCGCCGTCTCCGCACTCGCGGTCGCGGTCGCGGTCGCGACCGTCGTCACCGCCGTCAGCGGCGGCACCGCCGGAGCGACGGGATCCGGTGGCACCACCGGGATCACCCTCACCGACCCGGCATCCACCGAACCGCGCACCGACCGCCCGCTGGTCGTCGGGGAGACCGGCTATCTGCACCGGCAGAGCGGCGTCGACGGGCTGCTGTGGACCGAGTTCACCACCGGTGCCACGGTCACCGTGTCGACCGGGGACGGCGTGTACACACCCGCCTCGCCCTGCGCCACCGTCGCCGCCGTCTGCCGCACCGCCTGGTACGGCTCCGACAACGACCTGGTCGCCCTGCCGACGGCCCTGTCGTCGAAGTCGGTCACCCTGTGGGACCCGGCGACGCGCACGGCGTCCACCGTGACCTCGTCGTACTACTACCGGGCGCTGGCGGGCGGGACGGTCGTCACCGGCCACACGCTGATCGACTTCCCGGGAGGGGAGCGGCGGGAGCGGGCGCTCACCGGTGACGGCGCGACCACCATCGCCGACAACACGGTGACCGCCGCCGACTCCCAGGGCGTCCTGGTGAAGGGGAGCACCTCGCTCTCCTACGTCGACCTCGGCACGGCCGTCTCCGCACCGGCCTTCGACGAGGTCGACTACGACGGCGTCGCCGTCCTGAGCGACGACCGGTTCGGCTGGTACGACCCGAACACGGGCGACCTGCACCTGAAGGCCCGCACCGACCCGTCCGCCGACGAGCAGGTGTACGACCTGCCCTACTTCGGCGAGCTGGACGGCCCGCCCGTCCTCACCGGCGACCGTCTGCTGCTGCCCCTGGACACCGCCGACGGGGCGGGGCTGACGGCCGTGGCGCTCGCCGACGGCTCCTCGCAGGTGCTGCTGGCGTCCTCCGGCGCCTACGCGCTGCACGCCCCCGGCGACGAGGCGCTCGTCTCCGGCGGCACCGGCGCGGACGACTGGTGGCTCCAGCGCGTCGCGTCGGGCGAGGACGGCACGCCCGCGCTGACGAAGGTGGCGCGTGTCCCCGCCGTGGAGAACGTCAAGACGGGTCTCGCCCTCAGCCGGGGCAGCCTGCGCGTGGTGGAGACCGGCGGCACCAGTTCCGTGCGCACCCTCACCACCGACGCGGGCACCGCCCTGGAGTCCTCCGCCGCCACCGACAGCGCCAAGATCAGCGCCGCCTGCCCGTACACGGGCGTCACCTGTGCCCCGGTCTGGGGCAACACGGGCTACGAGCCGAACGACGTCTACCTCACCACGTACACCGGTGAGACCGACCAGAAGCTCGACCGGATCAAGGTCGTCGGCTACTCGAACCCGGTCGAGTTCGAGACCTCCGGCGGCACGCTCGTCGACGTCTCCGACGACTACGTGGTCTACCAGTCGGGGGGCACCTCGCCCACCCAGTACGTCTGGGAGATCGGCCAGGGCCAGCGGCTGAAGCGCACCGGCCGCGCCGCCGCCCTGAACGGCTCCACGCTGTGGAGCGCCGGCTCCACCGCCGGCCAGGTCACCTCCTACAGCCTCACCGAGTCCAAGACCCTCGCCACGGTCACCCTGCCCGGCGCCGGCTGTGTCCCGACCGAGCTCCAGGCGGCGGGCCGCTGGCTGTACTGGGCGTGCGGCACGGCTTCGGCCGGCGTGTACGACACCACGGCGGGCACGTCGGTCGCGGTCACCCCGGGCGATGTCCTGCTCGGTGACGGCTTCACCGTCCGTCACGACCACTCCGCCGACGAACTGGTCCTCACCGAGGCGGCCACCGGCACCAGCCGCACGCTGGCCTCCGGCATCCCGGACACCGGCCAGGACACCGACCGCCGCTGGCGCTGGACCGTGGACGAGTACACGGGCCTGGTGGCCTGGTTCGACGGCTACGAGCGCACACACGTGGCCACGACCGGCATCACGCCGTCCGCGCCGACCGTGTTCACGACGGCGATCGACGACTACACGGCGCCCCTGGGCTCCGCGAACTACTGGAGTGCCACCTGGCTGCTGTCCCGCCCGGTCACCTCCTGGTCGCTGACCTTCACCTCGGTGCAGAGCGGCCCCACCGGCAAGGCCACCCGCACGATCACCGGCGGCGCGGCCACCGCGTACCTCAGCGCCCAGTGGAACGGGCTGACCTCGGCCGGTGTCCGCTTCCCCAACGGCTTCTACAGGTGGACCCTGCGCACGACCGGCCTGGGCGACTCCACACCCGCGACGGCGGGCAGCGACACCCGCTTCGTCGACGGGGGCGCACCGGTGCGCCACGACTACGGCAGCGTCGACGGCCCGGACGGCATCGGCGACCTGCTCACCCTGAGCACCACCGGCACGCTCACCGTCCACCAGGGCACGGGCGGCGGGAAGTTCTCCGAGAAGGTCAGTGGCGGCGGCTGGCCCAGGACGATCACGGCCGTCCCCATCAGCGACCTCAGCGGAGACCGCTGCAACGACGTCCTGGTCCGGCTGAGCAGCGGCGCCCTGCGTCTGTACAAGCCGGGCTGCTACTCGGCCGTCAAGCCGTCCACGAAGTACACCACCCTCGCCACGAGCGGCTGGAACCAGTACGACGTCCTCACCTCCCCCGGTGACGTCACCGGCGACGGCCGCCCCGACCTGGTCGCCCGTGCCTCCTCCACCGGCACGGTGTACCTGTACAAGGGCACGAGCGCCGGCAAGCTGTCCTCGCGGGTGAAGCTGTACGACAACCTCAAGACGTACAAGCGGATCGCGGGCGCCGGAGACCTCGACGGCGACGGCATCGGGGACCTGATCGCCCAGGACAGGGCGAACACCCTCTACCGGTACTCCGGCACCGGCAAGGGCACCTTCGCCGCCCGGGTGAAGCTGTTCGCGAACTGGGGCGCCGCCTACGACGCCGTCGTCGGCGTCGGCGACCTCAACCGTGACGGCCGCCCCGACCTCGTCGCCCGCGACACCGCCGGGAAGCTGTACCGGCAGTACGGCGACGGCAAGGGCTCGTTCGGGGCGCGGGCGCTGATCGGCTCGGGCTGGGGCGGGTACAAGGCGCTCTCCTGACACCCCGAGATGACAGGGCGTCACCCGGCCGGGTAGTCCGCGCAGGACAACCCGGCCGGGCCGTGCTCCGCTGGACGTGTGCAGCTGCTCCCCGTGCCCGTCCGCCGGCTCGCCGCCTGGTGTGCGGTGATCCTGCTCGTCGCGGGCGTGGCGTACGTCGGGATCCGGCTGTGCGCGACGTTCCGTACGGCCGTCACACCGGTGCTGCTCGCCCTGCTCGGGACCGCGCTGCTGCGGCCCCTGTACAAGCGGCTGGTGAAGGCGCGGATGCCGCGGTCGATGGCGGCGGCGCTGACCTGTGTGGCCGTCGTCGCGGTCGTCGGCGGCGCGGTGTACGTGGTGGTCGCCGCGCTGATCGACACCGGGGACCAGATCGTCGCCTCCCTGAAGGACGCGGCACGGAGCCTCGCCGAGCACTTCGGGGCGGCCGGGACCTCGCTGGACGACCTCGCCTCCAACTCCGGGGACCTGCTGACGAAGTTCGGCGGAACGGCCGCCTCGAATGTGATCAGCGGGGTCAGTGTGGTCGGCGAGACCATCGCCATGGCCGTCCTCGCCCTGCTGCTGGTGTTCTTCTTCCTGCGGGACTCCGACCGCGCCGCCGGCGCCCTGCGCTCGGTGGCGCCGGGCGGCACGGGGGACACCCTGGAGGCGATGAGCCGACGGGCCTTCGCGGCCGTGGAGGGCTTCATGCGGGGAACCACGCTCATCGCCCTCATCGACGCCCTGTGCATCACCGTCGGTCTGCTCGTCCTCGACGTCCCGGGCGCCCCCGGCCTGGGCGCCCTCGTCTTCGTCGGCGCCTACATCCCCTACCTCGGCGCCTTCATCTCGGGGGCGGTCGCCGTCCTCGTCGCGCTCGCCGACCGGGGGCTCGTCATCGCGCTGTGGGCGCTGGGCGTCGTCCTCGCGGTACAGGTCCTGGAGGGTCATGTCCTCCAGCCCGCCATCCAGAGCCGCACCGTCCAGATGCACCCCGCCGCCGTCATGCTCGCCATCACCGCGGGCGCCTCCGTGGCCGGCGTCCTCGGCATGCTCCTGGCGGTGCCGCTGACGGCGGCCGGGTTCGGGGTGCTGAGCGAGATACGGACGCGTCAGGGCCTGGGGCCGTCGGAGCCGCCCGCGCCGTCGGCCTCGTAGAGCTCGAACCAGATCGTCTTGCCCTCGCCGCGCGGGGCCACCCCCCAGGTGTCCGCGAGGAGTTCGATGAGGACCAAGCCCCGGCCGGAGGAGGCGAGTTCGCCGGGGCGGCGCCGGTGCGGGAGGTCGTCGCTGGTGTCGGTGACCTCGATCCGGATCCGGCGCTCGCCGGGGGCGCCGGTGACCTCGGCGACCAGGAGCGCGTCGGCGTCCGTGTGGACGAGGACGTTGGTGAGGCTCTCCGACAGCAGGAGCACGGCGGAGTCGACCTGGTCGGTGCTCGGCCAGTCGTGGAGCAGCTCGCGGAGCTGCTGGCGGCCCACCGCGACGCGTTCGGGTTCGGCCTGGGCGACGGTCAGCATGGTGCGGCGGACCGGGGTGCGGACGGGAGCGGCGGCGGCCGGGCCGCAGCCGTCCCCGCCGTGGCGGCACAGGAGGAGGACGGCGATGTCGTCGCCGCGGCGGTCGGCCAGCGGGCCGGGCGTGTGGTGCGAGGACGGGCCGTGCACGGCCTGGACGAGGGCGTCGGCCAGCTCCTCCAGGTCGCCCTCGTGGCCCTCCAGGATCGCCCGGACGCGGCTCCAGCCGGTGTCGAGGTCGTGACCGCCCGTCTCCAGCAGGCCGTCGGTGCACAGCATCAGCGCCTCACCGGGCTCCAGGGCGAGCCGGGTGGTGGGGTAATCGGCGGCGGGGTCGATGCCGAGGGGGAGGCCGCCGGCGGTGGCGCGGAGCAGGACCGTGCCGTCGGCCATCCGCACGGCCGGGTCGAGATGCCCGGCCCGGGCCGTCTCCAGCACCCCGGTCACCGGGTCGACCTCGAGGTAGAGGCAGGTCGCGAACCGCAGGTCGATGTCGTCGCCGGCCTGGTTGATGCCGTGCAGGAAGCCGGAGGCCCGGGAGAGCACGGCGTCGGGGCGGTGGCCCTCGGCGGCATAGGCGCGCAGGGCGATGCGCAACTGGCCCATGAGTCCGGCGGCGCGGACGTCATGGCCCTGGACGTCCCCGATGACCAGCGCGAACCTCCCGCTGGGCAGGGGAATCATGTCGTACCAGTCGCCGCCGACCTGGAGGCCGCCGCCGGTCGGTATGTAGCGGGCGGCCAGGGTCATGCCGGGTATCTCGGGGCCGAGCGTGGGCAGCATCGAGCGCTGGAGGCCGTCGGTCAGCTCCCGCTGGGTCTCGGCGGCGCCCGCCCGGGTGAGGGCCTGGGCGAGCATCCGGGCGACGGTGGTGAGGACGGACCGCTCGTCCGGGGTGAAGGCCACCGGGTGGGTGAAGGCGGCCATCCAGGCGCCCATCGTCCGCCCGGCCACCGTCAGCGGCACGAACGCCCAGGACTCCCGGCCGAAGTGCGCGGCCATCGGCCAGGTGAGGGGGTAGCG
The DNA here is from genome assembly GCF_001514205.1 of Streptomyces griseoruber. GTDB lineage: Bacteria > Actinomycetota > Actinomycetes > Streptomycetales > Streptomycetaceae > Streptomyces > Streptomyces griseoruber. Next base: position 361,902 of record NZ_KQ948770.1, on the reverse strand, counting down.
CTCCTTGTACTGCCCGGGTGAGGAGAGGTACACGGCCCGGCCGGTGCGGACGACCTCGGCGGCCGGGTAGTCCGTCTCCACGGGCATATGGGTGAAGGGTTCCTCGTCGCCGGGCTGCTGGCCGTGGTGGCCGATGATCGTCAGCCGGTCCCCGTCGACCCCGAAGACGGCGAGCCCGTCCGGCGAGAACCCCGGCATCGCCAGGCCCGCCGCCACCCGCAGCACCTCCTCCGTGGACCGCGCCTCCGCCAGCGCCCGGCCCGCGTCCAGCAGGAACGCCTCCCGTGAGCGCCGCCAGTCACCGGTGACGGCGGTGCGCCCGGCGGGGGTGCCGGGGCGGGGCTCGGTGACCTCCTGGAGGGTGCCGATCAGCTCGTACGCCCGCTTCTCGGGGTCGTAGGAGGGTTTGGAACGGCTGCGGACCACCCGGATGATCCGTCCCTGCTCGTCCATGATCCGGATCCGCACCTCGGCGAGGGTGCCCTCGGCGACGGCGAGCTGGATCACCCCGGTGATCTCGTTCCAGTCGACGGGGTGCAGCCGGGCCCGGGTCTGGGCCTCGCTGAGGACCGTCCCCTCGGCGGGCAGGCCGAGCAGCCGGGCGGCCTCGGCGTCGACCGTGACCTGCCCGGTGGCCGTGCTCCAGTGCCACAGGCCGGTCGCGAGGGAGGCGAGGACCTCTCCCACGGCGGGCAGAGGTTCGCCAGCGCGCATTGCCCCACTCTAAGAAGACGGCGTCGAAAGGTGCCACTGATGAGTGCCATTGATGAGCGGATCGCACCCGGGGCTGATCATCACCGGCGCTATTGAGGGGAGGCGATCCTGGGCTGCCCGGTACCCTGGGGTTTGTTTCACGTGAAACGTGCCCCCTATCCACGAAGGCTGGATGAACGACGATGCATCGGTACAGGTCCCACACCTGCGGCGAGCTCCGCTCCTCTGACGTCGGCACCGACGTCCGGCTGAGTGGCTGGCTGCACAATCGGCGCGACCTGGGCGGCATCCTCTTCATCGATCTGCGCGACCACTACGGCATCACGCAGCTCGTGGCCCGGCCGGGCACGCCCGCGTACGAGGCCCTGGACAAGGTCAGCAAGGAGTCGACGGTCCGCGTCGACGGCAAGGTCGTCTCACGCGGCACCGAGAACGTGAACCCGGACCTGCCCACGGGTGAGATCGAGGTCGAGGTCGGCGAGGTCGAGCTGCTCGGCGCCGCCCAGCCGCTGCCCTTCACGATCAACACCGAGGACGGGGTCAACGAGGAGCGGCGTCTGGAGTACCGCTTCCTGGACCTGCGCCGCGAGCGCATGCACCGCAACATCATGCTGCGTACGGCGGTCATCTCGGCGATCCGGCACAAGATGACGGCGCTGGGCTTCAACGAGATGGCGACCCCGATCCTGTCGGCGACCTCCCCCGAGGGCGCCCGTGACTTCGTGGTCCCCTCCCGGCTGAACCCGGGCAAGTTCTACGCGCTCCCGCAGGCGCCGCAGCAGTTCAAGCAGCTGCTGATGATCTCCGGCTTCGACCGCTACTTCCAGATCGCGCCCTGCTTCCGTGACGAGGACGCGCGTGCGGACCGCTCGCCCGGCGAGTTCTACCAGCTCGACGTCGAGATGAGCTTCGTCGAGCAGGAGGACGTCTTCCAGCCGATCGAGCAGCTCATGACGGAGCTGTTCGAGGAGTTCGGCGGCGGCCGCCATGTCACCTCGCCCTTCCCGCGCATCCCGTTCCGCGAGGCGATGCTGAAGTACGGCTCCGACAAGCCGGACCTGCGGGCCCAGCTGGAGCTGGTGGACATCACCGACGTCTTCGAGGGCTCGGAGTTCAAGGCCTTCGCGGGCAAGCACGTGCGCGCCCTGCCCGTGCCGGACGTCTCCGCCCAGCCCCGGAAGTTCTTCGACCAGCTCGGCGACTTCGCCGTCACCCTGGGCGCGAAGGGCCTGGCGTGGGTGCGGGTGGCCGAGGACGGCACGCTGTCCGGCCCGATCGCCAAGTTCCTCACCGAGGAGAACGTGGCCGAGCTGACGAAGCGTCTCTCGCTGGCCCCCGGCCACGCGATCTTCTTCGGCGCGGGCGAGTTCGACGAGGTCTCGAAGATCATGGGCGCGGTGCGCGTCGAGGCCGCCAAGCGGGCCGGTCACTTCGAGGAGGGCGTCTTCCGTTTCTGCTGGATCGTCGACTTCCCGATGTACGAGAAGGACGAGGACACCGGCGCGATCGACTTCTCGCACAACCCGTTCTCCATGCCGCAGGGCGGCCTGGAGGCCCTGGAGACCCAGGACCCGCTGGACATCCTGGGCTGGCAGTACGACATCGTCTGCAACGGCGTCGAGCTGTCCTCCGGCGCGATCCGGAACCACGAGCCGGAGATCATGCTGAAGGCGTTCGAGATCGCCGGCTACGACCGGGAGACCGTGGAGGAGAAGTTCGCGGGCATGCTGCGCGCGTTCCGCTTCGGCGCCCCGCCGCACGGCGGCATCGCGCCCGGCGTGGACCGGATCGTCATGCTCCTCGCGGACGAGCCGAACATCCGCGAGACGATCGCGTTCCCGCTCAACGGCAACGCCCAGGACCTGATGATGGGCGCGCCGACGGAGCTGGAGGAGGCCCGGCTGAAGGAGCTGCACCTGACGGTGCGCAAGCCGCAGCCGAAGTAGCCTGGCTGGAACAGGGCGGGAACCGGGATCGGTTTCCCGCCCTTTTTCCGTTTCGGGGCCGGTCGGGGACCGGTCGGTGGCCGAAGACTTCAGGTTTCTCAGGAACCCACAGTCGCCACCGAGGGTAAGAACAGCCTTCTTACCTACCGTCCGGGGCATGACGGGAAACACCGAAGAGAACCTGCCCGAGAACGAGAACAAGCCCGAAGGTCCCGCGCACAAGCGGAACATGACGCGCCGTAAGGTCGTCGTCGCGGGCGGCGCGGCCGTGGTCGGCGTCGGCGCGGCCGGCGCGCTCGCCATGACCGCCTCCGCCGACGAGGCCTCGGACGCGACGGACACCGCCTCCGCGTCCGCGTCGAGCACGGCGGAGGTCTGTTACAAGCTCACCTCGGAGACCACCGAGGGGCCGTACTACATCGACGCGGACAAGCTCCGCCAGGACATCACCGAGGACAAGGAGGGCATCCCGCTGACCCTCAAGCTGAAGGTGATCGACTCCGAGACCTGCAAGCCGGTCGCCAACGCCGCCGTGGACGTCTGGCACTGCGACGCGCTCGGCCTCTACTCCGGCTACGAGTCCTTCTCCCAGGGCGGCGGCACGGCCCCCACGGACGCGCCCACCGGCGAGCCCCCGTCCGGTGAGCCCACCGGCGAGCCCCCGTCCGGCGGCACCGGCGGCGGTGGCGGCCACGAGGAGCCCACCAGCGACACCCGCTATCTGCGCGGCACCTGGAAGACCGACAAGAAGGGCTGTGTCACCTTCACGACGATCTTCCCCGGCTGGTACCAGGGCCGCTGCGTCCACATCCACACCAAGGTGCACGTGGACGGCGAGTGGACCGACGCCGGCTACGAGGGCGGGCACACCTGCCACACCGGCCAGTTCTTCTTCGAGGAGGAGGCCGTACTCCTCACGGAGGAGGTCGACCCGTACTCGACGAGCACCACCACCCGCACCCTGCTCACCGAGGACACCATCTACGACCAGAGCGGCACCACGGGCGGCCTGCTCAAGCTGAAGTACAACAAGAACAACATCGCCAAGGGCGTGACCGCGTCCATCACGATGGGCGTCGCTCCCGACGAGACCAACGACGGCACGAGCTGACCGCTGATCGTCCGTAGGTCGATTTCCGGCCCCCTTTCGCGCAGCATGCGAAAGGGGGCCGTTTTCTCAGCTCGTTGACAGGGTTCCTCCCTACTTTGCATGCCCATGACGGGATTCTCACAGGAACCCCAACTACCCGAAGCGACAACAGATCTGACGCGACGTCGGGTCGTCGCCGTGGGCGCCGGAGCGCTCGCCGTGGCGGGGCTCGGCGGCGGCGCCCTGGCGGTCGACGCGGCGGCCGGCGAGCGGACACCCGGCCCCCACGAGCGGCCCGAGGACTGCTACGTCCTCACCTCGGAGACGGTCGAGGGCCCCTACTACATCGACGCCGACAAGATCCGCCGGGACGTCACGGAGGACCGCGAGGGCATCCCCCTCCTCCTCAGCCTCAAGGTGATCGACTCCGACACCTGCCGCCCCATCCGCAACGCGGCCGTCGACATCTGGCACTGCGACGCGGCGGGCGTCTACTCGGGCTACGAGGACATGGGCAACGGCGGCGGAGGCGGCCCGGCCCCCACGGGCGAGCCCCCGACCGACGCGCCGACCGGCCCGCCTCCCGGTGGCGGAGGTGGCGGCCACCAGGAGCCGACCGACGACACCCGCTACCTCCGCGGCACCTGGCGCACGGACCGCCACGGCCAGGTCTCCTTCAAGACGGTCTTCCCGGGCTGGTACCGGGGCCGCTGCGTCCACATCCACACCAAGGTCCATGTGGACGGCGAGTGGACCGACACCGGCTACGAGGGCGGCCACACCTGCCACACCGGCCAGTTCTTCTTCGACGAGGAGTCGGTCGTGGCCACGGAGAGCGTGGAGCCGTACGCCTCGAACACAGCGGAGCGCACCCTGCTGACCGAGGACACGATCTACGACCAGAGCGGCGCGACGGGCGGCCTGCTCAAGCTCCGCTACGACAAGAGGGACATCTCCAGGGGCGTACGAGCGACGCTGACCGTGGGCATCGACCCCGCCACCACCAACGACGGCCAGGGCACCCCGCCCCAGCCGAGCACCTCGGCGTCCCCGTCGGCGACCTGACACCCCACCGGGCCTGCCCTTCCTCTCTGTCCGCCCCTCTTGTCCACCCCCTTGGAAACCTCACCGGCGTCACACAGGAATCCCGGGGGGTGATCACAGCGCCCTGTCTTCTCATAGCGGAGGAGGGAGCCGACGAGGTCGGCGGACAAGGGAGGAACGGGCCATGGTTTTCGCGATCACGCTGTCGGTACTGCTGATCACCGGCGCGGTGGTGGGAGTGGTCGCCCAGCACCGGGCCCGGCGGACCCGCCCCCCGTCCGACCTCGACGCGGAGGCGGAGGCCAACCACGCCCTCGTCCGTCTGACGAGCGGCCTGGTCCCGCCGAACACCCGCGCCTGGTCCACCGCGAACGCCGACACGGACCACGCCCTGACCCGGGCGGCGGAATGCCGGCGCGAGGCCCGGTCCCTTCTGGCCACGGCCCGTACGGCGGCGGAGTACGCGGAGGTGACACGCCTGGCGGGGGAGGGCCTGGATCACCTCCGGGTGGCCCGCGCGGGCTTGGGCCTCGACACGGCCCCTTCCCCTGCGCCTGCCTTCGCGACTACGTCTCGCTAGTGCCGCGGCAGGCAACGTCTGCCCGTCAAGGAGCGGCGTCCGGTGCGTGCTCTCGGCGTGCCGGCCGGAAGTCCTCGTACTGGACGTACTTGGGCTTTCGGCCGGTGCGGCGAGAGTGCGTGCCGGGCGTCGCGACGGGGCGAACGTCGCCTGCCTCGGCACTTGAGCCGGATGAGGCCATGCCCGCCCGTCCGGCCCTGATCAGGTCCCTCCAGTCGTTGACGAAGAGCGCCATGTCCAGCCATGGGGCGAGGGTCTTCAGGTCGGTGCGGGTGGTGATGTACCAGTGCCCCTCGTCCGGCACGAACACGTCACGTTCTTCCAGCACGCGAAGGATCGCAGCGGTCCACCCTTCCGCGTATCCCTTGGCCCAGCCGTCGGCGTGATCGTCGCTCCACCTCCAGACCTCGGCAAGCAGTCGGGTCATCTCCTTTGGACCGAGACGTCCGAATCCGGGTCCGCGTTCATGGATTCGTCTCGTCCTCGGAGGACTCGACGAACAGGTCCTCTGCTGCGGTGGCCGTCAGGGAACGGTCGAACCAGAGGGTGAGGGTGTCGAGGTCGTCGCAGGAGGTGATGCGCTCGCGAACGTCTTCGGGTACGTCGATGCCACGCTTCTCCAGCAGGCGGAGAACGAGCGACGCGCGATCTTCGACCTTGCCCTTCGCCTCCCCTTCCAGATACGTCTCCTCGAACATCGTCCTGTGGCCCGGGTAGTGGGTGACGAGGCTCTTCATCAGTGCTTTCCACGTAAAGTGGAGTCGGCATCGCTTGGGCCCGCGCGATCGCGGGACTTCATCCACAGTCGGATGAAGGAGCTATGGGCGTGATCCAGTGGCAGAAATCGTCCTTCTCAAGCGGCTCGGACGGGGCCTCGTGCGTCGAGCTCGCTCACGACCACCGCTCGTTGCTCCTTCGTGAGAGCGACGAACCGACGCGAATACTCCCCATCGCTCCCAGCAGCCTCGCTGCGCTTCTCCAGCGCCTCCGCGCGGAGGGTACGGGGCAGCCGTGACTCAGTGGCAGAAATCCACGTACTCCGGCGGTGCCGACGGCAACGACTGCCTCGAACTCGCCGCCACCGAAACCGACCTCCTCCTCCGCGAGAGCGACGACCCCACCCGAATACTCCCCCTCACCCCCACCAACCTCGCCGCCCTCCTCACCCATCTCCACGCCGACCGCCCCTGACGTCGCCCCACGGCGGAATCTCCTCGCAAGCCTCCCGCCAAGCCCCAGGGACAGCCCCCGTCCCCGTGCGGGCGGCGACGACACCGCCCGCTATCGCGCAGGTCGTGTCCCGGTCCCCCCACCCCCCGACCGTCTGCCACAGCGCCTCCGTCAGGTCGTCCAGGTGACCGGCCGCCGACCACAGAGCGAACGGGACCGTGTCCTGGGCCGACAGCAGGGTTCCCGTGCCCAGGACCGACGCCGCGTGTCGTACCGACGTGCGCGAGGGGAAGTCCGCGGCGACCCGCAGCCTGGAGCGGACCTCGCTCTCCGGGACGTACCGCATGACCTGCCGCAGAAAGTCGGCGCGAGGCGGAGCCTCCTCCTCCGCGCCGCCCGCCGCCAGTGACGCCGCGACCGCCACCGCCACCGCTCCGGCCACCGCCTCCCGGTGGGCGTGTGTCGTCAGCGCCGACAACCACGCCTGTGCCGCAGCGAGCGCAGGCCTGTCGTAGAACCACGCCCCCAGCGGAGCCACCCGCATCGCCGCGCCGTTCCCGTGCGAGCCCTGCCCGCCGAAGGCGCCCGTCGTCACCTCGCGCCAGTGCTCGCCCTCCCGGATGCGACGCAGCACCCCGTGCATCGACGGGCCGTATCCGCGGTCCGGGTCGCGCTCGTACGCGGCGGCGAATTCCTGCGCCAGGTCGTCCTCCCGGACCTCCCCGTGCTCCGACAGGTGCGCGCACAGGACGAAGGACATCGCCGAGTCGTCCGTCCACAGCCAGGGGGCGGGGCGCAGTTCCCGCGCCGCCCACAGCCCCTCCGCGTCCTGCGCCGAGCGCAGGAACCAGCCGTCGCCGAAGGCGTCCCCCAGGACCAGTCCCTCCAGGCTCCTGGTCATCAGGCCCAGTCTCGTGGCGCTCATCGCATCGATCCCCCCGTCCGCAGAGCATCTTCGTGCGCCTTCGGCACACCGTCACCGCGCTGTGCGGGGCCTTTCCCCTGTGGTCAGCGGACGTCGACGTAGTCGCCGACGGACGTGGTGTCGAGGTACGAGCCGGTCGCCGTGTACGCGGCGCTCCAGGTGCCGTCCTGCTTGGCGGTGAACGTGACGGTGAACCTGCCGCCCTTGCCGGTTGTCACGGTCGCCATGCGGGTGCCGGTCGCGGCTCCGGCGGCGCGGAACCGGATGGTCACGTGCTGGCCGGACACCCCCGTCCACGTGGAGCCGTTCTGGCGTTGCAGGATGCCCGTCACGGTCAGGGTCCGGCCCTTGCGCACCGGCTCGGGTGAGGCGTTGAAGCCGGTGATGCGGGTGACCGCCCGGGTCAGGTGCAGGACGCCGGTCGTGGTCGAGGTGGCGTTCGCGCTGCCGGGGTAGTACAGGCGCAGGTAGCCGGTGGCCGGGCGCAGCGGGTGCCAGGCGTCGAAGGCGCCCGTGGCGTCAGGGGTCACCGTCGCCACGGTCTTCCAGCCGGTGCGGCCGTCGGTCGACTGCTGGAGCTGGACGCGCCCGCTGGGGAGCGAGCCTGCCGAGGCACCGAGGCGGCCCTTGACCCTGATGGCCCCGGCGCCGGTGAAGGTGTGGTCGGTCCAGGTGAGGACGGACCGTGAGAGGGCGTGGAGGCTTGCCTGCGCGCTGCCCTGCTGGAGGAAACCGAAGCCTCCGACGACCGCCGTCCAGCTGGTGTCACCGGTCACCGTGCCGAGCGTCTCGCTGAACCTGCCTCCGGAGCCGAGCTCGTAGGCGTGGTTGCCGTTCGGGCCCGTCAGCAGCACTTCGGTGTCCGGGTCCCCGGCCGTCAGCGGTGTCCAGGTGTTCGTCGTGGGGCTCAGGTACTGCGCGGTGCCGCCGACCGTGTAGGAGCTGCCGTACACGGCGGTGCCGGCCGCCTTGTCGAAGACGACCCGGGTGGGGCTGATCGTCCTGGTCACCAGTACGGGGTCGGTGTTGACCGTCTGATCGTCCTGCTGCACCGCGTACACATACACGTAGCTGCGGACAGGGGCGGTGACCCGGTAGCTTCCGTCGGCCTGGACCTCGGCCCCGACCTCGTAGGTTCCCGATCCCCGGGTCCCCGTGAGGTAGACCTCGCTCTCGGTCCAGCCGGCGGTGGTGGCTCCGGTGGCCGGGTCGAACGTCGACACCTTCCCGGTGGCGGTCACCGTCCGGTGCTCGAAGTCCACCGTGGTCCGGTCCAGGGCGGTGTCACTGAAAACGGGCAGATCTTCGTAGCGGACGACGCCCTGGCCGAGGTGGGCGGGGTGGTCGCCGTCGGCGTCGGCGAGGTCGAGGGTCGTGTCGTAGACACCGTGGGTGCCCAGAGCCATCCGGTCGGAGCTGCGCCAGGTGCCGTCCTCCGCAGTGCCGGAGACGAGGGTGAATCCGGTGACGGTCGTCACCGGCCGGTCGCCGGAGACGCGCAGGGTGAGCTGCGCGGTGAGGGAGTCGGGGTCGATCGCGGTGTCGGACGTGGCGTGGAACTCCAGGTAGCCGGCGTCGTCCGGGTCGCCGCCGAGCGCGGATACGACGGGCAGCACGAGGTCCGTGGTGTCGGCGAGCGCGGGGCCGGCCGTCGCGACGGTCACCAGGCCGGCGACGAGCGAGAGCGGGGCGATGAGATGCCGGCGCACAGGGGCTCCAGAGGAAATCGGGCGGGAGACACGGAAGCGAACAGGTGCACGATCATGGCACGCGCTCCGTACGCTTCCCTGCTGCTGCTGGTCAACAGTTGACCAACAGCGTCCGCCCCCTGTCGGGGCCCCTGTGCGTGACCGTTACGACGCCTCCGGCCCCGCCTCCGTCATCCCGTGCACCGCCGGGATGGTGCCCAGGCGGCCCTTCTGGAAGTCCTCGAAGGCCTGCATCAGTTCGTCCTTGGTGTTCATGACGAACGGACCGTAGTGGGCCATCGGCTCACGGATCGGCTGTCCGCCGAGGAGGACGACCTCCATGTCCGGGGTGTGGGAGTCCTGCTTCTCGTCCGCGCGGACGGTCAGCGAGGAGCCCGCGCCGAAGACGGCGGTCTGGCCGAGGTGGATCGGACGGCGTTCGGCGCCGACCGTGCCCTTGCCCGCCAGGACGTACGCCAGGCCGTTGAAGTCCTCCCGCCAGGGGAGGGTCAGCTCCGCGCCGGGCGCGAGCGTCGCGTGGATCATCGTGATGGGGGTGTGGGTGATGCCGGGGCCCGCGTGGCCGTCCAGCTCGCCGGCGATGACCCGCAGCAGCGCGCCGCCGTCGGGGGTGGTCAGGAGCTGGACGTTGCCGCCGCGGATGTCCTGGTAGCGCGGCGCCATCATCTTGTCCTTGGCGGGGAGGTTCACCCACAGCTGGAGGCCGTGGAAGAGGCCGCCGGACATGACGAGGTGCTCCGGCGGCGCCTCGATGTGGAGGAGGCCCGAGCCGGCCGTCATCCACTGGGTGTCGCCGTTGGTGATGGTGCCGCCGCCACCCTGGCTGTCATGGTGGTCGAAGATGCCGTCGATGATGTAGGTGACGGTCTCGAAGCCGCGGTTCGGGTGCCAGGGGGTGCCCTTGGGTGAAACCAGTTGGGGGGTCAAAAAATCAGCTAGAGTCCCCCCATGATCAGACCAGGGGTGGTGACCGGCATGGACATCCATGCAGGTGTCTATGGGCGTCAGTCCGTGGGGCGCGCCAACAAGTCCGAGGTCAGCACGGTCACACAGCGCGCTGCGGGCGTGGCCGAGGCGAAGCGGCGCGGGGCCGTCAGCATCACCGAGTACGAGGACCTCGGCATATCCGCGTTCACGGGCGACGGCCGCCCGGACTTCGACCGGCTTCTGAAAGACTGCCACGACGGCCGGATCAACCTGATCATCGTCTACTACATCAGCCGCCTGTCGCGGATGGACCCGCTCGACGCCATCCCGATCGTCACGGAGCTGCTCAACCTCGGCGTGACGATCGTGAGCCTCACCGAGGGCGAGTTCCGCAAGGGCAATCTGATGGACCTGATCCATCTGATCCTGCGGCTCGACGCGGCTCACAGCGAGAGCAAGAACAAGAGCGACGCGGTGCGGGGCGCGAAGAAGACGGCCCGTGAACTCGGTGGCTACGTGGGCGGCAAGCCGCCGTACGGCTTTCGCATGGTCCCCGCGACGCGCACGACGACCGACGGCAGGCCCGTCGTGATCCATGTCCTGGAGCACGATCCCGACGAGGTGCCGGTGATTCAGGACATGTGGGCGCGGATCAAGGAGCACAAGGACATGCCGTACCGGCCCGGAGGAGGACGCCGGCATCCGGGCTCCCTCACGGGCATCTGCGCTCAGATGACCGCCGACGGCGTGCCGACGAAGGGGCAGCGGGTCGGCAAGAAGACGAAGGACAGTATCTGGGATCCGAAGACGGCCATGCGCATCCTCCGCGACCCGCGCATCGCGGGCTACGCGGCGACCCCGGTGTACAAGCGCCGGGAGGACGGCAAGCTGACCAGCACCATCGAGAGCTACCGCATCGAGCGCGACCCCGAGACCATGAAGCCGGTCCAGGCGTGCCCGCCGATCATCCCGCCGGACGACTGGCACGAACTGCAGAAGTGGCTCGACGGCAGGGGCCAGGGCAAGGGCCTGTCGCGCGGACACGCCGTCCTCTCCGCCATGGACGTCCTGTTCTGCGACTGCGGTGCGGTGATGACGTCGCACCGGGCCACCACTCCCAACAAGGCCGCGTACCGCTGCCGCCGTCGGAAAGCGCTGCCGGGCCAGCACGAGGGCGAGTGCACCATCAGCATGCAGACCCTGGACCTGTACGTTGCCCGGCGGGTCTTCGCCCTCATCCAGACGGCCGAGGACGACCCCGAAACGGCGGTCTTCCTCGCCGAGGCCGCCCGTCGGTACGCGGCACAGACGGAACAGCCGGAAATCGTGGGCGAACGCCGAAGCCTCGTCACCGAACGGGCCGATGCCAAGCACGCATTGGAAGAGCTCTACGACAGGGAAGAGGCCGGCGACTACGACGACCCCGTCGGACGGCGCCGGTTCAGGGAGCGCAGGGAACGGCTCCTCGGCCGTATGGAGCGGGCGGAGGCCCGTCTCACCGAGTTGGAAGAGGCGGCGACGCCAACGCTCCCGATCCACCTGTGGCTGCCCCTGGGCGCGGGGGACGTCGATCCGGTAGGCGAGGGTTCGTGGTGGGAGGCCGCTACGACCCAGGAGCGCCGGGACTTCGTCAAGTTGTTCGTGCGCCGGGTCACGGTTACCAAGGCGACCGGCGCGGGAAGGTCGACGCCCGTCGAGAAGCGGGCGGCGGTCGAGTTCGTACGACCGGAACAGGCCGAGGGCGATGACGCAGAGACTGGCGAATCGAGGCAGCCGGAGGTGCTTGCAGAAGCGGTCTGACGTGCCGCTGAACCGAGACGAGCGAGGGAGAGTACACCGACATCGCCGGTTAGCGAAACCGGCGATTCTCCGGAGCATTGACGGTGTCCTCGGGGGCTCCAGGCAGCCGCGTCGCTGCTCTGGCGCCCCTGCGTCTCCCAACCGTCAGGAGCCGTCTCTTGCACAACCCCGCGCCCAGCCCGGCCGCCGCTTCGCCGACCGACGGCGACTGTTCTGGCCATCGCCGACGGCATCGCAACGCCGCGACGCATGGCTGCACCCGACCGCGCACCACTCACCGTCAGCGACTCGGCACCCCTCACACTTGCTCTCTGTCCAGGGCATCCGAACCAGTCGCCGGTGACTGCGACTTCGGCCGCGTCGTCGACGGCAAGCTGCTCACCCGCCCGGTCTGGCGCCTGCTCACGGTGTCGCCCCATGTGGCGGAGAGCATCGCGAGCGCGCTCGGAGCCGAGCCGCAGCGGCGATTGGCCAACGGCTTGGAGCAGTTCGAAGTCGTAGCCGAGAAGGCCAATCTCCGAGTCGTCATCGAAAATGCTGACAGGCTGACAGGGCAGATGAAGCTGTGGGACTCCCGTGGCCTGGCGCACCACTGCGACGGGCGTGCGTTCCTGTCCCCGGAAGCTGATGCAGGTCACCCTTGCGGATGCCCGCCGACCATGGCCGAGCGCAGGGCGCGGGCCAGGGCCGGCCAAGGGCCGCAGCCGATCACGACACTTCTGTTCCACCTGGCTGGATGCCCTAACGTCGGCTCGTTCCGCTTCAGGTCCTCCTCCTGGCGCTTCGCCGAGGGGGTACAACGGATACGCACTCAACTGGCCACGGTGGGTGACGCTGCGCTTTGCGAACTCGCGATCCAAACGGTCGAGTTCCCGACCCAAAATGGCCGCCGGGTCTGCTACCACAAGCCCGTTGTGAAAGTGCTCGGCCCCTGGGCGTCCAGCGCTGCGCTGAGCCTTGCCGCCTGAGTGGCGTTTCCGTACGAATCCACCCCGCGTAGCGGGCCCCTGCCTGCGCGCACCCCAGGAGCACTATGGAAGCCACCTTCCCCAAGCCGCAGAACACCACGAAGGCCATCTGGCCGCCGGTCGCCATTCCCGGCCAGACGATGCTGTCGCTCGGATCAAATCCAGACGGAGACCCCGCCTTTCCTCAGGGCGGGGACCGCATTGCTGAGCCGGTCGGTCCCCACGGCTCCGGCCCCGGGGAGCGGGCCACCGCAGTCGATCCGCTGCCTGGCTCAGCGAGTAACGGTGATCCCCTATCGGGCCTGGGGACCACGCATGGCATCAAAGCAATGGACGCCGGGGACCGGTCCCCGGAACAGATAGGGACCGCACGCTCGACGATCACCCCTGCCCTGGCAGAGGATCCGCAGGTCAACGCCCTGCGGACCGGACCCGGCAGTGCAGGCCATGCTGGCACAGACGGACCGGAAGCCGGGGACCTGGTGGGGACTTCCGGTCAGCCGACCCCCGGATCCGGTCCCCGAGTTCCGGTCGCTCAGACCACGAAAGGGGATCGCCGTGGGGACGGCCCCCAGGGCACTTCGGGGACCACGGTCCCCGACAACGGGTCGGGGACCGGTGACCGTGCTGATGCAGGCGGCCAGGTGGCCGTCGAGGGAGCCGTGCTGCTGGACGAACTACGAACGGCGATCAGCCGGTACGTGGTGCTGCCCAGCGAGGAGGCGTTGACCGCGGCCACCCTATGGGTGGCGGCCACGCACATCCAGACGGCTCTGCAGCACGCGCCCCGTCTGGCAGTGGTCAGCCCGACGAAGGGATGCGGCAAGTCCCGGGTTCTGGACGTGCTCCACGAGACCGTGCACCAGCCGATGATGACGGTGAACACGTCCCCGGCGGTCATCTTCCGCATCATCGGCAAGAACCCGCCCACCCTGCTGGTGGACGAGGCGGACACCATCTTCGGCCCCAAGGCGAGCGGCGACAGTGAGATCCTGCGCGGCCTACTGAATGCCGGGCACCAGCGCAACCGGCCCGCCTGGCGGATCTCCGGTCCGGACCACAAACCGACCCCGTTCCCCACCTTCGCCATGGCCGCCATCGCGGGGATCGGCGACCTGCCGGACACGATCATGGACCGGGCGGTCGTTCTGCGGATGCAGAAGCGCAAGCCGGGCGAAAGGGTCGTCCCCTTCCGCTCCCGGTACTCGGTGCCCGAACTCAACGCGCTGCGTGATCAGCTGGCCGCCTGGCTGGGCCCGCTGCGCGGGCAGGCTGCCCGCATGGTGCCGCAGATGCCGGTGGAGGACCGGGCGGCGGACACCTGGGAGCCGCTCGTCATCATCGCCGACCTGGCCGGCGGCCACTGGCCCGCCCAGGCTCGTGCCGCCTGCCTGGCCATGACCCGCCACGAAGCGGTCCAGGACGAGCAGAGCAGCCTGAAGACGCGGCTGCTGCGCGACATCCATCGCATCTTCGCGCAGGCGGAGAACCCCAAGGCCCTGTCCACCCAGGATCTGGTCGCCGCGCTGCTCCAGGACGCCGAGGCCCCGTGGGCGGAGCACGGCTCCAAAGGGCTGAACGCCTACCACCTGAGCAACCTGCTGCGGGACTTCAACATCAGCCCGGCCAACTACCGCTTCGACAAGGGCAGGCAGGCCAAGGCATACATACGCAACCGATTCCTGGACGCCTGGGCCCGCAACTGCCCCGACCTCGTCGAGGCGGCACCCGAGCCCGAACGCGGCGCTGCCCCTGCCCGCATGGCCCAGGGCAGGCCGCCCGCCGCCCCGGCGGGGGTGCTGCCTGTCGGCCCGCCCGGTGGCCCCGCCGGACTCAAGCGCACTCTCTGATCCCGCCGGGGTCCGTATCACTGCGTCACATCCGTCCCCGCGCAGGTCAGCGCGGGGACGGACTCTCTCGCCGGGACGGACTTCTCCGTACCTGGCCGCGTATCCGTACCTGTGCTGACCAGGCATGCGACGGATGCGACGGACGTGACACGGCCCCATCCCCCTCTCCTGCGGAGCACCACCATGCACACCAAGAACGACACGGACCCCTCTTCTTCTCGCCGCTGGGGTTGGTTCAGCCGGGACCGACGAACAGCAGCAAGCTGGAGCGAACGAGCCCCTAACGGGGCTTCGTCCGCGCTTGCCCCCGCCTCTGGGGTGGCGGAGGAAGAGAGGGCCGGGCGCCAGCGGGCGTCCGAGCCTGAGGAGGGGGTGGACGAGCCCCGCAGCACGTCTGCCGCCGACAGCCCCCAGCAGCCCGTCGCCGACTCCATCACCTCAGACGCCGAGCCGTCTGCCAATCCCCAACCGCCCGCCGCCCTCGAGCAGCCCTCATGGCGCGAGCCCGACGCCCCCGCGCTGCCCGCGCGGATGAACCGCAAGCGCACGACCGAGAAGCGCGACCAGGAGAAGAAGATCCGCTTCACGCCGACCGCGGTCCGCCTCATCGACGCCGAGGCCAAGCGGCGCCGCCAGAAGTTCGCCGGCTTCGTCGGCGACGCCGCCCTCGCCGTCGCGCTCGGCAAGGCGGGCATGGTCGGCAGTCCGGAGGACGACCCCATCCGCCCACTGGTGGAGGCCATCGAAGCGCACACCAAGGCTCTGAACCGGATCGGCACCAACCTCAACCAGATCACGGCAGCCATCCACTCCGGCGCGATACCCGAGCGCGCCGAGGCCGTCCTCGACCGTATCGAGCAGGCCGCCCAGGCCAGTTACGCACTGCTGGACCAGCTCCTGGCGGAAGGGGCCGGCCATGGTGCCTGACGTCTCCACCGGCTCCAGCACGCTCGGCCTGGTCAACTACCTCTTCGGCAAGGGGCGGCGCGACGAGCACAAGGACCCCCACATCGTGGCCGCCTGGGACATGGCCGGTGCCCCCGATCCCGGCCGCAACCCCGCTGCCACCTACACCCAGCTCGCCCGGCGCCTGGACCACCACGTCGACCTGCGCACCCGTGAGCTGGGCGGCAAGAAGCCGCCACAACACGTATGGCACTGCCCCGTACGCACCGCGCCCAGCGACCGCTACCTCACCGACGCCGAATGGGCCAAGGTCGCCCGCCGCGTCGTCGCCGCCACGGGCATCGCCCCCGAGGGTGACGAGAAGGCGTGCCGATGGATCGCGGTCCGGCACGCCGACGACCACATCCACATCATGGCCACCACCGTCCGCGCCGACGGCCGCCGCCCTCGCACGAACCGGGACGGCTGGCGGGCACAGCTCGAATGCCGCAAGATCGAGGCCGAGTTCGGGCTGCGCCGTCTGAAGTCCGGCGACCTCACCGCCCCGCGCACCCCGACCGGCGCCGAGCGCGCGAAGGCCGAGCGCCAAGGCCAGGACAAGGCCGCGCGGGAGTGGCTGCGCGAGCAAGCGTACGCGGTCGCCGCCGCCGTACGCAGCATCGACGAGTACTTCACCGTGCTGCGCTCCCTCGGCATCCAGGTCAAACCGCGCATCGGCCCCGAGACCGGCGAGGTGACCGGCTACAGCCTGGCCGCACCCGGCGACACCACGCACGGCGAGCCCATCTGGTTCGGCGGCTCAAGCCTCGCCCCCGACCTGGCCTACAACCGCCTGTGTGAACGACTCCCCACCCAGCCCCTGGCCGACCGCCCCCAGCAGTTGGCGGACCCGGCCGAACCGTGGCACCGCGCCGAAATCGCCATCCGCGACGCCCACGCCGTCCTCGACTCGGGCGACGACACCGTGGCCCAGGGGCATTTGGATGCCTTCGGCGAGGCTCTCCACAACCTGTCCCTCGCCATCAACGGTGGGCACCGGGCCGAACTGCAAGCAGCAGCAAGGGCGTTCAACCGCGCCCGCCGCTCGGCGATCCGGGTCGACCACCAGGCAGCCACCGCCCTGCGGGAAGCAGCCAAGGAACTCGCCTACGCCACACACGATCCGGGCGGACTCGCCGTTGCCCTGATCTTCGCCGCGCTCCACGTGGCGCGCGCCGCCGCCAAGTGGCATGAGCAGCGCGGTCACGAGCAGCAGGCCGCAGCGGCCGAAAAAGCCTTCCGCCACCTGCAGGCCGGTTACCAGCAGGCCGCCCAGCCAGTCTTCGCGGATCTCGCCCGTCGCGCACCGCGCGCCACAACCGCCAGCCGCTTCGAGCAGGACCTGCGCGCAGCCTTCCCCGACCACGCCGACCGCGTCCTCTCCGATCCCGCCTGGCCGGCCCTGACCACCACCCTCGCCCGCGCCGAGACCGCCGGCCACAACCCCCGGCGCCTCCTGTCCGAGGTCGGCGCCCGGCGGGAACTCGATAGTGCTGAGCATCCCGCCGAAGTCCTCAACTGGCGCATCACTGCTCAACCGAACAGGCGCGCTCACGCAGGACGTAGGCAAAGCACCATCAGCGGCACGACGTCCACGTCCGCCGCTCCACATCCTCCGGCCACACCAGCGAACATGACGCCCGAAGAACGTGGTCGACACCGCTGAACCCGGTCGGATGCCCTCGCTATACGGCGCGGCGGGGGCATCGACTGTTCTGCCACAGCTTCGCGTCAGGCTGCTTCGGTTCCGCTCGGGGCAGCGGGTGCACCGGGCCGCACGGCGAGCAGCCGCCCGGCCCACGCTCGGGCTTCGGCCAGGTGTTCAGCCTGCAGCCCGGCACGGGGATCAGGTTGTACCAGCAGGGTCGCCGCGCCACGGGCGGTGCGCTCCGCGGCCCAGGAGTGGTCGAGGTCAGTGAAGTCGTCGTCGATCCACACAGCGGGGGCGTCAGCCAGCCACACATCAACGTAGTCGCGCTTCCACAGGTAACCATTGGGGTGGCTTGTTGTGATCTTGGGGCGGGGAAGATCGACGTGCGGCAGGGGTGGGAGACCGAGGAGCGGTCCGATCAGAGTGGCGGCGTCCTGGCGCCAACTGGTGCACCAGACTGGCGTGACCATGCCGTTACGGATCACTTCCATGACCATGGGCCCATGGGCGGGGTTGAGCCAGATGGTGACCGGGTCGTCGGCGCTGCGGCCGGTGGGGACGACGTCGTGGCGGGCGTGAGTGGCTGGGGTCGAGCCCTCCGCGTCGGGGAAAGGTATGAGGACGCCGTCGATGTCGAGGAGCAGGTAGGGCGGGCGCATCGGATTCTCCCAAGGGAGCCGGGGTGAGGGTCAGAGCTTGCGCGCGGTGATCAGCAGGGTGGTGGGCCAACGGCCTCCGTGGCGGGCGTCGTGGAACTCCTGGGCCGAGGTGAGCCAGAGGCCGGCGCGGTCGAGGTGTTTCTCCCAGCGGTCGGCGTCGAAGTCCCAGCGAGCGATGGGCAGTCGGGTGCGGTCGGGGAGGGTGACGTAGTCGCGGCGCGGCCGGTCGTCGGTGGCCGGGCGGAGGCCGCCGCGCTGCGGGTGAGGTACGGAGAAGGCGAGAGTGCGGCCGGGCTTGAGGTGCTGGGCGATGGCCGGGAGCAGGAGTTCGGGGGCGACGAGCCCGATAGCGCCGAAGACGGAGTAAACCGCGTCGAACTGCTCGTCCGAGGCTTGCAGGTAGTACAGGGCATGGCCCGCCACGAAGGTGAGGCTGTTCAGCCGGCCGTAGTGCGAGCGGGCTCGACGGACCTGCAGGCCGACGAGGTCGACGCCGGTGACCTGGGCACCGTAGCGGGTGGCAACGTGGGCAGCGTTGTGGCCGGGACCGCAGCCGAGTTCCAGCAGCCGCTTGCGGCGCAGATCCTGGCCGAGGATGTCGGCGCCGGGCCCGCTGCCGGGCCGCGTGGTCCATTCCATCCGCGCGGGCACGGACAGCGGCTAGGCGGGACTGGCCGTGGTGCGCTGAAGAGCGTGGACGTACCAGGGGGACGCCTGGGCGAGCACGTCAGACCTCCAGGAGGTGGAGGACATCGGTGAGGTGGCGGCGTACGGCCTTGATGTAGGCGGGGTCGGTGGCCGGGTCGTTGATCCAGCGGATGGACTGCTCCATGAACCACTCGACGGCCCACATGCGGTGCCAACCCAGCGCCCAGTTCTCGGCGGTGAGCCCACCGCGCGGAGTGAGGGCGTCGGGGGTGCCGCCCTCGGTGACGTAGGTCTCCAGGAAGACGCGCAGGCGTACGGGGTCGGGGGTGTCGAGGGTGCCATGCCAGCTGGCGAGGTCGAGCAGGCCGGGGCCGGTGAAGGCGCGGGCGAAGTCCAGGAGCCTCCAGCCGTGTCGGCCGATGTGGAGGCTGGTGGGGTGGAACTCGGAGTGCACCCAGCCGAAGGGCGCCGTTGCAGTACCCACCGAGCGGGCCTCGGCGCCATGTGCGATCCGGACGAGAGCGTCCTCGACATCGTCGGCGTCCTGCCACCGCTCGGCCTTGCGCAGCTGGCCGAGGTGCTCCAGAGCCCGGCTCGGAAGCCTGCGCAGCCCTTCCCGGTCGAGGACCGGCAGGGCTGCAGCCGTGCGGGTGCGGTGCAGAACGACGGCGGCAGTGGCACCGTCGAGGTCGTCGGCCTCGCGGGCGGGAGCGCCGAGGTCCTCCAGCAGCATCCCGAGCCAGCCGTCCACGACCGCTGAGGCGTGAACGGCAGGCACCGGGACACCGAGGGTGCGGGCCAGCCGGAGTGCCTGATCCTCGCTGTCGAACGGCTTCTTGGCGTACTTGAAGATGGCGGTGGTGCCGTCGGTGAAGGTCAGACGCTCGACGCCGGACATCGACCACACCCGCACCTCCTCGCGCGCAGCGGTGGACCGGCCTGCGATGGTCAGCAGGTTGTCCAGGAGATCGGCGTTGAGGCTCGTTTCCATCAGGGGCTCCAGTGCTGTTGGCGGCGTCCAGTGCTGTTGGCGGCGTCCGGGGCGGGCGAGAGTGCTGGCCCGCCCCGGAGCCAGGACTGTGGTGCTACGCGGCAGGGCTCACGCGGTGGGCGTAGACCTGCTCGATCCAGCCGGCCTTGAAAGCGGCGAGGTCGTTGCGGAAGGTGGCCATCGAGGCACCGTAGGGCGCCACGACACCGCCGGACTGGTCCGGCACGGACTGACAGCCGTGCACGAGCCGTCCGCCGAGGGCGGCGTGGGCCTTGATGGACTCGATGCGGCGGTGCTCGTTGAACCAGCCGCCGTGGTAGACCTCGTCGAGCATGCCGCCCATCTCGTCGTCCAGGTCGAAGACGACGGACGTGGCGGCGGGGAAGAACCAGCAGGGGCCGACGTTGGAGATGTGCCCGTCCAGCTCCACCTTGTTCAGCGCCATCAGCGTGGCCGCCTCGCGCAGCATCCGCAGGTGTTCGGCGGTGATCTGCGGCAGGCCGAGGCCGGCGAGGTGCTCCTCGCGGAAGAGGTAGGCGTACACCTCGTAGGCGGTGGAGAGCACCTTGGCGGCGTCCGAGGTGGAGGTGGCGTGGGCCTTGATGAAGTCCAGCGCGAGCTGCTCGACCGCGCTCTCGGTGGTCTCCTCCACGTCCAAGAGATGGGACTTGACCAGCTCCCAGTTGGCGACGAGCCAGGAGCTGGACTCGAAGCGGAAGAAGTACTCGGCCGGGTCGATGGTGATGCGCCGGCCGTCGACGTGGATGCCGGGCAGGCGGCTCCAGCGCTCGTCGAACGCGTCGGGCAGTAGGACCGTGATGGCCGTGGTGTCGATGGTGGTCACCGTGTCTCCGTCTCTGATCGGCCGGGTTCGGGCACAGGAATGCCCGAACCCGGTGTAGGCGTACGGAACTTCGGGTGCCGCCCGGCCGAAGGGGGGAGCCTGGTCACGGTGTCGGACCGGGGCCGGGCGGCTGATGATTAGTGAACCCTCCGTCACGCACAGTGGGTACGGTGAGAGGCAGTTGAAGCGGTATACGCGGTTTACAGCTCCGGACGGGAGGCGATCGTGGCAGCGCAGAGAGAACCCAACTCCCGCCTGCGCGACATCATCGACGCGACCGGCTGCACGTACGAGGCCCTGGCCAAGGACATCCGACGCATCGCGGCCGAGAACGGCGAGCTCCTCCAGACCAACAAGTCGGCCGTCTCCCACTGGGTGAACGGCACCCGCCAGCCCACCGGCCGGACGGGCCAGTACCTCGCCGAAGCTCTGTCACGCCGGGCAGGCCGGACCGTCAGCCGGACCGAGATCGGCCTGCGCGCACCAGACGCCGAGATTGCGGACGAGCGGGATCCCGTCCTGGCCGCAACCGACCTCGGCCGTGCCGATGTCGAGCGCCGCCGCTTCCTCGCGGTGGCCGCCTTCACCACCGCCGGCGTCGCCATGCCGCTCACCCACGACCACGAGGCCACCGCCCGCATGCTCCGCGCTCGCACCGGAACGTCCGTGGTCGGGACAGAGGACGTGGACGTCGTACGCCAAATCACCGCAGCCTTCAGTGCGGCCGACGAACGGCTCGGCGGCGGCCACGGCCTGACCACGGTCACCGCTTACCTCGCCGACACCGCCGCCCCCATGCTCCGAGGCCGCTACCCGAACGAAGTCTTACGACAGGCCGCGTTCGGCGCCGTGGCCGAACTCGCTTACCTGGCAGGCTGGAAGCACCACGACCTCGGCCAGGAAGGTGCCGCCCAGCGCTACTACCAGGTCGGCTACCAACTCGCCTGCGAAGCCGATCCCCACGGACACGCCGCCTGGATGATGCGCGCCCTCGCCCACCAGGCCCTCAGCCTCAAGCAGCCCCGCCACTGCGTGGACCTCGTCGAAGGATCCCTCGCCCGCAGCTTCGGCCACGTCGACGGCCAGACCGAGGCCCTCCTCCACATCACCCACGCCCGCGCCTACGCCGCCACAGGCGAGAAACCTGCAGCGGCCCGCGCCCTGCTCGCCGCCGAAGACGCCCTACTGCGCGACGACGGTCCCCAGCCCAGCTACTCCCGCGTCAGCGGCCCCGCCTCCGGCACCGTCGCCAGCCACACCGCCCGCACTCTCACCGACCTCGCCGACTACATCGGCACCGAACAGCAGCACCGCGACGCCCTGGTCCGGTGGGACCCCGAGAAGTACAAGCGCGTCCACGCCCTCACCTACGCCGACCTCGGCGACAGCCTCGCCACCCAGGCCCGGGCCGACGAGGCCGTAGCAGCCTGGTCCCAGGCCCTGACCCTCATGGAAGGCATGACCTCCGGCCGCACCCGCAAAGCGATCACCTCGCTCCGCTCCACACTCTCCATCTACCAGCGCCGCAGAGTGCCCGGAGCCGCCGAACTCGCCCGCCGCGCACGCGAAGCGCTGGCCTAAGCTGCCCACCAACCGGCCGACGAAGGGACACCAGCCGTGGCTCAGCGGACAACCGACGACCAGCCCAAAGCCCTCCCGCCCGCCCTCGAATCCATGACCCTCCTGGTCGCCGCCGTCATCGTCCACGACAAGGCCACCAACCGCGTCGTCCTCCTCCAGCGCAGCCAGAACGCCAAGTTCGCCCAGGGCATGTGGGACCTCCCTGTCGGCAAGAGCGAACCCGGCGAGCCGATCACGGAAACGGCCGTGCGGGAGCTGTACGAGGAGACCGGCCTGACCGTGAAGCCAGAGTCCCTGCAGGTCGCCCACATCATCCATGGCGCTTGGGGTGTGGAGGCCCCCAACGGCTTCCTCACCGTCGTCTTCGCTGCCCACGAATGGACCGGCGAACCCGAAAACCGCGAGCCACGCAAACACGCCCAGGTCCGCTGGGTCGACGCCGACGCCATCCCCGACGAATTCGTGGACACCACAGCCAGTGCCCTCCATCAGTACCTCGCAGGAGGCCCGCAGGTCTCACTCGACGGCTGGAGTTAGAGCGACAAATACGGTTTGAGTGGGCCCTTCGCCATCCGCGCTCGGCAACCGAGTCGACCGCGTGATCATCGACGGTCCGAAACGTCAACCCTCGTACTAGCATCCTTCCGTGACGATCGAGAGAGAGGCGGACCTGCTCCTGGTCTGGCTGCGCGGGGAGTCCAACGGCGACACCCAAGCCTTGGTGGACGCGGAGCCTTTCTGGTATCCGCCCGGCGATGACGGCTTGGTCGCCCTCATCGACTACCTCAGGGGCGCGGGCATGGTGCACAACACCGAGCTCTGTGCCTCTGGAACGGCCTGCTCGCTCACCGCACACGGAGTAGCTGAAGCTGAGCGGCTCATTGCAGACCGGGATAACCCCCGCATAAGGCTCGACCATGCCATCAACGGGCTTGTAGCAGCCGCCATGGAGACCTACCCGACGACCCGACTGGAGTTGATCGACTTCCTGTGCTCCATGCGCACGGCCGTTCTGGACGAAATTCTGGAGGTTGCCGAAGTCTTCCGGGCCGTCGAATACCTAGAGGCGAACGGGATCGTGACGGTTGATTCCCGGTCGCCTCAAACGGTTCGTGCCGTCACCCTGACCACCCTCGGCATCGAGTGCGGGTTCAAAGATCCCATCTCTGTGAGGAACTTCTTGAACGATCAGCGACAGCCCAGGATCCACAACGAGTGGAACATCACCGTTAACGGGGGCGCGCCCCAGATGGGACAGGACAACACCCAGAACAACACCTTCGGCTACGACCCCCAGCAGCTCACGCAGTTCGCGCGCGAGGTTCTGGCCGCCGCGCAGTCAGCGGACGTGCCAGAGGAGGTCCGAGCCATGGTCGTCGCCGACGTGGAGGCTCTGCAGACGGAGCTCGCCATAGCCGCACCTGAGTCCGGTCGGGTTCGCCAGCTCGCGGAGAGGGTGCTTCAGAGCGCCAGGGCCAACCTGCCCGCCCTTGGCTGGACAGGGGTTGCCCAGTTGGTTTCGGCAAACCTCGGCATCCCACTCTTCTGAGCCACGAGTAGCGCTCGGCAGTCCGCACTCAGTCTGCAGGACACTCGATTACGACCGTCACACCCCACGCCAGTCATCAGGAAACGGCCAGATCGGTGCCCTGCGGGGAAGATCCCCGCAGGGCACCGATCTGGCCCACTAGGAGACCAAGAAGGCGGCTGCGAGCGCGGACGAGCCTCACCCCTTTCCGGGTGGACTCGTCCACATGCGGCCGTAGTGAGCCCTACAGTCCGCCCTCAGACATGCCGTGCACTGCCGGGATCGTTCCCAGCCGCCCCTTCTGGAAGTCCTCGAACGCCTGCTGCAGCTCGTCCTTGGTGTTCATGACGAACGGGCCGTAGTGCGCCATCGGCTCACGGATCGGCTGTCCGCCCAGCAGCACGACCTCCAGGTCCGGCGTGTTTGCATCCTGCTTCTCGTCCGCGCGGACCGTCAGCGAGGAGCCCGCGCCGAAGACCGCGGTCTGACCCAGGTGGATCGGACGGCGCTCCGCGCCCACCGCGCCCTTGCCCGCGAGGACGTACGCCAGGCCGTTGAAGTCCTCCCGCCACGGAAGAGTGAGCTCCGCGCCGGGCGCGAGGGTCGCGTGAACCATGGTGATCGGGGTGTGGGTGATGCCCGGCCCCGCGTGCCCGTCCAGCTCGCCGGCGATGACCCGCAGCAGCGCACCGCCGTCGGGGGTGGTGAGGAGCTGTACGTGCCCGCCGCGGATGTCCTGGTAGCGCGGCGCCATCATCTTGTCCTTGGCCGGCAGGTTCACCCACAGCTGCAGGCCGTGGAAGAGACCGCCGGACATGACCAGCGACTCCGGCGGCGCCTCGATGTGGAGCAGACCCGAGCCGGCCGTCATCCACTGGGTGTCGCCGTTGGTGATGGTGCCGCCGCCGCCCTGGCTGTCCTGGTGGTCGAAGATCCCGTCGATGATGTAGGTGACGGTCTCGAAGCCGCGGTGCGGGTGCCACGGGGTCCCTTTCGGCTCCCCAGGCTGATACTCCACCTCACCCATCTGATCCATCATGATGAACGGATCCAGATGGCGGTAGTGGATCCCCGCGAACGCCCGGCGAACGGGGAAACCCTCACCTTCGAAACCGCTCGGCGCGGTCGTGACACCCAGCACGGGACGCGCCACGGCCTCGGCCGACGCGGCGACACGCGGCAGCGTCAGCGGGTTCTCGACGGTCACTGCAGGCATGGTCCCTACCTCCTTGGGCGACGTGCGTCCCAGTTTAGTTGAGCATTGAACTTTCTGCCAGCCCTAACGACGAAAGCCCGGAGGACATTCCCTCCGGGCCATGTCATCCCTCGGACGAGGGATCAGTTGCTGAAGTACAGGTACTTCCAGGCGCCGTACGTCGTGGAGTTCACGCTGTCGCCGGACGAGCCGTTGACGTACACCGAGCGCATCCGGGCCCGGATGCCCGACTCACCGGGCGCCCCGAGGCTGACGGCCGACTTCCCGTTCGCACCGACGGGGAACCACTCCGAGTCCGTCGAGTACCACGAACCCTGGTAGTAGACCTGGAGGTCGAAGCGCTGCTGACGGCCCGGGTAGTAGGTCATCGTCGTGGTGAGCAGCGGGTCGGTGTTCTTGTGGAACCAGTAGTAGGACGTCGAGCCGATCTTCGCCGTCCTGTAGTGCTTCGAGACGGCGGTGGAGACCTTGACCCGCGCGTAGGCCGTGGCCTTCACGGTCTTCGGCTGGTAGCGGGAGTCGCCCGTGAAGACCGCGGTGACGGTGGTGTCCCGGGTCATGTCCACCCAGGCGGCGATGTTGCCGCTGGAGTTGACCTTCCCCTTCTTGATCAGCTTCTTCGGCTTGTCGCTGCCGAAGGGGTCCGCCCAGATCTCGACCGTGCGGTTCTTGTACGTCGAGCCGAGGTGCGCGGTGAACTTCACATCGGCGCCGTAGTTGTACAGCTTGCCGTTGTTGTTCAGGCTCAGGCTCGTCGCGGCGCGGGACACCGCGACCTTGTCGGAGGCGGAGACCGCGATGTGCTCGGCGTCGCCCGCGTAGGTGACCTTGTAGGTGACCGTGCCGCCGGCCGGCGGGGTGTCCGTGAAGGAGTACGTGCCGTCCGCCTTGACCGTGACGGCGGCGAGCGCCTTGCCGCTGGGGCTGTCGAGGTCGGTGCGGGTGACGGAGAGCTTGACGCCCGCGGGCAGCGGGACCGTCGCCGAGATCCTGCCGGTGACGGTGAGCTTCTTGGCGCGGGTCGCCGAGCTGGGGGCGTTGACCGTGAGCGTCGGCACGTTCAGCGTCGGCTGGGTGAGGGCCCTGAGCGTGTAGGTGCCGCTGCCCGGGACGAGCGCGAAGATCCGCGAGGAGTCCGGCGCCCAGCGCACCGTGCCGACGTTGTAGTCGGAGGACGAGCCGACGGTGTAGGTGCGCAGCGGCTGCGTGGCGTTCGGCCGGTAGACCGCGACCTTGCCGGCGGCGACCTGGGCGACCAGCCCGTTCGGCGCGACGTCGGCGCCCCACGCGCCGGGGTAGGCGCCGGCCTTGGTGAACTTGCCGTCCGCCCACGCGTCCCGGTCGGTGCCGTTGACCAGCACCTCGTCGGAGCCGGGGACCAGGTCGATGTCCCCGATGCCGCTGTTCAGGGTGTAGTCGCCGTCGTACCAGGCGGTGGCCTTGGTGGTGGCGCCCGAGACGTCGACGACGGCCATGGAGTCGGTGGAGATGCCGGTCTCGCCGACGGCCAGCAGGCCCGGCCGGTTCGGGTCGGTGTCCAGCAGCGCCTGGCCCCAGATGCCGATCGAGGTGCCCTCGGTCGGGAACTGCGCCATCGCCACCGGGTCGGTGCCGCTCGCCGGGTCCACCGCCGGGTCGACGGAGCCGATGTCGCCGTCCCACTGGTCGCCGTACGAGAACCACGCCTTGCCGCCGGCGAAGGCCAGGTGGCGCGGGCCGGTGTCGGTGGGGATCGTGTACGTCTGCTTGACGTCCAGGGTGGCCGGGTCGAGCGCGAGGATCTGGTGCGTGTTGGGCAGGGCCGCGTACAGGGTGGAGCCGTCGTCCGAGAGGGCCAGGTCGCTGACGCTGCCGAAGCCGGCGTTCACGTCGACGAGGGTGCCGTTGTAGTCGGAGGCGAGGATCCGGCCGTTCGCCGCGTCGCCGACGAACACCCGCTGGAGGGCGCCGTCCACGACCAGACCGCCGGTGTTGGTGACGGTGGTGGCGGCGGCCGAGGCGGTCCCCGCCGCCATGACGCTCAGCGCCGCCGAGCTGAAGAGGACCGCGAGTGCCGTCGCGGCCGAAGTGCTGCGCATGCGCACAGTGATGAACCCCCAGTGGAAACCCGGGTTCGCCGGGTAGATGAGAGCGCCGCGCGGCACCCGGACGCGACCGCGGAAGAGCGGTTGCGCGCGGGGCGCGGCTGCCTGAGGGCACCTTATGGCATGGCTGTGACAAACGGGGAGCGGGTTTTCCTAGCCGTACATCCTGCGCATCGCGAACTCCACCATCTGCTCGACCGCCTTCGCGTCGAACACCATCCGGTGCTCGCCCTCCATGTCGACGACGAAGCCGTAGCCGGTGGGGAGGAGGTCGATGACCTCGGCGCCGGTGATGACGAAGTACTTGGACTCCTTGCCCGCGTACCGGCGCAGCTCCTTCAGCGAGGTGAACATCGGGATCACCGGCTGCTGGGTGTTGTGCAGGGCGAGGAAGCCGGGGTTGTCGCCGCGCGGGCAGTAGACCTTGGAGGTCGCGAAGACCTGCTGGAAGTCCTCCGCCGCCATCTGCCCCGTGGTGAAGGCACGGACCGCGTCCGCGAGGGAGGGCGGGGACGGCTCGGGGTACAGGGGCGGCTGCTGCCCGTAGCCGCCGGCCATCGGCTGCTGCGGTGGGGCGTACTGCTGCTGGGCGCCCATGTTCTGCTCGTAGCCGTACATGGGCGCAAGCGTACCGAGACGGCCCGGCCGGTGGGGCGGTCCGGGTGGGGCGGTCCGGGTGCGCCGGGCGCGGCGTGCGCCCTCGGTGGGAACCGTCACAGATGACCGGATCGGGGTTGCGGCTTATTACCGGCGGGTAGCATCATCGGTGCTACTAGTTGGTAAGTGAACTGGCGCGAGGATCAAGTGCCTCGCCGATCTCTCTACGGAGCCGTCGCCATGGGGCACTACAAGTCGAATCTCCGCGACATCGAGTTCAACCTCTTCGAAGTACTGGGACGCGACAAGCTGTACGGCACCGGCCCGTTCGAGGAGATGGACACCGAGACCGCGAAGAGCATCCTCGAGGAGCTCACCCGCCTCGCCGAGAACGAGCTGGCCGAGTCCTTCGCCGACGCCGACCGCAACCCCCCGGTCTTCGACCCGGAGACCAACACCGCGCCGGTCACGCCGTCCTTCAAGAAGTCGTACAAGGCCTTCATGGAGTCGGAGTACTGGCGTCTGGGCCTGCCCGAGGCGATCGGCGGCACCACCGCCCCGCCGTCGCTGATCTGGTCGTACGCGGAGCTGATCCTCGGCTCGAACCCGGCCGTGTGGATGTACTCCTCCGGCCCGGCGTTCGCCGGCATCCTCCACGACGAGGGCAACGACGAGCAGAAGAAGATCGCCAAGATCGCCGTGGAGCGCACCTGGGGCTCCACCATGGTGCTCACCGAGCCCGACGCGGGGTCGGACGTGGGCGCCGGGCGCACCAAGGCCGTGCAGCAGGAGGACGGCTCCTGGCACATCGAGGGCGTGAAGCGGTTCATCACCTCCGGTGAGCACGACATGGAGGAGAACATCCTCCACTACGTGCTGGCGCGCCCCGAGGGCGCCGGAGCCGGCACCAAGGGGCTCTCCCTCTTCCTCGTCCCGAAGTACCTCTTCGACTTCGAGACCGGCGAGCTGGGCGAGCGCAACGGCGTCTACGCCACCAACGTCGAGCACAAGATGGGCCTGAAGGCCTCCAACACCTGCGAGATGACCTTCGGCGACCGGCACCCCGCCAAGGGCTGGCTGATCGGCGACAAGCACGACGGCATCCGCCAGATGTTCCGGATCATCGAGTTCGCCCGGATGATGGTCGGCACGAAGGCCATCTCGACCCTGTCGACCGGCTACCTCAACGCGCTGGAGTACGCCAAGGAGCGCGTCCAGGGTCCCGACCTCGCGAACTTCATGGACAAGAGCGCGCCCAAGGTCACCATCACCCACCACCCCGACGTGCGCCGCTCGCTGATCACGCAGAAGGCGTACGCGGAGGGCATGCGGGCGCTGGTGCTGTACACCGCCTCCGTCCAGGACGCGATCGCCGTCAAGGAGGCCGCGGGCGAGGACGCCAGGACCGAGCACGCGCTGAACGACCTGCTCCTGCCCATCGTCAAGGGCTACGGCTCCGAGAAGGGCTACGAGCAGCTCGCCCAGTCGCTCCAGACGTTCGGCGGCTCCGGCTTCCTCCAGGAGTACCCGATCGAGCAGTACATCCGCGACGCCAAGATCGACACCCTGTACGAGGGCACCACCGCGATCCAGGGCCAGGACTACTTCTTCCGGAAGATCGTCCGCAACCAGGGCGCCGCGCTGAACTCGCTCGCCGAGGACATCAAGAAGTTCCTGGCGCTCGGCACGGGCGGCGAGGAGCTGGCCGGTGCCCGTGAGCACCTCGCCAAGGCCGCCGTCGAGCTGGAGGCCATCGTCGGCCTGATGCTGACCGACCTCGCGGCCACCGAGCAGGACGTCAAGAACATCTACAAGGTGGGCCTGAACACCACCCGCCTGCTGCTCGCCTCCGGTGACGTGGTCGTCGGCTACCTGCTGCTCAAGGGCGCCGCGATCGCCGCCGAGAAGCTGGAGACGGCCTCGGCGAAGGACAAGTCCTTCTACACCGGCAAGATCGCCGCGGCGAAGTTCTTCGCGGCCAACGTCCTGCCCGGGGTCACCCTGGCCCGCAAGATCGCCGAGGGCGTCGAGCTGGACCTGATGGACCTGGACGAGGCGGCTTTCTGACGTTCCGGACCGATCCCGGGCCCGGGGGGCCGGCCGATCCCGGCCAGGAGGGTTCGGCCGATCCCGGCCAGGAGGGTTCGGCCGATCCCGGGCCGGAGGGTTCGGCCGATCCCGGCCCGAGGGATCTGGCCTACCCCGGCCCGAGGGATCTGGCCTACCCCGGCCCGAGGGATCTGGCCTACCCCGGCCCGGAGGGTTCGGCCCACCCCAGCCACGGGACCGGCCGATCCCAGCCCGGCGAATCCGACCCACCCGGCCCGGAGAATCCGGCCCACCCCAGCCCGGAGGGTTCGGCCCACCCCAGCCCGGGGACCGGCCGATCCCGGCCCGGAGAATCCGGCCCACCCCAGCCCGGAGGGTTCGGCCCACCCCAGCCCAGGGACCGGCCGATCCCAGCCCGGAGAATCCGACCCACCCGGCCCGGAGGGTTCGGCCCACCCCAGCCACGGGGACCGGCCGATCCCGGCCCGGAGAATCCGGCCCACCCCGCCCCGGAGGATCCGGCCCACCCCAGCCCGGAGGATCCGGCCCACCCCAGCCCCGGAGGATCCGGCCCACCCCAGCCCGGAGGGTTCGGCCCTCCCCGGCCCGGGGACCGGCGCGGCATGCTAGAAATGCGGCCCCGGTCCCCCACCCGGTCCCCACTCCCCGACGGGAGCCGCCGGGCGGGGCCGCCCTCCACACCGTCCTCACGAGGGCCCGTTCCCACGACCGGGAACGGGCCCTCGTACGTCGTTAAGGTGAACCCCATGAGCGAACCCCCCCGCTTCGACCGCGGCCACACCGACGACCTCATGTCCTTCCTCACGGTGAGCCCGTCGCCGTACCACGCCGTCGCGAACGCGGCGGCGCGGCTGGAGAAGGCAGGCTTCCGCCAGGTCGTCGAGACGGACGCCTGGGACGGGACGAGCGGCGGCAAGTACGTGCTGCGCGGTGGCGCGATCGTGGCCTGGTACGTCCCCGAGGGCGCCGCGCCGCACACCCCGTTCCGGATCGTCGGCGCCCACACCGACTCGCCCAACCTGCGCGTCAAGCCGCTGCCCGACACGGGCGCGCACGGCTGGCGGCAGATCGCCGTGGAGATCTACGGCGGGCCGCTGCTCAACTCCTGGCTCGACCGCGACCTCGGCATCGCGGGCCGGCTCACCCTGCGCGACGGCTCGACCCGCCTGGTGAACGTCGGCCGCCCCCTGCTGCGAGTCCCCCAGCTCGCCATCCACCTCGACCGCGCGGTCAACAGCGACGGCCTCAAGCTCGACAAGCAGCGTCACCTCCAGCCCGTCTGGGGCCTCGGCCACGACGTCCGCGACGGCGATCTGATCGCCTTCCTGGAGGAGGAGTCGGGGATCCCCGCGGGCGAGGTCACCGGCTGGGACCTGATGACCCACTCCGTGGAGCCGCCCGCCTACCTGGGCCGCGACCAGGAACTGGTGGCCGGCCCGCGCATGGACAACCTGCTGTCCGTGCACGCCGCTACGGCGGCCCTGACGGCCGTAGCGGCGGGCGACCACGACCTGCCGTACATCCCGGTGCTCGCCGCCTTCGACCACGAGGAGAACGGCTCGCAGTCCGACACCGGCGCCGACGGACCGCTGCTGGGCACCGTGCTGGAACGTTCCGTGCTGGCGCGCGGCGGATCGTACGAGGACCGGGCGAGGGCCTTCGCGGGCACGGTGTGCCTCTCCTCCGACACCGGCCACGCGGTCCACCCCAACTACGCGGAGCGGCACGACCCGACACACCACCCGCGGGTCAACGGCGGCCCCATCCTCAAGGTCAACGTCAACAACCGCTACGCCACCGACGGCACCGGCCGTGCCGTGTTCGCCGCCGCCTGCGAGAAGGCGGGCGTGCCGTTCCAGTCGTTCGTCTCCAACAACTCCATGCCCTGCGGCACGACCATCGGCCCCATCACCGCCGCCCGGCACGGGATCCGCACCGTCGACATCGGCGTGGCGATCCTGTCCATGCACAGCGCCCGCGAACTGTGCGGCGACGCCGACCCGCATCTGCTGGCGAACGCGCTGGTGGCGTTCCTGGAAGGGTAGTTGGAGGAAAGCGGGGTACCCGCCGGTGCGGAGCCGAAAGACATCGGACCGGACTGGAGGCGAGACTCATGGGCCTCGGCGGATGCATCATCCTCATCGCCGTGGGAGCGATCCTGACCTTCGCGACCGACTGGGACATGCAGGGGGTCGACCTCGACCTGGTCGGCGTCATCCTGATGATCGTCGGGCTGATCGGCCTGACCACGTTCAGCAGCATCGCCCGGCGCCGGCGCATGGTGGTGCCGCCCACCACCGTGGTCGAGGACGACCGGCGCAGGGAACCCCCTTTCTGACACCCCTTTGCCGACACCCCCTTTCCTGACAGCTCATCATGAACGGGATGCACAGGAAAAATTCAGACAACCGTGAGCAGTCCGTTACTCGGGACAACTTGTCGGGTTGTCGTAGTTTCGTGAAGACTTCTGGGGACAAAGGGACCCGAGGGGTGCGGGCCCCACACCTTCACACCTGGGGGTCCCGGCGTGCTCGACCTCGCGCCACCGAGCGGTCCGCGAGCGCGGGACGCGCGACGCCACGCGTCACGCCGCGCGCACGCGGCCCCCGAGGAACCGGCCGAGCGCCCCCGGCTCGCCGTCCTGATACCGGCGCACAACGAGGCGGACCGCATCGGCGCCGCCATCGACGGCCTGCGCGACCAGACCCGGCGGCCCGACCTCGTCGTCGTGGTCTGCGACAACTGCACCGACGACACCGCCGAGATCGCCGTCGCCCACGGCGCCCAGGTCTTCCACACCCAGGGCAACACCCACAAGAAGGCCGGCGCGCTCAACCAGGCCATCGCCTGGATGCTGCCCCACCTCGACGACCGCGACCTGCTCCTCGTCCAGGACGCCGACACCGTCCTCGACCCCTGGTTCGCCGAGACCGCGCTCGGCACCTTCAACCGCAAGGTCGGCGCCGTCGGCGGAGTCTTCTACGGCGAGGAGGGCGGCGGCCTCCTCGGACTGCTCCAGCGCATGGAGTTCCACCGCTACGCCTGGGAACTGGAGCGCACCGGCGGCAAGGCCCAGGTCCTCACCGGCACCGGCACCATGTTCCGCGCCCGCGTCCTGCGCGAGGTGCGCACCGCCCGCCGCGCCGGGGTCATCGGCGGCGGCACCAGCTACTACAGCCTCGCCTCGCTCACCGAGGACGACGAGATGACCAAGGCGGTCAAGACCCTCGGCTACCGGGCCATGTCCCCGGCCGGCTGCGCGGTCGTCACCGAGGTCATGCCCAGCCTCGGCAAGCTCTGGCACCAGCGGCTGCGCTGGCAGCGCGGCGCCCTGGAGAACCTGCGCGACTACGGCTGGACCAAGGTCACCGCCCGCTACTTCATGCAGCAGTTCCTGATGGGCTTCGGCGCGCTGTCCTTCCTGATCTACCTCACCTACATGGCCACCTTCACCTCGCTGTACGGCTGGCCCGGCCTCTCACCGTTCTGGACGGCGATCGGCCTGATCTTCGTGGTCGAGAAGACCGTCTCCGTACGCCGCGCGGGCCCGAAGGCCGTCCTGGTCGCCGCGCTGATGGTTCCGGAGATGCTCTACGACCTCTTCCAGCACGCCGTCTACTTCACCTCGCTGTGGGGGCTGGTGCGCCGCAGCGAGGAGAAGTGGGTGGCGACGTAGGCCCCGGGGCCTGCCTCCTGAACCCACCCCCCTCACCCCCATTGCACTCACCCCCGCTAGGAGAAGCACGATGTACGGAAGAGTGATCGGCGCCGGAACCACGGGCGCCGGCGGCGCCACCCTGGCCGCCACCGGCCTGTGGATGAACAGCATGGCGCTGGTCGTCGCCGCCACCACCCTGGTCGCCGCGGGCGTCGCCCTGTTCAAGCTGGCCCCGCGCTCGCGCCGCGGCTGAGACCGGTCAGACGGCTGAGTCGTCCATCCCGGCCAGGACCAACGGCAGCCGGTCCGCCGCGCCTTCGGTGAGGCGGACCGGAACACCCCAGTCCTGCTGGTGCACATGGCAGGCGGGGTATGCGTTCGCCGGGTCGTCGTCGCAGGAGGCGGCCATGGCCGACACGTGCAGGACACCCTCCTCGAACTCGGGGTCGAGCTCCAGCGTCCGGGAGAGGTCCGTGCCCGCGCCCTCGCCCTTCAGGAGCAGCCCGGGCGGGGTGGCGGAGACCAGCAGCCGGGTCGAAGGACCGTACCGGGTGTCGAGCTTCTGCCCGGCCGGCGCCTGGAAGATCACGTCCAGCCGCAGCGTGCCCGGCGCGACCTCGGTGGCGGCGCGCCGGGTGCGGTGCGCCACGGACGCCACCCGTACCGCCTCCTCCGGCAGCCGCAGCCGGGTCAGCCGGTGCCGGGCGGACTCCACGAGCACGATGTCGTCCCCGACGAGCACGGCGTCGCTGGGCTCCCGCAGGTCGGTGGCCAGCGTGCTGACCTCGCCGGTCGCCGGGTCGTACCGCCGCAGGGCGTGGTTGTAGGTGTCGCTGACGGCGACGGACCCGTCGGGCAGCACCGTGACCCCCAGCGGATGCTGGAGCAGGGCCTGCCCGGCCGACCCGTCCCGGTGCCCGAAGTCGAACAGCCCGGTGCCGACGGCGGTGTGCACGACCCCCTGCCGGTCCACCCACCGCAGCGCGGACGTCTCGGCGTCGGCGAGCCACAGCCGCTCCCCGTCGCCGGACACCGCCAGCCCGGAGGGCTGCGCGAACCAGGCCTCGGCGACCGGCCCGTCGACGAGCCCCTCGTTGGTGGTGCCGGCGGCCACGGCCACCGTCCGCCCGGCCGGGTCGTAGGCCCACAGCTGGTGGACACCGGCCATGGCGATCCACACCCGCCCGTCGAAGACGGCCACGTCCCACGGCGAGGACAGATCGATCTCGCGGGCGGGCCCCGAGGTGGGCGACCCCTGCCACCACTGTTTCCCGGTCCCCGCGAGGGTGGTCACCTCCCCCGTCGCGAGATCGAGCCGGCGCAGGGCGTGGTTGACGGTGTCGGCGACGACCACGGAGGAGCCGTCGAGGAGGGCGAGCCCCTGCGGCTCGTTGAAGGCAGCCACCCCTGCGGTCCCGTCGGCGAACCCGCGCACACCGGACCCGATCCGCCGTACGACGCTCTCCCCATCGGCGGCCAGCTCCACGAGCTGATGCCGGGTGGTGTCACTGACGAGGAAGTTCCCGTCGGGCAGGACTACCGCCTTCCCGGGGAAACGCAGGGCCGTCGGCTCCGGCTCCGGCGCCACGTACGGCCCGTCGCCGCGCCGCAGCGTCCCCTTCGCCCCGTGCTCGGCCTCCAGCTCCGTCACCAGCCGCTCGATCGCGTGCACATGCCCCTCCCCGGCATGCTGCGCGACGACGTACCCTTCCGGGTCGATCACGACCAGCGTCGGCCACGCCCGCACCGCGTACTGCTTCCAGGTGGCCAGCTCGGGGTCGTCCAGCACGGGATGCCCGACCCCGTACCGCTCCACGGCGTCCACCACGGCCCGGTGCTCGGCCTCGTGCACGAACTTCGGCGAGTGCACCCCGATCACGACGACCGTGTCCCGGTGCTTCTCCTCCAGCTCGCGCAGCTCGTCGAGGACGTGCAGGCAGTTGATGCAGCAAAAGGTCCAGAAATCGAGGATGACGATACGTCCTCGCAGGTCGGCCAGGGTGTACTGCTCCCCGCCCGTGTTCAGCCAGCCGCCCTTGCCGATCAGCTCGGGAGCGCGGACACGAACACGGCGGGGCGCGGGCGCGGGGGTGGGCGCCGGGGCGGAATCGTTCATGCTGTCAAGCTTGCCATCCGGGTACATCCGGGTACGCAGGCCGGATCGGGCGGCCACGGGAGGGGAGCGACGGTTGTCCGGGGACGAGAGCGAGAGCGGGACGGCGCCGAAGGAACGGGTGTTCGTGGCACTGCCGGGGAGCCCGCGGGACCGTAGGGCGACGCTGGAGGCATGCCTCGCGGACGTGGTGCGGAGCCTCGGACTCCGGATCGCCCCCGCATCGGAGGACCGCGCGCACTGGACCTGGGCGCATCACGCCCGGGCGGCGTTGCGCGAGGCCTGCCGACGGGGCATGACCGTGTCCGAGGAGTCCTTCGGCCCGCTGCTCAGGGCGGCCGTCCACGATCCCGACCCGAGCTTCAACCGCCAGTTCGTGGAGCCGGCCCTCAACGCCTTCGGGTACGCGCGCGTGCGGGGCGCGCTGCTCGGATACCTGCGGACGGGCACGGCCCAGGAGCGGGCGGGCGCCGCCCGGGCCTGGTACTGGACGGCGCTGCCCCTGCGGATGCCTCTCGTACGGGCGGAGAACCCCGGCACCGGCGGTGCGCCCGAGCCCGCCGGTGCGCCCGAGCCCGGCGGTGCGCCCGAGCCCGGCGGCCGCTCGGCCCTGGTGGCCGAGTGGAACGAGGCCGCACTGCGCACCTTCGTGAGCGACGAGGACGTGCACGTGCGGCGCTGCGTCCTGCCGATTCTGCCGCTCGACCCGTCGGCGTACCCGGCCGAGCTGCACGACCTGGTGGACCGGGCGGTGGCGCTGGCCCGGTCCCACCCGGACGCGTACATCCGGCACCGGGTGGAGATCCAGGTCCGCCACTGACGGTCACGTCGTCAGCGGGTGGCCCGTCGTCGCGTCCACATGGGACGGGATCTCGTCGTGGCGGTCGCCGACGGTGGAGGTGCCGGTGGGTTCGAGGACGAGGATCTCGGTGGGGACGGGGGCGTACGGCTTGTGCTCGGTGGCGCGCGGGACCGTGAAGACGGAGCCCTTCGGGAGGACGACCGTCCGTTCGCCGGCCGCCTCGCGCAGACCGATGTGGAGCTCGCCCGACAGGACCAGGAAGAGCTCGTCGGTGTGGTCGTGGACGTGCCAGAGGTGCTCGCCCTCGACCTTGGCCACGCGGACGTCGTAGTCGTTGACGGTCGTGACGATGCGGGGGCTCCAGCGCTCGGAGAAGGACGCGAGGGCGGTGGCCAGGCTGACGGGTTCGGTGGTCATGCCGGTCATCGTCGTCCCTGGCGCCGGCCATGGACGAGTGCTAGGAATCGCACATGCCGCAAGGATCCTCGCACCGGCCGCACCGGGTCGTGGTGATCGTCGACGAGGGGACCAATCCCTTCGAAGTCGGGGTCGCCACCGAGCTGTTCGGGCTGCCACGGCCCGAACTGGGGCTGCCGGGGCCGCTGTACGAGGTGACGCTGTGCACACCCGCGCGTGAGGTGCGGATGAACCACGGGTTCTTCCGGCTGACCGGCGTGCCGGGGCTGGAGGCCGCCGATGACGCGGACACCCTCGTCGTACCGGGGCGGCCCGACAACGTCGTACCGCGCGGGGAGGACGTCCTCGACGCCATCCGTCGTGCCCACGCGCGCGGGGCCCGTGTCCTGAGCCTGTGCACCGGCAGCTTCGCGCTCGCCGAGGCCGGGCTGCTGGACGGCCGCCGGGCGACCACGCACTGGATGTGGGCGGAGGCCTTCCGCGAGCTGCATCCGCGCGTACGGCTGGAGCCCGACGTCCTGTTCGTCGACGAGGGGGACGTCCTGACCGCCGCGGGCAGCGCCGCCGCCCTCGACCTCGGGCTGTACGTCGTACGGCGCGACCACGGCGCCGAAGTCGCCAACGCGGTGTCCCGGCGGCTGGTGTTCGCCGCGCACCGGGACGGCGGACAGCGCCAGTTCGTGGAGCGCCCGCTGCCGGACGTGCCCGACGAGTCGCTGGCGCCGCTGCTGGCGTGGGCGCGGGCACGGCTGGGCGAGCCGCTGACGGTGGCCGGCCTCGCGGCCCGCGCGGCCGTCTCGCCCGCCACCCTGCACCGCCGGTTCCGTTCCCAGCTCGGCACCACCCCCCTCACCTGGCTGACCGGCGAACGGGTGGCCCTCGCCTGCCGGCTCATCGAGCGGGGCGAGGAACGGCTCGAGGTGGTCGCGTCGAGGAGCGGGCTGGGGACCGCGGCGAACCTCCGCGCGCGGGTACGCCGTGAAACCGGCCTCAGCCCGTCGGCGTACCGGCGGCGCTTCGGCCCGGCGGGCGGGGGGACGGGTGGGGTGACGGGGGCGTAGGGCTCGCGGGCCGGTCACCCCGACTGCTCCGGCCAAGCCCTCCGCACCGTCTTCGGGAGGCCTTCCGCGGGCCGTCCTCGCCGGTGACACGGAAGCGGACCGGGGCGGTGCCGGGGTCGACGTCGTCCGGCAGCCCGAGGCCGACGGGCCCGTGAGCGGCGCCCCCACCGCGGCCGACACCCGCAGCCGGTTCGTCCGTCCGATCATTTCCCGCCCCCTCCGGGAGGGATCGTCCCCGCCGGGGGAAGCAGTACCGACATGAGATTCCTCGTGCGCGACCGGCTCCTGGCCCTCGGTGACGACTACTGGATCGAGGACGACCGGGGCGAGAAGGCGTACCTCGTCGACGGCAAGGCGATCCGGCTGCGGGACACCTTCGAGCTGAAGGACACGCAGGGGCGGGTCCTGATCGACATCCACCAGAAGATGTTCGCCCTGCGGGACACGATGGTGATCGAGCGGGACGGCGAGCCGCTGGCCACGGTGCGGCGCAAAAGGCTGTCGCTGCTGCGCAACCACTACCGGGTGACGCTGGCGGACGGGCGGACCGTGCTCGACGTCAGCGGGAAGATCCTCGACCGGGAGTTCGCCATCGAGTACGACGGTGAGCTGCTCGCCGTCGTCTCCCGCCGGTGGCTGCACGTGCGGGAGACGTACGGCGTGGACGTCGTACGGGAGGACGCGGACCCGGCGCTGCTGATCGCGGTGACGGTGTGCGTGATCCACCTCTCCGAGAAGGGGAGGGAGGAGGACTGAGGAGGAGGAGCGGACGACCGAACGGGAGCGGGGTGGCTCCGTCCGGGCTTCCGCCATGAGGATCAAATGATGATACGACGCAGGTGCGTCGCGGCTGGTCGGGCTCTCGGGGCCGTTACCGTGCGTGATCGAGGGGGTGCGGCAAGCCCCGGCAGTGTGGGTCCCACACCTCATCCGACCAGCGAAAAGGAGTAACTGTGAACGATCGCTCCAGCACCCGGCGAAGACTGACGCTGGGGATCACGGCACTGACCGTGATCGCCGCGACCGCTGCTCCGGCATCGGCATCCGCCGACCCCTACGGGACCCCTCCGGTCCAGGACCACTGGGGTGTCATCGCCCGGAACACCATCGGCTCCCCCGTCGCCGCTCTGCGGAAGGGCCCGTTCGGCTCGTTCGGCGTACCCGGCCCCTCGGCGCGACCGCCCTACGGACAGGGCAGCCTCGGGATCGAGGTGGCGGACCGCTCCACCAGCCTCACGCCGCCCAGCGAGAAAGCCAGTTTCGGCAACGAGGTCGACTTCTACGGCGACCCGGTGCTGGGTATCGACAACGTCGGCTTCCACGTCTTCCAGACCGGCGAGAACATCACCTACGGCGGCCCCGGAAACATGCCGAACATCACGTTCGAGATCAATCCGAGCCTCACCGCGGCCCCCGCCACGACCTACTCCTCGATGGTGTGGGTCCCGGACCCCTCCCCCACGGTCAACAGCTGGAGCCCTTACCTGGACGCCACCACGACCGGCAAGTGGTTCCTCACCGGCAACGCGGGAACCGTGACCGGCTGCAACCTGACCACGACCTGCACCTTCCAGCAGCTCAGGACGGCCCTCAGCGACGGAGGTGCGGAGCCGACCGTCTACACCGCCGCCGTGGGCAAGGGCCGCGACTACATGTGGATCGGGGCCGTCGACGGCCTGCGCATCAACCAGACGGTGTACGACTTCGAACCGGACAGGGTCCGCACCCAGGGCATCGGCTGAGCCGAGGGTCCGACACGGCAGCCGGCGAGACGGATACCGCGCCGGCCTCCGCGGTCGGATCCGGTCACGGAGCCGAGGACAGGCCCCGGTACCGGAGGAGGGACGTCGCTCGTCCGGACCACCGGACGAGCGGCACACCGAGCCGGCCGGGACCGCCGTGGGGTCCCGGAACCGCCCTTCACCGCCGGCCGAGCACGCGGTCCTTCAAGGCCGGGAACTGTTCCCGGGTCGTGGCGACCTTCGCCGGGTCGAGGCCGACGGTGAGGATCTCCTCGCCGGGACCGGCCTGGCCCAGCACCTCGCCCCACGGATCCACCACGATCGAGTGACCCGCCTGGGGAACTCCGGCGTGCGTCCCGGCCGTTCCACACGCGAGCACGAACGCCTGGTTCTCGACCGCCCGCGCCTGGGCCAGCAGCGTCCAGTGCGCCCGGCGGCGCTCCGGCCAGCCCGCCGAGACGACGAGGGTCTCGGCGCCGGCGTCGACGAGACCGCGGAAGAGTTCGGGGAACCGGAGGTCGTAGCAGGTGGCCAGACCGACGGTCGTCTCCGGGAGACGGACCGTCACCAGGTCCCGGCCCGCGCCCATCAGCACGGCCTCGCCCTTGTCGAAGCCGAAGCGGTGGATCTTGCGGTAGGCGGCCTTCAGCTCACCGGAGGGGGAGAAGACGAGAGACGTGTTGTACAGGGAGCCGTCAGGGTCCCGCTCGGGGATCGAGCCCGCGTGCAGCCACACGCCCGCGTCGCTCGCGGCCTTGGCCATCGCCTCGTAGGTCGGCCCCTCGAGCGGCTCGGCCTGGTCGGTGAACGCCTCGTAGGCGAAGGCGCCGGTCGTCCACAGCTCCGGCAGCACCACGAGGTCCGCGGCGCCGGCCTGCTCCCGTACGAGGGAGGCGACCCGCCCCCGCCGCGATTCGACCGATTCGCCCTCTTCTACGGCGATCTGGATCAGAGAGGCGCGCACAGTACCACCGTCCTGGCATTCGAGTAGTCCACACGGGCCTACGATCGTCACACGAAAGCACTGCCGGGGTGCCTCACAGCAGCGTAACTTAGCGTTTCACGACACCCGCCGACAGCCGCCGACCGTCTCCGCCTCCCGCTGGCAACGCCGCCACCCGCCGCCACCATCTGCCCGTGCACCGACCGCCGAGGGGTCCCGTTCCGTGAGTCTGCATCCCACCCTCCAGCCCTACGCCGACGCCTGGACCCACTCCATCGAAGCGATATCCGAGTTGGTGCAGCCGCTCGTCGAGGGCGAGTGGAACTGGCGGACCCCGTGCCCCGGCTGGTCGGTCCGCGATGTGGTCTCGCACGTGATCGGCCTGGACAGTGAGATGTACGGCGATCCCCGCCCGATCCACTCACTGCCCCGGGACCTTTTCCACGTCACCACCGATCTCCAGCGGTACATGGAGATGCAGGTCGACGTCCGCCGGCACCACACGGCGCCCGAGATGACCTCCGAGCTGGAGCTGATGATCATCCGGCGCAACCGCCAGCTGCGCAACGAGTCGCGCCAGCCGGGCACGGTCGTGCGCGGACCCCTCGGCGCGGAGCTGACGCTGGAGGAGTCCATGCGCGGCCACGCGTTCAACGTGTGGGTGCACGAGCAGGACCTGCGCGCCGCTCTCGGCCGCCCCGGCAACCTGGACTCCCCCGGCGCCCACATCGCCCGGGACGTGCTCCTCGGTGAGCTGCCGGCCGTCGTGGCCGACCGCGCCGACGCCCCGCGCAGCTCCGCGGTCGTCTTCGACGTGCACGGGCCGATCGAGTTCCTGCGCACGATCCGGGTCGACATCCAGGGCCGCGGCACCCTGGAGACCGCCCCGGCGCTGGGCCCCGCCGCCTCCTTCTCGCTCGACTGGGAGACATACGTCCGGCTGGCCTGCGGCCGGGTGACGGCGGAGGCGGTCGCGGACCGGGTGAAGGCGGAGGGGGAGCCCCGGCTGACGGCGGCGATCCTGCGGAACTTCGCGGTGACCAGGTAGCCCACCGGCCCGCCGGTCGTGCCCGCCGCTGTCAGTGGCGCTCGGTACGGTCGACGTATGAGAGCCAGCGGAACCTTCAGTGTGCACGCGTTCGTCCCGACCGGGCTGAAGCCCGAGCCGGCGGTGGCCACGGCTCTGCCGGTCGGCGTCGCGACCATGGAGAAGCGGTACGAGGGGGAGGTCACCGGACGTTCGGCGACCCTGTTCACGGCCGCGTTCGACCAGGCCACCGGTGTCGGCACCTATGTGGCCATGGAGTCCTTCGAGGGCGCGCTGCACGGCCGGGAGGGCGCGTTCAACTTCGTGCACTCGGCGACCACCTCCGGCAGCGACCGCAGCGCGGAGTTCTTCACCGTCGTCCCGTCCAGCGGCACCGGCGCGCTGACCGGGATCACCGGCACCGGGGGCCTGACCGTGGAGGCCGACGGGACGCACCGGGTGTGGTTCGAGTACGAGATCGGGTGAGCGGACAGCACGAGGCGAACAGCGGGAAGCGAACAGCGGAACGGGCCCGCCGTGGGGATCACGGCGGGCCCGTTCCGTACGTACCGGCGAGCGTCAGCTGATCTTGGCGTAGCCGTAGTTGATGAGCTTCTTGACGTCGGCCGTGCGGCTCGCCGCGTCGGGCGCGGTGAGCACGGTGCCCATGACCGACTCGCCGTTGAGCGTGGCGGCGAAGATCAGGCAGTACTTGGCCTCGGTGCCGGAACCGGTCTTCACACCGAGCGTGCCGTTCCAGCCGAGCAGCGTGTTGGTGTTGACCCAGGCATCCATGGTGCGGGTGGCGCCGGTCTTGGTGATGGTCTTCGCCGTGTACGACTTGGACTTGACGACGGTCTTGAACGTGGAGTTCTTCATCACGCTGCGGGCGAGCAGCGTGAGGTCGCGCGGCGTCGAGGCGTTGGCGCCGTTGCTGAGGCCGTCGAACGAGTCGAACTTCGTGTTCGTCATGCCCAGGCTCCTGGCCATGGTGTTCATCTTGGCGATGAAGTTCTTGGTGCGGGCCGCGACGGTCGTGCCGGAACCGAACTTGTCGGCGAGGGCCATCGCCGCGTCGCAGCCGGACGGCAGCATCATCCCGTACAGCAGCTGGCGGACGGTGACCTTGTCGCCGACGATCAGCCGGGCCGACGACGGGTAGCCCTCGGCGACCATGTAGTCGCTGACCGCCTGCTTGATGGTGACCTTGGTGTCCAGGTTCAGGTTCGCCTGGGAGAGCACGACCTTCGCGGTCATGACCTTCGTGGTGGAGGCGGTGAGCCTCTTCGTGTCAGCGGCCTTGGTGAAGAGCGTCTTGCCCGTCGCGCTGTTCATCAGGTACGCGCCCTTGGCCGTGATGGTGGGCGTCGTGACAGCCTGCGCGGGAGCCGCGGTGAGGACTCCTCCGGCGAGCACTGCGCTGGCCGTGGCGACGACGGCGGCGGCTCGAACTCGGATGCCCTTGGTGGCGGTTATCAACTGAAATACCCCGATTATGTTGAATGCCCCTGAAGTGCGGCCGAGTTGGCATGGGGAAAGTTGGTGGGGCCGCACGTGTGTGACACACAGGTAGCACAGAAGGTTGTGCGCCCGCTGGGACGAATTTCTGATTACCCCGAGCGCGAACACCCCTGGGGGCGACCCGGGTTTCGGATACTGGACGCTCCCCCCTTTGCGCCCATGTTGTATCTATCCTGTGGGCATGCCGTCGTCCGCTCCGCCCCGTCCCGCCACCGCCCCCGTCTCCCCGTCCGTCTCCCTGAAGCAGCCGCCCGCCGCCGAACGGGTCTACGCCCACGTCAAGCAGGGTGTGCTGGACCGCCGTTACGAGGGCGGCACCCTCCTCACCGAGGGCGAGCTGGCCGAAGCCGTCGGGGTCTCCCGGACCCCCGTGCGCGAGGCGCTGCTCCGCCTGGAGGTCGAGGGCCTG
This sequence comes from Streptomyces griseoruber, assembly GCF_001514205.1. Lineage (GTDB taxonomy): Bacteria > Actinomycetota > Actinomycetes > Streptomycetales > Streptomycetaceae > Streptomyces > Streptomyces griseoruber. The sequence continues at coordinate 318,672 of NZ_KQ948770.1, read as the reverse complement.
ATCAAGCTGTACCCGAAGAAGGGCGCCCTGGTCCTGCCGGTCTCCGCACAGGAGATCGCCGACGTCGTGGAGACCCGGCTGCTGGTCGAGGAGCACGCGGCGCGCAAGGCGGTCCCCGCACCGCCCGGCCTCCTCGACCGCCTGGAGGAGCTGCTCGCGCAGCAGAAGGCACAGGCCGCGGCGGGCGACCTCGCGGCGACCGCGGTCACGGACCGCTGCTTCCACGCGGAGATCGTCCGCAGCGGGGGCAACGAGATCCTCTCCCGCCTCTACGACCAGCTCCGCGACCGCCAGCTGCGGATGGGCGTCGCCGTCCTGCACTCCCACCCCGACCGCATCGCGAAGACGCTGACGGAGCACGAGGAGATCCTCCAGGCACTGCGCGCGGGCGACGCCGACGCGGCCGTGGACATCGTCCACCGGCACGTCGGCTGGTTCTCCCACCTGGCCCGGGGTGAGGTCCGATGAGCGTCACCCGCGGTGGATCCCACTCCACCCTTCCGGGTGATCCCCCCGGCGGACGGCGCGCGATGGCCGTCTGGGGGATCGGCGTCTCGGTCTACTTCGTCGCCGTCATCTTCCGTACGTCACTGGGGGTCGCCGGCCTCGACGCGGCCGACCGCTTCCAGGTGAACGCCTCGGCCCTGTCGACCTTCTCGATCCTCCAGCTCCTCGTCTACGCCGGCATGCAGATACCCGTCGGCCTGCTGGTGGACCGGCTCGGCACCAAGCGGGTGCTGACGATCGGCGTCGTGCTGTTCACCGCGGGCCAGCTCGGCTTCGCCTTCTCCTCGTCGTACGGCATGGCGCTCGCCTCACGCGCGCTGCTCGGCTGCGGGGACGCGATGACCTTCATCAGCGTGCTGCGGCTCGGCACCCGCTGGTTCCCGGCCCGGCGCGGCCCCCTGGTGGCCCAGTTCGCCGGCCTCGCCGGCATGGCGGGCAACCTGGTCTCCACGCTGCTGCTGGCCCGGCTGCTGCACGGGATCGGCTGGACGCCGGCCTTCGCGGGCAGCGCCCTCGCGGGCGTGGTCGTGCTGGTCCTGCTCGTCCTCTTCCTCAAGGACCATCCCGAGGGCCACGCGCCCGAACCCTTCCCGCACCACGGCGCCGCGTACGTCCGCCGGCAGATCGCCGCGTCCTGGCGGGAGCCGGGGACCCGGCTCGGTCTGTGGGTGCACTTCACGACCCAGTTCCCGGCGATGGTGTTCCTGCTGCTGTGGGGCCTGCCGTTCCTCGTCCAGGCCCAGGGCCTGTCCCGGGCGACAGCGGGCGAACTGCTGACGCTGGTCGTCCTGTCCAACATGGTCGTGGGTCTGGTCTACGGCCAGATCGTCGCCCGGCACCACGGCGCCCGGCTCCCGCTGGCGCTGGGCACGGTGGGCGCGACCGCCCTCGCCTGGGCGGTGACCCTGGTCTACCCCGGCGACCACGCGCCGATGTGGCTGCTCGTCGTCCTCTGCGCGGTCCTCGGCGCCTGCGGCCCCGCCTCGATGCTGGGCTTCGACTTCGCCCGCCCCGCGAACCCGCCCGAGCGTCAGGGCACCGCCTCCGGCATCACCAACATGGGTGGTTTCACGGCCTCCATGACGACCCTGTTCGCCGTCGGCGTGCTGCTGGACGCGACCGGCGACGACTACACGATCGCCTTCTCCTCGGTGTTCGTCCTCCAGGCCCTCGGCGTCAGCCAGATCCTGCGGCTGCGCAAGCGGGCGGCCCGCCGGGAACGGGAGCGGCTGGTGGCGAGCCGGGTGGAGACGGTGCACGTACCGGCCTAGCGGTCACGGCCCCCGCCGCCGAGCGGGGGCCGTATCCGTCTCACGCCCAGGTGATCAGCCGCTTCGGCTGTTCCAGGATCGCCGCCACGTCGGCCAGCACCTTCGAGCCCAGCTCCCCGTCGACCAGACGGTGGTCGAAGGACAGCGCCAGGGTGGTGACCTGGCGGGGCTTCACCTTGCCCTTGTGGACCCACGGCTGGAGCTTGATCGCGCCGACGGCGAGGATCGCCGACTCCCCGGGGTTGAGGATCGGGGTGCCGGTGTCGACGCCGAAGACGCCGACATTGGTGATCGTCACCGTGCCGCCCTGCATGGCGGCGGGGGACGTCCTGCCGTCGCGGGCCGTGGAGACCAGCTCGCTCAGGGACTCGGCCAGCTGCGGCAGCGTCTTGGCGTGCGCGTCCTTGATGTTCGGGACGAGCAGACCGCGCGGGGTGGCCGCCGCGATGCCCAGGTTGACGTAGTGCTTGACCACGATCTCCTGTGCCGCCTCGTCCCAGGAGGCGTTGATCTCCGGGTGGCGCCGGATCGCGACCAGCAGGGCCTTGGCGATCAGCAGCAGCGGGTTGACCCGCAGCCCCTCCATCTCCCTGTCCTGCTTCAGCTCCTCGACCAGCTTCAGCGTGCGCGTCACGTCGACCGTGATGAACTCGGTGACATGCGGCGCGGTGAACGCCGAGCCGACCATCGCCGCCGCGGTCGCCTTGCGGACACCCTTGACCGGGACACGGGTCTCGCGGGCCGGGTCGTACGACGCGACGGGCGCCGGCGCGGGCGTGGTGACCGGTGCCGGGGCCTGGCCGGCCGGGCTGACCGGGCTGACCGGGCTGACCGGTTCGGGCGTGGGCGCCTGGGCCGGGGCTGCCGGAGCCGTGGTCTGCGGGGCCGCCGCCGCGTGCACGTCCTCGCGCGTGATGACGCCGTCCGGGCCGGTCGGAACCACCGCGGTGAGATCCACGCCCAGGTCCTTGGCGAGCTTGCGCACCGGCGGCTTGGCCAGCGGGCGCTCCTTCGAGGCCGGGGCGGTGCCGTGGCCGTTCAGCTCGGACTGGACGGCCGCCGCGGCGGGCTCCTGGGCCGGGATCGCGGTGCTCCTGCGGGGGCGGCGCTTGGTGGAGGAGGCGGCCACGCCGTACCCGACGAGCACCGGCTGGCGGCCGGAGCCCTCCGGCTTCTTCTCCTCGGGGGCGGGAGCGGGAGCCTGCGCCGGTGCCTCGGCGGGAGCCGGGGCCGCGCCGCCCGACACGTCCACCGCGATGATCGACATGCCCACGTCCACCGTGGTGCCCTCGGGGAAGTGGAGCGCGCGGACCACACCGTCGTAGGGGATGGGCAGTTCGACGGCGGCCTTGGCCGTCTCGACCTCGCACACCACCTGGCCGTCGGTGACCGTGTCACCGGGCTGGACGTACCACTTGAGGATCTCGGCCTCGGTGAGGCCCTCGCCCACGTCCGGCATCTTGAACTCGCGTACGGACGCTTCCGTCATCGTCGTCACGACCCTCTCCTCAGTACGCCAGGGCACGGTCGACGGCGTCGAGCACCCGGTCCAGGCCCGGCAGGTACTCCTCCTCCAGGCGGGCCGGCGGGTACGGGGCGTGGTAGCCGCCGACCCGGAGCACCGGGGCCTCCAGGTGGTAGAAGCAGCGCTCGGTGATGCGCGCGGCGATCTCCGCGCCCGAGCCGAAGAACACCGGGGCCTCGTGGACGACGACCAGACGGCGGGTCTTCTCGACGGAGGCCTGGATGGAGTCGAAGTCGAGGGGGGAGACCGAGCGCAGGTCGAGGACCTCGAGGCTCTTGCCCTCCTCGGCGGCGGCGTTCGCGGCCTCCAGGCAGAGCTTCACCATCGGGCCGTAGGCGGCCAGGGTCAGGTCGGTGCCCTCCCGGGCCACCTGGGCCTTGTGCAGCTCGCCGGGGATGGCCTCGGTGTTGACCTCGCCCTTGTCCCAGTAGCGCCGCTTGGGCTCGAAGAAGATCACCGGGTCGTCGCTCTGGATGGCCTGCTGCATCATCCAGTAGGCGTCGGAGGCGTTGGAGGGGGAGACCACCTTCAATCCGGCGACGTGCGCGAACAGCGACTCCGGGGACTCGGAGTGGTGCTCGACCGCGCCGATGCCGCCGCCGTAGGGGATGCGGACGACGACCGGCATCTTGACCTTGCCCAGCGAGCGGGCGTGCATCTTGGCGAGCTGGGTGACGATCTGGTCGTAGGCGGGGAAGACGAAGCCGTCGAACTGGATCTCCACCACGGGGCGGTAGCCGCGCAGGGCGAGGCCGATGGCCGTGCCGACGATGCCGGACTCGGCGAGCGGGGTGTCGATGACCCGGCTCTCGCCGAAGTCCTTCTGCAGGCCGTCCGTCACCCGGAAGACACCGCCGAGCTTGCCGACGTCCTCGCCCATGACGAGGACCTTCGGGTCGGTCTCCAGGGCGCGCCGCAGCGATTCGTTGATCGCCTTGGCCAGTGCCATGCTTGTGGAAGTCTCGGCCTTGAAGGTCTCAGCCATCTCAGTTACCCCCCTCGTCCGCGAACGACGCCTGGTAGGCGGCGAACTGGGCCCGCTCCTCGTCGACGAGCGCGTGCCCGTCCGCGTACACGTTCTCGAAGATGGCGAAGTGGTCCGGGTCCGGCATGGCGCGGACCGCTTCGCGCACTCGCCTGCCCAACGCCTCGCTCTCGTCCTCGAGTTCCGCGAAGAATCCGTCGTCCGTGTGGTTTGAGGTCTCCAGGTGCCGGCGCAGACGCAGGATCGGGTCCTTCGCCTCCCAGGCCTCGCGCTCCTCGTCCGCGCGGTACTTGGTCGGGTCGTCGGAGGTGGTGTGGGCGCCCATGCGGTAGGTGTACGCCTCGACGAGGGTGGGGCCCTCGCCGTTGCGGGCCCGCTCCAGGGCCCAGCGGGTGACCGCGAGGCAGGCCAGCACGTCGTTGCCGTCGACGCGGACGCCGGGGAAGCCGAAGCCCTGGGCGCGCTGGTAGAGCGGGACGCGGGTCTGCCTCTCGGTCGGCTCGGAGATCGCCCACTGGTTGTTCTGGCAGAAGAACACCACCGGCGCGTTGTAGACCGCGGAGAAGGTGAAGGACTCGGCGACGTCGCCCTGGCTGGACGCGCCGTCGCCGAAGTAGGCGATCACCGCGCTGTCCGCGCCGTCCTTGGCGATGCCCATCGCGTACCCGGTCGCGTGCAGCGTCTGGGAGCCGATGACGATCGTGTAGAGGTGGAAGTTGTTGCCGTTGGGGTCCCAGCCGCCGTTGTTCACCCCGCGGAACATGCCGAGCAGGTTGGTCGGGTCGACCCCGCGGCACCAGGCGACGCCGTGCTCGCGGTAGGTCGGGAAGACGTAGTCGTCGTCGCGCAGCGCCCGGCCGGAGCCGATCTGGGCGGCCTCCTGGCCGAGCAGCGAGGCCCACAGGCCCAGCTCACCCTGGCGCTGGAGGGAGGTGGCCTCGGCGTCGAAGCGGCGGGTGAGCACCATGTCGCGGTACAGGCCACGGAGCTCTTCGGGGGTGACGCCGGCGACGTACTTGTCGTACTCGGCGTTCTTGACGCGCTGGCCCTCGGGCGTCAGCAACTGTACGAGCTCGGGGTCGGTGCCTGGCGCGTTCCTTGCGGTCGTGCGCTTGCCGGCCGTGCTCTTGGTTCCGGCGCTGCGTCGCGGTTTGCGCGCGGCAGTGCTCTCCACGGTCACGTGTGCTCCTCCGTCGGTCCGGCTACCCGGGTTCGCCGGGTGCCAGTGCGGCTCACCTGCGCCTTCGCATCCGCACAGGGTGGGTGCGGCAAAACGGGCACAGATGTGACAGGTGCCCCGGCGAGCGCCCTGCAACAGGCACGTTACCCAGTAGTCCACATTTCTGTGAAACCCCTCCTGACCTGCGTTTTTGCTTGGATTTCCAAGTAAATTCGCAAAATCGGGAACTCTTCCTGGTCACAGCCTTGCAGGGGGCCGGAACAAGGGCACGTTATCCCGGTGACCCAGGTCACGGGAAGAGTCCCCCGAATGCACTACGCGCGCGTGATGCCCAGGAAAGGGCGTCACGCGCGCGTGGCTGAAAAAAGCGATCGGTCAGTTGCCGCCGAGGCCGGCGCCGAGGGTGGTGCTGCCCTGGTCGGTGCCGCCGTTCGCGGAGCCGTCGGTCGTGCCCTGGTCGGTGCCGCCGTCCGTCCCCGGGTCGCTCGTCGTCGGGCCGGTCGGCTCCTCGGAGGTCCCCGGGTCGGTCTCCGTGTCGGTCGGCTCGCTGCTGGCCGTCTCGGAGGGCGTGGACGACGGAGTGTCCGACGGCGTGTACTGCGGGGTGTTGTAGGAGCCGGAGTCCGAGCCGGTGCTGTCGTCGGAGGTGTCGTCCGAGGACTCCTCGGACGCCTCGTCGCTCGGCGTCTCGCTGGACTCGGCGCTCTGGGACTGGGTGGCGCTCGGCGACTCGGTGGTGCCGGCGTCGCCGCTGCCCGTGTTCTTGGTGTTCAGCGCGAGCGCGACGCCCGCCGCGATGGCGATCACCGCGAGGACGGCCAGGATCCACAGCTTGCCGCGGCCGCTGCCCTTGTTCCCGTGGCCCTCGAAGCCGCCGTCGTCGCCGTTGCCGTACCCGGTGGGCAGGATCGGCTGCGGGATCTGCGAGGTCATCGAGCCGTCGTGCTGGGGCATCATCGTGGTGCTCGCGTAGGGGCTCGCGGCGGCGCCCCGGCCGTCGTGCATCGCGACCGGGCCGGTGTTCCAGGTGCCGGTGTGGCCGCCCTGGTCGTACAGCATCTGCAACGCGTACTGGACGAGTCCGCGCATCTCCTCGGCCGTCTGGAACCGGTCGTCGGGCTCCTTGGCGAGGGACCGCATGACCAGGCCGTCGAGCTCCGGCGGGCACTCGCCCTCGGAGGTCTGCGACGGCGGCATCGGGATGTCCTGGACGTGCTGGTAGACCACCGACAGCGGGGTCTCGCCGATGAACGGCGGGCGCAGCGCGAGCAGTTCGTAGAGGAGGCAGCCCGTCGCGTACAGGTCGGAGCGGTAGTCGACGGCCTTGCCGAGCGCCTGCTCCGGGGAGAGGTACTGCGGGGTGCCCATGACCATGCCGGTCTGCGTCATCGTCGTGGACGCGCCGTGCAGGGCGCGCGCGATGCCGAAGTCCATCACCTTGACGGCGCCGTTGTGCGTGATGATCACGTTCGCCGGCTTGATGTCGCGGTGCACGATGCCGTGCTGGTGCGAGTAGGCGAGCGCCTCCAGCACACCGGAGACGATGATCAGGGCCTGCTCGGGCCCGGGCGCCTCGGCGTTGAGGAGGAGGTCGCGGATGGTGCGCCCCTCGACGATCTCCATGACGATGTACGGCACGCTCTGGCCGCCCACGAAGTCCTCGCCGGAGTCGTACACGGCGACGATCGCATGGTGGTTGAGGCCGGCCACCGACTGGGCCTCGCGCGTGAAGCGGGCCTTGGAGGTGGGATCCTCGGCAAGGTCGGCGCGCAGCAGTTTGACCGCGACGGTGCGGCCGAGTCGTACGTCCTCGGCCGCGAACACCTCGGCCATACCGCCCCGACCGAGTCTGCGGGTCAGCCGGTACCGGCCGTCGCCGACCAGCCCGCCGTTGCCCCAGTTCTCGGGCGCGTCTGACATACCGCCGCCAGTCGCCTCGGGGTCGGACGGGCCCTGGGGCTGCTGCTGTGCCATCAGTCCTCGCCGTCGTTTCTGCCCGCGGTGCGCGCGGTGTTGTTACGGTCTCCGTCGGTCACGCTACAGCCTTCGCGCAAGCCTCCGGTCCTGGATGAGCCCCTGCCGGGCTCCGCCGCCGGTCCGAGACGGACCGGTCATCAAACCCGTACCACCTGCCGGCGTGCAAATTCTGTGTACCGGCCGCAAGCCACCTGTAACGCTTCCGCGACGCTTCTTTCTCGTAGGGTCACGGAACGGGCACCGAGCTTGACGTGTCAGTGCCCTGCGGCAGACTTGGCCGGGAATAGCACTTTCGATCAATGGCAGTCAACGGCAGAGAGACGCCCGGCGGTGGACGACGGCGCCTCGAGGGCCTACGGGGGACGCGGAACATGAGCCAGGACGGCGCCCAGGGCGCGCACGCGGGGCGGGCGCTGGCCAATGGCCGGTATCAGCTGCGCGATCTGCTCGGCCAGGGCGGCATGGCCTCGGTGCACCTCGCCTACGACTCGGTCCTCGACCGTCAGGTCGCGGTCAAGACGCTGCACACCGAACTCGGCCGTGAACAGGCCTTCCGCGAGCGTTTCCGCCGTGAGGCCCAGGCAGTGGCCAAGCTCACGCACACCAACATCGTCTCGGTGTTCGACACCGGCGAGGACCAGATGGGCGGCCTGACGACGCCGTACATCGTCATGGAGTACGTCGAGGGCCGCCCGCTCGGCTCCGTGCTCGACGAGGACGTACGGCGGCAGGGCGCGATGCCCGCCGACAAGGCGCTGAAGATCACCGCGGATGTGCTGGCGGCGCTGGAGATCAGCCACGAGATGGGGCTGGTCCACCGCGACATCAAGCCGGGCAACGTGATGATGACCAAGCGCGGCGTCGTCAAGGTGATGGACTTCGGCATCGCGCGCGCGATGCAGTCCGGTGTGACGTCGATGACGCAGACCGGCATGGTCGTCGGCACCCCGCAGTACCTCTCGCCGGAGCAGGCCCTGGGCCGGGGCGTGGACGCCCGTTCCGACCTGTACTCGGTCGGCATCATGCTGTTCCAACTGGTCACCGGGCGGCTGCCGTTCGACGCGGACTCGCCGCTGGCGATCGCGTACGCGCATGTGCAGGAGGAGCCGGTGGCGCCCTCCTCGATCAACCGGGCGCTGCCGCCGGCCGTGGACGCGCTGGTCGCCCGCGCGCTGAAGAAGAACCCGAACGACCGCTTCCCGAGCGCCGTCGCCATGCGCGACGAGTGCCTGCGCATCGCCGCCTCCCTCCAGCCGGCCCCGCCGAGCATCGTCCCGGGCACCCCGGTGCAGAGCGGCTCGGGTGTGGGCTCCGCGGTGTTCCCGCCGGTCGGCCAGAACACGCCGCAGCCGCCCCTGGGCAGCGTGCAGACGCCGTACCAGCCGGCGCCGACCCCGAACCCCTACGGCGCCCCGACCCCGCCGTCCGCCTCCTACGGCTACCCGCAGCAGCCCGGCTACCAGACGCCCGCCCCGGCCTACGGCCACCAGCAGGGGCCGCCCACGCCACCGGCGTACAACCTCTCGCCGCAGCCCCCGGCCCCGATGCCCCCGGGCGGCGGCAAGGGCAACAAGCCGGTGGTGATCGGTTCGGCCCTGGTCGTCGTGGTGGCGGTGGGCGCGTTCCTGATGAGCCTCGCCGTCAACGGCAGCGGCGACGACGAGGGCGGCAGCGGCGGCTCCAGCGCCTCCCCCTCGGCGACGAAGGCGGCGGGCTACCGCGGCCCCGACACCGCCAAGACGATCGAGTCGACCGAGTGCTCCGAGCCGGAGGAGTCGTACAACGACCCCGACAAGGTCCGGGTGCCGGACTTCAAGTTCAAGTACATCCAGTCGGTCAAGGCCTGCTTCCAGGCGGCCGGCTGGAAGATGAAGATCAAGTACGTGGACGAGAACACCTACGGCGACGGCGCGGTGATGGACCAGTTCCCGTCCGCCGGGACGGACGTCGACCCGTCGGACGTGCCGGAGATCGAGCTGAGCGTGTCGACGGGCAATCCGGCGTCCTGACCCGCCCGGCGGCAAAGGCAGAAGAAAGGGCCCGGCTTCCACGCCGGGCCCTGTTGTCGTCTACGACGGTGCAAAACGCTGTGCTCAGAGGTACGGGCCGCCCGCGCGGCCGCCCGCGCGGGGGTCGTCGACCCCCTCGTGACCGCCCACCCCCGGCGGCAGCGCCCGGCGCATCTGCTCCAACTGCGCGCGTGCGGCCATCTGCTGGGCGAACAGGGTCGTCTGGATGCCGTGGAAGAGGCCCTCCAGCCAGCCCACCAACTGGGCCTGCGCGATCCGCAGTTCCGCGTCGCTGGGGGTGGAGTCCTCGTTGAACGGCAGGGACAGCCGCTCCAACTCCTCGACGAGCTCCGGCGCCAGGCCGTCCTCGAGTTCCTTCACCGAACTGGAGTGGATCTCCTTCAGCCGGGCCCGGCTCGCCTCGTCCAGGGGAGCCGCGCGTACCTCCTCCAGCAACTGCTTGATCATGCTGCCGATCCGCATGACCTTCGCCGGCTGCTCGACCTGCTCCGTCACCGGGATCTCACGGGAGTCCTCATCGGCGTCGACGCCACCGAGTGCCATACCGTCCTGGCCCACGACCAGGATCTTCTGGGCGGTCTCCGGCGACCTTTCGTTCCTCGGCATCTCCATGCCGCCATTCTCTCGCACCCCTCCACCTCATCACCGTGGTGCCCCCCATGAAGGAAGATCCACCGTTTCCGCACGGCACGCGTTCGGTGTAGTCCGGTATGCGGGGCTTTGGCGGGAGTGTGAGTCTGAGGGACGTGACTCGATTGCGGCGGGGGTTGTGCGCGGTGGGGGTGCTGGTGCTGCCGTACGGTGCCGTCTCGTCGTACGGGGCCGTGTCGACGTACGGGGCCGTCTCGTCGTACGGGACCGTGTCGACGTACGGGGCCGTCTCGTCGTACGGGACCGTATCGACGTACAAGAGCGGCGCGTCGTACGGGACCGTATCGACGTACAAGAGCGGAGCGTCGTACGGCGGTGTCCCGACGCACGACCGGCGCGGCGGCGGGCACGGCGAGGGTGCGACGGACGACAGGGGCTCGGCGCACCGCAGGGGCCCGGTGGCGGTCGCCTCCCCCTCCGCTTCCTCCTCCCCCGACCCCGACCGGGCCGGGAGCCGGGCCGGTGAGGGGCGGGCGCGGCCCGGGCGGCCGGACGAGGAGCAGGGCGCGGCGCAGGACGAGGACGACACGGGCCAGGAGGCCGGTGCCGGCGTGGACGGAACGGACGGCACCGGTGCCACCGAGGGCTCCGGCGACAGCGGCTCGGGCGACTCCGAAGGCTCCGGTGACCCGCTGGACCGGCCCGAAGGCGACCCGGACGCCGACGCCGGAGCCGAGTCGCCGCCGGAGGCGGCCGTCGCGCCGCAGGCCTCCGCGCCGCAGGACGGGGCAGGTCCGGCCGCAGCGCCGGGGGAGCGGGCCGAGGGACCCGTGCTGCGGATCCTGCCGCTGGGCAGCGGACTGGTCCTCATCGGGCTCGGGCTGGGCCTCGGCCTCGCCGCGCTCCGGCTGCGGCGCTCCTGAACCGGCGCGCTAGGGCACGACCAGCAGCACCTTGCCCACGTGGCCGCTCTCCTCGACGACCCGGTGCGCCGCGGCCGCGTCGCTCATCGGGATCTCCCGGTCGACGACGGGACGGACATGCCCCGCCGCGAGGAGGGGCCAGACGTGTTCGCGTACGGCGGCGACGATGGCCGTCTTCTCCGCGAGCGGGCGGGCCCGCAGCGAGGTCGCGCTGATCGCGGCGCGCTTGTTCAGGAGCGCCGCGATGTTCAGCTCGCCCTTGATGCCGCCCTGCATGCCGATGATCGCGAGCCGGCCGTTGACGGCGAGGCTCTGGACATTGCGGTCCAGGTACTTCGCCCCCATGTTGTCGAGGATCACATCGGCGCCCGCGCCACCGGTGGCCGCCTTCAGCTCGGCGACGAAGTCCTGCTCGCGGTAGTCGATCAGGATGTCCGCGCCCAGCTCGGCGCAGCGCTCCAGCTTCTCCTTGGTACCGGCGGTCACCGCGACCTTGGCTCCGACGGCCTTGGCCAGCTGGATCGCCATGGTGCCGATGCCGCTGGAGCCGCCGTGCACGAGCAGGGTCTCGCCGGGGCGCAGCTGGGCGACCATGAACACGTTCGACCAGACCGTGCAGGTCACCTCGGGGAGCGCGGCGGCCTGCCGGAGATCGACGCCCTCGGGCACGGGCAGCAGCTGTCCGGCCGGGACGGCGACCTTCTCGGCGTATCCGCCGCCCGAGAGCAGCGCGCACACCTCGTCGCCGACGGTCCAGCCGGAGACTCCGGGGCCGATCGCGGCGATCCGGCCGGAGCACTCCAGGCCGGGGTACGGGGAGGCGCCGGGGGGCGGGTCGTAGAAGCCCTGTCGTTGCAGGATGTCGGCGCGGTTGACGGCGCCGGCCACCACCTCGACCAGGACCTCGCCCTCGGCGGGCACGGGATCGGGGACCTCGTCCCACACCAGCGCCTCGGGACCACCAGGTTCGGGAATCGTGATCGCATGCATGAAGGGGACGCTACTCCGCGCCCGGACGCGGGGTCCCTCCGGGAAGGCAGCGGCTGTCCGGTGCGCGGCCGCTCAGTCGACGCGGACGATCGTGATCAGCCTGTCCGTCAGCTCCAGCACGCCGACGGCGGGATCGTCGTAGGCGAGGACCCGGTGGCCGCGGACGACGCTGACCACCAGGTCGTCCGTCTCGCGCGGACCGCGGCCCGCCTCCGCCTTGGTCACGGTCCGCTCGACGAGGTCCAGCCCGCTGCCCTGCTGTATCAGGTCCTCCATCACCAGACCGGCCGACGGGCTGAGCACGCTGAGCCCCAGCAGCCGTCCGGCCGCCCCGGCGCTGGTGATGACCTCGTCGGCGCCGGACTGCTTCAGCAGCGGCGCGTTCTCCTCCTCGCGCGCCGCGGCCACGATCTTCGCGGCCGGGTTGAGCTGGCGGGCCGTCAGCGCCACCAGGACGGCCGTGTCGTCGCGCTGGGTGGCGATGACGATCCGTCCGGCCCGCTGCACCTCCGCCCGCCGCAGCACATCACTGCGGGTGGCGTCCCCGACCACACCCCCGTAGCCCTCGGCCGTCGCCGCGTCGATCGCCTTCGAGCTGGGATCGATCACCACGACCTGGTCCTTGCGCAGCCCCGAGGCACAGGCCGTCCGGATCGCGGACCTCCCCTTCGTGCCGAAGCCGACGACGACAATGTGGTCGCGCAAGGGGACCTCCGGTACGGGAACGGACACGGGCCCTGGGACCGTGTTGCTTCATGGCGGGTGGGAACCCGCCGGGAACCATGGTGCCCATCGATCGGATCACGGCCACAGGGGGCACGCGATGAAGGACCAGGAACGACAGCCCACCGGGCCGGTGCGGCTCTCTCTCGTCAGGTCCCTCTGGTACCGCTCCCGCCGGGAGGCACGCGACGACGCCGAGGCGGGGCGCTCCATCACCATGCCGGTGAGCGTCGGCGCGCCCCCGCTCCAGCAGGTGCTGCGCCGCCTCGCCATGGGCCTGCTGGTGCTGGCCCTGACCACCCTGATCGTCTACGCCGACCACGAGGGCTACAACGACAACTCCGACGGTTCCGTGGACCTCCTCGACTCCGCCTACTACGCCACGGTCACCCTCTCCACCACCGGCTACGGCGACATCACCCCCGTGAGCGACACCGCCCGGCTGGTCAACATCCTCGTCATCACCCCGCTGCGCGTGCTGTTCCTGATCATCCTGGTCGGGACCACCCTGGAGGTGCTCACCGAACGCACCCGGCAGCAGGTGCGCATCCACCGCTGGCGGATGCGCACCCGGGACCATGTCGTGGTCGTCGGATACGGCACGAAGGGCCGGCACGCGGTGCAGACGCTGGTCGGGCAGGGTGTCGCCAAGGAGCGGATCGTGGTCGTGGACGCCCAGCGCAAGGCCACCGAAGCGGCCGGCGACGACGGGCTGGTGGCCGTCACCGGGGACGCCACCCGCAGCGAGGTGCTGCGGCGGGCGGAGGTACCGCATGCCTCCCGCGTGATCGTCGCCCCGCAACGCGACGACACGGCCGCCCTGGTCACGCTGACGGCCCGGCAGCTCAACCGGCGCGCCACGATCGTGGTGGCGGCCCGCGAGGACGAGAACGTGCCCCTGCTCCGGCAGTCCGGCGCGAACACCGTGGTCACCAGCTCCTCGTCCGCGGGACGGCTGCTCGGCGTCTCGATGGTCAGCCCGACCGTGGCGAAGACCCTGGAGAACCTGATGACCCTCGGCAGCGGGCTGACCCTCTTCGAACGCCCCGTCACCGAGGGCGAGGAAGGGCAGTCGCCGCGCAGCTCCGCGGACCTGGTCGTGGCCGTCGTACGGGACCGGCAGCTGCTCGACTACACCGACCCCCGGCTCACCCGGCTCCAGCAGGGGGACCGGGTGATCACGGTCCGCCGGGCGGTACCGGCGCCCGAACAGGTGTGACAGGCCCGCCATGCGGGTGTTTCACGTGAAACAGACGGTTTGTTTCACGTGAAACAGGACGTGCCCAAGGCCGGCTGTTTCACGTGAAACACGCCGCGACCCCGGCCGTCGCCCACGGCAGGTCGAGGAGTTCCGCCCGCTGGCCCGCCCGCGCTCCCCCCGGCGGTACGACGGCCAGCGCGTCGGCCGCGGCGACGCCCCGGAGCATCGCCGGGCCGTTGTAGTGCAGCGGGACGACATGATCACCGCGCAGCACCACCGGGACGAGCCGGGTGTCATGGGGATGCCCGTGCACCTCGTCCCGCAGGGGCATCCCATAGCGCTCCGGGGCGGGCCGGGCGGACAGGGTGCGCAGCAAGGGCTCGGCGAGCGTGAGGAGCCCGGAGACGGCCGCGAGGGGGTTGCCGGGCAGACCGACGAGGTGCTGCTCGTCCTTGGTGCGCGCCAGCAGCATGGGGTGCCCGGGGCGCGCCTGGACACCGTCCACGAGGAGTTCGGCGCCGACGCGGCGCAGGACGGGATGGACGTGGTCGACGGGGCCGGAGGCGGTGCCGCCGGTGGTGAGGATCAGGTCGGCGGAGGATCTGCTGACGGCCTTGTGCAGGGCCTTCTCGTCGTCGCCGATCCGCCGCACGGCGACGACCTCGGCGCCCAGGGCCCGCAGCCACGGCGGCAGCATGGGGCCGAGCGCGTCCCGGATGAGCCCGTCGTGCGGGCGGCCCTCGGTGAGCAGTTCGTCGCCCAGGACGAGCACCTCGGCCCGGGGCCGCGGTACGGCGGACAGGGTGTCGTACCCGGCGGCCGCGGCGAGGCCGAGGACCGCCGGGGTCACCACCGCACCGGCGGGCAGCAGCTGATCGCCGCTACGGCACTCCTGCCCGCGGGGGCGGATGTCCTGGCCGTGGCTCATGTCCCGGGTCGGATGCAGCCGTCCCTGGGCGTCGGTGCGGCCGTGCTCGCTGCGCAGGACCGCCGTGGTGTCCGGGGGGATACGGGCGCCGGTGGCGATCCGGACGGCCTCGCCGTCGGCGAGGGGTTCGGGCGCGGTGCTGCCCGCCAGCACGCCCTCGTCCCGGACCCGCCAGGGGCCGGGGCCCGCCACGGCCCAGCCGTCCATCGCGGAGGTGTCGAAGGAGGGCAGGTCGGTGAGAGCGGTCAGCGGGCCGGCCAGGACCAGCCCGAGGGCGTCGCCGAGGGTCACGGAGACGGGGGCGCGGCGCGCGGCCTGGGACCGGGCGGCGCGGGCGGCGACGGTCCGGGCCTCGGGCCAGGGGGTGGCGTGGTGCCGGTGGCCGTGACGATCGGCCGGAGAGGCTGCGGCCTCCCGGGTACGGGGGCCGTGGGTGGGGGCGGCGCCTTCGGTCCGTGCGGCCGTCCGCCCGGGCACGGGGTCACCGGCCGGGCGGGCGGGGCCCTTGCCGTCGTTCACGAGGGCGAGCACCTCCTCGACGTCGAAGCCCTCGGCATCGGGGGCCTGCGTGTCCCGGCCCTCACGGATGCCGCGGCGGGTCATCCGGCGTCCGGTGCCGTGCCGCCGGGCCGGGCGGCAGCAGAGCCGTCGGGGCCTCCGGCGTTCGCCTGTTCCGCCTCCTTCGCCCAGCGCAGCGCCAGGGCTGCGGCCTTGCGGGCGGCCTCGGCGACGGCCTCGGGGCCTCCCTGGGCCTGTGCGGCCGCGTAGCCGACCAGGAAGGTGGTCAGCGGCGCGGCGGGCCGGGCCACGCCGTGGGCGGCGTCCCGGGCGAGATCGAGGAGCAGACCGGTGTCGACCTCCAGGTCGATGCCCAGCTCGTCCTTGACTGCGGAAATCCATTCGTCCAACACGTGGTCATGCTCCCTGATGCGGGCCCGGGCGGTGGCGATGTCGTCCCAGGTGTCGCAGTCGAAGGACGCGACGGGGTCGGGGACGCGGGTGAGGTCGAGGCCGGCGGTCAGCCGGCGCAGGGGCAGCCCCGTGAGGCCGCCGGGGGCGGCGCCGAGTGGCGCCAGTTCGCGGCGCAGGGCGGCGGTCCGGTACGCGGCGACGAGCGGCTGGTCGCGGCCCTCGGCGTCGGTGAGCAGGGCGCCCTCCGTGGTGCCCGCGCGCAGGGCGGCCAGCAGCCGCCTCACGGTGCCGGCCGCGAGGAAGGGCAGGTCGGCGGAGAGGACGAGGACGTCGTCGGCCGTGGTGCGGCACAGACCGGCGTCGAGCGCGGCCACGGGACCCCCGCCCGGCGGGTCCTCGCGCGCCCAGCGCACGGGCCGGGCGGTGGGCCGGGGATCGGCGACCACGATGGTGGTGCGGGCGTCGGCGCAGGCGGCGAGCACCCGGTCCAGCAGCGCCCGCCCGCCCACGCGCACCCCCGGCTTGTCGGCGCCGCCGAGACGCCGGGCGCCGCCGCCCGCGAGCACGACGGCGTCGTACGCGGCGACGGCCGGCCCCGGTGGACGGCCGGCGGGCGTGCCGGGGGGTTCGAACGAGGTCACCCCCCGAGTATGCGGGCCTCCTCGATCACAGGGAACGCGGGGAGCCGCGTGATCACAGGGTGCGCAGCAGAACCGCCGGCTGTTCCACACAGTCCGCCACATACCGCAGGAAGCCTCCGGCGGTGCCGCCGTCGCACACCCGGTGGTCGAAGGTGAGGGAGAGCTGCACGACCTGGCGCACGGCCAGCTCGCCCTCGTGCACCCACGGCTTGGGCACGATCCGGCCGACGCCGAGCATGGCCGCCTCGGGGTGGTTGATGATCGGCGTGGAGCCGTCGACGCCGAACACCCCGTAGTTGTTCAGTGTGAAGGTCCCGCCGGTCAGTTCGGCGGGGGTGAGCCGGCCGTCCCGGGCCACGTCGGTGAGCCGGGCGAACTCCGCGGTGAGCCCCTCGGCGTCCCGGGCGTGGGCGTCGCGGACGACGGGTACGACCAGCCCCCGCTCGGTCTGCGCGGCGAAGCCCAGGTGCACCTGGTCGAACCGGACGATCTCCCGCGCCTGGAGGTCGACGGTGGAGTTCAGCTCCGGGAAACGGGCCAGGGCGGCGGTGCAGATACGGGCCAGCAGCGCGAGGAGGGAGATCTTCGGGCCGCCGGCGGCGTTCATCGCGGCGCGGGCGCGCATCAGCTCGGTCGCGTCGGCGTCCACCCAGCAGGTCGCGTCGGGGATCTCGCGACGGCTGCGGGAGAGCTTGTCGGCGACGGCGCCCCGGACGCCCTTGAGGGGGACGCGCTGACCGCCGGTGAAGGCGGAGGGGACGGGAGCGGAGGCAGGGGCGGGCGAGGGCTCGGGAGCGGCCACCGCCGCCCGCAGGGCGTTCTCCACGTCCACACGCAGGATGAGCCCGTCGGGCCCGGAGCCCTTCAGCTCCCGCAGATCCAGACCGCCCTCCCGGGCCAGGCGCCGCACCAGAGGAGAGATCACGGGGACCGGACCCCCCGCCGTGACCGAGGCGGCGGGTGCGGCCGGGACGGGTGCGGCCGCGGCGGGTGCGGCGGCGGTCACCCGCGCGGCGGGCGGGGACTGCGCCGGCCTTACCCGCCTGCGCCGCGCCGGTGCCTCCGAGGTGCCGTATCCCACCAGCACGTTCCCCGAGCCCTCGGCCGGGCCGCCGGAGGCCGGAGCGCCGACCGCGACCGTGATCAGCGGGGCGCCGACGGGCAGTTCGGTGCCCTCCTCGCCGAAGCGGGCGGTGACCACACCGCCGTAGGGGCAGGGCACCTCGACCATCGCCTTGGCCGTCTCGACCTCGACGACCGGCTGGTCCACGGCGACGACGTCGCCGACCTGGACGAGCCAGCGCACGATCTCCGCCTCGGTGAGTCCCTCACCGAGGTCGGGCAGCTTGAACTCCAGCACCTGTGCCATCAGTTCCCGGCCTCCCACTGCAGCCGTGCCACGGCGTCCAGGATGCGGTCGACGCCGGGCAGGTGGTGACGCTCCAGCATCGGCGGCGGGTAGGGGATGTCGAAGCCGGCGACCCGGAGCACCGGCGCCTCCAGGTGGTGGAAGCAGCGTTCCGTGACACGGGCCGCGATCTCCCCGCCGGGGCCGCCGAAGGAGCCCGACTCGTGGACGACGACCGCGCGCCCGGTGCGGCGCACCGAGGCGGCGACCGTCTCGTCGTCGAAGGGCACCAGGGAGCGCAGGTCGACGACCTCGAGGTCCCAGCCCTCGGCGCGGGCCGCCTCGGCGGCTTCGAGACAGACGGGGACCGAGGGGCCGTAGGTGATCAGGGTCGCGCTGCTGCCGGAGCGGCGCACGACGGCGCGTCCGATCGGGTCGACCGGCTGCGGGTCCTCGGGGTTCCAGGTGTCCTTGGACCAGTAGAGCCGCTTGGGTTCGAGGACGACGACCGGGTCGTCGGAGGCGATGGCGGCGCGCAGCAGGCCGTAGGCGTCGGCGACCGTGGCGGGCGTGACGACGTGGAGCCCCGGGGTCGCCATGTAGTAGGCCTCGGAGGAGTCGCTGTGGTGCTCGACGCCGCCGATGCCGCCGCCGTAGGGGACGCGAATCGTGACCGGCAGCGGCATCCGGCCGCGGGTGCGGTTGCGCATCCGGGCGACATGGCTGATGAGCTGCTCGAACGCCGGGTAGGCGAAGGCGTCGAACTGCATCTCGACGACCGGGCGCAGGCCGTACATGGCCATGCCGACGGCGGTGCCGAGGATGCCGGCCTCGGCGAGCGGGGTGTCGGTGCAGCGGTCCTCGCCGAACTCCTTCGCGAGCCCGTCGGTGACCCGGAAGACACCGCCGAGGGTGCCCACGTCCTCGCCCAGGACGTGCACGGAGGGGTCGGCGGCCATCGCGTCGCGCAGCGCGCGCGTGAGGGCCTGCGCCATGGTGGCGGGCTTGAGGGCGACGGTGGTCATCGGTGGGCGCCTTCCTGCTCCGCCGCGAGTTCGGCCTCCAGCAGGGCACGCTGTTCGCGCAGCTGGGGGGTGGCCTCGGCGTACACGTGGGCGAAGAGGTCCATCGGGTCCAGGGCCGGGTCCTGGTTCATCCGGGCGCGCAGGTCGGCGGCCATCGTCTCGGCGGCGTCCCGCGCGGTCTGCCGGGCGTCGTCGTCGAGCAGCCCGCGCGCGGTGAGCTCGTGTTCCAGCAGCCGGATCGGGTCGTGCTCGCGCCAGGTCTCGACCTCGGCGTCGCCCCGGTAGCGGGTGGCGTCGTCGGCGTTGGTGTGGGCGTCGATACGGTAGGTGACGGCCTCGACGAGGGTGGGGCCACCGCCCTCGCGCGCACGGCGCACGGCGTCGGCGAGGACCTCGTGCACGGCGGCGGCGTCGTTGCCGTCGACCAGGCGGCCCGGCATGCCGTAGCCGACGGCCTTGTGGGCGAGGGAGGGCGCGGCGGTCTGCTTGGCGAGCGGTACGGAGATCGCGAAGCCGTTGTTCTGGACGAGGAAGACGACCGGGGCCTGCCAGACGGCGGCGAAGTTCAGCGCCTCGTGGAAGTCGCCCTCGCTGGTGCCGCCGTCGCCGACCATGGCGAGCGCCACCACGTCGTCGCCCTTGAGACGGGCGGCGTGCGCGAGGCCCACGGCGTGCGGGAGCTGGGTGGCGAGCGGGGTGCACAGGGGGGCCACCCGGTGCTCGTACGGGTCGTAGCCGGTGTGCCAGTCGCCGCGCAGCAGGGTGAGCGCGTCGACCGGGTCGACCCCGCGGGCGACGACCGCGAGGGTGTCGCGGTAGCTGGGGAACAGCCAGTCGCGGTCCTCCAGGGCCAGCGCGGCGGCGACCTCGCAGGCCTCCTGGCCGGTGCTGGAGGGATAGACCGCGAGCCGCCCCTGCTTGGTGAGGGCGGTGGCCTGCGCGTTGTAGCGGCGGCCGAGAACCAGTTGGGCGTACAGCCGCCGCAGCAGCTCCGGATCGGCCTTCGCGGCCCGCTCGGTGCCGAGGACGCGGTGGGGCTCCGCGTCGGGCAGCAGCGGCGCGGGGTCGGTGCGGGGCTGCCAGGCGGGCGGCGGGGTCGGCCGGTACGCGCCCCGCTGCTCCATGACCGTCATGACGGCACCTCCTCGTGGGAGCGGCTCGGAGAGACGGGTCGGCTTGTGACCCGCCTCACCTACCGATTGTTCGGTCGTCGGCACATTTTGGCTACAGGCACCCTCAGGCTGTGGACAAACGGTTCTCCACAACCTGAGATGGACGCAGGACGTCCATGGCGGAGAGGCGGGGGGACATGGCACCTGAACAAATGGCCGAGCACCCGAAGAACGCGGCGCCCCCGGAGAGCGGGGCGAGCGGGGAGAACGGGGAGAGCGGGGCGTACGTGCAGGAACCGCCCCCGGCCCGGCCGCTCGACGCCATCGACCGGGACATCCTCCAGATGCTCCAGGCGGACGGCCGGGCCTCGATACGGTCGGTCGCCGAACGCGTGCACGTCTCGCGCGCCAACGCCTACGCGCGGATCAACCGGCTCGTCGAGGACGGCGTCATCCGGGGGTTCGGAGCCCGGGTGAACCATGAGCGCGCGGGCCAGGGGACGAGCGCCTACATCACCCTGAAGATCGTGCAGAACACCTGGCGGACCGTCCGCGAGCAGCTCCGCCGACTGCCCGGCGCCTCCCACATCGCCCTCGTCGGGGGCGATTTCGACGTCCTGCTGCTGGTGCACACGCCCGACAACAGGGCGCTGCGCGAGGTGGTGCTGACCCGGCTCCAGGCCATCCCCGAGGTGCTCAGCACCCGCACGCTGCTGGTGTTCGAGGAGGAGGACCTGGAACCGCAGA
>NZ_KQ948770.1:0-298031 GCF_001514205.1 Streptomyces griseoruber | reverse complement strand
CAAGCCGGCCGGCGTGCACACCAGGTGCAGCTTCAGGCCCCAGTAAAAGCGGGAGTGGGAGCGGCAGTAACCGTAGTTGGCCCAGCCGGCCAGGTCGGAGCGTTTGACCGTCTCGCGGGAGCGGGCGCACTCGACGGGCGTGGAGTCCACGATCCATACATCGTCCAGCCACAGGTCGGTATCTGCGGCCAGTGACCGGATGGCCCGCTTGACCAGGGGCAGAGCAGCTCGCAGCCGCTTGTTGTAGGCGGGGCGCTGTGGCAGATACGGGAACATGCCGTGCAGGTGGGCGTGGGCGAAGCGCAGCCAGCGGGCCTCGCAGTGGAAGCCCAGCACGGCCTGGGCAACTGCCAGGGTCACCAGCTCGGCATCGGTCAGCCGCGGCGGACGCCCACGCCACCGCAGGGTCTTCAAACGGTCATCGACATGCACGTACAGTGCCGTCAAGAGGGTGTCTAAATCGGTCGTCACAACCCGATGTTGGACACCCTCCCTACGTCTGAGAACCCCGCATTCGGAACTACTCGTCTAGTGCCGCGGCAGGCAACGTTTGCCCGTCAAGGAGCGGCGTCCGGTGCGTGCTCTCGGCGTGCCGGCCGGAAGTCCTCGTACTGGACGTACTTGGGCTTTCGGCCGGTGCGGCGAGAGTGCGTGCCGGGCGTCGCGACGGGGCGAACGTTGCCTGCCGCGGCACTAGAGTCCGGATCCCCGCGCCCGTATCCCCGCGCCCGGCTCCTGGTGCTCGGTGCGCAGACCGGCGAAGACCAGGCGCGCCACCGCGTCGGCCACGTCGCCCTCGGCCATCCCCCGGCCGCCGGGCCGGTACCACTCGACGATCGAGTTGATCATCCCGAAGACCAGCCGGGTGGCGAGCCGTACCTCCACGTCCCCGCGCACGTCCCCGTCGGCGGCGGCCGCCTTCAGCAGGTCGGCGACCCGGTGGTCGAAGTCGCGCCGCCGCTCCAGGGCCCACCGCTCGGTGCCGGTGTTGCCGCGCACGCGCAGCAGCAGCGTGACGTACGGCAGCTCGCCGATGAGGACCTCGACCATGCGCCGTACGACGTACTCCAGGCGCTCCACCGAGCGCCCCACGCACGCGTGCTCCTCCTCGAGGATCCCGAACAGACCGTCCAGGGCACGGCTGACGGCCCGGCGCAGCAGTTCCTCCTTGCCGGCCACATGGTGGTAGATCGACGACTTGGAGATGCCGGCCGCCCGGGAGAGGTGCTCCATGGACGTGCCGTCGTAGCCGCGCTCGTTGAAGACCTGGACGGCGACGGAGAGCAGGGTCTCCGGGGTGTACGTGTCGCGCTTGGCGGTGGTCATGAGGCGCCGCCCTCCCGCTTCTCGGTGGCGAAGGAGTGCCGGTACAGGGCGAGGGACGGCGCGTAGCGGCCGGAGGGGTCGCGCTCGTGCAGGTCGTCCAGGAGCGAGAAGGCCCACATGCGGCCGAGGCGCCGGCTCCACTCGAAGGGGCCGAGGGGGTAGTTCACGCCGAGCCGCATCGCGGTGTCGATGTCCTCCTCGGTGGCGACGCCCTTGGCGACGGCGTCGTGTGCGAGGTCGACGATCCGGGCGACCGTACGCGCGACGATCATTCCGGGGACGTCGCCGATGACGCTGACGTCCTTGCCGAGCGCCTGGAACAGGCCGATCGCCTCGGACAGGGTCTGCTGCGAGGTGTCCTGGGAGGCGGACAGGGCGATCCGGGTGGCCTTGCGGTAGTCGAGGGCGAGGTCGAAGTAGACGACGTCGCGGAACTCCACCGAGGTCTGGCCGTCGGCGAGGGCGAGCTGGCCGCCGCCGGGCAGCACCAGCCGGGTGCCGTGGTCCTCCTCGTCGGCACGGACCTGGATGCCCGCCTCGCGGATCAGCGCGAGCAGTTCGGCGGCGGGGCCCAGGTCGCCCTCGGCGAGGACGTAGGCGGGCGCCTGCTGCTTCTCGGCGGTGTGCGGCTCGGTGCTCTCCGCCCCCGCGCCGTCGTCGCGGTAGTCGAACCAGCCGTGGCCGGTCTTGCGGCCGAGGCGGCCGGACTCGACGAGGCGGCGCTGGGCGAGCGAGGGGGTGAAGCGCACGTCCTGGAAGAAGGACTGCCACACCGAGTGCGTGACGGACTCGTTGACGTCCTGCCCGATCAGGTCGGTCAGCTCGAAGGCGCCCATCCGGAACCCGCCGGACTCCCGCAGCACCGCGTCGATGGTGGCCGGATCGGCGCCCTGTGCCTCGTAGACCGCGAACGCCTCGGCGTAGAAGGGCCGCGCGATGCGGTTGACGATGAAGCCGGGGGTGTCGGCGCAGGCGACCGGGGTCTTGCCCCAGGAGCGTGCGGTCTCGTACGCGCGCGTGGCCGACGTGACGTCGGTGGCGTAGCCGGAGACGACCTCGACCAGCGGCAGCAGCGGCGCCGGGTTGAAGAAGTGCAGGCCCACGAAACGGCCCGGGTTGCGCAGGGCGCCGCCGATGGCCGTCACCGACAGGGAGGAGGTGTTGGTGGCGAGCAGACAGTCCTCGCCGACCACGTCCTCCAGGTGGCGGAGAAGCTCCTGCTTGACGTCCAGCCGCTCCAGGACGGCCTCCACGACCAGTCCGCAGTCGGCGAGGTCGGCGAGGCTCTCCGCGGCCACCAGACGGGCGCGCGCGATGTCCCGGTCGGAGGCGGCGAGACGGTTCTTCGACACGAGCCGGTCGAGGCGGTCGCCGATCGCGGCGGCCGCTTCCCGGGCCCGGCCGGGGACGGCGTCGTACAGCCGTACGGGATGGCCGGCGACCAACGCGACCTGGGCGATGCCCTGGCCCATGGTGCCGGTGCCGACGACGGCCACGGGGCTGCTGAGGTCGAGTGCTGTCATGTGCGCGATCCTCCCGCACGGGGTTTTCCACAGATGCGGCAGGCCCCCTTGTCCCGACCGATCGTTCGGTTACTCTAGCCCTGCCTGGCTGTTCCTGCCCAGGTTTCCGCCAGGTCATGAGCTCGACGGAGAGTTCTCAAGACGAGGAGTTGGTCCCGCATGGCCGCCGCCGAACCGACCGCGCACGATCTGATCGCCCAGCACCGGCCCACCCTCGACCAGGCCCTGGAAGCGATCCGCACCCGCGCGTACTGGTCCCCCCACCCGGAGCACCCGAAGGCCTACGGCGAGAACGGCAGCCTGGACGCGGCGGCCGGCAAGGCCGCCTTCGACGCCCTGCTGAACACCCGTCTCGACCTCGGCCAGCCCGGCACCGACGACTGGGTGGGCGAGGAGACCTCCCCCTACGGCATCGCCCTGGGCGTGACCTATCCGCACGCGGACGTGGACGTGCTGCTGCCCGCCATGACGGCCGGACAGCGCGCCTGGCGGGAGGCCGGCGCGGAGGTCCGCGCGGTGGTCTGCCTGGAGATCCTCAAGCGGATCGCCGACCGGACGCACGAGTTCGCGCACGCGGTCATGCACACCTCCGGCCAGGCGTTCATGATGGCGTTCCAGGCGGGCGGCCCGCACGCGCAGGACCGCGGCCTGGAGGCCGTGGCGTACGCGTACGCCGAACAGGTCCGCACGCCCGGCACGGCCGAGTGGAGCAAGCCCCAGGGCAAGCGCGACCCGCTCGCGATGACCAAGACCTTCACGCCCGTCCCGCGCGGCGTCGCCCTGCTCGTCGGCTGCAACACCTTCCCCACGTGGAACGGCTACCCGGGCCTGTTCGCCTCCCTGGCCACCGGCAACGCGGTCCTGGTCAAGCCCCACCCGCGCGCGGTGCTGCCGCTCGCGCTGACCGTGGGTGTCGCCCGCGAGGTGCTCGCCGCGGCCGGCTTCGACGCGAACCTCGTCGCCCTGGCCGCCGAGCGCCCGGGGGAGGGCATCGCCAAGACCCTGGCGACCCGCCCCGAGATCAAGATCATCGACTACACGGGCTCGGCCTCCTTCGGCGACTGGCTGGAGGCCAACGCCCGGCAGGCGCAGGTCTACACCGAGAAGGCCGGCGTCAACACGGTCGTCGTGGAGTCCACCGCGCACTACAAGGGCATGCTCGCCAACCTGGCGTTCTCGCTGTCCCTGTACAGCGGCCAGATGTGCACCACCCCGCAGAACCTGCTGATCCCCCGGGACGGCATCCGCACCGACGAGGGCCCGAAGACCTACGACGAGGTGGTCGCCGACCTCGCCCGCTCCGTCGACGGCCTGCTCGGCGACGACGCGCGCGCCAACGCGCTGCTCGGCGCCATCGTCAACCCGGACGTCAAGGCCCGGCTGGAGGCCGCCGCCGGCCTCGGCGAGGTCGCCCTCGCCTCCCGCGAGGTGGCCAATCCGGAGTTCCCGGACGCGGTCGTGCGCACACCGGTGATCGTGAAGCTGGACGGCGCCAAGCCGGACGACGAGGCCGCGTACATGAGCGAGTGCTTCGGGCCGGTCTCCTTCGCCGTCGCCGTCGACTCCGGCGCGGACGCGCTGGCGCTGCTGCGGCGGACGGTGCGGGACAAGGGGGCGATGACGGTCGGGGCGTACACGACCGACCCGGAGTTCGAGCGGGACGTCGAGGAGGTCTGTCTGGCGGAGGCCGCGCAGTTGTCGCTCAACCTCACCGGTGGGGTGTACGTCAACCAGACGGCTGCCTTCTCCGACTTCCACGGGTCCGGGGGCAACCCGGCGGCCAACGCCGCGCTCACCGACGGGGCGTTCGTGGCCAACCGCTTCCGAGTCGTCGAGGTGCGTCGGGACGCCTAGGGGGTCGGGGCGCTCCGCGCGCCGTGGCTCCAGTGGTACAGCGTCATCGCCACGCTCGTCGCCAGGTTGTAGCTGGAGACCTGCGGGCGCATCGGCAGGGACAGCAAACGGTCCGCACGCGCGCGTAGTTCGGTCGAGAGGCCGGTGCGTTCGGAGCCGAAGGCCAGAAGGGCGTCGTCCGGGAGTTCGACGCCCCTCAGGTCGTCACCCTCCGGGTCCAGGGCGAACACCGGCCCGGCGGGCAGCTCGGCCACGGCCAGCCGCTCCACGGCCGTCGCGAAGTGCAGGCCCGCCCCGCCGCGCACGACGGTCGGATGCCAGGGGTCGAGCGTGCCCGTGGTGACCACCCCGGTCGCGCCGAATCCGGCGGCCAGCCGGATCACCGCCCCCGCGTTGCCCAGGTTGCGCGGGTTGTCGAGGACCACGACGGGCGCGGTGCGGGGCGTGTGCGCCAGCTTCGCCAGCTGGGCCTCGCGGGAGGGCCGTACGGCCAGGGCGGCCACGGCCGTGGGATGCGGGCGCGGCACCAGCGAGGCGTACGTCGTCTCCGGGACCTCCGTCAGGAGGGCGTCCAGAGTGCCGCGGACGTCGGGGGCGAGGTCGTCCGCGAGGGCGAGCGCCGCCGCCCGGTCCGCGGTGACCGCGACCGGCACCTCGGCTCCGAAGCGCACGGCGTGCTTGAGGGCGTGGAAGCCGTCGAGCAGGACGTGCGAGTCGGCCAGGCGGCGCCAGTCGCTCACGGGGTCGGTCATGTCCGGGAGCCTACGTGGGTGGCCTCGGAGTTCTCCGGAGCGCGCTGCTGTGGCACCGGCGCACGGCCGTCGCGCGAGAACACCAGCTCCCGCGCGCGCAGCGTCCAGGCGCCGAGCCGGTGCAGGAAGGGCGTCGGCAGGAAGACCGCGTCCGCCGCGATCATCGCCAGCGAGAAGAACGGCAGGCCGAGAATGACGGCGATCGCGGCGTGCTCGGTCATCATCACCGCCAGCAGCACGTTCTTCACCCGGCGGTTGAACAGCGTGAACGGGAAGGCGACCTGCACGACGACCGTGCCGTACGTCACCAGCATCACCATGGTGCCGCTGCTCGACAGCAGGCCGCCGAGCGCGGGCCAGGGCGAGAAGTAGTCCAGGTGCAGGGGGTAGTAGACGGCGGTGCCGTCCTGCCAGCGCGAGCCCTGGATCTTGTACCAGCCGGCCGTCGCGTAGATCAGACAGGCCTCGGCCATGATCACGACCAGGGCGCTGTTGTGCAGGATGTTGCCGATCACGTCGAGCAGGATCCGGGGCTCCGCCGACCCGGTGCGGCGCCCGACGAGCCACCACAGGGCCTGCGCGGCCCAGGCCGCCCACAGGAGCGCGGGAATCGTCCACTGGCTGTGGAAGCCGCCCGTCGCCGTCACGGTGATCAGCACGGCCCCGAGGACGAGCCACAGGGCGGGCCCCACCCGGTCGGTGACCCGCTCCCCCCGCGCGCGTGCCGCCTCGGCGCGGCGCGCCCGGCGGGAGTCCAGCGACCACACCCGGCCGCAGCGGGTGAACACCAGGTAGATCGACATCAGGTGCAGGACGTTGTCGCCGCCGTCGCCCATGAAGACGCTGCGGTTCTGCAGCGAGAGCACGCCGACCATGAACAGCACCGACATCGTGCGGGTGCGCCAGCCCACCAGGAGCAGGGCGCTCGCGAGGACGGCGAGGGCATACACCAGCTCGAACCAGACCCGTCCGTCCGACCACATCAGGGCCGTGAACGCGCCGTTGGTGTCGATCAGCTGCCGGGCCAGGATCCAGCTCCAGGGGCTGTCGGGGCCGTAGAGCTCCGCGCGGTGGGGCAGCTCGCGCAGCAGGAACATCAGCCAGGTCGCGCTGAAGCCGATCCGGATCACGGCGCTCTGGTACGGGCCGTGCGCGGACTCGGTCACGCGCGCGATGGCGGCGGACACCGTCAGGGTGAAGCGGTTCACGACACACCTCCCCGGGCCTCGGCGGCCGGCACCGTCCACCAGGGCAGCACCCGGTACACCGGCGCCGACGACACCTTCTCCGTGCTCCACTTCGGCGGGGTCACGTTGACGGTCCGGGAGCGGACCTGGACCCGCTCGAGCCCGCCGTCCGCGCCGACAGCTCCGCCGCGCTCCAGGCGCAGCTCGACGATCCGGCGCAGATAGGTCTCGGAGAGGTCGCCGCGCAGCCCGACGGGGCGGTTGTCGGAGCCGTGGGTGGCGGTGAAGAAGTCCCAGGCGCGGCGCAGCTCGTTCTGCTGGGTGTGGCTCGGCACGATGTTGCGGTCGATGTCCCGGCCGTCCTGCGCGGACAGGTCGTACCAGCCGGTGGTGCGCGAGCGGCCGTCGGCGGTGCTGATCTCGGCGCGGACCTGGACCGCGATGTTCTGCTGCAACGGGTTCGGCGCGAACAGCTTCCAGTTCTGTTCGAACTCCGGGTAGATCCAGTCGTCTATCGCCTTGCCGTGCGTCTTCGTCACCGTGTTCGACGGCGCGACGTGCAGGAACACCATTCCCAGGTGCACGCAGACGGCGACGGCGACGACGGCGAGCGCCAGCGCGGCGGCTATCTGGTAGCGGGGCGACAGCGCGGCCACACCGGTACGGGGTTCGGGGGGCGGCGGGTCGTCCGGGGGCGGGGCACCGGGGGGCGCCGCGGGCGCCTGCGGAGTCTCCGCCTCCGGTTCCTCGGCCGCCGCCCGCCCCCGTGCGGCGTCAGGCCCTTTGTCGTACGCGTCCATTCCGCCCCGTTCCCCGATCCCGGTCGACTTCCCGTGCCTGCTGCGTCGCGCAATCGCGAACGGTACTCAGCCCCACCCGCTCGGCGCAGCCCCTCCCCGCCCGCAGGTTATCCACAGCGGTTGACACCTTACGACGGCCGTCCCACCATGGAATCGCACAGACCGAACGATCGGTCGGGAACGGTCCGGGACGACAGCCCGGAGGACAGCCGGGAAGAAAGAGGGGGACCTCATGGCGACAGCTACCGCGCCCCGCACGGCCGACGACGAGGCGTACCAGCGCACTTTCGACGCCGCCGTCGCCGCCGACGAGCGCATCGAGCCCCGCGACTGGATGCCCGATGCCTACCGCGCGACGCTGGTGCGGCAGATCGCCCAGCACGCCCACTCCGAGATCATCGGAATGCAGCCCGAGGCCAACTGGATCACCCGCGCGCCCTCCCTGCGCCGCAAGGCCATCCTGATGGCCAAGGTCCAGGACGAGGCCGGCCACGGGCTCTACCTCTACAGCGCCGCCGAAACGCTCGGCGTCGGCCGCGACGAGCTCCTCGACAAGCTCCACTCCGGCCGCCAGAAGTACTCCTCGATCTTCAACTACCCCACGCTGACCTGGGCGGACGTCGGCGCGATCGGCTGGCTCGTGGACGGCGCCGCGATCACCAACCAGGTCCCCCTGTGCCGCTGCTCCTACGGGCCGTACGCCCGCGCGATGGTCCGCGTCTGCAAGGAGGAGTCCTTCCACCAGCGCCAGGGGTACGAACTGCTGCTGGCCCTCAGCCGCGGCACCCCCGGGCAGCACGCGATGGCGCAGGACGCGGTGGACCGCTGGTGGTGGCCCTCACTGATGATGTTCGGCCCGCCCGACGACGAGTCCGCGCACTCCGCGCAGTCCACGGCCTGGAAGATCAAGCGGCACTCCAACGACGAGCTGCGCCAGCGCTTCGTCGACATCTGCGTCCCGCAGGCAAAGTCCCTCGGCCTCACCCTGCCCGACCCGGACCTCCGGTGGAACGAGGAACGGGGGCACCACGACTTCGGCCCGATCGACTGGACGGAGTTCAAGGAGGTCATCAAGGGCAACGGGCCGTGCAACGAAGAGCGGATCACCCAGCGCAGGCGGGCCCATGACGAGGGCGCGTGGGTCAGGGAGGCCGCCGCCGCCCACGCGGCCAAGCACAGCGGCACGGCGGCCGCGCACACCGGCGGAAGGACAGAAAAGGAAGTGGGACAGGCATGACGAACACCGACTGGCCGCTGTGGGAGGTCTTCGTGCGCTCCCGGCGCGGCCTCTCCCACACCCACGCCGGCAGCCTGCACGCACCGGACGCGGAGTTCGCGCTGCGCAACGCCCGCGATCTGTACACGCGGCGCGGCGAGGGCGTCTCCATCTGGGTCGTGCCGTCCTCGGCGGTCACCGCCTCCTCGCCGGACGAGAAGGACCCGTTCTTCGAGCCGTCCGCCGACAAGCCCTACCGGCATCCGACCTTCTACGAGATCCCTGAGGGGGTGCAGCACCTGTGACCGCCACCGTCCCGGTGACCGCCGCCCTCGCCCTCGGCGACGACGCCCTGGTGCTCTCCCACCGCCTCGGCGAGTGGATGGGCCACGCGCCCGTCCTGGAGGAGGAGGTCGCCCTCGCCAACATCGCCCTCGATCTGCTGGGCCAGGCCCGCGTCCTGCTGTCGATGGCCGGTGACGAGGACGAACTCGCCTATCTGCGGGAGGAACGCGCCTTCAGCAACCTCCAGCTCGTCGAGCAGCCGAACGGCGACTTCGCCCACACCATCGCCCGCCAGCTGTACTTCTCCACGTACCAGCACCTGCTGTACGCCGAACTGGCCGCCGGTGACGGTCCGTTCGCCGCACTCGCCGCCAAGGCCGTCAAGGAGACCGCCTACCACCGCGATCACGCCGAGCAGTGGACCCTGCGGCTCGGCGACGGCACCGACCTCAGCCATCAGCGGATGCGGACGGCGTGCACCGCGCTGTGGCGGTTCACCGGAGAGATGTTCCAGCCCGTGGAGGGCCTCGGCACGGACCTCGGGGCGCTGCGGACGGGCTGGCTGGAGGCGGTCGGCGCGGTGCTGCGGCGGGCCGGCCTCCCGGTCCCCGAGGGAGCGCAGTCGGGCGCCTGGACGGCCGGCGCGGGCCGGCAGGGTCTGCACACCGAGCCGTTCGGCCGGATGCTCGCCGAGATGCAACATCTGCACCGCAGCCACCCGGGGGCGTCATGGTGACGGCCACCGCCCTGGAGGCGGAGCTGCTCGCGCTGGCCGGTTCGGTGCCGGACCCGGAGCTGCCGGTGCTGACGCTGAGCGAGCTGGGGGTGGTGCGGGGCGTGCGCGTCCAGGACGCGGGCGCGGTCGAGGTCGAGCTGACCCCGACGTACACCGGCTGCCCGGCGATCGAGACGATGGCCGCGGACATCCGGCAGGCGCTGCGCGAGCGCGGCGTCCAGGACGTCACCGTGCGCACGGTGCTGGCCCCGGCCTGGTCGACGGACGACATCACGGACGAAGGCCGCCGCAAGCTCCGGGAGTTCGGCATAGCGCCGCCCCGGACCACACGGGAGACCGGCCCGGTCGCGCTCGCCCTGGGCCCCACCAGGACGCTCGACGAGGACCCGGTGCGCTGCCCGCACTGCGGCTGTGCGGACACCGAGCTGCTCAGCCGGTTCTCCTCCACCGCCTGCAAGGCGCTGCGCCGCTGTCTGGCCTGCCGTGAACCCTTCGACCACTTCAAGGAGCTGTGATGGCCCGAGCCGTGACGGCCCGTTTCCACCCGCTCCCGGTGGCCGCGGTGGACCGTCTCACCGATGACTCCGTCGCCCTCACCCTCGCCGTCCCCGAGGCCCTGCGCGAGGAGTACCGGCACGCGGCCGGCCAGCATCTCGCGCTGCGGCGCATCGCCGACGGCACCGAGATCCGGCGGACGTACTCGATCTGCTCGTCCGCCCCCGACCCGGCCGGCGAGGGACCGCGCACCCTGCGGGTGGGCGTGCGGCTCGTCGACGGCGGCGCCTTCTCGACGTACGCGCTGAAGGAGATCGGCGTCGGTGACGAGCTGGAGGTGATGACCCCGGCGGGCCGGTTCACGCTCGACCCGGCGCCCGGGCTGTACGCGGCGATCGTCGGCGGCAGCGGCATCACCCCCGTGCTGTCGATCGTCTCGACCCTGCTGGCACGCGAACCCGACGCCCGGTTCTGTCTGATACGCGGCGACCGTACGGCCGCGTCGACGATGTTCCTGGAGGAGGTCGCCGACCTCAAGGACCGCTATCCCGAGCGGCTGCACCTGGTCACCGTGCTCTCCCGGGAGGAGCAGCAGGCGGGGCTGCCGTCCGGACGGCTGGACCGGGAGCGGCTGACCGGGCTGCTGCCGGCGCTGCTGCCGGTGGCGGAGGTGGCGGGCTGGTTCCTGTGCGGGCCGTTCGGTCTGGTGCAGGGCGCCGAGCGGACCCTGCGCGAGCTGGGGGTCGCCCGATCCCGGATCCACGAGGAGATCTTCCACGTGGACGACGCGGCGCCCACCACCCGCGCGGCGGCGCCCGCGCACGCCACGGTGACGGCCCGGCTCGACGGCCGGGGCGGCAGCTGGCCCGTGCGGGACGGGGAGTCGGTGCTGGACACGGTGCTGCGCAACCGGCCCGACGCGCCCTACGCCTGCAAGGGCGGGGTGTGCGGGACCTGCCGGGCCTTCCTGGTCTCCGGCGAGGTGCGCATGGACCGCAACTTCGCGCTGGAGCCGGAGGAGACGGAGGCCGGGTATGTGCTGGCCTGCCAGTCGCATCCGGTGACGGAGGCGGTGGAGGTGGACTTCGACCGGTGAGGTGAGGTGAGGGCCCGCTTCGGACCACGCGCGGCCCCGCCGCGGGCGTTCCCTTCTTCTAGAACCTGTTCTATCTTGACGGACCGTCAGATCCGGGCGCAGCCATCGGAGTTCCGCCGGATCAGCCGACCCCTCGGAGAGGACAGGCCGTGGACTTCACCTTCAGCGAGGAGCAACAGGCGGCGGCCGAGGCGGCCCGCGGGGTCTTCGCCGGGGTCGCGCCCGACGCCGTGCCGAGCCCCGCGCTCACCCAGGGTCGCCCGGTGGCGGACGACTTCGACCGGGCGCTGTGGGGCAGGCTCGCCTCGGCGGACCTGCTGAGCCTGCTGCTCGACGAGGAGTACGGCGGGGCCGGACTGGACGCCGTGGCGCTGTGCCTGGTGCTGCGGGAGGCCGGGAAGGTGCTGGCGCGGGTGCCGCTGCTGGAGAACACCGCGGCCGCCGCGGCCGTACAGGCCTACGGCGGGCCGGAGTTGAAGGCCGAGCTGCTCGCGCGGGCCGGGCGGGGCGGGGCCGTGCTGACGGTCGCCTCGCACGGCCGCACCGGGCACGACGCGGCCGAACTCGCGGTGACCGCCCGACGGGACGGCGACGGCGGCGCGCGCGGCCAGGGCGGCGAGGGCGACTGGCTCCTGGACGGGGTCCAGACGGCGGTGCCCTGGGCCCATGACGCCGACTACGTCCTCGTGCCGGCGCGCACCGGCGACGACCGCAGCGTCCTCGCCGTGGTCGCCCGGGAGCAGGAGGGGGTCGTCCTCGCCGAGCAGATCTCCACCACCGGGGAGCGGCTCGGCGAACTGCGGCTGGAGTCGGCGCGGATCCCGGCCCGGTACGTCCTCACCGCCGAGGGTGCCGCGGAGTGGCTGCGGCAGCTGCTGGCCACCGGAACCTGTGCGCTGGCGCTCGGTCTGGGGGACCGGGTCCTCGGGATGACCGGTGACTACGCGAGCAAGCGCGAGCAGTTCGGGCACCCGATCGCCACCTTCCAGGCCGTCGCCGTGCAGGCCGCCGACCGCTACATCGATCTGCGCGCCATGGAGGTCACCCTGTGGCAGGCCGCCTGGCGGATCGCCTCCGGGGCGCCGGGCGCGCTGCCCGCCTCCGGCGACGTCGCCGTGGCCAAGATCTGGGCCTCGGAAGGGGTACGCCGGATCGTGCAGACGGCACAGCATCTGCACGGCGGGTTCGGTGCCGACGTCGACTACCCGCTGCACCGCTACCACGCCTGGGCGAAGCATCTGGAGCTGTCGCTCGGACCGGCGGCGGCGCACGAGGAGGCCCTGGGCGACCTGCTGGCCGCCCATCCTCTCGTCGGCTGAGGGGCGTCCGGCTGAAGGGCGCCGCGGAGGCGCTACAGAACGGCCCCCGGCCGTCCCTCGTCCGTCACCACGGGACGGCCCAGGGCCTGCCAGAACTGCATGCCGCCGTCGACGTTCACCGCGTCGATGCCCTGCTGGACGAGGTACATCGTGACCTGGGCCGAGCGGCCGCCGGAGCGGCAGATCACATGGACGCGTCCGTCCTGCGGGGCCGCCTCGGTCAGCTCACCGTAGCGGGCGACGAACTCACTGATGGGAATGTGCAGCGCGCCTTCGGCGTGACCCGCCTGCCACTCGTCGTCCTCACGGACGTCCAGCAGGAAGTCGCCGTCCGCGACCTCTCCGACCTCGACCGTGGGCACCCCAGCTCCAAAACTCATGCCCCCGACGCTACCGGACGTGACAGGACCGGCTGCCCCAGCTACCCCACCAGCTCCGCGAGCTCCGCCTCCTTCTTGGCGACGTCCGCGAGCAGCTGCTCGGCGATCTCGTCCAGCAGGCGGTCGGGGTCGTCCGGGGCCATCTTCAGCATGGAGCCGATGGCGCTGTCCTCCAGATTGCGGGCGACCAGCGTGAGCAGCTCCTTGCGTTCGGCGAGCCACTCCAGACGGGCGTAGAGCTCCTCGCTGGGCGTCGGGCGGCGCTCGGCGGGGGGCGGGCCGGCGGCCCACTCCTCGGCCAGCTCGCGCAGCGCGGCCTCGTCACCGCGGGCGTAGGCGGCGTTGACGCGGGTGATGAACTCCTCGCGCCGGGCCCGCTCCGCGTCCTGCTGAGCCAGGTCGGGGTGGGCCTTGCGGGCCAGCTCGCGATAGAGCTTGCGGGCCTCCTCGCTGGGCCGCACCCGCTCCGGGGGCCGTACCGGCTGTTCCGTGAGCATCGCCACGGCCTCGGGGAAGAGTCCGTTGCCGTCCATCCAGCCGTGGAACAGCTCCTCGACCCCCGGCATGGGCAGCACCCGGGCCCGCGCCTCCTGCGCCTGGCGCAGGTCCTCGGGGTCGCCGGTGCGGGCCGCCCTCGCCTCGGCGATCTGTGCGTCCAGTTCGTCGAGCCGGGTGTACATGGGGCCGAGTTTCTGGTGGTGGAGCCGCGAGAAGTTCTCGACCTCGACGCGGAAGGTCTCCACCGCGATCTCGAACTCGATCAACGCCTGCTCGGCGGCCCGCACGGCCTGCTCCAGCCGCTCCTCGGGCCGCGACTGCTCAGCTTCGGGGGTCGTCACCCGACCAGCCTAGGCCAAGCCCGCCCGCCCCGAGGCGGCTCACCGCTCCGACCGGCTACGACAGGGTCGGCAGACGGCCCGTGGGCCGGTAGTCGATCTTCCAGTCCGTGTACACCCCGGCGAAGCCGTCGTCCTCGCAGCGCAGGTCCACGGTCACCCAGCGCACCGCGCCGTCCTCACCCAGGCTGAAGGCGACCGCCGACTCGAACCGCTCACCGCCGCAGGGGCACTCGGCGATGCCGGGCACATCGTCCTCCCAGCGTTCCTCGCCCCAGAACTCCTCGCTGTCGGCGAGGAAGGCACGGCTCCCGCAGCCGCGGCACTCCCGGCGCGCCGCGGACGCGTTGACCTCCAGGGAGAAGACCCGGCCACCGCATCCGCCGCACACCGAGGCGACGATGAGCACCGGCCGGTCGTCCACGGCCCGCAGACAGGCCGCCAGCCCGGCCGAGACGCCCTCCCCGACCCGGTCGTCAGCTGCACGCGTCCTAGTGCCGCGGCAGGCAACGTTTGCCCGTCAAGGAGCGGCGTCCGGTGCGTGCTCTCGGCGTGCCGGCCGGAAGTCCTCGTACTGGACGTACTTGGGCTTTCGGCCGGTGCGGCGAGAGTGCGTGCCGGGCGTCGCGACGGGGCGAACGTCGCCTGCCTCGGCACTAGACCCCCGGCTCCGCCGCGATCCGCCCCGCCCGCACCGCCGTCACCAGATCGCCGTGGTCGGCCTCGGTGCGGTCGGCGTAGGTGACGGCGAAGGCGGCGATCGCCTCGTCGAGCTCCTCGTTCTTGCCGCAGTAGCCGGCGATCAGCCGCGGGTCGGCGCTGTGGGAGTGGGCGCGGGCCAGCAGGGCGCCGGTCATCCGGCCGTAGTCGTCGACCTGGTCGGCGGCGAGCGCGGCCGGGTCGACGCTGCCCTTGCGGTTGCGGAACTGCCGTACCTGGAAGGGCCGGCCCTCGACGGTCGTCCAGCCCAGCAGGATGTCGCTGACGACCTGCATCCGCTTCTGGCCCAGGACCACCCGGCGGCCCTCGTGGCCCTCGTCCGGCGTCTCGACGCCGGCCGTGCGCAGATGCGGCACCAGGGCCGAGGCGCGCGCCTCCTTCACCTGGAGGATCAGCGGCTCGCCCCGGTGGTCCAGGAGCAGGACGACGTACGAGCGGGTGCCGACGCTGCCCGTGCCGACGACCCGGAAGGCGACGTCGTGGACCGCGTGCCGGGACAGCAGCGGGAGGCGGTCCTCGGAGAGGGTGGCCAGGTACGGCTCCAGGGAGAGGGCCACCGCCGCGGCCTCCTCGTCCGGGATCCGGCGCAGCACCGGCGGGGCGTCGACGAAGCGACGGCCGCCGTCCTCGGTACGGGTGGTCGACTTCGCCGCGAACCGCCCGCTGGTGTTGGCCCGCGCCTTCTCCGAGACCCGCTCCAGCGTGCCGACCAGGTCGTGGGCGTCGGCGTGGGAGACCAGCTCCTCGTCGGCGATCGCGTTCCACGCGTCCAGCACCGGGAGCCTGGCCAGCAGCCGCATGGTGCGGCGGTAGGAGCCGGCCGCTCCGTGGGCGGCCTGGCGGCAGGTGTCCTCGTCGGCGCCGGCCTCCCGGCCCGCGAGCACCAGGGAGGCGGCGAGCCGCTTGAGGTCCCACTCCCAGGGGCCGTGGACCGTCTCGTCGAAGTCGTTGAGGTCGATGACGAGCCCGCCGCGGGCGTCCCCGTAGAGACCGAAGTTGGCCGCGTGGGCGTCACCGCAGATCTGGGCGCCGATCCCGGTCATCGGGGTGCGGGCGAGGTCATGGGCCATGAGTCCGGCCGAACCGCGCAGGAACGCGAACGGGGTGGCCGCCATCCGTCCGACCCGTATCGGCGTCAGCTCCGGGATACGCCCCTGGTTGGACTCCTCGACCGCCGTCACCGCGTCCGGGCGGGAGGCGTCCAGGTCGAGCAGGGCGTGCGAGGACCGCGCGACCGCGTCCCGCAGCGCCTTGCCCCGCTCCTTCGGTGCACGAGCCCCGGTCCCCGCCGCGACCTCCGCCGCCTCCGCCGCGAATCGCCCGGCGAACCCACGCACATGAGGCAGTCTGCGCGCCTCGCCCGCAACTGCCCCCGCCTCGGCCTCGGTCACGTTGACCGCCTCCCCCGCATTTCCGTACACGTCGATCAATTCGAGCCGACCGTACAGCCCGTGGCCTGCATCACGGCAGCCCTGTTTCACGTGAAACCAAGGAGGCCGACAGTCTGAGACGTTCCTCACACACGGTAAACGGATCCGAACACGCGGAAGCCCCCAGGTCCGAGACCTGGGGGCTTCCGTCTGGTGCGCGAGGGGGGAGTTGAACCCCCACGCCCTTTCGGGCACTGGAACCTGAATCCAGCGCGTCTGCCTATTCCGCCACCCGCGCATTGGGTGTGTCTTCCGGGTTCGGGCTTTTTCGTCCCGGCGCCTTCCGACATGCAGAACACTAGCACGGTGACCAGGGTGCGTTCACATCCCTTATCCGGGGCACAGGTCCCCTGAGAGGCCGACGGCAACCTCGTACGTCTCGGCGGTGACTGGTTCACGTATCAACCTCGTACCTATGGCGTCCGTCTCCCCGGGAGCCGGACGAGGTCCACAGTCGGGTGCGGGACACTGGTCCTTGGCCGCCTCTACGATCCTGGGCAGAAAACAGGTACGGAAGCAGGTACGGAGACAGGTGAGGACGAGGGCGTCGACACCCGTCGACGGGGCCGACAGGGGGAACCAGCCGATTCACCGGCGCGTGGATACGATCAGTAAGCAGTACCAGGTAGGCAGCAGGACACGGGACGCAGGTCACGACGGAGGAGGTGCCCCATGGGAGTCCTGAAGAAGTTCGAGCAGCGTCTCGAGGGTCTGGTCAACGGCACCTTCGCCAAGGTCTTCAAGTCCGAGGTCCAGCCCGTGGAGATCGCGGGAGCGCTCCAGCGCGAGTGCGACAACAACGCGACGATCTGGAACCGCGACCGGACCGTCGTCCCCAACGACTTCATCGTGGAGCTGAGCGCGCCCGACCACGAGCGCCTCAGCCCCTACTCCGGCCAGCTCGGCGACGAGCTCGCCGGCATGGTGCGCGACTACGCCAAGCAGCAGCGCTACACCTTCATGGGACCGATCAAGGTCAACCTGGAGAAGGCCGACGACCTCGACACCGGCCTGTACCGGGTGCGCAGCCGTACGCTCGCCTCCTCCAGCAGCCAGGCCGCCGCGGGCGCGCCCGGCGGCGGCCCCGCCCAGCGGCCCGGCGGCTACGGCTACCCGCCCGCCGGCGGCACCGCCGCTCCCCCCATGCCGTCCGCGCCGCCGCCGGCCGCCGGCGGCTACGGCTATCCGCCCGCCGGTGCCCAGCGCCCCGGCGCCGCGGGCGGCGGCCTCGCCGGCGCCCCCGCACCCGGCTCACGCACCCGCCACTGGATCGAGATCAACGGCACCCGCCACCAGATCTCCCGCGGCACCCTCGTGCTGGGCCGCTCCACCGAGGCCGACGTACGGATCGACGACCCCGGTGTCTCCCGCCGGCACTGTGAGATCCGGACCGGTTCGCCCTCGACGATCCAGGATCTCGGTTCCACCAACGGCATCGTGGTGGACGGACAGCACACCACCCGCGCTACGCTCCGCGACGGCTCGCGGATCGTCGTGGGCAGCACCACCGTTATCTATAGGCAAGCCGAAGGGTGAAGCGGGGGCAATGTCAGAGCTGACCCTCACGGTCATGCGGCTGGGTTTCCTGGCCGTACTGTGGCTGTTCGTGATCGTGGCCGTACAGGTCATCCGCAGCGACCTGTTCGGTACGCGCGTCACCCAGCGCGGCTCGCGACGGGAAGCGGGACGACCGCAGCAGGCACAGCGCCAGCAGGCGCCCCCGCAGCAGCGCCAGCAGCCCGCCGCCTCCGGCGGCCGCCGGGGCCGTAACGCCCCGACCAAACTCGTCGTGTCCGAAGGCATCCTCACCGGCACGACCGTCGCGTTGCAGGGCCAGACCATCACCCTGGGCCGCGCGCACGACAGCACGATCGTGCTGGACGACGACTACGCCTCCAGCCGTCATGCCAGGATCTACCCGGACCGCGACGGCCAGTGGATCGTCGAGGACCTGGGCTCCACCAATGGCACGTACCTCGACCGAACGCGGTTGACGACCCCCACGCCGATCCCGCTGGGCGCGCCGATCCGTATCGGCAAGACCGTCATCGAGCTGCGGAAGTAGTGCTACATCATGACTGAGCGCGAGCGGAGCGAGCACGCCAGGGCGGCCGGCACCCCGGTCCCGGGCGCGCTCCCGACCGGAGGGTGGGCAGTGTGGCTCGACACGACCGGCTGTACCCGGGGCCGACGGGCGAGGTGGGCATGAGTCTGTCACTGCGTTTCGCCGCCGGATCGCACAAGGGCATGATCCGCGAGGGCAACGAGGACTCGGGGTACGCCGGTCCCCGCCTGCTCGCCATCGCCGACGGCATGGGCGGCGCCGCCGCCGGTGAGGTCGCCTCCTCCGAGGCCATCTCCACCATCGTCGCCCTCGACGACGACGTGCCCGGCTCCGACGTCCTCACCTCGCTCGGTACGGCGGTCCAGCGCGCCAACGACCAGCTGCGCTCCCTGGTCGAGGAGGACCCCCAGCTCGAAGGCATGGGGACCACCCTGACCGCCCTGCTGTGGACGGGCCAGCGCCTCGGTCTGGTGCACGTCGGCGACTCGCGCGCCTACCTGCTCCGGGACGGCGTACTGACCCAGATCACCCAGGACCACACCTGGGTGCAGCGGCTGGTCGACGAGGGCCGCATCACCGAGGAAGAGGCCACCACCCACCCCCAGCGCTCCCTGCTGATGCGTGCCCTCGGCAGCGGCGAGCACGTCGAACCCGATCTGTCGATCCGTGAGGTCCGGGCCGGCGACCGCTATCTGATCTGCTCCGACGGACTGTCCGGGGTGGTCTCCCACCAGACCCTCGAGGACACCCTCGCCAGCTACCAGGGCCCGCAGGAGACCGTGGGGGAGCTGATCCAGCTCGCGCTGCGCGGCGGCGGCCCCGACAACATCACGGTCATCGTCGCCGACGTCCTCGACCTGGACACCGGCGACACCCTCGCCGGACAGCTCTCCGACACCCCGGTCGTGGTCGGTGCGGTCGCCGAGACCCAGCACCAGCTGCACGACAACGGCATCATGCAGACCCCGGCCGGCCGTGCCTCGAACCTCGGCCGCAGGCGCCACGCGGGCGGCGGGGGCGGCGAGTTCGGCCCGCCCGGCTCCGGCGGCGACATCACCGGCTTCATCTCCACCGACGGCCTCGGGGAGTACACCGACGAGGACTTCGTCAAGCCGCGCAAGGGCCGCAGGTGGCTGAAGAGATCCTTCTACAGCGTCCTCACCCTCGCCGTCATCGGCGGGGGTCTCTACGGCGGCTGGCGCTGGACGCAGACGCAGTACTACGTCGGCACCAACGGCGAGCACCTCGCGCTGTACCGGGGCATCAGCCAGGACCTGGCCTGGGTCTCGCTCTCGAAGGTGGAGAAGGACCATCCCGAGATCGAACTCAAGTACCTCCCGGAGTACCAGCAGAAGCAGGTCCAGGCCACGATCCCCGAGGGCAGCCTGAGCAGCGCCCAGAAGAAGATCGAGGAACTGTCGGTCCAGGCGTCCGCGTGCCAGAAGCAGACGCAGGCCGGCGCGGCCAGGACCTCGGCCAGTTCGAAGACCGGCTCCGGCCAGGCCGGCGGCGGCACGGGAACCACCCCCGTGTCCCTCACGTCCAAGGCTTCACCGAGCCCGACCCCGAACCCGAGCAAGCCGTCGGGTTCGTCGTCCCCGTCCCCGTCCGCGACCGCCACTCCCAGCCCCGGCCCCACTCTCTCGGAGGAAGAGCAGAAGGTCGTCTCGCGGTGCGGTGAGCAGTAGGCAAGCCGTGAGAGGCCCTGTCACATCATGAGCAGTACTACTAATTCGCCGACGCATCACACGTCCACGATCGGCTCGATCGGCACCCCGAGCCGGCGCAACACCGAGCTCGCGCTGCTGGTGTTCGCCGTCGTGATCCCGGTCTTCGCCTACGCCAACGTGGGCCTCGCGATCAACGACCAGGTGCCGTCCGGCCTGCTGAGCTACGGCCTGGGCCTCGGCCTGCTGGCCGGCGTCGCCCATCTCGTCGTACGCAAGTTCGCACCGTACGCCGACCCGCTGCTGCTGCCGCTGGCCACCCTGCTGAACGGCCTCGGGCTCGTCGCCATCTGGAGACTGGACCAGTCCAAGCTGCTCCAGCAGATCAAGCAGGCGGGCACGGCCGCGCCCCGGCAGCTGATGTACACCGCGATGGGCATCGCGCTCTTCATCGTGGTGCTGATCTTCCTCAAGGACCACCGCGTCCTGCAGCGCTACACCTACATCTCCATGGTCGGCGCGGTCTTCCTGCTGCTGCTCCCGCTCGTCCCCGGCCTCGGCCAGAACATCTACGGCGCCAAGATCTGGATCTCCGTCGCCGGTTTCTCCATCCAGCCCGGTGAGTTCGCGAAGATCGTGCTCGCGATCTTCTTCGCCGGCTACCTGATGGTGAAGCGCGACGCGCTCGCCCTCGCCAGCCGCCGCGTCCTCGGCCTGTACCTGCCGCGCGGCCGTGACCTCGGCCCGATCATCGTGGTCTGGCTGATCTCGATCCTGATCCTGGTCTTCGAGACGGACCTCGGCACCTCGCTGCTGTTCTTCGGAATGTTCGTCATCATGCTGTACGTCGCCACCGAGCGGACCAGCTGGATCGTCTTCGGTCTGCTGATGTCCTCCGTCGGCGCGGTCGGCGTGGCCCAGTTCGAGAGCCACGTCCAGCAGCGTGTCCAGGCCTGGCTCGACCCGATGAACGAGTACAAGCTCTCCCAGAAGGGCATCATCGGTCACTCCGAGCAGGCCATGCAGGCGCTGTGGGCGTTCGGCTCCGGCGGCACCCTCGGCACCGGCTGGGGCCAGGGCCACTCCGAGCTGATCAAGTTCGCCGCCAACTCCGACTTCATCCTCGCCACGTTCGGCGAGGAGCTGGGACTCGCCGGCATCATGGCGCTGCTCCTGCTGTACGGCCTGATCGTGGAACGCGGCGTGCGCACCGCCCTCGCCGCCCGCGACCCGTTCGGCAAGCTGCTCGCCATCGGCCTCTCCGGCGCCTTCGCGCTCCAGGTGTTCGTCGTCGCCGGCGGTGTGATGGGTCTCATCCCGCTCACCGGTATGACGATGCCCTTCCTGGCGTACGGCGGTTCGTCCGTCATCGCCAACTGGGCCCTGATCGGCATCCTGATCCGGATCAGCGACACCGCGCGGCGTCCGGCACCGGCCCCCGCCTCCAACCCCGACGCCGAGATGACCCAGGTGGTCCGCCCGTCATGAACAAGCCACTGCGCCGGATCGCGATCTTCTGCGGCCTTCTCGTGCTGACCCTGCTGCTGCGGGACAACTACCTGCAGTACGTCAAGGCGGACACCCTCGCGAGCGACACCAAGAACCGCCGCGTCAACATCACGCGCTACTCCACGCCGCGCGGAGACATCATCGTCGACGGCAAGGCCATCACCGGCTCCGTCGAGACCACCGGCGACTACAAGTACAAGCGCACCTGGAAGGACGGCGCCATGTGGGCGCCGGTCACCGGCTTCTCCTCGCAGGCCTTCGGCGCCAACCAGCTGGAGAAGCTCGAGGACGGCATCCTCTCCGGCAACGACGACCAGCTCTTCTTCCGCAACACCCTGGACATGATCACGGGCAAGGAGAAGGAGGGCGGCAGCGTCGTCACCACCCTCAACTCAGCCGCCCAGAAGGCCGCCTACAACGGCCTCGGCGGCAAGAAGGGCGCCGTCGCCGCGATCGACCCGTCCACCGGCAAGATCCTGGCCCTGGTCTCCACGCCGTCGTACGACCCCTCGAAGTTCGCCGGGTCCTCCAGCAAGGACCAGGAGGCCTGGCTGGCCGTCCAGAAGAAGAACGACCCCGACGACCCGATGCTCAACCGCGCGCTGCGCGAGACCTACCCGGCGGGCTCCACGTTCAAGGTGGTCACCGGCGCGGCCGCGCTGGAGAACGGCGTCGTGTCGGGCATCGACGACGCGACCAAGACCCCGGACCCGTTCAGGCTGCCGCAGTCCAGCACCGACCTCACCAACGAGCACGGAGTCTGCGAGAACGCGACCCTGCGCGAGGCGCTGCGGGTCTCCTGCAACACCGTCTTCGCGAAGATGGCCGACAACGTCGGCAACGAGAAGATGATCGAGCAGGCGGAGAAGTTCGGCTTCAACGAGGCGGAGCTGGACACCCCGGTGCGCGCCGCGGAGAGCGTCTACCCCAAGGACAACCGGCCGCAGAACGCGCTCGACGGCATCGGCCAGGGCTCCATGCGGGCCACCCCGCTGCAGATGGCCATGGTCGCCTCGGCGGTCGCCAACGACGGCAAGCTGATGAAGCCGTACATGGTCGACGAGCTCAAGGCGCCGAACCTGGACACCCTGGAGGCGACCAAGCCGCAGGAGCTGTCCCAGGCGGTCTCCGCGGAAACCGCCCAGAAGCTCCAGGACATGATGGAGACGGTCGTCAAGAGTGGCACCGGTACGGCTGCGAAGATCGACGGCGTCACCGTGGGCGGCAAGACCGGTACCGCCCAGCACGGCCTCAAGAACAGCGAGAAGCCGTACGCCTGGTTCATCTCGTACGCCAAGCTGTCCGACGGCAGCGCGCCGGTGGCCGTCGCGGTGGTCGTCGAGGACGGCGCCGCCAACCGTGACGACATCACGGGCGGTGGTCTCGCCGCCCCGATCGCGAGGAGCGTGATGAAGGCAGTCATCGACAGCAAGAAGTGACCCCCATCACGTTGCCTGCACATCGGTGCACGTTGCGATACCGGTCCTGCATCGGGTGACGGGCTTGGCCAGGTCACAGACCGCCGTCCGGGTACGGTATGCCCGGACGGCAGCCTTCGACCGCACATGTGTGCCGGTCGGGACCGACGGAGAGGGCTGGTAGGTAGCTATGGAAGAGCCGCGTCGCCTCGGCGGCCGGTACGAGCTGGGCCATGTGCTCGGTCGTGGTGGCATGGCGGAGGTCTATTTCGCGCACGACACCCGCCTCGGCCGCGCCGTGGCGGTGAAGACGCTGCGCGTGGACCTCGCGCGCGACCCTTCCTTCCAGGCCCGGTTCCGCCGGGAGGCCCAGTCGGCCGCCTCGCTCAACCACCCCGCGATCGTCGCGGTCTACGACACGGGCGAGGACTACATCGACGGGGTCTCGATCCCGTACATCGTCATGGAGTACGTCGAGGGCTCCACGCTCCGTGAGCTGCTCCACTCCGGCCGCAAGCTGCTGCCGGAGCGGACGCTGGAGATGACCATCGGCATCCTCCAGGGCCTGGAGTACGCGCACCGAAGCGGCATCGTGCACCGGGACATCAAGCCGGCGAACGTCATGCTGACGCGCAACGGCCAGGTCAAGGTCATGGACTTCGGCATCGCCCGTGCGATGGGCGACTCCGGGATGACGATGACCCAGACCGCGGCCGTGATCGGCACCGCCCAGTACCTCTCGCCGGAGCAGGCGAAGGGCGAGCAGGTCGACGCGCGCTCGGACCTGTACTCGACGGGGTGCCTCCTCTACGAGCTGCTGACGGTCCGTCCGCCCTTCGTCGGGGACTCCCCGGTGGCGGTGGCCTACCAGCACGTACGGGAGGAGCCGCAGCCCCCGTCGGTGTTCGACCCCGAGATCACCCCCGAGATGGACGCGATCGTCCTGAAGGCGCTGGTCAAGGACCCGAACTACCGCTACCAGTCGGCCGACGAGATGCGCGCGGACATCGAGGCCTGCCTCGACGGCCAGCCGGTCGCGGCCACGGCGGCGATGGGCTCCGTCGGCTACGGCTACGGCGACGACCAGGCCACCACGGCCCTGCGCTCCGCCGACGGCGGCGCCACCTCGATGCTGCCGCCGATGAACCCGGACGACGGGGGCTACGGCTTCGGCACCTACGACGACCGCCCGGACCGCCGCCGCCAGAAGAAGTCGAACACCTCGACGATCCTGCTGGTGGTGGCCGCGGTCCTGGTGCTGGTGGGCGCGATCCTGATCGGGAAGTGGGCGTTCGGCGGCAAGGACGCGAGCGACGAGACGGTACCCGTGCCCAGCCTGATCAGCCAGACCCTGGCCACTGCGAAACAGCAGTTGACCAACGTCGAACTCAAGGTGGGAACGGTCACCGAGAAGGCCTGCGAGAACCAGCCCAAGGGTCAGATCTGCGACCAGGACCCCGACCCCAAGACCGAGGTCAAGAAGAACTCCACCGTCAACCTGGTGGTTTCCACCGGAGCGCCGAAGGTCGTGGTGCCGGACGTCCAGGGCCTGACCTTCGACAAGGCGAAGGAGCAGCTGGAGGCCAAGGGCTTCGAGGTCGAGAAGAAGACCGAGGAGTCCGACCAGACCCCGGGGGTCGTCATCAGCCAGGACC
Source organism: Streptomyces griseoruber (assembly GCF_001514205.1). GTDB lineage: Bacteria > Actinomycetota > Actinomycetes > Streptomycetales > Streptomycetaceae > Streptomyces > Streptomyces griseoruber. Next base: position 273,762 of record NZ_KQ948770.1, on the reverse strand, counting down.
CGGCGGGTGACACCGAGCGGGAGAAGGGTTCCACGATCACCCTGACCGTGGCAGCCGAAAAGGCGAAGGCGACCGTGCCCGACGTCTCCGGTCAGAGCTGTGAGGCGGCCAAGGCCCAGATGCAGGCCAACGACCTGACCGGCAACTGCGTCGAGGTCGACACCCAGGACCAGAACCAGATCGGCAAGGTCATCTCGACCAGCCCCCAGATCGGCGCCCAGGTCGACAAGGGCTCCACGGTCACGATCCAGGTCGGCAAGAGCAGCCAGACCCAGGTGCCGTCCGACCTCCAGGGCAAGACCCTGAAGGACGCCAGGCAGGCGCTGCAGGACGCGGGCCTGAACGTCGGCCAGATCTCCGGCTCCCAGGACGACAACGCCCAGGTCATCAGCTCCGACCCGAGCCCCGGCAGCACGGTCGACCGCGGTACGACGGTCAACCTGGTCGCCATCAACACCGGGAACAACAACGGCGGCAACAACAACGGCGGCACGATCTTCGGCCAGACCGGCGGCTAGCCACCCCACGCAGTGAACAGGGCCTTGGCCAACCAGTCACCACGGTTGGCCAAGGCTCTCGTGTTTGTCCTGGGCCCCTCGATCTCAGCCGTTCAGTTCCTTCGGCAAAGTCCGGTTCGCGTCGACCTTCTGGACGCGCTCCAGCTCGCCCCACACCACATAGCGGTAGCGCGAGGTGTAGACCGGGGTGCAGGTCGTCAGGGTGATGTAGTGGCCGGCCTTCTTCTTGCCGGACTCCTCGGGGATCCGGCCGAGGACCTCGACGTTGTACTTCGAGGTCTCGGGGAGGATCGCGTAGACCTTGTAGACGTACCAGTCGTCCCGCGTCTCGAAGACGATCGGGTCGCCCTTCTTCAGCTTGTCGATGTTGTGGAACTTCGCGCCGTGGCCGTCCCGGTGCGCGGCGAGGGTGAAGTTGCCCTCCTTGCCGCTGGTGGGGAGCGCGGCCTTGACGGGGTCGGTGTAGTAGCCGGCCACGCCCTCGTTGAGGACGTCCGTCGAGGTGCCCTTCTCGACCAGGACCTCGCCGTTCTTCATGGCGGGCACATGCAGGAAGCCGATGCCGTCCTTGGTGTCGAGCGCGCCCGGCCCGGTGTCCTGCTGGGACCAGTTGTCCCGGACCTTGTCGGCCTGTTTGTCGGCGTGCCGGTCGGCGACGACGTTCGTCCACCACAGGGAGTAGACGACGAACAGGCCGAGGACCAGGCCCGCCGTGATGAGGAGTTCGCCGAAGACGCTGACGGCGAGGGCGATCCGCCCGCGGCGCGGCCCCGAAGGCGCGTCCGCCCCAGTCTCCTGTACCTGTTCGGTGTCGCCGGTGGTCGCTGCCACGTTCAACTGCTCCTACTCGACGAGCGCATCCGGCTTGCCCTTGCTGCGCGGCCGTTCCTCGACCATCTTGCCCCAGACGATCAACCGGTACTTGCTGGTGAACTCCGGCGTACAGGTGGTGAGGGTGATGTACCGGCCCGGACCGGTGAATCCGGACTGCGGCGGCACGGCGTCGAGGACGCTGGTGTTGCTGGGCGAGGTGACCGGCAGCGAGGACGTCATCTTGTAGACGAAGTACTCGTCCTGCGTCTCCACGACGATGTCGTCACCCGCGGTGAGCCTGTTGATGTACCGGAACGGCTCGCCGTGCGTGTTGCGGTGCCCGGCGAGCCCGAAGTTGCCGCTCTTGTCCTCGGGCATGGCCGTCTTCAGCGCGCCCTCGCCGTAGTGCCCGACCATGCCCTTGTCGAGCACCTTCTTGTTGCTGACGCCCTCCGCGATCGGCACCACCACGTCCAGCTTGGGGATGTGCAGGATCGCGAAGCCCTGCCCGGGGGAGAAGGCGCCCGGGTTGCGCTTGCCGTTGGCCCAGTCGTCCTGGAGGCTGTTCGCCTCCTTGCTGGCCTGGGCGTGCGCCCGCACATTCGTCCACCAGAGCTGGTAGCTGACGAAGAGCAGCATCAGCACACCCGTGGTGATGAACACCTCGCCGACCGCCCGGCTGGCGACCACCGCGGCGCTGGGCTTGCGCGCCTTGGCCTGCCGGCGGGCCTCCACCCGCGACAGCGGCCGCTCGTCCTGCGAGGGCGCGATCGCCGGGTCGGCGGCGTCGAGGGATCCCGCGGCGAAGCCGCCATGGCGGCCGTGACGGCCCTTGGCGGCCTTTCTGCGGGCCGCTCGGCCACCCGCGGGGGTTCCGGGGGCAGGAGAGGCCGATGTGGCGCCAGAGGCCGATGTGGCGCCGCCGAACCCGTCGGCCCCGCCCGGCGGTGGCTCCGGGATCCGCAGCGCCACCGTCTCCTCGTCGATGGGCGGAAGCTGCTGTGTGAACGCCTCCCCGACCCTCGCCTCCGCGACCCTCGCCTCCGCGACCGTCGGCTCGGCGACCGTCGGCTCGGCGACCGGAGCCGCCTTCCGCCGCCGCCCGGTGCCGGGGCGCGGATCGCCGCCGTACGGCCCGGCGCCCGGCGGCTGCTCCCCGGCATAGGCATCCACACCGAAGGACTCGTACGGCGCGGTGCCGTACGAGTCCTCGCGCTCGGGGCGCAGCGCGGTCACGCCGTGGCCCTGCCCACCACCGGGGCGAGCCCCGCCGACCTCGCCACCGCGCCCTGGTCGCCGCACTCCACCAGCCAGTTGGCCAGCATCCGGTGGCCGTGCTCGGTCAGCACCGACTCCGGGTGGAACTGCACGCCCTCGACGGGCAGTTCGCGGTGGCGCAGGCCCATGACGATCCCGTCGTGGGTGCGGGCGGTGACCTCCAGCTCGGCCGGGACGGTGGCCGGTTCGGCGGCGAGGGAGTGGTAGCGGGTCGCGGTGAAGGGGGTGGGCAGTCCGCTGAAGACGCCCTTGCCCTCGTGTTCCACCAGGGAGGTCTTTCCGTGCAGCAGCTCGGGCGCGCGGTCCACGACACCGCCGTACGCCACCTGCATGGACTGCATGCCCAGGCAGACCCCGAAGACGGGGACGCCGGTGGCGGCGCAGTGGCGGACCATCTCGATGCAGACGCCGGCCTCCTCGGGGGTACCGGGGCCGGGCGACAGCAGGACACCGTCGAAGCCGTCCTGGGCGTGGGAGGTGGAGACCTCGTCGTTGCGCAGGACCTCGCACTCGGCGCCCAGTTGGTACAGGTACTGGACGAGATTGAAGACAAAACTGTCGTAGTTGTCGACGACGAGAATGCGCGCGCTCACTGGTTGTCCACCGTCACATCGTTGAAGGGAAGCAGCGGTTCGGCCCACGGAAAGACGTACTGGAACAGGGCATAGACGACAGCCAGGACCAGCACGATCGAGATCAGCGCCTTCACCCACGCGTTTCCCGGCAGATGCCGCCAGATCCAGCCGTACATGCCGTCCCTTCCGTCGCGCCACGGCACCTGACTCACGCCGTACGCCACCAGACTAACGGCGCAGGGCCTTGGGTTCGCCTGCCTCCACGGGCTGTGTGGAGTCGAGATGCGCCCAGACGATCAGCCGATGACTGTGCCCCCATTCCGGATCGCACGTGGTCAGCGTCAGATACCGGCCCGGACGCGTGTACCCCGACTTACGTGGCACAGCGTCGATCACCTCGACGTCCGAGGGCACGGTTTTGTAGGGGCCTTTGTCGATCCGATACGTGAACCAGGTCGTGCCGTCGGTGAGCACCACCGCGTCCCCGCGCCGGAGCCGGGGGAAGTCCTTGAAGGGGTCGCCGTAGGTACGCCGGTGACCTGCGACGGAGAAGTTCCCGGGCTGTCCGAGCCGTGCCGTGCCCGTGTAGTGGCCCAGCCCCTTCTTCAGGGTGCCGGTCCCGGTGCCTTCGAGGACCGGCTTGTTCCACGTGAAACCGAGACGCGGGATGTACATCACCGCGAAGGGCTGTCCGTTCCGGTACGGCGTCGGCGGCGCCGGGGTGCTCGCCCGCGGGGCCGGCTGCCGGGTCGCCCACTGCTCGTGCAGGTCGTCGATCTGGTCGCCCATGGCCCGGTCGGCCCGCACACCGGTCCAGAAGAGCGCATAGACGACGAAGAGCACGATGACGGCGCCGACGGTGATGCACAGCTCGCTGAACGTCCTGACGATCACCCGTAACGACACAGGCGCTCCCGCCGGTTGCTACTCCACAGGCTTCGCGTAGTGCAGATCCACTGTGCCCGAGTAGCCCGGCAGAGTCACCGTCCCGTCCTCGGTGACTTTCCAGCCGAGGCCGTAGACGTTGACGTAGACCATGTAGTTCTGGATCGCGGGCGAGTCCGCGAGCGCCTTCTGGAGCTTCTCGGGGTCGCCGACCGCCTGGATCTTGTACGGCGGTGAGTAGACCCGGCCCTGGAGGATCAGGGTGTTGCCGACGCAGCGCACGGCGCTGGTGGAGATCAGCCGCTGGTCCATGACCTTGATGCCGTCGGCGCCGCCCTTCCACAGGGCGTTGACCACGGCCTGGAGATCCTGCTGGTGGATGACCAGGTAGTCGGGCTGGGGCGCGGGGTAGCCGGGGAGCTTGGCGGTGGCGTTGGGCGGGGCGTCGTTGAGGGTGACCGTGATCGCCTTGCCCTTGAGCTTCTGGGTGCCGGCGTTCTTCTCCAGGCCCGTGAGCTTCTCGTCCTCGGCGCTGGTGCTGCCGTCGTCGGCCTCGGCCAGGGACTCCACCTGCGCGCGCAGGGCCGCGTTGGACTCGTCCAGCTCACCGTTGTTGCGGCTGTGCTCCTGGATCAGGTCGGAGAGCTTCAGCAGGGAGGCGTCCGTGCGGATGTTCGTGCCCTTGGCCGTTTGGAAGCTGGTGACGAAGAGAAGTCCGGCGAGGGCGAAGACACCCGCCGTGAGCATCCGCACGGGACGGTGGCGGGGCGTTGATCCCGTCCGGGGGGAGTCGGCAGAATTGCTCAACGTACCCTTATCTCCTTCGGCGCCGTAGAAGCACTACGCTAACGGACGCCCGGGGGAGCCCCTCAGTCCCCTAGTACGCAGCCCCCGAGCCCGACCAGCACCTGCGCGGCCACGCAGCGCATCGACAGGAGAGACCCTCGTGCCGAAGTCACGTATCCGCAAGAAGGCCGATTACACGCCGCCGCCGGCGAAGCAGGCGACCGCGATCAAGCTGACCAACAGCACCTGGGTCGCCCCGGTGATGCTGGCCATGTTCCTGATCGGGCTGGCCTGGATCGTCATCTTCTACGTGACGGACGGCACGCTGCCGATCGACAAGCTGAACAACTGGAACATCGTGGTGGGCTTCGGGTTCATCGCGGCCGGGTTCGGCGTCTCCACGCAGTGGAAGTAGCGGTCACCGCCAGCTCTCCCCAGGGCTGTTCACTGAGTTATCCACAGGCCTGAGCCTTCTGTCCACAGAGTGGGGAAAAGAAACGACGATCTGTGGATAACTCACCGGAGGTTGACGCCGGTATGACGTAACTACCGGCAGTCACCGGCCCCCGAAAGCCCGTTCGCCCCCTGCCTGACCTGCGTAAACCAAGGTCATCAGCAGGGGGCGTCGCCGTTCCCGCACGTTGTGCACAAGATTCGCCACGCGCTGTGGACAACAGGGCGCTCAAGTGAGCTGGGCGGTCCTCAGGAGGGTCAACACGACCACCGTGGCCAGCACCACCGCACAGGTCCCGTACTGCACCAGGGCCCGGTGCTCACGCGGGGCGTGGACCATGCCGTATCCGATGATCACGCCCGCGACGAGACCACCGATGTGGGCCTCCCAGGCGATGTTGCTCCACCCGAAGGTGAAGATCAGGTTGATCACCAGCAGGGCGATGATCGGCCGCATGTCGTAGCGCATCCGGCGCATCAGCACGGCCGTGGCGCCGAAGAGACCGAAGATCGCGCCCGAGGCGCCGAGGGACGGCTGGTTGGGCTCGGCGATCAGATACGTCAGCGCGCTGCCCGCCAGACCGGAGACGAAGTAGAGGGCCAGATAGCGGGCCCGGCCGAGCGCCTGTTCGAGCGGGCCGCCGAGCCACCAGAGGCTCATCATGTTGAACAGGATGTGGACCACGCCGCCGTGCAGGAACATCGGCGTCAGCAGCCGGTACCACTGCCCCTCCGCGATGCCCTCGACACCGCCGAGGACCGGCACGTACGCCCGGCCGAGCAGCTCGAAGCTGTTGGTGAAGCGGTCGCCGACGGCCATCTGGACCAGATAGACGGCCACGCACAGCCCGATCAGGATCTTGGTGACCAGGCGGGGATCGTCCGTGAGGGAGCCCCCGGCGAGGGTGCGCGGCTGGGAGGCCGCCGGCGGATGCCCCGTGCCCGAGCCCTCCCGGACGCAGGTGGGGCACTGGAACCCGACCGAGGCGCTGACCATGCACTCCGGGCAGATCGGCCGCTCGCAGCGGGTGCAGCGCACACCCGTCTCGCGGCCCGGATGCCGGTAGCAGGAGGGCAGCCCGCTGTGGGTGCCGTCCGGCCGGCTGCCTGGCGCCTGGTCCATGAGCTCCCCCAGTTCGTCGTCGAGCGGAACGGGCATACGGGCTTCGCCCTGCTCATCCTTACGGACGAGCGGGGCAAATGGTTCCTGTTCCCGCCACGGACGGCGCGCGGACAGGTCTAACGCGTCTCGACGACGACCGACTCGATGACGACGTCCCGCAGCGGGCGGTGGGTGCGCGGGTTGGTCTCGGTGGCCGCGATGTCGTCCACGACCTTCTGGCCGGCCTTGTCGACGACCTCCCCGAAGATGGTGTGCTTGCGGTTGAGCCAGGCCGTCGGGGCGACGGTGATGAAGAACTGGGAGCCGTTGGTGCCGGGGCCCGCGTTGGCCATGGCCAGCAGATACGGGCGGTCGAAGCGCAGCTCCGGGTGGAACTCGTCGGGGAACTGGTAGCCGGGGTCGCCGGTGCCGTTGCCCAGCGGGTCACCGCCCTGGATCATGAACCCGCTCATCACCCGGTGGAAGACCGTGCCGTCGTACAGCGGAGCCTTGGACCGCTCGCCGGTCGCGGGGTGGACCCACTCGCGCGCGCCGGTGGCGAGCTCGACGAAGTTCGCGACCGTCTTCGGGGCGAAGTCCCGGAAGAGCCGGATCTCGATGTCGCCCCTGCTGGTCCTCAGGGTGGCGTAGAGCTGCTCTGCCACGATCCTGCCTTCCGTTGTGCTCGTGTGATCCCCCGATCCTCGCACGGACGGGAGCGGGCGGCGCCGATCCGTGGCATTGTCGACGACAAGGTCCCGTTGCCCTTATTCATCCCCTATGGCACTCGCCCGGTCCACCGTCGCACCCGCCCGGCACCCGGATGCCCCTCCGCACGTGCCGTGACGGAGACCGGCAGGCATGATCCGTAAAAGGGTGGAAAGTCGAAATACCGTACGCCACCGAGGAGGAGGAACCCGTGACCCGCATCGACAGCGTGCGCGCCGCGACCGGCTCGGCGAAGGACAGCGTGCTGCACGCCGCGGAAGTGGTGGCGCCCTACGCCGACACGGCCAAGGAAAGGGCCGCGCAGTACGCGCAGGAGGCCCGGGAACGACTCGCGCCCAGGGTGTCCCTGGCCGCCGAGCAGGCCCGCACCCAGTACGACACCCATGTCGCGCCCCGGCTGGAACTGGCCCGGACGCATGTACCGCCGAAGGTCGACCAGGCCGCGCACGAGGCGGCCGTCCGGACCCGGATCGCCGCCCGGCAGGCCGCCGAGTACTCCCGGCAGGCGGCGGAATACTCCCGGCCGAGGATCGAACAGGCGGTCGCCGCGGCCGGGCCCATGAAGGACGAGGCCACCGCCCGGGGCGTCGCCGCGGTGGCCGCGCTGCGCGGCCAGGTGACACCGAAGGAGATCGAGCGGCTGGTGCGCAGGCACCGGCGGCGGGCCCGGGCCGGGAAGGCCGCCCGGATCCTCCTCGTGTGCGGAGTGGTCGCCGGCGGTGCCTTCGCGGCCTGGAAGTGGTGGGACAAGCAGGCCAACCCCGACTGGCTGGTCGAACCGCCCGCCCCCACGGAGGTGCCCGCCTCCAGCGGCCTCACCTCGGTGGACGGCAGCGGGGCCGTCCTGGACCCGGAGGTACAGGCCAAGCAGGCCGAGGAGGAGGCGGCGAACCAGGACGACGACCGCGGCTGACGACCGCGCGAACGGGACCCCGCCCGCCCGGAGTTCGCCGCCCCCCTGTCCTTCCGGACAGCGGGAACCGTCCGTCCGACCGGTCGGGCGGGACCCCTCGCCGCCCGCCGCCGCCCCGTGAGACAACCTGAGAAAAGCCCCTCTGCTCTGCGTTTATGCAGATCAGAGGGGCTTTTCGGGTGTGGAGCCTAGGGGAGTCGAACCCCTGACATCTGCCATGCAAAGACAGCGCTCTACCAACTGAGCTAAGGCCCCGTAAGGGACGTCCGGCCGGGAACTCGTCCCGACGGCCGCCGCAGACCAGAGTACCGGGTCACCGGGGGTATCTCGCAAAAAGATTGGGGGTCCCCGTGAATGACCACTCTCCGTAAGATGCTCGACGTGGTTCGCTACAGCGAACCGTGGATGTTCTGGGGAAGCGATGGGGAGACGCAATGGACGCCGCACAACAGGAAGCGACCGCGAGAGCGCGGGAACTTCAGCGGAACTGGTACGGGGAGCCACTGGGGGCGCTCTTCCGTAAGCTCATCGACGATCTTGGCCTCAACCAGGCTCGTCTCGCGGGGGTGCTGGGACTGTCCGCGCCGATGCTGTCCCAGCTGATGAGCGGTCAGCGGGCGAAGATCGGCAACCCGGCCGTGGTGCAGCGCGTGCAGCTGCTCCAGGAGCTGGCCGGACAGGTCGCGGACGGCAGCGTCAGCGCCGCCGAGGCGACCGAGCGGATGGACGAGATCAAGCGGTCGCAGGGGGGCTCCGTGCTCAGCAACACCACCACCACGACGAGCAGTTCGGGGGCTCCCACGGTGAAGCGGGTGGTCCGGGAGATCCAGTCGCTGCTGCGCTCGGTGGCCGCCGCCGGCGACATCATCGACGCCGCCGACACCCTCGCCCCGAGCCACCCGGAACTGGCCGAGTTCCTGCGGGTGTACGGCGCCGGCCGTACCTCGGACGCCGTCACGCACTACCAGTCCCACCAGAGCTGAGCCGTCCGACCGGTCGCTGAAGGGGGTTCGGCACCGGACGCACGCGCCGGCCAACGGGGGACGGCCATGGGGGTGCTCGGGGAGACCACGACGGGTGCACGGGGCACCGGTACGGGTACACGGGGGACGAGTACGGGGTACATGGGGGACCAGTACGGGGTACATGGGGGACCAGTACGGGGTACATGGGGGACCAGTACGGGGTACTCGGGGGACACATACGGGGGCACGGGGGACATACCCGAGGGGCCGGGAAGACCTTCCCACAGGACCGCGGGGACACGGGGGTCCCTCGCTCGCCACGGGGGTAGCGAGGGGGTAGCAGGGGGACAGCCGAGGGGGAGGAGCGACGCACTGCCATGGGTGAGGTCTTCGCCGGACGGTACGAACTGGCCGACCCGATCGGGCGCGGAGGGGTCGGCGCGGTCTGGCGCGCCTGGGACCACCGCCGCCGCCGGTACGTGGCCGCGAAGGTGCTCCAGCAGCGGGACGCCCACTCCCTGCTGCGGTTCGTCCGCGAACAGGGACTGCGGATCGACCACCCGCATGTGCTCGCGCCCGCCAGCTGGGCCGCCGACGACGACAAGGTGCTGTTCACCATGGACCTGGTGGCCGGCGGTTCACTGGTCCACCTCGTCAACGACTACGGTCCGCTGCCGCCCGCGTTCGTCTGCGGCCTGCTCGACCAGCTCCTGTCCGGGCTCACCGCCGTGCACGCGGAGGGCGTGGTCCACCGTGACATCAAACCGGCGAACGTGCTCCTCGAAGCCACCGGCACCGCCCGCCCCCGGCTCAGGCTGTCCGACTTCGGCATCGCGATGCGGCTCGGCGAACCGCGCCTGACCGAGACCAACCTCGTGGTGGGGACGCCCGGTTACCTCGCCCCCGAGCAGATGATGGGCGCCGAGCCGGACTTCCCCGCCGACCTGTTCGCCGTGGGACTCGTCGCGCTGTACCTCCTCGAAGGCGCCAAGCCGGACGCCAAGGCGCTCGTGCAGTACTTCGCCGAGCACGGAACTCCGGGTGCCCCCAAGGGAATCCCGGATCCGCTGTGGCAGGTCGTCGCCATGCTGCTGCAACCCGATCCGCAGGCCCGTTTCCGTACGGCCACGGGGGCGCGCAAGGCGCTGGCGGCGACCGCGGAACTCCTGCCGGAGCCCGGCCCCGACGACGAACTCATCGAGATATTCGACCAACTCGGGCCCCTTCCCCAGGGGTTCGGCCCCGAGGGGCCCCTGAAGCCGCTCCCGAAGAAGCCTCCCTCCGAGCCCCTCCACACCGGGCATACGGCACGTATCGGCGAGCATGTCCTGCCCGCCCGGCCGACCACGCCCCCGGGCGGGTCCCTTCCCGTACGCCCCGACACTCCCCCCGGCCCGGTCCGTGCGGGCACGGATTCCCTGCCCGCCCGGCCCCTCGCGCCCCCCGGCCCGACCGTCCCGACCGGTCCAGGCGAAACGTCCCCTCACACGGCGTCCACGCCGACGCCCTCCTCCTCCGGTCCCGTCCCCCCTCAGCCGCCCGCACACCCCCCGACCCCGACGCCGACGCCGACCCCCACGCCGACCCCCACCCCCACCCCGACCCCGTCCATGTCGGACACCGGCAGCTTCCACCTGCCGCCCCCTCTCCCGACGGTCACCGCGACGCCCACCCCCAGCCCCACCCCCACCCCGACCCCGACGCCGACCCCGGCTCCGCACCCCCGTCTCACCCCCGCCCTCCACGACCCCACCTTCGCGCTGACCCCCGCGCGCGGCCCCCGCGTCGCCACCGCCACCGCCTCCTACACCGCCCAGGACCCGGTGGCGGCCGCCCCGCGGCCGCGGGGGCACCGGGCCGTGCGGCAGCGGCGGCCGGGGCCGCCCGTCAAGGTCGCGGTGCCGTTGCTGCTGCTCGCGCTGGCCTGTTACACCGTCGGGTTCTGGGCGCTGACGCGGATCTGAGCGGAGGCCCGGCGGCGGGCGATCAGGGTCCAGCCGCCGAGGAACAGCAGCAGCGCGCTGCCCGTGCCGATGCCGGCCGCCGCGACCGCCCGCATCACGGGGTCGTCCCCGGCCCCCGCGGATCCCCCGGACCGTCCCGTCCCCGGGTCGGTGCCGAAGACCCCGCTGGGCACGGGCCGGCCCAGGTACCCCGGCCCGGGCTCCGGGGTGCCCCCGAGGCGGACCCGCAGGGTCACCTCGTAGGGGCCGTCCCCGAACTGCTCGGCGACCTGCGTGGAGAGATGGACGACGAGGTAGTAGGAGCCGGCGAACCGCAGGCTGTTCTGCGGGTCGGTGGGCGCGTACCGGTTGGCGTACCGGACGGGCGGGACGGGGTCCAGGGCGGCCGACTTCTGGCTGCCGCCGTAGCCGGTGCCCCGGGCCACGACCTTGGCGCGCACCGGGTTGTAGAGGGTCAGCTCCAGCGCGTCGACCACATATCCGGTCCCGGTCCCGGCTCCGGTCCCCGAGGCGCTGCTCGAGGTGCCGCCGGCCAGGTCCGCCTCGGCGTACAGCTGCTGTCCCCAGTCGACGGGCACCCGGTAGAAGACGGTCTCACCGGGGACCACCTCGTCGCGCCAGACGCCCTGCCCGACGGCGGTGGCCGCGGTGAAGCCCGCGCCGCCGGGCCGCACGACCGGCTCCCCGGGCGGCGGTGCGGGGGTCGCGGAGTCCCAGGCCCGGGGTGTGCTCGTGTCGCCGGGCCCGGCGAGCGCGGGCTCGGTGACGGGCGCGAGTTCCAGGTCCCAGGGGTCGGCGGCGGTCTCCCCGGTGCCCGTGTCCGACCGCTCGACGACCACGTAGTACGTGCCCGCCCGCTGGCACAGCCCCTTGCCGGGCCGGATCTCCCGCGCGCCCCAGGCCGTCACGGGCTGCGGGCTGCGCGCGGCGCCGATCGTCGCCGACTCGAAGGAGCAGCTCCCGCTGTCGGCGTCCTGCACGGAGACCGTGATGCCGTCGCCGACGGCGGGGGTGCTCCCCGGGCGGGGGATCGCGGTGACGGCGACGTACGTGGTGGACTCGGCGTCCAGTTCGAGGCGGTAGTACGCCTTGCTGCCGCCTTCGAGGGTGCTTTTGTACGTCGCTCCGGACTCCAGGCGTACGGCCTCGGAGGCGCCGGTCGCGGCACGGGCCTCGCGGACGTCGTCGGCGAAGACGTACGACGGGACGTCCGGCGCGGCGACGGCGGCCGGTGCCGGGACGGCCGACCCGAGCAGCACCCCCAGGACCACGGCGCGCAGCACCACCACCGCGCGCCCCGTACCCCCCGTACGCCGGGCCATCAGAACCCGCCCCCTCGCCTTGGTCCGAACGGGGCCCATCCTGCCCCGCCGCCCCGGCCCCCGCCCCCGCATTCCCCACGAGCGTCCGAAACACCCGCCTCTATCCGCAAACCGGAACCTCCGCAACCGGAGAGCGGCGAACCGGAAACCGGAGACCGGAGACCGGCAACACAAAACCCCGACCGCTTCGGCGGCCGGGGTCTGATCTCGATCTCAGTCTCTGGTGTCGGTACTCACGAACCCGTGGGCACGGAGTCGGTGGCCTCCGTCCACAGGTCCTGCTCGGCGCGATCCGCCTGGATCTGCCGGTACACGAGGAGACCGCCGATGGCGGCCAGTGCGACCAGGAGCAGCTTCTTCACCGCGCGACCTCGTCTTTCCTTGACGTAGGGGACCTCTGGCGCCCGACTATACACACCGACCGATATCGATCGGTGACCTGCGTCGGCCTCCCAACTCCCTTCTTCGGCCGCCCTGTGACCCGTTTTTCCCCGGTGCGCCCATACGAGTGGTGTTCATCGGAACATCGCCTCGTCATGTGCGTCGGTCCCCCGGTTCACGCTCGCCCTACACATGATGAGCAAAGTACGCAAATCGCCCAACCTGAAGGTGAGGGGCATGACCGTGAACCGGGTCATGAAGGTGTGGACCGCCATCGTCACCGCGTTCCTCGCGCTGTGCACGGCGCTCGGCTTCGTCGCTTCGACCGCCGGGACCGCGACGGCGCAGACGGGACCGACGCACACCGACGCCGAGAAGGCCGACGGCAGCGAGAGCCCGCGCGCCGAGAGCGCCGGCGGATCGAGCCCCGGAGCATCGAGCCCCGGCGGCCCGGGTGCCGGAGGTTCGAGCCCCGGCGGCGAGAGCGTCCGCGGTACGAGCAACGCCGCCGCCACGAGCATCGCCGCCACGAGCCCCGAGGCGTCGAGCCCCCGCGGTGCGAGCATCGGCCGCGAAGCCCCCGCCGGAGAGCGCGGCCACGACGAGTTCCCCTCCGAAGAGCGTGTCGGCGGTCGAGGCGTCGGCTCCGTGCGTGCCGCCGGTGAGGCACCTGTCGGCGAGCGCCCGAACGCCCCGGTCACCGGGAGCGCGCCGGCCACGACCCCGTCGACCGCCTCCGCCTGGGACTGGTTCCAGACCCGCTCCCTGCCCCCCACCATGAAGCAGCGCATCCTCGCCGAAGCCCACGGCAAGTCCCCCAGCTGCCGCCACCGCTCCCTCACCGACCCGGACGCGGCCGAGAACGACACCGACTGCGACCCCGCGGAGGCGGCCGAGCCGTCGATCCCGGTCCAGCGCTGAGACTGCGGGGACAGCTCCACCGACGTTCGACGTGACGGCGACTCGCGTACAGACCGCACGATGCAGGCCCGGCGGCTCCCCGAGCGACCGGGCCTTCGCCGCATGTACACATCACACGGCTAACCTGAGGCCGTGCCCCAGGACCACGAACGAATCCGGCGCATAGTCGTCCTCACCGCCGTCCACGCGCCCGCGGCCCGGTATCTGCCCGAGGCCTGGAAGTCGCTGCGTGAACAGAGGCTGCCCGAGGACTGGGAGTGGCACTGGGTGATCCAGGAGGACGGTACGACGGACCAGGTCCGCCCGTACGTCCCCCAGGACCCCCGAGTGACCTTCCGGCAGGGGCGCCCCGGCGGGCCCGGCGTCGCCCGCACGATCGCGCTGGCGTACAGCGACGGGCCGTACGTGAAGGTCCTGGACGCCGACGACCTGCTCACACCCGGTGCGCTCGCCCGGGACCTGGCCGCCCTGGAGGACGATCCCGGCCTCGGCTGGGCGACCTCACGGGTGCTGGACCTGCTCCCCGACGGCTCCACGGTCGGTTTTCCCGGCGATCCCGCGGGCGGGCCCCTCGAACGCGGCGCCGTGCTCGACCACTGGGCGGCGCACGACCACCGCGCCCAGGTGCACCCGGCCTCCCTGTTCGTCCGGCGGGACCTGCTGGCCGCGCTCGGCGGCTGGATGGCGCTGCCGGCCTCCGAGGACACCGGTCTGCTGCTCGCGCTGAACGCGGTGAGCCGTGGCTGGTTCACCCCGGAAGCGGGACTCTTCTACCGCAAATGGGCAGGCCAGGCCACGGGCCAGGCTTCGCACGTCGACCCCGCCGAGCGGGCGGCCCGGATGGCGGTCGCGGAGGCCAGGGCACGGGCGCTGGCCTCCTACGGCTGGACCTACCCGGCGGACTGACCCGCGGCGACGGCCAGCCAGTGGGCCACCCGGCGCAGCGTGCTCTCGTCGGCCCGGTCCACCAGGGCCTGTACGGCCGTGACGTCGTCCGGGGTGAGGTCGTAGAGGCCCGCCTTGCTCAGCCCGGCCATGAGCACCTGGTGCCGGCGGTCCTCCATGCGCTCGGCGAGCTTGGTGGGAGAGGCGGCCGCCGCGCTCTCGGCGGGGGCCGCAGCGGAGGACGAAGCGGGGGCCGCAGCGGGAGCCGGGGCGTCGGCCGGGTCGAAGAGGTGCCACGCGCCGCCCCTCGGACCCCACAGGGCGACCGTCGCCACGTCCCCCCGCGCCCGCTTGACCTGGGTCATCTCGCCCATCGCGTACAGCACGGGGGTGCGGTCGGGCGATTCGGCGGCGGGCCGCCAGGAATCCGAGGACGGGTCGTGGAACATCGCGACCCAGCGCGGGTCCCCCGGCGGCTGCGGGCTCCGGGGACTGCCCTGTCGGGCCTGTCGGGTCTCCATGGCGCTCACCCCTTCCGTATCGCCGTATCGGCACGGCGGGGCGACCATAACTGACGGACCGTCAGCTATCCAGGCCTTCAGGGGGCTTCCCTACTGCGCCGCCGCGATCGCCGCCCGCGCCCGCGCCCGGAACGCCTCCAGCTTGTCCACCGGCTCGGTCAGCTGCCGGCTGCGCGAGCGGACGCTGACGTCATGGCCGGCCGCGGCCCTGCGCAGCGCGCCGACCGTGGCCCGCTCGCGCGGGATGTGGGCGAAGGGATCGAAGGAGTACCAGCGCATCGCGTTCTCGTGGGTCATCTTCGCGATGTCCGCGTCCGGTACGGCGCACTCCCGCAACACCTGGTGGAGCTGCTCGGGCGCGTCCGGCCACAGCGAGTCGCTGTGCGGGTAGTCGCCCTCCCAGCAGATGTTGTCGATGCCGATGTCGTGCCGCAGCCTGACGCCCAGCCGGTCGGTGATGAAGCAGGTCAGGAAGTGCTCGCGGAAGACCTCGGAGGGGAGCTTGCCGCCGAAGTCCTGGAGGGTCCAGGTCGCGTGCATCTCGAAGGTGCGGTCGACGCGCTCCAGGAAGTAGGGGATCCAGCCGGTGCCGCCCTCGGACAGCGCGATCCGCAGACCGGGGAACTCCTTGAGGACCCGGGACCACAGCAGGTCGGCGGCGGCCTGGACGAGGTTGATCGGCTGGAGCGTGATCATCACGTCCGGCGGCGAGTCGACGGCCGGGATGGCGAGGCGGCCGGAGGAGCCGATGTGCACCGACAGCACGGTGGCGGTGTCGCAGGCGGCCTGCCAGACCGGGTTCCAGTACGGGTCGTGGAAGCTCGGGTAACCGAGGGCGGCCGGGTTCTCCGGGAAGGTCATCGAGTGACAGCCCTTGGCCGCGACCCGCCGCATCTCGGCCGCCGTGAGCTCGGCGCTCCAGATGGCGGGCAGCGCCATGGGGATGAACCGGCCGGGGTACGCCCCGCACCACTCGTCGATGTGCCAGTCGTTGTAGGCGCGCACGAGGGCCAGGGAGAAGTCGGAGTCCTCGGTGGCGAACATCCGCGCCGAGAAGCCGGGGAAGGACGGGAAGTTCATCTGGGCGAGGACACCGCCCGCGTTCATGTCCTTGACGCGCTCGTGGACGTCGTAGCAGCCGGGCCGGATCTCGTCCATGCCCTGCGGGTCGAGGCCGTACTCCTCCTTGGGCCGCCCGGCGACCGCGTTGAGCGCGGCGTTGCCCACGGTGTTGTCCCGGAACTGCCACACGTCGCTGCCGTCCTGGCGGTGGACGAGCTTCGGCGCGTCGTCCAGGTACCGCTTCGGCAGGTGGTTCACGAAGATGTCCGGCGGCTCGATGATGTGGTCGTCCACGCTGATCAGGATCAGATCGTCCCGTTGCATGTCAGTGCCTCCCGCACGCCCTGCTGGATCTGCACTCTCGTTTTTTGAAAACTACATTCTCACCAGGCGCGAATCAAGCATTCGGACCGCGTGCCTCGGGGCGGCGGCCGCGAGGCACGCGGCGGGGCGGCATCCGGACAGCGGGGTCCGTCTCTCGGCCAAAGGTGATCGGGAACCGGCCCGGGAAGTGGATCAATGCGTGAGGGCCGCGGGCCCGGGGTAGCTCAACCCGGTTCGGGTACCGAGGAGCGGAAAGTGACCGGTGCGCACTGCACACGCCATCGCGCGCGCCGCACCGTTCGGCACCGGTCCCTCCCCTCGTGCGGACCGCTGCCGAACGGTGCGGGTGCCGTCCGGTTGCCCTTCGGATCCTGCCAGCTACGGCTCGCGGCGAGGAGGGTGCCGACCTCGGCACCGTCTCGTCGCCGCAGGTCAGCCGTATAAAGTGAGTTTTCCGGTCCGGATTCCAGGTGCGGGGGAAGTAAAGGGGTGGAGGCCTTGGGTTCCGACTCAGGGGCGCGCACAGCCTTCGCGGAACGCCTCGCGCTGCTCTACAAGGAGGCCGGCAACCCGCCCCTCAAACGCGTGTCCGAGGCGGTCGCGCGGCAGCAACGGGTCGACGAGCGCGGGCGCCCCGTGCGGGTGTCGGCCCAGCGGATCAGCGACTGGCGCCGGGCCCGCAACGTCCCCGCCCACTTCGCCGCCCTCGCCGCCGTCCTCCATGTCCTGATACCCGACGCCCGCCGCGCCCGGCCCGTCCCCGTCTCCCCCGGCCTCTACGACCTGCCGCAGTGGCAGCGGCTCTGGGAGCGCGCGCTGGCCGACCCGGTCGCGGCCGGCGAGGGCGCCGCGCCCGCCGAGGAGGCGGAGGGGGAGCAGACCGCCTCGGGCCCCGGCTCCGGCACCAACACCGGCACCGGCTCGGGCTCGGGCTCGGGCGAGTCCGGCGTTCCGGGGAGCGTGTGCCCCTACCGGGGCCTGGCCGCCTACCGTCAGCAGGACGCCCGCTGGTTCTTCGGCCGGGAGCGCAGCACCGAGGCGCTCGTCGCCCAGCTGCGCGCCGCCCGGCGCACGGGCGGCCCGGTGATGCTGGTCGGCGCCTCGGGCGCGGGCAAGTCCTCCCTGCTCAGCGCCGGACTGGTGCCCGCCCTGCGGGAGGGCGCCCTCATGGACGGGGACGAAGAGGCGGACGTACCGCGGGGGGACCTACCGCAGGCGGACGTACCGCAGGGCGACGTACCGCAGGGCGACGTCCTGCATCTGGTCCCCGGTGCCGATCCCCTCGCCGAGCTGGCCGCCCGGATCCCCGAGCTCGCGCCGCTCATCGAGGGCGCCCACGAGCACTGCGGCCCCGTTCCGCTGCGGTTCGCGCGGTCCGTGCGGGAGGCCGTGACCGTCTGGGCGCGCCGCGAGGCACCCGGGAGCGGCCAGGCGGTCGTCGTCGTGGACCAGTTCGAGGAGGTCTTCACCCTCTGCTCCGACGAGGCGAGCCGGCGCCTCTTCGTCCAACTGCTGCACGCCGCGGCCACACCGGGCGCGGGGGAGCGGGCCCCGGTACTCGTCGTGCTCGGCATCCGCGCCGACTTCTACGAACAGTGCCTCGCCCACCCCGAACTCGCCGACGCCCTCCAGCACCGGCACATGGTCCTCGGCCCGCTCACCACGACCGAGCTGCGCGAGGCGGTCACCGGTCCCGCGAAGGCCGTGGGCCTGGAGCTCGAACCGGGCCTCGCGGAGCTCATCGTCCGCGAGGTCAGCGCCGACGGTCCGCGCGGCGCCCACGACGCCGGTGTGCTGCCGCTGCTCTCGCACGCCCTGCTCGCCACCTGGCAGCGCCGCAAGGCCGGCCGGCTGACCCTCGCCGGCTACCGCGCCGCCGGCGGTATCCAGGGCGCGGTCGCCGCGACCGCCGAGCGGGCCTGGTCCGGCCTCGACCCGGCCGCCCGCACGGCCGCGCGGCTGCTGCTGCTGCGGCTGGTCCGGCTCGGCGAGGACACCCAGGCCACCCGCCGACGCGGCACCCGCCGCCAGCTGGCGCAGGAGTCCACCGACCCCGGCGCGACGGAGGAGTCCCTGGAGGCGCTGGTGCGCGCCCGGCTGGTGACGCTGGACGCGGAGTCCGTGGAGATCACCCACGAGGCCCTGCTGACCGCGTGGCCGCGGCTGCGCGAATGGATCGACGAGGGCCGCAGCGACCACCTGCTGCGCCAGCGCCTGGAGGAGGACGGCCGCGCCTGGGAGGGCTCGCACCGCGACTCCTCGCTGCTCTACCGGGGCTCACGGCTCGAACAGGCGCACACCTGGGCGAAGTCCGCCGGCGACACCTTCCTCACCCGCAGCGCGGTGGACTTCCTGGCCGCGTCCGTACGGCTGCGGCGGCGCACGGTGTGGATCAGCCGCGCCGCGGTGTCGGCCCTGGTGGTGCTGGCCATGCTGGCGGTCGGCGCGGCGGTCGTCGCCTGGCAGCAGCGCAACGACGCCGTGTTCGAACAGGTGGTCGCCGAGGCCGACCGGGTGCAGTACACGGACCCGTCGCTGTCCGCCCAGCTCGACCTGGTCGCCCACCGGCTGCGCCCCGGCGACGAGGGCGCCCGCAACCGGCTGATCTCGATCGTCAACGCGCCCCTGGCCACCCCGCTCCTCGGCCACACCGGCGCCGTCTACCTCACCTCCTTCAGCCCCGACGGCAAGCTCCTCGCCACCGCCAGCTACGACCGCACGGTCCGGCTGTGGAGCCTGGCCGACCCCACCCGCCCCAAGCCCCTGGGCAAGCCGCTCACCGGCCACACCAGCTGGGTGAGCAGCGCGGTCTTCAGCCCCGACGGCCGTACCCTCGCCAGCGCCGGCGACGACGGCACGGTCCGCCTGTGGGACGTACGCGAGCCCACCGCTCCCCGCCCGCTCGGCACCCCCCTCCAGGCGCACGGCGGCACGGTCTACCTGGTCGCCTTCAGCCCCGACGGCCGCACGCTCGTCTCCGCCAACGAGGACAGCAGGGTGCGCCTGTGGAACGTGGCCGACCCGGCCGCGCCGAAGGCCCTCGCCACCCTGACCGGCCACAGCGCCGCGGTGCGCTCCGTGGCGTTCAGCCCCGACGGCCGTACGCTCGCGACCGGCGGGGACGACAACGCCGTACGGCTGTGGAACACCACCGACCCGGGCCGGCCGCGCCCGCTGGGCGAGCCGCTGACCGGCCACGACGGCACGGTCCACTCGCTGGCGTTCAGCCCGGACGGCAGCACCCTCGCCTCCGGCGGCGCGGACGACACCGTACGCCTGTGGAAGGTGTCGGACCCCGCGCACCCGAGTGCCCTCGGCGCCCCGCTCACCGGCCACACCGGTCCGGTCTGGTCGGTGTCCTTCTCCCCGGACGGCTCGCTGCTCGCCGGCGCCAGCGCGGACAGCACGGCCATCCTCTGGAACGTCAGCGACCCGGCGTACCCCTCCCAGGTCGGCGAGCCCCTCGCGGGCAGCAGCGGCGAGATGTACGCGCTGGGCTTCAGCCCGGACGGCACCACCCTCGCCACCGGCAGCGGCGACAACAAGATCCGGCTGTGGTCGGTCCCCACCGCGGACATGATCGGCCGCACCGGCGCCTTCCGCCCGGACGGGCGGGTGCTCGGCACGGCGGCCCGCGACGGACGCATCCGGCTGTGGAACGTGGCGCGCCCCGACCGCCCGGAACCCCTCGGCGAGCCGTTCATGGCCGCGGACGGCGGCTACCGCTCCCTGGCCTTCTCCCCCGACGGCCGCACCCTCGCCGTACTGACCGACAACCAGGCGGTCCGCCTCTACGACGTCACCGACCCGTCCCACCCCGTCTCCCACGGCGCCCCGATCACCCTGCGCACCCGCTTCACCGGCCCGGACGCGCTCGCGTACAGCCCCGACGGCAGAACCCTGGCGACCGGCTACGACGACCGCACGATCCAGCTCTGGAACGTGGCCGACCCCGCCCACGTCACCCCCCTGGGCTCCCCGCTCACCGGCCACCGCGGCTATGTCAACGCCCTCGCCTTCAGCCCGGACGGCAAGACCCTGGCCTCCGGCAGCGCGGACGCGACGATCCGGCTGTGGGACGTGACGGACCCGAGCCGTGTGACGGGTGTGGGCGAACCCCTGAAAGGCCACTCGGGCCCGGTCAACGCCCTCGCCTACAGCCCGGACGGCACCACCCTGGCCTCCGGCAGCGACGACGACACGGTCCGCCTGTGGGACATCACGGACCCCTCCCGGGCGGGCGGCCTGGGCTCCCCCCTCACCGGCCACACCGAGGCGGTGGTCTCCCTGACGTTCAGCCAGGACGGCGGCACGCTCGCCTCCGGCGGCAACGACAACACGGTCCGCCTCTGGAACGTCCGCACCCCCTCCGACGCCTCCCCCATCGGCCAGTCGATGAGCCCCAACGCCAAGACCGGCAACTTCCTCTCGTTCAGCCCCAACAGCCGCCTGCTGGGCGTCTCCAGCGGCGCCGACACCGTCCGCCTCTGGAACCTCGACGTCGACCGGGCCATCACCCACATCTGCGCCACCACCCGCAACGTCCTCACCGCCGAGAAGTGGCACGAGTACCTCCCCCGCCTCTCGTACGATCCTCCGTGCCCCGGCTGACTCAGGAGTGATCCCGATCACAACTTCCCACTCCGCCCGACCAGTCGCCCCCCGTTGATCAACCACCCTTGTTAGCCTTGGCCCAAGCCCGGTCGCTGGTGCATCCCCCGTCGCCAGCGACCGGGCCTTTTTGCTGCCCGCATCGCCCCCACCGTGCACACAAAAGACCCCCGGTTCACCCGAACCGGGGGTCTTTTCACTGCGAGGCTGTCACGGCGGCCGCTACGCGACGCCACTCTTCGAGTTGCAGTACACCTCTCTGCCGGTATTGCCCCTCTGCAGGCACGAAGTCGCAGCCCTCGAGCTTGTCCCCGTTGGGCTTCCAACAGGCCCGACCGCCGTCGAACGCGTCCGTCGTGTGGACGCAGAACGAACTCGCCGCGCTCGCCGGAGGAGCGGTGAAAATCACGGACCCCATCGCGGCGGCGGCTCCTGCATCGCGACTGCGGGCGTCACGCCAGCCCGGCGGGAGAGAGGAAGGCAACCGATCATTCGCCCGATGATCCTTTCAAGCTGGGCACGGTCACCGCATCAGAAGGTGGCGTCTCGCCGAGTGGTGTAGCCGATCAAGCTGGTGGAATCCGCAGGTAGTGGCCCGAATCGCCCTCGCTGGAGGCTCTGTTGGGGCTCGCCGCGCCAGTACCAGCGGCGATCGCACGACGGACCTCAGCGGCACGTAGCGGACGGCTCCGAAGCGGAGGCAACGGACCGTGATCGGCTACACCACGAAGCGGGACACAACCCATCAGAACGGATCCGGGGCCCGTCGGTACCTCAGCCGACGACAGTCAGCCACGACGACGGGTGCGCCGACAGAAGCGCGGTGGTGAGTCCTTGAGCGATGACCGCTTCTTCCCGAAGCGACTTGGGTGGCGGCGCTGCCTTGGGGTGGTACACCTCTGAGCTGCTGCGATGGTCCACAGGCGTGCACGGTTGTTCGTCGGCGTTGTCACGCAGTTAGACACTCAACGCTGACACGCTGACATCATGATGTGTCAGTACGTGAAGGCGAGACCGTGGGTTGCAGCGATCTGTCCCGAGGCGTACCCCGCATGGAGGTTGAGCGGATTACCGTCGACGTTCTTCACCTTGAGAGAAGCGCGTATCTGGGTGCACCCGCCGAGTTGAGACTTGGCGAGGTGGAGGACGTTTGTTGCGGTCTGGTGATGCTTGGCAGTTGAGATGTTCCACTTCGCCACAGCCCCATTGATCGGGTTACCGCACTTGGTTCCATCGGGGTTTTGCGGCTGGGCTTCGATCCAGGTTTCGGCCTGCGTCCCGGTATAGGCCGTCGACCCGCCCGCACAGATAGTGGAGCCTGGGACGCAGGTTGTCAGCGCCGCGTCCTGTACGACGGTGATGTTGTCGCCGCCGCCGGACGTGTAGGTGTATCCCAGCGTGGTCTGCGTCGAGCCGCGTGCGATCACAGCAGTGCTCGCGGCGGGCAGCGTCCAGCGTGCTGTTGATGCATAAACTCCCCGGGCCAGTTCCGCACCGGCCGAGACCTGCATCGTCACACTGCGCCCATTCTGGATGACCGTTGAGTAACTGGTCACTGAAAGGCGGCAGTTGTACGTTCCGGCAGCAGGCGCAGTGAACATCCAGCGCAGGGCAGGGGAGATCGACTTTTCTCCGGGCGGCACCAGATTCGTGGCCCAATACCCGCCGGCCTCCGCATCAGCAGGAAGCGCTCCGCCATCGGCGTAGTTACACCTCACCGCCACCGTGGAACCGATGTTGTCCCCGCTACCCAGAGGGGTCACGCTTGCCACCGACAGATTACGCGACCACAGATATGACTTCTCACCCTCTGCAGCGGTGAACAACACCTCGGTTCCCGGGATATCCCGATACGACGACGCAGTCCGCGTTACCTCGTACTCGAAGCTCGACGAAGCCGCCGAAGCCGCTGTTGCAAGCGCGGGCACACCTCCGCCGACCAATAGCAGCGATACAGCCACCATCGAACGGATCCGCTTCGGCACCATTTTGTCCCTGTATTAGTTGGTCAGCTTGCCGACTGTCGGAGCAGTCAGCCATGAGATCAGCGTGGGCGCGCCCGGATCAGACATAGACCGCATCGCGGTCCTGGCTGGGATGGATCGGGCCGATACGTTCGCACTGCGGGATGAAGGCATCTCGGCGACGCTGACCATGAAAAATCGCCAGCACAGATGGACTGGTCGTGGACAAAGTGGCCCTCCCCTTGTCCACGACCACTTCCCGTACGGCGAGACGGTGTTCTACTTGCCCAGATGGCGAGGCAGAGTCCTGCCGTCACGGACTACGTCTACGTTCAGGCTTGGGACCAGTAAGGGCTTCGGCCGCCAGTGCACACGAGCACGGCATCGGAGAAATTGCCGCTCGTGTTGCTGCTGAAGCTGCCCGCACTGATCGTGCCGTCGGCCACCCACTCCAGGTTTACATTGCTGGTATGCCAAAGCACAGCCTTGACCGAGAGGTTATTGCGATAGGACAAGATTCCGTCGCCATCGATCAGGTTGTAGAAGGCGAGCTGGAAGCACTCGCTGGTCTTTACCGTCCGCAGCCCCATGTTGTTGAAACCGGTGGAGGCGTACAGACACAGGTTGTCCGCCGGGCAGGCCTGTGCAGCCGAAGCCGGTGTCGCGGTAGCCACGGTGCCCCCCGCCGCCAGTGCCACGGAAGCCAGCAAGGCAGCAGAACTCTTTCGCCAGAACCCCATCGAGAAACGCCCCTCCCCTTAATGATCACGATGTGACTGGCGAAGACTAACAGCCGATAAGTAGCTCTACCAGTGCGTTTCTGGCCTGACGGTTCGCCATTCACGGTTCGTGAAGCGCTCGAGTGCTCCACGGCTCGGCGATGGGATCACATGGGGCGAATAGGTTCAAATTTCCGGTCTTCTCTGTGGCTTTCGGCCTCTCGCCGTCAATTGGGCAGTTCTGACCTGACCGTCGAAAGTCAGCCACGATGGCGGGTGCGCCGAACAAATGCCCGCCAAGGGTGTCTCCAGCAACCCCGCACGGACCTCAGCCACGCTTTGGTGATTACGTCACGGTCCGCCCCTGACCTGAAACCGGTGGACAGGGGGAGTTCGCCGCCTTGACGGTGTGCGAGCGGCAGGAAGAGCACCGGTTGCACCGTCCACCTGATGCGCGTGCTGGCGTGGATGACGAACACGGTCCAGGGCTCGCGCCCCTCCACAGCACCGCACCCGTCGTAGGACCCGAAGAGTGCCGGCGCCTGCCGCCTGTCCAGGTCCTGTGTCCAGAGCTCCGCGGTGACCGTGTGGCCGGCCGCGCTGTCGTGGACGACGACCCGATGGGCGATCGTGCTGACCATGCCGAGTCCGCGGCCACCTTCGGCGTCCTGGTCCTGGTGCTCGACCTTGGGGGCCGTGCCCGTGCCTCCGTCGTCCGTCACCGATACGGCCACCTCTCCACCAAGTCCCGCCGCTACTCCACCACCCTCGGCGCCCTCCGCACCGCCCGCGCCGAATGGCAACGCGCCCAGACAGGAGCCACCACGCCCGAAACGACGTACGTCCTCGCCCACTGGGCCTTCGCCGGCACCGGCCTCTCCGACGCCGAAGCCTGGCTCTCCGCCAGCCTCCACAGCGACGCGCAGCCCACGACCACCCAAGCCACCACCGCCGTCCCTGAACTGCTCACCGTCCCGGAGGTCATGACCCGGCTCAAGGTCGGCCGCACCAAGGTCTATGACCTCATCCGCACCCGCCGCCTGGTCTCCATCAAGGTCGACGGCTGCCGACGTATCCCGGACGACGCGGTATGCGACTTCGTTCGCCACCAGATGGGAGAGGCCGCCTGATGGCGAAGAGACGCCCCAACGGCGGGGGAACCATCACCAAGCGCAAGGACGGCCGCTACATGGGCCGCGCGTACGTCACCGACACCGACGGCAACCGCGTCCGCAAGACCGTCTACGGCGCCACGTGGGACGAGACGAACGAGAAGCCGCTCACCACCAAGCTGACGCCCGCGCAGCTCCGCGCCCTCATGGCCACGCTGAGGCGGGAGGAGGTAGGCGCGGCCACCCGCTTCGAGGTGCTGCGGGTCCTCCGGAACGCCCTCAACCGGGCCATGCGCGAAGAGCTGCTCACGCGCAATGTCGCGCTCCTGGTCGACATGCCCAAGGTCAACAAGGACAAGGGCACGGCGTGGAGCGCACGGGAAGCGATCACGTTCCTCCGCTCGACCCGCGCGCACCGCCTCTACGCGGCCTGCGTCCCGGTGCTCGTCCTCGGCCTCCGCCGAAGTGAGGTCCTGGGCCTGGTCCTCAAGGACCTCAAGACGGAGTCCTCACAGGCCGTGCTGCCGATACCAGAGTTCTGCGCCCGCGTCCTGGAGGAGCGCCGGGAGCTCCAGGAGCTGGAGCAGAAGATCGCCGGTCAGCACTGGTCTCAGCCAGAAGGCCATGACCTGATCTTCTCCTCCGAGCACGGCGGCATGATCGACCCCACCGGCTTCTCCCGGTCCTTCGACCGCCTCGTGAAGCGGGCCGGCGTCCGCCGCATCACGGTCCGGCTCGCCCGGCACACCTGCGGGACGCTCCTGGCCTTCCTGAAGGTGCGTCCCAAGGTCGCTCAGGCGGTCCTCCGCCACAGCCAGATCAGCATGACCTTGGACGTGTACACACACGTCGCTCATCGGCTGACCGCAGCCGTTCGCCACTGGTCACCCTCGTTGGTGTCAACCATGGGTGTCAAAAGACCCCCGGATCGATGATCCGGGGGTCTTCTGGCTGGTGGGGCTAACAGGATTTGAACCTGTGGCCTCATCCTTATCAGGGATGCGCTCTAACCAACTGAGCTATAGCCCCGCCGCGCTCTGCGGTGTGTGTCCCGCGCGCTGACTCCTGAAGATTAGCGCACGACGTGGGCAGTCCCAAAATCGGTTGTCGGGGGACCGCCCACGACCGGTTCAGCAGGAGTTCACTCGTCCTCGGCGAGCGTCAGCTCCACTCCGCCGACGAAGCCGGCGGAGATGTTGTAGATGAACGCGCCGAGCGTCGCGAGGGCCGTCGCCAGGACGACATCGATGACCGCGATGATCGCCGTGAACGTCAGGACGTGGGGGAGGGACAGGAAGGACTGCAGGTCGAAGCCGTTGGACTCGTTGGAACCGGTGGCCTCGGAGATGGTGCCGCCGACCGTCGAGAAGACGCCCATCGCGTCCATGACCATCCACAGCACCGCCGCCGCGACGATCGTGCAGATGCCCAGCGCGATCGACAGCAGGAAGCTGACCTTCATCACCGACCACGGGTCGACCTTGGCGACCCGCAGCCGCGCCTTGCGCACCCGCGGCACGGTGCGCGCGCCGGCGCCGGTGCGCGGACGTCGTACCGTGCCCGGCGGCGTCGCCTGGGTCGGGTAGGCCTGCGGCGGGTGGTACGGCGCCGCGGCAGGCTGCTGGGCCTGCCGGTCGCCGGGCAGCGGTGAGGCCGGCTGCTGGGCCTGCGGACCTCGGGTGTCCGTCACGGTTCCCCCCTGGGATCCCTGCGATCCTTGCGTGTCGGGCGAGGAGGAGGGGGCGTCGGCGGCGGCCGGCTTGATCGCCTTCAGCTGGGTCGTGTGCGTGTCCTGCTCACGTCCCTCCGCACCCCGCGCGCCGGTCGTGCGCGCGTCCCCCTCCGGCGCGGCGGAGCCACGACCGCCGCCGTTCTTGTCCGTGCCGGCAGACGTACCGGCGCCCGTGGCTCCGCTCACGATGACTCACTCCTCGTGCCTACTCGGCCGAGGGCGCCTCACCCTCGTCCGTGCCGCTGGCCGCGGCTCCCTCGGCGGTCTCGTCCACGGCCACGTCGCCGTCGACCTCCTCCGCCTCGCGCCCCGCCTCGGCGTTACGTGCGATACCGACCACGGCATCGCGCTTGCCCAGGTTGATCAGTTGGACGCCCATGGTGTCACGGCCCGTCTCCCTGACCTCGTTGACTCGCGTACGAATCACACCACCCGACAACGTGATGGCGAGGATCTCGTCCGTCTCCTCGACCACCAGCGCGCCGACGAGCGAACCGCGGTCCTCCACGATCTTGGCGGCCTTGATACCGAGGCCGCCGCGGCCCTGGACGCGGTACTCGTCGACGCCGGTCCGCTTCGCGTACCCGCCGTCTGTGGCAGTGAACACGAACGTACCGGGTCGAACAACATTCATCGAGAGCAGCTCGTCGCCCTCGCGGAAGCTCATGCCCTTGACACCCGAGGTGGCGCGGCCCATGGGGCGGAGCGTTTCGTCCGTGGCCGTGAAGCGGATCGACTGTGCCTTCTTGCTGATCAGCAGCAGATCGTCGTCCGCCGAAACGAGTTCGGCACCGATCAGTTCGTCGTCGGAACCGTCCTCCGTCTCCCGGAGGTTGATCGCGATGACACCGCCGGAACGGGGCGAATCGTAATCCTTCAGCGGCGTCTTCTTGACCAAGCCGCCCTTGGTGGCCAGCACCAGGTACGGCGCCGCCTCGTAGTCGCGGATGGCGAGGATCTCGGCGATCGCCTCGTCCGGCTGGAAGGCCAGCAGGTTCGCGACGTGCTGACCGCGCGCGTCCCGGCCGGCGTCGGGCAGCTCGTACGCCTTCGCGCGGTACACACGGCCCTTGTTGGTGAAGAACAGCAGCCAGTGGTGCGTGGTGGAGACGAAGAAGTGGTCGACGATGTCGTCTTCCTTCAGCTTCGCGCCGCGCACGCCCTTGCCGCCGCGCTTCTGGGCGCGGTAGTCGTCCGCCTTGGTGCGCTTGACGTAGCCGCCGCGCGTGACGGTGACGACGATGTCCTCCTCGGCGATCAGGTCCTCGATGGACATGTCACCGTCGTAGGGCACCAGCATGGTCTTGCGGTCGTCGCCGTACTTCTCGACGATCGCGGCGAGTTCCTCGCTGACGATGCCGCGCTGGCGGACCGGCGAGG
The DNA here is from genome assembly GCF_001514205.1 of Streptomyces griseoruber. Lineage (GTDB taxonomy): Bacteria > Actinomycetota > Actinomycetes > Streptomycetales > Streptomycetaceae > Streptomyces > Streptomyces griseoruber. The sequence continues at coordinate 245,847 of NZ_KQ948770.1, read as the reverse complement.
CCAGGATGTCGTTGTACTCCCGGATCTTCGCCTGGAGTTCGTCGTGCTCCTGGATGATCTTCCGGCGCTCCAGGGCGGCCAGTCGGCGCAGCTGCATCTCGAGGATGGCGTTCGCCTGGATCTCGTCGATCTCCAGGAGCTCCATCAGGCCCGTGCGCGCGATGTCGACGGTGTCGCTGCGCCGGATCAGCGCGATGACCTCGTCGATGGCGTCCAGGGCCTTCAGCAGGCCGCGCAGGATGTGCGCGCGCTCCTCCGCCTTGCGCAGACGGAAGCGCGTACGGCGGACGACGACCTCGATCTGGTGCGTCACCCAGTGGCGGATGAACGCGTCGAGGGAGAGCGTGCGCGGGACGCCGTCGACCAGGGCCAGCATGTTGGCGCCGAAGTTGGTCTGCAGGTCCGTGTGCTTGTACAGGTTGTTCAGGACGACCTTGGCGACCGCGTCCCGCTTGAGGACGATGACCAGTCGCTGACCGGTGCGGGACGACGTCTCGTCGCGGACGTCCGCGATGCCGCCGATCTTGCCGTCCTTCACCAGGTCGGCGATCTTCTGCGCGAGGTTGTCGGGGTTGACCTGGTAGGGCAGCTCCGTGACCACCAGGCACTGGCGGTTCTGGATCTCCTCGACCTCGACGACCGCCCGCATGGTGATCGAGCCGCGGCCCGTACGGTACGCCTCCTCGATGCCCTTGCGGCCCACCACCAGGGCGCCGGTGGGGAAGTCGGGGCCCTTGATGCGCTCGATGAGGGCGTCCAGCAGCTCCTCGTGCGAGGCGTCCGGGTTCTCCAGGTACCACTGGGCGCCGGCCGCGACCTCGCGCAGGTTGTGCGAGGGGATGTTGGTCGCCATACCGACCGCGATACCCGCCGAGCCGTTGATCAGCAGGTTCGGGAAGCGGGCGGGCAGGACGGTCGGCTCCTGGGAGCGGCCGTCGTAGTTGTCCGTGAAGTCGACGGTCTCCTCGTCGATGTCACGGACCATCTCCATCGACAGCGGCGCCATCTTGCACTCGGTGTAGCGCATGGCGGCCGCCGGGTCGTTGCCCGGGGAGCCGAAGTTGCCGTTGGAGTCGACGAGCGGCATGCGCATCGACCACGGCTGGGCGAGACGGACCAGCGCGTCGTAGATCGAACTGTCGCCGTGCGGGTGGTAGTTGCCCATGACGTCGCCGACCACGCGGGCGCACTTGTAGAAGCCGCGCTCGGGGCGGTAGCCGCCGTCGTACATGGCGTACAGCACGCGGCGGTGGACGGGCTTGAGACCGTCCCGGACGTCGGGCAGCGCACGCGAGACGATGACGGACATCGCGTAGTCGAGGTACGAGCGCTGCATCTCCGTCTCGAGCCCGACGGGCTCGATGCGCATGGCGATGTCGCCGCCCTCTTCAGGGGTGACGGGAGTGTTCTCGTCGGTCATTGCCGGTGGGGATCCTTCCTGGTGCGGTCAGCTGAGACCGACTCAGATGTCGAGGAAGCGGACGTCCTTGGCGTTGCGCTGGATGAAGGCGCGGCGCGCTTCGACGTCCTCGCCCATGAGGACCGAGAACAGGTCGTCGGCCTGGGCGGCGTCGTCGAGGGTGACCTGGCCGAGGACGCGGTGCTCCTGGTCCATGGTGGTCACGCGCAGTTCCTCGGCGTTCATCTCGCCGAGGCCCTTGAAGCGCTGGATCGAGTCCTCGCGCACGCGCTTGCCGCGCTGGCGGCCCATCTCGATCAGCGCGTCGCGCTCCCGGTCGGAGTACGCGTACTCGATGTCGTCCCGGCCCCACTTGATCTTGTAGAGCGGGGGACGGGAGAGGTACACGTGTCCGGCCTCGACCAGCGGCCGCATGAAGCGGAACAGGAAGGTCAGCAGCAGGGTGCTGATGTGCTGGCCGTCGACGTCGGCGTCCGCCATCAGGATGATCTTGTGATAGCGCAGCTTCTCGATGTCGAAGTCCTCGTGCACACCGGTGCCGAAGGCCGAGATCAGCGCCTGGATCTCCTGGTTCTGCAGGATCTTGTCGATCCGCGCCTTCTCCACGTTGAGGATCTTGCCGCGGATCGGGAGGATCGCCTGGTACTGCGGGTTGCGGCCGGACTTGGCCGAGCCGCCGGCGGAGTCGCCCTCGACGATGAAGATCTCGCACTTGGTGGGGTCGTTCGACTGGCAGTCGGAGAGCTTGCCCGGCAGGGAGGCCGACTCCAGCAGACCCTTGCGGCGCGTCAGGTCGCGGGCCTTGCGGGCCGCCACGCGCGCGGTGGCCGCCTGGATGCCCTTGCGGACGATGTCCGCCGCCTCGACCGGGTTGCGGTCCAGCCAGTCCTGGAGGTGCTCGTAGACCGCCTTCTGGACGAAGGTCTTGGCCTCGGTGTTGCCCAGCTTGGTCTTGGTCTGGCCCTCGAACTGCGGCTCGCTCAGCTTGACCGAGATGATCGCGGTCAGACCCTCGCGGATGTCGTCGCCCGTGAGGTTGTCGTCCTTCTCGCGGAGCAGCTTCTTGTCGCGCGCGTACTTGTTGACCAGGTTGGTCAGGGCCGCGCGGAAGCCCTCCTCGTGGGTGCCGCCCTCGTGCGTGTGGATGATGTTGGCGAAGGAGTACACGCCCTCGCTGTAACCGCTGTTCCACTGCATCGCGACTTCGAGGGAGAGGGCGCGGTCCTTGTCCTCGGCCTCGAGGTCGATCACCGTGGGATGCACCAGGTCTCCCTTGCGGGAGTTGAGGTACTTCACGAAGTCGACGATGCCGCCCTCGTAGTGGTACGTGACGCTCTTGACCTCGGACTTCTCGTCGGCGCCCGCCTCGTCCGCACCGGTGACGGCCTTCGCCGACTCACGCTCGTCCGCGAGTTTGATCGTCAAACCCTTGTTGAGGAACGCCATCTCCTGGAAGCGCCGGGAGAGCGTCTCGAACGAGTACTCGGTGGTCTCGAAGATGTCCGGGTCGGCCCAGAAGGTGACCGAGGTGCCGGTCTCCGTGATGGCCTCGTGCTGGGCGAGGGGCGCCGTGGGGACGCCCATCTTGTAGTCCTGGGTCCAGCGGTGGCCGTCGGTCCTCACCTCGACGGCGACCTTCGACGACAGGGCGTTCACGACGGAGACGCCGACGCCGTGCAGACCGCCGGAGACCGCGTAGCCGCCGCCGCCGAACTTGCCGCCCGCGTGCAGCACGGTCAGCACGACCTCGACGGCCGGCTTGCCCTCGGAGGGCACGATGCCGACCGGGATGCCACGGCCGTTGTCGATCACACGGATCCCGCCGTCGGCCAGGATCGTCACGTCGATCGTGTCGGCGTGACCGGCCAGCGCCTCGTCGACGGAGTTGTCCACGACCTCGTACACAAGGTGGTGGAGGCCCCGCTCGCCCGTGGAGCCGATGTACATACCGGGGCGCTTGCGGACCGCGTCCAGGCCCTCGAGGACGGTGATGGCGCTGGCGTCGTACGAGGCGGTGACCTCGCCGTTCACGCCGGCGCCGGTGGACGGGTTGTTCTCGTTGGGGTTGCCGGAATCGGCCACGAAGCGCCCTTTCTGGCACAGCACGAGCCAGGCTCCTCGGCAGGTTGCCGGGGCGGCTGCGGCATGTTGCGTTGGTAAGCCTTGATCAGCGTTGCTCAGCTTGTCCCGGGCGGTCCCCACGTTCGGGGCGGGATTGGCTTCCAGTCTACCGGTAGCACTGACAGTGATGGGGGTTTGCCGGTACCTGAGTCCGGATGTGCCGCCCTCAACCGGTCTCCGACGGGTCCCGATATACGGAAGGGGGCTTCGAGGGGCTCACGGAGGCACTCAGCGCTTCCGGGTGTCAACCCTTGGCTACCGACGGGTCAGGTCGGAAATCGGCCCCGTGTGCGGGCGGTTTGAGCGCTTGTCCACAGGCTGTGGGCGAATGACGGCGACCGACGGCGCACTCCGGCGGGCTTCCGCCGGGCATCCCGCGGACAGACGACGGGCACCTTCCGGACATACGAAAAGACGGCCGGGGCGGTACGCGCGTGCCACCCCGGCCGTCCCCACGTGACACAGATCACCCGTAGGTATCGCCGGGACCGGTCGATCCGGGGGCGCGCAGCGGGCCGTAACGGCGCACGGGGCCGCCGGGACCCTGCACCTTGATCTGTCTGACCCGGCCGTGCCCGAGGTCCTCGTTGAGCCGGGCGACCAGGGTCGGGGCCAGCAGCCGCAGATTCGTCGCCCAGGCCGTGGAGTCGCAGCGCACGACCAGGACCCGCTCGTCCTCGTCGTACCGCTCGGGCACGCAGTGCTTGGCCACGTCCTCGCCGACGATCTCGGGCCAGCGCCCCATCACCCCGCCCACCGCGGCCGGCGCCTCCCAGCCGCGCTCGTTCAGCAGCCGGTTGATCGCCGCGCCGAGCGCCATCGGGTCACGCCCGTCCGCCCGCGCGCCGGAGCGCAGACCGCCCCCGCGCCGCGCCTGCTTCTTCTGCTGCGCGGCGTCCCCACGCGCGCGTGCCTGTTCGCGCGCCGCCCTCAGCGCCACGCGCGCGAGGTCGACGCCGGAGGGCTCGGGGGTCCTGCGGGGCTCCTGCTCGGTCATACGCGTTCCACCGTCCCGTCCGCCACCGCGTACCGCGCCCCGCTCAGCACCCGCGGTACGTCGTCGTCGACCGCCGCGGTCACCAGCACCTGTTCCCCCGGCGCGACCAGCTCGGCCAGCCGCTCCCGGCGGCGCGCGTCCAGCTCGGCGAAGACGTCGTCGAGCACCAGCACCGGCTCGTTGCCCTCGGCCCGCAGCAGGTCGTAGGAGGCCAGCCGCAGTGCGAGCGCGTACGACCAGGACTCGCCGTGCGAGGCGTATCCCTTGGCCGGCAGCTGACCGAGCTTGAGCAGCAGATCGTCCCGGTGCGGACCCACGAGGGTGACACCCCGCTCGATCTCCTGCTTGCGGGCGTCCGCGAGCGCCGCCATGAGCTGCGTGTGGAGATCCTCGCGGGTGTGCGCCTCACCGGGCGCCGACGGCCGGTACTCCAGGGCCAGCGGCCCCCCGCCGGGCGCCAGCTGCTCGTACGCCTTGTCGGCCAGCGGCTGGACGGCCGCGACCAGGTCGAGCCGCTGGGCGAGCAGCTCGGCCCCCACGCGCGCGAGGTGCTGGTCCCACACGTCGAGCGTCGACAGGTCCATGGACCGCCCACCGTGCCGCCGCGCGAGCGCGGCGGACTTCAGCAGGGTGTTGCGCTGCTTGAGGACGCGCTCGTAGTCCGACCGCACACCCGCCATCCGCGGCGACCGCGCGGTGATCAGCTCGTCCAGGAACCGCCGCCGCTCCCCGGGATCCCCCTTGACCAGCGCGAGGTCCTCGGGCGCGAACAGCACGGTCCGTACGATGCCCAGCACGTCCCGGGGTCTGACCTGCGAGGACCGGTTGATGCGGGCGCGGTTGGACTTGCCCGGGTTCAGCTCCAGCTCGACCAGCTGCTGCCGCTCGCCCTGCCGGACCTGCGCCCGGATGATCGCGCGGTCGGCGCCCACGCGGACCAGGGGCGCGTCGGAGGCGACCCGGTGGCTGCCCAGGGTGGCGAGATAGCCGACGGCCTCGACGAGGTTGGTCTTGCCCTGGCCGTTGGGGCCGACGAAGGCGGTGACGCCCGGGTCGAGCGTGACCTCGGCCCGGGCGTAGGAGCGGAAGTCGGCCAGCGACAGATGCGTGACGTGCATGGTCGTTCGCCGACCTCCCCCAGGGTTCTCGGGCCGTTACTTCGTCTCGACCGCGTGGCCGCCGAACTGGTTGCGCAGCGCCGCGATCATCTTCATCTGCGGGGAGTCCTCCTGGCGGGAGGAGAACCGCGCGAACAGCGAGGCCGTGATCGCGGGCAGCGGCACGGCGTTGTCGATGGCGGCCTCGACGGTCCAGCGGCCTTCGCCGGAGTCCTGCGCGAAGCCCTTGAGCCTGTCGAGGTGCTCGTCCTCGTCGAGGGCGTTGACCGCGAGGTCGAGCAGCCAGGACCGGATGACGGTGCCCTCCTGCCAGGAGCGGAAGACCTCGCGCACGTCCGTGACGGAGTCGACCTTCTCCAGCAGCTCCCAGCCCTCGGCGTAGGCCTGCATCATGGCGTACTCGATGCCGTTGTGGACCATCTTGGCGAAGTGGCCGGCGCCGACCTTGCCGGCGTGCACCGAGCCGAAGTCGCCCTCGGGCCTGAGCGCGTCGAACACCGGCCGCACCTTGGCGACGTTCTCCGCGTCGCCGCCGTACATCAGGGCATAGCCGTTCTCCAGGCCCCAGACGCCGCCGGAGACCCCGCAGTCGACGAAGCCGATGCCCTTGGCGGCCAGTTCCCCGGCGTGCTTCTCGTCGTCCGTCCAGCGGGAGTTGCCGCCGTCCACGACGACGTCGCCGGGCTCCAGCAGCTCGGCCAGCTCGTCGATCGTCGACTGGGTGGCGGCACCGGCCGGGACCATCACCCACACCACGCGCGGGCCCTTGAGCTTGCCCACGAGTTCTTCGAGGCTGTGGACGTCGGCGAGGTCCGGGTTGCGGTCGTATCCGACGACGGTGTGGCCCGCGCGGCGGATCCGCTCGCGCATGTTGCCGCCCATCTTGCCGAGGCCGACGAGACCGAGCTCCATCAGTTGTTCCTTAGGTCGCTGTGTGGCGTGTGGGGCACCTTCGTACCCATGTCCGAGCCTAAACCCGGACGGTCACGCACACCTGTGGGCATACGCGCTCAGACGTACCGCCCCACATGCGGGCTCACCAGCGGGTTTGCCCACAGGCCGGGAGTCGGTTCTCCACGGCCTGTGGACAACACCGGGCCGCTCAGCCGCTCAGCCGCACCGGCATGATCAGGTACTTGTAGGCGTCGTCCGCCTCGGCGTCCAGCGCCGGCTTGCCGCTGAGCAGCGCCGGCTTGGTGGACGTCGTGAAGGAGAGCTGGGCGACCGGGGAGTCGATGGCGCTCAGGCCGTCCAGCAGGAAGGTCGGGTTGAAGGCGATCGAGATGTCGTCGCCCTCCAGCTGAGCGTCGACCCTCTCCACAGCCTGTGCGTCGTCGCTGGAGCCGGCCTCCAGGATGAGCACGCCCTGCTCGAAGCTGAGCCGCACCGGGGTGTTGCGCTCGGCGACCAGGGCCACACGCTTGACGGCCTCCACGAAGGGGGCGGTCTCGATCACGGCGACGGAGTTGAACTCGGTCGGGAACAGCGTGCGGTACTTCGGCAGGTCGCCCTCGAGGAGGCGGGTGGTCGTGCGGCGGCCCGCGCCCTCGAAACCGATCAGACCCTCGCCCGAGCCCGAGCCGGAGAGCGCCAGGATGACGCTGTCGCCGCTCGTGAGGGCCTTGGCGGTGTCCAGGAGCGTCTTGGCGGGCACCAGGGCGACCGCGGAGGCGTCCGGGTTCTCCGGCTTCCACAGGAACTCGCGGACCGCGAAGCGGTAGCGGTCGGTGGAGGCGAGGGTGACGGTGTCGCCCTCGATCTCGATGCGCACACCGGTGAGGACGGGGAGCGTGTCGTCCCGCCCGGCGGCGATGGCCACCTGGGCGGCGGCGGAGGCGAAGACCTCACCGGGGACGGTGCCCGTCGCGTTCGGCATCTGGGGCAGCGACGGGTACTCCTCCACGGGCAGGGTGTGGAGGGTGAACCGCGAGGAGCCGCAGAGCACGGTCGCCCGTACACCGTCTGTGGAGATCTCCACCGGCCGGTTGGGCAGGGCGCGGCAGATGTCCGCGAGCAGGCGGCCGGAGACGAGGACCGTGCCCTCCTCCTCGACCTCGGCCTCCACGGACACGCGTGCGGAGACCTCGTAGTCGAAGCTGGAGAGGCTCAGGGCGCCGTCCTCGGCCTTCAGCAGCAGGCCCGCGAGGACAGGCGCCGGCGGGCGGGCCGGGAGACTGCGCGCCGCCCAGGCCACTGCCTCCGCGAGTACGTCGCGTTCCACCCGGATCTTCACTCTTGCCGCCTCCTGCTGTTGCCGGCGCTTCTCGGCCTGCCTGGCTTCGTCGTCTGGTGTCGGTGTGATCGGCCCCGGTGAAGGGAAGGACCACCGGGGACCAGTCTGACGCACCGCACTGACAGTAGGTGCCTCTCGGGGTCAAGTCGTGACGAGGGGCAGCCGGACGCCGGAGAGCGAGTTGTGCACAGGACCCACTTCGAAACGGATTCCGAGCTCTCTCTAGTCGTCAGTAGTAGTAGGGCCTGTGGATACCGTGGATAACCCTGTTTTCGCAGCTCAGAGGCGATTTTTTATCCACTGGCCCTGTGGGCGGAGGCGGTGGACAACCGGGCTCGTCTGTGGAGAACGGAAAGTTCTGCACACTCCGTGCACAGGGAGGGGCGAGTTCTCCCCAGCGTCGTCCCCAGCTTTACCCGTCTTTCCCACAGGCCAACCCGGCAACTTCGTGTGACGCCTTTCACTCGGCCCGGTGAGAGGGCGCGCCAGCTTGCCGAACAGTGGACAGGCATGTGGAGAAACCACTGATCGCTGGGGACAACCGGCCGCGGCCTGTGGGTTGCCGGTGGACAACTTCGTGCACAGCCTGTGGATCATTTTTTTGTCCACAGCCTGTGGACGCCCTTCGTCCACGAATCCACAACCTGTTGACCTGGCCCGATGCTCCTCCCACAGGCTCGCCTGTGGATACAGTCTGGACAACTTCCGGGTCCCCAGGGTGTGGACGGCAAAAAGTCACCGAATCTGTGGAGAGTGGCCGTAACCCGGCCGGGAATCGAACAGCGGATGACGGACCGCCGGGACGCACGGACGTCCCCAGGCCCCTCCGGGGACGCGTCACGGCTCCCCCGCACACGCAGAAGGCGCCCCGGGAGCAGCTCCCGGGGCGCCCTGAGCGGCGTCGTACGGCGGTCAGCCGGCCTTGATGCGGTTGGTCAGCTCGGTCACCTGGTTGTAGATGGAGCGCCGCTCGGCCATCAGATTGCGGATCTTGCGGTCGGCGTGCATGACCGTGGTGTGGTCGCGGCCGCCGAACAGCGCGCCGATCTTCGGCAGCGAGAGGTCCGTCAGCTCGCGGCACAGATACATGGCGATCTGCCGGGCCGTCACCAGCGCCCGCCCGCGCGAGGTTCCGCACAGGTCCTCGACCGTGAGCCCGAAGTAGTCGGCGGTGGCGCTCATGATGGCCGTGGAGGTGATCTCGGGCGCCGAGTCCTCGCCGCCGGGGATCAGGTCCTTCAGGACGATCTCCGTCAGCCCCAGGTCCACCGGCTGCCGGTTGAGCGAGGCGAACGCGGTCACCCGGATCAGCGCGCCCTCCAGTTCACGGATGTTGCGCGAGATCCGTGAGGCGATGAACTCCAGCACCTCCGGCGGGGCGTTGAGCTGCTCCTGCACCGCCTTCTTGCGCAGGATCGCGATCCGCGTCTCCAGCTCGGGCGGCTGGACGTCGGTGATCAGACCCCACTCGAAACGGTTCCGCAGCCGGTCCTCCAGCGTCACCAGCTGCTTGGGCGGCCGGTCGCTGGACAGCACGATCTGCTTGTTCGCGTTGTGGAGCGTGTTGAAGGTGTGGAAGAACTCCTCCTGCGTCGACTCCTTGTCCGCGAGGAACTGGATGTCGTCGACGAGCAGGATGTCCATCTCGCGGTACCGCTTGCGGAAGCTGTCGCCCTTGCCGTCGCGGATGGAGTTGATGAACTCGTTGGTGAACTCCTCCGAGCTGACGTACCGCACGCGCGTGCCGGGATACAGGCTCCGCGCGTAGTGGCCGATCGCGTGCAGCAGGTGCGTCTTGCCGAGCCCCGACTCGCCGTAGATGAACAGGGGGTTGTACGCCTTCGCGGGCGCCTCGGCCACGGCGACCGCGGCCGCGTGCGCGAAGCGGTTGGACGCGCCGATGACGAACGTGTCGAAGAGGTACTTCGGGTTCAGCCGGGCGGTCGGCTCACCGGGTCCGCCCGCCGACGGCGACGGCGCGGCCGGCGCCCCGGGCACCCCGGGGGCGCCCGGCCGCTGCGGCGGTCCGGAACCGGCCGGCGGCTCGGGCAGCTCCCGTCGGCCCGCGTCCCGCTGGTCGTACTCGGGCCGCTTCGGCTCGTAGGGGGCGGCGTCGTAGGGCGGCCGCTCCATCGACTGCGGCCGGTAGTCCTGCGGTGGCTGACCGTAGGAATCCTGGGAGTACGGGGCCGGGGACGGTGACCCGTAGGGGTCCTGGGACGGTGAGGCGTAAGGGTCCCGCTCCGGGAAACCGAGCCGCTGCTGCTGCCAGCCGTAGTCGTCCTGCTGGGGCAGCGGCCAGGCGCCGGGCTCCGGACGCTGGTACTCCGACGGGTAGGCGGGCCGCGCGGTCGGCAGCTGCTCCCCGCGCGGGCCCTCGCCGGAGGGACCCGGGTGCTGCTCGGCCCGGTGCCGGCCGTAGCTCCCGTCGTACGGGCTGTCGTAGGAATTGTCGTACGTGCTGTCGTAGCGGCCCTTGGGCTCGTCGTACGGGCTGTCGTACGGGCCGGACGGGAGCTCGGGCTCCTCGTAGCGCGGCTTCGGCTGCTGGACCGGGGGCGCCGGCGGGGCCGGGGGCTCGCCGACGGAGTCGTCCACGGTGATCGCGATACGGATCGGGCGGCCGCACTCACGGCTCAGCGTCTCACTGACGATCGGGGCCAGCCGGCCCTCCAGTACGCCCTTGGCGAATTCGTTCGGTACGGCGAGCAGGGCCGTGTCGGCGACCAGCGCCAGCGGCTGGCAGCGCCGGATCCAGTGCTCGTCCTTCGCCTCGACACCCTGGCCACGGCCCTCACCGAGGAGCTGCTCCAGTACGCGTGGCCACACTGCGGCAAGATCGGCAGGTACGTCAGCCACAGGGCACGCTCTCTCGTGGGGGGTCCCACGCACGTGTGGTTGCGGGACGGGTCGGGGTGCAGTTCGGCGGGAGCCGAGTACTCCGGGTACTCCGGGTTGCGGAGTGGGGAACCAGGGGTCAAAGGAATGAATCGGAGTCCAGCCACGGTAGTCAGGGCGGCGGGTGCGGTTCAAGTTGTTGTCCCCAGGCTGTGGATAGTGTCTCTCAGTGGCCCCTGGTTTGACCGGATGGCGCAGCCGCGCGTACCGTAACCAGGTCGAGTTGTCGATGGCTGCTGCCGCCTGCCTCCGATGGGCACAGATCGCGTCAGGTGATCGGGAAGCGGTGCACTCGGGCGTAAGCGAGAGCTACTCGTGGGCGCACGGTGACAGCCAGGACGGCACCCGCCACCACCGATTTGATTTCTGGAGCCCCCGAGTGAGCAAGCGCACCTTCCAGCCGAACAACCGTCGTCGCGCCAAGACCCACGGCTTCCGCCTGCGTATGCGTACCCGTGCCGGCCGCGCGATCCTCGCGTCCCGCCGCAGCAAGGGTCGCGCCCGTCTGTCCGCCTGATCCCGGTCAGGTCATGCCGTCGTGCTGCCCACCGAGAACCGGCTGAGGCGGCGCGAGGACTTCGCGACCGCGGTACGACGAGGCCGCCGGGCCGGACGCCCGACGCTCGTCGTCCATCTTCGAAGCGGTGCCACGGACCCGCACGCGCCTGGGGAGAGCGCTCCCCCGACGCGTGCGGGTTTCGTCGTGAGCAAGGCCGTGGGCGGGTCGGTCGTACGCAACAAGGTCAAGCGCAGACTGCGTCATCTGATGCGCGACCGAGTCGTTCTGTTGCCCCCCGGTAGCCTGGTAGTGGTACGGGCGCTGCCCGGTGCGGGCGACGCCGACCACGCACAGCTGGCCCAAGACCTTGATGCCGCCCTACAACGGCTGCTGGGAGGGGGCGCGCGATGAAGTACCCGCTGCTGGCCCTGATCAAGCTCTACCAGTGGACGATCAGTCCACTGCTCGGGCCGGTCTGCAAGTACTACCCGTCGTGCTCCCACTACGGGTACACGGCGATCGACCGGCACGGCGCGATCAAGGGAACGGCACTCACCGCCTGGCGCATCCTGCGGTGCAACCCGTGGTCGCTGGGGGGTGTGGACCATGTCCCGCCGCGGAAGCGCCCGCGGTGGCACGAAATGCTGCGGGACGCCTGGCGTGCACGCAGGGGCGGGACCTCCGCCGCCGAAACGGCCACCGAGGAGAGGGTTTCCTCGAGCCCGGCCGCAGAGACCCCGTCCCATGCCCAAGGAGCATGATTAGTGGACACGATTGCCAGCCTTTTCAGCTTCATCACGACACCCGTCTCCTGGGTCATCGTCCAGTTCCACACGGTGTACGGCAAGATCTTCGGCCCTGACACCGGATGGGCCTGGGGCCTGTCGATCGTGTCTCTGGTGATCCTGATCCGCATCTGCCTGATCCCGCTCTTCGTGAAGCAGATCAAGGCGACCCGGGCCATGCAGACGCTCCAGCCCGAGATGAAGAAGATCCAGGAGCGCTACAAGAACGACAAGCAGCGTCAGTCCGAAGAGATGATGAAGCTGTACAAGGAGACGGGCACCAACCCGCTCTCCTCGTGCCTTCCCATCCTGGCGCAGTCCCCGTTCTTCTTCGCCCTCTACCACGTGCTCAACGGCATCGCGAACGGTGACACCATCGGCGTGATCAACCAGAGCCTGCTGGAGAGCGCGCAGAAGGCGCACATCTTCGGTGCTCCCCTGGCGGCGAAGTTCACCGACAGCGCCTCGGAGGCCCAGGCCCTCGGCGCCTCCCTCACGGACGTCCGGGTCGTCACCGCGATCATGATCGTCCTGATGTCGGCCTCGCAGTTCTTCACCCAGCGCCAGCTGATGACGAAGAACGTCGACACCTCGGTGAAGACGCCGTTCATGCAGCAGCAGAAGATGCTGATGTACGTCTTCCCCGTCATGTTCGCCGTCTTCGGCATCAACTTCCCGGTCGGTGTCCTCGTCTACTGGCTGACCACCAACGTGTGGACCATGGGCCAGCAGATGTACGTGATCCACAACAACCCGACCCCGGGTTCCAAGGCCCAGGCCGCGTACCTGGAGCGGCTGTACAAGCACGTGACGCACGCCGGCAAGACCCGCCGCCGCAGCGAGAAGACCATCATCAAGGCCATCGTCGCCAAGGGCCGCGACCGCAACGAGGCCGAGCGTAAGTTCATCAACGGCCTGACCAAGGCGGGCCTCGCGGCCCAGGCCGACGGCACCGTGGTGAAGAGCGACGCCCAGACCGTCGTGGAGACCGAGGACGGCACCACGACCACGACCGCGACCGCGGCCGCCGCCAAGCGCCAGCAGCCGAGGCGGCAGTCCAAGTCCCAGCGCCAGTCCGGCGGCCCGAAGGCGGCCGGTGAGACGACCTCGCTGAGCAAGTCCGACGAGCCCGAGGACGACAAGCCCTCCGGCGCCGCCCGGCAGTCCGGTACCGGCGGTGGTCGCAGCAAGGCCCAGTCCGGACAGCGCAAGGGCGGCCCGCAGCGCCCCAAGTCCCCGTCCAAGAAGTAAGAAGGAGCCCATCCCGTGACGGAAGGCACCACCTCCGCTGCCGAGGGTGCAGACACCCTGACCCGCCTGGAGCAGGAGGGCGAGATCGCGGCGGACTACCTCGAGGGTCTGCTGGACATCGCCGATCTCGACGGCGACATCGACATGGACGTCGAGGCCGACCGCGCCGCTGTGTCGATCATCAGTGACTCCGGCACCCGTGATCTGCAGAAGCTGGTCGGCCGGGACGGCGAGGTGCTGGAGGCGCTGCAGGAGCTGACGCGCCTGGCCGTGCACCGGGAGACCGGGGACCGCAGCCGGCTGATGCTGGACATCGCCGGTTACCGGGCCAAGAAGCGCGCCGAGCTCTCCGAACTGGGCGCCAAGGCCGCGGCCGACGCCAAGAACAGCGGCGAGCCCGTGAAGCTGAAGCCGATGACGCCCTTCGAGCGCAAGGTCGTCCATGACGCGGTCAAGGCCGCCGGCCTGCGCAGCGAGTCCGAGGGCGAGGAGCCGCAGCGCTTCGTCGTCGTGCTCCCCGACTAGATTCGGTACGTACGTCACCCCCGGCCCCGTCTGTAGCGCAGGCGGGGCCGGTCTTTGTCAGCCTGGTTGTTCTGGTGGTCGGCGCTGGACGCGCCGAAGCGGTACGGAAGGACGGTCCCCGTGACGGAGGCAGCTGAGCTCCCCCCTGCGCCCGAGGTCGCACGCGAGGTATTCGGTGATCGCTTCGCGGATGCGGTCCGGTACGCCGAGCTCCTGGCCGAGGCAGGTGTGCAGCGCGGTCTCATCGGCCCGCGAGAGGTACCACGCCTGTGGGAGCGACACATCCTCAACTGCGCGGTGCTCTCCGAGGTCGTGCCCGAGGGCGTGACCGTGTGCGATGTGGGATCGGGCGCCGGGCTGCCCGGCATCCCCCTGGCGCTGGTGCGCGAGGACCTGAAGATCACTCTTCTGGAGCCGCTGCTGCGCCGTACGAACTTCCTGACCGAGGTGGTCGAACTCCTCGGCCTGGACCATGTCACCGTGGTCCGTGGCCGCGCCGAGGAGGTCATGGGCACCCTTTCGCCCGTCCATGTGGTGACCGCCCGCGCCGTGGCACCCCTCGACCGCCTGGCCACCTGGGGCATCCCGCTGCTGCGCCCCTACGGCGAGATGCTCGCTCTCAAGGGCGACACCGCCGAGGAAGAGCTGAAGAGTGCGGCCACCGCGTTGAGCAAGCTGGGCGCGGTCGGTACCTCGATCCTCCAGGTGGGCGAGGACGTCGTGGATCCGCTCTCCACGGTGGTGCGGGTCGAGGTCGGGGAGAGCCCCGGTGGTGTGCGGTTCGCGGCCAAACGGGCGAAGGCCGCCCGGACGGGGCGGGCCCGCCGCCGACGTTGAGCCGTCGGTGAGGTGAGGTGGCGGCGTACGGAGTGTCGCGTCCGTTCGGCCGTAGGCGCTGGGCATCGTGTTTCACGTGAAACGTCGCTCCCTGCTGCACGGCATCATCGGCCGCGGCCGCGCCGCGGCCGAACCCCGCAAACGAAAGCCCCTCGGTTCACTCGATGCGGGGGTGGAGTTGTCCACAGAGGTGGATTTCTCCACAGAACAACAGGCCTCACTGGTTCGCGACCCCGAAGGCATGGCAGGCTCTGTTCATTGCGAGCTTGAAGTCGAGGAGAGTGAATCCTTGCGGTCCGACGCCAACATCGCGGGACCGATGGCCGATCCGGTCCCCGGTCCCCGTACCGAGTCCTTGGGGGAGGATGTTTCACGTGAAACACCGCCCCCGATGGACGACACTCCGATCGGTCGTGCTGCCCAACTGGCGGTGGAAGCACTGGGCCGCGCCGGCGAGGGTCTGCCACGTCCGGAGCAGACCCGGATCATCGTGGTCGCCAACCAGAAGGGCGGTGTCGGCAAGACCACCACGACGGTGAACCTTGCCGCCTCCCTGGCCCTGCACGGCGGCCGTGTCCTCGTCGTCGACCTCGACCCGCAGGGCAACGCGTCCACGGCCCTGGGGATCGATCATCACGCCGAGGTCCCGTCCATCTATGACGTGTTGGTCGAGAGCCGCCCGCTCGCGGAAGTCGTCCAGCCGGTTCCCGATGTCGAAGGCCTCTTCTGCGCCCCCGCCACGATCGATCTCGCCGGTGCGGAGATCGAGCTGGTGTCGCTGGTGGCACGAGAGAGCCGACTGCAGCGCGCCATCCAGGCCTATGAGCAGCCGCTGGATTACGTCCTCATCGACTGCCCGCCCTCGCTCGGCCTGCTGACGGTCAACGCGATGGTGGCGGGCGCGGAGGTCCTGATCCCGATCCAGTGCGAGTACTACGCACTGGAGGGACTGGGCCAGCTGCTGCGCAACGTCGATCTGGTGCGGGGGCACCTCAACCCCGCCCTGCATGTGTCGACCATCCTGCTCACCATGTACGACGGCCGGACGCGCCTGGCGTCCCAGGTCGCCGACGAGGTGCGCACCCACTTCGGTGACGAGGTGCTGCGGACGAGCATTCCTCGCTCGGTCCGTATCTCCGAGGCGCCGAGCTATGGGCAGACGGTGTTGACCTACGATCCAGGATCGAGCGGCGCCCTCTCCTATCTTGAGGCGGCCCGAGAGATCGCGCTGAGGGGTGTAGGTATCAGCTATGACGCCACCCACGCCCATATCGGCGCTCAGAACAGTCCAAGCATGGTGGAGGGGATCCAGTGAATGAGCGACGGAGGGGGTTGGGCCGTGGTCTCGCCGCACTGATCCCTGCCGCCCCCACGGAGAAGACGCCGGCGCAGACCGCGGTGTCCGGCTCGACGGCCCCGGTGGCCGTCCCGGGCCTGAACGACCGAGGGGTGGCCGCGGCGAAGGTGGCCACACTGCCGGCTGTTTCACGTGAAACAGAGGAGCCGTCGGCCTATGACGTCGTGGAGACGCCCGGGCCGCCCATCGGGGCGTACTTCGCGGAGATCCCCCTCGATGCGATCACGCCGAACCCGCAGCAGCCGCGTGTGGTCTTCGACGAGTACGCGCTGGAAGAACTCGTCATCTCCATCAAGGAGGTCGGTCTCCTCCAGCCGGTCGTCGTACGGCAGCTGGGCCCCGGGCGCTATGAGCTCATCATGGGTGAGCGCCGCTGGCGGGCCTGCCGTGAGGCGGGGCTGGAGGCGATCCCGGCGATCGTGCGGGCCACGGACGACGAGAAGCTTCTGCTGGACGCGCTCCTGGAGAACCTTCACCGGGCGCAGCTGAACCCGCTGGAAGAGGCAGCTGCCTACGATCAGTTGCTGAAGGACTTCAACTGCACGCACGACCAGCTGGCGGACCGGATCGGCCGGTCCCGTCCGCAGGTCTCCAACACGCTGCGTCTGCTGAAGCTCTCGCCGGCGGTCCAGAACCGGGTGGCGGCGGGTGTGCTGTCCGCCGGTCACGCTCGTGCACTGCTCTCCGTGGAGGACGCGGAGGAGCAGGAGCGGCTGGCCCATCGCATCGTGGCCGAGGGACTCTCGGTGCGGAACGTCGAAGAGATCGTGACCCTCATGGGCTCCCGGCCGCAGACGGCCCAGCGTGCCCGGAAGCCACGTGCCGGTGCTCTGGTCTCTCCGGCGCTGTCCGAGCTCGCCACCCGGCTCTCGGACCGCTTCGAGACCCGGGTGAAGGTCGACCTGGGGCAGAAGAAGGGCAAGATCACCGTCGAGTTCGCCTCGGTGGAGGACCTGGAGCGGATCCTCGGCACGCTGGCCCCGGGCGAGGGCTTCGCCCTACAGAAGGGGCTCGAAGAGGAGAGCGACTCCGAGGAAGCGGACGACTGAGTCGCAGGCCGCCGCCCTGAGTCCCCGTCACAGGACGGCCCCGTGAGTGCCTGAGCGAGCCGTGTCCGGTGTGTCCGGAACACGGCTCGCTCTTTGCGTTCAGTCGGTATCGACGGGAATCGCATCGTGGATACGATGCGAGGGGGTATGGCGCATCCACCAGGCAGCACCTCGAAGTGGGAGGCGAGGGCCATGCGAACGATGAGCCGGACCGGACTGGTGAGCGCGGGGCTGGGGCTGGGGGCGGTCGGCGGATTCGTCGGCAGTCTGCTCAGGGAACGCAGCGCTCTGACAGCCGCTCGCGATGCCGCGGGCGAAGGAAGCGAGGAACAGCCTTCATGGGGCGTCGGCTCGTACCGCTCACGCTGGACAACCTTCAGGACCTTCCCAAGCGCTGTCGCTCGTGTGTCTTCTGGGAACTGGATCCCGTCAGGGGTGCGGCCGCGCTGAAGGCGGGCACGGCCGCTCTGGAGAAGGAGTCCTGGATCTCCGCCGTCCTGCTGGACTGGGGATCATGCGGCCGGGTGGTGTACGTCGACGACCGTCCTGTGGGGTTCGTGCTCTACGCTCCGCCGGCCTATGTGCCCCGCTCGACGGCGTTTCCCACAAGCCCTGTGGCACCGGACGCCGTGCAGCTGATGACCTCGTTCATCATGCCGGGGTACCAGGGGCAGGGACTCGGCCGGGTGATGGTGCAGACGGTCGCGAAGGATCTGCTGCGGCGCGGCTTCAAGGCGATCGAGGCCTTCGGCGACGCCCGCTGGAAGGAACCGGGCTGTCTGCTCCCCGCGGATCATCTGCTGGCCGTGGGCTTCAAGACGGTGCGGCCGCATCCCAGCCACCCTCGGCTGCGGCTGGAGCTGCGGACCACGCTCTCCTGGAAGGAAGACGTGGAGATGGCCCTGGACCGGTTGCTGGGGGCCGTACAGAAGGAGCCGGTGCTGAGACCGCTGTAGACAGGACGAAGGGGCCGGTCCTGGTGGACCGGCCCCTTCCTGTCTCTGCCGGTGCGCTGTTTCACGTGAAACAGTGCGTCACTCGGAGATGAAGGTCTCCAGGTCGCGGACGAGCGCGGCCTTCGGCTTGGCGCCGACGATGGTCTTGGCGACCTCGCCGTCCTGGTAGACGTTCAGCGTCGGGATCGACATGACGCCGTACTTCGCGGCCGTGTTCGGGTTCTCGTCGATGTTGAGCTTGACGATCTCGATCTTGTCGCCGTGCTCGGCGGCAATGGCCTCGAGGGACGGAGCGATCTGGCGGCACGGGCCGCACCACTCGGCCCAGAAGTCCACCAGAACGGGCTTGTCGCTCTTGAGGACGACCTCATCGAAGTCGGCGTCGGTCACATTCTTCAGGGTGCCGGCCACAGGGGGCTCCTTCATTCCTTGTGCGGTGGGGCGGGAGAGGGGGGTCAGACAGCGGTCTTCTCGGGCTCGGCCTGCTCCTCGTCCGCGAGGGCGGCGAGGAAGCGCTCGGCGTCGAGAGCGGAGGAGCAGCCGGTACCGGCCGCGGTGATCGCCTGGCGGTAGGTGTGGTCCACCACGTCACCGGCCGCGAAGACACCGGTCAGGTTCGTCCGGGTCGAGGGCGCGGCCACCTTCAGGTAGCCCTCCTCATCCAGGTCGAGCTGGCCCTTGAAGAGCTCGGTGCGCGGGTCGTGGCCGATGGCGATGAACAGACCGGTGACCGCGAGGTCGGAGAGTTCGCCGGTCTTGAGGTTGCGCAGCTTCAGCCCGGCCAGCTTCGGGTCGCCCTGGATCTCGGCGACCTCGCTGTCCCAGACGAACTTGATCTTCGGGTCGGCGAAGGCGCGCTCCTGCATCGCCTTGGAGGCGCGCAGGGTGTCCCGGCGGTGGACGATGGTGACGGACTTGGCGAAGCGGGAGAGGAAGGTGGCCTCCTCCATCGCGGTGTCGCCGCCGCCGATCACGGCGATGTCCTGGTCCTTGAAGAAGAACCCGTCACACGTGGCGCACCAGGAGACACCGCGGCCGGAGAGGGCGTCCTCGTTCGGCAGGCCGAGCTTGCGGTGCTGGGAGCCGGTGGCGACGATGACGGCCTTGGCACGGTGGACCGTGCCGGCCGTGTCCGTGACGGTCTTGATCTCACCAGTGAGGTCGACGGAGACGATGTCGTCCGCGATGAGCTCGGCACCGAAGCGCTCGGCCTGGGCGCGCATGTTGTCCATGAGCTCGGGGCCCATGATGCCGTCCTGGAAGCCGGGGAAGTTCTCCACCTCGGTGGTGTTCATCAGGGCGCCGCCCGCGGTGACGGCGCCTTCGAAGACCAGCGGCTTCAGCGACGCGCGCGCGGTGTAGAGCGCGGCGGTGTAGCCGGCGGGCCCGGAGCCGATGATGATCACGTTACGGACGTCGCTCACGGCTTTGTTCCTCGTCTCTGGTCTGCGTCGTTCGACCGGTGGGAGCTGCTCTGAACTCTCACCCCACCCAACGGATCCTAAGGGGCGCGCATTCCCGCTGTGTCCGGGCACACGGAGGGAGGATCCCCTGGGGAGAGCAGCCGGAGACGGAGTCGCAGGTGGGCCGTCAGTGACGGGTGTAGGAAGCCTTCAGAAGGATCTTGGCCGGGCCCGACGAGGAACCCGTGACGCAGGTGCTGTCCATGAGGTAGGCGTTGACCTTGGTGCTGTCGGAGGCGTCGGCCAGCACGACGAGAAGCGCGTCCGTTCCCCTGTAGACGCCTTCCTCGGTGGCGAGGGCCGCGTCACTGCGGCCGATGCCCTTCTGGACACAGACGGGGACGGTGGGCTCCGTGTAGACCCTGGGCCGGGGGCTGCCGGTGCTGCCTTCGATGCCCAGACTGTTCGGAGCCTTGGACCCCTGGGCCCTGCCGAGGAGATCCGTGACCTTCTGCTCCAGGGTGCCCTGGGTGAAGGTGTCGGCGGCGGTGGACTGCCCGTGTGCGGAGGTGCCCGGCTCTCCGCCGCCCGTCAGCGAGGAGATCAGGACGCCACCGAGCCCCAGGGCGGCGGCACCGAGCACGGCGCCCAGGACGGCGACCCTGCGGCGCCCGCCCCGCTTGCCGCTCTTGCGGCCCGGGCCGGTGGTGGCGGTGCGGGCATGGCCCGAGGGCCGGTCTGCGGCGACCGGTGTTTCACGTGAAACATGCGGTGTCTCGGTGCCGGCGAGAGCCTCGGCGTCCGTGTCGGCCTTGGCGCCCGTCTCGGCCTTGGCGCCCGTCTCGGCCGTGTCGGCCGTGTCGGCCGTCGTGCCGGTGATCGCTTCGGCGGCGAGCGCGGTGTCGATGCGCCGGGCGATGTCCTCCGGCATCCGGGGTGGCTCGGGGAGCGTGCCCAGCAGGCCGCGGATCTCCTCGAGCGAGGTGTGGACGTCGGCGCAGAGCTCGCAGCCGTCGAGATGCCGGCGTACATCGGCGCTCCGGGAAGGAGCGAGCAGGCCCTCGGTGAGGTCGGAGATCTCCGTGACGTCCGGGTGCCCGGTCGTGTCCGTCGTCGATGTCACGTTCGCCCACCTCCGCCCTTCACCGCTGCTGAATCGCCTGACCCGGCACTGGCCGGTCCCTCGTCGGGAGGGTCCGCTGCCGGTGGGACGGTTGTCCCCTGCGCCCGGTTCCGCCCCCCGTCGCTTTCCTCGTCGTCGCCGGTGTTTTCCGGCCTCAGATGCGTCAGCAGCGGCAGCAGCCGGGCTCTGCCCCGGGCACAGCGGCTTTTCACCGTGCCGGTCGGCACCTCGAGGATGCGGGCGGCCTCGGCGACCGGGTAGCCCTGCATGTCCACCAGGACGAGGGCCGCCCGCTGGTCGGGCGGAAGGGTACCGAGCGCTTCGAGGAGCTGACGGTGGACGTCATTGCGCTCCGCGGGGGCGGAGGCGGACTCATGGGGTTCGAGCAGTTGCTCCAGGCGCTCGGTGTCATCGACCGGCGAGGTCTTGCGGGAGGCGGCCTTGCGGGCCCGGTCCAGACAGGCGTTCACGGTGATGCGGTGCAGCCAGGTCGTGACGGCAGACTGGCCACGGAAGGTGTGGGCGGCACGGTAGGCCGACACCAGGGCGTCCTGGACGGCGTCGGCGGCCTCCTCACGGTCGCCCAGCGTCCGCAGGGCGACCGCCCAGAGTCGGTCCCGGTGCCGCCGTACGATCTCACCGAAGGCGTCGGGGTCGCCCTGCACATGCCGGGCGAGGAGGTCCTGATCGCTGGCCGCGTCGTAGCCGCCGCCCTGCGCCATGGGACCCCCTCCCCCTTCGGTGCGTCATCAGCCCGTGAACTTCACATCGGTGATGGCCTGCTTGTAGCCGGCCCCGCTGTAGTCGTCCGACCCCGAGTACGGGGCCGCCGTGATCCATACGAGAACGTACCGCGTCTTCACGGCCGTCTTGGCGGAGATCTGCAACTCCTGGCCGGTGGTCTTGGCGTCGGCGATCTTCGTCATGGAGCTGAGGGACGCCGACGACGAGAGGGAGTCCGCCGCGTACAGCGTGGCGGCCGTGTAGTTCCCGCCGTAGTGCAGCCCTATCGAAGCGGCCGACAGACTCTGCTCGGAACCGAGGTCGTAGACGATGCCCACGCCCTGCTTGTACGGGGCGAGCACGGGGCCGCCGTTGAAGGACTTGGAACGCCAGTACGTGGAGCTGTCGTTGTCGTAGGTCAGCTTCACGTCGCCGGGGTGCTGGGCCTTGCCGTCGGGGTAGTACTCGGCGGCGCCCTGGATCTTCAGGGTGGTGGCCGGCTTCGGCGAGGCGCTGCTCTTGTCCCCGTCGTCCGTGGTCTGCGTCTTGTTGGTGTCGTCGGACTTGTCCCGGTTCATCAGGGCGTCCGCGAGCTGCCAGCTGCCCAGGCCGAGGGCGGCGATGAGCAGCGCGGAGACCGCCCACTTCAGGGCCCGGCCGGTGCGGCTCTGCAACGGGGGCGGCGGGGTCGGGACCGGCTGCGTGGCACCCGGATGGGGCGCGGGGCGGCCGTAGGTGCCCTGCTGGTACGTCGTGCGCTGGTACTCCGGCGGCGCGGTGAACGTCGG
Organism: Streptomyces griseoruber; assembly: GCF_001514205.1. GTDB lineage: Bacteria > Actinomycetota > Actinomycetes > Streptomycetales > Streptomycetaceae > Streptomyces > Streptomyces griseoruber. The sequence goes on along the minus strand of NZ_KQ948770.1, from coordinate 223,764 downwards.
CTCCGGCGGGCGGATCCGGGGCATCTCCCCGATCGCCTTCACCAGCTCCTCCGGCGTGGTGCACGCGGCCTCGTGCCGGGACGCGGTCGCCCCGTCGTTGGCGAGCGCGCGCATGGCCAGCTCGGACAATCCCCGGTGGACGCCGGCGCGGACCTGGTCGGGGGCGATCAGACCGACGTCCTTGGGCAGCCCGGACAGGCCGTAGGCGTCGTTCTCGTACGGCCAGCGCTGGGTGAGCGCCGCGTACAGCAGGGCGCCGATCGCCTCTGTGTCGGTGCGCTGCGGGGTCTCGGAGGTGATGCCGCGCAGCGCGGCGTTGACCGCGAGCCCCCGGATGCGCCACTGGCCGCTGGAGGTGCGCAGGACCGCGTTGGGGTTCAGCCGCAGATGCGCCAGCCCCTCACGGTGCGCCGCGGCCATCGCCGACGAGAGCTGACTGACCATCTGGTAAGCGTCGTGCGGCTCCAGCGGGCCGGACGCGAGCAGCGTGGTCAGCTCGGTGGCATCGGGCAGCCACTCGTGGACGACATAGACCAGGTCGTTCTCCTCGACGGCGTCCAGAACCTGGACGAAGCGAGGGTCGCCGAGCAGCGCCGACGAGCGGGCCGCGGCCAGCACCGAGCGGGCGCGGGCGTGGTCCGCGGGCAGGATGTGGACCCCCACGGCACGGCGAAGTTTCTCGTCGACCGCACGCCAACTGCTGAAACCGTCCAGACGGGTGACGCACTCCTCGAGGCGGTACCGTCTGGCGAGTTTGTGGCCGCTGTGCAGTTCAGGCGGTGAGGGCCTGCCGGGATGTTCGATCCCGCCACCCCCCTGTGCCTCGTCGCTGTCCGTGTCCCGCTCCCGGTTCTTGGCCACCCCGTCGGCCGTGGACTGGTCCGCCTGTGCGGTCAGCGGCTCATCGCCGCTGTTGTCTGCCACGTCGACGGCAGCCGTGCTCCGTTCCGCCACCGTCGTTCCTGCCTCCCCATCCCATGCGCGCCGCCGACCTCGTGCGCGCCGTCCGACGCCGGATCCAATTGTGCCCACAGTCCGCCGCTATGCACGACACACGGCGGCTAACGATGGTTGTGCGACTCCCCCTCGCTCAGCGCCCCAGGCGCCCGCGGACCATGCCGACGAGGGAGTTGAGCTCCTCGATGCGCATGCGCCGGGCGGCGACGAAGAAGATGCCGAGCAACAGGGCTCCGCCGGCCAGCAGGGCGGCGAAGGAGCCCAGGACGCCCTGCCCCAGGGTCTGGGCGATGCCGTAGCAGGCCGCGCCGCTGATCAGCGCCGCCGGTACGGAGGCGATGCACAGTCGGGCGTACGTGCGCAGCACGTGCGAGCCGTCGAGATCGCCGCCGAGCCGCTTGCGCAGCCGGTTCCAGGCGACACCGACGCCGATCGCGTAGGCCAGTCCATAGGCGGCGGCCATGCCCGCCACGGCCCAGCGGGCCGGGAGGACGAAGTAACAGACCGCCGAGGCGGTCGCGTTGACCGCGGCCACGATGACGGTGTTGTAGAAGGGGGTGCGGGTGTCCTCGTACGCGTAGAAGGCGCGCAGGACGACGTACTGCACCGAGTAGGGGATCAGGCCGAGGCCGAAGGCCATCAGCATGAAGCCCATGTTGGTGGCCTCGCTGGTGCCGGAGGAGCCGAAGATCAGGGTGCACATCGGGATGCCGAGCGCGAGGAAGCCGAAGGCGATCGGCACGATCGCGACGGCCGTGGTGCGCAGCCCCTGCGAGATGTCGTCGCGGACCGCGCCGCCGTCGCCCTCGGCCGCCGAGCGGGAGATCCGCGGCAGCAGGGCCGCCATCAGCGACACGGTGATGATGGCCTGGGGCAGGCCCCAGATCAGCTGCGCGTTGGCGTAGGCGGCGAAGCCGGTGCCGTCGACGGGCGAGGCCTTGCCGGCCGCGGTCGACAGCTGGGACACGACGATCGCGCCCGCCTGGTTGGCGAGGACGAACAGGAAGGTCCACTTGGCGAGCGTCACGGCCTTGCCGAGGCCGTGGCCCCGCCAGTCGAAGCGCAGCCGCAGCCGGAAGCCGGTCTCCCGCAGGTAGGGGATCATCGCGAGCGCCTGCACCACCAGGCCCAGCAGGACGCCGATGCCCAGGAGCCGCTGGCCCTCCGGCGGGATGGACGTGACCTTCATACCGGAGTCGGCGGCGGTGCCGTAGACCCAGATGAACATGCCCAGCGTCACGATGATGACGATGTTGTTCAGGACCGGGGTCCACATCATCGCGCCGAACTTGCCGCGCGCGTTGAGGATCTGACCCATCACGACATGGACGCCCATGAAGAAGATCGAGGGCAGGAAGTAGCGGACGAACGTGATGCCGACCGCGTTGGCCGCCGGGTCGCTGGCGACCGGGTCGGACAGCGCCCGGATCAGCAGGGGGGCACCGGCGATCGCGGCGACGGTCAGCACGCCGAGCGCCACCATCACCAGTGTCAGGAGCCGGTTGGCGTAGGCCTCGCCGCCGTCCTCGTCCTCCTTCATGGCCCGCACGAGCTGCGGCACGAAGACGGAGTTGAGGCCGCCGCCGACGGTCAGGATGTAGATCATCGTCGGCAGCTGGTAGGCGACCTGGAAGGTGTCGCCGAGCAGGCCGACGCCGAGCGCGGAGACGATCAGCGCGGAGCGGACGAAACCGGTGAGGCGGGAGACCATCGTGCCCGCGGCCATCACGGCACTGGACTTCAGCAGGCCGGCCGCCTTGCCGCCCTTCTTCGCGGCCGGAGCGGCCGCCGGCTCGGGGGCCGGCGCCTCGGTCACGGCGGCCGCGCTGCCGAGGTTCATGGTGCGGTCGTCCACGGGCGGCACGGAAGCCGGACCCTGGTGGCGCGGTGCCGGCCCCTGGCTGCCGGGAGCCATCGCCGGGCCGGGCACCGCGGGGGACTCGGCCGACGGGCGGGTGCCGCCCTGCTGCTGGTCCTTGAAGAGGTGCGCGAAGGCGTCGGGCTGGTGCCGCTCCTCACCGGAGTGCGACACCAGGTCGTCCACGCCGACGAACTCGGTCGTGCGCGGGTCGTCGCCGTAGGGCAGGTACTGGGTGGGGCCCTCCGGCTCGGGCGCCGGGGGCCGGGCCCACACCTGCGGGTCGGGCGCGTACGGCGACGGTGCCGGGCGGCCGTAGAGCGGCTGCTGCGGCGGGTAGGTTCCCGGGGGCGGCGGCGGGTGCGCGGCACGGTCGTAGAGCGCCTCGGCGACCGGGTCCTGCGCGGTGAGGTCCTGGGACCCGTAGGGGTCCTGGTCGTAGGCGTCCTGGAGGTACATGTCCGCGGGGTGCTGCGGCGGTACCTGGCCGTGCTCGGGCGGCGGGCCCTCGGGGTGACCCGAGCTGCCCGCGGCCTGGCCGCGGTCACCCTCGTACGGCGCGTTCATGGCTACCCCACCTCATCGTCCCGGGCCCACCGGCCACGACATCCTCAACGGTCCACTCTCTCACCCGTCCCCGAGGGGGCCGTGCTTTCCGCTGCGGTGTCCGCTGTCCCGTCACTCGGCTGCTCCTGGGCGTCTGCCCCGGACCGGGCGGCCGATTCTTCCCCGGTACGGTCCTCGGCGTCCGCGGACGTCCCGCGGGCACCGTCGGCATCGGCCGCCGCGCTCTCCTCGGCGTGCGCGGCGTCGTCGGCGTCCTCGGTGCCGTCTGCGTCCTCGGCCGCCGTCTCCTGTGCCTCACGGGCCGCGGCCCGCTTGCGCTGGGTGTACATCCGGAAGCCGGCGAGCACGAGCAGCAGCACACCGCCGCCGATGACCAGCATCACCGTGGCCGTGATCTCGGTGACCTTCACGTCGAAGGTCACCGGCGCACCGTAGACCTGGCCGTCCTCGGTGTACAGCTGGGCGATCACCGTGGTCTGGCCGTTCACATGGGCCGAGGCGGTGAACTTCACCGTCGTGCTGTGCCCGCCGGAGACCTCGATGCGCGGGTCGGAGTCGTGGCCGCCAATCTCCAGACGGGTGTCGTTGGTCGAAGTGAGCCGCAGGACCAGGTGGTGGACGCCCTGCACCAGGTTGTTCTGCACGGTCACGGGGATCGTGGCGCTGCGCCCGGAGAGCTTGGTCTCCGACTTGTCGATCAGCTTGACCTGGTCGGTGAGGGTGTCGAGATAGCTCTGCACGCCTTGACGGAAGGTGCTCGCCGAGGTGGAGCGGCCCCGCCACGACGTGGACATCTCCCGGTTCATGGCCCGCCCGAAGGGGGTCACCACCCGGGACTTGTCGGTGAGGATCACCTTGAAGCTGTCGAGCGTGTCCTGGGTGGCCGCGATCTGCTCGAAGGCGGACTTCGGCAGCTCCTGCTTGCGCAGCGAGGAGGGGTACGAGGACCGCGAGGGCACCTTGGTGGTGGCATCGCCGTCGGGCTTGGCCCTGGCGGCCGTGGTGAGGTCCTGGGACTGCGACCAGCCCGAGTCCTGGAGCGCAGTGACGGCCGCCGCCATAGCCTGGGCCTGGCCGGCGGTCGGCGTGCGCTGCGGGGCGACGACGATGCTGCGCTGCTTGTGCGTCTGGAGGTTCAGCGCCAGGCTCTGGGCGAGGAACTCCTGCACCGCGAGCGTGGACGCGGAGGCGTTCGTGAGGTCGCCCTGGAAGGTCTTGGACAGCCGGGCGTCGGCCACCACCGCCGTGGTGCCGCCGCCGATGGGCCGGGCCGCGGAGGGGGTGTAGGACAGGTTGCCGGTCTCCGCCAGGCTGTCGCTGCGCGCGATCACCTTGTCGGCGCCCGCGGAGGTGGCGACCTTCACGATCGAGGGGTCGACGGCCCCGTCCACCGGCCAGGCGAAGTCGGTGCTCGGCGTCACATGGAGGATCGTCTCCACCGTGGTCGCGGCGACATCGGTGGCCGCCTTGAACTGGCTCAGCGAGCCGCTGACGCCGGTGCCGTCGTGGGCCAGGGAGGCCAGGTCGGGATCGGCGAAGGGCAGGGCGACGACCTCCTTGTCCGCCACCGCGTCCTGGAGTGCGGCCAGCCACTTCTTGGCGACGGCCTGGTGGGTGCCGGCCGTGGTCTTGTCGCCGTCGGCGCGGACCCGGTAACTGCCGGTCATCGCGTCCACGGAGGCCAGCAGGTCCGGGTCGATCACCCAGGTGACGTCGAGGTCCTTGCCGAGGCTCAGCAGCTGGTCGAGGCGGCCGCCGGGGGCGATCTCCTCGGCGAGGTCGTCGTTGAGGAAGACGGGCGTCTGGCTCGCGTTCGAGCCGGTCTCGGCCGTCATGTGGACGGTGGAGACCAGCGGCCACAGGACCGTCGTCTTCGTCGCGGTGTCCGCGCCGTCGGGCTGCCAGGGCAGGAAGGTCCGCTGGATGCCGAGCACCTGCTCCCACTGCTGCGTGGACGTCTCGCCCGAGAGGGAGACCCCGAGCGGGTAGACGCCGTCGTCGCCGAGGTCCAGCTCGTCGACCGGTACGGAGATGCTGAAGTGCTCGGCGACTCCCGGCGTGAGCTTGGCGAACTTGGCGACGTACTTGCCGCCCACCTCGGAGCTGTAGCCGGCGGAGAGGTCCTCGGCGTCGCCGGCGGCGTCGTCGATCGCCGAGCGGGTGGTGAGCGCGGACCCCACCCGCAGGCCGACGTGCGCCTCGGTGACGGCCTGCTTGCCCTTGTTGGTCACCGTGCCGGAGACGGTCACCGTGTCGCCGTCGGTGGGGACGGCCGGGCTGAGGGAGTCGACGGCCACGGAGACCGAGCCCTTGTCGGAGGCTTCCTTGACGCCTGCCGCGGCGTCGGCGTGCGCGGGGAGTGCGGGCAGCTGCAGCAGCCCGGCCAGCAGGGGCGCCCCGGCGAGCAGTGCTCCGGTGCGCCGCAGCCACCGGCGGGCAGGTGAGGGACTCATCCCCGGGAAGTCTGCCGCCTCGGCCACGCGTTCGCCCGTCTCTCGTCGTCGTCAGTGGTCGTCGGAATGTGCGTCCACGCATGGTAACGATGTGCGCGGAGGTGAAGTGCCGCGGACCGGTCCACAAGATCAGGTGGGGCCTGCCTCCTGTCCTCTATCGTCGCGTATGGAGAGGAGTGTCGGTGAAAAAGCTCTAAGGATCGCCTTCCGACGCTATGGGGCGATGTGTCCCCGCGCGGTAATCGGGGCGCCCCGGGCCCGCCCGGCCACGTACCCTTTCCTGTTGTGCCGAACGCCAACGAAGACACCCCCAGCGCCCTGAGCCAGGCGCAGCACAGCGCCGTGAGCGAGCTGCTGCGGGTCGCGCCTGTCGCCGACGACCTCGCCCGCCGCTTCCAGGAGGCCGGGTTCTCCCTCGCCCTGGTCGGCGGCTCGGTCCGGGACGCGCTGCTCGGCCGGCTCGGCAACGACCTCGACTTCACCACGGACGCCCGCCCCGAGGACGTCCTGAAGATCGTGCGGCCCTGGGCGGACGCGGTGTGGGAGGTCGGGATCGCCTTCGGCACCGTCGGAGCACAGAAGGACGGCTACCTGATCGAGGTGACGACATACCGCTCCGAGGCGTACGACCGCACCTCGCGCAAGCCCGAGGTGTCGTACGGCGACTCCATCGAGCAGGATCTCGTCCGTCGTGACTTCACCGTGAACGCGATGGCCGTGGCGCTTCCGCAGAAGGAGTTCATCGACCCGCACGGCGGCCGTGACGACCTCGCGGCCCGGGTGCTGCGCACCCCGGGCACACCCGAGGAGTCCTTCTCCGACGACCCGCTGCGGATGATGCGTGCCGCCCGGTTCGCCGCGCAGCTCGACTTCGAGGTCGCCCCCGAGGTCGTCACGGCGATGAAGGAGATGTCGGAGCGCCTCGACATCGTCTCCGCGGAGCGGGTGCGGGACGAGCTGAACAAGCTGATCCTCTCCGCGCACCCGCGCAAGGGGCTGAGCCTGCTGGTCGACACCGGCCTCGCCGGCCATGTCCTGCCGGAGCTGCCCGCCCTGCGGCTGGAGCGCGACGAGCACCACCGGCACAAGGACGTCTACGACCACACGCTGATCGTCCTGGAGCAGGCGATCGCGCTGGAGGAGAACGGCCCCGATCTGACCCTGAGGCTCGCCGCGCTGCTGCATGACATCGGCAAGCCGCGCACCCGGCGGTTCGAGAAGGACGGCCGGGTCTCGTTCCACCACCATGAGGTGGTCGGGGCGAAGATGACCAAGAAGCGCATGACCGCGCTCAAGTACTCCAACGACCTGGTGAAGGACGTCTCCCGGCTGGTCGAGCTGCACCTGCGCTTCCACGGGTACGGAACCGGGGAGTGGACCGACTCCGCCGTCCGTCGGTACGTCCGGGACGCGGGACCACTGCTCGACCGCCTCCACAAGCTGACCCGGTCGGACTGCACGACCCGCAACAAGCGCAGGGCCGCCGCTCTCTCCCGGGCCTACGACGGCCTGGAGGAGCGCATCACCCAGCTCCAGGAGCAGGAGGAGCTCGACGCGATCCGCCCCGATCTGGACGGCAACCAGATCATGGAGATCCTCGGCGTGGGCCCCGGCCCTGTCATCGGCCAGGCGTACAAGTTCCTGCTGGAGCTGCGCCTGGAGAACGGCCCCATGGAGTACGACGCGGCGGTGGCGGCGCTCAAGGAGTGGTGGGCCGAGCAGAGCTGAGGCCATGAAACGGGGCGATGTTTCACGTGAAACATCGCCCCGATCCGTAGCTTCGGATCGCCCCGAACACACTGAGGGCCGGTGTTTCACGTGAAACACCGGCCCTCAGTCATGGCAACCGCTGCGGCTACTTGACTTCCTTCAGGCAGAGCACCACGTCGTGGCCGCCGCCTGACTGGACGTACCAGATCGGTGCCTCCGTAATGTCCCTGCACTTGTTTTCGTCGCTGGAGCCGTCGAACTTCTGGACGACCTTGTACTGGGCCTTGCTGTCGGAGCAGTCGACCTCGTTGAGGTCCGCGTTGGAGTCCGTCCCGTCGTTGTGCATGCAGGCGCCGACCGAGGTCGTCTCCGCGTCGTCGCGCGTCAGGAACCAGCCCGCGCCGAACTTGAGGATGCCGATGATGACGGCGACGACGATCGCACCGATGATGCGTATCGCCTTCTTGCCCATGCGCTTGCCGGCCGGCGCGGGCGGCGGGGGAACCGGAGCGCCGCCCTGGTTCGGGAACGGGGCGTACGGCTGCTGCGGCGGGACTCCCGGCTGACCGGGCTGCTGCTGCCCCACGGGCACAGTGGGCTGGGCGTACGGGTTCTGGCCCTGTGGAGGCGGCGGAGTGGTCATGCTGGGATCCCCCTAGAACGTGGGTGCGCAGGAACGTGCGTGCGCATGGCGCGAAATAAGACCCACGTAAAGTACCGGCCACCACTGACAGTGCCCGACCGCAGAGGAACTCTGTGTCTTTGATGTGACACTTACTGGCGTTCAAAGCGGCCCATAGCAGCAGCAATTGCCCCGTAGATAACGGCGACCGTTACCACCAGCGCCGCTGAGCGGCCGTCAGGCGGCAGCATCAGGGCGGCCACACCGGCGGCGCCGACGAAGGCGACGTTGAACAGGACGTCGTAGAGGGAGAAGATCCGGCCGCGGAAGCCGTCCGCCACGGACGACTGCACGATGGTGTCGGTGGCGATCTTCGCGCCCTGGGTGACCAGTCCGAGGACGAACGCCGCGACGAACGTGGTGGCTTGGGTGAAGGGGAGCATCAGGGCGAGCTCCAGCACGGCGGCCGCCGCCGAACAGACCGTGATCCAGCGGCCGGGGCCCAGCCGTCCGGCCGCAGTCGGGGTCACCACGGCCGCGACGAAGAAGCCGACGCCGGAGATGGCCACGGCCACGCCGAGCAGCGCCAGCCCCTTCTCGGTGTCGGTGGACCAGGCGTACCGGCACAGCATCAGCACCATGACCGTCAGGGCGCCGTAGCAGAACCGCATCAGGGTGATCGAGCCGAGCGCCCAGGCGGCCTCCCTGCGCTTCGGCTCCGTCAGATGGCGTACCCCGGAGGCGAGTCCGCGGGCCGTCCCCCTGACGGCGCTCGCCCAGCCGGCCGGAATCACATAGCGTTCGGGCCCGAGCAGATCCGCGGCCATGGTCAGGGACATCAGCGCCGAGAACAGGTACAGCACGCTGCCGAGCAGGACCACCACGGCATCGGTGTCCGCGATCGCCAGGCGGACGAAGAAGGCGAGACCGCCGCCCGCGACCGCGGCCAATGTTCCGGCGGTCGGGGAGAGGGAGTTCGCGATGACGAGGCGCTCGGCGTCGACCACGCGCGGCAGGGCGGCCGAGAGGCCCGCGAGGACGAACCGGTTGACGGCGGTGACGCACAGCGCGGAGACGTAGAAGAGCCAGTCGGGGACGTGGCTGAGCATCAGGACGGCCGTCGCCGAGGCCAGCAGGGCGCGCAGCAGATTGCCGTAGAGGAGGACCTGGCGGCGCCGCCAGCGGTCCAGCAGGACGCCGGCGAAGGGGCCGACGAGGGAGTAGGGCAGCAGCAGGACGGCCATCGCGGAGGCGATCGACGCGGCCGAGGTCTGCTTCTCCGGGGAGAAGACGACGTAGGTGGCGAGCGCGACCTGGTAGACGCCGTCGGCGCACTGGGACAGCAGCCGTACGGCGAGCAGGCGCCGGAAGGCGCCGAGGCGCAGCAGGACGCGCAGATCACGGACGACGGCCATGGGGCCCAGCCTCACATACGGGGAAGGTCCCCGGGTCATACGACCCGGGGACCCTCTCAGCCCTGGCAGGAGCGAATTTCAGCGGATGGCGCGCTTGGCGCGCGCCGTTGTGTCGAGCTAGCGCTCGACCTCGCCGCGGATGAACTTCTCGACGTTCTCGCGGGCCTCGTCGTCGAAGTACTGGACCGGCGGGGACTTCATGAAGTAGCTGGAGGCCGACAGGATCGGGCCGCCGATGCCGCGGTCCTTGGCGATCTTCGCGGCGCGCAGGGCGTCGATGATGACACCCGCGGAGTTCGGGGAGTCCCAGACCTCGAGCTTGTACTCCAGGTTCAGCGGGACGTCACCGAAGGCGCGGCCCTCGAGACGGACGTAGGCCCACTTGCGGTCGTCGAGCCATGCCACATAGTCGGACGGGCCGATGTGGACGTTCTTCTCGCCGAGGTCCCGGTCGGGGATCTGGGAGGTGACGGCCTGGGTCTTGGAGATCTTCTTGGACTCCAGGCGGTCGCGCTCGAGCATGTTCTTGAAGTCCATGTTGCCGCCGACGTTCAGCTGCATGGTGCGCTCCAGGACGACACCGCGGTCCTCGAACAGCTTCGCCATGACGCGGTGCGTGATGGTGGCGCCGACCTGGGACTTGATGTCGTCGCCGACGATCGGGACGCCCGCCGCGGTGAACTTGTCCGCCCACTCCTTGGTGCCGGCGATGAAGACCGGGAGGGCGTTGACGAAGGCGACCTTGGCGTCGATGGCGCACTGGGCGTAGAACTTCGCCGCGTCCTCGGAACCGACCGGCAGGTAGCAGACGAGGACGTCGACCTGCTTGTCCTTGAGGATCTGGACGACGTCGACCGGCTCGGCCTCGGACTCCTCGATGGTCAGGCGGTAGTACTTGCCGAGACCGTCGAGGGTGTGGCCGCGCTGCACGGTGACACCGGTGCTGGGCACGTCGCAGATCTTGATGGTGTTGTTCTCGGACGCCCCGATCGCGTCCGCGAGGTCGAGGCCGACCTTCTTGGCGTCCACGTCGAACGCGGCGACGAACTCGACGTCACGGACGTGGTAGTCGCCGAACTGGACGTGCATCAGGCCCGGGACCTTGGACGCCGGGTCGGCGTCCTTGTAGTACTGGACGCCCTGCACCAGCGATGCGGCGCAGTTGCCCACACCGACGATGGCTACGCGAACCGAACCCATTCCGGTTGCTCCCTGTGTGTACGAGTGAGGCCCTGGCTGGGCGCTCACGGGGTGGTGTCGCCGGGCGTATCCGTCCCGGGGGTGTCCCCGGGACGGGGCAGGACGCCCGGCGCTCCATTGGTGTTCTGCTGAGCGGACTCCCCGGAAGCGGAACCCTTCAGGTCCCGTCCGGCCCGCTCGCTCTCGATGAGCTCGTTCAGCCAGCGCACTTCGCGCTCCACGGACTCCATCCCGTGGCGCTGGAGCTCAAGCGTGTAGTCGTCGAGGCGCTCCCGGGTGCGTGCCAGCGAGGCGCGCATCTTCTCCAGGCGCTCCTCCAGCCGGCTGCGCCGGCCCTCCAGGACGCGCATGCGCACATCGCGCGACGTCTGCCCGAAGAAGGCGAAACGGGCGGCGAAGTGCTCGTCCTCGTAGGCGTCGGGGCCCGTCTGCGAGAGCAGGTCCTCGAAGTGTTCCTTACCTTCCGCCGTCAACCGGTAGACGATCTTGGCGCGACGCCCTGCGAGTGGCGCGGCGAGGGCGTCCTCGGAGGTGTTCCCCGGTTCCTCGATCAACCAGCCGTTGGCGACCAGCGTCTTGAGGCAGGGGTACAGCGTCCCGTAGCTGAAGGCACGGAACACCCCCAGTGACGTATTGAGTCGTTTGCGCAGCTCATAGCCGTGCATCGGGGATTCGCGGAGCAGGCCGAGCACGGCGAACTCGAGGATGCCGGAACGTCGGCTCACTGTCGCCTCCTCTCGTCCGCAGCGCGCTTATCTCGCTCTGATGTATCGACTCGATACATCACGACGATAGAACGGCCTTCCGGATGCGACAAGGGGGACGGTGGTGAACGGGATCACATCACCGTTTCTTCGCAGGTGACTTGCCCGGTTTGGGGTGAACCTTGGGGCTGGGCAGGTTTTGACGGTGCGTAGTCTGTGCGCCATGCAGACCACCGGGACCCGAGGGACGCCGGGGGGCGTCGAGGCCCCCGGTGCCGTACGGGTGAATGCGCAGCCGACCGCATCCGTACTTCGGGGGGACAGGAAACCAGCCGCCCTTTTCAGGCGCGCACGGATGCGCCTGCCCTAGGAGTAATCGTTCGATGAGCGAGCACCGTCGCAAACCGCCGCAGCCGCAGGGAGGCGGACGTGCCGCGGCCCGACGTGGCCAGTCCGGGCCGTCCTCCGGCCGTCGCGCACCGCGAGGCGCCACCGGATCTCCTTCCGACTATGGGTTGGGCCAGGTGTCGGGAAGTCCGGAGCAGTCGTACGGCAGCCGCGCCGACGCCCGACGCGCTGCCCAGCGGAGCCCGGGCGGCCGGCGCAGAGGGGCCGAGCCCGCGGGAGACCACTTCGGCGGCCCGCACGGGCCCGGCCGGGGCAGAGGGCGCTCGGCGCCCGGCAGAAAGCGCCTGATCGACTATCCGCGCGCCGACAAGTACGGCTGGCAGCGCTGGATCCCGTCCTGGAAGCTCGTCGCCGGTCTGTTCATCGGTTTCGTCGGCAGCATGGTGGCCGTGGCGGGCATCGGCTACGCCATGGTGGGTGTGCCCGACGTCGACAAGACGGCGACCGCCCAGAACAACGTCTACTACTGGAAAGACGGCTCCCAGATGGTGGCCACCGGTGGTGAGACGAACCGTCAGAACATCTCGCTCTCGCAGATCCCCCAGGAGATGCGCTACGCGGTGATCTCGCAGGAGAACAAGACCTTCTACGAGGACAGCGGCATCGACCCCAAGGGCATCGCCAGGGCCCTGTTCAACATGGCCCGGGGCGGCCAGACGCAGGGTGGTTCGACCATCACCCAGCAGTACGTCAAGAACGCGATGCTGAACGACCAGTCGCAGACGATCTCCCGCAAGTTCAAGGAGATCTTCGTGTCGATAAAGGTGGGCGCCGAGGTCGACAAGGACACGATCATGGCCGGCTACCTGAACTCCGCGTACTACGGCCGCAACGACTACGGCATCCAGGCGGCCGCCCGCGGCTACTTCGGCAAGGACGCGATCAAGCTCAACCCGGGTGAGTGCGCCTTCCTGGCGGCCATGCTGAAGGGCGCCACGTACTACGACCCGGCGGGTGCGACCTCCATCGACCCGGTCAATGCCACGCCCGAGAAGAACAGCAGGCGGGCCCTGCTCCAGATGCAGGACACCCTCGACAAGATGGTCGAGTACGGTCACCTCGACGCCTCGGTCCGCGCCAAGTACACCAAGCTCCCCGCGGTGAAGAACCCGCGGTCGAACACCGCGCTGAGCGGTCAGGTCGGCTACCTCGTGGACCTCGCCAACGGCTACCTGGTCACCCACAGCAAGGAGACCGGGATCACCCAGAACCTGCTCCAGCAGGGCGGCTACTCGATCTACACGACCTTCGACAAGAAGAAGGTCCAGCAGCTCGAGGACGCGGTGACCAAGGTCCAGAAGGCCAACATCAAGCCGAAGGAACGCCCGGACACCGACACCCACGTGCAGTTCGGCGGGGCGTCCGTGGAGCCGGACACCGGCGCCATCCGGGCCATCTACGGCGGTGAGGACGCCACCAAGCACTTCACCGACAACGCCGACGAAACCGGTGCCCAGGTCGGCTCGACCTTCAAGCCGTTCGTACTGGCGGCCGCGATGACCTGGGGCGTGCGTGATCCCGACCTGGGCTCGTCGCAGGCGCAGGACGAGCGCACCATCGTCTCCCCGGAGAGTCTGTTCAGCGGCAAGAACAAGCTGAAGATCGAGGACTACAACCGCACGGTCTGGAAGAACGAGAAGGGCGAGGAGTGGCTGCAGACCAATGACGGCAACGAGTCGTACGGTACTGCGCCCGACTACAAGATCGACCTGCGCGAGGCCATGCGCGAGTCGGTGAACTCCGCCTTCGTACAGCTCGGCATGGACGTCGGTCTGGACAAGGTCAAGGACTCCGCCATCAGCGCGGGCCTGCGGGAGAGCAGCCTCGCCGGCACCACCTTCCCCTCGTTCTCGATCGGTATCTCCGACCCGAGCGCGATCCGAATGGCGGGCTCGTACGCCACCTTCGCCGCGAGCGGCAAGCAGCGCGACCCGTACTCCGTGGAGAAGGTCACCAGCGAGGAAGGCCAGATCTTCACGCACAAGGTCGTGTCGAACCAGGCCTTCACCTCGAAGGTCGCGGACAACGTCACGGACGTCCTCAAGACCGTGGTCGAGCGGGGTACCGGCACCAACGCCCAGCTGCCCGGCCGTGAGGTGGCCGGCAAGACCGGTACCACCGACGGCAACAAGTCCGCCTGGTTCGTGGGCTACACGCCGCAGCTGTCGACCGCGATCAGCATGTTCCGGCTGGACGACGACGAGAAGAACAAGAACCGCACGTTCCTGGAGATGTTCGGAACGGGTGGTCAGAAGAAGATCCACGGTGCCTCGTTCCCGGCGCAGATCTGGCACGACTACATGGCGGACGCGCTCGAGGGCACGCCGGCGAAGGACTTCCCGGAGCCCGAGCCCATCGGTGAGGTCGTCAACGCGGAACCGTCGGCGACGCCGACCCCCACGGCCACCGAGACCGAGGAGGTGGAGCCGTCCCCGACCCCGACCGCCACGGAGACGCAGGTCGAGCCTTCGCCCACGGCGACGGAGACCTGCAACGACTTCTTCGAGTGCAACACCGCCGGTACGACCAACGGCAACTCGAACGGAGGCTCGAACGGGGACTCCTCGCCGACACCGACCGCGACCGAGACGGACAGCACCAGAGGCAACCAGAACGGAGGCCTCTTCGGAGGATCGGACGGTTAGCCGCCGAAATGCCCAGCGCGGGTGTTTCACGTGAAACATGTGGATGTTCCACGTGAAACGAGAGCCGCCCCATCGAACCCGGTGGGGCGGCTCTCGGCATTTTCCTAACTCGGTACGGCAGGATGTGCCCCATGCCCAGTGCAGAATCGACGCCAGCGCGCGTGCACGAGCCGGAGCCGGTGCAGCCGACCAGGCACGACAAGGTCGCCGCGGCCGGCAGTGAGCTGATCGGCGGCCCCCTCGGCCGACGGGCCCTGCTCGGGATGTCCTGGTGGACCCCCGTCCGGGTCGTCGCGCTCGTGGCGATCGGGATGTTCGCCCTCGGAATGATCCAGAAGCTGCCCTGCTACGACAGCGGCTGGTTCTTCGGCGCCAGCACCCAGTACACCCACGCCTGCTACTCGGACATCCCGCACCTCTATCAGGGGCGCGGCTTCGCCGACGGGCTGGTGCCGTACTTCGACAAGCTTCCGGGCGACATGGACTACCTCGAGTACCCGGTGCTGACCGGCGTGTTCATGCAGGTGGCCGCCTGGCTGACCCCGGGCAGCGGCAGCATCCAGCACCAGGAGCAGTGGTACTGGATGGTCAACGCGGGGATGCTGATGGCCTGCGCGGCCGTCATCGCCGTCTGCGTGAGCCGTACGCACGCCCGGCGCCCCTGGGACGGCCTGCTGGTGGCCCTGGCACCCGCCTTCGCGCTGACCGCCACCATCAACTGGGACCTGCTGGCCGTCGCCCTCACGGCCGCGGCGATGATGATGTGGTCGCGGGGCCGCTCGCTCGCCTTCGGCGTCCTCCTGGGGCTCGCCACGGCCGCCAAGCTCTATCCCGTGTTCCTTCTCGGACCGCTGTTCGTGCTCTGCTGGCGCGCGGGGAAGTGGCGGGACTACGGCAAGGCCATCGGCGGCGCGGCCGTCGCCTGGCTGGTGGTCAACCTGCCGGTGATGCTCTTCGCCTTCGAGGGCTGGTCGAAGTTCTACCGGTTCAGCCAGGAGCGCGGCGTCGACTTCGGCTCCTTCTGGCTGATCCTGGCGCAGAACTCCAGCGACCCCCTCGCCACCGACAGTGTGAACACCCTCGCCACCCTCCTGGTGGTGGTGTGCTTCGCGGGCATCGCCTGGCTGACGCTCACCGCGCCGCGTCGCCCCCGGTTCGCGCAGCTCGCCTTCCTGGTGGTGGCGGCCTTCATCGTCACCAACAAGGTCTACTCGCCGCAGTACGTCCTGTGGCTGGTGCCCCTGGCCGTGCTGGCCCGGCCGAAGTGGCGGGACTTCCTGATCTGGCAGGCGTGCGAGGTCGCGTACTTCCTGGGCATCTGGCTGTACCTCGCCTATACGACCAGCAGAGACGCCCACAAGGGACTGCCGACCGACGGCTACCACTGGGCCATCGGGGTGCATCTGGTGGGGACGCTCTACCTGTGCGCCGTGGTCGTGCGCGACATCCTGATGCCGGAGCGGGACGTGGTGCGCCAGAACGGCGACGACGACCCCTCGGGCGGGGTGCTCGACGGGGCGGAGGACGTCTTCGTGCTCGGCGCCGCGGCGCATCCGCCCCGGCACGCCTCCGACTTCGAGGCGCGGCAGGTGGACTGGGGCACGCAGGACGAGGTGGAGTGGGGCAGCAGCCGGGACGCCGTCGAGGGTTCGCCGTGAGCGAACAGCGCGCTGTGCAGACGTAGCAGAGGCCGTACACGGGGACTCCGTGTACGGCCTCTTCGCTGTGCTTGCGGCGCTCAGCGGTCCACGAGCCGGTCGAACTGGGTCGTGGTGTGCCGCAGATGGGCCACCAGCTCGTCGCCGACGGTGGGCTCCGGCGCGTCCGAGGGAACGAACAGGATCGACACCTGCATGTGCGGCGGCTCGGCGAACCAGCGCTGCTTGCCGCCCCAGACGAACGGGGAGAGGTTCCGGTTCACCGTGGCGAGGCCGGCCCGGGCGACGCCCTTGGCGCGCGGCATGACGCCGTGCAGGGCCTTGGGGGCCTCCAGGCCCACCCCGTGCGAGGTACCGCCCGCCACGACCACCAGGAAGCCGTCCGAGGCCGCCTTCTGCTGGCGGTAGCCGAAGCGGTCGCCCTTGGCGACGCGTGTGACGTCCAGGACCGCCCCGCGGTACTCGGTGGCGTCGTGGTCCCCCAGCCACAGCCGGGTGCCGATCCGGGCGCGGAACCGGGTCTGCGGGAACTGCTGCTGCAACCGGATCAGCTCATCGGCCTTGAGGTGGCTGACGAACATGGTGTGCAGCGGCAGCCGGGCCGCGCGCAGCCGGTCCATCCAGCCGATGACCTCTTCGACGGCGTCGGAGCCGTCGGTGCGGTCCAGCGGCAGATGGATGGCGAAACCCTCCAGCCGGACGTTCTCGATCGCGGAGTGCAGCTGCGAGAGGTCCTGCTCGCTGATGCCGTGGCGCTTCATCGAGGACATCACCTCGATGACCACCCGCGCGCCCACGAGGCCGTACACACCGTCCACCGACGACACCGAGCGCACCACCCGGTCGGGCAGCGGAACGGGCTCCTCGCCGCGCCGGTACGGCGTCAGCACCAGCAGGTCGCCGCTGAAGAAGTCCTTGATGCGCGCGGCCTCGTACGTCGTGCCGACGGCGAGGATGTCCGAGCCCAGCCGGGTGGCCTCCTCCGCCAGCCGCTCGTGTCCGAAGCCGTAGCCGTTGCCCTTGCAGACCGGGACGAGTCCCGGGAACTGCTCCTGCACGTGCTTGTGGTGCGCCCGCCAGCGCGCGGTGTCGACGTAGAGCGTGAGCGCCATGGCCGGACCTGGGACCTTTCTCGTGGCTGGGAAGGGAGGTGTGGTGACGTCAGCGGCGCGACATGTAGATGTCGAGCGCCTTGTGGAGCAGCTTGTTCAGCGGGAAGTCCCACTCGCCGAGGTACTCGGCTGCCTGGCCGCCCGTGCCGACCTTGAACTGGATCAGACCGAAGAGGTGGTCGGTCTCGTCCAGCGAGTCGGAGATGCCCCGCAGGTCGTAGACGGTGGCGCCGAGCGCGTAGGCGTCGCGCAGCATCCGCCACTGCATGGCGTTGGACGGGCGGAACTCACGGCCGATGTTGTCGGAGGCGCCGTAGGAGTACCAGACGTGGCCGCCGACGATCAGCATCGTCGCCGCCGACAGGTTCACCCCGTCGTGGCGGGCGAAGTACAGCCGCATGCGGTTGGGGTCCTCGCTGTTGAGGGCCGTCCACATGCGCTGGAAGTACGACAGCGGGCGCGGCCGGAAGTGGTCGCGCACGGCCGTGATCTCGTACAGCCGCTGCCACTCCTCGAGGTCGTGGTAGCCGCCCTGGACGACCTCGACCCCGGCCTTCTCGGCCTTCTTGATGTTGCGGCGCCACAGCTGGTTGAAGTTCTTGTGGACCTCTTCGAGAGAGCGGTTCGCCAGCGGCACCTGGTAGACGTAGCGCGGCTGGACGTCGCCGAAGCCGGCGCCGCCGTCCTCGCCCTGCTGCCAGCCCATCCGGCGCAGCTTGTCGGCCACCTCGAAGGCGCGCGGCTCGATGAAGTCGGCCTCGATGTCGCGCAGCCGCTTCACGTCCGGGTTCTGGATGCCCGCCTTGATGGACGTGGCCTCCCAGCGCCGGATGATCACCGGCGGGCCCATCTTCACCGAGAACGCGCCCTGCTGCTTGAGGTGCGCGAGCATCGGCTCCAGCCACTCGGTCAGATTCGGCGCGTACCAGTTGATGACCGGGCCCTCGGGCAGATAGGCGAGGTAGCGCTTGATCTTGGGCAGCTGCCGGTAGAGGACGAGACCCACGCCGACCAGTTCGCCGGTCCGCTCGTCGAACCAGCCGAGGTTCTCCGACCGCCACTCCGCCTTGACGTCGGCCCAGGCCGGCACCTGCATGTGGCTCGCCGACGGCAGGCTCTGGATGTACGCCAGATGCTGCTCGCGGCTGATCGTCCTCAGGGTCAGGCTCATTCGGGGCGCTCCTCGGGCTGGTGTGTCCCCATGGGTACAGGGGCTCCGGCTCTCGCCGAAGCCTACTGCGCCGTGCGCGGGGCCCGACTGGGCGTACGGCACCTTCGCCCCGGCCAGTTGGGGGGCCGGGGCGTTACGTCAGGGTTCGTAGGTGTCCTACGAGTCCCGCGGCGCGGACGGTGTGCGTGGTGCGGTGTTGCGCCGACCGGGGTGGGTCAGGTCACCACAGGCTGCCGAAGAGGCCGCCGTGCGCCATCCCGAGGAAGAAGCCGACGCCGGAGGCGCCGAGACCCAGGATCAGACCGAAGCGCTCACGGGTGGTCTCGGAGATCCACTGGCCGTACGCGCCGGTCAGGATCCCCACCAGACCGGTCCATGAGCTGAGCAGATGGAGGTTGTCGAACTGCGCGGTGATGAAGGACACGACTCCCAGGACCAGGGTCACCACCACAAGGGTGTCCTGGACGGGATGGGGCTTTCCATCGGTGGCGAAGAGAGATCCGACTCCGGTGTTGGGTCGCAATGCCTGTGCCATGGGGCACCTCCTGCGGAAGACGGCGCACTGTAGCGCCATACACACCCGATGTGTACAGATTGGCTGCCCTCGGGGCCGGATTTCAACCGGAAGCAGGTGTGCAGGTAGTCTGTACCCTCTGCACCGGTGTCTGCCCAGGCACAGCCAGGGACTCCGCCCAGATCAGAGCGGGGACGTCGGCATCCGACCCCCGATTGTCAGTGGCGGCCGATACCGTTGCGTACGCATCACAACCCTCCTGCCACGGAACGACCGTGGCCGCTGAGTCCAAAGGAGGTGGGTTCCACATGCGTCACTACGAGGTGATGGTCATCCTCGACCCCGATCTGGAGGAGCGCGCTGTCGCCCCCCTGATCGAGAACTTCCTCTCCGTCGTCCGTGAGGGCAACGGCAAGGTCGAGAAGGTCGACACCTGGGGCCGTCGTCGTCTCTCGTACGAGATCAAGAAGAAGCCCGAGGGCATCTACTCGGTCATCGACCTGCAGGCCGAGCCTGCGGTCGTCAAGGAGCTCGACCGCCAGCTGAACCTGAACGAGTCGGTCCTCCGGACCAAGGTCCTCCGCCCCGAGACCCACTGAGCTCCCCAGCTCAGCCGATCTCGGGATTCTGAGTAGCAGCACAAGCAGCCAGCAGCAGCAAACCCGCCGAGAGGTTCCCCCATGGCAGGCGAGACCGTCATCACGGTCATCGGCAACCTTGTCGATGACCCCGAGCTGCGCTTCACCCCCTCGGGTGCGGCGGTCGCGAAGTTCCGTGTCGCGTCTACCCCCCGCACCTTCGACCGCCAGACGAACGAGTGGAAGGACGGCGAGAGCCTGTTCCTGACCTGCTCGGTCTGGCGTCAGGCGGCGGAGAACGTCGCCGAGTCGCTCCAGCGAGGCATGCGCGTCGTCGTGCAGGGCCGGCTGAAGCAGCGGTCCTACGAGGACCGTGAGGGTGTCAAGCGCACGGTCTTCGAGCTGGACGTCGAGGAAGTCGGCCCCAGCCTGCGCAACGCCACGGCCAAGGTCACCAAGACCAGTGGTGGTGGCGGTGGCGGCGGACGCGGTGGCCAGGGTGGTTACGGCGGCGGTGGCGGCCAGGGTGGCGGCGGCTGGGGCGGCGGCCCCGGTGGCGGCCAGCAGGGCGGCGCTCCGGCCGACGACCCCTGGGCGACCGGCGCTCCCGCCGGTGGCAACCAGGGCGGCGGCGGTGGCTGGGGTGGAAACTCCGGCGGCGGCAGCGGCGGCGGCTACTCGGACGAGCCCCCCTTCTAGGGCTCGCATCCCCACTTCTTGATCACACAGGAGAAACACCATGGCGAAGCCGCCTGTGCGCAAGCCGAAGAAGAAGGTCTGCGCTTTCTGCAAGGACAAGGTCACCTACGTGGACTACAAGGACACGAACATGCTGCGGAAGTTCATTTCCGACCGCGGCAAGATCCGTGCCCGCCGCGTGACCGGCAACTGCACGCAGCACCAGCGTGACGTCGCCACGGCCGTCAAGAACAGCCGTGAGATGGCGCTGCTGCCCTACACGTCCACCGCGCGCTAAGGGAAGGGTGACCGACACATGAAGATCATCCTCACCCACGAGGTCTCCGGCCTCGGTGCCGCCGGCGAGGTCGTCGACGTCAAGGACGGGTACGCCCGTAACTACCTGATCCCGCGGAAGTTCGCGATCCGCTGGACCAAGGGTGGCGAGAAGGACGTCGAGCAGATCCGTCGTGCTCGCAAGATCCACGAGATCCAGACCATCGAGCAGGCCAACCAGGTGAAGGCCCAGCTCGAGGGTGTCAAGGTCCGTCTGGCCGTCCGCTCGGGCGACGCCGGCCGTCTCTTCGGTTCCGTCACCCCGGCCGACATCGCCTCGGCGATCAAGGCTGCCGGTGGCCCCGAGGTCGACAAGCGCCGCATCGAGCTCGGCACGCCGATCAAGACCCTGGGCGCCCACGAGACGTCCGTGCGTCTGCACCCCGAGGTTGCCGCCAAGGTCAACATCGAGGTCGTCGCGGCCTGATCGCGCGTCCGGCGTGAACAGCTTCGGCTGAACCGCTGAGAAGCTGAACCGCTGAGAAGGGGCCGCACCCACCAGGTGCGGCCCCTTCTTTGTGTTCCTGTTCTTGCTTCGTGTTCCCGTTCTCGATGTTTCACGTGAAACGCCGGTTTCACGTGAAACAGTCAGCGGGTCGCGCCCGTGACGAGCCAGCGGCCGGAGCGGGCACGCAGCCAGAGCGTCACCATCCGTACCGTCATCATCAGCGTCAGGGCGCCCCACAGTGCGGTGAGACCGCCGCCGAGGACGGGGACGAGCAGCGCCACGGGGGTGAAGACCCCGAGGGTGAGGACCATCGCCCAGGCGAGATACGGCCCGTCCCCCGCGCCCATCAGCACGCCGTCCAGGACGAAGACGATGCCGCAGACCGGCTGGGACAACGCCACCACGAGCAGGGCGGGCAGCGCGGCGTCCTCCACCCCGGCGTCACTGGTGAACAGCGGCAGGAAGACGGGCCGGGCCAGGATGACCAGCAGCCCGAGCAGCAGGCCGACGGCGATGCCCCACTGCACCATGCGGCGGCAGGCGTCCCGGGCGCCCTGGGCGTCGCCCGCACCGAGATACCGGCCGATGATGGCCTGACCGGCGATCGCGATGGCGTCGAGGGCGAAGGCGAGCAGGCTCCACAGGGACAGTGCGATCTGGTGCGCCGCGATGTCCGCATCGCCCAGACGGGCCGCCACGGCGGTGGCGATCATCAGGATCGCCCGCAGAGAGAGCGTCCGGACCAGCAGGGGGACGCCGGCCTGGGCGGACGCCCTGATGCCGGCGGCGTCGGGCCGCAGCGAGGCGCCGTGGCGGCGGGCACCCCGGATCACCACGGCCAGGTAGACCGCGGCCATGCCGCACTGGGCGATGACCGTCCCCCACGCGGAGCCCGCGATCCCGAGTCCGGCGCCATAGACCAGGCCGGCGTTGAGGGCGGCGTTGGCGACGAAGCCCGCTACCGCCACGTAGAGGGGTGTCTTCGTGTCCTGGAGTCCGCGCAGTACTCCGGTCGCGGCCAGTACGACGAGCATGGCCGGTATGCCGGCCACCGAGATCCGCAGATAGGTGGTCGCGTAGGGGGCGGCGGTGTCCGAGGCACCGAAGAGTTCCACGAGTGCCGGAGCCGTGGGCAGAACGGCGGCGACCACGGCGGCGCCGAGCAGCAGGGCCAGCCAGATGCCGTCCATGCCCTGCCGGATCGCAGAGGTGAGGTCACCGGCTCCCACGCGGCGGGCGACGGCGGCCGTGGTGGCGTAGGCGAGGAAGACGAAGACACTGACGGCCGTGGTCAGGAGGGCGGAGGCGATGCCCAGTCCGGCGAGCTGGGCGGTGCCGAGATGGCCGACGATGGCACTGTCGGCCAGGACGAAGAGGGGCTCGGCGACCAGCGCGCCGAAGGCCGGAACGGCCAGCGCGACGATCTCCCGATCGTGCTGTCGCCGGATGGCCCTGGGGGGCGCGGGAGCCTGTGTCATGGGCATCAATCTAATCGTCCACAGGTAAGAGATGCAATTGCGATGTGACCCTTACCTCTCGTTGCGTTGCGTGTCGTTTCCCCCCTCGTTCGAAGCGATCTTGCGCTGACGGGAAAAGTTTTTCTTCTGCACAGCCGGTGGATCGGAAAGATGCAGGTCAGGGGCTGTCGGCAGGAAAAGAAGAGGGCTTGTTCACAGGGCTGTCCACCGGGTCGTGCACAGGTTTTGCGGAGTTGTCCACAGCATCCGGGCCGTCGTCCACATGGCCTGTGGATAACCAGATTGGCTGACGGTGCCCGCGGGCCTACCGTGGTCCGGCGCCCGCTCCGTCCACCGGCCGGTGGAACCGTCACAAAACCGACGCGCCTGAACCGGAGTTGGGCCTCTCAATTGTCAGTGCCGTGCCGTAGAACTGAGGTCACGGCGAGGTCCGCTCGGCGGACGGGAGGAGGTGGCTCGGTGAGCATTTCCGAGCCCTTGGACGACCCGTGGGCCGACAGCGGACCCAGTGATCGTCTGCCCCCCGCCCGCCGCCGGGACGGCGGCCGAGGCCGTGACGAGCAGCACGAGCGGGGCCGGGAGAGCGGTGAGTGGGAGGGCGGCTCCACCTTCGAGCGCGTCCCGCCGCAGGACCTCGACGCCGAGCAGTCCGTCCTCGGCGGCATGCTCCTGTCCAAGGACGCCATCGCCGACGTCGTCGAGGTCCTCAAGGGCCACGACTTCTACAAGCCCGCGCACGAGACGATCTACCAGGCGATCCTCGACGTCTACGCCAAGGGCGAACCGGCCGACCCCATCACGATCGCCGCCGAGCTCACCAAGCGCGGCGAGATCAACAAGGTCGGCGGCGCATCGTATCTGCACACCCTCGTCCAGACGGTGCCCACGGCGGCCAACGCCGAGTACTACGCGGAGATCGTGCACGAGCGGGCGGTCCTGCGTCGCCTGGTCGAGGCCGGCACCCGCATCACCCAGATGGGATACGCGGGCGACGACGACGTCGACGAGATCGTCAACCGGGCCCAGGCCGAGATCTACGCGGTCACCGAGCAGCGCACCAGCGAGGACTACCTCCCGCTCGGCGACATCATGGAGGGCGCGCTCGACGAGATCGAGGCGATCGGCTCGCGCAGCGGCGAGATGACCGGTGTGCCCACCGGTTTCACGGACCTCGACTCGCTCACCAACGGTCTGCACCCGGGCCAGATGATCGTCATCGCCGCCCGTCCCGCGATGGGCAAGTCGACGCTCGCGCTGGACTTCGCGCGGGCCGCGTCGATCAAGAACAACCTGCCCAGCGTCATCTTCTCCCTCGAAATGGGCCGCAACGAGATCGCGATGCGTCTGCTGTCCGCCGAGGCCCGGGTCGCCCTGCACCACATGCGCTCAGGCACCATGACGGACGAGGACTGGACGCGGCTGGCCCGCCGGATGCCCGAGGTGTCGTCCGCGCCGCTGTTCATCGACGACTCCCCGAACCTGTCGATGATGGAGATCCGCGCGAAGTGCCGCCGGCTCAAGCAGCGCAACGACATCAGGCTCGTCATCATCGACTACCTCCAGCTGATGCAGTCCGGCGGCAAGCGCTCCGAGAGCCGCCAGCAGGAGGTCTCCGACATGTCCCGTAACCTCAAGCTCCTGGCGAAGGAGCTCGAGGTCCCGGTGATCGCGCTCTCCCAGCTCAACCGTGGCCCCGAGCAGCGCACGGACAAGAAGCCGATGGTCTCCGACCTGCGTGAGTCCGGATCCATCGAGCAGGACGCCGACATGGTGATCCTGCTGCACCGCGAGGACGCCTACGAGAAGGAGTCCCCGCGCGCCGGCGAGGCGGACATCATCGTGGGCAAGCACCGTAACGGCCCGACGGCCACCATCACCGTGGCCTTCCAGGGCCACTACTCCCGCTTCGTGGACATGGCACAGACCTGATCCCGCCCCGTGCAGGGTCCCGGATCCCGCGGCACGATCTCATCTCCGATGGCACATGGGCGGCACCTATGCCGTCCTCGACATGCCCCTCCCGCCACGCGGCGGAGCCGGCCACCAGACCGCCCTACGCGCCGCTGACGAAGCCGAGGCTCTTCCCTGCATCCTGGGCGAAGCCTTCACCGGCCCGTACGCACGACAGCGGCTCCCGCGCTGTCAACGAGTCGTCGCAGCCGCCCAGAAGATCCCGGCTGAGGAAATGCCACGACGGTGAGAGGCACCACCCATCCAAGCCGTGAGACAGCGGGAAGCTGCTCAGCGCCTCGTCTCGTACCTGGTCAGGACCACGCCGCCGGGAAACGTCCGCGTCTCCACCAGGTTCAGGTTCACCCAGCTGTCCAGCGCGGTGAAGAACGGCGTGCCGCCGCCCACCAGGACCGGATGGGTGGCGATCGCGTACTCGTCGATCAGCCCGGCGCGCATGGCCGCCCCGGCGAGCGTCGCGCCGCCGATGTTCATGGGGCCGCCGTCCTCGGCCTTGAGACGGGTGATCTCGGCGATCGCGTCGCCGGTGACCAGGCGGGTGTTCCAGTCGACCTTGTCGATCGTCGAGGAGAACACCACCTTCGGCGTGTCCCGCCAGTTCCGCGCGAACTCGATCTCCGCCGGGGTGGCGCTGGGCTGCTGGTCGCCGGTCGGCCAGTAGGAGCTCATCGCCTCCCACAGCTTGCGCCCGTACAGCGACAGGCCACTCGCCCGCTCGTGGTCGAGCCACCACTGGAACAGCTCGTGGCTCGGCGGTCCGCTCCAGCCGATGTCGTCGCCGGCCGCGGCGATGTAGCCGTCCAGGGTCAGGTTCATGCCGTAGATCAGTTTCCGCATGGCCCAGCCTTCCGTCCGTGGGTGTCCGGCGTATGGACCAGTGCGGCGCGGGAAACTCATCGGTGCGCGATCTGGGCTCGCCGGTAGTCCTCGTGCTCGGGGCTCAGCGTGGTGCACTCGGCCGACACGGGCAAGCCGCCTGATCCCGACCTCGCCCGCGCGAGGAAATGCCACGGATTTGAGGCTGATCATGGGTGACAAGGCCGTGAGACAGCCAAGAACGCCCAGGTCACGCACGATCGACAGGTCGCGAGCGGCGAGACCCCGCACCCCGGGTGAAACGAATTCGACGCCGGGGGCGCGAGCGGGTGGACTGGGCCCATGACGACACCTCAGGAAGAGTTGCTTCCCGGCACCCGGCGTGCGCTGCTGCACCGGATCGCCGTGGCCCAGGCCGACGGTCGCGCCCCGTCGCTCGTCGCCGCGGTGGTACGGGACGGGCGGGCCGTCTGGCACGGGGCGCGGACCTCGGTCGACGGGCACGCCCCGGACGAGAACGTGCAGTACCGGATCGGCTCGATCACCAAGACCTTCACCGCGGTTCTCGTGCTGCGGCTGCGCGACGAGGGAGCGCTCGACCTCGAGGACGTGCTGGAGAAGCATCTGCCCGGCACGGGGGCGGGGGAGCTGACGATCGCCCAACTGCTCGCCCACACGGGCGGGTTGGCGGCCGAGACGCCCGGGCCGTGGTGGGAGCGCACCCCGGGGTCGCTGCGGCCGGAGCTCGCCGACGTCCTGGGCGAGGGGACGGCCCTGCATCCGGCGGGCCGCCGTCACCACTACTCGAATCCCGGGTACGCCGTGCTGGGCGCCCTCGTGGAGAGGCTGCGCGGAGCGGCCTGGGAGGACGCACTCCGGCGTGAAGTGCTCGAACCCCTGGGCCTCGACCGCACGAGCGTCCGGCCGCAGGCCCCTGCCGCGGGTGGCTGGGCGGTACATCCCTGGGCCGATGCGATGCAACCCGAACCCACCGAGGAGTATGGGCCGATGGCCCCGGCCGGCCAGCTCTGGTCCACCACCGGGGACCTCGCACGGTTCGCCGCCTTCCTGATGCGCGGCGACGCGCGGGTGCTGAGCGCGGAGACCCTGCGGGAGATGGGGACGCCCGCGACGCCGGCCGAGGTCGCCGATCTCACCGAGGGCGCCACCTATGGGCTCGGGATGCAGATCCAGCACCGGGACGGGCGGGTGCTCGTGGGCCACTCCGGCTCGGTGCCGGGCTTCCTGGCCAACCTCACCGTCGCCGTGGCGGACGACGTCGCGGCCGTGGTCCTCGCCAACTGCACCTCCGGTCCGCTGCTGGGCCAGGTGGGCGCCGATCTCGTCCGGCTCGTGGCGGAGGCCGAGCCGCGCGTCCCGGAGCCGTGGCGGCCGCTGCGCGAGGTCGACCGGTCCGTGCTGGAGCTGGCGGGTCCGTGGTACTGGGGGACCAGTCCCAGCGTCCTGCGGGTCACGGCCGACGGGCTGGTCTCCCTGGGCCCGCTGTCCGGAGGCGGGCGCCGCTCACGGTTCCGGCCGAACGGGGACGGTACCTGGACGGGCCTGGAGGGCTACTTCGCCGGAGAGCTTCTACGGCCCGTGCGGCGGCCGGACGGGACCGTGGATCACCTGGACCTCGGATCGTTCGTCTTCACCCGCCAGCCGTACGAGGAGGGCACTGCCGTGCCCGGCGGGGTGGACCCGGAGGGGTGGCGGGGGATCGGCTGACCGTTCCCATGGAGAAGGGGTGCCATGTTTCACGTGAAACATGGCACCCCTTCAGGTTCTTCAGAGCTGCAACTTGAAGCCCACGTGTGAGGCCACGAATCCCAGCCGTTCGTAGAAGCGGTGGGCGTCCGTGCGGGTGACATCGGAGGTGAGCTGCACCAACTGGCAGTTCTCCCGGCGGGATTCCTCGATCGCCCACTCGATGAAGCGCGAGCCCAGACCGCTCCCGCGTTCGTCGGCGTGCACGCGTACGCCCTCGATGACCGATCTGGTCGCCCCGCGACGGGACAGGCCGGGGATGATCGTCAGCTGGAGCGTGCCGACGACGCGCCCCTCGCGTACGGCGACGACCAGCCGCTGGTTCGGATCGGCTGTGAGCCGCTCCAGCGCGCTCCGGTACGGCGTGAGGTCGTCCGGTGATTCCCGCTGTGCGCCCAGAGGGTCGTCCGCGAGCATGCCGACGATCGCGGGGATGTCCTCAGCGACGGCGGCTCGGATGTCGAGATCTCCCATGGCCGCACCCTACGCATGCGCGGTGGGCGCGCTCTACGCGGCAGTCGGCGCCTTCAGCGTCTCCACGACGTGGACCAGTGGCGCCAGTTCGGGGTTCTCGGCGGCTTCGTCGAGGGCCTCGCGCAGCGCGGCGTCATTGGTCGGCCGGGCCTTGGCGAGCAGTGCGAGGCCTGCCCCGGTGACGTTGGTGTAGATGCCCCGGCGGTCGGTGGGGCACAGATAGCGCTCCAGGAGGCCGCGGTCCTCGAGCCGGGTGACCAGCCGGGTGGTGGCGCTCTGGCTGAGGACGACCGCGTCGGCGACCTGCTTCATCTGCAGATGGCCTCCCTCGCCGTCGTGCTGCCGGCTGAGCACGTCGAGCAGGGAGTACTCGCGCACGCTCAGGTCGTGCCCGTTCTGCAGGGCGCGCTCGATGTGGGCCTCGATCCTCCCGTGCAGCAGGGAGAGGGCGCACCAGCCCTGGGCGAGGGCGGTGAGCGCGGGGTCCGTCGCGGTCATGGGCGTTCTCCTCGGTCCCGGAGCGGCTGACACCAGGATAGAGCAGCGCCGCGATAGCCGGCGGTTGCATATAGCCCGCGTCTGCAATTATTGTGGACGCATGTAAAGCGCATCTGCAATCGTCTGGGAAGGTCCACCCCCATGCCTCTCGCGCTTCTGGCCCTCGCGATCGGGGCCTTCGGAATCGGCACCACCGAGTTTGTGATCATGGGCTTGCTGCCGGAGGTCGCGGCCGACTTCGGGGTCTCCATCCCCACGGCCGGCTTCCTGGTGACCGGCTACGCGCTCGGCGTCATGTTCGGCGCCCCGCTGATGACCGTCCTCGGCACCAGGGTCCCCCGCAAGCGGATGCTGATGCTGCTGATGGGCCTGTTCATCGTCGGCAACCTGCTCTCCGCCGTCGCCCCGGCCTTCGCCGTGCTGCTGATCGGCCGGGTGGTCGCCTCGCTCGCCCACGGCGCCTTCTTCGGCATCGGCTCGGTCGTCGCGGCCGATCTGGTCGCCCCGGACAAGAAGGCCGGAGCCATCGCCATGATGTTCACCGGTCTGACCGTCGCCAACGTGGTCGGCGTCCCGCTGGGCACCCTCGTCGGCCAGCACATCGGCTGGCGGGTCACCTTCGGGATCGTCGCCGCTCTCGGCGTGGTCGGCCTGGCCGGCATCGCCCGGCTGGTCCCCGAGCTGCCACGGGCACGGGGCGTGCGCCTGCGCCACGAGCTGGCCGCCTTCAAGAACGCCCAGGTACTGCTCGCCATGGCGATGACGGTCCTCGGCTTCGGCGGCGTCTTCGCGGCCATCACCTACATCGCGCCGATGGCGACCCACGTCACCGGCTTCGCCGACGGCTCCGTCACCTGGCTCCTGGTCCTCTTCGGGCTCGGCATGGTCGGCGGCAACCTCGTCGGCGGCCGGTACGCCGACCGCGCCCTGATGCCGATGCTGTACGTCTCCCTGGGCGCCCTGGCGGTCGTTCTGGCCCTCTTTACCGTCACCGCTCACCACAAGGCCCTCGCGGCCGTCACGATCGTCCTGATCGGCGCCCTGGGCTTCGCCACCGTGCCGCCGCTGCAAAAGCGCGTCCTCGACCAGGCGCACGGCGCCCCGACGCTGGCCTCGGCCGTGAACATCGGCGCCTTCAACCTCGGCAACGCGCTGTCCGCCTGGCTCGGCGGCCTGGTCATCGCCGCCGGCCTCGGTTACACCGCCCCGAACTGGGTCGGTGCCGCCCTCGCCGCCGCCGCCCTGGTCCTCGCC
Organism: Streptomyces griseoruber; assembly: GCF_001514205.1. GTDB lineage: Bacteria > Actinomycetota > Actinomycetes > Streptomycetales > Streptomycetaceae > Streptomyces > Streptomyces griseoruber. Next base: position 194,472 of record NZ_KQ948770.1, on the reverse strand, counting down.
GTCGTCTCGTCCGCCCTGGAACGCCGTGACGGTGTCCCCGGCACGGTCGTCGCCGCCGGCGCCGCCGCACAGCGGGCAGCCGCCCACCACTGAACCCCGCCCACACGTCAGCACCCCTGAAAACGCACAGAGAGGAGAGTTCCCGCAGGGGCACCAGCACCGCCGTCGTACCTCTCACCAGCGACGACGCCGAGATGCTCGTCTTCGCCGCGCGCCGGGCCGCCGAGGCGGCCGGAGCCACGGTCAGCGTCACCGTCCTGGACGCGGGCGGTCATCTGCTGGCCTTCCGGCGGGACGACCGGGCCGTGCTCATCTCGGGTGAGACGAGCACGCGCAAGGCGTGGCGGCCCCTTCCACACCCTGCCCACCGCGCTCGACCGCCCGCTGCTGTTCATCGCGGGCGGGATTCCGGTCCACCGCGACGGCCGTCTCGTCGGCGCGATCGGGGTCGGCGGCGCCCCCCCCCGAGCAGGACCACGCCTTCGCCACGGCCGCCGTGGAGGCACTGGCCTGACGTACGGCCGCGTCTCAGCCGGCCGCCACAGTCAGCGGTGCGAACCGTCGGCTCCAGTCGCCGGGCAGCTCGGCGATGCCATGCGTCATCACCGCGTTGAAGGCGACGGACTCCAGACCCCGGGACTTCACCCACGCCAGCAGTTCCTCGTGCCGTACGTCGATGTCCGTGCGCAGCGGCCGGTCGGTCCGGGCCGCGAGGGAGGCCAGCAGGGCCTTCGCGGTCGCCGTGTCCCGGGCGATCAGCGGACCCACCACATGGGTGGCCATGTTCGGCCAGGCGGCCGCGTAACCGATGATCCGGCCGCCGTCCTCGGCGACCCGCAGTTGGTCGGCGAAGGCGGGCAGCCGTGTGATGACGTGCGTGCGATCAGCACCGAACACCTCCTCGTCGAGCCGGAGGATCGCGGACAGGTCCTCGGCCGTGGCCGCGCGGGTGACGACGTCCGACGGCGGGCCGTCCGGAGTGAAGCGCCCGCACACCATCTCCGCCCGGGCCGTGGTCTTGAAGCCGAGCTCCTCGTACAGCGGACGGCCGTTCGGGGTGGCGTGCAGCGTCAGCGGGACCGGGCCCATGGCGGCGACGACGTGTCGCATCAGCCGGCGGCCGACGCCTTGCCGGGCGTGCCGCTCGGCGACCAGCACCATGCCGATGGCCCCGAGCGCGGGACGGTCGGGGGAGCCGTACTCGGTGACGACGCAGGCGGTGACCAGACCTCCGGCGGGGTCGTCGATGCCGTACCCCTTTCCGGCGGAGAGGAGGAGGCCCCACTTGTGCTCCTCGCGCGGCCACCCCCGGTCCTCGGACAAGTCGGCGCAGGCGGTGAGGTCGCGGTGCGTCAGACGGCGGATGGGCAGAGCGGCGAGGGAAGGAGTCGGCACGCGGGCCAGGCTGTCCGACGGGCGCCCCTGACGTCCACCTGTTTCCCCTGAGACGCACGCGCTTTTGGCCATGTCGTGGTCAACCGCACGGGCCCCGACAGCATGGGACGGCGAGCGGCCGCACACCGCTGTTTCACGTGAAACAGCGGCCGTCTGTCCCGGTTAGCCTCGGCCCATGGCGAGACTGCATCTCTTCGACCTCGACGGCACCCTGCTGCACGGAACATCCGCGCCCCGGGAGATTTCGCGCCAACTCGGTCTGGAGGCCGAGACGGTGGCGCTGGACCGAGCGGCGTCCGAGGGGCGGATCCAGCCGCCGGAGTACGCGTACCAGGTGCACGCGCTGTGGGCGAGCCTCACCGAGGAGCATGTGACGGCGGCGTTCGAGGGCGCTCCGTGGCTGGCGCGCATCCGTGAGGTCTGGGCGGAGATCGGCGGCCGAGGGGAGTACTGCGCCGTCGTGTCGCTCTCACCTTCCTTCTTTGTGGAAAAACTCACGGGCTGGGGCGCCCACGCGGCCCACGGATCCCGTTTTCCCGCCCTTCCCTTCACCGAGCCGGTGGATCCGGCGGGAGTGCTCAGCGCCGCGGCGAAGGTGGTGATCGCCGATCGGCTGTGCGCGGAGTTCGGAGTGACACGGGAGGACTGTGTCGCGTATGGCGACTCGGCCTCCGACAAAGACCTGTTCGGAGCCGTGCCGGTCTCCGTGGCGGTCAATGCGGACCACCATCTGGCGAGCATCGCGACGCATTCCTACGCGGGGAAGGATCTGTGGGATGCCTATGAATTGGTGCGTCACGCCCGTTAGTTGAGGGAAGCGACGGTTCACTCCCGGCCGCTTTCCGGGGGAGGGAAGGGGGGACTTGTGTGGTCCACCGCGGCCGGTATGGTCGACTCCGGTTCGCTTTCGGAGAGAGGCGCGCGGGGCTCGGCGCACACCTTCCGAGCGGGCCGGGAACAGGGCGATGCAGCCTGATGGGGCGGAGAGTAGCGAAGACCGCATGTCCGGTGTGCGCGTCTCCTGTGCGTGCGGAACCGAACGGAAAAGCCACCCGTCTGCGGGGGAAGCAGGCCCTTCCGAGCCAGGAAGTGCGCAGACCGACCGAAAGATGTTCGAGGCGAGGCAGACCATGGACGCTCCGACCACCAAGTCGGCCGAAAACGGCACGTCCGGCGGCGGGGACGGTTGGTTCTCGCCGCGCATACAGCCGGAGCCGGCCGCAGGGGGTGAGCAGGGGGTGTCGGACGGCCGCCGCCTGGCCGCACTGCGCCCGGTGGGCCGCGGCACGCCCTCGCCCGACCGGAACTCCCGCCAGATCGACGGCGACTCGCCTCGGAGCGCTCCGCCGGACACAGGGCAACGCGGGGAGGCGGACGGGGGGCGGCAGCCGGAAACGGGGCCACAGAGCCCCTACGGCCCGTCAGACGCCCCGGCGGCGCCGATGGCGGCCCCACCGGAGGCCACGGGCGCCGACACCCTCGGACGGCCCCCTGCGCCGCAGGAGCCGCAGGCGCCCGTCGAACCCCGCTTCCCCGTCCAGGCCCAGCAGCCCGTCCCGGCACGAGCGGGCACGCCGGCCGAGGCTCCCCCGCAGCGGGCCGCGTCCGCGGCCCCCTACCCGTCCGGGCCCGCCGAAACCCCCAGGTCCCCGGTGGCGCAGCCCTCCCCGCCCGCCGAAGCGGAGCGGCCCTCCTCGCCCGCCGATCCCGTGGTCCCCGCCCAGCGTCCCGCCCCCGCCCGGGAGGCCTCTGCGGACGCCGTCCTCATCCGCCGGACCATGGCCGAGGTCGGCCCGGTGGCCGACAAGGTCACCTCGTACTTCTACGCCCTGCTGTTCGTCCGCCACCCCGGACTGCGCCCGCTCTTCCCGCCCGCGATGGACGCCCAGCGCGACCGGCTGCTCAAGGCCCTGCTGACCGCCGCCGAGCACATCGACAACACCCCGGTCCTCGTCGAGTACCTCCAGAACCTCGGCCGTGGCCACCGCAAATACGGCACCCGGGCCGAGCACTACCCGGCCGTCGGAGAGTGCCTCATCGGCGCGCTCAACAAGTACGCCGACGCCGTCTGGGACGCCGACACCGAAGCCGCCTGGGTGCGGACGTACACGACGATCTCGCAGGTCATGATCGACGCGGCGGCCGCGGACGAACTGCGCGCTCCGCCCTGGTGGCAGGCGGAGGTCGTCTCCCACGACCTCAGAACGCCGGAGGTCGCCGTCCTCACCCTCCGCCCCGACCAGCCCTACCCCTTCCGCGCCGGGCAGTACGCGAGCCTCGAGACACCGTGGTGGCCGAGGATCTGGCGGCACTATTCGTTCGCTTCGGCGCCCCGGTCCGACGGACTGCTGGCCTTCCATGTGAAGGCCGTCCCGGCCGGCTGGGTCTCCAACGCCCTGGTGCACCGCGCCCGGCCCGGTGACGTCGTACGGCTCGGACCGCCGGCCGGCTCGATGACCGTCGACCACACCCGGGACAGCGGTCTGCTCTGCCTGGGCGGCGGCACCGGCATAGCCCCCATCAAGGCGCTGGTCGAGGACGTGGCCGAGCACGGCGCCCGCCGCCCGGTCGAGGTGTTCTACGGCGCCCGCAGCAACCACGACCTGTACGACATCGACACGATGCTCAGGCTCCAGCAGACGCATCCGTGGCTGGAGGTGCACCCGGTGGTCGACCGGGACGGTCTGCTCCAGCTGCCCGACGCCATCCGGACCTTCGGGCCCTGGACCGCTTACGACGCCTATGTCTCCGGCCCGCCCGGCATGATCCGCAGCGGAGTGGACGCCCTGCGCGGGGTCGGCTTCCCCGCGGAGCGCATACGGCACGACTCGGTCGAGGAACTCGTCGCCTCCGGCAGCTGACGCCGGAGGCGGCCTACGGGCTCATCCGAGATCGGGCGCGTGCATGGCCCGTACGCCCTCGATGTTGCCGTCGAGGTAATGGCGCAGCGACAGCGGCACGAGATGGACGGACGCGATACCCACCCGGGTGAACGGCACCCAGACGATCTCGTACTCCCCGGCGGGCTCGTCGATCTCGGGGCCGTGCCGCAGGGAGGGGTCCATGGACTCCAGACGGCACACGAAGAAGTGCTGCACCTTCACGCCGGTCGCGCCGCCGTCCTCGCCGATGTGCTCGACGGTGTCGACGAAGCAGGGGACCACATCGGTGATCTTCGCGCCGAGTTCCTCGTGCACCTCACGGTGCAGGGCGTCGACGACGGTCGCGTCATCCGGTTCGACGCCGCCACCGGGCGTGACCCAGTACGGGTCCACACCGGGCTTGGTGCGCTTGATCAGGATGAGGTCGTCGCCGTCGAGCAGAACGGCGCGGGCGGTGCGCTTGACCACAGGTCGGACGGTCATGGGAGAAATGTGGCCCCGCATGTTCCACGTGAAACATCGCGAAACGTCACCGGGGGAGCGCACCGGGTGATGGCTCCGGGAAGTCCTCCCCGATCCCGCTCAGCACCACTCGGCAGCCGCCCCCAGCAGCCACTCGTGGGCGCGTGCGACATGCGGCATCGCGAGGGTGCCGGTCCGCACCGCCAGTACATAGGTGCGCAGCGGCGGCACCGCCGGCTCGTGCGGGGCGACGACGTCACCGCGTTCCAGGGCGGCCGCGCACAGATAGCGGGGCAGCACCGCGAGCCCGGCGCCCGCGACGGCGCAGGCGAGCACGGCGCGCAGATCGGGGACGATCACGGTGCCGGAGGCGGCGGGGCGGGTGTCGAAGACGGAGGCCCAGTAGTGGGAGACGAGCGGCAGCGACTCGTGCACCTCGACGACCGGGAGATTCTCCAGAGCAGAAGCACCCTTGCGGCGCAGTCTCCCCGTGTCGATCCGCTCCGCCCACTGCGGGGCGGCGATCAGGACGTGCTCCTCGTCGCACAGCGGGGTGGCCGTCAGCAGGGCGCCGCGTGGCCGTGCCGTGCTGATGGCGAGGTCGGTGTGGCCGGCCGCCAGTCCCTCCAGGACCTCCTCGGCGGTGCCGAAGGAGACGCGCAGCGCGAGTTGCCGACCGTCGTCGCCGGTCAGCTCGGTGAGGGCCGGCAGGGCCCGTTCGGCGGTGAACTCGGGGGGCCCGGCGAGGTGCAGGGACCGCAGGGAGGACTCGTCGTCGAGGCCGCTCCCGGTGATCTCCACCAGGGCGTCGAGATGCGGGGCGGCCTTGTGGGCGAGTTCGTCCCCGATGGTCGTCGGTGTGACCCCACGCGCCTGGCGCAGGAACAGGGGGCGGCCCAGCTGCCGTTCCAGTGTGCGGATCTGTGAGGTGACGGCCGGCTGGGACAGGCCCAGCAGAGCTGCCGCGCGGGTGAAGGAGCCGGCCCGGTGCACGGTCACGAAGGTGCGCAGCAAGGCCAGATCCACGGTGTGTCCTCCTGCCTCTCCCCGCTTTCGTCCCGGCTCGGGGGCAGGGGCCAACGATAAATATGTCGATAGGCCCCTGTCGCTACTGTGATTGGACACTGACACAGAGTCAACTAGCCTTGTGGGCGCGGTTCTTCGCGCGCAGAACCGAGGACGGTCCGAGCCACGAGGGGGGAGGCTCGGACCGTCCGTCGTGCGGAGGCGGACACCACGAGGGCGACCGTGAACCGGTCATGGCGCCGACTCCCCCAGCGCGCGCAGCACATCCGCCACCAGGTCCTCGGGATCCTCTGCGCCGACCGACAGCCGGACGAAGCCCTCCGGCACCGCGTCGCCGCCCCAGCGCCCACGCCGCTCGGCGGTGGACCGCACCCCGCCGAAGCTGGTCGCGTCGTCCACGAGCCGCAGCGCCTCAAGGAAACGCTCGGCACGCGCGCGTGTGGGCAGCGTGAACGACACCACGCACCCGAAGCGCCGCATCTGCCGGGCGGCCACCTCGTGGGCCGGGTCGTCGCGCAGGCCGGGATAGCGCAGCCCGGTCACCTCCGGCCTGCTCCGCAGCGCCTCGGCGACGGCCAGCGCGCTGGCGGCCTGCCGGTCGACGCGCAGCTGGAGCGTGGCGATCGAGCGGTGCGCCAGCCAGGCCTCCATGGGCCCGGGGATCGCCCCGACGATCTTCCGCCAGCGCCGTACGGCGGTCATCGCCTCGCCGGCCCGCCCGGTGACGTATCCGAGGAGGATGTCGCCGTGCCCCGTGAGCTGCTTGGTGCCGCTGGCCACGGAGAAGTCGGCGCCGAGTGCCAGCGGGCGCTGTCCCAGCGGGGTCGCGAGCGTGTTGTCGACGGCCACGAGGGCGCCACGCGCGTGTGCCGCGTCGGCGAGCCGCCGGATGTCGCACACGTCCAGGCCGGGGTTCGACGGCGACTCGATCCACAGCAGCCGGGCGCCGTCGAGGGCGTCGAGCTGGGCGTCGCCGCCGGTCGGGGCGGTCCGCACCTCGATGCCGTACGCCTCCAACTGGGCGCGCACCAGGGGCAGCGCCTGGTAGCCGTCGCCGGGCAGGACGACCGTGTCGCCCGAGCGCAGCTGGGAGAAGAGCAGCGCAGAGATAGCGGCCATGCCGGAGGCGAAGGCGAGCGTCTCGACGTCGTCCCTCCCCGGTGCCTCCAGCTCGCCGATCGCCCGCTCCAGCCGGGTCCAGGTGGGGTTCTCGTCGCGGCCGTAGGTGTACGGCCCCGTCGGCTCCCCCGGCAGGTGGTAGTGGGCGGCGAACACCGGCCCCGGCAGGGTCGGTTCGTACTTCACCGGCTCGGGCAGCCCGGCCCGTACCGCGCGTGTGCCCTCCCCGGCGTCCCCGGGGACGCCCCCGGGTGTGACGGAGTCGCTCATGGCTGCCGTCCTTCCAGATCCTCGCGTACGGCGGCCAGCAGGCCGTCGGCCGCCGCCTCCACCATCCTGAGGCACTCCTCGAAGCCGTCCCGGCCGCCGTAGTAGGGGTCGGGCACGTCGAGGTCGTCGGCGGCGGGGTCGTAGGACCGCAGCAGACGCACCTTCCCGGCGTCCTGAGCGGTGGGCGCCAGGCGGCGCAGGGTCTTGAGATGTCCGGCGTCCAGGGCGAGCACGAGGTCGAGGCGGGCGAACCAGGACGGCCGGAACGTCCGGGCCGTGTGATCGAGGGCGTAGCCGTGCTGGTCCAGGACGGAGCGGGTGCGCGGGTCGGCGTCCTCGCCCTCGTGCCAGTCGCCCGTGGCGGCGCTGTCGACCTCGACCAGCCCGTCGAGACCGGCTTCCTCCACGCGCGCGCGGAAGACCGATTCGGCCATCGGCGAGCGGCAGATGTTGCCGGTGCAGACGAAACAGACGCGGTACGTCATCGCGTGCTCAGTCCCCGTCGGGCAGGACGACGTTGAGCGCCCAGGAGACGACGGAGACGATCAGGCCGCCGCCGACCGCGGTCCAGAAACCGTCGACGTGGAAGCTCAGGTCGAACACGCCGGCCAGCCAGGAGGTCAGCAGCAGCATCAGGGCGTTGACGATCAGGGTGATCAGACCGAGGGTCAGGATGAACAGCGGGAAGGTCAGCACCTTCACGATCGGCTTGACCAGGAAGTTCACCAGGCCGAAGAGCAGGGCGACGACCAGGAGGGTGACGATCTCCTTGCCCTTGTTGTCACCGGACAGGGTTATGCCGGACAGCGCCCAGACGGCGACCGCCAGGGCGCCCGCGTTGGCGATCGTCTTGACTACGAAATTCTTCATGTGTCTGATCGTGGCAGAGAGATCGGCAACGGGCACCGGGCGAGGGCGGACGAACACGATGAAGGCATTCCGGTTGGACGAACTGGAGGCGGAGCGAGCCTCCAACGACGGCGCCTACCTGCAATTCCTGCGGGAGCGGAACATGTCCGTGGGGCTGTACGCGCTCAACGCCGGGGAACACGATCCACAGAACCCGCACAACCAGGACGAGGTGTACTTCGTCGTCAGTGGTCGGGCCTCGATCACCGTCGGGCTGGAGACCACCCAGGTCGCGCGCGGCAGCGTGGTGTACGTCCCGGCCGGGGTCGCCCACAAGTTCCACCACATCAGCGAGGACCTGCGGGTTCTGGTGGTGTTCTCTCCGCCCGAGGCCTGACCCGGGTCTCCGGGTTCCCTAGGGGATCGATCAGGGGAGGACAAGGGGCGCCGGGCCCCCGCCGGCCCCCTTCGCGGACCTAGCATCGACGGCAGGACACCGGAAGCATCCGGACTCACAGGAGTTCGGGCCGGTCGAGGACAAGGACGAAGGCGATGCGAGAGATCTTCGCGGGACTGCCGTGGTGGGTGAAGTGGGTGGCGGTGCCGGTCATCGCCCTGGTCGTCTTCGGCGGCCTGATAGCCAGCGTCGTGGGCTTCCTGGTCTGGCTCCTGTTCAAGGTGCTGATCTTCGTGGCCCTGGTCGGCGGACTGGTCTACGTCGTACGGAAGTTCATGGCGGGTTCCTCCTCGCGCAGCGACTGGTGAGCGGCGCGGGAGACCGCTGAGCGGTAACAGGATTCACCTGTTCCCTCGGCCGGGGGAAGTTTCGGGCAGGGCCGGTTCCCGGACGGTGGCGGGCGGTTAAAGTCCGGAACTCGACGCGGGGAAGACCCCCGCGAGCGGCGTACACCCCCCTCCCGTGTCTCCCCGCACGGGCCGCCCCCTCGCGCTTCGGGAGTGACCCCTTGGCCCTGGTCGACACCGCCTCCCCGGAACCACACGCACCCCCCGCCCCACGCCCCCCCGCGCCCCCGCTCCAGCGCCCTTCGGGCACGGGACTCCCCGAGCAGCCCCGTCCCACGACGATGCAGCCGAACCCCGCCATGACGCTGATCGGCTCCGTGCAGCGTGCGATGCGACTGCTGGAGTCCGTCGCCGAGCACCCGTGCGGTGCTCCGGCCAAGCAACTGGCCCGGGAGACCGGCCTCGCGCTCCCCACGGCCTACCACCTGTTGCGCACCCTTGTGCACGAGGGCTATCTGCGCCGGGACAAGGGCCTGTTCTTCCTCGGTGAGGCGGCCGAGCGGCTGGCCAGCAGTGGAGCGGCGCAGAAACGTCGCAGCACGGTCGCCGACACCCTCGCCGAGTGGCGTGATTCGATCGGTGTCCCCGTGTACTACGCCCGATACCGCGACGGCGAGATCGAGATCATGTGTGTCTCCGACACCCCCGCTAATCCGGCGGTGCAGGAGTGGGCCGACTTCCGCGAGACCGCGCATGCGCACGCCATCGGCCAGTGTCTGCTGTCCCAGATGGACGAGATCGCCCGCCGCGATCACCTGGACCGCCACCCCGTGCAGTCGATCACCCCGTACACCGTGCGTGACGACCAGACCCTGCTGCGACGTCTGGAGCGGACCCGACGCATGGAACCGGTCGTGGAGAGGCAGGAATACGCATTGGGCACGGTGTGCGCCGCGGTTCCGATCACCGTGGGCGCCACGGTGGCGACGATGGCCATCTCCCTGCCCGCCCGGCAGGCCGATCGGCTGCTTCCGGCGGCACGGCGGTTGCAGAGCGAGATCGGGAGCAAGTTGGGGTCAATCGCGATCTCTATCAGTATGTGAAAACTCACTCCTTGTGATCTGTTGTGTACGTTCAGCAAGATGCGGTGCAGTGTCAGGGGTTGATTACCGGCCATTCGACGGCAAATGACGGGGTAACGCGATGCGCGAGTCCGTACAGGCAGTTCAGGCAGAAGTCATGATGAGCTTTCTCGTGTCCGAGGAGCTCTCGTTCCGCATCCCGGTGGAACTGGGCTATGAGTCGCGCGATCCCTATGCCGTACGGCTCACCTTCCACCTTCCCGGTGACGCGCCGGTGACCTGGGCGTTCGGGCGGGAGCTGCTCATCGACGGGGTGGGCAGGCCGTGCGGGGAGGGGGACGTCCGGGTCTCGCCGGTGGACCCCGATGTGCTCGGCGAGGTCCTGATCCGGCTTCAGGTGGGCGGTGACCAGGCGCTGTTCCGGTCCTCGGCGGCTCCTCTGGTGGCCTTCCTGGACCGCACCGACAAGCTGGTCCCGCTGGGCCAGGAGGGTGCGCTCGCCGACTTCGACGCCCATCTCGACGAGGCGCTGGACCGGATCCTGGCGGAGGAGCAGAGCACCGGCTGACCGTCCCGGCCGACGCTGGCGTAACGCTTCGCCAGGGGGGTGGGGCCATGCAGGAACGCTTCTTCAGGGGGGCGGGCGCTTCCGGGCGCCCGCCCCCCTGTCGTCAGTGCTTGCGCCGTCTCCCCCGGCCGCCACGGGGCTGGCCGGGACCTGCCGCCGGCGCGCCTGCCGGAGCCATCTCCGGCACCGGTGCGGCCACGGCCGCCGTGCCCGGTTCCGGGCGGTCGGCGGCGACCACGAGTGCCGCGAGGGCCGTCGTGACCGGCACCGACGCCACCAGACCGATCGAGCCCACGAGCGTGCGCACGATCTCCTCGGCGACCAGCTCGCTGTTGGCGACCGTGCCGACGCTGCTCTGCGCGATCGAGAAGAGCAGCAGCAACGGCAGGGCGGCACCGGCGTAGGCGAGGACGAGCGTGTTCACCACGGACGCGATGTGGTCGCGACCGATCCGGATACCGGCCCGGTACAGCCCGCGCCAGCCCATCGCCGGGTTCGCCTCGTGCAGCTCCCAGACCGCGGACGTCTGGGTGACCGTCACGTCGTCGAGCACACCGAGTGAGCCGATGATGATGCCGGCGAGCAGCAGACCGCTCATGTCGATGGACGGGTACAGACCGTGGATCAGGCCGGTGTTGTCGTCCGTGTTGCCGGTGAGCGCGGCCCAGTCGACGAACCAGGAGCCGAGGAAGCCGATCAGCATCAGCGAGATGAGGGTGCCGAGCACGGCGACGGACGTACGGGCGGACAGCCCGTGACACAGATACAGGGCGATCAGCATGATGGCGCTGGACCCCACCACGGCCACGAGCAGTGGGTTCGAGCCCTGAAGTATCGCGGGCAGGATGAAGAAGTTCAGGATCAGGAAGCTCGCGGCGAGCGCCACCAGCGCCATGACACCGCGCAGCCGCCCGACGACCACGACGGCGACCGCGAAGATGACGGCCAGCACCGTCATCGGGATCCGGCGGTTCACATCGGTGACCGAGTACTGCAGGTCCTTCGGAGCCGAGGGCTCGTAGGCGACCACGACCTTCTCGCCCTGCTCCAACTGCCGTGACTGGTCCGGCTGGACGATCTCGGTGAACGTACGGCCCTGGTCGTCGCCGGTGTCCACGCGGATCGTGGCCTTCTTGCAGGTGCTGTTCGCCTGCTGCACCGCGGAGGAGCCCTCGGCGGTGGAGGTGTCACCGGTCGGGGTGCCCCCGGAGGCGTTCACCGACTGGCAGCTCACCTTGACGACCTTGGTCACCGTGGCGTGCTGCGTCTGCCGGTCGAAGCCGACGCCGGTGCGCTGGTGCGCCGGGGCGCCGCCGGGCCACAGCACCACCAGCCCGACCAGCACCGCCGCGGCGAAGGGGATGAGGACGGCTCCGATGACCTTGCGCAGATGCTTGGAGACAGGGGCGGCCGGACCATGGCTGTGGCTGTGCCCATGCCCGTGCCCGCCTCCGGAACCGGTGCCCTGTCCGCCGGTGTGACCGTCCTCGGAGCCGTGCCCATGGTCTCCACCGGCACCTGAACCAGGTCCCTGCCCATGCCCCGGGGCGTGTCCGGCACCATGGCCGTGCTCGTGCCCGGGGTGCCCAAGGTGCCCGGGCCCGCCGTGCCCGGGCCCGGGATGGGCCCCCGGGTGCTGCCCGTAGCCATGCCCGACCTCGTGACCGCGGTCGAACCCACCGCCGAAACTGAAGTCGCGTTCGTCCTCGCGCCCTTGGGCGGTGGGGCCGCCCTGCGGAGCGTTCGCGGGTCTGGGACCAGGGCCACGGCCGGGTCCCGGACCGTTTCCAGGGCCACCACCGGCGCCGGGCCTGCGAGGCGGCTCGCCGGGCGGATACGGGGGCTGGTGTGTCGTGGTCACCGCCAGATCATCGCAAGAACGGCAGAGGCGCACTGTTCACCGCGCCACAAATAACGCTAGCGTGGAGCCACCTTTGCACACGCGGGAGCTCGGAGCACCGGGCTGAGAGGGCGCTGACCTCCGTCTTCGCGATGTTTCACGTGGAACGTCACCAGAGCGAGTGATGTTTCACATGAAACGTCGGCAGACGGTAGCCGCTGCGTCGACCGCCGAACCTGTTACCGGGTAATGCCGGCGTAGGGAGTAGGTCTCATGACCAACAAGGACGCACGCACGCCTGCCTTCGCGCAGAACGCGGCCGACACAGACGCGGCCGGCGGGAGCAGCGAGAAGAGCGGGACGTCCATCGGCTGGCACAAGGGGTACATCGAGGGCGCTCGCCCCGACCTGCGTGTGCCGGTCCGACAGGTGCACCTCACCAACGGGAAGTCGGTCACGCTGTACGACACCTCCGGGCCGTACACCGATCCGCTCGCCGACACCGACGTACGCAGGGGCCTGGCGCCGCTGCGGGAGAACTGGATCATCGCCCGCGGTGACACCGAGGAGTACGCGGGCCGGCCGGTCCGGCCCGAGGACGACGGCATCAAGCACACCTCGCCGCGCGGTGGACTGCGCAATCTCGACGCGGTGTTCCCGGGCCGTCCCCGGCTGCCGCGCCGGAGCCGGGACGGCAGGGCGGTCACCCAGCTCGCGTACGCCCGCAGGGGCGAGATCACGCCCGAGATGGAGTTCGTGGCCCTCAGGGAGAACGTTTCCCCGGAGGTGGTGCGCGAGGAGATCGCTGCGGGGCGCGCGGTGCTGCCGGCCAATGTCAACCACCCGGAGATCGAGCCGATGATCATCGGCAAGAGGTTCCTGGTGAAGGTCAACGCCAATATCGGCAACTCGGCGGTGACCTCCTCCATCGAGGAGGAGGTCGAGAAGATGACCTGGGCGACCCGCTGGGGCGCCGACACGGTCATGGACCTCTCCACCGGCCGCAACATCCACACCACCCGCGAGTGGGTGCTGCGCAACTCTCCCGTCCCCATCGGCACGGTGCCGCTGTACCAGGCGCTGGAGAAGGTCGACGGCAGGGCCGAGGAACTGACCTGGGAGATCTACAAGGACACCGTCGTCGAGCAGGCCGAGCAGGGCGTGGACTACATGACGGTCCACGCGGGCGTGCGCCTCGCGTATGTCCCGCTCACCGCCAACCGCAAGACCGGCATCGTCTCGCGCGGCGGCTCGATCATGGCGGCCTGGTGCCTGGCGCACCACAAGGAGTCGTTCCTGTACGAGAACTTCGAGGAACTCTGCGAGATCCTCGCCGCCTACGACGTCACGTACTCGCTGGGCGACGGTCTGCGGCCCGGCTCCATCGCGGACGCCAACGACGAGGCGCAGTTCGCGGAGTTGCGCACGCTCGGGGAACTCAACACGATCGCCAAGCGTTTCCACGTACAGACCATGATCGAGGGCCCGGGACATGTCCCGATGCACAAGATCAAGGAGAACATCGACCTTCAGCAGGAGATCTGCGATGAAGCTCCGTTCTATACGCTCGGCCCGCTGACGACGGACGTCGCTCCGGCGTACGACCACATCACCTCCGGCATCGGCGCCGCGATGATCGCCTGGTGGGGCACGGCCATGCTCTGCTACGTCACGCCCAAGGAACATCTGGGCCTGCCCAACCGCGACGACGTCAAGACCGGTGTCATCACCTACAAGATCGCCGCCCATGCGGCCGACCTCGCCAAGGGCCACCCCGGAGCCCAGGAGTGGGACGACGCACTGTCCGACGCCCGCTTCGAGTTCCGCTGGGAGGACCAGTTCAACCTGGCCCTCGACCCGGACACGGCCCGCGAGTTCCACGACGAGACCCTCCCCGCCGAGCCGGCCAAGACCGCCCACTTCTGCTCGATGTGCGGGCCGAAGTTCTGCTCGATGAAGATCAGCCAAAGCATCACCGAGCGGTTCGGCGGTGCCGCGGCCGCGGGAGCCTCGCAGGAGGAGGTCGCGGAGGGGATGCTGCAGAAGTCGAAGGAATTCGCGGCCGGCGGGAACCGGGTGTATCTGCCGATCGCGGACTGATCGGTTGTCTGAGGTGGGGTCCGGTGCCGGTGGACCCCACCCCGGGGGCGGCAGCCGCCGTCAGGTCCATGGTCGAAGAGTGCGGCAGTGGTTGGGACGGTTCAAGACGGGAGCCGTGGACGGCGTCTCAGGTGCTTGACTGAGTCCATGAACGCGCGATCCATGAGCAAGGGCGCGAACGTGCCGGTCGACTCCTCCGCCGTCCGGGCGGAGCTCAGCTGGTCCGAGGGGACCGGAGGGCCGGACATCGACGCCTCCGCACTGCTGCTGACCGGTGCCGGACGCGTGCGGGACGACGGTGACTTCGTCTTCTACAACCAGCCGCGTCATGCGTCCGGCGCCGTCACCCACCTCGGCAAACAGCGGGCCGACGGGGTCATGACCGACACGGTCCAGGTGGACCTCGGCGCGCTGGAGAGCGCCGTCACGCGGGTGGTGCTGGGGGCGTCGGCCGACGGCGGCACCTTCGGGCAGGTGGCCGGGCTCACGCTACGGCTGCTCGGCCCGGACGGGCGGTCCGAACTGGCCCGCTTCGAGATGCGGGCCGAGACGGAGACCGCGTTCCTCTGCGGCGAGCTGTATCTGCGCGAGGGGCGCTGGAAGTTCCGCGCCATCGGCCAGGGGTACGCCTCCGGACTCGCCGGACTGGCCACCGACTTCGGCATCACGGTCGACGAGGAGCCACCGCCCACCCGGACCGCCCCGTCGGCCCGGACCGCCCCGTCGGCCCGGACCGCCCCGTCGGCCCGGACCGCCCCGTCGGCCCGGACCGCCCCGCCGGCCCGGACCGCCCCGCCGGCCCCCGCCCAGCCCGCCTCAACACCGCCCGCCTCAACACCGCCCACCTCACCCACCTCACCCGTCCCGGCCGCCGTCCCGGCCACCGCCCCCACACCCCCCACACCCCCCACCCCCCGCCTGATCAAGGGCGAGGACCAGCTCCCCGTGGACATGCGCAAGCGGCTCTCCCTGCGCAAGGAGCAGGTCGCCGTCAGTCTGAGCAAGCGGGGGGCCGCCGGTGTCCGGGCGCGGATCCTGCTGGTGCTGGACGCCTCCGGATCCATGGCGTTCCTGTACTCGCGCGGTGTGGTGGCGGACGTCGTGGAGCGCATGGCCGCGGTGGCGGCGCAGCTCGACGACGACGGCGAGATGCAGGCCTGGACGTTCGCCAGCAATCCCGCCCGGCTCCCCGATCTCCGCCTGGCCGAACTCCCCGAGTGGCTGCGGCTGCATGTCCGTGTGGGTGAGATCAGCCTGTTCCGCCGCGGCAGGAAGCCCCGCAAAGGGCTGGAGCCCGGGCAGGTGGACATGCGGACGGTCGGCATCCAGAACGAGGAGCAGAAGGCGATCGCCGAGGTCAGGGCGTATGTGCGGGAGAATCCCACGCCCCTGCCCACGCTCGTGCTGTTCTTCTCCGACGGAGGGGTCTACCGCGACGCGGCGATCGAGCAGGAGCTGCGCGCGGCGGTCGAGGAGCCGGTCTTCTGGCAGTTCGTGGGGCTCGGCCGGTCCAACTACGGCGTTCTGGAGCGGTTCGACACGCTCCCCGGCCGACGCGTCGACAACGTCGGCTTCTTCGCCGTGGACGACATCAGCGCCGTACCGGACCAGGAGCTCTACGACCGGCTGCTGTCGGAGTTCCCGTCCTGGATCACGGCGGCCGGACACGCCGGCATCCTCTGAGCCGCCGTAAGACACCAGCCACCGCGGCACCCCGCACCCGAACACCCCACACCCGAACACCCCGCACCACCCCACACCACAACACCCCACCGATCGGCTTGCGCTCCCCGACCCCAGGTATGCGGGGGCGCAAGCCGAGTGGTTATTCCGGCTGGTGCTCCGGGCCGCCGAAGTCCGGGCTCGTGTAGTCCGGGCTCGTGAAGCTCGGGCGCGGGCCCGCCGCGGGGCCGTCGTCGGGGCTGGTGAAGCCCGGACGGTCGTATCCGATCTTCGGCAGGCGGCCGGTGGGGGCGGGCGGGGCCGGTTCGGGGTGCAGGACCGCCGTGCTCGGATTGGCGAGGGCCTCCCGCAGGAACGGCAGGATGCCCCGCTCCAGCAGAGCCTCCCGCCAGGCGTCCTTCGCCCGCTCGACCTCGTCGTTCCGTTCGCCGTACGCTCCCGCCTCCAGGGACGGACGGTTGCGCAGGGCGGTGAGCAGCAGCCCGACGGTGGCGACGAGGATCGCCAGGGCGGCGATCGCTCCGAACGCCCATCCGACGTTGAGCATGGCGTGGGCGGCCGTCCGGTCGGGGTCGACCGCCCGCAGGAGGTAGCCGACCAGCAGGAAGATCAGCGCGGCGGTGCCGGCGAGGACCGGGGTGAGCACGGCGGCGACGGCCACGGCACCCGCTCCGGCGGCCTCGGCGACCTGCGCCGCGTCGCCCATGGTGGTCGCGAGCCCCACCGCGCCCGCGCCCGGCTCCCCCGAACCGGACTCGTGTGGGGACGAAGGGGTGGACGGCGCCGGGTGACGCAGTTCCTCGCGGACCTTTATGTAGTGCTGGTACTCGGTCGCCGCGGCCGCCGTGATGAGCGCGGAGGCGTTGAGCGCCATGGTGCGCAGCTGTTCGGGATTGAGCCGCTGTCCCACAGCGACCGGTTCCGGGTGGTGTGGTGCGGAGCGCAGCGCCTCGTCGAGGACCCGCTCGTACTCCTGGCGGTCCTCACTGTGCAGGTGCTGCGGAACGCTGTTCATGTGCATCCCCCGATGCTCCGTAGGGCTTGGGGCTCGCATGCCAACGAGCCGTCGGGCAGAAACGGAGGGGAGCCTGCTACGGATAAGCCGATGGTAGAGCGGCGACGCCCTGCGGTGACAGGGGGTTTGCCGAAATTGGCCGCCGACCTGCACCGTCGCCGACCGCTTCACGGCACGCCCGCCGAGCGAGCGCTTGGCCATCCGCCCCCGAACGTTCAGCCGTCCAGCGGCAGTTGCTGGACCAGCAGCTTTCCGGCCATCGTCACGCCGCCGTCCATCGCGATGGCCAGTCCGTCGGCGTAGACGTGCGGTCCCTCGACGTGCGGGCCGTCGCCCTCCTCGTCCTCCTCGGAACCGACTTCGCCCAGCAGATAAGGGATCGGGCTGTGTCCGTGAACGATCCGGGTACCGCCGTACGTATCGAGCAGGGAACGGACGGCGTCGGCTCCACCTTCGTCCCGGAAGGAGAAGCGCTTGGTGAACTTACGGAAGAGATCCCACACCTCGTCCGCGTCGTTGCGGGTGATCGTCTCGCGGACGGTGTCGTTGACCGCCTCGATCGAGTCGCCGTAGTCGAGGTAGGCGGTGGTGTCGGAGTGGACGAGGAGATGGCCGTCGACCTCCTCGACGGCGTCGAGCCGGGCCATCCACTGCAGGTGGTGGTCCTGGAGGCGGTCCATGTCGTTCTTCTGGCCGCCGTTGAGCAGCCAGGCCGCCTGGAAGGTGGCGGTGCCCGCGCCGGAGTTGACGGGGGTGTCGCCGAACCGCTTGGCGCCGAGCAGGAGCAGCTCGTGATTGCCCATGAGGGCCTTGCAGTAGCCGCCGGCGGCCGCGGCCTCGGCGGACAGCCGCATGACGAGGTCGATGACGCCGATCCCGTCCGGGCCGCGGTCGGTGAAGTCGCCGAGGAACCACAGCCGGGCGGTGCCCGCGCACCAGTTGCCGGCCGTGTCGATCAGGCCCTTCTCCTGGAGCGCGGCCAGCAGCTCGTCGAGGTAGCCGTGCACGTCGCCGACGACGAACAGGGGCCCCGGGCCGGCCGAGGGGTGCGGTGCGGGGGCGGGCGCCGGGTCCACGGGCACCTGGAGGGTGTCGCCGCGTTTGATGACCGGCAGGTCGCGCTGTGTGGGCGTGTAGCCCTCCGGATGCTCCACGGCGTCCTCCAAGGGCGGCGTGACGTTGCCCGGATGCGTGCTCTGGTCGTACGGACCGGTCTCGTGCACGTAAGCGGGCACCCGGAAGTCGCGCAACGTCGCCGTCCGCTCCGCCTCCGGTCCCTGACCGGCCCCCTGAGTCATGAGACCCCTCCACCATCGCGCCGCAGCTGCACCCTGCGGGCTGCTTGGTCGAAGCCGCCCGCGGTGCCGTGCGCCCATCATAGGAATGCGGATCGAGCCGTGTGATGACCCAGGGGTGGTGAATCGGAGCAAGGGTCCAGTTCATCGCCGCTTTCGCCCCGATTGGGCCGGGCTTCGGCAGCCGGTACACACCCGGCGCACACCGCACTCATACGCGCCGGGCCCCGCCGAGGGGGCGCGGGACCGGTTTCCCGGGGCGACCCCGGAGGGCCGGACGGCCCGGCCGTACGGACACGGGAGGCGGGGCGCACGCCGAGGGCGCCGGCGGCTGCGCACACGCCCGCCAGGTGGTGCGACGAACGCGCCCCCCGCCGCACCGTCCGCCGGCCCCCTGCTGCCTCCTCCGCGCCCCAGCCGGGGCCTCCCGCGCACGCGCCGAGGCCTCCTGCCGACACCTTCCCGCGTCCGCGCCGGACGCCGGAAGCCGGTCACCCCTGTCGGGCAACTCGGGCGACTCGGGCAACCGCTACCCCTTCTCCGGTGTCCGGGGCGGACTGACCGTCGTCCGGGGCGGACGTCGCTGAGAAGAGGTACGGATGATCAGTTCGGTCGGTATCACCTGTTCGACCGGCGTGTCACCGTCCGCGCCCTCGATCGCGTCGATGAGGAGCTGGACCACCGCCGTGCCGATGCGGCGGGGCTTCAGGGAGAGCGTGGTGATGGGCGGCTCGGTGCTGGCGTACACCGTGGACTCGCTGCAGCACACCAGCAGCAGGTCCTCCGGCACCCGCAGCCCGTAGCGGCGGGCGGCGGCGAGCAGATCGGTGCCGTTGGGGTCGAACAGCCCGTAGACCGCGTCGGGGCGGTCCGGGCGGGCGAGCAGCCGGTCGGCGGCGACGGCGCCCGCGCACGGATCGTGGGCGGGGTAGGCCTCGTACACCGGATCCTGCCCGACCCGCTCGCACCAGCGCAGATACGCCGTGGTGGACAGATGCGTGTACGTGTCCGTCGTGGTCCCCGTCAGCAGGCCGATGCGGCGGGCGCCGGCGTCGGCCAGGTGGTCGAGGATGTCGAGCACGGCGGCCTCGTGGTCGTTGTCGACCCAGGCGGTCACCGGCAGCGAGCCGACCGGGCGGCCGTCGGAGACCACCGGTAAACCCTGGCGCACGAGCTCGCTGACCACCGGATCCTGGTCGGACGGGTCGATGACGACCGTGCCGTCCAGGGCGACGTTCGACCACACGTCGTGGCGCGAGGTCGCGGGGAGGATGACGAGCGCGTAGCCGCGGGCGAGCGCGGCCGAGGTGGCGGCGCGCGCCATCTCCGCGAAGTACGCGAACTCGGTGAAGGTGAAAGGTTCATCCCCGTACGTCGTCACGGTCAGACCGATGAGGCCCGACTTGCCGGTACGGAGGGTTCGGGCCGCGGCCGAGGGGCGGTAGCCCAGTCGGTCGGCGACCTCGCGGACATGGCGTCGGGTGGCGTCGGGGAGCCTGCCCTTGCCGTTGAGGGCGTCGGAGACGGTCGTGATGGAGACTCCGGCGGCGGCGGCCACGTCCCTGATGCCCGCCCGGCCCGGCCGGTTGCCTCGGCGTGAGGTTTCCGCGCGGCTCACCTGGTGCTTCCCTGCTGCTGTCATGGCGAGCCGATAGTAGGGCTCATCCGGTGGGGTAGGGCGGACGCATATGCACGCGTTGACAGGCACGTTTCTGCAAGGTCGTCAGCCGTCAAATACCTTAGAAAGCAAGTCAGTTGAGCGTTCACATCCCAAGACGTGACGTGTTGGCACGGATGAGCCTGCCAACGCACCGATGTTTCGAAGAGGTCTCAACTCACCTGCACGAGGGATGCGCGCCACGGCGTGAGCCACCGGCGCGTAGATATATGTATGGCGCGCCCCCGGTTCGTACGCCTTCGTACGGTGATGCCTCTGATGCCGGTGTGACGTACGAGGTCGGTCCTCGGTGACGTACGAGGTCGGTCCGCGGTGACGCACGAGGTCGGTCCGCGGCTGTTCGCAGCCGACCCGAATCCTCATAAGGTGAGCAGTATTGAAGCCGGGAGCCGGTGGTGGTCACGAGGAGGACTGCGGTGAGCGAGACGAGCCCCAAGCTGCGTGCCGAGCTGGAGGGGATTCCCACCTACAAGCCGGGCAAGCCCGCCGCGGCCGGCGGTCCCGTGGCCTACAAGCTGTCCTCCAACGAGAACCCCTACCCGCCGCTGCCCGGGGTGATGGAGGCCGTGACGGCCGCCGCCGCCACCTTCAACCGCTACCCGGACCTGGCGTGCACGGCCCTGGTGGACGAGATCTCCGGCTGCTTCGGTGTGCCCGCCTCCCACATCGCCACCGGCACCGGCTCGGTCGGCGTCGCCCAGCAGTTGGTCCAGTCGACGGCGGGCCCCGGCGACGAGGTGATCTACGCCTGGCGCTCCTTCGAGGCGTACCCGATCATCACCCGGATCAGCGGGGCGACCGCGGTGCAGGTGCCGCTCACCGAGGGGGACGTGCACGACCTGGACGCGATGGCCGACGCGATCACCGACCGGACCCGGCTGATCTTCGTCTGCAACCCCAACAACCCCACCGGCACGGTCGTCCGCCGGGCCGAGCTGGAACGGTTCCTCGACCGGGTGCCGGGCGATGTGCTGGTCGTCCTCGACGAGGCCTACCGGGAGTTCATCCGCGACCCCGAGGTGCCGGACGGCGTCGAGCTGTACCGGAACCGGCCGAACGTCTGCGTTCTGCGGACGTTCTCGAAGGCCTACGGTCTCGCCGGTCTGCGGGTGGGCTTCGCGATCGCGCACGAGCCGGTGGCCCAGGCGCTGCGCAAGACGGCGGTGCCGTTCGGGGTGAGCCAGCTGGCGCAGGAGGCGGCGGTCGCCTCGCTGCGCGCCGAGGACGCGCTGTTCGGCCGGGTCGGCTCGCTGGTGGGCGAGCGCGCCCGGGTGGTCGAGGGGTTGCGCGCCCAGGGCTGGACGGTGCCCGAGAGCCAGGCCAACTTCGTGTGGCTGCGGCTGGGGGAGCGCACGGCGGCGTTCGCGGCGGAGTGCGAGCGGCGCGGGGTCGTGGTCCGGCCGTTCCCCGGGGAGGGCGTCCGGGTGACCGTGGGTGAGGTCGAGGCGAACGACATCTTCCTGAAGGCGGCGGAGGGATTCCGCAAGGGGCTGTAGCGAGCCGACCGTGCGTCTGTGCTGGTCAGTGGTAGGGGTGAGGGGGTTCCCGGCGGTAAGAGGGACCCCCTCACTCTTGCCCCCAAGGTGTTTGTCATACTAGCTTGTGAATGTGAACGCTTTCACAAGCGCTCGCTGAGCGTATGTTCCACAAGCCTGTGAGGTAAGGAGCGGCGACGTGGACCTGGCTTTGGCACCGGAGACCCTGGCGCGCTGGCAGTTCGGCATCACGACCGTCTACCACTTCCTGTTCGTTCCCCTGACCATCTCCCTCGCGGCGCTCACCGCGGGACTCCAGACCGCCTGGGTGCGCACGGAGAAGGAGAAGTACCTCAGGGCGACCAAGTTCTGGGGCAAGCTCTTCCTGATCAACATCGCGATGGGTGTCGTCACCGGCATCGTGCAGGAGTTCCAGTTCGGCATGAACTGGTCCGACTACTCGCGCTTCGTCGGCGATGTCTTCGGCGCCCCGCTGGCCTTCGAGGCCCTGATCGCGTTCTTCTTCGAGTCCACCTTCATCGGGCTGTGGATCTTCGGCTGGGACAGGCTGCCGAAGAAGATCCACCTGGCCTGCATCTGGATGGTCTCGATCGGCACGATCCTGTCGGCCTACTTCATCCTCGCGGCCAACTCCTGGATGCAGCACCCGGTCGGCTACCGGATCAACAAGGAGAAGGGCCGGGCCGAGCTGACCGACTTCTGGGCCGTACTGACCCAGAACACCGCGCTCAGCCAGGTGTTCCACACCCTGTCGGCGGCCTTCCTGACCGGTGGCGCCTTCATGGTCGGCATCGCCGCCTTCCACCTCTTCCGCAAGAAGCACGTCACCGTGATGAAGACCTCGCTGCGACTGGGCCTGGTCACCGTGGTCATCGCCGGACTGCTCACCGCGATCAGCGGCGACGTCCTCGGCAAGGTGATGTTCAAGCAGCAGCCGATGAAGATGGCCGCCGCCGAGGCGCTGTGGGACGGTGAGGCGCCCGCGCCGTTCTCGGTCTTCGCCTACGGCGACGTCGAGAAGGGGCACAACAAGGTCGCCATAGAGATCCCCGGCCTGCTCTCCTTCCTCGCGAACGACGACTTCACCTCGCACGTCCCCGGCATCAACGACGTCAACAAGGCCGAGCAGGAGAAGTACGGCCCCGGCGACTACCGGCCCAACATCCCCGTCGCCTACTGGGGTTTCCGCTGGATGATCGGTTTCGGCATGGCCTCCTTCGCCATCGGCCTCGCCGGACTCTGGCTCACCCGCAAGAAGTTCCTGCTCCCGCAGCATCTGAGGGTCGGCGACGACGAGGTGCCACACCTGGTCCTCTTCCGGAACAAGGCCCTGAGCCCCCGGCTCTCCAAGCTGTACTGGCTGGTCGCGATCTGGACCCTCGGCTTCCCGCTGATCGCCAACTCCTGGGGCTGGATCTTCACCGAGATGGGCCGCCAGCCCTGGGTCGTCTACGGCGTCCTCCAGACCCGCGACGCGGTCTCCCCCGGGGTCTCCCAGGCAGAGGTCCTCACCTCGATGATCGTCTTCACGGCCCTGTACGCCGTCCTCGCCGTCGTCGAGGTCAAGCTCCTGCTGAAGTACGTGAAAGCCGGTCCGCCCGAGCTCACCGAGGCCGACCTGAACCCGCCCACGAAGATCGGCGGCGACTCCCGTGACGCCGACAAGCCGATGGCCTTCTCCTACTAGGCCGAGGGAGCTGCACAGTCATGGAACTGCACGACGTCTGGTTCGTCCTGATCGCCGTCCTGTGGACCGGCTACTTCTTCCTGGAGGGCTTCGACTTCGGAGTCGGCATCCTCACCAGGCTGCTGGCCCGGAACCGGCCCGAGAAGCGGGTGCTGATCAACACCATCGGCCCCGTCTGGGACGGCAACGAGGTGTGGCTGCTCACGGCCGGCGGCGCGACCTTCGCCGCCTTCCCCGAGTGGTACGCCACGCTCTTCTCCGGCTTCTACCTGCCCCTGCTGCTCATCCTGGTCTGCCTGATCGTCCGGGGCGTCGCCTTCGAGTACCGGGCGAAGCGGCCGGAGGAGAACTGGCAGCGCAACTGGGAGACCGCGATCTTCTGGACCTCGCTGCTCCCGGCGTTCCTGTGGGGTGTGGCCTTCGGCAACATCGTGCACGGCGTGAAGATCGACCGGCACTTCGAGTACGTCGGGACGGTCTGGGACCTGCTCAACCCGTACGCGCTCCTCGGCGGTCTGGTGACCCTGACGCTGTTCACCTTCCACGGGGCGGTCTTCACGGCCCTCAAGACCGTCGGCGAGATCCGGGAGCGGGCCCGGAAGCTGGCGCTGTACGTCGGTCTCGTCACGGCTGTGGTCGCGCTGGTCTTCCTGCTGTGGACCCAGGTCGACAGCGGTGACGCCAAGAGCCTGGTCGCGCTGGTCGTCGCGGTCGCCGCCCTGGTCGCGGCGCTCGTGGCCAACCAGGCCGGGCGCGAGGGCTGGTCGTTCGCCTTCTCCGGCGTCACCATCGTGGCGGCCGTGGCCATGCTCTTCCTGACGCTCTTCCCGAACGTCATGCCGTCCAGCCTGAACGAGGACTGGAGTCTCACGGTCACCAACGCCTCGTCGAGCCCGTACACCTTGAAGATCATGACCTGGTGCGCGGGGATCGCCACCCCGCTCGTCCTGCTCTACCAGAGCTGGACCTACTGGGTCTTCCGCAAGCGGATCGGTACACAGCACATCGCCGCCGATGCCGCCCACTGAGGTGTGTTTCACGTGAAACCAATCGATCCGCGTCTCCTCCGCCACGCCCGGGCCACCCGGTACTTCCTGATGGCCGTGGTCGGCCTGGGCGCCCTCGGCGCGCTCCTGGTCATCGCCCAGGCGATGCTCATCGCCGAAGTGGTGGTCGGGGCGTTCCAGCACGGGCTGAGCGTCTCCGGACTCCGCACTCCCCTGCTGCTGTTGGCGGCGGTCGCGGTCGGCCGTGCCCTGGTCTCCTGGCTCACCGAACTCGCCGCCCACCGGGCGAGCGCGGCGGTGAAGTCGGAGCTGCGGGGGCGGCTCCTGGAGCGGGCCACCGCCCTCGGTCCCGGCTGGCTGGGCGGACAGCGCACCGGCTCCCTGGTCGCCCTGGCCACCCGGGGAGTCGACGCCCTCGACGACTACTTCGCGCGCTACCTCCCCCAGTTGGGGCTCGCGGTGGTCGTGCCGGTCGCGGTGCTGACGAGGATCGTCACCGAGGACTGGGTGTCGGCGGCCATCGTCGTCGCCACCCTCCCGCTGATCCCGGTCTTCATGGTGCTGATCGGCTGGGCCACCCAGTCGCGGATGGACCGTCAGTGGCGGCTGCTGTCACGGCTGTCCGGGCATTTCCTGGACGTGGTCGCGGGACTGCCCACGCTGAAGGTGTTCGGGCGGGCCAGGGCACAGGCCGAGTCCATCCGGCGGATCACCGGCGAGTACCGCCGGGCGACCATGCGGACGCTGCGGATCGCCTTCATCTCGTCCTTCGCGCTGGAGCTGCTGTCGACCCTCTCGGTGGCCCTGGTCGCCGTGACGATCGGCATGCGGCTCGTGCACGGCGAGATGGACCTGTACATCGGCCTGGTCATCCTGGTCCTCGCACCCGAGGCGTATCTGCCGCTGCGGCAGGTCGGCGCGCAGTACCACGCGGCCGCCGAGGGGCTGGCGGCCGCCGAGGAGATCTTCGCCGTGCTGGAGACGCCGGTCCCGGCCTCCGGCACGAGGGAGGTCCCGGAGGGCCCGCTGGCCTTCGAGGGCGTGACGGTCCGCTACCCGGGCCGCGCGGCCGACGCCCTCTCCGACGTGTCGTTCACCGTCGCACCGGGGGAGACCGTCGCGCTGGTCGGCCCGAGCGGCGCGGGCAAGTCGACCCTGCTGCACGCCCTGCTGGGCTTCGTGCGGCCCACCGGGGGCCGGGTGCGGATCGGGGGAGCCGACCTCGCCGACCTCGACCTGGAGCAGTGGCGGTCACGGATCGCCTGGGTGCCGCAGCGCCCGCACCTGTACGCCGGGACGATCGCGGAGAACGTACGGCTGGCGCGTCCCGACGCCGACGAGGCCGCCGTACGGCGGGCGCTGGCGGACGCGGGGGCGCTGGACTTCACGGCCGCGCTGCCCGAGGGCCTCGACACCGTCCTGGGCGAGGACGGTGGCGGCCTGTCCGCGGGCCAGCGCCAGCGCCTCGCCCTGGCCCGTGCCTTCCTCGCCGACCGGCCCGTCCTCCTGCTCGACGAGCCGACGGCCGCGCTCGACGGCGGGACCGAGGCGGAGATCGTGACGGCCGTACGGCGGCTGGCGGCCGGCCGGACGGTCCTCCTGGTCGTCCACCGGCCGGCGCTGCTGGGCGTGGCGGACCGGGTCGTACGGCTGGAGGAGCCGGCCGACGCCGGCCCCCGACGGTCCGCCGCCGGGACCACGGCCGCCTCCACTCCGCCGGCGGCGAAGGCCCCCGGCGCACCGGCCGCCGCCGGGACCACCCCCGTCGCCTCCCGGCACAGGGTGCTCGCCCGGGTCCGGGGCATGGCGGGTGCCCGCCGTGGCCGGCTCGCTCTCGCGCTGCTGCTGGGCGCTCTGGCCCTCGGCAGTGCCGTCGGGCTGATGGCCACCTCCGGGTGGCTGATCTCGCGGGCCTCGCAGCAGCCGCCGGTGCTGTACCTGATGGTGGCGGTGACGGCGACCCGTGCCTTCGGCATCGGCCGGGCGGTGTTCCGGTACGCGGAGCGGCTCGTGTCGCACGACGCCGTGCTGCGGATGCTCGCCGACACCCGGGTCGCGGTGTTCCGGCGCCTGGAGCGGCTGGCGCCCGCCGGGCTGCGCACGACCCGCCGGGGCGATCTGCTGACGCGGCTGGTCGCCGACGTGGACGCCCTCCAGGACTACTGGCTGCGCTGGCTGCTGCCCGCCGCTGCCGCCGCCGTGGTGTCGGCCGGGTCGGTGGCGTTCACGGCGTGGCTGCTGCCGGAGGCGGGCGCGGTGCTCGCCGCCGGGCTGCTCGCGGCCGGGGTGGGCGTCCCGCTGGTCACCGGCGCGGTGGCCGGCCGGGCCGAACGCCGGCTCGCCCCCGCCCGGGGTGTGCTCGCCACCCGTACCGCCGACCTGCTGACCGGCACCGCCGAACTGACCGTCGCGGGCGCCCTGCCCGCCCGCCGGGCCGAGGTGCGGGCCGCCGACGGCGTGCTCACCCGGATCGCCTCGCGGGCCGCCACGGCCACCGCCCTGGGCGACGGGCTGACCGCCCTCGTCTCCGGACTGACCGTGGCCGCCGCGGCGCTCGTGGGCGCCCAGGCGGTCGCCGCCGGGCGGCTGGACGGCGTGACCATGGCGGTGGTCGTCCTGACCCCGCTGGCCGCCTTCGAGGCCGTCCTGGGGCTGCCGCTCGCCGTGCAGTACCGCCAGCGGGTCCGCAGGAGCGCCGAGCGGGTGTACGAGGTGCTGGACTCCCCCGACCCGGTGCGCGAGCCGGAGCGGCCCCGGCAGGCGCCCGCGGCGCCGTTCCCGCTCGCCGTCAGGGGGCTGACCGCCCGCCACGGGGGGCAGGACCGGGACGCGCTCGCCGGGGTCGACCTCACGCTGGCGCAGGGGCACAGGATCGCCGTGGTGGGGCCCTCCGGCTCCGGCAAGACGACCCTCGCCCAGGTGCTGCTGCGCTTCCTGGACGCCGGCGCGGGCTCGTACACCCTCGGCGGGGTGGACGCCGCTGCCCTGGACGGCGACGACGTACGCCGCCTGGTCGGGCTGTGCGCCCAGGACGCGCATCTCTTCGACAGCTCGGTGCGCGAGAACCTGCTGCTGGCGCGGAAGGGCGCGAGCGAGGACGAGTTGCGGGACGCGCTGGCGCGGGCCCGGCTGCTGGAGTGGGCGGACGGACTGCCCGACGGGCTCGACACGCTCGTCGGGGAGCACGGGGCCCGGCTCTCCGGCGGTCAGCGGCAGCGCCTGGCGCTGGCCCGCGCGCTGCTCGCCGACTTCCCCGTGCTGGTGCTCGACGAGCCCGCCGAGCACCTCGACCTGCCGACCGCCGACGCGCTCACCGCGGACCTGCTCGCCGCGACCGAGGGCCGTACCACCCTGCTCATCACCCACCGGCTGGCCGGTCTCGCGGTGGTGGACGAGGTGGTCGTCCTCGACGCGGGCCGGATCGTGCAGCGCGGCACCTACGCGGAACTCGCGGCCGTGGAGGGACCGTTGCGCGCGATGGTCGAGCGGGAGGCGGCGGCGGACCTGCTGGTGGGCGCACAGCCGGCGGGTTGAGCCATCAGGGGTGAGGCGTCCCCCGGGCGTACGACGCCAACAGGACCGGGGCCGCCGGCCGGGTCACGATCGCTGACATGCGCTCACTTCGCCGTCGTTCCATGTTCGTCGTGGCCCTGTTGTGCGGGGCGGCCCTGCTCACGGCCCGCCCCACGGCCGCCGGCGGGGAGCCCGGTGACGGGGCCGGCGCGGACTCCGGGCTCAGTACGCGGGTGGCGCGGCTGTACGAGGACGCGGCCGCGGCCACCCAGCGCTACGAGACGGGGCGGCACGCGGCGGAGGCGAAGCAGGTCGAGGTCCGCCGGCTGGAGGAACTCCTCGGCCGGGAACGGCGGGAGACCGCGGTGCTGCGCGAGGACCTGGGCCGTATCGCCCGCGCCCAGTACCGCACCGGGGGCGGGCTCCCGGTCGTCGCGCAGATGCTGCTGGCGGCCGATCCGGAGCGGCTGATGCGCGGTCAGCACCTGTTCTCCCAGGCCCATCTGGCCCTCGGCAACGCGATGGAGAAGAGCCGCCGGGCCGAGACACGGCTGGCCGCCGACGAGGCGCGGGCCGTCGAGGCCTGGCAGGAGGTCGAGCGCAGACGCGTCGAGCTCGCCGACCTGAAGAAGGGCATCGAGGACAAGCTGGAGCAGGCGCGGTGGGCGTTGCAGGGGCAGGCGGACGCCTCGGTGGCCGCGGGCGCGTGCCGTGGTGCCGTACGGCTCGACCAGCCGCCCACGCGGGTCACGGGCGAGTGGGTCACCCCGGTGGAGACGTACACCCTGTCCGCGGGCTTCGGCAGCGGCGGTGACCGCTGGGTGAACCGGCACACCGGGCAGGACTTCGCGGTGCCGATCGGGACGCCGGTGCGGGCCGTCGGCGCGGGGCGCGTGGTGCGGGTGGCGTGCGGGGGCGCGTTCGGCATCCAGGTGGTGATCCGGCAGGCCGACGGCTACTGCACCCAGTACGCCCATCTCGCCGCCGTGACGGTCGACCAGGGCGAGCGGGTGACGGCCGGGCAGTGGATCGGCCAGTCCGGCGCCTCCGGCAACTCCACCGGCCCGCATCTGCACTTCGAGGTACGGGTCACACCCGAGCTGGGCTCGTCGATCGACCCGGTGCCGTGGCTGGCGGAACGCGGTGTGCCGGTCGCCTAGGCGGCGCGGGCCGTCTACCGCCGCTCGTCGATCAGCCGCTCGATGACCACGGCGACCCCGTCCTCGTTGTTGGCGACCGTCTGACCGGAGGCGGCGGCGATCACGTCCGGATGCGCGTTGCCCATGGCGTACGAGCGGCCCGCCCAGGTCAGCATCTCGACGTCGTTGGGCATGTCCCCGAATGCGACGACCTCCTCGTGCGAGATCCCGCGCTCGGCACAGCACAGGGCGAGCGTGCTGGCCTTGGAGACGTCCGGGCCGCTGATCTCCAGCAGGGCGCTGGGGCTGGACCGGGTGACGTTGGCGCGGTCCCCGATGGCCAGGCGGGCCAGGGTGAGGAAGGCGTCCGGGTCGAGCGTGGGGTGGAACGCGAGGATCTTCAGCACCGGTTCACCGGCGGCGAGGCCGTCCGGCGCCAGCAGCTCCTCGGCGGGCGCGAGGCGGTCCGGGACCTCCATGTGCATCTTCGGGTACTCCGGCTCCTGGTGGAAGCCGTACGTCTGCTCGATCGCGTACATCGTGCCGGGCGCCGCGTCGCGCAGCAGCCGTACGGCGTCCAGCGCGTTGTTCCGCTCCAGCCCGCGCACCTTCACGAACCGGTGGGTGCCGGGGCCGCCGTGCAGATCGACGACGGCGGCGCCGTTGCCGCAGATCGCCAGGCCGTGTCCGTGGACGTGCTCGCTGACGACGTCCATCCAGCGGGCGGGGCGGCCGGTGACGAAGAAGACCTCGATGCCCGCCTCCTCGGCGGCGGCGAGGGCGGCGACCGTGCGGGGCGACACCGACTTGTCGTCGCGCAGCAGAGTGCCGTCGAGATCGGTGGCGATCAGCCGCGGCGGGCGGGCGGGGGCCGGGTTCTCGGGCTGTCGAGTCGCTGAGGTCACCCGGCCATTCTCGCGCATATGCCCGCACGGCCGTGCGAGAGCTCGCACACATGAGACACAGGAAGGGCTCGGGCGGCCGGTCTTCGCGGTCGATGACCGGCCGTCGGTGTCAGCCGAGTTGGGCCGGCGCCTCC
Source organism: Streptomyces griseoruber (assembly GCF_001514205.1). GTDB lineage: Bacteria > Actinomycetota > Actinomycetes > Streptomycetales > Streptomycetaceae > Streptomyces > Streptomyces griseoruber. The sequence continues at coordinate 164,583 of NZ_KQ948770.1, read as the reverse complement.
ATGGCGATCTGCTCGAAGACCTTCTCGTCCGCGGCGAAGTCGGAGTCCGGGATGGGCCAGTGGAGCACCAGCTCGGTGAAGCCGAGCTCCTGGTGCCGTCCCGCGAAGTCGACGAAGGCGTCCAGGGACTCCAGCGGACGGCCGCGGTCCGGGGTGAACCCGGTGAGCAGGATCTTCTCCAGCCCGTTCACGTCCCGGCCCTCGACGGCACACGCCTCGGTCAGCTTCCCGACCTGACCGCGAATGGCCTGAACCGACTGCTCCGGGGTGCCGTTCTCGTACAGCTTGGGGTCTCCGGTGGTCACCCACGCCTGACCGTGCCGGGCCGCGAGCCGCAGTCCGCGCGGCCCGGTCGCCGCGACGGCGAAGGGCAGCCGGGGACGCTGGACACAGCCGGGGATGTTGCGTGCCTCGTGTGCCGAGTAGAAGGTGCCCTCGTGCGACACGGAGTCCTCGGTGAGTAGCCGGTCGAGCAGCGGCACGAACTCGGCGAGCCGGTCGGCCCGCTCGCGCGGGGTCCACGGCTCCTGGCCGAGGGCGGTGGCGTCGAAGCCGGTGCCGCCCGCGCCGATGCCGAGGGTCACCCGGCCGCCGGAGATGTCGTCGAGGGAGATCAGTTCCTTGGCGAGGGTCACCGGGTGCCGGAAGTTCGGCGAGGTCACCAGGGTGCCCAGCCGCAGCCGGTCGGTGACGGCCGCGGCGGCGGTGAGCGTGGGGACGGCGCCGAACCAGGGGCCGTCGCGGAAGCTGCGCCAGGACAGATGGTCGTAGGTGTAGGCCGTGTGGAAACCGAGCTGCTCGGCACGCGTCCACGCCGAACGACCCCCTTCGTTCCAGCGGCGGTACGGGAGGATCACGGTGCTCAGGCGCAGACTCATGTCATCGAGCGTATGCGGACGCCCGTGTTTCACGTGAAACAGTCACCGTACGCGACCGGACAGCCACGGGCTGAGGGCGAAGGAGATGTACTCCTTGTGCACCCGGTCACCCGGCAGCGGCACCATGAGCGAGGCGCTCGGCGGGAAACGGCGGGTCTTCACCCAGGCGTGGCCCTCGTAGAGGGCGCGGAGGAAGGCGGGCACGTCGTCGCGGTCGACGTCGGGGCAGGCCAGGCCGTCGACGGTGATCAGGGCGTCGCCGTCCGGGTAGAGCTGCACGCTCACGCTGGGCCGGCCGCCCAGCTCGACGTAGGCCTCGTGGGGCAGTGAGCCGCCCCGGTCGGTGGTGACGCCGAAGCCCACGGCGGTGCGGCGGGAGGTCTGGTCGGCGCCGATGTCATGGGTGACCTCGATGTCGAGGGCGTACTCCTCGGCGATCACCCGGAGGGCGGTCACGGCGGCCTCGGTGCTGGGGAGATGGTCCATACCACCGATCATCCAGGGTCAGTGGCTCTCGGGGAACCGCAGATACCGCGGCGGTACGGCCTTCGTCAGCCACACCCCGTTGGCGCTGAGGTGGAAGACATGGCCGTCCCGGTGCATGGCGCCGGCGTCCACGGAGAGCACGACGGGGCGGCCCCGCCGGGCGCCCACCCGGGTCGCGGTCTCGCGGTCGGCGGAGAGGTGCACGTCGTGCCGGTTCATCGGCCGCAGCCCCTCGGCGCGGATCGCGTCCACGGAGCGGGCCACGGTCCCGTGGTAGAGGTACGGCGGCGGGGTCGCCGGGGGCAGCCCGAGCTGTACGTCGATGCTGTGGCCCTGGCTGGCGCGGATCCGGGTGCCCTCGATCGCGAAGCGCTTCTTGTCGTTGGTGTCGACGACATGGTCCAGCTCGTCCCGGGTGAAGCGGAAGCCGTGCGCGGCGCACGCCGCGATGAGCTCGTCGATCTCGACCCAGCCGGCCTCGTCGAGAGTGAGACCGATGCGTTCGGGCTGATGGCGCAGGTGCTTGGAGAGATACTTCGACACCTTCACGGTGCGTCTTTCGTCCATCCCTCCAGAATGACGGGGGAGACGTGGATCACGCATTTTCTTTTCTGCCCGAGGTTTGGTCCACAACCAACAGTAGTTATCCACAGGCCAGTTGGCGTTTCTGTGGACAACTGGCCGCCCGGTCCGGGTCTTTCGCCAAGGCGGTCTGACCAGAACAGACTTGAGACCGGGCGGCCCAAGTCACCTCACACCGGGGGCTGCAACCGCGCGAGCGCCCGCAACGCCCTTGGTGCGAAACGTGACAGAGCGTGCGCTCCGCGCGCCTCCGGCGTCACCGGGACCACGGCCTCGTTGCGGGCGACGGCGCGCAGGATCGCGTCCGCGACCTTCTCCGGCGGGTAGTTGCGCAGCCCGTACGCGCGCGTGGCCCGCTTCTGGCGGCGCCTCTCCTCCGCCGCGTCGACGCCCACGAAGGTGGCCGTGGCCGTGATGTTGGTGTTCACCAGCCCGGGGCAGATCGCCGTAACGCCGATGCCCTGTCCGGCCAGTTCGGCGCGCAGGCATGCGCTCAGCATCAGCACGGCCGCCTTGGACGTGCTGTAGGCGGGCAGCACCCTGGACGGCTGAAAGGCGGCGGCGGACGCGGTGTTGACGATGTGGCCGCCCTGGCCGCGCTCGGCCATCCGCCCGCCGAAGAGCCGGCACCCGTGGATGACCCCCCACAGATTGACGTCCAGTACCCGGCGCCAGTCGTCGGAGGTGGTGTCGAAGAACGAACCGGACAGTCCCACACCCGCGTTGTTCACCAGTACGTCCAACACCCCGTACTCGGCGTGCACCTTGGCCGCGAGCTTCTCCATCTCCCTCTCGTCGGAGACGTCCACGGTCTCCGCCCAGGCCTCGGGGGCACCGATCAGCCGTGCCGTCCCGGCGGTGCTGGCGGCGCTCTCCGGGTCCCGGTCGACGGCGATCACCCGTGCCCCGGCCTCGGCGAACGCGAACGCCGTCGCCCGCCCGATACCGCTGCCCGCGCCCGTCACCAGCACCAACTGCCCGCCGAAACGCTCGGCATGGCGCCCGGTGGCCCGCGGCTCGGGCTCCCCGGTGACCTCGACGGCCGTGACGAACTCCGTGATCCAGGAGGCGATCCGGTCGGGGCGCGTCCGCGGGACCCAGTGCTTCGCGGACAGCGTGCGCCGGGTCAACCGTGGCACCCACTGCTCGAGTTCGTCGTACAGCCGCTCCGACAGGAACTTGTCGCCCAGGGGTGTGATGAGCTGCACGGGCACGTGCGCGTGCGCGTCGGGGCGCGGACGCCGCAGCCGGGTCCGTACGTTGTCCCGGTACAGCCAGGCGCCGTTGGCCGCGTCCGACGGCAGCGACGAGGTCGGGTAGCCGTCGCCCGGCACGTCCTCCACCCGGCGCAGGATCGCGGGCCAGCGCTTGCCGAGCGGTCCGCGCCAGGCGAGTTCGGGCAGGGCGGGCGTGTGCAGCAGATACACGTACCAGGACTTGGCGCCCTGGCCGAGGAGTTGGCCGACCCGGCGTGGAGTGGGCCTGGTGAGGCGCTTGTTGATCCAGTGACCGAAATGGTCGAGGGACGGCCCGGACATCGAGGTGAACGACGCGATCCGGCCCTTGGTGCGCTCGACGGTCACGAACTCCCAGGACTGCACCGAACCCCAGTCGTGCCCCACCAGGTGCACCGGCCGGTCCGGGCTGACCGCGTCCACGACCGCCAGGAAGTCGTCCGTCAGCTTCTCCAGGGTGAACCCGCCCCGCAGCGGCCGCGGCGCGCTGGAGCGGCCGTGGCCCCGGACGTCGTACAGCACCACATGGAACCGGTCGGCCAGCCGGACCGCGACCTCGGACCACACCTCCTTGCTGTCCGGGTAGCCGTGCACCAGCACGACCACCGGCCGCCCGGGGTCCCCCAGCTCGGCCACGCACAGCTCTGTCCCGCCGGTCCGCACCCACCGCTCGCGCGCGCCCTTGAGCACCGTCACTTGCCCTCCGCTTCTGCTTCCGCTTCCGCCCAGCGCCGCACATGCGGCAGATCGTCGTCCAGCCAGAAGGCGCTCTCCTCGGGATCCCGCCGAAACCCGAACAGCCGGGGCGAGAAGACGTCGCTCCCGCACCATCCGCGCAGCTCGGCGGAGAGTTCGCCCGTCACCGCCGTCGGCATGCCACCTCGTCCCACCGGTCGTCCCACCGGTCGTCCCACCGGTCCGCACCGACTGCGGTACGTGTCCGTGACGTGACCACGCCGAATCTGGCACTTGTTAGAGAAAGCGTCAATAGGGCGGGCTGCGGAGCGAGAGGCGGGGGCCCCGTAACTCTCAAGAAGGGGGTCCCCCTACGGGCCCGTACATCTGAGGTCTGAGGCGAAGACGGCTCTGTGGTCTGACGAGGTCCGTGGCGCGCGTCACTACATTCGGAGCTGTGACTGTGATCGCGACCGAAAGCCTGAGCAAGCGGTTCCCCCGGGTGACCGCGCTCGACCGGCTGTCCGTGGACATCGGACCCGGTGTGACCGGACTCGTCGGGGCCAACGGCGCCGGCAAGTCCACGCTCATCAAGATCCTGCTGGGTCTCTCGCCCGCCACGGAGGGCCGCGCCGAAGTGCTCGGCCTCGACGTGGCCACCAAGGGCGCCGCCATCCGCGAGCGGGTCGGCTACATGCCGGAGCACGACTGCCTGCCGCCCGACGTCTCGGCCACCGAGTTCGTCGTGCACATGGCCCGCATGTCCGGCCTGCCGCCCACCGCCGCGCGCGAGCGCACCGCGGACACCCTGCGCCACGTCGGGCTGTACGAGGAGCGCTACCGCCCCATAGGCGGCTACTCCACGGGCATGAAACAGCGCGTCAAGCTGGCCCAGGCCCTGGTGCACGACCCGCAACTGGTCTTCCTCGACGAGCCGACCAACGGCCTCGACCCGGTCGGCCGCGACGAGATGCTCGGCCTCATCCGCCGCATCCACACCGACTTCGGCATCTCGGTCCTGGTCACCTCCCACCTCCTCGGCGAACTCGAGCGCACCTGCGACCACGTCGTGGTCGTCGACGGCGGCAAGCTCCTGCGCTCCAGCTCCACCACCGACTTCACCCAGACCACCACCACCCTGGCGATCGAGGTCACCGACACCGACGCCCACCCGGACGGCACCCGCGCGGTCCGCGAGGCGCTCCACGCGCGCGGGGTGGAGATCGTGGAATCCGGTGCGGGCCTGCCCGGCGCCGGCCACATCCTGCTGCTGACCGCGCAGGGCGAGGAGACCTACGACCTCGTCCGCGACGTGGTCGCCGACCTCGGACTCGGCCTGGTCCGCATGGAACAGCGCCGGCACCACATCTCCGAGGTCTTCACCGACGCGGACAGCGCGACGACGGCCGGTGGCACGACGGACAGCGACACGACAAGGAAGGAGGCCGTCGGCCATGGCGGTTGACCAGCCCGTCACCACCCCCACGGGTGACCAGACCCGCATCCACAACATCGGCTACCGCAGCTACGACGGCCCCCGCCTCGGCCGCGCCTACGCCCGCCGCTCCCTGTACTCGCAGTCCCTGCGCGGCGCCTACGGCCTCGGCCGCTCGGTGAAGTCCAAGGTGCTGCCCATGCTGCTGTTCGTGGTGATGTGCGTGCCCGCGGCCATCATGGTCGCCGTCGCGGTCGCCACGAAGGCCAAGGAACTCCCCCTGGACTACACGCGCTACGCGATCGTCATGCAGGCCGTCATCAGCCTGTACGTCGCCTCGCAGGCGCCCCAGTCCGTCTCCCGCGACCTGCGCTTCAAGACCGTCCCGCTGTACTTCTCCCGGCCCATCGAGACCGCGGACTACGTACGCGCCAAGTACGCGGCACTGGCCTCGGCGCTGTTCGTCCTCACCGCCGCCCCCCTCCTCGTGCTCTACGTCGGCGCGCTGCTGGCCAAGCTCGACTTCGCCGACCAGACCAAGGGATTCGCCCAAGGACTCGTCTCCGTGGCCCTGCTCTCCCTGCTCTTCGCCGGCATCGGCCTGGTCATCGCCTCGGTGACACCCCGCCGCGGCTTCGGCATCGCGGCCGTCATCGCCGTCCTGACCATCTCCTACGGCGCCGTCTCCACGCTCCAGGCCATCGCCGACGCCCAGGACAGCACCGGCGCGATCCCCTGGATCGGACTGTTCTCGCCGGTCACGCTGATCGACGGCGTCCAGTCCGCGTTCCTCGGCGCCGACTCGGCCTACCCCGGCGCCATGGGCCCGAGCACCGGCGAGGGCGTGGTCTTCCTCCTCGTCACCCTCGGCCTGATCGCCGCCAGCTACGGCCTCCTGATGCGCCGCTACCGGAAGGTGGGCCTGTGACCACGCTCCACATCGACCATGTCTCCCGCTGGTTCGGCAACGTGGTCGCCGTCAACGACATCACCATGACCATCGGCCCCGGAGTCACCGGCCTGCTCGGCCCCAACGGCGCCGGGAAGTCCACCCTGATCAACATGATGGGCGGCTTCCTCGCCCCCTCCACCGGCACCGTCACCCTCGACGGACAGCAGGTCTGGCGCAACGAGGCCATCTACCAGCACATCGGCATCGTCCCCGAGCGCGAGGCGATGTACGACTTCCTCACCGGCCGCGAGTTCGTCGTCGCCAACGCCGAACTGCACGGCCTCGGCGACAAGGCGGCCCAGCGGGCCCTGGCCACGGTGGAGATGGAGTACGCGCAGGACCGCAAGATCTCGACCTACTCCAAGGGCATGCGCCAGCGCGTGAAGATGGCGAGCGCCCTCGTCCACGACCCCTCGCTGCTCCTGCTGGACGAGCCCTTCAACGGCATGGACCCGCGCCAGCGCATGCAGCTCATGGACCTGCTGCGGCGCATGGGCGACGAGGGCCGCACCGTGCTGTTCTCCTCCCACATCCTCGAAGAGGTCGAGCAGCTCGCCCGGCACATCGAGGTCGTCGTCGCCGGACGGCACGCGGCCAGCGGCGACTTCCGCAGGATCCGCCGCCTGATGACCGACCGACCGCACCGCTATCTGGTGCGTTCCAGCGACGACCGCGCCCTCGCGGCCGCACTGATCGCCGACTCGTCGACCTCCGGCATCGAGGTGGACCTGGCCGAGGGCGCGCTGCGCATCCAGGCCGTCGACTTCGGCCGCTTCACCACGCTGCTGCCGAAGGTCGCCAGGGACCACGGCATCCGGCTGCTCGCGGTCTCGCCGTCCGACGAGTCCCTCGAGTCCGTGTTCTCGTACCTGGTCGCGGCGTAGGAGGCCGAAGATGTACGACCCCACAGTCGCCCGGCTCACCTACCGGGCCCTGCTCGGCCGCCGTCGGGCCCTCATCCTGGGCGCCCTGCCCCTGCTGCTGATCGTGATCTCCGTGGTCGTACGGGCCCTGACCGGCGCCGACGACCAGACGGCCGCCGACCTGCTGGGCGGGCTCGGGCTGGCCACGATGGTGCCGATCATCGGTGTCATCGCCGGCACCGGCGCGATCGGCCCGGAGATCGACGACGGCTCCGTGGTGTACCTGCTGTCCAAGCCGATCAAGCGGCCGACGATCATCTTCACCAAGCTGATCGTGGCGGTCGCGGTGACGATGGTGTTCTCGGCCCTGCCGACGCTGATCGCCGGGTTCATCCTCAACGGCAACGGTCAGCAGATCGCCGTGGCCTACACGGTCGCGGCCCTGGTCTCCTCCATCGCCTACGCGGCACTCTTCCTGCTGCTGGGCACGGTGTCCCGGCACGCGGTGGTCTTCGGACTCGTCTACGCCCTGGTCTGGGAGGCCCTGTTCGGCTCCCTGGTGCCGGGCGCGCGCACCCTCAGCGTCCAGCAGTGGTCGCTGGCCGTCGCCCACAAGGTGGCCGGCGGGGACCTGGTCACCTCGGACGTCGGGCTGACGACGGCGACCGTGCTGCTGGTCGCGGTGACCGTCCTGGCCACCTGGTACGCGGGACAGAAGCTGCGGGCGCTGACCCTGGCGGGCGAGGAGTAGAAGGGGCGGGGAGTGCGGCCGCCGTCGCTCCTGACGGTGGCTTCACCTCCTCCCGGGCACACTGGGCCGAAGGACTGCGGCCCATCAGAAGGTCAGGAGGCCGGGGATGGCAGACAAGACGTCACAGCGCGGCGGCCGCGAGGAATCGGGAGACGAGATCTGGGACGACCTCGTCCTGGACGGGGACTTCGTCCGGGCCGCCGAGACGTCCGAGCCGTCCGCCCGGGCCCGGATGCTCGCCGCACGCTGGCGCGCCCAGGAGCCCGAGCCACAGCCGTGGCGCTCCGACGAGCCGCCCGCCGGATGGTTCTTCAGCAAGGCCCGCCGCCGCAGGTGGCGCCGCCGGTAGCACACCTGTTTTATTCAGTGGCGCCCAACTCGCGCACCGGGCACAGTGGTTGTCGTCCACCACGAGCTGGGAGAGGAGCGGGGCGATGTCCATGCACGGCAGTACGTCCAGCTCCCGACAGGGCAGCCGGCGGCGGGCTTCGGAGTAGTTACCCCTCCGTGAAGCCCAAGTCGCACGGGGAGCTGCCCGGGGCGGCCGCTTCGAGCACGCGATGTCGCTCTCGCGTGGGCCGCCCACCCGGAGGATTGGCCGAGTGGTAAGGCACTGGCTTGCTAAGCCAAGGTCGGGCCTGAAAAGCCCGCGCACGTTCGATTCGTGCATCCTCCGCAAGACATGGCAAACCTCAGCCGAGCAGACGCTCCACGACCACCGCGACCCCGTCCTCCTCGTTCGAGGACGTCACCTCGTCGGCGACGGCCTTCAGTTCCTCATGGGCGTTGGCCATGGCCACCCCCCGCGAGGCCCACGCGAACATGGGAAGGTCATTGGGCATGTCGCCGAAGGCGATGGTCTCGGCGGCCTTCACACCCAGCCGACGAGCCGCCAGGGAGAGCCCCGTCGCCTTGGACAGCCCCAGGGGCAGCAGCTCCACGATGCCCTCGCCGGCCATCGCGACGGTCACGAAACCGCCCGCGGCCCGGTGCGCGGCCTCGGCCAGCTCGTCGTCCGTGAGGGTCGGATGCTGTATGTAGATCTTGCTCAGCGGCGCGGCCCACAGATCGGACGCGTCCGTGAAGGGCGTCGAGGGCAGCCTGCCGGTGACCGAGTAGCCGGGCCCGACCAGCACATCGCCGTCCAGCCCGTCCCGGCTCGCCGCCAGGTACAGCGGGCCGACCTCCGCCTCGATCTTCGCGAGGGCCACCCCGGCGAGCTGCCGGTCCAGGGTCACCGAGGTCAGCAGCCGGTGCTCGCCGGCGTCGTACACCTGGGCGCCCTGGCCGCAGACCGCGAGGCCCTCGTAGCCGAGGTCGTCGAGGATGTGCCGGGTCCAGGGGACCCCGCGGCCGGTGACGACGATGTGCGCCGCGCCCGCCGCGGTGGCGGCGGCGAGCGCGTCACGGGTGCGCCGCGAGACCGACTCGTCGGAGCGCAGGAGCGTTCCGTCGAGGTCGGTCGCGATCAACCGGTAGGGGAACCCCCCGGAGGGAGATGTGCTGCTCACTTGGCGGTCGGCTCCAGGACCTCTCGGCCGCCGAGGTAGGGGCGCAGCACCTCGGGCACCCGCACCGAACCGTCGGCCTGCTGGTGGTTCTCCAGGATGGCGACGATCGTGCGCGGCACGGCGCACAGGGTGCCGTTGAGCGTGGCCAGGGGGCGGACCTGCTTGCCCTCGCGGAGTCGGATCGACAGCCGGCGGGACTGGAACTCGGTGCAGTCCGAGGTCGAGGTCAGCTCACGGTACTTGCCCTGGGTCGGGATCCACGCCTCGCAGTCGAACTTGCGGGCGGCCGAGGAGCCGAGGTCACCGGTGGCGACGTCGATCACCCGGAACGGCAGCTCCAGCGAGGTCAGCCACTGCTTCTCCCACTCCAGCAGACGCTGGTGCTCGGCCTCCGAGTCGTCGGGGTGGACGTAGGAGAACATCTCGACCTTGTCGAACTGGTGGACGCGGAAGATGCCCTTGGTGTCCTTGCCGTGCGAACCGGCCTCGCGGCGGAAGCAGGGCGAGAAGCCCGCGTAGCGCATCGGAAGGCGCTCGGCGTCGATGATCTCGTCCATGTGGTACGCGGCGAGCGGGACCTCGGAGGTGCCGACCAGATAGAGGTCGTCCTTGTCGAGGTGGTAGACGTCCTGGGCCGCCTGGCCGAGGAAGCCGGTGCCCGCCATCGACTGGGGGCGCACCAGGGCCGGGGTGAGCATCGGTGTGAAGCCGGCCGCCGTGGCCTGCGCGATCGCCGCGTTGACCAGGGCCAGCTCCAGCAGTGCGCCCACGCCGGTCAGGAAGTAGAAGCGGGAGCCGGAGACCTTCGCGCCGCGCTCGACGTCGATCGCGCCGAGCAGCTGGCCGAGCTCCAGGTGGTCCTTGGGCTCGAAGCCCTCGGCGCCGAAGTCACGGATCGTGCCGTGCGTCTCGAGGGTGACGAAGTCCTCCTCGCCGCCGACGGGCACGTCGGGGTGGACGAGGTTGCCGAGCCTGAGCAGCAGCTCCTGGGTCTCGGCGTCGGCGGCGTCGCGCTCGGCGTCGGCTGCCTTGACGTCGGCGGCGAGCTGGCCGGCCTGCTTCAGCAGTTCGGCCTTCTCCTCGGCGGAGGCCTTGGGGATCAGCTTGCCGAGCGACTTCTGTTCGTTGCGCAGTTCGTCGAAGCGGACGCCGGACGACCTGCGCCGCTCGTCGGCGGACAGGAGAGCGTCGACGAGCGCGACGTCCTCTCCACGGGCGCGCTGGGAGGCGCGCACACGGTCGGGGTCCTCACGGAGCAGGCGAAGGTCAATCACGCGGTCAAGGCTACCGGTGCGTGGTTGCGGCTCACGACTCACTATTCCGAACCGCGCGCCGAACGTTCCGAATCACGGCTTACGTTCCGTTATGAGGGAATTGCCGAACGTGTCAAGGAAAAGTGTCTCATTCCCTGGGACGGGGCATGTGACGGGCGTCGCATTGACTCGATTTCCTTGCGCGGAGCGGGACTTGGGTGCGGGGTTGTCCACAGGGGTCCACACCCCGAGTGAGTTATCCACAGGGTGTGCGAAAGGTCTGTGGACATCGGACTCGATCATTCCGAGATGCCTCGACGGCACGAGGAATTGCCGTCCCTGACGCCCGCCACCCCCACTTTCGAGTGGAAATGGGTCGCCCCAAAGGATTGATCGAAGGAAACGGGTGGACGAAGGGTGATGTGCGTGGCTGTGGACCTGCTTGGACCCTCCAGGGCGATTTGTCGACTGGATGGCACTTCGTTGTCGACTTGTCCCCAGGTCGAGAAGCCCACCTGTGGATAACTTCTGTGGATAACGAAGATGTGGAGGGAGGACCGGACCGGACTCGCCCTGCGGCGGTTCTAGAACCGACCGTCCTGGCAGCGCGCGACCCAGTCGGCCGCCGCCACGAACGCGCTGTCCGAAGTCCCGGTCAGCGGAGCGGGTACGTCCGCCGCGGTCACGTTCGCGCGCGGGTACGAGCCGAGGAAGCGCACATCGCGGCAGATCCGCTTCAGCCCCATCAGCGCGTCCGCCACCCGGCGGTCGGTGATGTGCCCCTCGGCGTCGATGCAGAAGCAGTAGTTGCCGATGCCGGCGCCCGTCGGCCGGGACTGCAGCACCATGAGGTTGATGCCACGGGTGGCGAACTCGCCCAGCAGATCGCGCAGCCCGCCGGGGTGGTCGTCGCGCTGCCACAGCACGATCGACGTCTTGTCCGCGCCCGTCGGTGCCGCCGGCCGGGCGGGTCGGCCGACGAGCACGAACCGGGTCTGGGCGTTCTCGGCGTCGTGGATCCCGGTCTCCAGGGCGGCGAGGCCGTACCGGGAGGCCGCGAACTCGCCCGCGAAGGCGGCGTCGTAGCGGCCCTCCTGGACCAGCCGGGCGGCGTCCGCGTTCGAGGCGGCCGACTCCCAGACGGCTTCGGGGAGGTTCGCCTTCAGCCAGTTGCGCACCTGGGGCTGGGCGGCCGGATGCGCGGAGACCGTCTTGATGTCCGACAGCGCGGTGCCGGGCCGCACCAGCAGCGCGAAGGTGATCGACAGCAGCACCTCGCGGTAGATCATCAGCGGCTCGCCCGCTACCAGCTCGTCCAGGGTGGTGGTGATCCCGCCCTCGACGGAGTTCTCGATCGGCACGAACGCGGCCTCGGCCTCGCCACCGCGCACCGCGTCGAGCGCCGACTGCACCGACACATAGGGGATCAGCTGCCGGGTGGCGGTCTCCGGAAGCGTGCGCAGGGCGACCTCCGTGAAGGTGCCCTCGGGACCGAGATACGCATAGCTCGCTGGCATGACCTCACCCTAATGGCCCTTGCGGGACCACGGACCGCTGTCTCACGAGCACCCCTCCCACGAATGAATCCGCGTAACCCCGGGCGCGCGCGTTGGACCAGACCGGAGAACCGGCCAGCCCCATGACCCCCACCTCACCCTTCCAGCAACGCCTGCCCCACATATCCCCCCGCCGCCGCGCCGCCGGGCACCGCGAAGAGGCCGCTCGACTCATGGCGGATGTACTTCGACAGGGCGTCCCCGCGGTCCAGCTTGCGCTGGACGGTGACGAAACCGCGCAGCGGGTCGGCCTGCCAGCAGACGAACAGCAGGCCCGCGTCGGGGGTGCCGTCCGGGTCGATGCCGTCGTGGAAGGAGAAGGGCCGCCGCAGCATGGCCGCGCCGCCGTTCTGATCGGGCCGGGTGATCCGGGCGTGCGCGTTGAGCGGGACGACCAGATCGCCGTTCGCGTCGGTCTTCTCCAGGTCCATCGCGGTCGTCTCACCGCCCCCGGTCAGCGGCGCCCCGTCGGCCTTGCGCCGCCCGATGACCTGCTCCTGTGCCGTGAGCGAGAGCTTCTCCCAGTCGTCGAGGAGCATGCGGATACGGCGTACGACGGCGTAGGAGCCGTTCGCCATCCAGGCGGGGTCCTTGGTGCTCTTCGCGGGCACGAAGATGCGCTCGTCGAAGTCGGACTCGGTCGGCTTGGGATTGCGGGTGCCGTCCATCTGGCCCATCAGATTGCGGGCCGTCATGGGGTGGGCGGTGGCGCCCGGAGTGCGGTTGAAGCCGTTCATCTGCCAGCGGACCTTCGCCGCGCTGCCGGCGTCCTTCTGGATCGCGCGCAGGGCGTGGAAGGCGACCAGGGCGTCGTCCGCGCCGATCTGCACCCAGAGGTCACCGTTGCTGCGGGTCTTGTCGAGGTGGTCGGAGGAGAAGTCGGGCAGCGGGTCCAGGGCGACCGGGCGCTGCTTCTCCAGACCGGTACGCGCGAAGAAGCTGTTGCCGAAGCCGAAGGTGATCGTCAGCGAGGACGGCCCCGCGTCCCGGGCGATGTCCGTGTCGTCGTTGGGGGCCGCCTCGCCCGCCATCAGCAGGCGGGCCGTCTCCGACCAGCGGCGCAGCAGTGCGGCGGCCTCCTTGCGGCCCGCACCGGCCGCCAGGTCGAAGGCCACCAGATGCCCTCGCGCCTGGAGACCCTGGGTGATGCCGGGCTGGTGTTTCACGTGAAACGGCGCCTGCCCCGCGCCGATCGAGGACAGCGGGGTCGCCTGGGCGGGAGCCGCCGCATAACCGGCGGTCGCGCCCGCGGCCCCGAGCACCAGCCCGGTGGCACCGGCGGTGCCGAGCAGCTTGCGCCGGGTCAGCCGCGTCGCCCCCTCCTCGGAGGAGGTGATCGCCGGCTCATGAACTTCGGTGGTGGACTGGTCAGGCATGGTGCGGTTCAGCCGATCTGCGCGTTCTTGGAGACGGTCACCTGGTCGATGTCGGAGGTCCGCACGGTCACGGCGATCTTCCATTCGCCGGCCATCGGGATCTGCACCCCGTTCGCCGCCCAGTGGCCGGTGGTGATGTGGTCGGGGACGACGGGCAGCGGCCCGATGTTCTTGGCTTCGAGGGTGAAGGCGACCTTGACCTCGGGGACGTCGAAGCCGCGTCCGTTGGGCCGGGTCACATAGACGTGCATCTCGTTGGCGCCGGTCCGGGCGGGGTCGATGTCCACGCTGACGACCCCCTTGCCGTCGGTGCCGCCGGTGTCGAAGGACATGTCCAGCGTCAGGGCACCCGAGGTGGAGTCCGAGGAGTCCGTGGAGTCCGAGGAGGAGGCGGACGACGAGCCGGCCTTGGCGGCCTCCAGCTCCGTACGGCCCGGCTCGGTCGAGGTCAGCATGGTGGTGACGGCGAGAAGTACGACGGCGACACCGGCCTCGGCGAGCACCGAGCGGCGCAGCCCGAACCGGTGGGGGTCACCGTCCCGCAGCCGCTTCTCCCGCGCGGTGTCCACGGCGGCCTGCTGCCGCGCGAGCTGCGCGGCCCGCCGCGCGTCACCGGCACCGCCGGAAGCCTTCGAGTCCCCGGCCCCCTTCGAGTCCCCGGCACTCTTGGACTCACCGGCACTCTTGGACTCACCGGCGTCCGTGGACTCACCGGCCCGCGCGGGAGCGGTCACGTGCTCCTTGGCAGGCTCCTCTGCCTCTTCCCCGGCTTCCCCGGCTTCCCCGGCGACGACCGCCGTGTCCCCCAGCCGGACCGTCCACCGCCGGGAGATCCAGGCGATGCCGACGAGCACGGCCACCAGGCAGATCTTCACCAGGAGCAGCCGGCCGTAACGGGTCTCGGTGAAGGCCGACCAGGAGCCGAGCTGGCGCCAGGACTGGTAGACGCCGGTCGCGACCAGGGCGATGACGCTGCCGAAGGCGACCTGGGAGAAGCGGCGGACCGCCCCGGCCTCGACGGGCCGGTCCACGGGCGCCCGGTACAGGGCGACGAGCAGCGCGGCGAGCCCGCCCAGCCAGGTGGCGACCGCCAGCAGGTGCAGGATGTCGACCGGCATCGCGATGCCCGGCTGCAGCCCGGTCGAGGCGTGCTCGGCCATGGCCCAGCTCGCCGCGAGCCCCGCGGCCACGACGGTCCCGCCGACCGCGAGCCCGAAGGTGAGGTCCCGCTTCTCCTCGTCCTCGCGCTTGTCGTACGCGCCGAACAGGACGGCGATGAACAGCGCCGCCGCGGCGAGCAGCAGCAGCCGGGAGACGAGCGCCGCGCCCGTCTTGGTCTGGAGGACCTGACCGAGCAGCTCCAGGTCGAAGATGTCACCGACCTTCCCGGAGCTGGCGTAGGAGCCGCGCAGGAGCAGCAGGAACAGCGTGGCCGCGGTCATCGTGAGCCAGCCGGAGACCACCAGCCGTTGCAGGGCCCGTACCCCGCTGCCGCGCTGCCAGCAGGCCAGTACGAAGGCGCCGCCGCCGACCATCACGATGAAGCCGGCGTACGACATGTACCGCCCGAAGCCGTAGAGCCGGCCGACGACCCCGCCGCCGGCCGTCTGGTCGGAGACCGAGACGCTGGTCTTCGAGGCGGAGCCGATGGAGAAGGTGTAGGCGCCGGCGACGGGATGGCTGTCGGCGGACACCACCTGGTAGGTCACGGTGTACGTGCCGTCGGGCAGCCCCGAGTGCAGCTGCACGGCGTACGAGGTGCCGCTGGTGTTGGACGGTTTGCCCTCGTCGACCCGGGCGCCCTTGGGGTCGAGGACGCGCAGCGAGTCGTCGTTCAGGGAGACGGTCTCGGAGAAGGTCAGCGTCACCTGGGTGGGTGCCTTGTCGACCACCACTCCCTGCGCGGGGTCGCTGCCCGTCAGCGCGGCATGCGCGGCGGCCGGTCCGGCACCGGCGAGAAGCGCGCCGGTGACCGCCAGGAACAGCAGCACGATCATCCGGACGCGGGGGGCGATGGTCTGCCTCACGGTGGTCCTTCCCTCAGTGGCCGGTCTTGGGGCTGTAGACGGCCGACTCCACCGGGATCTCGACCTTCAGCGGGCCGGACTCGGCGAAGTGCAGTTCGACGTCGACCGTCTCGCCCTGCACCGGCTTGCGCTTCAGCTTCTCGAACATCAGATGGTTTCCCCCGCTCTTGAACACGAGTTGACCGTGCGCGGGCACCGCCAGCGAGGTGACCTCCTCCATCGAGGACCCGACGGTCTCGTGGAGGGTGACACTGCCGGCGACGGCACTGGTGACGGAGGTCAGTTCGTCCTTCGCGCCGCCCTTGTTGACGACGGTGAGGAAACCGGCGGCCATGGTGTCGGAGACGGGCTGCGGTATGTAGGGGGACTCGACGGACAGTTCGGCCTTCCCGTCGGAGCCGCAGCCCGCGAGCACGAACGCTCCGGCGATCACCACCGCGGTGGCCGCCGCGGGGCGCCTCACGGGTTCTGCCCCTTCATGATCTTGGGCAGGTCCTTGGTGTAGTCGTCGACCGTGGCGTCCTCGCCGTACAGCAGGTAGCCGCCGTCCGTCTTCGGGGAGAAGGCGATGACCTGGGTGCCGTGGGTGGAGACCATCTTGCCGTTCTTGTCCTTGTGCGGCGGCTCGACGGAGATGCCGACGGTGCGGGCGGCGGCCTGGATGGTGGCGAACTTGCCGGTGAGGCCGACGACCTGCGGGTCGATGCCCTTGAGCCACTTGCCGAGCGCGGCCGGGGTGTCCCGGTCCGGGTCGGTGGTGACGAACACCACGCGCAGCTCGTCCTGGTCGGCCTTGGAGAGCTGCTTCTTGGCGACGGCGATGTTGCTCATCGTCAGCGGGCAGACGTCCGGGCAGTTGGTGTAGCCGAAGTAGATCAGCGTGGGGTGGCCCTCGGTCTCCTTGCGGAGGTCGTACGACGTGCCCTGGGTGTCGGTGAGGACCAGGTCCGGCTTGGTGAACGGCTGGTCGAGCACGGTCGCGGCCTGCTGTTTGCCGTTCTCCTCGGAGACGGCGGCGACGGAGGTGTCGGCGCTGTCGCCGCTGCCGCAGGCGGAGAGGGTGAGGGTGGCGGCGGCGAGCAGCGCGGCCGCGGCGAACGTCTTCTTGCGCATAGAGGAATGTCCCAGATGTGTGAACTCCGGTACGCACCGGGGCCCGTGCGTCGTCCGTGCGGCTGCACGGGCCCGGTGCGTACGGCGGTACGGCGGTGGAGCGGGGGCGGTCAGGCGTCGGACGTCGTACGGCGGCGGCCGGCGAGCACGCCGTAGGCCACCCCGGCGGCGCCGACGACGATGCCGACCACTCCGAGGACCCGGGCGGTGGTGTCGCTGCCGCCGGAGGAGTCGGCGGCGGCCTCGGTGGTCGCGGAGGCGGCCTTGGCGTCGTCGGAGGACTCGTCGGACTCGTCCGAGGCGTCCTCGGCGGTGGCCGCGCCGCCGTGGTGGTCCTCGGTGGCGGTGGACAGGGCGAGCACGGGCGCCGGGTTCTCCGGCTCCTCCGCGCCGTCCTCCTGGACCTCGATCCAGCGCACGACCTCGCCGCCCGAGTAGGTCTGGACCGCCTTGAAGACCAGTTCGTCCGTGTCCTCGGGCAGGGCGCCCATGGAAACCGGGAACCGCTGGATGTAGCCGGGCTCGATGCCCTTGCCGTCGGCGGTCCAGGTGACCTTGGAGACCGCCTCGTTGATCTTCTGGCCGTGCACCTCGAGCGGCTTGGCGAGCTTGGTCTTGGTGACGGTGGCCTTCCAGCCGGCGATCTTCTCCGGCATCACCGAGGCCAGCGGGTGGTCGGTCGGGAAGCTCACCTCGAGCTTGGTGGTCGAGGCGTCGTCGCGCTCGTTCGGAACGCGGAAGTTGACCAGGGCGTAGCCGCCCTTCGCGGCCGTGCCGTCCGGCTGCACGCTGACGTGCGCGAACGCGGGCGAGGACAGCAGGAGGACGGTGGAACCGGCGACGGCAGCGGCGGCGGCGATACGAGAGGCCTGCATGGCGAGGAGCACTCCACTCCGGGTGAGGTCTGACGACAGGGTCGGACGGTGGGAGGCGTACGCGACGGGCCGCAGGGGACCGGCGGGAAGGCCGGGAGGGCCGGCGGGAAGCGCGCACGCACGCGTGCCGCACGACAGCGGCCACCCCTCCCACGGAGTGCTGGTCGTGTCGCGTCAGGCAGCGAGGACGAGGACGTCCCCGGCCGGCGGGCCGCGCCTGATCACCGTGTGCTGGAGTGCGGTGGTACGGGGCTGCGGGGGTGCGAGAAGGGCGGTGCGCGGGAGACGCGGCCCCGTGCCCGGTGCGGCCGGCAGCCCCGCGAGCAGGGCACGCAGCAGCGCGAGCGCCCCGCGCAGGGACCGTACGAGCGCTCCCTCGGCGACTCCGTGCGCCGACAGTTCGATCAGCCGCCGCAGGGCGAAGTCGCCGCGCCGCAGCACCCAGCCCGTGGCGAGGGCCGCGAGGAGATGCCCGAGCACCATGGGCAGCGACGGCAGCAGGGACACGGCCGGGCCGGCCGTGGACAGGGCGTCCGCCGGGTGGGCCATGGACCCCATCCCGCTCATGCCGGCCATGTCGGTGCCGTCGGCGGGGCTGTAGAGCCGGGCGTCGACGAGGATCTTCTGGGCCTGGGCGGGGCTGATCGCCGCCGCCGTCGCCCCGCACACCAGCCGGGCCGCCCGCGCGACGAGCGCGGCGTCGGACGCCGACAGCGCGCCGCTGGTCGTGGCGGCGGTGTGCTGACCGAGCCCGAACAGGGTGTGCAGCACGGTCTGTCCGACCGCGAGCAGCGCCACCACGCCCGGCAGCGAACGCTCGCGCCCGGCAAACGGCACCACGATGGCGAGGGCGCCGAGGAAACCCGCGCCCAGCGTCCACAGCGGAACGGAGGCGCAGGAGGCCATGGTGTGCCCGGCCGCGGCCAGCACGACACAGACCGCGGTGAACACCGCGGCCCGCAGCAGGCGGACCTCGTGGGGGGCAGTCATGGCGGCCTCATCATCGCACTGGCCTTACGACCCCCACACGGCAGGTCCACACGATGCGGTACGGCTGTCCACGCCGCGGAAGATCACTTTCCGGCGGGGCCGGTGCGACTGATACCTCCTGAGCACCACATACACCGATTCTTGTCATCCGTGCATCCCCCATATGGGCGGCATCACGCGGAATTCGCGCTTACACAAGCGTCCGGGCGGCAATACGTATCGGTATGTCGAGCCGCGGCCAGGAGGCTGGAGCATGAGCATCTGGTGGTCACTCCATCTGCGGCGCGAAGCCGCGAGTGTTCCGCTCGCCCGCCGTCTGCTGCTCGGGACGATGGAGACGGCGGGAGTCGATCCCGACGTGAGCTACGACCTCTCGGTCGCGCTGAGCGAGGCCTGTGCCAACGCCGTGGAGCACGGCGGGGAGTACGCGCGCGGCGGTCCCTCGGAGGCGTACCGGGTCACCGCGTATCTCGACGGCGAGAAGTGCCGGATCGAGGTGGCCGACTCCGGCCCCGGCTTCACCGCGGACCGCCCGGCGCCCGCGCCGGTGCGCACGAGCACGGACGCCGAACAGGGCAGAGGCCTCTTCCTCATCCAGGAACTCGCCGACCACGTCCACATCGGCAACACCCCGGGGCGCGGCGGAGCGGTGGTCAGCTTCGACAAGACCTTGAAGTGGCGCAAGGACGCCCCGCTGATGGCCGTATGACACCGCCTCAGGCCACCTGAACGGTACGGAACTTCAGGTTCCTCAGCACTCACAGGTTCCTCTCAGCGTTCTTGCAGGCCGCTGATGGACTGCGTTCCTAATTTCCTGGTCATGACGGGAAACCACAAAGACACCAGCATCACCCGGCGCCGCGCTCTCGTGGTGACGGGTGGCACGGTCGCGGCCGGCGGACTCGCCGTCGCCGGCTACCAGGCGGCGTTCGCCGACACCACCACGGACACCGAGGCGACCGCGGACGCCACCTCGACCAGCGGTGAGTGCATGACGCTGATGAGCAGCGTCACGGAAGGGCCCTACTACCTCGACGGTGCCTTGGTGCGCAAGGACATCACCGAGGGCAAGAGCGGCGTACCGCTGACCCTGCGGCTCACCGTCGTCGACGCCACCGACGGCTGCACCCCGGTCAAGGGCGCCGCGGTCGAGATCTGGCACTGCGACGCCTGGGGCTACTACTCCGGCTACACCACCGCCAACCCCGGCGGCTCGGCCCCCGCCGAGAGCGAGGACGGCTCCACCGCCAACGACAACACCTACCTGCGCGGCTACCAGGTCGCGAACGCCAACGGGGTCGTCAAGTTCGAGACGATCTTCCCCGGCTGGTACACGCCCCGCACCTGCCACATCCACGTCAAGGTGCACACCGGCGGCGAGAAGGAGGACGGCACCTACGAGGGCGGCAAGGTCAACTTCACCGGCCAGCTCTTCTTCGACGACACGATCGCCGAGGAGATCTTCACCCTGGAGCCGTACGCGAAGCACTCCGGCAGCTACACCACCCTCGACAACGACATGGTGTACGACGGTGGCGGCGCCTCCAGCGGCCTGCTGACGCTGAAGGCCGTCCACAAGAAGGACCCCTCCCAGGGCTACAAGGGCTTCCTGACCCTCGGTGTCGACCCGGACGCCGAGAACACCGGCGCGGGCAGCGGCAGCGGCGGCGGGGACGGCGGCACCCCGCCGAGCGGTGCCCCGACGGGTGCCCCGCCGAGCGACGCGCCCACCGACTCCGCCACCACGTCCTCGTAAGGCGCGGTCATGACCAGCCGTGAGGACGACGTGCTCGCGCAGGCCGCCGTGGCCGCGCTGACCGGTCAGCTGGCCCTGGCTCCCAAGCCCGGCCTGCCCGACCCCCGTGACCTGGACGCCCGTGTCACCCGCAGGGACCACTGCGGGCTGCGCTGGTCGGCCAAGGCACTCGCACCAGGCCTTGCGGCGATGGCCGCCGCCGCCCGCCGCACCGGCGAACCCACCCCCCGGCTCCGTGCGGAGCTCGGCGCCATCGGGAGGTGCACCGAACACTCGGTGGGCCTGGCCGGCGGTGGACACCGGGGAGCCCTGTGGACGCTGGGACTGCTGGTCGCCGCGGCCGCCCTTCACCCCCGCGCGCGGGGTGCCGAGGTCGCCCAGGCCGCCAAGCGGATCGCCGCGCACCCCGACCGGGGCGCACCACGGCGGCCGTCACGCGGTTCGACGGTCTCGGCGAAGTACGGCGCCGCAGGCGCCCGGGGCGAGGCACGCGCCGGGTTCCCTCATGTACGGCGGGCACTGGACGCCCTGGCCAAGGCACGCTCCGCCGGCGCGGGCGAGGCCGAGGCACGGCTGGACGCCCTGCTCACCGTGATGTCCACCCTCCAGGACTCCGAACTCCTGTACACGGCCGGCCCCTTGGGCCTGCGCCACGTCCAGGCGGGCGCCCGCGGAGTCCTGGAGGCGGGCGGTGCCCATACGGGCGAGGGCCGCGCGGCCCTCGCCGCCTTCGACGCGGATCTCCACGCACGCGGATGGAGCCCCCGAGGAAGCGCGGGTCTCCTGGCGGGCGCCCTCTTCGTGGATTCCCTGCCGGACATCAGAGCCACCCCTTAGGGGCACGGGCACCCCGCGACGACGGCCGGGCACCCGTCGGTACCCGGCCGTCAACCCGATCTCAGCCCTTCAGCGAAGCCATCCAGCTCTCCACGTCACCGGACCGCCGGGGCAGCCCCTCCGACAGATTCCGCCGACCGTCCTCCGTCACGAGGATGTCGTCCTCGATCCGCACCCCGATCCCCCGGTACTCCTCCGGCACGGTCAGATCGTCGGCCTGGAAGTACAGCCCGGGCTCGACGGTCAGCACCATCCCCGGCTCCAGCGTCCCCTGGACGTACGACTCCACGCGCGCGGCGGCGCAGTCGTGGACGTCCATGCCGAGCATGTGCCCGGTGCCGTGCAGCGTCCACCGGCGCTGCAACCCCAGCTCCAGCACCCGCTCCACCGGCCCCTCGACAAGCCCCCATTCGACGAGCCGCTCGGCGAGCACCCGCTGCGCCGCGTCGTGGAAGTCGCGGTACTTCGCCCCCGGCCCGACCGCCGCGATACCGGCCTCCTGGGCTTCGTACACCGCGTCGTAGATCTTCTTCTGGATCTCGGTGAACCGGCCGCTGACCGGCAGCGTGCGCGTGACGTCCGCGGTGTAGTACGTGTGCGTCTCGACGCCCGCGTCCAGCAGGAGCAGATCACCCGAACGCACGGGTCCGTCGTTGCGCACCCAGTGCAGCGTGCAGGCGTGCGACCCGGCCGCGGCGATCGTGCCGTAGCCGACGTCGTTGCCCTCCACCCGCGCGCGGAGGAAGAACGTGCCCTCGATGTACCGCTCGCTGGTCGCCTCGGCCTTGTCCAGGACCCGTACGACGTCCTCGAAGCCGCGGACCGTCGAGTCGACCGCCTTCTGCAGCTCGCCCACCTCGAACGCGTCCTTGACCAGCCGCGCCTCGGAGAGGAAGACCCGCAGCTCCTCGTCGCGCTCCCCGGTGACCTTGTCGGTCAGGGCGGCCTCGATGCCGGCGTCGTACCCGCGGACGACCCGCACCGGGCCGGTGGCCTCGCGCAGGACGCCGGCGAGCTCGCGCACATCGGCGGCCGGGATGCCGTAACGCTTCTCCGCCTCGCTCAGCGAGTGCCGGCGGCCGACCCACAGCTCGCCCTGGCCGGAGAGCCAGAACTCGCCGTTCTCGCGGTCGGAGCGCGGCAGCAGGTAGATCGTCGCCTCGTGGCGCTCGCCCCGGGGTTCCAGGACCAGGACGCCGTCCTCGGTCTGGTTGCCGGTCAGGTACGCGTACTCGACGGAGGCGCGGAAGGGGTAGTCCGTGTCGTTGGACCGGGCCTTCAGGTTGCCCGCGGGGATCACCAGGCGCTCGCCCGGGAAACGCGCGGACAGCGCGGCGCGGCGGGCGGCGGTCTCGGCGGCCTGGACGATCGGCTCCAGGTCGTGCAGCTCGGTGTCGGCCCAGCCGGACTTCATGTTCTCGGCGAGCTCGTCGGACACGCCCGGGTACAGGCCGTTCTTGCGCTGCTTGATGGGCTCCTCGGTCTCCTCCGGGCCCGCTGCGGCAGCAGCGGAATCCGATACCGCCGGGGTGAGCTCCTCGGCCACGGTCATCCTCCTCGATACGGCACTGGACCCTCTCCATCGTACGGTCGTACGGGAGACAGCCCAGGGGAGGAACTCAGGAGCTCAGAAGCTCGGGGAGCCCGCGACCCCGGTCGCTCAGTCGAAGCGCGCCGCCAGCAGCACCACGTCCTCGTCGCTGTCCCGCTCGGCGGCCCCGCCCGGCAGCACCGTGCGCAGCACATGGTCGGCGATCGCCCCGGGGTCGCCCCGCAGGGCCTTCGGCGTTCCGCAGGCGGCCGCGTGCAGCCGGGCGAAGGCACGGTCGACGGGGTCACCGGTGCGGTGCAGCAGCCCGTCGGTGTAGAGCAGAACCGTCTCGCCGGGCTCCGGCTCCAGCTCGACGCTCGGTGCCTCCCAGCAGGTCAGCATGCCGAGCGGAGCGGAGACGGAGGTCTCCACGAACTCGGTGCGGTGTTCGCCCACCAGCAGCGGCGGGCAGTGCCCGGCCCCGGCCAGGGTGATCTTGCGCAGGGTGGGTTCACAGTAGGCGAACAGGGCGGTCGCGGAGCGGGCGGGCTCGGTGAGGCGCAGCAGCAGCTCCAGGTCGGACAGGACGGCGACCGGGTCCTCGCCCTCCATCACGGCGTACGCCCGCAGGGAGGCGCGCAGCCGGCCCATCGCGGCGATCGCGCTCGGCCCGGAGCCGGTGACCGACCCGACGGCGAGGCCGAGGGCCGCGTCCGGCAGCGGCAGCGCGTCGTACCAGTCGCCGCCGCCGCGCGGGCCGCTGCTGCGGCGGGCCGCGAGCTGGACGCCGGGCACTCTCGGCAGCCGGGACGGCAGCAGTTCCTCGGCCATCGTGGCCATGGACGCGCGCGTGCGCTCGACCTCGACGAGCCGGGCCAGGTGCTCGGCGGCGGTGCGGACGTACAGACCGATCAGATGGCGCTGGCGCTCGCCCGGCTCGGCGGGCTCGTCGTAGAGCCAGACGGCGGCGCCGACACGGCCCTCGGGGCCCTCGGCGACCAGCGGCAGGGCGTAGCTCGCGGCGTAGCCGAGGCGGGCGGCCACCTCGCGGTGGCGGGGGTCGAGGCCGTCCTCGGCGAGCAGGTCGGGCTCGGCGATCTCGCCGTCGGCGCCGGGCAGGCCGTCGAGGATCCGGCCGTAGGAGAGGGCGCTGCGCGGCACGGTCTCGATGTGGCCGAGGTCCGCGCGGCCGAGTCCGAGGCCGATGGTGGTGTCGGGGCCGAGGCCGCTGGCCGGTTCCAGGACGACGAGACCGCGCCGGGCGCCCACGAGGGCGGCTCCGGCGCGCAGCAGTTCGGTCAGTGCCTCGCTCAGTGCGTCCGTGCGGGCCAGACGTTCGGTGAGTTCGTGCAGGGTCGTGAGGTCCGAGACCCAGCCGGCGAGCCGGTCCGTGAGCAGGCTGCCCGGGTCCGAGGGGGCCGCGGCGGCCGACGGGGCTTCCGGGGAGGCGGGCGCGGGCGCGACAGTGTGTGCTGGCGAGGGAACCGTTGAATCGATTCCAGCCACTTTCGGAGCGTGAGGGGCGTTCATGGCATCCGGCTCTCGGACCGGAGCATATTGCTCAAAAGCATCGCAAACCCCCATGTCAATCTGCGCCGCTAGCAGTGTCTCCACATGTACACGCACTCGTAAGGGGATGTCCAGCATTGTCCTGCTGGGATTAGTGGTGTCCATGAGGCCTTTGGGGGGAATCGGACGCGACTCTTCCCGCCCTCTTGTCGAATAGTGAAAATGGCTTAAAACTGACTCGGGTTACGGTTGTTTGCGGTCGACTGGCCTTGCTCCACGGAGCGTCACAACGGTCGTGATGGGTACGTACTCGGTAAGGACCAGGGGTCGTCGGGAGCCACCCGGAACCTGGTGGCCGAACCGGGCGTCATAGCCACCGACGACCGTGCCCCATCCTCCCGTGGCGGAGGCCGAGAGAAATACGGCGAGCGGCAAAACGCCAGACTTCGCCACCCCACGCCACGCCCAGCGTTTTGATGGACGCAAGTCGGCGGAGCGGCCGCGGAAGCGGCCGGAGCTCGGCCCCAGGGGTTCCCCTTGTCCAGGACAGGGGTGTGATGCGCCAACAGGTACGCCCAGTGAACTGATCTACACATGGTGTGATGTGGCCCACGGTGTTGCCAGCGGTGCAACGGAAAGGAACGAGCGCTCATGCGCGAGATCCTCGGAAGGCGACGCAGGCTTCTGTCCCAGTCCGGCGACAAGGGGCCTGAGTTGATCGACTCGGCCCTGACCTTCGCGACGGAGTGGCAGTGGCCCGTCCTGCCCGGCGTGACGGCGGACCAGCGCAGCACCTCGCGGTGCGGCTGTCCCGACCCGGAGTGCGTGCTGCCCGGCGCGCACCCCTTCGACCCCGGCCTGCTCGCGGCCACCACCGACGCCCGTATGGTGCGCTGGTGGTGGACCAACCGGCCGGCCGCGCCGATCATCCTCGCGACGGGGGGTGAGGCGCCCTGCGCGGTCAGCCTTCCCGCGCTCGCCGCGTCCCGCGCGCTCGTGGCGCTGGACCGGCAGGGCATGCGGCTCGGCCCGGTCGTCGCCTCGCCCACCCGCTGGGCGATCCTCGTCCGCCCCTACTCCATGGAGCAGCTGGGCGAACTGCTGTACGCCAAGGACTTCGTCCCCGGCTCCCTGCGCTTCCACAGCGAGGGCGGCTACCTCGCCCTGCCCCCCTCCGAGACCGGCCGCGGCGACATCCGCTGGGAACGCGCCCCGCTGCCCGGCTCGGCCTCCCCCTGGCTGCCCGACGTCGAGGCCGTGGTGGACGCCGTCGTCGACGCCCTCACTCGTACGGGTGTGAGCGCGCCCGAGATGTAGGGGTGTCGGGCGCGCGCCGACCGGGGAGGCCCGGTTTCGCCCCCTATCTTCCCCCTATGAACCTTCGTCTCCTCGCCCTCGGCGGGGTCGTGACCTGCGCGCTCGCACTGCCTCTGGCCATGGCTTCCGCGGGGCAGGTCGGAGACGAAGGCCGCTTTGCGGTGCGCTCCCTGATGTCCTCGGACAGGGCCGGGGACGGGGACACGGACCCGAAGGCGCCCTCCGCCTTCCCGGCCCCCTCCCCGGCCCCGTCCGCTGCCTCCTCCCCGCTGCTGCTCGGCCTCGGCCTCGCCACCGCCGCCCGCTGCGGTCCCGGGCTGACCTCGCCCGAGGGCGTCGAGGCGCAGACCTGTGTGCTGACCCAGGGCGAGGACACCTGGGCGCGCACCTACTACCGCAACGCCACGGGACGGGCCCTGGACGCCGTCCTGAGCCTCCTGGCGCCCGAGGGGCGCACGGTGCAGATGCGCTGCGCCGTGGCCGCCGAGGACGAGCCGGAGACCTGTGAGACGCCTCGTGAACGGACGCGGGGGAGCCTGGACGCGTACACCGCCGTCGCCGAGTTCTCGGCGTTCGCGGGGGAGGC
The DNA here is from genome assembly GCF_001514205.1 of Streptomyces griseoruber. Classification (GTDB taxonomy): domain Bacteria; phylum Actinomycetota; class Actinomycetes; order Streptomycetales; family Streptomycetaceae; genus Streptomyces; species Streptomyces griseoruber. The sequence goes on along the minus strand of NZ_KQ948770.1, from coordinate 138,489 downwards.
CGGTGAAGGGCCGCTGCTGCTGCGCTCCGGCAGCAACTCCCCGGGCTTCGACGGCAGTTGACAGACGGGTCGGTTCCGACCGGACCGACCGGACATGAAAAGACCCGGTTGCTGGCGACGGGGGATGCACCAGCAACCGGGCTATTGGAACGGTAACAAGAGATCGGCTCCAGGCAAATTCGATCTCTGGTTTGCATCGGGCTTTCGGACACTCGCTGATCGGCGATTTCTGGCGCCGACTCACCTTGTGCGTACGGGAGTTGTGAGCGGAGTCACGCCTTCCGTCCGTCCGGCCCGGCTGACCGAGCGGTCAGCCGGAGCGCTGTCCGGCGACCGTGCGTCAGCTGAGCGTCACCTGGCGGTTGGTGAGCCCGCCGCGCGCCCGGCGCTCCTCGGGGGTCAGCGGCGCCTCCGAGGCCAGGGCCGCCGCGAGCCGCTCGGCGAACTCGGCGGCCGGCTTCTCGACGTCGTCCGCCGAGACCCCGCTCGGCAGGTCCCAGACCGGCACGGTCAGGCCGTGCGCCCGGAAGGAGCCCACCAGTCGGGTCCCCTCACCGAGGCTGGAACGGCCCGCCGCGTGCAGCCGCGCGAGAGCGTCCAGAAGCCGCTCCTCCGGGTGCGGCATGACCCACCGCAGGTGGTTCTTGTCCGGCGTCTCGCACCAGTACGCGGAGTCCACACCGGTCAGCTTCACGGTCGGGATCGCCGCCGCGTTGGCCCGCTCCAGGGAGGCGGCGACGTCCGGAGCGGCGTTCTCCGGGTCCGGCACCCAGAACTCGAAACCGTCGTGCACAACTGGCTCGAACACGCCTTCGGCGTCGAGCAGATCCTGCATCCGGGGACCGTCCGCCGGGGCACGGCGGGCCTGCACCGGAGTACCCGGCTGTGCCTCGAGGGCCCGCTGGAGGGTGTCCGCCAGGTCGCGGCTGATGTCACCGGACGGCGTGTCGTTCTGCAGGCCGAGCAGCACCGAGCCGTCGTCGCGGCGCAGCGCGGGCCACGCCATCGGCAGGACCGTGGCGAGGGTGACGGAGGGGACGCCCTCGGGCAGGCCGTCCTTCAGCGTCAGCTCGACCGTGGCGGCCGGGACCAGCTCGCGCAGCGCCACCCAGTCGCACTCGCCCGGCAGTCCCTCGAAGGGGCGCTGCACCAGCTCGGTCACCGCGTGCGCGGCGGCCCGGCCGTGACAGGCCTTGTAGCGGCGGCCGCTGCCGCACGGGCAGGGCTCCCGGGCGCCGACGACCGGGATCTCCCCGTCCGTGAGCTGCGGCTGGCCGGCCTTCGTCTGGGGTCGCTTCTTGGCCACTGGGTGTCTCCCGGGTACGGCTCGTCTGGTACGGGCGGAGCCTAGCCGTTCGCACCCGAGACCACGGGAACCTGTGGACAACGCGGCGGTTGTGGACAACGGGTTGGTACTTCAGGGGGTTGATGAGGGCGGATCGGGGCGGATCGGGGCTGATCGGGGCTGATCGGGATGGATCGCGGCCGGTTCGTGCCGGTCGGAGCAGGTTGCGTCCGGTCCGGGCCGGACCGGACGGTGGCGGCCGAGGCGGGTCCGGGCCGGTCGGAGCAGGTTGGGCTGGGTCCGGGCCGGTGGGGCGCGTGCGGGGCCGGGCCGGACCGGTGGGTGTCGGCCGAGTGGGTCCGGGCCGGTGGGGCGCGTGCGGGGTGGGTCCGGGCCGGTGGGTGTCGGCCGGGTCGGTCCGGACCGGTGGCGCGCGTGCGGGGTCGGTCCGGACCGGTGGGGTCGGCCGGGGTCAGTCCAGGTCGTCGAACGCGTCGGCGAAGTCCAGTCCCGGCACCGACGACACCGAGGGCGCGGCGACCCGGGAGGCGAAGTCGTCGCGACGGCAGCCGGCGTCGGGGTCGAAGGCGTCCGCGTGGACGAGGACCCACACGGTGACCTCGCCGCGGGCGTCGTCCCGTACCCCCCAGTCGTCGGACAGGGCCGTGATGATGTTCAGCCCCCGGCCGCCGTGCGCGGTGACGGAGGGCGTGGCCGGCGAGGGCCGCGTCGGACCGCCGCCGTCGGTCACCTCGACGACCAGCCGGCCGCCGGTGTCGACCCGCCACGCGGCACGTACGTCGCCGTCCCCCGCCAGGGCGTCACCCAAGGGCCGGCCGTGTTTGCACGCATTGCTCAAAAGTTCGGAAAGGATCAGCACGGCATCATCGATGACCGCTTCCGACACCCCGCCACTGCGCAACTGGTCACGCATGCGGTGTCGCGCCTTCCCCACGCCCGCAGGGCCATGGGGTACGGCCATGCTCGACGACGTGGGCACCTCCTGTGCCACCACCAACGCCACCCCCGAGACCTCCTTCGCCCCACGCCACGGTGTGGATGCCCCATTGGCCTGTACCGGAAACCGGCCAATCCACGTCCTCAGACGCATGCGCAACGATCGAATACGGAGCGAACGCGCCGGAGCACTCCCCGTAAGCACATGGCTGAATTTCGACGGAGTGGCCGATTTGGAGGATGCGGGAGGGTTGGCGTGGGGTCAAGGGGACGTGAGGTATCTGTGAGGTGTGAGTGACCTGTGGGGCCTCGGAGGGGGCTGCGGCCGGCCGGTGTGCGCGTTCAGCGCCCCAGCCGGTCGAGCACCGCGCGCGGGCGGTTGGTGATGATCGCGTCGATGCCCAGCTCGACACAGAGGTCCACGTCCTCCGGCTCGTTCACCGTCCAGACGTGCACCTGATGACCGGATTGCTTCAGGCGCTCGACGTACACCGGGTGGTTGCGCACGATCCGGATCGAGGGGCCCGCGATCCCGACCCCCGCGGGCAGCCGCCCGTCGCGCAGCCGGGGGGAGGCGAACTGCGACAGATAGACGGTCGGCAGCGTCGGCGACACCGCACGCACGCGATACAGCGAACGCGCCGAGAAACTCATGATCCGCACCGGCGACTCGGCCGCCGACTCCGGCGCGTCGAGTCCGAACCGCTTCAGCAGTATCAGCAGCCGCTCCTCGACCTGCCCGGCCCAGCGCGTCGGATGCTTGGTCTCGATGGCCAGCTCGACCCGGCGGCCGGAGTCGGAGACCAGCTCCAGCAGCCGCTCCAGGGTCAGTACGGACGTCTCCTCGCGGTCCTCCGGCCGGACCTCCCAGTCCGGGTCCTCCACGCGCGCGTGCCAGGCCTCACGCGCCTCCTTCGTCTTCCAGGAACCGAAGTCCAGCGCCGCGAGATCGGCGAGCTCCAGGGCGGAGACGGCACCGCGGCCGTTGGACGTACGGTTGACTCGTCGGTCGTGCACGCAGACGAGATGTCCGTCCGCGGTCAGCCGTACATCGCATTCGAGGGCGTCCGCACCGTCCTCGATCGCCTTCTTGTACGCGGCCAGGGTGTGCTCGGGGGCCTCCTCGGAGGCTCCGCGGTGAGCGACGACTTGAATGTGGTGCTGCCGTGCGTGGGTCACCGCGTCATGGTGCCACCGCGAGCATCTGAGAACAGTCTGAGATGTTTCGAAGATGCGCACTTAGCGCACTAAAAGTCCCTTATAAAGATTGCCCGGAGACCCACAGCCAGCGCTTATGGTGCTCTGACGGCCCGTGGGAAAAGCTGAGCAGTACACAAGCACACGCACAGCCACCCCGCGCCGGGTCGACGACAAGCGTGAACGGGCGAGACCTAGTGCGACCGACGACAACAGCCGTGGATCGAGGAGAAGAGCTGTGAGCACCGAGAACGAGGGCACGAACGAGGGCACCCCGGTACCCCCGGCGCCGTCCGCACCCCCCGTGCCGGTGGAGTCCTCCTCGGCCGCCGCCCCTCAGGCGCCCGCGTCGGACGCCGGCGCCACCACGCCCCTCCCGCAGACCCCGCCGGCGGCCCCCGCGGCCCCGGCGGCTCCCGTGGGTGACTGGCCGCCGCCGGCCGCCCCGCAGCCGGCGCCGGCCGCCGCCGAGGGCAACTGGCCCCCGCCGGCCGCACCTCCGACCGCACCCGCAGCCCCCGCCGCCGCGACGGACGGCTGGCAGAACCCGCCCACCACCCCGCTCTACGCCGAAGCCGGCGTCGGCGCCGGCACGCACGCGTACGGCGACGCCGGTGCGCACGCGTACGGCGATGCCGGTGCGCCGGGCGCCGGCGGCGCCGGTGGCGCCGGTGGCGCGGGCGGAGCCGGTGGCGCGGGCGGAGCCGACGGCCTCGCCTGGGGCGCCTCCTACCAGCAGCCCGCGCCCAAGCCGGGGCGCGGTGGCCGGGGCGGACTCGTCGCCGCCGTGCTCGTCGCCGCGCTGGTCGCGGGCGGCCTGGGCGGCGGACTCGGCTACACCCTCGCCAAGAACGACGACAACACCGGCTCGACCACCGTCTCCGCCTCCACCAGCGGCGGCGACGTGAAGCGCGCCGCGGGATCGGTCGCCGCGGTGGCCGAGGCGGCCCTGCCCTCCACGGTCACCATCCAGGCCGAGTCCAGCAACGGCGAGGGCGGCACCGGCACCGGGTTCGTCTTCGACACCCAGGGCCACATCGTCACCAACAACCACGTCGTCGCCGACGCCGTGGACGGCGGCAAGGTGACGGCCACCTTCCCGAACGGCAAGAAGTACGACGCCGAGGTCGTCGGCCACGCCCAGGGCTACGACGTCGCCGTCATCAAGCTGAAGAACGCCCCGTCGGACCTCAAGCCGCTCACCCTCGGCGACTCCGACAAGGTCGCGGTCGGCGACTCCACGATCGCCATCGGCGCCCCCTTCGGCCTCTCCAACACGGTGACCACGGGCATCATCAGCGCCAAGAACCGCCCGGTGGCCTCCTCCGACGGCACCGGCAGCTCCTCGTCCTACATGAGCGCCCTGCAGACCGACGCGTCGATCAACCCGGGCAACTCCGGTGGCCCGCTCCTCGACGCCCAGGGCAATGTCATCGGGATCAACTCCGCGATCCAGTCCACCGGCAGCGGCGGCCTGGGCGGCACCTCCCAGTCCGGCTCGATCGGCCTCGGCTTCGCCATCCCGATCAACCAGGCCAGGTACGTCGCCCAGCAGCTGATCAAGACCGGTGAGCCGGTGTACGCGAAGATCGGCGCGTCGGTCTCCCTGGAGGACTCCGGCAACGGCGCGAAGATCACCGACCAGGGCTCGGGCGGTGCCTCCGCCGTGGAGTCGGGCGGCCCCGCCGACAAGGCCGGCCTCAAGCCGGGCGACGTCATCACCAAGCTCGACGACACGGTGATCGACTCCGGCCCGACCCTCATCGGCGAGATCTGGACCCACCAGCCCGGCGACAAGGTCACGATCACCTACGAGCGCGACAGCAAGACCCACACCGTCGAACTCACCCTCGGCTCCCGCAAGGGCGACAACTGAGCCCACGCGCGCGTACCTCCCCGGCTCAGCACCGACTGACCCACACGCGCGCGTGTTCACCCGTTACCCTTGTCCCCGCGCCGCCGATCAAGCGCGGCGCGGGGAGACGTGCCCGAGCGGCCTAAGGGAACGGTCTTGAAAACCGTCGTGGCAGCGATGTCACCGTGGGTTCAAATCCCACCGTCTCCGCAGTGAGAGAGCCTCTGACCAGCGAAATCGGTCGGAGGCTCTCGCTATGTCACGTCCCCGTCATTGACCGCTGCACCCCGTGCCTCCCCGGCCGATCGGGCACGCGAGGGGCACGGTGCTCAGCTGGGCCGGGCCACGACTGTGACTCCCGCGGCAAGCATTCTCGCGATCACTTGGTCTGCCAGGTCGTCGTCACAGATGAGTTCCGCCATGGGCGGATCACCTTTCCGGATCGGCAGGTAGCCCACTCCGGTCTCGTGCAGCTCCCACTGATCGCGTTCGGTGGTCCACATCCGCTCGTACTCAAGTAGATCTCGGTCGTTCATGACACCCCCTGGGTGCACGGTAGCTCGCGGTCGGCGGAGCGGCTTTGGGCTGGAGCTGCTGTGGGGCGAGTGATCATGGCCCCGTAAGTTTCCGGCGCGTCGGGCAGTCTGTGGACCTGGGGACGCGGCGACGGCAGGGGCAACGGCGTCCGGGCCGGCGCGAAGACGCTGAGCTGCTCCGGTCCGCTCTTCGACGGCACCTACTTCCTCGCGCAGTGGCAGGGCGAGCCGGCCGAGGTGGCCGTGCTCAACGGCATCCTCGGCGGACCGCACACCATCACCACCCGCGGCTTCCCCGAGCTGGACGGGGCGCCGGGCGGCACCCTGGAGTCGTTCGGCCTCGTCGGCGACCAGCTCGCGGAGTTCGGCGAGACCGCCGACCTCGTGCACCGGGCCGTGTGCTTCGTGCCGTCCGTCAGCGCGGTCTCCATCCGCGACCTCGACCGGCAGGACGACCTGTACGCCGACATCGACGAGCTGCCCCCGGAGCAGTCCGATCTCGACGACTTCCTGCTCTCCGGGAACAACGACCCGCACTGCGCCATGACTTCCGAGCTCGGTGCGTGGGTGCTCGACCGGCTGCCCGACTGACTCGGCGGCCTCACCGGGCCGGCCCGTCGTACGGGGGGTGCCTCTGCGGAGGCACTCCCTCCGCATGCGCCCCGTCACACCCGTCCCGGCCCCGTGACGGCTGTGTCTCGACTGTGTGACGCAAGGGCTTGCTGGTCTCCCCTCCGACCAGGGACGTTGTTAGCGTCCCGCCTCGGGGTGCGGCCGACTGGGCCGCCCGTGCACAGGGGGGACGTCCCAGATGAAGGTCAACCGGCTCAGACCCGTCGTCGGCGCGCTCATGGCCGCCGCCACGCTGACCGCCGTACTCACCGGCTGTGAGAAGGGCGGCTCCGCAGCGGGGGAGACCGCCGCGAGCGCGGGTGCGGCGAAGAGCGCCGGCACCACGGCCGGCACCACCGCCGAGCCCGCCGGCTCCGTCGCCACGGAGACGTCCACCGGCACGTCCGCCGGCACGTCCGCCGGTACGTCGACCGGCACGTCCGCCGGTACCTCCAAGGCCAAGCCCTCCGCCGCCACCCCGGCCACCCCCGCCGCGCCCGCCGGATCCGCCCCCGGCTGCGCCGACAAGCCTCCCACCCCCGACGACTACGACCCCGACGAGTTCGCCCTGTTCCGGATCGAGGAACTCCCCGCCGACACCGGCAAGGTGAACCTGGTCATCCAGCACGGGGCCTGGGGATGCCCGGGCGAGGACACCGACGGCGCCCCGTTCGTCGTCTCCGGCGAGGACAGCCGCTGGGCCCTCGACCAGGCCGCGTACGTCACCGCCGTCACGCCGATCACCGACAGCACCGAGAACCGGCGCATCGGCGTGCAGGAGCTGATCGACTGGGTCGACGCGCACCCCGACTCCGGTCTGGTCTTCCGGTACGAGACCGGCGACGACGGGGCCATCCACCGGCTGGAGCAGGTGTTCACGCCGTAGGGCGGGTCATCCGCGCCGCCGACGCGACCGTGGAGCGGGCCTCGCGTTCCGTCAGCCCCGTGCGGACCGCCGCAGCGACCAGCGCGTCGGCGAGCGCCTCGCCGATGCCGTTCTCGTAGGCCCGGCAGGCCGCCCAGAACAGCCGGGTGTTGCGCTGGCCCTCGTGCGCGGCCAGGACGAACTGGATCAGCCCGCGGCCGTGCGCGCCGTCCGCCCCGGCCGAGGGGCCACCCGCGGCCCCGGTGACCGCCCCGGCCCCGGACGCCGCCCGCCCGCGACGCACCCCCGGCGCCAGCAGCCTCAGCAGCGCCCGCGGGCAGGGCGCCGGTACGAGGTGTCCCGTGCCCGGGGCCGTGCCGTACACCCCGTGTGCCGTGCGCGAACCGGGGCCGACCAGGTATCCCCCGGCGCCCCGGATGTCGATGCCGGGGGCCAGGCGGCCGGCCGAGTTGGGGATCACGACGTCCGGCGGTCCGGTGAGCCAGAGGTGCCGTCCGCCGGAGGGGGTGACGACCACGACCGTCGGCGGGATGGTGAACAGGTGGCGCAGGCCCAGTTCGCGCAGGGCGCCCGTGGCGTCCGTGCCGGACTTGGTGTCCAGGTCGACGCCGATCAGATGGTGCGGGGGCAGGCCGCACGCGATGCCGTAGCCGGTGGCCCAGGGGGCGGCGGCGAAGAGCGCGCGGATGCGGGCCGGGTCGGTCGAGGCGTCGTACACCCCGTGGCCGAAGCGTCCGCAGGTGCCGTGGCACGGAGGGTCCTCGGGGCGGTGGGGCGAGCGCAGGGCCGGGAGTTTGGTCCGGGACAGGGGGATGACGGCCAGGCCGCGCTCGGCGGCCGACAGGGCGTGGGCGAGGGCCAGGGTGGCGGCCTGCCGGGGGTGCCGGTCCGGACGGCGGTCCGGGTTCCGGGTGCTGTGCCGGTCGGTGGTGGCCATGCACCCAGTGTCGTACTGGTGTTCGAGAAAAGGAAGGGTGAGGCCGTCGCGACGCGCCGGGGGCGGCACGGGGGGACGGAAATCTGGCGGAACGCTTCGCCTCTTGTGGGGCCTGCGTGACAGGTGTCCGACTTGCCGGGGGTTGTGGCGTCCGGGGCAAGAAAAATGCGGCTAGGGGTTTATCGACTTGTCATCACGCTTGCGTGCTAATCGGGTCTTCCGGGGTGGTTCGGCGGTGATCAGGTGGGCAACTCTGGTCTCGCGACGTCGTCACCGTGCCGGGCCGGTCGGCCAACCGGCCTGTTGGAAGCCGCAGTTCAGGGCTTCGTACTGCATAACCGATGGTCTGGAGGACCAACATGGCAAGCATCCGTACCGCCCGCGTCATCGCCGCCGTCTCCGCCCTTCCGCTGGCCGCCGCGCTCTTCACCGGCGTCGCGGTGGCGGACAACGGCGGTTTCGCGGACGACGGATCGAACGCGGGTGTCGCGAGCATCGTGGGCAGCGGTGTCGGACGCGACAACAACGGCAACTCCTCGACCACCCAGCAGAACGCCGTCGGCTCGGGCGCCGCGAACCAGAGCAACACCGGGCAGGTCAACGGGGCCGCCTACACGGCCCTCAACCAGGGCAACAGCAACACCGCGGTCTCCTTCGCCCCGCTCTTCCGGTGAGCCGGTGAGCCGGTGAGCCGGCGGGGACCGGGGGCGCCGGCCCCGGTCCCCGCCGGAGTGTGCTCCGTGGGGGTGTGACCGCGACTGCGCGGCGGTGCTTCGGCACCGCCGCGCAGTCGTGTCCGAACCATGGCCGCGCAAGCGTGTCCGCGCCGCCCCGGCCCTCTCCCGCGACCTTGACAGCGCCCCGTATCTGACGGACAGTCAGAAACCTGCCCGAGCGGTGATTTCCCGGAGGGAGCGGCGACCGTGGACGACGACGGGCTCCACGCACGTCTGAAGGCCTACGAGGGCCGGCCCGCCGCCGTCGCCGGCACCGGCCGGGACCCCGTCAACGCGCCCATGATCCGGCACTGGTGCGAGGCCATGGGCGACGGCAACCCCGCGTACACCGGGCCCGACGCGATCGCCCCGCCCACCATGCTCCAGGCCTGGATCATGGGCGGCCTCGGCGGCCACGGGGGCCGCGCCCCCGCCTATGAGGAACTGCTCGCCGTACTCGACGAGGCGGGCTGTACGGCGGTCGTGGCCACCGACTGCGAGCAGGAGTACGTCCGCCCGCTGCGCCCCGGGGACGAGGTCGCCTTCGACACGGTGATCGAGTCGGTGTCGGAGCGGAAGACCACCAAGCTGGGCACCGGCCACTTCGTTACGACCCGGACGGACGTCAGGGTCGGCCCCGAGCTCGTCGGCACCCACCGCTTCCGCATCCTCAAGTACGCCCCGGCCCGCCGGAGAGCGGCACCGCCCGAGCGCCGGCCCCGGCCCGTCGTCAACCGCGACAACGCCGGCTTCTGGGAGGGCGTGCGCGAGCACCGCCTCCTCCTCCAGCGCTGCGCCTCCTGCGCGGCCCTCCGCTTCCCGTGGCTGCCCGGCTGCCAGAGCTGCGGCTGCCCGGAGTGGGACACCGTGGAGGCGTCCGGCGAGGGGACCGTGTTCTCGTACGTCGTCCTGCACCACCCGCCGTTCCCGGCCTTCGAGCCGCCGTACGCGGTCGTCCTGGTCGAACTCGCCGAGGGGGTGCGGATCGTGAGCGACGTGGTCGGGATGCCGTACGACAAGGTGCGGATCGGGATGCCGGTACGGCTGGAGTTCCGGCGCTACGACGACGAGCTGACGCTGCCCGTGTTCCGGGAGGTGACGGCGTGAACGCCGGTGATGTGCTGCCCCCGCTGGAGATCGAGATCACCCGGACGCTGATCGTCGCCGGGGCGCTCGCCTCGCGCGACTACCAGGACGTGCACCACGACCCCGAGGCGGCCCGCGCGAAGGGCTCCCCGGACGTCTTCATGAACATCCTCACCACCAACGGCCTGGTCGGCCGCTACCTCACCGACACCTTCGGCCCGCAGGCCCGCATCCACAAGGTCGCGATCCGGCTCGGGGCGCCCAACCACCCGGGGGACACCATGGTGTTGCGGGGCACGGTCGAGGAGGTCCGCGAGGACGACACGGTCGTGGTGCGGATCACCGGCGACAACGGCATCGGACGGCATGTCACCGGCACGGTGACCTGCGCGGTGCCGGGCGCGGCGCGCGAGGGGCACGGCATCGGAAGCGTGACGGTCACCCTCCGGGAGGACGACCCGCGATGAGCGTACGCGCGCGTGACGAGCTGGGCGGCCGGGCCGCCGTCGTCGGCATCGGGGCCACCGAGTTCTCCAAGGACTCGGGGCGCAGCGAACTCCGGCTGGCGGCGGAGGCGGTGCGGGCGGCGCTCGACGACGCGGGGCTGACGGCGGCCGACGTGGACGGTCTGGTGACGTTCACCATGGACACCAGCCCGGAGATCACCGTGGCGCAGGCCTGCGGGATGGGCGAGCTGTCCTTCTTCTCCCGGGTGCACTACGGCGGCGGGGCGGCCTGTGCGACCGTCCAGCAGGCGGCGCTCGCGATCGCGGCGGGTGTGGCGGAGGTGGTGGTCTGCTACCGGGCCTTCAACGAGCGTTCGGGCCGCCGCTTCGGCTCCGGGGTCAGACACCGGGAACCCACCGCCGAAGGGGCGGCGCTGGGCTGGGTGATGCCCTTCGGGCTGCTCACCCCGGCCTCCTGGGTGGCGATGGCGGCCCAGCGGTATCTGCACACCTACGGGCTGACTGCGGAGGAGGCCTTCGGGCCGGTCGCCGTCACGGCCCGCCGGCACGCGGCGGCGAATCCGGCGGCGTACTTCCACGGCCGCCCGATCACCCTCGCCGACCACGCCTCCTCCCGCTGGATCGCCGAGCCGCTCAGGCTGCTGGACTGCTGCCAGGAGACGGACGGCGGCCAGGCCCTGGTCGTCACCTCGCTGGAGCGGGCCCGTGACCTGCCGCATCCGCCCGCCGTGATCGCGGCGGCCGCGCAGGGCGCCGGGCGGGCCCAGGAGCAGATGACCAGCTTCTACCGCGACGACCTGACCGGTCTGCCGGAGATGGCCGTGGTGGCCCGTCAGCTCTGGCGCACCTCGGGACTCGCGCCCGCCGACGTCGACGTGGCCGTCGTCTACGACCACTTCACCCCGTTCGTGCTGATGCAGCTGGAGGAGTTCGGCTTCTGCGCGCCGGGCGAGGCGGCCGCCTTCGTCGCGGAGGACCGCGTGCCGCTCAACACCCACGGGGGCCAGCTGGGGGAGGCGTACCTCCACGGGATGAACGGGGTGGCGGAAGCGGTACGGCAGCTGCGCGGCACCTCCGTCAACCAGGTGCCGGGCGCGGCCCGGACCCTGGTGACGGCCGGGACGGGAGTGCCCACGTCCGGCCTGGTCCTGACCGCCGACGGCTGAACCCGGGCGGTACGTCTCAGGGGGGCGACCCGTAGTACTCGGCGTCCCCCGCTCCACCTACAGGAGGTGGAGCCGGCACCACCCCTACAACCTGAGGCGGACCCGTCTTCGGCACCTGCGGGCGATCCGGATTACAGGCCCTCACTCCTAGCGTGGAGCCATGACCACACCCGTCTGCACCAGCGCCTCCCACGGCCAGAGGCGGCCGTCTCCGTACCCGTCCTTCGCGTCGTACGTCAGCGCCCGCCAGCCGGTGCTGCTGCGCACCGCCCGGTCCCTCACGGCCAACCCGAGCGACGCGGAGGACCTGCTCCAGACCGCGCTCGCCAAGACGTACGTCGCGTGGGAGCGGATCGAGGACCACCGGGCGATCGACGGCTATGTCCGCCGCGCCCTGCTGAACACCCGCACCTCGCAGTGGCGCAAGCGCAAGGTCGACGAGTACGTCTGCGACGAACTGCCCGAGCCGGAGCCCACGGCAGGTGAGGAGGACCAGGCCGAGCGGCAGGCGCTGCACGACGCGATGTGGCGGGCGGTCATGAAGCTGCCGGACCGGCAGCGGGCGATGGTCGTCCTGAGGTACTACGAGGACCTCAGCGAGGTCCAGACGGCCGACCTCCTCGGGGTCTCGGTGGGCACGGTGAAGTCGGCGGTGTCCCGGGCGCTCGGCAAGCTCCGCGAGGATCCTGAGCTGGTGCTTGTCCGCTAGCGCGCCGACGTGGTGGTTTTACCGGGGCTTTAAGTGATGTGATCGATCATCGCTACCTAGTGACATACCGCGCGGTATGTGCGCAGAATCATCGCAACCGTTACCACCGCGTAGGCAATGTCGCCGCCCTGGGAGGACGCCGTGCTGAGCACCATGCAGGACGTACCGCTGCTGATCTCGAGGATCCTGACCCATGGGGCGCGGATCCACGGCTCGTCGCGGGTGACCACCTGGACGGGCGAGGGCGCCCCGCAGCGCCGCACCTTCGCCGAGATCGGTGGCCGCACCGCCCAGCTGGCCCACGCCCTGCGCGAGGACCTCGGTGTCGAGGGCGACGACCGGGTCGCGACCCTCATGTGGAACAACGCCGAGCACGTCGAGGCGTACTTCGCGATCCCCTCCATGGGCGCGGTCCTGCACACCCTCAACCTGCGCCTCCCGGCCGAGCAGCTGGTCTGGATCGTCAACCACGCGGCCGACCGGGTCGTCATCGCCAACGGCTCGCTGCTCCCCCTGCTGGCCCCGCTGCTCCCGCACCTGCCGACGGTCGAGCACGTGGTCGTCTCCGGCCCCGGCGACCGCACCCTCCTCGCGGACGCCCACGCCCGGGTCCACGAGTACGAGGACCTCATCGCCGGAAAGCCCACCGACTACGACTGGCCCGAGCTGGACGAGCGCACGGCCGCCTCCATGTGCTACACCTCCGGCACCACCGGCGACCCCAAGGGCGTGGTCTACAGCCACCGTTCGATCTACCTGCACTCCATGCAGGTCAACATGGCCCAGTCGATGGGCCTGACCGACCAGGACACCTCGCTGATCGTGGTCCCCCAGTTCCACGTCAACGCCTGGGGCCTGCCTCACGCCACCTTCATGACCGGCGTCAACATGCTGATGCCGGACCGTTTCCTCCAGCCCGGCCCGCTCGCCGAGATGATCGAGAGCGAGAAGCCGACCCACGCCGCCGCCGTCCCCACCATCTGGCAGGGCCTGCTGGCCGAGCTCACCGTCAAGCCGCGCGACGTCACCTCCCTCACCCAGGTGACCATCGGCGGCTCGGCCTGTCCGCCCGCCCTGATGTCGGCCTTCGACGACCTCGGCATGCGGGTCTGCCACGCCTGGGGCATGACGGAGACCTCCCCGCTGGGCACCATCGCCCGCCCGCCGGCCCAGGTCGTCGGCCTGCCCGAGGAGTTCGCCTACCGCCTCACCCAGGGCCGCTTCCCGGCCGGCGTCGAGGCCCGCCTCAGCGGCCCCGGCGGCGAGCGCCTCCCCTGGGACGGCGAGTCCGCCGGCGAGCTGGAGGTGCGCGGCCCCTGGATCGCGGGCGCCTACTACAACGGCCCCGGCGGCGAGGTGCTGCGCCCCGCGGACAAGTTCAGCGAGGACGGCTGGCTGAAGACGGGTGACGTCGGCACCATCAGCCCCGACGGCTTCCTCACCCTCACCGACCGCGCCAAGGACGTCATCAAGTCCGGCGGCGAGTGGATCTCCTCGGTGGAGCTGGAGAACGCCCTGATGGCCCACCCGGCCGTCGCCGAGGCGGCCGTCGTCGCCGTCCCCGACGACCGCTGGGGCGAGCGCCCGCTGGCCACGGTCGTCCTCAAGGAGGGCGCCGACGCCGACTTCGAGACCCTGCGCGCCTTCCTCGCCGAGGAGGGGAAGATCGCCAAGTGGCAGCTCCCGGAGCGCTGGACGATCGTGGAGGCGGTCCCGAAGACGAGCGTGGGCAAGTTCGACAAGAAGGTGCTGCGCCGCCGGTACGCCGAGGGCGCGCTGGACATCACGCAGCTCTGAGTACGGTGGAGGCGCCCGCCGGGCAGGTCACCTCGCGGCACCTGCCCGGCGCGCGCCGGGTCGACGACGGCGCCTTCACCGTCGTACGGCAGTGGTGCTCCATCCCACTGCCAGCCACACCGCCGCCACCGTGACCACGCCGCCCCAGCCGAAGTGGGTGAAGGCGAGGCCGGCCAGGGCCGAGGCGGTGGCGCCGCCCGCGAAGCCCGCGACGACATAGGCGCTGTTGGCGGTGGCCGGGGCCGAGGTCGTGGTCAGCGCGAGGGTCTCGTTGGCGACATGGGAGGCCACCAGGGCCGCGTGGATCGCGACGGCCGCCACGAAGAGCGCCGGGAGCGCGTGCCCGCCCAGCCAGAAGAGCGGGACGGAGACGGCGGCGAGGACATAGGCGGTGCGGACGACCTTGGCGGCGCCGAAGCGGTCGACCAGACCGCCCGCCAGCGGGGCCACCACGCTCGCCGCGAGCCCGAAGAGCCCGAACAGACCCGCCGTCGCGGTCGACAGACCGTACGGCTCACCCGTCAGCAGCAGTGCCAGCGAGGTCCACAGGGCGCTCCACGCGCCGTACATGCCGGCCTGCCGTACGCAGGCCCGCCACAGGTCGGGGGAGCGGCGGACCAGTGCGGGCATGGTGCGCAGGCCGGTGAGGAGACCGCCCTCACGGGGGCGGCGGTGCTCGACGGGCAGGGCGGCGGCGGTCAGCAGCCCGAGGGCGGCGGTGAGCACGGCCGCGCCCAGGAACACCGCCCGCCAGCCGAAGGCCTGACCGGCGAGTCCGCCGAGGACCCGGGCCGCGACGATCCCGGTGAACAGGCCCGCGATGACGGCGGCGACATGCCGCGCGCGGTGGTGGGCGGGGGCGCGTTCGGCGACCAGCGGCACCAGGAGCTGCGGGACGACCGTCGCGGCGGACGCGACCAGGACGGCGGCGGCGAGCGCGGCCGTGCCGCCGGCGGCGGCACCGGCGGTCAGCGCGGCCGCGGTGACCAGGGAGAGGGCGGCGACCAGGCGGCGCCGGTTCACACGGTCGCCGAGCGGGGCGAAGAAGAGCAGACCGGCTGCGTAGCCGAACTGCGCGACGGAGGCGATCCAGGCCACGGCGGACGGTGTGGAGCCGAAGTCGTGGGCGATGAGGGGGAGCAGCGGGGCCGCGACGTAGATGTTGGCGGCGGTGACGGCCGTGCAGAGTGCGATGAGGACGAGGAGGAGGTCCCCCCGGCGGCGCGGGGTGGCGGGCCGCCGGACGCGCTGCGGGACGGTGACTGCGGACGGCATGGCGGAGGCGCTCCTTGAAGGATGGGTAACCAACCAGTTGGTTGGAGCGTGCGGTGCAACAGTCTGGGGCCGTCTCGCATTCCCCGTCAACCAACTGGTTGGTTACCTGTCGCCCGCCGCTACCATGCCCCCATGGCAACCACCCGGGACCCCGAGGCCACCAAGGGCCGGATCTTCGACGCCGCCGTCGCCGAGTTCGCCCGCTACGGCGTCGCGGGCGCCCGCATCGACCGCATCGCCGCCGAGGCCAAGGCGAACAAGCAGCTCATCTACGCCTACTTCGGCAACAAGGCCGAGCTGTTCACCCGGGTCCTGGAGAAGGCCATGCTCGACCTCGCGATCGCCGTCCCGGTCGACGCGGACGACATCGAGGGCTGGATCGACCGGGTCATGGACTACCACGTCGCCCACCCCGAGCTGCTGCGCCTGCTCTTCTGGGAGGGCCTCGAGTACGGCACCACCGAACTGCCCGACGAGGCCGAGCGCCGCGCGCACTACCGCGACAAGATCGCCGCCATCCGGGACGGCCAGGAGCGAGGGGTCGTCAGCGACGCGATCCCGGCCCGCGACCTGCTCTTCCTGCTCATCGCCCTGGCCAACTGGACCGCCGTCGTCCCCCAGATGAGCCGCATCGTGGTCGGCGCCGACCCGGGCGACCGCGAACGCCTGCGCGCCTCGGTGAAGGAGGCGGCCCGCCGACTGGTGGCGCGACCGTAGGTTGTTCGCCGGGCGGGGGGTTGTTTGCGGGGCGGGGCCACGATGCCCGGCGCCGGGCCGTGTCGGGGCTGCGACGCCGGGTCCCCTCTGTTCTGTGGCGGGTGGTGCTGGGTCCTTGTCTGCCTGGTGGTGGGCCGGGCGGGGGGCTGTGATGTCGGATGCCGCGTCCTGGTGGGGGCCGCGACGGTGAGTGCCGGGCCGTGCCGGGCCGTGTCGGGCCGTGTCGGGGCCGTGATGCCGGGCGGCGGGCCGTGCCGGGGCCGCCGTGGTGGCTGGTGCGGACGGCGCGGCCCCGGGCAGGTCCTAGTTGGTGCCGATGCGGGCCAGCAGGTCCACGATCCTGATCTGGACCTCGGGACTCGTCGAGCGCTCCGCCAGGAACAGCACCGACTCCCCCGACGCCAGCCGGGGCCGGTCCGCCTGGTCGACGGCGGCGGTGTAGACGACCAGCGGGGTGCGGTTGAGCTGGCCGTTCACCCGCAGCCAGTCGATGATCCCGGCGGATCCGGCCTGCCGCGGATGCACCTGCATCAGGTCCATCACCACCAGGTTCGGCCGCAGCTGCCCCGCGAGCGTCACGGCATCCGCGTCACTGGCCGCCCGCGCCACCTGCATCCCCCGCCGCTCCAGCGTCGCCGTCAGGGCCAGCGCGATCTCCGCGTGCTCCTCGATGAGCAGCACGCGCGGCGGGTGCTGCTCACTGTCCCGGGGCGCCAGCGCCTTCAGCAGTACGGCGGGATCGGCGCCGTACGCCGCCTCCCGCGTTGCCTGCCCGAGACCGGCCGTGACCAGCACCGGGACCTCCGCGGCCACCGCCGCCTGCCGCAGCGACTGCAACGCCGTACGGGTGATCGGCCCGGTCAGCGGGTCCACGAACAGCGCGGCCGGGAACGCGGCGATCTGCGCGTCGACCTCCTCGCGCGAGTGCACGATGACCGGCCGGTAGCCGCGGTCACTGAGCGCCTGCTGGGTGGAGACGTCCGGCGCGGGCCACACCAGCAGCCGGCGCGGGTTGTCCAGCGGCTCCGGCGGCAGCTCGTCGTCCATCGGCATCGGCCGCGGCGGATCCGCCACCTCGACGGCTCCACCGGGACCGTCCAGCGGCTCGGGACCCTCGGCGGCGTTCTCGTCCGGCGCTCCTATGGCGTACGACCGCCCGGCCCCGTCGGTCGCCCCGGGAACGAGCCGCGACTGACCGGCGAGGGAGGGCTGGGGCAGCGGCTGGCCCGCGAGCGAGGGGTGCGCCGGCATGGGCGCCTGGCCGGCGACGGGCTGCTCGGCCGGCGGATGCGGTCGCGCCGTCTGCTCCGGGCGGGACGCCGGGTCCGGCGGGGTGCCCAGCTTGCGGCGGCGCCCGGAACCGCCCGGCGTGTGCGGGGCCGGAGTGGCCGTGGCCTGCGCGGCGGGCTGTGCCTGCTGGACCTGGGCGGCCTGCCGGGTGAAGGGGACACCCTGCCCCAGCGTCCGCACACTGATCGCCCGGCCCTGTGTGGAGTTCGGATCCATGGGCAGCGCCGCCGCCTCGGCGGGCAGCGGCTGCGCCACGGGGGCGGCCGGGGACACGGGGGCCTCGGGCGGGAGGGGGGTGCCCGTGCTGGGGGTGGCGGTCGGCGGGGCGGGGGTCTGGACAGGGGCCGGTCCGCCGGGTGCGGCGGGTCCGGCGGGAGTCCCCTGGGCGGCGCCGGGTACGGACTCGGCCGGGAGCGGACTGGCTTGGGCCGGGGTCGCGTTCGCGGGCTGCGGCTGGAGGGCCGGACGGCCGGGCAGCGCCTGGGCGGGCAGCGCCTGCGCGGGGAGGGGCTGACCGGGGAGGGGCTGACCGGGGAGGGGCTGACCGGCAGGCGGGACCGGCTGCCCGACGGCCTCCAGACCCAGTGCCTGCTGGGCCTGCGGTACTTGCTGTGCCTGCTGTGCCTGCTGTGCCTGCTGTGCCTGCGCCGGAGCCATGCCCTGGTTCGGGACGCCCGCGGGCGCCACCGTGCCCATGGGCGCGACGGGGGCGGCCCCCAGCTCCGCGGGCTGGCCCACCGCGCGACGGCGGCGGCCGGTGGGCGCGTTCGTGGGGTGCGGCTGGGGCGGGGTGTGGTCGTCGGCCTGGTCCTGTGCCACGGCGTCATGGCGGCCGTGGTCGATGTGGGCGTCCTCGGACGAGCCCTGGGCGGGGATCGGGGCCACCGGAGCCTGGCCGGGTACCGGCACCGGCACGGGAACCGGCCCGGCCTCCCGCATCTGACCGGGCACGCCCGGACCGTCGGCCGTCCGGTCCGCCTCGGCGGGCGGCAGGGCGAACACCGTGCGCGGCCCCGCCTCCTGCGCGGCGGCACGCTCGGACGCGGCGGCGAGGGCACGCCGCCGACGCCCGGTCGGCTCGCCGTCCTCGTCCGTTACGGCGGGTACGGCGGGTACGGCGGGTACGGCGGGCACGGGAGCACCGGCGACCGCGGGCAGGGCGGGGGGCAGAGCGTTCTGCGGTCCTTCGTCGGCGCGCCGGGCCCGTCGTCCGCCGGGCGGCGCCGGTACGCCCTGCGGCGGAACGGTGCCGCCCAGTCCCGTACCCACCGCGGCCGTACCGGCCGCGCTCTCGGCGGCGGTCACGACCGCGCCCTCGGCCACGCCCGCACCGGCCGGCTCGACCCCTGCGGCGTTCTCGGCGGGACGGCCGCGCCGCCGCCCGGAACCGCCGGAGGCATCCTCGGCCCCCTCGGGCAGCTCACCGGGCATCTCGTCGGCGGCCGGGCCGCGTCGGCGCCGGCGTCCGGTGGGCGGCGCGTTCTCCGCTTCGGCGCCCGCGGCCGGGACCGGAACCTCGCCCTCCAGGAAGGCGTCCACGGAGGACCGGCGCGCCCGACGGCGTCCAGGAGCCTGCTCGGCGGGCGGCTCGCCGTCGCCGGGCGCGCCCTGCGCCGGGGGCAGGGCGGCGGGCAGCGCGGCGGGCGCCGGAGCGGCGACCGCGCCCGCTCCACCCCCGAGGGGGACTTCGAGCACGTACGCGCTGCCGCTCATGCCCGGCACCTCGTGCGTCTGGAGCACACCCCCGTGGGCGCGCACGATCCCGCGCACGATCGGCTCGTGCACCGGGTCGCCCCCGCTGTACGGTCCGCGCACCTCGATCCGTACGACCTCGCCCCGCTGGGCGGCCGCGACGACGACCGTGTTGTCCATGTAACCGCCCGCCGAGACGGGCGCGTTGCCGGTGGCGTCGACCCCCGCGACGTCGGCGACGAGGTGCGCGAGCGCGGTCGCGAGCAGCCGGGCGTCGACCTCGGCCTCGATGGGCGGCGCGTGCACGGCGAACTGCACCCGGCCGGGCCCGATGAGCTCGACGGCCCCGTCGACACCGGCGGCGACGACGGCGTCGAGCATCACCTTCGTACGGACGATCTCCGCGGCGCCCGCGTCGAGGCGCTGGTAGCCGAGGACGTTGTCGATGAGGGTGGTGATCCTCGAATATCCAGCCGACAGGTGATGGAGCACCTGGTTGGCCTCGGGCCACAGCTGCCCGGCGTCGTCCGCGGCGAGCGCGGCCAGTTCGCGGCGCAGTTCGTCGAGGGGGCCCCGCAGGGAGGTCGCGAGGAGGGTGAGCAGCTGGTCGTACCGCCCGGCGAGGGCGTCGTAACGGTCCTTCTCCCGCTCACCGAGGGCCGCGTAGCGCTCCTCGGCGGCGGCCACCTCCTCCGTGTGCTGCTCGCGCAGCTCCTCCAGCTCGGTGACATGCTGCTGGCGGAGCGCGGTGAGGTCGGAGGCGTGCTCCTCGGAGAGCCGCTCCAACTCGTCCTCGTGCCGCTTCTCGACGCCTTCCTTCTCCGCGACGAGATCGTCGTACGACCGCCGGTCGGTGAACGTCATCACGGCACCGACGAGCTGGTCCCCGTCGCGCACGGGAGCGGTGGTCAGGTCGACCGAGACCTTCTCGCCGCCCTTGGACCACAGCACCTGACCGCGCACCCGGTGCTTGCGCCCGGAGCGCAGGGTGTCGGCGAGCGGCGACTCCTCGTACGGGAAGGGCGAGCCGTCGGCGCGCGAGTGCACGATGAGGGTGTGCAGCTCCTTGCCGCCGAGATCACTGGCCCGGTAGCCGAGGATCTGCGCGGCGGCCGGGTTGACGAGCACGATCCGCCCGTCGGTGTCGGTCCCGACGACGCCTTCCGAGGCGGCCCGCAGGATCATCTCGGTCTGCCGCTGCGACCGGGCCAGCTCGGCCTCGGTGTCGACGGTGCCGGTCAGATCCCGTACGACGAGCATCAGCAGCTCGTCGCCGCTGTAGCCGTAGCCGTCGTAGGCCTGCTGGCCGTTCTCCAGATTGGCGCTGGTGACCTCGACGGGGAACTCCGAGCCGTCGGTCCGCCGGGCGACCATCCGGGTCGGCTTGGTCCGCCCGCGCGGGTCCATGTGGTCGGGCCGCCGCATGGAGCCGGGGATCAGCTTGGAGTCGAACTGCGGCAGCAGATCGAGCAGGCCCCGCCCCACCAGAGCCGTACCGGGCGTCTCGAAGGCCTCGAGCGCGATGGTGTTCGCGTTGACGACCGTCCCGTTGGCATTGACCAGCAACAACGCATCGGGAAGTGCGTCGAGTATGGCTGCGAGGCGAGCAGCGCCTCGGGATGGCCTGCTGCTCACGAGTCGCTTCCTCCCTGTTACCGCACCTTGCCGACCGCTCGGGCCATCTTGCCAACCGGCCCGCAGCGTGTCACGCGAGGGAGTCTAAGGGCTGGGTTCCCGTCACAGGCCCCGGATGAGAGGGAGCTCGCACGACGAAGTGACACAGAACGTGTGACCGTCGTATGACCTTCGCGGGAGATTGACGGGACGGGTGAATACGCCGTGGGGACCCTGTGCACGGGGAGAGGCCCGGGAACGGCGGCCGCGGAACGGAATCCGGGCTACCGCCCTCGGAGGCCGGGCAGCGCGGGCAGCAGGGGCACCATCCGGTCCCAGCGCTCGATCTCGCACCCGTCGCGGCGCTCGTACGTCGCGTCGACGGGCCGTCCGGCCCAGCGGCCGGTGACATGGGCGGTGGCCGCTCCGCCGTACCGCATGGTGCACGGCGAACCGCTCGGCACCGGGGCGAAGGGGTCCCGCCCCCAGCGGGTGCCGCGGTCCACGGTCCGGCAGGCGCCTGACACGTCCGGGTGACGGCCGCCGGCGGGCCGGCACCACACCTCGAACACTCCGTCGACCCGCCCGCCCGCGTGCCGGACGGTGACGACGAGGTGATCCTGATCCGCCCGGTCCTCCTCCCGGACGGGCGGGGGCGCGAGGGCGGCGCCGGCGGACGCGGGAGAGGGGAGGAGGGCGCCGAGGGCGAGGGCGAGCGCGCGGGCAAGGGCCAGGACGAGGGCGCCCCGGCGTCGTCGGGACGGGCTGCTGCTGAGCGAGAGGGCGATGACCTGCGACATGCCTGGACCAACGCGGCGCCACGCCGGACGTTCCGCACGGGGAAGCCCTTTGCCCTGCGACCCGCCTGCCTAGTACCGTGGACGTCGATTGGTGACAGCACGCTCGACTGTGTCATCATCTGCACGCACCACTCGCACCCACGCGAGAGGTTGTGCTGGAGGCGTCGCCTAGTCCGGTCTATGGCGCCGCACTGCTAATGCGGTTTGGGCCTTAAAGCCCATCGAGGGTTCAAATCCCTCCGCCTCCGCCAGATCTCCCGAAGCCCCGGTCCGTTCACGGCCCGGGGCTTCGTCGTACCCCGGGCCCCTCCTGATCGCCCCCTGAAGGCGTTTCCGCAGCTCACAAGCGGTACGGCAAACGGATTTCACATGTCGGCGGCAGTCATGTAATGTTCTTCCTGTCGCCGAGAGCGGCCCGGAAGGGCAAGGATCGAAGACAGGAAAAACCGAATAACAAGCACTCGTAGCTTAACGGATAGAGCATCTGACTACGGATCAGAAGGTTGCAGGTTCGAATCCTGCCGAGTGCACACAGGTGAGAGGCCCCGGAGAGATCCGGGGCCTCTTGCGTTTGGGGGGCGTACGGCAGCGAAGTGCGGCACCAGGTTTCCCCGAGTGCCGGAGGACCCGCAAAGGGATCCCACGGGCACGCAGGGTGAACATGCGGGTGCGGTTCCCCGGCGCGACGGGCGTCTCGGACGGGGCGGCTCGTCGGCGTCGCATCAGAAGGTCACTGTCGCCCCGCCGTGGACCGGCAGTCGTTCCACAGAGCGGCGAGGCGGGCCGGGATCTGGGTGATGGCGGCGCACCCCCGGGGATCGGCGGGGAAACCGTTGCTGGCCACGTAGCTCCAACCGGCGCCGGGGCGATCGACGAAGTACTTCATCGCAGCTCCGTCATCCTGCAGAGCGACCTGCTCCGCCTCCGTGCTGCCGTCAGTGGGCTGGAAGCGGGTCCCGGCGTAGAAGATCCCGTCACAACTGCCTTAGTAGAAGGTGCCCTTGACCGGGGCGA
This sequence comes from Streptomyces griseoruber, assembly GCF_001514205.1. Taxonomy (GTDB): domain Bacteria; phylum Actinomycetota; class Actinomycetes; order Streptomycetales; family Streptomycetaceae; genus Streptomyces; species Streptomyces griseoruber. Next base: position 115,881 of record NZ_KQ948770.1, on the reverse strand, counting down.
TGTGGCTGAGGGCCGGTTGGTCCCGGCTGCCGTAGGCCGCCGTGACGCTCGCCTTGACGGTGGGCGACACCGGCAACGACCGGCAGCCGCCGGTTTTGGCCGGGGAGCCGGCGGTTGTGTGCCCGGCCGGCCCACCCGCCGCCGCGGAGGTCGCGGCCGACGAAGAGGGCGTTTGCGCTGTGTGCGGAGGGCTGCTGTGCGCAGTGCCGCTGTTCGGCGTGCAGCTCGTCAGCATGGCCACTGTCGCAGCGGCCATGCCCAGAGCGGCACCGCAGGACAGGGAACCGGTTCGGCGTGCCATTTCGAACCATCCTCTCTGATACGTCCAGACAGGCCCGAGATGGCGTAACTAGGATACGTTCTCCCGGTCTTGTCCGGAGAGACGCTGCGCCGTGCGCCCCGGTTTCACCGCGTCCGCCGGTTCGGAAGGGGAACACTGACCGGCATGCCTGTCTCGCTGCATCACATCGTCATCGACGCGCACGATCTGCCCGCCCTGGCCCGGTTCTGGGCTGAGGTGCTGGGCTGGCGGATCCTGTCCGAGCGGGAGCGTGAGGTCGTGATCGGGCCGGACGAGACGGCCCCGGTGGGAATCTGCTTCATGCCCGTGACCGACCGCAAGGTCGTCAAGAACCGCCTGCACCTCGATCTGACCTCCGCGGCGGAGGACCGGGAGGCCGAGATCGAGCGGATCCTCGCACTCGGCGCCCGCAGGGCGGACGTCGGACAGGGCGGCGACGAGTCGTGGACCGTGCTGGCCGATCCGGAGGGGAACGAGTTCTGCGTGGTCCGCCCGAAGGCGACCCTCATCGGCTAGCCCTGGGAGCCGGGGCGATGGCGAGCCGCGTGGAACCCCCGTACGAGACGCGGGACACCGTGCGGCTGTCCGATCAGAGAAGCGCGCCGTCGGTGATCTGGGTGGCGATGCCGTTCTTGATCGCGACCCTGGCCTCCACGCCCTCCTTGGCGGCCTTCTCCAGGTCGGACTCCTCGCACGGGGCGTCCACCTTCGAGCCGGCGGTGCCGCAGATCTGGCCGCCGCCCAGGATCACGGTGTCCTCGGCGAGGTAGAAGGCCTGCTGCTCGCCGCCGGAGCCCTGGGCCGCGGGGCCGTCGACCAGGTACTTGCCGGGTGCCACGTACCGCACGATGCCGTACCAGGTGCCGCTGACGCCCTTGCCCTTGTCGAGGCCCTCCACGACGGTCTCGCCGGAGTCGGAGGTGTTTCCGGAGCCGGAGCCGGAGCCGGTGCCGCTGCCGCCGCCGGACGTGCTCCCCGTGCCGGAGGAGGACCCGGAGGAGCGGCGTTCCGTGATCTCCGTCGCCACGCCGTCCTTCAGTACTACATCGGCGTTGACGGAGCGTCCGCCCTTGGTCGCGGTCTCCAGGTCGGACTCCTCGCACGGGGCGTCGACCTTCGAGGAGGCGTCGCCGCAGATGGTGCCCGCGCCGTGGATCTCGGTGCTGTCGCCGATCCAGAACTGCTGGTCCGCCTTGCCGGACACGCTGACGATGTACTTGCCCGACGCGAGGTACTTCACCGTTCCTCCGGCGAAGGTGCCGCTGACACCCTTGGCGTCGGACTTGTCCGCCACCGCGGTGGTGTCGGTCGTGCCGGAGGAACTGCCTGCGGCGTCGGCGCCCTGGTTGCACGCCGTCATCAGCAAGGTGCCGCCGAAGAGGGCGGCGGAGACGAGCAGAGCCTTGCGACGGTTGCGGATCATGGGTCAAGTCCCCTGAGTAGTCGGTTGGTCGGCGCCGCGGTGTGTTCGGTTCCTCAGCGCCCGTTCGACCATGAAGAGAGCGCCGGGATCGGGATGGATGCGCCGGTCGTCGATCCAGGACGGCACCGTCACAGTCCCGTGACATGATCAACTCGGTTGGTCGGAAATGGAGTTGCCGCCTACGGCCCCGTTTCGAAGAAGCCGGACCTCAGGTCCACGACGACGGCGTCGAGTGGGTGCCCACTGACGACGAACGGTCCGCTCCAGGAAGCGCTGAGTGCGAAGAGCAGTGCCAGGCTCAGCCCGACCACACTCGAAACGCCCGCGACGAGCAGGGACGTGCGCAGGCCGGCGCGGAAGACCAGGGCGCCGGAGTTCACGATCAAGGCCAGTCCACTGACCGCGAGCGTGACGACGTAGAGCACGGGAACGTCCCGCGAGGCGGCGGCGACGCGGGCGCGACGACCGCTGGTGACACCGTCCAGGGACACCACCAGCTCCGTGCCGGTCGTGGTGCCCACCTCGGGCCGGGCCGCCTCGGCGCGCACACTCCGTTCCAGCCGTGCGATCGCGCGAGCGGTTGCCGGGTCGTCACCGGACGCCGCTGCCGCGCCCTTCCACTCCCTGGCACGCGTGGTCCGCAAGTAGTCCAGCAGTGCCGTGTGGATCGGCTCCGACCGGACTCGGGGACTGGTCGCCGCCCATGCCAGGCGGGAGGCCGCGGCCGCCTCGTCGCTCACCAGGGCCTCCGCCGCGCGCACATAGCCCGCCTCGCTGGCCAGTGAGAGGGCGGCGAAGATCGCGAAGGCGGCGCCCAGGGACGGCATCAGGGGCGTGGCGATCTTCGGTACCTGATCCTGTTCCGCGGCCGGCACCAGCGCCCGGACGCCGATCCGCGCCACGGCCGTGAGCAGGAGGGCGAGGAAGAGCCCGCCCACGACCAGCACCACCGCCGGCAGCGAGGTCAGCCAGTTCACCACGTCACCTCCAGCGCGTTCCCGTGAGCGGCCCGCGGCGGCGCCGCATCGGGCCCTGCGGTCCGGAGCTCCTCGTCGATCACTCCAGCGATCACTCCAGCGATCACCGTCAGCGATCACCTTCCATGAACGCTTCATGGTCACAGCAGAAAGACCCATGACGCTTGCGACGCCCGGCACGGCCCTCGCCTCATGGGCCGAACAGCCGAACGCGGCCCGGTACGAGGCTGTACAGGCTCTGCGGCCATGGCATGCGGAGCGTTCAGCGGCCGATGTCGTCTCGAACGCCTCGGCGAGCGAGCCGGGCTGGGGCGGGGCCCTTCGGCGTTGCCGAGCCGCAGGCTGACCAGGTCGAGTGTGCCGATCCGGAGGGAGGCGAGGCGTCCTGTGCGTCGCGGGTCGCGCCCACCTTGGTCACGAGGTGCCCGGGCCGGCGGGCCAGGCCGGGCCAGGTCAGTTCAGGTCGGGCCGGGCCGGGCCGGGGGCTCCGGAGGTTCTGAGGGCTTTGGGGGTTCTGGGGGTTCCGGAGGGACGCGTACGAAGCCCTCGGGCCACGCGTCCTCGTCGAGTGTGTGTTCCTCCACGACGAAGCAGTCCGGTTCGGCCGAGAAGCCGGGCAGGAGGCGGGCTCGGTGGATGCGGTCCTCCGCCTTGTCGAGGGTGGAGTAGACGCCGAGGAGTTTGGGGTCGTCGCCGTCCTGTTCGTCGATGTACACCGTCTCGCCCTCGCGGTGCACGGTGGTGTCGTCGGCACCGGCTTCGTTCTGGTGTCCCACGTGCCACAGCAGATAGACCGTCATGCACCGGAGGTTACTGGCGTACCGCTCACCTGGGCGCGTAGATCACCTGGGCGAACGGCCGGTCGTCACGGAGCCAGGCGGAGACGGCCCGGTGGAGTTCGGGGGCGGCGGGGTTGGGGGACCGGGAGCCCGGGGCCCGGACGCAGGCGTCGGTTCCGTCGCCGCGGCGAAGCAATCCGGCGACAACAATCTTCGGGTTGGATGCGTGTCGAACTCCGATACGATCGGCGGCTCGTTGGCGCCCGATGCGTTCGGCGTAGCTCTCGTGGAAGGACGCCCCAACAGTGCAGGGTCCGCTGCCGCGCCGGTCCAAGGGACCGTCGGCGATCGCTGCGGCGTCCGCCCGGGGCGCCGGGCCGGAGGCCGGGGACGGTTCCGGGGAGGGCTCCCGGGGTGCGGCAGGGGGTGAGCCGGAGGCGGAGGGTTCGCCCGCGGTGATGTCCTCGGCGGCCGAGTCGTTCGTCGCGGAACTCGGCGGCGGGGAGGCGGTGGCCCGTTCGGACGGGGGCGGCCGTCCCGGTGTCCGTCGCAGTCCGGTGAGCGGTGGGGCGGGTGACGGCCGCACCGGTGCCGGCGCTCCCGTCCCGGCTGCGGAGCCGGCCGCGCGGCGGCGGTTGCCGCGGGCCGCGTCGTTCGCCGGCGTCGCGGTCGTCGTCGCCGCGCTGATCGCCGGTGTCCTCGTCGTCCGCGACGGCGGTGACGGTCGGTCCTCGGCGGCCGTACCGGGTGCCGGGCCCGATCACACCCAGGGGGGCGGGACGTACGGGCCGCCGCCGAGCGTGCCCGAGTCGGCCTCGGCTTCCGTGTCGGTGTCCGCCTCGCCGTCGGCGGACCGCGAGAGCGCCTCGCCGAAGGCGTCGTCGGCCACGGAATCCGCCACCGCCGGTACGTCGTCCCGCGCGGACGCCCAGGACGAGCCGGCCGCCACCTCCGGGGCGGCCGCCAAGGGGACCGGCACCGGCTCGGGCAGCGGTGACAGCGGCAGTTCCTGTACCTCCGGCGCGGGTTCCGGCCCCATCACCGACTACTCCGTCTGCGTGTCCTCCGCAACCGTCACCTTCCGGGCGGCCTTCCACGCCTCGGACCGCTTCTACCACGTCTTCGTCGACACCGACGGCGACACCTCGACCGGCTACCAGCTCCCCTATCCGTCGCCCTCGGCCCTCGGCGCCGACTACATGATCGAGAACGGCGGCCTCTACCGGAGCCGTTCGACGGAGTGGAGCTGGAGCGAGCTGGGGACGAGCCCCTCGGTGTCGGTCAGCGGCTCCACCCGGACCTGGACCCTGCCGCTGCGGGGCATCGGCTCACCGAGCGGGACCCAGAGGGTGGAGTTCCATGTCGGTTCCGACTACACCTCGGTCGTCTCCTTCACCCCGTAACAGACCGTCCGGCGGCCTTCATACGGCGTCTCCCGCGTCCTCCGCGTCCTCCGCGTCCCCCGCGTCCTCCGCGTCCTCCGCGTCCCCCGCGTCCGCGAGTCCGCCCCCGTCCCCGTCCCCGTCCCTGTTCCCGCCCTCGTCGGCGCGGCGCTCCTCGCGGTACGCGTTCGCCAGTACCGTCGCCCGGGTGAACCAGTCCGCCAGCACCGCGATCTCCTCCGGGGAGTAGTCCGCGAAGAGATCGTTCAGGCGGTCGTAGTACGGCTGGTAGAGCGCGTACGCCCGGGCCACGGCGGAGGGTACGGCGGCCACGCGGACCCTGCGGCGGTCCTGGGGATCGGGGCGCCGGGTGACGTAACCGGCGCGTTCCAGCCGGTTCAGGATGCCGGTGACCGCGCCGGTGGTGACGTGCACCCGGGTCGCCAACTCGCCTGCCGTCAGCAGGTTCTCGCCCGCCTGGAGGACGTAGCCGAAACAGGTCAGGTCGGTGACGTTCAGGCCGAGGCGCTGGGCCATCTCCTGCTGGCCGATCATGCTCGCCGCGATGAGGTCGTCCATGGCCGAGATCGCCTGGGCGGGGGTCGCCGCGGGGCGGGGGCGGGGTGGCTGGGCTGTCATCGCGGGCGGGATTCCTCTCGGAGGGTTCGTGCTGGGTCCTTGTTATCTGCTTTCGGTTTCTCTTACCTTGTAAGAGGTTCAAGACATCAACCTCTTAGATGGTGAGGGAATGGCATGGCGGGTCATCAGTACGACGAGGGGCACACGGTCGCCGGCTGGACCGGCGTCGGGATCGCGACCGCCGGGACCGCGGTGATGGGGGTCGGGGTGTGTGCCGTCTCCCCCGCTCTGCTGGTCGGCGGGGGTGCCGTGGTGGCGGTGAGCGCGCTGGTCACCTGGGCGCTGCATCTGACCGGGTGGGGCAAGCCACCGGGGGTGCGGCCCCGGGCGGAGTGGGGGATGCGGGTGCGGGACGCGTCGGCCCGGCGCGGTCATCCGGGCTGCGTCGGTTGCCTGCTCGCCGGCCGGCCCGCCGCGCGGCGGGCCGGCCGGGAAGCCAGGCGGGAAGCCGCAGGTCGGAGCCCGTTGTCAGAGGCGGAGGTTAGCGTGGTGGGCGATGGCACGGGCATGGAGGTGCGCGGGGCTGCGATGGGCGGCTGAGGGTCCCGCGCTGCTGTGGGACGGGGGTCGGCGCAGTCCGCTGTCCCGGGGGAAGCGGGTGGCCTTCGCGGTCGCGGAAGGGGGTGTGCGGGGATGTGTCGGGGCTCGGGGGCATGCGTGCCCGGTGCGGGCGGCGGTGTCGGGGAGGAGCACGGGGGCGCGGTGCGAGGAGTGTGCGCGGCTGGACCGGGCGCATTCCGTCGCCGCGGACGGGATCGCCGACGATCCGCGGCCGTACCGGGTGTATCTGGCGTGGTTCGGGCCGGGACTGGTCAAGGTCGGGATCACGGCGGTCGAGCGGGGGCCGGCGCGGCTGCTGGAGCAGGGGGCGGTCTGCTTCAGCTGGCTGGGCAGCGGACCGCTGATGGCCGCCCGGCGGACCGAGGAGCTGCTGCGGGCGGCGCTGCGGGTGCCGGACCGGATTCCGTACGCCGAGAAGCGGGCGGTGCGGGCCGCGCTCCCGGAGGACGAGGAGGAGCGGGTCCGTGAGATCAGGGAGTTGCACGGGCGGGCCGTGGAACTGGCCCAGTGGCCGGAGTCGTTGACCCGGGCGCCCTTCGAAGGCGTCGACCATCTGCGGGCGTTCGGCCTCGACACGGCACCCGCGGCCCGGGGCGAGGTGACCGAGCTGGTCGCGGGCGGCGCGGTGGGCGGGGAGCTGGTGGCCGCGGCCGGGCCCGATCTTCATCTGGCGAGCGGGGAGGGGGTGATCGTGCTGGACACCCGGTTGATGAGGGGGTGGGGGCTGGTTCCGGTCGGCTGCGAAGGAGGGCTGGAGGTGCGGCTTCCGGTGCGGGAGTTCAGGGCGGCCGGGCATGCACAGGACGGCCTTTTCTGAAGGGTCCGGCCGGAACTGAGCGGTACGGCCTGCGCGTTACCCAGGTGGAGCACAGCCACGGGTCCGGGCGGTCCGTACCGGGCTGATCGGGGGCGATGGGCGGTGAGCAGGGCCGGAGCCGCCCGAGATCAACTCGGCGTCAGGGGTTGCCAGGCATTGCCTGAGAGGCTCCTGTGAGTTTCTCAGGGAAATCACAGGTTGTCGAAAGAGTGCTCTCAGAGGACACCGACATGGTGTTCCCCATGACCACGACCTCGCCCCAGGGGCGCACCGAACTGCTGAGGCCGGACGGGAGCCCCGTCCGAGTGCTTGTGGTGGACGACGAGCTGTCGATCACCGAACTGCTGTCCATGGCCCTGCGCTACGAGGGATGGCAGATCCGGAGCGCGGGCGACGGCACCGGTGCCATCCAGACCGCCCGGGAGTTCCGTCCCGACGCGGTCGTCCTCGACATGATGCTGCCCGACATGGACGGGCTGACCGTCCTGGGCCGGCTGCGCCGTGAGCTGCCGGACGTCCCCGTCCTGTTCCTCACCGCCAAGGACGCCGTCGAGGACCGTATCGCCGGTCTCACCGCCGGTGGCGACGACTACGTCACCAAGCCGTTCAGCCTCGAAGAGGTCGTGGCCCGGCTGCGCGGTCTCATCCGGCGCTCCGGTGCCGCCGACCGGCGCTCCGACTCCGTGCTCGTCGTCGGTGACCTCACCCTCGACGAGGACAGCCACGAGGTCTCGCGGGCCGGGGACAACATCCACCTCACCGCCACCGAGTTCGAGCTGCTGCGCTTCCTGATGCGCAACCCGCGGCGTGTGCTCAGCAAGGCGCAGATCCTGGACCGGGTGTGGTCGTACGACTTCGGCGGCCAGGCCAACGTGGTCGAGCTGTACATCTCCTACCTGCGCCGCAAGATAGACGCCGGCCGGGAGCCGATGATCCACACCCGGCGTGGGGCCGGTTACCTGATCAAGCCCGCCGCGTCATGAGCGGGCGACGACGGCCGCGTCCGCAGAAGCGACGAGCGGGAAAGCCGCGCACCCTGCGGACCCGGCTCGTCGTCGTGTCCGTGACGCTGATCGCCGTGGTGTGCGCGGTGATCGGGACGGTCACCACGCTGGTCCTTCGGGATCACCTTTACGGGCAGTTGAAAGGCTCCCTCAAGGAGTCCGCCATGCGCGCCTCGGGCGGGCCCGTCGGAGGCCCCGGAGGCAAGGGCGGTGTCAAGAACGGCAACGGCACCACCGACAGCAACGCACCCCAGGGGACCAAGCTCGACGAGGTCGTCCAGGGCCCGGGACCGCAGAAGACCCTTGCGGCCAAGATCGAGAACGGCTCGATCACCAGTGGCAAGGTCGGCACCAAGAAGAACGACGCCGACGGCGTCGCCCGGATGGACCCGGTGGACCTCAACGAGGCCCAGATGAAGGCACTCGGCGCGGTCTCACAGGACCAGAGGCCCCACACCGTCGAGATCCCGGGCCTCGGCACCTACCTGGTCCAGTCCATCAACGGCAAGAACGGCAGCTACTACGTCGGCATCCCCACCTCCGACGTCGACAACACCATCAACACCCTGATCATCGTCGAGATCAGCCTCACCGTCGCCGGTCTCGTCGCCGCGGGTCTCGCCGGGACCGTCATGGTCAACGTCGCCACGCGACCGCTCCGCAAGGTCGCCGCGACGGCGACCCGGGTCTCCGAGCTGCCCCTGCACACCGGTGAGGTCAACCTCAGCGAGCGGGTGCCCGAGTCGGAGACGGACCCGCACACCGAGGTCGGCCAGGTCGGCGCCGCGCTGAACCGGATGCTGAACCACGTCCACGGCGCCCTGCACGCCCGCCAGGAGAGCGAGATGCGGGTCCGGCAGTTCGTCGCGGACGCCAGCCATGAGCTGAGGACGCCGCTCGCGTCCATCCGCGGCTACGCCGAGCTGACCCGCCGCGGACGCGAGGAGGTCGGCCCCGACACCAAGCACGCCCTCGGCCGCATCGAGTCCGAGGCCGGGCGGATGACCCTCCTCGTCGAGGACCTGCTGCTGCTCGCGCGCCTCGACGCCGGGCGCCCGCTCCAGTTCGAGCACACCGACCTCGTACCGCTGGTCATCGACACGATCAGCGACGCCCGCGCGGCCGGCCGCGACCACGTCTGGCGGCTCGAACTGCCCGACGAGCCCGCGCTCGTCTCCGCCGACTCGGCCCGCCTCCAGCAGGTGCTCGTGAACCTGCTGGCCAACGCCCGTACGCACACCCCGCCCGGGACGACCGTCACCGCACGGGTGCAACGGCGCGGACCCTGGCTGTGCGTGGACGTCCAGGACAACGGTCAGGGCATTCCGCCGGACCTGCTGCCGCACGTCTTCGAGCGGTTCGCCCGGGGCGACTCGGCGCGCTCCCGCTCCACCGGCTCCACCGGCCTCGGTCTCGCCATCGTGCAGGCCGTGGCGACCGCGCACGGCGGTGCCGTGACGGTGGACAGCGTGCCCGGGCAGACCGTCTTCACGGTGCATTTGCCCGCCCTTGCCCCCGCCGTGCCCCAGCCCGCGCCCGAAACGAACTGGCAACTGGACTCACAGGTCGAACACAGTGCCACCACATGGGTGCAACAGGGCGCTTGACGAAAGTCGTTGACATGCGAACCGACTCTTCTCCCGGCACCCTGCCGGCGCGGGAGCACCTCCCGGCCGCCACAGCCGGTACGCCTGTCCTGGACGTAGTGATCCCCGTCTACAACGAGGAGAAGGACCTCCAGCCGTGCGTCGAGAGACTGCACGACCACCTGGCGCGTACGTTCCCGTACACCTTCCGCATCACGATCGCGGACAACGCGTCGACCGACACCACCCCCGAGGTGGCGCGCCGGCTGGAGACGCGGATCCCGGAGGTCCGGAACTTCCGGCTCGAGCAGAAGGGCCGCGGCCGTGCGCTGCGGACCGTCTGGTCGGCCTCGGACGCCCCGATCCTCGCGTACATGGACGTGGACCTGTCCACCGACCTCAACGCGCTGCTGCCGCTGGTGGCCCCGCTGATCTCCGGTCACTCCGACCTGGCGATCGGCTCCCGGCTCTCCCGCAGCTCGCGCGTGGTGCGCGGCCCGAAGCGGGAGTTCATCAGCCGCGCGTACAACCTGATCCTGCGCGGCTCGCTCCAGGCCCGCTTCTCGGACGCCCAGTGCGGCTTCAAGGCGATCCGCCGTGATGTCGCCCAGGTGCTGCTCCCCCTGGTGGAGGACACCGGCTGGTTCTTCGACACGGAGATGCTGGTGCTCGCCGAGCGGGCCGGTCTGCGGATCCACGAGGTGCCCGTCGACTGGGTCGACGACCCGGACTCCACGGTGCACATCGTGAAGACCGCCACCGACGACCTCAAGGGCGTGTGGCGCGTGGGCAAGGCCCTCGCCACCGGCTCCCTCTCGCTCGACCGGCTCGCGCGCCCCTTCGGTGACGACCCGCGCGACCGCGAGATCCAGGACGTGCCCAAGGGGCTGGCCCGCCAGCTCGTCGGCTTCTGTGTCGTGGGCGGTCTGTCCACCCTGTTCTACCTGCTGCTCTACAGCGGCTTCCGCCAGTTCACGGGCTCGCAGTTCGCCAACGCGCTCGCCCTGCTGGTGTCCGCGATCGCCAACACCGCCGCCAACCGCCGGCTGACCTTCGGGGTCCGCGGCCGCGGCGGGGCCGTCAAGCACCAGGCGCAGGGCCTGGTCGTCTTCGGTATCGGCCTGGCGCTGACCAGCGGCTCGCTCGTCGCCCTGAACGCGGCGACGACCCAGCCCGCGCACTCCACCGAACTCGCGGTGCTCATCGCCGCCAACCTCGCGGCGACGGTCCTGCGCTTCCTGCTCTTCCGCGCGTGGGTGTTCTCGGACCGACGGGAGGACAACGAGGACGACGACCCGGCGTCGACCGTGGTCGCCTCCCCCCTCCCGGCACAGCCGACGCCGTACCCGGCCGCACCGGCGTACGGGCCGCGGCACCCGGCCCGTCCGTCCGCACCGGCGTACGGCTCGCCGGGCCAGGCCCCGGCGTACGCCTTGCCGTACCGGAACACCACCGCCACCCAAGAGACCACCCAGTTCCGCGCCGGTGAAGCCGCGGACGGCACCTGGAGGGACGCCACCATGCGACTGCAGCCGGTGCGCCCTCACGACACCGACCCGGGGGACCCCCGATGACCACCCATCTCGACCAACCGACGGCCTGGGGCCCGCCCCCCACTGCCCCTCCGGCGACGGAGCCGCAGCAGCCGGCCGCCCCGGCCCCCGAGTCGGGTGAGCCGAAGCAGCCCCTCCTCCGCAGACTCTGGCGCGGCCGCCCCGAGGACCCCCGCTGGGCCCGCCCGGCCTTCCTCGGTCTGCTCCTCGCCACCCTCCTCCTCTACCTGTACAACCTGAGCGCCTCCGGGTACGCCAACTCCTTCTACTCGGCGGCCGTCCAGGCGGGCAGCCAGTCCTGGAAGGCCTTCTTCTTCGGCTCGCTGGACGCGGGCAACGCCATCACCGTCGACAAGCCCCCGGCCTCGCTGTGGCCGATGGCCCTGTCGGTCAGGATCTTCGGCCTGAACTCCTGGGCGATCCTCGCCCCCGAGGTGCTGATGGGCGTCGGCACGGTCGCCGTCGTCTACGCCTCCGTGCGCCGCCGGTTCAGTGCCCCGGCCGGTCTGATCGCGGGCGCCGTGCTCGCTCTCACCCCCGTCGCCGCGCTGATGTTCCGGTTCAACAACCCGGACGCGATGCTGGCCCTGCTGATGGCCGTGGCCTGCTACTTCACCGCCCGCGCGGTGGAGGACGGCCGCACGAAGTGGCTGGTGTGGGCCGGGGTCGCGATCGGTTTCGCGTTCCTCGCCAAGACGCTCCAGGCGTTCCTGATCCTCCCGCCGCTCGCGATCGTCTACGCGGTCTGCGCGCCGGTGAGCGTGAGGAAGCGGTTCGGCCAGCTGGCCCTGGCCACCGGTGCGCTGATCGCGTCCGGCGGCTGGTGGGTGGCGATCGTCGAGCTGTGGCCCGCCTCCTCCCGCCCGTACATCGGCGGCTCGCAGAACAACTCCTTCCTGGAGCTGACCTTCGGCTACAACGGTCTCGGCCGCCTCAACGGCGAGGAGACCGGCAGCGTCGGCGGCGGTGGCGGCGGCAACACCGGCCAGTGGGGCGAGACCGGCTGGGACCGGATGTTCAACTCCGAGATCGGCGGCCAGATCTCCTGGCTGCTGCCGGCCGCGCTGGTCCTGCTGGTCGCCGGTCTGGTGGCCACCCGCAAGCTGAAGCGCACCTCGGCCACCCGCGGTCTGTTCCTCGTCTGGGGCGGCTCGCTGCTGATCACCATGGTCGTCTTCAGCTACATGGCGGGCATCTTCCACCAGTACTACACGGTGGCCCTCGCCCCCTACATGGCGGCCGTGATCGGCATGGGCGCGGGTCTGCTGTGGGAGAAGCGGTCCGAGCTGTGGGCCTCGATCACCCTCGCGGCCTCGGTCGTGGCGGCGGCCTCCTGGTCGTACGTCCTGCTCAACCGCACCTCGGACTACCTGCCCTGGCTGAAGTGGCTGGTCCTGATCGGCGGTCTGGCCGCCGCGCTGGGCCTGGTCTTCGCGGGCCGGATCAACCGTCAGCTCGCCCTCGCGGCGGCCTCCGTCGGTCTGGTCGCCTCCCTGGCCGGTCCGACCGCGTACACCCTCAGCACCCTCCAGACGGGCCACACCGGCTCCATCGTCACGGCGGGCCCGTCGGGCGCGTCCATGATGGGCGGCGGTCCGGGCGGTGGCGGCGGCCGGGGCGGCTTCGGCGGCGGCATGGGCGGCCAGCAGGGCCAGAACCAGCAGAACGGCAACGGCAACACCCAGAACCAGCAGGGCCAGGGCTTCCCCGGCGGCGGCATGGGCGGCGGCATGCCGGGCCAGCAGAACGGCAACGGCTCCACCCAGAACCAGCAGAACGGCAACGGCAACAGCCAGGGCCAGCAGAACCAGCAGCAGGGCGGTCCCGGCGGCCAGACCGGCGGCGGCGGCGGCATGGGCGGCGGCGGTGGCGTCGGCGGCCTGCTGAACGGCGCGAGCGTCACCGACGAGGCCAAGAAGCTGCTGGAGGCGGACTCCGGCAAGTACACCTGGGCCGCGGCCGCGATCGGCGCCCAGAACGCCGCCAGCTACCAGCTCGCGACCGGCGACGCGGTCATGGCGATCGGCGGCTTCAACGGCACCGACCCGTCCCCGACGCTGGCGCAGTTCAAGCAGTACGTGGCCGATGGAAAGATCCACTACTTCATCAGCAGCGGCACCGGCGGTGGCATGGGCGGCAGCAGCAGCGGCACGTCCTCGCAGATCACCTCCTGGGTCGAGGCCAACTTCAAGAAGGTGACGGTGGGTTCGGCCACCTTCTACGACCTGACGCAGAAGGCGAGCAGCTGACGAAGGCCGGTTGAGAGAAGGCCGGTTGAGAGAAGGCCGGTTGAGAGAAGAGCGGTGGCATGAGCCACCGCTCTTCTTCGTGACCAGGTAACCAGGTAACCAGGTAACTTGGTTGTACGGTGTATAGCAATGACTCTACGGTGTAGAGCGTGACTACCTCCCACCCCCGGCGCTGGCTGATCCTCGCCGTGATCTGTCTCGCGCAGCTCACCGTGCTGCTCGACAACACGATCCTGAACGTCGCGATCCCCTCCCTCACCCGGGAGCTGGACGCGAGCACCGCCGACATCCAGTGGATGATCAACGCGTACTCGCTCGTCCAGTCCGGTCTGCTGCTCACCGCGGGCAGCGCCGCCGACGGCTACGGCCGAAAGAAGATGCTGGCCACCGGCCTCGCCCTGTTCGGCGCGGGTTCGGCGGTGGCCGGGTTCGCCACCACCTCCGCGCAACTGATCGCCGCCCGGGCCGGCATGGGCGTGGGCGGCGCGCTGCTGCTCACCACCACCCTCGCCGTGGCGATGCAGATCTTCGCGCCCGAGGAGCAGCCCCGGGCGATCGGGATCTGGGCCGCGGTGAACGCGCTCGGCTTCGCCACCGGCCCGCTCGTCGGCGGCTTCATGCTCGACCACTTCCGGTGGGGCGCGATCTTCCTGATCAACCTGCCGGTCGCGGCGCTCGCGCTCGTGGCGGTCCTCGCCCTGGTCCCCGAGTCCAGGAACCCCCAGGGCGACCGCCCCGACCTGCTCGGCGCGCTCCTGTCCACGATCGGCATGGCCTCGCTGGTCCTCGCGATCATCTCCGGCCCCACCCACGGCTGGACCTCGGCCCGGGTGCTGGTGAGCGCGGCGGTCGCCGCCGTCGTCCTCACGCTGTTCGCCCGCTGGGAGAGCCGGATCCCGTACCCCATGCTCGACCTGGCGTTCTTCCGCGACCGCCGGTTCACCGGCGCGGTCGGCGGGGCCGTCCTGATCACCTTCGGCATGGGCGGCGCGCTCTTCCTGCTCACCCAGCACCTCCAGTCCGTCCTCGGATACGGCCCCCTGGAGGCGGGCCTGCGCACCGCGCCGCTGGCGCTGACCGTCGTCGTGCTCAACTTCAGCGGGCTGGCGGCGAAGGCGACCGTGCGGCTCGGGGCCCCGCCGGCGGTGCTGGCCGGCATGGTGCTGATGGCGGTCGGGCTCGTCTCGATCGCGTTCAGCGGCGAGGGATACGGCGGTGTCGCGGCCGGTCTGGTGCTCATCGGCGTCGGCTGCGCGGTCGCCAACCCGGCCATGGCCCACGCGGTCATGAGCGCGATACCGCCCGAGAAGGCGGGCGTGGGCGCGGGCGTCAACGGCACGCTGGCGGAGTTCGGCAACGGTCTCGGTGTCGCCGTCCTGGGCGCCGTACTCAGCTCCTCCCTGACCTCGGGCAAGTCGCTGTCGGACGGGCTCGGCGCGGGCCTGCTGGTGGGGGCGGTCGCCGTGCTGGGCGGAGGACTGGTGGCGGCGGGGCTGCTGCGCAGGGCGGACAAGGAGAAACAGCCCGCTCTCATGTGACCTGCATCACCCGCTGTCACACGGAGCGGGCCCCCGGTGTCTTGTGGCCGAACCCCCTGGAACCGGAGGAGACACCGTGAGCGAGAACACCGAAGTCGTCGTGATCGGCGGGGGCTACGCCGGCGTCATGGCCGCCAACCGCCTGACGAGCCGCGACGACGTGAACGTCACGCTGATCAACCCGCGCCCGTCCTTCGTCGAGCGGATCCGGCTGCACCAGCTCGTGGCCGGGACCCATGCCGCCGTCACCGACTACAAGGAGGTCCTCGGCGAGCGCGTCCGGCTGGTCGTCGACACCGTGACCCGGATCGACGCGGCCGGCCGCGCCCTGACGCTGGAGCACGGCGGCACCGTCCGCTACGACCACCTGGTCTACGCGGTGGGCAGCGGCAGCGCCGACCCGCGCGTGCCCGGAGCGGCCGAGTTCGCCCACCCGATCGCCACCCTGGAGGACGCCTGGCGACTGCGGCCGGTCGTCGAGGCCGCGTCCGCGAAGGCCCCGCTGACCGTCGTCGGAGCCGGCCCGACCGGTATCGAGACCGCCGCCGAGCTGGCCGAGCAGGGCCGCGCGGTGACCCTGGTCTGCGGCGGGGTCCTCGGCCCCTACCTGCACCCGCGGGGCCGGCGCTCGGTCGCCGGACGGCTGGCCGCGCTCGGGGTGACCGTCCTCGACGGCCCCGGCACGAAGGTGACGGCCGTGACCCGGGACGCCGTACGGCTCGCCGACGGCCGTGAGCTGCCGAGCGAGGTCACCGTCTGGACCGCCGGCTTCGGGGTGCCGGACCTGGCCGTACGCAGCGGCCTGAGCACCGACGCCCTCGGCCGTCTGCTCACCGACGAGACGCTGACCAGCGTCGACGACCCGCACATCGTCGCGGCCGGGGACTCGGCGGCGCCCTCGGACCTGCCGCTGCGGATGAGCTGCCAGGCCGCGGGCCCGCTGGGCGCCCACGCCGCCGACACGGTCCTCAGCCGGATCGACGGCGAGCGCCCCGCGACCCTCACCATCGGGTTCGCCGGCCAGTGCATCAGCCTGGGCCGACGCTTCGGCATCTTCCAGTTCGCCGACAAGGAGGATGCCGCGAAGGGCATCCACCTCGGCGGCCGGTCCGGCGCCAAGGTCAAGGAGTTCATCTGCAAGGGCACCGTCAAGCAACTGGCGGACGAGGCCCGCAAGCCCGGCTCGTACCGTCTGCACAAGATGTTCAAGGAAGGCAGGCGCCGCCAGGAGCAGCTGCGGGCCCAGCACGACGGCACTCCGGCAACCGCCGAACACACGGTCTGAGCCGCACCCGGACGGGGGAGGCACCCGAACATGGACGATCACACCACCGACCCGGCGACCGAGGCGTTCGTCGCCCACCGCAACCTGCTCTTCACCGTCGCCTACGAGATGCTCGGCTCGGCGGCCGACGCCGAGGACGTGCTGCAGGAGACCTGGCTGCGCTGGGTCGACGCCGATCTGGACGAGGTGCGCGACCGGCGCGCGTACCTCGTCCGGATCACCACCCGGCAGGCCCTCAACCGGCTGCGCACCCTGACCCGCCGCAAGGAGGCGTACGTCGGCCCCTGGCTGCCCGAGCCGCTGCTCACCACCCCCGACGTGGCCGAGAACGTCGAACTCGCCGAGAGCGTGTCGATGGCGCTGATGCTTGTCCTGGAGACGCTGTCGCCGACCGAGCGGGCCGTCTTCGTGCTGCGCGAGGTCTTCGACGTCGGCTACGACGAGATCGCCGCCGCCGTCGACAAGAGCCCCGCCGCCGTCCGCCAGATCGCGCACCGCGCCCGCCGGCACGTCGATGCCCGCCGCCCGCGCGAGGCGGTCTCCGAGCGCAGGACCCGGGCCGCCCTGGAGTCGTTCCAGCACGCGCTCACCACCGGGGACCTCCAGGGCTTCCTGGACGTGCTCTCCCCGGACGTCGTCATGCTGAGCGACGGCGGCGGGCTCAGGCAGGCCGCGCCCCGGCCGATCACCGGCGCCCTCAAGGTGGCCCGCTTCGTCATCGGCGGCGCTCGTCGGCACCAGGCGACCCTCACCAGCGAGTTCACCATGGTCAACGGCAGCCCGGCGCTCGTCCTGCGGGTGGACGGCGAGATCGACGGTGTCGTCGCGATCCGTTTCGAGGACGACCGCATCACCGGCCTCTACTACGTCCGCAACCCGGAGAAACTGACCCGAGTCGACTCCGAGACCCCGCTCACCCTGCGCTGAGCACCGGCCGCCCCGGGCAGGCCTAGCATCTTCCTCAGTACCGGAACACAGTTCCCCGTACCGGACGACGAGGAAGGTGCCCTGCCATGGCCGAGACCGCCAAGGACGCCCCGCACCACAGCGTGTGGCTGGAGGGCAAGGCACGGCGGCGCGGCAGGGGCGGCGGCCAGCCCTCCGGGCTGGACCGGACCCGGATCACCGAGGTCACCGTACGGCTGCTGGACGCGGAGGGCCTCGCCAAGTTCTCCATGCGGCGGCTGGCGGCCGAGCTCAACGTGACGGCGATGTCCGTGTACTGGTACGTCGACACCAAGGACGACCTCCTCGAACTCGCCCTGGACGCGACCTTCGAGGGCATGGAGCTGCCCGACCCGGCGGACGAGGACGAGGACTGGCGCGACCAGGTGCGCGCCCTGGCCCGCTCCTACCGCGCCCTGCTGGTCCGCCACCCCTGGGTGTCACCGCTGGCGGGCACGTTCCTCAACATCGGCCCGAACAACCTCGCGTTCTCCCGCACCGTCCAGCAGGTGGTCCGCCGCACCGGCCTGCCCACCCACGGGCTGGCGGCGGCCATCTCCTCCGTCTTCCAGTTCGTGTACGGCTTCGGCACGATCGAGGGCCACTTCATCGCCCGCTCCGCGGCCGTCGGCCTGACCCCCGACGCCTACTTCCGCCAGGCCCTCACCACGGTGATCCAGGCCCCCCAGGCCGCCGACGTCGTCAAGGAGAGCGAGGACATCATGGAGGCCCGGGGCGGCGACACGGTCGAGGAGATGTGGGAGAGGGACTTCGAGTACGCCCTGGACTTGCTGATCGCAGGCATCGAGGCCATGGCAGCGAAGGCCGGCTAGTGCCGCGGGGCTGTACCGACATGCGGCTCCGCCGCGTGGGCGCTACCAGCCCCAACGAACCCGCACCCGCAGATCAGCCCCCCGAAACAAGCCGAGCGGGAAAGCCGCCGGTCGCGACCGGCCCCCACCGCACCGGAGTGATCCGGATGATCGACTTCCCCTGCCGCACCATCGCCGCCCGGTACTCCTCCCAGTCGGGGTGCTCACCCGCGATGTTCCGGAAGTACTCCACCAGCGGCTCGACGGACTCCGGCACGTCGAGCACCTCGGCCGTCCCGTCGATCTGCACCCACGGTCCGTCCCAGTCGTCGCTCAGCACGAGCAGGCTCACCCGCTCGTCCCGCTTGGCGTTGCGCGTCTTGGCCCGCTCGGGGTAGGTGGAGACGACGATCCGCCCCGAGTCGTCGACGCCGCAGGTCAGCGGCGACCCCTGCGGCCCGCCGTCACCCCGCCGGGTCAGCAGGATCGCGCGGTGACGGGGTCGTACGAACTCCAGCAGCTCGTCGAGCGAGACGGCGGTGTTGGTCGCGATGTTCGGTGCCATGCCGTCAGCCTAGGCGGAGGCGCGGCCTCCGTAGGTGACCCCACCCTCGGCGTCGTACCGATCGCGGCGATGCCCGCCCGGACGACCTGGTTGTAGTTCATCGCGACGTCCTCGCGGTGGAGTTCGGCCGTCGCGCGGAAGGCGGCGCGGGTGCCGCCCCAGGGGTCGGCGCCGGTGCCGAGGTGGGCGAGGTCCAGGTCGACGGGCCGTACGACACCGCGCAGGGACAGCTCGCCCGTGGACGGTCCAGCGGTCCGGGCCCGCGACCGTGAGCCCGGTCGAGCGGTAGGTGATCTCGGGGTGCTTCGCCACGTCCAGGAAGTCCGCCGACCGCAGATGCGTGTCGCGCGTGCCGTTGCCGGTGCCGATGGAGTCCGCCCGGATCACCGCCTCCACCCGTGACCGGGTGACGTCGTCCGGGGCGATCTGGATCGCCGCCGAGAAGTCGGTGAACCGGCCCCGCACACCGGTTCAGCGTCACACCGCCCACGTCCACCCGTCCGCTCGCGGTGACGAGCGCGTGGACGGGCCCGTACCCGACGGCCGTGACGATCACGGTGTACGGCCCCGGCGCGAGCCCCGACGCGTCCCGTACGACGCCCTCGTCGTCCGCCTCGGCCCGCAGCACCTGCGCACCGGTCATGTCGGTCACCGATGGGGGGTGCCTCCCGCTCGGGCGAAGCCGAGAGTGGGGGAGACCGCGTGCGACACGGCCCAGCCGTCCCGCGTGCGGATCCTCGCGGTCAGTCCCCTCTCACCTGCTCCTCGACTGGAACCGGCCCGGCGCGGGGGCGAACCCCGCACCGGGCCGGAGCGATTGCCGGTCGGTCACTCGCCGGGGTGGGCGAGCTCGATGTCATGGCCGTCCACGCCGGCCCCGGCCACCGTCACCGCGCCGGCCGCCGGCGGATAGCCGGTCGCGATGACCGTGTACTCGCCGCCGTCCAGGTCCGCGAAGGCGTACGCCCCGTCCGCGCCGGTCGTGGCCGTGCCCACCACGTTGCCCGCCGCGTCCACGAGCGTCACCCGCGCGTCGGCCAGCGGCCCGTGCGGCGCCCGCACGACCCCCTGGAGCCGGGCGCCCGCGTCCAGCCCGACCTCCACCCGGGTCACCCCGGTCCCGCCGATCTCGACCGGCTGGGCGCGCGGCCGGAACCCGGCGGCGTTCACCGCGACGGTCACGGCACCCGGCACCAGCTCGGTGACGGCGAACTCGCCCTGGTCACCGGTGGCCGCGGTGGCCAGCAGCTCGCCGCGCACATCGGTGACGACGACCATCGCGTCCTTGACGCCCGCACCCGACCCGGTGGCCCGGACGACCCCGGTGAGGCCGCTGGTCCCGCCGAGCAGGATGTCGTACGCGAGCGGCTCGTCGTGCACGACGATCGTGGACGCCTGCGGCTGGAACCCGTCCGCCGAGGCGATCAGGACGTACGACCCCGTCCCGGGCGTGTCCAGCGCGTAGGCGCCGTCGGCCTGCGCGACCGACCGGCCCAGCTGGCGTCCGGCCAGGGAGATCAGCGTGACGGCGGCCCGCGGGACCGGCGTGCTCTCGGCGCCCCGGACGAAACCGCTGACCGGGACACCCGCGGCGCCGGACTCCTGGACGGGCGTGTCGGCGGTGTCGGCGGTGTCGGCGGCCCAGCTGGGCGTCCGCGGTTCGGTCGGCGCGGCGGCCTCGGCCTCGGCCGGGGTCTGCGCCTCGCTCTCCCCCTCCGCCGCGTGGGCCAGCGCGCCCTTGGTCCGCAGCGGGACCTCCTTGATGAACAGCGTGATCAGGAAGGCGAGCAGGGCCAGCGCCGAGGCGATCAGGAAGACGTCCGCGATGCCGTGGCCGTACGCGTCCTCCATGACCGTGCGCAGCGGCGCGGGCAGCTTGTCCATGTCCGGGATCGTGCCGGAGGAGCTGGAACCGGACGCGAGCGCGGCGTACTTCGGGCCGAGACCGGCGATGCCGTCCTTGGCGTAGTCGGTGATGCGGTTCGCCATGACGGCACCGAGCGCCGAGACGCCCATCGCACCGCCGAGGGAGCGGAAGAAGGTGACGGTCGAGCTGGCCGAGCCGAGGTCCTTCGGCTCCACCTGGTTCTGCGTGGACAGCACCAGGTTCTGCATCATCATGCCGACGCCGAGACCCAGCAGCGCCATGAAGACCGCGGTCTTCCAGTAGTCCGTGTCGTAGCGGATGGTGCCCAGCAGACCGAGGCCCGCCGTGATGAGCACACCGCCGCTGACCAGCCAGGCCTTCCACTTGCCGGTGCGGGTGATGAACTGCCCGGAGACGGTGGAGGAGACGAACAGACCGCCGATCATCGGGATGGTCAGCACCCCGGACATGGTCGGCGACTCGTCGCGCGCGAGCTGGAAGTACTGGGCGAAGAACACCGTGCCGGAGAACATCGCCACGCCCACGAACATCGAGGCGATGGAGGAGAGGGTGATCGTCCGGTTGCGGAACAGCCGCAGTGGGATGATCGGCTCGCTCGCCCTGGACTCGACGAACACGAAGACCAGTCCGAGCAGGACCGACCCGGCGACCATCGTGTACGTCTGCCAGGACAGCCAGTCGTACTTGTCACCCGCGAAGGTGACCCAGACGAGCAGCAGGGAGACGGCGGCGGAGATGAAGAACGCGCCGGCCCAGTCGACCTTCACGTCCCGCTTCACGACCGGAAGGTGCAGGGTCTTCTGGAGCACGATCAGCGCGATCACGGCGAAGGGGACGCCGACGTAGAAGCACCAGCGCCAGCCCAGCCAGGAGGTGTCGGTGATGACCCCGCCGAGCAGCGGGCCGCCGACGGTGGCGACGGCGAAGGTGGCGCCGAGGTAGCCGGAGTAACGGCCGCGCTCCCGCGGCGAGATCATCGCGGCCATCACGATCTGCGCGAGGGCGGAGAGACCGCCGACGCCGACGCCCTGGACGACACGGCAGGCGATCAGCATGCCGGGGTTCTGCGAGAGGCCGGCCGCCGCCGATCCGAGGACGTAGATGACCAGCGCGATCTGGACGAGCGCCTTCTTGTCGTAGAGGTCGGCGAGCTTGCCCCACAGCGGGGTGGTCGCGGTCATCGCCAGCAGGGTGGCGGTCACCACCCAGGTGTAGGCGGACTGGCCGCCGCCGAGGTCGCCGATGATCTCCGGGAGGGCGTTGGAGACGATCGTGGACGACAGGATCGCCACGAACATGCCGAGCAGAAGGCCGGAGAGGGCCTCCATGATCTGCCGGTGCGTCATCGGGGCGTGGGCGTCGTGCCCGCCCCCGTGCCTGCCGTGGGCCCGCACACCGGCCGGTGTGGTCGTTGCCATGGACTTCCTTCTCTTACGCGGGTGTACGGGTGGTCTCGTGCAACGGGGGAGGCGCTGGACGCGAGGGAGGCGCCGGCGGCGGGGGCGGCCGGTGCAGGGTGCTCCGGCCGTCGCCGAAGCCGGCGCGCAGCCGGCTCATCAGCCGGATGAGCTGGCCGATCTCGTCGTCGGTCCAGTCGCTCAGGCGCTCCGCCAGCAGGGCCACGCTGCGCCGGTAGAGCTCGGCGAGCACCGTGCGGCCCTCGGGGGTGAGGTGCAGGATGCGGGAGCGCCTGTCCGCCGGGTCCGGGGAACGGTCGATCCAGCCCCGCTCGGCGAGGTGCGCGACATGCCGGCTGGTCACCGACATGTCCACCGCGAGCAGCTCGGAGAGATTGCTCATGCGCATGTCCCCGTGGCGGCCGAGGAGGGTCAGCACGGCGGCGGAGCCGGGGGAGCACACGGCCGGCATGATCCGCCCGAGGTCCCGCTTCACCACTCCGAAGGCACTGAGCTGACGCGCCAGTTCCTCGTACTGCGCCTGCGCGGCCATCACACCTCCCTGTTCGTTGCTTGGGGCAACCATAAGAGTGGTTGGTTGCTGCAGGCAAATAAAGCGGGGGCGAGGTGCCGCAAAAACTTGGCAAAGGCACGTATTGCTGGGGTAAATGTGCAGGTGGATGGGCTGATCACGGGATTGTCAGTGGCCCGCCCTAGGGTGGGCGCATGATGACGACCTCGTCGATCCTCGGCCAGTTCGACCTCCACGCGGGCAACGGAACGTTCCCCGACCTGAACAACGGCTACGTCTACCCGGTCGACGTCCGCCTCCACCTCTTCGGCGACGCCGCGCGCTGGGCCATGGTCGTGGAGATCCTCGGCTACAACCCGCGCGAGGCGGGCCTGTCCTGCGTCCTCTACCGCTACGGCAACTGCCTCACCGGCTCAGGGCCCGGCTACGGCGCCTTCCTGGACCGGGTGGACAACATGGACGAGATCGACCCCGAGGGCGCCGAGAAGTACGTCGGCGACGTCCCGCTCGTGGTGAGCGGCACTCCGCTGACGGTGACCGCCGGCGCCGGGGCACCGCTGGAGGAGGTCTTCCGGGAGCTGGTCCCCGCCCACCGGGAGCTGCTGCTGGCCGACGAGACGGAGCTGCGCGAGGAGATACCCGCCGGCCTGCCGCTCCTGCTGAGGCTGGAGGAGTGGAACCACCCCGACGACTTCTGGGACACCCTGCCCAGCGGCCACGAGACGTTCCGCCTGCTGGCGGAGGTGCTGGACTCGGGGGACCCGGCCCGCTACCGCCCGACCCTGCCGCCGAACACCCACTGGTCGAACTGGCCGGAGGCGGGCACCCTGTAGGGCCCCGTGCAGGGCCCCGGCGGGCGCCTTTGCGGGACCCCCACTTGGGCCGTCGCCGCCGTTTTCGCTAGGGTCTCTGGCCATGGCTAACACCCAGGGCCCGCAGGGCAACCACGACCCCGCCGGCAGCACCCAGATGTTCCGCGCGTTCGTCGACGAGGGCGGCCCCCAGGCCACCTCCCGTCAGGCGCCCGCGCCGGCCGGCCCCCGCATCGGCCTGATCATCGGCATCGTCGCCGCCGTGGCGATCGTGGCGGCGGTCGCCTGGCTGGCGCTGAAGTAACCGACACCCCTACTCCCACCGCACGGACACGTCCCGCGTCTCCACCCGCATCCCCAGCGGCACCCTCCAGGCCTCGACACACACCGTCCAGGTCCGCTCCTTCTTCTCACCGGGAGCGAGGGGCGCGGGGAGCTCCACCGTCGACTCGACGGTGGACCAGTCGATGCCGAGGGCGTCGATGACGTGCGTCCCGAAGGTGACCGCGCCCGAACGCACCGGGGATCCGCCCGGGTTGCGGAAGGTCAGCGTCACGTCCTCGCACCAGCGGTGCTCGGCCGGGGTGCGTACCGGGTCGCTCGTGAGGAGGGCGGCGGGGCCGGTCGTCCCGGTGGGCGTGGGTGTCGGGGACGGGGTCCCGGCCGGGTGAGGAGAGCCCGGGGTCTGCGGCGGTGTGCCCGTGCCCGTGCCCGTGCTTGTGCTCTTGCTCCGTGCCGGTGGGTCGGCCCCCGTCGAGGGCGGCCCGGCCGCCGATGTCCCGGGGACGCCCGGAGTTCTCGCCGCTTGTGACGGGGACGGGCCGATGTCCGCCGGCTCGTCGAGCGGCACCAGCCGTACGCCTCCCGTGGGCCCCGCCGACGGCGGTCTCCCGCCGGTGCCGACCGCGACGTAATCCCGCCCGTGCCCGCCGCCGCCGTACACCCCGAGGGCGCCCGCCGCCCCCGCCGCGACGGCGACGGCCGCCGACAGGCCCCACAGGGCGCGCCGACGGCCGCGTGACCGTTCTGACGTTCCTTCCGGTGTCGCGCGCATCGCGACAGTGTGGCTGACGGTGCGTCAGTAAGGAACCCTCGGCAGAGAACTCCCGGTCGGGAACCCATGGCCGGGAACTCCCGGTCGGGAACTCCCGGTCGGGAACCCGTGGTCCCGGACCTCAGTCCGAGATCAGGCCCTCGCGGAGCTGGGCCAGGGTCCGGGTCAGAAGGCGGGAGACGTGCATCTGCGAGATGCCGACCTCCTCGCCGATCTGGGACTGCGTCATGTTGGCGAAGAAGCGCAGCATGATGATGCGGCGCTCGCGCGGCGGGAGCTTCGCGAGCAGGGGCTTGAGCGACTCCCGGTACTCCACGCCCTCCAGGGCCGTGTCCTCGTAGCCGAGGCGGTCGGCCAGGGAGCCCTCGCCGCCGTCGTCCTCGGGGGCCGGGGAGTCCAGCGAGGAGGCCGTGTACGCGTTGCCGACGGCCAGGCCGTCGACCACGTCCTCCTCGGAGACGCCGAGGACCGCGGCGAGTTCGGCGACCGTCGGCGAGCGGTCGAGCTTCTGGGAGAGCTCGTCGCTGGCCTTGGTGAGGGCCAGGCGCAGCTCCTGGAGCCGGCGCGGGACGCGGACGGACCACGAGGTGTCGCGGAAGAACCGCTTGATCTCGCCCACGACCGTCGGCATCGCGAACGTCGGGAACTCCACGCCGCGTTCGCAGTCGAAGCGGTCGATGGCCTTGATCAGGCCGATCGTGCCGACCTGGACGATGTCCTCCATCGGCTCGTTGCGCGAGCGGAAGCGGGCGGCGGCGTAGCGGACGAGCGGGAGGTTGAGCTCGATGAGGGTGTCCCGGACGTAGACCCGTTCGGGGCTGTTCTCGTCGAGTGCGGCCAGTCGCAGGAACAGGGAGCGGGACAGGGTGCGGGTGTCGATGGCACCGGAGGACGGGAGGGCCGGAGCCGGCGCGGCGGCCTCGAGGGCCGTGACGTCGTCGAGCACATCGGGCTCGACAGACGCGACGGGCTCGGTCTCGCTCTTCGTGAGCGTGAGCACCTTCGAGCTGCCCTGGTCTGCGGACATGCCACCCCCTTTGGGTCGCGGGACGGTCGCGGCGTTCGTTCTCCGCCAGTGGAGAACGTCAGCCCTCACCTGAATACCGGAGCCGAAGCCCCGGCAAACGCGCTTCCAGGAGAATGTCACATGTCGGCAACACGCTGTAGTGACATGTCGACATCACAGTGACGAATCGGCCCTGGAAACAGAGGGTGTGACGGTTTTTCAGCGCAGATATGTCGGGAAGTGCCTTGGTGAGGGATTCGCTCTCACCGGTGACTACTCGCTCCTGCTTGCGAACACCCATCGGATGACGTAACCAGAGCCGTGCGCCCTATGCGTGCGCCCTGCCTGTGCGCCTGTGCATACGGCCGTGCTCCCGCGTCCCCACGTTTCGCTAGGCCTCGATACGGTTCGCGGAACGCAGTCGCTGGAAGCTACGCGCGAGTAGCCGGGAAACGTGCATCTGTGAGACGCCGAGTTCCGCGCTGATCTGAGACTGCGTGAGATTGCTGTAATAGCGCAGCAGAAGGATTCTCTGTTCGCGTTCCGGGAGTTGGACCAGGAGATGGCGGACGAGATCGCGGTGTTCGACGCCGTCCAGGGCCGGGTCCTCGTAGCCGAGGCGGTCCAGCAGGCCCGGCAGTCCGTCACCCTCCTGGGCGGCCTCCAGGGAGGTCGCGTGGTACGACCGCCCCGCCTCGATGCAGGACAGGACCTCGTCCTCGCCGATGCGCAGCCGCTCGGCGATCTCGGCGGTGGTCGGGGTGCGGCCGAAGGCGGTGGTCAGGTCCTCGGTCGCGCTGTTCACCTGCACCCACAGCTCGTGCAGCCGGCGTGGTACGTGGACCGTGCGGACGTTGTCCCGGAAGTAGCGCTTGATCTCGCCGACGACGGTCGGCATCGCGAAGGTCGGGAACTGCACGCCCCGTTCCGGGTCGAAGCGGTCGATGGCGTTGATCAGTCCGATGGTGCCGACCTGGACGACGTCCTCCATCGGCTCGTTGCGGGAGCGGAACCGGGCGGCCGCGTAGCGCACGAGCGGGAGATTGGCCTCGATGAGCGCCCCGCGGACCCGGTTGTGCTCCGGGGTGCCCGGCTGGAGCTCCTTGAGCTCCGCGAAGAGCACCTGGGTGAGCGCCCGGGTGTCGGCGCCGCGGCGCCGCTCGGGACCCGGGGCCGGGGCCTCTTCCTGAGGGGGCGCAGTACTGGCCGACACGGTCAACGCCACCTCTTCGTCAGGTCAACGACATCGATCCACTCATCCGTCAAAAGCGGTCATAGCATCACAAGACATGTGCACTGTGTGCAAGCACCCCATAACACCGTGTTGAGGGAGAAGTTGGGGCAGGAGACACGCGAGAGCCCCCCGCCGGACGGCGGGGGGCTCTCCAGCTCTGTGGGTGCGGCTCAGAACGGGTAGTCGGCGACCACCCAGGTGGCGAACTCCTGCCACAGGGCGACGCCCGCCTGGTGCGCCGGGTGCTCGATGTACCGCTTCAGGGCGTCCGCGTCCTCGACCGCCGAGTTGATCGCGAAGTCGTAGGCGATGGGCCGCTCGCTGATGTTCCAGCCCAGTTCCCAGAAGGCCAGCTCCTCGATCTGCCCGCCGAGCGCCCGGAAGGCCGCCTCGCCCTCGGCTACGCGGGGGTCGTCGCGCTCGACGCCCTCGTTCAGCTTGAACAGGACCAGGTGGCGGATCATGGGCACTCCCGATGCGTGCTGCTGGGCCCGGCGGCTAGTGGGCCCCGTTGGCGAGCCAGGTGAAGAAGTCGCCGATGGCCTTGGCGGCGTCCGATATGCCCTCGAAGCCTATCTGGACGTAGTCCGCCGCCCTGGACGGGTCCGTGATGATCACGTACAGCGCGAAGACCACGAGTATGTAGACGGCGATCTTCTTGGCGTTCACCGCCACCTGGCCTCCCCTGTCATGGCCGCTGGGCCCCTGTTGACGGCGGCGAGTGTAACCGTAAGTGCGATTTCCACACCGCTTTTGAGCGGGTGCGGCGTGCCCGTGAACTTTTTTCGCGCGTCCGTGAACCGATCGGGAGGCCTCGTCCGATGAGGGGGTGAACGCCGAACCGAGCCACTGCCCCAGCAAGGGAGAAGACACGTGCTGCACCTGATGGACCTGCCGGCCCTCGTCCTGATCGCCCTGGTCGCCGCCATCACGCTGTGGGCGCTGCTCGACTGCGTCCGCACCCCCGCGGAGCGCGTGCGCTTCGTACCGAAGCTGCTGTGGCTGCTCTTCCTGCTCAACGGCTCGGTCTGCGCCGCCCTGCTCTGGACCTACTTCGGCAAGAAGCCGATAGCGGACACGGCAAAGGGCCCGATCCAGCGGACCGAGCCCTTCGCTCAAGCGCGGTAGCGGAGGGATTTGAACCCTCGGTGACTTGCGCCACACTCGCTTTCGAGGCGAGCTCCTTCGGCCGCTCGGACACGCTACCGAGGGAGACCTTACAGCACGCGGGGGCGTGGTTTGAAATCGGTATTCGTGGAGGTCGTCAGCGGGTGCGGAAGAACTCCGTGAGGAGTCCCGCGCACTCGTCGGCGAGAACGCCTTCGACGACTTCGGGCCGGTGGTTGAGCCGCCGGTCGCGGACGACGTCCCACAGGGAGCCGGCCGCGCCCGCCTTGTCGTCGCGGGCGCCGTAGACGACCCGGTCCACCCGGGACTGCACGATCGCGCCGGCGCACATCGTGCAGGGCTCCAGCGTGACGACGAGCGTGCAACCGGTCAGCCGCCACTCCCCGAGCCGCGCGGCCGCCCGCCGGATGGCGAGCACCTCCGCGTGGGCCGTGGGATCACCGCCGGCCTCGCGTTCGTTGTGGCCGGCCGCGAGGACCGTCGTGCCGTCAGGAGCCAGCACCACGGCGCCGACCGGGACGTCCCCGCCCCGGACGGCCAGCCGGGCCTCGTCCAGGGCGAGCCGCATGGCGGCCCGCCAGGGATCGCGTACCGGGTCAGGCGGCGCCTCGGCTGCGGTCAGCGGACGGTCTCCAGGACCTCCGAGGCGCCGAGGGCGTCGG
The DNA here is from genome assembly GCF_001514205.1 of Streptomyces griseoruber. Classification (GTDB taxonomy): domain Bacteria; phylum Actinomycetota; class Actinomycetes; order Streptomycetales; family Streptomycetaceae; genus Streptomyces; species Streptomyces griseoruber. The sequence continues at coordinate 87,752 of NZ_KQ948770.1, read as the reverse complement.
CGATCTCGCTGAGCGCGTCCTCGGACAGCGACTTCAGCTCCTTCTCGCTGACGCCGAGGTCGTCGAGGATCCCGGGGTCGCCGACCGGGCCGTGCGGCACGGCCTCGGCGGAACCGGAGGCACCGCCCTCGTCGTCGTCCTCGTCCTCTCCGTCCTCGGTGCCGTCGAGGTCGAGGGAGTCCAGGTCGTCGTCGTCACCCGGCTCCCTTCCGAGCAGTTCGTCGGTGAGCAGCAGCTCGCCGTACGAGCTGCGGGCGGCGGCAGCGGCGTCGGAGACGTAGATGCGAGGGTCTTCCTCGCCATCGATGCGGACGACACCGAACCACGAGTCCTCCTGCTCGATGAGCACGAGCACCGTGTCCTCGTCGGGAGTGGCTTCCCGGGCCAGGTCGGCCAGATCCGACAGGGTCTCCACATCGTCGAGCTCTGTGTCGCTCGCTTCCCACCCGTCTTCGGTGCGCGCGAGCAGTGCGGCGAAGTACACCGTGACTCTCCCACTGGTCATAGGCGTGCCGGTTGGGGGTCCCCCCGGCGGAGGTTACGGGCGGAGAGAGCTGTGCTCCGAGCCCCACCCACTCGGAATCGTGGCAGAAACAAGGCGTTCAGGGGACGTCTTCGGCTCCCTGTGTCCGGTGGTTTTGATCGCACGTCCATGACTACGTCCGTAGGCAACTCACCAGCACACTCGTTGCGGCCACTGCGGATCGTACGCGGCTTTCCCGTGCGCCCACGCACGCCCACCCCCCGTGCCACCCGTGACGGTGGCGATCTTCCCCGAACGTCCCAAGTGCCGTACGTGCAGGAGGGGATCGTTCGGCTACCAGCGGAATGTGCGCATGCGCAGCGCATGACGCAGACGGGCGCTTCTGGCGCGTCGGGGCTGGACCCGGTCACGCAGTTCCCGGGCCTCGGTGAGCTCACGCAGGAAGCGGTCGCGGCGCCGGCGGCGCTCGGCATCGGTCTCCCGCGGCACGCCCGAGCTCTCGGGCGGCTCCGGCGCGTCGCGCTTCGGCAGGTCAGGCACAGGCTTCACCACCCCGGGTCCGTCTCCACCACTTTCCCCCGCCTGGGCGGTTTGATGCAGGCGAACGGCCCAAGCCCGCTCACCGGGTGCGGGGGCGCCGGGCCGGTCCCACCCGGTTACTGTTGTGGACATGCGTCTCCACGTCGTCGACCACCCCCTGGTCGCCCACAAGCTCACCACGCTGCGCGACCGGCGCACGGACTCCGCGACCTTCCGCCGCCTGGCCGACGAACTGGTCACCCTGCTCGCCTACGAGGCCACGCGTGACGTGCGCACCGAGCAGGTCGACATCGTCACCCCGGTCGCCGAGACGACCGGGGTGAAGCTCTCCCACCCGCGTCCGCTGGTCGTTCCGATCCTGCGCGCGGGCCTCGGCATGCTGGACGGCATGGTCCGCCTGCTGCCGACCGCCGAGGTGGGCTTCCTGGGCATGATCCGCAATGAGGAGACGCTGGAGGCGTCCACGTACGCCACGCGTATGCCGGAGGACCTCTCCGGCCGCCAGGTGTACGTCCTCGACCCGATGCTGGCCACCGGCGGCACCCTGGTCGCCGCGATCCGCGAGCTGATCAGGCGCGGCGCCGACGACGTGACCGCGGTGGTCCTGCTGGCCGCCCCCGAGGGCGTCGAGCTCATGGAGCGCGAACTCGCGGGCACCCCGGTGACGGTCGTCACCGCGGCCGTCGACGACCACCTCAACAGCCACGGCTACATCGTGCCGGGCCTGGGCGACGCGGGCGACCGCCTGTACGGCGCGGCCGAGTAGAAGGGCCGCTGTGGAGTCCGGGCCGTCGGCCCGGCTCCACCAGGGGCGCGGGGCCGTGCTCATCTGCGGCTCCGCCGCGTGGGCGCGACGAGCCCCCACCGTCCCGCACCCGGCGACGGGCCCTAGCAGGCCTTCTTCGTCGTCGCCGCCGGCTGCGGCGACACCAGCACGCTCAACGCCTTCGCCGCCTCCGCCTCACTGCTGAGCGCCTGGAACCTGTCGCCGATGATCAGATCGACCTCGGCCCCCTTGCGCCCCGCGTCGGCCCGCCGCTCGGCCCCGCCGACCTGCGTGGACAGCACCGACAGCGAGGTGTTCAGCGAGGCGGTGGGGCCGAGCAGCAGCGCCGCGCCGGTGACCTTCTTGTCGTACTCCTTGGGCGCGTTGCCCACCTCGCCGATCTTGAAGCCGCGCTTCTCCAGCGCGTCGGCGGTGGTCTTGGCGAGCCCGCTGCGGGTGGTGGCGTTGAGGACGTTCACCGTGATCTGCGCGGGCTTGGGCAGCGCGGCCGGGGAGGCGGAGGCCGACGGGCTCGCCTGGGCCGACTTCACCGTGCAGGAGGCCTTGGAACCGGCCGCGGAGGCCGTCCCTCCGCCCCCGGTGAAGACATCGATGAGCTGCAGGGTGCCCCAGCCGGCCACGCCCAGCGCGGCACCGCAGGCGACGACCACGACGACCAGCCTGCCGCGCCGCCGACGACGACGCATGCGGGGGTACTTGTCCCCCGTGATCCGGTACTTGCCGCCCATGCCGGGGGGAGTCAGCATGCTCATGGGCGCAGCGTAGTGCGCCCGGGCGGCCGTGACTAATAAACGATCATCCGACATCGCTCAAGGCGGGGGAAAGAACCCGAAAGGGCCAACCCCGCTCATGGCGGGAGCGCCGGGGAGTGCCGGGGAACGGCGGGCGCGGCGCCTCAGTCCAGCTCGAGGACGCGCGCGTGCAGCACCTGACGCTGCTGGAGCGCCGCCCGCACCGCGCGGTGCAGCCCGTCCTCCAGGTAGAGGTCGCCCTGCCACTTCACCACGTGCGCGAAGAGGTCGCCGTAGAAGGTCGAGTCCTCGGCGAGCAGGGTTTCCAGGTCGAGCTGCTGCTTGGTGGTCACCAGCTGATCGAGGCGGACCGGGCGCGGCGCGACGTCCGCCCACTGCCGGGTGCTTTCCCGGCCGTGGTCGGGGTACGGCCGGCCGTTTCCGATGCGCTTGAAGATCACACGGAAAGCCTACCGGCCCAGACCTTCCGGGCGCAGCCATGGCGGCCGAGTGCGACGCTGGAAAAGCCGTGATGAACAGGGGCAAACCGGGATCGAGGGGGCCGCTGATGCAGGGTGCCGACGAGATCGCCGCCGGATACGCGTTCTCCGGTCCGGCTCTGGATCTGGCTCCCTGCTGTGGGACGGGCGCTGTCTGCCCGACGCACAGGTCCGTATCCCGCTGCCCATGCCCAACCGGCACGGCCTGGTCGCCGGCGCCACCGGGACCGGCGAGACCAAGACGTTCCAGCTGATCGCCGAGCGGCTCTCGGCCTTCCACCACGCGGACCGGAAGGGCCTGGAGCTGGTCGACCTCGAGGACCCCCGGGCGGTCGTCGCCTTCCTGGCCTCGGACGAGGGCAAGGCGGAGCTGAGGAACATCGGCGGGCCGTCCACCGCCACGGCGGGGTGATCCTGCGGTCCCTGACGGCCTTCGAGGCCCAGGCGGCGGCCGGCTTCTTCGGGGAGCCGGAGTTCGACACGGGCGAGTTCCCGCGGAGGGCGGCCGACGGGCGCGGGATCGTCTCGGTTCTGGAACTGCTGTTCGACGACGCGTCCGAGGAGTTCCTGGAGTCGATCACCCGCACCGTCCGGCTGGTTCGCTCGAAAGGGGTCGCGTGTTCTTCGTCACCCAGACCTGCTCACCGGCCTCGGCACCGGCGAGGCCGTGGTCACGGTCCTCAGCGAGAACGGCGCCCCCCACCCCGGTGGCCGCGACCCGGCTGCGCGCCCCCGAGTCCCTGATGGGGCCGGTGGACGGGACCGCCCCGGACCGGGCGGTGCGGGAGTCCCCGCTGCGCGAGCGGTATGCACAGGCTGTGGACAGGGAACGGCGTTCGAGAAGCTGACGGCCACGTCGGCCACGAGAGCTACGAGAGCCACGAGAGCTACGAGAGCTACGAGAGCTACGAGAGCCACGAGAGCCACGAGAGCCACGACGCCCGCCCGGTCGGCGGAGGCGCAGCCCGACCGCTCGGAGGCGAAAGCCCGGCGACGAGCCGCCCTCGCTCGTCGAACAGGTCGTCACCAGCGGCATGTTCAAGTCCCTCGCCCGGTCCTCGGCACCCAGGTGGGGCGCGAGATCACCCTCCCTCTTCGGCACGGCCCGGCGGAGACGGTGGCCCGCCGGTCGGCTCGCGCCGCCGGGCCCCGCCTCCGCCTGCCGGTCAGCGGTCCCGTTCCACCACGGGCCGCTCCTGCTCGGCTTTCTTCACCTGCGGCTTCGGTGCGGTGCTGCGGGCGGCCTCCGCGCGCAGCAGGGCGCGCAGGACGGCGTAGGGGTCGGTGGGCATGGCTGTGCTCCTTGCGTCGTGCTGACGGACCGGGTGCGGGCGTCGGTCAGCAGCGCAGGACCACGGTGCGCAGGGTGTGCGGGGCGTACGGCGTCCCGGGCGGGGCGGGCCGCGGCCGCTGGGCCGGTGCGCACGGCGCCGGGGCAGGCCGGGGCGCCGGGCGCAGGGGGGCGGCGGCGCACCGGTCACCGGGGGAGGGGCGGACGGCGGTGTCCACGGCGTCGTACTCGACGGTCTCGCCGGCGACGACGGGTGAGGTGGAGACCTCGGCGGGTACGCCCGGGACGAGCAGGGCGAGCAGCAGCACGAGCACCCGCAGCCAGGTGCGGCGGCGGGGGAGGCGTGCTGCGGTGCTCATGGAGGGTCATCTGCCCGCGACACGCCAACGGTTCAGCACGGTGGAGGCCGGATGCACCCGTTCGGCGGACGGCGCCTTTCCGACGCGGCGCGCCCCCGAATACGCCCTACTTCACTTCTTCGCGGCCTTCGCCGCCGCCTTCATCTCCTGCTTGTGCGCCCGTACCTTCGTCAGCGACTCCGGGCCGGTGATGTCGGCGACGGACCGGAAGGACTGCGCCTCGCCGTAGGAGTCCGCGGCCTCCCGCCAGCCCTCCGGCCGTACGCCGAGCTGCTTGCCGAGCAGGGCCAGGAAGATCTGGGCCTTCTGCTTGCCGAAGCCGGGCAACGCCTCCAGCCGCTTCAGCAGCTCCTTGCCGGTGCCGGCGTCCCTCCAGAGGGCCTCGGGGTCACCGTCGTAGTGCTCGACGAGGTACTGGCACAGCTGCTGGATGCGCTTGGCCATGGAGCCCGGGTAGCGGTGCACGGCCGGCTTCTCGGAGAGCAGCGCGGCGAAGGCCTCCGGGTCCTGGGCGGCGATGTCGTGCGCGTCGAGGTCGTCGGCGCCGAGGCGGTCGGCGATCGTACGGGGGCCCTTGAACGCCCACTCCATCGGGACCTGCTGGTCCAGCAGCATCCCGACCAGCGCGGCCAGCGGGGAACGGCCGAGCAACTCGTCGGCCTCGGGGTCCTGGGCGAGGTGAAGGGTGACGTCCATGCGTCGATGATCCCCGACCGCCCCCCGACCCGCGCGCCGGTACCCCGACACCTGCCACGCCCGGCTCGCAGACCGGTTGCTCCGCTGTCTGCTGTGGCTGGGTTGCAGGCCGGTTGCTCCGCTGTCTGCTGTGGCTGGGTTGCAGGCCGGTTGCCCGCTGTCTGCTGTGGCTGGGTTGCAGGCCGGTTGCTCCGCTGCCTGCTGCGGCTGGTTCGCGCGCCGGTTGCTCCGCTGTCTGCCGCGTCGGGCCCTTCCCGCTGTCGGCCGTGCTTGGCTCGCGCCTCCTGCCCGTCTGCTGCATGCCGTGCCCGGCCCGCACGCTCGTTGCTCGGCCGCCTGCCGTGCCGGCTCGCGGCCCCTGTCCGGCTGATGCCGGCTGTGTTTGGGGCACCCACCCCTCCCCCGTCCGCTGCCTGCCGTGTCCAGCCCGTACGCCCCCATCCGCCCCGCTGCCCCACCCGCCCCGCTCAGTCCGCCCGCCAGTACCCCAGTGCGTGCACCCGTTCCTTGGGGACGCCGAGTTCCTTGCGGACGTAGGCCGAGAGGGTGCGGGTGGTGCGGGTGTCGCAGGTGATCCAGACGTACGGGTGTGCGGTGGCCGTGAGCTGCGCGGGCAGCTCGGCGCGGACCCGTTCGACCAGCTCCGCGCGCGGGACGTGCCGCAGCTCGTGGCGGGCGGGGTCGGTGCGGAAGGGGAGGCCGTCGCCCTCGCCGTCGGAGCCCTCGAACCAGACGGTCGCGGGGGCCGGGCCCAGCGCGGCCAGCAGGGAGTTGATCGCGGGCAGGGAGGCGGGGTCGCCGATCGCGAGGACGCGGTCCGGGGCGGGGGCGGGGGCGTCGAAGGCGGTGCCCTGGACGGTCGCCTCGACGGTGTCGCCGGGCCGCGCCGCCCGCGCCCAGTCGCTCGCCGCGCCCTCGTGCAGGGCGAACTCCAGTGAGAAGGTGCCGGCCGCCGGATCGGGGTCGACCAGGGTGTACGCCCGCTGGTGCGGCCTGCCCGCGTTGTCGAACCACAGCCGCACCCACATCGTCGGGTGGACCCCGGTCGCCGCGAGCAGCCCGCCGTCGGTCAGGTGCACCCGGCGGAAGCGCGGGGTGACGTCCTGCGCGCCGGTCACGGTCAGTGTGAAGTCCTTCGCCCGCATCAGCCGGAGGACCGCGCCCTCCCAGCCCCGCCCCTGCGCCATGACCCCGTCACCCCTCGCGTACGATTCCTGCACCGATTGATTAGGTAAGGCTAACCTAAAACGCATGCACGGGAACCGCAGAAGGGCCACAGGGTGACGACCGAGATCCACAGAGACGCGTGGGGCGTCCCGCATCTGCGCGCGGCAGACGCCCGGGCACTCGCCCGCGCCCAGGGCCTGGTCACGGCCCGCGACCGGGCCTGGCAGCTGGAGGTCGAACGGCACCGCGCCCACGGCACCTCCGCCGCCTTCCTCGGCCCGGAGGCCGTCGCCTGGGACGTCCTCGCCCGCCGCACCCGCCTCGCCGACACCGCCCGCCGCTGCTTCTACCGGCTGGAGAGCGAGGACGCGGAGACCGCCGCGTGGGTACGGGCGTACGTCGACGGCGTCAACGAAGGGCTCCACGTCACCCCGGAGTTCACCCGGACCGGGCTCGCCCCCGGCCGCTGGGAGCCCTGGACCCCGCTCGCGGTCTGGCTCTCCGTCCACCTCCTGTTCGCCGGGTTCCCCGCCAAGCTGTGGCGTGAGGAGGCCGTACGGCACCTCGGCCCCGACGCGGTCGGCCTGTTCGGCACCGACGGCCCCGGCACCTCCGGCAGCAACGGCTGGCTGGTGAGCGGCGCCCGGACCGTCACCGGGCAGGCGGTCATCGCCGGCGATCCGCACCGGTTCATCGAGGATCCCGGCGTCTACCAGCAGATCCGGCTCGCCTGCGACGAGTTCGACGTCGTCGGCCTCGCCGTCCCCGGCGTCCCCGGCATCGCCCACTTCGGCCACACCGGCCCGGTCGCCTGGGCCATCACCAACGCCATGGCCGACTACCAGGACCTCTACCGCGAACGGCTGCGCCGCACCGGCGCCGGCGTCGAGGCCCTCGGCCCGGACGGAGTCTGGCGCCGCGCCGCCCGGCACACCGAGACCGTCGAGGTGGCCGGGGAGGAGCCGGTCGAGGTGGAGGTGATCGAGACGGACCGGGGGCCGGTGATCGCCGGGGGCCCGGAGGGGTTGGAGAGCGGGGTGACGCACCCTTCGGAAGAAACGTCCACCTCCCTCACCCCCGCCGACTCCGCTGACCCCACCGACTCAACCACCCCCGCCGCCCCCGCCGCCCCCGCCGACTCCACCGCCCCCGACATCCCCTTGGCCCTCGCCCTCCGCTACCCGCCCCGCGTCACCGAGGACCTCGGCTTCAGCGCCCTCCTCCCCCTCCTGCGGGCCCGCCGCGTCGCCGACGTGGACGCCGCCTTCGACCTCTGGGCCGAGCCGGTCAACGTCGTCCAGGCCGCCGACACCGAGGGCGGTCTGCTGCACCGGGTCGCCGGCCGGGTGCCCGTGCGCGCCGAGGCCAACGGCATCCGGCTGGTCCCCGCCTGGGAGCTCGGCCACGAGTGGACCGGCTGGCACGAGACGCCCCGCGCCGGCCTCACCGACGGTGTCGCGGTCATGGCCAACCAGCGCGGCCCGGCCGCCCCCCTGGGCGTCGAGTTCGCCCCGCCGCACCGCGCCGACCGCATCCGCGCCCTGCTGGACGGGAAGGACACCTGGTCCGCCTCCGACATGCCCGCCATCCACACGGACACCCACCTCGCCTCCGCCGGACCGCTCCTCGACCACCTCGCCGCCCTCGACGGCCTCACCGGCCCCGCCGCCGAGCTGCGCGCACGCCTCCTGCGCTGGAACCGCCGCATGGACGCCGACAGCGAGGACGCGGCCCGGTACGCGGCCCTGCGCGGTGCCGTGGTCCGCCGCCTCGCCGCCCACCCGGCCTTCGCCGCCCTGGCCACCCCGCCCGCCTACCCCGAGGTCCTCCTCCCCTGGCTGGCCCTGCTGCCCCGGATCGGCTTCGCCCTCGAACACCTCCTGCGCGCCGAGGAGCTGTACGGCGTGGACCGGCCCCGGCTGGTCCGCGAGGCCGTCGAGGAGATCGCCGTACAGCCGCCCGCCCGCTGGGGCGACACCCACCGCCTCGCCCCCTGGCGGGCCCTGCCCGACCCGTCGTACGAGGCACCGGCCCTCTCGGGCGACCACGACTGCGTGCTGTGCACCACGGCCGTGCCCGGCTGGACCGACCTCGCCGCGCGCGGCCCGGCCGCCCGTTACGTCTGGGACCTGGCCCGCCGCGAGGACAGCCTGTGGGTGGTCCCCCTCGGCGCCTGCGGGCACCCCGACAGCCCCCACCACCACGACCAGCTCCCCCTGTGGCTCGAGGGCGGGCTGGCCCCGGTCGTCACCGACTGGGCACGGCTGACCAAGGAGAGCGATGTCTGACCAGCATGTTCACGCCGACTACGCCCACTACGTGCACTACGTCCACACGGAGCACGCCGACGGCTTCGGCACCGTGGGCATCCGTCCCCTCGACGCCGAGGGCGACGCGGACGTCGTGCACGGCTGGGTCCGCGAGGAACGGGCCGCGTTCTGGGGCATGAACGGTCTGACCCGGGACCAGGTCGCCGAGACCTACGCCCACATGGCCGGCCTCGACACCCACCACGCCTTCCTCGCCGAACTCGACGGCACCCCGGTCGGACTGCTCCAGACGTACGAGCCCGCCGAGGACCGGGTCGGCGAGGTGTACGAGGTGGAGTCCGGCGACATCGGCGTCCATGTGCTCCTCGCGCCCGCCGGTGCGCGGGGCGCGCGGCCCGGCTGGTCGGCGGCGCTGATGAGGGCCTTCGCCGCGTACGTGCTGCTCGGCCTCGACCGGCGGCGGGTCGTGGTGGACCCGGACGTCCGCAACGAGAAGGCCATCGCCCGCTTCCTGCGGCAGGGCTTCGAGGCCGGGCCGCCGGTCACCCTGCCCGAGATCGACCTGCCGGACGTGTACCTGCCCGAGAAGAAGGCCCAACTGGCGTTCCTGCGCCGCGAGGTGCTCTTCCCGTAGCCCTTCCCCATACCCTTCCGGGGTGAGAGCCCCGCTGACCCCGGAAGACCTCGTCGCCCACTACCGACTCGAGCCGATACCGCGCGAGGGCGGTCTGTTCCGGCGTACCTGGGCGGGACCCGAGGCGTCCGACGGACGCCCGGCCGGTTCCGCGATCGTCGCCCTGCTCACCGCGGGCGACTTCTCGGCCCTGCACCGCCTGCCCACCGACGAGGTCTGGCACCACTACCTCGGCGACCCGCTGGAGCTGCTGCTCCTCGCCCCCGACGGAAGCTCGCGTACGGCGGTGCTCGGGCCGGACGTGCTCGGCGGGCAGCATCCGCAGCTCACGGTCCCCGCCCGCACCTGGATGGGGGCGCGGACCGGGGGCGCCTGGACCTTCTTCGGCTGCACCATGGCCCCCGGCTTCACCTACGAGGACTACGAGCACGGGGACGCGGCCGCGCTGACGGCGCGTCATCCGGACCGGGCCGCGCTGATCGCGGGACTGTGCCGTCCATGACGTTGCTGACGGGCCGGGTGGCACTGATCACGGGAGCGGGCGGCGGGATCGGCGGGGGCATCGCGCGCCGGTTCGCGCAGGAGGGCGCGGCGGTGGCCCTGCACTGCCGTACGAGCACCGGGGCGGCCCGCGCGCTCGCCGAGGAGATCGAGGGGACCGGCGAGCGGGCCGTCGTCCTGCCGGGCGCCGATCTCACCGTCGAGGACGAGTGCCGCGAACTGGTGGCGCGGGCCGCCGAGTGGGGCGGGGGACGGCTCGACGCGCTGGTGAACAACGCGGGCGTCCAGCCGGTGCGGGCGCTGCCCGGGATGCCGGTGGCGGACTGGCGGGCGGTCGTCGACACCAATCTGACCAGCGTGTTCGCCGTCACCCAGGCGGCGGCAGAGGTCATGCGCGAGCGGGGCGGCGGCAGCGTCACGCACATCGCCTCGGTGGAGGCCCGGCTCCCCGCGGAGGGCCACGCCCACTACGCCGCCGCCAAGGCCGCCGTCGTGATGCACGCGCGGGCGGCGGCGCTGGAGTACGGCCCCCACGGCATCCGCGTCAACACCGTCTCGCCCGGTCTGATCGACCGTGCGGGGCTGGCCGAGGCCTGGCCGGAGGGGGTGCGGCGATGGCGGGAGGCGGTCGCGGTCGACCGGCTGGGCCGGCCGGAGGACATCGGCGACGCCTGTGTTTTCCTGGCCTCACGGCTGGCGGCCTGGATCACCGGCCACGACCTGGTGGTGGACGGCGGAGTGTCGGCCCGGCCGACCTGGTAGGGGGGCCGAACGGGTGAGAAGGATGTCGTGTCCATCCGTACGTATCCCCGAGCACACGAGACTCGAGACCCGGGCAGCCCGGGCGGTTCGGAGCGGTGACGTGAGCGAAGGGCGCGATGGCGGACGACACGGCAGTGGACGAAGGCGACTTCAAGGGCTGGTGCTGCTGGGCACCGTGCTGGTCCTGCTCCTCCTCGGCGGCGGACCGGCCTCGGCGCACGCGGCCCTCCGCTCCACCGACCCCGTCGACGGAAGCGTCGTCAAGAACAGTCCGCGAAGCATCACCCTGACCTTCACCGAGTCGGTGGGCCTCCTCGACGACTCCTTCCGCCTCCTCGATCCCGAGAACCAGCGGGTGAAGCTGGGCGGGTCGGGGCATGTGGAGGGCCGCTCGGACCGTGTGCGGGTGAAGCTGCCGAAGAAGCTCGGCACCGGCACCTTCACCGTGGCCTGGCGGGTGGTCTCGGCCGACAGCCACCCGGTGTCGGGCGCCTTCACCTTCTCCGTGGGCAAGGCCTCCCCGACGCTGGCCGTCCTGCCGTCCGACGCCACCGAGGACCCGGCGACCGACGGCCTCTACAACATCGGCCGCTACCTCGCGTACATCGCGGCGGCCCTCCTCGTCGGCACGGCGGCCTTCGTCGCCGTCTGCCGCCCGCCGGACACCCGCCCGCTGCGCCGGCCGCTGCTGATCGGCGGCTGGACGCTGGCCGGTTCGACGGTGTTCCTGTTCTTCCTGCGCGCCCCCTACGAGGCCGGCACCGGCCCGGCCGACGCGCTCGACCCCTCCGGACTGCTCCGCACCCTGGAGGGCCGCCCGGGCCTCGCCCTGGCGGCGCGCCTGCTGCTGCTCGCCGCCGCGGTGGCCCTGCTCCTACGGCAGCGCAGCCGCCCCGAGCCGTCGAAGGCGGCCCTCGTGCTGGGCTCCGCCCTCGCGGTGGGCCTCGCGCTGACCTGGGCGGGCGCCGAACACGCCTCGGCCGGCATCCAGGTGCCGCTGGCGATGACCTCCTCGGTGCTGCACCTGCTCGCCATGGCGGTCTGGCTGGGCGGCCTGGTCGCCCTGCTCACCCTGCTGCCCCGCGCCTCCGTCCCCTCGCGCGTGGTCACCCGCTTCTCCCGGCTGGCCGGGATCTCGGTGACCGTCCTCGTGGTGACGGGCGTCTACCAGTCCTGGCGGGGCCTCGGCTCGCTCTCGGCGCTCACGGACACGACGTACGGCAGGGTCCTCCTCGCCAAGCTCGTCGCGGTCGCCGTGCTGCTGGCGGCGGGGGCGTGGTCCCGGGCGACGGTGACCAGTCAGGCGAACGTGACGAGGGGCAGGACGAGGGAGCAGACGAGCGGCACGCAGAACGCGCAGGCGGAGAAGACGGTACGGGTGGAGAAGGCGGTGACGGTGGAGAAGGCGGTGACGGTGGAGAAGGCGGTGACGGTGGAGGCCAAGGTTCTGGAGAAGGCGACCGTGGGCGGGACGTCGGCACACGAGGAGGCCGCCGACAAGCCGGCGGGGGAGCAGCCCGCGACGGCCGTCGCCGAAGGCACCCCGGCGCCGTCGGCGGCCGATGCGGAGGGCACCCCGTCTCCGTCGGACCGTCCGTCGTCCACCGAGCCGCGTCTCACCCCGGCCGAGTCCGCGCACAGCCGTGCGCTGCGCCGGTCGGTCCTGCTGGAGGTCGCCGTCTCCGTCGTCGTCCTCGTCCTCACGACGATCCTGACCGGCACCCTGCCGGGCCGGGCTGCGGCCGAGGCGGCGACGACCCAGCAGTCCGCCGGACTGCCGGTCGCCTCCGTGACGATCGTCCCCTTCGACCTCGGCAAGCCCGGACTGCGCGGCAAGGTGCAGGTCACCCTCGACCCCGGCACGGTCGGCGACAACACCCTCCAGGCCGTGGTCTACGGCCCCGACGGCGGTTTCGTCACCGTCCCCGAGCTGCGGATCTCCTTCACCCTGCCCAGCCAGGACATCGGCCCGCTCGACGCCAAGCTGGTCGACAAGGGCGGCTACTGGGCCTCCAGCAAGGTCAGTCTGCCCATCGAGGGCACCTGGGAGATGAAGACGACGATCCGGGCCACGGACATCGACCAGGTGAGCGTGACGAAGGACGTACAGATCGTCCGCTGACGCGACGGCGTCGAGACCCCGCCGAACCGACGAGCCGCGCACGCCCTTGTGCGCGGCTCGTCGGCTTGCGGAGCCCCGGTGGACACCAGGTCCTGGAGATCGGCGATACGCACGGCGTCGCGGCCCACCGCACCGCCATGAGCCGCCCCGGTCCGGCCGACCGGGTCCGTGTCCTGCCCGGCGGGCTCGCCGCGGAGGACGGCGCCGCCGCGGTGACCGTCCTCCGCGTCACCAGCCCCCGGCCCAGCGCCGTTCTGGCCTTCAACGGCGCGTGCGCCACGGGCACGCTCAGCACCTTCTTCCGCGCGGGCGTCGCCGTCCCCGGCGAGATCTCGGTCGTCGGCTTCGCCGACAGCCGCCCGGCCCGTCTGCCCCACGTCGACCTCACCACCGTCGCCCAGGACACCCCCGTATGGCCCGGCTCGCGGTCACCCAGGTCACCGCCCGCCTGGAAGCGGGCGACACCGCGACCGGGGAGGACGTCGTCAGAGCCCCGGCTGGTGACGCGGGGGGACGACGGCGCCGGTGGAGCGGTGAGGGGGCGGTGAGGGGGCGGTGAGGGGGGCGGTGAGGGAGGTGCCGGTTGCCACGGTCGCCCGCCGGGTGTCCCGGGTAGCATCGGCCGGGTGAACACCTACTGGCACGTCGTTCTGCCGCCCCTCTGCGCCTGACGGGCGCGGACACTCGCGGACACCGGCGGACATCTGAGGCCTGATACGGCCGTTCCGCTTCCCCGGCCCCACCGAGCCCGGCTCGGTCAGGGGTTGTCGTCGTGCGCCCGACGCGGATCCGTTCCCTGACGCATTCGACGACGGAAGTTCACGACTGTGCCGAACCGCACCACCCCCCTGACCCCCGCGCGCCCGTCCGACGCCGGCCCGCGCTCCTCTCGTACCGCCCTCCTCGGCGGCCCCGCACCCATCCTGCTCGCGGCCGTGCTGTGGGGCACGACCGGAACCGCCGGTTCCCTGGCACCCGCCGGCGCGCCCGCGGCGGCCATCGGCTCCGCCGGTCTCGCCCTCGGCGGCACCCTGCTGCTCCTCAGCTCCCGGGGCGCCCGTTCCCTGCCCGCCGCCTGCACGGGGCGCGAGCGGTGGCTGCTCGTCCTGGGCGCCCTGGCGGTGGCCGGATACCCGGTCACCTTCTATCCGGCCGTGGCCCGGACCGGGGTGGCGGTCGCCACCGTGATCGCCCTCGGTAGCGCGCCGGTCTTCGCCGGGCTGCTGACCTGGCTCACCGGACGGTCCCGCCCGACCGCGCGCTGGACCGCCGCCACCGCGGCCGCCGTGCTCGGCTGCGCCCTGCTGGTGCTCGGCCCCGAACTCACCGGCGCCACCACGCCGATGGACCTGACCGGCGTGGCCCTCGCCGCCTGCGGCGGACTGTCCTACGCCGTCTACTCGCTGATCGGCGGCACCCTGATCACCCGCGGGCACTCCTCCGACGCGGTGATGGGCGTGCTGTTCGGCGCGGCCGGGCTGCTGGTCCTGCCGCTGCTGGCGTCCGTGGACATGCGGTGGATCACCACGACACGCGGCGCGGCGGTGGCGGGCCATCTGGCCCTGTTCACCGTCTGCCTGGCCTACCGTCTCTTCGGCCACGGACTGCGCCGTACGTCCGCGTCGGCGGCCACGTCCCTGACCCTGGCCGAGCCCGCGGTGGCCGCCGTCCTGAGCGTCACGGTCCTCGACGAGCGCCTCCCGGCCGTCTCCTGGACCGGCCTGACCGTCCTCGTCCTGTCCCTGGCCCTCCTGGCCTTCCCCACGGGTCGACACACGCCCTAGGGAGGCCTGCCCCGGTCGCCCGGGCCGGCGGAGGAGATGACGGTCTTCCCGCCGCGGCGCGCGCTCACCCGCTCTCAAGTGGCCTGCCGTACAAGGGTGTTGAAACAAAACTGCGTGGTGAATCGTTGGCCGACGCCGTACGCTCCCCTTGATCGACTACGGAATCCGGGGGGAATGTTGATGCGCGCAACCATGCGCCTGGCCCTGCTCGGCGCCGGCGCGGCGCTGGTCACCACCGCGATGGGTGCCACCGCCGCCCGGGCGGCGGACGGCGGCTCGGGGAACATCACGATCGACAAGGTCGTCGTCAACGGCGGCAAACCGGTCGTGGTCGGCGCCACCAGGGTGGTGTCCGCCAAGGTCTCCGTGACCGCGTCGGACGACTCGGGCATCGCCGAGACCTCGTACATCAGCGCCTGGGGTCCGCATCCGAACTACGCGCAGATCTGGGACGACGAGATCACGTGCGTCAAGGTGAGCGCCACCCGGTCGACCTGCACGGGCACGCTGACGTTCGACCCGCAGGCGTCGACCGGCTTCGTCGGCAACAGCGCGGCGGCGACCTGGAGGCTCGCCACGCTGGTCTCGGCCAACGACTACGACTACATCCACCGGGACGCGGCCACCACGTTCAAGGTGCAGCGCGAGGCACGGCTCACCACGAACGCCTCGCCCGAGCCCGTCAGGAAGGGCAGGACCATCACGGTCAACGGCCTGCTGTCCCGGGCCGACTGGGACGCCAACAAGTACACGGGCTACGCCCGGCAGAAGGTCACCCTGCAGTACCGCAAGAAGAATTCCAGCACCTACACCGACGTGAAGACGGTCACGTCGTCCTCGACGGGCTCCCTGAAGACGACGGTCACCGCGTCCGCGGACGGCTACTTCCGCTACCGGTTCGCCGGCACGTCGACCACCGCGACCGTGACCTCCACCGGCGATTTCGTGGACGTCCGCTGACCACCCACCGCGCGACCAGAAATGCCACCGAATCAGCTCAGCCCTGGCGCCCGTCCTTCGCCAGGCGCTGAGCATGAGCAGTTCCTCGGGTCCGTACGGTTCTTGGAGCCCGGAACAACTGGTTCCGTTGCGCGAGACCGCTACGAGCGGTACCGGCTGACCGCTGACCGCTGCCCGGTGCTTCTGCAGGGCGGCCAGGTCGTGGCTGTCGAACGCGGAGTCTGGTGACGGTGTCGAGTGGACTTGCCGACCCGCCGCCTTCCCCGCGTGAGGACGCACTGCCCCGGTTTCGCCGACCCGACGGCATGGGCATGGTGAACAGCCTGCAAGGCGTCGCCGAGTACGTTCAGCTCGCGTCTCACGCGGGCATGACGCCGTGGATGCGGGAGAGGGTGAAGACGCGCTCGGCGTCCCGAAGGTGGCACCAGGCTTCCAGGTAGGGCGGGTCGAGCATGAGTCGGCTCAGGGTGCGCACGGTCCGGTTGCCCGAGGTGGCGACGTACTCGACGGTGATGGGGTCACCGGTATCGATGGCATGGGCGAGCTGACGGACGTCGCTGTACGGCAGGAACTTCGCCCACCCCGCGACGATCTCCTCGGTGTCCGTGGCGAACGCCGCTCAGCCGACGACAGTCAGCCACGATGGCGGGTGAGCCGACCGATCACGCACGCGTGTGCCTCGCTGCACCCCCACTGGCCTCGGCCACGCTGCCATGTCGTCGACCAGAGCAAGTTGCGCCGGCGGAAGCGTGGCGGCGATGCGTTGGACGTTGACCTCTTCGTCCCGAAGCAACTTGGGTAGGGGCTGGACCTTGGACTGGCGAGCCAATCATCTGCGGCGCCAGTCCGTGGGTGTCCGCGCCCGTTCGCCGACGTTCGTCGGGGTTGTCACACAGTTAGACACTCGGCCGGTGCGGCTCTTCCCGCCTCGCAGTCTCCGAGGCGGACAGCAAGGCGTCCAAAGCCGCTCGGGCCCCGGCGATTCCACGGCGCCACTCTTCGCCTTGCAGGGCCGCGATGTCCCACTCGACCACCGGTTCGGCGCCGGTCGTGCAGTAGCCGTAGACCTGGTGGGCCACCTCATCGGTGAGGAGGTCGTCGTAGTGGAACGTACCCTCAAAAGCCGTCCAGGCCACTGCCCGGGTGCCTGCGCAGACACGTCGAAGTACTGCTCGCGTGTACTCGCGCAGATCGAGCGAGACGTCATCGAAGTCGAGGTCGTACGACACCAGACCGAGCCGCTCAACGGCTTCGGGCTGCTCCAACAGAGGGAACGGCAGGTAGGCGTCGGGGACCAGCCCCGCGAGGTGAAAAGCCTCTTTCGGCAAGGGGGTGTTGCCGGAGCCGATGACGAACACGTTCACCGAGACCGGGCCTCGCCAGCACAGTATGTCGTGTACCTCACCTGCCATCGTCCTTCTCCCACTGCCCTCCGACAGCCCCCATTGTGTGCACTGTCGTCTGCCTGCCAGCCACCAGCGGTATTATCCGGTTTCGGCGCCATCATGACCAGCGTAATTACTGCCGACCACGGGCCTTGACCCCGAATCCTGAACACGGGTTATGCGGCTGATGCCAGCTCGCGGACCTTCTTCCGCAGAGCCGCGTTCTCTGCCTCCAGCGGTTCCGGCGGCTGGGCCGGTTCCTGCGTCCGGCGTCCCCGTGCACGGCTTGCTCCGGCAGCCCGGACCCAGTTCCGCAGGGTCTCCGGATTGATCCCCAGATCGGCGGCGACCGACCTGATCGTCGCATCAGGCCGTCGTACAGCGCGACCGCGTCCGACTTGAACTCCGGCGGGTAGTTCTTCATGACCACGAGATGTCCGTTCTCAGATCCTCAGGATCCACTGTCTCGTGTGTCCAACATCAGGGGTCAAGGCCCGTTCGCCACGCACCCGATCTGCGGCACGGTCCCACTCCATGCGTTCCGGGCCCCTCTGAACCTCAGCCGCCGAATGCCGAACAACCTACGACGGCCCAGGTGGCGACCACGCGCCCCTATACACGACCTGGTACGTAGCGCACGTCTGATCAGAGCTTCTCCCCCGAGACGGCACCGCCGGTGGCCGCGAAAGATCAAGGAAGGCGATCGTCCCGGTGCCGGAGCACCTGTCACCTGTCGGCACCTGCCGGGTTGCCGCCCGATCGCGCCCGTGTGGTGATTGCCCAGGGAATGGCGCGAACCGGCGACAGTTTGGTCGCTCCCTCGCAGGGACGGGGCTGGGGGCCGGTAGCAACGGGTGGGCCGGGCTGTGGACGCTGATGGAGGACAGGGATGGCGAGGCAACTGGCCCAGGAGTCTCCGGCTGTGGGAGGGCGGAGCGGCGTCCTGAAGATCGTTGCCGCGTTGGCCGTGGTGCTCGCCGCGCAGGCCTTGCTGGACCCTGGAGGTCACTGAGTACCCGAACGAAGCGGCGGCGAAGTCCGCCATCGACCAGGCCCGCATCTACGGGGCGCTGGTCTCGTCCGGTGGATCGAACACCCTGATCGTGGTGCCCTCCATGAGCGACCTGGCGCCCCTTGATCTCGCGGTGCGGGTGCAGCGGCGGATCAGCGCGGTGGGCACGATCATGGTCTGCCGCCAGACCGTCTCCCTCGGCCGCCCCTACGCAGGCCAGACGGTGACCGTGCACGTGTCGGACACGACGATCACCGTCGACCTGGACGGCCAGGCCCGCGTCATCCGGCGCACCACCGACATTCCCGTCCGCCACGTCAAGGCGAACAAGCCCCACAAGGTTTCCGATGTTGTCTAGGCCCACCGTCAAGCATCACCTGGGACCAGAACGTCGGGCATCACCTGGGACTAGACACAGTCGTGCGGGGCTTGAAGTCGTTCGCGCAGGCTGGGAGTTCGAGAAGCCGCAAGCCACTGTCACCCTGCTGGAACCCTTCGACCCGTCGCTGGTCCTCCTGACCGTCGAGGAAGCCGCCCGGCGGCTCCGTATCGGCCGTACGACGTGCTTCCGGCTCGTGCTCGCGGGAGAGATCGAGTCGGTCACCGGCGGGCGGCTCCGTCGAGTCCCCGCCGACGCCCTGCCCGCCTACGTGGCCAAGTTGCGCCACCGACCCGCCCAAGCGGCCTGAGGGGACGACATGGCAGAGAAGAACCGCACACGTCAGCCCAACGGTGCCTCGTCGATCTACCTCGGCAAGGACGGCAAGTGGCACGGCCGTGTGACCGTCGGCGTCCGCGATGACGGCAAGCCCGACCGCCGCCACATTCGAGCGCAAGACCAAGGCAGAGGTGACCAAGGCCGTCCGAGAGATGGAGCGGGCGCGGGACGACAAGAAGCTCAGGAGGCTGGGGCAGAGCTGGACGCTCCGAGCCTGGCTCGAGCATTGGGTCGAGAACATCGCCAAGCCGTACGTCTCCGAGAACACGTACGACGGCTACGAGGTCGACGTCCGCGTTCACCTCGTCCCCGGCCTGGGCGCGCACAAACTTGACCGCCTGGAGCCCGAGCACCTCGAACGACGCGGGCACGTCGCCACGAACGCGGCAGAGATCGCCAAGGCTCCGCGGCTCGAAGAGGAGGACATCGAGCCTTACACGATCGAAGAGGTGCAGAGCCTTCTCGTCGAGGCGGCCAAGCTTCGCAACAGTGCGCACTGGGTCGTCGCCCTGGCGCTCGGGCTGCGGCAAGGGGAGGCGCTCGGGCTGCACTGGGAGGACGTCGACCTCGACGCGGGGTACGTCCGCATCCGTAAGAACCGCTTGCGCCCCAGGTACGCGCACGGCTGCGGTGCCAACCCGTGCGGCCGCAAGGCGGGCTACTGCCCTCAGAAGGAGCAGACGCGCCGCGAGCACAAGTCCACCAAGTCCCGTGCGGGCCGGCGCACCATCGGCCTGCCCGATCCGCTGATCAAGATTCTCCGCCAGCACCAGGAAGCCCAGGAGCGGGAGCGGACCGCGGCCGGTGCCGACTGGGAGGGAAAGGGATACGTCTTCGCCTCACCCACCGGCGGTCCGCTCAGCCCCAACACCGACTTCCACACCTGGAAGCGGCTCCTAAGAGACGCTGGCGTCCGGAACGGCCGTCTCCATGACGCTCGCCACACCGCCGCGACCGTTCTCCTGATCCTCGGCGTCCCGGACGTCGTGATCGACTCGATCATGGGTTGGGAACCTGGGGAGCGGCTCGGATGCGCGCCCGGTACATGCACGTGACGGGGACCATGCTCCGCAAGGTCGCGCAGCAAGTCGGCGACGCGCTCTGGGAGCTCCCGAAGACGAACTGAGACGGAAACCGAGACGGACAACGACGAAGGGCCCCACCGCGAGCGGTGGGGCCCTTCGACATCGTGCCCGGTGAGGCACTGGCGGAGGATACGAGATTCGAACTCGTGAGGGGTTGCCCCCAACACGCTTTCCAAGCGTGCGCCCTAGGCCTCTAGGCGAATCCTCCGCCGGAAACATTACATGACCGAGAGGAGTGCTCGCGAACTCGTTCCTGGCCGTCGGCATCGGGTACTGTTTGGGCAGCCCCTCACGCGGCGCTATCTGACTGAACTCCCCCAGGGCCGGAAGGCAGCAAGGGTAGGTCGGCTCTGGCGGGTGCGTGGGGGGCGCTTGCGTTGCGCGGGGCGGGAACCAGGGCCGGGAGCGCCGGATGGGCCGTCCTTCCCCGCCCGCGCCCCGATCATGCGCGGGGCCGGTTGTCGGTGGGCGCCTATAACCTCGTAGGCGTGTCGTCTCTCGCGCTGTACCGCCGCTATCGCCCGGAGTCGTTCGCCGAGGTCATCGGGCAGGAGCATGTCACCGACCCGCTGCAGCAGGCGCTGCGCAACAACCGGGTCAATCACGCGTACCTGTTCAGCGGTCCGCGTGGCTGCGGGAAGACCACCAGCGCGCGCATCCTGGCCCGCTGCCTGAACTGTGAGAAGGGCCCCACGCCGACCCCGTGCGGGGAGTGCGACTCCTGCCGCGACCTGGCGCGCAACGGCCCGGGGTCGATCGACGTCATCGAGATCGACGCCGCTTCGCACGGTGGTGTGGACGACGCCCGTGACCTGCGGGAGAAGGCCTTCTTCGGGCCCGCTCGCAGCCGCTACAAGATCTACATCATCGACGAGGCCCACATGGTCACGTCGGCCGGTTTCAACGCGCTCCTCAAGGTCGTCGAGGAGCCCCCGGAGCATCTGAAGTTCATCTTCGCCACCACCGAGCCCGAGAAGGTCATCGGGACGATCCGGTCGCGGACGCACCACTATCCGTTCCGGCTCGTGCCGCCCGGGACGCTGCGGGACTACCTCGGCCAGGTGTGCCAGAAGGAGGCCATCCCGGTCGCGGAAGGCGTGCTGCCGCTCGTCGTGCGCGCGGGTGCCGGTTCCGTGCGTGACTCGATGTCCGTCATGGACCAGCTGCTCGCGGGCGCGACCGAAGCCGGTGTGACGTACGCCATGGCCACCTCCCTCCTCGGCTACACGGACGGCTCCCTGCTCGACTCCGTCGTCGAGTCCTTCGCCACGGGCGACGGTGCCGCCGCCTTCGAGGTCGTGGACCGGATCATCGAGGGGGGCAACGACCCGCGGCGGTTCGTCGCCGACCTGCTGGAGCGGCTGCGCGACCTCGTGATCCTCGCCGCCGTCCCGGACGCCGCCGAGAAGGGGCTCTTCGACGCCCCGGCCGACGTCATCGAGCGGATGCAGGCCCAGGCCGGCGTCTTCGGCGCCGCCGAGCTGAGCCGCGCCGCCGACCTGGTCAACGAGGGCCTCACCGAGATGCGCGGCGCCACCTCACCCCGCCTCCAGCTCGAGCTGATCTGTGCCCGCGTGCTGCTTCCCGCCGCCTACGGCGACGAGCGGTCCGTCATGGCCCGCCTCGACCGCCTCGAGCGCGGCGTGAACTTCGCCGCCGGCGGCGCCCAGGGCATGCCCGCGATGGGGTACGTACCCGGGCCCGAGGCCCATGGCGCCCCGGCCGCGACCGGCGGCGCCCCCGTCCCCCCGGGAGGCGGAGCGGCCGCCGCCCGGGCGGCGGTGCGGGGTGGTGCGGGTGCGGGGGCGGGAGGGGGTGCCGGTGGTGTGGCTGCCGCGGCAGCCGCGGCCCCTTACGCCGGGCAGCCGCCGACCCAGCTCCAGGGCCAGCCGCCGGCCCAGCCCCCGGTCCAGCCCTCCGCCATGCCTCCCGCTGCCGCTGCCCCTCCCGCTGCCGCTGCCCCTGCCGCCGCCCCCGCTCCGGCCGCAGCGCCCCCTTCGGCACCCCCCGCGCAGGCCCCGGCCGCCGACGCCGGTCCCGCCCAGCCCCCCGCCGCTCCCGCTCCCGCCCCCGGCGCCTGGCCCACCGCCACCGCCGCCGGCAGCGGACGCCGGCCGGGCGGCTGGCCCACGGCCACTCCCGCGGGCGGGGGAGCGGTACGTCCCCCCGCGGCCTCCGCCCCTGCCACCTCCGCCCCTGCCCCTGCCCCCGCGCAGGCTCCCGCCTCCGCGGCCTCCCCCGCCGCGTACGCACCCCCCGCCGGGGGCCTCGACCCCCGCATGCTCTGGCCCAACATCCTGGAGGCGGTCAAGAACCGCCGCCGCTTCACCTGGATCCTCCTCAGCCAGAACGCGCACATCGCCGGCTTCGACGGCACCACCCTCCAGCTCGGCTTCGTCAACGCCGGCGCCCGGGACAACTTCGCGAGCAGCGGCAGCGAGGACGTGCTGCGCCAGGCGCTCGGCGAGCAGTTCAACGTCCAGTGGAAGATCGAGGCGGTCATCGACCCGTCCGGCGGCTCGGCCCCCGCGCCGACCGGCGGTTACGGCGGTGGCGGCACCGGCGGCGGCGCACCCGGCGGTTACGGCAGCCCCGGCGGCGGTTACGGCGGCGGCGCCCCGTCCGCCCCGCCCCCGCCGTCCGTCGGCCCCACCCCCCAGGCCCAGTCCCCCTCCGTACCCCCGGCCCAGCCCGGTTCGGCGGCGGGCCCGGCCCCCACGACCCCCGCCCCCGCCCAGCCCCGGCCCCCGGCCCCGGAACCGGTGGCCCCCGAGGACGACATCCCCGAGGACGACGACCCCGACCTCAACGAGTCGGCCCTCTCCGGCCACGAACTGATCGTGCGCGAACTGGGCGCGACGGTGGTGGAGGAATACACCAACGAGTAGGCGGGCCCGCACCGGGCTTCAGCGCCGGTCGGCGGCACCGTCCAGCAGGACGCCCACCGCGGCACGCACCGCTCCCCTTCGGTGAAACCTACGAACTCCCGGCCCCCCGCCCCTCGGCCTCCCGCACAAAGGCGCCCGCCCCCTCCCGTTAGGCTGACCCCTGTGAACGTCCTCGTCATCGGCAACGGCGCCCGCGAACACGCCCTGTGCCGCTCCCTGTCCCTCGACCCCGCCGTCACCGCGCTGCACTGCGCGCCCGGCAACGCCGGCATCGCCGAGGTAGCCGAGCTGCACCAGGTCGACGCCCTCGACGGCGGCGCCGTGGCCGCGCTGGCGCTGGAGCTCGGCGCCGAGCTGGTCGTCGTAGGCCCGGAGGCGCCGCTCGTGGCCGGGGTCGCCGACGCCGTACGGGAGGCGGGGATCCCGGTCTTCGGGCCGTCCGGGGAGGCCGCGCAGCTGGAGGGGTCGAAGGCCTTCGCCAAGGAGGTCATGGCCGGGGCCGGCGTCCCGACCGCCCGCTCGTACGTCTGCACGACCGCCGAGGAGGTCGCCGAGGCCCTCGACGCGTTCGGCGCGCCGTACGTCGTGAAGGACGACGGTCTCGCCGCCGGCAAGGGCGTCGTCGTGACCGAGGACCTCGAGGCGGCCAAGGCGCATGCCGCGGCCTGCGACCGTGTGGTCATCGAGGAGTTCCTCGACGGCCCGGAGGTCTCCCTCTTCGCGATCACCGACGGCGAGACGGTCCTCCCGCTCCAGCCCGCCCAGGACTTCAAGCGCGCGCTCGACGGCGACGAGGGCCCGAACACCGGCGGCATGGGCGCGTACTCGCCCCTGCCGTGGGCCGACCCGAAGCTGGTCGAGGAGGTCCTGGAGACCGTCCTCCAGCCGACCGTCGACGAGATGCGCCGCCGTGGCACCCCGTTCTCCGGGCTGCTCTACGCCGGCCTCGCCATCACCTCCCGCGGGGTCCGCGTCATCGAGTTCAACGCCCGCTTCGGCGACCCGGAGACCCAGGTCGTCCTGGCCCGGCTGCGGACCCCGCTCGCCGGTGTCCTGCTCGCGGCCGCGAACGGCACCCTCGCCGACCTGGAGCGCCTGCGCTGGAGCGAGGACGCGGCCGTCACCGTCGTCATCGCCTCGCACAACTACCCCGGCACCCCGCGCACCGGCGACGCCATCACCGGCCTCGACGCGGTGGCCGCCGAGGACGCCCCGCACGCGTACGTCCTGCACGCCGGGACGAAGAAGGACGGCGAGACGGTCGTCAGCGCGGGCGGTCGTGTGCTGTCCGTCACCGCGACCGGCACGGACCTCACCGAGGCCCGCGAACGGGCGTACCAGGCCGTCACGCGCATCGGTCTCGACGGCTCCCAGCACCGTACGGACATCGCGGCGAAGGCGGCGGCGGGCGCATAACACGCCGGCGAACGGACCGCATTCCCACCGCACCACCCAGGCCACCAGGCCACCAGACACCAGACACCAGACACCAGGCCCCGGGCCTCTGGGGAATCCCTCGCGGACACCCCTGGAACCCGGGGCCTGATCGTTGCCCACCGTCTTTCACCTTTCCCCAAAGCCATTCCATCGAGTGAGCGCTGAGCTATCCGGCTGACGGAGGCCGGAGCGCCAACTAGGGTGCGGCGCAAGCATTCCGGCACTTGGCCCACCGGCATTGCGATGTCAGTGGCGGGTGCCACAGTGGGGGAGTGAGCAAGAGCAGGCGAGCCAGGACCGCGAGACGGTGAGGGGGTGAGTTCCGGTCGTGACCGGTATGGGAGTGGAGGCGGGCGCGCAGAGTGCGCGGGCCCGGGCGCTGGCCGTGCTGCGGGTCCGCAGCCGGGCGCTCGCCGTCGCGCTGCTGCCCGCGGCCGCCGCCGTGATCCTGCTCGCCGGTGGTTCCACGGGACACCTCGTGGGCCCGGGCTGGGACGGCGCCCGCTGGGTGGTGGGCGTGGTCGCGCTGGTCGTCCTGCTCGCCGCCGGGGCCGTGGGCCTGGTCGTCGCCCGTGCCCGTCCCGCCGTCAGCCCCACGGTCGCCGTCGCCGAGAAAGCGGCACCCGATCTGTACCGGCTGGTGCGCGACCTCGCCGACCGTCTCGACGTCCCCGCGCCCTCCGCCATAGCGCTCACCCCGGACTGCGACAGCTGGCTGGAGGACCGCACCCACCCGGCCCACGGTCCGCCCGCGCCGCTGCGCGGCGACGAGATCGCCGGCGCGGGCCCGAGCCGCCACCACCTGCCCCGTCGTACGGCGACGGCGCCGGTCCTCGTCATCGGCTCCCCCTTCCTGTGGTGGATGCGCGTCGGCGAACTGCGCGCCGTCCTCGCCCCGGTCGTCGCCGGTACGGGCCCTTCGGCGCACCCCGACATAGCCGCGGCCCGGCGCTTCGTGCGCGGACTGGACGCCGCGGTGGCCGTCTCCGCCGACCGCGGGCGATGTCCCGCCGCCCGTCTGGTCTGCGCCGGCATCGGCTGGGCCAGCCGGCTGATGCTGCGCAGCTGCCAGGTGCACGCCGCCGAGATGGAGCGGGGTGTGGCCGCCGCGGCCGCCGAGCGCGCCCAGGCGGTGGACTACGGGCTGCGGATCGTCGCCCAGGAGCAGGTGGGCCTCGCGTACGCGGGCTGGGACCGGCTGCTGACCCGGGTCGCGCTGCCGGCCTGGCGGATGGGCCGCTGGCCCTCCCGGCTGGACGCCGGTGTCGTGGCCGCGCTGACCGAGCTGTCCCGCCGGGACCGCCTGGCCGAGGGATTCGCCTCCCGCCTCGGTGAGCGGCCCGCCTGTGACCTGCTCGAAGAGCCCGGTGCGGTGGACGAGGCCGCCTCCCTGCTCGCCGCCCGCCTCTTCCACGGCGGGCCCGCGGAGTGCGGCCCGGACTGGTCCCCGGTGGACTGGCAGGAGTATCCGGAGGAGGTCGTCGACCGCAAGTGGCGCACCGACGCGGCCCGCCTCCACCGCGTCCTCGACTCCCTCGGCGTCCGCCCCACCCCCGACCCCGCGTCCCACCATCCGGCCGGCCCCACCCTGGCCCGCGTCCTGGACCATCTGACGGCCGACGACACCGACCCGACGTCCCCCACGAGCCCCTCGCACCCGGACGCCCCGACGACAACCCCTCAGGCGGGCCGGGCATCGGCCAGGGAATCCCTGCTGATCGGGGACGCCTTGCCGGACCGGGACGATCCGCCGGCGGCCGGGACCCTCACGGACCCCGATGCCCCGACATGGGCCGGGGCCCATGCAGGCCATGGTGCCCCGGCGGGGGTCGAGGCCCCCGCGGACCATGGCGCCCCGGCAGGGGCCGAGGACCCCGCGGACCGGGGTAGCCCGGCAGGGGCCGAGGCGCTTACGGACTCGGGCGACTCGACGGCGGCCGAGGCCCTCACGGACCGGGGCGACTCGACAGGTGACTCGACGGCGGGCCGCTCCGCCGAGGACGAGGGCGGCCCCACGGACCCGACGGCCTCCACGACTCCGACGGCCTCCACAACCTCCACGGCCCCCATGCCCCCCACAGCCCCCACAGCCCCCACGGTCCCGATCACCCCCACGGCCCCGACGCCTCCCGCCGCCGCCGACACCTCCGCCGAAACCTTCGCAGGCGCCGCCCCGCGCCCCGCGGACACCGCACCTCCCACCCGACCCGACGCCGGCGCCGAGATCGGGGACGGCCACGTGGACCACCAGGACTACGTGGACCACCAGGACTACGAGGACGACCAGGACGAAGAGGGCGCCGAGGACGACGACGTGGAGGGTCTCCCCGCCCCCAACCCCCGCTGCTCGGCGCTCGCCGCGCGGCTCGGTTCGGAGGTGGCGCGGGAGGAGGCGACGGCGGCGAAGCCGCCCGTGCCCAGCGGCGGTCAGGGCGGCCCCGACGGTCCCCTCTGGGAGGACGGCGCGCTTCCGCTCTTCCCGCTCCAGCCCCCACGCACCGACCGTGAACTGCTCGCCGACCACGTCACGGCGATGGTGTGCTGCGCCGCGATGGACACCGTCGGGGCGACCCCCGGTCTCGACTGGCTCGACGGCCCCACCCTCCTCGTCGACGGCGAGCGCGTGGCCGACCTCGCCCCCCGCGTTCTCAGCCTGGTGGAGGACGGTGACGGGACCCCCCTGCGCGCCTGGCTGGTGGAACTGGGCATACGCCCCGAGAAGCCCGTCCGCCTCGGCTGACCTCCCGGCCCCGCCGGCCACCCCTGACCGCACCCGTCCCCACCCCGCCCGCCCGGAACGGACCCCCTGGTTCCACTTTCGGCCAATTCGCAACGAATAGTGACTGTCTGCGCGCGTTATGTGATGTGCTGGGACCGATCGCGCCCATGGCATGGGCGTGCGACATAGGACAGCCGACCTGCCGGCCGGTCAGTCGGCGTTCAGCGCGAAGCGACCGCACCGCCGGACGATCACGGGGGCACCAGGGAGGGGAGCGCCATGGCACCGGGACCGGAGCACATCCGCCGCTGGGAGTCGGGAGCACTGGCCCACGCCGTGACGGATCCGTTCGGCCAGGGCCCCGTCCCCTGGCTGCGCGGCAGCGAGACGTACTTCGACGACACGGGCCAGGTCGTCCCCTGGTACGTCGACCCGGCCCCGGCGCGCAGGCCGGGCGGCGAGGGCGGCCCCAAGGTCCCGGGCCCCCGCACGGCACCCGGCTCGGCGTCCGCGTCCGGCGTCCCCCGCTCCGCCGACGACGTCCGCCGCCAGATCAAGGGCTTCACCTCCACCGGCGCGGTCGCCCCCGGCGAGGCCGTCGACTTCCACATCACGGTCGACCCGCCCCAGGAGTTCAGCGTCGACATCTACCGCATCGGCCACTACGACGGGGCCGGCGCCGCCAAGATCACCACCAGCCCGCGTCTCGCCGGCATCGTCCAGCCCCCGCCGCTGACCGCCGACCGCACGGTCTCCTGCCACCACTGGTGGCTCTCCTGGCGGCTCCAGGTCCCCTCGTACTGGAGTGTCGGGGCGTATGTCGCCGTCCTCACCACGGCCGACGGCTACCGCTCCCACATCCCCTTCACGATCCGCGACCAGCACCCCGCCGACCTGCTGCTGCTCCTGCCCGACGTCACCTGGCAGGCCTACAACCTCTACCCCGAGGACGGCCGCACCGGCGCCAGCTTCTACCACGCCTGGGACGGGAACGGCCGTCTCCTCGGCGAGGCCGACGCCGCGACCACGGTCTCCTTCGACCGGCCGTACGCGGGCGCGGGCCTGCCCCTGCACGTCGGCCACGCCTACGACGTCATCCGCTGGGCCGAGCGCTACGGCTACGACCTCGCCTACGCCGACGCCCGCGATCTGCACTCCGGCCGGATCGACCCCACCCGCTACCGGGGCCTGGTCTTCCCCGGCCACGACGAGTACTGGTCGACGAACATGCGCCGCACGGTCGAACTCGCCCGCGACAGCGGCACCTCCCTGGTCTTCCTCTCCGCCAACAGCCTGTACTGGCAGGTGGAGCTGGGCCCGTCCCCGTCCGGAGTCCCCGCCCGGCTGCTCACCTGCCGAAAACGCAAGGGCCCCGGCAAGTCCGTCCTCTGGCGGGAGATCGACCGCGCCGAGCAGCAGCTGGTCGGCATCCAGTACGCCGGCCGGGTCCCCGAGCCGCAGCCGCTGATCGTGCGCAACGCCGACCACTGGCTCTGGGAGGCCACCGGAACCCATGAGGGCGAGGGCATCGAGGGCCTGGTCGCGGGCGAGGCCGACCGCTACTTCCCGCGCACCCCGCTCCCGCCCCACGAGGACCGCATCCTCCTCGCCCACTCCCCGTACACCGACCACGAGGGCGTCCTGCGCCACCAGGAGACCTCCCTCTACCGCGCCCCCTCGGGCGCCCTCGTCTTCGCCTCCGGCACCTTCGCCTGGTCCCCCGCACTGGACCGCCCCGGCCATGTCGACCCCCGGGTCCAGCGCGCCACCGCCAACCTCCTCGACCGCATCTGCAAGCGCGACTGACACCTCCCCATGACACCTCCCCACGGGGTCGACGGACCCTCCGTCCTTGCTCCATCCCGATGTACGGGAGAATCAAGGCCTAGGACAGAACCACGGGGAGGAACCGTGTCCGGATTCGTAGAAAAGCCCGAGCCCCTCCAGGTGCCGGGCCTGGTGCATCTGCACACCGGCAAGGTGCGCGAGCTGTACCAGAACGAGGCGGGCGACCTCGTGATGGTCGCCAGCGACCGCATGTCCGCCTACGACTGGGTGCTGCCGACCGAGATCCCCGACAAGGGCCGCGTCCTCACCCAGCTCTCCCTGTGGTGGTTCGACCAGCTCGCCGACCTGGTCCCCAACCACGTCCTCAGCACCGAACTGCCCCCCGGCGCCCCCGCCGACTGGGCCGGCCGCACCCTGGTCTGCAAGTCCCTGCGGATGCTCCCGGTCGAGTGCGTGGCCCGCGGCTATCTCACCGGCTCCGGCCTCGTCGAGTACGTCGAGTCGCGCACGGTCTGCGGCCTCGCCCTCCCCGAGGGCCTGGTCGACGGCAGCGAACTCCCCGCCCCGATCTTCACCCCGGCCACCAAGGCCGCCGTCGGCGAACACGACGAGAACGTCTCCTACGAGGAGGTCGCCCGCCAGGTCGGCGCCGACACCGCCGCCCAGCTCCGCCAGGCCACCCTCGCCGTCTACGGCCGCGCCCGCGACATCGCCCGCGACCGGGGCGTCATCCTCGCCGACACCAAGTTCGAGTTCGGCTTCGACGGCGACACCCTCGTCATCGCCGACGAGGTCCTCACCCCGGACTCCTCCCGCTTCTGGCCGGCCGACCAGTGGCAGCCGGGCCGCGCCCAGCCGTCGTACGACAAGCAGTTCGTCCGTGACTGGCTCACCTCGTCCGAGTCCGGCTGGGACCGCAAGAGCGAGCAGCCCCCGCCGCCGCTGCCCCAGCAGATCGTCGACGCGACCCGCGCCAAGTACATCGAGGCCTACGAGCGCCTGACGGGCCTCACCTGGTCCTGACCCGGACGGCCCCCGTGACGTGCGGGGGCCCACCCGGACCGCTCCCCCGGCGCGGGCGAAAACCGGCATGCAGAAACCGCAGGCACACACCCGCACGCCAAAACCCGCACGCAAAAACCCGCACGCGAAAAACCCCGGTCCACCGGACCGGGGTTTCACTGGAGCGGACGACGAGGCTCGAACTCGCGACCTCAACCTTGGCAAGGTTGCGCTCTACCAACTGAGCTACGTCCGCACTGCGCCGTGGCGCGAGGCCAACTATACCCAACCCCGCTCGCGAGCGAGACGCACCGCCGCGTGCCGGTTCTCCGCCCCCAGCTTGGACACGGCCGAGGAGAGGTAGTTCCGTACGGTCCCCTGCGACAGCCCGGCCCGCTCGGCGATCTCCGTGACGGGCGCCCCCTCGGCGGCGAGTTCGAGCACCTCGGCCTCGCGCGAGGTCAGCGGCGAATCCCCGGCCGCTATGGCGTCGGCGGCCAACTCCGGATCGACGTAACGGTTTCCGGAGTGCACGGTCCTGATGATCTCGGCGAGCCGCTGAGCGCTCACCGTCTTCGGGACGAACCCCCGTACACCCGCCGCAAGCGCCCGCTTCAGATGCCCCGGCCGGCCATGGCTGGTCACGATCAGCACCCGGCAGCCGGGCAGTTCGGTCCGCAACGATGTGGCGACCTTCACACCGTCCGCGCCCGGCATCTGGAGATCCAGCACGGCCACATCCGGTTCATGCGCCCGCGCCATCGCCAGCGCCTCCGGTCCGGTGGCCGCCTCCGCGACGATCAGCAGATCCTCCTCCAGGGAGAGCAGCGCCGCCAGCGCACCCCGGATCAGATGCTCGTCGTCGGCCAGCAGCACCCGCACCGTCATGAAGTGACCTCGCTCACCATGCTCGTTCTGTCCAGGGGCACCTCGGCCACC
Organism: Streptomyces griseoruber; assembly: GCF_001514205.1. Lineage (GTDB taxonomy): Bacteria > Actinomycetota > Actinomycetes > Streptomycetales > Streptomycetaceae > Streptomyces > Streptomyces griseoruber. Next base: position 57,191 of record NZ_KQ948770.1, on the reverse strand, counting down.
ACCCGGAACACCCCGGGCCCGGCGAACCCGGCCTCCAGCGTCCCGTCGACCTGCCGCAGCCGCTCCCGCAGCCCGGCCAGCCCCGACCCGCCACCGCCGTCACCGTCCCGCGCGGCCTCGGCCCCGTCGTTCTCCACGGTCAGCACCACACGTTCCTCCATGACCCGCAGCCCCACCGAGCACCGCCGCGCGTCCCCGTGCCGCAGCACGTTCGTCGTCGTCTCCCGCACCACCCAGCCGAGCGCCGACTGCACCTCGCCGGGCAGCCCGTCCGTCTCCCCGCGCACCTCGCAGTCGATCCCGGCGGCCGTCAACACTCCCTGCGCACCAGCCAGTTCCACCGTGAGATCGGCCTCCCGGTAGCCCCGTACGACCTCCCGCACCTCCCGCTGGGAGTCCTGCGCTATCCGCTGCACCTCGATCATCTGCTCCACCGCCTCCGGCCGCCCCCGCACGGCCAGCTGCACCGCCAGCTCGGCCTTCAGCGCTATCACCGCCAGATTGCGCCCCATCACGTCATGCAGATCCCGCCCGAAGCGCAGCCGCTCCTCGGCGACGGCGAGCCGGGCCCGGGTCTCGCGGGCCTCGTCGAGCTGGTAGACGGCGTCGAGCAGCCAGACGGAGAAGAGCGCGGTGAAGGCGAGGAGCCCGGAGCCGAGGAAGACGCCCACCATGCTGAGGACGGCGGCGGGCGGCGACACGTTCAGCGGGAAGGAGACGACTCCCGCGCCGAGCGAGAAGCCGACCACTATCGCGTACACCCGCCGCCGGTCACGCACGCCGAGTGTGAGGACCCCCACCCCTACGACCAGCACGACCCCGAAGACGGCACCCGCGGTCGCGTCCACGCTCTCACGGTCGGGACCCCGTTGGGCGATCAAGATGGCCACCACCGCTATGGCGGCGGTGAGCGAGGCGAGCGTCCACAGCAGCCGTATGGGCTGGGGGCGCCGGCCGCGCGTCCAGTCCAGCCCCCGTGACACCGTGAGCATGCAGAGCACGGCGTGCACGGTGACCAGGGTCAGCAGCGCGCCGCCGAGCCCGGGCCCCAGGGAGCCGACGGCCGGCAGACCGACCCCGGTGATCTCGCTCACCCCGAAGAAGTGGAACGACCACCGCGTATACGTCTCGAACTTCGCCGGTGTGCTCTTCCCCCGCCACCAGCCCCCCGGCCCACGCATGTCTTCCCCTCGTCCCCCGTCTCAGCGCCGTGGTTCCCACCGGAACCACCGCCGTACAGCAAACACCGCCAGCACGGTCCAGGCCAGGCCTGTGGATATCGGCCCCAGCGCCTCGTAGGCGGAGAGGTCGCCGGTCCAGCCGCCGCGTACCAGGGTGATCGCCGGGGACAGCGGCAGCAGTTCGCAGATCGAGGCGACCCTGTCGGGCAGCATCTCCAGGGGGACGGTCACCCCGGAGCCCATCATCGAGGCCAGCACGAACGGCAGGGGGGTGACCTGGGCGCTCTCCACGGTCCGGGTCAGGGCCGCCGTGAGCGCCCCCAGCGCCGCGCAGAGGGCCAGACCCAACAGGAGCCCCAGGACGGCGAGTTGGGGCGCCTTCGGCGCCGGCATGTCCAGCACGGCGGTGGAGGCCGCCACCAGCACCAGGGACTGCACCAGCCCCGTCACCAGGACCGGCAGCGCGGTGCCGCCCAGGATCTCGGTGTCCCGCAGCTCCCCGGTGCGCAGTCGCTTCAGGACCAGTTCCTCGCGCCGGACGGTGTAGATGGCGGTCAGCGCCGAGTACACCCCGAACAGCAGGGAGAAGCCGATCGCCGCCGGCAGCAGCACCAGACCGGTCGTCAGACCGACGTCCTGCACATCCATGTCGTCGATCAGGGGCCTGAAGCTGAACGGCAGCGCGAGCGGCATCAGCACCGCCGAGAGCAGAGTGCTCCTGCTGCGCCCCAGCAGGGTCAGCTCGGCCCGCGCGAGGGCGGCCATCCGGCTCGCCGGGCTCGTCACCGCACTCCTGACCGCGTCGCCGGCCCTCGTGCTTGCGCTCCCGGCACCCGCCACCGTGTTCTCACCCGTCCCGCTGTGCACCCTGTTCCCGCTCATGCCGCGGCCCCCTCGGTCTTCGTACGCTCCGACGCCTCCCGGGCGATGCCCAGGAACGCCTCCTCCAGCGAGGCCGACCGCACATCCAGCCCGCGCAGCTCGACCCGCGCCCGCTCGGCCCACACCAGCAGCGCCGTGGCCGTCCGCTGCAACTCCCGGGTGCGCAGCCGGACCACGCGTCCCTCGACCTCGTGACCGCACACGCCCAGCTCGCCGAGCGGGGGCAGATCGCCGACGAAGTACCCCTCGGGCAGCTCGAAGAGGATCCGGGACGGCTGGGCCGCCGTCACCTCGGTGGGTGTCCCGGAGGCGGCTATGCGCCCCTGGTGCAGGATGGCCAGCCGGTCGGCGAGCTGCTCGGCCTCCTCCAGGTAGTGCGTGGTCAGCAGCACCGTCGTACCGGATGCGCGCAGGGCGCGGACCAGGTCCCAGGTGTCGCGGCGGCCCTCGGCGTCCAGGCCGGTCGTCGGCTCGTCGAGGAACAGCACCTCGGGGTCGCCGAGCAGGGCCAGCGCCAGGTCGAGGCGGCGCCGCTCGCCGCCGGAGAGCTGCTTGACCCGTACGTCCGCCCGGCCCGCGAGCCCGACCAGGGCCAGCGCCTCCCCGACGGGCCGGGCGCCGCTCACACAGCCGCCCCACATCCGCGCGGTCTCCGCGACGGTCAGTTCGGAAGGGAAGCCGCCCTCTTGCAGCATCACGCCGGTGCGCGGCCGGACGGCGGCCCGCTCGGTGTACGGGTCGTGGCCGAGGACGCGGAGGCGTCCGGCGTCGGGGCGCGCGAGGCCCTCCAGCAGTTCGACGGTCGATGTCTTGCCGGCGCCATTGGTGCCGAGCAGCGCGAAGATCTCACCGCGCTCGACGTGGAAGGAGATTCCACGGACCGCCTCGAACCCGCCCCCGTACACACGCCGGAGGCCGGTGACCTCAATCACGTGTTCATTCGTGTCCATGCCTCAAGGCTCCCGCCGGGCAGGACCCGACAGCAGTGCGAGGTGTCATCACTCCGTATGACAAATGTCAGGTGACAGCGGCACCCGAAGGGGAACACACGAAAAGACCCCGGTCCGATGGACCGGGGTCTCATTCCCGAGCGGACGACGAGGCTCGAACTCGCGACCTCAACCTTGGCAAGGTTGCGCTCTACCAACTGAGCTACGTCCGCATTGCCTCCGACCGGCTCTCACCGATCGGCGCGAGCACCAGCCTACCTGATCCACAACAGTGGTCGGGACGGTGATGCAGAGCGGGTGACAGGAATCGCACACTGCGCCTTCCCCCTGGAAGGGGGATGTTCTACTACTGAACTACACCCGCGTGGCCTCCGTGAGCTGGGCTTTTCGGCCCCGCCCGGCGGCGTGCTCCAGACATTAGCCGACCATGTGGGGGGTAACGCAAGTCGGTTGTCCCCGGGCCGTGCTGACGGACCCGGGGACACCCGCGGGGAGCGCCTCGAACGGCCGCCGGGCTACTGCGCCTCGGCGAACGCCTCGTAGACCTTCTTGGGGATGCGGCCGCGGGCGGGCACCTCCATCTTGTTGGCCTGGGCCCAGGCCCGGACGGCCGCCGGGTCGGGCGCGACCTCCGTCTGCTTGTACGCCTTGCCGGACTTCGACCGCTTGCGGCCGGCCTCCACGTAGGGCGCGAGCGCCTTACGCAGTTTCTTGGCATTGGCTTCATTCAGGTCGATCTCGTACGACTTGCCGTCGAGCCCGAAGGCGATCGTTTCCGCCGCTTCCGAGCCGTCGATGTCGTCAAAGAGAGTGACCACGACCTTCTGCGCCACGAATATCGGTCCCTTCGTGCGACAGCTCTGCGATGACGTGCCAAGACGTCACGGAGATGTCGACTGTCCGCCAGTTATGGGGCAAAGTATCGGCTATTGCCAATTCATTTGTACAGTGCCCGGCAATCGAATGTGAAGCCCGACTAAATCTCTCCGCGTGTCCCAGCGCAATAGGGAACACGGATGCACCCCGGATCTTTCCCTGAACTTTTCGCGAAGGCACTGGTCCGATACCTGATCGTGATGACGCTCACGTAGATTCCTACAACTCTACTCGCGTAGAAATTTTGTACGGGTAGTCTGAAGGCACCTGTCGGAGACACCGCAGGAACCTGCTCAGCACCACACCACCGGGAGTGCCAGTGGCACGCGTCGTAGTCGACGTCATGCTCAAGCCGGAGATCCTCGACCCCCAGGGCCAGGCGGTGCAGCGCGCACTGCCGCGGCTGGGTTTCGAAGGCATCTCCGACGTACGTCAGGGAAAGCGATTCGAACTGGAAGTTGACGGGCCGGTCGACGAGGCCGCCCTCGCCCGCATCCACGATCTTGCGGAATCCTTCCTCGCCAACACCGTGATCGAGGACTTCACCGTCAAGGTGGAGGAAGTCGCGGAGGCCGCGAAGTGACCGCTCGTATTGGCGTCGTCACTTTCCCGGGCAGCCTCGACGACCGGGACACCCAGCGGGCGATCCGCCTCGCGGGCGCGGAACCGGTCGCCCTCTGGCACAAGGACAAGAACCTCCACCAGGTCGACGCGGTCGTCCTGCCCGGCGGTTTCTCGTACGGCGACTATCTGCGCGCCGGTGCCATCTCCCGCTTCTCGCCGGTGATGGAGACCGTCATCGAGCAGGCGAAGGTCGGCCTGCCGGTCCTCGGCATCTGCAACGGCTTCCAGATCCTCACCGAGGCCCATCTGCTGCCCGGCGGGATGCTCGGCAACGACCACCTCCACTTCATCTGCCGCGACCAGAAGCTGCGGGTGGAGAACGCGGACACCGCCTGGACCGCCGACTACACGGCCGGCCAGGAGATCCACATCCCGCTGAAGAACATGGACGGCCGCTACGTCGCCGACCCGTACACGCTGGACAAGCTCGAGGCCGAGGGCCGGGTCGCGTTCCGCTACCTGGACTTCAACCCCAACGGTTCGCTCAACGACATCGCCGGCATCACCAACGAGGCCGGCAACGTCGTAGGCCTCATGCCGCACCCGGAGCACGCCGTCGAGCCCCTCGTCGGGTCCGGCCGCACCGACGGTCTCCCGTTCTTCACCTCGATCCTCAAGAAGCTGGTCAACGCATGAGCCGGACGCCTCTGGACACGGTCGAGCACGCGGCCGCGACCCCCGACGTCGAGCTGCCCTGGGCCGAACTCGGCCTGAAGAAGGACGAGTACGAGCGGGTGGTGGAGATCCTCGGCCGCCGCCCCACCGGCGCCGAGCTCGCCATGTACTCCGTCATGTGGTCCGAGCACTGCTCCTACAAGTCGTCGAAGGTGCACCTGCGCCAGTTCGGCGAGAAGGCCCCGCAGTCCGACGCGCTCCTCGTCGGCATCGGCGAGAACGCGGGCGTCGTCGACGTCGGCCAGGGCTACGCGGTCACCTTCAAGGTCGAGTCGCACAACCACCCGTCGTACGTCGAGCCCTACCAGGGCGCGGCCACCGGTGTCGGCGGCATCGTCCGCGACATCATCGCCATGGGCGCCCGCCCGGTCGCGGTCGTCGACCCGCTGCGCTTCGGCGCCGCCGACCACCCCGACACCAAGCGCGTCCTGCCGGGCGTCGTCGCCGGCATCGGCGGCTACGGCAACTGCCTGGGCCTGCCGAACATCGGCGGCGAGGTCGTCTTCGACGCCTGCTACCAGGGCAACCCGCTGGTCAACGCCGGTGCCATCGGCGTCATGCGGCACGAGGACATCCACCTCGCGAAGGCCTCCGGCGCCGGCAACAAGGTCATCCTGTACGGCGCCCGCACCGGCGGCGACGGCATCGGCGGCGCGTCGATCCTCGCCTCCGAGACCTTCGACGACGCCAAGCCGTCGAAGCGCCCCGCCGTCCAGGTCGGCGACCCCTTCCAGGAGAAGCTCCTCATCGAGTGCACCCTGGAGGCCTTCCAGGAGAAGCTCGTCGTCGGCATCCAGGACCTCGGCGCCGCCGGTCTGTCCTGCGCCACCAGCGAGCTCGCCTCCAACGGCTCCGGCGGCATGCGCGTCACCCTCGACGACGTCCCGCTGCGCGACTCGACCCTCTCGCCCGAGGAAATCCTCATGAGCGAGTCGCAGGAACGCATGTGCGCCGTCGTGGAGCCGGAGAAGGTCGACCGGTTCCTCGAGATCTGCGACAAGTGGGACGTCATCGCCACCGTCATCGGTGAGGTGACCGACGGCGACCGCCTCGAGATCTTCTGGCACGGCGGCAAGATCGTCGACGTCGACCCGCGCACGGTCGCCCACGACGGCCCGGTCTACGAGCGCCCGTACGCCCGCCCGGACTGGCAGGACGCCCTCCAGGCGGACGACGCGAACAAGCTGCCCCGGCCGCAGACGGGCGAGGAGCTGAAGGACCAGGTCCGCAAGCTCGTCGCCTCGCCCAACCAGGCCTCCAAGAAGTGGATCACCTCGCAGTACGACCACTTCGTCCAGGGCAACACCGTCCTCGCCCAGCCCGAGGACTCCGGCATGATCCGGATCGACGAGGAGTCCGGCCTCGGTGTCGCCATCGCGACCGACGGCAACGGCCGGTACGCCAAGCTCGACCCGTACCACGGCGCCCAGCTCGCGCTCGCCGAGGCGTACCGCAACGTCGCCACGACCGGAGCCAAGCCGCTCGCCGTCTCCGACTGCCTGAACTTCGGCTCGCCCGAGGACCCGGCCGTCATGTGGCAGTTCGCGGAGGCCGTCCGCGGTCTGGCGGACGCCTGTCTTCAGCTCGGCACCCCGGTGACCGGCGGCAACGTCTCCCTCTACAACCAGACCGGCGAGGTCGCCATCCACCCGACCCCGGTGGTCGCGGTCCTCGGCGTCATCGACGATGTCGCCCGCCGCACCCCGGTCGCCTTCCAGGAGGAGGGCCAGCTGCTCTACCTCCTCGGCGACACCCGTGAGGAGTTCGGCGGCTCGGCCTGGTCCCAGGTCGTCCACGACCACCTCGGCGGTCTGCCCCCGAAGGTCGACCTGGAGCGCGAGCGCCTGCTGGCCGAGATCCTGATCTCCGCCTCCCGTGACGGGATGATCGACTCCGCGCACGACCTGTCCGACGGCGGTCTGGTCCAGGCGGTCGTGGAGTCGGCGCTGCTCGGCGGCAAGGGCGCGCGTCTGGTCGTACCGGACGGGCTCGACGCCTTCACCTTCCTGTTCTCCGAGTCCGCAGGCCGCGCCGTCGTCGCGGTCCCGCGCTCGGAGGAGGTCCGCTTCAACGACATGTGCGGCGCCCGGGGTCTCCCGGTCACCCGCATCGGCGTGGTCGACGGCGACACGGTGGACGTCCAGGGCGAGTTCGCGCTCTCCCTGGAGGAGCTGCGCACGGCGCACGAGGAGACGATCCCGGCGCTGCTCGCGTAGGCGGGTCCGCATGACGGTGCGGTAGGAGTACGACGGTGAGGGCCCCGATCGCCGAGACGGTCGGGGCCCTCACCGTGCCCGCGCGCCGTCACGGCGTGGCTTTCCGCTGTCCCGGCGCTGCACCGCCACGGGTTCCCGCGTCGGCTCCGGGGAGCCCCCGGCCGGGCGCGGCCCGGGCAGCCGCAGGGCGAGGACGAGGCACAGGGCCATGACGGCCGCCCCGCACAGGAACACCAAGTCGGCAGCCCCTCCCTCACCTCAACGGCCCGATCGCGCCGAGCCTCCCTTCCCTGCCAGCCCGATCCCGCCGGTGGCTCTTCCTCGAACGGCTTCCTTGAACGGCCCGATCCCGGCGACGGTCACTCCCCCCACCGGCCCGACCCCGCCGGCAGCCCCTCCCTCAGCGGCCCGATCGCGCCGGTGGCCCTTCCCCGAACGGCCCGATCCCGGCGACGGTCACTCCCCCCACCGGCCCGACCCCGCCAGCAGCCCTTCCCTCAGCGGCCCGATCCCGCCGGTGGCTCTTCCCCGCGAGCCCGATCGCGCCGGTGGCTCTTCCCCGAACGGCCCGATCCCGGCGACGGTCACTCCCCCCACCGGCCCGACCCCGCCGGCAGCCCCTCCCTCACCTCAACGGCCCGATCGCGCCGAGCCCCCCTCACCGACAGCTAGGCTCGCCGCCATGCCTCCGGTCAAAAAGCGTGCACGGACCTATGACCCCGCCAAGACGCGGGCGGCGGTGTTGGGGCAGTTCGGGAAGGTGCGGGAGGCCGTCGCCGGGCTGGAGGACGGGCAGCTCGCGTTGCCGACGCGGCTCGGGGAGTGGCGTGTGCGGGAGTTGGTGGCGCACATAGGGATGGCGCTCACCGCCATCGGGCGTGCCCTCGCCCTGCCCGAGCCGCCGAAGCAGGACGCCGTGCTGCTCGACTGGCCGTTCGCGACCTCCGCCCACTCCGCGGCCATCGACGACTTCACCCGGCGGCTGACCGGGGAACACCCCGACCTCGACGGCTACCTCGCCGCCGTCGGGCGCGACCTCGTCGAACAGCTCGACACCCACCCCGGGACGCGGCTGCTCCGGACCAACGCGGGCGCGCTGCCGCTCGCCGACTACCTCGTCACCCGCGCCGTCGAGCTGGTCGTCCACACGGATGACCTCAACGCCGCCGTGCCGGGCCTCGCCGTCCCCCTGGACCGCCAGGCCCTCGCCGCCACCAGCCGGCTCCTCGCGGACGCGCTCGCCGTCAAGGCGCCCGGTGGCGCGACGGAGGTGCGCGTCCCGCCGTACGCCGTCGTGCAGTGCGTCGAGGGCCCGCGGCACACCCGTGGCACTCCGCCGAACGTCGTCGAGACCGACCCGCTGACCTGGATCAGGCTGGCGACCGGACGGCAGAGCTGGGCCGAGGCCATGGACGCGGCGAAGGTGAGCGCGAGCGGCGAGCGGGCCGATCTGGGAGCGCTCCTGCCGCTGATGTCCTGACCCGGTCCACGCAGAATGGTGTGCGACACCTCACTCGTGCATACGGAACGCGACCGCGCGGGCCCGTCCGGGTTGCGTCACCGGTCGTCACAGGATCGCCGTATAGCGCGTCTGACCTGCGTAAACAAGTCGATCATCGATGGATCGGACCAACCAAGATCCAGTTACCGGCAGGTATCCCCAATTCGGACCAGTGGTCGATCTCGCCTACACTCGGTGGCGTGCCACGTGGTGACGGTCGACTCAATCACGATCTGCTTCCCGGCGAGAAGGGCCCCCAGGACGCTTGTGGCGTCTTCGGTGTCTGGGCTCCGGGCGAAGAGGTCGCAAAGCTCACGTACTTCGGGCTCTACGCCCTCCAGCATCGGGGCCAGGAATCCGCGGGTATCGCGGTCAGCAACGGCTCCCAGATCCTCGTCTTCAAGGACATGGGCCTCGTTTCCCAGGTCTTCGACGAGACCTCGCTCGGTTCGCTCCAGGGTCACATCGCGGTCGGACACGCCCGCTACTCGACCACCGGTGCCTCCGTGTGGGAGAACGCCCAGCCGACGTTCCGCGCCACCGCGCACGGTTCGATCGCGCTCGGCCACAACGGCAACCTCGTCAACACCGCCCAGCTCGCCGAGATGGTCGCCGACCTGCCCAAGCAGGAAGGCGGGCGCACCCCGCGCGTCGCGGCGACCAACGACACCGACCTGCTCACCGCGCTGCTCGCGGCCCAGGTCGACGCGGACGGCAAGCCGCTGACCATCGAGGAGGCGGCCCACCAGATCCTCCCGAAGGTCAAGGGCGCCTTCAGCCTCGTCTTCATGGACGAGCACACCCTCTACGCCGGCCGTGACCCGCAGGGCATCCGCCCACTGGTCCTCGGTCGCCTCGAGCGCGGCTGGGTCGTCGCCTCCGAGTCCGCCGCCCTCGACATCTGCGGCGCCAGCTTCGTCCGCGAGATCGAGCCGGGCGAGTTCGTCGCCATCGACGAGAACGGTCTCCGTACCTCTCGATTCGCGGAAGCGAAGCCCAAGGGCTGTGTCTTCGAGTACGTGTACCTGGCCCGCCCCGACACCGACATCGCCGGCCGGAACGTGTACGCGTCCCGGGTGGAGATGGGCCGCAAGCTCGCCAAGGAAGCCCCGGCCGAGGCCGATCTGGTCATAGCGACCCCGGAGTCCGGCACCCCCGCAGCCATCGGCTACGCGGAGGCCTCGGGCATCCCCTTCGGCAGCGGCCTGGTCAAGAACGCCTACGTCGGCCGGACCTTCATCCAGCCCTCGCAGACGATCCGTCAGCTCGGCATCCGCCTGAAGCTGAATCCGCTCAAGGACGTCATCAAGGGCAAGCGCCTGGTCGTCGTCGACGACTCGATCGTGCGCGGCAACACCCAGCGCGCGCTGGTGCGGATGCTGCGCGAGGCGGGCGCCGCCGAGGTCCACATCCGGATCTCCTCCCCGCCCGTGAAGTGGCCCTGCTTCTTCGGCATCGACTTCGCCACGCGCGCGGAGCTGATCGCCAACGGCATGACCATCGACGAGATCGGCACCTCGCTCGGCGCCGACTCCCTGGCGTACATCTCCATCGACGGCATGATCGAGGCGACCACCATCGCCAAGCCGAACCTCTGCCGTGCCTGCTTCGACGGCGAGTACCCGATGGAGCTCCCGGACCCCGAGCTGCTCGGCAAGCAGCTGCTGGAGACGGAGCTGGCCGCCGGCCCGGCCGCCACGGCCGCCGCCGACGCGATCCGCCGCCCGTAGACGGCCCGTAACACCTGCCGTACGACACGAAGGTTCTCACTAGCCATGTCTGAGACAACTGGTGCCAGCTACGCAGCCGCGGGCGTCGACATCGAAGCGGGCGACCGCGCCGTCGAGCTGATGAAGGAGTGGGTGAAGAAGACGCAGCGCCCCGAGGTCCTCGGTGGCCTCGGCGGCTTCGCCGGCCTCTTCGACGCCTCCGCCCTCAAGCGTTACGAGCGTCCGCTGCTCGCCTCCGCCACGGACGGCGTGGGCACGAAGGTCGACATCGCCCGCCAGCTCGGCGTCTACGACACGATCGGCCACGACCTGGTCGCCATGGTCATGGACGACATCGTGGTGTGCGGTGCCGAGCCGCTGTTCATGACCGACTACATCTGCGTCGGCAAGGTTCACCCCGAGCGTGTCGCCGCCATCGTCAAGGGCATCGCCGAGGGCTGTGTGCTGGCCGGCTGCGCCCTGGTCGGCGGCGAGACGGCCGAACACCCGGGCCTGCTCGGTGCGGACGACTTCGACGTCGCCGGCGCCGGCACGGGCGTCGTGGAGGCCGACCGGCTGCTCGGCCCGGATCGTATCCGCACGGGTGACGCCGTGATCGCCATGGCGTCCTCCGGCCTTCACTCGAACGGGTACTCGCTGGTCCGGCACGTCCTGCTGAACCAGGCGGGCCTCGCCCTCGACGCACGGATCGACGACCTGGGCCGCACCCTCGGCGAGGAGCTCCTGGAGCCCACCAAGATCTACTCGCTGGACTGCCTGGCCCTGACCCGCACGACGGACGTGCACGCCTTCTCGCACATCACCGGCGGCGGACTCGCGGCCAACCTGGCCCGCGTCATCCCCGACGGACTCCACGCGACCGTCGACCGCTCCACCTGGACCCCGGCCCCGGTCTTCGACCTCGTCGGCAGGACCGGCTCGGTCGAGCGCCTGGAGCTGGAGAAGACCCTGAACATGGGCGTCGGCATGATCGCGATCGTGCCGCAGGAGTCGGCGGACGTGGCCCTGGCCACCCTGGCCGACCGTGGCGTCGAGGCATGGGTCGCCGGCGAGATCACCGAGCGTGGCGAGCACGCCACCGGTGCGGAACTGGTGGGGGACTACGCCTGAAACGCCGTGCGGGGACCCCGTGCACAGCAGGTGCGGGGTCCCGTGCACAGCACAAGACCCGGTCGGTGACCGAAGTCACCGACCGGGTGGATGCTCACAGCGAGGTCAAGCGCCGCGACGATGTTGGTGGGACGAATCCTCGTCCTCGTCGTCCTCGTCGTCCCCGTACAGATCGGCGTACCGTGCGTACGGGTCGTCGTCTTCCTCATCGTCATCGTCCTCGAACGGTTCGCCATTCGGCGGCATGTTCGATGGCGATGCGCCCAGCTCTTCGGCCAGGCGTGAGAGATCCGTCCCGCCGCTGTTGTACTTCAGCTGGCGGGCGACCTTCGCTTGCTTGGCCTTGGCCCGGCCGCGCCCCATGGCTCGACCCCCTCAACGACGGGGCTCGCTGGCCCCAGGTTGACACGCGTTCATGATCCAGAACGGTCTCTCCTCGGAGAGCCCGTCGTAGGGCTCCCACGGTACCTGAGCCCACGCCCGTACGGTACGTCGCCCGTAGCACGCGCGTGTGCGCAGGACCTGTGAGACGCCCCGTCCTCGCTGGTCAGTGGCGATTTTAACCACTTATCGGCGGCCGACCCGCCGGGAAGAGTGAGAGTTCTCTCTAACTTTCCACCCGGCGGTACCGACCAAACCCTCGGGGCGCCTGCGGCGGACCCGTTACCGGAACCTCACCATCCGCGCGTCTGAGCCGCCTCCTGCATCCGCTGCTCGGCGATCCGGTCCGCCGCCGCGGCCGGCGGAATCCCGTCCTCCTTCGCACGTGCGAAGATCGCGAGCGTGGTGTCGAAGATCTTCGACGCCTTCGCCCTGCACCGCTCGAAGTCGAACCCGTGCAGTTCGTCGGCGACCTGGATGACCCCGCCGGCGTTCACCACGTAGTCCGGCGCGTAGAGGATCCCGCGGTCGGCGAGGTCCTTCTCGACGCCCGGGTGGGCCAGCTGGTTGTTGGCCGCGCCGCAGACGATCCGCGCGGTGAGCACGGGGACGGACGCGTCGTTCAGCGCGCCGCCGAGCGCGCAGGGGGCGTAGATGTCGAGCCCCTCGGTCCTGATCAGCGCCTCGGTGTCGGCGACGGCCGTCACACCCTGCGGATGCCGGTCGAGCAGGCGGCGTACGGCGTCCTCGCGCACGTCGGTGACGACGACCTCGGCGCCCTCGGCGCGCAGATGCTCCACCAGGTGGTGGCCGACCTTGCCGACGCCCGCGACGCCGACCCGGCGGCCGCGCAGCGAGGGGTCGCCCCAGGTGTGCTGGGCCGAGGCCCGCATGCCCTGGTAGACACCGAAGGCGGTCAGCACGGAGGAGTCGCCCGCGCCCCCGTTCTCCGGCGAGCGGCCGGTGGTCCAGCGGCACTCACGGGCCACGACGTCCATGTCGGCGACATAGGTGCCGACGTCGCAGGCGGTCACGTACCGGCCGCCGAGGGAGGCCACGAAACGGCCGTAGGCGAGCAGCAGCTGTTCGGTCTTGATCGTGTCGGGGTTGCCGATGATCACGGCCTTCCCGCCGCCGTGGTCCAGACCGGCCATGGCGTTCTTGTACGACATCCCGCGCGCGAGGTTCAGCGCGTCGGCGACGGCCTCCGCCTCGGTCGCGTAGGGGTAGAACCGGGTTCCGCCGAGCGCGGGGCCCAGCGCGGTGGAGTGGAGGGCGATGACGGCCTTGAGGCCGCTCTTGCGGTCCTGGCAGAGCACGACTTGCTCGTGACCCGTCTGCTCCGAGTGGAACAGGGTGTGCAGGACGCCGTTGTCTACGTCGGTCACGGTGGTGACTCCTGGGTAACTGGCGGCGGTCGGGACGCAGGCGCCCAAGGGGGTGGCGGGGCCTGTGGGACGAGCGTAGAGCCTGCGCGGCCCGCCGAACGCGCACCGGTACGGATCACCTTCTTCCGGATGCCGGATCACCTCCTCCCGGAGTACACCCGTGCGACGATTTGCAGGCATTTCCCGTGTCCCCGCGCGCGGGCCGATCAGGTTTCCCGGCCGGGTGGCGGGGGAGGGAGCAGGCGTGCCCAAGGTGTCCTCGGTGATCGTCCCCTATGCGACCTACCTGCGCGTGTACGAGCCGCTGGCCGCCTTCCCCGAGCCCGAGCGCACCCACTGGACGCGCTACGCCCGCCGCCCCGACCGTCCCTCCTGCCAGGACGAGCTGCGCCGCTCGCTGGCCGACCTGCTGCCCACGCCGCCGGTGGCGGTGCCGGTGCACGAGAGCGGGGAGGCGTTCGTCGCCGAGATGGACGGGGTGCTGCACATCTGCCCGTGGCGCACCCGGCTGCGCGGCTGGCAGGCCCTGGCCGAGCTGGGCGAGGAACTGCCCCGGACGGTTCTGGAGGCGGTGCTTCCGGAGGTCGTACGGGCACAGGCGGCGAAGGACTACGAGCGCTGGCGGGAGCACAATCCCGACGCCCGCCCCTGGATCCGTACGGCGACCTGGCAGGTGCCGCTGAACTGGTTCGTGCTCTTCACCGACGAGGAGCGGGTGTACGAGAAGGGGACCGGCGAGTCCGCGCCCGTGCTGCGGTACCGCACGCCGATGGTCCAGGCGCGGCGGCGGACGGCCCGGGGGCTGCGCACGCTCAAGGAGGCCATGGACGAGGGGCCGCTCATCGACGGTCTGCTGGACGTGGGCCGCTGGCTGGAGGAGTTCCATCCGCGTTCGCTGGTGGAACTGGACTACGGCGGCCTCGTGCACACCCTTCCGGCCGGCCATCTGGAGGGCGACCACTCGGCAGCGGACGTCGCCGAGGGCATCGAGGCGCTGAGGGTGGGCGACGGGGCGGCGGCCGGCGAGGCGTACGGGCGGCTCGTCGAGCGGTGGCGGGCGGTCCGGGACCGCCGTTCGGCCAATTAGGGGACCCCGTCGTACAGGTGTCGGACCCGGCATGTTGTGATCTGACGATGTGACAGAGGCGACAGCGCTTTCACAAAGTGACCTGCGTCACGGCCGAAAAGGGTCGAACGGCGTACGGTCAACCGCACTTCACGGAACTGACGGGACGTAGGTCCCCGATCCGGGCTTATGTCGCAAGGGTGACGGACCGCACGTACACGGCCCTTGCGTAGCTTGCCCCTCCTCGTGCCAAAATAGGACAAGGAGTCCGGGGAGGGCTCCGTCCGCCTACTTTGCTCCATGGTGGGGGGAATCTCGGTATTGCACGCTTTGGGGGGTCTGGTGACTCCTGAGCGCCCCTGTGACTGATCGTCACAGGGGCGTGACTGTCCGCTATGGCATGGTCCATCGGCTTCCGTCGCCGATGAACACCTGGGGGGCAATTCCATCGGTTTGGCCGACGCGGCTGGACGGATGGTGTAGTTGTAGTGCCGAGGACAAGCCGTTCGTCCTATAACCGACTCGACTCGCGTCCGCCATTTCGGGCAACGCGGGTCAAGGTGCAGAATTTAGAGGAAAGAACCGAGAAGGTTCGGTTCTCCCGAGGAGGCCGCTCATGACCGCTCGCACCCCTGATGCTGAGCCGCTGCTGACCCCGGCTGAGGTCGCCACCATGTTCCGCGTGGACCCGAAGACGGTCACGCGGTGGGCGAAGGCCGGCAAGCTCACGTCGATCCGTACGCTCGGCGGACACCGCCGTTACCGCGAGGCCGAGGTCCGCGCGCTGCTGGCAGGTATCCCGCAGCAGCGCAGCGAGGCCTGAACAACTGAATAACCGGGCAATACGCCAGGTCCCCCAACCTGTGCGCACGCCCGAAACCTAGCTCCAAGCGACGTGGGTCCTGCCCCAACAGGCCCCTCGCCCATCGGGAACGTCGTCGATCGCGCTGGACTCCGCCGGGTCCAGCGCGATCTTTTTTGTTCGCTTGAGGCCGCACGACGGCGCCTGCGCGGTCGGATCTGGTCGGTCTGTGAGCGAGCCTGTCGGACTCTGGGGAGGGTGTGCGGGGGTTCCTGGAAGCACCTGACACAGGGGTCCCCGGGCGTCCCGTGGCCTTCCTCCCCAGTGGTGCAATTGCACATATTAAATTGACCAGTTGTAGGAGACGGGTAAGAACGCCCGGTTCCAAAACTTATTCCGTGATGCCTGTCACATGCCAGTGGCCTTGTTGCGGCGCGTTCTCCTGCGCTATTGGAGGAGCCGTAACCGGCCCTGTCGATACCGTCGTTGATCACGCGGTCGAGGAGCTTCCGTCCTCCAGGGCATCCTCGAAGGCCTCCTCCAGGACTTCCTCCAAGCCCCCTGCGGGGGCCTGTACGCCCCGTGGAGCGCCATCCATGGCCAGCCGCAGCAGCCGGTGGCAGATCGGACAGTGGCGGGTCAGATGCCCGTACGACGACGCGGCCGACAGATGCGCGCGGAGCAGCGCCCGCGTCTCGTGCCTAGCCGATGCCGCCATATGCCACCTCCAGGAGGGCCACGCGGGGAACGTGCCCCGAGTTCTGGGGTACCGAGCGAATGTGACGCCGTCAAGGGAGCCGCCGAGTATGCGGCCACGGCCAGGGGCGTAACCCGGACACGCAAAGAGGCCCGGATCCGAAGATCCGGGCCTCTTTCACTGCGGTCCTGACGGGATTTGAACCCGCGGCCTCCACCTTGACAGGGTGGCGAGCACT
Source organism: Streptomyces griseoruber (assembly GCF_001514205.1). Classification (GTDB taxonomy): domain Bacteria; phylum Actinomycetota; class Actinomycetes; order Streptomycetales; family Streptomycetaceae; genus Streptomyces; species Streptomyces griseoruber. The sequence continues at coordinate 40,874 of NZ_KQ948770.1, read as the reverse complement.
CCAAACTGCTCCACAGGACCAGGCTTTGCGGCACTTTGTGCTGCGCTGTGCTGCGAGAAGGACTGTACAGGAGGGTGAGCCCGCTGGTCGAACTCACCCTCTGTACAGGGACCGTCACGGAGCGGCCGCGTCGATCGCCTTCACGATCCGCTTGTCCGAGACCGGGTACGCCGTGCCCAGCGCGTGGGCGAAATAGCTGACCCGGAGCTCCTCGATCATCCAGCGGATCTCCAGGACCGAGGACGGGACGGGCCGGCCCTGGGGCAGCTGCTCCAGGAGCCAGGCGAACTCGTCCTGCATCTCGTGGACCTTCTCCATGCGCGTGGTGTCCCGCTGGACCCCCGTCGGCATCTGCTGGAGGCGCCGGTCGGCGGCCACCAGGTAACGCATGAGGTCCGGGAGCCGGCGCAGCCCCGCCCAGGTCACGAAGCCGGGCTTCACCAGGGCGTCCAACTGCTTGCGCACATCCGTCAGGTTCGCGAGCAGCGCGGGGCTGCGCACGCCCTTCAGCCGCCGCTCACAGGCCTGCCAGGCGGCCAGCACCTGCTGCACCTGCCCGACGGTCCGCACGGTGGTGTCGACGATCTCCGCGCGCACCTTGTCGTACAGCTTCCGGTGCGACTCCTCGTCCCACGCCGGCCCCCCGAAGTCGGCGATCAGCTTGTCCGCCGCCGCCATCGCGCAGTCGTCGAACAGGGCCTGGATCGAACCGTGCGGATTGGCCGACAGCGCGAGCTTCTGAGCGTTCGTGAGCTTTTCGGACGCGAACTTAGCAGGGTTGACCGGGATGTTGCGCAGAATGAGCCGCCGGGTGCCCTTCCACATCGCCTCCGCCTGCTCCGCCTCCGTGTCGAAGAGGCGTACGGAGACGGTGTCGCCGTCGTCGACCAGGGCCGGGTAGGCCTTCACCGGCTGGCCGGCGCGGCGCGTCTCGAACACCCGGGTCAGGGAGCCGATCGACCAGTCCGTCAGCCCCTTGCGCTCCAGCGACTCACCACCCTGTCGTACGGCGGTGGCGGCGGCCGCCTGGGAGATGGCCTGGCGCGCCTTCGGCTTCAGCCGCAGCTTCAGCGTCTCCAGATCCTTGTCCTCGGCCAGCTTGCGCCGCCGCTCGTCGACGATCCGGAAGGTGATCTTCAGATGGTCGGGGAGCTTCGCCCAGTCGAAGTCCTCCGCCTCGAAGGGGACACCGACCATGCGCTTGAGATCGCGGGCCATGGCGGTGGTGAGCGGCTCCTGAAGGGGGACCGCCTGGTCCAGGAAGCGCTTCGCGAAGTTCGGCGCCGGCACGTAGTTGCGGCGGACCGGCTTGGGCAGGGAGCGGATCAGCTCGGTGACGACCTCCGCCCGCAGGCCCGGGATCTGCCAGTCGAAACCGTCGTCCGTGACCTGGTTGAGGACCTGGAGGGGGATGTGGACCGTCACACCGTCCGCGTCCGCACCGGGCTCGAACTGGTACGTCACCCGGAACTTCAGCTGCCCCTGGCGCCAGGAGTCGGGATAGTCGGCCTTGGTGACCGCCTCCGCCGACTCGCGGATGAGCATCTCCCGCTCGAAGTCGAGGAAGTCGGGCTGCTCCTGCCGCTTGCGCTTCCACCAGGAGTCGAAGTGGGCCCCGGACACCACATGCTCGGGCACCCGCTGGTCGTAGAAGTCGAACAGCGTCTCGTCGTCCACGACGATGTCCCGGCGCCGGGCCCGGTTCTCCAGTTCCTCGACCTCGCTGAGGAGCTTGCGGTTGTCGGCGAAGAACTTGTGGTGCGTCCGCCAGTCGCCCTCGACGAGCGCGTTGCGGATGAAAAGCTCGCGGCTCGTCTCCGGGTCGATCCGGCCGTAGTTGACCTTCCGCTGGGCGATGATCGGTACGCCGTACAGCGTGACCTTCTCGAACGCCATCACGGCCGCCATGTCCTTCTCCCAGTGCGGCTCGCTGTACGTCCGCTTCAGGAGGTGGCCTGCGATGGGCTCGACCCACTCGGGCTCGATCTTCGCGTTGACGCGGGCCCACAGGCGGGACGTCTCCACCAGCTCGGCGGACATGACGAAGCGGGGCGTCTTCTTGAACAGCGCCGAACCGGGGAAGATCGCGAACTTGGCGCTCCGCGCGCCCAGGTACTCGTTCTTCGCCGTGTTCCTCCCGCCCTCCCCCCCGGCGTCCTTCACGTCCTTCATACCGATGTGCGAGAGCAGACCGGCGAGCAGGGAGACATGGATGCTGTCGGCGCCGGCGTCCTGCTCGTTGAGGGGGATGCCCATCTGCTTGGCGACCGTGCGCAGCTGCGTATAGATGTCCTGCCACTCACGGATGCGCAGGAAGTTCAGGTACTCCTGCTTGCACATCCGGCGGAAGGACGACGAGCCGCGCTCGCGCTGCTGCTCACGGACGTACCGCCACAGATTGAGGTACGCCAGGAAATCGCTGGTCTCGTCCTTGAAGCGGGCGTGCTGCTGGTCGGCCTGGGTCTGCTTGTCGGCCGGGCGCTCGCGCGGGTCCTGGATGGACAGCGCGGCGGCTATCACCATGACCTCGCGGACACAGCCGTTCTTCTCCGCCTCCAGGACCATCCGGGCCAGCCGCGGGTCGACGGGGAGCTGGGCCAGCTTGCGGCCGGTCTGCGTCAGCCGGTTGCGCGGGTCCTTCTGGGCCGGGTCGAGCGCGTTCAGCTCCTGGAGCAGCTGGACGCCGTCACGGATGTTGCGGTGGTCCGGCGGGTCGATGAACGGGAACTTCTCGATGTCGCCGAGGCCGGCCGCGGTCATCTGCAGGATGACGGAGGCGAGGTTGGTACGGAGGATCTCGGCGTCCGTGAACTCCGGACGGGCGTTGAAGTCGTCCTCGGTGTAGAGGCGGATGCAGATGCCGTCGCTGGTGCGTCCGCAGCGGCCCTTGCGCTGGTTGGCGCTGGCCTGGCTGATCGGCTCGATGGGCAGGCGCTGCACCTTGGTGCGGTGGCTGTAGCGGCTGATCCGGGCGAAGCCGGGGTCGATGACGTACTTGATGCCCGGGACGGTGAGGGAGGTCTCGGCGACGTTGGTCGCCAGCACGATCCTGCGCCCGGTGTGCGGCTGGAAGACGCGGTGCTGCTCGGCGTGCGAGAGCCGGGCGTACAGCGGCAGCACCTCGGTGAACCGGTACTGCTTCTTCTCCAGCGCGTCCGCCGTGTCCCGGATCTCGCGCTCGCCGGAGAGGAAGACGAGGATGTCGCCCCGGCCCTCGGCCTGGAGTTCCTCGACGGCGTCGCAGATCGCGGTGATCTGGTCCCGGTCGGCGTCCTCGGAGTCCTCCTCCAGGAGGGGCCGGTAGCGCACCTCGACCGGGTACGTCCGCCCGCTGACCTCGATGATGGGGGCGTCGCCGAAGTGCCGGGAGAAGCGCTCGGGATCGATGGTCGCCGAGGTGATGACGACCTTCAGATCGGGCCGCCGCGGCAGCAGCTGCGCCAGGTACCCCAGCAGGAAGTCGATGTTCAGGGACCGCTCGTGGGCCTCGTCGATGATGATCGTGTCGTAGGCGCGCAGCTCGCGGTCCGTCTGGATCTCGGCGAGCAGGATGCCGTCCGTCATCAACTTCACGAACGTGGCGTCCGGGTTGACCTGGTCGGTGAAGCGGACCTTCCAGCCGACGGCCTCACCGAGCGGCGTCCGCAACTCCTCGGCGACACGCTCGGCGACCGTACGGGCGGCGATCCTTCTCGGCTGGGTGTGCCCGATCATGCCGCGGACGCCACGGCCCAGCTCGAGGCAGATCTTCGGAATCTGGGTCGTCTTGCCGGACCCGGTCTCACCGGCGACGATGACGACCTGGTGATCACGGATGGCGGCCGCGATCTCGTCCTTCTTCTGGCTGACCGGGAGCTGCTCGGGATACGTGACGGCCGGGACGCGGTCGCGCCGCAGGACCATCCGCTCCTCGACCTGTGCGACCTCGGCCTCAATCTCGGCGAGGACGGCGGCACGGGCCTCCGGCTTGCGGATCTTGCGCGCGCCTTCGAGCCTGCGCCCGAGCCGGTGCGCGTCGCGCAGGGACAGCTCGGTCAGACGGGGGGCGAGGGCGCCGAGGGCGGGGGCAGGGTGCGTAGACATACGCGATCCAGGATCTCATCCCGGTCAAATACGTGGCGAACCTTTTTGGGCCGCCTCCCGTACCCGCCTCCCGCACCCGCCCCCGCACCCGCCTCCGTGGACGTCACCGAACGTCGACGTAGTCCTCGGTTCCGCTGCCGACGAAGTGCTTGCTGTCGGGATAGAGGAAGACGGGCACCCAGGTGCCGTCCTTCTGGGCCTTGAAGCCCTTGCTGAAGGAACCGTTCGTCTTGGTGGTGACGGTGGTCATCAGGTACCAGGTGTTCGTGCCCTTGGGCCGGAAGAGGATCTGCACCTTCCTGCCGCCGTACGCCTTCCACGCGGTCGTGCCGGGCTTCGCCTCCTGCAGCACGCCCGTGACGGTGATCGTGCGGCCCTTGCGGACCGGTTCGGGAGAGGCGTTCGCGCCCTTGATCCGGGTGAGGGAGCGGTTTCTGCGCAGGGGCTTGCTGGTGCCGCCCTTGATGTCCTTCGTGGTGGACCCGGCGTATCGCAGCCGCCAGTATCCGTCCGTGTACCCGGGAATGTCGTCGACGATGAACTGTGTGCCGAAGCTGGTCTTCACGGTCTTCTTGGTGGTCCAGCCGGTGCTGCCGTTGGGCGAGTACTGGATGTCGACGGCCACCTGGCCGCTGAAGTAGTTCCCGACCACGTCGACGCTGCCGGTGACCTCAAGGTTGGCGTACTCGTCCAGCCGGGCTGTGAATTCGGGGAAGCGCGTTGTCGAGGTGACGGCCACGTTCACGTCGACGTGCGCGGTGCGCTGGATCCACGCGTTGTACGGGTAGGGCGGGAAGCCCACCTCGTAGGTGGTGTTGCCGTACGCGTACGTGGACAGGGTGAAGCGGCCGTTCTCGTCCGTGGTCGCGTCGATCGCGTGGGAGGTGGAGCTGTCCTTGTAGTCCATCTCGACCGGAATGCCGGCCAGCGGCTTCCACTGGTCGCCGCTCTGGTACTCCAGGGTCCCGCCGACCTTGAGCGGGTCGTTGGCCGTGAGGTGGAAATCGGTCCTGTCGAGGATGAAGCGGGTGGGAGCGGCCTTGGGCGTGATGCTGCGGATGGGGCTGTACGCCCAGCCCGGCTCGCCCTCGTACTGGGCACGGGCCCAGCCGCCCTCCTGTATCTCCCTGGAGGCGGAGAAGTGTCCGCTCTCGTCCGTGACCGCGGTGGTCTCGAGGCGGCCGAGGTCGAGGTTCACGGTGGCGCCGGCGAAGGGCGAGGTCTCCCGGGTGCTCGGGTCGCGGACCACCATGGCGCCCGTGGCGGTGACCGTCCTGTGCTCGATGTCCGGCTCGGTCGGCGTGACCGCGAAGTCCGTGAACACGGGCTGCTTGCGGTAGCGCAGAGTGCCCGCGTCCTTCTGGACGGTGGTCTCGCCCGCCGTGTTCGTGGCCTCGACATCGATCGTGTAGTCACCGAGGGTGTCCAGGTGGACGGGCGGGGAGGACCAGACGCCCTCCCACTGGCTGACGTAGTACGTCTGCTTGAAGTCGGTGACCGTGGCGACCGGCGGCTCGGACTCGCTGCTGCCGACCGGGCGGAGATCCACGGTGACCTTGTCGATCTCGCTGCCGTAGTTGAGCCGTACGTCGACGACCGACCAGTCGGCCTGGTCGCTGTACGCCTGCAGCACGTTCGGTCCCACGGCGTGCGCCGTGACGGGCATGGCGAGCGTGGAGAACAGGACGGCGCCGGCCGTGACCAGTCCTCGTGCGATGCGTCTCAAGAACCCCCCTAGGTTCTCTGTGAGCTACATGAGCGACGAAAACCCCCTCCGGATCACCGGAGGGGGTTTTCGATCTGAGTGGCTGGGGCCGGGGTCGAACCGGCGACCTATCGCTTTTCAGGCGATCGCTCGTACCAACTGAGCTACCCAGCCACGAGGTTTCACGTGAAACCTCAGCGGTCCTGACGGGATTTGAACCCGCGGCCTCCACCTTGACAGGGTGGCGAGCACTCCAAACTGCTCCACAGGACCAAGCTGTTGTGTACGACAGTGTCGCACACGATGTTGCGTGCCCCCAACGGGATTCGAACCCGTGCTACCGCCTTGAAAGGGCGGCGTCCTAGGCCGCTAGACGATGAGGGCTATCGGCCCGCCTGCGCGCTTCTCAGCGCGTCGGGGACGTGAGAAGCATATGGGATGGCGGGAGGGATCGCCAAAACGGTTTACGGGGAGGGGCTGGAAGGGGGCGGGGAGGAGGGGGATGAGGGCGGAGAGGAGGGGGATGAGGGCGGGGAGGAAGGAGATGAGGGCGGGGCCGGGGAGGCCCCGGGCTGGTTTTCCTTCGGGAGGTGGCGGCTGACTTCTGCTGTCGTCAGGCCCAGGCCGCCCAGTTTGATCTCGTCCCAGGCCTGGAGCCGTTTGGTGCCGCGGTCGAAGTAGAGGATCGACGCCTCGATGGGGTCGGGGTACTCGCCCTCGACGGCCCGCAGGCCGCTGCCGCCCGTCGAGCCCTCCACGCGCAGCCGGGTGCCGTTCTTCATCACCTCCGTCTGCTCGTGGTGGAGATGGCCGGAGAGGACCAGCGGGACCGTGCCGTCGGTGCGGCGGGCGGCGGAGGGCTCGTGGACGACGGCCACGTCGACCGGGGTCCCGGCGGCCGTCTCGGTGCGCAGCGCCTCCGCCAGACGGTCGCCCGCCGCCTCCTGGGACGCCCCGGCGCCCGGCACCGAGGAGCGGTCGGGGGTGAACTGGGGGTCGCCCATGCCCGCGAAGCGCAGCCCGGCGACGGTCTCGGCGCGGCCGTCGTCGAGGACGTGCACGTTCTTGATGCGGTCCAGGTAGCTCTGGGTGACGCGGGAGTCGTGGTTGCCGCGGACCCAGACGTACGGCGCGCCCAGGTCGGCGACGGGGTCGAGGAAGCCGTTCTCGGCGGACGTGCCGTGGTCCATGGTGTCGCCGGAGTCGACGATCACGTTCACCTTGTACTGCTCCACCAGCGAGGCGATGATCTTCCAGCTCGCGGGGTTGAGATGGATGTCGGAGACGTGCAGGACGCGGACCGTGGTGGGGTCGGGCTGGTAGGCCGGAAGCGTCGAGGTGACGTCGTAGAGCTTGGTCACGTTGGTGACCAGGCGGGCCAGTTCCTGCTGGTAGACGTCGAACTCGGTGACGATGCTGCGGGCGTTGCCGACGAGTGAGGGCGCGGAGGAGAGCAGGCCGGAGAAGCGGGGTTCGAGGACCGACTTGGGGTTCCAGGTGGCGTACGCGGTGGCACCGGAGGCGGCGAGCAGGGCCAGGGCGAGGCCGCCGGCGGTGAGGGCGCGGCGCGGGCGGCGGTAGACGACGAGGCCGAGGGCGGTGGCGCCGGAGACGACGGCGACACAGGAGCGTACGGCGAGGTCGAGGGTGCCGTGCTCGACGTCGTGGGCGACCTCGTCCTGGAGGCCGGAGAGGCGCTCGGGGTGGTCGACGAGGGCCTGGGAACGGGCGGGATCGAGCTGGTCGACGTTGACGTCCAGGCGGAGCGGGGCGGTGTGGCTGTCGAGGGTGAGGGCGCCCAGCGGGGAGACGTTGATCTTGGTGCCGCCGGTGAGGGAGGGGCGCAGCGTCATCGTCGTGTTCATGGGGCCGACCGGTACGCGTACGTTCCCGACGACCAGCAGGCCCAGCCAGGCGCCCAGCAGGACGACCGCGACGAGGCCGAGGGTGCGGGACCAGGAGCGCGGGCGGGGCGCGAGTTCCAGGGTGGGGGCGGGGCGCGTACGGGGGACGCGGAAACGGACACGGACGCGAGCCATTGGTGCCGTATGCCCGGGTGTGCGTCCGGATATGCGGTCGGGCGGTGTCCGTCCCGTCGGCGGCCCAGCCCTGCCCGTCGGCAGTCCGCGCCGACCGGTTCTCCTCCCAGGGGAGTGGTGTACCCGACAATGGGCCTGTGCTGGAGATGACGCGCGAGGAGTTCGAGGAACTGGTCGCCGAGGCGCTGGACCGGATTCCGCCGGAGTTGACGCGGCTGATGGACAACGTCGCGGTGTTCGTCGAGGACGAGCCGCCGGCGGACGATCCCGAGCTGCTCGGGCTGTACGAGGGGACCCCGCTGACGGACCGCGGGGAGTGGTACGCGGGGGTGCTGCCCGACCGGATCACGATCTACCGGGGGCCGACGCTGCGGATGTGCGCGACCCGGGAGGAGGTCGTCGCGGAGACCGAGGTGACGGTGGTGCACGAGATCGCCCACCACTTCGGCATCGACGACGCACGGCTGCACGCCCTCGGCTACGGCTGACGGCCACGGCCGGCGCCCTTCGTGAAGGGGGCGCGTGTCCTCCTGCGGGCGGCGGGAGTTGGTGAGGTGACTCATTTGCGCCTGCACCGGAGGTGGCCCCGTGCGCCCCATGTACGTACCCGTTCGTCTGGCCGCCACCCTCCTGGCCGTGACCGCCGCCGCCGGCTGCATGAGCGTGGGGAACGACGCGGAAGGCCCGGTCAAGCCGTCGCACTCGGCGGGGCGGCACGGCGGTGCGGAGCCCGACGGGGGCCCGGCGGGCGTGGGCGGCGGCTACCTGGGCGCCGTCGGCGGGGACGGCAAGCACGGGCACGGGAAGAGCCGGGGGCGGCACGGGGCGAGCGCCTCCGCCTCCGCGACCGCCTCGCCGTCCGCCGGTGCAAGCGCCTCGGCGTCGGCGGGCCCGGCCAAGCCGGGGCGGACCGTGCAGCCGGGCGAGCCGACGCCGACGAAGGAGCAGCCGACGACGCCCGACTCGCCCGCCCCGGAGCCTCCGGCGCCCTCCCCCGAGTCGCCGTCTCCGGTGCCGGACCCGACGATCGCCGAACCCTCGTCCGCCGCGCACGAGGAGACCGGCGGCGGGACCGCCGCCCAGCTGATCCAGCGGGAGCCGGCCCCGGAGGCGGGGGCGCCGGTCTAGGGCCGTGCGGCGCCTGGGACGGTTGCCCGCGCCGCCGGGTGACGTGACGAGGGTCTCCCCGGTGTTCCGGGGGCTTGATTTGCCTTCGGTGGGGCAGGGTGCGTATGGTGGTAGATCGTTTGATCCCATTTGCCCGGCGCCACCACAGAGCGCGCCGTGTGGCGCGTACTCTCCCTTGCCGTGGCGGACCGCATTGAGGCGGTCGTAATGCGAACACGGAGTTGACGGGCGCGTGCCGACGAGACTCCGGAAGGTTTCGCTTACGCATGTCCATTTCCAGTACCGATCACGCTGTCCTGCCCGAGGACACCAAGGCCACCGAGGCCGCCCAGACCGTCGAGAACGAGGCGCTCGAGGCGCTCGAGAACATCGCTGACGTCGAGCTCGCCGACGAGATCGTCGACATCGTCGAGGTCGCCGACGAGATCGACGAGGCCGACGTGGCCGACGAGACCCCCGAGATCACCTTCGCCGACCTGGGCCTGCCCGAGGGCGTCGTGCGCAAGCTCGCGCAGAACGGTGTGACGGTCCCCTTCCCGATCCAGGCCGCGACCATCCCGGACGCCCTGACCGGCAAGGACATCCTCGGCCGCGGCCGCACCGGCTCCGGCAAGACCCTCTCCTTCGGTCTGCCGACCCTGGCCACGCTGGCCGGCGGGCACACCCAGAAGCACAAGCCCCGCGCCGTCATCCTCACCCCGACCCGTGAGCTGGCGATGCAGGTCGCCGACGCGCTCCAGCCGTACGGCGACGTCCTCGGCCTGAAGATGAAGGTCGTCTGCGGCGGTACGTCGATGGGCAACCAGATCTACGCCCTCGAGCGCGGCGTCGACGTCCTCGTCGCCACCCCGGGCCGTCTGCGCGACATCATCAACCGCGGCGCCTGCTCCCTCGAGGACGTGCAGATCGCCGTTCTCGACGAGGCCGACCAGATGTCCGACCTGGGCTTCCTGCCCGAGGTGACGGAGCTGCTCGACCAGGTGCCGGCCGGCGGCCAGCGCATGCTCTTCTCCGCGACGATGGAGAACGAGATCAAGACCCTCGTCGACCGCTACCTGAACAAGCCGGTCTCGCACGAGGTCGACGCCGCCCAGGGCGCCGTCACGACCATGTCCCACCACATCCTGATCGTGAAGCCCAAGGACAAGGCGCCGGTCACCGCCGCGATCGCCTCCCGCAAGGGCCGCACCATCATCTTCGTCCGCACCCAGCTGGGCGCCGACCGCGTCGCCGAGCAGCTGCGCGAGGCGGGCGTGAAGGCGGACGCGCTGCACGGCGGCATGACGCAGGGCGCGCGGACCCGGACCCTCGCCGACTTCAAGGACGGCTACGTCAACGTCCTGGTCGCGACCGACGTCGCCGCCCGAGGCATCCACGTCGACGGCATCGACCTGGTCCTCAACGTCGACCCCGCCGGCGACCACAAGGACTACCTGCACCGGGCCGGCCGTACGGCGCGCGCCGGGCGTACGGGCACGGTCGTGTCCCTCTCCCTGCCGCACCAGCGCCGTCAGATCTTCCGGCTGATGGAGGACGCGGGCGTCGACGCCGCGCGCCACATCATCCAGGGCGGTGCCGCCTTCGACCCGGAGGTCGCCGAGATCACCGGCGCCCGTTCGATGACCGAGGTCCAGGCGGAGTCCGCGGGCAACGCGGCCCAGCAGGCCGAGCGTGAGGTCGCCCACCTCACCAAGCAGCTCGAGCGGGCGCAGCGCCGCGCGAGCGAGCTGCGCGAGGAGGCGGACCGACTGGTCGCCCGGGTCGCCCGCGAGCGCGGCGAGGACCCCGAGACGGCGGTGGCCGAGGCGCAGGAGCAGGCCGATGCCGAGGTGCAGGCGGCGGTCGAGGCGGCCTCCGTCCCCGAGCAGCCGGCCGCGCGGGACATCGACCGGGTCGCGCGCGAGGAGCGCACGCCGTCCACGCCGTCGTACGAGCGCCGTGAGCGCCGTGACGACCGTGGTGGCCGTTCCTTCGAGCGTCGTGACGACCGTGGCGGCTTCCGCCGTGACGACCGCGACAACCGCGACAACCGTGGTGGCGGCTTCAACCGCGACAACCGCGACGACCGCGGCGGCCGTTCCTTCGAGCGCCGTGACGACCGTGGTGGCCGTTCCTTCGAGCGTCGTGACGACCGCGGTGGCTTCCGCCGTGACGACCGCGACAACCGCGACAACCGTGGTGGCGGCTTCAACCGCGACAACCGCGACCGCGACAACCGTGGTGGCGGCTTCAACCGCGACAACCGTGACGACCGCGGCGGCCGTTCCTTCGAGCGTCGTGACGACCGTGGCGGCTTCCGCCGTGACGACCGCGACAACCGCGACAACCGTGGTGGCGGGTTCAACCGCGACAACCGCGACGACCGCGGCGACCGTGGTGGCCGTTCCTTCGAGCGTCGTGACGACCGTGGTTTCGAGCGCCGGGACGACCGTGGCGGCTTCCGCCGCGACGACCGTGCCGGTCACCGTGGCAGCGACCGCCCGTTCAACCGTGACCGCCGCGACGACCGCCCGGGCTTCCGCGCCGGCGGCCACGACCGCCCGTTCGCCCGTCGTGACGACCACCGCGGTGACCACCGTGGCAGCGGCTCCTTCGGCCGCCGCGACGACAAGCCGCGCTGGAAGCGCAACGGCTGACGCCGGCCGGTAGCTGACCGAAGGGCCCGTACGACTCCTCGTCGTACGGGCCCTTTCGGCACCCCGACCCCACTTTTCAGCCAAGTTGTGACGTGTGTCACCCCCTCCGTGCGGGCATTGCTGGGGGCATGACAGATGAAGGCACAGGGAGCGGCCTCTCGGACGAGGAGCGGCTGGCTCAGCTCGGTTACACGCAGGTTCTCGCCCGCCGCATGTCGGCGTTCTCCAACTACGCGGTCTCCTTCACGATCATCTCGGTCCTCTCCGGCTGTCTGACCCTCTACCTCTTCGGGATGAACACCGGCGGCCCCGCGGTGATCACCTGGGGCTGGGTGGCCGTGGGCCTCATGACCCTCTTCGTGGGTCTGTCGATGGCCGAGATCTGTTCGGCGTACCCCACCTCCGCGGGCCTGTACTTCTGGGCCCACCGCCTCGCTCCGCCGCGCACGGCCGCCGCGTGGGCGTGGTTCACGGGCTGGTTCAACGTGCTGGGCCAGGTCGCGGTGACCGCGGGCATCGACTTCGGCGCGGCGTCCTTCCTCGGGGCCTACCTCAACCTCCAGTTCGACTTCGAGGTGACACCGGGGCGCACGGTCCTGCTGTTCGCCGCGATCCTCCTCCTGCACGGTCTGCTGAACACCTTCGGCGTCCGCATCGTCGCGCTGCTGAACAGCGTGAGCGTGTGGTGGCACGTGCTCGGTGTCGCGGTGATCGTCGGCGCCCTGGCCTTCGTACCGGACCACCACCAGTCCGCGTCCTTCGTGTTCGGCGAGTTCGTCAACAACACGGGCTGGGGCAGCGGCGTCTACGTGGTGCTGCTCGGCCTCCTGATGGCCCAGTACACCTTCACCGGCTACGACGCCTCCGCCCATATGACCGAGGAGACGCACGACGCGTCCACGGCGGGCCCCAAGGGCATCGTCCGCTCGATCTGGACCTCCTGGATCGCCGGCTTCGTCCTCCTGCTCGGCTTCACCTTCGCGATCCAGTCCTACGACGGCGCCCTCGACTCCCCGACCGGCGCACCGCCCGCCCAGATCCTGCTCGACGCGCTCGGCGCCACGGCGGGCAAGCTGCTGCTCCTGGTGGTGATCGGTGCCCAGCTCTTCTGCGGAATGGCTTCGGTGACCGCCAACAGCCGCATGATCTACGCCTTTTCGAGGGACGGCGCGCTGCCCTGGTCGCACGTCTGGCACACGGTCAGCCCGCGCACCCGGACCCCGGTGGCGGCGGTCTGGCTGGCGGCGGGCGGCGCGCTGGTCCTCGGCCTGCCGTACCTGATCAACGTCACGGCCTACGCGGCGGTCACCTCCATCGCCGTGATCGGCCTCTACATCGCCTACGTCATCCCGACGCTGCTGCGGATCCGCAAGGGCGACGCCTTCGAGCGGGGGCCGTGGCATCTGGGCCGCTGGTCGGAGGCGATCGGCGTGGTGTCGGTGGCGTGGGTCGCGGTGATCACCGTGCTGTTCATGCTGCCGCAGGTCTCGCCGGTCACCTGGGAGACGTTCAACTACGCCCCGGTCGCCGTCCTGATCGTCCTCGGCTTCGCGGGCGGGTGGTGGCTGGTCTCGGCCCGCACCTGGTTCCTCAACCCCGACCACGAACGGACCGCCGCGCGCGAGGCGGCCCGGGCGGGAAAGACTCCCTGACCGGCCGATCTTCACCGGTTCCCGCCCCGCGGCGCGGCCGTGTCCCCGATACCCGATCGGAGACACGGCCGGGTCCGGCTATGCTCGGGGAGGCAACATCGCCTGGGCCCTTAGCTCAATTGGCAGAGCAGTGGACTTTTAATCCATTGGTTGTGGGTTCGAGTCCCACAGGGCCTACGGACGGTGGTCGGGGGATACCGCCTCCGACCTGCTGTGCGGCGCCCGTTCCGGCTTCGGCCGGGGCGGGCGCCGCGGTGTTTGAGGAGTGGCGTCGGGACGTCGCGTACGCGCATCGCCGCAGACCCCGTACGACCGCGGCCGGGTCGCCGACCGCCGCCGCCACGGCGCTCCGGTCCCTGGGATCATGGAATTTCCGCGCGAAGCCCGCCCGCGACCCGAGGAGCCCCCATGACCGCCGGCATCGACACCCCCGACCCCCGCGGCCGCACCGGCCTGCACCTCCACGGCCGCGACCTCAGCGGGAACCCGCGCGTCCGCATCCTCGACGTCGAGGTCCTCGCCTGCGACTGGGCGGTCCTGCGCCGCACCACCTTCGACTACCGGCACCACGACGGCCACTGGAGCCGGGAGCGGCGGGAGACCTACGACCGGGGCGACGGCGCGACGATCCTGCTCTACGACCCCGTACGGGAAACGGTCCTGCTGACCCGTCAGTTCCGGCTGCCCGCCTACGTCAACGGCCACCCCGACGGGATGCTGCTGGAGACCGCGGCGGGGCTGCTGGACGGCGACGACCCGAAGGCGGCGATCCGCCGTGAGGCCGTCGAGGAGACGGGACGTACCGTCCACGAGGTGGAGCATGTGTTCGACGCGTTCATGAGCCCCGGTTCGGTCACCGAGCGCCTGGGCTTCTTCGCCGCCCCCTACGACGGCTCGGCCCCCGGCGCCGACACGGCGGGTGTGGCGGCCGAGGGCGAGGACATCACCGTCGTGGAGCTGCCGTTCACCGAGGCCCTCGGCCTGGTCCGCTCGGGCGGGATCGCCGACGCGAAGACCATCATGCTGCTCCAGTGGGCCGCCCTGGACGGCCCGTTCAGCCGGCGCTGAGCTTGGCCAGCGGCAGCGTGTGCTGGGTCTGGAGGACCTTCGCGCGCAGGTAGCGGACGTTGTGCGGGGTGGTGAACACGCCGGTCGGGACCCGGTCGTGGACGTCGATGCCGAGCGTCCGCAGCTGGTCGGCCTTGTCGGGGTTGTTGGACAGCAGATCCAGGCTGGTGACGCCGAGGGCGTGCAGCATCTGGGCGGCGGCGGTGTAGTCGCGGCCGTCCTCGGGCAGTCCGAGGGCGGCGTTCGCCTCGTAGGTGTCCAGGCCCTGGTCCTGGAGGGCGTACGCGTCGAGCTTGTTGTAGAGGCCGATGCCGCGGCCCTCCTGGCGCAGGTAGAGCAGGATGCCGCCGGTCTCGGCTATGCGCTCGACGGCCTCGCGCAGCTGCGGGCCGCAGTCGCAGCGGGCCGAGCCGAAGACGTCCCCGGTGAGGCACTCGGAGTGCAGCCGGACCAGCGGGACGGTGCCGGGCGCGGGCTCGCCGAGCACCACGGCGACGTGCTCCTGCCCGTCGGCCAGGCCGTGGAAGGTGACCAGCTCGGCGTCGACGGAGTAGCCGTCGTGGAAGCGCAGCGGAACCCGGACGCGGGCGCGCTGGGTGGCGGCGGGGGTGTCGGGCATGCGGGTCTCCCGGGGCGAGTGCGGTCGGTACGGCGCCCTGCTTCAGATTTGAAGCAGTGTGCCGGGTGAGACCCTACCTCATGTTTTAAATTTGAAGCAACGGGATTGTGGGCCGGCTCACAAGCGGTTCACGAGCGGTTCACGAGCGCCTGGCGAGCGGTTCACGGGCTTCCGGAACATCCGGATGAACGCCGCCGCCACGGCAGTTCTTCCGGCAGCGCCTCGCCGTCGTCCTGGAACCCGCCGACCACCTGCGTGAAGATCTCCTCCAGCTGGCCGACCTGCTCGGGGGTGAGCCGGTCGAAGAGGCCGGCGCGGACCGTCTCCACATGTCCGGGAGCCAGCCGCTCCAGCATCGCCATGCCCTCCTCCGTCAGCACCGCGACACTGCCGCGCTTGTCCCAGCGGCAGTCCTCGCGCCGCAGCAGCGCGTCCTTCTCCAGCCGGGTCACCGCGTACGTCAGCCGGCTGCGCGTGATCTTCAGCGACTCCGCGAGATCGGTCATCCGCAGCCGCCGTTCCGGGGACTCGGACAGGTTCGCGAGGATGGAGTAGTACAGATGGGGCATGCCGGCCTCCTGCTGGAGCTGCCGGTCGATGGCGTCCTCCAGGAGGAGGTAGCCGGCGACGTACGCGCGCCAGGCGCGCTGCTCCTCGGGGGTGAGCCAGCGGGTCGTCATGCCTCCAGTGTAGGTTTGTTTCAAACTTGAACCAAGACCCGGGGAGCCGCGCCGATGCCGTACCCGTACGTCCTGCTGTCCGCCGCCGTCTCCCTCGACGGCTACCTGGACGACACCACCTCCGAGCGCCTGCTGCTGTCCAGCCCCGCCGACTTCGACCGCGTCGACGAGGTACGGGCCTCGGTCGACGCGATCCTGATCGGCGCCGGCACCATCCGCGCCGACAACCCCCGGCTGCTGGTGAACTCCGCCGACCGCAGGCACGCGCGCGTGGCGGCCGGAAAGGCGGAGTACCCCCTCAAGGTCACCGTCAGCGGCTCCGGCGACCTCGACCCGGCCGCGAACTTCTGGCACACCGGCGGCGACAAGGTCGTCTACACGACGGACAAGGGCGCCCGGCGCGCCGACGCGCTCGGCATCGCCGCCGAGGTCGTCCCGCTCGGCCCCGACCTGAACTGGCGCCGCCTCCTGGAGCACCTGCACGACGAGCGCGGCGTACGCCGGCTCATGGTCGAGGGCGGCGGCACGATCCACACCCAGCTGCTCCAGCAGGGCCTCGCCGACGAGGTCCAGCTCGTCCTCGCCCCCCTCCTCGTGGGCGACCCCGACGCGCCCCGCCTCTTCGGCCCCGGCGCCTATCAGGGCGGACGGCTCCGGCTGACCGAGACCCGCCGGATCGAGGACGTCGTCCTCATGCGCTACGAGCCCACCGCCCCCGGCACCGGCCCGCTCCCCTCCGCCGCCGACCGCCACTGGCTGGCCCTCGCCTGCGAGCTCGCCGCCGCGTGCCCGCCCTCCGCGACCGCCTTCAGTGTCGGCGCGGTGATCGTCGCCGCCGACGGCACGGAACTGGCGCGCGGCCACTCCCGCGAGGCCGGCGACCCCGTCGTCCACGCCGAGGAGGCCGCCCTCGCGAAACTCGACCCGGCCGACCCCCGGCTGGCCACGGCCACCGTCTACAGCAGCCTCGAACCCTGCGCCCGCCGCGCCTCCCGCCCGAAGCCCTGCGCCCGGCTCATCCTCGACGCGGGGGTGCGCCGGGTGGTCACCGCCTGGCAGGAGCCGGACACCTTCGTGACGGCCGCCGACGGAAACGGGCTGCTGACGGCCGAGGGCGTGGACGTCGTCGTACTCCCGGAGTACGCCGAGCGGGCGAGGGTGCCGAACCTGCACCTGACCGGGTGATACAGTGGTGTCACCGACGCGGGGTGGAGCAGCTCGGTAGCTCGCTGGGCTCATAACCCAGAGGTCGCAGGTTCAAATCCTGTCCCCGCTACTGAAGGCCGAGGGCCGGAATCCGAAAGGGTTCCGGCCCTCGGTGTGTTGTCCGGACAACACGCGCGCATGGTGTGCGTGTCCTGTGAATTCCGGCAACTCGCCCGTTTTTCACCGGTCATGGCCCGAAAGTCCAGGCCAAAAAAGGTTGTTGATCAAGCTGGAGAGCTTGGAAAGCTACGCCCGGGTCTATTAACGTTCGATAACGCAGCGCGGTCGTCCCAGCCGTCACAAGAGTCGGCTCCGTGCGCACGCGTCGAATCCCGTAAGGGAACCGGGGAACCACCACCTTGGGGTGAATCGCACGGAAGCCGCCGTGAACTCGCAGAGTCACGAACGGTTTACGCGCGTAGGAGACCTTCCCGCTCCGAACCCGTCAGCTAACCCGGTAGGCGTCGGAAGGAAAGGAGTGCGCCCGCGTGGCGTCCAACCGGCCTGCTCCCGAAGCCCCCTTCGTGCCGAGCCAGCGTTCCTCTTCCGACACCTTCGGCTACGGCAGCTACCGCAGCGAAGAGGGCCCCTGGGAGGAGTGGAATCCCACCGAGGAGTCCCTCGCCCCGGTCCGGGGCAAGCACCGGGTCGCCAAGCAGCGCGGCGGCGGCGGATTCGCCCGCAGCTCCACCGTCCTCGGCGTCGGCGTCATAGCCGCCTTCAGCGCCGGCGGCATGGCCAGCGCCAACACCGGCAAGCCCCCGGTCTCCATCTCCATGCCGGACCTGCCCTCCGTGGGCTCCCTGATCTCCGAGGACGACTCCGGCCAGGACGCCGCACCCGCGCTCGCCGGCTTCGGCGCCGAGGCCTCCGACACCGCCGACGGGAGCGGCGCCGCCGCCGCGGACGCCGGCGAGGCGCTGCGCGAGCGGATCATGGCGCAGGCCGAGTCGCAGCAGACCCAGGTCGCCGACCGCGCCCAGGCCGCCGCGGCCAAGGCGGAGGCGGCCGCCGTCGCCAAGGCCGAGAAGGACGCCAAGGCCGCGGCCGCCGCCGCGAAGGAGAAGGCCGAGCAGGCCGCCAAGGAGAAGGCCGAGGCCGCGCGCCTGGCCGAGCTGGCCAAGCAGTACACGCTGCCGACCTCCTCGTACACGCTCACCGCGACCTTCGGCCAGGCCGGCGCCTACTGGTCCTCCGGCTACCACACCGGCCTCGACTTCGCCGCTCCCACCGGCACCCTCATCAAGGCCGTCCACAGCGGCACCATCACCGAGGCGGGCTGGGCGGGCTCCTACGGCTACCGCACCATCCTCACCCTGGACGACGGCACCGAGCTGTGGTTCTGCCACCAGTCCTCGATCAACGTCAGCGCCGGCCAGAAGGTCTCCACCGGTGACGTGATCGGCCGCGTGGGCGCCACCGGCAACGTGACCGGCGCCCACCTCCACCTGGAGGTCCACCCGGACGGCGCCGCCAACGGCATCGACCCGATGGCCTGGCTGCACAGCAAGGGGCTCAACCCGTAAGGGTGCGTCCTCCTGTGCCGTCCTCCTCGGAGCGGTCCTGTTCACACGTTCTTCGTCTTCTTCGGGACGGCGGACGGAATGGGCCGCTCCGAAGCCGTTGTTGACGTAGGACATGACTTCTCTGCGCAAGCTCGGCTCCTCGGACCTCGAGGTCTTCCCCCTCTCCCTCGGCGGCAACGTCTTCGGCTGGACCGCCGACGAGGCGACCTCCTTCGCCGTCCTGGACGCCTACACCGCCGCCGGCGGCAACTTCGTCGACACCGCCGACTCCTACTCGGCCTGGGTCGACGGCAACAGCGGCGGCGAGTCGGAGACCATCCTCGGCAGGTGGGTGAACAAGCGCGGCAACCGCGACGACGTCGTCATCGCCACCAAGGTCAGCCAGCACCCCGACTTCCCGGGCCTGACCGCCGCCAACATCAAGGCCGCGGCCGACGCGTCCCTCACCCGCCTCGGCACCGACCACATCGACCTCTACTACACCCATTTCGACAAGCCCGAGGTGCCGGTCGAGGAGATCATCGGCGCGCTGGACGAGCTGGTGAAGGCGGGCAAGGTGCGGCACATCGCCGCCTCCAACATCTCGCCCGAACGCCTCCGGGAGTCCCTGGAGTTCTCCGACCGCGAGGGCCTCGCCCGGTACGTGGCCCTCCAGCCGCACTACAACCTGGTCTCCCGCGACACCTACGAGGGCGGCCTCCAGGACCTCGCGGCCCGCTCCGGCCTCGCCGCCGTCCCCTACTTCGCCCTGGCCTCCGGCTTCCTCACCGGCAAGTACCGGCCCGGTACGACGGTGGAGGGACCGCGAGCCGCCGCGGGCGCCGGCAAGCACCTCGACACCGAGCGGGGCGTCCGCGTCCTCGCCGCCCTCGACGAGATCGCCCAGGCCCATGACACCGAGGTCGCCACGGTCGCCCTGGCCTGGCTCGCCGCCCAGCCGACGGTCGTCGCCCCCATCGCCTCCGCCCGCACCCCGGACCAGCTGCCGCCCCTGCTGGCGGTGGCGGACCTGGAGCTGACGGAGGAGGAGATCACGAGGCTGACGGCGGCCTCGGCCTAGGCGTCCCTCACCCCTACGACCGATAGGGGTTCTGGGCGGGATACGGGCCCGCCGGATACCCGTACCCGGAGTACCCGGGGTACCCGTGCGGGTTGCCGTACCCGTGCGGGTACCCGTACCCGTAGCCGTACCCGTACACCGGCCTGGGTGCCACAGGCACCGTCATGAGCGCCGCATGGTCCAGCGCCGGCCGGGCGACCTCCCGGCGCCGCCACAGCTCGTTCAGCAGCTCCCGCTCCCGTACGACGAAGTCGTCGCCCGCCCGCCCGCCCCGCCCCCGGTGCCGCAGGAACGCCAGCGAGGTCGCGTACGCCTCGTACTCGGCGACCGCCCGCGCGGCCGGCCGCCCCAGATGCCGCTTGGCGTACTCGCGGGCCAGCCGCCGCGCCCGCATCGAGCCGAGCGCGTACGGCTCGGCCGGGGTGAGCCAGCCGGCCGCCGTGTACGCCGGCAGCTCCTCGCGGACCGTGCGCAGCTCCCGCTGCCGGGTCCACACCACCAGCCAGGTGAGCAGCCCGAACGCGGGCACCATGAACGACGCGTACACCGCGAAGAACCCGAACTCGCCGAAGGTCGAGGAGCCGTTCCACAGGGCGTGCATACCCATCGCGAGGAGCAGCCCGCCCAGCGGGAACAGGACGCGGCGCAGATGCCGGCGGTCCCCGGAGCGCGCCGCGAGCCCGAAGCCGAGGCCGGTGAGCACGGTGAACAGGGGGTGCGCGAACGGCGACATGACGATCCGCACGAAGAAGGTCGCGGCCGTCACGGAGGCGATGCCGCTGTCCCCGCTGAGCTGGTCGGTGCCGAACGCGGTCCCCAGGTAGAGGATGTTCTCGGTGAACGCGAAGCCGGTGGCGGTGATCCCGGCGACGACCACCCCGTCCACCAGCCCGGTGAAGTCCCGTCTGCGGAAGAGGAACACGAGGAGGATCGCGGCGGCCTTGGCGGACTCCTCGACGACGGGCGCTATGACCGTCGCCCCCAGGGTGTCCGCGCCGGACGGATCCGCGGTGGCGGTGGCTATCCAGCGGGTGGCGAAACTGTTGGCGACGATCGCGATCAGCGCGGCCGCGCAGGCTCCCCAGGCGAAGGCGAACACCAGATTCCGCCAGGGGCCGGGCTCCACCCGGTCCAGCCAGCGGAAGGCGGCTATCAGCAGCGGCACCGGCAGTACCGCGAGCCCCAGCCCGACCAGGAACCCCTCGGTGCCGGTCTGCTCCCGCACCAGCGCCAGGATCACCAGCCCGGACAGGGCGAGCAGGGTGATGAGCGCGCCGTACCGAACCCCTCTCCTGCGCCACCAGTGCACTCGCCGTTTCCCGGCGTCCTCGGCCGGGGCGCCCGGATGCGGTGGGTACGGCGGAAACGGGTGACTGATGGCCACGGCATCGACCCTAACGAGGGAGGGGACTGTGGTGGACGGTCTGTCGGTCAGCGATCGCCGTGCTGTACGCGACGGAAGAGCAGGTCGTTCACCACATGACCCTTGTCCAGCCCCTGGCCCTCGAAACGGGTCAGCGGCCGGAACGCGGGCCGTGGCGCGAAACCGCCGTCGGCCTGCGTGTTCTCGAAGTCGGGGTGTGCGGTGAGGACGTCCAGCATCTGTTCCGCGTACGGCTCCCAGTCGGTGGCGCAGTGCACGGTCGCCCCCGGCCGCAGCCGCGTCGCGGCCAGGCTGAGGAACTCCGGCTGGATGAGGCGCCGCTTGTGGTGGCGCTTCTTCGGCCAGGGGTCGGGGAAGAAGACGCGCAGCCCGGCGAGCGAGTCGGGCTTCAGCATCTCCCGCAGCAGGATGATCGCGTCGCCGTTGGCGACCCGGACGTTGTCCGTTCCGGCCCGGTCGGCGAGGTTGAGCAGATTGCCCTGGCCGGGGGTGTGCACATCCACGGCGAGGAGGTTGGTGTCCGGGTCGGCGGCCGCCATCTGCGCGGTGGCCTCACCCATCCCGAACCCGATCTCCAGCACCACGGGTCCGTCGTTCCCGAACAGCTCGCCGAGGTCGACGGCATGCCCGTCGATGTCGAGGCCCCACCGCGACCACAGCCGTTGCAGGGCGTCGGCCTGTCCGGCCGTCACCCGGCTGCGCCGGGGCTGGAAGCTCCTGATCCGCCGCTCGAAGTGCGACCCGGCGGGGTCGGCCTTCGGGCCGTCGGGGAAGCGTGGCTCCCCCTTGGCCCGGGTGTGCCGGACGGACTCGCCCGGGTGGTGCTCGCCGCCGGGAGCGGGCCGGGGGACTTCGGGGGTGTTCACGGAATCAGACACAGTGGGGTCGATTTTACTGCCGTGCGCCGGGCTCACCAGGGTCACCGGGTCCCCAGCACCTCCAGGGCCCTGCGGGCCACCTCCCGGCCGATCGGCAGCGAGGCCGTCGCCGCCGGTGAGGGCGCGTTCAGCACATGCACCGCCCGGGCGCCCTCCCGTATCAGGAAGTCGTCCACGAGGCCGCCGTCCCGCAGCACGGCCTGCGCCCGCACCCCCGCCTCCGCCCGCACCAGGTCCGCCTCGCGCACCGCCGGCAACAACCGCCGCACCGCCTGCACGAACGCCCCCTTGGACACCGACCGCCGCAGTTCCCCGGCCCCGTACCGCCAGTGCCGGCGTCCCATCCGCCACACCCCGGGCCACGCCGCCGTCGCCAGCGCCTCCCGGGGCCGTACGACTCCCCAGTCGTACCCCTCGCGGGCCAGCGCCGGCACGGCATTGGGGCCCACGTGCACCCCGCCGTCGATGCCCCTGGTCAGATGCACCCCGAGGAACGGGAACGCCGGATCGGGCACCGGATACACCAGTCCCCGCACCAGGTCGGGCCGCGCCAGCTCGTAGTACTCGCCCCGGAACGGCACGATCCGCACCTCTGGCTCGTCCCCGGTCATCCGCGCGATCTCGTCGCAGTACAGCCCGGCGCAGTTCACCAGCGCGCGGCCCCGCACGACGTCCCCGCGCGCGGTGAGCACGGCAACCCCCCGCTCGGGCCGCCGGTCGATCCGCACCACCTCGGCGCCGTACCGGATCTCCGCCCCGGACGCCTCCCCGAGCCGGTGGGCGACGGCCGTGTAGTCGCAGATCCCGGTCGTCCCGACATGGATCGCCGCGAGGCCCCGCACCTCGGGCTCGTACTCCGCGATCTGCGCGGTGCCCAGCTCCCGCACCGGGATGCCGTTCTCCCGGCCGCGCTGCACGAGCCCGTGCAGCCGGGGCAGCTCGTCCCGCTCGGTGGCGACGATCAGCTTGCCGGTGACGGCGTGCGCGATGCCGTACTCCGCGCAGAACTTGGTCATCTCCGCGGCACCGCGCACCGCGTACCGCGCCTTCAGCGAGCCGGGCCGGTAGTAGATCCCGCTGTGGATCACCCCGCTGTTGCGCCCGGTCTGATGCCGGGCCGGCCCCGGCTCCTTCTCCAGCACCGTGACCCGGGTCCCCGGCGCACTCCGCGTGATCGCATACGCCGTGGACAGCCCGACGATGCCCCCGCCGACGACGAGCACGTCACAGTCGTACGCCACCACCTGCACCACCTCCACCCTCGATAGTGCACTGCACCACTGACAGAGCCTTCAAACCGAGGTGACGGCAGTACCGGCCAGGGAAGCGGGAAACCGCGCGACAAGATCCTTAGGCCGGAGCCATCAAAAGCGGCCGAGCCCGCTCCCGCAGCTCCACGACCCGTGGCTCGTCCCCGTAGGGCTCCAGCCGATGCAGAAGATCCTTCACGTACTCGGTGGTCCGGGCCGAGGAGATCCGCCCGGCCACCTCCACCGCCCGCACCCCCTGCTCGCACGCCGCGTCGAGATTCCCCGACTCCAGCTCGGCGACCGCGGACACGACCAGCCTGAGCCCGTGCGACCGCACGAACTCCTCCGTCGGCTGCGACAGAGCCTGCTCGGTGAAGCGCCGCACCTGCCGTGGCGCCTTCAGATCCCGGTAGCACTCGGCCGCGTCGGCGGCGAACCGGTCATATGAATAGAACCCGAGCCACGAAGGGTCGTGATCCCCTTCCCGTGCCCGCTCCAGCCAGCTCTCCGCCGCCTTGAGGGCCGCCCCGGCGGCCTGCGCGTCCCCCGCGCGGGCATGCGCGCGTGCCTCGACGAGCCGGAAGAAGCTCATCGTGCGGGCGGTCGCCAGCCCCCGGTTGCGCTCCAGGGCGGCCTGCGCGAGGTCGACGCCCTCGTCGCCGAAGCCCCGGTACGTCGCCTGGAGCGACATCGACGCCAGCACATACCCCCCGAGCGGTACGTCCGCCGCCGCGCGGGCGAGCCGCAGCGCCTGGATGTAGTACCGCTGAGCGGCCTCCTGCTGACCGGTGTCGAAGGCCATCCACCCCGCCAGCCGGGTCAGTTCGGCGCTCGCCCCGAACAGGGCCCGCCCGACCTCGTCGGAGTACGCGCCCAGCAGCAGCGGTGCCGCCTCCACCCGCAGGCACTCGGGCACCATCGACGAACGCCAGTCCCCGCCCCCGTACTTGGAGTCCCACCGTCTGGCGTCCTCGGCGGCCTCCCGCAGCTTCTGCACATCGCTGTGGCCGACTTTGAGCGGTGCGCCGGTCCCCTCCAGGGAGTGGGCCTCACGCGCCACCGAACTGTCGGCCGGGGTTATCAGCCAGCGCGACGCGGGCGTTGCGTATGCGCTTACTGCGAATGATCCGGCCAGGGACTGCCAGATGCCCCCCGAACCGGCCCGGCGGCCGGCCAGGTCGAGGCGGTAGAGCTCCGTCGCCGAGCGCACGGCCTGGGCGACGTCCCTGGGGAAGGCGAGGCCCACTTCGGGCGCGGGGTCCGCGTCCGCCAGGCCGATCTCGTGGAGCGGCACCGGGCGGCCGAGCTTCTGCCCGATGGCGGCCGCGATGAGGTGCGGCGCGGCGCCCTGCGGCACCATGCCCTTCGACACCCAGCGCGCCACGGACGTCTTGTCGTAGCGAAGAGTCAACCCGCGTTGAGCGCCAAGGTCGTTGACGCGACGCGCGAGTCCTGCGTTGCTGATTCCCGCGAGGGCGAGAACGGCGCCGAGCTTTTCGTTCGGCCCGCGTTGCTCCCTGGACATTGCGCCACCCCTCGACACATCCGGCTGCCGCTCTGGCATAACCACGCGGCATTCGTAAACCCAGCGTAGTTCGCCGCATCCCAAGCGTTAAGGGGCATTCTGCCGGTTGGCGGGATTGTGGTCCGTACGGAAGTGCGGGCCTCGGCACGGTCCGTCGCCGCGTGCTCCCGCTGTGTGGCCGTGCGCCTGCGTGTGCGCTCTTCTCCGGCCATCGCGGGACCGGTTCCATGGGTCGTGCGTGGGTCGGCCCGCTGTACTGGATCCAGTGGGCTGGGGGACACCGCCGCCTTCATCCCCGCGGGCGGCGGAGCGGTCCGGGAGGCGCCTTCCGTCTCCCGGGCCGGCGCGGCTCGTGACGGGTACGCGCGCGTGCACGGAGCGTGTGCGGAGCCTGCACGCGGGACGGTCAAGGGGACTCGCCCGCGCCGGATTTGGCCGAAAATCGACCCTGCGTTCCATGGGTGACAACGCCTCCGACCATGGAAATCGAGGGCGCACAGGGCGTCTTGGGGGAGCGTACCGGGGGCGCATTCATGCCGCAGACACCGGGGTAGCCAAGGCCGCGCAGGCCGGCGCCGACGCGTCGACGCGGGCGCACTCCCCGGATCACAAGCGGCGCCGCCTCCCTCTGTGGCGCGTTCTTCGTGGCAGCATGGTGAACCGTTCGTACGGTGCACTCGGTTGTCCACGGCCCGTGGAGGCGTCGATGCGGTGGTTGGTGGGATGGAGCAGCACCGCCGCGGGTGCGCTGGGCGGGGCCGTCGGGTACGGCGGCCGCGACGAAGGCCGTTACGACGGCGGCGACACCTACGGCGGCCAAGTCGGCTACGACGGGGAGACCTTGCACCCCGTCGGCTCCCAACTCCTGTGGGGCGACCCCGACCCGCTGTGGGCCGTCGGCGACTGGCGCCCCGACGAGGTACGGGTGGTCAAGGCCGACGCCCAGACCCGGATCGCGGTCCTCGGCACCTGCGGGGCGAGTGACGAGCAGCTGCGCGTCGGACTGTTCGCCGCGCGCGGGGGCGCACTCCGCCATCTGACGGCGTGGCCCGGCAGCTACACCGCCGTCGTCCAGGTCGGCCGCCGGGTCACCGTCTGCGGCGACCTCGCGGGCGCCCGCCCGGTCTTCCACACCCCCTGGGCAGGCGGAACCGCCTACGCCACGGCCGCGCTGCCGCTCGCCGACCTCATCGAGGCCAACCTCGACTTCGGCCACCTGGCCGCGCTCCTGGCCGCCCCGGACGTCCCTGCCGCCCTGCACGACTCCACCCCGTACGACGGCGTGCGGCGCGTTCCGCCGGGGCATGCGCTGATCCTGCGCGCCGGGGCGCGTGAGATCGCCGGGTACGACCCGGTCGCGTCCCTCGCCGTGGCGGCACCGCCGGCCGACCCGGACAGCGCGGTCGACGGAGTGCGCGACGCGCTCGTAGACGCGGTACGCGCGCGTCTGTCCGCGCCCAGACACGTGCCCGACATCGATCCCGGTCCCGTGCCCGGAATGGGCCCTGCCGAACGGCGTGCCGCACGCGGGATGCCGGTCCCCGGCATCGGCGCCGACCTCTCCGGCGGCCCGGCCTCCGGCACGCTGGCCCTGCTGGCGGCCGGCCTGCCCGGCATGCCCGGCACCGTCCTCGGCCACGGCACGGGCGCGGGGGAGCGGCTGCTGGCGGTCACCTTCAACGACCTGACGACACGCGCGCGTGAGGAGGAGCTGCAACGGGCCGGAGCCCTGGCGGCCAACCCCCGCCTGCACCACGTCGTCGTGACCGGTGCCGAGGAGGCCCTGCCGTACGCCGACCTGGACGGCCCGCTGACCGACGAACCCGGCCCCAGCCTGGTGACCGCCGCCCGCCATCGTGCGCGCCTCGCGGCGGGCAGCGCCGACCACTTCACCGGCTACGGCGCCCGGCAGGTCCTGGACGCCCACCCGGCCCGCCTCGCGGACCTGCTCATGGACCGCAAACGCCGTCATCTGGTCCGCCCCGTGGCGGCCCTCACCAAGGCGGACGGCTCGGTGCTCGTCCCCGCGCGCGTGTACGGCGCGGCCCGAAGACTCGCCCGTACGCCGTACCGCGCGGGCGTCGAGAACCTCGCCGACCGCCTTCTGCACCGCAGCTTCGAGGACGACCCGGGAGGCGCGGTCGGTGCCTCGCTGGCGGCGCTGACCTGGGCCGGCCCCGGCCCCGCGGCACGCTGGCTGACGGGTGAGGCCTTGGCTGAAGTATCGGTTCTTCTGCAGAATTCGGCTCATCGCGCCGGCGTCGGCCCCGGCCAGCGTCCGGGCGACTACCGCGCGCGTGCCGCCCTCACCCGGCACGCGGCCGACCTGCGCATCCTCGAACAGGCCGCCGAGATCCGTTCCCAGCGCCTGCACGCCCCCTTCCTCGACAACCAGGTCGTCCGCGCCTGCCGCGCCCTCCCCGAGACCCTGCGCGTGCAGCCGGGCGCGCGTGCCGCGATCCTCCGGACCGTCCTCAAGGGCGCCGGCATCACCGACCTGCCGCCCGGCTGGGGCGCCCCCGCCCACGGCACCACCGCCACGACCGCCCGCAACGGCCTCCGCCTCGCCACCGACCCCCTCCTCACCCTCTTCGACGCGCCCCTCCTCGCGGAGGCGGGCCTGATCGAGGCGCGGGTCGTCCGCAAGGCGGTCCGCGCGGCGGCCTCCGGCGAACCCCTCCCCCTGGACGGCCTCGCCGACCTGATCTCCCTCGAACTCTGGCTCCGCCGCCTCCTCTCCCGCAGAGGCACCTGCTGGACCGGCACCCCGGCCCGCGCCCGCGCGGTACCGGCGGGAATCGCACCCCAACGCCGAGCGGTGTCCTCCGGAGGCTGAGCCGGGGACCGCCCCTGGGGCTGCCGTCACCTCTGCCCCACAGCCGCGTGCCGTCGTGCCGCCGGGGCGGCACGGGTGGGCGCAGCGGCACCCCGCCGACGCGGGCGAGCGAAACCCACCCCCCGGCCGGCACCGACCCCGGGCCACCAGGAGCCGACGTTCACCAGCCCGCCCCCCGGGCCCAACACTCCCCGCAGCGCAAACCCCGTGCCTCCACCCCACCCCCCGGCGACAATGACCCCGTGCGGTTCAACATCCTGGGCGTCACCCAGACCGAGGACGACCAGGGCACCCCCATACCCCTCACCGCCCCCCGCCTCCGCGCCCTCCTCACCGCCCTGGCCCTCCGCCCGGGCCACCCGACACCCCCCGAAACCCTCATCGACGAGATCTGGCCCGACGCCCCGCCCCAGGACGCCCCCGCCGCCCTCCAGGCCCTCGTCGGCCGCCTCCGCCGCACCCTCGGCAAGGACACCGTCACCTCCACCCCCGGCGGCTACCGCCTCACCGCCACCGAGGCCGACGTCGACCTCCACGTCTTCGAACGCCTCGTACGCGAGGCCACCACCACCCTCCAGCAGGGCGGCGACCCCGAAACCGCCGCCCGCACCCTCGACGACGCCCTCGCGCTGTGGCGCGGCCCCGCCCTCGCCGACCTCCCCGACCGCACCCCGGCCGCCCGCCCCGAGGCGCTCCACGCCGAAGCCGTCCGCGCCCGCGCCGAGGCCGACCTCCTCCTCGGCCGCGCCCGCGAAGCCGTCCCCCGCCTCCGCGCACTCGTCGCCGCACACCCGTACGACGAACCCCTGCACGCCCTCCTCATCCGCGCCCTGCGCGACACCGGCCGCGCCGCCGACGCCCTCGCCGCCTACGAGACCGCCCGCCGCACCCTCGCCGACGCCCTCGGCGCCGACCCGGGCCCGGAACTGCGCGCCCTGCACGCCGAACTCCTCGCCCGCCCCGAGCACCGGCCCCGGACACCGCCCCCACCGCCCGAGCGACACGGCAACATCCGTCCGCGTCTTACCTCTTTCGTGGGCCGGGAACCCGAGATCGACGCCATCCGTTCGGACTTGCACAGGGCCCGCCTCGTCACCCTCACCGGACCGGGCGGCTCCGGAAAGACCCGCCTCGCCGAGGAAGCCGCCGCCGGGCTCCCGCAGGCGTGGCTGGTCGAGCTGGCGCCGCTCGACCGGCCGGAGGCGGTACCGGGCGCGGTGGTCAGCGCCCTCGGTCTGCGCGAGACCGTCCTGATGGCCACCGACCTGGCGGCCCCGCAGGACGACCCGGTCGCCCTGCTCGTCGAGTACTGCGCCACGCGCGGCCGGCTCCTGATCCTTGACAACTGCGAGCATGTCATCGGCGCGGCCGCCGCCCTCGCCGAGACCCTCCTCACCCGCTGCCCCGGGCTCACGATCCTCGCCACCAGCCGTGAACCCCTGGGCGTCCCCGGCGAGTCGGTCCGCCCGGTCGACCCCCTCCTCCCCGACCAGGCGCACCGCCTCTTCAGGGAGCGCGCCGCGGCCGTCCGCCCCACCGCGGCCGCCGCCGCGTCCGACCGGGACGAGCAGGCGGTCGCGGAGATCTGCCGACGGCTCGACGGACTGCCCCTGGCCATCGAGCTGGCCGCCGCCCGGCTCCGGCTGCTCACCCCCCGGCAGATCGCCGACCGCCTCGACGACCGCTTCCGCCTCCTCACCTCCGGCAGCCGCACGGCCCTGCCCCGCCAGCAGACCCTGCGGGCCGTCGTCGACTGGTCCTGGGACCTGCTCGACGAAGCGGAGCGGACCCTGCTGCGCGAGCTGTCCGTCTTCGCGGGCGGCTGGGACCTGGAGGCCGCCGAGGCCGTGTGCACCGGAGCGGTCGCCGACCTCGTCGGAGCGCTGGTGGACAAGTCCCTGGTCCTGGCGGCCCCGCACCCGCCCGATGGTGACGGTGCGGACGGCGGCGACGGCATGCGCTACCGCATGCTGGAGACGATCCACGAGTACGCCGTCGAGCGTGCCGCGGAGGCCCCGCACGCGCGCGTGGCGGCCGAGCGACGGCACCGCGCATGGGTGCGCGCGCTCGTGGAGCGCGCCGACCCCCTGCTCCGCTCCGCCGAGCAACTCCCGTGGATCTCCCGCCTGGAGACCGAGCTGGACAACATCCGGGTGGCGACCCAGCGCGCGATCACCGCGGCCGACGAAGAGGAGGCCGCCGCCCTCTGCCTCGCCATGGGCTGGTTCTGGTGGCTGCGCAACTACCGCCAGGAGGGCGCCGCCTGGACCGACCGCACCCTGCGCCTCGGCGCGGCCCTGGACGCCCTTCCCGCCCCGCCGACGGACACCGCGCACCCCTCCCCGACCGCACCCGCCCTCACCTGCCGCTCCCTCCCCGTCCCCGCCGACCTCGCCGCCCGCATGGCCGCCGTCGACCCGGTCGAGGCCTTCCTCACCCAGCCGGACACCGCGGACGGGCCGGACGCCGCCGATCGGCCGGACGCCGAGGGTGATCCGGGTGACGACGGCGCATCGGGCGGTCACCCCAGGCACGCGCAGCGGATGGACCTGCGGATGCTGCATGTGTTCCTGCTCTCCGAGTCCGAGCCCCGAGAGGTCGAGGGCGACCCCCGCTACCGGGCGTACCTCCTGCGCCTGCGGGCCGGCTTCCAGCCGGGCGGCCCGGCGGCGGCCCGGATGCCCGGGCTGGTCTGGCCGGTGGCGGCGGCCTTCGAGATGCGGGGCACGCTCGACGTCCGCGGCCTCCTGGACGCGGCCGTCGCCAACTGCCGTGCTCACGGCGGCGACTGGGAGCTGGGCTGCACCCTGATGTTCCGGACGCACATGGTCGTCGACTCCCCCGGCGGGATGGACGGCGTGGACGACGACCTGGCGGAGCTGCGCCTGATCAGCCGACGGGTCGGCGACCGCTGGATGCTGGCCCAGGTGTGCAGCGCGGCCGCGGAGGCGGAGATGGCGCGCGGCCGGTTCGCGGAGGCGGAGGCGGAGTACCAGGAGGCGCTGCGGCTCGCCTACGAGGTCGGCGCGTACGCCGAGGCGCCGTTCCTGATGGCCCGGCTCGCGGAGATCGCCTACCGCTCGGGCGATCTCCCCGGCGCCATGGCCGTCCTGGACGAGGCGGGTGCCGCCGCCGACCGGCAGGGAGTGGCGGACGCCCAGGCCTTCGTGATCCTGCTGCGCGCCTGCATCGCGCTGGAGGAGGGGGACGTCGTCCGCGCGCGCGAGCTGTGCGACGCGACTCTCGTGACGGTGCGGCACGGCACTCTGCCGCCGCAGTTCACCGCCGCCCTGACCCTGCTCGACGCGGAGCTCACCGCACGGGAGTCCGGCCCGGAGCACGCCCTGCCGATGCTCGCCGAGGGGCTGCGCCGGGCGGTGGCCGACCAGTGCACCGAGGCGATCGTCTCGGCGGTCGTGGACGGGGCGGCGGACCAGCTGGCCCGGCTCGGGGACTTCCCCCGCACGGTCGGGCTGCTGGCCGCGGCCGACCGGCTGCGCGGCCCTCACCCCCGTGCCGCCCTGCGGCGCGAGCGCGCCGAACGCGCGGAGTCGCAGGCCCGCCGGGCCCTGGGTGCCGAGCGTCACGCCGCCGAGCGAGCCCGGGGCGCCGACCTGACGGTGACCGAGGTCCAGAAGGAGCTCGCCGAGGCCGTACGGGCCCACCCGGTGCCGGCCGTGAGCCCGCCGTCCGCTACGCGCAGCTGAACTTCGACTCGGCCCAGTCCGCGAGGGCCACCCCGTCGAAGGGGCTGTGCGGCTCGACCACCAGCCGGACGGTCGCCCGGCCGCCGAGGGCCACATGGACGGGCACGGCGGGATCACCGCCCTTCACCGTCCCGGACGTCCACAGGCGGGCCCCGTCGGCGTAGACGGAGAAGGTCGCCTCACCGAGGTCCAGCGTCAGGTCGTCGAGGCCGACCAGCGCGTCGTAGGAGGTGCAGGCGCGGTTGAGGTCGACGGTCACGGAGGACCGGCCGTGGACGGTCACCCCGCGCGCGTACTGCCGACCGGCGATGGACACCCCGTACCGCTGCCACACCCAATCGCTGCCGCTCAGCCGGATCTCGGGTGTGGTGCCGTCGCCGTTGACGTCGAAGGACAGCTCGCTCAGCGGGTAGACCGCCGGGGCGGGCGGGGGAGTGGGCGCCGGGGTCGGGGTCCGGGCGGGTGGAGGCGTCGGGGTAGGGGTGGGGGCCGGCGGGGGTGTGGCGGCCGGGGCCGGTGCGGATGTCCGGCGCGGGGTGGGGTCGGGTGTGCGGGGCGGGGCCGCGGCGGGGACGATCGCCACGGGCTCCTCCGGCTCGGGCGACTTCGTCGTACGCGTCGGCGCGGGCGTCGGGTCCTGCGGGCGGGCCACGGGCACGGAGGCCGCCGGTGCGGCCCCGGGCGGTTTGGCGGGGCTCTCGTCGCCGACGAGGGCGAGGGCCAGCGCGGCGGCCGCGACGGCGACGACACCGGCGGCGATCCCGGCCTTCACGGGCGCGCCCAGCCCCTCCGAGGCGGCCGCGCTGCCGCCGGCCCCGGCGGAGGCGCCGCCGCTTCCGGCCGCCCCGCCGGTGGCGCTCCCGCTCGCGGCGGCGGCCGCGCCCGCGGCACCCGCCGCCCCGGCCCCGGCACCCCCGGCGATGAGCCCGAGGGCCTTGGCGTACCCGGCGGCGCCGAACCAGCCGATCACGGCGACCGGTACGACGGCGGGGATGCTGCTCGCCACTTCCTCGATCTGCAGGGCGGCGAGCCGGCACCTGGCGCACTCCTCCAGGTGCTTGCGCAGCCCGCGCTCGGCCCGGGTGCGCAACCGGCGGCGGGCGTAGGTGCCGAGCTGGTCGGCGTAGCGGGCGCACTCCTCGTCGCTGGTGAGGGTGGCGCTGACGTGCGCCTGGAGGTAGGCCTGTTTGAGACCCTCGCGGGCGCGGCTGGCGAGCACGCGCGTGCCGTTGGCGTCGAGGCCGAAGAGCATCGCGACCTCGCTCGGCGACTCGTCCTCGACCTCGGTGTGCCACAGCACGGCCTGCCAGCGCTCGGGCAGTGAGCGGAAGGCCTGCATGGCCATGGACTGCTCGGCCTCGTGCAGAGCGCGCACCTCGGCGCCGAGGTCCAGGCCGGAACCGAAGGAGCCCATGGAGCCC
Organism: Streptomyces griseoruber; assembly: GCF_001514205.1. Classification (GTDB taxonomy): domain Bacteria; phylum Actinomycetota; class Actinomycetes; order Streptomycetales; family Streptomycetaceae; genus Streptomyces; species Streptomyces griseoruber. The sequence goes on along the minus strand of NZ_KQ948770.1, from coordinate 8,471 downwards.
ATGGAGGCCGTGTCGTCGGAGGGCTCCGAGGCGCGGCCGGCCTGGGCGGCGAACAGCGCGAAGTCGTCCACGAGCTGCTCGCGCCTCGCCGACCGCGTCCAGCCCGCGGCGACGCGCCGGACGGAGGTGAGCAGATAGGCGCGGACGGCGTACTCGGGCCCGGCGCCGCCACGTACGGCCTGGAGCATGCGGGCGAAGACCTCGGCGGTGAGGTCGTCGGCCGTGTGGGCGTCCCGGCAGCAGGTGCGCGCGTAACGGCGCACGGCGTCGGCATGGCGCCGGTACAGCTCCTCGTACGCCGTGTCGTCGCCCCCACGCATCCGGGCGATCAGATCGGTGTCGGCGGCCGGCAGATCGCGGGGCGGTGGCAGGACGCCGTCGTCGGAGCGTTCCCACTGCGCGGGGACCCCGCCGGCCGGGGAAGTGCGCCTGCCCTGGCTCGGTACCTGCTCGTCCCGCCCGTCAACGCTCATCGCGGAAAGCCCCCGCCGCCTGCCCTACCGGTCCCGACACCGGGTCAGGGTGCCATATTGGCTTTTGGTCAGGACCGGACGGGACGGGCCGTCCACTCGTCCGTGGGGACCTGTCGCATTCCAGTACTGACCTTCACCCGTACGGGGAAGGTGCAACTGTCGCCCTGCGGGCACGAGTTGGGCCGCCAGGATGAATTGTCCCGAATGCGTGAGCGGTGCGGGGCGGAGCGAGAGCATTGCCCCGCACCCGCCCCGCTCACCCCTTCGAGCGACCCGTGACCCCTCCCTCAGGAGGACGGCCGCGAACGCAGCCCTTCCAGCAGGATGTCCAGCAGCCGCGCCGACGCCGCCGCCTGCTGCGCCGGGTCCGGCAGCGAGGGCGCCGCCGTCGCGATCACCAGCAGCACGTCCGACACCGACACGTCCGGCCGCAGCTCACCCGCCGCCCGCGCCCGCTCCACGAGCTGGCCCACCACCTCGAGCAGCGCCGCCGCTCCGGCATCGTCACCCACGGAGCCCACGGAGCCCACGGAGCCCACGGAGCCCACGGAACCCGCCGAGCCGCCCGTCGCCGCACCGTCCTCGGAGACCAGCCGCAGCTCACCGCCGCCCGGCTGGGTCCGCTGCTGCGGCACCCGCGGCTCCCCGGACCCCGGACCCTCCGTACCGTCCTCGGCGAAGGCGCCGACCCGCAGCACCTGCGGCGGCAGCAGCCGCCCGGCACCCGAGGCCACCGAGGTCCGCAGGAAGCGCGACAGCGCCGACCACGGCTCGTCCTCCTGGCCCAGCGCCGCGCGCGCCTGGCCGGTCAGCCGGGACGTCTCCTCCTCGGCTATCCGCCGCACCAGGACGTCCTTGCTCGGGAAGCGCCGGTACACGGTCCCCACGCCCACGCGCGCGCGCCGCGCCACGTCCTCCATCGGCGCGCCGTAACCCAGCTCGCCGAACACCTCGCGCGCCGCCCGCAGGACGTGCTCGAGATTGCGCTGTGCGTCCACGCGCAGCGGCGTGGTCCGCGGGCCGTCCCCGCGTCCGTTGCCCACCGCCGCGCTCACGCCGCCGCCATGCGCGAGCGCGGAGGCGGACGACCAATGCGTGTCCTGAATATGCATGAATGATCCCCCGGTAATGACGTCTCCCCCCGGAGACTCTCCCCGCCATCGAATTCCGGGGCGCGTGGAACAGGGGACCGCTTCCCGGACCCACCCGTCGCGGGCCCGTGGAGCGCGCTTCCCCCTGACACCCCGTCGACACGAACATAGTTGAGAGGCAGTCAATTCAGAAGGGGCAGGTTCCGCACGGAGCGCCCCCCGATCGGAGTACGGGTCGTTTACGTCCCGATTGCACCCCCTCCCGCACCCCGGCGCACACCCTCTGACCTGCGTACCTGCCCCGCACGCCGGTGTTTCGGCCAACCCCGCGTCCGCTCGACCGGCGGTCACACAAATGGTCGGGGCTGTGGACAAAATCCGGCGCCGGGTGCGTCATGGGATGGTGAAGGAACGTGCGCGCATTCTCGTTGTCGGTGGTGGCTACGTCGGGATGTACACGGCACTGCGGCTCCAGCGGAATCTGAAACAGGAACTCGCCCGGGGCGACGCGGAGATCACCGTCGTGACCCCCGAGCCGTACATGACCTATCAGCCGTTCCTCCCCGAGGCCGCCGCCGGCGCGGTCTCCCCCCGGCACGTCGTCGTCCCGCTGCGCCGCGTCCTGCCGCACTGCCGGGTCGTCGTCGGCGAGGTCACCGCCGTCGACCACGCCAAACGCACCGCCACCCTCACCACCCTCGCCACCGAGGAGGAGGGCACCGGCGCCCAGCAGCTGACGTACGACGAACTCGTCCTCGCGCCCGGCTCCATCGCCCGCACGCTCCCCATTCCGGGCCTCGCCGACCACGCCATCGGCTTCAAGACCGTCGAGGAGGCCATCGGCCTGCGCAACCACGTCATCGAACAGATGGACATCGCCTCCTCCACCCGCGACCCCGCGATCCGCGACGCCGCCCTCACCTTCGTCTTCGTCGGCGGCGGCTTCGCCGGCGTGGAGGCGCTCGGCGAACTGGAGGACATGGCCCGCTACACCACGCGCTACTACCACAACGTCAAGCCCGAGGACATGAAGTGGATCCTCGTCGAGGCCTCCGACCGGATCCTGCCCGAGGTCGGCGAGGTCATGGGCCGCTACACCGTCAGTGAACTGCGCCGCCGCAACATCGACGTCCGTCTGAACACCCGCCTGGAGTCCTGCGTCGACCGTGTCGCCGTCCTCAGCGACGGTGCCCGCTTCCCGACCCGTACGGTCGTGTGGACCGCCGGCGTCAAACCCCACCCCGTGCTCGCCGCCACCGACCTCCCCCGCACCGCACGAGGTCGGCTGAAATGCACCCCCGAGCTGACCGTCGACGGCGTCACGCACGCGTGGGCGGCCGGAGACGCGGCCGCCGTCCCCGACGTCACGGCCGCCGAACCCGGCGCGGAGACCGCCCCCAACGCCCAGCACGCCCTCCGTCAGGCCAAGGTCCTCGGCGACAACATCGCGCACTCCCTGCGCGGCGAACCCCTCCAGACGTACGCCCACAAATACGTCGGCTCGGTCGCCTCACTCGGCCTCCACCAGGGCGTCGCCCACGTCTACGGCCGCAAGCTCAAGGGCTACCCCGCCTGGTTCATGCACCGCGCCTACCACCTCAGCCGCGTGCCCACCTTCAACCGCAAGGCGCGCGTACTCGCCGAATGGATCCTCTCCGGGCTCTTCAAACGCGAGATCGTCTCCCTGGGATCTCTCGAACACCCGCGCGCCGAGTTCGAACTCGCTGCCGGGGGAAAGCCTTCTGACGAGTCCTCCGACGACCCGAAGGGGTCGTCCTGACCCGATACAGGAACTCCCCCGACCGCCCCCACGTCTGACGAATGTCGGCCCGGACCGCGGCCACCCTGCCAGACTGCTCCCTGCTCATGGCCCACACTCACGAGGCTGTTCCCCAGTGCTCCACACCCCGGGTGCTGCAACAATGTGCGGCCACCGCCGCGTGGCCCCCGGAGCCCAGGCCGGTCCCGGAGCCGGCCGACGACGACTACACGAGGCAAGGATTCGTGAACTTCACGCGCTGGAGCTCCCGGCTCCCCGGAACTCAGCGCCGCGCCGCCGCGCGGGCCGAGCACACGGTCACCACCACGGACCGGCGGAGCGAGGGCTCCGTACCCGCGGCCCGCGCCGAACAACTGACCGACGAGCCGCCGCCCGTGCCCACCGTCGACGAACTCCCGGTCCGTGAGGTCCTCGACCGCGTCCCGGCCCTCGTCGCCCTCGTCCACGGCCCCGACCACCGCCTCGCCTACGTCAACGACGCCTACACGGCGGCCTTCGGCGCACGCCCCTGCGGCGAACCGGCCGCCGAGGCACTCCCGGAACTGCGCGACCTCGGTCTCATGCCCCTCCTCGACCAGGCCCTGCGCAGCGGCAAGCCCCGCACCCTGAAGTCCCGCAAGGCCCCCGACGGCCGCCACTACACCTTCACCTGCACCCCCGTGGCCGAGGGCGACACCGACAGCACGGGCAGCGGCGGCAGCGCGGGCACCGCAGGCAGCGCAGTCCTCGTATTCGCCACCGACGTCACCGACCACGCCGAGGCCGCCGAACGCCTGCGCGCCAGCGAGCGCCGCCAGCGCGAGACCGCCGTCACCCTCCAGCGCTCCCTCCTCCCCCAGGAACTCGAACAACCGGACGACCTGCGGATCGCCGCCACCTACCAGCCCGGCGGCACCGAGGCCGCCGTGGGCGGCGACTGGTACGACGTCATCACCCTCGGCGGCGGCCGCACCGCCCTCGTCATCGGCGACGTCATGGGCCGAGGCGTCCGCGCGGCCGCCGTCATGGGCCAGCTCCGCACCGCCGTACGCGCCTACGCCCGCCTCGACCTCCCCCCGCACGAGGTCCTCAACCTCCTCGACGGCCTCGCCACCGAGATCGACGCCAACCAGATCGCCACCTGCGTGTACGCCGTCCACGACCCCAACGAGGGCCGCCTGGTGTACGCCTCGGCCGGCCACCTCCCGATCCTGGTCCGCGACGACACCGGACACGTCCAGCGCGCCGACGAACCCACCGGCCCGCCCCTCGGCACCGGCGGCTGGATGCACGCCTCCGGCTCCATCCCCCTCGGCCCCGGCTCCACCGCCGTCCTCTACACCGACGGACTCGTCGAACGCCGGGACGAAGACCTCGACGAAGGCATCGCCGCCCTGGAGCGCGCCCTCGCCGGCGCCACCGGCACCCCCCAGGTCGTCTGCGACCGCCTGGTCCGCTCGGCCGGCGTCACCGCCGACCACGACGACGACGTGGCCGTCCTGGTCCTCCAGCACCCCGCCCGCACCGGCGCCGACAGCGAACTCTTCCGCAACGCCGCCCTCGAACTCCTCGGCGGCGTCGAAGCCGCCCCACGCGCGCGTGCCTTCGCCTCCGGCGTCCTCACCAGCTGGCGCTTCCCCAGCGACCTCCACGACGCGGGCGTCCTCGCCACCAGCGAACTCGTCGCCAACTCCCTCCAGCACGGCACCCCGCCCATGCGGCTGCGCCTGCGCCGCACCGACCGCCGGCTGATCATCGAGGTCACCGACGGCGACGACCATCTCCCGCGCCGCCGCCGCGCCGAACCGGGCGACGAGTCCGGCCGGGGCATCGCGATCGTCGCCACCATCGCCTCGCACTGGGGCAGCCGGCGCACCCCGGGCGGCGGAAAGGCGGTGTGGTGCGAGTTCGTCCTGCCGACGACCTAGGCGAATCCGTTCCCCGGTGCTAATTGCTTCCCAATGGCAGACGCAACGGGCTTTCACCTCAAGGGAAGCGCCCCCGAGCGCTACGAACACTACGTCGCGCCCCTCATGGCGCCCTTCGTCACCGCACTCGTGGACGCCGCGGACCTCTTTCCCGGCGCCACCGTCCTCGACCTCGCCTGCGGCACCGGCTTCGCGGCCCGTGCCGCGGCCGCCCAGGCGGGTCCCACCGGCCGCGTCGCCGGCGCGGACGTCAACCAGGGCATGCTCGAGATCGCCGTAGCGTGCCACCCCCGCCTCTACCCGGACATCGAGTTCACCGCCGCCTCCGCCGACGACCTCCCCTACCCCGACGCGACCTTCGACGCCGTCCTGTGCCAGGAGGGCGCCCAGTTCTTCCCCGACCTCGACGCGGCCCTGCGCGAGACCGCCCGTGTCACCCGCCCCGGCGGCCGCTTCGCCGCCACCGTCTGGTCCCACCTGGACGACTCCCCCTACTTCGTCGCCCAGCAGCGCGCCGTAGAGCAGTACGGCACCCCCGAGAACGCGGCCGCCTTCAGGGCGGCCTTCGCCACCGCCGACCGCCTGACCACCGCCCTGACCGGCGCCGGCTTCCACGACCTGGCCATCCGCGAGCTGACCTTCGCGATCAACCTGCCCCCACTGGAGGACTACGTCCCCGGCCATCTGGCCGCGATCCCCTGGGGCCAGGCGCTGATCGAGACCGCCGGAGAAGAAGCCCTCACCCGGGCGGCCGACACGATCCGCGCCCACCTCCCGACCGACACGACCACCTTCCCCTTCAGCGCCACCCTGGTGACCGCGATCCGCTGATCGCACAAAGAGGGCGGCCGTCGTCCCTCCCAGGAACGACGGCCGCCTTCACCAGCCCTGCGCCTCAGACCTGAGCCTCCGCGGCCACGGGCTCCACAGCGACCCCACCCTTGGCCACCACCCGGTTCCGCGCCGACCACGGCTGATCCTGTACGGCGGTCAGCTGCCGCCCCAGCCGCAGTGCGAGGTAGGTGATCCCGAGCGAGAACAGCAGAAACGTCACGATGTACGGCGCGTGCAGGGAGGCCCCCATCGGCCCGCCCACCGCCGGCCCCAAGGCCAGCGCGAGCTGCTTCACCAGGGCGAACGCGGAGTTGTACTGCCCCGCCATCCCGCTCGGCGCGAGATCGGCCACCAGCGGCGCCACCGTCGGCGAGAGCATCGCCTCACCCAGCCCGAACAGCGCGTACGTCGACACGAACGCCGCCGTCGCCATCTCCTGACTCCCGTGCCCCAGCCCGGCGTACCCCGCCACGACCCACGCCCCGGCCCAGATCAGCCCCACGGCCGCGATCACCCGCGACCGCTTCTGCCGCTCGACGAACCGCAGTACGGCGAACTGGGCGACGACGATCACGGCCGTATTGGCGGCCAGCGCCGTTCCGAGCGCCGACGTCGAGATCCCGGCGGCCTCGACCCCGTACGCGCTCAGCCCCGACTCGAACTGCCCGTAACAGGCGAAGAACAGCACGAAGCCCAGCACGGACAGCTGCACCATGGCCCGGTTGCCGAGCAGCTGCCGCCAGCCACCCCTGGCCGACTGCCGGGGCGCGTCCCCGACCCGCGGCGCGGACGGCACGCGCACGGTCGCCATCACCACCACCAGCAGCAGGAACATCGCCGCCTCGATCGCGAACAGCAGCGTGAACGACGACACGCGCGTGGTGTCGACGAGATGCCCCCCGATGAGCCCACCGATGCCCAGCCCGAGGTTCTGCAGGAAGAACTGCATGGCGAACGCCCGCGACCGGGTCTCCGTCGTCGAGCAGTCCACGATCATCGTCGCCAGCGCCGGCTGCATCACGGCCTGTCCCGCGCCGAGCGCCGCCGACGCCGCCAGTACGGCGGTGGCGGTACCGGCCAGCCCCAGGCCCAGTGCGCCGACGGCAGCGGTGACCAGGGCGGCCAGCAGGACCGGCAGTGGACCGCGCCGCACGATCGCCCGTCCGGCGAACGGCAGCACGATCAGCGCGGCCACGGCGAAGACGGCGAGCACGAGCCCCGCCGTCATGGCCCCCAGCCCCCGCACCTGCGCCACATAGACGTACAGGTAGGGGACCGTGAAACCGAGCCCGAACGTGCTGAGTGCGTTGCCCACGTGGATCCGGCGCATCGCTGCGCCCTTGGCCCTGGTCACGTTCACCTCTCTCACTAGTTAGGAGTGAAGACTTCAAAGCTAAAGTTCGAAGCTAAAGAGTACATAGCGAAGGACTTCAAGGCAAAGGAGGTGCATGCGATACTGCGCACATGGCCGAGACCCCCGGCGTCACTGAGCCGACGCTCGAAGAACAGATCGCCGCCTACCAGCGCGAGTTCCGGGACCTCGACCCCCAGGTCGAGAAGATCGTCACGGCGCTCTCCCGGCTCAACCGGCGGATGAACGTCGCCTACGGCCGCCAGACCGCCGAGCTGGGCATCAGCAACGCCGAGTGGGAGGTCCTCAAGGCCCTCGTCCTGTCCGGCGCCCCCTACCGACTGGGCCCCAGCGACCTGGCCAAGCGCCTCGGTCTGACGCCGGCCGCGATGACCCACCGGATCGACCGCATGGTCGCCGAGGGACTGGTGACCCGGGAACGGGACGAGTCCAACCGGGTGCGCGTCATCGTGGAGCTGACGCCGGAGGGGAGGGAGAAGTGGCTGGAGGCGATGCGCCTGGCCTCGGTCTTCGAGGAGGACCTCCTCCAGGACCTCTCCGCGGGGGAGCGCGCGACCCTCGGCGAGGTCCTGACCAGGCTCCTGCGCCGGGTGGAGCACGCCCAGCCGGACGCCGGCGGGCGGCTCAGCGACCTGGACTGACCCGGTCGGAAAAGATCTTGACACGGGGTGCTTGACGCACCTCTGCCGGGCGCGTAGAGTTCTTCGGGTTGTCGGGGAGCCGGAACGGTTCTTCGATGACACTCCCGCCGCAGCAGCGGCACCTCACACCATCAGCACGATCTCCCAACGGGGTTGAATTCGGCGTGCCCGAATTCAATTCGATTTGGGGCCGGCAGCTCGATTAGGAACTGCCGAACGGATCCGCTAAGGTTTGAGACGTCGGAACGGCCGAAGGGCCGGGAAGGCAACCCCCGCTGACTGGGAATCAGACGCCGAAAGGATCTGATAGAGTCGGAACCGCCGGAAAGGGAAACGCGAGTAGCGGGAACCTGGAAAGCACCGAGGAAATCGG
>NZ_KQ948769.1:307500-403746 GCF_001514205.1 Streptomyces griseoruber | reverse complement strand
CCGAAACCGCCTCCCCCGGTGAGGTCTGTCTGTCACGTCCGTGACCGTACGCACCTCCATCTGTAGCAAGTCCCCGAAGGCCGATGCAATCGCGAAGCGGCAGTAGTTACAGGGGTGGCACAAACGGACGGTCAGTGGACCGGAGTCGCCGCCGCCGCCGTCGTCGGGCCTTCGCGGCACACCAGCAGCAGCGCCCGGTCATCGTTGACGTCCTTGGCGACCGCCTCGATGAGGTGCCACGCGGCGCCCTGGAAGCCGCCGGCGACATAGCGGTCCGCCTCGCCGGTGAGGCGGTCGATGCCCTCGACGATGTCGCGATCGGAGGTCTCCACCAGGCCGTCGGTGAAGAGCATCAGGACGTCTCCGGGGCGCAGGGAGCCCTTCACGGGGTCGAACTGGGCGCCCTCGTAGACGCCGAGGAGGGGGCCCTCGGCGGCCTTCTCCTCCCAGCGGCCGCTGCCCGCGCTGAGCTGGAGGCCCGGCGGGTGTCCGGCCGAGTAGAGCTCGTAGTCGCCGGAGTCGAGGTCCAGGACGAGGTGGATGGAGGTGGCGAAGCCCTCGTCCCAGTCCTGGCGGAGCAGGTAGCCGTTGGCGGCCGGGAGGAAGGCGTGCGGGGGCAGGGAGCCCAGCAGGCCGCCGAAGGCACCCGACAACAACAACGCCCGCGATCCGGCGTCCATGCCCTTGCCGGAGACGTCCGTCAGGACGACCTCCATGGTGCGGCCGCCGTTGGTGCGGGCCGCGACGACGAAGTCACCGGAGAAGGACTGGCCGCCGGCCGGGCGCAGGGCCATCTCGCGGTGCCAGCCGTGCGGCAGCTTCGGCAGCTTGCTCTGGACCCGGATGCGTTCGCGCAGGTCGAAGAGCATGGTGCCGCCGCGTCTCCAGGGCACGCCGACCCGGCTGCGGAACTGGGCGATGAGCAGGCCGAAGAAACCGCATGCGGCCACGACCAGGACCACGCCCGGGGTGACCCGGGACGGCCCCTGGGTGTACGGGCCGAGCTGGACGGACTCGACGATCAGCGCGGTGGCCGCCGCCGCGTACAGACCGAGCAGGCTGGAGGGGCGCAGCAGCAGACCGCCGGCGACGATCGGCAGGACCAGCGCGGCCGGTGAGCACCACACCGAGTTGGCGAGGGTGGTGGCCGCGATCAGCGGGACGGTGAGCAACAGGAAGGCCAGCGCGATCCAGTCCGAACCGTCGCCGCGGAAGTAGTCGACGGCGCTTCGGCGCACGCCGGTGCGGACCCGGTGCATCATGTGCTTCAACCGGGCCGTCAACGTCTCGGCTTCCGCGCGCCGCTGTCGTCCTTCTGCCATTAGTTCGGGACCCTATCCATCCAACCCACCGCTTGGCACGGGAGGTCCCACTTGTCCCCCGTCCGAGGTTCAACTTCACAGTGAACTTCATGGAAAGCGCTCACGTGGCACGGAGGGAGAAATTCCCTGGCTCGTCCCGCATTGGGCTGCTAGGCATGGACGCATGACGACTGGGGCGACGACGACAGGGTCTACGGGCCGCGCGACCTCTTCTGGCGCTGCCACGGTCCCGGGGGCCGAGCTGCGCGTGCTGCGGTCCGAGGACTGGGACCGGTGGTACGACGTGCTGCTGCGCGCCTTCGGCGGGGTCGCGGAGTCGGCCGAGGAACGGGAGCTGTGGCGCCGGCTCACCCCCTGCGAGCGGTCCCTCGGCGCCTGGGACGGCGGGGAGCCGGTCGGCACGGCGGGGGCGTTCGACTTCCGGCTGACCGTGCCGGGCGGGGCCTCGGTGCCGGCGGCGGGCGTGACGATGGTCGCGGTGAGCGCCACCCACCGGCGGCGCGGGCTGCTGACGTCCATGATGCGGCGGCAGTTGGACGACGTCCGGGACCGGGGCGAGCCGCTCGCCGTCCTGACGGCCTCGGAGCCGGTGATCTACGGCCGGTTCGGCTACGCGGCGGCGACCTTCGGTCTGCACGCCGAGATCGACACCGGCCGGGTGCGCCTGTCCGTACCGGCCGGTACGGACGACGTACGCCTGACGTACGCCGATCCGCGCGCCACGCTGGACACCTGCGAGGCGGTGTACGCGCGCACGGTGGCCCTGCGGCCCGGGATGCTCGGCCGGCGGCCCGGCTGGGAGGGGCTGGCGATGCTGGGGGCGGAGACCGAGCGGGACGGGGCGTCGCCTTTGCAATGTGTGCTCGCGGAGCACGAGGGGCGGGTGACCGGTTTCGTCCGCTTCCGGGTGCGGCCGCGGTACACGGACAGCGGGCACAACGGTCAGGTGCAGCTCCAGGATCTCGCGGCGCTGGACCCGGTGTCGGAGGCGGCGCTGTGGCGGTTCCTGTTCGGGATCGACCTGACGAGCTCGCTGAAGGTGCGGGGGCGGCCGCTGGACGAGGCGTGGCAGTACCAGGTGTCCGACATCCGCCGGTGCGAGCTGCGGGTGCGGGACCAGTTGTACGTACGGCTGGTGGACCTGGGCGCGGCGCTCCAGGCGCGGACGTACCAGGCGCCGGTGGACGTGGTGCTGGAGGTCGAGGACGCGTTCTGCCCGTGGAACTCGGGGCGTTGGCGGCTGTCCGGCGATCCGAAGGGCGCGGTGTGCGCACGTACGACGGACGCGGCCGACCTCGCCGTGTCGGTGCGGGAGCTGGGGGCGGCGTATCTGGGCGGGGTGAGCCTGGCCGCGCTCGGGGCGGCCGGCCGGGTGCGCGAACTGCGGGAGGGGGCGCTGGCGGCGGCCGCCGCGGGGTTCGGGTCGGCGGTGGCGCCCTGGCTGCCGCACGGGTTCTGAGACCTCGCCGGTCTTCAGTTCTGCTGGCAGGTGGGGCACCAGAAGAGGTTGCGGGCGGCGAGGTCGGCGGTGCGGATCCCGTCGCCGCAGAGGTGGCAGGGCAGGGTGGCCCGGCGGTAGACGTACACCTCGCCGCCGTGGTCGTCGACGCGCGGCGGGCGGCCCATCGCCTCGGGGGTGTGCTCGGGGCGGACGGTGTCGATGCGGTTGTTGCGGACGCCCTCGCGCATGAGGGCGACGAGGTCGGCCCAGATCGCGTCCCACTCGGCGGGGGTGATGTCCCGGCCCGGGCGGTACGGGTCGATGTGGTGCCGGAAGAGGACCTCGGCGCGGTAGACGTTGCCGACGCCGGCGATGACCTTCTGGTCCATGAGGAGCGCGGCGATCGTCGTACGGCTGCGGGAGACGCGGGCGTACGCCGTGGCGGGGTCGGCGTCGGTGCGCAGCGGGTCGGGGCCGAGACGGGCGTGTATGGCCTGTTTCTCGGCGTCGGTGACGAGGGCGCAGGTCGTGGGGCCGCGCAGGTCGACGTAGGCGGTGGCGTGCGCGAGGCGGAGGCGGACGGTGTCGGTGGGCGGGGGCGCGGGGGCGGGGCCGAAGGCGACCTTGCCGAAGAGGCCGAGGTGGATGTGGATCCACTCGTCGTCGCGGAAACCGAGGAAGAGGTGCTTGCCGTGGGCTTCGGTGCCGGTGAGGTCGGCGCCGTCCAGGAGTGCGGCGGCGTCGGAGAACTTGCCCTGGGGACTGGTCACCCGGGGTGCCGTTCCGCGGAACCGGTCACCGTAGTCCAGCGCCAGCCGGTGAATCGTGTGCCCCTCTGGCACGGTCGCCGTGTCCTTCCTCGGTGGGAGAGAAGGGGTCCTCGGACCCCCTCCCCTCCTGCCCTGCCGGTCTCAGTCCTGCTGCGGGTGGTGGGCCGGGATGGCCGGGAGGTCGCCGCTCGTCTCGTAGTCGGCGAGCATGTCGATGCGGCGGATGTGGCGCTCGTCGCCCGAGAACGGGGTGGCGAGGAAGGTCTCGACGAACCTGGTGGCCTCGTCCGTGGTGTGCATCCGGGCGCCGACGGCGACGACGTTGGCGTCGTTGTGCTGGCGGCCGAGGGACGCGGTCTCCTCGCTCCAGGCGAGGGCCGCACGGACGCCCTTCACCTTGTTCGCGGCGATCTGCTCACCGTTGCCGGAGCCGCCGATCACGATGCCGAGGGCGTCCTTGTCCGCGGCCGTCCGCTCCGCGGCGCGGAGGCAGAAGGGCGGGTAGTCGTCCTGGGCGTCGTAGATGTGGGGGCCGCAGTCGACCGGGTCGTGGCCCGCCGCCCTGAGCCATTCGACGAGGTGGTTCTTGAGTTCGAAGCCGGCATGGTCCGAGCCGAGATACACGCGCATGGGATGAGTGTGTCATGCGGGTCGCCGGGGGGCGGCGCTCGCCCTCGCGCAAGTCAGAGCACCGTGAAGCTCTCCTTCACCTCGTCGTACGTCTTCAGGGCGGCCGCCTCCACCGCCGGCCGGTACCAGGTGTTGATCTGGTACGACTTCCCGGCCTGGTCGAAGCCGAGCAGCCGGGCGTGCCAGCGGGCGCCGCGGAGCGTGAAGGTGTACTCCCAGACGACCGCCGGGCGGCCTTTGTACGTCGTCTCCTCCAGGCGGATCTTGCGGTAGTCCCCGCCCTGCCGGGCGTTCTGCTCGGAGGTCCGCCAGGTGTCCATCAGATCGCCACGGGCGAGGGAGGACTTGGCGGCGAGTTCCTGGGTGCCGTCGGGCGAGGTGTAGTGCACCTCCGCGCCCGTCTTCACGTCCCGCCGCCAGCCCTGGGGGGTCGCCCAGGCGAACCCCCCGGCCTCCTGGTGCGCACCCGGCGCCGGACTCGGCGGCCCGGACGTCCCCTCGACGGTGGCCGAGGGGGACGAGGTCGGGGACGGTGACGGCTTCGGCGAGGCCCCGCCGCCCGCCTGGTCCCCGTCCCCGCCCGACCAGGGCGCCAGTGCGAGTACGACGCCGACGACCACGGCGACGACCCCGGTCCCGGCGACGACCCGGCTCCTCCCCCTGGAGGCAACGGCGGGACCGGAAGGCGCACCTTCCGGGGGCCGTTCACCCGAGCCGTCCGGGAGCTCCGGACGGGTGGGGCTGCGCAGGGCGCGGGTCGGGGGTTCGTCCGGGTGGGCCACCGCGCGGAGGGACTCCGCCAGGGCGGGCAGGGAGGGGCGGGCCTGCGGGGTCTTCTCCAGGAGGGCGCGCAGGACGTCGGTCAGCGGGCCCGCACCGGCCGGGAGCCGGGGCTCCTCGTAGAGGACCGCGTGCAGCGTCGCCAGTGTGGTGTCGCGGGAGAACGGGGAGTGGCCGGCCAGGGCCGCGCAGAGGGTCGCGCCGAGGGACCAGACATCGGACGGCGGTCCCTGCGGGCGGCCCGAGATCCGCTCGGGTGCCATGTAGTCCGGGGAGCCGACCAGCATGCCGACCATGGTCAGCGCCTTGGCGTCCTGGATCGCCGCGATGCCGAAGTCGGTGAGGACGACCCGCCCGCCCCGCTCCACCAGCACGTTCCCCGGCTTGATGTCCCGGTGCAGGACGCCCCCCGCGTGCACCTGCCGCAGCGCCTCCACCAGCCCCAGACCGATCCTGGCCGTCTCGCGCGGCCGCAGCGGCCCCTCCTCGGCCATGACCCGCTCCAGCGAGCGGCTGGCCACCAGTTCCATGACGATCCACAGGCGTTCGCCCTCGTCGACGACGTCGTAGACGCGCACCACGTTGGGGTGGTCGATCCGGGCGGTGGCCCGGGCCTCGCGCAGGGTGCGCTCGCGGCGGGTGCGGCCGTCCTCGGGGTCGAGGCCGTCGATCCGCATCTCCTTCACGGCGACCTGCCGGTCGAGCACGTGGTCGGTGGCCCGCCACACCCGTCCCATTCCCCCCTGGCCGATACTCTCGACCAGCCGGTAGCGCCCCGCCACCAGCAGACCCGGAACACCGCCACGCACCGAATTCCCCGGATTCCCCCGGCTCCCCGGATTCTCGGGATTCCCGGAATTCACCGAGCTCCTCGGGTCTCTCGGACTCCCCCCCATTCCCGGCAATTCCCTGCGCCCCCTCCCCTTCCCGTACCGCCAACACAATGGTCACACTTCGCGGCGTACCTGCATAGTGCGGAGAAATCTTGTGGTACCTCTTCAAGTACTGCGCATTCTGACGCGGCCAAGGGGGGACGAACATGAGTTCTCGCCGTTCGGCGACCATCACCGGCTCACTGGCCGCCGCTTCTTTCGCGGCGGTGCTGATCCTCTCCGCCCCGGCCGGCGCGGACGACCCGGGGCCCGGCAGCGACAAGGGGGGAAAGGCCGTCGACGAGGCTCCGGCGGGCGTGGAACTGACCACGCTGCTGCCCGAGCGGATCTCGGTCGACAACAGCTCCGGTAAGACATCTCTCATCGCCACGGTGAAGAACGGGGGAACCAAGGACAGCGGAAAGATCCGGGTGTGGATCGTCGGATTCGACGGCCTCACGGTGAAAAACGCCGAAGGCTGCACGGCGATCGCCGAGAAGGATCTCCCGGACGGTTCCCACAGCGGTTTCTCCTGCGCCATCGACCAGCTCGCGGCGGGCGACTCGAAGTCGTACTCGGTCGACGCCACCTTCGATCTCGACAGGACCGGAAAGATCTGTCTGCCCGTGCAGAGCGCCGACGGGAAGAAGACGTTCTGGCAGCAGGGCCCGGTGCCGTTCGGTACGACGAACCCGTCGCCGAACGCCCCCGCCACCCCGCTGCTGCTCGGCACGGACAACACCCCCGCGGCACCCGGCGGCGACGAGCTGCCGAAGACGGGCGTCGGGCAGGACCTGCTGCCCCTCGGCGCGACCGGGGTCGCCCTGCTCACGGCAGGCGCGGCCGGCCTGTGGTGGACCCGGCGGCGCCCTCAGGGCTGACGCCTCCGCCCGGCTGCGAGAAGGCCGTATAACGTGACGGGAACTGTCAGGTTATACGGCCAGCATCCTCCGTATGGACACGGCGACCGCGACCTCCGGCCTCCCCCTCCTCCACCCCGCCGACCCCGGCTACGAGGACGAACTCGCCGGGTTCCAGACCGGGTTCGCCCAGCGGCCCGCCGTGGTCGTCGCCGCCCGCGGCGCCGCCGATGTGGCCGGTGCCGTGCGGTACGCGGCCGGCCGGGGGCTGCCGGTGCGGGTGCGGGCCACCGGACACGGGCTGCCGGGGGACTCGGCGGGCGGGCTGCTGATCAGTACCCGCCGGATGACCGGTCTGAGCGTCGACCCCGTCGCCCGTACCGTCCGCGTCGCGGCGGGCGTGCGGTGGGGCGAGGTCGTCGCGGCGGCGGAGCCGTACGGGCTGGCGCCGCTCAACGGTTCGTCGCCGGGTGTCGGTGTCGTGGGCTACACGCTCGGCGGTGGACTCGGCATCCTGGCACGGGAGTTCGGGTACGCCGCCGACCACGTCCGCTCCCTCGACGTCGTCACTGCCGACGGCCGTGTCCAGCGGGTCGCCCTGGACGCCGAGCCCGACCTGTACGGGGCGCTGCTCGGCGGTGGCGCCGCGGGGCTCGGGGTCGTCACGGCGCTGGAGATCGGGCTGGTACCGGTACGGACGCTGTACGGCGGCTCGCTCGCGTTCGACGGGCGCGAGGTCGGCCCGGCGGACGCGCTGCGGGCGTACGAGGCGTGGACGCGGACCGTGCCCGGGCGGCTGACCTCGTCCTTCGCCGCCGTACCGTATCCGGATCTGCCCGCCCTGCCGCCGCACCTGCGGGGGCGGTACGTGCTGTCGGTGCGGGTGGCGTACACCGGGGACGACGGGGCGGAACTGGTCGCGCCGCTGCGGGAGATCGGGCCGGTGCTCACCGATTCCCTGCGGGAGATGCCGTACGCCGAGAGTCGCACCATCCACAGCGATCCGGACTTCCCGCACGCCTACTACGGGGAGGCCGTGGTCGTGTCCGCGCTGGACGGGGAGTGGCTCGGGGGCATCGAACCGGACGCCGGGGCGATGTGCGTCGTGCAGGTCAATCATCTGGGCGGGGCGCTGTCCCGGCCCACGCCGAACGCGGTGCCGTATCGCGAAGGGCGGTTCCTGGTGCGGCTGTTGGCCATGGGCGGGCGGGAGCGGGCGCGCGCCCTCCTCGACCCCGCCTTCGCGGTGCTCGCACCGCACACCCTCGGACGGGCCGCCCCCTTCGCCTTCGGGGCCGGTGACCGGGCCGGCGGACTGTTCGACCCGGAAACACGCGAGAGGCTCGCCGGGATCAAGTCGCGCCACGACCCGGCGAACCTCTTCCGCACCGACTGAGCGTCAGCGGTCGGCGAACTTCCAGGCCGTGGGCAGCAGGCCCATCGCCAGGAGCGCCTTGACCGCGTCGCCGATCAGGAACGGGGTGAGGCCGACGGAGACCGCGGTGGCGAAGGGGATGCCGGCCGCGTAGGCGAGGTAGGGGACGCCGACGGCGTAGATGAGCGCCTCGCCGATCAGCATCGCGCCCGCGGTGCGCCACACGCCCCGGTCCGCGCCCCGGCGGGCCAGGGCGCCCACGGCGGCGGACGCGAGGATCATGCCGAGGATGTAGCCGAAGGAGACGGAGAGCCCGGAGGCGCCGTCCGCGAACCACGGGACACCGGCGAGGCCGGCCAGCGCGTACAGCACGAGCGCGCAGACCCCGCGGCGGGCGCCGAGGGAGGTGCCGACGAGGAGCGCGGCGAAGGTCTGGCCGGTCACCGGGACCGGGGAGCCGGGGACGGGCACCGCGATCTGGGCCGCGAGGCCGGTGAGCGCGGCTCCGCCGAGCACCAGCGCGACGTCACGGACGCGGGACGCGGGCAGGAGGTCGGCGAGGACCCGTCCGGGGCTGGCGCTGACGGCGGCGGTGCTCATGGGGACTCCGCGGGGAGGAGGGGAGGTCGGGGACACCGTGACGCTATCCCAGGGGTCTTCGGCGGCCCACCGTCAGCGGTCGACAAAGAGGGTGGCGGAAGCTTGATGGGATCTTCACAAAGGATGTCCGCTACACCGGCCCGGGCGTGACAACGATCACTGAGGTGAAGAGGTTTCGCTCACTGGTCGCCGTGTCAGGGGATTGTGAACTCTCACCAAAGGAATCCTGGCACTCTGGTCGGATTCACCTTTCCTGCCCTACGCTTCCAGCCATGGTTGCCCAGGCCCTGAACCTCACGTCGCGTCGCTATGTCGACCTGCGACGCCAGGGCACGGCCACCTGTCGCCGCCCGGTCTGAGACGGGCCCGGCCCGCCTCGGCCTCCGAGACATGTCGGCCCCCCTTCTCCGAGGACGGTCACCCATGCCCCGTACCGCGGCACCCCCTGCTCCCCGTACGTCCCCCGTCCCCCGGGTCGCCGACAGCGACCGGCGGCGCACCAGCGCCAGTGTGATCCTGCGGTCCGTGCTGGAGCACGGCCCGGTCGCCCGCTCCACCATCGCCCGGCTGACCGGGCTGTCCCCGGCGGCCGTCACCGACCACTGCACCCGGCTCACGGCCCTCGGCCTGATCCGGGAGTCGGCCGCGCCCCGGCGCAGCAACGGCGCGGGCCGGCCGCACGTCCCCGTCGACCTGGACGACTCGCGGTTCGTGGTCTGCGGAGTGCATGTGGCCGTGCCGTACACCACGGTCGCGCTGCTCGATCTGCGCGGACGGGTGCTGGCGCGCCGTGAGTCGAAGCACCGCGGCACCGAGCCGTACGAGGTGCTGGCCCGGGCCGCCGAGGGGCTGGCGGCGCTGCTGGCGGAGGCTGCGGACAGCCGGCCGCTGGGGGTCGGGGTCGCCGTCGGCGGCTGGGTGGACCGGGACTCGGGGACCGTCGTCGAGCATCCGCTGCTCGGCTGGCGCGAGGTGCCGGTGCGGGAGCTGCTCGGCGCGCGCACCGGGCTGCCGGTCCATGTGGACGGGCACGCGCGGGCGTTGGTGAACGCGGAGCGGCTGTTCGGGCGGGTGCGCGGCAGCCGCAGTGTGCTGCAGCTGTTCGTGGGCAACGTGGTCGACGCGGCGTTCGCCACCCATGACGAGGTGCACCACGGTCCCCGCTCCCAGGCGGGGGCCGTCGCGCATCTGCCGCTGGCCGGCGGTACCGAGCCGTGCTCCTGCGGCCGGACCGGCTGCCTCCAGGTCGAGCTGAGCGAGCGGACGCTGTGCCGGCGGGCCCGGGAGGCGGGGATCACGGACGGGGTGAACCCGATGGAGGTGCTCGCCGCGGCGGACGCCGGGAATCCGGTGGCGGTCCGGCTGCTGCGGGAGCGGGCCCGGATGACGGGACGGGCGGCGGGGCTGCTGCTGGACGTCCTCAACCCGGAGCGGGTCGTCGTCACCGACGTGGGTGTGCTGTACCGGGAGGACTGCCTCGCCGCGCTGCGGGCGGAGGTGGGCGTGGAGCGGGCCGGGAGTGTCGTGCCGACGAGCTTCGGGAACTCCGTGCTGGCCGTGGCGGGCGGTGCGGTGGCCCTCGACGTGCTGTACCGGGATCCGCTCACCGCGTCACCCGTGCCGAATTAATTCAGAAAATCCGAATGTTGACAGGCATCGCACGAGGAACGGACGATGATTCCATGAGCTGTCGCACTCTCTGTTGCTGACGCCCCGGTGCGCCGGGAGCGCACCCTTCCTCCTGTCTTTCCTCGCGTGAGTTCCCTTTTCCGCCCGTGGAATTCCGCATGCCTTTTTTCACCGCTTTCCCCTGAGGGGTTCTCCCATGCCTTCGACCATGGACCGCCGCCTGTTCCTCACCTCGCTGCTCGGCGCCGCCGCCGGTGTCGCCGGGCTCAGCGGCTGCGCCGAGAGCAGTGCCGCCGCCACCGGCAAGGGCGCCGCCACGGCCCCGCTCGCGACCAAGGTGCCCGCCGGCACCAGCCTGAAGATCGCCTCGTACCTGAACGTGCAGCAGCTCCAGTTCAAGCTGGCGAAACTGCCCGACCTGCCGTTCACGGTGTCGAGCTGGGTGAACATCGGGGCCGGTCCCGATGTCATCAACGCCTTCCGGGCGAAATCCCTGGACCTCGCGAACAACGCGGGCATCCCGCCGATCCAGGCGCATTACCAGGGCTATGACGCGAAGATCGTCGCGATCAACATCACCCGGAAGCCGAATTACCTCTTCGCCACCAAGCCCGGCAGCGACATTCGCACCGTCGAGGACTTCAGGGGGAAGAAGCTGGCGTTCTCGCAGGGCCAGGCACAGGGAGTCGTCCTGCTGCGGGCGCTGAAGAAGGCCGGCCTGACGTACGACGAGGTCACCCTGGTCCCGCTGACCAGCAACCAGTTCCTGACCGCCCTCCAGTCCGGCCAGGTCGACATCGCCCCGCTCGCCAACAGCCAGGCGCCCGCCTACCTCCAGCAGTACGGCTCCAAGGGCGCCCACTCGATCACCACCGACGTCGTCGACCTGCTGAACCTGCTGTGGGCGCCGGTGCCGGTGCTGAACGACAAGGCGAAGGCGGCCGCGATCGCCGCGTACATCCCGCAGTGGGCCAAGGGCCAGGTGTGGCAGTACGAGAACCCCGACATCTGGAACGAGGAGTTCTACGTCAAGACGCAGAACCTGACCGCCGCCCAGGCCAAGGCGATCTCCGACCTCGCCAACAAGCCGTTGTTCCCGCCCAGTTGGGACGAGGCGATCGCCTGGGAGCAGGAGACCGCCGATCTGCTCGCGGAGGGCGGCTTCGTGAAGAAGTTCGACGTCTCCTCCCTCTTCGACCACCGCTTCGAGGGCATCGCCGCGAAGTCCGTACCCGCCGAGTACCGGAGCTGACCGCCATGACCACCACCACGCTGGGCACGGCCGCCCCCGTCGCCGTGGCCGCGCCGACGCCCCGTCGGCGCCGACGCGGCCTCGCCCCCGGCAAACGCCTGCCCGCCGCCCGGCTCGCCGGGCCCCTCCTCCTGCTCGTCCTGTGGGCCGCCGCCTCCGCCGCGGGCCGGCTCGACCCCGGGGCGATCCCGGCGCCCTGGACCGTGCTCGGGACCGGCGCCCGGCTGTGGACCGACGGAACCCTGCCCACCGATGTCCTCACCTCCCTCGAACGCGCCGCGTACGGCTTCGCGATCGGGCTGACCGCCGGGGTGGTGCTGGCGCTCGCGTCCGGGCTCAGCCGGACCGGGGAAGCGCTGATCGACGGGACCGTGCAGCTCAACCGGGCGATCCCGGTCCTCGGGCTGATCCCGCTGTTCATCCTGTGGCTGGGCATCGGCGAGACCTTCAAGATCGCGATCATCGCGATCGTCGTCTACATCCCGATCTATCTGAACACGCATGCCGCGCTGTCCGGCATCGACCACCGGTTCGTCGAACTCGCCGAGGTGCAGGGCCTGTCGAGGCTCCAGTTCGTGCGGCAGATCGTGATCCCCGGCGCACTGCCCGGATTCTTCGTGGGACTCCGGCTCGGCGTCACCGGATCCTGGCTCGGCCTGGTGGTCCTGGAGCAGATCAACGCCACCAGCGGCCTCGGCTACATGATGTTCCAGGCCCAGAACTACGGCCAGTCGGACGTCATCCTCGTCGGCCTGCTGATCTACGGCGTCTTCGGCCTGGTCTCCGACAGCGCGGTCCGTCTCATCGAACGGAGGGTGCTGTCGTGGCGCCGCACACTGAGCAACTGACCCGTCCCGCCGTACGGTTGCGGGGGCTGACCCGGTCCTTCGACGGACGAACCGTCCTCGACGGCGTCGACCTGGACATCCCCGCCGGACAGTTCGTCGCCCTGCTCGGGCACAGCGGCTCCGGCAAGTCCACCCTGCTCCGGGCGGTCGCGGGCCTGGACCACGAGGTCGCCGGGAGCGGGGAACTGACGGCGCCCGAGCGGGTGTCGGTCGTCTTCCAGGACTCCCGGCTGCTGCCCTGGCGCCGGGTGCTGGACAACGTACTCCTCGGACTCGACGGCAAGCAGGCCGAGCGGCAGGGGCGCGAGGCGCTCGCCGAGGTCGGGCTGGCCGGCCGGGAGCGGGCCTGGCCCAACGAGCTGTCCGGTGGCGAGGCACAGCGGGCCGCGCTCGCCCGGTCCCTCGTCCGGGAACCCGAACTCCTGCTGGCCGACGAGCCGTTCGGGGCGCTGGACGCGCTCACCCGGATCAGGATGCACACCCTGCTGCGCGAGCTGTGGGAGCGCCACCGGCCCTCCGTGCTGCTCGTCACCCACGACGTGGACGAGGCGATCGTGCTCGCCGACCGGGTCCTCGTCCTCGACCACGGCCGGATCGGCCTCGACCTGACCATCGACCGGCCCCATCCGCGCTCGTACCGCGATCCGCGGCTGGGCGAGTACCGCGAGCGGCTGCTGGCCGCGCTGGGCGTCACGGAGGACCACCAGTGAGTTCGAGAAAGCTGCACCTCAACGCGTTCCTGATGAACACCGGGCACCACGAGGCGTCCTGGCGGCTCCCGGAGAGCGATCCGCACGCCCATGTGGAGCTGGACCACTACGTCGAGCTCGCGCGGACCGCCGAACGCGGCACCTTCGACTCCCTCTTCCTGGCCGACGGGCCGCAGCTGTGGGGCAATGTCGCGCAGCGCCCGGCCGGGGCGCTGGAGCCGCTGACGCTGCTCACCGCGCTGGCGACGGCGACCCGGCACATCGGGCTGATCGCGACCGCCTCCACGTCCTACACCCCCCCCTACAACCTGGCCCGCACATTCGCCTCGCTGGACATCATCAGCGGCGGCCGGGCGGGCTGGAACATCGTCACCACGGCGGGCGCGGAGGCCGCCCGCAACTTCGGCCTGGACGCGGAGCCCGCGCACGCCGAGCGGTACGCGCGGGCCGCCGAGTTCCTGGACGTGGCGCTGAAGCTCTGGGACAGCTGGGAGGACGACACGATCCTCGCCGACAAGGCGTCCGGGGTGTGGGGTGACGACGCCAAGATCCATCCACCCCGGCACCGGGGGACGTACTTCCGTGTCGAGGGCGCCCTCAACGTCCCGCGCAGCCCGCAGGGTTACCCGCTGCTGGTGCAGGCCGGGTCCTCGGAGGACGGCAAGGCGTTCGCGGCCCGGTACGCGGAGGCGGTGTTCACCGCGCAGCAGACGCTCACCGACGCGCAGGCCTTCTACGCCGACCTGAAGGCGCGGACGGTCGCGGCCGGCCGCGATCCCGAGCACATCAAGGTGCTGCCGGGCATCGTGCCGGTGCTCGGCTCCACGGAGGCGGAGGCCCGGGCGAACGAGCAGGTGCTGGAGGACCACATCGTGCACCGGCACGGAGTGGCCAATCTGGAGCGGCTGCTGCAACTGCCGCTCGGCTCACTGGAGTTGGACGCCGAGCTGCCGGCCGAGCTGCCCTCCGAGGACGCCGTCGAGGGCGCCAAGAGCCGCTACACGCTCGTCGTGGAGCTGGCCCGCCGTGAGCGGCTGACCGTACGCGGGCTGATCGGGCGGCTCGGCGGCGGGCGCGGGCACCTCACCTTCGCGGGCACGCCGGAGCAGGTCGCCGACAAGATAGAGACCTGGTTCACACAGGGTGCCGCCGACGGCTTCAACATCATGCCCGCCGTGCTGCCCTCCGGCCTGGCCGCCTTCGTCGACCACGTCGTCCCGATCCTGCGCGCCCGCGGCCTGCTCCGCACGGAGTACGGCCCCCGCCAGACCCTGCGCGAGCGCTACGGCCTGCCGCGCCCCGCCAACCAGTACGTCAAGACACCCGCCCTGGTCTGAGAGGACACCACCATGACGCTCGACATCCGCAAGGTCACCGCCAACATCGGCGCCCACGTCTCCGGCGTCGACATCTCCAAGCCCCTCGACGAGGAGACCTACGCCGCGCTCCGTGAGGCGCTCAACGTCCACAAGGCGCTGGTCTTCGACGAGGTGAACCTCGACGACGAGACCCACCAGGCCTTCGTCCGGCACTTCGGCGAGGTCACCACCGCCCACCCGACCGTGGCCTCGGTCGACGGAGCCCCGAACGTCCTGCCCGTCGACAGCGAGCGCGGCCGGGCCGCCAACCACTGGCACACCGACGTGACCTTCGTCCTCAACCCGCCCCAGGCCACCACCCTGCGCAGCCTGACCGTCCCGCCGTACGGCGGCGAGACGCTGATCGCCAGCTCCGCGGCCGCCTACCGCGATCTGCCCGAGCCGCTGCGGCTGCTGGCCGACACCCTGTGGGCCGAGCACACCAACGACTACGACTACGCGGTGCCCGACGAGGCCCTCGACGAGGCACAGGCCGCCGCCCGCGCCCAGTTCACCTCCATCAAGTACCGCACGGTCCACCCGGTGGTCCGCGTCCACCCGCTGACGGGTGAACGCGGGCTGTTCATCGGCGGGTTCGCCCAGCGGATCGTCGGCCTGTCGGTCGGCGAGTCCCGCAGGATCCTCGATCTGCTCCAGTCGTACGTGACCCGGCCCGAGAACGTCCTGCGCCACCGCTGGTCCGAGAACCAGCTCGTCATCTTCGACAACCGGATCACCCAGCACTACGCGATCGACAACTACGACGGCGCGCCGCGCCGGCTGCACCGGGTGACGGCCGCGGGAGACGTGCCGGTGGGCGTCGAGGGCAAGGAGAGCCACTCGATCGAGGGCAGCGCCGCGCACTACACGGCCGTAGCGGCGTAGCCACGGTCCGTACCGGACACGTCCGGACCGTGGGCACCTGCCGCGGGCGGGGGGCCGGGTCAGGGCTTGCGGCCCAGTCCCCCGTGCTGGCCGATCGGGGTGGTGTCGGCGCCGGGGACGGGGTGCCACAGGGGGACGGAGACGACTCCCGGGTCGACCAGGTCGAGGCCCTCGAAATAGCCCTCGATCTGGTCGATCGGGCGCAGGAAGTAGGGGACCGCGCCGGTCTCGTTGTAGGCGTCCTGGGCCTGTTCGTAGACGGGGTCGGTGCCGCGTGAGCCCTCGTTGAGGGAGAGGTAGCTGCCGGAGGGGAGCCCGTCCAGGAAGGCGCGGACGAGGTCGCGGGCGCGGTCGTAGCCGTCGACGTGGCCGAGGATGCCGCTGAGGATCAGGGCCGTCGGCCGGGAGAGGTCGAGGGTGCGCGCGGCCGCCTCCAGGATGCGGTCGGGCTCGTAGAGGCTGAGGTCCTCGTAGGAGGTCGCGCCCTCGGCGCTGGAGGTGAGCAGGGCGCGGGCGTGGGCGAGGACCAGGGGGTCGTTGTCGACGTAGACGATCTTCGACTCGGGGGCCAGTCGCTGGGCGACCTCGTGGGTGTTGTCGACCGTGGGCAGTCCGGTGCCGACGTCGAGGAACTGGCGGATCCCCGCTTCCTGGACCAGGTGGGTGATGGAGCGGCCGAGGAAGGCGCGGCTGCTGCGGGCGATGGTGACGATGCCGGGGAAGACCGCGGTGTAGGCATCACCCGCCGCCTCGTCCACCGGGTAGTTGTCCTTGCCGCCCAGCCAGTAGTTCCAGATGCGGGCCGAGTGGGGTACCGAGGTGTCGATCTCCGTCATGGAGCCCATGGTGCCCCCGCGAGGGCTGCTCGCGGGGGTGATTTCTGCGCAGGAGTTGTCACAGATTGCTGAAGTCAGGGCCCTTGGTACGGGTGCGCTTGATCTCGTAGAAACCGGGGACCGAGGCGACCGCGACGGTGCCGTCCCAGAGGCGGGCGGCCTCCTCGCCCTTCGGGGCGGGGGTGACGACCGGGCCGAAGAAGGCGATCTGCTCGCCGTCGGGGCCGGGGACGGCGATCACCGGGGTGCCGACGTCCTGGCCGACCTTCTCGATGCCCTCCTTGTGGGAGGCGCGCAGCTGGGCGTCGAACTCGAAGTCGCTCTGCTCGGCGTACTCGATGAGGGAGGCGGGCAGGCCCACGTCCTTCAGCGCGCCCGCGATGGCCTCGACGGTGGGGCCCTCGCCGTCGTTGTGTATCCGGGTGCCGAGCGCGGTGTAGAGCGGGCCGAGGACGTCGGCGCCGTGCAGCTGCCAGGCGGCGGTGACCACGCGCACCGGCTGCCAGGCCTTGACCGCGAGCATCTCGCGGTACTCCTCGGGCAGCTCGTCCAGCTTGTTCTCGTTGAGGACGGCGAGGCTCATGATGTGCCAGCGCACCTCGATGTCACGGACCTTCTCGACTTCCAGGACCCAGCGGGAGGTCATCCACGCCCAGGGGCACAGCGGGTCGAACCAGAAGTCGACGGGGGTCTTCTCGGACATGTGTCTCCTCGGGAGATCTTCCAGGGAACTTCGAGAGAAAGGGCCTTCCCCCCGTCAACACCGTCACCTGCGGCACGCATTCCCCGCTGCCGCGGTCAGGGGCGCGTGGCAGGATCACTCCTGTCCGTACACCGTCCGGCCACCAACGAGGGAGTACCGCCCGTGCCCGGTGAGAACCTGTCCCGCGACGAGGCCCGGGAGCGGGCCGCCCTGCTGTCCGTCGACGGGTACGACGTGTCCCTCGACGTGCGTTCGGCGCTCGCTTCGGCCGTCGGCGAGGGGACCGACGAGCCGCGCACCTTCCGCTCGGTCACCACGATCCGCTTCCGCTGCAACGAGCCGGGCGCCGCGAGCTTCGCCGATCTGATCGCGCCGAGTGTGACGTCCGTCTCCCTCAACGGCCGCGATCTGGACCCGGGCGAGGTGTTCGACGGCTCCCGGATCCTGCTGGAGGACCTGGCCGCCGACAACGAGCTGGTCGTGGACGCGCGGTGTGCCTACTCCCGCACCGGCGAGGGCCTGCACCGCTTCGTCGACCCCGAGGACGGCGAGGTCTACCTCTACACGCAGTACGAGCCGGCCGACTCCCGCCGGGTGTTCGCGAACTTCGAGCAGCCCGACCTCAAGGCCCCGTTCCGCTTCGAGGTGCGGGCGCCCGAGGAGTGGACGGTGTGGAGCAACGGCGCGGGCGAGCGCGCCGACGGGGTGTGGCGGTTCGCGGAGACGAAGCCGATCTCGACGTACATCACCTGTGTGGTGGCGGGCCCGTACCACTACGTGACGGACTCCTACACCCGTGACCTCGGGGACGGCACGACCCTGGAGATCCCCCTCGGCGCGATGTGCCGCAAGGGTCTCGCGCCCTACTTCGAGGCCGAGGACGTCTTCCTGATCACCAAGCAGGGCCTGGACTTCTTCCACGAGCACTTCGACTACCCGTACCCCTTCGGCAAGTACGACCAGGCGTTCGTGCCCGAGTACAACCTGGGGGCGATGGAGAACCCGGGGCTGGTGACCTTCCGGGAGGAGTACATCTTCCGGGGCAAGGTGACCCGGCTGTCGTACGAGAACCGGGCGAACGTCATCCTGCACGAGATGGCGCACATGTGGTTCGGCGACCTGGTCACCATGGAGTGGTGGGACGACCTGTGGCTGAAGGAGTCCTTCGCGGACTTCATGGGCTCCTTCTCGATGGTCGAGGCCACCCGCTTCACCCAGGGCTGGATCACCTTCGCCAACCGCCGCAAGGCCTGGGCGTACCGCGCCGACCAGCTGCCCTCCACCCACCCGGTCACCGCCGACATCCACGACCTCCAGGACGCCAAGCTCAACTTCGACGGCATCACCTACGCCAAGGGCGCGTCCGTCCTCAAGCAACTGGTGGCGTACGTCGGGCGGGACGCGTTCCTGGAGGGCGCCCGCCGCTACTTCAAGCGGCACGCGTACGGCAACACCCGCCTCGGCGACCTGCTGGCGGTGCTGGCGGAGACCAGCGGCCGGGACATGGGTGCGTGGGCGCGGTCCTGGCTCCAGACGGCCGGGGTGAACTCGCTGACCCCGCAGGTGCTGCTGGACGCCGGGGGCCGGATCGCCGAGCTCGCGGTGGTGCAGGAGGCCCCGGAGTCGCACCCCGAGCTGCGGCCGCACCGGGTGGCGATCGGCCTGTACCGCCGGGAGGAGGGCGCGCTGGTGCGCTACGCGCGGGTCGAGGCGGACGTCGACGGCCCGCGCACGATCGTCACGGAGCTGGCCGGCGAGGCCGCCCCGGAGCTGGTGCTGGTCAACGACGACGACCTGACGTACTGCAAGATCCGCTTCGACCAGACCTCGCTGGAGACGCTGCACACGCACCTCGGCGACATCACCGACCCGCTGGCCCGCGCCCTGTGCTGGTCGGCGCTGTGGAACCTCACCCGGGACGCGCTGCTGCCGGCGCGGGACTTCATCGCCCTGGTGCTGCGGTTCGCGGGGCGCGAGTCGGACATCGGGGTGCTCCAGATGCTGCACGCCTGGGCGGACTCGGCGCTGGTGCACTATGTGGCGCCGCCGCTGCGGGCGACCGGGGCGCGGCTGCTCGCCGAGGGCGCCGAGCGTGAGCTGTACGCCGCCGAGCCGGGCAGCGAGCACCAGCTCGCGTGGGCGCGGTTCTTCGCGCAGACCGCCGAGGACCAGGGCGACTTCGAGCTGCTCCGGGGTCTGCTGGACGGCACCTCGGTGATCGAGGGGCTGGACGTCGACCAGGAGCTGCGGTGGACGTTCCTGGAGCCGCTGGTCGCGCACGGGTACGCCGACGAGAAGGCCCTGGAGGCGGAGCTCGCCCGGGACGACACCGCGTCCGGCCGGCGCCACCAGGTCCGCTGCCTGGCCGCGCGCCCCTCGGCGGCGGTCAAGGCGCAGGCGTGGGCGCAGGTGGTGGAGTCCGAGGAGCTCTCCAACGCCCTGGTGGAGGCGACCATCGCGGGCTTCGCCCAGCCGTCCCAGCGGGAGCTGCTCGCGCCGTACGCGCAGAAGTACTTCGCGGCGATCGAGCGGGTGTGGTCGCAGCGGTCCATCCAGATCGCGATGACCGTCGTCAAGGGCCTGTACCCCTATCTCCAGGACTCCCCGCAGACCCTGGTGGAGACGGACGTGTGGCTCGCCGCCCACGACGCGGCGCCCCCGGCGCTGCGCCGGCTGGTCCTGGAGGCCTGGGACGACCTGGCCCGTGGCCTGCGCGGCCAGGCCTGTGACGCCAGGGCCGAAGAACACCACTAGCTCTGGCCATGGATTCCGTCGGCGGTGACCGTTACGGAATTCAGGCAATCGGACCCGTAACCCCTGGACTCGCCCGACGGGACCAGGGGTTTTCGACGCCTACTCGGCACCCGAACACCCGTCCTTTAGGACGAGCTTGTCCGGGTTTGTCGACGGGCGTGTAACAGCGGTTACAGGGGGGACCGGGCGCGGAATCCCCGTTGCATGAACCACAACACGCCGCTCCCCCCGGCCTCCCCCCGCCCGCTGCGCCACCTCTCCCACGACGGCCGACGCCGGGTGCTGACCGCCGCCCAGCTCCGCTCGCACGGTGTCTCCGCTGCCGAGGCCACCGAGCAGTGCCGGCCCGGCGGCCCCTGGCAGCAGCTCCTCCCCGGCGTGTTCATGCTGCACCAGGGGCCGCCGACCAGCGAGGAGCGGCTGCACGCGGTCCTGCTGTACGCGGCCCGCGAGCTGCCGGAGCCGGCCGGGGTGCCGGCCCAGCCGGACGCCGACGGCCCGCACCGGCCGGCGTACCAGGACGCGATGATCACCGGCCTCGCGGCCCTCACCCTGCACGGCTTCGGCTCCGCCCCCGCGCTGTCCTCCCTGGAGCGGATCGACGTCCTCGTCCCGCGGATGCGCCGGCTGCGCTCGACGGGCTGCGCCCACGTCGTCCGCACGGGGAGCCTGCCGGCTCCCGAGCAGGCGACGGGCGTTCCGGTGGCGCCCGTCCCCCGGGCGCTGGCCGACGCGGTGGCGGGACTGACGGACGCGGGCGCGGTACGGCGGCTGCTGTCGGAGGCGGTGCGCGGCGGCCACTGCGAACCGGCCGCCGTCGTAAGGGAGCTGAACCACGCCAAGCTGCTGGGCCGGCCGCATGTGGTGGACGCGGTGGACTCCCTGCTGGCCGAGGGCCGGGCGATCGCCGAGGACCGCCTCTACCGGATGGTCGTCGAGTACGGCCTCCCCGACCCGGTCTGGAACGTGGACCTGCGCCTCCCGGGCGGCCCGCACCTCGGCGGGCTCGACGCCTACTGGCCGGAGCAGGCGGTGGCGGTGGAACTGGACACACGCGCACCTCGGCAGGGCCACCGGCAGGACGAGGACGCGCTGTGGTCCGAGTACGCCCGCAAGCGTGAGCACCTGGAGCGGCTGGGCATCACGGTCGTGTACATCACGCCGAAGAAGCTGCGGGACGCGATGGAGCAGCAGGCGACGGTGGTCCGTACGGCGCTGATGGCCTCGGGGGACCGCGATCCGGCGGCGTATGTCGTGGTGCTGCCCCGTTAGTGAGGGACCGGGGTGGAATCAGGAGGGGAGAGGAGGGGCCGCCGGTGACCGGCGGCCCCTCCTCGCGCCGTTCAGCCCTCCTCCGGGGAGCCGACCGTCAGCGCGTCGCCCGCGTACACGCGGTCGACGAGGGCCGCGTACGAGGCGATCATGCGGGTGCGGCTGAAGCGTTCGCGGCTCGCGGCGAGGGCGGGGGCATAGGCCTCCCGGTTCGCCACCGCCTCCGACCAGGCCGCCGCGATCGCCGCCGGGTCCGGCGGGGTCACCAGGCCGTGGCCCGCGACGATCGCCGCGCTGTCACCGACGTCCGTCGAGACCGGCACCGCGCCGCACATCATGCCCTCGATCAAGCACAGCGGGGCCGCCTCACCCCAGGAGGAGGTGAGGGACACCACGTCGGCGGCGGCGTACACGGTCTCCATGTCGTGCCGTACGCCGAGCAGACGCAGCCGGCCCCGGCTCCGGTCGCGCCCGTCGAACGCCTCCGCGATGTCGGCCGCGAGGCCCGGGTTCGCCGCCGACATGCCCGCCCCGCACATCAGGACGCGCCCCTCGGGGACCGCGTCCAGCCAGGCGCTCGCCGCCGCCAGGAACAGGGGGACGTTCTTCATGCCGTCGTAGCGGGCGGCGAAGACGACCACCGGGGCCTCGGCGGGGACGTCCAGGGCGGTGCGCAGGGCCAGCCGGCGGGCCGGGTCCGGGCGGAAGCGGATCAGGTCGACCCCGTTGGGGATCACCTGGAGCAGCGCGGCCGGCACGCCCGCCGCCTCGTACGCCGCCCGGGTCGACTCGGCGCAGCAGACGGCCGCCGCCACCGTGCCGTCGGCGATCCCGGCCTTCAGGTCGTGCAGGGCGCGGCCCTGGTTCTCGGGGTCGGAGCGGTGCAGACAGACCACGACCGGGCGGCGCGGCAGGCCCGCCTGGCGCAGCAGGGCGAGCGGCTGCTCCTTGAGGGAGAGGATCACGTCGGCGTCGGCCGTCGCCCGGGCGGTGTCGGCGAGTTCCGGCCCGCTGAAGGCGGCCGGATCCGTCCCCCCGATCCCGAACGTGCGGCCGAGCGAGGTGACGCCCACGTCGGCGCCGGTGAGCGCCCGGTAGCAGGCGTCGTCCTCCATCCGCTGGCGGGTGGCCTCGCGGTGCACCTCGCCGTGGATGCTCAGCACCCGGTGGTGCTGGCCGCCTTCCCGCAGTCCCAGCACCACGTCGCTGTGCACGATCCGGGCCCCTCCGGAGAAGAACCCCTCATAGACCGACAGCACCCGAAGTCCGCGTCCCGTACGCACACGATCACCACCTTGCACCGATATCCAGCCACCCCCGCGACGCGCGGGCTAGCCGATATGAGGCGGTACAGACGTTTCGTACGCGTGAACGTGACGTCACATGTCCTCGTCCGATCGATGACGGCCCGGATGGATCACTCCCGCCGGGCCGGTTCCGGCGGAATTCTTCCGGTAGATCACCGCCGGATCCGGACCCCTTTCGTCACCTCTTCTTCAGCACCAGTTCCGTGTTCCGGTCCTTCGCCTCGCCGCTGAGCCGTGCCCCGTCGAAGCGGGCGTTCGCCGACAGCTCGCGGTAGAGGGCGGCGAGGCCCGTCTGGGAGAGGTCGGTGAAGTCGGTGCGGTGGGGGGCGGCGGACTCGATCAGCGTGGTGTGGATCGAGAGGGTGCCGTCCTTGTTGTCGACCAGCTCGATGACCCGCGCGAGCTGGGGGAACTCCACGTGGGAGGCCGTGGAGACCTCCCAGAAGGTCCCCGCGGCGCCCTGGTGGGGGGTGATGTCGTTGCGGTGGATGTGGCCGTTCACCCAGGCGACGACATTGCGGTGGCGGCCGAGGAGCGCGGTCAGTTCGGCGCCGGTGTGCCGGCGCTCGCGGGGGTGGGCCGGGTCGGGGCGGGTGTTGGACATGCTCTGGCCGGTGTGGTGGCTGAACACGATCGCGTACGTGTCCTGGTGGGCGCGCAGGGTCGCGTCCAGCCACTTCAGCTGGGCGGTGCCGATCGAGCCGTTGTAGTGGCCGCCGGGGTCGGTGGTGTCGAGGCTGATGCCGATGACGTTCTCGGCGACCGGGAAGGTGTAGTACTGGGTGCCCGCGGCGAGGTTTCCGGCCGTGTAGCCGTGGCCGACCGGGCCCGCCC
Organism: Streptomyces griseoruber; assembly: GCF_001514205.1. GTDB lineage: Bacteria > Actinomycetota > Actinomycetes > Streptomycetales > Streptomycetaceae > Streptomyces > Streptomyces griseoruber. Next base: position 380,708 of record NZ_KQ948769.1, on the reverse strand, counting down.
CCTCGTACGCCGGGTCCAGGTGGGCCCGGACGTGCTCGGCGGGGGTGTAGGGGGCGCGGCGCTCGTCGGGGGTGACGGTGCGCATGGCGCGGGTCCTGGACTTCAGCAGGTCGCGGATGACCGTGCCCCGGGGGTCCTTGTCCTGGCTGATGCTCTGCTGGAGCCGGGTCGCCTCGGCGGCGGTCAGTTCCATCAGCTTGCGGCCGCCGACCGCGTACTCGGCGAGCCAGGAGTCGCCGTGCGCGTAGCAGCCGAGCGGCATCGCGTCGTGGTTGCCGACGGTGGAGTACCAGGGCAGGGTCAGGCCGGGGCTGTTGACCTCGCGGATCGCGGCGGCGAGGAAGCCGTCGAGGCGGGGGAAGCCGCGCTGCTTGTAGGCGTCGCGGGAGGTGGCGTCGGGCTGCCAGTACAGGGGGATGCCGCTGTTCTGGACGCCTTCGTAGTGGCGCGGGTCACCGGAGTTGGGGGTGATCCGGCCGCCGCTCATCACGGTGAGGTACCAGTCCAGCTCGGTGTGGGCGTTGTTGTCGGTGTTGTCGCCGGTGGTGACGACGAAGTCCAGCGGGGCGCCGGTGACGGGAGCGGCCCGCAGCGAGTTGACCCGTTCGATCAGCGAGACCGCGCCCTGCACGGTGAGCGCCTCGTGCGGCCGCCAGGCGATCTCGCTCGCGGCGCGCAGGTACTCCAGGCGCAGCGGGTGCTGGCTGTCGATCAGGTGCAGATCGGTGAGCTGGACGAAGGCGGCGAGGCTCGTACGGCGGCCCGCGCGGCCGGCCCTGGCGGCGGCGAGGTCGGTGCGCACGACGCGCTTCCAGCCGGCGGCGCTGCCGAGGCGGCGGTATCCGGAGCCGGAGCGCGGGGCGGCGACGGAGGCGAGGGTGGTGCCCTTGGTGTAGGGGGCGAGGGGGGCGGCGACGGGACTGGCCGAGGCGGAGGCCGCCGCGGTCTCCCCGGCCGGGGCCGGTGCCTGCGGGGGCACCGAGGCGGCCTGGCTTTCGGTGGGCCGCAGGGCGTAACCGACGCCCACGGAGACGGAGACGGCCGCGGAGGCGGCGAGGACGGTACGACGGTCGACCCCCAGCGCGGAGGACGTGACAGAGCGTGTGCGCGACATGGCGCGATCTCCCCGAGTGCGAACGCGTCGGCAGTGGACGCGGGGCGGTCGCAGCCGCGAACGTCCCGCTCGTATCGGATGCTCGACACCGGGTATGGCCTGCGCGTGAACGCCTCCGCAACGTGAGGCGCCGATCGCCGTACGTGGATCATGGGCGCCCGGGAGCGCCCTCGGCTGCTCCTCGCACCGCCGGGAAACAGCCGGGAAGCGGTCACTCCGTGTTCATCTCACGGGGTAACCGGGGGTGCGTGCGGGAGGCGCGTGGCGCTACTCGTCCGCCGGGACGAACGCCCGCCCGTCCACGGGCCGTTCGCGCCACAGTCGCAGCGCGATGTCGACCAGCCGGACCCGGGTGAGGCCGGGCACCGCGTCCAGGTCGTGCCAGGCGGCCATGTCGGTGGAGCCGTCGACCTCGTTGCGCAGGTCGCCGCCGACGATCCGGCCCTCGTAGACGATCCGCAGCCCGTGGTGGTCGACGGGGCCCTGGAGACCCGCCCAGCTGCCGAAGACATGCCGGGAGGAGTCCAGGCCGAGCAGGCCCGTCACCTCGACGCGGTAGCCGGTCTCCTCGTCGAGTTCGCGCACGACGGTGTCCAGCGGGTCCTCGCCGTGGTCCATGCCGCCGCCCGGCAGTACCCACTCGTGGCCGCCGCCGTCGGCCGGTGAGCGGGCGAGCAGGACCTGGCCGTCACGGACGACCACGGCGTAGGCCGCCACCCTCAACTTCTTGCGCATACGGGCACGTTAGCGGCGAAGATCCCGCACAGGGAGCGAATATCCGCCGCACAGGGTGCGCGTAGAGGGTTTTCCCCATAGATCCATATCGTTTCGGTCAACACTCCCCAAACAACCGTCTGTTGCGTAAAGCTTCGGCTCGTCCCGGACCATGTCCCGGACGTTCTCGATCAGGTATGACCAGCCCGGTCGACCGTTCCTTTACCAACAAGGGATGCCGATGACTTTCACCCCCCAGCGCGAACCGATATCCGGCACCAGACGCGCGGCCCGTATCGCCGCGGCCGTCGGCCTGGTGGCCGCGCTGTCCGCGGCCGGACCGATACCCCTGGCGTTCGCCGCCGACGCGGGCCACGCCCCGGCCGCCGCCGACCCGGGCGTGAAGTCCGCCCACGACAAGCTCGGCTCCGACGACGCCGGACTGCTCGCCGAGGCCAAGGCCGAGGGCGACAAGACCGTCACGATGATGGTCGCGACCGCGCCGGGCAGGACCGAGCAGGTCGCCGAGCAGCTGGACGCGGTGAACGGCGGGATCGTCGGCCGGACCTTCGACAAGGTCGGCTACGTCCGCGCCACCGTCCCCACCGCGAAGGCGGACGCCGCGATCGCCGCCGCCGCGAAGCTGTCCTCCGTGCACGCCATCGACCTGCGCCAGGACATCCCGCTGGACGACCCGACGCCGAGCGCGGACACCGCCAAGGGCGCCAAGTCCGCCTCGAAGACGAGGACGTACGCCGCGCCGGACCGGAAGACCCCTGCCAAGAACCCGTACAACCCGTCCTTCGAGACGGGCGCCGTCGACTTCGTGAAGAAGAACCCGAAGGCGGACGGCCGCGGTGTCACCATCGGCATCCTCGACTCCGGTGTGGACCTGGCGCACCCCGCGCTCCAGAAGACCACCACCGGCGAGCGCAAGATCGTCGACTGGGTGACGGCGACCGACCCGGTCTCCGACAACGACGCCACCTGGCGCCGGATGCTCACCTCGGTCAGCGGCCCGCAGTTCTCCGCGACCCCGGCCTCCACGGGCGTGCCCGAGACGTTCAAGGCCCCGGCCGGCTCGTACAAGTTCAACTACTTCTACGAGTCCATCACCGCCGGCGGCGACGAGAAGGGCGACGTCAACCGCGACGGCGACACCACGGACGCCTTCGGTGTGCTGTACGACGCCGCCACGGGCACCGTCCGCGTCGACGCCAACGACAACCTCGACTTCACCGACGACGCGCCGATGAAGCCGTACAAGGACGGTTACCAGGTCGGCTACTTCGGGACGGACGACCCGGCGACCGAGGTCGCCGAGCGCATCCCGTTCGTCGTGGAGACCCGCAAGGACGTCGTCTACAACGCGGCCGGAGACAAGGCCGACTACGTCAACATCGGCATCATCGAGTCCGAGCACGGCACCCACGTCGCCGGCATCACCGCCGCGAACAGCCTCTTCGGCGGGAAGATGAACGGCGCCGCCCCCGGCGCGAAGATCGTCTCCTCCCGGGCCTGCACCTGGACCGGCGGCTGCACCAACGTCGCGCTCACCGAGGGCATGATCGACCTGGTCGTCAACCGCGGCGTCGACATCGTCAACATGTCCATCGGCGGTCTCCCGACGCTGAACGACGGCAACAACGCGCGCGCCGAGCTGTACACCCGCCTCATCGACACCTACGGCGTCCAGCTCGTGATCTCCGCGGGCAACGAGGGCCCGGGCGCCAACACCATCGGCGACCCCGGTCTGGCCGACAAGGTGATCTCGGTCGGCGCGTCCGTCTCCAAGGAGACCTGGGCCGCCAACTACGGCTCGCAGGTGACCAAGAAGTACGCGCTGCTGCCGTTCTCCTCGCGCGGCCCGCGTGAGGACGGCGGCTTCACGCCGACGCTCGTCGCGCCCGGCGCCGCCATCAACACCACCCAGACCTGGCTGCCCGGCGGCCCGGTCGCCGAGTCGGGCTACACCCTGCCCGCCGGCTACTCCATGCTCCAGGGCACCTCGATGGCCTCCCCCCAGGCCGCGGGCGCCTCGGCGCTGCTGATCTCCGCCGCCAAGCGGAAGGGCATCGCCCTCAGCCCGGCGGACCTGCGCACCGCGCTGACCTCGACGGCCGACCACATCAAGGGTGTGCAGGCCTACGAGGAGGGCGCGGGCCTCATCGACATCGTGGACGCCTGGAAGGCCATCAAGAAGGGCGCCACCGCCCACGAGTACACGGTCAAGGCCCCGGTCGACACCGCGCTCGACCAGGCGCTGAAGACACCGGGCTTCGGCACCGGCGTCTACGACCGCGAGGGCGGCCTGAAGGCCGGTAAGAAGAAGACGTACGAGGTCACCGTCACCCGTACGACGGGCGCCGACAAGGCGGTCCGCCACAAGCTGCGCCTGGCGAACAACGCGGCCGGCACCTTCCGGATCCTCGGCTCGGACACGGTGAAGCTGGGGCTGAACAAGCCGGTCACCGTGAAGATCCAGGCCGCTCCGAAGTCCGCCGGGATCAAGAGCGCGATCCTCGAGGTCGACGACCCGCGGACCGAGGGCGTCGACAAGCAGATCCTCAACACGGTCGTGGTCTCCACCCCGGTGCACTACACCTTCCACGCCGCCCGCACGGTGCAGCGCAACAGCTCGCAGCACTACTTCCTGACCGTGCCCGAGGGCGCCAGGACGCTCGAGGTCGCGATCGGCGGGCTGAAGGGCAAGAGCCAGACCCGGTTCCTCTCCATCCACCCCTACGGTGTCTCGGTCGAGGACAACGGCACGCCCTACTGCTACAACAACTACCTCGACGGCAACGGCTGCAAGCCGGACGTCCGCTCCTACGCCGACCCGCAGCCGGGCGTCTGGGAGATCGAGGTCGAGTCGCGCCGCACCTCGCCGCTGCTCGACAACCCGTACAAGCTCGACGTCACCGTCTTCGGCGCCGCGTTCGACCCGGCGACCGTGACCGTGCCCGAGGCGAAGGTCGGCGAGCCGGCCACCGCCTCCTGGAAGGTGACGAACGGCTTCGCCGCGATCGACGGCAAGCTGGTGGGCGGCCCGCTCGGCTCCTCGAAGACGACCCGCCCGACCATCGCGCAGGGCGAGGACCAGACCACCACGGTCGACGTCCCCGCGGGCGCCAAGTCCCTCGACGTCAGGATCGGCAAGGTCTCCGACGCCTCCGCCGACCTCGACCTGGTGGTCCTGGACGCGAGCGGCAAGCAGGTCGGGATCTCCGCCGACGGCGACTCGGAGGAGGCGGTCTCCCTCGCCTCGCCCGCCGCCGGCACCTACACCATCGTGGTCTCGGGCTACTCGGTCCCGGCCGGGACGACGGCGTACGACTACTTCGACGTCTTCTACGCCTCCTCGCTCGGCACCATCTCCGTCGACGACTCCACGCCGGTGAAGCTGGCCACGGGCGCCTCGGCGCAGGTCTCCGCGAAGGTCACCGCCGCGGCCGCCGCCCCGGAGGGCCGGGCCTTCTTCGGCCAGGTCCAGCTGGTGAACGCCCGCGGCACCGTCACGGGCTCGGGCAACGTGGCGATCGAGAAGGTCACCCCGTAACACCCGTACGAGATGACCGAGGGGCGGGTGTCCGGGGGGACACCCGCCCCTTCGTCATTCGCAGGCCGTTCCCGCCGACAGCGGCAGGGTGCGGGCGAGGGCCGTGCGCTCGGGGGCGATGTCCCGCTCGCCGACCGCCCAGACGTCCGGGGAGGACGAGCCCTTCGGCAGCGCGACCAGCACATGGTCGCCCCGCGCCACCAGCGGATCCATGTCCCGCGCCAGCACGAACCGGACCTCCCGCGGCGCCTTCTCCGGCTTGTAGGAGCGGGTCACCCGCAGGGTGATCCGCGCCTCGTCCGTGCCGGCCACCGCCTGTACGGCCGTCACATCGCCCTCGACGACCAGCCGGACGCAGGCGAGGTAACCCGGATCGCCCAGGGGACCGCCGGCGTTCTCGGCACCCGACGCGGCCTTCGCCCCGCTGTCGGAGCTCGACTGGACGCCGGCCACCCCGTGCCCGATCTGCACCACCACCCACCCGGCCCCGAACACCAGCGCACCGGCGGCCGCGGCACCGACGGCACGCAGGGCGAAGGGACGCAACCGGGCCCGGGGCCGCCGCAGCGGCCGTACGACCGTCCGCGGCGCGGGCTCCCCGACGGGCTCCGTGAGCGCCGCCGCGATGAGACCGAGCTGCTCCCTCAGCACCGCCACGTCCGCCGTCGCCGAGCGGTGCGCGGCCAGCAGGGCGGGGTCGGCGCGGGCCTCCTCGGGGAGGGGAGCGCCGGTGATCGCGGCCATCAGGGCGTCCGTGCCGTCGTACCCGTCGGGCTTCTCGTGCCGCTGTCCGGGCATGTCACACCACCTCGTCCTCGTGCAGGCGGGCGCGCAGGGCCCGGACCGCCGTGTGCAGGCGGCTCTTGACCGTGCCCTCCGGGACGTCGAGCTCCCGGGCGATCGAGGCGACCGGCAGATCGGCGAAGAAACGCAGGACGACGACCTGGCGCTGGGCGTCGGGCAGATCGTCCAGGCCCTGGGCGACGGCGAGGGAGAGCACGCTGGTGTCCTCGCCCGAGGGGTGCTCGTGCTGGCGCAGGGAGGCCAGCCGCTCGCCGAGGCGTTCCTGGCGGCGCCGGGCGCGGTGCCAGTCCATGGCGAGGTTGGAGGCGACGACCGCCGCCCAGGCGGAGACGTCCCGCGGAGCCTCCTGCCCCTTGGCGGCCCGCTCCAGCAACCGCAGACGTACCTGCTGTACCCCGTCCAGCAGGTCCGCCTGTGGCACCCCGCCCAGCGCGAGCACCGCCCGCACCCGGCGTTCCTGCGCCACGTCCAGCGGGTCACCCGGCACAGCACCGTCCCCCTGGCCGCGGCGGATCATTCTGCGCAGCACGGACACCCCTCCCCCAGGACCCGTCCGGACGGGTCCTGGCCGCGTTTCCCCTACGACGCCCGGTGGTGGGAAAACGTTCGGCGGATCCTGAAGATCTTTCGGCGTGTCCGGCAGAGGTGTACGTCACACCGTGGGGCGGGGCAGCACAGCTTGCGGTGCGGGCGCGGGGTGGGGGGAATTTCTCCAGCTCAGCGGGGTGTGGGGGGAAGTTCCGCAGGCGTCGGGGGTGGCGGGGCGTCCCATCCCTCGGGCATGCGCGGCAAAGAATTGGACAGGCGGGCCGGGGTCGGCCGCATGATGGAAAAGCCACGGCCAGGCAATGCGTACGTAACGAGACAGAGGGAGTCGCCGTGAGGGTCGGAATCGTCGGAGCCACCGGTCAGGTCGGCACGGTCATGCGCAGGATCCTCAAGGAGCGGAACTTCCCGGTCACGGAGCTGCGTCTGTTCGCCTCGGCCCGCTCGGCGGGCACCGAGCTGGACGGCGTCACGGTGGAGGACGCCGCGACGGCCGACTACAGCGGCCTGGACATCGTCCTGTTCTCGGCCGGCGGCGCGACCTCGAAGGCGCTGGCGGAGAAGGTCGCAGCGCAGGGCGCGGTCGTGATCGACAACTCGTCCGCGTGGCGCAAGGACCCCGAGGTCCCCCTGGTCGTCTCCGAGGTGAACCCGCACGCGATCGCGAACCGCCCCAAGGGCATCATCGCCAACCCGAACTGCACCACGATGGCCGCGATGCCGGTCCTGAAGCCGCTGCACCAGGAGGCCGGTCTGGAGGCGCTGGTCGTCGCCACCTACCAGGCGGTGTCCGGCTCGGGCGTCGCGGGCGTCGCGGAGCTGCACGGCCAGGCGCAGAAGGTCGTCGCCGACGCGGACCGGCTCACGCACGACGGCGAGGCGGTCGACTACCCCGCCCCGCAGGTCTACCGGCGCCCGATCGCCTTCAACGTCGTCCCCCTCGCCGGCTCGATCGTCGACGACGGTCTCGGCGAGACCGACGAGGAGCAGAAGCTGCGCAACGAGTCCCGCAAGATCCTGGAGATCCCGGAGCTCAAGGTCGCCGGCACCTGCGTCCGCGTCCCGGTCTTCTCCGGCCACTCCCTCCAGGTCAACGCCCGCTTCGCGCGTCCGCTGTCCGTGGAGCGCGCCACCGAGCTGCTCTCCTCGGCCGAGGGTGTCGTCCTCACCGACATCCCGACGCCCCTCCAGGCGGCCGGCAAGGACCCGTCGTACGTCGGCCGCATCCGCAACGACGAGACCGTGGACCACGGCCTGGCCTTCTTCGTCTCCAACGACAACCTCCGCAAGGGCGCCGCGCTGAACGCCGTGCAGATCGCGGAGCTGGTGGCGGCGGAGCTGAAGGGCTAGCCCCTCCGGACCTCGTAGAGAAAGCACCCGTACTCGACGGCCCTGACGTGGACGAGCGCCACGGCGGGGTCGTCGAACGCGTTCCGGAAGGCGCGGGCGAAGTCACCGTCGGTGACCAGCTCCCCGCCGAGGATGTGCCCCTCGGCGGAGTACCGGCGCACGGTGCGGTGCGCCTCCGTGAACGGCAGCCCGCCACCGGCCGGCCCGGGGCAGCCCCGGCCGTGCACGAAGACGGGGCCCTGCTCGTCGTAGGCCCCGGGCTCGGCCCCGCTGCGGGCCGCCCAGCGGCGCAACGGCGCGTACGACACCAGCGCGATCGTCTCCCCCCGCTCGCTGCGGCGCAGACAGCACCGCAGCGGCGCACCGCCCTCCCGGTCGGCGAAGGCGGCGGCCGGCCGGCCGGCGTCGTCGACGGTGCGCAGCTCCTCGACGACGTCCGGCGCGATGGGCCGTGGGAGGTAGGTGGGCACTGTGGTGCCCGTGTTGCTCGTGGTTTCCGTCATACGTCCCACCCTCGCGCCGTGTCGGCCGTGTCACCGGCGGAATCCGGACGTCGAGCCGCCGAGCTGTGCTACGGTCGTGGTGTTGCAGTTGTGGTACCCATGAACCTATGTGCGCCTGCTGGGAATGTTTCCTTCAGGCGCATTATTTCTTTTCCGGGATCTCCGGATGGGGCCTCTGCTTACAGAATGCCTACTGAAGGAGAAAACGATGGCACAGGGAACCGTGAAGTGGTTCAACTCTGAAAAGGGCTTCGGCTTCATCGCCCAGGACGGCGGCGGCCCCGACGTCTTCGCCCACTACTCGAACATCGCGAGCCAGGGCTTCCGTGAGCTGCAGGAGGGCCAGCGGGTCTCCTTCGACGTCACGCAGGGCCAGAAGGGCCCGCAGGCGGAGAACATCGTCCCCGCCTGATCGCCGGACGCGTATTCCGCTCACCGGGGTCCGCACCATCATGGTGCGGACCCCGGTTTGTGCTGTTTCCAGGAAGGCAGACCCCCGCATGTCCCGCAGACCCCGGAAAACGAACCGGCGTCCCTCGTCACCCCCACCGTCCACAGCGTCACCGAGGGAATTCCGGCTGCCGGAGAGCACGACGCCGGCCCTTCCCGCCGTCGAGGACTTCGCGGCCCTGGACATGCCCTCGGGACTGCTGAAAACCCTCACCGCGCAGGGCGTGACCGCGCCTTTCCCCATCCAGGCCGCCACCCTGCCCAACTCGCTCGCCGGCCGTGACCTGCTGGGGCGGGGACGCACCGGCTCCGGCAAGACCCTCGCGTTCGGGCTGGCGCTGCTGGCCCGCACGGCCGGGCTGCGGGCGGCTCCGAGGGCTCCGCTCGCCCTCGTGCTGGTGCCCACCCGGGAACTCGCCCTCCAGGTGACGGACGCGCTGACGCCCTACGCGACGGCGGTGAACCTACGGCTGGCCACCGTGGTCGGCGGGCTGTCGATCACCAAGCAGGCCGACGCGCTCCGGCGCGGCACCGAGGTGGTCGTGGCGAGCCCCGGCCGGCTCAACGATCTCGTGGAGCGCGGGGACTGCGTCCTCGACCAGGTGCGGATCACGGTGCTGGACGAAGCCGACCAGATGACCGACATGGGCTTCCTGCCGCAGATCACCAAGCTGATCCGGCTGGTGCGGCCCGACGGCCAGCGGTTGCTGTTCTCGGCCACCCTGGACGCCAACATCGACCGCCTCGTGCAGCAGTTCCTGACCGATCCCGTGGTGCACTCCGTGGATCCGTCCGCGGGGGCGGTGACCACGATGGAGCATCACGTCCTCCATCTCCAGGACGAGACCGACAAGAAGGCCGTCACCACGCGCATCGCGGCCCGTGACGGCCGGGTCATCCTCTTCCTCGACACCAAGCGGTCCGCCGACCGGCTCGCCAAGCGGCTGCTGGCCGTGGGCGTACGGGCGGCGGCCCTGCACGGGGGCCGCTCCCAGCCGCAGCGCAACCGCACGCTGGAGCAGTTCAAGAACGGTCAGGTCACCGCGCTGGTGGCGACGAACGTCGCGGCCCGGGGCATACACATCGACGACCTCGACCTCGTCGTGAACGTCGATCCGCCGACCGACCACAAGGACTACCTCCACCGGGGCGGCCGTACGGCCCGTGCCGGCGGCTCCGGCAGCGTGGTCACCCTGGTCCTGCCGGACCAGAAGCGGGACGTCACCCGGCTCCTGTCGGACGCGGGCATCCGCCCCCGGACGGCCCGCGTCACGTCGGGCGACACGGAACTGGCCACCCTCACGGGCGCCCGCGAGCCGTCCGGCGTCGCGGTCACGATCGAACTCCCCCAGCCGGCCGAACCGCCCGCGTCCCGCCCGTCCCGCCGACGGACCGGAACCGGCGCCTCGACCACCCGGACGAGGGGACGCCGGGGCCCGTCCGGCACGGCTACGGCGGACACCGCCGCCCCGGCCGCCACGCGCGGTTCCGCCCGCCGATCGGCATCGGCCGGGCAGACGGGCGCCACCGAGGCGAACGGACGCACCACCGCCCGCCGGGCCACGGCCGACGCGCCGACCGGCAAGGCCGGGCGCGGCTCCGGCGGGGCCTCGGGTGGTGGCACCGCGGGAACGGGCGGTCGTGGCACCGGCCGCCGCACCACCGCCGGTGCGGCCGACGGCACCACCTCCGCCAAGGGCGGACGCGGCTCCGGCGGAGGCACGGCCGGAACAGGCGGACGCGGCTCCGGCGGAGGCACGGCCGGAACAGGCGGACGCGGCTCCGACCGCCGGACCACAGCCGGCGGCACCCGCGGATCGGGCCGCCGGACGGGAAACCGCAGCACTGGAACCACGGGCGGCTCCGCCGCAGCCGCCGGACGCGGCACCGACCGCCGGAACGACCGCCGGGGCGCGTAGGAACGCCGCCCGAACGGCGACTCCCGAGGGGCAGCGGCCGCCTGGCTCGTGGCGCGCGCTGCCCCGCACGGGCCGGGGCCGCTGCCCCGCTGACAGGCCGTACCCCCAGGGCCGGTACCCGTCCGTCACCCCGCCCGGGGCGCTGCCCGGTGCCCGCCCGGGCACGCCCCCGGGGCAGAGGACATGCCTCCGCCATCCAGCGCCCCGGGCACGCTTCTCCTCCCGTCCCGGGGAGCGGACGGACCGTCACCCCGGAAAGGCGCCGGTCGCCCCTCCAACGCGCCGTCGGACCACCCCTAACGTCGTCGCCCCGGGCACCCGACCCGTGGAAGGATGGCGCAACCCACCCATAACGAGGAGATGACCGCGTGCCTGGCACAAACCTGACTCGCGAAGAGGCGCAGCAGCGGGCGAAGCTGCTCACCGTTGACTCGTACGAGATCGATCTCGATCTCTCCGGCGCGCAGGAGGGCGGCACCTACCGGTCCGTGACCACGGTGCGCTTCGATGTCGCCGAAGGCGGTGCGGAGTCCTTCATCGACCTGGTCGCCCCGGCCGTCCACGAGGTCACGCTGAACGGCGATCCGCTGGACGCGGCGGAGGTCTTCAAGGACTCCCGGATCGCGCTGCCGGGCCTGCTGGAAGGCCGTAACGTCCTGCGGGTCGTCGCCGACTGCGCCTACACCAACACCGGCGAGGGCCTGCACCGGTTCGTCGACCCGGTCGACGAGCAGGCGTACCTGTACACGCAGTTCGAGGTGCCGGACGCCCGCCGGGTGTTCGCCTCCTTCGAGCAGCCGGACCTGAAGGCCACCTTCCGGTTCACCGTGAAGGCGCCGACCGGCTGGACCGTCATCTCCAACTCCCCGACGCCCGAGCCCAAGGACGACGTCTGGGCCTTCGAGCCGACGCCCCGGATCTCCAGCTACATCACCGCGCTGATCGTGGGGCCGTACCACTCCGTGCACAGCGTGTACGAGAAGGACGGGCAGTCCGTGCCGCTCGGCATCTACTGCCGGCCCTCCCTCGCCGAGTTCCTCGACTCGGACGCGATCTTCGAGGTGACACGGCAGGGCTTCGACTGGTTCCAGGAGAAGTTCGACTACGCGTACCCGTTCAAGAAGTACGACCAGTTGTTCGTACCGGAGTTCAACGCGGGCGCGATGGAGAACGCGGGCGCGGTCACCATCCGCGACCAGTACGTCTTCCGGTCCAAGGTGACCGACGCGGCGTACGAGGTGCGCGCCGAGACCATCCTGCACGAGCTGGCCCACATGTGGTTCGGCGACCTGGTCACCATGGAGTGGTGGAACGACCTGTGGCTGAACGAGTCGTTCGCCACGTACACCTCCATCGCCTGCCAGGCGTACTACCCCGAGTCCCGGTGGCCGCACTCCTGGACCACCTTCGCCAACTCCATGAAGACGTGGGCCTACCGGCAGGACCAGCTGCCGTCCACCCACCCGATCATGGCCGAGATCCGCGACCTGGACGACGTCCTGGTCAACTTCGACGGCATCACGTACGCCAAGGGCGCGTCCGTGCTGAAGCAGCTCGTCGCCTACGTCGGCATGGACGAGTTCTTCCAGGGCGTCCAGGCGTATTTCAAGGCGCACGCCTTCGGCAACACGCGCCTGTCCGACCTGCTCGGCGCCCTGGAGGAGACCTCCGGCCGTGATCTGAAGGCCTGGTCGAAGGCATGGCTGGAGACGGCCGGCATCAACATCCTGCGCCCGGAGATCGAGACGGACGCGAGCGGTGTCATCACCTCGTTCGCGATCCGCCAGGAGGCCCCGGCGCTCCCCGCGGGCGCCAAGGGGGAGCCCACCCTGCGGCCGCACCGCATCGCCGTCGGTCTGTACGACCTCGACGACGCGAGCGGCAAGCTGGTGCGCGGCGAGCGCCTCGAACTGGACGTCGACGGCGAGCTGACCGCCGTACCGCAGCTGGTCGGCACGCGCCGTCCGGCGGTCGTCCTGCTCAACGACGACGACCTGTCGTACGCCAAGGTCCGGCTCGACGAGCAGTCCCTCGCCTTCGTCACCGAGCACCTCGGCGACTTCGCGTCCTCCCTGCCCCGCGCCCTGTGCTGGGCCTCGGCCTGGGACATGACCCGGGACGCCGAACTGCCCACCCGCGACTACCTGTCCCTGGTGTTGTCCGGCATCGGCAAGGAGTCCGACATCGGCGTGGTGCAGTCGCTGCACCGTCAGGTCAAGCTCGCCATCGACCTGTACGGCGCCCCGGCCACCCGTGAGGCCCTCCTCACCCGCTGGACCGACGCCACGCTGGCCCATCTGCGGACGTCCGCCGCGGGCGGCGACCACCAGCTCGCCTGGGCCCGGGCCTTCGCCGCCACCGCCCGTACGCCGGAGCAGCTCGACCTGCTGGAGGCCCTGCTGGACGGTTCGCAGACCATCGAGGGCCTGGCCGTCGACACCGAACTGCGCTGGGCGTTCGTGGAGCGTCTCGCGGCCGTGGGCCGGTTCGACGAGGCGGAGATCGCCGGCGAGTACGGGCGCGACAAGACCGCCGCCGGTGAGCGGCACGCGGCGACCGCCCGGGCCGCCCGTCCGACGCCGGAGGCCAAGGCGGAGGCCTGGGCGCAGGTCGTGGAGTCCGACAAGCTGCCCAACGCGGTCCAGGAGGCCGTCATCGGCGGGTTTGTCCAGACCGACCAGCGCGAGCTGCTCGCCCCGTACACCGACAAGTACTTCGAGGTGGTCAAGGGCATCTGGGAGTCCCGTTCGCACGAGATCGCCCAGCAGATCGCGATCGGCCTCTACCCGGCGATCCAGGTCTCCCGGGAGACCCTGGCCAAGACGGACGCCTGGCTGTCCTCCGCCGAGCCGAACGCGGCCCTGCGCCGCCTCGTCTCCGAGGCCCGCGCGGGCGTGGACCGCGCGCTGAAGGCCCAGGAGGCGGACGCGCGGTAGCCGTTCGTGCGGTAGCCGTTCGTGCGGTAGCCGTGCGTACGGCGATGAGGGCGCCCGGTGCCGTACCGGGCGCCCTTTTCTACGGCTCCGTATCGGTGAGGGCGGCCAGGGTCGTGCGGAGGGCGGCCGACTCGGGCATGCCCAGGTCGGTGTAGAGGGTCAGGGCCCGCCCGTAGCACGTGACGGCCAGGGGGGTGTCGCCGAGGGCGTGGTGGGCGTCGCCCAGGCCGCTGTGGGCACGGGCCTGCTGGCCGGGATTGCCGATGTCCTCCGCGATGGCGAGGGCGTCGGTGTGAGGGGTGAGGGCGTCGAGGGGACGGCCGGCGGCCCGGGCGGTCTCGCCGAGGCCGTTCAGCGCTCTGGCTTCGCCGTCCCGGTCGCCGTTCTGGCGGTAGAGGGCGAGCGCCTGCCGGTGGCACTCGGCGGCCTGCGCGGGCCGGCCGAGCCGGGTGTGGACGATACCGAGGCTGTGCAGCGCCCCGGCTTCGCCGTACCGGTCGCCGACCTCCCGGAGCAGGATCAGGGCCTGTTCCTGGTGGCGGGCCGCCGAGTCGAGGCGGTCGAGGCGCGCCTCGACCGTGCCGAGGTCGTTGAGCGCGTGGGCCTCCAGATACCGGTTGCCGGTCCGGCGGAGCAGATCCAGGGCCTGCTGGAGCCGCTCGGCGGCCTCCCCGTAGCGGCCCAGCTGGCCCTCGACGGTGGCGAGGTCCTTCAGCACGATCGCCTCGCCCGACCGGTCCCCGGCGTTGCGGTACAGCACCAGAGCCTGTTCGAGGAAGCCGACGGCCGACCGGAAGCGGCCCAGTCGCTCGTCGACGAGTCCGAGGTTGACGAGGGCGCGGGCCTGGCCGGTCGGGTCGTCGGCCTGCCGGAACAGCGCCAGCGCCTCCTGGAGGTGCCGCCTCGCCGGTTCGTGCCGGGCCAGTTGCCAGTGGGCGGTGCCGATGCCGAGCAGCGCGCGGGCCTCGCTCGCCGGATCGCCGATCAGCCGGGCGGCGTCCCGGGCGTGCCCGTGGATGGTGAGGCCGTCGGTGTGCCGGCCGGTGATGAGGTGCCGGTACAGGGTGAGGGAGAGCCGGATGGCGTGGGTGGGCCGGCCGTGGGTGGCGGTGTGGGCGGACATCGCCGTCAGGGTCGCCCGCTCGGCGTTCAGCCAGGCGCGCGCGGCGTCGGGATCGGACAGGTCGGGGGTGGCGGCCTCGGGGGCGGGCGGTCGCAGATGGGCCTCGGCCGGGTGGAGGCAGGTCATGGCGGCGGCCGCGGTGGCGAGGTAGTGGTCGAACAGCCGGTCGAGGGCCGCCTCACGGGCCCGAGGGGTGTCCTCGGCCGTGGCGAGCCGGGTGGCGTAGGCGCGCAGCAGGTCGTGCATGCCGTACCGGCTGCCGTCCACGCGCTGGACCAGATGGGCGCGGGCGAGGACGTCGAGGGCCCGGCGGGCGTCCGCCGTTTCGCTGTCGGTGAGCGCGGCGGCGGCGTGGGCGTCGAGGTCGGGGCCGGGGTGCAGACCGAGCAGCCGGAAGGCGCGGGCCGCGTCCGCCGGGAGCTGCCGCAGCGACCAGGAGAACACCGCGGTGACGGCGGCCCGGGGGTCGCCGTCCGCGTCGAGCAGGTCCAGTCGCCGCTGCTGGTCGGTGAGTTCGGCGACGAGGTCGGCGAGCGGCGTGGCGGGGCGGGCGGCGGCGAGTTCCGCGGCGACCCGCAGCGCGAGCGGCAGCCGGGCGCACTGTGCGGCGAGGGCGTCGACGGCGTCGGGTTCGGCCTCGGCGCGGGGGCCGACGAGCCGGCGCAGCAGGGCGCGGGCGGCGTCGGCGGGCAGCAGATCGAGGTCGAGGCGGTGGGCGCCCTCCCGGGCGACCAGTCCGGCCAGGCTGTCCCGGCTGGTCACCAGGACGGCGCAGGTTCCGGTGCCGGGCAGCAGGGGGCGGACCTGCTCGACGGTGGCGGCGTTGTCCAGGACGATCAGCATCCGCCGGTCGGCGATCTCGCTGCGGTAGCGTGCCGCCCGGTCGTCCGGCTCCAGCGGGACGTCCTGCCCCGGGACCCCGAGCGCGGTGAGGAACCGGACCAGCGCGTCGGCGGCGGTCAGGGGCTGCTCGGGGTCGTAGCCGCGCAGGTTCACATACAGCTGGCCGTCCGGGAAGCGGTCCCGGACCCGGTGCGCCCAGTGCACCGCCAGCGCCGTCTTGCCCACGCCCGCCGTGCCGGACACCGCCGAGACGACCACGGCGGCCGGCCGCTCCGGCGCCGCGACCAGGATCTTGTCCAGCCGGGCCAGTTCCTCGTCACGGCCGGTGAACCCCGCTGCCTCCATGGGGAGTTGCGCGGGGCGGCTGCCGGCCCGTCCGGTGCCGGTGGCGGTGCCGGTGGCGGGCGGTGGGCGGTGGGCGGCCCCTCCGGCGGCCTTGCCGCCCAGGATCGCCTGGTGTGCCTGCCGTGCCTCGGCCCCGGGGGCGGTGCCGAGTTCCTCGGCCAGCCGCTTGCGCAGGGCGGTGTAGCAGGCGAGCGCCTCGGGGGCGCGCCCGGCGGCGTGCAGCGCCCGCATCAGCGCCACGGCGAGCGGCTCGACCAGCGGGTGTTCGGCGACCAGGACGGACAGCGCGTCGACCACCACGAGGTGTCCGCCGACGCGGAGTTCGGCGGCCGCCCAGTCCAGGACGGCGTAGATCCGCTGCTGCGACCAGCTCTCCCGGGTCCGCGCCGCCCAGTCGCCGGGCAGTCCGGCGAGCGGCTCGCCCCGCCACAGCCCCATCGCCTCCCGCAGCGCCGCCACCCGCGCCGCGTCGGATCCGCCGGTCTGCCGGGCCGTCGTGACCAGGCCGCGGAACCGGTGCGCGTCGACCAGGTCCGGCGGGATGTCGAGCCGGTAGCCCCCCGAGCCGCGCGACAGGGGTGGCTGCGAGGGGGCCCCGGCGCCGTCACCGTCGCCGAGGTGCGGAAGCGTCTCCGCGAGAACCCGGCGGATCCGGGCGACATGGGCGTAGAGCGTGGCCCGTACCTGGGCGGGCGGCTCCTCGCCCCAGACCCGGTCGATCAGTGTCTCGGCGGACACCCAGCGGCCCGCGTCCACGAGCAGCGCCGCGAGGAGCGTGCGCCGTTTGGCGGGACCCAGTTCCACCGGCCGGCCCGACACCCATAACTCCACGGGCCCCAGCAGCCGAAATCCCGTCACGCCGTCTCCCCTGCCCCGCTGCCCCGCCCCGCGCCCACCGCGCGTTCCCCACCGGGCGTCACCCAACCACCCGGCCACCTGCGAAGCAAGATTCCCGCAAGCTTCCCGGCCATCTCCCCCCGCCATGGTGTCCCTGTCAACACCGCACCGAGGAGGCGGCCGGCCCTCCCCGGCCCCGCGAAGCAGCAGCGTGCCGTACGGGGGACGGCACGCTGCTGCTCTCTCCCCCCACGCAAAAGGCGCCGCCCCCGTATCCCGGTCGCGTGCGATGCGCGGTCGGTGGGGGGGCGGCGGCCTCAGGTGTGGTGTGGTGCCTAGGGGCGGTGCAGGGTCAGGCCTTGGCCTTGGCCTTGCCCGGCTTGAAGACGCGGTGGTCGGGGTTGGACTTGTCGAGGACCATGACCAGGCCGGTGATGGCAAGGAAGATCACGATCGGGAGCACGACATAGAGGCCCAGCGTCGCGCCGACGCTCAGGCCGGTGCCGGGGTCGTCGCCGTCGTCGCGGGTCAGCGCGAGCGCGGGGGACGACATGAGCAGCATCATCAGCGTCGTACCGGCAGCCAGGGCGCCGGCGCGCAGGGCGTTCTTCTTGTCCACAGAGCAAAAGTAGCGAACGCCTCGCGGGGCCGCGCGCCCGGGGTGCCGTACGGGAGTCCGTCAGTCCCGCGCGGCCTCCCGGAGGACGTCGAAGAGGGTGTGCAGACGGGGTGCGGCTGCCAGGTCCTCCAGGGGCATCGGGCGGCCCCGGCCGTCGGCGATCGGCAGGCGCCAGTTCGGGTACTGGTCCCAGGTGCCCGGCAGGTTCTGCGGGCGGCGGTCGCCCACGCCGTCCGGGAGCCAGACGCCGATCATGCGGGCCGGGGTGCGCAGCAGGAAGCGGTGGAGGGCCTGGATCTCGGCCTCCTCGGAGGAGGGGTCCCCGCCGCCCGCGCTTCCGGAGAGCAGCCCGAGGCGGGTGAGCAGGGCCAGCCACTCCGCCGTGTCGGCGGCGGCCTCCGCGCGCTCCTCCTCGAGGGGCCGGGTGAGCAGGCCGAGGCGGTCGCGCAGTTCGACGTGCTCGCCGGTGAGCCGGGCGGCGGTGGACGGCAGGTCGTGGGTGGTGGCGGTGGCGAGGCAGTCGGCGCGCCAGCGTTGCGGGGGCAGCGGGCGCCCGTCGCCGTCCCAGTCCCGCTCGAACCACAGGACGGACGTCCCGAGCACCCCGCGGGCGCGCAGCGCCTCCCGGACGCCCGGTTCGACGGTGCCCAGGTCCTCGCCGATCACCACCGCGCCCGCCCGCGAGGCCTCCAGCACCAGGACGGCGAGCATGGCCTCGGCGTCGTAGCGGACGTACGTGCCCTCGGTCGGCGCCTCCCCCTGCGGGACCCACCAGAGCCGGAACAGGCCCATGACGTGGTCGATGCGCAGGGCGCCGGCGTACCGGAAGAGGCCGCGCAGGAGGCGGCGGTACGGCGCGTAGCCGGACTCGGCGAGCCGGTCGGGGCGCCACGGCGGCAGGCCCCAGTCCTGGCCGCGCGCGTTGAAGGCGTCCGGCGGGGCGCCGACGGACATCCCGGCGGCGAAGTACTCCTGCTGCGCCCAGGCGTCCGCGCCGGACGGGTGCACCCCGACCGCGAGGTCGTGCACGATCCCGATCCCCATCCCGGCCTCGCGCGCGGTGCGCTGGGCGGCGGTGAGCTGGGTGTCGGTGAGCCAGGCGAGCCGGGAGTGGAAGTCGACACGGTCCATCAGCTCGCGCCGGGCGCGGGCCGTCCCGGCCGAGCGGGGGTCCCTGAGCTCCTCCGGCCAGTGGCTCCACCGCGCCCCGTGCACCTCGGCGAGCGCGCACCAGGTGGCGTGGTCCTCCAGGGCCTGCCCCTGGTCGGCGAGGAAGTCGCAGTAGGCGGCCCGCCGACCGGGCCCGAGCGGCACCGCGGCGACCAGCTCCAGCGCCTGCCGCTTGGCCTCCCACACGGCGTCCCGGTCGATCAGCTCCCCCTTCTCCAGCACGGCCTCCCGCAGCCGCGCCCCGCGCTCCGCCGCGGCGCGGTCCTCGACGTACGCGTACTCGGGCACCTCCTCGACGCGCAGATGCACGGGGTCGGGGAAGCGCCGCGAGGACGGCCGGTACGGCGACGGATCGGTCGGCGCCCCCGGTACGGCCGCGTGCAACGGGTTGACCTGCACGAACCCGGCGCCGAGCACCCGTCCCGCCCAGTCGGCCAGCTCCCCGAGGTCACCGAGGTCGCCCATGCCCCAGGAGCGGCGGGAGAGGAGGGAGTACAGCTGGACGAGGATTCCGTACGAGCGGTGCGGCGGCGTGGGCAGCCGGGGCGGGGCCACGACCAGGTGGACGCGGGCGGTGCGGCCGTCGGGCGTGGTGGCCGTCAGCCGGTGCACCCCGCCCGGCAGCCCTTCGGCGGTGTCGCGGACCTCGCCCCGCTCGGTCTCGACGCGCAGCCGGGTGCCTCCGGGGAGGGCGGCGAGCGCGTCGCACGGGCCGCCGCTCCAGCTCACGACCGTCGGCGGCAGCAGGCGCGCGGCCAGCTCGCGCTCCCGTACGTCGAGGGCGGCCCGCACCGCCTGCGGGGTGTCCGCGTCGACGCCGAGCGCGGCGAGCGCGCGGGTGACGGCGGCGGGCGAGGCGGTGACCGTGCGGTCGGGGGCCGGCCGGTAGGAGGTGGCGACACCGTGCAGCGCGGCGAGCCGGGCGAGTTCCTCGCCGAGGGGTGCGGTCATCTAGGGCCTCGTGGTGTCGGTGTCCACGGCGGCGAGCGGCGGCTCGCTGGTGAGGGGCTCGGCGTCGGGCAACGGGGGCTCACTGGTCAGCGGGGCCTCCGCGCAGGCGCCTTCGGCGCTGAAGGCGCGGAGGCGGGGCTCTTCGAGGGGGTCGGCGGAGGGGTCCGCCGGGCGTTTGGAGGGGGCGGGCGCGATCACGGTGGGCTCCTCGTGGGGTGGGGTATCGGTCATCGCAGGCCTACCCAGCGGGCGCGAGGCCAGACGTCCCGACCGCGTCACACGCGTTCCGTCATTCAGGACTGACACTCCGTGCACCGCGGCACCGCCGCACCGCCGCCCCGCAGCACCGCGCGGAGCCCGGTGCTGCGGGGCCTCCGCTGTCAGAGGGGTACGGCCCGGGATGTGGGCGTATCCCGTCCGGGCGCCGCGGGTCACCGCCCTCGCCCTGTTCTCGTCGTTCTCGTGCACGTCCCGTCCAACTCGTGATCCCCGCGCCGGGACACGGTCGCTCCCGTACGCCCCTCCCCCGCCCGTGAACCGGCCGCGGGACCGTCGTCGATAGACGGGGTGTGAGACTGTTCCGCCCCATGAGGGGCCACGGGGAGAGCGACACGGACGCGGCGTTGCTGCGGGCCGTGGCGGACGGGGACGCGAGGGCGTTGGCCGCGCTGTACGACCGGCACGCCGGGTGGGTGTACGCCCGGCTCGTGCGCCGGTGTGCGGATGCCGAGGTGGCGCGGGAAGTGCTTCAGGACACCTTCGTGACCGTGTGGCGGTCGGCGGCCGCACACCGGGGCGGGGAGGCGGGCGGCTGGCTGTGGACCATCGCCGCCCGGCGGCTCGTCGACACCCGGCGGGCGCAGGAGCGGGCCGGGCGGATCGAGACGGCTCCCCTCGACACCTCCACCAGCTCCGCCGAGGCGCCGTCGGCCGAGGAACGGGTGCTGGCCGGACTGGAGTTCGGTGACGTCGGCACCGCCCTGGACCGGATCTCGCCCGAACTGCGGGAGGTGCTGCGCGCGACCGTCGTCGACGGGCTCACCACCCGGGAGGCGGCCCGGCTGCTCGGTATCCCCGAGGGCACGGTCAAGACCCGCGCCATGCGGGCGCGAGCGGAACTGCGCGCGGCCCTGGCCCAGTTGAGCACCGCACCGGCCTCGGGAGGCCTGGCATGAGCACCGGCCGGACAAAAAACGATCACTGGCACGTGTCCGACGACCTCGCCGCCCGCTACGCCGACGGCACCCTCCCGGAGGCGGACGCATGGTCCCTGGAGAGCCATGTGGAGCGGTGCGGGGGGTGCGCGGCGCGCGTCTCGGGGGCGGTACGGCGGCTGCCGGTGCCGGCCCTGGCCCTCGCGGAGGTCCGGGAGGCCGTGCTGAACGAGACGCGGGCGCGGGAGGCCGTACCGCAGGACGTGCCCGCGCCCGTGCCGCCCGCCCCCCGTGCCCGCCTCTGGTCCTCGTTCCTCGCACGGGCCCTGTGGGCCGCCGGGCCCGCCGTGCGCGGGGGCTGGCTGCCCGCGGTGGTGCTGGTCGCGCTGGGGGCGCTCGGCCTGGCGTACGGCGCGGACGTCGACGGTGTACGGCCCCTGCTGCTCGCCCTCGCGCCGGTGGTGCCCGTGGCCGGGGTCGCCGTGTCCTACGGCCGGTACGCCGATCCGCTGCACGAGATCGCGGCGGCCACCCCCTCCGGGGGGCTGCGGCTGGCGCTGACCCGGACGGCCGCCGTCCTCGGGGTCAGCGTGCCGCTGCTCACCGTGACGGGCCTGCTCCTGCCCGCCTCCGGCGCCCCGGGCGCGGCGGCCTGGCTGCTGCCGGGCCTCGCGCTGACCCTGGCCTCGCTCGCCCTGTCCGGGTACGTCGGCTGCCGTACGGCGACGGCCGTGACCGGCGGCGGATGGCTGGCCGCCGTCCTCGCCCCCGTGCTGGCGTCGCCCGGCGGCACCCCGGTCACCCGGCTCGCCGAGCAGCTCTCGCGCTGTCTGGACGGGGCCCCCGCGCAGGGCGCGTGGGCGGCCGCGGCCGTGCTGTGCGCCGCCGTGCTGGCCGCCCGCCGCGCCGCCTACGACGGGCTGGACCGGCAGTGAGCCGCACCAGGAGCCGCGGCATGAGCCGACCCATGAGCCGACCCATGAACTCTGGAGATCGTGAAGTGAGCACCATACGGGTGAGCGGACTGCGTGTCCGGCACCGCAGGACCGTCGCCCTGGACGCCGTGGATCTGGATCTCGGCGTCGGGGTGCACGGTCTGCTCGGCCCCAACGGCGCCGGGAAGACCTCCCTGATCCGGATGCTGGCCACCGTCGCGCGGCCGGACGCCGGGCGGGTGGAGATCCTCGGCGAGGACGTCGGCGAGCCCGCTCGGCGCGGTGCGGTCCGCGCCCGGCTCGGCTATCTGCCGCAGGAGTTCGGCCACTACCCGGGCTTCACGGTGCGCGAGTTCGTCGCGTACGTGGCGTGGCTGAAGGAGATGCCGGTGGCCGGGACCGCGGCCGCCGTGGAGCGGGCCGTCGAGCGGGTGGGGCTCGGGGACCGGATCGACGCGAAGCTGCGGACGCTGTCCGGCGGCATGGTCCGCCGGGTCGGCATCGCGCAGGCCGTCGTCAACGACCCGGACGTGCTGCTGCTCGACGAGCCGACAGCGGGCCTCGACCCGGAGCAGCGGGTGGAGTTGCGCGCACTGCTGCGGGAGCTGGGCTCCACCTCGACCGTGATCGTCTCCACCCACCTGGTGGAGGACGTGGCGGCCGCCTGCACCGAGGTCACCCTGCTGGACGAGGGGCGGGTCGCCTATCGGGGGACCCCGGAGTCGCTCGGCGCGCTCGGCGAGGCGCCCGGTGTCGGGGACAGCGTCATCGAGCGCGGCTACACCGCCGCCCTGCGGGCCCACCGCACCGGTCTGGAGGCGACGCGATGACCCTCGTACGGGAAAGGACGGCGCTGCGGCCGGTCCTGACGCATCCGCTGCGGGCCGAGGCGGCGCGGGGTTTCGCGCCGTTCGCCGGGGTCGTGGCCTTCCTGTTGCCGGCCGTGGTGCTGGGCTTCGTGGCGGACCGCTGGCAGGGCGGCTGGGCGGAGACCCGGACCGAGCTGCACGGTGTGCTGCTGCTCGTCCTGCCGCTCGGGGCGGCCGCGGGCTGCTGGCAGGGCGGGCGGGAACGCCGGCGGCGCACCGAGGAGCTGTGGGGGACGGCCGTGCGCGGGCCGCTGGCGCGGTTCCTGGCGTCGGCGCTGCCGGTCACGCTGTGGGTGACCGGCGGATACGCGCTGGCGGCGGCCGGGGCGCTGCTCGCGACCTGGCCGTACGCCACGGGGGACGGGCCCTACGCGGATCTGTTGCCGGTGGACGTGGTGGCGCTGGCGGCCGTCGTGCCGGCCGGTCAGGTCGTGGGGCGGCTGGTCCCCTGGCGGTTCGCGGCCCCGCTGCTGGCGCTCGGCGGCTATGTGGTCCTGGGCCTGTCGGGGCGGGCGGGCACCGGCCCGGGGCGCTTCCTGAACCCGGCTTTCGCGGTGCCGGAGGGGCTGGTGCCGATCGGCCGGCAGCCGTGGGCGATGGCGGTGTGGGTGGCGGGGCTCGCGTCGGCCGCGGTGCTGGCGTACGCGGCGCGGCGCCGGTGGACGGCCCTGGTGCCGCTGGCGGCCGCGATCGCGGCGGGCGTGCTGCTGGTGCGGACGGGGGACGGCCTGTGGCGCCCGAACCCGGCCGAGCGCGCGCAGGTGTGCACGACCTCGACCACCCCTGAGATCTGTGTCAACGCCCGCTACGCCGAGCTGTTGCCGCAGGTCACGGCGGCCCTGTCGGGGATCACCGGCAAGCTGGAGGGGGTCCGGAACCTGCCGGTGCGGTTCGAGGACCGCGTGGGTGAGCCGCGCGCGGGGGAGGCGCAGCTGCCGATGCTCACGCCGATCGGCCGGTCGGTGGTGCGGGGGCGGCTGACCGATCCGGCGCAGTACGCGTGGGAGGCGGTGACGATGCTCCAGGACCGCGGGGACTGCGGGGAGCCGGCCCGGCGGGTGACCGTGGCGGACGACGCCGTGCAGCACTACCTCGCGGCGAGCCCGGCGGAGGCGTACTTCGACGCGTTGGACGCGCGGGGCGACGCGGAGCGGCGCGCCGGGCTGGCGGAGCGCAGGGCGGCCCGGGAGCGGCTGGCCTCGATGGGGGCGGACGCCCGCCGGGACTGGCTGTCGGCGTACTTCGCCACGGTCGGGGACTGCGACGCCGCGAACGGGGTGCCGGTCCTGTGAGCGCGCCGCGGCCGGCCGTCGGCCTCCTGCTGTACGCCCGCTCCCGGGCCGTCCCCGGCACGCTCACGGCGCTCGCCGGGACCGCCGTCCTCGCCCTGGGGGCGGCGGCCCGGACGGGCTCCGGAGCGGATCCGGGCCGGCTGCTGCCGGTCGTGGCGCTGGCCCCGCTGCTGGCGGCGGCGGTGACCGGGGCGGGCCTGCGCTCCGCCACGGAGGAACTGGACCGTACGGCCGTACGCCCCTGGTGGCCGCGCCGGCTGGGCCTGCTGCTCGGTCCGACGGCGCTCGCGGCGGTCCTGCTGCCGCTCGCGGTGCTCGGGGACGGGCCGGCCGTACTGCGCAATCTGCTGGGCTGTACGGGCCTGGTCGCGGCCTCGGCCGTCCTGGTGGGCGCCCGGCTGAGCTGGCTGCCGGCGGGAGGCTGGGTGGGCGCGGTGTGCCTGGCGTCGGACGGGGTGCACGGGCGGGCGGTCGCCCTGTGGGGCTGGCCGGCGCAGCCGGGGGACGTGCCGGCGTCCTGGGTGGCGGCGGGGGGCGCGTTCGCGCTGGGCACGGCCCTGTACGCCGTACGAGGAGCGCGCCCCGAAGGGCCCCGTGGCTGAGCCGGGCGGGCGCCGGTGCCACGGGGCATGAAGAAGCCCGGATCGTCAGGCGGAGATGCCGTCGATCCGGGCCAAGGCGTCGTCCGCGCCGTACGGCTGCAAGTAGGGCAGCCAGCGCGGGTCCCTGTGGCCCGTGCCGATGATGCGCCAGGCGAGGCCGGTGGGCGGAGCGGGTTTGTGGCGCAACCGCCAGCCGATCTCGACGAGATGACGGTCGGCCTTGACGTGGTTGCAGCGACGGCAGGACGCCACGACGTTGTCCCACACGTGCTTGCCCCCGCGGCTGCGCGGGACGACGTGGTCGACGCTGGTTGCGACGCCACCGCAGTACATGCACCGGCCCCCGTCCCGGGCGAAGAGCGCCCGACGGGTGAGAGGAACGGGCCCCCGATAGGGAACCCGGACGAATCGCTTGAGCCGGACCACGCTGGGTGCGGGGACTGTGACGGTCGTGCTGTGCATGAAGGCGCCTGACTCTTCCAGGGAGATCGCCTTGTTCTCCAGGACGAGGACGAGCGCGCGGCGGAGCGGTACGACGCCGAGCGGCTCGTACGACGCGTTGAGGACCAGGACATGCGGCACGGATGCCTCCTTGGGCGTCGGCGGCGCGTGGCTCGCGCCGGGACGATCTGCAGTCAGTCTCTCCTCTGGCCCGGCGGACGCGCCACCATGTCCCGGTAACGGGCTGGGAGTGTTTTCGACCACACCCGGATACATCCCCCGGATCACGGCCTGTTCAAGCGCACGTGAGGACGGTCTCTCCTTGCCGCATCGGACGGACCCACACACAGTGCCCCGTTAGTGTGGTGGTTCTGCCCGTCCGGTGACCCTTTCGTGACCTCGACGACCTTGACGACCCTGACCATCGCACCGGAGGCGGACCGCTGCACCTGGAGGTACCTGCCGTGTCCTTGCCCGCCGCCCTACTGGCCGCCGGCTCCTCGCCCTCGCCGACCCCCTCGGAGTCGCCGACCGTGACGGTCCCGTCGCTCCAGGACGCCCAGGAGAGCGCGACGAACGCGGCCAGCTGGGTCGAGCAGAACTGGTCGACGTGGCTCGCGATCGGTCTGCGCGTGCTGCTGATCGTCGTGATCGCGGCGGTGCTCAGAAAGTTCGTGCTGCGGGCGATCACCAAGCTCATCGACCGGATGAACCGCACGGTCGAGTCGCCCGAGGGCTCCACGCTGGGCGGTCTGCTGGTCAACGCCGAGCGGCGCCGGCAGCGCTCGCAGGCGATCGGCTCGGTGCTGCGCTCGGTGGCGAGCTTCGTGATCCTCGGCACGGCGGCGCTGATGGCGCTGTCCGCCTTCGAGATCAATCTCGCCCCGCTGCTGGCCTCGGCCGGTGTCGCGGGCGTGGCGATCGGTTTCGGCGCGCGCAACCTGGTCACGGACTTCCTCTCCGGCGTCTTCATGATCCTGGAGGACCAGTACGGTGTCGGCGACCAGATCGACGCGGGCGTCGCCACCGGCGAGGTCATCGAGGTCGGTCTGCGGGTGACCAAGCTGCGCGGCGACAACGGCGAGATCTGGTACGTCCGCAACGGCGAGGTCAAGCGGATCGGCAACCTCTCCCAGGGCTGGGCGACGGCCGGTGTCGACGTCACCGTCAAGGCGTCCGAGGACCTGGACCGGGTGAAGGCCACGCTGGACGAGGTCGCCGAGAAGATGAGCAAGGAAGAGCCCTGGAACGAGCTGCTGTGGAGCCCGATCGAGGTGCTGGGCCTGGACAGCGTGCTGCTGGACTCGATGGTGGTCCGGGTCTCGGCGAAGACCATGCCGGGCAAGGCCCTGACGGTGGAGCGCGAGCTGCGCTGGCGCATCAAGCGCGCGTTCGACGCGGCGGACATCCGGATCGTCGGCGGCGCGACCGCCCCCGCCGAGACCGAGCCCACCGACCCGACGGCGGTCGTCGCGGCCCCGTCGGCCTTCTCCAACGCGGACTCCCCGCAGGTGGCGGCGGCGTCACCGATCACGCCGCAGCGGGCGGTGACACCTTCTCCCAAGTAGGGGGCACCGCGGTGAGGAGCCGGGCGGCCGACAGCCGGCGCGGATGCTCATGATCTTCACAGGGGCCCCACCCTTCCCCCGCACCACACCACCCCATATCGTCACCCTGATACCGGGCCCTTGTTCTGGAGCGCAACGCCCAGGGGCCCGCTCGAATGTGGGGATACATGAGGAAGCTCGCCATAGGCACCGCTCTCACCGGTGCCCTGGCTCTGGGGGTTCTGGCCGCACCGGCCGCGCAGGCGGACTCGCCGGCGCTGACGTTCGCCGGTGTGAAGGTCAACAACGGGAAGAAGATCGTCGTCGGCACCACCGCCAAGGTGAAGGTGCCGGTCACCTACACGCTGACCCGTCCGGCGGACCTGACGATCGACTACAAGAACAACTTCGCGGGCGTCCTGCTCTACCGCGGCTCCCTCGCCGAGCAGGACAACTCGATCGAGCCGGACAGCGCGCCGGCCTGCACCACGACCGCCACCACCGCCACCACGGTGACCGCGTCCTGCACCGAGACCCTGGTCATCGACCCGTGGGACAGCCTCTACGAGGCCGCCGACGCCGGCACCTGGAAGGCCGCGGGCTTCTACGGCCACGGCGCCACGGACCTCGACGACTCCGACGGCCACATCAGCTTCGAGTTCGGCTACGACATGTGGGCCGACTCGGCGACCGCGAAGATCCAGCGCGCCGCGAAGCTCACCGTCAACGCCACGCCCGAACCCGTCAAGAAGGGCAGGACGCTCACCGTCAAGGGCAAGCTGACCCGCGCGAACTGGGAGGACGGCACCTACACCGGCTACAAGGGCCAGAAGGTGACCCTTCAGTTCAAGGCCAAGGGCGCCGGCTCCTACAGCACCGTCAAGACGATCACCTCCGGCACCGGTGGCGCCCTGTCCACCACCGTGAAGGCCGGCAAGGACGGTTACTACCGCTTCACCTTCGCCGGTACGGCCACCACGGCGGCCAAGACGGCCGCCGCCGACTACGTCGACGTGAAGTAGGCACAGCGGTACCCGAACCGCCCCCGAGGTAACGACTGCGTTGCCTCGGGGGCGGTTTCCGTTTTCTTGCCTTGACGCCCGCTTCATACCGGGCTTACCTTCCCTTCCATCGATAGGAAACTTTCCTAACAGTGACCGGAAGTGGACTTGTCTCCCGCGTCACTGAAAAGCTGGGCAGTCCAGAAAGGCAGGTGTCGATCCCCATGGCAGGAACCGCCGGTACGCCGGGCACCCCGCGCGTCCTGCGCGCCATGAACGACCGCGCCGCCCTCGACCTCCTCCTGGCGCACGGCCCCCTGTCCCGCACCCGCATCGGCAAGCTCACCGGCCTGTCCAAGCCGACCGCCTCCCAGCTGCTCGCCCGCCTGGAGGCGGCGGGCCTGGTCCTCGCCACCGGCACCACCGAGGGACGACCCGGCCCCAACGCCCAGCTCTACGAGGTCAACCCGGCCGCCGCCTACGCGGCCGGCCTGGACGTCACCCCCGAGCGCGTCCTCGCCGCGATCGCCGACGTCACCGGCCGGACCGTGGGCACGTACGAGGTGCCCACCCCCGGCAGAAGGGCCGCCGGGACCGTCGTACGGCAGGTCACCGAAGCCCTCGACGGCGCCGTGAAGGCCGCGGCGCTGACCCGGGACGACGTACGGCGGCTCGTCGTCGCCACCCCCGGCGCCTTCGACCCCACCACCGGCCGGCTGCGCTACGCCTCCCACCTCCCCGGCTGGCACGCGCCGACGCTGCTCGACGAACTCGCCGCAGCCCTGCCGATGCCGGTCGAGTACGAGAACGACGTCAACCTCGTCGCCGTCGCCGAACAACGCCTCGGCGCGGCCCGCGGACACGAGGACTTCGTCCTCGTCTGGAACGAGGGCGGACTCGGCGCCGCCCTCGTCCTCGGCGGCCGGCTGCACCGCGGCTGGACCGGCGGCGCGGGGGAGGTGGGTTTCCTGCCGGTTCCGGGAGCACCCCTGGTCCGGCACGTCACCAAGGCCAACAGCGGCGGCTACCAGGAACTGGCCGGCTCCCAGGCCATCCCCCGGCTCGCCCGCGAACTCGGCATGACCGGCATCCCCGACGGCCCGTACGCCGAGGTCGCCGCCGCACTCCTGCAACGCGCCGCAGCCGAGGACACCGTCCTGAACCGGCTGCTGCTCCAGACGTACGCGACCCGGCTCGCGACCGGTCTCGCCTCGCTCGTCTCCGTCCTCGACCCCGAACTCGTCGTCCTCAGCGGCGCCTCCCTGACCGCCGGCGGCGAGGTGCTGCGCGCCCTCGTCCAGGCCGAACTGGAGGAACTGGCCGCGTCCCGGCCCCAGCTGGTCCTGGGCGACGTCACCGAACGGCCCGTGCTGCGCGGCGCGCTGGAGAGCGCGCTGGCGGCCACCCGCGACGAGGTCTTCGACACCTCGCGCTAGACGCTCCCCCTTTCCACCACCCCTCTCCTTTCCGCCACCCCTCTTCGCAGATCACCTCACCTCACCCCGCCCTGCCCCGGGAGGCCCCGTCATGTCTGCACGCATGCCCGAAGTAGTCCGTAAAGCGGCTTTTGCCCTGACCGCCTCGACCGCCCTGCTCCTCAGCACCACCGCCTGTACCGGCCAAGCCGCCTCCGGCGCGAGCGACGACGCGTCCAAGGAGCAGACCATCACCTTCTGGCACGCCTGGAGCGCGCCGAACGAGGTCAAGGCCGTGAAGGCGCTGGTCGCCGGCTTCGAGAAGGCGCACCCCAACATCCATGTGAACGTCGTCGGCAACATGACCGACGACAAGATCAACCAGGCCCTGCGCGCGGGCGGCAGCAAGGCGCCCGACGTGATCTCGTCGTTCACCACCAACAACGTCGGAAAGTTCTGCTCCTCCGGCGCGCTGATCGACCTCAACCCGTTCTTCAAGAAGTCGGGCATCGACCCGAACACGACCTTCCCCAAGGCGATGAACGAGTACACCCAGTACCAGCTCGACCGCTGCGCGGTACCGCTGCTGGGTGACGCCTACGGCCTCTACTACAACAAGACCGCCTTCGAGAAGGCCGGCATCAGCAGCCCGCCCAAGACCTGGTCCGAGTTCGAGGCCGACGCCAAGAAACTGACGATCCCCCAGGGCGACACGTACAAGCAGCTCGGCTTCATGCCGGACTACCACGGCTGGGAGACCACGACCGAGCACTACATGGGCCAGTTCTCGCCGACCTACTTCGACAAGTCCGGCAAGTCGACGGTCGCGACCGACCCGGCCGTCACCGACGCCCTCGAACTCCAGAAGAAGCTCGTCGACGACCTCGGCGGCTTCACGAAGCTGGAGAAGTTCCGCTCCGGCCTCGGTGACGAGTGGGGCCCCAAGCACCCCTTCCAGACCGGCCAGGTGGCCATGCAGCTGGACGGCGAGTGGCGCCTCGGCATGGCGCTCGCCACCAAGCCGGACTTCGAGATCGGGGTGGCCCCGCTGCCCGTCGCCGACGACCAGGCGGACCAGTACGGCAAGGGCTACATCACCGGCACCATCGCCGGTATCGCCGCCACCAGCAAGAAGCAGAACGCGGCCTGGGAGTTCGTCAAGTACGTCACCACCGACACCGACGCGGTGGTGGGCTTCTCCAACGCCATCCACAACGTGCCCTCGACGCTGGACGCGCTGAAGTCGCCGAAGCTGACGTACGACCCGCGCTTCAAGACGTTCCTGGACATCGCCGCGAACCCGAACTCGACCACCTCCCCGGCCTCGGTCAACGGCGGCGTCTACCTCACCACCCTCCAGCAGCTCGGCTACGACTACGAGAGCGGCAGGCTCACCGACCTGTCGGCGGGCCTGAAGAAGGCCGCCGCGCAGATCGACACGGACATCGCGCAGGCGAAGTAGTCGGATGACCACCCTCACGCTGCGGACGAAGCGCCGGCGCTCGGCGCTTCGCACCCTCGCCTTCCTCTCCCCCTGGCTGATCGGCTTCGCGGTCTTCTTCGCGTACCCGATGATCTCGACCGTCTACTTCTCGTTCATGCACTACGACGGCTTCAAGCCGCCGACCTGGAGCGGAACGAAGAACTGGACGTACGTCTTCGAGTCCTACCCGTTCTTCTGGCCCGCCCTGCGCAACACCCTCTGGCTCGTCGTGATCATGGTGACCCTGCGGGTGCTGTTCGGCCTCGGCATCGGGATGCTGATCACGAAGATCAAGACGGGTACGGGGGTCTTCCGCACCCTCTTCTACCTGCCCTACCTGGCCCCGCCGGTGGCGGCCACCATGGCCTTCGCCTTCCTCCTCAACCCCGGTACGGGCCCGGTCAACTCCATCCTGGAGAAGACCGGCATCCCGGCCCCGGGCTGGTTCAACGACCCGGACTGGTCCAAGCCGGCCCTCACGCTGATGTTCCTGTGGGGCGTGGGCGACCTGATGGTCATCTTCATGGCCGCGCTGCTCGACGTACCGAAGGAGCAGTACGAGGCGGCCGAACTGGACGGCGCGTCCGCCTGGCAGCGGTTCCGGTTCGTCACCCTGCCCAACATCTCGCCGATCATCATGTTCGCCGTCGTCACCGGCGTGATCGCCGCGATGCAGTGCTACACCCAGCCCCTGGTCGCCGGAAAGGTCGCCTCCGGGGTGATCCAGGGCGCCGGGACCATGTTCGAGCCCGGCTACCCCGAGCACTCCACGCTGACCCTCCCCCAGCTCGTCTACAACCTCGGCTTCCAGCGCTTCGACTACGGCTCCGCCTGTGTCGTGGCCCTGGTCCTGTTCGCCCTGTCGATGGCGTTCACCGCCCTGTTGATGCGGCGCCGGGGCGGTCTCATCCAGGCAGGTGACTGACATGACCCAAGTACTGGAGCGGCCGGTGGAACTGAGGAGTCCCGCCACGCCCGCCGAGCGCACCGCGCGCCGCAAGGCGCTCCTGGAATGGATCGCGGTCCACTCCCTCGGCGTGGCCGCGGCCCTCTTCTTCACCCTGCCCTTCGTGTTCGTGTTCCTGACGTCCCTGATGAGCGACTCGCAGGCGCTCAGCCGGGACCTGATCCCGCACACCTGGGAATGGGCCAACTACCGCCGGGTCTTCGACACCCCGGGCTTCCTCACCTGGTGGAAGAACACCCTGATCTACGCGGGACTGGGAACGGTCCTCACCGTCGTCTCCTCGATCCCCGTGGCGTACGCGCTGGCCAAGTTCCGCTTCCGGGGCCGCAATCTGACGCTCATGCTGGTGATCTCGATGATGATGCTGCCGCCGCAGGTCGTCGTCATCCCGATGTACCTGTTCTGGGCGAAGCAGCTCGACCTCTCGGGCACCCTGTGGCCGATGATCATCCCGCTGGCGTTCGGCGACGCGTTCTCGATCTTCCTGCTGCGCCAGTTCCTGATGACCATCCCCAACGAGTACGTGGACGCGGCAAAGGTGGACGGCTGCGGCGATCTGCGCACCCTGCTGAAGATCGTCCTGCCGATGGCGAAGCCCGGTATCGCCGCCGTCGCCCTCTTCCAGTTCTTCAACGCCTGGAACGACTACTTCGGCCCGCAGATCTACGCCTCGGAGAACCCGGGCGCATGGACCCTCTCCTACGGCCTGGAGTCCTTCAAGGGCGCGCACCACACCGACTGGAACCTCACCATGGCGGCCACCGTGCTGGTCATGGCTCCCGTGATCCTCGTGTTCTTCTTCGCCCAGAAGGCGTTCGTCGAAGGTGTCACCCTCACCGGAGTGAAGGGTTAACAAGGCATGAAACTCACCGTGGTAGGCGGCGGTTCGACCTACACCCCCGAGCTGATCGACGGCTTCGCACGACTGCGCGACACCCTGCCCCTCCAGGAGCTGGTCCTGGTCGACCCGGCCGCCGAACGCCTGGACCTGGTGGGCGGACTGGCACGGCGGATCTTCGCCCGGCAGGGCCACCCCGGCCGGATCGTCACCACCTCCGACCTGGACGCGGCCGTCGACGGCGCCGACGCCGTCCTGCTCCAGCTCCGCGTCGGCGGCCAGGCCGCCCGCGAACAGGACGAGACCTGGCCCCTGGAGTGCGGCTGCGTCGGCCAGGAGACCACCGGCGCCGGCGGCCTGGCCAAGGCGCTGCGCACGGTCCCCGTGGTCCTGGACATCGCCGAACGCGTCCGCCGTACCAACCCCGCCGCCTGGATCGTCGACTTCACCAACCCGGTCGGCATCGTCACCCGCGCCCTGCTGAAGGAGGGCCACAAGGCGGTCGGCCTGTGCAACGTGGCAATCGGACTGCAACGCAGGTTCGCCGCCCTGCTCGACGTCACACCGGCGGACGTCCACCTGGACCACGTCGGCCTCAACCACCTCACCTGGGAGACCGGCGTGCGCCTGGGCGGCCCGGAGGGCGAGGACGTCCTGCCGGGTCTGCTGGCCGCGCACGGCGACACGATCGCCGGCGACCTCCGCCTGCCCCTCCCCCTCCTGCGCCTCCTCGGCGTGGTCCCGTCCTACTACCTGCGCTACTACTACGCCCACGACGAGGTCGTGGGAGAGCTGCGCACGAAGCCGTCCAGGGCGGCCGAAGTGGCGGCGATGGAGCGGCAGCTGCTGGAGATGTACGGCGACCCGGCCCTCGACGAGAAGCCGGAGCTCCTCGCCAAGCGCGGCGGCGCCTTCTACTCGGAGGCGGCCGTGGACCTGGCGGCCGCGCTGCTCACCGGCGCCGGCAGCCCGTACCAGGTGGTCAACACCCTGAACGACGGCACGCTGCCCTTCCTCCCCGACGACGCGGTGATCGAGGTGCAGGCGGCGGTGGGCCGGAAGGGACCCTCCCCGCTGCCCGTGGCGCCCGTGGACCCCCTGTACGCGGGTCTGATGGCGAACGTGACGGCGTACGAGGACCTGGCCCTGGACGCGGCCCTGCGCGGCGGCCGGGACCGCGTGTTCAAGGCCCTCCTCGCCCATCCCCTGATCGCCCAGCACGCGTACGCCGACCAGCTGACCGACCGACTGATCGCACACAACCGGGAGCACCTCGCGTGGGCCTGACCGCAAGCGTCCTCGCCATCGACGCGGGCAACAGCAAGACCGACGTGGCGGTGGTGGCCGCCGACGGGGAGGTGCTCGCCACCGCCCGCGGCGCCGGCTTCCGCCCGCCCGCCGTCGGGGTCACGGCGGCCGTGGACGCCCTCGCCGACACCGTCACGCGCGCGTACGCCTCCGCCGGCGTCACCTCGGTGACCCATGTCTCCGCCTGCCTGGCCAACGCCGACCTGCCGGTGGAGGAGGAGCAGTTGGCGGCGGCCCTGCACGCACGCGCGTGGGGCGCCGCCGTGGACGTCCGCAACGACACCTTCGCCATCCTCCGGGCCGGCGTGCCCGACCCCCGGGGCGTGGCCGTGGTCTGCGGCGCCGGCATCAACTGCGTCGGCATGCGCCCCGACGGCCGCACCGCCCGCTTCCCGGCCCTGGGCCGCCTCTCCGGCGACTGGGGCGGCGGCTGGGGCCTGGCCGAGGAGGCGATCTGGCACGCGGCCCGCGCGGAGGACGGCAGAGGCCCCGCCACCGCCCTGGCCGGCACCCTCCCCGCCCACTTCGACCGCCCCGACATGTACGCCCTCATCGAGGCCCTCCACCTGGACCGCATCCCGGACCTGCGCCGCCACGAACTGACCCCGGTCCTCTTCGAGACGGCGGCCCGGGGAGACGCCGTGGCCCGCGGGATCGTCGACCGCCTCGCGGAGGAGGTCGTCACGATGGCGACGGTCGCCCTGACCCGCCTGGACCTCCTGGAGGAGGAGACCCCGGTCCTGCTGGGCGGGGGCGTCCTGACGGCGGGTCACCACCAACTGGACGACGGCATACGGGAACGCCTGACCGCGCGGGCGCCGAAGGCGGTGCCCCGGGTGGTCCGCGCGCGCCCGGTGCTGGGGGCGGCGCTGCTCGGCCTGGACCGCGTGGTGGCGGGCCCGAAGGCGCAGGCGAGGGTACGCGAGTTCTTCGAGGCGTGAAAGGAACCGAACACACGCCCACGACGTATTCATGAACAGGGGTGACTGCGATCTGATCAAGATCCAGTGAAGGCCGGTGTGCAATGTCACCCCCGCCAGCGATACTTGCGGCGAGGCATGACCATGGGGGAGGTCAGAAACGTGGCAGAACCGGCAACAGCCACTCCACCGACACGCCGTACGGCGTTCGCGGAGGGGGTGGACAAGGCCCGCGCCGCGGCGACGACGGAGCCGGGACGGCTCCGGATCATCGGCGCCGTCCTCGCCCTCCTCGTGGTCGCCTTCGGCGCCGTCACCGCCTGGCAGACCGCCGACCGCGCCGCCGCGGCCGACGACGTGCTGCACAAGAGCCAGCCGCTGAGCGCGGCCGCGGCCGACATCTACCGTTCCCTGGCCGACGCCAACACCGCCGCCTCCAGCGGCTTCCTCGCGGGCGGCCAGGAGACGGCCGCCTCCCGGAAGCAGTACGAGGACGACATCGACAAGGCGGCCGCCGAGCTGGTGCGGGCCGCGGGCAGCTCCGACCCGGACTCCCCCTCCGCCGACGCCATCACCAAGCTGAACACGCTGCTCCCGGAGTACAAGGGCCTGGTCGAGCGCGCGCGGACGTACAACCGTCAGGGCTTCCCCGTAGGCGGCGCCTATCTGCGCTACGCGAACCAGAAGATGCAGGACGAGATGCTCCCGGAGGCGGAGAAGCTCTACACCAAGGAGAACCAGCGCCTCGAGGACGACTACGCCGACGCCACCCCCTACCCGTGGGCGGCGATCGCGCTGGGCGTCCTGGCGCTGGCCGCCCTGGCGTGGGCGCAGCACCGCAACTACCGCCGTACGAACCGGGTCCTGAACCACGGCCTGGTCTCGGCCACGGCGGCCGCCACCGTCGTCCTGCTGTGGCTCGTCGTCGGCCACAGCGTGGCCCGCGCGGGGCTGGACGACTCCTACGACCACGGCGTCCGTTCGCTGAACGTGCTGCACGACGCGCGGATCGCGTCCCTGAAGGCGCGCAGCAACGAGAACCTCACGCTGGTGGCGCGCGGCGCCGAGACCAAGAAGGTCACGGTCGACGGCAAGGACAAGACGGTCGACAAGTACGACGACGACTTCACCACCGACATGGAACACCTCCGCACGGGCCTCGCGCAGGCGGCGAAGCTCGCCGACGACCAGGCGGGCGAGAAGCCGGTCACCTCGGCGGAGGGCAACATGACGGTGTGGAAGGAACGCCACTCCGCGGCCCGCGAGCAGGACGACTACGGCAACTACGAGCAGGCGCTGGCCCTGGTGATCGGCGACAGGGGCGCGACCGCCGAGTGCTTCGACAGCGTCGACAAGAACCTGGAGAAGGCGCTCGCGCACGAGCAGAGGGAGTTCCAGCAGGCGGCCGGGGACGGTCTGGACGCGATGACCGGTCTGACGGCCGGCGCGGCGGTCCTCGCGGTGCTGGGTGCGGCGGGCGCGGTCCTCGGCATCGGCCGCAGGCTGTCGGAGTACCGGTGAGAGGGGGCGTGACGATGCGCGCACGACGTGTGCGGGACGGCCTGAGGGGCTGGGGCGGCGTGGGGGCGATGGCGGTCTTCTGCGCCCTCGCGCTGACCTGTGTGCTGCTGCTGCCGCTGACCACCGGCCCCCGCGGCGACGGCTCGACGGGCCTGGCGGGACCGCGGATCGCCGAGGGGACCCCGGCGGCGGACTCCGACTGCACGGACCCGGAGAAGCAGACCCTGCCGCCGTCGAACGCGGACGGAAAGACGATCGACGCGATCAAGGCCCGCAAGGGCGAGAAGCGCAAGCTGATCGTCGGCGTCGACCAGAACAGCTACCGCTGGGGCTACCGCGACCCGAACAACGCGGGCGCGGAACTGGAGGGTTTCGACATCGACCTGGTGCACCGGATCGCCCAGGACATCCTCGGCGACCCGAAGGCGGTCCAGTTCAAGGCCATCCCGACCAACCAGCGCATCCCCGCCCTCCAGGACGGACAGGTCGACATGGTCGTCCGCACCATGACGATCAACTGCGACCGCATCAAGCAGGTCGCGTTCTCCGCGCCCTACTTCAAGACCGGCCAGCAGGTCCTCGCCCCCAAGTCCTCCACGATCAAGGGGTACGACGGCACCCTGGCCGGCAAGAAGATCTGCACGGCGGCCAGTTCGACGGCCCTCCTCCGGCTCACCGCGGACAAGGCCTCGGGCCGCATACCCAAGAGCGTCGACATCGGCACGGTCGTCCCCAGCCAGTTGGACTGCCTGGTGCGGCTCCAGCTCGGCGAGGTCGACGCGGTCGTCACCGACGGCGCGCTCGCGGCGAGCCAGGCCGCCCAGGACCCGACGGTGGAGCTCAAGGGAGACCCGTTCACGACCGAGTACTACGGGGTGGCGATGAACCTGACGGCGAGCGACCTGGTCAGCCGGGTCAACCAGATCCTCGTGGAGTACCGGGCGAACGGCTGGCAGGCGTCGTACGACAAGTGGCTGTCGGCGACACTGGACCGGGACGCGGGGCTGTCGAAGCCGCCCGCTCCGGTCTATCTGCGCACGAGTTGACGGACCGGCAGACAGACAGACAGACAGACAACGGACCGGGGCAACGACCCGCACGGCAGCGAAAGAGGTGATCGATGGGCGTCACGGGAGCCCCCGGGCCGGTGATGGACCGGGACGAGGTCGACCGTGCGCTGGCGCGGCTCGGCGCGGAGCACGAGGCGATCGAGACCTCGCTCCTCGCCCTGCAGGACCACGCGGGCCGACGGCTCCTGGAGGGCGCCCGGCTGACCGGGGTCACCGAGCGGCGCTGGGGGGCCGCGGAGGCGCAGATCACCCTGCTGTGGGCGTACTTCGACGCGTACACGGACGCCTTGCGCTCCGCGCGGGAGATCCGGTCGCGCCGCCGCTGGTCCAGCCGTGAGGACCTGGTGGAGCTGACGGAGCTGCTGCGCGGCGAGTCCGTCACGGTCGCCGGTTCGGCCACGGCCGCGGCGAACGCGCCGACTCTGGTCGGCACCGGCAAGCTGAGCCAGAGTTTCTCCCTCGCCGCCCTCGTCGACACGATGAACGAGCTGTACGCCTCGTCACTCGACATGGTGGTCGCCGCCGACGCGGTGTGGTCGGCGCTGCCCGCGCGGATCGATTTACTGGCCGCGGAGCTCCAGCGCACCCGGCAGCTCGCGCACTCGGTGGGCGTGCGCCCGGGCGAGCATCCGGCGGGCGACGACCTGGAGCGCATCACCGGCACGCTGACGCGGCTGCGCGAGGAGGTGGTGTCGGACCCGCTGGCGTACTGGGTGCCGACGCAGGGCAGTTCGGCGCCCGGCGGCGGCCGACCGGACACCACGGTGTACGACCGTGAGGCGCGTGCCCTGGAGGACGTACGGCGCGAGATCGACGCCGTGCTGACGGTCCGCCAGGACGCCGAGCAGCGGCTGGTCAGACTGCGGGACGTGCTCAGCCGGGCCGACCGCACCCTGGCCGAGGCGCGCACCGCGCGCGGGGAGGTCCTCGCCAAGATCGCGGCGACGGAGGTGCCGGTGGTCAGCGGCCCGCCGACGGTGCTCCAGGAGCAGCTCGCGACGGCCGCCGAGTACCGCCGGCACGCGCAGTGGCACCGGCTGTCCCCGCTCCTGGAGTCGCTGGAGCAGAAGGCGGAGGACGAGCTGCTGCGCGCCCGCGAGTCGCTCACGGCGG
Source organism: Streptomyces griseoruber (assembly GCF_001514205.1). Lineage (GTDB taxonomy): Bacteria > Actinomycetota > Actinomycetes > Streptomycetales > Streptomycetaceae > Streptomyces > Streptomyces griseoruber. The sequence continues at coordinate 342,449 of NZ_KQ948769.1, read as the reverse complement.
TCACCGCGCCGCTGGCGGTGCGCGCGGAGCTGCGCGGCCGGCTCGACGCGTACAAGGCGAAGGTGGCCCGGCACGGCCTCGCCGAGGACCCGTTCCTCATCGAGCGCTACGACGCGGCGCGCCGCATGCTGTGGAGCGCGCCCTGCGATCTGCGCGTCGCCGAACAGGCCGTCCTGCGCTACCAGCGGGCGGCCGCCGAACTGCTGTCCGCCCCGCGCGTACCGGAGCAGGGCGGGCCTCAGGACCACAGGGGGGAGCGGTAGCCATGAGTCAGGCGGGGCAGGCGTGTCAGCGGCCGGGCTGCGAGGGGTCGTACGAGGACGTGGGCGGCGGCGAGCTGTACTGCGACACGTGCGGGCTCGCCCCCGTCGTCTCGGCGGGGGGCCTGGACGGCTCGCCCGGCACCGGCGGCAACCGCGGCAGCTCCAGCACCCCGGCCAGTTCCCGCAGCGCGCGCAGCGCGCGTACGTCGTCGCAGTCGGCGAAGTCGCGCCGTTCGGTGTCGGGACGGCTCTCGCGCTCCCTGTCGGGCACGTCGACGGGCCGCTCGGTGTCGGTGCGCAGCTCCGGCTCGTCGGCGGGTTCCTCCGGGCGGGCGCGGCTCGGGGTCGGTCTGGTGACGGTGCCGCAGGTGCCGCGTCCCGACCCGCGCGCGATGGTGCTGGACGACCCGGAGGTGCCCGAGCGCAAGCGGTTCTGCTCGCGCTCCGACTGCGGTGCGCCGGTGGGCCGTTCGCGCGGTGACCTGGCGGGGCGCACGGAGGGCTTCTGCACCAAGTGCGGCAACCCGTACTCGTTCGTCCCCAAGCTGCGGGGCGGGGACGTCGTGCACGGCCAGTACGAGGTCGCCGGCTGTCTGGCGCACGGCGGTCTGGGCTGGATCTACCTCGCGGTGGACCGGGCGGTCGCGGACCGCTGGGTGGTGCTGAAGGGCCTGCTGGACACGGGCGACCAGGACGCGATGGCCGCCGCGATCTCCGAGCGGCGCTTCCTCGCCGAGATCGAGCACGCCAACATCGTGCGGATCTACAACTTCGTCGAACACCTCGACCAGCGGACCGGCTCGCTCGACGGCTACATCGTCATGGAGTACGTCGGCGGCAAGTCCCTCAAGGAGATCGCGAACACCCGCCGCACCACCGACGGCAAGCGGGACCCGCTGCCGGTGGAACAGGCGTGCGCGTACGGCATCGAGGCCCTGGAGGCGCTCGGGCACCTGCACAGCCGCAACCTGCTGTACTGCGACTTCAAGGTCGACAACGCGATCCAGACCGAGGACCAGCTCAAGCTGATCGACATGGGCGCGGTGCGCAGGATGGACGACGAGGAGTCGGCCATCTACGGCACGGTCGGCTACCAGGCGCCGGAGGTGGCGGACGTCGGCCCGTCGGTGGCCAGCGACCTCTACACCGTGGGCCGCACGCTGGCCGTCCTGACCTTCGACTTCCAGGGCTACACGACGGTCTACGCCGACTCGCTGCCCGACCCCGACACCATCGAGGTCTTCCGCCGGTACGAGTCCTTCTACCGGCTGCTGGTGCGCGCCACCGATCCCGACCCGGCCCGCCGGTTCGCCTCCGCGCAGGAGATGGCCGAGCAGCTCACGGGGGTGCTGCGGGAGGTCGTCTCGGTGCAGAGCGGCAAGGCCCGGCCGGCCCTGTCGACGCTGTTCGGGCCCGAGGTGCGGGTCACGGACAGCGAGCTGTTCCCGAAACTGGACGGGGAGGTGTCACGGCTGGGCACACGGACCGTCGTCCCACGGCGCCTGTTCGGCGGTTCGGCTCCCGGTGCCCCGGCCCCGAGCGCTTCCGTCGCCGGTGCTCCCGCCCCGGCCCTTCCTTCCGCGTCCGGGAGCTCCGGCACCCTGGTGACGACCGTCGCCGCCCCCGCCGCCGGGCTCGCGCTGCCCGTGCCGCACGTGGACCCGGCCGACCCCAACGCGGGCTTCCTGGCCGGCCTTTCGGCGTCCGCGCCGGGTGAGCTGATCATGGCCCTCACGGCCGCGCCGGCCCCGTCCGTGGAGACCCGGCTGCGGCAGGTCCGCGCCTGGCTGGAGAACGGCGACCACCAGGCGGCCCTGCAGTCCCTCGCCACCCTGGAGGGCGAACGGCCCGACGACTGGCGGGTGGTCTGGTACCGGGGCGTGGCCTCGCTGGTCACCGGCGACCACGCGGGCGCCGCGCTCGCCTTCGACGCCCTCTACGACGCCTTCCCGGGCGAACCCGCGCCCAAGCTGGCGCTCGGTCTGTGCGCCGAGGTGCTGGGCCAGTTGGACAACGCGGCCGAGTACTACCGGCTCGTGTGGTCGACCGATCCGAGCTATGTGAGCGCGGCGTTCGGCCTCGCGCGCGTGCAGCTCGCGGCCGGGGACCGCCGTGGTGCCGTACGGACACTGGAGTCGGTGCCGGAGGCGTCCATCCACTACACGGCCGCCCGGGTCGCGGCGGTGCGGGCCCGGCTCAGGCAGCGGACGGCGGTCGCCGCCGACGTACCCTTCCAGGAGGACCTCACCGCGGCGGCGGCGCAGGTCGAGGCGCTGGACGCGTACGGACTGGACCCCACGCGGCGGGAGCAGTTGTCCGCGGAAGTCCTCGGCTGCGCGCTGGACTGGATACTCTCCGGGGGCAGCCAGGGCGCCGGCCCGGACGCCCGGCGGCCGCTGCTCGGCGCTCAACTCGACGAGCGGGGGCTGCGCTTCGGCCTGGAGCGCTCGTACCGCACGCTGGCCCGGCTGGCGACGCGCGGTGAGGAGAGGATCGACCTGGTGGAACGTGCCAACCGTTACCGCCCCCGGACGTGGGTGTAGTTGATGTCCCAGATGCCCCGGCAGGCCGCCCTGCCGACGTGTCCGAGCTGCGCGGAGCCGCTCGACGCGGGTGACCGTTACTGCGGCGCGTGCGGGTTCGACCTGTCGGTCGTGCCGCGCCGCACGGACGACCACCCGACCCTCGCGATGAACGGCATGGCGGCTCCGGCGGCACCGGCCGCTCCGGAGGCCCTCGCGGCGTGGGCCACACCCGCGGCGGCGCCCCACACCGGCGCCCCGACACCCGTACGGGCACCGGGAGTCGACGCGGACACATCCGTACCGCCCACCGCCGGTGTGCGGTTCGACCGGCCCGCCGAGCCCGAGGAGTATCCGTTGCAGGCACCGGACCCGCGGGTCGCCGCCGAGGCCGGCGCGGTCAAGGTGTGCGTGGCCTGCCGGGCCGGGCGGGTCGACGACGACGGGTACTGCGAGAACTGCGGACACGCCCAGCCGCGGGAACGCGACCACATGGAGCTGGAGTCGGGCCCGGTGGCCGCCGTCAGCGACCGCGGGCTGCGCCACCACCGCAACGAGGACTCCTTCAGCCTGGGCCGCGCCACGCTGCCCGACGGCTCCCCGGCACTCGTCGCGGTCGTCTGCGACGGCGTCTCCTCGGCGACCCGCCCCGACGACGCCTCGATGGCCGCGGCGCGGGCGGCGGGCGAGTCGCTGCTGGCGGCACTGCCGCAGGGCGCCCATCCGCAGGCGGCGATGCACGAGGCGATCGTCGCCGCCTCGCACGCGGTCAACGCGCTGGCCGGCGAGCCCGCCACCGCCCGCGAGCACGCCCCGCACCAGAACTCCCCCGCCTGCACCCTGGTCGGCACGGTCGTCACCCCGGGACTGCTGGTCGTCGGCTGGGTCGGCGACAGCCGCGCCTACTGGGTGCCGGCCGACCGCGCCACCCCGCCGGCCCGGCTCACCGAGGACGACTCCTGGGCCGCGCAGATGGTCGCCGCGGGCCTGATGAGCGAGGCGGAGGCCTACGCCGACGAGCGCGCCCACGCGATCACCGGCTGGCTCGGCGCCGACGCCTACGAACTGGAGCCGCACACCGCTTCCTTCAAGCCGGACCGTCCCGGTGTGGTGGTGGTGTGCACCGACGGCCTGTGGAACTACGCGGAGGCGGCCGAGGAGATGGCCGAGGTCGTCCCGCTCGACGCCGCCGTACGACCGCTGCACTGCGCCCAGGTCCTCGTCGGCCACGCCCTGGACGGCGGGGGCCACGACAACGTAACAGTGGCCGTCGTGCCGTTCCCCGCGCCGCCTCAGGGGGCAGGAAACGCCTGAGGGCGCAAACGGGGACATCCACGGGTGACACGCCCACGGGCCGGAGGGGACCGGTCCGCACCTTGCGAGGGGGATTCGATCAGCCATGGCCAATTTCTCGAAATCGAACGTGCCGCAGTTCTCGGTGGACGTCTACCAGAACGAGTACCTGCCGGAGGACGGCCGCGAGGTCAACGCGATCGTCACGGTGACCGCGACCGGCGGCGGCACCGTCGGCACCGCGGTCACCGCACCGCATCTGTACGCGCCCGGCCGGGGCCCGTCGGCCGCCGTGGCGATCATGGTGGACTGCTCCGGGTCGATGGACTACCCGCCGGCCAAGATGCGCAACGCGCGGGACGCCACCGCAGCCGCCGTCGACACCCTGCGCGACGGCACGCACTTCGCGGTGATCGGCGGCACGCACGTCGCCAAGGAGGTCTACCCGGGCGGCGGGCGGCTGGCGGTGGCCGACGCCACCACCCGCGAGCAGGCCAAGCAGGCCCTGCGCCGGCTCAGTGCGGGCGGCGGCACCGCGATCGGCACCTGGCTGCGGCTGGCCGACCGGCTGCTGTCCTCCGCCGAGGCCGGCATCCGGCACGGCATCCTGCTCACCGACGGCCGCAACGAGCACGAGTCGCCGCAGGACCTCAAGGCCGCCCTCGACGACTGCGCGGGCCGGTTCACCTGTGACGCCCGTGGCGTGGGCACCGACTGGGAAGTGAAAGAAGTCACAGGGATCGCCTCCGCCCTGCTCGGCACCGCCGACATCGTCGCCGACCCGACCGGTCTCGCCGCCGACTTCACACAGATGATGGAGACGGCGATGGGCAAGGAGGTCGCGGACGTCGCGCTGCGCCTGTGGACCCCGGTCGGCACCACCATCAAGTTCGTCAAGCAGGTCGCGCCGACCGTCGAGCAGCTCACCGACCGCCGCACCGAGGCGGGCCCGCGCGCGGGCGACTACCCCACCGGTTCCTGGGGCGACGAGTCCCGCGACTACCACGTGTGCGTCGAGGTCCCGGTGGCGAGCGTGGGCCAGGAGATGCTGGCCGCACGGGTCTCGCTGGTGATCCCGCAGCCCGACGGCACGGTCCAGAACCTGGGTGCGCAGGGGCTCGTACGGGCCGTGTGGACCGACGACATGGCGGCCTCGACGTCGATCAATCCGCAGGTCGCGCACTACACGGGTCAGGCCGAACTGGCACAGGTCATCCAGCAGGGGCTGGACCTGCGTAAATCAGGTGATATGGATGGAGCGACGGCCAAACTGGGCCGTGCCGTCCAGCTCGCGAGCGTCTCGGGGAACGCCGATACTGCGAAACTGCTTGCGAAGGTGGTGGACGTGGTCGACGCCACGACAGGTACTGTGCGACTGAAGGCGAAGGTCGCGGAAGCCGACGAGATGACTCTCGAGACCCGGTCCACAAAGACTGTTCGTGTAAAGAAGTGACGTCAGACGACCACGACCACGCGGTCACTGAAGGAGAGAGGGGGACGCGCCGACATGCCGACCTGCCCGAACGGACACCAGTCGGGTTCCGACGACTGGTGCGAGGTCTGCGGTCACCGCATGGCCGGTGCCGTACCTCCGCCCCCGCCGCCCCCGCCGCCCGCGGGCGGCTACGGTTTCCCGCCCCCGCAGGGCACCCAGCCCGGCGGCGGACGGCATCCGTCCTCCGTGCCGGGCCGCGAGCCGGAGCTCTGCCCGCAGTGCCGTACGCCCCGTGAGGGCGGTGCGCCGTTCTGCGAGGAGTGCCGGTGGAACTTCCTCACCAACACGGCGACCTCGTACACCCCGGCCGCCCCGCGCCCGCCGGCCCCCGGCCCGGGTGGGCCCGGCGGGCCCGGTGGCCCCGGCGGGCGTTTCCAGGGGCCGCCGCCGTCCTTCGGCGGCAGCGACTCCTTCGACTACCAGAGTTCACGGCCCTCTCAGGTGAACCGGCCCGCCGAGCCGATCCCGCCCTTCGGCGGCGAACCGCCCCGGCCCCCGGGTCCCGGAGGGACGGCCGGCGGACCGGGCGCGTTCGGACGCGAGCCGTCGGGGCCGGGCGGTCCCGGTGGCCCGGGCGGTCCCGGGGCGTTCGGGCGTGAGCCCGGAGTGACGTCCGGTGGGCCCGGCGCGTACGGGAACGAGCCCGGCGGACCAGGTGCGTTCGGACGCGACCCGTCCGGTCCCGGCGGTACGGCCGGCGGTCCCGGCCCGTTCGGGCGCGAGCCTTCGGGGCCGGGCGGTGCGGCCGGCGGTCCCGGGGCGTTCGGGCGTGAGCCTTCGGGGCCGGGCGGTGCGGCCGGCGGTCCCGGGGCGTTCGGGCGTGAGCCCGGAATGACGTCCGGTGGGCCCGGCGCGTACGGGAACGAGCCCGGCGGACCAGGCGCGTTCGGACGCGACCCGTCCGGTCCCGGCGGTCCCGGCGCGTTCGGACGCGAGCCCTCCGGCCCTGGTGGCCGGCCCTCCGCCGACCCCTTCGGCCGTGAGCCGTCGGGTCCGCCCGCGGATCCCTTCCGACGTGAACCCGCAGGTCCCGGCGGCCCCGGTGGTCCCGGCGGACCTTCCGCGTTCGGTGCAGACCCCTCGCGTCCCGGCCCGCCGCCCGGACAGGGCGGTCCCGGTGGTCCCGGTGGTCCCGGGATTCCGCAGGCCTTCCAGCCTCCCGGCCCGGGGGGCCGGACGGCCCCGCCCGGATTCCCGCAGGAGACCGGCCGGCCGCAGCCCGGCGGCCCGGGCTTCGGCGGCGCCGACGACGACTGGGTGATCTCCCCGCCGTCGCACCCCGGCCAGGGCCAGGGCGGTCCCGGCCAGGGCGGTGGCTACGGCTATCCGCAGCCCGGTTCCACGCAGACACCGCCCCCGCCCGGCCCGGCGTTCCCGCAGCAGCCGGCGACCTGGACGGCGACCATCGGCCCGGACCGCGCGTACTTCATGGCGATGATGCACCGCTCCGGCCCGGAGGCCGCGGGGCTCAACCTGCCCGCGTACTCGCCCGAGCAGCAGCGCACGCTCTCCGGCAACCAGGTCACCATCGGCCGCCGCCGGCACTCCACCGGCGAGACCCCCGACATAGACCTGTCGGTGCCGCCGGAGGACCCGGGCGTCTCGCACCAGCACGCGGTCCTGGTCCAGCAGCCGGACGGCACCTGGGCGGTCGTCGACCAGAACTCGACGAACGGTACGACGGTCAACGGCGGCGAGGAGCCGATCCAGCCGTTCGTCCCCGTGCCGCTCCAGGACGGCGACCGGGTGCACGTGGGCGCCTGGACGACGATCACGATCCGCCGGGGCTGAGCACGGCCTTCCCGTCGGGGGCTACGGTTCGACGAGCCGCGCCCCCGACGAGCCCGGCAGGGGCCAGGCGTACGGCCCCTCCGGTTCGTCCAGCCACGCCCAGGCGCGCCGTACGCCGACCGTGACGCCGTAGCGCCGCCGGTCCGGCATGCCCTCGCGCTCCCAGAGGGCGTACGCCTCCCGAGGTTCGAGGCTGCCCCGGGTGAGCGCGAGCAGGAAGCGGAACAGGTCGCTCTCCCCGGCCCGGCGCGGCACCCCGCTCGGCGCGGCCGGCTCGGGTGCGGGACGGCTCGCCCCGCGCAGGGGGACGAAGTAGGCGGGGGTGTGCAGGAAGTGCCCCTCGGCGTGCCCGGCGTCCCGTACCGTCAGCGCGACCAGGCCGGTGGCCAGCGGGGTCAGGACCAGCGCACCCGGCCGGCACTGGGCGATCCAGGCGCGCGGCACGGACGCGAGCCGGCAGGTCGCGATGATCCGGTCGAAGGGGGCACGCTCCGGCACCCCGCGCGCACCGTCTCCGGTGACGATGGTCGGGCGGTAGCCGGCGGCCGCGAGGTGGCGGCGCGCGGACTCGGTGATCTCCGGGTCCAGGTCGACGGTGGTGACGTGGTCGTCGCCGAGCCGGTACGACAGCAGCGCCGCGTTGTAGCCCGTGCCCGCCCCGATCTCCAGCACCCGGTCACCGGGCTCGACCCGCAGTTCGGCCAGCATCAGCGCCATGAGCGAGGGCTGGCTGCTGGAGGAGAGCAGCTCGCCGTCGCGCAGCCGGGTGGCCAGCGGGGTGTCCTCGTAGGCGCCGCGCACCCAGCGCTCACGGGTGCGCGGGTCGGGACTCTCGCCCCAGCACCGCTCGAACCCGCCCGCGCCACCGGCGGCGCCGACGTAGTAGTACGGCACGAAGAGGTGGCGCGGGACCGCCCCGAACGCCTCCCGCCAGCGCGGATCGGCGGCGAAGGCCCCGCTCGCCTCGACGGCGCGCACCATCGCGGCCCGCGCCGAGGCGGCGAGGTCGTCGAGAGCGCGGTCGAGCCCGGGCCCATCCATGCCTCCACTGTGCTGCGGAACGTACGGCGAGGCGAGCGGCCGGGGCCTCGTCGGGCGGTCCTAAGCCTTCCGTCCTCGGTCCCCCCGTCTGAGACCATGGGGTGGTGAAAGAGATTCGGCGCGGCACGCTTCAGGAGCAGACCTTCTACGAGCAGGTCGGCGGGGAGGAGACCTTCCGTCGGCTGGTCCACCGTTTCTACCAGGGGGTAGCCGAGGACCCGCTGCTCAAGCCCATGTATCCCGAGGAGGATTTGGGCCCGGCGGAGGAGCGCCTCGCGCTGTTCCTGATGCAGTACTGGGGCGGGCCCACGACGTACAGCGAGAACCGCGGCCACCCGCGGCTGCGGATGCGGCACGCCCCGTTCGTGGTCGACCGGGCGGCGCACGACGCGTGGCTGAAGCACATGCGGGACGCGGTCGACGCGCTCGGGCTCTCCGCGGAGCACGAGGAGACGCTGTGGAACTACCTGACGTACGCCGCCGCGTCCATGGTGAACGCGGCCGGCTGACGGTTCCCCCGGGCAGAACCTCCTCGCCGAGGGGTCCACGCTCCGCGCGGTCCTCACCGTCCTCACCGTCCTCGGCGCCCCGGTGGTGGCCCTGCTGATCGACGTGGCGCTGTGCGCGTACCTGCTCGGCGCGCGCCGCGGCTGGGACCGTACGCACATCGCGCACGTGAGGGGCTCCGCGCTCCCCTCCGTCGCCATGGTGATCCTGATGGCGAGCGGCATCGGCGAGGCGATCGGGGTCCTGACGACCACGATGGACGTCATCGGCTTCGGCCTGACGGCCTCGCTGTGGCCCCTGATGTGACCAGGAGGGTGACCGGGGTCAGCGGACGCTGACGTCCAGCGCCCCGAGCCCCGCACGCCGTACCGCGATCGAGCCGTACGGCGTGCGCAGGCGCAGCCAGGACCCGAGCGAGAGCAGCGCCAGGTCCCGTGCCCCGGCCGAGGGACGCAGGAACCCCAGGGACTGGGCCGCGTGCACGGCCCGTACCGGAAGGCCGGTGTCGCCGACCGTCCGGGACCAGATCTCCCGTCCGATCCGGTCGAGTGCGGCGCGGGTACGGTCCTCGGGGGCGAGTTCCTCGGTACGGCCCCGGAACTCGGCGACGGCCGCGCCGACCAGCGCCCGCAGCGCGTCGGGCGCCGGGAGTCCGGCCTCGGACCGCCAGCCGCCGCGCGGCGGCAGGACCCCGGCCCACGGCGGCCCGGTGACGGCGGGCGGCACGGCGGCCGTGACCGCGGTCCCGTCCACCGTCTCCAGCAGCTCCCCCGCGGACACGGTGGCGTCCAGGGTGACGTCGAGCCCGTCCTCGTACGGCTTGGCGAGGCGTACGGCACGGATCGCGAGCACCTCGAAGGAGGGCGGCCGGCCGAACACGGCGAGTGCCGTGCCGGCCGCCTGGAGGCGCACCGCTGCTCCACGGTCGTAGTGGAGCAGCCGGGAGAGGAAGGCCGCGAGGTCCGCCGCCTCCCCCTCGTCGGCGAGGTGGAGCACCGTCATGCGGCGACGGCCTCCTCGGCGTCGTCGCGGTACTCGGCCAGGAACTCCCGTTCCTCGGTGGTCAGCCGCCGTGGCCGCTGCGCCTCGAAGTCGAACGGTACGACGACCGTGGCCGCCCTGACGTAGAGGAGGTCGCCGTCCTTCACCTCGTAGGTGATGGTGAAGGAGGCGGCCCGGACCTCGGTGATCCACAGTTCGACCGTCACCGGTGTGGGCCGGTGGACGAGCTGTCGTTTGTAGTCGATCTCGTGGCGCGCCACCACGGACCCCTGCTTGAAGTTCTTCTCCGGGCGGGTCAGGAAGTCGATCCGGGCTTCCTCCAGATAGCGGAGGAACACCGTGTTGTTGACGTGGCCGTACGCGTCCATGTCAGACCAGCGCAGGGGGCAGTGATAGATGTGGCGCAAGATCGATCAGCCCCGGGTCAGCTTCTTGTAGGTGGCGCGGTGCGGACGGGCGGCGTCCGCTCCGAGCCGCTCGATCTTGTTCTTCTCGTACGACTCGAAGTTGCCCTCGAACCAGAACCACTTGGAGTCGCCCTCGTAGGCGAGGATGTGGGTCGCCACCCGGTCGAGGAACCACCGGTCGTGGGAGACGACCACGGCGCACCCGGGGAACTCCAGCAGCGCGTTCTCCAGGCTGCTGAGGGTCTCGACGTCCAGGTCGTTGGTCGGCTCGTCGAGCAGCAGCAGGTTGCCGCCCTGCTTGAGGGTGAGCGCGAGGTTCAGACGGTTGCGCTCACCACCGGAGAGCACACCGGCCGGCTTCTGCTGGTCGGGGCCCTTGAACCCGAAGGCCGAGACATAGGCCCGGGACGGCATCTCGACCTGACCCACGTTGATGTAGTCCAGCTCGTCGCTGACGACGGCCCACAGGGTCTTCTTGGGGTCGATGTTCTCGCGGCTCTGGTCGACGTACGAGATCTTGACGGTCTCGCCGACCTTGATGGTGCCGGAGTCCGGGGTCTCGAGGCCCTGGATCATCTTGAAGAGCGTGGTCTTGCCGGCGCCGTTCGGGCCGATGACACCGACGATGCCGTTGCGCGGCAGGGTGAAGCTGAGATCGTCGATGAGCACCTTCTCACCGAAGGCCTTGGAGAGGTTGTTGACCTCGACGACGATGGAACCGAGCCGCGGGCCCGGCGGGATCTGGATCTCCTCGAAGTCCAGCTTCCGCATCTTGTCGGCCTCGGCCGCCATCTCCTCGTAGCGGGCGAGACGGGCCTTGGACTTGGCCTGACGCCCCTTGGCGTTGGACCGCACCCACTCGAGCTCTTCCTTCAGACGCTTCGCGCGCTTGGCGTCCTTCTGCCCCTCGACCTTGAGACGGGTCGCCTTGGTGTCGAGGTAGGTGGAGTAGTTGCCCTCGTAGGGGTGGGCGCGACCGCGGTCGAGCTCCAGGATCCACTCGGCGACGTTGTCGAGGAAGTACCGGTCGTGGGTGACGGCGACGACGGTGCCGGGGTACTTCGCGAGGTGCTGCTCCAGCCACTGCACGGACTCGGCGTCCAGGTGGTTGGTGGGCTCGTCGAGCAGCAGCAGGTCGGGGGCCTCCAGCAGCAGCTTGCACAGCGCGACGCGGCGGCGCTCACCACCGGAGAGGTTGGTGACCGGCCAGTCGCCGGGCGGGCAGCCCAGGGCGTCCATGGCCTGCTCCAGCTGGGTGTCCAGGTCCCACGCGTTCGCGTGGTCGAGGTCCTCCTGGAGCTTGCCCATCTCGTCGAGGAGCGCGTCCGAGTAGTCGGTCGCCATCAGCTCGGCGACCTCGTTGAAGCGCTTGAGCTTGCCCATGATCTCGGCGGCGCCGTCCTGCACGTTCTCCAGAACGGTCTTGGACTCGTCGAGCGGCGGCTCCTGGAGCAGCATGCCGACGCTGTATCCGGGCGACAGGAACGCGTCGCCGTTGGAGGGCTGCTCGAGCCCCGCCATGATCTTCAGAACGGTGGACTTACCGGCGCCGTTCGGGCCGACCACACCGATCTTCGCGCCGGGCAGGAAGCTCAGCGTGACGTCGTCAAGGATGACCTTGTCGCCGTGTGCCTTGCGCGTCTTGCGCATGGTGTAGATGTACTCAGCCAAGAGAAACCGTCCGGCAGCTTGAAATCTGGCAGTGGGCAGATACACCCCATCTTGCCGGACGGCTACCCCTGGGGGGAAACCCGTTCGGCCGGGGGGCTGTGACCTGGGGTTTCGGGGTTGACGGCTGGGGGTGGTCCGTCACTGTCGGTCGCTGGCGAGTGGCCTCGGGGAGCCTTGAGCACGTACGCGGCCACGGGCGCGGGCGTCGCAGGGCCGCAAGGCCGACCCAGCCGGGCACAGGGCTGTGGCACCCCTGCCCCCCTTCGGACCCACGAGTCGCCCTCCTCGGCACGCCCACCGCAGCGGCGAGGCGGGAAATCCGGGATTTCGGGAATTGATTAGAGTTCGACATTTGACGGCCGAATCCGTTGAATTCTTTTCCACGATTGGCCGACCAGACTTCCATACGCAGAATTTGATGATTCCGCAGCGCAAGCAGACGATAGAACCATAGCGACCTCGGAACTGTGGAGGTATGACTGTGTTCAGGCGATTCATGGCTGCGGCGACGGTGGTTGCCGCCGGGATCGGTGGTGGGCTGATCACGCCGTCGGTTGCCGGCGCCCAGGACTACGGGCCCAGCACCTGTAGACAGGGGTATGTCTGGCGGGTCGCGCGTGCCAGTGATCTCGTATGTGTCACGCCGCAGACCCGTACGGACACCGCCAACGACAATGCCCTGGCCCCCGGCCGGACCCTCCCGAACGGCTACTGCAAGCAGGGCTATGTCTGGCGTGAGGCGTGGGGCTCCGACGACCTCACCTGCGTGACCCCGCAGACCCGTGCGCAGGCGCGGTACGACAACAGTCAGGCCGACGACCGGCGGTTGGCGGTGCGGCTGTGGATCACTTCGGAGAACGGCACCCTCAAAGTCAGCGGCGACCACTTCAACGTGAACGGCCCGGTCCGCCTCGTGTTCTCCGGCGCGGTCAACAGGTCCTGGACGATCACGGCCACCAGGCACGCCGGACACGCCGGCGGGAGCTTCGGATTCATCCCCGGATTCACCGGACCGTGCGCTCCCGGAAACCCGAACTCCCGGGTTCGCGCGGTGGATCTGACATCGGGTCGAAGCACGGCCTACGTCCCGTTCGTCTACTGCGTCAGGTTCGACTGAAGCATTCCGGTGGGTGCGGCGAGCGTTCAGGCGTGCCTGTCCCTCGCCGCACCCACCCTCGGCTTTCGCGGTGGTGCGTCGGTAACGGCCGGACAGGAACGGACGGTGAAGTGGGGTCTGTGGGGCTGGGGGTGGTGACGGTGTTCCTTGCCGTGCTTGGTGTGGACCGTGTCACCCGAGACTGCCGCCGCCACGACCGCTGGAAAAAGGCGTACGCCTTTCTCATTTCCTCACCTGTTTCATCCTGCGATGCGACGAAAAAAACACGCTATTGAACCCTCTCCTCCCCGTGCCGCCGTCAGCAGTCGATGTCGGCCGCTCCCCCGCCGATGACCGGATCGTTGGCCGTGCCGTCGACCCGCAGGAGTCCGCCGTCCCGCCCCCAGGTCAGCTCGAATGCGCCCGCCTCGACGGGCCGGCGGTTGTCGTCGACCGTCCAGCGTCCCGACATGCCCAGGGCCAGGCCGGTGCGTCCCACCGCGTAGGCCTCGCCGGTGCCGATCACGAGAAAGGACGTCTCCCGCACCACGGCCGTGCAGCCCTCGGGCCCCGCGGGTCTCAGCACGTAGTACTTCGCCCCCGAGACCAGGTCGTCCAGCGCTCCCCAGGCGATGCCGAGCACCGCCGCGCCGATCAGCAGACGGCCGCCCAGCCGTACCCACCCGGCCCGCTGCCGCGAGAGCCCCGAAGCACCCGCGGGGCCCCTCCGGGTGAGGACACGGCGGAGGACGAGCGCCAGGACGAGGAACGCCGCACTCAGACCCCAGCCGGGAACCACCCGCCCCTGCACGACCAGCAGGAGGCTGCTCCAGCTGGCCACGGCGGCGAGCGCCGGACCCCCGGTGCCCGCAGCCGCGGCGACGGCGGGCGACCACCTCCCCCTCCGGTGTGCGCATGCTCCAGTCACAGCGGATACGACGGCCCGCCCGCACCGACAGTTGCACCGGCCTCCGTTCAGGCGGGGGCCGGGAGGTTCATCAGGGTGAGCTCGGCCGGGTCGACGACGGCCGTGATACGGGTGATCCGACCCGCCGAGACCGTGAACGCGAGGACCGAGAGCGGGGTGCCGTCCTCGTGCCAGGGGACGACTCCGGGAGTGGCCGCCTGGCGCGAGACGCCCTTCTACTCCGAGGAGGAGCGCGCGGCCCTCGCCCTGGCCGAGGCCGCCACCCGGATCCAGGACGGCGCGCCGGGTGCGACCGACGAGATCCGGGACACCGTCACCGACCACTTCGGAACGCCCGCCTGCCCGGACCCGAAGAGCCGGCCGTTCGTCGAGGCCTGTGGGGTCACCGTGCTGGAGGCGCCGTTCCACGCCGAGGGCACCATCGCCACGGCGGGCGGATGTCTGGCCTCGCAGTACCTCGCCACGTGGGTGATCGACAGGACGGTCGGTGAGGACGCCGCCCGGGGCGTCCTCGACTACGTCGCCCCCGTCGGGGAGAACGAGGAGACCGTGGAACGCGCCCTGCGGGCCGTCCGTAGCGGGGAGGCCGCCGCGTTGCGCTGCCGTCGGGCCGTCGGGCCGTCAGCGGCGGGGCCCGCCTCGGTCCTCCCTCAGGTGTTCTCCTTGCGGCCCGCCAGCACCAGGGCCGCTCCGCCGATCACCACCAGGCCGATGGCCGTGCCCGCGATGATCGGGGTGGCGCTGGAGCCGCCCGTCTCGGCGAGGTTGGTGTCGGTGGCGGTGGTGCCGCCGACGGTGGCGGGGCTGGGGTCGCTGAGGGTCTGGGTGGTCAGGTTCGAGGTCTCCGCGGTCCAGGTCTGGCAGTCCAGGAGGCCGGTGAAGCGGGTCTCGGCGCCCTGGAGGCCGGTGATCGTGAAGTCGTAGGGCTGGTCCTCCTGGAGCGGGATCGTCACCGTCCGGGTGGTGCCCGCCGGGATGGCGTGCTCGGCGCCCATCAGCTCGAAGGTGAAGGCCTGGTCGCCCTGGTTGGCCACGGTGATGTCCACACCGCTCTTGGCGCAGTTCTTCGCCGCCGACAGGGCCGGTACGGCGCCCTGCTCCGCCCAGGTCGCACTCGCCGTCGCCGAAACGGTCGACTCGCTGGAGCCGGCCAGGATCTGTGTCTGGCTGCGGCTCTCGGAGGTGAAGGCGCGGCCGACGGGGAGGGTCGTGGAGGCCTGGACCGTGAGTTCGGCGGAGCCCGGCTCGGCGTCGGCGGGCACGTCGAAGAACAGTTCGGTTCCGTTCGTCGCGGTCGTGACCGGCTTGCCGTCCTTGCCGACGATCCGCACCCCGGTGATCCCGGCGTCCAGCGGCGGTGTGACCGTCACCGCGCTCGCGTCGGTGTGCACGGTCACCGGCCCGATGGGCTCACCGGGGTGGCCGGAGACGGCCGGCGCGTCGAGCGTCAGGGACGCCTCCGGCTCGGCCGTGTCGCGGGCGGCCTTCTGGAGGTAGTCCGCGAGCTGTTCGGCCTGCGGGTCGACGGCGTCCACGTCCGCGCCGTCCGAGTAGCGCCAGATCGCCACCTGGGTGCCCGCCGCCGCGTCCTGCTCGGTGAGTCCGCCGGCGATGCCGGCCTTCGTCGCCAGCGAGGCCAGATCGTTGACCTGGGGGTAGGAGTTCTGCAGGATCCAGCGGATCCGGCCCGCGTCGTCGTTGGCGCCCAGCGAGGTGCCGCTCCACGGCGTCTCGTGGTACTTCGCGTCCCGCTGGGTGGGGTTGTGCAGGTCGACGCAGTAGGTCTGGAGGGTGCCGCCGCCGTCGACGGACATCTCGAACAGGCCCGCCGAGATCTCCTGGTCCCCGCTGCCGTCATGGAGGACCGCGGCGCCGTACGTCTTGAGGCCGCCCATGGTCGCGGTGGCTCCGCCCGGGGTCTGCGTGGTCTCGTCGGCGGCGGCCGGGCCCGCGGCGGCGATCACGCCCGCAGCCGCGACGAGTCCACTGACCAGCGTCGACGCGGCGAGGCGGGCAGCGCCGCGCCGACGCGCGAACGGCGCGGAGAACGAAGAAATCAACGTAATTCCCCTTCGAGCAGGACTCGTTGACCTGGGGGTACGGTCCCGCCAGCAGAATCAGAAGCCCCGTGAGCCACGATCGGCATCCTAGAGACGCCCGCGCACCCGGTTTCCCGGTCATGTCATCGGATGGGTGATCCGACTCGGAATCGTTATCCCCAAGATCGCCAACAGGCGGGCCATGGGCAGCGCTTATCGACAAATCCACCGGACAACGCGGATGGATCCGCCGATAAGCCGTCCACCCGTCGACTCGGGGCGCCACCCGACATCACGTCACCGCCACCGCCTCACGCGGCTGTTGGACTTCCGGCCCGCCGGAGTCCGTCGCCGGCCCGGGCGTCTCCCAGTCGGGTTCGGGCTGTGCGGATGCGCCGACGGCGGCCGGCTCGGGCCTGACCGAGCGCCGGAAGGCCGAGGTGCCGCGTGCGAGGTCGTGGCCGATCGACACCGCGTCGATGTCGGCCGAGGTCCGGTTCTGCTGCCCCTCCCGCGTCTCCGTGCGCACCTTGAGCCGGCCCTGCACGATCACCGGGTCCCCGACGTTCAGCGACGCCGCCGCGTTCACGGCCAGCTGGCGGTTGGCCCACACCGTGAAGAAGTTGGTGTGCCCGTCGGCCCAGGTGCCCTTCTCCCGGTCCCAGTAGCGCGCGGTCACCGCCAGCCGGAACCGCGCCGACGGCCCTGCCGCGAGCTCCCGGTAGACCGGCTGCGTCGCCACGTTCCCCACCGCGCACACGATCGTCTCGTTCATGTCTCGAACCCCTCCCGTCGCCCGGCCGTCCCGCCGGGCGGACACGCGTACGGGCCCGTCCCGTACGGCTGCGGTCGCCGCGCCGACCGCGTCCGTCGCGATCGCCGCACCGCCAGACTGCCGCCGCCGGACCGAGCCCGCCGCGCCCTGTGGACCACCACCCGCCCGTGGACAACTCCGCCACCCGGACGAGTGAGCCACGCAGATCAACCGGTGGATCACTCCCCGCTCAGCGCGCCCCCGCCCCCACCACCCTCCCGTACTGCTCCCGTACCTCCCGGTACCGCAGCAGCTCCGCCGCCAGGGGATCCAGGACCCGGGCCCGGCCGCAGCCGGCGGCGGCCTCCCGCAGACGCCGTTCCGCGTCCTGCCCGTACCGCCGGGCCGGGCCGCGGGCCGCCAGCCGGCAGCTCCACTCCACCAGCGGACCGCCGACGATCCCGGCCACCATCAGCAGCACCGGCACCCCCAGGTTCGGGTCCATGACCCCGGCGATCTGCCCCACCAGCCACAGCCCGCCGACGACCTGAAGCAGCGTCATGGCCGCCTGCGCCAGCACCGCCACCGGCCACCACCCCGGCCGCGGTGGCCGCCCGGGCGGCAGTCCGGCCCGCGCGGCCAGCTCGTCCAGCGCCTCGGGCAGCCCCTGGGAGCCGCGTACGGCCGCCTCCCGCACCGCCTGCGCCCAGGGCGCGGGCAGCCCGGCGGAGGCCCGTTCGGACACCGTCCGCACCGCCTGTTCGACCCGCTGGCGGGCCGTGGCCTCCTCGTCGGCCTGGGCGCGGGCCGGGAACCGCCCGGTGACCGGGTCCCCGCCGGACTGGCACCACCGCCACAGCCGCAGCCACGGCGTCCCGCAGGCCCGGCCCGCGTTGCGCAGCCAGGCCCGCTCGGCCGCCTCGCCCGCCGCGGTGGCACCCACCGCGTCCGCGAGCCGGTCGGAGAACTCCTCCCGCGCCTCCTCGCTCAGCCCGGTGCGCTGCCCGGTGACGTAGACGGGCCGCAGCCGGGCCGCGGCGGCGTCCACGTCGGCCGAGACCCGGCGGCCCGCCGCACCGCGCTCCGTGACGAACTGGCCGAGCAGCTCGCGCAGTTCACCGACACCGTCGCCGGTGAGCGCGGACATCGCGAGGACGGTGGCGCCCGGTTCGCCGTACTCGCCGAGGGCGATGCCGTCCTCGTCGAGGAGCCGGCGCAGATCGTCGAGGACCAGTTCGGCGGCCTCGCCGGGCAGCCGGTCGACCTGGTTGAGGACGACGAACATCACCTCGGCGTGCCCCGCCAGGGGCCGCAGATACCGCTCGTGGAGCATGGCGTCGGCGTACTTCTCGGGGTCCACCACCCACACGACCGCGTCGACCAGCTTCAGGATGCGGTCGACCTGTTCGCGGTGCTGTACGGCGGCGGAGTCGTGGTCGGGCAGGTCGATCAGGACGAGTCCGCGCAGCTGGGCCTCCGCCTCCGCGTTCTGCACCGGCCGTCGGCGCAGCCGGCCCGGGATGCCGAGGCGGTCGATGAGGCTCGCGGCGCCGTCGCTCCAACTGCACGCGATGGGCGCGGCGGTGGTCGGACGCCGTACGCCGGTCTCCGAGATGGGCACCCCGGCGAGGGCGTTGAACAGCTGGGACTTGCCGCTGCCGGTGGCGCCGGCGAGGGCGACGACGGTGTGCTGGCCGGAGAGCTTGCGCCGCGCCGCCGCCTCGTCGAGCACCTGGCCGGCCTCGGCGAGCGTCCTGTTGTCGAGGCGGGTGCGGGACAGGCCCACGAGTTCGCGCAGGGCGTCGAGCCGGGACCGCAGGGGGCCGTCGTAGACGGGCGGGCCCGCGGCCGGTGCGGCACCGGTGCGGATCTCCACCACGGCGGCCTGCTCGCCGCCCGCGCCCTCGTTCACCCGGCGCGCGATGAGACCGTCGTCCCACGCGCCGGCCGCTTCGGCGACGGGGTCGGCACCGGCGTCACCGGCCGCCGCGCGGGATGCGGTCTTCCCGGGGGCGCCCTCGGGAGCGTCCTTCGCCTGCGCCCCGCCCGGGCCGCCGTCCTCGGGCCCCCTGCCGACGCGGCCGGCCGCGTGGGCCGAGTGATCCGTGTGGTCCGTGTGGTCCGTGTGGTCCTCGTCAGTGACGGCGGTCACCGGTCACCTCTCCTTCTGCAGTACGGACAGCGCGGCGATGAGTTCGGCCTGGGGTTCGGCGTGGACGTCGAGTCCGTCGAGGGGGGCGAGGCGGCGCTCGCGTTCGGCGTGCAGGACGCGGTCCAGGTGTTCGGTGAGCAGCCGTCCGCCGCGGTCGCGCAGCCGCAGCGCGCCGTGCGCGCCGAGCCGTTCGGCGAGGCCCTCGCCCGCGGTGCGGGCGCGGCGGCCGCCCAGCAGGGCGGTGGCGACGAGGGCGGCGACCGCCTCGGGGTCGGGTGCGGCGCCGCGTTCCAGGGCGCGTACTTCGTCCTCCGCGTACTCCTCCAGCTCACGCCGCCACCGTCGTACGGCCATCCCGATGCGGTGTTCGGCGTGTTCCGGGGTGGACTCGGCGTCCGTCAGGGCCGCTGCGGCGGAGGCGGGTTCGCGGCGCCAGGCCTCGTCGACGCGTTCGTCGGCGGCGGTGACGGCGCACAGCAGGAGGGCGGCCAGGCTCTCCGCGAGGGCGTCGAGGAGTTCGCCCGCGGTGCAGTCCAGCGGGAAGGCCCGCCAGCGCTTGAGGGCGTCCCCGGCGAGGACGGCGCCGTTCTGCAAGCGGCCCCGCACGCGCGCGTACTCGCTGTCGTACGCCTTCTCCACGGCCGTGGTGAGCCGCAGGGCGGCGGCGTACTGCGCGGCGGCGGCGCCGGCGAGTTCCGGCATCCGGGACTTCAGGGAGTCGAGGACGCCGTGGGCGGTGCGGGCGAGGACGTGGTGGCGGGCGCCGGGGTCCTGGGCGTGGTGGACGAGCCAGGCCCGCAGCGGGGCCACGGCGGTGGCCGGGAGCAGCCCACCGCCCCAGGCGGACTCGGGGAGTTCGGGGACGGTGAAGCGGGGGACGTCACCGAGGCCGGCCTTGGTGAGCAGGGCGCCGTACTGCCGGGACACCTCGGCGACGACCTGGTGGGGGACGCGGTCCAGGACGGTGACGAGGGTGGCGTCGTACTCCTTGGCGGTGCGCAGCAGATGCCAGGGCACGGCGTCGGCGTAGCGGGCGGCCGTGGTGACCATCACCCAGATGTCGGCGGCGCAGATCAGTTCGGAGGCGAGGGCGCGGTTGTCGGCGATGAGGGAGTCGATGTCGGGGGCGTCGAGGAGGGCGAGGCCGGGCGGGAGGGTCTCGGCGGTCTCGATGCGCAGGACGCGCCGGCCGTCCTCGCCGGGCAGCAACAGGTCGTCCGTGGGCTCCTGGTGGGGCACCCACACACGTGTGAGGCCGGGCAGGACGCGCATGCCGCTGAACCAGTGATGGTCCTCCGGATGGCAGACCAGCACCGGGGTCCGGGTCGTCGGCCGCAGCACGCCCGCCTCGCTGACGCGGCGTCCGATCAGGGAGTTGACGAGGGTCGACTTGCCCGCGCCGGTGGAACCGCCGATGACGGCCAGGAGCGGTGCTTCGGGCTGTCTGAGGCGGGGCACCAGGTAGTCGTCGAGCTGGGCGAGCAGTTCGTCGCGGTTGGCACGCGCGCGTGGCGCGCCCGCCAGGGGCAGCGGGTAGCGTGCGGCGGCGACACGGTCGCGCAGGGCGGAGAGTGCGTCGAGCAGTTGAGGCCGTACGTCCAAGGTCACCACATGCGAAGAATGCCCAATTTTAGGGGATTTATGAAGCATATAGGCATGTCTGCGCGCCGATAGGACACAAGGGACGGAGGGGACGAGCGGGACACAGGCACAGCTCAGGCATAACGAGTGCACAACACCCGGGTCGCGAGACGCTAAAAGCGGTGCACGATTCGCACCTGCCTGCGATTATCAGGACCGCTTCACCGAACCTCCACATTGAGCCACGGAGGCGAAGCAACCAGGACAAGGAACCGGGAGCCCTATCCTTGTCCCCGGCAACGTCACGGATCGCCCCACACCCGGGCAGCACGTACGAGGCCACCCCACCCGGCCCCCGTAGCTCAGTGGATAGAGCAGGCGCCTTCTAAGCGCTTGGCCGCAGGTTCGAGTCCTGCCGGGGGCGCAAGTCTCCGCCCTCCCTTCGGGAGGGCTTTTTCACGCCACTCGCCCGTCTCCGGCCGTCACCGCCAGCGCCGCCGGATGGGCGCCGTCCACCGTCAGGTCGGTCAGGGTCGTCCGCGGGTGATCGGCGAGCGCGTCCGGCCAGGTCAGTACCGCCGGGGCGGCGTCTGGGCCGGACACCTCCAGGTCCCGCAGGGGCGCGCGCAGGCCCACGCCGAGCGCTTTGAGCACCGCTTCCTTCCGCGTCCAGATCCGCAGGAAGGCGGGCCCCCGCTCGTCCGGGGGGAGGGAGTGGAGGGCGGCCGACTCCCGGGCGGAGAGCGCCGTACGGGCCGCGGCGTCGACGTCGAGAGCGGTGCCGGCCTCCTCGACGTCCAGGCCCACCTCGGCGCCCCGGCACACGGCCACGCCCACGACGTCGCCGCTGTGGGTGACCGAGAAGTCGTACCCGGCGGGGACCGCCAGCCGGGGCTTGCCGTGCGGGCCGCCGCAGGTCGGGCAGACCCGCCGCAGGGGTACGTCCTCGGGGGGTACGCCGAGCCGCTCGCCCAGGAGCCGGCGGCTCAGCGCGCAGCCGACGAGGAAGCGGTTCCGGCCGGCGGGGTCCACCGTCGCCGTGTAGCGGGCGCGCTCCACGGGATCGAGCGTTTCCAGCAGCCCCTCGTGGGCGTCGGCCGAGCGCGCCCACGAGACCTGCACGGAATGCATGACGGAGTCAGCGGGACAACGGGGACGCGTCAGTGCACGGCGCGCAGCATGCGCGTCACGTTGATCTTCGTCGGCGAAAGGCCGAGCTCCACGCTCTGCATCATCCGCTCGCCGTTCAGCCGGCCGTACGCGAGCAGGTCGACGTTCGCCAGGCTGAATTCGGGCCAGGTGTGAATGCTCAGATGCGAGGCGGAAAGCAGGAGAATGGCGGTCACGGCGCCGTTCGGGAAAACGTGCGACGCCTCACCGAGTACCGTGGCGTTTCCCTTTTCGGCGGCCGTGCGCAGCACCTGGAGGAGGCGCTCCTCGTCGGTCAGGATGCTGTGGTCGCTCACCCATACGTCGACGGCATAAGAGCACAGATCGTCGACGTTTATGCCCTCGGTGGCGAGGTCGGTGGAGTTGGTCATGGGGAACCGGGGGTGAGGAACCGCTGCCCCCGTCTCCTTTCAGATAGATCAGCGCTGGTCCGCGCGGCTGAAGAGGAAGGTCGCGAGGCCGGTTACGGGCGCTCGGTCGGGCCAAGCCTAGCATCCGGGGCGCTATGGGGCTCGCGAGCGCGTCCCGTCAAGGGGGCGGGAAGACCGGGGGCATATTCGGCCGGAAAACGATGTGGTGAATTCCGGTAAACCTTTCCGTCCGAGGGCGCGGAATGCCATCCGCCGCAGCAGTGCGGGACCGTCGCCGGAATTCCTCTTCCCGCTTCGCATTCCCGGCCGCCGTACCGAGTCCGATCGGGGCGCCTACCAGCCCGTATACTCGATACCCACGGAATCCATCAGCTTCCCTGGAGCAGCATTGTGACGAACGCGCGTCGGCACCCCCGGAGTACCACCGCCGATCAACTGCTCACGGAAGTCGCGGACGCCGTCCGGCTTCAGGAGGGCCCGCCCGGAGTGCGGTCCGTGCTGCGTGCGCTGCGCCGTCTGGCCCCCGCCTCCACCAAGGACCTCAGCCGGGCCACCGGCCTGCCGGTGCCGATCGTGGCCGCCCTGGGGAACGAGCTGCGGCGCCGCGGTCTCGTCACCAGGGAGCGCCCGTCCCGGCTGACCGAGGCCGGCTCGGACCTCGTCGCACAGCTCGGCATGGACCTCACCCTGGACGCCACCTGCCGCACCTGCGACGGCCGTGAGCTGGTGATCCCCGAGGTGCTGGACGAGGCCGTACGACGGCTGCGGGCGCTCATGGAGTCCGGTCCCGCCGCCGACATGGCGATCGACCAGTCGCACTGCACGGCCGAGACCAAGGTGCGCCGGGTGCTGGCGCTGCTGACGGCGGGCGCGCTGCCGGGCGGCTCGCTGCTGCTCGTCGGCGACGACGACCTGGTGTCGCTGGCCGTGGCCGTCGTGGGCGACGTGCTGGGCGGGCCGATCGTCGAGCGGGTGACCGTGGTCGACATCTCCGCCGAGATCCTCGACTACATCCAGAAGGTGGCGGGGGGACTCGGCACCCGCGTCGAGACGGTGCGGCACGATCTGCGCCAGCCCCTGCCCGAGCACCTGCACGGGCAGCATGACGTCGCCATGACCGACCCGCCGTACACCCCCGAAGGCGCCCGGCTCTTCCTGTCCCGCGCCGTGGAGGGCCTGCGGCCCGGTCCCGCGCACAGCGTCTTCTTCTCCTTCGGCGGCAAGAGCCCGGACGAGATGCTGGAGGTCCAGCGGGAGATCATGGCCCTGGGCCTGGTCACCAACGGCTACATCCGCAACTTCAACGAGTACGAGGGCAGCGGCATCCTCGGCGGTGTCGGCTTCTTCCAGCAGCTGCTCACCACCACCTCCACCGCCTCCCGCCAGGGCGACTACAGCGGCCCCCTGTACACGGGCGACAAGCGGACCCGGCAGCGCGAGTACGAGTGCGTGGCCTGCGGGCACAAGGTCCGCGTCGGCCCCGGCGCCCGCTGGAGCCAGGTCGCGGCCCTGCGCGCCGAGGGCTGCCCGAACTGCGGGAAGGGGCCGTTCCGGCCGGGACGGCTGGTCTCGGAGGCGCCGGAGCCGCCGGAGGCGCGGCAGCAGGCTCCCGCGCCGGCCGGGCAGAGGCCCGCGGCACCCGTCCAGCAGACGGCACCTGCCCGTACCGGCACCCCCAACACCCCCGGCACCCCCGGCACCCCCGGCACCCCCGGCACCCGCACGATCGGCTGGCACCCCCCGTCCCCCGAGGACCGTGCCGCCCTCGAGAAGCGCACGCACCCCTATGTCACCCGGCAGGCCGACGAGCGCGACCTTCCGGCGATCGGGGCGTTCGAGGCCGAGATCGCCCGGGTCTCCTTCGGCGAGGACGCCATCGACGACCCGGTCCGCTGGGCGGCCCGCCTCGGCAAGGCGATGGAGAAGTCGAAGGAGGGCATGATCGTCGCCGGGCGTCCGGGCGAGGAGCCCGTCGGCTGGTGCTGGGTGAGCATCAACCAGAACGCGATGACCGGCGACCGCTACGCCAACTTCCGCTCCCTGGCGGTCTCCCCGGTGGACAACCGCAGCGATGTCGCCGAACTCCTCCTCACCGCGGGCCTGGAGTTCTGTCTGGCGGGCGGCATCACCGAGGTCACCGGCCGGGTCCATGTAGGCAACGTCCCGATGCGCACGGTCTACCGCAAGTTCGGATTCGACCCCACCAGCCTCTCGATGAAGCTGTTCCTGCCCCGGGGTGAGCGATGACCGCCTTCGACGCCGACCGCGTCAAGTGCGTCGTCTGGGACCTCGACGGCACCCTCTGGGACGACATCGCCGTCGAGTCCCCCACCGACGAACTGCCCGTCCCCCGCCCCGAGATGCTGGCCGCGATCGACGCGCTCGCGGCCCGCGGCGTGCTCAGCAGCATCGCGAGCCGCAGCGCGCCCGCCGTGCTCGACCGGCTCGCGGCCGGCCGGCCGGAGGTGCGCGAGCGGTTCCTCGCCCCGCAGGTGTCCTGGCAGGACAAGAGCGAGTCGCTGCGCAGAATCGCCGAGAACCTCGGGATCGCCGTGGACGCCCTCGTCCTGGTCGACGACTCGCCCTACGAGCGCGCCGAGGTCGAGGCCCTGCTGCCCGCCGTGGGCACCCTCGCCCCCGAGGACGTGCCCGCGCTGCTGGCCGCGTTCGAGGGCCGGGAGGTCACCCCCGAGTCACGCGCCCGGGTCGACCGCTACCGCACCGAGGAGGCCCGCCGGGCCGAGGGCGAACGCTTCCACGGCAGCCGGGAGGAGTTCCTGAGCTGGTGCGCCATGCGGCTCACGGTCGGCACGGCCACGCCCGAGGAGGTCCCGCGCGCCCTGGAGCTCGCCGCCCGCACCCACCGGCTGAACTCCTCCGGCCTCACCCCGGACCGGCTGGGCGAGCTGGCCGCCTCGGACGGGCACGAGCTGTACACGGCACGGATGACGGACCGCTTCGGCGCATACGGCGTCATCGGCGCCGCACTCGTCGACCGCACCGGCGCGGGCACGGGCACGGGCACCTGGTCCGTCCCGCTGCTCGCCCTCTCCTGCCGGGTGGCCGGCCGGGGCGCGGCGGCGGCCTTCCTGTTCTGGCTGATGGGACGGGCCCGGCGGGCCGGTGCCGAGGAGTTCCGGGTGACCCTGCGTCCGACGGACGCCAACCTGGAGATGCGGATCCTGCTCCGCCAGGCGGGCCTGCGCCGGGTGGAGGACACCGAGGGCGCGACGCCCGACTCGGCCGTCCTCGGGCGCGCGCTGCACGGCGAGCTTCCGAAGCCGCCCCCCTATCTGCACGTATCCGACCGAGAGGACGCCGAGGCGTGACCGACATCCAGGACCCGCCCGCGGTGGAGCGGGAACTGCGCTCGATGATCGCCGAGGCGGCCCGGCTGGATCCGGACGTGGTGGGGAAACTCCCCGCGGACACCCCCCTGTTCGGCCCGGAGATCGCCCTCACCTCGCTGGCCGGGGTGGTCCTGCTGGGCGCGATCGACGCCCGGTTCGGCGTGGACGTCGCCGCGCTGGACCTGAGCCTGGACAGCCTGGAGTCCGTCGCCACGCTCACCGCCTTCGTCGCGACACACCTCCGGGCGGTCTAGGCACCCGTCTGTAGGTCTCTCCTGTTCAAAAAGGGTGATCCGGACCGACGCGCCGTGACCCGGCCGGGGTGGCCGCGTTGAACGGCGTGTGCGACGGCGTTCCCTGCTGTCGCGCGAACCGAATCACTAAGGAGAACGTGATGTCTCGCATCGCGAAGGTGGCGGCCGTTGCCCTGGGCACCGGCGCCGCGGTGGTCAGCGGGGCCGGCCTGGCCATGGCGGACGCGGGTGCGCAGGGTGCGGCCGTTGGCTCGCCGGGTGTCCTGTCGGGCAACGTCGTCCAGGTTCCGGTCCACGTCCCGGTCAACCTCTGCGGCAACACCGTCAACGTCATCGCCCTGCTGAACCCGGCCTTCGGCAACACCTGCGCCAACGTCAGCGGCCACGACAAGGGCAAGGAGCACGGCGGCGACTACGGTCACGACCGCCACGGCAGCAGCTCCAGCAACGGCGGCGGCCGGCACGGCGGCGCCGGCTACGGCGACTGACGCACGCGTCCCCCACGCATCGGCAGAGCCCCGGCACCTCGAGCGCCGGGGCTCTCGCGTGTCCCGCCTACGGGCCTACGCGTACCGGTAGATCCCCGACACGTCCTCCAGCTGATCCGGTGTCACGTTCCACGGCGGCAGCTTCTCCTTGCGGGCGACGACCCGGCGGTACTGCCGGCTCGCCTCGCCGGGCGGTTCGGCGGGCAGATAGCGGTGGACGCGGTGGCGGGCCTGCCAGCGGGTCCACACCAGGTCGATGAAGGCGTGGTGGAGCCAGAACACGGGGTCGTTGACGGAGGCGCCGCCCAGCATCTCCCCGCCGACCCACCGGTGCACCCGGTTGTGGTTGCGCCAGGCGGCGCTGCCCCGCCCGGTGCCCCAGCCCTCCAGCTTGTTGCGGAAGCCCTCGGTGACCGTCGAGTCCCAGGGCGCGGTGTCGTAGACCGGGTCCTTCAGGGCCCATTCCAGTTCGGCCGCGGTGGGCAGCTCGATGGGGTTGGCGGAGCGGCCGAGGTCCCGGGTGAGGAACTCGCCGTCGGTGACGTTCTCCTTCAGGGTCCAGTTGCCGGTGGCGTAGGCGAACGGCCCGGTGGTGACCTGGCGGTCGGAGGCGCGTCCGTTGCCGCCGAGGAGGTCCGCGGTCCAGGGCGCGGCGGTCGCGGTGCGGTCGCGCGTCCAGTCCCAGTACGGCACGGTCACCGAGGGGTCGACCCGGCGCAGCGCCTTCTCCAGTTCCAGCAGGAACCGCCGGTGCCAGGCCAGGAAGGAGGGCGCCATGTGGGCCGTACGCAGGCCGCCCTCGCCGTCGGAGACGTAGTGGTCGATGTGCATCCGTACGAACTCGTCGTACTCGCCCCGCCGTTTGACCTCCAGCATCGCCTTCACGAACCGTCGGCGTTCGTCGGCGGTCAGGGTGCTGACGTCCTTACGCGTGTAGACCATGGCGTCCCCCCATGTCGTGCGGGTGGTCGCCGTACGCCGGGGCGTCGCTCCCGCGCAGCATCTCGCCCGGGCCGAGCTCGTCCACGGCGGCGCGGGCGGCCTCCAGCGGGGTGCGGTACGAGCGGTAGTGGTCGACCATGCTCAGCCAGGTGCCGTCGGCCCGGCGCATCAGGTGCAGCGGGCGGCCGTCGACGGTGACCTCCCACTGCGCGCCGTCGGCGGCCGAGCGGCCGGCCGGGGTGAGGACGCCCCGGATGCGGCGGCCGCGGTACACCTCGTCGAAGCCGGTGCCGGCCGCGCCGCCCGCTCCGCCCGTGCCGTGCGCGCCGTCCAGCGGGCCGGGGGGCCAGGAGGCGGCGACGACCGGGACGAGCGCGAGGCCGGCGGCGACGCCGAGCAGCCCGCGCAGCATCTCCCGCCGGGTACCGGCTCTCGCCGGCCCGGGCTGCCTCGTGGACACGGGTACTCCGTCGACGTCGACGACCATGGGGTGCTCCTTCTCGTGTGCGGTTGTCCGTAGCGGTAACCGCCCGGCGGCCCCCCGGGTCACCACGAAGCACCCGAAGCACACGGACGGGCCCGGACGGGGGGCCGTCCGGGCCCGTTGCCGCGCCGTCGTCGGCGCCGTGGCCTAGAGGCCCTGCCCCAGGCCGAGGTTCGCGACCGGTACGGCCTGGAGGACGGGGGTGAGTACGCCCGCCTGGGGCAGCTTCGGCTCCGGCAGGCCGAAGTTGTCCGGGTTCGGCGGGGTGAGGGGGGCGTCCAGGGCCAGGCCGGGGCCGAGGGTGCGCAGGTCGGTGGCGGGGGCGTCGAGGCCGAGGTGCTGGAAGCCGCTGCCGAGGAGCTCCGGCAGGGGTGCCCGGACGCCGGCGCCGGGCAGACCGGCGCTGACGGGGAGCTGCGGGACGGCCCGCTCGGGGATCAGCCGGCCCTCGGCATAGCGCGGGCCCTCGGGCGAGCCCGGCGTCGGCAGCGGGACCTCGCCGCCGACCTCGGGCAGTTCCATGCCGAGGGAGTTCTCCAGGCCGTTCAGCGGGACGGGGACGGGGACCGTGCCGACCGCCGCGGCGGGGGTCGCGACGGCGGCTCCGGCCGCGGCGGCCACACACGTCAGCACGGCGGCGAGGGTTCCTCGGGTGGTCGGCTTCATCTCGGGTACGGGCCCTTTCGTCGGTTCTGGGGGCTGTGCGTCCGTAGCCGGTAACGAGTCGGAAATCGCCACCAGTTCACAATTCCCCCGACTGCCGCAGTAGTGCTACGAGCACATCGTCAGCTCGTCCAGAAATCCCACCAGCGGGTCAGGATCAGCATGCCGACGACGCCGAGCTGCAGCAGCGGCAGGACCCAGGTGAACTCCGCGAAGAAGGTGCGCAGGGCCGGCGGTACCGGCAGGAATTCCCGCCGTACGTCGAAGGAGACGACGTACCAGAACAGCACGATGGTGGCGATCCAGGCCAGACAGCACCACAGGCACAGCGCGTTGATCCGGTACAGGGACTGGAACTGGAGCCAGGTCACGAACCCCACGCCGAAGAGGCAGCCGGCGGTGAAGGTGAGCCAGTACCAGCGGGGGAAGGCGGCGCCGGCCAGCAGGCTCATGCCGACGCACACGACGACGCCGTACGCCACCAGACCCAGCATCGGGTTGGGGAACCCGAACGCCGAGGCCTGGTCGCTCTTCATGACGCTGCCGCAGGACACCACCGGGTTCAGGCTGCACCCCGGAACGAAGTCCGGGTTCTCCAGCAGCTTGAACTTGTCGAGGGTGATGACCCAGGAGGCCAGCAACCCGGCCGCGCCGCACAGGAGGAGCAGCACGGCGAAGCCGCGGCCGGCGCCCGCCGCCCGCGGCTTCGGCCCCGGGCCCGCGGGCT
This sequence comes from Streptomyces griseoruber, assembly GCF_001514205.1. Classification (GTDB taxonomy): domain Bacteria; phylum Actinomycetota; class Actinomycetes; order Streptomycetales; family Streptomycetaceae; genus Streptomyces; species Streptomyces griseoruber. The sequence continues at coordinate 313,458 of NZ_KQ948769.1, read as the reverse complement.
CCGGCTCGGCCGCCCCCGGCACCGGTGTCAGCCGCGCAGACTGCGGGCGGGCAGCACGATGTGGGCCGCCGCGGTGAGGGTCTCCTCGGCGCCCGCGAACGCGGCCAGCGCCTCGGGCTCGACGGGCTCGCCGGGGACGGCCTCGGGCCACGGACGGGTGGTGAAGACGAGGTAGGCGTAGCCGCGGGCCTCGACGGCGTCGAGCCACTCGGGCGGTGGCACGCACTGGGCGTTGAGCATCGGCATGTTCAGCACGGCCGCGCCGGCCGTGACGAGCAGCGTGACCGGCAGGCTGGGCCGTTCGGCGCCGTCGACGAGGTCGCCGCCGACGGGCAGACCGTTGTCGCCGAGCAGCCGCTCGATGGCGACGGCGGTGGTCTCCGCGCCGCCGTCCGCGGCGTCGCCGAGGGAGTAGGCGAGCAGGTAGGGCATGTCGCTGCCGTCGGGGGCCTCGCCGCTCCACGGCATCACGACGAGGGTGCCCAGGTCGGCCACGCTGAAGGGGCGGGTTGTGCTTGGGGTTGAGGTCACCGCGCGACCCTATAAGCGCTACGGCGGGCGGCCGGGGGTGTTCTCACCCGACCGGGGGACGCCCGGGGGGTGCTCCACACGAACGAGGGACGCCGGTCCCGTCCGTACGGGACCGGCCCCGCGGAAGGGGTGGGTCAGCCGTTCAGGGGGAGCCCGCCGAGCAGCCGGGTGTGCTGGTTGAGGGCGCCGGCCGCGCCGTTGACCGTGTTCAGGAGGGAGCCCTTGTTCTCGGTGTCGAGCGCGTTCGACTGCTGCTGGAGCGGCATCACGTCCCGGGCGGTGAGATCGCCCTTGGTGAGGGTGTTCACGGCACCGTTGAGGCTGGTGGGCGTGAGGTCGGCGGCTTCGTGGGCGAACGCGGGTGCGGCGACGCCGGCGAGGACGACGGACCCTGCGACGACGACGGCGGCCTTGAGGGACTTCATCGGGTTCCTTCCAGAGGGATCACTGATCAAGGGGATGGGCGACGCCGAACGGCCGCTCTCCCGGGGGGAGGGCGGCCGTTCGACGAGGACGTGAGGTGACGTCAGTCGTTGACGCAGGTGTTCCCGAAGGCCGGGTTCAGCAGACCGACGATGTTGACGGTGTTGCCGCAGACGTTGACCGGAATGTGGATCGGGGCCTGGACGACGTTGCCCGAGAGCACGCCCGGGGAGTGCTCGGCGACACCGCTCGCGCCGCTGTCGGCGGCGGCGATGCCGGAGGCGCCGGCGACGGCCGCAGCGGCAACGGAGGTCAGGACCAGGCCCTTCGCGATACGCGACATGGAGAAGTGCTCCTTGGGGTTTTGACACCAACACCCGGGCGGGGATGCCCGGCGCTGTGTCAACGCGCTGCGCCGCCCGGGGTTGTGCCGCCAAAGGAGTGAACTGATTCGCTCGTGCGCTCGACCGCCACCCGGTCGCACCGCTCCCACCTCGGCATCAGGCGAGCCGGTCTGCCCATCCGACGATGTGTTGAACACGGTGATCAGCGGGTCGGGGCGGCTCCGGCGGCGCACGTCCCGGCGCAGGCCGACATCGTGGGCCGTTGCGGTGACGTGTTCGATCTCGGCGCGGGTTGCGGCGCGGTGGTGACCAGCGGACGTTCAGGCTCGTTTTCCACCGGGACGCGGCGTGGACCGGGGCGCTCTTCGCGGCGACCGGGACACGGACGAAGAAGTCGGCGCGTTCCGGCCCGTCCCGAGCGCCACCGTGAGCGAGGAAACCGCGCGATGCACCAGCCAGAACCCGACGTCGGAACCCGGGTCCTGCATCTCACCCAGCCGGTTGACGGCGGCGTCGCCCGCGTCGTCACCGACCTGACGCGGGCCCAGCTCGCGGCCGGGCTGCAGGTCACCGTGGCCTGCCCCGACAGCCCCTTCGCCGACGGCCTGCGCGCACTGGGCGCCCAGGTGCGGCGCTGGGAGGCGACCCGGTCCCCCGGGCCCTCGCTGCCGGGTGAGGTACGACGACTCGTACGCCTGCTCGACCAGGTACGCCCCGCACTGGTGCACGCCCACAGTGCGAAGGCGGGACTGGCCGGCCGGCTCGCCGTGCGGGGGCGGATCCCGACCGTGTTCCAGCCGCACGCCTGGTCCTTCGAGGCGGTCGGCGGGACCACCGCCGCGCTCGCCCTGAAGTGGGAGCGGTTCGGGGCACGCTGGGCCGGCCGGCTGGTGTGCGTGAGCGAGGCGGAACGCACGACCGGGCTCGGCGCGGGGATCACCGGCCGGTGGAGCGTCGTCCCCAACGGCGTCGACACCGAGCGCTTCCACCCCGGTGCCGCCGACGCCGTACGCGCCGCCCTCCTGCCGGAGGTCGACCCGGCCGCACCGCTCGCGGTGTGCGTCGGGCGGCTGTGCCGGCAGAAGGGGCAGGACGTGCTGCTCGAGGCCTGGGCGGACGTCGTGCGGAAGGTGCCCGGGGCGCGGCTGGTGCTCGTCGGGGACGGTCCGGACGCGGAGCGGCTGCGGGCCGGGGCGCCGGAGTCGGTGCTGTTCGCGGGGGCCGTCGACGACACCGTCCCCTGGTACCGGGCCGCCGACCTGGTGGTGCTGCCCTCCCGCTGGGAGGGCATGGCGCTGGCCCCGCTGGAGGCGCTGGCCTGCGGGCGGCCGGTGGTGGTGACCGAGGTGGACGGCGCCCGGGAGAGCCTGCCGGCCGCGCTCGTCCCCCGCTGTCTGGTGCCCGCCGGCGATCCGGCGGGGCTGTCCCGGGCCGTCGCCGCCCTGCTGTCCGACGCGCCGCTGCGGACCTCGCTCGGCGAGCACGGGCGCCGTCACGTCCTGTCCACGCACGATGTGCGGCGCACGGCAGCCGCAGTCGCGGACGTGTACCGCGACCTGCTGTGCCTCAGGCCCGCGCCCCGGGTCGTGCCCACCGAGTCCAGGGAGTCCATCCACCCGTGACTGCGGAAAGTACTGCGCAATCGACCGCCACCCCGCCCGGCGTCCAGGGCGGCTATCCGCCCCTGTCGGTCATCCCCCGGCCGGAAAGCACCGGCGCGGGCTTCCGGTTCCCCGCCCGGCGTCCCCCGGTCCGGCCCGCCGCGCCCCCGCTGCTGCTGCTCGCCGACGGCCTCGCCGCGCTGGCGGGCGGGGCGGTGCTGCTCCTGGCGGGCCATCACCGGGCCCTGATGGCCGTGCTGGCGGCGCTGGCCTTAGCGGTGCGGCCCCGGTGGCAGCCACCCGTGAGAGGTGTGCTGGACGAGCTGCCCACCGTCTGCGGCCGGATCACGGTGGCCTGGCTGGCGCTGGGGGCGCTCGCCGCGGCCTGGCACCCGGCGCACGCGCTCACCGCGCACACCCTGGCCACCGGCTGCGCCGCGCAGGCCCTGACCGCCTGCGCCGGGCGGGCGCTCGTCCATCTGCGCCACCGCCGGGCGATGGTCCGGCATCCGCGCGCCGCGCTCGTCATCGGACCCGACGCGACCGCCCAGCGGGTGGCCGCCGCGCTGCTGCGCCACCCGCGCTGCGGGGTGCGGCCGGTGGGCGTGGTCGCGGAGCGGCCGGACGGCCCCGACGGGCTGCCCGTGCTGACCACCGGCCAGGAGGTGCAGCGGGCCCTCATCCAGAACGGCGTCCGGGACGTCCTGTGCGTCCACCCCGCCGTCCGCTCCAAGCAGGGCCCGCTGCTGCGGGCGCTGGCCGCCTCCGGTTGCTCGGTGTGGGAGGTCGACGCCGACTCGCCCTCGTACACCGCCCGGGAGCGGCTCGCCGGGTTCGCCTGCCGCCGGCTGGACCTGGGGTCCGAGCGGTGGGGCAGCCTCGGCAAGCGGCTCCTCGACGTCTCGGTGTCGGGGGCGCTGCTGCTGCTGATCAGCCCGCTGCTGCTGGTGTGCGCGGCGGTGCTGCGGTGCACCGACGGGCCGGGGGTGGTCTTCCGTCAGGAGCGCATCGGCAAGGACGGGCTCCCGTTCACGCTGCTGAAGTTCCGCACCCTGCGCCCGGTCGACGACCACGAGTCCGCGACCCGCTGGAGCGTGGCCGGCGAGGTGCGGATGAACCCGTTCTGCCGGTTCCTGCGCAAGAGTTCGCTGGACGAGCTGCTCCAGTTGTGGAACGTGCTGCGGGGCGACATGAGCCTGGTCGGGCCGCGCCCCGAACGGCCCTTCTTCGTCGGCCAGTTCAGCCAGACCTACCCCGGTTACGCGGCCCGGCACCGGATGCGGGTCGGCATCACCGGGCTCGCCCAGGTGTACGGGCTGCGCGGCGACACCTCGATCGAGGACCGGGCGCGCTTCGACAACGCGTACATCGACAACTGGTCGCTGTGGCAGGACGTGTGCATCCTGCTGCGCACCGCGGCCGCCCTCGTGCGACCGACCGGGAGCTGAACCCGCCCATGACTCATGTGCTGCCCCTCCCGGGCGTCGCCCGGTCCGTGCCGCCGGTGCTGCCGGTCGTCGCCGTGATCGCCCTGCTGGCCCTGCCCGTCCCGCCCGGCGGGGAGGGCGGCGCCGGGCCGGCGGACGCGGTCTCCGCGCTCGTCGTGCTGTTCTGCCTGGTCCGGCTGGTACGGCAGCGGCGGCGCCCGCTGTCCCGCACGGCCGCCGTGGTGCTCGGGCTGCCGGTGGCGGGGCTCGCGCTCGCCGCGGCGGGCGCGTCCTCGCCGGGCGAGGGACTGACCGGCCTCGGCCGCTATCTCCAGGTGTTCGTGCTGGTCCCGGCGGCGGTGCTGCTGCTCGTCCGGGACCGGCGCGACCTGCGGGTGCTGGCCTGGTCGTTCGTCGCGCTGGCGATCTGGCAGGGCGCGGTGGGCGTCCACCAGTTCGTCACCGGCACCGGCGCCTCGTACCAGGGCGAGATGATCCGCGCGGTCGGCACCTTCGGGCCGCAGGACGTGATGGGCATGGCGACGGTGGTGTCCTTCGGGCTGGTCTGCGCGGTGGGGCTGGCACTGGGCCGGACCTGCGTACGGCGGCGGACGGTCGCCGCGCTGGCCGCGCTCGCCCTGTGCGTGCCGCTCGCGCTGTCCTTCAGCCGGGGCGCCTGGATCGCGACCGCGGTGACCTGCTCGGTGCAGCTGGTGCTGGCCGGGCCGGTGCGGGCGCTGAAGGTGGGGGCGGTCGGGGTCGCGGCCGGGGTGGTGCTGGTCGGCGGCTTCGGGGTGGGCTCGGCGATGCTCCAGGAGCGGGTCGGCAGCATCACGCAGGTCACGGACGCCCCGGACCAGTCGGTCACCGACCGGTACACGATGTGGGCGGCCGCGGTCGGCATGTGGCGCGAGCATCCGCTGACCGGGGTCGGGCTGAAGGGCTTCCCCGAGCACCGCGACGCGCACGCCTCGCTCGCGCTGTCCTCCGGCAGCGACACCGACGGCGCGGGCTCCGGCTTCGTACGGCAGCCGCTGCTGTCCCCGCACAACATGTACCTGCTGATCCTCAGCGAGCAGGGCCTGATCGGGCTGCTGGCCCTCGCGGGCGGCTGGCTGGCACTGCTGGCCCTCGCCCTGCGCGGCCTGTTCCGGGCCCACCGCACCGGCCCCGGACCGGACTGCGCCCTCGCCGCCTGCGGGCTGCTGGTCTGGCAGCTCGTCGACTTCATGTACGCCGACATCGGCGGCCCCTCGACCGTCCTGACCGCCGTGGTCCTCGGGCTGGTGGCGTGGTGGGCACTGGTGGGCGGGGAGCCCGCACACCTCGGCGAGCCCGCACGCCCAGGCGAGGCCGAAAGGACACAGGCGGCCGGACCGGCCTGGGCGGGCGGGCCCGTCCGACCGGCTCAGGAAGCCGGGAATGCCGGGCAGGCCGGGAAGCCCCTGAAAGCCCGGAAGCCCCAACGCCTCGCGGAGGCCGAAAGAACACAGGCAACCGAACCCACCTGGGCCGACGGACCCGTCCGACCGGCTCGGGAGACCGGGAAGGTCCGGGAGGCCGAGGAGGCGCGGGAGGCCGGGACGGACCGGGAAGCCGGGACGGACCGGGAAGCCGGGACGGACCGGGAAG
>NZ_KQ948769.1:91605-306974 GCF_001514205.1 Streptomyces griseoruber | reverse complement strand
GGAAGGCCGGGACGGACCGGGAAGCCGGGACGGACCGGAAGGCCCAAGAGGCCCGGAAAGCCCAGGAGGCCCGGAAGGCCGAGGGAGACCGGGAGCGTGGGGTCGTCGGGGAGGGGTGGGGGCGGTGAGGGTGGTGCCGTTTCGGGCGCCCCGGCAGGTGAGGGGGGTCGACGGGGAGGTGGTCGTGCCGGTGGCGCGGGACGTCGCCCCGGCCGGGGAGCGGTCCGATGACGAAGGGGTCACCGGGCTTCCCCCGGCCTCCGGGGGTTTTCTCGCCAAGGCGGCGCTCGTCACCGCCGTGCTCTCGGTCGCCGGGTCGCTGCTCGGGCTGGTCCGGGACCAGGCGCTGGCGCGGCTGTTCGGGGCGGGCAGCGACACGGACGCCTTCCTCGTCGCCTGGACCGTCCCGGAGTTCGCGGCCACCCTGCTCATCGAGGACGGGCTGGCGTTCGCGCTGATCCCCGCGTTCAGCATGGCGCTGGCCCGCCGCTCCCAGGGCGCCCCCGGTGATCCGGTCCGCGCCCTGGTCGCCGGCACGCTCCCGCGGCTGTCGCTGGCGTTCGTCGCGATCGGCGCCCTGCTCGCCGCAATCGCCCCCCAGCTGGTCGGGGTGCTCGCCCCGGGGCTGCCCGACCCGGCGCTCGCCGTGGACTGCACCCGGCTCACCGCGACCTGTGTGGTGAGTTTCGGGCTCGCCGGGTACTGCAGCGCCGCCCTGCGCGCGCACCGGCGGTTCGTGGCGCCCGCGGCGATCTACGTGGCGTACAACGTCGGCATCGTCACCGGGATGTTCACACTCGGCGGGCGGTGGGGGGTGCGCTCGGCGGCGGCCGGGGTGGCGGTCGGCGGGTTCCTGATGGTCTTCGTACAACTTCCCTCTTTGGTAAGGCAGTTGAGGAAGGGGGCGGCTTCCCGGGAGGCCGCCGGGGAGGAACCCCGGCCGCTGGACACCGCGCTCCTGACCACCGTGCTGCTCTTCGCGCTGTGCCGGCAGTCGCAGGTGCTCATCGAGCGGTTCCTCGCCTCGAACCTGCCCGCCGGGGCGATCTCGCACCTCAACTACGCCCAGAAGGTCGCGCAGATGCCGATGATCCTGTCGGTGATGGTCTGCACGGTCACCTTCCCGGTGGTCGCGCGGGCGCTGGCCGAGGGGGACACCGAGCGGGCCCGGACCCGGGTGGAGCGGGATCTGTCGCTGGCCGCGTGCATCGTGCTGCTCGGCACCGCCGCCGTGGTGGCCTGCGCCCCGCAGATCATCGAGATCCTCTTCCAGCGGGGCGCGTTCACCGCCCAGGACACCGCGGCCACGGCCGGGGTGATGCGGGTGTACGCGCTGGGGCTGCTCGGCCAGACCCTCACCGGCGTCCTCGTCCGCTCCTACTTCTCGGGCGGCCGCGGCCGCTGGTACCCGGTCGGCGCGATGGCCATCGGCATCGCGGTGACCTCCGGTGTCGGCGCGCTGTGCGTCGGCCCCTGGGGGGTGTACGGGATCGCCGTCGCCAACGCGGCCGGCATCACCGTCACCGCGACGGTCCTGCTCGCCGGGACGGGCCCCCGCAGCGTCCCGCTGCGCACCCGGGCCGTGCTGCTCGAACTCGGCCGCCCGGTGCTCGCCGCACTGTTCGCGACCGTGGCGGGGATCCTCGTCGCCGCCCGCTGCACGGGCACCCTCACGGGGCTGGTCGCCGGGGGGCTCACCGTGACCGCCGTCTTCGTCCTGCTGGGCCGGGCCCTGGGCGTCCAGGGCATCGCCCGCGCACTCCGTTCCGTACGTTCCGCGACCCGGAGGCTCGCCCATGGCCGCTCCTGACACCACCAGACGCAGCTCCGTCCCCTGGGTGGCGATGTACCACTCGGTGACCGAGGACCGCGCCGACGACCCGTACCGCGTCACCATCACGCCCGAGCGGCTGGACCGGCAGCTCGCCTGGCTGGTCCGGCGGGGCCTCAGGGGCGTCTCCATGGCCGAGCTGCTCGCCGCGCCCGCCCCCGGCGGACTCGTCGGCCTGACCTTCGACGACGGGTACGCCGACTTCGTCACCCACGCCCTGCCCGTCCTGCGCCGCCACGGCTGCACGGCCACCCTGTTCGTGCTGCCCGGCCGGCTCGGCGGCGACAACGCCTGGGACCCGCTCGGCCCGCGCAAACCGCTGCTCACCGCCGACGGCATCCGGCAGGCCGCCGCCGAGGGCGTCGAGATCGGCTCGCACGGCCTCACCCACCTCGACCTCACCCGCGCCGACGACCTCACCCTGAAGGCGGAGACCGCCGACAGCCGCAGCGCCCTCGCCGCACTGCTGGGCACGGCACCCGCCGGCTTCTGCTACCCCTACGGCACGATCGACCGGCGGGCCGTGGACGCCGTACGGGACGCCGGATACACCTACGCCTGCGCGATCGACCCCGGCCCGCTCACCGGCCCGTACGCCTTCCCGCGCGTCCACGTCGGCCAGAACGACACCTCCGCGCGCCTCTTCCTCAAGTACCGGCTGCACCCGCTGCGCCGCCGCCGGGTCGAGGCGCCGCGGTGAGGGTCCTGCACATCATCACCGGCCTCGGCGTGGGCGGCGCCGAGCAGCAACTGCGGCTGCTGCTGCCGCATCTGCCCGCCGACTGCGAGGTCGTGACGCTGACGAACCCGGGCGCGGTCGCCGAGGGGCTGCGGGCCGACGGGGTGCGGGTCGTCGACCTCGGGATGCGCGGCAACCGCGACCTGGCCGCGCTGCCCCGCCTGGTGCGGATCATCCGGGCCGGCCGCTACGACCTCGTCCACACCCATCTCTACCGGGCCTGCGTCTACGGCCGCCCGGCCGCCCGGCTCGCCGGGGTGCGGGCGGTCGTCGCCACCGAACACTCCCTGGGCGGGACTCAGCTGGAGGGCCGACGGCTGACCGCCGGGGTCCGGGCGCTCTATCTCGCCGGTGAGCGGCTCGGCCGCGCCACGGTCGCGGTCTCCCCCGCGGTCGCCGGACGGCTGCGCGCCTGGGGCGTGGCGAACGCTCGGATCGCGGTGGTGCCCAACGGCATCGACCTGGCCCGCTTCCGCTTCGACGCGGCCGCCCGCGACCGGGCCCGCCGGCAGCTCGGCCTGCCGCCGGACGCGTACGTCGTCGGCGGCATCGGCCGGCTGGCCGCGGGCAAACGCTTCGACATCGCCGTCCGCGCCCTCGCCCGGCTGCCCGCCGACTGCCGGCTGCTGCTGGTCGGCGGCGGCCCGGAGGAGGACGCGCTGCGCCGCCTCGCCCAGGAGGCGGGGGTCGCCGACCGTGTCCTGCTCACCGGCGAACGCCCCTACGTCCCCGACGGGACCCCGGGGCCCGATCTGCCGTCCCTGGTCTGCGCGATGGACGTGCTCGTCTCCCCGTCCCCCGAGGAGACCTTCGGGCTCGCGGTGGTCGAGGCGCTGGCCTGCGGACTCCCCGTGCGCTACGCCTCCTGCCCCGCCCTCGACGGTCTCACCGCCCCCGGCGCCCTCCGGGTCACCGGCGGCACCGAGGCGTTCGTCCGCGCGCTCACCGAGGCCCGCGCCGCTCCCCCCGGCCCGCGCACCGCGCCCGACGCGGCCCACCGCTACGACATCGCCCGCAGCGCCGGCCGGCTCATGGACGTGTACACCGCCGCCGTCACCGGACGGCCCCTGCCGGCCCCCGCCTCCTCCGCCGCTTCCCCGACACCCCAGGGAGTCAGTTCCGCATGACCGCGCATCCCCGCCGCCGCCCCTCCGCCCTCCGCCGCGCCAGGACGCTCCCGCCGTGGTCCCTGCTGGCCGCCGCGGTCGTCACCGGCGGTCTGGCCGGCGGCGCGTACGGGGCCCTCACCCCGCCCGTGTACACGGCCACCGCCTATGTCGTCGCCGTTCCCACCGAGAAGTCCGACCCGGCGTCCGCACTCGGCTTCGCGCAGGCCTACGGGCGGGTCGCGACCCAGCTCGCGGTGCTCGGGGACGCCGAGACGGCGGCGGGGGTGCCGGCCCGCACCTTGCAGCGCCAGGTGACGACGGCGACCTCGCCGGACGCCCCGCTGGTCTCCATCACGGCCACCGCCCCGCGCGCCGCGCTGGCCGCCGACATGGCCAACGCGGTGTCCCGCTCGCTGACCGAGCACGCGCTGAGCACCCGGAAGACCACCAACGTCGAACTCCAGCAGTTCGCCCGCGCGGTCGAGCCCACCGACCCGTCCTCGCCGTCCCCGGTGCTGACCTCCCTCGTGGGGGCGAGCGCGGGCGGGCTGCTCGGGGGGCTGGTGCTGCTGGTACGGCCGCGACGGGAGCGGGAGACACCGGACGCCCCGACCGCCGTACCGGCCCCGGCCGCGCGCGACGACGTATTCCATGGAGCGCTGTGAAACCGCCGTACGCCACCGGACTCATCACCGACGAGCGGGACTTCGCCGGGCTCGCGCCCGCCTGGGACCGTCTCTACCGGCGGTGCGCGACGGCGACCCCGTTCCAGAGCCACGCCTGGCTGCACTCCTGGTGGCTGTCGTACGGCACGCCCGGCCGGCTGCGCCTGCTCGTGGTCCGCGACGGAGCCGAACTCGTCGCCGTCGCCCCGCTGATGGCCGTCCGCCGCCCGGTGCCCGCGCTGGTCCCGCTCGGCGGGGCGATCTCCGACTACGCGGACGTCCTCGTCGACGACGGCCACGGCGAGCGGGCCGTCACCGCGCTCACCGAAGCCCTCGCGGCGGCCGCCCGCACGGCTCTCATCGACTTCCGCGAGGTACGGCCGGGCGGCGCGGTCGAACAGGTCTACGAGCGCTGGCGCGGCCCGCGTCGGCGGGTGGGCGACTCGATGTGCCTGGAGCTGCCGGCCCTCCCCATGGACGAGCTGGTCGCCCGGCTGCCGTCGGCGAAGGCCCAGCGGGTGCGGGCCAAGCTGCGCAAGCTGACCGCGCTGGGCGTGGAGCGGCACGCGGTACGGCCCGACGAGGTGGACGCGGCGCTGCACCGGCTCCTCGATCTGCACCGGTTGCAGTGGCAGGGCCGCAAGGTGACCGGCGAGCATCTGCGGCCGCGCTTCTGCGAGCACCTGGTGCGCTCGGTCGGCCCGATGGTGCGCTCGGGAAACGCGGTGGTCACCGAGTTCCGGCTGGACGACGACGTGGTGGCCGTCGACCTGACCCTGCTGTCGCACCGGCTGGCGGGCGGGTACCTCTACGGCGCCCATCCCCGGCTGCGGGAGCGCAAGGCGGACGTGGCGGTGATGCTGCTCGACGCGTGCGCCGAGCACACCCGGGACGGGGGGCGGGCCGCGCTGAGCCTGCTGCGCGGCGACGAGCCGTACAAGCATCACTGGCGGCCCGAACCGGTCGTCAACCAGCGGCTGCTGCTGGCCCGGCGGCGGACCGCCCCGCTGCTGTCGGCGGTCGTCTGCGACGTGGCCGCCCGCCGGCGGGGCAAGGAACTGCTGCTGCGCTGGGAGCGGCGGAAGGAGCACGCCGGTGACGGGGGGACCTGACGGGGTCCCGCCCGCCCCGGTGGCCTCAGCGGGCGGGCGACCACCAGCCGAGCCGCAGACAGAGCCGGCCGCCGAGCCGGCTCTCGAGCCAGTTCCCGAGGGCGATCGGCGTGCAGTGGTCCGGGCGCTGGGGGGCCGTGGGCGCCGTCGGGGTCACGGGGTCCGAAAGGAGGGAGCGGTAGACCGCGGACGCCCGCGGGTTCCCGCGGCACTGCCACACCCCGTGCGGGCAGTAGTCGGTCAGTGTGTTGTAGAGGGCTCCGTGCCGGTCCATCCAGTCGAGCATGCGGCGCATGTACTCCGCGTTGTCGCCGTTGCGGAACAGTCCCCATTCGGGATACGAGACGGGCTTGCCGTGGGCCCGGGCGAAGTCGACGTGCTCCTGGAGGCCGAGCGGTTCGGACACCTGCTCGTCGAAGGAGAGTCCGCTCGGCTGGTCGTAGGCGTCCATGCCGATGATGTCGACCGTGTCGTCCCCGGGATAGCACTCCGTCCACGGCACGGCGTCCCTGCCCCGGGTGGGCGCGAAGTCGAACCGGAACCGCTGGCCCGGCACCGCGCGCATGGCGGTGACGATCCGGTTCCAGTACGCCTTCCAGGCCTCCGGGTCCGGGCCGCAGCGGTGGGTGTACGTGGTGCCGTTCATCTCCCAGCCGAGCACGATCACGGTGTCCGGCACCCCGAGCCCGACCAGCCGCTCGGCGAGGGCGCGGAAGTGGTGGTCGAACTCCCCGGACGCGCCCCGCTGGAGCAGATCGCGCACCTCGGGATCGGCGACGCCCTCCTCGTTGCGCTCCAGCATGGGCACGTTGAGGACGAGCATCCGGTCGTCCTTCTCCCGCCGCCAGTCGGCCCATACGTCGAGGAAGCCGGGCAGGCCCTCGATGTTCGACCACTGATCACCCGGCAGATAGGTGTGCCCGACCCGCAGCTCGGCCCCGCCCAGCCAGGCACTGAGCCGGGCGATCCGGGCCACCCCCCGTGCACCGAAGTCGAGGTAGGCACCGAAGGCGGGGGCGGGGGCGGTCGAAGGGACGGGGGTGGGCGTGGGCGTGAGGGTGGGGGCGGTCGGCGGGGACGGAGTCGGGGCGGCGGGGGGTGTGGACTCGGTGGCCGTCGGGTCGGGGGCCGAGTCGGGGATCGTCGGGTCGGGGGGCGCGGTGTCCGGGGTCGGGGCGGCGGGAGTCGGGGTGTCCGGGGTCGGGGCGGCGGGAGTCGGGGTGTCCGGGGTCGGGGCGGCGGGGGGTGCCGGCTGGGTGCCGGGGTCCTGTGGGGGTGCCGCCTGTGGGATCTGCGCCGGCGTCGCGTTCGGCACCGGGGCGGGGTCGGCGACGGCGGGTCCGGGCCCGGACGCCAGGACCACCGACACCGCGGCCGCCGCCGTGGCGACGGCGAAGACCGGCCGCCGGGACCGGGTGCGTCGCTGTTGTGAGGCCATGCCGGCTCCCTCCTCACTTTCACGGTGTCAACGGAGCATGAATCCGGGCGGGGGATGAAATTGCACTACTGATACGTAGCCATATGAAAGTCACACAAAAGGATGTGCCGCCACCGCCGTTACGGCTTTCGGGTGCCCTGCTCGACCGAACCGGTGATCCGGCCCCACCACAGGAGCGCAATGCCCGTGTCGCTGCTCGACACCCGCGTCCCCGCCGTACTGCTGCGGATCGACCGGAACCCCTTTCACCACGGAACCCTCGGCGCCGTACGCTCGCTCGGCCGGGCCGGGATCGAGGTGCACGTGGTCGCCGACGCGACGGGAAGCCCCGTGAGCAGATCCCGTTTCGTACGCCAGCTGCATCCCCCGCCGCCGCCCGGCGCCGCGCCCGCCGACATCGCCGCCGCCCTGCTGCGCGTGGCCGCCCGCATCGAACGGCCCGCCGTACTGATCCCCATGGACGACGCGGGCGCGGTCGCCGTGGCCCGGCTGCGCGAGGAGCTGGCGGCCGCCTATCTGCTGCCGCAGCAGCCCGGCGCGCTGCCCGAACAGGTCGCGGACAAGGCCGAGTTGGCCGCACTGTGCGCCGCGGCGGACGTACCGCACCCCGAGACGGCCGTCCCCGACAGCGCCGAAGGGGCCGTCTGCGCCGCGGGGCGCCTCGGGCTGCCGCTGGTGGCGAAGTGGAGCCGGCCCTGGCTGCTGCCGGCCGGCAGCGGACTGCGCAGCACGGTCGTCGTGCGCTCCGCCCATGACGCGCGCGAGCTGTATCTGCGCACCGAGGAAGCCGGCAGCCGGCTGCTGCTCCAGGCCTTCCTCCCGCCGGGCCCGGACCGGGACTGGTTCTTCCACGGGTACGCCGACCGCCGCGGCACGCTGCGCGGCGGCGGGACGGGGCGCAAGCTGTGCGCCTGGCCACGCGGGGCCGGGCTGACGGCGGTGGGTGAGTGGACCGAGAACCCGCAGGTCGGCACGCTCGCCGAACGGCTCGTCGACACGCTCGGCTACCGGGGCGTCCTCGACCTGGACTTCCGCAGGTGCGGCCGTACCGGCGCCTATCACCTGCTCGACTTCAACCCCCGTCCCGGCGCGCAGTTCCGGCTCTTCGCCGACGCCGCCGGACTGGACGTCGTACGCGCCCAGCACCTGGATCTGACCCACCGTCCGCTGCCGGCCGGGGAGCCGCTGCCGGGGCGGACCTTCGTGGTCGAGAACTACGCACCGCTCGCCGCGCTGCGTCCGGCCCCGCAGGGCCGTGAACTGGCCTGGTACGCCGGGGACGACCCCGCCCCCGGACGGGCGATGCGGCGGCTGTGGTGCGCCCATGTCACCCGGCGTCTGCGGGACCGCCTTCCCCGCTCCGCCCCACCGGGACCCCGCGCCGCCGCCCTGCTCGGCCGGGTCCCCGCACCCGCGCCACCGCCCCCGGCGGAACAGACGGACGACGAGAAGGCGGGCAGCCGCTGACGGGCCGTACGGGATCCGTGCGGCGCGGGTGCCGGGCGCGAGGGCGTCCGGCACCCGGCGCGGTCACCGGCGGGAGGCGGTCCGGCCTCGCCGGTACAGGATGGCGCCGCCCGCGATCAGCGCGGCGCTGACACCCGTGGCCGCCAGCATCGCCTCACTGCCGGTGTGGGACAGCTCCGGCGGCTTGTGGGGCGGGTAGGTGTGCTCCGGCGGGGTGGTGTGCGGGGGGTGGGTGTGCGGCGGGTAGCCGTGGGTCGGCGGCTTGGTGTACGGGGGCTTCGTGTGCGGGGGCTTGGTGTGCGGCGGGTGCGAGCCGTGGCTGGAGTCGTCGTGCCCGTTCCCGTAGTCGGAGCCCCCGTTGCCGTGGTCGCCGTAACCGGAGCCGTCGTGACTGGGCTTGCCGTGGCCGGGCTTGCCGTGCTCGTCGTGGCCGGGCTTCTCGTGACCGGGCTTGCCGTGCTCGTCGTGGCCGGGCTTCTCGTGGCCGGGCTTGCCGTGCTCGTCGTGGCCGGGCTTCTCGTGGCCGGGCTTCTCGTGGCCGGGCTTGCCGTGCTCGTCGTGACCGGGCTTCTCGTGACCGGGCTTGCCGTGGCCGGGCTTGCCGTGCTCGTCGTGACCGGGCTTCTCGTGACCGGGCTTGCCGTGGCCGGGCTTGCCGTGTTCGTCGTGGCCGGGCTTCTCGTGGTCGGGCTTGCCGTGGTCGTCGTGGCCCGGCTTCTCATGGCCACCCTGGCTCGGGCTCTCGTGACCGCCGTAGCCAGGCTTCTCGTAACCCGGCTTCTCATGGCCCGGCTTCTCGTAACCCGGCTTCTCATGGCCCGGCTTCTCGTAACCCGGCTTCTCATG
Source organism: Streptomyces griseoruber (assembly GCF_001514205.1). Taxonomy (GTDB): domain Bacteria; phylum Actinomycetota; class Actinomycetes; order Streptomycetales; family Streptomycetaceae; genus Streptomyces; species Streptomyces griseoruber. The sequence continues at coordinate 297,767 of NZ_KQ948769.1, read as the reverse complement.
GCCGCCGTGGCCGGGCTTCTCGGAGCTGCCGTAGCCGGAGTCCTCGTCGCCGTAGCCCCGGTGGGCGGAGTCCTGGTCGCCGGACGACGACGTGTCGTGGGTGTGGCTCGTGGGCTCGGCCGCCTGGGGCGCGTCGGGGCTGCTCGACACCACGCCCGGCGCACTCGTGGCCGTACCGTCCTCGTACGTGTCCGCGACGGCGGCGCCTCCGCCCAGGTACAGGATGCTCGTCGCGGCGGCGGCCGCGACCATCCCCTTTCTCAGGGTCTGTCGCACTCTCGTTGTCTTCCTGCTCGAAGAAGTGGGAAAGCCGGTCCCGGAACGCGTGGAAGCTGTCCCGGGACCGGCCTCGGCCCAGCCCGAGGGCTGGGGTGGCGTGGCGTCAGCCGTTGCTGCAGTGGTTGCCGAAGGCCGGGTTCACAAGCCCGATCACGCTGATCGTGTTGCCGCACACATTGGCGTTCACATCGATCGGGATCTGGACCACGTTCCCGGACAGGAAGCCCGGGGAGTTGGCGGCGACACCGGTGGTCTCGTTGTCGGCGAACGCCGGAGTGGCGGCGCCCAGGGCCAGAACCAGGCCCGCGACGACAGCGGCACTCTTCTTCATGAGTTTTCCCTTCTCTGCGGCCATGCCTCGTTGACGGTCGGAACCGACAGGCTGCACACGAGAGATTGACGGCGGGGGAAAGCGACGAACGCGTACGGTCGTGGTATTCACTCGAATGTCTTCATATAAAAAGCCGGACGGCCCGCACCGATGTGCGGGCCGTCCGGGACGGGCGGTGCCGGCCGTCAGCCGTTCTGCACGCCGTTGCCCGAGAGCGCGGAGATGTCGTCCAGGATGTGCGACGCCGGCTCGTCACCCTTGGCCTGGGTGGAGTTCTCGGCGCACTGCTGGTTCTGCTGCGCCGACAGGATCGGGATGTCCTGGGCGGCGATGCCGGCGACGACACCGAACCCGATGGCGTTGAGCTTGGCCGGCAGACCGACACACAGCTTGTTCACGGAGCTCTGGACCAGGGTGGCCTGCGGGCTCATGTCGCCCTTGGTCACCGAGTTGCCGAACGCCTCGCGCGCGCCGTTGCCGCTGGCGGAGGTGGTACCGGCATCGTCGCCGATGGCAAGCGCCTGAGGCGCGACCGCCGCCGACGCACCCACGACGGAAGCGGCGACCGCCGCCACGGCCATTGCCTTCTTCAGCATTTCGCTTTCCTTTCCCTGCCCTGGCTCCGGCGCCAAGACCATGTGTCTGCGCCCGACTCAACCAGGGGCGCCGGGAATGGTTGCGGCCCTTCACTCAATAGGAGTTCCCTCGCCGGTCCATTCCTCAGAGAAATAGGCCGTCGGAGTGAAGGGCAGCAACCAAACACGGCGGGGGCAGTTGATCAGATCGCTCCGATGGCCGGGGTTTCTCCAGAAGGGACTAGCAAGTGATCAAGAAGGTACTGGCCACCGCCGCGGTCGCCGCTTCCGTCGTCGGCGTCTCCGCCGCCGCCGCGGCTCCGGCGCTCGCCATCGGCAACGACAGCGGCACGACCTCCGCCAGCGGCAACGGCGCCAGCCAGTCGTTCGGCAACTCGGCCACCTTCGGCAACATGAGCCCTCAGATGGCGCTCATCCAGGGGTCCCTCAACAAGCCCTGCATCGGGCTGCCCGCCAAGCTCAACCTCGGCGGAATCGGCGGCGTCGCCGGTATCGCCGTCCAGGACGTCCCGATCCTGTCGGCGCCGCAGAACCAGCAGTGTGTCGAGAACTCCACCCAGGCCAAGGGCGACGAGCCGCTGTCGCACATCCTGGACGACATCTCGCTGCTCGCCGGCAACGGCGCGGCCAACCACTGACGTTCCACCACGACAGCGGGTCGCCGAGCATCGGCGGCCCGCTGTTCCGCATCCGGGTGAGGAGCGCACGGTCCCGATGTCCGTCGCGCTGCTCCAAACGGGGCAAAGTGCGCAACATTCCCCGGGGATGACGCGTTGACGATCACGCAGCTCCTCCCCCGGAGTCCGCTTTTCGAAAGGGAAAGATCATGAAGAAGCTGTGGGCAACCGCGGCCGTCGCCGCGTCCCTGGCCGGTGTCGCGGTCGCCTCCGCGCCGCAGGCCCTGGCCATCGGCGACGACAGCGGCACCACCTCCGCCAGCGGCAACGGTGCCTCGCAGGAGTTCGGCAACTCGGCCACGTTCGGCGACATGAGCCCGCAGCTCTCGCTGATCCAGGGTTCCCTGAACAAGCCGTGTGTGGGCCTGCCGCTCAAGGGCAACATCGGCGGGGCCGCCCTGGGTCTGGGCGTGGCCCTGCAGGACATCCCGATCCTCTCCGCCCCCCAGAACCAGCAGTGCGTCGAGAACTCCACCCAGGCCAAGGGCGACGAGCCGCTGTCGCACATCCTGGACGACATCTCGGCCCTGTCGGGCAACGGCGCCCAGAACGGCTGAACTTCGGCCTGACGTACCCCACGGCGGGTCACCGGTTCTCCGGTGGCCCGCCGTTCGTGTGCCTCACTTGAGGACCTCGGCGGTACGGACGGCGGTGCCGGGGCGGGGCTTCGGCCGATGGTGCGTTCGCCGGGTGGCCGGTTCACCCAGTCGGGTGATGCGGGCGACCCTGCACCCGTGGGGAAAATTCAACGCCCGCCGTCCAGGCCGCCGATGCGGTCGGCCTCGTCGATGGCCCGGGCCAGGCGGCGTACGTCCTGGTCCTCGGTGCTGTCCGCCAGGGCGTGGGCGCGGTCGGCGAGTTCGGCGAGGGACGGGGTGGCCGGCAGGGGGGTTCCGGTGTGGCGGAGGGTGTCGGCGAAGTAGGCGGCCGTCGCCGTGACCTGGAAGCGGGCGGGGGCCGTGGACAGCGAGTCGTGGAGGGCGTCGGCCGTCAGGCTGCCGGTGTCCTCGTGCGGGGTGCGGGTGTCGGGGTCGAGCCAGTGGACGGTGGCGGTGGCGAGGCGGCCCTCGGCGCCGGGCCGGGTGCGCACGGCGTAGAGGGCGGTGACGGTGTGGCCGGGGCCGACCTCGCCGCCGTCGACCCGGTCGTCGCGGAAGTCCTCGTCGGCGACCGCGCGGTCCTCGTAGCCGACGAGCCGGAAGTCGGTGACAGTGTCGGGGTCGAAGGCGACCTGGGCCTTGGCGTCGCGGGCGGTCAGTTCGATGTTCTGCGGGAGGTCGTCGCAGAACACCTCGCGGGCCTCCTCCTCGTCGGAGACGTAGACGGTGTGGCCGTCGCCCCGGTCGGCCAGTTGTTCCATGAGGGCGTCGCCGTAGTCGCTGCCGACGCCGACGCCGAACAGGGTGATGCCGTGCTCGCGGCGGTCGGTGCCGATGCGTTCCAGGATCGCGTCGGCGTCGGTGTCGCCGGTGTTGGCGAGGGCGTCGGAGACCAGGACGACCCGGTTGGTGGCGCCCTTGCGCAGGCCCTGCACGGCAGTGTCGTAGCCGGTCGCGACGCCGGCGCCGAGGTTGGTGGAGTCGTCGGGCCTCAGCCGGTCGACGGCGTCGTGGACGCGGGCGCGGTGGTCGCCGAGGCGGGTCATCGGCAGGACGGTCTCGGCGTCGGCGCTGAAGGTGACGATCGCGACGGAGTCGTCGTCGCGCAGCCGGTCGGTCATCGTGTCCAGGGAGTGCCGGGCGAGGTCCAGCCGGCCCGGTTCGCCCATCGAGCCGGAGACGTCCACGACGAAGGTGAGGGCGGCGGGCGGGCGTGCGCTCTCGTTGTCGGCAGCGCGCGTGGCGAGGCCCACGCGGACCAGGGACCAGTCGTCGTCGCCGGTGCGGGCGCCGTCCACGGTGACCGAGAAGCCGTTGCCGTCGGGGCGGTCGTAGTCCTGGCGGAAGCTGTTGACGAACTCCTCGGGGCGGACCGTGGACGGGTCGGGCAGCTCACCGTCGGCGAGGGTGCGGCGGGCGTAACCGTAGGAGGCGGTGTCGACGTCGAGGGCGAAGGTGGAGAGGTGGTCGGGGGCGGCCCCGTCGCCGTCCACCTCGGTGGCGGGTGCGCTCGGTGCCGGGAAGGCGTCGCCGCGGGCCGCCCCGTCGGAGGCCTTGCTGCCCGAGGAGTCGCCCGCGCCGCAGCCGGTGAGGAGGAGTGCGGTGGCCGCCGTGCAGGCGAGGAGTGCTGGTATGCGATGCGTTTTCATGTGCCGGGCCCCCTGTGTCCGTCGATGTCTGTGACTGTGACGGGACAGGGGGCCGGAACGTGCGGCACGGGGTGTTGCGGGTCCGTCTCGAACAGGGCACGCCCGCGGCACGCCGAGACCGGTCGGAGACCCTCCGTTGACCCAGTGCCGCGGCAGGCCGCGGCACTAGGACACGATGTCCTTGCGGGCGAACCCCCGGAAGGCCAGGGCGAACAGGATGAGGGCGTAGGTCACGGAGACGGCTGTGCCCTGGAGCATGCCGGACCACTCGGGGGTGGGCTGGACGGCGTCCGCCCAGGCGAACTGCCAGTGCGCGGGGAGGAAGTTCCGCCAGTCGCCGAGGGCGGTGACGGCGTCCAGGACGTTGCCGATGATGGTCAGTCCGACCGCGCCGCCGACCGCGCCGAGGGCGGCGTCGGTCTTCGTCGACAGCCAGAACGCGAGCCCGGCGGTGACGAGTTGGGACACGAAGAGGTATCCGACGACGACCAGCAGGCGCTGTGCCGCGGTGACCGCGTCGAGCGTGCCGCCGGTGGGCAGTTCCAGCGGTCCCCAGCCGTAGGCGGCGGTGCCGACGGCGAGCGCGACGACCGGCAGCAGGATCATCGCGGCCAGGCTGAGCGCGAGGCCGACGACGAGCTTGGACCACAGCAGCCGGCCCCGGGGCACGGGGGCCGCGAGCAGATAGCGCAGGGAGGACCAGCCGGCCTCGGAGGCCACCGTGTCCCCGCAGAACAGGGCGACCGGGATGACCAGCAGGAAGCCCGCCGACACGAACAGGTTGACGGCCGCGAAGTTGCCGGCGGACGCGGTCGCGGTGTCCATCAGGGTCACCGTGTTGTTGCGGCCGCCCGGCTCGCCGCCGACGGCGAACGCGATCAGCAGCACGAACGGCAGGGCGGCGAGGATGCCGCCCATGACGATCGTGCGGCGGCGCTTGAGCTGGCGGGCCAGTTCGACGCGCAACGGCAGGGTGCGGCCTGGCTGGTAGCCGGAGGCGACCTCGGTGAGCGTGCTCATGCGGAACCTCCGATCAGGGTGAGGAAGGCGTCCTCCAGGCGGCGGTGCGGGCCGACCGACCGGACGGGCACGTCCATCCGGACGAGTTCGGCGACCAGTCGCTGGGCGCTGCCGTCGGCGTCGAGCCGTACGAGGAGACCGTCGTCGGTGCGGTCCGCGGAGGCGATGCCGGGCAGGGCCGCCACCTTCTCCAGGACGGGCTCCTCCACCGGGGTGGCGGTGCCGACCAGGAGGGTGTCGCCGGAGCCGACGATCGCGCCGACCGGGCCGGCCTGGACGAGCCGGCCGCGGTCCATGACCACGAGGTGGGTGCAGGACTGTTCGACCTCCGCCAGCAGATGGCTGGAGACGATCACCGTGCGTCCGGCGGCCGCGTACCGGATCATCACCTCGCGCATCTCGCGGATCTGCGGCGGGTCGAGTCCGTTGGTCGGCTCGTCGAGGATCAGCAGGTCGGGCAGGCCCAGCATGGCCTGGGCGATGGCGAGGCGCTGGCGCATGCCCTGGGAGTACGTCCGTACGGCGCGGGCCAGGGCGTCGCCGAGGCCGGCGATCTCCAGGGCCTCCTCCAGGTGGGCGTCCTCGGCGGGGCGGCCGGTGGCCTTCCAGTACAGGTCCAGGTTCTCCCGGCCGGTGAGGTGCGGCAGGAAGCCCGCGCCCTCGACGAAGGAGCCGACCCGGGAGAGGACGGGGGCGCCGGGGCGGACGGCGTGGCCGAAGACCCGGATCTCGCCCTCGTCGGGCTTGATGAGGCCCATCAGCATGCGCAGGGTGGTCGTCTTGCCGGCGCCGTTGGGGCCGAGGAGGCCCAGCACCTGGCCCTTCTCCACCTGGAAGGAGAGTTCGCGGACGCTGTAGCGGTCGCCGCCCGCGTACTTCTTGCTCAGGCCGGCGATCTGCAGCGGGACCTCGGCCAGTTCGGGGTCGGGGGCCGGCATCGCGGTGCGGCGGCGGCCGGTCAGCAGGAGCAGCAGGGCGAGGGCCGCGCCCGCGAGGGGCAGCCACCACACCCAGGAGGGCAGGGGGGCGGCGGCGGTCGTGACCGTGGGGGCCGTCGGAACCCGCAGATCGCCCTTCAGGGAGACCGTGTACGTCGCCGGGGCGGCCGGGGAGGCGTAGCCGAGGTCGGTGGAGGCGAGGACCAGGCTCAGCCGGTGGCCCTCCTCGATGTCGTGGTCGATCGCCGGGAGGGTGATCGTGACGTCCTTGCCGGCCTTGGCGCCGTCGACGCGGATCGGGGAGACCAGCTGGGAGGGCAGCTGCCGGCTGCCGTCGGGGCCGACGTCGTAGACCTTGGCGAAGAGGACGGCCGTGTCGGCGGTGGACTTCACGTGGACGGTGACCGTGGGGGCGCCGGTGATCCGCAGCTCGCCGGTGACCGGCGCGGACTCGAAGGCGGCGTACTGGCCGGGGAAGTCGAGGGAGACGCCGACGCCGAACGCGGAGAGCTGGCCGAGGCTGGAGCCGCCGAGGCCGGGCAGGGCGGAGATGGCGGGCGGGCTGGCGCCGGCGGGGTTGTCGAAGGACTGCTCGCGGCCGGTGAGCCGGACCGCGCGGCGGTCGTTCTCCAGGCCGGGGTAGCTGTCGCCGCTCGCGCCGCGCAGCGGGACCGTGCCGTCGGTGGAGTCGACGCCTCCGGTGCGGGTGACGCGGAAGGCGGGGCCGGTGTCGACGCTCTTCTCGCCCTTGAGGTAGCGGTCGAACCAGGCGGTGACGCGGGCCTGTACGCGGCTGGTCTCCAGGTTGCCGCCGTCGTGGCCGCCCGCGATCCAGTCGACGTCCACGGGGGCGCCGTTGGCCTTGATCGCCTTCTCGGCGGCGTCCGCCTGGGCGAGGGTGAAGAGGGAGTCGGCCTGGCCCTGGACGAGGAGGGTGGGGACCTTGATGCGGTCGGCGACGGCGGACGGCGAGCGGGCGTCGAGGAGCGCGCGGGCGGCGGTGTCGGGGGTGCCGGACTCGGCGACCCGCTGGTACATCGCGCACAGCGCGGGCTCGAACCGGTCGCAGCCGCCGCCGGTGTTGACGAAGATGCCGGCCCACAGCTTCTTGAACACGCCGTCGGGGAACAGGGCGTCCGCGAGGTTCCAGTACGTGATCGAGGGGGCGATGGCGTCGACGCGGTCGTCGTACCCGGCGGCGAGCAGGGAGATCGCGCCGCCGTAGGAGGCGCCGGCGACGCCGACGCGCGGGTCGCCCTTCTTGTCCAGCTCCACCTGGGGCTGTGCGGCGAGCCAGTCGATCAGCTTCGAGACGTCGGCGACCTCGCCCTTCGGGTCGTTCAGCCCGATCTTGCCGGTGGACCTGCCGAAGCCGCGCGCGGACCAGGTCAGGACGGCGTACCCGTCGCGGGCGAGGTCCTCGGCCTGCTGCCGCACGTCGTCCTTGGTGCCGCCGAAGCCGTGTCCGAGGAGGACGGCGGGGCGGCGGCCGGAGCCGCCGGAGGTGAAGTAGGAGGTGTCCAGGCGGACGCCGTCCACGGACATCACCTGATCGCTGTGGCGCACCGCGGGCCGGCCGTCGTCGTCGGCGACGGCCGTCCACGTGCCGGCACCGGCGAGTACGACGACGGCGGCCGCGGCGGCGAAAAGCCGTCGCGGCCGCCGTGGTCCTCGCAGACCGGGCAGTCGAAGATCCATGCTTCAACGGTACGGGGTCAACCTGTCGGGGAGTTGTCGACCGGAGACCGAACTGCCCGCCCTCCCAGGGGCGTACGTGAGCCCACGTACGTACACCAGCTGCGGTATCAGGCCTGCGTGTCCTCGGGCAGGGTCACCAGCCAGCGGGTGTCGGGGCGGGGGCGGAGGTAGAGGGCCCAGTAGAGGGTGGCGGCGGCGGTGATGCCGCCGGTCCACAGGAGGTAGCTCGCCTCCTGCTGGGTGAGGATGTAGGCGAGTACGGCGATCAGCAGGACCGGCACGGCGGGCCACAGGGGCATGCGCCAGGCGGGGGTGTGCCGGTGGTGGCCGCGGCGGGAGAGCAGGGCGGCGACCGCGACGAGCAGGTACATGCCGGTCACCGAGACGCCGGTGACGCCGTAGAGGGTGTCGAGGTTCACGAAGCAGAGGGCGGCGCCGGGGATGCCGACGGCGAGGGTGGCGACCCAGGGGGAGCCGAAGCGGCCGAGCTTGGCGAAGACGCGGTTGACCGGTCCGGGCCAGGCCTGGTCGCGGGCGGAGGCGAACAGGACGCGGGAGTTCTGGATGACCATCACGATGCCGGCGTTGATGATCGCCAGGGCCACGCAGAGGCTGACGAAGGTGCCGACGGCGGAGTTCGACCAGGCGGTGACCATGGAACTGATGTCGCCGCCGGTGAGCTGGGCGAGGTCGGAGGCGCCGAAGGTGATGGCGACGACCGGGACCAGGATGATCACCGAGGAGATGGCGAGGGTGGCGAGGACGGTGCGGGCGACGGTGCGGCGCGGGTGCTCCAGTTCCTCGGAGAGGTAGACGGCGGTCGAGAAGCCCTGGGTGACGAAGAGGGCGATCGCGAGGCCGGAGACGACCAGCAGGGCGGTGACGGTGTCGGTGCCGCCGTGGGCGTCCGCGACCTGCATCGAGACCAGGCTGCCGGGGCCCCGGTGGCCGTGCGCGAAGCCCAGGACGGCCACGACGGCCGCGGCGATGACCTCCAGGACCAGGAAGACGCCGGTGATCCAGGCGTTGGCGCGCAGGTCCAGCAGACCGGCGAGGGTGGCGAGCAGCATGACGCCGGCGCCCGCGAGGGAGGGGTCGAGGTGGACGACCGGGGCGAGGTAGTCGGCGGTGCCCATCGCGATCACCGGCGGGACGATCATCACGACCAGCAGGGAGAGGACGAAGACCAGCCAGCCGGCGAGGCGTCCGGCCAGCGTCGACACCATGGCGTACTCGCCGCCCGCGCTGGGGATGAGGGTGCCCAGCTCCGAGTAGCAGAACGCCACGGCGATACAGAGCAGCGAGCCGATCGCGATCGTGAGGGCGGTCGCGGTGCCGAGTGAGCCGAAGAGGTCCGGGACGACCACGAAGAGGGTGGAGGCGGGGGTCACGCAGGACAGGGTCAGCAGGGTGCCGCCGACGACTCCGATGGAGCGCTTGAGCGTCTGGGGACTGCCGGGCGCCTCGGGGAGGGCGGTGTCGACAGGGCGGAGCGTGTCGGTCATGCGGCGGATTCCGATCGACTCGTGCGGCGGGGTGGGGGGCGGAGCGGTATCGCCTCCGGAGGCTGCGGTGTTGCCGCATCGAACCCCGACGAAAACCGGCGCGTCAATAGGTGTTTACCTACGGAATCCGTAGGTCGAGAGCCGCCTGATCTTCGGTTACGGCAGTTTCGCTCAGTCCGTTCGGCCCGCGCGGGGCGTACGGGAACCGCAGGAAACGTGGCAAAAAAACGTCGCCCCGTCCGGAATCCGGACCCGACGGGCGCCCCACGACGCACCCACGACGCACCTGCGCCACGCCGACCGCGCCGACCGCCCCGACCGCGCCGACCGCGCCGACCGCGCCGACCGCGCCGACGAAACGCCGGTGCCCCGCCCCCGGAGGGACAGGGCACCGGTACCGCCGTGCGGGCGTCAGTGGTTGCGCGGGAAGCCCAGGTCCACGCCGGACGGGGCGTCCGCCGGGTCGGGCCAGCGGGTGGTGACGACCTTGCCGCGGGTGTAGAAGTGTGTGCCGTCGTTGCCGTAGATGTGGTGGTCGCCGAAGAGGGAGTCCTTCCAGCCGCCGAAGCTGTGGTAGCCGACGGGGACCGGGATCGGGACGTTCACGCCGACCATGCCGGCCTCGATCTCCATCTGGAAGCGGCGGGCCGCGCCGCCGTCCCGGGTGAAGATCGCGGTGCCGTTGCCGAACGGGGAGCTGTTGATCAGCGCCACGCCCTCGTCGTACGAGTCCACGCGCAGCACGCACAGGACCGGGCCGAAGATCTCGTCCTGGTAGGCCTTCGCGGAGGTCGGCACCTTGTCCAGCAGGGAGATGCCGATCCAGTGGCCGTCCTCGAAGCCGTCGACCGTGAAGCCGGTGCCGTCGAGGACCACCTCGGCGCCCTCCGCCGCCGCGCCCGTGACGTACGACGCCACCTTGTCGCGGTGGACGGCGGTGATGAGCGGGCCCATCTCCGAGGTCGGGTCGTTGCCGGGGCCGATCTTGATCTTCTCGGCGCGCTCGCGGATCTTCTCCACCAGCTCGTCGCCGATCGCGCCGACCGCGACCACGGCAGAGATCGCCATGCAGCGCTCGCCCGCCGAGCCGTAGGCCGCGCTCACGGCGGCGTCCGCCGCCGCGTCCAGGTCGGCGTCCGGCAGGACCAGCATGTGGTTCTTGGCGCCGCCCAGGGCCTGGACGCGCTTGTGGTTCGCGGAGGCCGTGGTGTGGATGTAGCGGGCGATCGGGGTCGAGCCGACGAAGGAGACGGCCTTGACGTCCGGGTGCTCCAGGAGGCGGTCCACCGCCACCTTGTCACCGTGGACGACGTTGAACACGCCGTCGGGGAGACCGGCCTCCGACAGCAGCTCGGCGATCTTGATCGAGGCCGAGGGGTCCTTCTCGGACGGCTTCAGCACGAAGGTGTTGCCGGTCGCGATGGCCATCGGGAACATCCACATCGGGACCATCGCCGGGAAGTTGAACGGCGTGATGCCGGCGACGACGCCGAGCGGCTGGCGGATGGACGAGACGTCCACACGGCTCGCCACCTGCGTGGACAGCTCGCCCTTCAGCTGCACGTTGATGCCGCAGGCGAGGTCCACGATCTCCAGGCCGCGGGCCACCTCGCCGAGCGCGTCGCTGTGCACCTTGCCGTGCTCGGCGGTGATCAGCTCGGCGATGGCGTCACGGTTGGCGTCCAGCAGCGCGCGGAAGCGGAAGAGGATCTCCGTGCGCTTGGCCAGCGAGGACTGGCCCCAGGACACGAACGCGTCCTTGGCGGCCTGGACCGCCGCGTCGACCTCGTCCACCGTGGCGAACGCGACCTTGGTGGTGACCGCGCCGGTCGCCGGGTCCGTGACCGGACCGAACGTGCCCGACGCGCCTTCGACGGTCTTGCCGCCGATCCAGTGGTTGACGATCTTCGTCATGACCGAGTACTCCTTCACAGATGGCGGCGTCGGGTGGAGACGTGCCGTTCGTACAGCTCTCGTGCCTTCACCGCGGACGATCGGGTCGCGGTCTCGGCGACAGGTACATCCCACCAGGCCTGCGCGGGCGGCGGGCCCGACACAGTGTCGGCCGTTTCGGTCTCCACGTAGACACAAGTGGGAGTGTCGGCGGCGCGCGCCTCGGCGAGGGCCTCGCGCAGCTCGCGGACGGTTTTCGCGCGCAGGACGCGCATGCCCAGGCTCGCCACGTTGGCGGCCAGGTCGACGGGGAGCGGCGCACCCGTGAAGGTGCCGTCCTCCGAGGTGAAGCGGTAGGCGGTGCCGAACCGCTCACCGCCGACGGACTCCGAGAGCCCGCCGATCGAGGCGTAGCCGTGGTTCTGCACGAGCAGGATCTTGATCGCGATCCCCTCCTGCACGGCCGTCACGATCTCCGTCGGCATCATCAGATACGTGCCGTCGCCGACCAGCGCCCAGACGTTGCGCTCGGGCGCGGCCATCTTCACTCCGATGGCCGCCGGGATCTCGTACCCCATGCAGGAGTAGCCGTACTCCAGGTGGTACTGGTCCCGGGAGCGGGCCCGCCACAGCTTGTGCAGATCGCCGGGGAGCGAACCGGCCGCGTTGATGATCACGTCGGACTCGTCGGCGAGGGCGTCGAGCGCGCCGAGGACCTGCGGCTGCGTGGGGCGGGTGTCGGGCTCGTCGGCCTCGTAGCAGGCGTCGACGCGCTGCTCCCAGCGTTCCTTGTCCTCGGTGTACTCGGTGACGTAGGCGTCCGCGACACGGTGCCGGTGCGTGCGCAGGGCCGCCGTCAGCTCCGCCAGGCCGCTGCTGGCGTCCGCGACCAGCGGCTGTCCGGCGAGCTTGTGGCCGTCGTAGGGGGCGATGTTGAGGTTGAGGAAGCGGACCCCCTCGCCCTGGAACAGGGTGTTGGAGGCGGTGGTGAAGTCGGTGTAGCGGGTGCCGACGCCGATGATCAGGTCCGCGGTGCGGGCCAGTTCGTCGGCGGTGGCGGTGCCGGTGTGGCCGACGCCGCCCACGTCCTGGGGGTGGTCGTAGCGCAGGGAGCCCTTGCCGGCCTGGGTGGAGGAGACCGGGATGCCGGTGGTCTCGGCGAACTCGGCGAGGGCCTCCTCGGCGCGGCTGTGGTGGACACCGCCGCCCGCGACGATCAGGGGCCGCCGCGCCGAGCGGATCACCCGGACCGCCTCGGCGAGTTCGGTCGGGTCGGCGCCCGGACGCCGTACGACCCAGGTGCGCTCGGCGAAGAACTCCTCCGGCCAGTCGTACGCCTCGGCCTGCACGTCCTGCGGCATCGCGAGGGTGACCGCGCCCGTCTCCACGGGATCGGTGAGGACCCGCATGGCCTGGAGGGCGGCCGGGATCAGGGCCTCCGGCCGGGTGACGCGGTCGAAGTACTTCGACACCGGGCGCAGCGAGTCGTTGACCGACACATCGCCCGCGTACGGCACCTCCAGCTGCTGGAGCACCGGGTCGGCGACGCGGGTCGCGAAGATGTCGCCGGGCAGCAGCAGGACCGGGAGGTGGTTGACGGTGGCCAGGGCGGCGCCGGTGACCAGGTTGGTCGCGCCGGGGCCGATGGACGTCGTCACCGCGTGGGTGGAGAGCCGGTTCGACTGGCGGGCGTAGCCCACGGCCGCGTGCACCATGGACTGCTCGTTGCGGCCCTGGTGGAACGGCATGTCGTCGCCGTACTCGATCAGCGCCTGGCCGAGGCCGGCCACGTTGCCGTGGCCGAAGATGCCCCAGGTGGCGCTGATCAGCCGCTGCCGTACGCCGTCGCGTTCGGTGTACTGGGCGGCGAGGAAGCGCACCAGCGCCTGGGCCACTGTGAGCCTGGTGGTCATCGGTAACCCTCCGTGTGGTCCGGGTGGAAGCAGATCCGCCACTCGCGGGTCTCTCCGGGGCCTGCCATGACGTTCAGGTAGTACATGGCGTGGCCGGGCTGGGCGATCGACGGGCCGTGCCAGCCGTCGGGGACGAGGACGGCGTCACCGGAACGGACCTCGGCGAGGACCTCGGATCCGCCCTCGCGGGAGGGGGACACCCGCTGGTAGCCGAAGCCGTGCGGACCGTCGATCTCGAAGTAGTAGATCTCCTCGAGCTCGGCCTCCTCGCCCGGCCGGTGCTCGTCGTGCTTGTGCGGCGGGTACGAGGACCAGTTGCCGCCGGGTGTGATCACCTCGACGGCGATCAGCTTGTCGCAGTCGAAGGCGTCGGCGGAGGCGAAGTTGCGCACATGGCGCAACTGGGCGCCGCTGCCGCGCTCCTCGACGGGGACCTCCGGCGCGGGGCCGTAGCGGGCGGGGAGTTGTCGCTCGCACTTCGCTCCTGCCAGGGCGAAGCGGCCTCCCGCGCCGGAGGCGATCGTGACCCGGGCGTCGCGGGGAACGTACGCGAAGTCGGAGACCGACGCGAACACGCTTTCCCTGCCCAGGAGTTGGAACTCGTTTCCGTCTGTTTGCACGGTACATCCACCTTCGAGCGGAAGCACGATCCACTCGCTCTCACCGGTGGTGAGGGTGTGGCTGCCGCCCGGGGCGAGCTCGACGATCCGCAGACTGCTGTAGGTCCAGCCGGCCCGCTTCGGGTCGATGTCGAGGGCGAGTTCGCCGTCGGCGGTGGTCCCCTTGGGGATGTACAGGTCGTTGCTCATGCGGCCCTCACAGCAGTCCTACGGCGGTGTCCACGGCGGCGACGACATCCCCGTCCGCCGGGTACAGCAGCGAACGGCCGACCACCAGGCCCCGGACGGTGGGGAGTTGCAGCGCCCCGCGCCACTTCTCGTACGCCCCGGCCTGCGCTTCCGCGGAGCCGCCGACCTCGCCGCCCAGCAGGACGGCGGGGAGGGTGGAGGTCTCCATGACCTCGGCCATGTCGTCGGGGTTGTCGGTGACGGGGAGTTTCAGCCAGGTGTAGGCCGAGGTGCCGCCGAGGCCGGAGGCGATGGCGATGGACTTGATGACGGCCTCGGCGGAGAGGTCGTTCGTCACCTTGCCCTCGGGGGTGCGGCGGCTGATGAACGGCTCCACGAAGAGCGGCAGCCGGCGGGCCGCCATGTCGTCGATCGCGCGGGCCGTGGACTCCAGGGTGGTGAGGGAGCCGGGGTCGTCGTAGTCGATCCGCACCAGCAGCTTGCCCGCGTCGAAGCGGAGGCGCTCGATGTCCTCGGGGCGGTGGCCGGTGAAGCGGTCGTCCATCTCGAAGACGGAGCCCTGGAGCCCGCCCCGGTTCAGCGAGCCCATGACGACCTTGCCGTCGAGGGCGCCGAGCAGCAGCAGGTCGTCCAGGATGTCGGCGGTGGCGAGGACCCCGTCCACGCCGGGCCGGGACAGTGCCAGGACCAGGCGTTCCAGCAGGTCGGCGCGGTTGGCCATGGCCAGCTTGTCGCCGCCGACGCCGAGCGCGCCCCGGGCGGGGTGGTCGGCGGCGACGATCATCAGCCGGCCGGAGTCGCCCAGGAGCGGCCGGCGGGGGCGGCGGGCGGCGGCCTCGGCGATCGCCTCGGGACGCTCGGCCCGCAGCCGGACGAGTTCGGAGATGTCGATGGTCACAGGACGGCCCCCGCCTCGACGGCGGCCTCGATCTCGTCGCCGGTCGGCATCGCGGAGGAGCACTCCAGACGGGAGGCGACGATCGCGCCGGCCGCGTTGGCGTGCCGCATGATCTGCTCCAGGTCCCAGTCGGCGAGCAGACCGTGGCAGAGGGAGCCGCCGAAGGCGTCGCCCGCGCCGAGGCCGTTGAGGACGTTCACCGGCAGCGGCGGGACCTCGGCGGACTCACCGCTGCGGTGGACGGCGAGGACACCCTTGGGGCCCTGCTTGACGACGGCGAGCTCGACGCCCGCGTCCAGCAGCGCCTGGGCGGCGGCCCGCGGTTCGCGCACGCCGGTGGCGACCTCCACCTCGTCGAGGTTGCCGACCGCGACGGTGGTGTGCTTGAGGGCCTCGGCGTAGAACGGGCGGGCCGCGTCCGGGTCGGTCCAGAACATCGGGCGCCAGTCGAGGTCGAAGACCGTGGTGCCGGCCTTGGCGCGGTGCGCGAGGGCGGCGAGGGTCGCCGTCCGGCTGGGCTCCTCGCTCAGGCCGGTACCGGTGATCCAGAAGATGCCGGTCTCACGGATGGCGTCGAGGTCCAGCTCGTGGGCGTCGATCTCCAGGTCCGGGGCCTTGGGCTTGCGGTAGAAGTACAGCGGGAAGTCGTCCGGCGGGAAGATCTCGCAGAAGGTGACCGGCGTCTGCAGGCCCGGCACCGGGGTGACATAGCGGTCGTCGACACCGAAGCCGCGCAGGGCCTCGTGGAGGTACGTGCCGAACGGGTCGTCGCCGGTGCGGGTGATCACGGCGGTGGACCGGCCGAGGCGGGCCGCGGCGACCGCGACGTTGGACGCCGAGCCGCCCAGGAACTTCCCGAAGGACGTGACCTGCGGGAGCGGCACACCCGTCTGCAGCGGATAGAGGTCCACCCCGATCCGCCCCATGGTGATCAGGTCGTACGCCATCGAGTTCCCTTCGTGTCGGCTGGGCCCCGTTCGGGCCGGCCCCGTGTCGGCTCTCCACGGCTTTGTAGTCCGGCTCCGGGCACCCTGTCAATAGTTTGTCCAGACATTCGGACCAGGTCTTGACACCCCTGAGGAGAGCCCGCACGCTGGCGCCCATGACGTCGTTGTCACCTCAGTCACCTCAGTCCCGGCAATCCTCACTTTCCCGCATCCGGATCGGATCGGCCCCCGACAGCTGGGGCGTCTGGTTCCCGGACGACCCCGCGCAGGTCCCCTGGCAGCGCTTCCTCGACGAGGTCTCGCAGTCCGGCTACGAGTGGATCGAGCTGGGCCCCTACGGCTATCTGCCGACCGACCCGGCCGTCCTCACCGAGGAGACCGCCAAGCGCGGTCTGAAGGTGTCCGCCGGCACGGTCTTCACCGGGCTCCACCACGGCGAGGCCGTGTGGGAGAAGACCTGGGCGCATGTCGCGGACAACGCGGTGCTCGCGCAGGCGATGGGGGCCGGGCATCTCGTCGTCATCCCGTCCTTCTGGCGGGACGACAAGACCGGCGAGGTGCTGGAGTCCGACACCCTCACCCCCGAGCAGTGGCGCAACCTCACCTCGCTGACCGAGCGGCTCGGCAAGGAGGTGCGGGAGCGGTACGGGCTCCAGATCGTCGTCCACCCGCACGCCGACACCCACATCGACAGCGAGGAGAACGTCGTCCGCTTCCTGGACGGCACCGACTCCGACCTCGTGTCGCTGTGCCTGGACACCGGGCACTACGCGTACTGCGGCGGCGACAGCGTGAAGCTGATCGAGACGTACGGGTCGCGGATCGGGTACCTCCACCTCAAGCAGGTGGACCCGGAGATCCTCGCCGACGTGAAGGCCAAGGGGACGCCGTTCGGGCCGGCCGTGGCCCAGGGCGTGATGTGCGAGCCCCCTGCGGGGGTGCCTGCGCTGGGGCCTGTGCTGGAGGCCGCGGGGAAGCTGGATGTGGACCTGTTCGCGATCGTGGAGCAGGACATGTACCCCTGCGAGCCGGACAGGCCGTTGCCCATCGCGCAGCGGACTCGGGCGTTCCTGAGGTCCTGCGGGGCGTAGGTCGTATGTCGTGTGTGGGTTGTGGGGGCTGAGCGCGCAGTTCCCCGCGCCCCTTAACGGGGTTGCCGTTGCCGTAGCACCATGACGTCCCATGGCTGTGGGCACCGTGCAGGTTCGGTCGGGACAAGGGGTCAGCGGGTTCTGGGAGTTCGCCACCGGGGCTCCTCATCCCCGGTTGCGGCCCGGGGTGATGAGCTATCGCGGGATACGGGTCGCCATGAACCGGCCCCGGCGGAGGCTGGAGACGCCCATCGGGGCGTCCACCCTGCTGCTGGGGTTCGAACAGCCCGTGCGGATATCCCGGGCCGGGCGGGCGCCGGACACGCTCGTGTCCGTGTACTGCGGGCCCACCACCACCGCGGCCATCGGGGAGCACGGCGGGCGGATCTCGGGTGTCGAGGTGCTGCTGACGCCCTGGGCCGCGTTCACGCTGTTCGGGACACCGCAGCACGAGCTGGTCAACCGGACCGTCGACCCCGACGAGCTGCCGCACTCCCTGGCCACACCCCTGCGGGAACTCGCCGCCGCGCTGGCCGCGCTGCCCTGCTGGGCGGAGCGGTTCGGGCTGCTGGACGAGGTGTTCACCCGGTGGTGGGAGGCGGGGGTGCCCAGTTCCGATCGGGTGGTGCGGGCCTGGTCGCTGCTGGTGCGCACGGGGGGCGCGATCCCGGTGCCCCGGCTGGCCGAGGAGGTCGGCTGGAGCGTACGGCACCTGGAGAGCCGCTTCGGGGAGCAGATCGGACTCGGCCCCAAGGCCGCGGCACGGGTGCTGCGGCTGCAACGCGCCCGCCGGCTGCTGGCGGCCGGGCGGAGCGCGGCGGAGACCGCCGCCCAGTGCGGCTTCTACGACCAGGCCCATCTCAGCGGTGAGTTCAAGGCGATGACGGGCTGCACACCGAGGGAGTTCACCCAGGCCAGACAGTCGCCGGCACCGGCCTCCCCGGCGGCGGACCGGATGAGCGGGGAGGCCACCAGCCTGGTGCTGCCGGCCCGGCCGGGCGATTGGTCCGTACCGGGTGCGCATTTCTCCAAGACCCGGCGGGTTGGCTGAATACAGGCTGGGGTCTCGCCAGTTGATCCGGTTGTCCCGGGGGGATGGCGGGGACGGAGTGGGGCCGGGCCTGTCGCAGCGGGCCCGGCCCACCTCTGTCCTGGGCTCCGGCACGGTTGTCAACGCGCCACTCCCGCGAGTCCCTCACCTTCCTTTGTGTCACCTTCGTCACAAATACCCCCTCCCTGTCACCCTTGTCACGCATACGCGGGTCTTCTGTCACGCACGGTCGACAGCCGCGTTCGTACAGTCACTCTGCGTCGTTCACCGGGCACAGGCTTGGTGATCGCCAGCGCAGCGCCGGGCTCCCCCGGGCGGCCTCCCGGCCGCCACCCCCGCGCGCGCAGGGAGGTGCAACTCATGACCGACCGAAGGCTCTGGTCCTACAAGGAGATCGCGGCGCACATCAAGGTGCAGCCGGACACCGTACGGTCCTACCGCAAGCACGGACTCCTCCCCCCGCCCGACCGCGTCGACGGCGGCAAGCCCTACTGGTACGCCGCCACCGTCCACGCCTGGGCCGCCGCCCGGCCGGGCAACCGCGGACGCAGATCCGACTGACCTCGCCTTCCCCGCGCCGTTCCGTGCCCCGCCCTCGCGCGGGGCACGGTGCCGTCCGCCCTCGGCTCCTCAGCTCGTCAACTCGTCAGCTCCTCGGCTCCACGGCTCCACGGCTCGATGACGGTGACCCCGGACCCCGGCGCCGTCCCCATCTCCGCCAGCGCCCGGGGTACGGCGTCCAGGGTGATCGTCGAGGTCACCAGGAGGTCGGGGCGCAGGACCCCGGCCCGGACCGCCTCCAGCATCGCGGGGTAGGTGTGCGCGGCCATGCCGTGGCTGCCGAGGATCTCCAGTTCGAGGGCGATGGCACGGGCCAGCGGGACGGGGGTGGTGCCCTCGGGCGAGGGCAGCAGGCCGACCTGGAGGTGGCGGCCCCGGCGCCGCAGTCCGTTCACCGAGGCCGCGCAGGTGGCCGGGGAACCGAGGGCGTCCAGGGAGAGATGGGCGCCGCCGCCGGTGAGGTCACGGACCGCCGCCGCCGTGTCCGCCACGCCCGTCGCGTCCACGCACTCCGCCGCGCCGAAGGTCCGCGCCAGCTCCAGCGCCCGGGGCGACACGTCCACCGCGACCACCCGGGCCCCGCTCGCCGCCGCGATCATCACCGCGGACAGGCCGACCCCGCCGCAGCCGTGCACCGCGACCCACTCCCCCGCCGCGACCCGGCCCTGCTGCACGACCGCCCGGAACGCGGTGGCGAACCGGCAGCCGAGGGAGGCCGCCGTGCCGTACGACAGGTCGTCCGGGATCGCGACCAGGTTCACATCGGCGTGGTCCAGGGCCACGTACTGGGCGAAGGAGCCCCAGTGCGTGAAGCCGGGCTGGGTCTGGCGCTCGCACACCTGGTGATCACCGGCCGCGCAGGACGGGCAGCTTCCGCAGCCGCACACGAAGGGGACGGTGACCCGGTCACCGGGGCGCCAGCGGGTGACGCCGGCGCCGGTCTCCTCGACGGTTCCGGCGAGTTCATGGCCGGGGACGTGCGGGAGGACGATGTCGGGGTCGTGGCCCATCCAGCCGTGCCAGTCGCTTCGGCAGAGGCCGGTGGCTTCCACCCGCACGACCACTCCGTGGGGGGTCGGCCGGGGGTCGGGGACTTCGCGTACCTCAGCCGGCTCGCTGTACTTCTCGAAGACCACCGCTCGCATCTGGGCTCCCGTCGCCGTGTGTGTCTGCGGGTCCATCGTGGCCGGTCGCCCAGTTCCCCGCGCCCCCGGGTGGGTTTTCGTCGCCCTCGCTCAAGCCGAACCGCGCGTGGAATCCGCGCAGCGGCGCCGGGGCCCACCAGGTCGCCCGGCCCGTGAGGCGCATGATCGCCGGGACCAGGAGGCTGCGGATCACCATCGCGTCCATCAGGACCGCGAGGGCGATGCCCAGGCCGAGCATCTTGGTGTTGGTGACCCGGGACGTGCCTATCGCGACCATCACCACCGCGAGGATCACCGCGGCCGCCGTGATCAGCCCGCCCGTGCGCCGCAGACCGAGGCGGACCGCGCGCTCGTGGTCGCCGGTGGCGTCGTACTCCTCCTTGATGCGGGAGAGCAGGAACACGCCGTAGTCCATGGAGAGGCCGAAGGCCACGCAGAACATCAGCACGGGCAGGGTGGTCTCGATGGAGCCGGGGCTGGTGAAGCCGAGGAGGCCGGAGAGGTGGCCGTCCTGGAAGACCCAGACCACCGCGCCGAACATCGCCGTCAGGCTGAGCGCGTTCAGCAGCACGGCCTGGAGCGGGATCAGCACGCTGCCGGTGAGGAGGAAGACCAGCAGCAGGGTGACGACGGCGACGAAGGCGCCCGCCCAGGGAAGTTGTGCGCCGATCGCGTGCTTGGAGTCGACCAGCACCGCCGCCGTGCCGGTCACCTTGGTGTCGAAGGGGGTCTTCAGGGCGCGCAGGTCCCCGACCAGGTGCTGTGCCGCGTCGCCGACGGCCTCGCCCTCGGGCTGCACGGTGAAGTACGCCGCGTCGCCCTTCACCAGGGGGCCGTCGACCTGGACCACCTCGGGGAGCGCGGCGACGCGTGCCTTGTACGCGCTGTACTGCGCCTCGGTCGCCTTCCCTTCGGCGAGGACCTCCAGGCCGCCGCCGGGGCTGCCCGGGAAGCCGTCCCTGATGTGCTGCTGCACGACGTGGGACTCGGCGGAGGAGGGGAGCTGGCGGTCGTCGGCCGTGCCGAACCTCACGCCCAGGAAGGGCAGTCCGAGCAGGACCAGGACGGCCGTCGTCGCCAGGGCGAAGAACGGGGCCCGCCGCATGACCAGGTCCGCCGTGCGGGCCCAGCCCCTGCCGCCCTCGCCGGTGCGCTCCGTCCCGGAGGCCTTCGGCCTTCCGCGGAACGCCCGTCGCAGGTCGAGGGCGTTGACCCGGTCACCCAGCAGGACGAGGGCCGCCGGGAGCAGGATCAGGGCGGCCGCGGCGGCCAGCAGGACCACCGCCATGCCGGCGTAGGCGAAGGAGCGCAGGAAGTACTGGGGGAAGACGAGCATCGCCGCGAGGGACACGGCGACCGTGAGTGCGGAGAACAGGACCGTGCGCCCGGCCGTGCGCAGGGTGGTGGCGATCGCGCCGAGCGGCTCGGCGCCGGTGGAGAGTTCCTCGCGGAAGCGGCGGACGATGAACAGGGCGTAGTCGATGGCGAGGCCGAGGCCGAGGGCCGTGGTCAGGTTCATCGCGAAGACGGAGACGTCGGTGAACGCGGTGAGACCGCTGAGGACCGCGTTGGTGCCCAGGATCGCGACGATGCCGATGCCGAGCGGCAGCAGGGCGGCGACCGCGCTGCCGAAGACCATCACCAGCAGCACCAGGGTGATCGGCAGGGCGATCAGCTCGGCGCGGGTGAGGTCCTCCTGGATGGTGGTCTGCATCTCGTGCCGCACGGCGACGATGCCGCCGATCCTGACCTTCACCGGGCCCTGTTCGCCCCGGTAGGAGGGGGCGATGCGGTCGAGGGTCTCGCCCATGGTCTTCTCGTCGCCCGTGATGCGGGCGGCGATCAGCGCCTCATGGCCGTCCTTGGCGCGCAGGGCGGGTGCCGTCGAGGCATCGGCCTCCCAGTAGGAGCCGACGCCCACGATCCCCTTCTCGGCGGCGAGCCGGGCGGTGAGCCGGGCGGCTTCGGCCCGCACGGCCGGGGTGTCCACCGAGGCGCCGCCCGAGTCGACGAGCAGCAGCAGATTGGGCTGGGACTCGGGGAACTCGCGCTCCAGGGCCTTGGTCGCGTACGTGGACTGCGCGTCCGGATCCTCCCAGCCGCCGCTGCCCAGCCGGTCCGCCACACCGCTGCCGGCCAGCACGGCGAGCACGGTGAGCACCAGGGCCGCGAGCAGGGTCAGTCCCGGCCTGGCGGTCACGAAGCGGGTCCATCCTCCGGCGCGGGGTGGGCTGTTGACTTCGGTCATCGTGCGGTGTCCCCTTCACCCTGCAAGCAGTCGTGAAAACCGTAAAATGGCAAACACGAGATAGTGCTCGCGTTTCTGGTCCCAGAATGCGAGCGACCTCTCGCGTTTGTCAACCGCGTTCGAAGAGCTGGGGATAACCGCGTGCCCGAGAACCAGGAGAAGCAACAGCCGCGCCGCCGTCAGGCACGCGGGGAGCGGCGCATCGCGCAGCTGCTGGAGGCCGCGGCCACCGTCTTCACCACCACCGGCTACACCGCCGCCAGCACCAACGCGATCGCCCGCGAGGCCGGTGTCTCACCGGGCACGCTGTACCAGTTCTTCCCGAACAAGGAAGCGATCGCCATCGAGCTGGGCGACCGGCTCATGCACCAGATGCGGGAGGCCTACGGCGAGGCGCTCGCCCCGGTCGGCCCGGCGACCCCGGTGGAGGAGGCCGTGGACGCGGCCGTCGACCGGTTCATCGCCTTCAACTGCGACCACCCGGTGTTCTTCGCCCTGATGCACGGCCCCGACGTCCCGGGCCGCATGACCGAGGAGCACGACGCGCTCCACGCGACCCTCCTCTCCCGCATCGAGGAACTGCTCGCCTCGTTCCTGCCCGACGCGCCCCCCGCCGACCTCACCCGCACCGCCCACATGTGCCTGGGCCTGTACAAGGCGGGTCTGGAACTGGTCCTGGGTCACGAGGGCGCCGAGCGCGCGGCGTACGTCCGGGAGCTGAAGAACGTCCTGATCCGCTATCTGCGACCGCTGGTCGGCGAGCGCCCGGCCCGCACCCCCGCGGCCACCGCGACCCCGTAGCCGGGGGCCCGCCGCCCGGACGGCCCTCCTCCGGACGACCGCCCCGGACTGCGCGTCAGGACGTACCTACATAAAGTGCCGGTAAATCCGCTCCGGGTGCACACCCCTGCCCGGGCGGCCCTTGACGACGAGGGGATTTGCCGTGACCCACTCCCCGCCGCCCGGCGCGCCCCGGGCCCGCATCCCCGGACCGCAGCAGCCCCCTCCGTCGGCCCCGCGGATCCGGGCCGGACTGTGGAAGCGCTGCCTGGGCGGCGGGCTGCTGCTGTGGGCGCTCACCGCGCTCGTCACGTACGCCACCGCGAACACCACCCTGCTGCCGACCCTGATCCTGCTCGGCAGCTTCCTCGTCCCGGTCTCCTTCGTGCTGTGGGCGTACGAGCGGCACGGCCGCGACCTGGGCGTCGGCCTGATCCTGGGCTGCTTCCTGACCGGCGGCACGCTGGGCGTGCTGGGCGCGTCGGTGATGGAGTCCTACCTGCTGCACCCCTCGCTGTGGATGTTCGTCGCGGCGGGGCTGATCGAGGAGGCGGCGAAGCTCGGCGCGCTGATGTTCGTGCTGCGCCGGCAGACCCGGCTGCGGGGCCTGCGCGCCGGGGTGGTGCTGGGCGCGACCGTCGGGTTCGGCTTCGCGGCCCTGGAGAGCGCCGGGTACGCCTTCGACGCGGCCGTCTCGACGGTCGGCATCGACCTCGGCGCCCTGCTGGAGACCGAGATCCTGCGCGGGGTGCTCGCCCCCTTCGGGCACGGGCTGTGGACGGCGGTCGCGGGCGGGGTCCTGTTGGAGTACCGCCGTCCGAACGGGCGTTTCCAGTTCGCCGCGCCCGTCGTCGGCACGTATGTCGGCGTCGCGTTGCTGCACGCTCTGTGGGACTCCACCCATGGGATCGCGATCTGGCTGGTGGCCCGGCTGACCGCCGGCGGCCTGGACAGGCGGCTCTTCGCGGAGGGGTACATCCCGCGGCCGACCACGGAGCAGCAGCATCTGCTGACACTGTTCTCGGTCGGCGCGACGGTGCTCGTGGCCCTGCTCGGGGTGGCCTGGGTGCGCTCGCTGGCACGCCAGGATCCTTCTTGGAGAAATACCCCCTAGGGGTATAGTGTGGGGTTACTGGGAGACCTCTCCGGTCCCCGCCGGCCCCATCCGCCTCCCCCCTAGGAGAACGACATGACCGCTCAGACCGACACCGCGGGCTCCGTCACCACCGTCTACCAGGTGAGCGGCATGAGCTGCGGCCACTGCGAGGGCGCCGTCTCCGGCGAGATCTCCGGACTGCCCGGGGTCACCTCCGTCAAGGCGGTCGCCACCACCGGCGAGGTCACCGTCGTCTCCGCCGCCCCGCTCGACGACGAGGCCGTGCGCGCCGCCGTCGACGAGGCCGGTTTCGAGCTGGCCGGCCGGGCCTGACCCGACCGCCCCCGCCACGGCCATGACGACGAGCACCGCCACCGACGCGCCGATAGCCGCCCCGACCACCGAAGTCGAACTGCTGATCGGCGGAATGACCTGCGCCTCCTGTGCGTCCCGCGTGGAGAAGAAGCTGAACCGGATGGACGGTGTGACCGCGACGGTCAACTACGCCACCGAGAAGGCGAAGATCAGCTACCCGCCCGGCACCGAGGTCGCCGACCTCATCGCGACCGTGGTGAGGACGGGCTACACGGCCGAGGAACCCGTCCGCGAGGAGCCCGCCGACGAGCGGGCCGGGAACACGGCCGAGAGCGACCCCGAGCTCTCGGCCCTGCGCCAGCGGCTCCTCGTCACCGCCCTCCTCTCGGCGCCCGTCGTGCTGCTCGCGATGGTCCCGTCCCTCCAGTTCGACTTCTGGCAGTGGCTCTCGCTGACGCTCGCCGCACCCGTCGTCGTCTGGGGCGGCGCCCCGTTCCACCGGGCCGCCTGGACGAACCTGCGGCACGGCACCGCCACCATGGACACCCTCGTGTCCGTGGGCACGCTGGCCGCCTTCGGCTGGTCGGTCTGGGCGCTGTTCCTGGGTGACGCGGGCATGCCCGGCATGCGGCACCCGTTCGAACTCACCGTCTCCCGCACGGACGGCGCCTCCGTGATCTATCTGGAGGTCGCCGCCGGGGTCACCGCCTTCATCCTGCTCGGCCGCTATCTCGAGGCCCGCTCCAAGCGGAGCGCGGGGGCGGCGCTCAGGGCCCTGATGGAGCTGGGCGCCAAGGACGTCTCCGTGCTGCGCGACGGGCGGGAGACCCGGATCCCGGCCGACAAGCTGGTCGTGGGCGACCGGTTCGTCGTACGGCCCGGGGAGAAGATCGCCACCGACGGCACGGTCGTCGAGGGCGTCTCCGCGGTCGACGCCTCGATGCTGACCGGTGAGTCCGTGCCGGTGGACGTCGGGCCGGGCGACCCCGTCACCGGCGCGACCGTGAACGCCGGCGGGCGGCTCGTCGTCGAGGCCGCCCGGATCGGCGCCGACACCCGGCTCGCCCGCATCGCGCGGCTCGTGGAGGACGCTCAGAACGGCAAGGCCGAGGTGCAGCGGCTCGCCGACCGGATCGCGGGTGTGTTCGTGCCCGTGGTCCTGGTGATCGCGACCGCCACCTTCGGCGGCTGGCTCGGCGCGACCGGGGACACCGTCGCCGCGTTCACCGCGGCCGTCGCCGTGCTGATCATCGCCTGCCCGTGCGCGCTCGGCCTCGCCACGCCCACGGCCCTCCTGGTCGGCACCGGGCGCGGCGCCCAGCTCGGCATCCTCATCAAGGGGCCCGAGGTCCTGGAGTCCACCCGCCGCGTCGACACCGTCGTCCTCGACAAGACGGGCACCGTCACCACCGGCCGGATGACCCTCCAGGACGTGTACGTCGCGGACGGCACGGACGAGACCGAGCTGCTGCGGCTCGCGGGCGCCCTGGAACACGCCTCCGAGCACCCGGTCGCCCGCGCGGTGGCCGTGGGCGCGGAGGAACGCGCCGGGGAGCTGCCCGCGGCCGAGCACTTCGAGAACGTGCCCGGGCGGGGCGTACGAGGGCGCGTGGCGGGGCGCGAGGTGGCCGTGGGGCGGCTCTTCGAGGATCTTCCGCCGGAGCTGGCCCGCGCCAAGGACGAGGCCGAGCGGGACGGTCGTACGGCCGTCGTCGTCGGCTGGGACGGAAGCGCGCGCGGGGTGCTCGCGGTCGCCGACGCGGTCAAGGAGACCAGCGCCGAGGCGGTACGGGAGCTGCGCGCGCTGGGGCTCACACCGGTGCTGCTGACCGGGGACAACCGGGCCGTCGCCGAGGCGGTCGCGGCGGCGGTCGGGATCGACGAGGTGATCGCCGAGGTGCTGCCCGAGGACAAGGTCGACGTCGTACGGCGGCTGCAGGGCGAGGGGCGGGTCGTCGCGATGGTCGGCGACGGCGTGAACGACGCGGCCGCGCTCACCACCGCCGATCTGGGGCTGGCCATGGGCACCGGGACGGACGCGGCGATCGAGGCGAGCGATCTGACGCTGGTGCGCGGGGATCTGCGGGTGGCGGCGGACGCGATCCGGCTGTCCCGGCGGACCCTGTCCACGATCAAGGGCAATCTGGTGTGGGCCTTCGGATACAACGTGGCCGCGCTGCCGCTGGCCGCCGCCGGACTGCTCAACCCGATGATCGCGGGGGCCACGATGGCCTTCTCGTCGGTGTTCGTGGTGACGAACAGTCTCAGGTTGCGCACCTTTGACTGAGACCCCCTGGAGTCCTGCGCGAGCCTCACATAAGCTCTTCACAAGGCTCGCGCATCATCCTTACGCTTGGGCCTCGCTCGCTGTATCCGGGCTCTTGCGCATCTAACGGACATATGCAAGAGACACAGATCACAGTGATGTGAACGTAACCACCGAAGGGGTTCGAAGGTCTAAGTTGACGGTGTCGGAAAGCGTCTTGGGGGGCGCGGACCGGCGTCTGGGGATGTCTTGGGGGACTTCCTCGGAGATGCGTTGCCGGGGCACGTACACCGGGAAGCTTTGAGCGGCCCTCCCAGCGTGCGCGTCCCGGCAGATCGCACACGCGGTAGTACGGCGGGTTCCACCCGTTGTGCTCAACCGCAGGCACGACAACCGTACGACAACCGCATATCGACACAGCGAATTCAGGCGCTGTCCTCACAAACGCCCGGCCGGATCCCGTGGGGGGAATCCGCACCGGGACATGGGAAGGCGCCCTGGTCGTCGGCCCGTGGGGGGACTGACGCCGGGGCGCCTTCCGCTATGTCTGTGCCTATGCCCGTGCAGACGGCTTGGGCCGACTTTCGGGTGCGGGTACACGGTGGCCGGTCGCGCCCCACTCAGCCGCACCTGACATACGAACCGGCGGCGGGGAACCCCTGCGGCTTCCCCGCCGGAGGCGTCAGCGCTCCTCGACCGGAACGAAGTCGCGCTCGACCACGCCCGTGTAGATCTGCCGGGGACGGCCGATGCGGGAACCCGGCTCCTTGATCATCTCGTGCCACTGGGCGATCCAGCCCGGGAGACGGCCGAGGGCGAAGAGGACCGTGAACATCTCGGTCGGGAAGCCCATCGCGCGGTAGATCAGACCCGTGTAGAAGTCGACGTTCGGGTACAGGTTGCGCTGGACGAAGTACTCGTCGGAGAGCGCGTGCTCCTCGAGCTTGAGGGCGATGTCCAGCAGCTCGTCGGACTTGCCGAGGGCCGAGAGGACATCGTGTGCCGCCGCCTTGATGATCTTGGCGCGGGGGTCGAAGGACTTGTACACCCGGTGGCCGAAGCCCATCAGGCGGACGCCGTCCTCCTTGTTCTTCACCTTGGAGATGAAGGAGTCGACATCGCCGCCGCCCGCCTGGATGCCCTCGAGCATCTCCAGCACGGACTGGTTGGCGCCGCCGTGCAGCGGGCCCCAGAGCGCGTTGATGCCGGCCGAGATCGAGGCGAACATGTTCGCCTGCGAGGAGCCGACGAGGCGGACCGTGGAGGTCGAACAGTTCTGCTCGTGGTCCGCGTGCAGGATGAGCAGCTTGTCGAGCGCGGAGACGACGACCGGGTCGAGGTCGTACTCCTGGGCGGGGACCGAGAAGGTCATGCGCAGGAAGTTCTCGACGTAACCGAGGTCGTTGCGCGGGTAGACGAACGGGTGACCGATCGACTTCTTGTAGGCGTACGCCGCGATCGTCGGAAGCTTGGCGAGCAGACGGATCGTGGAGAGGTTGCGCTGCTTCTCGTCGAACGGGTTGTGGCTGTCCTGGTAGAAGGTGGACAGCGCGGAGACCACCGAGGACAGCATCGCCATCGGGTGGGCGTCACGCGGGAAGCCCTTGTAGAAGTTCTTGACGTCCTCGTGCAGCAGGGTGTGCTGCGTGATGTCGTTCTTGAAGACGCTCAGCTCGTCGACCGTCGGCAGCTCACCGTTGATCAGCAGATAGGCGACCTCGAGGAAGGTCGACCGCTCCGCGAGCTGCTCGATCGGGTAGCCGCGGTACCGGAGGATCCCCTGCTCGCCGTCGAGGTACGTGATGGCGGATTTATAGGCGGCGGTGTTGCCGTAGCCGCTGTCCAGGGTCACCAGACCGGTCTGGGCGCGAAGCTTCCCGATGTCGAAGCCCTTGTCGCCGACGGTGCTGTCGATCACCGGGTAGGTGTACTCGCCGTCGCCGTACCGCAGTACTACAGAGTTGTCGCTCACGTCATCCCTCACCGACGTTGTGCCTCTTCTTCGAGGTTGCCCTGACTGTCTCTACCCTCCCCCATTTGGCGCAGGAGAGTGCACTCGGGGTCGACCATTGGGCTTATCGACGGCACTCAGTGCCGCCAACTTGCTCATCCTGCCGCCTTCGTCACGGTTGGGGAAGTGCTCTGTGACCTTTACGACTCGTTTGATCGATCATTTTTTGTGATGTGTTCGAGAATCGGGTGCTCAACGGCCCGAGAGCCGGAAATCGAGGGCCGTGCAGCGCCGGCCCGCCGAGACCGTGCGCACCGCCTGGCCGATCGCCTTGCGCGAGCCGACGAGGACGACAAGGCGCTTCGCGCGCGTGACGGCCGTATACAAGAGGTTCCGCTGGAGCATCATCCATGCTCCCGTCGTGACGGGGATCACGACGGCGGGATATTCACTTCCCTGTGAACGGTGGATCGTCACCGCGTACGCGTGGGCCAGTTCGTCCAGTTCGTCGAACTCGTACGGAACCTCCTCGTCCTCGTCCGTCAGTACCGTCAGGCGCTGGTCCACCGGATCGAGCGAGGTGACCACGCCCACGGTGCCGTTGAAGACACCGTTCTCCCCCTTCTCGTAATTGTTGCGGATCTGGGTGACCTTGTCGCCGACACGGAACACCCGCCCGCCGAACCGCTTCTCCGCCAGATCGGGGCGGCCGGGGGTGATGGCCTGCTGGAGCAGTCCGTTGAGCGTGCCGGCGCCGGCGGGCCCGCGGTGCATGGGCGCCAGCACCTGCACGTCCCGGCGCGGGTCCAGGCCGAACTTCGCCGGGATCCGGCGGGCCGCCACGTCCACGGTGAGCCGGCCGGCCTCCTCGGTGTCGTCCTCGACGAAGAGGAAGAAGTCCTTCATGCCGTCGGTGACCGGATGCTGCCCGGCGTTGATCCGGTGCGCGTTCGTCACCACGCCCGACTGCTGGGCCTGGCGGAACACCCGCGTGAGCCGCACGGCGGGCACCGGGCTGCCGTCGGCGAGGAGGTCGCGCAGCACCTCGCCCGCGCCGACGCTGGGGAGCTGGTCGACGTCCCCGACGAACAGCAGCCGCGCACCGGGCGGTACGGCCTTCACCAGCTTGTTGGCCAGGAGCAGGTCCAGCATCGACGCCTCGTCGACCACCACCAGGTCGGCGTCCAGCGGCCGGTCCCGGTCGTACGCCGCGTCGCCGCCCGGCCTGAGCTCCAGCAGCCGGTGGACGGTCGAGGCCTCGGCGCCGGTCAGCTCGGCCAGCCGCTTGGCGGCGCGGCCGGTGGGCGCGGCCAGCACGACCTTGGCCCGCTTGGCGCGGGCCAGCTCCACGATCGAGCGCACGGTGAAGGACTTGCCGCAGCCCGGACCGCCGGTGAGCACCGCGACCTTCTCGGTCAGCGCGAGCCGCACGGCCGCCTCCTGCTCGGGCGCGAGCTCGGTGCCGGTACGGCCCTTCAGCCAGGCCAGCGCCTTGTCCCAGGCCACCTCGCGGAAGGCCGGCAGCCGGTCCTCCTCGGTGCGCAGCAGGCGCAGCACCTGGGCGGACAGGGAGAGTTCGGCACGGTGGAAGGGGACGAGGTAGACCGCGGTGACCTCCTCGCCGTCCGTACCGGGGACCTTCTCCCGTACGACTCCCGGCTCGCCGGAGTCCTCGTCCGGCTCGGCCAGTTCGGCCAGGCACTCGATGACCAGGCCGGTGTCGACCTGGAGCAGCTTCACCGCGTCGGCGATCAGCCGCTCCTCGGGCAGATAGCAGTGGCCCTGGTCGGTGGACTGGGACAGCGCGTACTGCAGGCCCGCCTTGACGCGCTCCGGGCTGTCGTGCGGGATGCCGACGGACTGGGCGATCCGGTCGGCGGTGAGGAAACCGATGCCCCACACGTCCGCCGCCAGCCGGTAGGGCTGGTTCTTGACGACGGAGATCGACGCGTCGCCGTACTTCTTGTAGATCCGGACCGCGATGGAGGTGGACACCTCGACGGTCTGGAGGAACAGCATGACCTCCTTGATCGCCTTCTGCTCCTCCCAGGCGTCGGCGATCTTCTTCGTGCGCTTGGGACCGAGGCCGGGCACCTCGATCAGGCGCTTCGGCTCCTCCTCGATGATCGTCAGGGTGTCGACGCCGAAGTGCTGGGTGATGCGGTCGGCGAAGACCGGGCCGATGCCCTTGACCAGGCCGGATCCCAGATAGCGCCGGATGCCCTGGACGGTGGCCGGCAGGACGGTCGTGTAGTTCTCCACGGTGAACTGCTTGCCGTACTGCGGGTGCGAGCCCCAGCGGCCCTCCATCCGCAGCGACTCGCCGACCTGGGCGCCGAGCAGCGCGCCGACGACTGTGAGAAGGTCGCCGGCGCCTCTGCCGGTGTCCACCCGGGCGACCGTGTAGCCGTTCTCCTCGTTGGCGTACGTGATGCGCTCCAGCACGCCTTCGAGGGTGGCCAGTCGCCGCTCTCCCGCCGGGGAGGCCCCCGCCTGATCGGTCATGATCCGACGGTACCGCCCGGCACCGACAGTCCGGTCGGGCGTCCGATCGCCGCACCCCTGGATTCATCACGATCCGGTTTCGGCCACTCCGGAGTCTTGATTAACCCCCTTGTAATCGATTCCAATCCTTCATGCGCGTGGATGTAATCGATTCCATGCCGATCATGTACCGAGTCCACAAGGAGGTGGCGCGGCGATGGCGAGCATCAAGGACGTCGCTGCCGAGGCGGGGGTCTCCGTCGCCACGGTGTCGCGTGTCCTGAACGACCATCCGTCGGTCAGCGAGGACGCACGCACGCGGGTGCTGACCGCGGTCGAGGCTCTGGGCTATCGCCCGAACGCCGTGGCCCGGTCGCTGCGCACCGACCAGACCCACACCCTCGGCCTGGTCATCAGCGACGTGATGAACCCGTACTTCACCGAACTGGCCCGCTCCGTGGAGGAGGAGGCCCGCGCGCTCGGCTACAGCGTGATCATCGGCAACGCCGACGAACGGCCCGATCTCCAGGACCACCACGTACGGACCCTGCTGGACCGCCGGATCGACGGTCTGCTCGTCTCCCCCACCGACGGCGGCTCGCCGCTGATGCTGGGCACCGCGCGCGGGGGGACGCCGATGGTCTTCGTCGACCGGTGGATCCCGGGCGTCGACGTGCCGGTGGTGCGGGCGGACGGACGGGCCGCCGTGCGGGACCTCGTGGCGCATCTGCACGGGCTGGGGCACCGCAGGCTCGCGATCATCGCGGGCCCGGCCGCCACCACCACCGGAAGCGAGCGCATCGAGGCCTTCCGGGAGGCCATGGCCGAGTACGGACTTCCCCTCCCGGACGCCTACATCGGCCAGGGCGACTTCCAGGCCGAGAGCGGACGGCGGGTCACCGAGGGCTTCCTCGACCTGCCCGAGCCGCCCGAGGCCGTGTTCGCCACCGACAACCTGATGGCCCTGGGCGCACTGGACGCCATCCGCGCGCGCGGGCTGCGCGTTCCCGACGACATCGCGCTGGCCGCGTTCGACGACATCCGGTGGTTCGTGCACACCGATCCGCCGATCACGGCGATCGCCCAGCCGACGGGGGAACTGGGCCGGGCCGCCGTACGCGCCCTGGTCGACCGCATCGAGGGGCGGACCTCGCGGTCCGTCACCCTCCCCGCCCGTCTCGTCGTGCGCCGCTCGTGCGGCGAGGCCGCCTCTTCCCCGAAGGACCTGAGGAGCACCACGTGAGCCACCCGGACGAACTGCTGCGTATCGAAGGAATACGCAAGACCTTCCCCGGCGTCGTCGCGCTCGACAGCGTGGACTTCGATCTGCGCCGCGGCGAGGTGCACGTGCTGCTCGGCGAGAACGGAGCCGGCAAGAGCACCCTCATCAAGATGCTCTCGGGCGCCTACCGGCCCGACGAGGGCCGCATCCTGGTGGACGGCGCCGAGACCTGTGTCCAGGGCGCGCAGGACGCCGAACGGCTCGGCATCGCCACCATCTACCAGGAGTTCAACCTCGTTCCCGACCTCAGCGTCGCCGAGAACATCTTCCTGGGCCGCCAGCCGCGCCGCTTCGGCCTCCTCGACCGGAAGCGGATGAACGCGGACGCGGCCGACCTCCTCGCCCGCGTCGGTGTCGACGTCGACCCGCGCGCCCAGGTGCGCGAGCTGGGCATCGCCCGGCTCCAGATGGTCGAGATCGCCAAGGCGCTGAGCCTCGACGCCCGCGTCCTGATCATGGACGAGCCCACCGCGGTCCTGACCACCGAAGAGGTCGAGAAGCTCTTCCGGATCGTCCGCAGGCTGCGGGACGACGGCGTCGGCATCGTCTTCATCACCCACCACCTGGAGGAGATCGCCGCCCTCGGCGACCGCGTCACCGTCCTGCGCGACGGCCGCAGCGTCGACCAGGTCCCGGCGAACACCCCCGAGGACGAACTCGTACGGCTCATGGTCGGCCGGAGCATCGAGCAGCAGTACCCGCGCGAACGCGCCGAGGCCGGGGCGCCGCTGCTCAAGGTCAGCGGCCTCACCCGGGCCGGCAGCTTCCACGACGTCGACTTCGAGGTCCGGGCCGGCGAGGTCGTCGGCCTGGCGGGTCTGGTCGGCGCCGGCCGCACCGAGGTCGTCCGGGCCGTCTTCGGCGCCGATCCGTACGACTCCGGCACCGTCGAGGTGCAGGGCCGCCCGCTGCGCCGACTGGACGTCAACGCCGCCATGGACGCCGGGATCGGCCTGGTGCCCGAGGACCGCAAGGGCCAGGGCCTGGTGCTGGACGCCACCGTGCAGGAGAACCTCGGCCTGGTCACCCTGGGCCGCTCCACCCGCGCGGGCTTCGTCGACCGGGCCGGGCAGCGGCGGGCCGCCGACCGGATCTCCGGGCAGCTCAAGGTCCGGATGGCCGGACTGCACCAGCACGTACGGACGCTGTCCGGCGGCAACCAGCAGAAGGTCGTCATCGGCAAGTGGCTGCTCGCCGACACCAAGGTGCTCATCCTCGACGAGCCGACCCGCGGCATCGACGTGGGCGCCAAGGTCGAGATCTACCAGCTGATCAACGAACTGACCGCCTCCGGGCACGCGGTTCTGATGATCTCCAGCGACCTCCCCGAGGTGCTGGGCATGAGCGACCGGGTCCTGGTGATGTCCCAGGGCCGGATCGCGGGCGAACTCTCCGCCCAGGAAGCAACACAGGACGCCGTCATGGCGCTGGCCGTCAGCGCGACCGCGGCAACGGACACAGCAGCAAAGGATGTGGAGGTCTCCCGTGGCCACTGACACGCTCAAGAGCAGTACGCACACGGGTGGTGCCCTCGCACTGCGCCGGATGCTCCTCAACAACGGCGCCCTCACCGCGCTGGTCGTCCTGGCCGTGGCGATGTCGTTCCTGTCGGGCGACTTCCTGGCCACCCAGAACCTCCTCAACGTCGGCGTCCAGGCGGCCGTCACCGCGATCCTGGCGTTCGGCGTCACCTTCGTGATCGTCTCGGCCGGCATCGACCTGTCGGTCGGCTCGGTCGCCGCGCTCTCCGCCACCGTGCTGGCCTGGGCCGCCACCGACCAGGGCGTCCCGGTGTGGATCGCGGTCCTGCTCGCCATCGCCACCGGCGTCGGCAGCGGACTGATCAGCGGCGCGCTCATCTCCTTCGGCAAGCTGCCGCCCTTCATCGCGACCCTGGCGATGCTGTCGGTGGGCCGCGGCCTCGCCCTGGTCATCTCGCAGGGCAGCCCGATCGCCTTCCCCGACTCCGTGTCGAATCTGGGCACCACCATCGGCGGCTGGCTGCCGGTACCGGTCCTGGTGATGATCGTGATGGGTCTGATCACCGCCGTGGTCCTGAACCGCACGTACATCGGCCGCGCCATGTACGCGATCGGCGGCAACGAGGAGGCCGCCCGGCTCTCCGGCATCCGCGTCAAGCGCCAGAAGCTGGTCATCTACGCCCTGGCCGGCGCCTTCGCCGCCATCGCGGGCATCGTCCTCGCCTCCCGGCTGGCCTCCGCCCAGCCGCAGGCGGCGTACGGATACGAACTCGACGCCATCGCCGCGGTCGTGATCGGCGGCGCCAGCCTCTCCGGCGGCGTCGGCAAGGCGTCGGGCACCCTCATCGGCGCGCTGATCCTCGCGGTGCTCCGCAACGGCCTCAACCTGCTGTCGGTCTCCGCCTTCTGGCAG
This sequence comes from Streptomyces griseoruber, assembly GCF_001514205.1. Lineage (GTDB taxonomy): Bacteria > Actinomycetota > Actinomycetes > Streptomycetales > Streptomycetaceae > Streptomyces > Streptomyces griseoruber. The sequence goes on along the minus strand of NZ_KQ948769.1, from coordinate 263,351 downwards.
CAGGTCGTCATCGGCGTCGTGATCGCGCTCGCCGTCCTGCTGGACACGCTGCGCCGGCGCTCGTAGCCGCCGCCGCGTCTCCGTCCCCAGTCCCCACGGTCCCCCCGCACCCCTACGCTCACCCTCACCCGCAAGGAACCGTCATGCGCATCAAGCAGATCTCCGTCGCCACGGCCGTCATGGCCTCGCTCGCCCTCACCGCCACCGCGTGCAACTCCGGGTCGTCCGGCTCCTCCGACCTGAAGGTGGGTCTGTCGCTCTCCACCCTCAACAACCCCTTCTTCGTGCAGCTGAAGGAGGGCGCCCAGGCCGAGGCGAAGAAGGAGGGCGTCTCCCTCACCGTCACCGACGCGCAGAACGACGCCTCCCAGCAGGCCAACCAGATCGACAACTTCACCAGCCAGAGCGTGAAGTCGATCATCATCAACCCGGTGGACTCCGACGCCGCCGGCCCGTCCGTCAAGGCCGCCAACAACGCGAACATCCCCGTCGTCGCCGCCGACCGCACGGTCAACAAGGCCACGGTCGCCACCACCGTCGCCTCGGACAACGTCGCCGGCGGCAAGCTCGCCGCCCAGACCATCGCCGAGGCGCTCGGCGGCAAGGGCACCATCCTCGTCCTCCAGGGCACCGCCGGCACCTCGGCCGCCAACGAGCGCGGCCAGGGCTTCACCGAGGGCCTGAAGGCCTACCCGAACATCAAGGTCGTCGCCTCGCAGCCGGCCGACTTCGACCGCACCAAGGGCCTGGACGTCACCACCAACCTGCTGCAGGCCCACCCGGACATCACCGGTGTCTTCGCGCAGAACGACGAGATGGCGCTCGGCGCGATCAAGGCCCTGGGCAGCAAGGCGGGCAAGACGGTCAAGGTCGTCGGCTTCGACGGCACGCCGGACGGACTGACCGCGGTCAAGGCGGGCACACTGTTCGCCTCGGTGGCGCAGCAGCCCAAGCTGCTGGGCCAGTTGGCCGTCGAGAACGCCGTGAAGGCCGCCAAGGGCAAGAAGGTCGACACGACGGTCAAGGTGCCGGTCAAGGTCGTCACCTCGGCGAACATCGCCGAGTTCGCCTCCTGACGTCGTCCGCGCACCCGTTGACGTCGTCCCGCACGGGACGCCGAAACCGACGTAAGGAAACACAACGATGCACGGCTACGACCTGCTGGTCGTAGGGTCGGCCAACGCCGACCTGGTGATCGGCGTCGACCGCCGCCCGGCGGCCGGCGAGACGGTCCTCGGCTCCGACCTGGCCACCCACCCGGGTGGCAAGGGCGCCAACCAGGCTGTCGCGGCCGCCCGTCTGGGGGCCCGTACGGCGCTGCTGGCCCGGGTCGGCGACGACGCGCACGGCCGGCTGCTCGGCGACTCCCTTCGAGCGGCCGGCGTCGACACCGCCGGCATCCTCACCGGCGGGGCGCCCACCGGGGTCGCGCTGATCACGGTGGACCCGTCCGGGGACAACAGCATCGTGGTCTCACCGGGTGCCAACAGCCGGCTGAGCCCCGCCGACGTCCGGGCGGCCGGGAGCCTGTTCCGGGCCGCCCGGGTGGTCTCGGCGCAGCTGGAGATCCCGTTGGAGACGGTCGTGGAGACCGTACGGAGTCTGGCTCCCGGCAGCCGGTTCGTCCTGAACCCGTCACCGCCCCGGCCGCTGCCCGCCGAGGTGCTGGCCGCCTGCGACCCGCTGATCGTGAACGAGCACGAGGCGCGCGTGGTGCTCGGGGACCTCGCGGGCCCCGAACCGGAGGACTGGGCGCGGGAACTGCTCGCTCTCGGACCGCGCTCGGTGGTCGTCACCCTGGGGGCGCGGGGCGCGCTGGTGGCGGACGCGGACGGGACCGCCCGGATTCCGGCCGTGCGGGTCGCGGCCGTGGACACGACCGGGGCGGGCGACGCGTTCACCGCGGCGCTGGCCTGGCGGCTGGGTCTCGGCGAGCCGCCCGCCGTCGCCGCCGCGTACGCCGCCCGGGTCGGGGCGGCCGCTGTCACCAAGGAGGGCGCCCAGGTGTCCTTCCCCACGGCCGAGGAGGTCGACGCGCTGTGAAGAAGACCGGAATCCTCAACCGTCATCTGTCCGGGGCACTGGCCGAGTTGGGGCACGGGGACGGGGTGCTGGTGTGCGACGCCGGTATGCCGATACCCGACGGGCCGCGGGTGGTCGACCTCGCGTTCCGGGCGGGGGTGCCGTCCTTCGCGGAGGTGGTGGAGGGGCTGCTGGAGGAACTGGTCGTGGAGGGCGCGACGGCGGCCTCGGAGGTACGGGAGGCGAACCCGGCGGCGGCGAGGCTGCTGGCGGGGCACTTCACCCGGCTGGCGTACGTCTCCCACGAAGAACTGAAGGTGCTGTCGGCGGGCGCGCGGCTGGTGGTCCGCACGGGTGAGGCACGGCCGTACGCGAATGTGCTGCTGCGCTGCGGGGTGTTCTTCTAGCGACGCTGACCTGCTGAAACGTCGCGGGAAAACTTCGAGGGGCCCGGTCCGTCGACCGGGCCCCTCGGCTTGCCCCCTCCAACTGTCGAAACCCCCCGCGATCCCCCCAGATCCCCCTCCAGAGGTCCCGACGCCCTGTACGACACACAGGGGGCGGGAACGGTTGCACGGCTTTCAGAAATTTTCCGACAGGCGATTTGCCCGAAATATGCCACATGATGTTGTCGTCCCCCTCTCCCCTCCCACGAGGAGTACGACCATGTCCGAGAAGACCGAGCCCCAGATCGGCCCGATCAGGATCGGCGACCCGCTCGACGCACCCAGCCAGCCGATCGACGTCCCCGATCACGAAGTGTGGGACGCCGACATCGACAAGGGCTTCGCCTGGGTCTTCCACGCCGGCGACGACCGCCGCCTCACCCGGCCGGTGATCATCGCGGACGGCTTCAACCACGGCAAGAGCGACCTCGCCAAGCTCTACCAGTTCCTGGACGGCGAGGACCATCCCTTCCTCACCGCACTCCGTCGCAGCGGCCGGGACGTGATCCTGCTCGGCTTCGACAACCGCACCGCGTCCATCCTGGAGAACTCGAAGGCGGCCGAGGCCACCATCCGCAAGGCCATCCAGCTCCGCGAGGGCTCCGAGCGGCTGATCGTCGGCGGCTTCAGCATGGGCGGGCTGATCACCCGCTACACCCTCGCCAGGATGGAGACCGACTTCCACGAGGACGAGCACCAGACGGGCGTGTACTTCTCGTTCGACACCCCGCACCGCGGCGCCACCATCCCCGCGGGCGTCCAGGCGTTCGCGCACCTGCTCCCGCACGGCCTGGACCTCAAGCCCCACCCCTTCGCGCAGCAGATGAACAGCCCGGCCGCGCGGCAGATGCTGTGGCAGCACTACGACAAGACCACCCAGAAGATCGGGGTGGCCCCCGAACGCACGGCACTGCTCAACGAGTTGGACCGGGTCGGCCAGTGGCCGCGGATCCCGCGCAAGCTGGCCGTCGCCAACGGCCGCGGCGACGGCATCGGGCTGCCCGACGTCGAGCCCGGCGAGGTCACACTGCGGCTCGACGTCCGCTACCCCGGCACCACCTTCTACGCCCAGGCGCAGGGCGACGACGTGACGGTCGCCTACCTGTACCGGAAGTTCCCGGAGACCGAACGCACCATCACCACCAGCGACTTCCCGGAGCTGGACGGCGCACCGGGCGGGACGCTCGCGACGTACGAGATCCTCGCGAAGTCGATGATCGAGGCCGGCGGCGAGGCGGACCTGCGGCAACCGCACGTGTGCTTCGTCCCGTCGGTCAGCGCGGTCGACATCTCGGACTTCGCGCGGCAGGGGGACCTGTACGCGAGGGTCGACGGCCTGGACCCCTCCCAGAGCGGCGTGGACGAATTCCACTGCTCGTCCACGACGACCCCGCACACGCTGCCGACCGAGGAGCTGTGCACCTGGCTGCTGGAACGGTTCTAGCCGCGGTCCGACAGTGCGGCCGGGGCAGGGGCGCCGCCCGCGCCCCTGCCCCGGCCGCGCCCCCCCCCAAGAGGAATCGGCGGACAACGTCAAGGCAATCCGCCAGTGGTTGACTCCGGCCGTGGCGGCGTGTGACACAGGCCCACCACATCGACGACAGAGCACGGCGAAGCGGAGAAATCACAGCATGCTGAACAAAGCGGCGTTAGACGCGGGCACTTCGGAAAAGGTGCGGGCGTCGGCCCGGCCCCGCGGTCTGGGGCGTTTCGCGTTCCGGGGTTGGGCGGCGGCCTTCACTGTCTGCCTCAGCCTGATGTTCTCGTTCTTCGGCGCGAGCACCGCGTCGGCGGTGCCCACCCTCGGGCCGGCCCACCTGAGCAGTCTGAAGACCGGACGCTGCCTCGACGGCGGCCCCGCGAACGAGAGCGGCCGGGGGGAGGTCTACACGAACACCTGCCAGTCGGGGAACCCATGGCAGCAGTGGCAGGTGGAGATCGTCTACCACGCCAGCTATGACGTCGTCATGGTCCGTCACACGGCCACCAATACCTGCCTGAGCCAGCAGCTGGGGCTTGTCACGCTCCCCTGCAACGGCGGCGACGCCTCCCAGCTGTGGCAGGCGAAGGGCACGGGCTGGAACGACGTGGAGCTCAGGGACATGCCGCTCGCGAACTGCCTGGACGCCGACGGCAGCGGCGACGCGTACATGCTCGGGTGCAACGGCGGCCCGTTCCAGCACTGGAAGCTGGGCTAGCGGTCCTGGGCCGGAGAGGAGCCGGTGTTCCCGGCGATCCCCTCCGGCCCGTTGCCTGTGCGAGGCCTATGCAGGGGGTACGGCGGCGTCGGGGGCGGGCGGGAGGGGGTCGGAGACGAACCACCCCCGCTGCGGAACGGCTTACACCCAGCCTTCGTCGGCCAGCAGGCCAAGCCCCCGCCGCACCGTCGTGCGGGCGATCCCGTACCGCTGCACGAGCTGAGCCTCACTGGGCAGCATCCGCCCGGGCTGCCAGTCGCCGCGCCTCATCTGCGCACGCAGAATCTCGGCGAGCTGCCGGTACGGCGTCAGTGGCGCTCCGTGATCGATCTCAGCATCAGGATTCATGGAGTCGACGCTAGGCAAGTGGAGCGATACACACTCTTTGAGATACGTCTCGCGATGAGTCGATACAAGGGGATACCATTCCCCATGAAAGCGCCCCGGCGGGAAGAGTGAGAGCTTCCATGCCGGGGCTGAGCCGACTAAACAGGAGTCGACCTATGCGCAGCCTACTGGCCGCGATCCTGAGCCTCTTCCTGCCGCCTCGTGGAGCGCACCGCGCCCTCGAAAGGCCACCGATCCCGACCGTCTATGCGCCCGCACCCGCGCGTCGGGCGCGGCCGTACCCCCCGGACGTCATCCCAGCCGACGGTCTGCCCCTCGTCCGGCCGTACCTCGCCGTATGGGAGCGCGAGCGGGACGAGCGGGACCGCCGGCGCCTCCAGCGGGAGCGGCGCCGTGCGGCGGTGCTCGCAACGCTGGGCCAGGACTACGTCCCGTCGGAGGCCGCCGCGTGAGCGTGAGGAGATTCCGTAGCGTCGGCGTCGACCCGGCCACCGGTAAAGAGGCGTTCGTGGTGGCGCAACCCGGTGGCTTCCTGGAGGAGCTGGCCGACGCCCACGCCCTGAAGGCGGCCGCCGTGCTCGTGACGATCGTCGGTGCGGTACTGGAGGGAGGCAGGTCCTCGGACACCGAACTCGCGGCCTTCGTGCCGGCGTTGCATGCGGCGCTTGAGGAATGCGTCGGCATCATGGCGGCGGACAGAGAGCATTGACGCCGCGCGAGTGACCTTGTGCCGTGAGCCTCCCTCAAGGACGGGAAGGTGGGCCTCCCCCAGCAGTCTTGAGGTAGGCGCCGAGGGTCTGGAGCGCGCTCCAGGCCTTCGGGTCGGTTCCGTCCCCGAGGGGGTAGTGGAGAGCCGGGGAGGCAGGCGAGCCGAGTCGCCGTGGTTGCGCCGCGATGGGTGGGCGCCCGGCGCGCGGGAGGCCGATCTTGCGCACGTCGCGTGGTCCCAGGGTGAACGAGACCGGGAGGGGCGGGCCCTCCACCCGCGGCAGCAGGGTCAGGTCGGCGCGGGCCGCGCGGACGGTGGTGAGCATCGTCGTCAGGCCGTGTTCCGTGACGAGGGTCGCGGCGAGGGACTCCAAGGCGGCGAGGGGCAGGTCCTGGGGGCGCTCGTAGCCGAGGGTGAGGCTGATCTCCTCGGCGACGCCTGCCGTCGTGCGGCTGACGCGCTGTGTGGCGATGGCCGGACCACCCACGGCGACGATCTGAGTGGGGGCAGGGATCCGTTCCCGGGCGAGGTCGGTCAACTGCTGCGGTGACCAGGGCAGATTGACCGGCTCGGCCGTGCCCCAGCCGACGGGCGGGGAACCGGTGAGGTGCCGCCAGGCCGCCTCCAGCGCGCGACCGAGCACGAGCCGCTCGTCGGGTGCGTGCACCGTGCGGAACGACACGGTGAGCTGCCGGTGCTCGGTCGGTGCGGCTCCCACGGTGAAGGCCTCGGCGAGCGTGCTGTCGATCGGCGCGAACGTGCCGCTCCGCCAGGCCAGTCGTACCCCGGCCAGACCGTCGTAGTAGCCGCCCTGCGGGTCCTGTACGACCCAGCGGTTGGGTGCCCCGCCGAGTGCGGTGCGCAGGGGCAGGGTGAGGCGGACGTGCGGAGGGGTGACGAGGTGGAGGGCTCGGTTCGACTGCGCGGTGGCACGCAGGGTGTCGGAGAGCCAGGCGGTGAGCGGAAGGAGCGGGCGGTCGGAGAGGACGACGGCGGTCGAGTCGGTCAGCGCGTCGACGGTCGGGAAGTCCTGAGTGGCGGGCGGCTCGTCGGGGACGGTGACCCGGGCTGTGTGGGCTGCTGCTGCGGGCGGCCAGGTGGTTCCGCCGAGAAGCAGGGTCAGGCGGCCGCACACGGATTCCGCCAGCGGCTCCGCCTCGGGGGTCGCCGTGGAGGCGCGTGCCTCGGTCCACCAGTACGGCAGCCCCGGGGCAGTGGTCCCGGCTCCCAGGAGGCGTTCTGCCTCACCTGGCACATGGACGAGCAGCGGAGCCTCGACGGAAACCAGCGGGCGCCCGGCAGCCGTGCGCAGCTGGATGACCGCACCGTCATCGGTGGCCGTCAGCCCCAGATCAGGTCCGCCGGCGTGGAGAGCGGCCAGCAGCGAGGCCTGGTCGGGCATCTTCGGGGTGAGCGCGAGGACGTCCTTGGTCATGCGCTGTCCTCGGGTGCGTGCGGTACGACCGATGCCTCCGGACAGGCTTGAATGACCATTCGAGACACCCCAGTCACTGCCCGGTTTCCCGTCTCATATCGGCAAGCGGAATGCGTACAGAAACCGCGCTGTCTCCGTTCAGCTCAACCGCGCCGCGCACGTGCAGGCGCGGCAGCAGGTCAGCAAAATGCACTTGCTGGAGCTGAGGGGAAGAAGTGGGAGCATGCGACGGATGCGTGTAGAGCGCGACTACCGGCTCACCAGCGTCACTCGCATGCGGATCGGTCCGCAATTCCGCCCCAGGAACGAGGTAGACAGTCGAATCGATCAGAGCATCGCGTACGGCGGCGTCTGATCCATAGCCCGTAGCCGCGAGCTGAATTGCCTCATCCACTCGATCACTCGGAGCTGGCATACCGACTGCACGCGGGGAGGGTCGGTACTTCGGGTTGTGCTTGAACTCACCGTTGAGCCGCCCATTGGCGTCCACCTTCCAGGCCCCCACGATTCCGATGGGCGGAACCTTCCCATCTGGATCAAAATAGGGGTCGATCGCATACACCCAACCACCGGGCTGGGCGGCGGCCTGGGCACGCACGGCATCGGTTACGGGCGGGACTGACGCCTGAGCCTCATTCATCGTCATGCCTCATTCGCTGCTTCTGCGCGTCCTTCTGCTCAGCCACACTCGTGAGGCGCGCCCACTCCTCGATCGGAACATCGTCGAAGATGTCGACGGTGCGCGGCCGCCCAGTCGACGGCCAGCGGTACGCCCTTCTACCCCCACCCATCTCAAGCGCCATTCTACTGGGATAGACGTCCCGACAGGCACCCTCGACGGCCGGCGTCAACCCCTGCTTATCCAAGTCCTGCCTCACCTCGGAGAGGGCAGTGAAGAAGTTCCATGCCGTGTGGTGCGAGACGCACTGACCCCAAGTGATGCGAACGACGTAATCATCCCCGCTGAAACTTCCGGTCAGATACCCGAGGAATTGCCCACCGTCCGAGACAAGCACAATATCCTTTTGGTACAAAATCTCTACGTCGACAGACATGGTCAACCTCGGGGAACATAGTTGGGGTTCGGGATGAATTCACCAAGCTCACCTGTCGCATAATTGTACGCGTAAGCACCCTTGATGTACTCGCCGCGGATCCCCCCAGGGAAGGCCACCTCTTCCTCGTAGGAAAGGGGGTGGTCACCCAGCGAGCGGTTGATGTCGATCCCGCCCGGCACATCAAGCTCGTATGTGTACTTGCCTCCGAACTCGTCACCTATGTCGTCCCGATAGGAAGTGCTGACGAACGCTGAATGTTCGCTGTCCTCGACATACTGCGCCAAGTCCACATTGGAAGGGTCTCGCGGCTCGAAACCGCTCTCGAAGACCGCGTCAGGGGAACGGTTGTCACTGCGATACAGAGGCTCGAGACCCTCACGCCATACCACCGGCCTGCCCAGACCATTCAGATCCACGCTCCGATCCGTCGCGGCGGCCAGCCGATCGGGCTCATCGCCGGACACGGCCCCATGCCCGGACGTACCACCAGGGCCATCCCCACCGGCTCCGTCGGACGCGCCACCCATGTTGTCACTGGCGCCCGGAGCACCGTGACTCTCCGATGGGGCATGCCCGTGATGACCCGCGCTGTCGCCGGGCAGGTGAGATACCGCGCCACCCGAAGGCTGGGCAGACAGGCCGGCCAGGTTGTCGCCACCATGGGCACCGACTGCAGCCAGTTCGTACGGGTGCCCCGCCTGTGCGCCCTGCTCTGCCCTCTCGTCGGCGGAGGCTTCCTTCGGGGCTTGCTCACTGTGCTGGTGCAGGGAGCCGTCCGCGTTGAGGAGGTGGCCTTCGTCGGTGAGGTAGACGATGTTGCCGGTGGCGTCGTCGACGTAAGGGATCGCGTTGTCCGGGATCTCCGGGGAGCGGAGGCCGTCCGCCCGTTCCAGGAGGTCGAGCGTCGTGCCGGAGTGCAGGTTCTTCAGGACGCGGAAGGATTCGCCGACCTTGCCGAAGGCGAAGGTGCCCGCCTTGCCCGCGTAGGTCATCGGGTCGATGGCTCGGCCCACCTTGCCCACGGCCGACAGGGCGCGGGCCGCCGCGGACGACTTGGCGGCGCCGGAGGCCGCCGCGCCCGTGCCCTCGGTGCCCAGCAGGGTCAGTACGTTGAAGCCGACCGCGCCCGCCGCCCGGGACGGGTTGGTCTTCCAGGTGTCCCAGGCGACGAAGCCCTTGACGGTCTGTTTGTAGGCGGTGCGGGAGTCGCGGAGCCAGGAGGGGAGCCGGTCGTCGGGGACCAGCCACCAGGTGCCGAGGGTGGCGCTGGTCAGGGCCGAGGCCGTCGCGAGCTTGGCCAGGCCCTTCCACGCCTCGCCCGCCGCGTCCGCGCCGTCGGCGCCGAACAGGGTGCCCACGCCGTGGATCGTGGCCATCACGCCGTCGGTCCAGATGCCGTCCCAGACCTGGCCGGCCTGGTGGGTCAGCCAGTCCCAGCCCTCGTACTCCCGCTCGGCCGGGGCGCCCCACGGGGTCTGCGGCGCGTGGTCGAGGTCGTCGGCGCGGTAGCCGTACATGTGCTCGCCGTGCGAGCCGTCGTCGACGGTGGTCTTCGAGCCGCCGACCAGTGCGGTGATCCTGTTGTGGCAGGTCCGCTCGGCCGCCTGGAAGGCCGCGACCGTGTGGTTGACGTCCCGCCAGAGCTCGTTGTTGCGGTCGACCTTGTCCTGATCCTTGCGCCAGTCGTCGTCCCCGGACAGCGAGTCCACGAAGGCGGTGGCCTCCGTCTTCAGGGTCGCCAGTCTGTCGATCAGGGGCTGGACTTCCGCGCTGTAGTCGGACAGCGCCGAGGCGACCTTCTCCAGGTCGTCGGCGAAGCCGTCCGCCTTCGTCCGGACGGGCAGGGTGGAGGAGAGCAGGTCGGCGGCATCAGGGGTCCGGTAGACGGCGGACAAGCCCTGGAACGTGGTGTGCACGTTCGCGCCGGACGCCCGGAACTGGGCCGCGTTCGCGGTCAGCAGCATCACGTCGGTGTCCAGGGTGGACAGGTCCCCGATGAAGTGCGGTATCCCGGACGGGTCGATCAGGGTTGCCCCGTCGCTCACTTGCCCGCCCCCGGCAGATCGACCTTCGGCTCCTTGGCCGCCTCCCGCTGTGCGGTGGCCGCCATCGTCAGGTCGCCCTCGGCGTAGTGGCCCGTGGCCTCGGCCGCGCCGTTCACGGACTTGGACGCGCGTTCGGCGATGTACACCAAGTCACGCGCCCACTGATCGAGGAACTCCGCCAGCGCCGCGCCCACCAGCCCGGCCGTGCTGCTGTACGGGCCGTACTGGCTGGTGATCGTCCCCGCCGCCGAGGCCGCCTCCTCCAGGTTGCCCTGCATCGCCCGGCCCGTGTCCGACAGTGCCTTCGCCGCCGTGCCGGTGTTCCGCAGAACGCCGCGCACTCCGGCGATGTCGATGTCCCAGCCCGTCACTCTGCTCCCCCGCAACCCGCACCTCCCCCAGTGCGTCGAACGTATTATCGCATGAGCAGTTGCAAAGCGACGGGATGTCAGACGGCCGCCGGATGTCGTCGTACGTTTTTCGACATCCGGCGGCCGTCCGTGGGTTCGCGTGACTGCGGGGTCAGAGGACGTGCTGGACGAACCTCTCCGCCGTCTCCGCGAGGACCTCGCGCCCGCCCCGCGCCCACAGCCCGTCGTTGAACAGCTCCACCTCGATCGCGCCCGTGTAGCCCGCCGCCTCCACGTACGCCTTCCACTCGCGCATGTCGATCGCGCCGTCGCCGATCTGGCCGCGGCCGTTGAGGACGCCCTCGGGGAGGGGGGTGGTCCAGTCGGCGAGCTGGAAGGTGTGGATACGGCCGCCGGCGCCCGCCCGGGCGATCTGGGCGGGGGCCCGGTCGTCCCACCAGATGTGGTACGTGTCGACCGTGACGCCGACCTGGTGGGCCGGGAAGCGTTCCGCGAGGTCCAGGGCCTGGGTGAGGGTGGAGACCACGCAGCGGTCGGAGGCGTACATGGGGTGCAGGGGCTCGATCGCCAGGCGCACGCCGTGCTGTTCGGCGTAGGGGCCCAGTTCGGCAAGGGCGTCGGCGATGCGCTCCCGCGCCCCGTGCAGGTCCTTGGAGCCCGCCGGGAGGCCGCCGGAGACCAGGACCAGGACCTCGGTGCCGAGGGTGGCGGCCTCCTCGACCGCCCGGCGGTTGTCGTCCAGGGCCTTGGTGCGTTCCGCCGGGTCGATCGCCGTGAAGAAGCCGCCCCGGCAGAGGGTCGTGACCGTCAGGCCCGCGTCCCTGATCAGTTTGGCCGTCGCCTCCAGGCCGTACGTCCGGACCGGCTCGCGCCACAGGCCCACCCCGGGGACACCCAGCTCCAGGCAGGCATCCACCAGTTCGGGCATCGACAGCTGCTTCACCGTCATCTGGTTGATGGAGAAGCGGGACAGGGAGCCGGTCACTGCGTCACTCCGTACAGGGCGAGAAGGGTCTTCATACGGTCCTCGGCCAGCTTCGGGTCGGGGAACAGGCCCAGGCCGTCGGCGAGTTCGTAGGCGCGCGCGAAGTGCGGGAGGCTGCGCGCCGACTGAAGGCCGCCGACCATCGTGAAGTGCGTCTGGTGGCCCGCCAGCCAGGCCAGGAACACCACGCCCGTCTTGTAGAAGCGGGTGGGGGTCTGGAAGAGATGGCGGGAGAGGGCGACCGTGGGGTCCAGCAGGGCACGGAAACCGTCCTTGTCGCCGGTGTCCAGGAGCCGTACCGCCTCCGCCGCCAGCGGGCCCAGCGGGTCGAAGATGCCGAGCAGGGCGTGGCTGAAGCCCTGCTCGTCGCCCGCGATCAGCTCGGGGTAGTTGAAGTCGTCGCCGGTGTAGCAGCGGACGCCCTGCGGGAGGCGGCGGCGGATGTCGATCTCGCGCTGGGCGTCCAGCAGGGAGACCTTGATGCCGTCGACCTTGTCGGGGTGGGCGGCGATGACCTCCAGGAAGGTGTCCGTCGCCGCGTCGAGGTCGGAGGAGCCCCAGTAGCCCTCCAGCGCCGGGTCGAACATCGGGCCCAGCCAGTGCAGGATCACCGGCTCGGAGGCCTGGCGGAGCAGGTGTCCGTAGATCTCCAGGTAGTCCTCGGGGCCCGAGGCGGCCGCGGCCAGGGCGCGGGAGGCCATCAGGATCGTCCGGGCGCCGGCGGCCTCGACCAGGGCGAGCTGCTCCTCGTACGCCGTCCGGACCTCGGCCAGCGAACCGGAGACGATCTGGTCGGTGCCCACGCCGCAGGCGATGCGGCCGCCGACCGCCTTCGCCTCGGCGGCGCTGCGGCGGATCAGCTCGGCCGCGCCCGCCCAGTCCAGGCCCATGCCGCGCTGCGCGGTGTCCATCGCCTCGGCGACACCGAGCCCGTGCGACCACAGGTGGCGGCGGAAGGCGAGGGTGGCGTCCCAGTCGACGGCGGCGGGCGAGTCGGGCGAGACGTCCGCGAAGGGGTCGGCGACGACGTGCGCCGCCGAGTAGACCGTGCGGGAGGTGAAGGGGGTGCCCGGGGTGATGAGGAGCGGTTCGGTGCGGGGGTCGTAGGTCCGCAGCGTGCCGTCGGGGGCGGGGAGCCGGATGGTCACAGCGCGATCTCCGGGACGTCGAGGCGGCGGCCCTCGGCCGAGGACTTCAGGCCCAGCTCGGCGAGCTGGACGCCGCGGGCGCCGGCGAGCAGGTCCCAGTGGTAGGCGGCGTCGGTGTAGACGTGCCTGAGGAACAGCTCCCACTGGGCCTTGAAGCCGTTGTCGAAGTCGCCGTTGTCCGGGACCTCCTGCCACTGGTCGCGGAAGGCGTAGGTGGCCGGGATGTCGGGGTTCCAGACCGGCTTGGGGGTGAGCGAGCGGTGCTGGACGCGGCAGTTGCGCAGGCCCGCGACGGCGGAGCCCTCGGTGCCGTCGACCTGGAACTCGACGAGTTCGTCGCGGTTGACGCGGACCGCCCAGGAGGAGTTGATCTGGGCGATGGCGCCGCCCTCGAGCTCGAAGATGCCGTACGCGGCGTCGTCGGCCGTGGCGTCGTAGGGCTTGTCGCTCTCGTCCCAGCGCTGCGGGATGTGGGTGGCGGTGAGGGCCTGGACGGACTTCACCCGGCCGAACAGCTCGTGCAGGACGTACTCCCAGTGCGGGAACATGTCGACGACGATGCCGCCGCCGTCCTCGGCGCGGTAGTTCCAGGAGGGGCGCTGGGCGGTCTGCCAGTCGCCCTCGAAGACCCAGTAGCCGAACTCGCCGCGGATGGAGAGGATCCGGCCGAAGAAGCCGCCGTCGATCAGGCGCTTCAGCTTGAGCAGGCCGGGCAGGAACAGCTTGTCCTGGACGACGCCGTGCTTGACGCCGGCCGCGTTCGCCAGGCGGGCCAGCTCCAGGGCGCCGTCGAGGCCGGTGGCCGTCGGCTTCTCGGTGTAGATGTGCTTGCCCGCGGCGATCGCCTTCCTGATCGCCTCCTCGCGGGCGGAGGTCACCTGGGCGTCGAAGTAGATGTCCACGGTCGGGTCGGCGAGGACCTCGTCCACGTCCGTGGCCCAGTGCTCCAGGCCGTGCTGCTCGGCGAGCGCCTTCAGGGCGTGCTCGCGGCGGCCGACGAGGATCGGCTCCGGCCACAGCACGGTGCCGTCGCCGAGGTCGAGGCCGCCCTGTTCGCGCAGGGCGAGGATGGAGCGGACGAGGTGCTGGCGGTAGCCCATACGTCCGGTCACGCCATTCATGGCGATACGCACCGTCTTGCGTGTCACGTCGGTCCCTTCGTAGGCGTAGTACGCGGTGGTGTGCGCCGCGTACGCCTCTTCCTGATCAGCGTTACAGCAAGCGCTTTCTATCCAAGGAGAAGCTAGCCTCTGACCAGTGGTCCGGACAAGACCGTGTCCATCCCGAGTTGTTCGAGGGGGCGAACAGCAGGGGGTTGTGGCCTTAGGGTCTGCTCGGACACGCCCGGAACCGCGACCGCGGCCGGCCTGTCTTACGTGGACGTATGAGTACGTGGACGTATGGGGACGTACGACGAGATGCGTGACCGGAGGACGACGAGATGACGGTGACCCTGGCGGACGTGGCGGCCCGCGCGCAGGTCTCGCCCGCGACGGTGTCGCGCGTGCTGAACGGGAACTATCCCGTCGCCGCATCCACCCGTGAGCGGGTGCTGCGGGCTGTGGACGAGCTGGACTATGTGCTGAACGGACCCGCGAGCGCCCTCGCGGCGGCGACCTCCGACCTGGTGGGGATCCTGGTCAACGACATCGCCGACCCCTTCTTCGGGATCATGGCCAGTGCCATTCAGGGGGAGATCGGGGGACCCGGCGGGCGCGCCGGGGGCGAGCGGCTGGCGGTGGTCTGCAACACCGGGGGCTCGCCGGAGCGCGAGCTGACCTATCTGACCCTGTTGCAGCGGCAGCGGGCCGCCGCCGTGGTGCTGACCGGCGGGGCCATGGAGAACGAGCCGCACGCGGCGGCGGTGGCGGCGAAGCTGCGCAGGCTGGGCGAGGCGGGGACGCGGATCGTGCTGTGCGGGCGGCCGCCGGCGCCGGACACCTCGGCGATCGCGCTCACCTTCGACAACCGCGGCGGCGGGCGGGAGCTGACCGAGCACCTGATCGGGCTCGGGCACCGGCGGCTGGGGTACATCGCCGGTCCCGAGGAGCGGACGACGACCCGGCACCGGCTGGAGGGGCACCGGGCGGCGCTGGCGGCGGCGGGGATCGAGGAGGATCCCCGGTGGACCGTGCACGGGCGGTACGACCGGCGGGCGGGGTACGAGGCCACGCTGGAGCTGCTGCGGCGGGACCCGAGCCTGACCGCGGTGGTCGCGGCGAACGACTCCGTCGCGCTCGGGGCGTGCGCGGCCCTGCGGGACTCCGGGCTGCGGATCCCGGAGGACGTGTCGGTGGCCGGGTTCGACGACCTGCCGTTCAGCATCGACGCGGTGCCTTCTCTGACGACGGTGCGGCTGCCGCTGGCGGAGGCGGGGGCCCGGGCCGGGCGGATCGCGATGGGGCGGGAGGAGCCGCCGCCGGGAGGGATCGCCACGGTGCGGGGGGAGTTGATGGTGCGGGGGTCCTCCGGGGTTCCGCGGGGGTAGGGCACCCCCTGTTGGATGCGTGCGGGGTGTTTCGGTGACCGAGTTTCCGGGGGCTGCCGCCCCCGGGCCCCCGCTTCGGGCCCTTGAGGGGCCTCGTCCTCAAACGCCGGACGGGCTGATTGAGCCGACCCGGGCCACAAAGGCGCCCGGCCCCGCAGGGGGGAAGGCGCCCGGCCCCGCAGGGGAAGGTGCCCGGCCCCGCCGGCTGGAAGGCGTCCTCGGCGGCGCGGCGCATGATCAGTGCTGCGGGCGTGTCCTCAGTTCTGTCCTCGGGTTCAGGCACCACTCCAGTACCGACGGCCAGGGGCCGTACCCCGCGTCCAGGTCCAGGTGGGCCGCTCCGGGGAGGATGGTGGCGGTGAGGCCCAGGGGGGTGCCGTAGGCCTGCTGGGCGCCCTCGGGGAGGTACGGGTCGTCGTCGCCGGCCACCAGGTGGGTGGGGGCGGGGAGGCGGAGGCCGGGCAGGGGTGGGGGCGTGAATTCCGCGATCTCCGGGTGGCTTCGGATCACTGAGGCGGAGGGCGGGGCCACCAGGAGGACGCGGTCGGGGCCGGTGACGCCGGGGAGGTCGCGGGCGGCGGCGTGCAGCCACAGGACCGCGGAGAGACTGTGGGCGATCACGACCCGTTCCGAAGCGGTGGGGGCGAAGTCGGTCAGGAAGCCCTCCAGTTCGGTCAGCCAGGTCTCCAGGGACGGGGTGTCCGGGTCGGGGAGCTGGGGGTAGGTGACGCGGTGGCCGAGGGCGGTGAGGCGGTCGGCCAGCCAGTGCTGCCAGTGGGCCTCGGGGCGGTGGTTCTGCCAGCCGTGGAGGATGAGGAAGGCGCGTGAGGGTGTGGTGGGCATGCGGGGATCATCGCCTTCCGCATCAGGCAGGTCCAGTTAATCTTCTGTGGTGGAACCGTTAAGCAACGCCTTCACTTTCGATCTGCGCCGCCTCACCGTCCTGCGCGAACTCCAGCGCCGCGGCAGCCTCGCGCGGACCGCCCAGGCCCTGCACCTCACCCCCTCGGCGATCTCCCAGCAACTCGCCACCCTCGCCCGCGACCTGGGCGCCCCCCTCACCGAACGCGACGGCAGGGGCGTACGGCTCACCGGCCAGGCCCGGGTCCTCCTCGCCCACGCCGACGTCATCGCCGCCCAGCTCGAGCGGGCCCGTGCCGATCTCGCGGCGTACTCCGAGGGCGGCCGGGGCACGGTGACCGTCGGCTGCTTCTCCAGCGCCGTCCTGGGGCTGCTGCCCACGGCACTGCGCGGCCTGCGCGAGCGGCTGCCGCACCTGCGGGTGGATGTCGTCGAGGCCCAGCCGCCGGATCTGTTCACCGCGCTCGACGCCGGGCAGTTCGATGTCGCCGTGGCGGTCGACTTCGCCGCCGTGCCTCCGCACACCGACCCCCGCTACAGCCGTGAGGACCTCCTCACCGACATCCTCGACGTGGCCCTCCCGCCCGGCCATCCCCTCGCGGAGCGCGCCGAGGTGCCGCTGCGGGAGCTGGCCAGGGAGGCGTGGATCGTCGGCGACGCGGCGAGCTGCTGCGGCGCGGTCACCCGTTCCGTCTGCGCGGCGGCCGGTTTCACCCCCGACGTCCGGCACGCCGTCGACGACTGGGCCGCCGTGACCGCCCTGGTGGAGGCGGGCGCGGGGGTGGCGCTCGTGCCCCGGCTGGTGCACTCCGTCCATGTCCGGCGCGCGCTCGCCCTGCGCCCCGCCGAGGGCGAGCCCCCGTCGCGGAACGTCTTCGTCGCCGTACGGGCGGGGGCGGAGCGGGATCCCGTGCTGGGTGCCGTACGGGAGGAGCTGCGGGCTGCTGCGGCCGCCCTCAGCTGATCCGGGGCACCGTCACCGGGCGGCGGTCGCCGTCCGGAAGCCCGCCACCCGTCGCTGTAGTGCCTCCCGCCGCTCGGGCCATTCCTCCGCCGTGATCGCGAAGATCGCGGAGTCGCGGAGTCGACCGTCCTCCCCGGGGGCCCAGGAGCGGGACCAGTTGCGCAGGACTCCCTCGAAACGGGCGCCCACGCTCTCGATGGCGGCGCGGGAGCGGTCGTTGCGGGCGTCGGTCTTGAGGTCGACGCGGGAGACGCCCCACTCCTCGAAGGCGTGACGGAACAGGAGCAGTTTGGCCTCCGCGTTCACCCCGGTGCCCTGCGCGGAGGCCGCGAGCCAGGTGAAGCCGACCTCCACGGCGTCCATCCGGTCCTCCGCGCGCCAGCAGCGCGGCTCCCAGTACGCGGTGGCGCCGACCACCCGCCCGTCGGCGAGGGACACCTGCGCGTAGGGCGCGAGACTGCCCGTGGCGGCGCGGGCGAGCTGGGCGTCGATGTACGCGTCGACCTCATGGGCCCTCGGCACCCAGGTGAACGCGTACGACCCCCGGTTCTCCTCCGCCGCCACCGCCAGCTCCGCCGCGTGCCTCTGCTCCAGCGGCTCCAGCCGCACCAGCGTGCCCTGGAGCACCGGCCCCCGCAGAACGTAACTCACCCGACGATCTCCCCCTTCAACCGCGCGAACGCCTCGTGGAAACCCGGGAAAGTCTTGCGGACGCAGCCCGGGTCGTCGAACGAGATTCCGGGGGTGCGCAGTCCGGTCACCGCGAAGGACATGACGATGCGGTGGTCGCCGTACGTCTTGATCTCCGCGCCGCTCGGCACCCCCGGCCGGATCTCGATCCAGTCCTCGCCGGTCGCCACGTCCACGCCCAGCCGGCGCAGGTTCTCCGCGCAGGCGTCGAGGCGGTCGCACTCCTTGACGCGGGTGTTGGCGACGTCCTCGATGCGCACCGGTCCCGAGGCGAAGGGGGCGATCGCGGCGAGGGTCGGCATGGTGTCGGAGATGTCCCGCATGGTGACGGTGATGCCGTGGAGTTGGCCGGTGCCGCGCACCGTCGTGCGGTCCGCGCCGATCTCCACCTGCGCGCCCATCCGGCGCAGCACCTCCACGAAGCCCAGGTCGCCCTGGAGCGCGCCCTCGCCGAGGCCGGCCACGGTGACCTCGCCGCCGGTGAGCGCGGCCGCGGCGAAGAAGTAACTGGAGGTGGAGGCGTCGGGTTCGATCGCGTACGTGGTGGCGCGGTAGCCGCCCGGCGGGACGACGTACGTGCTGCCCTCGCGGCCGACCTCCACGCCGAAGGACCGCATCATCGCGAGGGTGATCTCCACGTACGGCACGGAGACCAGGTCGGTGACGGTGATGCGCAGCCCGGTGCGGGTGAGCGGGCCGAGCAGCAGGAGGGCGGTCAGGTACTGGGAGGACTGGCCGGCGTCCAGCACCACCTCGCCGCCCTCGACGCCGTGCGCGGTGACGGTGAGCGGGTGGTGGCCCTCCGCCTCCTCGTGCCGCAGGTCCACGCCGAGGTCGCGCAGGGCGCGGGTGAGCGGGAGCAGCGGGCGGCGGCGCATCTGGGGCGAGGCGTCGAAGCGGTAGGTGCCGTGGCCGGCGGCGGCGAGGGCGGGCAGGAAGCGGGCGGTCGTCGCGCCGTCCCGGCAGTAGACGTCGGCCTCGGGGACGGCGGGGCCCTGGGGGCGGCCGTCGACCTGCCAGCTGTCCGGGGTGCGGCCGACGCGGTAGCCGAGCCGGGCCAGCCCTTCGGCGAAGCCCTCCGTGTCGTCCGAACGCAGGGGCCGCTGAAGGGTGGTGACACCGTCGGCGGCGGCCGCGAGGAACAGGGCACGGGCGGTGATGGACTTGGAACCGGGGATGTGGACGAGGGCCATGCCCTCATGATCCCGTGCGCACCCCCTGCGACGGGGGCAAGTCCACGAGATGGACGGGTGTCGGGGCGGGTGTCGGGGCGGGTGTCGGGGCGGGTACGGGGGAGGTCCTGGCCGGTGCCAGTGAGGTCAGGGCCACGCCGCCCACCAGGAGGGCCGCCGCGCACCAGCGCAGGCCGCTCACCGGCTCGCCGAGGAACAGGGCCGCCGACGACATGCCGAAGACGGGGACCAGGAGGGAGAACGGCGCGACGGTGGAGGCGGGATGGTGGCGCAGGAGCCGGCCCCAGGCGCCGAAGCCGAAGACCGTGGTGACCCAGGCGACGTAGAGGACCGTGCCGGCGCCCTGCCAGTCGAGGGCGCGCAGGGCGTCGTAGTCCCGGCGGGGGCCCTCCGTGAGGAGGGAGAGGGCCAGCAGGGGCAGGACCGGGACCGTGCTCACCCAGACCATGAAGTTCAGGGAGTCGGGCGGGGAGGCCTTGCGGGTGAGGACGTTGGAGACGCCCCAGCAGGCGGCGGCCGCGACGACCAGCACGAACGCGCCGAGCGGGCCGGAGCCCCCCTCGTCCACCGCCGCCGCGCCGATGCCCGCGAGGGCCACGGCCATGCCGAGCAGCCGCAGCCGGGTGGGGCGTTCGCCGAGGACGGCGAAGGCGACGGCCGCCGTGAACACCGACTGGATCTGGAGGACCAGGGAGGACAGGCCGGCCGGCATGCCCGCGTCCATGCCGACGAACAGCAGGCCGAACTTCGCCACGCCCAGCACCAGGCCCACCGCCACGATCCACTTCCACGCCACCGTGGGACGGCCGACGAGGAACACCGCGGGCAGGGCGGCCATCAGGAAGCGCAGGGCCGAGAAGAGCAGCGGCGGGAAGTGGCCGAGGCCGATCTCGACGACGGTGAAGTTGACGCCCCAGACGGCGGCGACGAGCACGGCGAGGGAGAGGTGGGCGGGTCGCATGCGTCGAGGATCACCCGTCCGGACCGTGAAGCACCAGCGATGATTACTGCATCGTCGGATGAAGCAACGCTACCGATTGGACCTCTCGTGCTCGACCTCCAGCGCCTCCGCGCCCTGCACGCCGTCTCGGTGCACGGCACCGTGGGCGCCGCGGCCGCCGCGCTCGGCTACACCCCCTCGGCCGTGTCCCAGCAGATCGCCAAGCTGGAGCGGGAGACCCGGACCGTCCTCCTCGAACGGGAGGGGCGGGGCATCCGGCTCACCGACGAGGCGCTCCAGCTCGCCGCCACGGCCAGGGAGCTGCTGGCGATCGTGGAGCGCGCCGAGACCGAGCTGGAGGAGCGGCGCGGGGTGCCGAGCGGACGGCTGGACGTCGTCGCGTTCCCGTCGGCGGCCCGCGGGCTGCTGCCCCCCGTCCTCGCCGAGCTGGCCCGCGCGCATCCCGCCCTGGACGCCCGGCTCGCCGAGGTCGACCCGCATCTGTCCGTGGACCTGGTCGCCAAGGGCGCGGTGGACCTGGCCGTCGCGCACGACTGGGACATCGCCCCGCTGCCGGCGCCGGCCGGCGTGGAGCAGGCGGTGATCGGGGACGACCTGTGCGACCTGCTGGTCCCCGGGGACCACCCGTTCGCCGGGCGTACGGGCGTACGGCGGGAGGAGCTGGGCGGCGAGCGGTGGGTCTGCCAGCCGCCCGGCAGGGTCTGCCACGACTGGCTGGTGCGCACCCTGCGCGCGGCGGGCCACGAGCCGGACGTCGTCCACACCGCCGAGGAGAACCCGACCCTGGTCGCCCTGGTCGCCGCCGGCCTCGGCGTCGCCCTGATCCCCCGGCTCGGCCGGGGCCCGCTGCCGGCGGGGGTGGTGGAGGTCCCGCTCGACCCGATCCCCGTACGCCGGCTGTACGCGGTGTGGCGCGCGGGGGCGGCCCGGCGGCCGGCGATCGCGGAGACGGTGCGGGTGCTGCGGGAGTGGTGGCCGCAGGTGTCGGCCCACTGAGCCACCCGCACCCCTGAGATAGTAGCCATGGACATAATATCCATGTACGGTATCAAGCATGCCCACGACACCCGTGCTCGACTCGTTCCTCCACCACGAGGAGACCGGCGCGCAGGCCGGCGCGCAGGCCGGCGAGACCGCCTTCGTGTTCCTCCACGGCAACCCCTCCTCCTCGCACACCTGGCGCCATGTCCTGCCCGGCATCGGCGCGGGCCGCCTCCTCGCCCCCGACCTCATCGGCATGGGCCGTTCCGGCAAGCCCGACCTCGCGTACCGCTTCGACGACCACGCCCGTCACCTCGACGCCTGGTGCGACGCGCTCGGCCTGGACCGGGTGGTGCTGGTCGGCCACGACTGGGGCGGCGCCCTCGCCTTCGACTGGGCCGCGCGGCACCCGGAACGGGTGCGCGGGATCGCCTTCTTCGAGACCTTCGTCAAGCCGCTGGCCTGGGACGAGCTGACGCCACAGGCCCGACGGCGCGCGGAGACCATCCGGTCTGAGGCCGGCGAGGCGATGCTCGACGAGAACCTCTTCGTACGGCAGGCCTACTCCGGCGGCGTGCTCACCCCGGCCTCCCCGGCCGATCTGGCGGCCTACCTCGCGCCGTACCCCACCCGGGAGAGCCGCCGCCCGCTGCTGTCCTGGGCCCGGCAGATGCCGCTCGGCGGCGAACCGGCCGAACTCGTCGCACGGATCGAGGCGTACGACGCCTGGCTCGCGAAGAGCGAGGACGTGCCGAAGCTGCTGCTCACCTTCGAGGGCTCGCCCACCCTGCTCGTCGGGCCGGAGACCGCCGACTGGTGCGCCCGGAACATCGCCGCGCTGGAGACGGTGGCCTGCGGCCCCGCCGGACACCACGCCACGGAGGACCGGCCGGCCGAGATCGCGGCGGCGCTGTCCGCGTGGGCGGACCGGCACGGCCTGCGCGGCACGTGACGGCCCGCCGGGCCGTCGCAGAGGCGCCCGCGCGCCCAGGCGTGCGGACATCCGCGCGGTGCCGGGAACCCGTACCGCTCACCGCCCGTCCAGGCCGCGAGCCGCCGGAGGAGTATCCCCGGCGCGGTGTCGGCCCTCGCCGCCCGCCGGATCGTCGGCCCGCCCTCTTCACCGCACCGCGGCCGACGGCCGGGCCGTCGTCGGCGCGCCCCCTTCCAATGCGCCGATGGCGGCGCCACCGCGGGTAGCGTGCGCCCCAGCCCTCCCCCCACCCCGTGAAGGAGCGCGCCCATGCCCTCCCGACGTTCCGTCCTCGCCGCCGGCGCGGGCGTCACCGCCGCGCTCGCCGTCGGCGGTACGGCCCGGGCGGACGACGGCCGCCCGGCCGCCCTGCTGTCCCGGATGACCCTGGCGGAGAAGGTCGGCCAGCTCTTCGTGGCCCGGGTGTACGGCCACTCGGCGACCGAGCCCGACCCGGCCGACGCCGACGCCAACCTCACGGAACTCGGCGTCCGCACCGCCGCCGAGCTGGTCGCGAAGTACCACGTGGGCGGGATCATCTACTTCACCTGGGCGCACAACACCCGCGACCCGCGCCAGATCGCCGAGCTGTCCAACGGCATCCAGCGCGCCGCGCTCGGGCAGCCGCGCGGTGTGCCCGTGCTGATCTCCACCGACCAGGAGCACGGAATCGTCTGCCGGATCGGCAGACCGGCCACCCTCTTCCCCGGCGCGATGGCCCTCGGCGCGATGGCCCTCGGGGCGGGTGGCGATCCGGCCGACGCGCGCGCCCTCGGCCGGATCGCCGGGCTCGAACTGCGGGCGATGGGCGTCCGGCAGAACTACTCCCCCGTGGCCGACGTGAACGTGAACCCGGCCAACCCGGTCATCGGCGTCCGCTCGTTCGGCGCCGACCCGGAGGCGGTGGCCGCCCTGGTCGCCGAGGAGGTGCGGGGCTGTCAGGAGTCCGGGGTCGCGGCCACCGTCAAGCACTTCCCGGGGCACGGGGACACCGCCGTCGACAGCCACACCGGCTTCCCGGTCATCACCCACACCCGCGAGGTCTGGGAGCGGCTGGACGCGGCCCCCTTCCGCGCGGCGATCGCGGCCGGAGTCGACTCGATCATGACGGGCCACCTGCTGGTCCCCGCCCTCGACGACTCGGGCGACCCGGCCACCCTCTCGCGCCCCATCCTCACCGGCATCCTGCGCGAACGCCTCGGCTACGACGGGGTCGTGGTCACCGACGCCCTCGGCATGGCGGGCGTCCGCACCCGGTACGGCGACGACCGGGTGCCGGTGCTCGCCCTCAAGGCGGGCGTCGACCAGCTCCTCGACCCGCCCGACCTCGCCCTCGCGCACGGCGCGGTCCTGAAGGCCGTCCAGGACGGGGAACTCACCGAGGAGCGGCTCGACGCGTCGGTGCTGCGGATCCTGCGGCTGAAGGAGAAGCTGGGGCTGCCGGCCGAGCCGTACGCCGACCCCGACGCCGTCGGCCGGGTGGTGGGCCGGCCCGGCCATCTGGCCGAGGCCGACCGGATCGCCGTACGGACGACCACCCTGCTGGTCAACGAGGGCCCGCTGCTCCCCCTCTCACCCCGCGCGCACCCCCGGCTCCTCGTCCTGGGCGCCGACCCGGCCTCCCCCTCCGGCACCACGGGCCCGCCCACCACCGTCCTGGCCGACGCCCTCACGGCCCTCGGTTTCACGGCGACGGCGCTGTCCACCGGGACGGACCCGTCCGCCGACACGATCGAGCGGGCGGTGACGGCGGCGGGCGCGGCGGACGCGGTGGTCGTCTCGACGTACAACGTCACCGCCGCGAGCCCCCAGCGCACCCTGGTCGAACGGCTGACGGCGACCGGCCGCCCGGTGGTGGCCGTCGCCGTGCGCAACCCGTACGACGTCGCCCAACTGCCGTCCGTCCCGGCCTTCCTGGCCGCCTACTCCTGGACCGACGTCGAACTGCGCGCCGCCGCCCGGGTGATCGCGGGGGCGGCCCGGCCGCAGGGACGGCTCCCGGTGCCGGTCCAACGGGCGGACGACCCGGCACGGGTGCTGTATCCCCTGGGGCACGGACTGACGTACTGAGTGCGTCAGGTCAGGGACGCAAGGTCGGCTCCCGTTCCACGTCCCGGACGTCCAGCTTCGAGTCGAACGTCGCCAGTGGCTTCCCCGCGGTGACGGCGGAGGCCGAGACGCCCGCCCAGGAGAGGATGCGGGCCGTGGCGAGGGTCTTCTGGTCGGCCGTCAGGCCCGCCACGTTCGCCCCGTGGTTCAGGCCGGGGGCCGTGAAGACGTAGGAGTCCTCGGCGCCCTTGCCCAGGCGGAAGCGTTCCGCGCCCCAGGGGTCGTTCTGGCCGTAGACGAAGAGCATGTGGTGGGCGTGGTGCTCCACCCAGGTGTCGACGTCGCGCATGGCCCGGGGCTCGAACGTCATCGGGATCGAGCGCGGGACGAAGTTGCGCGGGGGCTGGTAGCCGTAGCGGATGTACTTCTTCTCGATGTGCGGGAAGTGGATGGTGGGCGCGCCGAGCTGGGTGCCCGCCTGGTAGTAGTACGGGGTGTACGGCTCCAGGCCCTGGTCCGTGTAGAAGGAGAAGCCGGAGATCGTGTCGATGGACGTCCAGATCTCGTCGTCGGTGGCGGTGGCCGCGTCCGCGGGGATCGTGTCGCAGTCCGCGAGCAGGCTGTACTGCCAGAAGCCCCAGACGTAGTCCAGGACGACGGCCTCGTAGGCGCGGTCCAGGCTGCCGATGGTGGTGAACGTGTAGCCGTTCTCCGCCGCGTAGGCCTCGTACTTCTTCTCCAGCGGCGCGCGGCGCACCAGTGCCTCGCGCTGCACCGCGTTCAGACGGTCGCGGCACTCCTTGGTGCCGACGGTGGCGAAGAAGCGGTCGTAGGCCGAGTCCTCGTCGTTCACGACGTCGTTGGGGGCGACGTAGGCCACCACGCCGTCCATGTCCTGGGGGTAGAAACGCTCGTAGTACGTCGCGGTCATACCGCCCTTGGAGCCGCCCGTGGAGATCCAGTTCTCGGGGTAGATCTTCTTCAGCGCCGCGAAGATGCGGTGCTGGTCGCTCGCCGCCTGCCAGATGTCCAGCTTGGACCAGTCGGCGGGGTCGGGACGGGACGGGGTGAAGAAGCGGTATTCCATGGAGACCTGGTTGCCGTCGACGATCTGGGTCGGCTCACGACGGCTGGGGGTGGTGGAGACGTTGTAGCCGCCGGTGTAGAAGACCGTGGGGCGGCTGACGTCCTTGTGCAGCACGGTGATCCGCTGCTGGAAGGTGCCGGCGGACGGGTGCCGGTGGTCGACCGGCTGGGTGTAGTTCAGGACGAAGTAGCGGTAGCCCGGATACGGCTTCTCCTGGACCAGGCTCATGCCCGGGACGGAGAGGAGTCGGTCCTTGATGTCCGTGGGCTCCGGCGGTGGGGGTCCCCCCGTTCGAGCGAAGCCGAGAATGGGGGAGGCGGTGGCCGCCCCCGCCGTACTCAGCGTGCCTATGAGCACGGTGAGGGCCAGCAGCCATCTGAGCGCCTTGCGCATGCGCGTGCACCCTTCCCTGTGAGACAGATGTGATCCGGAAGCTATCCGGGTCAACACCCGTCGCACCAGGGGGCGTTGGGGCCGAAGGGGCAAGCGCTGGGGTCAGCAGAGGATCCAGCCCGTGCTGACCGAGCCGGCGCCGACGGAGCCCTTCACCCGTACGCAGCGGTGTCCGGCGTGGGTCTGCACCGGTCCGATGCTGCGGGGGCGCACCCCCGCGGCGGGTACCGGGACGAGACCGCGCGCCTGCACGCTGACCGTCATCCGCCGGTCCCTGCCGGGGTTCTTCTGGAAGGTCATGGCGCAGATGGTGCCGTTGTGCTTGTAGACGTTCACATAGCCGGTGGTGAAGGTCAGGGTCCTCACCTTGCGCCCCTCGCAGCGTGAGGACGCGGCCCCGGCCTCGCCCGGCGCCGCGAGCGCGAGCAGCCCCGAGGCGGTCAGCAGGGCCATCCCGACCGCCAGCCGTCGCCTCAGCGCCCCCGGTTTGCCCGGCCCACCCCGCGCGTCTCTGCCCACGGTCCCCGACCCCTCCCACGTTCGCCGTACGCGATGCCGTACACCCACGTGCCGAACACGCGCTTGCCGTACTGATGTACGGACGCCCGGGACCCCCCGGAGGTTGCACGGCCGTCAGCGGGACGCGCCGACGGGCTCCTCCGGCTCGGCCGCGCCGACGAAGGTCCGCCACAGGCGGGCGTAGCGTCCGTCGAGGGCGAGCAGCTCGTCGTGGGTGCCGTCCTCCACGACCCGGCCGTGGTCCATGACGACCACCCGGTCCGCGCGGGCGGCCGTGGTCAGGCGGTGGGCGACGACCAGCGTGGTACGGCGGCCCGCAAGGCGGTCGGTGGCCTGGTTGACCTGGGCCTCCGTCGCCAGGTCCAGGGCGGCGGTGGCCTCGTCGAGGAGCAGGATGTCCGGGTCGACCAGCTCCGCGCGGGCCAGGGCGATGAGCTGCCGCTGACCGGCGGAGAGGTTGCGGCCGCGTTCGGCGACCTCGTGCAGATAGCCGCCGTCGAGGGTGGCAATCATCTCGTGGGCGCCGACCGCCCGCGCGGCCGCCTCGACCTCGGCGTCCGTGGCCTCCGGGCGGCCGTAGGCGATCGCGTCCCGGACGGTGCCGGGGAAGAGGTACGCCTCCTGGGGGACGACCCCGAGCCGGTGGCGGTACGCGGTGATGTCCAGGGAGCGCAGATCGGTGCCGTCGACCGTGACCCGGCCGCCGGTGGGGTCGTAGAACCGGGCCACCAGCTTGACCAGGGTCGACTTCCCGGCGCCCGTCTCGCCGACGAAGGCGACCGTCTGCCCGGCGGGGACGCGCAGGTCGATGCCGCCGAGCGCCTCCTCCTGCGCGCCGTATGCGAAGCGCACGTCCTCGAAGGCGATCTCGCCCCGCAGGGACGGGACCTGGAGCGGCTCCTCGGCCGGCCGCGTGGAGGCCGGCTCCCGCAGCAGCTCCTGGATCCGGCCCAGGGAGACGGTCGCCTGCTGGTAGCCGTCGAAGACCTGGGACAGCTGCTGCACGGGCGCGAAGAACAGGTCGATGTAGAGCAGGTAGGCGACCAGGGCGCCGGTCGTCAGGGTCGCGGCGTCCACCCGGCCCGCGCCCGCGATCAGCACGGCCGCGGCGGCCGCGGACGACAGCAGTTGCACGAAGGGGAAGTAGATCGAGATCAGCCACTGTCCCCGGATCCGGGCCTGGCGGTAGCTTTCGCTGCGCTCGGCGAACCGCGCCCCGCCGTCCCGCTCACGCCGGAAGGCCTGCACGATCCGCAGCCCGGACACCGACTCCTGGAGGTCGGCGTTGACCACCGACACCCGCTCACGGGCCAGCTCGTACGCCTTCACGCTCGCCTTGCGGAAGAAGTACGTGGCGACGATCAGCGGCGGCAGCGTCGCGAAGACGATCAGGGCCAGCTCGACGTCGATCACCAGCAGGGCGACCATGATCCCGAAGAAGGTGACCACCGAGACGAAGGCCGTGACCAGGCCGGTCTGGAGGAAGGTGGAGAGGGCGTCGACGTCCGTCGTCATCCTTGTCATGATCCGGCCGGTCAGCTCGCGCTCGTAGTAGTCGAGCCCGAGGCGCTGGAGCTGGGCGAAGATCTTCAGCCGGAGGCTGTAGAGGACGCGTTCACCGGTGCGGCCGGTCATCCGGGTCTCGCCGGTCTGGGCCGCCCACTGCACGGCCACCGCGAGCAGGGCGAGCAGCGACGCCGTCCAGACCGCGCCGGTCGCGAGCCGACTGACGCCGTCGTCGATGCCGTGCCGGATCATGATCGGCAGCAGCAGGCTCATCCCGGCGTCCACCGCCACCAGACCGAGGCTGATCAGCAGCGGGGCGCCGAAGCCGCGCAGCAGCCGGCGCAGGCCGTACGACTCCTCGGGGGTGACCGCGCGGGACTCGTCCACGTCCGGGGTGTCGGCGGCGGGCGGCAGCGCCTCCACCTGGGCGAGCAGCTCGGGCGTGGCCGGCATGCCCGTCAGCGCGGTGTCCTTAGGCTCGCGGTCACCGGTCCACAGCCGGGGCGTGACCCCGCGCTCGGCGTCGAACTCGGCGTCCAGCTCCTCCCGTACGGACGTGTCCTCGGCGCTCTCGTCGGCCCGCCGGAGGTGGCCGGGCGAGACGCCGCCCAGCTCGTCCGGGTCGGTGAGCAGGCGCCGGTACAGCGCCGAGCGCTCCTGGAGCTCCTCGTGGGTGCCGAGGTCGGCGAGCCGGCCGGCGTCGAGGACGGCGATGCGGTCGGCGAGGTTGAGGGTGGAGCGGCGGTGGGCGATCAGGAGGGTCGTACGGCCCTGCATGACCTGCTTGAGCGCCTCGTGGATCTCGTGCTCGACGGCCGCGTCCACCGCCGAGGTCGCGTCGTCGAGGACCAGCAGCCGCGGGTCGGTGAGGATCGCGCGGGCGAGGGCGACGCGCTGGCGCTGGCCGCCGGACAGGGTCAGTCCGTGCTCACCGACCGTGGTGGCGTACCCCTCGGGCAGCTCGGCGATGAACCGGTCGGCCTGGGCGGCCCGGGCGGCTTCCTCGATCTGCTCGTCGGTCGCGTCGGGGCGGCCGTACGCGATGTTCGCGCGGACGGTGTCGGAGAAGAGGAAGGAGTCCTCCGGGACCAGGCCGATCGCGGCCCGCAGCGAGTCCTGGGTCAGCTCGCGGACGTCGTGGCCGCCGATCAGGACGGCGCCGTGCGTCACGTCGTAGAAGCGCGGCAGGAGCAGGGAGACCGTCGACTTGCCGGAGCCGGAGGAGCCGACGACCGCGAGGGTCTCCCCCGGGCGGATCTCGAAGCTGAGGCCGTCGAGGACCGGACGGCCGGCTTCGTAGCCGAAGGAGACGTCGTCGAACTCGACGGTCGCGGGCGCGTCGGCGGGCAGTTCCTTGGTGCCGTCCGTCATCGACGGCTCGGTGTCGATCAGCTCCAGGACGCGCTCGGTGCCGGCGCGGGCCTGCTGGCCGACGGTGAGGACCATCGCCAGCATGCGGACCGGGCCGACGAGCTGGGCGAGGTAGGTGGAGAAGGCGACGAACGTACCGAGCGTGATGTGACCGCGTACGGCGAGCCAGCCGCCGAGCGCCAGCATCGCGACCTGGCCGAGGGCGGGGACGGCCTGGAGGGCGGGGGTGTAGCGGGAGTTCAGCCGGATGGTGCGCAGGCGTCCCGCGAACAGCCGGCGGCCGACCTCGCGGAGCTTGCCGGTCTCCTGCTCCTCCTGCCCGAAGCCCTTCACCACGCGTACGCCGCTGACGGCCCCGTCGACCACGCCCGCGACGGCCGCCGCCTGGGCCTGGGCGTACCAGGTGGCGGGGTGCAGACGGCTGCGGCTGCGCTTGGCGATCCACCACAGGGCCGGGGCGACCGCGAGGGCGACCAGGGTGAGGGGCAGCGACAGCCAGGCCATCACCACGAGGGAGATCACGAAGAGGGCGAGGTTCCCGATGGTCATCGGGAGCATGAACAGCAGGCCCTGGATCAGCTGGAGGTCGCTGGTGGCCCGGCCGACGACCTGGCCCGTGGACAGTTCGTCCTGACGGCGGCCGTCGAGGCGGGTGATCGTCCGGAACATCTCCGTGCGGAGGTCGTGCTGGACGTCCAGGGCGAGGCGGCCGCCGTAGTAGCGGCGGACGTAGGTCGAGACGTAGACGAGCAGCGCGGCGACGATCAGCAGACCCGCCCAGGGGGCCATGTCGCGGGTGTGGGCGCCGATGACGTCGTCGATGATCACCTTGGTGACCAGGGGGACGAGGGCCATCACGGCCATGCCGGCGAGGGAGGAGCCGAGGGCCAGCACGACGTCCTTCGGATACCGCCAGGCGTATCCGGCCAGCCGCCGTGCCCAACCCTGTTTTCCGCTCACGCCGGTGCCTTCCGCTTCGCCGATCTACCGCAAGGCACCAACGTCGGCGGCCGTGGATTTCATCCCGCCGCAACAAACCGAGCGGGTGGTCAGACGCGTACCCGCAGGTGGAGGAAGCGCGTGGTCTGTACGGCGTTCTGGTTGTCGTCGCTGACCAGGAGGACCTTCAGGCGGCCCTTCGCGTGACCCGTGACGACCATGCCCTCGATGTTGTCCAGGAGGGGGTTCGGCTGGGGCTGCCTCGCGGTCGCGCCCAGTGACGGGCAGGTCACGAGGTCGGTGAGGAGGGTCTTCTCGACCAGGCGGACACCGTCCTGGCCGGTGAGCGTGGCGACACCGCTCGTGTCCGCGGCGTGGCGGGGGTCGGCCAGGTAGAGGCGGACCGTGTTGCCGACGCCCGAGGTGAAGCCGCGCTCCAGGACGAGGAGGCGGCCGTCGGGGAGGGCCTGGACCTCGGGGACGCCGAGGAACGGGGCGTCGGTGCGGTAGGCGTACTGGGCCGACAGCCTGAAGTGGTCGCCCTTCGTGCGCTGCCAGGTCTGGAAGCGGACGATCCCCGCGGTGTCGCCGGAGAGCGCGTACTCCATCGACGCGAGGAGGGTGCGGCCGCCGTTCATCAGGGTCAGGCCCTCGAAGGTCTGGTTGGCGGTGGCGCGGCCGGCCGGGGAGACGAGGAGGGAGGCGGGGACCGGGAGGCGGTCGAGGATCTCGCCGTCGGCGCTGTAGCGGCGGACGGACGGCTCGGTCTCGGAGGTGATCAGCCGGGTGCCGTCCCCGTCGATCACCAGGCCCTCGGAGTCGAGGGCGGCGCCGTTCTCGTCGGCGAGCGGGACGACCTTCTCCGGGGCGAGGGTGCGGGCGTCCAGGCCGAAGAGGGAGGAGCGGTCGGAGAGGGCGGCGAGGGAGCCGTCCCGGTCGAGCGCGAGGGCGGAGAAGTTCCCGACGAAGGTGCCGTCGTACGTCGTCTTGTCGAGGACGTCCGAGAAGCGGTCCAGAAGGACCGTGGGCGAACAGGCGTGGTTCACCGGGGTGTCGGCGTGCGCGGGCCCGGCGGCGGTGAGGGTGGCGGCCGCCGCCAGGCCGGCGGTGAGGGTGGCGAGTACGGTTCGCAGGCGCATGGACGTCACCGTAGGACGGGTCGGTGACGCGCGGGGGGCGAGCCGTTGAAGAGCTGGTCCGGTGCCGCGGCACTAGGACGCGGCGAGGTCCTTGTGGATGACCTTGGCGACGCCCTGGATGGTCGTGATGCCGTAGTTCATGGTGCTGTTGTCCTGGGTGAGGACGGTGATCATGTAGTCGTGGCCGCCGCCCTTGAAGGTGCCGACGCTGTGGACGCGCCAGCCGTGCGTGGCCCGGGAGAGCCAGCCGTTCTTGACGTGCCAGGTGACGTTCGAGGGCCGGCCGTAGGGGGTGCCCCAGCGCTGCGAGGAGATGACCTTGCCCATCAGTGTGCTGATGTAGGTGCGCGAGGCGGTGGTGAGGACCGTGTTCGAGGCGGTGACCAGTTTGAGCAGCTTCTGCTCGTCGGTCACCGTGATCTGGGTCAGGCCCCAGTAGCCGTCCGCGCCCGGCTTGGTCTGGGTCATCCCGGCGGCGGCCAGGAAGCCCTTGATCTTCGTCATGCCGAGCTGCCTCCACAGGGTGGAGGTGGAGGTGTTGTCCGACTGGGTGATCATCTTGGTGGCGAGGGACTTCTCGGTGCTGGTGAGCGCCCGGTTCGTCTTCTGCGCGTCCCACAGCAGGGTCGCGAGGACGGTCACCTTGACGACGCTGGCGGAGTCGTAGGCGGTGGAGGCCCGCAGGGTGCAGGTCGTCTTGGTGGAGCGGTCGTAGAGCCCGACCGCGACGGTGCCCTTGCGGTTGGCGAGGGCCGCCGTGATGTCCCTCTTCAGCTTGGAGGCCAGCGCCGCCTTGCTGGACGTACAGCTGACGGTGGGCGTCACGGCCGTGGCGGGCGCGGCGGTGGCCACGCCGGTGATGAGGACGCCGGTGCCGAGGGCGGTGGCTGCCAGCACCCTTCTGCGTCTGGGAGTCCGGTGAGTCATGCCCAGTTGACTCACCAGTTCGGGCGAATGGTTGTACGAGTCGCGAGGATTGGGCAAAGCGTGGGCAACCCGTTACCGGCCCCTGTGAGTCTTCACAGGCTGCGGCCAGGTCCGGCACAGCGGCCGCCCACAACTGACGTACAGCATGCGAAGGGTGACATCTGCCACCGACCCACTCCCCACGCCCCCGACCGTGTCCCCCGACCGGCCGCCGCCGACGCCGTCCGAGACGGCCCCCGCGGCGCCCCCACCGGACAAGGCACCGCGCTGGTCGCTGCCCGCGCTCATCGCGATCCTGGTCCTGGCGGCGGTGCTCTACGGCTGGAACCTGTCGGGCAACAGCCTCAACAGCTTCTACAGCGCCGCCGTCTACAGCGGTACGAAGAGCTGGGAGGCGTGGTTCTTCGGCTCGCTCGACGCAGGGAACTTCATCACCGTCGACAAGCCGCCGTTCGCGCTCATGATCATGGGCCTGTCCTGTCGGATCCTCGGTTTCGGCACCTGGCAGATGATGGCGCCGGAGATCGGGGCGGCGCTCGGCACGATCTGGATCCTGCACTCCTCCGTGAAGCGGGTGTTCGGGCATGTGGCCGCCACGATCGCGGCGCTCGTGCTCGCCCTGACCCCCATCACCGTCGCCATCAACCGCGACAACAACCCCGACACCATCCTCGTCCTGCTGATGGTGGCCGGCGGGGCGCTCGCGCTGCGCGCCACGCGCGACGACCGGCTGCTGCCGCTCATCGGCTCGGCGGTGTGCTTCGGCCTGGCGTTCAACACCAAGATGCTCCAGGGCTACATCGCCCTGCCGGCCGTCTTCGCCGTGTACGTGTACGCCTCGAAGCCGGGCTGGAAGAAGAAGGCCGTCAACCTGGCCCTCGCGGCCGTGGCGCTCGCCGTCTCCAGCTTCTGGTGGGCGACCGCCGTGTCCCTCGTGCCCGCCGACGACCGGCCCTACATCGGCGGTTCGACCGACGGCAGCGCCTGGGACCTGATCATGGGCTACAACGGCCTGGGGCGCGTCCTCGGCGGTGAGGGCAACGGCGGCGGCGGTGGCGGCGGAGGCGGCACCTTCGCCGGAACGGCGGGCATCGGGCGGATGTTCAACGACATCCTCGGCGGCCAGATCTCCTGGCTGATCCCCTTCTCGGGCATCGCGCTCGTCGCCGGACTCGTGCTGTGCGGGCGCGCCCCGCGCACCGACCTGACGCGGGCCGCGCTGGTCCTGTGGGGCGGCTGGACCGTGCTGCACTACTTCACCTTCGCCCTCGCCGAGGGCACCATGCACCCCTACTACACGACCGCGCTCGCCCCGGGCATCGCGGCGCTCACCGGCGGCGGCGGTGTCATGCTGTGGCGCGCCTTCCGCGGCGGTGACGCCCGCTGGTCGTGGGTGCTGCCGGCCGGGCTGGCGGTCACCGCTGTCTGGGCGATCGTGCTGCTGCGCCGGGCCACCGGCTGGAACACCTGGCTGTGGCCGGTCGTCGGTGTCCTCATGGTCCTCGCGATCGTGGGTCTGTTCCTGCTGCGCTCCGCGAGCTCCGGCACCCGGCTGCGGCTGCTCGGCGCGTCCGTCGCCGCGGCGGTCGTGGCGGCCCTCGCCGGTCCCACGGCGTACGCGGCCTCGCCCGCGTTCGGCAGCTCCAGCGGCATGATGGGCGGCACCAACCCGACCGCGGGCCCGTCCACCGGGGGCGGCATGGGCGGTCCCGGCGGCGGTGGCGGCCGGGGCGGCTTCGGCGGCGGCAGCGGCGGTCCCGGCGGGCAGATGCCGGGCGGCACCCAGCAGGGCGGCGGCCAGGCGGGCGGCGAGTTCCCCGGCGGCGGCAACGGCGAGCTTCCCCAGGGCGGCGGCGCTCCCAGCGGCGCGCCGAGCGGCGGCCAGAACGGTCAGGGCGGCCAGCAGGGCGGCGTGAACGGGGAGTTCCCCGGCGGCGGCCAGGCCGGCGGCGAGAGCGGCTCGGCTTCGGGCGGCGCGCCCGGCGGCAGCAGCGGTGGTCCCGGTGGGGGCGGCATGGGCGGCGGCATGGGCGGCGGCGGCATGGGCGGCGCCGACAGCGGGCTCGTCTCGTACCTGGAGAAGCACCAGGACGGCGCCACATGGCTGATCGCGGTGTCCAACTCGCAGAGCGCGGGCCAGATGATCCTGAGCACCGGCAAGCCCGTCATCTCGATGTTCGGCTTCACCGGCTCGGACAACGCGATGACCCTGGCCAGGCTCAAGGAGCTGGTGAAGAAGGGCGAGCTGCACTACATCCAGCTCGGCGGCGGCATGGGGATGGGCGGCAACAACAGCCAGAACCAGGAGCTGACGACGTGGGTGCAGAAGCACGGGACGGCGGTGGAGGAGAGCGAGTACAGCTCCACCTCGTCGAGCACGTCCGGCTCCTCCGGCTCCTCCGGCTCCTCCAGTTCCTCGGTCTACCGGCTGGACCCGTCCGACGTGAGCTGACATGAGCTGAGCGGTACGGCACCAAACGGCCCCTGACGTCCCGTCAGGGGCCGTTTTCGTAGGTTCGCACAGAGTCAACTCGCGTAGATGAGAGGCGATTTGCCGTTTCAGGTCACCGAATGGACACGCACAGTCCATTTACACGGCCGCATGTCCATGTCACGCTCCCGATTGCCGCCCCCATCAACCCGCGTAGATCGGACACCCCACATGCTGGCGACACGCATCCACCGATGGAAGTCGGTGGCGCTTGGCACCGCTGCCGTCCTGGTCGGCCTCACCGTGCCCGCGCTCACCGCGACCCCCGCCGCGGCGACGACGACGGCGTACGACTCGACGTACTACAAGAACGCGGTGGGCAAGACGGGTACGAG
The DNA here is from genome assembly GCF_001514205.1 of Streptomyces griseoruber. Classification (GTDB taxonomy): domain Bacteria; phylum Actinomycetota; class Actinomycetes; order Streptomycetales; family Streptomycetaceae; genus Streptomyces; species Streptomyces griseoruber. Next base: position 228,719 of record NZ_KQ948769.1, on the reverse strand, counting down.
CCTGAAGTCGTCCCTCCACACCATCATCAGCACCGGCGTCTCGAAGATCTCGTACTCCGCGGTCTGGGACGCGCTGAAGGTCACCGACCAGGACCCGAACAACAGCAGCAACGTCATCCTGCTGTACAGCGGTGTCTCGCGCAGCAAGTCCCTCAACGGCGGTGACGTCGGCGACTGGAACCGTGAGCACACCTGGGCCAAGTCCCACGGCGACTTCGGCGAGTCGATCGGCCCCGGCACCGACCTGCACCACCTGCGCCCCGCCGACGTACAGATCAACAGCACCCGCGGCAACCTGGACTTCGACAACGGCGGCAGCGCGGTCACCAACGGCGGCGGCAGCAAGGTCGACTCCGACTCCTTCGAGCCGCGCGACGCCGACAAGGGCGACGTGGCCCGCATGATCCTCTACATGGCGGTCCGCTACGACGGCGGCGACGGCTTCGCCGACCTCGAGCCCAACGAGAAGGTCAACAACGGCAGCAACCCGTACATGGGCAAGCTCTCCGTCCTCAAGGCGTGGAACGAGGCGGACCCGCCGAGCGCCTTCGAGGAGAAGCGCAACCAGGTCATCTACGACACCTACCAGCACAACCGCAACCCGTTCATCGACCACCCGGAGTGGGTCGAGGCGATCTGGTAGGACACCGCACCCCACAGCCCCGCCACAGGGCCCTCCCGGAGTGTTCCCGGGAGGGCTCTGTGTCATGGGCGTCCTGGTGGATCATGGTCATGATGATCACCAGGGTGGGCGTGGAAGCGGGGAGGACGAACCAGTGGGCTACTGCCTGGAGATGAGCACCGGTGACATGCGGGGTGTGATCCGGCTGCTCACCGCGGTGGAGCGGACGCAGGAACAGGAGCGGATGCTCGCCCTCGTGCGCGAGCGGTGCGAGAAGGCCGACGCACGGCTGCGGGAGGAGCGCATCGACCTGCGGGTGTCGGTCGTCCGGGCGCTGGAGGAACTCGTCGAGGGCGGGCCGCCGAGCGCGGAGCTGTGTCCGGCGTACACGTACGCCTTCCGCGAGGCCGTGGCCCCGCACTTCTCCGACACCAGCGACCTCGGGGTGTGGCCCCGGCCGTCCTGGTTCTTCGCGCTGGACAGCGAGCTCGCCCGGCACGGTGTCCCGAGGGAGGTCCTGCCCGCGACGTTCCTCTTCAGCGGACCGCCGCTGCGGCTGCCGCACCCCGGTGACGCGGTCCCGCAGATCGGTGTGCTGCCGGCCCAGCGGGCGGCGCTGCTGGCGGAGGCGTACGAGAGGGTGCTGAACCGGCTCGACCGCGAGTTCACCGAGACGGCGGGGCGGTTCGCCGAGCTGATGCGGTTCGAGGCGGAGGAGTGGGAGACGGCACGCCGACTGGGCCGCAGGGACGACACGATCTTCTTCTGGTTCGGCTGAGACCCTCTCATGCCGGCTCGTAGCGGGCCCGTCGGGCGAGCGGTTGGAAGCCCAGGCTCCGGAACAGTGCCGCGGATGCCGGGTTGTTGGCGTTGACGTCGAGAAAGGCCTCGTTCTCGCCGGCCGCCCGCATGCGGGTGAGCGCCGTGAGGGCGAGGCAGCGGCCGAGGCCACGGCGTCGCCAGGACGGGGCCGTGCCCACCTGGATCAGGAAGTCGCGGGCGCAGGTGACGAAGCCGATCGGGGAGCCGTCGGCCGAGCGGGCCAGCAGGGAGTACGGCGGGCGGAAGTCGTCGTCGCCCGCCGTCCAGTCGGTCCACCGGGACCGGGACCAGCCGGGGAATCCGGGGCGGTCGGCGAAGGAGATGCGGTAGGCCTCGAAGAATTCCGGGTGGTTGTCGTCGCTCCACTCGGCCAGGACGACACCGGACGGCAGCTGAGCCCGGGGGAAGGGAGCCGACAGGTCGCGGCGCATGACGTCCTCCGCGAACGTCCGGCGCAGGCCGCGTGCCCCGAAGACGGCGTCGGCCTGCGGGGTCAGTGACTCCGTCTCCACACGGAGATCGCCGGCCCGCCGCCGAGCCGTCTCCAGCAGGCGGTCGAGCAGGGCGGTGCCGATCCCCCGGCCCCGGTGGGACGGGTCGACCTGGCCGGTCACCACGATCGAGCCCCCCGCCTCGCGGACCGAGCCCGCCGCGATCAGCGTGCCGTCGTGGAAGGCTCCGACGGCGGTGACACCCGGGCCCGCGTAACGTCCTTCGACGTACCCGGGGGACGCGGTGGCCGGGAGTCCGCCGTCCACGGCCAGACAGCGGACGGAGAGGTCCACGACGGTCGGCACATCCACGTCAGAAAGGTCTGCCCAGTCCATGCCCCTCAGGATGCCTCAGCCCAGATGCGTCGGTGCGAACATCCGCAACAGGGCCGGCAGGACGACCACCGAGGGGCCGGGGGCGGCCAGGGCCTTGGCCAGGTCCTGTTCCAGGGTCTCCGGGGAGGTCGACAGGGCCGGGACGCCGAAGGACTCGGCGAGGGCCACGTAGTCGGGGCGGGTCAGTTCGGTGCCGGTGGTGGCGCCGAAGGCGTCGGTCATGTACTCGCGGAGGATGCCGTAGCCGCCGTCGTCGACGATGAGCCAGGTGACGGGGAGGTCGTACTGCTTCGCCGTCGCCAGTTCGGCGATCGAGTAGAGGGCGCCGCCGTCGCCGGAGACCGCCAGGACCGGGCGGGTGGGGTCGGCGGCGGCCGCGCCGAGGGCCGCCGGGAAGGCGTAGCCGAGGCCGCCCGCGCCCTGGGCGGAGTGCATCGTGTTGGGGGCCTTGGGGTCGAAGGCGGACCAGGCCCAGTAGGCCAAAATCGTCATGTCCCAGAAGGACGGGGAGTCGGCGGGCAGGGCCCTTCTGACCGACGTCAGCAGGGCCTGTTCCAGGGTGAGACCCTGGGACGCGATGCGCTCCGCTACGCGGGACAGGACGGTCCGTACGCGGGCCGGGGCCTGCGGGTCCTCGCGTCGGGTCACCGTCTCCAGCAGGGCCTGGAGGGCCAGGCGGGCGTCGGCGTGGATGCCGAGGCCCGGGTGGTTGGACTCCAGTTTGCCGAGGTCGGCCTCGATCTGGATCACCCGGCCGCGCGGGGCGAACGTGTGGTAGTTCGAGGAGAGTTCGCCCAGGCCCGAGCCGATCACCAGCAGGACGTCGGCGTCCTCCAGGAAGTCCGTGGTGTGCCGGTCCTCCAGCCAGGACCGCAGGGACAGCGGGTGCGTCCAGGGGAAGGCGCCCTTGCCGCCGAAGGTGGTGACGACCGGCGCGTCGATCCGTTCCGCCAGCTGCCTCAGCTTGCCCGAGGCGTCCGCGCGCACCACTCCCCCGCCCGCGATGATCGCCGGCCGGGTCGCACGGGAGAGCAGGTCGGCCGCCACCGCCGTCAGTTCGGGGCGGGGCGGCAGGTCCTCGGGGAAGGCGTCCACACCGGTGACGACGGGGATCGCCGTCTCCGCGAGCAGCACGTCCTGGGGGATCTCCACCCACACCGGGCCGTGCGGGACCGTCAGCGCCGACGTCCAGGCCGCCGCGACGGCCGAGGGGATCTGTGACGCGCTGCGGACCGTGTGGACCGACTTCACCACGCCCCGGAAGGACGCCGACTGGTCCGGGAGTTCGTGCAGATAGCCGCGGCGGCCGCCGCCCAGTCCCGCCGTCGGGATCTGGCTGCTGATCGCCAGCACGGGCGCGGAGGCGGAGGCCGCCTCGTGCAGCGCCGCGAGCGAGGTCAGCGCGCCCGGGCCGGTCGACAGCAGCAGCGGGGCGGCCTCCCCGGTGATCCGGCCGTAGCCGTCCGCCGCGAAGCCCGCGTTGTTCTCCACCCGCAGGCCGACGTACCGCAGGGAGGAGCGGCGCAGGGCGTCGAACACGCCCAGCGCGTGCTGGCCGGGCAGCCCGAACACCGTGGTCGCGCCGAGCGCGGCCAGGGTCTCCACGACGAGGTCTCCGCCGATGCGGCCGGGCGGCGGGTCGAGTGCGGCCTCCGTCTGCGCGGCCGTCGGGCGGAGCACCAGGTCGTGGTCGTGGGTCACTGCGCGCGAGCCTCCGCGATCTGCCGGGACATGATGGTGGTCAGTTCGTACGCCGTGTGGGACGCGGCCACCGACGTGATCTCCGCGTGATCGTACGCGGGGGCCACCTCGACGACGTCGGCGGAGACCAGGTTGCAGGAGGCGAGTCCGCGCAGGATCTCCAGCAGCTCGCGGGAGGTCATGCCGCCGGCCTCGGGGGTGCCGGTGCCGGGGGCGTGCGCCGGGTCCAGGCAGTCGATGTCGATGGAGATGTACAGCGGCCGGTCGCCGATGCGCTGCCGGAGCTGGTCGGCGACCTCGTCGGCGCCGCGCCGGTAGATGTCCGCCGAGGTGACGATGCCGAAGCCCATCTTCTCGTCGTCGGTGAGGTCCTGCTTGCCGTAGAGGGGGCCGCGGGTGCCGACGTGCGAGAGGGCCTCGGTGTCGAGGATGCCCTCCTCCACCGCCCGGCGGAACGGTGTGCCGTGCGTGTACTCGGCCCCGAAGTAGGTGTCCCAGGTGTCGAGGTGGGCGTCGAAGTGCAGCAGCGCGACCGGGCCGTGCTTCTTCGCCACGGACCGCAGCAGGGGCAGCGCGATGGTGTGGTCGCCGCCCAGGGTCATCAGCCGGGCGCCGGTGCCGAGCAGTTCGTCCGCCGCCGCCTCGACCGTCTCGACGGCCTCGTTGATGTCGAACGGGTTCACGGCGATGTCGCCGCCGTCCGCGACCTGCGCCAGGGCGAAGGGGGAGGCGTCCTGCGCCGGGTTGTAGGGGCGCAGCAGCCGGGACGCCTCACGGATCGCGTTGCCGCCGAAGCGGGCGCCCGGCCGGTAGGAGACGCCCGAGTCGAACGGGACACCGACCACGGCCACGTCGGCCCGGCCGACCTCGTCGAGGCGGGGCAGCCGGGCGAAGGTCGCGGGTCCGGCGTACCGCGGGATGCGGGAGGAGTCGACGGGTCCGCGAGGCGTGTCGTTGCCGCTCATGGTCACATGCCTTCTTTCTGGGGGGGGTGCCTCCACGGTAGGTGGCCGACCGGCGGCTGCGAAGCGTACGTTTCCTCCACAGGGAACCAGTGAGATGGAGGGAACGCACACCATGTCCGAGCAGCCCGCCGTGCCCCTCACCCCGCCGGTCCCGCTCGCCGCGCTCCTGGCCCGCGAGGACCTGGCCCTGCGGCAGATCGCCGGGCCCGCCGACGCCGGTACGGTCCTGCACGGGGCGCACGCCTCGGAGATGGCCGACCCGTACCCGTATCTGCTGGGCGGTGAGCTGCTGCTCACGGCCGGGGTGCACGTCCCGGAGGCGGCCGGGACCTACTTCGACGACTATGTCTCCCGGATCGTGGCGGGCGGCGGCGCGGCGCTGGGCTTCGGCGTGGCGCCGGTGCACGACACGGTGCCGCGTGCGCTGGTCGCGGCCTGCGAGGCGTACGGGCTGCCGCTGGTCGAGGTCCCGCCGCAGACGACCTTCGCGACGGTGGCCCGCGCGGTCTGGCAGTTGATGGAACGCGCCCGCACCGCCGAACTGCGCCGGGTGACCGAGGCGCAGCAGAGCCTCGCCTCGGCCGCCGCCCGCCCCGATCCGGTCCCGTCCGTCGTGCGCCGCCTGGCCCTGCGGATCGGCGGCCGGGCCGTCCTGTACGGCCCGGGGGGCACGGAGATCGCGACGGCGGGAGGGCCACCGGACGCCGACGGCTCGTTGTCCGACCTGGCTCACCGGCTCGTGTCCCGGGGCTCCACCACAGCCAGCGACACCACCCCCACGGGCACCCACCTCACGGCCTACGCCCTGAGCCAGGACTTCGTCCTGGCCGTGGCCGCCCCCGCCCACGCACCGGGCGACCACACCATCGCCTCGGTGGCGGCGGTCCTCCTCACCCTCCTCACCGGCACCCAGGAGACCGGTTCGGGCACGGCCCGCACCTCGGCACTCGTACGCCTGCTGCTGGGGGCGACACCGGAGGAGGTGGCACCCCTGCTGGGCGGCGGCGATCGGTGGTTCGTCGTACACGCCTCGCCCACCGAGCGACGGGAGCACGCCCACCCAGGGGCGCGGGGCCCTGTCGATGTGCGGCTCCGCCGCGGGGCGCGATCAGCCACGACGCACCCGCACCCGCCCGACCAGCTCACCGCCACCACACTGGGCGCAGCCCTCGGCTCCCCCCTCCTGGACCTCACAGCCGACGTCGTACGAGTCCTCGTACCGGCCGATCGCCCACCGGAACCCCAGCCCGGCTGGACCCTCGGCGTCAGCGACGACGTACCCGCACGACACCTCGCCACGGCCGACGCGCAAGCGTCCCGCGCCCTCGCCCGCGCCCGCGCGACCCGCACCCCCCTCACCCGCCACACACCCCCCAGGGCCTTCACCTCGCTGCTCCCGCCGGGGGAAGCCGAGGACCACGCCCGAGCCCTCCTGGCCCCGCTCGCCGCAACGCCCGCCCTGAGGGAAACCCTCCGCACCTGGCTCTCCCTGCACGGCAGCTGGGACCGGACCGCCGTCGCCCTCGCCGTGCACCGCAACACGGTCCGTCAGCGGATGGCCCGCTGCGCGACCCTGCTGGGGACGGATCTGGACGACCCGGACGTCCGGACGGAGCTGTGGTTCGCCCTGCGCCTGATCGACCAGTGACGCACGTCCCAGCGCCCGGAACGGTGACGACGGCCACACCCCGCTGCCCCACAATGGAGACCATGCCGATACCCGGGACCCCCAGCCGCGCCGAACTCGTCGACCATCTCGTCCGAACCCGTATCGCGGGTGAGGTCGCCACGCCGCGCGAGAACAACCTCTCCCACTACCGCCAGCTCGCGAACGGCAACCGCAACTACTGGTTCGGCCTGGAACTCGGCGACCGCTGGACGGACGAGCAGGACGTGCTCGCGGTGATGGCGGAGCGGGTGGGCGTCAACGACGACGCCGAGCACCGCTACGGCCAGGACACCATCGACCCGGAGCTGACCGTGGACGGTCTGGACCGGATGGCGGCGCGGCTGCGCAAGGCCGCGGAGGGGCGGCAGCGGGTGCTGTTCGCGACCGGTCACCCGGGCGGTCTGCTGGACGTGCACCACGAGACCTCCGCCGCGCTGCGGGCGGCCGGCTGCGAGATCGTGAAGATCCCGGAGGGGCTCCAGACGGACGAGGGGTACGTCTGGCAGGTCGCGGGGGTGGCGGTGCTGGAGCACGGGGCGACCCTGTGGCACACCCATTCGGGCGCGCCGATGAAGGCGATCCTGACCGCGCTGGAGCTGGCGGGCCGTCCGCTGCCCGATCTGGTGGTCGCCGACCACGGCTGGGCGGGGTACGCCGGACAGCACGGTGTGGACTCCGTCGGGTACGCCGACTGCAACGACCCGGCGCTGTTCCTCGCGGAGGCGGAGGGGACCGTACAGGTGGCGGTCCCCCTCGACGACCATGTGCCCAACCCGCGCCACTACGACCTGATGATCGCGTACCTGCTGGCGGAGGCCGGCCTCACGAAGGGCTAAGCCCTCGGGACCCGGACCACGCCCTCCTGGATCACCGAGACCGCGAGTTGTCCGTCCTGCGTGTAGATGCGGGCCTGGCCGAGGCCGCGCCCGCCGGACGCGGACGGCGACTCCTGGTCGTAGAGCAGCCACTCGTCGGCGCGGAACGGGCGGTGGAACCACATCGCGTGGTCCAGGGAGGCTCCGACGACGTCCCCGACGGCCCAGCCGCCGCGCCCGTGCGCGAGCAGGATGGAGTCGAGGAGGGTCATGTCGGAGACGTAGGTGGCGAGCACGACATGGAGGAGCGGGTCGTCCGCGAGCTTGCCGTTGGTGCGGAACCAGACCTGGCTGTGCGGTTCGCGCGGCTCGCCGAACCTGCCGTAGGGCGGGTCGTCGACGTACCGCAGGTCGATCGCCTCGCGGGCCTCGAGGAACCGCTCGACGACCGCGGGGTCGAGATGGTCGTAGCCGCGCAGCCGTTCCTGGCCGGTGGGGACCGTCTCGGGGTCGGGGGCGGGCGGCATGGGGGCCTGGTGGTCGAGGCCCTCCTCGTACGTCTGGAAGGACGCCGACAGCGCGAAGATCGGCCGGCCGTGCTGGACGGCGACCGCGCGGCGGGTGGTGAAGGAGCGGCCGTCGCGGATCCGCTCGACGTTGTAGACGATGGGCGCGCCCGGGTCGCCCATGCGCAGGAAGTACGCGTGCAGGGAGTGGGCGTGCCGGTCGGCGGGGACCGTCCGCCCGGCGGCGACCAGCGCCTGTGCCGCCACCTGTCCCCCGAAGACGCGGGGGACGACGGCGGAGCGGGACTGGCCGCGGAAGATGTTCTCCTCGATCTGCTCGAGGTCGAGCAGATCGAGGAGATCCTGAAGTGCCTGGCTCATGGCTTCTAGTTGTACCGGCCAGTAATTGCCGGGACCTTACAGACCCATGTCCTTCGCGATGATCGACTTCATGATCTCGCTGGTGCCGCCGTAGATCCGGTTGACGCGGTTGTCGGCGTACAGACGGGCGATCGGGTACTCGTTCATGAAGCCGTAGCCGCCGTGCAGCTGGAGGCAGCGGTCGATGACGCGGTGGGCGACCTCGGTGGTGAACAGCTTGGCGGAGGCGGCCTCGGCGGCGGTCAGCTCGCCGGCGTCCAGGGCCTCGGTGGCGCGGTCCACGACGGCCTCGGCGGCGTCCACCTCGGCCTGGCAGGCGGCCAGCTCGAACTTGGTGTTCTGGAAGGACGCGACGGTCTGGCCGAAGACGGTGCGCTCCTTGACGTAGTCCTTGGCGAACCGGATGGCGGCCTTGGCCTGGGCGTAGGCGCCGTAGGCGATGCCCCAGCGCTCGGAGGCGAGGTTGTGGCCGAGGTAGTAGAAGCCCTTGTTCTCCTCGCCGAGGAGGTCCTCGACGGGGACCTTGACGTCGACGAACGCCAGTTCGGCGGTGTCGGAGGTCTTCAGGCCGAGCTTGTCGAGCTTGCGGCCGACGGAGTAGCCCTCGGCCTTGGTGTCGACGACGAAGAGGGAGATGCCGTGGCGGCGGTCCTCGGCGGTGGGCGCGGAGGTGCGGGCGCAGACGATCATGCGGTCGGCGTGGACGCCGCCGGTGATGAAGGTCTTGGCGCCGTTGAGGACGTAGTGCGTGCCGTCCTCGGAGAGCTTGGCGGTGGTGCGCATGCCGGCGAGGTCGGAGCCGGTGCCCGGCTCGGTCATCGCGATGGCCCACATCTCCTCGCCGGAGACGAACTTCGGCAGGTAGCGCTTCTTCTGCTCGTCGGTGGCGAGGAGCTTGATGTACGGCAGGCCGAGCAGGACGTGCACGCCGGAGCCGCCGAAGGTGATGCCGGCGCGGGCGGTCTCCTCGTAGAGGATGGCCTCGAACTTGTAGGAGTCGATGCCGGCGCCGCCGTACTCCTCGTCGACGCGGATGCCGAAGACGCCCAGCTCGGCGAGCTTGTAGTAGAAGTCGCGCGGCGCCTGGCCCGCGGCGAGCCACTCGTCGTAGACGGGGACGACCTCGGCCTCGATGAAGGCCCGGAGGGTCTCCCGGAACGCCTCGTGATCCTCGTTGAACACCGTACGGCGCACCGCCGCCACCTCCACCTGGCTCAAAAGGTCGTACCTAAGCGCTTGCTCAGATGATTACCGTACCGGTGGGTAGGGAGAGGCGTCCAGAGCCTTCGGGGCACGGCGCCCGTAACGCTCGTCACGCCGACGGGCCACCCCCGCGACCGCGGTCAGGCACCCGCCGCCGCGAACGCCCCCCGCGCCATCCGGTGCAGCAGCGCCGCCGTCGCCGTGCGGCCCGGGACGGAGCCGGGGCGGGCCAGGTGCGGGGTGGAGTTCAGCAGGCCGAAGACGGAGTGGACGGCCGAGCGGGCGGCCGGCTCGGTGAGGGCCGGATAGATCTCGCGGACCACCTCCACCCACAGCTCGACGTACTGCCGCTGAAGCTGGCGGACCAGCTTGCGGTCGCTGTCGCGGAGGCGGTCCAGCTCCCGGTCGTGCAGGGTGATCAGGGGGCGGTCGTCGATCGCGAAGTCGATGTGCCCCTCGATGAGCGAGTCGAGGACCGTCTCCGCCGCACCCCCGTCGGCCTCCGCCAGACGGCGCTTCGCGCCGGTCAGGAGCTGGCCGCTGATCCCCACCAGCAGCTCGGCGAGCATCGCGTCCTTGCCCGGGAAGTGCCGGTACAGACCCGGGCCGCTGATACCGACCGCGGCTCCTATCTCGTCGACCCCGACGCCGTGGAAACCGCGCTCGGCGAACAGCCGCGCGGCCTCCTTGAGGATCTGCTCGCGGCGGGTGGGGGCGTCGGTTCTGGTGGCCATGGAAGTAATTCTAGACAGCGAGGTTAGCGCTCGTTAACCTGAGGGAGATGGTTAACGCTCATTAACAGACGATCGTTGGGTGAGGGGAACCGCAGGATGGAGCAGGCACCGGAGCTGACGAGCGCGGCAGAGCCCGCGTCGGAGGCCTGGCGGGCCAACGAGCGGGCGCACCGCGAGCTCGTCGGGGAACTGCACGGCAAGCTGGCCGCCGCCCGGCTCGGGGGCGGTGAGCGGGCCCGGGCGCGGCACACCGCGCGCGGCAAGCTGCTGCCCCGGGACCGGGTCGACGGTCTGCTCGACCCCGGCTCGCCCTTCCTCGAACTCGCGCCGCTCGCGGCCGACGGGATGTACGAGGGGCAGGCCCCGGCCGCCGGGGTGATCGCCGGGATCGGGCGGGTCGCCGGGCGCGAGTGCGTGATCGTCGCCAACGACGCCACGGTCAAGGGCGGCACCTACTACCCGATGACCGTGAAGAAGCACCTGAGGGCGCAGGAGGTGGCCCTGGAGAACCGGCTGCCCTGCCTCTACCTGGTGGACTCGGGCGGCGCCTTCCTGCCGATGCAGGACGAGGTCTTTCCCGACCGCGAGCACTTCGGGCGGATCTTCTACAACCAGGCCCGGATGTCGGCGGCCCGGATCCCGCAGATCGCGGCCGTCCTCGGCTCCTGCACGGCGGGCGGGGCGTACGTCCCGGCGATGAGCGACGAGGCCGTGATCGTGCGCGGCCAGGGCACGATCTTCCTGGGCGGTCCTCCGCTGGTGAAGGCCGCCACCGGTGAGGTCGTCACCGCGGAGGAGCTGGGCGGCGGCGAGGTGCACTCCCGGATCTCCGGCGTCACCGACCACCTCGCCGAGGACGACGCGCACGCCCTGCGGATCGTGCGCACCATCGCCGCCACGCTCCCCGCGCGCGGGCCGCTCCCCTGGGAGGTGGCGCCGGTCACCGAGCCCAAGGTGGACCCCTACGGGCTGTACGGCGCGGTCCCGGTGGACTCCCGTACCCCCTACGACGTACGGGAGATCATCGCGCGCGTGGTGGACGGCTCGCGGTTCGCCGAGTTCAAGGCGGAGTTCGGGCAGACCCTGGTGACCGGCTTCGCCCGGATCCACGGCCACCCGGTCGGGATCGTCGCCAACAACGGCATCCTGTTCTCCGAGTCCGCCCAGAAGGGCGCCCACTTCATCGAGCTGTGCGACCAGCGCGGGATCCCGCTGGTGTTCCTGCAGAACGTCTCCGGGTTCATGGTCGGCAAGGACTACGAGGCGGGCGGCATCGCCAAGCACGGCGCGAAGATGGTGACGGCCGTCGCCTGCACGCGCGTGCCGAAGCTGACGGTCGTGGTCGGCGGGTCGTACGGCGCCGGGAACTACTCGATGTGCGGCCGGGCCTACTCCCCCCGCTTCCTGTGGATGTGGCCCAACGCCAAGATCTCCGTCATGGGCGGCGAGCAGGCCGCGTCGGTCCTCGCGACCGTCAAGCGGGACCAGTGGGAGGCCGGGGGCGAGAGCTGGCCACTGGAGGAGGAAGAGGCCTTCAAGGCCCCAATCCGCGCCCAGTACGAGCGCCAGGGCAACGCCTACTACGCCACCGCCCGGCTCTGGGACGACGGCGTCATCGACCCGTTGGAGACCCGCCAGGTGCTCGGCCTCGCCCTGACCGCCTGTGCCAACGCGCCCCTGGGTGACCCCCAGTTCGGCGTCTTCCGGATGTGAGGACCGATGTTCGAGACAGTGCTGGTCGCCAACCGGGGCGAGATCGCCGTCCGGGTCATCCGTACGCTGCGCTCGCTGGGCGTGCGCTCGGTGGCGGTCTTCTCCGACGCCGACGCCGACGCACGGCACGTACGGGAGGCCGACACGGCCGTACGGCTCGGTCCGGCGCCGGCCGCCGAGAGCTATCTGTCGGCGGAGCGGCTGCTGGAGGCCGCCGCCCGCACCGGCGCCCGGGCCGTCCACCCGGGGTACGGCTTCCTCGCGGAGAACGCGGCCTTCGCACGCGCCTGCGAGGAGGCGGGGCTGGTCTTCGTCGGGCCACCCGCCGAGGCCATCTCCCTCATGGGCGACAAGATCCGCGCCAAGGAGACCGTACAGGCGGCCGGGGTGCCGGTCGTCCCCGGCGGACGGGACCCCGACCTCGCCGGGGCGGCCCGTGAGCTGGGCGCGCCCGTCCTGCTCAAGCCGTCGGCGGGCGGCGGCGGCAAGGGCATGCGGCTGGTGCGGGACCTGACCCTGCTGGAGGAGGAGATCGCCGCCGCCCGCCGCGAGGCCCGCGCCTCCTTCGGCGACGACACGCTCCTCGTCGAGCGCTGGGTGGACCGGCCCCGGCACATCGAGATCCAGGTCCTGGCCGACGGCCACGGCAACGTCGTCCACCTGGGCGAGCGCGAGTGCTCGCTGCAACGGCGGCACCAGAAGGTGATCGAGGAGGCGCCGAGCGTGCTCCTCGACGAGGGGACCAGGGCCGCGATGGGCGAGGCGGCCGTGCAGGCGGCGCGCTCCTGCGGATACCGGGGCGCGGGCACGGTGGAGTTCATCGTCCCCGGCGGCGACCCCTCCTCGTACTACTTCATGGAGATGAACACCCGCCTCCAGGTGGAGCATCCGGTCACCGAGCTGGTCACCGGGCTGGACCTGGTGGAGTGGCAGCTGCGGGTCGCGGCGGGCGAGAAGCTGGACTTCGCCCAGGAGGACGTACGGCTCACCGGCCACGCGATCGAGGCGCGGATCTGCGCCGAGGACCCCGCGCGCGGCTTCCTGCCGTCCGGCGGAACGGTCCTGCGGCTGCGTGAACCGCAGGGCGACGGCGTGCGCACCGACTCCGGGCTCAGCGAGGGCACCGAGGTGGGCAGCCTCTACGACCCGATGCTGTCCAAGGTCATCGCCTACGGCCCCGACCGCCCGGCCGCGCTCAGGAGACTCCGCGCCGCCCTCGCGGGGACGGTGACCCTGGGCGTGCAGACCAACGCGGGGTTCCTGCGGCGGCTGCTCGGTCATCCGGCGGTGGTGGCGGGCGAGTTGGACACGGGGCTGGTGGAGCGGGTGGTGGACGACCTCGTCACCACGGACGTACCGGAGGAGGTGTACGAGGCGGCGGCGGCCGTACGGCTGGAGGGGCTGAAGCCGCAGGCGGGCGGCGGGTGGACGGACCCCTTCTCGGTGCCGAGCGGCTGGCGGCTGGGGGGCACACCGAGGCCGGTGGGCTTCCCCCTACGGGTCACCGAGCCCGTGGAGTACGTCCCGAGAGGCACCCACACCGTCACCGACGACCAGGTCTCGGTCACCCTCGACGGTGTCCGCCACACCTTCCAGCGCGCCGCCGACTGGGTCGGCCGGGACGGTGACTCCTGGCACGTCCGGGACCACGACCCGGTGGCCGCGTCCCTCACCGGCTCCGCGCACTCCGGTGCCGATTCCCTCACCGCGCCCATGCCCGGCACGGTGACGGTGGTGAAGGTCGCCGTCGGGGACGAGGTCGCCGCGGGGCAGAGCCTGCTGGTGGTCGAGGCGATGAAGATGGAGCACGTCATCTCCGCCCCGCACGCCGGCACGGTCGCCGAACTGGACGTCACCCCGGGCACGACGGTCGCCATGGACCAGGTGCTGGCCGTCGTCACCCCGTACGAGGAGGTCGCGGAATGACCGCTGAAGGGCTCCCGATGACCGTGCCCGCCCAGGATCTGCCCGACCGGGTGCGGATCCACGAGGTCGGCGCGCGGGACGGTCTGCAGAACGAGAAGTCGGCCGTGCCGACCGAGGTGAAGGCCGAGTTCATCCGCCGGCTGGCCGACGCGGGTCTGACGACGATCGAGGCGACGAGCTTCGTGCACCCCGCGTGGGTGCCGCAACTCGCCGACGCCGAGGACCTGTTCCCGCAGGTCGCCGACCTGCCCGTGGCGCTGCCCGTGCTGGTGCCGAACCAGCGCGGGCTGGACCGCGCGCTCGCGCTCGGCGCCCGCCGGGTCGCCGTGTTCGCCAGCGCCACCGAGTCCTTCGCCAAGGCCAACCTCAACCGCACGCTCGACGAGTCCCTCGCGGTCTTCGAGCCCGTCGTCCGGCGCGCCAAGGACGAGGGCGTGCAGGTGCGCGGCTATGTCTCCATGTGCTTCGGCGACCCCTGGGAGGGCGCGGTCCCGCTGCACCAGGTCGTCCGGGTCTGCCGGGCGCTGCGGGACATGGGCTGCGACGAGCTGAGCCTCGGCGACACCATCGGGGTCGCTACCCCCGGCCATGTCCTCGAACTGCTCTCCCTGCTCAACGAGGAGGGCGTGCCGACGAACGTCCTCGGCGTGCACTTCCACGACACCTACGGGCAGGCACTGGCCAACACCTACGCCGCCCTCGAACACGGCGTCACCACCGTCGACGCCTCCGCGGGCGGCCTCGGCGGCTGCCCGTACGCGAAGTCCGCCACCGGCAACCTCGCCACCGAGGACCTCGTGTGGATGCTGCACGGCCTCGGCATCGACACCGGGGTCGATCTCGGCCGCCTCGTCGCCACCAGCGCGTGGATGGCCGACCAGCTGGGCCGACCCAGCCCGTCCCGCACCGTCCGCGCCCTCTCCCACAAGGACCAGTGATCAGCATGGACCACCGTCTCAGCCCCGAGCTGGAGGAACTCCGCCGTACGGTCGAGCAGTTCGCGCACGACGTCGTGGCGCCGAAGATCGGCGACTTCTACGAGCGGCACGAGTTCCCGTACGAGATCGTCCGCGAGATGGGCCGGATGGGCCTGTTCGGGCTGCCGTTCCCGGAGGAGCACGGCGGGATGGGCGGCGACTATCTGGCGCTCGGCATCGCCCTGGAGGAGCTGGCGCGGGTCGACTCGTCCGTGGCGATCACCCTGGAGGCCGGGGTCTCGCTGGGCGCGATGCCGATCCATCTGTTCGGCACCGAGGAGCAGAAGCGCCGGTGGCTGCCGCGGCTGTGCTCGGGCGAGATGCTGGGCGCGTTCGGGCTGACCGAGCCCGACGGCGGCAGCGATGCCGGGGCGACCAGGACGACGGCCCGCCTGGACCCGGAGACGGATGAATGGGTGATCAACGGCACCAAGTGCTTCATCACCAACTCGGGCACGGACATCACGGGGTTGGTGACGGTCACGGCGGTCACCGGCCGCAAGCCCGACGGGCGGCCGCTGATCTCCGCGATCATCGTCCCGTCGGGCACCCCGGGCTTCACGGTCGCCCAGCCCTACTCCAAGGTCGGCTGGAACGCCTCCGACACCCGGGAGCTGTCCTTCTCCGACGTAAGGGTGCCGGCGGCGAACCTGCTGGGCGAGGAGGGGCGCGGGTACGCGCAGTTCCTGCGGATCCTCGACGAGGGCCGGATCGCGATCGCCGCGCTGGCCACCGGGCTGGCGCAGGGCTGTGTGGACGAGTCGGTGAAGTACGCGCAGGAGCGGCACGCGTTCGGGCGGCCGATCGGCGCCAACCAGGCCATCCAGTTCAAGATCGCCGACATGGAGATGAAGGCGCACACGGCCCGGCTGGCCTGGCGGGACGCGGCCTCGCGGCTGGTGGCGGGCGAACCGTTCAAGAAGGAGGCGGCGCTGGCGAAGCTGTACTCGTCGACGATCGCCGTCGACAACGCCCGGGACGCCACCCAGGTGCACGGCGGGTACGGGTTCATGAACGAGTACCCGGTGGCCCGGATGTGGCGCGACTCCAAGATCCTGGAGATCGGAGAGGGGACGAGCGAGGTGCAGCGGATGCTGATCGCCCGTGAGCTGGGGCTCGCCGGCTGACCGGAAGTCATCCCTTTCACACCGTCAACTTGCCGTCAATTCCGGCAAGTTGACGGAATCAGAGCGTGCGCGGACATCCCACGGTTCCGGGATCAGATCACCCCCGCCCTGGACAGGATCTGAGGTTAGGCTAACCTACCTTCGAACTTGTCCGGCGGTGATCCGCACGTGCGAAAGCAGCCACTCTCATGCCCAACGCCAGAGCCAACCACCTCACCCGCCGCGGCATCCTCGCCGCCGGTGGCGCCCTCGGCCTCGGTGCCGTGCTCGCAGCCTGCGGGGACGACGACGCGAAAAGCAGTGGCTCGGACTCCTCGGCGAGCGCCTCCGCCAAGTCCGGTCCCTGGACCTTCAAGGACGACCGCGGCACCACCGTGAAGCTCGACGGGATCCCGGCGAACATCGTCGCGTTCACCGGTGTCGGCGCCGCGCTGTACGACTACGGCATCCAGGTCAAGGGTGTGTTCGGCCCGACGAGGACGACCGACGGCAAGGCCGATGTCCAGGCCGGCGACATGGACATCTCCAAGGTGACGATCCTGGGCAACGTCTGGGACGAGTTCAACGTGGAGAAGTACGCCGCCCTCGCGCCCGACGTCCTCGTCTCCACGATGTTCGACGACGCCGGCACCCTCTGGTACGTCCCCGAGGCCTCCAAGGACAAGATCGCCAAGCTCGCCCCGAGCGTCGGCGTCTCCGTCTACGACCGCCAGCTCACGGCTCCGCTGGAGCGGATGTGGGAGCTGGCCGAGTCACTCGGTGCGGACATGACCGCGGCGAAGGTCACCGACGCGAAGAAGCGGTTCGAGGCGGCGGCGACCCGGCTGCGCGCCGCGGCGAAGGCCAAGCCCGACATCAAGGTGATGGCCGGGTCCGCCAGCGCCGAGCTGTTCTATGTCTCCGGCTCCAACCTGTCGATCGACCTGGAGTACTTCAAGGCGCTCGGCGTGAACTTCGTGGAGCCGCCGGAGAGCGCGAAGAAGGAGGGTGGCGGCTGGTACGAGTCGCTGTCCTGGGAGAACGTCGACAAGTACGCGGCGGACATCATCATGATGGACGACCGGACCTCGGCGCTCCAGCCTTCGGCGATCACCGAGGCGACGTGGAAGAAGCTGCCGGCCGTGAAGGCGGGGCAGGTCATCGGACGGTCGCCGGAGCCGATTCTGTCGTACGACAAGTGTGTGCCGCTGCTGGAGAACCTCGCCGAGGCCCTGGAGAAGGCGAAGAAGGTCAGCTGAGCCGCCCTCCCCCACGCTTCTCGGTTCGTCCCTGGTGCGGGTGGGTTTCGGCGGGGAGGACCTCCGGTTCCTCTTCTCCGACGGGCGGGACCAGTCGCTGTCCCTGTTCCTGCCGCATCCGGGGCAGGACGCGCCCGTCGTCCCCTTCGAGCGCGGGGACGGGTGGTGGCAGGGGTGGCGGGAACTGCCCGACGACGTGCGGGCCGTGATGCGGTCCTACACCCTGCGGGCGCTGCGGCGGGATCCCGACGAGATCGACATCGACTTCGTGCTGCACACCCCCGCCGGGCCCGCCTCCGCCTGGGCCGCGCGGGCCGAACCCGGGGACCGGGTGGTGTTGCTGGGACCCGCGATCGCCGACAACCGGGCGATCCGGTTCCGGCCGCCGCGGGACACCGATCTGGTCGTGCTGTGGGGGGACGAGACCGCGCTTCCCGCCCTCTCGTCGATCCTGGAGTCACTGCCGTCCGGGCAGCGGGTGCGGGCCTGGATCGAGGTGCGCGACACCGGCACTGTGCAGGACCTGGTGACCCTGGCGGACGCCGAGATCACCTGGATCGGCGCCGGGCACTCCCCCGCCGTCGTCCGGGCAGCCCAACTGCCGCCCGCCGCACGGCCGTACGTCTGGATCGCCGGTGAGTCCGGGTCGGTGAAGGCGTTGCGCCGGCACTTCGTGCAGGAGTGCGGGATCGACCGGCGCCGGGTCACCTTCGTCGGGTACTGGCGTGAGGGGCTGACGGAGGAACAGCTGCGCGAACGCGAGGGAGTGAGTGAGTGACGTGACGTGATCACAGTCACCGGAGGGGCGGAGCCTCCCGGTTGTTCATTAGGTTAGGCTAACCTAAGTTGAACCCGGGGCTCCGCCCCTCAGTCCGTCCCGCAGCGGACCCGTCCCCACCCCCGGAAGGCTCCCCATGCGCTCGCACCTGCTCAACGACACCACCGCGGAGCAGTACCGCCGCTCCGTGACCGAAGGAGTCGAGCGGGTGGCCGCCAAACTCGCCGCCACCGACCGTCCGTTCACCGGCGTCACGGTCGACGCCCTCGCCCCCCGCATCGACGGCATCGACCTCGACCAGCCCCTGCACGACACCACCGCGGTGCTCGACGAGCTGGAGGAGGTCTACCTCCGCGACGCGGTCTACTTCCACCACCCCCGCTATCTCGCCCACCTCAACTGCCCGGTCGTCATCCCCGCCGTGCTCGGCGAGGCGGTGCTCTCCGCCGTCAACTCCTCCCTGGACACCTGGGACCAGTCGGCCGGCGGCACCCTCATCGAGCGCAAACTGATCGACTGGACCACCGAGCGCATCGGCCTCGGCCCGGCCGCCGACGGGGTGTTCACCTCCGGCGGCACCCAGTCCAACCTCCAGGCGCTGCTGCTCGCCCGGGAGGAGGCCAAGAGCGACTCGCTCGCCGAACTGCGGATCTTCGCCTCCGAGGTCAGCCACTTCAGCGTGAAGAAGTCCGCGAAACTGCTGGGGCTGGGGCAGGACGCGGTCGTGTCGATCCCCGTCGACCGCGACAAGCGGATGCAGACCGTCGCGCTCGCCCATGAGCTGGAGCGCTGCACGAAGGCCGGTCTCGTCCCCATGGCCGTCGTCGCCACCGGCGGCACCACCGACTTCGGCTCCATCGACCCGCTGCCCGAGATCGCCGAGCTGTGCGAGCAGTACGGCACCTGGATGCACGTCGACGCGGCCTACGGCTGCGGACTGCTCGCCTCCCTGAAGTACCGGCACCGCATCGACGGCATCGAGCGCGCCGACTCCGTCACCGTCGACTACCACAAGTCCTTCTTCCAGCCGGTGAGTTCGTCCGCCGTGCTGGTCAGGGACGCGGCCACGCTGCGGCACGCCACCTACCACGCCGAGTACCTGAACCCGCGCCGGATGGTGCAGGAACGTATCCCCAACCAGGTGGACAAGTCCCTGCAGACCACCCGCCGGTTCGACGCGCTCAAGCTGTGGATGACCCTGCGCACCATGGGCGCCGACGGCATCGGACAGCTCTTCGACGAGGTGTGCGACCTGGCGGTGCAGGGCTGGGGACTGCTGGCCGCCGATCCCCGCTTCGACGTCGTCGTACAGCCGTCCCTGTCCACCCTGGTCTTCCGCTACATCCCCGCCGCCGTCACCGACCCGGCCGAGATCGACCGCGCCAACCTCCACGCCCGCAAGGCCCTGTTCGCCTCCGGTGACGCGGTGGTCGCGGGCACCAAGGTCGCGGGCCGCCACTACCTGAAGTTCACCCTGCTCAACCCCGAGACGACCGCGGCCGACATCGCCGCCGTCCTCGACCTGATCGCCGGCCACGCCGAGCAGTACCTGGGAGAGTCCCTTGACCGCGCTTGCTGAAGCCAGCCGCACCCATGACTTCGTGGGGATCGGGCTCGGCCCCTTCAACCTCGGCCTCGCCTGCCTCACCGAGCCGATCGACGCGCTCGACGGGGTCTTCCTGGAGTCCAAGCCCGACTTCGAGTGGCACGCCGGGATGTTCCTCGACGGCGCCCACCTCCAGACGCCGTTCATGTCGGACCTGGTCACCCTGGCCGACCCGACCTCGCCGTACTCCTTCCTCAACTACCTGAAGGAGAAGGGGCGGCTGTACCAGTTCTACATCCGCGAGAACTTCTACCCGCTGCGCGTCGAGTACGACGACTACTGCCGCTGGGCGGCCGGCAAGCTGAGCTGCGTGCGCTTCTCGACGACCGTCGCCGAGGTGACGTACGACGAGAGCGAGGCGCTGTACGCCGTGCGCACCACGGCCGGGGACGTCTTCCGCGCCCGCCGGCTGGTCCTCGGCACCGGCACCACGCCGTACGTCCCGGAGGTCTGCCGCGGTCTGGACGGCGGGCTGTTCCACAACGCCGAGTACATGCGGCGCAAGGCCGAGCTCCGGTCGAAGAAGTCGATCACGATCGTCGGCAGCGGACAGAGCGCCGCCGAGATCTACCACGAGCTGCTCGCCGAGATCGACGTCCACGGCTACCAGCTCAACTGGGTCACCCGGTCCCCGCGGTTCTTCCCGCTGGAGTACACCAAGCTGACCCTGGAGATGACATCCCCGGACTACATCGACTACTTCCGCGCGCTGCCCGAGGAGACCCGCTACCGGCTGGAGAAGCAGCAGAAGGGCCTCTTCAAGGGCATCAACTCCGACCTCATCGACTCGATCTTCGATCTGCTGTACCAGAAGGACGTCGAGCACGGCGACCGGCCCGTCCCCACCCGGCTGCTCACCAACTCCTCGCTGAACAGCGCCCGGTACGAGGACGGCGTGTACCGGCTCGGCTTCCGCCAGGACGAGCAGGGCAAGGACTACGAGATCGCCACCGAGGGCCTGGTGCTGGCCACCGGCTACCACTACCGGCCCCCGGCCTTCCTGGAGCCGGTCCGCGACCGCCTGTGCTTCGACGAGCACGGCCGCTTCGACGTGGCCCGCAACTACGCCATCGACACCACCGGCCGGGGCGTGTTCCTGCAGAACGCCGGCGTGCACACCCACTCCATCACGTCCCCCGACCTCGGCATGGGCCCGTACCGCAACAGCTCCATCATCCGTGAGCTGCTCGGCAGCGAGTACTACCCGGTCGAGAAGACCATCGCGTTCCAGGAGTTCGCCGTATGACCTTCACCTTCCGCCCGCTCGACCCGCCGCGGGACGCCGAGCTGCTGCACTCCTGGGTGACGCATCCCAAAGCGGCCTACTGGATGATGCAGGACGCCTCACTGGTGGACGTCGAGCGTGCCTACCTGGAGATCGCCGCCGACCCGCACCACCACGCGCTGCTCGGTCTCGACGAGGACGGCACCCCGGTCTTCCTGATGGAGAGGTACGACCCCGTCCACCGGGAACTGGTCGGCCTGTACGAGCCGTTGCCGGGCGATGTCGGCATGCACTTCCTCACCCCGGCGACCGACACGCCCGTGCACGGTTTCACCCGCGCGGTCATCACCGCCGTCATGGCGCACCTCTTCGAGGACCCGGCCACCTCCCGGGTCGTCGTCGAGCCGGACGTCGCCAACACGGCGGTCCACGCCCTCAACGAGGCCGTCGGCTTCGTCGCCGAACGCGAGATCCGGAAGCCGGAGAAGAGGGCGTTGCTGAGCTTCTGCACCCGGGAACAGTTCGTCGCCGCCCTGGGGGTGGCCGCGTGAGCCTCTCCGACGCCGTGGCGCACCTCTCCCCCGAACGCTGGGAGACGGCCAACCGCCTCCTCGTCCGCAAGGCCCTCGCCGAGTTCGCCCACGAGCGGCTCATCACGCCCGAGGAGCGGGACGGGCGGTACGTCGTCCGCAGCGACGACGGTCTGACGTCCTACCGCTTCACCGCCGTCCGCCGTGCCCTCGACCACTGGCAGGTGGACGCCGACTCGATCACCCGCACCCGTGACGGCGCCGAACTCCCCCTCGCCGCACTGGACTTCTTCATCGAGCTGAAGCAGGCCCTCGGGCTGAGCGACGAGATCCTGCCGGTCTATCTGGAGGAGATCTCCTCCACCCTCTCCGGCACCTGCTACAAGCTCACCAAAGCGCGGATCACCTCGGCGGAACTGGTCCGCAGCGGCTTCCAGGCCATCGAGACCGGCATGACCGAGGGCCACCCCTGCTTCGTCGCCAACAACGGGCGGCTCGGCTTCGGCGTCCGCGAGTACCTGTCGTACGCCCCGGAGACCGCGAGCCCGGTCCGGCTGGTGTGGCTGGCCGCGCACCGGTCCCGGGCGGCCTTCACGGCGGGTGCCGGGATCGACTACGAGGCCTTCCTGCGGGAGGAGCTGGGCGCGGCGGCCGTCGAGCGGTTCGACGGGATCCTGCGCGAGCAGCGGCTCGACCCGGCCGACTACCTCCTCATCCCGGTCCACCCCTGGCAGTGGTGGAACAAGCTCTCCGTCACCTTCGCCGCCGAGGTCGCGCGGAAGAACCTGGTGTGCCTGGGCGAGGGCGAGGACGAGTACCTGGCCCAGCAGTCCATCCGGACCTTCTTCAACTCCTCGCACCCGGAGAAGCACTATGTGAAAACGGCCCTGTCCGTCCTCAACATGGGCTTCATGCGCGGACTCTCCGCCGCCTACATGGAGGCGACGCCGGCGATCAACGACTGGCTGGCCCAGCTCATCGACAACGACCCGGTGCTGAAGTCGACCGGTCTGTCGATCATCCGGGAGCGGGCGGCCGTCGGCTACCGGCACCTGGAGTACGAGGCGGCCACGGACCGCTACTCGCCGTACCGCAAGATGCTCGCCGCGCTGTGGCGCGAGAGCCCCGTGCCCTCCCTCCGGGACGGCGAGTCGCTCGCGACCATGGCCGCCCTGGTCCATGTGGACCACGAGGGGAAGTCGGTGGCCGGCGCGCTCGTCGAGCAGTCGGGGCTCGCCCCCGCCGAGTGGCTGCGCCACTACCTCGAGGCGTACTACACCCCGCTGCTGCACAGCTTCTACGCCTACGACCTGGTCTTCATGCCGCACGGCGAGAACACGATCCTCGTGCTGCGGGACGGGGTCGTGCAGCGGGCGGTCTACAAGGACATCGCCGAGGAGATCGCGGTGCTGGACCCGGACGCGGTGCTGCCGCCCGAGGTGCGGCGCATCCGGGTCGACGTGCCCGAGGACCGGAAACTGCTGTCGATCTTCACGGACGTCTTCGACTGCTTCTTCCGCTTCCTCGCGGCGAACCTCGCCGCCGAGGGAGTCCTGACGGAGGACGACTTCTGGCGCACGGTCGCCGAGGTCACCCGCTCCTACCAGGAGGCGAACCCCGAACTCGCCCACAGGTTCCGCCAGTACGACATGTTCGCCCCCGAGTTCGCCCTGTCCTGCCTCAACCGGCTCCAACTGCGCGACAACCGGCAGATGGTGGACCTGGCCGACCCCTCGGGCGCCCTCCAGCTGATCGGCACCCTGAAGAATCCCGTCACAGGGTTCTGATCAGGGCGGCGGGTTCCCCCGAGTACGGTCCTCGGGGGAACCCGTCCGTCCGCACAGTCCCCGCACAGGGAGCGGCACTACGGTCCTCACCTTGCCGTGCCCGCTCCTTCGGGGAGACCGACCATGTCCGAGCACCTCGCACAGCAAGCCCCGCACCACCCACAGCCCGGGCCGGGGATCCTCCCGGAACACGCCCCGGCGGTCCACGCCTACGCGGAGGCCTTCTGCGCGAAACCGCGCGACGCCACCGACCTGGCGGCCCAGGTCCTCGCGCGCGGCCCCCGGCAACCGGGTCCCGCCTTACGCACCGCCCTCCTCGCCGACGTACGCCGCACCGCCCACGGCTGGCTGCGCGACGAGCGCTCGGCGCTGCTGCGCCCGGAGTTCCGCGCCTGGTCGCGGCGGGCCGCCGACACCTTCGGCCCCGTGGACACCCTGCGCCGGGTGGAGCACGGCTCGGTGCTCCTGGCCGCCTTCGAGCAACTCTCCGACCAGTCACGGGCCGCGCTGTGGCTGTGCCTGGCCGAGGAGGGCGAGTCGGCGCAGGCCGCCCGGCTCCTGAACACCACCGAGGAGTTCGCCGGGTCCCTGGCGCAGTCGGCCCGCGGCCGGCTCGTCGACACCGTCCTGCGGGTCCGCGCCGACCGCACCGCCGACCCGCGCTGCGTCCACTACGGCGGCATGCTGGGCGCCATCGCCCGCGGCACCCACCGCGAGGCTCCCGCCGATCTCCGGCAGCACCTCGACATCTGCCGGTTCTGCGCCCATGACCTGCGGCTGCTGCGCACGCTCGCCTCGGGCGGGGCGCAGGAGGCGCGGCGGCTGCTGGTGGACCAGGTGCTGGTGTGGGGCGGGGCGGCCTATCGCAGGGCCCGGTCGGCGGGGCGGGCACCCGCGGCGGCCGGGCCGGCGGGAAGAGGGCCGGCCGAGCCGCCCGCGGCAGCGCGGGAGCAGCCCGTCTCCCGCCCGCCCGGCCGCCGCCGCAGACGGACGGCGTGCACCGTGGCGGTCACCGTGGTCCTGACCGCCGTCCTCACCACCGCCGTCCTGCGGGAGCTGTCCGGCTCCGACCCCGCCGAGGGCGCCGAGCAGGCCGTGGCCGAGGCGGGCGCCGCTTCCCCGTCCGCCTCGTCGGCCTCCCCCGCGTCCGCCGCCCCGGTCGTCCTCAGGAGCGCGGCGAACGGGCGCTGTGTCACCGGCCCCGCGGGGAGCGCCGCCTCGGACGAGGCCCAGGCCCAGGCCCGGACCCGGGGCCCGGTGCCGGCCCCCGATCCCGTCCTGGCCGCCTGCGACGGCGGCGAGGACCAGCAGTGGCGGGTCGTCGCCCTGGAGGACGGTGCGGTGGCCCTGGTGAACGTGGCGTCGCGGCTCTGCCTCGACATCGCGGGCGAGCGGGTCGCGGGCGACGGGATGCAGCAGCGGCCGTGCGCGAACGAACAGGCCGACGCGCCCTTCCCGGAGGACCAGGCGTTCCTGGCGCAGGCCGCGGGTGACGACGCGTTCGCCCTCGTCTGCCAGGACAACCCCGACATCGCGCTCGGGGTGCGCTCCGGGAAGGTCCGGATGCGGTCGACTGCCGCCGTGGGCAAGGCAGTTCGCTTCTCCCTCGACGGTGTGGACGATACGACGGCGAACGCGTTGGGGCTCTGACGGCCCGGTGTCAGAATCACCCCATGGCGGAAATCCTCCAGAAGGACGGCACCTGGGTCTTCGACGGCGACGCGCTGCGGCTGACGCCGGGCCGGGACAAGGGCGTCGGGCTGCTGCGGAAGGAACTCGGTGAACTCGTGGTCCCGCTGGGGGCGTTGGCGGGGATCTCGTTCGAGCAGGGCAAGAGGAGCGGGCGGCTGAGGCTCCGGCTGCGGGACGGCGCCGATCCCCTGCTGCACGCGACCGGCGGCCGGCTGACCGAACCGCACGATCCGTATCAGCTGCTCGTGGACTCCGACCGGTACGGGGTCGCCGAGTACGTCGTGGAGGAGGTGCGGCACGCGCTGCTGCTGGACCGGGTGCCGGCCGGTCCGGTGGACGCGTTCCTGCTGCCCGGCCCGGCCGTGCCGGTGTCCTTCTCCGCCGGGGACGGCACCGCGAGCTTCGACGGCGAGCACGTACGGCTGGAGTGGAACTGGAAGACGGAGGACGCGAAGGCGGCCGCCGGGACCCGCACGATCCGGGTCGAGGACGTCGTGGGCGTGGAGTGGCAGCCGGCGGTCGGCCTGGAGAACGGGCATCTGCGGTTCACGGTGCGCCACGCGCCCACGAAGGCGCCGCCGAAGTACGACCCGAACGCGGTGGAGCTGTGGGGGTTCAAGAAGGACCCGCTGATGGCGCTGGTCGCGGCGGCCGTGCAGGCCCGGCTGCCGCATCCGGCCGCGGCCCCCGCGGACGCCCTGCCGCCCGCCGCGCCGCAGTCCGGCCCCGAGCCGGAGCTGCCCGCCCGGGCGGCGGGGGACGACCACGACGCGCTGCTGCGCCGGCTGCGTGAGCTGGGCGCGCTGCACCAGGACGGGGTGCTGACGGACGAGGAGTTCACCCTGGCCAAACAGGCGGTCCTCAGGCGCTTGTGACACCGGGGAGGACCGCCTGCCGGGGGGAGAGGAGTGGCCGGTACGCCCCGCCTTCCGGGCGTACGGCTGTGCTACTTGGCCTTGCGGGCCACCGTGAAGTGGTCGATGCGGTCGCCGGTCTCGGCGATGCCCTGGACCTTCAGGGTGGTGTAGTGGCCCTTCGGCGCGGGGGTGACGTCCACGCGCAGGAAGGAGTAGTTCAGGTAGCGGACCCGGGACCAGGCGACGGTCTCGTTGACCTTGCCGTCCTTGGTGTTGACGAAGGACGCCACCGAGTCGACCTCGTTGAGGTGGCCCTCGTAGGAGTCGGGGGCGGTGAACGCGTACAGGCTGCGGCCCGCGGCGCCCGCCGTGACGTAGACGACCCCCTCGGTCTCGGGGTACGCCGTGCCGCCGATCGGGAGCTTCTTGGTGACCGTGTTTCCCTTGATCACGTCGGTGCGCTCGTACTGGTGGTTGTGGCCGTTGATGACCAGGTCCACCTGGTACTTGTCGAACAGCGGCACCCACTCCTGGCGGACACCGCCCTCCGAGGCGTGGGCGGTGGAGGTGCAGTACGCGCAGTGGTGGAAGAAGACGACGACGAAGTCGATGTCCTTCGCGGCGCGGTACTTCTTCAGCTGCGCCTCGAACCACGTGGTCTGGGTGCCGCCGGAGATGCCGAGGTTGGCCGGGATCTCGAAGGAGACGTCGTTGGGGTCGAGTGAGATGACCGCGGTGTTGCCGTAGACGAAGGAGTAGACGCCGGGGAGGTTCTTCCTGTCCGGGCCGTTGTCCGGGAGGTTCCAGCGGGCCTCCTCGCCGCCGTAGCCGTTGGGCGAGTACCAGGCCTCCATGTCGTGGTTGCCGTACGACACCATCCACGGCACGGACTTGGCGACGGACTCGGTCTGGGCGAGGAACTGGTCCCAGATCCGCGAGTCGAAACCGGTGTCGGCGGTCTTGCCCTGGCCGGCCGGGTCGGCGTAGGCGATGTCGCCGGCGTGCAGGTGGAAGGCCGGGTTCTGGCCGAGCAGGAGGCTGTTGTTGGCGAGGCCGTGGTAGCTGACGCCCTCGTCGCCGAAGGCGGTGAAGGTGAAGGGCGCCTTGTGGGCGGGGGCGGTGGTGAAGGTGCCCAGGGTGCCCAGCAGGTGTGCCTCGGCCGGGTCGAAGCCCTGGTGGCCGACGCCGTAGTAGTACGTCCGGCCGGGGCGCAGATGGGTGAGCTTGGCGTGCAGGTAGTACTGGGTGTGGTCGCCGGAGGCGCCGACCCCGGCCGGGGTGTAGAGGGTGCGGACCTCGGCCTCGATCTTGCGGGAGAGGTCCCAGGGGTGGGCGCCGATGCGGAGGAAGGGCTTCTTCACGGCGACCGGGACCTGCCAGGAGACCGTGATCTCCGTGCGGGGGTCGTTGCCCCAGGCGAGGTGACGGCCGAAGGGGGCGACGAGCGAGCCGTCGACCTCCTCGGTGTGCGACAGGGGCTGCGTGGGAACGGCGGCCCGGGCCGTGGCCCCGGTCACGAACGCGCCACCGGTGACGGCGCCCAGGGTGACCGCGCCACCCCTGATCATCGTGCGCCGGGAGAATCGTGCGCGCAGGTACTCGTGCTGCTCGGCCATGCTCATGCGCTCGGCGAGCTGGTCGGGTACGCCCATGCGAGGAGTGTCCATGACGTCTGAAACTCGTCGCCCCGGGCGACGGACCGCAAGACGCCAAATGGACGGTTCACGAACAGGCGCCCATAACACATTCAAGGTTCCCCCAAGGCCCCTCCACAGAGCCCTGCCCGAAATCGGGCAGATTTCTTGCGAAACCCGCTCCGGTACCTCAGGATCTACCGGGTGCACGACGAACTGGTTGATCATCTGATGCGGTCCACGCCCCTCCAGCGGGGCGAGGCGCTGCGGGTGATCCAGGACGTGCTCGCCTTCTTCGACGAGACGACCGAGGACTACGTCCGTCGCCGCCACCGCGAGCTCCAGGCCGACGGCCTGGTGAACGCGGAGATCTTCGAACGGATCGCGGCGGACCTTCAGTACCGGGCGGTCGCGCCGCCGGAGCTGTCCGTCCGGCAGCTGCGGCGCATCGTCTACGGGTGACTCACCCACGGGTGACAGAACAAGCTTGGGGATACCTCTTATATGTGCGGAATCGTCGGATACATCGGGAAGCGTGACGTGGCCCCGCTGCTGCTGGAAGGCCTCCAGCGGCTGGAGTACCGCGGCTACGACTCGGCCGGCATCGTCGTGACCACGCCGAAGACGGCCGGTCTGAAGATGGTCAAGGCCAAGGGCCGGGTCCGCGACCTGGAGGCCAAGGTCCCGGCGCGCTTCAAGGGCACCACCGGTATCGCCCACACCCGCTGGGCCACCCACGGCGCCCCCTCCGACGTGAACGCCCACCCGCACATGTCGGCCGACCACAAGGTCGCCGTCGTCCACAACGGCATCATCGACAACGCCTCCGACCTGCGCCGCAAGCTGGAGGCGGACGGCGTCGAGTTCCTCTCCGAGACCGACACCGAGGTCCTCACCCACCTCATCGCCCGCTCCCAGGCGGAGACCCTGGAGGAGAAGGTCCGCCAGGCCCTGCGGGTCGTCGAGGGCACCTACGGCATCGCCGTCATGCACGCCGACTTCTCGGACCGGATCGTCGTCGCCCGCAACGGCTCCCCGGTCGTCCTCGGCATCGGCGAGAAGGAGATGTTCGTCGCCTCGGACATCGCCGCGCTGGTCGCCCACACCCGCCAGATAGTCACGCTGGACGACGGCGAGATGGCCACCCTCAAGGCCGACGACTTCCGCACCTACACCACCGAGGGCACCCGCACCACGGCCGAGCCCACCACCGTGGAGTGGGAGGCCGCCTCCTACGACATGGGCGGCCACGACACCTACATGCACAAGGAGATCCACGAGCAGGCCGACGCCGTGGACCGCGTGCTGCGCGGCCGCATCGACGACCGCTTCTCCACCGTGCACCTCGGCGGTCTCAACCTGGACGCCCGCGAGGCCCGGCAGATCCGCCGCGTGAAGATCCTCGGCTGCGGCACCTCGTACCACGCGGGCATGATCGGCGCCCAGATGATCGAGGAGCTGGCCCGGATCCCCGCCGACGCCGAGCCGGCCTCCGAGTTCCGCTACCGCAACGCGGTCGTCGACCCCGACACCCTGTACATCGCGGTCTCCCAGTCCGGTGAGACGTACGACGTCCTCGCCGCCGTCCAGGAGCTGAAGCGCAAGGGCGCCCGCGTCCTCGGCGTGGTGAACGTGGTGGGCTCGGCGATCGCCCGCGAGGCCGACGGCGGCGTCTACGTGCACGCCGGCCCGGAGGTCTGCGTGGTCTCCACCAAGTGCTTCACCAACACCACGGTGGCCTTCGCCCTCCTCGCCCTGCACCTCGGCCGCACCCGCGACCTCTCGGTCCGCGACGGCAAGCGGATCATCGAGGGCCTGCGCAAGCTGCCGGGCCAGATCGCGGAGATCCTCTCCCACGAGGACGAGATCAAGAAGCTGGCCGACGAGTTCGCCGAGGCCCGCTCGATGCTCTTCATCGGCCGCGTCCGGGGCTACCCGGTGGCCCGTGAGGCCTCCCTGAAGCTCAAGGAGGTCTCCTACATCCACGCCGAGGCCTACCCGGCCTCCGAGCTGAAGCACGGCCCGCTCGCCCTGATCGAGCCGGCCCTGCCGACGGTCGCGATCGTCCCGAACGACGACCTGCTGGAGAAGAACCGCGCGGCCCTGGAGGAGATCAAGGCCCGCAGCGGCAGGATCCTCGCGGTGGCCCACGACCACCAGGAGAAGGCCGACCAGACGATCGTCGTCCCGAAGAACGAGGACGAGCTCGACCCGATCCTGATGGGCATCCCGCTCCAGCTCCTCGCCTACTACACGGCGAAGGCCCTGGACCGGGACATCGACAAGCCGCGCAACCTGGCGAAGTCGGTCACGGTCGAGTAGCGGTCCGCGGTACGAGGTGCAGCGCGCCGGGCGTCGAGAGGCGCCCGGCGCTTTCTCATCCCCGCGGGGTGAAGATCGGGTTCCGGGTCTTCGGGGGCCGGGGGCTCGTGCCAGGGCACCAGGGTGCCGTCGGCCTCGGTGACCCAGTGGCAGTCGTAGCCGAGCGGGTCGAACCGTGCGGTCAGGGTCTCCAGGGGCGCGTCGCGCAGCGCCTCCAGCATCACGGTCGGCCGGTCGCGCCGGAGCACCTCGCGGGCCCCGCGCAGAACCGCCGGCTCGTGCCCCTCCACATCGATCTTGACGAGGTCCAGCCGGGTGTCGGCGAAGACCTCGTCGAGCGTGCGCAGCCGGATGCGCTTGAGCTCGGCGTCGGCGGCGGCGTGCTCCAGGGTGAACCCGTCGACAGCAGGTTCCCCGAGAGCGGCGATGGTCGTGCTCCGGGCGGCCAGCCGGGACCGGGTGGAGAGGCTGCCCGGCTCATAGCCGAACCTGCCGTTCCACAGGGTGTCGAGGGCGACCGCGTCGTCGTTCACACAGAACATGACGAACGGCGGACAGTACGGGGAGTCGATCCCGGCGAAGCCCCGGTAGGGGAACTTCTTGCGGTGGGTGCGGATGATGTCGCCCGTGGAGACCGGCCGGACGGACGGTGCGTGGGCCAGCATGCGGGCGTTGGCGTCGTGGAGCCGGGACATACGCATCCGGCGATGCCAGAGCGGGCGTCAGGTTCTGTCATCGACTTCGGAGCACTGGAAAAGCCCTGATCACGAGGGTGCGGGGCGAGGTGGCGGAGCGGTGAACTCCCGCCGTGGCACACGGAAACGGGAACGGACCCCGCGCGACGTCATCGGTCGCGGGGGTCCGCCCGGTCGGCCGGGGGGCTGCCCGAACTCCCCGGCTTCGGCTGCCGTTTCAGCCGGCGGCCGTCACACCGCGGCCGGCAGCCCGTCGCGGGAGCGCGGTGGGCCAGTGGGCCGTCGCCGCCGTGGCGGCGTACCAGGCGACCGCTCCCGCCGCGACGGCGAACCAACCGCCCACCTTGGTGAGCGAGTCGTTGCCGGCGAACGCGGCGACGGCCATCAGCACCAGCGCCACCAGGAACAACCCGTAGGTCCCACGGGTGAGTTGGTCCCCGCCCGCCGCGGCCAGGGAGAGCACCACGAGGGCGAACAGGAGCAGGAAGAGTCCGGCGGCGTTGTCGGAGGCCTGGGAGCCGGCGGAGACGGCCCAGGTGAACCAGAACGCGCCGAGAACGGTGAAGGCCGTGCCGCCCGCCGTATCGCGGTCTCGGAGGGCCAGCAGACCGGCGACGAACAGGGCGACGCCGCCGATGTAGTGAGCGATGGTCACGGCGTCCGCCGCCGTCACGCCGTCGATCAGGTCGGTGTACCCGAGTCCGAACGCCAACAGGGTGATGCCCAGGGCGAGTCGGCCGACGATCGTGGTGGTGCTTCCCGCGGAGACGTCATTGTCCACGGCGGGCTCCCTTCATGCGGTTGTGCGGTGCGCGGTGACCGATATATGCCCTTCACAAGGGCACAAACACCTGTGGGGGCAGGTGAATTCGGGGGGCGCGCGAACACCGCACAGAGGGAGCGCGGGAGAGTTGCGGAGGAGCCGTGAGAGGGCTACGGGATGACGATGACCGGCCGCTTCGCCCGTTTGGCGAGGCGCCCGGCGACGGAGCCGAAGATCCGGCCCACGATGCCGTGCGTGGAACCCACGACGATCGCGTCCGCCTCGTACTCCCGCCCCACCTCTTCGAGTTCGTGGCAGATGTCACCGCCGCGCTCGACCAGGATCCACGGCACCTCGGCGAGGTACTCCGCGCAGGCGAGCTCCAGTCCGAGCACCTCGGTGCGGTGGTCCGGCACATCGACGAAGACCGGCGGCTCGCAGCCCGCCCACACGGTCGTGGGCAGCCGGTTGGCGACATGGACGATGATCAGACCCGCGCGGGAGCGGTGGGCCATGCCGATGGCGTACGCGAGGGCGCGTTCACTGGAGGTGGAGCCGTCGAAGCCGACGACCACGCCGTGCTTGAAGGCGGGATCGCAGGTGGGACGTGCTTCTTCCGCCGCCAGGGGCTCGGCCGCCGTGGGGTCGGCGACGGGCCGCTTGCGGTCCGCGGGTTCGAAGAATTCGTGACCGGCCATGGCTGTCTCGGCGTATCGATCCTTGTATGGGTTGGACGGCTTGGGCGTCGGAGCTGTGTCCGGGAATTGTCTTCCCCACCCCATACCCCCAAGGGTACGGCGCCACTCCTCCTACGCCCAGACCCCGAGCACCCTCGGTGGGGGTTCCAGGGAGCATGCACGAGGGGGCGCCCGTAACGCAATGGTTGCTGCCCCGTACAGGCGGTTTGCACAGGATTCACTTACCCGTGGCCGACCGGAGGGGGCTCCGCAGTGACCGACCGGCCCCGCCGGCGTTGAGCACCGTGCGCCGGGACCGCCCCGGCCGCACCCTACCCGCCACTCCAGGGAGGAAGCCGCCCCATGCTCCCGTCGCGCCCGCCGTCCGCCCCCCGTCCCGGCAGCGAGCGCACGACCACCGAACTGATCCGCTGGGCGGCCTTCTCCTGCGTCCTCGTCCCGATGGTCCTCCTCTGGTACGGCAGCTCCCTCGCCGGCGCCGCCGGGACCGCCCTGGGCCTCGCCGCCGTCACGGCCGTCTGCCGGCTGCTGCTGAGGCAGTCCGAGCGGGGCGCGACCCGGCTGCTCGCCGAGGAGGAGGATGCGGAGGACGCGGGGGCCGGGGAACACGCGCCACAGGCGCACCACCGGGGGCGCCATCAGCGCACCGGAACGGGGTCGCATCGTGGCGGTCGTCACTCCGGGGGAAACTCACCGGCCGGTTGACCGGTTTTCACGCACCGGACCGGTGCTTTTCAGCCAACTTCCGCCCCCTGCGCATCCCTTGCCGTAACCACCCCCCACCCCCCGCGCCACCTGCGCGTATAACCCCTCGGGAGCCCCGCGCACCCTACGGGGATTGGCCACTACGACGAGGCGCACTTCCCTGCACGCTCCACGAGTGCAACGCTTCGTGATCGAATGCTTCACGCCAAGTTGCCAAGTCGACAATCCGCCGGGTGCTGAACTGGCCACTCCGGCGTCGCGCGACACAGTAGATTCGATCTTGACTGTCTACGGCGGGGGACTCGTGCAGGACCGAGGGGAAACGTGCAGGAGCGACACAACCGAGGAGCCGCGACCACCGAGGGGGGCTTAGCAGGATGAGCCACGACTCCACTGCCGCGCCGGAAGCCGCGGCCCGGAAACTTTCCGGGCGACGCCGCAAGGAGATCGTCGCGGTGCTGCTGTTCAGCGGCGGCCCCATCTTCGAGAGTTCCATTCCGCTGTCGGTGTTCGGGATTGACCGCCAGGACGCCGGCGTGCCGCGATATCGCCTCTTGGTGTGCGGCGGCGAGGAAGGCCCACTGCGGACCACAGGGGGCCTGGAACTGACCGCGCCGCATGGCCTGGAAGCGATCTCACGGGCGGGCACGGTCGTCGTACCGGCCTGGCGTTCGATCACTTCTCCGCCACCGGAGGACGCACTCGACGCGCTGCGGCGGGCGCATGAAGAGGGTGCCCGCATCGTGGGCCTGTGCACCGGCGCGTTCGTGCTGGCCGCCGCGGGTCTGCTGGACGGCCGCCCGGCCACCACCCACTGGATGTACGCACCGACGCTGGCCAAGCGCTATCCGTCGGTGCACGTGGATCCACGAGAGCTCTTCGTGGACGACGGCGACGTCCTGACGTCGGCGGGCACGGCCGCCGGCATCGATCTCTGTCTCCACATCGTGCGGACGGACCACGGCAACGAGGCGGCCGGGGCACTGGCCCGCCGTCTGGTGGTCCCCCCGCGCCGGTCGGGCGGCCAGGAGCGCTACCTCGACCGGTCTTTACCGGAGGAGATCGGCGCCGACCCGCTCGCCGAGGTCGTCGCCTGGGCGCTGGAACACCTCCACGAGCAGTTCGACGTGGAGACGCTGGCCGCGCGCGCGTACATGTCGCGCCGTACCTTCGACCGCCGCTTCCGGTCCCTGACCGGCAGCGCGCCGCTGCAGTGGCTGATCACCCAGCGGGTCCTCCAGGCGCAGCGCCTGCTGGAGACGTCGGACTACTCGGTGGACGAGGTCGCGGGCCGCTGCGGCTTCCGCTCCCCGGTGGCGCTGCGCGGCCACTTCCGCCGCCAGCTCGGCTCGTCCCCGGCCGCCTACCGGGCGGCGTACCGGGCGCGCCGGCCGCAGGGCGAGCGGGTGCTGGAGGCCGAACCGCCGTCACCGGCGGGTCCGCCTCCGTCCCTCCACCCGGAGGGCCCGGGCCCGGTCCCTCCCCAGATCAGGCGCACGGCCACCTCCGGCGCCCTGGGCTCCGGATCCGGCCTCGCGTCCGACCACGCACGCGAGGCGTACGCGGCATCCCGGGCGAGCCTGCCGGGGCAGCGAAGCGGGATGTGACGCCTTAGACGGACAGGGCGGCGGGGGCGTTTCGAGCGCCCCCGCCGCCCTTGCCCGTCGCGCGCCGGGTCCGGGGGCGGCGCCCCAGCACAAGGCCCGCACCAGCACGGGGGCACCACAAAAGCGGACCTCCGCTTTAGGGTGGTCGCATGAACGATCGCATGGTGTGGATCGACTGCGAGATGACCGGCCTCTCGCTGTCCGACGACGCGCTCATCGAGGTTGCCGCCCTCGTCACCGACTCCGAGCTGAACATCCTCGGCGAGGGGGTGGACATCGTCATCCGGCCGCCGGCCAAGGCGCTGGAGACGATGCCGGAGGTGGTGCGCCAGATGCACACCGCGTCCGGCCTGCTGGACGAACTGGCCGGCGGCACGACCCTCGCCGAGGCCGAGGCCCAGGTCCTCGCCTACGTCCGCGAGCATGTGAAGGAAGCCGGCAAGGCCCCGCTGTGCGGCAACTCCGTCGGCACCGACCGCGGTTTCCTCGCCCGTGACATGGCGGCCCTCGAGGACTACCTCCACTACCGGATCGTCGACGTCTCCTCCATCAAGGAGCTGGCCCGCCGCTGGTACCCGAGGGCGTACTTCAACAGCCCCGAGAAGAACGGCAACCACCGCGCCCTCGCCGACATCCGCGAGTCGATCGCGGAGCTGCGCTACTACCGCGAGGCCGTCTTCGTGGCGCAGCCCGGCCCCGACTCCGACACCGCGCGGGCGATCGCCGCGAAGCACGTGCTGCCCGCCCAGTAGGGCGCCGGGAGCGGCCCTCGGACGGCCCCGGGAAAAGCCGTGCGCGAGCACCCCTTCGGACCCTGTACACTTTTTCTCGGCCGGTCGGAGACGACACAAAGTCAACAGCCGGTCTTGGTGGGTGTAGCTCAGCTGGTAGAGCACCTGGTTGTGGTCCAGGATGCCGCGGGTTCGAGTCCCGTCACTCACCCTGAGTCATCAGCCGGTGACTTCCCGAAAGGGAGGTCACCGGCTGATGCGTTTCCAGGGACCACGGGAACCACGGGAACCACGGGGAACACGGGAACCACGGGGAACACGGGAACCACGGGGGAACGCCATCCGCACCGAACCGATCACCACCGCCCGCCTCACCCTCCTCCCCCTCCAGGTGGAGCACGCCGCGGAGATGGCCGCCGTCCTCGCCGACCCCGCCCTCCACACCTTCATCGGCGGCACCCCCAGCACCCCCGAGGCCCTGCGCACCCGCTACGAGCGTCTCGTCGCCGGTTCCCCCGACCCGGCCGTCTCCTGGCACAACTGGGTCCTGCGGCTCACCGGGGAGAACCGTCTCGCCGGCACCGTCCAGGCCACGTTGAGCGGCGCGGAGCACGCCGAGATCGCCTGGGTGGTCGGCACCCCCTGGCAGGGCCGCGGTCTGGCCTCCGAGGCGGCGCGGGGGCTCGTGCGGCAGCTACGGCGGCAGGGCGTCCGTACGATCACCGCCCACGTCCACCCCGGCCACCACGCCTCAGCCGCCGTGGCCCGCGCGGCCGGACTCTCCCCCACCGAGGAGGAGCAGGACGGCGAGATCCGATGGCGCCTCGACACCCCGCCGCGACGCCGCGAGGATCCATCGGAAGAGCCCCGGGCCCAGGGACCTAGGACGAGGCCCGTCCCACCAGGTCCGTCGCCAGGACCACCTGGCGTGGCTCCAGGCCGCGGGACGCCGCCGGACGGCGGTCCGCGATCTCGGTGAGGAGGAGGTCGAGCATGCGCCGTCCCATCTCCTCGATCGGCTGGCGCACGCTCGACAGGGGCGGGTCCATGTGCCGGGCGATGGCCGAGTCGTCGTAGCCGACCAGGGCCACGTCCTCGGGGATACGGCGGCCCGCCTCCCGCAGGGCCTGGCGGGCGCCCGCCGCCATCACGTCCGAGCCGGCGAACACCGCGTCCAGCGACGGGTCACGGGAGAGCAGCGCCACCATGGCCCGGTGCCCGCCCTCCTCCGTGAAGTCACCGGGCTCGACGAGCCCCTCGTCCGCCTCGTACCCCGCGTCGCGCAGCGCGTCGCGGTAGCCGTCGACGCGGCGCTGGGCGCCGTACACGTCGAGGCGGCCGGTGATGTGGGCGATGCGGGTGCGGCCCCGGGCCAGCAGGTGCTCCACGGCCGAGCGGCCGCCGCCGTAGTTGTCGGAGTCGACGGAGGGCAGCGTCTCCGCGGCGGACCGCGGGCCGCTGATCACCGCCGGGATCTCCAGCTGGGACAGCAGGTCCGGGAGCGGGTCGTCGGCGTGGACCGAGACCAGCAGGACACCGTCCACGCGGTGGGCCGCCAGGTACTGGGCCAGGCGTTGGCGCTCGCGGTCGCTGCCCGCGAAGATCAGCAGCAACTGCATCTCGGTGTCGGCGAGTTCGGCGCCCACACCGCGCAGGATGTCCGAGAAGTACGGCTCGGTGAAGAACCGGGTCTCCGGCTCGGGCACGACGAGCGCGATCGCGTCCGTGCGGTTCGCCGCGAGGGCGCGGGCGGCCGTGTTGGGGACGTAGCCGAGTTCCGCGACCGCCGCCTCCACCGCCG
Source organism: Streptomyces griseoruber (assembly GCF_001514205.1). Classification (GTDB taxonomy): domain Bacteria; phylum Actinomycetota; class Actinomycetes; order Streptomycetales; family Streptomycetaceae; genus Streptomyces; species Streptomyces griseoruber. The sequence goes on along the minus strand of NZ_KQ948769.1, from coordinate 192,062 downwards.
CGCGGGTCGCGTCGCTGACCCGGGGTGACCCGTTGATCACCCGGGAGACCGTGCCGCGGCCCACGCCGGCCCGGGCGGCCACCTCTTCGAGGGTGGGCCTGCCACCGCTGCGGCCCCGCGCTCCGTGGCTTGCCATGGGCTCCGCCTTCCCGCCGTCGTCATCACGCTGGCCTGGAATCTAACAGTCCCGACCGCTCGGCCCGTCCGGAGCCCATCAGTCGGTTATGTACCGAACTGGACCAAATGCGCACCACTCGCCGGGGTTAGCTAACAGCCCGATAACTGAACGCACCTCTCCGTGTTCCCACCCTTGACACCCCCGCCCGAACCGACGACTCTTCAACACATCACCTATGGGAGCGCTCCCACGGTACCTGACACATACACATCCCGCACGTTCCCCGCCCGAGCCGCAGCGAGAAACAACGGGCCCAACAATGCAGTTGGCCGGGGGGTCGGCACGTCAGGGCAACAGGAGGACGCAATGCGCGCACGTACCCGAACCGCCCGCCGGGTGGTAGTCCTCGCGGCGGTCGCGTCGCTGGGCGCCGGGCTGCTGGCCGGCTGTGCCGACGACGGCGGCGACGACGCATCCGACGGTTCGTCGTCCGGCAGCGGCAAGGGCAAGACCACGATCACGCTGGGGCTGTTCGGCACCTTCGGCTTCAAGGAGGCCGGCCTCTACACCGAGTACGAGAAGCTCCACCCCGACATCAAGATCGCCGAGAACGTCACGGAGAAGAACGAGAACTACTACCCGGCGCTCGTCAACCACCTCACCACCAACAGCGGCCTGATGGACGTCCAGGCCATCGAGGTGGGCAACATCGCGGAGGTCGTGGCCACCCAGGCGGCCAAGTTCGAGGACATGTCGAAGGTCTCGGGCGTCGACAAGAGCCAGTGGCTGGACTGGAAGTGGTCGCAGGCCACCACCAAGGACGGCCAGACGATCGGCCTCGGCACCGACGTCGGCCCGATGGCCCTGTGCTACCGCAAGGACCTCTTCCAAGCGGCCGGTCTGCCCACCGACCGCGAAAAGGTCGGCGCGCTGTGGGCGGGCGACTGGAACAAGTTCATCACCGCCGGCGAGCAGTACAAGAAGAAGGCCAAGGCGGGCACGTTCTTCATGGACTCCCCCGGCGGCCTGCTCAACGCCGTCCTCAGCAGTGAGAAGGAGAAGTTCTACGACTCCTCCGGCGAGATCATCTACAAGACGAACCCGGCCGTGAAGGCCGCGTTCGACCTGAGCGCGAAGGCCGCCGAGGAAGGCCTGGTCCAGGCCCAGTCCCAGTTCACGCAGCCCTGGAACACGACGATCGCCCAGAGCAAGTTCGCCACCATAGCCTGCCCGCCGTGGATGCTCGGCACCATCAAGGCCAACGCCAAGGCCGAGGACGCCGGCAAGTGGGACGTGGCCGTCGCACCCAAGTCCGGCAACTGGGGCGGCTCCTTCCTGGGCGTGCCCAAGAGCGGCAAGCACGTGAAGGAGGCCGAGGAGCTCGTCAAGTGGCTGACCGCGCCCGAGCAGCAGGCGAAGCTCTTCAAGGTGCAGGGCAACTTCCCGAGCGCGCCGACCACGTACACGATGCCCGAGGTCACCGGCGCCAAGAACGAGATGACCGGTGACTCGCCGATCGGCACGGTCTTCTCCGAGGCCGCCAAGACCGCCCCGGTGCAGGTGATCGGCCCGAAGGACCAGATCATCCAGCAGGGCCTGTCCGACAACGGCGTCTTCCTCGTGACGAAGGGCAAGTCGGCGAAGGAGGCCTGGGAGACGGCCACCAAGACCATCGACAACAACCTGGACAAGTGACCCGTATGGCCACCCGCCACGACACCGCCGCGCCCCCCGCGAAGGAGGGGGGCGCGGCCCCGGGCCGCCCGCCCTCCGTTCCCACGGATGCGGAGCAGCGGCGCCGGGCCCGGCTGTCCCGCCGCTGGCAGCGGGACAAGCGCTGGAGCCCCTACGCCTTCGTCTCGCCGTTCTTCCTGCTGTTCCTCGCGTTCGGCCTGTTCCCGCTGGTCTACACCGGCTGGGCGTCGCTGCACCAGGTGGAGCTGACCGCGCCCACCGACATGACGTGGGTGGGGATGCGCAACTACACGCGCATCTTCGACGACGACTTCTTCTGGAACGCGGCGAGGAACACCCTGACGATCGGGATCATCTCGACCGTTCCGCAGCTGCTGATGGCGATGGGCCTGGCCCACATCCTCAACTACAAGCTGCGCGCCTCGACCTTCTACCGGGTCGCGATGCTCGCGCCGTACGCGACCTCGATCGCGGCCGCCTCGCTGGTCTTCGTGCTGCTCTTCGGGCGCGACTACGGCATGATCAACTGGGGGCTGCACTTCGCCGGGATCGACGCGATCGACTGGCAGAACGACAAGTGGCCGTCCCAGATCGCCGTCTCGTCGATCATCATCTGGCGGTGGACCGGCTACAACGCGCTGATCTACCTGGCCGCGATGCAGGCGATCCCGCAGGACCTGTACGAGTCGGCGGCGCTGGACGGCGCCAGCCGCTGGAAGCAGTTCCTGCACGTGACACTGCCGTCGCTGCGGCCGACGATCCTGTTCACGGTCGTCGTCTCCACGATCGGCGCCAGCCAGGTCTTCGGCGAGCCGCTGCTGTTCGACGCCAACAAGGGCGCGTCGGGCGGCGCGGAGCACCAGTTCCAGACGCTGGGCCTGTACCTGTACGAGCAGGGCTGGGTGAACCAGCACCTGGGCCGGGCCTCGGCGATCGCCTGGACGATGTTCCTGATCCTGATCGTGATCGGCATCGTCAACTACGTCATCTCGCGCCGGCTGCGCGCCAGTAGTTAGGAGTACCGGCCGTGACGACGACGACAACGACCGCGAAGTCCGCCGAACCCGAGGACGCCGTGCCGACGGCCCGCACGGTGCGCCGTCCCAAGTCCGCGCGGGCCGGCGGGCAGATGCACGGCGGTCCGATCGCTTACCTCATCCTGGGCGTGTTCACCGTCGTTTCGCTGTTCCCGCTGGTGTGGACGGCGATCGCGGCGTCCCGCGACAACAACCGGCTGGCGGAGAACCCGCCGCCGTTCGTGTTCGGCTCCAACCTCTTCCACAACGTGGACGTGGCCTGGAACGACGCGAACCTGGGCAAGGCCTTCGTCAACACGACCTTCGTGGCCGGGATTTCGGCGGCGACGATCGTGTTCCTCTCCACGGTCGCCGGCTTCGCCTTCGCCAAGCTGCGCTTCCGCGGCAAGGGCGCGCTGATGCTGATCGTGATCGGCACGATGATGGTGCCGCCGCAGCTGAGCGTCATCCCGCTGTACATGATGGTCGCCAAGCTGGAGTGGACCGATCAGCTCCAGGCGGTGATCCTGCCGTCGCTGGTGAGCGCGTTCGGTGTGTTCTTCATGCGGCAGTACCTGATCCAGGCGCTGCCCGACGAGATCATCGAGGCGGCGCGGGTGGACGGCGCGAGCAGCTGGCGTGTGGTGTGGCACGTGGTGTTCCCCGCGGCGCGCCCCGCGATGGCGGTGCTCGGCATGCTGACGTTCGTCCAGACGTGGAACGACTTCCTGTGGCCCTTCCTGGTCCTGAGCCAGACCGGCAACCCCACCGTGCAGGTCGCGCTCGCGGGCCTCGGCCGCGGGTACACCCCGGACCAGTCCCTGATCATGGCGGGCGCCCTGGTGGGCACGCTGCCGCTGCTGGTGATCTTCGCGATCTTCGGCAAGCAGATCGTGGGCGGCATCATGCAGGGCGCCGTGAAGGGCTGATGAAGCGCCGATGAAGGGCTGACCCCCGCGATCCATGGGCCGGGTCACCGCCGCCCCGGCCCCGTTCACACACTTCCCCCCAACCTCGTCGGTCTCGACGACCATCCATGGGAGCGCTTCCATGACTGATCCCGTCACCCCTGTGACTTTTCCTCCCGCCTTCCTCTGGGGCGCGGCGACCTCCGCGTACCAGATCGAGGGGGCGGTGCGGGAGGACGGCCGCACCCCTTCGATCTGGGACACCTTCAGCCATACGCCGGGCAAGACCCTCGGCGGCGAGCACGGTGACATCGCTGTCGACCACTACCACCGCTACCGCGAGGACGTCGCGCTGATGGCGGAGCTGGGCCTGACGGCGTACCGCTTCTCCGTCTCCTGGTCCCGGGTCCAGCCGACCGGCCGGGGTCCGGCCGTGCAGGTGGGCCTGGACTTCTACCGCCGGCTGGTCGACGAGCTGCTGGCGAAGGGCATCAAGCCCGCCGTCACCCTCTACCACTGGGACCTGCCGCAGGAGCTGGAGGACGCGGGCGGCTGGCCGGAGCGCGACACGGCGTACCGGTTCGCCGAGTACGCGCAGATCGTCGGCGAGGCGCTGGGCGACCGCGTGGAGAACTGGATCACCCTCAACGAGCCCTGGTGCAGCGCGTTCCTGGGCTACGCGTCCGGGGTGCACGCGCCCGGCCGCACCGACCCGGCGGCGTCCCTGCGCGCGGCCCACCATCTGAACCTCGCCCACGGCCTCGGCACCACGGCGCTGCGCTCGGTGATGCCGGCCCGCAACTCGGTGGCGATCAGCCTCAACTCCTCGGTCGTACGCCCCCTTTCGGAGTCGCCCGCGGATCTGGCGGCGGTCCGCAGGATCGACGACCTGGCCAACGGCGTCTTCCACGGCCCGATCCTGAAGGGCGCCTACCCGGCGACGCTGCTCGCGGCCACCTCCGGCCTGACCGACTGGTCGTACGTCCTCGACGGCGACCTGCGGGCGATCCACCAGCCGCTGGACGCGCTGGGCCTGAACTACTACACGCCCACGCTGGTCTCGGCGGCGCAGGAGCAGCCGAAGGGCCCGCGCACGGACGGCCACGGCGCGAGCGACCACTCGCCCTGGCCCGCCGCGGACGACGTCGCGTTCCACCAGACGCCCGGGGACCGCACGGAGATGGGCTGGACGATCGACCCGTCGGGCCTGCACGAACTGATCATGCGCTACACGAAGGAAGCCCCGGGCCTGCCCCTCTACATCACGGAGAACGGCGCGGCCTACGACGACAAGCCCGACGCGGACGGCCGGGTCCACGACCCGGAGCGGATCGCCTATCTGCACGGCCATCTCTCGGCGGTGCGCCGGGCCATCGCCGACGGCGCGGACGTGCGCGGCTACTACCTGTGGTCCCTGCTGGACAACTTCGAGTGGGCGTACGGCTACGGGAAGCGGTTCGGGGCGGTCTACGTGGACTACGCGACGCTCACCCGGACACCGAAGTCGAGCGCGCACTGGTACGGCGAGGCGGCCCGCACGGGCACCCTCCCGTCCCCGTCACCCGAAACCACCTGACCCGGGGAAGGGGAGGGGCGCGGCACGTCGAGGGGGCGTGCCGCGCCCCGGTGGTTTCCCCGGGGACCGCTCAGAGGGTGCCCGGTGCCGCGAGCCACTGGGTCGGCTGCCCCGTCACCGACGCGATCGTCTCGAAGTCGTTGTCGTAGTGCAGCACGGTCAGCCCTTGAAGTTCGGCGGTAGCGGCGACGAGCAGATCCACGGCGCCGGCACAACGGTGCCGTCCCTTCTCGGTGAGTTCCCGTTGTACGTCCCATGCTCGCGTGACGGCCCGGTCGTCCAGAGGGGTCCAGCCGAACACCGCATCCAGGTCCCGGACCAGTTCGGCCCGGTCCTCGGCGTTCCTCGCGCTGTAGAGAAACTCGACTTCGGTCAGCGGGCAGCGGGCGATCAGCCCCTCTTCCAGAGGCTTCTCCCAGAGGGCGCGAGCCGGCCGCTTCAGGATGCGCACGAGGGCGCTGGTGTCGATGAGATAGGCGGCCATGCTCATCGACGGTAGTTCTCCTTCTCCAGCAACACATCGAAGTCGCCGGCGTCCGCCCGCGCCGCGAGCCGGGCCAGGGCGAGCGCACGCTTCTTGCGCTCCACCCCTTCCTTGAGTGCGGCGTTGACCGTGTCCTTCTTGGTCTTGGTACCGAAAGCTATGGCCGCCTCGGCCAGCAGTTCCTCGTCGATGTCGATCAGTGTCTTGGGCATGGGAACCTCCTGGATATCCGAAGCTTCTTCGAGTATATCCACCTGACCGCGATCAGCGATTCCCCAGCTCGAACCAGGTCGCCTTGCCCGGCCCCGGCCCATGGGTGCAGACGCCCCAGGCGTCGGCGCCGTAGGAGATGAGCTGTATGCCGCGGCCGCCTTCGTCATCCGGATCGGCGGCCGACGTACGGACGACGGGCAGGCCCGGCGCAGTGTCCTGGACGAGCACACGCAGGCAGGCGGCATCCGCCCAGCCGGCGTGGAGGGTGACGGGGTTGGTGCAGCCCTTGTCGGCGCAGGCGTTGATGGCGTTGGTGACGGCCTCGGAGGTGAGGAGCACCGCGGTGTCGGTGAGTTCGGGATGGGGGGAGTTGGCGAGGAGGGTACGGACGGTGTCGCGGGCGGCGCGGACCCAGGCGGGGTGGGGCGGGAAGGTGAGGGTGACGCTGGGCGGGTCTTCCATGGGGGCTCCCGTGTCGATGGTGCCGTGGGGTTCCACGCGGTGACCAGGTCCGGGCCTCGGCAAGTGGGGTGAGGGCGGGGGTACTTCCTCGTGGGCTCGTCGTCGACGGTAGAAGCACGCTTGGTGAAGTTACAACCGTGTACGCCGACTTACGCTCTCATGGGTGACAGCCGCCCAAGCGGGTGGACGATCCCACGGACGCCAAGAGACACTGCGCCGCATGCCACCCAGGACGAACCCGAGCGAACGCCAGCGACGCCTGGGCGTGGAACTGCGCAAACTCCGTGTACGGGCCGGGCTGTCAGGGGATGTCGCAGCCGAGGTGATCGAGGCCGAACGCACCCGGATCAGTCACATCGAGAGCGGCAGGGTCGACGTTCCCCGCAACGGCCTGTACCGGTTGCTCCGCGCTTACGGATGCCCCGAGGGCGCTTACTTCGAGAGCCTGATGGAGATGGCACACGAGAGCGGAAGGGGCTGGTGGGGCGAGTACAGCGACACGATCGGTCCGGCGGCTCGGGATCTGGCCGAGCTCGAGTCCCGTACAACCGTGCTACGGACGCACGAGCCGATGCTCATCCCGGGAATGCTGCAGACCGAGGACTACGCCCGTGCCGTCCTCGCGACCACCGAATCGGATGCCGAACGAGCTTCCCGTTACACCCAGTTCCGACTGGCGAGACAACGCGTACTGACCGGCGGATCCCCGCTGACGTATCACGCGGTCATCCACGAGACAGCGCTCCACACACGTGTGGGCGGACCTGCGGTCATGCGCAGGCAACTCCTGCGGCTGATCGAGGTGTCTCGCCTGCCGCATGTGACCGTACAGATCTTCCCGTTCGAGGCCGGAAACTACGCGGCCCACACGCAGTCGTTCGTCCTCTACGGCGCTTCCGCCCCCGAGCTGGACACGGTCTACCTGGAGCATCCGACCCAGTCGCTCTTCCTGCGGGATGGAAACCAGCTCGACGAGTACGCCAAGATGTTCGAGCGACTCTCGGAACTGGCGCTGCCCCCGGTCGACCCGGAGTCGGCACCGGAGTCACACGAGTCCCGGGACTCGCTGAGCCTCGTCCAGCACGTGATGTACACCCTGTGAGAGGAACGCATGCCCCAACTCACCTGGCAGAAGTCCTCGTTCAGCTCGGGCGGTGAGGGTAACTGCATAGAACTGGCCGAGTCCGCCCCCTCCCACCTCCACCTCCGCGAAAGCGACCACCCCCACGAGATCGCCGCCGTCGCCCCCGACGCCCTCGCGGACCTTCTGCGGGCCCTGAAGTCCGGCACCCTCACCCGCTGAAGCGCCCTCACCCGCTGAAACCCGGGTACGCCAGCGGGAAGGCGGCCCGCCGGCGCCACCGCGTCCCGTCGTGGACCAGCAAGTCGACCGCCGAGACCTGTGTGACGACGGGGAGACCGGTGAGCAGGTCGGCCTCGGCCATCTCCACGACCGCCTCGTCCTGGCCCTGGGCGACCGTCAGGTGCGGAACGACATCGTCGAACTGCCCGCCGAACGGCGGGCATTCCGGCCAGCGTTCCACGATCGCCTCGGTGAGGCACCTGAAGCCGGCGCCCGTTTCGGGGGCGAGATACAGCACTCCGGGGAACCGGCCGCAGTGGTCGAACCGGGCCTCGAAGGACTCGTACCGGCCCAGTACCTCACCGATCGCGGCACACACACCCTCATCGATGCGGCTCGCGTCGAGAAACGGGAAGAGCACCGTGACATGAGCCGGAACACCGGCAGAGGCCGAGGGATCGAGCCGGTCACGCCACGCTCGTACCAGGGGCTCCGCCTCCGGAACCCTCACGATCAGCCCCGACTGCCCTGCCCCGAATCCCCGAGCGTCGTCGTCCGCCCTCACAAGAGACTTCCCGCCGAGCCCCCGCCCCTCCGCTCGACGAGCGCGGCCAAGCCGTCCAGGGCGCGGGCCAGGCCGAAGGTGTACGCGTGTTCGGGGTTGTGGGCGCTGCCGTGGGCGGTGCCCGCTGCCGTGCCCACCCGGGTGGCGGTCGGGTAGGCGGCGGGGTCGAGGACCTGGGCGAGCAGGGGGGCGCCGGCGGCCCACCACTGTGCGTCGTCCATCGCGCTGTCCCGTCGGGCGTCGCGCGCCTCGGCCGCCGAGCGGGCGTGGGCCCGGACGAAGTCGAGGAGGTAGGTCAGGGCGTCGTCCCGCTCGACGTCGTCGAGGCCGCACCCCTCCAGCGCCGACAGCTCGTGTTCGTACTTGGCCATCAGCCCCGGCCCGAGCGGCGGCCGGCCGGTGGCGACCGACGCGGCCCACGGGTGCGCCTCGAACAGCGCCCTGTTCTCCTCGGCCACGGCGGTCAGCCGCTCCCGCCAGGGCCGCCCCGAGGTGTCGGTCCGGGGCATCCGGGCGTAGACGGCGTCCAGCATGAGGTCGAGCAGCTCGGCCTTGCCCGGCACATAGGTGTAGAGCGTCATCGGCGCCACCCCCAGCCCCTGCGCCACCCGTCGCATGGTCGGCGCCTCCAGCCCCTCGGCGTCCGCCAGGCCGATCGCGACGTCGACGACCGCGTCGATGCTGAGCCGCTGCCGCGGTCCGCGTCGGGGGGCGTCGGCGGGGACGCGCCAGAGCAACTCCAGGGTGCGGGCCGGATCTCCGGCGCTGCTTCTCTCGACAGGCACGGGGCCAGTTTCCCCCATGCGTGGACTCTCCCGCATGTTATCTTCGTACGCAGTACAGTGTACAAAGTACGGAGTTTTCGCCCGTCGCCGCCCCTTCGAAGGAGCACCCGTGCCGATCACCGCCTCCGCCGTGTCCCTGAACGTCGACGACGTGGCCGCGTCCAGCGCCTTCCTCACCGAGCACTTCGGGTTCCGGGAGGAGGCGGCCGCCGACGGGTTCGTGTCGCTGAGCCGGCCGGACGCCGGCATGAACGTCGTCTACCTGCGGCGCGGTCTCACGTCGCTGCCCGAGGACCAGCGCGACGACCACGCCGACGGGGTGACCCTCGCCTTCGTCGTGGACGACCTGGAGGCCGAGCTGGCCCGGCTGACCGCCGAGGGCGTCACCGTCACCATGCCGCTGACCGAGGAGCCCTGGGGCGAGCGCGCCTTTCAGGTCACCGACCCCAACGGGGTCATCGTCCAGCTCGTCGACTGGGTCAGCGCAGTACGGTGAGCGTGATCGTGACCGCGAGGGCGACGACCGCCGCGGCCGCCCACAGCAGCGCGGCCTTGCGCTGCCGGCTGAAGCGGTCGATGACCTTGATGTCGCCGGAGGGGAGGCGGAAGGCGTAGTAGACGCGGTCCGGGTCGGCAGGGGTCTCGACCCTGGCGAGGGGGAGGAGCGCGACGGTGACGTGACGACGGACCTCGCGGGCCCGGGTCGCGAGGAGGGGCGCGAGCCGCTTGGCGTGGCCGTCCTCCAGGAAGTCCGGGAGGTCGTCGTCGGGGCTGGTGAGGGTCGCCCGGTACCAGTCGCCGGTCTTCAGCTGCCCGGGGTGGCGCTTGACGGGCAGGGTGTCACGGCGGGGCTCGTGGGTGATCGTGGCGCCGGTGCAGACCGTGAGGCGGCCCGTGGCGTCGCACTCCTTGTGCTCGACACGCCGGTCGCCGTCGCACGTCCCGCAGACCACGTCCCCCTTCCCGCGGCAGGCCGGGCACTCCCGCCGCCAGTCGCCCGAGCACTTCGGGCAGGCCACGTCCGCCGCGTGGCACCGCTTGCACTCGGCGGCCCGCTCCCGCGTCCCCTCCTTGCGGGGACGGGCGCCGTCCCGGGCCCGGCGCGTGCGGGGCGTGCCGGTGCCGTCGCACTCCCAGCACGTGTCCGGACCGCCGCGGCACGCCTCGCAGTCGATCCAGGGAGGGCAGTCGGTCCTGCCCCGCCCCGCGCACGCCGCGCAGTCCTTCCGGCCGTCCGCACAGTCCCCGCACGGCACCTCGTCGAGGGTCCCCTCCCGGACCAGGTGGACGACCTGGCGCCGTGCGGGGTCGGCGGGCGGCTCCACGACGTACGCGTCGAGGTCCGTGTAGGTGGGGCGTTCGGCGATCGCTCCGTTCCTGCTCAGCGGGCCCTTCGCCGTCCGGCGGCTCTCCTTGCCCCGCTCCTCGATCGAACGGTGGATCTCGCACTCCAGGACCGACTCCCAGCTGAGCGAGGCCGCGCCCGGGTCGGTGAGCCGGGTGCTGATCCGGCGCCCCGCCAGCTGCCGTTCGACGGCTCGCAGGATCTCCTCGTCGGACGGTCTCCTGGGCAACGCAAGCTCCCCTCGCCGACGGGTGACACACGCGAGAAGAGCAGGGTAGGAGGCCCCCAAGTCGACGACAAGGGGGCCTTGGTTCGCCGAGGGCGCACGGCGGCTACACCGCGCGCGGCTCCCGTACGACCGCCACCCCTCCCGGCGGCACGGACACCGAACCGCCCAGCACCGGCTTGCCGCCCAGCAGTTCCACCGCGTCGGCGGCGACGGCGATCTCCGCCCCCGCACCCGCGTGGTCGATCAGGAACAGGTAGTCGGCCTCGGCGCCCCGCCGCCGGACCGCCTCCACGCCCGGCGGCAGCACCGCGTCCAGCACCGGCCGTACGTCCGCCTCCTCGCGGATGCGGTGCAGCAGCGCGGCCAGGGTCCCGGCGTCGGGCAGGGTCGCCACGTACCAGGCGGTGCCGGTGCCGTAGCCGTGCCGGGTGATCGCCGGGACGCCTGCCAGCGGACCGTCGGTGTACGAGGCGACGGCCTGCGCTCCGGCGAGCCGCACCCGCTCGGACCACAGCGCCCCCGAGCCACCGGAGTCCAGCGAGACCTCCTGCCCCGGCAGCAGCGGGAAGAGCTCGTCGGTCCGCACCCCCAGCGCCTCCCGGAACGCGCCCGGGTAACCGCCCAGCCGCACATGGCAGTTCTGGTCCACGGCCCCGCTGTGGAAGCCGGCCACCAGCGTGCCGCCGCGCTCGGCGAAAGCGGTGAGGTTCGCGGCGCCCGCGTCGTCCACGAGGTACAGGCTGGGGGCCAGGACCAGCCGGTACGCCGACAGGTCCGCGTCGGGCCGTACGAAGTCCACGGCGACGCCCGCCCGCCACAGCGGCTCGTACCAGGAGCGGACGACCTCCAGGAAGCGGACCGCCTCGCTGGGCTGCGAGGGCAGTTCCAGCGCCCACTTGGCGTCCCAGTCCCAGACGATGGCCGTCTCGGCGGTGCCGGTGCTGCCGCGTACCTCGGCCAGCGCCTTCAGGTCCGCGCCGAGTGCCACCACGTCCCGCCAGATCGCGCTGTCCGTGCCGGCGTGCGGCAGCATCGCCGAGTGCCACTGCTCGGCGCCCGCCTTCGCGGCCCGCCACTGGAAGTAGGCGATGCCGTCGGCGCCGCGCGCCACGTGCGCCAGCGCGTTGCGCTTCAACTCGCCCGGCCCCTTGGCCCGGTTGACGGGCTGCCAGTTCACCGCGCCCGTCGAGTGCTCCATCAGCAGCCAGGGGCCGCCCGCGAGGGAGCGCACGAGGTCACCGCTCATCGCGATGTCGATCTCCGACTCGGGGTCGGTCGAGCGCAGGTAGTGGTCGTTGGAGACGATGTCCAGCTCCGGCGCCCAGCGCCAGTAGTCCAGCGCGTCGAAGTTGTACATCACCATGAAGTTGGTGGTGGCGGGGATCGCCGGAGCGGCCTCGGCCAGCACCTCGCGCTCCGCCGTGCACAGCGACAGCAGCTCGTCGCTGCAGAAGCGGCGCCAGTCCAGCCGGTGGGCGGGGTTCGGGACCGCGCCCGTCGCCCGGGGCGGGATGATCTCGTCCCAGTCGTAGTACCACTGGCTCCAGAAGGTGGTGCCCCAGGCGTCGTTCAGCGCCGCGAGGTCGTCGGCGTACTTCTCCCGCAGCCAGCGGCGGAACGAAGCGGCGCTCGTGTCGCAGTAGCACTCCGCGTTGTGGCAGCCGTACTCGTTGTGGACGTGCCACATGACGACGGCCGGGTGCTCGGCGTACCGCTCCCCCAGCGCCCGCGCCATCCGTACGGCGGCCTCGCGGTAGGCGGGGCTCGACGGGCAGAACGTCTGACGGCTGCCGTACGCCAGTCCGCGGCCGTCGCGGTCCACCGGCAGTGCCTCGGGGTGGGCCTTGAAGAACCAGGCCGGCGGGGCCGCCGTCGGGGTCGCGAGGTCGGCGGCGATGCCGTGGGTGTACAGCAGGTCGAGGACGCGGTCGAGGCGCGAGAAGTCGTACACGCCCTCGGACGGCTCCAGCAGCGCCCAGGAGAAGATGTTGACGCTGACCATGTTCACCCCGGCCTCGGCCATCAGGCGCACATCCTCGGCCCAGACCTCCTCGGGCCACTGCTCGGGGTTGTAGTCGCCGCCGTACGCGATCCCGGGGACCTTCAGCACTCGTTCCATCACTCGCCTCCCGACAGCAGCCGGCGCGTGGTGTCCACGCCCCACGGATCCAGGGAGAGCAGACGGTCGCTGGAGGCCATCAGGCCACCCGTCGCCTCCACGTGCGCGGCCCATCGCTCGCGCGTCTCCACCGCCGGACGGGCCATCAGGCAGTCCGGGTCGTTGGTCCAGAACCGGCCGTGCTGCCACTGCCGGGCGGCGCCGGTGAACTCGGCCGCGTCCTGTCCGGGCTGGCTGAAGTCACCGGCCTCGGGGGCGCGGTGCGGTGCCGTGTCCGGGCTGACCCGCATCGCGTCGAACAGGCCGATCGACGGCAGGACCGGCGCGCCGCAGCCCAGGAGATACGACTCCGGTCCGATCGCCGCACGGATCAGCGCGATCCCGTCGCGGTACGCCGTCAGCGGGTCCACGGGGGCGTGCCGTACGCCGTCCAGGGCGCCCGCGTACAGGAAGTCGGCCTTGAAGTAGTCGTAGCCCTCGGTGCGCAGGGTGCGGAAGACCTCGGTGAGGTAGGCCGCCGCCCCGGGGTGGGTGGTGTCGAGGACGTACAGGTCGTGGCCCCAGTTGTGGCCGGCGTGCGCGAAGCCGCCGTCGGCGGTGCGGACCAGCCAGTCGGGGTGCCCGGCGGCGAGTTCGCTGCCGGGGTCGACCAGGAAGGGCGCGGTCCAGATGCCGGCGCGGCGGCCCCGGGCCCGGATGGCCTCCGCGATCCCGCGGCGGGAGCGGAAGCGGCCGGAGAGGGTGAGCCAGTCGCCGAGGGCCTTCTGGTAGCCGTCGTCGATCTGGACGACGTCGACGGGCAGGTCGAGGGTGTCCATCGCGCGGAGGTTCTCGTGGACGTCGTCCTCGGTGACCTCGGTGAAGTACTCGTACCAGGAGCACCAGACGGTGGGCGCCGGGCGCGGCGCCGGGACGCCGAGGCCCGACGCCCACTCGGCCAGCACCGCCTGGATGTCCGTGCCCGTGAACTCCTTCACCGGGCCGTCGGCGCCGATCTCCGCCGTGCCGTCCCTCACGACCAGCCGGATGGAGGGCACCTCGCGGACCGGGTCCGGCGCGGCCCACAGCCGGACGGGCGAGCCGTCGCCGGGGTCGAGGGCGAGGAGGCCCTCGCCCTGGAAGACCCCCGCGGGGACGGTGACCCCGGGGCGGTAGCAGACGGTCGCCCAGGTGGCGTTCGCCGGGCGGTGGGGGCGGGCGTCGAGGGCGTAGGCGCCGCTCGGGCTCCAGGACTGCCAGCCCTCCTCGTGGACACGGGCGCGCCGTGGATCCACGGGGACGGCGGCCACCGGGGTGAAGGGGTGGTGCACGGGGGTCTCTTTCACAGGGAGCTGTCGAGTGCGGGCGTCAGCCCTTGTTGGCGCCCAGGGTCAGGCCGCTGACGAACTGCCGCTGGAGCGCGAAGTACACGATCAGCGTGGGGATCGCGGTGAGCAGGGCGCCTGCGGCGACCAGGTTGGGGTCGGTGAAGTACTGGCCGGAGAGGTTGTTCAGGGCCGAGGTGATCGGCATGTTCTCGCCGGTGGAGATCAGCACGATCGCCCAGAAGAAATCGTTGTAGATCCAGATGGAGAGCAGGGTGGCGAGGGCGGCCATCGCGGGCTTGCACAGCGGCAGCACGATCTGCCAGTACAGGCGCCACACGGACGCGCCGTCGACCAGGGCGGCCTCGGTCAGCTCGTGCGGCAGGGAGCGCATGTAGTTGCTGAGCACGAAGGCGCAGAAGCCGGACTGGAACGCCACGTGGATCAGGACCAGGCCGAGCGCGGAGTCGTACAGCTTGCCGCTCACCGTGATGCCGGGCAGGTCGATCAGCAGGTACAGGCGGTACAGCGGGGTGATGATCACCTGCTGCGGGAGGAGGTTGCCCGCGGTGAAGACCAGGAGCAGGAACAGGTTGACCCGGAAGTCGAAGCGGCTGACGTAGAACGCCACGCAGGACGACAGGAACAGGGTCACCAGCACCGCGGGGACCGCGATGAGCAGCGTGTTCCCGAAGTAGTGGACCATGTCCGACTGCTCGAAGGCGTTGGTGAAGTTGTCGAGGCTGAGCTTGTCCGGCCAGGAGACATAGCCCTTCTCGCTGGTCTCGGCGTACGGCCGCAGGGCCGCGAACAGCGCCCACAGCAGGGGGGCGAGCCAGGCCAGGGAGGTGACGACGAGGAAGGTGTGCAGCAGGATCCGGGCGGGGCGGACGGGGGTGCGCTGCTTCACGGGCAGGGTGGTGGTGCTCATGCGCTCCGCTCCTTCCGGAAGGTCGAGATCAGATACGGGATGATCACCGCGAGGGAGATCAGCAGCAGGACGACGGCGATCGCGGAGCCGTATCCGATGCGGCTGGACTCGCCGATGATGTTGTTGGTGACCAGGATCGAGAGCAGCTCGGTGCCCTGGGCGCCCTTGTTGAAGACGAAGACGAGGTCGAAGGCGCGCAGGGCCTCGATGATCGTCACCACGAGCACCACGGTGTTCGTGGGCCGCAGGGTGGGGAAGATGACGTTCTTGAACGTCTGCCACTCGTTGGCGCCGTCCAGCGAGGAGGCCTCGCGCAGGGACGGGTCGACGCCCTTCAGGCCGGCCAGGTAGAGGATCATCATGTAGCCGGTGTGCCGCCAGCAGGCGGCGACCAGGATCGCCCACAGGTTGAGGTTCGGGTCGCCGATCCAGTCGATGTAGTGGCCCGGCTTGTTGGCCCCGATGATGCTGTTGATCAGGCCGGTGTCGGGGTTGTAGACGAGCTGCCAGACGAATCCGGTGACCGCCAGCGAGACCACGACCGGCAGGAAGTAGGCGGTCTGGTAGACACGGCTGAAGCGGATCTTCTTGTCCAGCTGGACCGCGAGGAAGAGCCCGAACGGGGTCGGGATCAGGATCAGCACGACGAACCAGATGATGTTGTGCTGGACCGCGGGCCAGAACTGCGGGTTGTTGGTGAACAGCTCCTTGAAGTTGTCCAGCCCCACCCACCTGATGGAGTCGAAGCCGATGCCGTCCCAGGTGGTGAAGGCCAGGGCGATGGAGGCGAGGGCGGTGACCCAGACGAGGGTCACGTGCAGGATCGTCGGCACGCCGGCCATCAGGCCGAGCGTGAGCCGGTCGCGGCGGGTCAGCAGGCGCCGGTGGCCCTGCGGAACCCGCTTCTTCGAGGACGCGCCCCGAGGCGGCCGGGTGGCCGCCTGCGAGGACTTCTCGGTGGTGTCGGTACTCATGGGTTACGGGAGCCGCGCTCTCAGTTGGACGCGAAGATCGTCTTCTTCTGACGCTCGATCGAGGTGAGCAGGCTGTCGATGCCCTTGGGGTCACGGACGAACTTCTGCAGCGCGGGCTGCATGACCGTGGAGGTGAAGTCGGGGCGGCTGTCGCGGTCCATGAACTGCGTGAGGCTCTTGGCGCCACTGATCATCTCGTACGCCTTCTTCTGGAGGGCGGTGTACGAGGAGGTGTCGGCCTTGCTGGAGGCGGCGACGACGCTGGAGTCGGCCTTGAGGTAGATCTGCTCGGCCTCGGGGGTGCCGAGGTACTCCAGGAGCTTGGTGACGCCCTCCTTGTTCTTCGGGGCCTTGGAGACCATGAAGCCGTCGGTGGGGGCCTCGACGGTGTCCTGGCCGAACGCGGAGTTGATCTCCGGGAAGGCGAAGAAGTCGAGGTCGTCCAGGTCCGCCTTGTCGGTGAACTGCTGAGCGACGAAGGAGCCGAGGAGGTACATGCCGGCCTTCTTCGACACCAGCGTCTGGGCGGCGTCCTGCCAGGTACGGCCGAGGGAGCCCTCCTGGTGGTACGGCAGCAGCTCGGCCCAGTGGTCGAAGGCGGCCTTGACCTTGGCGTCGGTCCAGGAGGCCTTGCCCGCCATCAGCTCGACGTGGAAGTCGTAGCCGTTGAGCCGGAAGTTGATCTGGTCGAAGGTGCCCATCGCCGGCCAGGCGTCCTTGTCGCCGAAGGCGATCGGGGTCAGCCCGTCCTTCTTCATCTGCTTGCACAGCGCGATCAGCTGGTCCCAGGTGGTGGGGACGGTGTAGCCGTGCTGCTGGAAGACGCTCTTGCGGTAGAAGAGCGCCCAGGGGTAGGTGTACAGCGGCACGAAGTAGTACTTACCGTCCGCGCCCTTGCTGAGCTTCTTCATGGCGTCGGGGAAGTTGTCCCCGATCTTCGCCCACACGTCGTCGATGGACGAGGTCAGACCCTTGGCCGCGAAGAACTGCATCCGGTAGCCGGCGAACCAGTTGAACACGTCGTCCGGGGTGCCCTGGAGGTAGGAGTTGATCTGCTCCTGGAACGTGTTGTGGTCCTTGGTGTTCACGTCGACCGCGATCCCGGACTGCTTCTTGAAGGCCGCGTAGATCTCGGCGAAGGCCTTCTTCGGGACCGCGTCGGACGCGTTGGAGCCGAGGCTGACGGTCTTCGGGTCGGAGGAGGTGCCACTGCCGCCGCAGGCCGACAGCAGCGGTATGCCGGCGCCGAGGACGGCCGCGCCGCCGATGCCGCGCAGCAGGGTGCGACGGCTCGGGGAGGGGAGGTGGAGGCGGCCGGAGGGGGAGAGGTCGTGCATGAAGCGGCTCCTGACAGCAAGGTTCGGTCATGGAGGTCTGACGGAAAACTTCCGGTCTTAATCGACCAGAAATCAACTTGACCGAACACGGGGTGGCGCAATAACAGCCGTATGTCCACTCATGCGTCAAGAGCCGATGGCTTCATTTGTCGAAACGTAACCGACACACCTTGATCACCTTCTCGATCGTCTTCATGATCACTTCCTTGATCATTCGAGGGTGTCGAAGGCCTTCGAGAACGCCGCGTCGCCCTGGACGATCGAGCTGCAGGTGGCATCGGCGGAGCCCTTGGCCCCACCCGGGCACTGCCTGTCCCGCGCCGCCGACCACATCGACAGCCACGCGAGCCCCTTCGACTTCGCGAAGGCGACGAGCCGGGTGGCGTCCTCGACCTTGAAGACCTCCGTGGCGACGTCGTTCACCCCGATCACGGGGGTGACCGCGACCGCCTTCCAGGCCGCGCTGTCGCTCAGCCCGAACACGCTCTTGACCTGTGCCTGGGTAGCGGTGGCCGCCTGCTCGGCACAGGTGCCCATGTCACCGCTGTACGCCGGACCGTAGTCCATCGCCATGACATTCACAGTGTCGACTTTCACACCATTTGCCTTGGCGTCCGAGAGCAAAGTCACGCCGTCCTGCGTCAGCCCCTCCGGCATCACCGGGAGGGTGAAGGAGACATCGAGTCCGGGGTGCTGCCGCTGGAGCTTCGCGATCGCCTGGGCGCGCCGGGTGTTCGCCGCCGTGTTCGGCAGCGCCCCGCCCTCCACGTCGAAGTCGACCTTGGTCAGCCGGTAGGCGTCCACGACCTTCCCGTACGCCGCCGCCAGCGCGTCCGCCGAGGAGCAGACCGTGGCCAGCTCGGAGCCGCTCGCCCCGCCGAAGGAGACCCGGACGTCCCCGCCCTTCGCCCGGAGCGCCCCTATCCGAGCCGCCACCGCGTCGCTCCCGAGGTCCGTCACCCCGCCCCACTTCGGCGTACAGCCGCCGCCGTCGGTCACGAACGCCAGGTTGTAGTCCTTCACGCCGGTCGCCAAGGCGTGCGCGAGGAGATCGAAGGCGGGATAGAGGGAGGTGTCGACGTAGGGGGCGAAGGGGGCGGAGGGGGCGGAGGCGGAGGCGGTGGTGCCGGATCCGGTGCCGGTGCTCGCGCCCGTGCTCGGGGAGGGGGAGGGGGAGGCGGGGGTGGCGGTCGGCGTGGACGTCCGCGTGGGTGCCGTGGTGGGTGCCGTGGTGGGCGTCGCGGGGGGGCGTCGCGCTCCCCGTCGGCCGGCCGCTCGGCTCGGGGGTGGCCCCCTGGTCCGCCGAGCACGCGGCCCCGTCGACCCGGCAGCCGACCGGATCCCCGCTCCCGTTGACCACGAACCCGACGGTGACCGACTCCCCGACCGCCAGCCCGTCGGTGTCCCACTTCGGCGGGGTCACGGTGACGTGCCGCCCGCCGACCGTCGACTCGGCGTTCCAGAGCGAACCGAGCCTCGCCCCCGCCGGCAGATCGAACTCCAGCTTCCAGTCCGCCTTCACCCGCCCGCTGTTGTTGGTGACGACGTACTGCGCGGTGTACCCGGTCGACCAGTCACTGGTCCTGGTGTACGCCGCCCCGACCCCGGCCGCCTGCGCGGTACCGGCGACGAACACGGCCCCACCGCCCACCACCGCCGCGGCGACGACACCGCCGATCACCTGGTTCCTGCCGCTGACCTTGCGCCGGTGGCTGCTCATGACGTGCCCGCCCTCACTGCTCGTGGGGTGAGGTGCGGCAGCACGCTAGTGCCGCGGCAGGCAACGTTTGCCCGTCAAGGAGCGGCGTCCGGTGCGTGCTCTCGGCGTGCCGGCCGGAAGTCCTCGTACTGGACGTACTTGGGCTTTCGGCCGGTGCGGCGAGAGTGCGTGCCGGGCGTCGCGACGGGGCGAACGTTGCCTGCCGCGGCACTAGCGAGCCCGAACCCGGCAAAATGCCTGACAGGGGCGGGGGCGGAGGATCTTAGGGTGCGCTTAAGCCGGACCTCGGAGCCGGTTAAAGGTCGAGACCGGTTCCGGGTCGGGCACCCGGGGCGCGGGGCCGGGGGTCACCTGGTCGCCGGCCGTCTTCGCCTGCGCATGGCTCCCCGGTGGCCCCTGCGGACCGGCTCGCGGCCGTCCAGTTGGAGCCAGATGCGGATCTCCGTGCCGCCGAGGACCGAGCGGCCGATGCGGACGTCGCCGCCGGTGGACTCGGCGAGGCGGCGGACGATGTCCAGGCCCAGGCCGGTGGAGCCGGTGGCACCGGATCCGCGGCCGCGGGCCATCGCCGTCTCGGGGTCGGCGATGCCCGGGCCCGCGTCCGAGACCAGGACGATCACCGCGTCCTCGCTGTTGTGGACGTCCACCGCGAAGGCGGTCCCTTCCGGGGTGTGCCGGAAGACGTTGCCGAGGAGGGCGTCCAGGGCGGCGGCCAGGTCGGCACGGACCACGGGTATGCGGACCGGACGGTCGACCCCGGCGGTGCGGACCTTGCGGCCCTCGTCCTCGGCGAGCGCCGACCAGAACGCCATCCGCTCCCGGACCACCTCCGCCGCGTCGCAGCCGGCCCCCGCGCCGGGCGCCGTCGTCTGCGGCTTGGCCTCCCGGGCCGTACGGATGATCGTGTCGACCTCGCGCTCCAGCTGGGCCACCGCCGTGCGGGTCTGCTCGGCGGCCGGGGAGTCGCCGAGGGAGGCCGCGTTCAGCCGGAGCACGGTCAGCGGGGTGCGCAGCCGGTGGGACAGGTCGGCCGCCAACTCGCGTTCGTTCGCCAGGAGCTGGACCACCTGATCGGCCATCGAGTTGAACGCCACCGCCGCCCGGCGCAGTTCGTCCGGGCCCTCCTCCGGGACGCGGGCCCCGAGCTTGCCCTCCCCCAGTTCGTGCGCCCCCTCCACCAGCCGCCGGGCCGGCTGCACCATCCGTACACCGAGCCGGTCGGCGACCGCGACCGAACCGAGGACCAGCGCGATCCCGACCCCCGCCAGCACCGCCCACGCCGTGCCGACGCCGTTGGTGACCTCGGACTCCGGGACGTACACCTCGACCACCACGGTCCCCAGGCCCAGCGCGACCGGCTGGAGCAGCACGGAGCCGCCCGGCACCTCGGCGGTCGAGGCACGGCCCAGCTTCCGTACGGCGGCGACGTCCGCTGCGGCGGCCCGCCGCCGGCCGAGGTCCACGGCGGCCCGGCCGTCACCGGCCGGTATGTGCACGGCCATCCCGTCGCCTGAGCCGGCCGAGGCGACGACGCGCTCCAGCTCCTCCCGGTCGGTGGTGATGGACAGGGCCGGGACCACCACCGCGGCCTCCCGCTCGGCGTTGGAGAAGGCGCGGTCGCGGGCCATCTCCCGGACGACGAGACCGAGGGGGACGGCGAAGGCGACCACGACCATCGTGGTGACCGCCAGACAGACCCTGACCAGTGCCCACCTCATCGCACGGGCCCCGCTTCCCCTGGTGGTTCGAGCTTCACGCCGACCCCGCGCAGGGTGTGCAGATAGCGCGGGCTGGCCGCCGTCTCCCCCAACTTCCTCCGCAGCCAGGACAGATGGACGTCGATCGTCTGGTCGTCGCCGTAGGACTGCTGCCACACCTCGGCGAGCAGCTCCCGGCGCGGGACGACGAGTCCCGGCCGGGCCGCCAGGAAGGCCAGCAGGTCGAACTCACGGCGGGTGAGGTCGAGGCGTACGCCGTCCAACTCCGCCTGGCGGCGCAGCGGATCGACGCTCAGGCCGCCGACGCGCAGGACGCTGGAGGGCGGGGGCTCCCCGGCTCCGGAGCGGGCCCGGCGCAGGACCGCCGCCATCCGCGCCGACAGGTGCTCCACGGAGAACGGCTTGGTCAGGTAGTCGTCCGCGCCCGCGTTCAGCAGCCGGACGATCTCCGTCTCGTCGTCGCGCGCGGTGGCGATGATGACCGGCACGTCGGTGATGCCGCGCAGCATCTTCAGGGCCTCGGAGCCGTCCAGATCGGGCAGTCCGAGGTCCAGGATCACCACGTCGAAGCGGAAGTGGGCGACCTCGCGCAGCGCCTCCAGCGCGGTGCCGACGCTGCGCACCAGATGCGAGGCGTCGGTCAGATGCCGGATGAGCGCCGAGCGGACGAACTGGTCGTCCTCGACCACGAGCACACTTGCCATGCGCCGCACCGTACGCCATGCCCGCGGACCCGGCCGGGGCCCTGTGGACAACTCCTCCTCCGTGGACGACCGGTGACCCGTCCGTGCGACACCGGTGCGAAACGTGCGGCAAGATGGCCCGCTATGCGGAGCGGACTCGTACACGTACTGGCCTGGACGCTCGCCACGGGCGCGGCGGTCACGCTGTCGTGGTGGGGCGTCCACACCGTGATGGCGGGCACGGCCTACGACCCCCCGCGCGCCCTGCCGCTGACGGTGCGCGAGGTGACCGCCGACGCCCATGAGTCGGCTCCCCCGTCCTCCCCCGGCTCCGGCCCGCCCCGCTCGCCCGCACCTTCCCCCTCCTCTTCTTCCGCTTCCCCGACGGCCCGCTCGGCGTCCGCGGCCCCGAGCCGCACCGCCACCACCCCGGCCGCCCCGAAGAACACCCCGGCCGGGACGGTCAAGAGCTACGACACCGACGGCGGCCGGGTCGTCCTCGACCTCACCTCGACCTACGCGACCCTGGTGTCCGCGACCCCGGCGGCCGGCTGGTCGGTGCAGGTGTGGAAGACGGAGTCATGGATCCGGGTGGACTTCGCCTCGGGCGCGGACCGGGTGTCGGTCTTCTGCACCTGGCACGACGGGCCGCCGAGGGTCGACGTACAGACGTTCTGAGGGCACGAACCAACAAGAACCACCATGAGGGCCGGGCCCCGCCGGGCCCCGGACCGCGGAAAGGTCCTAGCGGAACACCGAGGGCGGCGGGGCCGGCGAGGCGACCGCCGCCGCGTCCGTCACCGGGGTCGCGCCGCCGGTGAAGTCGAGGAGCGGGCGGCCGTGCTCGACGCGCGCCGGATGCGGGTCGGACGCCGCCCGGCGGGTCAGCTCGGCGATCGGCAGGGGGAGGTCGCCGGCCAGGAGCACGGCATTGCCGAACCGTTTCCCCCGGAGCACCGTGGGGTCGGCGACCAGGGCCAGCTCGGCGAAGCGGGCGGCGGCGGTGGCGATCTGGCCGCGCAGATGGGCGAGCGGCGGGCCGTCGGCGATGTTGGCGGCGTAGAGACCGCCCGGCTTCAGCGCCCTGCGGACCTCGTCGAGGAACTCGGTCGAGGTGAGGTGGGCGGGGGTGCGGGCGCCGCTGAAGACATCGGCGACGACGAGGTCGGCCCAGCCGTCCGGTACCTTGCCGAGCCCCTCCCGCGCGTCCACGGACCTGACCCGGATCCTGGCCCCGGGGTCCAGCGGGAGTTCCCGGCGCACCAGCCGGACCAGGGCGGCGTCGCGCTCGACGACCTGCTGGGTGGAGCGGGGGCGGGTCGCGGCCACGTACCGGGCGAGCGTGAACGCGCCGCCGCCGAGGTGCACGACGTGCACCGGCCGGCCGGGCGGCCCGGTGAGGTCGATGACATGGCCGAGGCGGCGCTGGTACTCGAAGGAGAGGTACGCCGGGTCGTCGAGGTCGACGTGCGACTGCGGTGCCCCGTCGATGAGCAGGGTCCAGGCCCGCGCCCGGTCCCGGTCGGGCAGGAGCTCCGCGAGCCCCCCGTCGACGGCCTCGACGACGGCCGCCGTGTCGGCGCCGCGCTCACGCCGGGTGTTCCTGGACTTCCCCATGAGGGCATCCTCGCAGGCGCAACGGCCGGCTCGCGCACGCCCGGCGGGTCACCTCACCGGCAGTTGTCCGCCGCCTCGATCGTCCGGGCCGCCTCGCCCAGCGCCCGGCGCAGCACCGCCGGATCGGTCGCGAGGTCCGCCTCGCCGGGCGGCACCAGCCAGTCCGAACCCTCCACCGGGGGCTCGGGGTCGAGTCTCAGGCCGCGCCCGTCGGTCTCCGTGCAGGTGCTTCCCGGCAGGTCCCAGGCGGCGGCGGTGCCGGGCGGCACCAGGAAGCCGAGGGTGTCGCCGCCGTCGTCGTGCAGCACGGGCCCCACCGCCTCGGCCGCGCCCCGGCGCAGGATGTCGACCGCCTCCAGCCCCTGCCGGGTCGGCACCGTCACGAGGTCGCACGCCGGGCCCGCGGGCCCGAACGCCGACGACGGCGTACAAGGATCGTTGCTCCGGCTGGTCTCCATCCCGGCCTCCACCACACAGCCCGCTCCTGCAGTCCACGGCATTCAACGCACGACCGCGTCAACGGCTACGGCGGAAGTCCGCCGCAAAGGATGGCAGTTCATGGCAGATCGTGGAGGAGATATCCGGTTTGTAGCCAAACACCGCGTGGCGGCCCAACCACAGCAGGTACGTTCTTGCTCGCTGGACATCAGGGTGATCACCGCCGAAAATATGCCAAGTCACCCCGATTCCGGCATGGTTCGACGGTTCGCATGAGAGGACCCGGCCATGGCGTCGTCAACGGTGACCCCACCCCGGCCCGACCGGCCACCACGGCCCAACCTCGCCTTCCGGCACCTGCGTGGACAACGCTCGCCGGCCGAGTTCGCCGCACTGGTACGGCGCGCCGCACGCGAGATCGGCGAGCGGGTCAGCTGCGACGCGCGCTACATCGGGCGGGTCGAGGCGGGGGAGATCCGCTGCCCCAACTACGCGTACGAGCGGGTCTTCCTGCACATGTTCCCCGGCCGGACGCTCACCGACCTGGGGTTCGCGCCCCGGGCGTCCGTCCGCGGACGAGGAGCGCGCGCCGCCGGGGACGCGCCCCCCGCGCACACCACGAGCCCGGCGCTCACCACCAGTGAGCCGCGGGTGACGAGTGAGACGCGCGGGGCGGGTGAGCCGTATGACACGCAGGACCCGTACGACACGCACCACGACCACGAGGAGAGCGACGTGCTGCGTCGCGCATTCATGACCGGTGGAGGCGCCACCGTGGCCTCCGCCTCGCTGGGCCCCCTGGGCCTCGCCGTCCCGCCCCCCCGGTCTCGCCCGGGCGGCGGGACCTCCCACGCCCCGGCCGCGGAGCGCCGGGTGCGCCGCGTCGGGTCGAGCGAGGCGGGCGCCCTCGAAGAAGCGGTCCGCAGAATCCGTCTGCTGGACGACCGGCACGGCGCCGACGGCCTCTACCGTCGCGCGGCCGCCCCGCTGCGCGCCGCCTACGCGCTGCTCGACGCCGGCACCACCCGGCAGACGACCGCCGACCGGCTGCACTCGGGCGCCGGTGAACTCGCCATCTCCGTGGGCTGGCTGGCGCACGACTCGGGCCGCTTCGACGACGCCCGCTCGCACTACGCGGAGGCACTCGCCACCGCGCGCATGACCGGCGACCAGGCACTGGAGGCGCATGCCTTCTGCAACACCGCGTTCCTCGCGCGCGACGCCGGGCGCCCCCGCGAGGCCGTACGGGCCGCGCAGGCCGCCCAGCGCGTCGCGCGCCCCCTCGGGTCACCCCGGCTGATGTCCCTGCTCGCGCTGCGCGAGGCGGGCGGCTGGGCCGGGCTCGCCGACCGGACCGGCTGCGAACAGGCCCTCGCCCGGGCGCACGCCCTCTACGAGCGGGGCCCCTCGGACGCCGACCCCGAGTGGATGACGTTCTACGGCGAGGCCGAGCTGGCCGGGCTCGAGGCGCAGTGCTGGTCCGCGCTCGGCGACTGGACCCGGGCGGCCCGGCACGCGGGGCGCGCGGCCGATCTCCAGGATCCGCACTTCACCCGCAACATCGCGCTGTACACGGCCGAGCTGGCCGACGATCTGGCCCGGGGCGGGCGGCCCGGCGAGGCGGCGGTGGCGGGCCTGCGGGTGCTGGACCTGCTGGGCCAGGTCCAGTCCTCGCGGATCCAGGGGATGCTGGCGGGCACGGCGCGGGTGCTGCTGCCGCACCGACGGGCCGGCGGAGTGCAGGAGTTCCTGGACCGCCACGCGTCGACACCCCGAGCGGTGTGAACGGCGGTGCGCAAAGCGGTGTGACACCGCGCCCGACCGCGCTACGGCGCGAGGTGACCGAGGTCGTTCCAGCTCTCGATCGCCGGCTCGCCGTACGCCCAGCCCAGCACCGACAGCGAGGTCGGGTTCAGGCGGATGCGAGCGGCGAAGTCCAGGGGGAGGCCCAGCCAGCGGGCGCCGATGGAGCGGAGGATGTGCCCGTGGGCGAAGACCAGGACGTCCCGGTCCGCCGACCGCGCCCAGGCGACGACCTCGTCCGCGCGCGCGGTGACCTCGGCGAGCGACTCCCCCTCGGGGACGCCGTCGCGCCAGATCAGCCAGCCGGGCCGGACCGCCTGGATGTCGGCCGGGGTCATGCCCTCGTACGCGCCGTAGTCCCACTCCATGAGGGTGTCCCAGTGCGTCGCCCGCTCACCGAAGCCGGCGAGGTCGCACGTCTCCCGCGCGCGGGCCAGCGGGCTGGTGCGTATCTCGACGTCCGGCAGCCCGTCGAACGGCGTCCGGTGCAGCCGTTCGCCGAGCAGCTTGGCGCCCCGGCGGCCCTCCTCCAGCAGCGGTACGTCGGTCCTGCCGGTGTGCTTGCCGGACAGCGACCACTCGGTCTGTCCGTGCCGGGCCAGCAGGATGCGCGGTGCCATGGGGGACCTTTCCGGGGAAACCCTGGGACGTCTCAGGGGAGAAATCGGAGGCGGGACCCCTCCATCATCGCTCACCCTGAAACGGGGCAACCCGGAGGGCGATCCCGGCGTCTTTGAGGGCCGGGGGCGCCCCGTGGGGGCGCGCGCATACGCCGTAAAGTGGCACGTCCCGCGACCACGGGCGCAGCGACACATGAGCGACACGAAGGGGGAGGCGATCGGATGCCGCAGACCGAGACACCGGGCACCGAGGCGGCCCCTCGGATCCGGCTGCGCTGGTGGACGGAGCTGCCGCTGATCCTGCTGGTGTACGCCTGCTACTCGGCCGGCCGGCTGCTCGCGCGCGGAGATGTGACGACCGCCGTCGACCACGGCCTGGCGATCCTGCGCGTCGAGAAGCTCCTGCACATCAACGCCGAGCACCCGCTGAACCGGCTGTTCACCCACGAGGCCTGGCTCGGCGTGCCGGCCGACTTCTGGTACGCGTCGCTGCACTACCTGGTGACCCCGGTGATCCTGGTCTGGCTGTTCCGCTCCCGCAGCCTGCACTACCGGGCGGCCCGCACCTGGCTGATGACGTCCACCTTCATAGGTCTGATCGGCTTCACGCTGCTGCCCACCTGCCCGCCCCGTCTGCTGTCGGCGGAGCACGGCTTCGTGGACACGATGGCCCAGTACAGCTCGTGGGGCTGGTGGGGCGGTGAGGCCAGCGCGCCGCGCGGGCTCGGCGGGATGACCAACCAGTACGCGGCGATGCCGAGTCTGCACGTCGGCTGGTCCCTGTGGTGCGGTGTGATGCTGTGGCGCCACGGGCGCACCCGCACGGCGCGCACGGCCGCCGTGCTCTACCCGCTGCTGACGACGATCGTGGTCATGGGCACCGCGAACCACTACTTCCTGGACGCGGTCGCCGGCGCGGCCGTGATGGGCGTCGGCCTGCTGCTGGCACCGCTCGTGATGCGGACCGCGGACCGGCTGCGGACCGCGTCCGCCGCCCGCGTCCCGTCGCTCGCGGCCCGGATCCCGGACCGGGCGGCGGCTTCCCCGGCGGCCTCCGTGGCGACCTCCCCGGCGACCTCCCCGGACACGGGCGCCCCGATTGTCAGTGGCGGATGCCAGACTTCGACGGGTGAACGAATTCCACGGCAGCGCGAGTCACGGTTCGGGGCAGGAACCGAACCGGGTGCCTCCCCCTCGGACGCGGGGGACGGCGCTCCGGCAGCGGCTCGCTGAGCTGCGCGGCCCCGACGTACCGGCCAAGGCGCTGGACGCCCGTGCCCTCGCGGCCCTCGCCGCCAACCCCGGCTGCAAGCGGCGCGCGATCCTCGACGGCGCCGGGGTGAACAAGGCGGCGCTGGCGGGGGCCCTGGGCTCCCCGTCCGTCTTCGGCCAGTCCCAGTTCGCCCTCACCCGCGGCAACGCGTTCGAGGCGAAGGTGAAGGCGGACGGCGGCGCGGAACTGCTGCGGCTCGTGCACGAACGACTGGACCCGGGCGCCGAACCCCCCACCACCAAGAGCACCCCCGACCTCACCGCCTCCGGCCCCGAGGGCCGTACCGCGCGGACCGCGCTGGCGCTGCGCGAGGCCACCGAGCAGGCCCGCGGCACCTGGACGTTCCTCGACCACCCGATGCTGGCCCTCGACGTCGCCGGCTCCACCGCCTTCCTGGAGCCCGACGCGGTGGTGGTGCACCCGGACGGCGGCTGGACGGTCGTGGAGATCAAGTCCTTCCCGATGCTGGACGGTTCGGCCGACCCGGCGAAGGTGGGCGCCGCCGCCCGCCAGGCGGCGGTCTACGTGCTGGCCCTGGAGGAGGTCGCCGCCCGCCTGGACCCCGCGCCCAGGGTCCGCCACCGGGTCCTGCTGGTCTGCCCCAAGGACTTCTCCAACCTGCCCACCGCCTCCGCCGTGGACGTCCGCAAGCAGCGCGCGGTCACCAGCCGCCAGCTGGCCCGGCTCACCCGCATCCAGGACATCGCCGACGCCCTCCCCGAGGGCACCTGCTTCTCCCCCGAGCTGCCCGCCGAGCGGCTCACGGCGGCCGTCGAGGCGGTCCCTGCGGCCTACGCGCCCGAGTGCCTGGCCGCCTGCGAGCTGGCGTTCCACTGCCGCGCCCGCTCCCGCGCGGCCGGCGCGGTGACCACCCTGGGCCGCTCGCTCCGCGCCGAACTGGGCGGCCTGAGCACCGTCGAGGACGTCCTGTCCGCCGCCCGCGGCGAGTCCGGGGACCCGGACGACCCGGCCGTGGCCGCCCTCCGCCGGGCCGCACGACTGCGCACCGAGGCCCTCGCCGGCCGGGGGGCGACGTGTCGCTGATCGCCACCCTCGCCCGCCTCGAGGCCGTCACCACCGGCCGCGCCCACCCCGTGGCCACCGTCCGGCACCGCCATCTGTCCGACCGCCCGCTGGTGTTCGTGCCGCTGACCACCGCCGGTGAGGCCGGAGCCCCGCTCGGCGCGCTCGTCGGCACCGACCGGGACGCCCCGCGGCTGCTCGTCGTACCGCAGCCCCGCGACCGCGACCTGAGGTTCGCGTTCCTCGCCGAACTCGCCGATGTCGTCCTGCCGTACATCGACTCCTACGCCGACGCCGTCGAGGCCGCCGAGCGCAACGAGACCGATCCGGAGACGGGCAAGCGCGTCAAGGTCGAGGTCGAGCTGTGCGCCGACGCGCCCCAGCTGATCGTCCCGAGCCGCGCCGGCATCGACCACGTCCGCCTCCTCGGCCGCTCCATGCGCTTCCGGCGTACGGCGGAACAGGACCCGGAGTCGCCGCATCCTGCGCCCCCGCGCGTGCCGCTGCTCGGCCGGTGGCTGACGCACTTCGGGGAGCGGGCCCGGGTGCCCGGTTCGTCGCTGCTGCTCGCCCTCACCGAGGTCCTCGGCCGGCACTGGGCGACCGGCCAGTCCAGCCTGGAGGACCAGCACCTGGGTGCGCTGCTCGCCTGGATCGACCCTCCCCCAGTCTCGGCTTCGCTCGACGGGGGGGACCCCCACTCGGGCGTCACGGGCGCCGAGGCGGCCAGGCGGGCGGAGCTGGGCCGGGACGCCGCGGGACAGCTGCTGTGCCCGCCCGCCGGACCGGCCACCGACCCCGCCTTCGACAACAAGCTGCTCGCCCCGGCCATCGAGCGCTACGACCGCGCGCGGACCGCGTTCGCCGCGGCCGAGGACGGGCTGGAGGCCGACGACCGGCTGGGCGCACTGGCCGCCGCCGAGCGGGAGATCCGCGAGCTGGTGCTGAGCCGGACCCTGCCCACCTGGCAGGCCGTGTGGCGGGGGATCGACCTGCTGCGGGAGCTGCCCGAGGGGGCGCACGGCGAGGAGCGGTGGACGCGCGACCGCTGGTCGTTCACCGGCCACCGCGACCGGGTCGCCGCGGGTGAGCCCCCGCAGCCGCGCCGCGACGACGCGGTGACCGCGGCGAACAAGCTGGCCACGCGCGAGCGGGAACAGGCCCGGCTGGAAGCACAGGAGGCGCTGGACGACCCGCTGGTGATGGCCGGGCGGCGGCTGGCCGGGGAGGCCTTCGCGGGCGAGGTCGTCGACGTCGCCCTGGTGTACAGCGAGGGCAAGCGGCCCAGTCCGCGCCCGCTGGTCACCCTACGGACGGACGACCGGCCGTATCTCGGGGAGCGGGCGAAGGCGTACCGGTCGCTGGGCGGCAAGCCGCAGGCGGCGGAGTTCGTGGAGCAGCCGGAGGAGGGTCTGCTGGTGCTGCGGATCGTCGACCGGATGGGCCGCGGCAAGGAGCCGGAGCAGGGGTCGGTGCCGGAGAAGGGCGACCTGCTCTGCTTCACACTCTTCGAACACGAGCCGCGGGGCGGCGCCAGGCTGCCGGACCCGGAGGAGACGCCGTGGACGCACGGCGGACCGCCCGGTGAGCAGGTGCCCGAAGCCCCCGACTCCGTCACCCGGGAGGACGTCCTGTGACCACCGAGGCCGCCTTCGACCCCGGTACGGCCGCGACCCGCGCCACCGACGCGATCCTGCGCGACACACTGCACGGCACCGCGCGCGGGGTGGTCGTGGACTCCCCGCCGGGCGCCGGGAAGTCCACGCTCGTCGTCCGGGCGGCGCTGGAACTCGCGGACGCGGGGCGCCCGTTGATGGTGGTGGCGCAGACCAACGCACAGGTCGACGATCTGGTGCTGCGGCTCGCCGAGAAGAGCCCGGAGCTGCCGGTGGGGCGGCTGCACAGCAGCGACGCCGACCCGTACGACAAGGCGCTGGACCGCCTGGAGTACGTGCGGAAGTCGGCGAAGGCCGCGGACCTCGCCGGGCTGCCGGTCGTCATCTCCACCGCCGCCAAGTGGGCGCATGTGAAGGTCGACGAGCCGTGGCGGCACGCGATCGTGGACGAGGCGTACCAGATGCGCTCGGACGGGCTGCTGGCCGTGGCCGGGCTGTTCGAGCGGGCGCTGTTCGTCGGCGACCCGGGGCAGCTGGACCCGTTCGCGATCGTGGGCAGCGAGCAGTGGGCGGGCCTGTCGTACGACCCCTCGGGCTCCGCCGTGACGACCCTGCTGGCGCACAACCCGGACCTCCCCCAGCACCGCCTGCCGGTCTCCTGGCGCCTCCCGGCCTCCGCGGCCCCCCTGGTCTCCCACGCCTTCTACCCGTACACCCCGTTCCGCAGCGGCACCGGGCACGGCGACCGGCGGCTCTCCTTCGGCGTGCCCTCGGACGGCTCGGGTCCCGACCGGGTGATCGACGAGGCGGCCGAGTCGGGCTGGGGCCTGCTGGAGCTGCCCGCACGGCACACGCCCCGCACCGACCCCGAGGCGGTCAGGGCGGTGGCGACGGTCGTACGGCGTCTGCTGGACCGGGGCGGCGCGGCCACCTCGGAGCGCTCCCCGCACCCCACCCCCGTGACCGCCGGCCGGGTCGCCGTCGGCACCGCCCACCGGGACCAGGCGGCGGCGGTCCGGGCGGCACTGGCGGAAGTGGGCGTCACCGAGGTGACCGTGGACACCGCGAACCGGCTCCAGGGCATGGAGTTCGACGTCACGGTGATCCTCCACCCGCTCTCCGGCCGCCCCGACGCCACCGCCTTCCACCTGGAGACCGGCCGCCTCTGCGTCCTCGCCTCCCGCCACCGCCACGCCTGCATCGTGGTCTGCCGCGCGGGAGTGGACGACCTCCTGGACGACTACCCGTCGACAGAACCGGTCCAGCTGGGAACCCTCGTGAAGTTCCCGGACGGCTGGGAGGCGAACCACGCGGTGCTGGCGCATCTCGGGGAACACCGGGTGCCCTGGAAGCCGTGAAGCCGTGACCGACGCACCGGCACGGCTCCGGCGGACGCCGAGCCCGGCACGGCCCACCCGCCGGAGGCGGCCGAGGAACACAGCCCGGACGGCTGGGCGGCGAACCACGCGGTGCCGGCGCATCTTGGCTGGCATCGGGTGGCCTGGAAGGTGTGAGGGCGGGGGAACATCCGGGGGTGCGGATTCCTTGAGAGTGCGGGGCCGAGGGCCTCTTGCGCCGCCGGGGGACAATGGAAGGTGGTCCGCATCGGAACGCGCGAACGCACGAACGCACGAACGCACGAACGCACGAGGAGGAGAAGACATGGCGGAGCCCACGCCGCGTCGGAACGAACCGCGGCTACGCCCCGCGCCCCTGCTCTTCGAGCCGGCGGAGGCAGCCGGTGATCCGGAGCACTTCTTCGACCTGGAGTCGATCGACGACCCGGGCGCGCTGCTGGCGCGGGCGACGGAGCTGACGGTGGCGTTCCAGGCGGCCGCCGACCGGGCGCTGGAGTTCCAGGCCGTCGCGGCGGCCCAGCTCGCCGATCCGCGCCGCTTCGACCGGCTGACGCCCGCGGAGATCGCCCGGCGGGCCGAGTGGACCGAGGACTACGCCAAGAAGATGGTCGAGTTCGGCCAGGATCTGCTGCGGGGCGACGCCGAGGGCCGGGGGCCCGTGGACCCGCTGTAGGCCGCGCGGACCGGCACCCCCGATCGGCATATGCCAGGCGGGCAAGATACTCGCTTCCCCACCCCCTGTCCCGGTTTTCCGCAACTCTCGGGAACCGTTTCCTCACAGCCGGTAGACAGGTGGGCATGAGCAGCGCATGTGTCACCGCGGACGGCGCCGTCTGGCTGGCCTCCGCCGGAACGTATCCGCGCAGCACCCTCGCCTTCTGGGACGAGCGGCCGCACGCCCCGGTCGTGCTGCCCTGCGGCTCCGTCTTCGACATCGTGAGCGCGCCGGCGATGTTCGGGCGGCTGATGCTGGACCGGTTGTGGAGCGAGGGGCCGGGCTCCGGGCCGGTGGCGGTGCTCCGGGGGCGGACGCTGCTGTTCGCGGCGCCGGGCACGGCCCAGCGGCTGCCCTCGCTGCTGGAGTGGGAGGAGTGGGGCGCGCACGGCCGGCGGGACGGCCGTACGGGATCCGTGCCGCCGCTGCTGTGCCACGGCACCGGGGACGCGGTGACCGTGCCCGCGCTCGCTCCGGAGCGGGAGCAGGGGCCCACCCGCTGGGTGGTCGCCCCGGACTGCCGGCACCCGTGGCTGCCGGGCCCCGAGGTGCTGCTCTGGGCGGCCGTCCGGGCGGCCCGCGCGGCCGTACGGATATCGATTTTTCCCCCGGCCGACCAGGATGCTAAGGTCTACGACGTCAGCAGGCGCCGCTAGCTCAGTTGGTTAGAGCAGCTGACTCTTAATCAGCGGGTCCGGGGTTCGAGTCCCTGGCGGCGCACCGACAGCAGAGGCCCCTCGCGGAAGCGGGGGGCCTTTCGCATGCCGTGGTACGACTCATACGCGCGGCAGCGTGATCTTCACGTTCCAGGCTCCCGTGGGGGTTCGGCCCTCCGCCTGCACCCGTACGCCGGTGCCCGGCACCGTGAAGTTCTCGCCGAGGGCGACCGGGGCGTCGGCGAGGGGTGGGTAGACGGAGGATTCCCAGCAGGCCTCGGTGCGCGGGTGGGCGTCGATCACCTCGACCGGGCCGCGGCCGGACTGGGCGTCGCCGCTGATCCGGTAGACGAGGATGCCGGAGCGGCAGGCGGCGCGGTCGTTGCCGAGGGGGCCGCGGGCCTCGAAGGCGAGGACGGAGTCGGGGCCGGTGCGGACGACGGCCAGTTTGGCACCGTCGCCGAGGCCGAAGGCGGGTGCGCCGGAGGTGCCGGTGACGGGGACCCCCGGGCCGGCGCCGAGCGGTTCCAGGGTGAGCCGGGTCGGCCCCGCCTTCCGTACGCACACCACCTGGCGCGGCGCCAGCCAGCCCAGCTTCCACTTGTGCCAGCCGAAGAGATCCGGGGCGAGTCCGAACTGGCTGCCCATCAGGTCCCAGTCGCCGACGTACGTGTCCCAGTCGCCCTTGCCGTCGACCGGGCGGTGGTAGAGGTCGGGCAGGTCGAAGACGTGCCCGGTCTCGTGGGCCAGCACCAGCCGGTCCGGGGGGTGCTGCTCGAAGACCGTGACGACGCGGCGGATGTCGGTGCCGTCGGCGTGCAGGGGCTCGTCCAGGTTGACGACCTTCGTGGCGTCGGAGTCCACCCCGGGCGCGTCCGGGTCGGCGACGAAGTAGACCAGGTCGTACCGGGAGAAATCGACCGAAGGGTCGGCGGCGGCGAGCGCGTCGCGCAGATAGGCGGCGCGGCGCTCGGCGTTCCAGTCGCGCTGTATGGCGTACGCGGTGGACGGCTTCGGCATGCGGAGCCAGTGCTCGAGGGGGTGGGCGCGCAGGGTGAATCTGCCGTAGGACGCCTGCTGGAAGAAGCGACTGGTGGCCGGGAAGTGGTCGGCGGCGAGTTCGGCGGGGGTGGTGGCCGGGGCCCGGTCCGGGAAGGACAGGAAGACCATCACCGCGTCGAGGGCGCGGGTGGGGCGGGGGTAGGCGGTGTTCCAGGTGTCGAGGCCCTCGGAGTGGTGGGCGTCGGTGCGCTTGAGGGCGCAGGGCGCGGCGGAGAAGGGTTCGGCGATGGAGGGGCCGGTGGCCAGGGAGATCGCGGCGATCGCCGAGAGGGTGGTGCACAGGGCCGCGGTGCTGCGCAGTCGGGGGCGCGGGAACAGTCGCGGCACTTCGGACCTCCGGGGGCGGTTCACGGGACACCGCCCCCAGCCTGTTCGACTTTGTCGCGCTATGCCCTGTTTGCCTGCCCCAGAAGAGTGAGGAGGGAGAAAGCGGGCATCAATCCCGACACCCCCGGAATTCTCACGGTCCGTCACAAGTGATCGAGGGTCCGCAGAAGCGGTCCACCTGCGGGCAGAAACGATCTGTCAGAAAGGTGGGGTGTTCCGGGACACTGGGCAGTGGCTGCGCAACTCCGGGGGCAGCATCTATGATCGGCACACTTTCCTGCCAGGACAGCGATCGAGTGCACTGCGGGAGCGAGCGGTGAGCGGAACGTCCGAAGGGTCGACGCCCGCGGCAGGCCTCGACCGGTCCGCCGTCACGGAGCGTGACAGTCATGCCGCTACTTGTGCGGAGAGCCTGGAGGGAGCCGACCCCCCGGCCTACCGTTCCGTGTTCACGGCAGCGCCTCTGGCCATGGCCGTCGTCGATCGTGAGGGCCAGGTCGTGGACGCCAACCAGGCGCTCGGCGAACTGCTCGGCGGGGACGGGGCGAGCCTGGTCGGGCGGGTCGCCGCCGATCTGCTGGACCTCGCCTCCGACGCCCGCACCTGGCACGCCTACCGTGAGGTGCTGCGCGGCCGCCAGGCGAAACTGCGCTGCACCCGGCGGCTGAAGCACCCCGACGGGCGCGCGCTCTGGGCCCAGGTCACCGTCACCCCGCTGGACGAGGGCGGCCCCGGGGTGCTGCTGTCGGTCGCCGACGTGAGCGACCGCCGTGACCTCCAGGCGAGGCTGCGGCACCTCCAGATGCACGACCCGGTGACCAGGCTGCCCAACCGCACGCTGTTCTTCGAGCGGGTGTCGGCGGCCCTGGAGGCGGAGTCGTACGAGCAGAGCGGGACCGGCCGGATCGGCCTGTGCTACCTCGACCTGGACGGCTTCAAGGCGGTCAACGACACCCTCGGCCACCGCGTCGGCGACCGGCTGCTGGCCACCGTCGCCGAGCGGCTGACGGAGTGCGCGAAGGAGGCCGGGCAGAACCGGCCGAGCGAGCCGCTGGTGGCCAGACTGGGCGGGGACGAGTTCGCGCTGCTGGTGGAGGACTCGACCGGCACCGAACAGCTCGCGGATCTCGCCGAGTCCGTGCTGAAGGCGCTCCAGGCGCCCTTCGACCTCGCCGGACAGCGGATGAACGTCTCCGCGTCGATCGGGGTCGTCGAACGGCACGCCGCCGGGACCACCGCGACCGCGCTGATGCAGGCCGCCGACACCACGCTGTACTGGGCGAAGGTGGACGGCAAGGACCGCTGGACGCTGTTCGACCCGGAGCGCAACGCGCATCTGATGACCAGCCAGGCCCTCGCCTCCACACTGCGGCCCGCCATCGAGCGCGGCGAGTTCCGCCTGGAGTACCAGCCGCTGGTCGGCATGTCGGACGGACGGCTGCGCGGGGTGGAGGCGCTGGTGCGCTGGGACCATCCGCGGTTCGGGTCGCTGCCGCCGAATCGGTTCGTCGCGCTGGCCGAGGAGGACGGCTCGATCGTCCCGCTCGGGCGATGGATTCTGGCCACCGCCTGCCGGCAGGCCCGCGCCTGGCAGCTGGACCGGCCGGACGAGCCGCCGCTGTTCGTCAGCGTCAACGTGGCGGTCCGTCAGGTGTGGGACTCCGACCTGGTGGCGGACGTGGCGGAGATCCTCGCCGAGACCGGGCTGCCGCCGCACCTGCTCCAGCTGGAGCTCACCGAGTCGGCCGTCATGGGCTCGGCCGGCCGCCCGCTCCAGGCCCTTCAGGCCCTCAGCGACATGGGCGTGCACATCGCCATCGACGACTTCGGCACCGGCTACTCCAACCTCGCCTATCTGAGCCGGCTGCCGGTCTCGGTCCTCAAGCTGGACGGGTCGTTCGTCCGCGGCTTCCAGTACGAGGGCACGGGCGCGGCGCCCAACCCGGCCGACGAGGTCGTCGTCGAGGCGATGATCGACCTCGCCCACCGTCTGGGCCTCACCGTCACCGCCGAGTGCGTGGAGACCGCCGCCCAGGCCAACCGGCTGCGCAGCATCGGCTGCGACACCGGCCAGGGCTGGCTGTACTCGCGCGCGGTGTCGCCGGATCGCATCTCCGAGCTACGGGCGGCGGGCCCGGACCGGGCGGCACCCGTGGGGGCGCCGCAGAACCCGTAGGGGTGCCCCCGGGCATCAGCCCCGGGGGCCCCGGGCACACCGGCCGCTATCCGGCCGTCGGCTATCCGGCCGTCGGCAACCCGTACCCGTCCGCGACCAGTTCGTACGACCGCAGCCGCAGCTCGCCGCGGTGGGCGTGGCTGGTGAGCATCAGCTCGTCGGCGCCGGTGCGCTTGTGCAGGTCGTCGAGGCCGGTGCGGACCTCGTCGGCGGAGCCGTGGACGATGTTCGCCGTCCAGGAGTCGACGAACTCCCGCTCCAGCTCGCTGAAGGTGTGTGCCTCCGCCTCCTCCGGGGAGGGGAAGAGACCGGGGCGGCCGGTGCGCAGCCGGACCATGTTGAGGCCGGTCGCGAGGACCTGGCGGCGGGCCTCGCGTTCGTCGTCGGCGGCCAGGACGGAGACACCGATCAGGGCGTACGGCTCGGAGAGCACCGCGGACGGGCGGAAGGACTCCCGGTAGAGGTCCAGGGCCGGGACGGTGTTCTGCGCGGAGAAGTGGTGCGCGAAGGCGAAGGGCAGGCCGAGGAGCCCGGCCAGCCGCGCGCTGAAGCCGGAGGAGCCGAGCAGCCAGACCGGCGGCCGGTGCCGGGACTGCACACCGCCGGGCGAGGTCGCCTGGACCGGGCCGGGCACGGCGTGGATACGGCGGTAGCGGTGCCCGTCGGGGAAGTCGTCGTCCAGGAACCGGGTCAGCTCGGCGAGCTGCTCGGGGAAGTCGTCCGCGCCCTCGTGCAGGCCGGCCGTCCGGCGCAGGGCGGCGGCGGTGGCCCCGTCGGTGCCGGGGGCGCGGCCGAGGCCGAGGTCGATCCGGCCCGGCGCGAGCGCCTCCAGGGTGCCGAACTGCTCGGCGATGACGAGGGGCGCGTGGTTGGGCAGCATGACGCCGCCCGAGCCGAGCCGGATGCGGTCGGTGTGGGCGGCGAGGTGGGCGAGGATCACCGCGGGCGAGGAGGAGGCGACGCCGGGCATCGAGTGGTGCTCGGCGACCCAGTAGCGGTGGAAGCCGCGGGACTCGGTGAGCCGGGCGAGGCCGACGCTGGTGCGCAGGGCGTCGGTGGCGGTGTGCCCGGAGCCGACGGTGACCAGGTCGAGGACGGAGAGGGGGGCGGGGGCGGTGCCCTGGGCGGTGGCCCGTATGCCGTCGGCCGCCGCCGCGTCGGTCGCCCTCCCGCCGTTCGCCCTCCCGCCGTTCGCCGTCCCCACCGTCGCCGTCTCGTCTGCCGCCGTCTCGTCTGCCGCCACGGGGTCCTCCTGTCGTCGGGCTTCACGATGTCCTCCGCGCCCTAACAGGAGGATGTCCCCGTTTATTCCCGGGGGCCCCGGGCCCCCTCGGGTCTCACACCTGCACGATCGGCTCCCGCGTGAACAGCG
Source organism: Streptomyces griseoruber (assembly GCF_001514205.1). Taxonomy (GTDB): domain Bacteria; phylum Actinomycetota; class Actinomycetes; order Streptomycetales; family Streptomycetaceae; genus Streptomyces; species Streptomyces griseoruber. The sequence continues at coordinate 154,521 of NZ_KQ948769.1, read as the reverse complement.
CCCCCAGTCCCGGCGCGTTCACCCGCCGGTCCGTCAGCCGCAGCGCCTCCCACACGGTCACCTGGTTCGCGGTCAGGACGGGTTTGCCCAGCTCCCGTTCCAGGGCCGGGACGTGGGCGACGGTGTGCAGGGCGGTGTCGGGCAGCAGGACCGCCTCGGCGCCGGACGCGTCGGCAACCCGCGCGAGGGCCAGCACCTCCGCCTCGCCCCAGGTGCCGGCCCGCGCCGCCGTGACCCCGGCGCCGTGCACCGCGGTCACCTCCAGCCCGCCGGTCCGCAGGAACTCCGCGAACAGAGCGGCGGTCCGAGCCGGGTAGGTCGCTCCCACCGCGACCCGCGCGGCCCGCAGTTCCCGGGCCGCGTGCACGAAGGCGAACGAGGTGGAGGAGGCGGGCATGCCGGCGGCCGTGGCCAGGGTGCGCACCTGCTCGTGGGCGCCCTCCCAGCCGTAGCCGAAACTGCCGCTCGTGGAGGCCCAGACGATCGCCTCCGCGCCCGACAGCCGCAGTTGCTCGACGCCCGCCGCCAGCCGGTGGGGCGCGCCCAGGCGCAGGGAGGCGTCGGCGCGCCCGCCGTCCTCCCCGGGGTCCGCGCGGACGAGGTCCACCCGGATGTCGCCGGCCAGGAGCTGCTCGATACGGGGGTAGTCGTCCTTGGCGGAGTGGCCCGGGTGGAGGAATCCGAGTGCGGTCATGACGGCCTTCCTGCTGCTGCTCTTCTTCCGGAGGTACCCGGGTACCCAGCCTGCGCAGCCCACGGCCTCCATCCTCACCTGGTTGGCGGTCCGGACGTGTTGACGGCCGTGGAGCGGGGTGCGACCGTGTTCCGTCCGCGCACGTCAGGCCCCTGGTCATGGGAAAGGCACCGGATGGCCGCCGTCCCCACGCTCCTCGTTCTCGACGCGGAGCCCCTCCCCCGCCTCGGCCGGCTCACGGGCCGGGTGCGGGTGCTGCACGCCGACGGCTCCACCCTCGGCGCACTGCTGCCGGAGGCCGACGTCCTGCTGGTGTGGGACACCACCTCGGACGCGGTGCGCGCCGCCTGGCCGGGCGCGGGGCCGAGGCCGCGCTGGGTGCACACGGCGGGCGCGGACGTGGAGCGGGTGCTGTCGCCGGAACTGGCCGCGTCCGACACGGTGCTGACGAACGCGCGCGGGGTCTTCGAGGAGCCGGTCGCCGAGTACGTCGCCGCGCTGGTCCTGGCGATGGCGAAGGACCTGCCGGGCACCTGGGCGGCGCAGACCCGCGGCGAGTGGCGGCCCCGGGAGAGCCGGCCGGTGGCCGGCACCCGGGCCGTGGTCGTCGGCTCGGGCCCGGTCGGCCGGGCCGTCACCCGCACCCTGAAGGCGCTCGGGGCCACCACCGCGCTCGTCGGGCGGGTCCCGCGCACCGGCATCCACGGCCCCGACGACCTGGACCGGCTGCTCGCCCGCGCGGACTGGGTGATCGCGGCGGCGCCGCTCACCGAGCTGACCCGGGGCATGTTCGACACCCGCCGCTTCGGCGTGATGCAGCCCTCGGCCCGCTTCCTGAACGTCGGCCGCGGCGGCCTGGTCGTCGAGGAGGCACTCGTACGGGCCCTGCGCAGCCGCTGGATCGCGGGCGCCGCCCTGGATGTGTTCGGCACCGAGCCCCTGCCGCCCGACAGCCCGTTGTGGCAGGTCCCGGGCCTGCTCGTGTCCCCGCACATGAGTGGCGCCGCGGTCGGCCGGCACGACGAGCTGGGTGCCCAGTTCGTCGAGCTGTTCGAGCGCTGGGCGGCGGGCCGGCCGCTGCGGAACGTGGTCGACAAGGCGCGCGGATACGTCCCCGGCCGCTGACGGTCACCACACTCCCCTCACACGACGCCCCCGCATAACCGGTGGGCGCCCGGGTAGCCGCGCGGCCATGGCTGCACCGAACAGACACCCCACACACCACGACAACCCCACCCGCCGGTCGCTGCTCGCGGGGGTGGCGGCGCTCGGCGCGCTGGGCGCCGCGGGCTGTTCACGCGTGGCCACGGCGTCCACCGCGGACGGCGGCGACCTCCTCGACCGGCTCCGCGCCGCCGGGGTCGTACGGCTCGGCATCGCGGGCGAGATCCCCTTCGGGTACATCGACAGGGACGGGCGGCTCACCGGGGAGGCGCCCGAGCTGGCGGAGGTGGTCTTCAAGCGGCTCGGGGTGGGCACGGTGCAGCCCGTGCCCACCGAGTTCGGGTCGCTGATACCCGGGCTGAACTCCCAGCAGTTCGACGTCGTGGCCGCCGGGATGTACGTCACCCCCGAGCGCTGCGAGCAGGTGATCTTCGCCGACCCGGACTACCGGATGCTGGACGCCTTCATCGTCCGCAAGGGCAACCCGAAGGGGCTGCACGACTACCGGGACGTGGTGGCGAAGAAGGCCAGGTTCGCCACCGGGACCGGGTACGCCGAGATCGGGTACGCCGTGGGCGCGGGGTACCGGGAGAGCGACATCCTGATCGTGCCGGACCAGGTGGCCGGGCTGAACGCGGTCGAGGCGGGCCGGGTCGACGTCTTCGCGGGGACGGCCCTGACCACCCGCGAGGTCGTGAAGAAGTCCCGCACGGCCGAGTCGACCCGGCCCTTCGCCCCGCTCGTGGACGGCGCACCCCATGTCGACGGGGGCGCGTTCGCGTTCCGGCCGGGCGAGACCCGGCTGCGGGACGCCTTCAACACCGAGCTGCGGAAGCTGAGGAAGAGCGGGGAGCTGCTGCGGATCCTGGAGCCCTTCGGGTTCACGAAGGCCGAGATGACGGACCTGACCGCGAAGGAGCTCTGCGGCGGATGACCTCGGGACTGTGGGAACTCGTCCTCAGGGGGATGTGGACGACCGTCCGGCTCCTGGTGTTCAGTGCGGCGCTGGGGGCGGTCGTGGCCTTCGCCGTCGGGATCGCGCGCACCCACCGGCGGTGGCCCGTCCGCTTCCTCGCGGGCTGCTACACCGAGGTGTTCCGGGGGACCTCGGCGCTGGTGATGATCTTCTGGGTGTTCTTCGTGCTGCCGCCCGCCTTCGGCTGGCAGCTCGTGCCGATGTGGGCGGGGACGCTCGCGCTCGGGCTGACCTACGGGGCGTACGGCGCGGAGATCGTGCGCGGGGCGCTCGGCGCGGTCGATCCGGCGCAGAAGGAGGGCGGGATCGCGCTCGGGTTCACGCCCGGGCAGCGGCTGCGCAGGATCCTGCTGCCGCAGGCGGTGCCGGAGATGATCCCGCCCTTCTCCAACCTGCTGGTCGAGCTGCTCAAGGGCACCGCCCTGGTGTCGGTGATGGGCATGGGCGACCTGGCGTTCAGCGGCAACCTGGTCCGCCTCGCGCTCCAGGAGAGCGCGGAGATCTACACGTACGTGCTGCTCGTCTACTTCGTCATCGCGTTCCTGCTGACGCGGCTGATGCGAGGGCTTGAGCACCGGCTGAAGGCGGGGCTGCGATGAACTGGGACTGGACCGCCGTACGCGACTTCATGCCGCAGTTCCGGGACGGGCTGCTGGTCACGCTGCGGGCGCTGGCCCTCGGGTCGCTGATCTCGTTCACGCTGGGGCTGCTGTGGGCGCTGCTGATGCGGACGCCGACCCGGTGGGTGCGGTGGCCCGTCGGGATCGTCACGGAGTTCGTGCGGGACACCCCGCTGCTGGTGCAGCTCTTCTTCCTCTTCTACGTGCTGCCCGAGTGGGGGCTGACCCTGTCGGCGATGACCACCGGGGTCGTGGCGATCGGGCTGCACTACTCGACGTACACCATGCAGGTCTACCGGGCCGGTATCGACGCGGTGCCCGCCGGGCAGTGGGAGGCGGCGACCGCGCTGAACCTGCCGAGGGGCCGCACCTGGCGGGCGGTGATCCTGCCGCAGGCGCTCCGCCGGGTCGTGCCGGCGCTCGGCAACTACGTGATCGCGATGCTCAAGGACACACCGATGCTGATGGCGATCACCGTGCTGGAGATGCTCGGCCGGGCGCGGCTCTTCTCCCAGCAGCACTTCCGGTTCACCGAGCCGCTGACGGTGATCGGCGTGGCCTTCATCGTCATCTCCGCCCTCGCCTCCCTTCTTCTGCGCACCCTGGAGCGACGCCTTGTCCGTTGAGATCAGCAACGTCACCAAGCGGTTCGGCGACCACACCGTCCTCGACCGGCTGGACCTGTCCGTGAAGGCCGGCAGCCATGTCACCCTCATCGGGCCGTCCGGCTCCGGCAAGACCACCATCCTGCGGATGCTGATGACCCTCACCGAGCCCGACTCGGGCACCATCACGGTGGACGGACAGCCGCTGTTCCCCGCCGCGCAGAAGCAGCGCCGCGCGGTCCGCCGGCAGATCGGGATGGTCTTCCAGCAGTTCAACCTGTTCCCGAACATGAGCGTCCTCAGGAACGTCACCGAGGCCCCGGTCTCCGTGCTCGGGCTGTCGAGGGACGAGGCCGAGGCGCGCGCCCGCGAGCTGCTGGACATGGTCGGGCTGGCCGACAAGTGCGACGCCCGGCCGTCGCGGCTGTCGGGCGGGCAGCAGCAGCGGGTGGCGATCGCGCGGGCGCTGGCGATGCGGCCGAAAGTGCTCCTCCTCGACGAGGTGACCTCCGCCCTGGACCCGGAGCTGGTCGCCGGTGTCCTCGACGTCCTCAGGGACGTCGCCACCACCACCGACATCACCCTGCTCTGTGTGACCCATGAGATGAACTTCGCCCGGGACATCTCCGACCAGGTACTGATGTTCGACGCGGGGCGGGTCGTCGAGGCGGGCCCACCGGAGCAGATCTTCGGCGCGCCGGAGGAGGAGCGGACCCGGGAGTTCCTGAGCGCGGTGCTGTAACGGGGCAGGTCGCGCACGGGGCCGGAGCGGCTGGACATGTCTTTGGCATATGCCAGAGGGTCAGTACCGCAGTTGAGGGCATCAAAGGCGCACCATGTTCTCGCCAACAACCCCTCCCCTCCGGCTCCTTGGCCGTTATCGTGGAAATGATTCGCTGCCAGGATCACCGCTCATGGAACACCGCTCATGGATCACGGCCAGAGGAAGCGACCAGGGGGGAACACCGTGGCGCTGAAGCACGAGCCGACCGCGCCGTACCACTCGGCTCAGGACGCCCTGCGCGTCCTGGAGACGGTGGCCCGGCACTCCACCGGAGTCACCGACGCCGAGCTCGTCCGCGAGACCGGCCTGGACACGGAGCGGCTGACCACGCTCCTGCGCATGCTGCGCCGCGAGGGATACGTCGAGCAGATCACCGACGGCGCCTATGTCACCGGGGACGCCCTGACCCGCCTGGGCTCCGCCCACGGTCACCAGCAGGCCCTGCACGAGCAGCTCCAGCGCACCCTCGACCGGCTGCGCGACTCGATCGGCGCCGCCGTCTACGTCAGCCGGTACGTGGACGGCGAGGTCACCATCGCCCAGTACGCCGACAGCCCCGACACTCCCGCCGTCCACGAGTGGTTCGACTTCCGCTCCTCGGCGCACGCCACCGCGCTCGGCAAGAGCCTGCTCGGCCAGCTCGACCACAACGGCCGGCGCGACCACCTCTCCCGGCACAAGATGGCCCGCCTCACCTCGCGCACCATCACCAGCGACCGGCTGCTCCTGTCCCGTCTGGAGTCCCAGCCGCCCACGGTCCCGCACCTCGACCTCCAGGAGTACGCGGTCGGCACGGTCTGCGCGGCCGTCCCGATCACCGCCGGCTCCTCCGTGGGCTGTCTCGCCCTGTCGCTGCCCGTCGCCCACGCCCACCGGCTGCGCCACGCGGCCGACGCCCTGAACAGGAACGCGGCCCCGGTCCTGCTCTCCCTGGCGATCTAGGGCGTGTGCCGAAAGTCCCGTCCGGCCCGCCCTCCGGGCGGACGACGCCGCTTTCGACACACGCCCCGGGGGGCCGCCGTTCCGGGTGCCGGTGCTACGGGGTGGCGACGAACCGGAACTCCGGGCCGTAGCGCTTCGCGGGATCGTTCGGAAGAGGCATGTCCATCAGCTTGAGCGCGGGACCCTTGAGGGCGAACATGTGGCCGATCGCGTCGTCCATGTGCGGGTCGGCGTCCTCCGGCCGGTCCTGCTCCCAGGCCTTCTCCAGCGCGTGCAGCATCGCACTGAAGGCCGTGTTGCCCTTGTCCAGCTCGGCCTGCACGGCCGCGTCGGGGACGGTGCCCGGGTCGTTCGCCCAGCCGCCCTTCGGCACCCTGCCCATCGGACGGGCGTTCGGGAACGGGATGGGGTCGCCCTGGAAGTCCCACTTCGGGGGCGTCTCCTGGATCTTCTTCAGCTTCCGGCCCCGGAAGATCTCCCGGAAGACGTAGTAGTGGGACAGCTCGCCCGCGTGCCCGGGGAAGGGGTTGTCCGGGGTCTTGTCCGTGCCCTCGCCCTGTTCCTTGATGACCGTGATCGCCTGCTCGACGTCGGCGAAGGTCCTGATCGGGAAGAGGCTGTTCCCCTCCCCGTGGTGCCCCATGCTCCTGGTCAGCTGACGGGTGCCCCTGATCTCGCCCTGGTGCACGCGGAAGGCCTCCAGGATCGCGGTGTAGAAGGCACCGATCGAGGTGAACGTCTCCTCGGCGGCCGCGAACTGGGCGAGCGGCTCCTCCGGCGCCTCGATCTGCGAGTACATCTCGACCGAGTCCTTCGTCAGCCCACCGAGGTAGACCTCCAGATCGGGATTGATCTCGGGCCGCACCCCGCCGGGCAGCGGACAGGGGTACGGCGCCAGCACGCTCTCGTCGGCGAGGCGCGGGCTCCCGCCGATCGTGGTGAGCAGGTTGCAGACATGCCCGAGGTGCGACATCTCGTCGAAGACGATCACGCGGATGGCGGCGGCCGCCGCCTTCCCGGAGTCGGTGTCCTGGAGCAGCGACCACATGCCGCACAGGTAGGGCGGCAGGGTGGCGAGCTCCAGCATGATCGCCTGCTGAAGCGCGTCCTTCAGCCAGGGCAGGGAGCGCTGCTCCGGGGGCGTTCTCAGCAGGCGGACGATCCCGTCACTGCTGTAGTCGAGCTCCACGGTGGTCACGGCGGGCCCCTTTCGGGTCGGTGGAACGAAGAGGTCTGGTGCCACCACCATCGAGCGAGAAGGGGGACCCGCATGTGACATACGACTATGCGGTCACGTGGTTCACCCACGCGGAGGGGCGCACGCCCCGGTGCCCGGCCGGTGGTCCGGAGCACCCCCGGAACCAGGTAGTATTTTCTCTGTCGCCGACCGCCGAAGGGTGGACGGCGGGAGTCATGCGCCGCTAGCTCAGTTGGTTAGAGCAGCTGACTCTTAATCAGCGGGTCCGGGGTTCGAGTCCCTGGCGGCGCACCCTGGAAGGGCCTCTCGTGGAGACACGAGGGGCCCTTCGGCGTCCCCGCCGGTCAGCGGCCGGTAACCGGACTCCCCCGGCGGGCGCCACCACACCGGGTCCGCGCACCGCACCCCCTCCCGCCTCAGCAGCGCGCGGTGGATCTTGTTGGTGGCGGTGACGGGCATCCGCTCCACCACCCGTACGAACCGGGGCGCCATCTTCGTCCCCAGGTCCGGCTGGGCGGCGAGGAACGCGACGAAGGCGGCCGGCTCGAACTCCCCCGCGAGCGTCGCCATCACCTGGTCCCCGGTCACCGGGTCCGGCACCGCGTACACGGCGACGGCGTCCGCGCCCTCGTACCGGGCGAGGATGTTCTCGATCATCGCGGCGGCCAGGTTCTCGCTGTCCACGCGGATCCTGTCGTCCGTACGCCCGGCGAAGTAGAGGTAGCCGTCGGGGTCGCGGTAGAAGAGGTCGCCGGTCCAGTACAGGCCGTCCCGGCGCCGCTCGGACTCCGCCGCCGGGTTGCGCCAGTACCCCTCGAACGGGTTCGGCCCGCGATTGACCAGCTCCCCGATCGCCTCGTCCCCGTTCAGCAGCCGCCCGGCGGTGTCGAAGCGGGCCGGCGGGCACTCGTTCCCCGACTCCGCGTCGAGGACGGCCAGCCCGGGCCCCGCCCGCCCCACGGCGCCGGCCGGTGTCCCCGGCGTCCACTGCACCGCCGCGCCGCCCTCCGAGGAGCCGTACCCCTCCACCAGCCGCACCCCGAACCGCCGCTCGAAGGCCGCCGCGTCCACCACCCCCGCCTCGGTCCCGAAGCCGAGCCGCAGAGCATGGTCCCGGTCGGCCGGGCCCGGCTCGGTGGCCAGCAGGTACTGGATCGCCCGGCCGACATAGGTGAAGTACGTCGCCCGGTGGCGCCGTACGTCCGCGAGGAACGCGGAGGCCGAGAAGCGCCGGCGCAGCGCCACCCCGGCCCCGGCGGCCAGCGCGGGGGCCCAGTCGGCGATCACCGCGTTGCCGTGGAACATCGGCATGCAGATGTAGTGCACGTCGTCCGGCACGACGGAGAACTGCGCCGCCAGGGAGCGGCCCGCGGCGGCCAGCCGGCCCTGGGTGCAGATCGCGGCCTTGGGGGCGCCGGTCGAACCGGAGGTGAAGTAGAGCAGGAGACGGTCGGCGGGGCGGGCCCGGGACGGATCCGGGCGGGCGCCCGCGTAGGGCGTGAGGAGAGCCTCGTACTCCTCCGTGTCGGTCACCAGGACACGGACTCCGGGGAGGTCGAGCCCGGCGAGCAGCGGGAGGTGGACCCGCTCGGTGATCAGCAGAGCGCACTCGGTGTGCAGGATGTCCCGGGCCAGCTCGGGGCCCCGGCGGGTGGGATTGATCCCGGCGACCGCCGCACCGGCGAGCGCGGCGGCGGACAGCCACAGCGGGAACTCCGGGGTGTTGTCCAGCAGCACCCCGAGATGCGGTGCGGCGCCCGGGGGCAGCAGCTCGGCGAGGAGCGCGGCCCGGGCGGCGGCGCCGGCCGCGATCTCGTGATGGCTGAGCACCGTGTCCTCGCACCACAGTCCCGGCCGGTGGTCGTCCCAGCGGTGCGCTACGAGTGCGGCGACGGACTCCATGGGGGCGCACGGTAGCTGACATATCGTCAGATGACCATGCCGGAAGAACGCACGCGCCGCTGTCGATCCGGCCGCGTCCCGTTCGACATCCTGGTGGAGGACGCAATCGCCCTCCGAGGAGGCGACAGGACCTGATGAGGACACCCATGGATCAGCTGCTGCGCGTGCAGAACTTCACCATCTCGAGCGACGGCGTCGCCGCCGGCGAGGACCAGAGCCTGGAGCGGCCGTTCGGCCACGCCGTCGATCCGGCACGGCTCTTCGCCTGGGCCGGCGCCACGGCGAGCTGGCCCAACCGCACCGAGCCCGGCGGAAGCCGGGGCCTCGACGACTACTTCGCCAGGGACTTCGGCAACAACATCGGCGCCGAGATCATGGGCCGCAACAAGTTCGGACCCCAGCGCGGCCCGTGGCACGACCACGAGTGGCGCGGCTGGTGGGGCGACGAGCCGCCCTTCCACACGCCGGTGTTCGTCCTGACCCACCACCCGCGTCCGTCGTTCACGCTCTCCGACACCACGTTCCACTTCGTGGACGGCGAACCCGCCGCGGTGCTCGCGCAGGCGCGACAGGCCGCGCAGGGCAAGGACGTCCGGCTCGGTGGCGGTGTGACCACCGTCCGGGAGTTCCTCGACGCCGACCTCGTCGACACCCTGCACGTGGTCGTCACACCGGTGAAGCTCGGCTCCGGGCTCCGCCTCTGGGACTCGCCCGAGGAACTGCTGGACCGGTTCCACCTGGAGGTCGTGCCCAGCCCGAGCGGCGTGACGCACCACCTCTTCTGGCGCAGATGACCGCACTAGGGAGCGACGTCGCTCCAGGCGGAGATCTCCGTCTGGGCGCCGATCATGAAGGCGACGCAGGCGGCGAGCGCCAGGCCGAGGAAGACCAGCAGACAGCCGGACTGCGCGAAGAGCCGCCCGCGCGCCGGGGGGTGGGCGGTGGCCCGCTCGGGGCGGTCGGCGGGATGGAAGACGGTGACGATGTCGCCCTCCAGGACCGTCCCCGGGCCGTTCTCCTCCTCGAACCGGACCGTGCGGCCCTCGCGGGTGGTGAACTCGTAGACGTGGTGCAGGACCGTCGTCACCCGGCGGTGCTCACCACTGCTGGTCCTGGTCGTCGTGTACGTCCGCAGACAGCGCGCCTCGGCCGTCAGACCGCTGCCCCAGGCCTGGGTGGCCCGGCGCGAGCGGCTGATCACGGTGTACATCGCGAAGAGAATGCCCATGATCATGATCGATGGGACGATCAGGAAGAAGATGTCCATGCGAGCCCCCCGAACTCCGGCCACCGGCCTGTGCGACCGGTGTGCAGGGAACGTACCCGGGCGGGGGGCGGGGTTGACTCAAGGGAAGCTCAGAACTACGGACCGGTCACCAGCAGTTCGATCATCACGACCTCGTCACCGGTGTCCCGGGTGTGGGGGCCGCCGCCCCCCTTGCACGCGACGCCGCGGCCGTCGGCGGTGGTGTGGGTGTACTCGTGCCACCGCGTCGTGCGGGGCACGTTGTTGACCACCTGCGTGGTCCGCCACTGCCGCACCACCCGCGCCTGCGCGGTCGGCCCTGCGGCCCGTGCCCCCGTACATCGACGCCAGGACCCGCGTGCACCGGTCGAGGGCGCACGCGGACCAGGACCCTACCCGACGGTCCCTCAGAAGGTGACGTCGGAGCAGGCGTAGAACGCGTTGCCCGTGTCGGCGATCGTCCAGACCGCGAGGATCACATGACGGCCGGACAGACCCGAGGGGAGCGTTCCGCTGTGGGAGAGGGTGGCGGGCGGGCGCTGGCCGCCGTAGGGGACGGTGAGGAAGGGGGTGAGGTTGAGGTCGGAGCGGGCCAGGTTGTGGTTCTGGTTCCAGCCCTGCTTGGTGACGTAGTACTTGAAGTCGGTCGTGGCGTGCATCGCGGTGAACTGCCAGCGGAAGGTGTAGCTCTGACCGCCGGTCACCTTGGTGGCCGGCCATGCCCCGCCCGAGGGCGTCTTCGGGCTGTCGAGCTGGGCGAAGCGGGTGTTGTTCGCCGAGCAGATCGATCCGTCGGCCGCCCCTGAGCCCGGGAAGCCCTTCGGACCTTCGACGCTCTGCGGCTCCCACTGGATGTCGCCGCAGTTCGTGACCGTGCCGTTCTGGCAGAGCTTCTGCCGGCTGATGGGCAGATCGGTGTAGCCGTGGCCGCTCGCGCCGCCGGCCGAGAGCACGAAGGCTCCCGCCGTGGTGAGCCCGAGCGCGGCGGCGTACCACTTGGTCTTTTTGCGCATGCTGCCGCTCCTGGAGAACGTGGGGAGTTCACTGAGCCGAGCCGTGCAGGTCTAGACCAAGTGCGAGATTATGGCCGTTCCATGACCATGTCCAGACCAATCACGGGGCCTGTTCCCCGCGACCCGCCGCGAACGCCACCGTCAGGTCCTTCACCAGCGCCTTGCGCTCGTAGTCGTCCAGCTCCACCAGACCGCGCATGGTCAGCCGGGTCACGGTGTCCTCCACCGAATCGACCACCGAGGTCAGCACGGTCGCCCGGTGCTGGGCGTCGAGCGCGGCGATCCGGCGCCGGTGCATCGCGGCGGCGACCTCCGGGGCGTACTCGATCCGCAGCGGCTGCACCGAGAACACCTCCACACCGATCGCGCCCGCGTCCCGCGCGACCCGCCGGGTCAGCGCCTCCCCCGCCGCCTCGACCGACCCCCGGCCCGCCCCCGGCGGCTCCACCGGGATCCGGGCGAGCGCCGCCTCGACGCACTCCCGCAGATACGTCTCGTGGTCCTCGACCCCCAGCGTGGCCCGCGCGGTGTCCCGCACCCGCCACACCACGAGGACGACCACCCGCAGCGCGACCCCGCTGCCGTCGGCCGCCGGCATCGGCTCACTGCGCCAGTGCCGCAGCCGTACGTCGACCTGACGGCGCAGCAGCAGCGGATTGACCCACAGCAGACCGGTACGGCGGACGGTCCCCCGGTAGCGCCCGAACAGCCCCAGCACCCAGGCCCGCCCGGTCCGCCCCCGCGCCAGCCCCCCGAACCCGAACAGCCCCAGGGCCCCCGCCCCCGCGTACGCCGCCCACTGGGCCGGACCGAGCCCGGCCCCCGCCCACGCGGGCAGCCGCAGCGCCTCCTCCACCAGCGGCGGCAGCACCCCCGCCCACCAGGAGGTGGCCACACAGCCGGCCGCCCCGCAGACCCCGGCGAGCACCCCGGCCGCACCGGGCAGCACCCGCGCGGCCCGCTCCACCAGGGCCGGGTCGACCTCGGCCTGCGGCCGCGCCTTCGCCGCCACCGGCCGCCGCAGCCGCGGCGGCTCCCCGCTCCGGCCCCCCACCACGGCGGGTCCCACCGCGACCGACCGCGGCCCGGCCTCGTCACGGAACAGCAGATGTACGGGGATCTCGGTGGTCGCCTCGTTCTGGATGAGCCGCCCGCCCCGCCCCTCACCCACGGGGGCGGGCGGTGCCGACGGCACCGGCGCGACGGAGCCGGACTCCTCGGTCACGTCCGCCGCCGCACCGGGGTCCGAGGGGTTGCCGGGCTCGGGTGTGTGTGAAGTGGTCGGGTGCATTGCGTGCCTCCAGCCTCCGCGCCAGATAGGCCATGACAGTGAGTGGACGGCCCACGAGTGACCCCACGGGCCGAGGAGTACGAACGCCTGCGGCCGGTGCCTGCCGGTGCCCGTGCGCCGACGCCCGTGCGCCGGTGCCCGTGCGCCGGTGCCCGCGGCCTCCTAGGCGAACAGCCGCCGCCAGGTCTCGGGCCCCGGGTAGCCGTCCGCCGCGCCGCCGCGCCAGCCCTGGGCCCGCTGGAACGCCTCGACGGCACGCCGGTCCGCCTCGCCCCAGCGTGGTCCCGGACCCTGGGTGTAGTACCTGCCGAACCCTTTCTTCACGAGCTGCCTCCCCAGCTGCGTGACATACGTGTTCTGCGCCCCGGGCCGGAACAGGCCCCGGCCCGGGAAGGCCGGGGCACGCGGCGAGGGCGGGCCCGCCACGCCGGTCGCGCGCGGGGGTGCGGCGGGGGCGATGTCCCGGCCCTGCCCCGTGGTCAGCAGACGCCAGGTCTGGGGGCCGGGCAGGCCGTCCGCCCGGGCGCCGCTCCAGCCCTGGGCCTGCTGGAACGCCTGGGTGGCCCGGCGGTCCGCCTCCGACCAGCGGGGGCCGGGCCCCGAGACGTAGAAGCGGGCCCCGCCGCGCGCGACGAGGAGCCGGCCGAGCTGGGTGACGTACGGGTTGTCCGCCCCGGGACCGAAGAACGACGGGCCGGGGTAGGCCGCGGCCGACCCGACGGCCCCGGCACCCTCGGCGACGGCCGGCTGCTGCCCGGACGTCTCCGTACCGGACCCCGCCACAAGGCCTTTGTAGCGGTACGGGACATAGCGGTCCGTATGGCTCCAGTAGGCGTAGGGGGTGGCCTGGCGGCGGGCGGTCGGGCGGGTCTGCTCGTAGGCGAGGTAGTAGGTGTGGGTGTAGTCCGTCCAGCCGCCGAAAATGACGACGTGCGAGCCTTTCCGGGGGTCGGCCGGATTGTGGAAGAGAAGAATGTCGCCGGGCTGGAGTTCCTCCTTGGAAATGCGCGTCCCGTACTGGGCGAGGGTGCCCGTCCACTCGTTTCCGGGCAGCTGCCAGGCCATCGAGACGAAGCCCGAGCAGTCCTGCCGGTAACCGTCGGACCAGTACGCGCTCATGCTGTACGGCACCTGCGCCGCGACCCATTCCCTGGCCCGCCGGATGATCTCCGCGCGGGTCGTCGCCGGGGTGGCCACCGTGGCCGCGGGCTGCGCGGGCCGCCCGCCCGGACCGTGCAGCGGCGCCTTGCCGCCCTGGGGAGTGTCGGGCTCGTCACCTGCGGGAATCCCCGGCCGAGCGGGGGCCTGCGGGGCGGCGAGGGCGGGTACGGCGTGACCGGCGCCGAGTGTCGCGGCCGCCGCGGTGGCGACGACCAGGGTCCGCCGGGCGGCCGGGTGACCGCCGAACCGGGAGGACCCCCACGCGGGGGAATACGGATTCACCCGGCGCCAGTGTGCGCATCCGGGGCAGTCGCAGTCACTCGCGGGATCGAATTCCTCGAATACCGGAGTCTTCATGCGATTCCCCTCACACTCCAGATGGAAATGTCCGCGGCTGTGCACGTTCGCCAGTTTCTCAACTGTCGTCCCGGCGCGCATGCTGACGGTCCGAATGATGTACACCGGCCCGGCACGGAGGGCGGCCGGGTGCGGCCCTGCCCGGGTGGCCGATCGGGTGCCCGATCAGGTGCCCGATCAGGTGGTCAAGGGCACCCCCCGGCGTCCTGTAGAGTTACGACGTCAGCAGGCGCCGCTAGCTCAGTTGGTTAGAGCAGCTGACTCTTAATCAGCGGGTCCGGGGTTCGAGTCCCTGGCGGCGCACAGACGGCAGAGGCCCTTCGCGGAAGCGGGGGGCCTTTCGCGTTGGCGCGGTCGACGGTCGCCGTGATCAGCGGGTGAGGCCCAGCGCGTACTCCGGCCACCAGGCGCCCGCCTTCGGGCCCCCCTTGCACTCCCCGTCCGACTCCCCCGGGCTCTTCACCCACAGGTAGGCGTCCACGAGGGGGTCGGCCGTCCTCGTGGTCGGCGGGGTGCCCAGGGCCCGGCCCGGGGGGTTGCACCAGCGTTCCGCCGGGTCGCCCTCGCGGTACGGACCGTTGCCGTTGCGGCTGGTGTCGACGACGAAGTGCTTCCCGCCGACCGCGGCGGAGAGCTGTCTGCCGTACGCCAGGGAGTCCCCGGTGGAGTAGAAGTTGGAGACGTTGACCGCGAAGCCGTCGGCCCGGGCCACGCCCGCCCGCAGCAGTGCCCGGTCCATCCCGTCGGTCCGGCCCCGGCCCGCGTTGCCCGCATCCAGGTAGACCCTGGTGTTCTTCAGGGACTTGAGGGTGGTGACCGCGTCCTCCAGGAGGGCGTAGCGCTCCTCGCGCAGGTCGGCCGGGGTGCAGCCGTCGACCAGGTGGAGGAGCGCGTCGGGCTCCACGACGACGAACGCGCGGCGGTCGGCGATGCCCCGGGCCACCGCGGCGATCCAGGCGCGGTACGTGGCGCCGTCGGCCGCGCCGCCCCGGGAGTACCGGCCGCAGTCGCGGTGCGGGATGTCGTACAGGACGAGCAGCGGGACGCGCCCCGCCCGCTCGGCGGCCTCGGTGACGACACGGGCCCGCGCCTGCGGCTCCTCACCGCCGAGCCACTCCCCGGTCGCCCGCTCGGCGATCCGCCGGACCGCCGCCGCCTCGGCCTCCTCGCCCTGTCTCTCGTAGACGGTGAGCTGACGGGCGGCCGGGCTGCCCGGATCGACCCAGAAGGGGCCGCTCTCCCCGGGCGGGGCCTCCCCGGCCGGGCTCACCTCGGCCGTGCTCCCCCCGGCGCCGGACTCGGTGCCGCCGTAGGGGCCGGCCCTGGTGTCGTCGGTGTCCGAGGCGCACCCCGTGAGCAGCAGCGCCGCGCCCAGCAGGGCCGCGGCCCCCCTCCTGGCGTCCATCCGGATCCCCCTCGGGCGGTCAGGTGCGGCCGGTCAGGTACGCCGACACGATCACGTTCGCCGTGTAGCTGCGGCTCGCCCGGTCGAAGGTGCCGCCGCAGGTGATCAGACGGAGTTCGGCGCGGTCCGCCTGCCGGGTGCCGTAGGCCTGCCGGGCGTCGAAGTCGGCGCGCTGGACGACCTCGACCTGGTCCACGGTGAACTCGGCGACCCTGCCGTCGTCCCGGACCACCCGGATCGTCTCGCCCGCCCGCATGGTGCTGAGCTTGTAGAAGACGGCGGGGCGGGTCTCGGTGTCGACGTGCCCGACCATCAGGGCGGTGCCCTTGGCCCCGGGTTTCGCCCCGGCCGCGTACCAGCCGACGACGCCCGCCTGGTCGAACGGCGGCGGGTCGATCCCGCCCTCGGCGTCCAGGCCACGGGCGACGACCGGTGCCTGGACGCCCAGTTCCGGGATGTCGATGCGCTGGGGCAGCGCGGAGGTGAGCGGCGTGGCCGCGGGCGGCAGATCGGCGTCCGCCGGGCGGCCCACGGCGGCCACGTCACCCGTGGTCGGCGCGGACGCCCCCGGCCGTACGTCGGTCACCTCGCGCCCCCACAGCCACAGCCCGAGCAGCAGCACCGCCCAGGCCACTCCGGTGACCAGACGGCCGGAGGAGCGTTCGGGGTCGGCCATCGCTCAGCCCGCCCCGCGGCTCCGGCGGGCGGCACGGCCGGCCCGGGCGCCGCGGGCGCCCCGGTACGCCACCACGGCCGCGGCCACGCCCGCCAGCACCAGTCCGGTGACGGTCTGTGCCGTACCGGGGCCCTCCACCCGGGCCTCGTCGGCGGCGGCGAGCGGCGCGGTGCCGCCGCCGCCCGCGTGCACGGGGGCGATCGGGGAGGCGGGCGGGTCGCCGGGGACCGTCGGCTGCACGGGTGACTGCGACGGCGACCGGCCCGACGCCACGATCGTGATCCGGCCCTTCACCTGGAAGTCGACGCAGGTGATCCGCACGTCGTAGGTGCCGGCCGTGATCGAGGAGCGGACCCGGGTCTCGCCGACGAGGGTGCCGCCCGTGCCGACGAGGCGGGCGTCGGCGACGAAGGCCGTCGAGGCCGCGGTGGCGGTCTTCCCGCCGCAGCCGCTGACCTTCAGGACGACCTCGGAGCCGGGTGTGGGGGTCTCGGGCGTCACGGAGACGCTGCCACCCTTGTCTCCGCCGTCCTCGGCGACGGCGTGGGCCGTGGGGAGGAGTACCGCGGCGGCGACCGCGGCACCCGCACAGAGCGTGACTTTCAGTGAACTCATCGTGAACCTCCAGCTATCTGGAGACTCCCCCGTCGAGACCCGGTCCGCATCCTCTGGCGGGGTCCCACTGCTCCGTACGGGTGGGTTGTGGCGCCGGCCGGGTTTCGGATCCGGCGCCCGGGTGCGGTGTCCGGCGGCCGGCGGCTCAGATCCGGTCGACGAGGTCCGCGATCGAGTCGACGACCTTCGAGGGGCGGTACGGGAAGTTCTCCACCTGCTCGGGCCGGGTCAGACCGGTGAGCACCAGGAAGGTCTGCATCCCGGCCTCCATGCCGGCCAGCACATCGGTGTCCATGCGGTCGCCGATCATCGCGCTGGTCTCGGAGTGCGCGCCGATCGTGTTCAGGCCGGTGCGCATCATCAGCGGGTTCGGCTTGCCGGCGAAGTACGGCTGCTTGCCGGTCGCCTTGGTGATCAGCGCGGCGACGGCCCCGGTGGCCGGGAGGGGGCCCTCGGTGGAGGGACCGGTCTCGTCCGGGTTGGTGCAGATGAACCGGGCGCCGTCGTTGATCAGCCGGACCGCCTTGGTCATGGCCTCGAAGGAGTAGGTGCGGGTCTCGCCGAGGACGACGTAGTCGGGCTCGTGGTCGGTGAGGATGTAGCCGATGTCGTGCAGGGCGGTGGTGACGCCGGCCTCGCCGATGACGTAGGCCGTGCCGCCCGGCCGCTGGTCGTCCAGGAACTGGGCGGTGGCGAGGGCCGAGGTCCAGATGTTGTCGATGGGCACGTCCAGACCCATGCGCCGCAGCCGGGCGTGGAGGTCACGCGGGGTGTAGATCGAGTTGTTGGTCAGGACCAGGAACGGCCTGCCGGACTCGCGCAGCTTCTTCAGGAAGGCGTCGGCTCCGGGGATCGGGACGCCCTCGTGGATGAGCACACCGTCCATGTCGGTGAGCCACGACTCGATGGGCTTGCGGTCTGCCATGTGCGGGATCTCCTGCCGATCGCGGGTGCGGCTCCAGCCTAATCACCGCCCGATCTTGAGGGAATGCCCGGAATCGGAGCGTCCACGGGCTGGGACCGGAGCGGCTCAGTTGCGGCGGCGGGCGAGCAGCAGAGCGATGCCGGCGGCGACGAAGCAGGCGGTGGCGGCGAGGAGGGCGGAGGTCGAGCCGAGGCCGCTGCGGGCGAGTTCGGCGGCCTCGTCGGCGAGGGAGGGGCCGCCGGTGGAGCGGGGGGAGAGGGCGGGGGAAGGGGAGGGCGAGGTGGCGGGGATGGTCCCGGGGGCGGTCGTGGCGCCGCTCTCGGTGGGGGGCTCGGTCTCGGGGGCGGCGCTCGCGCGGGGCTCGCCCTCGACGGCGAACCGGTAGTCGTTCGACTGTCCGATCCAGTCGCCGTCGTCGCCGTGCCGCTGGACGAGCGCCGCGTTGGCGGTGATGTCGTCGGGCGCGGTGTCCGAGGTGAGCGCGAGCCGCACCTCGACGGTGAGGGTCTCGCGGGGGGCGACCGTGAAGCCGGGGAAGGCGCCCGGCTCCCCGTCGGGGCCGTCGGTGAAGGCGCCGACCAGCTCGTCCTCGTCGGTCGTCTCGAAGCGGACGGGATGCGGCCGGCCGTCCGCGAAGAAGTCGAGGTGGGGCTGGCCGGGCCGCAGGGCGCGCCCGGAGTCGACGAGGACGACGACCGGGTGGATCCCCGCGCAGGCGCGGTCGGTGGTGTTGGTGAGGTCCAGGTACCAGGTGCCGTAGCCGCCGCCCGCCCGGTAGGAGTCCGGGCCGCCGTGCAGCCGGGTGGTGAGGGGGAACGCGGCGGCGTCGGAACCGGTGCAGGGTGCGCCGTCCTCGGCGTGCGCGGGCACGGCGAGCAGCGCGGCGGCCGCGGCGACGACGGCGGCTGCGGTCGCCGTCGTGGCACGGCGGAGGGCGTCGGGCGTAGGCACTCGCATGGTCATGTGAGCCTGCCGGGCGGAGAAGGACAGGGGACGGCGACACGACCGTACGACTATGCGATGTGCTGGTTTTTCACCCCTTTGATGCAGTGCGTTCTCTTCGATGCAGCTGATGCAGTGCGTTCCCTTTGATGCAGCGCGCTTCCGGTGAGGGAGCGTGATGCGGCTGCCGCAGCGTGATGCGGCGGGCGCCCTCAGCCGTCCCCCCGCCCGAACACCGGCGCGAGGAGCAGCTGGGCCGCGCCGTCGGCGACCACCCGGTCCCCGCCCGGGGCGAGCCGCACCGGTACGGCGCCCTCGGGCGATCCCTCGCGGCGGGCGCGGTCGGCGAGCACCGAGGTGACCCCGCGGACGAACGGCCCCGGTGCCGCCGTGACCGTACGGCCGCCCAGCAGGACGAGGTCGATGTCGAGCAGTCCCACGAGGTTGGCGGCCCCCTCGCCGAGCACCCGGGCGGCCTCGCTCACGTCCCCCTTGCCGATGGCCGCGAGGCACAGCGCCTCGACGCAGCCCCGGTTGCCGCACCAGCAGTGCAGCCCGTCCATCTGGATGACCTGGTGGCCGAACTCACCGGCCCCGGTGCGCGCGCCCCGGTGCACGGTCCCGCCGATCACCAGCCCGGCCCCGAGCCCCGTACCGAGGTGGAGGTAGGCGAAGGAGCCGCGCTCGCCGCCGACGGCGAGTCCGAGGGCGGCGGCGTTGGTGTCCTTGTCGACGACGACGGGCACCCCGAGGCGATCGGCGAGGGCGTCGCGCAGGGGGAAGCCGTCCCATTCCGGGAAGCCGGTGACGCGGTGGAGCACACCGTGGACGTGGTCGAGCGGGCCGGGCAGCGCGACCCCGACGCCGAGCAGCGAGCCGCCCGCGGCATGCCCCAGTTCCTCGGCCTCCCGCACCACCGTCTCCAGGACCGCCTCGGCGCCCGCGCCCAGGTCCAGCGGCACCCGCCGCTCCCCCACCACGCTCGCGTCGAGGTCGGTCAGCACGGCCCGCAGTTCGTCGCGGTCCAGGTGGACGCCGACGGCGTGCCCGGCGTCCGGGACCAGGCGCAGCAGCGTGCGCGGTTTGCCGCCGGTCGAGGCACGCTGGCCCGCCTCGGCCGCGAACCCTTCCTCCCGCAGCCGGGCGGTGATCTTGCTGACGGCCTGCGGGGTGAGTCCGGTGCGGTCGGCCAGCTCCAGCCTGCTGATGCCGTCCCGGCCGGCCGCCCGCAGCAGGTCCAGTACCAGCGCGGCGTTGTGGTTGCGCAGGTCCGGCAGGTTCACGCCGGCCGTGCGCCCGCTTCCGTTCGTCCCGTTCACCCTTCCATTCTCCCCCCTGCTTGCACTTTGGCAACAGCGTTGCGAAAGTGGGTTCCATGACTGGACGCAAGACTGGCGGGATCCCTGTGCGCGTGGGCCTGATCGGCTACGGCCTCGCGGGCTCGGTCTTCCACGCCCCGCTGATCGCCGCCACCGAGGGCCTCGCCCTGGACACGGTGGTCACCTCGAACCCCGAGCGGCGGGAACAGGCCCGCGCCGAGTTCCCGGACGTACGGCTCGCCGCCACCGCCGAGGACCTCCTCGCCCGCGCCGACGAGCTGGACCTGGTCGTCGTCGCGTCCCCGAACCGCACGCACGTCCCGCTGGCCACGGCCGCCCTGAAGGCGGGCCTCCCCGTCGTCGTGGACAAGCCGGTCGCCGGCACCGCCGCCCAGGCGCGCGAGCTGGCCGCCCTCGCCGACGAGCAGGGCCTGCTCCTGTCCGTCTTCCAGAACCGCCGCTGGGACAACGACTTCCTGACCCTGCGCGCGCTGCTGGCCGACGGCGAGCTGGGGGACGTACGACGGTTCGAGTCGCGCTTCGAGCGGTGGCGGCCGCAGCCGAAGGGCGGCTGGCGGGAATCCGGTGACCCCGCAGAGATCGGAGGTCTGCTGTACGACCTCGGCAGCCATGTCGTCGACCAGGCACTGACGCTGTTCGGCCCCGCCGCCTCCGTCCACGCCGAGGTGGACGTCCGCCGCCCGGGCGCGGAGGCCGACGACGACACCTTCATCGCGCTCACCCACACGAGCGGGGTCCGCTCCCACCTCTACGTCTCCGCCACCACCCCCCAACTCGGCCCGCGCCTGCGGGTGCTGGGCTCGACGGCGGGCTATGTGAAGTACGGCCTGGACCCTCAGGAGGCGGCCCTGCGCGAGGGCGAGCGCCCCGGGCCCGGCTGGGGCGAGGAACCCGAGGAGCTGTGGGGCCGCGTCGGCGCCGGTGAATCCCCCCTGACCGGCGGCGGACGACCCGTACGGACCCTCCCCGGCGACTATCCCGCCTACTACGCTGCGGTGACCAAGGCACTGATCGACGGCGGCCCCAATCCGGTGACCGCCGTCGAGGCGGCCGCCGCCCTCGACGTCCTGGAGGCGGCCCGCCGTTCGGCACGAGACGGAGTGGTGGTGACGCTGTCATGAGCACCCACGAGCTGACCCCGAAGTTCACCCCGGAGATCACCCCGAGCCTGGAGGAGCTCCAGGCGCAGGAACGACGACTGGTCTTCCGCCAGTTCACCCACGAGGACGCGTGGGCGCTCGGCTCGCTCCTGGTGGAGATGGCCCGCGAGCGCGAGGCCCCGGTGGCGGTCGACATCCACCGCTGCGGACAGCAGCTCTTCCACGCGGCCCTGCCCGGCTCCGCCCCCGACAACGACGCCTGGATCACCCGCAAGCGCCGTGTCGTGGAACGCTTCGGCGCCTCCTCCTACCTGGTCGGCACGCGCTACCGGTCCAGGGGGACGACGTTCGAGGAGTCCTCCCGCCTGAACCAGGACGAGTACGCGGCCCACGGCGGTTCGTTCCCGATCAACGTGGAGGGCGTGGGCATCGTGGGGGCGGTGACGGTCTCCGGCCTCCCCCAACTGGAGGACCACCGGTTCGTGGTGGAGGCACTGGAACGCTTCCTGGAGAAGTACCTCTAGGCGAGACGCCTTGTGGTCGGGGGCGCGGGAAACTGCGCGACGAGCCGCCGACGGCCCGCAGCCGACGCACCACCGCAGTTTCCCGGCCCCCGGAGCGGGAGCCGTTCACGCGTCCTTGAACTCCTGCCGCTGACGCCCGAGTCCCGCGATCTCCAGCTCGACCACATCCCCGGCCCGCAGGAACGGCTTCGGCTCGGGCGCGCCCAGCGCCACCCCCGCCGGCGTGCCCGTGTTGATCACGTCCCCGGGATAGAGCGTCATGAACCGGCTCACGTACCGCACGACCTCCCCCACGGGAAAGATCTGCTCGGCCGTGGTCCCGTCCTGCTTCAGCTCCCCGTTGACCCACAGGCGCAGCGACAGCTCCTGCGGATCACCGACCTCGTCGGCGGTCACCAGCCACGGCCCCAGGGGATTGAACGTCTCGCAGTTCTTCCCCTTGTCCCAGGTCCCGCCCCGCTCGATCTGGAACTCCCGCTCGGACACGTCGTGCGCCACCGCGTACCCGGCGACATGCGCGAGCCCCTCCTCGGCCGACTCCAGATAGCGGGCCGTACGCCCGATGACGACCGCCAGCTCCACCTCCCAGTCGGTCTTGACGGACCCCCGGGGGACGAGCACGGTGTCGTACGGCCCGACGACCGTGTCCGCCGCCTTGAAGAAGATCACGGGCTCGGCCGGCGGCTCGGCGCCGGTCTCCCGGGCGTGGTCGTGGTAGTTCAGCCCGATGCACACGATCTTGCCGATGCGGCCCAGCGGCGGCCCGATCCGCAGCCCGGTCGCGTCGAGCGCGGGCAGCTCGCCGGCCTCGGCGGCCGCGCGGATCCGGCCGAGCGCGGCGGCGTCGGCGAGCAGCGCCCCGTCGATGTCGTCCACGAGACCCGACAGGTCCCGCAGGGTTGCGTCGGCATCGAGCAGCGCGGGGCGCTCCGCGCCCGCCGTACCGACTCGCAGCAGCTTCATGATCACCATCTCCGGGTGCAGCCATCGGATGACTGGCCGATCCTCCAAGCTGCGCGTGCACTCCGCAATACCCGGTTCACGTACTGGACCGTCACCAGGGTCGTCACCGGTAGAGCGCGGCCCGCTCGACCGCGCTCCAGGTCGTGCTGGTGATGACGTACAGCGCGGCGGCGAGCGGGACGACGGCCACGGTGACCAGGGTGAAGAAGGACAGGAACGGCATGACCTTGGTGATCGCGCCCACGCCGGGCACGTCCTGGCCGGTGCCGGTCTCGGGCAGCGGGACCCGCCTGGCCCGCAGGAAGTTGAACGTGGCGACCGCCGCGACGACGGCGAACAGCGTTAGGTAGACCAGCCCGGCCGGCCCGAACGGCCCGTCGCCGCCCAGCGCGTCGGCCCAGCGGTCGCCGAGCGGCGCGGCGAGGAGCCGATGGCCGAGCAGGGCGTTGGCCTCGCCGCCGATCGAGGTGCTGGAGAAGAGGTGGTAGAGGAGGAAGAAGGCGGGCACCTGGCAGAGGCTGGGCAGCAGTCCGGACAGCGGGGACACCTTTTCCTCGGCGTGCAGGTCGAGCACCGCGCGCTGGAGCTTCTCGGGGCTGCGCGCATGCTTCCTCCGCAGCTCGGCGATCCTCGGCTGGAGCGCCGCCCGGGCCTTCTGACCACGGGCCGCCGCCCGGGACAGGGGGTGGACGAGGAGCCGTACGACAGCCGTGAACAGGACGATCGCGGCGGCCGCGGCGGACGGGCCGAACAGCGGCTGGAGCAGGTCGGCGAGGTGCTCGACCAGGGTGGCGAAAACGGACATGGGTGAGGAGCCCTCCGGGGGTCTCGTCGTGCCGGAACTGCGGAAAAGAGCGGCATGACGACCCGCGCGGGGTCACGGGGAGAGAACGGACGTGCCCTACGCGGCGGTCGCCGTGAGGGCACGGCCGGGCGCGCGGGGGCGGGGCCGGCCGGAGGCGTCCGGGTCGCGTTGCGGCAGGAAGGCCGTACGCCGGGCGCGGTCCCTGATGGCCGTACGCACCCGGGTGGGCGGTACGGCGGGCGCGCTGCGGGACGCGACCACGGCGCAGACCGCGAGCGCGGAGGAGGCGGCGGCGGTCGCGGCGAGCGCGACGGCGGCCGAGAGGCTGCCGGTGTCGAGGAGGAGGACGTCGAGGACGAGGAAGAGCAGCAGCGGCGCGGAACGCGCGGTGAGCCGCTTGCGCAGCATGTCTCCCCCTGTCTCTTGTCCGTCTCTTGTGCGTCTCTTGTGCGTCTCTTGTGCGTCTCTTGCGCCGGTCCCCACCCTGAGGACGCCCTGGACCGGTACCAGGGTTCCACACCGGGGCGGTCGGTGACGACACAACTCCCGGCTTGTACCAACGGTTTGACACAAGAAGCCGCTCCCGGCATCTTGTACTCACCACTTGATACAAGCATTCCACCGGGGGACGACATGATCGACACCGTCACGCCCGACAGACTCCTGGCCCGCGCCGACCTCTGTGCCCGCTGGGCCGGGCTGGCGCTCGGGGCGGCGGTCGCCCAGGGGCTGGCCACCATGGACACCGAGGACATGGCCATGCCGTTCGTGGCCGCCGTCACCGCCTTCGGACTGTGCGCGGTGGGCGGGGTGCTGCTCGGCGACTCCCTCACCCCCGCCCCGCAGGACCGGGTCCGCAGGGCCGCCCTCTCGCCGCGCCGGGTCCGCGACCACGTACCGCCCCGGATGGCCCGGCTGCTCGTCTTCCAGTCGGGGTTCCTCGTCCTGCTGCTGACGATCGGGGTCGCCGCGGCCGACGCCGACCGCGCGGGCCACAGCGGCCGGGCCCTCGCCGTCACCTGCGCCGTCGGCCTGACCCGCCGGCTCACCCCCTGGCCGGGCCTCTACTACGCCACCCCGGTCCTGATCTCCGTCACCCTCGGCACCGCCGCCTGCGCCTGGGCCCTGCGCCGCATCGCCCACCGCCCCGGCGAGAACCAGCAGCGCCACGACCGCAGTTGGGCGATCACCGCGGCCTGGGGCCTGCTCGTCTCCAGCCAGCTGCTACTGGTCCTGGGGATGATCGGCAGGGTGCTGTTCTACTCACGGTGCGCCGGAATGCTGGGCAACATCACCGCCCTGGTGATCTACCCGCTGGGCCTGCTGAGCCTGTTCGCCCTCGGCTGGTCCGTGTTCACCATCGTGGTCCCCCGGGCTGTCGACGATGAATGAGGCCGCCGTCCGCGTCGACACGACCAGCCAGGTACCGCCGTACGAGCAGATCCGCGCGCAGCTCGCCACCCTGATCCTCACCGGCCGGCTGACCGAGGGCGAACGCCTGCCGACCGTCCGCCAGCTCGCCGCCGACCTGGGCCTCGCGCCCGGCACCGTGGCCCGCGCCTACCGCGAGCTGGAGGCCGCCGAACTGATCCGCACCCGCCGCGGCGCCGGCACCCGCGTCGCGGCCCTCCCCACCGGGCCGGTCCGCTTCGACCCCGCCCAACTCGCCAACCTGACCCGCGATTTCACCGCGGCGGCCCGGGCCCTCGGCGCGGGCACGGAGGCGATCCTCGCGGCGGTACGGGAGGCACTGGGGAGCGAGGGGTAAAGGGGTGCGCCCCTCAACGGCGGACCCCCGCGTGCCGCGTGGGAAGGCTCAGGGAGAACACCGAACCCGCGCCGGGTTCGCTGGCCGCCTCGGCCGTTCCGCCGTGCGCGGCCATGAGCTGGCGGACGATGGCGAGGCCCAGCCCGCTGCCTCCGGTGCGGCGGCTGCGCGACTTCTCCGCGCGCCAGAACCGGTCGAAGACGTGCGGCAGATCCTCGGGGGCGATGCCGTTGCCGGTGTCGGCGACGTCGAAGACGATCCGCTCGTCCTGGGAGGCGCGGGCGTCGCGGGCGTCGCGGGAGGCGCGGGCGTCGCGGGAGGCGCGGGAGGCGCGGGCGTCGTGGGAGGCGCGGGCGTCGTGGGAGGCACGGGCGTGCCGGGGGTCCCGACCGTGCTGGGCGTCCCCGGGGTCCCAGCCGTCCTGGACGTCCCCGGGGTCCCAGCCGTCCTGGACATCCCCGGGGTCCCAGCCGTCCTGGACATCCCCGGGGTCCCAGCCGTCCCGAGCGCCCCTGGCGGGTTCGCGGCGCGCGGTGAGGGTGATCGTGCCGCCGGCCGGGGTGTGGCGGATCGCGTTGGAGACCAGGTTGCCCAGCGCCTGCCGCATGCGGACGGGATCGGCCTGGAGCCAGAGGCCGTCGTCGGCCTTCGTCAGCAGGACGACCCCGGCCGTGTCCGCCGCGACGCGGTGCGCGGCGGCGACCTGGGCGAGCAGTTCGTCGGCGCGCACGGATTCCGGATGCAGACGGAGCGTGCCCGCGTCGGCGGACGCGAGATCCTGGAGATCGTCGATGACGCGCTGGAGCAGCAGCGCCTCTTCGTGCAGGGAGTCGAGCAGATCCGGGTCCGGTTCGACCGTGCCGTCCCGGGTGACCTCCAGCCAGCCGCGGATGTTGGTGAGGGGGGTGCGCAGTTCATGGGCGATGTCGCTGATCAGTGCCTTGCGCTGGGTCTCCAGCCGCTCCCGCCGGTCGGCGAGGTCGTTGAACGCCTCCGCCAGGACGCCGGTCTCGTCGCGCGTGGTGACCGGGACCCGGAGGTGCAGCTCGGGCGGCTGCTGGGCCGCCCGGGTCAGCGCGCGCAGCGGTCGGACGAGCCGGGTGGCGACCACCGCGGTCACCGCCACGGTGAGGGCGAGGACAAGACCGGCCGCGCCGACGACCTTGGCCTTGTTGGCCGGTGACATGTCGAAGCGCGGAGCGACGGTGTCCCCGCTCCCGAGGAACAGCTCGGCCGCGGGGGCGATGTACGGGTCGAGCTGGGCGCGGAGCGCACTGTCCACGCAGGCCTGCGCCGAGCGGCTGGTGGCGGTGTCCTGCCGGCCGTCGTACACCTCGAAAAGGGCCCGGGGCCGCAGGGTCCGCTCCCAGGGGCTGATCCTGACGTAAAGGGGCGAGTCGAGCTTCACCTGCTGTCGGGTCAGACAGGACTCGGCTGCCCGCGTCAGCGCGTCCACGGCCCTCTTCTCCGTGGGCATCTGCACATAGATGGAGTCGCCGACGCACCGCTCCGAGTCCTTGCCGGAGACGGTCTCCCCGTCCTCGTCGACGAGCAGCGGACGCCCGGTGGGCGTCAGTACGAGCGCGCTCCGCAAGCCGTTGCGTGCCAGGCACTTCTGCCGCTTCTGGGCCACCGCGCGCAGCTCGGCGCGCTCAGCGCTCGTCAACCGGAACGGCCCGACGGCCCGCGGATCGATACCGCTGTTCTGCGCGCCGGGGTCCGTGAAGGTGTCGGTGTGCAGGGGGTCGACGGTCGCCGCCGCCCGGGGCGGCAGCGAGGCGCCGCGCGCGGCGGAGTCGACGATGACCGTCCGGTCCACGGTGGTCAGGGCGATGCGCCGGCCCGTCTTCGCCGACAGGGCGCGCACGGTGCCCTCGACCTCACTCCAGTCGGCATGGGCGGCGGCGTACCCGCTGAGACGTTGCAGGATGTCCATGTCGTCGGCGAGGACCTGCCCCTGTTCCTCGCGCAGGGCGCGGGTGGTGGTCTGCACGGCCAGCCAGGCGGTCGCCGCGACGGAGCACACGGCGATGAGGACCGAGGTGATCAGCAGGCGTACGAGGAGACGCTTGTGCAGCGGGATGCCCCGGCTCACGCGCGGTCACCGCTGAGTTTGTAGCCCACCCCGAAGACGGTCAGCAGCCGGGCGGGTCTGCGCGGGTCCCGCTCGGTCTTCTTGCGCAGGTTCATGATGTGCACGTCGATCGCCCGCTCGGTGGAGGCCCGGTCGATACCCCGGGTGCACTGCAACAACTGCCGCCGGGAGAAGACCCGTTCGGGCTCGGAGGCCATGGCGAGGAGGATCTCGTACTCGGCCGGGGTCACCTCGACGAGCGCGCCGTCGCAGCGCACTTCGTGCCGTAGGAGATCGACGGTGATCCCCGCGGCCCGTACGACGGGATCCTCGCTGCGGCCGGCGGAGCGCTCGCTGCGCCGCAGGACCGTGCGGATACGGGCCATCAGCTCGCGCGGGCTGTAGGGCTTGGTCATGTAGTCGTCCGCGCCGATCTCCAGGCCGAGCAGCACATCGTCCTCGGTGGAGCGGGCGGTGAGCATGAGCACGGGGATGTCGTCGTCGCGGCGCAGCTCGCGGCAGACCGCGTACCCGTCGATGAGCGGCAGCATGAGATCCAGGACGACGAGGTCGGGCCGGTGCCGGCGCGCCGACGCGAGCGCGGCCGAACCGTCGTGGACGACGGTGGCGGTATGCCCCTCCGCCAGGAGGGAACGGCGTATCAGTTCCGCCTGCTTCTCGTCGTCCTCGGCCACCAGCACGTATGCGCACACGCGGCCGATGCTAGGCGGACGGAAGCGTGAGCAGGCGGGACGGAGAGGCTTTGGAGAGGCTTCCCACATGCTCACGGCTTCCTGACATCCCTGTGCCGTTGCCGTTGCCGTTGCCGTTGGCGTTGCCGTTGCCGTTGCCGTTGCCGTTGTCGGCCTGCGCGGGTTCGTCAGCGGCTGAGTGAGGCGGCGTCGCCCATGACGACGACGGGGTGCAGGTCGGGGTCGAGCGCGCGCAGCAGTTCCTTCATCCGGTCCTTGCGCAGGCTGACACAGCCGTGCGTGGGGCCGCCGTGGTCGACGTGCAACCATATGCCGCCGCCGCGGGCCGAGCCGAGCGGCCGGGTCCAGTCCAGGGGCGAGGTGCCCGGCGTACGGTTGTAGTCGATGGCGATCACGTAGTCGAACGAACCCGCCAGCGGCTCCCCCTCGAAGCCCGTGCCGGACACGGTGAAGCCGCCCGAGCGGTCGTACGGCAGCCGGGACCCCGGGTCGGGGAGCAGCCCGCCGGCGTCCGTGAGGCCGTAGACGCCGATGGGTGAGCGCAGGTCACCGGCCATGTGGTGGTCGCTCCAGCCGTCGCGGGCGTTGTGCGCGGGCCAGTGCGCCCCGGCCTCCCAGCCCGCCTCGGTGCGCTCGTACAGCACCACGGTGGACAGCGGCGAGTTCTCGCCGCGGCCCGTCACGACGACGGCCTGCCGGGTTTCGGACGGCACCTCGGCCAGGGTCTTGGGTCCGAGGCCCGGGAGTTCCTGCGGCAGCGTCCGCGTCACCTGCTTCGGGGTCTCCTTGAGAGAGACCTCCGGCAGGGACGACGTCCCGCTCCGCGCGGGCGCGCCCGACGCCTGTCCCGGAGCGGCCGACGCGTGTCCGGGAGCGGCCGACGCGTGTCCGGCGGCGGCCTCGGCACCGCCGCCGCAGCCGGTGAGCAGGAGCGACGCGGTCAGGGCGGCGATCGGAACGCACAGCGCCGCCGGTCGCGGGGCAAGGTGGCGAATGGGTCTGATCATGCTTCGACCCTGACCGGCACGTATGAGGAACTGGTCAGGTTCCGGTGCGCGTTCGGTCTCCGGGACTGGTCGACATCAGCTTCCCCCACACCACCAGCCGGTAGCGCGAGGTGTACTCGGGTGTGCAGGTGGTGAGGGTGAGGTAGTGGCCGGGGAGGGTGTAGCCGTAGGCGGGCTCGGTCAGCGAGCGGGGCACGGGCTGGATGACGCCCGAGTCGCGGGGTGAGGTCCGCGGCAGGATCTTGTCGACCGTGTAGGTATAGGTCGCGTTCCTCGTCTCCACCTCCACCGTGTCGCCCTTCCTGAGGCGGTTGAGGTGCCGGAAGGGTTCGCCGTGGGTGTTGCGGTGCCCGGCGAGCGCGAAGTTGCCTGCCTGGCCGGGCTGTTGGGTGTGGGTGTAGTGGCCGACGTACCCCTTGTTGAGGACCTTCTGCTTGTCGGTGCCCTCGGCGACGGGAACCCGCAGACCGAGGCGGGGGACACGGAGGACGGCGTAGGCCTGGGAGGTGCTCAGGGTCGTGCCGGAGGAGGAGTCCTGCGAGGAGCCGCCGGACCGCCCGCCCCCACCGCCGGAGCCCGGGGCGCCAGGGGTGGTGCCGTCGGAGTCGCTGTTGCCGCCGGTGCCGCCGGTGTCCCCGGCCCTCCCCCACTCCCGCTCCAGCGCCTCCACCTTCCGTTCGGCGCCCTGACGCGCCTCCCGGTTGGTCCACCAGAGCTGATGGGCGACGAGGAGGAGCACCAACACCCCTGCGGTGACGAGGAGTTCGGCTCCGGTCCAGAGCGCCCGCCGGTAGCGGGCACGCCGTCGCAGGGAACTGTGCTGCACGAGGGGAATCCGCACGCTGCGCACCATCGGGGCACCATAAGGCCGTACGGACAAGGTCTCCAGACCCGCACATTCACGACCTGCGTGTTCGCCCCCTCGAACCCGCAAGGGGCCTCCCCCCGGGCCTCCCCCCACCCCTTCCTCCACAGGTTGGAGAAAGGGCTGTCAGAACTCTCGACAACCCCACACACCACACCGGATGCTTCGTTTCGGCCGCACGGGACCGGCCACAACTCGGAGCGGAGTAGCCATGATCCGACGCAGGACACTGCTGGCCGCCACCGGCGGCGCGCTCTTCGGCAGCGCATTGGCGACGGGCACCGCCCACGCCGACGCGACCATCGCCGTCAACCCGTCGACGTCCTACGGCACCTGGGAAGGCTGGGGCACCTCGCTCGCCTGGTGGGCGAACGTCTTCGGCGCCCGGGACGACTTCGCCGACGCCTTCTTCACCACCAACTCGGTGACCTACAACGGCAAGAGCCTGCCCGGCCTCGGCCTGAACATCGCCCGCTACAACCTGGGCGGGTGCAGCTGGAACACGGTGAGCGGCGCGTCGATGGTGGCCTCCGCCAACATCCCCGCCTTCAAGCAGATCGAGGGCTACTGGCAGGACTGGAACAACGAGGACCCCACGTCCTCGGCGTGGAAATGGACCGCGGACGCGACCCAGCGCGCGATGCTGCTGAAGGCGGTGGCGCGCGGCGCGACGACCGAGCTGTTCGCCAACTCCCCCATGTGGTGGATGTGTCTGAACCACAACCCGTCCGGCGCCTCCGACGGCGGCAACAACCTCCAGTCCTGGAACTACCGCCAGCACGCCTCGCACCTGGCGGCGGTGGCCCTCTACGCCAAGAACAACTGGGGCGTGAACTTCGCGACGGTCGACCCCTTCAACGAGCCCTCGTCCTCCTGGTGGACGGCGACCGGCACACAGGAGGGCTGCCACATGGACGCGACGGTCCAGTCGGCCGTACTCCCGTACATGCGCAGCGAGTTGGACAAGCGCGGCCTGACCTCGACGAAGATCTCCGCCTCGGACGAGACGAGCTACGACCTCGCCCGCACGACCTGGAACTCCTTCTCCTCGACCACGAAGGGCTACGTCAACCGGGTCAACGTCCACGGCTACCAGGGCTCGGGCGGCCGAAGGGATCTGTTGTACACGGATGTGGTGACCACGGCCGGCAAGGCCCTGTGGAACTCCGAGACCGGCGACAGCGACGGCACCGGCTACACCATGGCCTTCAACCTCCTCTACGACTTCCGCTGGCTGCACCCGACGGCATGGGTCTACTGGCAGGTCATGGACCCGACGGCGGGCTGGGGGGTGATCAAGTACGACGCGAGCACGCTCCAGGCCGGCGCGGTCGAGACGAAGTACTACGTGATGGCCCAGTTCAGCCGCCACATCCGCCCCGGCATGAAGATCCTCGACACGGGCGTCAGCTACGCGACGGCCGCCTACGACAGCTCGGCGAAACGCCTGGTGATCGTGGCCCTGAACACCTCGACCTCCGCCCAGACCCTGACCTTCAACCTCTCGAACTTCACCACGGTGAACGGCGGCACGGGCGGCCTGGTCCCCCGCTGGAGCACCCTCACCACAGGCGGCGGCGACCTCTACACGGCCCGCTCGGACACCTACCTCAGCGGCAAGACGGTGGCCCTGTCCTTCCCGGCGAAGTCGGTCCAGACGCTCCAGGTGGACAACGTCACGATCTAGCCGCGCCAAGCCGCCCCCGGGGGCCTGTGCCCTGGCACAGGCCCCCTGCCTTCTTGCCCCTGCCCTCTTGGCCTTGCTGGCCTTGCTGGCCTTGCTGGCCTTGCTGGCCTGCGGATACCTCACCAGGTACCTGACCTTTGTCACCGGCGGGCAGTACGGTGTCGTGCATGCGCCCCGACACGCCCGCCGAAAACGTCGACCACACCGCCGAAGCGGCCCGCCTGGAGCGGACCGCCGGCCTGTACCCCGAGGACGCCGAGCCGCTGCTGCTCCAGGCCGCGGCCCACCTGGAACTCTCCGGCGACCGCCCCGCCGCGAGCACCCTCTACGACCGCCTGCTCTCCTCCGTGGACACCCTGGACAACCCCCACCTGGTCCGCGCCCTCAAGGCCTCGAACCTCTGGGAGTACGGCCACGAGGCCGAGGCCCGCGCGATCATCGAGGGCATCCGCGCGGCCGCCCCGCGCGACGCGGCCCCCTGGGTGATCGTCGCGGAGTCCCTGGAGTCCCACGACGAGCTGGAGGCGGCGGAGGCGGCGTTCACCGAGGGCGCCCGTCTGCTCCTGACGGACGTACCGGAGCCCCCGTACTCGACGCACCCCCTGCTCTTCGGCCGCCACCGCGTCCGCCGCATGCTCGGCGCGCCCCACGACGAGTGGGACCTCCTCGCCGACACCCTCCACTCCTCCCCGGTCTCCCTGGACGAACTCCACGACCCCAAGCGCGTCTGGTCCCTGGGCTCGGACAACCCGGCAGAGCTGGAGGCGGAGATCTCCCGCCTCCGAGCCGAACTGGGCACCTACCGCGAGGCCCTCTCCCGCCCCTTCCCGGTGGCGGTCCTGCACTGGCCGGCGAGCGAACTGGCGGAACTGGTGACCGCGTACCCGACCCTGTCCGCGGACTACCCCTCCCACGAGGAACACCTCGCGACGATAGAGGCGTCCCTGCGCGAGCTGGCCGCCTCCGGCACGGCGAACCTGGGGATCGTGACGGGGACGGTCCCGTCGTACGAGGCCTTCGCCGCCTCGGAGGGAGTTTCCCCGGGGGATGGGGACCTGCTGCCGCAGTACGCGACCACCTTGGCGGCCCGGGGGCGGGCTGTGGCTTGGCCGCCGCAGAGGGGGGCGGGGTGTTGGTGTGGGTCGGGGGGCGCTTATGAGGGGTGCCACGGGAGCACGCAGCCTGCCGCTGCGCTCTGACCTGAGGCAGTGTCTCGCTAAACGGCCATCCGCCGCCCACGGGGCCTACAGGCAATCGTGCCCGTTCAGTCAACGCCTGGCGTATTTCAGCCCATAATGAGGATCGTGCCGAGCAGCCGCGGCACTGCAAGGATCTCCGTCTGCTCCTTGCAGTACCGTCATGCTCACTCACTGTTCACAGAACCGACGGGCCGCTCCTCCCCCACACAGGCCCCGTCCTGCGTGCCCCAGGAGCAGCCACCACTCATGCCATATGAGCACTCCGCCGACTGGCAGTACGAGGTTCCGACGAGCGGGAGCAAGCGACTTCCGCCCGCCGCCCGTTACGTGCAGTCCCTGACCCACCAGGGCTACGGCTTCGAAGCAGCCATCGCAGACCTTGTCGACAACTCCATTGACGCCGCGGCCAGCAAGGTTGTCATCAGCTTCCTGCGCGACTCGGACCACCTGGTCAGTCTGCTCGTCATCGATGACGGCAACGGGATGGATGAAGCTGGACTCGACATAGCCATGACGGTTGGCGGCCGTGCCGGATACGCCGACTCCGCGCTGGGTCATTTCGGTGCCGGCCTGAAGGCTGCCTCGCTGTCACATGCTGACTCGCTGACACTGATCAGCCGCACGAAGCGCAGCGCCTCCGCGGGGCGTCGCTGGCGGACGGCGGCCGCCCAGGAAGACTTCAGCTGTGACATCGTCGATGCCCGGTACTGCCAGGACCTAGTGGACCGGTACGACGGCATCGTCGAGTGGCACGGCACGATCGTCCGCTGGGATGGCGTGCGCGCCTTCGAAACGGTCACGGCCGGGCAGACTGATCGCTTCCTTAACGACGCGATCGAGAAGCTGGAAACCCATCTGGGTCTGTACCTGCACCGCTTCCTCGCACGCAAGGACTTCCATGTCGACATAGTCGTTGAAGATGTACACACCCGCGACGAGCTCGACCACCGGGGAATCGAACCTATCGATCCGTTCGGATACCGCATACCGGGTCGCGCCAACTACCCTCGCACGTTCTCAGCGCCCGTCGAGGGCGTTGGAGATGTCGTGATGACCGGGCACATCTGGCCGCCCAAATCACCACTCGTTGCCTATCGCGGCATCGGTCCGCTGGCGGATCGCCAAGGGTTCTACGTCTACCGGCACGACCGCCTCGTGCAGGCCGGCGGTTGGAACGGCACCCGCAGCGCCGAGACCCACCACAACCTGGCCCGTATAACCCTCGACCTTCCGTCTGCACCGAACGGCGTCTTCAGCCTCACCGTGAAGAAAGACGGAGTGAACGTCACCCCCGCCTTCGCCCGGGGGCTTGAGCAGGCTGTTGACGCCAATGGTCAGACCTTCGCCTCGTATCTCCAAGAAGCCGAGGCCACGTACCGCGAGGCCGCTCGTCGCTCCACTGAGGTCAGGCGAACGGAGGCCATTCCCCCCGGCAAGGGCATAGACCCCAAGCTGAAGCGCACCCTGCGGGACGAACTACCGCAGCTTGAGGGCCAGGACCCCATCACCTTCCGCTGGGAGGCCATGCCCTCCCACACGTTCTTCAGCATCGACCGCGATGAGCATGTCGTACGGCTCAACAAGGAGTACCGCCCGGCTTTCAACGGCGATCGCCGTGCCGGCTCCAACGACGCGCCTGTCCTCAAGGGCCTGCTGTACCTGCTCCTTGAAAAAAACTTCCGCATGGGCCGCTCCAGCGCGCAGCGCGACGACGAAATGGCCCTCTGGAACAACGTGCTGATCACTGCAGCTCACTGCGAGATGGCCCGGTACGAGAACGAAGCCGGCTGAACCAGGACTGGATGTCTCCGATGACTGATCAACTCCTCAACCTCCATGTTGACGTCCTGGCCGCCATGCAACGCGGAGGTCCTAGGCACTTCGCCAAGCTCGCCTTTGCGCTGTCCGATGAGCAGGATCCCAGTGACCTCGCTCTCGAGCGCTTCCACGACAGGCTGCTGGAGGCTTCCCCCGGCGACGAACTCCTCGCGCTCTGGAACCGAACGCTCACCGCATGGGACCTGGACGAGCGCGCCACCTGGTCGTCCTCGCCAGCACGTACCGACGAACGCCGGGCTGACGCCTACACACGCCTCGGGTTCGGTGCGGAGCTGGGCAAGGCCATTGATTCCCTCATCCCCGTGTTCAAGGAACCGGGCACAGTCGTCATCAGCAAGGACTTCGACCCCTGGTACACGCGGGAGAGCGCAGCCGCCCGCTCCTTCTACTGGAGAGCGTACGAGCGCCTGCTGCACGCCAAAGGATGGCCCGACTCTGCAGTGTCCAGCCTTGACGAGGCAGCTCACAGCGTTGTCGAACGGCTTTCCGACCCTGCCCGGGACGACGCTTTTGGGGCGCGCGGCCTCGTCGTGGGCTATGTCCAGTCAGGCAAGACGGCCAACTTCACGGGCGTCGCGGCCAAGGCAATCGACGCGGGCTACCGCCTGGTCATCGTCCTGGGTGGCACCCTGAACCTCCTCCGCTCCCAGACACAGCGCCGTATCGACATGGAGCTGATCGGCCAGGAGAACATCCTGCGCGGAGCGGATCCGAATGACCCCAGCGCTCTTGTCGGCCTCGACTACCAGGACGACGAGGACTGGCCACAGAAGTTCGTCTCTCATGGTGGCCGGCCCTCGGTACTCGGCTCCTTCGACATCGAGCGCCTCACCACACGAACAGACGACTACCGCAGGCTCCTGAACGGTATCCGGGCTCTGGAGTTCGAGAAGCACGACCGGTCCCGCCCTCTCTACGACCCTGCGAACCTGCACCGGGCTGCGGCTCGCATCATGGTCGTGAAGAAGAACAAGACAGTCCTCTCCAATCTCGTTGACGACCTGCGCAAGATCGGCCCGCTGCTGTCGGAGATCCCAGCACTGATCATCGATGACGAATCCGATCAAGCTTCAGTCAACACGACCAACCCCAGGAAGTGGGAGGCCGGAAAAGTCACCCGCACCGCGATCAACGGGCTCATTACAGACCTGCTACGTCTGCTGCCCCGCGCCCAGTACGTGGGATACACGGCCACCCCCTTCGCAAACGTCTTCGTAGATCCCGGAGACGGAGACGACATCTTCCCCCGCGACTTCCTGATCTCCCTGCCCCGCCCCTCCGAGTACATGGGCGTCCAGGACTTCCACGACCTCGACTCACCGATTCCGCGCAACGAGCGCACCGTCGCCAACTCCCAGGAGAAGGCGCACGTCCGCGGTATCGAGAAAGCCACAGGTGACCGTCTGCAGGAGGCCATGGACGCCTTCGTCCTGTCAGGCGCGCTGAAGGCGTACCGCGTGGCCAAGGGGCTCTCCCAAGACCCCTACCGGCACCACACCATGCTCGTTCACGAGTCCGTGAAGATGGACGACCACAACGCGCTTGCAAACCGGCTGACCGCGATGTGGAACAACGCCGGGTACACCGGCCCAGAGGGACATGCGCGCCTCGCGAAACTGTTCGCTTCCGATTTCGCACCTGTGTCAGCCGCACACGCTGCCGATCTCCCCACGCCGACGACGTACGACGAGCTGCGGCCCTATGTCAGCCGCGCACGGCAGCTCATCAACTCAGGTGGGGGTCCGGTCATCGTCGTCAACGGGGACACCGATCGCTACTTCGCCCAACTGGACCTCGACTTCGACCGAACGCCGAATGTCTGGAAGATCCTGGTCGGAGGCACCAAGCTCTCCCGCGGTTTCACCGTGGAGGGACTGACCGTGACCTACTACCGGCGGACGACCCAGCAAGCGGACACCCTTATGCAGATGGGCAGGTGGTTCGGCTTCCGTCGGGGCTACCGGGACCTGGTGCGCTTGTACATCGGCCGTGAAGAACTCATTGGCAAGATCAAGACTGTCGACCTGTACGAGGCCTTCGAGGCCATCTGCCAGGACGAGGAACTCTTCCGAGCTGAACTCGCCCGCTACGCACCACTGGTAGACGGCCGCCCGCAGGTGACTCCTGCCCAGATCCCACCGCTTGTCGCGCAGCATCTTCCGTGGGTGAAACCGTCCGCCCGCAACAAGATGTTCAACGCCGAACTCGTAGAGGTACGTTCACCTGGCCAGCCCATCGAGCCTGCCGCTTACCCGGTCGACACCGAGGCAACGGCGCGCAACACACAGCGCTGGCAGCCCGTCCTGGCCCAGCTCAGCGGTTCTTCCACCACGTGCCGCCTCCAAGCGGACAGCACCACTCCGCTGTCCCGCAGTTTCCAGGCAGCCACATCCGTCGTATCCCACGCAGACCTGCTGGGCATCCTCAGCTCGCTTGAGTGGGAGGACGAAAACGTCCTCAAGCCGCACCTGACGTACCTCTCGCAACTCGATGGCCGTCTAGCCCTGGTCGACGACTGGCTTGTACTCGCGCCGCACCGCACGGAGCGCCGCCGGATCGAGGCTATGCTCCTGGGCCATGGCCCCTTCTCCCTGTTCCGCCGTAGCCGCCAGGCGGGCAAGGTGTCCTTTGGACGTATCTCCGGCCTCGAACACCGCACCTATGCACAGCAGTTGATCGACACGGCCCAAGCCGAAGCAGCCGCTGGAGTCACCACAGGCATGGGTACCCACCGCGGCGTGGTGCTGCTCTACCCCGTGGTCGAGGCAACAACTGACGCAGAGATCGAGGCTGTCGCGGCGAAGGGCACCGCCTCTGCTTCCGAGATCACCTTGGCGTTCACCGTGATCCCGCCCCGTTCGGCCATCGACTCCAAACGTCAGCTCGTACGCTTCCGAGCCAAGGATTCAAGTCAGCCGGACGCCCCCATCGTTAACGCCCCGCAGGACTGACCTCCGACTGTCGTGACTCATACAGAAGGACGGAAATTGCTTCCATTCGAGGAAGACATCAAAGCCACTGCCCGGATCTCCCACCAAATTCCGGAGCAGGATGATGAGGAGCTCCAAAGAGTCCGAGCGCTAATCCGTTCCCTGGACCCCACCGGGCAGCGCTTCGCTTCCGTCCTTCGCGACACCATTGACCAGTTGCTCAACGGCGAAGTCACTGGCCGCTACGACTGGAAGACCTTGTTCAAGACCGAGAAGACGCATGCCGGAACCCTCGTCGAGATCAACCTTCAGCGAGAGTTCGAGTTCAACGACGGCGTGAACATGGACTACAAGATCGCTGGGGTCGACGTAGATTGCAAGTATTCACAGCAGTTCGGTGGATGGATGATCCCGCCTGAGGCGCTCGGGCACATCTGCCTGCTCGTGTGGGCCGACGACTACAAGACACGCTGGAGCGCTGGCCTCCTCCGCATAAGGAGCGAATGGCTCAACGGCGGCAACAACCGAGACCTCAAGCTCACCGTCAAGGCCGAGCATCGCAACAAGATCCAGTGGCTCTGGCAGGACGCCGAGCTTCCGGAGAATGTACTCCTTCACCTCGACCCAGCCACCCGCTCGGCGATCCTGTCCCCTTCGTCAGGTCAGCACAGAGTCAATGAGTTGTTTGAGCGGGTTCAGATGAAGAGGATCGGACGAGGCGTGGTCCGCACCGTTGCACAGCAGTACGACTACATGGCACGGGTGCGGGAGGCCAAGGGCCGTGCGCGGACTGTGCTGAGAGAGCGCGGGATCCTCATCCCAGGCCACTACAGCAAGCACCAGGCTGTCGCACGCGCTCTCGGTGCGCCTGTCCCCGAAGCCGGGGAGCTTGTCAGCTTCCGGGTGGTCGAAGTCAAGCCGCATCACGGCGACAGGCCAAGGGTCGAGCTTGATGGCCGCCAGTGGGTTCTCGCCGACGCTGCCGATCCGGTAGAGCCCGGCCCTTTCCTGCCCAAGCACACTGCCGCCTGAATTACTCAGCGAAGAATAACTATGAAATCCATTCTGCCGATTTCGAAGCTCCCCAGCACTTCACTTCCTACCGATGTGTTCGGCTGGCGAAATCCCGACAGTAAGAAGCAGAAGCAGCTGGTTCCCAATATCGTTGACGTAGGAAACGACCAGTCCATCGATCTGGCGATAGAAATGATGTCCTTCCTAAACGTCGGACAGGATCGGATCCGGCCGCCCCGCGAAAATCCAGGAAAACGATTTGAAGTAGCCGTCCTTGACCATCTCCGCATGCAATTTCAGCAGCGTGAGACAACCAGCGAGTGGATGGTCGAGCGGGGGAACCCCGCTAAGGGGTTCGCCCAGTACGCACACCTTGGCGCCATTGACGAACTGATGGAAAAAAGCCCTGAGCTCCGGGCAACCATCGGTACGGACTACATGGTCACGCCCGATATCACGGTGAGCATCCCGGACGACTCTGCAGGGCTCATGGGCGGGGCTCCGTGGCTGCATGCAGCCATCTCCTGCAAGTGGACCATCCGCTCGGACCGCGTACAGAACATCCGGCACGAGTTCAATGGACTCATACGCCACCGCCGGGGCAGGCAGCCGCATCTGATCACCGTAACAGCCGAACCACTTCCCTCACGCATAGTGGCCATTGCCCGCGGCACCGGTGAACTGGACGCGGTATACCACGTGGCCTACGACGCGCTTGACCAGGCGGTGAGGAGGGTGGGTAATGAAAAACAGCTCGCTGACTGGGAAGAGTGTGTCAACCTGCGACGGATACTCCCCTACGAACGACTAGCGGAGACCCTGATCCGATGGTGACGCGTCCGACACAGAGCAACGAACCGCAGGCCGACCCAGCAGGAGACTGGGTGCCTCCGGAGGGTTCGTGGGCCTCGTCTGCAGCCAGGCGCCGCAACATGCAGGCCATCCGCAACCGGGACACCAAGCCGGAGTGGCTGATCCGGAAGCTGGTGCATGCCCAGGGCCTGCGCTACCGCGTCGCCGCCAAGCCCCTACCAGGTCTTCGCCGGACCGCTGACATGGTCTTTGGGCCGGCGAAGGTAGCGGTCTTCATTGACGGCTGCTACTGGCATGGCTGCCCAGAGCACTACGTACCACCGAAGACCAACCCGGGCTACTGGTCAGACAAGGTGGCCCGGAACATGGCCCGCGACCGGGACACCGACCAGCGCCTGACGGAGGCCGGCTGGACGGTGCTCCGGTTCTGGGAACACGAGCCTTCGGAAGACTGCGCGGCACGCATCGCAGCCGAGGTCGAGAGGCACCGCAGTGCAGCACGGAAGGGGACCGCGAGCAGGTGATCAGGCCTGTTTCTGGTCGCGCTCCCGAGCTGCTTTCAGCACCTCGATGATCGACTCACCAACCGCCTTGGCCACAGGCGGCGGGAATGCATTACCGACCTGCCGGTACTGTGCAGTCTTGCCGCCCGCGAAGTCCCATTCGGTGGGGAAGCCCTGAATGATTGCGGCCTGCCGCACCGTAAGCATGGGCCCATCGGGGCCGAACAGATCGCGGCCCTCGGTCTTTTTCTCTACACAAGTGTCGATGTCGTTGGCGACACCCATGCCGGAGACACCGAGGTTCCTCCAGGCCGCCTTTGCGCGACTGGGGCCCAAGTCTGCACCACCATGCTTCTTCGATCCGCCGACAAGGGTAGGCGCAATGCCTCCCCCCTTGCCCTTGAGTTCGGCATCGCGTTCGCGTGCCCTGGTGAGCCACCGATCGAATCGCTCGTGTGCCAGCGTTGACTGAGCCCCGTCGAAATACCGCCCGAAACGCTCACGCATGGATGGCTCAAGGCTCACCGCAACGCTGACCGGGTCCTCATGTGTAGGTGTGGGCCACTCGTACTTGAGGTCCTTGATCACGTCGTCCCGGAAGGCGACAAGGATGGCGCGAGGACGAAGCTGGGGAACGCCGAAGTCACTGGCTTCCAGAACGTCCCACCGGCTGACGGTGTAGCCGAGCCCTTCCTCTGTGGCGAGCTGGCCGTCTTCGGCCCGGTAGGTACCGCCCTCAAGCCTCGCCTTGATCCAGTCGCGGTAGTCCGAGAACTTCGGGTCCATGATCCCGCGAACGTTCTCGATCATCACCGCACGCGGCCTGAGGATCTCAACCAGCCGCAGCATGCGGGGAAAGAGATCTCGCTCGTCGTCCTTACCGAGCTGCTTACCTGCGTGCGAGAACGGGGGACATGGAACACCGCCGGCCAGGAGATCTAGGTCGTCCGGCTTCAGCAGGTCAGCGCTCTTGCGCAAGTCCCGGTAAGGCTCGAACTCCTTGACGTCAGCCGCCAGGACGTCGCAGTGCTCGCGCTCCCAGGCCCACACCTCATGGTCTTCGATGTTCAGACTGAGCGTTTCCACCGCGTGCTGGTCAATCTCAACCAGAGCGAGGTGACCGAAGCCCGCCTGATGCAGGCCAATGGCCTGTCCGCCGGCCCCTGCGCAGATCTCGATCGACGTGAACTCAGGCTCCCTCGGCACCGCGGTGACGCCCTCAGGTTCCTTCATGCGGGTCATGCCCCCTCCTTACAGCCGTACAGCGGCAGACTCATCTTGCAATCCACCATCACTGAGGGTGACAGACCCCACTGACAACGAGACCCCACCCAGTGTGCAGCACGCCCCGCGGTTCGCTGAACGCACCCTCCGCCGCACCGAACACTCATACGATATGGCTCATGCGGATACCTGCGTGGACTGAGGACGAGCTGCTGCTCGCTGGGGCGCTCGTCGTGAAGAACGGCTGGCGGGAGCTGCGCACCAACGACCCGGAGGTACGAGAGCTGTCGGAGCTCCTCCGCTCGCTGCCGATCCACGAACCGGAAGTACTCGCCCTGCCCAGCTTCCGGTCCCCCGACAGTGTCAGCCGCAAGACCACGGACTTCGCGAGCAACCACAGGCACTACACAGGCAAGGCCACCCGGTGCGGCAAGCCCACGCTGCTCATGATCGACGCCTTCACCGAACGTGAGGCCGAGATGCTCCAGGCCGCCCGAGCCGTCGAAGACGGCATCAGCTCGGGTGAGTTCCATCTCATCCCCCCACAGCCCGACGAAGTCGACGAGCTGGGTGTCAGTGCCGTCGAGGGACGCCTTCTCGTCCGCCGGGCCCTCGCCCGCGAGCGGAACCCGAAGCTCCGCGCTCGGAAGATCGACCAGGTACGGCGACGCGGAGGACCTCTGCGGTGTGAGGTCTGCAACTTTGACTTCGCCCACACCTACGGAGAGCTGGGCGAGGGATACATCGAAGTGCACCACGTCACTCCCCTCCACACTTCCGGAACACGGGAGACCAAGCTCGACGACCTCGCATGCGTCTGCGCCAACTGCCACCGCATGTGTCACAGGTGCCGTCCCGGAGAATCCTGGCGCACCCCGGCCGCCCTGCGGGAGTGGATGCGCAAGTCCGCATCGGATGACACCCACTAGGCCGCGTCCGCTTCGGCTTCGTAGTGCATCTGCGCACGGTCGAGGACGTCATCCGGGTCGAGGCCGCGGGCAGCGGTCCAGTGGAGCAGGTCTGCGATCAGCTCGACCGCTGACTCGGTAAGGCCCGCGTCACGCCCTCTCCTCT
The DNA here is from genome assembly GCF_001514205.1 of Streptomyces griseoruber. Lineage (GTDB taxonomy): Bacteria > Actinomycetota > Actinomycetes > Streptomycetales > Streptomycetaceae > Streptomyces > Streptomyces griseoruber. The sequence continues at coordinate 112,563 of NZ_KQ948769.1, read as the reverse complement.
GCAGCGCGCTGCCCCTACCGGTGCCTGGGTAGTTCTCAAGCGCAGCCGCGGCCCGCTCGATGCGTCGGCAGGCAGATCCCGTGCCCATCGCGATCTCGCACCAGACCGCTTTCCCTGCCGCCGTCAGCGCTGTGCCCCAATCGACCGCCAGTGACGCCAGCAGGTGCAGGCCTCTGCCGCACACGTCATCGCTGTCGGGCGTCCTCGGTGACGGCGGTGTCCGGCTCTTGTCATGGACTTCGAGTCGGAGCCGCTCTCCTCTCCACTCAAGGATCAGGGCTGCTGACACGCCTTCGCCGACGTGCTTGACGACGTTGGTGGCCAGCTCCGTGACGAGCAGCTCTGCCTCGTCGACTGCGACCGGCATCCCCCATTGGCTCAGCTGCTTCACGGCCGCTCTCCGAAGAAGACCCACTTCCGCCGGCACCGCTTCGAAAGGCAGAACACAGCGGAGTCGGGGTTCGGTGACTTCGTAGCCGGACACGACTACTCCTCCCTCCCAGGCCACGCACATGCTGCGCCTGCCGTATCCGTACGACTGCACTGCGTAGCGATCTAAGAGCAAGCATGGCACGGAGAAATCTCGCTGTGTAACTTCTCACGAGAATCCATCGGGTGAATCTGACGTCGCCTGGCACCTCGGCTGCCTAGCCTGATGGGGATCTCCGGGCCCGCAGCCCGGCCCATGGCGAAGGAGCCACATGTCCGAACGGACCACCACCCGTCGCCGCCAACTTGGAGCGATGATGCGCAAGTTGCGCGCCCGCAAAGGGCTGACCCTGGAGGAAGCCGGGCAGCTCGTTGGCGTGTCAAAGGCGACGGTCAGCCGGTACGAAACCCAGGCCGGACCGGTCAAGTGGCTCGTCGTCGATGCGTTGTGCCGTGAGTACGGGGCAACCGATGCCGAGCGCAACGCTGTTGTCGGCATCGCCAAGAACGCTAAACAGCAAGGCTGGTGGAGTTCCTTCGCGGACTCCATCCCAGAGAGCATGAACTTGCTGCTCACGCTTGAGGACGAAGCTGTGCGCGAGAGTCACTTCGGGTGTGTCTACGTCCCTGGCCTTCTGCAGACGCGCGCGTACAGCACGGCGCTTCAGAAGGCCAACGAAGTACCCCTGGAGCAGCCGGAAATCGAGCACCTGGTCGACATCCGTATGAAGCGGCAGGAGATTCTCACCCGCCCGAAGCCGCTACGTCTGTGGGCGATCCTCGACGAGTCCGTGATCCGGCGTGTCGTCGGTTCACCTACGACCATGCGGGAGCAACTCGACCGGCTTCTCGAAGCGAACGAGTCTCCTCACATCACGCTTCAGGTACTGCCTTTCGCCAAGGGGGCCCACGCCGCGGCGCTGGGCAGCTTCGTCATCATCGGTGGCCCCGAGCCGGCGCTCGATGTGGTCTACGTCGACTTCCACACCGGTTCCCTCTTCCTGGAAAAGGACGAGGAACTGGAGCGATACAGACTTGCGTTCGAGTACCTCCTGGCGCAAGCGTTGGACATGGAAGCTTCCTCCGCCATGATCCACCGCGCCCGCAAGGAGCTCTGAATGTCTGCCGGTCCCCAGCCTGTCTCCGAGCCTGTCTGGTTCAAGTCGTCGCACAGCGGCGGTAACACGACTGAGTGCGTGGAGGCTGCTTTCGTTCCGTCAGGGGTGCTAGTGCGGGACTCCAAGGCGCCAGGCGGCCCTCATGTCAAGGTATCGGCCGACGCCTGGTGCAGGTTCGTGGGCAATTCGGTGCCGTGATCGCTGAGGGCTTGCCTCAACGGTCAGAGCTGACGGGCGGAGCGTCCTGAGAGCGACCAGAAATCCGACCCCTCTCCGCCTCCAAGGTCGTAGAGGATATCCGCATGCCGAAGACCACACAGCTGCGTACGTACACCGTCCGGGAGGGCCTGCTCGACGAGTGGGTGGAGCGGTGGCGGGAGGAAATCGTGCCGTTGCGGCTGGAATTGGGGTTCGCAATCGGAGGGGCCTGGGTGGACCGGGAGCACAGCCAGTTCGTCTGGCTGATCTCGTACGACGGTCCGGAGACGTTCGCCGAGCGCAACGCGCTGTACTGGGCGTCGCCCGAGCGCAAGGCCATGGGCCTGGACCCGGACGACTACCTTGTCCGCACCGAGGAGCGCACGGTGGAATCGGTCTACTGATTCATCTACTGCTTCAAGCGGTCACGCGGGGTCGAGCGGCAGAAGATGCTGCCGCCGTTCCTCGCGGGTCAGGGTACGGAAGACCCTTCCCCGGGCGGTCGCCTCCAGCTGGTCGTGGTCCGGCTCCGCCCGCCACACGCGCGCCGTCCCGTCGGCCGAGCCCGTGAGCAGCAGTGTGCCGTCCGGGGACCAGGCCACGGAGGTCACCTTGTCCTGGTGCACACCGACGACGGCGATCTCCTCAAAGGAGGCGGCGGACCAGACACGTACGGTGCGGTCGTCCGCGCCCGTGGCGATGTGCCGGCCGTCGGGCGACCAGGCGACGGCGCGGAGCCGTCCCTCGTGCCCTTTCAGCGCCTCGATGCGCCGTCCGGTGGCGACGTCCCACACGGCGGCCGTCCAGTCGCCGGAAGCGGTGGCGATCCTCAACTCGTCCGGGGACCAGGCGGCGTCCTCCACGTAGTTGTCGTGGCCGCGCAGCACGGTGAACTGCAGCCCCTCCCCGATGTCCCACAGTCGGCACGTACGGTCGTCGGAACAGCTGGCGAGCAGCCGTCCGCTCGGCGACCAGGCCACACGGCCCACCCAGTCCTGGTGTTCCGTCAGCTTGAGCAGCTCGGTCCCGTCCGACGCGGACAGGACACGCACGGCACCGTCGTGGCCACCGGTGGCGACCCGGCCGCCGTCCGGAGACCAGGCGCAGCCCTCGATGACCTCGCCGTGTCGCTCGAACAGCGTGCCGCCACGCCCGGCGACGATCCGGAACAGGCCGTCGTTGGCGCTGAACGCGAGCCGTTCCCCCTGCGGAGCCCAGGCAACGGCCCAGGCCCGGTCTTCCCCCTCGATCACCGGCCCGGCCGGAACACCGGTTACCGCGTCCCACACCCGTACGGTGCCGTCGTCCGAGGCCGTGGCGAAACGGCTGCCGTCGCCGGACCATGCGGCCTGGTTCACGGGGCCGCGGTGTCCGTCGGCCAGTACGGCTTCGGCGCCACGCGGGCGCAGGTCCCACACCATGCCGCTGCCGTCGGTGGAGCTCGTGGCGAGCATGGTCCCGCAGGGTGACCAGGTGACGCCCCACACCGTGTCGGCGTGGCCTCGCAGCACGGCCAGGACCTTGGCGTCCTCGGTGCCGACGATGCGCACCGTGCGGTCGGAGGAGGCACTGGCCAGCATCCGCCCGTCCGGCGACCAGGCCAGGTTCCACACGTAGTCGGTGTGTCCTCGCAGCAGCAGGCGCAGGTCGCCGGTCCCGGCGTCCCAGATGCGGGCGGTGTGGTCCCCGGAGCCGGTGGCGATGTGCCGTCCGTCCGGTGACCAGGCGATGCCCTCGACGAAGTCCGAGTGGCCGGTGAGTGTGGTGGCCGCCGTACCGGTCGTCAGGTCCCACACGATCGCGGTCTGATCGTGGGAGGCGGAGGCGAGGCGGTTGCCGTCCGGTGACCAGGCAACGCCCCACACATCCTCGCCGTGCCCGTGCAGTTCGTGCACGAGCCGCCCGGTATCGGGCTCCCAGACCCGTACGGTCCGGTCCTTGGAGCCCGCCGCGACATGGCGGCCGTCCGGCGACCAGGCCACCTGCCTGTTGAGGTCTCCGGCGCCGGTGAGCAGCCGGACCGGCTCCCCCGAGGCGGCATCCCAGATCCGAACGACACGGTCACGGCCGACGGTTGCCACCCTCGCCGAGTCCGGTGACCATGCGACGGACTCGGCCATGACGCCGTCGCACGGCAGTACCAGGAGTGGACGTCCGGAGTGCGCGTCGAAAACGCGGCCGGTGCCGTCCCTGGACGCCGTAGCCAGCTTGTGGCCGTCCGGGGACCAGGCGACGTGCCGGACGGTGTCTGTGTGTCCGTCGAGCCGGGAGCGGAGGTGACTCGCCGCCAGCGCCGCCATCAGCCCGCGCCTGGCCGATGGCGTGGGCGTGCACTCGCCGAGTGCGGCGAGCGAGAGCAGCAGGGAGCGCTCCGGTTCGCTCTCCGCGTGAAGAAGCACCTGTCGGCCGATGCTGTCGGAGACCCGGCTCAGGAAGGTCAGGTCGCGGCGCTGCGAGGATTCGACGAGCGCGCGGGCGGGTGCGGACGCCTGCCCGGATTCCTCCAGTGCTTCGAGCCAGCGCCGGGCAGCCGTGAGGCGTTCCCCGGTGAGGAGGTAGTCGTCGCTGCGTCCGGCCCGCTCCCAGTCGGCCGCCCACCGCTCCAGTTCGGCGCGCTCGCGAAGCCGTTCGGCCCGCGCCTCGACCTCCTGCCGCAGCGGGGCCCACTGACGGAAGAGGGCCTCGTGTGTCACCTGCGCGCAGGGCTCGCTACCAGTTGCGGAGCCGCCGCCCGTGACGTCGGTGCGCAGCAGCCGCGCCTCGACGAAGGCGTCGACGACATGGCGGTCCCGTTCGTCGAGTTCGGACAGCGGCACATGACGGCGGGCCACGTCCTGGCCCTCCACGGTGACGAACCTGAGCAGGACGCGGAGGACGAAGTCGATGCCGACGCCCGCCCCGAGCCCGGCCACGGCGTTGTCCGCCTGACGCGCCAGCGCGCCGGGTACGCCACCGAGCCGCCGGTACAGCTCCTCGGTCACCGTCCCGCCAGGCCCCGCGACGAAGTACAACTCCTGGAGGAGGTAGGCGAGCAGCGGTAGTGCGTCGTCCGTCCCGGTCTCGCTCACGATGGAGTCGACGACTCCGGGCTCGAAGCCGAGGCCGACGAGGGCCCCGGGGCTCTTCACGACTTCGACGAGCTGCGCTCTGCCCATTGTGCCGATGGCGACGGGGTGCTGAAGGAGGTCAGCCTGTCCGGTGCCGAGGAGCCTGCCGAGCAGGTCCACCCGGAGGGTGACCAGAACGCGGACCGCCGGGTCCTGTTCCACGCAGGTACGCAGCGCGTTGAGGAACTGGGCGCGTTCACGTTCCCCCGCCAGGGTGACGACCTCCTCGAACTGGTCGACCACGAGGAGTATCCGCCGGAACCGGCCGCCGCGCAGCCGCGACAGCTCGGTTCGTAGAGCGTCCGGCCCCTGGCGCAGCCTGCGCAGTACGGCGCTCGCCGGTTCCTGCCCGTCGGCGGCGGCCGCCAGCGCACCCGCGAGGGCGCCCAGCGGGTTGAGGCCCGGGGCGAAGGCCGGTACGACGGTCCAGCGGCGTTCCCGAAGCCTGGGCATCACTCCGGCCCTGACCAGCGAGGACTTGCCGCTCCCGGACGCCCCGACCAGCACCAGGAACCGTTCCGCGGGGCGGGTCGTGGTGGCGTGCAGCCTGCGGGTCAGTTCGGCGGCCTGTGTCTCCCGGCCGAAGTAGACGGCGGCCTCGTCCTCGTCGAACGCGTCAAGTCCCGGGTACGGGACCCGGTCACGCGGCCAGTCGATCCGGGCCGGCGCGGGATTCTCCAGCCGGTAGACGACGACCTGCCCGACCACCAGGGCCACGATCAGCAGGCCGATGGCCGGAACGGAGAACCGCTGAATCGCCTCCAGCACCCAGGGAACATCGTCGGTGCTGGTCGCGTAGTTGGTGGCGATCCCAAGCAAGCAGGCGACCAGTGCCAGCATGACCTGGAGCGCGACCTGCATACGGTTCCTCATCGGCCACCACTCACGACCGCGTCGTCACCAGCCAGCACCGCTCAGCCCCCGTTTCCCCGGACTCGAAAACCCGGCGTTGTGTCATTCCGCTCCCGCTCCTGCTCATGACCATCTTCTGGGGCTTCGCAGGCGCGCTCAACGGTGCGAATGGGTTTCGGCCATGCGCGGCGGAGCCGGGGCCACGTCCACGGGAACCTTCACATGTTCCCCTCCTGTGGATGCGCGAGCGGAAGGACCATGGCGCACAGCTGAGGGGCTCCCTCGAACGGCACCGCCTCACCGACCAGCGTGTATCCCCAGGTCTCGTACAGAGCGACGACTTTGACGTGGTCCTTGTGTACGAGCAACGTCGCCCGCTGCTCTCCTCTGGAGGCGAGCAGCTCGTCGTGAATGCGTCGAGCCGCGCCCGTACCGCGCCATGGCATTCGGATCATCAACTCGGACAGGGCGAACGTACGGGTCCCGGTCTCGGTGACGAAAGAGGCGGGGAGAGGCGGGGAGACCTTGGTCCACCATGTCGTGGACGGACTGAGCGGAGCACCGTAGGCGTATCCGACGGGCCGCTGCTCCGGGTCACGGGCGAGTACGCAAGCGAAACTCTTGTTGGCGGACCAGTGGTCCACGAACCTGGCAAAGGCATCACGTCCGGCAAGCGGATCGTCGCTGCCCGCGTAGACCTCGTCGTGGATGTCCAGGAGGAGCTCGCGGATCGAGCGCGCGTCACCGTGTCCGTAGTGCCGCAGGTCGAGTTCGGTGTGCGTGGTCATGTGCGTCCTCCCTGAGAGCGGATGACTTGCGTGACGCGTTCAAGACGGGCAGCGATGCGAGTGCTGGAGACAACGTCCATCCGGATGCTGGAAGCTGTCGCCGACGCCCTCTCGTATTCGCCCTGGACAACCTGGAGTTCGGCCAGCAGCACGGTGTAGTAGGCGCGGTTGCGGGTGAAGCGTTCGTCGAGAAGACCGAGGGTGCGCGTCGCGTGTCCTTCTGCGTGGACGTACTGACCGGCGCTCTGGTGGGCGATGGCCGCGAGGCCAGCCAACTCCGCATGGGTGAGGAAGCGCAGCCAACTTGGGGTGCCGGTCACCTCCACGCGGTCGTAGGTACGTTCGGCGGCGGCCAGATGGCGGCCCATGCTTTTGGGGTCGCCGGTCTGTGCCAGGCAATCGGCAAGCCGTGAGTGCAGGAGCGAAGAAAGCAGCGGGTGGTTTCGCACGTGCCGCTCGGACAGCGCGGCACGGTTGATCCGAGCTGCTTCAGCGGGTCGCCCCGCGTGTTCGGCTTGCGCAGCAAGGTCGGACCAGGCTCTGGTCACAGAGACTGGATCGCGGGCCAGCAGCGCGGCCTGGAGTGCTTCGTTCCGTAGCTGGGCCGCTCTCTTGTGCTGCCCGCAGTCGTGGGCCGACCAGCCTGCGCACGCCGCGACTTCAGCCATGGCCCGGTTCAGTGCACGTTCGACGCGTTCTCCGTAGACGCAGTGATCCAGGGCGTGCCGAAGGCGCATCAGGTACTCGACCGCCACGTCGATCAGGGCGCCGCCACCGAGCCCGTTGAAGTGTGCGTCGAGCCGGGAAATCGTCCCCTGGATCCTTTCGATGTCGCTGGAGCCGAGACGGCCGTGCCCCGGCGTCTGATCGATGCCGAGCGTGGCGACGAGAGCCCCGGCGATGAATGTGCGGCGCTGCAAGGCGTCCGGATTCCTCACCGGCACTGGTCCCGCTGGGGTGGGGAGGGGTTTCGACGACTTGCGCTCCAGGAACCCCATGGCCTCTGGGCCTCGGCCGAAAATCTCCTGGAGTGGAAGAAGATACTGAGTCCACGGCCGTTGAACATCGCCTGCGATCCAACGGCGCACGTGACGGTCCGTGCAGTTGGCGGGCTTGGCGAACAGGTGCTCAGCTGTCCTGTTCACCTCGTCAGCGAGCTGTTCATGGGTGAAGCCGAACTCCGCTAACAGCGCTTCGAGAGACGTGTTCCGCCTGCTGTTCACTTCGTGCCCCCATCAATTCTTCTTCGAAGGTAGTCCTACCGGCCAACGCCGCCAGGTGAAACTGTCCGGTCGGCGGCACGCAGCTTCCCCAGTTCTGTCCTGATGACGGACAGGGTGCCTGCGGTTTCCTCGTGAACGTGAACGGCTCAATCGACGAGGGAGCTACGGTGCTGACGTCAGCCGACCAGTACAGACTGACTTCCGAGTGGCTCGCTCGGGCGCATCCGGTGCCGCAGCAGGCCCACACCGAGTGGTCGCTGCAGGACGTGGCGCTGCTCCCGCTCAGCACGCTGTTCGCGGCGGTACGGCTGCCGGGTGAACTCGTGCACGCCGCCATTGGCTGCGAGGAGCCCGGCCAGGTGGCCGTCGCCCTGCGGGAGCGGTTGCAGGGGCCCGTCATCCACGATCACCGCACCACGGGACCGACGTACTACGTGCTCATTCAGTGGCACGCCGGCCTGGTCTGGGACTACGCCGAAGCGGCGCCCTGCTTGTACGGCGACACATATCTGGGCGTCCCCCGTCTCGACCGGCTGGAGCCGCCGGGAACCTACTGGGTCGTTCCACCGCGCTACGACGGTGACCTGTGCAGGCCCCAGCTCGTGCGCGAACTCGTCGACGCCGGGAGGCGACAACTCGCTCCGGAAGAGCCGGAGTGATCTCGCTCCATCGACCCCACCCCCACTGTGAGGTGAATCAGTGATCCACACACCCCTGTTACTCCCCGCCAACACCTTCTGTCTGACCTCGTCCAGTAGCACCACCAGTTCGAAGGAAGCCATCCGATGACCCCCACCGCCGTCGCCACCCGACCCCGCACCGGCCGTTCCCTCGTCACCGACGCCGAGTTCGACACACTCGCCGCGTTCTGTGCCGACGAGTACGGCCTGGAGCGCTGTGTCGCCGACCAGGTCATCGACCAGGCGCTCGCGCTCGTCCACGTGATGGGGACAAGCGGTGAGGGCGCGAACATGGCGCCCTCGCAGCAGATCGACCCGGGCTGGCACACGCTCATCCTGCACACCGGTTGGTACGCCGACTGGTGTGAGCGCAGTTTCGGCTACTACCTGCATCACCAGCCGAACGCCAAGGTCCGTACGCGCGGGCTGATGGTAGATGTCGTCGGCCGCCTGCGCGCGGCCGGGTTCGAGGTCGATGAACGGCTGTGGGGTACGGCCGCCGACTGCAACCCACCGGCCTGCTGCGGGGACGGCGACGGCTGCTGAGTCCCGAGCGCCAATCACTGCGGGTCGGCCGTCCTGTGGTCGGCCCGCTCCTCCCACGCGAGAACGGACTCGCCCTCGTGTCCCTCACCGAGCTGACCGCGACCAGTCGCGTGACCGTGTTCCCCCTCGAAGGACTCACCGTCGCGTACACGACCCAGTCCAGCGACGCGCGCGGGCTCGGGGACATCGGGCTCGTCACCGTTGTGGACGAACAGGCGGACGGCGACGAGCTGTGGCGCCTCGCCCGTGATCTCGGCGGTCGCACCCAGGGTGCGGACCAGGCTCGCTGGATCCTCACACAGGCAAGCCGCGCCCGCATGGTCAAGACGTACATCGATCTGGCGGACGCCAAGTGGACGGCGCTCATCCGGCGCCGTTTCGCGCTCGACGCGCTGTTCGCCAACCACGAAGTCCTCATGACCGGGCGGATCGCACTGCCGGGCTCGGCAAGGATGATCCCATGAGCCCGAGCAGTGGTCCGCCCGCGGTGTACCTGGACGGGAGGACGGACAACCACCTCGTACAGGCTGGGAGGTGTGGTCCAGCGAGCGGATCAGTGTCCAGTTCTTCCTTGCTTGCCGTGGTTTCGGAGGTGGCGGGCCGGGGAGTCACGGTGCGGCGGGCTCGCATTGTGTCCGAGCCGGTGAGCCAGTACATCCGGTTCGAGTACGAGGTGACCGACGGACTGAACATCGCCGCAGAGTCGGTCCGGGGGCTTGGCGTACCTCACTCCGCCTATCGGCCGCCCTGGGATCGGCCCGTCCCGCCCTTGCCAGGCTGGGTCTGGGGGATGTCCCTGAGAAACACGATCCCGTCGAGCGAGGCCACGTGGGACGGGTCCAGCGGCGCGTAGCCGTAGTAGGGCGAGACTCGGAGGGTCGGCGGGCGGTCGTGCAGGGCCTTGCTCAAGCGCGGGGCGTCGATCAGGTAGAGGGTGTCCGGGAAGTCGTACAGCAGGCCCTCGAGGGTGGTCGGGGATGGGGTGGTCACCCCGCGGTGGGGGATCGTGCCCAGGGCTGTCGCCAGGAAGGCGTAGTCCTGGTTCAGGTGGGTTTCGACCAGGGCGCCCGCGCTCCACCAGGCGTGGTGTCGGCCTGCCATGTGCAGGGTGCTCCGGGGGCGTTGGAGGTGGGCGTTGTGGGCGTGGGCCAGGGTGGGGGTGTGTTCGGTCAGGGCCAGGAGGTTGTCGGCCATCATGCGGGCGCGTAGGGCGAGGAGTTGGGCCATGCGGTCCTCGGAGAGGGTGGCCATGGCCGCGTGGTAGCGGAGGAGGCCGGTGGCCGTGCGGGCGTGCAGGTGGGCTCGGGTCCAGGTCTCCCTGGGTCCGGGCGCAGGCACCTGTGTGGCGAGAAGGGTCGTCAAGTCGTCTGTCAGGAGGCGGAGTTCCTTCGCCTCGGGTGAGAGTCCGTGTGACTCCTTCGGGTTCAGCATCGCTGCCGGGTTGGTCCAGAGGGTGTCCGGGCCCAGGAGGTCGTCCAGTCTGGACGCGGCGGGGAGCAGGTCGGGGGCCACGCGCGGTGCGAGGTAGGTGTGGAGTGCGGTCAGGGCGCGGCGGGGGCTTTCGGCGCCCGTGATCTCCAGTGGGCCGTCGAAGCCGGCGAAGTGGATGTGGTCCGTGGTGGGGCGGGAGGCGTTGTGGGTGCGCATCCAGCGGACCAGGTCGCGGTTGGCCGCCGACGCGCCGAAGCCGTGGGTGAAGCCGTGCTCCATGACCTCGTCGAGGGTGCCGGTGCCCCGTGTGACGTGGTCGTCGACCAGTTGGGCCGCCAGGCAGTCGGTCTCGAGCGCGATCGTCCGGTAGCCCCCCTCTTCCACGAGCCCGCGGAAGAGGTCGTTCCGGAGGTGGAGGAGAGGGTCCTCGCCGTGGGCGGGCTCGCCCAGGGCGAGGAGTCTCGGGCGGCGCTTGAGCAGCCTCATCACGGAGGGCGCGTCCACGGGATGGGCAGTGTCCTTGATGTCGGTCGTCGCCATGCCTTCAACGCTATCGTTGAACTTTCGGTTGAGACTTTCGGTGAAGGAAGCGGCGGAAGCAGCAGAGGGCATGGGGCGAGAGTTTCAAACGAGTGGGCGGCTTCGGCCGGTCGATCTGGCGCGTGAGCACGGGTTGTCCACCCAGGCCGTCCGGAACTACGAGGAGGACGGGATCCTTCCCGCCGCCGGGCGGACCGCGCACGGCTATCGCACGTACACCCCGCTGCACGCGGCGGCGTTGCGGGCCTTCCTCGCGCTGGTGCCGGGGCACGGTCATCGGACGGCCGCGGCGATCATGCAGGCCGTGAACGAGGGGGCGGAGGCCGAGGCGTTTCGGCTGATCGACGAGAGTCACGCCCAGCTGCTCGACGATCGCCGGACTCTCGAGGCCGTGGAGAGTGCCCTTCGGGAGCTCCAGCTCCAGCCCGTGGAGGGCAGGGCCGCGTCGGCAGGCATGGCCGCCGGAGGCGGTACGACCTTCATCGGGCCGCTCGCGCGGAAGCTGCAGATCCGGCCCGCGACGCTACGGGCCTGGGAGCGGGCCGGGGTGGTGCGGCCCCGGCGTGACCCGCGGACCGGGTACCGGGTCTACGACGACGCCGACGTACGGGATGCCCGGCTGGCCCATCAGCTCAGGCGGGGCGGCCATCTGCTGGAGCAGATCGCGCCGTTGATCGCGCGGGTGCGGGCGGCCGGCGGGCTGGAGCCGCTGGAGTCCGCCCTGCGCGACTGGCACGGGCGGCTGTCCGCCCGTGGCCGCGCGCTGGTGGCCGGGGCCGCCGAGCTGGAGGCGTACCTGCGGGCGAACGGATCCCGGGGCGGGGCGGCGGGAGGGCGGTGACCTCCCGTACCGCCGCTCATGGCGGCCTTCCGGCTGTGAGCCACGCCACGGGAACCGGTCCCTCGGCCCGGAGAGGTACAGGTGTGAGATCTGTGAGGTCCGACGATGACGACGACGGGCGGCTGCGCGGGCGGGTGCGGGACGGGGAACGTGAGGCGTTCGCCGAGCTGTACGAGCTGTACGCCACGGCCGTCCATCACCATGCCCTGCGGCTGACCGGCGACTGGTCGGCGGCCGAGGAGGTCATGTCCGAGACGTTCCTGGCCGCTTGGCGGGGGCGGGAGGACGTGGAGGCCGAAGGGGGGTCACTGCGGCCCTGGTTGTTCGGGATCGCCACCCACAAGGCGCGCAACGCCCACCGGAGTCTGCGGCGCCGGCTCGCCTTCCTGGCGCGGCGTCCCGCCGAGGAGGCGGTCGACGATTTCGCCGAGGACGTCGCGGGGCGGGTGGACGACACCCGGCGCCTCGCCGAGGTACGGCGGGTGCTGGGGCGGCTGCGGCAGCACGAACGCGAGGTCATCGCGCTGTGCGTGTGGGGCGGGCTCGACTACGCCCAGGCCGCAGAGGCGCTCGGGGTGCCCGTGGGGACCGTACGGTCGCGGCTGTCGCGGGCCCGGGCGCGGCTGCGGACGTTCGTGGAGCAGGAGGAACGTACGGCGGAAAAGTCCCGTAGGGGATTCATGGAACCGATCGTGCGTCGCGGAGAGGTAGAGAGCGAGGCCGCGTTCGTGGCCCTGCCCCTTCAGGAGGAAGCCCGATGAACGAGCACGAAGAGCGGGAGGAACTGAGCCGGCTGCTGCCGGTCGTTCCTGTCGAGCGGGGGCTTCCTGCTGAGCGTCACTCTCACCACAAGGACGTACTGATGCAGCTCATCGACCGGGATCGCCGCCGTCGGACCTCGCCGTTGCGGCTCCCGAGGCCCGCTCTCGCCCCCGCTCTTGTCGCGGGGGCCGTCGCCGTCGCGCTGGCCGCCGGGCTGACCGTCGGCATCGGTGCGGGGCAGGACGGCGGCGGTGCGGCCGCTCGGCCCGGTGCCGGCAGTGGCAGTACGGGAGGGGGGAGCCGTAGCGCCGCCGTGACTCTCGGCCGGATCGCCGCCGTCGCCCTGCGGACCGATGTCACGCCGGTGGGCGAGGACCAGTTCGTGTATGTGCGCAGCAGGACGGCCGACAACGAGGGTGTCTTCGACGGACCCGTCAAGCTGGGGAAGCTGCGGGAACGGCAGGTGTGGTTCTCGCAGCGGGAGGAGTCCACGATCGACGTCGGGCTGATCCGCGAGTACGGGCAGGACTGGCCGATCGAGGTGGGCGTGCCGGACGGCACGGATCCGAAGGACGCCGGGCTTCCGGCCGGGATCGAACGGCCCACCTACGCCTGGCTCGCCTCCCTGCCCACCGATCCGGCCGCGCTGCTGAAGCTGCTCTACGCGCGGACGCCGGGTGGCGAGGACGACGGGGACCGGGACCAGGTCGTCTTCGACCGGATCGGCGACCTCATCGGGGAGCAGATCCTGCCCTCCGCCACCGCGGCCGCCATCTACCGGGCCGCCGCCCGCATTCCCGGTGTGACCGAGCTGCCCGACGCCGTCGACGCGGCGGGACGGCACGGGATCGCCATCGCCCGCGTGGACACCGCCGCGGGGACCCGTACGGAGTGGATCTTCGACCGTACGACCCTCGACTACCTCGGCGAACGCACCGTCTTCAGCCGGGACACCAAGCGGGGCCGGAAGGGGGCGGTCCTCTTCACCAGCGCGGTGCTGGAACGAGCCGTCGTGGACAAGCGGGGCCAGGAGCCGAGTGGGCGGCGGCGGGTCTCGCGGAGCTGACGCCGGCCGGGGTCAGGGCCCGCGCGTCGAGTACGGGTGGTTAGCCTCGTAGCGAGGAAGCGCAAAAGCGCGATGGCGCGATGGCGCGATGGCGCAGAAGCGGTATAGCGCAACGAAGAGAACGACCTTGCGGAGGAGGCAGGCATGGCGAGGGTTCCCAGCGCGGTGATCGCGGCCGGTGGGCTCGTCGGTGGGTACGGGGTGGCCCGGTGGACGAAGAAGCGGCAGCTCGGCGGGGTGGTGCTGGCCGTCGCGGGCGCCGCTGCCGCGCAGCAGTGGCGGGAGCGGGCGGGCGGGAAGGCCGCGGGGGCGCTGGGCGCCGCGTATGTCGCCGCCTTCGCCGGGTCGCATCCGCTGGCGAAGAAGGTGGGCGCCTGGCCGGCCGTGTTCGGGGTGGCGGGTGCGGTCGCGCTGGCATCGTGGGCGGTGGCGGACCGGCAGGGCTGAGCCGGGAAACCCTCAGCGGCTCTCCGCACCCTCGGCACCCTCCGCACCCTCGTCCGGTACCCACCGCAGCACGTCGCCGGGCTGGCAGTCGAGGGTGCGGCAGATCGCGTCGAGGGCGGTGGCGGACCGGCAGGGCTGAGCCGGGAAACCCTCAGGAGCTCTCCGCACCCTCGGCACCCTCCGCACCCTCGTCCGGTACCCACCGCAGCACGTCGCCGGGCTGGCAGTCGAGGGTGCGGCAGATCGCGTCGAGGGTGGTGAAGCGGACCGCCTTGGCGCGGCCGTTCTTCAGTACGGCGACGTTGGCGGGGGTGATGCCGACGGCCTCGGCGAACTCGCCCACCGACAGGCCGCGCCTGGCCAGCAGCAGGTCGAGGTCGACGACGATCGCCATCAGACCACCTCGGCGATCTCGGTCTGCAGGTCGGTCGCCTTGCGCAGCAGCCCGCGCATCACGACGACGAGCATCGCGAACGCCGCGCCCACCCCGACCGCCAGCCCCGCCGCCCCGAGCGCGCCGATGATCTGCATGGCGCCGTCGGGCGCCGGGATGTCGGCGAAGGCCAGATGGCCGGTGACCCCGAGCGCCAGCAGGGTGGCGGCGACCGCGGCGCCGATGATGACGTCGACCCAGCGGAAGGCCCGCGCGGTGAAGATCGCGTCGCGTTCGATCATGCCGAGCAGCATCCACATCGCGACGAGCACGACCTGGACGCACACGATCCCGAGGATCGCCACGGTGGCGTAGGGCAGGGCGAAGGGCTCGTACGGCGGGAACCGGTCGACCTCGTCGGCCGCCGTACCGGGGACGACGACGATCTGACCGAAGAGGCCGCCCAGGAAGGCGGCGACGATGCCGGCGCGCAGCGCGGCGACGAAGAGTCGATGCATCTATCGATTGTCGATCGAGACCTATCGAAATTCAATAGCTCTCTAGGGGAACTCCCTACGCCGGATGCGCGTCCGCCCCTGCCTGGAACGACCTCTGGAACGACCTCCGGTACCCCTGTGGGCTCGTCCCCACCACGCGGCGGAAGCGTTCCCGGAACGCCGTCGGGGAGCCGAAGCCCGCCTGGGCGGCGATCCGTTCGACCGGGTGGGCCGTCGTCTCCAGCAGGTACTGCGCGCGCCGCACCCGTGCCCGGTGCAGCCACTGCAACGGGGTCGTGCCGGTCTGTTCACGGAAGCGGCGGTGGAGGGTACGGCTGCTCATGCCGGCCTGCTCCGCGATCAGGTCCAGCGTCAAGTCCTGTGCGCAGTGGTCCTCCAGCCAGGACAGCAGCGGCTCCAGAGTGGCCCCGGCGGGCGCCGGCGGCAGCTCGTGGACGATGAACTGGGCCTGGCCGCCCTCCCGTTCGAGCGGAATCACCGACATCCGGGCCGCGTGCGCGGCGACCGCCGAACCGTGGTCCCGGCGGATCATGTGCAGACACATGTCCAGGGCGGCGGCAGCGCCCGCCGAGGTGAGGAACTGGCCGTTGTCGACGTAGAGGACGTTCGGGTCGACGGTGACCCGCGGGTAGCGGGCCGCCAGGTCCTGCGCGGCGATCCAGTGGGTCGTCGCGCGCAGGCCGTCCAGCAGGCCGGTCGCGGCGAACAGGAACGCGCCCACGCAGATCGAGGCGATCCGCGTGCCGTGCGCCGCCGCCTCGCGCAGCGCCTCCGCGACACCCGGCGGCAGCACCTCCGGCGGCTGCGCGACCCCCGGCAGCACGATCGTGTCCGCCTCCGCGAGCGCCTGAAGGCCGTACGGCGCGCGCACGGTGAACGCCCCCGCCCGCACCTCCCCGCCCGGCTCGGGTGAGCAGACCCGCACCCGGTAGGCCTCCCGGCCGTCGGGCAGCCGGGCCCAGCCGAAGGTGTCGATCGGGGCGGACAGATCGAAGGGGACGACCCCGTCCAGTGCCAGTACGACCACGGTGTGCATGGCGAGAGCGTACGCATACGACGGATTCCCGCCGATCGGGGCTGCGGCGACCCCGGGCACACCGGTCGACCGTCGGCGAGAATCCGTCGGTCCCTGGCAGTCCCGCCACTTCTCCGTGATCACCGCGCCGCCTAGCGTCGGGCCGTGACCAAGTTCCTGCTCGCCGTCCATGTCCTCGCCGCGATCGTCGCCGTCGGTCCCGTCACCGTCGCCGCCAGCATGTTCCCGCCCGCCGCCCGCCGCTTCCTGGCGGCGCCCGACGACGAACGCGCGGGCGCGACCGTACGGCTGCTGCATCGCATCTGCCAGGTGTACGCGGCCGTCGGCATCGCCGTCCCCGTGTTCGGGTTCGCCACGGCGGGCGCGATGGGGGTGATGGGCGACACCTGGCTGATCGCGTCGACCGTGCTGACCGTGCTGGCCGCCGGGGTGCTGCTGGTCCTCGTCCTGCCCCGGCAGGAGGTCCTGGCCGAGGGCGGGGGCGCGCCGGAGACCACCGTCCGGCTCGCCATGTTCACCGGGATCTTCAACCTGCTGTGGGCGACGGTGACGGTGCTGATGATCGTCCGGCCGGGGTCGACCACCGGGGTGTAGGGCCGGTTTTCGTTATCCCGCGGCACGCCGTCCGTCTCCTCGGGCATGCACCTGACTCGACCTCTCCAGATCAGCCGCCGCGGGATGCTGAAGGCCGCCGGGGTGGCCGCCGGGGCCACCGCCCTCGGTGTCACCGCGGCCCCCTCGACGAGCGCCGCGAGCACCGCGGGCTACGCCCACCCCGGGCTGCTGCACACCCGCGCCGACCTGGACCGGATGGCCGCCAAGGTGAAGGCGGGCGCCGCGCCCTACACCGCCGGATACGCCAGGCTGACCGCCAACGGACGCGCGCAGAGCGGCTGGACGCCCCGCCCGCAGGCGACCGTGTACCGGGGATCGGGCTCGCCCGAGAACTACGCGCTGCTCTACAAGGACCTCGCCGCCGCCTACCAGAACGGACTGCGCTACCACGTCGGCGGCGACACCGCGCACGCCGACACCGCCGTCGCCATCCTCAACGCCTGGTCCGGGACGCTCACCTCGCTCGCGGGGTCCGCCGACCGGTTCCTGGCCGCCGGGCTGTACGGCTACCAGGCCGCCAACGCCGCCGAACTCGTCCGCGACCGGCCCGACTTCGAACGCGAACGCTTCCAGAAGATGCTGCGGACCGTGTTCTCGCCGCTCAGCGAGAGCTTCCTCGTCAGCCACAACGGCGCGGTCATCACCAACTACTGGACCAACTGGGACCTCACCGCCATGGCCTGCGTCCTCGCGACCGGGATCTTCTGCGACGACAGCGCCAAGGTCGAGCAGGCCGTGGAGTACTTCCGGCACGGCGCCGGACTCGGCTCCGTGAAGAACGCCATCCCCGTCGTCCACGAGGACGGCCTCGCCGAGTGGCTGGAGGCCGGCCGCGACCAGGGGCACGCGCTGCTCGGGGTGGGGCTGATGGGGACCGTGTGCGAGATGGCGTGGAACCAGGGCATCGACCTGTACGGGTACGACGACAGCCGGTTCCTCAAGGGCGCGCAGTACGTGGCCAAGTGGTGCATGGGCGGGAAGGTCGCGTACACCGCCAACACGCGTCGCAAGGGGGCCGTGAACGGGTGGTCCGGGAGCGAGACCGCGTCCGCCGCGGCCGGGGTGGACCCGGCGATGACCCGGCCCATCTGGGCGATGATCGCCAACCACTACACCAAGCGGCGGGGGCTGTCGGCGCCGTATCTCACGCAGATCGCGGCGAAGGCGGCGCCCGAGGGCGGGGGCGGGGACTACGGGCCGAACAGCGGGGGGTACGACCAGCTGGGGTTCGGGACGCTGGCGTTCACCCGGGACCGGGTGACCGTCGCCTCCGGCGGTTCTGCCGCACCGTCGGCGTCGGCGTCGGCATCGGCATCGGCCACCGCTTCGGAGCCGTCGGGTACGCCCTCGGTGCGTGCCGGTGGCGACAAGAACGGCAGGAGCCGCGACCTCGCCGCCACCGGATCCACCGAGGTCGTCGGCTGGACCGCCGCCACCGGGATCACCGCTCTCGCCGGGGGACTGCTGCTGTTGCGCCGACGGAACCGGGGCAGCGCGGGAAGCTGAGCAGGCCCTCCCCGGCCGTACGGCCTACGCCCCCAGCGCCCGTGCCACCGTGTAGATCAGCAGGCCCGCCAGGGAGCCCACCACCGTGCCGTTGATGCGGATGAACTGGAGGTCGCGGCCGATGTGGGCCTCGATCTTGCGGGTGGTGTGCTCCGCGTCCCAGCCCGCCACCGTGTCGGTGATCAGGGAGGTGATCTCCTTCCGGTACGTCGTCACGACGTGCACCGCCGCGCCCTCCACCCAGCGGTCGACCTTCTCCTGCACCTTCGGCTCGGTCGCCATCCGCGCGCCCAGCGTCAGCAGCGAGGCCCGCACCCGCAGCCGCAGCTCGCTGCGCTCGTCCTCGGCCGCCGCGACGATCATGGAGCGTACGGCGGTCCAGGCGGACGCGATCAGGTCCTGGACCTCGCCCCGGCCCAGCACCTCGCCCTTGAGCCGCTCCACCCGCGCCCGGGTGTCCGTGTCGGACTGGAGGTCGGAGGCGAAGTCGCCGAGGAAGCGGTCCAGGGCGCCCCGGGCCGGGTGGGAGGGCATGTCCCGCATCTCGGCGCAGAAGCGCAGCAGCTCCTTGTAGACGCGCTCGCCGATCCGCTTGTCGACGAAACGGGGCGTCCAGCCGGGGGCGCCGCCCTCCACCGCGTCCATCACCGAGTCGCCGTGCAGCACCAGCCAGTCGTAGGCCCGCGCCACCACGAGGTCCACCGCCCGCCGGTGCCCGCCGTCCGCGACGATCTTCTCCAGCATCTTGCCCATGCCCGGCGCTATCTCCTGGGCGTCGGCGCGCCGGGTGATCGCCTCGCCGACCACCGCCTGGACGTCCGAGTCGCGCAGCACGGTCAGGGCACCCCTGAGGGCCGTCGCCAGCTCGGCCGTGACCCGGTCGGCGTGCTCCGGCTCGGCCAGCCAGGAACCGAGCCGGGTGCCGATGCCGACGGCGCGCAGCCGCTGCCGTACGACGTCCTCGGAGAGGAAGTTCTCCCCGACGAACTCACCCAGCGAGACACCCAGCTGGTCCTTCTTGTTCGGGATGATCGCCGTGTGCGGGATGGGCAGGCCCAGCGGACGGCGGAAGAGGGCGGTGACCGCGAACCAGTCGGCCAGCGCGCCCACCATGCCCGCCTCGGCGGCCGCGGCCACATACCCCGCCCAGGGGCCGGCGCCCTGGTGGGACGCCCACTCCGCGAGGCCGTACACCACGGCGACGAACAGCAGCAGCCCGGCGGCGGTCAGTTTCATCCGCCGTACGCCGCGCCGCTTCTCCTCGTCGGCGGCGCTGAAGACGGTCATCGCGCGCGCCGGGGTCTTCCCGGTCGGTACCGCATCCGTACGATCCATCAACTCCACCCGTTCCCCGTTCCCCGGTCCCCCGTGTCCCGCACGCAAATATTGTCCCTGCTTGACCGACTCCCGGAACGGAACAGGAGTTCCCGACGTCATTCGTACGGGGGATCTCGACGGTGACCTCCTGCGCTGTCCGCCGGAGCCGCACGCTCCCGCACCGAGGAGAACCAGACCGGCATGACCAGGCACAAGGGCTATGCACTGCTGTGCGCGGTCGTCGCACTCGTCGTGGCCCTGTCCGCCGCCATCTACGCGGCCGCCGCCGCCGACCACGGCCCCGGCCCGCGCACCGGCAGCGCCCTCGCCGCCCCCGCGGCACCCCCCGGCGGGGCCGGGTCGGCCGCGCCCGCCTCGACCGGGGTGTGGGTCGGCACCTGGGGCACCGCCCCCGTCGGCGGCGAACCGGGCACCGAGACCACCGGCATGGCGGGCCGCACGGTCCGCAACGTCGTGCACACCAGCGTCGGCGGCACCAGCGCCCGCGTCACGCTGTCCAACCTCTACGGCACCCGCCCGCTGACCGTCACCCACGCCACCCTCGCCGTCGCGGCCGGCCGGCACGGCCCCGCGACGGCCCCCGGCACCCTGCGCCGGCTCACCTTCGGCGGCGCCGCCACGGTCACCGTCCCGCCCGGCGGCCAGACCGTCAGCGACCCGGTCCCCGTCGCCGTCCCGTACGACTCCGACGTCGTCGTCAGCACCTACACCCCCGCCTCCTCCGGCCCGGTCACCTACCACCCGCACGCCCGGCAGACCAGCTATGTCGCCGACGGCGAGCACACCGAGGACGAGAGCGGCACCGCCTACACCGGCACCACCGCCCACTGGCGCTACCTCACCGCGCTCGACGTCCTCGGCCCGGAGGCCGACGGCACCGTCGTCGCCCTCGGCGACTCCATCACCGACGGGGTCACCGCCACCGCCGACGCCGACCGCCGCTGGCCGGACGTCCTCGCCGACCGGCTGCGCACCGCCGCCCGCTCCGGCGCGGACACGCCCCGCTACGGCGTCGTCAACGAGGGCATCAGCGGCAACCGGGTCCTCGCCGACGACCCCCGCCGCGGCGCCAGCGGCCTGCACCGCTTCGCACGCGACGTCCTCGGCCGGACGAACGTCAAGGCCGTCGTCGTCGACCTCGGCGTCAACGACATCCTCCGCGACCCGGGCCGCGCCGACCCCGACGCGATCGTGGCCGGTCTGCGCACCCTCGTCGACCGCGCCCACGCCCACGGCATCAAGGTCGTCGGCAGCACCCTCACCCCCTTCCACGGCCACCGCGGCTACAGCACGGCCCGCGAGGACGTACGCCGGCGGATCAACGACGCGATCCGCGAGGGCGGGGTGTTCGACACGGTCGTCGACTTCGACAAGGCCCTGCGGGACCCGTACGACCCCCGCAGCCTGCGCCCGGAGTACGACTCGGGGGACCACCTCCACCCCAGCGACCTGGGCTACCGCACGATGGCGCAGGCTCTGGACCTGGAGGACCTGGCGGACCTGGCGGACCTGAAGGGCTCAGCCGTCAGGACCTAGTGCCGCGG
>NZ_KQ948769.1:1205-91454 GCF_001514205.1 Streptomyces griseoruber | reverse complement strand
CCGTCGTGCCTCCGGGGCTCAGTGACCCAGGTGCCGGTGCCGGTCCCGGCGGCCCTCGCGCAGCTCCGCCCGCGCGGCCCTCCGCTCCAGCTTCGCCTGCCGGCGCGCCGCCCGGCTCAGCTTCCGCTCCACCCCCACGCCGCCCCAGAACGCGAACCCGCTCACGATCACCCGGGGCGCCCCCGGTTCCCCCGGCACCCCCGTCTCCCGCTGGTCGAAGCCCCCCATGATCCCGATGCCCCGGACCACGACCTCCACCCCGGGCGGCACCACGATCTGGATCCCGCCCATGATCGCCACACAGGTGATCTCGACCTCACCGGCCGCGAAGTCCGCCTCGCGCAGATCGATCTCCCCGCCGCCCCAGAAGGCGACCGCGGTGAACCGCCGGGGCACGGTCCAGCGCCCCTTGCGCTGGAACCCCGACAGCACCGCGACGGCCCAGCTCGACGAACCCTCGCCGTCCACCGTCCGCCCGGTCCAGCCTCCCTCCGCCACCGGCTCCTTGCGCAGGGAGACGGCGGGCACGACCCCGGCGGCCGGCAGGTCCCGGGTGATCGGCGCCAACTCGCCGTACGTCCGCGCCCGGTACGTCTGTTCCAGCCGCTCCTCGAACTCCGCCATGTCGAGGCGTCCCTCGGCCAGGGCGTCCCGCAGGACCTCGGCGACCCGTTCACGGTCGGCGTCGGATGCTCTCAGGTCCGGGACTGCGGCGTCGTCGGTCATGCCAGCAGCCTACGAGCTCTGGGCACCCGGCACTACGGTCTCCCGTTCGACATACATCCGTGCGATGACGGCCTCGATGTCGGGCTCGCGCACCGACAGGTCCACCAGCGGATACTCCGCCGCGATCCGCGCCACCAGCGGGGCCGCCGACGCCGACGCCGGGAACGCCAGCCACTGCCGGGGCCCCTCCACCTTCACCACCTGCGCGCCGGCCACCCCGATCGGCGGCAGCTCCCGCTCCAGGTCCACCACCAGGGTCCGCTCGCTCTCCCCCGCCTGGTGCAGCCCGGCGAGCCCCCCGTCGTAGACCAGACGCCCGTGGTCGATGACCATGACCCGCGAGCACAACTGCTCGATGTCCTGGAGATCGTGGGTGGTGAGCAGGACCGTCGTGCCGCGCTCGGCGTTCAGCTCCCGCAGGAACTCCCGCACCCGCGCCTTGGAGACGACGTCCAGACCGATCGTCGGCTCGTCCAGATAGAGCACGTCGGGGTCGTGCAGCAGGGCCGCCGCGATGTCGCCGCGCATCCGCTGGCCGAGCGAGAGCTGACGCACGGGGACGTCCAACAGGGCCTCCAGCTCCAGGAGTTCGACCAGACGGTCGAGGTTCTCGCGGTACCGGGCGTCCGGGATGCGGTACATGCGGTGCATCAGCCGGTAGGAGTCGATGAGCGGGAGGTCCCACCAGAGCGTCGTCCGCTGACCGAACACCACCCCGATGCGGTGCGCCAGCCGGGTCCGCTCCCGCGACGGATCGATGCCCGCCACCCGCAGCCGGCCGCCGCTCGGCACCAGGATGCCGGTCAGCATCTTGATCGTCGTCGACTTCCCCGCGCCGTTCGGCCCGATGTAGCCGACCATCTCCCCGCGCGCCACGGTGAACGAGATCGCGTCGACCGCCCGCACCCGCCGCACCTCCCGCTTCAGGAAGCCGGTCTTCTTCCGCACGTCGAAGACCTTCTCCACGCGGTCCAGTTCGATGAAAGCGTCCACCGAAGACTCCCTGTCCACCACCGACTCCCTGTCCACCACCGACTCCCTGTCCACCGTCAACTCCCCGTGCTCCGATACGACCTGAGTCCCGCCCGCCACGCCAGCCCGGCCAGCACCCAGCACCCCACCGCCACCAGCGGCGGGGCGAACGCCGCCCACTGCGGCAGCCCCAGCGGATACGGCCGGTCCAGCACATAGGCGGCGGGCACCCAGTTGACGAAGGCCAGCGGGAACATGAACGTCACCCCGCGCACCAGCTCCTTGCCGAACACCGTCGGCGGATACTGCAACAGCGTCTGACCGCCGTACGTGAACGCGCTCTGCACCTCGGCGGCGTCCTGCGCCACGAACTGGAACGACGCGCCCGCCACGAACACCGCGGAGAAGATCACCCCGCCGCACACCACCGTCACCGGCAGCAGCAGCACCTTCGCCGCCGTCCAGTGCACGTCCAGGGCGAGAAGGGCGTACCCGAGGACGACGGCCCCCTGGGTGATCCGGCCCAGCCGGCGCAGCGCGAACCGGTCCGCGGCGACCTGCGCCAGCACCGGCGCCGGCCGCACCAGCAGCGTGTCCAGCGTGCCGTCCCGCACGCGCGTGCCCAGCCGGCCCGCCGAACCCATCGCCAGGTCAGCGATCCCGAAGGACGTGGCCGACAGCCCGTACAGCAGGGCGACCTCGGGCAGCGCGTAGCCGCCGAGGCTGTCCACCCGGGAGAACATCAGCAAGATCGCGACAAAGTCCAGACCGGTCACCAGCGCCCCGCCGAGCGCCGTCATCACGAACGACGCCCGGTAGGCCATCGTGGAACGGATCCACATCCCGGCGATCATCCGATAGGTCCGCAGCCCCTCCAGGACGACGGCGGGCCGGCCCGGTTCGGCGAACCGGAGGTCCTCAGCCACCCTGCACCACCACCCGCCGCGTCGCCGCCGACTGCACCAGCCGCCCCGCCGTCAGCAGTGCCACCGCCCACGCCGCCTGGAAGACGAACACCGGCAGCGGATCCGCCTCCCCCATCAGCACATCGGCGGGCATCTGCAGCTGCGCCGCCCACGGCAGCGCCCGTACGGCCTCGCCCAGCGCCCCCGGGAACGCGTTCAGCGGCAGCGTCATCCCCGAGCAGAAGATCCCCGTGACCATCAGCACCTGCAACGCGCCCGTGCCGTCCATCAGCCAGAACCCGCTCAGCGCCACCAGGAACCGGATCGCGAAACTGACGATCATCGCGAGCACCAGCGTGACCAGAAAGGCCAGCCAGGTCCCCGGATCACCCGGAAGAGCGGTCGGGAAGCACAACACCCCGAACGCGAAAGGGATCACACCGCGCCCCAGCAACTGGAACACCGCCCGCCCCATGTCGTTCGCCAGCCACCACGCCTGAAGATCCGCCGGACGGTAGAGGTCGATCGCGATGTCACCCGTACGGATACGCTCCATGAGATCGATCTCGAAGCCGCCGCCCTGGATCGCCAGCGTCGCGTACAACGCCTGCCCCAGCCACACGAACGTCACCGCCTGGGCCTGGTCATAGCCCCCGAGGTGCGGCCGCTCGTCCCACAACGCCAGGTATGTGTAGACGAGGATCAGGCCGAAAACCGTGTTGGTGAACACCCCCGCGGCAGTGGCCGCCCGATAGGTCGCGTACCTTCTGAAACCCCCCGCTGCGACGGCCGCGTACAACCGCGCCGAACCCACGGCAACCTTCCTCCTCGCCCGCTCGTCCACCTCTACGACACCGAAGCGCAGGAGCCTAGCCCGCAGGCACAGTGACGTGCCACGCGTTTTCCGGCACAACGCGTGCCGATTGCCGGGAACGGAACGCTTGGTGCGAGAGTCTCCAACAGGGGGCACAGATGGCGTACGAGGCGTACGGGAACGTACGACGCGAAACAGGAGTCCGAGCAGCACATGAGCGACGAGCCGCAGCCGCAGCAGCCGACCGAGGGCTGGGCACCGAGTGAACAACCGGGGGAGGCCAAGATGTCCAAGCGCCCCAAGCGCACCGGTTGGCGGCGGCTGATCCCCACCTGGCGGATGGTGCTCACCACCTTCGTCCTGGGCGTGCTCCTCCTCATCGGCCTGTTCTACCTGGGCTACTCCACGGTCAAGATCCCCCCGGCCAACGCGCTCGCCACCAAGCAGTCCAACGTCTACCTCTACGCGGACGGCAGCGAGATCGCCCGCGACGGTGAGATCAACCGCGAGAACGTCGACCTCTCACAGATCTCCAAGGACGCCCGGTACGCGATCCTCGCCGCGGAGGACCGCGACTTCTACACCGAGTCCGCGGTCGACCCCAAGGCCATGCTGCGGGCCGGCTGGAACACCGTCACCGGCAAGGGCAAGCAGTCCGGCTCCACGATCACCCAGCAGTACGTCAAGAACTACTACCTCGCGCAGGAGCAGACCGCCAAGCGCAAGGTGAAGGAGTTCTTCATCGCGATCAAGCTGGACCGCGAGAAGTCCAAGGACGAGATCCTCGAGGGCTACCTCAACACCAGCTACTTCGGCCGCAACGCGTACGGCATCCAGGCCGCCGCCAAGGCCTACTACGGCATCGACGCCGCCGAGCTGACCGCCGAACAGGGCGCGTACCTCGCCGCGCTGGTCAACGCGCCCAGCGAGTACGACGTGATCGCGCACCCGGAGAACAAGAAGGCCGCCCAGGCCCGCTGGAACTACGTCCTCGACGGCATGGTCAAGAAGGGCTGGCTCGACGAGTCCAAGCGCGAGGGCATGAAGTTCCCCACGCCGAAGGAGACCTCGGGCGCCGCCACCGGTATGTCCGGACAGCGCGGCTACCTCGTCAACGCCATCAAGGACTACCTCCTCGACAACAAGATCGTCACCCAGGAGCAGCTCGACGCGGGCGGCTACCAGATCACCACCACCATCCAGAAGAAGAAGCAGAACGCCTTCGTCGAGGCCGTCAACGACAAGTTGATGGACAAGCTCGACAAGAAGAACCGCAAGGTCGACACCTACGTCCGCGCGGGCGGCGCCGCCGTCGACCCCAGGACCGGCAAGATCCTCGCCATGTACGGCGGCATCGACTACATCAAGCAGTACACCAACAACGCCACCCGCCAGGACTTCCAGGTCGGCTCCACCTTCAAGCCGTTCGTGTTCACCTCCGCCGTCGAGAACGACTCCACCACCCAGGACGGCCGCACCATCACCCCGAACACGGTCTACGACGGCACCAACAGGCGCCCCGTCCAGGGCTGGAGCGGCGGCAGCTACGCCCCCGAGAACGAGGACTACGTCAACTACGGCAACATCACCGTGCGCCAGGCCACCGACAAGTCCGTGAACTCGGTGTACGCGCAGATGGCCGTCGACGTCGGCCCCTCCAAGGTCAAGCAGACCGCGATCGCCCTGGGCCTGCCCACCGACACCCCCGACCTCCAGCCGTACCCGTCCATCGCGCTCGGCACCGCCACCGCGAGCGTCCTCGACATGGCCGAGGCGTACGCCACGCTCGCCAACCACGGCAAGCACGGCACGTACACGATCATCGAGAAGGTCACCAAGGACGGCCGGACGGTCGAGCTGCCGAAGCGCAAGACCACCCAGGCCGTCAGCCGCGAGGCCGCCGACACCACCACCTCCGTCCTGCGGAGCGTGGTCAACCAGGGCACCGCCACCGCCGCCCTCGCCGCCGGCCGCCCCGCCGCCGGCAAGACCGGCACCGCCGAGGAGGACCAGGCCGCCTGGTTCGCCGGGTACACCCCCGATCTCGCCACCGTCGTCGCCGTGATGGGCCAGGACCCCGAGACCGCCGCCCACAAGTCCCTCAAGGGCGCCATGGGACTGGCCCGCATCAACGGCGGCGGCGCGCCCACCGAGATCTGGGCGCAGTTCACCAAGGAGGCCCTGAAGGGCACCACGGCCCACGACTTCGACCTCGACCTCCAGGCCGGCTCCGCGGACACCGGCATCCCCTCCAGCCCGTCCTCCCCGAGCGCCACCACCGGCGACGACGCCACCCCCGGCGGGCAGGACACCCAGGGCCAGACGCAGGGCCAGACCCAGGGCCAGACCAGCGGCGGCACCACGGACGGCGGCTCGGCCACCTCCGGCACGGACGGCTCCGGCGGCACCACCGACGGGAGCACCTCCACCGGCACCACCGACGGCGGCACCACCGACGCCGGCACCACCACCGGCACCGGCGACGCGGGCACCACCACCGGCACCGGCGACGCGGGCACCACCACCGGCACCGGCGACACCGGCACCCCGGGCGGCTCACAGGGCACGACGACGGGGACGGGGACGCAGCTCACGACCCGCAGGGAACTGGACTAGTGCCCGCTGGTCGCCTTGAGACCGATCACGGCGACCAGCAGCAGGGCGACGAAGAAGATCCGGGCGGCGGTGACGGGCTCCCCCAGCACCGCCATTCCGAGCACCGCCGCACCGGCCGCCCCGATCCCCACCCAGACGCCGTAGGCGGTACCGATGGGCAGGGAACGGGCGGCGTACGACAGCAGCAGCATGCTGGTGACGATCCCGGCGCCGGTGAGCACACTGGGCACGAGCCGGGTGAAACCGTCGGTGTACTTCATACCGATCGACCAGCCGACTTCGAGCAGACCGGCGAGGACGAGCAGGACCCAGGCCATGGGGCACCTCCGAGACGCGAGCGTTCTGTCTTCACGGGTGCGTCGTCTTTGCGTCCATCCCGGTACGGCGCGTCTCGTCGGGCGCCTTCAAAGCTAGCAAAGGAACGGCAAAAGGGGCCGGTGACGATGGTCACCAGCCCCTTTCGGCTACTGATTCAGAGGTGACTGACTCAGAGGTACAGGCCGGTCGTGTCCTCCGAGCCCTCGAACCGGTCCGCGGCCACCGCGTGCAGGTCGCGCTCGCGCATCAGCACATAGGCCACGCCCCGCACCTCGACCTCGGCCCGGTCCTCCGGGTCGTACAGGACCCGGTCGCCCGGCTCCACGGTCCGTACGTTCTGCCCCACCGCGACGACCTCCGCCCACGCCAGACGCCGGCCCACCGCCGCCGTCGCGGGGATCAGGATCCCGCCGCCGGAACGCCGCTCGCCCTCGCTGGTGTCCTGCCGTACGAGGACCCGGTCGTGGAGCATCCGGATGGGAAGCTTGTCGTGCTGCGGACCGCTGTGGTCGCTTCTGTTACCGCTCACGCCTCGAACCTACCTGCCTTCGCCGTACGGGAGGGCTACCGGGTGGCTCCTCACGCCTTACGTCGCCGACCGCTCAGGACGAGCAGCCCGACCACGCCCACCGCGACGAGCGCCACCGGCACGACCCGCTCCAGACGCGGTGCGCCGTCCTCGTCCACGAACTGCGCCCTGACGTCCGTCACGACCCGGTTGACCTGGACGTAGGCCTTGCCGAGGGTGTGGTCCACGTTGGCGACGACCTTGGCCTTGGCGTCTCCGACGATGGTCTTCGGGTGCACCCGCACCCCGATCTCGTCCAGTGTCTCGGCCAGCTTCGCACGGCGGGCCCTGATGTCCGCCTCGATCTGCGCCGGGGTTCTGGTGTCCGACGTGTCCGCCACGGTGAGGCCTCCGAAGTCAGCCGATACGTTGTTGCCGATACCTGTTCTGGACAGTCTGTCAGCTCTGCCCGCGACCGCACTGTCAGGACCCCCGGTTACGCTGGACCGATGAGCGAGCGACTCCAGCCCGGCGACGTGGCCCCCGCCTTCACCCTCCCCGACGCCGACGGCAACGAGGTGTCCCTGTCGGACCACAAGGGCCGCAAGGTCATCGTGTACTTCTACCCGGCGGCCCTGACCCCCGGCTGCACCAAGCAGGCCTGCGACTTCACCGACAACCTCGACCTCCTGGCCGACGCCGGCTACGACGTCATCGGCATCTCCCCGGACAGCCCCGAGAAGCTCGGCAGGTTCCGCGAGAAGGAGTCCCTGAAGGTCACCCTCCTGGCCGACCCCGAAAAGGCCGCCCTCGACGCGTACGGGGCCTTCGGCGAGAAGAAGAACTACGGCAAGACGTACATGGGCGTCATTCGCTCCACCGTCGTGGTGGACGAAGAGGGCAAGGTCGCGCACGCCTTCTACAACGTCCGCGCGACGGGCCACGTGGCCAAGATCATCAAGGACTTGGGGATCTGAGACCCCGCTTCGGCGGCCTGCGCCGGGATGACCCCGGCCCAGGCCGCTTTACGTTTCGGGCGTGACTGTCCGATAAGCGGTTCGTTACTCCGTGCGAGACCACGAACGGATGGTCGGAGACGGAGGGGGATTCGATGGGCGCGAGTGCGTACGGCAGGGAGCGGCTGGAGGAGGCGGCTCGGGGGGCTCGGACGCTGTCGGAGGCGCTGGAGCGGCTGGGGGTGGAGCCGGGGAGCTCGATGCGGGGCTGCCTCCGGGGGCGGATGAAGCGGCTGGGGGTGGACATCTCCCACTTCGAACGGGAGGGGGTGAAGTGGACGAGGGAGATCCTCGAGTCGGCGGTGGCGGCGTCGACGAACATGTGCGAGGTACTGCGGCATCTCGAGCTGGAGGTGGTCGGCGGTCACCACATGCACATCAGCCGCCGGATCAAGGCGTACGGGATCGACACGTCGCACTTCCAGGGACAGACGCGGCGCGGCAAACCGTGGAGGCCCCGGACACCCGAGGCACTTCTCGTCCAGCAGCCGGACGGGCAGGCCAGACGCGTTCCGAGCGACCGCCTGAGGTGGGCCATGACGGCCTCGGGCATGTCTGAGCAGTGCGGCCTCTGCGGGATCGGAAACGTCTGGCGAGGACATCCGCTACCACTGGAGGTCGACCACGTCGATGGCAACTGGCGCGACAACCGCATCGAGAACCTGCGGTTCCTGTGCCCCAACTGTCACTCGACGACGGACAATGACCGGGGCCGCGGCAAGGGGCGCCAGCAAGGCAGGGCCCAGTGAGCAAGTGGTGCAGGGTACCCGGCCCACCCCCGACGAGTTGCAGACCGCCGTGGCCGAGTCGGTTTCACTCTCAGAAGTGTTGCGTCGCCTAAGCCGCCCCAGCAACGTCGCCCAGCGGCAGAAGTTGCGCGAGTGGATCGCCGAGGAGCAATTGACGACGGCGCACTTTTTGGGGCAGGCCCATCGGCGGGGCAAGCAGGGCCCCGTCCCTGCCAAGCACTCCGAGGAAATTCTGGTCCAGCACGACGGCAAACGCCGTACGAAAACGCGATTGCTGCGCCGTGCACTGTGTGAGGTCGGCGTACCCGAGGCATGCGCCGACTGCGGCGTCGGCCCCGAGTGGCTCGGCAAGCCCATGACCCTGGAGGTCGACCACATCAACGGGGACTGGAGCGACGACCGGCGGGAGAACCTGCGGTTGTTGTGCCCCAACTGCCATGCGGTCACAAGCACCTGGTGCCGAGGAGGCAGGCGACAGCAAACGGCCCGCAGCGCCCAGTAGAGTAGGCAGCGCTGCGGGCCCGTACCCCAGCTGGCCAAGAGGGCGCCGGTTTAGGTCCGGTGTGTCGTGGGTTCGAGTCCCACCGGGCCCACAGGAAAAGCAAGCCCCGCACCTTCGGTTCAAAGGTGCGGGGCTTGATCCTTAAGTCAGCCCAGCAGTTCCCGAACCACCGGCACCAGCCCCCGGAACGCCTTCCCCCGGTGGCTGATCGCGTTCTTCTCCGCCGCCGACAGCTCCGCGCAGGTGCGCGACTCGCCGTCCGGCTGGAGGATCGGGTCGTAGCCGAAGCCGTTCGTGCCGGTGGGGGTGTGGCGCAGTACGCCCCTCAGGCGGCCCTCGACCACCCTCTCCGTGCCGTCCGGCAGCGCGAGCGCCGCCGCGCAGGCGAAGTGGGCGCCCCGGTGTTCGTCCGCGATGTCGGAGAGCTGGGCGAGCAGCAGCTCCAGGTTGGCCCGGTCGTCGCCGTGGGCGCCGGACCAGCGGGCGGAGAAGATGCCCGGGGCGCCGTTCAGGACGTCCACGCAGAGGCCGGAGTCGTCGGCGACGGCCGGGAGGCCGGTGGCCCGGGCGAGGGCATGGGCCTTGAGGAGGGCGTTCTCGGCGAACGTCACTCCGGTTTCCTTGACGTCGGGGATCTCCGGGTAGGCGTCCGCGCCGACGAGGTCGTGCGGCAGACCTGCGTCGGCGAGGATCGACCTGAGTTCGGTGATCTTTCCGGCGTTGCGGGTGGCGAGGATCAGGCGGGTCATGCCCCCCAGTATCCCGACCGGCGTCCCTCGTCCGTCACGGTGTGCAGACCTTGGTCAGTTCGCCCGCCGCGTCGGTGACCGGGCTGAGGTCGGGGGTGGCGTCGCCGTTGTCCACCGCCGTACGGACGTTCTTCACGGCCGTGCTCAGGTCGTCGACCGCCTTGTTGACGTCGGTGTTGTCCGTCTTGTCGCCGATCTGGTCGAGGTCGTTCTCGATGGAGGTGAGCGAGGAGTCGATCTGGGTCGGGTCGTTCGAGGCGTTCTCCACGGCCTGCTGGAGGTCGGTGACGCTGTCGGCGATGGCGTCGGCGGTCTGGACGCAGTCCAGGGCCTTGTTGACGGCGTCGCAGCCGGTCACCGTGAAGCCCAGGGTGAGGGCGACGGCCGCGGCACTCGCGGCGATGGCGGTACGGCGGCCTCGGCCCCGGTGTCGGCGGCTCGCGGACATGGCCATTTCTGTGTTCCTCCCCGTTGGTGGTAATGCCGAAGACGCCAGGGGGCGC
Organism: Streptomyces griseoruber; assembly: GCF_001514205.1. Taxonomy (GTDB): domain Bacteria; phylum Actinomycetota; class Actinomycetes; order Streptomycetales; family Streptomycetaceae; genus Streptomyces; species Streptomyces griseoruber. The sequence continues at coordinate 81,076 of NZ_KQ948769.1, read as the reverse complement.
TGCGGGGTTGCCCCCGAGCAGCACCCCTCTTGGTCTGCCTTTTACTTTCCGAGGACCGTATCAAGTGCCGCGCGCTGGATGCGCGCGAGTTCCGTGCAGCCGGAAACGGCCAGGTCCAGCAGGGAGTTGAGCTCGTCGCGGGCGAACGGTTCGGCCTCGGCGGTGCCCTGGACCTCGACGAAGCGGCCGTCGCCGGTGCAGACGACGTTCATGTCGGTCTCGGCCTTGACGTCCTCCTCGTAGCGGAGGTCGAGGAGGGGGACGCCGCCGACGATGCCGACGGAGACGGCGGAGACCGTGCCGGTCAGGGGCTGGCGGCCGGCCCGGATCAGCTTCCTGCCCTGGGCCCAGGCGACGGCGTCGGCGAGGGCGACGTAGGCGCCGGTGATGGCGGCGGTGCGGGTGCCGCCGTCGGCCTGGAGGACGTCGCAGTCGAGGACGATGGTGTTCTCGCCGAGCGCCTTGTAGTCGATGACGGCGCGCAGGGAACGGCCGATGAGGCGGGAGATCTCGTGGGTGCGGCCGCCGATCTTGCCGCGGACCGACTCACGGTCGCCGCGGGTGTTGGTGGCGCGGGGAAGCATGGAGTATTCGGCGGTGACCCAGCCCTCGCCGCTGCCCTTGCGCCAGCGGGGGACGCCTTCGGTGACGGAGGCGGTGCAGAAGACCTTGGTGTCGCCGAAGGAGATGAGGACGGAGCCTTCTGCGTGCTTGCTCCAGCCGCGTTCGATGGTGACGGGGCGGAGCTGTTCGGGGGTGCGGCCGTCGATGCGTGACATGGCGCCGAGCCTAGCCGTAGCCGGGGAAGGGGCTGTCCCGCACAGAGGGGAGGCCCCTTCCCGGGACGGCTCACATCATGTCTTCGATCTCCGCGGCGATCGGGTCGGCGTCGGTGCCGATGACGACCTGGATGGCGGTGCCCATCCTGACGACGCCGTGGGCGCCGGCGGCCTTGAGGGCGGCGTCGTCGACGAGGGCGGGGTCGGAGACCTCGGTCCGCAGGCGGGTGATGCAGCCCTCGATCTCCTCGATGTTGTCGATGCCGCCGAGTCCGGCGACGATCTTCTCTGCCTTGGTGGCCATGTCGGTCTCCTCACGCACAGTTGGCCCAGCTTCGCGAGCGATTGTGTCGTGCGTACCGAAAGCTGACGTCACAGCAACCCAATCGTCGGTAACTGGTCTACACCACAGGACAGGCGGTCGCCAACCCATGAGTTCCGGCAGTGAGGTGAGCGCCGCCCGGGCGCGTCGGCGGCGCGCGTTCCAGGGGCTGCAGAAGATGGGGCGGAGTCTGCAGTTGCCGATCGCGGTACTGCCGGCGGCGGGGATCCTCACCCGGCTGGGGCAGCCGGACGTGTTCGGGGACGACGGGCTGGGGTGGACGGACGTCTCGAAGGTGATGGCGGGGGCGGGCGGGGCGCTGCTCAACCCGGAGCTGGGGCTGCCGCTGCTGTTCTGTGTGGGTGTCGCGATCGGGATGGCGAGGAAGGCGGACGGGTCGACGGCGCTGGCGGGGGTGGCGGGGTTCCTCGTCTACTACAACGTGCTGCGGCAGTTCCCGGAGGACTGTCCGAGCGGGTCGAAGGCGATCGCCGGGATCGGCTGCCAGGCGACCGTGGACCAGACCGTCGTGGCGTTCACGTACGAGAATCCGGGGGTGTTCGGCGGGATCGTGATGGGGCTGCTGACGGCGTTCTTCTGGCAGCGCTACCACCGGACGAAGCTGGTGGACTGGCTGGGGTTCTTCAACGGGCGGCGGCTGGTACCGATCGTCATGTCGTTCGTGGCGATCGGTTTCGCGGCGCTGTGCCTGTGGGTGTGGCCGCCGGTCGGTGACGCCCTGGAGAGTTTCAGCGACTGGCTGGACGGGCTGGGTTCATGGGGTGCGGGGGTGTTCGGGATCGCGAACCGGGCGCTGCTGGTGATCGGACTGCACCAGTTCCTGAACGTGCCCATCTGGTTCCAGTTCGGCAGTTACACCACGCCGGACGGGACGGTGGTGCACGGGGACATCAACATGTTCCTGGCGGGGGATCCGGATGCCGGGCAGTTCACCTCGGGCTTCTTCCCGATCATGATGTTCGCGCTGCCGGCGGCGGCGCTGGCGATGACGCACTGCGCGCGGCCGGACCGTCGCAAGGAGGTCGGCGGGCTGATGCTGTCGGTCGCGCTGACCTCGTTCGTCACGGGGATCACGGAGCCGATCGAGTACTCGTTCCTGTTCGTGGCGCCGTTGCTGTACGCGGTGCACGCGCTGCTGACGGGGGCGTCGATGGCGGTGACCTGGGGGCTCGGGGTGCACGACGGGTTCAGCTTCTCGGCCGGGCTGATCGACTACGTCATCAACTGGAATCTGGCGACGAAGCCGTGGGCGATCGTCCCGATCGGTCTGTGTTTCGCGGCGGTCTACTACGTGATCTTCCGTTTCGCCATCACCCGCTTCGACCTGAGGACACCGGGCCGGGAGCGGGAGGAGGACCACGAGGACGTCACGAAGGCGTAGTTGACGGCGTGACTCAAAGCCATAGCCCAAAGTAGCCGGATCGTCACCGGAACTGGCGGGTTCCTTATGCGTTCCTCATCTGCTACAACATGGTCTACACCACTGAGTGGTGTAGACCATCACCCAGATGGAGGAACCATGACCACCGCCACCGCGCCATCGGCGGCCCCCGCCAAGAAGCGGGGATCCGGCCTGCTCCAGGGCCTGCAGAAGGTCGGCCGCAGCCTTCAGCTCCCCATCGCCGTCCTCCCGGCGGCGGGTATCCTGCTCCGCCTCGGCCAGGCCGACGTGCAAGAAAAGCTCCACCTGCCCGACAAGGTCACGGCGGTGTTCGGCACGGCCGGCGGCGCCATCTTCGACAATCTGCCGATGCTGTTCTGCATCGGCGTCGCCATCGGTTTCGCCAAGAAGGCCGACGGCTCGACCGCCCTCGCCGCGCTGGTGGGCTTCCTGGTCTACAGCAATGTGCTGAAGGCGTTCCCGGTCACCGAGGCGAAGGTCCAGGCGGGCGCCGACATAGCCGCGACCTACAACAACCCCGGTGTCCTCGGCGGCATCCTGATGGGTCTGCTCTCGGCGGTGCTGTGGCAGCGGTACCACCGCAAGAAGCTGGTCGACTGGCTCGGCTTCTTCAACGGCCGCCGGCTGGTGCCGATCATCATGGCGTTCGTCGGCACGCTCATGGGTGTCTTCTTCGGCCTGGTCTGGAAGCCGATCGGCGAGGGCATCTCGGACGTCGGCGAGTGGATCACCGGCCTCGGTGCCTTCGGCGCCGCCCTGTTCGGCCTGATCAACCGCGCGCTGATCCCGGTCGGCATGCACCAGTTCGTGAACTCGGTCGCCTGGTTCCAGATCGGTGACTTCAAGGAGGCCTCCGGCGACATCGTCCACGGCGACCTCACCCGCTTCTTCGCCGGGGACCCGACCGCCGGTCAGTTCATGTCGGGCTTCTTCCCGATCATGATGTTCGGCCTGCCGGCCGCCGCGCTCGCCATCGCCCACACCGCCCGCCCGGAGCGCCGCAAGGCCGTGCTGGGCATGATGATCTCGGTCGCGCTGACCTCGTTCGTGACCGGTGTGACCGAGCCGATCGAGTTCTCGTTCATGTTCATCGCCCCGCTGCTGTACGCCATCCACGCGGTGCTCACCGCCCTGTCCATGGCGGTCACCTGGGCGCTCGGCGTGCACACCGGCTTCACGTTCTCGGCGGGCTTCATCGACTACGCCCTGAACTGGAACCTGGCCACCAAGCCCTGGCTGATCATCCCGATCGGTCTGGTGTTCGGCGCGATCTACTACTTCGTGTTCCGCTTCGCGATCACCAGGTTCAACCTTCCCACCCCGGGCCGGGAGCCCGAGGAGGAGATCGAGGACCTCACGAAGGCATAACGCCGTCGCCCCACGGAAGAAGGCCCGCAGAAAGGCCCCGGAGCAGTGTGCTCCGGGGCCTTCTTCGACGCCGTGCGCCTGAACCTCGTACGGCGTCGCTGTCGGCAGGGGTCTAGTGCCGCGGCAGGCAACGGACGCCGCTCCTTGACGGGCAAACGTTGCCTGCCGCGGCACTAGATCTCGTACGACACCCTCGGTGCCGCCAGTTCCACCGGGCCGTCGTAGACCGCGCGGGCGTCGGCGAGGTTGACCTGGGGGTCGGTCCACGGGGGGATGTGGGTCAGTACGAGGCGTCTCGCACCGGCCCGGGCCGCCGTCTCGCCGGCCTCGCGGCCGTTGAGGTGGAGGTCGGGGATGTTCTCCTTGCCGTGCGTGAAGGCGGCCTCGCACAGGAAGAGGTCGCTGTCGCGGGCGAGTTCCTCCAGGGCCGGGCTGAGGCCGGTGTCGCCGGAGTAGGTCAGCGACCGGCCGCCGTACTCGACGCGGATGCCGTACGCCTCGACGGGGTGGGCCACGCGTTCGGTGTGCACGGTGAACGGGCCGATGTCGAAGGTGGACGGCTTGACCGTGTGGAAGTCGAAGACCTCGCTCATCGAGGAGGCGGAGGGGGTGTCGGCGTAGGCCGTGGTCAGGCGGTGTTCGGTGCCTTCGGGGCCGTAGACCGGGATGGGGTCGCAGCGCCCGCCGTCGTGGCGGTAGTAGCGCGCGACGAAATAGGCGCACATGTCGATGCAGTGGTCGGCGTGCAGATGGCTCAGGAAGATCGCGTCGAGGTCGTAGAGACCGCAGTGGCGCTGCAGCTCGCCGAGGGCGCCGTTGCCCATGTCGAGAAGCAGCCTGTAGCCGTCGGCCTCGACGAGGTAGCTCGAGCAGGCCGATTCCGCGGACGGGAACGACCCCGAGCAGCCGACGACGGTGAGCTTCATAAAGCAGAAACCTCCGCTGGCGGGATATGAAAGTGATTCGAGGGATAGGGGGCGACGGGGGTCGTGCGGTTTGTCGAGCGTAAGGCGCAAAACCCCGGGTCGCTCCTCCGCCAGGGGCTGTTGTGGGCGAACTCACCTGTGCTGTCACCGGTTCGGCTGGACGAGGGGTGTGTGGGGCACGACAGGGGGCGCGCATTGTCGTCCGCGCGCCGGTAACGTCGACCTATGGACACGTCCTGGTGGCCGGCGCTCGCGGCGGTGATCCCGCTGGCTCTGGTCGCCACGCTCATGGACGGCTGGGGGCGCGGGCGGCGGCCCGGCCATGTCTGGTGCTGGGGGTGCGGGGCGAACGGGTGACGGTCGCGAAGATCACCAGCAGGTACCGCGACGGGCGGGCGGGGGTGATCCCGCTGCCGCCGGGCGCGGTCGGTGACGCGCGGGGACGGCCGAGCTTCCTGGAGACGGACGAGCCGCGGCAGGTCCCGGTGGCGGACTTCCGGCGCCGGGTGGGGGTGATGAACCCGGTGCTGTGGGACCAGGTCCGGCATCTGGCGACCTGAGCGGCGCGCCCCGTCTCACTCGGTCACCCGGACGGTGACCGCCCATTCCTGGATGCCCTTGCAGGAGACCTGGCTCGGTCCGGTGGGGGCGGCGCACAGCGGGCGGAAGGCGCTGAGGCGGGTGGTGCCGGCGGCCACCGCGTCGTAGGCGGCGACGGCGTCGCCGGGCAGGACGACGATCCCGGCGTTGGTGGGTTTCAGCACGTCACCGGTGGTGGCGACGCCCGACCAGGGGCGTTCCTTCGTGCCGTCGAGGTTCAGTCGGAGCTGTCCGCCGACGGTCAGGCAGAAGGTGCGGCCGTCGTCGGCGGCGGTGAGTTCGGCGGGCGGGGTGGACGTGCAGTCCTCCTCGGTGGCCGCCGAGGAGGGCGGGGGTGCGGCGGCGCCGTCGCTCTCGGTGCCGCAGCCGGCGAAGGCGAGCGTCAGCACCACGAGGGCGAGGGCCGTGGAACGGGTCGTACGGCGCATGGGGGCCTCCTTTCTCCCCCTTCGACGTACCACCCGTACGCCCGGATCCGTGCCGGGCGTACGGGTGATGTCGGTCCGGATGTCTGTCCGGGTGTCTGTCCGGGTGTCTGTCCGGGTCAGCTGGTGGTGACGGCCGTGTCGTCGAGGACGAAGCTGGTCTGGAGGCTGGAGTCCTCGACGCCGCTGAACTTCAGGGTGACCGTGGAGCCCGCGTAGGCGGACAGGTCGAGGGACTTCTGGGTGTAGCCGGTGGCGGCGTTGAGGTTGGAGTAGGTGGCCAGGGTGGTCGAGCCCGCCGTGACGGTCAGCTTGTCGTACTGCGTGCTGGTGGAGGTCTCGGCGGTGTCGATGTGCAGGTAGAAGGTGAAGGTCGCCTTGCAGCCGCTCGGGACGGTCACCGACTGGGAGAGCGTGTCGGTGTGCGAGGAGCCGTAGCCGTCGAGCCAGGCGTAGAAGGAGCCGGCGTGGGCGGACTCGCTGGTGGAGTTGGTGATGACGCCGGAGCTGGCGGTCCAGGTGGTGCTGCCGGACTCGAAGCCGGGGTTGCCGAGCAGCTGGGCGGAGGTGCAGGTGCCGCCGGAGGAGCCGACGGTCCAGGTGAAGGAGGCCGAGCCGGAGGCGCCGGTGGAGTCGGTGGCGGTGACGGTGACCTGGTAGGTGCCGGCGGTGGACGCCGTACCGGAGATCTTGCCGGTGGAGCTGCCGATGGACAGGCCGGTGGGCAGGCCGGACGCGCTGTAGGTGAGGGTGGCGCCCGCGCTGTCGGTGGCGCTGATCTGGAGGCTGACCGAGCCGCCCGTGGTGGTGGACTGGCTGCCGGGGTTGGTGACGGTCACCGTGTTGCCGGTGCTGGTGCCGGCGGTGAAGGCGGTGGTGCCGTTGGGGGTGCCCCAGCCGGTCGGGCCGTCGTAGCCGGTGGTGGCGGTGCAGAAGTACGAGGTGGAGCAGGAGCCGTTGCTGCCGCTGGTGACGTCGTACAGGTTGCCCGTGTGGGAGTAGGGGTACTTCGCCGGGTAGTCGCCCGAGCCCGGGGTGCCCGCGAGGGCGTAGACGCCGGCGATGATCGGGGCGGAGGCGCTGGTGCCGCCGTAGACCGCCCAGCCGGAGCCGCCGTAGGTGTCGTAGACGGCGACGCCGGTGGCCGGGTCGGCGACGGCGGAGACGTCGGACTCCATGCGCTTGGTGCAGCCGGTGTCGGTCTGCCAGCTCGGCTTGGCGTCGTACGCGGAGCAGCCGGAGCCGGTGCCCTCGGTGCTGGAGGTCTTCCACACGGACTCGGTCCAGCCGCGGGAGTTGGAGGAGGTGGACAGGGCGGTGCCGCCGACGGCGGTGACGTACTGGGAGGTGGCGGGGTACTCGGCGCCGTAGCCGGAGTCGCCGGCGCTCACCGTGATGGCGACGCCGGGGTGCTTGAAGTAGGAGGTGTCCTCGCCGGTCTGGGCGGAGGACTCGTCGCCGCCCCAGCTGTTGGAGACGAACTTGGCGCCGAGGGCGACGGCCTCGTTCTCGGCGGTGCCGAGGTCGGAGTCGGTGGCGGAGTTCGCTTCGACGAGGGTGATGTTGCAGTTGGGGCAGACGGCGCTGACCATGTCGATGTCGAGCGCCTCCTCGCCGGCCCAGCCGCTGTCGTTGGTGGGCAGTGAGGTGGTGGAGCCGGTCTGGCTGACCTGCTTGAAGCAGCCGTTGGCCTTGGTGCAGGCGGACAGGCCGTAGGTGGAGCGGTAGGTGGCGAGGTCGGACTCGGCGTTGGGGTCGTTGAAGGCGTCGACGACGGCGACGGTCAGTCCGGAGCCGCCGGTCGAGGGCAGGTTGTAGGCGCTGTGCAGGTTGGCGGGGCTGAGGCCGGAGGGCGCGGCGGCCGCGGCGGCGAGGGCGGTGGCGAGGCGCTGCTTGATGTCGGTGCGGCGCTGGGCGAAGCAGGCGGCGTGGCCGGGGGCCGGGTCCGAGCACAGGTGGGTGGTGGGGACCTTCTGGCCGGCCTTGCCGGTGGAGTGGAAGGTCTGGCGGTCGGGGGCGGTGAGGGCGTGGGCGTTCTGGGTGGTGCGGGAGGTGTGCGCCGTGGTGGCGGCCGTGGGCCGGGCGTCGGCCGCGGGGGCCGCCAGGAGTCCGGCGACGGTGAGGGTGAGCGCGGGGACGGCGATGCTCAGGAGTCTTCGCAGGCGTGACTCACGCATGGGTTACTGCCTCCATCGGGAGTGGGGTTCTCTCAGTGGGGTGCAGGCACGTGACGCGCGTAGCGGCGGATGGAGGCGCGGTCATGAGCATGACACTTCGAGGGACAAGGTGGGGCTGCGCGCAGAACGTAGCCCCGTCGGCCCGGTTACCGGCAGTACCCCCGGGCGTTCTTTGCCGCCCCATAGGCAGCGTTTAGCCCCCTCATAGGAGGGGGCTGGCGCGTGGTTGATGACTCCTATGCCGGCGCTATGCCCAGAGCTGACCCTGGAGCGTCGCGATGGCCTCCTCGGTGGTGGCCGCCGTGTAGACACCGGTGGAGAGGTACTTCCAGCCGCCGTCCGCGACGACGAACACGATGTCCGCGCTCTCCCCCGCCTTGACGGCCTTCTTCCCGACGCCGATCGCGGCGTGCAGCGAGGCGCCCGTGGAGACGCCGGCGAAGATGCCCTCCTGCTGGAGGAGTTCACGGGTGCGGATCACGGCGTCCGCCGAGCCGACCGAGAAACGGGTGGTGAGGACGGAGGCGTCGTACAGCTCCGGCACGAAGCCCTCGTCGAGGTTGCGCAGGCCGTACACCAGGTCGTCGTAGCGCGGTTCGGCGGCGACGATCCGCACGTCCGGCTTGTGCTCGCGCAGATAACGGCCGACGCCCATCAGGGTGCCGGTGGTGCCGAGGCCCGCCACGAAGTGGGTGACGGAGGGCAGGTCGGCGAGGATCTCCGGGCCGGTCGTCGCGTAGTGGGCGCCGGCGTTGTCCGGGTTGCCGTACTGGTAGAGCATCACCCAGTCGGGGTGCTCGGCGGCCAGCTCCTTGGCGACGCGCACGGCGGTGTTGGAACCGCCCGCGGCCGGGGAGGAGATGATCTCGGCGCCCCACATCGCGAGCAGGTCCCGGCGCTCCTGCGAGGTGTTCTCGGGCATCACGCACACGATGCGGTAGCCCTTGAGCTTGGCCGCCATGGCGAGGGAGATGCCGGTGTTGCCGCTCGTCGGCTCCAGGATGGTGCAGCCGGGGGTGAGCCGGCCGTCCTTCTCCGCCTGCTCGACCATGTGCAGGGCGGGGCGGTCCTTGACCGAGCCGGTGGGGTTGCGGTCCTCCAGCTTGGCCCAGATGCGGACGTCGGCGGACGGCGACAGCCGCGGCAGGCGCACCAGAGGGGTGTTGCCCACCGCGGCCAGCGGGGAGTCGTAACGCATGCCGGTTCTGCCGGCCTAGGCCATGCCGCCGGCCACGGCCGGCAGGATCGTCACGGTGTCGCCGTCGGACAGCTTGGTGTTGATGCCGTCGACGAAGCGAACGTCCTCGTCGTTCAGGTAGACGTTGACGAAGCGGCGCAGCTTGCCCTCGTCCACGATCCGGGCGTGGATGCCCGCGTGCCGGGTCTCGAGGTCGTTGAAGAGGTCGGCGAGGGTGTCACCGCTGCCCTCCACCGCCTTCTGACCGTCGGTGTACTGGCGGAGGATGGTGGGGATGCGGACCTCGATGGCCATGGCTCAGGGCTCCTGTCGGAAGGAAGGTGTGGGCTGCGCGGGATACGTGCGTGGTGAGGACATCGCCGCGGCTCACGGCCGTACGGCGGCAGGCGTCCGCGTCAACAGATGGCGCTGGCCAGCCTGCACAGGTCGACGTGCAGCCGCGCCACGAGCAGTACGCCCGGCGTCTTCTCGCTCACGTCGTTCAGAACCATGGGCTCATCGTATCGATTCCCGTCCCGGCTTCCGGAATGTGATCCCACATGATGGACGGAATCGGGCCGGTGAGTGAGACCGGGCGGGCTCCGGGAGCGGCTCCGGTCAGGCGGAGCGGCGGCGGACCAGCCGGGTCGGCACCACGACCGACGCCTCCGGGCCGGTGTGCTCGAACAGCAGCCGGGCCATGAGGCGGCCCATCTCGAGCACGTCCTGGTGGACGGTGGTCAGCGGCGGGTCGGTGGTCTCGGCGATGGACGTCAGATCGTCGAAGCCGACCACGGCCACGTCCTCCGGCACCCGCCGCCCGCGCTCGCGCAGGGTCTGCAGGGCTCCCGAGGCCATGAAGTCGGAGGCGACGAAGACGGCGTCCAGATCGGGCCGGCGGTCCAGCAGCGCCGCCATCGCCCCGGCGCCGCCCTCCCGGCTGTAGTCGGCCTTCTGTACGAGGTCGGGCGGGGCGTCGGGCAGGACGTCCCGGTAGCCGGCCAGCCGGTCGGCGGCGGAGGTCTCCTGGTCGTAGGGGCCGGCGACGGTCGCGATACGGCGGCGCCCGAGGCCGGCGAGGTGCCGGACGGCCAGGCGGGCTCCCCCGCGGTTGTCGCCGTCGACGTACGCGTGCCCGGGGACGGTGGCGCCCTCGCGCAGCAGGGGGCGGCCGCCGAAGACGGCGGGGATGTCGAGCGGGTCCATCATCGTGTGGAGCCGGTCGCCGGGGCGCAGCGAGAACAGCACGGCGCCGTCGACATGGCCGCCGGCGAGATAGGCGGCCACGCGCGCGTGGTCGTCCGGTTCCTCCACGAACAGCAGGACGGCCTGGGCGCCGTGCTCGGCGAGCTCGCGGCGCACCCCGCGCAGGAGGAGGTCGAAGAAGGGGTCGAGGAAGAGCCGGCCCTCGGGCGGGGTGGCGACGACCGCGACGGCGTCGGTGCGGCGGGTGACCAGCTGGCGGGCGGCCTGGTTGGGGACGTACCCCAGGTCGGCGATCACCCCCCTGACCCGCGCGATCACCTCGGCGCTCACCCGGGCCTCCCCGTTCACCACCCGCGACACGGTGGACCGCGACACCCCGGCCCGCCGTGCGACGTCTTCGAGCGTGGGGCGCCTTGCGTTCGTCCGCTGGGTCAACACCGTCTCCGTGAGCGCGAATTGAAGGGTCTCCTGGCGGAAACGGTAACGGTGGTGAAGCCCGTCCCCGCGTTCTTTTCGAAGGAGGACCCTTGCTCCTGAGCGATGCCGACGGTCTGTTCGCCGCCCTGGCCGCCCTGCGGCTGCCGCGCGGCGAGTACGTGGTCTGCGGGTCCGCAGCCCTCTACGTCCGTGGACTGCGGGCGCGGATGGGAGACCTCGACGTGCTCGCGCGGGGCGCGGCCTGGCAGCGGGCCCTCGCCCTGGGCCCGCCCGGACCGACGGTCTCGGGGTACGGGCTGCGGGTGGTCCATCCCACCGCGTCGATCGAGATCATGGACCGGTGGACGCCGGGCTGGTCGACGGACCGGCTCGTCGACGACGCCGACGTCATCGACGGGGTGCCGTTCATGCGGCTGGGTGACGTGCTGCGCTGGAAGCTCGCCGCCGACCGGCCGAAGGACCACGCCGACATCGCGGCGATCCGGCATCTGCACCGGGTGTGGACCGGGGAGGCGGCACCGATGGCACCGCCGGGTCCGGGGGCCGGCGAGGGAGGTCAGTAGGCCTCGACGATCCGGACCTCCTCCTCCGTGACCTCGCCCTCCACGATGCGGAAGGAGCGGAACTGGAAGTCGCCGAGGCCGTCGGTGTCGCGGGTGGAGACGAGGACGTAGTGGGCGCCCGGTTCGTTGGCGTAGGAGATGTCCGTGCGGGAGGGGTGGGCCTCGGTGGCGGTGTGGGAGTGGTAGATGACCACCGGCTCCTCGTCGCGGTCGTCCATCTCGCGGTAGAGCTTGAAGAGGTCCCCGGAGTCGAACTCGTAGAACGTGGGCGACATGGCCGCGTTCAGCATGGGGATGAAGCGTTCGGGGCGGTCGGAGCCGGCCGGCCCGGCGACGACGCCGCACGCCTCGTCGGGGTGGTCCTTGCGCGCGTGGGCGACGATCTGGTCGACGAGGGCCTGGGTGATGGTCAGCATGCTGGTCAGGATAAGCAGAGGGGCCGCCCTGTACCGAAGTGCGGTACGGGGCGGCCCGTATGCCGGACGTCCTGAGCTGTTGCCGCGGCGGGGCGCCACGAGTGCTCCGTGCGGCCGGACGTCCTGGGGGAGGATCAGCCGATCTTCTCCAGCTCCGGCTCGCGGCGGCTCGTGACCTCCGGGTTGCGGCCCTTGAGGACCGCCCAGCCGACACCGAGCGCGGCGGCCCAGCCGGCCATCACGTACAGGCAGATCCGGGAGTCGGCGTCGTAGGCGATCAGGCAGGTGACGAAGAGCAGGAAGGCGATGGCCACCCAGCTGAACACCGCGCCGCCCGGCGCCGGGAAGGAGGAGGCGGGCAGCCGGCCCGCATCGACCGCGCGGCGGTAGAGGACGTGGCTGACCAGGATCATCAGCCAGGTCCAGATGCCGGCCGCGGTGGCGACGGAGGTGACGTAGGCGAAGGCCTTCTCCGGGACGACGTAGTTGAGGAGCACGCCGATGCCCATGCAGAGGACCGAGACCGTGATGCCGAAGGCCGGGGTCTTGGTGGCGGACAGCTTGCGGAAGGCGGCCGGGGCCTCGCCGCTGTCGGCCAGGTTGCGCAGCATGCGGCCGGTGGAGTACATGCCGGAGTTGCAGGAGGACAGGGCCGCGGTGAGGACGACGAAGTTGACGATGCCGGCGCCGGCCGGGATGCCGATCTTCGCGAAGGCCTCGACGAACGGCGAGACGCCCGGGGCGAACTCGGTCCACTTCACGACGCAGAGGATGACGGTGAGCGCGCCGACGTAGAAGAGCGCGATACGCCAGGGCAGGGTGTTGATCGCCTTGGGGAGGGTCTTCTCCGGGTTCTCGGACTCGCCCGCCGTGACACCGACCAGCTCGACGGCGAGGTAGGCGAACATCACGCCCTGGAGGGTCATCAGGGAGGAGCCGATGCCCTTGGGGAAGAAGCCGTCGAACTGGTAGAGGTTCGCGACCGACGCGGTGTCACCGGCGCTGCTGAAGCCGAAGGTCAGCACGCCGAGGCCGATGACGATCATGCCGATCAGGGCGGTGACCTTGACCATCGAGAACCAGAACTCCAGCTCGCCGAAGAGCTTCACGGAGATCAGGTTGACCCCGAAGAGGATCACCAGGAAGACCAGGGCGGTCACCCATTGCGGGACGGCCGGGAACCAGTAGTTGACGTAGATCGCGGCGGCCGTCAGCTCGGCCATGCCGGTGACGACCCACATCAGCCAGTACGTCCAGCCGGTGAAGTAGCCGAAGAACGGGCCGAGGAACTCGCGGGAGTACTCCGCGAAGGAGCCCGAGACCGGGCGGTACAGAAGCAGTTCGCCGAGCGCCCTCATGATGAAGAAGACGATCGCGCCCGCGACGGCGTACATGAGGATGAGGCTGGGACCGGCCTTGGCGATGTTCGCGCCGGCCCCCAGGAAGAGGCCGACGCCGATGGCGCCGCCGATCGCGATCATCTGGACCTGGCGGCTGCCGAGGCCTCGTTCGTACCCCTCTTCGGGCGCCGTGTCGGCGCCGTTGCCGTCCGTGTCGACCTGAGCGGAGGTCATGTGTGTGGTGCGCCTTTCTCCATGCCGACCCGGGCCTCTCGTCGGCCTCGGATCGGGTTTCGATCCCCCCGGATGATGGAGCGAGCGGGCCCGGGCTTCCCCGAGCCCGCCGAGCCTGGCCGGCGGTTGCCGGCTCGGTGGCGCACCCGGCCGAACATTCGGGTGGTGTTCGCCGGGCGGTCGTGAAGATTTATCACGGCCGTCACACTGATCGCGCATCCGTCATGTGGCGCACGGCACAGGAAGAAGCGCAGGAACTGCCCCCGAAGCGGACACTTCCGGCCATCACGGTGACGCGATCGTTATCCGGATTTGAGCGTCCTCTGAGCGAACACGGAAGCGGGACGGATCAGGGCATAAGGGTGGTCACGAGCGTCTCCTGGAGCCCGCCCAGCCACAGGTACGCCATCACCATCGGCTTGCGCGGGTCCTCGTCCGGCAGCCGGTAGAGGACGTCGGTGTCGTCCTCGTCGGTGATCTCCAGCCGGGCCCCGATCGCCAGCCGCAGGTCGTTGAGCGCGCCGAGCCACTGCCGGGACTCCCCGGGCGCGAGCTGGAGCACCGCGCCGCCCTCGCCGGCCGCCTCGGAGGCCAGCGCGTCCAGGGTGCGGACCACCGCGAGGGCGTTCTCGCGCTTGCCGGCCCTGAGGTCGTTCTCGGTGAAGCGGCGGAACTCGGCGGAGTGCGCCTTCTGCTCGTCCGCCTGCCGCGGCCCCGGGGCGCCCCCCGGGTCGGAGTAGGCGTCAGGGAACAGCCGGCGGAGCACCGGGTCGGCGGGGGGCTCGCTCGGGCCCTCCGCGAAGAGCTCGGCGAGCGGGTCGTCGGAGGCGTCCTCGGCGGGGCCGGGGCCGATCAGTTCCAGCAGCTGGACGGCCAGCGACCGGATGATGGAGATCTCGACGTCGTCGAGCGCGACGGCCGCGCCGCCGCCGGGGAGCGGTTCGAAGTGTCCAGGCATCAGTGAGGAGGCTACTTCCGGTCCTGCTGGAGGGTGGCCCACAGTCCATAGCCGTGCATGGCCTGCACGTCGCGTTCCATCTCCTCGCGAGAGCCGCTGGAGACGACCGCCCGGCCCTTGTGGTGGACGTCGAGCATGAGCTTGGTGGCCTTGTCCTTGCTGTAGCCGAAGTACGTCTGGAAGACGTACGTCACATAGCTCATGAGGTTGACCGGGTCGTTGTGGACGATGGTGACCCAGGGGACGTCCGGCTCGGGGACGGCGTAGACCTCCTCCGCCGACTCGGTGCGTTCGATCTCAAGGGGAGCGGGTGACGTCACAAGGCCCATGCTGCCACGGGCCCCACAAATCGTCACACTGACGCAAAGGGGTGTAGCATCTGTCGTCATGAACACAGCGGACCTTGGGCTGCCGGTGGACGTTCCCTCTACGGCGCTCTTCACGGACCAGTACGAGCTGACCATGCTGCAGGCCGCGCTCAAGGCCGGCACGGCCGAGCGGCGCAGCGTGTTCGAGGTCTTCACCCGGCGACTGCCGGACGGGCGGCGCTACGGCGTCGTCGCGGGCACCGGGCGGGTCCTGGACGCGGTCGAGAACTTCCGCTTCGACCAGGACGTCCTGCGCTTCCTGCGCCGCCGCTCCATCGTCGACGACGAGACCCTGGACTGGCTGGCCGCCTACCGCTTCTCGGGTGACATCTGGGGCTACCCGGAGGGCGAGGTCTACTTCCCCGGCTCGCCCATCATGCGGGTCGAGGGCTCCTTCGCCGAGTGCGTGCTGCTGGAGACCGTGATCCTGTCCATCCTCAACCACGACTCCGCGATCGCGGCGGCCGCCTCCCGGATGTCCTCGGCCGCCGGCGACCGGCCGCTGATCGAGATGGGCGCCCGCCGCACCCATGAGCTGGCCGCGGTCGCCGCGAGCCGCGCCGCGTACGTCGGCGGCTTCACCTCCACCTCCGACCTGGCCGCCGGTTTCCGCTACGGCATCCCGACCGTCGGCACCAGCGCCCACGCCTTCACCCTGCTGCACGACAGCGAGCGGGACGCCTTCCGGGCCCAGGTGGACTCGCTCGGCGGCGGCACCACCCTGCTCGTCGACACCTACGACGTCGCCGAGGCCGTCCGGACGGCGGTGGAGGTGGCCGGGCCCGAGCTGGGCGCGGTCCGCATCGACTCCGGCGACCTGCTGCTCGTCGCCCACCGGGTGCGCCAGCAGCTCGACGCCCTCGGCGCCACGCGCACCCGGATCATCGTCACCTCCGACCTCGACGAGTACGCCATCGCCTCGCTGGCGGCGGCGCCCGTGGACGCGTACGGCGTCGGGACGCAGCTGGTCACCGGGTCCGGGCATCCCACCTGCTCGATGGTCTACAAGCTGGTCGCGCGCGCCGAGTCCACCGATCCGAAGGCCCCGCTGGTGCCGGTCGCGAAGCGGTCGACGGGCGGCAAGACGTCCATCGGCGGCCGCAAGTGGGCGGCCCGGCGGCTGGACGCGGACGGGGTCGCCGAGGCCGAGGTCGTCGGCACCGGCGCGGTGCCGGCCGGCCTCGCCGACCGGCAGCTGCTGGTGGAGCTGGTCAAGGGCGGCGCCGTGGTCGGCCGCGAGCCCCTGGACGCCGTACGCGACCGCCACACGGCGACCCTCGCCAACCTGCCCCTGTCCGCCACCCAGCTCTCCCGGGGAGAGCCGGTGCTGGCGACGGAGTATCTCCAGGAGCGCTAGTGCCGCGGAGGCAGCGGGCCCCTGCGCACGGGGCCCTGTTGCCGGGGGCGGAAAATCTCTAGGCTTGCTTACTTCACCCGACAGTCGACTTCCCTCTCAGTCGAAGGACACCGACCATGCGCCGCGCCTTGATCGTCGTAGACGTGCAGAACGACTTCTGCGAGGGGGGCAGCCTCGCGGTGGCCGGGGGTGCCGATGTCGCCGCCGCGATCACCGAGCTGATCGGGCAGGCCCCCGCCGGGTACCGGCACGTCGTGGCCACGCGGGACCACCACATCGCGCCCGGCGGCCACTTCGCCGACAACCCCGACTACGTCCGCTCCTGGCCCGCGCACTGCGTCGCCGGCACCGAGGGCGTCGGCTTCCATCCGAACTTCGCCCCGGCGGTGGCCTCCGGCGGCATCGACGCCGTCTTCGACAAGGGGGCCTACGCGGCCGCGTACAGCGGCTTCGAGGGCGCCGACGAGAACGGCGTCAAGCTGGGCGACTGGCTGCGGGCCCGGCAGATCGACGAGGTCGACGTCGTCGGGATCGCCACGGACCACTGCGTCCGGGCCACCGCGCTGGACGCGGTCCGCGAGGGGTTCCGTACGACGGTCCTGCTCGACCTGACCGCCGGGGTGGCCCAGGCGACCACCGAACGGGCGCTCGAGGAGCTGCGGACGGCCGGGGTGGAGCTGACGGGCAAGCCGGTCGTGGCCTAGGGCACGCGGGGGCGGTTGTTCCAGCGGATCAGGAGGGTCGCGGCCGTGAGGGCCAGGACGGTCAGCGTGGCGGGCAGCAGGTCGTCGGCGGTGCCGCCGCGCCACAGCCGGGCGTTGCCGAGCCAGCCCACCGGGAGGTCGAGGAGGAACAGGCCCAGCCCGGTCGGCCAGTAGCGGCGGCGGGACGTCTCCCGCAGGCCCGAGACGATCAGGACGGCGGGGACGACGAGCATCAGCAGCGTCACCAGGGTCCGGTTCGGACGGGGGTCGAAGGCCTCGCCGCCCGGGAGGAACAGGGCCACGGCGGTCAGGACCAGCCCGATCGCGATCCGGCCGCTACCGGGGCGGCTCTGCCGGGGCGGGGCGGGGGGCGGCACGGAGGGCGCGGGTGATGTCGGCGCCGCTGCCCGTACCGGGGTCGGCGCGGGGGCCGGTGCCGGGGTCGTGGCGATGCGGCGGGCCGGGGCGTTGGCCGCGGTCATCGAGCCGTCCAGGCCGTAGACGAACAGCGCGATGCCGTTCTCGGCGGCGTACGCGACCGCCGTGGCGGCGTAACTGCTGCCCGTGAAGAAGAACAGGTCCTTGTCCATGGCCCGGCCGCGCGCCCCGAACAGGCGCTGGAGCTCGGGCCGGCCCACCGCCGCCCCCTGGTACTTGACCTGCCCCAGCGCCCGGCGCGACCGCACGTCGACCCCGCCGTCGCTTCCGCCGGGCCGGGCACGGGCGTCCTCGTACCCCCAGTGACGCATCCAGGCCGCGGCGTTGTGCTCGGCCTCCTGCCAGGACCGGATCTGACGCCGGGCAGGGGCCTGGGGCCGTCCGGCTGCCGAGGTGTTTTCGCTTGTCACAGCCATGAAGTATCGCCGACGGGGTCCCGGGCGGTGCTAGGCGGCCGCTCCCCGGAGCAGTGCTCTGATCGGTCTCCAGAGTTCCGGGACCGCCGCCGGGACACCGTTGTCGGGGGTCGTCCGCCAGATCAGGCCGTCCGGGTGGTGGAGTACGGCGGTGATCTCGTCCGGGGTCGGTGGGGCCGCGTTGCCGCGGAGGTAGACGGCGCGCAGGCCGAGGTTGCGGAGCCTGGTCAGGGCCCTCGCCCGGTTCTGGGCGTGGACGAGGAAGCGGACGGCGGCGTCCGGGTCCGCGGCGCTCGGGCTGGGCAGGTTCAGGGCCACCACGACCCTGCCGTTCGGCAGCTTGCAGAAGCCTCCTGCGGCCATGCGGTCACACCCCCGTGCGAGTCGGTATGGAGATCGGCGTCAATAACGGAGTCACAGGAGGCACCTAAACACGACCGGCGGCAACCCGCCAAGGGGTTGCCGCCGATACGCTTCTGACCTGCGGTTTCTTAGATCACTTACCCGAGGGGCCGACCTTCACCGTGATCGTCGAGCCACTCCGGGGCTCGTTGACGATCTTGATCGAGGTGTTGGTGTCAGTGACCTTGACACCGGCGAGCGGGTTCGTGGCGTCGTAGTACGTCGACTTGCGGTCGTCGAAGACCGGGACGCCCGCACGCGACTTGATCCTGGTCGCGACGTCCGCCTTGTGCAGCGTGATCGCGTCCGTCGGGTACCAGCTGAAGGTGGAGTCGAAGGACTGGACGCGGTTGCGCATCAGGGTGCCGTCGGTCCACTTCAGGGCGGTCGGGTGCGAGTCGATCGGGAGGATCAGGCCCTCACCCGGGTGGGCGCTGGTGTTGTCGTCCGCCTGCGAGGTGTCCCACTTCCAGATCAGCAGACCGTTCTGGTACGCGTAGTGCTCCACCCAGTCCGGACGGGTCGTCGAGAAGCCGAAGTTGTACGGGCCGACCTTGAGGGTCTTGTCGTACGACACGTACTGGCGGTTCTCGGCGATGTAGTACTGCGCGTAGTCGTCCGTGATGGCCGAGCCGATGCGGGAGAACCCGTTCGCGGTCCAAGCGGCGTCCGCCGCCTCCGCGTTGTCGGAGAACAGGGTCGCGCCGTCGGCGGTCACCGTGATCTCGTCGGCCGCGAAGCCCTTCTGGGCCACGCCGCCGTCGGTGGCGTAACGGAAGCGCAGGCTGATCTGCTTGCCGGCGTAGGCGTCCAGCGGGAACGTCAGCTTCTGGTAGGCGGCCACCGTGCCGGTGAGGGCGGGCTTGTCGCTGCCGTCACGCGGGATGGCGGTGCCGTCGGCGAGGGTGCCGTCGATCGGGGTGTAGCTGGCGCCGCCGTCGGTGGAGACCTCGGTGTACAGGTAGTCGTAGTCCTGCTCGATGTCCCACCAGCCGTCGAGGGTCAGCGAGGCGGAGGACTTGCCGGTCAGGTCGACCGTGCGGGTCAGCGTGTTGCGCAGGTCGTTGCCGCTGCCGCTCCACCACTGGGTGGAGCCCTGCGCCGGGGTGACGACCTCGGTGCTGACCGTCTTCTCCGGCAGCTGCACCACGAGCGCCTGGGCGTTCTTGGTGTTGTACTCCGCGACGCCCAGCTTGTGGGTGGACTTCTTGCCGGCGAAGGCGACGTCGTAGTCCAGCCAGCCCAGCTGGAGCTTGTCCCAGGCGTTCATGTCGCCGGGCAGGTCGCCGATGGACTGCTTGCCGGTGCCGAGCCAGGAACCGGAGGACATCAGGGTCCAGAAGCCGGTGGAGTTCTCGCCGCCGCCGGAGGTGTCGTACTCGTCCGGCAGGCCGAGGTCGTGGCCGTACTCGTGGGCGAACACGCCCAGGCCGCCGTTCTCCGGCTGGATGGTGTAGTCGCCGACCCAGATGCCGGTGTCGCCGATCTGGGTGCCGCCGAGCTTGTTGGTGTCCGGGCCGGTGGAGCCGGCGTCGGTACCGAAGGCGTACCAGCGGTGGGCCCAGATGGCGTCCGCGCCCTGCGCGCCGCCGCCCGCGGACTCGTCCTCGCCGGCGTGCACGATCTGGAAGTGGTCGATGTAGCCGTCGGGCTCGTTGAAGTTGCCGTCGCCGTCGTAGTCGTAGCGGTCCCACTGGTCGAACTCGGCCAGCTCCGCCTTGATCTCGGCGGCCGTGTCACCGGCGGCCTCACGCTGGGCGACCCAGGCGTTGACGCCGTCCTGGACCGCGTACCAGGCGCCGGTCGAGGCGTCGTTGGAGCCGTAACGGGCCTCGTTGTAGGGGACCTTGACCCAGTCCGTGACCTCGCCGTCGACCGAGTAGCGGCCCGAGGACTGCTTCTCGTAGTACTTCTTCAGCGACTCGGTCTTCTTCCCGGTGCCGAAGTACAGCTCCTGGAAGTGCGCCTGGTTGTAGTCCGCCTGCCAGGCCGTGGAGTTGTCCTTCGTGCGGTCCGGCGCGGCTATCTGGTTGTGCAGCGGGCCGGTGGTGCCGCCGTAGCGGGGGTCGACCTGGTCGCCGAACTCGACCAGGATCGTGAAGATCTTGTCGGTCTTCTCGCGGCCCAGTTCGACGTACTTGCTGTCGCCCTTGCGGCTGTCGAGCTTGACCACCTTGGAGCCGTTGCGGTCCTTGACGGTGGCCTCGCCGGATATGACCTGCTTGAGGGCCTCCTCGCGCTGGGCATCCTGGGTCTTGCTGAGCGGGCCGTCGAAGTCGTGCTCCTTGGCCTTGGCCGGCTGCGGGTCCTGCCGGTCCACCGCCGCCGCACCAGCCGCACTTCCCTCGGCGGCCTGCGCCACGGCGAACGTCGTGAACGTCGTCGAGGCCGCCGCAAGGGCGACGACCGTCGCGGCCGTTCTGAACGTCCAGGATCTACTGGTCAACTTGATGTCCTCCCACTCACGCGACCGTCCACGCGGAGGGATGTCCTTGTCAGGGGTTTTGTCAAGGAAAGTCCGCGCGCGGTTATACGCGTGTAGTCAAGTGACGCCATTTGACTACTGGTTTACGAGAAAAAACAGACCTTGACTTGGACAGATCAAGTGCATTATTGAGAGCCGGTGTTCGCATTGCGGACACATGACCGTAACGTGACCGAGGCACCCGGAGGCCTCGAACGGGCGCGCGGGACCGTCCACTTGCTGGACGCCGTGACTCCGTGCGCCCCCTGTGCACCGGCACCGTGGGTTAGGTCACGCTTACCGTTCGTTCCCCTCGGGCATGCAGGCCAATAGAGTCGAGATCTCCCCCGCTTCCGAGGACACGATTGCCATGCCTCGTCCGACTGTCGCACAGCTCACGTACGGTTCCTGCACCGTCATCTTCTCGACGCTCGCCATGCTGCTGCTGTCACAGACGAGTTCGGGACCCGGGATCGCCGTCGTCGCCGTCGCCGCGCTCGCGCTCGGCGTGCTCGTCGCCCTGACGGTGCCGGTGACGCGGTCGTCGCGCGCCCCCGTGCCGCAACCCCGGCCGGAGCAGCAGGCGGTGCCCGAGCCGGTGCCGGTGCCCGTACCCGCCTCCGTGGCCGCCGCGCCCGAGCCCGTCCGAGAACCGGCCCCCTGAACGAACGGCGAGAAGGAAGGGCCCGAGCCTGACGACTCGGGCCCTCCGTCGTGCCACGCGCCCTCAGGTGAGGCCGACCACCACCGTCTTGGCCGCCTTGTCGTGCAGGCCCTGCTTGTAGGGCTTGTCGAAGTAGCTCCAGCCGCCCGCGATCGCGGTCCACACACAGGCGCAGCAGAACGCGAACGGGATCCACAGCACCAGGGCGCGGACCAGCGAGGTCTGCACGGAGGGCGTGGAGCCGTCGGCCAGGTTCGCGACCCGCATGCCGAACCACTTCTTGCCGAGGGTCTGGCCGGTCCGGGCGATCAGGATCGTGTCGTACGCGACGTAGAGGACGGCCGTGATGATCTCGCGCCCGAGGGTCTTGCCGAACTCGATCTTGTCGGCGTCGACCGTGTACTGGTCGACCCGGAAGGCCCACACCACCAGCGCCACCACGATGTACACCAGCACCATGTCGATGATCCGGGCCAGCGTGCGCCTGCCGCTCTCGGCGAGCGGCGGCATCCCGGCGAGCGGATCCTCCGGGTAACCGCCGTACGCGTCACCGCCCTGACCGCCGTAGGGGCCGCCGCCGCCCGAGTACGGCGGGGGCGGCTCCCCGTCGTACGGCGTGTCGTACGGCGAGCCCCGCGGCGGCTCCCCCGGGGGTTCGCGCGGCGGCTCCTGCGGGTGCTTCCGGAGCGGATCGTCCTCCGGCGGGCCGCCGGAGCCGGGGGGCGGTTCGGTGGTCATGGCCCGAGTGGAACCCGCGGCCCCGACCACCGCATCCGGCGAGCGGCCGTACGGGTGTCAGCCCGCCACGAACGTGTGGGCGGCCTTGTCGTGCCAGCACTGGCGCCACGGCCGGTCGAACGCTCCCCACACGACGCCCACGACCCCGATCACGAGCAGCCCGGGCACGCTGTAGACGAGCCAGCGCAGCAGGGCCGCGCCGAAGGCCGGGGGCTCGTGGCCCTCGATGTCCCGCACCTGCAGACCGAGCAGCTTCTTGCCCAGCGTGCGCCCCCACTTGGCGGTCGGCAGGGCCTCGTACACGATCCCGAAGACCAGCAGGACGGCGAGGACGATGCCGAGGTAGACGGACGTCGTGCCGTCCAGCAGCCACACCGTGACGGTCCGTCCGGTGAGCTCCGCCTCGTCGATCTTCTCGTTGACGTGGTCGAGGGCCTTCACCCCGAGCGGTACGGCGGCGGCCGAGGTGACGGCGGCGAGGACGAGGGTGTCGACCAGACGGGCCGCGAACCGCTTGCCGAGCCCGGCCGGCCGGGCCGCGGCCTGTCTGCGGGCGGCCGCCTGGAAGATGTCCTCGACGGGCGGCTTCCAGGGCCCGGGCTGCTCGTCGGCCCCCGCCAGCCGGTGCACCTGCTGCGCCCACGAGGGCTGTCCCCCGCCGGGGCCGGCGGCCATGGGGGCGGACTGCTGCGGGACGCCCGGCGCGGGCTGCGGCGCCGGGGCCGGTCCGGCCGTCTGCCCGGCGGCAGGTGGGAAGGCGCCGGGGCCCTGCTGCTGGACGGGGGGCTGTACGGCGAGGGGCTGTACGGCGGGGGCCTGGGCCGCGGGGCCCTGCTGGGCCGGCATCCGGGCGGCCGGGCCCTGGAGGCCGGGGGCGCCCTGCGCCTGTGCCGCCTGCGCGGCGGCCCGCTCGGCGGCCGCCTTGCCCGCGCCGAAACCGGGCTTGGCGTTGCCCGCCGCGGCGCCCCCGGCCGCGTCCCTCGCCCCGGGACGGCGGAAGACGAACGTCCCGCCCGACGCCACGTCACCGTTCTCCGGCTCGGCCGGCGGGATGGTCGCCGTACCGTCCGTGCTGGCGGACCAGCCGTCGGGCTGCGCCGGGGACCCCGGACCGCCCTGCTGGGCCGGCAGCCCCGGCTGCGCCGGCGCCCTGGGGTCGGCGCCCTGGGGTGCTCCCCAGGAGACCCTGCGGTCCTGGTCGCCGCCGAAGCCGGACTGATGGGCGCGGTCCGCGCCCCAGGCCGAGGCGGGCTCGGGGCGGCCGCCGCCGACCTGGTCGGCCGGGTTGGGATCCTCGTCGAAGAAGTGGGGGCCGGTCTCCTCCACGGGGGAGGCCGGAGGCGTGAGCGGCGTACCGTCCGACGGGGCCGGGCGGCTGGTGCCCGGTACCCAGGCGGAGCCGTTCCAGTACCGGACGTATCCGGGAATGGACGGGTCCGGGTAATACCCCTCGCGGGGCCTGTCGTCGCCGGGGGCCGGGGTTGGGGCGCTCATGTCCGTCGTCCCGTATCTGCTCGGAGGTCGGATGGGGGCATCCACATCTATCAGACGGACGCAACCCCCACCGCCAGTCCCGCCGTACCCGCCCCTTTCCGGGCAACCCCGTGCACTCGCTTCACACGTTCGGAACCGTCCGCCACGGCTCCCCGACCGAGTTCGTGGAAAAAAGTTCTCCGAACCCGCGTAATGCTCCGCATCCCTTCCGCTCTCTCCCTCCGTACACATCCGTACGGAGAGGAGAACGACCATGCATCACACCGTGGTGGAGCGCGAACTGGAGCTCCAGCTCATCCTGTCGCCGGAGCGCAGCATCCCCGTCCCGGCCCGGCTGGGCTACCGCAGCGACGACCCGTTCGCCGTGCACGTCATCTTCCACATCAACTCGGAGCAGCCCGTCCACTGGACGTTCGCCCGGGAGTTGCTGGTGGAGGGGGTGTTCCGGCCCTGTGGGCACGGGGACGTGCGGGTGTGGCCGACGAAGTCGCAGGGGCGCAGTGTCGTGCTGATGGCGCTCAGTTCCCCGGACGGCGACGCCCTCCTGGAGGCGCCGGCCGCGCAGGTGTCGGCCTGGCTGGAGCGGACGCTGCGGGCGGTGCCGCCGGGCACCGAGGGCGAGCAGCTCGGCCTGGACGAGGGTCTGGCCGAGCTGCTCGCCCAGTGAGCGGGCCCGAGCGCGGGGGTCAGAACAGCTTGCCCGGGTTGAGGATCCCCAGCGGGTCGAACACCTGCTTGACGGCCCGCTGCATCTCCAGCCCCACCGGGCCGATCTCGCGCGCCAGCCACTCCTTCTTCAGGACGCCCACGCCGTGCTCGCCGGTGATGGTGCCGCCGAGTTCCAGGCCGAGCGCCATGATCTCGTCGAAGGACGCGCGGGCGCGCCGGCACTCGTCGGGGTCCTGGGCGTCGAAGCAGACGGTGGGGTGGGTGTTGCCGTCCCCGGCGTGGGCGACGACGCCGATGGTCAGGCGGTGCTTGGCGGCGATGTGCTCGACGCCCTCGATCAGGTCGCCGAGGCGGGAGCGGGGCACGCACACGTCGTCGATCATCGTGGTGCCCTTGACGGCCTCCAGGGCGACGAGGGACGAACGCCGGGCCGTCAGGAGGAGTTCGGACTCCGCCGCGTCGTCGGCCGGGACGACCTGGGTGGCGCCCGCCTCCTCGCACAGCGCGCCCACGGCGGCGAGGTCGGCGGCCGGGTCGGTGGTGTCGAAGGCGGCCAGCAGGAGGGCCTCGGTGGTCTCGGGCAGGCCCATCCGGGTGAGGGCGTTGACCGCCTTGACGGTCGTGCGGTCCATCAGCTCCAGCAGGGACGGCACATGCCCGCCGGCCATGATCCGGCAGACCGCGTCGCAGGCGGCGGCCGCCGACGCGAACTCCGCCGCCAGCACGAGCTGGCGCGGCGGCTTCGGCCTGAGGGCCAGGACGGCGCGGACGACGATGCCGAGGGAGCCCTCGGAGCCCACGAACAGCCGGGTCAGGTCGTACCCGGCGACGCCCTTGGCGGTGCGCCGGCCGGTGGACATCAGCCGCCCGTCGGCGAGGACGACGTCGAGGCCGAGGACGTACTCGGCCGTCACCCCGTACTTCACACAGCACAGCCCGCCCGAGGCCGTGCCGATGTTCCCGCCGATCGTGCACATCTCCCAGCTCGAGGGGTCGGGCGGGTAGCAGAGGCCGAGTGCGTCCACGGCGCGGGAGAGGGCCGCGTTGACGACACCCGGTTCGACGACGGCGATGCGGTCGACCGGGCTGATCTCCAGGATCCGGTCCATCTTCGTCAGCGACAGCACCACACACCCGTCGGTGGCGTTGGCGGCGCCGGACAGGCCGGTGCGGGCGCCCTGCGGGACGACGGGCAGGCGCAGCTCGGTGGCGGTGCGCATGACGTGCTGGACCTGTTCGACGGTACGGGGCAGCACGACGACGGCCGGGGTGCCGGCCGGGCAGAAGCTCGCCATGTCGTTGGCGTACGCGGCGGTGACCTCGGGGTCGGTGAGAACGGCGTCGGCGGGCAGGCCGGCGAGCAGACGGTCGGCGAGGTTGCCCGTGGCCTCGTCGCGTGGCGCTTCGATACGGCTCATGATCACAGGTTCGCACCCGGGGCCATCGGTGTGAACCCCGTCCCCGGGGGCCGTCACCTGCCCGGGTGTGGCGTGCGCGCCGGCGCACAGTGAGCGCCATGGACAGCGTCGTACGAAACGAAAAGAACACCGCACGGGAAGCCGCACGGGTTGCGCCCCGGTATCGGCGGCGGGCGGCGGTCGGCTCGCTCGTGGGGGGTCTGGTGCTGGCCGGTGGGGCGGTGCTGCTGTGGGTGCCCGGGGAGGGGCCGGAGCGCGGGGCGGCGGCGCCGGCCGCGGGGGCGCGGGCGGGCGCGGCGGTGGGGGCGGGGGTGCCGGCGGCGCTGCCCGGGCTGGCGGAGCTGATCGGCGAGCGGGAGAGCCGGGTGCGGGAGCATCCCCGGGACGCGGCGTCGTGGGCGGTGCTCGGGGCGGCGTACGTGGAGCAGGGGCGGCGTACCGCCCGGGCGGACGTCCTCTACCCGAAGGCCGAGCGGGCGCTGCGGACCTCGCTGAAGGTGCGGCCGCAGGGCAACGCCGAGGCCCTGGACGGGCTGGCCGCGCTGGCCAACGCGCGCCGGGACTTCCCCGCGGCGCTGAAGTGGGCGCAGGCCGCGCACCAGGCGTCACCGGCGCGCTGGACGACGTACGGGCAGCTCGTCGACGCGTACACGGGCCTCGGCGACCACAAGAAGGCCCGCACCGCGCTGGAGCGGCTGCGGAAGCTGCGGTCGGGTCCGGCGGTGCTGGCACGGGCGGCGGGCGTGTACTGGGAGCAGGGGCTCCGGGAGGACGCGCAGGCGGCGCTGGCCGACGCGGCGGCCGGGGCCTCCTCCCCCGCCGAGGAGGCCGCGTGGCTGGAGCGGGGCGGGCGGCTGGCCTTCGAGCGCGGGGAGCGGGAGAGCGCGCTGCGGCATTTCCGGGCGGCCCTGCGGCTGGACCCGGACCAGTGGGCCGCGCGGGCGGGGCAGGGGCGGGCGCTGGCGGCACTGGGCCGGACCGCGCTGGCGGTGACCGCGTACCGCACGGCGCTCGCCGGGCAGCCGCTGCCGCAGTACGCGCTCGAACTGGGCGAGCTGTACGAGTCGCTGGGGCGCGGCCGTGAGGCGCGGGAGCAGTACGCGCTGCTGCGGGAGCGGGTGCGCCGGGACGCGGCGGGCGGGGTGGACGGGGAGCTGGTGCTCGGGCTGTTCGAGGCGGATCACGGTGATCCGGCGTCTGCGGTACGGCGGCTGCGGGCCGAGTGGGAGCGCCAGCCGGGCAGCGCGGTCGCGGACGCGCTGGGCTGGGCGCTGCACCGGGCCGGAGCGGACCAGGAGGCGCTGAAGTACGCGACGACCGCCACCGACCGGGTGCACGGCGGGGCGGTGCTCAGCGCGTCGTACTCCTACCACCGGGGCATGATCGAACGCGCGCTGGAGCGGACGGCGAACGCCCGCCGGCATCTCGCGGAGGCGCTGCGGCTGAACCCGTACTTCTCCCCGCTGCACGCCCGGACGGCCCGGGCCGCGCTGGCGGGGCTGGGCGAGGTGCCGGACGAGCCGCTGCCGGAGTCCTGACGGCACGTCACCATCCCTGCGGGCGCTATGACTTCTTCTTCGCGGACTTCTTCTTCGCAGCCTTGTAGTAGAGGGAGAAGCGGCGGGCTCCGGCGGTGCCGGAGGCGAAGCCCAGGTAGAGGCGGGAGCCGCGGACGGCGAGGCCTTCGGGCTCGCGGTAGGCGAGGCTCTGGCCGGCGCCGGTGCGGGTGCGCTGGAGGAGCTCGCCGGTGCGGGCGTCGAGGCAGGAGAGGTAGGCGTTGCCGCGCTTGGCGGGCGGGTTGGTCACGGGGTCGTAGGCGGTGCCGGCGAGCTGGTAGACATGGTCGCCGTGCAGGGCGTACCCCTGGAAGGGGATCTGCGGGTCGGGGTGGGCGCCGGTCTGGGCGAAGTCGGCGACCGGGTCGTCGTAGTCGCGGTCGACGAAGGACTCCAGGTCCCAGACCCGGTAGCGGGGCTTGCCGGCCATCCGGTAGCGGACCGAGAGCCGCTTGGAGGTCATGCAGACCGAGGGCTGGTTGTTGGTGGACCCGGGTATGGGCTTGCGGATCCTGACGTCGTCGGCGGTGCGCACGGCGCCGGGGACGAAGCGGAAGCGGGTGACGCCCTGGCCGTAACCGCCCCGGGAGTCCGCCTCGGTCCAGATCCAGACGGTGCCGTCGGGGGCGTTCTGCACCCCCAGGCTGACGCCGTGGCCGAAGCCCTGGAGGTACATGTGGCCGAGCGCGTTCCCCTTGTGGTCGAGGCGGTTGAGGCACAGGTGGCCGGCCGCCTCGCCGCCCTCGCGGACCTGGAGGACGTAGAGGTGTCCGTGGCTCTCGTCGAAGGCGAAGGACTGCAGGACCGTGCCCTCCCGCAGTCCCTTGCCGGCCAGCCAGCTCACGGCCGGTACGGCCAGGTCGAAACGGTCGGCCACGGTCCACCCTCGCCTTCGGCGGGGGCCTGTCGCTGTTACAGGTTGCCCCGCTTCGCCTGCTCACGCTCGATCGCCTCGAACAGGGCCTTGAAGTTGCCCTTGCCGAAGCCCATCGATCCGTGGCGCTCGATGATCTCGAAGAACACCGTAGGGCGGTCCTGCACCGGCTTGGTGAAGATCTGGAGGAGGTATCCGTCCTCGTCGCGGTCGGCGAGGATCTTCAGCTCGCGCAGGGTCTCCACCGGCACCCGGGTGTCGCCGACCCATTCGCCGAGGGTGTCGTAGTACGAGTCCGGGGTGTCGAGGAAGCGGACCCCGGCCGCGCGCATGGTGCGGACCGTCCGCACGATGTCGTTGGTGTTGAGCGCGATGTGCTGGACGCCCGCGCCGCCGTAGAACTCCAGGTACTCGTCGATCTGCGACTTCTTCTTGGCGATCGCGGGCTCGTTGATCGGGAACTTGACCTTCAGCGTCCCGTCGGCGACGACCTTCGACATCAGCGCGCTGTACTCGGTCGCGATGTCGTCGCCCACGAACTCCTTCATGTTCGTGAAGCCCATGACCTTGTTGTAGAAGCCGACCCATTCGTTCATCCGGCCGAGTTCGACGTTGCCGACGCAGTGGTCGATCGCCTGGAAGGTGCGCTGCGCGGGCGGCTCGACGATCGGGTCGGCGGGGACGAAGCCCGGGAGGTAGGGGCCGTCGTAGCCGGTGCGGTCGACGAGGGTGTGGCGGGTCTCGCCGTAGGTGGCGATCGCGGCGAGGACGACCGTGCCGTGCTCGTCCTTCAGCTCGTACGGCTCGGCGACGGACCGGGCGCCGTGCTCGATCGCGTAGGCGTACGCGGCGCGGGCGTCCGGGACCTCGACGGCGAGGTCGACGACACCGTCGCCGTGCTCGGCCACGTGCCGGGCGAGGAAGTGGCCCCAGGTGGTGGCCGGCTTGACGACGGAGGTGAGGACGAACCGGGCCGAGCCGTTGGTGAGCACGTACGACGCGGTCTCACGGCTGCCGGTCTCCGGGCCCGCGTAGGCGACCAGTTTCATGCCGAAGGCGGTGGAGTAGTAGTGCGCCGCCTGTTTGGCGTTGCCCACGGCGAAGACGACCGCGTCCATTCCCCTGACCGGGAAGGGATCGGCCTGCCGGGCGGTCTCGGGAGCGTGGTGTGTGGTCTGCGTCATAGCGGAAGCCTCACTCCGGGGCGCAAGGTGCGCAACACTTCGCTTTTCCGCTGGACAATCTGTTCAGCGGTACGAGGGTTTCGGCGGGCTTTCCGTACAGGGTGACCATCTGGGAGGCGGGCGTGGCGATCGATCATCTGGACGGGCGGATCATCGTGCTGCTGGCACGGGAGCCGAGGATCGGGGTGCTGGAGATGTCCCGGCGGCTGGGGGTGGCCCGGGGGACCGTGCAGGCCCGCCTGGACCGGCTCCAGTCGAACGGGGTCATCCGGGGCTTCGGGCCGGAGGTGGACCCGGCGGCCATCGGCTACCCGGTGACGGCCTTCGCCACCCTCCAGATCCGCCAGGGGCAGGGACCGGACGTACGGGCCCACCTCGCGACCGTCCCCGAGGTCCTGGAGCTGCACACCACCACCGGCAGCGGGGACATGCTGTGCCGGCTGGTGGCCCGCTCCAACGCCGATCTCCAG
This sequence comes from Streptomyces griseoruber, assembly GCF_001514205.1. Lineage (GTDB taxonomy): Bacteria > Actinomycetota > Actinomycetes > Streptomycetales > Streptomycetaceae > Streptomyces > Streptomyces griseoruber. Next base: position 51,508 of record NZ_KQ948769.1, on the reverse strand, counting down.
CGGGTCATCGACCGGGTCGTCGGATTCGAGGGGATCGTCCGGGCGTCGACGGCGATCGTGATGGAGAACGCGGTGCCGTTGCGGATCATCCCGCTGGTGGAGCAGGCGGCTTCGGAGGGGGCCGAGGCGCGCCCGCGGCTCGGGTGAGTTACAAAGAAGGTGTTGCAAAGGGTTCTTTGCAACGATACTTTTGCACGCATGCCCGATGAAGCGACCTCCCGGCATCTGGACGCCCGATCCCTGCGGGGCCTCGCCCATCCCCTCCGGATGCAACTGCTCGCCGCGCTGCGCCGCGACGGGCCCGCCACCGCCTCCCAACTGGCTGCGAAACTGGGCGAGTCGAGCGGTTCGACCAGCTACCACCTGCGCCAGCTCGCCACGCACGGCTTCGTCGAGGACGCGCCGGAGCAGGGCAAGGGGCGCGAGCGCTGGTGGCAGGCGGTGGACCAGAGCCTGATGTTCGACGAGACGCTGCTGCGGGACCCCGACCCCGAAGTGCGGGGCGCAGCAGCCGCGTTCGGCTACGAGGTCGCCAACATCCACACGCAGGAGCTCACCACCTGGCTCGGCAACCGGCACGCGTACCCCGAGGAATGGGACAGCGCGAGCGATCTGAGCGACTTCAGCGGACGACTCACCCCCGAGACGGCCCGCGAACTCATCCAGAAGATGCACGAGCTGATCGAGAGCTACCGCCCCCTGCCCGAGGACACCCCGGGCGCCCAGACAGTCCGCATCCACACGCACCTCTTCCCCAGCCCCCCGCAGTGAAAGGCGACCACCCCATGCACCCGGAGACGCACCTCGCCCTCCACCACACCCGCGCCGCCGAACTGCACGCCTCAGCCGCGGCCCACCGTCTCGCCACGTCGGCGGCCGGGCACCCCCGTGCCCTGCGCGCCCGGCTCGGCTGGACCCTCGTCGAGGTGGGACTGCGGCTGGCCACACCGGAGCCGGCCGCCCTGGCGCCTAGCAGCTAGGCACGGACCCCTTGCCGCCCTCCAGGGCGGTGAGCGCGTTCACCGCGCCCTTGAGGGTGGTCACCGGAATCAGCCGGAGTCCCTTGGGCAGCTCCGACTTGGCGTCGCCGCACTCGTCCTTGGGCACCAGGAAGACGGTCGCCCCGTCCCGGCGGGCGGCCTGCGTCTTCAGGGAGACACCCCCGACCGCGCCGACCGTCCCGGCCGCGTCGATGGTGCCCGTACCGGCGATCGTGCGGCCGCCGGTGAGATCGCCGCCGTCGCCGTTGCCGTCGAGCTTGTCGACGATGCCCAGCGAGAACAGCAGCCCCGCGCTCGGACCGCCGACGTCGGACAGCTTCAGCGTGACCTTGATGCCGTCGTCCGTACGGTCGAGGTAGCGCAGGGCGGCCTCGGTGGCCGCGTCCTGGGACTCCTCCATCTGCTCGGTGTTGTGCTGCTCGATCTCCTTGGTGGACTGCCCGCTGGGGTAGACCGAGTCGCGCGGCATGATCGCCTGGTCGGTGCGGAACCAGCCGTCGATCACATCGCCGAGCCGGACGTCGGCGTCGGGGCCGGTCGCCTCGATCGTCGTCATCCGCAACTGCCCCGAGGTGTCCCGGGTGGGCGCGCCGGAGATCGTGATCACCTCGGTGCCCTGGTTCTCGCCCAGTACGTTGGCCGTCATCCCGGGCTGCGCCACCGAGAACGGCAGCGGCGCGAACACCGCCGCCGCGAGAAGCCCCGCGAGGGGCACAGCACAGACGGCGACGGCCTGGAAACGCGTGAGACGAGAGAGCACGGGGTCAATGTAACCGGCGAGGGTGTGTACACCGCCGCGCAGGTACGCGCCACCGGGCGCTCCATCGCCCCGCGGGCGTCAGCGCAGCGCCTCCGCCACCTCCCGGGCCGCGTCCACCACCCTCGGCCCCACCCGCTCCGGCACCGCGTCCGCCAGCATCACCACACCCACGCTGCCCTCGACCCCGGTCACCCCGAGCAGCGGCGCCGCGGCCCCGCTCGCCCCCGCCTCCAGTTCCCCGTGCGTCAGCGTGTACCCCGGCTCCCCGGCCAGTCTCTGCCGCGCGGCGAGAATCGCCCGCCCCGCGGCCCCCCGGTCCAGCGGATGCCGGAACCCGGCCCGGTACGCCACGTGATAGTCCGTCCACGACGGCTCGACGACGGCCACGGCCAGCGCGTCCGCCCCGTCCACCAGCGTCAGATGGGCGGTCGCCCCTATGTCCTCGGCCAGCGACCGCAGCGCGGGCAGCGCCGCCTCCCGGACCAGCGGATGCACCTGGCGGCCCAGCCTCAGCACCCCGAGGCCGACCCGGGCTCGTCCGCCCAGATCACGGCGTACGAGAGCATGCTGCTCCAGCGTGGCGAGCAGCCGGTACACGACGGTCCGGTTCACGCCCAGTTTCTGGGAGAGCTCGGTGACGGTCAGCCCGTGGTCGGTGTCGGCCAGCAGTTTGAGGACCTTCAGTCCCCGGTCGAGCGTCTGGGAAGTCTCCGCGGTCACGACGCCCACTCCTTCAGTGGTGAGGTCGGCGGTCCCCGTCGCGGCGGATGCGTCACCGAGTCCCGTCAGTGACGCGCTTGAGAGGCCGCCGATCGGCAGAGGGGCCCGGCATGTCCGGGCCCGGTCGCTTCACGGCTGCGCTCCGCGGCGGCGCTGCCACGGGGCGTGTGCGTAGCGGGACAGTAGCGAAGCAGGTTCGCTGAGCGGAAGAGAACGTCCAGAATCCGGTCAATGGCCGGTATGGACTAGTAGCATTTGCCGCACTTTTGCCGTGATATGTCGGACCGTGGGAAGGCCGCCGAACACCCGCCGAACACCCGCCGAACACCCGCCGAGCAAGCGCCGCACACCGGCCGCACACCCGCCGGAGCCCGCCGGAGCCCACCGGAGCCCGCCGGAGCCCGCCGGGAGCGCGCCTCACTTCATGCGGGTGGCCCACTCCTGGACCTTGGCGATGCGCTGCCGCAACTGTCCCGCCGTCGCCTCCGCGCTCGGCGGTCCGCCGCACACGCGCCGCAGCTCGGTGTGGATCACCCCGTGCGGTTTGCCGCTCTGGTGGACGTACGCGCCGACCATCGTGTTGAGCTGCTTGCGCAGCTCCATCAGCTCCTTGTGCGAGACCACCGGCCGCCGCTCGGCCGGCAGCTCCAGCAGGTCGGCCTCGGTGTCGGGCCTCTTCCTGCTGTGCGCGATCTGCTTCGCCTGCCGCTTCTGGAGCAGCATCTGCACCTGGTCGGGCTCCAGGAGTCCCGGGATGCCGAGGTAGTCCTGCTCCTCCTCGCTCCCCGGGTGGGCCTGCATCCCGAACTCGGCCCCGTTGTACATGACCCGGTCGAAGACGGCCTCGGACTCCAGCGCCTCGAAGGCGAACTGCTCCTGCTCGCCGGTGTCCTCGTCCTGCTGCTTCTCCGCCTCCTGGAGGAGCTTCTCCTCCTCGGCGTACGGGTCCTCCTCGCCCTCCTTCCTGGGCTTGTCGAGGGCGTGGTCGCGCTCGACCTCCATCTCGTTGGCGAAGCCCAGCAGATCGGGCACGGTCGGCAGGAACACGGACGCGGTCTCGCCGCGCCGCCGCGACCGTACGAAACGCCCGACGGCCTGCGCGAAGAAGAGAGGGGTCGAGATGGTCGTCGCGTACACCCCGACGGCGAGCCGGGGCACGTCGACGCCCTCGGACACCATCCGCACCGCGACCATCCACCGGTCGGTGCTGCCGCTGAAGTCGTCGATCCGGCCGGAGGCGCCGGCGTCGTCGGAGAGCACCAGGGTCGCCTTGCTGCCGGTGATCTCCCGGATCAGCTTGGCGTACGCCCGCGCCGAGTCCTGGTCGGAGGCGATGACGAGCGCGCCCGCGTCCGGGATCGACTTCCTGACCTCGGTGAGCCGCTGGTCGGCGGCGCGCAGCACGCTCGGCATCCACTCACCGCGCGGATCCAGGGCCGTACGCCACGCCTGGCTGATCGCGTCCTTGGTCATCGGCTCGCCGAGCCGCGCCGCGATCTCGTCACCGGCCTTGGTCCGCCAGCGCATGTTGCCGCTGTAGGAGAGGAAGATGACCGGCCGCACGACATGGTCGGCGAGCGCGGAGCCGTAGCCGTAGGTGTAGTCGGCGGAGGACCGCCGGATCCCGTCGGTCCCCTCCTCGTACGTCACGAAGGGGATCGGGTTGGTGTCGGACCGGAAGGGCGTACCGGTCAGCGCGAGACGGCGGGTGGCCGGCTCGAAGGCCTCCAGGCACGCCTCGCCCCAGGACTTGGAGTCACCGGCGTGATGGATCTCGTCGAGGATGACGAGGGTCTTGCGCTGCTCGCTGCGGTTGCGGTGCAGCATCGGCCGTACGCCGACACCCGCGTACGTCACCGCGACGCCGTGGTAGTCCTTGCTGAGCGGCCCGGCGCTGTACTCGGGGTCGAGCCGGATCCCTATCCGCGCGGCCGCCTCCGCCCACTGCTTCTTCAGATGCTCGGTCGGCGCGACCACGGTCACCTGCTGCACGACGTGGTGGTGCAGCAACCAGGAGGCGAGGGTCAGCGCGAAGGTCGTCTTGCCGGCGCCGGGGGTGGCGACGGCGAGGAAGTCGCGCGGCTGCTCCTGGATGTACTTCTCCATCGCCCCCTGCTGCCAGGCCCGCAGTTTGCTGGCGGTACCCCAGGGGGCGCGGCCCGGGAAGGCGGGAGAGAGGTGGTGGGAGTGCGAGGTGGAGGTGGCGGCGGTGGTAGTCACGGTCTCCGGGTTCGGGGGTCGGGCGGCTATGACAACCGGGCCACCCTACCGGCGGCCCGGGACCGGCAACGCTCGAACCGGGCCGGGGCGGCGCAGGGTGGGACCCACGTCACAGCTTCCGCAGCCGCTGCGCGATCACCCCGATCTCGGCCTCCGCGCCGGAGGCGACATCGATGACCAGGTCGTACGCCGCCTCCTGGTCGCAGCCGGCGAGGTCCACGCCGTGCAGGGCGAGAAAGGTCACCGCGGCGAGCCAGGCGGCGCGTTTGTTGCCGTCCACGAGGGGGTGGTTCGTGGCGAGGGCGTGCAGCAGCGCGGCGGCCTGCTCGTGGAGGTCGTCGTAGGCGACGGTGCCGAACATCCGGGCCCGTGGCCGGTGCACGGCGGAGGCGAGCAGCCCCGGCGCACGGGCCTCGGGGGCCCGGCCGCCGAAGGCGATCCGGGCGATGTCGGTCACCTCGGCCACGGTGAGATGCCTCGTGGACGCTCCGGTGGGCCGCGCGGTCATTCCCCGAGCCTCCGCAACAACTCGGCGTGGGCTCCGGCCAGCGTCTCGGCGACCTCCCGCACCCGGGCCCCCTCCGCGCACAGCCGCGCACGTACGGCGTCCAGCACGATGTCCTCCGGCCCGCACCCGGTGGCGTCCGCGAGGTCCGCGAGGGCGCGATGGAGGTCGGGGTCGAGGGGGAGCGAGAGCACGGTGGTCCGGGCCGGGGGCGGGACGGGGACCGGGGCGGGCGCCGGGACCGGGATGAGGGGCTGCATGAAGGTGAGGGTAGGAAGGGGCGGGGCGGAGAAGCGAGGGGTTTTGGGTGCGGGGGTTCGCCGGGGCGCCGTCGGCCGCGCAGGGGCGGCGCTCAAGCCGCCGCCGGCCGCGCGGAGCGCCGCTCGTGCAGTCGTGTGGTCACCCATCCCCCGATCAGGGCCACGACGGCCATCGGCAGGAAGACGGCGGCGAAGGCCGCCGGATGCGAGGACCCCGCGGCGGAACCCCCGGCCGTGGCGGCCGTGTGCGCGACGCTTCCGCCGCCGAGCGCCGCGAAGGCCGCACCGCCGGCCGCGAGCAGCAGCGCGTTGGACAGGCCGTCCGAGATCTGCAGCGCGGCCGAGTTGGCGCCGGCCTCCTCGGGCGCGGACAGCTTCAGCAGCAGCACGCTGGTGGAGGAGATCACCAGCCCCATCCCGAAGCACCCGATCCCCCAGGCGACGGCCACGGTCCAGGCGGGCACGGAGTGCACGAGCACACTGGGCGCGGTGGCGATGGCCGCGGCGACCAGCACCATCCCGGCCGTCATCAGCCGCTCCCGGTACGGCTCCGCCCAGGCCCGGGTCTGCACCCACGAGCCCAGCGCCCAGGTCCCGCCGGCGGCCGCGAGCGAGAACCCGGCGAGGGTCGGGCTCAGCCCCCGCTCGGTGACCAGCATCAGCGGGACGAAGGACTCGGCGGAGATGAAGGCCCCCGCGGCGAGCCCGCGCAGCAGCACCACGGACGGCAGCCCGCGGGCCGCCCGCCAGGTCCCGCGCGGCAGCAGCCCGAGCACGGCGGGCACGAGCAGCGCGAGCCCGGCCGCGAGCGGGAGGAGGGAGAGGGGCCGCAGCTCCTGGGCGGCGTACTGGAGCAGTCCGGCCCCGAGGGAGATCATCAGGGCGAGCCGGATCCGCCGCCGGTCGAAGGAGGGCTCGGGCCCCTCCCCCACGGCTCCACCGGCCCGCCGCCGTATCTGCGGCAGCGCGAGCGCCAGCGGCGGCAGAACCAGTACGGGTATCCCGAGGAACACCCACCGCCACCCGAGCTGCTCGGTCACGGTCCCCGCCGCGAGCGGCCCGACGATGGACGGTACGACCCAGCACGCGGCGAAGGCGGCCATGATGGCCGGCCGCAACCGCTCCGGATACGCCCGCCCGACGACCACGTACAGGGCGACGATGACCAGCCCGCCGCCGAGGCCCTGCACGGCCCGTCCGAGGATGAACACCCACATGCTCCCGGCGGTCCCCGACACCACCAGCCCGGCCCCGAAGGCCGCGATCCCGCTCCCCAACGCGCCCAGCGGCCCCCGCCGGTCCGACCACTGCCCGGCGAGGACCATCCCGAACAGACTGGTGGTGAAGTACCCGGAGAACGCGAAGGCGTACAACGACACCCCGCCGAGTTCCCGGGCCGCGACGGGCATGGCGGTGCCCACGGCCGTGGCCTCGAACGCGATGAGCAGCACCACGGAGACGATCCCGACGGTGAGCGCCCGGTAGGCCCGCCCGAGCACACGCTCCCCCTCGGACGCACCAGGACTCACACACTCGTCTGCGACACCGGCGTCGCGGGGTTCCAGGGCTGTCATGCCCGCAAGCGTAAGGTCCGCCACTGACATTGACCCCTGTCAGAAGACGGACCTCCGTCTCCCTCCTTGGTCGTACGCCCCCCGGTTCGTGAACGCAGCATGGCAGCCTCGTTGCAGCGCCGCCGTCCCCCTTGAGCCGCCCTCCGCCCCGCCCGTACGGTCATCTCACCGCGACGGAACGGGCCTCGACCTCCCGCTCCCGACCCGGCCGTGTGCCCGAGTGGCTTAGGGACTCGCCTGCAAAGCGAGGTACGTGGGTTCAATTCCCGCCACGGCCTCCCACACCGCCGTAGGGCCGGCCACTTGCCAGTGGCCGGCCCTACGGCCGTCGGTCCTTCGGCCGCCGTACCCGGTGCCCAAACCCCTTACTGTTCCCCGGATTTAACCTCCGCCCCCTTGGCGACCCTTCCTCTACGCGCGTAACTTGAGCCGACCCCCACAGCATGCACGAACCCGGCCGTACCGACGACGTACGAGGAGACCGCCAGCGTGTCCAGAACCGCGGGGAGCAGACCCCGCCGCAGCGTCAACACCCTGATATCCGTGGGTGTGGCCAGTACGTTCGCCATCATCTCCCTCCCCGCCGCGTACGCGACGCCGTCCGCCTCGGCGGTGATCTCCGAGGTGTACGGCGGTGGCGGCAACTCGGGGGCGACCCTGACCCGGGACTTCGTCGAACTCGGCAACGCGGGGTCGGCGGCCTACGACCTGAGCGGGTACAGCGTGCAGTACCTGCCCGGTTCGCCGTCCTCCTCCTCGACGTGGCAGGTGACCACGCTCAGCGGGTCCGTCGCGCCGGGCGGGCGGTTCCTCGTCGCCGAGGCTGCGGGGTCCGGGGGGACGACCGCCCTGCCGACCGCCGACGCCACCGGCACCATCGCCATGAGCGCCACCAGCGGCACCCTCGCGCTGGTGTCCGGTACGACCGCGCTGACCTGCAAGACCGCCGCCGACTGCGCCGCCGACAGCCGGATCGTGGACCTCGTGGGGTACGGCACGGCGGTCGTCCGGGAGGGCAGCGGGCCGGTCACCGGGGCCTCCAACACCGCCTCCGTGGCCCGCGGCACCTCCCTCGCCGACACCGACGACAACGCCGCCGACCTCACCGCCGGGGCGCCCTCCCCCGTCAACTCGGCGGGGCAGACCCCCGGTTCGGGCGACGGTGACGGGGGTGGCGGGGGCGACGACCCCACCCAGCCGGGCACCGTCCGCATCCACGACATCCAGGGCACCACCCGTCTCTCCCCGCTCGCCGGACAGACCGTCACCCGGGTCCCGGGCATCGTCACCGGCGTCCGGACCTCCGGGTCCAAGGGGTACTGGATCCAGGACCCGGCCGCCGACTCCGACCCCCGCACCAGCGAGGGTGTGTTCGTCTACACCGGCTCCGTCACCCCCACCGTCGCGGTCGGTGACTCGGTGCTGGTCAGCGGCAAGGTCAGCGAGTACTACCCGAGCAGCACCAGCCAGTCCGTCACCGAGCTCACCGGTCCTACGGCGACCGTGCTGTCCAGCGGCAACGCCCTGCCCGCCGCCGTGACCCTGGACGCCACGAGCGTGCCGTCCGCCTACATCCCCACCGCCGGCGGCGGCAGCATCGAGTCCCTCGCCCTCGAACCGGGCGTGTACGCCCAGGACTTCTACGAGGCGAACGAGGGCATGCGGGTCGCGTTCTCCGACGCGCGGGTCGTCGGCGCCGCCAACTCGTACGGCGAGATGTGGGTGACCGTCAAGCCCGACGAGAACCCGACCGTGCGCGGCGGCACCCTGTACTCCTCCTACGACCAGCCGAACACCGGGCGGATCGAGGTGATGTCGCTCGACACCGCCGCCTCCCCGGCCGCCGACGTCGGTGACGAGCTGTCCGGCACCACCGCCGGCCCCCTCGACTACTCCACCTACGGCGGCTACAACGTCCAGGCCACCCAGCTCGGAACCCGCGTCGACCACGGGCTGAAGCAGGAGGTGACCCGCCGCCAGAAGGGCGACGAGCTGGCCGTCGCCACCTACAACGTGGAGAACCTGGACGCGCTGGACGACCAGACGAAGTTCGACCGGCTCGCCCAGGGCGTCGCGGTCAACCTCAGCTCGCCCGACATCGTCGCCCTGGAGGAGATCCAGGACGACAACGGCGCCACGGACGACGGCACGGTCACCTCCGAGGCCACCCTCACCCGCTTCACCGACGCCATCCGCGCGGCCGGCGGCCCCCGCTACCGGTGGCGCTACATCGCCCCCACCAACGACCAGGACGGCGGCGAGCCCGGCGGCAACATCCGTCAGGTCTTCCTGTTCAACCCCAAGCGCGTCTCCTTCACCGACCGGGCCGGCGGGGACGCGACCACGGGCACGAGCGTGGTGAAGTCACGCAAGGGGGTGCACCTCACCTACTCCCCCGGCCGGATCGACCCGACGAGCGACGCCTGGAGCAGCAGCCGCAAGCCGCTGGTCGGTGAGTTCGTCTTCCACGGCGAGTCCGTGTTCGTGATCGCCAACCACTTCACCTCCAAGGGCGGCGACCAGCCCCTGCACGGCCGCTACCAGCCGCCGGCCCGAAGCTCCGAGACCCAGCGTCAGGCGCAGGCGGCCGAGGTGAACACCTTCGTGAAGTCGCTGCTCGCCGCCGACAAGAACGCCAAGGCGGTGGTCCTCGGCGACCTCAACGACTACGAGTTCTCCCGGACCGTCGGCACGCTCACCGACGGCAAGGTCCTCACCCCGCTGATCACCACCCTGCCGGCCGCCGAGCGCTACACCTATGTGTACGACGGCAACTCGCAGACCCTGGACCACATCCTGACGAGCCCGGCCGTCACCCGCTACGACTACGACGTGGTGCACCTCAACGCCGAGTTCGCCGACCAGGCCAGCGACCACGACCCGCAGATCGTGCGGATCGACGTCACCGGGTGCCGCCACTAGGGCCTGTCGCCAGGGCCTGAAGCCAGGGCCTGGAAGGGTCTAGACGTCGGCGCAGAGTCCGCCGCCCGGCTCGTCCTCGAACATCCCCGGCCAGTAGCGCCAGCCGTCGTCGGTGGGGGTGTTCGGGGTCGGGTCGCAGGCGACCGGGTCGACGGCGGCCAGGGTGCGGCACATCGTCTCGGCGAGCTGGTCGTAGGCCTCGGTGAGGTCGTGGACCGCGTCCAGGGCCTTCTCCCGGCGTATCAGCCAGAGGGTGAACGCCAGGGTGGAGACATCGGCGTTGAGCGGGCGCAGGGCGAGGTCGGGCTCGCTCCAGCTGAGCACCGCGCCCGAGTCGCCGTCGACGACCAGGCTGGTGTCCTCGAGGAGATGGCCGAGGCGGATCAGCCGGTCCGCGTTCAGCGGGAGCCGCTCGTCGGTGAGGACGCCCTCGTAGGCGTCGGCGCAGTACTCGGCGAGGGTCTGCAACGGCATGTCCGTCTCCAGCGAGAACCAGACGACCTCCTCCGGCAGGCCCACCTCGCGCAGGAAACGGCGGGTCGGGGCGTGGGTGAGGGCCTTCGGGCAGTCGACGTCCTCGAAGCGGGCGACCTCGCCGCCGCCGAACTCGTCCTCCAGGAGGCGGGGCGGCAGGTCCAGGGCCAGTCCGGACGCGGTGCCGGGGCCGGCCACCAGGGCGAGCGGGCGGATCACGGCGGCCAGCTTCCAGAAGAGGCCGGTCCCGTCGCCGGCCGCCCCCTCCTCGAACACGGCGAGGAGCTGCCGGCTCGCCTCGGCGACCGCCTGCGGGCCCAGCCGGCCCGCGTAGGAGGCGAACTGGCCGCGCAGGGCGGCGAGTTCGTCGACAGCGGTCGCGAAGCGCAGCAGCTTCTCCAGGGAGGGCGCCAGGGGGCGGGTGTCCATCAGGTCGGGGCGGTCGTGCAGGAAGTACGTCGTGGAGATCTCGCCCGTCGTGCCGTCCAGCAGGACGGACTCCCGCTCGCGGCCGTCGGTGCCCAGGATGCCGCCTATCACCAGGCGGTCGCGCAGCTCCGCCGCCAGCCGGCCCTCGGGGTCGCCGGTGGAGTCGGCGACCGTGCGCAGGCCGTCCGTGCGCAGCGCCTCGAACGTCAGCAGGCCGCCCTCGCCCGGCAGTCCGGGCCCGGTCAGCCAGCGGCGCGTCGCGGCGTGCGTGACGTAGGGGTTCAGCTCGTCATCGGTGAAAACGATCGTGGTGGTGCTCCTGGCCGTGCTCATCGGTCCCCCGTGCGTGAAAGGTGCGTGCGCCGTCCCACTGCTCCGCAGCCTACGCGGGCCCACTGACAATGGCCCCGACCTGCGACGACGCCCCGGGCGGCAGCAGCAGCCCACACTGAAGAGACGTCAAACCACCCTGGCGCGTTCCCTTCCCGCCGGAATCGCCTCGACCACCCCGTACCCGGTCTTGTCCCGGCCGGCCTCCCGGCGGCCACCGCCGTCGGGTCCGGCGCCCGGACGGCCACGTGCAGCGGGCGGGCGCGGACGAGTCCGACGTAGGCCGGCAGGGCGGGGCCGAGGACCACGTCCGGCACGACGGCCGGAGACGATCGTCCGGCGGAAGGCGTCCCCGCGCACAGGGGCGGCCCTCGGCAGCCGTGCCACCGGCGCCTCGGCGACCGTGGACTTCCCGGACGCCATCACTCCGGTGACGAGGACGACGCCCTTCGCTCCGGGAAGCCCGTCACGTGAGGTAGACGCCGCCCAGCACCACGGCCAGCGCCGCCACCGCGAACACCAGGATCCACAGCAGCAGTTTGCCCACGCTCGGCGGGGGTTCGTAGCGCTGCGGATCGCTCACTGGCCCGTCACCACCGCGGCCTGGGGGCGGATCGGGAGGCGGTTGACGGGGCGGCCCGTCGCGGCGCGCACGGCGGACGCGATGGCCGCCGGGGACGTCACCACCGGGACCGCGCTGGCCGCCTTCGCCCCGAAGGGGGCGACCACGTCCCGTTCCTCGACGAGTCTGACGATCCGGATGTCCGGGGCGTCGAGAGCCGTGGGGAGGGCGTAGCCGGTGAGGTCGGGGTGGCGGATCAGACCGCGCGGGGTGCGCAGGTTCTCGGTGAGCGCGATGCCCACGCCCTGGGTGACGCCCGCCTCGATCCTCGCCGCGAGCTGCGCCGGGTTGAGGATCCGGCCGACGTCCTGGGCGACCGCCAGTTCCACGACCCGCACCGAACCGATCTCGATGTCGACGTCGACGACCGCGCGGACCGCGCAGAACGCCATGCCCACGAACGCGTCGCCCTGGCCCGCGCCGTCCAGCGGCTCGGTCGGGTGCGGGCGGCACTGGGCCGTCGCCCACAGCTCCTTGCCGTGCAGTTCCTCGGCGACCGTCGTCGACAGCACGCCGTCGTACGAGGTGATCTTGCCGTCGGTGATCTGCAGCAGCTCGGTGGACATGCCGAACTTGTGCGCGAGGGGTTGCAGGAGCTGGGTGCGGACCATCCTGGCCGCGCGTTCCACCGCGCCGCCGGAGACCCAGGTGTGCCGGCCCCGGCAGCCCGCGCCGGCGGGGGGCTGGTCGGTGTCCACGGGCGCGACGTGCACCTCTTCGATGCCGAGGGTCTCCTGGACGATCTGGCGGGCCAGGGTGGTGAAGCCCTGGCCGGTCTCCACCGCCGCGCACAGGACCGTCGCGACGCCGTCCTGGACCTTCACGGTCGCCGTGGAGACCTCGTCGGCGCCCTCCGCGCCGAGCATGTGCACCATGCCGAGGCCGTAGCCCACGCCCCGGCGCACCGCGCCCGGTTCGCCCGCGCCCTCGGGGCCGCCGGGCAGCAGCCACTCCTCCTCGGGGGTGTCCTTGGGGAGCGGCGGCAGCGGGTACTCCCGGACGGCCTGGAGGAGTTCGGCGACCGGCGCCGGGCAGGTCACGGTCTGGCCGGTGGGCAGGACGTCGCCGGTCGCCATGACGTTGCGCATCCGCAGCTCGGCCGGGTCGAGCCCGAGTCTCTTCGCCAGCTTGTCCATCTGCGCCTCGTAGGCGGCGCACACCTGCATCGCGCCCTCGCCGCGCACATGGCCCGACGGGGGGTTGTTGGTGCGCACGGCCCAGCCCTCGATGAAGGCGTTCGGGACGACGTACGGGCCGCAGGCGAAGGAGACGGCGGCGGCGAGCGCCTCGGCGGAGGTGTCGGCGTAGGCGCCCGCGTCCAGCAGGATCTGGGCCTCGACCTTGATCAGCCGGCCCTCGGCGTCGGCGTGGTGGCGGTAGCGCAGCAGCGTCGGGTGGCGGTGGACGTGGCCGAGGAAGGACTCCTCGCGGGTCGCCGTGAGCTTCACCGGGCAGCCGGTCTTCAGGGCCAGCAGACCGAGCGGGAGCTGGAAGCCCTGGTCCTCGCGGTCGGCCGTCGCGCCCGGCACCCCGGTGACGACGATCTTCACCCGATCGGGTGCCAGGCCGTAGACGGCCGCGGCGGTGTCGCGGTCGGTGTGCGGGTCGGTGGAGGCCAGATAGAGCTCGACGCCGCCGTCGGGGCGGGGCACGGCGAGTCCGGCCTCGGCGCCGATGGGGGCGGGGTCGGCGCGGCCGATGCGGTACTGGCCCTCGACGACGATCTCGCCGGCCGCGCTCTGGTCGCCGTGGTGCAGCGGGATGTGCCGGATCAGGTTGCCGTCGGGGTGCAGCGCGTCGGCCTCGAACGCCAGCTCGGGGTCGGTCACCGGGTCGAGCACCTCGTACTCGACGATGACGGCCGCGGCGGCCATCCGCGCGGTGTCCGGGTGGTCGGCGGCGACGGCCGCGATGGGCTCGCCGTGATGGCGTACGACCTCGGAGGCGAACACGGGCCGGTCGGCCTTGCCGCGGCCGTGCACCGGGCTGCCGGGGACGTCCTCGTGGGTGACGACGGCGCGCACGCCGGGCATCTCGCGCGCGTGGGAGGTGTCGATCGACACGATCCGCGCGCGCGGGTGCGGGGAGCGCAGCACGGCCGCCCACAGCAGGCCCTCGGCCCACAGGTCGGCGGCGTACGGGAAGGTGCCCTCCGTCTTGGCGCGCGCGTCGGCGGGCTGCAGGGAGGCACCGAGGCCGTGCGGGATCGGCTCGGGGCCCGGGGCGGCCTCCGCGGTGGTCGTCACGGTGGCTGCTTCGTTGCTCACGCCTGGCCTCCGTCCTGGCCCTGTCCGTACACGGGGTCGTGCGGGTGGGGCTGTGCCGGGTTCTCGAACGCCGACGGGTGGACGCCGCCGGCGCCCGGGCCCGCCTGGTGCGGGATACGTGCCTCGTCGCCGTCCGCGTCCGCCTCGGCCTGGGCCTCGCGCTCGGCGACGACGTCCTTCACGGCCCGCAGGACACCCTTGTAGCCGGAGCAGCGGCACAGGTTGCCGCACAGGGCCTGGCGGGTCTCCAGCTCGGTGGGCGCGGGGTTGCCCTCCAGCAGGTCGTGCACGGTCATCGCCATGCCGGGCACGCAGAAACCGCACTGCACGGCCCCGCACCGGGCGAGCGCCCGCTGCACGTCGGAGGGCTGCCCGTCGACGGCGAGGCCCTCGACGGTGCGGATCTCGCTGCCGGCGGTGGTGACGGCCGGGACCAGGCAGGAGGCGACGAGCCGTCCGTCGACCTGGACGTTGCAGGCCCCGCACTCGCCCTGGGAGCAGCCGTCCTTGGCGCCCGCGAGGCCGAGGCGCTCACGCAGGACGTAGAGCAGCGACTCGCCGATCCAGGCGTCGGTGACGGGCCGGTCGGAACCGTTGACGCGCAGGACGTAGGAGGCGAGGGGGTGTTCCTCCGCCGGGGGCGGGGGGAACTCCTCGGGCGCCGCTTCGGTGTCGTCGGCGGCGTCCCCGTGCGCGTGGCCGGCCGGGTCGGCGGAGCCGGGGGGACCGGCGTCCGGGTCGTGTCCGGCGGGGGGCTCGGCGGCGCTCTGAGCGGCCTCTGCGGGCTCGTGGGCACCGCGGGCGCCTCCGGGGGCCCCGGCGGTCCCCTCGGCCTCGGAGACGTCCTCCAGGGCCTCTACGGCCTCGACGGCCTCTACGGCGTCCTCGGCGGGGGCGGTCGGGCCGGACGCGTCGGCCGAGGACGGCGCGGAGTCCGCGGGCGCGTGGTCGAGGGTGTGCGCCGCGGCGTGGTCCACCCCGTGCGGGGGCGTGTGCTCGACGCCGTGCGCAGGGGTGTGCCGGACGTCGGGCGCGGGCGGGTGGACGGTGCCGTACGCGGGCGTGTGGCTCGTGCCGTGCGCCGCGTCGTCGGCCAGCCCGTACGCGCTCTCGTGCGCCGTGTCGTGCGACGCGCCCGGCTCCGGCGCGTGCCCGAACGCGGGGGTGTCGGGACGGCCGGTCTCCTGGAGGTCGGCGTGCTGCGCCTGCTGGGCCCAGTTCTGGCCCGCGCCGTTGGTGGAGCCGGTCGCCCAGGGCGCGGCGGCGCCGCCCGGCAGGGTGGCCGGCGGGGTGCCGCCCCACTGCTCGACCAGGGCCGACGTGGTGAACTCGCCCGACTCGTCGGGCAGATCGCCGCCGGCCACCGGGATCGACCACTGGCCGGTCACGTCGTGGCCCGGGCCCGGCGCGTGCGGTCCCGCCGGGCCGGCCGAGGTGTCGGTGAAGCTCCACTGGCCGGTCGAGCCCGGGTTGTACGTGAACCGGTCGCCGCCGGAGGTCTCCGGCGGCAGCTGCGGCGCGGGCCACTCGGTGGCGCCGGCCGGGGCCGCCCAGGTGCCGTCCGTCGCGGGGGGCGCGGCCGCTATCTGCGGCGGCACATACCCGTGACCGGGCGCGGCGAGCGGGCTGTCGGCGGCCAGGAGCGCGTCGATGCCGCCCTCGGGGAGCTTGACGAACGCGGTGGCCCCGTCGTCGTAGTCGCCCTGGGGCAGCGGGTCCCAGCGGCCGCCGCTCCGGGGCTGCGCGCCCTCTCCGTGCTGGTCGTCGGTCACGACAGCGCCCTCCCCAGTGCTCGTCGGGCCAGCGCGGCGACGGTGCGCCGCAGGTGCAGTACGGCGGGCGGCAGTTCCGGTACGGAACCGTCCACGCCCGGCGTCGGGTCCGGGATGCAGGCGGCGGCGACGTACTCGCCGAACGCGGTCAGCGCCTCCGGGACGATCGTGCGGTTGTTGTCCCAGTCGATGAGCCGGGCGACCCACTGCTCGGCGTCGAGGGGCCGCAGCGGCATCGGCGCTATGGCGCCCACGGCGCACCGGACGCCGCGCCGGGCGGGGTCGAGGACCACCGCGACGGAGGCGGCGGCGCGGCCCGGGCCGGTGCGGCCGGTCGCCTTCAGGAAGACCTGCGGGGCGTGCAGCAGCGGCACGCGCACGTACGCGATCAGCTCGCCGCCGCGCAGCATGTCCACGCCGGCCAGCAGGTGCGACACCGGGATCTCCCGGCGGGCTCCGCCCTGGCCCGCGATGATCAGGGTCGCCTCCAGCGCGGCCAGCACGGGCAGCGCGTCACCGGTGGGGGCCGCGCTGGCGATGTTGCCGCCCAGGGTGCCCGCGTTGCGGATCTGCGGCGGGCCCGCGGCGCGCGCGGCGGCGGCGAGTGCCGGGATCAGCGCGGCGAAGTCGGGGCGGCCCATGCGCGCGTGCGTGAGCCCGGCGCCGAGCAGCGCGTGACCGTCCTGGTACTGCCAGCCGCGGATCTCGCTGATCCGGCCGAGGCCGACCAGCCCGGCGGGCCGGAGCTGTCCCGAGTTGACGGCGGCCATCAGGTCGGTGCCGCCGGCCACGGGCACGGCGGCGGGCATGGCCGCGAGGGCCGCCACCGCCTCGTCCAGCGTCGTCGGCAGCGTGACGGCCTGCGCCGCCTGCGGTGCGTGCGTGCTCAAAACCGGCTGCCCCTTCCCGCTGCCCCACGTGGTCCCACCTGTGCGCCGTACGGTACGTGCTGACAGGGCGGACGTGGCAACTCTGGCACATGTTCGCAACACCCGAAGACGGGGGTCCGCTAGGAGGCATTCGCCCACCTCACCGAGGAGATGGTCCGTTTTCGTACGGCATCACCGGTGCGCGTGAATTGCCACTCTTCGGTGACCCTGCCGGGTTTTTCCGTGACGCGGGGACGCGGGGGACGACGCGGGGACAGGGGGGAGGGCACGCGGCAGGGCCCTCGCGGCTACCGGTGCGGCGGGGGGCCGTCGATCGGGCGGCCGAGGACGCCGGGGCGCCGCTGCCACGGCCGGGGCCCCTCCGGCGGGCGGTAGCCGACCCCGAGGGCGTCGAGCCGGCCGTAGTGGGCCTCCATCCGCCGCTCGAAGTCGGCGAAGTCCCGTTCCCCGGGGGCGGGCAGGGCGCTCCAGGCGACCTCGGCGAACGCCGCGAGCCGGGGGAACGCCTGGTAGTCCACGCGCGCGTGGTCCTCCATCACCTCGGTCCACAGGTTGGCCTGCGTGCCGAGCACGTGCGCCCTCTCCTCGGGTGTGAACTCCTGCGGAACGGGCTCGAACCGGTAGACGTCCTCCAGGGTGCGGACGTACCCGATGGGCACCGGCTCGTCCGGTCCGCCGTCCTGCCGGTGGTCGAGGTAGACCTGCTGCTCGGGGCACATGACGACGTCGTGGCCCGCGCGCGCGGCGGCGGTCCCGCCCGCGTAGCCGCGCCAGGACGACACGGCGGCACCGGGCGCGAGCCCGCCCTCCAGGATCTCGTCCCAGCCGATCAGCCGGCGCCCGCGCGCGGACAGCCAGGTGTCGAAGTGCCGGACGAACCAGGACTGCAGCGCCTCCTCGTCGGCCAGCCCGAGTTCCTTCATCCGGGCCTGCGCGGCGGGCGACCGCCGCCACTGGTCCTTGGGACATTCGTCGCCGCCGATGTGGACGAACCCCGAGAGCCCCGGGAACGGGACGGCGTCCGCCGGGAACAGCTCCAGGACTTCCTCGAACACCCCCTCGTAGAAGCGCAGGGTGTTGTCAGTGGGGGCGAGTACGTTCGGGTTGATGCCCCAGGTGTCCCAGACGGAGAGGCGGGTGGTGTCGATGACGTCGGTGTTGCCGAGTTCCGGATACGCGGCGATCGCGGCCTGCGAGTGGCCCGGTACGTCGATTTCGGGGACGACGGCGATATGCCGCTCGGCGGCGTACGCCACGATCTCCCGGATGTCGTCCTGGGTGTAGAAGCCACCGTGCGGCTTCTCGTCCCACAGAGGTGAGGCGCGATGGCCGAATTTCGTGCGGGCCCGCCAGGAGCCGGCCTCGGTCAGCCGGGGATACCTCTTGATCTCGATCCGCCAGCCCTGGTCGTCCGTCAGATGGAAGTGGAAGACGTTCAGTTTGTGCGCCGCCATCAGGTCCAGGTAGCGCAGGACGCCTTCCTTGGGCATGAAGTGCCGGGCGACGTCGAGCATGAGACCACGCCAGCGGAAGCGGGGGCCGTCCTCGATGATCTGGTGCGGGATGCCGTAGCGGATGCCGGGGCGCACGGGGGCGCGCCGGAAGGCGTGGCGGCCGAGGAGCTGACGCAGCGTCTGGGCGCCCCAGAAGACACCGGCCGGGCCTCCGCCGCGGATCTCGGCCCCCCGGTTCGCGACGACGCTCAGCCGGTACGCCTCCGGCTCCAGCGTGTCGTCCAGGAGCAGTCGGACGGAGTCTCGGGCGCCCTCGGGGCCGGGCGGCAGGGCCAGCCCGAAGGCGGCGCCCAGGGTGGAGCGCAGCCAGCGCTCGGTGGTCCCCGTGCCGGGCCCGGCCCACAGCGTGGTGGCGTCGTCGAACACGACACCGCAGCGCATGGGCCCCTCCACGGCGCGGGGCGCGGGAATGAGATCCGTCGGAGAAGTCACGTCAGTCCTTTACCTTGCGAAGTGCCGCTGATGACGGTCGACTCGGCGGAGAGGAAGTCGTTGCGGGGCGAAAAGAATCCGTCGCAGAAAGCGCGTACGGCTCACCCCGTCGAGGTCGCGAAGGGCGGCTGGAAGGCGATGTGCGGGGGATCGTCAGCGCCTCCTCGGGCACCGTCCGGGCCACCAGGAACATGATCGGCAAGGCGGTCCGGAAGCGAAACCGGAATCGGGTCCCGGCGATCGCGGCGAGAAACGCGATCAGCCGGCCGCCGAGGAAGTGATCGAGGAAGTGATCGAGGAAGTGACGGCCGAATTCCTGCCACCCGAACACCCGCCGGAAGGAGTGCCCGTCCTGCCGTCGGTGCTTCATGAGGGGTGCCTCCGCCAAGGCGTCGCGTTGCAACATGCGCAATCACAATTTCATGGTGCGCAACATCCGGAAGCCTACGGACCCCATGAACACGACCACAAGGGGTCTCCACCACTCCGTGACACGACAAAGGCCCCCGAGGCGCGCCGAAACGCGCCCCCGGGGGCCTCGGAGATACAGAAGGGCCGGAAGGCTACTTGCCGCCCTTGCCACCCTTGTCGTCGCCGCCGCCGATACCCATCGACTCGAAGATCTCCTTGCACATCGGGCACACGGGATACTTCTTCGGGTCGCGGCCGGGCACCCACACCTTGCCGCACAGCGCCACGACGGGCGTGCCGTCGAGGGCGCTCGCCATGATCTTGTCCTTCTGGACATAGTGCGCGAAGCGCTCGTGGTCACCGTCGCCGTGCGACACCTGTGGCGTCGGCTCTACGAGGGTCCCCGTACCAGTACCGCGCTCGGGCTCAAGAGTGCTCATGCGCCCAAGGGTACTGAAGGTCACAGGGATCAGTTGAGCGAAGGGTCGTCCGGGTACGTCGCCACCATCGCGAGTTCGCTGCGCTGGCGGCGCAGGACCTCGCGCCAGAGCCTTTCCGGGGACGGGGAGGAGACGTCGCCGGGTTCGGACTCGACGACGTACCAGGCGCCCTCGACCAGTTCGTCCTCCAGCTGGCCGGGGCCCCAGCCGGCGTATCCGGCGAAGATCCGCAGGGAGCCGAGGGCCGAGGCGAGGAGTTCCGGCGGGGCCTCCAGGTCGACGAGGCCGATCGCGCCGTGCACCCGGCGCCAGCCGAGCGGGCCGCGCTCGCCCGAGGAGTCGCCGGGGATGACGGCGACGCCCAGCGCGGAGTCGAGGGAGACCGGGCCGCCCTGGAAGACCACGCCCGGTTCCCCGGTGAGGTCGGCCCAGCCCTCCAGGATGTCGCCCACGCCGACGGGGGTCGGACGGTTGAGGACGACACCGAGGGAACCCTCCTCGTCGTGGTCGAGAAGGAGCACCACCGCACGGTCGAAGTTCGGGTCCGCCAGGGCGGGTGTGGCCACGAGCAGCCGCCCTGTGAGCGAGGACACCTCGGTCATGCCAGACATGATCCCGCATCTTCCCGTGAAGTGGGGAGGCAATGCGGACAGACGGGCGAGGGGCAGGTCGGGCGCACGGATGCGGTCCGGGCGCACGAACAGGAAGGGGCCTTCACGGTGACCGCACGTACCCGTCGCGGAACGGTTCGTGTTGTGACACAGCTATGACCTTCCTGGGTCGTCCTCGGGCTTACTTGAGGGGCCCCGGTGGCGATTACCCTGTCTGCTCTGGCCCTTGCCCCGATCCATCGGCCCCTGTCCCAGTCCACCACCCATGGAACGCGAGATACATGACCGTCAACGGCTCTGACGACGTACTGCTTGTCCACGGCGGAACCCCGCTCGAGGGCGAGATCCGTGTCCGCGGTGCGAAGAACCTCGTACCGAAGGCCATGGTCGCCGCCCTGCTGGGCAGTGAGCCGAGTCGGCTGCGCAACGTTCCGGACATCCGTGACGTGCGGGTCGTACGCGGCCTGCTGCAACTGCACGGGGTGACGGTCCGTCCGGGTGAGGAGCCGGGTGAGCTGGTGCTCGACCCGACCTATGTGGAGAGCGCGAACGTCGCCGACATCGATGCCCACGCGGGCTCGAGCCGTATCCCGATCCTCCTGTGCGGTCCGCTGCTGCACCGTCTCGGCCACGCCTTCATCCCCGGCCTCGGCGGGTGCGACATCGGCGGCCGGCCCATCGACTTCCACTTCGAGGTGCTGCGGCAGTTCGGCGCGACGATCGAGAAGCGGGCGGACGGGCAGTACCTGGAGGCGCCGCGGCGGCTGCGCGGCACGAAGATCCGGCTGCCGTACCCGTCGGTCGGCGCGACCGAGCAGGTGCTGCTGACGGCCGTCCTCGCGGAGGGCGTCACCGAGCTGTCCAACGCGGCGGTCGAGCCGGAGATCGAGGACCTGATCTGCGTCCTGCAGAAGATGGGCTCGATCATCGCGATCGACACCGACCGCACGATCCGCATCACCGGTGTGGACAAGCTCGGCGGCTACACCCACCGCGCGCTGTCGGACCGTCTCGAGGCCGCGTCCTGGGCGTCGGCGGCGCTGGCGACCGAGGGCGACATCTACGTCCGCGGCGCCCAGCAGCGCTCGATGATGACGTTCCTGAACACCTACCGGAAGGTGGGCGGTGCCTTCGAGATCGACGACGAGGGCATCCGCTTCTGGCACCCCGGCGGCCAGCTGAAGTCCATCGCGCTGGAGACGGACGTGCACCCGGGCTTCCAGACCGACTGGCAGCAGCCCCTGGTGGTCGCGCTGACGCAGGCCACGGGTCTGTCGATCGTCCACGAGACGGTCTACGAGTCCCGGCTGGGCTTCACCTCGGCCCTGAACCAGATGGGCGCCCACATCCAGCTCTACCGCGAGTGCCTGGGCGGCTCCGACTGCCGCTTCGGCCAGCGCAACTTCCTGCACTCCGCGGTGGTCTCCGGCCCCACCAAGCTCCAGGGCGCCGACCTGGTCATCCCCGACCTGCGCGGCGGCTTCTCCTACCTGATCGCCGCCCTCGCGGCCCAGGGCACCTCCCGTGTCCACGGCATCGACCTGATCAACCGCGGCTACGAGAACTTCATGGAGAAGCTGGTGGAGCTGGGCGCGAAGGTCGAGCTGCCGGGCAAGGCGCTCGGCTAGCCGGCGGCGGCCGGCCGGCAGTACGGCGATGGGGCGGCACCCGAGAGTCCGGGTGCCGCCCCATCGGCGTTGCCGAGCCTCGTACGCACCCCTTTGCGTACGACGCGTGCGACGGAGGCTTACTTGCCCTTGGCCGCTTCCTTGAGCTTCGAGCCCGCGGAGACCTTCACGCTGTAGCCGGCCGGGATCTGGATCGGGTCGCCGGTCTGCGGGTTGCGCGCGGTACGAGCGGCACGGTGGGTGCGCTCGAAGGTCAGGAAGCCGGGGATGGTGACCTTCTCGTCGCCCTTGGAGACGATGTCGCCGACGACCTCGGCGAACGCGGCCAGCACAGCGTCGGCGTCCTTGCGGGTCACCTCGGCGCGGTCGGCCAGCGCGGCCACCAGCTCACTGCGGTTCATGTTGTTACTCCCGTGTTCTTCTTGCCGTTGCGGCGTGCCACGCGGCGGAGCCGCATAGCGGGCACAGCGAAGTGCGATGTGCTCGCGCCCAGGGACGCATCCTGCCCCTACCTGCGGCGGGAAAGCCAATCCGGCACCCGCAGGAGTCGGGAGAACACCCTTGGGAGTCACCCGAAGCGCGCCTGTGGCTCTGGCCACGATAGACACAGCCCCCCGACAGGGGTCCGCGACGCGCCGGACACGGGGACCGTGGTGATCCTCACAGTCCCCGCGTTCCCCGCAGGACCACTCCCGCGCGGGGTTACGACGCCGACGCGCCGGCCGCCTTCGCGGCGTCCCGGACGGCGCCCGCGACCGCGCCCGCGACCTTGTCGTTGAAGACGCTCGGGATGATGTAGTTCGCGTTCAGCTCGTCTTCGCTGACGACATCCGCGAGGGCCTTCGCGGCCGCGAGCATCATCTCGGTGTTGACGGTGCGGGACTGGGCGTCCAGCAGGCCGCGGAAGACACCCGGGAAGACCAGCACGTTGTTGATCTGGTTCGGGAAGTCGGAGCGGCCGGTGGCCACCACGGCGGCCGTCTGGCGGGCGACCGCCGGGTCGACCTCGGGGTCGGGGTTCGCGAGCGCGAATACGATCGCACCCTCGGCCATGGCGGCCACGTCGGCGCCGTCGAGGACGTTCGGGGCGGAGACGCCGATGAAGACGTCGGCGCCGCGCACGGCCTCCTTGAGGGTGCCGGTGAGGCCCTCGGGGTTGGTGTTGTCGGCGATCCAGCGCAGCGCCGAGCCGGGGGCCGCGTCGACGAGGTCCTCACGGCCGGCGTGCACCACGCCGTGGATGTCGGCGACGACCGCGTTCTTCACTCCGGCCGCGATCAGCAGCTTGAGGATGGCGGTGCCGGCGGCGCCGGCGCCGGACATCACGACGCGGATGGACTCGATGCTCTTGGCCGCCACACGCAGGGCGTTCGTCAGCGCGGCGAGGACGACGATCGCGGTGCCGTGCTGGTCGTCGTGGAAGACGGGGATGTCGAGGGCCTCGCGCAGCCGGGCCTCGATCTCGAAGCAGCGGGGGGCGGAGATGTCCTCGAGGTTGATACCGGCGAAGCCCGGGGCGATGGCCTTGACGATCTCGACGATCGCGTCGGTGTCCTGGGTGTCCAGGCAGATCGGCCAGGCGTCGATGCCGGCGAACCGCTTGAAGAGGGCCGCCTTGCCCTCCATGACGGGCAGCGCGGCCTTGGGGCCGATGTTGCCCAGGCCCAGGACCGCCGAGCCGTCCGTCACGACCGCAACGGAGTTGCGCTTGATGGTGAGGCGGCGGGCGTCCTCGGGGTTCTCGGCGATCGCCATGCAGACCCGGGCCACACCGGGCGTGTAGATCATCGAGAGGTCGTCACGGTTGCGGATGGGGTGCTTGGACTGCATCTCGATCTTGCCGCCGAGGTGCAT
This sequence comes from Streptomyces griseoruber, assembly GCF_001514205.1. Lineage (GTDB taxonomy): Bacteria > Actinomycetota > Actinomycetes > Streptomycetales > Streptomycetaceae > Streptomyces > Streptomyces griseoruber. Next base: position 27,872 of record NZ_KQ948769.1, on the reverse strand, counting down.
GAGGAACGTACGGTCGGAGACCTTGCCGAGCGTGACGCCCTCGATGTGGCGGAGCTGCTCGACGATCTCGTCGGCGTGCGCGGTCGAGGTGGCCGCGATGGTGACGTCGATGCGGAGCTTCTCGTGCCCGGAAGCGGTGACGTCGAGGCCGGTCACCGAGCCTCCGTGGGACTCGACGGCTCCGGTGAGCTGGGAGACCGCGGTTCCGCTCGCGGGCACCTCCAGCCGGACCGTCATCGAGTAGGAGACGCTGGGCGCCGTTGCCATGGCCGACTTCCTCTGCACTGCTGGGTGGGTCGCGGGATTGCCGTCCGATCGTCGCACCTACTGATGAGTACGGGAAAGTCGCCTCAGATTGCGGTCCTTTTGTTCGCGGGGAGTTCGGGGGGAGTTCGGGGGAGTTCGCGGGGCGGCGGCACGCGAAGAGGCCCACATCACATCGGATGTGGGCCTCTCCGTCCGTTCATGACACCGACCCGCCATGCTCGCCTCGCGGCAAGTGGTCGCTCGTAGCGACGAAGGTTGGGCCCGGGGGCTTGGATCGAGCCGGTGTCACACCCAGGCTAACAAACGGATCCCCGAACACCATTCCCGTCCGGGGCGGTTCACAGGAAACGTTCGTCCGGACCCGGGCGGGATCAGTCCCTGAGCAGGTCGGGCACCCCTCGCGCGTCCGGTTCGTCCCGCTCCCCCGACACCACCGTCAGCTGCTGGGTGGCCCGGGTCAGGGCGACGTACAGCACCCGCAGGCCGGCCGGGGACTCGTCGGCGATCTCGGCGGGCGAGACGACGACCGTCGCGTCGTACTCCAGGCCCTTGGCCTCCAGGCTGCCGAGGGCGACGACCCGGTCGCCGAGCCCGGCGAGCCAGCGGCGGGCCTCCTCGCGGCGCTGCATGGCGACGACGACGCCGACGGTGCCGTCGACCTGCCCGAGGAGGCGTTCGGCCTCGGCGCGGACGGTGGCGGCGAGGGTGTCCTGTACGGCGGTGAAGCGGGGGACGACTCCGGTGGAGCGGACCGCCGAGGGGGACTCGGCGCCGGGCATGGCGAGGGCCAGCACCTTGGCCGCCAGCTCGGCGATCTCGGCCGGGTTGCGGTAGTTCACGGTGAGCTGGAAGCGTCGCCGGGGCCGGCTGCCGAGGGCCTCGTCGCGGGCCTCGGCGGCCTCGTCGGGGTCGGACCAGGAGGACTGGGCGGGGTCGCCGACCACCGTCCAGGTGGCGTGCCGGCCGCGGCGGCCGACCATGCGCCACTGCATCGGGGTGAGGTCCTGGGCCTCGTCGACGATGACATGGGCGTACTCGACGCGTTCGGCGGCGAGCCGCTCGGCACGCTCGCGCTGGGACTCCTCGCGCACCGGCATCAGCTCCTCCAGGCCGGTGAGCTGGTCCAGCGGGTCGAACTCGCGCTTCTTGCGGGGGCGGGCCGGGGTGCCGAGGATCGCCTGGAGCTCGTCGAGCATCGCGATGTCGTGCACCGAGAGGCCGTTCCGCCTCAGCGAGCGGGCGACCCTGCGGACCTCGCCGGGGTTGAGGATCCGGCGGGCCCAGCGGCCGAGCCGGCGCTCGTCGGCCATCGCCGCGAGGACGGCCGCGGGGGTCAGCTCGGGCCACCAGGCGTCGAGGAACGCAAGGAACGAGTCCTCGGTGGTCACGTCCTCGTCGAAGGAGGAGCGCAGTTCGGCGGCCAGCTCGGGGTCGGTGTGCCGACCGGCGGCGCCCGAGCGCTCCCACAGGGCGTCCAGGAGGAGCTTGCGGGCGCGGGGGCGCAGCAGGTTGACGGGGGCGGTGCCGCCGAGGGCGCTCTGCCGGATCCGCTCCAGGTCGGCGCCCTCCAGCTCCAGCCGCCGCCCGAAGACGACGACCCGGAGCCGGGTGGGGGTGGTCGCCGCGGTGTCGGCGGGGGTGTCGTCGAAGGCGAGCTGTCCGTCGCCGTCGCCGGTGCCGCCGTTCGCCCGGGCGCCGCCCGGTCCCAGCTCCAGTGCTCCCCTGGCCGCCTTGCGCAGGACCCGGAGCATGCGGGAGGAGCCCTTGGCGCGGGCCACGGACGGGGAGTCGTACAGGGTGGCCTCGGCGCCGTCGACGAGGGAGCCGATGGCGCGGATCGCGACCTGGCCCTCCTCGCCGAGGGAGGGCAGGACGCCCTCGGTGTAGGCCACCAGCAGCGGGGTGGGCGAGACGATGAGGATGCCGCCGGCGTATCTGCGGCGGTCCTGGTAGAGGAGGTAGGCGGCGCGGTGCAGGGCGACGGCGGTCTTGCCGGTGCCGGGGCCGCCCTCGACGTAGGTCACGGAGGCGGCGGGGGCGCGGATGACCAGGTCCTGCTCGGCCTGGATGGAGGCGACGATGTCGCGCATGGTGTGGCTGCGGGCCTGGCCGAGCGCGGCCATCAGGGCGCCGTCGCCGATGACGGGCAGGGTGCCGCCGTCGAGGAAGGCCGTCAGCTCGGGGCGCATCAGGTCGTCCTCGACGCCGAGGACACGGCGCCCCTTGGAGCGGATGACCCGGCGGCGCACGACCCGGCCGGGGTCGACCGGGGTGGAGCGGTAGAAGGGGGCCGCGGCGGGGGCGCGCCAGTCGATGACCAGCGGCGCGTACTCGGAGTCCAGGACTCCGATGCGGCCGATGTGGAGGGTCTCGGCGATGTCGGCGGTGTTGTCCTGCCGTACGGCGCCCTCGGCGGGTTCCACGGCGGTGTAGGCGCCGTCGGGGCCCTTCTTGCCGTCCTTGCCGAGGAGGAGGTCGATCCGGCCGAAGAGGAAGTCCTCGAACTCGTTGTTGAGCCGGTTGAGATGGATACCGGCCCGGAAGACCTGGGCGTCGCGCTCGGCGAGGGCGCCGGGCGTTCCCACCTGGCCACGCTTGGCCGCGTCGTTCATGAGGAACTCCGCCTCGTGGATCTTCTCCTCGAGGCGCTGGTACACCCGGTCGAGGTGTTCCTGTTCGACGCCGATCTCGCGGTCCCGGACCGTGTCCGGTGCGGCGCTGACCGCGGTTTCCTGCTGAGCCTGTGCGGCCACCGGGCCCCCTTCTGACGTGCTGGGCAGCCGTCAACCGTACGCGAAGGGGACCCATGGAAGCGAGAGCCCGCCCGAAGGCGGGCCCGCGGTCCTCCGTCAGGCCTCGACCTGGACGATCTTCTTGCCGTCGAAGGTCATGACCTCGAAGTGGTCGATCTCGTTCGGCTTGAAGGCCGCGCCGCCGACGACGTAGAGCGGGTTCTTGGCCTGTTCGGTCTTGGCGCCCGGGAGGCCGTAGCCCCTCTCCGGGACGGACCAGGAGGAGACGGTCTCGCGCTTGCCGTCCTTGCCGACGGCGATCAGCGAGCACTTCTCGGGGCCCGCGACGTTCTTCAGTTCGACGCCGATCTCGGTGCCCCAGGCCTTCTCGCCCATGGCGACGGTGGCCGTCACCTTGGTGCCGGAGTCGGTCGCGGAGACCTTGTCGGAGAGCGTCTCGAAGGTCGACTTGGCGGGGTTGGCGGTGCCTACCGCCACGGGTGCCTTGCCGCCGTCGTCGCCGCCGGTCGCGGCCATGACGCCGACCGGGCCGCCGATGATCAGCGCCGCCGCGGCCGCCACGAGGTAGAAGGAGCGGCGGCGCTTCTGGGCGCGCCGTTCGGACACCTCGTCGACCAGCTTCTCCACGAGGCGTGGGCTGGGCCGGGCGGACAGGGAGTCGCCGATCGCCGGGGTGCCGGAGCCGGGCAGGTCCGCGAGCGCGGCGAGCATCGGTTCCATCCCGGCGAGCTCGTCGAGCTGCTGGGCGCACCACTCGCACCCGGCGAGATGCGCCTCGAAGGCGGTCGCCTCGGCGTCGTCGAGGATGCCCAGAGCGTAGGCGCCCACGGTCTCGTGTTCGCTCGGGCTCGGAGATCCCACTGATCCCTGCATGGGGCCAGACATACCCGCACCACCTGATCCGAATCCCCCGTACATGCTCATCACGCCGTCACCCCCCGCTCCTCCAGAGCCAGCTTCATCGACCGCAGGGCGTAGAACACCCGAGAGCGGACGGTGCCACTGGGAATGCCCAGGGTTTCGGCCGCCTCGTTGACGGTACGCCCCTTGAAGTACGTCTCGACGAGCACCTCCCGGTGGGCCGGGGTCAGGTCGTCGAGCGCATCGGACAGCGTCATCAGCCACAGCGCCTTGTCGATCTCGTCCTCCGCAGGAATGACCTCCAGCGGCGACGGGTCGACCTCCTGCGGCCGGGCCTGCCGGCTGCGGTGGCCGTCGATGACGATGCGGCGAGCGACCGTCACCAGCCAGGGGCGTACCGATCCGGTCGCCCGATTGAGCTGACCGGCGTTCTTCCAGGCACGGATGAGTGTCTCCTGCACCACGTCCTCGGCACGCTGGCGGTCTCCGGCAACCAGGCGCAGGACATACGCAAGCAGGGGTCCGGCGTGCTCCCGATACAGAGCACGCATCAGCTCCTCGTCGGGCTCCGAGGGCTGGGACATGCGATGTCGGGCCCTCGATCCATGTTCATTGGCCACGGCCGCATCCTTGCGCACGCCCACCTCCGGTGTCCGGGGGATCCCCCAGTCGGTCGCTCGGTGACAGGTACGGAAGGGGCGTTCACCGTGTTCAAACCGAGGCGACAGATTTCTTCGGGGTGTCATGACGAGGGGGACATGGCGGCACATTCCCACCGCTTCTTCTTCACGTTTTCGCCACACGGGCGCGATCACACGGGCTGCCCTTACCCAGACGTGGGCAAACATGATGTTGTCGAAATCACTTCGGCAATTTTCCGGCCGGGCCGGCGCGGGACGCTGTGCAATTGCTGTCAGCTCATCAGAGAAGGCGTATACCGGGCAGTTGGTCACGCGCCAAGGCGGCGCGCCGCCGGTGCCGTGCGACCCGTTCCCGGTTGCCGCAGACCTCGCTCGAACACCAACGTCTGCGCCGGCCACGGGAGGTGTCGAGGTAGACGATCGGGCAGTTGTCCCCCGCGCACTGCCGCAGCCCCGCCCGCGCCACGGGATCCGTGAGCAGTTCGACGGCGTCCCGCGCGACGGCGGCGAGCAGCGCGGCGCACTCCGGCGGACCGTCCAACTTCCGTACGAGGGTGCCGTCCTCGTCGCGCACGGCACGGGGGGCGGGCGGCGCCGCGCGGGCGGCGTCGTTGAGGCGGCCGAGGTCGACGTCGTACGGGCCGGGGTGGGTGCGGGCCAGCCAGTCCCGCACCAACCGGTCGACGCCGGAGCGCAGTTCGCGGAAGGCGAGGGGCCAGGAGGTGTCGGCGTGGCCGAGCGGGGTGCCCGGCGGGACGAGTCCGGCGCCGCGGATCCAGGCGCACAACGGGCCGACACCGTCGAGGTGTTCACGGGGATGGCTGGTCGCGAGGAGGTCGAGACAACTGCGTCCGGCGTCGAACCGCAGCTCGTAGGGGTCCGTGGCCGTGCCCAGTGTCATGCGCCACCGCCTGCGTGGGAGCGTTCCTGAGGAAACCGTTCCTCTCACAGTGCCCCGGCTCCCGTCCCGGCCGGAACCCCCCGTACCACCGGTCCGGCCCGTTCAGTCGCGGCTCACACGTCCGCGTACTTCGCGTCGGCGGCGGGGTCGAGGGCCAGCCGGTAGCCGCGCTTGACCACCGTCTGGATCAGCTTGGGGGTGCCGAGGGCGGTGCGCAGCCGGGCCATCGCCGTCTCCACGGCGTGCTCGTCGCGGCCGGCGCCGGGCAGCGCGCGCAGCAGGTCGGCGCGGGGGACGACCCAGCCGGGCCGCCGCGACAGCGCCCGCAGCAGGGACATCCCGGCCGGCGGCACGGGCCGCAGACAGCCGTCGACCAGCACCGCGTGCCCACGGATCTCCATCCGGTGCCCGGCGACCGGCAACGCCCGTGCCCGGGACGGAAGTTCCTGGCAGAGCAGCTGCACCAGCGGGCCGAGCCGGAAGCGTTCCGGCTGCACGGTGTCCAGGCCGCGCGCCTGGAGCGGCAGCGCGGTGACCGGTCCGACGCAGGCCGGCAGCACGTCGTGGTGGAGCGCGGCGAGCAGTTCGGACAGCAGGCCCCGCTCCTCGGCGCGGGAGAACAGGGACTGCGCGGCCGGCGCGCTGGTGAAGGTGATCGCGTCCAGGCCGCGCGAGACGGCCGCGTCCAGGAGCCGGTCGAGCGGCGCGATGTCCTCGGGCGGCATCCACCGGTACACCGGTACGCCCACCACCTCCGCGCCCCCGGCCCGCAGCGCCTCCACGAACCCGGGCAGCGGCTCCCCGTGCAGCTGGACGGCGACCCGGCGGCCCTCGACGCCCTCCTCCAGGAGCCGGTCGAGCACCTCGGCCATGGACTCGGACGACGGCGACCAGTCCTCGGTGAGTCCGGCGGCGCGGATCGCGCCCTTCACCTTGGGGCCGCGGGCGAGCAGTTCGACCTGGCCGAGCCGGGTGAGCAGCGGCTCGCCGAGCCCCCAGCCCTCGGCGGCCTCGACCCAGCCCCGGAAGCCGATCGCGGTCGTCGCCACCACCACGTCGGGGGCCTGGTCGATGAGGTCCTTGGTGGCGGCGAGGAGTTCACCGTCGTCGGCGAGCGGCACGATCCGCAGGGCGGGCGCGTGCAGCACCGACGCCCCGCGCCGCTGGAGCAGCGCGCCGAGCTCCTCGGCCCGGCGCGCGGCCGTCACGCCCACGGTGAACCCCGCCAGGGGGCCGTGTTCCACGGATCCCGTGGTCGTGGCGTCCGGTCGCTGCTGTTCCACGTACATCACTCTCGTCCCGCGCTCGAGTCGCCCTGCTCCTGCATGACCTACATGCCGACGAGCCTGTCAACGGCACGTGACAGGCTCGGTTCGGCTTCATGTCGCCGGTGTTACGTCACACCTCGGCGTAGCTGAGCTGCGGCTTCGCCTCCGAGGAGGGGCTTGCGGCGGTGATCCTCCCCGCCGGGCGGCGAAGGTATACGGCCCAGGTGACCACGAAGCAGGCCGCGTAGAAGGCGAGGAAGGCGACGAACGCGCCGGTGCCGGAGCCGTAGGAGAGGAAGGACTGGCGGAAGGCCAGGTTGATGCCGACGCCGCCGAGCGCGCCGACCGCGCCGATGAGTCCCATGGAGGCCCCGGAGAGGCGTCGGCCGTACGCGGCGGCCTCCTCGCCCTCGAGCCCCTTGGCGACGGCCTTCGCCTGGAAGATGCCGGGGATCATCTTGTACGTCGACCCGTTGCCGAGGCCGCTGAGTACGAACAGCACCACGAAGACGGAGACGAACAGCGGCAGCGACTTCTGCATGCTGGCGATGACCAGGACGGCGGTCGCGGCGGCCATGCCGACGTAGTTGTAGAGGGTGATGCGGGCGCCGCCGTACTTGTCGGCGAGCCAGCCGCCCAGCGGACGGATCAGGGAGCCGAGCAGCGGGCCGATGAAGGTGAGGTAGGCCGCCTGGAGGGGCGTACGGCCGAACTGGTTGGTGAGGACCTGGCCGAAGGCGAAGCTGTAGCCGATGAACGAGCCGAAGGTGCCGATGTACAGGAAGGACATGATCCAGGTGTGGGCGTCCTTCGCGGAGTCGATCGCCGCGCCGGTGTCGTTCTTCACGGACGCCAGGTTGTCCATGTACAGCGCGGCGAGGGTCGCGGCGATCAGGATCAGCGGGATGTAGATCCCGAGCAGTACGCGCGGGCCGCCGCTCGCGCCGATCACGGCGAGGCCGGCGAGCTGGAGGACCGGTACGCCGATGTTGCCGCCGCCCGCGTTCAGACCGAGCGCCCAGCCCTTCTTCTTGAGCGGGAAGAAGGCGTTGATGTTGGTCATGGAGGAGGCGAAGTTGCCGCCGCCGATGCCCGCGAGCAGGCCGACCAGGAGGAAGGTGGAGAAGGAGGTCCCCGGCTCCATCACCGAGAAGGCGGCGACGGTGGGGATCAGCAGCAGCGCGGCGGAGATGATCGTCCAGTTGCGGCCGCCGAAGATCGCGACGGCGAAGGTGTACGGCACCCGGACGACCGCGCCGACCAGCGTCACCATGGACGTCAGCAGGAACTTGTCGGCGGGGGTGAGGCCGTACTCCGGGCCCATGAAGAGCACCAGCACGGACCACATCGTCCAGATCGAGAAGCCGATGTGCTCGGAGAGGACGGAGAAGACGAGGTTGCGGCGGGCGATCTTCTCGCCCTTCTCGTTCCAGAAGGTCTCGTTCTCCGGGTCCCACTCCTCGATCCAGCGGCTCCCCTTCTTCGTGGGGGACGCCGAGGACGTCGGGGACGTCGGGGACGACGGGGGTGCGGGGGCTGTACCAGGGGCTGTCATGACGCCTCCACGTGCTCCGGGCTCGGGTGGTTCGGGGGGATGAGCGGTGATGAGTCCCGAAGGTAGGGAGGGCGCGTTTCCGGTCCGGTGGCTGTCGGTGACCGGAAGGGAACGTTGCTCTCACCTCCGGCGGCGGCCGGGTGAGAGGTTTTGGGCAAGGTTACGCGAGCCGTCGGGCCACAGCCGGGGCCTGCGCCGGGCCGCGAGGTCCTCGGCCCAGCCGAAGCAGACCACGCACAGCGCGGTGAGGAGCCAGACGGCCGGCAGCTGCGGCCAGGGGCTCACCAGCAGCCAGGACGCGTGCTCCTCCAGGCCGGGGACGCCCCACAGCCGGTCCCACAGCCCTGCGACGGCGTCGATGCACACGTTGTGCCACAGATAGATCGTCACGGCGCGGGAGTTGAGGAGGGTGACCAGCCGGTCCCAGCGGCGCAGCGGGCGGGGCCAGTCCATCCAGGACGGGCTGAGGTGCAGGAGCAGCAGGACCGTGGCGAAGGACCACAGGGACTGGGCGAACGGCATGTCGTCCAGGTCGTGGCCCGCCTCGAAGCCGTGTCCGAGGGCGTACCAGAGGCCGAATCCGGCCACCCCGGGCGCCAGCGACGGCACGACATAGCGGGGCAGGCGGCGCAGCACGCCCTCCTGGTGGGCCATGCCGAGCAGCCAGCACGCGCCGAAGGCACCGAAGTCGCTCAGGTTGGAGTCCAGCCGCCAGCTCGTCACCGACACCACGCCGGACTCCAGGGCGGCGGACAGCGCGATCGGCGCGACGACGGTCGGCCAGGGCGCGGCCCGCAGGGCGCGCAGCAGCAGCGGGGAGAGCAGGACGAACCAGAGGTAGGCGCGGAGGTACCAGAGGGGTACGGCGAGGTCGACGGCCCATCCGTCGGCGATCAGCCCGTGGACACCGGGGAGGTCCGCGCCGTACGGCGGGTCGCTGAGCGGGAGGATCCAGAAGGTGAGGTGGAGCCACCACCAGCCGGGGTGGCCCTCGTCGTCCGGTCCCCAGCCGGCCAGGAGCATGCCGCTCACCCCGACCGCGCCGAGCAGCCACAGCGGGGGCAGCAGCCGGCGCATGCGGCCCCGGACGACTTCCGGGGCGGGCCGGCTGCCGAGGGAGCGGGCCATGAGGGTGCCGGCGAGGGCGAACATCACGCCCATGGAGGGGAAGACGACGGGCAGCCAGGCCCAGCCCATCAGGTGATAGAGGACGACCCGGAAGAGGGCGATCGCGCGCAGCAGGTCGAAGTAGCGGTCGCGGCCGCCCCGGGGCGCGGGTGCCGGGGCGGTGACGTCGGCGGGCCGGGTGGTGGTCATGCCGCGCTCCTCTCCGCGACCGTGCTCTCGCCGGGAGGCGCGGCGACCTGTCCCTTGCGGCGCAGTTTCTGCCAGCGGAGCCGGCCGCCGGTGAGGGCGGTGATCCAGGACTGGAGCAGGACGACGTACATGAGCTGGCGGTAGAGGATCTGCTGGAGCGGGAGGGAGATGAGCGGGGTGAGTCTCTCGCGGTCGAGGACGAAGGCGTACGCCGCGCAGCCCGCCTGCACGGCGAGGACCCCGAACCAGGCGGCGACGGTCCTGCCCGTCGGGCCGAAGAGCAGCCCGTAGACGAGGAACAGGTCGATGAGGGGGGCGAGGAGCGGGGCGAGGACCATGAAGAGGGAGACGAGCGGCAGCCCGACGCGCCCGAACCGCCCGGAGGGTCCCTTCTCGACGACGGCGCGGCGGTGCTTCCAGATCGCCTGCATGGTGCCGTAGCACCAGCGGTAGCGCTGGGACCACAGCTGCTGCACGGACTCCGGCGCCTCGGTCCAGGCGCGGGCCTTCTCCGCGTAGACGACCTTCCAGCCGTCGCGGTGCAGGGCCATGGTGATGTCGGTGTCCTCGGCGAGGGTGTCGTCGCTCATGCCGCCGACCCGGTTGAGGGCGCTGCGGCGGAACGCTCCGACGGCGCCGGGGATGGTGGGCATGCAGCGCAGGACGTCGTACATCCGGCGGTCGAGGTTGAAGCCCATCACGTACTCGATGTGCTGCCAGGCGCCGATGAGGGTGTCCTTGTTGCCGACCTTGGCGTTGCCGGCGACGGCGCCGACGGCCGGGTCGGCGAAGGGCTGGACGAGTTCACCGACGGTGGCCGGCTCGAAGACGGTGTCGCCGTCCATCATCACGATCAGGTCGTGCCGGGCGTTGGCGATCCCGCGGTTGAGGGCGGCGGGCTTGCCCGCGTTGTGCTGCCGCACGACCCGCACGCCGGGCAGGGCGAGGTCCTCGACGATCCGGGCGGTGCCGTCGGCCGAGCCGTCGTCGATGACGACGACCTCGATCGGGTGCTCGCTCCTCATCAGGGAGCGGACCGTGTTCTCGATGCACTTGGCCTCGTTGTACGCGGGCACGAGCACCGACACCGGTGCGGTGACCGGCGCGTCCGGGCCCCGGGTGAAGCCCCGGCGGCGGGTGCGGCGGGTGTGGACCGCGGACAGCAGCAGCATCAGGCCGAAGCGGGCGAGGACGAGGACGCCGATGGCCGCGAGGCCGACGACGAGGACGCCGGTGAGGTCGTCGGCCGTCGTCACCAGGAACACCCAGGCCCTGCCCTTCCACAGGTCCGCGCCGGTGACGGGGGTGTGCGCGCTGGGCGCCTCCAGCGCCTCGGTGAGGTTCTGGAAGGCGTACCCCTGCTTCCGGAGGCCGGGCAGATAGGTGTCGAGGGCCCGGACGGTCTGGGCGCGGTCGCCGCCGGAGTCGTGCATCAGGACGATCGCGCCCCGGCCGGCCTTCGGGGTGGCGTTGCGGATGACCTGCCGGACGCCGGGCCTGCGCCAGTCCTCGCTGTCGGCGGTGGTGAGGACGGTGAGGTAGCCGCGGCTGCCGACGTACCGGGTGACCGGCCAGGACGCGTTGTCGAGGGCGTCGGCGGAGGAGGAGTACGGCGGCCGGAACAGGGAGGTGCGGATGCCGGCCGCGCCCTCCAGGGCGAGCTGGTTCTGGGTGAGTTCCCAGTCGATGCGTCGCTTCGACTGGTAGGAGAGGTCGGGGTGGTTGAAGGTGTGCAGCCCGATCTCGTGGCCCTCGTCCACCATCCGCTGCACGAGGTCGGGGTAGCGGGAGGCCATGGTGCCGGTGATGAAGAAGACGGCGTGCGCGTGGTGCTTCTTCAGGACGTCGAGGACCTCGGGGGTCCACTTCGGGTCGGGGCCGTCGTCGAAGGTGAGGACGATCCGGTGGTCCGGCACGTCCAGGCTGGTGGCCCGGCCGCCCCGGGTGTCCACGACCGGTCCGCCGTCGAGGATCTGCCGCGGCACCCGGTCGGCGGGGGCCTCGGCGCGGATGCGGTGGTCGGCGAGGATCTCGCTGTGCACATAGCCGCGCAGCATCAGCATCGCCATCATCGCCAGCAGGAGGACGAGCGGGAGCAGCCGGCGCAGCCGCAGCGGCGGCATCAGCCGCCGGGGGGAACGGTGGTTCGTACGTGCAGGCATGAGGGGTCGTACTCCGGGGACGGGAAGGGACGACGGGGCGACGGGACGACGGGACGCGGAGAGAACGAGGGCGGACCGGGGAAACAGGGCGCGGGAAACCAACGGGTCGGCCCGCGGCCGGTCACACTCCCGGTCCGCGGTGGCGGGGGCGGGCCTCGCGGTACGGCCCCCGCGGCCTCCGGCACGGGACGAGTGCCGCAGGCCAGGGGCCGGGGCCCTGGCTCACGCCGCCGGGGCCGCCGCTGGTGCCGGGTGCGGGGCGCCGTCGGCGACGGTGTCCGTGCCGCCCGCCGGGGACGGGGAGGACTCGGGCGAGGGGCTGGTGGCCGGGGTGGACTCCGCGGGCTGCGGGCTGGCGGAGCCGCCCCCGACGGGGTTGCCGGGGGCCGGGGCGGAGGGGGTGGCGCTGGGTGCCGTACTGGCGCGGGGGCTGCCGCTCGCCGAGGGGCGGGCGGCCGTGGAGCCGGTCGGTGCCGCGGCGCTGCCGGAGGCGCTGGGCCCGCCGCTCACGCCGCCCGGGGACGGTGCGCCGGCCGAGGCGGAGACGCCGGGGCCGCGGGGCGCCGCGAAGCCGGGGGCGCCGGAGGCCGCGCCGGCGGAGGCGCTCGGTGCCCGGGTGGCCTCGACCTGGCCGGCCGGCGGATCGTCGTCCGGGCCCGGCACGGGCAGCCAGGGCGCACCGGCGTTGCCGGACAGCAGGGTGGCGACGATGACGACGGCGTAGGCCCCGCAGGCGAGGCCCGCCAGGATGCCGATGCGGCGGAAGGTACGGCTGCGGCGTCCCGACTCGTCGACGAACACGGGTGCGTCGGAGGCCGATCGCCGGGCCGCCGCGGCCGCGTGCGGGGTGTCGAGCTGGACGGTCACCTCGTCGGGGTCGTTGCCCTCACGGGAGTCACCGGAATCACCGGAATCACCGGAATCACCGGAGCCACCAAGGCCTCCCGAGAGCCTGCTCGACCGTTCGTTTTCGGAAAGGGTGTTCGAGGCTGTCGCCTGCCCGTTGCGACGGGCTACTTCCGGCCACCCCGAGGGCTCCGGTTGGGCGTCTTCTCGCCATTTCTTCACGTGCGCACTTACCCCCAAAGACCTGTTCAGGGTGCGCCTACGACCTTGAGCGCACGTCGACGAGACCGGGTCCCCACCCGGAATCCGCGCCCCATTTACCCCACTGCGCTCAGGTCGACGAATCTAGCGGAGGTGTGGGGCCCGTGTGCGCGATGTGTCATTTGTGTGCAGACGTCATGCCCATGTCCATGGCTGGAATCCATCCATCGGTGGGCCGCTGAAGCCAGCCCTCCACCCCGGCGATCTCGGCCGCGGACCGTCGAAGCGCATCGAGGCCCGGATGGACCAGCCCCTTTCGCCACACCAGTGACACGGGCGACAGCGGGACCGGGTCGATCAAGGGCCGCGAGACGGCCCCCGTCATTGCCTGAAAACCCACCACGGCAAGGACGGGATTGCCCAGCTTCGTCGTGATACGCCGGAACTCCTCCTCCCCGACGGCGAGCGGCGCGGGCGGCGCGAGACGGATCCCGCGCCCCTCGAACAGCCGCTCCGCGAGGTCGGTCCACTCCGGCGTCCGGGGATTGCCGGCCCCGGCGTACACCGTCTCCCCGGCGAGCGCGGCCAGCGGCACCTCGGTCAGCCCCGCCAGCCGGTGACCCTCGGGCAGCACCACCGCCATCGGCTCGTACCGCACGAGCCGGTGCTCCAACCGCCCCCGCAGCACGGGGTCCAGCCCGGCGTACCGCCCGAACGACGCGTCCAGCCGGCCCGCGACGATCTCGGCCGCCGCGCCCGTGAGCCCGCTCTCGTACCGGGCCATCAGCTCCAGCTCGGGGGCGAGTTCCCGGGCCCGGTGCAGGACGCGCCGCCCGGTGGCCAGGTTCGGCGAGTTCAGGTCGACCAGCAGGGGCCGGGCCCGCCCGAACGCGGCGACCAGGTCGTCCTGCGCCTGAAGCACCCGGCGCGCGAACGGCACCAGCCGCTCCCCGTCCGCCGTCAGCGTCACCTGCCGGGTGGTCCGGACGAACAGCTCGGCCCCGAGCTCGCTCTCCAGCCGCCGTACGTCCCGGCTGAGCGCCTGCTGGGCGACGTACAGCCGGGCGGCGGCGCGGGTGAAGTGCAGTTCCTCGGCGACGGCGAGGAACGCGCGCAGCAGACGGGGGTCGACATGGGTACGGCCGGGTGCGGACATCCGGCGAACCTACAACGGCGGTGCGTGAATCGGCACCGAGAAGGTGTTGGACCCCCTGATCAGCCCCGGGAGACGGTTCCTCCATGCCGGACAGCCACCCTCAGCGCCTCTTCGCCGTCACCTCCGACACCCTCGTGATCGCCGACCTCACCCCTCGCCGTGCCGGGCGCCGCCCCCGCGACCGCGGTTCCCGCGGGCACGGCCCCTACCGCCGTCTCCTCGCCCTCCCCGGCGCCCGTGCCTTCACCGCCGGGAACCTCCTCGCCCGGCTGCCCATGGGCATGTTCAGCGTGAGCGCGGTGGTGATGATCGCCGGAGCGCGCGGCTCGTACGCCCTCGCCGGGGCGGTCACCGCGACCGGCCTCGCGGCCACCGCGCTCCTCGCGCCCTGGATCGCCCGGCTGGTCGACCGGCACGGCCAGGCCAGGGTCGCGGTGCCGGCCACGCTGTTCGCCGCGCTCGGCAGCCTCGCCCTGCTGCTCTGTGTCCACTGCGGCGCCCCGGACTGGACCCTGTTCGCCGCCTACGCCGCCACCGCGACGACCCCCAACACCGGCGGGATGTCCCGCGCCCGCTGGAACCATCTCCTGGGCGGCGACCCGGCCGCCCTGCACACCGCGAACTCCTTCGAACAGGCCGTCGACGAGCTGTGTTTCATGCTGGGCCCGGTGGCCGCGGCCTTCCTCTGCGGCACCTTCTTCCCGGAGGCGGGCACCCTGGCCGGGGTGGTGCTGCTGGTCACGGGCATCCTGACGTTCACCGCCCAGCGGGCGACCGAGCCGCCCCCGCACCCCCGGCCCGCGGCCCGATCGCCCCTGCGCACACCCGGCCTGCCGCCGCTGCTGGGCGTCTGCCTCACCCTGGGCGCGGTGTTCGGGGCGACGGAGGTGGCGACGATCGCGTTCGCCGACGAGCGCGGTCACCGTACGGCGGCGGGGCTCGTCCTCGCCCTCCAGGCGGCCGGCTCCTGCGCGGCCGGTCTCGTCTACGGGGCGATACGGCCGTCCGGTCCCGCCGCCCGGCGGCACCCCTGGTGCGTGGCCGCGATGGCCACGCTCCTCACCCTCCCGCCGCTCGCGGCGGCCGGCGCGGGCTCGCTCCCCCTGCTGGCCGGGGCCCTGCTCGTCTCGGGGACGGCGACCGCCCCGACGATGGTCACCACCATGGCCCTGGTCCAGGAACGCACCCCGGTGGCCCGCCTCAACGAGGGCATGACCCTCGCGGTGACCGGCCTGCTCGGCGGCATCGCCTGCGGCAGCGCGACGGGCGGCTGGCTCGCCGACCACACCTCCCCCGCGACCGCCTACGCGGTCCCCGTCACCGCGGCGACCACGGCCCTGCTTCTCTCGCTCGCCACCGCGCGGTCGCGACACCGGGGCGGTGTCAGCCCAGTTGCCCAGCGCCTGTGCGTATCCCTTCCAGGAGGAGCGCGAGGGCGGCGGGGGTGATGGTGAGGACCGTGGTGGGGGTGTCGCTTTCGCGGACGTGGAGGGTGGTGGGGGTGGAGCCAAGTTCGAGGCAGTTGTTGCCGTCGCCGCTGCCGGAGAAGGATGACTTCTGCCAGTTGTCGATAGTGGTCACAGTTCCTTCGCCAACCTGTGGATGAAGTTCCGCGATGGGTCGGGTTCGAGCGATACGGACTCCACCTTACGGAAAAGCGTCCGAAAGGCGCCGAGTTGTGCCTCGGAGTCGATGAAGCCCGCTCCTTGCGGGCCGTCGCGCAGGGCCGTGTCCAGCTTCGGCACGACCCCGCCCACGTACATCATCGCGTTCGTGGCGCCGGCGAATCTGTCCAGGTCGAAGGGGATGACCCGTACGGTGATGTGCCTCTCCGTCGCGAACTCAAGGATGCGGATGAGTTGAGCCCGCATGGCGGCGCGGTCGCAGGCCCGGATACGCAGCGCGGCTTCGTGGATCACCGCTGTGTACGGAACAGGCGCCGGGCCCATGATGATCGCCTTGCGTGCCGTCCGATGCCTGACCCGCAACTCCAGGTCAGCATCCGGCAGTTCGGGG
This sequence comes from Streptomyces griseoruber, assembly GCF_001514205.1. GTDB lineage: Bacteria > Actinomycetota > Actinomycetes > Streptomycetales > Streptomycetaceae > Streptomyces > Streptomyces griseoruber. Next base: position 11,928 of record NZ_KQ948769.1, on the reverse strand, counting down.
ACGCGGTACGAGAAGACGGCGCGGGCGTAGTCCTCGGTCTGGAACAGCCCCGGTACGTGCAGAAACTCGACATCGAGCCGGTACGCGCCGTGGTGTTCCAACTCGGCAAGGTCCAGGAACGACGAGGGCAGCAGTCCTCGGTACTCCTCCCACCAGCCCCGGGTGCGATCGGTCGCCATGTCCACGAGTGCGCCGATCAACTCAGCGTCCGTGCAGGAGTAGTGGGCGGCGAGTTGTCGTACGCGCGCCTCACTGACTCCCGCCGTGCCGAACTCGATCTGGCTCATCTGCGCCGAGTCCGTGCCGAGCAACGCGGCAGCCTCGCGCCCCTTAAGTCCTGCCGCCTCGCGTAGTTTCCGCAGTTCAGCACCCAGGCGAGCCTGACGTGCAGTCACCTGCGCTCTGCGGGCCACGACGTCCTCCTTGAACTCGTTCGGGTAGCAGATTACGGCAGCGGCTTGCACGGTCCCAAATTGTGGCCTTACCGTCAGTGATGCGACATTCACTCAGCGGAAGCGCACCGCTTCGTCCTGCCAGGACGCCTGCGGCACTGCCACCGAACCCTCTTCAACAGTCGGAGCTGCCCCATGCCTGAAAACGACTGCGACCCGTGGGAGTACTCCCTGTACATCCCCACCGAGCCCAGATCGGTCACGGTCTCCCGCCGCACCCTCCGCCTGATCCTCACCCTGCACGGACTGGCACACCTCGCCGACACCGCCGAGCTCCTCGCCTCGGAGCTGATCTCAAACGCCGTACTGCACACCAAGGGCCCTGCCTGCCTCCGCGTACGCCACCGCGCCGGCGTCCTCCAGATCGGCGCCTGGGACGCCGACCCCGCACCTCCCGAGCCCCCGAGTGACTTCGCCGAACTCGCAGATGCCGAGAACGGCCGAGGCTTCGCCCTCGTACGGGCCTGCTCGGACCTGTGGGGATGGCAGCCGCTGTCCCGGCTGGGGCTGCGCGGCAAGCTCGTGTGGTGCGAACTTCCGGCGGCGTAGCTCGTTGATCACGTCAGGCAGAAAGACAGGAGAGCTGATGGTCACCTCGTCCCACGAGGCGCTGCACCGCATCTTCCAGAAGGACCCCGCACTCCTCACCCGCGCGCTCCAGCAGGTGCTGCACATCCCCTTCCCCGAGCCGCGCGAGTTCGCGGCGATGAATGTCGACCTCACCGAGATCGAGCCCGTCGAGCGCCGCGTCGACACCCTGCTGCGGGCCGAGACCGACGACGGGACCTACCTGCTGGTCGTCGAATCGCAGGGCAAGCCGGACGAGCGCAAACGCAGCAGCTGGCCCTACTACCTCAGCTACCTCCACGAGAAGTACCGCAGTGAACCCGTCCTCATCGTCGTCACCCAGAGCAGGGCCACGGCCCGATGGGCCGCCGAGCCCATCCACCTCGGCGTGCACGGCATGCCCTCGCTGACGGTCCGGCCGTTCGTCCTCGGGCCGGAGAACGTGCCGCTCATCGCGACCGAGCGGGAGGCCAAGAAGGATCCGCCCCTTGCGGTGCTCTCGGCCATGACACACGGCCGTGGACGGCAGGCCCCGGCGATACTGGAATCGCTGGAAGCCGCCCTGCGGACCATGGACCGCGAGACCGCCGCGGTGCTCGCGCAGTTCGTCGACTCGTGCCTGGCAGATGCCCAGGCCCGGCAGATGTGGAGGGACCTGATGACGGCGATGCAGTACTTCTGGCGGCACCCGTGGGCCGAGGAAGGCCGGGAAGAGGGGCGAGAAGAGGGGCGGGAAGAGGGGCGGGAAGAGGGGCGGGAAGAAGGCCGGGTCCAGGAACGGGCCGAGATGGTCCTGAACATCCTGCGCTGGCGCGGCATCGACGTCCCCGACTCCGTGCGCGAGCGCGTCGACGCGTGCACCGACCTCGACCAGCTCACCACCTGGTCCCAGCGCGCCGTCCACGCCACCACCGCCGACGACCTCTTCACCGCCGTCGAGTAGACACACTCCCGACGCGGGCCCGGCTCCCCGGACGCCGGGCCCCCGCGCCGCGCACACCACCGGCCAATTCCCGCCCACCCCATTGACGCACGTCACAGCCGCCCCCTACCTTCCCCCGTCGAAGCGCTTCGACGTCACGCATCGAAACGGTTCGACGACCTCGTCGAACGCCGCGTGACGGCTGTTCCTGCCCGAGAGAACCATCCCGAACTCCCCCGGAGGCACAGGATGTTGACGGCGAGAAGGCGTGCGGTGGCGAGTGCGGCGGGGGCCCTGGCGGGTGCCCTGCTGCTGGCCTCCTGCGGCGGCACGAACAACAGCGGCAGCTCCGATCCGAAGACCCTGCGGTTGTGGCACTACGAGGGCCCCACCAGCGCGATGGGTGTGGCCTGGGCGGAGGCGATCAAGGAGTTCGAGGCCCAGCACCCGGGCGTGAAGGTGAAGTTCGAGGAGAAGAGCTTCGAGCAGATCCAGAAGACCGCCCCGATGGTCCTCAACTCCTCCGACGCGCCCGACCTCATGGAGTACAACAAGGGCAACGCGACGGCGGGCCTGCTGTCGAAGCAGGGGCTGCTCACCGATCTGTCCGCGGAGGCGGCGGAGCGCGGCTGGGACAAGCTGCTGAGCCCGGGTGTGCGCACCACCAGCCAGTACGACGACAACGGTGTCATGGGTTCCGGCAAGTGGTACGGGGTCCCGGACTACGCCGAGTACACGATGGTCTACTTCAACAAGGACCTGTTCGCGAAGTACGGGCTGGCCGAGCCGAAGACGTTCGACGACCTGGTCACGGCGATGGACACCTTCGTCGCGCACGACGTGACCCCGCTCGCCAACTCCGGCGCCGAGTACCTCGCCCAGCAGTACCTCTACCAGCTCGCCCTGTCCAAGGCCGACCGCTCCTGGGTCGACTCCTACGAGCTGTACCGGGGGAAGACCGACTTCCATGACGCGGCCTGGACGTACGCGGCCGAGACCTTCGCCGACTGGGTGAAGAAGGGCTACCTCGGCGAGAAGTCCAGCGGCACCAAGGCCGAGGAGGCCGGGGTCTCCTTCATCCGGGGCAAGGCGCCGATCCTGTTCTCCGGGAGCTGGTGGTACGGCCGTTTCCAGGCGGAGGCGACGACGTTCGACTGGGGCACCACCCTGTGGCCGGGCTCGGACCTCACCCTCGGCTCCGGCGGCAACCTCTGGGTCGTCCCCAAGAGCGCCGGCAACAAGGAACTCGCCTACGACTTCATCGACATCACCCTGTCGAAGAAGATCCAGAACCTGCTCGGCAACAAGGGCGGGGTCCCGGTCGCGGCGGACCCGGCCGCGATCACCGACCCCAAGGCCAAGGAGCTCATCGCCAACTTCAACACGCTGTCCGGCAGGGACGGTCTCGCCTTCTACCCCGACTGGCCGGTCCCCGGCTTCTACGACGTCCTGGTCTCCGAGACCCAGAAGCTGCTCACCGGCAGCGAGAAACCGGACGCCTACCTGGACGCGTTGCAGAAGGCGTACGACAAGGGTGTGCCGCAGCGATGACGGTGCGCGGCCCCCGCGACTCCTACGCCCTGTTCCTGCTCCCCGGCGCCCTGGCCTTCCTCGCGGTCGTGATCGTGCCGTTCCTGATGAACACCGCCCTCGGCTTCACCGACTGGCAGGGCGTGGGCCGCCCCGAGTGGTCCGGGCTCGACAACTACCGGGAACTGGCGCACGATTCCGCGTTCTGGGCGTCCTTCCGGCACAGTCTCTTCATGGTCGTCGCGATGGCGGCGATCCCGACGGCGCTCGGGCTCGTCCTGGCCGCCGCCCTGTTCGACTACATCGGCACACACGTCGGCAGCCGGGTCGCGGCGATCCTGCGGGCCTGCTTCTACCTCCCCCAGGTGCTGCCGGTCGCGGTGGCGGGCATCGTCTGGAGCTGGATCCTCGCCCCGGACGACGGCACCCTCAACGCCCTCCTGAAAGCGATCGGGCTCGGTGCCTGGCAACAGGACTGGCTCGGCGACCCGGACCTCGCGCTCTCCACCGTGATGGCCGTCCTGGTCTGGGTCCAGCTCGGCTTCCCGCTGGTCGTCTTCATGGCCGGGCTCGCCCGCATCGACCCGCACCTGCACGAGGCGGCCGAACTGGACGGCGCCGGCTGGTGGCGCCGCTTCCGGCACATCACCCTGCCGCAGCTCCGGCCGGAGACGTACGTCGTCCTGACCTGGTGCACGATCGCCGCGCTGAAGGTGTTCGGCGCGGTGTACGTCCTGACGAAGGGCGGACCGGGCGGCGCGACGGACGTCCCGTCCTACTTCTCCTTCACCACGTTCTTCGAGAAGACCCAGGTCGGCTACGGCGCCGCTGTCTCCACCGTGCTGACCGTCATCATCCTCGCCCTCGCCGTGCTCGGTCTGAAGCTGCAGAGCCGTGCGGAGGACCTATGACCGCCCTGCGCCGTCACACGGTGCTGCTGGCCCTCTGCGTCGCGGCCCTCTTCATGGTCGTGCCGTTCCTGATCGTCGCGGTGAACGCGGTCAAGTCCCCGGCCGAGTACGCGCAGGACGGCCCGCTGAGCCTGCCCGACGGCCTCTACCTGGACGGTCTGAAGGACTTCTGGCAACGGGTCGACTACAGCCACAAGCTCATCAACTCGGTCCTGATCAGCGGCTCGGTGGCGGTGGGGGCCGTGCTCCTCTCCGTCCTGAACGCGTACGCGATCGGCATCGGAAGGATCAGGGGCCGCACCTGGGTGCTGGCCTTCTTCGTCCTGGCGAACATGCTGCCGCAGGAGGCGCTCGTCTACCCCGTGTACTACCTGAGCAAGCAGGCGGGCCTGTACGACACCCGGCTGAGCGTGATCATCGTCTTCACGGTGATCCAGGCGGCGTTCGGCACGTATCTCCTGTCGTCGGTGCTCGGGCGATTCCCCCGGGAGATCCTCGAGGCGGCCCGTATCGACGGCGCCGGCAGATGGCAGGTGCTGTGGCGGATCGTGGTCCCCGTCAGCCGTCCCACGCTCGGCGTCCTCCTCGTCTTCTTCTTCGTGTGGACCTGGAACGAGTTCCTGCTCCCGCTGGTCATGCTGATCTCCAACGACAACCAGACCGTGTCGGTGGCCCTCGGCGTCCTCCAGGGCCAGCGGCTGATGGACGCCACCATGACCAACGCGGCCGCCCTGCTCGGCGTCCTGCCCGCGCTCGTCTTCTTCCTCGTCTTCCAGCGCACGCTCACCCGCGGCATCGCGGTGGGCGCCGTGAAGTAAGGAGACCCCCACCCATGAAGTTCTCCGACGGTTACTGGCTGCTGCGCGAGGGCGTCACCGCCGCGTACCCGGCCGAGGTCCTCGACGTCACCGAGCCCGACGGCGCCGACGCCGACGCCGGCGCCCTGGAGATCCACGCCCCGACCCGGCCCGTCCGCAGCCGCGGCGACCTGATGACGGGACCGGTCATGACGCTCACCGTCCGCACCCCGATGCCGGACGTCATCGGCCTGACCCTGCGCCACTTCACGGGCGGACAGCCACGCGAGCCCGTCTTCGACCTCACCGGGTCCGAGGCCTCACCCCTCCTCTCCCACGACGACGACCACACGACCCTCACCTCCGGCGCGCTGTCGGTCCGAGTGGCCCGCTCCGGCCCCTGGCGGGTGGAGTTCCGCGCCCACGGCCGCACCCTCACCACCAGCGGCCCCCGGGGCATGGCCATCCTGCGGGACGCGGCCACCGGCGGCCACTATCTGCGCGAACAGCTCGACCTCGGGGTGGGCACCTCGGTCTACGGCCTCGGCGAACGCTTCGGCCCGCTCGTCAGGAACGGCCAGGTCGTGGACATCTGGAACGCCGACGGCGGCACGGCCACCGAACAGGCCTACAAGAACGTGCCGTTCTACCTCACCGACGCCGGCTACGGCGTCTTCGTCGACCACCCCGGCAAGGTGAGCTTCGAGGTCGGCTCGGAGGCCGTCTCCCGGGTGCAGTTCAGCGCGGAGACCCAGGAGCTGACGTACTACGTCATCCACGGCCCCACCCCGAAGGACATCCTCCGCCGGTACACCGCCCTCACCGGCCGCCCGGCGCTCCCGCCCGCCTGGTCCTTCGGCCTGTGGCTGTCGACCTCCTTCACCACCTCCTACGACGAGGAGACGGTCACCTCCTTCATCGAGGGCATGCGGGAACGCGAACTGCCGTTGTCCGTCTTCCACTTCGACTGCTTCTGGATGCGGGAGTTCCACTGGTGCGACTTCCGCTGGGACCCCCGGGTCTTCCCCGACCCGGAGGGCATGCTGACCCGGCTGAAGGCCAAGGGCCTGCACGTCTGCGTCTGGATCAACCCGTACATCGCCCAGCGCTCGCCACTGTTCGCCGAGGGCAGGGCGCTCGGCCATCTGCTGCGCCGCCCCGACGGCGGCGTCTGGCAGTGGGACATGTGGCAGCCCGGCATGGCGCTGGTCGACTTCACCAGTCCGGGCGCCCGCGAGTGGTACGCGTCCAAGCTGGAGGCGCTGCTCGCGCAGGGCGTCGACTGCTTCAAGACCGACTTCGGCGAGCGGGTGCCGCTGGACGTGGAGTGGTCCGACGGCTCCGACCCGGAGCGGATGCACAACTACTACACGTACCTCTACAACCGCACGGTCTTCGACGTCCTGCGCAAGCACCGGGGCGAGGGCGAGGCGGTCGTCTTCGCCCGCTCGGCGACGGCCGGCAGCCAGAAGTTCCCCGTCCACTGGGGCGGCGACTGCGAGGCGACGTACGCCTCGATGGCCGAGTCGCTGCGCGGCGGGCTGTCGCTCGGCCTGTCGGGCTTCGGCTTCTGGAGCCATGACATCGGCGGCTTCGAGGGCACCCCGACACCCGCGCTGTTCAAGCGCTGGCTGGCCTTCGGACTGCTGTCCTCGCACAGCCGGCTGCACGGCAGCTCCTCGTACCGCGTCCCCTGGCTGTTCGACGAGGAGTCGGTGGACGTCCTGCGGCACTTCACCCGGCTGAAGCTGCGGCTCATGCCGTACCTCTACGACGTCGCCCGCGTCGCCCACGAGGAGGGGCTGCCGGTGATGCGGGCGATGGTGCTGGAGTTCCCCGACGACCCCGGGTGCGCACAGGTGGAGCGGCAGTACATGCTCGGCCCGGATCTGCTGGTCGCCCCCGTCTTCAGCGACGAGGGGGACGTCACCTACTACGTCCCCGAGGGCACCTGGACCCACTTCCTCACCGGACGCACGGTGACCGGACCGCGCTGGGTGCGCGAACGGCACGGGTTCCGCAGTCTGCCGCTGCTGGTGCGGCCGGGCGCGGTGCTCCCGGTGGGCGCGCACGCCGACCGGCCCGACTATCCGCACGCCGAGGGGGTGACCCTGCGGACGTACGGCCTGGAGCGGGGGACGGAGGTGACGGTGCGGGTCGGCGACACGGTCTTCACCGTCGTACGGGAAGCGGACACCCTGCGGGCTTCGGCGGGCGACTCCCCGGCGCCCTGGGCGCTCGCGGCCGGGGACCGGGTGACCCGGGCCGCGGCGGGCACCGGCTTCCTGACGCTGGAGCTGCGCTGATGGCGAAGATCACGGATGTGGCGCGGCGGGCCGGGGTCTCCGCCAGCACGGTGTCGTACGCCCTCAGCGGCAAACGCCCGATCTCCACGGCGACCCGGCAGCGCGTCGAGGCGGCCGCCCGCGAGCTGGGCTACCGCCCGCACGCGGGCGCCCGGGCCCTCGCCGGCCGACGCTCCAACGTCCTGGCGCTGGTCGCCCCGCTGCGGGCCGGCATCCATGTCCCGGTGGTCATGCAGTTCGTGGCGTCGGTGGTGACGGCGGCCAGACGCCACGACCACGACGTCCTGCTCCTGACCCAGGAGGAGGGCGAGGACGGTCTGCGCCGGGTCGCGGACACCGCCCTGGTCGACGCGCTGATCCTGATGGACGTCCAGCTCCACGACCCCCGGCTGCCGCTGCTGCGCACCCTGGACCGGCCGTCCGTGCTGATCGGCTTCCCGCGCGACTGTGCCGGGCTGACCTGCATCGACCTCGACTTCCGGAGCGCGGGCGAGCGGTGTGTGGAGCATCTGGCCCGGCTGGGGCACCGGGTGGTGGCGCTCGTCGGGTCGCCGCCGGAGGTGTACGTGCGCGGGACGGCGTTCGCCCAGCGCGTCGTCCAGGGCTTCACCGCGGCCGCCGACCGCGGCGGGCTCGCCTCGGCCGTCCACCCCTGCGAGGCGACCCCGGCGGCGGCCCGGCAGGTCGCCGAACGCCTCCTGCGCGACCAGCCCGCGCTGACCGGCGTGGTCGTCCACAACGAGGCGGTCCTCGAACCCCTCGTCAGCGCCTTCGAACAGCTCGGGCTCCGCGTCCCCGGAGACCTCTCCGTGGCGGCGATCTGCCCCGACGAACTCGCCGACCGCCTCCACCTCACCTCCGTGGCGCTCCCGTCGGCGGAGGTGGGCGAGCGAGCGGTCGACCTGCTGATGGAGAAACTGGCGGGCGGTCTCGTACCGGAGGCGACCCTCCTCCAGCCGACCCTGAACCGACGGGCGAGCACGGCGGCGCGGACGACCGCCTGACCGCCTGACCGCATGCCCGCCTGACCGCCTGACCGCATGACCGCATGAGAAAGGGGCCCGCACTCGGGTGAGTGCGGGCCCCGGTCTTCCGGTCAGGGCGTCTCCACCAGGTACCGGACGCGGTCCACCACGAACTCGCCGTAGTGGAGGGCCGTCCCGATGCTCTCCATCCCCTGGTACTGCTCGGGGGACAGCGTCGCGCCGGGCGCGTACTCGACGGCGTTCAGCAGCACGCGGAGCGCCAGATCCGGGGTGCAGTCGCGGGCGCAGTCGACGAGCGCCTCACGCACCTCGGCCGTGAGGAACCGCGCCCGCTCGATCTCGGCGACGACCGCGTCCCGGTGGGACCGGCCGTCCTCCGTGTCCGCACCGGTGAGGGGACGCACATCGGCCCGCGTGGAGAGCACGGCGTCGCACAGTCCGACGACCGTCCGGGTCCATTCGGCTCCCGTGGTCCCCACGAAACCCGGCATGTACTGGGCTCCGGCGGTCCACAGCACCTCGAGCGTCTCCGAGGGCAGACGGTCGGCGAGCGCCAGGGCGTCCCGGCGTACCGCGAGGACCTCCTCGTCGCTCTCCTCCGCCAGGTGTTTCGCCACGACGTCGGTGGCCGTGGGCCCGTCGTGGATCCAGTCCTGGTGGAAGAACCCCATCACCCACGGGACTCCGAAACCGAACTCGGTGAATCGCGGCACCGCGTGTCTCCTCCTTGCTTGGACAGCAGGCTTACTTCGGGTAGCAGGTCTGCACGTAGTAGCCCCGGGGGTGCTTCGGAATCCCCGGCCCCTTCGGTGCCCTGACCAGCTTGATGTAGTAGCCGTTGCCCGCGGCCTTGGGGTCCCTCACCACGGTCCTGTTGTCGTAGTACACCGTGCCGAGGGACTGGTCCTTCGGCCCGAAGAACCCCGACCAGTCCAGCTCGTTCTTGCTGCCCCTGAGCCAGTTGCTGATCATGCTCGCCTTGTCGGCCAGGGCGGCGTCGACGACCTTCTGGGCCGTGTCCTGGTCGACCCACACGCTGTTCGGCGTGTCCTTGTTGTACTTGACCGTCTTCTGGGCAGCCAGGGCCTCGGCCTCCGCCCTGTTGGGCTTCACGTGCTCCGTGATCGTGTGCGCCAGGCCGGGGAACTTCTGACCGTCGAACACGATGTCGTTGCAGTTGTGGACCAGCACCGGAGTGCTGCCCGCCACCGCGTAGAACGTGTGCAGGCCGGACACCGTCAGGTCGTACACCGTCCGGGGTGCCCGGTCGTCGCGGTCGAGCACCGCCGCCACCGTACGGACCGTTCCGTCGGAGGTGCGCACGCTGTCGCCGGCGCGCAGGTCGGACGCGAGGGTCCAGTCCCGGCCGGTGACGTAGAAGCGGTGGCCCGGCGTGCTCGTCAGACGCCCGCCGTCCGCCAGGGTGATGTCCAACAGGTCCTCGGTCGGGTGCGAGAACGTGCGGGTGACCGGCTCGGCCTGCGTCCGGCCGGTGAGCGGGTCCGTGGCCAGGAGCAGGTCGCCGAGCCGGACGTCACGGATCGCCTTGCGGCTGCCGTCGGCCAGGACCACCTCGGTGGCGCCGGGGAAGCTGTTGAGCTTGCACGCCGTGCGCGCGTCCTCGTACGCCTTCACACTGCGCTCGATCTGGGCCAGCGTCTCCGGGTCCACGTTGTCCAGCGCCTTCAGCGCCTTGAACGCGTCGGTGACCCCGATCCCGGTCTTCATGGCGGCGTCCAGGGCGCGGAGCCCCTCCGCGACCTTCGTGAAGGCCTTGCCCGGGATGAAGTTGGACGCGAACCAGGCGCAGCCCGCGGCGTCGCCGTGGTAGCAGCGGACGGCGTCGCCGAGGACGACCTCGTAGAGGACCGCGCCCAGGGTGTCCCCGAAGAGGGCCTGCCAGCCGAGGCGGGTGATGTCACCGGCGGTGAAGTGGTGCGTCCACTCCTGCTTCTGGTTCTTGAGGACCACCGTCTTGAGGAAGAGCGTGTCCTCCGCCGGGCAGCCCGACTCGGTGGCGGGGACGTCGGGGTTGGTGCAGAGGTAGTAGCTGACCGTGAGGTCGAGGTGCAGTTCGTACGTCACCGTGCAGCCCTGGAGCGTGTAGTCGCACTTGTTGAGCTGCTTGGCCGGGGCCGCGTCGGTCATCTTCTCGATGACGTAGAAGACACCGTTCTCGCCGGTGCCGGCGCCCGACTGCACCTGGTCGTTGGCCTCCTTGCGGTCGGCCGAGTCCGCCGCCTGCTGGGCCG
>NZ_KQ948769.1:0-544 GCF_001514205.1 Streptomyces griseoruber | reverse complement strand
TGGGCGGCCTCGGCCGCGTAACCCAGTGCCTCCTTCGCCGACTTGCGGGCGGTCGCGGCGAACCCGGCGGCCTCGGCGGCCAGCGTGTACGCCGCCTTCGCGTCGCCCGTCGCCGCCGCGGCGAGGCTCGCCGCCTGGTCGGCGTTCTTCTGCGCGTTGGCGGCGTGCGCCTCGGCGACCGCCTTCTGCTGCTCGGCGATCGTCTTCGACGACTGGCCGGTCAGGACCACCAGCCCCGCGGTGGCGTCGGTGTCGACGTACGGGGAACCGAGCTGGACGGCGTCGTTGGCCGGCGCGGCGACCTGCTGCGCCGAGGCGCCGGCGTCCGCGGCGGCCTGTGCGGTGGTGTAGGCGTGTCCGGCCGCGTCGGCCGCCGAGGCGACCGCCTTGACGGACTCGGCCTTCGCCGCGTCGGCCTGGGCCTTGGCGTCGGCCGCGTGCTTGTCCGCCTCGTCGGCCAGCTTCACGGCCGTACGGGCGGCGGAGGCGGCGGCCTCGGAGGCCTTGATGGCGTCGGCGGCGGCGCTGGTCGCCGTACGCACCG
>NZ_KQ948768.1:331902-411314 GCF_001514205.1 Streptomyces griseoruber | reverse complement strand
CGGACTGGGCCGCCGACGAGGCCGCCCTGCGCGCAGTGCCGCTGCGGGTGGTGTACGCCTCCCTCTGGGAGCGCTACGAGGGCACGGCACTCGCGGACGACCTCGGCAAGCCGCCCGAGCAGGTCACCGCCGAGGACATCGTGCGGACCGCCGCCCAGCGGGCGCAGCTGCGCCGACCCGGCATCGAGATCTCCACCGGCGTGCTGCCGGAGGAACCCGAGTACGCCCTCGTCCACGAGGGACGCGAGGCCTGCGCCCTCGTCCTCGGCACCCGCGGCCGCAGCGGCCTCGTCGAGATGCTCCTCGGCTCGGTCAGCCTGACCGTCGCCGCCCACGCCGACTGCCCGGTGATCGTGCTGGGCGGTGGCCAGGACAACCGGGTGAGCGCCGGGCAGCACGGCCGCGTCGTGCTGGGCGTCGGCGAGAAGAACCCGGACTCCGCCGCCCTGCGCTTCGCCGCAGAGGAGGCGAGGCTGCGCCACGCGACCCTGGACGCCGTACGCGCCTGGCGGTGCCCGGCACACGAGAGCACCGACCACCCCCTGCTCGCCGGTGAACCCGCGCGACTGCACGAGCAGCACGCCGCCGAGGTCCTGGAGCAGGCGGTGAAGCACACGCCGGCCGACGTGGAGGTGGTGCCGCGCACGGTGGAAGGACCGGCCCGCAGGGCTCTCCTGGCCGCCTCGTACGAGGCCGACCTGCTGGTGGTCGGTGCCCGGCGCAATCCCGGGCACCTCGGCCTCCAGCTGGGACGCGTCGCCCACGGCGTGCTGCACCACGCCGCCTGCGCCGTCGCCGTCGTACCCGAGCGGACGTGAGCGAAGCGCCCCACCCACGTGATCACGCCGCACCCGCCGCCACCGCCCGATGACTCCCGGAGCACCCCATGCCCAAGGCCGAACACCAGGACGCCACCGCACTCTCCGACGAGGAACTGCGCACCCTGGACGCCCACTGGCGGGCCGCCAACTACCTGGCCGCCGGGCAGATCTACCTGATGTCCAACCCGCTGCTGACGGAGCCGCTCAAGCCGGAGCACATCAAGCCCCGGCTGCTCGGGCACTGGGGCACCTCGCCCGGCCTCAACCTCGTGTACACCCACCTCAACCGGGTCATCAGGGCGCGCGGACTCGACGCCCTGTGCATCTGGGGACCGGGTCACGGAGGGCCGTCCGTCCTGGCCAACGCCTGGCTGGAGGGCAGCTACAGCGAGACCTACCCGGACGTGCCGAGGGACGGGGCCGGCATGGCGAGGCTGTTCCGGCAGTTCTCCTTCCCCGGCGGGGTGCCCAGCCATGTGGCGCCCGAGACGCCCGGCTCGATCCACGAGGGCGGCGAGCTCGGCTACTCGCTGTCCCACGCCTACGGCGCCGCGCTGGACAACCCGGACCTGCTGGTCGCCTGTGTGATCGGTGACGGCGAGGCGGAGACCGGGCCGCTGGCCGCCTCCTGGCACTCCAACAAGTTCCTCGACCCCGTGCACGACGGCGCGGTCCTGCCCATCCTCCACCTCAACGGCTACAAGATCGCCAACCCGACGGTGCTCTCCCGCATCCCGGAGTCCGAACTCGACGACCTGTTGCGGGGATACGGCCACGATCCCATCCACGTGACCGGCGACGATCCGCTCCAGGTGCACCGGGCCATGGCCGCGGCGATGGACGACGCCCTGGACCGTATCGCCGTGATGCAGCAGACGGCCCGCGAGGACGGCGTCACCGAGCGCGTGCACTGGCCCATGATCGTGCTGCGCACCCCGAAGGGCTGGACCGGACCCGCCGAGGTGGACGGTGAACCCGTCGAAGGCACCTGGCGGGCCCACCAGGTGCCGCTGGCCGGCGTCCGGGAGAACCCCGCGCACCTCCGTCAGCTGGAGGCCTGGCTGCGCTCGTACAAGCCTCAGGAGCTCTTCGGCCCCGACGGTCGCCCCACCGCCGACGTGCTCGCCTGCGTCCCCCGCGGCGCCAAGCGGCTCGGCGCCACCCCGTACGCCAACGGCGGCCTGCTCGTGCACGACCTGCCCCTCGCACCGCTCGACGACTTCGCCGTACCCGTCGACAAGCCGGGCACGACCCTGCACGAACCGACCCGGGTCCTCGGAGACCTCCTGGCCCGGGTGATGCACGACACCGCCGCACGCCGGGACTTCCGCCTGGTCGGTCCGGACGAGACCGCGTCGAACCGGCTCCAGGCCGTCCTCGACGTCAGCGGAAAGGCATGGCAGGCCGCGCATCTGCCGGTCGACGAGCACCTCGAGCACCACGGCCGGGTGCTGGAGATCCTCTCCGAGCACACCTGCCAGGGCTGGCTGGAGGGCTATCTCCTGACGGGCCGTCACGGTCTGTTCTCCTGCTACGAGGCGTTCGTGCACATCGTGGACTCCATGGTCAACCAGCACATCAAGTGGCTGAAGACATCGCGGGAGTTGCCGTGGCGCGCACCCATCGCCTCCCTCAACTACCTGCTGACCTCGCATGTGTGGCGCCAGGACCACAACGGGTTCTCCCACCAGGACCCCGGTTTCGTCGACCACGTCCTCAACAAGAGCCCCGAGGTCGTGCGGGTCTACCTGCCGCCGGACGCCAACACCCTGCTGTCGGTCGCGGACCACGCGCTGCGCAGCCGCGACTACGTCAACGTCATCGTGGCCGGGAAGCAGCCCTGCTTCGACTGGCTGTCGATGGACCAGGCCCGTGCGCACTGCGCCAGGGGCGCCGGGATCTGGGAGTGGGCCGGCACGGAGAACGGCGGTGAGCCGGACGTCGTCCTCGCCTGCGCCGGGGACGTGCCCACCCTGGAGGTGCTGGCCGCCGCTCAGCTGCTGCGCCGGCACCTCCCGGGCCTCGCCGTCCGCGTGGTCAACGTGGTCGACATGACGCGGCTGCTGCCGCGCGAGGAACACCCGCACGGCATGAGCGACTTCGAGTACGACGGCCTGTTCACCACCGACAAGCCGGTCATTTTCGCCTACCACGGCTACCCCTGGTTGATCCACCGGCTCGCCTACCGCCGCACCGGCCACAAGAACCTGCACGTGCGCGGCTACAAGGAGTCGGGGACGACGACCACGCCGTTCGACATGGTCGTCCGCAACGACCTCGACCGCTACCGCCTGGTCATGGACGTCATCGACCGGGTCCCCGGCCTCGCGGTGCGCGCCGCCGCCGTACGGCAGCGGATGGCCGACGCCCGCACCCGTCACCACGCCTGGATCCGCGAGCACGGCACCGACCTGCCCGAGGTCGCCGACTGGACCTGGGACGCCTGATCGCCTCTCACTCCCCGAAGGAGCCCACCGCCATGACCGTTCGCGTCGGAATCAACGGCTTCGGCCGCATCGGCCGCACATACCTGCGGGCCGCCCTCGACCGCGTCGAGGAAGGTACCCAGGACGTCGAGGTGGTCGCGATCAACGACATCACCTCACCCGCCACCCTGGCCCATCTCCTGGAGTACGACTCGACGTTCGGGCGCATCGGACGCGACGTCGAGCACGACGACAGCTCGATCACGGTCGACGGGCGGCGCATCGCCGTCACGGCCGAGCGTGACCCGGCGGCCCTGCGCTGGTCCGACCACGGCGCCGACATCGTCGTCGAGTCCACCGGGCGTTTCCGCGACCGGGACTCCGCGGCCCTGCACCTGAAGGGCGGCGCGCACACCGTGCTGCTGTCGGCGCCCGGCAAGGGCGTGGACGCCACCGTCGTGATGGGCGTCAACGACCGGACCTACGACCGGCACCGCGACCGCATCGTCTCCGCCGCCTCCTGCACCACCAACTGCGTCGCCCCGATGGTGAAGGTGCTGGACGACGCCTTCGGTATCGAGCGCGGAGTGATGACCACGATCCACGGCTACACCAACGACCAGTCCCTGCTGGACGGCCCGCACAAGGACCTGCGCCGGGCCCGCTCGGCCGCCCTCAGCATCATCCCCACCAGCACCGGAGCCGCCCGCGCCGTCGGCCTGGTCGTGCCGGAACTGGCCGGGGTGCTGGACGGGATCGCGGTCCGGGTGCCCGTGGAGGACGGCTCGCTCACCGACCTCGCCGTCGTCCTCACCCGGGAGGCGAGCGCGGAGGAGATCAACGCCGCGTTCGAGGCGGCCGCCGACGGCCCGCTCCACGGCATCCTGCGCGTCTCCAAGGCCCCGATCGTCTCCCGCGACGTCATCGGCGACCCCTCCTCCTGCGTCTTCGACCCGGCGCTCACCCAGGCCAACGGCACGCTGGCCAAGGTCTTCGGCTGGTACGACAACGAATGGGGCTACACCAACCGCCTCCTGGACCTGACGGCGCTGGTCGCGGACGACTGACGCCTGCCGACCGTCCACCTCCCGGTGGGGCCGACCGGCCCCGGCGCGACCCCGTACAGCCCATGGGCTTGCGCCGCGCTCCGCCGGACGATCGAAGGACCGAAAGCGATGGAGGAGACCTGCGATGACGGACGACCTGCTCGACCGGCCCTCGGTCCACGCCCTGCTCGCGGACGGCACCACCGTGTGCATCCGGCCGGTGCTGCCGGGTGACCACGGACAGCTGCGGGGGCTCTACGAGGAGATGTCGCCGGAGAACCTCCGCCTGCGCTTCTTCGCGCCGAGCCGGCGGTCGGCCGCCATGGCCGCCGACCGCGCCTGCGCCCCGGCCCGCCCCGGCTACCGGGCGCTGCTGGCCGAGGTGGACGGACGGGTGATCGGACTCGCCGAGTACGACACCGGCGGAGAGAAGGACGGCGCGGAGATCTCCATCGCCGTCGCCGACGGCCTGCACCACCGGGGGGTGGGCACCCTCCTCGTCGAGCATCTGGTCTCGGCGGCGCGGGCGGCGGGCATCACCACGTTCACCGCCGACGCGCTCAGCGAGAACCACGAGGTGCTCCGGCTCTTCTCCGATCTCGGCCTGCGTACCTCCCGCCGTTTCGAGGGGCCGGAGGTACGCTGCACCATCCACCTCGACCAGGACGACACCTACCTGTCGGCCGTGGAGGCCCGGGGCCGGGCCGCCGACGTGGCCAGCCTGCTGCCCCTGCTGCGGCCGTCCGCCGTCGCCGTGGTCGGGGCGGGACGTACCCCCGGATCGGTCGGCCGGGCCGTCCTGCACCATCTGCACACGGGCGGCTACACCGGGCGCCTGTTCGCCGTGAACCCGAGGGGCACCTCCCTGCTCGGCGTACCGTGCCACCCTTCGGTGGCGGCGCTGCCGAAGACACCCGACCTGGTGATCGTGGCCGTGCCGGCCGGCGGGGTGCCGGCCGTGGCGGAGGAGTGCGGCCGGGCCGGGGTACGCGCCCTCGTCGTCGTCACGGCCGGCCTCGACCACGAGCAGGCACAGGCCCTGCTGGCCACCTGCCGCGCCTACGGCATGCGCCTGGTCGGCCCCAACTGCCTGGGCATCTCCCACACGGAAGCGGGCCTGAGCCTGGACGCGACCTTCGCGGCCGAGCACCCCCGCCCGGGCACGGCCGGTGTCGCCGTGCAGTCCGGTGGCGTGGGCATCGCGCTGCTCGACGGACTGTCCCGGCTGGACATCGGCGTGTCGTCCTTCGTCTCGCTCGGCGACAAGTACGACGTCAGCGGCAACGACATGCTCCAGTGGTGGGAGAGCGACGGTCGCACCGAGCTCGCCCTGCTGCACCTGGAGTCCTTCGGCAACCCGCGTGCCTTCTCCCGCACCGCCCGGCGAGTGACGCGCCGCATCCCGGTGCTGACCGTCGACGCCGGCCGTACCGAAGCGGGCCGCAAGGCCGCGGCCTCCCACACCGCGGCGGCCGCCAGCCGCACCATGACCCGTGGCGCGCTGTTCACCCAGGCCGGTGTCACCGCGACCCGGTCGGTGGGCGAACTCCTCGAGACGGCGGCCCTGTTCCACTCCCAGCCGCTGCCGGCGGGCAGCCGCGTCGCGATCGTGACCAACGCGGGCGGGGCCGGAGTGCTCACCGCCGACGCCTGCGCCGAGGCGGGGCTCGCCCTTCCCCCGCTCACCCCCGCGATGACCGGCGAACTGCGCGGTGTGCTGCCGGACGGCGCCGCCGTCGGCAACCCCGTCGACGCCACCGCCGCGGTCTCCGAGGAGCAGCTCACCGCGTGCGTCGACCGCCTCACCCGGTACCCCGGCATCGACGCCGTGATCGTGGCCCTCGTGCCCACGGCGGTCGCCGCGGCCACCGGCGACGACCTGGTGCGGGCCGTCACCGCGGCCCCCGGGCGACGGGCGCGACCGGTGATCGCCGTACGCCTGGAACAGGACCGGTCCGTCCGGCTGCTGCCCGCCGCGGACGGCGGGACGGTCCCCTCCTACGCCGAGCCCCAGGCGGCGGCCCGCGCGCTGGCCCACGCCGCCGGACGCGCCGCCTGGCTCGCCCGGCCCGCCGGCGCCGTCCCCGCACTCGACCACATCGAGCCCGAGCGGGCCCGCACGCTCGTCGAGGACTACCTGGCGCGGGAACCCGACGGCGGCTGGCTGGACCCGCGCACCTGCGCCGACCTGCTCGCCTGCTACGGCATCCCGCAGATCCCGTGGGCCTGGGCCGAGAGCGAGGACGAGGCCGTGCTCGCCGCCGACCGGCTGCGCGGCTTCGACGGCCGGGTGGTGATGAAGGCCCACTGGCCCGGGCTCCTGCACAAGTCCCAGGAGCGCGCCGTCCACCTCGACCTGCGCGGAGACGCGCAGGTCCGGGCCGCCTTCCGGGACCTGGAGACCCGTTTCTGCGGGCTCATGACCGGAGTGGTCCTGCAACCCCTCGCCGCCCGCGGCACCGAGCTCCTCGCGGGTGTCGTCCAGGACGAGGTCTTCGGCCCGCTCGTGCTGTTCGGGCTCGGCGGTACCGCGACCGAGGTCCTCGCCGACCACGCGGCCCGCCTCGCCCCGCTCACCGACCGCGACGTCCACGAACTGATCACCTCGCCGCGGTGCTCCCCGCTGCTGCTGGGCGCGAACGGAAACACCCCCGTCGACCTCGGAGAACTGGAACAGCTGCTGCTGCGGCTGTCCCGGATGGCGGCCGACCTGCCGCAGCTCGCCGAGGCCGACTTCAACCCCGTCCTGGCGACACCGGGCGGCGTCACCGTGCTCGACGCACGGACACGGCTGGCGCCGCGTCGCCCCCAGGACCCCTATCTGCGCCGACTGCGCTGAGGAGGAAACGGCCATGAGGCACGACAAGGTCGGCTCCGTGATGACCACGGACGTCGTCCGCGCCGGGTACGGCACACCGTTCAAGGAGGTCGCCCGGCTGCTCGCCACCCACCGGATCAGCGGACTGCCGGTCGTGGACGAGGACGACAAGGTCATCGGTGTCCTGTCCGAGACGGACCTGATGATGCACCAGGCGACCACCCCCGACCCCTACGAGCCGAAGCACCGCACGAGGCTCGCCGAGCTGACGCCCGGCGCCCGGCGCCAGGCCGCCAAGGGCAGGGCCCGCACCGCGGGCCGGCTGATGACGGCACCGCCCGTCACCGTGCACGCCGACGACACCATCGTCCAGGCCGCCCGCACCATGGCCCAGAAGCACGTGGAGCGGCTCCCCGTCCTCGACGAGGAGGACCGGCTCGTCGGGATCGTCACCCGACGCGACCTCCTCCAGGTCTTCCTGCGGCCCGACACCGAGATCCGCGACGAGGTGATCGAGGAGGTCCTGGTACGCGCGCTGTGGCTGCCGCCACGCGGCGTCGAGGTCTCCGTGACGGAGGGGGTCGTCACACTCACGGGGCACATGGAACGCAAGAGCGAGACCGAGATCGCCGTGTCCATGACCCGCCGGATCGACGGCATGGTCGACGTGGTCGCCCACCTCACCTACCGCCTGGACGACGCCCACCTGCGGACCGAGGAACAGTCCCGGGCGATGCAGGGAGTGGCCGACGACTGGCTGCGCCGTATGTGAAAGGCCCCTCACACGACGCGGGAAGGACGACTCAAGCGGATCGGACGATGAACGGACAAGCTTGACATGTGAGGCAATCCCGTCAGCCGCGCACAGGAGGGTGAGGAGCGTCATGAAGGGCTATGTCTTCCACGGCCCGGGGCAGTCCGCCTGGGAAGAGGTGCCGGACCCGGCCGTCAAGGAACCCACCGACGCCATCGTGCGGGTCGGCGCCGTCACCATCTGCGGCACGGATCTGCACATTCTCAAGGGCGACGTCCCCGAGGTACGCCCGGGCACGGTCCTGGGCCACGAGGCGGTCGGCGAGATCGTCGAGGTCGGCAGCGACGTGCGGACCGTCCGTCCGGGCGACCGGGTGCTGGTCTCCTGTATCAGCTGCTGCGGCCGCTGCCGCTTCTGCCGGGACGGCATGTACGGCCAGTGCCGGGGCGGCGGAGGCTGGATCCTCGGTCACCTGATCGACGGGACGCAGGCCGAGTACGTCCGCGTCCCCTACGCCGATCTGTCCGTGCACGCACTGCCCGGTGCGGTCGAGAGCAAGGACGCCGTCCTGCTCGCGGACATCTTCCCGACCTCCTACGAGGTCGGTGTGCTCAACGGACGGGTCCGCCCGGGCGACACCGTCGCCGTCGTGGGGGCCGGCCCCATCGGCCTCGCGGCGATCGCCACGGCACGCCTGTTCGCGCCCGAGCGGATCGTCGCCGTCGACCTGGCCGCCGCCCGGCTGGAGGCCGCCAGGCGCCTGGGCGCCGACGCCGTGGCCGACGCCGCCGAGGATCCCGAGCAGCTGATCGCCGATCTCACCGACGGGCTCGGCGCGGACGTGGTCATCGAGGCGGTCGGCGTGCCGGAGAGCTTCGAACTGTGCACCCGCATGGTCCGTCCCGGCGGCCACGTGGCCAACATCGGCGTCCACGGCAAGCCCGCCACCCTGCACCTCGAAGACCTGTGGATCAAGAACGTGACGATCACCACCGGTCTCGTGGACACCCACTCCACACCCACCCTGCTGCGCATGGCCGCCGCCGGCCGGCTGCCCACCGCGCAGTTGGTCACCCACACCTTCCCCCTCGACCGGATGGAGGAGGCGTACGACGTCTTCTCCCGGGCCGGTGACACCGGAGCACTGAAGGTGGTGCTCGGCGGCCGGCCGCACGAGGAGGTCGCCGTCCGCGCGGCCTGACGCGCAGCATCGAGCGAACGGCCCCTGGAACAGGGGCCGTTCGGCGTTTCCTGCCTGCCCGTCGACACCTATCGGCGGTGCATGGTCTCCAGCGCGGCGGCCAGTACATGAGGGTCGTGGTGGCCCTTGTAGACCTCCGGCGGGTGCTGGTCCAGCTTCAGGAGCCGGGCCACCGCCGTCCAGGCCGTGCGCACCGAGTACTCGACGGTGAAGACGACGTCGTCGGGCACCTCGGCGAACTGCCCGATGAAGGCGAGGTTGACCGACCCCTCCGGGACCACCCGGGGCCGGTCGCCGCCGCGGCGCACCAGGAACTGGCTGGTGATGTACGGCATCACGCAGGGGACGACGGTGGAGGTGTCCAGGATCCGCTGTGCCGTGCGCTCGTCGAAGGGGAGGTGGTGCAGGACCTCTTCGAGGATCTCCCGTCCGGTGCACAGGGTCATCGGCTTGGGGGTGTGGTTGCCGGCGCGGCCGGGGAACAGGCCGTAGCCCCACCAGACGGAGACGCCCTCGGGCTGGTCGCGGTAGACGGGCTGACGGTTGGCGACGAGGGTGAGCAGCCAGGCGGAGTCGGTGAAGGTCATCAGTCCGCCCCTGCCGGCCGGGCGCTCGCTGAACTCCTCCAGCGCCTCCAGGAAGGCGGGGTCCTTGGTGGTGACGGTGAACGACTCCCAACGGGATTCCTCGACGTGCTTGTCGAAGACGGCCGGGTTGCCGAAGTTCTCGCGGCCGCGGGCCAGCCGGTGCCACAGCAACCACGCGTCCGAGCGCTGCGAGGCGGGCGGGGGCGCGGAGGTGTGCGAGCCGAGGCTGGAGGCGTCGGTCATCGAGCCGTTGGTGACGAGGACCAGGTCGTCGGGCGCGACGGCGATCTTCTCGTCGCGGCCGTCGCGGCTGAGGTGGAGGGCGTCGACGGTGCCGCTGTGGATGCCGGGGGTGAACCCGAGGTCGGTGACCCGGCAGCCGGTGTGGACGGTGACGCCGCGCTCGCGCAGCCAGGCCGTCAGGGGCCGCACGATGGAGTCGTACTGGTTGTAGCGGGTGCGGTGGATGCCCGACATGGACGCGAACTCGGGGAACAGGTGGATGAACCGCCTCAGGTAGCGGCGGAACTCGATGGCGCTGTGCCAGGGCTGGAAGGCGAACGTGGTGCACCACATGAACCAGAAGGCGGTGGTGAAGAAGTGCTCGCCGAAGCAGTCGGTGATCCGCTTGTCGTCCAGATGCCCCTCGGGGGCGGCCAGGCAGCGGACCAGCTCCAGCCGGTCGCGCTCGGAGAAGCCCATCGACGTGGTGTCGACGATCTTCCCGTCGCCGTCGACGAGTCGCGCGATGTCGTCCCAGGCGAAGTCCTCGTGCCCGGCGAGGATCTCCTCGGTCACGGTCACGGTGGGGTCGTCGAGGGTGGGGATGCCCGACAGCAGGTCGTACGTGCAGCGGAACTCGGCCTCGAACATCCGCCCGCCGCGCATGGTGTAGCCGGCGTCCGGGGTGCCGCCCGCGTCCAGGCTGCCGCCGAGGGTCCGCTGTTCCTCGAAGAGGTGGATGTCGGATCCCTCGAAGCCGCCGTCGCGGATCAGGAACGTCGCCGCGGCCAGTGCCGCGATGCCGCTGCCCACCAGATATGCCTTCGCCATCACACAACTCCTCGTGTTCGCCGATCGATCGGGATCCGTGCGGTCCACGGTGTCCTGCGGTGAGGGGTCCCGTCAGTGGGCCGCCCGGCACCCGATCGGCCCGGACGGCCCTCGACGCGGGTCCCGACGGTCCCGTCGTGGACCGTGACCGCCGGGCCCGCCGTCGCTACGGAATCACGCCGTCCGGGAATCCTCGGCCGGGTCTCCGGGGCGTGCGGCGGGAACCGGCCGCACGCCTCCGCCCCGCCACGGCGGCACCGTCGTCCGGTGTCCCTTGTCCCAGGACCGGGCCGCCTTGTCGGTCTGACGGCGCAGCCGGTCCTGGAGCTGGTCGACGACCTCCGTGCCGGTGGCCTCCTCGGCGAGGACCACCACCGTCCGGCCCTCGATGCGCAGGTCGGCCGTGGCCGACCAGGGGCGGCCGGCGTGATGGGCCGCCGCTCGGACGAGGCGGACCTCGCCGGTGACAGCGGGCAGTCCCGGCCGGGCGACGACGGCGTCGATCTTCGTACGGGCGTACGCCAGGGTCTCCTCGTCCACGCCGCCCTCGGCGCGCAGCCGGACCAGGGGGGTCTCCTGGGTGTGGTCGGTGGTCATGCCGGGTCCTTCCTTCGGGATGTCGGTGGCTTCGTGTGGTGCGGGCCGCGGTGCCGGGCGGCCACGGGTCGGGTCGCGGTCCCCGGACCCGTGCCGGAGTCCGGAGCGGGCGGACTACGGCCGTTGAACCCGCTCGGTCCCGGAACGGCCGTAGTAGGCCGCGCGCATCAGCTCGCGCATGTCGTCGAGCATCGGCATCCGGGGGTTGGCGGGCGCGCACTGGTCCTCGAACGCGTTGAGGGCCTGCTGGGGCAGCGCCTCGAGGAAGGCGCGCTCGTCGACGCCGAGGGCCTGGAACGTCGGCTCGATGCCCACGGCCTCGCGCAGCCGCTCCACCGCCGAGGCGAGGGACTCGACACCCTCGGCCGGGGTGGCGGCGGGCAGGCCCAGGGCGCGGGCGATGTCCTGGAAGCGTTCGGGGGCGCGGTAGTTCTCGTACTTGGGCCAGCCGGTGAGCTTCGTCGGGACGGTGCCGTTGTAGCGGATGACGTGCGGCAGCAGGACCGCGTTGGTGCGGCCGTGCGCGATGTGGAAGGTGGCGCCGAGGGTGTGGGACATGGCGTGGACGATGCCGAGGAAGGCGTTGCCGAAGGCCATGCCCGCGATGGTGCCGGCGTTGTGCATCTTCTCCCGGGCCCGCTCACTCGCCCGTCGGTCGTTGACCGCCGCCTCGATGTTCTCGAAGATCAACCGGATCGCGTGCAGGGCGAGGCCGTCGGTGAAGTCGTTGGCGTAGACGGACACATAGGACTCGATGGCGTGGGTGAGCGCGTCGAACCCGCTGTCGGCGGCCAGGGGGCGGGGCAGCCCGGTGGTGAGCAGCGGGTCGACGATGGCCACGCTGGGGGTGAGCGCGTAGTCGGCCAGCGGGTACTTCTTGCCGGTGGCGGGGTCGGAGATGACGGCGAACGGGGTCACCTCGGCGCCGGTGCCCGAGGTGGTGGGGATGCACACCAGCCGGGCCAGCTTGCCCAGGACGGGGAAGCGGAAGGCGCGCTTGCGGATGTCGGAGAACTTGTGCCGCATGTCGGCGAAGTCCACGTCCCTGCCCTCGGCCTGCTGCTCGTACAGCAGCCACATCACCTTGGCCGCGTCCATCGGGGAGCCGCCGCCGAGGGCGATGATGGTGTCCGGCCGGAAGTCGCCCATGAGCCGTGCCCCGCGCCGGACGGAGTCGATGCTCGGCTCGGGCTCGACACCGTCGATGACCTGCACGGTGACCGGCTCCCGGCGCCGCCGCAGGACACGCTCGACCCGGTCGACGAGCCCGAGGCGGGTCATCGTCGCGTCGGTGACGATCGTGACGCGGTGGACGTCCGGCATCGAGGCGAGGTAGCGGATGGACTGCGGCTCGAAGTAGATCTTCGGAGGGACCTTGAACCACTGGAGGTTGTTGCGGCGCACCGAGACCCTCTTGACGTTCAGCAGCTGGGCGGCGGAGACGTTGTTCGACACGGAGGTGCTGCCCCAGGACCCGCAGCCAAGGGTCAGCGACGGGAGCAGGCTGTTGTAGATGCCGCCGATGGCACCCTGCGAGGAGGGTGCGTTGACGATGATCCGCACGGTCTTCATCCGCCGGCCGTACGCCTCCGCCAGCGCGGTGTCCTCGGTGTGGATGACGGCGCTGTGGCCCTGTCCGTGGAAGGCGACCATGTCGGCGGCCAGGTCGAAGCCCTGCTCCTCGGAGCCGGCCCGCAGGACGGCGAGGACCGGGCAGAGCTTCTCGCGGGTGAGGGGTTCCTGCGGGCCGACCCGGTCCGCCTCGACCAGAATGAGGGAGGTGTCGTCCGGCACGCTGAAGCCCGCCTGCTCGGCGATCCACGCCGGGCTCTGCCCGACGGCCGCGGAGTTGACCTTGGGCTCGCAGCCCGCGCCCGCGGCACCGGCGGGGAACAGGAAGGTCTCCAGCTTCGCCTTCTCCTCCGCGGTGGCGACATGGGCGTGCAGCGTGCGGAACTCGGCGAGGACGGCGTCGTAGATCTGCTCGTCCAGGATCACGGCCTGCTCGGAGGCGCAGATCATGCCGTTGTCGAACGACTTGGACAGCACCAGGTCGTTGACGGCCCGGCGGATGTCCGCGCTGCGGTGGACGTAGGCGGGGACGTTGCCGGCGCCGACGCCCAGGGCGGGCTTGCCGGCCGAGTAGGCGGCCTTGACCATGGCGTTGCCGCCGGTGGCGAGGATGAGGGAGACACCCGGGTGCTTCATCAGGGCGCCGGTGGCCTCGACGGACGGGGTCTCGATCCACTGCACGCAGTGCTCCGGCGCACCCGCCGCGACCGCCGCGTCCCGCACGACACGGGCCGCCTCCGTGCTGCACCGCTGGGCGGAGGGATGGAAGGCGAACACCACCGGGTTGCGCGTCTTCAGCGCCATCAGTGCCTTGAAGACGGTGGTGGAGGTCGGGTTGGTGACGGGAGTGATCGCGCACACCACCCCGACGGGCTCGGCCACCTCGGTCATGTCGTCGATGTCGTCACGGGCGATGACACCGACGGTCTTCATCGGCCCCATGCTGTGCGTGACGTACTCGCAGGCGAACATGTTCTTGGCGGCCTTGTCCTCGAAGACACCGCGTCCGGTCTCCTCCACCGCGAGCCGCGCCAGCGCGGTGTGCTGGTCCAGGGCGGCGACCGAGGCCTTCTTCACGATGTGGTCCACCTGCTCCTGATCGAGCGCCTCGTAGTCGGCGAGTGCCTTGAGCCCGTCGGTCACCAGGCGGTCCACCGCCACGGCGATGTCGGACGGCGCCCCGGCGGGCTCGGTGGTCGCGGTGCGGTCCTCGTGGCGGGTCATGGGGGTGAGCCTCCGTCGTCGAAGGGGGGATGCCGCACGGGCGGCGGCGCGGAAAGGGCGAGCTTGCGGGGGGAGGGGTACCGCCCCCCAGCAAGCAGCCTCTCCCGTCAACGGGGCCCGGGAGCAGGTCCCGTTGGTCCCTTCGCAGGGCTGATCGGTCCCGGAACCGAGGGGCCGGGTGTCCCGCCGGACAGGCTCCGGTCGGGCCGGGGACCGGGGGCGGGACGTGCCGGGGAAGGGCGGGTGTCGTCGACGCGGTAGGACAGGCTGTTGACCACACCGACCACGCCGTCGACCCGGTACGTCAGCCGGATCGCGAGCGGAATGTCGCTGCGACGGTGCACAGCCCCTTCCAGCGTGGCCATGCCGTCCCGGACCGAGACGGTCACACTGCGGGCCGGCAGCCCGAGGGCGCGGGTCATCACGTCCTCGTCGACCTCCCGGCGGATCTCGTCGTCGGTCCGCAGGAACACCCGCAGCAGGTCGCGGCGGGTGGCGATGCCGATCAGCCGGTCCTCCTCGTCCACCACCGGCAGCCGCTCGACGCCGTGCCGCTCCATCACGCGCGCGGCGTCCGCGATCCGCTGCTCCGGATGCACGGTGATCGCGGGCGTCGACATCAGCTGCCGGGCCGTGACGGCGCGGCCGTCCGGGGACCGGTCCGCCTGGTGGCGGATCAGGTCGGTCCCGGAGATCACTCCGACGACCTTGTCGTCCTCGTCCACCACGGGCAGACCGCTGATCCGGTGCCGGTCCAGCAGCCGTACGACGTCCTTGAACGCTGTCTCCCGGTGGGCCTGGACGACCTCACGGGTCATCACCTCACCGACGATGCGGGCCATGCGCCCCACCTCCCTCTCACCTGCTGTCACTCGTCCCGGTCCGCGGGAGCGCGGCCCGTCCGGCCTCCAGGCGCGCCACCGGGACGCGGAACGGCGAGCAGGAGACGTAGTCCAGTCCGGCCGTGTGGAAGAAGTGGACGGACTCGGGGTCGCCGCCGTGCTCGCCGCAGACGCCGATCTTCAGGTC
This sequence comes from Streptomyces griseoruber, assembly GCF_001514205.1. GTDB lineage: Bacteria > Actinomycetota > Actinomycetes > Streptomycetales > Streptomycetaceae > Streptomyces > Streptomyces griseoruber. The sequence continues at coordinate 396,186 of NZ_KQ948768.1, read as the reverse complement.
GGGGCGTGCGGCGCGCCCCTCGTCGACCGCGATGCGGACCAGTCGGCCCACCCCGTCGCGGTCGAGGGTCTCGAACGGGGAGGTGGCGAAGATCCCCTTGTCGAGGTAGGCGGAGAAGAAGGCCGCCTCGACGTCGTCCCGGGAGAAGCCCCAGGTGGTCTGGGTGAGGTCGTTGGTGCCGAAGGAGAAGAACTCCGCCTCCTCGGCGATCCGGCCGGCCGTGAGCGCGGCCCGGGGCAGCTCGATCATCGTGCCGACGGGGCAGCGCACCGGGACGCCGGACTCCGCGGAGACCTCGGCGAGGACGCGTTCCACCTCGGCCCGCTCGATGCGCAGTTCCTCGACGGCGCCGACCAGCGGCACCATGATCTCCGCCTCGGGGGAGCCCCCGGCCCGCACGCGCTCCACGACCGCCTCGGCGATCGCCCGCACCTGCATGGCGACCAGTCCCGGGACCACCAGACCCAGGCGCACGCCGCGCAGCCCGAGCATCGGGTTCTCCTCGTGCATACGGTTGACCGCGTCGAGCAGTGCGGTGTCGTGCGGATCGGGCACGGCACCCCCGGCTTCGGCGGCGGCGATGCGCACGGCGAGGTCGGTGCGGTCGGGCAGGAACTCGTGCAGGGGCGGGTCGATGAGCCGGATGGTGACCGGCAGACCGTCCATCGCCTCCAGGATCCCGGTGAAGTCCTGCCGCTGGAGCGGCAGCAGGGCACCCAGCGCCTTCTCGCGCTCGGTCTCGTCGCCGGCCAGGATCATGGCCTCGACCAGCTTGCGGCGCTCACCGAGGAACATGTGCTCGGTACGGCACAGGCCGACGCCCTGGGCGCCGAACCGGCGGGCACGGGCCGCGTCCTCGGGGGTGTCGGCGTTCGCCCGCACCTCCAGCCGGCGCATGCCGTCCGCTCGTTCCATGGCGCGGGCCACGGCCCCGACCAGGGCGCCGGACCGCTCGCCCGCCTCGAAGTACCGCATGACGGCGGAGTCGACCAGGGGAGCGGCGCCCAGGTACACGGCGCCCCCGGAGCCGTCGACGGAGACGACCGTGCCCTCGTCGACGGTCGTGCCGGCCACCGTGAACCGGCGCGCCTCGGTGTCCACGGTGATCTCCTCGGCCCCGCACACACAGACCCGGCCCATGCCGCGGGCGACCACGGCCGCGTGGCTGGTCTTGCCGCCCCGGCTGGTCAGCACCGCCTGCGCGGCGATCATCCCCGGCAGATCGTCCGGGGTGGTCTCCTGACGGACGAGCACGACCTTCTCGCCCGCGGCGGCCCGGCGGACCGCTTCGGCGGAGTCGAACACCGCGGCGCCCACGGCGGCACCCGGAGAGGCCGGCAGGCCGTGCGCGAGCGGCTCGCCGACGGCCGAGGTGTCGAACCGGGGGAACATCAGCCGGGCGAGACCGTCCCCGCTCACCCGGGCCAGACCTTCGTCCGGGGTGATCAGGCCTTCCTCCACGAGTTCCGCGGCGATGGCGAACGCGGCCTCGGCGGTGCGCTTGCCGACCCGGGTCTGGAGCATCCACAGCCGGCCGCGCTCGATCGTGAACTCGATGTCGCACAGATCCCGGTAGTGGGTCTCCAACGTCCGCATGTGCCCGAGCAGTTGCTCGTACGACACCGGGTCCAGCTCCGCGAGAGCGGTCAGCGCAACGGTGTTGCGGATGCCGGCGACGACATCCTCGCCCTGTGCGTTCGCCAGGTAGTCGCCGTACAGGCCGGGCTGCCCGGTGGCCGGGTCGCGGGTGAAGGCGACGCCGCTGCCGGAGTCGGCGCCGAGGTTGCCGAACACCATGATCTGCACGTTCACCGCGGTGCCCAGGTCGTCCGGGATGTGTTCGCGGCGGCGGTAGACCCGGGCGCGCTCGCCCCGCCAGGACTCGAAGACCGCCAGGACCGCCCGGCGCAGCTGCTCGGCCGGCGACTGCGGGAAGCACTCGCCGGTCTCCCGCCGGATCAGCTCCTGGTAGACCGCCACGAGCCCGGCCAGGTCCGCCGCCTCGAGGCCCAGGTCGTTCACCGCGCCCCGGCTCCGCTTGAGTTCGGCCAGGGCGTTCTCGAACAGCGCGCCGTCGACACCCATGACCGTACTGCCGAACATCTGCAGGAGACGGCGGTAGGAGTCCCAGGCGAAGCGTTCGTTGCCGGAGACCTTCGCCAGGCCGAGGACGGAGTCGTCGTTCAGGCCGATGTCGAGGATGGTCTCCATCATGCCGGGCATGGAGAACCGCGCCCCGGAACGGACGGACAGCAGCAGCGGGTCGTCGGGCTGCCCCAACCGCCGGCCCGCGGCCTGCTCCAGCGCGGCCAGGTGCCCGGAGATCTCATGGGCCAGGCCGTCCGGCTCGGCGCCGGTGGCGAGGAAGGCCCGGCAGGCCTCGGTGGTCACGGTGAAGCCCGGCGGGACCGGCAGCCCCAGCCGGGTCATCTCGGCCAGGTTGGCTCCCTTGCCGCCGAGCAGGCCGGCCAGGTCACGGCCGCCCTCGGTGAAGTCGTACACGTAGCGGACCATGACGCCGGTCTCCTCCGTCGGGCTTCGGACTGGATACTGCTTCCAGCGTCCGGCCGCGGACCCCGCAGGGGCAGGTGCTGTCGGTCCCCTCCATGGGGCCGGTCGGCCCAGACGGGCCGTGCGGTCCGGCTCTGCCGCCGGGCCGAGGGCCGGCGCAGCGGACTGCGCAACATGGCCGGGCGCGCCGAGCACCTGGGCGGCAGGCTGGAGCTGACGGAAACCGAGGGCGGCGGCACCAGGCTGGTGTGGCGGGTGCCGGCGCGGACGTCGGCGTCAGCCGGTGACGGAGCCGGGCACCCACCGGGGTGATGCGGGACAGCCTGCGCCGGCGTGGGCGGCCCCGGCGGCTGTGGACCACCCGGACCCGCACACCCACCAGGGCCGACCGGCCCTGATCCCGGGGGAGGGGGAGACGGCCACCGCGCGTTCCCGTCGGCCGCCCCGGGACCGAACGGCCCCGCGCACCAGGGCCGTTCCGCGTCCCGGTCCGGCCCCTTCGGCTCATGTGCCCCGACCCGCGGCGGAGTTGGCTGGTCGCGAGAAGAACGACCACCGACCAGGGAGGGCGAGCACAGTGGGCACCAGTCTCACACCGGAGTTCTGGGAACGTTTCGCGGTCCTGCTCGTGGCGGGCGCGGGCCTGACATGTGTCCTCGCGGCCTGGTTCGACGATCTCGCGGTGCGGCTGCTGCGCCGTCGGGCGCACGAGACGCCGCCGCAGACGCCGCCGCAGACGCCGACGCCGCATCGGCCGGAGCGGCACCGCCGTCGCGTGCCGGCGCACTCCTGACGGGCCCGGCGGCCCCCACACGCGGTGACTCCTGCGCGGGACGCCGGAAGCGAACGGGCGAAGAGGCGACCGCCGAGGACTCGCCGAGGACAAGGACGGCGTTCCGGCCATCACGGTCCCGGTCCCCGGGGGGCGAAGGCGGGGGCCAGGACCATCCGGGTGCGGCGCGGCTGAGGCAGGGCACGTCGCGCCGCACCAGGTGTGCGCGGCCGGTGGATCGCCGGCCGCGCACACCTCTGCTCCGCCCCCTGCTGCCTACTGCGCCCCACTGCCTTCCGCACTGCGCGTCACCGGGAGGCGATCCCGCCCGTGAGGTGGCAGTGGACGTCGACGACTCCTTCGACGGCCCGCGCCAGACGTTCGGCCACCGGTATCAGCTCCGCGCCGTCCACCCATCCCCTGAGGGTCACGACGCCCTCGCGGACCTCGACCCGGATGTGGTCGGCCGGCAGCGGGAACAGGCGGTCGACGACCTCTCGACGTACCTCCTCGGTGAGGTCCTCGTCGTCCCGCAGGAACACCTTGAGCAGGTCCGAGCGGCTGGCGACCCCTTCGAGCCCGCCCTCGTCGCCGATGACGGGCAGCCGCTTGACCTTGCGCCTGGCCATGATGCGTGCCGCCTCGGCCAGGGTGGTGGTGCCGCGCACGGTGACCGCCGGGCTGCTCATCAGTTCCTCGGCGGTCAGCGCTCCGGCCTTCGCTAGGTCGGACAGGCGCTGCCGCTGGGTGAACCGGTCCGGAACGTCGTCCCGGAACTCCTCCTTGGGCAGCAGGTCGGCCTCCGAGACGACCCCGATCACCCGGCCCTCGCCGTCGAGCACGGGCACCGCGCTGACGTTCCACCGCTCCATGAGCCGGACGATGTCCTTGAACGGGGCGTCGCGGCCGACGGTGACGACGTCGCGCGTCATCACCTCGCTCACGAGACGCGGGCTGTTCTGCACGGTCTCCTCCTCCAGGTGATCAGAAGGGCGGCCGTCGACGGCGGCGGAGCGCCGGTTGGGAGATCACACCGGGTGACAGCGGTCCCGGACGCCCCTCACGGGGCTCGATCCCAGCCTCGTGCCACAGGGGCGCGGACGAAAGGGGCCGAATGTCCCCACTCGGGGCCGATTCGTCCCTCGCGCGGCCGACCGACCGGTGCGACCTTGAAGGTGGGCCCCTGTGCTGTAGGGAAGGCGGTGGGGACGATGACGACACTTCCCCTGGTCGTGGGCGTCGACGGATCCGATGCGAGTCTCACGGCGGTCGACTGGGCGGTGGACGAAGCCGCCCGGCACGGTCTCCCCCTGGTGCTGCTGCACGCCTCGCGCTGGGAGCGCTACGAGCGGGCCGTCCCGTCCGTCGGTCTCAGCCGCTCGTCCGAGCGCGTTCTCGTGGAGAACCTCGTCGCTGCCGCAGCCGAGCGCGCCGGGCGGCGAGATCCGGAGGTGAAGGTCACCACAGAGATCGTTCCCGACGACGCGGTCGACGCCCTTCTGCGTGCGGGCGACGAGGCGTTCGCCCTGGTGACGGGCTCGCGCGGGCACGGTGAGCTGAAGGGCCTGCTGCTCGGCTCCGTCGGCCTCGCCGTCGCGGCCCGTGCGCACTGCCCGGTGATCGTGGTCCGGGGCGACAAGGCCGGCCTGGCCGGCTCCCACGAGCGGATCCTGCTGGGCGCGGGCGAACCCGACACCGGCGCCGAAGCCGTGCGCTTCGCCTTCCGCGAGGCCGAGGCACGCCGCTGCACCCTGGACGTCGTACGCGCCTGGCGCTGTCCCGCGCACGAGAGCGCCGACGATCCCGCGCTCGCGAACGAACCGGTGCGTCGGCACGAGGAGCAGGCATCGGCCCTGCTCGACACGCTGCTGTCGGACGCCGTCGCCGACCGTCCGACGGTCCGGGTGCGGCGGGTCACGGCCGAGGGACCGGCCCACAGCGTCCTCGTGCGCCGCTCGGCCGCCACCGACCTGGTGGTCGTCGGGGCCCGCCGCAGGCACGGCCACCTCGGACTCCAGCTGGGCCGGGTGAGCCACACCCTGCTCCACCACGCGGACTGCCCGGTGGCGGTCGTGCCGCGGACGGTGTGAACGTCGCCGCCAGTCCGCATTCCGTACGGCCGGTGCGCGACCTGCTCGACGAGGGGGTACGGCGGTGACGGGCTGGACGTGGGAGTACGACGGTTACGAGCCGGCGCAGGAGCGTCTGAGGGAGTCGTTGTGCACCCTGGGCAACGGCTACTTCGCGACCCGGGGGGCGCTGCCGGAGTGCGCCGCTGACGACGTGCACTACCCCGGCACCTATGTGGCCGGCTGCTACGACCGGCTCACCACGGACATCGCGGGGCGCCGGGTGGAGAACGAGGACATGGTCAACGCCCCGAACTGGCTGCCGCTCAGGTTCCGCGTCGCGGGGCTGCCGTGGCTCACCCCCGACACGGCCGAGGTGCTCGACCATGGGCAGGTGCTCCACCTCGCCTCGGGACTGCTGGAGCGCCGGACACGGTACGCGCTCGGCGAGGGCCGGGTGCTTTCGGTGCGGCAGCAGCGGCTCGTCCACATGGCCGACCCCCATCTGGCGTCCCTGCGCACCGAGTTCACGGCCGAGGGCTTCGCCGGGGACCTCGACGTGGAGGCGGCACTGGACGCCGGCGTCACCAACTCCGGGGTCGCGCGCTACCGGGAGCTGGACGGCCGTCACCTCACCCGGGTGCACACCGGCTCCGTCGGGCCGGACACGGTGTGGCTGCGCTGCCGTACCCGCACCTCCGACGTCCGCATCGGCATGGCGGCCCGGCTGAGCGCCGACGCGCCGGTCACCGACTGGCACGAGCCGTCGCGCGTCGGCCAACGGACCCGTCCGGGGCTGCGTCCCGGCCGTACCGTCACCGTCGTCAAGACCGTCGCCCTGCACACCTCCCGCGACCCCGCGATCAGCGACCCGCTGGACGCCGCGATCGACCGGGTGGGCGCGGCGCCCGGCTTCGACGAACTGCTCGAAGACCATCTCACCGCCTGGGACCAGTTGTGGCGGCGGGCCGAACTGGACGTCGACGGCGAGGCCGGGGACATCCTGCGGCTGCACCTCTTCCACGTCCTGCAGACCCTCTCCCCGCACACGGCCGACCTCGACGTCGGTGTACCGGCCCGGGGCCTGCACGGCGAGGCCTATCGCGGGCATGTCTTCTGGGACGAGCTGTTCGTGCTGCCGTACCTCGACCTGCACTTCCCGGAGGTCTCCCGGGCCCTGCTCCGCTACCGGCACCGCCGCCTGGACCGGGCCTGTGCCGCGGCCCGCGCGCTCGGCCGGCGCGGCGCGCTGTACCCGTGGCAGAGCGGCAGCGACGGGCGCGAGGAGACACAGGAGCTCCACCTCAATCCCCGCTCGGGGCGCTGGCTGCCCGATCACTCGCGGCTTCAGCGCCACGTCGGCTCGGCGGTGGCGTACAACGTGGTGCAGTACTGCGAGGCGAGCGGGGACGCCGAGTTCCTGCACACCAAGGGTGCGGAGATGCTGTTGCAGATCGCCCGCTTCTGGGCGGACACGGCCACCTGGGACGAGCGGCTGGGCCGGCACCGGGTCCGGGGCGTGATGGGACCGGACGAGTACCACGACGCCTATCCCGGCGCGTCCCGGCCCGGCCTCGACGACAACGCCTACACCAACGTCACCGCCGCCTGGGTGCTCGCCCGTGCCCTGGACGTGCTGCGGACCCTGCCGGAACCCCGGCGGCGCGAACTCGCCGAGCGCACCGGCCTGGACCAGGGCGAGCTCGAGCAGTGGGAGGACGTCTCCCGCACCCTCCACGTACCCTTCCACGACGGCGTGATCAGCCAGTTCGAGGGCTACGGCGCCCTCGCCGAACTCGACTGGGAGGGCTACCGGGAGCGGTACGGCGACATCCGGCGGCTGGACCGGATCCTGGAGGCGGAGGGCGACACCGTCAACCGCTACCAGGCGTCCAAGCAGGCCGACGTCCTGATGCTCGGCTACCTCTTCTCGCCGGCCGAACTCCGCGCTCTCTTCGGCAGGCTGGGGTACCGGCTCGACGACGACACCTGGCGGCGCACCGTCGACCACTACCTCCGCCGCACCAGCCACGGCTCCACGCTGAGCGGCCTGGTGCACGGCTGGGTCCTCGCCCGCGCGCGGCGCACCGAGGCGTGGAAGTACTGCCAGGAGGCCCTGCGCGGCGACATCGCCGACCTGCAGGGCGGCACCACGGAAGAGGGCATCCACCTGGGCGCCATGGCCGGCACCCTCGACCTCGTCCAACGGGGACTGACCGGGCTGGAGACCCGCGAGGGGGCGCTGTGGCTCGATCCGGTGCCGCTGCCCGAACTGTCGTCGTACGGCTTCTCCCTCCGCTACCAGGGGCACTGGGGTGTTCGGCTGCGCCTGGAGCGCGGAGGACTGGAGGTGAGGGTGCCGCCGTCCGACCGCTCCCCGATCGACATCCGGCTGCCGGACCGAGCGGTCCGCGTGTCACCGGGCGAGACGCGTCACCTCCCCCTTCCGGGCTGACGGCGAGCGCCCTGGAGAGGGGCCGGACGGCCCCCGGAGAGGACCGGGCAGCCTCTGCCCCCGCTGGGGCCGCGGAGTGACGCTGGGTACCGGACGACAGACCGAGTGTGGGAGGTGCCGAGATGCTTCGACCCGTTGTCGCCGGAGTCGACGGATCCGCCGAAAGCCTGGCCGCTGCCGCATGGGCGGCTCGTGAGGCCCAGCGGCGGGACAAGCCGCTCCATCTGGTGCACGCCTGGGACCGGCACCCTCGCCGGCAGGAGCGCGAGATCGCCGGTGCCGCCCAGCGGCATCTGGCCCGGCGCGCGCTGCGCCAAGCGGAGGAACACGTCCGCGCCCAGTGCCCCGATGTCCGCCTCACCGACGAACAGGTGGAGGGCCCGGCCGCGCCCGCCCTGCTGAAGGCCGCGGACGAGGCCGAGCTGATGGTCCTGGGCTCACGTGGACTGACCGGCCTCGCCGGGTTCCTCGTGGGTTCCGTGGCACTGGGCGTGGTCGCGAAGGCGACGCGTCCCGTCGTCCTCGTCCGGGCGGACGAGGAGGCGGCCGACGAACACGTGCCGGGCGGCGACGGAAGCGCCTCGACGGACACCGGCTACCGGGACGTCGTGCTCGCCGTCGACCTCGCCGAGGCCTGTGACGAGGTGATCGAGTTCGCCTTCGAGGCCGCCCGGTGCCGGCACGCCCGGCTGCGGGCCGTGCACGCCTGGCACACGACCGTCCCCCTCGGCCTCGGCCCCGGCGAGATCGGCCTGGTCGAGCAGACGTGGCAGGGCGAGGAGTGGCTGAGCTTCCTCAAGGCCGTCCTGCGGCCTTGGCGTGAGAAGTACCCCGACGTCGAGGTCCAGGAGACCGTCGTGGACGAGAAGCCCGCGACGGCGCTCGTCCGGGCCGCCACCGGTGCGAGCCTCCTCGTCGTGGGACACCGCCTCGCCGAACGCCCCGTCGGCCCCCGCACCGGACCCGTCACCCATGCCGCGATCCACCACGTCGGCTGCCCCGTCGCCGTTGTCCCCCACTTCTAGAGAGCGGTCTTCCAGAGAGTGGTCCTGATCAGTCATGCGGTACGACGGCGACCGGGCACGGACCGTGGTGCAGCACCGCGTGCGCGACGGGTCCGAGCTTCCACGTCAGGTGGGACGTACGGCGACGGCGTCCGACCACGGTGAGCCGACTGCGGGTGGCGGCGGACAGCAGGGCGTGCGCGGCCGACCCCGTGACGACCTGCACCAGGACGGGGACGTCGGGGAACCTCTCACGCCACTTCGCCAGCGTGGTGGTGAGCCGCGCCCGTTCCTCCGCCTCGAGGATGTCCGCCGCGTGTTCGGGGGACGCGGGGTACGGCACGCGGTGGGCGAGGGCCCGCACCACGCGTACACCGATTCCGTACGACGCCGCGCTGGCGAAGGCGAACTCCAGCACCGGGTCGTTGGCGGGCCCCGCCTCCGCCAGGCCGACCACCACCTCGTCGCGGTGCCCCGCCGGATGCCCCCAGCCGGCCTCGACAGCCGGATCCCCGGCCCGGACGGTGACCGTCGGGCACTGCGCGAGGCCCAGCACGTGCAGGCTGATGGAACCGAGCAGGAAGCTCGCCGCCGCACTGTGGCCGCGGGACCCCAGTACCAGCAGGGACGCGTCCTCGCCATGGGCGAGGAGGGCGTGAGCCGCGGTGTCCGACACCAGTTCCGTGGTCAGCGTCAGACCGGCGTGGCGATGCACCAGTTCGGCCTCCATGCGCCGGAGCAGGTTCCGTCCGTAGAGCTGCCTGCTCCGGGCCTCCTGCGGGATCGGCACGTCGAGCGGCTGCGTGGGCCACGAGTGGAGCAGGACCAGGGGCAACTTCTTGCGGGTGGCCTCTTCGGCCGCCCACCACGCGGCCGTCACGCTCCCGGGTGAGCCGTCGACTCCGACCACGACGGGTCCGGTCATGACACACACCTCCCGTGTCCGGCGCGACAGCTGCTCGACGCCGCGGCTGCCGCGCGCTGTCCACCACTACCCCGATCCTCAACGCGCCCGGACAGCCGGCGACAGGGCCGGACGGGACGCTTCGGGTACCGACCGGCCCCTGCCCGAGCGCCCTGGGAACGGAGAGCGTGGGGTGGCCGGCAGGACGGTGCCGCGAGCACCGGGCCGTCCGCTGTCGCGCCGGGGAGCGCCACTGTGCCCCGGTCCTGAGACCGTGCGAGGAGAAGGGGGGGAGACGTCATGAGCGGCGGCCCCGTACTGGTGGGAGTGGACGGCTCGGCATCGAGCCTGGCCGCGGTGGAGACCGCCGCGCGGGAGGCAGACCGGCTGGGGGTGGAGCTTCGGCTGGCGCACGCCCTCGCCTGGCCGGCGGCCCATGTCCCGCCGGGCGTGCCCCCGTGGGACCCGGTCGGAACCGGGGTACGCGGCCCGGTGGGGAGCGCGCTGACGGAGGCCGAGCGCCGGGCCCGCGACGCCGCGCCCGGCCTGCGCGTCACGCACACGGTCCTCCTGGGCGAACCCGCGGCGGTGCTGGAGACCGAGTCGCGCGGGGCGTCGCTCACCGTCGTGGGCAGCCGCTCGGCGCGCCGCCCGGCGGCCGCGCGAAGCGGATCGGTCGCCGTCCGGCTGGCGGCCCACGGTGGCTCTCCGGTGCTGATGGTCCGGGGCAGGCCCGACCCGGCCGGCCCGGTCGTGCTCGCCGGCGACCACGGGCACCTCGGCAGGGAAGCGGTCGCGTTCGCCCTCGCCGAGGCCTCGGCCCGCGGAACGGACGTGATGGTGCTGAACGGCTCCGGGACACCTGAGGGGGAGGAGCCGGACAGGCCCGACGACACACTGGCGGCAGCGCGGGAGGAGTATCCGGACGTCACCGTGCACCGGCGCCGTGTCCGGGGCGGGACGCGCCGAGCGGTCGTCGCGGCCAGTGCGCGCGCCCAGTTGGTCGTGATCGGCACGCGCGGCCGGGGCGGATTCGCGGCCGCCCTGCCGACGCGGGTCAGCCGGGCCGCCCTGCGGCACGCCGACTGCCCCGTCGCGGTGATCCACGCGGCGCAGGAGGCCCCGTGACCGGGCCGATGACGACCGAGGTCGCCCGGGAACGTATTGGTGCGGTGCCGCACGCCGGAGGGGCGGACGCCCACCGGCTCGATTCGTCCGGCTGTCCGGACCGGCTCGGCGCGCGGAGTGGCTGAAGTTCCTGGACCGGTTCCGCAATGGCTCGTACCGACCGCCAGGGCGCGCCGCGACGTCCGGGAACACGTCGTCGAGGCGCACGCCCTGGTGCCGGGCGACCTGGTGCTCCTGGAAGCCGGCGACCGCGTACCGGCCGACGGACGGCTGACGGTCGCGCAGTCGGCCGAAACGGCCGAGGCCGCCCTGCCGGCTCTTCCGCGACGACGTCATGAGGCGCACCGAAGTCCGCCCTGGGCGGCACCCTGTCTTCGCCCGACAGACGGTGGCGGTATTCCTCCTCGTCGATCTTCCCGCGGGCGAAGCGTTCTGCGAGGACGGCGAAGGCGATCAGCACCGCCCAGAAGAGGATCATGCCGACCGGCATGGTGAACCAGCCCACCCGCTCGGATCGTGCCCGTACCAGAACATCACGGTCACCCACGTCGCTACGGATGCGTCGACTCGCCGGTGAGCTGCGGTTCGACGTCCACGACGCCCTCCACGGCGCGGACGAGGCGCACGGCGACCGAGATGAGCGCGGTGTCGCGGACATGTCCGCGCAGGGTGACCACGCCGTCGTGCACGTTCACGTGGATGGCGTGGCTGAAGCCCGGGAACAGGTACGACACCACCGTGCGGCGCACCTCCTCCTCTATGTCGTCGTCCGGCCGCAGGAAGACCTTCAGCAGGTCGGCCCGGCTGACGACGCCCTGGAGCATGCCGATGTCGTCGACCACGGGCAGCCGCTTGACCTGTCGGACGGCCATGATCCTCGCGGCCTGCGCGAGAGTGGCGTCCGGGTGGACGGTGACGGCGGGCGTGCTCATGAGTTCCTCCGCCCTGGTCGCACCGGCCTTGGCGACATCGACCAGCCGCTGCCGCTGCTGGGAGAGGCTTTGCCCGCCTTCGCGGAACTCTTCCTTGGGCAGCAGGTCGGCCTCGGAGACGACACCGACGACGCGTCCCTCTCCTTCCAGCACCGGCATGGCGCTGACCTTCCACTGCTCCATGGTCCGCACGATCTCCTTGAACGGTGCGTCCCGTCCGACGGCCACGACCGTCTGGGTCATCACATCGCTCACGATGTGGGGAGTGCCGCTCATGTCCGACCACCTCGTCTCGGGGTTCGTCAGGTCACGTGGCCAGTCCGGCACGGCGTGACGCCTCGGGCTCCGGCACCGCGGAGGTGGTGTCGTCCACCCGGTGGTGCAGCTCCGCGGAGACGTCGACCACTCCGTCCACGCCCTGGCACAGGCGTACGACGACGGGGACGAGGGACTTGCGTTCGACGGTGCCCGTCAGCGACACCCGTCCGTCGACGACACGCACGGTGACGGCGCCGGGGGTGATACCGAGGGCGCGTATCAGCACCTCCCCGGTGATCTCCTCCCGGATGGCGCTGTCGCCCCGGAGGAAGACACGCAGCAGATCGGCCCTGCTGACCAGCCCGACCAGTCGGTCGGCCTCGTCGACCACGGGCAGCCGTTTGACGTGGTGACGCTCCATGACCTGGGCCGCCTCCACCGCCGTCCACTGCGGCCTGGCCGTCACGGCCGGGCTGTTCATCAGCCCTTCGGCGGTCGTGGCCTCGGCCCTCGCGCGGTCGGCGGGCCCGGGGCGCAGTACCGGCAGCACGCCGGCCGGATCCAGCAGGCCCGCCTCCTTGCGCAGCAGATCCGCCTCGGAGACCACGCCCAGGACGCGTTCGTCGTCCACGACCGGTACGGCGGTGATGCCGTGCTCGGCGAGCAGCTTGGCGATCTCCTTGAAGCCGGTGTCCCGGCGCACGCTGACGACCGACGTGGTCATGAGGTCGCTCACCATCCGGTGCCACATGGTTCCCGCCTCCTCGTGTCGTGTGCGGTCCCTCCTGCCTCCCACTGTCCGCCTGACACGCGGCAGCCGCATGGGCCGGTCGGCCCCCATCGGCCCGGCGGCGCACAACGGCGGCGCGCCCGCGGAGCCGTGGCGTGGCGCCGTCCGACGCGAGGGGCGAGCCTGGAGGGAGACGGACCGACGGCGATGGGGAGATCATCTGGCGGCCGCCATGGCCGGTGCGGACGGCCGCCGGTTGAGCCACGGCCTCCCGGCGGTGGAGCCGCACCACGAAGTCGTCCGCGGTCACCGGTTCACGGGAATGCTGCCGGGGCCGTGAGCCGGGGAGTGCCGCACCACGCCCGCTGTTCCGTCGTCACCGTCCCGGGTGAGGGCCGGACGGCCCGGCCCCCCTCCCCGGACGGCCCTGGTGACTCCGGGCGGGCCCGGCACACGATCGGAGGGCGCCGTCGCTCGAACGGCGAGACGGCGAGACGGCCGCCGACCCCCGGGAGTCGATGATGGAAGCCTCACACCAGGCCCGCCGGGTCGCCCGTACGGCGACCCGGTCACCGTACGGACCCGCCTGATGCGCACGAGTCCGGCCCCGCCGACCGCCGGCACACGGCCAACGACGGAGCCCGGCTCCGGCCCGCCGCCGCGGGTACGGCAACTCGCCGCCGCCGATGTCTTCTCCGCCCTGGACACCACACGGCGTGGCCTGGCGCCGGCGCAGGCGGGGGAGAGGCTGGAGCGGTACGGGCCCAACGAACTGCCGCGGACACGACGCCGTGCCGTCTGGCGGGACCTGGCGGCCCAGTTCACGGACCTCTTCGCGGTGGTCCTGCTGGTCGCCTCGGCGATCACCTTCCTGGCGTACGGACTGCAGCAACCGCGCGAGGCGGGCACCCTGCAACTGGCCGTGGCCATCCTGGCCGTCGTCGTGCTGAACGCGGCCATCGGTTTCGCGCAGGAGTACTCGGCGGAGCGCACGGCGCAGGCCCTGGCGGCGATGGTGCCGCACGCCTGCCGGGTGCTGCGCGGCGGTGAACGGCTGGAGGTGCCCGCCCGGAACCTGGTGCCGGGGGACGTGGTGGTGCTGGAGGCCGGGGACGCCGTGCCGGCGGACTGCCGGCTGGTCGAGGCGCACGAACTGGCCGTCAACAACGCGCCGTTGACCGGAGAGAGCAACGCCGCGGGCCGCACCGCCGATCCGGTGGCGGCCGGGCCGGCGCTCGAGTCCCGCAACTGCGTCTTCATGGGGACCGACGTGGTCGCCGGATCCGGGCGTGCCGTGGTCGTCGCCACGGGCGCGTCCACCGAGTTCGGCCGGATCTACCGGCTGGCCGCCGCCGCGCCGCGGCAGAAGACCCCGCTTCAGCACCAGGTGGCCGTCATGGCACGTCGGGTGGCGGGGGCGGCCCTGGCGACCGGGGCCCTGATGTTCGTCGTACGGCTTCCCACCGGCGAGTCCGTCGTGCCGTCGTTCGTGTTCGCGCTGGGGGTGATGGTGGCGCTGGTGCCGGAGGGGCTGCCCGCCACCCTGTCGGTGTCCCTGGCGATCGGCGTACGGCGGATGGCGCGGCGTCAGGCCCTGATCAAGCAGTTGCTGGCGGTGGAGGCGCTCGGATCGACCACCGTGGTGTGCACCGACAAGACCGGGACGCTGACCCAGGCGGAGATGACCGTCACCCGGGTGTGGGCGGACGGGCTGACCCATGAGGTGACGGGTGTCGGCTACGCCCCGCACGGGGAGGTCGGCGACGCGCCGCCGGTGCGTGAGCTGTTGCGGGTGGCCGGCCTGTGCTGCGACGCCCGGCTGGTGCCGCCCGCCGGCCCCCGGGAGCACTGGCGGGTGCTCGGCGACACGACCGAGGGCGCCCTGCTCGTCGCAGCGGCCAAGGCCGGTCTGGAGTTGGACGCGGAGGCGGCCGCGACCCCCCGGGTGACGGAGTTCCCCTTCGACTCGGACCGCAAGCTGATGACCACCGTCCACCGGACCGCGACGGGCCACCAGGCATGCGTCAAGGGAGCCCCCGTGGAGCTGCTGGCGCGCTGCACCGACGCGGAGCGGGACGGACGGCCGGAGCCGCTGACCGAGCAGGACCGGGCGGCGGTCGTCGCCGCGGCCGACGCACTGGCCTCCCAGGGACTGCGGGTGCTGGCCGTCGCACGGCGGGAGGTCGACGGGCCCCACCCCGCGCAGGAGGAGGCCGAGTCCGGACTGACGTTCCTGGGACTGGTCGGCATGCTGGACCCGCCGCGTCCCGAGGTCACCGACGCGGTCGCCGCCTGCCGCCGGGCCGGCATCCGTATCGTCATGGTCACCGGGGACCACCCGCTGACCGGGGAGGCCGTGGCCCGCCGGGTGGGGATCGTGCGGCGGCCCGGTCCGGTCGTCGTGACCGGGTCCCGGCTCGACGCGATGGACGACGACGAGCTCGACGCGCTGCTCGCCGAACCGTCCGAACTGCTGCTGTGCCGGGTCAGCCCGGAGCACAAGATGCGCGTGGTCACCGCGTTCCAGCGGCGGGGCGAGGTGGTGGCGGTCACCGGGGACGGCGCGAACGACGCCCCCGCGCTCAAGCACGCGGACATCGGCGTGGCGATGGGGGCCGGGGGCACCGACGTGGCCCGCGAGGCGGCCGCGATGGTCCTGCTGGACGACTCGTTCGCCTCCATCGCGGCGGCGGTACGGCTCGGCCGGGCCGTCTACCAGAACATCCGCAAGTTCCTCGTCTACCTGTTCAGCCACAACATCGGGGAGCTGGTCCCCATTCTGGCGGCCACCTTCGCGGGCTTCCCGCTGGTGCCCATCAGCGCGGTGCAGATCCTCGCCATCGACCTGGGCTCCGACGTACTGCCGGCCCTGGCCCTGGGCGCCGAGCCGCCCGAACCCGACGTCATGGACCGCCCCCCGCGCTCCCGCCGGGAGCGGCTGTTCTCGGCCGCCGTGACGGGACGGATCCTGTTCCTCGGCGGCATCCAGGCGCTCTGCGTCACCGCCGTCTTCTTCTGGCACATCCTCGCCTCGGGGATCCCGTTCGACGACTTCACCAAGGACACGCCCGTCTACCGGGAGGCGATCACCATGGTCCAGGCGGGGATCGTGCTCAGCCAGTTCTTCAACGCGCTCGCCGTGCGCACCGACCGGCAGAGCATCCTGAAAGTGGGCCTGCTGTCCAATCCGGCCCTGCTCGCCGCGGGCGGCTTCGGTGTCGCCCTCATGGCAGCGATCAGCTACCTGCCCCCGCTGCAGGCGGTCTTCGACACGGCCCCGCTCGACGCCGCCGACTGGGCCGTCCTGGCCGCACTCGGCACCCTGCCGCTGCTCGCGGACGAGACCCGCAAGGCGTGGCTGCGCCGACGCGACGCACGCCGGAAAGGAGCCCCACGGTGAAAGTGATCGTCGTCGGCTGCGGACGGGTGGGCGCCGCCCTCGCCGGCCTGCTCGCCACGGAAGGGCACGACGTCGAGGTCGTCGACCGGCGCCCCAAGGCCGCCCGCCGGCTGCCCGACAACCCCCGCATCCGCTTCCACGAGGGCAACGGCTTCAGCCGCGCCGTCCTGGGGTCCGCCGGGATCGAGCACGCGGACGCCTTCGTCGCCGTCACCTCCGGCGACAACAGCAACATCGTCAGCGCGCGCACGGCGAAGGACACCTACCGGGTCCCGATCGTCCTCGCCCGCATCTACGACCCGCGGCGCGCCGACATCTACCGTGACCTCGGCATCCCCACCATCGCCAGCGTCCGCTGGACCGTGCACGAGATCCACCGGATGCTGCTGCACCGCCACCTCAGCCCCGTACTCGGCTTCGGCAACGGCGAGACCCTGCTCGTCCGCTCGGAGGTGCCCGCCTACCTCGTCGGCCGGCGGCTGACCGAGTTCGACGTCGACGGCGAGATCCGCGTCGTCGAGGTCACCCGCGGGGGCCGCTCCCTCATCCCCGCGCACGGCACCCCCGCGAAGGCGGGCGACCTGGTCACCTTCGCCGTCGCCGCCACCGCGCTCGGCAGGCTGCGCGGCTTCCTCGACAAGGAGCTGGGAACGTGAACGTGCTCATCGCCGGCGCCGGACGGCTCGGCACCCAGATCGCCCAGGTGCTCTGCGCCGCCCGCAACGAGGTCATCCTCATCGACACCGACGACGACCGTCTGGCCGAACTGGAAGGCCACGTCCCGGCACGGCTGGTGGCGGGCGACGCCTGCGAACCGGCCCTCCTGGAACACTCCGGGGCCCTGACCGCCGACCTCGTCATCGCCACCACCGGCGACGACGAGGACAACCTCGTCATCAGCCTCCTCGCCAAACGGCAGTTCTCGGTGCCCCGCGTCGCCGCCCGTGTCAACGACGCCGACAACGCCTGGCTGTTCGACGAACGCTGGGGGGTCGACGTCGCCGTCCCCTCCGCCACCCCGTTGATCTCCCTCATCGAGGAGGCCACCGGCGCCACCGACACCGTCGCCCTGCTGCGGCTCAGCAAGGCAGGCGTCGAGGTCATCGAAACGGCCATCACGGAGCAGTCCAGGACACGGGGCCGGGCCCTGGGCGACATCGTGCTGCCCGAGGGCACGGTCGTCGCCACCATCGTCCGCGACGGGCAGCCGACCGTACCGGACCCGGCGGTACGGCTGCGGCCCGGTGACGAACTCCTCCTCGTCTCCCACACGGCGACCGAGCAGGAGATCCAGGCCGCCTTCCAGTGATCTTCATGGAAGCCGCGGGAACACCGCGGGTCTTCGGGGCCGGAAGCCGGTCCACGAGGGACCTTCGGCCCTGTGACCGGAGCCCGCCGGTGTCCGACGGTGGGATCAGGAGCGGGGCGAAGCGACCAGCGGCTTCGCAGACCACCCAGCCACCGCGCCCGGCGGAGACGTGGTCGAGGCGGAGGAGGTGACGCCGATGCCGGACGCGACCAGCACGGCTGTCGGTGCACCCGCGGCCGGCACCCGTGTCGGGGTGTCGGCCGACGCGCCGTACCTGGAGCCCGCGTACAAAATGGTGGAGTACGACGGCGTGTTCCGCCGTCCCGGCCGCGCCGACGTGATCGGCCTCGCCGACGAGCGCCCGCCGCGTCACGGCGTTCCGCTGCCGCAGACGGTGATGCGCGACGGGCAGCGCACGCGCCCACGGCCCACGGCCCACATTCGACGAGCGCCGGGCGGGCTGCGCTGCGGACCGCGTCCGGCACCGCACCGAGGAGCAGCTCGCACCGCGGAGGACCGTACCGGGATGAGGAGGAAAGCGATGTCGCACACGGTGGAATGGAAGGCCCGGCTCCATATCTTCGAGGACGACGAGGGGACGACGAAGGCGCATCTGGTGCTGGACACCGGTACCACGGCACTCACCGGCCACGGGGCCGCGCACTGCCATCCGGCGGATGCGAACGTGCCGGAGATCGGCGACGAGCTGGCGGCGGGCCGGGCGATGAACGATCTCGCCCGAAAGCTGTTGCAGGCCGCCGAGCGGGACATCGAAGGCACGGGCGCGCCCCGGCCGGGCACGCACCAGGCCGCCGGCTGGCTCCTGTGAAGCCGGAGCCCATGTGAAGCCGAAGCCCATGTGAAGCCGAGGAGGGATCACTCATGACACATCCCGCACGACACAGCGGTGGCGGCGTTCCTGCCGCCCTGCGCGAGCTGGACGACCTTCGCACCAGGATGGACCAGCTCATGCACGCCGCCTTCGCCGGCGGCGGATGGCCCACGTTCGGCGGGGCCGAGCCCTGGGCCCCGCTGGCCGACATCGAGGACGCCGAAGACGCCTACCTGGTGGAACTGGAGCTGCCCGGCATGGACAAGGACCAGATCACCGTGGAGGTCTCCGAGGGAGAGCTCGACGTCCACGGTGAGGTCAAACAGCGGGAGCACACCGGGGCGGTCCGCCGGCACACGCGTCGTATCGGCCAGTTCGACTACCGCACGACGCTGCCCCCGAACGCCGACATCGAGCACATCAGCGCGGAACTGAGCAACGGCGTCCTCACCGTGAGGGTCCCCAAGACCGAGAAGGGCACGACACAGCGCATCGAGATCACCGGCTGAGGCCGGTCACCGGCGCGAAGGGCCGGCGGTCGCCGTCGGCCCGGCCCGTCGGCCTACGTCGGACACAGCACCGGACACCGCACCATCCTGAGGAGGGGTGGCCACCATGCGAGCTCACCTCGGCGACCGACTCGTCGTCGAAAGCACGACGTCCGGCGCCGCCCGGCGCGACGGCGAGATCGTCGGACTTCACCATGAGGACGGCACACCGCCGTACGACGTGCGCTGGTCGGACACGGACGGGGTGACGCTCGTGTTCCCCGGGCCCGACGCGCACATCCAGCATTTCGGGCACCCCCGGCCCGGAGCCGCCCGGCGGACTTCCCCGCACGAGGAGCCCGTTTCCGTGGGAGGCCCGGTCGACCCCGGCGACATCGGCCGACGGGTCGCCGCCGAACGCCGCCGGCAAGGGCTCGGCCGGGAGGAGACGGCCCGCCGCGCCCGGATGTCGCCCGGCTACCTGTCGTACCTGGAGGAACACCCCGCCGATCCGAGCCTGGCGGCCCTCATCAGGCTGGCGGACGCGCTGGGCACCACCACCGCCGCCCTGCGCGGCGGCGGAACCGGCCTGCCGCCCGGCCAGGGGCACGCGCTGCTGCACCCGCGCCTTGAGGATCTCGGCGAGGAGGAATGCCGCTCCCTGCTGTCCACCCACGGCGTGGGGCGCATCGCGGTGGCCTCGTCCGACGGCCGCCCGGCGGTCGTACCGGTCAACTACGAGATCGTCGACGACACCATCGCCTTCCGGACCGCCCCCGACTCGCTGCCCGCGGCCGCCGTGGGCACCGAGGTCGCCTTCGAGGTCGACCATGTGGACGACGCCATGAGCCGGGGCTGGAGCGTGCTCGCCGTCGGCCGCGCGAGCGTCGTCACGGAGCCCGAGGCGGTGCGCGGCCTGGCGGAGCACGCCCACACCACCCCCTGGGCGGGCGGTGAGCGCCAGATGTGGGTGTCCATCCGCCCCACGAGCCTCACCGGCCGCAGGATCACCGCAGAAGACCGGTAGACGAGGGAGGTTCCCAGTGAGCCGGCAAGCACTGTCCGACGACCGGGTGGCGGCCCTGGTCCGGGACGCGGCCGCCGCGCCGTCCATGCACAACGCGCAGCCCTGGCGTTTCCGCTACCTCCGGCACCGCCACACGTTCGAGCTGTACGCGGACTTCGAGCGCACCATGCCGCACGCCGACCCCGACACCCGCGCCCTGCACCTGGGCTGTGCCGCCGCCCTGCTGAACCTGCGGGTCGCGATCGCCCACGAGGACCGCCACCCCGAGACCCTGCTGCTCCCCGACCCCGCCGACCGGACGCTCCTCGCGAGCGTGCGGCTGACCGACGGGACCGGCGGCGAAGGGGACCTCGCCGCGCTGCATCCGGCGATCCACCAGCGGCACACCAGCCGCCACCCGTTCGAGGAGCGGGAGATCCCCGGGGCCGTGAGGGAGGCTCTCGCCGCCGCCGCGCGGGCCGAGGGCGCGACGCTGACGTTCCCCACCGGCTGGCATCTGCGGGAGGTGCTGGAACTCTTCCAGGAGGCCGAGGCCCGCAACCGCACCGACCCCGGAAGCGACCAGGACCTGACCCGGTGGACCGGCGGCGACGCGGTGTCGGTGGGCGGCGTCGGCGAGGGCGTCCCGCGCTACGCCTACGGGCCGCGCATGCGCGGCGGCAAGGCCCCCATGCGTGACTTCGCGGGGGTCCGGCCGATGGCGGGACGGGAAGCCGCCGACTTCGAACAGAGTCCTCAGCTGGCTCTCGTCAGCACGGTCCACGACCGCCGCGAGGACTGGCTCCGCGCGGGCCAGGCCATGGAACGCGTCCTGCTGCTGGCCACCCTGCACGGCCTGTCCGCCTCCTTCGCCACCCAGCCCCTCGAATGGACGGACCTGCGCTGGCCCCTGCGCGACCCGGCGACCGGGACGGGCCCCACCCAGGTCGTGCTCCGCCTGGGCTACGGCCCCAAGGGCCCCGGCACCCCGCGCCGCCCGGTCTCGCACGTACTCGACATCGAGCCCTGAGACATGGTGTCCGGCACCGCCCCCGCGCGGACCCCCCACGCGCTCCACCTCGACGAGCCGTGCTCCCGGCCGCCCGCCGCGCCTCGGAGGCGAGCGGGAGCCGGTCCGGTGTTCCTCGCGGCGGCCTCCGCCACGTCGGTGCTCTACGCGCTGTGGATCCGGCCCAGGCTGCTGACCTGGGGCGCCACCCAGGGCGAGGCCGCCCGTGTCTACCCGGGCGACGAACTCGTCCCCGACGCCGACGGCATGTCGACGATGGCCACAACCCTCCCGGCGCCACCCGAGAGGGTCTGGCCCTGGCTGGTACAGATGGGAGGCGACCGCGGCGGCTGGTACAGCTGGGACCGCCTGGACCACTTCGGTGAGCCCAGCGCGGACCGCGTCGTGCCCGCATGGCAGAGCTTGCGCGAGGGGGCGCGGCTGCTCGCGACGAGGGACGGCCGGGCCTGGTTCACCGTGGCCCGTCTGGAGCCGAACCGGACTCTGGTGCTGCGGTCGGACCTGGCCCTGCCCTCCGGTCACTCCTTCGACCCGTCGGGTCCTCCGCCCCGGGCCCGCCTCGAGGGCATCTGGGGCTTCCATCTGCGGCCGACCGCCGACGGCGAGACCCGCCTGGTGGTGCGCACGCGCGGCCGGGGCCGCCCTCGTCCGCTCACCCGGCCGTTCGACCTGGTGCTGGGGGAGCCCGCGCACGTCGTCATGCAGACCCGTCAGTTCCACAACCTCCGCACCCGGCTCGGTCCAGGGAAGTGACGGCCGAGCCCGTCCACCGCGGCATCCCGGAGCATTGCCCTCTTGCTGAATTGCAAGATTTCGCAATTGAGCAGGTGCTGTGTTTACTATGTTCGTAGGTAGCGTGGGGCCGGCCTGCGTGCCCGCTCCGAGGCGGGGCCCGAAGGAGAAGCCGAGGGATCGTGTTCGTTCCGCTGTACCAGGCCAAGGCCGAGTTCTTCCGGATGCCGGGGGACCAGGAGGTCGCCGCGCGATGACCTCTCGGATCGACCGGATCCGGATCCGGATCCTGGCCCGGACCGCGGCGCTGCTGCCGGCCCGCGCCGACCTCGCGGAGATGCGCCGTGACCCGCGCCGTGACCTGCTGGCGGGGCTGACCGTGGCCGTGGTGGCGCTGCCCCTCGCCCTCGGCTTCGGTGTCTCCTCCGGTCTGGGCGCGGAGGCCGGCCTGGCGACCGCGGTGGTCGCGGGTGCCCTGGCCGCGCTCTTCGGCGGATCGAACCTTCAGGTGTCCGGACCGACGGGCGCGATGACGGTGGTACTCGTCCCCATCGTGGGCGAGTACGGGCCGACGGGCGTCCTCACGGTCGGCCTGATCGCCGGTGTGATGCTGGTGGCGCTGGCCGCGCTGAAGGCCGGCCGTTACATGCGGTACATCCCCGCCCCGGTGGTCGAGGGTTTCACGCTGGGCATCGCCTGTGTGATCGGCCTGCAGCAGGTCCCGAGTGCGCTCGGCGTGCCCAGGCCCGAGGGCGACCGGGTGCTGGTGGTGACCTGGCGGGCGATCGGGGAGTTCGTCCGGTCCCCGAACTGGATCGCCCTGGGTTTCGCCGTCGTCGTCGCGGCGGTCATGCTGGCCGGTGCGCGGTGGCGGCCGACCGTTCCGTTCTCCCTCCTGGCCGTGGCCGCCGCCGCGGTGGTCGCGCAGGCCGGTGGGCTGGACGCCGCCAAGCCGATCGGAGAGCTCCCCTCGGGGCTGCCCGCGCCCTCGCTGTCCTTCCTGGACGTCGGTTCCCTGGGCACGCTCATGGTCCCGGCCGTGGCGGTCGCGGCCCTGGCCGCGCTGGAGTCCCTGCTGTCCGCCTCGGTCGCCGACGGCATGACGGTCGGCCAGCAGTACGACCCCGACCGGGAGCTGTTCGGCCAGGGGCTCGCGAACATCGCCGCCCCGCTGTTCGGCGGAGTACCGGCGACCGGGGCGATCGCCCGCACCGCGGTCAACGTCCGTACGGGCGCGACCTCCCGGCTGGCCGCCCTCACCCACGCGGCCGTCCTCGCCGTGATCGTCTTCGCCGCGGCCCCCCTCGTGGCGAAGATTCCCCTGGCGGCACTGGCCGGCGTACTCCTGGCCACCGCGATCCGCATGGTCGAGGTCGGCTCGCTCAAGGCGATGGCCAAGGCCACCCGCGCCGACGCGCTGATCCTCGTGCTGACCGCCGTCGCGACCCTGGTCCTGGACCTTGTGTACGCCGTCGTCATCGGCCTGGCCGTCGCGGGTGCCCTCGCGTTGCGTGCCGTCGCCCAGCAGGCCCGCTTCGACCAGGTGCCGCTCGACCGGGGTGACCACTCCGCGGAGGAACACGCCCTGCTGGCCGAGCACATCGTCGCCTACCGCATCGACGGGCCGCTGTTCTTCGCCGCCGCCCACCGCTTCCTGCTGGAGCTGACCGACGTGGCCGACGTCCGTGTCGTCGTTCTGCGCATGTCGCGCGTGTCGACCATGGACGCGACCGGCGCCCTCGTCCTGAAGGACGCGGTGGAGAAGCTGCGGCGCCGCGGCATCGTCGTCCTCGCGTCCGGGATACGCCCCGGCCAGCACCGGGTCCTGGACTCCGTCGGCGCGCTGGACCTGCTGCGGCACGGGGGCGGGGAGTATGCCACCACCCCCGAGGCGATCCGGGCCGCGCGCGAGCACCTGGAGACGGCCGGAGTCGTGCCCGTCCCGTCCGCCCCTTCCGCGCGGAAGCCCGGGGAATCCCACGAGGAGACCCTGCGATGAGCATGCGACGCGTGGGGGAGTACGGCCGTCGAGCCGGCCACCGACAGCGCGGGACCGGACGGGAGCGGTCGGCACGCGAAGCGACAGCCGGACCCGCACCGGCGGATTCGGCCGGACCGCTGCCGCACGCGAGGATGGGCGGCATGTTGTCGACAGGTGGGTGGACGCGACGCGCCGGGGCCCGGCCGGAGGGACCGTGCCGGCCTGCCGGGGAGGAGACGGCACGGTGAGTACGCCGCTGTACCAACTGAAGGCCGAGTTCTTCAAGACGCTCGGCCACCCGGCACGCATCCGGGTACTGGAGCTGCTGAGCGAGCGGGAGCACGCGGTCGCCGAGATGCTGCCCGAAGTGGGCATCGAGCCCGCCCATCTCTCGCAGCAGTTGGCGGTGCTGCGCCGCGCCAACCTGGTCATCACCCGCAGGGAGGGATCGACCGTCTACTACTCGCTCACGAGCCCGCAGATCGCGGAGCTGCTGCGGGTGGCCCGCACGATCCTCTCCGGGGTGCTGGCCGGACAGGCCGAACTCCTCGCCGACCTGCGGGCCACACAGGAGGAGGCGAAGCCGTCCTCGTAGCGACGGCTCCCGATCGGCGGTCGGGTCCGGGCCAGGGAGATCGCACGACCGAGGCCGGCCCGGACCCGGTCGGGCAAGGTCCACACGACCGGCCCCGCTCTCGCTGATGTCGGTACCCTGCCGGGTATTTCAGCAGGGCGTTCGTCGCGGGCGAGCGGGTCCCACGGCCGAGGCGGGTCGCCGCCGGGGCCGCTCTCGCTGATGATGGGGAGAGGGCCGCACGACACGTCGCACCGGCCGCTTTATGTACCACCCATACCGACTGACGGCCGAGAAGGGAGGACGTCATGAGGGTCGGGGTGCTGACCGGTGGCGGGGACTGCCCCGGTCTCAACGCCGTCATCCGCAGCGTCGTACGCAAAGGTGTCCAGGAGTACGGCTTCGACTTCGTGGGCCTGCGCGACGGCTGGCTCGGCGCGCTCCAGGGCAAGGTGGTGCCGCTGGACATCGCCGTCGTACGAGGCATCCTCCCGCGCGGCGGAACCATCCTCGGCTCCTCCCGCACCAACCCGTTCAAGCACGAGGACGGGGTACGGCGCATCCAGGACACCCTTGCCGCGCACGAGGTCGACGCGCTCGTCGTGATCGGCGGCGAGGACACGCTCGGTGCCGCCGCCGAACTCAGCCGTCAGGGGATCCGGCTGGTCGGCGTGCCGAAGACCATCGACAACGACGTGGCCGGCACCGACTACACCTTCGGTTTCGACACGGCCGTCGGGATCGCGACCGAGGCCATCGACCGCCTCCACACCACCGCCGAGTCGCACATGCGGACCCTCGTGGTGGAGGTGATGGGGCGGCATTCCGGATGGATCGCCCTGCACGCCGGTGTCGCGGGTGGCGCCAACGTGATCCTCATCCCGGAGCGGCCGTTCGACATCGAGCAGGTCTGTGCGTGGGTGCGGAGCCGGTTCAGGATCAACTACGCGCCGATCGTGGTCGTCGCCGAGGGAGCCGTTCCCAAGGAGGGGCAGACGATCCTGAAGGACCGGTCGCTGGACGAGTACGGCCATGTGCGGCTGTCGGGCGTCGGTGAGTGGCTCGCGCGGGAGATCTCGCGACGCACGAGCAAGGATGCCCGCACCACGGTCCTCGGCCACGTCCAGCGTGGCGGCACCCCGAGCGCCTTCGACCGGTGGCTGGCCACCCGCTTCGGGCTGCATGCCGTGGACGCGGTCGGGGAGGGGGACTTCGGCACGATGGTGGCCCTGCGCGGGACCCGGATCGTCCGCACCGCGCTGCCGGAGGCCGGGGCGAGGAACAAGACGGTGGATCTGTCGCTGTACGACGAGTTCGAGGTGTTCTTCGGCTGATCTGCACGGCCCCCGGCCCCCGGCCCCGACCGCTGCCCGCTGGGCAGCCGGAAACCGGCCCGGCCGGGATCTTCGGCGCTGTGCCCTGTCCCCTGTGCCCTGTTCCGTCCGGGCGGGCATGTGCCTGGTCCTGGACCGGAGAAGGTGCGCGCGCTTCCACGGGTGACGCAGGGCGGCCGGCCCCCGGCACGCCGAGGCCGTCCGTGCCCCTTCCCCCGGCTCGGCCACGCCAGACGTCTCAAGGTTCCCGGTGGTTCCGTCGATTGACCGTGTCAACCAACACAATCGATCGACATTGTCGAGTGACAAGGTCACTCGTATGGTTGGGGCAAGCGACCGCCTGTGTGGAACGAAAGGCAAGCTCATGACTCACGCGACCCTGCGCGGAACCGAACCGATACCCCAGCGTCCCGCCCTGCCCTTGGTCGGTCACGCGTTCGATATCCCCAGCGGTGCCGACGGCCTGCTCCATGTGATGAAGGAGGCCAGGGAACTGGGGCCGCTGTTCAAGATCCGTGTCTTCGGCAACGAGATCAACTTCGCCTCCGGCCTCGATCTCGTCACCGAACTCGCGGACGAGAGCCGCTTCCGCAAGAGCGTGCACAACGACCTCGTGATCCTCCGGGAGATCGGCGGTGACGGTCTCTTCACCGCCTTCCACCACGAGCCCAACTGGCGCAGGGCGCACGACGTCCTGATGCCGGCGTTCTCCCTGGGCGCGATGCGCGGCTACCACACGACGATGCTCGAGGTTGCCCGGGAGCTCCTCCGGAAGTGGGACGGCGCGGCCGGTGACGAGCCCGTGGACGTCGCCGCCGACATGACGCGGCTGACCTTCGACACGATCGGCCTGTGCGGCTTCGGCTACGACTTCGAGTCGTTCGCCCGGGAGGAGACGCACCCCTTCGTCACCGCGCTGTCCCGGGCGCTCGGCTTCGCCCAGGCCAGGGGGGAGTCCATCCCCGGCATGGAGCTGTTCAAGCGCAGGCAGGCCGAACAGTTCCGCGGCGACGTCGCCCTGATGAAGGACCTGGTCGACGACGTGATCCGGCAGCGCCGGGCATCCGGCGACCGGAGCACCGCCGACCTGCTCGGCCGGATGCTGCACACCGCCGACGCGGCGACCGGCGAGCCCCTGGACGATGTCAACATCCGTTACCAGGCGATCACGTTCCTCATCGCCGGCCATGAGACCACCAGCGGCGCGTTGTCCTTCGCCCTCTACTACCTCACCAAGCACCCCGAGGTCCTGGCCCGGGCCCAGGCAGAGGTCGACGCGCTGTGGGGAGACGAGGACACCCCCGAGCCGGAGTACGGGGACATCGGCAGGCTCACGTACATCCGCCAGGTGCTCAACGAGAGCCTGCGGCTGTGGCCGACGGCGCCCGCCTATGCCGTGGAGCCGCTGGAGGACACGGTCATCGGCGGGAAGTACGCCGTGCGCGGGGGCGAGTCGATCCAGGTGCTCATCCCTCAGCTGCACCGGGACCCCGCCTGGGGCGAGAACGTCGAGCTGTTCGACCCCGACCGGTTCCTCCCCGAGCGGGAGGAGCAGCGCCCGGCCCATCTGTTCAAGCCGTTCGGCAACGGCGAACGCGCCTGCATCGGCCGCCAGTTCGCACTGCACGAGGCGACGCTCGTCCTCGCGCTGGTGATCCACCGGTACCGCCTGATCGACCACGCCGACTACCAGCTGAAGATCAAGCAGTCGCTCACCCTCAAGCCCGACGGGTTCACCCTCCGCCTGGCCCGGCGCACCGGTGACGAGCGCCGTCTGCCCGCCGCCGCCGTGAGCGGCACACCCGTCGGCCGGGAGCGGCCCACGGCACGGCGGGCCACGGGAACCGCGCTGACCCTGCTGCACGGTTCCAACCTGGGGACCTGCGCGGGCATCGCACGCGATCTGGCGACGGACGGCGACGAGCGTGGCTTCGCCCCGTCCGTCGCCCCGCTCGACGACGCCGTGGACAGGCTCACCGCCGGCGACGGACCCGTCGTGATCGTGGCCTCCTCCTACAACGGCAGGCCCACCGACGACGCCGCCCGGTTCGTCGAGTGGCTGGACGGACTGCGACCGGGCGCGCTCGACGGAGTCCGGTACGCCGTACTCGGCGTAGGCGACCGCAACTGGGCCGCCACCTACCAGCGCATCCCCGCGCTCATCGAAGAGCGGCTGAGCGCCGCCGGTGCCACGCCCCTGCTGGAACGCGGCGCCGCCGACGCCTCCGGCGACTTCGCCGGGACGGTGGACCGGTGGACGCGCGACCTGTGGAACGCCCTGCTGGCCCGGTACGGCACCGAGGCGGAGGTGAGCCGGAGGGAGCCGGACACCGAACAGGAGCCGGGGCTGTACGAGTTGGAGGAGACGGCCGACTCGGTCATCGGTGAACTCGCCGCGCGGCACGGCGTGCAGCCCATGGAGGTGCTCGACGCGTACGAACTGGTCGACATGAACCACGAGCTGGGCCGCTCCAAGCGCTTCCTGAGGCTGCGGC
The DNA here is from genome assembly GCF_001514205.1 of Streptomyces griseoruber. Classification (GTDB taxonomy): domain Bacteria; phylum Actinomycetota; class Actinomycetes; order Streptomycetales; family Streptomycetaceae; genus Streptomyces; species Streptomyces griseoruber. Next base: position 368,242 of record NZ_KQ948768.1, on the reverse strand, counting down.
TGCCCGAGGGCGTCACCTACCGCACCGGCGACCACCTGGCCGTACTCCCCGGCAACCCGGAGACCCTCGTCCGGCGGGTGGCCGACCGCTTCGCCCTCGACCTGGACCGCACCGTCCGGCTGCGCGCCCGCCGCCGCAGCCGCAGCGTCCTGCCCGTCGACCGCCCGCTCACCCTGCGCCGTCTGTTGACCGACTTCGTCGAACTGCAGGACCCCGCGACCCAGGAACAGGTCGCCGTGCTGGCCGAGCACACCGCCTGCCCGCCCGAGCGGCGTCCCCTGGCCGAACTCGCCACCACGGATCCCGAGTCCTTCCGCGAGCGGGTGACCGCCGCCGGACGCAGCGTCCTGGATCTCCTGGACCGCCACCGCGCCTGCGAGCTGCCCTTCGAGCGCTTCCTCGAACTGCTGCCGGTGCTGCGCCCGCGCCACTACTCCATCTCCTCCTCCGCCGAGGCCGCGCCCGGCGAGGTGGACCTGATGGTGTCGCTGCTCGCCGCCCCCCACCGCGCCGGCGAGGGCGCGTTCCGCGGCATCGCCTCGCACTATCTGCAGGCCGTGAAGGCCGGAGGCACCCTCCAGGCCAGGGTGCTGCCCTGCAGTGAGGCCTTCCGCCTGCCCGAGGACAGGTCCGTACCGGTGATCCTGGTCAGCGCGGGCACCGGACTGGCACCCTTCCGCGGCGCGGTCCTCGACCGTCACCACACCCGCTCCACGGGCACGCTGCTGTGCTACTTCGGCTGTGACCACCCGGACGTCGACTATCTGCACCGCGCCGAGTTCGAGGCGGCCGAAGCGGCCGGTGCCGTCACCATGCGGCCCACCTTCGCCCGCGCCCCCGTGGACGGCGCCCGCCATGTCCAGGACCGCATCGCACGGGAGAGCGACGAGGTCTGGGCGGTGCTGGAAGCCGGCGGACGCGTCCACGTCTGCGGTGACGGCCGCCGTATGGCCCCCGCGGTACGGGAGGCCTTCATGGCGATCTACCGCGGGCACACGGGTGCCGGGGACGCGGAGGCCGCGGCCTGGCTGGGAGCCCTGATCGAGTCCGGCTACTACGTCGAGGACGTCTGGGCCGGCTGAGATCCCCCGTGCGGTGGCTCCCGATCCCCTCAACTCGTGAGGTTCTCATGCTTGTTGCACGCTCGATGCCCTGCCGCAGGGCGGTCATCACCGCTGGCTCCCCGCAGCGGAGCGGCCGGTGAACGCCCGCAGCGGCTCCGCCCTGACCTTCGCCGTCGGTGTGGCCCTCGTCGCGGGCGTCACCCTGGGAAACGGTGGCGCGAACGTGATGCCCGTCTTCGTCGACGACTTCGCGTCACGCTTCGCGCTGTCGGACTCCGGTGCCGGGCTCGTGGCCGCGACCCAGCTGATGGCGACGGCGGTCGTGACGCTCCTGCTGGCCCGGCGGGCCGCGCGTCCCGGCCGTGTGCGGATGACCCGCCTCGGTCTGGCCCTCGCGGGAGCCGGCTTCCTGGCGGCGACGGCGGCCACCGACGTGGTGACGCTGATCCTGGCCAATCTGGTGCTCGGAGCGGGGCTGGGCGCGGTCTACGCGGCGGCCACGGCGGCGCTCGCCGCCACCGACGACGCGGACCGGGCGTGCACGGTCACCGTCTGCGGCACGGTCGGTGTGACCGCACTGCTGATCATGGCGGTTCCCGCGGCCGACCACGGCCTGGGAGAGGGCACCGGGTTCCTGCTCATGGCGCTGTGCTGCCTGCTCGCCTGGCCGCTGGTGCGCAGGCTTCCGGACGGTCCCGCACGACCCGGCACCGGCGGCGCGGAGCAGGGGGAGACGCTCCCGGTGAAGCCTTCGGCGGTCCTGCTGGCGGGGACCGCGTTCCTGTGGGCCGTCACACAAGGGGCTTGGTCCTACGCCTCGGTCCTGGGCCGCCAGCACACCGGCCTGTCGCACTCGGCCGTGTCGGCCGTCCTCGCGGTCTCCGGCGTCGTGGCGCTCGTCGGCGCGGTGCTGGGACCCGTCGCGGCACGGCGCTTCGGACGTATGCCGTCGATGGCGGCCTTCGTCTCGGCGCAAGCCCTGGCGATGGCCCTGCTGATCTTCACCCGCGACCCCGTGCTCTTCGTCGTCGCGGCCGTCCTCTGGCAGACCTGCCAACTCGCCGTCCTGGTGCAGATGCTCGCCGCCGCGGCCCTCCTCGACCCGACCGGCCGACTGGTGGCCTCCCTCAGCGGTGCCGGAGCGCTGGGCACCGGCATCGGACCGCTGGCCGTCGGCGCCGTCCTCGACGGCGCCGGGGCCGGCGTACTGAGCCTGGTACTGGCGCTGGGCACCTTCGCGGCCTCGTTGCCCCTGCTGAGGATGACGGTGTCCGGCGCGAAGGCCCCCGACGAGCACCGGCCGGCGCCCTCACCCGTGGTCTGAACACCCGGGCCGCTTCGGCGACCGGCGACTGTCGCGCAGGTCCTGTCGTCACGTTCACCGGGACACGTACCGCCTGTCCCTCGTGCTCGGCGGCATGCTGGGGCGGCTGGACGGGAACCCGGCGTCCGGGGCCTCGCCCTCTTCGGACCACCCTGCGCCTGGCCGACGCCCACGTGGCCGGCGGCGGGCCGACCCACGTCCACGAGCTGCCCCGGCCACGCCCCGGCGGGCGCCGGCCACGGGCCCGGCGTGCCGCTCACCTTCGGCGCGCCCGGCGGACTCGGCACCCTGCCGGTGGGGCCGGAACCGGCCCGGGTCCCGAGCCGTCAGTCCTCGGCGACCTGCAACGACGTGTCCACCAGACTCCTCGCGACCCACTGCTCGACGGCGGACACGTGAACGGTCGCGGCCGACGCAGCCAACAGGGCGTCCCGGTTCTCCAACGCGCGCAGGATCTCCTCATGCTCGCGGTGGGCGTGTTCCACGGCCCGCTCGGCGCGGGTGCCCCGAACGATACGGACGCGTTGGGTCTGTGTGGAAAGCACCTGGAGCAGCATGGACAGGACCGGGTTCCCGACGGCCGCCACGATGCGCAGGTGGAACTCGATGTCGTGGACGACGAACTCCTCGACCGTGGTGGCGGATCGGGACCGCGCCAGGAGAGCGCGCAGCTCCCTCAGGTCGCCGGGACCCAGCAGCGCGGCAGCCAGCCCCGTGGCCTGCGGTTCGAGCAGGCGGCGCACCTGGAGCAACTGCAGGGCCGTCTGCCCCTGGGAGACGTCCGAGGCGAACGACAGTGTCTCCAGCAGCAGGTGAGGTTCGAGACTCGACACGTAGGTGCCGTCGCCCTGGCGGGTGACGAGGATCCGCATGGCGGTCAGGGCTCGCACGGCCTCGCGCAGAGAGCTGCGGGACAGACCGAGCTGTCCGGCGAGGACGTCCTCCTTGGGCAGGCGGGAGCCCGGAGCGAGTTCGCCGTCGACGATCATCGCCTTGATCTTGTCCATGGCCTCGTCCGTCAGTGCCACGAGAGCGCCTTTCTGTACCGGGCCGTGCGGGCGGCAGACGGCGGACGACCAGGCGCCGCCGCCCGCCCGAGCGGGATCTACTCCTGCTTCTCGCCGGAAGCGAAACGGGAGATGACCAGCGCGACGATGATGATCGCGCCGTTGAGGAACTGGTTCCAGAGCGCCGGGACGCCCGCCAGGGTCATCACGTTCACGACCAGTTGCAGGGTCAGGACGCCGGTGAGCGCCCCGAAGACCGATCCCTTGCCGCCGTTGAGGCTGACCCCGCCGATGACGGTGGCCGCGAAGACCTGGAAGATCCAGCCGCTGCCCTGGGTGGCGGAGATGGACCCGTAGTGGCCGCTGTAGAGGATGCCGGCGAACGCCGCCAGCAGGCTTCCGAGGATCAGGACCGTCCACACGATCCGGTCGACCTTGATGCCGGCGGTGCGTGCGGCCTCCGCGTTGCCGCCGATCGCGTAGAGCGCCCGCCCGTGCCGCAGCCAGGCCAGCGCGCTGCCGCCTGCCGCGAACAGCGTCACACAGATCCAGATCGCCGCGGGCATACCCAGCCACGACGCCTTGCCCAGATAGGTGAAGGAAGAGGGCAGTTCCACGATGGACTGGCCTTCGGAGATCGCGATCTGGAGTCCGCGGAGCATGGTCAGCATGCCGAGGGTGACGATGAAGCCGTTGAGGCGCAGCTTCAGGATCAGGAACCCGTTGACGGCGCCGATCACCACGCCCACCAGCAGACAGAGCGGGACGGCCGTCCACTCGGGCAGCAGCCCGAGGCCGGTGAACCGCGCCCCATGGGTGGGCAGCACCAGCCATACGGCGATCACCGGCGCCACGCCGATCGTGGACTCCAGGGACAGGTCCATCCGCCCGGCGATCAGAATCAGCGCGGTGGCCAGGACGAGCAGGCTGAGCTCGGTGGACTGCTGGGCCACACCGATGAGGTTGTCGGAGGTCAGGAAGGCCGGCGAGACGATGAAGCCGATCAGCCCCAGCACCAGAATGGCGGGGACCAGCGACAACTCGCGGAAGCGACCGAGGCCGAGGCCGCGCCCGGTGTCCGTGTCGCCTGCCTTTCCCACGTTCGCCGCGGTGTCGGTGACATCTGTGGTGGCGGACATGACTACCTTCCGTGCGCTTCGGTGTCGGATGCTGCGGACGTGGCTCCCACGCCCTCCATGGCGGCGACCAACTGTTCGTCCTTCCAGCCGCGGCCGAACTCGGCGACCGTACGGCCGTGGAACATGACCACGACGCGGTCGCACGCCTTGAGGTCGTCCAGTTCGTCCGAGACGATCAGCGCGGCCTTCCCCGCGTCGGCGATCTGCCGGATCCGGCCCAGGAGGAACTCCTTGGACTTGACGTCCACCCCGTTGGTGGGACGGATGGCCACCAGTACCCGGGGGTCGGTGGCCAGGGCCCTGGCGACGACGACCTTCTGCTGGTTGCCGCCGGAGAGGGCGGACACGGGGGTGGCCGCGCCCGGAGTCTTGATGTCCAGATCCCGGATCATGCGCCGGGCGAACGACCGGGTACGCGCCGGGAGGACGGTTCCGAACGGCCCGAGCTGGTCGGTGACGGTCAGCGTGGCGTTCTCCGCCACACTGCGGTCGTTGACCAGGCCCTGGATGTGCCGGTCCTCGGGGACCAGGCCGACGCCCGCCTTGAGCGCGGAGGGCACGCTGCCGGTCCGCACACGCCGGCCGCCGACCGTGATGGTGCCCTGCCGGGCCGGGTGCAGACCGGCGACGGCCTCGCCGACCCGGACGTTGCCGCTCGCCGCGGCGCCGGCCAGTCCGACGACCTCACCCGCGCGGACGGACAGGGAGAGGTCGCGGCAGGCGTCGTCGAGCGTGAGGCCCTCGACCGCGAGGAGCTCCGCAGAGCCGTCCCGCGCCGGGGCGGAATGTGCGGCGACCGGGATCGCGGTGGCGGCGGACTCGCCCGTCATGGCCTCCACCAGGGACTGGTGGCCGAGGCCGGCCACGGGCGCGGTGAGGATGTGGGCGGCGTCGCGGTAGACCGTGACGGTGGTGCAGAGGTCGTACACCTCTTGCAGATGGTGGGAGATGAAGAGGAAGGCGACCCCCTGCCGCTGGAGGTCGCGGAGCTTGTCGAAGAGGCGGGAGATGCCACGGGCGTCGAGTTTCGCGGTCGGCTCGTCCAGGATGATGAAGCGCGCGCCGAACGACAGCGCGCGGGCGATCTCGATGAACTGCCGCTGTTCCACCGAGAGGTTCCTGGCCCGTGCGGCGGGATCGACGTCCACGCCGTACTCGCCGAGGAGTTCCCCGGCCCGCCTCTTGAGCTCCCGCCAGCGGATGGGCCGCAGCACTCCGTCGCTCTGCCGGTTCAGGAACAGGTTCTCGGCGACGGTCAGGTCCTGGATGATGGTGGACCGCTGGTAGACGCAGGCGACCCGGGAGCGCCAGGCGTCGATGTCGCCGAACGCGGGCGCCGGCGCGCCGGAGAAACGCAGGACACCGGTGTCGGGCGGTTGCAGTCCGGTCAGGATGGACACGAGCGTCGACTTGCCGGCGCCGTTGCGGCCGACCAGCGCGTGCGACTCGCCCGCTGTGATGGTGATGCGCGCGTCACGCAGCGCGACGGTGGCGCCGAACCGCTTGCTGATTCCGGCGGCCTCGGCCACCGGAGCCGGGCCTGCGCCGGCCTGCGCCGGGGCGGTCGCGGTGTCCGCCATGGTGGATACCGTCCTTCGGGTGGGGAGACGAGGGGGAGGGCCGGACGGAGGGAGAGCCGGTTGCCTCTCCCTCCGGTCTGTCACTGACCGACGCTGTTGCCCCACAGGGTCTTGTCGTCCACGTTGTCCTTGGTCACCAGCGGTGCGGGCAGCTGGTCCTCGAGGCCGTTGGGGATCTTGACGATCGTGGAGTCGTGGTCGGTCGGCCCCGCCTTGAAGGTCTTGCCGTCGGCCGCGGCCTGGGCGTAGTAGAGGGCGTACTTGGCGTAGAGGTCGGCGGGCTGGGAGACCGTGGCGTCGATCTGGCCCTTGCGGATCGCGTCGAACTCCTGCGGGATGCCGTCATTGGAGATGATCGTGATGTGGCCCTTGGTACCGGTCGGCTTGAGCAGGCCCTTCTGCTGCAACAGGGCCAGGGTCGGCTGGAGGAAGACGCCGCCGGCCTGCATGTAGATGCCGTTCAGGTCGGGGTGCTCGGCGAGCAGGCTCTGCAACTTGGCGGAGGCCACGTCGCCCTTCCAGTCGGTGGGCAGCTCGAAGACCTGGATCTTCGGGAACTTCGCCTTCATACAGGCGGCGAACGCCTCGGACCGGTCGCGTCCGTTGATGGAGTCCAGGGCACCCTGGAACTCGGCGACCTTGCCCTGGCCGCCGAGCTGCTTGCCGAGGAACTCGCAGGCCTTGGTGCCGTACGCCTTGTTGTCGGCGCGCACCACCATGTAGACGTCGCCCTTGTCGGGCCTGGTGTCGACGCTGACCACAGGGATCTTCTTGGACGCCAGGGTGTCCAGCGTGGAGGCGATGGCGCCGGTGTCCTGGGGGGCCATGACGACTGCCTTGGCGCCGGTGTTCTCGAAGACCTGGACGTTGGCGACCAGCTTGGTGACGTCGTTCTGCGAGTTGCTCAGGGGCAGGGCGTTGACGCCGTCGGACTTGATGTCCTTCTTGAGGTACTGCGCGTAGGAGTTCCAGAAGTCGGAGTCGGAGCGCGGCAGGTCGATACCGATGGCGGGCTTGTCGCCGCCCGCGCCCGAGCTGTTGCCCTCCCGGTTGCAGGCGGTGACGAGGGCGAGGGCTGCGAGGACGGCGCCGGCGGCTGCGGTGGTCGATCGGATACGAGCGAGCTTCATGGCCGTGTTCTCTCCTAAGCCAGGGGAAGAGCCGCGGGGCGACGCCGATGGGGGACGTGGTCGCCGGTGCGCGGGGCGGAACCGCGGGCGGGCGTTGCCGCCGCCCGGGCAGGGCGTACGGGGACCGGACCCGGCGGGGACGGAGGGGCGGAACGGGCGCTGCGGTGTCCGGAGTGGCGAGAGGAACGCCCCCACCAGCAGTCCGGGGGATTCCTCCGATGTATCTCGGGACGTCGAGGACGTTACGACGGCGTTGCCGATGCTGACAAGAGGTGGGCTCCATCGAATTGTCGGGCCCGTGGAGCACAGCTGTCGGCGACCGGCGCAGGGCGCGGCAGATGCTGCCGGAGGCAGCCTCTGATCTGCGCTTACCTGCACCTGCCCGCCGTCGCGTGGAGCCGCGACGGCAGTCGGCCCCACCTCACGATTCGATGAAGGACAGCGGTGCGGCGCTTCGGCGGCCGCTCCCGCGACGGCTCCCGCGGGCGTGCGCGGTCGGGTGCCGGTGGACGGGTGTCTCCGGAACGGACGCGGCGAGCCGTGTTGTCCGGGCCGCCGCTGTACACCGCTCCGGGGACGATTCATCGGAGGGCGCGTCATCCGGTGTGCCCACGTGGGGCCGCGGCCTGCCGAAGGCGACGGCATGACCTGGGCAGGATGCCTTCGGTCCACAGATACATCCGAGGAATGCGTTGCCAGGCCGCTCTGTGGCCTCTACAGTCACGTTGCCGCCATTCCTCCGATGAATATGAGGCGACGCGGCGTTCGTCCCGTCCGCCGGACGGCCCGGCCGGTGCGCCCGATCGGCCCACGCGCGGTCACCCCCGATCCCTCCGTCCAAGGAGTTGCCCTGTGAAACTGCTGCGCGTCGGCGCCCCTGGCGAGGAGCGGCCCGCGGTCCGCACCGACGACGGACGGCTGCTCGACCTCTCCGGCGTGACCCCCGACATCGACGGCGTCTTCCTCTCCTGCGGAGGCGTCGACCGGGCCCGCGCGGCCGTGGCGGCCGGGGAGCTGCCCGAACTGGACGCCGACGGCCTGCGGATCGGGCCGCCCGTCACCCGCCCGGGCAAGATCGTCTGTGTCGGGCTCAACTACCGTGACCACGCCGCCGAGACCGGCGCGCCGATACCCGCCCGTCCCGTCGTGTTCATGAAGGACCCGGGCACCGTCGTCGGCCCGTACGACGAGGTGCTGATCCCGCGAGGTTCGGTGAAGACCGACTGGGAGGTCGAACTCGCGGTCGTCATCGGACAGCGGGCGCGCTACCTCGACGGGCCCGACGCGGCCCATGAGGTGATCGCCGGGTACGCGGTCAGCCACGACGTCTCCGAGCGGGAGTTCCAGCTGGAGTACTCGCCCCAGTGGGACCTCGGCAAGTCCTGCGAGACCTTCAACCCGCTCGGCCCCTGGCTGGTCACCGCGGACGAGGTCGCCGACCCGCAGAACCTCGGACTGCGGCTGAGCGTCAACGGCGTCAAGCGGCAGGACGGCAACACCCGCGACATGATCTTCCCCGTCGCCCACCTCGTGGCGTACCTCAGCCGCTACATGGTGCTGGAACCCGGCGACGTCATCAACACCGGCACGCCCGCCGGCGTCGCCCTCGGCCTGCCCGGCACCCCGTATCTCCGCCCGGGTGACACCGTCGAGCCGGAGATCGACGGGCTCGGTGGCCAGCGCCAGACCTTCGCCCCAGCGTGAAAGGCACCCCTGTGACTGCAACCCCCGCCCGGATCACCGCCGTCGACACGTTCGACGTCCGCTTCCCCACCTCCCGGGAACTGGACGGATCCGACGCGATGAACCCCGACCCCGACTACTCCGCCGCGTACGTCATCCTGCGCACCGACGACGGCGACGGTCTGGAAGGTCACGGCTTCTGCTTCACCATCGGACGCGGCAACGACGTCCAGGTCGCCGCGATCGGAGCGTTGAGCCCCCATCTCGTCGGCCGTTCGGTGGACGAGCTGTGCGCCGACCCCGGCTCACTCAACCGCGATCTGATCGGGGACAGCCAACTGCGCTGGCTGGGGCCCGAGAAGGGCGTGATGCACATGGCGATCGGCGCGGTCGTCAACGCCGTGTGGGACATGGCAGCCAAGCGGGCCGGGCAGCCCCTGTGGCGCCTGCTCGCCCACGCCGACCCCGAGTGGCTCGTCTCCCAGGTCGACTTCCGCTACATCGCCGACACCCTCACCCCCGAGGACGCGTTGACCCTGCTGCGGGAAGGCCGTGCCGGACTGGCGGAACGGGAGTCCGTCCTGCTGGAACGCGGCTACCCGGGCTACACGACCTCGCCGGGCTGGCTCGGCTACTCCGACGAGAAGCTCACCCGGCTCGCCAAGCAGGCCGTCGCCGACGGCTTCACGCAGATCAAGCTGAAGGTCGGCGCCGATCTCGACGACGACATCAGGCGGCTGCGCACCGCCCGCGCCGCCGTCGGCGACGGCATCCGCATCGCCATCGACGCCAACCAGCGCTGGAACATCGGCGAGGCGATCGAGTGGACCACCGCGCTGGCCGCGTTCGACCCCTACTGGATCGAGGAGCCCACCAGCCCCGACGACATCCTCGGCCACGCCACCATCCGCGAGGCGGTCGCCCCGGTGAGGGTCGCCACCGGGGAGCACGTGCAGAACCGGATCATCTTCAAACAGCTTCTCCAGGCCGACGCCATCGACGTGCTCCAGATCGACTCGGCCCGCGTCGGCGGTGTCAACGAGAACCTGGCCATCCTGCTCCTCGCCGCCAAGTTCGGCGTACCGGTGTGCCCGCACGCCGGTGGTGTCGGACTGTGCGAACTGGTCCAGCACCTGTCGATGTTCGACTACCTGGCCCTGTCCGGCACGACCGAGAACCGGGTCATCGAGTACGTCGACCACCTCCACGACCACTTCACCGCGCCCGTGCTCATCCGCGACGGCCACTACACGGCACCGCTCACCCCCGGCTTCTCCGCCACCATGCGCCCCGAGTCCATCGACGCCTACCGCTATCCCGACGGCTCGTTCTGGGCCGCCGATCTCGCCGGACAGGAGGGCGCGTGACCGGCCCGGCCGGCATGAGGGGCCTGCGGGTGGTCGTCACGGGCGGGGCCTCCGGAATCGGGCTCGCCACGACCCGGATGTTCGTCGCCCAGGGCGCCACGGTGGCCGTACTCGACCTCGACCCCTCCGGGGTGCCACGCCCGTTGCCCGCCCTGCGAGCCGACGTCCGTGACGACGCCTCGGTACGCGCCGCCGTCGACGAGGCCGCCGCGCGGCTCGGCGGCCTGGACGTCGTGGTCAACAACGCGGGCATCGGCGCCGTCGGCACCATCGAGGACAACACCGACGACCAGTGGCACCACGTTCTGGACGTCAACCTCCTCGGCATGGTGCGCACCAGCCGGGCCGCCCTGCCGTATCTGCGCCGCTCGGCACACGCCTCCATCGTCAACACCTGCTCCATCGCGGCCACCGCGGGCCTCCCGCAGCGCGCGCTGTACTCCGCCAGCAAGGGCGCGGTCCTCGCCCTGACCCTGGCCATGGCAGCCGACCACGTCCGCGAGGGCATCCGTGTCAACTGCGTCAACCCGGGCACCGCGGACACCCCGTGGGTCGCGCGGCTCCTGGACGCCGCGGACGACCCGGCGGCCGAGCGGGCCGCCCTGGACGCCCGCCAGCCCATGGGGCGGCTGGTCAGCGCAGAGGAGGTCGCGGCGGCGATCGGCTACCTGGCCGGCCCCGCGGCGGCGTCCGTCACCGGCACCGCCCTCGCGGTCGACGGCGGTATGCAGGGACTCAGACTGCGCCCGGCGGCGGCCTCGTGAGGAGCGTGCCGCTCGGAGGCACCGCCGTCGACGTCACCCGGCTGTCCCTCGGCACCGCCGGCATCGGCAACCTGTACCGCCAGGTCGGTGACGAGGCGGCCGCCGCGACCGTGGAGGCCGCCTGGGACGCGGGGATCCGGTCCTTCGACACCGCACCGCACTACGGACTCGGCCTGTCCGAACGGCGTCTGGGCGCCGCGCTGCGCGGCCGCCCGCGTGCCGCGTACACCGTGTCCACCAAGGTCGGACGCCTGCTGGTGCCCCACGACGGCGAGGGCGACGACCGGGTCAACGGCTTCGCCGTCCCGGCGACGCACCGGCGCGTCCGGGACTTCGGCGCCGACGGCGTTCTGCGCTCCCTGGAGGCCAGCCTCGACCGCCTCGGCCTCGACCGGGTGGACGTGGCGCTCCTGCACGACCCCGACGACCACGTCGAACAGGCGCTCCATGAGGCCTACCCGGCGCTGGAGCGGCTGCGTGCCGAGGGAGTCGTCGGCGCGATCGGCATCGGCATGAACCAGTGCCCGGTCCCGGCCCGCTTCCTGCGCGACACCGACATCGACGTCGTCCTGCTGGCCGGCCGCTACACCCTCCTGGAACAGGAAGGGCTCGTCGAACTGCTGCCCGAGGCCGCAGCCCGTGGCAGGAGCGTCCTCGTCGGCGGTGTCCTCAACTCCGGTCTGCTGGCCGATCCGCGGCCGGGGATCACGTACGACTACGCCCCCGCCCCCAGGCCGGTCCTCGACCGGGCCCTGCGGCTGAAGGAGGTCGCCGAACGGCATGGCGTCCCGCTGCGTGCCGCCGCCCTGCACTTCCCCTTCGGGCACCCGGCCGTCGCGAGCGTGCTGACCGGCGCGCGGTCCGCCGACGAGGTGCACGACACCGTCGCCATGCTGCGGCACCCGGTCCCGGCCTCCCTCTGGGACGAACTGCAAGCACGGGGACTGCTGGCCCCGGGCACTCCGGCTCCCGGGCGCGATCCGTCGGAGCCGGCCCCGCCGACGAAGGAGCCGTTGTGAGAATCGCCCTGCACACCAAGGTCCGTGCCGACCGCGTCGACGCGTACGAGGCGGCCCACCGCGAGGTGCCCGAGGAACTGACCGCCGCCATCCGGGCCGCCGGGGTCCGCGAGTGGACGATCTGGCGCAGCGGCACGGATCTCTTCCATGTGCTGGAGGTGGAGGACTACCGGGCGATGATCGCCGAGTTGGAGAAGCTGCCGGTCAACATCGCCTGGCAGGCCCGGATGGCGGACCTGCTCGACGTCGTCCACGACTACTCCGCCGACGGCGCCGACGCCTCACTGCCCGTGGTGTGGGAACTGTGAGTCCGCGCCAAGGCGCCCGTGTCCTACGCGCCGATCGACCGGCGCCGTCCCGGCTGCCACGACGTGTACGGCACCCACCGCGCGACGAACCCCTGGGGTCACCTCACCGCCATGGGCACGAGCTCCAGCCGGCCACCCGCGAGGGCCACGACGGCTGAGACCATGGCCTGGAGGCAGGTGAGTTCGGCCTCCTCGTCCGGCAGGGAGAGGTGCTGCACCGACAGGCCGTCGAAGCCGGCGAGGAAGAAGCGGGCCAGGGTCTCCGCCGGCTGGGCCAGCTGGTGTCCCGTGCGTTCGGCGGCCTGGGTCACCAGCCTCGTCGTCACGGTCGTCACCTCGCGGTAGTGGCTCGTCAGGGCCTCTTCCAGACGTGGTGTCCGCAGGGCGAACATGGACAGCTCGGTGAGCAGCTGGTGGCTGGTCGGCTGCTCCCGCAGGGTCCGCCACAGGGCCGCGGCCAGGGCCGCGATCGTCTCCTCGAAACCGGCGTCCGCCGGTGCGGCCCGCTCGACCTGCGCGATCAGGTCATGGGTGAGCTGCTCCATGACGGCCCGGTACAGGTCCTCCTTGGTGCCGAAGGTGTAGTGCACCGTCGCCTGGGCCACGCCCAGTTCGGCGGCGATGGCGCGGGTGCTTCCGGCGGCGACGCCCTCCCTGGTCATGAGGTCGATGGCGGCCTTGATCAGCTGGGGGCGGCGCTCCGCCGCGGACACATGAGCCATGCGCGGATCATATCGACTCAGTCTGCCGAGCAAGTCGTGCGACCAAGTCGGGCCCGCCGGTGGTCCTCAGCGGCATCCCCCTTGGCCGCCGAGGTCCCCTCTGTGGCCGCGCGGGTCAGTTGCCGCCGTGTTCCGGACGCATAGGTTCCCGGCAACACCTGAGCAAGCGGCGAGGAGGCGGACTGGTGAGCGACGACAACCAGTACGACACATGTGTGATCGGGGCGGGACCCGCGGGGCTGGCCGTGGCGAGGGCGCTGGCGGAGCGCGAGCTGCCGTACACCCACATCGAGCGCCACACGGGCCCGGGAGGACTGTGGGACATCGACAACCCGGGCAGCCCGATGTACGAGTCGGCCCACTTCATCTCCAGCAGGACGCTGTCCGGGTTCGGCGGCCATCCGATGCCGGACCACTTCGCGGACTACCCGCCGCACCGGCAGATCCTGTCCTACCTGACGTCCTTCGCCGACGCGTACGGGCTCAGGGACCGGATCGAGTTCGGCACGGAGGTCCGCGGCGTGGAGAAGAACGCGGACGGCACCTGGACGGTCACCCGGGCCGACGGACGGGAGAGCGTGCACCGCCACGTCGTGGTCTGCACGGGTGCGCAGTGGCACCCGAACATCCCGGACCTTCCCGGTGACTTCACCGGCGAGATCCGGCACACCGTGACCTATCGCAGCAGCGAGGAACTGCGCGGCAGGCGGGTGCTGGTGGTCGGTGCGGGAAACTCCGGCCTCGACATCGCCTGCGACGCGGCGCGCTCCGCCGACCACGCGGCGATCAGCATGCGCCGTGGCTACTGGTTCATCCCCAAGCATCTGTTCGGCCGGCCGGTGGACACGATCGCGGCGGGCGGTCCACACCTGCCGATGTGGTTGCAGCAGAAGGTGTTCGGTGCCCTCCTGCGGCTCGTCAACGGTGATCCGCGCCGGCTCGGACTGCAGAAGCCCGACCACAAGCTGTTCGAGACCCACCCCGCCATCAACTCGATGCTGATCCACCACCTCCAGCACGGGGACATCGACGCCAGGCCCGGGGTGGTCCGCACCGAGGGCCGGACGGTGCACTTCACCGACGGCACCAGTGACGCCTTCGACCTGATCCTGCTGGCGACCGGATACCTCCACAAGGTCCCCGTGGCGCAGAAGTACTTCGGCGACGAGCAGCACCCCGATCTGTACCTGTCGGCGTTCTCCCGCGACCACGCGGGCCTCTTCGGCATCGGGTTCGTGGAGACGAACTCCGGCGCCTACCAGCTCTTCGACACCCAGGCCCAGCTGATCGCCTCCTTCATCCGGGACTCGCGGCACGGGCTGCCGACCGCCGAGCGCTTCGCCCGCATGATCCGCGGCGACCGCCCGGACCTGAGCGGGGGACTGAAGTTCGTCGACTCACCGCGCCACACCGGGTACGTCCACAGCGACGCCTTCGTGAAGTACCTCGGCAAGGTCGCCGCGGGGATGGGCTGGCGCACCGAGGGCCGGCCGCCCCGGGCCACGTCCGTGCGGCAGGAGGCGGTGGCGTCGTGACGTACGACTTCCGCGACAAGGTCATCCTGGTGACGGGCGGCGCCGGCGGCATCGGCAGCGCCCTGTGCCGGCGGTTCGCCGGAGGCGGTGCCCGTCTCGTCGTGGTCGACATCGACGAGGTCCGGGCCGAGCGGACCGCCGCGGGCCTGCCGGGGAGCGGGCACATGGGGCTGGGCTGCGACCTGCTCGACCGCGGGGCGGTGGAACGCGCGATCGACGGCGTCGCCGTCACCCACGGCCGTCTCGACGTCCTGGTCAACAACGTCGGCATGACCAGCGCCGAACGCTTCGACGTGCGCAGCGTGGAGAGCATCGAGCGGGAGATCGGCCTCAACCTGCTCTCGCCGCTGGTCACCACCCGGATCGCCCTCCCGCTGCTCCGCGCCGCCACGGACCCGCGCGTGGTGACCACGGTGTCCCTCGGCGGGATCTTCCCGCTGGGCGAGACCCCCATCTACACCGCGTCCAAGTTCGGGCTGCGTGGCGCGATGCTCGCCATCGGGCTGGACCTGCGCGGCAAGGGCATCAGGGCCGGTTCGGTGCTGCCGTCGGCGACCGACACACGGATGCTGCGCCAGGAAGCCGTCGACGGCGGGAACTCCCTCCAGTTCCAGGACCGGCCGCAACAGCCCGAGGACGTCGTGCGCGCGGTCGTCGGCCTGCTCGACAAGCCGCGGCTGGAGGCGTACGTCCGGCCCGGCGAGTCCCGTCTGGTGCGGTTCGCGATGCTGGCGCCCAACCTGCTTCCGAGACTGTTCCCGCTGTTCCGCAAGCGCGGTGAGCGGGGCATGGCGCGTTACCTGGACGACCTGCGCCGCAGGGGGCTGGCCCGTCAGGTCGGCGGCCGCTGGGAACTGGTGGAGGAAGCATGAGCGAGGAGAAGCTGCGTGTCGTCAACCCGGCGACCGGTGAGCTGATCGCCACGGTCCCCGCGACGAGTGCCGGCGAGGTGGCGGCGGCGGCCGAGCGCGCGCACCACGTCTTCACGGGCGGCGTCTGGTCGGGACGCGCACCGAGGGAGCGCGCCGGTGTGTTGCTGCGCCTGGCCGACCTGATGGAGCGCGACGCCGAGATTCTGGCGCGGCTGGACAGCGAGGACGCAGGAAAGCCGATCACGGAGTGCCGTACCGGCGACGTACCCGGGGCGATCGAGTCGGTCCGCTGGTTCGCCGAGGCGGCCGACAAGATCTTCGGGCGCGTCGCCCCCACCGGTCACGACAGTCTGGGGCTCGTGAGCCGGGAGCCGGTCGGGGTGGCCGCCGCGATCCTGCCCTGGAACTACCCCCTGGCCATGGCTGCCTGGAAGGTGGGACCCGCCCTCGCGGCAGGGAACTGCCTCCTGCTCAAGCCGGCCGAGGCGACACCGCGTTCGGCCCTTCACCTGGCCGAGCTGGCCCAGGAGGCGGGCCTCCCGGACGGTGTGCTGACGGTGCTTCCCGGCCACGGCTCCGTCACCGGTACGGCGCTGGCCCGCGACCCGCTGGTGCGTGCGTTGTCGTTCACCGGCTCCACGGCCACCGGGCGCCGCATCCTGGCCGACGCGGCGGAGACCAACTTCAAGCGGGTCTCCCTGGAAATGGGCGGCAAAAGCCCTCAGATCCTGATGCCCGACGCGCTCACCTACGGCGACGACCTCATCGACGCCATGACCGAGGCCGCGTTCCTGACCATGGGCCAGAACTGCACCGCCGGTTCGCGCGTGCTGGTCCACCACAGCATCGCCGAGGAGGTGCTGGACCGGTTCACGGCGGCGGCGAAGGGGCTGGTCATCGGCGACCCCGCGGACGCCCGCACCCAGGTGGGGCCGCTCATCAACCGTGCCGCCTTCGACCGGGTCGCGGCGGCGGTGGACGCGGCGCGCTCCGCCGGAGCCCACCTCCACACCGGGGGCCTCCCGCACGGTCTGCCGGCACGCGGCGCCTACTACCCGCCCACCGTGATCAGCCGTGCGCCGGAGGACGGCGACGTGCTCACCAAGGAGCTGTTCGGCCCCGTCGTGACCGTCCGGACCTTCACCACCGAGGACGAGGCCGTGCGCGTCGCGAACGCCACCGAGTACGGGCTCGCCGCCTCGGTGTGGACCCGGGACCTGGACGCGGCGTTCCGTCTGGCGCGGGGCATCGAGGCCGGAGTGGTCTCGGTCAACGCCTACAGCGAAGGGGACATGACGACCCCGTTCGGCGGCTGGAAGCAGTCCGGGTTCGGCGGCGCGGAGAAGTCCACCGGCGCCTTCGACCAGTGGACCAGGGAGAAGACGGTCTGGATCCGGACCCGTTGACCGGGTGACCCCGCGGTGCGGGCGGCGTCGGCTCAGATGCCGGCGCGCAGCCGTCCCGGGGTCACCCCGTGCCAGCGGCGCACCGCCCGCCGCAGGGCGCGCACGTCGGAGAAACCGGCCTGCCGGGCGACATCGCGCAGGGTCGGCCCAGGCCGGCGGAGCAGCTGTTCGACCCGCTCCCGGCGGACCCCGTCGACGAGGGCCTCGTACGTCGTGCCGCACTCGGCCAGCCGACGGCGCAGGGTGCGTTCGCTGGTGGCGTGCCGCCGGGCCTGGTCGGCGAAGGACGGCACGTCGGGCAGGCTCTGGGCGATCGAGATCTCCAGCACCTCCAGCAGCTCCTGCTGGTCCCGGCGTGACGTCATCTGCTCCTCCAGCAGCCCCATCACCGCCGCGTAGGTGACGGGGTCCCGCCCGGGCATCGGCCGGGCGGCCCATGCCATGGGGAACACCAGGCGGTTCTCCGCGGCGCCGAAACGCACCGGGCAGCGGAACAACTCCGTGAACGGCCCGGTGTCGTGCGGCGGCCGGAACGCGAACCCGACACTCAGCGGGGCGAATTCGGCGCCCGCGCTCAAACGGGTGAGGGCCACGACGCTGGCGAACGCCTCCTCGGCCAGGAAGACCGCGACCGACGGATCCAGGGCGGGATCGGGCAGCTCGGCCCGGAGCACATACCCGGCGTCCTCCGGCCGGGCCGACCAGACCACCATGGCGCCGGACAGGTTCTGGAACCGCACGCCCGTGTCGATCGCGTCCCGCAAGGTGTCGGCGGCCATCAGGGCGAAGCCGGGCAGACCCCAGGCGGTGAGGTGCTGCGCCGCGCCCACCCGCAGGCCCAGATGCGCGTCGCCGGTGAGCTCCACCGCGCGCCGGATGACGACGCTGCCCTGCCGGTAGGAGACCCGCAGCGCGGCGGAGCGCATCACGGCCTCGTCCAGTCCCACGTCCGTGAGCAGGGGCTGCAGGTGGACGTCGTACGCGTCGGAGACGAGGGCGAGGTAGCGCAGGATGTTCGGCTGGATGGTGGCCGAGGTACTGCGGCTGGTTCCGGGCGAGGGCATTCGAGGGTGTTTGTCGGGCATATGGTTCCTTGGTGACCGGGGGGAAGCGTGGTGAACCCGCGGAAGATTGACGGAAGTTGTGAATGCCGAGCAGAATCCGGTCTACTTCGTCGCGTTCACAGCGGACGAAGTGAGGCGACCGGTCTGTTCGCGCATGCCTTGTGACGATTCCCCGCGTGCGTCCGCCGTTCGCACTGTGCCACCTCCCACACCTTCTTTTCCTTAAGGGCTCATCTTGTCGCGTTCGAAACGTCTCAGAACCCTGCCCGCGCTCGCCGTCACCGCTGCCGCCGCACTCCCCGTGCTCGCGGCCGGCTCGGCGAGTGCCGCACCGGCCGGCGGGTGCCAGTCGGCCACCGTGCAGTACCGCATCGTCGGCGCCGACGGAAACGTCGTCGGAGCCGACTGGACTTCGCAGGGCGGGCTCTACCTCTGGAAGTCCGCCCCGGGGACGGTCGAGGTCCGTCTCGCGCCCGGCCAGAAGGTCGCCGAGGGCTGCACGTACCCCGTCTCCCTCGCCGAGTACACCACCGAGGGCCCCGACTGGTACACCTCGGGCCACCAGACGCTGGTCGACAAGGCCACCGTCTACCTCACCTCCGCCGATGTCGCCGGCACGGACGACGCCAAGGGCACCTGGCAGAAGCTGAGCGTGAAGACGCCCGACTGCTACGGCCAGATCGACCTGTACGGCGACGACGTCACCTACGACGGCGGCAGCGGCGCGGGGCACGGCCCCGCACCCTACGAGCCCGACGGCGTCGTCACCCCGTACCACCTCATAGCGGCCTGGAACGGCGGCGAGAAGGCCTGCACCCCCGGCTCGCCCACCCCCACCGCGTCGCAGCCGACCCCGACCGCGCCGGCCACACCCACGACCCCCGCGGACAGCACACCCCCGGCCGAGTCGACACCTCCGGCCACCCCCACCGCGCCCAAGCCCTCCTCGACACCTCCCACGACTCCGGACGTGCCGCCGCTGACGTCGACACCGCCGGCCACCCCCACGCCGTCACCGAGTGGCAGCAAGCCGCCGCTGGCCGAGACGGGTGCCGGCGCACCGGTCGGCCTGATCGCGGGTGCGGCGGCCCTGGTGGTCGCGGCCGGCGCCGGGGCGGTGTACGCGGCCGGGCGCGCGCGTCGCTCCTGACGGGGCGACCGGGCGTCGCTGTCACGCCGTAGCAAGGCCGGACGGCTCCGCTCCCGGGCGGAGCCGTCGTCGGTCCTCGCCGCGGCGTGCGTTCCCGGGCGCACCGCGCCGAGTCAGGCGTCTTGGACGGATGACTGAGATCTCTTGGGGTGAGTATCCGACCGCCGTTATCCTGACGGGCGAAGCTGCCGGTGGAGAGAGGAGTGCGCGTGCCCCGCATGGCGGCGACCGACCGGAGGGCCGAACTGCTCGAAGCGGCGATCCGGGTCATGACGCGGGACGGCGTGGCCAAGGCCACCACCCGCGCCATCGTGAACGAGGCCGGCATGCCCCTCGGGGTGTTCCACTACTGCTTCGACTCCAGGGAGCAGCTGCTCGAACTCGTCACGGAGACTCTGACCGAGCGGTACGTGGCGGAGGTCCGGGGACTCTTCGCACCGCACAAGGAGATCCGCGACAGCGTCCTCGACAGCCTGTACACGTTCTGGAAGGGCTTCGAGGCCAACCCTCGTGAGCACCAGATCAACTATGAGCTCACACAGTACGCGCTGCGCAATCCGGGCTTCGAGAACGTGGCGAGACGGCAGTACGAGATCTTCCTCGGCGCCCACGCCGCCCTGCTCGAACTCGCCGCCGACCATGCGGGGATCGAGTGGACGGTGCCCGTACCGGTCCTCGCGCGGTACGTGCAGTCGACGCTCGACGGCCTCAACATCACCTGGCTGGTGGACCGCAACAGCGACGACAGCCGGGCGGCCCTCGAACTGCTGGCCGACCACCTCCTCCGGCACACCACGCCCAGGGAGACCTGAGCCGGCCGGGGCGCCCCACCTCATGGAGCCGGGGCGGACGTGCCCGGCTCGCACCACACGTCGGGCGGGACGACGCCGAGCGAGCGGCCCCGCGGGTCGAGGACCCGGCCGAGGAGCTTGTCGTGGCGCAGGGTCATCGTCCGGTCGGTGACGACGAGGCCGGGATGGACGTCACAGAGGCGGATCTCCAGACGCGGCACGTCGCTCACGGAGTGCAGAGTGGCCTGGACGACGAGATTGTGTTCGCCCGTGACGGCGGCGCAGTTGCGGACTTCGGGCAGACGGACGAGGGCGTGCCCGACGGCGGGCAGTTCCCTGACGGGGGCCGTGGCCCAGAACGTGACCGCGACCGGCCACCCGCCCAGTGGGCGGGCGAAGTCGCAGCGGAAGCGGACCAGGCCGAGCCTGGTCAGCCGGTCGAGGCGCCGCCTGACCGTGAAGGCGGTGGTGCCGAGCGCCTCCGCCAGGGTCTGGAAGGAGGCGCGGCCGTCGTAGTGGAGGAGGCTCAGCAGGGTGCGGTCCCGCGAGGTGATCTCCTCGCTGCCGGTGCCCCGCCCGGTCTCCCCGCCACCGGGCGGTGTGCGCAGCAGTGAGCGCTGTTCGCGGTCCAACGCGTCGATCTGCCATTGCCCGCCCTCGGCGAACATGTGCGTGACGATCCGCGTGCGCACGGCGGCGATGCCCGGCACGGCCGAGAGGACGTCCAGGGTGTAGCGCGCCATGGCCGCGATGTCGGCGGTGACCACGGTCGCGAGGAGCCGGTGGGTGTCCGCGGTCCGCTCGATGGTGACCGCGTGCGGGTGGCCCCGCAGCGCGCCGGCCACGGCGTCGGCCGCCCCGGCCGCGCAGTCGATCTCGGCGAACGCGACACAGAGGCGGTGCAGCAGTGTGGGTCCGGGGGAGACCCCGACCCACGCCTCACCGCGCTCGGTGAGTTGCCTGAAGCGGCGCGCCGCCGTGACGGCGTCCACGCCGAGGGTGCGGCCCAGCTCGGTCCAGGAGGCGCGGGGGCGCAGTTGCAGGGCGTGGATGAGCGCGAGATCGCCTTCACTCAGCACGGGCACCTGTCTCCGGATCCTGCGTTCACGGCGGCCGGCGAGGGTGAATCCTGCGTTTCGCCGACCCGTACGGCGCAGTGTCGCACTCTGGACGTCCACGAGACCCTGTGCGTGTCGCAGCTGAGCGATGAGGTGTCAGTCATGGCGTTCGCCGACTACCAGAACGAGATCTACCTGAACGGGCTGGGAGGTGTGCTGCCCTCGTTCCCCATGGACTTCGCCGGACTGGAGGCGAAGGCACGCGCAGCGCTGCCGCCGTCGGTGTGGTCCTACGTCGCCGGTGGCGCGGGGGACGAGCACACCCAGCGAGCCAACGTGGCCGCCTTCGCCCGCTGGGGGCTGATCCCCCGCATGTTCGTCGGGGCCGCGCAGCGCGATCTGACCGTGGAGCTGTTCGGCATGACCCTGCCGTCCCCGGTGTTCCTCGCCCCGGTCGGCGTGATCGGGCTGTGTGCCCAGGACGGGCACGGCGACCTGGCCACGGCCAGGGCAGCCGCGCGCACCGGGGTGCCGATGGTCGCCTCGACCCTGTCCGTCGACCCGCTGGAAACCGTCGCGGACGAACTCGGGGACGTCCCCGGCTTCTTCCAGCTCTACACACCCACCGACCGGGCACTCGCCGAGAGCCTCGTGCACCGCGCCGAAAGCGCCGGTTACCGGGGCATCGTCGTCACCCTCGACACCTGGATCACCGGCTGGCGCCCGCGCGACCTCTCGGCAGCCAACTTCCCGCAGCTGCGCGGCCACTGCCTCGCCAACTACTTCACCGACCCCGTCTTCCGGGCCGCGCTGCCCCGCCCGCCCGAGGAGGACCCCCCGTCCGCGGTCCTGCGCTGGACCCAGGTCTTCGGCAACCCGCTCACCTGGCAGGACCTGGACTGGCTGCGCTCACTGACCGACCTGCCGCTGATCGTGAAGGGCATCTGCCATCCCGAGGACGCCCGCCGCGCCCGGGACGGGGGAGTGGACGCGATCTACTGCTCCAACCACGGCGGCCGGCAGGCCAATGGCGGCCTCCCCGCGCTGAACGCCCTGCCCGCCGTCGTCGAGGCCGCCGACGGGCTGCCGGTCCTCTTCGACTCCGGCGTCCGTAGCGGCGCGGACATCGTCAAGGCCCTCGCCCTGGGCGCGACGGCGGTCGGCATCGGCCGCCCCTACGCCTACGGCTGCGCGCTGGGCGGCACGGACGGCATCGTCCACGTCCTGCGCGCCCTGCTCGCCGAGGCCGATCTGATCATGGCCGTCGACGGATACCCACGCGTGGACGACCTGGTTCCCGAGGCGCTTCAGGCCCTGTAGGCGGCGGTGTGCCGGTGCGTGACCAGGGGACCTCAGCCGCGGGATGCGGCACACGCGAGCACTTACCCGTGCCCGGAGGAGCTGCGCGGCAAGGGCGCTGGTCGTCGGAGCCGGACCTACACGGCCCACCTGGACGGTCGCGGTGAGCCGGAAAAGGCGGGCGTGGTGGCGGTGCTCGTGTCCTCGTACGTGGAGCCCGACGCCGCGCTGCCGGAGACGGTGAGCAGGACGGCGTCGCGCGCGGGGACCGTGGTGGTGCAACCGGCGGTGAAGGACCCGGCGTCGGAGCCCGCCCGGCCCATGGGCAGGCCGCGGTCGGAGTCGGTGAGCGTCATGGCCGTGGTCGGGGTCTGGCCCGTCGGCGACCGCCGCCATCCCGTCCGGCCAGAGTGCGGCATGGCCGGCGGCGGCCATGCCGGAGGAGGCGAGTGCGTCGGTCCGCTGCTCGACCCGGGGACTCCCTCTATCGATAGGCCAGTTTCCGGAGTATCAGGGAGGAGAGCGGCGTCGGCAGCGTGCGCAGGGTGCGGACCAGGGCCGCCGTGGGCCAGGGGAAGTACGCGTGAGCCGGTTCCCTCTCCAGGGCGCGTGTGACGTGGCGTGCGGCGCGCTCCTCGCTGATCTCGAACGGCTTGGGCAGGCCGTCCTCGCTGATGCGTTCCGTGGCCACGAAGCCCGGATGGATGGTGGTGAACCGGATTCCCCTGGGCTCCAGTTCGACGCGGGCGGCGTCCAGCAGCGTGCGGGCGGCGGCCTTCGCCGCCGAGTACGGGCCCTGGCGGGGGAGGCCCATGAGCCCCGCGAGGGAGTTGGTGTGGGCGATCAGGCCGCCGTTCTGCTGCCGGAGCATCTGCTCGGTCAGCGGGACGAGGTGGTTGACGACGACCCCGTAGTTCAGCGCCATGATGTGTGAGACATCGGCGACGGAGACCTCGTCCATGGCCATGTCCGGTCCGTCGCCGGCGTTGAGCAGCGCGATGTCGACGGCCCCGAACTCACTCGCGGCGGCCGCCACCACGTCGGCCGCCGCCCGCGGGTCGAGGGCGTCGGCGGTGAGGGGCAGGCAGTGGCTGCCTGCGGCCCGGACCTGCTCCGCGACCCGGGCCAGTTCGGGGGCGCGCCGGGCCGTGATGACCAACCGGTTCTTGCCGGGGGCGAGTTGGCGCGCCACTTCCGCACCGATGCCCGAGGACGCGCCGACGATGAGGATCGTGCGGTCGGTGATCCTTGCCATGGTGATCCGTTTCTCGAAGGTGCGGCCACTGTCCGGGACGGAGGGTGCAGGGGGCCGGTGGGGAAGTGCCGGTCAGAACGGTAGTACGTACGCCTCGAGACTCTCGCGGTGAGGAGTGCGGACGCGCTGCCCGCCCGACCGGCGTTCCCGGTCCGTCCGTCAGTCGAGCAGATCCGGTTCCTGCTGTGTGATCTGGTCCCACATCGGGCGGAACCGGAACCGGCCCGGCAGCGGACCGGAGGTCGGGGCGGGCCCGGTGGACCTCGAAGGGATGCAGAACGCGGCCTTGTTCACCGGCCGCTTCCGCTCCAGCAGGGTCCCGTCGTGGTCGACGAGGACGAGGTCGCGGACGCGGATCTGCCCGAAGGACATTCCGAAGGGGTTGACCCAGAAGGCCTCGGGGCGTTCGGGGTCGCGCCCGGTGATGTGTCCCGCGACTCCCTCCGAGAAGCCGAAGCGGGCGAACAGCCGGAAGGCGGCGGCGAGTTCCTGCTTGCGGATCAGTCGCTCCTCCTCGACCGTCGGGTTCTGCGGCGGTACCGGCAGTGTGACGCCTTCGGGCAGGGGGCCGACCGACTCGTGCGGGACGGGGGCGGTGGTGGTGGTCGTCGGGGGCATGGAGCCGTTCCTCTCGTGCCGTACGGCCTCCGGGGAGGATCGGAACGGCCAGTAGCGGGAGCGGTCAGCCGGTGGTGAGTTGCCCCGGGATGCGGCCGGAGGCGCGGAGTTCCCGTAGGTCGGGGATGTGGTTGTAGAGGGCGCCGGGGCTGACGCCGAGGATCTTGGCGATCGAGGTGATCGAGTTCTCGGGGTTGGGGAGCATGTCGCGGGCGGCACGGATGATTTCGGGAGTGGCGACGGTGGGTCGGCCGCCGACGCGGCCGCGGGCGCGTGCGGCGTCCAGGCCCTCGCGGGTGCCGGAGACGATCAGCTCGCGGATGAACTCGGCGAGGGCGGCGAAGACGGGGAAGACGAGCCGGCCGCCGGGGGTGGTGGTGTCCAGGCGCTCGTGCAGCGAGCAGAAGCCGATCTCGCGGCGCCGGAGTTCGCCGACCATGTTCACCAGGTCCTTGAGGGATCGGCCGTACCGGTCCAGCGCGGGGACCACCAGGGTGTCGCCGGCGGCGAGGAAGGAGTGGCAGGCCTTGAGCTCGGGGCGCAGGTCATCCTTGCCGGACTTCCTGTCGGCGAAGATCCGTCGGCATCCGGCCGCGGTGAGGGCGTCGATCCGTCGGTCGAGCTTCTGCCCGCCGGTGGAGAGGCGGGCGTAGCCGATGAGGATCTCGGTCCGGTGGGCGGGTTCGGCGACCAGGAGGTCGAACACATCGGACTCGAAGGGGGTGCTCACACCCCGGCAGAGGTCCACGCTGACCTCCTGAACAGCGGTGATGCGCTGACCGCTTGAGCTCGCCATGGTTTGTTGAAGCCTGGTGAAGTTGTCAGTACGCCCGCCCGAACGCTTCATCGTCGGCGGCGGTTGAGCACTCCGATGAGCGCGGCAAGGTCGCCGGCGCCAGCCGGGTCATCCGCGTAGCGGGTGGTCTGGAGGGGACCGACCTCAGGAAGGACGATGTCCTCCCGGGTCAGAACATGGACCAAGGTCAACAGCGCGGCGCGGGCATTGCCATCAGTGAAGGGGTGGAAGAACGCCACATCGAGGTAGGCGCGGGCCGCGCGGGCCGCCAGCGGGATGTCCGGGTCGTTCGTCTCGCGCAGGCAGGAATCGAACTCGGCTGGGGTGCGCGGGCTCAGGCCGTAGCGCTCGCGGCCAGCCTTCGCATAGGCGTCGCTCACGCGGAACGGTGCCCCTGTTGCAGCAAGGACTTCGCGCTGCCAACCGGCCAGCAGGGCGAAGTCCAGCGGGGCGCGGCGTGCGGCATCTTCTCGGGCCAAGGCGTATGCGGCGAGCAGACGCTCGGCGCGAACCGGGTCGCGCCGACGCACCGGCCCCTCGCACCAGGACCGGAACCCATCACGGTCGGGCGGGACCCGCTGTAGGGCCGGTGCACATTGCCAGTCGACCTCGCGGCGCACGCGCAGCCAGACTGAAAGGCTGTCAGTAGCGGTCATGGAGTTCCTCCAGCGCCGCCCTCTCACGATGGTCCTGGTACGGGGCGTGGCCGGTGAGGCCGACGGCGAGGTCATCGCCGACGGATTCGATCAGTGTCCGCTCCGGGACCCAGCTTTTGAACCGGCCACCGATCGCGTTCTCCACTGCTTGCGCGGCTTCGGCCCGGTCCATGCCAGTGCTGGTGAGGAACCAGCTCAGGACGATCGAGGTCTGGCCGCGCCAGGCGTTGTCCGCGCCCGAGTCCAGCGCGTGGGTCACGAGCCGGACGCAGGCCCGTTCCAGGTGCCAGCTGCGATCCTCGGGTGAGGCGTCCGGCGGCGGCGCCAGCTCGGCGAAGCGCTGGGCCGTCCGCTCCAGCCACTCCCGCCACTCCCGCAGCGCGGCTACGACGCGTGCTGCGGTCTCGTCGGGGGTCGTCACCGAGCTCGGCCCGCTGACCCAGTTGCCGATGGGCCCGCCGTCGCGATAGGACCAGCTCCATCCCCAGGCCCAGGTGCCGTATCGCTCCCGAAGGACCGCGTCTACCTGGCTCTCACACCAACGTTCGCCCTGCCACCAGCCGGCCATGCCGGAGAGCACGGGCGGCACCCACGCGCGGACCAGCGAGCGGAGACGAGCGTCTTCGGTCTCATCCCAGGCGAACGGGTGACGAGCCGGGTCGAGTTCGTCCCAGTTCCGAATGTCCTCGTAGGTGACGTGAGGCACGCGGTTGTCGGGGAAGAGCAGGGTGTCACGGTTGTACGTCAGGGCTGGCCACACTTCCTGTTGAATGTGATCGACCTACCAGTCTCGGCTCGAAGCCCCTGCCATCGCGAATGGTTTTCGGACCCCACCCCGTACGGCCATCTGCGCAGAACCTATAGCCCGCTCTCATCGTCACCGACCGATGGTTCGCGCAGCGGCCGGAGCCCGGCCTCGGCCGGGCGGAAGAACGCGTACCGGCCGAGGAAGTTGATGCGGTCGAACTGCAGTGGTGAGAGGCGGGCGAGGAGGTCGTCGGTGA
Source organism: Streptomyces griseoruber (assembly GCF_001514205.1). Classification (GTDB taxonomy): domain Bacteria; phylum Actinomycetota; class Actinomycetes; order Streptomycetales; family Streptomycetaceae; genus Streptomyces; species Streptomyces griseoruber. The sequence goes on along the minus strand of NZ_KQ948768.1, from coordinate 341,631 downwards.
CGGGGAAGCCGTCGGCGGCCAGATACTTGGCCGCCCGGTCCAGGTAGAGGCTGTGTTTCTGCCGCAGCTCGCCGCGCCGGCCGAAGAGGATCCGCCGCGCCAGGCGGTGGCGAGCCTCGGTGATGTTCAGCTGCTTGCCGATCATGCGGCGGTAGCCGTCGTCGGAGATGAACTGCAGCAGGTGCAGGGTCTTGAAGATCCGGCCGTAGTGGGCGAAGGCGTCGCCCAGGCCGGTCGGGCGACCGTCCCGGGACAGCATGCGGATCAGGTCGTGGCCGCGGACCTCACCAAGGGTCAGGGAGCCGGCCACCCGCAGCGTGTCGCCCCAGTGCGCCCGGATGCGGTCCCAAGGGCACCGTGTGCCGGGAGACCTCCTGCAGCGGCCCGTAGTCCGCGCTGGCGTGGGTGCGCCACAGTCGGGCGTCGGAGATGTCCGCGATCCGCGGGGAGAACTGGTAGCCGCAGATCGCGAACAGCCCGAACACGATGTCGCTGTAGCTCGCGGTGTCGGTGACCACGGTCTCCGGCTTCGGTCCGCCGTCGCGGCCCAGCAGCGCGTCCAGGATGAACAGAGAGTCGCCCAGCGTGCCGGGTACCACCACTCCGCCCAGGCCCATGACCTGGTCGTTGACCACGTTCAGCCAGGTGGCGCCGTTCTTGCGTAGCCCGAAGTACCGGGGGCTGTAACCTGCGTGGATCGTCTGGACCGGAACGGAACCGCACCCCGTCCGCGGAGGCGACCAGGCCGCCGCCCCAGGCCCGGACGATGTCGACCTTGGCCTGGGCGCCGATGAGCATCCCGTTGGCGGCGCCGATGGTTTCGGCCCGCAGGTGTCCCTGGTCGACCTGGACCGGGCGGCGCGGGTGAGTGCCGGCACGTTCGGCTTGGCGACCGGGGTCAGGCCGACGTTGCAGGCCTCCGCGAGCAGCAGCGCGCAGACGCTGACCTCGAAGTCGTCCATGTGCGGGTCGGCACCGGAGATATGGGTGAACGCGGTTGTCATGTCGGTCGGCTCGGCGACCTCCAGGAGCAACTCGGGGAAGTCGACCTTCGGCAGCATGCTGTTGGCCGCTCGACGCACCGCGCCCCTGGGGCTCACTGGTCTCGCCTCTGCTGTGGCGGCTGGTCAACGACGGGCGCTCCTCGGCCGGGTCACCCGGAAGATCTCCGCCGCGCTGGACCACCCCGAGCTGGCCAGGCGCTCCCGCCTCGCCGATCGCCCCGGACGGTCTCGCCTGGGACGAGGACGGCCGGACCGTCTGGGTCGCCAACGCGCTGCGCGGTGAGTGTGTCCGGGTCGAGGAGGGCGGGCGGGTCCTCGACCGCGTCGCCACCAGCCAGCACACGCTGAGCTGCCTGGTGGCCGGCGACGACGGCCGCACCCTGTTGGCGGCGACCGTCCCGACCGACGACCCCGTGCGCGCTGCCGCGCTCAGTGACGGGCACATCGAGGTGTTCCGGCTGTGAGGCACCGCGTCCCGGCTGTGCGCCGGAAGGTAAAGGTCGCGTCTCGGCCATTCCTGAACGATTGACTTGGACTACTGACCAAGAGAAAGTCTGAGGCCATGAGCAAGCCACCCCAGCACGACCGCGTCGTCCTCGTGACCGGCGCGGCGGCCGGTATCGGAGCCGCGATCGCCGCGGCCGCGGTCGGCGCCGGCCACCGTGTGCTGCTGACCGACATCGACGAGGCGGCCGCGCAGGCCACCGCCACCCGTCTCGGCGGGCGGGCCGCGGCCTTCCGCCTCGACATCCGTGACTCGGAGGGCTGGACCAAGGCGTTCGACGCGGCCGAGGCCGAATTCGGCCCCGTCGACATCCTGGTCAACAACGCCGGCGTCATCACCACCGGCAACACCCGCGACCTGAGCCTGGCACAGCACCGTGCCATGGTCGAGGTCAACCTGCTCGGCACCATGACCGGCGTCTGCACGGCCATCCCGAGGATGACCGAGCGGGGCAGCGGCCACATCGTCACGATCTGCAGCATGAGCTCCTTCCTGCCACTGCCGGGATACGCCCCCTACGGCGGCACCAAGCACGGGCTGCGGGCCTTCCACCATGCCGTCGCGCTGGAGGAGCGGCACGGCCCGCTGGACTTCACGATCATCCACCCGGCATCCACCCGCACCGGGATGCTCGACCAGGAGCTCAACGACCCGACCGCGATCACCGCGTTCGCCGAGAAGCCGGTGACACCCGCCGAGGTCGCCAGGGCCGTCGTCGAGACGTTCCGCACCAAGCCGACCGAAGTGGTCTTCCCGGCCCTCGCCGGCCGCGTCCAGCAGATCGCCGGTGCGGTACCGCAGCTCATCCGCCTGCTCGTGCCCACCATCGAGGCCAAGGGGCGGCGCGAACGCGACCGCCTCCTGCGCACCGGCCCCACCCGGCTGTCGGACCCGTCCGGAGGCTCGTGATGACAATCGAGGAAGACCGTACGAGTACGTCCGCGGCATCCGTGCCCGACCGGGTGGGGGGCGCCATCAGCGGGCCGAGCGAGGACCGGATGACCCGGCTCGCCCAGGCCACCGAGCACCTGGAACCCCCCTTCGCCGTCGTCGACCTGGACGCCTTCGACCGCAACGCCGCCGACCTGGCCCGCCGTACGCACGGCCAGGCCACCGTCCGCCTCGCCAGCAAGTCCGTGCGCAGCCGTGACCTCATCCGGCGCGCGGTCGCACGACCGCGCTACCAGGGCATCCTCGCCTTCACCCTGCCCGAGGCCCTGTGGCTGGCCGAGGAGCACGACGACGTGGTCATCGGCTACCCGACCACCGACCGGGAAGCGCTGCGGCGGCTCGCCGCGGACGACCGTGCTGCCGAGCGCGTCACCCTGATGATCGACTCGGTCGGCCATCTGGACCTCGTGGACGAGGCCGCAGGCCCGAAGCGCCCCGACATCCGGGTCTGCATCGACCTGGATGCCGCCCTCGAATTCTTCGGCGGCCGCATCCACCTGGGCCCCTACCGCTCCCCCGTACACACCCCGTGGCAGGCCGCGGACCTGGCCCGCACCGTCGCCGAGCGGCCCGGCTTCCGGCTGGTGGGCGTGATGTCGTACGAGGGCCAGATCGCCGGCCTCGGGGACAACCCGCTCGGCGCTCCGGTCCAGGGCGTCCTGCGGCGGGCCATGCAGCGCCTGTCGGCCCGGGAACTCGCCGAACGCCGGGCCGCCGCCGTCGCCGCCGTCGAGGCCGTCGCACCACTGGAGTTCGTCAACGGCGGCGGCACCGGCTCCGTCGAGCAGACCGCCGCCGAGCATGTCATCACCGAGGTCGGGGCGGGATCGGGGCTCTACGGACCCGGGCTGTTCGACCACTACCGCCGTTTCCGGCCCCGCCCCGCCGCCTTCTTCGTCATGCCCGTCGTACGCCGCCCCACGGCGAGGATCGCGACGCTCCTCGGCGGTGGCTGGGTCGCCTCCGGGCCGGTGGGCGCCGACCGGCTGCCGACCCTCAGCCGGCCCGAGGGGCTGAAGCTGACCTCGCTCGAAGGTGCCGGAGAGGTCCAGACCCCCGTACGGGGCGAGGCCGCGCACGGCCTGCGGCTCGGCGACCGTGTGTGGCTGCGCCACGCCAAGGCCGGCGAGTTGTGCGAACGCGTCAACACCCTCCACCTGGTGTCCGGCTCCGAGACCGTCGGCCAGGCACCCACCTACCGAGGCGAGGGACACGCGTTCCTCTGAATCCCGACCGTGCCATCCCTTACTCGCCCTTCCGGCCGAACCCACCTCCCGGAGGCCCGATGCCCGCCGAGTTCACAGCACCCGCACCCGCCCTGGCCGAAGCCCGCGTGGGTGTCGTCGCGCACGGACCCACCCAGCCGGTGTCCCGTCGCGGGCGCGCTGGCGTTCGCGGCCGGGCTGCCGATCGTGTTCCGCGTGGTGCAGGGAGCCGCGGCGGCCGTGATCATTCCCCAGGCGATCGGCCTGATCGACGTATCGGAATGCCGGCGCCCGCCACGTGGATGACCACGCAGGCGGGGCCGCCCTGGAGGGACGTCAGAGCGGAGCGATCGCCGCCTCGGCCGCGGCCTTGATCCGGTGGCCGAACGCGTCGGCGTCCTTGCGAGCCGCGGCGAGCGCCAGGCCGACGAGGAGCTTGCCCAGCCCGTGGCCCTCCAGGACGTTGTGGATCCGGACCCGCGTCCGGCCCTCGGGCAATGACTCCAGGTCGTAGCCGCCTTCGCGCGCGGTCACGGTGTTCTTCGAGACTTCGGCCCAACGGAGTCGCACGGGGGCTTCGAGCGCGGTGATGCGGAACTCGCGTGCGGTCTTCATCCCGGCGTCCTTGACGGTGCTCCGGAAGATCGTGCCCACGGAGGTCGGGGCGTCCGGGATCCGCTCGATCCTGAGCACCCGGGGGCTGAACTGGGGGTCGTTGCGGCCGTCGGCCAGGTAGGCGAACACCTCCGCGACGGGCCGGTCGACCTCGACCGTCGCTTCGAACCGTCCTGACATGGGCACTCCTCGTCGCTCGGACACGTGCGAAGGAACGCTGGGTCACACCGCACCGCCGGTCCTGCCGCGGCGGCACTGCGACCCTACGGGACCTGCGGCCGCACCGCGCGGTGTACGCGGGATCCCGTGACCGGGGAGCGGGCAGGCCGTCACGGGCTCGAAGGAGCAGTTCGAGGAGCTGAGCCAGGGCGAGCCGTAAGCGCAGGCGGCTAGGCTGGACATCTCCGGCCGGTCCAGGAGGAACCCCGCGACCAGCTCATCGGGGCTCTCGCCACAGCCGCCTCCTGACCGCCCGAGGCGCGCGCCGCTCACGGCGCCGGAGCCCGGGCCCCGAGAGGAGCAGAGGGCATGACCGGTAGGGCTGATCCGGGGACGGACACCGATGTACTGGATGCCGCGTTCGCGGAGACGGTGCGCCGGACCGGCGCGTCCATCGGCGCTCTGTACCTGCTCGCACCGGACGAGCGGCTGCTGAGCCTGGTCGCGGTGTGCGGGGTCCCGGTGGAGTTCGCCGCCCCCTGGGCGCGAGTCCCGCTCGCTTCCCCGGCACCCGTGGCCGACGCCGTGCGTGAGAACCGGCTGGTGTGGATCGGCAGCCAGGAGGAGATGGCCCGCTCCTATCCGCGCACCGCGATGGTCCTTCCCTATCCGCTGGCGCTGGCGGCGGCGCCGGTCACCGGCGTCCGGCGGTGGGGGACGCTGCTGCTGATGTGGCCGGCCACGCGCCCCTCCCACATGACGCCACGCGAGCGGGGCAACATCAGGTCCAGTTGCGGCCGTCTGGCCCGGCTGCTGGAGGAGGCCGCCGATCAGCCCGGGCCCGCCCACCCCGAGCGGCCGCGTGCCGTTCCCGTCGGAACCGGCCGCCGGCCCGCTCCCACGGCGTCGGCCGTCGCCGACTTCGTCGAGCGGCTGCCCGGCGGCAGCTGCGCGCTGGACCTGGAGGGGCGTTTCACCTACGTCAGTGCCGGTGCCGTCGACCTCCTGGGCCGCGAGGCGGCCCACCTGCTGGGCACGCTGCCATGGCAGTCCCTGCGCTGGCTCGACGCTCCCCTCTACGAGGACCGCTACCGTGCCGCGGTGATCAGCCGCGAGCCCGTCTCGTTCACCGCCTGCCGCCCGCCGGACCAGTGGCTCGACTTCCATCTCTACCCGGACGACAGCGGCATCAGCGCCCGCATCCTTCCCAGCAGTGCGTACGAGCCGTCCTCACCGGCGGCCGGCCGGACCGTCACCGCCGCCGAGTCGACCCGCGCCGGCCAGCTGTACCAGCTCACGCACCTCGCCGCCGCGCTGACCGAGGTCGTCGGCGTCCAGGACGTCGTCGACCTGGTCGCCGACCAGATCATGCCCGCCTTCGGCGCCCGGGGCCTCGTCCTGTCCACCGCCGACGCCGGCCGGCTGCGGATCACCGGCCACCGCGGCTACGCCTCGGACACCATCGCACGCCTGGACGGCCTCCCGCTCGACACCGCCTTCACCCCGGCCGGGCAGACCCTCGCCACCGGCATCCCCGCGTTCTTCGCCGACGTCGAGGAGATGCGGCGCGACTATCCCGAGGCCCCGCCGGTCAGCGGCAAGCAGGCCTGGGCGTTCCTCCCGCTGATCATCTCCGGCCGCCCGGTCGGCATCTGTGTCCTGTCGTACGACGCCCCCCACACGTTCGGCGCCGAGGAACGCGCCGTCCTGACCTCCCTCGCCGGGCTCATCGCCCAGGCCGTCGACCGCGCCCGCCTCTACGACACCAAACACGAACTCGCCCACGGCCTCCAGCAGGCACTGCTCCCGCACCGCCTCCCCACGATCGACGGCCTACGGGTAGCCGCCCGCTACCTCCCCGCCACCCGCGGCATGGACATCGGCGGGGACTTCTACGACCTGATCCGACTCGGCGACACCGCGGCAGCCGCCGTCATCGGTGACGTCCAGGGGCACAATGTCGCCGCCGCCGCCCTGATGGGCCAGGTACGCACCGGCGTTCACGCCCACGCGACCCTCGGCGCACCCCCCGACCAGGTCCTCCGGCGTACGAACCGGCTCCTCACCGATCTCGACCCCGACCTGTTCACCAGCTGCCTCTACACACACCTCGACCTCGCCCGCCGACGCGTCACCCTCGCCAGCGCCGGCCACCCGCCGCCGATCCTGCGCCTCCCCGACGGCGCGACCCGGCCCCTGGACGTCCCGCCCGGACCGCTCCTCGGCATCGACCCGGACGCGGCCTTCCCGGTGACCGAGATTCCGCTCACCGAGGGGATGCTGCTGGCCCTCTACACCGACGGACTCGTCGAAGCACCGGGCGTCGACCTCGACGACTCCATCACCCGCCTCGCCCACCATCTCGGCGAAGCCGACGACCGGGACCTGCATCTGCTCATCGACACCGTGCTGAGCACGTCCGGCACCACCGGGCAGCGCCTCGACGACATCGCGCTGCTCGTACTGCAGGAGATGGAGATGCCCGGCGGAGGTCGCCCTGGCACAGGGTCCGCCCGGTGAACGCGCACCCTGCGGTGCGGGACCGGCAGTGAGGCAGGACGGCTTGTCAGCTCCGTCTTCCGGACGGCCCTTCCGGGAGGCCCACGTCGGCCGGGGTGACCCGGGCTCGGCGGGCCCGCAGAATCGGTCTGGGCGCGATGTCGATGTCCCACGCCTACACCGGGGCGGGCACCGATGACGCGGAGTCGATCCGTACGATCCACCGGGCACTCGACCTCGGTGTCACCCTGCTCGACACCGCCGAGGTCTACGGGCCTTACGTCAACGAGGAACTCGTCGGCCGCGCGCCGAAGGGCCGCCGCGAAGGCGTCGTACTCGCCACGAAGTTCGGCTTCATGTCCCACACGGGTCGCGAAGGCGGCATCGACAGCAGCCCGGCGAACATCCGCATCGCCGTCGAAGGCTCCCTCAAGCGCCTCGGCACGGACCGCATCGACCTCTGCTACCAGCACCGCGTCGACCCGGACACCCGATCGAGGACACCGTGGGAACCATGGCGGAACTGGTCGCCGAGGGAACCGGCGAGAACCTCCAGCGAAACCTGCGTCTGGCGGACGAGGTCAGGGCCGTCGCGGACGAGGTCGGCGGGACACCCGCGCAGGTGGCCCTGGCCTGGCTGCTCGCCCAGGGCGACGACATCGCCCCCATTCCCGGCACCAAGCGCGTGGAGCGGGTCGAGGAGAACACCGCCGCCGACCGCGTCGTCCTGACCGCCGGGCAGATCGAGAAGCTCGACAACCTGCCGGCGGCCGCCGGTGACCACCACGACGAGGCGGGCATGCGCCTGCTCGGCCGGTGACCGGCCCGCGAACGAAGCGGAACCCCCCTCCGGAGCCGGAGCCACCCGTGCGGCCAACAGCCGGCCCGTCCGCCCGCGACGGGATCGTCGACGCGCACCGCGCCTACCTGACCGCCATGCACGAGGCCGACATTCCCGGTCCTCGGCGACCTGCTCGGCGGCGGCTTCACCCTCACCCACATGACCGGATACGTGCAGCCGAAGGCCGAATGGCTGGCAGAGATGAGACAAGGCCGGTTCGTCTACCACACCATCGAGGAGAAGAGCACGACCCTCGACGTCGACGGCGACACGGCCCGCCTGGTCGTCCGGACCGTCACGGACGCGACCGTGTACGGCACCCGGTGGGACCGGCGGCTGCGACTGGCCACCGACTGCGTCCGCAGGGGCGAGACCTGGGTCGTGCTGCGCACCGAGGCCACCACCTGGTGACCCGAGATCGTCCGGAGGCGGATGTGACAGTGGACCGGCTGGGTCTGGTCGTGCACGGTGGACGCCCGGAGGCCGTGGCGGCGGCCGGCCTCGTCCGCACATGGTGCGCGGAACACGCCGTGGGGTGTGCGGACATCGACGTGTGGCACGACGGCGGACGGCGCAGCGCCCGCGAGGAGGTCGAGGCAGGGGGCGACCCGGATCTCGTGGTGACGCTGGGCGGTGACGGCACCTTTCTGCGCGGCGCGCGGCTGGCCGCCGAGAACGGCTCCCTGGTCCTGGGGGTCGATCTGGGCCGGGTGGGCTTTCTGACGGAGGTGTCGGCCTCCGCGGTGCGCTCGGCACTGGACGCGGTGCGGGAGGACCGGTTCGAGGTCGACAGCCGCATGCTGCTCGCCCTGCGCGCCTCGCGCCGGCTGGAGGTGCCGGCGGGCATGGAATCCCTCATCGCGTACGGCCGGGGGCCGCTGCTGCCGCCTCCGCAGGTGCGGCCCGACTGCGAGGTCGACCCGGACTGGGGCATTCCGCTGGATGTCACCGCGCTCAACGACGTCGTGGTGGAGAAGCTGGTGAGGGACCGGCAGGTGTCGGTGGGGGTCTACGTCTCCGGCCGGCTGCTGGCCTCCTACTCGGCCGACGCGCTGCTGGTGGCCACGCCGACCGGGTCGACGGCCTACAGCTTCGCCGCGGGCGGGCCGGTGGTCTCGCCCCGCGCGGAGGCCCTCGTGTTCACGCCGGTCGCCCCTCACATGGCCTTCGACCGCTCGGTCGTCACGGCGCCCGACGAGCCCGTCGGGCTGCGTCTGCTGGAGCGTTCGGGGCCGGCCGCGGTCAGTGTCGACGGTCAGCTGCGGGGCGTGCTCGACCCGGGGGACTGGATCGGTGTGTACGCGGCCCCGCGCCGTCTGCGTGCGGTCCGCCTGGGCCCGATGGACTTCTACGGCCGGCTGCGCGAGCGGATGAACCTGACCGACGCCCCGGCGGCGGTCGCCGACGGTTCCCCCGCACCCCTGTGGTCGGTCACCACGCCGCCACCCGGGGACCTCGCCCATCTGGCCCTGCTGACTGCCCCGGACGGCTCCTGACCGGCCGGGGGCCGGCGCCGGGTTCCTTGCCGTCGTTCGTCCGGTGTCACTGCTGCCGGGCGGGCCTGAGCAGCGGGCTGGCCGCGGTGGTGAGGAGGACCAGGGCGGCGGCGGTCAGGAGGCTGGTGCGCAGGCCGGGGAAGAAGGCCGCGTGCTGGGCCACCGGGGCGCGCCGAACACGGTCACGGCGAGGCACCGCCGACCTGGCGTGCGGTGTTCAGGACGCCGTCGGCGGTGCCCGCGCGCTCGGCCGGCACGCGGTCGAGGAGCAGGGAGGTCACCGCCGGGACCGCCTGGCGAGGGGCGCTGGCCGACCTCGGTGCGGCCGGCGAACTCACCCGCGCCCACCGGCCACAGAGCGACGGCAAGGTCGCAGGCTTCCACCGCACCCTCCTCGACGCATGGGCCTACCTGCGGCCCTGCACCAGCAACACCGAACGCACCGCGGCCCACC
>NZ_KQ948768.1:301632-331620 GCF_001514205.1 Streptomyces griseoruber | reverse complement strand
TAGTGCCGGATCGGTGCGAAACGTGCCCGGAGGCCCGCGGGTGCGAGCCGGCCGACGAACCGCGGGACCACGGACGAGGCGTTCGACGACTCGATGGTGAAGTGCTGCGCTATCCGCGAGGTCGCGAGCGTGAGCTGCCGCATGGCCAGTGTCGAACCCAGGCAGACCCGTGGTCCGGCGCCGAACGGAAGGTACGACGGACCGGGTCCCGATCGCCCGTTCAACCACCGGGTGGGGTCGAACTCGTCCGGCCGCTGCCACCACCGGGGATCCCGGTGGATCAGGTAGGCGTTGAGCAGTACATCGTCACCGGGGCTCACCGACCAATCGCCCAAGGCGGTTGTCGTACGGGCGGTGCGGGTCATCAACCACGCGGGCGGATACAGACGGAGTGTCTCCCGGACGACGGCCTCGGCCAGCGGGAGCCGTGCCGCCGACAGCGGGGCGCCGGCGCCGGCCGGCCCGTTCGCCTCGTCGCGAAGGTCACCGGCGAGCAGGGGGCGGCGGGCGAGTTCCCACACGAGGGAGGTGAGCGCGGCGGCGGGCACGCCGTGGCCGCCCATGAGGATGCTGTGGAGGGTCGACGTCACGGTGTCGTCGGGCAGGTCCGGATCGGCGTCGAGCAGAAGCCCGAGCAGGTCGTTGCGGGGGTCCGCGGCGTTCGCCGCACGCCGCTGCCGGACGACCCCGGTCAGCCCGCCGCTCAGGCGCCGGTAGGACCGGAAGAACTGGCGGTGACGAGGGATCGGCAGCCACGCGGGGAACTCGTAGGACGAATCCGTGAACGGCTGGGTGGCGCGGATGATCTCGTGGAGCAGGCCAGGGACGTCGGCGGCGTCCGTGCCGAAGCAGTAGTCGGCGATCGCCCGGGCGCTGAACGCGCGCATCGTGGTGAGCACGTCGACCTCACGGGCGGCGCTGTCGGCCATGACCGCGTCGAGGATCTCGACGGTACGGTGGTCGGACGCGGCCGCCGCCGAGCGATTGAGCCCTGGCCACGCGGCGCGGCGCGCGGACATCCATTCGGTGGCCTGCGCGGTGGCCTGATCGAGATCCCGCCGCATGTCGAAGGGCGCAAGCTCGGTCACGAAGCTCTCGCCGGTGCGGGCGAGCACCTGGTGGGTGACCTCCGGGTCGATCACGAACACCGTTTGTTCGTCGAAGGAGAAGACATCTCCGTACTCGGCGTGGCAGCGACGCAGGAATCCGATCCGGTCGGCCTCGTACGCGTGCGTGTTGCCCGTCAGCAGGCGCCCGCGCGGGCCCGGTGGCCGGCTGGGCCTTTCCCGGCGTGCCATCGGGCCTCCCCAAGGGATCGCAGGACCCCTCGAACGGGACCCTGCGATCAGCGTGTGCCACTGTGTCCGGCGGATATGGCCCTGAAGGGAGCGGTGTCGGGCTACCGGAGCTGATAGGGCCAGTACGGGTACCGTCCGCTGACCCGTTTCCTGCCGACCAGGAGAGCTACCAGGCGTCGTGTCCGTTTCATGAACACCCCATTGCCATCTGGGCGAATATTTGTCCGATCGTGCCATGGCCTCTCGCGGGCAGGCAATATGTCGACTTGAGGATGGCCGGTAATCTGCGAAGGGGCCTGACGACACGTCAGATGAGGGTGTTGAGGCCAGGTCACGGGCGCGGACGCCGGGCGGACCGGCTGGTCCGACCCGGTCACCGGTCACCTGACCACGACCTCGTGGCGTAGGCCGCTGTGCGCCGTGGCGGCCGGGGGTGATTGGCTGGTCCCGGCCATCTCACCCCCGATCCGGCACTCGGCCGGCAGGAGGACCCCGTCATGAGCAGTGTCCACGCTTACGAGTACAAGGTCGTCACGTTCCGGGAGTCGCTGATCGGCGACGCCTTGGACAGCGACAAGCTGGAGAAGGTCCTGAACAAGCATGCCGAGGACGGCTGGGGCCTCAAGGCCATCACCTCCGCCGACGTCAAGGGCCGTATCGGGCCCGGGGCGGTCGAGGGCCTGCTGCTGACCTTCGAGCGTCCGCGCGGCTGACCCCAACCGCGCCGGGAACGCCCGGGAGAGGATCTGTCGGCTTCCCGGCGCGGCGACGGTGCGGGTGATGCGTCGGCACCGCTGTGCCGGACGATGTCGCGAAGGCGACGGGCGCCCGCATTCCGATGGACGGAAGCCCTTCGGCGCAGCACGGCCGCCACCAGGTCGGAGCCCAGCTCCGTCAGATCGGGCAGATCGAGGGTGCAGCGGACGTAGCGACCGTGCCGCCGGGCCGTGAGGTGGCGCGACACCTCCGGGGGTGACAGTTCCCAGAAGTGGGCCAGCCCGCCGGTGGTGTGCGGGCCGCGGGCCAGGGTGCGCAGCAGCCGCGGTCGTACCGGATGCGCGAGTGCCTCCAGCCGGAGGGTGACCGTCTCCAGGGAGACCGGCTCCGCCGGACCCGGCTCGGCGACGGGGTACTGCACCACCGGATGCCGCCCGGGCGCGTGCACCGCGACCAGGTGCGGGCGGCCGAACACGCTGGGGATGAAGGTGACCCCGGAGCCCGCCCTGGCGTGGTCGGTCCATCTGCACGCACGGCCCGCCGCCCCGGCCCAGGACGGGGACGACGAGCCCGCACCCCGGATGCGCGCTGCTGGCCGCCAACGTGGTCTACGTCTTCTGCCTCAACGTCCCCGAAATCGCGCTCCCGCTGGTCCTGGTGACACAGCTGCACGCATCCCCGGTGTGGCCGGCGGCCGTCTTCGTGGCCAACACCGTGCTGGTCGTCACCTTGCAGGTTCCGGTCACCGTCCTCATGTCCCGCTTCTCGCGGCGGACCGTGCTGGCCCTCTCCGGCGTGGTGCTCGCCGTGTTGTACCTCGGCTTCCTCGCGGCCACCTCACTGGAACACGGCTGGGGTGCCCCGGCCGTCGCCACGGTGTCCGTGGTCTGCACCATCGGCGAGATCGTCTACGCGGGCAGCGCCACCGCGCTCGTCACCGCACTCGCCCCGGCCCACGTCCTGGGACGGGTCCTGGCCCGCTTCGAGCTCTCCACGGGCTTCGGCCTCGCCGTCTCCCCGGCTGTCATCACCGCTCCCGCACCCCACGGCCTCTGGGGCAGTCTCGCCGCGGCGACGCTCGTCTCCGGCTTCTCGTGGGCGGAGCCGGGGACGGCTGGCCGGATCGGACTGATGTCCGTGGTTCCGCTGTCCCACCCCACCGAGACGGCCTTCTCCCCGCCGACGGGCACCGACTTCGCCTTCCCCCAGCCGTGGCCACCGGCGAGGTTCCCCTCGCTCAACCGCCGGCGGCACGGTCCTCCACGGCATCGCGGTCGCGACCATGACGTCGTACGACTTCGTGAAGCGCGAAGGGCCGCGGGGCGCGCGACGGCGGCGGTGCGAACGGGGCGGTCAGCCGGGCGGGCCGTGCCGCTGTTTGCATACGCAGAGCGGTTCTTCCTGTCTCGTGCGTTCCTTTTCGAGGCCCGACTCGGGTATCGCAAATTAAACCTTGTATGTGCCACATGTCGTCGCCGCAATGGTGTGTCCGGTTCGACGGTGGCGCTGGAGTATTCCTCGGGGACGCTTTCCAGCCAGCTATGCCAGGGGTACTTGCCGTCAGGCAGGGGTGCCGGTTTCCATGGGGTGGTGATCAAAAACTTCCCGTGTTCGGCAGGCGTACGGCCAGGTCGAGGCCACAGATGCAAGGTGTGCGCTCGATGTCGTGTGTGATTTCTCCCCGACCCCGTGATGGAGGGGGGTGGTCGACAACGTACGCCGTCGGAATTCGCGCCCTTTTTCTGTCTGTCCTCTCGGACCTCAACCGGCGCGGTTTCCCGTGTCCCATGGGAGAATCATGGAAATCAAAGTTCTTGGACGCTTACAGGTCACGGTGAGTGGCCGCTCGGTCGTACCCGGAGATCCGGAGTCTCGCAGAGTCCTGGCCCTGCTGGCGCTGCGCGCCGACCAGGTCGTGCCGACATGTCTCATGGCGCAGGAACTGTGGGCCAACGGCTCACCGCCCGGCGGCGATTCCCGGATCGTCCCGCACATCGCCTCCATACGGCGGCGCTTGACCGAGACGATCCGCGCCTCGGACGCGTTCGGCGGGGGCCGGGTGACCGGCGCGGACCTGTTGGTCTCCACACCCAGTGGCTATCGGCTGGACAGCTCGGGCGGAGTGCTGGACGCCCGGGAGTTCGAGCGTCACATCGGCGCCGGATACCGGGCGATGGCCGCGGGGGACGCGGCGCGGGCCGCCGAACGACTGAGCCTGGCCCTCTCCCTGTGGAGCGACGACGACGCCCTGGGCGATCTGGAGCTGGGCCCCGCGCTGCGGGCGCACACCCGCCGGCTGCACGAGGCCAGGATGACCGCCGTCGAGCAGTGGGCCGCGATCGAACTCCAGCTGGGCCGCCACCGGGAGCGCCTGGTCGACCTCGCCGAACTGACCGACCGGCACATCACCCACCAGGGACTGCACCGCCACTACATCACGGCGCTGGCGCGCTGCGGACGGACCGCCGACGCGCTCCGGGTCTACGAGCGGCTCGGTACGGCACTGCGCCACGAGGGCGGCGCCGGCCTCTCCCCGGACCTGCGCCGGCTGCGGGACCGCATCGTGCTCCACTCCCCGGGGCCCGACGGCCGGGCCGGGGCGCCCACCGCACTGCCACCGTCCTTCGCCGGATGACCCCGGCGCCGCCCCCGCACCGGTCCCCGGACTCATCCCCGGAGCGGTACCCCCGCCGACGCCGTGAACTCGCGGGCGCCGTGCAGCCACGCGACCCGGTCGTAGAGGTCCTCGGTCGTCAGGGCGCGCAGCATCGCGTTGCGTTCCTCGGCGGCCCTGCCCGCCGGGTGGTAGAGCCGGGTGCCCATCTCGCGGGCCACGAGCTGGGTCCGGCCGGCGCGCTCGCGCCGCTCGCGGCCGAACCGTTCGAGAAGCGCCGGCAGGTCGTCCGCCGCGCAGTCCGCCAGCAGATCGCCGAGGACGACGGCGTCCTCCAGCGCCTGACAGGCCCCCTGCGCGGCGTACTGCAACATCGGGTGGGCGGCGTCGCCCATCAGGACGACCCGGCCGTCCGCCCAGACGTCCACCGGATCACGGTCGCACAGCACCCACTCGCGCCAGCCCTCACCGAGCCCGAGAAGCGTCAGCGGTGTCCCGGCCAGGTCCGGGAACCGTCCGAGGACGTGGTCGCGCGCCGCCGGGCGTCCCGCCACCGGCACCGAGGCGCCGTCGTCCCGGGTCACCGCCAGGTTCAGGTACTCGCCGCCCCCGATGATGTAGTGGACGAAGTGCCACCTGGGCCCCGCCCAGAGGGTCACGGTGTTCCAGCGCAGTTCCTCGGGCACCTTGCCGATCGGGATCACCGACCGGTAGATGGTGTGCCCGGAAACCCGCGGATCACCGTCGCCGAGCAGCTGACGCCGGACCGCCGACCGGATCCCGTCCGCGCCGACGACGGCGTCCGCCCGCAGCGTCCTGCCGTCCGCCGTGCGGACCAGAACCCCCTGCTCGTCCTGCTCATAGCGTGCGACGGTCGTGGCGGGCACCAGGTCGACGCCCTCGGACGCCTGGCAGGCCGTCAGCAGCGGCTGGAACAGATCGGCCCGGTGCACGACGGCGTACGGATTCCCGAACCGTGCGCGATAGGAGGCCGTCAGCGGCATCGCGACGACCTTCTCGCCCGTCGTGCCGTCCATGAACCGCAGTTCGTCGACGAAGACGGCACGGTCGCGCACCGCCTGCCCCACCCCCAGCCGGTCCAGGGCGTGAAAGGCGTTCGGGCCCAGCTGAAGGCCCGCGCCGATCTCCGCGAAGACCTCACCGCGTTCGAGGACCGTCACACCGTGTCCGCGCCGGGCCAGGGACAGAGCCGAGGCGAGTCCTCCGATACCGCCGCCCGCGACAAGAATCCGAGCCATTGTCTCCCCTGTCCTCTCGCTCCGTGTCCCGCGCCGCACCCCGGCCGTCCCCCGTACGGGCGGCGCACGTCCACGGCCGATCCAGCCATGCCGCACCGACGGCGGGCAACGCCGGCCCCGTCACTTGGTCACAACGCACCGGACTTGGTCACCTCGCCACCCCGGCCGGTCCCCGCCGCTCCGACCGCGTCCCGACAACTGTCCGAAGTCCGCTGGCCCTTCGAGGTCACCGATCGTCACGTTCACCCGTGCCCGCGGCTGCCGCACCGGTGAGCGGCTGGGGGTGGAAACCGTGTCGGATGCGCCGTCCGCTGACACCTACGCGCTGCGAGTCCTGACCCTGCTGGCCCGAGAGGCACCCGCGGCCGAGATCGAGGCGGTCCTCGACGAGGCCCGGGCCGGCGCGGACCACCCCGAACGACTGCGCCGGGCCGAGCAGGCCACCCGGCTCGGCCTGACCGTGCAGACCCTCTTCGACCGCCGGCAGCGACGCGAGGCGGACCTCGCGGCCCTCGTCGACACCGCCCGGGACCTGTCGTACCCCCACGACCTCGACAGCCTGCTCCGGGTGATCATCCGCCAGGCCCGGCGGCTGCTCGGCTTCGACCTGGCCTACATCAGCCTGCTCGACGAGAGCGACGGCAGCTGGCGCATCCGGAACTCCGAAGGGGAGACCACCGCCCTGGGCATCGGGCTGCCCGTCGAGCCGGGATACGGCTTCGGGGACGCCCTCACCACCCGCAACGCGGCGTTCTGGACCTCCGACTACCTCAGGGACGGCCGCATCCGGCACAGCGACCACATCGACGCGGTGGTGCGGGCCGAGGGACAGCGGGCCATCCTCGCCGTCCCGCTGCACCGCGGCGGCGCCCCCTTCGGCGCGCTCTACGGCTCCGACCGCACGGTGCGCCACTTCACCCCGAACGAGGTCGGACTGATGCGCACCCTGGCCGACCTGGCGGCCGTCGCCATCGACAAGTCGAGGGTGCTGGAACAGGTCAGGGCCGACGTCAACGACCTAGAGGACGACTCCTACCGCGCCCAGCTGTCCCTGACCCGGATGCGCGGCCTCGTCGACACCCAGAACAGACTGCTCGGCCTGGTGCTGGGCGGCAGCGATCTCGCGGCCGTCACCGGGGCCGCGGGCCACGCGCTCGACGGCACCCTGGTGGTCCGCGACCCCTCCGGCCGGACCCTTACCGCGACCGGAGAGATCCCCGGCCTGGACGATCCCGCGCTCGCCGAGGCGGTGCTGGACGCCCACGCCCGCCGGGTGGCCGTGGTGCTGGACAACGGCGTCTGGATCATCCCGCTCGACGCGGGCGGCGAGGACCTCGGCGCGCTGATCGTCCGCCCGGCCGGGCAACTGACGCCCGAGGACGAGCAGTTGCTCCAGTCCGTCGCCCAGGCCGTCACGATCACCCTGCTGCTCCAGCGCAGCGCGGTCGTCGCCGAAGGGCCCGTACGGGACGAACTGCTGGAGGACCTGCTGGCCGACCCGCCCAGCCGGTCCCGCCGCCAGCTCAGCGACCGCGCCGACCGCCTCGGCATCGACCTCGGGGCCTCCCACGTCCTGGTCGTGGCCCGCCCGGAGCCGGGCGAGCAGGGGCGGGCGGCGGTCTGGGCCTCCTCCCACGCCCACCGTACGAACGGCCTGAAATGCGTGCGCTCCGGATGCGTCGTGCTGCTGCTGCCGGGGGCCGACGCGGCCGAGGCCGCCCGCCGGGTGTCGGCGGAACTGTCCCCGCTGCTCGGCCATCCCGTCTCCGTCGCGGGTGCCGGTCCGGGGCGGGGCGCGGCCGACGCCGGCCGGCTGTACCGCGAGGCGCTGCGCATCCTCGACGCCCTGACCCTGCTGCGCGGCAAGGGCGCCACCGTGGTCGGGTCCGACCTCGGCTTCCTCGGACTGCTGCTGTCCGACGACCACGACGTCGACGGCTTCATCCGCTCGGTGATCGGCCCGGTCCTCGCGTACGACGGAGAACGCGCCACCGAACTCGCCAAGACCCTCCAGGCGTACTTCGACGCCGACCGCAGCCCCACGTACGCCGCCGAGGTGCTGCACGTCCACCCCAACACGGTCTCGCGCCGCCTGGAGCGGATCACCGAACTCCTCGGCCCCGACTGGCAGAAGCCCCAGCAGGCACTGGAGGTCCAGCTCGCGCTGAAGCTCCAGCGCACCCGCCAGGTACTGGAGGCACGGCGCTCCCACCGCCCGCGCATCCGCGACTAGACGAGCGGGCCGGTGACCGGATCGTCCTGACCTCCAGTGCGGTTGTCCTACCGGGCGGCCGAGCGCAGCACCTCCGTCAGCAGGGAGCCGATGATGTGCGGTCCGTCCTGGGTCAGAACCGACTCCGCGTGGAACTGCATCGACGCGAACCGTTCCCCCCGGAGCGCGTGCACCTCGTCCGTCGCGGGGTCGCGGCTGACCGTCACCGTGCCGAAGACCGGGTGATCCAGTGTGTCCCGTTCGGAACGCGCGGCGAACGTGTTGTAGAAGCCGACCCGCGCCCGTCGGCCGAAGAGGTCGATCTCGCGCTGCACACCCTGGTTGGGGACACGCCGGGCCACCAGGTCCAGTCCGAGCAGGGAGCCCAGCACCTGGTGGCTCAGACACACCGCGAGGAACGGCCGTCGCTCGTCGAGCAGGTGGGTGACCGTCGTCCTCAGGTGGGTGATCTTCGGGTGCCCGGTGTCCCGGGGGTCGCCCGGACCGGGGCCCATGACGACGACGTCGTGGTCGTCGACGTCGTACCGCTCGTCGAACCGCCGTACCGTCACCCGTGTTCCCAGAGAGCGCAGTTGGTGGGCGATCATGGCGGTGAAGGTGTCCTCGGCGTCCACGACCAGCACCCGCCGCCCGGACAGTTCCGCCGGCTCCTCGGCTCCGGCGCCGTGGCCGCCCGCTCCGTTCAGCCAGAAGCCGGAGATGCCCTCGTTGCGGGCCGCCAGTGCCGTGGACACGTCCGGGTGGGCGGCGAACCGGGTGGGCGCCTGCTCGCCGAACGCCGCCAGCAGCGCGGAGGACTTGGCACGGGTCTCGCGCACCTCGGACTCCGGGTCGGAGTGCCGTACGAGTGTCGCCCCGACCCCGATGCTCAGCCGTCCGTCCGCCGAGATGTCCGCGGTGCGGATCAGGATCGACGCGTCCATGCTGCGGGCACCGCAGGCGTCCCGGCCGATCAGCGCGGCGACCCCGCTGTAGTAGCCGCGCCCGGCGGGCTCATGACGGCTGATCACCTTCGCGGCGCTCTCCAGCGGGGAGCCGGTCACCGTCGGCGCGAACAGGGTCTCGCGCAGGATGTCGCGGACGTCACGGCCGGTCGTGCCCTCGATGAAGTACTCGGTGTGGGCGAGGTGGGCCATCTCCTTGAGGTACGGGCCGACGACCCGGCCGCCCGAGGGGCAGATCCCGGCCATCATCTTCAGTTCCTCGTCGAGGACCATGTACAGCTCGTCGGCCTCCTTGCGGTCGGCGAGGAAGGACAGCACCCCGTCCAGGGTCGGCCCGCTCGCCGGATACCGGTAGGTGCCGCTGATCGGGTTCATCACCGCCCTGCCGCCGTCCAGACTGATGTGCCGTTCCGGCGTGGCCCCCACGAGGATGCGCTCACCCGTCTGGATCAGGAAGGTCCAGTAGGCGCCGGCCTCGCGCTCCAGCAGCCGGCGGAACACCGACAGCGCGGCGCGCGGGGTGAAGCCGGGCAGGTGTGCGGTGAAGGCGCGCTTGATGACGAAGTTGGCGCCCTCGCCGGTGCCGATCTCCTCGGCGATCACCCGGCGCACCAGCTCCGCGTACTCCTCGTCGGACACGTCGAAACGTCCGTCGTCCACCTTCACCGGTTCGTCCGGCAGCCGGGCGAGCACCCGGGCGACCGGCAGCGACTGCTGGGCGAGCACCCGCATCGCGACCAGCGGCGCGCCGTCGTCGTGCGCGGCGAACCCGCGCTCCGCGATCTGGCGGTACGGGACGAGCGCCAGGACCTCGTGGCCGCCGCCCGGCGCCCCGGTCCCCGGCAGCGGCAGATCGGCGAGCGTCGCACAGGGGGCGGCGTCGGTGAGCAGCACCTCCAGTACGTCCCGGCCGGTGCTCTCGGGCCGGTGCACCAGGGCGAAGGAAGGCGCCGAGCCGTCCAGGACCCGCGCCAGCAGGTCCGGCGCGCCGACCGGCGGTGCCGTGGGTCGCGCCGTCATCGGCGTGCCCCCTCGGGCACCTCGCCGAGCTCGTCGAGCAGGGTCTTGGTGACGGCCACCCGCGCACAGCGCTCGGCCGCGTACGTGAGGGCCAGCCGGTGGTGGGCGGCGGTGAAGTCGGCCACGGCGTCCGCGGCGACGAACGGCCGGATGTCGTGCGTGAAGGCGTCCACCGCGGTCATCAGCACACCGACATGGGCGTAGACCCCGCAGACGATCAGCTGGTCGCGTCCGTGCTCCCGCATCCGTCCCAGCAGGTCGGTCCTGGCGAAGGCGCTGTAGCGCCACTTGGTGAACTCCCAGTCCCCGGGGGCCGGTTCCAGCTCGGCGACGACCCGGCGGTGCTCGGGCGAGGTCCGCATGCCCGGTCCCCAGAAGTCGGCCAGCAGACCGCGTTCCTCGGGTGTCATCCCGCCGGGCTGCGCGGTGTAGGCCACCGGCACGCCCAGCTGCCCGCACCGCTCGCGCAGCAGCGCCGCGTTGCGCACGACCGCGTCCGCGAGGGTGCGGGGGAAGGGGGAGAGGAAGTACTCCTGCATGTCGTGCACGAGCAGCACGGCACGTCGGGGATCGGGGCTCCAGTCGACGGCCGCCGGGGGCAGTTCACCAGGTGCGGGAAGGTCGTAGGGCTCGATGGGCGGTATGCCGGGCATACGGGTGACGGTCCTTTCCGGTGGGGAGGCGGGGCGGGTGTCAGACGCCGAGGGTGGCGCCGCCGTCGACGGTGAGGCTGTGCATCGTGATGTGGCCGGCCTCGTCCGACAGCAGGAACGCGACGGCGCGGGCTACGTCCTCGGGCCGCGCGACCTTGCCCAGCGGGATGCCGACCCGGTACGCCCCCGGATTGCCGGAGACGGACGCGGCGACCGCGCCGTGGTCGGCGTGCATGCCGTGCAGCATGGGGGTGTCCGTGGAACCGGGGGCGACCACGTTGCAGCGGATGTTGTGCCGGGCCACCTCCAGGCCGAGGCACTTGGTGAAGGCCGCCGTCGCCGCCTTGGACGCGGCGTACGCGGCCATCTCCGCGCGGGCGGTGCCCGCCGCGTTGGACGCCACGGTGACGACGGCCCCGCGGCCGCGCGGAACCATACGGTTGACGACGGCCCGTGAGACGAAGAAGGCGCCGTCGGTGTTGACGGCGAACGTCGCGGACCAGTCCTGGTCGCTCAGGTCGCGGGCCTCGGCCAGCCGGAGCACCCCGGCGGCGTTCACGAGGTGGTCGAGCGGGCCCAGTTCACGCTCCACGGTGTCCACCAGTGTCTCGACCTCGCGGCTGGAGGTGACGTCCGCCGGGAAGGCCCGCACCGGCAGTCCGTCCGCCGCGAGCTTGCCGACGAGACCGGTCAGCCGGTCGGCGTCGAGATCCACGGCGGCGACCAGGACACCGCGCCCGGCGAGCAGCCGGACGACCGCCTCGCCGATCCCGCCTGCTGCCCCGGTGACCAGGGCGATGGTGCCTTTCACGCTAGTGCCTCCCAGTTCTGCTCCGTCAGGTGCTTTCTCCGGTGTGCTTTCTGCCAGTGCCAGTGCCAGTGCCAGTGCCAGTGCCAGTGCCAGTGCCAGTGCCTCTGCGTCGCGCCGTCAGCCGCGCCAGGCGGAGACGACCTCGACGGCCTGCCGCGGATTGAGGCGCGGGTCGCAGAACGTGAGGTACTTGTCGCCCAGGCGGTCGAGATGGGACGCGTCCCGGACGCACTCCGTGACCGGTTCCGGTGTGGTCTCCAGATGGAGTCCGGCCGCGGTGCCGCCGTTCGCGGTCACGGCGCCCTGGAAGTCCTCGACCTCGCGGACGACCGTGTCGACGTACCGCGTCTTGAGCCCCTCGGGACCGGTGACGGTGTTGCCGTGCATGGGGTCGCACAGCCACAGCGCGGGGTGCCCGGCGCCGGTGACGGCCCGGACCAGCGCGGGCAGCCTCCGCGCCGCGTTCCCCGCGCCCATCCGGGAGATCAGGGTGAGGCGTCCGGGGCGGCGCGTGGCGTCGAGGCGCTCGCACAGCGCCAGCAGTTCGTCCGGGGTCGTACGCGGTCCGATCTTGACGGCGACCGGGTTGGTGATCGAGGCGAGCAGCGCGATGTGCGCGCCGTCCGGCTGCCGGGTGCGCTCACCGACCCACGGCCAGTGCGTCGAGGCGAGGAGCAGGGAACCGTCGGACTCCGCTCTGAGCAGCGGGAGTTCGTAGTCCAGCAGGAGCGCCTCGTGACTGGTCCACACGGAGGCGTCGAGCGCGCGCGGCGGCGACGGGGCGTGCCAGCCGAGGAAGCGCAGGGTCTCGCTCGCCGCCCGGTAGCCGTCCAGCAGGCGGCGCGGGTCGGGGCGGCGCAGCTCCGGGTCCGGCTCCGGACGGTTGACCATGTGCCCCCGGTAGACGGGCAGTTCGACACCGCCCACGGTCTCCGTGGGCCGGGACCGGGGCTTGCCGTACTGGCCGGCGATCCGGCCCACGCGCAGCACGGGCTTGGCGGTGGCCTGGGTGAGCGTTCCGGCGAGGACGTCGAGCAGGGCGGCCTTGCGGGCCACGTCGTCCGCCGTGGCCTCGGCCGGGTCCTCGGCGCAGTCGCCCGTCTGGAGGACGAGCAGTTTCCCGGCGGCGGCGTCCTCGAGGAGCGTCCGCAGGCTTCGTACGGCGTCCGCGTCGACGAGCGCGGGCATCCGGCCGAGATCGCTGTGGACCGAGGCCAGCGAGGGGTCGTCGTGCCAGTCCGGTTGTTGCAGGGCGGGCAGGGATCGGAGGCAGGAGACTGTGTCGATCATGAGAGTCCCTGTGGGGGAGGCACCGGGAGGAGGACCCGGTGGACGGATGAGGCGACGGGCGGGGCTCGGTGGCCGACGGGCGGGGCGTACGTCACGGGGGAGTGGGGGGCGTACGGCCGGGGCCGTCGGGATCCTGGAGGGGCGTGCCTGATCGACTGCGACTATCGGGTCGGGGGACGCCGCGTGCAACGGCGCGCCCGGTAATTCGTCAGGTGGCGACGGCATATCGCGGTGACGGTGGTCGGCGGACACCTCAGGCGCCGGGCGACGGTGGGCGGGTCACCGTCCGCTCTCAGGCGGACAGCGGCGGCCGTTCCCGGGGCGGCGCGGCGGGCTCGTCGGCGAGACCCGTCAGCAGGGCCGCCGTGTGGGCCACGGAGGCCAGCGTGGCGTGCCGGTGCCAGCCCCGGAAGGAGCGTCCCTCGAAGTCGCGCAGGCCGACGCGCTCCCCGACCGTGGTGGCGTCGTGCCGGACGCGCCGGGCCAGCTTCGTCAGACGCAGCAGTCGGCCGGCGGGCGCGGCCAGATCCGTCAGCCACATCCGGGCCGGCGGCTGCCTCGGATCCGCCCACTCCCCGAGCAGATACAGCGGCCGCCGCTCGCCCCCGCCCGGATCGGCACCCGTCGTCACCCGGATCGACACGGCCGACGAGGCCTGCCGTACCCCGTGCCCGGGGTCGTCCCAGTCGACCGTGCGGCGCAACCCCCGTACGGACATCAGGATCTGTTCCGCCGACAGCGGGCCGGAACCGTACCCGGGCATCGACGCGTCGGCCACCAGCAGCCGGGTGCCCGGCGTGGTGCGCGCCACGACCGGCAGCCCCAGCCGGGCGAACCGGTCCAGCACCACGGGGTCCGCCCAGCGCCCGGGGACGTCCAGGATCACGGGCCGGCGGGCCAGGTTCGGGTTGCGCAGGGTCTGCGCGAGCGTCACGAGCGCGCTCTCCTCGACCGTCTCGGCGCAGGCGCTCTCCGGGACCTTGGCCCGCCGGCGCAGCACCGCGTCCCGCTCCCACTCCTCCGGGAGCAGCAGCCGCCAGTCGACCGGGGCGCTCATGCGCGGCGACGCGAACCACACACCGAGGGCGTACTGGCCGTGCAGCATCTGGCCCAGCTGGGGGACGAACCGCCGCCCCACGCCCACCGAGTGCCGGCCCGACTTGGGGATGGTCATCGTCTGCACCACCCACGCCACGGGCGAGGCGATCCGCTCCAGATGCGTGGCGAGGGCGGCGCGCATCGGCCGCCAGTCCCAGGTGGATCCGGCGACGAAGTGGTGCAGGCTCTGCACCGCCGGGGCCCCGCCCGCCCGCTGGGCGATGTTGCGGACCGACTTGCGGCCCGGCGTGGTGAGCAGGCCCCGCACATACTGCTCGCCGCGCTGCCGCTGGTCCCTGCGCGGTAACGACAGGAACATCAGCGAGCACAGCTCCCCGACGATGTCCTCGCCCGCCGACGCGTGCCACGCGCGCTCGATGCCCGGGCCGTCCCCGCGACGCGCGCCGCCCGTGCCGTGGTCCGCCGGGAGGGATGACAGTTCGAGTGGATTCACCGCGACCTCGCCTCAGAGTCAGGCGGTCCCGTTCGGACCGCCCTTTCACCGTCGCCTCCGCCGGGGCCGGCCCGCGAGGTGCACCCGTCACCTTGATCGCCCGGATGGTGGTTGCGCGGCCACCACACCCGCTCGGGCGGGTCCCGCCGGGGCGGCCGCGCGCCCGTGACCCAGCCCGGGCGGGTACGGCAGCCCCACCTGACGAAGTGATCGACGGCGCGTTGCCGCACATCCGGGTCCCGGCCAGGCTCGTGCCCTGCGGCCGTCCGCGGCGCGGCCACGGCCCTCACCGACACCCACTGCACCGAGGACCGACGAGAGGGGACGAACCATGTGCGGCCTTGCCGGATGGCTGAGCTACGAGCGTGACCTGAGCACGCAGACGTCCATCGCCGAGGAGATGAACACGACCCTGGAGTGCCGGGGTCCGGACTCCCACGGAGTGTGGACCTCCCCGCGGGCCCTGCTCGCCCACCGCCGGCTGGCCGTGATCGACCTGGAGGGCGGCCGGCAGCCCATGGCCGCCCCCGCGCCGGACGCCCCGGTGATCACGTACACCGGAGAGACGTACAACTACCGGGAGCTGCGCGACGAACTGCGCTCCCTGGGGCACGAGTTCCGCACCGAGTCCGACACGGAGGTGGTGCTGCACGCCTATCTGGAGTGGGGCGCCGGCTTCGCCGAACGGCTCACCGGCATCTACGCGATGGCCGTCTGGGACCCGCGCACCGAGGAACTGCTCCTGGTGCGCGACCGGATGGGCGTCAAGCCGCTCTACTACTGGCCGACCCCGGACGGTGTCCTGTTCGGCTCCGAGCCCAAGGCGATCCTCGCCCATCCCGACACCGAGGCCGTCGTCGACGCCGAGGGCCTGCGGGAGATCTTCGGCATCGTCAAGACGCCGGGCCACGCCGTCTTCCGCGGGATGTACGAGGTCAAGCCGGGCACGCTCCTGCGGTTCAGCCGCTCGGGCCAGGAGGAGACCCGCTACTGGCGGCTGACCGCCCGGCCGCACACCGACGACCTGGACACGACGATCGGCCGCGTCCGCTCGCTGCTGGAGGACATCGTCGCCGAACAGCTGGTCGCCGACGTCACGGTCGGGACCCTGCTGTCCGGCGGGCTCGACTCCAGCGCCGTCACCGCGCTGGCCGCCCGCGCGACGGCCGAGGGCGCGGACGACGGCGGGAGCCCGCGGGTGCTCGCCTTCTCCGTGGACTTCAAGGGACACGGGGAGCGCTTCAGGTCGAACGTCCAGTGGACCGACCCGGACACGCCGTTCGCGATCGAGGTCGCCCGACACGTCGGGGCGGAGCACGTCGTGGTCGAGCTGGACAACGCCGACGTGCTCGACCAGGACGTGCGCGACCGCGTGCTGCGCGCCCAGGACCTGCCGGTCTCCACGGGCGACATGGAGTACTCGCTGCTGGTGCTCTGCCGGGCGCTCAAGGAGCGGATGACCGTCGCGCTGTCGGGGGAGGCCGCCGACGAACTCTTCGGCGGATACACGTGGTTCCACGACCCGCAGGCGGTGGAGGCGGAGACCTTCCCCTGGCACCACCCCTTCGAGAAGGCGGGCGGCATCGGCGCTCTGCGCACCATCGGCCTGTGGGGCCGGCTCGGGCTGACCGAGTACGTCAAGCGGCGCTACGCCGAGGCGCTCGAGGAGGTGCCGAGGCTCGCCGGGGACGACCGGAGGGAGGAGCGGATGCGTGAACTGACGTATCTCAACCTCACCCGCTGGGAGAACTTCCTGCTCGACCGCAAGGACCGCATCTCGATGGCGACCGCGCTCGAGGTGCGGGTGCCGTTCACCGACCACCGGCTCGTCGAGTACGTCTACAACGCGCCCTGGGCGATGAAGAGTTTCGACGGCCGGGAGAAGAGCCTGTTGCGGGCCGCCATGCGCGGAGTGCTGCCCGACTCGGTCCTCGACCGCAAGAAGAACCCCTACCCGTCCACCCAGGACGCCGCCTACGAGGAGGCGGTGCGCGAGCGGGTGCGGGCCGCGGTCGCCGAGGACGACGCGCCCGTGCTCAAGCTGGCCTCGCGCGAGGAGATCGGGCGGCTGCTCGACGCGCCCGAGGGCACGTACTCGATGGGCGGGCCGTGGAGCGCGCGGGCGGTCCTGGAACGGCTCGTCGAGTTCAACAACTGGGTGCGGCTCCACGATGTCCGCGTCGACCTCTGAGCCCGGCCCCGGACCGGTGCTCGTCGTCTGGTCGGACATCGGCTGCCCGTGGGCGTCGCTGGCCCTGCACACGCTGCGCGAGACGGCCCGCGGCACCGGGACACGGCTGCTGATCGACCACCGGGCCTTCCCGCTGGAGCTGTTCAACGGGGAGCCGACGCCCAAGCGGATCGTCGACGCGGAGACCGTGGTGATCGGCGCCGCCCGGCCGGAGCTGGGCTGGCGCCTGTGGTCGGCCCCGGAGTCGGCCTACCCCTCGACGATGCTGCCGGCGCTGGAGGCCGTCCAGGCGGCGAAGGATCCGCGCGTCGGAGGTCTGCGCGGCAGCGACGAACTGGACGCGGCGCTGCGGCACGCCTTCTACGCCGCCAGTCGCTGTGTCGCGGTGCACGCGGAGATCCTCGCCGTCGCCCGGACCTGCCCGCACGTCGACGCGGCGGCCCTGGCGGAGGCGCTGGCCCGTGGTGCGGGCCGTTCGGCGGTCTACGCCCAGTGGCGGGCCGCCCGGGCCGACGGCGTCCAGGGCAGCCCGCATCTGTTCGCCCCGGACGGCTGGGCGGCCCACAACCCCGGCGTCGCGTTCGACTGGACGGCGGACCCGTCGGACGGCGGCCTGCCCCGGATCGTGCGGTGGTATCCCGGATGGGCGGCCGAGCTGCTGTCCCGGCTGACCGGTTCCTGAGCGGAGGGGGCCGGTCGGAACCGGTCAGGAACCGGTCGGGAACCGGTCAGCCGTACGATCCGCGGGTCTGCCGGGGCATCAGGTCCCGGACCTGGACGCGTTGCGCCGCTCCCTCAGGGCTTTCGCGAGGGAGCGCAGGGCGGGCGCGGCGGCGTTGAGCGCCGTGCGCTCGTCGCTCGTCAGCAGGGTGAGGGAGCCGGCGAAGATCTCCGCCCACGCGTCCTCGATCATCGCCATGCCCTGCACGGCCCCCGGGGTCGGATGCAGGCGTACGGCGCGGCGGTCGCGAGGATCCTGTTCGCGGCGCAGGAGCCCCTGGGCGACGAGACCCCGTACGGTCGCGCTCGCGTTGCTGGCGTGCAGGCCCAGTTCCTGGGCGACGGTGCCGACGCCGACGCCGGGCGAGTCCAGCACGTGGCGCAGGACTTCGAGGTCGGACGGCGGCAGCGGAGTCAGTCCGGCCTCCTCGACGCCCTGCAGACGCAGGACGCGCCCGAGTGCGTACAGGGCCGGGGCCAGCTGCCTCGCGTCACGCAGCAGGGTCGCGTCACCCGCCGGATCTGTCGCCTTCATGGAGCGACAGTAGCAATGATTATATCTATATAACTATAGTGAACCCTTTGCCGCCCGCTCTCTTCGCCGTCCGTCCAGGAGTGTCACATGCCCACGCCGTTAGCCGGCCCGGAGCCGCTCGCCGCCGGCTCACCCGCCAGGTCGCTCACCGCGACCCTCGCCCTGCTGTCGTTCGTGGTGCCGCTCGCCACCGACATGTACCTCCCGGCGTTTCCCCGGATGGCCGAGGAACTCGGCACGGACGCGTCCGGGATCCAGCTCACCCTCACCTCCTTCCTGTTCGGCATGGCGGCCGGCCAGTTGGTGCTCGGACCGCTCTCCGACCGGTACGGGCGGCGCACCCCGATGCTGGCCGGCACCGCCGTGTGCGCCCTGGTCACCGCCCTGTGCGCGATGGCCCCGAACCTCCCCGCGCTGATCGTGCTCCGTTTCGTCATGGGCTTCGCCGGTGCGGCCGGTGTCGTGGTCGGACGGGCCGTGATCTCCGACGTCGCCTCCGGAGCCGCCGCGGCCCGGCTCTTCGGCGTGCTCGTGGCGCTCGGCGGTATCGCGCCCATCGCCGCCCCGCTCGCGGGCGCCGCCGTCGTCGACGGCGCGGGAGGATGGCGCGGGGTCTTCTGGGCCCTGGCCGGCGCCTCGCTGCTGATGTGCGGGGCCGTCGCGCTGTTCGTCCCCGAGAGCCTGCCCGAGGAACGGCGCCGCGACGGCGGCATGGCGTCCACCGTCCGCGCCGCCCGTGCCGTCCTCACCGATCGCGCCTACGTCGGCTACACCCTCACCTTCGCCTTCGGCTGCGGCGCGCTGTTCTGCTACATCGCCGGATCACCGTTCCTCCTGCAGAACGTCCTCGGCTTCAGCACCGGTGAGGCGTCCGTCGCCTTCTCCGTCGGCGCCCTGACCGCCACCGTCTCCAGCACCGTCAACACCCGCCTCGTCGGCAGATACAGCCCCGTCCTGCTGCTGCGGACCGGCCTCGCGACGATGCTGGCCGCGACCTCGGCCGCCCTGCTGGTCACCCTCACCGGGCACCTGGGCCGCGTGTCGGCGCTCGCGCTCATCGGCGTCGCCTTCCTCGGCCTGGGCCAGTTCTTCGGCACCGCCACCGCCCTCGCCCTCGCCCGGGTGCCCTACGCCGCCGGCACCGGCTCGGCGGTGCTCGGCACCCTCCAGAGCGTCTTCGGGGCGGTCGTGGCACCGCTCGTCGGGCTGGGCGGCAAGCACACCGCGCTGCCGCTCTTCACGGGCATGGCCGGCTGTTCCCTGGCCGCCGTCCTGTGCCTGCTCCTGACCCGCGACAGCCCACCGCCGGCCGACCGCGCCGACGCTCGGACCGACGCACCGCAGGACCGGGCCGACGTGCCGAGCTGACACCCACCCGACACGCCGACCTGACACACTCCGGGCCACCTGACCAGGTCCCTCGGTGGGCTTTGACCGGCGGGAGCGCCCCGGCGCAGCATCGGCCCCGTAGCCGCATCTTTGCCAGGACCTCCCGTCGACCTCGATCGAAAGGCAGCCCGTGTCCAAGGACCCGCTCCTCGTTGTCAGCGACGAAGTACGCACCGCCCTCGACGAACAGCGTCCGGTGGTGGCGCTGGAGTCCTCGCTCATCGTCAACGGACCCGCCTATCCGGCCAACGCCGAACTCGGCCTGGAGATAGAGAAGGCGGTCCGGGACACGGGTGCGGTCCCCGCCACCATCGGCATCGTCGACGGCCGCTTCGTCGTCGGCATGGATGCCGACCTGGTCGACCGCTTCGCCACCGGCAAGGGCATCCCCAAGGTCAGCGCACGCGACCTCGGCCCGGTCCTGGCCCGGGGCGGCCTGGGCGCGACCACCGTCGCCGGCACGGTCGTACCGGCCGCCCGGGCGGGGATACCGGTCTTCTCCACGGCCGGCATCGGCGGCGTCCACCGGCGGGCCCAGGAGACCTTCGACGTCTCCGCCGACCTGTTGCAGTTCACCCGCACCCGGATCGCGGTCGTCTGCGCCGGCGCCAAGTCCATCCTCGACCTCGGCCTGACCGCCGAGTACCTGGAGACCGCGGGCGTCCCCGTCCTCGGCTACGGCACCGACCGCCTCCCCGCCTTCTACGTCCGTGAGTCCGACGTCCCGGTCAACCGCGTCGACGATCTGCGCGTCGCCGCCCGCGCGACCCGGCTGCACTGGGAGGTCAACGGCGACCGGACCGTGCTGCTGACGGCCCCCATCGACGAGGCCGACGCCCTCGACGGCGACGAGATCGAGCGGGCCATCGGCGCCGCGCTGGACGAGGCCGACCAGGCGGGCGTGCGGGGCAACGCCATCAGCCCCTTCCTGATGCGGGCCCTGACCCAGGTGACCGCCGGCCGCAGCGCCGCCGCGACCCGGGCGGTCCTGCTGTCCACCGCCCGGGTCGCGGGCGAGTTCGCGGTCGCCTTCAGCGCCGTGCGATCGGAGGCCTGACATGAGCGCACAGCGGACCGGCGCCTGGCGGGGCGTCGTCTTCGACCTGGACGGAACGCTCGCCGACACGCCCGGCGCGATCGTCTCCCTCACGCTGAAGGTCCTGGCGGACCTCGGCCGGGCGCCCGACGAGGCCGCCGTACGGGCCACCGTCGGCAAGCCCCTGGACCGCAACTTCTCCCAGCTGCTCGGCCTGCCCGTCGACCACCCGGAGGTGGAAGGGGCCATGGCCGCCTACCGGCGCGGCTTCGCCGAGCATCTGGCGGAGCAGCGCGAGCGCATGCTCTACGCGGGCGTCGCCGACGGCCTCACCCGGCTCCGCGCGTCCGGGCACCTCCTGGCCATCGCGACCTCCAAGACCCACGCGGCGGCTCTCAACGTCCTGCGCACCACGGGCATCCTCGACCGGTTCACCTGTGTGGCGGGCCACGACTCGGTCACCCGCGGCAAGCCCGCGCCCGACATGGCCCTGCACGTCGCCGGTGAACTGGGCCTTCCCGCCGCCGACTGCGTCGTCATCGGCGACGCGACCGGCGACATCGAGATGGCCTCCGCCGCCGGCATGGCCTCCATCGGTGTCTCCTACGGGGTGGCCACCACGGCGGAACTCCTCACCTCGGGTGCCGCGCTGGTCGCCGAATCCTTCGGGGACGTCGTGACGGCGGTGTCCCGGGGCAGAACGACGTGATCTGCCCCGCGCCACCCTGGAGGAAGACCGCAGGGGGCCCGGAGCGTTCCGGCCCGACGCGGCTTGCTCGCAGGGCGTCGCCGGGATGGGCTCGACCCCCGCTTCAGGGCTGCCCCGGGAGGCCCGCACGGACCGGGCGGTGCGGGCCTCCCGGGCCCCGTTGACGGGGTCAGGACGCGGGCAGCTCACCCCGGACCGTGTGTGCGGCCGCCACCAGGTCCTCCAGTGAGGCGCGGGTCTCCGGCCAGCCGCGGGTCTTGAGGCCGCAGTCGGGGTTGACCCGGAGCCGTTCGGCGGGGATCGCCCTCAGGCCGGTCCGCAGGAGCGCGGCGGCCTCCTCCGCCATGATCCTGATCGTGGCGGTGCCGGTCGCCGCCGGGGCCACCGTCTGGACCGGCAGGGGCGACGGCGACCAGCCGACCATGGCCGGACTCGTCGTCGCCTCCACCCTCCTGAGCCCCGTCGCCGTCCCCCTGACCACCAGCGCCCTCCGGCCGCTCCTCAGCCCGGAGTGCGCCGACGTCTGAGCCGTGCCGCGCAGACCGCCGGCGGCGGACTCACCCTCGGGGGAGTGGCCCTGCCCTGCGCGGCGGGCATTCTGTGCCGACTCGCCCTGCCCACCCCCTTGCCTGCCAGGGACACCGCGCGCCGTCGTACCCGCGGCCCTGGCCGGCTCACCGCTCCTGACCTACGTCAACGCCGGCGGAGCCCCCAACTCCTTCCTGACGCACCCGCGCCCGCTGCTGCTCCTCGCGGCGCTCGCCGTGGCGGCCCTGGTCTGTCTGCTGTCCTTCGCACTCGGCCGGTCCGCCGCCCGTCTCCTGCGTCTGGACGCCCCCGCCGCCTCGTCACTCACCCCGCGACGACGGGAGCTGCTGGAGGCGGCCTATGCCTACGCCCTGCGCAGCGGCCTCGGTGACCTGTCCCTGCGTCCGCTGGCCGAGGCGATCGGCACCAGCCCGCGGGGTGCTGCTCTACCTGTTCGACAGCAAGGACGGTCTGATCCGCGCCCTGCTCGCGCGGGCCAGGGCTGACGAACTGGCCCACGTCCAGCAGCTCGCCGACCCGCAGGACGGCCCGAGGGGCTGCAGACGGCCGCGCGCGAACTGTGGGCGTGGTTGTCCGACGACTCCCACCGCGGGCTGCTGACCCTGTGGGTCGAAAGCTACGCACGCTCCCTCGTGGACCCCGACGGGCCGTGGGCCGGCTTCGCCCGCGACACGGTCGGCGACTGGCTGGGGCTGCTCGCCGCCGGCCAGCCCTCCGCGTCGCGGGACACCGAGGCCGCCCTCGCGCAGCGCACCCTCGTCCTGGCCGTCCCGCGAGGCGCGCTGCTGGACCTGCTCGCGACCGGCGACACCGCGCGCACCACCGCGGCCGTGCACCTTCAGTTGGCGTCCCTGGGGTGACGTCGGAGAGTCGCTTGCACAAAGTGCCGGATATTCACTTGCACACCACCATCACGTGGGTCAACGTCACCTGACCCCTCACGAAGGCAGAGAAGATGACCACGCAGACCCACCCCGTCGACCAGGAACTCGTCGAGGCCGCAGCGCACGTCGCCCGCACGCGCTGCCGGGGTGACAACCACACCATGGCAGCCGCGGCCCGTGCCCGGGACGGCCGGATCGTCACCGCGGTGAACGCCTACCACTTCACCGGAGGGCCCTGCGCCGAGCTGGTCCTCATCGGTGCCGCGGCCGCCCAGGGCGCCTACGAGCTGGACACCATCGTCGCCGTGGGCGACCGCGACCGAGGGGTCGTCCCTCCGTGCGGCCGGTGCCGGCAGGCCCTTCTCGACTACTTCCCCGCCCTCGGGGTGATCGTCGGCAACGGCGACCGCCTTCGAACCGTGCAGATCGCCGACTTGCTGCCCGAGAGCTATGTCTGGGCCGACCACCAACTCGAGGCCGGGTGAACCGCCCCCTCAGCAGGGGCCGACGCCGCAGGGGCCGACGCCGCCGACCGACGCGGGGGCGAACGTTGCGTGATGCGGCACCGGCCGGGTCGAGGCGCGCCACGTCCGTGCCACCTCGCCGAAGACGGGGGCGGGCGCGTGGGTGACTTGGCGTCAAGCAGCTTGCACAGCTTGGAGGTTGATGCAGCCGCGTATGCTGCGCGGCAGAGGGACGGGAGACAAGCATGCGTAAGTCCGTTATTCGGGTGCTGACTTGGGCTTCGGCGTCTGTGTGGGTGATGACGGCCGTGGTGGCCTGTGGTCACCCGGGCGCGGCGGCGAAGGCAGCCTCGCAGAGCGCCTCGCGGGATTCCTCCCAGTACACCTCCGAGTTGCAGAAGAGCGACCTTGCCTGGAGCGGTGGTCCCAGTCCGTACAACGCCGAGGTGAAACTCGACGACGGTCGCCGGGTGGCCATGTACTACCGCCGTGGCCAGGGGCTCGTCGAGCAGCACTACGATCCTCGAGCGAAGGCCTGGACCAAAGCGATGGTCGTCCATCACACCCAGGCCGACGCATGCCAGGGCATCGAGCTGCGGGCGAACGGCAAAACCGTCGCGGCGATCGCGAACTTCGGCCCCTACTGCTATGACGGCGAGCCCCCGGCCGAGTCCATCGCGGCCGTCGGCACCGGCGACCTGACCCAGTGGGACGTCAACGTCACGAAGGATTTCGACGGCTGGGAGCGGGCTTCCGTCTCCAAGGACGGGAGTGAGGTCATCTTCAGGAGGGACAGCGCCCTCCGCTGGAGCCGTGCCGGCGGGTTCGGCGATCAGTGATCGGCCTTCAGCGCACCTGAGCTGGATGTGGGCGCGCACGACCAGGGGGCGCGGTAGTCACGCCAGGAGAAGCTGTCGCGTCCCAGCCGTGTCGGCGCATCGGCCGCCGCACCCCGCCGCACCGGGCCGGGGCACCCATCCCGCCCTCCCGCAGGGGACGCCGCCGGCACTCCACCGACCGCTCGCCCACCCGCGCCTCGCTCGCGCTCGCCGCGGTCTCCTCACCGACACTCCGAAGAGGTCAGTAAGAGGCCGCCGGCGCACCGGGCGGAGCGGTGAAGTCGGCAAGGCCGCGCAGGTATGACAGACCGGGCCGCCCGGAGAGCCGCCTTTCTCCGACGACGGCGAACCCCGAGCGGGCCAGCACGGCCCGCGATGCCGCGTTGTCGAGGGTGGTCGCGGCGCGCAGGACGGTCAGCCCGTACGTGTTGGCGGCAATCCCGCACAGTTCCCGCACGGCCCAGGTGGCCAGTCCCCGGCCCGCGGCACGCTCGGCGATCCGATACCCGAGTTCGGCGCCGCCGTCCGCCACATCCACGAGATTGACCCGCCCCAGCACCTCACCTTCCGTTCCGACCAGTACATGGAAGTAGCACGTACCGGCCTCCTGCTCGGCGAGCAGGGCATGGTGGCGCTCTTCGAACCGCGCGAAGTAGGCATCGCCTCGGTCGGGAACCGACCCGGCGAAGTAGGCCCGGTTGTCCTGCTCGAAGGCGAGTAGCGCGGGGGCGTGGCCAGGACGGAGCAGCTCGATCTCGGGCATGTGTGGAACATAGGCAACCCGGCCGCCGCCCGGCTCTCCTTTTTCTGGCGGCCCCGCACCCCGTCACACCGCGGTGCGATCCCGACTGGAGACGCGCCCTGGTGGCAGGCGGTCGCGGGCCCGTTCCAGCGTCCGCCCGAGTCCAGCGCGGGCCCGACCGGGCCAGTTTCCGGATCTCGTTGCGGCTCGCGGCTGTTACTCGCTGGTGTGGGCCCCTTCCGCCGTGTAGGTTCGCTCTCAGCTGTCGTGGTTCGCCGTACCTGCCCGCGCCCAGGCGTGGGCGTTTTGCTGTGCAGTGCCGGGCCAGGGCGATCACCTCCAGGGCCGCGCGGTGCGGTTCCTGACATCGACCGAGAGGCACCAGCATGGCCAGCGGAACCGTCAAGTGGTTCAACGCCGAAAAGGGCTTCGGCTTCATCGCCCAGGACGGCGGCGGTCCGGACGTCTTCGCGCACTACTCCAACATCAACGCCTCCGGCTTCCGTGAGCTGCAGGAAGGCCAGGCGGTGACCTTCGACATCACCCAGGGTCAGAAGGGCCCGCAGGCGGAGAACATCACGCCTGCCTGACCCGGGCCTCACCAGGGCGGAGTCGGGATACCACTCCTGCGGGTCGCCGCGTCGTCGAGCACGGCGCGGCGCCCTGTGAGCGAGGCGTCGGGCGGCGGTACCGCCCACGCCGGAACGGTGGCCCCCATGCGTTGGTGTTGATCAGGACCTGCTCGCAACGGAGCCCGTCCGCACACACATGCGGACGGGCTCTCTGCATGGGCTGGGACATCCCCGGCGCACACCGCGCCGGTGGCCTCGACGCCGTCGGAGTCGCCCCGGCCGGTCAGGAGGGTGGCGTCACCCAGACGGCGTAAGGGGTTCGGCTGCTGGGCCGAACTCAGGTACAGCGAAGCGTCGTTGCGGCTGCTTCCCTCCGGTGGAGGCCGGGTGCGCTCCTCCAGCGCCGAACCCCCTTGGCCAACGGAACACGCCGGCCGCTCGGCAGGGGATCAGGGCGCGGTGAACAGCGTCGGGAAGCGGGGCGCGAGCCAGGGCTTGCGGCCCCAGGCAAGGACCTGTCCCCGCCCGATGGCCCGCCACGGACTGCGGCGGCCCAGCGCGATGAGGAGGAAGGTCACGGGTTCGATCAGGATGGTGCACTCAGGACGTTCCGGCGGCGTCGGGGACACGTGCACGGCGCCGTCGCCCAGGCTGACGCCGAACGCCGCGCCGCCCCGGAGCCGGATGGCGTAGCGCACCGCCGGATCAGTGAGGGCGGCCGTGTCGACGACGCGCGGCATGACCGAGAGCATGAAGGGCATGCACAGCCCGACCCGGTGGCGGTCGATCATGTGCGGGCGCCCCAGCGCGCGAGCGAGGTCGTAGCCGTGGCCCAGCATGTGCGTCAGCAGGTACGACGCGAGAACGTGCCGGTCCATGGGACCCAGTGGTGTGACGGGGGCCGGGCCGGCGGTGCTCTCGTCCCCCGCGGCCCGTTCCACGGCGTCGAGGAACACGTCGGCCTGCTCTGTGATCATCGATGCCAGCGGCCGCGCGCCGCGCTGCCCGAACGCGGCGAGGGACTGTGCGTTGGCAGCGGCCAGGCTCTGCGGCGTGCCGTCCCCGTAGGGGCGTTCGTGCCCGGCTGCGAGGTCGGCCATCAGCTCGTTGGCCAGGGCCAGATGGGCGGCCGCCTCGCCGAGGGTCCACTCCGAATCCGGTACGGGAACGGCCGTGTCGGAGGCAGTGTTCAACAGCGTGGCGATGTCACCGGCGGTCTCACGTATCGCCGTTGCGAGCCCCCCGGGCAGCGGCCCGTGAATGTCCTGCTCCGCCGTACGGTGCACGCTGCCCGTCCCTCCCGCCTGCCGCGCCCCTCGCGTGTCCGGCGCGCCGAACCCAATCAGACTCGAGGGCACGCGGCAAGCCCTGGCACTCCACGGCGCGCTCCGGCCTCGGGGTGCGGTCCGGTGGTTCCCGGCGGACGGGGGATGGCGATGTGACCACCGCGCGGGCGAAAGGGTGCCGAGTGGCCACGCCTGAGTCGGCTCGCACGTGCAGGGCGCACCGGGGCGCGACGGGGCGCGACGGATGCGCGGTTGGCGGCCGGGGGACGGGCTCCGACCTTCGCACGTGTCTGCCATGACCGTCTGGCCGGTTCCCTGGCCTGGGACTACGGGCCGACGCTCCCCGCTTCGGGAGCCTGCCGGCTGAGGAAACCGGCATCGCCGACGAGCCCGCTGAAGGGGTGTACCGCCCGCACGTCCGTACCTGTCTCGACTCGTCGGAGCAACGTCTGCACCTGGCGGGCGGTGTGGGCGCGTCCGTCTTCCGCCACGCGGTCGAGCACCCGTGGCTAGTCCAGGTGGACGACCTGCGTGTCGTGCGACTGACGGATGACGGACGCAGCGCTCTCCGCGGGCGTCCAGCCCGTAGAGGCGCTGCTTGCCCGCCCCGCGGACCCGCACCAGACCCACGTCCCGGAGCACCCGCAGGTGCTTGGACGCCCCCGGCTGGCTCATTCCCAGCTCCTCCTGGGCCACGTCGGTCACCGGCCGCTCACCCGCCCGCAGCAGCGCCAGGATGTCCCGGCGTTGCGGCTCCGCTATCGCGTTGAACGCGTCCGACGTCGTCGCTGCTCGTGCCATGCCAGCCGTTGTATTCCGATAGGGGAGTCGGGCCGGTGCTCACCGCTGGAGGGTCGTGCGCTCCTCTGCAGGGCCGCACTGCCGCCAGTGGGCCCTGTCGGCCGCTGACCTGTGGCCGGCAAGAAGGCTGTGAAGCTGGTGACGATCACGGGTGCGTACGTCATTGTCCAGCCCGCCACGCCCTGTCACCGCGCACTTCCCGGGCGGCAGGATTCGCCACCTGGACCGTCCGGTTCCCACTGCCACCGGGGGCACCGCGGTTACGCGTGCCCGCGCTTCCCCGGGAGCACGACAAGCTACTGGATGCTCCAGCGGTGCGGATGCTCGGGCTCTTTGGGGCACGCGAACACGTTGAGCTCACCCCAGCGGCCCACGGTGACCTCCGTGGGAGTGGCGCAATGGTGAGTGGGCTGCTTCCGGTCCTCCAGCGGTTTCCAGCTGCCGCTGCCGCCGTCCCATTCCGTGCTGTCGATGGTCAGCAGCAAGTGCATCGGTGTCGTGCAGGTCAGGCAGTCCATGGGATACGGGTCTGTCGCGTGCCAGGAGGCGAAGCCACCCACGCGCCAGCCGGGCGGGATGGACAGGTCGTACTGGTAGCCGAGTGTCTCTGTCGTGTTCCCGTCCGCCGCCTGCTCGGCTTCCGCTTCAAGGGTTTCCTCCCATGCGTCGATCCGGGCGCACAGTTCCTCGGGCAGAAGGCCGGCGAAGGGGTAGGTGACCACCTGCTCCGGGTGCAGCACACAGGGCTCGGGCAGGAAGCCGTCGGACCCGACGACCAGCGGCTGCGGCGGCGCGGTCAGCACCGCACCGACCTCCCACGACCGCCGCCAGCGCAGGTGCAGTTCCAGGCCGTACCGGCCCGGTCCGTGCGCGGTGAAGGGACACCAGAACACTTGAAGCAGATCACAGTCTCCCGGTCCCGTCGGCAGGTCGGGCACATCCCGCCGGTACAGCTGCGCGAGGCCGATCAACGGCAGCGGGTCGGTCTCGGATGCCCCGGGGACCCGGTGCTCCCGGTGCAGCTCGACCAGGAGCTCCCGTTCCTCGTCCGTCGGGCCGGGATCCTGCCCGCGGGTCCACGCGGAAGCCAGAACCTGCCGATAGCGGCGGATGTCGGCCGGGCGTCGGCCACGTCCACGGCCATGGGCCTCGCCGCACACCGGCCACGGCTCGTCCGCCGGCCACAGCATCGGACCGCCCACGGAACTGGCCGACAGGTCCGGTCTGCCCGGCCGTGGATGGAGCCGCGTCGTCGTCCCTCGAAAGGAGGCCAGTTCCGGGAAGAGCGCCTCGACAGCGAGCGGGCGCGGGGGTGTGGTCCTCGTCATGGACGCGACCTTAGACGCCTGACAACCCCGGTCACCGAACACCCCCGCAGTGGCGTTGTGTCAGAACCGCTCTCAACGCGCCCGGATCATGTTGCGGGGTCTGCTGACCTGCAACACACTGCCCAACCTGTTCTGCAACCACCCCTCGTACACGATCGTGGCCGACCGGGCGCTGAAGCGGGACAAGGTCACCGTGCGGGTGAACGGCATCGACAAGAGAGTCAAACCGATCAGGCCGTGACGGCGCCACCGGACTGCCGGCCCGTCGGCCCCCATCAGAACCCCTCGGTTCTGGGCGCGGGCGGTGCCGGCCGGTGCCGCCACGGAGGCCCGGGGCGGGCCTTTCTCCATCTCCGTTGCGGCTCAAGGCTGTTACCCGCTGGTGTGGACTCGTTCCGCCGTGTAGGTTCGCTGTCAGCTGTCGTGGTTCGCCGTACCTGCCCGCGCCCTGGCGTGGGCTTTTTTGTTGTGCAGTGCCGGGCCAGGGCGATCACCTCCAGGGCCGCGCGGTGCGGTTCCTGACATCGACCGAGAGGCACCAGCATGGCCAGCGGAACCGTCAAGTGGTTCAACGCCGAAAAGGGCTTCGGCTTCATCGCCCAGGACGGCGGCGGACCCGACGTCTTCGCGCACTACTCCAACATCAACGCCTCCGGCTTCCGTGAGCTGCAGGAAGGCCAGGCGGTGACCTTCGACATCACCCAGGGCCAGAAGGGCCCGCAGGCGGAGAACATCACGCCTGCCTGACCCGGGGCCTCAACAGGGCGGGCACAAGGCGGGAACAGGGCCGAGCAGCAGGCCGCGCTTCGCCTGGTGCAGCCTTGTGGCCGCGGTGGCAAGGAAGACGGGGTGAGCTTCCGTCCGGTGTTTTCCCGAGCCGGGACGGGAGCCCGCGGTACCGGTTCGGTTGCCAAGGGCCTGGAGGTCTCCTGCGGGGACGATCGTTCGGCTGAAGTCCCGCAGAGCCTTTCGCCGCGTAGGCGACCGTCCTGCACCACCACACCCTTCGTGTGCGGCCTCCGGCCGGCGTCCCTCGTCGGCCGGAGGCCGCACACGTCGTCCCGCAGTGACCTGCCGACGGCCGGTGACGTGGCCCTGATCATGGTCGGCGCGCACGGTCGTGGAGGAAAACGGGACGGTCTCGGGGGAAGCTGACCGGCTGGCTCGGGAGATCGGCGCGCGCATCCCGTCGACGGCCTGTTCCATCTGGGCATGGGTGCGG
The DNA here is from genome assembly GCF_001514205.1 of Streptomyces griseoruber. Lineage (GTDB taxonomy): Bacteria > Actinomycetota > Actinomycetes > Streptomycetales > Streptomycetaceae > Streptomyces > Streptomyces griseoruber. The sequence continues at coordinate 301,962 of NZ_KQ948768.1, read as the reverse complement.
GCGCTGGAGAAAGCACCCGCGGCGGGGGAGATCGGCAGCCAACCGGCCGTCTCACTGGTCTCGGTGAACGCGCCGGGCTTGCGGGAGTACAGGTTCATGATCGGCGGAGGCGTCGCTGGATGAGCTGATGGGCTGGACGTGCTCGCGGACGTCCCAGCGGTACGTCCGCCCTTCGTGGCGGAGTTCCATCAACTGGGCGGCGGGCACGGAGAGTTCGACGGCCGAGAGGGCACGCATTCCTGAGGCCGTCTCCACGCGACGGGCGGCGGGACGCCGTCGGCGATGCGGGCGTGCGGAAACGGCGAGGGCGGCGGTTCCCGGGGATCGGGT
>NZ_KQ948768.1:216254-300863 GCF_001514205.1 Streptomyces griseoruber | reverse complement strand
CGGACACGCGGGAACCTTTTTTCTTCGGGGACATGGCGGTCGCCTGCATGCGGGAGTCACGCGGTGCGTGGCCGCTCCGCGTGAGGTGCGGTGGGTGGCTGCATGCGTCGGCGCCGGGACCCAAGGGGTTCGTCGGCGCCGTGCGACGTCATCCAGAGAAGCAGGGTCGGAGGCCGTCCGCAAAGACCCCTTGTGCTAGTTGTGGTCGTATTCGGTGGTGCGGCTGTCGGTGTGAGCTGGCTCTCAATGTGCAGGTCGGAGCGGCAATTGGCATGGACATGGCGTACGGTTTGCACTACTAGTGGCTTTAGTGGGTGATGTGGGTCATGTGTGGTGCTTCACCGTTCGGGCCCGTTCCCGTCGTCCCCGCGGGGCCGGCCGTGCTGCTCCGCCCTGTTTCCGGGCCCGGGGCACTGCGTCAGGGGAACAGTGGCTGGCTCAGACCGAGACTGGAAAGTATCCGGTCGGCTTGGGCCGGTTCAGCCGGTTCAGCCGGTTCAGCCGGAACGGCCAACGGGTCTCGGTCTTCGTCCGTGTCCGCCGAGGCGGCCGGTGAGGCCGCGCGCGGCACGGACGACGAGCCGGAGCCGCCGTTGACCGACAGCATGACGAAGGCCGAGGCTGCCGCGCTGGCCTGCGTACCCGGGCACTGTCGTGAAGTCCGAGGGGGGCACGGAGGAGCCCGGCATGTACGCGGTGGAGGTGAAGCAGGCGGACGGCACGTCGATCGAGGTCTACCTCGACACGTCCTTCAAGGTCACCGACACCAGCAAGGAGAGCACCGTGGAGACCGAGTACGTCAGCTGACGGATTCGGCCTGAGCTGCCAGAAGCGACGAGCGGATGCCGACCGAACCCGAGCACGCCGCAGCGCGCCCAGCGGACGTGGACGAGACGGTGATGGTGCCTGCGGTGCCGGACGCGCAGGCGCCGGGTGGCTACGGTGGCCGCTCCGCGGACGACGCCTTGGACCACCCGCCGCTGTCGGCCGCGCACGCCTGGCCCGCCGAACGGGCGTCGGCCGTTCCCGACGCTGGGGCCGCTGCGGCGCCACCAGTGCCGGCCGGGGAAAGCGGCCACGGCCGGGGGCGGGAGGCGAGTGGCTGGCAGCACGCCCGGCGACACCGCCCAGTTCTCCGCGCCGAAGTCGCCGAAGTCGCCGAAGTCGCCGAAGTCGCCGAAGTCGCCGAAGTCGCCGAAGTCGCCGAAGTCGCCGAAGTCGCCGAAGTCGCCGACCGCGCCGCCGCGGCCGTCCGAGGGGAGACCGGTGATCGCGGTGACGGAATCCTTCTTTGCTCCCTCTTGAACATTTACCGGGACGGGGTGAGCCCGAGTGGCATCACGCACGTATTCGTCTTCGTCCGCCCCACCGGGCGACGAGCAACTCGACAGATCCCTCGACTGTGCAGGAGGAACAGTGCAGCTTTCGCGAAACATCGTGGGCACTCTGGTCGTGGGCGGCGCCCTGACCTTGACAGTGAGTGCCCTCGTATACCCGTCGATGCTCGGTCTGGACACCGTGTCGACCTCGGCCGACCGGCTCATCGCCAACACCCAGTGGGGGCCGTTCACTGAAAGCGACCGGGCCTTCGTGGTGGCGGTGCGGGCGGCCGGCCTCTGGGAGCACCCCGTCGGACAGATCGGGCTGGAAAAGGGACAGAGCAAGGCAGTGCTCATCGCCAGCCAGCACCTGATCGACGGCCACGCGGCGCTGGACGAGACCTGCCGCAAGATCGCCCCGATGCTGAACGTCGTCCTGCCCAACGTGGCCAGCCCGCAGCAGGAGGGATTCGTCACCACTCTGAAGACGGCCCAGGGCAAGCAGTTCGACATCGACTTCGCCAACATCCTGCGCATGACGCACGGTTCCATCTTCAACACGGTGGCGAAGGTCCGCTCGACGACGAAGAACGCCCTCGTGCGCGCGCTGGCCGACCAGGCCAACGACACCGTCCTGGACCACATCACGGTGATGGAGCAGACCGGGCTGGTCGACTTCGACACCACACTGTTCAACCAGACCAAGCCACCGACACTGCCCAAGTCGGACATGACCCCGCCGGTCCCGCCCGCCGGTCAGCCACTGGTCGTCCTCCCCCCGCCGCCCAACGCCACGTCCACCCCGGCGGACCTGGGCCCGGCCATGAACGGCGCTGCCGCCAACGGCGGTTAGGCGCCGCCCGGGAGCGGGCCCAGGGTGCGCCCAGGTGAAGCGGTGCGCCCCGCGGACTCGAGGAGAAGGACACATAGGACACGGTCTCGACTGACGCCCACGGGCGAAGTGCCTGCGGGCGGAAGGGAGCCCTGGCTGTGTGTCGGGTTCGACGACGGCCGTGAAGCCGAGGGCTTCCAGTCGGCGCAGATGGTGGTGTTTCCGGCGTTCCGGATCGATGCGGGCGTCGTAGCAGGGGGAGCCGGGCCGTGGAATTCGGTGTTCGCGCCCCACGGCAACTTCATCACCGCTGAAACCGCGGTTGGCCGCGTCCAGCGCGGACGTAGGGCACGGCTGCCCCTTACGGGACCGGTACGGATGCCGGTCCGGGGCTCAAGGCTGCGCTGCGGTGCGAGGCGGAGACGTCGGGGGTGGGGTGCCCCTCGGCGTCCTCAGTGCGTCGGTGGCGTTCGGTGTGCGCGGGACACCTGCCGTGCTCGACGACGTGGTGGGGAAGGTCGTCCTTCTCGTGCTCGGTTGCAACGTGCTCTTCGGGATGCTCGAGGCGTCCCGGCCCTGAAGTGGGTCGGTGAGGTTCGCACCTCCGAGGAAGCGGTTCCGCCGGACGACGCCGAACTCCTCCGCCCCGGCGACTACTCCCTGCGTCACGACCTCGTCGATGAAGGGTTCCTCCTCGTGATGCTGGGGCCGGCGCCGGCCCCCCTTCCCGGGACTCCCGGAGTCACCCTTCACGCTTTGTCCTGCACCTGGAAAAAGTGGCACCCCGTTGCTGCGTAAGTACTTCCCAGGCCGGAAAATCGTTGTTACGTTCCTCTCAGAGAGCCTGACGACGCAGTCGGCGGTGAGAGGAGGGATCGTGAGACGGATGACTGCCCGACCTGAGAACGCGCATCAGGCGCGGCTGCTTCGTCTACTGCGTGACAACGGGTCCAACTCTCGTGCCCGGATGGGTGATCTGGTGGACCTGTCCCGTTCGAAGCTGGCGGTCGAGGTGGACCGGCTGCTGGAGACGGGGCTGGTTGTCGCGGACGGGCTCGCCCCCTCCCGGGGTGGCAGGCGGTCGCACAACATCCGGCTGGCGCCGACGCTGCGTTTCCTCGGTGTCGATATCGGTGCCACCTCGATCGATGTCGCCGTGACGAACGCGGAGTTGGAGGTCCTGGGGCATCTGAATCAGCCCATGGACGTCCGGGAGGGGCCGGTGGCGGTCTTCGAGCAGGTGCTGTCGATGGCTGCCAAGCTGAAGGCCTCCGGTGTCGCGGAGGGCTTCGACGGCGCCGGTATCGGCGTCCCGGGGCCGGTCCGCTTTCCGGAGGGGGTACCGGTCGCACCGCCGATCATGCCGGGCTGGGACGGCTTCCCGGTCCGGGAGGCGCTCAGCCAGGAACTGGGCTGCCCGGTCATGGTCGACAACGACGTGAACCTGATGGCGATGGGGGAGCAGCACGCGGGCGTCGCGCGCTCCGTGGGCGACTTCCTGTGCGTCAAGATCGGTACCGGGATCGGCTGCGGCATCGTCGTCGGTGGCGAGGTCTACCGTGGGACGACGGGCAGCGCCGGCGACATCGGGCACATCCAGGTGGAGCCGGAAGGCCGCACGTGCGCGTGTGGCAACCGGGGCTGCCTGGAAGCCCACTTCAGCGGGGCCGCGTTGTCCTTTGACGCGGAGCAGGCCGCGCGTGAGGGCCGGTCGGTGCAGTTCGCTGCCCGGCTGGAGACGGCCGGGCGTCTGACGGCCGAGGACGTGTCGGCTGCCGCTGCGGCGGGGGACGCGGTGGCTCTCGAGCTGATTCGGGAGGGCGGGAAGCGTCTGGGGCAGGTCATCGCTGGGCTTGTCAGTTTCTTCAATCCGGGGCTGGTGGTGATCGGCGGCGGTGTGACCGGGCTCGGGCACACGTTGCTGGCCAGTGTCCGGACCCAGGTGTACCGGCAGTCATTGCCGCTGGCCACGCGCAACCTGCCGATCGTGCTGGGCGAGTTGGGGCCGACAGCCGGAGTCATCGGCGCGGCACGGCTCATCAGCGACCACCTCTTCTCACCGGCCTGACTCCGGCCCGACCCCGTGGGCAACGGAACATCACCCGCGTCACCGGAACTCCACGACGTCACCACAACCAAGCGTCACTTCGACCGCACCGGCGTCCCAGCCCACCCCTTGCGCCTCGGCACCCCACAGCGCCGTCGCGGCATCCCGAGAGCCACCGCACCGTCCGCAGCCCCGCCGTAACCACCGTATGACCTCGGCGGCCGGCTCCCACCACCGCACGGCCGCCGGGTCCTCGGGCCTGCCCTGCCCTGCTCAGCCCGTACGCCTCTGCGCACCCGACGCCAGGGGCTCTCCCAAGCCGCCCAGGTAATCGAACCACCGTGCCCTGCCCTGCCCGCTCACGGCCCGCACCCGCCGAGGGGATTCCTCATGGCACCACAACCACCTCTGCTCACCATGTCCGGTATCACCAAGTCGTTCCCGGGCGTTCGCGCCCTGGACGGTGTGGATCTCGAGGTCCAGGCCGGCGAAGTCCATTGTCTCCTCGGCCAGAACGGGGCCGGCAAGTCCACTTTGATCAAAGTGCTCGCCGGAGCCCACCAGCCCGACAGCGGCGAGATCACCTGGCGGGGCGAGCCCGTGACCCTGGGGTCACCGATCGCCGCCATGCGCCTCGGCATCGCCACCATCTACCAGGAACTCGATCTGATCGAGGGGCTGTCCGTCGCGGAGAACGTCTTCCTCGGGCACGAACCCACCTCCGCCGGGTTCGTCGTGCGCGGCTCCGCCGCCCGTACGGCGACCGCGCGGATACTGCAACGCCTCGGGCACGCGGAGATCGATCCCGCGCGGCTCGTCGGCGATCTGTCCGCGGCGCAGCAGCAGATCGTCTCGATGGCTCGCGCGCTGTCCCACGATGTCCGGTTGATCGTGATGGACGAGCCGTCGGCGGCGCTCGACCCCGAGGAGGTGGACAACCTCTTCAGGATCGTGGGCGATCTGACGGCTGACGGCGTCGCCGTGATCTACATCTCCCACCGTCTCGAGGAGATCCGGCGCATCGGCGAGCGGGTCACAGTGCTCAAGGAGGGCCGATCGGTTGCCGGCGGTCTGCCGGCCGAGTCGACGCCGACCCAGGAGGTGGTGGCGCTGATGACCGGGCGGAATGTGGAATACGTCTTCCCCGAGCGCCCCGAGGCCGGGTTCGCCGCGGGCCGAGAACCGGTGCTGAAGGTCGAAGGGCTGACCCGGCGAGGGGAGTTCGCGCCCGTTGACCTGGAGCTGCGGCCCGGTGAGATCGTCGGTCTGGCCGGGCTCGTCGGGTCCGGGCGCAGCGAGATCCTGGAGACGGTCTACGGGGCTCGCAAGCCCGACGGCGGCCGTGTCCTCGTGGACGGCACCCCCCTGCGCCCCGGAAGTGTCCGCGCCGCCGTCCGCGCCGGCATCGGTCTCGCGCCCGAGGAACGCAAGGCGCAGGCCCTGCTGATGCTGGAGTCCGTCAGCAGCAACGTCTCGGTCTCCACCCTGTCCCGGTTCGCCCGCGCGGGCTGGCTCGACCGGCGTACCGAGCGAGCCGCGGCACACCAGGCGGTCCGTGAACTGTCCCTGCGGCCGGACAATCCCGATGCCGCGATCAGGACCCTGTCCGGCGGCAACCAGCAGAAGGCGGTCCTCGCACGCTGGCTGTTGCGGGGCTGCAAGGTGCTGCTGCTGGACGAGCCGACCCGGGGGGTCGACATCGGCGCCCGGGCGGAGCTCTACGCAGTGATTCGCCGGCTGGCCGACGACGGACTGGCCGTCCTTCTCGTGTCCAGTGAGGTGCCCGAGGTCCTGGGTCTCGCCGACCGGGTGCTGGTGCTCCGGGAAGGCAGCGTCGTGCACACGGCGGACGCCCGCGAGCTCGACGAGCACCGGGTACTTGATCTCGTGATGGAAGGGAGCCTGACGCCATGACGCAGCCGGCCACTGCGGCGCAGAAGGAAGCGCCGACGTCCGCCACCAAGTCCACAGGGGGCCAGGAGGGTTCGCGCCGACTCGGGCTGCGGTGGGACATGCGCAGTCTGTCCCTGCTCGCAGTCCTCGCCGTCCTCGTCGCGGTCGGTGGAATCACCGCACCGGACGAGTTCCTGGCGACGAGCAATCTTCAGCTCGTCCTCACCCAGGCGTCCGTGATCGGCGTCGTCACCGTCGGTATGACGTTCGTCATCACCAGCGGCGGGATCGACCTGTCGGTCGGCGCGATCGTGGCGCTCGCCTCGGTGTGGGCGACGACCGTGGCCACGCAGGAGTTCGGCTTCGCGGGCATCCTCTTCACCGCCGTGATCGTCGGTGTGGGCTGTGGTCTCGTGAACGGTCTGCTGATCGCCTACGGCAGGATGGTGCCGTTCATCGCGACGCTGGCCATGCTCGCCTCCGCCCGCGGCCTGGCGTTGCAGATCACGGACGGCAGCACCCAGATCGTGACCGTCGGCTCCGTGCTCGATCTCGGTGCCAGGGACGCCTACGTTCTCGGCATCCCGCCCCTTGTCCTGATATTCGCCGCGGTCACCGTCATCGGCTGGCTGCTGCTCAACCGCACCACCTTCGGCCGACGCACCGTCGCGGTCGGCGGCAACGCGGAAGCGGCACGCCTCGCCGGCATCGACGTACGCCGCCAGCGTCTGTACCTGTATCTGCTGTCCGGACTGTGCTGCGGTATCGCCGCGTTCATGCTGATCGTGCTCGCCGGCTCGGGTCAGAACACCAACGGCAACCTCTACGAGCTGGACGCCATCGCCGCAGCCATCATCGGCGGCACCCTGCTCAGCGGCGGCCGCGGCACCATCCTCGGCTCCGTCCTCGGTGTTCTGGTCTTCACCACGATCACCAACATCTTCGCTCTGAACAACCTCGAGACCGCTGTCCAGCAGATCGCGAAGGGCGCCATCATCGTCGCCGCCGTCCTGGTCCAGCGCCGCTCGATGCATGGCGACGCCTGACGCCGTGCCACACACCGCCGGACGGCGGACTCCGACACCGCCGCCCGGCACCCGCACCCTCCCCGTCCGACGCGCCCGCCCAGTCGAAGGGTCGATCCGTCATGGCAAGAATCCCCTCCACCAGCCGCAGAGCACTGCTGTTCGGCACCGCGGCCGTTTCCGCCGGTGCGCTGATGACAGCCTGCACCAGCAATGAGCCCACGAACCAGGAACAGGCCGCGGACAACGCCCCGGTCGCGGACGACAAGCCGGGCAAGGCCGTCACCATCGGCTTCGCCGGCCCCCAGGCCGACCACGGCTGGCTCAACGCCATCAACGACAACGCCAAGTCGCGTGCCAAGAAGTACTCCGACGTCACGCTGGAGATCACCGAGGGTTCCAACGACATCGCCCAGCAGATCGGCCAGATCCAGACACTGATCAACAAGAAGGTCGATGTCCTGGTGATCCTGCCGGCCGACGGCAAGGCGCTCACCCAGGTCGGCCTCCAGGCGATGAGGGCGGGCATCCCCGTCGTCAACCTGGACCGCGTCTTCGCCTCCCCCCAGGCGTACCGCTGCTGGATCGGCGGCGACAACTACGGCATGGGTCTCAACGCCGGCCACTACATCGGTGAACGGCTCAAGGACATGCCGAACGCCAAGGTCGTCGAACTCGCCGGCCTCGACAACCTCGAACTGACCCGGCAGCGCACCAAGGGCTTCGACGACGCCCTGAAGAACTACCCCAACATCAAGAAGGTGGCCCGCCAGGCGGCCGAGTTCACGGTCGAGTCCGGTCAGGCCAAGATGGCGCAACTGCTGCAGGCCCAGTCGCAGTTCGACGCGCTGTGGAACCACGACGACGACCAGGGCGTGGGCGCGCTGCGCGCCATCGACCAGGCCGGTCGCGACGACTTCCTGATGGTCGGCGGCGCGGGCGCCAAGTCCGCGATGGACGCCATCAAGGCCGACAACAGCGTGCTCAAGGCGACCGTCCTGTACCCGCCGACGATGGCCGCCTCCGCCATCGATCTCGCCCGGGGGCTCGGTCAGGGCAAGGGCGTCGGTGGCCTCGCCGAGTTCGAGATCCCGTCCTCGCTGACGCTCTACTCGGCCGTGGTCACCAAGGACAACGTCGACCAGTACCTGCCGACCGGCTTCAGCTGACCGGTCCGGGCCGCGTGCCCACGCACACAGCGATGAGTCACCGACACTCCGACGAGGAGCAAACCGTATGGAACACAGGGACAGTCGGACCGCACCGCCGGCACTCGGTGTGGGCATGGTCGGCTACGCCTTCATGGGAGCCGCGCACTCACAGGGGTGGCGCACCGTAGGGCACGTGTTCGACCTGCCGCTGCGGCCGCTCCTGGCCGCGATCGCCGGCCGCGACGCGCACGCCGTGCGGGCGGCGGCCGACAGGCACGGCTGGGCCGCGGCGGAGACCGACTGGCGCGCCCTCGTGGCCCGCGACGATGTGCAACTCGTCGACATCTGCACACCGGGCGACAGCCATGCGGAGATCGCGATCGCGGCGCTGGAGGCAGGCAAGCACGTGCTGTGCGAGAAGCCGCTGGCCAATTCGGTCGCGGAGGCGGAAGCCATGGTCGCCGCCGCCGACGCGGCCCGCTCGCGCGGGCAGTTGGCCATGGTGGGCTTCAACTACCGGCGTGTGCCCGCCCTCACCTACGCGCGCCGGCTCATCGCCGACGGCAGGCTCGGCACACTGCGCCACGTGCGGGTCAGCTACCTCCAGGACTGGCTGGTCGACCCCGACTTCCCGCTGACGTGGCGGCTCCAGCGGGAGCACGCGGGGTCGGGGGCGCTCGGCGACCTCGGCGCGCACATCGTCGACCTCGCGCAGTACCTGGCGGGTGAGGTGCTGGTCGGCGTCTCCGCCCAGCTGGAGACCTTCGTCAAGGAACGCCCCCGCCTCGACGGCGCCTCCTCCGGCCTGACCGCTTCCGGCGGCACCCGGCGCGGGCCGGTGACGGTGGACGACGCGGCCGTCTTCACCGGCCGGCTCGCCTCGGGAGCGCTCGCCACGTTCGAGGCGACCCGGATGGCGTCGGGGCGCAAGAACGCCCTGCGGCTGGAGATGAACGGCGAGTACGGTTCGCTCGCCTTCGACCTCGAGCGGCTCAACGAGCTGTACTTCCTCGACTACCGGGAGCCCGCCGCCACGGCGGGGTTCCGCAGGATCGTCGTCACCGAGGCCGAGCACCCGTACCTGGAGGGCTGGTGGCCGCCGGGCCACGCGCTCGGCTACGAGCACACCTTCGCCCACCAGGCCCGCGACCTGGTCGAGGCGATCGCGTCCGGCACCGACCCGATGCCGTCGTTCGCCGACGGTCTGCAGGTGCAGCGGGTGCTCGCCGCGGTGGAGGAGAGCGCCCAGAAGAACTCCGTGTACACCCCCGTCCAGTCCGTCGAGGCCGAAGTCCGGTAGAGAACCGGCAGGACCCCGTTGGGAGGCACCATGCCACGCCCGTTCACCCTGTTCACCGGTCAGTGGGCCGATCTGCCGTTGGAGGAGGTCTGCCGACTGGCTGCCGACTTCGGCTACGACGGCCTCGAACTCGCCTGCTGGGGCGACCACTTCGAGGTCGACAAGGCCCTGGCCGATCCGTCCTACCTGGCCGGCCGACACGCCCTGCTGGAGAAGTACGGCCTGCGCTGCTGGGCGATCTCCCACCATCTCGTCGGCCAGGCCGTCTGCGACAACCCCATCGACGAACGGCACCAGGGCATCCTGCCCGCCCGCATCTGGGGCGACGGGGAGCCGGAAGGCGTACGACGCCGTGCCGCGGCCGAGATCAAGGACACGGCCCGGGCCGCGGCCGCCTTCGGTGTCGACACGGTCGTCGGCTTCACCGGATCCTCGATCTGGCATCTGGTGGCGATGTTCCCACCGGTACCGGAGCGGATGATCGAGCGCGGCTTCGAGGATTTCGCGGAGCGCTGGAACCCGATCCTGGACGTGTTCGACACCGAAGGCGTCCGCTTCGCCCACGAGGTCCATCCGAGCGAGATCGCCTACGACTACTGGACCACCGGACGCGCCTTGGAGGCGGTGGACAACCGGCCGGCCTTCGGGCTCAACTTCGACCCCAGTCACTTCGTCTGGCAGGACCTGGACCCGGTCGGCTTCCTCTACGACTTCCGGGACCGGATCTACCACGTCGACTGCAAGGAGGCCCGCAAGCGTCTGGACGGCCGCAACGGGAGGCTCGGCTCCCATCTTCCCTGGGGTGACCCGCGGCGCGGCTGGGACTTCGTCTCCGCCGGGCACGGTGACGTCGCCTGGGAGGACGTGTTCCGGATGCTGCGTTCGATCGGTTACGACGGGCCGATCTCCGTGGAGTGGGAGGACGCCGGCATGGACCGCCTCGTGGGTGCGCCGCAAGCACTCGCCCATCTGAAGCGGTTCGACTTCGACCCGCCCTCGGCATCCTTCGACGCTGCCTTCGGAGGCGGCGACAACTAGAGCCTGTCGTCTGGATCAGGCCGCAGGAAAGTGGCGGTGCCGTCCGGCGGAGCTGAGCGGGCTCTGGTGCGTGCGGCTGCAAGGCGCAGGAGGGTGCCGACGCGATGGGGCCCCTCCCGCGCGAGCGCAGCCGAGCGTGGGGGAGTCGGCGAGTGACGACAACGCGGCAGACACGCGTGCCAGACCCCGCGTCTGCGGCGTGATCCCACCGGCAGGCCCTGGGCCGGACCGTAGCGCCCGGTGGGGGGAGAGCCGCCGGGCTGGTCCGCGCTGCCCTGATACTCCTTTGTCCTGGAGCGGGAAAAAGTTCGACGTCCTTCTTCTCACCGGCGGCCTTCTCGCCGCCCCCTCGCACGCTGTGACCGCGCCCGCCACGGAGCATCCCGCCTGGGCCGCGGCCAAAGCCGCCCCTGTGCCGGCGGTGGGCGGGAGGCCCCGAGCCCCGCCCGCCGTCCCGCACCCGCATCGGAACATCGCCATGGCAGGGAGGCAGCCCGTGAACAACGACGCAAACGCATCGCAGCCCCGGATCGGCGGGCGGTCCGCACGCACCGGTGTCTGGTTCGTCGGAGCCCGTGGATCGGTGGCCACCACCGCCGTCGCCGGATGCGCGGCGGTCACCGCCGGACTGCATCCGCCGACCGGCATGGTCACCGAGACCCCACCGTTCGACAGCACCGGTCTGCCGTCCCTGCCCTCACTCGTCTTCGGCGGCCACGACACCGCCCACTGTCCGCTGCCCAAGCGGGCCGAACACCTCACCGAAGCGGGCGTCCTGCCGCACGGGCTCGCCCCCGCCGTGCGCGCCGAACTTCAGGCCGCGGACGAGGAGATACGGCTCGGTGGCCCGCTCGCGGGTGACACTCGCGGCGACGAGGAGCTCATCGCGGACTTCGCCGCAGACCTCATCTCGTTCCGGGTGCGCAACGCACTGGCACGGGTGGTCGTCGTCAACGTCTCCTCCACGGAGCCGCTGCCCGCGCCGGACGCCGTACGGCTGCCGCCCAGCTCCCTCTACGCGGCCGCCGCGCTGCGAGCCGGCTGCCCCTACGTCAACTTCACGCCGTCCACCGGGCTACGCGCCCCGGCCCTCACGGGCGCCGCCGCAGCCGGCGGACTTCCCCACGCGGGTCGTGACGGCAAGACCGGCCAGACGCTGCTGCGGGCCGTGCTCGCCCCGATGTTCGTCCAGCGCGCCCTGGAGGTACGGGCCTGGTCCGGCACCAATCTGCTGGGCGGAGGCGACGGGGCGGCGCTGGCCGACCCGGGCGCGGCCGCGGCGAAGAACGCCGGCAAGGAACGCGTCCTGACCGAAACCCTCGGGCACCTGCCGGAGGGTGAGGTGCACATCGACGACGTACCGGTGCTCGGCGACTGGAAGACCGCCTGGGACCACATCGTCTTCGAGGGCTTCCTCGGCTCGCGCATGATCCTCCAGACCGTCTGGCAGGGCTGCGACTCGGCGCTGGCCGCCCCGCTCGTCCTGGACCTGGCCCGCCTGGTCGCCCGCGCCCACGAGGCGGGCCTGTCCGGCCCGCTTCCGGAACTGGGCTTCTACTTCAAGGACCCCGACGCGGGCCCGTCGGGCCTTTCGGAGCAGTTCGCCGAACTGCTGTCGTTCGCCGACCGCCTTCGGGAGGCCCGGTGATCCGCTCCTTTCCGTCCCGCCTCGCCCCGGCACCGGTGCACCTCCCCGAGCACTTACGACCCGGGAACGCTCAGGGCCCCGTGGGACCCGCACCGCGGTGCGGGCGGCCGACGCGGCTGCGGGACTGGGCCGAACTGCTCCGTGCCCCGGCGCTGTTCACCGTGCCCGGTGACGCGCTCGCCGGTGCCGCGCCCGCCGGGCTGCGGCCCAACCGGGGCACGGCGTACGCCGCCTGCGCCTCGCTCCGCCTTTACCACGCCGCCGGACTCCTGACTGCGGCGGGCCTGACGTCCGCCGCCCGTGCCGGCCGCCCCGCACTCGGGCTGGCCTCGGTTCTGAGCGCCACGGTCTGGGCGTACGACCTTCGACCGAAGCGCACCCCCGCGGCCCCTGCGGCCCCTGCGGCCCCTGCGACCCTTGCGGCCCCTGCGGCCCCTGCGGCGATGGCCGCGGCCCGCGCCCTGGACCTCCTGCTCGGCGCCACGGCCACCCTGTCGGTTCCCGGGGCGACCCGGTCCCGCCGAAGAGCCGCCGACACGGCATCGCCCGTGCCCGCTCGTCGCCCGCTGCTCCCACGAGGCGAAGCCAGGGCGCCGTCCGGTCCCGTCCCGGACGCTCCCGCGGTCGGCGGGGCGCTCTCAGGTCCGGACGCCCGCCCACCGCGGGGCGGGGGACACGCCGCCGCGCCCGTCACCGCCCGCCGCACCGCCACCTCCGCCCTCGCGCTGGCCGCCCCCACCTACGCGGTCACCGCCGTCTCGCGGCACGAGGCGCACGGCGGTTCGGCGCTCACGCCCCTCGCCGCCCTCGGCGCCACTACCGCGCTCGGCGTGTCGCTGGCACGGACAGGCGCGTCGAGAGGGATCGTCCCGGTATGGGCGGCCGCCGCGTACGTCCCCACCGCCGCCGTTCCCTGTCTGCATGCCGCCCTCGACCCGTCCCCGCCCCTCACCCGGCGTGCCGTCAGCGGCGGGATCCGCGCCATGATCCCGCTCCAGGCCGCGCTCGCCGCCCGGTCCGGGGCGAACGCCACCGCTCTCGCCGTACTGGGGCTCGCACCCATGGCCCGCACCCTCGCACGGAAGGTGAGTCCCATATGAGCCGCCGGCAGCGACTCCGCCTCGGTTACGGCACCAACGGCCTCACCGACCTCCGTCTCGACGACGCCCTCGGCCTGCTCGCGGACCTGGGCTACGACGGCGTCGGGCTCACGCTCGACCACATGCACCTCGACCCGCTCGCCCCCGACCTCGCCGCCCGTACCGCCCGGGTGGCCCGTCGGCTCGGCGCACTCGGTCTCACCACGACCGTCGAAACCGGCGCTCGCTACGTCCTCGACCCGCACCGCAAACACGGTCCGTCGCTGCTCGACCCGGACCCCGCAGGGCGTGCCGCCCGCACCCGGCTGCTGATCACGGCGGTCGGTGTCGCGGCGGACCTCGGAGCGCACGCCGTGCACTGCTTCAGCGGCGTCACCCCGCCCGGCACCGACGACGACACGGCGTGGCAGCGTCTTCAGGAGGCGCTCGCGCCCGTGCTCGACGCCGCGACCGCCGCCGGTGTGCCGCTGGCGATCGAACCCGAACCGGGCCATCTCCTCGCCACTCTCGCCGACTTCCATCATCTGCGCACTTCGCTCGACAGCCCTTCAGCTCTCGGCCTGACCCTCGACATCGGTCACTGCCAGTGTGCGGAGCCGGCCCCGCCCGCGGAGTGCGTCCGTGCGACCGCGCCCTGGCTGCGGCATGTGCAGATCGAGGACATGCGCCGCGGGGTGCACGAGCATCTGCCGTTCGGCGACGGCGAGATCGACTTCCCGCCGGTGCTGGACGCCCTCGCCGCCGTCGACTACCAGGGCCTCACCGTCGTCGAGCTGCCCCGCCACTCCCACGCGGGGCCGGAACTGGCCCGATCCTCCATCGAGTTCCTGCGGACCACGGCAGCCGGCACCAGGACGGGAGTGTCGGCATCATGACGCAGCCCCCTCCCTGGACCCGCCACGACGTCGCCGCCAAGCTGCCCGACGACACCGCGCGCGCCTGGTTCGACGAGGCCCTGGCCGACGCCGCGTGCGCCGCGAGAACACCACCGGCGGCCCCTCCCCCGTCCCTGGCCCACACCTGGGAGCTGCGGTTCGCCGCCGCCGGGCGGCACTGCGGCCACCACCACGCGGACGCCGTCCGTAGGCTGCTGCTGGTCGAGGCGCGGGCGGGACTCGAGACCCTGACCCGGCTCTACCGGCACGGCAGCGCCGCCGAACGCCGCGCCGTACTCCGGGCGCTGCCGGACCTGGTCGCGGGCCCGCACGCCGTACACCTCGTCGAGGACGCCCTGCGCAGCAACGACACCAGCCTTGTCTCCGCCGCCGTCGGACCGTACGCCGCCGCCCACCTCGATCCGCACGCCTGGCGTCACGCCGTCCTGAAGTGCCTGTTCACCGGCGTCCCCCTCGACGCCGTCGACCGCTGGACGCACCGGGCGGCCGGCGACGGCGAACTGGCCCGCATGCTCTGCGACTACGCGGCCGAGCGGACAGCCGCCGGCCGCGACGTCCCCGACGATCTCGGCCGCGTGCTGACCCTGACGGGCGAAGCGCCCAAGGAGCTGTGATGCGTATCTTCGACCCGCACATCCACATGACGTCCCGCACCACCGACGACTACGAGGCGATGCACGCCGCCGGTGTGCGCGCCGTCGTCGAACCCTCCTTCTGGCTGGGCCAGCCCCGCACCTGTCCGGCCAGCTTCTTCGACTACTTCGACGCCCTCCTCGGCTGGGAACCCTTCCGCGCCGCCCAGTACGGCATCGCTCACCACTGCACCCTCGCGCTCAACCCCAAAGAGGCCAACGACCCCCGCTGCACGCCGGTCCTGGACGCTCTGCCCCGCTACCTCGTCAAGGACGGCGTCGTCGCCGTCGGCGAGATCGGCTACGACTCCATGACCCCGGCCGAGGACGCGGCCCTGGCCGCCCAGCTCCAGCTCGCCGCCGACCACGGCCTGCCCGCCCTCGTCCACACGCCCCACCGCGACAAGCTCGCCGGACTGCACCGCACCCTGGACTGCGTCCACGAGTCGAGCCTGCCGATGGACCGGGTGCTGCTCGACCACCTCAACGAGACGACCGTCAAGGACGCGAAGGACAGCGGCTGCTGGCTCGGCTTCTCCGTCTACCCGGACACCAAGATGGACGAGGACCGCATGGTCGGGATCCTGAGGGCGTACGGAACGGAGAAGGTCCTCGTCAACTCGGCCGCCGACTGGGGAAAGAGCGACCCGCTGAAGACCCGCGAGGTCGCCGACGCCATGCTCGCGGCCGGCTTCGGCGAGGACGACGTCGACCAGGTGCTGTGGCGCAACCCGGTCGCCTTCTACGGACTCAGCGGCCGTCTCCGGCTCGACGTCCCGGAGGCGAACGGCCTGCACGAAGGCAACTCCGTCCTGCGCGGGGGCGAGTAGGGCATGCGCTTCCGACACCCCGACGGCTCCACCGTCCACGTCGCCTACTGCACCAACGTCCACCCCGCCGAAACCCTCGACGGTGTCCTCGCACAGCTGCGCGACCACTGTGAGCCGGTCCGCAGATGCCTGGGACGCGACCGCCTCGGCATCGGCCTGTGGCTCGCCAAGGACGCCGCACGCACGCTGATCACCGACCCGGTGGCCCTGCGGGGACTGCGGGCCGCGCTGGACCGGCGCGGCCTCGAAGTGGTCACGCTGAACGGCTTTCCCTACGAGGGGTTCGGCGCCGAGGAGGTCAAGTACCGCGTCTACCGGCCCGACTGGGCCGACACCGAACGCCTCGCGCACACCACCGACCTGGCCCGCCTCCTGACCGCGCTCCTGCCGGACGACGTCACCGAGGGGACCGTCTCCACCCTCCCGCTCGCCTGGCGCACCGGCTTCGACGAGCACGCCGCCGCCACCGCCGCTGCGGCGCTGACGACGCTGTCGCGGCGGCTCGACGCGCTGGAGGAGCTGACCGGCAAGTCGATCCGGGTCGCCCTCGAACCGGAGCCCGGGTGCACGGTGGAGACCACCGCGGACGCGATCGGACCGCTCACCGCACTGCCCGGGGACCGTATCGGCGTGTGCGTCGACACGTGCCATCTCGCCACTTCCTTCGAGGACCCGGCAACGGCGCTGGCCGACCTCGAGACGGCCGGCGTCGTCATCCCCAAGGCACAGCTGTCGGCGGCCCTGCACGCCGAGGAACCCCGTCGGCCGGAGGTCCGCGACGCCCTCGCCGCCTTCGCCGAGCCGCGCTTCCTGCACCAGACCCGCACCCTCACGCCCGGCGGACTGCGCGGCACCGACGACCTCGGCGAGGCGCTGGCCGGCGATGCCCTGCCCGACGACGCACCCTGGCGCGCCCACTTCCACGTCCCCCTGCACGCCCCTCCCGCCCCGCCGCTCACCTCCACGCTGCACGTGCTCCAGGAGGCCCTGGCCCTGCTGGTGGGCGGGGTGCGACCGCGCACCCGTCATCTCGAGGTCGAGACCTACACCTGGCAGGCCCTCCCGCCCGAACTGCGCCCCCGCACCAGGACCCAGCTCGTCGACGGCATCGTCGTCGAACTGGCCCTCGCCCGGGACCTGCTCACCGGCCTCGGCCTGAAGGAGCTGCCATGAGCACCCGCCCCCGTCCGCTCCTGGTCCTCGACGTGGTCGGCCTCACCCCCCGTCTCCTCGACCCCATGCCCCACCTCAAGGCGCTGGCGGCCTCCGGCTCGCAGGCACCCCTGTCCACCGTGCTCCCGGCCGCCACCTGCACCGCGCAGTCCACCTGCCTGATCGCCGGTGACAAGCTCTGGGACGCCGCCCGCCGCGCCCACCCCGGCTGCACGGTCGCGAACATCTGCCGGTGGTACGCCATGGGCGCCGGCACCGACATCACCGTCACCCCCCGCCCGATCTGCTACGCCGACGGCCGCAAGGAACCCGACGGCTGCACCCGCCCGGCAGCCCTGCACGACGAACTCACCGCGCGGCTCGGCACCTTCCCGCTCCTCTCCTTCTGGAGACCGGGAGCGGACATCGTCTCCAGCCGGTGGATCGCCGAGGCGACCCGCCACGTCATGCGCACCCTTCGGCCCGACCTGACCCTGTGCTGCCTCCCGCATCTCGACTACGACCTGCAGCGGGTCGGCCCCGACGATCCCCGCTCCCACCGAGCCGCCGCCGAACTCGACGCCGTCAGCGGCCCGTTGCTGGCAGACGCCCGCCCCGAGGGCCGTACGGTCGTGGCCCTGTCCGAGTACGGCGTCACCCGCGACGACGGCAAGAAGGCGAACGGACTCGATCACCCGCGTTCCGGGGAACTGGTCGCGGTCACCGGACGCCTGGTTCACGTCCTCCTCCTGGCTCGACGACGCCCGCGGCCCCGACTGCGCCCAGCTCGTCGAGATCCACCCCAAACCCGGTTACGCCCCCGCCGAGCCGTTCATGGATCCCGAAGATCCCTGTGCGCGGCTCAAGGCGGCCAAGGCGGTGGCCCGCAAGAAGCTCGGCGTGCGCTACCGGCTCGCCGTCGTCCCCCTCGCCCCCTCACCCGTACGCGGCAGCCACGGCCGCCTCCCCCCCCCGAGCGACGAAGAAGGTCCGCTCGTCCTGCTCTCCACCCCCCCCGCGCGGTATCCGGCCGCGCAGCGGCCACCGAGGTGAAGTCCCTGCTCCTTCGACTCGCCGGCCTCTCCTGAGACGGCAGCCGTCCGACACCCGCAGCACCGTGACAACGAAAGAGAGAACCACTGTGACCGCTTTCAACGACGAAACCGTCACCGGCGACGCCCTGCGCCGCGCACTCGGCGTGAGCCGCCGCCGTTTCCTCAGCACCTGCACGGCGGCCACCGCCGCAGCGATCGCCGCCCCGGTCTTCGGCGCCGCACCCGCCCTGGCGCAGGACAGAACGGAAGCAGCCGAGGGTGACCGGGGCCGTTCCGCTCTGGTCCCGCCGCACAAGCGCGGCATCATCCTCTACACCGTCCGTGACGCGATCGGCCGCGACCCGCTGGCCTCCGACCTGCCCTCCGGTTTCCGCGAGGTGTTCAAGCAGCTGTCGCGCTTCGGCTACCGCCAGGTGGAGTTCGCCGGGTACGGCCAGCACGCGGGCGCGCCCGGCGGCGCCGACCTGGGCACCCTCAAGGGCGCGAAGCTGCTGCGCTCCTGGCTCGACGAGTACGGCCTGCGGGCACAGGGCAGCCACGGCTTCATCCCGCCGTCCTGGCCGCTGACCCCGTCCGACCTGGACACCTTCAAGCGCTGGCTGGAGATCACCAACATCCTCGGCATGGAGCACATGGGTACCGGCGCCGACCCCACCACCACCCCCTACCGGGACGACTGGGACGTCGCCGCCCAGAAGTGGAACACCCTGGGCGCCCTCGCCCGCCGTGAGGGCGTCAAGCTCTACACCCACAACCACGACAGCGCCTACGACTTCCTGCTCGACGGCGGCCCGCTCGACGCCCAGGGCCGGCCGACCCGCAGCTCCGGCATCCGGAAGCTGGAGTACTTCCTGAAGGTGACGGACCGCAAGAGCGTCCATCTGGAGCTGGACGTCTTCTGGGCGCACGTGGCCCGGTACAAGTTCCACACGTACACCGCCCACGACGGCTCACCGCGCGAGCGCGTCTTCGACCCGGCCGCACTCGTGGTCCGCAACACCGACCGCTTCCCGCTTTTCCACGCCAAGGACGGCGTCATCAACCCCCAGAGCGGCCTCGGCTACGACATGGTGCCGTTCGGCACGGGCGACATCGACTACCGGACGTTCTTCACCCGGGTGGGCGCGAAGAACCACCGCAACCCGATGGTCGAGCAGGACAACGCGCCGAGCACGAGCGCGCCCGGCCAGTCCCTGGAGTTCGCCCGGGTCGGCTACGACAACCTCGCCGCCCTGCGCGCCTGCAACTGACACAGCGTCACCCGGCATGCCTGCCATGCCCGCCAGGCACGCTCCTGCGCGCAACTCGCCCAGCGCGCCTGGCCATTCACCCGCGAAGGAGTTCTGAGTGCGCAACAGACGGATCGCCACCCTCGTGGGGGCGGCTGCGTTGGCCGGAGCCGTCGGGCTCCTGCCGCTCCCCGCAGCCCAAGCCGCCCCACCCGCCCCCGTGCCGCCGGCGGCGTCGGACTTTCAGAAGGTCACCCTCAACGACCGCCCCGGCGAGCCCATGGCCCTCGCCGTCCTCCCCGACCGGCGAGTGCTGCACACGGCGCGCACCGGAGAGGTCCGGATCCACGACCCCAGGAGCGGTGTCAACTTCCTCGCCGCCGACCTGAAGAAGAGCCCCGCCGGGCTCTACCAGCACGACGAGGAAGGCGTGCAGGGCATCGCCGTCGACCCCGGCTTCACCGGGAACCACTGGGTCTACGTCTACTACTCTCCCCGCCTCGACACCCCCATGGACGACCCGGCCACCGCGGGCGTCAACGAAGGGGACGCACCGCAGTTCGGCACGGCCGAGGAATTCGCCAAGTACAAGGGCGTCACCCGGCTGTCGCGGTTCAAGCTCGTGGGCAACAAGCTCGACTACGCCACCGAGCAGAAGATCCTCGACGTACCGGCCGACCGCGGTATCTGCTGCCATGTCGGCGGAAAGATCGACTTCGACCACAAGGGCAACCTGTTCCTGTCGACCGGTGACGACACCAATCCGTTCGCCTCGGACGGCTACGCCCCGCTCGACGACCGCCCCGGCCGCAATCCGGCCTACGACGCGCGGCGCACCGCGGGCAACACCGACGACCTGCGCGGCAAGGTCCTGCGCATCAAGGTCGGGCGCGACGGCGGATACGTCATTCCGAAGGGCAACCTCTTCGCGCCGGGCACTGCCAGGACCCGTCCCGAGATCTACGCCATGGGCCTGCGCAACCCGTTCCGCTTCGCCGTGGACGACAAGACCGGCGAGGTCTACCTCGGCGACTACTCACCCGACGCCAACAACGCCAACCCCGACCGCGGGCCCGTCGGCCAGGGGCGCTGGATGGTCATCGACCGCCCCGCCAACTACGGCTGGCCGTTCTGCGTGACCAGGGACACGCCTTACCAGGACTACGACTTCGCCACCCAGAGGTCGAGCGGGGCGTTCAACTGCGCCAAGCCGGTCAACGACTCGCGTCACAACACCGGACGCGGCGAGCTGCCACCCGTCACGGACGCGGAGATCGTCTACGGCTACGGCGCCTCCGAGACGTTCCCCGAACTCGGCACGGGCGGCATCGGCCCCATGGGGGGCCCGGCCTACCGCTACGACAAGCGGAACACGGCCGAGAACCGCTGGCCCCGGTACTTCGACGGCAAACCGCTCTTCTACGAGTGGACCCGCGACCAGATGAAGGCCATCACCCTCGGCAGCAGGAACGAGGTACAGAAGATCGAGGACGCGATCCCCTCGATCAGGACGGACGGTCCGATCGACGCCGAGTTCGGCCCGGACGGCGCGCTGTACGTCCTCGAGTACGGCACCGGGTACTTCGCGGAGCTGCCCGAGGCCCAGCTCTCCCGCATCGACTTCACCCGGGGCAACCGCACCCCGGAGCCCCAGGTCGCCGCGGACGTACGCAACGGCACCGGCCCGCTGACGGTCCGGTTCTCCAGCGCCGGTACGAAGGACGCCGACGGTGACGCCCTCCGCTATGCCTGGGACTTCGACGCCGACGGCACCGTGGACTCCAGGGAGGCGAACCCGACATACACCTTCACCAGGAACGCCGTCTTCGACGCCACGCTGAAGGTCACCGACAGCACCGGACGCTCGGCCTCCGCGTCCGTTCCCATCGTGGTCGGCAACAAGGCGCCGGTCGTCTCGCTGACCACCGACCCGGCTCCGCACGGCGGCACGGCGTTCCACTGGGGTGACACGGTCACCTGGCAGGTCTACGTCACCGACGACCAGCCCGTGGACTGCTCGAAGGTCACCGTCTCGTTCATCCTCGGCCACGACTCGCACGGCCATCCGCTGTCGTCGAGCAACGGCTGCTCCGGATCGTTCCAGACCTTCGTGGACGGCGGTCACTCCGGTGCGGACAACCTGAAGGCGGTCTTCAACGCCACCTACCAGGACTCGCCCCCGGACGGTCTGCCGTCCCTCTCGGGCAGCGCCGAGGTCGCACTGACACCGGCCGACTGACCGGCGCCCGACTCGACTCCCCACGCCCACCAGGAACGACACTCCCGGGCGGTAACGGGCGTACCCGCCACGGGCCTCACGGCTCTTTGACCGTGAGGCCCGCAGCTCCGGTGGGTGGCGTGAGCGACGTTCACCGCTCGCTTGCCGTCGGAGAGGCTGCGATGGTTGCCGCGGCAGGGAACGCGGGCGGTTCCGCCGGCGCCTTGGCAGCCCTTGTCCGCCCCGCACGGGACGCCGGCCGCGCTGAGTGCGGCGATGATGCCGTGGATGCGGGCGGCTCTGATCTCGTGGACGGCGCCCGTGATCGGCTCCTGGCCGCACCGTCGGCTCACCACCTGGCCTACCCTCACGCCCGGACAGCTGGAGGCCGACCAGAAGGTCCGCGAGCACTGGCGTCGAAGGGCCGGGCGTCGCTGCCGCTGCTGAGCGACGCCGGCGGTCCGTGCGCGTACGCACCCACCAGGTGATGCCCAGGCCGGCATTGAACGGCGTGAACCCCGGCAGCCAGCCGGCCGTGACCTTTTCACCGTGCCGTTCACGACACGCGCCCGCCTCGGTGTGCCCGGAGGAGGAGCCGACCGCGCCGGGGGCGCGGGAAGCCCGGGGCGTACTCGGCGTTTCCTTCGCTCGCTCGACGTGACCTCAGCAACCGCCCCCGCTGTCGATCCAGACGTCCCGGTTCTTCGCCTCCTGGGCCGGATCCCTGGTGCTCCGCTCCAGCCGCCCCCGCTGCTCCGCGTCGAGGGCCTGCTCGGCCGGATGGATCGGCATCTGGACGGCGAACCACAGGGCGAGCAGTGCGGCGGTCAGGATGGCGAGGCCGCCGAGCGCGTCCTTGGTGCGCGCGGACCAGCGCGGCACCCTGGCGTCCTCGGCACGTAGGAAGGCATCCATCAGGTCGCGGTGATCCACGTCCCAGTGCAGCAGGTACAGGGCTGTCGGGGTCCGGAGCGGCGCAGGGGGGTCAGCAGGGCTGCCGGGACCGGGTGCGCCGGGGTCCTGGCGGGATCGGCGCCCTCGTCGGTGAGGGACAGCCTCCCGCCCGCATCCACCCGTATCAGGCCGGTCCGCAGCAACTCGGCCGCCGCGACGCGGTCGATGTCCGTACGGCGGGCCGTGGCGATCGCGTGGTACGGGTCGATCTCCACGGCGTCCAGGTGCGCGGCGGCGTTGTGATCGGCGCGGTCACGGACCCACCACGCCACGGACAGGACGGCGTACACCCCGGCCGCCGCCGCCAACGCCACGCCTAATTAAGCCAGTTGATTCATGAGCCGGGTTCCCCCTCGCCTGCGATCGGCAGGATGTGCAGAGCCGCACGCGTGTCGGGGATTCCCGTCGCAAGCCGGATTCATGTCCGATGCGGGCCGTCGGCCCTCCCGACGCCTGCTGGTCCCCGGCCCCTCCCTCATCGTGAGGAAGCCGCCCCTTCGCCGAGCTCCGGCGGCACGGGACAGTCAGCCCTGGACGCTCACTCGACCTTCGGCGAGGGAACCGGTGGCTCGGTGCACGAGAATCTCACCGACGAGGGCCTGGCCGCCGCCCGCGGCCGCGTCGCCGGACGCCCCGCGGTCGCCGCCGAGGAAGTCCCCTGCGCGAGCAGGCGGCGCACCTGATTCCGGTTCGGCGGCCGCTCACCGCCCTGTGGCGGGTTCGTGGGCGGGCGGTGGTCTTGCCGGAAAGGGGCCGGGGCGGTGCCGTTCTCTCCCGCGGAGCCGTGGCGAGGCGTCGTGCCGGTTCTCTCGCGTGCCGTTCTCTCGGGCTGGGCGGTCAGGACGGCTGGACCTGGTCGAAGAGGGCGAGGGCTTCGGCGGGGTCCGGGCTCACGAGCCGTTCCAGACCGGCCGTCGTGATCTTCGCCCACCTGCCGGCCCGTGCCCACATCTGTTTCTCGAAGGCGCGGACGGCGTCGTCCAGATCTCCAGGGCCGCGGGCGGCGGCGATGGACTCGGCGAGTTCGGCGCCTTCCAGCATCGCGAGGTTCGCGCCCGCCCCCAGTGGGGGCATCAGATGGGCGGCGTCGCCCAGGAGCGTCACCCCGGGGACGTGGGTCCAGGTGTGGGACACGGGCAGGACGTAGAGGGGGCGGTGGATGAATGCGGTGCCGTGGCGCAGGAGGTCGAGGACGGGAGCGGCCCAGCCGTCGAACAGAGTCAGCAGGCTCGATCGCACGGCCTCGACGTCGGCCAGGTCCAGGTTCGTGTGCCAGTCCAGCGGCGCGCGGAACTGGGCGTACACCTTGACGTGGCCGCCGCTGTTGCGCTGGGCGACGAGTTTTCGGTTCACGCCGTACACCGCGACGGAGCCGTCGCCGACCAGTCGGGCGAGGTCGGGGTGGCGGGTGTCGACATCGTCGAGGGAGGTCTCGACCGAGGTGACACCGGTGTAGTGCGGCGTCACCGGCGAGACTGCCGGGCGGGTCCGGGACCAGGCGCCGTCCGCGCCGACTACGAGGTCGAACGTTTCCCGTCGCCCGTCCGCGAAATGGACGAGTACGCCGTCCGGGGTCCCCGGGACCACCTGTGTCACGTCCCGCCCCCACTGGACGTCGAGCGGGCCGAGCAGCAGGTCACGGAGTTGCCCGCGGTCTATCTCGGGATTGGCCCGGTCGTCCGGACGGGGCCGCCAGTCGCGCAGGACGGTCCCGTCCGTGTCCAGGATGCGCATGGCCTGCCCCTCGGGGCGGGACAGCGCCCGGAACTCCGCCAGCAGCCCCGCCTTGTCCAGCGCGAGCTGGCCCAGCCCTTCGTGCAGGTCCAGCGTGCCGCCCGGGGGGCGGGCGTCGGGGGCGGGATCGCGTTCGAGGAGGGCGACGGGGTGACCATGGCGGTGTAAGACGCGGGCGAAGGTAAGGCCGGCAGGGCCACTGCCGACCACGGCGATGCGATGTCTCATGTCGATACACTGTATTTTCTCGGTACGGTGCATCGCAACAGTACGATGTGACCATGACTGTGTGGGACCGGCCGGAGCCGCCGACTCGCCCCGTGCCGCTCGACCGGGAGCGGATCGTCGCCGCCGCCGTCGCGCTGGCCGACGAGGGCGGGCTGGAGGCGGTGTCGTTGCGCAAGGTGGCCGCCCGGCTGGACGCCGGCCCGATGCGGCTGTACGGATACATCTCCACCAAGCAGGAGTTGTTCGACCTCATGGTGGACGAGGTCCAGGCCGAGATTCTCCCCGGGGAGCAGCCCGCCGACTGGCGGGAGGCGCTGAGCGTCCTCGCCCACCGCACCAGGCAGTCCGCTCTCCGCCACGAATGGCTGGCCGACCTGCTCGGTGGCCGCCCGGCCCTGGGCCCGAACGGCCTCGCCGTGACCGAGGCCACACTGGCCGCCCTCGACGGCCTCGCCGACGTCGACACCGTCATGCGCGCCGTGGAGACGGTCAGCGCCTACTTCACCGGCGCGATCAGGCGCGAGATCGCGAACCTGCGGGCGGAGCGCGCCACGGGCCTGTCCAAGCGCGACTGGCAGCGCGCGTCCGGCCCGCATGTGACGAAGATGTTGGCCACGGGCCGCTTCCCGGCGCTGGCCAAGGCGGTGTACGAGGGCACGGACGTGGACGCCGAGGCAGTCTTCGCGACCGGCCTGGACTGGGTCCTCGACGCCGTGGCCGCCAAACTCACCCGGCCGCCGGCCTGACGCTCAGCTCCTGCCGGACCTCCAGGCCGGCCGGGCCCGCACGTGGGCCGTATCCCGCGGGCCCGGAGGTGATGGAACGAGCCAGGGCCTGGCGGGTTGCCGTCCTCGCGAGGCGGGCCGCCATCGGCTCCACCGACTTGCGCCGCCCCTCCAGCAGCAGCCCCTGCACGAGGTGCCGACCGGGCCGGCCCCCGGACGCGTCGGCTCCTCGCGGCTTGACCGGCAGCACCGTGACCGGATCTGCTCGCCCCGGCTCTTGTCGGCTGGGGCTCCCGGCGTCACGGCAGGGACGCGAACTGCCTCGCGACCGATGACCGTAGCTCGGCGTGCAGCCGCTGATACGTGGCGGTCGACCGCGGGGCGGGCCACTGCGGGCCGAGGTATTTCTCGGGCAGGCCTGGATCCGTGCGCAGGAGATCGCTCCAGTCGTTGGTCAGCAGGAGCAGTTGCGGCAGGGCGTTCGCCTGATCGGACTCGGCGTTCTCCCACCGGGTGAGGAAGTCGTCGTGGGCGGCCCGGAGGACGTCCAGATCCCATGCCCTGGCGACCAGTTGGGCGGTGGGGGTGGGGAAGCTGGGGCTGCCCTGGAACGCGTGGGCCAGGTCGAGGTCCTCGGCCGGGAGGAGGTCGACGAGGAGGGGGCGGACGTCTATGCGGCCGGGCGCGATCCACAGGTTGGGTTGCAGGGGGCCGAATCCGGCCCATGCCAGACGGGGCAGGAGGTGGTAGCGGGCGTTCCGCAGCCGCGTCGGCAGCGGGCAACTCAGCACGGTCCAGACGTCGTCGGGGCGTTCGAAGGGCGCGGGGTTGAACAGGCGCGCTCTGCCTTGCGTGACCAGGCGTTCCCCTTCGTCGGTCGGTGCGAAGACCGTGGTGCGGCCGTCCTTGCGGCGGGTGAGCAGACCGCGGTGCGTCATCCGGTTCAGAGTGGCGCGGGTGGCCGCCTCGCCGATGCCTGTCCGGCTCAGCACGGAGATGAATGTCGCGCTGGGAAGCGCCGGGACCATCCCGTCCGCCGCGTGCTGGGACGCGAACCCGAGGACGCTGAGCACCATGTCCTGAGGCCTTGAGGAGGGCGCGTCCGTCTCTTTCTCCTGTTCCACCGTCTCAGGCTACGTCCACAGGCCGACTCTAGACAATCTCTTGCACATGTGTGAAGAATTGTCTCAGGTCGAGGATGGGGGAGTCGGGCGGCGCCCCGCTGCGGGCAGCGAACTTTCCGCATCTGCCGCTGTCTGTCGCATCCCGTGAGAGGCGCACCGGGCCGATCGAGCCCGGCCTCCCTGATCCCCATGCATGGCAAACCTGCTGTAGGAGAGGAATCAGTCCCGTGAGCACAGACCACGCACGTTCCGCCGATCCGCGAGACCAGGACGGTCTCGGAGTCGAGGTGCTCTACCGGCCGGCGAATCCGCCGGAGAACCTGCCCCCGCAGAGCGCCCAGACGCCGTTCCGGCCGGGCACCACCGTGCTCCCCAAGGGATCCGTGAACGACGAGGGTGCCCTGCCCCTGCCGGTCGACATCCGGCTGGACCGCGACGTGGCCGTCCCCCTGACCGACGGCACGACGCTCTACGGCGACATCTACCGGCCCACCACCGACGAGAAGGTCCCGGTGATCCTGGTGTGGACGCCGTACACCAAGAACGGCGGCTGGGCCAACCACCACCTGCAGGCGTTCAAGTTCGGTACCCCGCGTGACCATCTGTCGGGTCTCCAGGTGTTCGAGGCGCCCGACCCTGGTTACTGGGTCCAGTACGGTTACGCGATCGCCGTCGTGGACGCCCGCGGCACCGGACATTCCGAAGGCGACCAGCTGTGGTGGGGCCGGGCCGGCGGACGTGACGTGTACGACACCATCGAGTGGCTCGGCACGCAGGACTGGACCAACGGCAAGGTCGGTATGGCCGGCAACTCGCAGCTCGCCATCCTCCAGTGGTTCGCCGCCGCCGAGCAGCCCCCGCACCTGGCCGCCATCGCGCCCTGGGAGGGCCTGACGGACATGTACCGGGACGACACCGCGCGCGGCGGCATCCCGGACACCACGTTCCAGGACCGGGACATCATGGCCTTCATCCACGGCAAGAGCCGCACCGAGGACTGCCCCGCGATGATGGCGGCCCACCCGCTGATGAACGCCTACTGGGAGGACAAGCGGGCCCGTCTGGAGCAGATCGAGGTCCCGGCATACATCGGGGCGAGCTGGAGCAACCCGCTGCACACCCGCGGCTCGGTGAAGGCGTTCCGGGAGATCTCCTCCAAGGACAAGTGGTTGCGTGTCCACAACACGCTGGAGTGGACCGACCTCGCCGACCTGGACAACGTCGCCGACCTGCGCCGCTTCTTCGACCGCTTCCTCAAGGGGCTCGACAACGGCTGGGAGGCCACGCCCAGGGTCCGCCTCTCGGTGCTCGACCCGGGGGGTGAGGACGAGGTCGGTCGTGCGGAGAACGAGTGGCCGCCGGCTCGCCAACAGTGGCGCACCCTGCACCTCGACGCGTCGTCGAACACGCTCTCCGACAAGGTGCCGACGCAGGAGTCGGTGGCCCGTTACCAGGGCGACGACCTGGAGTCCTCCGTGAAGTTCACCTACACGGCCGAGAAGGACACCGAGATCACCGGCCACCTCAACCTGCACCTGTGGGTGGAGACCGAGGACGCCGACGACGCCGACCTGTTCGCCGCGGTCTACAAGACCGATGCCCAGGGCCGGCGGCTCTACCACATCACGGTGGCCGGTGAGCGGCGTGCGGGACTCGCCGCCGCGGCGGCGCAGGGGGCGATGCTTCCCGCGATGGTGGCCTACTCGGGCCCGCTCGGCCGGATCCGCGCCTCGCACCGCGCTCTGGACCCGGAGCGTTCCACGCCCGGTGAACCGTACCTCCTGCACACCGGGGAGGACCTGCTCACGCCCGGTGAGCCGGTGGCGGTCGAGCTCGGCCTGTGGCCCACGTCGATGGTGCTGCACGCCGGGGAGACGCTGGTGGTGGAGATCGGCGGGCACCCGGTGGGCGACCTGGCCGCCGACAGCCTGCCCGGCGGCGACCTCGGCACCCCGACCCGGAACAAGGGCGCCCACCTGATCCGCACGGGCGGTTCCCACGATTCCCACCTGCTGCTGCCGGTGGTCCCTAGGCCGTGATTTAGAAGGCGCTGCTCTGCCTGCGTGGCCGTCCGGGGAAGTCGCGGCCGGCCACCCACATGATGAGGTCGTTGGCGATCCGGCCGATGCTGGTGTCGGTGTCGACCTCGTGTCCGCGCCGTGTGTTGTCGCGGCGAACGATCTCGTAGCCGCCTTCGTCGAGGACAGCCACGGAAGCGAACCGGACGGGGTCGTCTTCGTCGGGTTGGATGACGACGAACGTGTTGTCCGAGTCGTTCAGTTCGCCGATCAGGTCGAACAGCGCGTCCTCGGACGGGTCGACGACGTGGTGTCCGTTCTCGCTGTCGACATAGCAGTAGGTTTCCGCCATCGGTCCGCTCCTACCCCCTGTGCCGACGTGCTGCCGCCGTCAGCATGGCATGCGGTGCCGACAAGCCCGTCCGGTCACAGCCATTCGTTGATCGCAGCCATCTGGACGGTGGCTTCGAAGCGGACGGCGAGTTTGCCGAACCGAGTGGCTACAGCCCGGTTGCGCTTGAGGCGGTTGATCCCGCACTCGACGGCGTGCGGGCCTTGTCATCCTCGCGATCGAATGCCGGAGGACGTCCACCCCTGCTTCCGCGGCGCCGGCGGTGGCAGGCTTGGTCGGCCGGTTCCGGAAATTAGGGGTCGTAGACCACGCCGCGCGGCAGGACGGCCCGTTTGCGGCCGTTGTCGGTCAGGCCCCGGACGGGGGTCGTCTCCGAGCCCGCGTACGTGGTGGGCACGCTGATCACGGGCAGGCCCGTGGTCAGGGGCATCGCGATGGTGGAGTCGCCTCCGATGGCCGGACAGCCGTCCGCGCCGACCTCGCGTGCGGCTGCTCGGGCCGCTTCCGCGAGGTCGACCGGTACGTGCATCCGGCTTCGGCGAAGAGTCCGGCGTACGTCTCACCCAGCAGGGCGGCGGTTCGGGGTGGACGGCACCAGGACCCGCCGCAGCCCCAAACGCTCGGCTTGCTGCGGCAGTTGACGCAGGCTGCCGGTGCCGAAGACCACCCGCATCGGCAGGGACTCGGAGGTGAAGGTGCCCGCGACGAACGCGTGCGTGGTGACCGGCCGGTGATGCTCGGGCGCGCGCGACGAAGTGGATGTGGGCGGGCCGGTAGGGGTGCCTGCCGGTGGCTTCGAGGAGGTCGCCGACGGGGCCGTCGGTGCCGAACAGGGGGGACGGTGCTCTCGGTTCCCTCCGTCGCGGCCTCCCATTGAGGTGGCGGGTCAGGCTCTCCATGATCTGCCGCAGCCGCCGGTCCTTGGTCTCGCGGAAGCTCTCCACCACCGCGTCGGTGGCGGTCTCAGACGGTGAAGTCCACTCGTGTTCCTAACCGTTCGGGGTGTCCTGGCCTGCGAGGTGGTCGGTGAACCAGTCACCGGTGAGCGCGTCGCGTTCGGGCGCATGGTTGTAGAGGGTGTGTTCGCCGTCGGGCCAGATCCGCAGCGTGGAGGTGTCGGGATCGGCGGCGCGGAGGAACGGCTCCTGGTCCTCGTAACGGGCGAGGGGGTCGAGGCCGCCGTGCAGCAGAAGCAGCGGGCAGCGGATGCGGTGCTTGTCCGGGTCGAAGCGCAGGCTGTCCATGACCGCGGTCACCCGGCCCGGGTCGTCGGTGCCGACCACGGCGGCCATCTGCTCGCGGGCGGTGCGGAATTCGGGGACCGCCGGTGCCGCCGGGGCTCCGTTGACGACCACGGCGCCGACACGTGGATCCGCGGCGGCCAGGTGGGCGGCGAACAGGCCGCCGAAGCTGATGCCCTGGATGCCGACGGCGCCGCCGAGACGGGGATCGGCCTCGACCAGATCGAGGAAGCGGGCGAAGCCGTCGATGACGCGTTCGTCGACGTACAGCCCGTGGCGCAGCCGTGACTCGCCCTGACCGGGGCCTTCCGCGAGCAGACAGGCCAGACCACGCGCCGTGTACGCGTCGGCGACCGACAGATACGCCGCTCCCCAGCCGCTGAGCCCGCCCCACACGATCACGGTGGCGCGCGGCGGGCCGGCCGGCAGGCACAGCCAGCCGCCGAGGACGCCGTCGCGGTGCGGGATCTCCACACGCTCCACCCCGGGTGCGAGAGCGGCGACCGCCGCCGTGTGCCGGGCGTAGAGCTCCCGTTTCTCGGCGGTGTCGCTCTGATACGCCATCTGCGCGAACATCAGGGCCGCGGAGGCGTATCGACGCGCCTGTCGGGCGGTGACGTCGTGGCCGGTCGTCTCGGCGAGACGGGCACGCTCCAGTTGTGTGTCGGCCAGTGTCGCGGCGGCGTCCTGCCACGACAGCCCGGCGGCGGTGTCGGCAAGCAGGCGGCGGGCGTCGGCGGGGTCCATCCCGCAGTCGGTGAGCCGGGTGAACGGCATGGCCCGGTGCTGGGCGGCGACCAGCGGCGGCAACCCGGCCCCCGCTTCGTGATCTCCGTTCGTCATGCAGCCGCACCCACCGTTCCGGACAGCGCGGCATCGAGGTCGTCCACCAGCTCGCCCAGGTCCGCGCGGTCGGCCGCCGTACCGAACAGCACGAAGTCGGGACGCGCCAAGTAGGCGACGGCGCCGAGCAGTTCGAGGTACTCCCGGTGCCGCCCGTCAAGGTCGTCGACCGTGTCGAGGGCGACCACGGCGCAGCCCAGGCGCTCCAACCGGGCGAGCCGCTCAGGCCCCAGTGCATCGGCGGGATCCTCGGCGGTGACCAGGGTGAAGCCGTATCCGGTCAGGTCGTCGAAGCGCCCGGTGCGCCCGTCGGCCAGACGGATGCGGCCCTGCGGGGTGAGGGTGCCGACCGGCGCGTGAGTGCCCTGGCGCAGCACACCGTGGGCAAGGGGCGGGAACGGGGGCGGCGGAGGCATCGTGCCGGCGAAGAAGGCCGCGTCCCGGGCGGCCGCGGCCTCGGTGTCGTGCGTGTTGGCGACCTTGCCGAGGCCGATCGCCGCGTGGGTGAGGGCGGTGACGTGCGGGCGGCGCTCGCTCTCGTATGTGTCCAGCAGGGCGTCGGGCGCCTGGCCGCCGAGGACGAGGTGCAGTTTCCAGGCGAGGTTGGTGGCGTCGCGCAGGCCGCTGCACGCGCCCTGGCCGAGGTAGGGGGGCATGGTGTGGGCGGCGTCGCCGGCCAGGAAGACGTTGCCCGTTCGCCAGCGGGTGGCGATGCGCGCCTCGAAACGGTAGACCAGCTGCCGGATGATCCGCACGTCGTCCGGGCCCAGGTCGTGGTAGCGGCGCAGCATCCGCCAGGCGCTCTGAGGGGCGGTCATCTCCTCGCGGGTCTCGTCGGGCAGCAGGGCGAACTCGAAGCGCTGACGGGCGGTGCCGATGTTGATGGTCATGTGGCCGCGCGCGGGGTCGCAGTACTGGGTGGCGTAGGCGAACTCCGGGGGCTGGGGGCGCAGCCACTCGGTGTCGATGTTGAGCCACAGCTCGTTGAAGCCGAAGTCCTGGCGCTCCACGCCGAGCAGTTCGCGTATCCCGCTGCGGCTGCCGTCGGCGGCGATCACATAGCGCGCGCGGACCTCGTCGTGCGGGCCGTTCGCAGTGGCCCCGTCGGCGTCCCAGCCGCGCAGGCGCAGGGTGACGCCGTCGTCGTCCTGGTCGAGGCCGGTGACCGCCCAGCCCTGTCGGACGTCGACCGTGCCGTAGCCGCGCAGCCGCTTGTCGATCGCGCTCTCCACGTCCGGCTGGTACATGGAGATGTGGCCCGGATATCCCATCGGCCCCTGGGGGATCGAGGGGATGCGCACGAGGGTCTCGCCGTTGCCGTTGAGCCACACGTACTCGCACATCGACGAGTCGCGCAACGCCTCGTCCGCATCGCCCGCCGCCTGGACGATCCGGGCGGTCTCGTCATCGATGTGGGTCAGCCGGGGCAGCCCGTACAGGCCGGGCCAGCGCTCGCAGACCACCACCCGGTGACCGAGCCGGCCGAGCAGGGACGCGGCGGCGAGGCCGGTCGGCCCGTAGCCGACGACAGCGACGTCATGGAGCGGAGCCATGGGACACCTCCAGAAACAGCCCCGCGCCGTTGCGAGGGGTGAGGCGGGAAGAGGGAGGGCGTGGCTCGGCCATGCGGTGCAGGCCGAGACCGCGTGTGAAGCGAGATTCACAGTTGATGTGAAGCGAGATTCACACGACGGCAACATGGACGTCAAGAGCACGATCGATAAACTGCGCAAATGACCGAGTCCCCCACCCGCAGACCCGCCGCCCTCCGGGAGGGCAGTCGCCGTTCGGAGCAGGACCTCCTACAGGCCGGGTACGCACTGCTCGAAGAGGGCGGAGTGGACGCGCTCACCGTGGCCGCCGTCGCCGAGCGGGCCGGCATGGCGGTCGGCAGCATCTACCGCCGGTTCGGCGACAAGCAGGGCCTCCTGCTGGCGATCCAGCACGCCTTCACCGAGAACATCCAGGCCGAGATCACGGAGCGGCTGTCCGCGGAGCGGCTGCGCCTCCTGCGCGATCCGGCCGTGGCGATCGCCGAGGCCGTCGGCGCGCTCACCGACGCCTTCCGGGCGCACGAGGCCCTCCTGCGCGTCTTCCTGCTGCTCGGCACCCGGCACGAAGCGGTACGCGCCGAGGGCTCCCGCGTCAGCGTCGAGGGCAACCGCCACTTCGCCGAGGCACTGCGCCACACACCCGTCGCGCATGCCGACCCCGAGGCCGCGCTGGACTTCGCCTACCGTCTGATCTACGCCGCGATCGCGCACCGCGGCACGCACCGCGGCACGCAGGGCGAGTTCCTGGAGTCCGAACGACCACTGCCCTGGACCGAACTGCGCACCCACCTGCAGACCGCGGTCATCTCCTACCTCCTCGGCACCCGGGAAGCCCGCTGAGCGCCCAACCCGGCGTCGCGCGGAAGTGCACGGACGGCCTTTGGCGAGCGGCGCGATCGTATGTGAGCTCCAGCTCGAATCGTATGTGAACCGGCATTCACGAGATGCCCGTGGTCGGGCGCGGGGACAGGCGAGCGAGCGGGAGGGCGTACGAACGCCCGGGCTGCCGGCGAGGACGGCGCCGGGTCCCGGTAGGCGAGAGCCGGCGGCTGCCGTGCCGGCGGGTCGTCGAGGCGCGGCACGCCGTCGGCGTGGTCGGCCGGGCCCTTGCCCGGCTGAAGGCGGCGTCGACATGGGCGCGCAGCAGTCGTGGGCGAGGTCCGGCGGCGGCCGTCACAGTGTGGGTGACCCTCTTGTGGTTGACCGACTCGCCCGTCTCACGCAGTTCGGCGGTGATCCTGGCATCGGCCACCTGACCGGCCATCCTGCGGGCAGCGGTGCCCAGTCGACGCCGTCGACCGGCCGTAGGTGGTGCGAGGCGCGCACCCAACGCCGCCCGCTTCTCGAGGAAGACGGCATGGTCACGTGTGAGCGTTGCGGTGCGGCGAATCGGCGTGCGCGGGGCGAGGGTCAGAACATGGTGTTGTCGTTCTTGGAGGTGGGCGGGATCACCTGGAGGACGTCCCAGTGTTCGACGATCCTGCCGTCCGCGTCGAAACGGAAGATGTCGATGCCGGCGTACTCCTCGGCGGGCCAGGTCTGGTGGCAGTGCAGGATCACGTGGTCGCCTTCGGCGAAGGCGCGCTTGACCTCCACCCGCTTGCCCGGGTACTCGGCGGCCATGCGCTCGAAGTAGTCGATGAACGCCTGCTTGCCGTCGCCGACGTGCGGATTGTGCTGGATGTAGGTGTCGCCGGCGTACCGGTCGATGGCCTCGGCGGGACGGCACTGGTTGAACATCAGGTCGTAGAACGCCTGAGCCGTGGCCTTGTTCTTCTCCGGGTCGTTCATGGTGCCACCGTAGGGTCGGGTGCCGGGTGCGGCACGGTGAGTGCGTCGAGCAGGTGGTCGGCCCCGGCGCGGACGGAGAGTGTCCGGCCGGCGAGGTCGGCGGGGGTTTCGGGGTGGGTGGGGTTGACGCGTACGAGGCGTGCGTGGGGGATCTGGCGGGTGAGGTGTTCGCCCGGCCACCGGATGACGCCAGGGGTGTTGAATCCGGCGCCGAACTCGAGGATGAGCAGGCGGGCGTCGGGGGCGGTCGCCAGCCAGTCCTGGAGGCGGCGGCCCGCGGGGAGATGGGGCTCGTCGACGAACTCGGGGCCGATGCGGACGTTGATCTCGACCTCGCCGCCGCAGTTCGGGCAGCTGGGCAGGGGGCCGGTGACGGCGCCGGTGGCCGGGTCGTACGCGGCGAGGAGCTGTGCGACGAGGGGGCGGGTGTCCCAGGTGGTCGGTGTGCAGGGGGTCGTGCACTGGTAGCGGCCGTAGTCGCCCTGCGGGGTGAAGATCCGGTCGGGGGCGAAGCCGCCCCGGGCGAAGAGGGCGTCCACGTTGGACGTCATCACCCAGTGGTCCTTGTCGCCGACGAGGGACCTCAGCCGCTGGTAGAGGGGGTTGGGGGCCGGCGAGAAGCGGATGTCGTCGATGTGGACCGCCCAGTAGCCCCACCACAGCTCGGGCGGCAGGGGGACGCCGACGAGGTAGCGGGAACGCAGGCCGAGGCGGTACAGGGCGGGGAAGAGTTCCCGGAAGCGGTCTTCGTCGCCGTAGTCGTATCCGGCGGCGGCGCTGAGTCCGGCCCCGGCGGTGATCAGGACGCGGTCGGCCTCGCCGAGCCAGGTGCGCAGCGTCCCGGCGGCGGCTTCCAGGTCGGAGGTGGACTCGTTCATCGGGGCTGGGTTCCTTCGGTCAGTGCCTGGAGGTAGGCGGCGCGGTCGTCGTCCGCGTACACGTTGAAGATCACGCGGTCTAGCAGTCCGGGGTGCAGGTCGAGCCATTCGGCCACGGTGCTCAGGGCGGTGCGGGCGGCGGGCACCTTGGGGTAGCCGAAGACGCCGGTGCTGATGCCGCAGAACGCGAGGCTGCGGATGTCGCCCACGTCGGCGGCGAGGTCGAGGCAGGCACGGTACGAGGCCGCCAGCGCCTCCTCGTGCTCCGGGAGCACGGGGCCGTCGACGATCGGGCCGACGGTGTGCAGGACGTGGCGTGCGGGCAGGTGGTAGCCGCGGGTGATCTTGGCGGTGCCGGTCGGCTCCGGGTGGCCCTGGAGGGACATGATCGTGTGGCAGTCGGCGCGCAGGCGGGGGCCGGCCGCGGCGTGGAGGGCGTTGTCGATGCACGGGTGCATCGGGGCGAAGCAACCGAGCAGGGCACTGTTGGCGGCGTTCACGACGGCGTCGGCGCCGAGCGTGGTGATGTCGCCCTGCCACAGCACCGTGCGGTCGGCGGCCCGGTAGGTGGTGTGGGGAAGCGTGTCGCGGACGGTGGGCAGTGCGGCCGCGTCGGTGATGTCGCGTGCCAGGCGTTCGACGGCCAGGAGCGCGTCCAGCGCGCGGGCGGCCTGGGTGTGCAGCGGACCCGGTTCCCGGACCGTCAGCACGGCCCGCAGGAGCCGTCGGGCGGTGGCGTCGTCGATCCGGTCCGCCGCGCCGGGGCGCAGCCCGGCCCCGGCCGCCGCCGGGTCGTCGGCCAGCAGGCCGAGCGCCTCGCGGACCAGGTCGGCGGACCGGGCGTCCGCGTCGTGGCCCGCGTCGGACCGGAACGGTTCGTCCAGGGTGATGGCGGCCCGGTAGGCGGCCAGCGGCAGGGAAGTCGGGCGCACGGTGGTCCTCCGGGCGGTGAGCATGTGACGGGTCGAAGGGGGGACGGGTCCGCCGAGCGGCGCGCCGCCAGGCCCTCACTCCCCGGGTTTGGTGAAGGCGTGGCGGCGGGTGAGGGCCCGTCAGGCGGGTTCGAGGGTTCCGGTGTGCAGTTCGGCGATGCGGCCGTCGCCCGTCTCGTAGGTCCAGAAGGCGTGGACCGTCAGGGCGTCGAGGTTCATGAGGTGAGTGACCGTCATGCCGGACTTCTCGACCCAGGCGAGCATGAACAGGCCGGGGGCCACCTCGGCGGTGTGGAGGGTGACCGTCTCCTCGGAGCCCTTGGTCGGGCCCTCGGTGGTCTCGTAGTGGAGAGTGGTGCCGTCGGCCGCGTAGGTGTTGCGGAAGACGACCCCGTTGTCGACGCGGAAGACGAAGGTCTTCCCGGCGTAGGTCGGCTCACTCATCGCGATTCTCTCCCTGTCGGCGGTGCGCGGCCTCAGAACAGGCCGTTGCCGTGGGGCAGCTCGGCCGGGATCGGGGAGATGACGTCCCAGTGCTCGACGATCTTGCCGCCCTGGACGCGGAAGAGGTCGTAGTAGGCGACGGGGACGCCGAACTCGCCCTCGGACTGGAGCAGGACGAACTCGCCCTCGGCGATGACCTTGTGGACGGTCTTGTAGACGAGGTTCTTGCCCTGCTCGGCCCACTTCGCGGCAGCGGCGCCGAAGCCGGCGAGGCCGTCGGCGGCCTCCGGGTTGTGCTGGTCGTACGTCTCGGTGGAGATGTAGTCGGTGAGCACCGAGTAGTCCGCGCCGACCAGGACCTTCTGCGCGAACTCGGCGACCAGGGCCCGGTTGGCCTCGGTCTCCTCGGGCGAGGTGACCTCGGTGGGGCCGTCGGTCTGCGAGCGCCCGGAGGCGGTCTCCTTGACCAGCGGGGTCAGGGCGTCCCAGTGCTCGGCGAGCTTGCCGTCGGCGTCGACACGGAAGACGTCGAAGGCGACCAGCGGGTCGGGCCCGAAGCCGTGGTACGTGCCGTGCAGGGCGACCAGGTCGCCGTCGGCGATCACTCGGGCGCCCTCGTAGCCGAAGCCCTCCGGCAGGCCGGCGACCAGTTGGCGCAGGGCCTCGGGGCCGTCGGCGGCCAGGGTGCTGTGCTGGGTGTAGTCGGCGGCGACCCAGCGGTCCACCGCGCTCGGGTCCTTCTGGCCGAACAGTTCACCGGCGGCGGTCAGGACGGTGTTCTTGGCGTTGCTCATGACGGTTCTCCTTGTGAGGGCAGGTCATGGGTGGGGACTTGGGGGACGGTCGTGGTCAGGCGCTGGTCGAGGGCGGAGGTCAGGGAGGTGACGGTGGAGTCCGCGCCGCCCATCCGGTCGGCTCCGTGCGCGGAGTCCAGCAGTAGCGTCGGGTAGGAGAGAACGCGCAGGCGGCGTAGCGCGCGGAAGTCGGCGCGGGCCTTCACCCGGCCGGCCGGGGCGCTGAACGCCGCGGTCACGGCGTCCGCGTCCAGTCCGAGTTCGTCGGCTATACCCCGGTAGACCTCGGCGTCGGACAGGCTCCGGCCGTCGACGAACCACGCCCGCTGCATGGCCTCGGCCGCGTCCAGTTCGCTGATGCCGGGCTGGTCGCGCAGTGCGGCCAGCCCCGCCGCCGCGGCTGCGGAGTCGAGCACGGTCGTTCCCCGCGAGACGGCGCGGTCGTAGCCCGTGCCGAAGGTGACTCCGGTCAGCCGCGTGACGTCGCCGCGTTCGGCCGGAAGGTGCGGATAGGCCGAGACCGGCAGCGCCCGGGCACCGGTGTAGAGGCCGGCCGACACGACGCTGAGCCGGATGCGGTGAGCGTTTTCCTCGGCGAAGGCCCGCAGGGTGGGGCCGAAGCCGTAGCACCAGGCGCAGTACGCGTCGAAGGCGTACGTCAAGGAGGCCCGTTCTGCCGAAGGCATCACATACCTCCTCTCTTGACGCTCTCTTACTGCTTTCCGACATCGATTGATGCCAGATGGGCTGACAGCTCCAAGTTAGAGTGGTTGAACAGGTCGAATCAGATGCGCGGGCGACTGGTGATGGTCAAAAACCGACATGATGCCAGCCGGAGGATCCTGGAGATCTCCTTCGCGGTGCCCGCCGGCAGCCCTGCCGGCGTCGAGGTGCGGCCCCTCGCCGACCTGGGCGGCCACCGCGCCCCCGATGAGCGGCTCACGGCTCCCCGGCGCCCGGACCTCCACCACCTGAGCACCCTCACCGGCGGAACCCTCTGGCACACGGTCGACTTCCCCGCCTACGCCGTCGAACCCGGCTCGTGGCCGTGGGCTCGCCCCGGCCAGGTGCAGCAGCGGGGTGACCTCATCCACGCCGAGGGCACCCTGGTCCCGTTCCGCCGGACTCCCTCGACCCGGCCACCACCCACCGCCGGCGCCCGCGTGGAAGACCCGTAAGCGCCGATCCTGCGCCGGCCCCTGCCCGAGGACGCCCAGGCCCTCCGACGGACCGCCGCCCATCTCGCCGCAGAGTTCCCAGCCCTCGGACGCCCGCCCCTGGAGATCCACACAGTGGCCCTGCGCCACCTGCGGCCGTCCTCGTCCTGCGCCTGGCCCACCTCCCTTCGGCGAGGCGACCCATCGGGCGCCGAGGCAGTCGGCGACGCAGAGGCCGGTGGCGGCCGGCGACGCAGAGGCCGGTGGCGGCCGGCGACGCAGAGGCCGGTGGCGGCCGGGTGGCGCGCAAACTCGGCGGCATCGGCGGGAAGTTGGTCGACGCCACCGTCAACCCCACCACAGGCGAGGCGATAGCGACGTACGACGCCTGGGACGCCGTACGCATCGAGGCCGCCGTGGTGGGGGCTGGTGGCTGTGCACGTGCCCGACCATCGCAGGTCACAGCTGTGCGCGGCCGGATCGGCTACCCGAGGGTCGGCCCGGGCCGAGCATGGCGCGGGGCGGGACGCGTTGCGCACCCGGCCCCTCCATGGCTGCGCGAGGCGGGACAGGGTGTCATGATCGGCGACTCCGCCATCCTCCGGGCCGGCCGGTTCTCCGTGTTCGGTGCCGATCTGGACCTGACGCTGCTGGACACCCGGCGGGCGACGGCTGCTGCCCTGTGCGAGGTGAATGCCCGCTGTGGCGAGCGTGTGGACGTGGATGCCTTCGTCGCCGGACTGGGACCGCCAGCACCCGCAACCCCCGCACCACCCCACGCCGAGGAGTCCGTACTGCGTCCGATGTCACCGCGCACCTCACCGACCTCCCCTTGTTTCTGGGCGGACGTGCGGAAGCCGATCTGTGCGGCGCATGGGTGAGGAAAGCCGGTCCGGGGAGGCGGTGAGGCGGCGGCCTGCCTCGACCGCGTCCGGTGTGGCCTCGGCGACACGGACGTCGATGCCGCTACGGGCGGCGACTTCGGCGATGCCGGGGCCCATGAGCCCGCATCCGACGAAGCCGAGACGGGTGACGGGATCCATCCGAGGTCCTTACCGATGAGTCGCTGTGGCGAGTCCGGAGGCCCCGCACCCGCTCCGACTGCTTGCGGTGATCGCCGTCACAGATCGAGGACCAGGCGAGGACCGCGTGAGCGGGAGACGCAGATGAGCATGGTGTCGCCGGCGGCTCGCTCCTCCTCGGTCAGCAGCGAGTCGCGGTGCTCGGGCCTGCCGTCGAGCACATCGGTCTCGCAGGTGCCGCACGTGCCTTCCCGGCAGGAGAAGTCGACCGCGACGCCGGCCTCCTCCACGGTTTCGAGCACCGAACGGCCAGGCGGCACGGTGAGGGTGAGGCCGGAACGGGCGAGTTCCAGTTCGAAGGACTCGGCCGGGGCGGTTTCGGCCGTCCGCACCGGGGCGAACCGCTCGACGCACAGCGTGCCGGGCGGCCAGCCCGCGCACTGCTCCCGCACCGCCCGCAGCAGGGGTTCGGGACCGCAGGCGTGCACCAGGGTGCCCTCCTCGGGCACGCCGAGATGGGCGGCGAGGTCCAGCAGGCCGTACTCGTCCTGCGGCCGGATCCGCACACGGTCCCCGTGGGGGGCGAGGCGGTCCAGGAACGCCATGGAGGTACGGGTGCGGCCGCCGTACAGCAGCCGCCAGTCGGCCCCCGCGGTCTCGGCGGCCTCGACCATGGGAAGGATGGGCGTGATACCGACGCCGCCGGCGATGAACAGATGGCGGGCGGCGGGCCGCAGCGGGAAGTTGTTCCGCGGTCCGCGGACCCGCACCGTGGTGCCTTCGCGCAGGTGGGCGTGGACGTACGCGGAGCCGCCGCGGCCCTGCGGCTCGCGCAGCACGGCGATCTGCCAGGTCCCGCGGTCGGCAGGGTGCCCGCACAGCGAGTACTGACGGATCACGTCGCCGTCGTCGCCGTTGCCGCCTTCCAGGAGTACGTCGATATGGGCGCCCGGCGTCCAGGAGGGGAGCGCTCCGCCGTCGGGGCGGCGCAAGGTGAGGGAGACGACGCCGTCGGCGGCGAGCGTGCGGGCGGCCACCGTGAGGGTCGTCGGGGCCGGGGGCAGGTGGTCGTTCATGGTCGTTCAGCTCCGGGGTTCAGGTCTGCGTCGGAACATGCAGCAACAGCGCGTCGCCCTGACCACCGCCCCCACACAGGGCGGCCGCTCCGGTGCCGCCTCCGCGCCGCCGCAACTGCGCCGCGAGCGTCAGCACCAGCCGGGCTCCGGTCATGCCGACCGGGTGCCCGAGCGCGATCGCGCCGCCGCTGACGTTCACCTTGTCCAGCGGGATGCCCAGCTGCCGTACGGACGCCAGGGCGACTCCGGCGAACGCCTCGTTGATCTCGAACAGGTCCAGGTCGGCGGCCTTCAGCCGGCCGTCACGGGACAGCGCGTCGCGGACCGCGCCGGCCGGCTGGACGAGCAGCGAGGGGTCGGGACCCGCGACCGTGCCGTAGGCGCCGATCTCGGCGAGCGGTGTCAGGCCTTCCCACCGGGCGCGCTCCGCGCTCATCACGACCACGGCCGCGGCGCCGTCGGACAGCTGTGAGGAGTTGCCCGCGGTGACGGTGCCCGCTGGGGAGAAGGCCGGCCTCAGGCGCCCCAGGCTCTCGGCGGTGGTTCCCGGCCGTATGCCCTCGTCGGTGTCCACCGACGTCTCGCCCCGGCGTCCGGCAACGGCGACGGGAGCGATCTCCTCGGACAACGCGCCCGACTCCTGTGCGTCGGCGGCCCTTTGATGGGACAGCGCGCTGTACTCGTCCAGTTCCTCCCGGGTCAGGGCGTGCGGCTGCTGGTAGCGCTCGGTGGCCGCCCCCATGGAGACGTCGTCGAAGGCGCAGATGAGGGCGTCGCGGTCGAG
Source organism: Streptomyces griseoruber (assembly GCF_001514205.1). Classification (GTDB taxonomy): domain Bacteria; phylum Actinomycetota; class Actinomycetes; order Streptomycetales; family Streptomycetaceae; genus Streptomyces; species Streptomyces griseoruber. The sequence continues at coordinate 259,848 of NZ_KQ948768.1, read as the reverse complement.
GGCGTCCTCCGCCGCGGTCGATCCGTACCTCCAGCCGGGGCGAGCTCCGCGCAGCAGGTGCGGGGCACCCGACATGGACTCCATACCACCGGCGACGACCACCTCGTGACGGCCGGAGGCGATCATGAGGTCGGCCAGGGCGATGGCGTGCAGACCCGACGGGCAGAGCTTGTTGACGGTACTCGCGGGGACGGAGAACGGAATGCCCGCGCGGATCGCGGCCTGCCGGGCCGGGTTGGGGCCGGCCCCGGCCTGCACGACATGGCCCATGACGACGGCTTCCACGGCCGCCGGGTCCAGGTGGACGGCGGCCAGCGCGGCGCCGATGGCGTGGGCGCCGAGGTCGACCGCGGTCAGGGTGCTCAGGGTGCCCATCAGTTTGCCGATGGGCGTCCTGGTTCCGGCGACGATGACGGATCCCGGCATGGCCGGCACCTCCTGGGTGGGGGACGAGGTCAGGCGACCGCGTCGACGGCACGTTCGGCGGTCAGGTGGGCCGTCTCGTTCACCGAGTGCAGAACGATCCGGCCGCCGGGCATGCGGCGCACCCGGCTGACGGAGGTGTAGCCGGGGTGGAACCAGAACATCCTGGGCAGACCGAGCACCGTCGCCAGGTAGGTGTTGGTGATGCCGCCGTGGCACACGGCCGCGACCCGCCCGCCGGGATGGGCGTCGAGGATGGTGTCCATGGCCCGCACGGCACGCGCGCGAAAGGCGTCCCAGTCGAGATCGGGCACGAAGTCCTCGTAGCGTCCCTCGGCGAGCGCCGCCGCCCGGGGATCGTCCGTGCCGATCTGCTCCGGCGGCGTGTAGGGCTGGGACACGTCCGTGTCCCACTCGCGCAGGTCGTCGAGGACGGTGGACGTCATACCGGTCAGCCGTTCGAGTGGTGCCACGGTCTCACGGGCACGCCGGAACGGGCTGCAGTACAGGGCGTCGACATCCTCGGGCCCGAGCCAGGCGGCGAGGCGCTCGGCCTGAGCGGTGCCCTCCGGCGACAGCCCCGGGTCGAACACCCCCGCCAGGGGGAGGCCGTGCCGGATGAGGAGGAGTTCGGTCATGGGTGATCCTCGGTACGGGTGAGTGGGTGTGAGGGTGGGAGGGGCGGCTCAGCCGGCGATGGTCCGTTCCGAGCTCCAGTAGGGACGGCGCATCGCGCGTTTGTCGAGCTTGCCCATCGCGTTGCGCGGGAGCTCGGGAACGAACTCGTACGACTTCGGGCACTTGTAGGCGGCGAGGCGCTCGCGGCAGAACCGGTCCAGCTCCTCGGTCGGCGGCTCGTCCCCCGCCACCACGACCAGCGCCCGCAGCGACTCGCCGAAGTCCGGGTCGGGCACGCCGATCACCGCGACCTCGGTGACCGCCGGGTGCTGCCGCAGGGCCGCCTCGCTCTCGGCCGGGTACAGGTTCACGCCGCCGGAGACCACGACGTCCGCGGCCCGGTCGGTGATGAAGATGTAGCCGTGCGCGTCGACGTAGCCGATGTCGCCGAGCGTGAAGACGCCGGGGGAGAGATAGGCGGCCTTGGTCTTGTCCGGGTCCGCGTGGTAGCGCACGCCCTGGTCGTCGGGCGCCCGGAAGGCCAGCAACCCGCGTTCACCGGGCGCCAGTCGACGACCGTCGTCGTCGGTGACCAGGACCTCGAACGGGGGCCGGACCCGTCCGACCGAACCCGGGTGCGCCAGCCACTCGGCGCTGCTGATGCGGGCCACGGTTCCCGCTTCGCTGGCTCCGTACGACTCGGTCAGCACCGGACCGAACCAGTCGATCATGGCTCGCTTCACGTCCGGCGGACACGCGGAGCCGGTGTGGGAGACCTGCCGCAGGCTGGAGACGTCGTAGCGGGCGCGGACCTCTTCCGGAAGGGCGAGCAGCCGTTGGAAGTGGGTGGGCACCATCACCGTCGAGGAGACCCGCCACCTCTGCACCCGGCTGAGGAACGTCTCCGCGTCGTACCTGCCGAGCACGACCACCGGCTGACCGGCGGCCAGATGCCGCAGCGAGGTCAGCGGCGCGTTGTGCTGCAGGGGACCGCACACCAGGTGCGCTCCGGGCGGGAATCCGGACCGGGCGGAGATCGCGGCGAGGTAGGCGGCGCTGTCGGCGGCCGGGCCGCTCACCCAGCGCACCTCGGTGCCGCGCGCCCGTCCGGTGGTTCCCGAGGTGTAGACGAGCGGAGGCCGGGCGGGCCGGTCCGTCGGGAGGGTGCGTCGGGAGGGCGCGGCGGCCAGCCACAGGTCCCAGCCGAAGGCGTGCCCGGCCGCCGGGGTTCCGTGTGTCACGACCGGCAGGCCCAGCTCCCGGGCCGCGTCAAGGGCGGCACCCGCGCCGACGGGTCCGGCGATGATCCCGGTCACGCCCGCGTCGATGATCTGGTCGACGAGCTCGCCCGAGGTGAGGTTCCGGGACGTGGCCACGGTCCCCACTCCGGCTCGCAGGCCTGCCAGATGGGCCACCAGTGTCGGGATCGCGTTGTCGCCGAGCACGGCGATCCGGTCGTCGGGGCCGGGCGCGAACTCCAGCAGCCGGGCCGCCGCCCGCGCCACCTGGTCGGCGAGGCCGGACCAGGACAGCATGCCCAGGTCGTCCGCCAGGGCGGGCTCGTCGGGTGTCTCCTGGGCGCGACGGTCGAGTGGCAGCAGCGACATGGCTCCTCCGGCGGCTCCTCGGGCCTCTCCCGATGTCGAGGGGAGAGGGGATGCCGAGACTGTAGCGTTTATCAAGAAAGTGCGGAACACTCTGGTTCCAGACGGAGGCATTCCCACATGGTTGAGCGGTGAGAGACGCACACGTGCCCATCCCCGTTACTGAACCTGTCATCTGGTAAGTGCTCGAGGAGGAGCCATGGCCCAGCCCGCCCCCGACCCCGACGCATGGCGCACCCAGGTCCGGCAGTGGCTGGCCACCGTGCTCGAACCGGCGCGGGCGCCGCAGTCCGCCGGAGAGACCGCCGACCTCGCCGTGTTCCACAACCTCCCCCCGGACGAGGAGCGCCTGCTGCTGGAGCGCTGCCGCGCCTACCAGCGGGCCCGCTTCGACGCCGGCTACCAGGCGCTGACCCTCCCCGCGGACAAGGGCGGCGCGGGCCTGACCGCCGCCCACGTGGCCGTCTTCGCCGAGGAGGAGTCCGCGTTCGAGGTGCCGCCGTCCACCGAACTGATCAGCGTCACCGTGCGCCTGGTCGCGATGGCCGTCTCCCTGTTCGGGACGCCGGAGCAACGCCACGACCACGCCCGCGCGTTCCTCCGCACCGACCTGCTGGCCTGCCAGCTCTTCAGCGAACCCGGCGCCGGCTCCGACCTCGCGGCCCTGCGCACCCGCGCCCGGCAGGACGGCGACGAGTGGGTGATCGACGGCCAGAAGGTGTGGACCTCGGGCGCCCAGTTCGCCGACTACGGTCTGCTGCTCGCCCGCACCGACCCCGACGTCGTCAAACAGGCCGGCATCACCGCCTTCCTGGTCCCGATGGACGCCCCCGGAGTGGAGGTGCGCCCCATCCGTCAGATGAGCGGCGGCGCCTCCTTCAACGAGGTCTTCCTCAGCGGCGTACGCGTCCCGGACCGGCTCCGGATCGGGCGGCCGGGCCAGGGCTGGGAGGTCGCCACCACCACCCTCGCCTTCGAACGGACCGCCTCCGGCAGCGGCAACCGCCGCAAGGGCGGCACCTTCCCGGACGTGCTCGCGCTGGCCCGCTCCCTCGGCCGCACCTCGGACCCACTGGTCCGCCAGCGCCTCGCCGACCTGTACGTACGTGCCGCGCTGCGCGCGGCCACCGTCGACCGCGTCGCCAGGACGAGCGCCTCCGGTGGCCGGCCGGGTCCCGAGGCGTCGTTGACCAAACTCATGGCCTCCGAACTGCTCACCCGCACGGGACAGGTCGCCGCCGAGCTGATGGGAGCGCGCATCAGCGCCGACACCGGGGAACCGGACACCTTCGCCTGGACACAGCATGTCCTCGGCGCCCCCGGCTACCGGCTGGCCGGAGGCACCGACCAGATCCAGCGCAACCTGATCGGCGAGCGGGTGCTGAAGCTGCCGCCGGAACCCCGGGCGGACCGGGCGCCGTTCTCGCAGCTTCCCGGCAACTGAGCGACCGGGACCGTTTCGACCATCACAAAGGAGCGACCTCGATGGATCTGGGACTGACAGGCGCCAAGGCGCTGGTGACCGGTGCGAGCCGGGGCATCGGCCGGGCGATCGCCGCGACTCTGGCGGCCGAGGGCTGCGCCCTGGCCCTGTGTGCCCGGGGTGAGGAAGCGCTGGCCAAGGCAGCCGCCGAGCTGCGGGCCGAGGGCGCCACGGTGTTCGCGGAAGCGGTCGACGTCACCGACCCGGCGGCCCTCGCGGGCTTCGTGGAGCGGGCGGCCGGTGAACTCGGCGGCCTGGACCTGCTGGTGTCCAACGTGTCGGCGGGCAATGTGAAGGGCCCCGGGTCGTGGGAGGCCAGCCTGCGAGGCGACCTGATCCCGTTCGCGGGACTCGTCGAGGCGGCCCTTCCGCACCTGGAGGCCTCCGACCGGGCCGCCGTCGTGGCCATCGGCACCACCAACGCCTCCGACACCGCGCGCCCGGCCGGAGCGAACTCGTACTCCGCGCTCAAGGCGGCCGTGGTGCAGCACGCCTCCGCTCTCGCGCACGCCCTCGCGCCGAAGGGCATCCGCGTCAACACCGTCTCGCCCGGCCCGATCGACTTCCCCGGCGGGGCCTGGGAGACCATCCGCACCAGTCGGCCGGAGGTCTACGAGGAGGTGCTCGCCAGGCTGCCGATCGGCCGCTACGGCACTGCGGAGGACGTGGCCGCGGCGGTGGCGTTCCTGCTCGGACGGACCGGCTCCTTCTGCGTCGGGGTCAATCTCGTGGTGGACGGCGGGCTGCTCACCCGCGTCCAGTACTGAGCCGTGGCGGGCCCGGCCGGTCGCCTGGACGCCGTGCTGGTCTGTGGCGGCCGGTGGCACGACTTCGACCACGCGCGGCTCCGGCTGCTGGAGCTGCTCGGTGAGCATCCGAGGGTGCGCACCACGGTGTACCAGGACTACGACTGCGTGGCCGCCCTCGACAGGGCCGACCTGCTGGTCACCTACACCTGCGACGTCCGGCCCCGCCCGGTACAGCGGGCCGCCCTGGCACGGTTCGTCGCGCGGGGCGGGCGCTGGCTCGCCCTGCACGGCACCAACTCGGTGATCGAGCCGTCGACGAGTGGCGGGCCTCGGGTGTTCACCACTCCACGGCTCCTCGGGGAACTGGCGCAGGTGCTCGGCAGCCAGTTCCTGGCCCACCCGCCGATCCAGCCGTACGAGGTGCGGGTGACCCGGCCCGACCATCCGCTGGTCGCCGGGATCGGCCCGTTCACGGTCACCGACGAGCTGTACGTGTGTGAGCTGCACGGAGAGCTGGAGGTGCTGCTGCACGCCGAGTACACGGGACCGTGCCGCGGTTTCGCCGAGGGCGGCACGGCGGCCCTCGACGACGCGCCCCGACCGGTGCTGTATCTCAGGCGGCACGGTCTCGGCGAGGTCTGCTACTTCACCCTCGGCCACTGCCGGGGCCGCTACGACGTGCAGGACCTCGGCGTGGACGACACCGGGCGCGTGGACCGCGGGCCCTGGGAGACAGCGGAGTTCCTGACCGTGCTCCGGCGCTGCGTGGAGCGCGCGGTGGGTGGACGAATCCCGGCAGGGGAGCGGGCCGGCGCCTGAGCGGGGCGGGCGCCGGCCCGGTGTGCATCGCGGCTCAGGCGTGCGGCAGTACCACCGCGCGGCCGTTGATGTCACCGGCGTGCAGACGCTCGTACGCCTTGGGCGCCTGCTCCAGCGTGAATGTCTCCACGTGGGCGGACACGGCGCCCTGCCGCGCGAGTTCGAGGACCTCCATCAGCTCCGTCCGGCTGCCCCAGTAGGGGAAGGAGGCCGACACCTCGAACGGCAGGCCGCTCCCGAAGCCGACGGCCAGCGTGCCCCCGCCGAGGCCGACGACGGTGACATCGCCCGCCACCGCCACCGACGCGGCGGCCACGGCCAGGGTCGCCTCGGCTCCGACGAAGTCCAGGACGACCTGCGCTCCCGTACCGCCGGTGAGTTCCCGGATCCGAGCGGCCGCCTCGCCGTCGGAGAACAGCGTCTCGTGCGCGCCGACCTTGCCCGCCAGCTCCAGCTTCTCCTTGCTCATGTCGACGGCGACCACCCGGGCCGGGGTCAGCACGCGCAGCAACTGCACGGCGAGATGCCCCAGCCCGCCGACGCCGATCACCACCGCCGTGCTGCCGGGCAGCAGCTTCGGCAGCGACCTGCGGATCGCGTGATGCGGAGTCAGCCCGGCGTCCGTGAGGGGCGCCGCCTGCACAGGGTCGACTCCGTTCAGCGGAACCAGGTGGCGGGGCGAGTCCACCAGCACGTACTCCGCCAGGGCACCGGGCCAACCGAGCCCGGGCGGCAGGATGCCGAGGCCGGCGGCGTACGGACAGCAGTTCTCCTTGCCCTCGGCGCACTGGGGGCAGCGCCCGCAGCCCCACGGGCCGTACACCGCGACCGCCTCGCCCTCCGTCACGGCGGTGACGCCGGCGCCCACCGCCGCCACCGACCCCACACCCTCGTGACCGAGTGTCATCGGCAGCGCATAGGGGAACTGCTCCCCGGGCCAGCCCATCACCGCCAGATCGGAGTGGCAGAGCCCCGCCGCCGTCACCTTCAACAGCACCTGACCCGGGCCGGGTTCGGGCACCGGGACCTCCACGACCTCGGGCGCGTGTCCCACCCGCCGGTACTGAAGAGCCTTCATCGTCAGATCTCCTTGTCCGTGGCCGGAGCCGGTCGGGTCCCGGTCCGGCGACGCAGCGCGGCGGGCAGGGCGATCCGGCCACCCGTGAGGACCAGCGCCACGATGAGGACCGAGCCGGTGAACAGACTCGCGGCCCACTGCGCGCTGGTGGCGAGCCCGAGTCCCGTGATGCCCGTGCCGAGCAGGAGGACCGCGAGGACCGTTCCCCAGGCGTTGAAGCGGCCCGCGCGCAACTGGGTCGCCCCGACGAACGCGGCGGCGTACGCCGACAGCAGGTACGGGGTGCCCGCGGTCGGAGATCCGGATCCGACCGAGGACGCGAAGACGACGCCGGCGAAACCGGAGAGCAGGGCGGAGGCCACCAGGGTCAGAAAGCGCAGCCGGTCGGTGCGCACCCCCTGGAGCCGGGCCGCGTCGGCGTTGAAGCCGGTCGCGTACAACCGGCGCCCGGTGGCGGTGTGTTCCAGCAGGAACCAGATGGCAAGGGCGGCGAGCAGCAGGTACAGCACCGGCAAAGTGATGCCGCCCACGTCCAGTTGCGCGATGCTCGCGAACGGCTCGGCGAGCAACTGCACACCGGTGATCGAGCTGTCGTTGGTGACCATGGTGATCAGGGACTGGATCAGCGCGCCGGTGGCCAGGGTGGCGATGAACGAGTCGACGCGCAGGACCACCACCACGATGCCGTTGACGACTCCGATCAGCAGCGCGGCGGTCATCGCCAGAGCGATCGCCGCGCCGGGCCCAAGGCCGGCGGAGACCAGGAAACGGGCGGTCAGCACACTGGTGAGCGACATGGTGTAGGCGACCGAGAGGTCGAAGACCCGTGCGGCCAGCGGCGGTACGACACTGAGCGCCACCAGGCCGGCCACGGCGTTGCCGTTCAGTACCTGCCTGACCGTGACGGTGGTCGGGAACGTGTCCGGCGCCCACACGGAGAAGAGCGCGATGATGACCAGCCACACGTACACGGCGCCGATGTTCCGGAACGACAGGGCCGCCGCCGCCCGTCGGACCGGTGTCCCCACGGACACCGCGGATCTCTCCGGGGCGGACGGCGGGAGACCCGCCGCCCGGGTCGGGGTGGATGTCATGTCACTCCGTTCCTTCCATGGCGTGCACGAGCGCGGACTCGGTGATGTCCCGGCCGCTGATCTCCCGTGCGATCCGGCCGTCCCGCACCACCAGGACGCGGGTGCACAGCGCGAGCAGGTCCTGCGTGTCCGAGGAGGACACGATGACGCCCATCCCCTCGTCCGCCTGCCGCTCTATCAGGTCGTACAGCTGCAAGCGGGTGGCGATGTCCACGCCCGCCGTGGGTTCGCACAGCGTCAGCACCGGAGGGCGCTGGGCCAGACAGCGGGCCATGACGACCTTCTGCTGGTTGCCGCCGCTCAGCGTGGTGATCCGGGCGCCGGCCGGATGGCGCCCGGCCGTACGCACGCCGACCCGGCGGATCCAGTCCTCCGCCAGGGCGGACTCGCGGCGTCCGCGCAGCCGGCCGGAACGGGCACGCAGCCGGTCCAGCAGCGGCAGGGTGAGGTTCTCACCGACCGAGAAGTCACCGATCACCCCCTCGCCCGCCCGGTCCGCCGGAACGAGGGGGAGTCCCAGGCCGTCGGCGTCGCGCGCCTCGGTCCACCGTTCGGAGCGTTCCGGCAGCCGCAGCCTGCCGCTCACCCGCCCCTTGTGGGCCCCGCACACCGCGTACGGCACGATCTCGTGGCCGGACCCGGCTAGACCGGTGATGCCCAGGCGCTCGCCCCTGGCCAGGTCGAAGCCGACTCCCCGCAGTGGCCCGGTCCACAGGTCGCGGACCTCCAGCACGGGACCGTCGGGGCCGCGAGGAGGCGTGGGACGGTGGCCGGTCTCCCTCTCCTCGCCCGCCATCAGCTCCGCCAGCGACCGCGGAGTGAGCTCGGCGACCGGGCACGTGGCGATCCGGCGCCCACCGCGGATCACGGTGACCCGGTCGGCGAGCGCGAAGATCTCGTCCATGCGGTGCGAGACGTACAGCACGGCGGCACCGGTGTCGCGGATCTCCCGCACGATGCCGAACAGGCGGGCCACTTCGCCGGGCGGCAGCACGGCGGTGGGCTCGTCGAGCACCAGGACCCCGCGGCGGCCCTCCCAGCCCTGCAGCGCGGCGGCGATGGCCACCACCGTGCGCTGGACGGGGGTCGCCGTGGCCAGGGGCCGGCGTACGTCGATGCCGAGGCCGAACCGTTCGACGAGGGCGCTTGTCCTCCGCTCCATCTCCGGCCAGCGGATGTTGCCGAAGGCGGTACGGGCGAAGCCGCGACTGAGGGCGAGGTTGTCGATGGCGCTCAGCTCGCCCACCAGCCCCAGCTCCTGGTGGACGAAGCGGAGCCGGTCGTGACGGGAGGCCGTGACCTGGCCGAGGTCGAAGGGTTCGCCGTCGAGTTCGGCCACCGCACCCGGCTCCGCGTGGTGGTAGCCGGCGAGGATCTTGATGAGGGTGGATTTTCCGGAGCCGTTGGGCCCGATCAGGGCGTGGATCTCGCCGGGCGCCACCTCGAGATCGACGTCCTTCAGGGCCTGGGTGCCGCCGAATCTCTTCGACAGGGCGGCCACCCGCAGCGCCGGCCCGGTCAACTCAGTCCCCACAGCGCCTTGAACTGCTTCTGGTAGTCCTCGACGATCGGGAAGTCGCCGTCGGCGGAGGGCAGGTTGTCCTTGGTGACGAGCATGTTGGGCAACGCTGCCTTCTGGTCCACGGCCATGGACTGACCGGTGAAGTGCCTGGCCAGCGCGTCGACCTGGAGCCAGGCCGTCTCGTGGGAGTTCAGCGCCATCGCGCCGTCGGTGAGACCGCTCTGGATGTACTGGTAGTTCTGCGCGTCACCGACGTTGACGACGATGTGCCTGCCGGTGATGCCGGCGGTCTTCAGCGCGGCCGGCACGCCCACGTTGAGCAGGCCCAGGGAGAAGACGACATGGGTCACCTTCGGGTGGGACCGGAGATACGACACCACCCGGTCCGGCATGTCCTTGCCCACCGCGGTGATCGGCACGTCGACGTTGTCCAGCGAACAACCGGCGCACCATTTCTTGTAGTTGGCCGCGAAGGAGTCCTTGACGGGCTTGAGGATCGTGTACGCCGGCAGATCGAAGTACACGGTGTTCGCCTGGGCGCGGCTGTTCGACACCACCCAGGAGGCGAGCATCCGGCCCTGCACGCCGACGTCGTTGGGCCCGTTCTTGAGCAGGGAGACGCCGTCGCCCACCACGTCGTCGGCGTTCGACTGGATGACGGGGATGCCGGCCGCCTTCAGCTGTGCCAGCTGCTTCGTGTAGACGGCACGCGGGAATCCGGAGGCGACGACGGCGTCCGGTGTGTCGCGTACGGCCTGCTCATAGGCGGCCTGGACGGACTCCGGAGTCCCCTGGGTGGCGATCTGCTTCACCTTCCAGCCGAGTTCCCCCGCGGCGACGGTGAAGAAGTCGGCGAGGTCCTTGCAGGACTGGACTCCGCACAGGATGAAGTCGATCTTCTTGCCCTGGGGGATCTGCTTGCCGACAGGCTCGGTGACGGAGATCGCGGCCGGGCGCTCCGCGTACTTCTCCAGGGCCGCGCGGGCCGCCGCCAGGCCGGGGGAGCCGGGCGCCGCCGCCTGCGAGGGGCCGGTGGCCGCAGTGGTGCCGGTGCCGCACGCGGTGAGGGTGAGCAGGGCAGTGACAGGGACGATCGAGGTGAGGGCGCGGCGGACCGCGCGACCGGGTCTGGAACTCATCGTTGAGTACTCCCGTGGTGTGGCGCCTGGGCTGCCGCGACCCGCGTCGCTTCCGCGTCCGCGGCGGTCGGCTCCGGTCAGGCGGAACGATTCCGTGTCGCCCCGGGGCGGGACGGCACGCAAGAGGCGCTGGGGGGTGAGGGCTGCGTCGATCGCCGGCGTGGGGTACGGCGCGGGCCGCCGGGCGGAAGACCCCGGGGCGCTGGAGCCGGGACGGGCAGAGACCGTTCCGGGACAGAGAAACTTATGAGGTACTACAGTCTCGAGTGGGTCGGAGTGTGACATGCCGCGGCGGGCTTGGGGAGAGGGTCGCCGCAAGAAATTCCAAGCTCGCAGGTGAAATCCGTGATGACCGCGGTAGATGCGGGTTGGTTCACCGTCGCGAGTGTTGCTCCCGTCTGTAACCGGTAACTACACTCACTCTAAAGTTTCTGCCCGGAGGAGAGATGATGGACGAAACGTCGGAGCTGGGCACGGCGCGGTGCCCCGGGCCCAGCGTCCAGGACTACCTCGACCAGGACAGCCGCCCCGTTCCCCCCGCCCTGAGGTACGAGCGAAACGACTACCTCGGCAGCGAGGACATAGACACCGCCCGCTTCACGTCCCGCGCATGGGCCGAGCGCGAGATGCGGCAGGTGTGGCGGCGCGTCTGGCAGTTCGCCTGTCTGGAGAGCGAGATTCCCGAGGTCGGCGATCATGAGGTCTACGAGATCGGCGACGACTCGCTCATCGTCGTGCGCACGGCCCCCGACGAGATCCGGGCCTTCGTCAACGTGTGCCTGCACCGCGGACGCAAACTGCGCACCGGTGGCGGCAACGTCAGCGAGTTCCGCTGCCCGTTCCACGGCTTCGCCTGGAACCTCGACGGCACGATGCAGACCCCGCCGTGCGCCTGGGACTTCCCGCACGTCACCCCGGAGAAGTTCGCCCTCCCCGAGGCCCAGGTGGCCACCTGGCGCGGCTTCGTCTTCATCAACATGGACCCGTACGCCGAGTCCTTCGAGTCCTATCGCGGCACCTTCGACGACTACTACATCTGGCCGCTGGAGAACCGCTACAAGTCGCTGCACATCGCCAAGGTGCTGCCCTGCAACTGGAAGATCGCCCAGGACGCGTTCATCGAGTCCTTCCATGTGATCGCCACCCACCCGCAGATGCTGCCGTGGCTCGCCGACGCCAACTCGCAGTACGACGTCATGGCGGACCAGCCGAACTGGAACCGGATGATCAACATCCAGGGCGCGCCCAGCCCGCACGTGGCGGACTCCGTCACCGAGCAGGACGTCCTGGAGACCTTCTACGACTCGCGTGCGTTCTACGCCGCGGCCCAGGGCCGTGACCTGGTGATGCAGGAGGGCGACGAACTGCCGGCGGTCCCACCCGGCGGCACCGCCCGCCAGGTCCTCGCCGAGCGGATGCGCGAGCAACTGGCGGCCACCTCGCAGCAGGACTTCTCGGGGACCCCGGACACCGAACTGCTCGACGCGATCAACTACCTGCTGTTCCCCAATTTCAACCCCTGGGGCGGCGCCAAGTCGAACATCATCTACCGGTTCCGGCCCCACGGCCTCGATCCCGACTCCTGTACCGCCGAGATCATCTTCATGTCGTCCCCCAAGCAGCCCGGGGAGATGCCGCCCCCGGCAAGGATCCGCTGGGTGCCGGAGGACATGCTCTTCGCCGACATCCCCGAACTCGGCGTGCTCGGCCCCGTCTTCGACCAGGACTGCGAGAACCTGCCCTACGTCCAGCAGGGCCTGAAGGCGATGCGCAAGCCGGGAATCACCCTGGCCAACTACCAGGAGAGCCGGATCCGTCACTTCAACCAGACCCTCGACCAGTGGATGAACCCGTGACCCACCGGGTGGCGGTCAGACCCTCCGGGGTCGAGCTCGAAGTCCTCGACGACGAGGATCTGTTCACCGCCGCCCAGCGCCTCGGCTACCGCTGGCCCACCGTCTGCGGCGGCAAGGGCACCTGCCGTACCTGCTTCGTCCAGGTGGAGGAGGGCGCCGAGAACTGTTCCCCCGTGGGCCCGCTGGAGCGCGAGGGCATCGAGGCCCTGCGCAGGCCGGTGGACGGCCTGACCCGGCTCGCCTGCCGGCTCAGGGTCGAGGGCCCGGTGACCGTGACCAAGCGCGGCGTGCGCCGCCGAGTGCAGGAGTGAGGCCCCACATGTCCAAGCAAGCGATCCACCCACTGACCGGGCATGTGTACCGGCTCACCGAGGACGGGCTCGTCGAGGTGACCGACCCCAGGACCGGGGCACAGGGCGTCTTCGACTTCCAGGCCCGGTGGCAGTCCGGTGAACTGCGCCACGCGGACCTCCAGATGGCCGGCTGGGTCGGCCGCCTCGCACAGCGGCGCACGGCGCCCCAGCCGGAGGGGTGACTCCGTGGCCCCTCGCACCACCCGGGTGGTCTGCCTGGCACGCCGATCCGAGAAGGAGCCTGCGCTCGGTGACTTCGTCGTCGAGGAACGCCCCCTGCCCCCTCTCGGCGCGGGGCAGGTCCTCGTACGCAATCTCTACATGAGTGTCGACCCGTCCATGCGCGGGCGGCTGGAGACGACCGAGAAGCACTACACGCACAACTTCGCGCCCGGATCACCACTCGACGGGCGGGCCCTCGGCGTCGTGGAGGAGAGCCGCTGTCCCGCCGTGCCGCCCGGTGCCTTCGTACGTCACCAGCTGGGCTGGCGGGAGCGGGCCGTGCTGGACGGGGCGGACACCGACGGGGCGGATCGCATCGACCCGCGACTCGCCCCGCTGCCCACCTGGTTGGGGCTGCTCGGCCAGACCGGGTTCACCGCGTACGTGGGCCTGACCCGGATCGCGGCGCTGCGCCCCCGCGACACCGTCTTCGTGTCCGCGGCGGCAGGGGCCGTCGGCACCGCCGCCGGCCAGTTCGCGCGCATGCTGGGCGCGGACCGGGTGATCGGCACCGCCGGGGGGCCGGACAAGTGCGCCCTGCTGGTCGAGGAGTTCGGCTACGACGCCGCCGCGGACTACCGCGCCGAGCCGGTGCGCGACGCGCTGGCCCGGCTGGCGCCCGACGGCATCGACGTGTACTTCGACAACGTCGGCGGTGAGCAGCTCAGCGCGGCCCTGCACGCGCTGCGGACCGGCGGCCGGGTCGCCCTGTGCGGCATGATGTCGCAGTTCGGCGACGACCGACGGACCGTGGACATCAACCACTTGATCCAGGCGGTCCTCAAGCGGCTGACCTTGTGCGGTTTCATCGTCCGTGACCACGACGACCTGCGGCCGGAGTTCGAGCGGCGGGTCGCGGGCTGGCTCGCGGAGGGCCGGATCACCGCGCGCGAGACGGTCGTGGACGGCCTGGAGAACGCCGCGGGGGCTCTGCTGTCCCTGCTCCGCGGCGGCAACGTGGGCAAGATGCTGGTGCGGCTGGGAGAATCAGCGCATGGCTCGTGACGAGGCCACGGTGTGGGCCTGCAAGGAGACCCCGACTCGCGTCAGCCCGGCCACGGCCGCGCGGAAGTCCTTGATGTGCCCGGTGGCGAAGTGCTCGTCGAGGGCCTGCTGGGAGGCCCACCGCTCGTACACACGGATCCGCTGGTCGTCGCCCGGGTCCGCGGTCATCGCGTAGTCCAGGCAGCCCGGCTCCTCGGCACGGGTCCGGTGTCCCAGTACGACCAGATGTTCCAGCATCCTGTCGCGATCGCCGGGCTCGTAGTCCATCCAGCCCGCGACGATGACTTCCTCTGTCATGGCGTGTACCTTTCCCGCTCATGGCCGCGGGCCCGCCGCCCCGTCAGGGGGAGCGGCGGGCCCACGCGCTTCTCAGACGCCCAGCGTGGCCGGCACGCTGTCCACGGTGACCGTGCCCTGGTCGCCGTCGACCGTGATCACCATGCCGTCCCGCAGCCGTCGCGTCCCGCCCTCGACGGAGATCACGGCCGGGATGCCCAGCTCACGGCAGACCACCACGGCGTGGCTGTTGAGCGCGCCCACGTCCACGACGGCCGCTCCGGCGACCAGGAACAGCGGGGTCCAGGCCGCGTCCGTGATCGGCGCGACCAGCACCTCTCCGGGCTCCAGCGCCTCGCACGAAGCCGGGTCGGTGACCACGCGCACCCTGCCGGTGTACGTCCCCTGGCTGCCGCCCACACCTGCGAGCACATCACCCTCGACGGCCGCCGGGGTCCGCTCCTCGGCGCGTCGCGGCCAGGTGTCGATCTCGGTCTGCGTGTCGTCGGCGACGAAGAACGGCGGCTCCAGGTCGTGCAGGCCCGCGTACTCCTCGAGTCGCCGCGCGATGACGGGGCCGAAGGACTCCGGGGCGGCGACATAGTCGTCCAGTTCGGTGTCCAGCAACATCATCACGTCCTCGGGCCGGGCGAACAGCCCCGCCTCCACGCCGCGGCGACCGAGCTCCCGTACGGCCATACGGATCTCGTTGACGACGGTGACGCAGTTCGCCTTGGTGCGCTCACGGGCCGGGATCCACACCTGGGAGGCGTGCAGCCCGGCGTCGAACAGGGGCTGCGTCTCCTCGGGCAGCGCGGCCCGGATCTCCCGCGCCGTCCGCTCCCGCCCCTCGGTCAGCCGCTTGCGGCGGGCGGCCGGGGAGTCGTCGTCGGGACTGTGCCGGATCCGGTCGACCAGGGCCAGCGCCTGTACGGGCGCCGCCTCCCAGGACAGCGCGTGGATGTCCCACTCGTTGGGGCCGCGGTCGCCGGACTCCGCCAGGAACTCCTCGAAGGAGTCACGGAACGCCTTCACGTCCCCGGTGGCCCCGTCGAGTTCCTGCTCCACGGCGGCCGGACCCCGGTCGAACAGCGCGCTCAGCTCGGCCGAGGCCGCCACCTGGCGGGACAGGGTCCACAGCCCGGTCGAGGGGGAGGCGGAGTCGACGTCGCCGAGACCGCCGATCAGGTCGAGCATGGCGCCGGGGCGGTCCACGCTCGCGCACAGCGGGCCGAGGATCGCCGGTCCGACGGACGCGGGCAGCGACGACTCGACGTGCCGCTGGAAGGTCGTCTCCACCTCGTCCAGCAACGACCGTGCGTGCGCCACCAGTTCGGCGTCGGACAGCCGCGTCAGGTCGGGGCGCGAGCGGCGCAGGGCGCGCAGCCGTTCCCGGTCGGCGTCGGCCTCCGGGAAGCCGGACTGGCCGAGCATCCGCTGAAGCGTCGCGCCCGCCTTGCCGGCCAGTTCCTCGTCCTGGTCGTCCGGGTGCGCCAGGTACACCGGCGTGTCGGAGCGCTGACCGACGAAGGCCGCGTCGATCTGGTCCGCCGTCTGGCCCATACGGATGCCGAACAGCCGCATGTGGGACAGGTTGAGATAGAAGTGGCCGCCGAACATGCCGACGAACGGCGGCCGGGGGCCGGTCACCTCCTCCTCGCGGTAGATGCCGAACCCGACGAAGCCGTGCCGCCAGCCCACGAGGCCCCGCCCCCAGACCAGGGTCCAGCCCAGCGGGCTGGCGGGGTCCGGCAGGGTCTCGCCCGCGTTGGCCCGGGTGTAGTGCGGCAGCCGCTCACTGCGCTGCCAGTCCGTGATCCAGCTCTTCATGACCGAGATCTCCCGCTGTCCGTACCCGTGCCTGCCCCTGCCCGTCCGCCGCCTACCACTGTGCCGTTCCGCCGTCGACGCTGATCAGCGCGCCGGTGATACCCGCGCCGGCCTCGCTTGCGAGCAGCGAGGCGACGGCCGCGATCTGCTCCACCGTGGTGATCTTCTTCGTGGCGGCGTGCTCGGCGAAACGGCTCAGCCATTCCTCGTAGCTGATGCCCTCGGCCTCGGCGGCGGCCGGCCCGGCGGCACGCATCAGGTCGGTGTCGACCGCGCCGGGACAGATGGCGTTGCAGGTGACGCCCTGGGTGCCGTACTCGAAGGCGGTCGCCTTGGTGAGCCCGTGGATGGCGTGCTTGTTGGTGATGTAGTGGCTGATCCCCGGCTTGTTGGCCTGCTTCCCCTCGACGGAGGAGATGTTGATGATGCGGCCCCACCCGCCTTCGAGCATCTTCGGCAGTGCCCTGCGTGTGCCGTAGAAGTAGCCGTTGATATTCAGCTTGAGCGCGTCGTGCCACGCCTCGTCGCTGAGCTGGTGGATCGGGGCGAAGCCGGAGCTGCCGCCCACGTTGTTGACCCAGATGTCGAGCCTGCCGAAGCGCTCGGCGGCGAAGTCGGCGAGGCCCTCGATGTCTTCCTGGCGGTTCGCGTCGCAGGGGTGGAAGACGGCCCGGTCCCCGGCGCCCATCTCCTCCAGGGCCTGCTTGCCCTTGATCTCGGAACGGCCGCTGATGACGACCGTCGCGCCGTCGGCCAGGAAGGCCTCGGCGATGGCCCGCCCGATGCTGCGCGTGCTGCCCGTGATCACCGCGACACGTCCGTCGAGGCTGCCCGTAGCCACCATGGTGTTCTCCCGCGAGTGTTGTTGGTTGCTCACCTGGCGGCTCTGGGGGCTGCTGTGGCGCCTGTGTCCAGGTGTTGGTGAATGGTGCGGTGGAAGTGCTGGAGTCCGGGCTCGTTGCGTCCGAAGACGACATCGGTCCCTTCGAGGGCCTTCAGACCCTGCTGGACCCCGTAGGTGGTCGCGTAGTCCTCGTCGCGGACCACCTCGTGGAACCACGCGCCGAACCGGTCGGCGGCCTGTCGCTCCTCCTCGGTGACCGCCGGTTCCCGCAGCAGGATGATCTGCTGGGTCACCGACTCGGTGACCGTCCGGGGGAGCACCAGCGAGACGGCGATCCTCTGGCGCCAGCCGCCGGCGATCGCGAGGCCCGGGAAGAGCCAGTAGATGGGCCCGACGCAGTCACCGGGGTCACGCTGGTCCGGCGGCAGCTCGACCGCCTGCGCGATGGGGCGCAGGGCCGGTGCGATGCGCTGGTGGGGGCCCCAGGTGTCGTGGGCCATCATGTTGGAGAGGTTCGTCTCGAAGACCGTCTTCGGGTGCAGCGAGGCGAAGTGGTACGTCTCCAGATATCCGTCGAGGGTGACCTTCCAGTTGGGACTGGTCAGCTCGCTGGTGGCGTAGTGATGGCACTCCGCCAGCCGGAGCCCCTCGAGGAGCGGCTGCAGATCACCCAGCCAGGCGTCCAGGTCCGGCTCGGCCGCCGGATCCAGCGAGACGAAGACGATCCCCGCCCGCTCCCCGGCCGGGAGCCCGACCAGACTGCGGCCCTCGCGCGGAACCTCACCGAAGGTCTTCTCGGCGTACACGCCCCGCAACTCGCCGGCCAGGTCGTACGACCACGAGTGGTACGGGCAGGTGAGCCGCCTCGACACTCCGCAGCCGGGTTCGAGGAGCTTGGCCCCCCGGTGCCGGCAGGCGTTGATCATCGCGTGCACGGCGCCCTGGCGGTCCCGGGTGATCAGCACGGGGATGCCGAGCACGTCGATCGCCTTGTAGGTGTTCGGACCGGGCAGCTCGCAGGACATGGCGAGCGGCAGCGGGACGCTCCGGTGGACGGCCCCGGTCTCGCGTTGCCAGCGGTCGGCGTCGAGGTAGTTGGCGACGGGTTCCGTCCACTGGCCGTCCGCCTCGTGCGTCGTGTTGCCGCGATAGTGCGTCATCACGCGCTCGACGAGTTCGGCGGCCTCCTGGCGCATCCTCAGGGATGCGGTGTCGGTGGACCGGTCCTGGCTGATCCATGAGGAGTATTCGGGAGCCGAGGGGGCCGGGGTCGGCGCCCCGCGTGCGGCGGCTGTCTCCCGAGTCTCCGGCGAACTGGTCTGGACCACGATGTCCTCACAATCCTCCCAGCCGTGAGCCGGTGACGGGCTTCGGAGTTGCTTCGGAGTGCGACGGCTGGGCTGTGTCCGAAACGACAACAGGACTTAGTGTGGTCTGTCAATAGAAAGTGTCGAAGTTGCGGCTCGGTGTCCCGTGGGGGTGGGTGTGATGGTCATGACGCGGCCGTTCGAGGTGGGTGTGGTGGTGCGGGATCTGGAGCTGATGGAGCGCTTCTACGGAGACGTGCTCGGCTGTCGCGCCGAGCACCGCTCGCGCGTACCGGGGTCCATCGGGGGCCCGGCCGGGCTCGGCGGCGAGCTGGTGGTCGTCTGGCTGCGGGTGCCCTCCGGGGGGTGCGTCAAGTTGATACTTCCCCGGTCGGTGCCCGTGGCGGCACCTGCGGCGCCCTGGTCGGCGGGGCGCCCCGGACTGTCGTACCTCACCTTCCATCTCGACGACATGGACCCGGTGGTGGCGGCGCTGCCGGCCGCGGGTGCCCGGCCGCTGTCGGACCCGGTCGTGGTCCGGGCGCGCGGCCGGCGGATCAGCTTCTGGGCGGATCCGGAGGGCAACGCCGTGGAGTTGGTGGACGCGCGGGGCCACGACCCGGGCCCTGGGCATAGTAATTAGAGACCCTGTTCAGTAAGGTGCCCCGTGTTGGTTACTGTAGACCGGCACAAGTAAGTCCGATTGCTTGGCAACCTCCCTCGGGCGAAGGGGCGGACGATGGCTCAACGAGCGTCAACGGCGTCGAAGAAGTCCGCGCAGGTCAGCGCGGAGATCATCAAGGACCTGCACGAGCGCATGGTGCGCATCCGGCTGTTCGAGACCGAGGCGGGAAAGCTCATGGAGGCGGGCAGACTGCCCGGATTCCTGCACCTGTATGTCGGCCAGGAAGCCGTGGCCGCCGGCGTGATGTCGGCCCTGCGCGACGACGACCAGATCACCTCCACCCACCGCGGCCACGGGCACGCCGTGGCCAAGGGCGTCGGCTTCCGCGAGATGTACGCCGAGTTGTACGGCCGGGTCACCGGCGCCTGCCTCGGCCGCGGCGGAAGCATGCACATCAACGACCTCACCCGCGGCATGCTCGGCGCCAACGGCATCGTCGGGGCGGGCGTCCCGATCGCCGTGGGAGCCGCCTTCGCCGCCCGCTACAAAGGCGAGGACAGCGTCGCCGTGACCTTCTTCGGCGACGGCGCCACCAACATCGGCGCCTTCCACGAGGGAGCCAACATGGCCGCGATCCTCGGCCTGCCCGTCGTCTTCGTCTGCGAGAACAACGGCTACGCGGAGTTCACCCCGCAGTCCGGGCACATGCTGCTCACCGATGTGGCCGACCGGGCCGCCGCCTACGGCATGCCCAGTGTGATCGTCGACGGCATGGACGCGGTCGCCGTCCACCGCGCCGCCGCCGAAGCCGTCGAACGGGCCCGGACCGGCGCGGGCCCGATGATGATCGAGGCCAAGACCTACCGCTACTTCGACCACCAGGGCGTCAAGGGCCTGCGGCACCCCTACCGCTCGGACGAGGAGGTCGCCGAGTGGAAGTCCCGCGACCCCATCGACCTGATCGAGGCCCGGGCGGTCGCCGACGGCACCGCGACCCGCCCGGAGCTGGACGACGTATGGCGCCGCACGCGCGACGAGATCGCCGAGGCCATCGCGTACGCCGAGGCGAGCCCCCTGCCCGACCCCGCCGACCTGCTGCTCAACGTCTACTCGGGATGACCGCCATGACCACCACCACCGAAGCACCGGCCGTCGCCACGCGGAAACTCACCTACGTCAAGGCCTTCAACGAGGGTCTCGCGCAGGCCATGCGCGAGGACGACAACGTCTTCGTCGCCGGCGAGGACGTGGCCGGATACGGCGGCGTGTTCCGCATGTTCGACAACCTGCTCGACGAGTTCGGCCCCCGCCGCATGATCGACACCCCGATCTCCGAAGCCGCTCTGGTCGGCCTCGGCGTGGGAGCCGCCGCCCGGGGTCTGCGCCCCGTCGTCGACCTGATGTTCATGGACTTCATCGGCGTCTGCCTCGACCAGATCGTCAACCAGGCGGCGAAGATGAAGTACATGTTCGGCGGCGCGCTGTCGGTGCCGCTCACCATCACCACCGCCTCCGGCGCGGGCCTCGGCGCCGCCGCCCAGCACAGCCAGAGCCTGGAGGCCTGGCTGGCCCACGTGCCCGGCCTCAAGGTGGTGATGCCGTGCGACGCCTACACCGCCAAGGGCCTGACCGTCTCGGCCATCCGCGACGACAACCCGGTCGTCGTCATGCTCAACAAGGTCCTGCTCGGCAGCACCGGCGAAGTACCCGAGGAGATCTACGGCATCCCGCTGGGGCGCGCGCACACCGCGCGGCAGGGCTCCGACGTCACCGTGATAGCCCTCGGCCGCATGGTGGGGGAGGCTCTCGCGGCGGCCGACGAACTCTCCGCCGAGGGCGTGGAGATCGAGGTGATCGACCCCCGCACCGTGCAGCCGCTGGACACCGAGACGATGTTCGCCTCCGTCCGCCGCACCCACCGGGTGCTCGTGGTGCACGAGGCGGTCACCTTCGGCGGGCTCGGAGCGGAGATCGCCGCCCAGATCCAGGACGCCGTCTTCGACTATCTGGACGCGCCGGTCCTGCGGATCGGCGCCCCCTTCTCCCCGGTGCCCTTCTCGCCCGTCCTGGAGAAGGCGTACGTGCCCGATCGCGCCCGCATCGCCCAGGGCTGCCGGCGCCTCCTCGAAAGGTCGTGACCGACGTGGCGGTCGAGGTTCTGCTGCCGAAGATCGGCCTCACCATGCAGGAAGGCACGATCGACGAATGGCTGGTGCCCGTCGGCGCGGCCGTCGCGGAGGGCGACGCGCTGCTGCGGCTGGCCACCGACAAGGTCGACGTGGATGTCGATGCGGAGGCCGGGGGACTGTTCCACCCGGTGGTCCCGGCGGGCACCACCGTCCCGGCCGGGACCCTCATCGGCTGGCTGCTGGCCGAGGGCGAGCAGCCGCCTCGGGCGGCGGGCACGCCGACGGCCTCCGGCTCCGGGACCAGCGGGGACACGGCCGCCACGCCCGCCCTCGACGCCGTGGGTACTGCCGTAGTCCCCACCGTCAACGGCATCGGTGACCGGCTGCCGTCCTCACCGAACGCACGGCGGGTCGCCGCGGCCGCCGACGTCGACCTCACCGCAGTACGCGGCACGGGACCGGGCGGCCGGATCGTCTCGGAGGACGTGGCGGAGTACCTCGCGGCCCTCCCCGGCGACCTCCCCACCCCACTCCCGCCGGGCGGCACCACCGCCTCGCCGCTGGTCCGCAAGCTGGCGAAGGAGCGGGGCATCGACCTCTCCGAGGTGGACGGCACCGGGCCGGGCGGCCGGATCCGCCGGTCCGACCTCGACGCCGTCGCTGCGGCGCCTGATCGCCGGGACGCGGCCCCACACCCCGGCGACGTCCTCCCGCTCACCGGGATGCGCGGCACCATCGCCCGCAGGATGCACGCCAGCCTCCAGGAGATGGCACAGCTGACGCACGGCTACGAGGTGCGGATGGACGCAGTGGTGTCCCTGCGGGACCGGCTCAAGGAGGAGTGGGCCGGCAGCGATCTGCCGGTGCCCAGCATCAACGACTTCCTGCTGAAGGCCGCGGCCCACGCCCTGCGCGAGCACCCCCTGCTCAACGCGACGGTGCGGGAGGACGGCATCCATCTGCTCGACGGCATCCACCTGGGCTTCGCGGTGTCCGTTCCGGGAGGCCTCATGGTCCCCGTGATCGAGGACGCGGTGGCGCTGCCGCTGACCGAGATCGCCCGCCGGTCGAGGGCCCTGGCCCAGGCCGCGCGCGAGGGGCGGATCTCCCCCGCACAACTGGAAGGGGCCACCTTCACCGTCACCTCGCTCGGCGGACACGGCGTGGACTTCTTCACCCCCGTGATCAACCCCGGCAACGTCGCGATCCTCGGGGTGGGCAGGCTCAGGGACGGCGTCGAGTGGGTGGACGACAGGCCGCTGCGGACGCGGGTGCTCACCCTGAGCCTCACCTTCGACCACCGTGCCGTCGACGGGGCACCCGCCGCCGAGTACCTGCGCACGGTCGGTGAGTCGCTGAGCAAGCCCCTCCGCCTGCTGGTGTGATCCGGGACCCACCAGGCCTATGCGGCCGGGTCGGCGATCCGCTCCGCCAGATCGCCGACCTCGCGCACGAAGGAGCGGTGCCCCAGCGACCGGTAGACGTCGTCGCCGCGGACCTGCGAGATCGCCGCGGTCTCCAGCAGCGCCAGCAGGCCCAGGCCGATCACCGCCGCCTCGGCGTCGGAGACGGACTCGCGGGCCTTGCGGATCAACCGCACCAGCTCGTCGAGCAACTCCGTACGGCTCGCCTGGCGCAGCGCCTCCGCGTCCTGGCTCATGCCGGCCGACGACACGAAGAACACGGTGGCGGCGGACCGGTGTTCGCCCATCCAGGCCAGCAGCGTGGTGATGGCCGCTCCGATGTCCGAGCCGGGTTCATGGGCCCTTGTGATCGCCTGCAACTGCTCGCGCAGCGCGGCGGCGAACGCCCGCATGGCCTCCGCCAGGACCTGGTCCTTGGAGGAGAAGTGGTAGTACACCGCCGCCGAGGTCATCTCCGCACGAGCGGCGATGTCGGCCACCGTCACCTCGTCCGGCGGCTGGGTGGCGAACAACTCCGTGGCTGCCTCGATCACCCACTGCTTGCGCGAGGGACGGTGAGCGGCGCGGGTTCCGGATGTCGTCATGCTGTCAAGTATGGCGGGATCTCGGTGCCCCGGAGGCCAACGCGCAGCAGGAATTATGCGGACGGACGGTTGGACTTACTCGATACAATGGTCAGTACTCAGGGCCCACGGACGCGGGTTCACGGCAGCGGGCAGGGAGCATGATGGCCACCTCGAACGGCAAGCAGCCCGCCCACCGCCCCTCGCGGCGGCAGCACATCATCACCGCCGCCGTGCGGGTGTTCGGCCGCAACGGGTTCGCGGAGACCAGCGTCCAGGACATCGCGGACGAGGCCCAGGTGGTCCCCACGGCCGTCTACTACCACTTCGACGGCAAGGAGGAGCTGCTCGAACTCGCCATGCGGCGGGTCTTCGACCAGCTGAACGCGGTCGTGGAGGCGGCCCGGCCGGAGTCCGAGCCGGGTGACGCGGCGGGGCTGGTCCGCGTCATCGACGCCGTGTGGGACTGGGTGGAGCAGAACCCGGACGAGGCCCGGCTGTACCAGGTCCAGGTCGCCTCCGCCAACGGCAACGTGAGGGTGCTGCGGGACGAGTTCGAGCAGCGCCACATCCAGCGTGGCTACGACTATCTGCCCGAAGGCAGCACCCGCAGCCCCCGCGCGGCGAAGGCCCGGCACGCGTCACAGGCGCTCGCGGTCCGCACACTGATCAGTACGACCATGCTCGTCACCGCGCTGCGGGCGGAGGGCGGACCGCTGTCCCAGCTGCCCTCCCGGTCCGTGCTGGAGGCGGTCAGGGCGCTGGCGCTGCGCATCGTCGCCGCCGAGGAGCCACCGCGGAAGCCGGCGAAACCGGCCACGTCACGGACCTGAGTAACGGACCTGAGCGGCATCACCAGGGCAGTGGCCTGCGTCCGGCGAACAGCCCGCCCGTCGTCCCGTCGCCCTCGGGAAGGGTCGCCAGCCAGACCGGGGTGTCCGCACCCTCCTCAGGACCGCGCGGGGCGGACGGGCCGCCCATACCGCTGCGGGTCCAGCCGGGGTCGGCGGCGTTGACCAGGACGCCCGTGCCGGCCAGCTCGGCCGCGAGCATACGGGTGAGGGCGTTGAGCGCCGTCTTGGAGATGCGGTAGGCGGGGTGCCGGCCGGAGTCCATCAGCGACAGGGAGCCGTACGAGCTGGTGACGTTCACGACCCGGCCGTAGCCGGACTCCACCATGCCCGGGACGACGGCCTCCACCACACGCCAGGCGCCGGTGAGGTTCGTGTCCAGGGTCGCGCGCAGGAGGTCCTCATCGACGTACGGGGGTCGCAGTTGCCCGTCCAGGGACACTCCCGCGTTGTTCACCAGAACGTCGATCCCGCCGGCCAGCGCCCGTGCCTCCCCGACCGCTTCGCCGACGCTCTTCGCGGAGGTCACGTCCATGGCCAGCGGCAGGGCCGCCGCGCCGATGGTGCGGCACGCTTCCTCGGCGGCCTCCCGTTTCCGCGCCGCGACCAGGACCCGCAGCCCCCGGTCCGCGAGCTGACGGCACACCTCCAGGCCGATTCCCCGTGCCCCGCCCGTGACGAGCGCCGTTCTCCTGCCGTGCTGCATGGCGTGTCCCGCCCCTTTCACGCGGTGAGGACCGAGCAGGCGCTGATCCCGGGCGCCCCGTACACATGGGTGAAGCCCACCCGGGGAGCGCCCGGCACCTGCAGGCCGGGCGCCCGGCCCTGCAACTGTCGTACGACCTCGTGGAACTGACGCAGCCCGGAGGCGCCGACGGGCTCCCCGCCGGCCAGACAGCCGCCGTCGGTGTTGACCGGTATCCGGCCCGTGGGATCGGTGGCCCCGGCGGCCAGCAGTTCCTCCTGCTCCCCGTGGCCGCACAGCCCGGTCTCCGCCAGGTGGACCAGCTCCGAGCCGCTGTCCGTGTCCTGCAACTGGGCGACCTGTACGTCCGCGGGCCGTACTCCCGCCGTGCGGAAGACCGCCTCGGCGGCGTCGACACTGGGGCTGCGGTGCGGTCCCGGCGGCAGCCAGGGTGAGAACACCTCGAACGAACCGAACCGTCGGGTCCGGAAGGCCAGCGACGCCAGCCTGACCGGTCGTTCGCACAGGTCGAACGCACGGTCGCCGAGCGCCAGCACCAGCGCCGCCGCGCCCTGTCCCGGCGAACAGAACATGTACTGGGTGAGCGGGGGACTGACCTCGGCGGAGTCGAGGATCTCCTGCTCCGTCAGCGGCTTGCGCCGCCAGGCCAGGGGATGGTGGGAGCCGTTGCGGAAGGCTCGCGCGGCGACCATCGCCAGCGCCCGCTCCGAGATGCCGTGCTCGTACAGGTACCGCCGGGTCTTCAGCGCGAAGAACTGGGTCGTGAGCATCATGCCGGTCTCGGCGTACCAGTCGCCCAGGCCGTAGCGCGCCGGGGAGACGTGGAACGCACCCCGCTCGTGCTTGTCGAACCCCACGGCCACTCCCAGACAGGCCTCGCCCGCGCGCAGCGCGTTGGCCACCGCGAGCACGGTGGAGGCGCCGGTCGCGCAGCCGTTCTGCACATTGACGAACGGCACTCCGGTCAGGCCCAGCCGGCCCACCAGCGTGTCGGGCTTGCCGGACACGTCGGAGCCGCCGGCCGCATAGCCGATGTCCCCCCAGGCGACACCGGCATCGGCCAGCGCCTCGCGTACCGCACGCTCGGCCATGTCCATTCCGGTGACGCTCTCGTCGCGGCCGAAGGGATGCATCCCGCATCCGACCACGTACACGTCGTCGGCCCGGCTCATCGCTCCCCGTCCCGCTCCGGGCGGAACGCGAAGGTCACCACCTCGGTCCCGTCCTCGTCCCGGTACGCGGGCACCGTGGTGAGCCGTACCGGCAGGCCGATCCGGATCTCCGCGCGGGCTACCGCCAGCAGGGCCTCCACCAGCACGTCACCGAGGTCGACATAGCCCACGTGGTACGGCCGGTGGCCTCCGGACGGCGGCCGGTACGGCGGTTTCGGGGGGAACGCCTGGAGCGTCCACGACCACACCCGCCCGCGGGCCGGCAGCACATGCGCGGCCATGGTCCCCTCCGGACACCGGGGGCACGAGTTCTGCCGGGGGAAGACGACGGTCGCGCATGCGGAGCAACGGGCCCCCGCGAGCCGCGGCGGATCCTCGCCGTGGAACTCACCGTTCTCGAACAAAGACTCGTCGACGAGCCTGGTGGTCATGTCGTCCCGTCCTTCCACGTCACCAGCCCAGCAGCCCGGCCAGCCGTTCCCGATGGTGTGCGGCGCCGCCCAGCAGGACCGCGTCGGACTGGGCGCGACGGAAGTACAGGTGCGCGTCGTGTTCCCAGGTGAAGCCCATCCCGCCGTGCAGCTGCACGCACTCGGCGGCGACGGAGACGAACGCCTCGCCGCACCACGCCTGTGCCACCGCCGCCGCCTCGGCCAGTGCCTCCGGCGAGCCGTCCGCCCGGACCGCGCGCACCACGGCCGACCGGGCGGCCTCGACCTGGAGCAGCATGTCGGCGCAGGCGTGCTTGACCGCCTGGAAGCCGCCGATCGCCCGGCCGAACTGGGTACGGTCGCGCACATGGGCCACCGTCATGTCCAAGGCGGCCTGTGCTCCGCCCAGTTGCTCGGCGGCCAGCGCCACCAGGGCAACGTCCAGGGCGCGGGAGACGACGTCGGCCCCCTCGCCGCCGGCGGTCAGCGCCCGGGCCCGGGCACCGCGGAAGGTCACCACCGCCTGGCCCCGGCTGAGGTCCAGGGTGGGCACCCGGCGCACCGTGACCCCCGGCTCCCGCGGGTCGGCCAGGAAGAGGTCCACGCCGTCGATCCCGGCCGCGGCCACCACCAGCGCCTCGGCGTCGGCGCCGTCGAGGACGAACGGCGCGGTGCCGTCCAGCACGGGGACGCCGCCCTGCCAGGAGACGGCCACGGGCACGGCGTCCGGCCGCCACGTCCCGTCGGGTGCCGTCACCGCCAGGGCATGCACGGTCGCCTCGGCCAGCTCGGTCAGCGCCTTGTCCGCCGTACCGCAGCCGGCCAGCACCTGCCCGGCCAGCACGGTGGAGGTCAGCAGCGGGACCGGTGCCAGTGTCCTGCCCAACTCCTCGCAGACCACAGCGATCTCGGCCAGGCCGCCGACGCCTCCCGCCGACGCGGGCAGGCCGAGGGCCGCGAGGCCGACCTGCCGGCCGAGGGCGTTCCACAACCCGGCGTCGATGCCGGGGGCCTCCTCGGACAGCCGGCGTACCGCCGCGGTGCCACCGGCGTCCGCGCACACCGACCGCACGGTCTCGCGCAGGTCCTCCAGCTCGGCGTCGGACAGGGCCGTGCCGCCGGTCATGGTGCTTGTCATCGTGCGCTCCCGCTGTCGTCGTCGCGAGGCTCCCGCAGGGCATGGTGGGCGGCTGCCATCCGGGCCACCGGCACGCGGTGCGCGGAACAGGAGACGTAGTCGAGACCGAGGGCGTCGCAGAACGCGATCGACTCCGGATCCCCGCCGTGCTCACCGCACACGCCCAGTTTGATGCCGGGCCGCGCGCTCCGTGCCCGCTCGGCCGCCAGGGCGACCAGTGCGCCCACCCCGTGCGGGTCGAGCCGGACGAACGGGCTGGCGGTGAGAAAGCCCCGCTCCTGGTACGAGGCGAGCACCTGGCGCTCGACGTCGTCCCGGGAGAACCCGTAGGTGAGCTGAGTGAGGTCGTTGGTGCCGAAGGAGAAGAACTCGGCGTGCTCGGCGAGTTCCCCGGCGAGCAGCGCGGCCCGCGGGGTCTCGATCATCGTGCCGAGCCGGTACGGGACCGCGACCCCGGTGCGGGCCGCGACCGCGTCGGCGGCACCGCGGACGTACCCGGCCGCGGCGGCCAGTTCCTCCGGCAGGCTGACCAGCGGGATCATCACCTCCAGCTCCGGCCGGATTCCCGTGGCGGCGACATCGGCCCAGGCGGTGAAGAGCGCCTCGGCCTGCGCCGGGTAGAGCCGCTCGTGCAGCAGCGCCAGCCGCACCCCGCGCAGCCCGAGCATCGGGTTCGCCTCGCGCAGCGCGGCGGCCCGCTGCTCCTCGGCCGCGTCCAGGGCCTGCCCGGGAGCGGGCAGGAACTCGTGCAGCGGGGCGTCCAGCAGGCGTACGGTCACCGGGCGGTTGCCCACGGCGGTCAGCAGCGCCGTGAAGTCCTCGTGCTGGGCGCGCTCCAGCGCCACCAGCGCCTCGTCGCGGGTGGTCGGGTCGGCGGCCAGGAGGACCCGGCGGATCAGCGGCAGCCGGTCGCCGAGGAACTGGTGCTCCGTACGGCACAGCCCGACACCCTCCGCACCGAGGGCGAGGGCCGTCTCCACCTCGGCGGCCGTGTCGGCGTTGACCCGCACACCCAGTCGGCGCACGCCGTCCGCCCATTCCAGCAGGGTGGACAGCTCGGGCGGCGGCCCGGCCACACTGACGCTCAGCGTTCCCGCGTAGACGGCGCCGGTACGGCCGTCCAGCGAGACCGGATCGCCCTCGCGCACCACCCGCTCCCCGAAGCGGACCGTCCCGGCGGCCGGGTCGACGCGCAGCCCCTCGGCGCCGCACACCGCGGGCTTGCCCGCGCCCCGCGCCACCACGGCGGCATGCGAGGCGATACCGCCGCTGCCGGTCAGCACGGCGGCGGAGGCCAGCATCCCGGGGACGTCCGCCGGGGTCGTCTCGGCGGCCACGAGCACCACCCGAGTGCCGTCCGCGGCGAGTTCGAGGGCACGTTCACTGGACAGCACGACCGCCCCGGTCGCGGCCCCCGGCGATGCGGGCAGCCCCCGCACCAGGAGCTCCTCCCCGCCGGTCAGCCGGAGCTGGGGGTGCAGCAGTTCCTGCACCTGCGCGGGCGTGATCCGTCGTACGGCCTCCTCGCGGCCGAGTGCCCCGTCCCGGGCCAGGTCCGCGGCCAGACACACCGAGGCCCGAAGCGGCGGGCGGAGCTGCGCCGAGGCGGCGAGCAGGGAGATCTCGTCGTCGCGCACCTCGAAGTCGACCGACACGGGCGCGCGCAGATGGCGCTCCAGGGTGAGCAGGGAGTGCTCAAGGAGCGCGGTGCCGCCAGCGAGCCGGTCCAGCGGTTCGCCGGTGTGCGGCGGTGGGGCGCTGCGGCGCACACCCCGGAAGAACGAGCCCTGGGGGGAGAGGCGGCCGGTCTCGGGATCGCGGCTGACGGCCGTGCCGTAGCCCGAGTGGTCCGCCGGGCCGATGCGCAGGGCCTGCACATGCAGGGCGACGGCCAGCTCGGCGGGGAGCCGCTGGGCCCGGCGGGACCTTCGCGCACGCGGCGAGGCCCACCGGCCGAGGAGGGCACGAGCGGCCAGCGCGAGCTGTTGCGCCGGATCGTCGGGGAAGGGCCCGGAGCCGTGCTCCGCCACCAGGGACAGCAGCACCTCCACCCGTGCCCGCGGTCCGGGCGTGTCCAGGAAAGCGTCGTCGAGCACCGCGACGGGCACGTCGAGGGCGTACTCGGCGACCATGCGCACGGTGGAGGCCCACACCTCGTACAGCGCGTCCTCACCCCCGATGACGGCGCACAGGTCGTCGGCACGGGCGGGGGCGATGCCAAGACAGGCCAGGTCGGGCGGCAGGCCGGCGATCTCGGTCGGCGCGCTGGCCGACAGGCGCAGCAGCAGCGGCCGGGCCGGATCGCCGATCCGCCGCCCGGAGAGCTGTTCGACCAGGGCTACGGCGGCTTCGGCGACGTCGCGTTCGCACAGCGAAGCGGCGGTGCCGGCGGGCATGGTGAGCCCCGGCACGACCGGCAGGCCCAGGGCCACCAGTCGGTCCATCGCCGCTCCGTGCACGCCCAGTTCGTCGGCGTCGAGGCCCCGGATCCGTCCCTGCCCGTAGGGCACCAGGCTCCGGCCGGGGGTCCCGGAAGGCGCCTCGGCCGGTACGAGTGGTCCCGCCCCATGGGCGGTGACGCTCAACCCCGGCTCCTCGTGACCAGCTCCTCTTCACGGGCCTCGTCCTCGGCCCTGCTGATCCCCAGCACGAGCAGCAGCTCCTGGTGCAGCCGCATCCACACGGTGTGGTACGAGTCGCACAGCGGGGAGGCCAGCCACTCCAGAGCGCCGTCGTCGAAGCGGTCGAGGGCGGCTTCCAGGGCCGTCAGGTACTGTCCGCTGCCCGCGAGTACCCGGTCCAGCCGGCGCAGCACCGGCTGGATGGACTCGTGCACGTCTTCCAGCGACTCGCGGACCCCGGCGTCGTAGACGTCGTCCGAGTGGTCGTTGGCGGTGCCGTCGGGACGGCACTGCCATGCCGTGCACACGTCGCGGATCCTCCGGTTGACCGGCAGGAACGCCTCGTACGCGGCGGTGATCCGCTCCTCCTGCTCGGAGCCGGCGGGAACCCGCAGGATCTGCGCGGCGGCGGCCTTGGCGCGCTCGGTCGGCAGGACCACCGGCCCCTTCACCATCGCCAGCCCGGCGTCGACCAGCGGACGGTGCTCGGACTCCGGCCGACCGCGCCACATCCCACGCAGAACGAGGTCGACGACGGCTTCGGCGAGGGGCTCGTCGGATGCGTCCGGAAGGTCCACGGCAGCAGATTGCATCGCCACACCTTTTCCCCGGTTCTGTGGTGACCGGTTCCTCGGTTCTGTGTTGCCCGGAGGTTACGCCCCGGCGGACAGGTTAGTGAAGAGGAACTCAAGAAACACTTTCCGATGCCCTGGCCTCGGCCCGGCCGTCGCCCGCCTTCGGGCGACCCCGCGCGGCGAGGAACGACGCCATGCGCTCCTGTGCCTCCGGGCCGTCCGCCAGGGCGGCGATCGACCGCGCCTCTGCGGCGAGGTGGCGGCGCAGCCCGTCACCGGCGCCGGCGCGCAGCAGACCCTTCGCGGCGCGCAGGGCGTCCCCGGCGCCGGCGGCCAGATCGGCCGCGGTCCGGTGTGCCTCCTCGTCCAGTTCCTCGTCGTCCACGGACCGGGAGACCAGACCCCACCGTTCGGCGTCGTCGCCGGTCAGGACCCGATTGGTCAGGATCAGGTCCGCCGCCCTGCGGGGGCCCACCAGGCGGGGCAGGAACCACGAGGCTCCGCAGTCCGGCGTGAGCCCGATCGCCGTGTACGCCAGCCGGAACCGCGCGGACTGGGCCGCCAGGACGAGGTCGCCCACGAGGGCGAGGCCGATTCCGCCGCCCGCGGCCGCGCCGCGCACGGCGGTCACCAACGGCACCGGCAGCTCGTGCAGGGCCAGTATCGCGGCGTGCGCGGCGCTCGCCACGGCGTGTACGTAGGCGCCGGTCTCCCTGCCGCGGCAGGCGAATGCGCGCAGGTCACCCCCCACGCAGAAGCTGCCGCCCGCCGCCCGCAGCAGCACCGCGCCGCCGGGCCCCGCGGCCACCTCGCGGGCCCCGTCCCGCAGCGCCTCGGCCGTCCTCAGGTCCAGGGCGTTTCCCCGCCCGGGATCGTCCAGCCTCAGCTCGACGAATCCGTCGGGGTGGCGGACGATCCGGACCGGCTCGGTGCTCACGGGAAGGCTCATGGACATTTCTCCTGTCGTCTGCCCGTCGCCGGGTGCTTCCCGGCAAGATACTGAAGACGCTATACAGTTTCTAGGACGCGACGGGAGCCGATGCCCGTACGCCCGTCGGCGGGAGGTCCCGTGCCCATCCAGTTCGATGTCGATCCGACTGTCGCTCAACTCGCCGCGTCCACGGCCGAGTTCGTGCGCACGGTGGTCATTCCGGCCGAGCGCGAGTGCGGCGGGTCGGTGCACGACGCCCCCGACGCCCTACGGGAAACCCTGCAGAAAGCCGCGCGCGAGGCGGGGGTGTTCGCCCCGCACGTACCGACGCGGTGGGGCGGACACGGGCTCGATCTGCGTGGGCAGGCGGTGGTGTTCGAAGCGGCGGGCTACTCGCTGCTCGGACCGCTGGCGCTGAACTGCGCGGCCCCCGACGAGGGCAACATGCACCTGCTGGAGAAGGTGGCCACCGAAGAGCAGAAGCAGAGGTACCTGCGTCCGCTCTCGGCAGGCGAGACACGGTCCTGCTTCGCCATGACCGAACCCGCTCCGGGAGCGGGCGCCGACCCCCGCTCCCTGCGGACCACCGCGACCCGTGTTCCCGGCGGCTGGCGCATCGACGGGCACAAGTGGTTCATCACCGGGGCGGACGGAGCCGGCTTCGCCATCGTCATGGCCCGCACCTCCGGCAGCCCGGGTGACCCGGGCGGCGCCACCATGTTCCTGGTCGACGCCGGGACTCCCGGCATGCGCCTCGTCCGGACGATCGAGACCCTGGACGAGTCGCTCTTCGCCGGGCACAGCGAGATCGTCTTCGACGAGTGCGTGGTGGGGGACGAGCAGGTCCTCGGGGCGGTGGACCGCGGCTTCGAAGGCGCCCAGGTCCGGCTCGGTCCCGCCCGGACGACCCACTGCATGCGCTGGCTCGGAGCGGCCCGCCGGGCCCAGGACGTCGCGCTGGAACGGGCGGGGAGCCGGATGGCGTTCGGCTCGGCGCTGGGAGACCTCGGCATGGTCCAGCAGATGCTGGCCGACTCCGAGATCGACATCGAGGCGAGCCGTGCCCTGATCCTGCGTACCGCCTGGGAGTTGGACACCGGCTCCGCCGCCGCCTCGCAGCTCACCTCGGTGTCCAAGACCTTCGTGGCGGAGGCGGTGAACCGCGTGGTCGACCGGGCGGTGCAGATCTGCGGAGCCCTCGGCATCTCGGCCGCCGACGCCCCGCTGGCCCGTCTGTTCCGAGAGGTACGGCCGTTCCGGATCTACGACGGCCCGTCGGAGACGCACCGCTTCGCCATCGCGCGCCGCGCGGTGCGGCCGTACCGACAGCCGCGCACGGGAGCCGCCGGCGGCCGATGACGGCGTCGACATGACTCGAACCGCGCGTTGGCGACGAGCAGGCCGTCCGGCCGCACGAGGGCCCGCCAGCAGCCCTGGCTCCCCCTCGGCCAACGCAGTCGACCGGGGCGATCCGCTCGGAGCCATCGGACACGGATGAGGACAGGGGTGGAACGGCTGCCTGTGCGGACTTCCTGTCCCTGCGGGCGCTCTGTTGCTACAGACCGGGAGCGGCGAAGCCGTTGAGGGCCCACAGCGCGGCGGAGTACCACAGCAGCCCGATCGCGCCGAACAGGGCGCTTCCGGCCGCCGGGAGCAGCCAGCCGGGCAGGCGCCGGCTGTGGACCACCAATACCTTGGCGACGAAGGCTCCGTACAGCGCGCAGCCCGCGACTGAGTGCAGGAAGACCCGGGTGCTCGTGGTTTCCACACCATAGGTACGGACGCAGTGGTAGGCGATGGGCACCGACAGCAGGAAGGCGGCCCATCCCACCGCGCGGTGGGAGGTGCGGACGCGGCGGGGCGCCGCTCTGAGTCCGGGAAGTCGTTCGTACATCCACAGGGCCAGCAGCAGTTGGACGAGCGCGAGGCCGAACAGGGCACTGCCCAGGCGGGCTTTGAGGGTGACCGCCGCGGCGCCCTGCGCGCCGAACAGGCTGGTCGTGTACTGCGGACTGTGGTGCCGGCCGGTCACCCAGATGGCCACCGCCACCGCCACCGGCACGGCAGCGCCCAGTGTGATGGCGGCGGCCCGCGCGGGAGAGCGCCGCCGGGGGCCTCGGTGACCGGTCCTGGCCGTCATGTCGGCTGACTCATCTGTGGTCGTCGCCCGTTCAGCTCTTGTCGACCTTGTTGCCGCCGGCGTCGAGGACGTACCACTCGGCACCGAACTGGTTGAGCGCCTGGCCGTTCGTGTCGCCCGGCTGGGAATCCCCCGCATACCCATAGACCGGGTGACCGTGGTAGGTGACCTGCGTCGTGCCGTCGGATCGCTTCGACGTGCCCACCAGGTCGGACTGCGCCGAGCCGCCGGTCGACGGCGTCCCCGAGGTGAGCAGCGGCGGCCACGCCGTGGCGCAGGCCCCGTTACAGGTCGAGACTGTCGACGTGTCCGCCTCGAACAGGTACAGGGTGCGACCCTTCCCGTCGACCAGGATCGTGCCGAGGTTGCCGGCCGAGGCGGTTTTCACCATGGCCCGCGCGCCGGCCGACACACTGCTCGCCGGTGCGTACGGGTTCGTGTTCTGGCCGACGCCGCTCGTGGCTGTGCTCGACGGCGTCGCTGGTGACGAGGACGAGGAACCACCGTCACCACTGGAACAACCGCTCGCGGCAGCGATCGGCACAAGTACGGCCGTCCACACCAGGGCCAGGCGGATACGTCTCATCCCAGCTCCACTACTGGTAAGGGCCCGAAGTCCGAAGGGCCGATGAACGCATACCTCCCCACGTTCTCGCGCGCTCCCGGCCCCACCGCACCGAGCTTCACTGAGATGGACTCGTTGCGCGGCGGGCACGTCGGACAGGCAGGGCCATCGCGGCCAGCGGCGTGGAAGTGCCGTCCGGCCGCATGCATCGGGTCATGCCAGTGCGTTCACCGCTGCCGCAAAGAGGCGGGGCAGGCGTGCGGCTGTGGGCATGATGCGCGAGGCCAGGGCCGGTTGCTGGCGGGCGCGCACCAAGAGGTCGGTCAGGAGCCGGTGGCGGCGGGTCGCGCGGCACCAGTCGGTCTCGTAACGGCCGGGAGTGCCGCGGCGCACGTTGGCGACCAGGACCTCGGCACCGGTCAGGGCGAGAGAGACGCCCTCACCGGTCAGCGCGTCGGTGTATCCAGCGGCGTCGCCGACGAGCAGCACCCGCCCGTGTGTGCGGGTGCGTGCCCGTTGGCGCAGCGGTCCTGCGCCGCGTACCGCGGTGACGGCCCTCTCCGCGGGGAGGCGGGCTGCCAGTTCGGGGAAGCTCTCGAGGTGGGTGCCGAAGGACGCTCGCCGGGCGGTCAGCATGGCGACCCCGACGAGTGCGGGGCCGAGCGGAGTCACGTACGCCTCTCCGTAGGGCCCCCAGTGCACCTCGACGTAGGACGACCAGGGAGGGACCGCGTAGTGA
The DNA here is from genome assembly GCF_001514205.1 of Streptomyces griseoruber. GTDB lineage: Bacteria > Actinomycetota > Actinomycetes > Streptomycetales > Streptomycetaceae > Streptomyces > Streptomyces griseoruber. The sequence continues at coordinate 225,016 of NZ_KQ948768.1, read as the reverse complement.
CGGCGCAGGCCGTACCTGGGCGCCGCAGTGGTCTTCACCTCCAGGCCGAGCGAACGGCGCAGCGGTGAGTGCAGACCGTCCGCGGCGACCAGCCACCGTGCGCGCAGGCCCGTACCGGGTACGGTCACGCCCGTCGCGTCCTGCCGTACTTCCCTCACTCGCAGGGGCAGTACGGGCACTCCCTCGTCCACGACGGCTTGGTGCAGGACACGGTGCAGGTCGGTGCGGCGCGCGCCGAGGCCGGTGCCATGGCGGAACGCGGCCTGCACCCGGCGGGCCCCCTGGATGTAGCGGATACCGGTGACCGGGTGACCGGGGACCTCCAGGCCGAGCGCGACGAGGGCCCGGACGGCGCCGGGCATCAGGCCCTCGCCGCACGCCTTGTCGACCGGTGCCCGACGTGGCTCCGCCACAACAGTGTCGAGACCTGCGCGCACGGCGTGCAGTGCGGTCGCGAGACCGGCGGGACCGCCTCCGACGATCACCACGTCGTGGCCGCCGCTCACGCGGGCGCCGCCGAGGCGAGGGCCGTGTTCTCGCAACGGATGCGGACGGTGAGCAGCAGTGCATTGGCCGCGGTGAACGCCGTGGCGGTCAGCCACGCGGAGTGGACCAGCGGCAGGGCGGCGATCTCCACGACGACAGCGACGTAGTTGGGATGACGCAGGAACCGGTAGGGTCCGGCGCTGACCAGGCGTGCCCCGGGGACGACGATGACCCGTGTGTTCCAGTACGGCCCCAGAGTGATGATGCACCACCAGCGCAGTGCCTGCGCCGCGATGACAAGAACCAGCATCGGCCAGCCGAGAGCGGGCAGGAACGGCCGGTGGGCGAGTACGGATTCGGCGAGGCAGCCGGCGAGCAGCACCGTGTGCAGCACGACCATGACCGGGTAATGACCGCGGCCGTGCTCCACACCGGCGTGGGAGAAGGTCCAGGTGGCGTTGCGTCGGGCGACGACGAGCTCGGCGATGCGTTCGGCCGCGACGGCAAGGACGAGAAGCGTGTACCAGGGCATGAGAGCACTCACCAGCGCAGCAGGACGACTTCGGAACAGAACCCCGGGCCCATCGCCAGGAGCACCCCCCACGTGCCTGGCTCGGGTCGGTTGAATTCCCAGGTTTTCTGGAGGATGTGAAGCACGGAGGCGGACGACATGTTTCCCACCGTTGCGAGCGAGTGCCAGGCGGTTTGCAGGGCGTCGTCGGGCAGGCCGAGGGTGTCGGTCATGGTGGAGAGCACCTTGGGGCCGCCCGGGTGGCACACCCAGCTGCCGATGTCGTCCGTGGTGAGGCCGTGGTCGGCCAGGAACGCACGCAGGTGCCGACCGAAGTGATCCCGCACGATGTCCGGAACACCGGCGTCGATCACGACGCGGAACCCGGTGGGGCCGATGTCCCACCCCAGGAGCTGTTCGGTGTCCGGATACAGGCGGCTGCGTGTGGCGACCACGAAGGGTCCCGCCGCCTCCGGCCCGGCGCCGGCACTGCCGCGTGCCACGAGCGCCGCCGCGCCATCACCGAACAGGGCGCCGGCGACGAGGTTGGCGCGGGAGTCGTCGCGTCGCTGAAGGGTCAGCGAGCACAGTTCGATGCTGAGGAGTACGGCGGTGTCGGCCGGGTGCCCTCGCAGGTAGTCGTGGAGCCGGGCGAGCCCTGCCGCGCCCGCCACGCACCCCAGGCCGAACACCGGGAGCCGCTTGACGTCGGGCCGCAGTCCCAGGCGCCCGGCGAGCCGTGCGTCGAGCGACGGAGCGGCGATGCCGGTGATGGAGGTGCACACCAGCAGATCCACGTCGGCCGGTCCGAGCCCAGCCTCCTGCAGCGCGCCGACGAGGGCTTCCTCGCCCAGTTCAAGCCCGACGGCCAACCACGCGTCGTTGCTCTGCCCGAAGTCGCCGAGGTCGGCGTACCGCTCGATCGGCAGGGCGAGATGGCGTGCGCGCACACCGGCGGATGCGTGCAGGCGGCGCAGCAGGGTGCGGTCGGCTCCGGCGGGCAGACACAGGTCACCGATCGCCTCGGTGAGCTCTTCCTGGGCATACCGGTACGGCGGCATCGCGGTGCGGATCGCTCTGACCGCAGTCGCCGGGCCACGTGGCAGTGTCCGGGACGGCGCGGACTCGGGAAGGGCATCGTCGACGATTGCAGTGACACGCATGCCGGTAAGGTCTCCCTTTGCCGCGTTCTCCCGTAACTTCTCTGTGTGTCTCTACACGCACCCCGTGCCCTTCCGTCCACGACACGCCGCGTCCCGGCGCTGTTGCGCTCCTGCCATCCGGAGCCGGCGGTCGCGGTGACGGTGCTCATCACCGCGCTCGCAGTGGCAGCGGGCCGCGGGGCGGCGGGGTCCGCAGCGGTGGCCGCGGCCGTGCTGGCCGGCCAGCTCTCGGTCGGCTGGTGCAACGACGCGGTCGACGCCCGGCGCGACACGATCAGCGGGCGCTGCGACAAACCGGTCGCCACCGGCGAACTCCCGCCCCGGGCGGCGGCCACGGCGGCCGGAACCGCTCTGGGGCTCTGTGTGCCGCTGTCGCTGCTCAGTGGTGTCGCCGCCGGAGTGGCGCATCTGGGCATGGTGGCCATGGGCTGGGCCTACAACCTGGTACTCAAGCACACGGTGTTCTCACCGCTGCCCTACGCCGTGGCCTTCGGATCACTGCCGGCCTTCGTCACCCTCGGCCTGCCGTCGCCGTCCTGGCCCGCCTGGTGGGCGGTGGCGGCCGGGGCGCTGCTGGGTGTTGGGGCGCACCTGGTCAACGCACTTCCGGACATCGAGGACGATCTCGGGACCGGTGTGCGCGGTCTGCCGCAAAGGCTGGGCCGCGAAACCTGCCGGTGGCTGGCACCATGCGTGATGCTGACAGCCGTAGGGGTGCTCATCGCGGGCCCACCCGGAGCAGTGGGCGGGTTGAGTGAGGCACTGGCGGCGCTGGCCGGGGCCGTCGCCATCGCGGGCACGGCCGTGCCCTCGGGCGTGCGGAGCCGGTGGCCGTTTCGGGCGGCGATCGTGGTGGCGGGCATCGCCGTGGCGCAGCTGGTGCTGCGGGGCTCGGACATCGCCTGAACCCTCGGCAGCGGGACCCACCGCCGGGTACCCGCTGCCCGGAAGGACGGCATGCGGGGGCGCGCCGTCGCCCACGGCGTCGGCCCGCCCTTTGTTTCCCGGTTCAGCCGCTCCAGCGGGTGGGTCGACCAGATCTTCTTCCAGTGCGTCGGCGGGAAACCGGCGAACGCGGTGATGTCCGTCGCCGCGACCAGCGGCATCGTCCTGACCTGAGGGAACTGCTCTCCGAGTATGTCGGCGACCATCTCGGCCACCGGAGGTCGCAGGCCTGCGTAGTCAGCAGCCTCTCCGTTGTTCAGGGAGCATGCACTCCGTCCACGGCCGCAACATCCCTTCGGGGTATGGGAGTTCGGCCGGGGGCGGGGCATGCCGGGACCGTGCGTCGGTCAGCGGGGCGGCGTTCAGTTCCTCGAGTTCGTCGCGGCTGAACGTGACTGCCTCCGCGGGCTGATGTTCTCCAGGAGGCGGGACGGCCTGGTGGTGCTGGGAATCGGCACTATTCACGGCTTCTGGGCCGGCAGCCAGGCGAGGTCGATCTGGGCGGGTGTGGCGGCCTTGCGTACGGCCCAGCCCCGGCGCGGTTCGCGGAGGCTCTCCGCATCCTCAGCCATTCGGCCCGGACGCGCTGCCCCGGCTGCCCTGAGCTGCGGCCCGGCGGCGGCGCTGATGTAATGACGTGAGCCACCCCGGTATGGCCCACGTCACACGAGCAGAGAAATATCTGATGAGTCAGGTACTGTTTGGTCAGGTGAATCGCTCGCATCAGGCGGGCATCACACCCTGCCGAGGTCTTCGATGAAGCTCATCTATGTCTTCGACGCCTACTGCGGCTGGTCGCACGGGTTCTCCGCGACCCTGCACGAGGTCGTCGCCCGCCACCCGGGGTTGCCGGTCGAGGTGGTCTCCGGCGGACTGTTCACCGGGTCGCGCCGGGTGCCGATCCGCCAGTTCGGCCACGTTCAGGGCGCGAACGCCAAGATCGCCGAACTGACCGGCGCCGAGTTCGGTGAGGCGTACGAGAAGCTGATCGCCGACGGCTCGTTCGTGATGGACTCCGAGGCCGCCGCCCGTGGCGTCGCGGCCCTGCGCCAGGCCGCCCCCGACCGTGCGACGGAGCTCGCCGCGGCCCTCCAGCACGCCTTCTACGTCGGCGGACGCAGCCTGTCGGAGGCGGCCACGTACCGGAAGGTCGCCGAGGCGACCGGGCTCGACGCCGACGCGGTCGTCGCCGCTTTCGAAGGCCCGGAGGCGCCGTATGCGGCGGCGGACGACTTCCACCGCGCGGCTGAGCTGGGCGTCACCGGCTTCCCCACCCTGCTCGCCGTCGACGGGGACTTCGTCACCCCGCTGGCCCACGGCCATGCCACAGCGGACGAGATCGACCGGCGGCTCGCAGCCCTTCCCACGCCCTGAACCTCTTCCTCCCCACCCCACTCGCACAGGAGCCCCGTATGAGCACCCTCTCCTTCAAGGTCCTCGACCTGGACTTCCCGGCCGGCAGCAAGAACAAGACCGCCACCCTCGTCACGGGTGAGCATGAGGCGCTGCTGGTGGACGCCGCCTTCACCCGCGCCGACGGGCACCGCCTGGCCGCCGAGATCCTCGACTCGGGCAAGACGCTGACCACCGTCTTCGTCAGCCACGCCGACCCCGACTTCTACTTCGGTGCCGAGGTGATCGCCGACGCCTTCCCGGACGCGACCTTCGTCGCCACCCCGCTCGTCATCGAGCACATCCAGCACTCCTACGAGGGCAAGCTCAAGGCCTGGGCCGCGCTCGGCCCGAACCTCCCCACCCGCCTGGTCGACCTCACCCCGCTGACCGGCGACGACCTGACCCTGGAGGGCCACCGCTTCGAGCTCAGGGGCGGCCCGGCCGCGCTGCCCGACCGCCACTACCTGTGGCAGGCCGAGCACCGCGCCCTGCTCGGCGGCGTCCTGCTCTTCCAGCAGGAGCACGTGTGGGTCGCCGACACCCCCACCCCCGGCGACCGCGCCGCCTGGATCGACCTGCTGGACGAGATGGCCGCCCTCCAGCCGGAGCTGGCCGTCCCCGGCCACCGTCTGCCCGGCACCGCGGCCGACGCGACCGCCATCTCCGCCACCCGCGACTATCTCGTCGCCTTCGAGGAGGAACTGGACAAGGCGGCCGACGGTGCCGCGCTCACCGAGGCACTCGTCCAGCGCTACCCCGACAACGGCATGCTGATCGCCGCCCAGATCGGCGCGAAGGTCGCCAAGGGCGAAATGAAGTGGGGCTGACATGAGCGAGTTCGCCACCTCCACTGCCCCCGCGGACGTCGTACGCCGTCAGTACCTCGCCTCCGCGGCAGGTGACCTGGAGGCCCTTCGGGCCACTCTCGCTCCCGACGTGGAGTGGACGGAAATGGCCGGCTTCCCTCTCGCCGGCACCTACCGCACCCCCGACGGCGTGACCTCCAGCGTGATGGAGAAGCTCGGTCAGGACTGGGACGGCTGGGCCGCCCACGACGACACCTATGTCGTCGACGGCGAGAACGTCGTCGTCCTCGCCCGCTACACCGCCGTCAACAAGGCCACCGGCAAGCCGATCGACGTGCGCGTCGCCCACCACTTCGTCGTACGGGGTGGACTCATCGTCCGCTTCGAGCAGTTCGTCGACACCGCGCTCGTACGCGACGCCATGACCGCATAGACGCACCGCCCAGCACCCGAAGACAGGAGAGGCTCGTGCCCGCTGCCGACAACAAGGCGCTCGTCATCGCTTTCTACGAGCAGGCGTTCAACGACCACCAGCCGGAAGAGGCCGCCGCCGCGCATCTCGGAGAGACCTACACCCAGCACAACCCGGAGGCGCAGGACAGTCCGCAGGCGTTCGTCGGGTACGTCCACTGGCTGCGCGGGCAGTTCCCCGAGCTGCGCCTGGACATCAAGCGCGCCGTCGCCGAAGGGGACCTCGTGGTCACCCACAGCAACCTGCACCTCAAGCCCGGCGACCGGGGCATGGCCGTCGCGGACTTCTGGCGCCTCGCCGACGGAAAGATCGTCGAACACTGGGACGTGATCCAGGAGGTCCCCGAGAAGAGCGCCAACGACAACACCATGTTCTGATTTCCGCGACCGCGGCGGCCCGGGACCGGCCCGCATCACGAGCCGTGCGACCCGCCGCCACCTTCTTCCGCACCGCCCCGCCGTGTGTCGCGGCACATGTCGCGGCACACGGCACGCACTTGAGTTGAGGATGCTCCGGGCGAACGCCACTTCGCCCTGGTACAAGGATGCTTCAGCCGGCCTTCCGCTCACCGTCGTGGCCACCGCGGACCCGGCCGGGCCTGAGGCCGTCCGGAGGAGCGGGCCGCTCGGGCCGCGCACCTCATCCGCACCCCCTCCAGCTCATCCGACCAGCTCGCGGCCGTCCTGTGCCGCGCTTCTTGGTGCCGGCGTGCCCCACCACTCGGGCGCCGTCGCACCGACCCTTGCTGTTCCCGTCAGAAAGGCTCCCCCCCCGGGACGCATGCGCACGCCGACAGGGAGAGCCGTGCGGGATGCGCAGGTCGGTCTGTGCGGAGTGGCGGTCCTCCGGCGCGTCCTGCGCCCCGGGCTGTCCAGCCGTCTGGTTCAGGTGGCCGGTTGCGACCGGTCCACTCGACGGCCCGCCCGGTACACCGCCCGGACGTCCCGTATCGCGGTGAGGTCGTGCGCCGGATTGCCGCCGACGGCCAGCAGGTCGGCGTCGTATCCGGGTGCGAGCCGTCCCTTGCGGTGCTCCAGGCCGCAGGAGTCGGCCGCCAGTGAGGTCACCGAGGCGAGCGCGGCGGTGTTGGTGGTGACCCGCGAGGCGAAGTAGACGAGGTCCCTGGGCAGGACGTCGTGCGGCTTGAACGGGCCGACCCCGGCGTCGGTGCAGCAGACGACGCGCACGCCTCGCGCGTGCATGGCCGCCATGTTCTCCCACATCGGTTCGAGGACCGCCAGCACCTCGGCGGGCATCCCGTCCATCGTTTCGACGACGGTGCAGCCGACGAACACGCCCGCCTCGGCCATGGCGTCGATGGTTCGCGGATCGGGGCGCACCCCGGAGCGGGTGATGAAGGTGCAGTGCTCGATCCCGTCCACGCCGGCCGTGACCGCGTCGGCGATTCCGGCGGCACCGTGGGCGTGCGCCGTGACGCGCAGCCCGAGTTCGTGCGCGGTACGGGTGATGGCCCGCAGTTCGGCCAGGGTGTACTGCGCGCTGCCGGGGTCCGAGCCGGCCGTGGTCATGCCGCCGGTGGCCATCACCTTGATGAGATCGACTCCGTGCTGGGCCCGTTCCGTCACCGCGCGGGCGACCTGCTCGGCGCCGTCCGCCTCGCCGCCGAGATACCAGCAGTGCCCGCCGGTGCGGGTGATGGGCGGTCCCGCGGCGACGATGTGCGGGCCCTCCTCGTACTCCTGCCGCAGGCGCAGCGCCAGATACCCGCGGTCACCGAGGTCACGCATGGTGGTGACACCCGCGCGCAGGGCCTGCCCGGCATGGGGGCGCATGCGGGCCAGGACCGTCGCGTCGTCGTCACCGAGCATCTGCTTCTCGGCGTGGCCGCCGGGGTCGAACGCCAGATGGCTGTGGGCGTCGACCAGCCCGGGCAGCAGGGTGACGTCGCCCAGATCGGTCAGCGGCACCCCGTCGGGCGGGGCGGCACCCGAATGGTCGACGCCGGTGATCGCCCCGTCCTCGACGAGGACCATGACGGGGCCGTCGTGCATCGTGTGTCCGTCGAAGAGGCGGTGGGCGCGGACTGCTGAGCGGCGTTTCACGGTGAGGGTCTTTCCCTTCGGCAGGTCGGCAGGTCGGCAGGTCGGCAGGTCGGCAAGGCCGGGAGCGCGGGGTCCGTGCTCGGTGTCGGATGAAGCGGTGGGGTGACGCGGTCGGGGCGGGCCGGGGGGTGTCGGCCCGCCCCGACCAGCGGGGCGCAGGGGAGTCGCACCGCGGTGCGGTCCGTGCCCCGAGTCCATGGCGCCCGCACGGGTCACACGGCGAGCGTGTCCTTCGGGGCCGCGTCGTCCTCCTTGCGTCCGCCGGGGCGCCGGCCGAGCTTCTGCGCGATCTCGGCGCGCTTGTGGGCGCGCCTGGCCTTCGCCTCTTCCTTGCGGATCCGCTCGGCGGCCTCCTCCATGGCCTTCAGCTCGACTCGAACGGAGTCGGTCGGGCGGCGCTCGAGGGCGGCGTCGTAGCGCATGGCCAGCAGGTCCAGGGCCTGGGTGTCGCTCTCCCTGACCTCGGCCAGGAGGGCCGTGGCGCCGGGCGGGACGTGCTGGACGAAGGCGCCGACGGCGGTGGTGGCCTTCTCGGCCCGCTTGTAGTCGTAGCCTCCGCCGATCAGCGCGCCGACGCCCACACCCATCAGGACGCCGAGGGGCCCGCCGAGGATGCCGACCAGCGAGCCGACCAGCCCGCCGACCGCCGTGTTGCGTCCCTCCTCGGTGTCCAATCCCTCCGGGACACGCACCGCGCCGTCCTCGAGGCGCTCGATCAGTACGGCGGCACGGACCTCCGTCGTGGTGGGGCTGAGGTACTTCAGGTCGCTGAGCGCCTGGTAGGCGGTCGCACGATCGGTGAAGCGCAGGGTGACGGCGTTCTCGTTCACGGACATGAACTCTCCTTCGGTCGGCGGACCCGCAAAGGGGGCCAGGTCTGGCAGGGGAGGGCCATGGCACCCGCTTCGGGTGGGACTTCCG
>NZ_KQ948768.1:214118-215321 GCF_001514205.1 Streptomyces griseoruber | reverse complement strand
ACTCGTCGCCCGCATCATCGGACCGCTGCTCTTCGAGCGCTTCCTGCACGGCGTGCACCTTGAAGAGGACCTGGTGGTCGGTCTGGTCGACGCCGCGCTCGCGCCCTGGCTGCCGAACGCGTGAGCGCGTCCCGCGCGGTCCGACGCCGGACGCTCACTGCGTCCGCCGCCTCGCCCGAGCCGTGCGCCCGGACTCCGCGCACGGTGTCTGCGCATGCTCGGCGACGGGACGGCGCGCCGGGCGCGGGGCGCTGACCGGCGCCGCGCCCTCCCTGGCCTCTCGGCTGCTTCGCCGGACCGTGTTCGGTGGCCGGCTCGCCGACAGCGTCGACCGGAGTCTCCGCTTCTGTGGAGCCCCGTAGGGGGGTGTCGCGGGCGCGGCCTCCGGTGCGCGCGTACCGCGCCTGCCGCAGAGCCGTCGCGGGTCACTCTCGGCGACGCCGGCCGCATGTTCACGGTGGCCGCGGTGGCGCACGCGGCACTCGTGACCATCCGTGCCGCGCGGAGCGGGCCCTTCAGCGATCACGGTGCGGAAGGCGGACGAGTGCCAAGGGAACCCCTTGGGCGAAAGCGGTGAGGGGCCTGTATCGGGGCCCCTCACCGTGCGGGGGGGCTGGGGGGGCTGCCCCGCGTATGTGGCGCCCGCCCCGGCTACGCGGCGTTCATCCGCCTCGGCGTCGTGACGCCGTCCGAGGGCTTCCGCGCGGCGTCGGCGCACTCGCCGTCGCGCCAGTACGTTGCCTCTTCCCTTCCGCTGCGGCCGGGGGCACCTTCCGTCGCGTGCAGGCCACCGCGTACGGCGTCGGCCGGGAGGCGCTCCAGGGCTGCGCCGTACCACAGGGACAGCATGTCCAGGGTGTCGGTGCTGGTCTCCCTGACCTCGGCGAGGATGACCGTACTGGCAGCCGGCGCGTGAGCGATGTAGGCGTCGGCCGTCGCGTTCCGCCCCGCCGCACCGTCCACGCCGTCGGTGACGCGCACCGCGCCGTCCTCCAGGTTCTCGATCAGTACGGCGCCAAGGACCTCGGTGCTGGCGGCGCTGAGGTTCCTCAGACCGCTCAGCGCCTGGTAGGCGGTGGCGCGGTCGGTGAAGCGAAGAGCGATGACGTTCTCGTTCATGGGTATGGACCGTTTCCTCGGACCCGACGGCAGACCGCGGCGGGCCTGCGACTGGCGGTGCTCGATCGGCAAGGCGGTTGTTGT
>NZ_KQ948768.1:111481-213603 GCF_001514205.1 Streptomyces griseoruber | reverse complement strand
TCTCGTCGCCCGCATCATCGGCCCCTTGTTCTTCCGGCGCTCCCTTCTCGGCGAACGGCTCGACGGCGACATCGTGGCGGCCGAGGTGGACAACGCCCTGGCCCCTGCCGAACGGGGGACAGGCCGCCAGGAGGCCAACACCTGATTCGCCGTCACTGTCGGCACACCGGAAGCGCGTTGGCGACGATGGCCCTCGCCCGACATCCAAGGCTCGACGACACCTCACGGCCGGAACCCCCGTCCCTCTCCCCTTCGTACGGCTGGGCCGGCACGCCGCGTCACGGCGGTACCCGGCACCGGGCCCGCACGGGACTCGAGACAAGCTTGAGGGCAACGGTGTCTCACTCCCCCCAACCTCAAAGGAGAGACCCGACGACGAAGAACCGTCCGACGCGTCGGTATCCGTCCCGCAGAACCCTGATGAGCGGGACCGTGCTGAGCGGAAACCCCGGAGTCGTACACCGCGATACCCGTCGCCCCCAGCGGCGGCCCCATCCCCACCGACCGTGTGCCCGTCCTCACAAGGCCGCCGCCGACACCGACACGGCGAGGAGCCGTAAGCGTGAACCGTCGCCGACAACGCGCTCCTGCGGGAGGCCCTGAAGCCAAGCCCCCATCTGTACGACCCGGACGCGAGACGTACCGGTGGAACGTCCACGACGACCGCCACCGCGACTTCTGGGGCAACGCGGTGGTCGAGTCCTGGCACAAGGAGACGACCCCGGTCCTCGACCTCGACGGGAGGCTGCAGCCGGTGAGCGGCTCCCTGCCGGACGAGTCGTCCGCCCCGGTGGGGGCCGACGGACTCGGCTGACGTCTGCGCGGTCTTCCCGGCACACCGGTTCTCGCTCAGCTCGATGAGGGACGACGTCCTCGATGAGGGACGACGTCGTAGAGGTCGCCTTCATCCGGAGGGGTGCGGGTGATGGGAGGCCGCGTTCGATCTGCCGGCGAGTCGGCGAAGTCACCGGCCTGCCCGGGTCTCGTGACCTTGCAGGCCGGTTCGTCGGTCTTGCCCGGCAAGGTCAACCCCGCCCATTCACCAGAGGCCAGCGTTGACCGACCGTGCCATATCGTCGCCACGCGTGCCGGAAGATACCGGTAGTGCCACGTGGAAACGCGGAGCGAGATCACGGTGTGGTCGGCGCCAAACAAGTCGAATAGTCAGAACGAATTGCAGTGCCGAAAAATAGGCTGCGGAGCCGTCCGGTACACACGGATCTTCGTTTATAGTACAGCTATGACGACGATGGGGGACGGCAGCCAGAGCAAGGCGCGGCCGATGAGCGACAAGGCCTATGAGACGCTCCGCGACGCCATCGTGAGCTGCGAACTGGCGCCGGGGACATGGATCAAGGCTGCCGAGCTCTCGGAGTCGCTCGGCCTGGGCCGGACGCCGACGATGCAGGCGCTGCAGCGACTGGAGGCGGCCGGGTTCGCCCGCCCGGTGAAGCGCAAGGGCTGGCAGGTCACGCCGATGACGCTGCAGAACGTCCATGACATCCTCGAAGCCTTCGAGTTGACCGCCCCGTCGCTGGTGGTGCTGATCATCCGCAACGCCACTGACGAGCAGATCGCCACGTTCGCGGAATTGGTGACGGCGTCGTCACCGGCCGACCGTTCCGCGTCTGCACTCAGTCCTGACCTGATGAAGGCAGCCCCGATCCGTTACCTCGTCCAGATGTGCGGCAATCCGGTGATGACGGAAATGGCACTTCCGCTGGCGACGCATGTGGAACGAGTTTTCAGGTTCGGACTGCTGCATGACAATTTCCTGGACCGCGTTCACGTCCGCTGGCGCAGCGCCTTCCTTGAAGCTTTGGCGGCCCGTGATGAGAAACGTGCACGCGAAGCGCTCCTCAAAGTGATTCACGTCGGTGCGGCGGAGCTCCACCGGATTCTTCAGGGCGCGGAGTCCATCCGGTCGGTTCCCCTGAACGTCGAACGCGCCTCCTGACCAGATCGAGATCCCACCCTCGACGGGCAGGACGACGCCGGTGACGTATCCCGCTTCGCGGGAGGCGAGGAAGCCCACCGCGGCGCACATCCCGCAAGCGGCGCCGAACCTGCCCAGCGGGATCCCCACCGCCGGTTCGGCCCTCTTGCCCTCCGGGACGGAGGCGACCAACCGGGTCTCCGCGCCGGGTGAGATCGCGTTGACTGTGACCCCGAACCGGGCCGGTTCCCTGGCCGCGGTCCTGGTGAACCCGAGGATCCCCGCCTTGGCGGTGGCGTAGTGCGCATGACCGGTCCGGAAATGAGTCCTGCGGCTCCGAAGCGCACGGCCTGCTGCTCCCCGACCTGACTGACACACCTCCACGACGACGTCGTCGACGAGCGCCGGGTGGATTCCCGTTCGTTCGACGAGGATGTCGAGTGCATGGGCGGACAGGCGGCCGGGTAGCTGGACGAGAGCGCATCGCCGCGCTCTCCCACCGGGGTGCGCACGGCACCGACGATGACGGCGCCGTTCATGATCTGCTCATTGCCGCTCGATCCTCACCGCAGCTCGCGCCGCAGGATCTTGCCCGCCGGGCTCCTGGGCAGTTCGTCGACGATCTCGACGACACGGGGGTACTTGTACGCTGCCAACCGGTCCTTGCAGAACACGATGAGGGCGTCCGGACTGGTCGTCCGACCGGGCTGGAGGGACACGAACGCCTTGACCGTCTGGCCGCGGTATTCGTGGGGGACGCCGATCACCGCGGCCTCACGGACTGCGGGGTGGCCGAGGAGGACGTCCTCCACCTCCCGGGGCCACACCTTGTAGCCGGAAGCGATGATCATGTCGCTCTTCCGGCCGACCAGGTAGAACCAGCCGTCCTCGTCCATCAGGCCTATGTCACCGGTGTGGAGCTCGCCGTCGACGAGCTTCTCCGCCGTCTCCGCCGGTTTGTTCCAGTAGCCGGGGGTGATCTGCGGACCGGAGACGACGAGTTCGCCGGCCTCTCCCGGCGGCAGATCCGTGCCGTCGTCGTCGATGACACGCACGGACGTGTTGAAGACGGGCACGCCGATCGACAGAGCGCCCGTGTCGGGATCGACGGGCGCCGCCACACCCAGCGGCACGGCATGTGTCGGCGAGGTGGTCTCGGTCATCCCGTAGCAGTTGTGGATGTCCATGCCGGTGCGGGCCCGGATCTTGTCGCGCAGCCGAGGTGCGATCGGTGCGCCGCCGGAGTAGACCGCCCGCAGCGACGCGAAGTCGTCCTTCGTCGCCCCGGGGAGCCCGGAGAGATGGTTGAAGGCGGTGATGGCGCCGACGGTGAACGTCGGCCGGTGCTCGCGGATCGCGTCCAGGACGACCCTGCCGTTGAAACGGTGAGCGAGCACGAGTTTCGAGCCGACCACCAACGAGACGCAGACGTGCCCGACGAGCCCGGTGATGTGGAACAGCGGAGCGATACCGAGGACGACGTCGTCCTGGTCCAGCTTCATCCACTCGCGGTAGGTGTGGGTGTTGAACGCCAGGTTGCCGTGCGTGTTGATGGCCCCCTTCGGCACGCCGGTCGTGCCGGAGGTGTAGGTCAGGACCGCCGCCTTCTCGGGTTTCCCGCTGACCGGTGCCGGCCTGCGGTCACTGTGTCGGGCGAACACGTCCGTCAGCCGGAGGGCCCCGGAGACCGCCGGCTGCTCCGCGACGGGGATGACGCGCTCGTCGTCGCGCTTCTGGTCGTCGCGAGCGGAGGCCACGAAGACCTGCCGCACCTCGGTCTGCCCGCCGTCGAGCACCTCACGCGCGACCGATACGTACAGATCGTCAAGGCTCAGCAGGGCCGTCGCGCCCGAGTCCCCGAGCAGGTGGGACAGTTCGCGAGCCTTGTTCATGGGGTTGATGAGAACCGCGATGCCACCGGCCTTCCAGGCCGCGAGGAGGCCGACCACGAAGGCCGGGTTGTTCTGGGTGTAGAGCGCGAGCCGGTCGCCGGCGGCGAAGCCGCCCTCCGTCAGGGCGATCGCCAGGGCGTCCGAGCGCTGGTCTAGGTCTCGGAAGGACACGGCGCCGTCGAAATAGGCGATCGCGGTTCTGTCGGGGAACTTGGAGACTGTGGTCGCGAACAGTTCGAGCATCGACTCGGACCCGGGGGTGGTCCGCCTCGAAAGATCACCGGGGTACGTGTTCAGCCAGGGACGCCGGTTCACCGCGCGCCCTCCGGTGCCGCCACGACTTCGTTCCGGAGGACCCCCACGCCCGACACCTCGATCTCGGTCACGTCGCCGGGGGCGAGGAATCGAGGCGGCTTCGCGGCCAGTCCGACACCGCCAGGTGTTCCGGTGGCGATCACGTCGCCGGGAGCCAGGGAGGTGAACCCGGTGATGTACCCCAGAATCGCCGTGAAGTCGAAGACGAGCTGGTCCAGCGTGGCGTCCTGCCGCAGCTCGCCGTTGACCCGGGTGGTGAGCCGTACCGATCCGAGGTCGTCGAACTCGTCCAGCGTGACCAGGTAGGGACCGAAGGAACCGACGCCGTGGAAGTTCTTTCCGGGCAGCCACTGGCTGTTGTGCAACTGCCAGTCCCGTGCGCTCAGGTCGTTGTAGCAGGACAGTCCCGCGATCGCCGCCCGTGCGTCGGCGCCCGTCTCGATCACCGACACATGACGGCCGATGACGATCGCGACCTCTCCCTCGTAGTCCAGCTGCCTCGTGTTCGGCGGATGGACGACGGGCTGTTCGTGTCCGACCTGGGTGTCGGCGAACCGGCTGAAGACGGTGGGGTGTTCGGGCTTGTCGACGTGCCCTGTCTCCTCGCGGTGGTCGACGTAGTTGACGCCTACGCACAGGATCTTCGCCGGATCCGGGACCGGCGGGAGGAACTCGATCTCGGCCGGCGAGTAGGTGGCCGCGCGGCCCGCGCTGAGCCGCTCCAGTCGCCCCGTGAGATCGCGTTCCAGGAGCTCTCGGATCGAGGTGGCCTCTCCGCCGAGTGTCTCGGCGCCGTCGATGACGCCGTCGGCCGTGAGGACGCCGAACGACACCTTGTCGCCGATGCGGTATGTGAGCAGCTTCATCGGTGCTTCTCCTCATGGATTCCTGGCCGGAAGCGAGCGGGACGAGTCACGTCGAGTCGCGGCCTGATCAGGCGCTCTTGCAGTGCGCGCGGACGTGATCCGCGTCCGGCGTCCAGCCGCTCGATTCCGCGAGGCGCCGCGTCGAATCGAGCTTGGTCGTCACTGCGCGTCGCGGGGTCCGGCGAGCGCGGCAACGCGGCCGGCCGGAGACCGACGTGATCCGCGTCGGGCGTCCTCCGGAGCCCGCGCTCCTCGCTCGTGGCAGCAGCCGTGCGGTGCCGAGGCCGGCGACTTCGATGCGGGACCGCCCGAAGTCGTCGGAGTTCACCCGTGAGAGCGTCCGTTCGGGGGCATCGGCGATGCGGACGAACATCTGCGCTTCTCCTCGCGCTGTGAGTCGCGACGCGCTGTCGGCCGCGACCGGTGCACCCCGCGGAACATTCCGGCGAGGTGTACGGCGTTCAGGCCGCGGTCGGCCCGGCGGCGCCCGTGTAGCGGCGACGGTGGAACACCAGAGGTGTCTCCTCTGGTGCGGCATCGAGGTCGGCGACCTCACCGATGACGATGAAGTGGTCCCCGGCCTCGTGCAGGGTCGTGATGCGGCAGTCGATCCATGCCGCCACTCCCTCCAGCACCGGCGAGCCGGTCACCGGTGCCGGACGCCAGGACAGGCCGGCGAACTTGTCGGCGCCACTGGTGGCGAACGCCTGGGAAACGTGCTGCTGGTTCACGGTCAGCACGTTCGCGCAGAAGGCGCCGGCCTGTCGTATCCGCGGGAAGCTGCTCGACGTCGCCGCGGGCAGAAACCCGACCAGTGGTGGATTCATCGACACCGAGAGGAAGGTGCCGACGGCCAGCCCGACCGGCTCGCCGCGGTCCAGGGCGGTCACCACGACAACGCTGGTGGGCACCGCGGAGAGGACCTCGCGGAAACGGGCGGCTTCCAGGGTCGCCCCACTCCCGGCAGAGCCGCTCGGTGAGGCCGGTGGTGATGTCCATGCCATTGTTGCAGTCCTTTTCCGGTCAGGCGGGGACCACGTCGTCGCTCAAGGCGCGCACGGCAGGCAGCACCTCGGCGGCGAACAGCTCCATGTCGCGGCGGTTCGATACGAGCGGGAGCCCCAGCCCGCTGAAACTCAGGTCCGGGCGGCCGATCTCGGCCTGGTGGAACTCCCTGAGCCGCTCGATCACAGTGGCGGGAGTTCCGCAGAGGTAGGGCTGTGTGTACGTCGCATGCGGCCGAGATCCACTCGGATTCACCGACCGAGGCCTGCCGTATCGGATACGGCAGGCCTCGGCCTCGGCGAGGTTCTCGGTGAAGTCATCAGGGACGGGGCCGGGGGTTATCACCACGCTGTACAACCTCCTGGGATCGGCTCTCGCCGCCGGACCACCGGTACCCGCGGCCATGCGCGAACCGTCCGGTGACGCCCTTGGAGAGCCAAGGTGAACGTAACACAGACATGTCTGACTTGAAAATAAACATGTCTATTGACAGCTGTGATCTGTCGTGTTGCGATCTGAAACATGGTTGCTCAGCGGTCAACCGGACGCCCGCGAGCCTGCCAGTCGGAGGACAACATGACCGAGTTCGAACCAGCCCGTACCGCCGTGATCAACATCCACTGGCAGTACGACATCGTGAAACCCGAGGGTGCCTTCGGACCGTTCTTCGCCGAGGGCGTGCAGCGGCACGGGGTCATCGCCAAGAACCAGCTGCTCACCCGGGCCGCCCGAGCCGCAGGGGCCTCCGTGATCCACATCCGGACGGCCTTCCGGCCCGGCTACACCGATCTGGTCATCAACTGCCCTCTGCTGGCCCTGGTGGAAGAGCGCAAGGCTCTCCTCGACGGAACGCGCGGCGCTGATCTCATCGAGGAACTCACCCCCGAGCCCGGCGAGTTGACCATCACCCACACCCGCCTCACCGGCTTCCACGGCACCGACCTCAACGGCATCCTGCGCGGCAAGGGCATCGACACCGTCGTCCTCTCCGGCGTCGCCACCGACCACTCCGTCCAGGGCACCGCCCGCGAGGCGGTCAACCACGGCTACCGCACCCTCATCGCCGCCGACGCGTGCTCGGCGGCCAACGACGAGACGCACAAAGCCGCTCTGGACACCTTCACGCTGCTGGGCGAGATCGTCACCACCCAGGACGTCGAGGCCGCCTTCTCCCGCTGAGCCGCGCACACCACGAGACCCACACCACGACGCAGGAGTAGGCCGATGCCGCCCATCACACCGCGGACCCGCATGCAGTACGTCCGCCCCTTCGATCCGGACCAGGCCATCGACACGGGGTTCCCCGGCTACCGCGCGCAGTTCCTCTCCCATCTGGAGAGCGCGATCCTGATCAACAGCCACATCGAGGAAGGCGGTTGCGGCCCCGGCCTGCACTACCACCACGTCGACCAGCTGTACTACCTGGTCGAGGGCACCATGAACGTGCAACTGGGGTACGAGGTCCAGCACATCAGTGCCGGCACCCTCGTGTTCATCCCGGCGGGGCTGGCGCACCGCAACTGGAACGACGGGCCGGGCGCCGAGACCCACTTCGAGATGCTGATCCCCGCTCCCGGGCCGATGGCCCAGCTGGCGTACATGGTGGACTCTCCCGAGGACGTACCGGCCTCCCACCGCACCGACCACCCCGGATACACCCGGCGCGTCGATCCCGACGCCCTGGACGAACCGATGCCGGGTCTCAAGATGCTGGCGCTGGCCAGTCCGGCGACCGGCGCGCGGCACACGGTCGTCAACTACATGGAAGTCGCTCCCGGCGGGGCCGGTCCGGGCACCCACATCCATGCCTTCGACCAGTACTACCTGGTGCTGGAGGGGGAACTGACCGTCGAGGTCGCTCTGGAGAAGCACGTGGTCGGCCCCCGCACCCTGGTGGTGCTGCCCGCCGGAGTACCGCACCGGCAGTACAACGCGGGCACGGTGACGGAGAAGCACATCTCGGTTCTCTCACCCGCGCCGGAGGCGGCGCAGCCCTGGGACAGCGGTGTGGAATTCAGCGCCAACGGCGACGATGTCACCGGCCCGCAGTCCGTCTTCGAGGGGATCGGAGCGGGGCGGTCATGACCGATCTGCAGGGTGGGTACCGGCCGCGCACGGAGCGACTGGCGCTGAAACGGGGCACGGTCGACTTCTCCGACGACCCCGGTGTGGCGGCGATCATGAAGCTCGTCGGGGACGCGGAGCTGCCGCCGGTGGCGGAGACCGCCGGCGAGCCCTTCGTCGGGATCACGACCGACGGGCAGCCCGTGACCGACCTCTTCACCCTGACCGACGAGGGTGCCCCGACCGAGCAGGCGGTGCACAACGCACTGGGATATCTGGGTCTGCTCACGGCGGCGCAACAGGCGATTGCCGTGCTGCCGGTCGACGCCACCGAATGGCGGGTGTGGTCCAACGCGTTTCTGACGTTCCCCGAACACGGCCTGCTGTTGCAGGAGTTGCCCCGGCCCGCGCGCGAGGCGGCGCTGTCCGTGATCGAAGCCACCGTCAGCCCCGAAGGCTACGAGCTGCTGCGCGAAGCGATGCGTCTCAACGCCGACCTGGGCAAGCTGGTCGGCAAGTACCCGGACACGCTCACCGAGTACTGCTACCGGTTCACCCTGTTCGGCGAGCCGTCACTCCGGCAGCCGTGGGGCTGGCAGCTGGCGGGTCACCACATCGATCTCCACGCGGTCTTCATCGGCGGCCAGTTGGTGCTCACACCGACCTTCCTCGGCGTGGAGTTCGGCGGCGAGGCCGTGTTCGGCGACCATCGCGAACGCGCCCGGGAGTTCATGGACTCCCTGAGCGCGCCGCAGCGCGACCAGGCGCTGCTGTACGGCTCGATGCTGTCCGCAGACCTTCCCCCCGAGCTGTCCGGCATCGTCGACGGCCGCCACCGCGCGGCAGCCGGCCGGGACAACCGTGTGCTCCCCTACGTCGGGTTGGCGGGCGACCGGCTGACACCGGGCCAGCGAGAGCTGCTCCTGTCGCTCACCGACCCCTATCTGGAGACCCTGCCCCCAGAGCCTCGCGCGCACCGCCGCAACCAGATCGAGCGCTTCCTCGACGACACCCACCTGGGGTGGATCGGGACGTGGGACCCCCGCGCGCCCTTCTACTACCGGGTGCACAGTCCGGTCGTGCTGATCGAGTACGACAACCACGCCGGCATCTTCCTCGACAACGACGAACCGGAGCCGTACCACGTGCACACCATCGTGCGCACCCCCAACGGCGGCGACTACGGCAAGGACCTGCTGCGTCAGCACTACGCACACCAGCACCCGCACACGTGACGGAGTAACGCGTTACGGAAGGAGAACCGCCATGGACGTCGGTTTCCTGTTCAACATCCGCCGTCACCCCGAGGAGCAGCGCAGCCTGCGGCAGGTCTACCAGGACCACATCGACGACGTCGTCCACGCCGAGCGACTCGGATTCACCCACGCCTGGGCCGGCGAACACCACTTCGCCTGGGACCAGGCGACGCCCGGACTGTTCCCGGTACTGGCCGCGGTGGCGCAACGGACCAGCAGGATCCGTATCGGCACCCATGTGACCGTGCTGCCCTGCCACCATCCGCTCCGGGTGGCCGAGGACGCCGCGGTGCTCGACCTCCTCTCCGGGGGCCGATTCGAACTCACCGTGGGCGCCGGGTCGTTCTACGAGGAGTTCCGCTCCTACGACATCGACGCCGCCGAGCGCTTCGGCCGGCTCTACGAAGGGCTGGACATCGTCCTCAAGTGTTTCACCGAGGACGAGTTCAGCCACCAAGGCAAGTACTTCACCTTCCCCCACGTGCGGATGACCACCAAACCGCTGCAGGAGAGACTGCCGGTCTGGGTCGCCGCCAGCGGTCCCGTAGGAGTGAAGCGCGTCGCGCGCCGAGGACTGAACGTCGCCGGCGCCTCCGCGTTCGGTCCGCAGCTCATGGAGCTGTTCGACAGCGAGCTGCGCGCCCATGGGCACAACCCCGCTGACCACGGCTCAGGGCTCCTGTCCATGGTGCACGTCGCCGACGACGAGGACCGGGCATGGGCCGAGGCCGCCCGCGGAGTCCACCACTGGCTCACGCTCCTCGCCGGCCACGAATGGGTCGGGCTCGAGTTCACCGGCGGCAGACTCGACGTGCCCGAACCCGCCCACCTGCGCGACTGGGCCGCCGACTCACCGATCCCCTACCACGTCGGCACACCGGACCAGGTGGCCGAGTCACTGCTCCGGCGGGTCCGGTCGGCACGCAACACGAACCTCGCCCTTTCCTTCCGCCAGGTGTTCATGGACACGGCCGCGGTCCGCCACTCCATGGACCTGTTCGCCGAACACGTCATGCCCGAACTCCGGGCCTGGCAGCACCCCACAACCACCGCCGCTTCAGACAAGTGATCAATGAGTTCAGGAGACATGCCATGCGTGCTGCAGTAGTGAACAGCTTCGGCGGACCCGAGGTCGTGGAGGTCGTGGACACCGAGGTGCCCGAGCCGGCGGCGGGGGAGGTGCGGATCAAGGTGGCCGCGGCCGCGCTGAACCCGTGCGACGTCGCGGCGCGGTCCGGGGTCTACGGGGGAGAGGGACAGCAGATAGGGCTCGGCTGGGACGTCGCCGGGACGATCGACGCGGTCGGCGGGCAGAGTGACTGGAAGGTCGGAGACAACGTCGTCGCGCTCCTCTTCGGCCTGGTCAAGCCGCTGGGCACCCATGCCGAATACGTCGTCGTACCCGCGGACGCCGTCGCGAAGGCGCCCACGACGGTGGACTCGGCGCACGCCGCGACGCTGCCGCTGAACACGCTGACCGCGCTCCAGGCCCTGGACCTCCTGGAGTTGACGGAGGGACAGTCGGTCCTGGTGACCGGCGCCGCGGGCGCGGTCGGCGCGTACGCCGTGCAGCTCGCCGCCCGACGCGGGCTCGTGGTGACGGGACAGGCACGGGAAGGCGACGAGGAGTTCGTACGGTCGCTGGGGGCGGCGCACGTCACGAGCGGGGAGCCGAAGAGCGTCGACGCGGTCCTCGACGCGGCGATCCTCGGCGAAAAGGCCCTCGCGTGGGTGCGGGACGGCGGCGCCTACGTCGGCCTCCTGCCGCCCCTGGTGCCGCCGGCGGAGCGTGGCGTGCGGACCCATGCCATCGAGGTGAACGCCGACGGGGCGAGCCTGGCCGAGCTGGTCCGGCTCGCGGACGAGGGGGTGCTGACCCCCCGGGTGGCCGGGACCTACGCCCTGGAGGACGCGGCCAAGGCGCACGCCCGGCTCGCGGAGGGCGGGGTGCGGGGGCGGTTGGTGCTGCTGCCCTCGTAACGCTCGCATCACAGAAAGGTTCGGCCGAGCCGAACACAGGAGGACCGCTCCCGCGGCCCTCCCCCTGACAGCGCCGTTCTCACGGATCGAGGTTCCCATGACCACCACTACCGACCTGGCCGATGTGGCAGGCACCGACTCCGCCACCGGCCGCGACCGGCTGCTCGCCGCCCTGGACGCGATGGCCGACGACCTCCAGGCGGAAGGCCCGGCCTGTGACGACGCAGGCAAGCTCACGGAACGCACGATGGAGCTGCTGCGAGACAGCGGCCTGAGCTGGATGTATGTCAGCAAGGACCTGGGTGGCCTGGCGTTGTCTCCCAGCGACTCGGCCGAGGTCCTCGAACGCTTCGCCTACATCGACGGGTCGATCAGCTGGACGGGAGGAATCTTCGCGGGCGTCGGCTTCCTCACGGCGTTCTTCGACAAAGCCGTCGAGAAATCACTTCTGGCCGACGGGGTGCCGAACTTCTCCGCGACCGCCTACCCCAGTGGACGTGCGGTCCGGGTCGAGGGCGGCTACCGGCTCACCGCGTCCTACTCGTACTGCAGCGGGCTTCCGAACGCGGACTATGTGCTGTGCAACTCCCTGGTCTTCGACGGCGACCAGCCCGTCCCGGGCCCGCCGTTCATGTTTCTCGTACCGGCCTCGGAGACCACCCTCCGGGGCAACTGGGACACGATCGGGCTCCGCGGCACCGGCTCCGTCGACTTCACCGTGACCGACTACTTCGTTCCGGATCACCACGCGGTCCCGCTGTTCCCCGACACCGCCGCCGGCTTGCTGGCAGTGGTGCATCTCGGGCGCCAGACGTGGGCGTCCGGCACCACCCGTCGACTCCTCGACGAGATCGCCGCCTTCGCGAGCCGTGACCCCAAGCCCGGAGCGACCCGGCTCGCGGACAACCCGGTCTTCCGCACCGAGTACGCGGACTTCGAACTCGCCTACCGCTCCGCTCGCGCGTTCGGGGCCGAAGTCTTCGCCGAGTTCGACGCCTCGGCGGCAGGCGGGGAGCCCCTCAGCCGTCGGCAGACCAGTCTGCTCGCCGGCGCCAGCGTGCACATGCACGACATCTGTCGGGATGTCGCCCTGTGGGCGTTCAACAAGGGCGGAGGCACCGCACTACGCGCTGGAACGCTTCAGCGCGTCATCCGCGACGCCATCTCCGGCTGTCAGCACGCGGTGATCAGCCGCAGTCAGCTGGCGGACATCGGTCATGAGCTCGTCGGCGCGCCGCCGGAGCTGCAGTGGATGGGAACGGCACTTGTGGTGCCTCCCGGTCTGTGACCGCGCCCGTCCATGAAGTGACGGCCTGATCAGTGACAGGACTGGCGACGTCCGCACTCGAGGTGCGGGCGTCGCCTTTGCCACTGGAGCGCCCGGGGCCAGGCAGCGAAGTGGGCGGTCGGTTCGGGATCCCGAGCTGACCGCCCATTTTCACGGCGCTATGGCGTGACTCACGGGGTGACGAGGGTGGCGTCCGGGGGAAGCTGGAAGTCCGGTCCGTGAGCGAGGAAGTCCGCCACGAGGGCACCCAGGTCCTCGGCGCGGTCGCCCTGCACGTCGTGTGCGGCATCGTGAAGGAGGACGAAGCTGCAGTCGGGCATGAGACGGGCGAAAGTGCGTCCGTTCCGGGGTGGGATCAGGCCGTCCTTCTCGCCGAACACCACCAGCGTGCGAACAGAAAGTTCAGGCAGACGTTCGGTGATCTGCTTCGAGTAGTCGGGGTTCGCTCCCTCGAGCCTGGAGATCAACGCGAACATCCGAGCCTGGGCGTCGGGGTGAGGCGGTACGAAGACCGGCTCCCGCTCGGGGTGGACGCGAACCTTGGCAAGGGCTTCCTCGGGTGTGATGTTCCCCGGTGAGGGGTCGGCCCCTTCGCGGAACGTGCCCGGTGTGTCGAGGACGAGAGAGGCCACCCGTTCCGGGTGATCGAGGGCGATGTTGAGGGCGACGTCGCCGCCCAGCGTGCTTCCGAGCAGGTGGAAGCTCTTGAGCCCGAGGTCCTGGGTCGCCTGGTGGACGGTGTCGGCCAGTTCCGTGAGTGTCAGGTCGCGGCCGTCGTCGGGCTCGTCGCCCCAGCCGGGCAGCGCGAACAGGATGACGTCGTACTGCTCGGCGAGACGGTCGAGCATGGGGGAGAAGCGGATGCCGACGGCGCTGTGGATGACGACGAGGGTGTCGCCGGTGCCGGCGCGGAAGTATCGGATGGGGTGACCGTCGGCTTGGGCGACGCCTTCGGTGAAAGCGGAACCGTACTTTGCGGATGCGGATGTCATGGGGCCAACTTTCGATCACATGGAAGCTGGGTGATCCTGCTCGTGAATCCTCGGAGCCGGCCGTCTTCGGGCGACGGGTGCCGTGGAGTAGACCGCCTCAGAGGCCTCGCAGGCGCATTGAGACATGTTTAAATAGCCTTACGTAAATATTTCAATTGCACTCTAAAGTGTCAAGCATCTGACGGGCTGCGGCGGTGGATCACAGGTCTGTTCCCTTGGAGACCTGCTGCTTCAGCCTCGCCGACGATCATCAGCGGGGCGTCGCGGACGTACTGTTCGATGTCGAACGGAGGCGAAGAGCTTGGCCATGCCCGCCTCCATGTCCACACCGCGGCCTCGTCCGCCTCCCGTGCCGCGTGCAGGGTGAGTTGGCGGGCCGCGGTCAGTGAAATCGCCATGCCGGCCAGATAGTTGCCGATGGACTGGTGTTGCCGGATCCGCTTGCCGAGTGACTTGCGTTCCTGGGCGTAGGCGAGGGCGTCCCCCCAGCGCCGCACGGCCGACCCGAGCGCGCGGGAGGCGACCTGGAGGCGGCCGGTCTCCAGGCCCTTCATCATCTGCGGGAGCGGTTGTGGGCCGGTCGCGCCCCGGTCGGCCTGCCTCAGGGCCGACCGGCCCGTGCCGTTTCCGGGAGCGGCGAAGCACCGGCTCGTCATGCCCACCTCGGGGCACGCGCTCCGTCGTCCGCCAGATCAACTCCGCGGTGGCTCAGGGCAGATGACCCTCGGCCCAGCCCAGGCCCAGGACCAGGGAGACGATGGAGGTTGCAGTCCGCTCGGAACACATGCGCGCGACACATGCGGGCATCACATCTTTCTATTGTTCAAACTGGGCCATCAGCACTCACGATGCTGAGTGACGTGAGTCGACCTCTAGCCGACGGGATCCCCCTTCCATGCAGCGCTACGAGTTGTTCATCGACGGGGAGAGCCGCGAGGCCGCCGGCGGTGAATGGTTCCCCACCGACAACCCCTACCTGGGCACGCCATGGGCCGAGATCGCCAAGGCCACATCCCAGGACGTTGACGACGCGGTCCGCGCCGCCCATCACGCCCTGCACACCGGCCCCTGGGCCGAGCTGACCGCCAGCGCCCGCGGCGCCCTGCTGCGCCGGCTCGGCGACGCCATCGGCGCGAACGCCAGACACCTGGCCGAACTTGAAGTCCGTGACAACGGCAAGCTGTTCACGGAGATGCACGGGCAGGTCGCCTACGTCCCACAGTGGTTCCACTACTACGGCGGGCTCGCCGACAAGGTCGAGGGCACCGTCCCGCCGCTGGACAAGAAGGGCTACTTCGCCTTCACGAAAAAGGAGCCGGTCGGGGTCGTCGCCGTCATCACTCCCTGGAACTCACCGCTCCTGCTCCTGGCCTGGAAGATCGCTCCGGCCCTCGCCGCGGGCTGCACGGTGGTGGTGAAACCGTCGGAGTTCACCTCCGCCTCCACTCTCGAACTGGCCCGGCTCTTCCACGATGCGGGGCTGCCGCCGGGCGTGTTCAACGTCGTCACCGGTTTCGGCCACGACATCGGCGCCGCACTCGTCGAGCACCCGCTGGTCCGCAAGATCAGCTTCACCGGCTCGGACGCCACGGGCCGTCGTATCAACGAGGCCGCCGCCCGCGACTTCAAGCACGTCAGCCTCGAACTCGGCGGCAAGTCCCCCAACATCGTCTTCGCCGACGCCGACCTCGATGCCGCGGTCAACGGCGCCGTCTCCGGCATCTTCGCCGCCACCGGGCAGACCTGCATCGCCGGCTCCCGGCTCTTGGTGCAGGAAGATGTGCACGACGAAGTCGTCGACAGGCTCGTGGAGTTGGCGCGTACCGCGCGCATGGGCGATCCCATGGACGAGGCCACCCAGGTCGGCCCCATCACCACCCCCACCCAGTACGCCAAGGTCCTCGACTACATCGACATCGCCCGGCAGGAGGGCGCCCGACTCGTCCTCGGCGGCAAGGCCGCCGACTGCGGCGGCTGGTTCGTCGAACCCACCGTGTTCACCGGCGTGAGCAACGGCATGCGCATCGCCCAGGAAGAGGTCTTCGGCCCCGTCCTGTCCGTCATCCCTTTCAAGGACGAGGACGAGGCGGTGGAGATCGCCAACGACAGCCGCTACGGCCTCGGCGCCGGAGTGTGGACGAGCGACATCGGCCGCGCCTTCCGCATGGCCGAGCGCATCCGCTCCGGCACCGTCTGGGTCAACACCTACCGCGCGGTCAGCTACCTGGCTCCTTTCGGCGGCTTCAAGGACTCCGGCATCGGCCGCGAGAACGGCATCGCCGCCCTCACCTCCTACCTGGAGGACAAG
Organism: Streptomyces griseoruber; assembly: GCF_001514205.1. Classification (GTDB taxonomy): domain Bacteria; phylum Actinomycetota; class Actinomycetes; order Streptomycetales; family Streptomycetaceae; genus Streptomyces; species Streptomyces griseoruber. The sequence goes on along the minus strand of NZ_KQ948768.1, from coordinate 197,701 downwards.
ACCGTCTGGATCAACACCGGCGCCCCCACCAGCAACCCCTTCGTCCTGCGCTGAGAGAACCGCAGAGGCCGGCAAGGGCAGAAGGACACGAAGACAGAAGGACAGAAGGCCGATGCAGCCCACTCCGCCCCCACTCGACTCCTACGTGGAGTCCTGGACTCCCGGGCCGGTCACCGACGAAGACCCCCTGCCCACCGGGCCGGTGGCCGCCCTTTCGGCGGTCCTGGACCTGCCCGGCCCGGTAGCGAAGGCCGGGGATCCGCTCCCCCCGCTGTGGCACTGGCTGTACTTCCTCGGCTGGCACGCCGGGCGGGATCTCGGCGCCGACGGCCACCCCCTCGACGGCCACTTCCTGCCGCCTGTCCCGCAGCGGCAGCGCATGTGGGCGGGTGGCCGCTGCGAGATCGCCCGGCCGCTGCGCCTGGGCGAGCCGGCCGAGCGGATCAGCAGCCTCGGCGCGGTGGCCGCCAAGCGGGGCCGCACCGGAGAGATGCTGTTCGTCACCGAACGCCGTGAGTTCCGCCAGCGCGGCCGTGTCTGCCTGGTGGAGGAACAGGACATCGTCTACCGGTCCGGGCGCACGGCGGGACAGTACCCGGCCGTCCTCGACGCATCCGCCTTCCCCCGCCCCGACAGCCCGTGGCAGCTTCCGCTGCACCCGGATCCCGCCCTGCTGTTCCGGTTCAGCGCCCTGACCGCGAACGCCCACCGCATCCACTACGACGCCCCGTACTGCCGGGACGAGGAGGGGTACCCCGGCGTCGTCGTCCACGGCCCCCTGCTCGCCCTGCTCATGCTCGAACTGCCCCGACGCCATGCCCCCGACCGGCCCGTGCGCTCGCTGTCCTACCGGCTCCGGCGGCCGGTGTTCGCCGGCGAACACCTCGTCGCCTGCGGCACTCCCGCGGGCGGCGCCGCCGAGCTGCACGTCGCCACCCACCGGGAAGACCGGCACGCCACGGCCGAGGTGACCTTCGCATGACCGCGCCCCACGACCGGATCGCCACCGCGACCACCCTGCTGTTCGTCCCGGGACACCGGCCCGTCCGCTTCGACAAGGCGGCTTCCTCCGGTGCCGACCTGGTCGTCATCGACCTGGAGGACGCCGTCGCCCCCGAGGACAAGGACCGCGCCCGCGATAACGCCGCCGCCTGGCTCGCCCTCGGCAACCAGGCGGTCGTACGCATCAACCCGCCCGGCACCCCCTGGTCCGAGAGCGACCTCGCCGTGGCCGCCGACCACGGCTGCCCGGTGATGGTGCCCAAGGCCGAGGATCCGAAGGTACTCACGGAACTCACCGCCCGTACGGTGGGCCGGTGCGCCCTCGTGCCGCTCATCGAGACCGCCCTCGGCGTCGGGCGGGCCCGCGAGGTGTGTGCCACACCCGGGGTCGTCCGGGCGGCCTTCGGCAACGTCGACCTCGCCGCCCAGCTCGGCGTCGCCCACGACGACCACGCGGCACTGACGTACGCCCGCTCCAGCCTGGTCCTCTCCTCGGCAGCCGCGGGCATCAGCCCGCCGATCGACGGCGTCACCACCGCTGTACGGGACGGGGAGGCCCTCGGCTCGGACATCGCCCACGCCCGACGCCTGGGCTTCACAGGCAAGCTCTGCGTCCACCCGTACCAACTCCCGTATGTGACCGGCGGATTCGCCCCCACCGCGGACGAACTGCACTGGGCCCGCGCCGTACTCCAGGCCGGTGACTCCGTCACGACTGTCGGCGGCCAGATGGTCGACAGGCCTGTTCTGGAACGCGCACGGCGCCTCCTGGCACTCGCCGCCCGCGCGTAGGGCGTGCGCTCACTCGGCGCTCTGCCTGCGCTGCTCGACGAACGCCTGCAAGGTGTTCAGCCTGTGTTGGCGCACGTAGCGCTCGATTTTGTCGGGTTCCGCACCCCGTTCGATGAGCGACAGCAACTCCTCGTGCTCCTCGACCGATTGGAGCGAGCGTGCCGGTACGAAGTCGAAGGCGGACCTTCTGATCCGGTCGAGGAGTTGCAGCTGCTTGTCGACCATGTTCAGCAGGTCGGTGTTCGGGCACCGGCTGCGCAGGATGGCGTGGAACTCGCCGTTCAGCCTGGCGAAGCCGACCGGGTCGAAGGATTCGCGGCTCCGGCGCATCCTTTCGTTCACCTCGCGGGCCGCTTCGAGGTCGTCCTCGGTGAGGTGCGGAGCACTGAGCCCGACGGCGGCACCGTCGACCACCGCCAGCGCTTCCGCCGCCGTCTCGTACTTCGTCTCGTCGATGGCGACCCGGGCGCCGACGTTCCGCTCGAAGGTGACGTGGCCCTCGGCTTCCAGGAGCCGTACCGCCTCGCGTACCGGGACGGCGCTGACCGAGAACTCACGAGCCAGTTGTTCGAGGACCAGGCGGTACCCCGGGCTGTAGGTGCCGTCCATGATGCGCTCGCGAAGTGCACGGTAGACCAGCTGTGACTTCGACAGGCGGGTCGTTTGTGCATCGGGGGAAGGCATCGGTTCATCCTCGCCGGTGGGTCTGGAACGTACAGGGGGCACGGCCGGCTGGGCGGGCACCGGCATTCCTCAGCATGTCATCCCTCTGCGGGCACGGTGGACCGAGTCCGGCGGGACAGATGGTGATCGCTGTTCTTCGACTGTTCGTAATGGTCGATCAGCAATGCGTGTCCCAGGTCGTTGCGATAGTCCCGCCAGACGGAGTGGATGTGATGGCCGCTGTCGATCGCGTTGTCGAACTCGATGAGCAACGTGTCGGTCTGGATCCGGTAGTAGTGCGACGTTCCGTGCGCGGTCCCGCCCGCCCAGCAGAAGAAGATCTTGTCGTCGTCGGTGCCGTCGAGCGTGCGCAGATAGGTGTCGGCCAGTTCGTCGGGGATGCGGCCGACGTACGTCCGGATGAGGTCCTTGACCAACGTGGCTCCCCGGCTGTCCAGGTCGCTTGCGGCCACCCCGCGCGGCCGGTCGGCCTCGAACTTGAGCGCCTCCCGGTCCGCGTCCGAGATGCGGTAGCTCGGGATGCCCAGGTCGACGTGGTCGGGCAGCTCGACGCGGCCGATGCGAGGCACCTGCCGGGTGACGTAGTCGGCGGGAGCCAGCGGTGCCGACATCCCGCACGACGCTTTCTCCAATGTGAGAGTCGAAGTCGAACTGGCCTTCGTGCTGAGCCGGCCCCTCACGGGACCGCGCTGCACGGTCTTCGACGTTCTCGCCGCGACCCAGTACGTCGTACCGGCGATCGAGATCCTCAACTCCCACATCGAGCTCACCGGACGAACCATTGTCGACACGATCAGCGACAACGCGGCCATGGGAGTCATGGTGATCGGTGGTCGTCCCGTGCCCGTCGGCGACATCGACCTGCGGCGCGTCGGCGCGCTCCTCTACCGCAACCAGACCATCGAGGAGACCGGCCTCGCCGCCGGCGTGCTGGGCAACCCTGCCAACGGAGTCGCGTGGCTGGCGAACAAGCTCTTCCGACACGGCACCACGCTCAGCGTCGGCCACATCGTGCTCTCGGGATCCTTCACCCGTCCGCTGTGGGCCGAGCGCGGTGACACGATCCATGCCGACTACGGGAACCTGGGGGCGGTCACATGCCGCTTCGTCTAGATCCGGCATTCGCTTCGGTGCTCGCCGAGGCGGACCGGACACTGATCGGGATGTGGGTATGCAGCGGCAGTCCCCTTGTCGCCGAGATCTGCGCCGGCAGTGGCCTCGACTGGCTGCTCATCGACACAGAGCACAGTCCCAGCGACCTCATGACGCTGCTGGGCCAGCTGCAAGCCGCCCGCGCCTACCCGATCACCTCGGTGGTACGGCCCCCCAGCGCCGACCCGGTCACGATCAAGCAGTATCTCGACCTCGGCGTCCAGAACCTGCTGATTCCGATGATCGATGACGGCGCACAGGCCAGGGAAGTGGCGAGAGCCGTCACCTATCCACCGGACGGGATCCGCGGCGTCGGCAGTGCGCTGGCCCGCGGGTCGCGCTGGAACCGGGTGCCGAACTACTTGGGACAGGCCCGAGAAACGCTCTCGTTGTACGTGCAGGTCGAGTCCCACACCGCGGTGAAGAACATCGCGGAGATCGCCACCACACCCGGCATCGACGGCATCTTCGTCGGCCCGTCCGATCTGGCGGCATCCATGGGGTTGTTGGGCCAACAGGATCACCCCGATGTCATCCACGCCGTCACCACCTGCATCACGGCTGCGAGACGTGCCGGAAGGAAGGCGGGGGTGAACGCGTTCGCCCCCGCCCTCGCACAGCGCTATGTCGAAGCGGGCGCCGACTTCATCCTCGTCGGCGCCGACGTCGACCTGCTGGCGCGGGGCAGTGAGCGGTTGAGGTCCGCCTACACGGGAGGAGGCACGTCGTGAACGGGGGCAACCGAGTCACGAAGGGCACCCGAGCCACGTTGGACGCCGAAGTGCGGGACAGGTTGAGGCACACGGCCGTTGCCACGATCAGCGCGGAACTGCGCCGACGGGGCTACCCGGACATGTCGATCGACGGCGTTCACTCCCGCTTGCCGGGCAGCAAGCTCGTCGGCCCTGCGCGAACGCTGCGCTTCGTCGCCTACCGGCCCGACCTCTCCCATGAGTACGGATCCGGTTACCACGCCCAGAAACAAGCCTTCGACGATCTCCGGGCCGGCGACGTGCTGGTGATCGAGGCGCGCCGGGATCCCTCCACGGGGACGTTCGGCGATGTTCTCGCCCTGCGTGCCAAGGTGCTCGGCGCTGCCGGAATCGTCAGCGACGGAGGCGTCCGGGACTCGGCTGCTGTCGCCGGCATCGGCCTGCCGACCTTCACCCAGTCCGTTCACCCCGCGGTCCTCGGCCGCCGTCATGTCCCCTGGGAGACCGACACCACGATCACGTGCGGGGGAGTGGCCGTCCAGCCCGGGGACATCGTGGTCGGAGACGACGACGGTGTCGTTGTCATCCCGGCACACCTCGTCGAAGAGGTGGCCGACGCCGCGGCCGACCAGGAGAAACAGGACGCCTGGGTGGCGCAGCGGATCGCGGAGGGGAATCCCGTCGAGGGGCTGTTCCCTCCTACGGGTCGCTGGAAAGAGGAGTTCGACAGGTGGCGCGAGAGTCACTGACGATGCCGTACGCCACGCGCTTCCGGCCCGCACTCCATCGCGGGCCGGAAGATGTGTCGTACGGCGGTGTCAGCCCTGGAAGTGGCGCTGGAGGCCGTCCCAGACCGCGTCGTAGTCCTCCTGAAGCGTCGGCAGCGCGAGGGCGGCGGCGGTCGGGATGACGGGCAGCCGGGTCTCGAACAGGAACGTGAGCCCGTTGTCGATCTTGCGCGGCTCGAGCTCCGCCGTGCTCGCGGTCTCGTAGGTCTCACGGTCGGGGCCGTGCGAGGCGAAGCAGTTGTGCAGGCTGGCGCCGCCGGGGAGGAAGCCTTCGGCCTTCGCGTCGTAGGTGCCGTGCACGAGCCCCACGAACTCGCTCATGACATTGCGGTGGAACCACGGCGGACGGAAGGTGTTCTCGGCGACGAGCCAGCGGTCCGGGAAGATCGCGAAGTCGGCGTTCGCCGTCCCGGGGATTCCGCTGGGCGAGGTCAGCACGGTGTAGATGGACGGGTCCGGGTGGTCGAACGAGATGGTGCCGATCACCATGAAGTTGCTCAGGTCGTACTTGTAGGGCGCGAGGCTGCCGTGCCATCCGACGACGTCGAGGGGGGAGTGGTCGTAGTCGGAGACCCACAGGTTGCCGAGGTACTTGTTGAAGACCCGCACCTCCTCGTCCCGGTCCTCGAAGGCCGCCGTCGGGTACAGGAAGTCCCGGTGGTTGGCCAGGCCGTTGGCACCGATCGGGCCGAGCTCGGGCAGCCTGAAGATCTGGCCGTAGTTCTCCAGGACGTACCCGCGGGCCACACCGTCGGGCAGCTCCACCTTGAAGCGGAGGCCGCGGGGGAGGACGAGGATCTCGCCGGGGGAGACCGCGAGGACGCCGAGTTCCGTGGCGACACGCAGACCGCCCTGCTGCGGGACGACCAGCATCTCGCCGTCGCTGTTGACGAAGTACTCGCGGTCCATCGACCTGGCCGCGGCGTACATGTGGATGGCGACGCCCGACTGCGCGCGCACATCGCCGTTGCCGCCGATGGTGAACAGCGACTCGACGAACGTCTTCGGCTCGGCGGGGAATGCGTAAGGATCCCACCGCAGGCGGTTGGGGGAGGGAGCGGCGTTCGCGATCGGGCTCGCGGCCAGGCCGCCGGCCTCGACCTGCCGGAACGGGGAGTGCTTCGCGGACGGCCGGATGCGGTAGACCCACGTACGCAGGTTGTCCTGGCGCGGTGCCGTGAACGAGGTGCCGCTCAGCTGCTCGGCGTAGAGCCCCAGCGGTGCCTTCTGCGGGCTGTTGCGCCCCTGCGGAAGGGCCCCCGGGACGGCTTCGGTGACGTGCTGGTTGCCGAAACCCGAGAGATACGCGAGGTCGCGCGCGCAAGCCGGTCCGGTGATGTCGGTGACTGACCTGTCAACTGTGGTCATGAGTACCTCCGTTGGGTGTGGGGACCTGGGACGGGCTCAGGTCGCCTCCAGGACGCTGACGTAGTTGGCCACCGCGAGTCCGCCCATGTTGTGCACGGCGGCGCGACGCGCTCCCGGCAACTGCATGTCACCGGCGGTGCCGGACAGTTGCATCGCCGCCATCACGTGCTGGGAGACTCCGGTGGCGCCGACCGGGTGGCCCTTGCTCTTCAACCCCCCGGAGAGGTTCACCGGCAGACTGCCGCCCCGGAAGACGGTGCCCTCGTCGAGCGCGACCCGCCCCTTCCCCCGAGGTGCGATCCCGAGCACCTCGTACATCACCAACTCGGCGATCGTGAAGCAGTCGTGCAGCTCGATCAGGTCGAGATCACCGAGTTCCACGCCGGCCATGCCTTTCGCACGGTTCCAGGCGGCGGCGGAGCCGGCGAACTCGACCGGGTCACGTTTGTCGGAGGGCAGGAAGTCGTTCGCCTGGCCGAAGCCGATCAACCGGACCGGGCTCTGGGTCGCGCTGCCGCTCGGGCTGGTCGTGAGGACGAGGGCCGCCGCGCCGTCGGAGACCGGTGAGCAGTCGGTGCGCCGCAGTGGACCGGCGACGACGGGGTTCTTGGGTGACGTCGTGGCGCAGAACTCAGGGGTGAGCTCCTTGTGGAGGTGGGCCCACGGATTGGCCAGGCCGTTGCGATGGTTCTTGGCAGCGATCTGACCGAGAACGTCGCCCAAGTCGCCGTACCGCTGCTGATATGCCTCGGCGACCCTGGCGAACAGCCCGGCGAAACCGGTGCGGGACTCCTGGCCGGCGAGCTCGTAGTCGGCCCCGAGCAGGGCGGCGCCGACCTGCTCCGCCGGGGCGTGGGACATCTTCTCGGCGCCGATGACCAGGACGGTCCGGGCGGTGCCCGCGAGGAGGGACTTGATACCGCCGTGGACGGCCGCCGAGCCGGAGGCGCAGGCGTTCTCGACCCGGGTGGCGGGTACGCCGAACAGGTCGTCGGAGATCTGGAGAGCCAGGGAAGAGGCGAAGGCCAGTGGCCACAGGCCCGAGTTGAACTGGCCGAGCCAGATCTCGTCGACGTCCCCGGCGCCGATCCCCGCGGCGGTGATCGCGTCGCGGGCGGCGGTGACGACGAGGTCCTCCAGGGACTGGTCACGCAGTGGGCCGAAGCGCGTGTGCCCCCAACCGGAGATGACGATGTCGGTTCCGAAGGTCTGGGCGAGAGTCATCGGGCAGCCGCCTCGTACGCGGAGCCGACGGTGAACTCGGCCTCGGTGGCGGCACGGAGCTCGTCGACCGTCACCCCCGGGGCGGTCCGGGCCAGCACCAGACCGCCCTCGACGACGTCGAAGACGGCGAGGTCGGTGATGACACGGTCCACGACGCCGACACCGGTCAGCGGGAGGGTGCACCTGCGGACGATCTTGGGGGATCCGTCCTTGGCGAGGTGGGTCGTCAGAGCGATCACGCGGCGCGCTCCCGCGACCAGGTCCATGGCGCCGCCCATGCCCTTGACGACTGATCCCGGGATGCTCCAGTTGGCGAGGTCTCCGGCGCCCGACACCTGCATGGCTCCGAGGATCGTGAGGTCGACGTGCCCGCCGCGGATCATCGCGAAGGAGGCGGCCGAGTCGAAGATGCTGCCGCCGGGAAGCACGGTGACCGTCTGCTTGCCCGCGTTGATCAAGTCGGCGTCCTCGTCCCCCTCGTAGGGGAACGGGCCCATGCCCAGGAGGCCGTTCTCGCTCTGCAGGGTGACCTTCACGCCCTCGGGGAGGTGGTTGGCGACCAGGGTGGGGATGCCGATGCCGAGGTTGACGTAGGCGCCGTCTCTCAGTTCGGAGGCGGCGATGGCGGCCATCTCGTCGCGGGACCATGTCATGACAGCTCCTCTTCTTCGCACGCGGCTCTTCTTCTTGCGCGGCTTGCGCGGCTTGCGCGGTATGCGCGGTATGCGCTCACGCGGACGTCTCGCTGCGCTGCCGCGTGGTGCGTTGCTCGATGTGCTTGACCCCGCTCGACGTCCGTACGACGCGCTGCACGTAGATGCTCGGTGTGACCACGTGGTCGGGATGGATCTCGCCCTCGTCGACGACCTCGTCGACCTCGGCCACGGTGACCCGGCCGGCCGTCGCGACGACGGGGTTGAAGTTGCGGGCCGTGTAGCGGTAGACGAGGTTGCCGGCGGTGTCCGCGCGGTGGGCGCGCACGAGCGCGAGGTCGGCGACGAGGCCCCGTTCCAGCACGTACTCGGCACCGTCGAAGACCTCTGTCTTCTTGCCCGCCGCGACCTCGGTGCCGACCCCGGTGCGGGTGTAGAAGGCGGGGATCCCGGCGCCGCCCGCACGGAGCCGTTCGGCCAGGGTGCCCTGGGGGTTGAACTCCACCTCGAGCACTCCGTCGAGGTACTGCTGGGCGAAGAGCTTGTTCTCACCCACGTAGGAGGCGATGACCTTGCGGACCTGACCGCCCTCGATGAGGACGCCGAGGCCGATCCCGTCCACCCCCATGTTGTTGGAGATGACGGTGAGATCCCGGACGCCCGACGCGCGGACGGCCGCGATCAGGTCGTCCGGGATGCCGCTGAGGCCGAACCCGCCTACAGCCAGGGTCATCCCGTCGGACAGCAGATCGTGCAGCGCCTCGGTGGCGGTGGAGTGAATGACAGCCATGTCGGTTCCTTTCACGGCCGGTTCGTCGGCACAGCGGGGGAACGGGGGAGTGGGGATCAGGAGATGTCCTGGCGGGAACCAAGGCGCCGCAGTCCGCGGAGCGTTCAGTGCCGTTCGACGACCGGCTCGGACGCGAGCGCCTCTCCCCGCAGGCACAGCTCCTCCACGAGCCCGAGGGCGGCGCCTTGAGAGGTGGCCGTGCCATAGACGTAACGATCCGGCCGGACGATCGCCCAGGAGATCCCATGACGAGAGGCCCAGTCCGCGAGGGTGCCGTCGAGGTCGACCACCTCCGCGTCCGCCGCCCTGGTCGCCGTACGGCCGTTCTCGCCGCCGGTCGATGTCCTGACGGCCACGTGTCGGGCACCGAGTGCTCGGCACGCGCTCTCGAAGAACCGCCCGGAGTCGTCGCTCGGGCCAGCCCCGGACTCGCCGTCGTTCTCGATGCTCACGACGGCGAACCAGTCGCCCAGTACCTCGTCGAGGCGGACCCGGTCACCGTTGGTGTCCCTCACCCACGGCTGGGGGAACTGGGTGCCGGCCGCCACGTTCGGTGGCGACGCGATCAGCCCCGCCGACAGCGGCGGTATGACCTGCTGCCGTGTGGGGTCCGGACGCAGTCGGCGTGCCTCACGGAGCCGGGCGTCCCGAGCCCTCGCGCGGTCCGGATCGAGCTCTCCGATGATCTCGCCGAACGACTTCGCGAGGCCGACGACCTCAGCCACATGCGGACGCATTTCGGCCTCGTAGGTGTCCAGCACGTGTTCGGGCCAGCCGCGCTTGGCGACGGCGTCGAGTTTCCAGGCGAGCCCGGCGGCATCCCGGATTCCGGCGCACATTCCCTGCCCGAGAAAGGGCGGCATCTGATGAGCCGCGTCGCCCGCGAGCAGGATGCGTCCGCGTCGCCAGTTGTCGACGACCAGGGCGTGGAACCTGTAGACGGCGACCCGTGCGATCTCGAGCGCGTCGACATCGACGAAGTGGGACAGGACCCTTCTCAGCACGGCATGGTCTTTGAAGTCCTGGGGGTCCTCCGACGGAAGCACCTTGATCTCCCAGCGCCGGAGCGAGCCGGGTCCGATGATGAAGGTGCCCGGCCGGGAGGGCTGGCAGTACTGCGTGGCCCTGGAGGGAAGGGCGGTGCCGGCGACGAGGTTGGTGTCGACGATCACCCACCACTCGTCGAAGTCGAGATCGGTGATCGTGGGTTGGACGAGTGAGCGGGTCCGGCTTCTCGCGCCGTCGCAGCCGACCAGGAACTCCGCCTCGACCTGTTCCGTCTCTCCGTCGCGATCCAGGACGACCACGACGGAGTCCGCGTTCTCGGCCGCGTCGACCAGCGAGGTCCCCGGTCGTTGTTCGACGTTCGGGTAGCGCTCCAGCTCCCGCCTCAACCGGGCTTCGAGCCTCGGCTGGTAGAAGAGGAAGTTGGCTTCCCAGCCGAGCGGGTTCGGAGGCGGAGCCGGGTAGAACGTCTTGATGAGCCCGCCGTCGACACCGAGGTAGTCCGATCCCGGGTGAGGGATGCACTCCTGGGCGACCTCATCGGCGATGCCGATGGCCTGGAAGGTTCTCATCACCTCGTGATCGGCGGTGATCGCCCGGGGCAGCGGATAGACCTCGTGTGCGGGGTCCGCGATCAGGACCCTCCATCCTCTGCGCGCGAGGAGGTTGGCGAGAGTGACTCCGGTCGGGCCCATGCCCGCGATCACCGCGTCGTAACGCTTCATCGCTGGTCGCCCGCGGGCTCGCCCGTCTTGTTCAGCTTGTTCAGCTTGTTCAGCTTGTTCAGCGCCGTGATGCGATGCTCGAGCGGGCCGAAGACCGACTCTCCGTCGGAGAAGGCCTCCATTTCGAGCACGTCGCCATGAAGGAGCCAGGGGGTGCGTACGGCGCCGTAGGTCGCCGTCTCCCAGATGCGCACCTCGGCGAGACATCCGTGCCCGTTCTCGCCGCCCTCGTTGGAGACCGCGCCCGCGCCGAGGATGGTGCCGGCGGCGAGGTCGCGCGTACGGGCGGCGTGGGCGATGAACTGCGGGTACGTGAAGTACATGCCGGTGCCCGAGTCGGGTTCGCCGACGACCGATCCGTTGCGGCTGGTCCGCACCCGCAGGTGGACGCGCTCACCGTCCCACCGGCTGCCGAGTTCGTCAGGGGTCACCGCCGCGACGGCGAACCCGTTGGTCGGCTTCGCCTGGAGGAACCCGAAGCCCTTGGGAAGCTCGCTCTGCGTCAGGGTCCGCAGCGTGTAGTCGTTGAGCAGGACGAACAGCTTGATGTGGGCTGCCGCCTCCTCGACGGTGGTGCCCATCGGGACGTCGTCGAGCACGACCGCGATCTCGGCCTCGTAGTCGAGACCGAGGTCCTCGTCGGGGATCACCATCTCGTCCCGGGCCTTGAGGAAACGGTCGGACAGGCCCTGGTACATCAGGGGCTCCGTCTCCCAGTTCGGCGGCATTTCCGCCCCTCGAGCGGCCCGCGCCTTGCGCATGTGGTCGAGGTAGCCGGAGCCGTCGAGGAACTGGTGGCTCCTGGGAAGCGGACTCGCCATCTCCAGGTCGGCGACGCGCAGGGCGTCGGTCACACCGTCCCCGTCGAGGGCCTCGCTCAGCTTCCGCAGCGGCTCCTCCGCTGCGGTCCAGTTCTCGAGCGCGGCCTGGAGCGTCGATGCGATCCCCGTCGCCGGTACGGCACGGGTCAGTGTGCGATCGAGGACGACGAGAGTGCCGTCACGGCCTCCTTCAACCAAACTGCCCAGCTTCACTGTGTGGTCCTTCCCCAGTCGGTCGGGTGTGGGCCCATTGAAGAGTCCGCTCGCATTCGCTGTCATGGCGGATTTCCGGTTATCGGAATGGCAATTCTTTTACATTGTCGTGGCTACCGGGCTGAGGCAGGGGCTGTCCTTGACTTCACCTGTCCATCGGGTCCACTATCCGGACCATGCCGCAGACAGGAGCCGTGGGCTCGCTCAAACGTGGAGTCGTCGTACTGAAGGCTCTCGCGAGCGCCGGGCCGGGCGGTCTCGCGCTGACCCAGATCGCCGAGCGCTGCGGCCTGCCCCACTCGTCCGCCCACCGAGTCCTGAGCCAGCTCCGCGAAACTCATCTGGTGCACCAGGACTCACCCGACGGCATGTACTCCCTCGGACCGCTCGCCTTCGAACTCGGTGTCGCCGCCGCCCAGCAGTTCGACATCCGGGGCCGGAGTCGTCCCGCGCTGATCACCCTCGCGACCGAACTGGGGGACACCGTCTTCCTCATGATGCGCAGCGGATCGGAAGCGGTCTGTCTTGAAGTCGAAAGCGGCCCGGCGCCCATTCAGGTCGTCACCCTGCGCATCGGTAGCCGCCGTCCGCTCGGTGTGGGCGCCGCCGGTCTCGCCATCCTCGCGGCCATCGAGCAACCGGAACGCGATGACGTGCTGCGCGACGTCGTGGAGCCGATCGAGCACGACTGGGGAATCACCGAACAGACTCTCGACGAGCTCATCGGCCGGACCCGACGCCAGGGCTTCGCCCACATCGAGAACCAGATCACGGCCGGCGTCGCCGGGGTGGGCATGCCGATCCGCGACCTGTTCGGACAACCGGTCGGCAGCGTGGGAGTCGCGGCACCGATCAGTCGCATGCCGCCCGCCCGGGTCCGGGATGTGGCCGACGCCGTGGGACGCGCGGTCGGCCACATCCAGACGCGACTCTTCGCGCACGGATCACGCGCCCGGCGAACCAGGGGAGCGTGACCTCGTCGCGCGCACAGGCGGGCTGCTGCCCCGTCTCGACGCCGACTCCTTGCGCGGACCTGGTCATCGACCAGGGGTCCGCGCGGCCCACCCGAAGAATCCCGGCGCCGCCCCTGAGAGGCGGCGCCGAGAACACCGACGATGTGGCTCGTGCGGTCAGGTGTAGGTCACTGTTGCTTCGAGGGGGCGACCTCGATGTAGATGGTGCCCTTGACCGGGCGGTGGTCGTAGGTGCCGGTGACAGCGGCGCCGCCTTCGTAGCGGGGTCCGGTGATCACGAGTCCACACAGCGCCGGTCGTCTGGAACGCGGGAGGCTGACCGCCCTGCTCCCGTCATCTCCGCAGTGATCGGAGGACTCCTGCAGGGGATGGCACCCGTCGAGGGAACCGCGCTGGCCGTGTAAGGCAAGTGGCCTTACGAGCCGCCGTTACGAGCACCCAGTGAGTCGGAACCAGCGGTTCGCTCTCCAGCCAGCCAGCCAGCCAGCCAGCCAGCCAGCCAGCCAGCCAGAGCGCGCGTGGTCAGACCGCGCCATCCGTATGTCAGTTGTGCCTGACTGCGGGTCAGTCGCGCACCGTGGTGATCTCGCTGGCGACGACGGACGGCCAGCGGGTCAGGATCCTCAGGACACGCGCGTGCAGGTCGCCGATGTAGTCGCGGACACGCGCGGCGGCGGCCTCGCCGTCGCGGCGTTCGACGCACTCGACCAACTCTGCGTCGATCGAGGGGCCGGCCATCGAAGTGTCGGACTCGGTGATGATGAGCGCCATGACGCGGGTGATGTCGTTCTGGAGCCGGTCGTGGATCCTGATCAGGTAGTCGTTGTCGGTCGCCGCGGCAAGGCATGCGAAGCCTGCGGCGACCGCCTCGACGCGCCGCATGGGCTGCTCGTCGACCTCGTCGCTGCCGCGTATCGCCGTGGAGAGCGCGGCGATGATCTGCCGGCGCCGTTCGGCGGTGGCGTCCTGCACGCCTAGCCGGACGGTCTCGGGTCCCACGATCCGCCAGAGTGTGAACAGATCGTCGACGGACTTCAGGGTGAGCGGGGTCACCTGGTAGCCCTTGCGGGGCGACGTCCGCACGAGACCCTCGTGGCTGAGGCGGGTGAGCGCGTCGCGGATCGGGGAGATACCGAAGCCGGTGGTCTCGGCGAGTGAGCGTTCGGTGAGGCGCTGGCCTGGGACGATCCGGCAGGACACGATGTCGGCCCGTAGCTGTCGGTAGGCGGCGTCGCCAAGAGACAGGGGTTCGGACGAGGGCACTGACACGTTGCTAGCTCCCGCGATCGAGACGCTCGGTGATATACCAGCAAAGCGATGATAGCGCTCACCGGTGAACACCGAGCGGCCCTGTGCCTCGTCCGGCGACATGGGTGGCGTGGCCTCAGCGCCGCAGCGGAAGTACTACGCCGTCGCCATTCTTCGTCCGGTCCGTCAACAAGCGCACAGCCGACGCGCGGCTTGCCGCCGCGGCTTGGCTGGTCAGCCGCGTGACCCCGAGCGCGTCCCGCCGGTCGATCACCGAGTGCCAGGTCATGCCAGCGGCCAGGAACGTGTCGACGCGGTCTGCCGAGATGAGGACCAAGGCCAGAACACGCCACAACTCGCCGGAGAGCGACCGGTAGACCTCGATGAGCAGCCGGTCGTTGAGGGAGGCGCTTGCGACCAGGTCGAAGGTCCGTTCGGTGATGTGGATGAACCGGAGGACCTGATCCCGGTCCAGTGGGCCAGCGAGCACCGCGTTCCCGTCCACCATCAGCTGTCGCAGCCGGCCAGCCTGCTCCGGGTCGGCCCGGCTGGTGCCCAGCGCGGCCATCTCCGGGCCGAACAATGCCCAGACGGTGAACAGATCGTTGACCGACTTCAGGGTGAGTGGGGTGATGATCCGGTACGCGTTGGGCGAGACCACCTGGACCAGACCGTCACCCACGAGGCGCGTCAACGCGTCGCGGACCGGCGGCAGCCCCAGTCCCCATTGAACGGCACTGGTGCGCTCGGTGAGCAGCTGGCCGGGAACCAGCTCGCAGGTCATGATCCGGTTCCGCAGCATGCGGTAAACGGCCTCGGACGACCGGGCTTCCGTCGCCCACGCACGGGTGTCCGCCATGGTCCCGCCTCTCGGCCGAACGTTGCGCAACCGGTGCAGCGTGCCACACCGGTGTGGCCTGACAAGCGTCATGCTACGAGGAGGCCCTGAAGTGTCATAGCTGGAGTTAGAGAATATTTATGCGAACCGGCGGAGCTCACGGCGCGCGAGGGACATCTTGTGGACTTCGTCCGGTCCGTCGGCGATACGCAGCATGCGGGCCTGGGCGTACAGCTCGGCCAGGGGAAAGTCCTGGCTCACGCCGCCACCGCCGTGGGCCTGGATCGCATGGTCGATGACCCAGGTGGCCATCCGCGGTGCGGCCACCTTGATGCCCGAGATCTCGATCGCCGCACCGCGGTTGCCGACGGTGTCCATCAGCCATGCCGTCTTCAGCACCAGGAGGCGGGTCGTCTCGATGCGTATGCGTGCTTCCGCCACCCAGTCCTGGAAGACGCCCTGTTCGGCGAGCGGTCTACCGAAGGGAGTGCGCTCGTGGGCTCGGGAGCACATCAGGTCGAAGGCGCGCTCCGCCATGCCGACCAGGCGCATGGCGTGGTGGATCCGGCCGGGACCGAGGCGTGCCTGCGCGATGGCGAAGCCGCCGTGCAACTCGCCCAGGAGGTTCTCGCGAGGGACCCGGACGTCGTCGTACAGGATCTCGGCGTGACCGCCGTGACCGCTGTCGGAGTACCCGAACACACTGGTCGATCGCAGGACGTTCACCCCGGGGGTGTCGAGCGGGACCACGACCATGCTGTGGGTGCGGTGGTGCTCTCCGTCCGGATTCGAACGGCCCATCACGACGGCCACCTTGCAGGCGGGGCTCATCGCGCCGCTGGACCACCACTTGCGGCCGTTGATCCGCAAGCCGTCCGCGTCCTCGGTGATCAGGGTGTCGATGTTGTTCGCGTCGGAGCTGGCGACCAGGGGCTCGGTCATCGAGTAGACGGAGCGGATCTCGCCGTCGAGCAGGGGCTGGAGCCACCGCTTCTGCACCGGCGGCGTGGCGAAGTGCGCGAGGATCTCCATGTTGCCCGTGTCGGGCGCCGAGCAGTTCAGCGCTTCCGGCATGATCCACGGGCTTCGACCGGTTATCTCGGCGACATGTGCGTATTCGAGGTTGGTCAGGCCCGCGCCCCGCTCTCCGGGAAGGAAGAGGTTCCACAGACCACGATCACGGGCGGCCTTCTTGAGCTCCGCCATGACCGGCGGGGTCTCCCACGGCCCGATCTCGGTCTTCTGCTGCGCGTAGACCGGTTCCGCGGGGATGACGAACTCGTCCAGGAACCGGGTGGCTCGTAGCTTGAGATCGCGGATCCTCTCGGTCTCCGTGAAGTCCATGGCTGTTCCGTCCTGTCGTCTCGATCGCGCGCTCGGCGGCCGCGCCTGGCGGAGGCGGGTTGACGCCAAGTTGCCGCCGCCGTAGCTGCCCGTCATTGGGCGTGGCAGGAGCGGGTCGGGTGTCATACGGCTTTCCGGGCCCGAGATCGACAGGGAGGTGACCCGTCAGCCGTGCCCGGGGCGGATGGCGGCGACGAGTCCTGCTCCGTGGTCGTTGCCGTTCGGCGTTCGTGCCGGGAGCAACATTGCCACAGGTCCTCTGAGCGGTCTACTGGTTCACATTATGGACCGATGGACTGGGGGCGTCATGACAGCGACAACGGAGTCCGCCGAGCCCGGCCAGGCCTTCCTGTGTGCCGTACGCGTCCTTGCCTCATACACCGGTGCCACGGCGGCCGGCATCACAGGGGGCCCAGCGGGCCGGAGCGGTCGGCGTGACACCGGAAGTTGCCAACTGTGCGGGTCTCGTCGGGTGTTCTCGACGAAGCGCCTCGCGGTCGGGGCGGCCCGGGTGTCCCGCAGCCTCCTTCGGAGAATCCTGGTCCGCCCACCCCGACCGCCCCTTGCCATAGCTGCGCAAGCAGTCGTCCGTCATCCCGCTGCTGAGCGCCGACCATGGAACGCGACCATGGAACCGGGCGGATGCGGTCAGAACGGGTACGGCCCGAAACGGCCCCACGCGACCGCGACCAGCAAGGCGATGCGCCAGTACGTCGAGCAGCCCAATGAGCTTCACAAAGGTGTCGGAGTACTCCTCGACCCAGCTGAAGGCGGTTTTGGCCCAGCGAGGCGACAAGGGCCGCGTCCTTGTCACCGTATGGCTGAACGACACACAGCGATCATGAACGGCCGTCGGTGTCGCGGTGAAAACGTCGTGTGGGAAGGCGAGTTGGTGGTGGCCGTCCGGGGCCGGACGGCCATGGCACGGCAGCGTGATCGGCGGGCGGGACGCTGTCCGCTCGGGCGCACAGCGGTACGCACGTCCGCTCGCCGACAGCGCGGTGCTGGTCGAGTCGCAGGCCCGGCGGTTCCGATGCGGCGAACACGCCCGTCAGCAGGCGACGTTCGCGGAGCGGCAACGGCGACCGGCGCGACGACGTCTCGGGCCGTCAGTCCATGCGGATGATTCCCCGGCCCAGCGCCGCAGTGACGGCGGCGGTCCGGTCGCCGACGTCGAGCTTGGCGTAGATGTGCAGCAGATGGGTCTTGACCGTGGCCTCGGACAGGCGCAGGGCGCGGGCGATCTGCTTGTTGCTCTGTCCCCGGGCCACGGCGGACAGGACTTCGAGTTCCCTGCCGGACAAGCCGCCGCCCCGGTCGCCGCGCACATGGGCGAGGACCTTGGCGGCCACCGTGGGTGACAGTGCCGCACCTCCCCGGGCGGCGGTACGGACGGCCTCGCAGAGCTCGTGTCGTGCGGTGTCCTTGAGCAGGTAGCCGACCGCGCCGGCGTCGATCGCGGCGGTGATGTCGGCGTCCGTGTCATAGGTCGTCAGGACGACTACCCGCACCTGGGGGTGGGCGGCGCGGATCGCGGCGGTCGCGGCGGTGCCGTCCATGCCGGGCATCTGCAGGTCCATCAGCACGACGTCGGGTGCGAGTGCGGCGGTCTGGCGCAGTGCCTCGGCACCGGTGGAGGCTTCGCCGACAACCGTGAGGTCGGGCTGGGTGGAGAGCATGGCGGCGAGCCCGTCGCGGACCACGGGGTGGTCGTCGGCGAGGAGGACCCGGATCCCCGGACCGGTCGAAGGCCTCATGACACCGGGGCCAGACGTTCGGTGCCCGACACGGCGGCCGGGGCTTCGGAGGCCGGGGAGTCGACGGGGAGCGGCACCGTGACGGCGATGGTCGTACCCTCGCCCGGGGTGCTTTCCACCGCGAAGGTGCCGTCCAGGGCGGCGATGCGCTCCCGCATGGTGATCAGCCCGATACCGGTGTGCCGGGCAGCGGGTGCGAAACCGGTGCCGTCGTCCTGGACGTCGATGGCCAGGACATCGCCGAGGTACGAGAGCGTGACCGACACGCTCACCGGGCGGGCGTGGCGCCGGGCGTTGGTCAGTGCCTCCTGCACGACGCGCAGCAACTCGCCCTCGGTAGCGGGAGGCAGGGCGACCGGTCGGCCGGTCACGACCGTGCAGGCCTCGATGCCGGTCTCCTCCGTCAACCGGGTGGTGAGCTCGCGGACCGCGTCCGCCAGGTGCGTGCGGTCCAGCGGCGCCGGGCGAAGGGCGTGCACGAGGCGGCGGCTCTCGACGAGGTTGTCCCGAGCCGTCCGCATGGCCTGCCCGACGCGGCGGGCCGCGGGGGAGTCGGGCGGCAGGTCCTCACCCACGGCGTCCAGCAGCATGGCGATGGACGCGAACCCCTGGGTCAGGGTGTCGTGGACCTCCCGGGCCAGGCGCTGGCGTTCGGCCAGGGTGCCCGCCTGGCGTTCCGCTGCCGCTCGTTCGGCCTGGGTGGCGGTGAGCTCGTCCAGGAGCCGCTGCCGCTTGTGACTCTCGTGGTCGAGGGTGGCGACGTAGCAGGTGATGGTGACCGCCACCGCGGTGCCGAGCACGCAGCCCGTGAGCTCCCGCACGTCGACGGAGCCGTGCGTGGCGAAGCTCTTCAACGACCAGGCGGCGCCCAGCACCAGTACCCCGCCGGCCGACCACCAGGGCCGCCGCAGCCAGTACGGGCTCAGCACCGCCACGGCGACCGGGAGGAACGCGGGGTCCACCACGGCCATGACCGCCCACCCTGCCAAGGCCCCGACGAGGTAGGGCAGCGGCGGGCGATCGGCGCCGCCGCGCAGCGCGATCCAGTACACGTACCACAGGGCGAGCCCCACCCCCGGGCCGATCCGTGACAGCGCCGCGCCGGTCGTCATGTCCGCCCCGGAAAGCGCACCCGACATGGACAGGGCGAGCACGATGGCGAAGAAGGCGTGCTGCCCCATGACCTTCCACCGCTCCCACTCCCACGCCTGTTGCAGTGCCATGGGCCTCAGCGTAGGCGCAGCCGCGTGGCGGCAGAATCAGCCGGCCAGTGGGGGCGGGTCCACCGATCGGTGGACGAAGAGCGCGTCGGTCGGTCGATGTGCGAAAGGGGCGCGGGCGGCGACGATCGGCCCGCGACCGACGGCCCGCTGTTCCAGCAGGCCGGGGGTTCGCGTTGCACGCCGCCGCGTACACCGTCGGTCGCTTCTGGATCGAGTACCTGTGGGTGGGCGAGGCCCACCACATCCTCCAGCAAGTGCGTGTCACGGGTAGCCCCGAAATGACCATGTTCCCTCTCACCATCCGGAGTTGCCATGTCCTCTGTCTCTGAGGCGCTACTCTCACGTCGGGGTCCGCTCGTGGTGGCGGGAGGCGTCTTCGGCGCCATCCTGCTGTCCTCCTTGGCCAACGCGTTGATCGCCGTGCTGGCGCACACGCTGGGTGCACCGGATGACTTCGACCCGTTGGAGCCGGCGTCGTACATCTTCCTGACCACGCTGGGAGTGCTGGGAGGAACCGTCGGATGGGCCGTAGTCCGCAGGTTCTCCCGCGATCCCGAACGGCTGCTCCGGCGGCTCGTCCCTTCGGTCGTCGTGGTCTCCTTCGTTCCGGACTTCTTCCAGTTCGGCGATGGCGAGGTGACCGGTGTGGTGGCACTGCTCCTGATGCACGTCGCGGTCGCTGTGATCGCGGTGTCGGCGTACCGCAGGGTCATGCCACTGAGCTCGGTGCGGTGATCACGCGTCGGCCCGGCCACGTCCGTCCCGCCGGGCAGGCCGCGCGGCCACCTGTGCCAAGGCCCGCCTCCGCCCGATAGCCCCCGAACTCCCCTCTTTCGTCGCCCGATTGTCCTTCTCCCGCCTGGAGTCCGCCATGCCCGCCCTGCTGGATCCCGTCCTCGACCTCCTGATGCTGCGTGGAACCGTCACGGCCACCGAAGCGATCGCCGCCCGTATGCGCCGGCTCCGTATCGAGGGCGACGTACTCGCCGGGTTGACGGTGCGGCCCGGACAGCAGGTGCGGGTGATGGTGGGCAACGGGCTGACCCGGCGTACGTACTCGGTGTGGCGTTACGAACCCGCCGGCGCTGTCGAGTTGTGCGTGCTGGACCATCCGGGCGCTGGGCCCGGCGCCCGGTGGGGGCGGACCGCCGAGGTGGGGGACCAGGTGCGACTGAGCAGGCCGGAGGGATCCTTCGTGCTGCGCCCGGACGCCTCGCACCATTTCTTCGTCGGGGACGAGACCGCGGCCGTCGCTTTCGGGGCGATGCTGGCCGCGCTGACCGAGGGCGCGCGGGTCTCCGGCTGCGTGGAGACGGCGACGGAGGCGGACCAGCTGCCGCTGACCCACGGCGACCGCCTCGACTGGCTGGTCAGAGGCGATACTCCGCTGCCTGCCTCGGTACGACGGCTCGCTCCTGCGCCCGGCGGCATCGCCTACGTCGCCGGGGAGGCGCGAACCGTGCAAGCGGTGAAGCAGGTGCTCGTGCGAGAGGCCGGCTGGGACCGTCGGTCGGTCCTCACCAAGCCGTTCTGGGCGCCGGGCAAGCGCGGGCTGGAGTGACGACAGGGCGCTGCGGGGTCGTTCCCGACGAGCCACGAGGGGACCGGTCCCCGGGGCGCGGGGGAAACGAGGACAGCGGTCGGCGCCGGTGCGGCGGTGGGCCATGACTCAGGAGAGCGCGGTCGCGTGGTGCAACGAAGGGCCGTACACGAGAGCTGGCCGGTACGCGGAGCCCGGTTGCGGTTCGGGACTGTCCGACGGGCTCGCACAGTGCGGCCGTCCGGGGCGGCCCCTCTCCGGCGACCGCGTGGCGGGATTCGCCCCGCCGCCGTTCCGCGCTCGGGATGGACGGGGGCCGGTACGGAGGTGCCGCCGTGGGTGGTACCGCGGCACCATCGCGTCCGCGTCATTGCGCACCGCGGCGTTCGAGATCGCTCTGGCCTGCGACATCCTGCTGGCCGCGGAGTCCGCGTCCTTCGGGCTGGTGGAGACCGTCGTAGGGCTGCACCTTCGATGGGAGGGCCCCAGCGCCTGGCCGAGCGCGCCGGGTCGGCCAGAGCCCGTGAAGTGATCTACACAGGGGAGCGCTGTGCGGCGGCAACCCTGGAGCGCTGGAACGTGGTGAACCGCGTTCTTCCCGGCGAAGGCTTCGCCGAAGCCGCGCGGGAGTGCGCGCGCCGCTAAGCCGCCGGCCCCACTTGCGCCCACGCGGCGACCAAGCGGCTGGTCGCGACGGCGGTCCACGACGGTGTGCGGGCCGCGGACGACGCCGTTCCGGCGGTGTCCGGTGCCCTCTGCTCCACCGACGACCTGCGCGGGCCGGCGCAGGCGTCGGGGGGCAGCGCCCTGGCTCCTGGCGCGGCAGCCCGCGCTCCGGAACAGCGCCTGCCCCGGCCTGGCCACCGCGGTACACGGACGCACTCGGCGCGGACGTCGGTCGCGGTGTACGAGCGGGGCGCGGCCGATCGGCGATCCCGCCGGGCGCGGCCCGGTTCCCGGCTCCGCCCTCACACCCGAACGGTCATCCCACCTGCGGCGGATCCACGAAGAAGTCGAGCTCCGGCTCCCGGCCCCCGCCGTACCCGGAGAGATCCGTGTGACCGGCTTCGATCAGAACGTCGGCGTCGAGGAGGGTCCGGCCGGTCCGTTCACGCGGCGGGCGGGAGAGCACGGTGAGGGCCGCGTCCGCCATGATCTCGGGGCCGCGTGACCGTGAGGTGAGGTTCTCGCCGTCCAGGACGTTGGCTACGGCGGCGGTCGCGATCAGGGTCTGCGGCCAGAGGCAGTTCGCGGCGATGCCGTGCTCCGCGAACTCGGCCGCCCAGCCGAGGGTGAGCAGGGTCATGCCGTACTTCGACAGGGTGTAGGCGGGGTGGGCGCCGAGCCAGCGCGGGGCGAGGTTGAGCGGCGGCGACAGGGTCAGGATGTGGGCGTGGTCGGACTGCTTCAGGTACGGCAGGCAGGCCCGGGTCAGCAGAAAGGTGCCCCTGCTGTTGATCGACTGCATCAGGTCGAAGCGCTTGACGGGCAGTTCCTCGGTGCCCCGCACATCGAGGGCGCTGGCGTTGTTGACGCAGACGTCGACGCCCCCGAACCGGTCGACCGCGGTGGCGACCGCGCGTTCGACGTCGGCCTCCTCACGGACGTCGCCGACCACCGCGACGGCGGATCCGCCGGCGGCCTCGATCGCGGCGACCGCCGTGTGCACGGTCCCCGGCAGTCTCGGGTCGGGCGTGTCGGTTTTGGCCAGGAACACCGCGTTGGCGCCTTCGCGGGCCGCTGCGGTGAGGATGGCCAGCCCGATGCCACGGCTGCCGCCGGACATCACGATGGTCCGGCCCTTCAGTGATGTCCCCATGCCGGGGTGCTCCTGTCGTCGATCGTGCATTGGGTGTCAGCGGCCGGTGAAGCGCGGGGGCCGCTTCTCCAGGAAGGCGAGGGCGCCTTCGCGGAGGTCGTCGGAGGTGCGGCAGCGGGCGACGGCCTCGATCGCGTGCCTCAGCGCGGCGCTGCCCGCCGCTTCGTCGCCCTCGCTCAGGCGGCGGACGGCTTGTACGGACGCCTTGGCGGCGCGGACGGACAGGGGCGCGTTCGCCGCGATGGTGGCCGCGAGTTCGTCGACGACCTTGCCCAGCTCGTCGGGTTCGACGACCCGGTCCACCAGGCCCAGGGCGTGCGCCTCGGCGGCCGGCAGCCGGCGTCCGGTGAACAGCAGGTCGCTCGCGGCCGACGGCCCGACGGTCTGGACGAGCGCGGCGGTCTGGGCCAAGGGGTAGCCGACGCCCAGGCGGGCGGCCGGGATGGCCAGGACGCTGCGGGTGTCCGCGTAGCGCAGGTCGGCGCCCAGGGCGAGGGCCATGCCCGCGCCCAGGCAGTAGCCGTGGATGCGGGCGATGACGGGGACCGAGAGCGCCGAGAGCTGTGTGAACAGTGTCGTGGCCGCGTTGTCCGCCGCCTGTCTTGCGGCCTCGTCCTGGCGGCCAGGGAACTCGCTGATGTCAGCGCCGGAGACGAAGGCCTGCTCGCCGGCGCCGCGGACGACGACCACACGTACGTCTTGGTCTTCGTTCATCGCCCGCAGGGCGGCGGCGAGTTCGGTCATCATCGCCACGGACAACGCGTTGCGCCGGGCCGGGTTGCTGATCTCCACGGTGCCGACCGCGTTCCGTACCTCGGTGCGGATCCGTGGCGAGGAGGTCACGGTCACCGAGGTCATACGGCCTTCTCGGCCACGAAGCGGTTGCGCAGCGCGCCGATCCCCTCGATGCGCACTTCGAACTCCGAGCCGTCGCGCAGGAGCACCTTCGGCTCGCGTACGAAGCCCACCCCGGAGGGGGTGCCGGTGAGGATCAGGTCCCCGGGCTCCAGGGTCATCACGGTGGTGATGTAGGCCAGCAACTCCGGTACGCCGAAAAGGAGTGAGGAGGTGCGGTCGTCCTGGAGAACCTCACCGTCGAGCGTGCCCTTGATGGTGAGGTCGGGCCGTGCGCCGCCGAGCCGCGTGGCGGGCACGACGACCGGACCGACGGGGGTGAGACCGTCCCAGGCCTTGCCGGCGACCCGCTGCGTGGTGTGGAACTGGAAGTCACGCACGGAGACGTCGTTGGCCGCGGTGTACCCGAAGATGACGCTCTCCGCGTCCTCGGCCGCGATCCGACGCGCACGGGCACCGATGACCACGGCGAGTTCGCTCTCGTAGTCGATCTGGTCCGATTCCGGTGGCAGTGCCACGTCGGCGTAGGGCGCGGCCAGTGAGGTGTGCCATTTCGGAAAGAGATCGGGGTGAGCCGGTCCTGTGGCGCGGCCGCCCTCGTGCACGTGCGCGAGGTAGTTCTGGCCGATGCAGATGACCTTGCCCGGGCGTCCGACCGGGCTCAGCAGCCGATGGTCCGGCGCGTCGATCACGGCGCCGCCCTCGATGGCCGCCGGGTCGCCCTCGGCCGCCTCCAACAGCGCGGGCAGGTCGTCGAAGACCTGGCCGTCCACCAGGGCGAGGCGCGCCTTCGCCACCCCGTCCCGCCGCAGCGCGACCACGGGGCCACCGCCATGCAGGACACGGGCGAGGCCGAGTCCGTCCGTCCAGTCCGCTGGGGAAGCGGGCGTCGGAATGGTCATGAAGATGCCCTCCTGATTCATTGCTGCGCCTCGGCGCTACTGGCGGCAGGGGTGGCCGCTTTCGTCTTCGTGTGAGCACGGCCGGCCGTGGTCTCGTCGGTATCGTGCACGCCGACGACACCGTCCTTGACCAGGGCGGCGATCCGGTCGTCGTCGTATCCCAGTTCGGCCAGGACCGCGATCGTGTCCCCGCCCAGTTCGGGTGCGCGGCCACGGGCGCGCGGCGCGCCGTCGGCGACGATGGGGGTGTTCACGATCGTCGGCTCCGCGAAGCGCTCCTCGTCGTGCACGAACAGGCCGCGCGCGGCGAACTGTTCGTCGGTGAGGATGTCGCTGATGCCGTTGACCGGACCGCAGGGGACCCCTGCCGCACGCAGCGCGCCCATCCAGTGATCCCGGGGAGCCGTGGCGAAACGTGCCTGGATGATCTCCGCGAGGGGCGCCCGGTGCAGGAAGCGTTCGTACTCGGTGGCGAAGCGCGGATCGTCGCGCAGATCGAGCTCCAGGACAGCGCACAGCGCCTCCCATGCCCGGTCGACCGCGCCGAGCACGAGGGTGCCACCGTCCTGGCAGGTGAACGCCTCGTAGGGGGCGGCCAGTCGGTGAGCCGTGCCCAGCGGGGCCGGTTCCACCCCGGTCGCCACGTAGTCGGCGACCTCCCACAGCGACCATGCGGCCACCGAGTCCGCGAGCGCGACGTCGATGTACGCGCCGCCGCCACCGGCGCGTGCGCGCAGCAGTGCGGCCAGGACGCCGATCGCTCCCCACATGCCGGTGCCCACGTCGGATATGGGAAAGCCCGCCTTGGCCAGTTGCCCGTCGACCGACCCGGTCACGGACATGAGCCCGCTGTAGGCCTGCGCGATCAGGTCGATGCCCTTCGCGTCGCGCATCGGGCCGAACTGCCCGAAGCCGGAGATGGAGCAGTAGACGAGGTCGGGGCACTCCGCCCGCAGATCCTCGTAACCCAGTCCGAGCCGCGACATCGCGCCCACCCGGAAGTTCTCCACCAGGACGTCGCTGCGTCGTGCCAGGGAGCGCACGATGTCGGCGCCGGCGGGGGACTTCATGTCGACCGCGAGGCTCTGCTTGTCGCGGTGGGTCAGGTCGAAGGGGATCGACCTGCGATCCCGGCCCATCCGCCGGGCGCGCATGCCGTCACCCCTGACCGGTTCGATCTTGAGGACGTCCGCGCCCAGGTCGGACAGGATGGTCGTGCAGTAGGGGCCGGCCAGGGCCCCGGTCACATCCAGGACGCGTACGCCTCGTAGGAAGGCCGGGCCGGGCTCGGCGGACTCCGATGTCGCTGTCATGGCGCCCTTCGCTTCGCTTCCGGTCCATTCAGTGGACCGATGGACCGTAATAAGGACCTCCAGCAAACTTAGGCTTGGCATTCCGGAAGCGTCAAGCAGGTGGGGAGTTGCCTCTGCGGTCCGCGAGCCTCGATGCAACGGCACCTCGGGCTCGCCGCCAGGCGGAAGTCGGCGATCCCGGGCGGTCGAATCCGCCGAAGCCGAAAGCGACGTCGTCATGAGCATGATCACGTTGTGCCCCGCTCGCGCCGAGTGGTGCTGGGATCCGGGCGACCTCGCTGCGGTGACCGCCTCCGTGCCGAGGGTCGACCCCGGAGGCATGTGGTGGCTGCGGAGTCGCGAACGCCACATCGTCACGCTCGTCGGAAGCGGTCGATGAACGGCGCCCAGGAATCCGACGTGGCCCACATGCCGAACCAGGGGACCTGCTGGCCTTACATGGGGGTGCGGGGACGGTTTCTCGAACGCCTCCCTGCGTTCGGACGCCGCGCGGCCGTCGGACACGCATCCGCCGGCCGCCCCGCAAAGGTCGGGAGCACGGATGCATGGGGATGCTCACCTCGCAGTTGTCGCCCCGGGGCGGTCTTCGAGAGGGTTCCCCAGCCAGGGTTCGGCGCGAGTGGCGGGGACCAGCTTGGCGAGGGCGTCACGGACGACGCCCTCCTGGCCGGGGTGGGCCGTCCAGGTGGCGGAGATGACGATGGCCATGGGAGGTACTCCTCAGCGTTTCCCGGTACAGGGGTGCGGGGGTGCGGTTACGGCGGCGCCGGTCGGGCCGTCGGCACGCCGGCCGGGGAACCATGCCTCCCGCCTGGCTCGCGAGGGTCTGCCGTGTGCCGCACGATCACGCCGTCAGGCGCGCTCACCCGGGCAACCTCGGGTGCCAGGCATACGTCGTCCACCAGGACCCCGAGCAGCCCATGGTCTTGAGGTTCTTCGAGATCTATGACGACGAGGACGCGCTCAAGGCGCACGGCGACTACCCGCACTTCACGAAGTACGCGGTGGACAAGGCCGCTCCGGCGTTGGCGGACCGCTCCCACGAACTCACCGCCGTGCTCGATTTCTGACGCGTGGCCGCGCGATCCGGGCGCGACCCACGGCGCAGGTTCCTCGCTCGCCGGTCAGCGCTCCTCCCCTCCTGCTTGACGCTTCCGGAACGCCGGGCTTAAGTTTGCCGAAGGTCCTTAGAACGGTCCACTGGTCCACGGTATGGACCGAAGGGGAAACGAAGGGCACCATGACAGCGACAACGGAGTCCGCCGAGCCCGGCCCGGCCCTCCTGCGCAGCCTCGCGTTCGGCATGAAGTCCCCCGCCGGCGCCGACATCGCGCGCTCCCTGACGCGACGCAGCGACGTACCCGGCATGGCTACCGGGTCGCTGCCGGCCGGCCTCGGGCCGGACCACGACGCCGTCGACGACCTCGCCGACCTGGGCGCCGCCGGAAGGAGGCACCATGCCGAAACCGCCTGAGACCGACGTGCGACACGCCACGCGGTTCCGTCGCTACGTTCCCACCCCCGACGACCCGCGCGTCGCCGGCCTGCAAGAACACACGGCTCGGACGTACGCCGACGCCCGGCTGAGCATTCCCGTGCTCGCCGAGGTGGTACGCCAGTGGCGCGAGAGCGCGGAAGAACCGTACGCCGGTATCACCACCGACGGCCGCGTCCGCCACGGCGTCTACGAACTCGGGGCGGTCCCCGACGCCGAACGCCCGCCCACCGAGGCGATGCTCCGCGCGGTCGAGGAGATCCGCCGCCGCACCACGCGCGAGCAGTGGCAGCGACTGACCTATCCGCTGGAGGCACCGCAGTGGCGGACCTGGAGCAACCCCGAGGTGCTGCTGTACGACAACGGCCTTCGCCTGGAGGAAGTGCCGGACCGGACCGCGGATGCCCTGCTGGGGCTGGTGAAGGCGACCCTCAGCGAGGACGGCTACACCGTGGTGCGCCATCTGATGCGGCTCAACGGCTTCCTCGGTGAGCTCACCGGCATGCCCGGGGTCATGAACACCGGCAGCTACCAGTTCGCCGTCTTCGGCGAACCGTCGCTGGACCAGCCGTGGGGATGGCACCTGTACGGGCACCATGTGTGCGTCAACGCCCTGGTGGCCGGGGACCGGATGACGATCGGCCCGGTCTTCCTCGGTGCCGAGCCGGACAGCGCCGACATCGGGCCGGATGCCGGTCTCCGGCCGCTGGGTGTCCGTGAACGGGTCGGGCTGTCGTTCGTCAACAGCCTGACTCCGCGACAGCTCTCCGTGGCCCGCAGCTACCCGGAGGTGCGCGATCCACGGATGCCGGAAGGACGGGTGCACCCGGTGGAGGAGCGGTTCCTCGCGGGCGCGTTCCAGGACAACCGGGTGATCCCCGTGGAGGGGATCCGCGCCACCGAACTGGACGGCGAGCAGCAGCAGTTGCTGCTGGCCGTCATCGAGCAGTACAGCGGCCTGCTGCCCGAAGGCCCACGGGCGGCCCGCATGCGCGAGGTGCGTGCGCACCTCCCGGAGACGTACCTGACCTGGATCGGCGGCATTGACGACGAGCAGCCGTTCTACTACCGGGTGCAGAGCCCGGTGGTGCTCATCGAGTTCGACCACCACGCCGGCATGTTTCTGACCAATCCGGTCCCGGCCCGCTTCCACATCCACACCATCCTGCGGTTGCCCAACGGCAACGACTACGGCCGTCTGCTGTGGAAGCCCCGCACCTGAGGAGACCGCCTCCCACCCCAACCCTCGCCGACCGCCTGCCGTCCGCACCCATCCGGACCCGGCCGGCGTCGGCGGTCATCGAGCCGCAGGTCACGCCCCCCGGGGTCGCGGGGATCCAGTGACCCCCCATGCCACATCAGGAGCCGCAATGGACATCAATGTCGATGTCGCCATCGTCGGGTACGGTCCGGGAGGTGCCGTGCTGGCTTCCCTCCTGGGACAGCGAGGCCACAGGGTGGCCGTGCTGGAGAAGTTCCCGGCCCCCTACAACCTGCCCCGGATGAGCACGCTCGACGGCGAGATCGCCCGTGTTCTGCAACACGCCGCCGATCCCGCCGAAGCGCTCAAGGACTCCCTGCCCCAGGCGACCGGCAGCATCTACGGTGCCGACGGCAAGCCGGCCCTCGTGGACGACTGGAGCAGGACGGTGTGCGGCCACCCTCTCCACCTCAGCCTCCACCAGCCCAACATCGAAACCGCCATGCACGCCCGCGTCGACGACTGCCCCTCGGTGCAGGTCCACTGGGGGGCGCCCGTCACCGGTGTCGAGGACCTCGGTGACCGGGTCGTCGTCACCGCCGCCAGGGACGCGGACGGTGAGCAGATCCGCGTGAACGCCCGCTACGCCGTCGGCATGGACGGGGGCTCGAGCTTCGTCCGGCAGGCGGTCGGCATCAGCATGGACGTGATCCACCGTCATGACGACGAGTGGCTGCTGACCGACTTCGACATCATCGATCCCGAGGTCCCCACCCCGTCGACCGAGATCCACCTGGACTGCCCCCGCGCCTACTACTGGGGCCCGAACGGCGACCGGCGATGCCGCATCGACATGAGGCTGCTCCCCGACGACCCCGCCGAGGTCCGCACCCAGGAGCACGCACTGGGCTTCCTGCACGACAAGACCGGCATCGGCCCGCAGTCGGTGCGCGTCACGCGGCATGTCACCTACCGGTTCCGCTCCGAGATCGCCGACCGGATGCGGGTGGGCAACGTCTTCATCGGCGGTGACGCGGCCCATCTCATGACCCCCGGTATGGCGCAGGGATCGTGCAGCGCGATGCGGGATGCCATCAACCTCGCGTGGCGTCTCGACCTCGTGCTCGACGGCAGGGCCTCCGACTCGGTTCTCGACAGCTACGGCCCGGAGCGGCTCGCCCACGTCGCCCCGCTCATCCAGGGCTCGCTGGCGACGTGGGCCCTGACCGCGGAATCCGACCCGGACAAGGCCGCCGCCCGCGACGCCTTCCTGCGCTCCGGCGAGGTGCCACTCCCGCCGATGCCGACGCTCACGACCGGATTCCTGCAAGGCGCGGCCGAGGGCAGCCCGGCTCCGGGGGCCGGCTCGCTGAGTCCGCAGGGACGCGTCCGTGTCGGTGAGCGCGGCGGGCTGCTCGACGACCTCGTCGGCTTCGGTTTCCAACTGGTCAGCCGGGTCCCGGTCGCGGAGTTGCTCACGCCGGCCCACACCGACCTGCTGGAGCGACTGGGCGTTCATGTCGTCGTCCTCGGTCCGGACCACGTCGAGGATGTCGACGGCACCTACCGAGGCTTCCTGGACGAGAACGGCCTGGTCGCCTACCTCAGCCGCCCGGACTTCTACCTCTTCGGCACAGCGGTGACCGTCGAGGACCTCCCCGCGCTCGTCGACGCCCTGGCCGCCGCGCTGACCGGGACCGAACTCCCTGCCTCTTCCGCCACGCGGCCACCCGTCCCGCGGCCCGGAGCCGCCTTCACTCGGGCAACGGTCCCGGCCGCCGAATTCACCCTGCACTACGCCGAAGCCGCCCCCACGGCCGCCCTGGGGACCATCGTGTCACTGCCCGGTTCCGCCGGCCTGGAAATGTCCACCGCCAAGGACCGCCTGGCCGAGCGGTACCGGGTCGTGGAGATCAACCCTCCGGGCTGGGGCGACCAGACGGACGTGTCCCGGCCGATGTCCCAGAGCGAGATCGGCGCGTTGCTGGCCGAGGCGGTCGCGCACCTCGTCGACGGGCCGTTCGTCCTGCTGGCGACCTCCATGGGCGGCGCCAACGCGCTGCACCTGGCCGCGAGGATCCCGGACCGGGTGCAGGGCATCATCCTCGAAGCGTCCATGGCGCCGAGCCGACCTGAGGACCTGCGCTCCCTGCCGACAGGCGCTCCTGTGATCCATCCCAACAAGCCCTGGGCCACCCCGGGCTACGTCACCCACCAGATGGCCAACCGGATGCGAATGATCCAGCAGACGCCCCCGGACACGGACGCCACCGAGGCGATCGCCGTCGTGCGTGAGCGTGGGATCCCGGTGCTGGGGCTGCTCGGTACCGACGACGAGATCATGAAGCCTTCCCAGGAGGAGACCTTCCGCACCGTCCTGCCCGACGGGGAGTTCCGGCTGATTCCCGGCGGGTGGCACGACCTGCAGAACACCACACCAGAGGAATTCGTCGATCTCGTCGAGACCTTCGTCACCGACCGGGTCGGTTCTGCCACGGGCAATCGGTGAAGCCTCTTCGAGCGTCACAGCAACCACACCCTCCGCGCAGACGGACGATGACTGACGGAGTTCGTCCTCAGGTCGGTGGCCCCGAGTGGGGCCTTTCCCAAGGGTGACCAGGTCTTCGGTGGCGACCTGGTTGAGCATGATCCCGCGCTCGAGGATGCCGGCCGGGTAGCGCGCCTGCGCGCGGACGGGCTCCTGCGCCGGTACCGGGTCGGCCCGTTCCGCCAGGCGTTGCGGTCCACCCAAGGAAAGGGGGAGGTCGGCAGCCTATCGAGCTCACCGGCGATCCGGTGATCGCGCAGAACGCGATGGTGAACACGTATGCCGAGATCCCGGTCCGGCTCGTCGCGGGGACGGCGGCCTGATGCGGATCGAGGTGGTCCGTGATCGCTGCGAGGAGCACGGACCAGCAGTGCCGGCGGGCAAGGAGGACATCGCGGCTGCCGGTGCCGACGTCTGCTCCGTGGCCGCATTGCTGGTACGGACGGACATGCGAGGTGTCAGGGCGCGGTATCGCGTCGTCGGCCTGCTGCCGCGGCCGCGGTGCCACCGGCCGGAAGCCCGAGCGGCAGGTAGTCCTGCCGGTCGTCGGGCGTTCGTCAGCGGCGCGCGAGTTCCGCCGAGATCCGTTCAGTCGCCTCCATCACCAACTGTCCATAAGGCTCATGCAGATCGTCGGTGAGTCGGTAGCTGGGCAACGAGATCGACAGGGCGGCCACGGGTTGCCCCTGGCGATCGCTGATGGCCGAACCGACCGCGGAGACGTCCGGCCGCCACCGCCCGGGGTTGACGGCAAAACCCCGTCCTGCGACGGCCTCCAGTTCGGCGAGAACCTCCTTGCGGGTAAGGCGTGCGCCGGTGGCCAGATCGACGACGGGCGGGATTCGGGGGGTCCGCTCAGAAACCGGGAGGCGGGAGAGGTAGGCCCAGCCCGACGCCGTAAGGATCATGGGAACCCGCTCGCCGACCTGCGCGACCGTTTGAACGGGCCGGGTGGACGGCACCTTGTCGATCAGGACCAGCGACTCGCCGTCCGGGACGGACAGGTGGATGTTCTCGTCGGTTCGTCGGCCGAGCTCTTCGAGGACGGGGCGGGCCCGTTCTCGGAGGTCGTCCTGAGTCATGACCCTCGCTCCCACCGCGAGCGCGCGGGCGGTCAGGACCCAGCGCTGTTCTCCCGGTGCTCCCTGCGGGGCCAGCCAGCCGGCCTCGCCGAGAGTGCGCAAGATCCTGTGGACCGTCGCCTTCGGGATTCCCAGCGACCTTGCGAGGGCGCTGATGCCTACGGGCTGGGACCGGGCGACGGCCTCGAGGACATCGAGAGATCGCAGTACCGACTGCATCCCCTGCCGTGTGCCCGACGACTCACTCACGCTCTCTCCTTCGGTGGTGAACCCCGTCATCGTAGTGAGGGCGCTCTGCGGAGTACTTCTGATCGTAGCTGTGGGATCAACTCTTCGGTCCGTATCATGGTTCAGTTGACCGTATAGTGGGTCGATCTTACGCTGAATCCGTGAGGTCGGCGCGGGGCGGTCATCGGGCATAGGTCTCGGCTCATGCCGAATCCGTGGGGGTGGCGGGGCCGAGACCCTGCCGGCCGCCGGCCCGGCACGGCACGGCACGGCATGGCGGCGCTGGACGATGCGCAGCTGGTGCCGCGCCCCTCGCCGTTCATCGAGTTGCCGACCCTGTTCGCCCAGTTCGCGTCCGCGCTGATCGGCGCCCTCGACGACATCCAACTCCCGGACGTGGTGGAGCGGATGGACTGCGAGGCCGAACTCGGCCTGGTCGTGGGAGCCGAGACGCGGGTGGAAAAGGCCGTCGCCGGATTCGTGGTGGCCAACGACGTGTCGACACGCGACGGGGAGCCGCATACCGGGGAGCCGGTGCCGGCTTTCGCCTGTCGGAGCTCACGCCACGGTCTGGTCGAACTCGTCCTTGTCGAGTGCGCGGTGCGGCAGAGGAGTCGGATGGTCCCGGTCGTGGCGCAGACCGTCCAGGAGGAGGACGAGGTAGCGCCTCCACACGGCGGGGGCGACGGTTCGGCTGTGCTCGGTGACGGCTCCGAGCATGAGCTGGAGGAGGGGGATGTCGGTGGGTTCGAGGTCGCCGCGGAGCTGACCGGCCTGCTGGGCGCGTGCGATGAGGGCGCTGACCGCGGGGATGAGGCGGTCCCGGGCCGCGGCCACACGGATCTTGCCGTGCAAGCCCTCCAGGAAGGCTTCCCTCAGCCCGCGGTCTTCGGCGAAGTCCTCGGCGGTAGCAAGGAAGAACTGGACGAATCCGTCCCAGGGGTCTTCGTGGGTGAGTGCCCGTTCGGCCAGTGCGATGAGATGCCCCGCGCCCTCTTCGAAAACGGCCTCGACGAGTTGTTCGCGGTTGGTGAAGCGGCGGTAGGCGGTGCCGACGCCGACGCCTGCGTGACGCGCGATGTCGTCGATCGTGACATCGAGTCCACGTTCGGCGAAGACTTCCCGGGCAGCGGCGAGGATGCGCAGCCGGTTGCGTTCCGCGTCGGCCCGAAGGGGGCTCGGGCGTGGTTCCGGGGACGGTGTGGGATCGGTCCTGCGGCTCATGGATCCACAGTATCCCGTATCCGGAGATGGCTTCTCCAGTTTTAGTGCTACAGTGAATGCGCAACCGGAGATAAGTTCTCCAGTTTGCCGGTCGGGCTGCCGTGTGCCTCGACCGGGCGATCGTCACGCATCCTCTCCCAGTGCGACAGTTCCCACTCGGTTGTCGCCATATGTGGCGAGAGTACGAAACAGTTTCGTTCACTCGATCGCCACCTGCGTTCCTGTAGGGCGACACCTCACCAGGAGTCATCATGCGCAAGACCACGGTCGGGGCGGCAGTCGTCGCCGCCGCGCTCATCGCCTCGTCCTGCAGCCCGACGGCACGCACACCCTCGCCGAGGCGACCCTCGCACCGGACCGGTCCACCCTGTGGACCAGCCCCCACACCGGCAAGAAGTACCCCACCCGCTGGAAGATCACCATCCCGGGCGAGCACGCCACGCTCAACGTCAAGGTCTACGCCAACGACCAGGAACTGACCGTCCCCGGACCCCGCTACGAAGGCGGCGCCGCCGTCACCGGCACCTACGACCACCACCCGGTCACCGGCACCACCTACGTCGAACTCACCGGCGGACAGTAACCGTCCACGCAACGGCCCCCGCACCACCACCCGCCACCAAACCCACCCGCCCGTGCCGCGCACTGTCCCACCGCCCTCTCCCTTCTTCCGGCTCTGGAGTCTTCATGCCTCGAACCCCCGTCGACACGAGGGGTGCGGCCACCGTGTCCGCCCTGCCGTCGGCCGACGCACCGCCTCGCCATCGCTGGTGGATCCTCGCCGTCATCGGCGTGGCCCAGCTCATGGTGGTGCTGGACGCGACGATCGTGAACATCGCCCTTCCCTCGGCCCAGAAGGACCTGGGCTTCTCCGACGGCGACCGGCAGTGGATCGTCACCGCCTACGCCCTCGCCTTCGGCAGCCTGCTCCTGCTCGGCGGCCGGACAGCCGACCTGTTCGGCCGCAAG
This sequence comes from Streptomyces griseoruber, assembly GCF_001514205.1. Taxonomy (GTDB): domain Bacteria; phylum Actinomycetota; class Actinomycetes; order Streptomycetales; family Streptomycetaceae; genus Streptomyces; species Streptomyces griseoruber. Next base: position 163,211 of record NZ_KQ948768.1, on the reverse strand, counting down.
ATGACCTTCCTGGTCGGGCTGGTCGGCTTCGCCGGTGCCTCCGCCCTGGGCGGCGCCGCGGGCAGCTTCGAGGTGCTCGTCGCCGCGCGTGCCGCACAGGGCGTCTTCGGTGCCCTGCTCGCTCCGGCGGCCCTGTCCCTGCTGACCACGACGTTCACCGATGCCAAGGAACGCGCCAAGGCCTTCGGCGTGTACGGCGCCATCGCCGGCGCCGGCGGAGCCATCGGGCTGCTGCTGGGCGGCGTGCTGACCGAGTACCTCGACTGGCGCTGGACCCTGTACGTCAACCTCGCCTTCGCCGTGGTCGCCTTCGTCGGCGGCGTGCTGCTGCTGCAGCGCACCACCCGCGACAAGTCCGCCACCATCGACATCCCTGGCGCCGTCCTGGTCGGCGGCGGCCTGTTCTGCGTGGTCTACGGCTTCTCCAATGCCGAGAGCCACGACTGGAGCTCCCCGCAGACCTGGGGCTTCCTCCTCGCCGGAGCCGTCCTGCTCGCGGTCTTCACCTGGTGGCAGACGCGCGCCGCCCACCCCCTGCTGCCGCTGCGGGTCCTGCTCGACCGCAACCGCGGCGCCTCCTTCATCTCCGTTCTGATCACCGGCGCGGGCATGTTCGGCGTCTTCCTGTTCCTGACCTACTACCTGCAGCAGAGCCTGGGCTACACGCCCGTCAAGACCGGGCTGGCCTTCCTGCCCATGGTCGCCGCACTGATGGTCTCCTCCACTCTCGCCACCAGCGTGCTGATCCCCCGCATCGGCCCCAAGGCGGTCGTGCCGCTGGGCATGGGCCTGGCAGCCGCAGGCATGGCCTGGCTGACCGCCCTCGACCTGAACAGCAGCTATGCCGCCGACATCATGCCCCAGCTGGTCGTGGCGGGCCTGGGCCTGGGGCTGGTGATGGCCCCGGCCATGAGTCTGGCCACCGCGGGCGTGGGCGCCGAGGACGCCGGCGTCGCCTCCGCCGCCGTCAACACCATGCAGCAGGTCGGCGGCTCCCTCGGCACCGCCCTGCTCAACACCCTCTTCTCCAGCGCCGTCACCGACTACCTCGACGGCAAGAACGCAGCTGACCCGGCCGTCCAGGCCCAGGCCGGCCTGGAGGGCTACTCCACCGCCTACTGGTGGTCGGCCGCCTTCTTCGCCGTCGGCCTGGTCATCACCATCGTCCTGTACCGCCGCGGCGCACCCACCCAGGACCCCGACGCCGCACCCGTCGTCCACATGTAGGACCCCGACCGGGCCCGTGCCCGCTCCCACTCTCTGCGACGGCCCGCCGCAAACCCGGCGGGCCGTCTCGGCCCGGCTCCCCGAACAACCTCTCGATGACGTCGCATCCCTCACATCCGGCAAGGAGAACGACCGGCATGGCCTCCATCCTCATCGTCAACGACCAGTCCCTGCAGCGACTCGGCCTCCGTATGCTCCTGACCGCCGAGCCCGACCTGACCGTCGTCGGCGAAGCAGCCACAGGAGCCGAGGCGGTCCGCCTGAGCGCCGCACTCCGTCCCGACGTCGTCCTGATGGCCACCCCTCCTCGCGACGCGGCCGGCATCGAGGCCGTCCGACGCATCACCCGACCCGTACGCCTTCTCCCCGACGCCTCCGACTCCGCCAGAGCAGACCGGCTCCCGCCCCGTGTCCTGGTGCTGGCCTCAACCAGCCACGAGGGACACGTCTACGCCGCCCTGCGCGCCGGAGCCGGCGGATTCCTCCGCGACAGCGCCGGCCCGGACCAACTCATCGCCGCCATCCGCATCGTCGCCGCCGGAGACGCCGTCATCACCCCCGACCTGACCCGCGAACTCATCGACTCCGTCCGCCAGCAACGCACCCCCCGCCCCCTTGAGCAGCACACCAGGCCGGACGCCTTCACCGGACGCGAACGCGACGTCCTCCTCGCCGTCGCCTCGGGCTGGTCCAATGCCGAGATCGCCGCCCGGCTCTCCATCGCCCCGACCACCGTCAAGTCCCACATCACCCACATCCTCGCCAAGATCCACGCCCGCTCCCGCGTCCAGGTGGTGACCTACGCCTACGAGTCCGGCCTGGTACGACCGGCGGCATGACACATGGATGGCGATGAGGGCGCCGGCGGGCACGTTTCCAGGCGGCCGCCAGGAGGAGGCGTCGATGGGGCCGCGGCCTCCAGATCCGTGTCTTGGACAGGTCCGAGGGCAGGGAATTGACCCGGCAGGCCGCAGCGATTCAGCTGCTCCGGGTCGCCGAGCGCCGTCAGGCGGCTGACACGGAGCCCGCACACATCCATTCCATCGTCCGCACCCGCCACGGCAACGACTTCGGCAACGATCATCCCGTCATCCGCGGCCCCCTCACGCCCGAGTGAGGGGGCCGCGGCCTTTGTCGGTACCGACCTCGTGCGTGTTGCGTTGCCGGTGGACGAGCCACGCCATCCCGGAGCCTCGGGCACCTCGAGGTGCCCGCGCAGCTCGGAGGGCTCGTCCGGAGCGGAGCGCCCCCAGGTCGTTGGTCAGGCAGTATCGGGGGTGGCTTCCGGCCCGATGCCCAGTTGTTCGATCGCCGAGGTCATGTGCCTGTGCAGGATCTCTTGGGCCGCAGCCGCGTCCCCGCGCGCGATCGCGTCGGCGATGGGGGAGTGGGATGTCGCGGACATGGCCACATCGCGGCGCTCGCCGGCTGCGCTCATGATCACCACGCGCATCGGCCCCTCCAGCTGTCGCCAGGTCCTGAGAAGGATCGAGTTGCCGGAGAGCTCGCACAACCGGAGGTGGAAGCCGAGATCGGCCTCGACCTTCGCGGCCAGATCCGCTCCCGACTCGAAGGCGTCGCGGAGCTTTGCCAGGGCGCCCCGCAGTGCTTCGGCCGCGTCCTGTCTGCGGGGTGACGCGATGATCTGCGCCACCGCGAGGCCTTCGAGCGCTTCCCGGACCTGGAACAGTTCCCGCACCTCGGTCGGGGTCAGCTGGGACACGCGCAGCATCCCGCGGGCTCCCGCCGTGACGAGCCCCTCCTGCTGGAGGTGGCGCAGAGCTTCGCGTACCGTGCCGCGGCTCACCGACAGGCGCTCGGCGATCTCCACTTCTCCGAGGTGGTCGCCGGGGCGGTACTGACCTGTGGTGATGGCCGTCCGCAGAGCCACGAGCGCCCGCTCCCGGAGCGTCGTCGAACGGGTGAGACTGGACAAAGCCTGACCGGACACGGTCGAAACCCCTTTCCACGCCGCGAGCGATGATTGTAGCCCAGCTGTCATCTGTTGACAGTCGGCAGTTCGGCCGCCCGGGAGGGTTGACAGGTCTCTTCATCGGGCCCAGCATCATCTCTCGACTGTTAACAGTCGACAGCCAACAGCGAGCCCGGGACGGCTCGCTCGCACACGATCAAGGAGGATCGGCATGGCTGAGTCCACGGCGCCGCAGCTGGCGGTGCACGGGTCGCCCGAACGTCTGAGAGTCGCCGTCGGGTGCGGGGTCGGCGCGACCATCGAGACGTACGACTTCATCGGCTTCGGGACGGCCGCAGCCCTCTATTTCGGTGATGTGTTCTTCCCGGACTCCGATCCGCTCTCGGCCACCCTGCTGTCCTTCGCGACGCTCGGGATCGGCTTCGCCGCACGGCCGCTCGGCGGCGTGATCGCCGGACACCTCGGCGACCGCGTCGGCCGCAAACCCGTGTTGGTCGGATCCCTGCTGCTGATGGGCATCGCGACCGTACTGATCGGCTGCCTGCCCACGTACCAGATGGTCGGGGTATGGGCGCCGATCCTGCTGGTGGTCGTCCGTGTGATCCAGGGGCTCGCCTTCGGCGCGGAATGGGGCGGCGCCATCCTGATGACCTTCGAGCACGCACCCTGGCGGCGGCGCGGCCTGTACACGGGCATCACCCAGGCAGGCTTCCCGGTCGGCCTGCTGCTCGCCAACCTCGCCTTCCTGTTCAGCCGGCACACCCTCAACGACACCTGGGCCTGGCGCGTGCCGTTCCTGCTCAGCGCCGTCCTGATCGCTGTCGGTATCTTCATCCGGCTCAAGATCGACGAGTCGCCCCAGTTCGAGGCGCTCAAGGAGTCCGGCGAGGTCGTCAAGAACCCGCTGCTGGAGGTCATCCGGGAGGACTGGCGCAACGTCCTGAGGGCCTTCTGCCTGCGGATCACGGAGACCGCCGGGTACGCCGTCTCGGTCACCTTCGTGCTGTCCTACCTGGACGACGGCGACGCCCCCGACGTCTCGAGCACCACCACCCTCACCGCCCTGGTGACCGCCGCCGCCGTCGGCATCGCGGCCACCACGCTCTGGGGCCGCCTGTCGGACCGGATCGGCCGCCGCCCGGTCTATCTGCTGGGCTGCGCGGTGAGCGTCGCCTGGGGCTTCCCGCTCTTCCTGTCCGTCAACACCGAAGCCGCGGCACTCGTCCTGATCGCCTTCCTGATCAGCTACGCCGTCTGCCAGAACTCCCTCGCGGGCGTCCAAGGAGCCTGGTTCTGCGAGCTGTTCGCGACCAGGACCCGTACCGCAGGAACCTCCCTGGCCTACCAACTGTCCGCTGTGGTCTCCGGGTTCACGCCGTTGATCGCCACCGCGCTCTACTCCGCCACCGGTTGGACCGGACCGGCGATTCTCTTCAGCGGTTACGGACTGCTGGGCCTCGTCGCGACGCTGGTGACGCGCGAGACGTGGGGTGCCGACGAGCGCCGGGCAGCCGACCGTGCCGTGAACCCATCCGTCGAAGCCGCGCTCCCCGCCGCCCCCTGACAGAGACGAGGATCAACGTGATGTCCACTCAGGCACCCAGGACAGTGGTGTCGGCGACCCCGCGCATCAGCGCCCTGAAGGAGTCCGCGTACCGCATCCGTATGCACGCGCTGGACATGGGGGAGACCCAGGGCCAGGGCTACATCGGACAGGCACTGGGCGTGGCCGACATCCTGGCCGTCGTCTACCAGGATGTTCTCAACCACCGCCCGGCCGAACCGGACTGGCCGCAGCGCGACCGGTTCCTGCTCTCGATCGGCCACTACGCCATCGCGCTGTACGCGGCGCTCGCCGAGGCCGGTGTGCTCGACGTCGCCGAACTCGCCACCTACGGCAGTGACGACTCGCGTCTGCCCATGTCGGGCATGGCCTCCTACACGCCCGGCATGGAGATCTCCGGCGGCTCCCTGGGCCACGGCCTCGGCGTCGCCACCGGCATGGCCCTTGGCCTGCGCCACCAGGGCAGCGACGCACGCGTCTACAACCTGCTCTCCGACGGCGAACTCGACGAGGGCTCCACCTGGGAGGCGGCACTTGCCTGCGCCCACCACGGCCTGGACAACGTCACCGCCATCGTCGACGTCAACGCCCTGCAGGCCGACGGCCCCACCAAGGGCGTACTGCGCACCGAGCCGGTCACGGCCAAGTGGGAGGCCTTCGGCTGGCACGCCATCCGCGTGGACGGCAACGACATCGAGGCACTCGTCGAGGCCTTCGACAGCCTGCGCGAGCACCGCGGTTCGCCGGCCGTGGTCATCTGCGACACCCGGATCGGATGCGGCGTACCGATGCTGGAGACGCGTGAGAAGGCCCATTTCATGCGGGTCGAGGAGCCCGAATGGCAGCTCGCCCGCGACCAGTTGACGGAGCGTCACCAGATCGCCGTCCAGGAAGAGGGAACCGCCCGATGAGCACCTCCGCGCCGACCCAGGCGCCGCAGCGCAAACTCACCACCTCCGCGATGATCGCCTCCATCGCCGAGGAGGGGCAGCGCACCACCAAGGCGCCCTTCGGGCACGCGCTGGCCCGGCTCGCCGAGGAACGCCCCGACATCGTCGGACTCTCCGCGGACCTCGCCAAGTACACCGACATGCACGTCTTCCGGGACGCCCACCCCGACCGCTTCTTCCAGATGGGCATGGCGGAACAGGTGATGCTGGGCGCGGCCGCGGGGCTGGCCGAGGTGGGCCTGACGCCGTTCGCCTCCACCTATTCCGTCTTCGCCACCCGCCGGGCCTACGACTTCCTGTGCCTCGACATCGCCGAGCCGCGGCTGAACGTCAACGTCGTCGGCGCCCTGCCCGGCCTGACCACCGGCTACGGACCCAGCCATCAGGCCACCGAGGACCTGGCCATCCTGCGCGGCATGCCCGGCCTGACGATCGTGGACCCCGCGGACTCCGTCGACATCGAACAGGCCGTCCCGGCCCTGGCCGCCCACCCCGGCCCCACCTACATGCGGCTGCTGCGCGGAGCCGTCCCCACCGTCCTGGACGAGTACGACTACCGGTTCGAACTCGGCAAAGCCGCGCAACTACGCGACGGTCGGGACGTGTTGTTCATCTCCACCGGTCTGATGACGGTACGCGCCCTGACCGCGGCCCAGGAACTCGCCCACGACCACGTCGATGTCGCCGTCCTCCACGTACCGACGATCAAGCCGTTCGACCGCGAGGCGGTGCTGCGGGAGGCGGCGAAGGGACGCCTCGTGGTGACGCTGGAGAACCACAGCGTCGTCGGAGGCCTCGCCGAGTCCGTGGCTTCCTGCCTTGCCTTCGCCCGGCAAACGGCTCACATCGTCCCGATCGGGCTCCCGGACGAGTTCCTCGCCGCGGGTGCGCTGCCCACGCTCCACGACCGCTACGGCCTCTCCGTCGCGGCGATCAAGGAGCGCGTCCGCCGCGCACTCTGATCCCGTCCACTCCTCTTCCCCCTTCTCAGGAGCACCGCATGGCCACCGACCCCACCCCTCGCACCGCCGTCATCACCGGCGCCGGCTCCCGCCGCGGCATCGGCCGCGCGACCGCGCACGCCCTGGCCGCCGCCGGCTATCACATCGCCGTCCTCGACCTGGACAAGGAGGCCGCCGAGGACACCGCCCGGGAAGTCGCGGCCCGGTACGGCGTGGAAACCCTGGGCCTTCCGGCGGACGTAACCGACGCCGACGCCGTCGACGCCGCCATCGGGGCGGTCGAAGCGGCGCTCCCGCCCGTCGGTGCCCTGGTCAACAACGCGGGGATCACGTCACCGACCCGCTTCCTCGACGTCACGCCCACCGAGTGGGACCGGATCCTCGATGTCAACGTCCGCGGCAGCTTCCTGGTCACCCACCGCGTGGCTGCCGGGATGGCCGAGCGCGGGTTCGGCCGCATCGTCTTCCTGTCGTCCGTCTCGGCCGAGCGCGGGGGCGGGGTGTTCGGGGGCGTGGCCTACTCGGCGGCCAAGGCCGCCCTGCTGGGCTTCGCCCGCGCTCTCGCCCGCGAACTCGGTCCGTCCGGAGTCACCGTCAACTCCGTCGCCCCGGGCCTGATCGACACCGACATCACCCAGGGCAAGCTGGACGAGCACCGTAGGGCAGCCATGATCGCGGATGTTCCGGTAGGCCGCATCGGCGCGGTCGAGGACGTGGCCGACGTCATCGCCTTCCTGGCCCGGCCCGCCTCCGGCTACCTCACCGGCGTGACGTACGACGTCAACGGCGGATCCCACATCCATTGACCGAGCCCCGACCGGGCAAGGCCGACCGGTGGATCAGGTGTGCGCCTCCCGGCGTGCGATCGCCAGGGCAAGGCCCGTTCGGCCGGCTCCGGGGCGGTGGTGGAGAACGCGTTCGCGACGACGCCGATCGCCGCACGCCGGCCGGGACGACGGCGGCACCCACTCCGTGGCTGGGCCGGTCGGTCGGCCAGAGGCCATCCGGAGGGCGCCGTCGCCGCGTTCGATCGTCTCCGGGACCCTTACCTTCGCCGCCCTGAGCGGGGCCACCGGCCTGCGGGGACGACGGAGAGCGCGGGCCCGGCTCGGCGCCGGCCTCGTGGTGTCCGCGGGGCTGCTGCTCTTCGCCCTGCTGACGCCGAGCGCACCGAGGCCGATCGGCTTCAGGTTGTCCTTCGTGTACGACAACCCTGTCCGTCTCCGAGTACATGCTCGGCGAGGTGCTCCTCGCCCGCGGCCGCGGTTTTCGACACGGGTACAGATCGACCCCGTCGAGGTCGAAGGACCGCTGGCTCCGCTCCCGGCGAGGGGCGCGTATCCCGGGAGTGTTGAGGTGTTTGCCGTTCGTCCCGGACACGTCGAAATTATCCGCGCGACCCTGGGCCGTGGAGCGGGCACGGTACAACGAGCCGAGTGGCGGGGCTTGTTGCAACGACAGGTGCACGGCAACACCGCGATCTCCACGTGCCTCGAGGAGATGCACAGCGTCTTCGACGAGCACCTCCAGCCGTCCGGTCCAGGAGGCGGTGACCCCGGTCCGGGCGGAGACGACGGTGGCCAGGCGCCAGGCGCACCTGTGCGAGGCCAAGCGCATGCCGCCGGCCTGGCGCCTGGGAAGGGCCGACCGCATGACGATCGCCGCCGCTGTGGAGGTGAGGCAACACCATGTCAGCCACTGAGACCGAGGCACCCATGTCCGGCGCGGTCCGGACCAGCGACCTCCTCATCGCGGGCGAGCACGTCGCGGCCAAGGACGGCCGCTACTACGCGACGACCGAGGCCCTGACCGGCGAACCGATCGCACGGGTTGCCGCAGCCTCCGCCGACGACGTGAACCTCGCGGTGGACGCGGCGGCGGCCGCCCTCGCGGAGTGGTCGAGCCCGCCGCCGGCTGTACGGCGGGCGGTGCTGGAGCGCGCGGCTGTCCTGCTCGGCGAGCGCACCGGTGACATCGTCGCCACGATGAGCCGCGAGATGGGTGCCACCCTGCCCTGGTGCGGCTTCAACGTGCATGTCGCGAAGGGCATGCTCGTCGAGGCGGCGGCCCAGGCCTACGCGGCCGTCGGCGAGGTCATCGCGTCGGACGTGCCCGGCCTCACCGCCCTCGGCGTGCGTCAGCCGGTCGGCGTCGTCGTCGGCATCGCACCGTGGAACGCGCCGCTGATCCTCGGCGTGCGCGCCGTGGTGTGGCCGCTGTATGGGGCAACACCGTGGTGCTGAAGTCCTCCGGGCAGACGCCGCTCACCCAGGCCGCCACCGTCAGCCCGGCGAGCGCCTCGCCCTCGATACGGAGCCGGCGTATACGGGGGGAAGAGAGTCTCCGACGGCCATGGCGACAGTGAGGCCGACGGGTTCCGGCATATCGACTGTTCCGGAACCGGGCGTTGGCGGCGGCGGGGGCGGTCCGGATGGGCCCGCCCCCGCCATGCGGGGCAGGGGGGTGTCACCCCGCGCTCGTGGAGACCGCTAACCGGCGATCTTCTGCTTCAACTGCGCGACCCCGTCCTTGATCTTCTGCTCGGTCTCGGTGCGCTTGCGGTCGCGCCGCTCCTTCGTCTCCTCTTTGCGGATGGCGTCGGCGGCTTCCTCCATGGCCTTGAGTTCGGCGCGTACCGAGTCGGACGGGCGACGCTCCAGGACGGCGTCGTAGCGCATGGCCAGCAGGTCCAGTGGCTGGGGATCCGACTCGCGGACCTCGGCCAGGATGGCGGTGCCGCCGGGCGGCATGTGCTGGGTGAAGAGGGTGACGGTGCCGGTGGCCTCCTCGGCCCGCTTGTAGTCGTAGCCGCTGCCGATCACCGCTCCGATGCCCCAGCCCGTCAGTACGCCGAGGGGGCCGCCGAGGATGCCGACCAGCGAACCGACCAGCCCGCCGACGGCGGTGTGGCGTCCGGCTGCGGTCTCCAGGCCCTCGGGGACACGGACCGTGCCGTCCTCCAGGCGCTCGATCAAGACGGCGCCGCGGACCTCGACGGTGGCCGAGTGGAGGTGCCTGAGGTCGCTGAGGGCCTGGTAGGCGGTGGCGCGGTCGGCGAAGCGAAGGGCGACTGCGTTCTCGTTCATGGACATGTGCTGCCTCCTTGGGACTCTTGCGCTGCATCTGTGAGACGGTATGTATCGAAATGGAGTTGTGAGTCAAGTTGTCTCAGAGATCTGTGGGTCAACTTGTCTCGCAGTCGGAGGTGAGGAAGGCGCCGCGTGTCCCGGACCGGCGTCGATCCCCGCCTTCGTCGCTCTCGCGGCGACGGGGAACGCGTACCTGTCGACGTCGATCGTGGTGTACGTCTGCGGGGGCACGGAAGGCCCGCGGGCCACTGCCGGCGATGGTCACGCAGAGGCTCGGAACCGGGGGGACCCTCGAATGCGTCCGCCGGTCGTTCTCGACCCGGTCGACAGCGACCGATCGGGAACCCTTCCCCGGTCCGCGCGAGTTCGCGGGAGCCGGGTGGAGGTCGGAGCGGTCGGCCGCGCCGCGTTGTCCACCGATCCGGAAGGAAGGCCGATCCGTCACTGGCACAGTTCGGTACTCGCCGCACACACGCCCGGTTTCTCCGCCGCGGTCGACGAAGGCACCGACGAACGCGAACGGTACGAGGCCGCCGAGGAACGGCAGCGCAACCGGGGCAACTTCAACGGGTGAGAACGCCGTTCCCCTGTCTTACAGTTCGGTTCATGGGGGAGACGATGTGGAGTGGGGTCCGCGAGCGGGTGGAGGCGCTGGCCCAGGTGGACGAGGCACAGCAGGTTTTCGGGGCCTGGGACCTGGCCGGGGGATCGGGTCATCACTTCCGGTTCGCGGATCCGCTGTCGGAGCCGGAGGTCGCCGAGGCGGAGGCGCAGTGGGGTGTCTCGTTGCCGGCGGAGTACCGGGGTTTCCTTCTCGAGGTCGGGGCCGGCGGTGCGGGGCCGGGCTACGGGCTCAGCATCCTGCGCCGGACGGACGCGGGATGGCTGTGGAGCAATGTGGACCGCTGCCTGCGCCACGACTACCTGCGGCTTCCGTTCCCGACGGGGGAGGAACGATGGCGCGTTCTGGCCGAGCACGATGACAGGCAGCCGCTTCTGTCCGGCTTCGACGACGAAGAGGCGTACTTCGCGGCATACAGCGCCTGGATGACAGCGGGTGACGAACTCTCCGACTGGGTCACGTGCGGTGCGTTGAAGCTCAGTCACGAGGGCTGCGGTTACTGCGACTGGCTCGTCCTGACCGGCCCGGAGAGTGGCCGTATGTGGGCGGACGACCGCCCGGGGGGCGGTGAGTTCCGCCCCCTCGGCGAGCCACCGACGCCGGTCGGATTCGCACGCTGGTACCTCCACTGGGTGGAGGGTGCCGAGGCCGCCGCGCGCCGTCCGCGCCGTCGTCCGCGATAGGAGAAGCGGTGCTGGGGAGCTGTGGTTGAACTCGTGTGCACTGTAGGTGAGTTCGGCCTCTCCGGGACCCCGCCGCCACTCCCGGTCACAAGGCAGTGCGATGGAACCGGGCCGTCCGGCGCACCGAACGCCACCCGCGCTCTCGCGCGTTGCCGCGTTCGGAGTCCGGCTCGACGAAACCGGCCGCGCCGAGCTGCCGGCTCTCGGTCCGGTGGGCCGGGCCGTCGCCTCTCGCACATGAACGCGGATGCGGGAGTCCCGCGACAGGCCGGGGCGACCGCGTTCCCGCGGGTCGCGATGGGCCGAATGTCCTCTCGAAACCGGAGTGCGGGCGGGGAGCGGGCGGGGAGCGGGCGACCCGACCCGCCGGAGGCGCACCGGGGAGCGGGCAGGGGCGCCGGTGGCCCCCGCGCTGCCGGTCCCGCAGGTAGGACGACCACCGGGATCTCCGCCCGCCACCTCGGGTGACGGGTTCGGGACGGGAACTGCGCCAGCCCCCGCCGCGTCCCCACGACCGAGGAGACCCCGCCCCGTCCAGGCGGGGCGGGGGATGGGAGAGAGCGGCATGAGTGCATCGGGATTCGCCGAATGGGCCCGTCACTTCGAGACCGAACGGGACCGCCGCGCAGCCCGGCCCGACCCACTCTGGGAGTCGGGTGCCTCACTGCCCCCGGCGGTGCGGGCGAGCGTCCAGCGATTCCAGGCCGGGGAGGACGGCGACAGCTCGGCCCTGTTCGCCAAGGCGGACGCGGCGGGCGATCCGGACTACTCGGCAGCGCTGCGGTTGTTCGTCGCCGAGGAGAAGAACCACGCGAGGCTCCTCGCTCTGCTGCTCAAGGCGGGCGGGGCGACGACGCAGGCCGGGCACTGGAGCGACACGGCATTCGCGCGACTGCGTCGCGTGCCGGGGCTACGGACGGAGCTGCTGCTCCTGATGGTCGCGGAGGTGGTGGCCCTGCGCTACTACCGGGCGCTGCGTGACGGCACCGACGATCCGCTGACGTCGGAGGTCGCCGGCCGCATCCTGGCAGACGAGGAGCGGCACGTCCCGTTCCACTGCGCGCGGCTGCGCGCGTCGGTCGCGGAGCTGCCGCGCGCAGCCCGGCGGCCGCTGCTGGCGGGCTGGCGGGTGATGCTCCTCGGCGCGGTTCTGGTCGTAGCCGCCGACCACGGGCGGGCACTGCGCAGGCTCGGGGTCGGGCGAGGACGTTTCGTGGCGGACGTGCTGAGGTCGGGCGGTCCGGTGGTCGCGGCGATCCTCGGGACCGCCGGCTTCGAACGAGTCCTCTGGCCCCGGAGGAACGCTTCCGGCCCTCGCGATGTGTGCCCGTGGTGAGCAGACAGCGCACCAAGGGGGAGAAGGGGGAGTGGGACGTGAGACCGGTGCTCGCAGATCGCCGCAGAACCGCCGTTGGCCCAGGGGTGGCAGGCCGGTTCCAGGACATCGTCTGGCCCGCGTCCTTCCCGGACGCGCCCCGGGCCCGGGTCCATGCGCATGCGCTGGCCGCACTGGTGGTCGTCACCTCGGTGTGTGCGGCGTTCAAAGGCTTCTACTGGTCTGACGACCCCCAGGTCAGCCAGTACCGCGAGGGCCTGGGCGGGCTGGCGCGGGCGATGGTGGCGCCGTTTGGGTGGATGGCGGTGCCGCTCCTGCTGATGTGCGCCGTGCTGGCGGGCGCCCTGCGGTCCTGGCCCAGGTGGCCGTACCGGGTGCTGGCCGCCGTAGCCTGGACGATGTCGGCGCTCGCGATCTTCTGGGTGATGCTGGAAACCTCGCTGACGAACGACGCCGACTACTGCACGGGGAATGCACCCGTGGATCCGGTCTCGTGGAATGCGGTGGCCCTGTGCCTCGTGGCGGCGCCGGCCGCCGGATCGCTGGCCGGGTGGATCGCTTGGGTGATCTCGCGTCGCCGGGCGCGGCCCGTAACGCTGTACGCAGTATGGCTCGCCACGGTTGCCGCCACCGTTGTGCTGACCCTGGCCGTGCCGCTCCACGCGGCTCAGACCTGCGGTCCGTGGGGGATCGGCTGAGGACGGGGTGTCGCCGAGGCCAGAAGCCGCCAGTTGTTGACCTTGGAACCCGGACGGCTCGCTCCATGGTGTCGCCCGCGAGGGTGCTGACGCGGTTCGCGTACTCGCGCCGGACCTTGCGCTGGGCAGTCGAACTCAAGCTCCGATGGTGTCGGAGTCCTGACGTCGAGCGGCTCCGGCCGCGAGGACGCCTACGACTGCCGGGATCTCAAGGGCGACGCGTGGTGGAAGCCGGCCCGCTGGCTGTGGGACCGCGGCTGGTCGGGCAACGAGCGCCCCATCGCCCTGATCGACCTCGCCACCCTGCACCTGGCCGAGAACAAGGTGCTGGTGCCCGGCGCCACCGTCCTCGAACGGCATGGTCACCTCCATCCGTGAGCACACCAACCGCAAGACCTGGCGGACTCTGGCTGTCAAGACCACCGCCTGTCAAGACCACCGCCTGGCAGCGCGCCGCCCTGGCCGCGCAGCTGCCGGTCGAGGACAGCCGCCGTACCTCCAAGTGGGACCGGCTGCGCCGCTCCCCGCGTGACATCACCGGCCCCGGCGCGGGCAAGGCCATCGACAGGTTCCATCGAGCTCAACAAACTCGGCGCGAGCGCCTGGGACCTGTCCGCCATTCCCGCCGACCGCCTGCACGCGCTGTCGCGCTACGCCTCCTCGGTGCGTGCCAAGGCGGTCGCCGACCTCGCCGAGCCGCGGCGGATGGCCACCCTGGTGGCGTTCGCCGCCGCGATGCGCACCCGCTCCGCGGACGAGGCGATCGAGGTCTTCGCCATGCTGATGTCCGACCTGGCCCGCGCCCCCGCGCACCTGGCCGCCGAGCAGCGTATGCGCACCGTGGGCGACCTGGACTCCGCCGCCCTGATGCTGCGCGAGGCATGGATCACCCTCAGCGGCGCTGCCGGGTGAACCCGGGGGCACCGGCCTACGGGGTCAACTCCACCGGGTGGGCCTGCTCGACGCGGTCACGCCGGGTGTACATGTCCCAGTAGTGCCCAGCGAGTTCGTCCGGGTGGACGACCGGGAACTCCACGCCGGTGTCCGGCATCTCGAACTCATCCGTGGTGGCTGCCTCGGCCGACTCGCTGCCGGTGATCAGGGCGGCGATGGTGAGCGTGCCGGCGTAGATGCCCGTACCGGCGAGTTCGCCGTTGAGTGAGTACACGTAGTTGCGGGCGGCGGACATCACCGGACCCGGGCCGCTGAGGTGAGGCACGCCCTGCACGGCCGAGTAGCCGGTGGTCATCAGGAGGGCGCCGTCGCCGCGTTCGGTCATCTCCGGCAGTACGGCGCGGAACACCTCCACCGGGGTCAGGAGGAGCACCCGGGAGATCCTTTCCAGAGTGGCCGCGTCCAGCCGGGTGGCCGGGGTGAAGGCCTGGTCGGCGCCGATCGGCCCGTACTCGACGACATCGATCCGGCCGAAGTGGTCGCGGATGGCGTCCACCAGGGCGGGAACCCGCGCGGGGTCGGACAGATCGGCCGGGAAGGCGGCGGCCTCGACGCCCTCGTCGGCGAGCCGTGCCACGAGGGCGTCGAGCCGCTCCTTGCGGCGGGCCACCAGGGCGACGCGGAAGCCTTCCCGGCCGAAGCGGCGGGCGACGGACAGGCCCAGGCCGGTACCGGCACCGAAAACGGCGATCACCTTGGACATGTAAGTTCCTTAGGAAGGTTGGGCGGTCCGGGAGGACCGGGTGTGGTGGATGGAGTGTGTGCCCTCGGTGTTTGTGGAGAATGGCCGCCCGGTACTCCGGGATGCTTCCCCTCGCGCCAATGGCTTGCCGGCCCGAGCCTTCACGGACGCGGCCCACGAGGCCTGGCGCCGGGGTGACGGCCTGACCCTCGACGGCCTGCGCATCGAAGCCCGCCCGGTCGCTCCCGGGCCGCCCCGCTGCAGGTGCACGAGGTGATGCGCAGCCTCACCGGCACGCCGTGAACCGCCGAGGCGGGACCGAGTGGGTCCGTCGGATCTGGCACGGGAACCGCAGCCCGGGTCACGCCAGCTTCGAGCGTTCGTCGAGCCGGTGCCAGGTCCGGGAGTGGTAGACGAGCGGAGCCGACGCGGGCTCGGCGGCGCCCTCGGGTACGGCCGCCGACACCGCGTGGACGACGAAGATCGAGGCCTCTCCCGCCTCGATACGGGAGACCACCTTCCCCCGCACCCACGCCGGGGCCGCTGTGAAGACCGGTTCGCCCGTGGCCAGCCGCGTCCAGGCACTCGTATCGGCGAAGCGGTCGACGCCGCTGGTGGCCCCCAGCCGCGCGAGCCAGAGCTGGTCGCTGCCCACCATGTGGATGACGACGCTGTCGGCTTGCCGCAGGACCGAGCTGCTGGAGGCCTTCGAGGAGACGGAGAAGACGATCAGCGGCGGTTCGGCGCTGACGGAGGCCAGCGAGCTGACCGTGATCGCGACCGGTCGCCCGCCCAGGTCGGCGGTGACGACGGCGACGCCGGAGGGGTGCATCCGGAACGCCGACCTGAAGGTCTCGGCCGGCAGTGACTCCGCCCGTTCCGCCGCGGTCAGGTGGATCGGGGGGTGAGCGGGCGAAGGCATGGCGCATGTCGTCATGGCGGAAGTTCCTTTCGACGTGTCGGGTCGCGCCGTGGAGGCCCGAGGGCCGGGCCACGAGGGCCCGGCCGTGACGACCTCACAGCGAACCGATCTCCGCGGTGTCGCGACCGACGAGGCTCTGGCCGTAGATCTCCCGGTTCAGCAGGGGGTTGTTCAGGCCGTGACCGCTGGCGACGGTCAGGTCACGCCAGACGCGCTGCAGCGGGTTGGACTGGGCGAAGCTGCTCGTGCCGACGATGTCGAGCATGAGCGTGACGGCGTGGCGGAAGTTGCGCGTCGCGATCTCGGAGTCGCCGCGGATCCGCGCCCGGGCCGCCGTGTCGAGCACCCGGCCCTCGCGGGCGGCGTCGTCCATCTCGTCGGCGGACCGGAGCAGGTGCATCCTGCCCGCGTCGATCGCGACCCGCGCGTCGGCAAGGGCGAGGCGGTAGCTGGGGGCGTCCCGACGGTCCGAGTAGGTCCAGTAGCTGATGGGGCGGCCCTTGCCGAGGTTCTCCGTCGTGAAGTCCCAGGCGGCCTCCGCCATGCCCAGCAGCGGACCGCACAGGCCGAGACACGCGAGACTGTTCAGTGACGCCCGGTAGCTGCTCTCGTCCTCGTGCCAGATCGGGAAGACAGCCGTGCCCATGAACGTCTCGAGGTCCAGGGTGCACCGGTCCTCGACGAAGAGGTCCTCGGCCACGAGGGTGTTGCTGCCGGTCCCCGCCATGCCGACGACGTACCACGTGTCCTCGATCCGCATGTCGGCCAGCGGCATCAGCGCCCAGCGCACCTCAGCGGGCTGCCCCTCCGTGTCGAGGACCAGGAACGCGTTCAGCGTCCACTGGGCCTGGTAGCAACCCGAGGCGAAACCCCACTTGCCGTTGATGCGGTAACCACCGTCGACCTTCTCGGCGGTCCCGTTGGGTGCGAACTGGCTGATCGCGACACTGCGGGGGTCCGGGCCGTACACGAGTTCGCGCACGTCGTCGGGGAAGAGGCCCATGCCGAACGCGGTCGTGTTGGCGATGAAGGCGACCCAGCCCGCGGACGAGTCCCCCCGAGAGAGCTCGGCCGACAGCTCGATGAGGGTCCGGACGTCTCCGCCGGCCCCGCCCGACCGACGGGGCGCCGTGGCCTGGAACAACCCGGACTCGCGCAGGGCCCGCTCCGTCTTCTCGGCCAGACGGCGGTTGCGCTCGGACTCGTCGGCGTGCTCACGCAGGAGCGGCCGCAGGCCGCGAGCGGTCTGCAGGAGACGTTCGCGAACCTCGCCCTGTCCCTGCGGTCCCGACGTCGTGACGTCATCGAGAGTCGTCATGAGGCCTCCTTGCCTCGGCGGCTCACCTGCCGAAGCGGTGGCCGGTGCTGTCGTCCTGCTGTTGATTGAAGTCCGGGCGTGACGCAGGCCCCTATGCCTGACCGGCCAAGGTTTCGACGCCGGTTGGACCCAGGGTCCAAAACGGTGGCGCGGCGAAGAGTCAGACGATCATGGCGGCGTGCGGGATGTGTGACGTATGCCCGTCAGTGACCGGTGTCGTCGAGATCGGGGAACAGCTCCGCGAGGCGGAGTGCCGCGTGCAGCTCGAGCTGGGAGTCCCTGACGGAGCGGCCCAGGAGTTCCTCGGCCCGCTTGACCCGGTAGATGACCGTGTTCTTCGCGACCTGCAGCTCTCTGGCGGCCTCCTGCGGACTGCCGTGGCAGTCGAGGTAGGCCCGCACCGTCCGGCGGAGAACCCGTGTGGAACCCGCGCTCGATCCCAGTGCGCCGAGCTCGTCCCGCACGAAGCGAGCGGCCTTGTCGGGGTCCGCGATCAGCACCGAGAGCAACCGGACCTCGTCGTACCGGACGACACTCGCGTCCGCCGTCGAGGGCATGCCCAAAGCCCCCACCCGCGCCGCGTCGAGGGCCTCCTCGTGGGCGCGCCGGAACCCCTGGACGCCTCGGTGAGGTGACGCCATGCCCACCATCACGTCGGACCCGGCGGGCAGCAACGGCTTCTCACGCGGTGGCCGCGCCCGGAACGCTCCCCACGCCCATGCCTCGGTCCGGTCCACCGGCACCACCAGGTGAGCGTCCGCGCCGAGGCCGCGCAGGAGGGACCGGGCCACCTGGTGCAAATGATCCCCGGTGTGGCTCGGCGAGGTCGCGGGATGCAGCACCAGACCGATGTGGTACGCGTTCGCCAGCGGGTAGGCCAGCTGTCGGGACATCGCGTCGACGGAACCCTCTCCCGCCAGCAGCGCCAGAACCGTCTCGTACCTGGCAGCCGCGGTGCTCCTCAGGAACCGCTCGTTCTCGGCGGCGTACGACTCGGCGGTCATGGTGGCGAATGTGTCGGCGAACTCGAAGAGCACATGAGACACGTGCTCAAGTGACGCCGCGAGATCGGGGAGCGGTACCAGGGAGCGGCAGCCGCCCATGAAGTGATCGGCCAACTGCGAGTGGATCCTGCGCTGATGGGTGAGAAGGGGGTCCAGAGGAACCCGGCGGTGGACCAGGTCCACGATCTGCGCCTCCGCCTCGGGCGGGAGCTGGGCCGGTGGGTGTCCGTCGGCCTCGATGGCGAGGAGCGTCGAGATGACGATCGCCTCGATGGCGGAGCGCAGGACCTGCGGGCCTTTCAGACCGACGCGGGTCAGATCCGGGAATGCGTTGCCCTGGACGATGTCGGCCGCCACCCCGACCGCCCACGCGACCGGAAGGTCACCGACCTGGTCGGTCGCACGGCGTACTGTTTCGCGCGTGCAGGTGGCCTCTCCAGGGTCTGCGGCCGGGCGCAACCGCCTCACCCATACCCCGACGTGCTCGCCCAACCCCGCCTCCCGTCCCGGCCGTCCTGCGACGATACTGTGCCCGTCCACGTAACTCGGCCTGACGGCTCTCAGATGAACAAGAAGATTGGACCATCTCGACCGCCCGCGCGCAGCATCCAGCACAGCCTGGTCAGGGGGCGGGAAACACCGATGGCGAGGCTCGCGCAGTCAGACAGAGGGCGTCACGCCTGGGCGAGGGCCGTTCCGCGTTCACGCCAGCCGGCCAGCCCTCGCTGGCCGGCTCCACCATGGGTACGCTCGAGGTGTCGGTCGCCCTGCCACGGGCCCTGTACGAGGAAGCGGTGGGTCCGATCCCCGCGAAACCGCGGGTGATCGGCGCCGACGGCGTGCTCGGCCCGTACGTCGCCGCTCTGGGCCGCCTGCTGGAGAAGGCCACCCGTTCCCAATCGTCGCCGAAACCTGACGAGCTCGCCGTCCTCGAACTCCTCGGCGCCTTGTCCTCCGGCGGGGATTCCCGGTCCACCGGCCGCAGCCACTACGAAGCGGCCTGCGGCGTCATCGAACGCCACCTGGCCGACCCTGCGCTTGGGGCCGGATACATTGCGGCGCGGATCGGGATCAGCGAGCGCCGGCTCTCCCGCGTCTTCGCGGCCCGGGAGACCGGCGTGCCGCAGTACATCCTCGGGCTGCGGCTCGAGCGGGCCCGTCGCCTGATCACCTCCCCGGAGGGCGCGACCCTCACGGTGGCCGAGGTGGCTCATCGGTGCGGATTCGCCTCCCCGTCCCACTTCTCCCAGAAGTTCGCCAGGGGTTTCGGCGTCCCCCCGGCGGAACTCCGGCGGCAGTCCCGCAGCGCGTCGTCCATGAGTGGGTGACCGCGGCGGCGGCCTGGCGCATGCGCGGATCCGCCGTCTCCTCCTCTTTCCGCCGTCTTCGGCGTGATTCCTTGGCCGTGGCGGCCGGCTGCGACGAGGGTGGTCGGTACCGGATTCGTGACCAGGGCACGGCACGTCGACCAACACCGACGGTCCGTCATGCCAGGTCCCTTGCGCGGGATCGGGTCTTTCCACATCGTGACCGGCCTCCGCGGCCGTCGGGACGAAGAAGTGAGTGGAGATCGTGCGTTTCCATCGAAGCATTCCTGGGCCGCCCGCCGAAGACCACCCAGGAGCGCCTGAACTCACTGCTCACCCGGGAGTGGGGCACCCGGCTCATCCGCTCCTGGTCCGAAGGCTGGATGGAACTGCCCGAGCGAGTCGGCGACGCCCTCGGCGAAGCCGCCCTGGGCGCGGCTCCCAGCCAGGTGGTCGTCCCCGACTCCACCAGCGTCTGCCTCTACAAGCTGCTCCGAGGCGCTCTCGCCCTGCGCCCCGGGCGCGACGAGATCGTCACCGACCGCCACACTTCCCCACCGACAGCTACATCGTCCAGGGCATCCCAGCGGATGGTGTTCGCGGCCGGGGAGTCGCCCGCCGCCGTGGCCGCGGAGGCCGAGGCACTCGGCGGTTCCAAGGTGATGCTGATCGCGTCGGACCGCGAGAGGGAACTGGCCGATCCGATCGCCAAGGAGATCCCGGTCGTACTGCGTCACGAGGAGGTCGTGATGCACGGACCGGTCGCGGTCGCGGCACGAGCCCCCTACCTCACGTCCTGGCCGAGACGGAGGAGTACCGCGCCATGGGCGGGCAGGTCGGTGACCAGGCTGCGACCGTCGTGCGGAGTGTCGGTGCGGGTCCACAGCTCGCGGACCTGGTCATGGGGACGGGCGCCGAGGGAGCCGAGCGGGACAGTGACGCGCCGAGGGGCGTCGGCGAGGGAGAACACGGCGGCGTAGCGGGTGCGTCCG
The DNA here is from genome assembly GCF_001514205.1 of Streptomyces griseoruber. GTDB lineage: Bacteria > Actinomycetota > Actinomycetes > Streptomycetales > Streptomycetaceae > Streptomyces > Streptomyces griseoruber. The sequence goes on along the minus strand of NZ_KQ948768.1, from coordinate 142,968 downwards.
TCGGTGTCCTGGGCGGTCCACAGGATGAGGTCCTTCTCGCGGAGAACCTCACGGTTGTCGGTGCTGTGCCACAGGAGGGTGAGAGCTTCGTCGTTGGTGAGCAGTTCGATCGTCTCCGGCGGGCTGGTGGGCAGGTCGCCGCCCATCATCAGCGGGGAGCGGGAGATCAGCCACAGCGTGAGCAGGCTGATCTGCTCGGGGCGGGTGAGGGAGCAGAGGCGGTCGTCACCCCTCTCGGCCCGGATGCCGATGCGGCCGAGGGGCAGCATGTCGGCGTCCGCCCAGCCGACCGCGGCGGAGCCGCCCGTCGCAGCGGCGCCCTGCCACGGAGCCCACCGGGCCATGCGGGCGAACTGGGCCTCCACGTCCTCCCACCGGTCCCACAGGTCGTCGCAGACGCGCCACATGGTGGCGTTCTCCCGCAAGTGGTCGAGGTGGGCGACAGACACGTCGGTGCCGGGGGACAGGCTGAGCTCGATGGGCCGGCCGCTGCGGGCGATGGCCCGGGCGTAGGCGGCGATCTCCCGCTCGTGGTACGGGAAGAGCATGTCGTCGGCCTTGATGAAGTCGACGCCCCACATGGCGAATTGGGCGACCTGTGTGTCGTAGTAGGCCTGGGCACCCGGGTGGTCGTGGTTGAGGCCGTAGTTGTCGGAGTTCCAGGGGCAGACGGAGTCGGTGTCGGCGATCTCGTCGGCTGTGAAGTCGGTGCCCATTACGGGCAGTCGGGCTGCCACGGCACGGCGCGGGATGCCGCGCATGATGTGCAGGCCGAAACGCAGGCCGAGCTGGTGCACGCGGTCGGCCAGCGGCGCGAATCCCGCGCCGTCCGCTGCCGAGGGGAACCGGTTCACGGCGGGCAGTTGGCGGCCGTGGCCGTCGAGGACCAGCGGGGCGTCCGGGTTGTAACCGTGGGCGCGGGCTGTGGGCTCGTACCACTGGATGTCGACGACGACGGTGTCCCAGCCGTGGGCCAGCAGGTGCTCGTGCATGAACATCGCGTTGGCGAGGACCTCGTCCTCGGTGACGGTCGTGCCGTAGCAGTCCCAGCTGTTCCAGCCCATCGGCGGACGCAGGTGCCGGTCGGGGATCGGACGGGGGTATCGGGTCATGATGGATCGTTTCCTGTGCGGGTGTGGAGGACGGTGAAGGAGTGGATCGAAACGGCTGGTGCCGTCCCGGGCGGGCGGCGAGGGTGGTGCGCGTGCGGCCGGCGTGCCTTCGGCCCGGCCTTCTGGGTCGTAGTCACGTCAGCGCACCAGGCGCACTTCGCGCAGCCGGATGGTGGCGGTTGCCGCGCCGGCCGCTTCGAACCGCACCTTGACGGGTCCGGCGGGACGGTCCGTGTCGAGGGGGAACACCTGGGAGATTTCCCTGCCCTCGCGATCCGGCGAGGGCGCGATCGTGCCCAGCGCCTGTCCGTCGACCAGCACGTGGGTCGGCCCGGCGCTTGCGTCCGAGAGGTGGGTCACCTGCAGGCCGGTGGCGGCACCGTCCCGGTCTGTCAGGCGGTAGGACCACCATCCGGCCGCGGCCCGCCACCTCAGCCCGTCGGTGAGGCCCGACCATGTGTCGTGCCCCTCGAACCAGTGGTCGCTTTCGGGCTGTTGCTCGCCGGCGGAGACGGAGTCGACGGTTCGGTCGTGCAGCGAGAGTGCCGCCTCGTCGGCCGCGCGAAGCTCCTCCCGCCGCTCCTGGAGCCGCTCCGGTTCCGCCAGTGGGAAGTAGAGGACGTAGCGGGATTCGTGGATGCCGGCGAACGGGACGAGGACGACAGGCCGACCCGGTCGCGCGTCCACGTGATCCAGGGCGAACGCCAACCGGTCCGGGGCGAGCCGACGCACGTTGGCCGGCGCATCGGAGGTGCTCCGGGTGAGCACGACGGGCAGGTTTTCCAGAGGACGCAAGGGGCCCCTGGCGACATGCCCCATCCTGGAGTCGTCGGCGAAGAGGCCGACCAGGTCGTTCCGGTCGCCTTCGGCCGCGAGGACACTGGGACCGTAGCGGAACGACACCCACGGCGAGCCGTCGGGGAGCAGCTCGGCGCTGATGCGTGGGCGAAGGCACATGGTGACCGTGTCCCCTTCGCGCCACTGCCGCTCCAGACGCACGTATGTCAGGGGCTGTCCGCCTGTCCCGTGGCGCGTCGTGAGCGGGGCCGGTCCCTCCTCGGGCGGCGCGCCGTTGAAGCGGACCTGCGGTGTCCCCTCGTGCCAGCCGGGCACGCGGATGTGGATCGCCACAGGGGTGGCGGGAGCGTCGCGCACGACGAGTCGCACCTCGTCGTCGTAGGGGGCCGTACCGGTCTGTTCCAGCACCAGGTCGTGTTCGGGCCGGCTGAGCCGGGAGGCGATGAAGAGATTGACGAACAGGTCGTCGCCCTCGGTCGTGTACACCAGCTCGGCGTACTTCGCGTGGTTCTCCAGCCCGGTGCCGACGCAGCACCAGAAGCAGTTCTGGGGCGTCGACACCACGCGGTAGTGGTCCGGCCGGACCGGGGTGAAGTACACCAGCCCGCCCTTCGGGTGCAGGGACGAGAGGATGTGGTTGACCGTCGCACGCTCGTAGTGGTCGAGCACCTCGGCGTCCGGCTGTTCGAGGAACAGTGCGCGGCTCAACTTGAGCATGTTGTAGGTGTTGCAGGTCTCGGGGCCTTCCGGCGACTGGAGCGCGGCGCTGAAGTCGTCGCGGGGGTGCAGGTGCTCGCGTACGGAGTTGCCGCCGAAGGAGAGCGTCCGGTGCCGGGTCATGGTCTGCCAGAAGAACCGGGCGGCGTCCCGCAGGCCGGGGTCGCGGGCAACCTCGCCGAGCCTTTGGTAACCGACGACCTTCGCGATCTGTGTGTTGGCGTGCATGCCGTCGAGGACGTCGCGGTGTTCGCGCAGCGGGCGGAGCAGGGACTGGTCGAGGAACCGCCGGGCCAGGGCGGCGTACCGGTCCGTGCCGGTGACGTCGGCGAGGTCTGCCAGAACCTCGCACATCCCCCCGAACTCCGTGCGGAGCATGGCTTCGTGGGGGTCGTCGTCCATCCCCGCCGCGGCCTGGTCCCACCAGTCGGCCAGGCGTCGGACGGCGGTCAGCGCCAGGTCCGAACCGGCGTGCCGGTGGGCGTCGAGCAGTCCTGCGAAGAGCTTGTGCAGGTTGTACCACGGGACCCAGGCACCACCGAGCTCGAACGAGTCCCGCTCCACCTGCCCCGCGGCCACCCGCTGCCACAGTCGTACGCCGTCGGGGATGCCTCCGACGTAGCCGGTGCCCAGGGCGTCCTGGCACTCGACGATGCCCTTGACCAGACGTTCGACCATGGCTCTCGGCCGGGGATCGTCCGTCGCCGCGCACATGAGCGCGGCGCCCGACAACGCGTGCCCGACGGTGTGGCCGTCGAGGCCGGAGCTCTCCCAGTTGCCGTAGGACTCGGCGATCGGTGGCAGGCCGGCCTCGCGCCGCAGGGGCGCGAGGAGCCGGTCGGTGTCGAGGGACAGCAGGTAGTCGAGGGCGGTGGCCTGCGCGTCCAGGAACGGGCCGGGAAGAAGGCGTACCGCGCTGCGGGGCAGTGGCTGCATCAGTGCTCGTCTCCTCCGTTCGAAGGCCCTTCGAGCGGGAGGATGGGGGCCTCGAGGACCTCGTCGCGGTCGCACACGAGGGTGTCTCCGCTCACCCGCAGACGGGCGGCGTGGACCGAACTCCGGCGGTCCTCGTGGCTGGTGTGGGGTCCGGGGTGGTCGTCGGGTCGCTTGGGGTGCGAGAAATAGAAGATGAACGCGCCGAGTTCGCTGGTGACGACATCGGCGTGGTAGCCGTACCCCCCGTCGTCCGGGCCCTGCCCGGGACGGTCGAGGACGAGTCCTCGCGGTTCCCAGGTCTCCAGGTCCGTCGAGTGGAGGACCCGCTGGCCGTGCCACTCGTCGATGATCATCCAGTAACTGCCGTCCAGCTCGAAGACGTTCGGGCCCTCGTGCTTCGAGATCTCGACGACGGGCCCCCGGACGGTCCAGTGGGCCAGGTCGTCGCTGTCCGCCGCGTAGGTGTGCGCGTTGTCGGCCTCGTCCTTGTACCACATGCGGTAGCCGCCCGTGGGGAGCCGCAGGACGCAGGCGTCGATCACTCTGTCGGACGAGAGCGACAACGTGGAACGGTAGGTCCACGAGAAGAGGTCGTGGCTCGTGTAGTGGCGGATCACGCGCGCGTGGCCCGGCCACTGGGTCGGAACACCGCGGATCACGCTGACGTACATGTGGTACTCGGTTCCGTCGTCGACGATCTCGGGGGCCCAGTAGGTGTGTCGGCCGGGCTCGATGTTCAGCCCTTCGGCGATTCCCCGGTACAGCCAGGTGGCTCCGCCGTCCGCGGAGGACGCGATCCCGATGTCGGTGCCGTGGATCCAGCTCGCGTCGTCCATCGGCGGGGCGTCGGCGCGCCGGCTCGTGTAGAACATCCACCACTCGCCGGCGTGCCGGTTCCAGATGACAGTGGGGTCGGTCGCGCCGTCGTGCATGGGGTCTCGGAACAGGGGTCGGGCAACGGTTGTCATCGGTTCTTCCCGGGCGTGAGTGTGAGGGTGCCGTGTGAAAGCCCATGGGCCGGTGTCCGCGATGTGGACGGGGGCGGTGGCAACGTCCCATGGGCAGTCGGTATGCCGCAGTGGTCAGTCCTGCCGGCCGGTCAGCCGGATCATGTTCCAGGAGAGCGGTTCGAGTTCGGCGTGCAGGACGCCGTCGGTGACGGTGGTGCCGGTGGCGGGGTGCGGGGTGACCCGGTCGGGCCGGTCCGCGGTGTTGACGGCCTCCGGGTCGCCGTCGGCCAGGACCAGGTGCTCCACCAGGGTGTGGGCGCCGACGCCGCGCAGGTCGATGTTCAGCGGCAGGGCCTCCGTCTGGCTGCGGTTGACCGCGAAGACGGTGACGTCGCCGGTCTCGTCGTCGATGACGGCGGTGGCGTGCAGCAGCGGCACCTCGCCGAACTTCGCCGTGGTGTACGTCGGGCTGTCCACGTCGACGCGCAGCACCCGGCCGCGCCCGTACGTCGAGGCCTGGGCGAAGGGGAAGAACGTGGTCTGCCGCCAGGCCGGGCCGTCCGGCTCGGTCATGATCGGCGCGATGACGTTGACGAGCTGGGCCAGGGAGGCGGCGGTCACCCGGTCGGCGTGCCGCAGCAGCGCGATGAGCATCGAGCCGAACACCACGGCGTCGGTGACGGTGTAGACGTCCTCCAGCAGGCGCGGGGCCTGCTGCCAGTCCTCCACGGCGTGCGGGTTGGTCCGCTTCTGGTACCAGACGTTCCACTCGTCGAAGGAGAGGTTGATGCGCTTGGTCGCCTTCAGCCGGGCGCGGACGTGGTCGCAGGTGGCGACCACCGACTCGATGTAGTGCTCCATGTCGACGGCGGACGCCAGGAAGGAGTCTCGGTCGCCGTCGGTCTCCTCGTAGTAGGCGTGCAGGGAGACGTGCTCGACGTTGTCGTAGGTGGCCTCCAGGACGGTGGCCTCCCAGGCGGCGAACGTCTTGATGCCGGTGCCCGAGCTGCCGCAGGCCACCAGCTCCAGATCGGGGTCGATCATCTTCATGGCGCGGGCGGTCTCGGCGGCGAGCCGCCCGTACTCCTCGGCCGTCTTGTGGCCGATCTGCCAGGTTCCGTCCATCTCGTTGCCGAGGCACCACATCTTGATGCCGTAGGGCTCCTTGGCTCCGTGGTCGGCGCGGCGGTCGGACAGTTCGGTGCCGCCCGGGTGGTTGCTGTACTCCAGCAGTCGCAGGGCGTCCTCGACCCCGCGGGTGCCGAGGTTGACGGCCATCATGGGCTCCATGCCGGTCTTCGTGCAGAAGTCCATGAATTCGCCGAGGCCGAACTCGTTGGTCTCTGTGGTCTTCCAGGCGAGGTCCAGCCGGACCGGGCGCTCCTCGCGCGGTCCCACGCTGTCCTCCCAGCGGTAGCCGGAGACGAAGTTGCCGCCCGGGTAGCGCACGGTGGTGACGCCCAGTTCCCGGACCAGGTCCAGGACGTCCTGGCGCAGGCCGTCGGCGTCGGCCTGCGGGTGGCCGGGTTCGTAGATGCCGGTGTAGACGCAGCGGCCCAGGTGTTCGACGAACGATCCGTACAGCCGGGGGTTTACGGCGCCGATGCCGAACGCCGAGTCGAGGGTGAAGCGTGCGGGGGTGGTGCGGTGGGACATGACTGCCTTTCGTTGGCTGTTTCAGGCCGGTGTTCTGCGGACGAGGTCGGTCAGGGGGCGGGAGGGGGGTGGGGGCGGAAAAGGGACCGAAGCGGCCGGGTCAGAGGACTAGCGCGCAGACCACCGACGGAACGGGCAGCGCAGGCCCCGCCTGCCGCAGCGCCCCCTCGCCCAGGACACGCAGCGCGACGAGCGTCCCGCTGTGCTGGTTGGCGACCAGCAGATGACCGTCCGCGTAGGTCAGGCCGCGCGGCCAGGTACCGCCGGCGGACGTCTCGCCGATCGGTTCCAGTGCCGTGCCGGTGACATGGAACGCGGCCACCGTGTCCGCGCCCCGATTGGTCACCCACACGAAACGGCCGCACGGAGAGGCGACGATGCCGCCCGGCTGGTTGGTTGCGTCCTGGACGGCCGTGGCGGGCACCGAGGAGACGCCCGTAAGGGTGCCTGTACCGGCGTCGTACCAGTGGCAGGTGACTGTCGAGGACAGTTCGTCCGCGCTGAACACCAGCCCACCACCGGGAGCGAAGGCGAGGTGGCGAGGACCGGAGCCGGGGCGCAGCCGGTTCACCGCGACCCGCTCCAGGGTGCCGCCCGGGGTGTCGAGCCGGTAGGTGAAGACCGCGTCCGCGCCCAGGTCGGTGGCGAGCACGAAACGGCCCGCCGGGTCGACGAGCACCTGGTGGGCGTGGCTGCCCTCCTGCCGTCCGGCGACCGGGCCCGACCCTTCGTGAACGGCGACGTCGGTCAGTTCCACGAGGCGTCCGTCCGCGTCGAGGCGGTGCGCGGCCACGCTGCCGGGCGACGTGTCGCTGCCGTAGTTCGCGGTCAGCAGCCAGCCCCCTCCCGGGTGGACGGTGAGGTGGCACGGGTTGGCGCCGCCGCTGCTCAACGGGGCGCCCAACGGGGACAGCCGGCCGTCACGGTGCCGGACCAGGGCGCTGACGGTGCCCGGATCGGACTCGTTCGTGCTGTAGACGACGTCGAGCGAGGGATGGGCCGCCAGGAAGGACGCCCCGTTGACGGGCACGGGCGGCACTCCGGTGTCGTGCGCCAGGCGGCCGGTGCCCGGGGCGAGTCCCAGGGCGGCGATCCCGGCGCCGTTTCCGCCGGAGTCGGGTGTGTAGGAGCCGGTGAGGACAGTGACCTCATCGGTGGAGGAATGTGTGGGCATGGGTGTGTTCCCCGAAGTTCCTTGAGCAGGCGGGCGCTTGAGCGGATGCGGTGCTGGTGTGCTCAGCGGACGATGTCGTCGTAGTGCTCCAGCAGCCCCAGTTCGGAGCGCCGGGGCAGGCCCTCCCAGTCTCCGGTGGTGCTCACCGCGAAGGCGCCGAGCAGAGCTGCCGTGCGCAGCCGCCGCTCCGGGGGCTCACCGGCGAGCAGTTCGGCGAGATACCCGGCGGCGAACGCGTCTCCCGCTCCCACCGAGTCGAGCACGGTGACAGGCACGGCGGGCTGCCGGTACGACCGTCCGTCGAGGACGGCGTACGCGCCCTCGGCGCCGAGCTTGATCACGGCCCCGGCGGGGCCGAGGTCGCATATGGCCTTGGCGAGCTCCTCCGGCCCCTCGGCGTCGGGAGCCATGAGCCTGCCTTCGTGCGGTCCCGCGAAGACCAGGTCGCTTCTGCGCAGCAGGGGCAGCAGCGTGTGCCTGGCCTCGGCCTCGTTCCACAGCAGGGAGCGGTAGTTGATGTCCAGGGAGACCGGTACTCCGGAGGCGACGGCGATGTCCACCGCCCGGGTGACGGCACGGGACGGCCCCTCGCCCAGCGCCGGGGTGATGCCCGTGATGTGCAGAGCTGCCGCTCCGGCGACGAGGGCCTGCGGGATGTCCTCCGGAGAGAGCCGGGAACCGGCCGTGTTGGTGCGGTAGTAGCGGGTGCGGCTGTGGGTGGTCGTACGGCGTTCCCGCAGCAGCAAGGAGGTGGGGGCGGGATCGCGTGCGGCGACGGTGGTGACGCCTTCCGCGCGCAGCTCGCGAAGGATGAGGTCGCCGAGTGCGTCGTCGCTGACGCGGCCGATCCAGGTGGCGGACCCGCCGAGCCGGCTGACGCCCACGGCGACGTTCGACTCGGCTCCGGCGAGTCCGAGACGCAGGTCGGAGCCGAGAGCCAGCGGGCCGGTGTCCGACGCGGCCAGGGCCGCGAGGACCTCGCCGACGGTCACCAAGTAGCGTTGCTGGGAAGGGTCGTTCACGGTCCCACCTCCTGGTGGCCGGACGTGTCCCGGATCGCGTCGAGCAGTGTGCGGGTCCTCGCCGTGAGGGCCTCCAGGGTCTTCGTCGCCGGGTTCAGGTCCGCTCCGCGCAGCAGCGGGGAGCCGATGCCGACGGCGAGGGCGCCCGCGTCGAGGTAGTCGCGCGCCTGGTCGACGCCGACTCCGCCGACGGCGACGAGCGGGATGTCCGGCAGCGGGGCCCGAAGCTGCCGCAGGTGGGCGGGGCCGCCGGTGCCCGCGGGGAAGAGCTTGACGGCGGCGGCGCCCGCGCGCCAGGCGGTGGACACCTCGGTGGGAGTCCAGGCGCCCGGGTAGAAGGGGACGCTCCTTTCGGTCGAGCAGCGGATCACGTCGGTGTCCACGGTGGGGGCGACCAGGAACTCTGCCCCGGCCGCGAGCGCATCCCGGGCCTGCCCGGTGGTGATCACCGTGCCGGCGCCGACCGACACCCCGGGCCCGAGCTCGTCGCGGATGGCGGCCAGCGCGTCGAGGGCGCCCCGTGTGGTGAGGGTGACCTCCAGGCAGGTGATGCCGCCGTCCGCGAGGGCCCGGGCCACGGTGGGCAGTCCCGTTGCGTCGGCCGATCGGAGGATGGCCATGACCCGGGTCCGGCCCAGCTGCGGGGTGAGTGGGGGACGCCCGGTCACGACCTGACCGCCACGGACGACGTGCCGAAGCGCTGGGTGGTGGTCATGCGAAGTTCCTTTGCAGCGTGGTGCGTTGGTAAACAGCGTTACTTGAGTCCGGAGGTGGAGACTCCGGCGACGAAGCCGCGCTGCAGGATGAGGAAGAGCACCAGGACGGGCACGACGTACACCAGGGTGCCCGCCGCGACGAGGTTGTTGAGCTGACCGCCGTGCGCGTTCCGGTAGCCGCTGGCGAGCTGGACGGCGAGGGTGGTGCGGTCGGTGTCCAGGAGCAGCGCGGGCGCGATCCAGTCACCCCAGGTCCAGGAGAACGACAGGATCAGGCTGGTGGCGATGACCGGCCATGACTGGGGCAGGAAGATCCGCCAGAAGATGCGGATCTGCCCGCAGCCGTCGACGATCGCCGCCTCCTCCAGTTCCTTCGGCATGTTGCTGAAGAACTGCCGGAACAGGAAGATCAGATACGGGGCGCCGCACAGGCCCCACAGCACCCAGGGCATATACGTGTTGAGGAGGCCGGCCTTGGCGAACATCAGGTAGGTCGGGATAAGGGTGAAGATCTGCGGCAGCATCATCGTCGCCATCAGCACGCCGAAGATCACTCGTTTCCCCGGTGCTTCGAGCCGGGCGAAGCCGTAACCGGCCCAGGCCGAGGCGAGGGTCGCGAGGACCGAGTAGATGGTGGCGATCGTCAGGGAGTTGCGGGCGTAGCCGAAGTAGTCCCAGGCGTTCAGCGCCTTCAGGAAGTTGCCCGGGCTCGGATGGTGCGGCCACCAGTGGATGGGAACGGCGCTCAGCTCCGACGAGTCCTTGAACGCGGTGATCACGAGCCAGCCGAACGGGCTGAGCATGAGGACGAGGACGCTCACCAGGAGCATGTAGACGACACTGCGCCGGGAGAGTGTCATCGGGCGCCTCCGATGGTACGGGTCCTGGTTCTCGCGCGCTCCGGCTCCACGGAGTAGAAGACCGCGCCCTTGCTGAGTCTGAAGATGACGAGGGTCACGCCGACGATGATCAGGAAGAGCACCCACAGCAGGGCGGAGGCGTAGCCGTAACGGCCGCCGACGAGGTACTGGTCGAGGACCTGGATCATGAAGAGGGAGTTGCTCTCAGGGATCGATCCGATGCCCTTCGGGGTGGGGTCGAGCGAGATGAGCAGCGGTGCGAGGGTCTGCAGCGAGGCGATGATCCCGGTGACGACCTGGAAGAAGAGGACGGGGGAGAGCAGCGGCAGGGTGATCCGGGTGAAGGACTGCCAGGGACTGGCGCCGTCGACCCGGGCAGCCTCGCCGAGTTCCTTGGGGATGTCCTGCAGTCCCGCCAGCGAGATGATCATGACGTTGCCCACGCCCCACATGGTCAGGACGATCAGTACCCAGCGGGCGTAGGGGTCCGCCAGCCACGCGAGGCCGTTGATGTTGAAGAGGTCCAGAAGGCCGTTGGCCGCCCCGGAGTCCCGGTCGAAGATCATCCTGAAGGTCAGGGCGGCACCGACCGGCGGCACCACGGCGGGCAGGTACAGCAGCGTGCGGAACAGGCCGCGGCCCCGGATCGGCTGGTTCACCAGCACGGCCAGGAACAGTCCCGCCACGATCGTCAGCGGCACGGTCGTCGCGGTGAACACTCCCGTGCGGGCCAGGGAGGCCAGCGTCTCCGAGTCGGAGAACACCTCCTTGTAGTTGTCCAGCCCCACGAAGCGGGAGTTCTGCGACAGCCCGTCGGAGTTGGTGAAGCTCAGCCACAGGGCGTACCCGAGGGGAAAGGCCGTCAGTGCCGCGAACCCCAGCACCCAGGGACCGGCGAAGACGTAGAAGGACCAGGCCCGGCGCCTCGCCAGCGAGCGCCGCCGGCGCGGCGGCCGGGTGGCCGCCGCCCCGGCCGGGCTCTGCGCAGCAGGCCCGGCAGCGGATTCGGTGAGCTGTCCAGTGCTCACCCGAGCACGTCCTTGCCCGTGGCGAGCAGGTCGTTCATCTGCTTGTTCAGCTCGTCCGCGACCTTGCCCGCGGAGGTACCGGACTTGACCGCGCCCGGCACGACCTTGCTGATCACCCCGTCCAGGGACGTCAACTGGGCGTACGGGGTGAACGGCAGGACGGAGAAGTGGGCCAGTTCTTCCTCCTGCACCTTGAAGGCCTGCTTCTGGTAGGGCTTGCCCTGCGGCATCTTCGGGCGCAGCGACTTCAGGGTGGGAATGCCCCAGCCGGCGGCGGCCCTGCCCTGGGCGGGCTCCTCGCCGAAGTACCACTCGAAGAACTTCCAGGCCGCGTCCTTGTTCTTGGCCTCCGTGGGAATCCAGAAGCCGGTGGCGCTGAAGCAGGTGCTGACCCGGCTGTTGCCCATCTGGGGTGCGGGGGCCAGGCGCGAGACCTCGGCGACCTTGGGGTCGCCGCCGATGGCCCCGCCGAACCAGTAGCCGTCGCCGGCCATCGCCATCCGGCCCGCCTGGTAGGTCGGCCAGTCCCAGCCGTCCGGGTTCGGGTTGACGACGCTCGGGCCGATGTCGGCCTTCGTGTAGTCCAGGTACCACTGCAGCGCCTTGAGCGCCTCGGGGGAGGAGAAGTCCACCGAGGTCAGGTCCTCGGTGAACAGGCTGCCGCCGGCCGACGCGGTCATGGCCATCAGCGGGGAGAAGGAGCCGAGTCCCGTGATGTTCATGCCGTATACCTTCACCTTGCCCAGCCGGCGCTTGACCAGGCGCTTGCCGAGGTCCAGCCACTCCTCGCTGGAGAGCGGCTCGGTGTCGCTGGGCAGGTCCAGCTTCGCGGCCTCGAACAGGTCGGTGCGGTACCAGAACATCTGGTCCTGCGAGTAGTCCTTGGCCATGCCGTAGCGGGGGCCCGCGCCCTGCTTGCTGCCGTCGTAACGCCACAGGTCGTTGACCGGGTCGAGGTCGGCGGGCTTGAGCACCGTGCTCTTGGCGAAGTACGGGTCCAGGTCGGTCATCAGCTTGCGCGCCGCGAAGTACGGGGCTTCCGTGGCTCCGAACCCGCGCACCACGTCCGGCGGGGTCTTGGCGGCCAGCATGGCGTTCAGCTTCGTGGGGTCCTTCTGGAGGAACCTGATCTCCATGCCCAGCGCCTGCTGGGCGGCCTTGATGTCGATGTCGTCCTTTTCGCACATGACCGTGAGCGTCGTTTTGGCGCCCTTCGAGCTGCCGCCGGAGCCGTCGTCGACGGAAGCGGCACAGCCGGACAACGCGGCCGCGCCGAGCGCGGCACCGGAGAGAGTGAGGAAACGACGTCTGTCGAGGGACTCTGTGGTCGGGACGGACATAGCTGGACAGCCTTTCGTGCGGAACGTATGGGGAAGGCGGAGTTGCCGCAGGGAGGAGCGGCGAGGAAAGAGGCACGAGGTAGGGGAGTGGGGGACGGCTCGGGCGGGAGGCACCGTGCTCTCTCGGCCCTGGTTCGGGATGTCCCGGACCGGGCGCACACGGCTGTCCGGCACGTGTGTCGCCACCTCTTGGTCCGAACGCGACGGCGACGGTGGTCGCCTGCGCGGTGACACTCCCGGGCGCCTGGTAGCGCACCCTGCCCATGGCCGGTATCCGGCATTGACACTGCTGCGTTAGCCTGGACCGGTTTCTAGGGCTCTGCCCAGACTTATCGGGTATTTCCGTCTGAGGAAACCGGTTGACTTGAACTTCGGCGAACGTTAAGTTGCAGCGTCAGAAGATGTCAAGAGCTTGTTAACAGATCAGAACATGCCACCGCCGCAGATGCCGAGCGGCCCATGGCGCCCACCCGGAAGGAGGACCCGCGTGTCGGAACAGCCCGTCAGGGCGAGGCTCGTGGACGTGGCGGAGCGGGCCGGAGTCTCCAAGGCCACCGTGTCCAAGGTGCTGAACGGCAGACAGGACTTGAACGTGCGGCCGGAGACACGCCGACGCGTCCACGAGGCCGCCGAGGCGCTCGGCTACCGGCCCCATTCCGGGGCCCGGGCGCTGGCCGGCGCCAGCACGCACGCACTGGCCCTGCTGGTCCCCGCCCTGGACAACCCCACGTACGTCACCATCGCCCGCGGCGCCTACCAGCGATCCCGTGAACTGGGCTATCTCTCCCTGCTGGCCGAGGACTTCGACGGGCAGGAAGCCGACGAGTCCTTCAACGACCTGGTGCAGGAGGGCAGGGTCGACGGGCTGCTCATCGCCTCCGCCCGCCCCGGTCACCCCCTGCTCAAAGCACTCCGCGCCAGCCCGGTCCCGCACGTCTTCGTCAACCGGTCGGTCGAGGGGTCCGAGCGAAACGTCACCATGGACGTGGCCCGTTCCAGTGTCACCGCCCTCGACCACCTGCACAGCCTCGGTCACCGCGCGGTCGGCCACATCGCGGGCCCGCCGGGCATCACTCCCAGCGACACCCGAAAGGAAGCGTTCCTGCGGCACGCCGGGGAGCTGGGGCTGTCCGCCGCGCCGGTGGCGTCCGGCGACTTCACCGAGGACGGCGGTGGGTCCGCGGCACTGGAACTGCTCCGCCCCGTGGACGCTGACGGCCATCCGCCGGTCACCGCGCTCTACACCAGCTCCCTTGCGCAGGCGATGGGTGCGATGGCCGCGATCCGCAGTCTCGGATTGCGCGTCCCCGAGGACGTCTCGGTGATCGGCAATGACGACCTGCCCGTCGCCGCACACCTCCACCCCCCGCTGACCACCGTGGCCATGCCCCTGTACGAGCTGGGAACCGCGGCCGTGGACGCCCTGGTGGCCGCCATCGAGGGCGCGCCGCTCAGAGACGTCGTCGTACCCACCGAGCCGCGGCTGGTGCTGCGCAGTTCCACGGCTGGACCGGCAGAACCAGGAGGGACGCCATGACTGTCGCCGCGCCGGCGCGTTTCACCGGCCGCACGGCCCTGCTGACCGCGGCCGCTTCCGGCATCGGAGCGGCGACCGCCCGCCGACTGGCGGCGGAGGGAGCGTCGGTCCTCGTGACCGACGTGGACGCCGAGGGCGCCCATCGCGTCGCCGAGGAGATCCGCGCCGCAGGAGGACGGGCGCAGGACCAGTGCCTCGACGTCACCGCACCGAGTCAGTGGACCGCGGCCGTCACCGCGGCCGAGTCCTGGACCGGGCGCCTCGACGTGCTCCACCTCAACGCCGGCCAGAACGTACACGGAGCGGCACACGAACTGGACGACGCCACCTGGCACCACCAGCTGCGGCTCTGCCTCGACGCCGTCTTCTACGGTGTCCGCGCCGCCGTGCCCCTGCTCAGGACGGCCAGGGGCGCCGTGGTGATCACCTCGTCCGTACACGCGGTCGTCGGCTTCAAGGGCTTCCCTGCCTACGCGGCGGCCAAGGGGGGGATCGACGCCCTCGTACGCCAGCTCGCCGTCGAGTACGGCGGGCAGATCAGGTTCAACGCCGTCCTGCCCGGAGCCGTGGCCACCGCCCTGTGGACCGAGGTGCCCGACGAGTACAAGGCCCTCGTCGCCTCACGCACCCCCGTCGGCCGGCTCGGCGCCCCCGAGGACATCGCCGCCGCCGTCGCCTTCCTCGCCTCCGAGGACGCCTCCTTCGTCACCGGCCAGAACCTGCTCGTGGACGGTGGCCGCAGCATCAGCTCCCAGGAGTAGGCCGCCCTCGCCCGTTCCGGGCGGGACCCCTATCGCTCAAGGAACGACCCGGCCTGCGCATCCCGATGGGCTCCGCCCGCGGGTGTCCCGCACAGCAGCCCCTTCCTCACATCTCGCCTGTCTCCCCCGGGGCGGGCAGTTCCTCTCGCCCGCCCTCACCACACTGGCTCACCCGCCCGGTGGTACACAGCACAGGACCGGAGGTCCACCCCATGAAGATCACTGGACATGAGCTCTTCCTCGTCGAACCGCGCTGGCTCTTCCTGCGCGTCGACACCGACGAGGGCATTTCCGGCTGGGGCGAACCCATCGTCGAGGGCAAGGCCCAGACCGTCGCCCGCTGCGTCGAGGAGATGTTCGACTACCTGGTCGGCCAGGACCCCGCCCGCATCGAAGAGCACTGGCAGGTGCTCGCCAAGAGCGGCTTCTACCGCGGCGGTGTCGTCCTCAACAGCGCCCTGGCCGGCATCGACCAGGCCCTGTGGGACATCGCGGGCAAGACCCACGGCGTTCCGGTCCACCAGCTCCTCGGTGGCCACGTCCGCGACCGGGTGCGCGTCTACGGCTGGGTCGGCGGCGAGACTCTGGAGGAACTGGCCGAGTCGGCGGCCGCGCAGGTCGCCAAGGGTATGACGGCGGTCAAGTTCAACCCCTGCGGCCAGCTGGAGCCCCTCGCCACGCCCGCCGCGATCAACGCCATCGTGGACGGCGTTACCACGGTCCGCGAGGCCATCGGCCCGGACCGCGACCTGGCACTCGACTTCCACGGCCGCTTCAGCGGGGCGATGTCCCGCCGCGTACTGCCGTTCTTGGAGCCGCTGTTGCCGCTGTTCGTGGAGGAGCCGGTACTGCCGGAGTTCTCCCAGGACCTCGGCGCCGTCGTGCGCTCCACCTCCATCCCGATCGCCACCGGCGAACGGCTCTACTCCCGCTGGGACTTCCGCTCGGTGCTCTCCGACGGCATCGCCGTGGCCCAGCCCGACATCAGCCACGCCGGCGGCATCTCCGAGACCCGCCGGATCGCCGCGATGGCCGAGACCTACGACGTCCTGGTGGCCCCGCACTGCCCGCTCGGCCCGATCGCCCTCGCGGCCAGCCTGCAACTCGACTTCGCGATCCCCAACTTCCTCATCCAGGAACAGGCACTGGGCATCGGCTACGGCGACAGCAGCGGCTTGCTGGACTACCTCGCCGACACCACGCCCTTCACCTTCCGCGACGGCTACATCGACCGACCCACCGCCCCCGGCCTCGGCATCACCATCGACGAGGACGCGGTCCGGGCCGCCGCCGAACGCGGCCACCGCTGGCGCAACCCGGTCTGGCGCAACACGGACGGCTCACTGGCCTCCTGGTAGCCCGGGACAGGGCCGCCCGGCGGCCGCATGAAGCCGACTCCGGCCTCGGGGCGTCCGTCCACCAGGTCCCGGTACCGCCGTCGGGCACCCTGCGAGCAGGCAGGGCCGTTCGCCGGGTTCAGGAGGGCATCGAGCCGGGCGAGTGCACTGGTGATCACCTTGGTCCAGGGTGAAGTCGCAGGTCACGGATCTGGTGTGCCGCGGGTTCCGGTGTGCTCGGGCTGGTCGCGGGCGGACGACTCCGGCGTAGATCATCGGCCTGCGGGCGACTTCACGGTTCGTCAGGACCAGCAGGGCCCTGACCAGCGTGGTCGCCCACTTCGGGCGCTCTGAACGATCCAGCCTCCTGTCCTCACCATGCGACCACCCATACTGACCCGGCCATGCGCAAAGAGGCGCTGAAAGCTAAGGGAATCATGACCGAGTACCGCCTCGTGGACCAGAACCCGACCGCACCCCTACCGGCATCGAGCACCAGCACCACGGTGAATCCCCAAGTGGTGGGGGAGTTCGCCCCACCTCCCGCGGACCAGCCCCGGCGCCGCTACGCGGTCGCCGGCACCGGGCATCGTGCCGGCATGTACGTTGCCGCCCTGACAGGCGAGCACGCCGATGTCGGAGAGATCGTCGCGTGGCTTGACCCCAACCCGGCCCGCATCGACTACTACGACAACGAAGCCGGGCGTGCCGGTGGTGGCGATGCTCCCGCCCGCCTGCCCCGCTATACCCCCGACAGGCTCGAGCGGATGATCGCAGAGCAGCGCGTCGAGACCGTCATCGTCACCAGCGTCGACCGGACGCACGCGGACATGGTCGACCGCAGCCTGCGCGCGGGGGCGGACGTCGTCGTCGAGAAACCGCTCACCACTGACGCCGAAGGGTGCCGACGTATCGTCCGGGCAGTCGCCGATACCGGCAACGACCTCATCATGACCTTCAACTACCGCTATGCGCCCCGCAATTCGACGCTGCGTCAGGTCATCGCCAGTGGCGTCATCGGTGAGATCACCAGCGTCCATTTCGAGTGGGTCCTGGACACGATGCACGGGGCCGACTACTTCCGCCGCTGGCACCGCGAGAAGCACAACTCCGGAGGACTGCTCGTCCACAAGGCGAGCCACCATTTCGACCTTGTCAACTGGTGGCTCGACGACATACCCGAACGCGTCTACGCCTCCGCAGGGCTGCGCTTCTACGGTGACGCGAACGCAGCGGCCCGCGGAATGGGACCCCGCCCCGAGCGCGGCACCGGCGCCGGAGCGGATCCCTTCGCGCTCGACCTCCGTGATGATCCGCGGCTCGAAGCGCTGTACCTGCAAGCCGAGCACCACGACGGATACCGCCGCGACCAGGACCCGTTCGCGCCAGGCATCACCATCGAGGACAACATGTCCGTCCTGGTCGACTACCGCCGCGGGGCCACACTCACGTACTCCCTGAATGCCCACAGTCCCTGGGAGGGCTATCGGGTCTCGGTCAACGGCACGCAGGGACGTGCGGAACTGTCCGTCGTCGAGCGGGGACACATCCAGCTCGATGATGACGGCGGCGTTGACCTGGATCCGTCCGCACTACCGGGTGCTTCAGCTGTTGATCAGGTTCGGCCCGTCGAAGACCGCCTCGTCGTGCAGAAGCACTGGAACCGGGCAGAAGATGTTGCCATCCCCGACGGGATCGGCGGGCACGGCGGTGGCGACGCCATCCTTCTCAAGGACATTTTCCGTCGCGACCTGCGCCTGCACACCGATCCGCTCGGCCGCGCCGCCGGCTACCTCGACGGAGTGCGCGCCGTGGCCGTCGGTATCGCCGCCAACGAATCCCTGCGCACCGCACAGCCGGTGTCGATCACGGACCTTCAGCTCGGTGTATGCCTTGAGGACCGGACCGCCGAGCACAGCCGGCCTGCCCGAGAAGGAGTGCCGCCTGGCGCGGCAGTCAGCCAGCGCGACACTCCCAGCCACCAATGAGGAGTGGGCATCGTGACGTTGGAGGTCTTGTCCTCGGCGAGCGGCACGTCGTCCGGGACCTTCAACCGCGCTCCGAACCGGGGCGACCGCAGAGGTGGCGAGCGAGGACTGCCCGAGGAACATACCGCCGGTCCGCTCTCCGCGCCGGCTCAGCGGCGACGAGCCGTCGACGCGTCGGCCGCCGAACGCGACGAGCATGGCCTCGCGGCGGTAAGGGGGTTGAGGAACATCCATGTCAGATCGTGCGCTGAGGATTCGTCAGACCTGGTGGGCGACTGACGGAGCATCGGTCGCGGGGCCGGTCTGAAGTCTTCCCACAGATAACGCCCTATTATCTGCGGCATCGCTGATCACGACCTGCGGCGACGTTCTCTGGGCTGTGCACGAAGCGGCCCCGTTATCTGCGGCAAGGGGGGAAGCGGTGCCCGCCGTCGTACGACTGCCCGTCGGGAAGGCGTGGACCGTCCGCGCGGCGGCCGACGTGTTCCTCGACTCGCTCGACAACGCGAACACGCTCCGGTCGTACGGAATTGGCGTCGGTAAGACCGCCGAGCACCTCGGTGATGCCCGCCCGCTCGCCACCGTCGCGGACGACTAGATCGGCGGCGCCCTCGAACAACTGTGGGGCGAGGCCGCGGTCAACACGTGGAACGCCCGGCGGGCGGCGGTGCTGTCGTGGCTGGGCTGGTGTGTCGAGCGCGGATACGACGGCCCGGCTGTCCCGGCCTGGGTGAAGCGGATGCCCCCGCCGGACTCGGAGACCCCGGCCCGCTCGAAGACGGCCGTGGACCGGCTGATCGCCCGGCGCGAGGTCCACCTGCGGGAGAAGACGCTGTGGCGGATGCTGTACGTGACCGTCGCGCGGGCGGAGGAGATCCTCGGCGTCAACATCGAGGAGCTGGACCCTGCCGCCCGCAGGGCCCCGGTGAAGGCCAAGGGCTCGAAGCCGCGTACCCGCCGCCGCGGTGCCCCGCGCGAGGACTACGTCTTGGAGCCCGTGTACTGGGACGCCGGCACCGCCCGCCTGCTGCCCCGGCTGATCAAGGGCCGCCCGCGCGGGCCGGTGTTCGTCACCCACCGCAAGCCGGGTCCCGGCAAGCTCCTCGCGCCGCGTGACGTGTGCCCGGACACCGGGCTGGTCCGGCTGTCGTACGGCCAGGCCCGCGCCCTGCTCGACGCCCACACCGCAGTCGGCGGGGTGCCGGGCACAGGCTGGGACCTGCACGAACTACCGCCATTCCGGTCTCACCGACCTCGGCGAGGCCGGGGCCAGCCTGCCCATGCTGATGGCGAAGTCCCGGCACAAGCAGCAGGAGAACGTACGGCGCTACTTCCACCCCTCGGCGGAGGCGATCGCCGAGGTCACCAGCCTGCTCGCGCCCGGAGACAGCAGACGCTGAGGTCTTATCCAAGGCTGAAGCGTATGACCGAAACTCGTCGACTTCACCTATGCGGCGGGGTTCGTGGGCAGGAGCCGGGCGAGCCAGTCGGTGCGGGTTCGGCGGGCTGTGGCCGAGATGTGTGCCTGCGGGTACAGGGCGTCGAATCCGTGGAAGCCGCCTGCCCAGACGTGGAGTTCGGCCTGGCCGCCGGCCGCCCAGATGCGGGTGGCGTAGTCGGTGTCCTCGTCGCGGAAGACTTCGGCGGAGCCGGTGTCGATGTAGGTGGTCGGCAGGCCCGCGAGGTCGTCGGCCAGGGCGGGTGAGACGTATGCGGGTACCTCGTCGTCGGTGAGGTCGCCGAGGAGGCAGCGCCATCCGAATCCGTTCATCTCGCGGGTCCAGACGCCGGGCCCGTTCGAGTACTGGAGGCTGGAAGTGGTGGTGTTGCGGTGGTCGAGCATGGGGCCGATCAGGACTTGGGCGGCGATCGGCGGGGTGCCGCGGTCGCGGGCCAGCAGGGTGACGCCGGCGGCGAGGCCGCCGCCCGCGCTGGCGCCTGCGACGATGATCCGGGCGGGGTCGATGCCCAGTTCGGCGGCGTGGTCGGCGATCCAGAGCAGTCCCTGGTAGCAGTCGTCGACCGGGATGGTGCCGGTGGACTCGGGCGCGAGCCGGTAGTCGACGGAGACCACGACGGCGCCGAACTCGTCGAGCCACTCCAGCGGGATGTCGATCTGTGAGAAGCGGTCGCCCATGACCATCCCGCCGCCGTGCATCCAGTAGACGCAGGGTGCGGCAGCGGTGCGATCGCTGTTCGCGGGGCTGAAGACGGACAAGGGGATCGGGGTGCCGTCCGAACTCGCAACGGTGACCTCGCGCCGGTCGATAGCGCGACCTTCGAGGAGGAGTTCGACGGGCATCGAGGAGAAGGGGCGTACCTGCGCCAGCACTTCCGGGCTGAGCTGGGACATCAGCGGCATGTCGGCCAGGAGTTCATGCAGTTCGGGGTCGAGGGAGGGGCGGGCTGTGGTCATGGTCGTTGCCTCTCGTGGGTGGTGGCGGGACGGTCGGGCGAGGACGGGGGCCACCTCGGTGGGCACCGAGGCGGCAGAGGCTGGGGTGTGGGGTGTTCGGCGGGTCAGAGGGCGGATCTGCCGCGGACCGGAACGTAGTCGGTGTACTCGGAGTCCTTGGCGAGCAGCGGGTCGATCTGCGCAACGATGGCCTGGGCGGTCCTGCCGGCGAAGACGCGGTGGTGGTCCTCCTCGCTGGTCCAGCCTTCGGCGACGTGGACGACGTCGGGGTCGGACGCGGAGCGGGAGACGAGGTAGACGAGGCAGTATTCGCTCGCGCCGGGGCTGCCCTCGTTCAGTCCGGTCAGCAGCAGGTCGACGAGCTGGTCGCCCATACCGGGCCTGGCGGTCAGGGTCGCGCTGAAGCCGTAGTGGGCAATCATGGATTTTTTCTCTTCCTCTTCGGTGATGGAGTGCGGTGATTCCATTCAAGCGGGTTGAACTGCGAAAACGTTAGACCGATACTCGTTTGTACTTGCACGATCCTCGCGGCTTTGGGAACCTCGGCGCGGAATGGTGCTGCAATGGACGCATGCACCTCGAAGAACTCCGCACCCTGCTGGCCCGCCATGCGCGGCCCGACTGGACCACCGCCGTCGACGGCGTCCTCATCTCGAAGGTCGACCGCCCTGATCCGCCGGCGCCTTCGATGTCCGGCACGCTCCTGGCGGTCATCGCGCAGGGCGCCAAACGCCTCGCCCTGGGTGAGAGGGTGTTCGAGTACGGACCCGGGCAGTACCTGGTTGCATCCGTCGATCTGCCTGTCACAGGGCAGTTCACCCAGGCCGACCCCAAGCAGCCGGCGCTGGGGTTCGGTCTCGTCCTGGAACCGTCCGCCGTTGCCGAGCTGCTCCTTGAGGCCGGGCCCGGAGACGGCCCCCGGAGCAGCGGGGGCGCGCCGTCGGGGATCGCCGTCAGTGACGCTCCGTCCGCGCTGCTGGACGCGGTGGTCCGGCTGCTGCGCCTGCTCGACGAGCCCCGCGACCGGGCCGTACTGGCCCCGCTGGTCAAGCGCGAGATCCTGTGGCGTCTGATCACCGGCGAGCAGGGTGCGACGGTTCGCCAGCTCGGCCTGGCCGACAGCAGCCTCAGCCACATCTCGCGGGCCGTGCGCTGGATCCGCGAGCACTACGCGCAGCCCTTCCGGGTCGAGGACGTGGCGCGGCAGTCCGGCATGGGCGTCTCCGCCTTCTACCGCAACTTCCAAGCGGTGACCGCGATGAGCCCCATCCAGTTCCAGAAGCAGATCCGGCTCCAGGAGGCCCGGCTGCTGCTCGCCACCCACCCCGGAGACGTCACCGGAGTCGGCCACCGCGTCGGCTACGACAACCCGTCGCAGTTCAGCCGGGAGTACCGCCGCCAGTTCGGCGCGCCCCCCAGCCAGGACGCCGCCCGTCTGCGGCAGGCCGTGCGTGCGCCGGCAGGTCTCCTGCCCTGAGCTGGGTGGGCCCTACTGGAGGATCGTGCAAGGAGCAGCGAGGATAGTTCTACTATCTCCGCAGGTCAGAACGATTCAATGGGATCACCGGTTCTCCCGTGGAGCAGGAAAATGCCTGCCCACCCGTATGGATCCCACCACATCGCAAAGGGGCACAACATGAAGACAGTTCTGATCACTGGTACCTCATCCGGGTACGGGCGGGAGACCGCCCTCTACTTCCACTCGCAGGGGTGGAACGTCATCGCCACGATGCGGACGCCGCGTCCAGGCGTCCTTCCTGAGTCGGACCGGCTCCGCGTCATCGAGCTCGACGTGACCAGGCCCGAGAGCATCACCGCCGCGTTCGAGGCCGAGGGCCCCATCGATGTCCTGGTCAACAACGCGGGCGTGCCCTCGATCAGCGTGTTCGAGGGCACCCCCATGGCCCGAGTGCGGGAGGTCTTCGAGACCAACACGTTCGGCGTGATGGCGATGACGCAGGCGGTGCTGCCCCAGTTCCGCGAGCGTGGCTCCGGCGTGGTGGTCAACGTGACCTCGAGCGTGGTGCTGGGGCACATGCCGCTCTCGGCCGTCTACAAGGCGAGCAAGATGGCCATCGAGGGGTTCACCGCATCCCTCGCGCTCGAGCTCGCGCCGTTCGGTGTGCGGGCGAAGACGGTCGAGCCGGGCGCCTGCCTGACGACGAACTTCGCGGCCAACGCGACGAAGGGCGCCGCGCTGGACGAGCTGGTCCCGGCGCCCTACGCACCATGGGCGAAGAAGGCCATGGGCGACTTCACGGGCCAGGACCTGTTCACCAAGGAGAGCGACGTCGCCGAGACAGTGTGGCGAGCCGTGCACGACACGACCGGCCAGCTGCGATTCCCCGCCGGCCCCGACGCGGTCTCGCTCTCCCAGGCGAAGTGATCAGCCAGCGGGCAAGGTCACGCCGCACTGATACCAGGAGCCGGCCCCGATACCAGGGGCCGGCCCCGCGCCCACGCACCGGGTCGGCTCGCCGTCGGGCGCTCACCCCGATGAGCGGGAACCTGACCTACGACGAGAAGCCGGACCGGTTCGCCCTGGGCCACGGTCACCGCCGGGACGCCGTCTACGACCGGCCGCCTGCCGACAGAAGGCGTACCGGGCCCGCCGGGCCGCCGAGCGGATCCGCGAAGCCGTAACACGGCGGGCGTCCCGCGAGCCGAGACGGCCCCCTGACGATCACGGCGCAGACCGTGTCTCCGGGTGCCGCGTCTGCGCGAGACGCTACAGGTTGCCGGGTGCGGAGGACTCCAGCGCCGCTCCCCACCCGCTCAGCACCCGCGGGTCCGCCACCGGATCGCCGTGTCCAGGGCACAGCAGCAGGACGTCGTGGGCGGCCATCGCCGCGGCGGAGCGGCGGGCCGATGCCGCGTCGTCGTTGAAATAGCCCAGCGTGGGCCCTCCCGACAGGGTGACGATGAGGTCGCCGGTGAACAGGACACGGGACTCCCTGACCAGGAGGCCGATGCTGCCCTCCGTGTGCCCTGCTCCGTTGATCACCGCCGCCCCGCCCCCGATCGCGACGACGTCTCCCGCCTCCACCTCGGAGTCGACGCGACACGGAGGGGCCGGCGGGATGCCGGCGGACAGCCGCTCGAACACCGCGCGCTCCTCCTCGGTGAGCGTCCGGCGCGGGGGCTGACGCTCGCCGCGGATGATCGGAGCGTCCGCGCGATGCGCGACCACCTCGACATCGCCCCAGCTCGCCACGTCCGCGGCCGCGCCCGTGTGGTCCTCATGGTGATGCGTGAGCACGAGCCGCCGGAGGGCCGTGGTACGGAATCCCAGCTCGGCGAAGGCGGCGGCGAGCGCGGGCTCGTCCCCGGGAAACCCTGCGTCGATCATCGTGACCTCTGACCCGTCGCGCCAGAGGTAGACCTGCGGGAAGCCCGTCCGGATCATGAAGAGATCGGGAGCAAGCTCGCGGATCTCCGTCGCTCGATCGCCCATGGTCTGTCTCCTCCTGGTCCCACTGCCTCTTACGCCCGCGGGGGTAAGAGCGATACCGAAGTGTTCCCGGCTCCATGTGCCCGGCCGAGTGGTGAAGCCCGTGCTGCCCATGCCCTGGGAACGCTCACGGCCGATCCGCGTCGTCGGCGCGGAGATGCCGGCGCCATCCGGTTCCAGCAGGGGCCGGACGGCGCCGGTGCTCAAGTCGGGTGGGGTCACTCGAGTCCGTGGATGACCTTGCCGCCGGGCGGCGGACGGAAGGCATCCCAGTGCTCGACGAGCAGCCCCTCGCGTACGCGGAAGACGTCGATCAGCATCCCGTCCTCGCGGATTGCCTGACGGGCGATGAACTCGCCGTCGGCGATGACGTTCACCTCGATCTCCTTCGCCGGGTCGAGCCGCTCCTCCGGGGGCAGCGAGAGGATGTAGGTGAAGAACTTCCGGAGCCCCTCGCGGCCCTGCTCGATATTCGGGTTGTGCTGGATGTAGTCCTCGGCCACGTACCGGTCGAGGTGCTCCAGTCCCGCCACAGTGCCGTGGGCGATCTCGAAGAACTCGGCGACGATCTGCTTGTTGCGCTCGAGATCGTGGGTCTCGTCAGCCATTCCCATTCCCTTCGCTGGATCAGAATCCCGGAAGAAGCTCGTGCCCTGGCGCAGGTGCCAGGAGTCCCACCGCTGATGGAGCACGCCGTCGCGCACCCCTGTGAAAGAACGCGAGGAACTCGCGGGCGCCCGCGCGACCGTCGAGACGGTCCAGGTTCTTGAACTGCCTTCCGGATGTCGATGTCTCATTCGAGACCGTGGATGATCGTGCCGCCCGGTGGCGGGCGGAATGCGTCCCAGTGCTCCTTGACGAGGCCGTCCTCGAGACGGAACACGTTGATGAGCAACCCGTCCTCGCGGATCTCGTGCCGGACGACGAAGTCGCCCTCCGCGATGAGGTGCACCTCGAGCTCCTTGGAGGGGTCAAGGCGCTCGGAGGGAGGGAGCGAGAGGATGTGGGTGAAGAACGTGCGCAGCCCCTCGAGGCCCTGCCCGATGTTCGGGTTGTGCTGGATGTAGTCGGCCGCCGCGAACTCGCCGAGCCGGTCCAGACCCGCGAGATCGCCGTGGGCGACCGCCAGGAAGTCCTCGACGAGCCGCTTGTTGCGTTCGAGCCGCTCGGGTTCCGATGCCGCCGCCTCACCGGCTCCGACCCCCGCCGTCACGAACCCGCCGGCGGGTCGTAGCCCGGCGCCGAACGCCACGCGTCCCAGTGCTCCTGGAGCATGCCGCCCCGAACCCGCCAGATGTCGATGTGGAGCCCGTTGACGCGGATCTCGTGACGCACCACGAGATCCCCCTCGCCGATCAGGTGGACCTCGACGGTCCCGGAAGGATCGAGGTCCTTCTCGCGTGCGCGATGGAATCCGGCGAAGTACTCACGGACGCCCTCGCGCCCCTGCCCGGCGTGTGGATTGTGCTGGAGGTAGTCGACCGCGACGAGGTCGTCCAGACGGTCGAGTCGCTTGGCGATCGCCACGTCGTTGACGAACGCCTCGACAACCTGTTTGTTGCGCTCGATGCTTTCGTCGCCTGTCATCTACTTCTTGCCCCAGAGCTTGAGGAACCCGTCCACGTAGTCGGCCTTGCCGTACCACGAGCCGCTCGACCACCCCTTCTGGGTGAGGTCGAGGCCGGCGACGTTGGCGGACGTGAACAGACGCTGGAACGGGAAGTCCAGCGCGCCCGCGCGCGGCTGACCGACCATGAGCCGCAGCAGCGAGTCGGACAGGTACCAGGAGAGTGCCGGAAGGCTGAACGCGGCGACCGCGGCGGTCCACTGGGACTTGCCGAGCTGCTGCATCACGGCCAGGGAGCCGCCGACGGTGCCGACCTGGGTGTCCGTGGCGCTACGGCTGGCGGCCTGCGCTCCCGAGACGACATCGGGGACGTAGTTGTTCGTACCGGCCACGATGTACTTCATGCTGGAGTCCGCCACCAGCGACGTCGACACCTCGGTGGGGATCTTGTCCTGGTTGACCGTGTTCACGTCGATCACTTTCGACGAGCAGCCGCTGCAGTCGTCCTTCAGCACCTTGACGACACCGTCGTTGGCCCAGGCCGGCGTGATGTCGTTCGAGGTCGTGCGCATCGCGAGCACATGGGCCGAGCCCTTGGAGTCGACGATGAACTGATCGGTCAGCCAGGAGTGGAGCTTCACGAAGTCGGGGGCCACGTAGCTGACGAGCTTCGGGTCGCCGGGGCCGGAGGACGTCGTCATGCCGTTCACCAGTGGGATACCGGCCTTCGCGACCGCGGCGATCGCACTCGGGGCGGTGTTCTGCGTGATGCCGACGGTGACGATGCCGATGGCCTTCGCGTTGATGGCCTGCTGGAGGCAGTTGGCGACGCCGTCCGGCGAGCCGCCGGTCGTGCCGCACGCCTCCACGTCGACGCCGAAGCGCGAGAACACGCTCTTGATCTCGTTCGCGACGACCGAGAAGTCCTGCACCTCGAGCGCCGGCACGATGACGTAGACCTTGCCGCCGGTGATCTTCGACGTGTCGAGGGCCGGACCCGGCGCGACGAACGTGTCGATC
Source organism: Streptomyces griseoruber (assembly GCF_001514205.1). Taxonomy (GTDB): domain Bacteria; phylum Actinomycetota; class Actinomycetes; order Streptomycetales; family Streptomycetaceae; genus Streptomyces; species Streptomyces griseoruber. The sequence goes on along the minus strand of NZ_KQ948768.1, from coordinate 116,582 downwards.
GGCTGTCTCGCCGACTTGACCGCCTCCGCGACGCTGGCCGCAACGGCGCCCTTCGCGTCTCCCGACGAGCCCGAGTTCGTCTTGGTGCTGCCGCAGCCGACGAGGGTGAGTGCCAACACCGTGCAGGCCGCGAGAAGTTCGCGTGACCGATTGCGCCCGTTCAGCATGAGATTGCCTCTCTTCTTTGAGTACGTAATCACTTGGCCCTCTCTTCGAGAGCAGAGCGCTGTGCCGTCCGCGGGCGAGGAGCATGAGAGGCCCGGCCCGGGTGTGTCGTGACAACGCGACGGGGAAGACGGAACACAGCGGCGTGTTGGCGTTCGCGGCCTCGCTACCGTCCGGGCAGACGCGTATCGCGCGTCCCGAACCGCACCGCGTCGTCGAGCAGAGCCGCGAGTTCAGTCAGGACGATCTCGAAGCCGACAAGGAGCCCGCCGGCCGCCCGAGGACTCCTGTGCCGCGGGCGGCGGTCAAGAGGACGGCCGCGGGGCGGCCTGTCCGTAACGGGCCGCGTGACTTCACCCACCGTGTTGTGCTCCGTTTCCTGGCGGGAGGGAGGTGCCGTGCAGGAGCCCGTTCAGGCACGTGCGCGGCGGCGGAGAAGAAGCGACACGGTGATGGCGATGATCAGTGCCGCACCGTAGAAGACGTTCGTCACCCATCCGGACAGCCCGAGCAACTGCAGCCCGAACATGCCCGTCAGCAGGAAGTAGGCGGCGATGAACATGCCGATCGCGTTGAAGCGCCCGGGGACCACCGCGATCGTTCCGAGGAACACGGCGGCGAGGGCCGGCATCATCTGCACCTGAGCCGTCGCGGTGCTGAACCCGCCGACGCCGCACGCGAGGATGATGCCGATGACGCCGCTGAGCAGGGCGGCCACCAGGTAGCCCCCGAAACGGATGCGGCGGACGGGGATGCCGGCGAGCCTCGCGACGTTCGGGTTCGAACCGACGAACAGCATCGACCGGCCGAGCGGGGTCGCGGTCATGACGTACGCGGTGACGATGACGAGCACGACGCCGTACCAGAACACCGCCGGGAGGCCGAGGAAGCTGCCGAGCGCGACCTGCGCGAGCGCCGGGTCGAGGCCGCTCACGTTCGACTGGTCCGACATCAACAGCGCGATCCCCAGCGCGACGCTCCCCGTGCCGAGGGTGACGACGATCGAGCTGATCCCGACGATGACCACGAGTACCGCGTTGATGAGGCCGACGAGCACCGCCGCGGCGAGGGCTACGAGGATCGCCAGCGGGACCGGCCAGCCGTGCAGGACGACGAGGGCCGGGAACGTGGTTCCCGCCAGGCCGTAGATGAACGCGAACGACAGGTCGAACTCGCCGACGGCGATCGTGGTGATGACCGCGAGGCCCAGGAAGACCACCGGTGTCTGCTGGCCCAGGACCGCGCGCGAGGCGTTTCCGAGGTCGACGCTGTTCGGGAGCAGCACCAGGAAGAGCACCACCATGATGATCCAGAGCAGCACGAGGCTGTAGCGCTGGAGCAGGTAGGTGGCCGCCCGGGTGAGCGGGATGCCCGTCTTCTGACGTGTGACGCCCGCGGCGATCGTGGGTTGTGACCGTGTGGTTGCCATCAGGCCTCGTTTGCAGGAGTCGGTGCGGAGGGGAGAGCGTGCGCCGCGTCGTCGACGGCGAAGACCGCGGAGAGAACGGCGTCCGCGTCGAACGGTCGCGTCATCTCGCGGACGATCCGGCCGTCCTGGAGGATGAGGACCCGGTCGCAGATCGCCGCGAGGTCCTCGACCTCGGCGGAGCAGACCATGACCGCGGATCCGTCGGCGGCGGCCTGCCGGCTCGCCGTGAGGATCGCGTGACGCGCGCCGACGTCGACCGCCTGGGTGGGGTCGTCGAGCACGAGCAGGTCGGGCGTCCCGAGGAGCCACTTGCCGAGCAGCACCTTCTGCTGGTTGCCGCCGGACATCGCGGCGACGGGCATCGTGGGGTTCGGCGGCCGGATGTCGAACCGCTCGATGATGCCCTCGGTCTCGGCGCGCTGCCACTTGAACCCGGTCCACCAGGGCTTTCCCCGGCTGCGCAGGTGGGGGAGGGTCGCGTTCTCCTCGACCGTCAGATCGAGGGCGACACCCTTGTCGTGCCGGTCGGCGGGGATGAAGGCGATCCCGGCGTCGAGGAGGTCGACGACCCTGGCCCGGGCCAGGTCGACGACGCGTCCGCCGAGCTTGACCTTGCCGGCGCCTCGCCGGTCGCCGCCGAGAAGCGGCCCGAGGTCCGACAGGCCGGAGTCGACCGTCCCCGTGAAGCCGACGACCTCGCCGCGACGGATGGCGGCACTCACGCCCTCGACCCGTCCGCCGCAGACGTCGACGAACTCGACCGTCTCGGGCCGGGGCGCGGGCGGCAGGCTCTCCATGATGTCGCCGAGCTCTGCGGCGCGCCCGAGGACGAGGCTGGTCAGCTTGGCCTCGTCCAGCCCTGCCGTCGGAATGCCCGTCTCCACGACGCGGCCGTTGCGCAGGACGGTCGCCCGGTCGGCGATCTCGAGCACCTCCTTGAGGTTGTGGCTGACGAACAGCACGGCCGTGCCCTGGCTCGTGAGCAGGCGGATCATGTCGTAGAACGCCGGCAGCGCCTCATGGGGGATGGCGCGCGAGGACTCGTCGAAGACCACGACGCCCGTGCCGGGCGTCCGGTCCTGGAGGGCGCGTGCGACCGCGACCGCGACCCGCTCGCTGGGCAGCAGGCTCAGGACCTTGGCCGACGGGTCGATGTCGGTGCGGAGGTATTCCAGCGTCTCGCTGACGGCGACGGCGTCCTCGGAGGTTCGGATCCGACGGGTGATCGGGTTGACCGCGTGCCGGCCGACCCGCACGTTGTCGCGCACCGAGAGGTCGGGCACGAGACCGAGATCCTGGTGCACGAACGAGAGACCCTGTCCGTGCAGCGCCTTGGCCTTGATCGGCGGACCGATGTGCTCGCCGTCGAGGAGGATCTCGCCGTCCGGATCCGCCGAGTAGACGCCGGAGATCAGCTTGATGAGTGTCGACTTGCCGGAGCCGTTCTGCCCGACGAGGGCGTGCACCTCTCCCGGGGCGATCGTCAGGCTGGCGTTCTCGAGGACCGCCACGCCGGCGAACGTCTTGGTGAGATTGCGGACCTCGAGTCGCGGGACCGGCGGGGTGGCGGATTCATCGGCCATGGCTACCGCCCCCGCCGTGCGGGGTCGGTCTCCTCGACGCCGCCGGGGACGGAAAGGGCTGTCTGCGCAAGGCGGACAGCGACAACCGCTGCGGCCGGAGTGCCTGAGCTCAGGGTGGGTCTGCCACCCTCTCCTTTTGCCTCAATGGGTGAATCGGTCGGAACCATGGACGACTCCTTGCGCACGAAGTGCTGTCGGAACCGACGTCCGCTGCCGGCCCCGGATGTGGGTGCTTCTGTCGCGGCCATTCCGGCAACACTGCTGCCGAACCGCCCCATGGGCCTTCGCGGAGTTCCTCCGCGTGGCTCTTCAACCAAACCTGATTCAGAACGCTCGACACGGTCACCGACCGGCGAGCAGCGACAAGGTAGGAAGTGACTCCCGTCACGCTCAATGGACATGTTCATTGGACGAACAAGACACCCATATCGGTGGCTCCGATGTGCACCATCCAGGAGCGGCGGACGTGGAACGCTCACTGAGGAGCGATGAGTCATGGCTGGGAAACTGGTGCGATCCAGGAGTTCGCCGCGCGGGTCCACAGGGGTCTGCTGCAGGTTTGGGTGGCAGGTTCGGCCATACGGCCTGGAGGGCCGGTGGAGTCATGACGGCTTCGAAGGACCTGTCGAACCGGCATCCCGTGGCCGTGAGACGCGGCTTCTGAGGAAGCCTCAATCAATCAGTCTCCAACGGCCTCCGAGCCGATCCGGCGGCCGTCGGCGTAGGCCGTGCGGTGGATGGGGCCGGTGCCTTGTGACAGGGGCGGCCCGGTGTGGTGGCTGGCCCGGGCGATGATCTCCGCCGTAATGGACACCGCCGATTCCTGGGGGGTGCGGGCGCCGAGGTCCAAGCCGATCGGGGAGTTCAGCCTTCCCAGTTGGTGTGTGCTTCGGTGTACGTCTCGTAGCGGGAGGTCTCGGCTCGGACCTCGTGCGCCGACGCTGTCAGGCGGCCCCGCCGGTCGCTGCCCAGCCGCAGTCCGTACTCGTACGCGGGCCGGCATCCCACGCCGAAGTACAACTGCCTGCGGGTGACGACGAGTTCCACGGGGCGTTCGACCATCCGGGCGGCCATGGCCGCGATGACGGAGTGCACCCAGGTGCGGCCGAGGCTGCCGAAGGAGCCGCCGACGAACGGCGAGAAGACGCGGATGTGGTCCGGCGGGATGCCGAGTTCGCCGGCCAGGGTGGACACGGCGCCCTGCACCCACGGGGTCTTCTCCCAGACGGTCAGCCGGTCGCCGTCCCAGCGGGCGACGATGCCGGCCGGTTCGATCGGCTTGTGATGATGCGGGCCGTCTGGTACGTCATCTCCAGCCGGACGGCGGAAGAGCCCAGGGCCCCCTCGGCATCACCTCGGGCATAGGTCTGCCCGTCGCCGGCGGGGTCGGCCACGCTCATGTCGGTCGAGGGAGGCTCGGCGTCGTAGGAGACGCCGACCAGGCTCGCGGCGTGCTGTGCGGTCTCCGGCGTGGTCGCCATCACGACCGCGACGGGCTGTCCGTGCAGGGTGATCGTTTGCCGACGGGCCACCTCGGTGTGCGTCAGCATGAGCACCGCCCACGGCATATCGTGGCGGCGCGCCGGGTGCGCACCGTGCTTCGGCCAAGGTGCCTGTGGGCACGACGAAGGCCCTCGGGCGAGTCCCCCACTGTCCGAGCACCGACGGCGGCTCGGCGCGATGTACGACGGGCTCGACCGGGGCCGCGTCGACGCCGACCGACTGCGTGCGCTGCCGACCGGTCCACCGCTGCCCCCGGTTCCCGGACAGGTGCCCGGAGTCGGCGGTGGACGTCCCGTCGTAGCCGCGGTCGCAGGCGCCGTGCTCGCCGGACCTGCTGTTCCGTCACGTCCACCGCCGGAGGAAACCGCCCCCGGGGATCATCCCGGGCAGGCCGTACCGCACCCCTCGCCCGCCACCCCAC
>NZ_KQ948768.1:107433-110613 GCF_001514205.1 Streptomyces griseoruber | reverse complement strand
GCCTTCCGTTCACGAACCAGGGCCCGACGCCGAGTTCGCCGGTCCACCAGCGCATCCCGGCAGTGAGGTCGGGGACCGTGTAGGCGACCTGGATGATGGCGTTCGTCGGCTGACCGAAGGGAAACTGCATGGTGGTCGTCCTCACTCGGGTGGGTCCTGCGGCTCGGCTCGGTGGGTGATCGACAGCGGCCTTCGCCGCTATGCCGAGGGGCGGATGAAGCCGGTGAGGCCACCGTCCACGGGAAGGGCCGTACCCGTGACGGAGGGAGTGCTGAGCCTGAGCCGCTCCCGGAAGGCGTCCGCCCCGCCGGGCGGCAGGCGCGCCGTACGTGCGGAGGGCATGACGAAGAACGGGGCCCTTGGCGTTGGTGTCGAACACCGCGTCCCAGGTGGCCTCGTCCAGGTCGTCGAGGCGCTTCATGCCCGCCTGCCCGGCATTGACGTAGGCGGCGTCGATACGTTCGACCCGTGCGGCGAAGTCGTGCAGTTGCGCCCGTGCCTCGGCGGTGACGAAGGACCTGCCGACCAGCGCGACCGGCCGCTCGGCGGTGCCGAGCGCCTCGACGATCCGGTCGACGGCACCGGCGGGGGAGACGCCGGTGCCGTCGACCTCGACGCGGTAGTCCTCGACATCGTCGACGTCGACCGACTGGCGGAGGACGTCCCAGGGGATGTCGAGGAGTACCGGGCCCTTGGGCTCCGACGGTGCGGTGCGGATCGCCTGGGCGACCGGGCGGGGGATCAGCTCGGTACGGGTGACGCGGTGCGCGAACCCGGCCACCGGGGCGGCCATGGCGACCTGGTCGAACCCGGCCTGCTGGTCGTTGACCTGGTTCGTCTCCAGCGGACCGGAGCCCGCGTTGTACCGGACCGGGGTCCGGTCCAGATCGGCGTTGGCGATCGAGGTCAGGACATGGGTGAAGCCGCCGCCGGCCGTGGCGACGGCGACCCCGGGATCCCCGATGACCCGTGCGTAGCCCTCGGCCGCGTGGCCGGCGTTCATCTCGTGGCGCACGTCGACGATCCGAAGTTCGGCAAAGCCACGTTGACGTCCGCTCGCTGCAGGGTTCGCACGACGAGTCCCCTACCGGTTGCGGTTGCCATTCGATGGTCCGCCTCTCTGGGCGTATTCAGAGTTTCGACTAAAGGTGCGGGTGGGGCCGCATCCCAGGCCGTCTGTACCGCAGTCTCGTGTCTGCTCTGGGCGAGGACAACGGCTGTGTTCGTTGGACGGCCAAGGCCTTGTCAGCCCTGGAAAGATCGACACCGCGTCGACGGGACTGTTCGCGGAAGCGATGTCAGGCTTCCGGCATTCTGACCACGGCCTTGATCACCCGCCCCGAACCGGTCTCCGTCCACGCCCTGGCGAAGTCGTCGAAAGGGAACTCCTCGATCATCCGGTCGAAGGGGAACCGACCCGCCCGCCAGTAATCGACCAGTCGGGGGATCAGGGTGTGGGGGTTGGCCGAGCCGCCGATGATCCCTTGAAGCTTGCGACCGCCGGAGAGGAGGAAGCCGGTGTCCGGGACCCATTCGCCCGCGGGTGCCACCACGTAGCCGAGGGTGCCTTCGACGTCCAGGCACGTCGTCGCGGTCGCGTAGACGGACGGCACGTCCGCGGTGACGTATGCGAAGTCGAACCCGTGAGGCTCGATCTGTCGCAGTGCCGCCTGCTCACCGCCGTCACCTCCCCGTACGGTGTCGGTCGCGCCCAGTTCCACGGCGAGCTCGAGCCGGGGGCGGCTGATGTCGACGGCGACGATGCGCCGGGCGCCCGCGAGACGGGCGGCCATGACGGCCGCGAGCCCCACGCCACCAGTGCCGAACACCGCGATCGACTGTCCGGGGCGCAATCTGAACGACTCCAGAACCGAGCCCGCCCCCGTGACGACGCCGCAGCCGAGCGGTCCCATCAGGTGCAGAGGGACGTCCTTCGGGAGGAGGACCGCGCTCCGTGCGGGCGCCACCGCGTACGTCGCGAAGGAGGACTGTCCGAAGAACACGGCCGCAATACGGTCTCCGGCCTGCGTGATCGGCGAGCTGCCGTCGAACCGGGCCCCGCCGAAGGCCGCGCGCATCGCCTCCCGGCAGTAGGTGGGCCGCGCGTCGAGACAACGGGGACACACACCGCAGGAGTTGCCCGAGAGCACCACATGGTCACCGGGCCGCAGGCGCGTCACCCCCGCACCGACCGCCTCCACGACACCCGCGCCCTCGTGTCCGAGCACGATCGGGTGAGGTACGGGAACCCCACGACCGCTGTGACAATGGATGTCGGTGTGGCAGATACCTGTCGCCACGATACGAACCAGGACTTCGTCCGGCCTCGGGTCCCCGAGGTCGACCTGTTCCACTTCGGGGACGCCCCGACCCGCGCGTGACACAGCGGCCATGATCTTCATGCCTGCCTCCGCATCACGCCGACGCCGAGACGGCGGTCTCGGGGTCGTACTCGTAGATCCAGCCGTTCGCCCGGAGCGGGTCGGCCTGCGAGTACTCCAGGTCGCGTGCACGCTGTTCCGGGCCGTCCGGAAGGTGGTTGATGTGGGACCGTCCGTGCGACACCTCCTGCAGGCGGGCCGTACGGCGTCGGCGGAGTTCCTCATAGCGTCCCAGCGCTGCGATCGGGTTGTCCGGGGCCGCCGCGAGGCAGAGGGCCAGGACGGCGCCGTCCTCGATCGCCTGGGCGGCGCCCTGGGCGAAGAACGGGAACATCGGGTGGGCCGCGTCACCCAGGAGGGTCGCGTTCCCCCGGTTCCAGTGGTCGAGGGGCTCGCGGTCGAGCAACGCCCAACGGCCCGGTGTGTCGGCTGCCGTGATCAGCTCCACCAGACGCGGATCCCAGCCGGCGAACTCGTCGAGCAGTTCCCTGAGTGTCGCGGTGGCCGTCCATGACTCGACACTGCTCGCTCCGGCCGGTGCGAAGGCGACGAGGTTGACGTACTCCTCGCCGGAGACCGGGTAGTGCACCAGGTGGTGGTCGGGGCCGATCCAGAGGGTCTGGGCGTGCCGCCTGGCGAAGTCGGGCGCCTTCGCCGCCGGTACGAGGGCGCGGAAGGCGCAGATGCCCGACTCCCTGGCCTGAGTCGGGCCGACGATGGCGTTGCGCACGCGTGAGTGGACCCCGTCGGCGCCGATGAGGATGTCCGGGCGGACCGTCTCACCGTCCTCGAACCGAAG
>NZ_KQ948768.1:86530-106914 GCF_001514205.1 Streptomyces griseoruber | reverse complement strand
ACCGAGGATCACGATCTTGGGTCTGTCTGCTGTGCTCATGCTCTTTCTCTCCCGTTGACCTTGAGCGAGGTGGTTACCGACTCCATGCAAGGGTCCGGTGGAATATGCATTGATAGAACAGGACTATCCATCCAACGAACATCGAAGGTAGGGTGAGCGGGGTCACGCTCGACAAAGGAGAGGCCCATGCCTCGCGCGAACGAACCCGGACGCTCAGTCAGCTCCCGGCTGTGGGACCTGCTGTTCGCCTTCGACCCCAACAACACCGAACTGAGCCTCGCCGGCCTGGTCAGACGTACCGGCATGCCGCACGCCACCGCCAGGCGCCTCACGCTCGAACTCGTCGAGGCAGGCGCGCTGGAGCGCACCAGCGACAATCGGTTCGCGATCGGCCTGCCGCTGTGGCGTCTCGGGACCCTCGCACCGCGCGCCGAGACGCTCCGCAGCGCCGCGCAGCCGTTCGTGGAGGACCTGTACACGGCGCTTCGCCAGCACGTGCAGCTGGCCGTCCTCCAGGACCACCAGGCCGTGATCATCGAGCGATTGTCGGCGGTCCACGCCGTCGGCCTGACGTCGCAGGTCGGCGGCCTTCTCCCCTTGCACTGCTCAGGTGTCGGCAAGGTGCTGCTGAGCCACAGCAGTCCGGCCTTCATCGATGAGGTGCTGGCGGGAAGGCTGCAACGCTTCACTTCCAGGACGATCGTGGAGCCCACCGAACTCCGTCGCGAACTGGCGTCCTGCCGCTCGACCGGAACGGTGGTCGTCAAGGAAGAGCTGACCGAAGGGGCCGAGTCGGTCGCGACGCGCATCGTCGACGGCAGCGGCAAAGTCGTCGCGGCCCTGTCCGTCGTGGTGGCCGCGGGCTCGATCAAACTGCAGGCGGTGGTTCCCTCACTGGTCGCGAGCGGGCTGGGACTGTCCAGGAGCCTCGGCTGGCGGCCGGGCATTCCCATTCGCGCCTCATAGCCCGCGGGGCGGGGGAACCGGCACGTCATGCCGACGGCTGGCACCGGGAGAGCTGTATATGGCCGAGGCGCCGTCCCTCGTCGGTCGAGAACCACACCCGGGTGGCCACGGCCTGCACCAGGAACGGCGGCAGGTCGGGCACGCGCCGGATGCGCATCTTCTGCAAGCACGTCACGATCGCCCGCCCTCCTCGCTCCCGACCGGTCACCTCGCTGGGCTCGGCCTCGACGGTGGGGTCCCATGGACGCGTCGTAGACGAGGAAACGTTCGCGGTCATGGACATTCCCGGCCGGGCCGTGGACGATCACGCAGTCGGGAAGCATCAGTGCACGCTGCTCCTCGTCGCCCTTCGTGATCGCGACGAGCCACGCCGCCTCCGCCTGGGCGACCGTGTCCGTGTCCGGCATCCGCCGCCGCCACGAGAGCGGCCACGCCGCCGAGCACGTATGCGGGGGAACGGGCTGAACCCCTGGATGGTGGTGAGGCGGATGCTGGTGGAGTACATGATCGCCAGGGAGCCGAACATACCGATCACGGTGACCACCGAGTTCGCGGCGAACGCCCGGTTCTTGAAGGCGCTCAGGAGAAGCGGCGGCTCGGCCACGCGACCCTCCGCGAAGACGAACAGCACGAGGAAGACGGCCGCGAGGACGAACGCGATGACGATCTGCGGGCTCCCCCAGCCGCTCTCGGGGCCCTGGATCACGGCGTACAGCAGAGCGAACAGGCCGAGCGCGGCAGTGATCTGCCCAGGCCGGTCGATGGATCGGCCCTCGGGCGAGGCCGGGTTCTGGGCGAGGGCCGGCGACAGGGCCACACTCACCACAGCGATGGCAAGGACACCGACGTACGCCCAGCGCCGGTTCGCGTTCCCGGCCCATCCGGTGTGGATCTTGGCGGCGACGCCTGCCAACAGCGGCCCGAGGAAGCCACCGACCGAAAGCGCCGAGGCCCGGACCGCCACGCCGCGCGCGGCCGGCAGTGGTGTGCGTGCCGGCCGCCACCCTGGCGAGGCTTGTCGGGAGGATCGCCGCTGCCCCGATGCCGTTGAGGACCTGGGCCAGGATCAGTAACGTCACCCGGGTGCCGGTCGACGATCCCTCACCCGGTACCAGGACCGCGAGAGCCGAGCCCACGACGATGAGCGCGGCGCCTCCGACGAGCAGACGCCTGCGGTCGAACAGGTCACCAAACACGCCGAAGCCCAGTTCCAACGCCGCGACGGGGATGAAGAAGGCGTCGACGGCACACAGCGAGCACCACCGCGGCGAGAGTGCCTGAACTCAGGGTGTATCTGCCACCCTCTCCCACTTTCGCACCGGGTGTTTCGATCTGAACCATGGACGACTCCTTGCGCGCAAAGCGCTGGTGTCGGAACCCGACGTTCGCCGCCGGACCTTGCTGCGGGTGCTTGTGGTCGCGGTCATTCCGGCAACACCGCTGCCGAACCGCCCCATGGGCCTTTCGCGGAGTTCCTCCGCGCGGCTCTTCGACCGAACCTGATTCAGGACGCTCGGCACGGTGACCAACCAGCGAGCAGCGACAAGGTAGGAAGTGACCCCCGTCACGCTCAATGGGGATGTTCATTGGACGGACAAGCCACCTCCCGTCGACGGCGCCGATGCGCACCATCCAGGAGTGAGACCGTTCGAGCGCTGGCCGAGGAGAGATGCGTCATGGCTGGGAGACTGACCGGCAAGATCGCCGTCGTGACCGGAGGCAGTAGGGGGATCGGGCAGGAGATCGCCCGCAGGCTCGCGTCGGAGGGCGCGGACATCGCGGTCGCGGACGTCGATCCGGCCGACGAGACGCGGACACTCGTCGAGGAGACCGGACGACGATTCTTCAGCGACAAGGTGGACATATCTGACGAAGATGCGATCCATGGGTTCGCCGTGCGGGTCCGCGATGAACTCGGGCCCGTCGACATCCTGGTGAACAACGCAGCCGTGGTTCTGCTGGCCGACTTCGACCATGTGACCTACGACGAGTGGCGTCGCACCTTTGCCGTCAATGTGGACGGTCCCTTTCTGACCTCCAAGGCGTTCCTGCCGCACCTGAAGGAGTCCGGGTCGGGCCGGATCATCAACATCACCTCGTCCAGCTACTGGACCGCGCCGCCGCCCTTCGTCTCCTACATCTCCGCCAAGGGCGCCCTGAACGGATTCACCTCCGTCCTGGCCGCCGGCCTCGGCGCCCACAACATCACCGTGAACGGCGTCGCCGCGGGTCTCGTCCGGACGGCCGCCGCCGTGGAGAACACGGACGAGTCGTTCTTCGCGCAGGCCGTGCAAGGGCAGAACATCAAGCGTGTGCAGATGCCGTCCGACGTCTCGGGCGCCGTGGCGTTCCTCGCCTCCGACGACGCCGCGTTCATCACGGGCCAGCTCATCGTCACGGACGGGGGGAGCACACGCCGCTAGAACTCCGGTGACGGGCCGTCGGGACACCCGTGCGTAGAGGTGTTCGCCACCCGCTCCCGCGAACCGACTCGTCTCCAGGGAATCCGGTCGAGGCGGACCGAGGACCGCCTCCTCTTCGATCAGCCGCCGAGACGGCTCGGACCGTCTGTCCGGTCGCGGGCCCATCGACGCGTCGAACATGATCAGCCGCCTGTACGGTCCTCTGGAACGTCCGTCCACGACCGGAACACGGCGGCCCGACCGTGGTGTGAGCCGTCGGCGTCCACCAGGTTCCACATCGTGACGTCCTCTATCCAGAATCTCCGGCCGGACTCGGCGATCCTCAGGCCTCGGTAGCCGGACGTGTACCCGCGTTCCGCCACCGATCGCACGAACGCCGCCCTGTCGCTCTGTCCCTCCGGAGCCGCGGAGAGAGCACGGACGGTCACAACGGGGCGCCGGTCAACCGCTGGTAGCTGGACAGGAGAAGCCGCGCGAAGGCGACGTCGTGGTGGGAGACCGCAGTCATCGACATGACCGTGGCGGCGGCGGGGCTTGTTCAAGGAGTCCGGCGAGGTCGTCAAGAACCCGCTGCTGGAGGTGATCCGGGAGGACTGGCGCAACGTCCTGCGGGCCTTCTGCCTCCGCATCACGGAGACCGCCAGGTACGCCGTCCCGGTCACCTTCGTGCTGTCCTGCGTGGACGACGGCGACACCCCCGACGTCACGAGCACCGCCCTCACCGCCTGGTACCGCCGCCGCGCTCGGCATCGCCGCCACCACGCTCTGGGGCCGCCTGTCGGACGGGTCGGCCGCCGTATTCGTCCTGATCGCCTTCGTGATCAGCTATGCCATCCCAACTGTCCGCCGTGGTCTCCGGGTTCACCCCCATGATCGCCACCGCGCTCCACTGCCCCCGGAGAGCGCCTTGGCTCCGGGAGCAGCTTGCGTGGTCGGGACTCACATGTGGACGACCGGCGCCGCGTCGGGGTCTTGCGCGGGGACGCCTCGGCGGTAGAGGAGGGCGCTGATGACCAGGCCGGCGGCGAAGAAGGCCGCGGACCACCAGTAGGCGGTGGAGTAGCCCTCCAGGCCGGCGCGGGCGAGGACCACCGGGTCCTGGGCGTCGCGGCCGTCGAGGTAGTTGGTGACGGCGGTGGTGGAGAGGGTGTTGAGGAGGGCGGTACCGAGGGAACCGCCGACCTGCTGCATGGTGTTGACGGCGGCGGAGGCGACGCCGGAGTCCTCGGCGGCCACGCCGGCGACGGCCAGGCTCATGGCGGGGGGCATCACCAGACCGAGGCCGAGGCCCGCGATGACCAGCGGAGGCAGGACGTCGGTGGTGTAGGTGCTGTTGAGGTCGAGGGAGGTGAGCCAGACCATTCCGGCGGCGGCCAGTCCCATGCCCAGTGGCACGACCGGCTTGGGGCCGATGCGGGGGATGAGGACGGTGGTGGCGAGGGTGGAGGCGAGCATGAGCCCGGCGACCATGGGCAGGAAGGCCAGGCCGGTCTTGACGGGGGTATAACCCAGGCTCTGCTGGAGGTAGTAGGTGAGGAAGAGGAAGACCCCGAACATTCCGGCGCCGCTGATCAGCACGGAGACGAAGGAGGCGCCGCGGTTGCGGTCGAGCAGGACGCGCAGCGGCAGCAGGGGGTGGGTGGAGCGGGTCTGCCACCAGGTGAAGGCGGCGAGCAGGATGCCGCCGGCCAGCAGATAACCCCAGGTCTGGACCGAACTCCAGTCGTGGCTCTCGGCGTTGGAGAAGCCGTAGACGAGGCAGAAGAGGCCGCCGCCGACGAGGAGCGCGCCGGGGATGTCGAGGGTGGCGGTCCTGTCGCGGGTGGTGCGCTTGAGCAGGAGCGCTCCGCCGACGAAGGCGACGGCGGCGAAGACGAGGTTGACGTAGAGGGTCCAGCGCCAGTCGAGGTGCTCGGTCAGCAGGCCGCCGAGCAGCAGGCCGATGGCTCCGCCGGCGCCGGCGATGGCGCCGTAGACACCGAAGGCCTTGGCGCGTTCCTTGGCGTCGGTGAAGGTCACGGTGAGCAGGGACAGGGCGGCGGGGGCGAGCAGGGCGCCGAAGACGCCCTGTGCGGCGCGGGCGGTGACCAGCATCTCGAAGCTGGTGGCGGCGCCGCCGAGGGCGGAGGCGCCGGCGAAGCCGACCAGGCCGACGAGGAAGGTCATCTTGCGGCCGAACAGGTCGGCTGTCCGGCCGCCGAGCAGGAGCAGGCTGCCGAAGGCGAGGGCGTAGGCGGTGACCACCCACTGCCGGTCGCCGTCGGAGAAGCCCAGGTCCTTCTGTGCCGAGGGCAGGGCGATGTTCACGATGGTCGCGTCCAGGACGACCATGAGCTGGGCCACGCCGATGACGGCGAGGATCCACCAGCGGTGACGCGGCGGTGCGTCGGAGGGAGGGAGCATGGACACGGTGGCCGTGTCCGACGCGGGCGTTGATGTTTGGGACATGACGAAACTCCTGAAGAGAGAGGAAGAGGAACTGTTGAACGGTGCGGGACGGCTGCGTCGTCGGAGCTCGTCATGTGCTGTGCCGGTGGTGGTTGGTGAGGTAGGGCGGACGCGGTAAGGCGATCAGGCCGCCACGGCGTCCGGGCGAGCGCCTTCCGTGGCCTTGCGGTGCGAACAGCCGCGGGGCAGGACGGCGGCTGCCTTGAGCTGCTGGGCGGGTCCCGCCAGGGCTCGGCGGCGGGCTTCGTGGGCCGCGGCGGGGGAGTAGGTCTGCCAGTAGCGGGCCTCACGGTTGAGCCGGCTGATCAGCGGGATGAGATCGGTCGAGGACGGGACGGCGGGGATCCCCAGGCGATCCGCCGACTCCTCACCGAAGGTCCGCCGGAGCACGCTGTGGATGAGGTGACGCAGTTGCTCCTCGGACAGGTCGACGCCCGGTGTACCGGCCAACGCGCGGGCCTGCGCGCCGATCATGGCGGCGGTCAGAGCACGGGAATTCTCGTCGGGTGCGGGCGTCGTGAAGTCCAGCAGGTCCAGCAGCCGGCCCGCGCCGGCGTGGTCGCCGATGTCCCGGTGGAGGCTTTCGTCGAGTCCCAGGAGGTGAGCGACGTACGACCAGTACTGGTAGAGGTAGCGCTCCTCGTCAGGGGTGACGCCGATGCCGACGGCATCCAGGGCCCGGAAGGCGGTGAGGGTGAATCCGAGCCAGCTGCGCGCCATGTCGAGCTGTCCGGTCGGCAGGCCTTCGGCGCCCCGGTCCCAGTCCTCGATGGCATCGGCCCGCATCCGGGCGTGGTGCAGCCGGACCCCGACGGTGGCCAGGTAGCCCGGCCGTCCGCGCAGCAGCCCGCCGGGCCGGACGGTCTGGCGTGCCCACACCGCCGCCTCCGCGAGGCGGGGCGCGGCCAAGTCCGTCGTTCTGCCTGTCCTGGCCAGCTGTTGTGCCGTGGCCCGGGAGGAATAGGTGTGGGCGAGCGCGCTGGTGACGGAGCAGAGCTGGAACCACATGGGGGGTATGGACAGGCTGGTGACGTCGCCGCGATGGAGCATCAGGGGGTCGACCCAGGCGGGAGGCGTCTCCAGGTGCCGCAGCAGTGCGGCCACGGCGGTGGGGGGCTCCGTGCCCAGGCCCGCCAGGCCGTTGCTCAGGCCTGCGTCGAGGGCCTGCCGGGCGGGTGTGCCGTGGAGGTCCAGTTCGGCGATGACGGCATCGGCGAGTGGATCCCCGGCTGTGAGCAGGGTCAACAGGTGCGCGGTCATGCGGCACTCGCTTTCGGAGAGGGGGGGCCGGCTCCGGCGTACGTTGGTCGGGTCGACCGTGGTGGGGGTGGGTGGTTCCGGTGGTGATTCGTGCGGGTCGGCCCTGCGAGGAGCGGCCGACCCGACCGCTTGCCTCCTGCCGCAAGCGCTCTGACACCTGTCAGATTAGCTTTATTCTGACGAGTGTCAAGTAAGCTGTCGACGGGCCCCCGAGCTGGTGCCCAGTCCCCAGAGGTCCGGGGCGATCGGTGAGGAGGCAAGTGGTGGCAGCCAGAACAGAACCCGCCCGACGGCCGGGGCGCCCGAGCGCGGACACGCGTGCCGTACCCGACGAGGAGAGCATCCTGCTGCGCGGCCTGGAGGCCTTCGCCGAGCTGGGGTACGACGGCGGTTCCGCGCGGGAACTGGCCCGGCGCCTGGGCGTCAGCCACAACTTCATCAACGACCGCTACGGGTCCAAGGCGGCCTTCTGGCGTGCGGTGATCGACGCCGCCCTGCGGGCCCAACTGGAGTGCCTGCCGCAGACGGACCCCTCGCTCGACGATGCCGAGCAACTCCGCCTGATCATCGCCGGGTTCTACCGGAGCGCGGTGGACACGCCGTTGATCGGACGGGTCCTCGTCGACGAGTTCTCCCGGGACACGGAGCGGCTGGACTACCTCTACGAGCAGTACATCGCTCCGACTCTGCAGCTCATGGTGCCGAGTATTGAACGGCTCGTCGCTGCCGGACGCATGGCGCCCATCCCGATGGACGTCATGTTCTTCGCCGTCATCCCTCCGGTCTCGGGCATGCTGGACGGGCCTTTGGCGCGGCGCCTGGGCAGGCCGGACCCCGCCTCGCCGGAACAACTCACCGCCACGGCAGAGCAGTTGGCGCGCCTCGTGGTCAACGGACTGCTCGCGACAGGGGCGGAGGACGGCCGCGGAGCCTGATCCGGCGGCCCCGTCCCGGTGCGCGCTGGACGGTGACCAGGGTGCGCAACTCGGCGGTGGACAGCACGACCCGACCACCGCTGGTGATTACGTCCTCAACGACAACCACTCCGCGTCCGGCGATCTCCGCGCCTTCGGCCAGGGGGGCGTTCCATCGCGCGGACGGGACCGTCGCGTCCCGCGAGGCGCACCAGGGCGCCGGGGGTACGTGAGCCGCCGGTGGTGCCGGCGGCTCACCGCGGCGGCGTCGCGGTGAGCCGGATCTGGATGCCATGCAAAAGGGGCCTTCGCAGGCTTCGCCTGCGAAGGCCCCTCGAGCCGCCGGGACGTCAGGGTGTGAACAGAACCCTGCCGACCCCGTGGCCGGCGAGCGGTCAGGCAACCTTCTCCCCGGTGCCCTGACCGTCGAGGTAGAAGTCCTCTCCGCGGCGGATCTTGCCTGACACGGTCTTGGGCAGGTCACTGACGAAGTGGATCTGGCGTGGCTATTTGCAGGGTGCGGTCAGGCGCTTGACGTGGTCCTGCAGTTCCTCGGCGAGTTGGGGTGAAGGGGCGGCGTCGGGGTGCAGGATCACGAACGCGGTGACGATCTGGGTTCGGTCGGGGTCGTCCTGTCCGGCGACCGCGGCTTCGATGACGGCCGGATGTTCGACGAGCGCCGATTCGACCTCGAACGGACCGATGCGGTATGCCGAGGACGTGATCACATCGTCCTGGCGGCCTTCGAACCAGAAGTAGCCGTCGTCGTCACGGCGGGCCTTGTCGCCGGTGGGAGCCGTTGGTGAACGCGGCCGCGGTGGCGTCGGGATCGCGCCAGCGCGGCCACGATCGCCCTGATCTCAGTGGTCTCCATCATCGGAGCCGGCGTCGGCTACCCGCTGGCCGCGCTGCTCGCCGAGTTCGGCGGACTGCGGGCCGTCTACGGCCTCGGTCTGCTCGTCACCGCCATTGCCTTCGTGACCGCGTGGCGCTCCATGCCCGCAGCTTCCGAAGGCCGCTCCGCTCACGTGAACGTGGCCGGTGCGCTCGTCCTGGCGGGTGGACTGCTCCTCGTCCTGTTCCTGGCCGGCGAAAGGAGCCTGTGGAGCCGACACCTCGCCGTGGCGGTGACCCTTGCCGTCGCCGCCGTACTCCTGCTCTGCGTCTGGACCGTTTCCGAACTGCGAACCAAGACGCCCCTGGTGGTCGTCGAAGTGGTGGCCCCAGGTGCCGGGCACGCCTCCGTGCTGACCGCGCAGGATGTCCTCGATGATCTCGAAGTCGCCGGCCCGGCCGTGAGCCTGCTCACGGCTCAGCTGGACCATGCCGCCGGACGTCGGCGAACATCTCGGCCCAGGGGTGCCGTGGTCGCCATGACGGTGTCCTGACGAGCCGTGGCGAGTGCGGCGGGGAGTCGGCGGAGGGCGGAGTCGTCGAAGTAGCGGTGTGCGGTCGCGCGGTCTGCGCCGGCGATCGCCGGGAGTTCGGCCATGGCTTGCCGGACGAAGTCGGCCGGCGCGGTAGGGCCGACTGTCTGATCCGCCGTGATCGCCTGGTTCAGCGGTCCCGGCGGCGCGGGTAAGTCCGACGGTTCGGTCGTCTCGACGCCGATGGTCGTCATCGCGGATCCCCTCGCTGCTCAGCTCCCGTGGTAAGGAGATGAGCGGCGGTGCGGGCCTCATTTCAGAAAGCGGGAAACAGCACGCATATGAGCCGGCGTCACGACCGACGTATCGGATCACTTGCCCAGCCTGAGAAGCTTTTCGGTGTTGACATGGGCGATCTTCTCCTTGTCCGGTCGGCTCAAGGGCAGGCGGTCGAGGAACTCACGAGCCGCGGTGTTGCCGCTGAAGGGGTAGTCGACGGAGAACAGGATTCGGTCGGTGCCCAACGCGTGCAGGGTCGCCGCGAAGGGTGCGTAGTCGAACAGCCCGCTGGTGGTGACGTAGAGGTTGTCGGTGAAGTAGTCGACGACGGGCCTGTCCAGGCCGGCGACCGGGTTGAGTACCGAGTTCGCCCGCCAGATCATCGACGGAAGCGCCTCGCCCATATGCCCGATGATGATCTGCAGGTTCGGGAAGCGGTCGAACACACCGCCCAGGATCAGCCGCAGCACATGCAGTCCGGTGTCGATGTGCCAGCCCCAGGCCGCATTGGCGAGGATCTCGCTGACGACCGGGGTGAAGCCCGCGTAGCTGGCCTCGAACACCGGCTCCGGCGGCCGGGTGGGGTGCAGATAGATCGGCACGCCGAGGTTCTGGGCGGCCTCGAACACCGGCCAGAAGAATGCGTCGTCCAGGTAGCGGCCGCCGACATGGCCGTTGACCATCGCGCCGACGAAGCCCAGGTCGGTGACAGCCCGGTCGAGCTCCCGGGCGGCGGCCCGGGGATCGGGCATGGGCAGGGCGGCGAAGCCGGCGAACCGGTCGGGGTGGGCGGCGACGGCCTGGGCCAGGGCGTCGTTGGCCACCACGGACAGCCGTACGGCCGCGTCCGCCGGGAGGCTCTCCGGGCCGGGCACGGTGTGGGAGAGCACCTGGACGTCGATGCCCGCGGCGTCCATGTCCGCGAGGCGTCGATCACCCAGGTCGAGGAGCGGGCCGATGAAGTGGGGGATCGTCTCCTCGTACAGACGGCTGATCGGATGGTCGGCGGTCGCTTCCCGCAGCGCCTGGGTGAGGAAGTGCTCCTCCAGAGCGATGATCTTCATGCTGACTCCTTGCGTTGGTGATGGCGCGGTCGGTCTCGCCGCGCGTGAAGCAGGGGAGGACCCCGTCGGGGGACTGCTCGTCGTTGCCCGGCTCGACTCGGGTTTCACAGCTGCCCGCGCGCTCCGTTCGAAGGGGGGCACCGTGAGCGAGTGGGACCCGAGAGCGAGTGGGAGCCGTCCATTTCCTTGTGGCGCGGGGCAGCGCCTGAATCCGGGGGAAAAGCGTGCCGGGCAGGCTCCAGGGGCGTGGTGAGGCGACACCAGCCGAAGCCTGACGCAGGCGCACGGAACTCGCTGGGACGTCCGCGGTTGCTCCGCCCCGGTCGCCGACATGGTGACGAGAGAACTTGGCGGGTACAGGTTTTCGCTGCCCTAGAATTCCCTCCGTGGCGACCACCAGTGACACTCGAGGAGTGCCCCCGACACAAGCCGAGAACGTGCCCGGCGAAGGCGCCGTCGGCGAGACGAATGTCGACCGTCGCGCAGCGCTCATCGCGGCGGCGCTTGAGCTGTTCGCCAGAAAGCCGTACGAGGACGTTTCGGTCGACGAGGTCTGTGGGCGGGCCGGAGTCGCGCACGGCCTGCTGTCGTACCACTTCGGAGGGAAGCGCGGCCTCT
Organism: Streptomyces griseoruber; assembly: GCF_001514205.1. GTDB lineage: Bacteria > Actinomycetota > Actinomycetes > Streptomycetales > Streptomycetaceae > Streptomyces > Streptomyces griseoruber. The sequence continues at coordinate 95,575 of NZ_KQ948768.1, read as the reverse complement.
TTGCGGCCGCCATTCGGCAGGCATGGGAAGAACTCGTCTCCTATGAGAAGCCACGTGACACGGAGCTGACGGCCGTCGAGCGCGTCCACGGCTTTCTGTTCCGGCACTTCGAGTACGCGCGTCTGCACCCGGAGCGATTCGCGATCATGATGAGGACGGGCCACGCGGATGACAAGGTGCGGGAGGTGCTCCAGGCAGCCCGACTCGACGCGCTGGCCGAGATCTCCGCGTCATTGGGATGCCCGGAAAGCGCGCCGCCGCAGTTGCAGGCGGCGCTCACCGGCTGGAGCGGCTACGTCGACGCCGTCACGGTGACCTACCTCGACAACCTCGACCGGCTCAGCGCCGAAGACGTCACCGACATGTGCGCCCAGGTCCTGGTGGCTTCCGTGCGCAGTGCCTACAAGTTGCCGACGGATGCCGCCGCGGAGCTGGACGCGCTGACCCGTGTCACGGGCGGGCACTCCTCTGCCGAGCGCCAACGTGAGCGGATCGGCGCGGCCATGCCGACCGGTCCCACGGGCCGGCCCTGCTGAGCAGGACGCACCCGCCGTCGGGGGCACGCCCGGCGAGCGCCTGGAGGTCACCGAGCGCCTCGGGCCGTTGCGCGTCAGCTCGGCCACGAGCCCTCCACGGAACGGTCGCCGTGGCCGAATTTGCGGGTGGTCTTGGGGTCCGGGTCGGGCCACCCGTTGAGCGAGAGGTGCAGGGTGCTCCCTGACGTCATCACCTCGATGAAGTAGGGGCCGTCCGCTTCGATCGCGCGCCGGATCGCCGGAGCGATGTCGTCCGCCTTCTCGACCCGCTCACCGGGCACCCCCATGCTCCTGGCGATCGTGGTGTAGTCGGTCTCCTCGGGAAGGTCCGTCCAGTGCGTCAGGGGCAGTGCGTTGACGCCGTGCTCACGGCCGCGCCGGCCGCCGTACAGGCCGCCGTTGTTGAGCACGATGCACACGACCTTGAGGTTGCGCTCGGCGAGCACCGAGAGATCGCTGCTGTCGTAGTAGAAGCCGCCGTCGCCGCCGACGCTGACCACCAGCCGGTCGGGCGCGGCGAGCTTGGCACCGATCGCCACGGGCAGCGTCGACCCCAGGGAGTCGTAGTGGAAGCCCAGCGGGTTGGCGAACCCGGACGGGTACTTGTCTTCCCGGAAGACCATTCCGGGCACCATGAAGCCCTCGTCGTTGACGAGGATGGTGTCCGGCGGGACCTCCTGTGCCAGGGCCTGGCCGACGGCGGCGGGCATGATCGGGTCGGCTCCGACGAAGGAACTCAGCAGTTGGAGGTAGGACTCCTTGGCCTGGGCGATCTTCGCCAGCCTGGCCGGGTCGCCGCCGTCCGAACGCCGGAGGCCGGATGCTTCCAGCCGGCCGCTCAGCTGCGCCAGGAACTTTCCGGCGTCGGCGACGACGCCGACGGTGGGCTGGAAGATCCGTCCCAGCTGCGCCTGCTCGATGTCGACGTGGACGACCTTCTCCGGCTTGGCCAGCGACCATGACGCGGTGGCCGTCTGGGAGAACGAGAACCCGACCGCGATCCACAGGTCGGCCTCTTCGGCCAGTTGGGTGCCGGTGCCGAAGTAGCCCCAGCCGCTCATGTCGCCCGCGTACAGGGGATGGTCGTCGGGCAGCACCCCCCGACCGCCGGGACCGCTGGAGACGACCGGGATCCCGGTGGCCTCGACGAACCGGCGCAGCTCGGCCGTCGCGTCGGCCATGTGGACGCCCGCGCCCGCGAGCAGCACCGGCCTGGAGGCCGACTTGATCAGCTCGATCGTCCGCCGCACGGCTTCCTCGTCCGCCGCGGGCGGCGACGGCAGCGTGAGCGGCTCGGTCTTGATCGTGGTCTTCTGGTACATCGCCTCGTGCGTCAGGTCGAGCACCGCCGGGCCGAACTTGCCGGTGCTCGCGGCGAGCACCGCCTGGCGCACGGCCAGCGGCAGATCCTGGCCGTCGACGATCCGCCTGACGTACTTCGCCAACGGCTTGAACGCCGAATACAGCTCCGTCCCGTCCTGCAACGCGTCGCGCAGATCCCACACCGCCGCGTTCTCCATCAGCATGTACACCAGGGGCGTGGAGTCGAGCTTGGCCGCGAGCACCACCGGCGCGGCGTGCAGCGAGCCGACACACCACATCAGCGTCGCCGAGGCGGCCCGCCGCTTCACGCGGTTGTAGCCGTACGACATCCACGCCGCCGACAGCTCGGTGCGGGCGTTGACGTTGGGCACACCCTGTCCGACGACGCTCCGCTGTACGGAAGTGGTCATGCCGCCCGAGTAGCCGAAGACGTACTCCACGCCGCACGCGGTCAGTGTCTCGACCAGCGCCTCCGAGCCCTCCCTGAACGCCACCCGGGCGTCGGAACCGGCGCGCACGCCCTCCATCGACGCGATCATCTTGAACTGTCCGAACTCCGCCTCCGCCCGCCCCTCCAGCACGTCTCCGTCGATCTCCGCACGGAAACGCCACGGAGCCGGCAGATGCCCGAAGGTCATCGTCCACGACAGCCGGCTCCCGTCCACGAATCCTTCGCCGGTGCCCGTCCCGTCAGCGCTCTCGATCTTCACGGACAGCGAGTCACCGTCCCGGGACAACTCCAGCACCGCGTCGTGTGCGGGACTCAGGTCCGGGCGCAGCGTGATCTCCCACCTGCCGTCGATCTTGGTCTCGGGCCGGTCAACAATCGTCATCGGAATTCTCCTCACACGTGCCTTGGGATCATTCGCTCTCAGGAAACGGGGGTCTCGGGCCGGCGTCGGCCTCGTCCGTGACCGGACCGCGTGCACGGTCGCTCTCTCGACGGGAGTGCCGGAATGGACCGGTCGGCGAGCGCACGGCGCCGTTGTGGATCGGTCGGCGACCGCATGCCGCCACTGGTGATCAGGGGTGTTCGCGCCATCGAGCCCGGAGACCGCGCGCCCGTTCCGCGCCCGGCCGGAGGCACGGCTCCGCCGAAAGGGGACTGACTGCCAGTCAGTGCGCCACAGCATGCCCCCGCCGACCAGCAGCGTCAAGGGGCGCGCGTGTCCCGGCCCGAGTCTGTGAGTGGGCTGTTCATCATGGCGAAATCTCTGTGGAACGCGGCGGTTGACGCACAGTCTGACGGGTGTAAGTATTCCGGCAGACCTGACTGCCAGTCAGTCGCCGGCGACGGATCCCCGGGAGTCTTCCCGTGGGCCGCCGGCGACCGCGCAGGGACGACTGAGCCGCAATTCAGCGCGTCCCGCATGTCTGAAGCCGAGAACGGAGCGGACTTGTGGCTGGAACATTTGACGTGATCATCGTGGGTGCGGGATCCACCGGCGGGGCCCTCGCGGCGAGACTCAGTGAGGATCCCGACCTCACCGTGCTGCTGCTGGAAGGCGGCCCGGTCTACTCGACCGCCGACGAGATGCCCCAGGAGCTGCTGGCTCCCGCGGTCGTCGCGGCCGGAGCACCTGGGCACCCGAACAACTGGGCCTACATGGGAGAGGTCCGGCCCGGCCTCCGCATCCCCTATCCGCGCGGCAAGGGGCTGGGAGGCTCCAGCTCGATCAACGGGTGCTACTACATCCGGGGCCTCAAGGACGACTTCGACACCTGGGTCAAGCTCGGCAACGACGAGTGGGCCTTCGACAAGGTCCAGCAGTACTACAAGCGCATGGAGCGTGACCTCGACTTCGACGGGGACGCCCATGGCTCCGACGGACCGATCCCGGTCATGCGCGAGCCCCTGGACCGGGCCCCGGAGTTCACGTCGGCGTTCGACGACGGCTGTCACGCCCTGGGCTTCGGGTCCGACCCGGACAAGAACGACCCTCGGCCCGAGGGCGGTGTGGGACCCGTCCCGCTGAACATCTTCGAGGGCCGCCGGATCGGTACCGCCCTCGCCTACCTGCTGCCCGCGACGGGCCGGCCGAACCTCACCATCGTGGGCCACGCGGTCGCGCGTCGCGTGCTGACCGAGAAGTCGCGCGCGGTGGGCATCGAGGCCATCGTCGACGGCCGCCCTCAGGTCTTCCGCGGGGACGAGATCGTCATCTCGGCCGGAGCGCTGCGCTCGCCGCACCTGCTGATGGTCTCGGGCATCGGCCCGGCGGAACACCTGCGCGAACACGGCGTCGACGTCGTGCACGACCTGTCCGGCGTCGGCCGGCACATGACGGACCATCCCATGGTGAGCGCCGCGTGGGACTCGCGCCTCGATCTGGTCAAGCAGCCCGAGCGCGGTGCGATGACCTCCGTGCTCCACTGGACCGACGAAGGCTCCGACCTGGAGATCCTGCCGTTCGTCACGAAGAACAGCGACATGCTGGGCATGACGGACGTCTTCGCGCGCCCCGTCCAAGCCGCCAAGGCGATGCGCGGCACCTCGGCGAAGGCCGTCACACGGCAGGCACGCGCGCTGCGACACGCGATGCTGGGGATCGTCGTCGAGAAGCAGGAGAGCCGTGGCGCGGTCACGCTCGTCTCGGGCGACCCAGACCAGCTGCCCGACCTGCGATGGAACCTGTTGAGCGAGCCGCAGGACCATGTTCGCTTCCGTGCGGCGATCCGTGTGGCGTTCGAGATCTTCAACTCCGCCGGACTGCGCGAGATCGGCGCCTCCATCGTCGGGCTGGACGCCAAGACGGTCGGCGACGACAAGAAGCTGGACCAATGGGCGTTCGACCGCGTCGGTGGCGGTCATCCTTCGGGCACCTGCCGGATGGGACCGGCCTCCGACGACCAGGCCGTCGTGGACCAGCATCTGCGCGTGCACGGGATCGACGGGCTGAGGGTCGCCGACACCTCGATCTTCCCGACGATCACGTCCCGCGGTCCGAACGCGACCGCGATGATGGTCGGCGAATACCTCGCGGACCTCATGAAGCACGAAGCGGCGCACTGAATCCGGGTCCATCAGGACACAAGAGAACACAGCCGAGAGGAGTTCACATGAGCTCGATCGAGAAAGTCCCCGGGGGAGCCGCTTTTCTGTCCGTGTTCAAGGGCGACGTCATCACGGCCACGTCACCCTCGTACGACACGGCGCGCAGCCTGTGGAACGGGGACATCGACCGCAGGCCGCTGGCGGTCGTCAAGGCCACCGACGACGACGATGTCGTCGCCGCCGTCCGGCTGGCCCGAGAGGCCGAACTGCCGCTGGCCATTCGCGGCGGCGGCCACAGCTACCCCGGCCACTCGATGTGCGACGACGGGATAACGCTGGATCTGTCGAGGATGGGGAACGTCGTCGCGGACCCCACGACGCGGCGCGTGCGTGCCCAGGGAGGTGCTCTCCTCGGCAGCGTGGACACCGCGACCCTCCAGCACGGGCTGGTCATGCCGGCCGGAATCGTGTCCCACACCGGACTGGCCGGCCTGGCTCTCGGCGGCGGGATCGGTTACCTCACGCGGTCGTTCGGCATGACCTGCGACTCCTTCGTCCGGCTGCGCCTGGTCACGGCCGAGGGCGAGATCATCCACGCGAGCGAGGAGGAGAATCCCGACCTCTTCTGGGCCCTTCGCGGCGGCGGCGGCAACTTCGGGGTCGTCACCGAGTTCGAATGCAACACACAGGTTCTCGGGCCGGTCCAGGGGGGTCCGCTGGTCTACTCGATGGCGGACGCCGTCGACGTGCTGTACAGGTTCGGGCAGCTCATGAAGCAGGCGCCCCGCACGCTGAGCATCACCTGCGCCCTGGGCCTGGACGCCAAGCAGATCCCGCCCGCCACGGAGGCGGCCGCCGGACACCGGCTCCTCGTGGCCAACGTCGTTTACCGCGGGGAGCCCGACGACGAGATCCTGCGCGAGGTGCGCAGTGTGGGCAAGCCCTTGTTCGACGCGGTCGCGATCAACGACTTCCGCGTGATCCAGACGGCCTTCGACGAGATCGCGGGGTACGGCGCGGGCTGGTACATGAAGTCCGGACTGACGCGCGAGCTGTCCCGGCCCCTCGTCGAGGGTGTGGTCGAGCACGCCGTGGAGTACCACGACAAGATCTCGTCCGGCGCCGTCCAGCGCGAGGTCTTCGCGGTGCAGTCGCTCGGCGGCGCGGTCCAGGACCTGGACGACGACGCCACCGCGTACAGCGGACGGGCCGCCGAGTGGCACATCGGCGTCGAGGTCGGCTTCACCACCGCCGAGGACCGCGAGCGCATCGTGCCCTGGACCCGCGACACATGGACGAAGACCAAGTCGCTTCTCGACCTGAGCACGTCCTACGTGAACCTGAACTTCGAGCCGGGTGAGAACGCGCTGGCCGACGTGTTCGGAGCCGGCAAGTACGAGCGACTCCGCAGGATCAAGACGGAGTACGACCCCACCAACCTGTTCAGCCACAACTTCAACATCAAGCCGCTGCCCACAGGCTGACGCCTGACTCGGGACAGTCCGACAACTCCATCGAACCCGGGGCGGTGCAGTCCGCCTCTTCGTCGACCGGCCCGCCGCGGACAGCCGCGGCTCATCGCCGGCACCCACAGGACGGCCGAGGCTCCTCGCACGCCTGGCGTGGCCCTGCCCTCCCGTATGAACCATCTCGTGAGCTGACCACATGACGAATTTGGTCAGCTCATGCAAACTGCCAGCTCAGGAGGTATGAAGGCATGGAGGTACAGAGCGGCAAGGAACGCCGGGTTCTTGTGGTCGGGCTCGGTATCAGCGGAATCGCGGCCGCCTTGCGGCTGCGGCAGATCGGATGGACGCCGGTCGTCATCGAGCGGTCCCCGGCCCGGCGCACCGGCGGCTACTTCATCGCACTGTTCGGAGGCGGCCGGCAACCGGCACAGCGCCTGGGCATCCTCGACAAACTGAGCAACCGCACCCCTCCGGGGACCGTCCAGTACGAGTTCGACCGCGCCGGGAGCCGTCGGCGTGGTGCCCTCAGTTACGCCGACCTGCCCGGCACTCCCTGGATGACGGTGCGCGGCGATGTCGAGGAGGCCGCCTTCATGGCGCTGCCCGACGATGTCGAGATCCGCTACTCGACGGTGCCGACCCGTATCGAACAGGATGCCCATGGCGTGGACGTCACGCTGACCGACACCACGGACGACACCTCGGTCACGGAGCGGTTCGATCTGGTGGTCGGTGCGGACGGGCTGCGCTCCACCGTGCGGTCCCTCGTGTTCGGCCCACACGAGAAGTACCTGCACCGGATGAACTACATGGCGGTCGCCTACAAGCTTCCCGGCCCGCTCAGCGAACTCCATCCGGACGACGGCGCCACCCTGTTCGAGCCCAACCGGTCGCTGTGGGTCTTCCCCTTCAGCGGTGGTCTGCAGACGGTGCTGCTCAACTACCACACCGACGACGTGGACGCAGAGTTCAGCCAGACGCCGGCCCGGCGTGTACGCGCGGCGTTCGGTCCCGAGCCCACCGGCCGCCTGCTGGGCGAGGTGCTCGACGCGCTCGACACCGCCGACGACCTGTTGTTCGACTCGGTCGAGCAGACACGGATGGACAGCTGGTATCGCGGCCGGGTCGTACTCGTGGGCGACTCCGCCTGGTGCGTCAGCCTGTACGCAGGCATGGGCGTCTCGATGGGGATCACCGGGGCGGACCTCCTCGGTACGATGCTGGACCGCAACCCCACGGATGTGCGCCATGCCCTGTCCGCATGGGAACAGACCCTGCGCCCCCATGTGGACGTGTTCCAGCAGAACGGCCTCGACCAGCGCGTGTTCTTCGTGCCCGCCAACAACAAAGAGCTGGCGATACGCAAGGCCCTGAACGTGGGAATGCGGGCTCCGGGGATCTCACCCCTGCTCAAACGGATGGTGACCGGCAACAAGGCCGGCCTGCTCAAGGACCGCGACCTCTCCCTGGTATGAGACCGGCTCGCCGCCCGTGGACCCACGCGAAACAGCAAGGAAACGACGATGACAGCACTGGCCGAACACGACTCCGCCACGGCGGCCCGGATTCTCGTCGCGACCAGGGAACTGGTCCTCAAGCGTGGCGTCAAAGGGCTGACCGTTGCCGAGATCGCGGAGAAGGCACACGTCGGCAAAGGCACGGTGTACCTGTACTGGGGCACCAAGCACGACCTTCTGTTCGGGCTGTTCGCCAGGGACTTCCTGACGTTCCTGGAGGGTGAGATCGAAACGCTGCGCGCGGACCCCACCATCTGCCGTCCGCATGTGCTCGTCCCGCAGATCGCCCGCAACGCCGTGCGCTACCCGTTCGTACGCGCGATGCAGACCGGCGACGACGACCTGCTGGGCGTTCTCGCCCAGCATCCGCGCAGCGTGGAACTGCTCGACCTGCTGGGCCCCACAGCGCTGATGTACACGGTCCTGCCGGTGTGGCGCGAGCACCGGCTGGTACGGACCGACTGGCCCCTCGATGAGCAGGCCTACGCCCTGCAAGCACTCATGACCGGCTTCCTCGGCGCCGTCACCGGGCCGCAGGCCCCGAGCGTCGTCACGGTCGACGACCCCGACCGGGTCATGGCCGCCACGGTGACGGCCCTGCTCGGCCCCGAGGAAGCCGGCCCGGACGAGACCCGCGCAGCCGCCGAGGAAGGCCTGCGTCTGCTGCGCGAGCGACGCGACGCCGTGCTCGCCCTGATCGCCACCTGACCCGAGAGAACACACAGTCCAGAACCGGAGCGTTTCCGGTTCGAGTTGAGAGACGACGGAGGCACCAACATGACCGAGACGACCGGGGCAACCCCCGTGAAGGACACCGTCATCGACCGCTACATCAGTATCTACGACCGTACGGCGTACGAGCCCGAGGCCCTGAAGGAGCTTGAGACGATCTTCGCACCGGACGCCGTCGTCGAGCTCGCCGACGGAATGGAACCGGCGACCGGTCTGCCCGCGATCATGGCGGTGTACGAGCACCTGGCCAAGGGCATGGCCGACAGCAAGCACTTCTGGACCGTCACGGAGCTCGACGACGGCAGGCTGGAGTGCCACTGGATCCAGGCCGCCCGCGGGACCGACGGCCGCCTCATCGGCCAGAGCGGCATCGAGCAGGCCACCGTCAACGCCGACGGGCAGATCACCCACCTGGTCAACCGGTTCGTACCGGTCGTCGGCTGGGTCTGAGAAGAGTTCCGGCTTCTCCGACT
>NZ_KQ948768.1:0-85770 GCF_001514205.1 Streptomyces griseoruber | reverse complement strand
TAAGCCGGCCGGCGTGCACACCAGGTGCAGCTTCAGGCCCCAGTAAAGCGGGAGTGGGAGCGGCAGTAACCGTAGTTGGCCCAGCCGGCCAGGTCGGAGCGTTTGACCGTCTCGCGGGAGCGGGCGCACTCGACGGGCGTGGAGTCCACGATCCTTCTCGGAGAGCCGCCGCATCTCGGCGGTGTCCGCTTCCGGTACGCCCAGCACCGTGGCGATGACAGCGATGGGCAGCTTGACGGCGAAGTCGGCCACGAAGTCGACCTCGTCGCGCCCGCGCAGGCCCTCGATCAGCTCCGTGGACGTCGCCCGGATCTGCGGTTCGAAGGGAGCGATCCGGCGAGACGTGAACGCCCTGGCCGCCAGGCGACGGCGCCCGGTGTGTTCCGGCGGATCACTGGTGATCAGGTAGAACCCCGTCCTCGTCGGCTCGTTTCCCGGCTCGATCGGCGGGAGTCCGAGCGCGTCGAGCGAGGAGAACGTCTCGACATCACGCAGCACCGCGTCGATGTCGTCGGCCCGGGTGACGACGAAGGCGTTGGCCTCCTCGACGAAGGCGACACCTCGTTCTCGCAGTCGGTCGTAGAGCGGGTAAGGGCAGTACGAGGCCTCGGGCCCGACGTGGGCAGTACTGTCATGGCTGGACATGGCTTCCTCCGGGTCCGTGCGGCGGCTCGCCGGCATTCCGAGCCGGGGCACGCGAACCCGAGGCCCGTGGAAAGTCCTGATCGGACATGCTGCATGGACTCGGCTTGCGAGGACACAGCAGTGGCCGTTGAACGAACAACGTCTGCGGAGCTTCGTACAGGTCGCGGCGCCCCGTTGTTCACTGGATGAACAGTGGCGTTGTGCGGGCCGGACGGCCCTCGGATACTCGCGTGGCAGCGCCTGCCGTGAGTCGGCAGCCGACCGTCACCAGGGGACACCGACGTGATCATCCAAGACGAAGACCAGCTCACCGCAGCGGTACTTGCCGAGACGGAGCGGGCCGACGACCCGCGCGTCAAGGAGATCGTCCAGGCGCTGGTGCGCCACCTGCACGATTTCGCCCGCGAAGTACGCCTGACCGAGAAGGAGTTCGCCGCCTCCCTCGACATCGTGACCAGGCTCGGGCGGCTCACGACGCCCAGCCACAACGAGGTCAGACTGATGGCGGGCTCGCTGGGTCTGTCGACGCTGGTCTCCCTGATGAACAACGGCACCGAGGACAACCCGACCTCGGCGAACCTGCTCGGCCCGTTCTGGCGCCAGGGCAGTCCGAGGATGGACAACGGCGCATCGATCGTCCGCTCGCCCACCGAGGGACCGCCGCTGTTCTTCTCCGGCCGGATCGTCGACACCGAGGGGAAAGCGGTCGCCGGCGCGGAAGTCGACGTCTGGCACGCGTCACCGGCCGGCCTCTACGAGAACCAGGACCCCGAGCAGGCCGAGTGGAATCTCCGCGGCAAGTTCCTCAGCGACGAGGAAGGTGTCTTCGCCTTCCGCAGTATCAAGCCTTCCGGTTACCCGATACCCACGGACGGGCCCGTGGGCGATCTCCTGACCGCGCTGAAACGCCATCCCTTCCGGCCGGCCCATCTCCATGCGCTGATCCACAAACCGGGATACAAGACCATCGCCTCCCAGCTCTACAGCCACGACGACCCCATTCTGGAGACCGACGCGCAGTTCGGTGTCGTGCAGCGCCTCATCGGTACCTATGAACGCCACGAGAACGAGCCGGCGCCGGACCCGGAGGTGACCGAGCCCTGGTACAGCCTCGAGTTCACCTTCGTCGTCGAGCCGGGTGAGGCATGGCTGCCGACCCCGCCCGTGTCGGCCCAAGCGCGACACAAGCCGGACAGCGCGTGACGCGACCGAGAGGAACTCAGTGATCACCGAAGCAGAGCGTCGTGCGGCCGCGGCTGCCCTCATACAGGCCGACCGCGATCGGCGACCGATCACCCAGCTCAGCCACACCTATCCCGATCTCGAGATCGTCGACGCCTATGCCATCCAGCAACTCTGGGCGGCGGAGCGTGTGGCGGCCGGGGCCCGGCTCGTCGGACACAAGATCGGACTGACGTCCCGCGCCATGCAGATGGCCTCGCAGATGACGGAGCCCGACTACGGATTCCTCACCGACGACATGGTCGTGGGCGACGGCGCCACTCTCGACGCTGACCGCTACATGAAGCCCAGACTGGAGGTCGAGCTCGCGTTCGTGCTCGGCGCGGACCTGCACGGACCGAACCTGCGCGTCCACGACGTCCTGCGGGCGACGGAGTACATCGTCCCCGCCCTGGAGGTCATCGACTACCGCACCGAGGTGCCGCGTTCGATCACCGACACCATCGCGGACAACGCCGCCGCCGCGGCGATGGTCGTCGGCGGTCGCGTCGTACGCCCGATGGACGTCGACATCCGGTGGGTGGCCGCGACGCTGTCGAAGAACGGGGTGATCGAGGAGTCCGGCGTCTCGGCCGCCGTCATGGGACACCCGGCGGCGGGCATCGCCTGGCTCGGGAACAAGCTCGCCGCGGTCGGCCGGCACCTCGAAGCCGGCCAGCTGCTGCTCTCGGGCTCGTTCACCCGGCCCGTCTCGGTCGAACCGAACACCGTCATCCACGCCGACTACGGCCCCTTGGGCTCGATCGGGGTGGCGTTCCGGTGACCACGCCCCACCCGCCGACCGGCGCGCCGCAACCCGCGCCGGGCCGGTGGCCCCTGCCGCCGAACGCGTTCAAGGCGGCGCTTTCCCGGGGCGAACAGCTGATCGGCATGTGGTGCTCGCTGGCCGACCCGTACCCGGCCGAGATCATCGCCGGCGCCGGCTTCGACTGGCTGCTCCTCGACACCGAGCACTCGCACGCCGACGTCGCGACCGTGCTCTCACAACTCCAGGCGGTCGCCCCATATCCCTGCTCGCCAGTGGTGCGTCCCCCGGTCAACGATCCCGTCGTGATCAAGCGGCTCCTGGACGTAGGCGCGCAGTCGCTGCTGATACCGCAGGTCGAGTCGGCCGAGGAAGCGCGCGCCGCGGTCGCCGCCACCCGCTACGCCCCCCTGGGCGTCCGTGGTGTGGCGGCACTGACCAGGGCCACCAGGTTCGGTCGGGTCAAGGACTACGCCGAGCTGGCACACACCGAACTGTGCGTGCTCGTGCAGGTCGAATCGCGGCACGCCCTCGGGCAGATCGAGGCGATCGCCTCCGTCGACGGCGTGGACGGGATCTTCATCGGGCCCAGCGACCTGGCCGCCAGCCTCGGTCACCCCGGAGACCCGAACGCGCCCAGCGTCGTCGCGGCGGTGGAGGAGGTGATCGGACGCGTGCGCGCGGCGGGCAGACCGGCCGGCGTGCTGACGATCGACCCCATGTTCGCGCGACGGTGCATCGACCTCGGGACCACGTTCACCGCGGTCGGTGTGGACGTGGGACTGCTGGCGCGCGGCGCCGACGCCCTCGCCCGGTCCTTCACGCGGCAGATCCCGGAGACTGCCGCTCCACCCGCCGCGACCCAGTCCCCGGAGGGCCGCTGACACCGGAGCAGTAGTGCCACCCGCCGCCCTCCGGAGCCGCCGCGCGCCCGGCCGACGGGACTCGACGCCGCAGGTACGAACGAGATCCGCCGCCCGTACGGCTGACTCGCCGTCCCCTTCGCCCCCGCCGACACCGCCCGCGGATGGTGGCTCCGCCCTCGTGGCCGGCGAGCGGTCAGGCCGCCTTTTCCCAGGTGCCCTGACCGTCGAGGGAGAAGTCCTCTGCGACCATCAGACCGTCGCGGAACGGGATGACGATGGCGGCCCTCGACCTGTGCACGAACACGTCATCGACCGTACCCCCGTCCGGCAGAGGTACGCCCGCCTCGGCCAGCGCCGTACCAGGCAGCCGAAGTCGCGTGCAGCCGTCCCAGGCGATGGCGTCGTCGCTGATGAAGAAGTGCTCGACCTCGACTTCGAGGCTGTCCATCGCCAGCATGCCGTTGGCCATGTTCTCGAGGTAGTTCGCGCGCACCGTCTCCCTGTCGGCGACCCGCCCGCCCTGCTGCTCGATCGCGACGGGGTCGCCGTAGCAGTGGTAGACGCAGTCGTCCACCAGTGTCGCCATGGTCCGCTCGATGTCGTGGTCGCGTACCTCGGCGACCGAGTGCTCGATGAGCAGGTCGATCATCGCGGCATGCTTCGGATTCTCCGTCTCCGCCTTCCGGGCTTCCAGGAAGTCGATGAACCTCGCCATGTCGGGCAGGCGAGCTCCCGTGGGCGTCGATTCCTCTCGCTGTTCAACGGTCGCCATGAATCCTTCTCGAGATCGGTTGTGCGATATTCCGTCGTTCGTCACTTCGGCGATGAGCTGCCGACGCCGACCGACGCGGCGGAACGGTCGCGCCGGCCGCGTGGTACCGAGCACGAGAGTGCCGTCGTCCCCGTCCTCGGAGTTCGATCCTCGGCACGGCCAACCTCGGCGTCTTCCTCTAGGCGGGATCGCGATGTCCGAATTCCAGTACAGCGACGACCCGTCGATCCAGATCTCCAACGAGTTCGCCGACATACGCGTCCGCAAGGTCTACACACGCAACGGCGAACGACTGGAGATCCACGCCCACCGCCGCGGATATCGGTCCTGCTCGACGCCGTCGAGCTCGAAAGCCTGACCTGGCAGACCGCGGAGACGTTCTCCGGCTTCCTGCGCGCCTCGGTCGGGCAGGACGTCGAGGAGGACTGACCGCCGCAGCCACGGGAGACGGGCCGGGATCGCGGGGCTCGCGACGGCGACCGGGCTTGAAGATGCCGCCGCCGGGCACCCCGGTGATGCGGGGGAGCAGCTCGATGCGATCGCCGACGAGACCGGGCTCGGCCGGTGGTGCGTGCGTACAGCCCTGTGGGGCGACCCAGAGGTGATCGACGTGCACGAGCGTCGGGTCCGCGAGGCGTGGAGCGCGATCGAGGGTGGCGAGGTGCGTCGCCCCGCGACATACACGGCGGAGAAACTGGCACAAGATCAAGGACGCCGGGCTCATCGACCGCATCTCCGGCGGTGTACCCAGCAGCGACATCCTCGACAGCCCCCCGACTTCGTGGGGCACGTCGGGTTCTCGCCCGTCGTGCCGCTGCGCGGTGACGAAGTCGCGAACGTCGTCCAGCAGATCAAGGAAAAGGTCGTCGAGCGCATGGGCGTCAACTTCTCGGCGCAGGTGTTCGTGACCAACGACCGCTCCGCGATCGCCGTGTCGGCGATGTTCTTCAACCGGCACGACGCCGGCCACCTGCGGGCGACGATCGACACCGCGAAGGAACTGCGCACGAGCGCGTTGGTCGCGGTACCGCGCAGGCCAGATGCCGTGCCGGCCCGGGGAGAGAATCCCCTTCGGATCGACGGCATCCTTGATCGTCTCTGCGACGTGCCGGTAGGCGTGGTCACCGAAGGCGAGCTGGTCCTGCGCGAGGTCCGAGAAGTCGAGGTGCGATCGGTACTCGGCGCAACCCTGCTGCCCGAGCTGCACGAGCTGCACGAGTTGGGAGCGCTCACTCCGCTCGGCGTGATGAGCCGATCAGGCCGGTCGCCCCGGCAGGCCTCGGGCTGGCGGATCCATCACGGCAAGGCTTCCTTGTGGACGCCCGGCTCCCGGGTGAGATCCACGGAGTGGACCCGCATCATCCCTGCTCAGCCCTGCCCCTCGCCGAAGAAGTTCATTGAATGAACAGGTCCGTTGTGGCATCTCCGGCGGGCCCGCACTCTACGGCTGTCGAGTTTGTCGCCGGGCTTCCGGATCCCCCTGCGCGGCAAGCCCGTCCGAGGTCACAGGAGAGCGCGGTGGCTGTCACGTCTTGAGACGTGAACGTTTGTCGCTGCAATATGCCATTTTGACGGGGCGTTGCACCAGGAGGCCAACCAATGACCGTCCCGACAAGTCGTGAGGTGCTCGAAGGTTTCCTCTCGGCCCTTCAGGCTCATGGCGCTCGCCAAGCCTTCGAGCGGTACGCCGTTGAAGACTATGTCCAGCACAACCCCAATGCCGGGAAGGGCAGGGAAGGCGCCATCGCCTATCTGGAAGAAGAAGCGGCGAAGGGCGGCCGGGCCACGGTCAAGCGGATCATCGGTGATGGGGAGATGGTTGCCCTTCACCTGCACATGGAATTCGCGGACGGGAGCCCAGATCTGGCGATCGTCGACATATGGCGCGTTGAGAACGGAAAGCTCGTGGAGCATTGGGGCGTCGCTCAAGAGATCTCGAAGGCGAGCGTCTCCGCAATGTTTTGAGGATTGGGGTGTGTCGGGATTCGGGCGGAACGCGTCCCAATGTTCCTGCAACAGGCCGTCCTTCACCCGGAAAAGATCGAAGAGTACTCCGTCCGTGCGGATCTCGTGTCGCAGGACGAGATCGCGCTCGGCGACCAGGTTGACCGTCACTGTCTTCGTGGGATCGAGTCGCTCCGACGGCGGGAGGGACAGGACGTGGGTGAAGAACTCCCTCAGCCCCTCACGTCCCTGGGCGAGGTTCGGGTTGTGCTGGACGTAGTCCTCGGCGACGAATTCGTCGAGGCGGTCGAGTCCTTCGGTCGACCCGTAGATGATCTCGAACAAGCCTTCCACGGCGTGTTTGTTGCGCTCCAAGTCGTGGGCGACTCCCTTGTCGCGTGACAGCTACGCGACAAATCTGCCTCGTCCCACGCATGCTCATCCAGCCGATGTTGGAAACGCCACAGGGACTTCCGGCCGACCTCCGAGGTGATCACACCCTTT
Source organism: Streptomyces griseoruber (assembly GCF_001514205.1). Taxonomy (GTDB): domain Bacteria; phylum Actinomycetota; class Actinomycetes; order Streptomycetales; family Streptomycetaceae; genus Streptomyces; species Streptomyces griseoruber. The sequence goes on along the minus strand of NZ_KQ948768.1, from coordinate 79,052 downwards.
CCGTACCGGGCGCGACAAGCCCGAGTTCGTACGCGCGGACCACTGCCTCCAGCCGGGAGGAAGCGTCCAGCTTCTGGAGAAGGTCGGTCGCATATCCCTTCACGGTCGCCTGAGCACCTCCTGTTCCCGATAAGCAGGCACCCGTTCGCGCCCGCGGCGACGCACGCATGAAGGACCTCGGCGTCGTCGAAGGCGGTGAAGATGACGATGACGACGTTCGGGAGTGACTCGCGCAGTTCACGGCACAGCTCCTCCGGCGGCATGGACTCAGGCATCCGGGCGTCCAGAAGGATCATCTCCGGACACTCGTCGTGAGCGTGAGCGAGAGCCGTTGTCGCGTCGTCGGCTTCGAGAATCTCGCATTCCCCGAGGTTGGAGGTCACCACTGCGCGCAGTCCGCGGCGTGCCACCGGGTGGTCGTCGACAACGAGGACTTTCATCAAACCGCCTCGCGCCGATGAGCGCTGAGACCACGCTGGTGTCGATGGAGTACAGGAGCCTGGCGGAGGGCTCCTGCCGTCCGTCAATGCCGCAAAGCGACGCCCTGCGGGGGCAGTTGGACCGGTACCGGGTCCGGCTCAGGAACCGCCGCGCTCGCGGGGGATCTTCTGGCCGGCCTCGATCGCCACCGGCAGCCGGTTCTCGGCCGGAGGCAGCGGGCAGGTGGCCAGGTCCGTGTAGGCGCACGGCAGGTTCGCCGCGCGGTTGAAGTCCAGGACGACCGTACCGTCGGCGGCGGGCGGCTCCAGGGCGAGGGCCCGGTTGGCGGCGTAGGTGGTGACTCCGGAGGTCGCGTCGGTGAACAGCACCATCAGGCGGCCCGCACCGGGGCCGGGGAACGCGGTCAGCGACAGTTGCTGCCCGGCCAGCTCGAACTCGACCCTGCCCGGAGCGTCGTACACATGCTCAAGGCCCTCGACCGCGGCACCCACGGTGGTCGGTCGTGGCGTGTCGAAGGGGAGGTAGCGGCCCGTCACGGCCCAGCGTGGGTCCGGGGCGTAGGCGGGTGTTCCGGTGAAGGCCGTGCGCAGCGTCGCGTCCGGGTGACGGGGGCGCACGATGTCGTTGCCGCCGCGCTTGGCGACCTCGATGACGGCGTCTCCCCAGACGGCGTCGACGCCGCCGCGTTCGGGAAGCACGCCGAAGTGGTGTTCCCCGTGCACCGGCGTTCCGTCGACGACCAGTTCCTCGCCGTCGTCGAGGTCTACGACGACCCCGTGGGGGCCGGTGCGCCACGCACCGGGCGCGTCGGAGAAGCGCTGGGGCCGGTCGTCGAGCCAGTGCAGGCCGGTGATCGCCAGGAACCCGTGCGGGTCGGCGAGCCGGGCCTCCTGGGCGCGGTACCACTCCAGCCAGTTCTCGGTGAAGGTCTGGAGGTCCGTTGCGGTGGCCTCGGTGGTCATGGGTTCTCCTTCGTCACGGGGGTGCAGGGGTGCAGGGGGGCCGGTCGGGCCGTCGGTTCGACCGGCGTGCTCAGCGGGCCAGTTCGCCGAGGAGCCGCCAGGTGCGTCGGCGGTCGGCTTCTCCCGCGATCTCGGTGCTCGAGAACACGACCTCGGTGGCGCCGGCGTCGCGGTAACGGCGTACCTCGGCCTCGACGGTCTTCTCGTCGCCGATCACGGCCAGGTCGGCGGCCCGCCGGCCGCCGGAGAGTTCGATGACCCGCGCGTAGGACGGGATCTGTTCGTAGAACGCGAGGTTCTCGGTGGCCTTGGCCCGCACCGCGTCCACGTTGTCCGTGACCACGCCGGGCACCAGGGCCACGATCCTGGGCGCGGGGCGGCCGGCGGCCTCGGCTGCGGCGGTGAGGGCGGGCACGATGTGGTCCGCCAGGGCGCGCGGTCCCGCCAGGTAGGGCAGGATCCCGTCCGCCAGCTCACCGCTGACCCGCAGCGCCTGTGGTCCCATCGCGGCGACCAGCAGGGGGACACCGGTCTCGGCACCCGGTACCCGCGCCGGGACCGGGGTGGTCGCGGTGAGCAGCTCACCGCGGAAGTCGGCCGTGCCGGTCTCGGTCAACTGCCGTAGGGCGGTGAGGAATTCACGCAGCCGGGCGATGGGACGTTCGAAGGGCAGGCCGAAGCCGGTCTCCGTGAGCAGTTTCGTGCCCAGGGCCAGACCGAGGTGGTAGCGGCCGTGGGTCGCGGCCTGGGCGGTCTGGGCCTGGCTGGACACCAGCAGCGGGTGGCGGCCGAAGACGGGGATCGCGGAGGTGCCGACCTGCAGTCCGGGCACTTCCCGCCCGACGATCGCCGCGAGCTGGGGTGAGTCCGCGCCGAAGGTCTGCCCGAACCAGGCCGACCGCAGACCGGCGGCCGCGGCCTCCCGGGCCAGTTGTACGGTGGCGTCGACCTGGTTCGGCGCGTCGGACGCGTTGAGCGCTACTCCAACAGTCATGTCAGTCAGAACGGGCGCCGGTCGACCCCGCATTCCGGTGCGTGTGTGACAGCTTCTTGTCAGTCATGTGTACGCGGTCCTGAGTGGAAGGGCCATCCCGGTGCTCAGCCTGCCTGCCGTCGGTCCCGCGCGGACCGCTGCGTGAGGGGTTCGCGCAGGCCGAGGTTCTCGCGCAGGGTGGTGCCGGTGTACTCGGTGCGGTAGACCCCGCGTTCCTGCAGTTCCGGGACGAGCAGGTCGACGATGTCGTCGAGGCCGTCGGGGATGAGGTACGGCGTGACGTTGAAGCCGTCGATCGCACCGTGCCGCACGAAGTGGGCGAACTTGTCGGCCAGGCCGGACGGAGTGCCGACGTGGCCGCGTTGCGGGCCGAGCGCGATGACGGTCTCCCGCAGCGACCAGCCGTGCGCCTCCGCCTTCGCCCGCCATTCGGCGACCACCGCGCGCTGGTCGGCGATACGCCGGGCACCGAAGGAGCCGTCGTTCTCGGCGACGACCGGGTCGTCCGCGGGCAGCGGCCCGTCGGCGTCGCGGTCGGACAGGTCGATGCCCCACAGCAGCCCGGCGATCCCCAAGGCCGTGGCGGGGGTGACCTGCTGGAGCCGGATCCAGCGCTTCTTCTCCTGGGCCTCCTCCTCGGTGGCGCCGATGATGATCTCGGTGCCGGGCAGGATCCGCAGGTCGTCCTCGGGCCGGCCGGCGGCGCGCAGCCGGGCGCGGATGTCGTCGGCGAAGCCCAGTGCGTCGTCGAAGTCGTTGCCGTGCGCGGAGAAGATGACGTCGGCGTTGCGGGCGGCGAAGTCGCGTCCCTCGCCGGAGTCACCGGCCTGGAAGATGACCGGGTGGCCCTGGGCGCTGCGCGGCAGGGTGGGGGTGAGGTCGACGTCGAACTGCGCGCCCCGGTGGCGCACCCGGCGTACGGCGCCGGGCACCGACCAGGCGGGAGCGTGCACGGACGTGGCGACCGCCTGGTCGTCCCAGCCGTCCCACAGGGTGCGGGCCACGGTCAGGAACTCCTCGGCGCGCCGGTAGCGGTCGGCGTGGTCGAGATAGCCGCCGCGGCGGAAGTTGGCGCCGGTCCAGGCGTTGTCGGTGGTCACCACGTTCCAGCCGGCCCGGCCCTCGGAGAGCAGGTCCAGGCCGGAGAGGCGGCGGGCGAGGTCCGCGGGTTCGTTGAAGGTGGAGTTGGAGGTGGAGACCAGGCCGATCCGACGGGTGACCGCGGCCAGCGCCGCGAGCTGGGTGATGGCGTCCGGCCGGCCGGCCACGTCGAGGTCGTGGATCCGGCCGTCGACCTCGCGGAGCCGCAGCCCCTCGCCGAGGAAGAACGCGTCGAACAGGCCTCGCTCGGCTGTCTGGGCTACCCGGCGGAAGGACGCGGGATCGATCTGCGAGCCGCTGTCGGGGGCGGACCAGATGGTCCAGTGGTTGACGCCCTGGAAGAACACGCCGAAGTGCAGCTGGGCGTGCGGCCGGGGGACGTCGAGAGGGTCGGTGCGGGTCATCGGGTTTCCTCCAGGACGGCCGCGGCCGCGAAACGGTTGGCGGGGCGCGCCAGCCCCAGTGTTGAGCGCAGGGACGTGCCGGGCAGCGGCCTGGCGACGAGACGCCGCTCGGACAGCGCCGGCAGGACGAGACGGGAGAGGAGGGGCAGGTCCTCGTCCAGTACCAGCGGGTGCAGCCGTACCCCGTCCACGTGACGGCTCAACCCGTCGAGAGCAGCGACCAGTCCGTCCGCGGAACCGACGTGCCGCAGCCGTCCCCGGTCGGTCCAGGACGCGTACCGCGCCAGGTCGGCGACGCGCTCGGCACCGGTCGCGTCCGGCGTGTCCAGCGCCACCTCGACCTCGGCGAAGACCCGAGGCGTACCCGCGCTCGCGGCGGCCGTGGCGATTGCCACCGGGTCGCGCCCCGCGATCAGGGCCACGTCGAGTTGCCCGGCGGGCACCTGGTCCGGCCGTCCCAGGACGACGAGCTGTCCCTGCGGCGGGCGCGGCACGATCGCAGGGCCCTTGACGGCGTAGGTCTCCCCGGTGAAGTCGATGTAGTGCAGCCGGTCGCGGTCGAGGTAGCGGCTCGTGGCCACGGACCTGATGACCGCGTCGTCCTCCCACGAATCCCACAGGGATCGGACCACCTCGATCCCGTCCCGCGACTCCCGGACCCGAGCGTCGGCGTCGGCGACCGGCGGCCGCCCCCAGACCCGGGCCGCCTCGGGAGACTCCTCCTCCGTCACCACCCACCCGGCGCGGCCGGCGGAGATGTGGTCCAGGGACGCCAACTGGCTCGAGACATGGAAGGGTTCGGCATACGTGACCGGGACGACGGGCGCGATCCCGATCGTGCTCGTGGACGCCGCGACGAAGGCCGCCCGCTCCATCGCCCCGATCCGGCCGACGGGATCGGGTGCGGCACCGGGCGGCAGCACCCCGTCGTCCAGGGTGATCAACGTGAACCCGGCGTTCTCGGCCACGGTGGCGAGCCCGGCCACCCGGCGCGGGGTCAGCAACTGGTCGGGGGAGTGGGCGGCGCGGCGCCAGGCCGCGGGGTGGGAGCCGTCACCGTCGAGCTCGACGGCGAGGTGCAGGGCGGGGCCGGACAATGGATGTTCCTTCCGGGAAACACGGGAACTCGTGGCCTCGGGGCCACGACGGTACGGCCGGGCGGGGCCACGGCGAGAGGAAACCGGGCGGGGTCCCGGCAAGCGGTCCGGCAGAGAGGTCGGCCGGCGGGCTGTGATCAGGGGCGCGCGGGAGGACAGACGGCGGAACAGGTGCGGCAGTAGTCGACATGCCGGCGGAGGATCAGCCGCACACCGGGACACACACCCTGCGGCGCCGCGCCGGATACGCGCATCAAGGGCCTCCACTCGTCAGAAACAGATCGGTTCACCGTACGTCGCCCGCCTCTGCGGGTGCCAGGAACAAGCGATGCTGACCACCCCGGTCCCACCGCCGCGTCAGCGCAGCGGGACCGTGGGCCACAGCGGCTCCGCGGCCCGTTCCTCGGCGGCGCGCAGGACCCGCAGGACGTTCCGGCCGGTCAGGGCCTCCAGCTCGGGCCGGGACCAGCGGCGGTCGGCGAGTTCGCGCAGCAGGACCGGATAGCCGGAGACATCGGCGAGGCCGGTCGGTTGGTGGTCCACCCCGTCGTAGTCGCCGCCGAGGCCGATGTGGTCCACCCCGGCCACCTCACGGGCGTGCTCCACGTGGTCGGCGACCTGGGCGACGGTCACCTCGGGCCGGGGATGGGCATCGAGCCAGCTCGTCAACCGGTCGTCGGGCGCCGCGGTGAAGGTCTCCGCGTACTCTTGGACGACCCGCGCCGGATCCTCGCCGGGGCGTGGTGCAGGCGGCCAGCTCCAGGGCACGGCGGGCAGACCGAGGCGTACGCGTTCGTCCTGGAGTGCCTGGCCCCAGGCGGCGACGTCGGCGGAGACGAAGTACGGCACGAAGGTCAGCTGGATCACGCCCCCGTTGCCGGGGAGCAGCTCCAGCACCTCGTCGCTCACGTTGCGGGGATGGTCGTTGAGCGCTCGTGTCGAGGAGTGACTGAACAGGACCGGGGCGGTGGACACGGCGAGGGCCGCGCGCTGCGTGGACTCGGCGACGTGGGAGAGGTCGACAAGGACGCCGGTGCGGTTCAGTTCCGCGACGATCGCGCGGCCGGTGTCGTTGAGACCGCCGACCGCCGGCTTGTCGGTGGCCGAGTCGGCCCAGGAGGTGTTGTCGTTGTGGGTGAGGGTCACGTAGCGCACGCCGAGCCGGGCGTAGGAGCGCAGCACCCCGGTCGACTCGGCGAGGCTGTGCCCGCCCTCGACCCCGAGCAGGGAGGCGATGCGTCCCTCGCCGAACGCCCGCTCCACGTCGGCCGCCGTGTAGGCGATCCGCAGGGTGTCGGGGTAGCGGGCGGCGAGCCGGTAGACGGCGTCGATCTGCTCCAGGGTGGCCACCACGGCCTCGGGCTCGGGCAGCTTGGAGGAGACGTACACCGACCAGAACTGGGCGCCGACCCCTCCGGCGCGCAGCCGGGGCAGGTCGGTGTGCAGCTCCGGGCGGCCGTCGTCGAGGCCTTCGACGCTGTAACCGGTCCGAGCGCGCAGCGCCACCGGCAGGTCGTTGTGGCCGTCGAAGACGGGTGTGCTGCTGAGTACTTCGTCGATCAGTGTGCCGTCGGTCATGAGCCGGCCACTCCTTCCTCCACGGGGTGCTGCTGACGTCTCGCCTGCCGGACCGGGTCGGGCACCGGCAGGGCGGCGACGAGCCGGCGGGTGTAGTCGTCCTGCGGGCTGCCGAGCACCTGGCTGGTGGGACCCTCCTCGGCGATCCGGCCCCGGTGCAGTACCACCACCCGGTCGGCGACCTGTTCGACCACGGCCAGGTCGTGGCTGACGAACAGTGCCGCGAAGCCCAGTTCCCGCTGGAGCTCGCCGAACAGGTCCAGCACCTTGGCCTGCACGGACACGTCCAACGCGGAGGTCGGCTCGTCCGCGATCAGCAGCCTCGGCCGCAGCGCGAGCGCCCGCGCGAGACCGGCCCGCTGCCGTTGCCCTCCGCTGAGCTCGTGCGGGTAGCGGTCGGCGTAGGCGCGGGGCAGCCGCACCGCTTCGAGCAGCGACTCGGCCTGCGCCCGGATCTCCTGCGCGCCCAGCTCCCGCCGGTGCACGACGAGGGGTTCCGCGATGCTCTCGGCGATCGTCAGCAGTGGGTTGAAACTGGTGGCGGGGTCCTGGAAGACGTAACCGATCCGCCCGGCCGTCCTCGGCTTCCGTGAGTTCCGTGTCAACGGCTCGCCGAACAGCTCCAGTTGTCCGCCGGTCACCGCGGTCAGCCCGGCGATGGCCCGCCCGATGGTGGTCTTGCCGCTGCCGCTTTCGCCGACCAGCCCGAGCACCTCGCCCGGCCGGATCTCGAAGCTCACCCCGTCCACCGCCCGGAAGCCCTTGCGCCCGAGCCTCCCCGGGTAGTCGACGACCAGGCCGGAGGCCCGCACGACATGCTGTGCCTGGACGTCCGCCGTCTGCGGCCCGGCGCGTCCGCCGGTACCGAAGTGCGGCACGGCGGCGAGGAGTTTCCGGGTGTACGGGTGTGCGGGCGCCGCGAACAGATCACGTACCGGTGCCTGTTCCACCACCTGTCCCGCACGCATCACAGCCACCCGGTCGGCGAGGTCGGCGACGACCCCCATGTTGTGGGTGATGAGCAGCACGGCGGTGCCGAAGTCGGTGCGGCAGCGGTGGAGCAGTTCGAGGATCTCCGCCTGGACCGTGACGTCCAGGGCGGTGGTGGGTTCGTCGGCGACGATGAGCCGGGTGTCCAGGGCGAGGGCCATGGCGATGACGGCGCGCTGCTTCTGGCCGCCGGACAGTTGGTGCGGATAGTGGTCGACGCGGGTGGCCGGGTCGGGGATGCCGACCTTGTCGAGCCAGTCCACGGCCAGTGCCCGCCGTTCGGCCTTGCTGCCGCCGCGTCCGTGGGCGCGCAGGCCCTCGGTGAGCTGCCAGCCGATGGTGAAGACGGGGTTCAGCGCGGTGGAGGGTTCCTGGAAGACCATCGCGGCATGCGTTCCGCGCAGGGCGCGCAGCCGGGCCGCGGGCGCGGTGAGCACGTCCTCCCCGGGCTCCGAGGTGCCCGCGCCGAGCAGGACACGGCCGCGGACGGTCGCGGTGTCGGGCAGCAGGCCGAGGACCGAGCGGGCGGTGACGGTCTTGCCGCTGCCGCTCTCGCCGACCAGGGCCAGCACCTCGCCGGGGGCGACGGAGAGGTTGACTCCGCGGACGGCGGGCACCGCGCCGGTGTCGGTGGCGAAGTCGACGTGCAGCTCCTCGATGCGCAGCAGGTCAGTCATCGTCCCCGCCTCCGTCCGTGGGAAGGGTGGGGGCACCTGTCCGGCGCCGCAGTCGTGGGTCGGCCAGGTCGGTGAGGCCCTCGCCGAGCAAGGTCGTGCCCAGGACCGTGAGCACGATGCCCAGGCCGGGCGGGATCGCCGTCCACCAGATGCCCGCAGTGACGTCGGCGACCGCGCGATTGAGGTCGTAACCCCACTCGGCGGCGGAGTTGGGTTCGATGCCGAAGCCCAGAAAGCCGAGGCCGGCGAGGGTGAGGATGGCCTCCGACGCGTTGATCGTGAAGATCAGCGGGAGGGTGCGCACCGAGTTGCGCAGCACGTGCCGGGTCATGATGCGCCACGGCCCGGTGCCGATCACCCGGGCCGCGTCGACGAACGGCTCGCCCTTCACCCGGATCACCTCGGCCCGCACGACCCGGAAGTACTGCGGTATGAAGGACACCGCGACCGAGCAGGCGGCCGCTCCGAGACCGCCGACGAGGCTCGACCGGCCGCCGCTGATCACGAGCGACATGAGGATGGCGAGCAGCAGCGGCGGGAACGCGTACAGCGCGTCGGCCAGCCCGACCAGCAGCCGGTCGAGCTTTCCGCCGAGGTAGCCGGAGACCAGTCCGAGCACGGTACCCGGCACCACCGACAGCAGCAGCGCGACGACGATGATCAGCAGCGCGGTCCGCGCGCCCCAGACCGTCCGGGACAGGACGTCGTACCCGGAGATGGTCGTGCCCAGCGGATGGGCGCCGCTCGGATGCTGCTGGGAGCCGAACAGGCCTCCCCCGTCCCGGAGCTGGGCGTAACCGTGCGGGGCGAGCAACGGCCCCAGTAGTGCGGTGAGGACGAACAGCCCGGTCAGGACCAGGCCGGTGAGCAGCATGGCCCGCTGCACTCCCGCGCCCGTCCGCAGCCGTAGGGGCAGCCGTCGTGCCAGAACCAGCGCCATGACTCAGTACCTCACTCGCGGGTCGATCAGCGCGGCGACGACGTCGACGAGGAAGTTCGTCACCGCCACGACGACGGCGAACAGGGCCACGATGCCCTGTACCGCCGGGAAGTCACGGACCGTCAGGTAGTGCGCGAGCTCGTAGCCGAGGCCCCTCCACTCGAAGGTCGTCTCGGTGAGCACCGCCCCGCCGAGCAGTCCGGCGACCTGAAGCCCCAGTACGGTGACGACGGGGATCAGCGCGGGCCGGGTGGCGTGCCGGGTGACCAGGCGCAGCGGGGCCACGCCCCGGGAGCGGGCGGCCTCGACGTACTCCGCGGAGAGCGTGCCGATCAGGTTGGTGCGCACCAACCTGAGCAGCACGCCGGCCACGAGCAGGCCCAGGGCCAGTCCGGGCAGTACGGCGTGCCGGAGCACGTCCGTGATCGCCGTGCCGTCGCCGCTGCGCAGGGCGTCGATCAGGTACACGCCGGTCGTGCTGGTCTGGTCCTGGAGGAAGAGCTGGACGCCGGTGCTTGCCCGGCCCGACGCGGGCAGCCAGCCGAGCCGGATCGCGAAGACCAGTTTCAGCAGCAGACCCACGAAGAACACGGGTGTCGCGTAGGTCAGGATCGCGAACAGGCGCAGGACCGCGTCCGGTGCCCGGTCGCGGTAGGAGGCGGCCACCATGCCCAGCGGGACGCCGATCACCAGGGCCACCAGCAGTGCGTAGCAGGCGAGTTCGACGGTCGCGGCGCCGTAGGTGCCGAGGACGTGCGTCACCGGCTGGTTGTCGGTGACCGTGCGGCCGAAGTCGCCGGTGGCCAGCGAACGCAGGTAGTCCAGGTACTGGGTGAGCAACGGCCGGTCGTAGCCCGCCTGGTGGAGCTTGGCCTGGAGCTGGTCCGGGGTGAGGCGGTCGCCGAAGGCGGCGCTGATCGGGTCGCCCGTCAGCCGCATCAGGAGGAAGACCAGGCTGACCAGGATCAGCACGGTGGGGATGATGAGGAGGAAACGGACCACCAGGTAGCGGGCGAATCCGAGCCCGGCGGCGCGGTCGGCCGGGGTGCCGACGGCGCCGGGGGTCTCCTGTGTCAGAGTGCTCACTTCTTCGAGAGCCCCGCCCAGCGGAACTGGTACGTCGCGTCCAGCTCGGCCGGCACACCGCTGACATCGCTGCGGGTGACGATGGCGGTGGACCCCTGGAGCAGCGGCAGCAGCGGCACCTGCGCGGCGGCCCTGTCCTGCGCCTGCGTCAGATACTCGGTCCGCTTCGCGGCGTCCGTCTCGGTCTCCTCCTTCTTGATCAGCGCGCGCACGGCGGGGTCGTCGTAGCCGTTGGCGACCCAGCTGTTGGCCGAGTAGAAGGGCGAGAGGTAGTTGTCGGCGTCGAGGTAGTCGGCGTACCAGCCGAGCTGGTAGAGCGGGTAGAGGTGCTTGACGCGGTCCTTGCCGTACTGGGTCCACTCGGTGGACTGCAGGTTCACCTTGAACAGCCCGGTGGCTTCCAGCTGGGACTTGATCAGCGCGTACTCGTCGGCCGAGGACGAGCCGTAGTGGTCGCTGTTGTACTGGAGGTTGAGCGTGACGGGGGTGCTCACCTTCGCGGCCTTCAGCCGGGCTGCCGCGGTGGCCTTGTCGGGGCCGCCCTTCTTGTCGCCGTAGAGCGACTTGAAGGAGGGGGTGGCGCCGGTCAGGCCGTCCGGGACGGAGCTGTAGAGCGGCTGGTAGGAGTTCTTGTAGACCTGCTGGGCGAGTTGGGACCGGTCGACCGAGTCCGCGACCGCCTGCCGGACGGCGAGGGCCTTCTTCGCGTCGGCGTTCTTCGTCTTGGTGCCGTACGGCTGGGTGGCGAGGTCGAAGACGATGTAGCGGATGCCGTTGCCGGAGCCGGTGTGGACCTTGACGCCCTTCTGCTTGCCGAGGTCGTCCAGGTCGGCGGTGGTGAGCGTGCGGTAGACGGCGTCGATGGTGCCCTGCTGGACGTCGAGCTTCAGGTTGCCGGCGTCCGTGTAGTACTTGAGCTGGACGTTCTTGGTCTTCGGCGCGCCCAGTTGGCCCTTGTACTCCGCGTTGGCGGTGAAGGACACCAGCGAGTTCTTGTCGTAGCTCTTGATGCCGTACGGCCCGTTCCACGGCTTGGCCGTGACGATCGACTTGTCGTCGAGGATCTTGTCCGCTGGGAACACCTGCTCGTCCACGATGTAGCCGGCGGCCGTGGACAGCACCTGCGGAAACAGTGTGTCGTTGGCCGACTTGAGGGTGAAGACGACCGTGGTCGGGTCCGGGGCGGCGACCGAGGCGAGGTTGTACAGCAGTGACGACGGGCCGTTCTCGTCGGCGATCTTCAGGTCCCGGTCGAAGCTGAACTTGACGTCCGAGGAGGTCAGTTCGTGGCCGTTGGCGAACTTCAGGCCCTTCTGGAGGGTGATCGTGTACTCCTTGGGCCCGGTCAGCTTGATCCCGGTGGCCAGGTCCGGGGAGACGTCCGCTGAGCCGTTCTTCTGGCTGAGCAGGGTCGCGTAGACCTCGCTCTCGATGGTGCCGGAGCCCGCGTCCCACGCACCGGCCGGGTCGAGGCTGGTGACCTGGTCGGTCGTACCGACGGTGATCGCTGCGCCGGAGCTCGCGGTGCCGCCGTCCTTGCTGCTCGTGCAGCCGGTCAGCGCCACCAGGAACGCTGTGCCGAGGGATACCGCCCCGAGGCCGGAGCGAAGGGGTCTGCTCGGCGCCGGGCCGCTGTGGAGTGCCATCAGGAGTCTCTACTTCCGCGTCAGGGGTGCGTGAGGCAGCCGTGGCGCAGGGCTGTGCCACGGCGTGCGGGATCAGGTGAGAAAAGAGGGGGTTTGGACCGACGGATGATGGCTCTGCCGACCGTCGGAGGGCGGAATCAGCCCGTACACAGACAGCTGGACACCAGCAGCAGATCGACATGGAGCCGGGAGCACAGCATCAAGGCTCCAGCCATGCCGTCCTCCCGGATTCTGGCCCGCCTCGGGGCCGATGTGAGCGCACTTGCAGAAAGAAGAGATCCGCCGAGCCTTCACCTGGGGCACCCCACTGCGTTGAGGGTTGCCGTCCGGCCAGCCAGGGCTTGATCACCGGAACTCGTAGCTCGCGCTCACCGTAGATCGGCTGTTCTACCGGCGTCAACACCACCCCGGGATGCCCGGAGCCGGTGGAACGCGTGGTGGACGCATCCATCCCGGGTGTGCTTTCATCCGGCCATGGAGACCTCTGGCACGGCACACACGGTGCTGCTCGACCCGTTCTGGGTGAGCCGCCGCGCCGACCAGTTCGACCAGGACTGTCGCTGACCGCCGTCCCACGGCCCGCGACCTCGTTCCCTTCTTTCTGCCTGCCCGTTCCGGATGCCTCCGACTGGCCCCTGTCCAGGGCGGGTTGCGAGGGCCGGTCGGCTGCCGTTGCCGCGAAGGAACTCCCATGGCCCAACTCACAGCCCTGCCCGTCCTCGACATCTCTCGCTTCCGCACCCCGGACACGGACCGGGCCGCCTTTCTCGCCGAACTCCGGTCCGCGCACGAGGTGGGCTTCTTCTACGTCACCGGACACGGTGTCCCCGCAGCCCTGCGGGACGAGGCGCTGACCGCGGCACGCGCCTTCTTCGCCCTGCCCGAGAAGCGGCGGCTGGAGATCGAGAACCTCAACTCGCCCCAGTTCCACGGCTACACCCGTACCGGGACCGAGTACACGGCGGGCAGCGCCGACTGGCGGGAGCAGACCGACATCGGGCCGGAGCCGGCGGCATTGGGGACCGGTCCGGACGACCCCGACTACCTGCGCCTGATCGGCCCGAACCAGTGGCCCTCCGGTGCCCGATCTGCAACCCGCTGATCAACCCGCAGCACATCACCGGACGGGCCGTGCCGACCGGAAGTCCGCAGGAGATCTGACGGCAGTCGGCCGGCGGCCCCGATGTGTCAATGTCCGGATGCCGGGCGCGCATTGACGCGTGGAAAGACGCGTTCGTACACTCCTGGGCACGACGACTGTCGGCCACCGGCCGGTGACCGGCCGCGCCCGCCCGACACGGACAGGCGCGTCTTCGTAGGACTGGTCAGGGGATGGGGACGGTCATGCAGCGCGTGCACATCGGTGCCGCACAGCTTGGACTGGTGGCCAGGTTGGACATCGACCTCCGCCGCCGGGCGAGTTCCCTCTGTAGCTGATTCCGGGATGTGACCGGACCGGAGAAGCCCGGTTTGGAGCTGTCTCTTCGCACGCGTCGCGGTACGTTCAGCGTGACGCGCTTCGCACCTCGTTCCAGGCCTCGCACGATGGGGAGCGCACCGGCGCGCCTCCCGTTCATGCGTCCGCGCCCCAGGAGAGCGCATGTTCATGTCCCCGGCGCAGCAGATGCGCACCGTCCCCTCCCTCTCTATCCCCGGACGCCAGCAGGAGATCGGCCGGCTTCAGGCCGCGTGGGAACTCTGCCGCGACGGCCGGGGCAGCGTGCTCACCCTGCATGGCCCGGTAGGCACCGGACGCACCGAACTCCTCGACGCCTTCAGCGAGTTCGCCGATTCCGACGGTGCCCAGGTGCTGATGGCCGCAGGCTCCCCACTGGAGCGGGAGTTCCCGCTCGGTGTCGTCCGCCAGCTCTTCCAGAGCCCGCACCTGGCACCGGAGATCGTGTCCGAGGCGGCCCGGCTCATCGAGAACGGGGTGGCCGTCGGTCCGGCACCGCACTGGTCCTCACCCGAGGGCGGCGAGGCCGGCTCCCGGGTCCGGCCCACGCCTCAGGTGCTGCACGGCCTGAGCACGCTCCTGCTGGACTTCGCCCGGCACACACCGCTGCTCCTGGCCGTCGACGACCGGCAGGACGCCGACATCCAGTCCCTGGAATTCCTGCTCTACCTGGCCCGCCGCATCCGCAACGCCCGCGTCCTGACGGTGCTGTGCTCCCGGGAGAACATGACGCCGCCCGAACCCTTCTTCGATGTCGACCTGGCCAGTCAGCCGCATCACGAGCGCATCCGGCTCCGGCTCTTCGGCCCCGAGGTGATCGCCGAACTGGTGGGCGCCCGGCTGGGGGAGGAGACAGCACGGCGACACGCCGCCGCGGTGCACGACCTCACCGGTGGAAACCCGCTCCTCGTCCGGGCCGTCATCGACGACCAGGAAGCCGGGGGCGGCCACCCGGACCTGGTGGTGGGGGAGAACTACCGGCGGGGGGTCATGAACTGCCTGCACCGCGTCGACCCCTTCGCGCTCCGCGTGGCCCGAGGCGTCGCCGCGCTGGGCCGTCCCGCCGAGCCCTCGCTGCTCGCCGAACTCCTCCTGCTGGCCAACGACTCACCGCCGCGCGCCCTGTATCTCCTGCACGCGGCAGGCCTGTTCCGGGACGGCTACTTCCGGCACCCGAGCGGAGCGGGCGACCTGCTGGCGGCGATGCGGCCCGCCGAACTCGCGGCACTGCACCGCCGCGCGGCCGGTCTGCTGCGGAACGCCGGCGCACCCGCGGAACACATCGCCGAGCAGATGCGCGCGGCGGAAGGGCAGGTGCGGGCGCCGTGGGCCGCCGACGGCACGTCACCGACGATGCCCGACGGAGGCCCCCAGGCACCGGAACCCGTCGACGAGGCGCGGCGCCCCGAGTCCGACCGGCCCCAGGACGTCGTCATCCAGTGCGTGCCCTGGCTTCCCGAGAGCGGCCCGGACGCCGCCACCCCCTCCCCCCGGCAGCAGCGCACCAGAGTGCGTCATCTGTTCTGGCACGGGCAGGTGGACGAGGGGGTCACCGCCCTGCACCGCTATGAGGCCGAGCACCAGGCGGACCCCGGCGCCCGGTCGCGGCTGCGCGACTGGGTCCGCTACTGGTACCCGGCCCTCCTCCCGAGGACCGCCGCCGGACCGGACGCCGAACGCGACCGCCCCGGCGGCACACGTGCCACGCCACCGGACGGCATGGGGGTGCTGACGGCGCTGCTCGGCGGACTGCCCGCACCGGACGCCGTGGCGCGGGCCGAGTCAGTCCTGCGCGAGAGCCGGCTCGGTGACGCTCGGGTCAGGTCCCTCACGGCGGCGCTCACCGCGCTTCTCTACGCCGACCAGTCGGACCGCGCCGCACGCTGGTGCGCCGCCGTCACCAACCGGCCCGGCCGCGGACACGACGCGACCGAGGACGCCCTGCTGGCGGCGCTGACCGCCGAAGCCGCCCTGCGCCAGGGCGATGTGCGCACCGCGGAGGAATACGCCCGTGCGGCCTTCCAGCAGATCGATCCCGACCGCTGGGGCGTCGGAGTGGGCTTCCCCCTGGCCACCATGATCGCCGCACGGACCGCCCTGAACCGGCACGAGGACGCCGCCCGCTACCTGGCCATGCCCGTGCCTGGGGCGATGTTC
Organism: Streptomyces griseoruber; assembly: GCF_001514205.1. Classification (GTDB taxonomy): domain Bacteria; phylum Actinomycetota; class Actinomycetes; order Streptomycetales; family Streptomycetaceae; genus Streptomyces; species Streptomyces griseoruber. The sequence continues at coordinate 63,523 of NZ_KQ948768.1, read as the reverse complement.
CGCACCCCCATGGGACTGCACTACCGCTACGCCCGGGCCGGACACCACCTGGCGGTCGGCGACGCCGAGGCGGCCCTCGCCGACTACCAGGAGTGCGGGGCGACCATGGCCCGCTGGGACCTGGACCACCTGCCCGGCCTCGTCCCCTGGCGCATCGGCGCCGCCCGCGCCCAGCTCGCCCTCGGCCGCCCCGGCGCCGCCCGTTCTCTGACGGACCGCCAGCTCAAGGATCTCGGTCTCGGCCGGCCCCGCATCCTGGGAATGGCGTTGCGTACGCGGGCCGCCGCTGCCGAGTCGGCCGAGCGGACCCCGCTGCTGGAACGGGCGGTGCAGGCACTGGAGATCTCCGGCGACCAGTTCGAACTGTCCGCGGCGCTCGCCGAACTGAGCGCCGCCCACGGCGCGCTCGGCGACCCCGCCCAGGCGAGGACCGCCGACCGCCGGGCCCGTCACCTGTCCCGCGTCTCGGGCACCGCTCCGGCACAGCCCGGTGACGACGAACTCAGCGAAGCCGAAAGGCGGGTGGCCGAACTCGCCGCATGCGGTCTCACCAACCGGGAGATCGGACAGAAGCTCTTCATCACGGTCAGCACGGTCGAACAGCATTTGACGAAGGTCTACCGGAAACTCGGGGTGCGCCGCAGAATGGAACTCGCCGATTTACTGGAACTCCGCAGGGGGCTGGCCGGTTGAACGGTGTGCACCGCCCATAGGGGGTTGCCGGTAGGGGGTCGGCAGGGGGCCGGTAGGGGTCGTTCACGGCCCCGGGGACACCATGCTGATCAGCATGTCTGCAGCGGAGAAAGAAGCCACGGCCGTTGTCGGGATCGCCTGCCGGCTCCCCGGCGCCCCTGACCCGGACGCTTTCTGGCGGCTTCTCGACGACGGCGTGAGCGCGATCGGGAATCCGCCGGCCGGCCGCTTCCGTGAATCGGTGGATACCGCGGATGTCCGGCCCGGCGCATTTCTGGAGAACGTCGATCTGTTCGACCCGGAATTCTTCGGGATATCCCCGGCCGAGGCCGCCGCCGCCGACCCGCAGCAACGCCTCGTCCTGGAACTCGCCTGGGAGGCCCTGGAGGACGCGGGAATCCTCCCCGGCACCCTGGCCGCGTCCCGCACCGGCGTGTTCGTCGGATCGATCGCCGCCGACTACGCGGGACTGGTCCACCGGCACGGCTCCGACGCGATCACCCGGCACACCCTGACCGGACTGAACCGGGGCGTCATCGCCAACCGCGTCTCCTACGCCCTCGACCTGCGCGGCCCGAGCCTCTCGGTGGACTCCGCGCAGTCCTCCTCACTCGTCGCCGTCCACCTGGCCCTGGAGAGCCTGCGCACCGGGGAGTCCGACGTCGCGCTGGCCGCCGGGGTCAACCTGAACCTCGCCCCGGACAGCACCCTCGTCGTGGACCGCTTCGGCGCACTGTCCCCCGACAACACCTGCTTCACCTTCGACGCCCGGGCCAACGGCTACGCGCGCGGCGAGGGCGCGGTCCTGCTCGTCCTCAAACCGCTCGCCCGCGCCCTGACCGACGGCGACCCGGTGCACGCCGTACTGCTGGGCAGTGCGGTCGGCAGCGACGGCGCCACGCCGGGCCTGACCGTGCCGGGCGCCGCCACCCAGGCGGAGGTGATCCGGGCCGCGCTGAACCGCGCCGGGGTCGGTCGCGCCGATGTGCAGTACGTCGAACTGCACGGCACCGGAACCCGCGTCGGCGACCCGATCGAGGCCGCCGCCCTGAGCGAGGTCTTCGCCGCCGGACGTACGCCCGACACCCCGCTGCTCGTCGGCTCGGCGAAGACCAACGTCGGACACCTCGAAGGCGCGTCCGGCATCGTCGGTCTGCTCAAGACCGTGCTCAGCGTCCGCCACGGCCGCCTCCCCGCCAGCCTCAACTTCGCCACCCCCAACCCGGACATCCCCTTCGAGGCCCTCCGACTGCGGGTGCGCACCGAGTCCGGCCCCTGGCCCCACCCCGACCGCCCGCCGGTCGCCGGAGTCAGCTCGTTCGGGGTCGGCGGCACCAACGCCCATGTCGTGGTCGGCCCGGCACCGGTACGCGACGACACCGCCGCCAGGCATGAAGGCCCCTGGCTGTGGCCACTGTCCGCGCACACCCCGCAGGCCCTGCGAGCCCAGGCCGCACGCCTCCGTGCCCATGTCGCACGGCAGCCGGACCTCGCACCGCACGACATCGGCCACACGCTCGCCACCACCCGCACCGCCTTCCCCCACCGGGCCGTGGTGACCGGCGCCGACCGCGGCGAACTGCTCGCCGGGCTCGCCGCCCTGGAGGCCGGCGAACAGACGGCCGGCCTCGTCGCCGGACGCGCGGGCGAACAGGGCGGCACGGTGTTCGTCTTCCCCGGCCAGGGCTCCCAGTGGCCCGCCATGGCCCGCGAACTCCTCGCCACCGAAGCGGACTTCGCCGCCTCGATCGACGCGGTCGCCGCAGCCCTCGCACCGCACACCGACTGGTCCCTGCACGACCTGCTGCGCGGCACACCGGACGCCCCGTCACTGGAGCGCGTCGACGTGGTCCAGCCCGCCCTCTTCGCCGTGATGGTGTCCCTGGCCGCCCTCTGGCAGGCCCGAGGTGTGCGCCCGGACGCGGTGATCGGGCACTCCCAGGGGGAGATCGCCGCCGCCCATGTCGCCGGAGCACTGACCCTGGAGGACGCCGCCGCGCTGGTCGCCCTGCGCGCCCGCGCCATCGCCGAACTCCCCGTGTCGGGCACGGGCGGTGGCATGGCCTCCGTACCGCTGCCGGAGGCAGACGTACGGGCGCGGCTCGAAGGCTTCAGCGGCGCGCTGAGCGTGGCCGCCGTCAACGGCCCGTCCACCACCGTGGTCTCCGGCGACCGTACGGCCGTGGAGGAACTCGTCGCCGGGTACGCGGCGGACGGGGTCCGGGCCAAGGTCGTGCCGGTCGACTACGCCTCCCACTCACCCCAGGTCGAGCCGCTGCGCGAGAGCCTGCCCGTCCTGCTCGCCGCGATCCGGCCCCGCCCGGCGCGGATCGCCTACTACTCGACCGTGACCGGCGGCCTCCTCGACGGCACCGCGCTCGACCCCGCCTACTGGTACCGCAACCTCCGCTCCACCGTCCGTTTCCGGCAGACCGTGGAGGCCGCGCACGCCGCCGGTCACCGGGCCTTCGTCGAGGTCAGTCCGCATCCCGTGCTGACGGTCGGTCTTGCCGACCTGCCGGGCACGGCCGTCACCGGCACCCTGCGCCGCGACGACGGCGGACCACGCCGTTTCCTCACCTCCCTCGCCGAACTGCACGTCCGTGGCGGGGAGCTGAGGTGGACCGAGGTGTACGGCACCGAGGCCCGCCGGGTCCCGCTGCCCACGTACGCCTTCCAGCGCCGCCGGATCTGGCTCGACGCGCTGCCGGGACCCGAGGCCCCGACCTGGACGCCCACGGAGACGGCGACTCGGCCCGACAGGTCGTCAACAGCACCTGACATCACGGTGGTCGAGCCCGCGGACCGACAGCCGACCGTCGGGACCGTCCCCGCCGACGCGGACCTGCTGCGGATCGTCCGCTCCGGCGCGGCCCTCGTCCTCGGACAGCCATCGCCCGAAGCAGTCGACCCCGACCTGACCTTCCGGGAACTGGGCTTCGACTCCGTCTCCGCCGTCGAGTTCCGCGACCGCCTCGCCGCCGCCACCGGAGTGGACCTGCCGTCCACCCTCACCTACGACCGCCCCACCGCCCGCGCGGTCGCCGACCACGTACGGAACCTGCTGGGCGGCCCGGACGAGGCCGCCGTGGAGCCCGTACGACAGGCCGCTTCGCGCGTCGACGACGACCCGATCGCGATCGTCTCCCTCGCCGGCCGCTGGCCGGGCGGTGCGCAGACCCCCGAGGAACTGTGGGACCTGCTGCGGGAAGGGCGGGACGCCGTAGGGGACTTCCCGGACAACCGGGGCTGGGACCTGGCCGCCCTCCACGACCCGGAAGGCCTGCGGCACGGGACGTCGTACACCCGGCAGGGCGGGTTCCTGTACGACGCGGACCGGTTCGACGGGGCGTTCTTCGGTCTGAGCCCGCGCGAGTCCGCCGCCATGGACCCCCAGCAGCGGCTCCTGCTGGAGTCCTCCTGGGAACTCCTCGAACGCGCCGGGATCGTTCCCGCGACCCTGCGCGGCACCCGCACCGGTGTCTTCGTCGGCGTCATGCCGCAGGACTACGGCCCCCGCCTGCACGAGACCCCGGAGGGCTACCAGGGGCACGCGCTCACCGGAACCCTCACCAGCGTCGCGTCCGGCCGCCTCGCCTACGCGCTGGGTCTTGAGGGCCCGGCGATCACCGTGGACACCGCCTGCTCCTCATCGCTGGTCGCCCTGCATCTGGCGGCGCAGTCGCTGCGGTCCGGGGAGTCGGACCTCACCCTGGCCGGTGGCGCCACCGTGATGTCGGGGCCGGGCATGTTCACCGAGTTCAGCCGTCAGCGCGGGCTGGCACCCGACGGGCGCTGCAAACCGTTCGCCGCGGCGGCCGACGGCACGGCATGGGCCGAGGGAGTCGGACTGGTCCTCCTGGAGCGCCTCTCCGACGCGCGCCGCCACGGCCACCGGGTACTCGCACTGGTGCGCGGCTCCGCGGTCAACCAGGACGGCGCCTCCAACGGGCTGACCGCGCCGAACGGCCCTTCCCAGGAGCGGGTCATCCGCCAGGCCCTGGCCTCCGCCGGGCTGCGGCCCGGCGACGTGGACGCCGTCGAGGCGCACGGTACGGGTACCGCGCTCGGCGATCCCATCGAGGCGCAGGCCCTGATCGCCGTGTACGGAAAGGACCGGGACGCCGGGCGGCCCCTGCTCGTCGGTTCCGCGAAATCCAACATCGGGCACACTCAGGCCGCCGCCGGAGTCACCGGGGTCATCAAGCTCGTGCAGGCCCTGGAACACGGCGAACTGCCCGGCACCCTGCACGTGGACCGGCCCACCCCGCACGTGGACTGGTCGGCCGGTACGGTCTCCCTCCTCACAGCCCACACTCCGTGGCCGGCCCCGGTCGAGGACCGGCCCCGGCGAGCCGGCGTGTCCTCGTTCGGCATCAGCGGCACCAACGCCCACGTGATCCTGGAGGCGGCGCCGCCCGCCGAGGACGAGGGCACCGTCGTGGCGTCCGCCGCCGTACCGGGGCCGTGGATCGTGTCCGCCCGCGACAACGACGCTCTCCGAGCCCAGGCGCGCCGCCTTCTCGCCCGCCTGGAGACGCTCGACGGGCGGGACGCCGACGTCGGCTGGTCGCTGGCCGCCGCCCGGTCACTCCACGACCACCGCGCCGTGATCGTCGGCGACACCCGCGCCGCCCGGACCGCGGCGCTGCGCGCCCTGGCCGACGGCACGGACGCGCCCGGACTCGTGCACGGCCCGGCCGCCGGCCGCGAGATCCGCACGGCGATCCTGTTCCCCGGGCAAGGCAGCCAACGCCCGGGAGCGGGAAGGGCGTTGTACGAGATCCACCCCGTCTTCACCACCGCCCTCGACGAGACGGCGGCGCTCTTCGACGCGGAACTGGACACCCCGCTGCTCGACGTGCTGTTCGCCGAACCGGGCAGCGCGCACGCGGCACTGCTCGACACCACCGCCTACACCCAGCCCGCCCTGTTCGCCCTGGGCGTCGCCCTGTACCGACTCGCCGCCTCGTTCGGAGTCCGAGCCGACGCGTTCATCGGCCACTCGATCGGCGAACTGACCGCGGCACACCTCGCCGGAGTCTTCTCGCTGCCGGACGCGGTCCGCCTGGTCGCCGCGCGAGGACGCCTCATGCAGGCGCTCCCGGAAGGCGGCGCCATGGCCGCTCTCCAGGCCACGGAGGCCGAAGCGGCACCGCTGGTCGCCGCGACCGCCGGGCGGGTGAGCATCGCCGCGGTCAACGGTCCCGCGTCCGTCGTCGTCTCCGGCGACGCGGACGACGTACAGCGCATCGCGGGTCTGTGGCGGGAAAAGGGCCGCAGGACGAAGGTGCTGACGGTCAGTCACGCCTTCCACTCTCCGCACATGGACGCGGTCCTGGAGGACTTCCGGGCCCTCGTGGCGAGCGTCGAACTCGCCGAACCGGTCGTCCCCGTGATCTCCAACGTCACCGGACGGCCCGTGGCGGCTGGGGAGTTGACCGATCCCGACTACTGGGTGCGGCACATCCGCGAGGCCGTGCGGTTCCACGACGGACTCGAAGCCCTGCGCGACCTCGGAGTGACGGCCTTCCTGGAACTGGGCCCGGACGCCGTCCTCACCTCCCTCGTCGAGTCCCTTGCCGAGACGGGCGCCGACGACCGAGTCACCGCGGTCGCCGCGCTGCGGGGCGGCCGTGGGGAGACACGGACCCTCACCGAGGCCCTGTCCCGACTGCATGTCCACGGCGCGGCCGTCGACTGGCGGGCCGCGTTCGACCGGCACACCGTGCGCGCCGTCGACCTGCCGACCTACCCCTTCCAGCGCAGGCGGCACTGGCTGGACGCGCCCTCCGGCACCGCCGCGACCGCGGTCGGCCTCGACCCCACCGACCACCCGCTGCTCGGTGCCAGCGTCGAACTCCCCGACGACGCGGGCACGTTGTTCACCGGACGCATCGCCCTGCGCAGCCACCCCTGGCTCGCCGACCACACCATCGCGGGCCGGGTCATCCTGCCCGGCGCGGCCTTCACGGACCTCGCCCTCCATGCCGGCGGCGGCCGGGTCGAGGAACTGACCCTGGAGGCACCGCTCGAACTGCCCGTCGACGGCACGGTCCGGCTGCAACTCTCCCTGGGCGCGGCCGACGACTCCGGCCGCCGCACGCTGGCCGTGCACTCCCGCACGGAGGGCACCGACGCTCCCTGGACACGCCACGCCACCGGCCTCACCGCCGAGGCCTCGGCCCCGGTCGGCGCGACGGACGCCGTCTGGCCACCGGAGGGCGCCGAACCGGTCGACCTCACGGACGTCTACGACCGTCTCGCCGACGACGGCTACCGCTACGGCCCCGCGTTCCGGCTCCTGGCGCAGGCCTGGCGGCTCGGCGACGAGGTGTACGCCGAGGTCGGACCGGCCCCCGAGACCACCGCCGGGCACGCCCTGCACCCCGCCCTGCTCGACGCCGCTCTGCACGCCGTCGTCGCCCTGGTCCCCGGATCGGCACGACTACGGCTGCCGTTCGCCTGGGAGGGCGTCAGCCTGTCCCGCCGGGGTGCGTCGGTTCTGCGCGTACGCGTCCGGCCCATCGGCGTCGACACGGTCGCCCTGCAACTTCGCGACAGCGTGGGCGAACCGGTCGCCGAGGTGGCCGCGCTCAGCCTGCGTGCCGCGCCCGGGCAGGACACCGCGGCCGGACACCGGCTTGCGTGGGTTCGGGCGAACGCGCCCGAGGTCGTGGAGACGCCGGTCGGGTCGTTGCTCCCGGACATTCCCGACTACCCTCCGCAGATTGACCCGGCCGAGGCCGCTCCGCTCGGGCCCGCCGGACCGTCGAGTGCCGTTGCGGTGCCCGATGGGGGCGTGTTCGTCGACCGGGCTGCGCCGGGCGACCAGGGCGAACCGCTGCGGGCCGACCTGGCCGAAGGTACCCGACGTCCCGTCGGCGCCGACTCCGCAGGTGCCCCCCGGCCCGTGGACCGGCCGACCCCGGCCGTCGTGCGCCACGGCATGGTGTCGTCCATCGGCCGGGCGATCCTCGCCACCCCTGACGACCCCCTGCGGGTCGTCGTGGCCGAGGCCGTCGGTCGTGCCGTCGAGGCCTACGACGACCCCGCCGCCCCGCCCCGCCCCCTCGGACCGGTGGTCCTGGCCGCCGGTCCCGACGCCACCGCCGTGCTCGACCTGCTCCAGCGCTGGCTCGCCCTCCCCGACACGGAGGACACCCGACTCGTACTGGTGACCCGCGACGCGGTCGCCACCCACCCCGGCGAGGACGTTCCCGACCCGGCCGCCGCCGCGGTGTGGGGACTGGTGCGTGCCGCGCAGGCCGAACATCCCGGCAGGTTCGCCCTCGTGGACCTCGACGCCGACTCGGCCACCGGCCTTCCGCTCGCCGCTCTCGGCGCGCTGCTCGTCTCGGAGGAGGACCAGATCGCCGTCCGCGGGACGGATCTGCTGGTTCCCCGGCTGACGCGTGCCGCCGACCCGGACCTGCTCGCTCCGCCGCCGGACGCCGGCGACGCGTGGCGGCTGGACGCCGAGCCGCGCGGCAGTCTCGACGGACTCACCCTGCTGCACGCCCCCGAGGCGGCGGCCCCGCTCGGGCCCGGTCAGGTCAGGATCGCACTGCGCGCCACCGGCCTGAACTTCCGCGACGTGCTCATCGCGCTCGGCGTCTACCCGGGCGAGGCCCGCATCGGGGCCGAGGGCGCGGGCGTGGTCCTGGAGACCGGGCCCGGCGTCACCGGCCTCGCGCCGGGCGACCGGGTCACCGGACTGGTACAGGGCACCCTCGGACCGGTCGTCGTCACCGATCACCGGCTCCTGGTCCGCATCCCCGACGGCTGGGGCTTCGCCCGCGCGTCCGGCGTTCCCGTGGTGTTCCTCACCGCCTACTACGGACTCTTCGACCTCGCCGAACTCAGGCCGGGAGAAAGCGTGTTGATCCACTCCGCGGCAGGCGGCGTGGGGCAGGCCGCCGTCCAGCTGGCCCGGCACCGGGGCGCCGAGGTGTACGCCACCGCGCACCCCGCCAAGTGGGACACCCTGCGCGGCCTCGGACTGCCCGACGACCACATCGCCTCCAGCCGCACGCTCGACTTCGAGGACCTCTTCCGACGCGGCACCCCGGACGGGCGGGGCGTGGAGGTCGTACTGAACTCCCTGGCCCGCGAGTTCACCGACGCCTCGCTGCGACTGCTCGCGCCCGAGGGCCGGTTCGTGGAGATGGGCAAGACCGACTGGCGGGACGCCGCGGCCGTGGCCGCCGAGTACGACGGCGCCGCCTACCTCGACTTCGACCTCTTCGACGTGTCGCCTGACCGGATCGGGGAGATCCTCGCCGAGTTGTTCCGCCTCTTCGCCGAAGGCACCCTGGAACCGCTGCAGTTCAGGTCCCAGGACGTCCGGCAGGCACCACAGGCGCTGCGGCGGCTCGGCCAGGCCCGGCACACCGGCAAACTCGTCCTCACCCTGCCCCCGCCGCCCCCGGACCCGGCCGGAACCGTCCTGATCACCGGCGGCACCGGCACCCTCGGCGCGCTCGTCGCCCGCCGTCTGGTCACCCACCACGGCGTACGGCACCTGCTGCTCACCGGGAGGCAGGGACCGGCCGCACCGGGCGCTCGCGAACTCCGTTCCGCGCTTGCGGAGTTGGGTGCCGAGGTGACAATCGTCGGCTGCGACGTCGGCGACGCGGACGCGGTCGACGCACTGATCGCCGGCGTGCCGGCCACCCACCCGCTGACCGCCGTCGTGCACACGGCGGGCGTCCTGGACGACACCGTCCTGACCTCGCTCACCCCGCAGCGGCTGGCCGCCGTCGCCCGCCCCAAGGCGGACGGCGCCCGGCACCTGCACCGGGCCACCGCCCACCTCGACCTCTCCGCGTTCGTGCTGTTCTCCTCGGCCGTCGGCGTCCTCGGCAACGCAGGACAGGCCAACTATGCCGCCGCCAACGCCCAGTTGGACGCCCTCGCGCAGTACCGCAGGGTGCGTGGCCTGCCCGCGGTGTCGCTGGCGTGGGGCCACTGGGCCGAGGCCGGCGGCATGGCGGCGGGCCTCGGATCCACCGAGACGGACCGGCTCACCCGCACCGGACTCGCACCGATGACGAACGACACCGCCCTCGCCCTGTTCGACACCGCGCTCGGCACGCCGTACCCGGTGGTGGTCGCCGCCGAGATCGACACCACCCGGTCGGAGAGCGGCCGTCAGTCCGGCGTGCTGCGCGATCTCGCGGCGAGGGCTCGGCCCGCCGTACGGTCCCGCAGCACGTCCCCCGACCCGTCGGGTGCGCTGCGGCGCGAACTGGAGAGCGCGCCGGAGGCCGACCGCCTGCGCAGGCTGCTGGCCCTTGTGCGGAGTACCGCCGCGGCCGTCCTCGGGCACACCGACGCCACCGCCGTGCGTCCCGGGATCGGCTTCATGGAGAGCGGGTTCGACTCCCTCGGCGTCATCGAACTGCGCAACCGCCTGGGCACGGCCACCGGACTGCGCCTCCCGAGCACCGTCGTCCTCGACCATCCCACCCCGACCGCCCTGGCCGCCCACCTCGACACGCTCGTCGCACCCCCGGCGCCGCCCGCGCCGGAACCCGAACCGGCGGCACCCGCTCCCGCAGTCGACGTCGAGGCCCTCCTCGCGGCCGCCGACGGCGACGAGATCTTCGACCTCATCGACAACCAGCTCGGCATTTCGTAGGAGAGGCACCCACCACATGACCACGCATGAGGCGAAGCTCCGCGACTACCTCACCCGTGTCGCCACCGAGCTGCACCACACCCGTGAGCGCCTGAAGGAGGCCGAGGCCAAGGCGGACGGCGGCCGCGACGACGAACCGATCGCCATCGTCGGCATGGCCTGCCGCTTCCCCGGCGGCGCCGACACCCCGGACGCCCTGTGGCGGCTGGTGACCGAGGAGCGCGACGTCGTCGACGCGTTCCCCGCCGACCGCGGCTGGGACCTCGACCACCTCTACGACCCCGACCCCGACGCCGCGGGCCGCAGCTACGCCCGCGAGGGCGGATTCCTCTACGACGCGGGGGAGTTCGACGCCGGCTTCTTCGGTGTCTCCCCGCGCGAGGCGCTCGCCGCCGACCCCCAGCAGCGCCTGCTCCTGGAGACCTCCTGGGAGGCACTGGAGCACGCGGCCCTCGACCCGACCAGCCTGCGCGGCACCCGCACCGGTGTGTTCGCCGGCGTCATCGCCCAGGAGTACGGGCCCAGCCTGCACCACCTGCCCGCCGAACAGACCGACGGCTACGTCCTCACCGGCTCCACCACCAGCGTCGCCTCCGGCCGCGTCGCCTTCACCCTCGGTCTGGAGGGGCCCGCCGTCACCGTGGACACGGCCTGCTCCTCCTCCCTCGTGGCCCTGCACCTCGCCGCCCAGTCGCTGCGGCGCGGCGAGTGCGACCTCGCCCTCGCGGGCGGCGCCACCGTGATGGCCGCGCCCGGCATGTTCATCGAGTTCAGCCGGCAGCGCGGGCTCGCGCCGGACGGCCGCTGCAAGCCGTTCGCCGCGGCGGCCGACGGCACCGGATGGGGCGAGGGCGCCGGTGTCGTCGTCCTGGCCCGGCTCTCCGACGCCCAGCGCCTGGGCCGTCCGATCCTCGCCGTGCTCCGGGGTTCCGCCGTCAACCAGGACGGCCGCAGCAGCCAGCTCACCGCACCCAACGGGCCCTCGCAGCAGCGCGTCATCCGCGACGCCCTCACCGCGGCCGGACTCGGCCCCGGCGACGTCGACGCCGTCGAGGCGCACGGCACCGGGACCCGGCTCGGCGACCCCATCGAGGCGCAGGCCCTCATCGCCACCTACGGCAGCGCACACACCGCCGAACGCCCTCTGCTGCTGGGCTCGTTGAAGTCGAACATCGGGCACACCCAGGCCGCCGCCGGAGTCGCGGGCGTCATCAAGATGGTGCAGGCCATCCGGCACGGCCGACTGCCCAGGTCCCTGCACGTGGACGCGCCGACCCCGCACGTCGACTGGTCCGACGCAACCGTGCGGCTCCTCACCGCCGCCCAGCCGTGGCCCGCCACGGAGGGGGAGCGGCCCCGGCGTGCGGCGGTCTCGGCCTTCGGCGTCAGCGGCACCAACGCCCACGTCATCATCGAGCAGGCCCCGGCGCGGACCACCGAGCCGTCCGACACCCCTGTTCCGCCCTCCCTCCCGTGGGTCCTCTCCGGCCGCAACCCCGACGCCCTGCGCGCCCAGGCCGCCCGGCTGGCCGACCACCTCGACACCACCGCCGACGCTCCCACCGACGTGGCGTACTCCCTGACCACCACCCGCACCGCCTTCGACGAACGTGCCGTGCTGGTCGGCGACGACCCGGCGGACGCGCTGCGCGCCCTCGCCCGCGGCGAGCACCCGGCGACCGCCGTGCGGGGTGCCACCGCGCCCGCCGGAACCGACGGCAAGGTCGTCTTCGTCTTCCCCGGCCAGGGCTCCCAGTGGCTCGGCATGGCCACCGAACTCCTCGACAGCGCACCGGTGTTCGCCGCGAAGATCGAGGAGTGCGCGGCGGCCCTCGCCCCGTACACCGACTGGTCGCTCCTCGACGTCCTGCGCGGCACCCGCGAAACCCCCGACCCCGACCGCACGGACGTCGTCCAGTCCGCGCTGTGGGCGGTGATGGTCGCCCTCGCCGACCTGTGGAAGTCCTACGGCGTCACCCCCGACGCCGTGGTCGGACACAGCCAGGGCGAAGTGGCCGCCGCATACGTCGCGGGCGGACTGAGCCTGGAGGACGCGGCCCGGATCGTCGCCCTGCGCGCCCAGGCCCTGGAGTCCATCGCGGGCCGGGGCGGCATGGTCGCCGTGGCGCTGCCCGAGGCCGAGGTGGCCCGGCGCCTCGCCGAGCGCTGGCCCGGCAAACTGTCCATCGGCGTGGTCAACAGCCCCTCCGCCGTCGCCGTTTCCGGCGACCTGGACGCCCTTGAGGAACTGCGCGCCGGCTACGCGGCGGAGGGCGTCCGCACCAGCGTCATCCCGATCGCCTACGCCTCCCACTCCCCGCAGACCGACGCCCTGCGCGAACGACTGCTGGACGCACTCGCGCCCGTCACCCCGCGCGCCGGAACCGTTCCGCTGCTCTCCACCGTGACCGCCGACTGGCAGGACACCGCCCAACTGGACGCCGCCTACTGGGTGTCGAACCTGCGGAGCACCGTCCGCTTCGAGAAGGCCACCCGTCGGCTCGCCGACACCGATCACACGGTGTTCGTCGAGGTCAGCGCGCACCCCGTGCTGACCGGCGCGATCCAGGAGACCCTGGCCGAGGCCCGGCCCGTCGTCACCGGCTCGCTGCGCCGCCGGCAGGGCGGCCTCGACCGCTGGCTGCGTTCGGTCGCCGAACTGCACGTCCACGGGGTGCCCGTCGACTGGTCGGCCGCCTTCGCCGGCGCGTCCCCGCGCCGCGTGCCCCTGCCGACGTACGCCTTCCAGCGGGACCGCTACTGGCTGGACGCCACCCGCTCGCCCGAACGCGTCGCCACGGCGCCCACCGCGCAGGACGACGCCTTCTGGAACCTGGTGACCGACCCCGACACCGGCCGGCTGGCCTCCGCCCTGGGACTTACCGCTCCGGAACTCGACCCCGTACTGCCCGCGTTGGCGGCCTGGCGGGAACGCCACCTGGCCGCCGAGGTGTCCGACCGGTGGCTGCACCGCCTGATATGGCGCCCGGCCCGCTCCGCCCGCCCGGGTCGGCGGCTCACGGGGGAGTGGCTGCTCGTCGTCCCCGACACCCACACCGACCACGCCTCCCCCGGGGCCCTGCGCGACGCGCTGGAAGCGGCCGGCGCCCGAGTCCTCACCGTCCTCGTTCCGGCGGACACCGACCGGCCCGCGCTCGCCGCACTCCTGCCGTCCGGCGCCACCGGGGTGGTCTCGCTGCTGGCGCTCGCCGAGGGCCGGCTCGACGGCCACGACGCCGTCCCGCGCTCGTACGCCGCCCAGGTCGCCCTCACCCAGGCCCTGGACGACGCGGGTGTGCCGGCGCCGGTCTGGTTCCTCACCCGGGGGGCGGTCTCCACCGGCCCCGCGGACCGGGTGACCGACCCCGAACAGGCCCTGGTGTGGGGCTTCGGCGTGATCCTCGCGGTGGAGAACCCCGCACGCTCCGGCGGTCTGATCGACCTCCCCGCCGACCCCGACGAGTACGCCTGGGCCCAGGTCGCCGCCCTGCTCGCCGACCCCCGCCCGGACCGGGAACGCGAGGCCGCCGTCCGCCCCGGCGGAGTCCTGGCCCGCCGACTGGTACCCGCCGGACCGCTGCCGTCCCGTGCCGACGACTCCGCCGACTGGCAGCCGACCGGCACGACACTGATCACCGGAGGCAGCGGAGCCCTCGGCGGACACCTCGCCCGCTGGCTCGCCGCACGCGGCGCCCAGCACCTGCTGCTGGTCAGCCGTCGCGGACAGGACGCACCCGGTGCGAGCGAACTCGCTGCCGAACTGGCCCACTCGGGCACCACCGTCACCTTCGCCGCAGCCGACGTCGCCGATCGCGACCAGCTCGCCGCCGCCCTCGCCCTCATCCCGGTGGACCGGCCGCTGACCGCTGTCGTGCACACCGCAGCCGCCCTCCACGACGCCCTGATCGGGGAACTCACCCCCGAGCACCTCGACCGCGCCCTGCGCGCCAAGATGCTCGGCGCGCGCAACCTGCACGAACTCACCGCCGGCTCCGACCTGTCGGCGTTCGTCCTCTTCTCCTCCGTCGCCGGGGTCTGCGGCATCCCCGGCCAGGCCAACTACGCCCCGGGCAACGCCTATCTGGACGCGCTGGCCGACCAGCGACGGGCGGCCGGTCTGCCCGCCACATCGGTGGCCTGGGGGCACTGGGCCGGCGACGGGATCGCCGCCGACGGCGCCGAGGAGACACTGCTGCGGCACGGCCTCGTCTCCCTGCCACCGGACGGCGCCCTCAGCGTCCTCGGTCAGGTCCTCGACCGCGCGGAGCAGCACCTCGTCGTCGCCGACGCCGACTGGTCCGCGTTCTTCCGGGGGCGCTCGCACCCGCTCGCCGCCGAACTCCCGCACGTACCGGACCCGTCGGCAGCGGCCCCCGAGGAGGCCGTCCGCCCGGACCGGTGGACCGGACTCGCCCCGGCCGAGCTGCGCCGCGAACTCCTCGCCGTCGTACGGTCGCAGGCCGCCGCCGTCCAGGGCCACGGCACCCCCGACGTGATCGACCCCGCGCGCGCGTTCCGCGCCCACGGCTTCGACTCACTGATGTCCGTCGAACTGCGCAACCGGCTCACGGCGGCCACCGGCCACCCGCTGCCCGCCACACTCGTCTACGACCACCCCACGCCCGCCGCGCTCGCCGACTGGCTCGCCGGTGAACTCGGCGCGGAGACAACCCACTCGGCCGAGACCGAAACGCCCGTGGTGCTCCCTCCGGTGGACGACGACCCCGTGGTCGTGGTCGGCATGGCCTGCCGCTTCCCCGGTGGGGTCACCTCCCCGGACGACCTCTGGCGGCTGGTCGCCGACGGCACCGACGCCCTCACCGAGTTCCCCACCGACCGCGGCTGGGACCTCGACCGCCTCTACAGCGCGGACCCCGACCGACCCGGCACCTCCTACTCCAGACACGGCGGATTCCTCGACTCGGTCGCCGAGTTCGACCCGGAGTTCTTCGGGATCTCCCCGCGCGAGGCGCCCGCCATCGACCCCCAGCAGCGGCTGCTGCTGGAAACCACCTGGGAGTTGTTCGAGCGGGCCGGCATCGACCCCACCGCGCTGCGCGGCAGCCGCACCGGCGTCTTCGCGGGCATCTCCGGCCGCGACTACGCCGGCCGCGGGCAGCACGTCCCGGACGAGCTGGAGGCCTATCTCGGCATCGGCAACGCCGGCAGCGTGGCCTCCGGACGCGTCTCCTACACCTTCGGCTTCGAGGGCCCGGCGGTCACCGTCGACACCGCGTGCTCCTCGTCGCTGGTCGCCCTGCACCTGGCCGCGCAGGCACTGCGGGCCGGGGAGGCCGATCTCGCGGTCGCGGGCGGTGTGCTCGTGATGTCGACGCCGACCACGTTCGTCGAGTTCAGCCGGCAGCGTGCCATGTCACCGGACGGGCGCTGCAAGGCCTTCGCCGCCGGGGCGGACGGCACCGGCTGGGCGGAGGGCGTCGGACTGCTGCTGGTGGAACGGCTCTCCGACGCGCGACGGCTCGGCCACGAGGTGCTGGCCGTCGTCCGCGCCTCGGCCGTGAACCAGGACGGTGCCTCCAACGGCCTGACCGCGCCCAGTGGTCCCTCCCAACAGCGGGTAATCCGGCAGGCGTTGGCCGCAGGCGGACTCGTCCCGGCAGACGTCGACGCCGTCGAGGCACACGGCACCGGCACCACCCTCGGCGACCCCATCGAGGCGCACGCCCTCATCGAGACCTACGGCAAGGGCCGCCCCGCCGACCGCCCCCTGCTGCTCGGCTCGGTGAAGTCCAACATCGGCCACACGCAGGCCGCCGCCGGAGTCGCCGGCGTGATCAAGATGATCCAGGCGATCCGCCACGGCGTACTGCCCAAGACCCTGCACGTGGACGCGCCGTCCCCGCACGTCGACTGGTCGGCGGGGACGGTGGAACTGCTCACCGAGGCCCGCCCGTGGCCGGTGACGGACGACCGTCCGCGCCGGGCGGCCGTGTCGGCCTTCGGCGTCAGCGGCACCAACGCCCACGTCATCATCGAACAGCCGCCGCACGAGACGGATCCGGGCACCCGGACCGTGCCCGCCGACCGGCCCCTGCCCTGGCTGCTGTCCGCCCGCACCCCCGAGGCACTGCGCGCCCAGTCGACCCGACTCGCCCAGCATCTGGACCTCACCCCCGACCGCCCGCTCGACCTCGCCTTCTCCCTGGCCACCACACGGGCCGCCCTCGACGAAAGGGCCGTCGTCGTCGGTGACCTCGACGCGCTGCACGCCGTGGCCGACGGCGGGCCGACCCCGGCCACCGTCGTGACGGGCTCGGCCGCACAACCCGGCCGGCTCGCCCTCCTCTTCACCGGCCAGGGCAGCCAACGCGCCGGCATGGGGCAGGAGCTGTACGCCACCCACCCCGCGTTCGCCGCCGCCTTCGACGAGGTCGCCGCGGCCCTCGACCCGCTGCTGGAATGCCCGCTCGCCGAGGTCATCACCTCCGGGGACGGCCTGGACGACACCACGTACACCCAGCCGGCACTGTTCGCCGTCGAGGTCGCCCTGTTCCGGCTCTACGAGTCCTGGGGCGTGCGAGCCGACTTCGTGGCCGGACACTCCGTCGGCGAGATCACGGCCGCGCACGTGTCCGGCGTGCTCTCGCTCGCGGACGCCGCGGCCCTGGTCGCCGCCCGCGCCCGGCTGATCGGCGCCCTGCCGTCGGGCGGCGCCATGGCCGCCGTACAGGCCACCGAGGACGAGATACGCCCCGAACTGCCCGACGGCGTGGACGTGGCCGCCGTCAACGGTCCCGAAGCCGTCGTCGTCTCCGGCGACACCGAAGCCGTCCACACGCTCGCCGCGTCGTTCGCCGCCCGCGGCCGTCGCGTCCGGCACCTCACGGTCAGCCACGCCTTCCACTCCCCGCACATGGACGCCGTACTCGACGACTTCCGCACGGTCGGCGCCCGACTGACCTACGCCCGGCCGCGGATCCCGGTGGTCTCGGCGCTGACCGGGCGGGTCGCCGAGGGCGAGGACCTGACCACGGCCGAGTTCTGGGTACGGCATGTGCGCGACGCCGTCCGCTGGTCCGACGTGGTCCGCACACTCGACGCGTCCGGCGTCACGACCTACCTGGAACTCGGCCCCGACGGCACCCTGAGCGGACTCGTCCACCAGCACGTCGAGGACGGTGCCGCCGTCGCCGAACCGGCGCTGCGGCGAGACCGGTCCGAGACGGCGACCGCGCTGACCGCCCTCGCGCACGTCCATGTGCGCGGCCACGCGGTGGACTGGGCGGCCTACTTCACCGGCAGCGGCGCCCGGCGCGCCGAACTGCCGACGTACGCCTTCCAGCGGCGCCGGTTCTGGCTGGAGCCCGGCACCGCCGCCGACGCCGGCGCGCTCGGCCTCGGCGCCGTCGACCACCCGCTGCTGGGGGCGACCGTGCCCCTGCCCGACACCGACGAGCTGCTCCTGACCGGCAGCCTCTCCCTGCGCACCCACCCGTGGCTCGCCGACCACGTCGTCGTCGGCACCCCCGTACTGCCCGGCGCCGCGCTCGTCGAACTCGCCTCACACGCGGCCGACGTGGTCGGGGCGGGACGGCTCGTCGAACTCGCCGTGGAGACTCCGTTCGTGCTGCCGGGACAGGGGGCCGCCCAGGTCCAGGTCGCCGTGGGCGCCTGCGACGCGGCGGGCGACCGGAGTGTCATCGTCCGGTCCCGGGTTCCCGGGGCGGACTGGGTCCGCAACGCCACCGGCATCCTCGGCACCGCACAGGCGCCGGACGGCGAACGGCTCGACCAGTGGCCGCCCGTCGACGCCGAGCCCGTCGCGGTGGACGAGGTGTACGCGGCCCTGGCCGGGACAGGCCTGGAGTACGGCCCGGCGTTCCGGGGCATCCGCGCCGTCTGGCGGGACGGCGACACGTCCTACGCCGAAGTCGTCCTCCCCGAGGAGCGGCACAAGGAAGCCGCCGTGTTCGGCATTCACCCCGCCCTGCTCGACGCCGCCCTCCAACTCCCCGGACTGCACCAGGACGTGGCCGACAGCCCCACCCGTCTCCCGTTCGCCTACCGGGAGGTCGCCCTGCACGCCACCGGCGCCACGGAACTGCGGGTCCGGCTCACCGCCACCGGCCCCGACACCTTCTCCCTCCAGGCCACCGACCCGACCGGGACCCCGGTGGTATCGGTGGACGCCCTCGTCACCCGCCCCCTCAAGACCACCGCCCTCGCCCCAACGGACGGCCTCTACGCCCTTACCTGGCCGCAACTCCCGGCCATCGGCGGCGACGCGGCGGACACCTTCGAGTGGGCCCAAGTCGCGCTGGGCGAGGGCCCGTTCGACACCGCGGCCACACCCGACCGAGTCCGGGCCGCCCTGGACCACGCCCTGGCCACGGTCCAGGACCGGCTCCTCGACAGGGGGCAGGCCGGTACCCGACTGGTCGCCGTCACCCGAGGCGGCGTGTCGACCGGCCCGGACGACACACCGGACCCGGTCACCGCCGCCGTATGGGGCCTGCTGCGCTCCGCGCAGACCGAGAACCCGGACCGGATCGTCCTCGCCGACACCGACGGCAGCCCGGAGTCGGCCGCCGCACTCGCCTCGGCCGTAGCCACCGGCGAATCGCAGTTCGCCCTGCGCTCCGGGAGCGTCCACGTCCCGCGTCTGGTCCCCGCGCCTCCCGGCCGGACCCCCGTGGCGGAGTGGAACCCGGACGGCACGGTCCTGATCACCGGAGGCACCGGAACCCTCGGCGCCCTGCTCGCCCGACACCTCGTCACGCACCGGGGCGTACGCCACCTCGTGCTCACCTCCCGCAGCGGCGGGACGGCACCGGGGGCGGCCGAACTCCGCGCCGAGCTGGCCGAGTCGGGCGCCGATGTCACCATCGCCGCAGCCGACATCGCCGACCGGGACGCGCTCGCCGCCGTCCTCGACGCCATCCCCTCGGAGCACCCGCTCACCGCCGTCGTGCACACCGCGGGAGTCGTCGACGACGGTGTCACCACGGCACTCACCCCCGAGCGTCTGGACACCGTGCTGCGCCCGAAGGCCGACGGCGCCTGGCACCTGCACGAACTGACCGCGCACCTGCCGCTGGACGCGTTCGTCCTGTACTCGTCGGTGGCCGGTGTCCTCGGCTCACCCGGACAGGGCTCGTACGCGGCGGCCAACACCTTCCTCGACGCCCTGGCCGCCCACCGGCACGCGCTCGGTCTGCCCGCCCAGTCCCTGGCCTGGGGCCAGTGGGCCGGACCCAGCGGCATCACCGGTCACCTCACCGCGGCCGACCTCGCCCGGCTCGCCCGCCTGGGCGTGCGTCCCCTCAGTGACATCGAGGGGACGGCTCTGTTCGACGCCGCCGAGGCGGTGGGCGGGCCGCTGCTCGTGCCGTCGCCGTTCGACGCGGACGCCGTACGGGCATCCGGTGCACCCGTCTCGGCGCCACTGCGCGGTCTGGTCCGGCCGGAGCGCGGCCCGGTCCGCCGCAGCGCGGCCACCGAGACGGCCGTCACCTCGCACACCGGGCTCGCCGAGCGCCTCGCCGCTCTGCCGGACACCGCGGCTCAGGACGCGGCCCTGCTGGACCTCGTACGCGGCGAGACCGCGACCGTACTGGCCACGGCACCCGCCGTCATCGGCGCCCGCAAGGCGTTCACCGGACTCGGCGTCGACTCACTGACCGCCGTCGAACTCCGCAACCGCCTGGGCGCGGCGACGGGCCTCACCCTGTCCGCCGCCCTGGTCTTCGACCACCCCACGCCCGCCGACGTCGCCGCCCACCTGCGCGACCGGCTCCTGGGCGCCGTGGCCCCGCGGCCCGAACGGGTTCCCGTGCGGACCGTCGACCCGGACGACGACCCGGTCGTCATCGTCGGCATGGCCTGCCGGCTGCCGGGCGGGGTCGCCTCCCCGGACGACCTGTGGGCGCTGGTGCGCGACGGCGTGGACGCGGTGAGCGAGTTCCCCGACGACCGGGGCTGGGACCTGGACGCCCTCTACTCCGAGGACGCCGAACGCCCCGGTACCTCCTACACCCGGCACGGCGGATTCCTCGACCGGGCCGCCGACTTCGACGCCGCCTTCTTCGGCATCTCCCCGCGCGAGGCGCTCGCCACCGACCCGCAGCAACGGCTGCTGCTGGAGACCGCGTGGGAGGCGCTGGAGAGCGCGGGTGTCGACCCCGAGGCGCTGCGCGGCAGCCGTACCGGCGTCTTCGCCGGGGTGATGTACCACGACTACGCGCCCCGAGTGCGTGAGGTGCCCGCCGAACTGGAGGGCTGGCTGAGCAACGGCACCGCGGGCAGTGTCGCCTCGGGCCGGATCTCGTACACCTTCGGCTTCGAGGGGCCGGCGGTCACCGTCGACACGGCGTGCTCGTCGTCCCTGGTCGCCCTGCACCTCGCGGCGCAGTCGCTGCGTTCGGGGGAGTGCGACCTGGCCCTGGCCGGCGGTGTCGCGGTGATGTCGACGCCGACCACCTTCGTGGAGTTCAGCAGGCAGCGGGCGCTGTCCGCCGACGGCCGCTGCAAGGCGTACGCGGCCGGGGCGGACGGCACCGGCTGGGCGGAGGGCGTGGCGCTGCTGCTCGTGGAGCGGCTGTCGGACGCCCGGCGACTGGGGCACCAAGTCCTCGCCGTGGTACGGGGATCGGCCGTGAACCAGGACGGTGCCTCCAACGGGCTTACCGCGCCCAGCGGTCCGTCCCAGCAGCGAGTGATCCGCCAGGCCCTCGCCGCGAGCGGACTGAACCCCGCCGACGTCGACGTCGTCGAGGGACACGGCACCGGCACCACCCTCGGCGACCCCATCGAGGCCGAGGCCCTCATCGCCACCTACGGGCAGCACCGCGACCTCGAACAGCCCCTGTGGCTCGGCTCGTTGAAGTCCAACATCGGCCACACCCAGGCCGCAGCCGGCGCGGCCGGCGTGATCAAGATGATCCAGGCCATCCGGCACGGAGTGCTGCCCAGGACGCTGCACGTGGACAGCCCGTCCCCGCACGTCGACTGGACGGCCGGAGCCGTCGAACTGCTCACCGAGGCCCGCCCCTGGCCCGAGACGGAGGACAACCGCCCGCGCCGGGCCGCCGTCTCCTCCTTCGGCGTGAGCGGCACCAACGCCCACGTCATCCTCGAACAGCCGCCCGCCGCAACCCGGTTGCCCGCAACGCCCACTGAACCCGCCGCGCTGCCATGGCTGGTGTCCGCCCGCACCCCCGAGGCGCTCCGCGCCCAGGCCGGCCGACTCGCCGCCCACCTCGAGCGCACCGACGACGACCCGGTGGACATCGCCCACTCGCTCGCCGTCACCCGGGGCGCCCTGGAGGAGCGCGCCGTCGCCCTCGGCGATCCCGGACGTGCCCTCGCCGCACTCGCCGCCGCGGAATCCGCCCCCGGTGTGGTGCGCGGCCGGGCGGACACCGACGGCAGGACCGTCTTCGTCTTCCCCGGCCAGGGCTCCCAGTGGGCCGAGATGGCCGTCGGACTCCTCGACAGCGCACCGGTGTTCGCCGCGAGGATCGAGGAGTGCGCGACGGCCCTCGCCCCGTACACCGACTGGTCCCTGCTCGACGTCCTGCGCGGCGCCGAAGACGCCCCCGGTCTTGACCGGGTGGACGTGGTCCAGCCGGTGCTGTGGGCGGTGATGGTGTCCCTGGCCGAGCTGTGGACGTCGTACGGAGTCAGGCCGGACGCCGTGGTGGGCCACAGCCAGGGCGAGATCGCGGCCGCCACCGTGGCCGGTGGGCTCAGCCTGGACGACGGCGCCCGCGTCGTGGCGCTGCGCAGCCGCGCCATCCTCGCCCTGTCCGGACGCGGTGGCATGGCGTCCGTCGCCCTGCCCGCCGACGCCGTGGCCGCGCGCATCGAACGGCGGTGGCCCGAGCGGCTGTCCGTCGCCGTCGTCAATAGCCCCACCTCGGCGGTCGTCTCCGGCGACACGGACGCGCTCGCCGAACTCGTCGCCGAATACGACGCGGAGGACGTACGGGCACGACTCATCCGCGTCGACTACGCCTCGCACTGCGCCCATGTGGACGGCCTGCGCGAAGAACTCCTCCAGTCGCTCGCCCCGGTCCGGCCCCGCACCGGCACCGTGCCGCTGCTGTCCACCGTGACCGGGGACTGGCAGGACACCGCGGGGCTCGACGCCGCCTACTGGGTCACCAACCTGCGGCAGACCGTCCGCTTCGAGGAGGCCACCCGTGCCCTCGCCGCCGCCGGGCACACCGCGTTCATCGAGATCAGTCCGCACCCGGTGCTGACGGTGCCGCTCCAGGAGACGCTGGAAGCGGCCGGCACGGCCCGCGCCTTCGTCGTCGCGGGCACCCTGCGCCGCGACGAGGGAGGCCTGCGCCGCTTCCTCGCCTCGGCCGCAGAACTCCATGTGCGCGGGGTGCGCGTCGACTGGACGGCCGCCTTCGTGCCCGCCGTGCCACGCCGGGTCGCGCTGCCGACGTACGCCTTCCAGCGGCGGCGCTACTGGCTGGACGCCGAGGTCACCAACACCACCGTCGTCCGTACAGCGGCCACGGAGCCCGACGCCGACACCCCGCAGACACCGGCATGGACCCGGCACCTGGCCGCAATCGCCCCGGCCGAACGGGAGGCGGCACTCGCGGAGTTGATCCGCGCCGAGTCGGCCGTGGTCCTCGGGCACACCGACGGCGTGGACGGCGTCGACGCCGAACGGGCCTTCCGGGACCTCGGGTTCAGCTCACTGACCGCGGTCGAACTGCGCAACCGCATCGGCGCCGCGGTCGGCCTGGACATCCCGGCCACGCTCGTCTTCGACCACCCCACTCCGGCCGCCATCGCCGCCTATCTGGTCGCCCAGCTCCCCCTGGACTATGGCGAGTCGCAGGCGCCGACGGTCAGTGAGTCGCTCGCGGCCCTGGAGCAGGCCCTTGCCTCGCCGCAGGCGGCGGACGACGGAGTCCTGTCCCGGCTGCTCGCCCTCATCGACCGTTTCGACCGGCCGGCACCGACGGACGGCTTCGAGCACGACCTCGACCTCGACACGGCCACCGACGAGGAACTGTTCCAGCTCGTCGAGCGCAACGCCGGGTCGCACTGAAACGACGTTCCATCCCTGACCGCCCGATCCACCTGGACCAACCCGACGGGAAGAGGTACGTACCCCGATGGCCACCGAGCAGCAGCTCCGCGACTATCTGAAGCGCGCGCTCAACGACGCCAGGCAGGCCAACAGGCGGCTGCAGGAGGTCGAGGAGAGCCGGCGCGAGCCGATCGCCGTGATCGGCATGGCCTGCCGTCTGCCCGGCGGGGTCGCCTCCCCGGACGACCTGTGGGCGCTGGTGCGTGACGGCGTGGACGCCATCACCGAGTTCCCCGACGACCGAGGCTGGGACCTGGACGCCGTCTACGACCCGGACCCGGAGCGCGTCGGCACCTCCTACACCCGGCACGGCGGATTCCTCGACACCGTGGGCGACTTCGACGCCGAGTTCTTCGGCATCTCCCCGCGCGAGGCGCTCGCCACCGACCCCCAGCACAGGTTGCTGCTGGAGTCCTCGTGGGAGGCCTTCGAACGCGCGGGCATCGACCCGCGTTCCCTCAAGGGCAGCCGTACCGCCGTCTTCGCCGGTATCGCGGGCGGCGACTACACCCCGCGACTCGGCGACGCGCCGGGCGAGTTGGAGGGGTATCTCGGCATCGGTGGCCTGGACAGCGTCGCCTCGGGCCGGATCTCCTACACCTTCGGCTTCGAGGGCCCGGCCGTGACCGTCGACACGGCGTGCTCGTCGTCCCTGGTCGCCCTGCACCTGGCCGCACAGTCCCTGCGCTCGGGGGAGTCCGACCTCGCGCTCGCCGGCGGCGTGAGCGTGATGTCCACGCCGCAGGGGTTCGTCGAGTTCGCACGGCAGCGCGGGCTGTCCGCCGACGGCCGCTGCAAGGCGTTCGGCGCGGGCGCCGACGGCACGGGCTGGGCGGAGGGAGTCGGGCTGCTGCTCGTCGAGCGCCTCTCCGACGCCCGGCGCCTGGGCCATCCGGTGCTGGCCGTCCTGCGCGGTTCCGCCGTCAACCAGGACGGCGCCTCCAACGGTCTCACCGCGCCCAACGGCCCCTCGCAGCAGCGCGTCATCCGGCAGGCCCTCGAAGCCGCCGGGCTGCGCTCCGCAGACGTCGACGCCGTCGAGGCGCACGGCACCGGCACCTCCCTCGGCGACCCCATCGAGGCCCAGGCGATCCTGGCCACCTACGGACAACAGCGCGAGCCCGGACGCCCCCTGCTGCTCGGCTCGTTGAAGTCCAACATCGGCCACACCCAGGCCGCCGCCGGAGTCGCCGGCGTCATCAAGGTGATCCAGTCGCTCCGGCACGGAGTCCTCCCGCGCACCCTGCACGCCGACGAACCCACCCCCTACGTCGACTGGACCGCGGGCGCGGTACGGCTGCTGACCGAGGAGCAGCCCTGGCCGGCCACCGAGGAGGGCCGCCCGAGGCGCGCCGGTGTGTCCGCGTTCGGCGCGAGCGGGACCAACGCGCACGTGATCATCGAGGAGGCCCCGGCAGCGGGCGCCGGCGACGCGCCGGAGACACCCGCCGGGAGCGACACCGGGCCCCTGCCGTTCGTCCTCACCGCGCAGACCTCCGATGCCCTGCGCGCCCAGGCGGCCCGCCTCGCCGAACACGTGCCGCACACCCGCCCGCTGGACGTCGCCTACTCGCTCGCCACCACCCGCGCCCCCCTCAAGGAGCGCACCACGATCGTCGCCGACAGCCGCGACACCCTGCTCACCGCACTGCGCGACCTCGCGGAGAACGGCCCGGCGGACACCGCGACCGCCCACCCCGGCTCCCTGGCCGTCCTCTTCACCGGACAGGGCAGTCAACGGAGCGGCATGGGACGGCAGTTGTACGACGCCCATCCCGCCTTCGCCGCGGCCTACGACGAGGTCGCGGCCCACCTCGACCCGCTGCTGGACCGTCCGATCGCCGAAGTGACCGCGACCGGACACCGACTGGACGACACCGAGTACACCCAGCCCGCCCTCTTCGCCCTCCAGGTGGCCCTGTTCCGCCTCTACGAATCCTGGGGTGTCCTCCCGGACCATGTCGCCGGGCACTCCGTCGGCGAGCTGACCGCCGCCCACGTGGCCGGAGTGCTGGACCTCCCGGACGCGGCGGCGCTGGTCGCCGCCCGGGCCCGGCTGATGCAGCAACTGCCCCGTTGCGGGGCGATGATGTCCGTGCAGGCCACCGAGGAGGAGGTACGGGCCGAACTCGGCGCACAGGACGTCGCGGTGGACGTGGCGGCCGTCAACGGGCCTTCCTCCGTGGTGATCTCGGGCGACATCGAACCGGTCCTCGCGCTCGGCGCCCGCTTCGCCCAACGCAACCGGCGCACCCGACGCCTCACCGTGAGCCACGCCTTCCACTCGTCCCACATGGACGGCATGCTGTCCGAGTTCGCCCGGGTGGCCAAGGGGCTCACCTACCGGGCGCCCCGGATTCCCGTCGTCTCCGACGTGACCGGCCGGATCGCGACGGACGACGAGATCACCACCGCCGACTACTGGGTACGGCACGTCAGGGAAGCCGTCCGGTTCGCGGACGTCGTACGCACGTTGGACGCGGCCGGTACCGGCACCTACCTCGAACTCGGCCCGGACGGCACGCTCACCGCACTGGTCCGGGCCACCCTGGAGGACGCGTTCGCGCTGCCCGCGCTGCACCGCGACAAGCCGGAGGCGGAGACCGCGGCGGCCGCCCTCGGCCGGCTGTACGGCCGCGGCCGGCCCGTCGACTGGTCCGCCTTCTTCGCCGCAAGCGGCGCCCGGCGCACCGACCTGCCCACCTACGCCTTCCAGCACCGCCGCTACTGGCTGGAGCCCGGCACCACGACTCGTCCCTCCGGTCTCGGACTTGACGACGTGGGCCATCCGCTCCTCGCGGCGACCGTACCGCTGCCCGACACCGACGGGGTCCTGTTCACCGGCAGCCTCTCCCTGCGCACCCACCCATGGCTGGCCGGTCACGCCGTGCAGGGCACCGTGATCGTCCCGGGCACCGCGCTGCTCGAACTCGCCCGGCGGGCGGGTGACGAGGTCGGCGTCGACGTCATCGCCGAACTCGTGGTCGAGGGGCCGCTGGTCCTGCCGTCGCGCGGTGCCGTACAGATCCAGGTCGAGGTCGGCGCCGCCGATCCGACGGGGGCTCGCGAGGTCGTCATCCGTTCCCGAGTCCCCGGCGGCGACTGGGCCCGCAACGCCACGGGCACCCTGACCGCGCCGCCCGCCGACGAGCCCGCCGAGACCGCGGACCTGGCCGCCTGGCCCCCGCCCGGCGCCACCGCCGTTCCCGTCGACGACGTGTACGCCGAACTCGCGGCCTCCGGACTGGAATACGGCCCGGCGTTCCGCGGACTGCGCGCCGCCTGGCGTCACGGCGACACCTTCTTCGCCGAAGTCGCCCTGCCCGAACCGCAGCACGCCGACGCCGCCCGCTTCGGCCTCCACCCCGCCCTGCTGGACGCCGCCGTCCACCTCACCGCGCACGACGACCTGACAGGCACTCCGGAAGGGTTCAGCCGACTGCCCTTCGCCTACACGGGCGTTCGGCTGTACGCCGACGGCGCGACCGCCCTGCGGGTCCGCCTCCGTCACACCGGACCCGACACCCTCGCCGTCGACCTCGCGGACGGATCGGGCGCCCCGGTCGCGACGATCACCGGACTGCACGCCCGTCTGGTGTCCGCCGGCCAACTCGCCGCCGCCCGCAGTACCGACCCCGACTCCCTGTTTCGCCTGGAATGGCGGGAGTTGACCACCGGACCCGGACCGGTCTCCGTCCCGGACGTCGTCCACCTCGATGGAGTGGACGGGTCCGGTGACGTTCCGGGACGTGTCCGCGCCGCCCTGGCCGAGGCCCTGGACCTGTTGCACCAGCGTGCGGAGACGCCCTCGCCCTTGGCCGTCGTCGTCCGTGCCGCACAAGCCGTACGCGAGACCGACCGGCCGGACCTGGCCTCCGCACCCGTGTGGGGACTGCTGAGCTCCGCTCAGGCGGAACAGCCCGACCGGCTGCTGCTGGTCGACACCGACGGGGTCCCGGAGAGCACCGCTCTGCTCCCCGCCGCCGTGGCGGCAGCCCGGGCGGCCGACGAACCCCGACTCGCCCTCCGTGCCGGCACCGCCTACGTCCCCCGCCTGACGAGGACGCCCCGGACCCCCGACGACGAGACCGCCGGCGGTGGGTGGAACCCGGACGGGACCGTCCTGATCACCGGAGGCACCGGTGTGCTCGGCGCCGCCCTCGCCCGTCACCTCGTCACACGACACGGCGTACGCCACCTCCTCCTGGCTTCCCGCAGCGGCCCGCAGGCCCCTGGCGCCGACGCGTTGACATCCGAACTCAGCGCGGCGGGCGCACAGGTCACCGTCGTGGCCGTCGACACAGCCGACCGCGGCGCGCTCGCCGCGCTCATCGCCTCGGTGCCGCCCCACCACCCCCTGACGGCCGTCGTGCACACGGCCGGCACCGTCGACGACGGACTCGTCGACGCCCTGACCCCCGACCGGCTCGACACCGTGCTGCGTCCGAAGGCCGACGGAGCCTGGCATCTGCACGAACTGACCGCGCACCTCCCGCTGGACGCCTTCGTCCTCTACTCCTCCGTCGCGGCCGTCCTCGGCGGCCCCGGCCAGGGCTCCTACTCCGCGGCCAACACCTTCCTCGACGCGCTCGCCGCCCACCGCCACACCCTCGGGCTGCCCGCCCAGTCCCTGGCCTGGGGCCAGTGGGAGCAGCCCAGCGGCATCACCGGCCACCTCACCGAAGCCGACCTCGGCCGGGCCCGCCGGGCAGGCCTGCGCGCGCTGCCCACCGACCGGGGGACGCAACTCTTCGACCGTGCACACGCGTTGGGGGTGCCGTACCTGGTGCCGGCGCCCCTGGACCTGGCTGCACTGCGCGAGAGGCAGCCGGTCCCGGCGCTCCTGCGCGGCCTGGTGCGACCGCCCCGCCGGACGGCCCGCGCCACCACGGAAGGACCCGCGCTGTCCGCCAGGCTCGCCGGGCGAACGGCGGCGGAGCGGCAGGAGATCCTGCTCACCCTCGTCCGCGACGAGACCGCATCCGTACTGGCCACCCGCCCGGTAGCCGTGACGCGGGACGCGCCCTTCAACGAACTCGGGCTCGACTCGCTCGCCGCCGTGGAACTGCGCAACCGCCTCACCGCCGCCACCGGTCTGCGGCTCGCCGCCACCATCACCTTCGACCATCCCACGCCGGTCGAACTCGCCGTGCACATCGACGAGTCGATGGGTACGGTGCAGGACTCCGGCCCCGTCGCCGCACCGCGCACCCCCGACGACGAACCCTTGTCCACGCTCTACCGGCGGCTCGCCGCCGAGGGGAAGTTCGCCGACGCCTCCGCGCTCATCGGCGTCGCCTCCGCACTGCGCGGACGGTACACGCTCGACGAACGCGCGGTGCACACCCCGCAGCCGCTGCACCTGGCACAGGGCGACCGCGACACCGCGGTCGTGTGCTTCCCCGCCCTCAGCGCCATCTCGGGACCGCACGAGTACGCCCGCTTCGGCCACGCCTTCCAGGGCGAACGCGACCTGTTCGTCGTGCCCTCGCCGGGCTGGGGGGCCGCAGACTTGCTGCCCGACAGCCTGGACACGTTCCTCACCCAGCACGTCGAGACCGTGCGCCGACTCGTCGGCGACGACCGGCCGTTCGTCATCGTGGGACGGTCCATGGGCGGCTGCCTCGCCCATGCGGTCACCGCCCGCCTGGAACAGGAGGGCCGCACACCGGCCGGACTCCTCCTGATCGACACCTACCCCATCGACAGTGCCGTCCGCGAGGGCATGGGGGAGTGGTGGCTGACCGCCCTGCTCACCGGCATGCTCGACCGCATCGAGGCCTACGACATGGTGTGGAGCGACGCGAGCCTGACCGCGATGGGCGGATACAACAACATCTTCGCTCCCTGGCAGCCCCAGCCCGTCGCCGCACCGACCCTCGCGCTGCGCGCCGACACACCTCTGCGCCACATGGCCGTGGACCCCACCGGCCGTGACGACTGGCGCGCCTACTGGCCCGTGCCGCACCGCGTCGTGGACATCCCCGGCGACCACTTCACCGTACTGGAGGAGCACACCCCGACCACGGTCGAGGCTGCCCGCCAGTGGCTGCACACGCTGGAGAGCCACGCCTGAGCAGCCGCCAACCCACCCGCAGCACGAAGGAGTCGACGATGACGTCACAAGCCGCACCCGCGGCGCCGGTCACGCTGGTCACCGGGGCCGCGTCCGGAATCGGGGAGGCCACCGCGCGTCTCTTCGCCGAACGCGGTCACCGGGTGGTCGCCGTGGACGTACAGGAGGAGGGGCTGGCCAAGCTGGGCACCCTGGACGGCGTGGCCACCCTCCTCGGCGACGTCGCCGAGGAATCCACCAACACCGCCGCCGTGGAGCTGGCCCTGGAGCGCTTCGGGCGGCTCGACGCGGCCGTGCTGAACGCGGGCATCGGCGGGGCCGGTCCGCTGGAGGCACCCGGCGCGATCGAGCGCTTCGACCGGCTGTTCGCCGTCAACGTGCGCTCCGTCGTGCTCGGTATCCGGTCCGCCGTGCCCGCACTGCGTGCCTCGGGCGGCGGCTCGATCGTGGCGACCTCGTCCGTCTCCGGGCTGCGCGGCGACCCCGGAACCTGGGGCTACAACGCCACCAAGGCCGCCGTCATCAACCTCGTGCGGGCCACCGCCATCGACTACGCCGCCCAGAACATCCGCGTCAACGCCATCGCCCCCGGCGGTACGGCCACCGCGCTGACGGCCGGCCAGATCGCCGACCCCGACTTCTCCGCATTCATCACCGGCCGCATCCCGGCCCACCGCTGGTCCGACCCCCGGGAACAGGCCGAGGTCATCTGGTTCCTGACCTCGCCCGCCGCCTCCTACGTGACCGGGGTGACCGTCCCGGTCGACGGCGGACTGAGCGCCAACGGAGGCATCCTGCCCCCGCCGCCCGCACCCGCAGCCCACTGACCCACCGAGAGAGAGCAGGCACCAAGTGAGCACCACCCACAACAACTTCGACTTCGAGAACGAGATCGAACGCAACAAGACCGTCGCCCGGCGCTACTTCGAGGAGTTCGTCGACGGACGCAGCCTCGACACCCTGGACGAGATCGTCGCCGCGGACGCCGCCGACGAGACACGGGTCGGCGTCGGCGGCACCGGCACCCGCGAGGACTTCCGCGAACACGCCAAGTGGCTGTGGGAGAACGTCAAGGACGTCCACGTCACCGTCTCCGACCTGCTCGCCGAGGGCGACCGGGTGATCGTGTTCTGGAAGATCGAGGGCCTGCACACCGGGAACATCTTCGGCGTGCCCGCCACCGGCAAGCCCTTCACCGGGCACAGCATCAGCTGGCTGACCATCCGCGACGGACAGGTCGTCCGCTACAACGTGCTGCCGGACCGCCTCGGCATCATCCAGCAGCTCGCCGACGTACACCTGTGACGCCTTCGGCGACGCGCTGACCCCGACAAATCCGCTGCCCGGCCGCCCGTTCACGGGCCGGGCAGCGCCCGTTCTCCTTGGAGCTTCTCATGTCCCTTCCTGCCGGTCTCAGTCACGACGACCTCGCCGAACTCCGGCACCTGCTCTCTCTGTTCGCTCACGTCTTCGACAACGGCGACCTCGACGGTCTTGCGGAGGTGTTCACCGAGGACGGCGTCATCATCCTGGCCGGACCGGGGCGCGAGTTCCACGGCCTCGAAGCCATCAGGGAGTTCAACCGGAGCCTGGGGGCGCAATCCCCCGACCACCACACCCTGGACACGGTCTTCACCGTCGACCCCACCGACCCCTACGGCACCGTGCGCGCCCGCAGCCGCTACCTCGCGCTGCTCCCCGACGGCAGCGCGCACAACGGTGACTACCTCGACGTACTCGTCCGCACCCCCAAGGGGTGGCGCATCGCGCACCGGCGCTCGGTACCCCGGTACCCGGTACGGGTCCAGTAGGGGTCCGGTAGGGGCGTGCGGCCCGCGCACCCCGGTTAATTTCGTGGCATTCCCCCACGTCATCAGCCGGTCGGCCGTACGCCGCCCTTCCCGCCCGCAACACACCGGAGTTCCCACATGCCCGTCAACCGCTCCAGAGCCCTCGTCCTGGCCGCCGCCGGTTCACTGTTCCTCGGGGCATGCTCCGGTGCCGGCGACACCGACGGCGCGGCGGCCGGCGCCACCGCAACGCCGGTGAGCGGCGGCTCGTTGACCTACGCCGTGGACACCGAGCCGGTGTCCTTCGACATCCACGCCAGCCCGCAGGACATCACCGGCGCCATCCAGCGCAACGTCTTCGACTCGCTCGTCCACCAGGACTCCAAGGGCGAGTTCCACCCCTGGCTCGCCACCAAGTGGTCGGCGTCCAAGGACCTGAAGACCTACACCTTCCACCTGCGCGACGACGTGAAGTTCACGGACGGCACCGCCTTCGACGCCGAGGCGGTCAAAATCAACTTCGACCGGATCGTCAACAAGTCGACCAAGTCCCAGTACGCCTCCAGCCTCCTGGGCCCCTACACCGGTACGACCGTCGTCGACGCCCGCACCGTCGAGGTCCACTTCTCGGCCCCCGTCGCGTCCTTCCTCCAAGCCGCCAGCACCCCCTACCTCGGGTTCTACTCGCCGGCCGCCATCAAGAAGTACGGCAGCAAGCTCAGCGCGGGCGGCGCCGCCGCCGTGGGCACCGGCCCCTTCGAGTTCACCAGCTACACCAAGGGGCAGAGCGTCACCCTGACCCGCAACCCCGCCTACAAATGGGCCCCTTCGACCGCCGCCCACACCGGCCCCGCCTACCTGGACAAGCTCACCATCCGCTTCCTGTCCCAGGACGCCACCCGTGTCGGCGCCCTCACCAGCGGCCAGGTCCAGGTGGCCGACCCCATCCCGCCCGCCGACGTCAAGACCGTCAAGGCGAACTCGCAGCTGCAGGTCCTCACCACCGACGCGCCCGGAGCCAACTACGCGCTCGTCCTGAACACCACCCAGAAGCCTCTCGACGACATCCGCGTCCGCAGGGCCGTCCTGCGCGGCATCGACATCGACACCGCCGTCAAGAGCGTGTACTTCGGCGTCTACAAGCGCGCCTGGGGCCCCATCTCGCCGACAACGCCGTACTACGACAAGGCCCTTGAGAACACCTGGACGTACGACCCCACCCTCGCCGCCAAGTCGCTGGACGAGGCCGGCTGGACCGGCCGTGACTCCGACGGATACCGCACCAAGAGCGGCAAGCGCCTGAGCATCGAATGGCCGCTCATGCCGCAGGAGTACATCCGCGAACAGCGCGACACCCTCGGCCAGGCCATCCAGGCCGACCTGAAGAAGCTCGGCATCGAGATCAAGCGCCCCCGCCTCGACATCGGCACCTACATCGCCAAGGTCTACGGCGGCCAGGAGGGCATCGCCGACTACAGCTGGGCACGCTTCGACCCCGACGTGCTGCGCCTGTACTTCAACAGCTCCAGCGACCCCCGCGAGGGCGGCCAGAACGCGACCTTCTACAAGGACGCCGACCTCGACAAGTGGACCGACCAGGCGCAGACCACCCTGGACAAGAACACCCGCCAGGACCTCTACGCCAAGACCCAGCAGCGCGCCATCGACCTGGCGTTGGAGGTCCCGCTCTATGTGCGCACCGCCGTCGTCGGCGTCGCCTCCGACGTCCACGGCCTGAAGACCGACCCGAACACCTGGGCGAACTTCTACGACACCTGGATCGGCAAGTGAGCCTGCCCGCACTGCTCAGGGCGATCGTCAAACGCCTGGTCGCCGCGCTGGCCGTGCTCTCCGGCGCGGCGACCCTGGCCTTCCTGACACTCCAGCTCATCCCCGGCGACCCGGTGGCCGTCATGCTCGGACCAGGCAATGCCGCGAGCCCGGAGATTCGCGCCGAGATCACCCACGAGTACGGCCTCGACCGCTCGCCGGCCGAGCAGTACCTGCACTACCTCGGCAACCTGCTGGGCGGGAACCTCGGCGAGTCGTACCAGCTCCAGCGTCCGGTGACGGACCTGATCGGCGACCAGCTCTGGCCCACCGTCCAACTCGCCCTGTTCGCCCTGCTCCTGGCGGTCACCGGGGCCGTCGCACTGGCGGCGGCCACCGCCGGACGCCACCCGGCCCTGCGCGCCGCCGCCTCCCTCGCCGAACTCCTCGCCGCGTCCACCCCGGCCTACTGGACGGGCATCCTGCTGCTGACCGCGTTCTCCTTCCAGCTGCGGATCTTCCCGGTGGCCGGAGCACAGGACTTCGCCTCCCTCGTCCTGCCCGCCGTCACCCTCGCACTGTCGTTGGCGGGGGTACTGGCCCAAGTGCTGCGCGAGGGCCTCGAAGCCGCCCTCGCGCAGCCGTTCGTGGTGACCGCCCGGGCCCGGGGACTCAGCGACACCGCCGTACGGCTCCGGCACGCGCTGCGCCACGCCGCGATCCCCCTGGTCACCCTCACCGGCTGGCTCACCGGGTCGCTGCTCGGCGGCGCGGTCCTGGTCGAGACGGTCTTCGGCCGCCCGGGCATCGGCGCGCTCACCCTTCAGGCCGCCACCAACAAGGACATCCCCCTGGTGATCGGCCTCGTCCTGCTGTCCGCCCTGGTCTTCGTCGTCCTGTCCACCGTGATCGACCTGCTCTACCTCGTCATCGACCCCCGCCTCAGGACCCGTTGACATGTCCCCCCGGGCATCCGGGCGTTCGGCGCCCCGGGCGAGAAAGGCCGCCACCCCATGACCACCCTCACCGTCGCCGCCCCGCCACGGCGGCGACCCCGGCTCCGCACCGCCGTACGCCCGGCGCACGTGGCGACCGCGGCCGTCCTCACCCTGATCGTCCTGGCGGCGGCCTTCCCCGGCCTGTTCACTTCCGCCTCACCCGTCGACACCGACCCGGTCCACGCCCTCACCGCGCCGGGCGCGGCGCACTGGTTCGGCACCGACCAGCTCGGCCGCGACATCTTCGCCCGTGTCCTGTACGGCACCCGCACCTCGGTGTGGCTGGGCCTCGGCTCCACGGTCCTCGCCGTGGCCGCCGGTTCCGTCCTGGGCCTGGCCGCAGCCCTCGGCGGCAGATGGACCGACCAGGCGCTGATGCGTCTGGTGGACGCGCTGCTCGCCCTCCCGCCGATCCTGCTCGGCCTGCTCGCCGTGACCATCCTCGGGCCCGGCACCCTCAACGTGATGATCGCCATCGCGGTGGCCTTCTCCCCGGGCTACGCCCGTCTGGTGCGGGCCGAGGCACTGGTGGTGCGCACCTCGGGGTACGTCGAGTCGGCCACGGTGCTCGGTCTGCGCCGCCCCCTGCTCGTCGTACGGCACATCGTGCCCAACGCGCTCGGCCCGCTGCTCGTTCTCGCCACCGTCGGGTTCGGCTCGTCCCTGATCGCCGCCTCCGGGCTCAGCTTCCTCGGGCTCGGCCCCCAACCGCCCTCGCCCGAATGGGGAACCATGCTCTCGGAAGGCCGTAACTTCCTCGCCACGGCCTGGTGGATCGGCGTCTTCCCCGGCGCGGCGATCACCTTCACCGCGCTCTCCGTCAACGTCGTAGGCCGTCGGGCGCAGGCCCGCTTCACGCGGAGGACCGACGGATGAGCCTTCTCGACATCGACGGACTCGACGTCTCCTTCGGCACCGTGCACGCCGTCCGCGACGTCTCCCTGCGTCTCGACCGCGGCGAGTGCCTCGCCCTGGTCGGCGAGTCGGGTTCCGGCAAGAGCGTCACCGCCCGTGCCCTGGCCGGACTGGCCGGCCGCGGCGCCTCGGTCACCGCCCGCCGCCTCACCTTCGACGGTACGGACCTGCGCACCCTCAAGGACCGCGCCTGGCGCGACATCCGGGGCCGCCGCATCGGTCTCGTCCTCCAGGACGCCCTGGTCTCCCTGGACCCGCTGCGCCGCGTCGGTGCCGAGATAGCCGAGCCCCTGCGTACCCACCGACTACTGTCCCGGGCCGAACTACGGCCACGTGTACTGGAGTTGCTGTCCGACGTGGGAGTGCCGGAACCCGCCCGCCGCGCCGACCAGTACCCGCACCAGCTCTCCGGCGGCCTGCGCCAACGCGCCCTGATCGCCTCGGCCGTCGCTGCTTCCCCCGGCCTGCTGATCGCCGACGAGCCGACCACCGCGCTCGACGTCACGGTGCAGGCGCAGGTGCTGAGCCTGCTGGCCAAACTCCGTGGCGAGGGCACCGCCCTCCTCCTGATCAGCCACGACCTCTCGGTGGTGGCGGACCTCGCGGACCGCGTCGCGGTCATGTACGGCGGCAGGATCGTGGAACACGGCCCCACCGACCGCGTGCTCAGGTCACCGCGCCACCCCTACACCCGGACGCTGCTGGACGCCGTACCCACCGCACACGCGAAGGGCACCCGACTGTCCCCGTCCGCGCCGTCGGGCCTGCCCGCCGAACCGGCCGGCTGCGCCTACACGCCCCGCTGCGCCCTGGCCGATGACGGCTGCCGCACCGCGCTGCCCGTCCGGGACGACCACGCAACACTCTGCCACCACCCGCTGCCCGCCACGACGGCGGCGAAGGCCCTCCCCACCCCCACGGTGATCGAGACCACCCCACCGGGACGGCCCCTGGTGGTGGCGGAGGACCTCACCAAACGCTACCGAGCACCCGACGGCACACCGTACGACGCCGTCCGAGACGTCTCCCTGACGCTGCACCGGGGCGAGACGCTGGGAGTGGTCGGAGAGTCGGGCTCCGGCAAGACCACCGTGGCCCGCGTTCTCCTCGGACTGACCGAACCCGACACGGGAACGGTGCGGTTCGACGGTGTGCCCTGGACCGGGGTGCCCGAGCGTGCACGGCGCCCGCTGCGGCACCGCGTCCAGGCCGTGCAACAGGACCCGCTCGGTTCCTTCGACCCCCGCTTCGACGTGGAGCGGGTGATCGGGGAGGCCGTCGCCCTCGCCGGTCCCCGGCGCGGGCGGGCTCGCCGGGCCAGAGTGGCCGAACTGCTCGACCAGGTGGGGCTGTCGGCGTCGGTCCTGGACCGCCGCCCGCGTGAACTCTCCGGCGGCCAGCGCCAACGCGTGGCCATCGCCCGCGCGTTGGCGCCGGCCCCCGACCTGATCGTCTGCGACGAACCCGTCTCCGCCCTCGACGTCTCCGTCCAGGCCCAGATCCTGGACCTCCTCGCCGACCTGCGCCGCGACACCGGCGTCACGTTCCTGTTCATCTCCCACGACCTCGGAGTCGTCCACCACGTCAGCGACCGGGTGCTGGTCATGAGGAACGGCCGGGTGATCGAGTCCGGTGACGTGGCGGCCGTCTTCACGAACCCGAACGAGGAGTACACGAGGCAACTCTTGGCGGCGGTACCCGGGGGTGCCCAGGCCTGACCATGTCGACGAGCCACCCGTTGCACCCGGGGCCGCGACGGCTGGACGCGGCCCTGCTCGCCCTCAGCTCACCGCACGGCCGGCTGAGCGTCTCCGAACTCGCGGCCCACGGGTAAATCGCCGACAGCAGCCACTTCATGCGCGCCTTCAGAAGGCAGTACGGCCAAACCCGCACCGAATACGCCCGACACCGAGCCGCTGCCCGCGTGCTTCTCGACGCTCACCGTTTCCTCACGCGTTGGTCCCGGCGCCCATCCGGGGGGCAGGGACCTGACCTGTCACCTCGCCGACGAGCATGTCCGCCACTCCACCGGATCGGCTGGGTCGGCCCCCTCGGCCTCGGCCTCGGCGGAGCCCGGGAGAAACTGAGGCCGAGGCCCGGACGCACAGCCAGCTGTTGGCTTGAAGCCGCCGTGGAGGAGGAAGCAGGCCGGGACGATGACGCCCAGGACGAGAAGGTAGCCGAACTTCCGGCGGAGTCCGGGCATGTGGTCGAAGTTCCCGCCGTAGAGGCCGTAGAGGCCGTAGAGGGTGAAGGGAAGAGTGATCAGAGCGGCGGCGGCACTGAAAGCGGCGCATGTCGTGGCTCTGTTGGATGCCGGTCTGGGCCAACGCCATGGACAGGGCGGTCGACGAGTTCCGTATGGATCGTGACGCGCTGGGCGGCCTGGGTGAGGTGGTCGTCGAGGAAGTAGGCGGACATCTCCCTGACCAAGCTCGCTTGAGCTGGTAGATGCGGCCGATGTCGTGGCCGGTCCGCTCGCAGCTGTCCGGTGCGCCGGACCAACCGGTCGGCGGGCCGGGCGGGCAGTGCCTCGGAGACCGTCTGTGTCTCTGGCGGCTCGAGGCCGGGCGGGTAGCCCTGCGCGCGGAGCCAAGTGCCGAGGGCCAGAGCCGGGCCTTTCGGACGAACCTACTTCGCGGTCCCCAGGCGCCTGGTCGGTTCAGGGGTCGTGCCGGTGCTCTCCCCCGGGTCTGTAACATCCGGCAGGTGGACGTGGTGATGGGGGCGCTGCCTCGAGGACTCGGACTGGTGGAGCGGGTTGTCCGCGGGGAGCTGGATCCCCGGGGAGGGCCTGGTGTGGTCCGGCTGGCGGAGGACAGCGGGCTGGACAAGGGGCAGGCGTCGCGGCTGCTGCGCGATCTGGTCGATTCCGGGGTGCTGGCCCGGGACGGGCACGAGTTCCGTGCCGGGGCGGATCTGCTGGCCGTCGCGGCTGAGGCCGGTCCGTGGGGAGTGGAGAGCCGGGCGCTGCTGCGGCGGCTGGTGATCCGGTTCGGGGCGTGCGCCTACGTGGACGTGCTCTGCGGAGCGATGGTGCTCTCGGTGCGGGCCGAACTGGCGGCCTGGGCCGAGTTCTCCTGGGCACGGGCGGGGCGGCTGACGCCGGTGTGGTGCACCGGAGCGGGACGGGCGCTGTTGTTCGACCAGTCGCGTGAGGGGATCACCGGGCTCCTCGGCGGCGAGGACTTCATCGGGGCGGGCGGTCCTTACGCGCCGCGGACGGTGGAGGATCTGCTGCTGCGGGTCACCGCCGACGCCGCGCGAGGGGTCGCGGTGTGTGAGAGCGAGTACGACGAGGACGTGCTGGAGGTCGCCGCGCCGGTGCGGGACCCACGCGGGGACATCGTGGCGGCGGTCAGCGCGGTCGTGCCGCACGCCGCGGCCCGGGACGATCGGGACGAACTCGTCGCCGCGATCGGCGGCGCGGCGGCGCGGCTGGCCCGCCTGCTCGGCTGAGCCTCAGTCCTGGTCCGTCGAGCGCAGCGCGGCGGTCAGCCAGGTGCTCCAGCGGACCACCGAGTCGGCGCAGACCGCTGTCGCGGGCTCGAGACGGTGGCGGGGGCCGACGACCTGGACGGCGGCGACGATCTCGCCGCGGAAGTCCCTGACCGGGGCGGCGAGCGAGTAGAGGCCGGGCTCGGCCTCCTGGTCGACGACGGAGTAGCCCCGCCTGCGGGCCGCGTCGAGCCGGGCCAGGAAGTCGTCGAGGTCGGTCGGGGTGTTGGGGCCGTGCCGGACGAAGGCCGTGTGTGAGAAGACGGCCGCGACCTCCGTATGGTCGGCGTCGAAGAGCAGGGCCTGTCCGGCGTCGCTGCAGTAGGCGGGATAGCCGCGGCCCACCCAGGACACGAACGAGGACAGGGCCGGCGGCATCGACTCGAGGATCGTCACCGAGCTGGCGCCTCGCAGGACTCCCAGGTAGGCACATTCGCCCGTGTCGGCGGCGACGCCCTCCAGCGCGGTCCGGCCGTCCCGGCGAAGCCGTGCCTCGGTGATCTGCTGGGCCCGCGCGTACTGCTCCCAGGCGACGGAGTAGCGCAGCGACGCGCGATCGCGGCGCAGGAACCGGGCGGCCTCGAGGCTTCGCAGTATGCGGGAGACCTGGCTGCGCTCCCGGCCCAGCAGTGCGGCGACCTCGGCCGCGGTGTGGCCACGGGGATCCTGCGGAGGGTGCTGGGCGAAGAGGCGGAGCACGGCCAGGCCGCGTTTCAGGCTGCTGTCAGTGGTCATCGCGAGCCGAGCATAGCGCCGGGCACCGACGCCACCCCGCACGTTCATTGCGGAAACATTGCAGGTTCATGGCAGCACGCGTGCATGATGAGCAACTCGACTTGTTTATTCCGCAACGCTGGATAGCCTCCATCCGATCCCTCGGAAAACAGGCCCTTCAGGAGTTCCCCTTGTCCACTCTGCGACCGCTCGTACTGCTCGGCTCCGCGACGCTACTGCTGGCGGGTTGCGCCGACCCCTCCGAGCCGACCGGGTCGTCGGCCGGCGCCTCCTCCGCCTCCGCCACCGCCTCCACCTCCGCGGTCGCGGAGAACGCCACGCTCTCCGCCAAGGTCCCGCCCGCGGTGAAAGCGAGCGGGATCACGGTCGCCAGCGACGTCAGCTATCCCCCGATGAACTTCTTCGCCGCCGACAACAAGACGGTCACCGGCGCCGAAGCCGACCTCGACACGGCTCTCGGCACGGTCCTCGGCGTCAAGGTGACCATCGTCAACGTGCCCTTCGACTCGATCATCCCGGGTCTGCAAGCGGGCAAGTACCAGGTCGGCATCTCCTCGTTCACCGACACCGCCGAGCGGGAGAAGGTCGTCGACTTCGTCACCTACTTCAACGCGGGCACGTCCTTGCTGGTCCCGGCGGGCAACCCCGAGGGCCTCAAGCCCGAGGGCGACTCCCTGTGCGGCCGGACCGTCGCCGTGGCGAAGGGTTCCACCCAAGCGCTGGTGGACCTGCCCGCCCGCGCCAAGACCTGCAAGACGCCGATCAAGGTCAGCACCTTCCCGGACGGCACCGGCGTGAACCTCGCCGTCACCAGCGGCCGCGCCGACGCCGCCCTGGGCGACTCGCCGGTCGCCGCCTACGCCGCCAAGCAGTCCGGCGGCAAGCTCGACGTCTCCGGCGACTCCTACGGCAACGCGCCGTTCGGCATCGCGGTCCCGAAGAACAGCGAGCTGACCGGCCTGTTGAAGTCGGCCCTGGACGACCTCAAGGCGAGCGGCGGTTACAAGCAGATCCTCGCCAAGTGGG
The DNA here is from genome assembly GCF_001514205.1 of Streptomyces griseoruber. Taxonomy (GTDB): domain Bacteria; phylum Actinomycetota; class Actinomycetes; order Streptomycetales; family Streptomycetaceae; genus Streptomyces; species Streptomyces griseoruber. The sequence goes on along the minus strand of NZ_KQ948768.1, from coordinate 23,301 downwards.
GCCTGGAGTCCGGCGCTCTCGACGACTTCGAGATCAACGCGGCCTCGTGATGGAGGAGCTGCCGATACTCCGCCGCCGCAGACCCGGCCGGTGGGTCCTGACCCTCGTGGTCCTGCTCCTGGCCTCGGCCCTGGCCCGGTCGCTGGTCACCAACCCACGCTTCGGCTGGGACACGGTCGGCGCGTGGCTGTTCAGCCGGACCGTGCTGAGGGGCCTGCTGGCCACCCTGGAACTCACCGCCGCGGCCATGGTGATCGGGCTCGCGCTGGGCGTCGGACTTGCGCTCATGCGCCTGTCGGACAACACCGTTGCCCGGGCTGTCAGCTGGGCGTACATCTGGCTCTTCCGAGGCACACCGCTGCTGGTCCAACTGCTGTTCTGGGGGTTCATCTCCGCGCTGTACCCGACGCTGTCGCTGCACCTGCCCTTCCTGCCGGCGATCGGCGACGTCCCCGCGAACTCCGTCGTCACGACCTTCACCGCGGCCCTGCTCGGCCTCGGACTCAACGAGGCCGCCTACCTCGCCGAGATCATCCGGGCAGGGATCGCCTCGGTCGACGACGGGCAGACCGAGGCCGCGGAAGCGCTGGGCCTGTCCCGGGCCAGGACCCTGCGCCGGATCATCCTGCCCCAGGCGATGCGAGTGATCATCCCACCTGTCGGCAACGAGACCATCTCCATGCTCAAGACGACGTCGCTGGTGAGCGTCCTTGCCTACGCGGAACTGCTGTACTCCGTACAGATCGTGTACGCCCGCACTTATCAGACGATCCCGCTGCTGATCGTCGCCAGCATCTGGTACCTCGCCGTGACGACCCTCCTCAACATCGGCCAGCACCACCTCGAACGTCACTTCGCGAAAGGAAGCCGCCGATGATGGTCCAGGCCACCGGGGTCCGCAAGTCCTTCGCCGGACACGAGGTGCTGCGCGGCGTCGACCTGTCCGTGCCGCGCGGGACGGTCACCTGTGTGATCGGCCCGTCGGGGTCGGGGAAGTCCACCTTCCTGCGGTGCGTGAACCATCTCGAGCGGCCCGACGGCGGCCGGATCCTGGTGGACGGCTCACCGATCGGATACGAGGTGCACGGCCACGGTCTGCGCGAGCTGCGCCACCGCGACCTGGCCCGGCAACGCCACCAGATCGGCATGGTCTTCCAGCGCTTCCACCTGTTCCCGCACCTGACGGCACTCGCCAACATCGTCGAGGGACCGGTCGGCGCCGGCCGTCCCCGCACCGAGGCCACCGACGAGGCCATGGCGCTGCTGGACCGGGTCGGCCTGGCCGACCGGCGCGATGCCTACCCTGCCCAGCTGTCCGGCGGCCAGCAGCAACGCGTCGCTATCGCCCGCGCGCTGGCGATGCGGCCGAAGCTCATGCTGTTCGACGAGCCGACCTCGGCGCTCGACCCGGAACTCGTCGGCGAGGTCCTGGACGTCATGCGCGACCTCGCCGCCGACGGCATGACGATGCTCGTCGTCACCCACGAGCTGGCCTTCGCCCGCGAGGTCGCCGACGAGATCGTCTTCTTCGACGACGGCCGCGTCCTGGAATCCGGGCCGCCCGCCCGGATCCTGACCGCCCCCGACCATCCCCGAACCCGCGACTTCGTGACGAGAGTGCTGTGACGACCTTCCGCGACGCCCTGGCCGCCGGACCACTGGTCCTGGACGGCGGCATGTCCAACGAACTCGAGGCCCAAGGCCACGACCTGAACGGCACGCTCTGGTCCGCCCGCCTCCTCCGCGACGCCCCCGACGCGATCACAGCCGTCCACCGCGCCTACTTCGCGGCAGGCGCGCAGGTCGCCATCACCGCCAGCTACCAGGCCACCTACGACGGTTTCGCCCGAGTGGGCATCACCCGCGCCGAGACCACCACACTGCTGCAACGCAGCGTGTACCTGGCCCGCGAGGCCGCCGCCGGGACAGGCTGGGTCGCGGCGTCCGTAGGCCCCTACGGCGCCATGCTGGCCGACGGCTCGGAATACCGGGGCGACTACGGCCTCACCGTGGCCGAACTCACCCGCTTCCACCGCCCCCGGCTGGAAGCCCTGGCCGAGGCGGCCCCCGACGTCTTCGCCATCGAGACCATCCCCGACCTGCGGGAAGCCGAAGCCGTACTGACCGCCCTCGACGGCCTGGGCATCCCCGCCTGGCTCTCCTACAGCATCCGCGGGACGACCACCAGCGCGGGCCAGCCCCTGACCGAGGCCTTCGCCCTCGCCCGGAGCAGCGACGCCGTCGTCGCCACCGGAGTCAACTGCGCTCCCGCCGCCGACACCGCCCCGGCACTCGCCCTGATCACCGGTCTACCCGGCGTCGCTTATCCCAACGGCGGCGGTGTCTGGGAGCCCGCAGCGCGGAGCTGGCTGGGCGCCGAGGACGAGATCGCGGACCTGGCCCCCTCCTGGCTCGCCGCCGGCGCGGCCCTCCTCGGCGGCTGCTGCCGGGTCGGCCCCGCCGAGATCAAGAAACTGGCTGCCCGCGTCAGCGCCTCAACTGCCGGCTGAGCCCCGCCCATCGCTCGCATCGGGGCGCTGTACCACGGCCCAGTGCGGGCCCTCGGCAGCCTCCCGCCGCCGCATACACCGTTCAGCGGCACAAGCGGGTCCTGTCACGCCAAGGACCGCTGACCCCGCTCGCTCCTCCCGCACACTCCACTCAGGGAACGCCATCCATGGATCAGCTCACCTCTCTTCCGGTGATCGACCTCTCCGCCCTCGACCGCGAGGCGCTGCACCGGGCTGCCCGCGACGTCGGCTTCTTCCAGCTGGTCGGCCACGGCATCACCCCCGCCGAGCAGGCCCGGCTGCTCGGCGCCGCCCGCGCCTTCTTCGCCCTGCCCGAGGCCGACCGGTACGCGATCGACAACCTCAACTCCCCGCACTTCCGCGGCTACACACGGATCGGCAACGAGCGGACCCAGGGCCGCCGCGACTGGCGCGACCAGATCGACATCAGCAACGAGCTTCCCGCTCGTGTGCCCGGCCCGGGCGAGCCGCCGTACTGGTGGCTCGAGGGCCCGAACCAGTGGCCCAACGCCCTGCCCGCACTGCGGGAGGTCTCGCTGGAGTGGATGGACCGGCTCAGCGCGGTCGCCCACCGGCTGCTGCGCGAACTGCTCGCGTCCATCGGCGGCCCGGAGGACTTCTACGATGACGCCTTCTCCGGAAACCCACGCAACCACCTGAAGCTGGTCCGCTACCCGGGGCGGGCCCCGGAAGGGGACGACCAGGGCGTGGGCGTACACAAGGACTACGGGTTCCTGACCCTGCTGCTGACGGACGAGGTGCCCGGCCTCGAGGTGGAGTCTCCGGAAAACGAAGACGCACTGCGAAGCGGCTCGGACAAGGGCGATGGCGGGCGACGGGCCGGCGGCTTCATCAAGGTGCCCCATCTGCCGGGCGCGTTCGTGGTGAACCTGGGCGAACTCCTGGAGGTGGCGACCAACGGCTACCTGAAGGCGACCAACCACCGCGTGGTCTCCCCGCCCGGAGCACGCGAGCGCTACTCCGCACCCTTCTTCTACAACCCGCGCCTGGACGCCCACATCGTCCCCCTGCCCTTCCCCGGCGCGTCCGACGCGGCGGGCGTCACCGAGGACCCGGGCAACCCGCTGTTCGCGGAGTTCGGCTGGAACGAACTCAAGGGCTGGATACGCGCCCACCCCGAAGTCGTGAAGAAGCACCACCCTGAGCTGACCATCGGATGACCGGGTGTGGGCCTCATCTCGAGCACGTGTGATGCACCCCGAAGGCACCACGGGCTCGGCACCGGTTCGCGGCGCGGTGCTCCCTTTCCCGCCCCGCCCCGGCAGCCCACACCCGCCCCGAACCGCGGCGGCCTGCGCAACCTTTCGCCGGGTCGGTGGTGGGGGCGGTGGGATGGGCGGTGACGTCGGTTCCGACCGCTGGAGGTGTGCTGGCTGAGCCTGCGCGGGTGCGCAGACCGACGGATCAGGAAGGGCAGAGGCTGCAGCAGATCGTGCGCCGGGGAAGTACCAGCTCGGTGCGCTACCGGCGGGCGATGATGTTGCTGGCGTCCGCCGGCGGACACCGCGTCCCGGTGATCGCCCAGCTGGTCCGGGCCGACGAGGACACCGTCCGGGATGTGATCCACCGGTTCAACGAGATCGGCCTGGCCTGCCTGGACCCTCGATGGGCGGGAGACCGCGTCCCCGCCTGCTCACCCCTGACGACGAGGACTGCGCCGTGTGCACGGGCGTGTCATCCGCATCGGCCGGGAGGCCTTGCGGTGCCTGGGGCGCTTCCCCGACCGGGTGTTCGATGGGGCCCCGCACGGAAGACAGCCGAGGGACTGGCCGGGCGGGGCGGCGTACCGGACGTTTCATGCGGCACGGTGCGTCCGCCGCCAGGTCGGTCAGGGCAGGTCGAGGCGGTGAAGCAGCGTGGCCAGTGACTCCTCGGGCCCTTGTCCCGCGGTGTCGAGGACGATGTGTTCGCGGTCCCACGGCTCGTAGTCCTGGTCGACGACCTGCTGCCAGCGGGGCAGCGGCAGGTCTGGGATGTCGACGGAACGTGAGGTCACGCGATGCCGGTGCTCGCCCGGATCCGAGCACACCAGTTCCACCTCCGTTGCCGGGACTTCGGCCCTGACGGCCGCGTCACGCCAGGCGTCGCGGGTTACGGCCGGCGGATTCACCGATTCCGCGATCACCGTCAGTCCCTGCCGCAGATGCTCCTGGGCCAGGGCGTATCCGACGACGTATCCAGCCGGCCCGACGGGATGCCGCGCCAGGCCGGAGCGGACGATGGCCTGCTCGATCGTGTCCACGCGCAGGTGGACCGCGCCGAGCCGCGCGGCGAGGAGCCGGGCGAGCGTGGTCTTGCCGGTGCCGGGCAGGCCGCCGATGACGAGGAGCACGGAGACATCCTGCCGGAGCGGTGCGGTGTGACGGCTGACTGTTCATGCGAGTGAAATGCTGCGGTGCGGCCGCAGCGGGACAGGCCCGCAAGGCATCCGCAATGTGAGACCTGTTTCGAAACTCATTGACCGACGGGGTGGGCGTCTGCTCAACTCACGTTTCATGACCCCGCGCGTGGATTTGACTCGGAGGCGCCACATCGACCTGGCGCACGTCTCCAGCGCGTTCTGTTGTCGTTGAGCCGGAAAGCGTGTCGCTGATTCGCGAAGCGGCCCTCGGCAGAGGCCGGTGTGCGGCGAAGGCCCACCTCCGGAAGGGGCGGTGCCAAGCCGTCGGCTCAGTGGTGTCTTCCCGAGGAACCGCGGTATCGACCGCTTGACCGCCTTTTTCCCCGCTCCTCTCTTTGCTCCTGCTCTTCCCCTGGGGAGAAGTGCGCGCGTCGCGACTCGGGAGCGGAGAGGGGACGTGCCGTGAGCACCGGGCCGAAGGCCCGTTGTCCAAGTGGCGCGGGCCCGGCGGGATTTCCGCAAGAAACCCTGGACAGCGCGCGCTGACCGGTGCGGTCGCACGACGTCCACCACACAGCTCGACCTTCGTCCGGCACTCCTCGCGTAGTCGTCGGTCCCTCGCATCGCGACCGGACCGTGTACGGCTTCGCGGCCGTTCCTCGCTGCCCATCACCCGTTCACGCCGACTCTCCGTACCTGGCAGTGCGCCCCATTCCTTGAGAGGGACTTCCTCATGCCTCCGTCCATCCGCAAGCTCACAGGCCGCATCGGCGCGGTCGTCGAGGGCGTCGACTTCACGGCACCCCCCGATCCCTCGACGATCACGACGCTCCGTCATGCCCTCAACGAGCACAAGGCGATCGTGTTCGACCACGTCCACCTCGACGACGCCGGTCAGGAGCGCGTTGCCGGGTGGTTCGGCGACCTGACAACCGCCCACCCGAACGTGCCGGCCGTCGACGGTACGACGAACGTGCTCGCCGTGGACAGTGAGACGTCCAAGGCGAACGAATGGCACACGGACGTCACCTTCGTGCTCAACCCGCCGCAGCTCACCACGCTCCGGTCCATCGTGACCACCCCGTACGGGGGCGAGACACTCGTCGCGAACGCTGCCGCTGCCTACCGCGACCTGTCCGAGCCGCTCCGCGCTCTTGCGGACTCGCTGCGTGTCGTGCACACCAACCAGTACGACTACGCGCGCCCTCAGGCCACGACGGCGCGGCGGAAGGAGTACGACCAGGCCTTCGTCTCGACGGCATACGAGACAGAGCACCCTCTGGTGCGGGTGCATCCGCTGACGGGTGAACGCGGCTTGTTCATCGGCGGGTTCGCCAAGCGGATCGTCGGCCTGTCGAGCAGTGAGTCGGCCGATCTGCTGCGCATCCTCCAGTCGTACGTGACCCGTCCGGAGAACATCCTGCGCTGGACCTGGGCTCCCGACCAACTGCTGATCTTCGACAACCGGATCACCCAGCACTACGCGGTGGACAACTACGACGACCACCCGCGGCGCCTCAACCGTGTGACAGTCGCCGGAGATGTGCCGGTCGGCGTCGACGGCCGCCGCAGCGAGCCGCTCGCCGGTGACGCCTCGCACTACACCAAAGTGCTGGAGGTGGCTGCCTGATGACCGAGCTCAGCCTCAAGGTGCCGGCCGTAGGGTCGGCTGCTGAGACGCCGCGCGCGACGGGCGGGCGCGAGGTCTTCCTGCCGCGCGACGCCCGCCGCCAGACGGTGTTCAGCACGCTCCGCGAGCGCCTGCGCTGGCCGCTGGGGATCTACACGACTCCGTTCGTGGTCCTCATCGCCTGGGAGGCCCTCGCCAGGGCCGGAGTGCTGGCGAAGACCTACGCTCCGGCACCGACCTCCATCGTGAAGTCCGCTGTCGACCTGTGGCAACAGGGCGTCCTCGGGCCCGACCTGGCCATCTCGCTGCAACGGGCCGGCATCGGTCTGGCGATCGGTCTGACGGTGGGCATCGTCACCGGGGTGCTCGGCGGGCTGCTGCGCAGCGGCGAGTATCTGTTCAACGGTGTCGTGCAGGTACTGAACACCATCCCGCTGCTGGCGGTGCTGCCGCTGATGATCGTGTGGTTCGGCATCGACGAGCTCACGAAGGTGCTGCTGATCTCCTTCGGCGCAGGCGTTCCGATGTATCTCAACCTGTTCGCCGCGATCCGGGGGGTCGACCAGCGTCTGATCGAGATGACGCGGACGACGGGCGCCGGCACCTGGCGCCTGGTGACCCGTGTCCTGGTGCCCGGAGCCCTGCCCGGGTTCCTGGTCGGCCTCCGCTTCTCCCTCGCCTACAGCGTCCTGGGTCTCGTCGCCGCGGAGACGGTCAACGCCGACAAGGGTCTCGGCTTCCTCATCACTCAAGGGCAGACCTACCTCCAGACCAACCAGGTCTTCGTGGGGCTGGTGATCTACTCGCTCCTCGGTCTGCTCGCCGACCAGTTCGTCCGGGTTCTCGAGCGGGTGCTGCTGCGGTGGCGCCCCAGTTATGAGGCGGCATGAGCGCCACGGTTGCTCCGCACAGCACACGGCCCCGCCGGCAGGCCGGAGCCGTTGCCGAGAAGGTCATCCGCCGGTTCGGGGACCGGGTCGTCCTCGACCACCTGGACCTCACCATCGCCGACGAGGAGCTGGTGGTCCTGCTGGGCCCCTCCGGCTGCGGCAAGAGCACCCTCCTCAGGTTGCTCGCCGGTCTTGACCGGCCCGACGGCGGACGGGTGGAGGTCCCGGCGAAACGCGCGATCGTCTTCCAGGCCGACCGCCTGCTGCCGTGGCAGCGGGTGCTGCGCAATGTCACCCTCGGCCTGCACGGACCGGATGCCGACCGGCGGGCCCGCGACGTGCTCGCCGAGGTCGGACTCGCGGGCCGGGAGAAGGCATGGCCCAAGGAACTCTCCGGCGGCGAGGCCCAGCGGGTGTCACTGGCGCGGGCCCTGGTCTCGGAGCCCGAACTCGTGCTGCTCGACGAACCGTTCGCGGCGCTCGACGCGATCACGCGGCTGCGCATGCACGACCTCGTGCGGGCGCTGCGGAGCAAGCACCACGCGGCGATGCTGCTCGTCACCCACGACGTCGACGAGGCGATCGCGCTGGCCGACCGCGTCGTCGTCATGAGCAACGGACGTATCAGTACCTCCCACCTCGTCGAGCTGTCGGCCGCGGACCGCGAGGCGAGCATCGCGCGGGAGGAACTGCGCTCCGCGCTCCTGGAAGACCTCGGTCTGGCCAACCAGCACTGACTTCCCTCACCGCACCCACTGACTTCTCCCACCACAGCACAGAAAGCACGTGAGAATCCATGTCCAGAAGATCCTCCCGCACAGTCGCCGCCGTCGGCCTGCTTGCTCTGGGGAGCACCCTGGTCGCCTGCGCATCGACGTCGGAGGCCGCCGCGCCCCTGAGCAGCCCCAGCGGATCGGACGCCGGCAACCACCCCGAGTGGAAGAAGTACACCTTCACCATCGGAGACAACGGCGGTGACGGCAGCCAGGAGCTGGCGAAGATCACCGGTGTGTTCGACAACGCGCCCTACAAGGTGAAGTTCGCCCGCTTCACCTACGGCCCGCCGCTCGTGCAGGCGGCCGCGTCCGGCGACATCGACCTCGGCAGCGTCGGCGACGTACCGCCGATCACCGGCGCGGCGAAGGAGTACGGCTTCAAGGTGGTCGCCGTCAACCGCTCACTCACGCCCACCCAGTCGAACGAGAACATCATCGTTCCCAAGGGCTCGACGCTGAAGTCGCTCAAGGACCTCAAGGGCAAGAAGATCGCTGTCCCGCAGGGCAGTTCGGCCCACGGCCTGGCCCTGAACGCGCTCAAGAGCGTGGGCCTCACCCCCAAGGACGTGAAGCTGGTCTTCCTCGACCCGGCGGCCGGCGCCACGGCGTTCAACACCGGCAAGGTGGACGCCTGGTCGATCTGGAACCCCCAGTCGGCGATCGCGGTCAAGAACGGCGCCCGGATCCTGGCGAAGGGTCTCCCGCCGATCGACCAGACCAGCAGTTACTACGTCGCGAGCGGGAGTTCGCTGACCGACAAGACCAAGCGGGCGGCTCTCACCGATGTCCTTCAGCGGCTGGCCCACGAGTTCGCGTGGGCGATCAGGCACGAGGACAAGTACGCGGAGGCGATCGCCAAGGAGGAGGGCATCCCTCTCGACGACGCGAAGGCGTCCCTGAAGGCCTTCGAGACCCGGGTGACCCCCGTGGAGAAGTCGGACATCGAGGCGGAGCAGAAGCTCGCCGACGCCTTCCTGGAGGCGGGTCAGATCACCAAGAAGGTCGACGTCTCGTCGATCACCGACAACCTCCTCCCGGCCGGCTACGACAGCTCGAAGCTGTCGGTCGGCTGAGCCGGCGCACCACGAACGGACTGGAGAGCAGTCGTGAGCGATCAGAGAAGACGCCGGCTCCACCTCAACGCCTTTCTCATGGAAGCCGGCCACCACGAGGCGGCGTGGCGGCTCCCGCGCAGCAACCCGCGGGCGGACTTCGACCTGCGGCACTGGATCGAACTGGCTCAGTTGGCCGAGAGCGCCAGGTTCGACTCGCTGTTCCTCGCGGACGGCCCGGCGATCATCGGCACGGGCGAGTTCCGGCCGCCGGGCCAGCTCGAGCCGCTGACCCTGCTGACCGCGCTGTCGCAGGCGACCAGCAGGATCGGGCTCATCGCGACCGTGTCGTCGACGTACAACGAGCCGTACAACCTCGCCCGTCGCCTCGCGTCGGTCGACCACGTCAGCGGTGGCCGCGCCGGCTGGAACATCGTCACCTCGGCCGGCGCCGACGAGGCGGCCAACTTCGGCCTCGTCAACCGCCCCGACCACGCCGAGCGGTACGCCCGCGCCGACGAGTTCCTGCACCTTGCCAAGGCATTGTGGGACAGCTGGGAGTCGGAGGCCGTCGTCGCCGACAAGACCACGGGGCGCTACGCCGACCCCGCCCGGATCCACAGGCCCGACCACCGGGGCACACACTTCTCGGTGGCCGGACCACTGAACGTCGAGCGTCCGCCACAGGGGTACCCGCTGCTCGTGCAGGCCGGCTCCTCCGAGGACGGCAAGGACTTCGCGGCACGCCACGCCGAGGCGATCTTCACCGCCCACCAGACGTACGAGCGCGCGGCCGACTTCTACGCCGACATCAAGGCCAGGGCGAGGGCCGCGGGGCGTGACCCGGACGGTGTGATCGTGCTGCCGGGGATCGTCCCGTACATCGGGTCGACCGAGGAGGAGGCTCGTGCGCTGGCGAAGGAATTCGACGAGCTGCGCATACCGGAGTACGGACTGCGGCAGCTGGCCGCGGTCTTCGAGACCGAGCCGTCGGTGTTCGAACTCGACGCGCCCCTGCCGGACTTCATCCTCGCGAGACCGAAGCTGGAGGGCTCACAGAGCCGCTCCGACCTGATCATCGAGCTCGCCGTACGCGAAAAACTGACGGTCCGCCAGATCATCTCGCGGCTCGGCGGCGGCCGCGGCCACTTCGAGTTCATCGGCACGCCCGAACAGGTGGCGGACACGATCATCACCTGGTTCGAGGGCGGTGCCGCGGACGGGTTCAACATCATGGCACCCGCCCTGCCGTCCGGCCTGGAAAGCTTCATCGAGCACGTCCTGCCGATCCTGCGCGGCAAGGGCCTGTTCCGCGAGGAGTACGAAGGAACGACCCTTCGCGAGCACTACGGGCTGCCGGTGCCGGCCAACCAGTTCCACCCGGAAGAAACCCATGTGTCCGGTGGCTGACGGCAAGCCGCCGGCTCTGCTCGTCCAGGGGCTCAGCAAGACGTACGGGGACGGCTTCACCGCGGTCGCAGGCCTGGACCTGGAGATCCCCGACGGCGCCTTCTTCGGGTTGCTGGGCCCCAACGGAGCGGGCAAGACCACGCTGATCGGCTCCGTCTGCAACATCGTCCGTCCCACCACCGGCACGCTCACCGTCTTCGGTCACGACCACCGCAGCCGTGCTGCCCGACGGCTGCTGGGCCTGGCCGAGCAGGAGATCAACGTCGACCGGTTCCTGTCGATCCGGCAGATCCTGATCTACCACGCCGGGTACCACGGCATCGGACGGAAGGCGGCCGTCCGGCGCGCGGACGAGTTGCTCGAGGTGTTCCGCCTCGACGGCAAGGCCGCCGCGCGCGCCTACGAGCTGTCCGGGGGCATGCAGCGGCGTCTCGTTCTCGCGCGGGCGCTCATGCACCGCCCCCGCCTGCTCATCCTCGACGAGCCGACCGCCGGCGTCGACGTCGAGTTGCGCTCGGAGATCTGGCGGCTCGTCAAGGGCCTCAACGCGGCGGGCACCACCGTCCTGCTGACAACGCACTACCTGGAGGAGGCGGAGACGTTGTGCGACGAGATCGCGCTGCTGCGCGCAGGCCGGATCGTCGACCGCGGGTCCGCGGCCCTGCTGCGGGACCGGTACGAGGCCCGGGACATCTCCGAGGTCTACGACCGGGTGATCACCGGGGAGGAGGTGGCGTGACGAGCAGCACCGACGCCCCGCCGGCGCTCCCGTCGTCCGACGAGCCCTTCAGGCCCGAACGGTCGCCGTTCGTGTGGCTCTTCGAGCGCGAGGTCCTGCGGTTCCTGACCATCTGGCGCTACAGCGTCCTCGGTCCGGTGCTGTCGACCGTACTGTTCGTCGTCGTCTTCGGGTCGGCTCTCGGACGGCACGTCGACGCGGTCGACGGCGTCTCCTACGGCCGCTTCATCGTGCCCGGCCTCTTCGCCCAGGCGATCGTCAACGTCGGCTTCTTCAACGGGACGACCAGCCTGTTCGAGGCCCGGCGCGACCGGTACATCCACGACGTGTTCGCCAGTCCGCTGCGCTGGTGGGAGATCAACGCGGCACTGGTGAGCGGTGGTGTCGTCAGAGGCGCCGTCGTGGGTGGGGGAGTGCTGGCGGTGGCTCTCCCGCTCACCGGCGGCGGGAGCGTCGCCCGCCCCCTCGTCCTGCTGTTCGGCACGCTCGGTGTGCTCCTGGTCGCCGCACAGGTGGGCGTGATCGCGGGCAGCCTCGCCAGGTCGCTCGACCATGTCTACTCCATGGAGTCGATCGTTCTGCTGCCGCTGGGCTTCCTCGGCGGCGTCTTCTACTCGGTACGGCAGCTGCCCCCGGTCTGGGACGTCCTGAGTCACCTCGACCCGGTGTTCTGGCTGGTCCAGGTCGAGCGGATCGGCCTCCTCGGCCAGGGCGACGTCGGCGCGGGCTGGGCCCTGCTCGTGGTCTGGGCCCTCGCCGCCGTGCTCTCGGCGTGGTCCGCCGCCATGTTCGCCACCGGCCGCCTCAAGCCCTGATCCCTGTCCCGGGAAGGAATCCGGATCCGGGGGGGGGAGCCGGTCGGCCAGGCGGGATGCCAGAAGGAGCTGGGCGGAGAGGTGACGCCCGACCGGCGATGTGAGAGCGGCCAGCGGTGACAGGACATCCTCGTCCGCGGACAGGGAGCCGAGTACGCAGTCGGCGGCGACCGGCACCGCGTCGAACTCGACGCTGCCGCCGGCCGCGAGCCGCTGGCCGAAGGTGTCTACGTCGCCGGCGGTCCGCACGCCGTGGCGTTGCTCTGCCGACCGTCGAGTACGTAGCCTCTGGCTTTCCTGGTCAGGGTCAGAGGTAGTTCTTGAGGGGCGAGACCACCGCCCCAGCACCAGTCCTCCGCTGCGGACCGGTGCGCAACCCGAGCGGCGCGAGCGGCTCGGTGAAGAACCGGGCGCTCCACGACAGGATGCAGTGACAGCCGCCGTGGGCCAGTCCGCGCCGCCTCCCCCGGGCTCCGCGTCGAGGCTGTCGGACCACGCCTTCCGCCTTCCGGGCCTTCGCTCCTCAGGTTGTGAGTCCCGCGTCGCGGGCCAGCAGGGCGGCCTGGACGCGGTTGGTGACTTCCAGCGCGGTCAGGACACGGCTGACGTGGGCCTTGACGGTGCTCTCGCGCATGGCGAGGCGGGCGGCGATGTCGGCGTTGGTGTCGCCGTGGGCCAGCAGGGTGAGCACGTCGCGTTCGCGGGGGGTGAGCCGCTCCAGCCGGGCCTTGGCAGCGGCTGTTTCGGGCTGGTTGGCCGCGTGGTAGCGGTCGATGAGGCGGCGGGCCGCGGTGGGGTGGAGCATGGCCGAGCCGGCGGCCACCAGGTGGACCGCGCGCAGTATTTCGGCGGGGTCGGTGTCCTTGAGCAGGAACCCGTCGGCTCCGGCGGCGAGCGCGTCGTAGACGTACTCGTCGAGGTCGAAGGTGGTGAGGATGATCACCTTCGGCGGGTGGGGGAGGGCTCGCAGGCGGGCGGTGGCGGTGATGCCGTCCATGCGGGGCATGCGTACGTCGACGAGGGCGACGTCGATGCGGTGGGCGGCGGCCTGTTCGACGGCCTTCAGGCCGTCGGAGGCCTGGGCGACGACCTCGATGCCGGGGTCGCCGTCCAGGAGGTCGGCCAGGCCGAGGCGGACCAGGGCGTCGTCGTCGACGATCATGGTGCGGATCATGTGCGGGTGCCGTTCTCTTCGATGCCGGCGGGGTGGGGGATGCGCGCGGCCAGCCGCCAGGCGCCCGCGCCGGCCGGTCCGGAGTTCAGATGCCCGCCGAGGGCGGCGACGCGCTCGCGCAGGCCGACGAGCCCGTACCCGCTGCCGACGGTGTCCGTGCGGGGAGTGCCAGGGGGGTTGGTGACCTCGACGAGGGTGGTGGGCGGCCCGTAGTCGATGCGTACGGTCACCGGAGCGCCGTCGGCGTGCTTGCGGGCGTTGGTCAGTGCTTCCTGGACGATGCGGTACACGGCCAGACGGTGGGTGGTCGGCGCGTCCTCGGGAAGCCCCTCGGTGATCAGCTCGACGTGCTGGCCGGCGGCGCGGGCCTCGTCGGCCAGTTCCCCCACTTCCCTCATCATCGGCGTGAGGGCGGCGCTGTTCGGCGTGGCCTCGGGGTCGCGCAGCACACCGAGAACGTCGCGCAGATCGGTGAGTGCCTCGACGGACGTCGTGCGCAGCAGGCCGAGGCGTTCGGCGACCGGTGCGGGCAGTGCGCCGCTCTTGGTGGCCAGGACACCGGTGTGCAGGGCGATCAGGCTCAGGCGGTGGGCCAGGACGTCGTGCATCTCGGCGGCGATACGGGACCGTTCCGCGATGCGGGCCGCCTCCTCGCGCAGCCGCGCCTCGACGCTCAGGTGCTCGACGTCGGCTGCCAGTGCCAGGAGCAGGCGGCGCCGGCTGCCCAGCCACAGCCCGACGAGCACGGCCAGGACCGGCAGGAGCAGCGTGGACGCGTAGGACTGGCCCGTCCACAGGGAGGTGGGCCGGTAGCCGAGCAGGTTGGCGCCCAGCGCGGCGACGGCACAGCCCACCGCGATGCGCACCCGGCGGTCCACGGCCAGGTCGTACAGGACGACTGCCAGCATGGGCAGCAGCAACGTTCCCCACCATGCCGTGGCCACGGTGACCAGCAACGGCGCAGCGGGCCATCGCAGCCGGGGCACGAGCAGGGCCGCTCCGCACACCAGGACCGTGACCACGACGGGTGCCAGATAGCGTCCTTGGGTCGCCACGTCGTTGAGTACGGCGGCCAGCGCGCACAGGGCCACCAGGGCCCCACGCCCGTAGGCCGCCCATCTGCGGCTTTCTCTGCTGCTCACCTGGGCCATGCTAGGCGGGCCGGTGCGCTGTTCCGTCTGACGATCGATGATGTCCACCCCCTACTTTCGTAGGGGTACGCCGTCGTAGAACGGCGGATCCCATGTCGGGCGCGGCTTTCTAGCGTCGATTCCATGAACGACCGGACCACCTCCCACGACAGCGTCCTCACACATGGCCATGCCGAAAGCTGGATGTTCCTGATCGAAGCGGCCCGTGATCTGCGTACCACCGGCGCCGTAGCCCCCAGTGGCAAGGCCTTGGCCCGCCTGCTCACCGACCCCGTACGGGCTCAGGCGCCCCACCCGCTGGCAGTCCTGGAAGCCGGCGCCGGCACCGGCCCGGTCACGCGGGCCCTGATACCGCAGCTGTCCCGGGGCAGCCGTCTGGACATCGTCGAGGCCAACCCGCGTTTCGCCGCGCGACTGAAGGGTCTCGTCACCGCGCACCCGCACCTGACGGCGACGTCTGCGCAGGTGAACGTGTATCAGGCCTATGTCGAGCAGCTCGACACCGACCAGCGGTACGACGTCATCGTCTCCGGGCTCCCCCTGACCAACTTCACGCCCGTGCAGGTCGAGCGGATCATGGCCCGCTACATGGAACTCCTCCACCCCGGCGGCACCCTGACCTACTTCGCCTATCTCGGCACCCGCAAGGCCCGCGCCCTGACGGCATCGCGGGCCGAAGCCCGCCGCCACGCCGCCGTGGACGAGATCATGGCCACCTACCAGCGCACCTACGCCACGGGCCGCTGGACGGTATGGGCCAACCTTCCGCCCGCCTACGTCTGGCATCTGCGACGCCCCCTCGTCTTCGCGGACAGCCCCGAGCCGCAGTCCGTCGAGGCGCGGCGGTGAACGTGCTCTCCGACCTCATCGGCCATCTCTCGCCGGTCGCGGCGTACACGGTGGTGGCCGCCGCGGTCCTGGCCGAGTCGGTCCTTCTCGTCGGCGCGTTCGTCCCGACGCTGACCCTGCTCCTGACCGCCGGCGCGCTGGCCCGCACCGGCCACATCAGCCTTCTCCCCGTCATCGCCGCCGCGGCCTGCGCCGTGGTGGCGGGTGACTTCCTCGCCCACCGCACCGGCAGGTACCTCGGTGACCGGCTGCGCGCCGGCCACCTGGGCCGCCGCGTTCCGGACGCGGCGTGGGGACGGGCCAAGACGCTGATGACGCGCCACGGCGGCCGAGCGGTCTTTCTGGCACGCTTCCTGCCGGTGGTGCGCACCCTCGCCCCGCACTCCGCGGGTGCCACCCGCCTGCCCTACCGGCGCATCGCCCCGTACAGCGTCGCCGCCGCCTGTATGTGGGCCACAGCCGAAGCAGGGGTCGGCTATGCCGCCGCGACCTCGCTCCAGCGTGTCCTCACGCTGGGCGGCCCCGCCTTCGCCGTCGTGGCTCTGACGGTGCTCGGGGGCGCCCTGCTGTGGCGACGCGGGCGCCGCCACGTTCCTGAGGTCCAGGGACCGGCGCCCGAGCCCGCTGCGGAGCCTCCCGGTCATGTTCAGGCAGGCCTGACGAGGCCGGTGTCGTAGGCGAAGATCACGGCCTGGACCCGGTCCCGGACCCCGATCTTGGTGAGGATGCTGCTCACATGGGACTTGACGGTGGACTCGGCGAGGGAGAGGCGCTCGGCGATCTCGGGGTTGCTCCAGCCGGTCGCGACGGCGGTGAGTACTTCGCGTTCCCGGTTGGTGAGGCGGGCCAGCTGCCGTTGCTGCTCGGGCGTGTGACCCGGCAGGCGGCTGCCGAAGGCGTCGATGAGCTTGCGGGTCAGACCGGGTGAGATGACGGCGTCTCCGGCGGCCACCGCGCGGATGCCGGCGACGAGTTCGTCGGGCATGGCGTCCTTGAGCAGGAACCCGGACGCTCCGGCGCGCAGGGCGTCGTAGGCGTACTCGTCGAGGTCGAAGGTGGTCAGGACGAGGATGCGGGAGCGGCCGCCGGACTCGATGATCCGTCTGGTGGCCTCGATGCCGTCCATGCCGGGCATGCGGACGTCCATGAGGACCACGTCGGCCTTGAGTTCGGCGGCCTTGCGGACGGCTTCGGCGCCGTGGGTGGCTTCGCCGATGAGGGTGAGGTCGGGGTGCTGTTCCAGCAGCATGCTGAAGCCGAGGCGTTGCAGGGCCTGGTCGTCGACGATGAGCACGGTGGTCATGCGCGGGGGGGTGTCCGTTCTGGTCGTGGATGGGGGTCCCGCCGGCCGGGCGAAGCCGAGAGCGGCGGAGGGCGGGGTGGTGAGGAGCCGGGCGTGGACGCTCCAGCCGCCCTCGTGGTTGGGCCCGGCGGTGACCTGGCCCTGGTAGATGGCCGCGCGTTCGCGCATGCCGACCAGACCGTGGTTGCTTCCGGCGCTCCGTTTCCGGGAGCGGGGAGCGCGGAGGGGGCCGCTGTCCTCGACGTCCACATGGACCGTCTCGGAGTCGACGGCCACCCGGACGCTGACGGACGTGTCGGCGGCGGCGTACTTGAGGGTGTTGGTGAGGGCTTCCTGGACGATGCGGTAGACGGCGAGCTGGAGGCCGGGGGCCAGCGCGATGAGGTCGCCGTCGGCGCCGAGGGTGACGCTCGGCCCTGCGGCGCGGACGCGTTCGATCAGCGGGTCGAGGTCCGCGAGCCCGGGCTGGGGTGCGAGCGGAGCATCGTGCGGCCGGCCGTTGTCGTCGCTGATGACGGCGAGGAGTCGGCGCAGTTCGGCGAGCGCGCCGCGGCCGCTGTCGGCGATGATCCGCAGCGTCTCGGCGCCGCGCTGCGGCTTGCTCTCGGTCAGGCCGGCGGCACCGTCGGCGAGGCCGACCATGACGGCGAGGGTGTGTCCGAGGATGTCGTGCATCTCCTTGGAGACACGGGCGCGTTCCTGGGCAACGGCGAGCCGGGCCTGCTGATCCCTGTCCTTCTGCAGGGCGGCGATGACGACATTGACCAGGCGGGCGGCCAGGCCGAGGCCGGCGATGGCCGTCACCGTCACCATCCCGAGCAGCACGACGGGTTCCGGGTTCGTGGCGAACCGCAGCTGACCGTCGTTCCAGAGCATGGTGGCCCAGGCGACCAGTTGAGTCAGGGCGATGGCGACGGCGACGAGCAGTTGGCGCGGTGAGCCGAAGCGGCCGACGTTGAACAGGGCCACGACGCGGGCGACGTCGGCGCTGGCGTCGGCGCCGTGAAGGGAGCCCGCGTAGGCCGTCAGCGCAGCGGTGGCAGCGGTGAGGACGAAGACCAGCATCGGCCTGCGCTCCCGCCACACCAGGGGGACGGCCAGTGCGACGGTGAGAGCCAGCTCTTCGGCGAGCCTGGATTCGCCGGCGGGGCTGAGTACGGACGGCAGGCTCAGGGCGGCGCACAACAGCGGTACGCCCCACCGCCTGACCCGGGGGTGGGCCCGGTCCGCCCACCGCCAGGACGACAGCCGCGCGATGATCGACACCATCACACGCTGCTCAGCATCGTTCGTCAGTGCCTCGGGCAGTTCGGACCGGCCGGGGACGTATCGACCGGGCCGGGAACCCTGTGGGGGCGTGGGGGTCAAGGTCTGTGCCCTTCGCGGTGCAGGCGAGCCGCTCGACGGTCCCGGGGGGTTGGACGGACGAGCGGCGACTGGGGAAGAGCGGTCGGCCGGGGCCGACCGCTCTTCCGTGATCGTACGGCTGACAGCGGCCCGGGGTCTGCGGTCGTCCTGGCCCGGGTGGCACCCGCGCCCCGGAGCCGGGGGCCGGACCCGGGGGGAACGCGGCCGCGGGGTGGGCGGCCTGGTTTTCAGGGCTGCCTTCACGGTCCGCCAGGGCGTCGGTGCCGGGCCGCTGAGGATCGCGGATGTCGAAACGATGAGGCACGAGGTGTCCGCCGGCGGTCGTGAGGGACACGGCGAACGGCTCGGGTCGGTGCGGGACGGTGGCCACGGAGTCTGCTCCCGCCAGGAAGGAGGTCTTTGCGCGGACGGGCCTGACCAGGCCCGGGTTCAACCTAGAAGAGGTATCGCCTGCTGGTACGGCACCGCGGGCGGGAATGCGGCGATGCCGACTAGTACCGGAGTACTAGGGTTCCTCCTCCTCGTGGCGAGGGGGTGGCGTGGGGTGCATGAGGACGACGTCCGGCCGCAGCGCGGTGGCCAAGCGGACCGCCTCGGCTCCGTCGGCCGCCTCACCGATCGGGCTCAGGTCCGGCTCGGAATCCAACAGGAGGCGGTAGCCGGGGCGTTGCAGCTTCTGGTCGTTGACGATGAGCACGGTGGGCATGCTGCCGGGGCTCTTCCTATGTGGGGGCATGCCGGCGACGAGTGCGTCCGGCGGGGCGCGGGTGGATCCGACGGGCCGGTCGCCGGCGGTGGGAAGTCCCCTGTCCCCGGTCGGCGTTCAGTCGCCCATCGCGCGCAGCACGGCGTCGGCCATACCCTGCTCGCCGTGCGCGTTCGGATGGACGGCGGCGGCCGGGCTGCTCGGCTGGAGGCGGGCGCCGAGTTCACCCTTCTCGCACCGGGTGTTCCGCGGCCGCGAGTGGTGACCGTGCGCGAGGTGCGGGCGGAGACCTCGATCGTCGACCCCGTGGCCTGGCAGCCGACAGACAAGGACACGAAGACCGCCCACCCGGTCACTCCGTCGGCGCTTGCCTTCCCGGCCGCAAGAGTGACCGTCACGGGGTCGGCGGACGATGTCCGCCTCGTCAAGGAAGCTGTCGCGGCCTCGTCCCTGCTGACCACCAGCGGGCAGGACCCGGCGTCTGCCGTTCGGGGGCTGGCCCTGTTCGTGGACACGGACGGCGGCTGGGCGCGGGTCTCCGGCGGCGCGGGCCACCCCATCACCCGGCTGCCATTACGGACAGCGGCCGACGCCCGCCACGTTGCGGACTGCTGCGCCCACATCGCCCACTGGCACCAGTTGCACGACCTCACCCATCCGGACAGCTCTCTGTCCTCGATGGTTCGCGTGAGTGTCGAGCCGCTCGTCGGCGGGTTTAAGCCCAGATCGACGGGCGACATCGTCTGCTCGTACACACCGGACGGCGGCGAGCCGCAGGTGCAAGTGCAGATTCACAATCAGTCGGGAAACCGGCTGTGGTGCGTGCTGCTGAACCTGACCGACAGCTACGCGTCCTCCGTCCACCTCTTCGACGGCGACTTCGTCGGCCCCGGGCGCGCGGGCACCGCCCGGCGCGGTGAACCGGTATGGCTGCGCCTGCCCCCGGGACGGGAGATGGTGAGCGGCGCCGCCACCCGCGACGTGCTCAAGGTGGTCGTCGCGGAGAACCCGCTGAACACGGAACCTTTCCGGCCTCCACCGTGTGCTGCGTTTGACAAGGGGGCAGCGGGACATGGGCGGGCCATCCGGCAGTAGGATCGCGCTGTGGGGTACAGCCTCGGTGGAGATCCGCACCGAAGTGCCATGACGGTTCACCACCCGAGATGTGTGAAACCGGCCCATCCCACGAGACCCGATTCCCTGAGCTGGGGCACCCGGCCCTTCATGGCGTCCGGCATGTCGGGGGGCAGCACGGGCGTGGGATCCAGCACCCACGACTGGGCGCTGCGCAGGGCCGCGCCCGGTGTCTGCCCCTCCTGGTTCAGGTAGTGGTGCGTCATGTACATCAGCAGTGACGTCGCGTCGTCGGGGACCGGCCAGAGCGACCCGACGACCGACCGAGCGCCGGCGACCAGGAACGCGGTCGCCATGCTGTACGCCTCATCCCACCCGTGCCCGGACACGTTGGACCGGCATGCGGCCAGCACCACCAACTCCAGCCCCGGGTACCGGGCCGACCCTTCCGTAAGTGCTTCGGCCGACAACCGGCGCTCGTCGGCAAGCCTGAGATACGAGCTGTAGCGCCCGCCCTCCTCCACCGCCCCGTGGCAGGCCAGATGCAGCATTCCGCCCCGCTGCCGTCCGAGCCAGCCCTGCACGGCCGCCGGCGTGGCGGCTCCGGGCCCGAGCAACTCGCCGCCCGGATAGAACTTCTCGAGGATGGCGTCCGCCTCCTCGCCCGCATGCGGAAGGTTCCGCTCCGGATCGCCGACCATGAGCGCCTGGCGCATCCCCGTTGCCGGGCGTTCGGCCACTTCGCACAGCAGGCGGGCCGATGGGATGTACGAGATGTTTGCCTCCTGGCACGCGTACCGCCCAGAGCCCGGCAGCCGCGCCGCGTGCCAGGGCACCGCGCCCAGTTCCGCCATCGGTACCAAGACCAGCGATGGCTCCTGCCCCTGAGGCCCCGGAAGCGCCCTGAGCAGCGGCTCGATCACGGCCTGCCCTGCCCAGTCGCACAACCGTCCCAGCGCCCCAGGATCGTAGGGTGGCGGGACTGAGGACTCCGCGTCCCGCTCTGGGCTCCCGGTGCGGCGATAGGCGACGAGTTCGGGGGCGGCCAGGTCCAGCACGGGCAGCCGCACGGCCCGCACGCCGCCGTCTGGTGTGATCACCAGCGCTGCGCCGGGGTGCTTCTCCGTCTTTGGCAGCAGGTAGACGAGCGCCGTCCGGCCCATGGTGCGCAGCGCACTGCCGATCTGGTCGGGTGTCGGCACATCCAGCATCCGCTTCCAGTACGGGGAGACCTTCAGCGCCTCCAGCGCTCGTCTGCGCAGACGGCTTGACGGAACTGCCGGGCCTGCCGGGCCTGCGCTCGCTGCGGCAAGGGTGGCGCTCCATGGCGTTCCAGGCAGGACATCACCCGCCGTACGCCACTCACCGGCAAGGGCCTGTCCCTGTTCGCCGAGTGCGTCCAGCATCTCCGGCACGGACGTCCACACCGTGGCGGCGTGCAGGGTGAGTCCCCGACCCGCCTCCAGCGCGCGGACGGCGTCAGTAGGCGCATCGGCGCCCAGGCACCAGCCGGCAACAGTGAGGGCCCGCTGCCCGACCCACCGGGCGCTCTCCGCTGCATGGGGCGTACCCGACTGGAGCAGGACGCTCCGCACAGCGCCGGTCACAGCGTCCATTCCAGTACGTCGGGCGGCGTCGAGGTCCGCGCGGCCGGAGGGTCCGCGCGGGAACATCTCACCCCTGGCCCACAGGGCCAGGGCCAAGGTGAAGGACATGTCGGCCCACATCGGATGCTCGCACTGCTCGGACGCCCTCACAGCACGAGTGAGCCAGTCGATCCCAAGGTCGAACCAACCCGGCTGATGACCTTCGCCGAGACCGTCTCGCTCAGCAATCCAGAAGTGACCCCACCCAAGCTGGTAGACGTAAGGGGTCCAGCGCCAATCGTCCGGTTCCAGGAGTTCGATACCTTCACCGAGTAAAGAGAGGGCCTCCCGTGCCCCTGCTGGATCGTCAGTCGCCACCGCGCGAAGCAGACGGGCTACACCCGTCTCACACAACACGGACAGACGCACATACGCGGGGAGCGCCCGTGCCTGGTCCCTCACCGAGTCGGCGGAACGCAGGCAGCGCTCGCCTTCGGTGTCACGCCCCTCGCCCCGTGCGGCACGAAGCCCCTGCAATGTCTCCCAGGCCAACTCGCGCCAAGATTCCATCCGCAGCCGCACCGGCCCATTGAGAGGCGACGCGTCCAGCGCGGTGTCCAGTTCGACCATCCTGGCCCCAAGGGCACCTTCGTCTTCTCTCCTCGATGCCTGCTGCATCCGAAGGAAGGCAATCACCGCATCCAACAGATGATCTGTCTCGGCGCGGGCCGCACGGGTTCCTCGGAGCGCGTTCAACTCCTCGATCGCGGCATCGAAGTCATCCTCGCCGCCGAACAGACCCAGGTGGAGACGCAAGAATGCCCGCACCAGGTCGAGTTCCGGCGTGTCGCCAGACGCAGTTCCACGTGCCCGCTCAACGATATCCAGCTCCGTCTGAAGGGCGGCCGGGTTGCCCATCCCTAAGTGCATGCCACGTGACGCCGAGAAGAGCACAGCGTCTGCCTGCCATTCTGGCTGACCATGACGGAGAACCTCTTCGCAGAGTTCGATGCGCGCGTCTTCATCGGACAGCCTCCCCGCGAACCCCAGGTAGTGCATCATCTTCAGAATGATCGCGGCCTGCCGGCCGGACGAGGGTGTACCTCTGGCGCCTGCCCTGAAATCCGCGCACAGTCTGTTCCATGCCTCGTCCGCGGTGGCACACCCCAGGCCATCCAGAATCACCGAAGCGATACGCACCAAGTCCTCTGGACTGCTCACCCCCTGCTGGGCAGCCAGCCCAACGTCCCGATGAAGCACATACAGGTCGTAGGACTGGTCTTGCGTGTATCTCCTGCGCATCAACACAGCACCCCCGATGAAAAACGCCCAGACCGCAGGCCTCGCGATTCCCGCTTTGGAGCATTGTGCGCCTCTTCGAGGCGCTCCGGGGGCCGAACAGAATTTTCACTCCCTCTCGCATCAATCGAACCAGCATGCGCCCAAGGCCCACGTTCGATAGCTCTTTCGATTGACGCACCGTCATCCAAGTGCAGCGCATTGGATTGCGCCTCGCGGCCCGTGCTGTCACGGAGAACGGAGGTTGTTGATCTGAAGTTCCTATTTGATTTTCCGGAGGGTCGCGAGGTAGTCGGCCCAGCTGTCCCGGGCGAGCGCCGCCCACTGGTTCGCGGTGTTCCTGTGGACACCGAAAAGATCGCTGATGACGATCGGCGGTAGTTCCCCGGCCATGCCGAACAGGGCCGTGTTGCTGGCGGCGATGATGGGCAGACCGTGTCTCATGAGTTGTCCGGACAGTGAGCTCTTTCAGAGTGGCCACTGATCGGGTGACGGGCCGGCGTCCCGCAACGCACGAGGCTCCCGTGCCGTTGAGAGAGGTGTTCGACGTCTCAACTCATCAGTGCAGGAGCCTCGTTGGTTCCCC
>NZ_KQ948767.1:377560-412791 GCF_001514205.1 Streptomyces griseoruber | reverse complement strand
ATGAGGAGTACACAGTGAGCTTCTTCAGCCTTGACGCTCCAGGGTGAGGATGGCTTTTGCGATTGACGTCATGCGGTTTGGACTGCATCGGAATCTGCGGAAGATCCGCCAGGATTTCAAGCGGGCGACGCCGCCCTCGACCGGTGCCCGTGCCGCGGCCAGGGCCCGGTTGACGGTCTTCTCGGTGGGGGTGAGTTCCTGCAGGGGCCTGCGTTTGATGCCGGTGGTCAGCCAGGGGCCGCCACCCTGGTAGGCGAGGTCGGCCAGGATGGGGACGCCCTGGCGCTCGCAGATGCGGATGATCAGGTGGGTGCGGGCAGCGGTCGTGAGCCCGGCCCGGCAACGCCGGTGAGAGCCACAGCAGCCGCCCACCTGGATCGGTCACCACCTGCACGTTCACCCCGTGCCGGCGGTGCTTGTGTGGGAGTAGTCGGCCCGTCCGTCGCCCCCGGTCGCACTCGGCGAGAGTGCCGTCCAGCAGGACGAAGTCCGCATCGGCCTCGCGCAGGACCTTCTGCAGACCCGGCGCACGGTCGGCGAGCAGATGGATGACCGCGCTGGTGTAGGCGTGGGCGGTGGACTCGCTGATCCCCAACCCGGCAGCGATCTTCGCCAGGGTCGTGGTGTTCGCGCAGGTACACCAGCGACGAGCATGGTGACCCACTCCACGAGCGCATGGGGCAGGTCGAGTGTGGGAGGATAGATGACCAACGAGGCCCCCGAGCAGCGTGGTTGAGACGCCAGACATCTCGATCAACAGCTCGGGGGCCTCGTTCGTTGCGCTTCGTGGACCGTCACCGATCGGTGGTCAGCTCGAAGAAGCTCAGCGATCTCTAGTCGCGGCCGAGGTATCCCGAGAACTGCTCGCCAACGGCGAAGTTTTTGAAGGAGAGCGGGCAACTGGTAGTGGAGGCCAAGACCTGGTCCGCTGTGGCCGCTGCGGTGAAGGAGAACGTAGATGTAGTGGGCAGTCCGGACACCCCCAGCCAGAACGACAGGCCGTTGATACCGCCACTAAGCAGCTTGCCGTGCGGAAGCCGAAGACGCACGCGGGGCGTGGGTGACAGAGAGGTCTCGTCCCAAGCGGTGCTGCCGCTGATGGGTACCCCCCAGCGGACGCCACTTCCCATCCTCGGGTTCGGCATGAACTTCGCCCCAGTTGGTCCCTTGACCTCAAGGGTGAGGCAGATTTCGGTGAACTCCACGTTCTTGTACGCCGCTGGCACGATGACGTCGATGTACATCTCCGCATCCAAATTCGCCGGCTTGGGCGGTGGCGTGACGAATTTTCGGAGCCCCGTTGTACCGATGAAGAGGATTTCAGACCTGCAGTTCGGATCTTGCTTGGTGTAGCTGGCCGTCATGGAAGCCTCCTTCCAGATGCCCGGGCACACTCGCCGGGCGATACCACCTGTGGAAGCACTGAAGTGGCCGACGCCTGCGGTGCAGCGGACGTTCTGGGGCTGCGGCCCTCGCCGTCGCTGTCCGGCTTACGCGGAACACTTCCATGTAAACACCGCTGAGGAAGCGCTGCCAGCCGAGGGCGGTGAGACGGCCTAGTACTCCAGTCGCGTTTCTCCATTTGTGCTGGTCAGCGCCTGGGTTTCGAGTCTATGTGACTGACACACCATCAGGGGATTGGTTCGTGACTCACCCGATCGAAGTGCGTTGAGCCGGTCAAGTGACAGCGTTCCGGCCGTTGCGCGGCAAGAGATTGCGGGCCTTCGTACCCGCTTTCTGCCGTCTGATCATCTTCTTCGACGGATACGATGTCTCAGTTTTCGGCGCCACCGCCCCAGAACTGTTGAAGTATCCGCAATGGGATCTCGACGCGGCAGAGGTCGGGGGGATCGCGAGTCTCGGCCTGATTGGTCTGTTGCTCGGAGCGCTGCTGTGTGGTTTCGCGACGGACCTGTTGGGCCGCAAACGTATGGTTATTTTCTGTACCAGTTGGTTCTCCGTGTTCATGCTCGCTTGCGCTGCCGCACCGACGAGCGAGCTGTTCGGACTGTTCCGCTTTCTCGGCGGTGTCGGCCTCGGCGGCGTGATACCCGTCTGTATCGCGCTGGCCGTCGGATTCATGAACAACCAACAGCAGATACTGGGCTAAGGGGTATTCGTCGGCCCCGCCGTCACAGTGCGGGAAGAGTTACTTGCCCAGTCGACGGGCAACCGCGGCATCGGCACGCTCGGTGGCGTGATCGTGCGAAATGGCGGCTAGTCGTCTCCGAGGGGTGCGATACGAACGACTTCCGCCGGCCGCCGAGCATCCCGTCCACTTCCGCGGCCCTACCGGTTATCCAGGTGCTGGTGGGAGGTTCCATGTTGCTTGAGGGCCTGGTAGTGGTTCGCCAGGGCGTGGAACGCTTCCTTCGGTTCCCAGGGCATGTCGGGATACGTACGCAAGTCCGCCGGGTAGTCGCTGTGTTCGTCGAGGATCTTGACGATGCCGTAGGAGGCGAGGTCGGGGTCCGGGCCGGACAGACGGTGCGGGGTGCCGTAGCCGGCGAAGCTGAACCAGAAGACGGAGTCGACCCCTTCCTCCTCGAAGAGGGGCATCAGGTCGTCGAGGTAGCGGACCTGCTCGCTCTCGTCGTGCACCAGGTCCGGCTTGGGGGTGACCCCGTCCGGTTCCATGGCCACGTACCAGCCCGAGCCGCCGTAGTCGCCCGCCCCACGGAAGGTGCAGCAGCCGACTTCCATGACGGCGACGGGCTTGCCGTGGACGAACTCCTTGCGCAGGTCGTCGCGGTAGGTGGCGGCGTTGCGCAGGCCCCGGAAGGCGTCCAGGCCGACGATGTCGAACGGGCTCCAGTCCACGCCGTCCAGGGGGCACGAGGCGTAGCTGACCGGTCCGCCGAAGAGGGGGCGGACGGTGCGGACGACCTCGCCGAGGAAGGCGTTGACCTTCTCGGGGAGAGGCCGGAGCGCGGCCTCGCGGTCGGGGCCGGCCAGCACCGGGATGCGCTCGTTGAAGGTGTCGCCGGGCAGGTACCCGCGGGCGAACAGGCTCAGTTCGCAGCCGGTGACCAGGACGACGTCGGTGCCGTCCCGGCGCAGCCGTTCGGCTCGCTCGGCACAGTCGGCGAAGTACGGCAGCATCTGTTCGTCGGTCATCTCGCACGGGAACGGCGAGAACCAGACCTCCAGCCCGGCGGCCGCCGCATGCCGCGCGGTGGTCTCGATCCGGTCCGGGTCGCCGCCGGTGATGCGGATCGCGGTGCAGTGCAGATCGTCGGCGACGACCCGCATGTCCCGCGCGACGACGTCGGCGTCGAAGACGGGACGCGAGGTGTCGCCGTTGGGAAAGGTGCCGGTGTCGTAGTGGATGCCCTTGCCTCGCATGCCTTGCGCCTCCGATAGCAATCCGCGTGTTGCCTACAGCGCGATCGTCAAGTCTCCAGCGGCGTCAGAGTCAAGGCGGGATGATGCTCAGCCGTTTGGAGCCGACGAGATCAAGCCCTCGCCTAGCATGCGGCGGCACCGCACTACAGCCCACCAGTCACGGAACCTCACTGATCACCGGACCTCGCTCGGCAGCGAACCCCGCGACCCACCGGGTGGTGCTGCGCACGGAGCTGGCCCTCACCGAGCCGGAGACGCACCGCCTGGAATTCGGCTGCGCGGGACGCTTCGACGTGAGCCTGGACGGCGTCGTTCCGCCGCCTGGTCCCGAGGCTGAGAGGCCACCGGCCGCCCGGCCTGCGGTGAAGGTATGGCGAGGTGGAGGCCGAGCTACTTCCAAGCGACGGACATTGCAGTCCGGCGCCTGATCTCCGCGCACCCCGAGGACTACAACCGCCTCCTGGAGGAGGCGAAGCACGAGCTGCCGCAGGGCCCCTGTGAGAGCTGTGCCTACTTCGGCGCCGCAACGTTGGAGCTGGCGGATCTCCTCGGCCACGACAAACAGGGGCACCAGGTGTTCCGAGCCCTGTGGTCGCGCCAGATCCACAGCATGGAAGAACTGCTCCGCGCTGTCGACGGCGACCTGGGGCTGCATTACCTGCATGCCAGGGCTGGGCATGGGCGGGCTGGAGCGCATCCATGACGGGTACGTCAGCTGGAGCAGCTCGGGACCCGGCCAGGCCCGGTGTTCCTGTGACCCTGACTCGCCTGCCGTCGGCCGGTGACGCGGCAGTGACGCCGGAGTGACGCGGGGTCGGCCATGATCGCGCAATGCGGACAGACAACGGCATGCGCCGATGACCGGGCGTACGGACGCGGTCCGGACTCCCCGCGGCGCGCTGGTCGGGGTCGACCCGGCCAACCCGCTGGCCGGCCTGGTGGTGTTCCAGTACAACCCCGACGAGATGACCCGGCGACTGGTCGCCCGGACACCGGAGGGCGACGAAGGGGCCGGTGGTGCCCGCAGCGAGGCGCTGCGTCTCACCGGGGCCCCGATCGAGACGATCAGCCTGGCGGTCGAGGTGGACGCCACCGACCAGTTGGCGGACGCTGACCCGGAGGCCGTACTCCTCGGCATCCACCCCCAGTTGGCGGCGCTCGAGATGCTGCTCTACCCCAAGAGCTCGGTGGTCCTGGAGAACATGGCGCTGACGGCGGTCGGCACCATCGAACTGGTACCGACGGAGGCGCCGCTCACTCTCCTGGTCTGGGGAGCCGGCCGGGTCCTCCCGGTGCGGCTGACCTCCTTCTCGATCACCGAGCAGGCGTACGACACCCAGCTCAACCCGATCCGGGCCCGGGCGGACCTGGAACTGCGGGTGCTCTCCTACAGCGATCTGTCGGTCACCAGTCCTGGACACCATCTCTTCCTGGCCCACCAGATCGCCAAGGAGACCATGGCCACCCTCTCCGCCCGGTCGGCGGCGGGCCGGGCCGTGACCGGCGGCATCGGAGGGGTGTTCCGTTGACCGATCCGACCAGCCGGTACGCCTCGTCGGACGTGGTGACCGCCACCGTCCCGGACGGCACCGGCGGCAGCCGCGAGGTCCGCTGTCTGAGCCGCAGGCTGCTCCCCATGCCGGGCAACGCGCACACCCTCACCGAGCACACGGTCGTCCCCGGGGACCGACCGGACACGATCGCCGCCGCCGGTCTGGGCGACCCCGCTCAGTTCTGGCGGATCTGCGACGCGTATCCGGTGATCCATCCGGACGAGCTCACCGCCGCCGACCGGGTCGGGACCCGGATCCGGATCCCGTTCCCCCTGCCGTGACCGCGCCCGTGCCGCCGTACCGGCCCGTGGAACCCGTGGAAGGAGGGAGACCATGGCCCTGCTGAGCTCCTACCTCACCGTGCTCCTCGGCCCCACGGTGCCCGTACCCGCGCCGCCACGGCTGGTGGAGAACCTCCAGCAGGTGCAGGTCACCATGTCCGACAGTGCCAGATCCGGCTTCCAGCTGGTCATCGCCGCCGGACGCGGCGGTCCGGCGGGTGCGCTCGACCACCCACTGCTCACCGAGCGGTATCTGCAGCCGTTCGACCGCGTGGTGCTCGTCCTGACGCTCCACGGCACACCCACGGTGCTGATGGACGGGGTCATCACCCATCGGGAACTCACCCCGGGCTCGACCTCGGGTTCCGCCACCTTGACCGTCACCGGGGAGGACCTCGGCGTACTGATGGACCTGGAGGAGCGGACCGCGGAGTATCCGGCGCAGGACGAGGCCGCCATCGCCGCCCGGCTGATCCTGAGGTACGCCCGCTACGGGTTGGTGCCCCAAGTGGTCCCGCCGCCGGTGATCGACCTGTCGCTCCCGATCGAGCACATCCCGGTCCAGCGGGGCACGGACCTCGCCCAACTCACCGCGATGGCCAGGCGCTTCGGCTATGTCTTCCACATCACCCCGGGCCCGCTACCGCTCACCAGTACCGCCTACTGGGGTCCACCGACCCGGGTGGGCAGACCGGCACCGGCGCTCTCGGTCGACTTCGGGCCGGCGACCAATGTCGAGCAGCTCGCCTTCAGGTCCGACGCCCTGGCCGCCACCGAGGTCCGCGGCCGGGTCCAGGACCGGCTCACCGACACGGTGATCCAGGTCCGCAGTGTCGGCAGCACCCGGCCGCCGCTGGCGGCGGAACCCGACTGGCTGGTCAACCGGCATGTGCGCACCACCCTGCTGGACGGGAGCGGTATGACCGCCCCGCAGGCGTTCGGCCAGGCTCAGGGCAGGGCCGAGGCGTCCAACGACGGCTCGCTCACGGCCACCGGCCGCCTCGACACCGAGCGCTACGGTGCGCTGCTCCCGGCCAGGGGCCTGGTGGGCGTACGAGGGGCGGGCTGGTCGCACGACGGTCTGTACCAGGTCAAGCAGGTCACCCACTCGATCGCCCGAGGGCGGCACACCCAGGAGTTCACGCTCACCCGGGAAGGCGTCGGCTCCACCACTGCGGTGGTGCGGCCATGAAGCGCCAGGAGCGGGTGAACGGGTCCGGACCGACCGGACAGGGCAACGGAGGAGCCTCATGAACCAGCACTTCGGCAAGTACCGGGGCAAGGTCAGCAACAACGCCGACCCGATGCTGCGGGGCCGCGTCCAGGTCAGCTGCCCCGATGTGCTCGGCGACGCGACAGCCCTGTGGGCGCTGCCCAGCGTGCCGTACGCCGGGCCTGGCGTCGGTCTGCTCGCCGTCCCCCCGATCGGGGCCGATGTATGGGTCGAGTTCGAGGCCGGCGACCCGGCTCTGCCGATCTGGGGCGGCTGCTTCTGGGGAAGCGGCCAGGCACCCGGCGCCGGCCCCGCCACCAAGGTGTTCAAGACCGACGGAGTGAGCCTCACGGTCAACGACCTGCCGGGATCGGGTGGTGTGACCCTGGAGGTCGGACCACCCGCGGTCTCCACACCGCTGACCATCTCCCTGACGGCCGCCGGCATCGAACTGTCCAACGGAGCCGCGAGCGTCAAGCTGACCGCGGCCTCCGTGTCGGTCAACGACGGCGCCCTGGAGGTCGTCTGATGCCAGGTCAGCTGATGCATCTCGGCGCGACGGTCATGTGTGCGCACTCCGGCCCCGCGCAGCCCACCAAGACCGAGCCCCGGGTGCTGGTCAACGGCATGCCGGCGGTGACAGCGGTGGCACCGTACACGGTCACGGGCTGCACACTGCTGCAACCCCCCGGTCCCTGCCTCACCGCCCAGTGGGTGTCCACCGCCATGCGCGTGCGGATCGGCGGGGCCCCCGCCCTGCTGTCCGACGGCAGGGCCCAGTGCACACCCACCGGCACCCCGCTGACCGTGTCGGCCACCCAGACCAGGGTGAAGGGGACCTGAGGTGAACATCGGCTTCCCCTTCCGGATCGGCCCCGGCGGCAGGACCGCCCTGGTGGACGAGGAGCAGTACATACGCGACCTGATCGAGCAGGTGCTGTTCACCGCCCCCGGCGAACGGGTCAACCGTCCCACCTTCGGCAGCGGCCTCCACCGACTCGTCTTCGAACCCTCCGGCGGCGAACTGGCGACCGCGGCCCGGCTCATGGCGCACGGTGCGCTCCAGCAGTGGCTGGGCGACCTCGTCGAGGTGCAGGCCGTGGACATCACCGCGGAGGAGGCCACCCTGCGGGTGACGGTGCGCTACCGGAGCCGCAGCATGGACCGGCCCACCGCCGCTGTGTTCACCCGGGGGCTGCCCCAGTGACGGAAGCCGACGTCCCGAACGACTCCGATCCCCGCCCACCGCGCCCCCTGCCGACCGCCCCCGTCTCCACCCCGCCGACCGACTACCTCCAGCGGGACTACGCGGGGCTGCGCCGAATGCTGCTCGACCGGCTGTCGCTGCTGCTGCCCGGCTGGACCGACCGAGGGCCCGCCGACCCGGCGGTCACCCTGGTCGAGCTCTTCGCCTACCTCGGCGACCAACTCGCCTACGCACAGGACGCCGTGGCCACCGAGGCCTACCTCGGCACCGCCCGGCGCCGGGTCTCGGTGCGCCGCCACGCCCGGCTGCTCGACTATTCGATGCACGAGGGCGCCGCGGCCAGGACCTGGCTGACGGTCCAGGTCGACGAAGCCACGGCCGGGCTGGGACTGGGCGTTGACACCGAGATCGGCACCGATGACGGCAGCGTGGTCTTCCACACCCTGCACCCCGTCGAACTCCGGGCCGCCCGCAACACCATCGAGATCTACACCGCGGACGAGGAACGCGGCATCCTGCCCGCCGGAGCCAGCACCGCACTCCTGGTCGGCAGCAACACGACGCTCGAACTACGCGCCGGGGACGTGCTGCTGTTCGAGGAGGTGCTCGGCAGCGGCGGCGACCCCGCCGGCGCCGATCCGGCCCACCGCTGGGCCGTACGTCTCAACGCA
The DNA here is from genome assembly GCF_001514205.1 of Streptomyces griseoruber. Classification (GTDB taxonomy): domain Bacteria; phylum Actinomycetota; class Actinomycetes; order Streptomycetales; family Streptomycetaceae; genus Streptomyces; species Streptomyces griseoruber. The sequence continues at coordinate 404,521 of NZ_KQ948767.1, read as the reverse complement.
GACCCGCTGCCGCAGCGGGACTCCGGCACCGACCTGCTGCGGGTGAGCTGGGACCAGGAGGACGCACCGCCCTTCCCCCTGCGACTGTGGCGGTTCCCCGGTGAGGGTGACACCACTGTCGGGGCCACCGTGGTCCGCGGCAACGTCGTACTGGCCGAGCACGGCGCCCTGGTCGGCCCCGAACCGCCGGCCCCCGCCGAGGTGCCGACCCGGGGCCGGTACCGCCCCCGGCTGGTCCACGCCGGGCTGACCCATGCTGTGCCCTACGACCACCGTCGGGCCACCGCACGGCCCGCCACGGACGCGCTCACGATCCGGCCCGCCGAGGCGGTGCCCGTGATGGTCCGGCTGCACGACGGCGCCACCTCCTGGACCGTGGTGCCCGATCTGCTCTCCGGCAGCCGCTTCGCACCGGAGTACACCGTGGAGACCGACGACGACGGCCAGGCCCATCTGCGCTTCGGCGACGGTGTGCACGGCCGCGCCCCCGCACCCGGGACCACGTTCACTGCGACCTACCGGACCGGCGGCGGACGTGCGGGCAACGTCGGCCGCGACACCCTCACCCGGCCGGCGCAACCCCTCCGCGGCGTCACCGTCCGCAACCCGATGCCCGCGCGGGGCGGAGCCGACCCCGAACCGGTGGAACAGGTGCGGCAGTGGGCACCGCAGGCGTTCCGGGGCCGGCAACGGGCGGTCACCGACGACGACTACGCGGAGGTCGCCGGACAGCATCCGCAGGTCCGGCAGGCGGTCGCGAACCGGCGCTGGACCGGCTCCTGGTACACCGAGACCGTCACCGTCGACCGCACCGGCGGCCTCACCCCCGACCAGTACTTCCGCCGCCAGGTCGGCAGCCGTCTGGAGCGCTACCGGATGGCCGGGGAGGACGTCCGGGTGACCGCTGCCGTCCCGGTGGCGCTGGACATCGTGATCACCGTACGGGTCGCCCCCGGCCATCTCCGCGGCGAGGTCAAACGGGCCCTGCAGGACGTCTTCACCGCCGGACAGCGATCCGACGGCACACCCGGCTTCTTCCACCCCGACCGCTTCGCCCTCGGCGCGCCGGTCCACCTCAGCCAGGTGGTGGAGGCGGCCATGGGCACGCACGGGGTGCTGTGGGTCGACACCGATGGCACACCGCCCAGACCCAACCGCTTCGGGCGCTGGGGACAACCGTCCGCCGGGGAACCGAGGCAGGGCCGGATCCTGATCGGGCCGCACGAGGTGGCTCGCTGCCTCAGTGACCCGAACCTGCCGGAGCACGGCCGGATCGACTTCATCATGGAAGGCGGCTCATGAGCACCCCCGTACCCGGCGGGGCTCCCGGGGTGCCCAACCCGCCGGGGCGCCCGGCCCTCTCGTACCGGATCACCACCCACGGCGACACCCTCGCGCGGAGCCTGGCCGAGGTGTCGCAACGGCTGCCAGGACTCACCACGCACAGCACGGACGACCCCGCCGTCGCCCTGCTGGACGCCTGGGCCTCGGTCGCCGACATCGTGGCCTTCTACCAGGAGCGGATCGCCAACGAGGGCTTTCTGCGCACCGCCACCGAACGCAGATCGGTGCTGGAACTCGCGCGGTCCATCGGCTACGAGCTGCGGCCCGGAGCGGCAGCCTCCGCCTACCTCTCGTTCACCGTGGAGGACACCCCGGGGGCGCCCGGCCACGCCGTCGTACCCGCGGGCACACCGGTGCAGAGCATCCCCGGCCAGGGAGAACTGCCGCAGACCTTCGAGACCGCGGCGGAACTCCAAGCTGTCGCCGAGCACAACGCGATCCGCCTGCCGCTGCGCGAGCCGCAGTGGGTCACCAGTAACACCACCGTCCTCCACCTGGCCGGAACCACCACCGGACTGCGCCCCGGCGACGGTCTGCTGATCCGCTCCGCCATGCAGCCGGAAGCCTGGCGGTTCCGCATCCTGCACACCGTCAATCCGCTGCCCACCGACCCGGCCGGACGCCCGCCGATCACCGTGGTCAGCTGGGAGCAGCACCTCGACCTCGCCCCCTCGCAGGTCATCGAGGTGCACGCCCTACGGCTGCGGGCCTCGATCTTCGGCCACAACGCCCCCGACTGGCGGACCATGCCGGCCTCGGTCCGGGAGAGCTACCTCGCGGCAGCCGGCCAGGGGGGCACGCCCGCATCCGCCACACAATGGCCCCGCTTCGCCCTCACCGACCCGCCCGAAGGGGCTGACGGACCGGTGATCGACCTCGATGCCGCTCATCCCGCGCTGCTCCCCGGCTCCTGGCTGGTGCTCCGGGCACCCGGAGTGCGGGACGAGGTGTACCAGGTCGTCGCTGCCGACCAGTCCGCCGCGGCGGACTTCACCCTGACCTCCACCACCACCCGGCTGCGGCTGCGGGGCACCGGGAAGGTGTCACAGTTCGACCGCCGCGCCACCGTGGTCCACGCCCAGTCCGAGCAACTTGAGGTCGCCGACGAACCCCTCAACACTCCGGTGACCGGAAACACCCTTCGGTTCGAATATCCCGTGACACTGCAAGCCGGGGCACCCATCGTGGTCACCGGCACCACCCTCGTGGGTGTCCAGACCACCGCGGTCCACCTGATCGACGCCGTGACGGACGCCGGCACCTCGATCGTCCTCGACCGGCCCCTGGAGCACCCGCTCAACCGGGCCTCCGTGCTGCTGCTCGGCAATGTCGTCGCCGCGACCGCCGGGCAGTCCACCGAAGAGGTGCTCGGCAGCGGTGACGGCAGGGCCACCCACCAGCGGTTCACCCTGCTGCACAAAGACCTCACCCATGTGCCCGCGCCGACCGCGAGCGGGGTGCGCGACACCCTGGCCGTCCAGGTCGACGGCGTCACCTGGACCGAGGCCTCCTCCCTGTTCCCCCTCGGCCCGCACGACCGGTCCTATGTGGTGCGGATCCAGGACGACGCCACCGCGACCGCGGTCTTCGGCGACGGTGAACGCGGCGCCCGGCTGCCGTCCGGGCAGGAGAACGTCCACGCCACCTACCGCACCGGCATCGGCCCCGAGGGCAACGTCGGGGCCGGCTCCCTCTCACTGCTCGTGAAACGGCCACTCGGCATCCGGGCTGTCTCCAACCCCCTGGCGGCGACGGGCGGTACGGCCCCCGAGCGGCCGGACGACGTACGAACCCGGGCGCCGCTGACCGTCCGCACCTTCGGCCGGGTCGTCTCCCTGGACGACCACGAGGCCTTCGCCCGGAACTTCACCGGGATCGCCAAGGCCAGGGCGACCGTGCTGAGCCCGGCTCCGATGCCCTTCCTCCACCTCACCGTGGCGGCCCCGGACGGCGCCGTCCCCGACGACACCCTGACGGACCTGCGGGCCGCCCTCGAAGCCGACGGCCTCCCCGGCCGCCGACTCGGCCTGGACAGCTACCTGGAGCTGCCCTTCACCCTCGCCGTCGCGATCCTGCCCGCACCGGACCGTGATCCGGACACCGTGTCCGGCGCGGTCGAGCACGCCCTGGCACAGCTGTACTCCTTCGAGCGGCGCGACTTCGCGCAGCCCGTGACCGCCGCCGAAGCGATCGCCACCGCCCAGCGGGTTCCCGGGGTGGTGGCCGCCAACCTGACCGCACTCCATCTGACGGGCGAGCCGGCCGCAGTGGCATCCCTGCTGCTCGCCCGCGGGGCCCGCCTCGACGCCGGGGGCACGGCCGTCCCCGCTGAACTGCTGGTCCTGAAGGGGCTTTCCGTGCAGGTGATGACGTCATGAGCGAGGACCGGCCGGTGTACGACCTGCTGCCCGCCGTGCACCGCAACCGCGACGCCGAACTCGGCCACCCGCTGCGCGCCCTGCTCGAACCGGTCGAGGAGGAACTGCGCAGACTGCGGGAGGACATCGACGGGCTCTACGACAACTGGTTCGTGGAGACCTGCGCCGAATGGGTGCTGCCCTACCTCGGCGACCTGCTCGGCGTCGAACCCGTGGCCGCGTCACCGGACGGAGCAGCGCCCAGACGGGCCTTCATCGCCAACACCCTCCGCCACCGGCGGCGCAAGGGCACCCCCGCCACCCTGGAACAGGTGGCCCAGGACATCACCGGGCTGCCCGCCAAGGTCGTGGAGTACTTCCAACTGCTCGGCACCACCCAGCACGTCAACCATCCACGCCTCGGCAATGTACGCACCCCCGACCTGCGGGACACCGGGCGGCTCCAGCTGCTCGGCACCCCCTTCGACCAGGTGGCCCGCACCGCCGACGTCCGCCATGTCGACCGCGGGCGCGGCCGGTACAACCTCGGCGCGGTCGGGCTCCATCTGTGGCGGCTCAGCTCCCACCCGTACACCGACGTCGACGCTCGCGCCGTGGACGCCGCCGCGGGCCGCTGGACCTTCGACCCGGCAGGCCGCGACCTGCCGCTGTTCACCCGGCGACGTAGCGGCCCCACCAGCGAGACGGAGATTCCGGCGCCACTGCACCGCCTGACGCTCCATCAGCACATGGAGCAGCTCCTCTCCGGACCCGACCCGGTGTTCCGGTTCAACCTGCCCGAAGCCCATCGGCTGATCGCCGCCGACCTCAGCGAATGGACCCGGCCGCCCGCAACCACCGACGGCCCTCCATGGGTAGCCGTCGACCCGCTGCTGGGCAGGTTCACCCTGCCGCCCGGGACGGAACCGGACCGGGTGCGGGTCGACTTCAACCAGGGGAGCCCCGGCGACATCGGTGCCGGTCCCCACGACCGGCGGGCAACCCTGGCCACCGCGCTCGCAGCCGCCGGAACACCCTGGCCGGACACCGTCGACTGGCAGATCGGAGTGAGCCGCAACCACGCCCAGGACCAGCCCGGACCCTCCGACGGGCGAGTGGTCGCCACCCTCGGCGAGGCCGTGCAGGCCTGGAACACCCGGCCGAATCAGGCACCGGGACAGACCGGGGTCATCGTGGTGACGGACAGCGCCACCTACCGCGAGAACCTCACGGGCAAGCGGGCGATCAAGATCCCCCCGGGCAGCCGGCTGCTGCTGGTCGCCGCCCACTGGCCGTCCGGCCGCACCCCTCAGCCATCGGACGCGTCCCCCTCCGCTCCGGGCCCCTTCGCGGCCGCCGGACCCCGGCCGCACCTGGCCGGCTCGCTGGAGGTGGTTGCCTCCGGCGGACGGGCCGCCCGCCCGGGCGAACTGATCCTGGACGGCCTGTCGGTCGAAGGAGGGCTCACTGTCAGGCCCGGCGACCTGGACAGCCTGGTGGTCGCCGACTGCACTCTCACCGGCCAGCTGCGGGCCACCGGCAACCCCCGGCTGACCGTACGACTGCTCCGTACCGTCTGCGCCGGGTTGCGGCTGGGCGGCACACTGCCCGGCCTCCGCCTGTCGGACAGCATCCTGCGCGAGGGGGTGGACGCTGCCCCCACAAACGTCGAGATCGAGGCGTGCACGATCCTCGGCAAAACGCGCGCCCGCACTCTGACGGCCAACAACAGCATCCTGCACGGCGGCGTCACGGTCAGCGAGAGCGGCCAGGGCTACCTGCGGTACAGCTACGCCCCGCTCGAGTCCAACGTCTCCCGGCGCTACCGCTGCCACCCCGCCGACCCGGCGGCCGCCGCCCGGGTGGCCCCGAGCTTCACCTCCGTACAGCAGGGAGCCCCCGGTTTCTGCCGACTGGCTGCGGACGGCCCGAGCGAAATCGCCACAGGCGCGGAGGACGGCGGCGAACTGGGGGCCTTCCACTTTCTGCACCAACCGTGGTCGATGGCCGACCTCACCGCGCAGCTCGACCACTATCTCCGCTTCGGTCTGGAAGCGGGTGTCTTCTTTGCCGACCCGACCGACCCGACCGACGCTTTTCTGGAAGGACAGCAATGAAAGGCGACTTCACCCGGCGGACGTTCCGCAGCGGGAACCACTACCGCGGCGTGCTCATGCAGCAGGGCCGGGTGCAGCTCGACGCCGACTGGAACGAGCAGTTGGACATCCAGCTCCACCACGACGAGACCACCGCGCGGGACGCCATCGGCGTCCACGGCGGACCGCAGGACGCCGCCGGATTCGCGATCACCGACCCCAAGGGCGGCGAACCCCACGCCTGCCTTCCGACGGACCTGCTGCTGACCAAGGGCCGCTACTACGTCGACGGCATTCTCTGCGAGAACGAGGAGCTGGTGGGGTTGGCGCACCAGCCCGACCCACCGGAGCTGGAGCTGCCAGGGGCCGACGGCCGGTACGTCGCCTATCTGGACGTCTGGCGGGAGCACCTCACCGCCCTGGAGCGGCCCGAACTGCGCGAGGTCGCTCTCGGCGGCCCGGACACGGGCACCAGAAATCGTACGGTGTGGCAGGTCCGCCTGGAGCGGTTGGCCAACCCCGAGGCCACCCCCGACCAGGTCGCCCCACCCTGGAAACCGCGTGACGGCGGACCCCGCGGGCAGCTCCGCGCGCGGGCGCAGCCACCGGAGGCCGACCCCACGCCGAGCGTCGTCCCGCCGCACGCGGGCTACCGCCGGGTGGAGAACCAGCTGTACCGGGTGGAGATCCACGAGAGCAGTGACGGCAGCCCGTCCTTTGTGTGGTCCCGGGACAACGGCACGGTCGCCGCACGGCTGGTCCGCGTCTCCGACTCATCGATCATTGTCCACTCCCCCGGCCGGGACGAGGCGCTCGGCTTCTCCGAGGGACAGTGGGTGGAAGTGAACGACCAGGCCCGCGCCCGCCGGGGCCTGCACGGCGTCCTGGCCCGACTGGGCGAGGTGTCCGGTACCAAGCTGACGGTTGCCCAGTGGGAGGGCTTTCCGCCCGGGCTGCTCGGCTCCGATGCCGTGGTACGCCGTTGGGACTCCCCGGGGGCGGTGCCGATCACCGGCGACTGGATCGAGCTGGAGGACGGCGTACAGGTCCAGTTCAAGCCGGACGCCTTCCACCGCACCGGCGACTACTGGCTCATCCCGGCCAGGACCGCCGCCCTCTCCCTGACCGACCTCGACTCCGACCTCCCCGGAAACGTCGAATGGCCGCGCGAGGAGGGAGGCGCCCCGATTTTCCAGCTGCCGGACGGCATCGAGCACCACACCGCCGCCATCGCCCTGCTCGACCGCGTCGACGGTCTGTGGACCCGGGTGTACGACTGCCGTGCGCTGTTCGCTCCGCTCGCCGAGGCGAGACCGGACCCCACGTCGATGCGGGCACCGGGCCTCCATGTGAAGTACGTCCGCCTGACGACGCTCGACGGCGAACTGGGCAACGACACCAGCGTCTCCTTCGCGGCCTTCCTCAAGGGCGGTATCGTCATGGGCTTCGACGGCGTCCCGGCCCCCCTGCACCCCACCGGCCAATCCGTGCTCACCGTCACCCTCGACCTGCCCTACCCCCTGTCCCCGGCCGAGCGGAACGCCTGGCAGCTGGGACCCGGCCAGGTCCTGGGCACTCAGCCCCTCGACCTCGCCGGCTTCTTGAAGATGGGCGCCGGCGAAATGCGGTGGCAGCCGGACGGTGTTCTCGAATCGCTGCCCATGATGGTGCGGGTCGGCAAGGAGCTGCCGACCCGCCTCCGCTGCCGCCTCACCCTCAACGGCCGCGCGCTCACCGCTCAGGGGCACCCCGACCGCCTTCTCAACGGCCTCGCCCTCACCCGACCCCGCGCCGACGGCACCATCGAAGTGCTCCTTCCCACCGTCGACGACGTCCGCGGAGCTGACTTCACCTTCTGGTTCTGGATCGAACTCCCCCGCCTCGACGGTGCCTTCGACTCCTCGACATTCGACAAGAGCGTTTTCAGCTAAGGAGAGCCATGTCCCTCGACAAGAACGTCATGAACAAGAACCCCGGCGACCCGATCAAGTCCGCCGACTGGAACGCCCTCGCCTCCGAGACGGTCCGCCTCAACCAGTCGATCGGTTTCCACATGCTGCAGGCGAAGGCCTGGAGCAACGCGACGACATCCACCGACTGGACGCCAGTGATCAATGAGACGGTGAAATTCGACACTCCGACGTCGCTCCTGCTGATCGGACAGGGCCATGGTTCTTCGGACACCCAGCAAATTTCCTTGCGGGTGGCCATCAGGGTCAACGACACGATCCTGGCGTCGGATCCGAACGGGCCCTGGGGCGCGGCTTTTCTCTACTTTGCCAATACCGTGAACAACTGGGTTCCGCTCACCGCGATGGCAGGGTGCCCGGTACCGCAGGGGACGAGCAAGGTCGAGCTCCTCATACGACGTGAAGGCACCACCGGCACGGTGAAAATGAACGCCCCCACCCTCTGGCTGCTCCAACTCGGCACCAGCTGACCGAAGGAAGGCCTGTCATGGCCGTGCACAGATCCAAGGCTCTGCAGCGCGAACCCGAGTCGACCTCGCCGGCGAACCGCCCCGAGGAAGCACACGCCCCCGGGCCGCCCCCTGCCGTCTCGGGGCTCCGCTACTCCTTCGCGAACACGGAGGTTGCCCCCAGCGCACAGGTCCAGAGGGTGCTGAGCTCCCCGGGTCGCCCGTTGGACGAGCCGCTGCGTCAGGAGATGGAGGCCCGCCTCGGCGCGGACTTCTCCACCGTACGAATCCACTCCGACCCTGCCGCCGAACGCTCCGCAGCGGCCGTCCACGCCCACGCCTACACCTATCGCGAACACATCGTCGGCGGTCCAGGCGTTCTGGACCGGCCCGTCATCGCCCATGAACTCACCCATGTGCTCCAGCAGCGCAGCGGCCCCGTGGCGGGCAGCGACCACGGCGACGGGCTGCGGGTGAGCGACCCCTCCGACCGGTTCGAACGCGAGGCGGACGCCAACGCCCGGCGTGTCATGGCCGACCCGGCTACGACCGGGCTGCCATCGATGCCGGCCGTCGTTCGGGCACCGGGGCCCGCCGTGCCGACGAACGCGGTGGTCCTGCAGCGTTACGGCGGCCCGCAGGGCCTTGACCGCGACCTGTCACGTGCGGACGAGAACTGGACGAACTTCCAGCCCCCGACGACCGATTTCCTCGCCTACGTCGCCATCGCGCCGGTCGGTACCCCTCCCACGACCGGCAATCACCACATCGACTATCAGCATGTGGCCATCCGCAGCGTGCACATCAGCGATGTGCGGGGGTACACCAGGTTCGGAACAAAGGGCCAGAAGTCGCACACGACAGCGTGGACCCTCACCCGGCAAGCACTTTCGGGTCTCGCGGGGCTCAACGGGGCCGACTTCGTGGCCTACATCGCAGCCCGCCGCAACGAGCTCGCGAATGTCGCCGTCACCACGGAAACCGCCTCGGTGGCAGGGCAGTTCACGGCGGGGCTGACCGCACTCCAGGATCGCATCAACGACATCACAGTGAACAGCCGACCGCTGCATCTGTGGCAGCCCGCGCTCTCCGGGCTGCTCACCGAGTACGTCAAGACGTACCAACTGAGCCCGATGACCACGTACGCGAACGGCGCCCCGGCGGGACGGAACGAGGCGGACGCCATGGAGACGCTCCGGGACATGGAGTCCAACTCGATGATCGATGTCGCTAGCGCCACATTGGCCGCTGCTCAACTGCAGGACTACATACAAAACGCCAGCCTGCCCGGCACGCATGTCGGGCAGGCCAATCACCATTTCTGGGTGACCTTGTCCACCGCCTTCCCCGGGGTGGCCCAGAGCCTGGCCGCACAGAGCGACGGCGTAGTGCAGAGCAGTAAGGGTCATAAGTTCCCATTCCACTCACAGCCCAGCTCCTTCACGGCGCCCACCCTGGGCACCTCCGTGGCGGACTCCAGTAATTTCACGCTTCCCGCCAGTTCCCCCAGGGCCGGCACCGTGGTCTCCTACCGACTCGCCTCCGGCAGACTCGATGCGGGGTTCGGCGTTGATGCCTTCATCAGCCCCCAGACCATGTCGGATGCTGCTTCCGTCACCCCAGGGTTGGCGAACACCTTCTGGGTCAGCCGCATTCTGTTGAGCAGGACTCAACGCCCGCGGGCCCAGTCGGTTCCGCAACGTGCACATCGTGCAGCCTGGGCTCTGATCCAGAGAGCCACACAGCAGCAAGAGGGAAAGGCAGTCGACGACGTTGTGACGTGGGTTCGGGACGACCTCACCGAGATAAAGAACTACGCTCCGGAAACGAACGTCGCCGATGATTGGAACAGTTTGTTTCAGCAGGTCACGGACCTGTCTGCCCATGGCACAGGAGCAAACCTTCCGGCCTATCAATGGTCGGAGCTGGTGAGTGCGCTGCTTCAGGGATACGTCATGCTCTACAACGCGTCTTCCATCGCCACCGGGAGCCCAACGGCCGGGGAGGATGGCGCCAAAGGCCATGGCGAGCCCGCTCCCCTCGCACTCTTGAAGACCATGGCGGAGACGTACAACGGGGCAACAACTGCGCCCTCGGATGACGAAAAGAGAGACGCTCGCGAGGCGGCGCTGGGGCTGTTCGATTTTTCTTCCCTGCGGACCTCGATGTTGGTCGATCACATGTTTGAAAAGCCGTGGGTGACGTTCGCGACCGTCCTCTACAGCACCACCACGAATGCTCGTTATCTGGCCACCCGGCTGGAAATCGCAGCCAGTATCAATGCGTGGCTGCGGTTTCTTCGAGCCGCATACGGAACTCTCTTCAACCGGGGAGTCCTGGATGACACATCTCTGAGAAACGCCGCCGCCGCGCAACTGACAGCCGACCTCACGCCCTCGGAACGCATGCTTACCGAGCCGAGGACGACCCGCAAACGCCTGAGGCCGGAACCTTCCGTTCCTCAGCGGACACTGGTCCGCCAGCCAGCCCTCAGGGGCGGTGCCAGAAAAAAAGCCAGGAAGCGATGACTTCGAGAGGGGTGAGGGTTGCCCTGACCCCGTCCGGCATGCCGAAGCGGTCATCCCAGGGGCCGGGCAGGGGCCTGGGATCAGGATGGTCTTTGGTGAACAGGTCCCCCGTACGTCCCACTGGGCACGTCGCGCAGAGCCGCCAGGATCGCCGGGACGAGAACATCGTGGTCGCCCATGAGAAGGGCGGCCACGGCGTCAGGGGTGAGGTCGACGGTGAGGGTGTCGATGTGGATGGTCATGTCGTCGTCCATCCGGTCACCTCGGTGGTGGTGAGGGGGCGTTCGAGCTTGGCGTACTCAGTGCGGGCGGCGGCCAGCAGATGGTGCATGCGGACGGGTTCGCCGGAGTCCGCGGCGAGGTAGGCCGCGGAGAGGGCGATGGTGCTGATCGTGCCGCCGGGGACGGAGAGTTGGGCCAGCGCGGCGGGGTCCAGGCCGTCGGTGGGGGTCTGTGGGGGGAAGGCCCTGCGCCAGATCTCGGCGCGGGCAGAGGCGTCCGGGAAGGGGAAGTGGACGGCGAAGCGCAGCCGCCGCAGGAAGGCCGGGTCGAGGGTGTCCTTGAGGTTGGTGGTGAGGACGGCCAGCCCCCGGTAGGCCTCGATCCGCTGGAGCAGGTAGCCGACCTCGATGTTGGCGTACCGGTCGTGGCTGTCCTTGACCTCGCTCCGTTTGCCGAACAACGCGTCGGCCTCGTCGAAGAGCAGCACCGCACCGCCCGCCTCGGCGGCGTCGAAGACCCCGCGCAGGTTCTTCTCGGTCTCGCCGATGTACTTGCTCACCACCTGGCTCAGGTCCACCCGGTACAGGTCGAGACGCAGCTCCCCGGCGATCACCTCCGCCGCCAGGGTCTTCCCGGTGCCGCTGGGCCCCGAGAAGAGTGCCGCGGTGCCGAGCCCACGACTCGTACGGGCGGCGAAGCCCCAGTCCTCCAGGACGGTGACCCGGTGCCGTACATGGGCGGTCAGTTCGTGGAGGACGCGAAGCTGATGGTCGGGCAGGACCAGGTCGGCCCAGCGGGCGCGGGGCTCGATCCCCTGGACGAGGCCGCCCAGCGAGGGGCGGGCCAGCCGCCGGCAGGCATCCCACAGCGCGGCGCCCGCCTCGGGCGCGGCCAGTGCCTCCGTCGCCGCGGTGTCGACCGCTTCCAGGCCCAGATCGAACTGCCCCGCCACACGGTCGATCCAGTCCGAGAGGCCCGCCGCGGCCGGACCGAGGGCCTCGCGCCAGACAGCCCGTACGTCGTCCGCCCGGGCCGGGCCCACCTCCACGCGGGGGCCCGGGCCCGCGATCGGCTCGCGTGAGATCACGACCGTGGGAACGTCGAGCCGGTCGGCCAGGTCGAGGGCGAGGCGGGAGCAGTCCGGGACCGTGTCGTCGACCTCGATGATCCAGGCGGTCCCGTTCAGTACGGTCTCCCGCTCGCACAGTCGCGCCAACAGGTCCCGTTCCTCCGGGGCCTTGGGGAGGTCGGCAGCCCGTAGGCAGACGGGCGAGGAGTGGGCTTCCGCGCAGGCCCCGACCGCGGCCGATCTGAGATCCGGGACCGGTCGGCCGTAGAGCAGAACACAACCGGACTCGGGCCGGGACCAGTGGGCCGCCACCTGCTCGCCCGCCTCTCTCAGCGGCACTGGGAGCGGACCCGGCTCGGGGAGTCGCACGGTGAGCGGTTGAATCCTGGGATCCAGGTAGGCAACCCCGGTCAGGGCGTGCAGGATCCGCTCGTCGATCCGCAGGGCGCTGACGGTCGGTGTCTCCGGGTGGGCGAGTTCGACCAGATGCCAGCGCCGCAGCGGCCCCGCCGGGGTGAGCGCTGACCAGTGCGTGTCGGGCAGCTTCGCCAAGCTCAGGCCGAAGGTCGCCCAGGTGCGCTCCGGTGCGTTCTGGGCCTCGGCGCAGGCATGGGCGAAGTCCGTGTCCAGTTCGACGCCGGCGCACATCAGCAGCAGATCCCGCTCGAAGTCCGACAACTCGAAGCCGTCTTCGATGACTTCGAGCGCGGGGGGCGCGGGCATCGCCTTCCGGAGGTCGTCACAGTGGCGGGCGGCGTCCTCCAGGCCGTCCCCGCCGCTCAGCCGGAGGCGGAGCACATCGAGTGCGGCCACCAGATACCGCTGGTTCGCGGTGAGCCAGTCCACGTCGCCTCACGCCTTCATCTGCCGCACGTCGATCGTGCGGGTCGCCACCGGATTGGGAGCCGTCGGCAGCTCGCGGCCCTCGATCAGGACCGCCGTCGCCTGGTAGGCGATCGACAGCCGGTAGGAGGAGGGGTAGAGCAACGACCACAGCTTGGTCGACTCCTCCAGGTCCATCGGTTGCAGAGTGACGCGCACCGGGTCCGGTTGATCCACCAGGTCCGAGTGCCGCTGCCAGTCATTGGGGGGAACCGCCTCCCTCGCGAACCGGCGGATCAGTTCCGGGCTCAGCACCGGCCGTGAGGCGAGCGTGCTCACGGTGAGGCCCAGCAGCCGCTGGGGCTCCAGGGTGGATTCGTCACCGGAGAAGGTCAGCAGATAGTGCAGGTCGAGCGCCTGCCGGGGACTTGCCACGAGTGACCGGCCGTCGGAACCGCGCGTCGGCAGATCGGCCACCGTCCAGGCGCCGTTGGGAGTGACCCGGTACAGGTAGACATTGATCCCCCTAGCCTGCGCGTCGGTCGCCGCCAGCGACTGGGGGCGCAGCGTGGTGACCGCGGTGTTCTCCACACCACCCAGGGAGGGGTCGGCGAGGGCCTCGACCAGGGTCCGGGTGAGTGCGGCGGTCACCGTGGCCACCGCGAGGTGGTTGCTCATCGCGGCCCTCCTTCTTCCGTACGGCGGGCCAGATAGTCACCCAGCGACAGCGGTCGGGCCGCACGGTCGGGTTGCGCCCGGCGCGGCGGACCGGGCCGGGGCGCGGCGGACCGGCCGGGCTCCGGTGTGGTCCGTACCTCCACCCGCCCGATGTTCACCGTCACCCGGGCCGGCTGCGGCGGCTGCGGCGTCTGCTCCGCGGCCCGGAACACCGGCGGTATGGCATCGCGTACGGCATCCCTGAGCGAACGCTCCCCGGGCACGCGGAGGGCGGCGGCGCGGACAGGGTCGACGGATGACGTCGGCAAGCGGTCCGGTGGCGGGGCGTCGAGTGCGAGTTCTCGCGCTCGGGTCGACGGGACGACGGGAGGGCGGGATTCCGGTGGCAGGGGCAGTCGGGCCGGCGCGTCGGCCCCGGAGGGTTCCGGCGCGCGTTGGGTGGGAGGAGGGGGCGGGATCTGCGGGACCGGGAACGTGGGGGCGGGAGTGGGGGGCAGTTGTGGGCCACTGCTCGTCTCCGGCCGCTCGGGCGACGGCTGGCGCGGCGCCCCTTTCGCGCCAGCAGGGGCATCCCAGGCCGCTGCTTCCCGTTCCGGGTCAGGCACGCCTGTTGCCACGAATGTCGAGGGGGTGATGGCCGTGGGAGCAACGTTTACCGATGCCGAGGGGGTGGTGGCGGTGGCGGTGGCGGTGGCGGTGGCGGTGAAAGCAACGTTTACGGATGTCGAAGAGGAACCGACGGTAGGAGCAGTGCTCGCGGACACCGAAGCAGCACCGACGGCAGAAGCAAGGTCTACGGACGCCGAGGGGACACCGACGGCAGGAGCAGTGCTCGCGGAGACAGGAGGGGCAGTACCTGCGGGAGCAACACTGGTCGGAACAGAGGGGGCCGCGCCGAGTCGATCGCCGCCCGCAGCAGGAGCGGAAGGCGTAACGGCGGCGAGCCCGTCCCCCGGGTTCTCGCCCTCCTCCCAGCCCGGGAGTTCGTCCGCCACCGGCTCGAACCGCCCTCTCGGCCGGGGTTCGAGTACCGGGGTGAGCCCGAGGGTCCGCTCCGCCAGGTGGGTCAGGAATCCGCTCATCGGCTCACCAGTTCCAGGTACGCGGCGCGCCGCGCCGGGCTGAGGGCCAGCACCTCGGGCTCGGTCCAGCCGTAGGCGGAGGCCAGGACGTGCACCTGGTGCAGCAGAGCGACCGCCTGAGCCTGGACCTCGGCCCACAGCAGGGCGGGTACGTCCAGGGCCGCGGGAGTCTCCGCCCCGCAGTCGGGGCAGCCCGTACGGACGGTCACCGCGCCGCCCGGGGCTGCCTCCTCCATGGCCGCTTCCACCGCGGCGGCGGTCTCCTCGTCGAGATCCTCGCCACCGCCGGCCTCGGCCTGTACGCAGCGGGCGAGCAGCAGCCGCCTGCCCGCCGCCGCGTCGTGGCCCCGGAGCAGACGCAGGTCGCCGGTGGTGGGCAGCCGGAAACGCACGCCGGAGCCCGAGACCTCCGCCTCCAGCAGGGCGCCGGGCTCACGCCACGGCGTCCTGGGGAACGCGGTCAGGTCGAGGGGTACGTCGAGCTGTTCACCGCATCCGGTGCACCTCACGCACGCCTGGACGACCCCGCCCGTGACCCTGCTGAGGACATCGACGAGGACCGCGTCACGGCTGCCCACGTCCGTCGACTCGGCCTGGTCGCGTGACAGCCCGGTCGCCGAGGCCAGCAGGGTCACGGCTCGGTCGAGCGTGCCCTCCCGCACTCCGCGCTCCCAGGCGGTGATCGTCCAGGCCGGGTCGAGGCCGCTCATCAGCCGACGAAGGTGGGCTCTGTGGGCTCCGGGACGTCCACGTCGCGTTCCCAGCCCTCGTTCTCCAGCTTGATGTGCTGGATCGCGACGGCGTTGGCGTTGGCGTCGAGTTCGGGCAGCGCCTGGTACTCGGACACCCAGCAGCGGAACACCTTGTAGGCGATGGCGAGTTGACCCGCCTCGTTGTAGACCTCGATCACGATGTCCTTGCGGAAGTCCCGCAGCGACAGCTCCGAGGCCAGTCCGGCGCCGTGCATGTGCACCTTGTTCGCCCACTGTTCGAAGTTCGGGTCGTGGGTGACTCCGCGTTCCAGGGTGATTGCGGCGTAGTCGGTGCGGCCCGGTGACTTGCGGCTGCTGCTGGGGTCCCCGCCGTCCCGGTGCGACACCACTTCCGTGGTGCGGGTGAGGGCACCCACCTTGCTGACGCCTGCGACGTAGCGACCGTCCCACCGCACACGGAACTTGAAGTTCTTGTACGGGTCGAAGCGCTGTGCGTTGACAGTGAACTGGGCCATTCTTGTCCGCCTTGTCCGCTCTCGGTGTCTGTCAGGCCTGGGCCTGGGCGATCTGCTGTATCTGCAGCACCACGAACTCGGCGGGCCGCACCGGCGCGAAGCCGACGACGATGTTGACCTGGCCGGCGTTCACGTCGTTCGCTGTGGTGGTCTCGCGGTCGCATTTCACGAAGTAGGCGTCCCGCGCGGTGGTGCCCTGGAACGCGCCCTGCCGGAACAGGTTGTGCATGAACGCACCCAGGTTCAGCCTGATCTGCGCCCACAGCGGTTCGTCGTTGGGCTCGAACACCACCCACTGGGTGCCGCGGAAGAGGCTCTCCTCGATGTGCAGGGCGAGCCGGCGGACCGGGAGGTACTTGTACTCGTCGCCCAGGTGGTCCGCGCCACGGAGGGTCCGTGCGCCCCACAGCACTGTGCCGGTTCCGGGGAACGTGCGAAGACAGTTGATGCCGTGCGGGTTCAGCGTGCCGTTCTCGGCGTCGGTGAGGTTCACAGCGAGGCCGGAGATCCCGGTGAGGGTGGCGTCGACACCGGCGGGGGCCTTCCACACTCCGCGCGTCGCGTCGGTGCGGGCGATCACTCCGGCGATCGCGCCGCAGCCGACGAACGTGCCGATCCGGCCCCGCTCGGTCGGATCCGGTTGCTTCAGCCGGGGGAAGTAGAGCACCGAGTTGCGGGCTGCCTCGCCGGTGAGACCGAGATCGGCCAGGTTTTTCTTTTTCGCAGAATCTTCGCTCGGTTCGTCGAGCGCGTTGGCGACCGTCATGTCGCTGGGCGGGTCGACGATCAGCACGGCGCGACGCTGCGCGCAGTAGGTCTGAGCCGCCTGGTAGACGACGGGGTCGGTGTCCCCGTCCGGGGTCGCCGGCGGGATGCACAGCAGGTTGAACAGATCGACATGGTCCAGCGCGTAGAGCCCCTCGTGCTCCGAGCTCAGGTCGCCACCGAAGTAGTCGCCAGGCGCCAGAGCAGCTCCGTCCGAGCCCTTTTCGCTGACCGTGGCAGGTTTCTCGGTCGTGGCGGGAGCGGCCAGGTTGGGGTCCACCACTACCCGTACCAGTTGGGACTCGGCCAGGAGCACCTTGTCCACCCGCCGGGAGCTCTCGACCACCGTGACGTTGGGGAAGACTTCCTGCGGACCCTTGTCACCAAGCCTGACAACCAGGTTGAAGAGGTCGTCCCGGTTCACATCGAGTTGCTTGGCCACCTCCCCGGCGATGTTCGGAGGTGTATTGCGATCGACGGTCACCATCAGGTCGTCTGCCCAGGCTCCTACCTCCGTAGCCTCCAGGGTGAGCCCCAGACTTTTCGCGGCGTCCGTGGTTCCTTCGCCCGCAGCCCCTGGGACGGGGGAATCGGGGCTCCCAAGGGTCTTTGGAGTTCTTTTGCCCGCAGGCGGGGTCGCCGTCGCCGGCAGTGTCACTTGGGCCGGTTTGGGCTTCTCCTCGCCCGTGCTCACCAGCCGGACCACCACCGCCTGCCCGCCACCGTTGGCGAAGAAGTCGCGGACGGCGAAGCTCACCGTGCTGCCCTTGTACAACCCGCCGAAGACGCGCTCGTAGTCGGCCAGGCTGTTGATGACGGTGGCCTTGTTCACAGGGCCGCGCCGGGTCATGCCGACGAAGGCGGTGACCGAGGTCGCGACGCCGGTGACGGTCCGTACGCCGCTCGGTAGTTCGGTGACGTAGACGCCGGGATAGGAAGTCTGAACCGCCATGCTGCCCCATCTCGGGTCTGTCGAAGGTGTGCCGGAAATTCCGGGAGCAGGCCCGGACGGATGTGACCGTAGTGAGGCCTGCGTCACCGCTCCGTCACTGATGCGTCATCGGCCCCCGTGACAGCCACGGCACCGGCCATGAATGACAAGTACCCCGTGAAAAACGTGTGGTGACGGAGTGTTTGACCGAGGTCATACGGACGGGGGGAACAGCTCCAGGTGGCCGGGGCAGTGCTCGACCGGTGCGGCGCTCTGCGTGAAGTCCATGTGGCCACCCTGCGCGGTCGCCTGACGGAGTGCCGGCCGGGCATCACGTGACGGGCACCGCCGCGAGCGCCCGGCCGAGCTGCTCGCCGAAGACCGGGCCGCGCTCGGGAAGGCCAGCCCCGTTCCAGGCGTGCAGGGCAGGGTCCTTGTCGCCCGTTGGCGGCGGCGAGGACGTGGTCCTTCGCCTCGTCCTCGCCGATCGCCTCCAGTTCGGGGCCGAGGTCCATCAGATGCACGGCGCCCCGCACCTTGTGCATGAGGTTGGAGGCAAGGCCCTCCATGGCCTTGTAGACGAGGACGCGGCGGCCGACGAGGGCGCGGGCACGTGCGATCACGGCGGCGCCGGCGTCGGTGTCGCCTCGGTCTGTGCGGATGACCTCGAGGTCGCGGGAGACGTTGCGCAGCCGGAGGATCCCGCGGGTGCTGGTGTCCTCGATCGTGACGCCGAGGAGGGTGGCGGGGAACTTGGTGGCGGCCGCGAGGCGCTCGAGGTCGCGGGCGACGACGTCGCCGAAGACGAAGAGGTCGACGGCCAGGACCCGGACGCGGGCCTGCCACTGCGGTGCTTCACCGGGCGGGCAGGGGCCGGTGGCCTGGGCGACGGTCAGGGGCAGAGCGCCGATCGAGGCGGGCTGGTCCACGATCACCAGGACGGTGCCGAACTTCGCCGTCAGCTTGTCGACGACGGCCCGCAGCTTCGGCTCGCGGTTGGGCAGCTGCTTGTCGAGGAATTTCTCCCCGGCCGGGGTGAGCCCGTGGCCGTGGTGAGTGGTCTTGCCGACGTCCAGGCCGAGGAACACGCCCACGTCTTCGGCGCCGAACATCGCGCCTGGGCCACGTCACGCGCTTTCCTACTGAGCACCACTCCGCCAGCCATACCGGTACGGCCCCCCTGGACGCCTCCAGCGGGAAGAACACCCGCCACCGCCTCAACACCCGGGGGAAACCGAGCCCTCAACTCGGTGCCGCACATGGTCGGTGTCTGCCAGATTCGCGACGGCGGCCGTGGACAGGAGTACTACCTGCGCAAGATCGCCGAGGGCTGGACACCGGCGGAGGCACGCAGCGCCCTCAAACGACGCCTCTCGAATGTTGTCTATCGCACCCTCAAACCGCGACCGTCACAAGGCTCACATCACGATCGCTTGACACACAGAGGCGCTCATCAGCGTCTCCGACGGCGCCTCCCGGACCCGGTGCCCCCCAGGTCATCCGTTCTCATCCGTTCGACAGGGAGGAGCAGTCATGCCGGCCCGGAGGCCGGCGGCCCTCTTGCAGGACCGGGCAAAACACAGCGGGGGCAACGTGGGATCCGGGGTGACTGCGCGTCCAGCCACCCCATGGTGCAGTCGGGGCAGAGGTCCGTGCCCTCCAACCGACTAGAGAAGCCGCCCCATCAGATCAGGGCCGCCTTCGTCCGGTTCCGGAGAGGTTCTCGCCGGAACACCAGGTCGGTGAGGTCCAGGGACGGCTCCACGCCCAGTTGCTCCGCCAGCAGAGCGCGGAACCGCTTGTACTCGCGCAGTGCCTCGGCGAAGTTGCCCTCGGCGAGGTGGACCCCTATCACAGCGCGGCGTGCGCTCTCCCGCAGTGGTTCGCTGCGGACCGCTTCAAGGGCGGCGTCGAGCGCCATCGCATAGCCTCCCAGAGCGCACAGATCGGCTGCGGCCGCCTCAAGCTGGTGCAGGCGGAGCTGGCGCAGCCGATCCCGTTCGAAGATCACCCAGTCGTCGTCCCAGCCGGGTAGGAGCTCGCGCAGCCGTAGTTCCGGCGAGTGCAGTCCGGTACCGCCGGGGTGGCGGAACCGGGCGCCCGCGGTACTGACGAACTCGGTCACGTCGACCCTGACGAACTCGGCCAGGGCCAGCTGACCCCGCGCCGCCACGATCAGTCCGGGTACGGCGTGGTTGAGCCGCCACATGGTGGTCCGCAGGCTGCCCAGCGCTCGGTTCTCGGGCACGTTTGACCAGAGGGTCCCGGCGACGACGGTCCGTGGGGCGGGCCCGAGCAGACTCAAGAAGGCCAGCAGTCGTTGGCCATTGGTCACGGGATGGATCCAGGTGCCTTCCACCTGGAGACGGAAACCGTCGAACAGCTCGATCCGCCCTCTTCTGACTGATTCGCGCACGGGCGCACCAGGCGACGACACAAGGCCCCTTAAATCGTGGTGGTGTCCAATGTGGATATTGAAACTTGACTATGCCCGGCCCGACGGACAGCCCCTGACCGGCGCCGACTTCGACCAGCGCCGTGCCCGTCTGCAGCAGGCGTCCGCCGCTGCCACGGCGGGCACGTAGGCGTTTTGGGCTCCGGCAAGACCGCCCTGGTCCGCGCGATCGTCGGACTGCAAGCGGTCACCGGCGGCACGATCCTCCTCGACGGCACCCCGCTCGGCAGCGGCCTGCGCGGTCGTGACCGGGAGCAGCGGCACCGGGTTCGACTCGGGACGCAGCTCTCGGCCGTCGGTGTGTCGGGCTGAGCACGCTTCAGAGCTTCGGGATCTTCAGCGCGGCCCACGTACTGGGGCCCGGGATCCCGTCCGCGTCGCCCGCCAGTTCTGGCCGGGAGCGCTGGAAGTCAGCGACGTTGCGCCTGTCCGCCTCCGACCATTCGGGTCCGGGACCGGAGGTGTAGTGCTTGCCGAAGCCGAGCTCCACCAGGCGCCTTCCGAGGGCGGTGACCAGGGGGCTGCGGCGGCCGGCGTGGAAGAACGCCGTCCCCGGAAACGGCTCGTACCGCGGTGTCGGCGGCTTCGCCGGGGCCGCCGTCGGCAGTTTCAGTTTCTGCCCCACGGAGATCTCGTCGGCGTCCTTGATGCCGTTGAGGGACAGCAGTGCACCCACGGTCGTGCGGTGCGCGGCCGCGATGGAGGTCAGGGTGTCGCCCGCCTTCACGGTGTAGGTGCCGGACCCGGTGTCCGGAGTGGTTTCCCCGTCGGCGGAGCTGGGCCTGCCCGGTACGATCTCGGTGTCCAGGGCCCCGGGGTCCCAGTGGTCCTGGCCGGGGATCTGGGAGTGTCCGTAGTGGCCGCCCTTGTTCTCCCAAACGCCTCTGGGCCGCTCCGTCGCGGCGGCGGCGGTGGCCGGCGGGGCCCCGACGGGCCACACGTCCGGGATGCCGTGCGCGCGTATCGCGGTGAGCAACCTCTGGAAGTTCGGCTTGGCCTTCGGGTCGAAACCCTTCGTCCACGGAGCGCTGGCACGTCCCAGCACCTCGATCTGGATGCAGACCTTGCCGGTTCGGTTCGTGCGGTGCGTGCCGTCGTTCTTCAGCGCCCTCGACGACAGGTTCAGGGGCCCGAACTGGCCCAGCCGGTCGGTGACAGGGCAGTAGATCACCTGCGGTTCCACCCCGGCACGTATCAGGAAGGCGGCCACGGACGTGAAGTAGTCGCCGCCGGCCGGGGACTCGGTGGTGTGCCACACCGCCCGCGGCGGCTCGAGCGGGGTGTCCATCGGTCCTCCGATGCGCTGCGCGCCGAACCGGGTCACGCCGGCGATGTACGCCGGGCCCGAGGCGCTGTGCGGCAGAACGCCCAGGCTGCGGTCGCCGCTCAGAGTCCCTACGAAACCCTCGCCGCTCTCGTCGTGGGTCTTCGGCAGCGGGTCGGGCTCGTCTGCGGCGTGCTCGGCCGGGCTGGTGGGCTCGTAGACGTCCAGGTCGCCGTCGTCGCGCAGGACCATGAAGGCGCCCTCGTACCGGGGGTGTTCCTTGACGTGGCGCTCGGAGCCCGGAAGGGCGGCGATGGCGCGTACCCGGTCGATGTGGGCCTGGTCGACGGTGCCCATATAGGTGGTGGTGATGCCGTGGGTGTCGGGGTCCGGGTGGTCGACCGCGACGTGGAAGGTGGTCATGTCGGAGTTCCGTTCTCGGGGTCTGAGGAGGTCTTTGCGCTCGGGCGGGGCGACGCGGGTACGCGGGCGGGGGACGTGAGGTGCACGCCTTGCCGGCTCCGGGCGCGGGCCAGGACGGTTCGGGCCTCGGGAGAGGCGAGGGGTGAAGGGGGCGCGGTCGCGGAATCGGTCAGGAGCTCAGGAAGGTCACCCGCTCGGCCGTCTCGATCATCTGCCGGGCGAAGTCGCCGGATCCGAGCGACTCGACGCCCAGCGCCGCGGCGATGCTCCTGGTGAGATCGCCGATGGGCAGTCGACCGCCCGGCCCCCTGGAAGGGGGTCCGCACCATGATCTCGCTGAGGTAAGGGAGATCCTCGTTCCGATCCAGACCGGTGGCCGTATCGCGGTAGGGGAGCCGGGTGAAGTCGTTGTCCGGTCCCCGCACATCGAGATCGTCGGCCAGACACAGTGCGTCGAGGTGGACCGGTGCGACCACGGTCCGCCGACGCTCACCGGTCTTCCGCCGCTGAGGTCGGACATGCGACGACTATCCCTTGCAACACGGTTCCCCCGGAGTCCAGCTGCTGGCCGAACGGTGTCTCTCCCAGATCAGCGAGCGTCAACGTAGTCGGCAAGCAGCCGTATGAAGGGCGCAGTTGGTTGAAAGCGGCAGTACTGGCGACGGCGTGATCCGGCCGTCTCCACGGGAACTCGGGCCCCACGCGTACTTCGCGATTGTGCGACCGCAACGACCGCAGGGAACGAGGCTGTCCGGCCCGCTGGAGGCTGTTGTCGGGACGAGAGCCGGCAGCTCGCCGCAGCTGCTCCGGCAGCGGGCTCACCACGTGAGTTCCTCGTGAACGCCGAGGCGGTCGAGCGCGACGAGGGCGTTGGACAGGGCCTTGGGCGGGACCATGCGCGGGCCGTCGTTCCTGGCGCGGTGAAGTTCCCCCTTCGCACAACGAGGGCGGCCCGATCCCTGTCCCTCGGGCGGGCCGCCGCCTCCGGTCCGGCCGTCGTGGGCGATGGGACCGGCTCCGGCACCGGAAGGTTCCCGCGCGGTTCTTCCGGTGGTCCTTCCCGTTGTTCTTCCTGGTGCCCCTTCCGCCCCCGTGCTCTTCAGCACGCGGTCAAGCAGCAGCCGCTCCTCATCGAGTACAGGAGTCGTCCGTGAACGGCCTCGGAGCACGGCCTGCGTGCCGACCTGTCCGCCATGCGCGTCCACACCGGGCCTGCCGCCGACCGCCTTGCCCGCGGTCCGGGCGCCGAGGCGTTCGCCGGCGGATCACACGTGTTCTTCCGGCGAGGCGCCTATCGGCCGCACTCCCCGTCCGGGTTCCGGCTGGCTGGCCCCCGAAGCCGCCCACCTCGTCCAGCAGGCCCTTGGCGAGGTCGGCGGAGCCAGGCGCGGAGGATGGACCGTCAGCGTGCCCGGCGACCTCTGGGAGCAGGCGGCCGACCGCTGGGCCGAGGGGAGCTGGTCCGCCGCCTCATGCCCGAACTGGGCCTGGCGCCCTGCCCGCCACGGCCGAGAAGGTTCAACCTCACTCAGGCTGCGGCCGGTCGCGTGCGGACCTCGCCGGCCGCAACTTCACCGCGGATGCGCCCGGGAAAGAGCTCGTCGGTGACTTTACCCATATCGCCGCCGGGGAAGGCCGGCCGTATCTCGCAACGGTCTATCGACTGCTGCACGAGGGAAGTCTTCGGTTACGCGATGGACGACCACTACCGAAACTCGCTCCCCCACCCTCCCCCCTCACTTCGCGGCCGGCATCAGCGTCGCCCACGTCCACCCCACCAGCACCTCACCGACCCGCCTGTTCGCAAGGGAGGGCGGCCGCCAAGCAGTGGTCGCCGGTGAGTACCATCCGCTGAACGGCGAGGCGTCGGAGTCCTCGCCCGGATGCTTCGGGCAAGACTCGAAGGGGATCGTCCCGTGAGGCGGGACGGTACGGGGGGCAGGGGAGTTGGCGACGTTCGGTGAGATGCTGTTGGTCTTTCGCCGGGCCGCGGGGTTGACACAGGAGGAGCTGGCCGAGGCCGCCGGGATGGCGGCCCGGTCCATCCGGGATCTGGAGCGCGGCCGGCGGGCGCGTCCGCAGCGCCGCACGGCGCAGTTGCTGGTGTCGGCGCTGGGGCTGGGTGACGCCGACGCCGCCGCGTTGCTCGCGGCGGGCCGCCCCGGCCGGCAGACGATTCCTCCTGCCGACGACGGCCCGGCGCCGTCCGGGCTGCTCGGTTGTCAGGACCAGCTGGTGGTCCTGGAGCGTGCGGCCGGCGAGGCACGGGCGGGCCGGGGCGGCGTGGTGCTGGTACGGGCGGGCGCGGGGATGGGGAAGACCGCGCTGCTGGATGCGTGGGCAAGCCTCCAGCAGCCGCGGGAGATGCTGGTGATGTCCGCGAGCGGGGCGGAGCTGGAGCAGGGCTTCGCCTTCGCGGTGCTGCGGCAGCTGGTCGAGCCTCTGCTGGCCCGAGCCGGCGACGAGGGGCGGGCACGGCTGTTGTCGGGTCCGGCGCAGTTGGCGTCGCACGCGCTGCGTGTGGAGGGGACCGGTGAGCTGTCGCCCGAGGCATCGCTGGGCCTTCTGCACAGCCTGTACTGGCTGATGGTGCATGTCGCCGACGAGGGGCCGGTCGCCCTGGTGGTCGATGACGTGCACTGGGCGGATGTCCCGTCGGTGCGGTGGCTTGAGTACCTGGCGCGGCGTCTGCGGGGTCTGCCCCTGCTGCTGGTGCTGGCGGGGCGGCCGGACAACGGGGCCGGGGCCGAGCCGATGCTGGAGCGGATCGCCGGACAGCCGTACTGCCGTCTGGTCGGCCTGCCCGGGTTGGACATCGACAGTGTGACCCACCTGGTGCGGGCGAGCCTGGGGCCCGCTGAACCACGGTTCGTCGCCGCGTGTGCCTCGGCCACCGAAAGCAACCCGCTGCTGCTGCACGAGTTGCTGCGGACCCTGGCCGGCAACCAGGTCAGGGCCACCGACGATCGGGCCCATCTGGTGGCGGAGTTCCGGGGCCGGATCCTGGCCGGAACCGTGGTCAAGCGGCTGGCCGACGAGCCGGAGCCGGTCCTCCGCCTGGCGCGGGCCCTGGTGGTGCTGGGGGACGAGGCCACCTGGAAGGTCGCGGCCGAGCTGGCGGGGCTGGGCGAGTCGACGGCACGGGAGCTCGGCGGCAGGCTGCGGCAGATCGGTGTGCTGGCGCCGGATGAGCCGGTGCGGTTCGGGCACGCCCTGGTCCGCACCGCTGTCGCCGAAGCCGTCCTGGGGCCGGTGGAACTGGCCGCCGGTCACGCGCGGGCAGCCGAACTGCTGCGGAGCGACGGCGCGGCCGACGATCTGGTGGCGGCCCATCTGCTGCTGGCCGAACCGGGCGGTGAGAGCTGGTGGGTGGACGCCCTGCGGGAGGCGGCGCGGGCGACTCGTGGCCGAGGGGCTCCGGAGGTCACCTCCGCCTATCTGCGCCGGGCTCTGCGCGAGCCGGTGTCCGTCGAAGAGCGTGGTCCCTTGCTGCTGGAGTTGGGCAAGGACGAGATACAGATCGATGTCGGCGCGGCCAGGCACCACCTGACGCAGGCCTCGATGGCGTTAGCCGACCCGTATGCGCTGGCCGAGGCGGCCTCTCTGCTCGCCAGCGCGCTGTTCCTCAGCCATGAGCACGAGCGCGCCGTCGACATCCTCGCCCGTGCGGTGGACGATCTGGGGCAGACCGACGACGGCATCGGCCTCGCTCGTGAGGTGTCGTGGTTCCTTCAGGCGCAGATGCTGTTGATCGGTTACGACCAGCTGTCCACGCTCCCCGCCGCACGCCGGCACGCACGACAGCTGTGGGACCACAAGCTGGCCGGTGACACCCCTGGTGAGTGCATGGTCCTGGCCGCGCTGTCCGCCTCGGCCACCACCGGGGAGGCCAGTGCCCAGGTCACCAACGACCTCCTCGACCGGGCCCTGCGAGGCGGCCTGGTCGCAGCGGACACGTCCCACATGCTCGTGACCCTCGCCGGGCTGGCCTTCGTGGCCACCGACCGGCTCGACGACGCAGTCGCGCGCTTCGACCGCATCGGCGACATGGGCGGCCGATGGGGCTCGTTCCTGATGGTCTCGTCCGCGCTGACCTGGCAACTGCTCGTCCAGGCCCGCCGCGGCCGACAGCTCCCGCTCACCGCTGACTTCGGACACCCCGCCACCACGGCCGACCAGGGCTTGGAGCCTCGGGTCAGGCTGGCGATGACGACCCAGGTGGGCGAGTCGCTGATCGAGCGGTGCGACCTGACCTCGGCGACGGCAGTGCTCACCGCGGACGCCGACTTCGACCGGGTGGGCTGGACCTGGCAGGGCCCGGCGCTCCTCGCACGCAGTCGCCTGCACGCGGCGCGGGGCAACCCGGCCGCCGCCCTCGCCATCCTGCACGAGTACGGCGCGGAGGAGAACCGGGCACAGGTCATGAACCTGGCCGGGGTGCCGTGGCGGTCACGGGCGGCCTTGCTGCACCTCACGCTCGGACAGCGGACGGACGCGCTCGAACTGGCCACCGAGGAACTGGAGCTGGCCCACCGGTGGGGCACCGAGCGAGCGATCGGGGTGGCCTCACGCTGTCTGGGCGTCATCCACGGCGGACGCAGGGGACAGGCCCTCCTGCGCGAGGCCGTGGCCCTGCTGAAACGGTCCCCCGCCCGACTGGAACTGGCCCGCGCCCACTACGGGCTGGGAACCGCTCTCATGCGCGGCGGCGAGGCCGACGAGGCCCGCCAGGCCCTCACCCAGGCGCTCCACCTCGCGGACACCTGCGGCAGTGTCCTGCTGGCCGGCCAAGTACGCGCAGCGCTCGCCGCGGCAGGAGTGCGCCCGAAGCCAGCTCCACCGGCGGCCCCGAGCCTCTCCCCGACCGAACACCGGCTGGTCGAGCTGCTCCGCGCAGGTCACAGTGACCGTCAGATCGCCCAGGCCCTGCTCCTGACCCCGCACGACGTGACCGGACTTATCGAGCAAGCCGGCCGCAAACTGGGGGTGAGCAGCAGGGCGGAGCTGGCGTCCCCGGCCTAACTACTCGCTCCTGAAAAAGGGTTCGTCCAGCTGAGAGGCGATGCATCTCCCCTCCTACTGTGGAGACCGTGACCGGAGGGATAGTTGGGGGTCATGGCATCCAGGAAGCGCATCTACGACGCCGAGTTCCGTGAAGGGGCGGTACGGATCGTGACGGAGACCGGGAAGCCGATTCCGGAGGTGGCCGACGATCTGGGCATTTCATCCCGGGACGCTGCACAGCTGGGTGTCGCGGGCGCGGCGAAACGGGTCGCCG
>NZ_KQ948767.1:320360-377535 GCF_001514205.1 Streptomyces griseoruber | reverse complement strand
GGCAGCACCTGGCGGAGGAGATCGAGGAGATCTTCCGCTGCTCCGGGGGCACCTACGGCTCGCCGAAGGTGTTCATCGAGCTGGTGCGCCGGGGCCGGCGGGTGTCGGTGAACACCGTCGCGAAGGTCATGGCCGAACTCAGGCCGGCGGGCCGGAAGGTCAGGCGCCGCCGGTCGCTGACCAGGCCGGGCAGGCGGCCGGCGCCCCGGATTTCGTCCGCCGGGACTTCACCGCCGAGGAACCGGAACTCGTCCGGGCAGGCGACATGACCGAGATCGACACCGGCGAGGGCAAGCTCTGCCTGGCAACGGTGATCGATCTGTTCTCCCGCCGGTTGCCCGGCTACGGGATGGGTGCCCGGCACGACGCCTCAGGACAGGGAACCGTTCGACGAGGCGGAAGAGGACTGGCTGTTCGGCGACGGGCCGGTCCCGCAGACGCCTCCGTGGAGCACCTCCGAGCCGACCGCCAGCTGGCCGATGCGGCACGAGGACGACGGCTCTTCCCCTGGTGGGTGTTTCGAAGACGACGATCCGGATCCCGGAGTGCTGGCCGACGGACGCCCCGCGAAGATTCCCTCCGCGACACGGGACCGGCTGTGGATCTACGGCTACTTCACCCTCAGGCGGATGATCAGGGACGGCGAGATTTTCGAGAAGTGCACGGCCAAGGACCGCCCCGTGTACCCGTCCCTGGATGACCGGCGGACCATCCAGGACTCCGTGGAGGACAGCGATGCGCTCGCCGGGGGCGGTGCCGCCGACGCGCAGAGGGGGTGGGGGGATCAGTGAACGGGGACGACAAGGACGGCCAGATCAGCGTGCGCATGCCGCTACTCCTGTTGATCGGGGTGACACCGCCGCTCTGATCGCGTCTTGCCTCCGCACTCGCCGGCGATGACCACTTTCAGGTCACGCGCTGTCGGCGGGCAGCGTCGGGTAGTCGGTGTAGCCGCGGTGGTCGCCGCCGTAGAAGGTGGCCGCATCGGGGGTGTTGTAGCGGCCGCCGGCTGCGAGGCGGGCAGGCAGGTCCGGGTTGGCCAGGAACAGCGCGCCGAAGGCGATGATGTCCGCGGTGCCGTCCTCGATGCGGGCGAGAGCGCCGGGGCCGGTGGTCTCGGGGTGGGTGAAGGGGTTGAGGATGAACGCCGTCGGCCAGTCCTTGCGCAGCCGGGCGGTCAGGTCGCGGTCCGGGCTCTCGACCAGGTGCAGGTAGGCGAGGTCCAGCCGGGCGAGAGCGGCGATCAGGGTGGTGTAGGTCTCCAGCACGTCCGCCGGGTCGGTCTCGGCGATGTCGTTGTAGGGGTTGCCGGGAGAGATGCGGAAGCCGGTCCGGTGGCCGCCGATCGCCTCCGCGACGGCCGTGGCGACCTCGATACCGAAGCGGACCCGGTCCGCGGCGCCACCTCCCCAGCCATCGGTGCGCAGATTCGTGTTGGGGGCGAGGAACTGGTGGATCAGGTAGCCGTTCGCCCCGTGGATCTCCACGCCGTCGAAACCGGCGGCGATCGCGTTGCGCGCGGCGTCGGCGTAGTCGGCGATCGTCTGGGTGATGTCGTCCTGGTCCAGTTCCTTCGGCGTGACGAAGTCCTGGGGGCCCTGGTAGGTGAACACCTGGCCCGCCGCCGCGACGGAGGAGGGGGCGACGGGCATGAGTCCCTCGGGCAGCAGGCTGGGGTGGCTGATCCGGCCGGTGTGCATCAGCTGCGCGAAGATCGTGCCTCCCTGGGCATGGACGGCGTCGGTCACCTTCCGCCAGGCGTCGACCTGCTGGGCGGAGTGCAGGCCCGGAGTGTTGGTGTAGCCCTGGCCGCCCACCGACGGCTGGATGCCCTCGGTGATGATCAGGCCGGCGCTCGCACGCTGGGCGTAGTAGGTCGCCATCAGCTCCGTCGCCGTGGCTGCGGGAGCGTCGGCGCGGCTGCGGGTCATCGGCGCCATCGCGACGCGGTTGGCCAGCGTCTTGCCGCCCAGGTCGATCGGGTCGAACGCGGTAGTCATGGCAGCTTCCTTCGAAGAATGGGTCGGGTGAAAGAGACAGGCGGCAGCATGGGCCTGGCGGGTGTCAGGGAACCGGGACCTCAGCAGTCCTCATTTCGGCTGGGCAGAGGCACTTTCTGTAGCCGATCACCAGTCGGGCAGCCTGCTTCGGGAGAGCGCGGGCCTAGTTGAGCGGCACGTCCGCGACGGCCTTGAGGTGGCTGAACGTCTCGAGGGAATACCGGCCGTGGTACCGGCCCATGCCGCTTTCGCCGACGCCACCGAACGGCAGGCCGGGCATGAGCAGTTGCATCACCGGCTGGCCCCAGGCGACGCCGCCGGAGGACGTCTCGTTCACGAGGCGCGACTTGGTGGCCTCGGACGTGGTGAAGGCGTAGAGCGCGAGGGGCTTTTCGCGTTCGTTGATGAAGGCGATGGCGGCATCGAGGTCGGCGACTTCGACGACGGCGAGGATCGGACCGAAGATCTCTTCCTGCATGACCGGCGATGCGGGGTCGACATCGGTGAGCACGGTCGGTGCGATGAACAGGTCGTCGCGGTCGTGCTGGCCTCCCACCGCCGCCCGGCCGGAGTCCAGCAGACGCGTGAGCCGGTCGAAGTGCCGCTCGTTGATGATCCGGCCGAAGTCCGCTGAGGTCTGCGGGGTGGAGCCGAACTGGGCGTCGACCGCCGCGCGGAGGGCGGGGACCAGTGCGGCGGCGGTGGCAGGGTCGGCCAGAACGTAGTCGGGGGCTATGCACTGCTGCCCCGCGTTGCCGAACTTGGCGCCGACCAGCCGCTTGGCGGTCTCGTCCACGTCGGCGTCGGACGCCACGAACACCGGTGACTTGCCTCCGAGTTCGAGCGTGACGGGGGTGAGGTTCTTGGCGGCTGCGGCCATGACGATCCGGCCGACCGTGCCATTGCCGGTGTAGAAGATCTGGTCGAACCGTTGTGCCAGCAGGGCCGTGGTCTCATCGGCGCCCCCCTCGACCACGGTGAGCACGTCGGCGTCGAAGTACTGTCGCAGGAGACGTGAGGCGACCGCCGATGTGTGCACCGAGATCTCGCTCGGCTTGGCCACCACGGTGTTTCCGGCGGCCAGAGCGCCGATGACGGGGTCGATGAGAAGGTGCAGCGGGAAATTCCACGGAGCGATCACCAGGACGACCCCGAGCGGGTCGTACGTGGTGTAGGCCGTTGTCGTGGGACCGAAGTGGGCGGGAACCTCCACCGGGCGAGGCTGAAGCCAGTTTTCGAGGTTCGCCAGTGCCTCGTCGATGTCGGCGACGGTGAAGTCGATCTCCTGCGTCTTGGCCTCGGCGGCGTTCTTCCTCAGGTCCGCCCAGAGGGCTTCGATCAGTTCCTGCTCGTTCTCGACCAGCAGTGCCCGCAGCCGCTGCAGCTGGCTGACGCGCCAGTCCAGTCCGCGGGTGACGCCGGTGTTGAACGTCGCACGAAGGCGGCCGACCACCTCCGCGGCCGTTTCGGTCCGGTGCGTCCTCGGCTCGATCCCCTGTGTTGCGCTCATGGGATGTACTCCGTTCCTGATGCAAGCCACGCCCCGGCCGCCTTCCGGCCGGGCACGGTGGCCAGCGTCCCGGACGGGCCGGCATCCACCCAGGCCACGGCATTGCGTACGTGCGCTGTGCCTACCACTGGTTGGGTCAGGCTGGTGTGCGTGCGACCGTGGATACTCGAGGCATGGACGAATACGCCGAGCCGGTGCACGAGCTGGTCGCCGGCGCTCTGGACCCGCGTGCCGAGCTCAGTGAGTTCCTGCGCACCCGGCGGGCCCGGCTGAAGCCGGAGGATGTGGGGCTGCGGGGCTTCGGACGGTACCGGCGGGTGCCGGGGCTGCGCCGCGAGGAGCTGGCGCAGCTGGCCGGGGTGTCGGTGGCGTATTACACGCGGCTGGAACAGGGCAACGGGCGGACCGTGTCGGCGGAGGTCCTCGATGCCATCGCCCGCGCGCTCAGGCTGAGCGACGCCGAGCACGCGCACCTCACGCACCTGGCGAAGCCGAAGCAGCACAAGAAGAAGCCGGCCGGCCGCGCCCCACAGGTACGGGGCCCCCTGCGGACGCTGCTGGACACCATGGACGGCGTTCCGGCGATCCTCGTGGGGCGGCGCTCGGACATCCTCGTCTGGAACCGGATGGCCGCGGCGGTCTTCGGCGACTGGGCTGAGCTGCCGGCGCGGGAGCAGAACTGGGCGCGGCTGGTCTTCCTGCGGCCCGAGTACCGCGACCTGTTCCTGGACTGGGAACGCAAAGCCAGCGACATCGTCTCTCAGCTGCGCATGGACGCCGGCTCCCATCCGGACGACCCCCGGCTGTCCGCGCTGGTGGGCGAACTCTCCGTGAAGAGCGAGGAGTTCAGGCGGCTGTGGGCCACCCACGACGTCAAGGAGAAGTGTCACGGTATCCAGCGCCTGCACCACCCGCTCGTCGGCGAACTCGATCTCCGCCTCGAGTCGTTCCACCAGGCCGACGCCCACCAGCAGATGTTGGTGACCTACCACGCCGAACCGAACTCCCCGTCGGCGGAGGCTCTGCGGCTGCTGGCCGGCTGGGGCGCGGATGCGACCCGGGCGGGAACGGGCACGTCGTCGGCACGGACGGCTTGATGAACTCCCCTTGATCATCGGTAGTTGGCTGCGCGCCACACCCAGCGTCCTTTCGCACGCCAGACGCCTCCGGCGATGGTGCCTCCGGGACGGCGGGCGATGAAATGCCCTCGCCAACCGGTGATCGACATGACGCTGGACGACAGTCCGTGGACAGCTCAACAGCGCATAAACGAAGTGGGACGGATTTCGGGCTCTCGTCTCCGTCGACACAGGCGGCCGAAGGGCCTGGCGCGGCAGGCTGCAGACCTCGGCGACCTCCATGCGCTGCTCAACTTGGCCTGGAAACGGAAGGAGGCCGGGGACCGGGTGAAAGCCGACGCTCTCTATCGGCAGGCCGTTGTGCACGGCTCCCTACGCGCTGCGTAGGACCTGGCTGAGCTACGGGAAGAAGCCGACGGCCCGGAGGCTGCCGAAGCCTTGGCCTGGGCGGCCGCAGACCACGGTGACATCCTCGCGGTGCTCCGCCTGGCCCGGATGCGGAAGGATGCGGGGAACCTGGAAGGGGCCGAAGCACTGCTCCGGCGGGCCGTAAGCCGCGGCAGCACCACTGCTATGTCCGTATGGGCTCGGATGCGGGAGGAGGAAGACCAGCGGGAAAGCGCCGAGGCCCTCTACCGGCGAGCAGCAGACCAGGGAAACACCCGCGCGCCGATGCGCCTGACTGAGATGCGGGAGAAAGCCGGGGACCGGGAAGGCGCCGAAACACTGGCCTGGCGAGCCGCAGACCACGGCAGCGTCGACGCGCTGCTCCGCTTGGCTGAGATCCGGGAGGAAGCCAGGGACCCGGAAGGCGCCGAGGCCCTCTACCGGCAGGCCGCCGACCACGGCCATACCAACCCATCGCACCACCCGCCCGAGACGCAGGAGGTGCTCAGCAGGCTGTGGCCGTACGGCTTGGACCCGGACGGTACGCCAACACCTCCATGGCAGCCGTCGGTGTCCGCTCTCTTCGAACGAACCGTGCCACCGGGCACGTCGTAGGGATGGCGTCCTGGTCCAGGAGACTCGCGGCGCTCTCGGAAAGGGGACGGACACCACCTGACGGCCGCTCACTGGAACCTGTCCAGGGTCTGACCGAGACACGGGTCAAAGGAGCTCCCGGCCGGCTGGAAGCACTGCCAGTCGCCTCGCTCACTCTGCGGCGTAGCCGCTGTGCCACTCCAGCTCCGCGTCATACTCGCGACCACACTGCAAGCACTTCCGATTATCCGCATCGGCGACGGTGGGGCCGCTCCCCCTTGACGGCCCCACCGGGCGCTCGGCCCGTGCCGTGCTCACCCTCCCCGGCGTCCGGACTCAGCAGCTGGCGAGCCACTTGTGGGACAGCACCTTGAGGCCGGGGCCGCCGCTGACGCCAGGGCCCTTCACGCCCTGTCCTATGCAGCCGAGATACCCCGAGTAGCCCGCTCCGGAATAGAGGCCGACCCCCTCGTACGAGGAAGAAGTCCCGTGGTTGTAGACCGACTTGACGTTGCGGTCGTCGGCCCATGAACACGTCACGGTCCCGCTGGTCCAGTCGCTGTCGGCGTTGCTCCAACTGCAGCGGTTTCCCGTGTAGTTGATTTGGTCCCAGACACACAGGCTGCCGGAAGGGCAGTCACTCGCGGCGGCTTCGGCCGAACTCGGTGCCAACAGGCCCAGAGCCGCCACCGTGGCGGCGACGACGGTCACGCTCAGAGTCCTGCGGGCTGTGC
Organism: Streptomyces griseoruber; assembly: GCF_001514205.1. GTDB lineage: Bacteria > Actinomycetota > Actinomycetes > Streptomycetales > Streptomycetaceae > Streptomyces > Streptomyces griseoruber. The sequence continues at coordinate 371,231 of NZ_KQ948767.1, read as the reverse complement.
TTGTTGTGACGTTCATTCATGGTCCCTTCCCGTGAGTGATCCTTCCGGCGGAGAACACGTCTCGGGCCGGCCCCTCGGCGGTGCGTGCACGGATTGTGGAATACCGACCTTGCCGAAACCTTGTCCGACCTGTACGCGCCTGCTGTGATGGATCCGCACCCCAGGTGATGAAGTGGACCGAGCGGACGGGTTGGGATGACGGACTTTCGACTGCTGGGCCCGCGACGACTTCCCGGGCCTGGCCGACGACGTGGACAGTGACCTCCTCGACGGCAGTCCGCGCAACAACCTCGGCACCGAGGGCGGACTGCGCGCGGCGCTCGCAGCTTTCGAAGAACTGCACCAAAGCGCCTACGAGGGGCTCCACTTCCCAGTGGACAGCTGGGAACTGAAGCGGATCGCCCGCTGGTTCCTGCTGTCCTGCGTGGTCCTGCCCTGGGCCGTGGAGCAGTACGACGCCCAGCTCGCCCCGGTCGGCTGATGGGCGGCCTCCTGGAGCCGGGCACCATGCACGCCGTGGACGTGAGTGTCACCCTCACCGCGCAGTAGCGCGGAGAGATCACGACTCCGGTGCGGGCGCGCGCAGGTCATCCTCTCCCGGCTGCTGCGTCACTCGGCCGCGTCCAGCTCGCGCTCGGACAGGCCGCCGTCCATCGAGGCGAGCTCGTCGTACGGCACGTTCGCGAAGAGACCGCCGAGTCCGGCCAGGTTCTCGTGAGCCGTGCTCAGACGCTCGGAGGCGCCGCGCAGCATCATCATGCCGACAGCAGGTCCTGGGCGGCCCTGGCGACTTCCTCGTCGTGGTTCCCGCCGTTGTAGACGCGGATCGCCCTCTTGTCGTGCAGGTGTCGCAGCCCGGAACCGGTCTGGCTGATTGCCTGGTCCATGCGCTGGGTGAGGCTGGCCAGGGCGACGACGGTACTCCAGCCGTAGATCGTGATCTCGATGGTGAGGGGCGCCGAGGCGACAGTCGGGCAGCGTCGACCATCTGGCCGAAACCGCCCACGCCGTCGGCTCCTTCTCCCTCTACCCGAGTTCACCGGGACGGAGGGCGTCCCTTATCTCGCTGAGCTTCGCGGTCGTCGCCGGGGTCTGCTCCTGCGCTTGTTCAGCGAGTCGGAGGGCATCGTCGATCTCGCTGAGCTTCGCCGAGGACAGGACGGCCGCCCGCTCTATCAGGTCGTCCCGTGACACAGTGGTCAGCCACGTGCAAGGGGTGAAGCCTGGACGCGGGAACGCGAGCCGCAGCACGCCTTCGAACGGCACTCCTTCACCGGCGCCCACCATCACCTCGATGCCCAGACCGCTGATGTCGACGCCCGCCGGAGCGACGACCTGCATCACCCGGATCCCGGACGCGTCGTCTCCCGACAGCAGTACGACCAACCTCCGCTCGTCGAACTGGACCCACCAGACTTCGCCACGTTGCACAAGTCCTCCAGCCACAGGACAGCGGACAGACGCTGCGCGAGCCTGACGCGCTGCGGAGACGGGTGCGGCCACCGTTGATCATCGGTGTGTGAAGACTGAAGATCACGCGGTGGCCGCAGGTCACAGCGTAAACCCTGCCTACTGGCAGGAGGCGTTCGAGGGCCTGATGAGCCGGATAGCGGGACGGTTCACGCGGGTCGAATCCCGGCGCCGAGCCCGGAAGTTGGTACCCGGCCTGCTGTCGGACCTGCCGCGCAAGAACTGCTGGACCATCGCCGAGTGGGCCGGGGACAGGACCCCGGACGGCATGCAGCACCTGCTCGGGCGGGCCAAGTGGGACGCCGACCAGGTCCGCGACGACGTGGGTGACTACGTGGTGGAGCATCTGCACGACGACGAGGCGGTGCTGGTGGTCGACGAGACCGGCGACGTGAAGAAAGGCACCGACACTGTCCGTGTCCAGCGCCAGTACACCGGCAGCGCCGGACGCGTCGAGAACAGCCAGGTAGCCGTCTACCTCGCCTACTCGACCCCGCGAGGGCACCCGGCGATCGACCGCCTGCCTCGGCGCCGGGCTCGGGCTGCGGTGCACGACACGGTCGCTGCGGCGTCCGCACCGCAGGGCCGGGTGGCTGGCCCTGGGCGCCATATCGATCGGGTGCGGCATCTGGACCATGCACTTCATCGCCATGATCGGCTTCAGCGTCCAGGGCGCCCTGGTCGGCTACGACACGACGAGGACGCTCCTCAGCCTCGCCGCCGCCATCGTCGTCGTCGCCCTCGGCGTGTTCCTCGTCGGCTACCGGGGCGGCTCCCCGATGTCCCTGGCGACGGCCGGCACGGTCACCGGTCTCGGTGTCGCGGCCATGCACTACCTCGGGATGGCCGCCATCCACACCACCGGCACCCTGCACTACGACACCCTCACAGTGGTGCTGTCCGTCGTCATCGCCGTCGCAGCCGCCACCGCGGCCCTGTGGGCGGCGGTCTCCATCCACGCCCTGTGGGCCAGCCTCGGCGCCAGCCTGATCATGGGCGTGGCCGTCACCGGCATGCACTACACCGGCATGGCCGCGGTCTCCGTCCACCTCACCGGCCAGTCCGCGACCGCCCAGTCCTCCACCAGCCTGCTGTCGTTCCTCCTCGTCACTCCGGGCCAAGGGGCGACCGCATTCGCACCGGGAACCCAGCTCTCCGGACGCCGCCAGGGCAGGCATCTGCGAGCCGACGGCCGGCGGGCCGCCCACGGGATGCACGCGAGTGCACGGTAGTTGCGCAGAGGCTTCATCAGGTCGTTTGAAGGACGATCACGCTGTGGGTGCGCCGGTCACTTCCGGGTCGAAGGGCTCGCTTCAGAACCCGCGCCGATCGTGCTGGCCGGTCCAGCGGCCGTCGCCCCCGTAGCACCGGGGGATCATGGTCCCGGTCAGGTCCCCACAGCGGTTCAGCATGAGGATCATGACCGTGCCGTGGCAGCCACGCGCCGCAGTGGACCAGATCCTCGTGGGCTCACGGCTCACCACCGCGGTGTTCCGGGAAATCCGAGCCCAGGTCTCCATGCGTAGTCCTCGCAAGGGGGAGTCCCTGCGGTGGGAGTTGAGCGCCAGCAGGTCGCTGCGGCTGGCGTCTGCGTCAGGACAGAGGACAGAGGCACGGACAGGCACAGCCGCTGAGACCGAAGCGGCGCCCAGCGGGACGGCTGCCAGCAGCGCTACGACGGCAGCAAGATTTCGGATGGACGTGGTGGGCAAGGATTCCCCCTTTCCCGGTGTCGCCGCCTGTGCGATCATGCGAACCCGTTCCGCGGACATGTGAGGGTTCGGCGTGGGCAGGCACGGTGGGCTGAAGGGCTTGAGGGCGTACTGGCGCGCGGTCGGCCTCGCGAAGCGCGAACGGAACGAGGACGCCCGTCGGCTCTACCTCCGTGCGGCCGAGGCGGGCAACATCAACGCGCAGTACAACCTGGCGCTGCTCCACTCCGGCGCCGGTGAGCTCGACGAGGCGATCGCCTGGTTCCGGCGGGCCGCCGACGCCGGGGACGCCGGAGCCATCCATGGCCTCGCCAAGTGCCTCATGGACACCGGGGATCCGGGCCGGGTGGAGGAGGCGCTGGCGCACTACCGCGAAGCGGCCGACCTCGGCCGGGTCGATTCGCGGTACAACCTCGCACTGCACTTCAAGGTAGCGGGCGACGAGGACGAGGCCGAGCGGCACTTCGAGAAGGCGGCTGCTGCGGGACACCGTGACGCCGCAGTCCACCTCGCCGGCATCCGGATCAAGCGCGGCAACCACCGCGAGGCCGAGGCGCTCCTGCAGCGGGAGGCTGCCGAGGACCACCCCGGCGCACTGGACATCCTGGGCCACCTGGCCGAGGGACGCGGAGACCTCCGTCGGGCCGCCACCCTCTACGAGCGCTCGTACCGGGCGGGGTTCGTCGGCGCGGCGGTGAACCGGGGGCTGTTGTACGAGGCGGAGGGGGACACGCCCATGGCCGCGACCTGGTACGGCTACGCAGCCAAGGCAGGCAACGTCGCAGGCATGTACGCCCTGGGGATGAACCTCGCCAAGCGTAAGCAAAGGGGCGAGGCCATGCACTGGCTCGCCAAGGCAGCCAACCTGGGCCATCCCGAGGCGGCACACGCATGGCAGATCACCGCCTCCCGCGATCGACAGTCCCGTGCCGCCCACACGCCGCAGGACTCCGCAGTCCAAGAGCGACGGGACTCCGGGGAGAGACGGCCGCCCCGGACTTGACCCCACGCCGCCCCACCGTTTCGCCATCGCAGCCCCGCCCTGCTCCGAGTGGGCGTTCACATAGGGTTCTTCCGGTATGCCTGCTTTACCCGTGACCTACTTTGAGTGCCTTCGTCGGGTAGAGGTTATTCGTTCCCTGCAAGGGGGAGCACTCGACTGTCCACCTCACGTGGTTCTGCACTCGGAAACCCGTCTGATTTGAAAATGCCACAGAACCGCCCGACTTGCAGCGGAACCCGCCCTCCGCCACGGCCGTGATCACGCTGTGCCGTGAGTGAGCGCACGTCGTACCCCAGCGATCTGTCCGACGCCCGATGGCCCTGATCGAGCCGACGTTGACGGCCTGGCGAAACGGCCGCCTCGAACGCCGGCCAACAGGACAGCCAGCCAAAATCGACTTACGCGACGTGTTCGACGCACTCCTCTACCTGAACCGCGCCGGAATCCCCTGGAAATACCTCCCGCACGACTTCCCGGGCCACGGCACCGTCTACTTCTCCTACGCCGCCTGGCGCGACGAGGGAATCCTCGCCCAGCTCAACCACGACCTGACCGGCCTGGCCCGCGTAAAGGAAGGCCGCAAGCCCGAGCCGACCGCCTCCGTCATCGACACTCAGAGCGTCAAGACCTCCACCAACGTGCCCCTGAGCAGCCAGGGAACTGACGCCGCGAAGAAGACATCCGATGCGGAGAACGTGTCAAGCGGCGAGGGTGAGACGGGGGTCTTTCGAGGTCGGGAAGGCTACGGCCTCGTTGAACAAGACGCGGTGAGTCAGGCAGTGGTGGAGGCAGCCGATCATTCGGTTGAAGAGGTTCCTCTGGGCGGCCGTGTGGCGATCTCCGGCCTCACGTCGGCGGTCGTAGTGAGCCCGCGCCCCATCGGAATGGGCCATCGCCGAGAAGGCCCCCATGTAGCCGACCCCGGCCAGCCGCTGGTTCTTCACCCTTCGGGCCGCGACGGACACGCTCTTGCCGGAGTCGCGGGTGACCGGGGCGCAACCCGCGTAAGCCTTCAGCCCTCTGGCGTCGGCGAACCGAGTCCGGTCGTCGCCGATTTCCGCCAGAACCCGAGCTCCGCTGAGCGGACCCAGCCCTGAGGGCCAGCTCGGCCGGGTCGCTCACGCGCTCGCGGAGCATGACGACGTAGGCGCTCACACGCCGCCCTTGGTGACCAGCTCGATCAGGGCGTCGGCCGCGGGAGCGGAGGAGGCCGGGTTCTGCCCGGTGATCAGCAGACCGTCCTTAAGGACGTAGGGCTGCCAGTCGTCGGTCTTGGAGTAGATGCCCCCGAGCTTGGTGAGTTCGTCCTCGACCAGGAAGGGGACGATGTCGGTGAGCTGGACGGCCTCCTCCTCGGTGTTGGCGAATCCGGTGACGTTCTTGCCGCGCACCAGCGGGGTGCCGTCCTCGTTGACGGTGTGCCGTAGGACGCCGGGTGCGTGGCACACCAGTCCCACCGGCTTGCCGGAGCGCAGGGTCGACTCGATCAGTCGGGCGGAGTCGGTGTCCTCGGCCAGGTCCCAGAGCGGGCCGTGGCCGCCGGAGTAGAAGACCGCGTCGAAGTCGCCGGCCGAGACCGCATCGAGGCGCACGGTGTTCGCCAGTGCCTTGGTGGCCTCCGGGTCGGCCTCGAAGCGCCGGGTGTCGTCGGTCTGGAAGCCGGGCTCGTTGCTCTTGGGGTCCAGCGGCGGCTGCCCGCCCTTCGGCGAGGCGAGCACGATCTGCGCGCCGGCCTCCTTGAAGCGGTAGTACGGCGCCGCCAGCTCCTCCAGCCAGAACCCGGTCTTCAGGCCGGTGTCGCCCAGCTCGTCGTGGGAGGTGAGAACAATCAGAACCTTCATGACATGCTCCTTGGGGGTGAGTAGACCAGTCTACTTTTGATGGGTGGAGATGTCCCCATGACCGGGGCGGCCATGGGGTGCGGGCCTTCTACAGGTGCAGCAGCCTGCGGGTCACCGCGGTGACGGTGTCGAGCGGCGCCAGACTGCGATGGATCTTGCACATGACGCTCGCGCCGAGCCACATGTCGTACAGGGCCTGCGCCACGTCGCGGGGATCACCGTCGACCGAGAGAGAGCCGTCCTCCAGGCCGTCGGCGATGGTGCGCGCGATGCGGTCGACGATGGCGCCCGTCCCCTCTTTGAGGGCCAGGCGCATCGACTCCGACAGGTCGGCCACCTCGGCGCCGAGTTTCACGGCCAGACACTTGCCCTGGCACTCCTCGACGCTCTGCGTCTCCCGCCACTGCTGCCAGTAGGCCATCAGCCGCTCGGCCGCCGACTGGCCGGACCGGGCGAGAATGCCGTCCATGTCCGCGAGGTAGTCCGCGAAGTAGCTCTTGAGGATCGCTTCGCCGAAGGCGTCCTTCGAGGCGAAGTAGTGGTAAAAGGACCCCTTCGGCACGCCGGCCTCCGCGAGCACCTCGTTGATGCCGACGGCCGAGTAGCCCTTGTGGGCCATGATCCGCTGGGCGGTGTCGAGGATGTTCCGACGGGTGTCTGTGCTCCGTGTGGTGACCGGCATGCATGAACCGTAGCATCCGAGTAGACCGGTCGTCTAGACGGTGTTCCGGTAGAAGGCGGCCTGCACCGCAACATGGGCGACGAGAACAACGTCACTCGAAGTGCTGGAGTCGGCCAAGTATCAGGTGACGGCCATCCGGTCTGGCAGTGAAGGCACCCGTCGCGTCCGTCCGACCGATCGCCTGTTTCTGTATGTCCGGCTGCTGGGAGTGGCGGAGTACCTGTCTTCGGGAGAGTTCGGCAGCGTAGTCAGCCCGTGTGGGGCCTGCCTCTGTGGTCCACTTCCCGGCTCGGGAGATGTGCAGTGGGTGCAGCTCCCGCTCTGGGAAGTCCGTGGGTCAGGCCGTGAGTTGGTAGTTGTGCTGGTCGGGGGTGGGGTGGAGACGTTCGTGCTCCCGGGCAAGGTGGAAGGTCCAGTACTCGTCGATGTCGCCGTTGTCGTTCAGGGCGCGGAGTTTGAGGACAGCCTCGGCGCCGTCCAGGCCCCAGCGGGCGCCGGTGATGTCGAGGCGGTCACCGATCAGGTGGCGGCAGGCGCCCTCGATCGCGCCGGTGGCGATCGGCCAGCCCGCCGCCAGGGCGGTGTCGTAGCAGAGCTGGTCGAGGTGGCCGGTGAGGCAGCCGATACAGGCGTCGACGGCCTCGCGTCTGGCTCCGCGCAGGCGGGCCCGGCCAGCCTGCGCGGTGATCTCGGTGGCGGCGCGGGCGGCCTGGCCGTGCAGGATGGTGATCAGGTGGCCGGAGACCCAGGCTTCGGCGTCGGCGGTGCCGGGCGGGTGGAAGGCGTGCGCCGCGGTCCACAGGTACTCGCTGACCTGCACGATGTCGAGCAGAACGTGCACGGGGATGTGGCGGCGGTCGGCTTCGGTGTGGATCAGGAGGTCGAGCTGGTGGCGGGCGCCGTCGACGGGCACAAACCAGGCCAACACCGCCCAGTCCTACCGGACCATCGTCGAGCTGCTGCTGGGGCTGGCCGAACGTAGCGGGCGAGGCCGCCCTTGCGGCTGGCATACGGCCCGATGCGCGTGCTGACGGCCCGCAAGGACGAGCACGGCCTCCAGAGCGGCACGGTAGATCTCGGCCATGTGACCACCCCACTCGGCGTTACCTGCTCACCGGGCGCTCGCAAAACCTCCCGCCGGCCCGCTTCTCCAATGTCGCTGCCAGGACGGCTGCCGTTGTCCCGCTGATGCCGAGGAGGAGGGGCAGCCGCACATCCAGGCCCGTGAGGGAGCCGGCCAGGGCGGTGCCGGCGGATCCTGAGGTGATCTTCAGGGCGGCTACCCAGATGAAGACCTGTCCTTGGAGAGCGGGAGGTGCGTACTCGGTGCGGGCGGCGAGAGTGGCGGCGAAGAAGAGTGCGTTGAGGATGCCGGTGAGCGCGAACGCCGATATGGAAAGGGCGAAGCTGTGGCTCATCGCGACCGCACCGAGGCCGACGACGACGCACAGGGCAAGGCGGCGCGTCAGGCGGTCGGGGTCACCGGTGAGAGGAGAGACCATAACCGTCACGGAGCCGACGAGGTTGCCGAGGCCGTAGGCGGCGGTCAGAACTGCCGCGGTGCCTGATTCGACACCGAGGATCTTCGTCATGTGCACCGCCGTGACGGGCAGGGCGGCAACGCTGAGTGCAACGGTCATCGTCACGTAGGTGGTGCGCCGGAGATGGCCGGTGCGGGCCATGAGCATGAGGGTCGGGCCCGGCTTGAGGATCTTGCCTCTGTCGCCTCCACGATCCGGCGCGGCGGGGGGCAGGAGCAGCACGCAGACGGCCGCCGCGCCCACCGCAGTCGCCAGCGCGAGTGCGGCCGCGGTGGGCGAGCCCCAGCTGGCCAGGGCAGCCACCAGGGACGGGCCGGCGGTGCCGCCGATGCCGTAGGTGGCCCCATCCCAGCCCTGTGCACGCCGCTGGGTGCGGAGCTGCGGTCCGGCGATGGCGGGCAGTCGGCTGCTGATGCCGCCCGTCAGCAGGGGGCCGCAGGTGCCGGCCACGGCCAGCAGCAAGGCGCTCACCAGGGCGGGCGCACGGCCGTACGCCAGCACTCCTGCGGTCAGTGCAGTGGCGTACAGCAGGCAGGCTGCCGCGATGACCTTGCGGCCATCTCGGGCGAGGTCCAAGGGACGGGCGACGAAGGGGCCAAGTAGATGTGGTGCGGTGATGCACGCTCCGAACGTACCTGCGAGGGTCCCTGGACCGCCCGACGAGCTGACGAGCAGGACGACGGCGACAACCGCTCCTCCGTCAGCCGTGCGCGCCAAGGCCGCGGCTATGACGTAGCGGGCGAGGCCGCCCTTGCGGCCGGCATGCCTTGCCGGCGCGGTCACCGCATTCGTTCCGGTCGCGATGTGCTGGTGATTCATGGCAACGGGCTCAGGCGGTGAGCCCGAGTGCGTCCAGCGCTTCGACAACGTCCTGATGTGCGGCCTCGTCCAACCCGCGCAGAGGACGCGGCAGGTTCGGTTCCCCCGTCAGCCCGAGGTGGGAGGCGGACACTTTGTCCTATGCCAAACTCCCACCGCAACGCCGCCGGGTGAGTCCGGACTCTCCCGGCGCCGGACTCACTCCCTGCTTCAGCCGGTCACCCCGTACGCGCGGAGACCGTGGCCGTCTCCGAGCGGAAGCCATGGCCGACCTCGGGAGCGAGCCCGTGGTAGTGGCGGAAGTTGTAGATGAGCGGGCTCCACACTTCGGGGTCGACGTGGTGCGTGCCGGGGACCACGATGCGCTCGTGAGCATGGACACGGACCACCTCGCACTCGACGGAGAAGAAGCGGCCTTCTCCGCCCGGGTTCAGGGCAACGGCCCTCGCTTCAAGCTGGAGGGGCGACTCGGCGACCCGCGGCGGTCGTACAAGGTCAGAGGGCTGCGGGGTCAGTCCGGCGGCGGAGAACTTGTCGGGCTCGTACCGGTACACCGCCCGCTTGCTCTCCGGCACCGGGTGGGCACCGGTGAGCGGCGCGAGCCGCTCGACCTGCTCCCACAGTTCGGGCGAGGCGAGGCTGATGACCACGTCCTGCCGCTCGGCCAGGTTGCGCACCGTCCGGTTTTCGCTGCCCAGGCCCAGGACGACGTTCTGTCCCAGGGCCCAGGCGGACGAGATGGGAGCGAGGTTGAAGGTGCCGTCCTCGTTCTCCGTGGTGAGCAGGACCACCGGGTTTCCGAAGTAGAGGATGCTCGGGCGTATCACTCGATGCGTGTCAGTCGTCATGCAGAAAACGCTAAGCACGCGACCTTTCGATGCTCGTCGAAGTGACGGTTGCCGACAATGGATCTGTGACCAGCCAAGACGTGTACGCCGAAGAGCCGGATCTCGCTGCTCTGGCGGCCCTCCTGGCCGACCGGACGCGTGCTGAGTTCTGTCTCGCGCTGCTGGACGGCCGGGCGTGGACGGCGACGGAGCTGGCCCGTCTGGCCGGCGTCGCCCCGTCCACCGTGACGAGCCACCTGAACCGGCTGGTGGCGGGCGGCCTGCTGGCCGAGGAGCGAAAGGGCCGCAACCGCTATGTCCGGCTCGCCGACCCGGGCATCGCCGAGATGATCGAAGCGCTTGCCGCACGGTCTCCCCAGCATCCGGTGCCCGTACGGTCCCTCACCGCGGCCCGCCGTCATCGGGATCTGGCCTTCGCTCGCATCTGCTACGACCACCTGGCCGGATCCCTGGCTGTCGCGATCACCGACGCGATGACCGCCGAAGGGTTCCTGTCCTGGGACTATGGGCCGGCGCTGACCACTGCGGGAGCCCGTTGGATGAGGGAACTGGGCATCGTCGACGAACCCGCCGCGTCGTCGCACCGCCCGCATGTGCGGACGTGCCTTGACTGGACCGAGCAACGACTCCACCTGGCAGGCGGTGTCGGAGCCGCCGTCTTCCGGCACGCGGTTGAGGAGTCCTGGCTGGTCCACGCACGCGACACGCGCGTGGTGCGGCTGACGGACGACGGTCACGGCGCTCTTCGTGTGCACCTGCGTCTGCCGGACGCGGCGCTGACAGCCGGCTGATGGCGGCACCCATGAGACCCGTCCATCGGGCACGGCCGCAGGAGACGCCGAGCGGTCGCCCTGCGAATCGTCACCACGACCGTGCAATGCGACATGGTCCGTGGTCGCTCCGGCATAGCCGCACGGCCCCCGCCTGATGCCAGGCTCTGATCAGCCGCGCCGTGTGGCTGCGGTGCCTTGCGAAGGAGTCATCACATGGGCCGATACGACCTCGCCCTCATCGGATTCGGTGGCGTCAACCGCGCGCTCGCCGAACTCATAGCCGCACGTGGGGACCGCTTCGCGGAGGAGCTGGGCTTCACCCTGCGGGTAGTCGCGATCACCGACCTGCGCGCCGGCTCCCTGGTGGACACCGCCGGCATCGACCTGGCTCCGCTGCTGGCGGCCGAACCCGGCGAGCTGAGCTTCGCCGGCCTTCCCGGGGGAAGCGCCGACCCCCGTAACAAGTGGGTGATCCGAGAGGTCCCGGCCGACATCGTCGTGGAGGCAACCTTCACCAACCCCAACGACGGTGAGCCCGCCCTCTCCCACGTGCGCTGGGCCCTGGAATCCGGCAAGCACGTGTGCACCACCAACAAGGGACCCGTCGCCCTCGCCGGCAGCGAGCTCAAGCGGCTCGCCGCAGAACATGGCGTGAGCTTCGAGTTCGAGGGCTCCGTACTCAGCGGCACCCCGATCCTGCGCACCGCTCAGCGCCTGCTCGGCGGACTGGAGATCACCGGGGTGCAGGGCATCATGAACGGCACCTCGAACTACATCCTCGGCCGCCTCGAGGAAGGCGTCGAACTGCCTACGGCCGTCACGCAGGCGCAGGAACTGGGGTACGCCGAAGCCGATCCCACCGCCGACATCGAGGGCCACGACGTCCAGCTCAAGGTCATGATCCTGGCCAACGAAGTCCTGGGTGCCGGCCTCCGCCGCGAGGACGTCTCCTGCACGGGGATCTCCGGCATCACCCCGCAGGATGCGCAGGACGCCATCTCCAAGGGGCTGCGCTGGAAGCTGGTCGGCTCGGCCGCCCGCCGACCCGACGGCACCGTCGAGGCCCGGGTGGCTCCCGTGGCGCTGCCCGCGCACCACGCTCTTGCGGGGATCTCCGGCCCGGTCAATGCGGTCGCCTTCCACACCGACCTGCTGGGCACGGTCACCGTGTCCGGGCCAGGGGCCGGACGGACGGAGACGGCCTATGCCCTGCTGTCGGACATCATCGCCATCCACCAGCACCACCACGCGGACGACGACACCGCTCCCCTGCACCGTGTTCTTCAGGAGACCCACCGTGGCTGACACCGTTGTGACCCCCGGCATTCAGCTCGGCGCCGACATGGCATCCGTGCACAACCCGTTCACCGGCGAGGTCATCGCCTCGGTGTGCACGGTCGAAGCCCGTGCCGTGGGGACTGTCCTGCAGCGGGCCAGAGCCGGCCGTCGCGTCGCGGGCGCTCTGTCCCGCGCCGCCCGCGCGTCCATCCTCGAGCGCACGGCCCATCTCATCGAGCGGCGCGCGGAGTCCTTCGCCCACCTGATCGTGAGCGAGGCCGGTAAAACCATCGTCCAGGCCCGCAAGGAAGTGGCCCGCGCGGTCAACACCCTCGCGCTGTCCGCCGCCGAGGCACGGCGCAACGCCGGCGAGGTGGTGCCCTTCGACGCCTACGAGGGCTCCGAGAAGCGGCAGGGCTGGTTCACCCGCGAACCCCTCGGCATCATCGCTGCCATCACCCCGTTCAACGACCCCCTCAACCTGGTCGCCCACAAACTGGGCCCGGCCATCGCAGGCGGCAACGCGGTGATCCTCAAACCCTCCGCCTTGACGCCCCTGTCCTCGCTCCGCCTGGTCGACACCCTCGTAGAGGCCGGTCTCCCCGAGGAGATCGTCACGGTCGTCAACGGTGGTGCCGACATCGGCGCCGCGATCGTCAGCGCCGCAGACGTCCGTATGGTGTCCTTCACCGGCGGATTCGCCACCGGCGAGGCCATCTCCCGGACCGCCGGTCTGAAGAAACTGGCCATGGACCTCGGCGGCAACGCCCCGGTCATCGTCATGGACGACGCGGACCTCGACGCGGCAGTGGACTCGTGCGTCTCCGGCGCGTTCTGGGCCGCGGGCCAGAACTGCATCGGCACCCAGCGGATCCTGATCGACCGCAAGGTGTACGAGTCCTTCCGCGACGCCTTCGTCGCCCGCACGAAGCTGCTGCGCGTCGGCGACCCGTCCGACGAGCACACCGATGTCGGCCCCATGATCACCCCGGAGGCCGCCCGCGCCACCCGGGCGGAGGTCGACGCCGCGGTGGCGCAGGGAGCAGTACTGCTGTGCGGCAACCACGTCAGCGGCTCCCTGTACACGCCGACCGTCCTCGAAGACGTCCCGGCCACCTGCACGATCTGGCAGGAGGAAGCCTTCGCCCCGGTCGTCGTACTGCAGCCGTTCGACTCCTTCGAGGACGCCGTCGAGCAGGCCAACGCCATCGACTACAGCCTCCACGCGGGCATCTTCACCTCGCGCCTCGACCGCGCCCTGACCGCAGCCCGGCTGCTCCAGGCCGGGGGCGTGATGATCAACGACTCGTCCGACTACCGGTTCGACGCGATGCCGTTCGGCGGCTTCAAGTACGGCAGCATGGGCCGCGAAGGCGTGCGCTTCGCCTTCGAGGAGATGACCCAGCCCAAGGTCGTCTGCGTCAACCACATCAGTGACGTGGTCCAATGACCGCCTTCCGTACCGAGTGCGACTCCCTCGGCGCACTCTGCGTCCCGGCCGACGCGTACTGGGGTGTGCACACCGCCCGTGCGCTGGAGAACTTCCAGGCCAGCGGCATCCCGCTGGCCGCCCACCCGGACCTCGTACGGGCGCTTGCGACCGTCAAGCGCGCCGCGGCCCGCGCGAACCGCGAGATCGGCGCCCTGGACCCGGAGATCGCCCAGGCCGTCGAGGCGGCCTGCCAGGCCATCGAGGCCGGCGGTCACCACGAGCAGTTCCCGGTCGACGTCATCCAGGGCGGTGCCGGCACCAGCACCAACATGAACGCCAACGAGGTCATCGCCAACCTCGCCCTGGAGCGCCTGGGCTTCGAACGCGGCCGCTACGACCAGGTGTCCCCGCTCGACCATGTCAACCGCTGCCAGTCGACCAACGACGTCTACCCCACCGCTCTGCGGCTCGCCGTCAGCAGCGCCCTCACCGGCCTGCTGACCGAACTGGGCCCGCTGACCGAGGCGTTCGCTGCCAAGGGCGCGGAGTTCGCCCATGTGGTGAAGGTGGGGCGCACCCAACTGCAGGACGCCGTGCCGATGACCCTCGGCCAGGAGTTCACCGCGTTCGGTGTGACCCTGGCCGAGGACATGGCCCGTATCCGCGAGACCCTGCCGCTGCTGCACGAGATCAGCCTCGGCGCGACCGCCATCGGAACCGGCATCACCACGGAACCGGGGTATGCCGAGGCCGTGATACGGCACCTGGCCGCGTTCACCGGGCTGGATCTGAAGCCGGCTTTCGATCTGGTCGAGGCAACCTCCGACACCGGCGTCTTCCTGCTGGTGTCGGGCGTCCTGAAGCGGTTGGCCGTCAAGCTGTCGAAGACCTGCAACGACCTGCGCCTGCTGGCCAGCGGCCCGCAGAACGGACTCGGCGAGATCAACCTGCCGCCCCGCCAGGCCGGCTCGTCGATCATGCCGGGCAAGGTCAATCCGGTCATCCCGGAGATGGTCAACCAGATCTGCTACGCGGTAGCCGGAGCCGACGTGTCGATCACGATGGCCGCAGAGAACGGACAACTCCAGCTCAATGCCTTCGAACCGCTGATGGGGCACCTGCTCCTGACCTCGGTCCGGTGGCTCACCCGCGGCTGCACCGCACTGCGCACCCACTGCGTCGTCGGAATCACCGCCCACGAGGAGCACCTGGCCCGGCAGGCCGCCCGGTCCGTGGGGTCAGTGACCGCGCTGACGCCGTACATCGGGTACGCGGCGGCCGCCCGGATCGCCAAGCAGGCGCTGGAAACAGGATCGAACGTGGCGGATCTCGTGGCCCAGGCCGGGCTGCTCGATCAGGCAAAGGCACAGAAACTCCTCGCCCCCGTGTCATTGAACGGCTCTGCCGTAACCGGCGGTTGACAGCCCCCGCAGGGTGAGCTGGGGGCCGTGTGACGCACCTGCTCCGCCCGGACACCCCGGCCGTCTTCACGTCCTGATCTTCCTTCGCGCGCCCCGGGGCCGCCGCACCCCCCGTGCAGGCAGGCCCCGGGCGCGCTCCAGCAATGTCCTTGGAGGACTTCGTGCCGACTGCAGACTCAGACCGCACCCAGAGCGTGAACCGCGGCTGGGCCTGGCTGCTGCTCTCCTCACTGTTCGAGATCACCTTCGCGCTGTCCACGGAGGCCACCCACGCCTTCACCCGCCTGGGACCTTCCCTGCTCACCGTGGCCGCCCTGTCCAGCTCGATCTTCACGCTGTCCCAGGCACTGAAGTCGATCGACGTCGGAGTCGGCTACACCGTCTGGTCCGGCATCGGGGGCGTCGGCACCGTGGTGTTCAGCACGCTCGTCTACCACGAACCGCTGACCGCGTGGAAGATCCTCGCCTTCGCTCTGATCATCGGTGGCGCCGCCACCTTGCAGATCAGCGACAAATTCGAGACCGGGAAGGAAGCCGCCGAACACGACCCCGGTCCCCACCAGCCCGTCGCCTGACCTCCAGCCGACCTGACGCGGAAAGAACTCCCACCATGACCTGGGTCTACCTCGGCATCGCCGTCATCTTCGAGATCTGCTTCGCCCTGAGTACCCACGCGGCCAAGGGCTTCACCCGCCTGTGGCCCTCGGTGCTGGCCATTTTCGGCGCCGCAGGAGGTGTCTACGCCCTCTCCCTGGCCCTGCTCGACCTCGACGTCTCCGTCGGTTACACCATCTGGACGGGTGTGGGCGGCGTCGGCACCGTCATCATGGGCGCCATCCTCTTCAAAGAGAAGATCACGCTCACCCGTCTGCTGTCGTTCGCCGCCATCATCAGCGGCGTCATCATTCTGCGCCTGACCTCGATCTGACCTGCAAGGCGGCCGATCGCGGGGCGCAGAGAGCCGCCCTCCTTCATCCGCCGGCCGCCGGCTCCTTCGACTCCTTCACCCGTCGCGGTCGGTTGACGACGTTGGACAGGGTGAGCGCCGTGGTCGTGTCACGCACACCCGGCATCCGGGCGATGTCTTCCCAGATCTCCCGGACGCGTTCCAGGGAAGCCGCTTCGAGCCGCACCATGATGTCGAACTCGCCGCTGAGAACCTCGCAGATGACGACCTCCGGGATGCGTTTGAGCGCGGCCAGGACATCGCCACCACGCATGCGGTCCTGTCGGTAGATGAGGACCAGTGCCGAGACGACACCGTCATCGGCGTTCTCACCTGGGCGGACGATGGTGTAGCCGGCGATGTGTCCCTGGCGTTCCAACCGCTCGATGCGCTGGCGCACCGCGGTGCGGGACAGCAGCACCCTGCTGGCCAGCTCGGCATGCGGGATGCGGGCGTTGCGGGCGAGTTCAGCGATGATCTTCTCGTCGATGACGTCCATGGCGGACGGTCTCCTTCGTGATGAAGGCCCCTGGCAGGGGGCTGACTGCCAGGGGCCGGTACGACAGGGCTCTGCACGTCAGGAAGCGGGAGGTACCGCACGGTGTGGTGGCGATGTCGCCGAGGACAGCAGCAGTTGTGCCAGGGCATGGGGGGGGGAGTCGGCGGTCGCAATGGCCCGTGCGGCGGCGGCGCAGGCATTCCCGGATCACATCTCGCTTGGTCGTGCGTCCTGCCCTGTCGGACGTGCCGCACACCGTCACCAGGTGTGTGGCCAGGCCGTAGTGCTCGGTGATCCGAACAGCCTGGTCCTCGACTTTCGAGGTCGCCACCGCCATGGGGATCCCGGCCGCGGCCAGTTCCTCCAGCAGGCCGGGAACCCCGTCGTACATTCTGCTGTCCAGGTCACCTGTCTCCGCGTAGGCAGCCCGGTACAGCCGCAGTGCCCGCTTGGCGGTGAGTTCATCAAGCCCGACGACCTCGCGGAACGACCGGTACATGGGCGGGCCGACGAAGCTGCGCAGGGTGTCCCCGTCGGGGACCGGCACTCCGATCCCGGTGAGCGCGCTCGCGACGCCGGCGGCGATGCCCGGGCGGAGTCCATCAGGGTTCCGTCGAGGTCGAAGAGAAGGCATGTGGGCGTCACAGCAGTCACCTGTGCCGACGCTGCGGCATCGCCACAGCGTCGGCGGACTCGTGGGACAGTCGGATCAGGACGGGAAGGTGGCATCGAGGGCGGCGCGGATGTCGGCGACGAGATCGTCCGCGTCCTCCAGACCGATCGACAGACGCAGATGCCCGTACTTCCTGAAGGGCTCCGGGTAGTTCTCCATACCGCCGCGACCGCTGCCGCCGACATGCACGATCAGGGACTCGTCATGGCCGAGCGACACGGCAGAGGTGATCACCTGCAGGTTGTTGACGAACCGGTTCTGTGTCTCGGAGTCGCCGTCCACGGCGAAGGCCATCATGGCGCCGAACCCGGCCCCGGCGAACTGCCGACGTGCCGTCTCGTGCTGCGGGTGTGACTCCAGACCCGGGTAGTACACGTAGGCGATCCGCGGATCGGAGGCGAGGTACGCCGCGACCTTCTCCGCGGAGGCGAGGTGCTGGCTCAGGCGCAACGGCAGGGTCACCGAGCCACGCATGATCATCCAGGCGTTGAACGGCGAAATCACGCCGCCCACCTCGACCATGGCCTCGTGCCGGATCGGGTCCACCAGGTCCCGGGCCCCGACGACGACGCCGCCCATGGCATCTCCGTGACCGTTGATGTACTTCGTCAGCGAGTGCACGACCAGGTCCGCGCCGTCCCGCAGGGGACGGTAGAACGGCGGCGGGGTCCAGGTGGAGTCGACCGAAAGCAGAGCGCCGGCAGCGTGCGCGATCTCGGCGAGGCCGGCGATGTCCGCGACCGTCGTGGTCGGGTTGGCGATGGTCTCGGCGTGAACCAGCTTCGTGTTCGGGCGCACGGCGTCGCGGACCGCGTCGAGGTCACTGATGTCGACGAAAGTGGCCTCGATGCCGTACTTCTCCGGGAACAACTCGGCGAACAGCCGATAGACGGCGTCATAGGTCACGTTGGAAACCACCACGTGGTCACCCGACTTCAGATGCGTGAAGAACACGCTGTGCAGGGCAGCCACACCAGTGGCGAACGCGACCGCGTCCTCACCACCCTCGATCGCCGCCAGCTTGGTCTGCAGATTGACCTGATTGGCACCGGAGTTGCGGGTGTAGACCAGTCCCTCGGGCGAGGACCAGTCCATGGTCGACGGATCCTCCGGCAGCAGATACGAGTTGGCCATCACCAGCGGCGTCCGCACCGCCCCCGTGCCTTTGTCGATCGTGTTGCCGACATGTACCGACTGCGTCGCGAAGGCAAGCGTGGACGGGTCGTGCTTGTCGGGCCGAGGAGTGCCCGATGCGTAGGGAGCAGTGCTCATGGTCGGTGGTTCCTTTCGTCGGCACCCCTGGGGATGCCGTAAGAC
The DNA here is from genome assembly GCF_001514205.1 of Streptomyces griseoruber. Taxonomy (GTDB): domain Bacteria; phylum Actinomycetota; class Actinomycetes; order Streptomycetales; family Streptomycetaceae; genus Streptomyces; species Streptomyces griseoruber. The sequence goes on along the minus strand of NZ_KQ948767.1, from coordinate 352,976 downwards.
AAGAAATGGGTCGGCGGGGGCTGAGCGCCGGGGGCCGGGCACTGGCCAGGCCCGGCGTGGGGCGTCTCAGGCAGGGACCTGAGGGTGTCCCGGCCGAGGTGCACGCGGTCTGTTCGGCGCGGGACGGACAGGACACCTGCGGCAGTGGCGAAGCCGTCTTCGCGGTCGGTGCGGAGGGTTCCCGCATGAGGAGGGCGGACCGCCTCAAGCCCAGCCGACGCTCAGGTAATCGCGTCCGGCGGACCCACCCCAGCGTACAATCAAACGACCGAACTGGCTACTGAAACGACTGTGCTGTAAGTCCGGGTGCTCCAACAGGCGTGGCTCTGGGCGATACGCGCAGCCGTCTCCCGCCCTGCGCGGGGTCACCGCGCGGGCCCGTCGTCCGGGACCGACCAGCAGAGTTCCGCAGCGATCCGCGGCCCGGTCGAATGATCCGCTCTGGCATCGGAGCGACCCGGCGCAGCCCTGATGAAACGACCGAGAGATGCCTCCGGACAACCCGCCAAGGAAAGGTGAACAAGGTGGCCGACACGTCGACAGCTCTGCGGGCCGTCGCGCTGAACGTGCGGGCAGCACGCGTGCGTGCGGGCCTGTCCCAGGGGGAACTCAGCCGACGCTCCCAGGTCAGCAAAGGGCGACGGTGACCGGCCACAAGGTCGGTCTGACCTCCGCCGCCATGCAGCAACTCCTCGGCGTACACGAGCCGGACTTCGGGCACCTGCTGGACGACATGGTGCAACGCGACGGCGGCACCATACGCGCCACCCGCTACTGCGCTCCGCGCGTCGAACCCGAGATCTGCTTCCGCCTCGCCCGGCCACTGCGCGGACCCGGCGTGACCACCAGTGACGTACTGGCCGCCACCGAGGCGGTCGCTCCCGCACTGGAGATCGTCGACAGCCGCATCCGCGACTGGCGGATCACCCTGGTCGACACCGTCGCGGACAACGCCAGCTCCACGGGGCTGGTCTGCGGCTCCTGGACACCGATGGAATATGCGCCCGACCTCTCGGCGGTCACCGTGGACCTGCACGTCAACGGTGATTACGTGGCCTCCGGCAGCGGCAAGGAGGTCCTGGGCCACCCGGCGACCGCGGTCGCCTGGCTGGCCAACACGCTCGCCGCCTTCGGTACCGGACTGGACCCCGGGCACGTGGTCCTGCCCGGCGCCATGACCACCGCTCCCTTCGTCGGCGCCGGACAGAAGGTGGAGGCCCGTTTCGGAGCCCTCGGCTCGGTCTCGGTGTCCTTCGTCTGACCGACCATCCCACCCGCCATCCCGCCAGAGACATCAAAGGCCAGGTTCCCGATCCGCCCCCAGTCCCGACCCCGATTCTCTCTCCCGGTCTTTCAAATGGCCCTCGGTCACCGCCACTCCGGACTCCTTGGGGCCCCGGGGCGCCGACGCCCATAGCCTGCTCGTCGCGCAGTCGGCAGCGCGTGGTCGGCGGCCGGAATGACACGACTTCCCCGCCGTAGCACGCAGACCCGCATGAAAGGCCCCGTTACATGTCCCCTTCAACACAGCGCATCGACGTCCACCAGCATGCAGTGCCCGACTTCTACCGGGCTGAGCTCGCCAAGGCCGGTATCGCCGACGCCGGCGGCCGGGCCCTGCCCGACTGGAGCCCCGAGTCGGCACTGGACCTGATGGACCTGCTCGGCACCACCACCTCGATCGTCTCCGTCTCCACGCCCGGCACCGGCTTCCTCACCGACCCCAGCGAGGCCGCCGACCTGGCCCGACGCCTCAACGACCACTCCGCGGCCCTGACCGCCGACCGCCCCGGCCGTTTCGGCTTCTTCGCCACCCTGCCCATGCCCGACGCCGACGCCTCCGCCGCCGAGGCCACGCGGGCCCTGGACGCCCTGCGCGCCGACGGCGTCACCCTGCTCGCCAACAACCGGGGCACCTACCTCGGCGCCGACGGCCAGGACAGGCTGTGGCGCACCCTGAACGACCGCGGTGCGGTGATCTTCGTGCACCCGGCGGAACTGCCCGCGCCTCCGGTCGACGGCATTCCCGCCTTCGCCGCCGACTTCCTCCTGGACACCACCCGCGCCGCCTACCTCCTGGTCCGCAACGGCATCCCGCGCCGCTACCCGGACATCCGGTTCATCCTCAGCCACGCCGGCGGCTTCGTCCCCTACTCCTCACACCGCATGGCCGTCACCATCGCCAACGACACCAGGCGCAGCCCGCTCGACGTGCTGGACGACTTCCGCTCCTTCTACTTCGACACCGCCCTGTCCTCCAGCCCCGCCGCCCTGCCGACCCTGCTCGCCTTCGCCCGCCCCGGACACATCCTCTTCGGCAGCGACTGGCCCTTCGCCCCCACTCCCGCCGCGCAGTACTTCGCCAACGGCCTCGACAGCAACATCGACCCGGGCACACTCAAGGCCGTCAACAGCACCAACGCCGAAGCGCTCTTCCCCCGGCTGGCCGCCACTCCCCCAACGCCGCCCCCAGCCCTCCCGGCCCCGGTACGCCTGCGCCAGGCAGCCCAGCGCACCGCCGCCCGTCTTGTCTTCAAGCTCGTCCAGCCCGGCACCGACTAGGACAGGTTGTTCATGCCCACAGCGCCGCTCCGCAAGCCCGACGATCAGGCCGAAGCCGCACAGGAAGCCGTCGCAACCGGCCGCGCCGGCCATCACGGCGTCCTCTTCGCGATGTGCCTGTCCCTGGTCCTGGTCGTCGCCTCCGTCTCCGCCCTCAACCTCGCCCTGCCCGACCTCGCCATCGACCTGTCTGCCACCAACAGCTCGCTGACCTGGATCGCCGACGGCTACACCGTCGCCCTTGCCGCTCTCGTCCTACCCCTCGGCGCCATCGGTGACCGCGTCGGTCGCCGCAATGTCCTCCTCGCGGGCACCATCGTGTTCGGCGCCGCCTCCCTGGCCGCCTCCTTCGCGGACTCCACCACCAACCTCATCGTCTGGCGGGTCGTCATGGGTCTGGGAGCAGCGATGATCATGCCGGGCACCCTGTCCACGATCACCGCCGCCTTCCCTCCCGAGCAGCGCGCCAAGGGCGTGGCCACCTGGTCCGGGTTCGCCGCGGCGGGCGCCATCATCGGCATGCTCGCCGCAGGGACCCTGCTGGAGTGGTACTCATGGCGGTCGATCTTCGTCACCAGTGCCGCGGCCGCCCTCGCCGCCGCCGTCGCCGCCGTCGTCCTGGCGCCCGACACCAAGGACGAGCACCCGTCCCCGCCGGACGTGTCCGGGGCCGTGTGCACCGCCACCGGCATCGGCACCCTCGTCTTCGCCATCATCGAGGGCAACGAGCAGGGCTGGACGGAGCCTGCGGTGATCGCCGCCCTCGTCGTCACGGTGCTGGCCTTCACCGCGTACGCCTGGCTCGGCCTGCGCAATCAGCACCCGCTGCTCGACCCCGCACTGTTCGGCATCCGCGGCTTCCGGGCCGGCGCCATCACCGTCCTCGTGCAGTTCATGGCCGTCTTCGGGTTCTTCTTCGTGGGCCTGCAGTACCTGCAGCTGGTCCTCGGCTACAGCCCGCTCAAGGCCGGCGCCGCCCTCGTCCCCGTCGCCGTTGTCGTCCTGCCCACCTCCCAGGCCACACCTCACCTGGTGCGACGGGTCGGCATGAAGGGCACCATGACCGCCGGGCTGCTCCTGCTGAGCGCCGGCCTGTTCGTCATCTCCCGGCTCGACGTCGACTCCGGCTACCTGCCGTTCCTCGCCGGTCTCGTCCTCGCGGGCTTCGGCATCGGCCTGTCCGGATCCGTGGGCACCGCCGCCATCACCGGCTCACTCGGCCGCGGCCAGCAGGGCGTCGCCTCCGCGATGAACGACACCACCCGCGAGGTCGGCTCAGCGGTCGGCATCGCCCTCATGGGCTCGATCTACGGCAGCCACTACCGCTCCAACCTGCCCGACTCCGTCGACCAGCTCCCGGCCCAAGCCGCTGAAGCCGCACGAGACTCCGCAGCCGCGGGCCTCCATGTCGCCGATCAACTCGGTGCCCGAGGCGCAGTGCTGGCAGACGGCGTCAAGTCCGCCTTCATGGACGGCCTGTCCGCCTCACTGATCGCGGTCAGCGTCGTCGTCCTGGCCGCCGCGATCGGCTGCCTGTTCCGCGCACCGAAGGCACCGCCGACGTCCGACTGACTCCGGCACGGTGGCATTCGGTTCCCACGGTTCCCTGTGCACGCTGAGAAGCTGCTACGTCATGAGTGGTCAGCGTCGGCGACGCACCGACGCCGGCCCGGATCGCGGCGAGGAAACCGCACTCAGCGGCGTGGGCGATCACTCGCAGGCCCGGCTTCTTCGTCGCGCCGTCTCGACGACAGCCCGGGGCCGCCTTGAGGGGCAATGCACGAGCACGCTCCTGCTCAAGTGCCTGCGCGTCCAAGTGGAACATGTTTGGCGCGACGAAGAAGATCGCGTAGTTCTCGCTGACGGTGAAGTCGTGCATGAGGACCGGGATGCCGACGTCGATGACGCGGGACGATGACGTTGCCGGTCTTCGCGTCGGCGCGATACCAGGTAATGACGGGGCCGGTGGCGGCGAAGAAGAGCATGTCGCCGGTAGCCGGGTCGATCTTGAAGTGGGCGGTACACAGGATGTCGACGCCGCCATGGAAGTGGTAGGGGCCGTACGTCTCCAGTGTCTGCGGGGCCATCGCCGTCGCCAGAGCGCCCTCGAAGTAGACCAGCAGCTGGTCGTCGAAGATGCCGGCGTTGGTCTGGGGATTGTTCTTACCCCGCGGGGCACCCTCGGGCAGCCTGCCGGACGTACCGCCGTTGACGAAGCTGCCGTAGACGCCCTCGCCCTGCTCGACCTCGAACTTCATCGAGTCGGTCGCCACCCAGCTGGTGCGGTAGGCCACCCTGCCATCCCGCAGGTAGAGACCGGCGATCATGGCGTCGCCGTCCCACCAGTGGTGGCGCTCCGTGTTGCGCGGCTGGAAGCGGGGGTTGGAGGAGGTGCGGAACATCGCGCCCGCGAGGCCTCCGGGATGGCGCCCTCAACGGGGAGCCTGCCCGTCCGGCACCAAGTAGTACCCCTCCGCGATGCTGATCGGATCGATCGACTCCAGCGGCACGAACGCCTTGATCTCGATGGCTTTCGCCGTCGGCAGCGGCAGATCCCGCAGCTCCGCATCCGAGATCGGCACCACCTGGTCCTTGGCGTACTCGTAGCCTGGCTGTTGTGGTGGCAGCGGGCGGTCAGGCGTCAGGGTCGACTCCGGGGTGCGTGAACCGCACGGGCTTGCCCAGCGACCGGGCGTAGGCGATTTCGGCTCGGGTGCTGTCTCCGATGTAGTCGCCGACTACGAGCACCTCATCAGCGAGCCGGATCTTCGCCCGGTGCAGATCGTCGAGTCGAGCCTTCAGCGCCTCGGCCTCGGCAGGATCGGACCAAAGTTCGTGCGGAGACTTCATGTCACAGCCCGGTTTGACGACAATCTTTCCGGCTTTGGTCTCCCGCAGATCGGCCTCGTTCATCTCGGTCATGAAGCGGGTGGAGCCGCAGATCACGACGATACGCGGGAGGCTCAACAGCTTCTTCGCGTCGGCGAGCTTCTCCTCGGGGGTGGGCAGTTGCGGGTATGTCAATGGTTCCTCATGGTGGTGGGGCCTTGACCCCGAATCCTGGACACGGGTTATGCCGCTGGTGTCAGCGTAGGTGATGTTGTGCGGGACGTTGTTTCGTAGGCGATCGGGCTGCGGTGTCCGAGGCGGGAGTGACGGCGTCGGGTGTTGTAGCGGTGCAGCCAGCCGAACGCGTCGAGACGGGCCTCGCGCTCACTGGACCAGTGCTTGCGGCCCTGGAGCGTCTCGCGTTTGAACGTCGCGTTGACGGACTCGGCGAGCGCGTTGTCCGCGCTGGAGCCGATCGCGGTCATGGACTGGCGGACGCCGCCTTGGTTGCAGGCGTCGGCGAAGGCCCGACTGGTGTATTGACCGGGTTCAACCAATCGTAGCAACACTCCTGATCAGAGAGGTGTGTTGCGGGACGGCCAGCGGGTTGGACGACGGAGTTGACGGGTCGGTCGCCGATGAAGTCGCCGGGGCGGCCCTCGACTCGGCGCGAGGTCGAGCGGCTGTTCCGGGGCGAGATCGCCAAGGGCCTGACCAGTGAGGATGCGGCGGTCGCTGTCGGAGCTGCGCCGGCGATGGGAACGCGGTGGTTCCGACACGCTGGGGGGATGCCGCGGATCAACCTGACCGTCTCGGGCCGCTATCTCTCGTTCGCCGAACGGGAGGACATCGCTCTGCTGCGCGTGCGGGGCGCCGGGGTACGGCAGATCGCCGGACGGCTGGGTCGGTCGCCATCAACGATCTCCCGGGAGCTGCGGCGCAACGCGGCCACACGCGGCGGCAGTCTCGAGTACCGGGCCTCGGTCGCGCAGTGGAAGGCCGACCTCGTGGCGCGGCGCCCCAAGGAGGCGAAGCTGGCCGCGAACGAGCGGCTGCGGGAGTACGTCCAGGACCGCTTGCCGGGCGTGATCCGATCCGCGGATGGTAGGGCGCTTCCCGGTCCGCAGGTGCCCGATTGGAAGGGGCGCAACAAGCCGCACCGTAATAATCGCAGGTTGGCGAATGCCTGGAGCCCAGAGCAGATCTCAGCCCGGTTGAAGATCGAAGTGGTCCAGGCCCAGGCCGTGCTTGAGCTCGCGGTAGTCGTGCTCGATGCGCCAGCGGACCTTCGAGCAGCCAGCAGTCGGGCAGGATCCCGTCCCACCAGCCCTGTTCTGCTGAGGCTGCGGCTTTGATAGGGCGCTCGACGGCCTTGCCGGCGGGACGGACACGCACGGCGGCGAAGCGGGAGGTAACTCCCCTCGCGTACCGTGTCGCCAGGTGAGCGGGGTGAATGCCTCTGGTCCGAGGGCGGCGGCCAGGGCTGCCACGGATGGCGCGGTCTGCCGGTAGCGGGGCTGGGGCCAGCAGCCGACCGGCCCGTTGCGGGCCGGGGCCACAGGCTTCGTGTCGAAGAAGTGGGCGCTCACGTCCGAGCGGACGGCCAGGACGTAGGCGAGCCCACGCTCGGACGCGCGGTCCGCAGGTGTGCGTTGGTGCCGTAGGCGGCGTCGGCCACCACGACCGGCGGCCTCATGCCCCAGCCGGCGAGCGTGTCGAGCATGTCCAGAGCAAGGCGCCACTTCTCGCGGTGCGTGACGCCCGCAGGGATCCGGGCCAGGCCCCGGCGAACGGGGTGTCCGACGCCCACTCCTCGGGCAGGAACAGCCGCCATTGCAGAGGGCAGGAGGCGGTATCGGTGGCAGCGTGGACGCTGACCGCGACCTGGCAGTTGGCCCTCTTTCCCAGGGCCCCGCAGTACTGCGGGGCCACCCCGGCCGACATCCGGCCGTCCTTGGGCACCGACACATCGTCGATCACCCAAGCCGTCGGACCGATCAACGGCAGCATGCGTTCGACGATCCGCCGCTGCACCGGCACCGGGTCCCACGTGGACTGGTTCACGAACTGCTGCAGGTTCTGCTCGTTGAAATTGACCCCGATCGGCGAAGCCGTAATCGCAGCGATCCATGCGGCGGCAGAACCAGGACTTGTCCCGCCGACCATGTGACCAGTCCGTGTCCGGGGCGCTGACGTGGGCAGGGGCGAGGGGATGAGATGTCCTCTCAAGCTGGCCGCGTTCGTCCGCAGCACTCCTGGTTGAGTCCCTCCACTCTCCAGTGGCCGCGGTCGGGCATTTGGTCGTCTCGGCGCCAGCGCCAGGCCGAGAACATCGCCCAGTTCAGGGCGCGGCACCGCTGCGTCAGGCCGTGGTCAGCCCCCGCATAGTGCTCTCCCACTTCTTCGGGGGCATGGGCGAGGTCGAACTCGATCGGCCCACGGCAGCACGTGGCGAGGTCTACGAAAAGCGGCCCTCTCCTCGGGACGGGAACTGGCAGGGGGCATAGACCTCTTCTTTCAGGGGACACGTCGGGGGGCCCGGGTGCCGTACGGCACCCGGGCCCCGAGCTTTCAACACCATCTACCGGCGAACTGCGCCGGCCTTCTTTGTCCGCAGGTGCGCCTGGGAGGGCGGGACTGCGGGGATCGTGGATGCGTGACCGGGGACCACCTTCCAATCCGGGGCCTGCGGCACCCGGGCGGACTTCTTCCTCGCCCGGGCGATCCTGATGGCGTCTGCTCCTCTACTTCGGCTACACGGTCGTACTGCTGGATAACGCGGGTACTGCTCGCAGCCCCCGTGGGGCGTCCTGCTTGACGTGCATGCGCGGCAGTTCATCTCTGCCGTGCCCATCTCGACTTCCTGGGTACACGGAAAAAATAACCCTGCGACGAGCCAATGTCTACTGTGAACACAACAGATTTTCTTCAGTTCGATGCGTGTAGTTCTGCCGCAAACCTGGCGGGATGCGCTGCGTCAGCGGGAGATCTGGGCGCCCGGTGGCGTAATCCGGAGGACGATCTGCCGCCGGACTTCGAGGGCAATCGAGGGCCGCCCGGGGGCGGAGGCTGACTGGGCTGGTGCGGGGCACCGGGCGAGGTCAGGGGGGAGTGAGGGTGTCGAGCCGGGCGGCGAGGTCGGGGCGGGCGGCGGCCAGGTGGGGGCGGGTGGCGGTCAGGGGGGCGATGAGGTCGGCGGGGTCGTTGTGGGCGAGGGCCGCGTGGAGCTCATTGAGCGGGCGGCGGGCGGCAGGGGGAAGGTCGGTGAGGGCGGTGATCTGGCCAGCGAGGCGGCGCAGGTCGGCCGCATTGCGGCGGGCCCAGGTGGCGGTGTTGCGGTCGGCGGCCCGGGCCTGACGGGTGGCCGTCACGCGCTGTTCGCCGGTGGTCCCGGCCGGGCCGGGGCGGCCGCGCAGGTAGCGGCGCTCGGCGGCCTGGCGGCTGGCGACGCCGAGGGGGTGGGCGAGCTCGGCCCAGCTGGCTCCCGCGTCGCGGGCGGTTTCGATCAGGCCGGTCTCCCATCCGGCCAGCCGCTCACGTACCTGCCGCAGCAGCAGCAGGGAGGCGAGGGCCTGCTCCGGGGCCGGCCCGGCGCCGAGGGTGTCGGGGGTCTCGTGCTGGGCGTCGCGCAGGGCGTCGTCTATGGCTTTCAGGGCCGCCGCGGCGGCGAGGAACGACGCCGGGCTGTGGGCGTCGGCGTCGGTGGAGACCGACTGGTCGGGTGCGGTCACGGGCACCTCCCTCGGGTTGTCATCATGTCGACGACATCGTGTTTGTCATCCATTGGATGACATGTTACAACGGTGTCAGTGAGGCGCATTGGCAGTAACTGCCTGAACCTGCTGGAGGTGTTTTCACGATGTTGATGCGCACTGACCCCTTCCGTGAGCTGGACCGGCTGGCGCAGCAGCTGATGGGCCCGGGCACCTGGTCGAAGCCGTCGGCGATGCCGATGGATGCCTACCGCGAGGGTGATGAGTACGTGGTGGCCTTCGACCTTCCCGGCGTCAGCGCGGACGCGATCGACATCGACGTCGAGCGGAACATGCTGACGGTCAAGGCGGAGCGCCGGCCGGTGGCGAAGGCCGACGACGTGCAGATGGAGCTGTCCGAGCGGCCGCTGGGCGTCTTCTCCCGCCAGATCGTGCTCGCCGACACCCTCGACACCGAGCACATCAAGGCCGACTACGACGCGGGCGTGCTGACCCTGCGCATCCCGATCGCCGAGCGCGCCAAGCCCCGCAAGATCTCCATCGGCGTCGGGACCGGCCACAAGGAGATCTCCGGCTGACACCGGCCGGACAGGTGCGGAGGACGGGCACCTGATCTCCCCCTCACCCCGTCCTCCGCACCCCGTGGGCAGGCCGAAGAACAAGAAGGGGTGGCGGCGAGATGACCCTGCGACGCGAAGCGTTCCTCGACCACGTGAAGGAGCGCGGCGAGTACGGCACTGTGGAGCAAGCCGAGCGCGCGGCCCGTGTGGTGCTCGCTCTGCTCGGCACGCATCTGGTCGGCGAGGTTCGCGCCCAGCTCGCGGCACGTCTCCCGGAGGAATTCGCCCTGATCCTGCTCAACCCGCTGCAGAGCGCCGAACCGCTCCCCCCGGAGCGGTTCGTGCGGGCGACCGCGGCCTGGATCGAGGGCGCCACCGAGCAGACCGCGACCTGGGACGTCAGCGCCGTGCTGTCCACGGTCGCCGACACGGCCGACGAGGATCTGCTGGGGCAGATCCTGCTCCAGCTCCCCGCCGGCTACGACCTCCTCTTCGGCCGCCCCCAGCCCACCTGACCCCTACCTCGGTGCCACACACCCGCACCGCTCTACGAAAGGCATGCACTGCAGTGATCACCGACGTGCGCGTACCGGCTGAGTACCAGCAGCCGTACTCGACGGCGTATGAGCAGATGCTGGAGAAGGTCCGCTACGAGGGCGCCTACCCCACCCGCGAGAGAGCCGAGGAAGCCGTCCGCCTGGTTCTCGCGGGGCTGGGACGCCAGCTGACCGGCGACGAACGCGTCGACCTTGCCGCCTGCCTGCCCCTGGAAGCTGCACGTGTCCTGACCGCACAGATCCCCGACACCCAGCCGCTGACCGGCTGGGCCTTCGTCAAGGACCTCGCCGCCCGCTCCGGCGCCTCCCTGGCCACCACCCGCTGGGACACCGGCTCCGTCTTCGCGGCCGTCGCCGCCCACGCCGGCCCTGACCTCATCACCCGCATCCTCCACCAGCTCCCCACCGGCCACGCGCTGTTGTTCGGCCGCGCCGAACTCACCTCCGCCGCGTAAACGGCACCGGCACCCCCGGGCCGCAACAGGATCCCTCCGGCGGCCCTTGGTGAAGTCCCCGATCCGCGCGATCGGGGACTTCCGCCTTCGCTGTGCATGATGACCGTCTCGGGCGGTGTTTCTCATAAACGGTCCTTTGCCCGAGTAAGATCAAGAACGGGCCGCAGACCTGGACGCAACCTTGTCAGTCACCGCTGCGCATCGCACGACTGGTTCGAAGTGACCTGCCTGGCAAGGAGTTTCACGTGAGCAAGATCGACCCGCAGCACCTGGCTGACCGCTACATGGCTCAATGGACGCTGTCGGAGGCCGCCGAACGGCGCGCGGCCATCGAGCGGCTGTGGGCCGAGGACGGCACCCATATCCTTCATCCGCCCGCGGAGATCAAAGAGATCGCCGCGGATTCAGTGGTGGTTGGAGGCTTGGAAATTCTCATGCTCGATGACGACGGCCGGATCAAAACCGATTACATGGCACCGGGTGCCTGATCCGCAGCAGCAGAGGCGCCCATCGGCCCGACGGCTGCCGAGAGTGCCTCGGCCGTCGCCGCGTCGGCCGGCAGGAACGCCTCCAGCTTCAGCTCGGCAAGCGTTACGTCAACGGCGGTGGCGAAGGTGGTCACGGTCGTCATCAGACGCAGCTCACCATACGAGGACTGCAGGCGGAGCGGAACTGCGAAACCGAGTAGCCCGGCAGACGGATCCAGCTGGGGAACGTACCCCGTGAGCTCGGCACGCAACTCTGCCAGGTGGCCGAGGCGGGCCAGGATGTGGCGGGCCCATTCGGCGAGATTGTGGATGCGGGGAGCCAGGCCGTCGGGATGCAGCGCAAGACGGTAAATGTTCGTGCCCGGGCCGACCAGCTCGGGGGCCACCCCCTCGGTGATCAGGTCGAATGCGGCGTTCGCGGCGATCAGGTCACCACCGCGGTCCACAACCAACGCCGGATACGGCAGATGCCCGCGAAGGATGTGACCGATCGCTGTGCGCACGGGAGCCAGCACCGGGTCGTCGAGTGCGCTCTCGGGGTAGGCGGGTGCGTACCCTGCGGCCAGCAGCAGCTCGTTGCGCTCCCGCAGCGGAAGTTCCAGCGACTCGGCCAGGCGCACGACCATGTTCCGGCCGGGGACGGACCTGCCCGATTCGATGAAGCTGAGATGACGCTGCGTGGTACCCGCCCGAAGCGCCAGGTCGAGCTGGCTGAGATGACGGCGGGTACGCCGTTCGCGAAGCACACGAGGGAAGTCCACGGACCTGTTGTAACGGCGGTGGAGGGTCCCAGGCCATTCCCCGCAGGGAATTGTCGCCACCCGCACCGGTCGGGAACATCGCCGACATGGACATCGGTGTGCTGCTTCCGACCGGAACCGCCCAGTGGGGCCCGGCCGACGACCCCCGCGAGCTGGTCGCCTTCGGCCGCCAGGCCGAACACCTGGGCTTCTCCTCGCTCTTCGTCAACGACTCCCTGATGAGCCCGCGCATCGAGGCACTCACGATGCTGGCCGCGCTCGCTCCGGCGACCGAAAACGTGACGCTGGGTACAGCTGCACTGATGCCGTTCCTGCGACGGCCGATCCAGGCCGCGCAGTCACTTGGGTCGATCGACGTGCTGTCCGGCGGCCGGCTCACCGTGACCGTCGGCGCCGGCTTCCCCGGCCGCTTCGGGCGGCCCCTCTACACGCTGTCCGAGCTGCCGTGGGAAAGGCGCTTCGCCCGCCTGGACGAGACAGTCGCACTGTGGCGGGCCCTATGGGACGGCGCCGACTCCTTCCACGGCGAGATCCTCCAGTTCGATGACATCCCGCCCACGACCAGGCCGTCCCGAGCCGGTGGCCCGCCCATCTGGCTCGGCGGCGCGACCCCCGCAGCGCTGACCCGCACCGGCCGGACGTACGACGGATGGCTGCCCTACCCGCCTGCCCCCGCCGACTACGCATCCGGCCTCCGCAATGTCCGCCAAGCCGCGGCCGACGCCGGGCGTGCAGTCGAGGACATCACCCCCGCACTGTTCGTCTCGGTCCGTATCGACGACGACACCGAGAGCGGACGTCGAGCACTGGACGCCTACGCACGCGCCACATATGGCATGCCGTTGGAGGAACTGGAGAGGGTACAGGCTGTTGTCACCGGCTCCGCCGACCAAGTGCTCCGGCGCCTGGGACAGTACATCGCCGCCGGCGCCCAGCACATCGTCGCACGACTCGGTGCCCTGGACCTGCGCTCCCAGCGCGATCAACTCGAACGGCTTGCGGACCTGATCCCCGCCGTCCAGAAGGCAATGGATCACACCGCCGCCGCAGAAGGCTCCTGAGCCTGACCCGACCGACTGTGGGACAGCCCCCAGGCGAGTTGGCGTGGCGGGCGTCGAGACCGGGCCTGGCAGCGCCACTCGCTGTCCGCTGACACAACACCGCCAGCCGCACGGCAGGCACCCCTGACCCCAGACAACTGTCGCACTGTCACGATCGGCCGAGGGTCGCCGGCCCCACCGTAACGGCAAGCTGAGGGGTCCCCAGGTCGTGGGGAGCCGTCCGCCGGGCTCGTGGGCTCCGGTGAGGACGTCGGCGAGGGCGGCGCCGCCCTCCTGACCCGGGAACCAGCTGAGCAGGATGGCGGCGACCTCGTCCCGCCAGGGCAGTTCCACCGGGGAGCCGGAGTTGACGACCACGACCGTGTGGGGGTTGACGGCCGCGACGGCGCGCACCAGTTCGTCCTGGTGGCCCGGCAGTTTCAGGTCGGCGCGGTCGAAGCCCTCCGACTCTACGCGGTCGGTGGTGGCGACCACGACGACCGCCGTGTCGGCGGCGCGCGCCGCTTCGACCGCCTCGGCGATCAGCCGCCCCTGCCCAGGCCGGATCGTCGATGAAGTGGACGTGTGCCTCGTACTGCCTGTCTCCCCAGGGCTCCATCAGTGCCGCTGCCACGTCCTGCCACGCTTGGTCGTCGAAGTCGTCTCACTGAGCGTTTGGTCCGGTGATTCGTGTTTGGTCCCGGGTCGGGATGGTGGCGGAACCAGTGTGAGTACCGGCAGTTGAAGCCGCGCTGCCGAGGGCCCCGGTCGATGCGCTGGGAGAGAACGAGATGGGTTCGACACGCCGCCGGTTGACCCGCAGGTCGAAGATGTCGAACCGGTTGTACGAGCCGGAGAGGTCATGGAACTGTTTGGGTTCGAGGATGTCGTCCGGGTCGAAGGCACAGTACAGCAGGCCCTCTTCGCGCATGACGTCACTGATCACGTCCCCGAAGGGATCAAGGACCAGCGACACTCCCCTCGCACTCTCCTCGGCGACCCGTGCTGCCTCCTCGCCCAGGCTGCTGAGCGTCCTCGCCGACTGCTCGCCGAAGACGGAGGAGACGACGACATTGAAGACCTTGGCCTCGAAGGAGTGGGCGCCGGCGCGGATGCGGATGGCGTTCTCCAGGTCGTAGTTCTTGCCTGCCGAGCCGGGATCGCGGGTTGGCCACAGCGGCGGGTAGGTCGAGATGTGCACCTGCTCGGCTTCGGCCATCAGCGTGTAGCGCGCGAGTGGGTTGGTGTTCTCGCCGCAGATCAGCGCACCGAGGCGCCCCAAGGGCGTGGGGACGACCCGGAGTCCGTGCCCGTCGCCCGGCGTCCACACGAGCTTCTCGTAGAACGTCGGGACGATCTTGCGGTGGTGGTTGAGGATGGTCCCGTCCGGCCCGACGAGCACGTTGGAGTTCCAGATGCTGCCCAGGCTCGCGGGATTTCGCTCGCTGAACCCCACCGACACGAGGACGTCCTGGCGGCGGGCCGCCTGACGGATCTCTTCGATCTCTGGGCCGTCGATATAGATCGAGTTCTCGACGAAGGTCGTGAACAGTTGGTGGTTGTGGATCGGCGCACGGAGCGCCGTCCAGATCGGGAAACCGGGGATGAACGACTCGGGGAAGGCGATGAGCCGGGCACCGTTGCGGGCGGCTTCGCCGATCGCGTCGATCGTCTTGCGGACGGTGTCCCGCTTGTTCAGCAGGACGGGTTCGAGGTGTGCCGCGGCGACGGTGACGGTACTGCCCATGGCTACTCCTGGGTGACGAAGACAACGCGCTGGTGGATGCGGTTGCGGCGTGGGGTTGAGGGCTGTGTCGCACCCGAGAGCGTCCTCGCGCGGCAGGCGAGGATGTGTTCGCCGACCGAGGAGGGCGTCCAGGCAAGGGTGAACCTCTGCCAGGCGTGTCCCGTGCGGGATGTGACCCGGGCCGGTGTCCACGTCTGCCCGCCGTCGACGCTGATGTCGACTCGCGTCACGGGCTCGTGTGCCCAGGCCCAGCCCCAGATCTCGACGGGCTTTCCGGCGTGGACGCCTGCGTCGACGGGTGCGACGAGGAAGGAGTTGGGTGCCAGTTCCCATACCGGGGTGGCTTGTGCTGAGGCGTCTGCCGGTGGGTCCATGTAGTACTTGGTGGTGAAGGCGCCGGTGCTGCGACGGTCCGACACCGTGAGCGCGGTCAGCCACTTGGTCGAGTTGGTGCCGTAGTAGCCGGGTACGACGAGGCGGACCGGTCCTCCGCGGCGTGCGGGCAGTGGGGCTCCGTTCACGGTGAGGGCGACGAGGGTGGTTCCGTCCAGGGCTTTGTCCAGGGGGAGGTCCTTCTCGTAGTGATCGTGGTACGTGGAGTCGTACACACCGTGATCGAGGCCGGCGGAGATGACGTAGGCCGACCCGTCGTCCGGCCCGGCGAGGCGGAGGAGTTCGCTGAGGCGGACTCCTCCCCAGCGGACGTTTCCCACCCGTCGCTGGGGGATCGACGGCGCGAGAGGGCTGCCGGCGCATTCGTGCACGGAGGTGATCTCTGTCTGGGGAAGGGCTCGCAGGTCGTCGAGAGACAGGGTGAGTTGCTGTGCGACCGCTCCGCCGACCGTCAATGACCATCTGTCGGTGGTGACATCGGGGATGCCCAGATGCCAGACGGAGAACAGGTCTGCCTCGGGAGTGAGGAAGGAGGTCATGTCCGGCGGCCGTAGTCTCTGGTCCAGGCCGAAGCCTTCTACGAGCATCGAGGCGCGGTGAGTGTTGTCCGGGGCGTCGGGGCGGGAGGGAGTGGGCATGGCAGAGGCTCTCGTTCCTGGGTCGGCGTCCAGGCCTTCTTGATCGTTACTTTCGACTTTGCCTGGTGGGACGACCGCGAGACGGGGTTTGTCGGCGCGTCGACTCAAGGCTGAGCCGCTAGGCCGCGTGAAGCGCGGCGGCGCGTCCCATCCGGGTGAGCGCCTCCGTCAGGATGGACTGAGGGGTGGCGAAGTTCAGGCGGACATGCCCGGCTCCTCCAGTGCCGAAGATGTGGCCGGAGGACAGGGCCACCCTGCCCTGCTCGAAGAACAGCTTGGCCGGTCCGGCCAGGTCGGTGACGGCCACGAGACCTGTGCCGCGCTCTTCCTGGGCCACGCCGAGTGACCGGCAGTCGAGCCAGGCCAGGTGAGTCCCTTCCGGCCTGGTGAATCCGACCAACGGCAGGTGCTCGGCGACGAGTTCAGCCAGCAGGGTCCGGTTCGCGTCAAGCCCTGCGAGCAACGCGTCGAGCCATGCGTCGCCGTGGCGGAAGGCCGCCGTGTGCGCGATGACGCCCAGATAGCTGGCGCCGAGGTGGACCTCCGAGGGTATCCGGCGCAGATCGGCGACTGCCTCCGGACCTGCGAGGGCGAGCGCCGCCTTGATTCCGGCGAGGTTCCAGCCCTTGGTCGCCGACATGAGCGAGAAGGCATCCTCGGCGCCGGGCACGCTCAGGTAGGGCGTGAACCTGGCGCCAGGGAGCACGAGCGGGGCGTGGATCTCGTCGGCGACGACACGGACCCCGTACCGGCGAGCCAGCCCGGCCACGGCGGTGAGCTCTTCCAGGGTGTGGACGGCTCCGGTGGGGTTGTGCGGATTGCTGAGGAGGTAGGCGATCTTGCCCCTTCTGTTCCGTTCCCGGGTTCGTCGGAACGTCTCTTCGAGTGTCTCCGGGCTGATCCTGCCGTCCTGCCCGAGCGGCGCTTCGATGATCCGGCGGTCGCCATGGGTGATGAAGGCGTAGAAGGGGGCGTAGACGGGAGAGTTGACGACGACCGGGTCCCCAGGGTCGGTGATCAGCCGCAGCACCTGGACCGCGCCCATCATCACGTCCGGGATGACGGCGGCACGGTCGACCGATGCCCCGTCCCAGTTCCAGCGCCGGGAGGCGAAGGCGACCAGTGACTCGGCGAACTCGGTTCCGAAGGGGTACCCGGTGTCACCGGTCTCGATGGCCTGGTGCAGCGCGTCGGCGATCGCCGGTGCGAGCCGGACATCCATCTCCGCCACCCACAAGGGCAGGACATCCGCCGGATGTGTGCGCCACTTCATGCTCCCGCGCCGAAGGAGCTGCTCGAGGGACAGATCCTCCAGCGGGTTCGCGAACTCCCCGGCTGCGGGGGTGCCGTCCGTGGGGGCGGTCCCTCTGACGGCGCTCCCTTGTCCTCGGTCGGTCGGTGCGGGCAGGGGTCGGGCCAAGGGCGACTGGTTCATGAGCAACCTCCATGGTGAACCGGGGGCAGGACTTCAGGAATGGGTCGGCATCGCGAAGTCGGCGCGTACCTGGCTGTCGTTGGGCCAGCGGGTGGTGGCGGTCTTGTAGCGGGTGTAGAAGCGCACGCCTTCGGGGCCGTGGATGTGGTGGTCGCCGAACAGGGACCGCTTCCAGCCGCCGAAGGAGTGGAAGGCCATGGGCACCGGGATGGGCACGTTGACGCCGACCATGCCCGCCTTGACCTTGGCCAGGTAGGTGCGCGCGGTGTGTCCGTCGGCGGTGAAGATCGCCGTGCCGTTGCCGAACTCGTGGTCGTTGACCAGCTTCAGCGCCTCGGTGAACGACTGCGCGCGCACCATGGAGAGCACCGGGCCGAAGATCTCCTCCCGGTAGGTCCGCATGTCCGGGGTGACGTGGTCGAAGAGGGAGCCGCCGAGGAAGAAGCCGCCCTCGTGCCCGGGAAGCGCGGTCCGGCGGCCGTCGACGACCAGCTCGGCGCCCTCCTCGGTGCCCACGTCGAGGTAGCCGGCCACCTTGTCCCGGTGGACCTTGGTGACCAGGGGGCCCATCTGGACTCCGTCCTCGGTGCCGGGGCCGATCTTGAGGTCGGCGAGGGCCTCCACGATGCGCTCCCGCAGGGCGTCGGCGGTGTCCTCGCCGACGGGGACGACGACCGAGATCGCCATGCACCGCTCGCCGGCCGAGCCGTAGGCGGCGCCCATCAGTGCGGCGACGGCCTGGTCGAGGTCGGCGTCGGGCATGACGACCATGTGGTTCTTGGCGCCGCCGAGCGCCTGGACGCGCTTGCCGTTGGCCGTGGCCGTCCGGTGGACGTACTCGGCGATGGGTGTGGAGCCGACGAAGCTGACGGCCTCGATGTCGTCATGGGCGAGGAGGGCGTCCACCGCGGTCCTGTCGCCGTGCACGACGTTGAACACGCCCTTGGGCAGTCCGGCCTCGGTGAGCAGCTTGGCGAGCTCGACGCTGAGGGTGGGGTCCTTCTCCGAAGGCTTCATCACGAAGGTGTTCCCGCGGCGAGCGCGACGGGGAACATCCACATCGGCACCATGGCGGGGAAGTTGAACGGTGAGATGCCCGCGACCACGCCGAGCGGCTGGCGCAGGGAGACCGCGTCCACCGCGCGGGCGACGTTCTCGGAGAACTCCCCCTTCAGCTGCTGGGGGATGCCGCAGGCGAACTCGACGACCTCGAGGCCGCGGATGATCTCGCCCTTGGCGTCGTCGAGTACCTTGCCGTGCTCGGACGTGATGATCGCGGCCAGCCGGTCGGCGTCCCGTTCCACCAGGTCCCGGAAGCGGAACAGGATACGGGCCCGGATGTGCGGCGGGGTGAGGGACCAGGTCTCGAACGCCTCGGCTGCGGCCCGTACCGCCGCGTCCACGTCCGCGGCCGTTGCCAGGGCGACGAGGCCGGTGACCTGCCCGGTCGCCGGGTTGTACACCTCACTGCGGTCTTGAGCTGCGCGGTCGTCGGGGCGGCCGTCGATGTAGTGGTCGATGTGCGTTGCCGTGGTGGTCATGTGCGGCTCCTCGGAGGGATCGGGGAATCAGCCGTGGATCGTCGACTCCCGGAAGCGCGGGGCGTGGACGCTTCCAGGTCGTGGGCCGTCGGATACCGGCCGGCTCGTGCTGTGGGTCGTGGGCATCGCGACGGCCGGGAGATCAGCGACGAGGCACCGCCCGGCCGTCGTACGGTCACCGGCTCACGTCGCGCAACCGCGAGTTGGCCGTCCGCAGCGCCGCGGTCGACGCCTCCTGCCATGCCCGCGCCGAGTCCATGACCCTGACCAGGGCGATGAAGACCAGGACACTCACGGCCGCGATCAGCGGCGGCAGCAGGAACATCAGCAGCGTGTCGGCGGCGACGGCCTGGACGATGAACGTACCGCCGATCACCGCCAGCGGGAGAGTGAGACCGACCAGACCCGACACGAGGCCCCGCTGACGCACCGGCACCCGGTCGGCGATGACCGCGAGCAGCGGGGTACCGATCAGGTTCGCCGCGACGCTGTACAGCGCGAACGCGGCGAGCAGCACGGGCACGTTCGGAGCGAGTCCCATCACCGCTCCCAGCGCGACCACTCCGGCCGCGCCGGCGAGAAGGTAGGGACGGCGCATGCCCATGCGTGCCGTCGTCCGGTCGCTCAACCGCCCCACGACCGGCATCAGCAGCAGGGGCAGCAGGACACCCACACCGACGACGGCACTCAAGGTGCTCGCGGCGTCCTCGGAGCCGACCAGGGCCTGGACCTTGAGTGCGAGGGAGACTGTGCCCGGTGTCAGGCAGGCGATCCAGAATCCCGCGTAGGCGAACGCGAACGCGAAGATGAACGACTTCCCCACCGGGGGGTGCTCAGTGTCGGACGGCGTGATGACGGACTCGGCCAGCGGCCCGGGCGAGATGGGGGACGCAGTCATGTCGTGCCAATCTTCGTAAGGGGTTCCTCGGTCCCAGCGGCTGTCGGTCAATGGTGCGGCGTTGCGGAGACTGTAGGCTCGCCGACATCATGGCCAACGATTGGTTGCGATGGTGTCCATCGCCGACAGAGAACTTCGAGGTTCGTCGACCTGCCCTGGTGGCCCACATCCTCAGCATGCACGCGGCGCGGACCTGCGGTGCTCGGTCAGCGCCAGTAGTCGTTCGCTGCCGCGATCGTCGCGAACTCGACCGCGACCACATGGGCGATGGAGATCAGCGAGTCCGCGTCCTGCGCGTACTCGGGGCGCAACCGCTCACGCACCGCGCCGTCGGGCTGCGTGGCCTTGATGACCAGCCGGGCCATCTTAAGGGCAAGCTCGCGGCCCTCCTACGGAGAAGCGGTGATCAGGGTGTTGCCGGGGACCAGTTCAGTGGCCATGTCATACCTCCGTGGTGGTGACTGTTCTCTGGATCATCTTGTTCTCGACAGGTCCCGCCGCCGCTCGGTGGCGAGCGTCCGCGGGCGACCGCGCGGCTGACGCCAGGCACGGTGGTCAGTGCGCCTGTCGCAGGACTCATAGCCGGTCGGCGAGGTGCGCGAAGGTGTCGGTGAGGGATTCGGCCTTCGCCTGGCGGTGCCCCGGTTCCGGCCTACAGGTGGATGGGTGTGCATGAGCGGAAGGATCGGGGTGTAGACGAATCTGCCGATCCCCTGTCCCGCCGCGAGCGCTGCCGCCGCCTGGGCAACGATCGTCCAAGGAGACCGTGCTTGCGGACGGGGCGGGGCTGATGACTGCACGATCCTGTGCACCTTCCTGGTGGCGTTCCGTGGCCTGGTTGCACGCTAGGCAGCGCGCGTACGCCTGTGAAATGCCGGTTAGGCTGCCGCTATGCATGACAGGCATGGATGCGGTGAAGGGGCGCGAGGAGTATGGACGTCGAACTGCGGCACCTGCGGGCCTTCGCGTCCGTGGCGCGTCATCGGTCCTTCTCCCGGGCCGCGGAGGAGTTGCTGATCACGCAGCCGGCGCTGAGTCGCACGGTCGCGCAACTGGAGGGCAAGCTGAGTGTCCGCCTGCTCGACCGGTCCTCCCGGCATGTCGAACTGACCGACACCGGCGCGGAGTTCCTCGTACACGTCGAGCGGGTTCTCGCGACCCTCGATCAGGCTCTCGCCGTCGTGAGCCACCGCGTCACCCTGCGGCTCGGTTTCAGCTGGCTGCTGCCCGACCCCTGGACACAGCAGACCGTCAGCCGCTTCGAGGAGACCACGGGAGCGACGGTCTCCTTGACCCGGACCGACGATCCCCTTCAGGCACTGCGCCAGCGCGTCCTCGACATCGCGGTGGTCCGGGGCGCCTTCGACGCACCTCCCGGAGCGCGCACGATGCACCTGTTCGACGAGCCGCGCATCGCCGTATGCTCCGAGCACTCCGACCTGAACCGGTTCGACCATCTGGACTGGACAGACGTCCAGCACTGGACCCTGGTCGTCAACACGGTCAGCGGGACGACCGGCCCCTGGTCGTGGCCGGTGGACGAGCGCCCGGACCGGATCATCGAGACGGCCAACTACGACGAATGGCTGGAGACGGTGGCCGCCAACCGCGGCATCGGCATCGTCCCCGAGGTCGCGCAGCGCCGTACCCAGCACCCCGCCGTGCGCTTCGTTCCCCTCACCAACGCACCGGCGAGCCCGGTCAGCCTCGTCCACTTCCCCGACGCCCAGCGAACGCTGATCCGCCGGTTCCTGGACGCCGCCGTGCCGGCCGCCGTCCCGGAGTGATCTCAGCGGCCCCGGCGAGCAGAATCTATGCCTGACCTGCATGGGTGGGTCACCACAGGCATTTCTGCCAGAAGTGGAGAGTCACTAGCGTCGAGGGCATGAGCGAAACCCGCAGCGCAGCTCTGCCCCGACAGGAATCCGCGATCACCGTCCTGGGCGGTCCCACGGTCGTGATCGACCTCGGCGGCCTGCGCATCGTCAGCGATCCGACCTTCGACGACGCCGGCCCGCACGGGTACCTCACCAAGACGGCGGACACCGTCGTCGACGAGGACGGCGTGGGACCGGTCGACCTCGTTCTGATCAGCCACGACACGCATCCGGACAACCTCGACGAGCGCGGCCGCGCGTTCGCGAAGGCGGCCCCGCTGGTCCTCACCGGCCCCCTGGCCGCCGGACGACTGGGCTCGCCGGCCGTCGGCCTCGCACCGTGGAGCAGCCACTCCGTGCCCCGCGCGGACGGCGGCGGCGACCTGACCGTGCTGGCGGTCCCCGCGGTCCACGGTCCCGAGGACGGCGAGCGCGACGCCGACGGGAACGTCAACTGCGAGGTCACCGGATTCGTGCTGTCCGGCCAGGGACTTCCCACTGTGTATGTGAGCGGCGACAACGCCTCGATCCGCACGGTCGCGGAGATCTCCCGCCGGGTGCCCGCCATCGGCGCGGCCGTCCTGCACGTGGGAGCGGCACGCGTCCCGGCGAAGTTCGACGGCCGTCCCCTCTCACTGGACAGCCGCGCCGCCGCCGCGGCAGCAGCTGTCCTGGGCGCGGGCACCGTCGTCCCGGCCCACTACGACGCCTGGGCCCACTTCACCGAGGGACTGCCGGAGATCGAGCTGGCCTTCCACGAGGCCGGCCTGTCCTCCGTGCTGCGGGTCGCGCCCCATGGAACATGGGTGCAGCTGAGCCGCTGACTGCCGTCACCATCACCCACCGGCAACAGACGAGCAAGGAACGACGCATGCCATTCGTACGAATCGATCTCATCCGTGGACGCCGTCCCGAGGACATCAGGGCGATCGCCGACGCAACGCACCAGGCCCTCGTGGACGTGCTGGCCATTCCCGAGCGGGACCGGTTCCAGGTGATCACCGAGCACCCGCGACGCCAGGGCGTCGGCCGGTGTCGCCCTGTCGACCAGCGTGCCGCCCGCCGGGTCTGCCGCGCTGGGGACTTGACCGCCGCCCACGAACTTTCGCGCCCCCACCGTGTCGTTTGACGACAGGCGGCCGACGCGTCCAATGAACCCGTGCAATCCGGGGGGCTCGCAGCGGCTCGAATCACTGGTCTACAAGCGGGTCTCGACCGACCAGCAGTCCACCGTCTTCCCAGCAGTCCACCGTCTTCGCGGAGGACCCGGGTACCTCCAGCCGCCTTCACCCCCTCCAGCGCCCGAAGTTCCGCGAACTGCTCACGTACGCGCGGCCGGGCGACACCATGCACATCTCCGAGATGTTCCGCCTCGCGCTGCGCATCCACGACGGCGCGTTCTCCGCGATGGACCTCACCGCCCGCCACCCGCGCACCGGCGAACTGCTGTCCACCGTGAAGTTCATGGTGCAGACCCTCACCGCCGCCGGCGAACTCCAGCGCGACGTACAGCGCGAGCTGATGTACGACGGACTGCGCGCAGCCGAGGCCAAGGGCAGCAAGGGCGGCCGCCGCCCGGCCGTCCCGGCCGACAAGACCGACGTCGTGTGCGCCGCGTACCTGGAGAACCGCCCCATCGCCGCTCCGGCCCGCGAACACGGCGTCAGCCGCGGCGCCATCCGCACGGCCGTCGCCGACCTCACCCCCCGGCACGCCCCTGCCGACCGCGAGGGGGACCGCCGGGCGGGCGGCGCTCGACCAGGGCGTGCCCGTACGGCGCGGCCAGGGCTGCACCCTGCGTGGGGAAGCCACCCCCTCCGTGCACCGCCAGTGCCTCGCCCACTGTCAGCCTCTCGACGGCGGCCCGGTCGTCCCGGCCCGGCGCAAGGCCCGCCGCGAGTACGAGAACCGCGTCATTGCCCTCGCGGGCGTCACCCTGGAGCGAGTCGCCCAGCCGCCAAGATCACCCCGTGGCGGGTCTCTGGCGTATCCGGGTCATGCCCCAGACCGATCCCCCGGCCGATACCGCGGAGACCGTCGGTGACTTCTCGCCGGTGATCCGGGAGTCGACGGGCGGCTGAAGCGTCGTCGCCCGACCGAGCGACGCACTCCGGGAACCCGGCCGTACGCCTGGTCAGGGGATCCTGCGCTCCCGATCCCCCTCCACAAAAATGGGGACCCCGGTGGCCCCGTAGTCAGCGCCCCGCTTTTCCGTGACCCGGTGTGCGACGGGGCCGCCGACCCTGTCGCCCTCTGGCACCGCCAGAACCGGGCGCCTCGGTGATCTGGCTCAGGGATCTCCTGTAAGCAGCCGATCGATCACGACATCACACAGACCCTTGTTCACCGTCCTGTCGCTCGTTGGCCACCGTAAAGTTCTCTGCCGGTGATGGCTCCCATCGCAAGCAATCGTTGGATCTGAAATCTCGGCGAACCTACTGTCCCTATAACGCCGCACCGCCCACGCACCAACGGGCGGATGCCTTGGACGAAGAGGACTTCGCCTTGCTGACAACGCGCCTTACCCAAGCCTTCGGAATCGAGCACCCCGTCCTGCTCGCCCCCATGGACCTCGTCTCCGGGGCCCGGCTCGCCACCGCGGTGACCACCGCGGGCGGACTGGGCCTGATCGGCGGCGGCTACGGCGACGGAGAGTGGCTGAAGCGGGAGTTCGCCGCCGCGGCAGGCACCCGGGTGGGATGCCGGCTTCATCACCTGGAACCTGGCCCGCCACCCCGAACTGCTCGACATCGCCCTGGAGCACCAGCCCGCAGCGGTCATGCTGTCCTTCGGCGACCCCGCCCCGTTCGCCGACCGGATCCGCGCCGCCGCCGTACCGCTGCTGTGCCAGGTCCACACGCTCGACCAGGCCCGCCAGGCCCTCGACGCCGGAGCGGACGTCATCGTCACACAGGGCGGCGAGGCCGGCGGGCACGGAGTCGGAACGCGGTCGACATTCACCCTCGTCCCCGATGTCGCGGAGCTGATCGCGGACCGCGCCCCGGAAACGCTTCTGCTGGGCGCGGGCGGGGTGGCGGACGGTCGCGGGCTCGCGGGCGCGCTCGCCCTCGGCGCGGACGGCGTCCTCGTCGGCACCCGCTTCTGGGCGACCGAGGAAGCCGTCGTCTCGGCTCGCGCCCACGCCCGAGCGGTGACCGCCGGCGGTGATGAGACCATCCGCACCAGCGTCTACGACATCGTGCGCCAGACCGCAAACAGGCATGAGCACGACGCACAAGGCGGTGGCGACGGCATCCGGCTACACGTCGCCCCGATTCTCAGGCATCCACGACGCCTTCGAGAGCAACCTGCGCAACGGCGACGACCTCGGCGCCTCCGTCGCCGTCTACCACCACGGCGACCTGGTCGTGGACCTGCGGGGCGGCGCCCGGGACACCAGCGGGACGCCGTACCCCGAGGACGATCTGGCCTTCGCCCTCCCGGGATCCGGTGTCGCGTTCGCCTTCCTCACCAACCGGGCCGTCCCCGACCCCACGCCCCACACCCGGCTGTGGCGCCTGCTGTCGGCGGTTGCCGCCGCCCTGTGACGAGTGTGCTGTGCCGCGGGTCAGGTCGTCGCTGCCGGACCGGGCGGAAGGTGGACCGTCATGACCAGGTGGCAGGTCTCGGTGCCGGCGCCGCGGTAGGTGTGCGGGGTGTCGCCGTCGAACGTGGCGGTCTGGCCGGCTTCGACGGTGTGCTCGATGCCGTCGACGACCAGGCTCATCCGGCCGGAGGTGACACTGACGGTCTCCACGACCCCGGCCTGGTGGGGGTGGCTGGGGTATTCCTCGCCCGGTTCCAGTCGCCAGCGCCAGACCTCGACCGGAGCCGGCCCCGAGGTCGTCAGCATGAGCCGGGCCTCGCCACCCCGCTCGCCCGTCCACAGGGGTGCCACGGTGTCGGCGGCCACGACGCGGACACGTCCTTCGGGCGATCCCTGCATCAGGGCGGACACCGAGATGCCCAGGGTGTCGGCCAGCCGGACCAGGGTGGCCAGATTGGGGTTGCCCTGCGCTTTCTCCAGCCCCACGAGCGCGCCCTTGCTGACCTGGGCACGGCGGCTGAGCTCGTCCAGGGACAGGCCCGCGCGCATGCGTGCCGCCCGGACGTTGTGCGCGACCGTTCGCAGCGCTGCGGCCGTCTCCGCCACCTGGTCACCTTCCTTACCGCTGGTCCTTACCGCTGGACATTTCAATGCACCATGCGGTCGATCGGTTGTGACCTTCGGTCGATCCGCTATATGGTGTGGTCGTTCCACTGAATGGTAAGGGATTGTGCTGTGATCGCTCTGCTGCTGGCCCTGGGCAGCTCACTCGCGTACGGATGCGCCGACTTCCTCGGCGGTCTCGGCGCCCGGAGAGCCCATGTGCTGCGTACCGTGATGGTCGCCGCTCCGGCCAGCCTCGCGGTGGAGCTGCTGCTGTGGCCGCTGCTCGGCGCCTCCTTCAGCCCCGCAGCCCTGGGCTGGGGTGCCGCCTCGGGCGTCGCCTCGGCCGCCGCGTTCGCCCTGCTGTACCGCACCCTGGCGATCGGCCCGATGAACGTGCTGTCACCCGTGACCGCGCTGGTGTCCGCCGCGCTGCCCGTCGGCGTCGGCCTGCTGCAGGGCGAGCACCTGGCAGCCACTGGGCTGCTGGGTCTGCCGCTCGCGCTGGTCGCGGTGGTGCTGGTCAGCGCCGGACACGGCGCGGGTTCGACGCGCCCCTCCCGTACGGCGCTGCTGCTGGCCTTCGGCGCGGGCGCCGCCATCGCCCTGCAGCTGGTCTTCCTGCACGAGGCGCCGTCCGACAGCGGGGTGGCCCCGCTGATCGTGGGCCGGGCCGTCTCCTCGGCCGTCACCCTGGCCGCGGCCGGTCTGATGCACCGCAGGCTGGGCCCCGAGCGGCCCGCGTACGCACTCTCGGCGACCGCCGGTGTGCTGGACTTCGTGGCGAACCTGCTGTTCCTGCTCGCCGCCCGCAGCGGGGACCTCACCGTCGTCGCCGTCATCACCGCCCTCTACCCGGCCGGCACCGTCCTGCTCGCCCGTGGCGTACTCGCCGAACGGATACACCGCGCCCAGCTCGCCGGCCTCGGCACCGCCGCCGTCGCCGTCAGCCTCCTCGCCCTGACCTGAGCAGGCCCGCACAACCAAGGAGAAGCATGCTGGTCCACCCCTGGGACGCCGGCCTGGACGAGGCCGAGTGGCAGACCTGGATCGCCGACGGTCACGACTTCGGGCAGCTCAGCGTCAACGGCCTGCCAGGCCACCCGCCCATGGTCGTCCCCACCCACTTCACCCGCGACGGAAACCATCTCCTGGTCCACCTCGCCAAGCCCAACCCGGCCTGGCAGGCGATCGAGGACGACCCGAACGTCGTCTTCACCGTCATCGGCGACTACGCCTTCATCCCCGGCCCCTGGCGCGCCAAGCCCGGCAACCCGCCCACCGACGGCGTCCCCACCAGCTACTACGCGGCCGTCCAGTTCACCTGCCGCGCCGAGATCGTCGACGACCCCGAGGCCAAGGCCGAGCTGCTGCGCCGCCAGCTCGCCCACTTCCAGCCCGACGGCGACCACGCACCCGTAGCGGTCGACAAGCCGCCGTACGGCCGGATGCTCTCGGGCATCCGCGGGCTGCGCCTCGACGTCACCGACGTACGGGCCAAGTTCAAGTACGACGACCACAGACCCGTCGAACACCGCAGCACGGTCGCCCAGCGCCTCACCGAGCGGGGCCAGGGTCTGGACGTGCCCACCGCGCGCCAGCAGCTGCGCCGCCTCGACCACATCGGTCCCTGGCAGTCCTGACCGGCCCCCGCCCGCAAGAATCGGAAACTCCGCCCATGCCCGCCTTCCGCATCGCCCCCGCCGTCGCCGAAGCCTTCCCCGACACCCTGATCGCCCTGGTCACGGCCACCGGCCTGCGCGGCCGTGAGTCCTGGCCGCACACCGCCGCCGCCGTGGATGAACTGGAGCAACAGCTCGCCAACGGCACCTGGCACCCCGCCGACGAGACCGACCCCCGCATCGAGGCCTGGCACACCGCCTACCGCTCCTTCGGCACCAACCCCCGCCGGATCCGCCCCAGCGTCGACGCGCTCGGCCGCCGCCTCGCGAAGAAGGGGAGCCTGCCGCGTATCAACCCGGCCGTCGACTCCTACAACGCCGTCTCCGTCCGGCACGGCCTGCCCGCCGGCGCCTTCGACCTCGACCACGTCACCGGCGACGTCGACATCCGCCACGCGGACGGCACCGAGTCCTTCACCCCGCTCGGCGAACCCGACACCGTCGAGAACCCCAAGCCCGGCGAGATCATCTACACCGACCCCACCGGGGTCCTGACCCGCCACTGGAACCACCGCGACGCCCACCGCACCCGAGTCATCGAGGACTCCACCCACGTCGCGTTCGTCATCGAAACCCTCCACGCCGAGCGCGACGGCGACCTGCTCAAGGTCGCGGCCGAAGAACTGCAGGCTCTGCTCGCCCCGCACGCCGAACAGACCTCCGTGCACTTCATCAGCCCGGCACAGCCCCAGGTCACCACCTGAGACCCTGGAGGCCTCAACCACCAGGAACGCAAACCGACCGCAGCGGTCCAAGGGATCTCCATGCCGAATCCGAGCACTCGGCCCTGCGGACCCGACAAACATGATCCGGCCACACTCGCGTTCAGACCCAGGCGGTGCACTGCGGGAACCAGGCAGACATCTGCACGGGCGCGATCCGTACACCGATCATCATGGCGAACTCCTCCACCCTTCCCGAGGATCCGTTCACGCTCGACCCGGACAACCCTGACCTGCTCGTCTACACACGCGAGTCCGGCGCGAACCAGCTCGGACTCCAGACCAAACTCGCCGTCCTGGAGGGCGGCGAGGACGCGGTCGTACTGGGCAGCGGCGTCGCGGCTCTGCACGCGGCGTTCTTCACTCACCTGCGCGCCGGGGATCACGTCGTCGTCTCCGATGTCACGTACGGCGCCGTATGGCGGCTGTTCGCCGAGCTACTGCCGGTCAAGTCGGGCATCGAGGCGACGTTCGTCGACATCACCGATCTTGACGCCGTGCGCGCCGCGATGCGTCCCACCACGCGGATCATCCACACCGAGGTCATCGCCAACCCGACCGTCAAGACAGCCGACATCCAGGTCCTGGCCGACGTCGCCCATACGGCAGGCACGCTGCTGACCGTGGACTCCACCTGTACGCCGCCGCCCCTGTTCCGCCCGCTGGAGCACGGCGCCGACCTGGTGGTGCACTCCCTGACCAAGTACATCAACGGGCACGGCGACGCGATGGGAGGCGCTGTCATCGGGCCGCGCGAGCTGATCCTCCCGATCAAGTCCGAGGCCATGGTCAATGTGGGCGCCGCCATCTCCCCGTTCAACGCGTGGCTGATCCCGCGAGGGTCGATCACGCTGCCGCTCCGTCTGCGTCAGCATCTTGCGGGTGCCCAGCACGTGGTGGAGTTTCTGGACAGTGACCCCCGCGTAGCACGTCGCCCATCCGGGACTTGCCTCGCACCCGCAGCATGAGCTCGCCGAGCGGCAGTTCGGCGGACAGGGCTTCGGCGCGCTGATCGCGTTCGCTCTCGACGCCGATCACAAGACCCGCAACGCCTTCGTCAACAGCCTTCGGCTGATCACCTCCGCGGTGTCCCTGGGCCACGACGAGACCCTCATCGTCTCCGAGGATGCTCCTGCCGGCTGCGCCGCCGTGTTCCCCGAGGTGTTCCGCGCCCGCGGCCTGCTGCACCTGAGGGTGGGACTCGAAGACCCCGACGACCTGATCGCGGCCCTGGCCGCGGCCCTGGACACGGCGGTGTCCGCGCGCCGACTCAGCTGTCGGGCCCGGCCCGACGCAGTACCGCCGACGAACGGCACCAGAGGCCGGAACACCTATGGACGAGCAGTTCGAAGGAGACCCGGCCACGGTCTCCTGTGGCGTCGGTGAGTCCGCGGCGAGGTCGTCCACCGCGCCGGCCCCGTCCCCACGGGTGGAACACGACGCTCAGGTCCTCGCGGTCATGGTCGACGTCGGGACACCCTCGCGTCGGGCGGAACCACCCGGTCCACTCGATGGTGTCGACCTGCAAGAGCGGATCACCCCCGCGTCTCCCGAGAGCTGGGGTGTGCCCTCCGGCGCGTGGCTTTCGCTGGTGCACGGATGAACTGGTAGGGCGAGGCCGACACCGGGTGGTACACACACCGACCCGTGCGGGGCCAGCCCGAGGGCGCCAGGACTGCCCTGCCATGCTCGGCGGCCCCGCACGCCGCGCCCTGGTCCGGGGCCGTCGACAGCCCGGGGAAGGTCAGTCTCAGCCCAGACGGCCGGCTCTTACCTTGGGCGTTTCCTGGTGCCGGTGGGTTCGCGGGTGCTGCTCGGCCTCGGCGGGGTGTAGCGGAGTTTTTCAGGGCCGGTACTGAGGAATCCCCGGTCCGGGCGGACGCCGGCCTCAGTGCTGATGTGCTGTCAACCGCTCGGGCAGTGAGACGTGCAGATGGTGCCTGTACCTCGTGCGCGTGGAAACGCCGAAGCCTGCAAGGCCCAGCGGCTGCGCCGGGAACAGCCGGTGCGGCCGGCACGGTTGTATCGACCGGGGACCGGTGCGGCACGGGCGGGGAACACCCGGACCACAAGGTCGTCCGCCCCACCAGGATCCGGGCCCCAGGATCGCGGTACCCCGCCGCGTACCCAGGCCACAACGTATGTCTGCAGGAGGACTGTTTCATGACTGACCGGCCCTTGACACTTATGGCAGTACACGCCCACCCCGACGACGAGGCCACCGGAACCGGAGGGGTCCTCGCGCGGTACGCGGCGGAAGGCATCCGCACGGTACTCGTGACGTGTACCGACGGCGGGTGCGGCGACGGACCGGGGGGTGTCAAGCCGGGCGATCCCGGACACGATCCGGCGGCGGTCGCCTCGATGCGCCGTCAAGAACTTGACGCGAGCTGTGACGTCCTGAAGATCAGCGATCTGGAGATGCTGGACTATGCCGACTCCGGGATGGCGGGCTGGCCGGGCAACGACGCCCCGGGATCCTTCTGGCAGACCCCCGTGCAGGAAGGCGCGGCCCGACTCGCGGACCTCATGCGGCACTACCGACCCGATGTGGTCGTCACCTACGACGAGAACGGCTTCTACGGCCACCCCGACCACATCCAGGCCCACCGCATCACGATGGCGGCGCTGGAGATGACCGCGCTGACGCCGAAGGTGTACTGGACCACGGTGCCCCGCTCGATGATGCAGCGGTTCGGCGAGATCATGCGCGAGTTTCATGAGGACATGCCGGAGCCGGATCCTGCCGAGGCCGCCGCGCTGGCCGAGATCGGTCTTCCCGACGATGA
Source organism: Streptomyces griseoruber (assembly GCF_001514205.1). Lineage (GTDB taxonomy): Bacteria > Actinomycetota > Actinomycetes > Streptomycetales > Streptomycetaceae > Streptomyces > Streptomyces griseoruber. The sequence goes on along the minus strand of NZ_KQ948767.1, from coordinate 322,139 downwards.
GATCACCACGTGGGTGGACACCACCGCGTTCAGCGGTCAGAAGTTCGACGCGTTGGCCGCGCACGCCAGTCAGGGCGAGAACATCTTCTTCCTCAAGATGGGCAAGGAGAGGTTCGGCGAGCTGATGGGCATGGAGACCTTCGTACGTGTCCAGGACGCCACCGGCGCGGCCCTACCCGAGCACGATCTCTTCGCCGGACTGCGCTGATCCCCCCCCCGGCCCGGCGGGCCGGGAAGCGCATTGACTGCACGGCGCGATCGAGCGGGTCACACACCCGGAGGCTTGTCCACGCGAGTTCCGCTCCGGCAACCGGCCACGGGGTGGTGAAAGCGAGTCGGGGCAAGCAGGCCGGCAGCTCAGCGAGGGCCGGCCGAGACCGACCCGGGCCGAGTAGGCCGGGCGGGCCGAGCAGGCGCCGGCGGACCTGCTGCGTCGAACCGATCACGGCACTGACGGGCCGGTCCCTGCTTCTCCTGGCGTGAGTGCGTGTTTCTGATCCCCTGCTGCGAGTGGCTTCGGGCCCTACGCTGGCGGGGTGTCCGAGGGTGCCGGATGGGCTGGGGAGAGGAACTGCCGGAGCTGCAGGGAAAGGCTGAGGCCAGATACCCGGCCCGGGGCCGTCTTCTGCTCGTCGGCTTGTCGGGCCAGGCAGTGGCGGGCGGAGCAGCGCTTGCGCAGGCGCCTGGCGGCTGTCCGGGGCGGTGCCGGCCAAGGGTTGTCCCGCAATGCTCGGTTGGGTGCAAACGAGGCGGACAACCTGCTGTCGGCGGGGGCTGCGGGGGCGAGCGGACCCGCCTATGCTTCCGCCATGCAGCAGCCTCGATCCCTAGCGATGACCGACGGTGACCCGGTTGCGGCGTTCCCACACCAGCTTGCCAATGACGTTCGCGCGGTCTTGGCGGTCATGCCGGAGGCCCGGTCGCACCCGTCGCCGTTCTCGGTGTACGTGGACGATGAAGCCGTCGCCATTCCATATCGGATCTATCAGGATGAGCTGCCCGTCGACGTGGTGCGCTCGCTGTCGGGGGTGCAGCAGGCGATCCTGCACTGCCTGTACTCACGGCACAGCGACGGGCTGGTCCGCCAGCGTCACCTGGAGCAAATCGCCAGTTCCGACGAGCCGTGGGTGGTGCCGTTCGTGGTGCAGTTGGTCGGCGAGTACGTCTTGGAAATCCTGGAGTCCATCCAACACGGCCTTTCCGACCTGCCCTCCAAGCGGTCTGCCCAACGGCTGGCATACGGGGACTTCATCGCGCGGAATCCGGGGTTCTTCGCGCGGACTGAGCGCCGGGTGGTGAGCTACTGGTCCTGCTACTACCGGTGGAAGTTCCCTGTGTTCGGCACATACCCGGGCTGCCATCTGCTGGAGCTGCTGCGGGCCGCCGCAAGCGACCGCACGGGCAGGCCATGGCCGCGCCACACGCCGGCCGGAGACTGGTCCATGAGTTGAACGCCGTCGCTGTCACCCGGTGAGTGCGAGGTTGTACAGGTGGGCGATGCCGAGCATCGCGTGGTGGACGCCGTCGCCTTTCAGGCGGCAGTCGCGAAGGATCTTCCACGTCTTGCATCTCCCCTCCTACTGTGGAGACCGTGACTGGAGGGATAGTTGGGGGTCATGGCATCCAGGAAGCGCATCTACGACGCCGAGTTCCGTGAGGGGGCGGTGCGGATCGTGACGGAGACCGGGAAGCCGATTCCGGAGGTGGCCGACGATCTGGGCATTTCATCCCGGGACGCTGCACAGCTGGGTGTCGCGGGCGCGGCGAAACGGGTCGCCC
>NZ_KQ948767.1:240342-319383 GCF_001514205.1 Streptomyces griseoruber | reverse complement strand
GCCAGCACCTGGCGGAGGAGATCGAGGAGATCTCCGCTGCTCCGGGGGCACCTACGGCTCGCCGAAGGTGTTCATCGAGCTGGTGCGCCGGGGCCGGCGGGTGTCGGTGAACACCGTCGCGAAGGTCATGGCCGAACTCAGGCCGGCGGGCCGGAAGGCCAGGCGCCGCCGGTCGCTGACCAGGCCGGGCAGGCGGCCGGCGCCCCGGATTTCGTCCGCCGGGACTTCACCGCCGAGGAACCGGAACTCGTCCGGGCAGGCGACATGACCGAGATCGACACCGGCGAGGGCAAGCTCTACCTGGCAACGGTGATCGATCTGTTCTCCCGTCGGCTACTCGGCTACGCGAGGGGCGCCCGGCACGACGCCGAGCTGGTGGTGGCTTCACTCAACATGGCCGCGGCCACCCGGGGCTGCGACGTCCGCGGCGTGATCATGCACACCGACAGGGGCAGCGAATACTGCTCCCGGAAGTTCAAGCAGACCTGCCGCAGGCTGGGCATCGTGCAGTCGATGGGCAGAGTCGGATCTTACTTCGATAACGCCGTGAGCGAGGCGTTCAACAGCGTGCTGAAGGTCGAGTACGTCCACCGGCACACTTTCCGCACCCGCACCGGGGCTCGCATCAAGATCGCCACCTGGATCACCGACTTCTACAAGGCCGGGCGGCTACACAGCGTGTGCGGGTTCAAGAGCCCGATCGACTACGAACGCGAATACCGGGCCACCCTCGCCGAGGCACTCGCCGCATAGATCGTCTCCACGCTGCGAGGGGATTGACAGTAGTCGTATCCCCTGTCGGCGTGGAGCTTGCCGGGCTTGCGCCGGCGGGGTCCTCGGCGGGATCGAAGCGGGGGATGCCCTTCACGAGCGGGATCAGGGCCTGGCTGTCGTGGACGTTGGCGCCGGAGATGCCGACGGACAAGGGCAGACCGGTCCGCTCGGTGATCAGATGAATCTTGGCCCGCATGTTCACCGAGTCGATCGCGCACCGGAAGACGCATGCGAGCGACAGTGAGCGAGGGTGCGGGTGCTGACGTCCGGGAGGTAGAAGGTTTTGCGGCCGTGGGTGTGCGCCCGTACGTCGTAGCGGTCCCAGAGCTGTACGAACTCCGTTCTCTCGGCAAGGAGTTCGTCGACGAGCCCGACGAGGTCGGGGGCATCCGGGTCGGTTCCGGCCAGGGCGCGCGGCCGCCCCACGCACGCGCGGATCTGCGCGTCCCAGTGGTCGAACACGGTGCGGGCGCCGGGGTTGAGGAACACCCAGCGCGCGACGTTGCGCTTCTCCACCGGCCGCTGCACCATGCCCACGAACAGCCGTAGCCCGCCCGGGTTCCACGCGAGCAGGTCCATCGTGCGGCTGACCACGACCGCGGGGGGCCGCAGGCTCTCCAGCAGCAACCCGACCCCGGGCCCCACCGAAGAAGTGGGCGCCGTCGGGGGCTCGGCCGCGGTGGGGCGGGCGGCGCACACCGCGAGGTCCCGCACGTGCCCGTGCGCGTGCTCGTCCAGCAGAAGGACACGAGCGAGCGCGCCGACCACGGACGCGCTGGGCCGAGTCTCCTTGCCGTGCTCCAGGCGGACGTAGTAGTCGATGCTGATCCCGGCCAGGGTGGCCAGTTCCTCGCGCCGCAGCCCGGGCGTGCGCCGCAGGCCGGGGCCGACCTTGAGGCCGGCTGCTCGCGAGTCACCCGGGTGCGGTGGGCACGCGGGAAACGCCCCAGTTCGGTGCCGTCGCTGCCGTTGTGCTGCTCACGTGCCATGCGGCCAGTGCGTCAGGACGGGCAGGACGGATCCACAGGCCGGACCTGGGGGCCCTGTCACACCCCCGAACAGCGCTCCCCGGCACAGCTCTGCCTGCCACGCGACCCGTCCGGCGCGCAGGCTGGATGACGGTTTGAAGAACTCATTCCGTACCGACCAATCGCTTCCTCATCAGGAGATCCACCCGTGTCCCGTTCTGTCGCATCGAACAGGCCTTCGGCGTCAGCCGATACCGCCGCCGGCCGGCCCCGCACCGCGAACGGTGCCCGGTGGGCGCTGGCGGCCGCGCTGCTCGGCTTCTTCGTGATGACGCTCGACGCCCTGCTCGTGAACGTCGCGCTGCCCGACATCGGACGCGGCTTCGGCGGCGGGATGACGGGATTGCAGTGGGTGGTGGACGGCTACACGCTGATGTTCGCCGCGCTGTTGCTGTCCGCGGGGTCGGTGACCGACCGGCTCGGTGCGCGGCAGGCTTTTGGGGCGGGGCTCGTGGTGTTCACCGTCGCCTCGGCGGCCTGTGGCTTCGCACCGAGCCTGGGCGTGCTGCTCGCGGCCCGGCTGGTGCAGGGCGCGGGCGCCGCGGTGATCATGCCGGCCTCGCTGGCGCTGATCCGCGAGGCGTTCCCCGACCCGGCCCGCCGTGCCCGGGCGATCTCGGTGTGGGCGATGGGCGGCTCGGTGGGCGCCGCGGCCGGGCCGGTGCTGGGCGGTGTGCTGAGTCAGCTCAGCTGGCGGATGATCTTCTTCGTCAACCTGCCGGTGGGTGTGCTGGCACTGTTCCTGCTCGCCCGGACCGTCCGCTCGCCCCGCCAGGGCGACGCCCCGTTCGACCGGACCGGGCAGATCGCCGCGGTGGCGGCGATGGGCGGCCTGGCCTAAGCGGCGATCGAGACCGGCGCCGTCGGCCTGGGCGCGCCGCGCGTGCTGCTCGCCCTGGCGGTGGCTGTGGTGGCGGGAGTGGTCTTCCTCGCGGCCCAGGCGCGCGGCCGCAACCCGATGGTGCCGCTGGAGCTCCTGCGTGCCCGGACGATGGCACTCTCGGCGACCATCGGGTTCGCGCTCAACGTCGGCTTCTACGGGATGATCTTCCTGCTCGGCCTGTACCTCCAGCAGGAACAGGGCCTGTCGCCGATGGCCACCAGGCTGGCGTTCCTGCCGATGACACGCTGCTGACCGCGGTCGTCAGCCCGACGGCCGCCCGGCTCGCCGCGCGATTCGGGCCGCGAGTGCCGATCATCACGGGCCAGCTCCTGATGGCCGCGGGCCTCGTGGCGCTGTGTGTTCCGCCTGCGTCGGCGCCCGCCTGGCTGCTGGTCCTGCTGATGATCCCGGTCGGAACCGGCGGCGGCCTCGCCGTACCGGCGGTGACGTCACTGCTCCTCGACCGGACTCCCGCCCAGCGCGCCGGTACCGCGAAGCGGCGTCCTGAACGCCTCCCGCCAGCTCGGTGGCGCCCTGTCCGTGGCGGTCTTCGACGCCCTGGTCTCCCGCCATGCGCACTTCCTGCACGGGCTGCGCACCAGCCTCCTGGTCGCCGCGCTGCTCGTCGTCCTGACCGCGGGGGCCTCCGTACTCCTGAAGGAGAAGACCTCATGACCTCGACATCGCTGTGGACGAGCCAGGAGCTCGACAGCTTCGAACACGCGGAGGAGCTGCAGATCGCGTCCCTGCGAAGCGGCGGCGAGCTGGGCAGCCGACGGACGATCCGGGTGGTCCGCGTGGGCGACGACAATCACCGGAGCGCGAAGGACGCTCGCTGCTGCCACCTTGTGCCGTCGTGGACCATCAGATCGACCGACGACACGCGGCCGGTGACGGGAAGCCGACCGCGAAGGTCGGCCTCGGCCTCCTCCAGCACGGCATCGTCCTGCCCCTGCGCGATGGTCAGATGCGGGACGACCTCGTCGAACTGCCCGCCGAACGGCGGGGTCTGCGGCCACCGATCCGCGATCGCCTCGGTGAGCCGACGGAACGGGAGGTCCGGTTCGGGGACGAGATACAAGATCCCCGGGAATCGCCCGCAGTGCTCGAACCGGGCCTCGAAGCGCCGGTGACGCCCGATCACCTCTCCGATGGCAGCGCACGCACCGTCATCGATGCGGTTCTCGTGGAGAAACGGGAAGAGGACGGTGACATGGGCCGGAACACCTGCACGGGCTGAGGGGTCCAGCCGGTCACGCCACGCTCGAACAGCAGGTTCTGCCGCGGGGACCCTCACGATGAGTCCCGACTGCCCTGCCTGAAACTCACCGGAGCCGTCGCCTGCCATCGCACATGTGTATCAGCAAGCCCGGAACGGCAGCGACCCGATGACGATCGCGGGCGGTTCAGCCCACGGTCGGCACCCAACACGACCCCGGATGCGGTGCTCTCGTAGTGCGGCTGCGGTCAGACGGCCGGTGAGGTTCGCGGGTCTGTCGCGTCGGATCCGCTCGGGGTTTCGGGTGTCAATGAATTGCCCACGACCGGAGAGTTCACCCGGCCGGCCCTCAAGGCTTCGGCCAGAAGATCGTTGGAATCCCAGTACAGCCACATCCCATGGGCGAAAAGCAGTACGGGAACAGTCATGAGGAGCCCCCACCACGCGCTGTGCGGCAGCAACACGCTCGAGAGCATCACCATGGGAGGGCCGATGGACACACGGAACTCGGCTTCGGCTCTGATGCGGTCGAACTCTCCGAACAGTTCCTGATCGGTTCCGATGAGCCGGGCAGGAACCAGGGGGAGATCGTCGATCAGCGGTAAGAGCGCGAGGCGTGGATCGAGATCATGGTGGTTCAAGGTCCTGGTCAGGGCGTCCAAGCCCTTGGCGGTGGGGATGCGCTTGGGGCGCGGAGGAAGGAGTACGTGAGAACCGTCGTCCCGATGTGCACCGTGCCGTGTCGCCCAGTAGGCAGGTGACCACGGCCACACATAGCGCGCCACCGGCCTGCCTCCTGGGTCGGGTGGATCAAACGCCACTGCCGGCACAAGCACGGGCGCCAGCAGCGCGATGGCCAGAGCAACACCGGCGGTGCTGATGGCGCCGAGGAGGTACGCGATGAAGGCCAACGCCGCGAAGACCGCTGGTTTCCCGGCCCAGAGGGCAGCGTCGTAAAGATCCGCCAAGAGGCCGGAAGCGGAACCAGGCTTCGGCAGTTCTCTGCCAATGAGCAGCCACAGCGCCACCAGCCAGAGACTTCCCGCTGCCAGCGGGGCTCGAAGGTTACGCATCCCGGGCAGCAGGCTGATGAGCATGCCTCCATTAAAGTGGTCCGACGGCACCCGCTCCAGACCGCGGATGCGACGGCAAAGCGCGGGCGGCCGAGGCACACCTCGGCCGCCCGGGTTCTTCACCTGTCCGGTGTGGGATGTCCTTTCCTCAGACGATCATCCACTGGTGGTTCGCGCCGGTGGTGCAGGTCGACTGGTCCAGGGCCGCCCCGTTGGTGGTGGACGCTCCGGCGACCTCGAGGCACTTGCCGCTGTTGACGTTGGTGAAGGTGACGTAGCCACCGACCACCGGGGTCTTCTTCCACAGTTGGTGTGAGGCGCCGGTGCACGTCGACTGGACGGCCACCGCGCCGTCGGCGGTGGAGGCGCCGGCGATCTGCAGACACTTGCCGCTGTTGACGTTGACCAGTTCGTAGGGGGAGCCGACGGCGGTGGAAACCCACTGCTGGTTGGTGCCGGAGTTGCAGTTCCCGGAGTTCACCGACGCCCCGTCAGCCGTACTCGCGAACCAGACGTCCGCGCATGTGTCGGCGTTGCGGTTCAGCAGGTGGTTGTTCGCGGCCCCCAGCGGACCGGCCAGGACGGGCCAGCCGTTCGCGAAGGTCACCTGACGGATGTCGAGCGTCTCCCGTCCGGAGTTGTCGCCGTCGTAGTAGTGGTAGGCGAGGAACTTCAACGCTCCGTCGTCGTAGGCGTCGGCACCACCGCCGGCCACCTTGGGGCGGGCGCCGGTGAGGACGGTGGTTCCGCCGTTCGAGAGCATGTTGGTGCCGCTCTGGTCGAGGTAGGGGCCGGTGATGCTGGTGGAGCGTCCGACCACCGTGTAGTAGTTGCTGTTCGTTCCGCTGCAGCACAGGCCCTTGGAACCGAAGAGGTAGTAGAAGCCGCCGTTGAGGATGATCGTGGGGTTCTCGATGCCGACGGCGAGGTGCCAGAGGTTGTTGTCGGTGGTGGACAGCTTGCCCGTGGCCTGGTCCAGGACGTGCATGTAGGTGCCGGGACCGGTGAAGGAGCCCCAGGTGATGTACAGCCGGCCGTCGGGTCCCCAGTCGACGTTGGGATCGATCGGGTAGTTGACGTCCGTGACCATGCCCTGGTCGGTCCAGGGGCCTTCGATGTCGGTCGCGGTGGCGACGCCCATGACGGCGTACGCGGATCCCCAGAGCGAACCGGCGTAGTACAGGTGGTACTTGCCGTTGAAGTACTTGACGTCGGGAGCCCAGATGTTCGGCGGGGTCGAGCCGAGCTTGGCGGTGATCCAGGAGGGTGTCGACTCCCAGACGTTGCCCACCTTCGTCCAGCCGGAGGCCGCGGTGGCGGCGCATGTCTTGCGGATGGTGATGGATCCGCTGGGGTTGAGCGGGTCGTTCTCGAACCCGGTGGAGAAACCGTAGTAGCAGCTGCCGACCTTGATGAGGCTCGGGTCGTGCATGCGGGTGTCACCGCTGAGCGCCTGTGCCGGGGAGGCCGTGACCAGGCCCAGGACGGTGAGGAAGGCAATGAGGGCCGCGGCAGGCGCGGACCTGCCGCGTCTTGCGCGCATCCCGGGAGGCGACGACCCGGGGTGGTTGTGGATCTGCATGGGAGACTCCTTCGTCTCGCTCTTGAGGCGCGGGGACCATCCCCGGTGTGGGCGACGGCCGTTCAGGGCAGCGCTGCGTCCCGTGTCCGCGCCCCGTCGGGGAGGAGATGGGACGCGGACACGGGCCGGACCAGCGGTGCTGCTGGATCTCGGCGCTGGGGGGACGTGTGTGGGGCGGGTTCGCGGGCCGCCTCGTCACGATTCGAGGGCGCCGTCGAAGGGCCACGACGGTCGGGCCCGTCAGCCCTTGACCGCTCCGGCGGTCATGCCCGCCACGATCTGCCGGTTGAAGAACAGGAACATGACCAGCGGCGGGACGGTGATGAGCAGGATGTCCATGAAGAGCAGGTTGTAGCTGGTGGTGTACTGGCTCTGGAAGGTGAACAGCGTCAGCTGGACCGTGGCGTTCTGTTCGCCGGGCAGGAAGTACAGCGGGTTGGTGAAGTCGTTGAAGACCGCCACCGACTGCACGACGATCACCGTCACGATCACCGAGCGCAGCACCGGGAAGACGACCTGGAAGAACAGCCGCAGCGGTGACGCCCCGTCGATGACGGCCGCCTCGTCGAGTTCGCGCGGGATGGTGGCGATGAAGGCGCGGAACAGCAGGATGGAGAAGGACAGGCCGAACGCGATCTCCACGAGGATCAGTCCGGGGAGCGTGCCGAACAGGCCGGCCTTCTGCAGGACCCAGATGGTCGGCACCACCGCCGGAGGGATGATCAGCCCGGACAGGACCAGGAAGTTGATCAGTCCGGTCCACCGGGTGACCCGCCGCTGGAGCACGAAGGCGACCATCGCTCCCAGGACGACCATCGCCGCCACGCTCGCCACGGTGAGGATCACGCTGTTGATGAACGCGATGACGAGGATGTAGTCCCTCGCCTGGACCACCTGGACCAGGTTGTCCACGAGCTGGAAGCGGTGCGGCCAGGAGAAGTCGAGCCGGGAGGCCTGCTGCGGGTCCTTGACCGCCGTGAGCACGATGAACGCGAACGGGATGACGAAGACGACGAGGCTGACGGCGACCGACAGGACGCCGAGCCAGGTACGGGTGGCGTTCTTCATCGCTCCACCTCCTTGAGGGCCAGGAAGCGGGACAGCGGGACGATGATGGCCGTCACCACGAGGAAGAGGATGACGTTTCCGGCGGTCGACAGGCCGTAGAAGCCGGCCTGGTACTGCTTGTAGATGACGGAGGCGACGACGTCGGAGCTGAAGCCCGGACCGCCGCGCGTCATGGCCCAGATCAGGTCGAAGGACCGCAGGCCGCCGATGAGCGACAGGACGATCACGGTCGATGTCGCAGGCCAGCTCAGCGGCAGGATGACGTTGCGGAACAGCTGCCAGGGACCCGCGCCGTCGATCCTCGCCGCCTCGTAGTAGTCCTGCGGGATGGACACGATGCCGGCGATGTAGATCACGGTGGCGAGCCCGACGCCCTTCCACACGTCGACGAGGGCCACCGAGAACAGCGCGAGTGACGGGTCCGTCAGCCATCCCGGACCGTTGATGCCGACAGCCGAAAGGGCGCTGTTGATCGCACCGGTGGACGGGTCCATGAGGGCGGTGAAGGTGATGCCGACGCCCACGGTGCTGACCAGCACCGGGAAGAACACCACCGAGCGCAGATAGCCGCGGGCGCGGATCTGGCTGGTCAGCAGGATGCCGAGGAGGAGTCCGAGGACCACCTTGAGGCCCGAGGTGGCGACCGCGTAGAGGAACGTGTTGACGAAGCCCTTGACCAGGGCGGGCTCCTGGAAGAACTCGGTGAAGTTGTCCAGCCCGATGAAGGTCGACCTGAAGACGGTCCACCTGGTCAGGCTGAAGTAGAACGACGCGAACGTCGGGACGAGGAACAGCGTCCCGTAGATCACCGCCGCCGGCAGATAGAACCAGGTGGGATAGGGGCTGTGCGTCTGGGCGGACCGACGCGTCCTGGTCGCCAGTTTCGGCTGCTCGGCCGCCGGTGGCCCGGTCGGTACAACTGTGGTCATCGGTCGACCTCTCTCGGGTGCCTCCCCGCACCCCTTCCGAAGGCGGGGAGGCACTGACTTACGTTCCTACCAGCCCGGCAGCCCGAGCTGCTGGGCCTGCTTCCTGACGTCCTTGTCGTACAGGGCCGCGCCGGACTTGGCCCCCGTGATGCCGGAGCCCACCTGGACGCAGATCTGCTCGAGGCTCGGGCCCTTCACCGGGGACAGGAACTCCAGAGCCGGGCTCTGGGCGTCGTGGGTGAAGTACGCCGCGACGTCCTTGGTGATCGCGGGAACGTCCGACGGCAGGGTGCAGCCCTCGACCAGGTAGGGACCTGTCGGCGTCGACGCCTTCGCCTGGGAGGTGCAGCCGGTCGGGCTCGCGGTGAACGCGAGGAACTTCCTGACCGCCGTGAGCTTGTCCCCGGTGGTGCTCTTCGGCACATAGAAGGCGTTCGGGAACCACGCCGTCAGACCGTTGGCGGCGGCGTCGTCCCCGGGCAGGGCGAAGAAGCCGATGTCGTCGAGCTGGTCCGGGTTGCTCGTCTTGATCGCGCCGATGACGGTGGAGAGCATCGGGTACTGGGCGCCCCTGCCGGTGGCCAGCATCTGCAGGCCCTTGACGAGGGTGGCCGACGCGTAGTCGGGGTTCTGCAGCTTCAGGTCGTGGATCTGCTCCAGGTACGCGAAGCCCTTGGCGGCGTTCGCGTCGGTGGCGAACTTCGCCTTGTTGGCGGTGAACTTCTCCGCGAAGTCCGGTTCCGCGGCGGCCACGTTGTGGAAGTCGCCGAGGACCAGGAGTTGGGAGGTCCAGGTGTCCTGGTAGGTCTGGATGACCGGGGCGATCCCGGCGGCCTTGATCTTCTTGCTGTTGGCGATGAACTGCGCCCAGGTCTTCGGCACCGTCAGACCGAGCTTCGCGTAGACCTTCTTGTTGTAGAGGACACCGCCGCCGAGAGCCGAGCCGAAGGGCACGCCGTAGGTCTGGTCGCCGACCGTGACCTGCGGGAGGAAGGACTTGTCGAGTCTTTTGACGTACGGGTCCCGGGTGATCGGCGCGAGGTTCTTCGTCGGGTCGATCTGCTGGAACAGCGAACCCGTGTTGTACGAGAAGACGTCGGCCATGCTGCCGGTCTGCAGTCGCGTCTTGATGAGGTTGTCGCCGTCGGTTCCGCCGGGGCGCGTCTCCACGCTGACCCGGATCTTCGGGTTCTCGGCCTGGAAGTCCTTGGCCAGCTGCTTGGCGGCCTGGAGGTTGTCGGGTGCGTTGTCGACGAGCAGTTTGATCGTCGTGGCGCTGCCGTCCCCGCTGGACGAACCGAGGGAGCCGGCGCTGCACGCGCTGAGCAGAAGCGGCAGAACAGCGGCCGCGGCTAGAGCCGCTCTTCTCTTGGCGAGCGTGCGTGACCTCATGGACGTTCCTTCGTTCGAGCGAGCGGGGTTAAATCGATTCAATCGGAGGGCGTGGCGCCTCCGGCCGATACCCGAGGGCACAGTGCGGAGCGCCGCGACGGACGGAGTCACCGATCGACGGGACAGGCCGATCGCACCATGCACGAGCTGGGAATTCGTTGCTCACGGCCGACTGTCCCCAAGGCTCCGGGCGGCTGGGCCGCGACACAGCCGACGCGATCCGCTTTCGTGTAACGTGCCACACAGGTTGGAGCGCAGAGACCGGAACCGTCAAGCCATCCGCGAGTAACGTTCCCGAAACGCCGGATGGGCAGTGCGGTGGATGACGACGGAGGCGGGGACCCCCAGTGCAACCAGCAGGCGGCTCGAAGAGAGCCACGATCGCCGATGTCGCGCGCAGCGCCGGCGTGTCCACCTCGGCGGTGTCGAAGGTCCTGAACAACGCCTACGGGGTGAGCCCCACGATGCGCCAGCGGGTGCAGACGGCCATGGCCGAGCTGGGCTACCGCCCGCACGCCGCCGCCCGCGGCATGAGGGGCCGCACCTACACGATCGGCGTTCTCCTCGCGAGCACCCGCAACGCCTTCTACGCCGACCTCCTGGACGGCATGAACGCGACACTGCGCAACACCGAGTACGTCATGTTCCTCGGCTCCGGCGGCTCCTCCGAGATGGAGGAACAGACCAAGCTGATCCACGCCATGGTGGACCGCCAGATGGACGGTCTGATCCTGATCGCGCCCGCCGTCCCCCGCACGGAGGTGGTGCATATCGCGGCCGAGGTGCCGACGGTGGTGATCGGCCACCACGACCCCTCCCCGGCCTACGACCGCGTGGTCAATCAGGACGGGGCCGGCGTCGACCTGGTCGTCGACCACCTCGTCGCCCTCGGGCACCGGGACATCGCGCACCTGTCGCATCCGACGGTGCGCGGCTCCCAGTGGGCGCAGCGGCCCGAGCACCACGTCCGGGCCGCCTATCAGGAGGCGATGGCCCGGCATGGTCTGGCGGATCTGGCCCGGGTGGTGCACTCCGGGTACTCGGACGAGGGCGGCTACCGCGGCGCCATGGAACTGCTCACCTCCACGCGCCCGCCCACCGCGATCTTCGCCGGCGCGGACGTCGCCGCGACCGGCGTCTTCCGGGCCGCCGCCGACCTCGGTCTGCGCATCCCCGACGACCTCTCGCTCGTCGGATACAACAACACCTCGGTCGCCGCGCTCGCCCCGGTCAGCCTCACCAGCGTCGACCAGGCGGGCGCCATGATGGGCGAGACCGCGGCCCGGCTGCTGCTGGAACGGATCGAGAAGCGGCGTGACCGTGCGGTCGTCATGGCATCGACACCGCACCTGGTGACGCGCTCCAGCACCGCGCCGCCGCGCGCCTGAAGCCGCCCGCGCTCCGGTCCCGGGCGCGGCCGGGCGCACGGCGGCCGAACGGGCCCTGCGGGCCGGATGCGCCGGATTCTCCCCCTCCCTCTTGACGCGGCAGGCATCTTCCCTCCACGTTTGATTCGTTTCAAACGTGGTACGTTCCACACAGCAAGGAGCCGGCATGAGTCCTGAGCGTCCCGAACCTGACACCGAAGTGGTGTCGCTTCGTTTCGAGCACCGCGAGGACGCGCTCGGCGTCGGCACCCCGCAACCCCGCCTGTCCTGGCAGGTCCGCACCGACGACCCCGCCTGGCGACAGACGGCGTATGAGGTGGAGCTGGAATGCGGCACGACGGCGCGGGTCATGTCGGCCGAACAGGTGCTGGTGCCGTGGCCCTTCGCACCCCTGGCCTCGCGCAGCGGGGCGAGCGTCCGCGTCCGGGTCGCCTCCCAAGCGCGCTGGAGTGACTGGAGCGCGCCCGCCACCGTGGAGACGGGGCTGCTGCGCGCCGACGACTGGACCGCCCGCTTTGTCACCCCCCGCCACCACGGCACCCCGGACGCGCCGGCCCCTGAGCTGATACGGCGGGTCGTGCTGCGGGCGGATGCGGCCTGGGCCCGTCTCTACGCCACCGCTCACGGCGTCTACACCGCGTCCCTGAACGGCACCCGGGTCGGCGACGAGGTCCTCGCCCCCGGCTGGACCAGCTACCGCCACCGGCTGCGGTACCAGACCCACGATGTCACCGCGCTGCTGAAGAAGGGCGAGAACACGCTCTCGGTCGTGCTCGGCAACGGTTGGTACCGCGGGCACCTCGGCTGGTGGGGCGCCCGTGCCCTGTACGGCGACCGACTGGCCCTGCTCGCGCAGCTCGAGGTCCGTTATGCCGACGGTTCGGCAGAGGTGTTCGGCACCGACGGGACGTGGCGGGCCCGGGACACCGGAATCCTCACGGACGACCTGTACAAGGGTCAGCGCACCGACCTGCGCTTCACTCCGGGCGAAGCTGACGGCCCGGTGGACGTACTGTCCGACGAGGAGGCGGACCCGGCGCGGCTCGTGGCCCCGGAGGGGCCGCCCGTACGCGTCACCGAGGTGCTGCCCGCCCTGAAGGTCTGGCAGTCGCCGTCCGGCCGTACGCTCGTCGACTTCGGCCAGAACGTCGTCGGCTGGGTCCGCCTGCGCCTGCGCGACACCGCGGCGGGCACGGAGGTCACCGTCCGGCACGCCGAGGTACTGGAGAACGAGGAGCTGTGCACACGGCCGTTGCGCACGGCCGACGCCACCGACACCTACCTCCTGGCCGACGCCGAGGAGTCCGTCCTCGAACCCTCGCTGACGTTCCACGGATTCCGGTATGCCGACGTCACCGGCGTGCCGGACCTGGCGGTCGAGGACCTGCACGCCGTCGTCGTCGGCAGCGACCTGCGCCGCACGGGCTGGTTCTCCTGCTCGGACCCGGATCTGGAGCAGTTCCACGAGAACGTCGTCCGGGGCACACGGGGCAACTTCCTCGACATACCGACGGACTGCCCCCAGCGCGACGAGCGGCTCGGCTGGACCGGCGACATCCAGGTCTTCTCCCCCACCGCCGCCTTCCTCTTCGACACCGCGGGCTTCCTGTCCTCCTGGCTCGCCGACCTCGCCGCCGACCAGCATCCCGACGGCGCGGTGCCCTGGGTCATCCCTGACGTCCTGGACGACGCGGCCCCCACCGCGGCGGCCTGGGGCGACGCGGCACCGGTGGTGCCCTGGGTGCTGTACGAGCGGTACGCCGACCGCGGCGTCCTCCAGCGGCAGTTCACGAGCGCCCGCGCCTGGGTCGACAAGGCCGCCTCGCTGACCACCGACGGCGTGTGGGCGGGCGGTTTCCAGTTCGGCGACTGGCTGGACCCCGCCGCACCCCCGGACGACCCGTTCGCCGCCCGCACGCCCACGGACGTCGTCGCCACCGCGTGCCTGGCCCGGTGCGCCGCCGTCGTCGCCCGCACCGCCGAGGTACTGGGCCGCTCCGAGGACGCGGCACGGTACTCCGCGCTCGCCGAGCGGACCCGGGGGGCGTTCGCCCGTGCGTTCGTCACCCCCGCGGGCCGGATTCTGGGCGACTCGCCGACCGCGTACGCCATGGCCCTGCAATGGGACGTGCTGACCTCCCCGCACCATCGTGCGGCGGCCGGAGACAGGCTCGCCGACCTTGTTCGGACGAGTGGATTCCGGATCGCCACCGGGTTCGTCGGTACCCCGCTGATGACGGACGCCCTCACCTCCGCGGGCCACCCGGACCTCGCCCACCGGCTGCTGCTGGAGAAGGGCTGCCCCTCCTGGCTTTACCCCGTGACGATGGGCGCCACCACCGTCTGGGAGCGCTGGGACAGCATGCTGCCCGACGGCAACGTCAACCCCGGCCGGATGACCTCCTTCAACCACTACGCGCTCGGCGCCGTCGCCGACTGGATGCACCGCACGGTGGCCGGCCTGGCCCCTGCCGCACCCGGCTATCGCGAGATCCGCGTGCGCCCGATGCCGGACCGCTCGCTCACCCACGCCACGGCCGCGCATCTCACCCCGTACGGCAAGGCCTCGGTGAGCTGGCGGCGCCAGGACGGCCGCTTCCACCTGAACGTGGTCGTGCCCGTGGGAACACGGGCCACCGTCCACCTGCCCGGTTCCGGGGAGCCCCCTGCGAGCGTGGCCCACGGCACGCACACCTGGACCACCGACGACCCATGCCCCGACTCGGGACCGTCCGAGGTGATCACCGTGCGGGACCTGATGGACGAACCCGGTCTCTGGGGGCGCACGGTCGACGTCCTGACCCGCCACGGCCTGGGTGACGACTCCGCACAACTGGCCCGGCGACTGGGCCCCTTCCTGGACCTGCCCGCCGGCCGACTGCCCGCGCTGCTGAACAGGGTCCTCGTCGAAGACGGCGGTGCCGACGCCGCTGCCGAGCTCACCACCCTGCTGAGCCGCACAGCGGACTCCCGTCCACCCCACAGCGTGCCTCGCGGCGACGCCACCGCGAACACGTCGGCCTGAACGATTCACAGGGAGACTGCCATGCCCCGCAAACCCTCGCTCCTGTTCGCACTCCTCAGAGGCTTTCTCGTGTTCACCGTGGTCGGAGGCACCATGGCGGTCCAGCCTGCGTCCGTGTCCCCCACCGCGTCGGCTTCGGACGCGCCGTTCTCCGTGCATGCTCTGACCACCAACGGCCGACTGAACCCCCTGGGCATCGGTGGTGAGGACCCGGTCTTCGGCTGGCAGTCGGCGTCGGCGCGGCGGGCGACCTCGCAGCAGGCATACGAGATCCAGGTCGGACGCACACCGGGGTCCGCCGATCTGTGGTCGTCCGGCAAGGTGGCCTCCGACCGCCAGGTAGGCGTCCAGTACGGCGGTCCGGCCCTGAAGCCGGCCACACGCTACTACTGGCGCGTACGAGCCTGGGACGACAGGAAGGCCGCGAGCCCGTGGAGCGCGCACGCGTACTTCGAGACGGGCCTGCTGGACTCCGGCGACTGGGACGGCGCCCAGTGGATCACGCGCCCCGAGGCCGCGAGTGATCTGGACAAGTGGACCGACTACGTCGCCACGGTCGACTTCAAGATCGACAGCGCTGCCTTCGGCATGTTCCTGCGCGCCTCCGACGCGAGCAACGGCTACATGTGGCAGTTCAACGTCACGGGCCCGACCCCGATGCTGAGACTGCACAAGCAGGTCAAGGGCGACTACAGCGTGATGCAGGAGGTGGATCTCGCGCCGTACGGCTTCACCG
The DNA here is from genome assembly GCF_001514205.1 of Streptomyces griseoruber. Taxonomy (GTDB): domain Bacteria; phylum Actinomycetota; class Actinomycetes; order Streptomycetales; family Streptomycetaceae; genus Streptomyces; species Streptomyces griseoruber. Next base: position 304,286 of record NZ_KQ948767.1, on the reverse strand, counting down.
ACGCGGGTCTCCTGGCCGGCCGGCACACCGTCCGCTACGACGTGGTGGGCGCCACCATCAGGACGACCCTCGACGGCAAGCTGGTCAGCACCTTCACCGACGCCACGTTCGGCAAGGGCTACATCGGATTCCGCACCCACGGATGCTGCGGCGAACGCGGAACCGTCTACGACGCCGTCGTGACCGGCGCCGACGGCGGCACTCTGCTCGACACCGACTTCGCCTCCGACCAGAACCCGTTCACCGGCGGTGAGATCGTCCACTCCGCCCTCGTGGTGTCCGGCACCACGGACGCCCTCAGCGGGCCCGCGATCCGGCCGCTGCCGCTGCTGCGCAAGGATTTCGCGACCAAGGCGGGCAAGAAGGTCGCCTCCGCGCGGGTCTACGCGTCCGCGCTCGGCGTGTACGAGCTGGAGATCAACGGCAAGCCTGTCGGCGACCAGGTGCTCGCCCCGGGCTGGACGAACTACCACAGGCGCATCCAGTCCCAGACCTACGACGTGACGAAACTGCTCACCCGCGGGCACAACGCGATCGGCGCGTCCCTGGCGAACGGCTGGTGGGCCGGGAAGGTCGGAATCGGCTGGAGCCGCCAGTACGGGGACACCCCCGCCCTTGTGGCGAAGATACGCATCACGTACACCGACGGCTCGGTCCAGTGGATCGCCACGGACGGTTCCTGGAAGGCCGCGGGCGGCCCCTACGTCAGGGCCGACCTGCAGGACGGCGAGACGTATGACGCCCGTCTGAAGCCATCGGGGTGGAGCCGGCCCGGATTCGACGACGCGGCGTGGGAGCCCGCCGCGAGCCTGGAGTCCCGGACCGCGCTCCTGGTCCCGCAGAGCGACGAGCCGGTGCGCCGGACCCAGACGCTCAAGGCCCGCAAGATGACCGAGCCCGCCCCCGGGACCTACGTCTACGACCTCGGGCAGAACATGGTCGGAGTGTCCCGACTCACCCTCACCGGCTCCGCCGGCCAGACGGTCAAGATCCGCTACGCGGAGGTCCTCAACAAGAACGGCACCCTCTACACCGACAACTTCCGCACCGCCAGGGTCACCGACCGCTACCTCTTCGCCAAGACCGGAACGGTGACCTACGAACCCACCTTCACCCAGCACGGATTCCGCTACATCGAGATCACCGGGGTGAGTGAGCCTCCGGCGCTCTCCGACGTCAAGGGCGCCGTGTGGGGATCCGACCTCCCCTCCACCGGCACGCTGAAGACCTCGGACACCATGCTCGACCAATTGGTGGGCAACATCTCCTGGAGCCAGCGGGGCAACTTCCTCTCCCTCCCCACCGACACCCCCGCCCGCGACGAACGCCTGGGATGGACGGGAGACATCAGCCTGTTCGCGCCGACGGCCAACTATCTGGTCGACACCCGCGCGTTCCTGTCCCACTGGATGGCGGACGTCCGCAACTCCCAGTACGCCAACGGTGATCTGCCCGCGGTCGTACCGACCCCTCAGGGCCGGTTCGGCGACAGCGGTGTCGGCTGGTCCGACGTGATGATCACCGTGCCGTACGCCGTGTGGCGTTCCTACGACGACACCCGCATCCTGCGGGAGAACTACCCCGCCATGCGGAAGTTCTTCCAGTTCGTGCGGGACAGCGCCGGACCGGACCTTCTCGAACCCGGCCGCACGACCTTCTTCACCAACGACTGGCTGCACCTGGACGACCCCACCGAACAGGGCATCCTGGGCACCGCCTACTACGCCGAGGACGCCCGCATGATGGCGGAGGTGGCCAGGGCCCTGGGCGATGACGCCGCGGCGTCCGAGTACAGCAAGCTCTCCGCCGACATCCGCACCGCCTTCACCAAGGCCTACGTCGCAGCCGACGGCACCGTCACGCGCAACTCGCAGACCGGCTACGCGATGGCCCTAGGCATGAACCTCGTCCCGGATCCGGCACTGGTCGGGAAAGTCGGCGAGAAGTTCGTGGCCAAACTCGCGCTCACCGACTACCACCTGCGGACCGGCTTCATCGGCACACCGCTGCTGCTCCCCGCGTTGAGCAAAATCGGCCGGGCCGACCTCGCCTACAAGATGCTGCTCCACAAGGACTACCCGTCCTGGGGCTACGAGGTCGCCAACGGTGCCACCACCATGTGGGAGCGCTGGAACTCGATCATGCCCGACGGCAGTTTCGGTCCGGTCGACATGAACTCCTTCAACCACTACGCCTACGGCGCCGTCGGTGACTGGATGTTCCAGAACATCGGCGGCCTCTCCGCGATCGACCCCGGCTACAAGCGCTCCCGCATCGCCCCGGTGCCCGGCGGGAAGCTGACCAAGGGCTCAGGAAGCCTCAAGACCGTCTACGGCCTGCTCTCCTCGAAGTGGAGCACCCACAGGGGCTCTCTCGTCCTGGAGGTGACCGTGCCGGTCAACACCGTCGCGGAGGTTCACGTGCCGTCGAGGACCCGCTGGGCGGTCACCGAGGGCGGCCGACCGGCCGGCACAGCCGAGGGAGTCCGGTTCCTCCGGATGGAGGAGGGGGCTTCCGTGTTCGAGGTCGGGTCGGGCACGTACCGCTTCGGCGTGCCCAGCGGCCTCGCCGGCCGCGGCGACGCCGGGGAGGCCGACGGGTGACCGCGTGACCTGGTGGGCTTTCAAGCGTGGTCGCCCGGCCCCACGGCCCCGGTCGTTTGATGGTCGGCCAGAACAGCAGCCGCTGCCCCTGCCATCGCTCCCCTGCCGGCTCACATGTGCGCCGGCGGGGGAGCATGGCTTCAGGGGGCTGTGCTACGCCGTCCTCGGCCCGGAGGTCGTCAGCTGGGCCGAGCAAGCGCTCGACGTCCCCGTACGGGACCCCGACGGGCGGACGCACCACGGGATGGTCATCGCCAACGGGTGGGCCGACGGAATACGGTCCCCGGTCCGGCCGGGATCGATGGGCAGGCCCCTGCCGGGGTGGTCGGCCGAGATCCTGCACGACGATCGGGACGAGCCCGCCCCGGCGGGTACGGCCGGCCGCGTCGCGATCAGGGTGGCCGAGAGCCCTCTGATGTGGTTCTCCGGCAACACCGGCGCCCCGGCGAAGACCGACGAACCCTTCTCCGCCAACGGTCGCTGGTACCTCACCGGCGACGCCGGAACCCGGGGCGCGGACGGCTACTTCCTCGGTCGGCGACGACGCGCTCGTCGCGGAACTGCGGCACCCGGTCAAGCACCGGTTCGCCGCACACGCTCACCCACGCACCGTCCGGGAAGATCCAGCGCTTCGTCCCGCGGGAGCGGCGCAGACAGGAGTTCCCCGTCACTGGTCCCCTGTCCCGTACGAGGTATCAGGAGATCGATTCCATGCCCGTCTCACGCCTACCGCCGCGAAGAGGCGGCGGACCTGCTCGACCTGACGCAGAGAGCTTCCCCCGGAAGGGGTTCCGGACACCGGGTCGGTGCGGCTCCTCGCCCTGCCATACCCGGCCGAGCAGCGCGACGGGCCGGCCCTGTCGCCTGCGGTTCGAGCCGCCGGAGTACCTGGAGCAACAGACGGTGCTGAAGCAACCCGTACCTCGCGCACCCCTGCGCCCCCGCCGCCATCCGGGCTCCCCCTCCCCCGCACCGACCGGGTGGCGGCGGGATGCGCCGTGAACTCACGGGAGCGGCCCCGGTCCGGCCCGCCGAGGGGCCGTAGCGGCCGGCGGCGTGTTCGGCATTCGAGGACCAGGATCGCGCCGACCAGCAGGCCGGCGAACGCGCGGCGCCGCCCCTCCCGCCGGGGCGAGCGGGAGGGGCGGCCTGCGGTCGGCTCAGGTTGCCCGGGTCACTTCCCCCAGATCTTTCGGTACGCCTCTCGGTACCCGCTGGGGTCCCAGGACGACTTGCCGCCGGTGTTGTCGGCCGTGGTGATGTGGACCGGAGGGACGTAGCCGCTGGCGGGCTCGCCCGCGAAGGCGCGGTTGAACTCGTCGACCATCTGCCAGCCCTGCTGGGACAGCGGCTCGGGGACCGTCGCCGCCTGGAACTGCTTGCTGTTGATGCGCTGGAAGGCGGACGGATCGCCGTCGCCCGCGCCGATGTTGAAGGGGGCTCCGTTGCCCTGCTTGCCCGCTGCCCGAAGCGCCGGGGCGGCGTCCGCGAAGTAGAGGTCGTTGATGGCCACCGAACTGGTCCACTTGGCGCCGAAGCGGGACAGCAGCGCCGACACTTCCTGAGGGGTGCGGCTGCTGGCGTCGGCGATGGGGATGTTGGACGTCGTCAGGACCTTGGTGTCGGAGCAGGTGGCGAGTTCCTTCTCGATCAGGTCCGACTTGCCCTTGGCGAACGGGATGGAGGCGTCGGTGAAGACCACCACGCCCGCCCGGCCGTTGGACTGGCTGATGACCCAGTCGGCGCTGATCTTCGCGACGTCCTGGACCTGGGTGGTGATGTTGCTGAAGAGTTTCGGGTCCTTGCTGGGACCGGGGGCGTCCACGGCGTGCCAGCCGATGAGCGGGATGCCGGCGGCGTCCGCCTGGGCGACCTGCTGCGCGGTCGACTTGGGGTCGAAGCCGGAGAGCACGATGCCGTCGGGCTTGACGGCGACAGCCTGGCTGAGCGCGGCCTGGATGCCGGCCGGGGTGCCCTGACCGTCGATGATGCGTACGTTCCAGCCGATGGCCTTGGCAGCCTCCTTGACTCCGTCGGCGGCTCCGGCCACGCCCGGGTTGGTCATGCTCTGGGCGACGTAGACGATGGTCTTGCCGACGGCCGCCTTGGGGCCGGTGGTCGGACCGTCCCAGACGGCGTCGACATCTTCGGCGGCCTTCACGGCGGTCTTGGCCTTGGCGAGGACGGCGGGGCAGCCGGCCTTCGTGCCGGCGACGGCGCTGGCGGTGCCGGCCTCCGAGCCCCGGGTGCAACCCGCGGCGAACGCGGTGACCAGGGCGAGTGTGGCCATGGCTCTCAGGGTCGCCTGGCAGGTGTGGTGGTACGACACGAACGGCTCCTTGCTGACGTACGGGAAGGGCGGGAAGGGCGCGGCAAAGGGGGGCAGCGCTCAACGGGCGGCAGGGGTCCGCGCGGCGGGTCACCCCTGCGGTGGGTGGCTTTTCGGACCTACTCCGCTGTCGTGGACGGCGGCTGGGGCGCCGGTTCCGCGGCGGGGACCGACGTCCGCGCGGAGGCGGCCGGTGCGGCTGGGGCCGACGGCTCGGACAGCGATTTGCGGGTGGCGCCGGCCCCGGCGCGCAGCCTGCGGCGGGCGGAGTAGCCGGCCAGACCGACGGCGAGGAGGAGGGTGCCGCCGTTGAAGAGGGAGGTGGCCCAGAACTCGGCTCCGAGCTGCTGGATGCCGGCGAGGCCGATGGCGAGGATGGCGACGGCGACGACGGTGCCCGCGGCGTTGGCGCGGCCGGGCTTGATGGCGGTGGAGCCGAGCAGCGCGCCGACGAAGGCGGGCAGCAGGTAGTCCATACCGACGCTGGGGTTGCCGATCTGCTGCTGGGCGGCGAGCAGGACGCCCGCGAAGCCGACGACGATCCCGGAGCCGGCGAAGGCGTAGACACCGTACCGGCGGGTGGGGATGCCGACCAGGTCGGCGGCTCGGGCGTTGGAGCCTATGACGTACAGGTAGCGGCCCAGCGGCAGTCGTTCCAGCAGCAGCCACAGGACGACGGCGAGACCGAGGACGTAGAAGGCGGGCACGGGCAGGCCGAGCAACTTCGAGTTGTACAGGTCCGTGAAGGCCGGCGGCAGTCCCTGCGTGCCGGGGACGATGCGAGCGCCGTCGGTGATCCAGCCGGTGAAGGCGTACAGCACGCTGCCGGTGCCGAGGGTGGCGATGAACGAGTCGATCTTGGCGAACTCGACCAGCAGTCCGTTGAACACTCCGATGACGCCGCCGCCGACGATGACGACGAGGCAGGCCATCGGCCAGGGCCAGCCGTTGTGGACGATGAGCTGCATCGTCAGCACGTGGGCGAGGCCGAGGCCGTAGCCGACGGACAGGTCGAACTTGCCGGTGACGATGGGGATCATCGCGCCGAGGGCGAGCATGGCCGGGATCGACTGGTTGGACAGGATCGACGAGATGTTGTCGAGGGTCGGGAAGGTGTCGGGCAGGGTGAGGGAGAAGACGAGGAAGAGCAGGACGGTGAGGGTGAGCAGGCCGTAGGTGCCGATCACGTGGCCGCGCAGACGGCTCCCGCCGTCCGTGCCGCGGGACTGCCTGGTGCGCGGGGCACCGGGGGTGCGCGCGCTCCTGGTCGCCTTGCGGCCGCCGGCGGTCGTGGACCTCTGGGCGCGGCGGGAGGAATCGGTCTCGGTGGCCATCAGTGGTTGCCCGTTCCGGTCAGCGCCGGCATGGCCGACGCGGCATGGGTGAGTTCGGTGACGGTGAGGTCCTCGCCGGACAGTTCCGCCGTCACGCCGCCCCGGACGAAGACCAGGGCGCGGTGGCACACGTCGGCGACCTCCTCGAAGTCGGTGGAGATGAGCAGAACGGCGAGTCCTTCGGCGAGAGCGTCGTCGAGGAGTCGGTAGATCTCGGCCTTGGCGCCGACGTCGACTCCGGCGGTGGGCTCCTCGAGGATCACCACGCGACGGCTCAGCCGCAGCCAGCGACCGATCATGATCTTCTGCTGATTGCCACCGGACAGGGTGGCGATCGGTGCCTCGGAGTCGGCGGGGCGCACGCCGAACCGCTCGACGAGCGACCGGGCCTCGGCCCGTTCGCGGCGGGGGCTGATCCAGCGCCAGGGGGAGCGGGCGTCGGCGCGGGGATTGGCCAGGAAGTTCTCCCGCACGGTGAGTTCGAGGGCGCAGCCCTCCTCCTGGCGATTACTGGTGACGAAGCCGATGCCCGCGTCCACGGCGGCGGCGACCGAGCCGGGACGGTAGGGCCCGCCGTCGAGCAGCACCTCGCCGCCGGTGAGGGGCCGGGAGCCGGCCAGAGCGCGGCCGAGGTCCATGTGGCCGGCTCCGGTGAGACCGACCATGCCGAGGACTTCTCCGGCGCGCAGTTCCAGGTCGATGGGACCGGCTCCCTCGGTGGTGACACCGGTCAGGCTCAGCACGGTGGAGGCGGGGGTGCCCGTGGTGCGGGGGGCGGGCGGGCGGTGGCTCTCCGGCTCGTGGCCGACGATGTCGTGCACGATCCGGTCGGGGCCGTGGTCGGCGAGGAGGCCCTGGCTGATGAGGTGGCCGTCGCGCAGGACGGCGAAACGGTCGGCCACCTGGTAGACCTCGTCGAGGCGGTGGCTGACGTAGACGATGGCCTGGCCTCGGTCGCGCAGGGTGTGCAGGACGTCGAAGAGCCGGGCGCAGTCCGCGGCGGGGAGGCTGGCCGTCGGTTCGTCGAGGACGATGAGGCGGGCGCGGGTGGCCAGGGCGCGGGCTATGGCGACGAGGGAGCGTTCGGCGCGCGTGAGGTCGGCGACGGCCGCGTCCGGGTCGAGGTGACCCGCCACGATGTCCAGGGCCTCGGTGCAGCGTCGGCGCACCTGCCGCCAGGAGACGAGCCCGCCCCGGCGGGGGTAGCCGGTGCCCAGGGCGACGTTCTCGGCCACCGTCATCCACTCCACCAGACCAAGGTCCTGGTGGATGAAGGACATCTCGGTGGACGCGGCGCTGGAGCCGAGGGGATGCCCGGCGACGGTGACCTGACCTTCGTCGGCGCGGTAGACACCCGCAAGGATCTTGATAAGTGTGGATTTTCCGGCACCGTTGTGTCCCAATAGGGCAAGGACGCTGCCACCGTGGAGGTCGAGGTCCACATCGGCGAGGGCGAGGGTGCCGCCGAACCGCTTGCGCAGTCCGCGGATCGTCACCAGTGGGCGGGAGGCCGCGTGCCCGTCGGGCGACGGAGGACTGGAGGCTGTGTCGTCGGGAGCGTCGTTCACGGACTTCTCCGGGGGATCTGCAGGCCGAGGACCACTCCATCGGCTCGACCAGAATCCTGAACTCGTTACAGCATCCTGGTCAATACTCCCGCTGACATTTGTTGCCTCAAAGTCGCCCCGAAGTGGCCCCGAAGTTAAGGCGGCCGCACGGAGAGGTTCCGTACGGCCGCCGTCACATCGCGATCACCCCGCGGGCCCCGGCCACCCGGGCGGGGTCAGGTCCGCCTCATCCGCCGCCCGCGGACATGCCCTTCGGGAGCATCGGGTTCTCCATCCCTGCCGCGATGGCGCGCAGATCCTTGAGCAACGCCTCGCGGAACTCGTCGTCGAGTCGCGCCTTGAGCACGGTGACACTGATCGCGAACGGCGCCGAATCGGTGCGGAACCCGGTGACCGGCACGGACAGGCAGAGGACACCCGCCGTGGCCTCCTCGTCGTCGATCGCGTAACCCCGCTCCCGGGACACCGCAAGGTCCTGCAGCAGTGCGGGCACCGAGGTGATGGACCGCTCACTGAGCGCGGGAAGGGTACGGCCGCGCAGCCGGTCCTCCGCCACCGCGGGATCCAGGGTCGAGAGGATGGCCTTCCCGGTCGCCGTGCAGTTCGCGGGGAAGCGGTCGCCGATGTTGGCGGTGAGCCTGAGCGGCTGGGTGCCGTCGTACCTGGCCAGGTAGAGCACGTCCAGGCCGTCCAGGACGGCCACCCGGGCGGTCTCCCGCGAGATGTGGGCACTGCGCCTGCACAGCTCGTAGAAGTCGCGCAGCTGGTCGACCGTGGACAGATAGCGGCCACCGAGTTCCACCAGCTTGCGCCCCAGGCCGAAGCCCGTGCCGTTGCGCGTGATCATGCCCGCCGCCTCCAGGGAGGCGCAGAGATTCCCCGTCGAGGACTTCGGCAGGCCCAGGGCACGCGCGATCTCGCTGACGGACAGCGGTCGGCCCTCCGCCTCACCGAGCACGTCGAGAATCGCCACCGCTCGGGTCACCGCCGGGACAAGGCTTCCCGGGTCGCTTGCGCTCACCGTCGTTTCCACCCATCATTCTGTTCGTCGTTCAGCATGTTGTTATTGTCCCTCGTCTGTCACCGAACGACAATGCCGTCGCCGCGCGCTTTGCCATCGAGATTCGCCGAGTCTCCCGACCGTAGCGCGCCTTCCGGGCCGGCCGACGACACCCTCCGAGCCTTGGAGCGCTGAGCAACTCATGACCAGCAGCCCAACCCATGCCCCGCCGCCACCTCCTCCCGACAACGGCCCTCGCCTCTCGCGCGAGGAGTTCGACTCCCTCTTCGACGCCGTACGAACGTGGGGCCGCTGGACGCCCGCCGACCGCGGCGCCTGGAACCGGGTCACCCCGGCCCACGTGCAGCGGGCCACCGCACTGGTCCGCAGCGGCACCACCGTCCCCATGGCCCTGCCCTGGAACACGACGCCCGGCCCGGACAACGGCAAGCCCGCCCTGCACTACATGTCCGACCTCGGCGACGTCGAGGCCCCGGAGCCCTCCTGCCACAAGGACTTCATCGCCGTCGACTACCACGGCAAGGGCGTCAGCCACCTCGACGCGCTCTCCCACATCGCCTACCGCGGGCGGCTCTACGACGGTCACACCGCCCGCGAGGTCGTCGACGCCGCCGGCGCCCGCTTCGGCGCGGTCTCCGCCCTGGGCCCCCTCGTCACCAAGGGCGTTCTGATCGACCTGCCCGCCGTGCACGGCACCGACTGGCTCGAGCCCGGCACCGCCGTGCACGCCGAGGACGTGCTCGCGGCGGAGAAGGCGCTCGGTGTGACGATCGGCGAGGGCGACGCGGTGCTGCTGCGCTCCGGTCACTTCCGGCGCCGTGCGGAACTCGGCGCCTGGAACCCCGACCACGCCAGTGCGGGCTTCCACGTGGACGCCGTACCCCTGCTGGCCGAGCGCGGGATCTCCCTGCTCGGCGGCGACGGCGACAGCGACGTACGCCCCTCCCCCGTCGAGGGACTGCACTCCCCCGTGCACGCCCTCACCATCACCGCCATGGGCGTACCGCTGCTGGACAACCTCGACCTGGAGGCGCTGTCCACCGCCTGCGCGAGGGAGGGCCGCTACGAGTTCCTGCTCGTCGTGACACCGCTGAACGTCCCCGGCGGCACGGGCTCGCCCGTCAACCCCGTCGCGGTGCTGTGATGGCGGCCTCCCGGCCGGCCGACGGCCGGTTCACCGTGGGTGTCAGCCGCGACTTCCTCGACGCGGACGGACGCAACGTATGGGGCGACATCCGGCTCGGTGAGCTGGACTCCGCGGGAATCGCCTGGCACTACCTGCCGCGTGACACCGACGAGCTGCTCGCGCCGGACATCGACGGCCTGGACGCCGTCCTGTTCGCCGCCCCCGCCGTCACCGCCCGCACGTTCACCGGCCTCAGCCGGCCGCCTCTTCTCTTCGCCCGCTTCGGCGTCGGCTACGACGCCGTCGACCTCGACGCCTGCTCACGCCACGGCGCCCTGGTCACCATCACCCCGGACGGCGCCCGGCGCCCCGTCTCCACCGCCGCCCTCACCATGCTGCTGGCCGTCCTGCACAACGTCACGGCCAAGGACCGGCTGGTGCGTCAGGGACGCTGGTCGGAGCGTGAGCAGTGGATGGGGCTCGGGCTCACCGGCCGCCGTATCGGCCTGCTCGGCCTGGGCAACACCGCCCGTGACCTGGTCGGGCTGCTGCGGCCGTTCGACACCGAGGTCATCGCCTACGACCCCTACTGCCCGCAGGAGACCGCCCGGGAACTCGGCGTACGTCTCGCCGACGCCGACACCGTGATGGCAGAGGCCGACGCGGTGATCGTGATGTGCGTGCTGACCGAGGAGACCCGCCACCTCGTCGACGCCCGGCGACTGTCCCTGATGAAGCCCTCGGCCGTACTGCTCAATGTCGCCCGCGGTCCGATCGTCGACGAGTCGGCGCTCATCGACGCGCTGTGTGCCGGTCGCCTCCGCGGTGCCGGACTGGACGTGTTCGAGACCGAACCGCCCGGCGCCGACAACCCGCTGCTCACCATGGACAACGTCGTCCTCAGTCCGCACAGCCTCGCGTGGACCGACGAGATGTCCGCCGGCAACGGCGGCAGCGCGGTCCGGGCCGTCCTGGACGTGGCCACCGGCCGGCTGCCGCGCTTCGTCGTCAACCGGGACGTGCTCGCTCACCCGTACCTCTCCGAACGGCTGGCCACGCTCGCGGCGGGCACGGACGAGCCCGCACGGGCGGGGGTCCGCTCGTGAACTCCCTTCCTGCACGGTCGGAGACGGTCGGCTTCGTCGGGCTCGGCGCGATGGGCCTTCCGATGGCGGGCCATCTCGCGAAGGCCGGCTTCGACGTCCTGGCCTGGAACCGAGGCCGCGCGCCACTCGACGCGGCCGTCGCCGCCGGCTGCCGGGCCGCCGGTCGTCCCGCCGAGGTCGCGGCCGGCGCCCGGACCGTCGTCACCATGCTCCCGGACCTGCCCCAGGTCCGTGCCGTGCTGGCCGGCCCGGACGGACTGCTCGCGGGCACGGACCCGGCCGCATCGGACCAGGCGATGAACACCCTCGTCGTGATGGGCACCGTCTCCCCCGTCGCCGTTCGCTCCCTGGCCGAGGAACTGCGTCCTCGCGGCGTCACCGTCCTCGACGCTCCCGTGAGCGGTGGGGTGACCGGGGCCCGCGACGCCACCCTGTCCATCATGGCGGGCGGGGCGCGGGACGCCGTCGAACGCGTCCGCCCGTACCTGACCGCCATGGGCTCGACCGTCCGCCGTATGGGCGACACGGGAGCCGGGTCGCTCGCCAAGGCGTGCAACCAACTCGTCGTCGCCGGGACCCTCGTCGCCCTCTCCGAGGCCGTCGTGCTCGGCGAGAGCGGTGGACTCGACCCGGCGACCCTTCTTCAGGTGCTGGCAGGCGGCCTCGCCTCCTCGGAGGTACTCACACAGAAGCGCCACCACCTCGCCGACAGCGACTTCACGCCCTCCGGCCCCGCCCGCTACCTCCACAAGGACCTCGGATTCGTCCTGGACAGCGCCACCGACACGCACGTGGAGCTGCCCCTGTCCACCACCGTCGCCCGCCTGTACGCGGCAGTCGACGACCGGGGGTTCGGCGACCTGGACAACAGCGTCGTCCTCCGCCTCCTGCGTGAAGGCAACGGGCCCGAGCTTCCCGGCCGCCCGCGTCACACCACCCCGAAGGACTGAGCAATGCAGACAGGAATCGTCGGCCTCGGACGCATGGGCGGCAACATGGCGGCCCGCTGGCGCGACCGCGGCCACGAGGTGATCGGCTACAGCCGCACCTCCCCGGACCGCGATGTGGACTCCCTCGAGCAACTGGTCGGCAAGCTCGCCGCCCCGCGCGTGGTGTGGCTGATGCTGCCCTCCGGCGACCCGACCCGCGAGGCGCTCCACCAGTTGGCAGGCCTGCTCTCCCCGGGCGATGTGATCGTCGAGGGCGGCAACTCCCGCTTCAGCGACGACGCCGAGCACGCCCGGCTGCTCGCCGAGCACGGCGTCGGCTACGTCGACTGCGGTGTCAGCGGCGGAGTCTGGGGCCGGGAGAACGGCTATGCCGTCATGTGCGGCGGCGCCGACGAGCACGTCCAGAGGGTGTGGCCGCTGCTGGAGTCGCTCGCACCGGAGGAGGACGGCATCTGCCACGCCGGCCCGGTGGGCGCGGGTCACTACGCCAAGATGGTCCACAACGGCATCGAGTACGGAATGATGCAGGCCCTCGCCGAGGGCTACGAGCTACTGGAGGCCAGCGAGTACGTTCCCGACGTGCCGAAGGTGCTCGCCTCCTGGCGGCACGGCACGGTCGTGAAGTCCTGGCTGCTCGACCTCCTCGTGCGCGCCCTGGAGCAGGACTCCGGCCTGACCGGTCTCTCGGGCCGGGTGGACGACTCCGGCGAGGGCCGCTGGACGGTCGAGGAGGCGGTACGGCTGGCGGTGTCCGCCCCCGCCATGACCGCCGCGCTCTTCGCCCGCTTCGCCTCCCGCAAGCCGGACGCCGCCCAGCTGAAGGCGCTCGCCGCGATGCGGCAGCAGTTCGGCGGACACGCCGTGCACGCGGTGCCGACCGTTGCGACGCGCTCGGCCTGACCCGGGGTCCGGCCACCACCGGACCGCCGTGTCCGATCAACCGGCCGCGGATCAGGGGGAGACTCGGGTGAACGGGTGGCGCCGGGGGACGACGGCACTGGTGGCCGGGGCGTTCTGCATCGAGAACCCGGACGCCGCGATCATCTCCACGGCCGCCCCCGACATGGCCACGTCCTTCGGGACGGTGCCCGAGGCTGTCGGCGTCACCCTGACCGCGTGTCCGGGGGCGCCAGCCGTCTTCATCCCCGTGAGCGGCTGGGCCGCGGAGCGCCGGGGCACCCGCCGCGTCTTCGCCCGGGCGATCGCGCTGTTCCCCGTCGCCTCGGCACGGTGCGCAGCGGCCGACGGCCTCACCGGGCCGGTGACACGGGGAGCCGCCGGGGGTGGGCATCGCCTTGGCCGCAGGGGCCCTGCGCGCGGCGGGACCCGCCTCTCCGTTCGGCCTGCTCGCCGTGGGGCCGGCGGCCTGTGCCGGGGAGACGCCGCGGCTGCGCCGGGACACGGGGGCGGCGGTCACTGCGACGGTCTCGCGTCGAGCGGCCGCCCTCCCGTCCCGTCGCGTCGGCCGGGCGGGTGGGGCCGGTGAGAACGCCGACGCCACCTGACCGTGACCGCTCCCGGACACCGGCGCCACGGACGCCGACGCTGTACGGAGAGCCCCCGCAGCATCTCGTAGCACCGCTCCACCAGGGGCCGGGCCCTGGCCGCTGTCCGGACGGCGGCCGGGTCCGGCGAGACGGTGCGATACGGACGGGCCCAGACGTCCGCGGGCAGGGCACAGAGGTGGGACACGGCGCCGAGCGCGCGCCGGCCGACGATCGCCGCGCCGAATCCGGAGCCGGCCGTGTCGTCCGTGATCTCCAACGGCGTCTCGAGTGCCGCCGCGACGGTCTCTGCCCACGGCGACGACCGAAGTGCTCCGCCCGTGGCGCGCACCGAGGTGATGGGCGCCCCGGCCGCGACCAGCGAGTCCCGTACCAGCGCCAGTTGCTGTCCCACGCCCTCGATCACGGCCCGGGTCGGATGGGTGCACGGGAGTGCCGGTCGGCCGGTGGAGTGCCGCCCCGTGCTCGGCCCGCAGCCGCCGGGCGATGTCCGCCGCACGGGTGTCGGCCAAGCTCAGGGCAGGGATCAGCGCAGGGATCAGCGGTTGGCCGGAGGCGTCGAGGGCGAGCAGTGTGTGGAGGGCCGCGCGGAAGGACAGCTCCTGCACGGTCGGCCCTCCTCGCGCGCACTGTTCGGCGCTCTCGCGCACCGCGTCGGCGACCACGGCCGGCTTTCGACGATCGGCACCGGCGGTACGCGCCGTCCACCGCGACCGCCTTGGTGGCGGTCGTGCCCGGGTCGACGCCGAGCACCACCTCGCCGACCTTGCGTAGGGCGGTCTCCGTTCCAACCCTGCGGACATCACGACGCCAACAGCATGTCGGACTCATGCCAATATGCTGTACGCCATAACCTTGCGACTTCCACACCTAGGCCAGTACCAGGAGGCTTCCCCTTCACCGGAGGCCAATATATTGTTTCTCGAACAGCATTTCGTTCAGGAGGTCAGGTGCCAGGAGATACAGAGGTCGGCGTGGCCGGACTCGGAGTCATGGGGTCCGCCATCGCCCGCCGGCTGCTCGGGTGCGGACGCGCGGTACGCGTCCACGACATCCGGCCGGAGGCCGTCGCCGAACTCGCCCGGGACGGGGCGGCCACGGCGCAGTCACCCGCGCTGCTCTCCCCGCTGGGCGCGGCGTCGGGCACGGTGATCCTCTCCCTCAATACCGCGGAGATCGTGGAGCAGGTGGCCTTCGGACCGGACGGGGTCCTGAGCAGGGCTCCGGACGGCGTGCTGGTGATCGACATGTCGAGCATCGACCCCGGACGCACCCGCGAGTTCGCCGGGCGTGCCGGGAAGCTCGGCGCCGGCTGGGTCGACGCCCCGCTGTCGGGAGGCGCACCGGGCGCCGAGCGCGGGGAGTTGACCCTGATGCTCGGCGGCGAGGAGGAACACGTCGCACGCGCGTTGCCCGTCCTCGGGGTCCTGGCCTCCCGCCTGACGCACCTCGGCCCGGCCGGTTCGGGTCAGCTGGTGAAGTCCGTCAACCAGGTCCTGGTCGGCTGCGGATTCGCCGCCCTCGCGGAGGCGGCCGCGCTGGTGCGGTCGGCCGGTCTGCCGCCCTCGCAGGTGCTCACCGCGCTCAGCGGAGGCAGGGCCGACTCCGCACTGCTGCAGGAGTTCTTCGTGAAGTTCGCCGAGGCCGACCTCTCCCCCACCGGGCGGATCAGCAACATGGTCAAGGACCTCGACGCCGCCCGCGACCACGCGCGCTCCGCGGGCGTGCCGCTGCCGGTCACGACCGCCGTCGCCGAACTGCACCGCTGGCTCACCGCGGCCGGTCACGGCGACGCCGACAACGCCGCTCTGATGCACTACTACGCTCCCCTGGAGGTACGGCCGTGAAGGCTCCCGCCCTGTTCGACCTCGCCGGCCGTCGGGCCCTGGTGACCGGTTCCAGCAAAGGCATCGGAGCCGCCCTCGCCACCGGGCTGGCCGAGGCGGGAGCCGAACTCGTCCTGAACGGCCGCGACGCCGGGGCACTGGAGCGGTCCCGGCGGAAACTGGCCGAGGAGACCGGGGCCAAGGTCCACACGGCGGCCTTCGACGTCACCGACGACAGCGCCGTACGCCGGGCGGTCCGGGAGATCGAGGACGGCGTCGGACCGCTGGACATCCTCGTCAACAACACAGGCGTGCAGCACCGCGAGCCGTTGCTGGAGGTCTCGGCGGAGAACTTCGAACGAGTGCTGCACACCAACCTCACGAGCGCCTTCCTGGTCGGCCGCACGGTGGCCGCCGGGATGGTCGAGCGCGGCCACGGCAAGATCGTCAACATCTGTTCCGTCCAGACCTGGCTGGCCAGGCCCGGCATCGCCGCCTACGCGGCCTCCAAGGGCGGCCTGGCGATGCTGACCCGCAGCATGTGCGCCGAGTGGGCCGGATCCGGACTGACCGTCAACGCGCTCGCCCCCGGCTATGTGGTCACCGAGCTGACCCGGCCCCTGGTGGACGACCCTGCCTTCGACTCGTGGATCCGGGGCCGCACCCCGGCCGGCCGCTGGGCCTCGGTCGAGGACCTGGTCGGCACGCTGGTGTGGCTCGCGGCGCCGGCGTCGGACTTCGTCAACGGCCAGGTGATCGCCGTCGACGGCGGGCTGACCGCGGTCGTCTGACCCACCGCCGCCGACCTCCACCCACGGCACGCAACCGAAGCAGCCGAAGCGTTCGGCAGAGAGCAGGACGAGGACATGAACTCAGGGACGATGCGGGCCGTGGTGGCGCACGGCGCGGGCGACCTGCGCCTGGAGGAGCGCCCGGTGCCGGTACCCGGCCCGGGCGAGGTCGCGGTCGACATCCGCTACGGCGGCATCTGCGGCTCCGACCTGCACTACTGGCGTCACGGAGCGGTCGGCGAGTTCCGGCTTCGCGAACCGCTGGTGCTGGGCCACGAGATCGTGGGCCGGATTCGCGAGGCGGGCCCCGGCACCCCGGCGCCGCCGCCGGGGACACCGGTCGCCGTGCACCCGCTGGCGTCGTGCGGCCGGTGCCGGCAGTGCGTCGCCGGGAGGCGCAACACCTGCCTGGACGCCGGCTACCTCGGCAGCGCCGCCCGCGATCCCCATGTGCAGGGCGGCTTCGCCGACGTGCTCGTGGTGCCCGCCGAGCGGGTGCTCGCGCTGCCCGAGGGCCTGGACCTGAGGCTGGCCTCGGTGGCCGAGCCGGCCGCGGTCGCCTGGCACGCCGTACGGCAGGCCGGCGATGTACGGGGGAAGCGGGTGCTGGTCACCGGCGCGGGACCCATCGGCTGCCTGGTCGTCGCGGCGCTGAGAGCCGCGGGCGCGGCCGAGATCACCGTGACCGACGTGCACGAGGCGCCGCTGGCCGTCGCCAGGCAGGTGGGCGCCACGTCGACCGTACGGGTAGGCTCCGGCGCCGACGGGCTGGACGAACTCGCCGCGGACATCGCGATCGAGTCCTCAGGCAACCCGGCGGGACTGCGTACCTGCGTGTACGGAGTCGACCGCGGCGGCCTCGTCGTGGGTCTCGGCCTGCTGCCGCCCGGGGACACTCCGGTGGCCGCCAACGCGCTGATCACCCGGGAACTGCGCCTCGTCGGCTCTTTCCGCTTCGACGGCGAGCTCACCGAGGTTCTCGGTGCAGTGGCCGACGGCCGCCTCCCGGTCGAGCCGGTAGTCACCTCCGTCCTCCCGGTGGCCCACACGCAGGAGGCGTTCGAGCTGGCGGCGGACCCTGCCCGCTCGTGCAAGGTGCTGCTGGACTTCGGCGAGGAGGGAACGGCCGGACGCGGAATCCGATCCACGTAGCACCTGTCCCACCACCAGCCCCGATCCCTCACGCTCAACGGAGTCGAACATGTCCGGCACACCCTCCCGCCGCCCCCGTGTGGCGGTCAGCCGCACCGGCCTGCCGGGGGACGGCGTCGAGCGCCTCGCCGCCCGCTTCGACGTCACCTCCTGGCCAAGAACCGCACCGCCGACGCCCGCCGAGCTGGCCGGGCTGGTCCGGGGCTGCGAGGGCCTGCTCGTTCTCGGCAGCGACCGCGTCGATGCCGCGCTGCTCGACGCGGCCGGGCCCGACCTGCGTGTCGTCGCCCTCGCGTCCATGGGCTACGACGGCGTCGACGTGGCGGCCGCAGTGGAGCGCGGCGTCGTCATCACCCACACCCCCGACGTGCTCGCGGAGACCACCGCCGACGTGGCGATGGCGCTGATCCTCATGGCCCGGCGCCGCCTGCCCGCCAGCATGGACGCGCTGCGCCGCGGCGCGTGGGGCGCCTTCCGCATGGACTCCTTCCTCGGCCTCGACGTCCAGGGGGCGACGCTCGGGTTGATCGGCTACGGCCAGATCGCCCGCGCCGTCGCCCGCAGGGCCGCCGGGTTCGGCATGCGCGTGCGGCACCACCATCCGCGACGCAAGGAGGACGACGAGCTGTCCCGCTGGGTGCCGTTCGACGAACTGCTGCGCACCAGCGACGTGGTGTCCGTGCACACCCCGCTGACGCGGGAGACCCAGGGCATGATCGGTGCCACCGAACTCGCCCGGATGAAACCGACCGCGACACTGGTCAACACCGGACGCGGCGGAGTCGTGGACGAAGAGGCGCTGCTGGCGGCGCTGCGCCGCGGTGAGCTGCACTCGGCAGGTCTGGACGTGATGACCGGCGAGCCTCGTACGAGCCCTTCCGACCCGCTGTTCAACGAGCCTCACCTGGTGGTCCTGCCGCACGTCGGCTCGGCGACGGAGACAACCCGCGCCGCCATGGTCGAACTCGCCGCCCGCAATGTCGAGGCGATCCTGGACGGACGCTGTGCCCCTACCCCGGTCCCAGGCACCTCGGGGCTGCCCGGGCGACCTCCCCGCGGGGCTGACGGGACGCGTCCCTGACGGCGGTTCAGCCGCATACGGACGCCGTCTTCGTTCTTCCAGAGCCCGAAGTCAGTAGCCTGGAGCCATCGTTGTGCCATGCTGCGCAACCGTCCCGACGACTTGCCTCACCGCATGGACGGCGAGTGAACCCGCCCCAGGCCGACCGCGGGTCAGACGGCGCCTCTGTGGGGACACTCTGTGGGGGCACTACCGAGGTCCGTGCCGACGCAGCTGACGGCAGGGAGGACGGCTTCGCTCCAGCGGGTGGCACGGGTACTGGCCGCTGCCCGACCCAAACCTGCGCGCCTCCGGGCGTTCGAAGGCCTCGGCGCGCGGGCGCCTGCGATTACCGCCAGGATCGCTGCGAGTTCACTCACGGGCAGGGGGAACAGCAGTGGCGGGTACGTACGAGTGGCCGCGGGGGGCGAGCGGCGCGGACTCCGTAGCTCTGGAAACGTGGCTCGGCCAGCACGGCTGGGAGGTCGACCCGACGGTGTTCATGGCCGGCGCGCGGGGCCCGGCGGTCCAGGTGCGCCGGATGGGCACGGACTGGGAGGACGGAGAGGCGGGCCTGCTGATCCTGCCGGGCGAGATCGTCGCGTACGACGGCGACCGAATACGGGTCGCTTCCCGGCCGGTCGAAACAGCCGACGCCGTCTCGCAGGCCCGGCGTCGTACATGCGGCCGGCCCCCTCAACATGGCTGAGGGGGCCGGTGCGTTGTAGCGCGGGCGGGATTTGAACCACGCGACCTCTGGGTTATGAGCCCAGCGAGCTACCGAGCTGCTCCACCGCGCGTCGGTACGCCCAGTCTACGCCACGCGGACCGGCTGGGCAGGGATTTACCCGGGAGGGGTGTAGGTTCCGGGTCTCCGTTAGCAGTGTCGGTCGATCTCTAGCAGTCGGCTAGCAACCTTCCGGGACGCGTTAGCACCGTCTGCGGTCGGTGGCGGTCAGTCCCGGGAACTTCTCGGTCATCCGGCCTCTTGGTCCTGGGCGGCTTCCTACGGTCAGCTCATGGTCACCAAGCGTACAAGCGTGAGGGCTGGCAGTCAGGAGTCTGCGACGGCTTCGATCCGGTACGAGGACGACTCGGTCCGCAGCGTCGAGTTCGAGCAGCTCCGCCGGGGCAGTTTCGACGGATCCGTGCCGTGGCGGCAGGTCAGGTCGGCGAAGGGTCACAAGCATCATCCCGGGGAGTACGCGTCGGCGACGACGCGTGGGCTGGTGGTCTATGAGAGCCGTCTGGAGCTGGCTCGGCTGCTGCTGGCGGACTTCGACCCACAGGTGGTCGGGATTCTTGCCCAGCCGTGCCGTCTGCGGGCGCGGGTGGGTGGGCGGTGGCGGCTGCACGTGCCGGACTTCCTGCTGGTGCTGGGGGACGGCAACGTGCGCGTGGTCAACGTGAAGCCGGCCGACCGCCTTCTTGATCCGGAGATCGCGGAGGCCCTGGCCTGGCCCGGGGACCTGGTGGAGGGCCACGGCTGGCAGTACGAGATCTGGTCGGGGGCGGATCCGGTGCTGTTGGCCAACGTGCGGTTCCTGGCCGCCTACCGGCGGGCCGGAGTTGTGCCTGACGAGGACATCGCGCAGGCCTGGGAGGTGGTGCAGGACGGGGATCCCCTCACGGTCGCCGAACGGCGCCTGGCGGCTGGCAGGCCGGTCGAGGACGTGCGGCCCGCCGTCCTCGCGCTGGTGTGGTCGGGGCGGCTCTCGGTCGACCTGAGCCGCCCGATCGACGGTGACTCGGTGCTGCGGAGGGCGGCATGAGCAACTGGGCGGTTCCGTTGCGGGCGGGACTCGCCCTGAGTTTCCAGGGTGAGCCGTTCACGGTGTCCGAGGTGCGAGGCCGCGAGGTCCTGCTCCAGCAGTCCGGGCCCGGCGGGGTGCGGTGGAGGCTGGTCGACGTGGCCGGTCTGCTGGCGGACCCGACTACCCAGCTGCTGGGCGAGTTGCCGAACGAGGAGGAGTCCACGGCCATCGCCCTCGGGCTGCTTGACCAGGCCGAGGAGGACGAGGTCACCCAGCGCTTCCAGCACGTCCAGGAAGTCCTCTGCGGCTACCGGCTGGGGTCGCAGGAGCTGGCACAGGAGGGCGAGCCGCGGCCGGAGTACGCCCCGGGCGTCCCGCTGATGCATCGCTACCTTGCCAAGGCCCGCGAGTTGGGGGTCGGCGAGAGCACCGTCCGGCTGTGGGTCACGCAGGTGAAGAAGTCCGGTCCGGCGGGCCTGGTCCGCGCGAGCAAGCTGCGTCGGAACGCGCAGGACAGGGTGGATCACCGCTGGCTGGAGAGCGCCCGGACGGTCCTGGACAGCTACACGAATGCCAGCCGGCCGGTCCGCGGGCTGATTCTCTTGGAGATCGAGGAGCGTGTCGCGGCCGAGTACGGCCGGGGCACGGTGAAGATACCCGCCCAGTCGACCGGTTACGAGGTGCTGCGCGAGCTGGACGCGGGGACGAATGCGTTCACGGGCAGCACCAAGGGGAAGCGGTCGATCGCGAACCGTCCGCAGACCGTCTACGGCCGCCTGCGGGCGACCCGGCCGGGTGAGTACGTGCTGCTGGACACCACCCGGCTGGACGTGTTCGCGATGGAGCCGGTGACCTGCCGCTGGGTGCAGTGCGAGCTGACGGTGGCGATGGACCTCTACAGCCGGTGCATCACCGGGCTGCGGCTCACGCCGGTGTCGACGAAGGCCGTGGATGTCGCCGCGGTGCTCTTCGAGACGGTGCGGACGCGCCCAGAGTTGTTGCCGGGAAGGAACCTGCCCCGGCTTGGCGTCCCGTCCACGGTGGTCGTCCCTGCGGAGAAGCTGGTCGACGCGGTGGGCAGGCCGCTGCTTCCGTCGGTTGCGGCTGAGACGGTGGTCTACGACCACGGGAAGATCTACCTGTCCAACCACGTCCGCAGCGTCTGCGCCCGGTTCGAGATCTCGTTGCAGCCGGCCCGACCGCTGACGCCGACGGACAAGGCGCCGATCGAGCGCTGGTTCAAGACCTTGAACCAGGGCCTGCTGGCGGCTCTGCCGGGCTACAAGGGCCCTGATGTCCACAGCCGCGGCCAGTCGGTGGAGGACTTCGCGTTCTTCTTCATCGACGAGCTGGAGATGATCATCCGGGAGTGGATCGACCTGACCTATCACCGGCGCCGCCACAGGGGTCTGGTGATCCCGGAGGTCCCGGGCCTGAAGCTGAGCCCGCTGGACATGTTCGACCACGGCGTCGCCCGGGCGGGCAACCTGCGGATCCCGGCACGGCCGAACTTCGCCCTGCACTTCCTCGAGCAGGCCTGGTGCACCATCCAGCACTACGGGGTGGAGCTGGAGGGGATGCGCTACAACGGAAGCGGCTTGGACGGGCTGAGGGAGGCCAAGAGCCCCTACACCGGGGTTCATGAGGGCAAGTGGCCGGTCTCCGTGGACCCGGACAACATCCGGCAGGTCTACTTCCAGCGGCCCGACCACTCCTGGCACGCCCTCCAGTGGGAGCACGCTCCCGCACTGGACGGGCCGGTGAGCCGCGAGGCCATGCGCTACGCGCGCAAACTCGCGCTCACGACGCATCGCTTCCCTGACCCGAAGCGGGCCCTGGTCGAGCTCTTGGAGCGTTGGGGAGTGGGCCTGACCGGGAACCGGGCCGAACGGCGGATGGCCGTGCGTCTGTCGGAGGACCGCCTCTGCCTGGTCGGCCCCGACGAGGTCGAGGACACGGAGGACCCGCTGCGGCTTCCGACGCTCAGGGCGATCGCCGCCCTGGAAGCGGCCCCCGCTGCTGCCGAAGCCGCCGATGACCTCGGCGGGGACGACGACGAGGACGAGGACCTGGAGGCCGCCTTCCCGGGTGAGACCAACGAGTTCATCGACGAGGACGACTACTACGCCGACACGTGGGAGAGCCGGTGAGCGCGATCAGCGGCACGGTGTTCGAGGGAGATGATCGCCAGTACGCGTTGACGCGCCTGTCCGGCTGGCTCGAGCTGGTCTTCGGGCCGGAACGGGTCCAGCCGCCCCGGCTGACGCGCCGGCAGATGGGCGAACTGCCCGAGCTGGAGCTGAGGCGCTACCAGGACCTGCGGGCCGTCTGGCATGCGAACCTCGGCCCGATCAAGACTCCGCAGATGATCGCCCTGCATGAAGCCCTCACCGAGATCGTGGACTCGAACCGGCAGGACGGCGACAAGGCCAAGCCCGCGGCCCTGCTCGACGCATACCCCGGCATCGGGAAGAGCACGGCGATTCGTGAACACGCGCGGGACTTCCATCGCGAGCAGGTTCGTCTGCACGGGCAGACCACGCCGGAGGGCCACAGGAGAGTCCCGGTCGTCTACGTCAACCTGACCGGCAACACGCAGATCCGCGGTCTGAACGCGTCGATCTGCCGGTTCTACGGCCTGCCGACCAGCGGCGACGCGGACACCCTCGCTGAGCGCGCGGTCGACGCGGTCCTGAGCATGAGGACCGCGGTCTTCGTCATCGATGATGTGCACTTCCTGGCCCCGGGGAAGTCCTCGGCGGTGCGGATGGCCAACCATCTGAAGTTCCTGTCGAACGTGTTCCCCGTCACCCTGCTTTACGTCGGGGTCGGCGTCGCCGACCGCGGGATCCTGCGTGAGGGCCTGTCGCCGCAGCAGGCCCTGCTCGCGCAGTTCGGCCGCCGCACCACCGCACTGACCCTGCGTCCTTTCCAGATCGACGACGACCAGGGGCGCAAGCAGTGGCGGGTTCTGCTGAAGACCATCGAGAAGAAGATCGTCCTGGCCGAGAAGCACCCGGGGATGCTCGTCGACCTGGCCGACTACCTGTTCGCCCGCACGACCGGACACTTCGCGTCGCTGATGGCGCTGGTCAACCGGTCCTGCCTGCGAGCCGTCCGCTGGGGCGAGGAGAAGCTCGACAAGGATCTGATCGACACGGTGAAGAACGACGCCGCCGCCGAGGAAGCACGCCGCGAACTCGAAGCGGCGATCGAGGCCGGTCTCCTCAGCGCCCGCCCGGGAGGCCCGGTTCGCAAGCGGCGGTCGGCATGACCTGGGCCACCGACCGCTTGCCAATCGTTCTGCCCCCGCTGCCCGGAGAGTCCCTGGACAGCTGGATCGAGGCTTATGCCCGCCGGCTGCGAACGTCCTCCACCGGCCTTTTGCGATTCCTCGGCCTTCCTGGCATCGCGGCGAGGCGCTTGGTCTTCCGCCTGGAGGAAGGGGACCTGAAGGCGCTTGCGCGGCTGGCCGACGCCGACGCGTCCGAACTCGACCGGATGACTTTGCGGTCCGTCGCGCGATCCGACCTGCTGCCGCAGCTCCCGCAGAGCGGGGATGAGACGGCCCCCGTCTGGCGTCACCTCGGGCGCCACAGCCGCTTCTGCCCCCACTGCCTGGCCGATAACGGGGGCCGCTGGCCACTGGCTTGGCGGCTGCCGTTCTCATTCGCCTGCCAACAGCACCAGTGCCTGCTGGTCGACCACTGTCCTGGCTGCCGGGACAGGCCACAGCTGTTCACCAATCAACAGCTCGGCCGCAGCACCAGCGGCGCCCACTGCATGCGTCTGGTCCTGCGCGACGGACGCAAGACGGCCTGCCGACACGACCTCACCCAGACGCCGGCACAACCGTTGCCACCAGACGGAACAGCCCTCGCCAGCCAGCAGCACCTGGGCGCGCTCGTCCAGACAGGGTCTCCTGCTCTGCACCATCTGTACTTCCTCAGCCGAAGATGCCTGCGCAGCCTGATGCTCAGCCCCCGAACGGAGCCCGAGGCCGTCAGGCTCGCACTGCGCGAATGCAACGGAGGGCTTCTGCCCGACAGCCCGCACGACCTGGCCGACGCCGGCCGGCTCGCGATCGGCACCACCCTCGCGATCTGGGCCTCGGACACCGCTTCGACTACCGGGAAGGCCGTGTTCGAGTGGCTCATACGAACCGACCAAGCCCACCGCCTGAACGTCTCTGCCACCAATCTGTCCATCGATCAGCGCCTCCTTTCCTGGGGACGTGCCAGCCCCGAGATCGTCAGCCGCGTGATCGCCGACGCGGACCAGGACCTGCCCCTGGACACGCGGCTTCGCTACCGGTCTGCGGCCCATCCCCGCAGGCCAGACCTCACGGATGCCGACATCCGGAAACGGGCGGACAAGATCCCGGCAGCCCTATGGCCTTCGTGGACTCTCCGCCTTCTCCCCAACACCCGCATCGACCCGCGAACCGTCGACGGCTTCAGGCGAGGCTGCCGCAGCAAGCTGCTGCTTGCAGGCGCCAAGTCACAGCACCACCCTTGGGCCCAGCCCTCCAACCGGTTGATCATCAAGATGGCGTTTCGACGCGTGATCGCCTCGCCCGAGCACGAGACCGCCATCGTCAGCTGCCTCACCCAGCTCGCCAGTCACCTCGACGATGAAGGCTCCCCGATCGACTACGGCAGACGACGCCACTTGTTCACGTCCGAGAGCATCACGCTCAACCTCGACGAGTACACGCAGCTCTGCCGCCGGCAGGGCTGGGCCCGTGGTGGAACAGGGCGAATCCACATGCTCAGGTGGATGCTTCTGAGTTTCCTCCTCGGCACCCACGCGGACCTGCCTCCGCGGAACATCCACGCCCGTGACGAGTTTCGCTACCAAGTCCCGCCGCTGATGCGCGGGTTCCTGCTGGAGCAGGCGGCCACAAACCTCGCTGCCCACCGGATCGACGAACCCGTGCTCTGGGAGCCCCCCACCGAATGGTGCGACTGGACCGACTGGCCTGGGGCTGCCCCCGAACAGATTTCCGACAGCGACTTCGACACCTTGATCGCCGACCGGACCTCGGCCGAGGAGACGGCCGCCGCCCTCGGACTGACCACAGAGCACGTCCGGCTCTACTGCGACGCCACCGGCACCACCCAGCCTCCACCCCGTGCCGCTTCCCCCGGCCTTGGTCGGCGTCGGCCTCGACGCGGCATGCTCGACCCGGGTTTCCTCCGCACCGCCCACTCCAGCGGAACTCTCAACCAGAGCCTGATCGCCCGCACCGCCGACTGCAGCCTCTCAACCGTCCAAAACGCCCTGGAAGAAGCCGGGATCCCCGCCACACCACGCCCCGAACCGCTCAGCCTTCGCATCACCCGCGAGGAACTCGAACAGGCCTACCTGCACCGACGCCTCAGCATCCCCGACATCGCCGAACAGTTCGGTCTCGACAGGCACCGCCTCAACCTGCTGGCCAAGAAGTGGGGCATCGAGATCCGCCCGAACAGCGCAACCAGCAACCCGTTCGCGCTCCTGCCGGACGCACCGGCCCTGTCCGCGTCGATGGCGGCCATAAGCAACGTCCGCAACTGCGTCGAACGCCTCAGACGCCTGGTCCGACTGCCCGGCCAACGGAACCTCTGCGCGGCCGCCAGGAGCCTCGGAACGCTACCGGCGACGCTCACGCATCAGCTCCATGCCTTGGAGAAGGCCGCAGGCATTCAGCTGATCGAACGGACCAGCCCCCTCGCAGCCACTCCCGCGGGCACCGCTCTCGTCCACGAAGCCGAGCATCTGCTCAACCTCTTGGACGCAGCGCAATCCTCCGTCACCTGACCGGCGGCTCGACCAGCATCGCGACGCGGTCCGCCTCGACGGCGAACGCGCCCCGGACCCAACTTCGGTCACTGCCAGGTCGTTTATGAGAGTGGCTGACCTTTTCAACGTAAGGTCAGTGCCGACGTGGGATTGCCGAAGCCCTGGTTCGGGCACCGAGGAGCCGTCGATGCTGGACCAGGGTTTGCAACGCGCCGCACGCTTGGCTGGTTACGAGACCGTGAGCACTCAGCTCTCGTTGCTGAGCGACTACCGGCTCGGGGAGGTAGTGGCAGCCGCTACCCCGCTCGGGTCAGGCATCGGCGGCAGGTCGGCAGAGCTGGACGTCAACGGAACCCGCGTCTTCGTCAAGCGGATCCCTTTGACGGACATCGAATTGCGCCCGGAGAACGTGCGGTCGACGGCGAACGTCTTCGAGCTGCCGATGTTCTACCAGTACGGGGTGGGATCAGCCGGGTTCGGTGCCTGGCGGGAGCTCGCCGTGCACACCATGACCACGAACTGGGTTCTCGGCGACGAGTATGCGGGATTCCCGTTGATGTATCACTGGCGGGTTCTGCCTGACTCTCCTCCCGAGGGATTCACCGACGCGTTCGATGGCCTGGAAGGGGCCGTTGCCCACTGGGAGGGATCACCCGCGGTTCGTGACCGGCTGGAGGCCATCAGCCAGTCCTCGTGCAGCCTGGTGGTCTTCCTGGAGCACGTGCCGCACACACTCGCCGGATGGCTGGCTGACCACCGCGAAACCGCCATGCCGGATGGCGGGGACGGCTCGCCCTACCGCTGGGTGGAGGAAGCTCTGATGGACGGAGCTGACTTCATGAGTTCTCGCGGACTTGTCCACTTCGATGCTCACTTCGCCAACATCCTGACCGACGGCCGCCAGCTCTACTTCGCCGACTTCGGACTTGCCCTGAGCTCCCGCTTCGACCTTACGGCGGACGAGTCCGACTTTCTCGCGGACCACCTCTCCTACGACCGCTGCTACACCGCGAGCCACCTGCTCCAATACCACTTGCTCGACGGCGTGCGCGGTGACACGGAACGCGAAGTCTTCCTGCACGACTGGATCGCGGGCCAGCGACCTGGCGACATCCCGCCCGAGATCACCGCCATCATCGACCGGCACGCACGCCCTACCGTCGTCGTGGACTCCTTCTTCCGCCACCTGATCAGCGAGAGCAAGCAGACGCCGTTCCCGTCCGCCGAGATCGAGCGGCAATTGGGCGCTGGCGCCACAACCCAGAGCTGATCCACACCCTCGCTGGCCCCCAGCCCCACCACCACGACTGTCCGGCCGCCACCCGCAACAGCGGGATGCCAGGATGTCCGGGTGGTCAGCGCTGAAGAGTGGATTCGAATCCGTCGCGGCCTGCGGTTCGGGCAAAGGTTCCGAGGGACGGTGACGGCAGTCCCGAGGCCGGGTGCGATCGGGATCTTCGTCGACATCGGTCTTCCGGTCGGAGGGTTCGTCGATGTTCTGCTTCTGCCGACGGTCGCAGAACGCTGGCCAGGCAAAGGAACCGAGGCCGAATTCGAGGTCTGGTGGGCCGATCAGCGACAGCAAGTGCGACTCAAGCCAGTTGACCCGCAGTTCCTGCGTGACGACTTCGCCCACTGGCAGGCGGACTGGCGGCCCGGCTGGCCAGAAGACGTGCCGGTGGACAAGGCATGGGTCGATGCGGCGGCGACGTATCTACGGGGAACTGGCGTGATCGAGGAGACACTGCGCTCAGCAGGCTGGCGGCCGGGACGGCACATCTCGACGGACCACTGGCGCAAGACGCTCGAGAAGACCGGCCTGGTCCGCATGCACGATGCCGCTGAAGCCTTCTTGGCGGAGTTCGGTGGCCTGGACATCCAGATCAGCGGCCCCGGGATCACCTGCGCCAAGACCCCCTTCAACTTCGACCCGGACAACCTGATCGGCGAGGAAGACCGCTTCGCCGACTGGAGTCATACCATCGGACGCGCCATCTTCCCCCTCGGCGAACTCGATGAGGGCAGATTCTTCCTCGGCATCGACGAGAACAGCGAGATCTACCTGGTCGAGACCTGGCTGGCTACGTTCGGCTCTGCCCAGGACGCGCTGGAGAAGCTCATCCTGGGCATCGCCCCGGAGCGGATCGAGACTGCCGACTGAACAGCCCCAACCGGACCGGACTCCACTCCGACGATGCTTCCCGGCGGGCCACCCGATTGCTAAAGATCAGCCGATCGACACATTGCTAACGCCACGCGGAATCCACAGTCTCAGCAGGACCTCCTGCTAACGAAGCGGCCGAACCTACAAGGGGCGGGAATCGGGGTGCGCGCGAGGCGACCAAATGACGGGACACCAGACCAGAACCATCCACCCCACACAGGATCACCGCTCCGTCACATCCGCGCTCGCGGCGCTCGGGCTGGAGTGGGCGGCGGGGTAAAAGACGGTGTGGGCGCAGCCGACAGGGGGTGACACCGGCCTCCGTCTGCTGGCCGGCAGGGACGGAATGGCCGCAGCAGCGCCCTGCTTCCTTGCGCTCCAGGGCTGATGTCATCCGATGCGGTGGACACCTTGGGCAGCGCAGGGGCGGCGGTCCGCACCTGCGCTACCGCACCTGATTCTCCTGGGCCGAGGCGCACGTACGCCGACGCCGCGGCGACGTCCTGATCGAGGCCGCCCCTGCCGCCGACGGCTATCCGGTGGAACTCGCTGTCCTCGCCGTACGCGCCGCCGACAGCCTTCTCGCCACCGCCCTGCGCTACGCCCGGGCACTGCAGATCGCCGGCACCGGCCGGTTCACCACGCGCTCCGGGCACGACACCTGCTTCCGGGCGCCCGCCGATATCGTCGCCGTCACCGAGCGGCACCCGCGGATCGCGGCCATCACCATGAATCAGCCGTGACGAGCAGGCCCTGCTGCGCCACGAAGCCGACGGCTCCGGCCGGGCATCGTGGGCGCTCGCCGCAGAACGGCTCCGCCCGGACACCGAGCAGGAGGCCATGGCATTCCTCCAGCTCCACCACGCGCTGCGCCGGGCGCTGCCCCGCCACCGCGGTGACCTGGACGACATCGCCGCGCTCGCCCGGCCCCTGATGCCACGATCCGTTCGTCGTCGGGCCCCGGTGCGCGGCGTTCCGCGATGATCTGGGCGTTGTACCAGCCCACCACCTCGCGCGCTCATGTACCGGACACGGCAACCTCCTTGCATGCTGGTCACGTTGGGAAGAGGCCGTTGTCCTTCGGGACCGTCGTCGCTCTGCGGCGCAGCCCCGGGGTGGCGCCGTGCCTGGCAAACCCGTGGCATGCGCGACGGGCCTTCTTGTGCCCGCCTGAAACGCCACCCGTGCGGGCTAATCCGGGTGGCTTCAGGGAGCCGGGGGTGAGGGACTGAAGAGCACCCTTCCGTCCACTGCCAGCTTTCGCTGCCCTGAAAGACCGAGGTGATTGCGGGTGACCCCCGACTCCAGTACCCCCATCAACGGCGACTACTACGACCCGAAGGACCTCACGGCCGCCACGACCTACCGGACCGACGGCTCCGAGGTCCTCCACGGCATCTCCCTGCGATGGACCACCGGAGGCAACTCCGGCGGTGACACCACCCCGCCGGACTGGGACGACGGCCGGGCTCCGTACCCGCACGTGTACGAGGTGTGGCTCAACGGCCGGCCCGCCCAGACCCTCTATCTGGACTGGCCGACCTGGTGGGGCGGCTGGAAGCTCGCAGCCAACCACTGGGTCACTCTGGGAACCGATCCGGGCGACACCTACCAGGTCAGGATCCGGGCCCGGCGTGGCAACGGCAGCTGGAGCCCGTTCTCCGAGGAGTGCACCGTGCCCGGCCGCGCCGACGACCCGTACCAGCCGATCCCGGTCGCGGTGTCCGACGACCGCAGCGGGGATGTCGCGCAGCCCAGGCACGGCAACATGGCCGACCCTCCGGGCCGCTCCCTGCTCGCCCTGAAATCCGCGGAGGGCGGCGGCGGCCACGCCTGCACGAGCGCCTTCTGCGACCAGGTCCGTGCAGCCTGCGCTCCGGACGTGTGGTGGTCGGAAGTCGTTCCCGGCAAGGAACGGATGTGCGCGGACTACCCGTGGAACCGGCACGGCCACTACCTGGAGTACCGGAAGTTCAGCACCGGCGCCGACGACGGCAAGGTGGCCTCCGCGGGCAACCCCCGCTTCGCCGGCCTGGACCTCGTGGGTGACTGGCCCACCACCGCCCTCGACGCCAGCGCACAGGACCTCACCTTCTCCTACGAGCACACCGCCAACCACATCGGACCGACGTGGACGTACCAGTTCTTCGTCACCAGGGACGGCTGGAACGCATCAGCCCCGCTGTCCTGGGCCGACCTGGAGCCGACCCCGTTCATGGTGGTCGTCCACGGCCGAAACCCCGAACAGGCATGGACCACGGCGGCGCTGGCCGGACGCAAGACCGGCCGACACGCGATCGTGAACATCTGGGGCGGGCACGGCGGCGTCTGCACCACCGGCGACCCGGAGAGGTGTTGCGACCACGTCGACCAGGACCAGCGGATGACCGGTGAGTTCTTCGTGTCCGTCTCGGACGTGGTCTTCGAATGATCTGACGGGGAGCCGGGCTCTGCCCACTCTCACTCCCGGACTCCACTGCCTGCGGCGACACGGTGGCCGGCGGAAGGGTGACCGTCAACCTGGACGGAGGGTGCTGGTGATTGCCCATTCCGACAGGGGGAAGCCGCCCCGACCTGGAAGCGGACCTACGGGCACCACCCGCACCGGGAACCCCTCACGGCCCTGCTCAGGAGGCTGCGCACGCCGAGTTCGCCGGAGACGCCGCCCAGAGCAGGTGGCCCGGGGTGAAGTCGACCGCCTCGGGGGTGGGCGTCGACTGGCCGCCGGGGTGGACGGCGACCTGCGGGCAGCCGGGGAAAGGGCAGCCGCCACCCTCACAGGGGGCTGCCCACGCCCGGCCCGCACAGGACGCGCGTGAGCCGGCGGCCGCTGAGGCTGCCGCGTACATCGCAGCGATCAGGGCCAGTACGGCCACCCGGGCCGGCCCGGGTGGCCGGGTCACCGGGTCGCCGGAGCGCAGGTGGAGCACGGCGGCCGCCGCCGATCAGCACCGCCGGCCCGCTCGCGGCGGCCACGCCGAGCGGCCGCCGGGTCAGCCCCACGAGCAGCCGGCGACCGCGGTCGGCTCAGCGCGCCGACGACGCGGTGGAGCCGGATCGACATGCCGAGATGGGCCCGCCGCCTGCCGTACGAACGGCACCGCGGTCGGCTTGGTCAGGCCCAACGGCAGGAAGACCAGGGCGAGTACGACCAGGAGCACGGTGTGCTCACGCGATGGCCCTGCCCTTCCGGCGCTCCTCGCCCAGACCGGCGTAGTAGTCGATGAGCTCGGGGGCGTCCACCGTGGCCGGGTTCACGACCTGCTCGGCAGGGGCGCCCTGGAGCAGGCGTTTGACGGGCACCTCCAGCTTCTTGCCGGTGCGGGTGTGCGGGATGCCCGGCACTTGGCGGACCTCGTCGGGGACGTGACGGGGCGAAGCACCGGTGCGGATCGCGTCCTTGATCCTCTCGCACAGGGCGTTGTCGAGTTCGATACCGGGCGCGGGGACCACGAACAGCGGCATCCAGTAGCCGCCGTCCGGTTCCTCCACGCCGATGACCAGGGCCTCGGCGATCTCCGGGAGGCGTTCGACGGCGTCGTGGATGTCGGCGCTGCCCAGGCGTACGCCGTTGCGGTTCAGGGTGGAGTCGGAGCGGCCGTGGATGATGACCGAGCCGTGGCCCGTGATGGTGATCCAGTCGCCGTGCCGCCAGACGTCCGGGTAGGAGGAGAAGTACGCGTCGCGGTAGCGGGTGCCGTCGGGGTCGTTCCAGAAGGACAGCGGCATCGACGGCATGGGGCGGGTGACCACCAGCTCGCCGACCTGGTCCACCACCGGCATGCCCTCGGCGTCGTACGCGGCCAGCGCCACCCCCAGGTGGGGTGCGGACAACTCACCTGCCCAGACCGGGGTGTTGGGCGCGCTGCCCGCGAAGCCCGACACGATGTCCGTGCCGCCGCTGATGGAGGCCAGCAGCACCCCCTCCCCCACGTGGTCACGGACCCAGGGGTAGGCGGAGGCGGGCAGGGCGGAGCCGGTGCAGCCGACTACGCGGATCGAGGACAGGTCGTACACCGAGGGGTCGATGCCGAACTTGGCCATGGCCAGCAGGTACTGGGGGCTGGTGCCGAAGACGGTGACGCGATGGCGGGAGGCCAGCTCCCACAGAACGTCGGGTTCGGCGAACGGCACCGGGCTGCCGTCGTACGTGCACGTGGTGGCGCCGGTCAGGAGGGTGGAGGCGACCAGGTTCCACATCATCCAGTGGGTGGTGGTGTACCAGAGGAGGCGGTCGCCGGGGCCGAGGTCGGAGTGCAGGCCCAGGGTCTTGAGGTGCTCCAGCAGGACGCCGCCGTGGCCGTGGACGATGCCCTTGGGCAGGCCGGTGGTGCCGGAGGAGAACACGACCCACAGGGGGTGGTCGAACGGCACCGGCACGCAGATGAGTTGCTCGGCGCGGGTCGAGGCGTCCTCCCAGGGGAGCACCAGCGACGGGTAGTTCTCCGAGAGGGCCGGCAGACCCACGTGGTCCACCAGCACGGTGGCTTTCAACGTGGGCAGCGCACGGGCCAGTTCGAGGGCGGCCTCGCGGCGATCGTGGGTGGTGCCGTTGAAGAGGTAGCCGTCGGCGGCGATCAGGACGGTGGGTTCGAGCTGCGCGAACCGGTCGGCGGCGGCCTTGGGGGCGTAGTCCTGCCCGCACACCGACCATACGGCGCCCAGGCTCGCCGCCGCCAGGAACGCGACGATGGCGTGCGCGGTGTTGGGCAGATAGCCGACGACCCGGTCGCCCCTGCCGACGCCGAGGTCGCGCAGGGTGGCGGCGACGGAGGCGACCAGGGCGCGCAGCCGCTCGCCGGTCACCTCGTACCCGGAGCCGGTCTCGTCGAGGGCGACGATCGCCACGTCGTCGTCGGCGAGGTTGCGCAGCGCGTGGCGGGCGTAGTTGAGGGTGGCGCCCGGGAACCAGCGGGCGCCGGGCATCCGCTGCTCGGCCAGGACCTGTTCGTAGGGGGTGTCGGCGTCGATGTCGAAGTACTCCCACACCGCGCCCCAGAAGGTCTCCAGGTGGGTGACGGACCAGCGGTGCAGGGCTGCGTAGTCGACGCCGTCCAGCCCGACGTAACGGGCGAAGTCCGCGATGCGGCTGGCCGCTGTCGTCTCCGGATCGGGGGTGAAGAACGGGTCCGTGTGCGACGTCGTCATCGCGTGGTGCTCCTCAACAGGGAATGCGCAGCGGTCCGTTCGGACGGAGCGGGGCTTCGCGTGGTGTGCAGCAGGGGCGCCCAGTCGGCGGTCGCCGTGAAGTCCCGGCCGTCCGACGGAACGACGTCCATCACGACCCGGTCGGGCCGGAGCAGCACCGCGTCCGCGCGTCCCGCGCGCAGCCAGGCCGCGAGCGTGCCGTCGTCGCCGAGTTCGCTCACGGGGATCGCGCGTGTGCCGAGGCTGTGGGCCAGCGCGTTCAGTGAAGGGCCGGGTTCCGCCGCGGTCAGCACGGTGAAGGAGTTGCCGAGCACCTCGTCGAGACGGGTGCGCCGTCCGTCGACGCTCACCCAGGGCTGCGGGCACTGTGTGCCCGCAAGGCTCCGGCGGACGCCGCGCCGCACGAGCGGTCCGGCGGTCAGGGGCCGGCTGAGGTCGCGGCCGACCAGTTCGGTCAGGCCCGGAAGGCGGAACACCGCGGACAGCACACTGCGGCGGATCGTGGCGGCGGCGTCCTGGCCGCCGGTCATGGCCCAGCCCATGGCGACCGCGAGCCGGACCACATGCCGTGCGTGCGGCCTGCGTTCGGTCTCGTACGTGTCCAACAACCGTTCCGGCGCGCCCTGTCGCAGCACCCGGGCGAGCTTCCAGGTGAGGTTGTGGGCGTCCCGCAGGCCCGAGCACAGGCCCTGTCCGATGAACGGCGGGGTGAGGTGGGCGGCGTCGCCGAGCAGGAAGACCCGTCCGCGCTGCCAGCGGTCGGCGACGCGCGCCCGGAAGGTGTACTGCGTCTCGCGGACGATCTCGAAGTCCCCGTCGTAGGAGGTCGGCAGCCACGGGGCGATCAGCTCGCGGACGGTCTCCTGCCCTTCCCGGATCCGGAACTCCCAGCGGTAGCGGGTGTCGTTCACCCGCATGAAGGTCCCCGGCTTCTCCGGGTCGCAGACCTGGTCGACGCCTTCCCAGCAACGGACGGGGCCCGTCGTCTCGGCGTCGATGACGGTCCAGCGCTCCTCGAAGTGCAGGTCCTCCCAGGTGCCGCCGATCGCCGCGCGGGTGAGGCTGTTGGCGCCGTCGCAGCCGAGGACCGCCTCGGCCCACAGCTCGTGATCGCCGGTGTCGTCGCGGTAGGTCACCCGGACGGGGCCGGTGGTGTCCGGGCCGACGCCGGTGACCTCGACGCCACCGCGCAGTTCGCACTCCGGGTGCCGGGCCAGCTCGGCGCGCAGCACGCCTTCCAGCTCGGGCTGGTCGAACATGCTGGACTGCGGATAGCCGTGGTGGCCCTGCTGGGAACGCCGGAACTCGGCCATCACCCGGTGCCGGGAATCCAGCAGCCGCAGCCCGTCGGCCGCGCGGGAGATCGCGGTGAACTCCTCGCCGATGCCCGCGGCCTGGAGGATCCGGTGGATCTCGTCGTCGTTGGCGACGGCGCGCGGGAGCGGGTAGACACCCTGGTGGCGTTCGAGGACGACACTGCGGACCCCGTGCCGGGCCAGGAGCAGGGCGGAGGTCACGCCCACCGGCCCGGCCCCGACGATCACGACGGGCACACGTGCGGCTTCATCGACGGTCATGTGCGGCTCACCTCGGGTGTCAGTTCGCGTCCGCGACGGGCGTACGCTGCTCGCCGAGGTCGATCCGGCCGTCCGGGGTCGCGATCGTCGCGGTGATGACGTCCCCGGTGTGCAGGTAGTGCGGGTTCTTGGCCTGGCTCTTGAAGAACGCCTTCCACTTCACGGCGGGCGGCAGCAACGAGCCGATCTTCTCGACGGCCTTCGGCGGGGCCTTCAGCGCCGTACCACCGGGGGTGCCGGTGAGCAGCAGGTCGCCTGCGTCCAGGGTCTGGAAGCGGGCGAGCAGGGTCAGCGCCTGCGCCGGGCGGACGATCATGTCGGCGAGGGTGCGGTCCTGTCGCGGCTCGCCGTTGACGCTCAGCTTCAGCCGCAGGTCGAGGAGGTGGGCGAAGTCCTCCGGCTCCAGCAGCGTCAGGTGGGGGCCGGTGGGTGTGAAGGTCGGGTACGACTTGCTCTCGTAGAACTGCGTCCTGGTCAGCTGCACCTCGCGGGCGCTGATGTCGTTGGTGATCACCAGTCCGGCGACGTACGACGGCAGGTCCCGCTCCTCGACCACGGTGCCGACGGGCAGCGGCGCGCCCATGACCAGGCCGAGCTCGATCTCGTAGTCGAGGAACGTCACGTGGGAGGGCCGGACGACGGCCTCGCAGGGGCCGCTGACGGAGCCGGACGCCTTGCGGAAGAAGGCGGGCGGGATCTCCCCCTTGAAGCCCGAATCGCGGGCGTGGCTGCGGTAGTTGACCATCTGGGCGACCACGCGGCAGGGGGTGGTCACCGGGGAGATCGCCACCAGGTCGGCGACCGGCGTGCCCGCCTCGCCGGAGGCGGCGGCCTCCCGGACGGCGGCGCGGTCGGCCAGCAGCTCGGCGGTGGTCGCGGCCTTGGTGTCGACGGGGACGGCCCGGTCGCCGCGGACGACCCACCAGCCGTCGGCGGTGCGCAGGACATTGGTGCTCATGTCAGTGCCTTCGTGAGGGGGCGGGAATGCGGAGGTTCAGGAGTTGGCGGCCCTGAGCAGGCCGAACAGGCGCGCCGGGTCCATCTCGTTGTCACCGCGCAGCGCCTCGACGACATCGCGGACCCGCTGCGGGGAGGGTCTCGCGCCGAGGAAGTCGCGGGTGGCCGGCGGGCCCCACTGGGCGAGGCCGCTGGTCGACATGGGCGCCCAGCCGGGCTGGACGTCGCAGGAGAACAGGTCGCCGTCGGCGAAGTGCTCCAGCATGAAGTGGTCGGGGTCGCGCCAGTAGTCGAAGAGCTGGCTGCCCTGGATGTGCCGGCCGATGCCCCAACTGCGCTTGTAGCCACGCTCCTTGAGGTACTCACCGCCGGCGGCGATCGAGTCCAGGTCGGTGACCTGGTAGGCGGAGTGGACATAGCCGTTGCCCGGCCCCAGGTGCATGGCCAGGGTGTGGTGGTCGGCGGGCACACCGCCCAGGTCGCAGCGGATGAACGCCATCGTCGGGCCCCGGCCGCGCTGCCCGTCCAGGAACAGGAAGTCGGACACGATCATGCCGAGCGTGTCCAGGTACCAGTCCAGGGCCCGGCCGAACACACGCGTCTCCATCACCACATGCCCTAGACGCTGGATGCGGGAGGGCTCGCGCGGCGGGCGCTGGGTGGCGTTCGTACGACGGTGATCCGTGCCGAAGTTGAGGAGCAGCGGCCGCTGTTCCGGCAGCGCCGGGAGCCGTTCGCCGCAGTGCACGACCCGCACCGGGAAGCCCGAGGGGTCGAGCAGGTCGACCGCCTTTCCACCGCCGGGAACGTCGGCGTCCCGTACGGACGATCCGGTGGCACGGGCCAGCCGGTCCAGGTCGCCCCGCTCTGCGGCGCGGAACACCGGGCCGGTGAAGCGGGAGGTGCGCCCCGTGCGGATCACCATGCAGGGCGGGCCGGCGAAGGTGCCGCGCAGCCACAGTTCCCGCTCGGTGCGCGCTGCGATGCCGAACCCGAAGTCCCGGGCGAAGACCTCGGCGCGGTCCAGGTCGGGCTTCTCGAACTCCAGCCAGGCCAGGTCGGCCACCTTGATCACGGGATTCCGGGAGCGACCGGGGTGTTCGCCGCGCAGGGCGCCCTGCTCGCTGTGGAGGTCCTGGTGGGCCGTGATGACGTTGGCCCCGTTGACGCGGATTTCAGACACGGTGCCCTCCGAGCAACATTGCCGTAATGAGGAAATCATCAACTGTGACGGTTCTGTCGTCAAGATGTTCGCGGCAGGAAATGATGAATTCATCAGGACTGCGACAGCCATCGTCCCGACGGTTAGACTCTGCGCATGTCTACGTCAGCCCTGCCCAGCAACCGGTTCGAGCGGCGTCGCGCGGAGACCCGCAGGGCTCTCGTGCGAGCGGCCCGGCAGATACTCGCCGAGAGCGGCGACACCAGCGCGAGCATCCAGGCGATCGCCGAGCGCGCGGACGTGGGCTTCGGCTCCTTCTACAACCACTTCGACTCCAAGACGGAGTTGTTCGAGACGGCGGTGGTGGATGCCCTGGAGGAGTTCGGCCAGAACTTCGACGAGCGCCTGGCCGGGATCGACGACCCGGCGGAACTCGTCGCGGCCGGCTTCCGGCTCAGTGCCCGGATGGCCGATTCCCACCCTGAGCTGATGCAGGTCCTGCGCCGCCGCGGCCTCGGTCACATCCACGCGGACAACGGCCTGACCCGCCGGGCGCTACGCGATCTCCAGGTCGGCATCGCCTCCGGCCGCTTCACCACGCTCGACCCGGTGGTCGCCCTGTCGGCACTGGGCGGAACCCTGCTGTCCCTGGTGGAGCTGCGTTTCGCCCGGCCCGAGGTGGACGGCGACGAGGCTGCGGTGAACCTCGCCGAGATGGTCCTGCGCATGCTGGGCCTGTCGTTGGACGATGCCCACGAGGTCGCCCGCCGCCCCTTGCCCGACCTCGACTGACCTCACGCGGACGGCGAGTCCGGGCGGAACGTGACCGAGCGGCCCGTGAAGCGGGCGTCGATCCCGTCCTCGGTGGTGGTGACCGACCGCAGATGCAGCCCGTCGGGAACGCTCCGCAGCGGAATGGGCTCGTCCAGGGCCTTGTCGAGCAGCGCTTTCAGCGGGGGGAGCAGTTCACCCTGCTCTGCGCGTGCGGCTGTGAAGGCGATGCGGTTGCCGCTCGCCGCCGAGACAGCCGCGCTCATGGTCACGTCGCCGACGATCGGCAGACTCGCGGTCGCGTTGACCCGACCCGGCTCGTCGCCCTGCGACACCTCCACGCCGAGCGCGCTCGACACGTCCGCGTACGACAGATGGGCGGCCGCCCGAACGCTGCGGGCGTGTGCCTCGTCGGCGTTCCCCGAGGTCTTCAGTCCGTCCATCCCGACCGTCAGCTTCGTCACCGGCAGGGGCCGGGTCGTGCCGTTCGCGGGGATGTCGTGGGCGGTGAGATCGACGTGGTCCAGACGGCCCTCGGCGAGCTGGGTCAGCATGGGAAAGCCGCTGACGTGCACCGACGGCCGATCGGCGGTTCCCATGCCGTCCTGGAAGGCCTCGGCCGTACGGCTCTCCGCGCGGGCCGCGGCGATCCGGTCGACCGCGACGGCACCGACCAGCAAGGCCGCGAGGGACGCGGCGACGACGATCAGGCGCCGCCCGCTCCGGGTCGGGGGGCTCACGTACACGGCGCCGTCGCCGGAGTGGGGCTCGCCGACGTGCTCCCCGTCGGGCTGGGACTGGGACACGGTTCTCCTCTTCTGGTCGCGGTTCGGGAAGTGTGTCTACACGGCGTCACCCTCGGGCCGGACGAGCCCGCGGACACAGGTGGCGGCGCGGTCGCCGTCCACGCCCATCGCGATCAGGGCGGCGGTCGCGGTGGCCGTGCCGTCGTCGCTCCATGCACCGCCGTTCACGCAGTCCAGAAGCCCTAGCAGGTACCCCTCCAGCGCCCGGGTCAGCACGGCCGGCGGAACGCTGGCCCGAAAGACCCCCTGCTGCCGACCCCGGAGGATGATCGCCTCGGCCATGTCGCGCGCGGGGGCGAGGACTTCGGCAACCCGTTCGGCCCCGAGGTCCTGGGGGGCAAGGCGGAGCAGGATGCGATAGCGGTCACCGACGGGCCATACGGCGAGGACCAGGCGCGCCATCTCCGTGACGGCATCCGTCACCGGTACCCGCGGGACCGCGAGTGCCTGCCGCAACGCCTGTGCGGCGTCCTCCACCAGCCCCTCCACAAGCGCGGCCCGGCCGTTGAAATGGCCGTAGACCGTACGGCGCACCACGCCAGCCGCCTCGGCGATGTCACTGAGGCTGCTGTCGGGGTCACGGCCGAGTTCCTGCCGGGCCGCTCCGAGGATGCGGGCCCGCGTGAGCAGGGTTCGGCTGCGTTCCGGGGCGGTTGAAACGGGTGTGCGGGTCATGTCGGACCTCCGGTCGACGGGGAGGGCACCAACTCAATAGTTGCACATTAACGGGCAACAAACTAGCCTGCACATCCACGGGCAATTAACTGCTCCCGGTGCCGCGCCCACTCCCGTCCGCGCCCGCACCGCACCCCTCGGCCCGCACCCCGAAGCCTCCGCTTCACCTCCTGCCGAGGACCCTGACGATGCCGCTCTTCGCGAAGACACCCGTCGAGTAGATGACCGAGCCCTGTCCACGCCGCCGGCGGACCCTGCTGGTTCTCTGCCTGAGCCTGCCGATCGTCGCCATGGCGAACACGTCACTGATCGTGGCCGCCCCGACATGACCAAGGACCTGGGGCCGAGCAGTAGTGACCTCCACTGGGTCATCGACGGCTGCACCGTTCCCTACGCCGCGCCGATGCTCGTGCTCGACGCGACAGGCGACAGGTACAGCCGCCGTGGTGCGCTCGTCCAGGGCCTGCTGATCTTCATCGGCGATTCGATGATGGGCGGCCTGGTCGACGAGACGAACCTCGTTCATCGTCGCCCGAGCGATCACGGGCGCCGGCGCCGCCGTCGTCCTGCCGGCCACGCCCTCGCTGCTGGTCGCGATCTTCCCGAGGGCCGTACGACCGGCATGCAGGACGGGCCGGCGGGCACTTCGGCCGGGAGCAGCAGGCCGCGGAGCCGGACCGATCCCTTCTGCCGGGAGGCCCCCGGAAGCCGGGTGCGTGAGGCCTGATACGTCGATCGCCGTGCCCGGCCCGTCGCCGTTCGGCTCGCCGCCCGGCATGAGGTCCGCCAGGCCGGCCGCGTCGGCGTCCGGGCCGCGCGGCAGACCGGGGTACTTGGGCCCGTAGATCGCCCACAGGCCCAGCGCGTCGTCCAGGAGCGCCGCGCGGTCGGCACGGGTCATCCTCTCGACCGCGCCTGGAACCATCTGGGTATCGCCCGCGATGTAGCGGACATGCTGGACAAGGAGGAGGAACATCTGGGTGGACGCGCTGGCGATGCCTCCCCCGTTCGGCCACTCGTCAGCCGGGTGCAGTCGGTAGACGCACTCGGCCGTCACCGCGAGCACGATCGGGAAGCTTTGCCGTGAGGGACTCCAGGCACGGGGCGCACTGCCCGACACGCGCGCCGATCAGCGCGGACGCGGTCCGCATGTCCGGCGCGGTCTCGACTCCCCACTGGCTGGGGTCGGCGAATGCGGATCCTCGCTGGAGGGGCCGCTGCCGTAGTGGTGGAGGGTGCCGGCGTTGGCCGCGGCGTACGCGGCGCCCCGAGTACGGCTCTTGTTTCACGCCCGGCCCTTGCGACCCGATGAGCGCGACGAAGAGCAGAGCACTCCTAGACCGGGCGAGAGAAGCCCGCAGGCGGTGCGCCCTCGGCGAACAGCATGGTCACCCGGGCCTTGCCTTCTCGTATCTCCCGGGCCCGCCGGTACTCGGCGGAGTCGTACCACTCCCGGATCCGGTCCATGTCGGGAAACTCGATGATCACGAACCCGGAGGAGTCCCAGGTGCCTTCGACGGGCTTGGGCGTGGGTCCCCCGACCAGGTAATGGCCGCCGTGGTTGCGGATGGACTGCTGGGCCACGGCCGCGTAGGCCGCGCCGGCCTCCTCGTCGAGCACATCGAAGTTGACGACGACGTAAGCGGGCGTGCGATTCCGTGTCCCGAACTGCGGGTAGAGCGCGCCGACGCCTCCGGACAGACCCGCGAGCACGGTCTTGCTCGTCTCGTCGGCGACGATCTCAGGGGTGCCGGCGGCGACACCGTCGAGGGCGATGCGTGCGATGTCGGCGGGGTCGGCCTTCGGCGCGTCGAGGCCGGTGGTCATGTCGGTGTCCATGTACCCGACGTGCAGTGCCGAGACCCGGGTGCCCTGCGGGGCGAGTTCCTGGCGCAGCCCGTTGGTCATCGACCAGGAGGCCGACTTGGCGGCGCAGTAGGCACCGAAGTCGGGGAAGTTGACCCAGGAGGCGACCGACAGGATGTTCAGCACCGCGCTGCTGTCGTGAGAGCCGAGTTGGGGGGCGAATGCCCGGGTGACCGCCAAGGTGCCGAGGTAGTGGGTGTCGATCTCCAGGCGGATGTCCGCCAGGTCGCCCGTCAGCAGCGACGCGTTGGTGGCCGAACCGGCGTTGTTGACCAGGATCGACACGTCGCCGGTCGCCTCTGCCGCGGCGGCGATGGAGGCGGGGTCGGTCACGTCGAGGGCGATCGGCTTCACGCCGTCGAGGTCGACGGCTGCGGGATTGCGGGCTGCCGCGTAGACGGTCGCGCCCCGGTCGCGCAACTGCTTCGCCAGGTGACGTCCCAGGCCACGGTTGGCCCCGGTGACCAGTGCGGTCTGTCCTTCGATCTGCATGACGCAACTCCCTGCTGGATAGGTTTTTCCAACCTAGACCATCTGAGTTGGGAGAAACAACCCAGGGTAGGCTTGGAGCATGGGCAAGATTCCGAATGACAGCTGCGCCATCGCCCGCAGCCTGGGCGTGCTGGGTGAACGCTGTACGTTTCTGATCCTTCGCGAGGCCGTGGCGGGGTCGAGCCGCTTCTCGGAGTTCCGCAGCGGGCTCGGTGTGGCGCCGGACGTTCTCACCGAACGCCTGAACACGCTGGTCGCATACGGCGTGATGGAGAAGGTGCCCTACCGGGAACCGGGCGAGCGGGCTCGCTTCTCGTACGTGCTCACGGATGCGGGCCGGGAACTCCTCGTCGTCCTGCTCGCCCTGCAGCAATGGGGCGACAAGCACCTGCCGTGGCCGGACGGGCCGAGCATCCTGCGCCGGGTCGAGGGCACCGAACGACCGGTGCACGTCGGGTTCATCGACGATGACGGAAACGAAGTCGACGAAAGCTCCGTGGCACTGATCCCCACCGCCGCCTCCCCAAGCCGGAAGTAGCGCAGCTCCCAGTTCCACGCCACCCTCCCAGGCTCCACGACCAGACGTGAACGCACGCCGCAGCCCTTCCGGCCCGCTCCGTTCAATGCGGAAGCAGGCGGTGGTCTTCGCCGGAGGCGGCCGCGCCATGCAGAAGGCCTCCTGGCCTTCGAGAGCGCGCCGCGGACTTGAGTCGTGGACATGCGTCCGGCATCGGTGTCGCGGTAACCGGGTACCACCTTCGAAGACACCCGAGGGGACCAGTGCCACCAGCCTTCGTTGACGCTGGAGTTGAACGGGGTGGTGATGCCTTGCACGACTGCGGGCTGGTCCTCGCGGATGGGCCTTGGCCAGGCCCGGGAGGCCGGCGGTCGTGAGTTGCTCAAGCCAGCACGGCAGCGGGGTGGCGTCGCGGGTGTCGAGCAGGGCGGCGAACTGACGCACCAGGCCGTGGGTTCGGTTCTGGGTAGTGCTCGAACAGCCGCGGGAGGGCCTCGGCTGCGCGCAGGCTGCGATGGGTGCAGCAGCCGGGCTCCACCACGGTCGGCGAGCAGTACCCCGGCCCTCTCCACCAGGTGCTGCAGCGGCGGGCTGCTACGTTGAGAGCGTACCGTCAACCCCTCGACCTGCTCGGCAAAAGCTCGCCGGGCGCAGGCCGGCCGGCACAGAACAGCACACCGACAGCCCGATCAGCACCGGACGCCCACCAGCAGCGACATCGGCCAGTATGCATAGCGACTGTGCACCCGCGCAGAACCGCGACCCAGTCCGGACACGCGACCGTCAAATCGCGAGTGCAGGCCGCGATGCGGACCACGCCGCCCGCCGTCCATGTCGTGAAGTCAGCGGCCTTAACAGTCGGTCAGAGCGCGGGATGGCAGCACGACCGAGGGCAGAGCACCCGCTCGCCGCTGCCCGCGTTCACGCGACAGCCGTGCAGGGCCCGGTGCACACGCGGCCGAACTGGCTACACGGGCGCACCGCCGTCAGTCGGTGACCGCCGAGTACTCGAACCGGCCCGGCCCTGCCGTCAGTTCCTGTCCGTCGGGCAGGACCACGGTGGCCGTGCAGGTGGGCGGTACGTCGACCGTGAGGTGGAGCGAGGCGCCCTCGGCGCGCCAGTCGACCGCGATGGTGCCGCGCGGGCTGTCGAAGGTGCCGCGCGCCCAGTCGACCGACGCGTGGGGCACGGGGGCGACGACGAACCGCTCCCAGGCCACCGAGTCCGCCGCCTGTCGCAGGCCGAGGGTGTGGGTGTGCAGGAACTGGATGACGGCGCCCTTGCTGTAGTGGTTGAGCGAGGCGTTCGCGTTGCCGTCCTCGTCGACGCCGTCCCACTCCTCCCACACCGTGGTGGCGCCGCGGTCGAGCATGCCGAGCCAGGAGGGCGAGGTGCGCTGGAGGAGCACCCGGTAGGCGAGGTCGGCATGGCCGGTGTCGGTGAGGACGGGCAGCAGGTCGGCGGTGGACAGGAACCCGGTGCCCAGGTGTGTGCCGGCCTTCTCGATGAGCTCGGTCAGCCGCGCGGTGACGGCGTCGCGCAGGTTCTCGGGCGCCAGGCCGTAGGCGAGGGCGCGGACGTAACTCGCCTGGGTGTCGACGGTCGTACGGCCGGTGGCGTCGAGGAACTCCGTCCGCCACGCCTCCTTGATCCGCGCCCCCAGTCCGGTGTAGCGGGCGGCCGCGGCGT
Organism: Streptomyces griseoruber; assembly: GCF_001514205.1. Classification (GTDB taxonomy): domain Bacteria; phylum Actinomycetota; class Actinomycetes; order Streptomycetales; family Streptomycetaceae; genus Streptomyces; species Streptomyces griseoruber. The sequence continues at coordinate 260,552 of NZ_KQ948767.1, read as the reverse complement.
CGTGGCCCAGGACCCGGGCGATCCTGGCGAGCGTGGTGGTCGACCGGTACAGGAACGCGGTGCCGACCTCGCCTTTGTCCGCTTTCATCCATGCTTCGGGGGCGTCTTCAGTCGAGTCGACGGGCGAGCCGTCCTCGGTGCGGGGTTTCGGCTCGGCCCACTCGCCCCAGTGGAAGGAGCCGTCCCAGATGAACTCCTCGTGCGGCAAGGGTGCTTCGGAGCGGGCCACGCGGGAGGGGTGGCGGGCGGTGCGGGCGGTGGCGGCCGCCCATTCGACCCAGCGGACCATCGCGTCCCAGTTCTCGGCCAGTACCTGCCGGTCGCCGTAGGTCCGGTACAGCTCCCATGGCACCAGCACGACGGCGTCGCCCCAGCCGGCGGAGCCCGTCATCATGTCCAGCCGCTTGTCGCCGCCGAGCTTGATGCGGCGCCCGTCCGGCGAGAAGTTGGCGATACGTCCGTCGTCGAGCTGGTCGTCGCGGACCGAGCGCAGCCACTTGCGGCTGAATCCGGAGACGTCGTAGAGGCGGGCGGCGCTGGGGAGGAAGACCTGGTAGTCGCCGGTCCAGCCGATGCGTTCACGGGTGGGGCAGTCGGTGGGCACGTCGACGGCGTTGCCGCGGAAGCTCCAACGGGCCACCTCGTGCAGGTGGTTGAGGTCCGGGTGGGAGCAGGCGAAGGTGCCGGTGGGTCGCAGGTCGGTGTGGACCACCCGCATGGTCAGGCTTGAGGCGTCCAGTGGGACCTCGCCGCGCTGAAGGCGGGCGTAGCGGAAACCGTGCACGGTGTGGCGGGGTTCGAAGACCTCGTCGGCGGCACCGGAGGAGACGGCCTCGTCGTGCTGGACGAAGACGGTCACGGGGTCACCCGGGCGCTGGATGTCGAGGTGGGTGGTGGTGAGGTCGCCGGTGGCGGGGTCGAGGTGCTCGCCGTGGTCGATGACGGTGCGTGTCCCGGCAGGGCCGAGGTCGGTGAGCGCGATCCAACCGGAGGCGTTCTGGCCGAAGTCGGCGATCCAGGCGCCGTCCGGCATGCGGGTGAGGGAGGCGGCGGGGCGGTCCTCAATGACGCGTACCGGTGGAGCCGGGGACCAGTCGATCGGGGGCGCCGTCACAGCGTCGACGAGGACTGGCCGTTCGGGGCCGCGGGCCGCGAGAAAGTCGGTGATCTGGCCGTCCATCAGGTCAGCTCGGGTGATGGGGCTCGGGGTCGACATCCAGCGCCTGTCGGTGCGTACGACCTGGCGCGAGCCGTCGGCGAGTTCCAGGTGCAACTCCAGGCGAACGGCGAGGAGTTCACCCCACCCGGCAGGTTTACGGAAGGCTCCGACCTGCCCTCGGTACCAGCCGTCGGAGAGCACGATCTCGAGCGTGTTGACCCCGAGGAGCAGGGACGCGGTGACGTCGGTGGCCTGGGCGTACAGGGTCCGGTCGTACGAGGTCGAGCCCGGAGCGAGCTCGACGGTGCCCGCGCGCTCGCCGTTCAGGAGGACCTCGTACACGCCCAGGGCCGTGGAGTACAGACGGGCGCGGACCACCTCGGCCGCGGTGAAGGTGGCACGCAGGACGTGCGCTGGGCGGGCGCCGGAGGGCAGGAGCGCCTTCTGCGGGTCGCCGGCCGGTGTGATCCAGTGTGCCGTCCAGTCCCCGTCGAGGAGACCGGCCTCGAAGGTGTGCCAGTCACTCCACGGCGAGGTCAGCGCTTCGCCGCGCCAGCGGACGCGCCAGCGGACGCGCTCGCCGCTGCGCAAGGGCGGGGCCGGCCAGTCGACGTACAGGTGGTCATGGGCGGGGGTCGTCAGCGGCGGCCGGTCCTCGACGTGGATCTCCAGTTCGTGGGCCGCGTGGGCCGGTATCCCGGCGGAGGGCTTCCACGACAGGCGGGGGCTGCAGCCGGAGACGGGGAAAAGGTCGCCGCCGAAGTCGATGGCGAGGTCGTACGGAGCAGGCGTGGCCATCGGTGCCGTCGCCTCCCTTTCTGTCTGGGTGGCCGGTCGGTTCAGGGCGTGGAGTCGCTCGGAGCCGACAGCACCCGGGTCGATTTACGGACCACCAGACGGGTGGCCAGCTCGACGTGGTGGGAGTCGATGCCCTCGGCGGCCGCCAGGCGCAGAGCGGTGCGCAGAGCCACGGTTCCCATCTCCGGGACGGGGCCATGGATGGTGGTCAGCGGCGGTGAGATCACCTGGGCCAGCGGGGTGTTGTCGAAGCCGACGATGCTGAGGTCGTCCGGAACGCGCAGTCCGCGCAGCCGGGCGGCTTCGATGACGCCGGCGGCCAGTTCGTCTGAGGCGGCGAACACCGCGGTGGGCGTCGGCTCGACGGCCAGCAGCCGTCCACCGTGCTCGACGCCCTCAGCGGCGTGGAACGTGCCGGCGTGGCGGATCAGCTCGCCCGGCACGGGCACGCCGGCCGCCTCCATCGCGCTGCGAAACCCGTGCAGCCGGGCCTGGTTGGACCAGGCGTGCTCGGTGCCGCCGAGGTAGGCGATGCGGCGATGGCCGAGGGAGAGCAGGTGTGTGGCGGCGGCGTTACCGCCGGCGAAGTTGGTCGCGCCGACGCTGACGATCGAGCCGTCGGGGAGGGACTCTGGGTCGAGCAGTACGACCGGCAGCCGGACCCGGTTGAGGGCTTCGAGAATCGGACCCGACAGGGTGTTCGCCGTGACCGTGATGACCGCCCGCCGACCGGCGGCGACCAGGCCACGGGCCCAGGCTACGGGGTCGGCCGCCGGATCGTGGTCACCGCGTCTGCTGACCACCACCGCGACGCCCTCCTGGGACCCGGCGTCCACCACGCTCTGGATGATCTCGGTGTGGTAGATGCTCAGCCGTTCGAAGCCGAAGAACAGCTCGACGGTGGGGTGGGCGCGCAGGTTGTCACGGTTGCCGCCGTAGTTGTACTGACGCATCAGGTCCAGCACCAGGTCGCGGGTCTGCTGGGCCACGTCGGGGCGCCCGTTGATGACCTTGGACACGGTGGCCACCGAGACGCCGGCGTACTCGGCGATCTGCGCCAGTGTCACGCGACTGGAAGCGGATGCCATGACTCCCCCTTTGACGAACGTGCCGGTCAGGCTACTTCCTAATAGGCAGGACCCTATCACCGAAACTTTTTTCGGCCATCTATCGGGCCTATCCTCGACGATCTTCTGCTGAAACAAGCCGTGTTCAAAGGGTTGACGAAGATCTCGACCCATATCTAGCGTGCACCGTCAGTGAGGCAGAGGAAATCTCTTTCGCTCAATCATGTTGTGAAGTTTCGAAGCACCCACTGGCCCATGGAGGAGGCTCGCGATGAGGCGAGACCACACGGTGGAGGCGGCTTCGCCGGCCACCACCCCATTCCTTTCCCGCCGCGGTTTCCTCGGCGCCCTTGGCGGCGGGCTGGCCGCCACCACACTGGCCGCCTGCGGGTCGGGCGGGAGCAGCACCTCGGGCGGAGGCTCCGAGATCGTCTTCATGAACCAGTCACGGGGCCAGGCCGCGACACTGAAGGCGCTGGCCAAGCAGTACACCCAGCAGACCGGCGTGAAGATCAGGATCGACGACGTCGGCCCGACGGACTTTCTGACCAAGCTCCAGTCGAGCTCGCAGTCCCGCGACATGCCGGACATGTACTCGGTGGTGGACGGCCACTCCATGGCCCCCTACTACAAGGCCGGCTGGGCCATGGACCTCACCGACCAGATGAAGGACGGCTGGGGCGACACCTTCCGGCCCGCCACGCTCAAGACCACGACGTTCGGAGCCGACAACCCGCAGCATGTGAAGCCGGGCATCTACAGCGCCCACTGGGAGACCCCGGCTCTCGGGATCTTCGTCAACGCCGCGATGTACCAGGCCGCAGGGCTCGATCCGGACCAGGCGCCCGCCTCCATGAGCGAGTTCATCGACCAGATGCGGAAGATCAAGAAGTCCGGCAAGGGCCCCTTCTGGTTCGCGACCAGCCTCTCCAACCAGGTGATCCAGTCCTACGCGTCCAACTACATGTCAGACGAGGAGCTCAACGCCACCTTCGTGGGCAAGAACAGCTGGAAGAGCGAAGGCTGGCGCAAGACTCTGCAGCTCGTGGTCGACCTGCGGGACGCCGGCGTGATCGCCAACGGCTCGCTGCCGAGCGGCACCACCGACAACCCCAACGTGGAGAAGGCCTTCTTCAACACCCAGGGCGTCGCGGCCATCTTCGACGGCACTTCGGCCGTCGGCGTGGCGCGCGCGACGGCCCCGGACTTCACGGACTTCCGCTCCTTCCCGCTGCCCAAGGCCGATGACGGCACCCAGACCCCGCGCCTGGTCGGCGGCGCGGCCAAGGGGGCGGCGGTCAATCCCCGCAGCAAGAAGGCGGCCGAGGCGCTGAAGTTCCTCAAGTGGCTGACCGCTGCCAAGCAGCAGCAGGCCTGGGCCAAGGGGGTCCCGCTGATCCCCTCTGCGCGCGCCGTGTCGGACAAGGACGTCCCCGCGCAGCTGGCGGGCATCGCCGCGAAGATATCCGACGTCCAACTCGTCCAGAACCAGATTCTGGAACAGGTCAACACCGCTCTGCAGAAGGGCACTCAGGCGCTCGTCCTCAAGGAGCGCACGGTCGACCAGGTCCTCGGCGACCTCGACGCGGCGCAGAAGAGCGCGTAGTGCGGCGGCGCAGTCGCGTGCTGGCGGCCTGGCTCTTCCTGGCGCCGGCGCTTGCCATGATCGCCCTGTTCACGGTGGTCCCGTTCGTGCAGGGCATCCTGCTCAGTTTCCAGTCCTGGGACGGGGTGAGCCTGGACACGCCGTTCGTGGGGCTCGACAACTACCGTTACGTGCTGCACGACACCCAGTTCTGGGGCTCGATGAAGAACGCCGTCCTGTACGGCGTGGTCGGCCTGGTCGTCGCCAACGCGGTGTCGATGGTCATGGCCCTGGCCGTGCACCGCGCCCGTCGCGGGTCGGCGTTCTTCCGCACCGTCTTCTACCTGCCCGGGGTGTTCTCCACTGTGGTGGTGGGTGTGATGTTCTCGTGGTTCCTCGACCCGAACATCGGGGTCGTCAACCAGACGCTCAAGGCGGTCGGCCTCGACGGGCTTCAGCACAACTGGCTGGGTGATCCCAAGACCGCCGTGATCGCGGTCGCCGCCGTGTTCGTCTGGTACCACTGGGGATTCGGCTTCATCCTCTTTCTGGCCGGCCGGCAGGACGTGCCCAAGGAGCTGTACGAGGCCTCGTCACTGGACGGAGCCCGCGGACTGGCGCAGTTCCGCTATGTCACCTGGCCCGGCATGTCCCACGTCACCGGCATCGTCAGCGTGCTGACCCTGCTCAGCGGCCTGCAGATCTTCGGCACGGTCCAGGTGCTGACCAACGGCGGTCCTGCCGGCCACACCGAGGTCCCCACCCTGCACATCTACCAACAGGCCTTCCAGTACACCGAGTACGGCCGCGCGGCCGCGATGTCCGTCATCTTCGGGCTGTGCCTGATCGCCCTGGCCTGCCTCCAGCTGTGGGCCTCGCGCAGGCTCGGCGGAAGCACCGACTCCCGGACGGAGAAGGGACGTTGACCGTGAACACGCTTCTCGACCGGGCACGGGAGCCCGAGACGGCGGGGCCGCTGCCGAAACCGACCCCACGACTCCGCCCCAGCCGCTCGCGCGGCCCCCGCATGGCCCTGTACGCGCTGCTGATCGCGGGCGCGCTGGAGGCTCTGCTGCCGGTGCTGTGGGTGCTGAGTGGATCCCTGCAGAGCGCCAAGCAGCTGTACAAGGGGACGGACCCGATCCCCCGCCCCTTCCAATGGAGCAATTTCGCCACCGCCTGGAACGAGGGCGGGTTCAGCCAGTACCTGCCCAACAGCCTCCTCTACACAACGGCGGCGGTCCTCGGGATCTTGATCATCGCGAGCCTGGCCGGATACGCCCTCGCGCGCATCGAGTTTCCCGGCCGAGGCGCCGTCGTGGCCACCATTCTCGTCATCATGATCATCCCGATGCCGGCCTCGTTCATCGCCCAGTACAAGCTGCTGATCACGCTCGGGCTCGCCAACACCCGGATCGGCTACATCCTCGTGCTCATCACCGGCGGGCTGCCGATCTCCATCCTGATCATGCGCGGGTTCTTCGCCAGCCAGCCAAGGGAGCTGGAGGAGGCCGCCGCCATCGACGGCGCCTCCCTGCTCGGCACCTTCTGGCGGATCATCCTCCCCCTGGCCAAGCCGGGTCTCGCCGCGGTGGCCGTCATCCAGGCCATGGGGGTCTGGAACGAGTACCTCATGGGCCTGGTGCTGTTCAACGACAGCTCGCTGATGCCGGTACAGCGAGGGCTCACCAACTTCGTCTCCGCGGACTCCCCGCAACAGCAGATCCTGCTCGCCGCCTCACTCATCGCGGTGCTGCCGATCGTCATCTTCTACGCCGTCGCGCAGCGGCACATCATCAGCGGGCTGTCGGCGGGAGCGCTCAAGTGACCAGGCAACGACCAGGGAGGCAGCTGCAATGATCATGCGAGTTCGCCGGATGCGTCCCACCCTCGCGAGAGCCACCGCGGCCTCGGAGGCGCCGGTGCTCGCCGCCACCCTGCCCAACACCCAGGTCCGGGCCGCCGACGCCTCGTCCGCGACCGGTCGACCGCGGGTGGACATCAGGGAACTGCCGGTGCCGCCGACCCTCCCGGCGGACGGGGCGTGCACCCACCCCACGGGCTGTGTCTCGGCCGGCTGGGGCGGAATCGGTTCACCCGGCCCGACCAGGGACCCGAAAGTACGTACTTCTCGGAATCACGTACGCGGGGGCGCCGGACTCAGGTCCCGCGAGCGTCTACCCATCATCAACGGCGCCGGGAAGGGGGAGCGCGTCTCCAACACCGCACTCGGCTGCATTCCAGGCACCGCGCCGGCCCTCGCCTGCGTCACCTGGACCGAGGACCCGACGCTGACCGGGCGGCACACCGGTACCAAGCGCACCGGCCCAGGCGGCTTCACCCTCGGCCCGTCCGTGATGCTCGGCAACGACTTCCAGGCCGTCGGCACGCTCACCACGACCATCGACGGGACCACGCACACCCAGCCGGCCAACGGCAGCTGATACGGGGCGGCGGAACCTCCCCTCCGCCGCCCCTCCACCAACTTCGCCTCCAGGAGGCCCCCTTCATGGCGGACCTGCCCGCCCACGTCCTCTTCGGCGCCGCGTACTACCACGAGTACCGGCCCCCCTACGGCACCGATCATGCCGACGAACGGCTCAAGGCCGACCTCGACCTCATGGCCGCGGCCCGCTTCAGCGTCATCCGCGTCGGCGAGTCGGTGTGGTCGACGTGGGAGCCGGAGAACGACGTCTTCGACCTCGACTGGCTCCAGCCGGTCCTCGACGGCGCCCACGAACGCGGCATCTCCGTCATCCTGGGCACACCCACCTACGCGGTCCCGCCCTGGCTGGCACGCCAGTACCCCGAGATCGCGGGCGAGCGGCGCTCCGGCGAACGCATCCCCTGGGGCGCCCGCCAGGAGGTCGACTACACCCACCCCGCCTTCCTCTTCCACGCCGAGCGGGTGATCCGCCGAATCCTCGCCCGCTACGCCCGGCACCCGGCGGTGATCGGTTTCCAGGTCGACAACGAGCCGGGCCTGGAGCTTTTCCACAACCACGGCGTCTTCCAGCGCTTCACCGACCACCTCCGCCAGACGTACGGCGACGTGGAGACCCTCAACCGCGAGTGGGGCCTGGTCTACTGGTCGCACCGGCTGACCACCTGGGCCGACCTGTGGCGGCCGGACGGCAACACCCAGCCGCAGTACGACGTCGCCTGGCGGGAATTCCAGGCCCGGCTGACCACCGAGTTCGTCGCCTGGCAGGCGGCCCTCGTCCGCGAGTTCGCGGCACCCGAGCAGTTCGTGACGACCTGCGTCTCCTACCCCCGCCCGGGCATAGAGGACCACGAACTGAACGAGGCCCTGGACATCGCCGCAGGCAACCCCTACTACGGCATGCAGGACGCCCTGTCGTACGGCGAACGGGCCTGGTCCGTCTCCCAGATCGGGGACTGGATGTACGCCTCCCGCCAGGCGCCGTTCCTGGTCACCGAGACCAACGCCGGCACCATCGGCCCGCCCTGGGACAACCGCCCTGCCTACGACGGCCAGTGGCGCCAGGCCGCCTGGGCACTGGTGGCGCGCGGAGCGCGGATGATCGAGTACTGGCACTGGCATACCCTGCACTTCGGGACCGAGACCTATGTGGGCGGCATCCTCCCGCACAGCGGCAGACCCGGTCGCACCTACGACGAACTGGCCCGGCTGGGGGCCGAGTTCGACACCTCCGGCGCCCTGGTCGCAGGGCTGGAACCGGACGCGGACCTCACGCTGGTCTACTCGACGCCGAGCAAGTGGCTGATGCAGAAGTACCCGCCGCTGGCCGACCCCGACGGCGGCCCCGACACCAACGCCTACCACGGCATCTTCGACCCCTTCTACCGCGGCACCTTCGAGTCGGGCCGCCAGGTCCATATCGTGCACGCCCGCCAGCTCCACGACCCGAGCGGTGAACGCCAGGGCCCGAGCCCCGAGGAGGCGGCACGCCGCCACCCCGTCCTCGTCGTGCCCGCCCTGTACCTGGCCGCCGACTCGACCCTGGACTGGCTCGCCGACTATGCGCACGCCGGCGGCCACCTCGTGCTCGGGCCACGCACCGGCTACGCCGACCACGAGGGCCGGGCCCGTCACGAACCGGCCCCGGGGAGGCTCGTCGAGGCCGCCGGGGCGAGCTACGAGGAGTTCAGCAACCTGACGGCCGACATCCCGCTGCGCGCGGCACCCGGCAGCCCGCTGTACCTGCCCGAACAAGCCACGGCCACCCGCTGGATCGAGGGACTCACCGCCCTGGACGCCGAGGTGCTCACCACGTACGACCACCCGCACTTCGGCCGCTGGGCAGCCGTCACCACGCACCGTCACGGCGCCGGCCGGGTCACCTGCGTCGGCACCGTTCCCAGCGCCGAACTCGCCCGAGCGCTGGCCAGCTGGCTCGCGCCTACCCCCCGCAGTGGCTGGCGGGACCTGCCGCCGTCCGTCACGGCCGCCACGGGCACCTCTCCTGACGAGCGCCGCATCCACGTCGTCCACAACTGGAGCTGGGACCTCGCCCACGTCACCGCGCCGGAGGCACTGACCGACGTGCTGGACGGCACCGCCGCGCCCGCCGGAACAGAACTGCGCCTGGGGCCCTGGGACGTACGGGTCTTCGTCACCGTCGACGCGTCTACCCAGGCCTGACAGCGCGACACCACCCAGCCTCACCCCTAGCCACATCAAGAAGGATGCCACCTCTTTGACCACCACACCTTCCTCCGCCCCCAACCCGCTGCTGAGGGTCTCCGGCACCCGGCTGGAGACATGCGACGGCACGCCCGTCCGGCTCCGGGGCGCCGGCCTCGGCGGCTGGATGAACATGGAGAACTTCATCACCGGCCATCCGGGCAACGAGGCCGCGATGCGCTCCGCGGTACGGGAGGTGCTCGGCGAGCGCCGCCATGAGCTGTTCTTCGACCGCCTCCTGACGGCCTTCTTCGGCGAGGTCGACGCCGCGCTGCTTGCCGCAAAGGGCGTCAACTGTCTGCGTCTACCCGTCAACTACCGCCACTTCGAGGACGACGCCCACCCGTTCGAGATCCGTGAGGAGGGCTTCGCCCAGCTCGACCGCGTGGTGGACCTGTGCGCGCGGTACGGCATCTACACCGTCATCGACCTGCACTCTTTGCCTGGCTACCAGAACCACCAGTGGCACTCCGACAACCCCACGCACCTGACGTTCTTCTGGGACCACCCGCACTTCCAGGACCGGGTGGTACGGCTGTGGGAGGTCATCGCCGACCGCTACAAGGACAATCCTTGGGTGGCGGGCTACAACCCGGTCAATGAGCCCGCCGACGACTCCGGCCAGGTCCTGCCCGCCTTCTACGACCGCCTCGCCGCAGCGATCCGCGCGGTGGACCCACACCACATCCTCTTCCTCGACGGCAACCACTACTCCACCGACTTCGACGTCTTCGACACCCCCATCGACAACGCCGTCTACACCTGCCACGACTACGCCCGCGCAGGCTTCGCCCGCAGCGGCAGCTACCCGGGCGAGACGGACGGCACCTGGATCGACAAGGAACAGGTCGAGGAGGCCTTCCTGCGCCGCACCGCCTACATGCGCAAGACCAACACCCCCGTCTGGATAGGCGAGTTCGGCCCGGTGTACACCGGCGACCCGGCGCGCGACGAACAGTGCGCCCAACTGCTCGCCGACCAGCTGGACATCTACCGAAGGCACGAGGCGAGCTGGTCCATCTGGACCTACAAGGACGTCGGCCTCCAAGGGCTTGTCCATAGCGCACCGGACAGCGCCTACCAACGGCACTTCGCCGACTTCATGGCGAAGAAGCACCGCCTGGGCGCGGAGGCATGGGGCTCCCCAGACGGCGTGATCCGTGAACTGGCCAAGCCGCTGGAGCAACTGATCGCCGACGAGTTCCCGGGCTTCTCGGGCCGGCCGTTCAGCACCCGCCAATGGGCGGACGTCCTCCTGCGGCACATCCTGCTGGGGCAGCCCCTGATCCAGGAATACGCCGGACTCTTCCACGGCCTCGGCGACGACGACCTCATCGCCCTGGCCGACTCCTTCGCGCTGGAGCAGTGCGTACAGCGCGACTGGCTGCTGGACGCACTCGCCGACGGATAGGAGACCGAACGATGCATTCTTCCCAGCGCGTGATGTGCAATCCCCTCGACCTCGCCTACCGCTACCAGGACATTCGCGCCTCCGGCAGCCGCGACGGCACGGACCACGGTGAGCCGCGGCGGTCCGTCCACCGAGAGGCGGCGGACCCTTCCGTCGTGCTGTACCGGGGCCGCTTCTACATGTTCGTGTCGATGTCGGCGGGGTTCTGGCACTCGGCGGATCTGCTGCGATGGGAGTACCGCGCGACGTCCAAGCTGCCCGCCCTGGACTACGCACCGGATGTCCGGGAGATCGACGGAGCCCTGCACATCAGCGCGTCCAGGAAAGAAGCCAACTGCCCCTTCTTCCGCAGCGTGGATCCGTTGGCGGACGACTTCGTCGAGGTCACACCGGGCACCTTCCCCTTCTGGGACCCGAACCTGTTCCAGGATGACGACGGCGCCGTCTACCTCTACTGGGGTTGCGACAACAAAACACCCCTCTACGGGGTGCGGCTCTCGGACACCTTCGAGCGAATCGGCGAACCGGAGCCCTTGATCCGGGCCGATGTCGCCGCTCACGGCTGGGAACAGGTCGGGGAGGACCTTGCCGCCACACCGACGCGACCTGAACAGGACCAACTCCTCGCCCTCCAGGGCAACCCGTACATCGAGGGCGCGTGGATGACCAAGCACGACGGAACCTACTACCTGCAGTACGCGGCGCCCGCCACGCAGCTCAACACCTACGCCGACGGCTACTACACGGCCCCATCCCCGCTGGGCCCCTTCCAGTACTCACTCGACAGCCCGTTCTCTTCGAAACCAGGAGGTTTCATCACCGGGGCGGGCCATGGAAGCACCTTCCAGGACCGTCACGGAAACTGGTGGCACGCGTCGACCATGCGCATCTCGGTGAACGACGACTTCGAGCGGCGCATCGGGATCTTCCCCGCCGGGTTCGACCAGGACGGCGTGCTCTTCTGCAACCAGAACTTCGCCGACCACCCCTTCGTCCTCCCGGACGGTCCGTTCGACCCGTGGACACCCCCGCCCTGGATGCTGCTGTCCTACAAGGCGCGCACCACCGCCTCCTCAGCCGCCCCCGGCCACACCCCGGCATCCGCAGTCGACGAGGACATCCGCACCTGGTGGGCGGCAGGGGGCCGCAAACCCGGGGAGTCTCTGACCATCGACCTCGGCGTGAGCAAGACCGTGCACGCCGTGCAGGTCAACTTGGCCGACCACGGGCTGGGAGACATCGCCCCACCGGTCCCCGAAGGAGCGGACTGGAACCCTCAGTTCTGGCGCGGAATCTTTCCCCGTCATCAGCCGGCCGAGACCCTGGTGGAGGTCTCGCAGGACGGGCAGCGATGGACCGTTGTACGCGACCACCGAGAGACGGACACCGATGCCCCGCACGCATTCATCGTGCTCGACGCACCGCTGCGCGCCCGGTTCGTCCGGGTCACCGGCGGCCGCATGCCGTTCGACGGCGTCTTCGCGGTCAGCGGTGTACGGGTCTTCGGCACGGGTGACGGCGTGGCCCCGCGCCCGGTTCGTGCCCGGGCCGGCCGCGTCGACGGCCGCACCGCGCATATCGAGTGGGACCTCGCCACCGCGGCCACCGGCTACAACATCCGCTACGGCCGCCATCCGCAGAAGCTCTATCACAGCTGGCTGGTGTACGAGCGGACCTCTCTGGACCTGCGCTCGCTCAATGCCGACGCGGAGTATTGGGTGGCGGTGGACGCGTTCGGCGAAGGCGGCATCGCACCTGGCGAGACGGTGCCGCTCATGTGATCGCGGGCGGCGCGGCCAGAGGTCGCCTTCAACGGTGCACGGCCGAGCGGCACCGCACGCTCGTCGGACAGGCTGTAGGTCGCGCGCGCCCGGCGAAGGCGCGGTGGTGGATGAAGTCGACGACTCGGCCCGCCTGAATCAAGCAAGCAGGAGGACTGTCGGCGTTTCGTGAAGACGAGGCTCGCGAGTGTTGGATCCGCACTGCAGCAGGAGGGGACCACCTCGAGGAGCTGGCGGTTGAGGAGTGGAAGGGTGCACAAAGTGGAGCCGTGGGAAGACAAGTTCACGGAAGTTGAGGACCGCATTCGTGTATCTGTACCTGGTGAACAGCTCAGGAAGAGTCGTCTTCCGCAGACCTCACTGCGGTGACCGTCCGTACCCGGCCCGGGAGCGTACAGGCGGATGATCCGAAGGCGGTCTGGATCGCCGTCGAGTCCAGCAGGAGCCCGATGGTGTGGTGCAAGTCAGTGCGGACACCGCCGCTGACCGTCACATCGGGGAGGTCGAGTGCCGGTGCTGTCAGGTGTGGACGCCCGGGAGAGACCGATCCGGCTCTGCCCGAAGAGCGGGGACCTGGCCCGGCTGCACCGGCGATCGCCAGGCGTGTGGACGGTCACGTAATTGGTGGTGGTCGACCCGGACGACGTCCTGCTCGGCGTTTGCTGCGCGGGCCTGGGAAGCGGTACGCCAGCCCACGGAACGGGTCAGGATCGTCAGCCCCGATGCTGCCACCCAGGCCGAAGCTGTCTGCGACGTTGTCACCCATTTCTACGGAACCTATCTGGACTGGATCGACCCCGAGCCCGGCGACGACCATGCTCCCCACTTCACATCTCACGAGCCTGCCGGACAGGATGCCCTGAAGACGCTGGGGATCAGGACCGCCGAGCGGCTTCGCAGCCCGTTGGCGGCATTTCGTGACCGCTGGCGGGAACTGCACGCCTCGAAGTCCTCGCACACCTTCCGCATGATCTCTTCGCAGCGTGTCAGCGTCTCGTCGTTGAACACCCCGCGCCGGTACTTCGTCACGAACACCAAGTGCACATGCATCCCCGAAACGACATGCCTGCCACGCCTGTAGTCGTTCTGGCCATCCATGAGACCGTTCGTCATAGGAGCTTGGCCGGTAAGACGGGCACGCGTGCCCGCACCGCGCGTTGAGGCAGGAGGCCCCCGGAAGGGTCGGACGCCCCCGGCCGGAAGCCCTGGCCTTCAAGCCAGGGAGCACGTCAAGTCTCAGGGTTTCGGTAGCGCCTGCTCGGCCCAGATCACCTTGCCCTGGGGCGTGTACCGGGTTCCCCAGCGCTCGGTCAACTGCGACACCAGGAACAGCCCCCGGCCGCCTTCGTCGGTCGTCAGCGCATACCGCAAGTGGGGCGAGGTACTGCTGCCGTCAGCCACCTCGCAGATCAGTGTGCGGTCGTAGATCAGCCTCATGTGGATCGGCTCGCAACCGTAGCGGACAGCGTTGGTGACGAGCTCGCTCAGCGCCAGTTCCATGCTGAAGCCCAGTTCGGACAGCCCCCACTCGTCGAGCTTGTCGGTCGCCGCGGCGCGTACCCCGGCGACGGCGGCCGGATCGGGGGGCACGTCCCACTCGGCGATCCGGTCCGGCGGCAGCACATGGGTACGGGCGATGAGCAAAGCCACGTCATCCGTGGGGCGTTCGGGCAGCAGCGATCCCAGCACGGCCTGGCAGCTCTCCTCCGGCTCGCGCTCAGGGTGACCCGCCAGGGCTTTGCGCAGGAGTTCCATTCCTTCGTCGAGGTCGCGGGTCCGGTCCTCGATGAGACCGTCGGTGTACAGGACGAGCTGGGAGCCTTCGGCGATGTCCAGCTCAGCGGCCTGGAAGGGCATGCCCCCGAGCCCCAGTGGCGGACCCGGCGGCAGGTCGGGAAAGGTGACGTTTCCGTCAGGATGGACCAGTGCGGGAGCCAGGTGCCCCGCGCGTGCCATGGTGCAGCGGCGCGTCGTAGGGTCGTAGATCGCGTACAGGCAGGTGGCGCCCACGACGGCGGCGGGGCTGTCCGTGCACGATTCGTCCTGGTCGATGCGCCCGACCAGGTCGTCCAGATGACTCAGCAGTTCATCGGGCGGCAGATCGAGCGTGGCGAAGTTGTGCACTGCGGTCCGCAGCCGCCCCATGGTGGCGGCGGCGTGCAGGCCGTGACCGACCACGTCACCGACGACCAGCGCCACGCGGCTGCCCGGGAGGGGAATCACATCGAACCAGTCTCCGCTCACCCCTGACTGGGCCGGGAGGTACCGGTAGCCGACGTCGAGGGCGCTCTGCTCGGGCAGGCCTCGCGGCAGCAGGCTGCGCTGGAGGGTGACCGCCAGGGCGTGCTCGCGCGTGTACCGGCGGGCGTTGTCGATGCTGACCGCGGCACGAGCCACCAGTTCCTCCGCCAGTGAGAGCTCCTCCTGGTCGAAGGGGGCGTGCTCCTCGGAACGCCAGAAGTTGACCATGCCCAGCACGACACCGCGGGCCTGGATGGGAGCCGCTATGAGCGAATGGATGCCGTAGTCCACTATCTGTTCGGTGCGCTCCGGGTCCTGCAGATGCCAGCCCGTTGCGGTGGAGAGGTCTGCCACCAGTTCCGAGCGGCCGCTGCCGTAGCCGCGTGCCTGGGGGGTGGAGGGCAGGAAGTCGATCAGCCGGCCTTTCTCGTAGAGCGGCTGGTCGTCCCGGACACCGCATACGGCGACGCGTCTCATTCCCTTTGCCGTGCTCGCCGGTTCCTCGCCGTGCAGTACGGCGTCGGCCAGGTCCACGGTGACGAAGTCCGCGAAACGAGGGACGGCGATCCGGGCGAGTTCGTCGGCCGTCTGGATCACGTCCAGCGTGGTGCCGATGCTCAGTCCGGCGTCGTAGAGCAGCTTCAGTCGCTCACCTGTGATCTCGGCCCTGCCGGACACTGCCCGCAGCTCCGTGGAATCGCGCAGCGTCACAACCGTGCCCTTGGGGCCTCCGCCGCAATCCGTGAGCCTCTGGTTGACCACCAGCAGCCGCGATCCGGCCAAATGCACCTCGTCATTGGCCTCGCGGCCGGAGCTGAGCAACGACATCATTTCAGGCTCGAGGGTGGGCATCTGGGACACATGCTGCCCCTCTGCGTCCGGGGGCAGCTCCAGGAGCCGCCTGGCCTCGTCGTTCGCCAGCAGCAATCGCCCCTCGTCATTGACGATGAGCACCCCTTCGCGCACGGAGTGCAGCACGGTGTCGTGGTGCTCGTACATGCGGGCCATCTCGTTCGGGGCCAGGCTGTGCGTCTGCCGTCGCAGCCGCCTGCTCACCAGCACCGTGGCGGCGGTGGCCGCTCCGAGTGCGCCTGCCCCGGCGGTCAGGATGATCGGTATTTGCCGCTCCACCAGACCGGTCACGTTCTTGACTTTCAGCCCGGCGGAGACGAGGGCCACGACGTGGCCCCGGGCGTTCCGGATGGGCACAGTCGCCTGGACTTCCTGGCCCAGGGGGCCGTGCACGCTTTCGGTATAGACCTTCCCCGCCAGCGACGGCTCGATCTTTCCTACGAACCGCTTCCCGATCCGGTCCGGCAGGGGATGGGTGTAGCGGATCCCTTTCGTGTCCATGACCACGACGAAGTCGACGCCTGCGGACTTGCGTCCCGCTTCGGTCAGCGGCTGCAGGACTTTCGAGGGATCGGGGGCTCGCAGGGCGGGCAGCACGCCCGGGGAATGCGCGAATGTCTGCGCGACGGCTATGGATCTCCGTTTGGCCTCGGCGCTGGTGTGCCGCTGTGACTGCAGGACAAGGGCGAAGACGGCGAATGCCACGAGCAGCACCACCAGCGTCACCTGCATGAGGAACATCTGCCCCGCGACGCTTCGCGTGTTCTTCCGCACCAGTGACCATAGCCGCGACGCATACGAAACTCGGGCAAAACGGTCTTCCATCCGGCCTTTCTAGCATTGGTCACCCCGCTTAGTCACGGGCCTGCCTTTCGAGCGACCCGTGCCCGCCGACACCTCATCGCCTCTGCCACCACATCAGTCACTGAAGTCGAGGAACGCCCCCGCAGTACCAACAGCCCCACTGGTCGTCGGCTTCGCACGTCGGGCCGGCCGAACCGCCCGGTGCGCACCTGCCGGGGGAACGTCCAGCCTGCGCGGGGCGCTGAGGGCGCTGCGCACGGCCGAGGTCATTTCGGGCGGGCCGTAGACGTACCCGTCACGACGGTTATGCCGGGACCAGGGGCGCGGGCTTCGCGGCTCGGACGGCCGTGCCCCCCCCACTCCCCCACTCCCCCATGGCCGGTGAGCAGGCCGATACCTCCTCCGGCAGAGCTCCAACCGGCGTCCATGATCCGCGAGATCGCCCGTTCGACTCGCCACCGCTTGGCGAGGACGGCGAAGCGGTCCTGGTCCTTGCGGCGGGACACCTGCGAGTCAGGGGTGGGTCAGGCGCGACTGTCGTGCGGCGTGGCCATGGCGACCATGACGGTCAGCGTCTGCCTCGCATGTCGACCGCCAGGTGCCGCTTCCTGCCGTTGATCAGCGTGCGCCGTCGAATCCGCGGGTGGAAGACCCGTAGACCGTGCGCCAGGGGATCCCGAAGCCGACGGGTACCGCCCTCCACTTTGCGGCGCGGATGCTTCTCCGGAGGTCCGCTCATGGGCAGTTCGCAGGCGGGGACGGGCAGCAGCGGTTCGAGGACGGCCCGTTCGGCCTCCGTGGTGTCGCGGGGATGGCGCCGCAGGCGCACTGCCGGCGGCCGGGTCTCGTTGATGGTGTTCATCAGCGTTCCATGCGGGTCAGGACTTCGAGGGGGCCTTGAGGCCGCCGAGCTGCTCCAGGACCAGGCGGATCCATTCGCCGTCCGGTCTTCTTGGCGTGCGGGGCGATGATCCCGGTGATGACGTTGGTGCCCCGGTGCAGTTCCGCTTCGAAGATCGCCTCTCGTAGGAGATCCAGATCTCGCTCTCCTCCGACATCTGAAAGCCGTCCCGCCGGTGGTAGGTCATTCGGCGGCAGTCCTTCCTTGACCGTGACAGTCCGCAGGAACCTCGAGCCGCCCAGACCTGTGACGGCGTGCGCTTGGTCGGCTAGCGGACGGTTCTGCCGGCCCCGGGACTGCAGAGCGCGGGCCCGGTCCAACGGGATCGGCTTCACCTGCTGTTGGGACGGGCCGACCTCGACGAACGCGAAGCGGCGCAGATCCGGGACATCCTGCAGATGACGCGGGCACGGCAGGAGTCGGAGTGGATGATCACGTCTCGCTGGGAGCAAGTGCGGCGGGTTCTGCACGAAGCCGGCTTCCCGCCGGCCACGGATTGCGCTCTGCGCGGACGAAACGGTCAGGGCCACCCAGTACACCTCATGGCTCCATGAGCAGCCACAGGCACCGGCCCCCTACCATCGCAGGTGTACGGCATTGTCCTCCGACAGCGCCCGAGCAGGAAGAACGCGGGATGACCCAGCAGATCCTTGAGCGTGCGAACGGCCACGAACAGCGGTTCAACACGCTCTTCGAGGCGTACTTCGACACGGTGGGCGCCGGACTTGATGCGCCGTCGTTCAGCCAGTTCGCCCCAGAGTGCCTGGGGTTGCTGAGGGAGTTGTCCCTGCGGGGCGGGAAGCGGATGCGGGTCGTTGTCCTGCATGAGGCGGCGCGTCTGGTGACGGACGATCCGGTCGAGGGACTTGATGCCGCCGCCCTGAGCATCGAGCTGTTGCAGACCCACGGCTTGGTGCATGACGACCTCATCGATGACAGCCCCACCCGCCGCGGCGGTCCGTCCACCTACTACGCCTACCGCGAGCGGTTTCCCGGCCGCCCGCAGACCGCTCTCGGTCTGACCGTGCTTGCGGGTGACCTCGCCCTCGCCCTGTCGCTGCAGGTGCTGCTGGAGGCGAAAGTACCGGCCGAGGTGCGCCAGGCCATGGTCGAGGTGCAGACCCGTGCGGCGGCCGACACGTTCGTGGGCCAGATCATCGACATGGAACGCGACTTCGCCGCCGCACCGGACGAGGAGGTCCTGCACTGCGTGACCGACTACAAGTCCGCCCGCTACTCGATCCTCGCACCCATGCAGCTCGGCCTCCTGGCCGCAGGCGAGCAGCCTGCGCGTATGGAGAAGAAGCTGCGTGAGTACGCACGGCTGGTGGGGATCGGTGGACAGATGCGCGATGACTACCTGGACCTGTTCGGGGACGCGGCCGTCATGGGAAAGCCTTGCGGCACCGACCTGCGCGACGGCAAGCACAGCTACACCGTCCGTGCCCTGCTGGCAGTCGTCGACGACAGAGAGCGTCGCATCGTGCAAGCCGCGCTCGGTGACCCGTCCTGCACGCCGCAGACCATCGCCGCCGTCCGGGAGATCGGGGAGCGCCGCGGCGTGCCGAGGATCATGCAGGCGGACATGCGCCGCTCTGCACGACAGGCGTCCGAGATGGCCGCCGGCTGGCGTACACAGTGGCGGGAGGAGGCGGTCACCTTCTTCGAGCAACTGCCGCTGTGGAGCGTTGAGCGGGCCATGTGAACGGTTCCACGGAACAGGCAGGATCGACGAGGATCGTCGGCGGCGGTCAGGATCCCGCCCCGGCCCGAAGGAGGCCTGGGGCTCGGATCGACCTCGCGGGCCTGCCCAGGCCCGGACCGCTCGCCGGGTGGGAGGTGCGCACGACCGAGGCCGTCGGATACCTGAGAGCGATCGAGAAGGACACGCTCTGGATCAGCCACATCGGCGTTGCCCCGGTATTCCGCGGTCAAGGCCGGGCGTCGCGCCTCCTGGAAGGTGCCCTGGACGACAGCAGCGGACGTGTCGTCACTCTCGCTGCCGCGCCCTTCCCGCCACGCGATGGCCAAGTGGGCCGAAACTCTTTCCCAGAACCCACCTCAAGATCGCTAAGTGGGGCCGGTCGACGTTCCTGTGACCGGCCTGCCCCGGATCGCGGACAGCCCCGCCGGGGCTGCTGCCGTACCGGTACCCCTCGGCACTGCCGCGCCGCCGGACGACGTCGCGCCGTACGCCAGGGAAGTCCGCCTTCCCGCCGACGTCGATCAGGTCCTTCTTCTCGGCGCGGACGCTGAAGGCGATACGGCCGCCGACGACGCCCGCGTTCTCCACCACCGGCCGCAGCCGGAACATCCCCCGCGGCCCCCCGCCCACGCAAACGCAGGCGCCGCCCCGCTCCGGCGTCTGCGAATCGAAGGCCGGGACCGGCGCTGCGGGGGCTTGCGGCCGACACCCTCGCCGCCCGCGCCCGGCCATCGCGTCGACGTGGGTGCGGCTGTCGGCGAGGAGTTCGTCAAGGACTCCCGCGCAAGGTCGGCGACACTCCCGGCGCGGGGAGCAGCCCGTACAGCGGCTGGAGCTTCTCCACGAGCCGGGGAACGTCCCCGCGGATGCGGGGACGACGGGAACGGGCCCGAACGGTGAAGCACCACACATGACCCACATCACCCACTAACGCCACTAGTAGTGCAAAACGTACGTCACGTCCATGCCAATTACCGCTCCGACCTGCACATTGAGAGCCAGCTCACACCAACAGCCGCACCACCGAATACGACCACAACTAGCACAAGGGGTCTTTGCGGACGGCCTCCGACCCTGCTTCTCTGGATGACGTCGCACGGCGCCGACGAACCCCTTGGGTCCCGGCGCCGACGCATGCAGCCACCCACCGCACCTCACGCGGAGCGGCCACGCACCGCGTGACTCCCGCATGCAGACGACCGCCATGTCCCCGAAGAAAAAGGTTCCCGCGTGTCCA
>NZ_KQ948767.1:0-239836 GCF_001514205.1 Streptomyces griseoruber | reverse complement strand
GCCCGATCCCCGGGAACCGCCGCCCTCGCTGTTTCCGCACGCCCACATCACCCACCCACCGGACGACCACCGAGCCCCGAGCCTCGAGCCCAGAAAACCGGAAGAGCCCCGAAGCACACGGCGTGCGCCCCCGCCCCCGTACTCCTCACCCCCAGCCTGCAGTTGTCCACCGGCCATGGCGGGGGGTACCTCTGTGTGTTTTGGTCAAGGTCTGAGGCCAGTAGGTTCGTGAGGTCGGGGGCGGGGGCCAAGCCGGAGGGGTGCGCATGAACGACAGCCAGGTCACAATCAAGCTCACGGGTGACGAGGCGCTGGTGCTGTCGCACTGGCTGGAGAAACTTCAGATGACGGACCTCAGTCGCGTTGTCGATGATCCGGCGGTCTGGGCTCCGATCCATCGAATCGCCGGAACGCTGGATAAGACACTCCCTGAGCTGTTCGCCTCCGACTACGACCAGCGACTTGAGTCCGCTCGGCAGCGACTGCGACCGCAAGACTGACCGGCCAGTCTCAACCCTCAACGGGGTGCGGCGGGTTGGGGTTCCCCGGAGAGGCCGTCGCGGAGCGTTCGCGAAGAGGACGTCAACCCGGGGCCTGGCGATTCGGCATCCCCGACCTGCCGGTGGGCGTCGACCGTGCCGGCCGTCGCCCGCCCCTGCGATGTGACGAGCCAGGCGAGTACCTGTTCCATCAGCGGCGATCCTCCCGGACCCTCGTCGTTCCAGTGCACCCGCCACCGAGGAGGTTTCCGGGGCCGGTCCCGGAAGTGGATCTTGGTCGTGGGGATCGCGTCCAGCCCACGGCATCCGCCCGCCGTCCCTCAACCCCCCTGTGCGGGAGCCGAGGGACGTGGTCGTCGTCCAGGGGCGGGAATCCGGCCGGGCCTCAGCGGTGTTCGGGCAGGTCCGACTCGGCCGGCGTCATGGACGACCTGGGCCGCGCGGGCGACGCCGTCGCGGCCGGCTTCTTGCCGCAGAACGCGGCCTCGAGCGTGCCGCCGAGTGCCGTGTTGGCAGACCCCTTGTTCGAGGTGTTGGCCATCGCGGAGAGGCTGCGCCGACCGTCGCCGGTCGCGAAGGCGTAGGTGTAGTACCCCTGCACGGTACCGGTGTGGCCGTAGACCCGCGTACCGCAGGACAGGTCGTAGCGGCGCAGACCGAGGCCGTAGAAACGGGTGTTGGTGGCGTCGGTCGGCGTGACGGTGGTCATCGCCTCCAGCATCCGCGGCGACAGCAGCCTGCCTCGCATCAGCGCGGTCACGAAGGTGTTCAGATCCGCCGTGCTGGAGATGACCGCCCCGGCCGACTGTGCCCAGGAGACCGTCTGCTCCGTGGAGTCCACCAGCGGCGCGCCCGCCTCGTCGGGGTGCAGATAGCCGTGTGCATGCATCCCCGCGATGCGGACGTCGGGGTGCACGTACGAGGTGTTGCGCAGCCCGAGCGGCCCGATGATGCGGCGCTGGTACTCCTTGACCACCGGCTTCCCGGTGATCTTCTCGATGAGCATGCCGACCACCACGAAGTTCGTGTTGGAGTACTTGTACGCGACGCCGGGCTCGGTGGTGCGGGGCTCGCTCAGCGACAGGTCCACCAGTTCCTGGTAGCTGAAGACGCGATTGCGTACGGCCTCGAAGCCGGGCACGGTGTGCTCGAACATCGCGTCGGTGTAGTCCGCGAGTCCACTGCGGTGGGACAGGAGGTGCCGCACCGTGATCCGGTCGTCGGGCAGCAGCCCGGGAAGGTAGCGGTTCACCGGCGCGTCGAGCTCCAGTTCTCCCTCTTGCACCAGTTGGAGCAGCACCACGCTGGAGAAGGTCTTGCTGACACTTCCGATACGGAAGCGTGCGCGGACGTCCATGGCGGCGCCCGAGTCCCGGTCGCGCACACCCACGGTCCGGGCCTGGACGCCCTCGGGGCTGGTGAACCGGGCCATCGCTCCCGGTGCGCCCTCGGCCATGGCGGCGTTCAGCGCGGCGACGACGCCTTCCATGTCGGGGGCGGGTGTGGTGGCGCGTACGGCGCCGGGAACGGCCGGCGCGGCGTACGCGCTGGTGGTGGGGGTGACACCGGCGGCGAGCGCGGCGATCAGGGTGGCGCCGGCGGCCAGGCGTCGGCGGTTGTTCAGCGTCACGTCATTTCCTTGAGTCGAAGGGCAGGGCGCAGGGTGCGGGAGCGGTCCGCCATGTCAGGCAGGACACTGTCTGATCTGCTGCTTCCACACATCCGCGCTGCCGGTGTTCAGGTACCAGTCGTTGACGTAGCCGCTGTTGCTGCCGCCGACCTCGACCCGCATCCAGTAGCGGTAGTTCGGGTTGTCGTAGGCGCCGTCCCCCAGCCTCCAGCAGGTGATGCCGACCTGGTCGCCGTTGTACAGGCGGCTGTACGCGTCGGCGATCGGGCCGTACCCGTAGCCCGGGCCGGTGCGCACCTGGAGCCAGGAGCCCGGGTCGATGCCGGTGACCGTGGTGCAGGGGATCGTGGAATCGGACATCTGGCACGGGTAGATCGCGGCGTTCGCCGAGGTGGCCGTGCTCAGCAGCATCGTGGCGGTCGCGAAGACGGTCGCGAGACCGAGGATCTTCCGGCGGACGGAGTTCATGGGTTCTCCCCTCGTCGTTGTCAGGGTCTTCAGCAGTGCGGGATCCGCTGCTGCCACACCGCAGGGTCGCCGGTGTCGAGGTACCAGTCGTTGACCCAGCCGGCGCGCACGCCGGTGTCGATGTACATCCAGTAGCGGGAGTGCGGGTTGTCCGCGGCCCCGTCACCCGTGGACCAGCACTTCAGGCCCACTTCGGCCCCGTTGTTCAGGCGCCCGTACGGCACGTCGGCGTAGCCGTATCCGGGGCCGGTGCGCATGTTCAGCCAGGAGCCCGCATCGATTCCCGTGACGTACGCGCAGACCGCCCGGTCCCCCGACACACGGCAGTCGTGGACGGCTGCCTCGGCGGGAGTGACGAGTGTCGGCGTGACGGCGAAGGCCATCAGCACGGCGAACAGCCCCGTGCCGGCCCGGCGTCTGAAAGACATACAGTGCCCCGTTTCTCTTGCGTGTTCCGCGTGGGGGCACAGCGATAGGCGCGGTTGGTCAGCCGCCACCGTCCCCCGTGGTCGGACTCAGTCTGTTCAGAGCCAGGAGCACAACCCAGCATTTCGAGGAGCTTCAAAACGTGTCCTGGTCGGCGTCTTTGCCCAGGTTGTTCGAAACCTTTGCCCAAACCCGCGCGTCCCAAGGGGTGGTGATACGTCAACGGGGGGTGTTCATGGACCGTTTCTCCGAGTTGTGTCTGGGGCCGCTGGAAACGGTGCCGGTGTCCGTGGTGGCGCAGCCCGGCGTCACTTTGATGTCGCTCGTCGCGGATGCGCTGGGCGGCCGTTCCCAGGGTGTGCACCCCATCTGGCGGCGCGCGCTGCGCTCGGCGGTGCCCGAGGGGGCGGAGGCAGTGCTGCGGCCGCTGTTCGCCCGCGAGTACTCGATGGTCCCCGACTGCCTCACCCCCACGGCGCCGCTGTGGGAGATCGACCTCTCGGTCCAGCTCGACCGTCTGGCGGAGATCCCGCCCCATCTGCTGCTGCAGGAGCTGGAGACCGACTTCGGGGGGACGGTCCCCCGGCAGTGGCAGTCGGTCGTCGATCGGCCGAAAGCCTTCATCCACGCGTACGCGGCCATTCTCGGCGCCGTGTGGGAGGCCTTCGGGCCGATATGGGCGCGGGCCGGCTCTCTGCTGGCCCGGGAGACCGAGCGCGTGGGTGTGGCGGTCGTCAGCAACGCCCTGCCGCTCGTTCTGGCCGGGCTCGGGCCCAAGATCCGCTTTGCCGGGCAGACGGTGTACGTGCCGGATCCGCACCCCGAGACGTTCGAGCGGGGTGCCCGCCGCGTGGTTCTGGTGCCCATCGTGTCGGGCAACGGTGCCTCGGTCTTCAGTTTCGACCGTTCCGACGCCGTGTGGTTCGGCTATCCCGTGCCCGGCCTGAACACTCTGTGGACCGCGCAGCAGGCCACGGCCGAAAGGGACCCGCTCAGGCTCGTGGTGGGCTCCCTGCGGGCGGGGATCCTGCGCGAGCTGGTTCGCCCGTGCACCATGGGCTCCCTGGCCTCCGCGCTCAACTGCACGCCGGCGACCGTGACATACCACTGCGGTCAGCTGGAGGCAGCCGGTCTCCTCACCCGGGAGCGCCGAGGACAACGCGTGGTGGCCCGGCGCACGGCGTCGGGTGCGGCACTCGTCACCTTGTTGTCGGGGTGAGCCCGTAGGCCGGAGCCCGACCCGCTGGCGCGACCGCCACCCTGACATCCGTCAGGACCGCCGGACCCGCTCCCCTTTCTAAGGTCGAGTCGTCTTCCAGGCCCCGGCTGTACTGCGGGGCACCCTCCACAGACAGGAAGAGACGGCCTTCATGCGCCTGTTCCGCTCCACCCTCGCCACGGCCACCGCCTTGTGCGCGGTCACCACCGGCGTCGTCCTCGCTCAGCCCGCACAGGCCGCTGCCTCCGACTGCGAAGGCGGCGCACGCGGCTTCCGAGACCACCCCGACAACGCCGAAGGCGACACCGACAAGCCTGCCGACTTCAGCCTGGGCAGTGTCCGCATCACGCTGGAGAAGGGCGTCTACGTCGACCAGCAGATCGCCTTCGGCAAGATCAGCGGCCGGACCCGGCCCGGCGACAACGTGTGGATGGACTGGCGTGCCAACGGCTGGGACAACAGCAACGCCGTGTCCCCCTGGCTCCAGTGCGGACCTTTCACCGTCCGGTCCGCGGGGCAGAGCCTGACCACGCCGTTCCGGCGCACCAGCACCGACCCGCAGTACCAGTTCCGGGTCTGCGGCTCGCTCGCATCGGACGGCGTGGTCCGCTGCTCCGACTGGTGGTAGAGCCCGCCGCCCGGCCCCGCTTCCCAGCGTTCACCACGAAAGGCATGACCATGCGCAGACTCCTGCGCGGCGCCGCCGCGCTCGCCCTCACCGCCGTCGCCGTTCTGACCGGGGCCGCCCAGGCTCAGGCCGAAGGCGGCTCGTGGGACGGCTGTCCCTACGGCGCCGTCTGCATCTACCCGCAGAACCAGATCCCCGTCGACAACCCGCACCCGAGCCACATCTTCTACTCCTACGGGTTCCACCCCATCTACAACCAGTACGGCAACCACTGGGTCTTCAACAACCAGTACGACGGCGCCCTGGCCGAGCTGTGCGAGTCCATCAACACGGACTGCCACGACTCCATCCCCCCGCAGGAAGGCTGGTACGTCGACCTCACACCGATCAACTCGATCCATCTCAGGGAGCACTACCAGTGAGGCGCCGTCTCCTCGCTGCCGCCGCCGCGCTGCTGCTGATCGGCGGCGCGGCGGGCTCGGCCGCCGCCGGTGCCCCGGCCCGGCAGCCGGTGCAGCCCGCCACCGCGTCCGTCGAGGTGCCCGCCGGCGTCAGCGCCGGGGTCGCCGTCTTCGACCGGCAGACCGGCACCTTCACCGAGCAGCTCAACACGAGCACCCGTTTCCGGTCCGCCTCGGTCGTCAAGCTGCTGCTGGCGCTGGACTACTTGTGGGGCCGAGGCCCCGGCTACACCGTGCCCGCCGCCGACCGGGCGTGGCTGGAGCCGATGCTGCGCAGCAGCAACGACAACGCGGCCAACACCTACTGGTCGGACAACGGCGGTACGGCGATCATCACCCGCATGGTGAGCCGCCTCGGCCTGAAGGACACGGCAGTGCCGCCCACCGGGTTGGAGGGCTACTGGGGCTACACCGCGCTCTCCGCCCGCGACACGGTGACGATCTACCGCTACCTCCTGGACTCGGCACCCGGCCCCGTGCGCGACTTCGTGATGGGGAACCTCCGTCAGTCCACGCGCTGTGCCTCGGACGGCTTCGACCAGCACTTCGGCCTCGCGGGGGCGTTCGAGAAGCCGTGGGCGGTGAAACAGGGCTGGGCGGGAACCTCGTACGAGAAGGGCACCTGCGGCCCGGTACGCACCGCGACCGCGACGCCTGCGGCGAGCCCGGCTCCGGCCGGCGCCGCGGACGTGGACCTGACGCGGCCCGCGCTGCACAGCACGGGCACCGTGGGCGCCGGTGACCGGTCCATCGTGGCCGTGTTCACGCTGCATCCCGTCGGCACGTCGTACGGGAAGGCGTACACGGACATCGGCCGGCTCACCCGCTCCCTGAACGTCCCCGGAGCCACACGGTCCACGGGGTGGTGGTACGGAACATGGAGCGACCATGTGAACGTCCGCCCCAACCCCTCCACGGGCAACGCACCCCTCACCCAACTCCCCTCGGGCGTCGAAGTGTTGGTGGGCTGCCAGGCGAGGGGCGAGGAGGTTCACGTACCGCCCTACACCAACGACTGGTGGGCGTACCTCCCCCAGTACGACGGCTGGATCTCCAGCATCTACATCAACTCGCCCGACAACAGGATTCCGGACGTCAAGGACTGCTGAACAGCCTTGAACGACAGCTCCGCCTCCTCACCGCTCGTAGGCGGCGAGGAAGCGGAGCACCTTGTCGACGTGCGGTCGCACGCGTGCGGGGACGCCGCCCTCCACGATGACGGTGCGGTCGCTCGTGCGGTAGCCGGCCGCGATCAGCGCGGGAAGATCCTCGGCGGGCATGTCGGCCTTCTTGAACTGCTGGTCCAGCCAGCACACATAGACCGCCATCGTGGAGATCGCGTCCGGCGGCGACCGGTAGTCCTTGTCCCCGTCGCCGTCACCGTCGACCGCCCAGGCCCGAAACACCGACGGCGTCCACATGGCGATGCCGTACTCCTCGCTCGCCGGGCGGGCCGCGTTGACGTCGAAACCGCTCTCCGCCTTGAGCATGGCGGCGAGCAGCGCGGGTGTGACCTCCGCGTCGGTGCAGCGGTGGGCGGCCTTCACGATGACCGGGCGCAGTGCTTCGGGTACGTCGGAATCCTCCGGGATCTCCTCGGCCGCCCCGCTGTACGCGCCGGTGACGACGGCCGGTGCGCCGCGCCCCTGGTCGTCATCATCGTCACCCCCGCCTCCGCCGCCCCCGACCAGCGCGGCCCCGCCGATGGCGGCGGCCGACACTGCGGCGAGCGCCACAGCGGCGACCGGCAGCAGGCGGCGCCGGCCACGAGGGCGTGCCAGTTGCTCGATCCGGGCGCTGAGGCTCGCGGCGGTGTGGCGCAGGCGACCCGCGTGGTCGGGTGCCAGACAGTCGCCGATGAGTCGGCGCCAGTTCTCGTCGAGTCCGGCGTCCAGACGCAGGGGCGCGGTACCGCGGGCGTAGGCCTGGGCGGCGAGCGAGCGGGCGCGGGCGGTGGCGCCGGGGAACGGGTGGAGGCCACCGGTGAGCACCTGGTGGGCCAGGACGCCGAAGGCCCAGATGTCGGCGGTCGGCCGCGTCACCGTCCCGCCGGCTCCGGTGCGCTGGGACCACCACTCGGGCGGCACATGGTCGAGCGTGCCGAGCGGCGGCACATAGGCGTGGGTGCCCTCGAGTTCGGTGGCCAGGCCGAAATCGGCGAGCCAGACCGCGCCGTCCGCGCCCAGCAGCACGTTGGCGGGTTTGAGGTCGCCGTGCACCCAGCCGGCGCCGTGCATATGGGCAAGCCCGGCGGCGACGCCGCGCAGGACCCGCTCGGCGTCCGGGATCGGGACGCCCAGCCCGGCAGCGTCCAGCACCTGACGCAGACTGGCCTCGGCCCGGTCCATGACGAGCGCGATCGCACCGTCCAGCGCGGGCAGGTCCGGCGCGTCCACGGTGCACACGGCACGAGTCCGCACCAGGTGGGGGTGGTCCGCCTCGGCGCTGAACCGCACCTCGCGCGCGACCAGTTCGCCGAGCGCGGCACGCTGGCCGGGTGCCAAGGCGCCCGTCGGCAGCACCTTCACCGCCGCGATCGCGCCGTCGGCCACCGCGCGAGCCTCGTACACGGTTCCCCAACCGCCCGACCCGATGACGGCATCCAACTCCCAGCCCTCGATGCGGAAACCCGCCGGCAGACGCGGCGTTTCGAGGGCGCCCTCCTCGGCGCCCGACGAGGTCACGTGCCGCTCCCCTGTGGGACGGGCCGCCTGCGGGACGGTAACAGGGCGAGATGCTCCTCGCGCACCAGGCCGAAGCGCAGGGCGAGGGAGGCCAGCCGGGCGCGCTTGGCGCCGGTGCGGCCGTTGCCGTCCGCTCCGGGCTCGTCGCCGAGGTCCAGGCGCAGCTTGGCAAAGGCCAGGTAGTCGATGTGGTAGTTCACCGCGGAGCGGGTCAGACCACGACAGCTCTCCAGCGGGCCAAGCCGCTCCGCGATGTCCCCGGCGCCCGGCAGTGCGCTGTCCGAGGGGTCGCGCAGCCGCGGCTCGCACAGGGCCACCAGCACCAGGAAGTACTTCGCCGTCGTATCGAGTGCGTAGGGGTGCACGGTCGACTCCCCGGCGCCGGGCGAGGACCGCTCGTCCAGATAGGCGTGCTGCGGGGCGAACACCTTGAAGTCGACGGTCCCGCACAGCGCGGGCAGCACGACTCTGGAGAACTCGAAGGGCACCGGCGCTCCGAGCCGACCGGGCGCGACGGTGATGTACTCGCCGGCACCCTCCAGGTTCTCGACCGCATACGCGGTGTCACGGCTGAAGTTCGACAGCCGCCAGTAGTCCTCGGCCGCCTCCAGCCGCCCCGCCCGCCGGGAGATCCCGGGGTCGGGCAGCACGATGGAGACTTCCCGGCCGCCGGGCAGCCCGCGCCCGAAGTCGGCCACGTCGCCCGGTCCCATGTGCAGCAGCTCGGGCCCGCCCGCGGCGGCATCACCCGGCCGTGACGGACCGGGCGGCTGCACAATGATCGTTTCCATACCGACTTTCCCCCGATGTGGTCGCCAGGATCGCGGCGGTTCCGGCTGCCGCGGAGTGTTCGCCACGGAGCGCCGGCTTCTGGTCAAAAGCCGCACGCGTGACATCGTTGCCCACGCCCGGCACCGCATGCGGGCCGGTTCCAGGGGTGAGAACGCGAGGCACGTCCCCTAGGACGATCGGCCGATCATCTCGGTTCCCGGCGCCTGATCCGCTCCCGCGGCACCAGGGCGGATGACGGGCGAGACCGACTCCGACGCTGGAATCGCCGGTCGATCAGGACCGGAACGGGGGCGACGACCACGAGATCTCTAGCCTCGGCCGTCACTCCCCTCGGAGGGCCGCACGCCCGGTCCCACCAGCTGCTCCCCCACTGCCGGAGCGGGACACAGAGTAGTGGGTGACGGCCGTCGGCTCGGCTCCAGGGCAATCGCGCACACCGCCCGGGGCCGCCCCCACCGGGCGCCCTGGTGGCGGGCCAGTTCCCACGCGTCGTGCGCGCAGAGGGTCTCGACCTCGTCGCCGTGGTCGCGGACCAGGCTGCACGAACGCCTGGAAACTCGCCCCAGCCGGTCGGCCCTCGCCCGCCGTCGGCCCGCGCTGTCACTCGCTGGCTCCCCACCCTTCCCGATGCTCTGGCCGAGGCAGAGCGAGTCCAGCGCAAGGCCGTCCTGTCCACCCACCCCGAACTGACAGCGCTCGCCGCGCAGGTACGCTCCTTCGCCCCCGTGCCACCCACCTACCTCGATGCCGTTACCGTCGGCCTCGCACCATCTCCTCCGCAGACACGTCCTGCTGGCGTGACCGAAAGTCACCGCTCCACAAGAAGTGGACCAGAGCCCGAATCCCGACAGCAGATGTGCGGCGCTTCGGGAAGCGGCCCGCCGCTGCCGAAGCCGATGTTCACGAGAACGGTAGGCATGCCGTACCTGGCAGGCGTGGCTTGCAGGACCCGGCCCCCTTGGTGAGGGCAGGGCCCAGGCCGGTGGGTTGACCGGTCGCGTGGGTCCTGATCGCTGCCGGTGGGCACGGCTTTCCTGGAGGGACCCATGAGCTGGGCGGATACCTGCCCCCGCTGAGCAGGAGTCGCACCCTCACCCGCTTGTCGTCGACGACGGAGGCGAGATACGACCGATCAGCGCTCAGCGGGCTCCCACCACACCAGATTGGCGGCCGCCTGAGCCACCGGCTCGATGATCTCCCAGCCCTCGGCGATCAACCCGTCGTCGATCCGCCAGATATCGACGACCGCGATCTCCGGCCCGGCATCGGGGAGTTGCCGCCGCGAGTGCATCACGACGTGATCACCGTCGGCCAGCAGGTGGTGGACCTCGACCCGCATAGCGGCGAGCGGAAGGAGCGCTGCCTGTACGGCGGCGAGCCATTCCGCCTTGGTCGAGGTGGTCGAGTCCGGCCTGTGATGGACGAAGTCATCGCTCAGCAACGGTTCGAGCGCGTCGGCGCTGCCCGTCTCGATCAGTTCCGCCAGTGCCCGTTGAACGATGTTCTTGTTGTCCGTGGTCATGGACGCAGTGTTTCCGCGGTCGTGACGGTTGTCGATGAAGTCGGACTTCATGACGTACGGCTCTCCGATGAGTACTGTCGATGCCTGTGCATACCGTCGGGGAGTTGTTACGGCAGTGGCGGCATCGCCGACGACTCAGCCAACTCGATCTCGCGATCGCGGCCGACGTCTCGGCTCGTCACGTCAGCCTGGTCGAGACGGGCAAGTCCAACCCGAGCGCCGACATGGTCCTCCGGCTCGCGGCCCAGCTCGACGTGCCGTTGCGTGATCGCAACCGGCTGTTGCTCGCGGCCGGCTTCGCACCCCGGTACGCCGAACGGCCACTCGATGACGACGCGCTGTCGGCGGCCCGGGACGCGGTCGCGAGGGTGCTCCGCGCGCATGAGCCGTACCCGGCGTTGGCCTTTGACCGCCGGTGGAACATCGTGATGACCAATCGCGCGGTCGAGCC
Organism: Streptomyces griseoruber; assembly: GCF_001514205.1. Taxonomy (GTDB): domain Bacteria; phylum Actinomycetota; class Actinomycetes; order Streptomycetales; family Streptomycetaceae; genus Streptomyces; species Streptomyces griseoruber. The sequence goes on along the minus strand of NZ_KQ948767.1, from coordinate 229,055 downwards.
ATTCTACGCGGACGTCGATCCCGACCTGCTACGGCCGCCGATCAATCTGGTGCGGCTGGGACTGGACCCGCGCGGGTTCGCTCCTCTGGTCGTCAACCTGGCCGACGTACGTGCGGTGTTCCGCTCCCGAATCACGCGTCAGCTCGCCCTTGCTCCCGACGCCGAGCTCACTGCGCTCTATGAGGAACTGCTGGAGCCCAACTCCGAGGACGCGTCGAGCCGATCGGTCGAATCCGATGTCGTGATCCCGATGATCCTTCGCTTCCACGGACGAGAGCTGCGGCTGTTCTCGACCATCACCACGTTCGGTACCCCGATGGACATCACGCTGGACGAGGTCGCGATCGAGTCGTACTACCCGGCGGACGCGGAGAGCGCCGCCTACTTCGAGGAGGCCGACGGAATCTAGTCCTCGCCTTGTACGGAGCAACACCGCACTCCAGCCCATCCACCAGAAAGGGCAGGATCTCCACGCGACCCTCCGGAAAACGCCCTCACTGACCTTGCCGGTGTGATGTCGGGGGGCTGACAAGCTGTGGTTGTCGCAGTGGGCCGGTCACCTGTGCGGCGAGGTGGGGGCGAGGGGGCAGGGGACGATCGCCGGGCCGGGGCCGGCGGGGATCTCCAGGGCGTCGTGGTCGAGGTCGAGGTCGCCGAGGACGCGGTGGTGGAAATGTTGTCGGCCGCTGCGGTAGTACAGATCGGCGAGGTCGGTGTCGCCGGGCGTGCGGGCGGCTTCGGTGGACGCGCCGCGCCGCCGGATGCGGCTCCCCCGCATGTGGCCGGGATCGGCTGGGTGAGGTTCACCGCGTTGCGTCGGGGTCCAGGACGTGGGCGACGCGCTGTCCCCACGGCATGTCGTCCGCTCCGCCGCAGACCGCGCCGCCCGACCCGGTGCTGCACCGTTCCGTCCTCGCCATGGTCCGGTTCCAGGGCACCGTGGACGTCCCGTCGGGCGACGACGCCTGCCTCGCGCTTCGCGGCAATGTCCGGGAGGAACCGGCCCGGGACCACGAGATCCAGCGACGGACGCCGATCACGGCCACTCGTTCATCGCGTCGCGAGCGCCGGGTGCCCCTGGTTGCGGTGAATCCCAGCAAGGCTTCGGCGTCGTCGCGCGACATCCGATTCGCGGCGATCTGCAGGCGATCCGAGGGGAAGACCGTGCTGCCGACGCATCATCGCCGACCCCGTCTGCCTTTGGAGTTGGCGGGGTATATCGGCCTGCCCCCGACCACCTCCCGCGAGGCGGGCGAGGACGGCCAGAGGCTGACCAGGCGGTGCAGATAGTCTTCCGCCGCCCACCGCTTCAGGTAGTCGGCGTCGAGTAGGTGCACCCCTTGATCGGCGGCCCACCGGGCGTCCTTTCCGGTGAACTGCTCGACACTGATCACCAGCCGGGCCGTGCGTCCGGGGCCGAACGGCACCGCATCCCACAGGGGAGCCGTATCCCGCAGCGGAGCAGGGCCCGTGTGGACGGCGATCTCAAGCGTTTCGTGACCAGGATGCCAGGCGAACACCCGGGGTCTGCCCTCCACGGTCTCGGAGATGACGCGCCAGAAGCCCTCCCGCCGCAGTATCCGTTCTGCCGCCTTCGCCAGCCCCCACTCGTCCAGCCCCGCGAGTTCCCTCGGTTTGTAGACGCCGTCGCGCCGACGGAGATACCGCATGAAGGGCACCGACAGGACAACGAACGGCAGTACGAAGAGCCCGGCGGCCAGGTGGCCGAACCGGGAGTCAATGCTTTCGAACAGCCCCTGCGGGACGACGAGAGCGAAGGCCAACATGAAGGTCCCGCCGACGACTTTCCCCACACCCCGCCAGGTGAGCCGGTTGATCCCTCTCAACCGCCTCTCCAGCCGCTCCCGTTGACGCACGGCCCGACGCGTTCCCGGCACAGGCGGGCGCAGCCGTCTCAGCACCGTCTCTTTCACCCCGCACCACCGCCCCCTCCGGAGATGTCATGTTCCTTGAGTACCCATGCGTGGGGCGGTGCTATCAGGGCTCAGGCGAAGAGCGCCGATGGCGAGATTGCGCCAGAACGACTTCCGCCGAGTAGCCGGCCGCTGCGTTCAGCGGCCCACGGACGCCAGGCCCTGACCTATCGAGGCCGCGATCAGCCCCAGCACAGGAGGCCCTGCGATCCTGACGGCCCACTGCCCCACGGACAGCGGCTCGCTCCTGGTCTCGCCCCCGTTCCCGCCCCGGAGAACCGACACGAACGACCAGACGATCCAGAGCAACAACGAAACGAGCACGACGGTCGCGAAGAACTCCACGGATGGCTCCCCCCAACAGCAAGTCCGCCTGAGCCAGCAGGCGGCTGTACCCGCAGAGTTCCGCCGGGCGTCGATGTGGTCAAGCCGGTGACGACGAGGCGTAGCGCAGCATCAGCCCGATCGACGAGCGGCACCTGGCCGAAACGGATGGGGTCCCAGGGCTTACCGGCTGAGCAGCGACGCCGGTTGAGGGGATCGGGGACTGTCGGTGGCTGGTGGCAGGATCACCGGCATGGTCTTCGTACGTACTACGCCGCCGCGTCCTGTCGATGTCACCGCGGTCTTTCCGGAGCTCGCTCCGTTGGCGCGTGCCGCGATTCGGCTGCATCCTCGTGCCGGGTCACCTTCGATCAGGGAGAGCTCGGTCGGGGGGCCGTTGCTGTGGCCGGCTGAGGAACCGTGGCCGCACTGCGAAGGCACGCACCTGGACAGTGGGTTCCGCCGGTCGCCGGCAGAAGTGCGGCTCGACAGGCGTAGGCGGGCCCGGCGGCACCATGATCCCCACGGTCCCGAGTCCACGCCCGAGGAAGAGGCGATCAAGGAACGGAACGCCGCGAGGCTCGCGGAGCGACTCGACGCCGGCCCTCCGTGGCCCGCGGAGTGCCCGGTCCCCATGTTGCCCGTGGCCCAACTGTATCTGCGCGACGTACCGCTGTTGCGGCCGCCCGGACAGGCCGACCTGCTCCAGGTTCTCTGGTGCCCCTACGACCATGATCCGGATTACAAGCCGTCGACCGCACTGTTCTGGCGGTCCGCCGCCGCGGTCGTCGACATCCTCGCCACACCGCCAGAACCGTATGAGGCGGACTGGCCGGGCTATGTGCCGGAGCCGTGTCTGCTCGCCCCAGAAGCAGTCACCGAGTACCCCAACAGCCTTGATCTGAGTCCGGAGATGCGGCTGGCGTTGGGAGACTGGAGCAGATGGCAGGCAGCCGACTGCGGCGTGGACAGCTCGTACGCGGACTGTCCGGCGGAGTTCTATGACGGCAATCTGGCTGACGCTCCCGGCTGGAAGGTCGGCGGCTGGCCCCCGTGGGGCCGCACCGACCCGTATCGCCGATACTGCGCCGTCTGCGACGCTCAGATGGTCCCACTGCTCACCATCGCCTCCTTCGAATGGGACGGTGGTGCGCGACGCGGCTGGGCGCCGTACGAGGACCGGGCCGCCGCCTACGCCGCCGGTCACCTCGCCGGCCAGGCCCCCTCTCAGCCGACCAAGGTAGAAGTGGGCAGCACCGACAACATGCAGCTCTACGTCTGCCCGACCTCCCCCGAGCATCCGCACACCGACCTGATCCAATGAACTGTCCAGCCTGTTGCACACCTTCCCGTGGCCGGTGACACACGTGCTGCCGCGTGAGGGTGTGTGACAAGCCGCTTGCCTCGCCTGTGCCAACCAGACAGCTTGGGCCGATCCCAGCTCACCGCGTCATCCGGCTGTGCCGGTGACAACTACTGAGCCGTAGCACATGATCCTGGCCTGAGTGAACTGGTGGGGGATGCTCGGCACTTGTCGCCGTCGGCGCAGCAAGCGTCGCGGATGCGGGTGGTCGCCGCGCTGGTCGAGGGTCATGACCGCGCGGACGCCGCGGCGATGTTCAGGGTGTCGCTCAAGGCGGTGACGGGGCCAGCCTGCAGACCGGCTCCCGGTCGGCAGGCCTCACGCCGTCCGGCGGTGTGGCGGCGCTCGTCATTTCTGAGAAGGCAGTTGGGTGTGGATACAGGCATGGCAGGATCGCGGCCATGTCCCTCAGCGTTCCCCGCCTGCGGATCGGCTCGACCGAGATCATCGCCCTCGCCGACGGCGAGGGCCCGTTCTTCGCGCCGCGCGCCGAGGCCTTCCCCGAGGCCACGGCCGCTCAGTGGGCCGAGGCCGACCACTACGACCCGGGCGCGGTCGATAGCGAGGGCCGCTGGCGCCTCCAGTTCCGCGCGTACGCGATCCGCGGCGACAAGGGCCTCACCGTCGTGGACGCCGGGATCGGTCCGGCGGACAGCCCGGCCGCCTCATGGGCGCCCGTGCCCGGGGTGCTCCCCGAGTCGCTCGCCGCCGCGGGCATCGACCCGGCCGAAGTCGACACCGTGGTACTCACTCATTTGCACACCGACCACGTCGGGTGGGCGGTCGTCACCGAGGCGGCCGCCCCCTCAGCGGGCGGCGCCGTGGACGGCAACGCTTCGACCGGCAGTGCGACCAGCCGCCGCCCCTATTTCCCGAACGCCGAATACCTGCTCCAGCGAGCCGAGTTCGACGCCCTCGACGCCCTCAACCCGCAGCTTCGCGAGACCCTCACCGACCCGCTCGCAGCGGCCGGCCGACTCCGGCTCCTCGACGGGGACACGCCGCTGCGCGCCGGACGCGCGATCGCCACACCCGGCCACACACCCGGACACCAGAGCGTGCTGGTCGCTCACGGGCGCGAGCTGGCACTCGTCACCGGCGACCTCCTGGTGCACGCACTCCAGCTGCTCCACCCCGAGCTCGCCTACGCGCACGAGAACGACCCCGAGGCGGCCGGACACTCAAGGAAGCGCATGCTCAGCCGCGAAACCGCCACCACGCTGCACCTGGCGACGCCGCATCTGACGGAGCCGTTCATCCCGGCGTGATCGCGGCCGTCCGGCGCGAGTCAAGCCGTCAGGACGTCACGGCGCGGCCCGCCACCCGATTGGGTGACGGGCCGCGCTCCCCAACGTCACACCAACGACACCGAGCTGGGTGCGGGACGTGGGTTCTTGGTCCCGGGCGGCCCTCCGCGACCGGCTCCACGAGGTTGGGGCACACGGGCCGGGGTGAGGCGTTCGAGCCTGGTCGGCTTCTCCCTGCGCTGCTCGTTCTCGCAGCCCGGGAACGCATCAGTCCTGTCGCGCACCGGCTCAGGACACCTCGTCCGCATCGGACCGGCAGGCCGCCGGCAGAAGACTCCGATACGTGAACTCGCTGACCTTGCTCTTTCTCCGCAGGAGCAGGGATTTCCGGTCGACTCCCGCGCCGATACTGAACAGGACAGGCCCGTCGTCCCGGGGCTCGAAAACACTGCCCTCGTTCTTGAAGAAATGCCCACCCAGCGCGTTGGTCGGCAGCATTTGAGAAGCCAGCCCTCGCTCCACGACCCGTTGAGCAGCGCGGAGAAGACGGCCCTCGACCTGCGTCTGTCCAGTACCACCACCCCCGGGGACGAGTTCGAAGACGCGCTCCTGGAGAGCGCGCGGGGGCGTGGGTTCTCCCTCACTCTGTGTTCCCTGACAGCGGAGATCATCCAGTCCGATCCGGAACCCGATGGCCATCTCGCCCGGTTCGGCAGCGAAGACGACCAGCGGGCGCTTCGGCTGGCCGAGCACATCGCCGAGTTCCTGCACGAACTCGAGCGCGTCATCCTGCGTGAGTGGGAGGAGCTCGTGCGTTGCAGGACCCGTTCACGGCGATGGCCGGCCGGCCGGGTGTACGGATGGAGCCGTTCCCCTACTTCCGGAAGATCCGCGCGCTGATGTACCAGCAGGGCACCCCGGATCCCATGCGGTACTGGCGTGAGATCGAACCGGCCGTCGAGCTCTTCGGGGTACGGGTCGAGGCCGGAATCCACCGGGAGCTGCTACGGCGGCTCAAGGCGGCCACTGAGAAGTCGCCGTCCGATCTGACCGCACTCGACGCCGACGCCGAACGCTACGGGGTTGCGACGGTCTACGGCTTCCAGCCGCGCACCATCCACGGCGCCGACCGGCTGAGCAACCATGCCTGGGGGCTCGCGATCGATGTGAACGCGACGTGGAATGCGTACATCACCCTGGGCGGGGTCATGGAGGTGATCAACCGGCACACAACCGAACATGTCGATCTGCGCCGGGACGCCGTCGACCATCGGCTCGCCGCACGCGAGGACCGCGAGATCGTCCTCGAACAGCGTGACGAAGTCCTCAAGAATGCCTCCTACGACCTGAAAATCCGGCTCGCCGGCATCGAGCCGAAGGCGACGTCCCTCTTTGACGCGGTGCAGCGGGCGGCCGATGAGCTCGCCAACGCCGAGGCCACCGGGGAAGCGGCCCGTGTGGCCCTGGCACAGGCGCAGTACGCGCAGGCCAGGAAGGCCTACGAGGCGGGCCCGGACGTCGCGGACTACATCTACCTGCGTACGCACCTGCCGGAGAAGGAACTCACGATCTGGACCCTGGAGGGCTTCCTGAATCTGCCCCTCGAGGTGATCAAGATGATCAAGTTCAAGGAAGGCGTGGTCTGGGGCGGCGAGTACGAGAGGATCAAGGACTTCATGCACTTCGAGCTCGCCCCCCTCCCAGGTGCCCGACACTTCCCGGTGAACCCCGCTGACCGACCGACACGGCACTTCGTTCCAGTGCCGCGCCTGACCACGGCCGCGGCCGAATCGGGCGCCGACGAACCGTCGGTCACTTCGGCGCCGTCGCTGTCGTGGCGCAGGCCGTGCCGTTGAGGGTGTAGGAGCTCGGCGGAGCGGTGTTGCCGGTGTGGGCCGACTGGAAACCGATGCCGACCGATGCGCCTGGAGCGATGGTGGCGTTGTGGGCGACGTTCCTGGCCGTCACCCGGCCGGAGGCGGGCGAGTAGTCCGCGTTCCAGCCGGAGGTGACGGTCTGGCCGTCGGGCAGGGTGAAGGCGAGGGACCAGCCGTCGATCACGGTGGTGCCGGTGTTGGTGAGGGTGATGTTCGACGTCAGGCCGGTGTTCCAGGCGCTGACGGTACTGGTGACCCGGCAGGTCGCCGGCCCCGGCGGCGGGTTGGAGGTCTGGAACTGCGTGAAGAACTTCCAGACCTCCTGCGGCACCCAGGTCCTGGATCCGCTGTCTCCTGCGGCCCCGTCCTGCGGCGCGGCGATATGCCCTTCGTCGAACGCAGCCCAGGTGACCGGATGCCCGGCCGAGCATCCCGAGTAGGTGGTGACCCGGTGCGTCAGGCTGCCTTGCGCCGGCTCCGTCGGGTTCTGGGCGGTGCAGCCGTTGTTCCTGACGAACCTGTCCCGCAACGCCCGTCCGCCGGAGATGCCGAGGACGTTGTCCCTGAGGCCGTGCACCCCGAGGTAGGCGATGGGCTGGGTGCCACCGCTGCATCCGCTCAGCTGCCCGCCGCTCTGCACCGCGACCGCGCGGAAGACCGTCGCGCGGGAACACGCCAGGGCGTACGACATGGCGGCTCCGTAGCTGAATCCCAGGGCGAAACGCTGTGTCGTGTCGACGCACAGATCCGTCTCGATGCGCCTGATCATGTCGTCGACGAAGGTGACGTCCTCCCCACCGGCGTTGGCCCAGCCGTTGTCGAGGCCTTGGGGTGCGACGAAGATGGTGCTGTTGTTCGCCAGTCGCTGGAGCCCGTAATAGGCCCAGCTGCCCGTTTCCACGGTCCGGCCGGTGGCGACGTCGGTGGAGGTGCCGCCCAGCCAGTGGAACCCGAAGACCAGCCGGTAGGCGCGGTTGCGGTCGTAGCCGTCGGGAACGCGCAGGATGAAGTTGCGGTTCTTGCCGCCGCTCTGGATCGTGTGCGTTCCGCTCGTCAGGGCGGGAGCCTTGCCGCACCCTGCGGTCGGGGCAGCGGCGCCGGCGGACGCGGCCGCCATGGCGGAGACCGTGCGCGGGGTGCTCTCGCCCTGGCCGCGGCCCAGTGCCGTGCCTCCCATGCTCAGGACGACCACCACCGCGATCACGGCGGACCATAAGAGGGATCCTGTCCTCGTCATCGCGAAACTCCCCTTCTCAAGGCTGTGGTTGCTCACGCGCGGGTCCACTTCTGGTTGGCCTGGCCGTTGCAGGTCCGCAGCAGCAGCGGGGTCCCGTTCGCGGTGCCGGCCCGGTCGACGTCGAGGCACAGCCCGGCGTGGACGTTGCGGATCGACCCGTCGGAACCGGTGGACCACTTCTGGTTGTCCTGGCCGTTGCAGGGCCAGGTGATGACACGGGTACCGTCGGTGGTGCCCTGGTTGTAGGCGTCCAGGCACTTGTCGCCGAAGACGCGGATCTCGCCGCCGGCCCACGTGGTCCACAGCTGGTTGGCGGCCGTATGACAGTCCCAGAGCAGTACTGTCGCCCCGGCGGCGGTGGAGGCGTTGTCCACGTCCACACAGCGGCCGGACCCGTTGCCGCGCAGCCGCGAGGTGGTGGCGGCCAGCGGGCTGCCACCGCTCACCCGGAACACGGCCGCGCCATGCGCGGGGACGCTCGCCGAGATCGGCCCCGCCGTACTCGACGTGGCGCCCGTCCACAGATCGGTGAGGGTGAACGGCCCGCCGGACAGACCTACCTGAGCTGCTGTCGCACTGACCGCCGCGGTGGTCTCTCCCCGGTTGAACAGGCCCACCGCCACCGAGCCGTCGGACAGCGGCTTGGCGAACACCTCGGTGCTGCCGTCGTCGCGCACCCTGCGCCCGCCCGCGCCCAGCTGATCCTGGTTCACCGCCAGCAGCCGCGGGTTGCGCAGGATCGCGCTCACGTCGGCGGACATGGTGCGGATGTCGTTGCCGGCCATGAGCGGGGCAGCCAGCAGCGCCCACAGGGCGAAGTGCGAGCGGGACTCGGTCAGTGACAGGCCGGGACGGCCCACGACCAGCATGTCCGGGTCGTTCCAGTGCCCTGGACCCGACTGCGCCGCCAGTGGTGCGGTGACGTCAAGGACGTTGCCGACGCCCATCGGATAGCTGTTGGTGTTGCCGTTCTGCCAGATGTCGAGCAGGTCCTCGGTCGTCCGCCACAGGTCTGCGACCTCGCCCCAGTCGTACGTGGCACCGGTGATGGCGTGGAAGCTGTTGGGGTTGATGCTGTAGACGATCGGCCGCCCGGTGGCACGCAGTGCGTCGCGCATCACCGTGAACCGTGCGACCTGCTCGTCTCGGGTGCCGCTGGAGGAACACCAGTCGTACTTGAGGTAGTCCACACCCCAGGCGGCGAACGTGGCGGCGTCCTGGGCTTCGTGCCCCCTGCTGCCCGTCGACCCGGGATAGGCACCGCTGGTCTGCGCGCAGGTGCGCTCGCCCGGCACCTGGTAGATGCCGAACTTCAGCCCCTTGCCGTGGATGTAGTCCCCGAGAGCCTTCATCCCGCTCGGGAACTTGCTCGCGGCCCGCAGGTTGCCCGCCGCGTCACGCTGCGGGTCGAACCAGCAGTCGTCGATCACCACGTACCGGTAACCGGCGTCCCGCATCCCCGAGGACACCATCGCGTCGGCGGCCTGGCGAACCTGCGCCTCCGTGACCCCGCACCCGAAGCTGTTCCAGCTGTTCCAGCCCAACGGTGGAGCAAGCGCCGGGCTGCCGGGCGCGGCCGAAGCAGTGGAGTGAGCGGAAGCCGTCACGGACGCGGTGGCCGTCAGCACGATGGTCGCGAGGAGGCGGAGCAGTCGTCCGCCTGACCGTCTGGGCACCAAGCGCTCCTTTCGCGGAAGGGTGCCATGGGCGTGCGACGCGAAGATCGATGTCACGTCCATGACACTGAAGAAGGGGGATGCCGGTTCGAAATTTCGTGAATGATTCGGAAACTGCGGCCTCACGGATACTAGGGGGGTCATCGAGCATGTCAACACCCATCACTGCACTGCCTCCACAATCCGGCCATGCAGACGTGCGGAAGGTCGCGCATCTGCACCATCCGGGCAACTGGCCAGCGGGAACATGGGATCAAATAGCTCCGAATGTTTCGAAGCATCAATCGATTCATGCGAGAGGTATTGACGGCATTCACCGGCCCCCTATCATCCAAAATGCTCGACAAGCCGATCCGTGTTCGACATCTCGTATACAGAGCGGCCGCTCCGCACGAACCAGCAGGGCACCTCCGGACAACTCCAACCGTCGACGGCTGGGTCACAGAGGGAGAACGCCACCCGTGCAGATGTCATGGACTCATCACATCCTGTCCCGCCGGCGCGCACTGACGGCCGCCACCGGCCTGGCCGCCGGTGCCCTGCTGCCTCCGGCAGCGGCCCCCGGCACCACTTCCGCCCAAGGGCCGGCCCTCGGGACCGCGGCGGCCTTCAACAACCCGGTGATCTGGCAGGACTTCGCGGATATCGACGTCATCCGCGTCGGTGACACCTACTACGCCTCGGCCTCGACGATGCACTACTCGCCGGGCGCACCCGTCCTGCGCTCGTACGACCTGGTCAACTGGGAGATCGCCGGCCACTCGGTGCCCGTCCTCGACTTCGGCGCCAAGTACGACCTGAACGGCGCCCGTGGCTACGTCCGGGGCATCTGGGCATCGTCGCTGGCCTACCGGCCGAGCAACCGGACCTTCTACTGGCTCGGCCAGATCGACTTCGCCCGGACGTACGTCTACACCGCCACCGCCGCCGAGGGGCCGTGGAGCAGACTCACGACGATCAACACCCCCTACTACGACGCGGGGCTACTCGTCGACACCGACGACACCCTCTACGTGGCATACGGCAACACCACCATCAACGTGGCCCAGCTCTCGCCCGACGGCCGCACCCAGGTCCGCACACAGCAGGTGTTCACCACTCCGCCGAGTGTCGGCACGCTGGAGGGCTCCCGCTTCTACAGGATCAACGGGCAGTACTACATCTTCCTGACCCGCCCGGCCAACGGCCAGTACGTCCTGAAGTCGTCGAGCGGCCCCTTCGGTCCGTACACGATGCGTCAGGTCCTGCTGGACCTGCGCGGACCGATACCCGGCGGCGGCGTCCCCCACCAGGGCGGACTGGTGCAGACGCAGAACGGCGCCTGGTACTACCTGGCCTTCGTCGACGCCTACCCCGGCGGCCGGATGCCCGCCCTGGCACCGGTCACCTGGACGTCGGACGGCTGGCCCGTCGTCCAACTCGTCAACGGCGCATGGGGTTTGACATATCCCAGCCCTGCCGTGCCCCCTCCGCCCCGCCAGGTCACCCCCCTGATCGGCGTCGACACCTTCGACGGCACGGCCCTCAAGCCGAGATGGGAGTGGAACCACAACCCGGACAACACCAAATGGTCGGTGAACAACGGCCTGACCCTGCAGACCGCGACCGTCACCAACGATCTCTACTGGGCCCGCAACACCCTCACGCACCGCATCCAGGGCCCCACCTCCACCGCCACGGTCCAGCTCGACCACACCGCGATGCGGGACGGCGACCGGGCCGGACTCGCGCTGCTGCGTGACTCCTCCGCCTGGATCGGCGTCAAGCGCGACGGCGCCGGGACGCGGGTGTCCATGGTCAACGGGCTGACCATGGACACCAACTGGAACACCACCGGCACCGGCACCGAGGCCGCGAGCGCGGCCGTGTCGGGCAACCGGGTCTGGCTGCGTGCGAGCGCGGACATCCGTCCCGGCACCGGACGCCTCGGCACCTTCTCCTACAGCACCGACGGCACCACCTTCACCCGCCTCGGGCCCGCCTTCTCGCTGGGCAACGACTGGCGGTTCTTCATGGGCTACCGATTCGCCCTCTTCAACCACGCCACCCAGGCACTCGGCGGCTCGGTGCGCATCGCGCGGTTCGAGCTGACCACGCCCTGAACGGTCCACCGATCGCACCACTCAACCCCCCACCCACTCCACGAGGAGAACCATGAACCCGCTGAAACGGCTCGGCTGTCGCCGAGCCTCGGTCCTGGGCCTGCTGGCCGCGACCGTCCTGGTGACACCCGGGACGGCGACCGCCGCGCCCGACACGCCCGACACGCCCGACACCGTTCGGGCCTCCACCCTGGGCGCCCAGGCGGCCCAGTCCGGACGGTACTTCGGAACCGCCGTGGCCGCAGGCCGGCTCGGCGACGGCACGTACACCGGCATCCTGGACCGTGAGTTCAACTCGGTCACACCCGAGAACGAGATGAAGTGGGACACGACCGAGCCGTCCCGCGGCTCGTTCAACTTCGGCCCCGGCGACCAGATCGTCAACCGGGCGACGTCCCACGGTCAGCGCATGCGTGGCCACACCCTGGTGTGGCACTCCCAACTGCCCGGCTGGGTCGGCTCCATCAGGGACGCGAACACCCTGCGCGGCGTGATGAACAACCACATCACCACCTTGATGAACCACTACAAGGGCCGGATCCACTCCTGGGACGTGGTCAACGAGGCCTTCGCCGACGGCTCCAGCGGCCAGCTCCGCAGCTCGGTCTTCCGGGACGTGCTGGGCAACGGCTTCCTGGAGCAGGCGTTCCGCACGGCTCGGACGGCCGACCCGGCAGCCAAGCTCTGCTACAACGACTACAACATCGAGGACTGGAACGCGGCCAAGACCCAGGGCGTCTACCGCATGGTGCGCGACTTCAAGGCACGCGGCGTCCCCATCGACTGTGTCGGCCTCCAGGCGCACTTCGGCGCCGGCGGTCCCCCCGGCAGCTTCCAGACGACGCTGTCGAGCTTCGCCGCACTCGGCGTGGACGTCCAGATCACCGAACTGGACATCGCGCAGGCGTCGCCGACCGCGTACGCGAACACGGTCAGGGCCTGCATGAACGTCACGCGCTGCACCGGCATCACGGTCTGGGGCATCCGCGACAGCGACTCCTGGCGCAGCGGCGAGAACCCGCTGCTGTTCGACCGCAACGGCAACAAGAAGTCGGCGTACAACGCGGCGCTGACGACGCTGGGCGGCACACCCGCCACCACCCGTAGCGCCCCCGACGCCGCTGCTCTGCCCAGCCGTTACTCGTGGAGCTCCAGCGGCCCGCTGATCGCACCGAAGCCGGACTCGACCCACAACATCGCCGGGATCAAGGACCCGACGGTCGTCCAGTACAACGGCAAGTACCACGTGTTCGCCAGTACCGCGAGCTCCTCCGGCTACAACCTGGTCTATCTGAGCTTCAGCGACTGGTCCCAGGCCGGCTCGGCCACCCACCACTACCTGGACCGCACCGCCATCGGGTCCGGTTACCGGGCCGCGCCTCAGGTCTTCTACAACGCGCCGCAACGCCTGTGGTACCTGGTCTACCAGACCGGCAACGCCTCGTACTCCACCAACCCCGACATCAGCAACCCCAACGGGTGGAGCGCCCCGCGCAACTTCTACTCGTCGATGCCGGACATCATCCGGCAGAACATCGGCAGCGGCTACTGGGTCGACATGTGGGTGATCTGCGACAGCGCCAACTGCTACCTGTTCTCCTCCGACGACAACGGACACCTGTACCGGTCCCAGACGACCGTCGGCCAGTTCCCCAACGGGTTCACGAACACGGTCATCGCACTGCAGGACTCCAAGTACGCGTTGTTCGAAGCGAGCAACGTGTACAAGGTGCAGGACAGCAACCAGTACCTGCTCCTCGTCGAGGCCATCGGATCCGACGGGCGGCGCTACTTCCGCTCCTGGACCACCACCAGTCTGGCCGGCTCCTGGACGCAGCTCGCCGCATCGGAGAGCAACCCCTTCGCGCGGGCGAACAACGTCAGCTTCCCCGCGGGCTCCTGGACCCGGGACATCAGCCACGGCGAGATGATCCGCGCAGGCTACGACCAGACACTCACCATCCCGTCCTGCCGGCTCCAGTACCTCTACCAGGGCGTGAATCCCAACGCGGGCGGCGACTACAACCTCCTCCCGTGGCGGCTCGGACTCCTGACCCAGACCAACCCGACCTGCTGACCGACCATGCCGTGGGGAGTGCTTCCGATGGGAGCGCTCCCCACGCTCATCGCCGGCCATCGGACGCATCCCTGTCAGAAAGCCGAGGTACCGTCATGCGCAGCAGACTGCTCGCCCTGGTGGCCGCGCTCTCCGCGCTGCCGCTCGCGCTCGCCGCCGCACCGCCCGCCCACGCGGCCGACCCGACGACCATGACCAACGGGTTCTACGTGGACCCGGATTCCAGCGCGAAACGGTGGGTCGCCGCCAACCCCGGCGACGGCCGGGCGCCCGCGATCAGCGCCTCCGTCGCCAACACCCCGACGGCCCGCTGGTTCGGCTCCTGGAGCGGCACCATCGGCACCGCCACCGGCGCGTACGTGGGTGCCGCGGACGCCAGGGACAAGCTGCCCATCCTCGTCGCCTACAACATCTACAACCGCGACTACTGCGGCGGGCACTCCGCGGGCGGAGCCTCCTCGCCGTCCGCCTACACGAACTGGATCGCCCAGTTCGCGGGCGGGATCGCGGGCCGCCCGGCTGTCGTCGTCCTCGAACCGGACTCCCTGGGGGACTACGGCTGTATGACCCAGGCCCAGATCGACGAACGCGAGGCCATGCTCACCGGGGCGCTCTCCGAGTTCAACCGCCAGGCTCCCCACACCTGGGTCTATCTCGACGCCGGCAACCCGGCCTGGGCGAGCGCCGCGACCATGGCCACGCGCCTGCACGAAGCCGGCGTCCGCCAGGCTCACGGCTTCTCGCTCAACGTCTCCAACTACCTGACCACGGCCGAGAACACCGCGTACGGCAACGCCGTCAACAGTGAACTCAACGCCCGGTACGGCTACACCAAGCCGTTCGTCGTGGACACCAGCCGCAACGGCAACGGCTCCAACGGCCAGTGGTGCAACCCCTCAGGCCGCCGGATCGGCACCCCCAGCCGACTGGGCGGAGGCGCCGAGATGCTCCTGTGGATCAAGGTCCCGGGTGAGTCCGACGGCAACTGCGGCGTCGGCACCGGCTCCTCGGCCGGACAGTTCCTCCCCGAGGTCGCCTACAAGATGATCTACGGCTACTGAGGCGGCACCGCTCCGCCGCAGTTCCACAGGCCCCGAGACAGACCTGGCGCAGTGGCGGGCCGAGCGCCGCGGACGCGGACCGGACATCTGCCGACCGCCGGACCATGACCTGCGCATTCTGCTCGACGCGGTCCTCTCGCGAACCGCACCGCGATCCCCTGGCGTCACCTCCCGCACGACTACCCGCACGGGAACACCGTCCACGCCCACTTCGCCCGCCGGCGGGAGGGAGGCGTCTTCGACCAACTCAAGGACAACACGCAAGGGCTCGTCTTTGGGGTGATTCCGCCGCCGGGTCCTGACCGGATCGAGGCCGCCCAGGCCAGGATGGCCGACACGCTCCTGGCCTCGGGCATCACGTCCTTCCTCGACGCCGCCAGGGGCGAGGACAGCCTCAAGACCCATGCCGACCTCATCGGAAAGAAACTGCTGCCGCAGCACATCACCCCCGCGCTGCTCATCGACACGGAACTCGCCACAAAGCCACCGGGCCGCGGCCGCATGCCTGCGTGACGTGCACCGGCGCTTCACCGGACCGGCCACGCCGCGGCTGACCACGGCCACGGTGTTCCTCGACGGCGTGATGGCGTTCCCGGCGCAGGCCGCCGCCCTGCTGACCCCGTACCGGAACGCGGCGGGCAGGCCGACCGGTCACCGGGGTGAGCCGTACGTCAGCGACCGCGACCACCAGGCGCTCGTCCGGGCCCTGGACGCGGACGGATGGCGGGTGCACGCCCCCGCCGTCGGCGACCGCGCCGTACGCACCGCCCTCAACGCCTGCGAGCGCGTCGCCCGCCCCGGCCGCCGCGGCCGGCGGCACACCCTCACCCACCTCGACCGATGACTCGCTGCGCCCCTACCTCGGGCCGGAGCGGTACGCACGTCTTGGTGTCGGCGATGTCGAAGGGCGTGTGTTGACCGCCCGGTTGGTGGAGCCGAACGGTTGCAGCGCCTGCCCGTCAGTTCCGCGCTGCCGTTCCGAAGGGGAGGGGCTCGCCGGAGCGCAGGTGTTCCCTCAGCCACTGCTCGGTGTTGCTCACGTGCAGCAGTGCGGCGGCCTGGCTGAGGGCGGAGTCACGGGTGGACAGGGCGTTGAAGATCGCCTCGTGCTCGGCGAGCGTGCGTCCCGCAGCCTTGTCGTCGACCAGACCGCGCCAGATCCGGGCGCGCAGCGTGCGGCCGGAGACGCTCTCCAGGAGGGTGAGCAGGGTTTCGTTGCCGGTCGCGGCGACGACGGCGCGGTGGAAGGCGGCGTCATGGGCGTTGAGCAGTTCGACGTCGTCGCGGGCCTCCCGCATGGCGTCCAAGTGGCTTTTGACGTCGGCCAGTTGGTCGTCCGAGATTCGGGTGGCGGCCAGCGCGGTGGCGACGGGCTCGAGGAGCCGTCGTACCTCCATGAGGTCCTGCAGGGCAGCCGAGTCGCCCTGCAGCAGTTCCACGGCCCCGCCGAGCCCTTCGAGGAGCAGGCTGGGCTGCAGGCTGGTGACATAGGTGCCGTCACCGCGGCGGACCTCCAGGACTCGGGCGACGGCCAGCGCCTTGACCGCCTCGCGCGCGAGGTTGCGTGACAGACCCAGCTGGGCCGCCAGGTCCGGCTCCGGGGGGAGCTTCGATCCCGGCGGCAGCGCACCGGTCCGGATCAGTTCACGGATCTCCTCGATAGCCCTGTCCGTCAGAGACACCGCCCATCCCCTCCCCCCACCGTGCCCCGTGAGCACGTCCGACCTGATCAGCCCCTGAGTGCGGAGATCGTCCCAGAGGCCGTCCGGGACTTGCTGATCATGGAGTCTCGCGTCTCGTCCGGCCTGTTACGGAGTCCGCATGCCGAGGGTGACGTTGATGATACTGGGATGCGTGTGCAAGGAGGTGATCGCGGCCGCGGGCGGGGGGTGCCATGCGCCGCGCGGACCTCGGCGATCGCCCGAGCTCGGGTGTCCAGGGCCGGCGGGGCGTCCTGGTGGCCGTGGTTCATGCCCCCCGACGGGCCGGTCGCGGGAGATCCGCCAGCGGGGAACCGACCATGAACTGCCTGCCAGACATCGCATGTCTGGTGAAGGCAATGCGCATGAAGAGGATGACAAGTGGGACAAAACCCTTAGCAATAAGGGGTATTCATCCCTGCACGCTGGTTGACATCCCATGGCGACATGGCCGACCTTCATGCGTGGCCCTGCATTCCCCCTGTCCCCTTCCGCATCAGGGATGTGTCCATGTCGAGCTCGATCAACAGACGCCACTTCCTGGCCTCCGCAACCTGCTTGGCCACGGCGGCCGTTGCCGGAGGTGTGTTAGGCGCCGACATCGCCCAGGCGGCGCCCAGCACGTACACACCCGACTGGAACTCGGTCGACCAGCACCCGCCGGCCCCTGAGTGGTTCCAGGACGCGAAGTTCGGGATCTACTTCCACTGGGGCGCCTTCAGCGTCCCCGCCTTCGACAACGAGTGGTACCCGCGCAACATGTACCAGACCGGGAGCAACGCCAACCAGCACCACATCGCCACCTACGGCCGGCCCTCGGCATGGCCGTACCACAACTTCATCAACGGAGCGAAGGACCCGGCGGGCAACACCGTGCAGTTCGCGCCGAAACTGAAGTCGGCCGGCGGGAAGTTCGACCCCGACGAGTGGGTGCAGCTGTTCGTCGACGCGGGCGCCAGGTTCGCCGGCCCGGTCGCCGAGCACCATGACGGTTTCTCCATGTGGGACAGCCAGGTCAACGAGTGGAACTCGGTGGACAAGGGACCAGGGCTGGACCTGCTGCAGCTGTTCTCCACGGCCATCCGCGCCAGGGGCCTGAAGCTGCTGGTGGCCATGCACCACGCGTACCACTTCAACGGCTTCTACGAATTCGTCCCCGGCCAGACGGACCCCGGTCTCAAGAAGCTCTACGGGCAGCTGGGTTCATCCGCGGAGAACCAGCTCTGGTACGACAAACTCAAGGAGGTCATCGACCGGGCGCAGCCCGACATCCTCTGGCAGGACTTCAAGCTGGACGCCGTCGACGAGACGCAACGCCTGAACTTCCTGTCGTACTACTACAACCAGGCCAACAGTTGGGGCCGCGAGGTCGTCGCCACCTACAAGGACGGCATGAACGGCAAGGGCGAGGTCTTCGACTACGAGCGCGGCGGCCCGGGCGATCTGACCGCCCCGTACTGGCTCACCGACGACAGCATCTCCAGCAGCAGTTGGTGCTACACCCAGGGCATCGGTTACTACAGCATCCCCCAGATGCTGCACTCGTTCCTCGACCGGATCAGCAAGAACGGCAACGTGCTGCTGAACATCGCGCCGATGGCCGACGGCACCATCCCCCAGGCGCAGAAGGACATCCTGCTCGGCATCGGGGACCATCTGAAACGCTTCGGCGAGTCCGTGTACTCGACCCGGGCGTGGACCGCGTACGGCGAGGGACCGACGAAGATGGGCGGCGGTGCGTTCACCACCCCGCACGCCGGCACGCCCCAGGACATCCGCTTCACCCGCAACAAGGCCGACACCGTCCTCTACGCCACCGTCCTGGGCTGGCCCGGCACCACTCTGACGATCAAGACCCTCAGCTCGGATCGGATCGACCTCTCCTCGCTGACCTCGGTGAAGCTCCTCGGCTCCACCGCCGGCACCTACATCGACCTGCCCACTCCGGCCCAGCACTCCTCCGGCCTCACCGTCGCCCTGCCGTCCTCGGCGCCGTACAGCGCGGGTGCCTACGTCCTGAAGCTCACCTTCTCCGGCACGATCCCTGGCCTGCGGCCGCTCGTCGGCGCCATCGCCTTCACCGACGTCAACTACACCGGTAACGCCGCCGTCCTCACCGTCGGCGACTACACCGCGGCCGACCTGACCGCGGCCGGACCGGGCCCGCGCACCCTCTCCTCCCTCCGGCCGGCCCCCGGCTACCAGGTCATCGGCTACTCCGACGACAACTTCACCGGCACCTCCTGGACCTTCACCGCCGACAACCCCGACCTCAGGGTCACCGGCAACAACGACAAGGTCACCTCTCTCAGGGTTCAGTTCAACCCGGCGACGTACTTCCGGATCACCAACGTCACCAACGGTCTCGCCCTGGACGGCGGCGGCAACGTCGCCTCCGGGGCCAACCTCAAACAGTGGACCTGGGACGGCAGTTCGAACCTGCAGTGGCATGCGGAGGCTGTCGCAGACGGCTACTACAGGCTGGTCAACCGCACGAACGGCATGGTCGCCGACGGCTGGGGCGCCACGACCGACGGCTCCGCAGCCAGACAGGCCCCCTGGAACGGCGGCACCAGCCAACAGTGGAGGATCACCCACCGGGGCGGCGAACGTCATTCGATCGCCAACCGCGCCACCGGCCTGGTCCTCGACGGCGGCGGCAACGTCGCCTCGGGCTCCGTCACCAAGCAGTGGACCTACGGCAACAGCACCAACCTGCAGTGGACCTTCACCGCGCTGTAGCCGCGGGACCGCTGCCGCTGACGTGGCAGCACAGATCCTGGCGCGAGCCTCCGGCCGTACCACCGGGTTGCGCCTTGGCATGGTGCGCAACCACAACGGAGGCCCGCCTGACGTCACGTACCGGAGCTTCTACGATCGTGCCCTGCTGAACGTGTCCGGCGACGTCTGGCAGAACCCGGGCACATGGAGCGCCGCCCACACCTGCCCGTCCGGCACCACCGGAATCGTTGTCTTGGTCCGACGTCACTGTGTCTCGCATGACGACCTTTTTCCCCTCGTCAGAAGACAAGGGGCAATCCGCCTACCTCGAACGCCCCCCTCCGCGTGGTGCTGGCCCACCGGGCGGTGACCGTCGCGCCCGAGGAGACCTGCACGCTCGTTCTGTGGGCGCATGATCCGGGCGGATGAGCGTGGCGTGCCCGCCGCAGCCCCACCTGCCCTAGGCTCCGGAATCGGGATTCCGTCCGTTCGACAGCCGTGGGGAGACACGGATGAAGTGGTTGGTCTCGCTGGTCGGCGCCGGGCTCGTCATGATCACCCTGCGGGACCTGTTCCACACGCTCTGGCACCCCACTCGCCACGGTGGCCTGAGCCGGCTCGTCATGACGGCACTGTGGCGACTTGCCCGGCGCTTCCGCGCCCCCGGCCGCGTGGTCGGACTCGTCGGGCCCCTCGCCATGGTCACGGTGGTGGGCATGTGGGCCCTCACCGTCGTCCTCGGCTGGGCGATCGTCTACTGGCCCCACATGCCCGGGGCGTTCACCTTCTCGCCCGGCTCCAAGGCCGCGCAGGAGCCGGCGCTGCTCGACTCCCTGTATCTGTCGCTGGTCACGGTGGCCACCCTGGGGCTGGGCGACATCGCACCCGACGAGGGCTGGCTGCGTCTGGTGTCCCCGCTCGAGGCCCTCGTCGGTTTCGCGCTCCTGACGGCCACCGTCTCCTGGGTGCTGGAGATCTATCCGGCGCTGACCCGCAGAAGGGTCCTGGCCATCCGACTGGCCCTGCTGCGCGACGCGGATCCGACGACGCCGCAGATCGACGGCACTGCGGGGGCGCTGCTGCTGGAGAGTCTGGCCACCGAAGTCGCGCGCGTCCGCATCGACTTCACCCAGTACGCCGAGGCCTACTACTTCCATGACGGGGAGGACCACTCGTCGCTGGCGGCCATGGTCGGTTACGCCACCGTGCTCGCCCAGCGCGGCCAGGCGGCGGAACGGCCGGAGGTGCGACTGGCGGGTGCCCTGCTCACCGGCGCGTTGAACGACCTCGCCGCCATCCTCGACCAGCGATTCCTCCACACGGGCGGCCCGCCGACGGCCGTGTTCGCCGCCTACGCCGCCGACCACGGCCGCGACGGCGCTCAGCCCTGAGCGGGCAGGGGGCACCCTGAGAAGCGGGAACCGTCCGTCGGGACGCAGGCAGCGCCATTTCCGGGCGCGCCTCCGCGACGTCCGTGACCAGGCGCCATGACAGCCAGCCACCTGCCCAACGAGATCCCCTCGGAACCGCGGACCCCGGTGTGGCGGCGGGTGTCGCGGCAACAGCGCGCCCCTCTGATCTCGTCCTGTTCGGGGGCGGCCGCCCCGACGATCCTGGTGGCGGAGGGCGACATGGTCCCCCCGACGGAGACGTGCTGAAGAAGGCCCCTGACGGTGCCGGACGCGCGGGGCGGCGTCGGCGGGCACGGTCGGGGCCACGGACGGGTCGTGGTGACCGCCACCGGGAGCCGACAGCGCGGACAGCTGATCGGCCCCTGCATCCTCGACGTATCCCTGAGGACCCCGGCGAGCCGACCGCGGCCGGCATGCCGGAGACCCGGGCGTCGACGCCCCGTGTCGTGGCCGCCGACGAGCGCGACACGATGGCACTGCTCCGCCACGACACGGGGGATCCCGCGCTGCCCGGCCACTGCGGGGCGCTGATCGTGCGCCTGGTGACTACAGGACGTCAACGAACGTATCCGCCGGGCGTACGCCCTCGAACGCGAGGTCGCCCCGGCCCTTGCAGCCGGCGATGCCGCCCGCGCCGGAACCGACAGCCCCGCCCAGGCCCTGAGCACTCTCGCCCTGTACGCCCGCTCCGTCCACGGCGCCGAATCGACCACCGCCGTGACGACCTTCCTCGACTGGGACACCCACACCATCACCTACAGCAGCGCCGGCCCCGCAAGTGGGCCGTACGCGGCCTGACCAGAACCGCCGCCCTGGAACTGGGCCGCGACCACATCCGCGTCAACGCCATCCACCCCGGCGTCGTCGCCACACCGTTCATCACCGAACCCGCCGCCGGCAGCGACACCCCGATCTCCGACCTCTGCTCCCCCGAGCCGTTCGCGATCCCGCGCCTGGGTGAACCCGCCGACATCACCCGGGCCCTGCTCTTCATCACCTCGGACGACACCTCGTTCGCCACCGGCTCGGAGTTCGTCATCGACGGCGGCCTCCCGCTCGGCCCCGCCCTCGAGCACGAGGCCGCCCGACCGCAGCCCGTCATCCGACAACCGGGAGCGGAGCCGGGCGTTCGGCGTGTTTGGTCAAGCGGTGAGGACGAGGTCGAGCATGATCCTGTGGTTCTTCGTTCGTCCGACACCTGCTCCCCGCATGTGGAGACGGCCCCTTCGGGCGCCTTCCGTGTCGCTGTCCGCGCCGCCGCCCTGTTCACAGCCGTGCCCGTTCGACCCACGGCCAACGGCGACGGGCTGCCCCGCAACGGCGGCAGGCGCACAATGGAAGGGCGCACCGCCCTTCAGGGCGCGCCAGTGACGGGTTCACCGCAACCGCGGACGGGTCCGCTGACGATCCCTGGTCCAGCCGTGGCGACCAGGAGGAACCATGCCCGTGTTCTCGCCCGGCGAAGGCATCCGACGGCGGCGGGGCGTCCTCCTGCTCACCCGCAGAGGTGCTCGCCCCACCCCTCCCCGCCCGTCGCGCCCGGCCCAACTGCGAGCGCTGCTCGCGGTGCTGGACGAGGCGGTGGCCGCCCAGCGGCCTGCCGACGCCGCGGTGGCCGCGTGCGGGGAGCCCGGCCCCGTCTCCGGCCAAGCCGCCCGGGACTGCGGCGACGCGAGCTCGGCCCTCCTCCGTCTGCGGGCCCGGCTGCGGCAGCTGCCGCTCACCGACCCCGACCTCGTGGAGGCACAGGCGTACGCGGAGCGGTTGCTGGCCTACGACCAGTGGATGGTGTACCAGTCGGTGAACCTGGCCTTCTCCGTGCACCCGGATGCCCGCACGGAATCGGCCCGGCTGCAGCTGAACGGACTGGGCCGGTCAGCGGACGATCTACGACGGTTGCGTGAGGGCCTCCAGCTGGAGGAGAGCGCCCCCGTGCATCCCACCCGCCGGACCGGGTGAACGACACGGGCCCCGCGTCCAGGACATCGACGGGGCGAGGAGGCCGCCATGGAGTTCGACGTGATCGTGGAGATCCCCCAGGGATCCCGCAACAAGTACGAGATGGACCACGAACTGCACCGCATCCGGCTGGACCGGCTGCTGTTCACCTCGACCAAGTACCCGGCCGACTACGGCTACATCGATCACACGCTCGGCGGCGACGGGGACCCGCTCGACGCCCTGGTCCTGACCGGCGAACCCACCTTCCCCGGCTGCACCATCGAGTGCCGGGCCGTCGGCATGTTCGTCATGAGGGACGAGCACGGCCCGGACGAGAAGATCCTCTGCGTGCCCGCCCACGACCCGAGATGGGCGACGGTGCAGGACATCGGCGACATCCCCTCCTTCGACCAGCTGGAGATCACCCACTTCTTCGCGGTCTACAAGGATCTGGAACCAGGCAAGTCGGTCGAGGGCTCCCACTGGGAGGGCCGTGAGCAGGCGTACGCGGAGATCGACGCGTCCCGCCGACGGGCCACGGAACACCCTCACTGAGCCTCCTCCGACTTGAACGCAGCGGGCGGGGTCGGTGCGGGGTTCGGTGAGGGTCCGCCCGGTCCCCCTTCGGGGCGGGGCAGGCCACGGTCACCTGAAAGGTGCGGGACACCCCGGCGGTGACATCCCGGGCGGTGACATTCCGGGAACCGATTTCTGGCTCCAGAGCGGCATGCGGCCCCGGAGCCGACCCGACGCGGCCCGGGAACGTCTGCGTCGTCGCGAACGACGACCCCGCCAACGGCCACAGCCCCCTCCCAGGGCAACCAGACGACCTACTTCGACGTCTACTCGCTGCTCGGCCCCGTTCCCGACCGGTTCGAGCCGAACGAGTCGATCGACACCGCCGTCGCCACCGCACTCGCAGGCTCGCGATCCCGGTGGTCACGGACGAGCCGTACTTCGCCGCGGTCGCCGACGCCGACGTCACCGACCCGACCGCTCCGGGTGACGCCTCCCCGACCGAGCCCGCCGCAGGCCACCCACGACCTCACCGTCGTCGACCGCGCGGCCCCCGCCCCCCGGAAGGGTTCGCAGGCCGATGCGGCCCTCCAGCCGGGCAGGGGGGCACCGAGGCAGTGGTGGATGCCGTGTCCGAAGGCGAGGTGTCCACGCCCGGCGCGCTGAGGTCGTGCGACTCCGGGGCCCGGTCACGCCGGCACCCGACCGGCAACGGGGACGCCGAGCAGTGCCATCGCTTTACCCCTCGTCGTGGCGGGCCGTGCGAAGGGCACCGCCAGACCCCGAGCGGCCGCGAGGATCTCCGCCACCGTCTGCGGAGGCTTCGGTGTCCCCACCCGACGCACGCTCCCACGGCACCCGTGCACAGTCCGCGGAGCATCTCCTTCTCCGGAACACCTTCGAAACATTCGGAGTTGGATGGATCTCCTGATCATCAGCTGAGAGCGCTCTCATCGTGGACCGCAGTCGCCTTACTCGAAAGCCCGCACTGAACAGGCATGTTCCGGCATGTTCCGCTCACAACAGAGCGCTCGGACGGCCGAATGTTTCGAAAGATGTGCCGAAACTGTTGACAGTTGGCAGGGGCATACCAACACTCCCGGTGAACAGAGCCGCCCCCTTGCCGAAGGAGGAAGCACGCGCATGAACGGCACACCCGCACCCGTACTCCCGAAGCGGCGCAGGCACGAACTCTTCGGGTTGCTCGACCGATTCCGGCGGACCGTCAGTGGGGTCTGCACCATGCTGCTGGTCACCGCGGCCGCACTGATCCTGCCTGGTACCGCCCACGCCGACACGGTCGTCACCACGAACCAGACCGGCACCAACAACGGCTACTACTACTCGTTCTGGACGGACAGTCCAGGAACGGTCTCCATGAACCTGGGCTCCGGTGGCAACTACAGCACCTCGTGGAGCAACACCGGCAACTTCGTGGCCGGCAAGGGCTGGAGCACCGGTGGGCGCCGGAGTGTGACCTACTCGGGGAGCTTCAATCCGTCCGGCAACGCGTACCTGGCCCTCTACGGATGGACGTCGAACCCGCTCGTCGAGTACTACATCGTCGACAACTGGGGCACCTACCGGCCCACGGGAACGTTCCTGGGCACCGTCACCAGCGACGGCGGCACGTACGACATCTACAAGACGACCCGGTACAACGCCCCGTCCGTCGAGGGCACCAAGACCTTCGACCAGTACTGGAGCGTCCGCCAGTCGAAGAGGACGGGTGGGACCATCACCACCGGCAACCACTTCGACGCCTGGGCCCGCGCCGGGCTGACGCTGGGCAGCTTCACCTACTACATGATCCTCGCCACCGAGGGCTACCAGAGCAGCGGCAGCTCCAACATCACGCTGGGCACGGCCGGTTCGGGCGGTGGCGGCAGCGGCTGCACCGCCACCCTCTCCGCCGGCACGCAGTGGAGCGACCGCTACAACCTCAACGTCTCGGTCTCCGGCTCCAGCAACTGGACCGTGACGATGAACGTACCGTCCCCGGCGAAGATTCTCTCCACCTGGAACATCAACGCCACCTACCCCAGCGCCCAAGTCCTCACCGCCACACCCAACGGCAGCGGCAACAACTGGGGCGTCACCGTCCAACACAACGGCAACCGGACCTGGCCCACCGTCACCTGCACCGCGACCTGAGCCCCGTATCCCCGCCCCACCGAGGCTGAAGGGCCCTTCCCCATGACGACCATGCCCCACCTTCCCTTACGCTCCCTGATCACGAGACTGGCCGTCGTCGCGCTGGCAGCGGCGGGCGTCCTCACCGTCGACAGCGGCGCACCGGCACAGGCCGCCACCTGCAACGGGTACGTCGGGCTCACCTTCGACGACGGTCCGTCCGGCAACACCCCCGCCCTGCTCAACGCGCTGAAGCAGAACGGGCTGCGGGCCACGATGTTCAACCAGGGGCAGTACGCCGCCGCCAACCCGGCCCAGGTCAAGGCCCAGGTCGACGCCGGCATGTGGGTCGGCAACCACAGCTACACCCACCCCCACCTGACCCAGCAGAGCCAGGCGACGATCGACTCGGAGATATCCCGGACCCAGCAGGCCGTCGCGAACGCGGGCGGTGGCACACCCACGCTGTTCCGGCCTCCCTACGGCGAGACCAACGCGACGGTGAAAGCGGTAGAGGCCAAGTACGGGCTCACCGAGATCATCTGGGACGTCGACTCACAGGACTGGAACGGTGCCGGCACCGAGGCGATCGTGCAGGCCGCCGCCCGACTCACCAACGGTCAGATCATCCTCATGCACGACTGGTCCGCCAACACGCTCGCGGCCATCCCGCGGATCGCCCAGGGGCTGGCCGCTCGCGGCCTGTGCGCCGGAATGATCTCGCCGCAGACCGGCCGGGCCGTGGCCCCCGGCGGTGGCGGCGGTGGCGGCAGCGGCTGCACCGCCACCCTCTCCGCCGGCACGCAGTGGAGCGACCGCTACAACCTCAACGTCTCGGTCTCCGGCTCCAGCAACTGGACCGTGACGATGAACGTACCGTCCCCGGCGAAGATTCTCTCCACCTGGAACATCAACGCCACCTACCCCAGCGCCCAAGTCCTCGCCGCCACACCCAACGGCAGCGGCAACAACTGGGGCGTCACCGTCCAACACAACGGCAACCGGACCTGGCCCACCGTCACCTGCACCGCGACCTGAGCCCGGTGACGCGGGGTGGCGCGGCAGCGCAGGGGGCTGCCGCGCCACCCCGTACCCCGGACGACCACTGCTCCGTCACGCGTACGCCGACCCCGCGTAGAGATCAGGACACCGGGTTCATGGTGAGGGCGCGGCCGATGGAGCATCCGGCACGACCGGCGACGGCACGTGTCACGGGACCGGGGAAGAGGTGACAGCGCAGGCGTCACGGTTTCCGGTGATGGTGTGGTGGCCCTTCGGACCCTCACGAGTCCGTGATCGGGCGGGCGGCATGTGCTCGGGAGGCCTTCGACAGCGAGCACATCCTCGTTCGGCCGCGGGTGCCCGGGGCACCGGCAGGGCACGGCGGACGCCGAAGCCCGCGCGCACGCGCGGAGTGAGGTACCTGACCGACCGGCGTCACGGTCCACGGCGACGGCGGGGAACGGCCGATCACGATGCGCCGGATCAGATGGGTGCCCTCATGGATGACGTGTCAGTGGTGCCGGTGACCGTGCTGGTCCCGGTGCCCGGTCCCGGTCAGCTGTTCCCGGCGCCAGGTGCCGGGGGCCACGGCGTGGGCGCGTTTGAAGGCGCGGCTGAACGCCTCCTCCGAGTCGTACCCGACCCGATGCGCCACGGCGGCTACCGAATGCCCTGTGGTGGCGAGCAGGTTCTCGGCCAGGTGCATCCGCCAGTCGGCCAGGTAGCGGATCGGTGAGCGGCCGAGTACCTGGCGGAAGCGCTCGTCCAGTACGGACCGGGACACCGCGACCGTGTCGGCGAGCTGCTGAACGGTCCAGTGGTGGTCCGGCGCGGCATGCATGCGGGCCAGCACCGGCGCGAGGACCGGGTCGGCGAGCGCGGCCAGCCACCCCGTGTCGATCGCCGGCGCGGTGGCCAGGTGCAGTCGGAGGGTTTCCAGCAGCACCAGCTCGGACAGCTTCGTCGCCGTCCGGTCGGTGCCCGGTGCCGGGGAACCGGCCGCCAGGGCGTAATCGATGCTGGATCTGATCCACGTCGCCGCCGGTCCCTCGGGCGGGCGCACCACGAAGAGGGGCGGCAGCGCCCGTAGGGCAGGGTTGAACAGCGGGTGGTCGCTGTGCAGATAGCCGCACACGATGTCGGTACGTCCGCCGCCCGCGCCATGTCGCAGCACCGGCAGGGTCCGCCAGGGGGGTGGGTCGAGCAGTTCGAGGATCGGCACCTCCTCCGCCGTCTCGGCCCCTCCCATCGCATGCTGTTCACCGTAGGGCACCACGACGACGTCTCCCTCTCGGGCCCACAGGCGTTCCCCGCTCCGGGCCCGGGCCCAGCACGTCCCACCGGCGATGATGTGGAAGACGATCAAACGCCTTGCGCCCGGTCGGAGGATCCGGACGAGTTCGTCGGGCGCCGGTGACCGGTAGGCCCATCCCTCCGTGAACTCGGCGCGGAAGAAGAGCGCTCCGTCCAGCCGCAGGCCCCGCAGCGCCGCGTCCAGCGCGGTCCACGCCGTCGCGGGCCGGGTCACCGTCCCTCCGGAGCCATCTCCGGGGCCACGGCCAGGAGCCCCGGTCGTGCGGTCATGGCTCTTCCTGCCGGCCGTCACGAGTATCAAGTGTGGCACCACCGAGGGTGCCCACCACCCGAAGGGAACGCACCATGGCGCTGTACCTCGACGTCCACACGATCAGCGGTGGCGTCACCGCGGAAGACGCAGCAAGGGCTCACAGGGCGGATCTGCAGACGCAGGACAGGTTCGGGGTCCGCTACCTGCGCTACTGGGTCAACGAACCGGAGGGAAAGGTCTTCTGCCTCATCGAGGCACCCTCGGCGGAGGCCGCCGGCGCCGTGCACCAGGAGGCGCACGGCCTGCTCGCCGATGACATCTTCCCCGTTGAGGAGGGCGACTGAGAAAAGCCGGCCGGAACAACCGGGCGGCGCGGGGGCTCTTTCGGCCGACGGGTTCGGTTCCCGGCCGGAGGACTCGCCCCCGGCCGCCACCCCCTCCGCGCCAGGTGTTCGCGTGTACGACGGCCCGGCAGAAACGATCACCGGGAGCGGACGGAGCGGACCCGGCGTTCGTGACGCCCTCCGCACGGCCCGCTGGCCGCCCATGTGTGGCTGTGTGTCACCGGTGCTCCCGCCGCCCGCCCCGGCCCCGCCGGAGTTCCACGGTCGTCGTGACCCGGGTGAGGCCGGGACGTCTGGGCACCGAGCCGAATCCGAAGCGGACCGGTGGTTCGACGGACGTCAGCCCACCGAGGTCGGTGCCCGCGATGGCTGCCGACACCTCGCGGATCGCCCGCACGTCCCGCGCGCCGTACCACTCACGGCGCCCCGCACCGGCGCTGCCCCGCGTCCGCACGCCGGGCAGCAGGGCACGGGCGGGCCAGTCCGTCAGCGCCGCCCACGCGGGGCGACGGGCGAGGGCGGGGGGTACGGCACACAGCAAGAGCCCCGTAGCCCGGCGCCGGCCGATGGTGAAGCGCAGGTCGAGTGGCCCGGCCGCGACCGTCCAGCCGGCACCGGCGACGCGCACCTCGACCGGGACGAGGCGCACCGAGTCGAATGTGTAGGTGGCGGTGACGAAGTCGGCCGTCTCGCGACTGGGAGCCAGCAGCAGCCTTTGCCCGTCGGGCCATTCGATCATCACGTCGCTGAACGGTCCGAACGGGGAATGTGGCCAGTGGCCCAGCACGATGCGCGTGCCGGAGGCGGTACCCATGCCGGCGATCCAGCCGTCGAAACGCAGCCGCCGACGAGAGACCAAGCCCTGCACCGCCTCCGGTCCGAGCGGCCGGTGGACGAACATCCGGCTCAGCCTGCCGACGCGCAGAGTCGACAGGCCCACCCACTGCTCGGCTCCGAACGCGACCACAGGCGGCGAGTCCCCTCTCCCGGGACACGGAAACGTCCGGGCAAGGGCTCCCAGCAGGCCCGCGAACCGTGGTCCGGCCATGTCCGCGCCTCACCGCACAAGCTCCGTCACCGCCAAGCCCCACCACCACGATCACGATGGGATGAGCCCTCACCGGGGCCGGACCGGGAAGTCCGTGCGTGGCGTGGTCACCGCAGTTCGACGGAGTACGAGGTGCCGGGGAGGTCCCACCCGTCGGTGCAGGGGTCTGCATCGAGACGGATACGCGATATCACTGATACCGTGGATACCATGTCGGATCCCAAAGCAATGAGTCTGCGCTTTCCGGACCCTGCCCAGCGGGCCGCCATCGCGGCAGCCGCGAAGCAGGCGGGGGTCAGCATGCAGGAGTACATCCTCTCGGCGGCCTACGACCGTGCGACCGCCGTGGAGCAGCGCTTCCTGGAAGGCTTCAAGACATCCATGGCCCGTAGCGGCGCGGCTTTCGCCGCCGAGCCCGGGAGCCTGGACCCCAGGGCCGAGCAGCGTGCGGCCGAGCAGGAGGCGCGTCGGGAACTCGAGCAGCACGAGGAGCGAGGCCACGCCGCGTGACCCAGCCGGAACCGCTCCACCC
Source organism: Streptomyces griseoruber (assembly GCF_001514205.1). Classification (GTDB taxonomy): domain Bacteria; phylum Actinomycetota; class Actinomycetes; order Streptomycetales; family Streptomycetaceae; genus Streptomyces; species Streptomyces griseoruber. The sequence continues at coordinate 199,241 of NZ_KQ948767.1, read as the reverse complement.
GCTCGACGTGACCTTCCTGCTGCACGCCGCCGAGTTGCTGGACGGTGATCCGCAGGTCGACGACTACGGACCGCTGTACGCCGCGGTCGCCCGGGTCAATGCCAAGGCGATGGAGCGCGCCATCTACGGCTCCCTGCACCTCAAGGCCGCCGCGCTGCTGCAGACCCTGGCGAAATTGCCGTGCCTGGAGCATTCCAACGACGCCTTCGCCTGGCATGCGACCGAGGCCTACCTGATCCTTAACGCCCGCGGACTCGACTACTCCCCCAAGGCGGCCGTTGCGCTCGTGCGGGACGCGGCCTGCGGAGCGCTCGGCGTCGCCCGCATCGCCCGCCGGCTGCGCGACTGGACCGTCATCTGATCCTGACGTGCAGTACTGATCGCATGATCGCGGGTCTGGACCAGGTGTCATCTCATGACATTGGTTCCTCGTGTTCAGGCTTGGCGGGCATAGGACGCGAGGCGATCGGCGAGCGCGATGACGAGGTCGCGCAGTTCATCGGGGCGCTCGATGACGAACGGCCGGCCGAGTGAGGCGAGTACCGGAGGCAACCAGTCGAGCCGCTCCGCCCGCAGCTCGACGCGCAGCCAGCGCTCGGTCGCCCGGTCCTCGCCTGCCGCCGGCTCGTGCTCCTCCAGGCTCGCGACGCCGACGGGAAGGTGGGCGCGGATCTGCTCGACCGTCCCGTGGATCCGCAAGGTCACCTCATGCTGGTACTCAGCCGTGGCGAAGGCTGACAACACGCGCTGTGCCGGACCGGGACCCGCCGGCGCTTCGAATGAACCGGGCAGGGTTCGCGCGTCCGCGATGCGATCGAGCCGGAAGGTTCGGTCCTCGCCGATCCGGGCGTCCTGCCCCGTGACGTACCACCGGCCCGCGTGGGCGACGACCCCGTACGCGTGCAACGTGCGTTCGCTGCGCCGCCCGTCGCGGTCGGTGTAGCGGATCGAGACCGGTCGGCGGTGGCGCACCGCATCGGCGATGGTCAGCAGGACCTCAGCGTTCGGGGTGTCGAAATCACGGGGCTGATCCGTGAAGGCGACGGCCTCCAGGAGAGTGTCGAGCCTGCGGGCGATGTGCTTGGGCAGCACCCGCCGGATCTTCGCCGATGCCGTCTCGCTCGCCGTGCGCTCCGTCGTCGTCAGCCCTGCTCGGCGGCCGGCGACCAGGCCGAGCAGCACGGCCAGCGCCTCGTCGTCGCTGAGCATGAGCGGAGGCAGGCGGTACCCCGGGGCGAGCCGGTACCCGCCGTAGCGGCCTCGCACCGATTCCACGGGCACGTCGAGGTCGATCAGCTGGTCCACATACCGCCGCACGGTGCGCCCTTCGACGCCCAGCCGGTCGGCCAGTTCGGCCACCGTCCGGGTGCCGCCCGACTGCAGCAACTCCAGGAGTGTCAGCACGCGGGCAGTGGGTCGAGGCATGTGCACAACCTAGCGTGAATACAGGACCGATTCTGTCCACTATTTCTCCTAGCCTGCGCAGTGCACGCCTCCAGCACAGCCAAGGAGATCCCCATGGACTTCGTCTCGATCCGCATCATCACCAGCGACGTAGCGCGCCTCGTCGAGTTCTACGAGCGAGCCACAGGGGCGCGGGCGACGTGGGCCACCGAGGATTTCGCCGAACTCAAGACCGTGGGCGCCACCCTCGCGATCGCCGGCACCCGCACCGTCCCTCTGTTCGCCCCGGGCTCTGCCCGCCCTGCGGACAACCACAGCGTGATCACCGAGTTCCTCGTCGACGACGTGGACCGCGTTCACCAGAACCTGAGCGCCTTCGTCTCCGACTTCGTCACCGAGCCCACGACGATGCCCTGGGGCAACCGGTCGCTGTTGTTCCGTGACCCCGACGGCAACCTCGTCAACTTCTTCACCCCCGTCACCCCAGCGGCCATCGAAAAGTTCGCACGCTGACGCCACGCACCGCCGCTCAAACGGGAGCCCCGAGACCCCAGGGCTCCCGGTGGACGCGGCCGCCCAGTCCGGGAGCGCCACCGGCAGGGCACATCGGAACGCACCCCTGACCCCCGAAGGACGGCTGCGCTTGTGCCTGCGGATCGACGCCGGACCTCCGATCGCGCACGTGGCTGCGGAAGCCGGGATCTCCCGCCGCTGCCTGGCCAAGTGGTACGCCCGCCGACGCGCGCACGGCGAGAACGGACTACTCGACCGCTCCTCCCGCCCCACCACCAGCCCCGCCCGCACCTCCGAGGACATCGCTGACCTGGTGGAGGCGCTGCGGCGGCAGACCAAGCACGGGCCGCCCCGGCTCGCCGCCGACCTCCAGCGGCTGCACGGCATCACACTCGCGCCCGCGACCGTCCACCGCATCCTGGTGAGGCGAGGACCCAACCGGGTGGGCGACCCGGTCCACGTCGACATCAAGAAGCTCGGACGCATCCCACACGGCGGACCCGCTGGAAGATCCGCGACGACATCCACCAGGCCCTCCTCACCCTGGCCTGCGCGCTCGTCTGCCGGCGCCGACCGGTCGCAGTTCAGCGCCGCCACTCGTAGGCGCCCGGCGACGTTCGGAGGACTTCGCTCGGCCACTCCCGCCGCACCAGATGGAGCAGCTTCCGCTGGTCGCCGATCCATCCGTCCTCGAGAGACAGGGGGAGGAACACGGAGACGCTGGAGCGAGCCACGTCCTCAAGTCCGCGGCGTCGGCGGGGCGTGAGGCCGGCTCGAGCGCGACGGCAGGACCGCAGGGGCGATGCCCAGCGGCAAGACCCGGTCGATCCGCGGCCGTCGGGGTTCGGCTCGGGCGGCTTCCTCTCCCCCACCGCTGCCCGCACAGTTTGGCAACCGTGTTCGATCCGGGCTGCGCAGAAGCCCTTCCCCCGCCACCACGTGCGGAACCAGCCAGATCGGCCGGTACCGGGAACCAGACGGGACCGCGCCCCGACCACTGACACATGGAGCAGAAAAGCCTGATGTGTGTGGCGCACAGGAAGCGGAACCCACCGTTCGGCGCCTCCGCCGGCGCGCTGGACCTGCTGGTGGGCTGCACCGCGACCGGCGCGGCAGGCGATCCGCCGCCCAGGATCAGGGCCACCGACGCGCGTGTCGTCGCGGCGCCCGCGGGCTCCGGCTCCACCCGCGTGTCCTTCGCGATCCGCAACACGCGCCCGACGAAGGACACCCTGCTCCACACGGGCGGCGCGGTGCGCATGGCCCCCGGCGGGCCCGGCGTCGTGGTTCTGGATCCGCCGGCGCTGAAAGCCAGCCAGGAGACGTCCCACGACCTGTGGTTCCAGCAGAGCGGGAAGGTCGCCGTCCGGGCGACCGTGGCCGAGGGAGAGGCCCGGCCGGCGAGGTGAGCCACCACCACACCACCCCCCGCCACACGCGAAACCCCAGTAGCCCCGGAGGATTGATGAGCCATTCCCGCAGTGCCGGTATCGCCGAGGTGAGAACCCAATCGATACTCGTCATCCTGTTCGACGGCGTACAGCCCCTCGACGTGGCAGGGCCTGTGGACGTGTTCTCGGCGGCGGCGCGCTTCACCGGAAGCGCGAGCACGCCTCCCTACGTCGTTCGCACGGCTTCGCTCGGCGGCGGGACCGTACGATCCGCCGGTGGTCTTCGGCTCGTTCCCGATCTTGATTTGGCTGATGTCGAGGATCCCGACCTGCTTCTCGTGCCAGGCGGGCCGGGTGCGGGAGACGTCGACAACCGGCTCGTGGCCTGGCTGCGCGAGCGTGCTCCTCGCGTTGGACGTGTGGTGTCGGTGTGCACCGGGGCGTATCTCCTGGCCGAGGCCGGACTGCTCGACGGCCGCCGGGCGACGACTCACTGGGATTCCTGTGACTACCTCGCGAGCAGGTTTCCCCGGATACAGGTCGATCCGGTCCCGATCTTTGTCCGGGACGGCTCGATCTCCACGTCAGCGGGAGTGACGGCTGGGGTGGACCTCGCCATCGCTCTGGTCGAGGAGGACTACGGCCGCGCGGTGGCACACGAGATCGCCCGGCTCCTGGTGGTCTACTTGCGCCGGCCGGGCAACCAGGCACAGTTCAGCGTGCAGCTTTCGGCGCAGACCGCCCGCTCGGATCCGCTGCGTGAGGTCCAGTACTGGGCCGCCGCCAACCTGGCAGCCGACCTGTCGGTTCCCGCGATGGCGCAGCGCGCCGGCCTGTCCCCCCGTCAATTCGCCCGCGTGTTTGCCGAGCAGGTCGGGATGCCCCCGGGCCGCTATGTGGACCTCATCCGCCTGGAGGCCGCGCAGCGCATGCTGACGGACACCCGCGACGGCGTGGTCCGTATCGCGCGCCACTGCGGATACGGGACGCCGGAGGCGATGCGTCTCGCGTTCGTGCGTGAACTCGACGTCTCGCCCACGGAGTACCGCCGCGCATTCGCGAAGTCGTCGAAGCTCCTCCCTGACCCTCGATAGAAAGACGCCGGCAATCTGCTTCGGAGCCGAGCGCCTGCGATCTGCGGGATGGCAGATTTGTTGGTCTGCATGACATGGACGTCATACAGGGACGCTCTTACGCTTGTGATGCAACAGTTCATCAGAAGTGAGGCACTCATGACCCCGACGTCACGTCGTCTTTTCTGCGCCGCGTCGACGCCTCTGCTTTCGGCCTGGTGAACCCGAGCAGGAGCGAATGTGTCCTGCGCAATGATCGCCGTCACGTGATCGGTTTCCTGATTCCACGACGGCTCTGAGTGCGGGCCGCCGGGGCTCGGCCGTGCCCGGGCCTATGAATGTTGGAAGGTAGAAAGGCAAATGCCCTTGATATCGCTTGGGTCCGTGCGACCGAGCGCGAAACGGTGTGCTGCCGTGTTGCTCGCGGCCACGTTGAGCCTGGCAGTCGCGGGCTGTGGCTCCGGTGACTCGTCGGGATCCGGTTCAGGTGGCGCGGCAGCCACGGAAAAGAGCGCCGCGCCGACCAGCACATCGTATCCGCTGACGATTGACAACTGCGGTCGGAAGGTGACGTTCGACAGGCCGCCCAAGCGTGTACTGATCATGAATGGCGCGTCCGTCGGAGAGGTGGAGACGTACGTCCTTCTCGGTCTGCAGAGTCACATTCTCGCGAATGCGCAACGCGTCGCCATTTCCGATGATCCGAAGATGGTCACCGAGGTCGCAAAGCTGCCGACCGGAGGTGCCGAGTGGAACAAGAATTTCGATGTGCCCGCCGAAAGGGTGCTCGAACTCAAGCCTGACCTCGTGGTGTCGACATGGAGCGGAAGTTTCGACGCGAAGAGCGGATTCGCCACCCGGGAACAACTGGCGGATGCCGGGATAAAATCGTTCGTCAACCCGGTCGACTGCGCGTACGGAGCGACGAACCCGTCAGCCGCGGACCAGGCCGTCTATGACCAGCAGTCCATCGAATCGGCCTACGAATTCATCACGCAGACCGGGGTCATCTTCGACGAGCAGCACAAGGCGGCGGACCTCGTCGCCAAGCTCAAGGACCGGATCACTTCCGTCAGGGAGCGCGTCGAGGGCAAGGTGCGCAAGAAGGTGTTGCTGGTGTATCCCGGTATGGCGATGATGAGCACCAACAACCTGCCTGCCGTGTTTTCCGGCGGTGTCCACGACGACATCATCGAGGCGGCCGGCGGCGAGAACGCCTTCCCGAGCGACCAGCCGAATCCGGAGCTGACCTCGAACCTGAGTGCCGAGGCCCTGGCATCCGCCGACGTCGACGTGCTCGTGATCGGACTGTCCGATCCATCCGAAAAGGGCGAGGTGCAGCAACTCGCCGACCAGCTGTTCCAGCAGTACCCGCAGTGGGAGGCGTCGCAGACCAAGACCTACACCAGCATCTCCGACGGAGCCTTCGTCGGGCCGACGAACGCGTACGCCGTGGAGGCGATCGCCGATGCAGCGCACCCTCGGTAGGCCCGACGCGCTGTCGCGCCGCCCACACCTGGTGGCGGGCCGCGCGACCGTTCTCCTGTATGTGACGCTCGCCGTGGCGCTCATGGCGGCTGTCACCGCCGCGGTCTCCCTGGGAACGGTCACCGTCCCCGCGCGTGACGTATGGCAGGTGATCCTGCGCCACATCTTCGGCGACACCGGCGGTCTGGACCCGCTCCAGAACCAGATCGTCTGGGACCTTCGCCTGCCGCGCGTCCTCGTGGCCGCGGTGGTCGGTGCGAGCCTGAGCGTCATAGGAGTCGGCCTGCAAGCGCTGGTGCGCAATCCGCTCGCGGATCCCTACATGCTGGGGATCACTCCTGGTGCGTCCCTCGGGGCGGTGCTCGTTCTGGCGATCGGCTCCGCGGCGCTGCACGGACTGGGAGTGACCGGCGGCGCCTTCGCCGCGGCGGTGCTCACCATGGCCGCGGTGTTCCTGATCGCCCAGCGCAGCGGCCAACTCACCGACACGCGGCTGATCCTCGCCGGCGTCGCAGTGGGGTATCTCGCCGTCGCTGCCACGAGCTTCGTGCAGTTGCAGACGAACCCGAACCAGCTCGCGGGCATCATGTTCTGGCTCATGGGCAGCCTCGCGGGGGCGGCATGGTCCGACCTTCGCATACCGGCCGTCGCACTCGCCCTGGGCGTCGTCTGGCTGTTCACCCAGGGGCGCGCCCTCAACGCGCTCATGATCGGCGACGACGCGGCGGCCGGGCTCGGAATCGACGTGCACCGCTTCCGGCGTCGACTGCTCGTGGTGACGTCGCTGATGACCGCGACCGTCGTCGTGGTCGCCGGCGGCCTCGGATTCGTCGGACTGATGATCCCCCACATCGCCCGCCTCGTCGTGGGCGCCGAACACCGGCGCGTACTGCCGACGTCCCTGCTCGTCGGGGCGACCTTCCTGGTGCTCGTCGACCTCGCAAGCCGCACGGTCGCCCGGCCCGACGAGTTGCCGGCCGGCATCTTCACCGCCGGTATCGGCGTGCCCGTACTGCTGTGGCTGCTCCAACGCACCGGGCGAGGGGAGGGGTCGTGATGGAGCTGGAGTTCGAAGGCGTCAGCATCGACATCGCCTCGGCCCGGATCGTCTCCGAGGTGTCGTTGCACATCGCACCGGGTGACATGGTCGGACTCGTCGGGCCCAACGGCAGCGGGAAGTCCACACTCCTGCGCAGCGCGTACCGGGTGCTTCGACCGACCGGTGGGGCGGCGCTCATCGGCGGCGAGAGCGTGTGGAACATGTCCGCGCGGGAGGCCGCACGCCGTCGCGCGATCGTCACCCAGCACACCGTGCTCGGTGCCGAGTTCTCCGTCGAAGAGGTGGTCGCCATGGGGCGAACCCCTCGCAAGAGGATGCTCGATCGGGACACCGACGGGGACCGCCGGATCGTCGAGCAGGCACTCGACGACGTACACATGCGCTGGGCGGCTCAGCGATCATTCGCGACGCTCTCCGGCGGCGAACAACAGCGTGTCCTGCTCGCCCGCGCACTCGCGCAGGAAGCCGCGCTGCTGATACTCGACGAGCCGACGAACCACCTCGACGTACGCGCACAGTTCGAGGTCCTCGACCTGCTCCGGCACCTGGGCATGACGACGCTCACCGCACTGCACGACCTCGACCACGCGGTCTCCTACTGCGACCGCGTCGCGGTCATGGCGGAGGGCGAACTCGTGGCGGTGGGGGCCCCGACCGAGGTACTGACGCCCCAGCTCGTGCATGACGTGTTCGGGGTACGTGCGGTGCTCGACACCCACCCGATCACAGGCCGGCCACGCATCACGGTCGCCTCCGCCGCCCACGGCCCGACGACCACCGCAGGCGACGACGCGCGTGCCCCCGCCTCCACGCCCCGTGCTGAGGAACCGCCGGGACATGCGACATGACCCACCTCTTCGAGCACACGCCGCCGGAAGGCGGCGCGAAGGCCGTCGCCGTCCTCGGACCCGAGAACAACTGAAGGAGCCCCCTGTATGCAGGTCGCGATCGCTCTCTATCCCGAGTTCACTGCGCTGGACGTCATCGGACCGTACGACGTCCTGGGCCGCCTCCCGGACACCGAGGTCGTCTTCGTCGCCGAGCATCCCGGCCTTGTCCGCAACGACCTGCGCAGCCTGTCGATCAACGTCGTCGCAGGTCTCGCCGACATGCCGAACCCGGACGTGGTGATCGTCGGTGGAGGCCCGGGCCAGACAGAACAGATGTCCGACGGGAGCCTGCACGACTGGCTGCGAACCGTCGACCGGACCTCTGCGTGGACGACCTCCGTCTGCACGGGGACCTTGATCCTCGCCGCCGCCGGAGTCCTCACAGGCCGTCGGGCGACGACCCACTGGGGCGCGCTCGAACACCTCACCGAGTTCGGTGTGACGCCGACGCACGAGCGGGTCGTCATCGACGGACACTACGCGACCGCGGCAGGCGTCTCGGCGGGCATCGACATGGCGCTGACCCTTGCTGGTCTGATTGCCGGCGACGACGCGGCACAGGCCCTTCAGCTCCTCATCGAGTACGCACCGGAGCCGCCCTACAACTCGGGATCCCCGGACTCCGCTCCGGTGGAGATCGTCGAGAAACTGTTCACGCTGTTCCCGCCCAGCTGACCCCACCGCCCGCCTCCGCCCGCCTCCGCGCCTGGCGAGCGCTACCCGACCACACCCCCATCACATCAGGAACATGCGAGGCCGTGGTCCAGCGGCCAGGGGGTCGGTACCCCCGGCTTCGGCCCGGGAGGCCGACGGGCGGGCTCGGGCACCGCGAGCTGCCGCCCGTTCCGGGCCGGAGCCTGATCGGCGATGTCGTCGTCCAGGCCCGGCTGGAACGCCCGGCCGCGCCATGACGGTGAGACGAGCACTCGACCCTGGCCGCAGCTCTTCCGGGGCGCCCTGTTCGACCTGCCACGAGTCGCGACCCAACCTGTCACCCCGCAGGTCAGCGCTGCAACGAATCCGCATGACGTCGCGCACGCTGCGGGCCTGGCGCTCCGCCCACGACATCTTGCAGAAAGTGCCCCTGAGCTGCAACGATAGGACTTGCTGAGGGTGCTGTACGGGGTAATGGGAGAGGCACTTCCCAGGTGAAGAAGCCGAGACCGTCCGCAAGTGCCGCCTGGACACTGCGGTATCAGCGGCACAGACGCCGTGGCGCAAGCCTGCGGACCGTGCACGATCCGGGCAAGATCCTGCTGGATGTGGCGCCGGCCTGCGTGCCCGGCGGCGACTGGATGGCCGACGTCGGCATGGTACGGGCCGAGCCGGTGCGTTCGTCCCGCAGCGGAGCCGTGGGCCGGATGACAGGGGCTGGGCGGACCGGAGTTCAGCCAGGTTCCGAACAGTGCGTTGAGGGACTCTTCCCTGGAAACCTGGGCTGCCGCCTTCTCGCAGGAGGCCCGGAGTGAACTCGACGAGCTACGCGGTGACCTGCTGATCGAGTGTGATGAGGTGCCGGTCCCGAGCGCGGGCACAGAGCCCGTGTACTCCGCGCAGATGGAGCTCACGGATCGGTTCCTCCGCAGGCCCGGCTCGAAACCCCGCAGAAGACAGATGGCCTCCGCCCCGTCACGCGCTGTGCGTAGAGGCTGCCGAGAAGCTTCAGGATCGCCGGAAGGACTCGCTCCGGACGTGGCCGAAGACCGACACGTCGACTGGATGCACCGCGGAAGGTTGCCGACGGTGCCGGCGGAGACGCGATGGCCCTGGCGGGGTCAGCTCCGACGCCAGGTTTCGGGTCGACTACGTCGTCCAGCGCAGCGGCGGCATCGGATCGCCCCGCTCGTCGGGCTCGACCAACGCCAGCAGCGCGGGCTGCAGTCCCGCATCCAGCTCACTCGTCTTCTTCCGGCCTCCCCGCACCACGACAACGATCCCGAGGCTGGAAGCCACGACGTATTTTCCGGCCTTCCCTACCCAAGAGGACGGCGGTAGCGCAACTTGTTGAGAGAGGCCCCGCCGGTGGTGTCCTCCACGGCTGCTCCGTCCGCGCGCCAGCCAGCGGCTTCGTAGAAGTGCCGGGCGCGTTCATTGTCTTCCAGGACCCACAAGGTGGCTTGTGCGTAGTCGGCCTGTCCGAGAGTCGTCAACGTGGCCAGCATCAACTGCTTCCCGATTCCGGTTCCCCAGACCTCGGGCATCGCGTAGAGCGTGCCGATTTCCGCGACGCCAGGGGTCTCCTGAGATGGGCCGAAGCCTGCGAAGCCGACGATCCCTGCCTCGGTTTCGGCTACGAGCACTCCCGACGATGGCCATCTTGTCTCCTCGATGCGTGCCTTCCACTTGAGCTCTTCGCGGTGTGGGTCCATGGCGTTGAGGTAGTGCTGGGGAACAAGACCGGCAAAGGCCACTTGCCAGGAGCGCACGTAGACACCGGCGACCGCTGATGCGTCATCAGGCCGTGCCCGTCGAGGCTGCATGGCCGCCATTCTGCAAGTCCCTTCAATCCAGGCCAAGTTCTTTTCCCGATGGCGATGCCGAGTGCTCGACAGTCTGCTCCAGTAGTGCCCGTGCGGAGTCCGCGTGGCGCATCGCGGTCTTCTCGTCGAGCCGGCCGTCCGACAGCCGACCGGGGCGACCTCGACTCCCGCGGCGTGACGAAAAAGGAGTTCACGCGGATCCCACTCATGGCGTCGCTGTTCCCCGCAGGGGCCTTACGACAGCCCGGCTCCGGGATCTTCCCTGGCCACGGTCCGCAGCGGCCGGTCTCCTTGGCCGCGAGTTCCCGCCGGTGAGCGAACGGGGGCATCACCTCCCTGACGACTGCGACATCCCGCTCCTTGACGCCTACGGCCGGTACCTGAGAGACGCCGGAGCCGGCGCGGACCGGCCCCGGGACGTGCTGGCGGATACTGGAGCCTGCTCCGACCGCCGACGGCGCGGTCCCCGTGGCCCGCAACGGCGGCAAGACGACGGTAGCCCGTGCCTACCTGGCCGGCCTCGCAGGTGTCTCCCTGTAACCGGGTGTCTCCCTGTACCGGGGCGACCGGATCGCCCGCGTGCACGGGCTGACACGGGCTGAAACGGGCGGCAGCCGATCGGCCCGGTCCCTGCCCCCTCGACGTGCCAGTGACGGCAACCATCGGCTACAGACCCTGGCGCCCCCGGTTCGACCTCACCGAGGCCCCGGCGCTCTGCGGCATCTGGCAACCGCCGCGTTCATCGTCTGCGCCAACCTGACCGGCATGCGCTCGGGCTGCGCCCCGACCCGGCCGACGGCCACAGGGTGCCATGGCCTCCCCTGGGTCGCCGCCATCGGCGCCGTCGTCGCGACCTCCGCGTCCGGAACGGACCGTCCCCGAAGGGGAGCCGCTCTTCGCCAGCCCGGAACGGATCGCCAACCCAGCCTCGGCAGGAGAACCGCCGGCTGCGGAGGGGACGCGGAGATCCTCGAGCGGGCCACGGCCATCTTCACGAAGCGCGGGCAACAACGTGAAGCGCTCGGCTCCCCACCCGCCGGTGACGGCCACAGCAACGTCCCGGGACCGCTCTTCCAGCAGTTGCCTGCGCGCGTTTCCCGGGAGTACGGCAGGCGCGGCGTCAGGGGACGATGGCGGCCGCGTCCCACACGATGAGTGTGTCGCCACGATCCTTGGTCATCAGGTGTTTCCGGTCGGGTGACATGCGGCAGTCGCGTACATCGTCCGTGTGGGCCTCGAGGGTGTTCAGGAGTTCGCCGGTGCGGGTCGACCGGATCTGCACGCGTCGGGCGTCAGGCACGGCCAGCCAGTCCTCGGTGGTGGCGAAACGTGTACGCGTCTGTTCCAGCGTGAAGCGCTCACGAAGGCCGGGCAGTTCCAGGACCCGGAGGCGGTACAGGTCGCCGATGGCGATCCACGAACCGTCCGGGGCCAGACCGAGCCGGTGGATCTCGTGCGGCTGGCGGGGCAGCTCCGCGAGCAGTCGGCCGGAGCGCGGGTCCCAGAGCAGGATCTGACCCCCGCGGCCGCAGGCAGCCAGGGTTGCTCCGTCGGCGGCGAGCGCCAGCTGCGACATCCCCTTCGTTGTGGGCTTCGTTCCCCGGCGTTCGTTGGTGAGCGGGTAGACGAAGCTGCCGGTCGAGGTGTTGTAGGCAACCCACATACCGTCGGGACCGTACACGGACTCACCCACGGCGCCGACCTTGAAGGGGAGCATCTCCTCGCCGCTGACCGCGTCCCAGGCCTGGGCCTTCTCACCCACCGCTCTGGTCATGATGAATGTGCCGTCCGGAGCGACGGCGCAGTGTCGGAGCATGTCGGACGGGCCTCGGATCGTCCTTCGCAGGGCCTGGGTTTCCAGGTCGTACACATGGACGAGCCGGTCGTTTCCGACCGCCACCAGCCATGTGGCGTCCGGCGCCAGAGCGAAGTCGAAGGTGAGCCGAGGCAACTGCAGTACGGCACGGACCGCCGACTGCGGCTGGACCACGAACTGCCCGGCGACGGTGGGCCGCTCCGGTTCTCCGTGGTGGTCAGCATGGGCTCGCGGGAGCGGCATATGGCCCAGGGCCTGCAGCAACTCGGCCTGCTTCCCAGGATCCAGCCGGGAGCCGTGCTCCTCCCCGTTCATGACCTCGTGGATCACCGAAGCGGTGGCCCTGGACTCCGGGGAGTCGACCAGGGCCAGATCGGCCAGCAGGCCCTGCGCGCCGAGCCGCTGGATCTTGGCGATCTGCCAACCTGGGAACGTCACGAGTCGGGCGGCCTGAGCCGGGTCGCAGTACTGCATGTGCCACACCAGATGCCGCCACCAGTACCCGGCGCCGGCGGGCAGAGCCGACCAGGGGTCACCGGGTTTCAGCAGTGCGAGGGCGTTGTCCACGAGCCGTCCGTGCCAGTCGGCCGCCTCGTCCGCCGACCAGCGCGACCTCAGGCGCTCGTGCAGGGCCTCCGGGACCGTCAGCCGCCACCTGCCGTCGTCGGCCTTGGCGGCGTGCACAAGACCCACGCGCTCGAAGTCCTCAAGCAGGAACAGAGTGCGGTGGACGTGGCGCTTCAGTCCGGAGTCCACATCGACCCAGATCTCTTTGACCTCGGTCATGTCCAGTTCGACGCCGGGAGGGACAGCCGCCAGACGCCGGGCGTCGAGGGAATCCGAGCAACTGAGCCCCAGATCCTCCAGTGCCCTGCCGAGGGGGTCATCGCCCCAGTCCTTGTGGCCTGTTACCTGCTCCCAGTGCTCCCTGAGCCGGCGATCGAGCCGACGCCGGCCCCACCGTGTTCTCATCCCCTGCGCCTCCCCCACCCGGACACCCAGTGAAACAGTTCGAACGCCTGTATGCGGGCATTCCCTCCAGGCCGGCGAACGAACTGCGGGCGGGCCCTCAGCCCGGTGCCTCCGCACAAGGGCGGTGCGGTCCGGCGCCTGCCCGGTCGGGCTCTACCTGACACAGCCCCACCTTTGGCAGGCCGCCGCCGGCCGCACGGTCCACTCACCGTCCGGAGGCATGCGACGGCCTGCCGTCCTCGGTGCCGCACTGCCGCGTGCGGCGTCGGCGCTGCTGGTGCGCGAACCCCTTCTCCGCCGCACTCATCGTGCGTGTGCCGGCACCGGGGCGCAGTCACACAGCGGAGCCTTCCTGGCGCGATGGCGGCCCCGCGCCCGCCGTTGGTGGCAGGCGCGGGACCGGTGGTGTTGCCTCAGCGAGAGGTGAGCTTCCACAGGTGGTCGGCGGTTCCGTTGTCGGACCACTGCAGGACCTGGGCTCCCGACGAAGTGCTCATGCTGTCGACGCCCAGCAGCAGACCGCTGTTGTAGTTGGCGATCTTGTAGTAGCCGTCACGGGCCGGTATGGCCTGCCAGAGGTGGTCGGCGGTGCCGTTGTCGCCCCAGATCAGGGCGGTGCCGCCATTGGTGGTGCTCATGTTGTTGATGCCCAGCAGCAGTCCGCTCTTCTGGTTGACGATCTTGTACAGGCCCGATCCCGCGGCGACCAGGGTCCAGTTCTGGTCGGCGCCGGTGGTGGAGGTGGCCTGGACGACCGAGGTGCCCTGGGCGGTGCCCGCGTTCACGGTGTCGAGGGCGAGTCCGCTGTTCTTGTTGGTGATCTGGTAGCGGCCGGCCAGCGTGGTGGAGCTGCCGCTGGGGGTGATCACCAGGTGGTAGCCGTCGGACGCGTTCATCGTGACCGGCACGGTGATGGAGCCGCCGGAGACCGTGTAGTCGGTGTCGGAGAGGGTGATCGGCCCGGGGGAAGCGGTGGTGCGGCCGGTGCTGGGCGAGTACTCCAGCTTGACGTGGACCGTGCTGCCGAAGGCCGACAGGGAGTTCAGGCCGTTGACCGTGACGGCGCAGGAGCCGGTGCAGCCGCCGGCGATGACGCTGATCTGGTTGCCGGCGCCGTTGAGGGAGGCCAGGCCGTCGATGCCGGTCTGCGCGGGAGGCGTGGTGGTGAGCATGTTCCCGGACATGTCGCCGTACCACTTGTACGTCCAGTAGGAACCGTTGGGCGAGCCGCCGGTGTCGGTGAGGGTGTCGCCGAGGGTGCCGTAGTGGTTCCAGAAGGCGAGCTCGGCGTCCCGGATGCCCGCCCGCTCGAACTTGGCCGCGTAGCCGATGAGGGCGCCCGAGTTGCCCATCTCGGCGGGCGTGCCGTACTCCTCGATGTCGATCGGGCGCGGGCTGATGCCCAGGCTCGTCTCCAGCGCGCGGTACGCCGACACGTGGGCGGCGATGTTCTGGCTGCCCTCCAGCTCGTGCCAGGCGATGACGTCGGGGACGGTTCCGCTCGCCTTGGCGTCGGTGAGGAACGAGCTCATCCAGGACTGGTTCCAGACCGAGTAACTCGGCCCCTGGATAGGCGTCGTGGTGTCCTTGGTGCGCACCTCCTTGAACGTACGCGCCCAACCCGCGTTGAAGGCACCGGCGTTGGTGGTGTCCCAGGTCCAGTCGGGCTCGTTCCACAGGGCGTAGGCGCTGATGTTCGTGGCGCTGGAGGACTTCACGGCGGCGACCTGCTGGTCGACCGCGGACAGCCAGTCGCTCCAGCTCACCCACTGGTAGGGGAAGTCCGGGTACCAGTCCGGCATCCGCACGACGACCTTGGCGCCCGCGGCGGCGGCCTTGGCGGCGACGACGAGGGAGTCGCCCGCGGGAGCGGGCTCGCCGTTGGGCACCTGGCTGCCGCCCGGCGCCATCTGGACGAAGGTGTTCGGCTTCAGGGGCTGCACGAGGCTGTCGGCGGGGGTGCTCGTGTTCGCCAGACCGTAGAGGCTGCCCGTGCCGACGTGGGTGACGGACCGCAGGTTCTGCGCGGCGTTGACGACCAAAGTGGTGGCCGAGGTGGGGGTGGCCTGGGCGGACGCGCCGGTCACGACGACGGCGGTGGCGGCCAGGGCGGTGGCCACGGCGGTGGCGCCGACGCGGCCGAGAGGGGCTCTGAAACGGTGACGGTGGCTCAGGTACGACATCAGCGGCTCTCCTGAGGAGGGGACGGGGACTTGCCGAGTGCGGTGCGCAGGCGGCTCGGGGAACGGCCGGCCGGGTTGCCCGGGGTCTTGGACCCCGGTGACGGGTGACAGCCCTGTGCGGAGTGCGAGCGGGCACGGCGGAGCGCGGCCCCGTCCTGCCGGTGGGGGAGGTCGAGGAAGATGCCGTAGAAACCCATCGCCATGACGATGCCGGGGATCATCTGCGCGACCAGCAGGAACAGGCCGAGCGCGCCGCCGCCGAGCGGGCGCAGCTTCGCCAGCGCGAAGCCGGCCGGGGCGGCGAGGAGGAGGGTGAGGGCGACCGTGCCCAGTCCGATGAGCAGACTGGTGCCGAGGTAGGGCATCTGGTCGTGCAGAACGGGCCGACTCCACCATCGCCGTGCCGTTCGGCGTCATGATCTTCACCGCGTTCATGTCGGGCATCCCCGGCGAGACCGCGGCACGCGGCCGCACCAGCGGCGGACTGGGCACCAAGTACCCGCCGTCATGCTGTTCCCGGTGCACTGGATGCTGAACGTGTCCCTCACCCCGCAGCAGGACACGCGCAAGACCCCGCCGGACCCGCGGGCGTCACCGCGGGCGCGGTCAAGGACTGATCCCGCAGGCCGCGCGCGGTGTGGCGGCCGACGGCGGCGCGGGCCCAGGCCGCGATGCGCCGGACGACGCGCGGATCGGTGGCGTGCCCGGCGACGATCTTGCGGTCGACGCCGACGCGGGACTCGATGTGTCCGAACTCGCGGTCGCCGTGGGCGGCCTGGTTGAGGTTCATGCAGTCCATGTCGATGCTGGGCCACACGATCACGCCGACACAGGCGTCGGAGGCGCTCGCCTCCTGGCACATCCGCCGGATCGACTCGGCGTCGGTGAGGACCGGCTTCCACACGATCCGGACCGGGACCTTGCCGGGACGGCCGAGGGTCTCGGAGACGCTATCGCCCGAACGCCTCCCCCTGCGTCCGGTCAGCGGAACGTGACGCTGACGCCGTCCGGTGCACCACGGCCGCTCCCCGGTCCCCCGCGGCCGTCCAGCAGCGTGGACGAAGACACCGCCCGGCAGTCCGGGAAGCCGGGCTCAGCCGCCGCGCCGCACCCGGGCCGCCTCACGGGCCTCCGCGAGCTTGCGGGCCTCGCTGCTCTTGCGGGACGGCCTGCCACCGGAGCCGCCCTTCGCGTCCTTGGTACTGCCCAGACCGCGGAACGGGGCGTTGTGGTTCTTGGGGCGCGGTACGGCCGGCCCGCCGTCGAGAGGCTTTCCGGAGGGGGCTTTGGCACCGGTGATCCGGCTCAGCTCCGCCTCGCCGGACCGCACTTTGGTGACCTTGGCGGCGACATCGGCGTCCGCCATGACCTGGCTCGTCTCGCGGCGCTGTCCCGAGAGGACGAGTGTCACGACGGTGCCGGAGCGGCCGGCCCGGGCCGTGCGGCCCGCACGGTGCAGATAGTCCTTGGGGTCGGTGGCCGGGTCGACGTTGACCACGAGGTCGAGGTCGTCGACGTGCAGGCCTCGTGCGGCGACGTTCGTCGCTACCAGCGCGGTGACCTGCCCGTTCTTGAACTGGGCCAGGGTCCGGGTGCGCTGCGGCTGGGGCTTCCCGCTGTGCAGGGCGGCGGCGGCCACACCGCTGGCCCGCAGATGCCGCGTGAGCTGATCGACACCGTGCCTGGTGTCCAGGAACAGCAGGACGCGGCCGTCCCGGGCGGCGATCTCCGTGGTCACGGCGTACCGGTCGGGGCCGTGCACGACGAAGACATGGTGCTGGATCGCGGAGATCACGCTGGAGGAGGGATCCACGGAATGGACGGCCGGGTCGCGGAGGTAGTCCTGCACCAGCTGGTCGACATCGCGGTCGAGGGTGGCGGAGAACAGCATGCGCTGCCCGTCGGGACGCACCTGGTCCAGGATCTCGGTGACCTGCGGCAGGAACCCCATGTCACACATCTGGTCGGCCTCGTCCAGGACCGTGATGCGCACCCGTCCCAACCGGCAGCCCTTTCGTCCGACGAGGTCGTGCAGCCGACCGGGCGTGGCGATGACGATCTCGGCGCCGTCCCGCAGCACGGCGGCCTGCCGTCCGATGGACACCCCGCCCACCACGGTGGCGAGCCGCAGCCGCAGCGCCTCGGCGTACGGGGTGAGCGCCTCACCGACCTGCTGCGCCAGCTCCCTGGTGGGCACCAGAACGAGCGCCAGCGGCTCCTTGGGCTGCGCGCGCCGCCCGGCCGTCCGGGCGAGCATCCCCAGGCCGAAGGCGAGCGTCTTGCCGGATCCGGTGCGGCCCCGGCCCAGGACGTCCCGTCCCGCGAGCGCGTTCGGCAGTGCCGCCGCCTGGATGGGGAAGGGCACCGTCACACCACGCTCGTCGAGCGCCCGCAGGATCACGGCCGGCAGGCCCAGCTCCGCGAAGGACGCCGCCGTATGCGGCGCCGGAGCGGCGCCCGGCGCCTCGGACACAGGGTCCTGCTGCCGGGCGTCGGCATGTACTGATTCGCTCACGGAAAGCCTTCCTCCGAAGGGACCGTACCGAGGAAGGCGCGGCGGGGACGCGGCCACCGGTCAGGGACACCGAACCGGGCACCGACGCAGCGACGCTGCAAAAGCTCAACGCTAGCACAGGGCACAGGGCACAGGGCACAGGGCACGCTGCCACGGGCTTCCCCTGACTCGCGGTTCGACTCGGCCCGGCCCGCATCGGCCCCGTGCTGGGCCTGCCCGCTCCACCGTGCACCGCATCCTGGTCCGCCACGAACGCGACCGGCCCGGCGAACTCCTCCACGTCGACGTGAAGAAACTCGGCCGGATCCCCGACGGCGGCGGCCACAAGGTGCTGGGCCGACTGGCCTGCAGCGAGATCCACGGCGACGAGAAGGCCGCCACCTGCGCCGCCTTCCCGCGCCGGGCCGCGGCCTTCTGCACCACCTGCGGCATCGACCGCATCGAGCGGGTCCTGACCGACAACGCCTGCCCTACCGCAAGTCCTTCGCCGGGCCGGTGATCGTGGCGATCGGACGTGCGGTGACGTTCGGTCCGGCCGCGGGGTCACTGCGGTTGAGCCTGGGGGCATGCAGGCCGTGGCCGCCTCATGCGGAGTCACGCTCGACGCGTCGACGTGACTCCGCGTCACAGGGGAATCCAAGCGCGGCCCGGGCATCGACAACGCGCCCGTCCCGCCGGCGCCGCCACCCGTGCGGATCACCGACGTACAGCACGATACCTGCCGCACCTCACCGTGGTCCGGCGTCCTCCGTCCCGGCCGCGTCCCGCGCCTTCGCCGATCCCTCCCCCACCCTCACTGCCGCCACCGGCAGTTGGCGTACGGGCTGGCGGACGCCCTCGCGTTCCAGCACCGTCCGCCAGGCCGAGATCTGCGCCTGGTCGGCGCGGGCGGGGTTCCACAGCCGCAGGGTGTCGGTGTCCGCGATCTCGTGGGTCTCGCGGTGGGTGTCGCGCAGCAGCACGCGGCCGTCGGGACCGCCGACAGGAAGACCGGTGCGGGTGCCGTCAGTGGTGTCCGCCTCCCAGATCAGGGCCCGCACGAGCGGGCCCGCGACCGCGTGCTCGAGCCACCGGGAGCGGAACCGTGCGCCGGCCAGCCCCGTGCTGTCCACAAGGAGTTCCTCGAGGACACCGCGCTCATGGTCGGCCCGGGCCACGAGACGCGGCAGCCTGTGGCGCAGGGCTGTCAGTTCCGGGACGAAGAGCCAGTTGAGCCGGCGCATCGTGTACGGCGTCACGGGCCGCCCTGCGGAGTCGCGCACGTCCACCACCACGGAGCCGTGGGGTCGCACGGTCAGTGATGCCGTGTAGTCCTCGAAGGACACCACGCGGGCGACCTCGTCGGATCCCTCCGGCTCGGGCAGGTACGCGTCGGCGATCGTGTCGAGCGCGGCCCGTGCCGCGTCGGCGACGCCCGTCGGCAGTCCCGTGAGTGCCGCGCGGGGCCGTCCCAGGGCAGGCAGCCCGGCCGCGGCGTTGAGGGCGGTGACGGCCGCACGCACCGACAGGGTGTCCCCGGCCGACAGACCTGGCCGGGTCCGGGCTCGGGCGCGGCGCAGAACCCGTTCGCCCACCAGCGAGATCAGGGCGGGGTCACCGGTGAGGCAGGCCGCCCAGGCGGCTCCTGCCGCGAGTGTGTCCTCCAGGACGGCATAGGCGGGGCCGCATTCCGGGAGCATGGCGTCGTACCCCGAACCACCGTCGTCGAAGCTGAGCAGGGTGCGCAGGACATCCGGGGCTGCCGGGAGCGTTTCCAGCCGTTTCCTTACGCGGCTGAGCCAGGACGGGGCCGGATGGAAGTTGTCGATGGAGGCGAGTGTCGCGAGCAGGTGTGTCACACCGGGTTCGAAGACCCGCGGTCCCAGGGCGACCAGGATCCGGTTGCTCCGGGCGTACCACTTCCGCACGATCTGGCGCAGGCGGTCCAGGGCCTGGCGGTCCTGCGGCAGACCCAGCAGTTCCGCGGCCGTGCAATCGGTGAGATGCCACTCGCAGTGACGGGAGAAGGCGTGGTGGACCAGCGCGCCGAGCATGATCCGGCGTATCTGGGGCTGGTAGCGGGCCCGCTCGGACGGTTCCTGTTCTCGTACGGCGGCGAGGGGCAGCCCCAGTGCCCGGCACACCCGGCGATGACTGTGATCCGAGTCCAGGAGGGAGAGTTCCAGCAGCCCTTCGGTCTCCTCGGGGGACCACCCGCAGGTGTGCTGGGTCAGCGCCGCCTCCAGACAGATGTCCTTCGTGCCGTGGGGATCGCTCAGCAGCGCCAGGCCCAGCCGCCGGCGGTCACCGGGTTCGAGAGCGGCGACGAAACGGTGGCTGTGGCTCCAGTGGACGGGGTCCTGGGGGGCCTTCAGGAAGACACCGAGCGGAACGCCCGAGTCGAGCGACGGGACAATCCCGAAGTCGCGCCGACGGGCCCGAGCCGCGGCTCTGCGCAGGGCCGGGGGCAACGGTGGCACCACCGCACCCCGTCGCCTCCGATAGGGAAACGATCCTCCACCCGCCCACCACGGCCACATCCGCCCCACCCCCACACCGAAGGTATCCCGACTGGCCCCTCCCCGTGACCGATTGCGGTGGAAGGCAGTCGGGTTGACGGCACCATGGTCGTGTGCGGCATCTGGACGGCGCACTTCCCGGGAGGCTCCGACGAGCTGGTCGAGGTTCGTTTCCCTCGGAGGAAGGTCACCGAGGTCACCCGCACCGGCCTGACGACGTTGCCGACCGTTCCGTTGAGCGCGCTTGGACGGCCCGCACCGAACAGTGCGGGCCGTCGACTTTTCGTCGATTCCTTTGACTCTGCTGGTGTAATTCTCCAAGGGTGCCCGGCACGGCATGCGGAATCGTACACCTGAGGGATATTCGCCAACTCAAAGCATTTTCAAGCAGGTTGATGTAACCCTTAAGCGCAAATCCACACCCAAGGGCGTGACGATCAAGGAATGAGGATGTTGAGAGTTAATAACAGCAGCAGAACGGCTTGCGGCGCCGCGCTATCCGCCAAAGACACCCGGCGCCGCTCGCCTTTTCAGATTGGATGCTATGACGAGCACCCAAAGCGGTCAGCCCATGAGGCCGGACCGCAACTCGGTTGGCTCCGACCGCACCCCCGCTGAGCAGCGAGGCGGTGTTGCCCTTCGACACGTCGCGGAAGTAGTCCGCAAGGTCGGCGTGACTGTCATCAAGGTATCGGTGAGGGAGACCACCATCTCGGCCCTTACGACCGGTGACATCGAAATGAAGCAGGTGCTGTTGTCGGCAGCCGCCTCAGGGACTGTGGCATTGACAGGGGAGGCGCTCAGGTGGGTTGCCCGTAGGGTTCGCCGACGGTAGCTCATACGATCTTCAACCCTCCTGTCGTCACGCCTGACGTCTTGGGTCGGCGCCCGTCGCGTCGGCCCTATTCTCAGGTTTTTCGCTGCCTCTTTGGCGTTCTGGTTCCAATACTCACCTAGCCGAGTGACACACGCTCACTTAAACGGGACTTACTTCATAGAGTCGCGGGGGGTTGTAACCGGTCACCCGAAAGGGGTTGAACAGGCCTGACATATTCGAAAATTGGCGCGAAAGGGGCTAACTTGTGATATTGCCCTGCGACGTCCGGTCGAGCCCCCACTGTGTGTGATCTGTGGCCGTGCCGCCCGGTGGGATCCGGTGTTGGAATGATCCAGCGGACGACGCGCGGGGGTTGGGGGCGGGCCACCGCTCGGGGGGCGGAGACGCGGGCGGGTTCTTCCGCTGGCAACGGTGCACCCGGTTCGAAGAGGCGGGAGCAGCGGCGCACGCATGGGATGTCTCCCAAGAAGCCACGGCCGCGCAGTTCGCCGACTTACTCATCGAACACTTGGCTGGTCTGGATGTCATCGGTTCCTTGCCGTGCGGTGCTCGGCGCTCTCATCGGCGAAGACGCAGAGCCGGCTGATGCTCTCGCGATAGCCGTCCGGCGTGCCGTGGTGCTCCTTGCGGGGCGGTCCGTCGATCCACTGATGCCAGAGGCCGTCCGCGGTCAGGAAGCGGGCTGCTTGATCGGCACGGAGCTTGGCGTCGAGGTGGAGGAGCGCGCCCATGGCGGCCGGCTGGTCGTAGTAGAGGTCGGGGCGGCGCAGGTAGCGATCGAGGTAGGCAGCCAGCAGGTCCACGTCGGCGGGAGTCGCGAACGCGGCGAAGGTGACGCAGTAGGCCGAGCCTGCGAAGCAGACCTCGCTGGCAAGCAGCATGTCGCCGAGACGTTCGCGGAACTCGGTTCTGCGGGCGACGGCGATGAGCCAGGCTGCGGTCTTGCGTTCGCGCCACCCGCCTTCGAGCAGGACGGTCAGCTCGCGGGCCGTGATGTCGTCGGCGGCCTCGCCGAGCTCCCGTGTGAACTTGGCACGTTCAGGTTCGGTCATGCGCATGAGAGGGCCGCCGAGTTTGAGGTAGCGCCTGTCGGGCGTGACGTAGCGGTGGACAAGTGCGAGCAGCTCGGGGTCCTCGTGCGTGTGACGCATGGCCGCATCCTGTCCTGGGCGAAGCCGTTCGACCAGTGTTTATCTCAGTCGCACTGGTCGGCCGGCCGGCTCGTCGTATGGTTCGCCCAGGTCGCCCAGGTCGCCCAGGTCGTCGAGGTGGTCGAGGTCGTCGAGGTGGTCGAGGTCGTCGAGGAGGCTGGTGACGCGGCCGGCGACGCGCTGGTGGCGATCGGTCTCCCGCTCCCGTCCGCGGTCCGTCGCGTCGGTGATCAGTTGCCGCTCGACGCAGAGGCGTTCACGCAGGTGTGTCGCGTACGCGGGTGTGCCGACGAACTTCGCCGTACCGGGCCAGCTCCCACGGGTCGTGGGCGCAGAACACCTCGACCTCGTCGCCGTGGTCGCGGACCAGCTCCCGCAGTCGGGCCTGCGTCCCGAGCCGCAGGTCGCGATGGACCTGTGACCGCTGTTGGACGACGTCCAGCAGCGGGTGGGTCTCCTTCGACTCCTCGATCTCGCGGTGGTAGTAGTAGGCGTCGCCGCAGTGCAGGAGCCACCGGTCGTCGCCCTGTACGGCGACTCCGGCATGGCCTTCGGTGTGGCCTCCGAGAGGGACCAGCCTGATCTGCGCAGGCAGTCCCTTCAGCGGAACGGCGGTGAAACCGAACCACTGCTCGCCCGGCTCGGGGTCGTAGGCGACCCAGCCGGGACCGTGCGCCCAGTGGGCCGGGCGGTAGCGCGGGCCGGCCCCCTCGGCGAGCGCCGCGTCCAGTTCCGCAGCGAGCACATGGACCCGGGCGTCGGGGAAGTCGGGGAGGCCGCCGCAGTGGTCCACGTCCAGGTGGGTCAGGACGATGTGGCGCACGTCGGACGGCGCATACCCGAGCCGGGCGACCTGGCGGACAGCGGTCTCCCCCTCGTCGAGCACGGGCCGGGCCATCTCCACCCACTCCGCACCCAACGCCCCGTCCGGGTCCCGGACATCGCCCAGACCCAGCCCGGTCTCCACCAGCACCAGGCCGTCGGCGCCGGTCTCCACCAGCAGACAGTGATTCACGGCGGGTGCGCTCCGCGGGCCGTCGTACGTGGCCTCGATCGTGCGCACCGATCCGCAGTTCAAATGATGGATCTTCATGATGGCTAGGCTGCTACTTGAACCGCGGTTCAAGTCAAGGAGCCCTCGTCAAGGAGTACTCATGGACGGATCGTTGCTGGACATCGCCGAGGTCGCACAGCGGTCGGGGCTGGCACCGTCGGCACTGCGGTTCTACGAGAAGAAGGGCCTGATCACCCCTGCGGGCCGCAACGGCCTGCGCCGCACCTACCGTCCCGACGTGCTCGAGCACCTGGCCCTGATCACCTGCGCGCGCGGCGCCGGCTTCTCCATCGCCGAGATCGACCGCTTCCTCGTGGCCCGGCCCTCCGACGCGGACCTGCGCCTGCGCATGGCCACCAAGGCCCACGACCTCGACGAACAGATCGGCAGGCTCACGCGGCTTCGCGACAGCCTGCGGCACGCGGCCGTCTGCACCCACGAACCACTCGTCGACTGCCCCGATTTCAAGCGGGCCGTGGGCAACGCAGGGCAGGCGAGGCAGGTGGGACAGGTGCCCTCCGCGCCTGACGCGGACAGGCACGCCTGAACCGCCCCGGGCCGCGCCCGCACACCCGTGGCGGACCGGCTCGCCCAGACCGTCGCCCGGCACGGCCGACCCGCACACCCCGTCACCCCGTCAGCCCGTCAGCCCGTCAGCCCGTCAGCCCGTCAGCCCGTCAGCTCATCAGCTCATCAGCTCATCAGCTCATCAGCGAAGGCAAACAGCTGCTGCCGTCTGCCCGGCCCATGCGGCCGACGCAGCCGTACGAGGCGGCGTTCAGCTTCTCCTCCTCGCCAGTGGCGGCCCTCCGAGGCGGGGATTGCGGCGGACCTCGCCAGAGAATAAGTTTGGACCCAAACAACATTCCCCTGTGGCCCCAGGGACACCCGGAAGCGCGAGGAAGCCGATGACGACCACCCCGCCCCGCATGCTGCTCGTCCTCAGCGAGAACTGGACACTGACCGGCGGACGGGCCGATCTGCCAGCCGCCGTGCGCTGGGCTCGGGAGGCGGAGGACGCCGGGTTCGACTCCGTCATGGTGAGCGAGCACATCGTGCTCGGCCCCGACGCCGCAGCCGACGGCATCATGGGCAACCCCCGCGACTACGCCCTGCCGGGCAACCAGGACCCGTACACACCCTGGCCCAACTCCCTGCTCCTGCTCGCCTCCATCGCCTCCGTCACCGAGCGCCTGCGCCTGGCCGCCGCCGCCGTCCTCGCACCGCTGCGCCACCCCCTGCTGCTCGCCAGGGAACTCGGCACCCTCGATCTCCTCAGCGAGGGCCGGCTCCTCGTCCAGCCGACCGTCAGCTGGAGCAAGGACGAGTACGACGCACTGGGCGTGCCCTTCAGCAGGCGGGGGCGGTTGCTGGACGAACACCTCCAGGTCTGGGCGAAGGCGTGGGGGCCGTCCCCGATCTCGCACGACGGCGAGCACTACCCTTTCCAGGACGTCTACTTCGAGCCCAAGGCGTACCGCCCCGACGGGCCGCGGCTGTGGTTCGGCGGCCAGCGCCTGCACGGGCCGGTCCTGCGCCGGCTGGTGGAACACGGCCACGGCTTCCACCCCCTCGGCCGGCCCACACCGCACGACATCCAGACGCTGAAGACGGCCATGGCCGCTGCGGGAAGGGACATCACGGAGCTGGAGATGATCGGCGGCACCCAGGCCGACTTCCCCGACCACCACTCCCCCGCGGACCTGGGCGCGGCTCTCGCATCGATCCCCGAACAGCTGGAACAGGGCTTCACGACCTTCTGCGTCAAACCCAACCAGTTCATCGACGACCCGAACGGCATCGGCGCGTTCTGCCGCGACGTCATACGGCGGGTCGAGGCGCAGACCGCATAACGAGCCCCCTCCCCGCCACCCCACCTGGCACCCGGCAACCACACCCCGCAGACCCCGCCCCCGCCCAAGGGAGCCGGCAGGCGCCGATCGCCATGCTCTGCAAGAGCGCCCCCAGCGCGCGGCCTCCCGAGACGGGCCCGGTCCCTTCCGGGCCGGACCGGGCCGGGCCGGGTCGACGCGGCTCGGCCTGGATCGGGTCGGCCTCAGCCCCTGACGACGATTTCACCCTGGTCGCGCTTGGTGGTGTGCAGTTCCCAGTAGACGGGGGCGATGTCCTCGGCCGTGGCCACCTTGAGCGTGGGGTCGAGGGAGGTGCCGCCGAGCGCCACATCGATGGCTACGTGGGCGGCCTGGATGCCGGTGCCGTCCAGTTCCTTGTGCAGGTTGACCACCCAGTTGCGCAACGCCGCGGCGGCCGCGTTGACGTTGCCGACCACCGGCAGCGGGTCGAGGGAACCGGCGCCGGTGGTGTAGAGCAGGGTGCCCGTACCGGCCTCGCGCATCGCGGGAAGCACGGCCCTGGTGGCGGCCATGGCTCCGTAGAGCTGGAACTCGATCTGGTCCTGGATGTGGGAGGGATCGCTCTCGGCCGGAGTGGCCAGCACGGTGGATTCGATGGCGAGCGGAGAGTATTCCAGGACGTCGATCCCGCCGAACCGGTCGGCGGCGTCCTTGAGGGCCTGGGTGAGGGCGTCGTGGTCGAGTACGTCCGCGGGGAACGCGGCGGCGGTGACGCCCTCGGTGGCGAGCCCGCCGACGAGGGCGTCGAGCTTCTCCCGGTTGCGGGAGATCAGGGCGACGTCGTAGCCCTGGGAGCCGAAGGTGCGGGCGATGGCCAGGCCCATCCGGGGGCCGGCTCCGACGATGGCGATGCTGGTCACAGCGATCCTTTCGAAAATCTCGGTGGGGAAGCGGTCGAATCGGATAGACCTATCCGATTCGATATCCGGATAGGCCTATCCGGTTCACCGCACCACCGTACCACTAAAAGTGGATAGGGCAATCCGATTGATAGGATGGCGGCCATGACCCCTGGCTCCCGGCATCCCCACGGCCCCGCTCCCCAGTCGCTGCGCAGCGACGCGGAGCGCAACCGGGAGCGCATCATCGCCGCCGCGCGCAAGGTCTTCGCGCGCGACGGACTCGGCGCATCCATGGCGTCCGTGGCCCGCGAGGCCGGGGTGGGGATCGCCACGATGTTCCGTCGCTTCCCCACGAAGGAGGAGCTGGTCGCCGCCGTCTTCGCCGACCGCATGGACGCCTACGCCGACGCGGTCGCCGTCGCCCTCGACGACCCCGACCCCTGGCACGGCTTCGTCGGCTACATCGAGACCGCCAGCGCGATGCAGGCAGCCGACCAGGGCTTCGCCGACGTCCTGACCACCTCCTTCCCCACTGCCAAGGCCCTGGAGGTGCGCCGCAACGAGGCGTACGAGGGCATGGTGCGACTCATCGACCGCGCCAAGGCCGCCGGCCGACTGCGCGAGGACTTCGATCCCTCGGACCTGGTCCTGATCCACATGGCCAACGCCGGCGTCGTCAACGCCACCGGTGAGGCCGCTCCCGACGCCTGGCGCCGCGTCGTCGCCCTGTTCATCCAGTCCTTCGAGGCCCCGGCTCGCGGCCCGCTGCCCGCCTCACCCGAGCACGACGCCCTTCACCGGGCCATGCTCCGCACCAACCCGGCCGACCCCACCACTCCGGAACCCGACACGACCGGCTGACCTCGGGCCGGCGCCGCCCTCGGCGAGAGCGGCGCACGCTCCGTGGCACGGGCGTCAACCCCTGACGCGTTCGGCCCTGTCGCGGTCGGTGGTGTGCAGCTCCCAGCAGAGAAGGGAGAGCACGGGGTCGCTGACGCCGCGTCATGCCCGCTGCGGTGCTTCCCGGCGGTGCGGGTGCGGCCGGCCGGGGTGTGCTCCCGACGGCGAGGCCCCGGCAGTATCGGGGTGACAGGCCCGGGCAGACTCGGGTGGCGGGCCCGGTCAGGCCGCGTGCGCCGGCCACCAGTCGGATACCAGGGCCGCCAACTGGTCCGGGGTGGCGACCGAACGGACCGGCACCTGCGGGGGCAGCAGGCGGCGGGCGAGTCCGCTGAGCGTGCTGCCGGGACCGAGTTCGGCCAGCCGCAGCGGGCCCCGGGCCACCGCGGTGAGGGTGCGCATCGAGCCCGCCCAGCGCACGGGCATGACCAGGTGCCGCAGCATCAGGTCCCGCCAGCGCTCCGGGTCGCCCCGGTGAGCGCGGGCGTCGACGTTGGCGATCACCGGGCAGTGCGCGGGGTGCAGCGCGACGGCGGAGACCGCGGCGGCGAGGCGGGGGCGGGCCGCCGCCATCAGCGGGGTGTGGAAGGCCCCGCCGACCGGGATGCGGACCACCCGCGCGCCCGCCGCCTCCGCCTCCTCGGCCAGCGCGGCGACGGCGTCGGCGGTGCCGGAGACCACGACCTGGGCGGGGCCGTTGAGGTTGGCGACCCAGATCGGCGCCTCGGCGCCGGCCCGCAGCCGGGCGGCGAGCCGCTCGGCGTGGGCGGCGACACCGGGTCCGACCAGGACGGCCATGGTGCCGGGCACCCGGCGGGCCGCCTCCGCCATCGCGGCGCCGCGTTCGGCGACCAGCCGGCCGGCGTCCTCCGGGGTGAGCACCCCGGCGGCGGTCAGCGCGGCGAACTCGCCCAGGCTGTGCCCGGCGCACACGGCCGGCCGGACACCGCCGACGGCCGTGTCGAGCGCGTCGAGGATCAGCGTCTCCAGGGTGAAGGTGGCGAGCTGGGCGTTGTCCGTCCGGGTCAGTTCGGCGGCGTCGGCGTGCAGCAGCAGCCGGCCGAGGTCGCGGTCGCAGGCCTCGGACAGCCGGTCGACCACCTTCCAGTGCGCGGTGTCCCGCCACGGCTCGCCCATCCCGGGCCGCTGGGCACCCTGGCCGGGGAAGAGGAGGCCGGTAGCGGGGGCCACCGGCACCGGCCCGGATACGGGGTCAGCCGTGGTCGACGGCACGGTCGACCGCGTCGTTGAAATCGGCGGGGACAATCTCGACGACCTCCCAGTCCTTGTCGTTTCCGGTACGGGTGTCCCGCGGTACGGCGATCGCCGCCGTGTACGGGCCGCCCGGCGCCGGTCGCAGCAGCGTCCACGCCCCCGGCACGCCGTACGCCGGGCCCGCGCCGTCGGGGACCGTGACGCGGCGGACCGCGGACAGGGTGACCCCGCGTCCGGTGGCCTTGAGCAGGGCTTCCTTGCCGGTCCAGCGGCGCAGCAGGGCCGCCCGGCGGTCGGGGTACGGCAGTCTCCGGTAGGCGCCCAGTTCGGGCGGGGCGAGGACGGCCTCGGCGAGTTCGTCCAGGCCCCCCTCGTCGGGCGGCCCGGCGTCCAGGTGTTCCAGGTCGGCGCCGACCGGGGTGTCCCGGCATACGGCGAGCAGGGCGCGGTCGCGGCTGTGGGTGAGGTTGAAGCGGAGGCGACGGCCGCCGGGCCCGTCCAGCCGGGGCCGGCCGTGACGCCCGTAGGCGAAGGCGATCCGGGCGGGCGGCAGGCCGGTGTAGGCACCCAGGACGCGGCGCAGGGTGACCCGGGCGGTGGTCCAGCGGCGGCGGTCCTCGGGGAGCAGCAGGCGGGTCGCACGCCGTCGCTCCCCCGGGTCGAGGACGGAGGGCGCCAGCGCCGCCGCCGTGTCGGCCGCCGGTCCGTCGAGCGGGACGGTCCAGAGGTGCACCTGCCGCGTTCCGGGCGCCGCGACGGGCGTGACCCTCGTGAAGGTCGTGACCGTCATGAGGCCGGAGGCGGTCATGAAGCTGGGGGCGGTCACCGAGCTGGGGGCGGTCATGGTCAGTCCAGTCCGGGCCGGCGGCGCGCGGGGAGGCGGGGCGGGTCCGGGACGTGCGGTACGGGGGTGCCGAGGGCCTTGGCGAGGAAGTCCGGCAGTGAGGCCCGTACCCCCGCGAAGGGTTCGTGGCCGCCGGCGTAGCGCTGCCAGGTCACCGGGTGGCCCCAGGAGCAGAGGAGGTCGCGCAGGCCCTCGCCGCTGCGCTCCGGGACGACCCAGTCCCGCGCCCCGTGCCCGATCCACACCGGGAGCCCGGCGTTGGCGGGGTGAGGGCGCCCTCCGTCGAGCAGTGCGGGCAGGTCGGGGGGCAGGTAGGGGGCGTACAGGGCGGCGCCCGCCAGGGGCTCGGGGTGGGACAGGGCGAGGGTGAGGGCGACGGTGGCGCCCTGGGAGAAACCGGCGAGCAGGACCCGGTCCGCGCCGATCCGCTCGGCCTCCTCGGTGAGCAGGGCGGCCAGCGGGCGGCGTACCGCGTGCAGGCCTTCGGTGTCGATGCGGTCGATCGCCAGCACGCTCTGCGGGAACCAGCAGGTCACCGGGAGTCCGGTGAGGAGGCTGGGTGCCGTGACGGGCGCGCGCGGGAAGACCCCGCGCACGCCCGCCTCGGCGAGCCGCAGCCGGCCGGCCACCTCGGCCAGGTCGCCGGGGACCTGGCCGATGCCGTGCAGCCACACCACGGTGGCGAGGTGCTGCCCGGCCGGTTCGATCTCCTCGTGGTCCAGCCGGTCCACGGCCGCGGCGCTCATGCCGGCCGGGGTTCGTGCGTCCGTGCCCGCTCGGGCGCCTGGCGGGGCGTCGCGGGCCGGCGGAACAGCATCGACGCGTACTGGCCGCCGAAGCCGAAGGAGTTCTTCAGCACCGCGGCGACCGGGCGCCGTACCGGGGTGAGCGAGGTCTTGACCCCGCACGCCGGGTCGGGTTCCGTGCAGGTCACCACGGGCGGTACGACGCCCCGGCACAGGGTGAGCGCGGCAACCGCGCTCTCCACGACGCCGGAGGCGGCCGAGCCGTGCCCGGTGAGCGACTTGACCGCGCAGGTGTCGATCTCGGCCATGCGCTCGCCGAACACCTGGTGCAGGGCGCGTGCCTCGGTGACGTCGTTGAGGCGGGTGGAGGTGCCGTGCGCGTTGACCGAGTCGACGTCGTCGGGCTCCGCCCCGGCGTCGGCGAGGGCGGTGCGCATGACCCGTTCGATCATCTCGACCCGGGGCGCGGTCATATGGGCGGTGTCCACGGCCAGGCCCCAGCCGCCGATCACGGCGTGCGGACGGGTCATGCCGCGCCGGGCGGCGTGCGCGGCGGTCTCCAGGACGAGGGCGCCCGCCGATTCGTTGATGACCATGCCGGTGCGGCGCCTGTCGAACGGCATGGACGCCTGTCCCGGGTCGCCCTTCCAGCGGGACAGCGCCATCAACTGCCCGTACTGGGAGAGCACGTAGGGGGTGTTACGGGACACGGCGGCTGAGACGACCGCGTACTCGGCACGGCCCGAGCGCAGCAGCCGGGCCGCCTCGGCGATGGCGCGCAGGCCGCCGGAGCAGGTGGCCTCCAGCCGGACCGGGAGGACGGCGGTGCCGAGGCGTTCGGCGATCTCGCGGGGGAAGGCGGACAGGTCCTGGGTCTCCAGGGAGAGATGCCGTCCGCGCAGGCGTTCGAGAACGCCGACGGGGTCGTTGCCGACGGCGTCGTAGCGGTCGGCGAGGTCCGCCATG
The DNA here is from genome assembly GCF_001514205.1 of Streptomyces griseoruber. Taxonomy (GTDB): domain Bacteria; phylum Actinomycetota; class Actinomycetes; order Streptomycetales; family Streptomycetaceae; genus Streptomyces; species Streptomyces griseoruber. The sequence continues at coordinate 168,528 of NZ_KQ948767.1, read as the reverse complement.
TGGGTGACGTAGTCCTGGGGGAAGGAGCCGGTCGGGCCGGGCCAGACCCGGGCGTAGACCAGGGCGGCCGGGCCGTCGGCGGGCGGCCGGCCCGCGAAGTCGGCGTCGGCGAGGGCCTGTTCGACGCAGGCGTGCATCAGGGTGTCGCCCCAGGAGCGGTCGGGGGCACCGTGCCCGGCCCGGACCTTGTCCTTGACGTCGTCCGGGATGAGTCCTGCGGTCCAGCCGCAGGGCAGGCCCCGGGTGTCCATCCGTTCCTCCAGGACGATCCCGGAGCGGCCCTCCAGGTTGGCCGACCAGAAGGTCTCGACGTCGCCGCCGATGGGGGTGACCACGCCGAGGCCGGTCATGACGATGTCGTCGGGACGGTCCAGGGGATCCTGGGTGCCGGGGGTCTCGTGACTCGGGAAACTCATGCGGGTGCCTCTCCGTCTGCTTCTCCGGTGCCGGTCCCGTCGGTGCGGGTCCCGTCGGTGCCGGACACCGCCGCGATCAGCGCCGCCCCCGCCGCCGCCGCGCCGCGCCCCTGGTTGAAGGCGGTGAGCAGGACGGTCGTACCGTCCCCCAGCGGGCGGGGTCCGCCGAGGACCGGGTCGAGCGCGCCCAGGGCCGGGTCGGGACGGTCGAGCAGGCCGACCGGGGGGAGTTCGCGGCGGGCCAGGCTCTCCACCACGAGGGCGGTGTCGAGGAGCGCCGCGCACTCGAACGCGTTGCCGATGGTGCCCTTGGAGCCGGTGACCGGCAGCGTGCCGGCCCGTGCGGTGACCGTATGGGCCTCGACGGCGTCCAGGGTGCGGGAGCCGGCGCCGTGCGCCCACCAGGCGTCGGGCGGCGCGGCGTCGGCGAGGACCGCGTCGACCGCGTACCGGGACGCGCTCTCCGGGTCACGGGCGGCCAGTACCTCGCAGCCGAGGAACCGGGCGAGCGGTACGCCCCGTGCCCGGTCGGCGCGTTCCAGCAGCACGGCGGCGGCGCCCTGGCCGGGCAGGGTCCCGGCGCGGCCGGTGTCGAAGGGGCCGGCGCCGACGGTGGCGCGGGTGCCGAACGCCTCGTGACTGTCGAAGGCGGCCAGTGAGGTCATGGACAGCGCACCGGCCACGCCGACCACCAGGACCCGGTCGAGTTCGCCGTCCTCCAGCAGCCGTACCGCGAGGGCGAGCGCTCCGGTGCCGCCCGCGGCGGACTCGCCGTAGGCGGCGACGTTGGAGCCGCGGAAGCCGCTGGCGAGGGAGACGAACTGGCCGAGCTGGGAGGGGATGCCGCGGATGTAGGAGTAGTCGGGGACCTCGTCATGGAGGAATTTGGCGAGCGGGCGGGGGTCGTCGCGGAAGCGGGCGGCGAGCCGGGGCATGACCTCGCTGAGTTCGTCGCCGCTGCTCCCGACGGCCATCACGGTGCCGCCGCGCACGTCCTCGGTGTCCCCGGTGATCCCGGCCTGCTCCAGCGCCTGCCCGGCCACCGCGACCGCCCAACGGGCGGACTGGTTGGCGTACTTGCCTGCGTTTGCCCAGACGGTGCCCTGGGGCCAGCCGATCTCGGAGGTGTCGACGGCGGCCGTCGGCCAGGGCAGCGCGGGGGCCGGCCCGTCGTGGTCGCCGGTGCCGAAGAAGGCCTTGCCGGCCGCCATCGCCTCCCACAGACGGGCCGCGCCGAGGCCCGCCGGGGAGATCACTCCGGTGCCGGTGACGACGATCCCGGCGGAGGCGTCGTAGGGGGTACGGCCCGGGACGTCGTGAGGGGTACGGCCCGGGACGTCGTCCGGACTGCGGTCACTCGGCACGCCGGCCTCCGCCGCTGATGCCGCCCCACAGGCGGTAGCCGCCGTCGACGGTGACGGTCTGCCCGGCGATCCAGTCGGCCTCCGGCAGGCAGAGCAGGGCGACCACGTCACCGCTGTTCTCCGGGGTCGTCATCTTGTCGCCGTCCCAGGGGGACACCGACAGTTCCTTCTTGACGCCGTGCGCGAAGTCGGGACGCACCTTGAACACGCCGGTCTGCACCAGGCCGGGGCGGACACAGTTGGCGACGATGCCGTAGGGGGCGAGTTCGTAGGAGAGGTAGTCGGTCAGGGACTCCAGGCCCGCCTTGGCGGCGGCGAACAGGCCGGCCCGGGGGATGATGCGGGTGGTGGTGGAGTTGGTGATGGTGATGAAGCGGGCGCCGGGGCGGTTCTTCATCAGCGGCAGCGCGTACTTGGCGAGCAGCCAGGTGGCACGGGAGTTGGTGTCCTGCACGAACTGCCAGTCGCCGAGGGTGGCGTCCTCCAGCCGGCTGAACTTGGTGGCGGCGGCGTTCTGGATCAGGATGTGCAGGTCGTCGTGGAGGGCGCCGATCTCGTCGATGAGGTTCTGGATCTGCGCCGGGTCGCTGAGGTCGGCGCGGTGCAGCGACACCTCGGTGCCCTGGTCGGCGAGTTCGGCGGCGAGCTCCTTCGCCGGGCCCTCCCGGTCGACGTAGTTGATCGCGAGGGTGGCGCCCCAGGAGGCGAGCTTGCGGCTGATGCCCTCGCCGATGCCACGCGATCCGCCGGTGACCAGGGCCACCTTGCCCTTGAGCGGCTGGTACTGGCTGTCCATCACTGAGCCCTTCCGGTCGGGATTGCGGTCGGCGTCGCGGCCTCGGCTGCGGGGACGGCGGCGTGGCGCAGCAGCACCACGCTCATCCGTCCGATGGCGTAGGTCCGGTCGTGTTCGTCGAAGACCCGGCGGGTGGTGTCGATCAGGCCGAGCCGGTCGTCGATCGGGGCGGACCGGTCGGTGGCGGTGGTGAACCAGAACGGGGTGTCGGGGTAGAGCGGCCGTACGAAATCCCAGCTCATCCGCCGCATCCCGACGATCGCGGCGGGTGAGCCGTGCTGGACCACCCAGCCGGAGGTGATCGAGTGGATGAATCCGCCGGGCACGATGCGCCGTCGGCGGTCGGTGCCGTGGGCGAACGAGTCGCTGTCGTGCACCGGGTGCTTCTCGCCCATCAGATCCAGCAGGCGATCGAGCAGCGCCTCGTCGAACACCACTGGTCCGAACCGCCGTACGGGCGCCTGCGCCAGGTCCTCCCAGTACTTCACGGCCCCCACGGCCGCCTCCTCTCCCTCATCGCTCTCCTCTCCCTCATCGCTCTCCTCTCCCTCGTCGGTCTCATCGCCTCCGGCGCCTGCCCGGGCCTCATCGGCGGGGGCGGCGGCCGGTGCCAGGGCTGCGCATGACCATGCGTCCGCCGTCGACGGTGAAGGTCTGGCCCTGGATGTAGTCGGCCTCGTCGCCGGCGAGGAAGGCGACCAGCCCGCTGATGTCCTCGGGCAGTCCCCAGCGGGTGCCGTCCCCGTCCGAGCCGAGCTTGTCGGCCACGGCCGAGGTCATCTCGGTACGGACCTTGCCGGGTGCCACGCAGTTGACGCGGATGCCCTTGCGGCCGACCTCTACCGCGAGGGCGCGGGTGAGCGACTCGATACCGCCCTTGGACGCGGCGTAGGCGCTCTGGCCGGGGCCGGGAGTGCGGGCCGAGTTGGAGGAGATGTTGATGATGCGTCCCCAGCCCTGGTCGAGCATGACGGGCAGGGCCTCGCGGCTGGTGAGGAACGGGCCGGTGAGGTTGGTCCGCAGCACGTTCTCCCAACGGGCGGTACGGGTCACCGCGAGCAGTTGGTCGTCGATGACGGCGGCGTTGTTGACGAGGACGTGCAGTGCACCCTCCTGCGCAGTGACACGTTCCACCAGGTCCTCCACGTCGGCCTCGACGCCGACGTCGGCCTGGTGCAGGACCGCGCGGCCGCCGGACTCCTCGATCTCCTTGACGACCCGGAGTCCGGCGTCCCGCGCGCTGCGGCACACCAGGTGCACGGTGAGCCCGTCGGCGGCGAGGCGGCGTGCGATGGCGGCGCCGATCCCGCGCGAGCCGCCGGTGACCAGCGCGACCCGGGGGGTCGTGGGCGTCCCGGCGCCGACCGCCCCGGCCGGGGTGGTCCCCGGCACGGCGGTCCCGTTCGCGGCGGTCCCGTTCGCGGCGGTCCCGTTCGCGGCGGTCCCGTTCGCGGCGGTCCCGTTCGCGGCGGTCCCGTTCGCGGCGGTCCCGTTCGTGGCGGCTTCGGGCACGGCCGCCTCAGGCATGCTTGCCGGCCGCAACGGCGGCGGCGATGGAGGCGACGCTGCGGTGGTGGTCGTCGGCCTCGGCGTTCCAGCTGTCGAGGTCGAAGTCGGCGCCGAACTGGCGGGTGATACGCCGGGAGAGCTGGAGCAGGTCGAGGGAGTCGAGGCCCAGGTCCTCGACGACGGACTGGTCGGCGGTGACGGCCTGGTCGGCGATCCCCGGCTTGACCTCCTTGATGAGCTCGATGATCTCGTCGAGGGTGGCGTGGGAAGCGGTCGTCATCGAAGAACTCCTCCGTGGATGGGCGCGGCCCGCCTCGATGAGGGGGCGCTGTCTTCCCGGCCCGCTCGGCCGGCTCATCCATGCCAACAGAGCGCGGAGTGCGACGGCAAGACGCGTCGGGTGCCGGGCTCCGGACACCTTCCGGGGCGTCCGCGTCAACTACCGGAAAAAGAAACTGGTCGATCGGAGGAACCGGTTTCTCCACTTCCCGGACGGATTGAAACAAGGGGTCGCCGGGCACAGCCGCAAGAGGGTTTGCCGGTAAAGCTCAGTAAAGTCTTCTTGACCACTCAACGGGCCCGTCCATAAGGTTGTCCGGGAGAACAAATTTCGGTTCTTAAACGATCCGTAAACAATCCGAGCGGTCCACAACCGATCCCTCCATGACCGGTCCATGCGCGATCCGTTCGCGCCGTGAGCATGCGTGTCCGCACTCGTCGGACGCCTGCACGGCCCCGGTGCAACCGGCGGCCAGGTGGATCGTCGAAACGCCGCACATCCAGCCGCACGTCCAAGGGTCTTGCTATCCAGAGGAGCAGTGGTGGTTCGCAGGCGAGAACCCGTGCCGTCGTCCGCGCGGTACGAGGAACTGGCGCAGTGGCTGCGCGCACTCAGGCAGCGTGCGGGGCTGACGTACCGGCAGATGTCGGAGCTGACGGAGCTGCCACGGGTCGCCGGGCCCGCCTGTTCGGCGGTCACCCTGTGCCGGGCCGACAGCGGGGCGGCCCTGCCGCGCCAGCAGGTGGTGGAGACGTATGCGCAGGTCTGCGGCGCGACCCGGCAGGAGGCGCGGCTGCGCTGGGAACGAGCGGCGGTGGGCGCCGAGTCCGCGGCCGGCGGTCCGCAGTCCCCGGCGGCCCCCCGGGCGGGGCGTCGGCTGGAACTCGTCTACCACCCGGCCCACCTGCTGGAGGCGATGCACCGGGTGCGGCTGGCGGCGGGTCAGCCGTCGCTGCGGGAAATGCAGAAACGGGCGCGCGAACTGGGTGCCGGCCCGCTGCCGCGGAGCACGGTCGCGGACGTGCTGGCCGGTTTGCGGATGCCCTCGGAGGAACTGCTGGTCGCCTTCGTCCGGGTCTGCGGACAGCACGGCCAGCATGTCGTCCAGTGGCGGCGGGCCTGGGCGCGGGCGGTGAATGCGGAACCGGGTTGAGGGGCGGGGCGCACCGGCCGCCCCCGGGCACGGAAAATTCCGTACGAACGGCCTTCGTTTTTCGGACGGATCGACACACGGATCGACGCACGGATCGACGGACTGGTCGACGGATGGCTGACGAACGGACCATCGGACCGGACAAAACCTGAGCCAAAGATGGGCTGAACGGACGAGTCGCCCGAAGAAGCAGCCGAGGAACCGGCCGGGAATGGGCCGGGGAATGGGCCGAAGCATCGACCGACATATCGGCCGACGAATCAATTCGGCGGATCGGCCGCGACGCAAACGCGACCCCTTTCCCGCACTACTTCGTCACCGGAAATTCGCGGGCGTCGGGGTCGGCGTCAGGGCCGGCGTCGGGGACGGGCATCGAGTGGCCACCTCGTCGACGCCGTCGGGTCAGTCCGGCGCCACCGCCGAGACGGCGACCGACCAGCCGAGCGGGGGCAGCACGGCCTTACCGCTGCCAGGCTCGATGACGGTGTCGCCGGCCGCGTGCGCCCAGGGGGCGGCCGGGACCCCCGCGGTGACCGGCGCGGTGCCGAAGTTGAGGGCGACGGCGACGGCGGAGCCCCCCGCCGGGTCGACGGCGGTGTAGGAGAGCGCCGCGTTGCCGAGGGTATGGACCCGGGTGTGGGCGCGCACCAGCCAGGGGTGGCGGCGGCGCAGCCCGATCAGTGCCTGGTGCAGCCGCTGGACGTCGAGCCCCTCCTCCCCCAGCCCGGCCGGATCCGCGGGGAAGGCGGGCCGGATCGCGTCGTCGCCGCCCACCCGGTCCTCCTTGACGGCGCGCATCGCCCGTTCGTCCCCGGCGTACACCGACGGGACGCCGCCCAGGGTGAACAGCAGCGTGAGCGCGTGCGCGAGATGGCGTGGTTCGCGCAGCCGGCTGGCGATGCGGGTGACGTCGTGGTTGCCGACGAAGGTCTGGGGAGCGAAGACGTCGAGGAAGGCGTTGTGGCGTTTGAGGGCCCAGGCCAGTTCGTGCGGGTTGGTGTCGTTGAGGGAGCTCCAGACCGCCTTCCACAGCTCGTACTGGGTGACGGTGTCGAGGCCGCCCTCGGTGACGTACGCGGTGTAGTCGCCGTGGATGACCTCGCCGCTGAACCAGGCGCCGGGATGGCGGCGCCGGACCCGGTCGGTGACGGCGCGCCAGAAGGGGCGCGGCACGGCGTACGCGGCGTCGAGGCGCCAGCCGGCGATCCCCCGGTCCAGCCAGTGCTCCATGACGGAGGCGACGTGGTCGGCGACGGCGGGGGCGGCGTGGTTGAGGGCGACCAGGTGGCGGTGGCCCTCGAACACCCTGTAGTCGTCGCTCTCCGGGACGAACCAGTCGGCGTACGGGGACCGGGCGCCGTGCGCCGCGACATCGGCGAACGGGCCGAAGGACCGGCCGACGTGGTGGAACACGCCGTCCAGCAGGACCCGCACGCCGCGCTCGCCGGCCCGTTCGACCAGCTCGGCCAGATCGTCCTCGGTGCCGAGGCGGGGGTCGATCCGGAAGTGGTCCACGGTGTCGTAACCGTGGGTCTCGGCGGCGAACACCGGGCCCAGTGCGAGCCCGTTGCAGCCGAGGGACACCAGGTGGTCCAGCCAGCCGGTGAGTGCCGGGAGCCGGTGGACCGGGGCGGAGCGGGCGGACAGGGCGGCGTGCTCGGCGCCGAGGAAGCCCAGGGGATAGACGTGCCACCAGATGGCGTGATCGGACCAGGACACGGGCGTCCCTTCGTCAGCGTGAAGGTGAGGGCGGGGGCGGGGGTCAGGGTGAGGATCGGGGTGCGGGTCGGGGTGCGGGGGCGGGCAGTTCGGCCGGGGAGTCGGCGAGCCGCCGCAAGAGGCGGGCGGCGAGCAGCAGCACCTGGCGTTCGGTCTCGGTGAGGTCGGCGAGGGCCACGTCGAGCCAGGCGTCGCGCCGCGCCATGTCCTCGGCGAGGGCGTCCCGGCCGGCCTCCGTCAGCTCCAGCACCCGCTGCCGGCCGTCGTGTTCGTCCCGGGTGCGGCTGATCAGCCCGTCCCGTTCGAGTTCGGCGAAGACCCGGGTGAGGGACTGCGGCTGCTGGTGATCGGCCGCCGCCAGGGCCCCGGCGGACATCGGCCCGTTGCGCCGCAGATGCGCGAGGACGCTGCTCTTGTTGAGGCTCAGCCCCTCAGCCGGCCGCTCGGCGCTGAGCCGGCGCGCGAGCCGCACGACCCCCTGCCGGATCTCGGCGGACTCCCGGGCACCCGCCGCTCCAGGGGCGCCGCCCACGCCACCCGCGTCCCCCGCACGAGAGGTTTCCTCGGCCCCCTCTCCGGCCTCGGGGATGCGCTCTGGCTTCTGCAACGTCATGTGATTAAGGTATCACTTACTAAATACGGGCGGGTGAGCCTCTCCGCGCGCCACGCAATCCCGCCGTTTTGTCCACTCTTGAAGGACATGGCAGCGGCACGGATCGGCGATGATGTTACGTGATGCTTAGTTTATGGGTGCGGCTGCGCCAAGGTCTCCGCCGGGCTCTCCGCCTCGCTCTCCACTTCGACCCCGGCGCCCGTCTGCTGCGCGCCACCGCGCTCGGCATGACCACCGTGCTCGGCACCTACGGCTGGTCGCTGTGGATCGAGAACCGGGCCGGTCTGTACGTCGACAGCGTCGTCCAGGCCGTGGTGATCTCCTCGGCTTTCGCCCGCGTCCAGCGCGTCCACGACCGGACCGACCGGCTGGTCGCCTGCCTGGTGCTGCCCTGCGCGGCGGCCGGCGGCATGGAACTGACCACGCTGATCCACCACCACCCCGACGCCGGCGACGTCCTGTTCACCCTGGGCGTCGCGGCCTCCGTCTGGATACGCCGGTTCGGGATGCGGGCGACCCGGGCCGGCACGCTGGTGGTGCTGCCCCTGGTCGCCGTCCTGGTCGTGCCCGGCGGCGTCGCCCCCGCGCAGGGACACGCGCCCACCGGCTGGGCGGCGCTCACCGCGCTGTTCGCGGTCGCCTGGGGGACGGTGGTCACCTGGGTCGGCCACCGCACCGGTCTGGTCCCCCGCCCGCCGTCCGCCTCGGTGGCCGCGATGCCCGCGCCGGACCGCCCCGGCCTGCGGGCCAGTACCCGTATGGCCCTGCAGTCGGTGGCCGCGCTGGGCGCCGCGTTCGCGCTCGGGAGGGCGCTGTGGCCGGACCACTGGACGTGGGTCGTGCTCACCGCGTTCCTGGTCGGCAGCGGGGCGCGCAGCCGGGGGGACGTGCTGGTCAAGGGGGTCTGGCGGACCCTGGGCGCGGCGGCGGGCACGGTGGTCGCGGGGGCGGTGGCCGGTTCCTTCGGCCCCCACTCGGACACCGTCGTCGTCATCATCTTCAGCGTCCTCGCCGTCGCCACCTGGCTGCGCGAGCTGAGCTACGCGTACTGGGCGGGCTGTGTCACCGCGGTGCTCTCCCTGCTCTACGACTGGTTCGGCCAGGACGCCGGAAGCCTGCTGCACACCCGGCTGGCGGGAATCGCGGTCGGCGCGGTGCTGGGCATCGCCGCCTCCTGGCTCGTCCTGCCCATCCCCACCTCGGGGACGGTACGGTCCCGCACCGCGGCGGCGCTGGCCGGCCTCGGCGAGGTGCTCTCAGCCGACCCGCACGACACCCGGGCGGTACGGGTTACCCGGGCCCGCTTCCTGTTCCGGCTGGAGCAACTGACGCTGGCCGCGGCCCCGTTGCGCGTCGCGGAGTCGTTCCCGGTGCCGCCGGCACTGGCCGCGCGGTGGCGGAAGGGCGGTTTGGCGATCCTGGCGGCACCTGCCGCGCTGGGACGGTGCGCCGAGCCGCTGGGCGCCTACGCCACGGCTGTTGCCGCGGCGCCGGACGCGGTCGCCGCCGACCCCGGGCTGTCGCGTCGACGCCGGGAGGTCGCGGCGCACGGGGTGGCGGTCCGCCGCGCGATCGGACGCCGCCCGGCCCCGGCACCGGACACGTCCGACGACGGTACGACCCTGCACCCGGCCGGGGGCGGCACAGCACCCGAGGGACTGCCCAACCAGGAATCCCCGGCGGGCCCCGAAGCCCCGGCCGGCGGGCCCCGATCGCCCGAGGTGACCACCGCCCACGCCGCCCTGGACGCGATCAGCCTCCAACTCGACGCCCTCACCGAGCTGTTCGGCCCTCCCCCGACCGCCCCCGCGCCGACCCCGGCCCCGGCGCAGGCCGCCTCGGGCTGAGGCGGCGGGAGGCCGTACGGCGTTCGGGCACCCCCCGGCCGGGCACACGGTGGGCTTGCCGTGCGGGCCGAACTTCCGGTGAACGCACGCTGAGTCGGCGGAGCGGGCGGGCAAGTCCGGCGCAGAGTGGCGACTTCGCGGGCGAGGCCGTGGCTTCGGAAGGCTCGCCGTCGTCAAAGCACCCGGGAAGAAACCTCGTTCCAGCCTGCCTGCCGGTAAACAGCGCTTCTAAGATGATTCAGGTGGGTACGGAAAGGAGCACAGCGAAGTGACCGACAGCACGGAGGCCGGAAGAGGCTCACCGACGCCGGGCCGCCCCCTCGCGGGCCTGTTCCCCCAGGTGCTGGCCGACCACCCGCTCCACTGCGGCAAGTGCGAGCACCGGGCCGACCATCGGGTACCGAGGCTGATCGACTGGCGTGACCGCGAGGCCGTGGAGCTGCTGGCGCGCTGCGCTCCCACCGTGCTCTGCCAGGCCTGCGGCGAGGGGATTCCGCTCGACGCCCCCGTGGTCGTCCTGCGACCGGGCGACCCGGCGGCCATGCTCCTGTGCCTGCCCTTCCACACCGACCCGGAACAGGACGGCAAGGTGCTGCGGGCCGTCCTGGGGCATCCGGCGGTGCCCCGTACCCCGGAGGGCCGGGTCTCGGCCCCGGTCGTGACGGCGCTGGCCGATGCGGCGGCTCTGGCCGGCCGGTACACGGGGTTCGCGCTGTGCGCGCTGTCGGGGCTGGACCTGGCCCCGGAGGAGCCCTGGACGGACCGGGAGCGGGCCTGGCTCGCCCAGCTCTCCGAGACGGTCTCCGCGCCGCCACTGCACGCGGAGTTCGCCGCCTTCGTCCAGCATCCCTCGGAGGCCGAGGCCGTCGCCGAGGCCACGCGGACGGGCGTACTCCTGGACCCGGTGTGGTCGGTGGTCGTGGACGAACTCGCCGCACGCACCGCCGCCCTCCAGGTCGACCCCGAGGCCCTGGAGCGGGTCCGGCAACGGGCCGGTGTGCTACGGCGATTACGCCTCGGGACGATCCCGCCCACCGGCCAGGACGGGCTGGATCCGCGAACGTCGGAGCTCCTGGACCGGGCAACGGAGGGCTGGGACGAATTCGCCCCCGAACGACCCGTGGCCATCCGGGAGTTGATCGATGCTCTGCGGCAACGCCCCGACTGTGCTCCCTTGTTGGTGGCCGCCCTGATCAGCTACGCCGCCCGCGTCAGCACCGCCCACGGGCGTACCCCGGCCGCGCTGGCCGCCGCCTTCGAGGCCGCCGGTGAGGCGATCGTCCTCGCACCCGAGGTGTTCGGCGACGATCACGCCGTGACCCAGACCGCCCGGCAGGACTACGCCGCCCTGCTCCTGGAACGCCAGCAGGGCGACCCGGCGGACAACGAACGGCAGGCCCTGGCCCTGTTCGAGCAGGCCGCGAGGGCCCTCGCCACCAGCGGCGGCCGGGCTCTGCCGACAGCCCTGCACAACTGGGCGAACGCCCTGGTCAACCACAACCGGCAGGGCCGCACCGACAACCAGGAACGGGCGATCACCCTGTACCGGGACGCGCTCCACGTCCACCGCCGGCTCGCCCCCCGCGACCGGCGCGGCGAGCTGCTGCTCATGCTGAGCACCGCGGCGGCGCTGCGCAACCGCCGCGCGGGCAACGTCGTGGCGGCCGTCCGCGAGGCCCACCGGCTCTACACCGAGGTCGTGGACGATCCGCGCGCCCCGGAGCTGCTGAGCGCGCTGGAGCTGGCCCAGCCGGTGGCCAATCTCGTCAACTCCGCCTACCGGCTGCATCTGCTGGCCCCCGCCGAGATGCCCGCCACCGAAGTGGCCGAGGCCGCGCGGCGGGCCGCCGTACGGCTGGAGTCCACGCTGCGGGAGGGCGATCCCGGCCGGATCCGTACCCTGTCCAACCTCGGCGGTGTGCTCTCCCAAGTCCGCGACCGGCCCATGACCGGGGCCGAGGCGACCGGATCGGAGGACTCCGACCGCGACTTGGCCGTAAGGCTCACCGGGCAGGCGTACGAGGAGGCGGTCCGGCACCTGCCTCCCGGCCACGAGGAGCTTCTGCGGGTGGGGGCGAACCACGCCTCCTGTCTGGCGTCCTGCGCCGACGACCGCCCGGAGTTCCTGGCGCAGGCCCGGGAACTGCTCCACGAGCTGCTGTCGGCCGCCGCGCCGGAGCGCTCACCGGGGGTGCGGTCGGTCGTCGCCGCGAACCTCGGGCGGATGCTGCTGCGCGGCGGGGAGTCCGGTCCGGCCGCCGCCGTCCTGGAGACGGCCCTCGACGCCGTCGAACGGCTCTACCAGGACGCGCACACCCACGCGACCCGCCTCGCCGAACTGGGCGAGGGCGCCGACCTGGTGGGCTCCTTGGTCGTCGCGCACATCCTCAACAAGGACACCGCGGCCGCCGTGACCGCGATCGAGCGTTCCCGTGCCCGTCTGCTGCGGGACACACCGGCCGCGCGGGCCGGCCGGGACGGCTCCGCGCCCGCCGGGCGGCCCACGCTCTACGTGGGCACGGGACCACACGCGAGCTGGGTCGTTCTGGTCCGGCCGGGGTACGCGCCGTACGGGGCGCTCACCCCGCTGACCGCCGCCGACCTGCGCCCCCTGGTCACCGCGGTCCGCGCGGCCGACACCCACGAGGAACTGGCGGAGGCCCTGGACGCGGTGAGCGCGGTCCTGGGCCCGGCCGTGCTCGTGCCCGCGCGGGAGCTGCTGCGGGAGGCGGGACTCGGCGACATCGAGGTGGTCGCGTCGGGACTGCTGGGCGGGCTGCCGCTGCACGCGCTGCGCCCACCGGCGGAGGACGCAGCGGCGTCCGCGTGCTGGCTCGACCTCGCGGTGGTCCGGTACATCCCGGGCCGGTGGGCCGCCACCGGCGGCGCGCCGGGCCCCGCCCGCCCCGGCGTGGTCGCCGTCACCGACCCCGAGGGCGGGCTGGACTGCGCGCTGCACGAACCGGAGGCGCTGCCCGCGCGGCTCGGCGCCCGGTACCCGGAACCCGACGGCGGGGACCGCACCGCCTGGCTGCTGACGGCGCTCCGGGACGCCACGACCGCCCACTTCGCCTGCCACGCCCACTGGAACCCCGACGACCCGCTGAGCTCCTGGATCGACCTCGGCGCCCCGCACCGGCTGACGATCACCGATGTCCTGGACCTCGTCGCGCCCGGCCTCGGCCTCGTCGTGCTGTCCTGCTGCTCCACCGGTGTCGCCACGGAGTCGCTGGCCGACGAACTGCTGGGCTTCGGGACCGCGTTCCTGCTGACCGGGGCGAAGGCGGTGGTGTGCAGCACCTGGGACCTCTCGGACCTGTCGAGCAGTCTGGTGATGTGCCGGTTCTACCGTCTGCTCGGCCAGGGCGCCGACCCGGCGGTGGCGCTGCGCGAGGCCCAGTTGTGGCTCTCGGCGGTGACCAGGGCGGACATCGAACAGCTGGTCGCGGAGGCCCTGGACGAGGTGCCGGGGGCGCTGCTGCCCGTCGGACTCGCCGTCGAGGCACAGCAGTTGCTGTGGCAGGACACGGCGCCCGGGCACCGGCCGTTCCGGCATCCCGCCGCCTGGGCGGGGTTCGCGTACCACGGCACGGCGGAAGGCGCCCCGGAGGAAGGGGAGGCCGGGTGACCGCCCGGGACGCCGTGGCCGAACTGGTGGCCCAGTGGCCCCGGTTGCCGGAACTGGTCGGTCCCGGCTGGTCGACGCTGCGCCCCCGGGCGCTGGAGCAGATCGGCCTGCTGGCCTCGGCCACGACCGACGCCGAGCGGAGGCGGGGCGTGGGCAAGCTGCTGCGGCTGTTCCTCCCTCATCCGCGCGTGGGCGCGCTGCTCGCGGGGCCGGCGGCCAGGGACCCCCGACGCACCCCCGAGGGGGAGCCCGACGACACGGCGGAGTTGAGCGAGCTGTGCCGCCAGCTGGCCGCCGCGCCGTACGAGCAGTGGATCAGCGCCGTGTTCGAAGGGCACCCGCCCGGCGAGCCCTTCGAGGCCGGACGTGTCCACACCCTCGCCTTCACGGTGGACCGCCACGACCACCCTTTCGCCTTCGCGACGGCACAGCTCGACCTCGCCCCGGCCGCCGGCGAGGACAGCGCGATGCTCGACGTCACCCTGCACGGCGATCCGGACGCCGTCACGATCCGGCCGGTCCGTACCCGGCTCACCGTCCACCGGAACGTGCCCGCCTCCGTCCCCGAGGCAGCCTCGGCGGTCTTCGAAGTGACCCCGCGCAGGACGGACCGACCAGTGGTTCTGATGGCCCGCTTCACGCGGGGCGCCGCCCGGGTCTCCCAGGTGCTGCGACTCACCCTGCGTCCGGCCGGGCCGGTCGAACAGAGCGCTCTGCTGCCCCCGCTGACCACGGGTGACGGCGAGGGCCCGGACATCAGCATCACCCTGATGTCGGCGGGCGGCGGTCATCAGCTGTGCGTCCAGGACCGCACCGGGGCCGCCTTCGCCCCCCTGCCGCACGGCGTCACCGAGCTGTCGTCCAAGGTCCGCGAGGTCCGCAGGGGGCTCGGGCAGCTGCTGGGCGGCCCAGGGGGTCGCGTGTACGCGACCTCGCTGACCATCCCGAAGGACGTGTACCAGCAGGGACTTCGGACGCTGGCCCAGCACGGTGTCGACTTCTTCCGCGCCCTGTTCCGCGCTCCGGGCGGCAGCGAGGACCTGCGCAAGCTGGGCGACATGCTGCTGCACGCGGTCGACGAGGCGGAGAAGGGGGCCACGCCGCCCCCGCGCATCGAGATCGTCTCCGACGAACTCTGTCTCCCGTGGCACCTGATGTACATCGCCGACCGCTACCGGGAGGACGAGCTGAGCCCGACCCGCCTGCTCGGTCTCGGCAGCCGCGTCACCCTGGTCCCCCTCAGCTCCGGCCAGCGTCACCGGCCACCCGAGGCGTGCGGCTCGCTCGACACGCTCCGAGCGCTCCTCGCCGTCAACTCCGACATCGACCGCCCCGGCACGGACCGTCCCCGGACCCTGGTGTCCGGGCAGCTCGACTACTGGCGCGGGCGCCTCGCGAACCGGGCGGAGACGCTGTACGAGAGCGAGGAGGTGACCCGTGCCCTGGTCGGGCCGAGAGAGCCGGACGCGCTCTGGTACTTCTACTGCCACCTGGAGGAGGGCGAGGACCAGCCGTCGGAGGACACCCGTATGGTCCTCACCGGTGACCGGCGGCTGTGGCTGAGGAGGGTACGGAACACGGCGCCGTACGAAGAGCCCCTGTCCGGCGCGCCGCTGGTGGTGCTGAACACCTGTGAGTCGGCCCCGCCCTGGCCGGTGCGGCGCGCGGGGTTCCCGCCCTACTTCCTCGCCAAGGGGGCACGCGGGGTCGTCTGCACGGAGGCCAAGGTGCCGATGGAGTTCGGGACGGAATGGGCCCGGCGTTTCTTCGACCGGCTGCTCGCGGGCGTGCCCCTCGGCACCGCGCTGCACCAGGTGAGCCACGAACTGCTCACCGAGCACCACAACCTGCTCGGACTGCTCTACACCGCTCATGGCGACAGCGGCATGCTGCTGGTGCGGCAGCCGTCCGCGACCCCGGCGAGGCAACCGTGATCAGTGTGGAGGCCCTGCCCGCCCAGCACGGCGACTGCCTGTGGGTGGAGTGGGACGACGGCCCGCACCGCCGCCGCATGCTCGTCGACGGCGGCCCCGGCGCCCGGAACTCCCTGCCCCCGGAGCTGAAGGCGCGGTTCGACCGCCAGCCCGCCGACCCGGCGGCACGGGAATTCGAGCTGGTGGTGTGCACCCACATCGACGACGACCACATCACGGGGCTGCTGCCCCTGCTCTCCGCGCCCCCCGAGCACTTCAGCACACGCGACATCTGGTTCAACAGCCACCGTCACCTGGGCGCACGGGACACCCTCGGCGCCCGCAGCGCCAACCTCCTGGTGGACCGGCTGACGGACAGCGGTCTGCCGTGGAACCTCGAGGCGGGGGGAGACGCCATCGTCGTGCCGGACGACGGCCCGCTTCCCGTGTTCGAGCCGCGCGGCCTACGGCTCACCCTGCTGTCCCCCACTCAGGCGAAGCTGGACAAGCTGCTCGAGCACTGGCCGGATCCGCGCGACGCCACGGCGGACGAGGACCGGGACGTCCTCGGGCCGACGGCCGACGGCGACGGGACCGCCCTGACCCCGCAGCGGCTGGCCGAGATCATCGCCGACCGCCCCTACAGCCGGGACCGCAACCCGGCCAACGGCTCCAGCATCGCCTTCCTCGCCGAGCACCCCGACGGCAGCCGTGTGCTGTTCGGGGCCGACGCCCACGCGGAGACCCTGGTCCAGTCACTCGACCGGCACTGGCCCGGCGGCGGCTGTCCGGTCGCGCTGTGCAAGGTGCCGCACCACGGCAGTGCCCACAACGTCAGCCCGGCGCTGCTCGGCGCCCTCGACTGCCGGCACTGGCTGTTCTCCACGAACGGCGGCCGCGGTCACCAGAAACGGCTGCGGTCCGGCCGGTCCACGCACCCCGACCTGGCGGCGGTCGCCCGGATCCTGCTGCACGACCCGCCGCGGGGACCCGGTGCCACGCTCTGGTTCAACCACCGCTCCCCGAGCACCGAACGCTACCGGGACCCGTCCCTGCGCCACTGCGGCCTGCGGTCCGCGAAGTATCCCCTGGACGGCACCGAGGGCATCACCCTTCTGGTCCGGGGAACAACGGTCACCCGAGGCCGACTGCCCCCGCTCTGAACGGACTTCAGCCACCGGTGCCCCCGGGCACCGCGCCCTGGTCCGGCACCATGCAGGTCTCCAGCAGCCGCTCGGCGTAGAGCCAGGCCGCGGACTCCGCCCAGCGGGCCCGCACCAGCACGGACCAGAACACCGTCAGCGCGGCCTCGACCACCACCAGCACCGCCAGCAGCGCGGTCTCCGGGCGCCCGAGACACCCGGGCGGGACGAAGCCCCAGGCCACCACGGCCAGCAGGCCCGCGACCGCGATCACCAGCGCGTACGGGCGCAGGCCCAGCGCGTTGCGCCGGAAGCCGTACTCGCAGTTCTGCTCCAGCACCAGTTCGGCCCCGGGCAGCCCCCGGGCCCGAGCGCGCAGGACCAGTCCGGCGGCGTCGTAGATCTGGTCGGCCTCCTCCGGTTTCGCGCGCTCCTCGCTCTCCGTGGGCAACCGCAGCGCCGTGCCCGTGATCTGCTGTATGCGGGCGTGCAGGTAGGCGAGGCGCGGCCGGTCGGTGGGCCCGCGCCAGCGCAGCAACTGGACGCTGGGCTTCCCGCCCCAGGACTGGAACAGCCTGCTCTCGATCCGCTTCCCCCGGCTGCGCCCCAACTGGTCGGCGAGCAGGGGCACTCCGCTGAGCAGCGCCAGCGACCAGAGCAGTTGGGCGCGGGGCAGGTGGGGCAGGGCTGCGGCGACCGGCAGCACGAGGGGGAGCGAGGCGAGGAGCACCGGCCGGATCCGGGCCCGCCAGCTGTACTTGTCGAACGGAGCGGACAGCGTGAGCTGGCCCATGCCGCACCTTCCCGGGTTCCGTGTCCGTTCCCTGCGCCGCCTGGCCCGTCCCCGAGAGATACCCGTACGGGAGGCCGTTATACGTACGGGTGGGGCCGGTCAGACGCCGGAGTAGGCGAACCCGGCCCACGAGTCCGGACCGGCGAAGAGCCGTTCGTCGGGGGCGCCGCGCAGCTCCAGCAGCAGGGTGAACTCGTCGGCCGCCTGCTCCGGCAGCCACCCGGCCCCCTCGGCGAGGGCCTTCCGGTACGCGCTCAGCTTCTCGCCGTTCGTCGTGTCCCGCAGCCAGATCTGCGCCTCCCGCAGCGCCGTCGGCGGCGGAACCGGCCGCTCCTGATGGCGCCAGCGCCGGTAGAACTCCGTCATCAGCATCGCGGTGGCCTGGTCCGGGACCTCCCACAGGGCCCCGATGACCCCGGCGGCCCCCGCCTGCAACAACCCCGTGGGCAGCGATACGACCTCGTCGGGGAGCTCGTCGCCCGGCACCGACGTCTCGCACGCGGACAGCACGGCCAGCCGCAGCCGCAACCGCAGGGCCAGCAGATCCCGCAGCCGCAACGCGTCCGTGCCCGACAGCAGCAGCCGGCTCTCCAGCGGGGTCATCAGGTCCGCCTCGCCATGGCACGCCAGATGCGCGACGTCGGCCCGCCCGAGAGCCGCGGACACGGTCGGCACGTCGGCGGCGGTCCCCCCGGCGGACTCCGTGGACCCCGGAAAGGCCGCGGCCGCCACCAGGGCCTCGATCCCGGCGTTGTCCAACCGCCGGCTTCCCGCCTCCCGGGCCGGATCGGCGACGGTGAACAACCGCTCGACCGGCCCCTCGGCGAGTTCCCGGGCCGCCGTCAGCGCTCGGGCGTTGGGGACGTAGGTGAGGGTCGACTCGTCGAGCGCGTAGCGCCGCCCGGTCGGCCGTGACGTGTCCTGCGTCCACGCGGCGTGCAGGGGCAGCAGCCCGAGCAGTCCACCGGCCACGAGCGTCGCGGCACCGTCCGCGCGCAGCCGTCCGAGGACCGGTTCCATGACCGCGGTCCACAGCCATCGTGTGACGTCGTCGAGACCGGTCCTCCAGGAGTCCGTGGCGGTGGGCGTGTCCTCCTTGTCCGCGCCGTGCAGCTCCAGATGGCGCGCGACCCGCCCCCGCAGCGCCTCGCCGGTGAGTCCCGGCAACGGGACGTGCTCGACGTCCTCGCCCCGTACCACCATCGCCAGCCCGCCCGCCTCGGCCGCGGCGAGATAGACCAAGGGCTGGTACCGCGCCGCCACCGCCACCTCGTCCATGCCCGGCGGGGCGAGGAAGGACCCGAATCCCGGCACCCCACGGATCGCCCCGATGGCCTCGTCGAGCTCCCGCCGCGCGGCACCGAGCCCGATCAGGTCGTCGTCGGACATCCCCCGCTCCTCTCCCTCTTCGCGATGCGCCGTTCCGGTACGGCGACCATGCCTCCGTCAGTCCTCCAGCGCGCCCCGCGTGAACTCGCCCAGCCGCGCCACCGCCGCGCGGTACCGGTCGGCCAGGTCCTGGTGACCCGCCTCCGCCAGCCGGTCGACCATGGTGCTGCGCGCTTCGAGCGCCTCGGAGAGCAGCAGGGCCCTGCCGCGTTCCAGGACCACCACGGCCGCCGCCCGGTCCTCGGGCGTCGACCGCGCCACGTGGTTCCAGGCGGCCCGGACATGGATGTCGGCGGCCGTGCGCAGCCAGCTCCACCGGTGGGACCGCAGCACCTGGGCCTGGAAGAGCTGATGGGCCGCCGTCACCCCGAGTCCGAACGCCCTGGCCGCCTCGTCCGGTGCCTCCCGTGCCTCGGCCCACCGGCCCCACACCCGCGCCGCGCCGAGCGCGGTATCGGGTCCGGTGCGCAGCGCCAGACGGCAGGCCTCCGCCAGCAGTGCCACGCCTTCCTCGACACAGGCCTCCTCGCCGGTACGGCGATGTCGGCCGCGCAGTGACCGGCCCAGGTTGGCCAGGTGGAGGGCCCGGTCCGGGGAGGACTCCGACACCAGGGACAGCGCCGTACGGAAGTGGTCCTCCGCCGCGCGGAGATCCGCCGAGGCATCGTGCCGTACGCCCTGCCCGGCCGGTTCGCCGTCCGATCCCCCGCCCGCCCCCTTGTCCGGTCGCACGCCCGGTCGCCTGTCCGGCACGGTGGCACGCTGAACCAGGGCGCCGCCGAGGTTGTTCAGCAGGGTGGCACGCTGAGCCGCCGAGTCGGAGGGCAGGTGGAGCGTGTTCTCCAGGAGCCGGATCGCCTCGTCCAGCAGTCCCTGCTCGCCGGTGTGGCCGTACCGCAGGCGCAGGGCATTGCCCAGGTTGCCGGCGTAGCTCACGCCGGCCGGGGAGTCCGCCGGGGTCGTTTTGAGTGCTTCCCGCAACCGGTCGGCGCAGTCCCGCAGAGCGGCCTCGTCACCGGTGCGCTCATAGCGCTCGGCGAAGCCGACCGCGAGGCTGTTGAGGCACGCCGCCCGGTCGACGGAGTCCGTGGGGGTGGCCTCGGCCACCTGGGTGAAGAGCCGCAGCGCACGGTCCAGGGCGGCCAGGTCACCGGTGCGGCGGTAGCGGATCCACAGCCCGTTCCCCAGGTTGAACAGGAACCCGAGAACGCTCACCGACGCCGGCGTGTCCGGCGTGTCCTCTCCGGCGCCCTGTTCCAGCAGTTCCAGGGCCTCGTCCAGGTCCTTCTCGGTGCCGCGCAGTTGATACCGGGTGAGCAGCCCGATGCCGAGGCTGTTGACCCGGTCGCGCAAGCGGGCGAAGTCGGCGGAGGTCTCGGCGACGGCTTTCCGGTAGATCGTGATCGCACGGTCGATGTCGTCGTCGGCGGCGCTCCCCCGCTCAGCCCGCATCTGGAGGGCATGCCCGAGCGCCACCAGATGCGACGGCCGGTCCGCACTGCCTGGTACGGCGACCCGCACCGCGTGCTCGCCGCTGTCGATCGCGTGGTCGAGATCGGCCGGGTCACCGCCGCGTTCGTACCGGCGTCGCCAGGCGTTGGCCAGCGTCCCGTGGACCGCCGCCTCCAGACGGGATCCGGGTGTCACCAGGGCGGCGGCCTCGGTCAGCAGGTCGGTCGCCCGTTCCAGGTCGGCGGGGTCCGACCGCCGGTCGTGGCGGAGCAACAGCACGCCGGACAGGTTGGCCAGGGAGCCGGGCCGAGCCGGGGAGTCGGTGGGCAGGTGGCGCACCGCGTCGGTGAAGGCCCTGACCGAGCGGTCGAGATCCGCGTCGTCGCCCTGGATCTGATAGCGCTCGGCGAACGCACCACCGAGGTTGTCCAGGAGGGACGGCAGCCGGGCCAGCATCTGCTCCAGCGTGCCGATCCCCTGCTCGGTACTGCGGATCGCGAGTTCGAGGTCGTGGGGTCGGCCGCCGAACGAGTGCCGGGCGCGCAGCGCCTCGCCGAGCGCCCCGAGCAGTACCGGTACCGCCGTCGCGTCGGGTCCGGCGGCTCGCAGTGCCTTGAGCGCCAGGTCCACCGCGGCGTCCAGGTCCGCGGCGCCCCGGTCGCGTTCGTGCCGCTGCCGTAACGCGGCGGTCAGGCTCACCACCAGCTCGGCCCAGCCCGGCGGGCAGGTCATCGGCGGTCGAAGCGCGGCGCCGGCGCGGTCCAGCGCCGCGTCGAGATCCACGTCCCGCCCCGCCACCCGGTACCGCTCGACCAGCGCCTCGGCCTCCGTGACCAGGGCCGACTGCCGACGGGTCGGTATCCCCGCCACCAGTTCCCGTATCCGGGCGCGCACTTCGACGGTCTCGTCCAGCGCGGCCGCCGCTGCCTCGCCAGCGCCACGGGTATGGCGTTTCTGAGCCGCGTCGGCCCGCGCGACCGTCTCGGTCAGCCGCTGTCGGAGCGCGGCCCACCACTGGAAGGTCTCCTCGACCCCCCGCTGCCTGACCCGCCGGAGCAGCATCGCGTGCTCTTCCATCAGGACCCGCGTGTTCCGGTCGGTCTGCGCGTGCAGCTGCTCGGCCAGCGCCTTTTCCCCGGCGTCGGTGAGGAGTTCCGGATGTGTGGCGAGGAATGCCTCCGACTCTGCCCACGAGGAGGTGCTGAACCAGCCGGCCAGGACCAGGGTCAGCGAGTCGACGGGGGACGACGCGGGGTCTGCGGGCAGCTCGCGGGGCGAACCTGACATCTCATCACCATAATGCAGGTACAGGGCTTCAAGTCGGGGAACGGGCATAACTGACGGGGTCCGGCGCCATGACCGGCCCGCCAGCCGACATCGCCGGATTCGGGGCGTCTTCGCAGGCCCGCCCCTCACCAGCCCTCGTCGAGCTCGTACGCCCGGCTTCGGCGACGAGGACGTTTCCAGCGGGCGGGGCATGCCCGTGCCGGAAGGGGGATCGGGTTCCGAGGGTGAACCTTCCTTGTTTCCCAGTGTGTTGGCAGGGGAGGAAGGGGTGGGGTGGTCGGACCGCGCCGGCAGCCATGTCTCTCCGCAGGCGAACGAGCGGCCGACGCTCCCGTTCATGAGTGTTGATCATCCGACTGGGGGCGGGCGCATGAAGTGGCGTCGTTCGGCGAAGTCCGGTTCATCCGGTGACCGTACGGGGAAGAGCAGTCCACCTGACGGGAGTGCGCGGCCCGGTCCGTCCCCTGACGCCGGCACCGCCGACCTCCGGCGGCAGGTGGGCGAGCTGTTCTCCGAGGCGCAGGCGCTGATGGTCGGCGGCCTGTCCGCCGACGCCGCGCCGCTTCAGCAGCAGGCCCGGCGGCTGATGTACGTGCTGGTCGAGCGCGACCCGGGCGACCGGGAGGCCAAACGGATGCTCGGCAGCGTGCTCTACGGACTGGGCTCGACGCTGGTGAGTGCGGAGCAACCGAACGAGGCGCTCGCGGCGCTCACGGAGTGCGCCGGAATCTACGAGGATCTCGCGGAACTCGGTGAGCCCGACATGCAACCGCTCATCGCCGACGTCCGTGTACGCAAGGCACAGGTCCTCAGCAAGCTGGGCCGGGGCGTGTCCGCTGTCGTGGAGTCCGACCGGGCGGTCATGACCTACCTGGACCTCGGCGCGGACAACTCCGACCACCCTCTGTGTCTGGACCTCGCCAGAGTGCTGAGCCTGAACGCGAATGTCCTGTACAACCACGGCGACCACGACCTGGCCGTCTGTTCGGCGGACTGGGCCGTCCGCTACTACCTCGCCAAGGCCGAAGCGCTCAACAACGCCCCGCTCTCGCAGTCCTTCATGCACGGACGCTACCTACGGGGGTCCGCCGGAATCGCGGCGCGTGTGCACACCGAACAGGGCCGGCCCGAGATCGCCCTCGCCGTCGGCGGGACAGAGGTGCACAGCGCGCGGGCGATCGCCCGGTCGAACGCCCCCGAGGACCTCGCCCACCTGGCTTCCGCCCTCACCCGCCACGGACTCAACCTCCGCGAGGCGGGTCGTACGGACGAGGGCACAGAACTTGTCGAGGAAGGCCGGGGGCTCGTTCCCTCGGCCGCGGCCGAGGCCACCGAGTACTGGCAGTCCGTCACCGCCCACAGCACCGGAGACAACGGTGTGCCGTTGCCGTCGTCCTTCTCCGCCGCCCTGACCGCCGTGGCCCGCAGACTCGGTGACGACCGGGTGCCCTCGACGCTGCGCGAGCTGGCGTTCGACCCGGCGGAGGGCGCTACGACCGTGATCCCCTCGCTGCGCTGTCCGGTGCAGATCGCACCCGCTGCGGCGGCGATGCTCGCCGAACTCACCGTCGACCTCCTCGACGATCCGGACCCCTACAGCGCCCGGGAAGCCGGTCTCCTGGGCCGCGAGGCCCACTACTTGTTCGCCGCGGCCTCCCAGGCTCAAGTGATCTCCATGCGCTACCAGTTCCACGACTTCGGCGCCGCCTGGGCGCGGATGCTCCTGGCCCTGATACCCGCCTTCGACAGCGACCCCGCAGGCGCGGTGATCGCCGAAGACCTGGCCGGCTGGCTGGCCGGCATCACCCTGCAACTCCAGCCGTTCGCCCTTGTGGACCAGACAACCGGCCGCCTGGTCGAGGAGTGCAACCTCGTCGTGGAACGCCTCCTCCGGAGCTGAGAATCGTGATCGGCTGAAGCGCGGGCTGCCCCACGGATCTGCATGCTCCTTGCGGCGCGCTCTCAGGGCGAGGCCGACCGCTGGAGAGGAACCGCCCTCTCGCCCTCCTCCTGAGTCCCGCAGGAGTGATCGCCCGAGCCGCCGCAGCCGCGGCGCCCGGCTCCGCTCCGCGGTGCCCTCCACCGCCGCCCACGGGCCCGCCCGGCACCCGGCGAAGAAGCGGCCAATCCGTCGCCCGTTCCGCTCCGGATTACGCGCACAACCCTGATCGCCCAGAGCGGGAGGAGAGGCGATGGAGCGCACGTCACGGGACGTTCCGGAGCGGACGGCGCGGTACGGACGGCGGACAGCCGTGGTGGGATCCGGCGTGGCGGGACTGACCGCCGCGTACATCCTGGGCCGCGGCTGTCACGTCACCCTGTACGAGGCCGACGACCGGCTCGGCGGGCATGCGCACACGCATGAGCTGACGTCGTCGTACGACGGGCGGGTGCACCGCGTGGACTCCGGGTTCATCGTGCACAACCGCCGCACCTATCCGTACCTGCTACGGCTGTTCGACGAACTCGGCGTGGCCACGCAGGAGTCGGAGATGAGCATGTCGGTGCGGTGCGAGGGATGCGGCCTGGAGTACGCCGGAGCCCGCGGCCCGGCGGGGCTGTTCGCCCTGCCCCGCAATCTGCTGCGCGTCCCGTATCTGCGGCTGCTGGCCGAGGTGCCCGCCTTTCACCGGGCGGCCCGGCGGCTGCTCGCCCAGAGGGGCGAGGACGGGCTCACGCTGGGGGCGTTCCTGGACCGGGAGGGCTTCTCGGCCTACTTCCGCGCCCACTTCATGACACCGGTGGTGTCCGCCGTATGGTCCTGCGACGCCGCCACCGCCCAGCGCTACCCGGCCGCCTACCTGTTCCGCTTCCTGGAGCACCACGGCATGCTCTCGGTGGGCGGCTCACCCGTGTGGCGCACGGTCACCGGCGGTTCACGCGAGTACGTCGACCGGGTGGCCAAGCACATCGGCGAGATCCGCACCGCCACCCCGGTGCGGGCCGTGCGCCGCCGTGCCGACGGCGCCGACGTGACGGCCGAGGACGGTTCCACCGAGTCGTACGACGCGGTGGTGATCGCGGTCCACGCGGACCAGGCGCTGCGGCTGCTCGCCGACCCCACCGAGCGGGAACGGAAGGTGCTGGGCGCGTTCCGCTACTCACGCAACAGCACCCTCCTGCACACCGACACCCGGCTGCTCCCGCGCGCCCGCGGGGCCCGTTCCTCGTGGAACTACCTGATGCCGTCCTGCGCGGCCGGCGCCGACCGGGTGCGGGTCAGCTACGACATGAACCGGCTGCAACGCCTGGACTCCGCCGAGGACTTCGTGGTCACCCTGGGCGGGGAGGACCGGGTCGACCCGGGCCGGGTCCTGGCCCGCATGGTGTACGAACACCCGGTCTACACGCCCGAGTCGGTGGCCGCGCAGCAGCGCCTGCCCGAACTCGACAGCGCCGTCTGCGCGTTCGCGGGGGCGTACCACGGCTGGGGGTTCCACGAGGACGGCTGCCGCTCCGGCGTCGCGGCCGCGGCCGCGCTGGGAGCCCGCTGGTGAACGCCGTACCCGGCCCCCACCCGTGCGCCGCCCTCTACCCGTGCACGATCACGCATGTGCGGACCGCCCCCCGCCGGTACGCCCTGCGGCACCGCACCTACCTGTGGCTCATCGACCCCGACCGCCCGCCCCGGCTGCCGCGCCCGCTGCGCCCGCTCGCCCGGTTCGATCCGCGCGACCACTTCACCGGCGACCAGCCCTCGATCCGGGCCGGCCTGGACGCCTTCCTGGCCGCGCACGGCGTACGGCTGGACGGCGGGCGCGTGCTGATGCTCACGCACGCCCGGGTGCTCGGGTACGTCTTCAACCCGCTGACCCTGTACTGGTGCCACGGCCCCGACGGCGACCTGCGCTGTGTCGTCGCCGAGGTGCACAACACCTACGGAGGACGGCACTGCTACCTGCTGCGCCCGGACGCCGACGGGACCGCGCGCACCGGCAAGGAGTTCTACGTCTCGCCGTTCTTCCCGGTCGACGGCCGCTACCGCATGCGGCTGCCCGTACCCGGGCAGCGCCTCGACCTCGCCGTGCACCTGGACCGCGCGGGCGGCCGGGCCCTGACCGCGACGGTGCGGGGCACCCGCCGGGAGGCGGGCGGCGCGGCCCTGCTGCGGCTGGCGCTGCGCCATCCCTGGTCCCCTCTCGTCGTGTCGGCCGCGATCCGGGCCCACGGCATACGCCTGTACCTGCGGGGGCTGCCCGTCCAGCCCCGCCCCGACGACCACCGCACCCCGGAGAAGGTGACATGAGGACAGCAGAGCCCCTTACCGCCCGTCAGGCGCGAGCCGGCGTCGATCCGGCCCGCTGGCCGGACGTAGCCGTCGTGCCGCCCTCCTCCCGGGCCCGTGCCGCCGCGGCCGGGGTTCTGGTGCGCAGAGCGCTGCGCGGGCTGCCCCTGCGGGCCCGGTTCGCCGGCAGCGGCACCTTCGGCGGGGGCGGCCCGCTGCTGGAGATCCACGACCCGCGTGCCTTCCACGCCCGCGTCGGCACCGGCGGCCTGGTCGGCTTCGGCGAGTCCTACATGGCCGGCGAGTGGGACGCCCCCGACCTGGTCGCCGTGCTGACCGTCCTCGCGGGGCACGCCGCGGACCTGGTTGCGGCGCCGCTGCAACGGCTGCGCCGCCTGTGGGCGCCGCGGCACCCGCACGCCGAGCGCAACACCCCCGACGGCTCCCGCTCCAACATCAGCCGCCACTACGACCTGTCGAACGACCTGTTCGCCCTCTTCCTCGACGACACCCTCACCTACTCCTCGGCCGTCTTCCGCGGCTTCCCGGCGAGCCGGGACCTGCTCGTGGCCGCCCAGCGGCGCAAGATCGACCGGCTGCTCGACCTGGCCGGCGTGGGCGAGGGCACCCGGCTGCTGGAGATCGGCACCGGCTGGGGCGAGCTGGCCCTGCGGGCCGCCGCCCGCGGCGCGTGCGTCACCTCGCTCACCCTCTCGCGCGAGCAGCGGGCCCTGGCCCGGGAGCGGGTGCGCGCCGCGGGCCTCGAGGACCGGGTCTCGATCGAGCTGTGCGACTACCGCGAAGCGGGCGGGGAGTACGACGCCGTCGTCAGCGTGGAGATGATCGAGGCGGTCGGCGCGGAGTTCTGGCCGGTGTACTTCCGCACCCTGGACGCGCGGCTGGCCCCCGGCGGCCGGGTGGCGCTCCAGGCGATCACCATGCCGCACGAGCGGATGCTCGCCAGCCGGGACACGTTCACCTGGATCCACAAGTACGTCTTTCCGGGCGGCCTGATCCCCTCCACCCGGGCGATCGAGGAGACCGTCCGCGACCACACGCGGCTGCGCCCGGCGCGCCGCGACGCGTTCGGCGCCCACTACGCCGAGACGCTGCGCCTGTGGCGGGAGCGTTTCACCACGCGCGCCGAGGACGTCGAGGCACTCGGCTTCGACGAGACGTTCCGCCGCCTGTGGACCTTCTATCTCGCCTACTCCGAGGCCGGGTTCCGGGCCGGCTACCTCGACGTCCAGCAGTATCTGTTCACCAAGGAGGGCGCAGTCCGATGACCATCCTCCAGCCCGTCTCCCGGGACGGCGGCGCGACGGGACCGGCCGGTGCCCCGGCGGTCGTGCCACGTTCCCGGCGCGCGCTGCGCCGGCCGCCGAGGCAGCCCGGCGAACTCGGTCCGGCGCGGGCGTGCGCCACCGGCGCCACCGGCGCCCTCGACGTCGAGGGCGACCTCGGGGAGGGACGCAGGGCGGTGTGGGCGGCCGCCCGCGCGCGCGGCCCGCGCCCGCCCCGGCGCACGCCCGCCGACCGGGCGAGAGCGCTCGCCACCGCCGTACGGCTCGGGGTCGCGGGCCCTCCGCTCCTCGACGACACCATGGCCCGCTCGTGCGTCCACCGGGCGGGCGAGGGCCCCGGATTCACGTCCGCGGACGCGCAGCGGGCCAAGCCGGAGCTGGTCTGCCGCAATCTCGCCCTGAAGCCGGGTGCCCGGGAGCGGGCGGCGTACCCGGCGCCCGCCGCCGCCCCGGACAGCCACCTGCGGCCGCTCGGCGAGCCGGTGGGTCCGCTGAAGGCGGCCGGGCGGGAGGTCCGGCACACCAGGTCCCTGCGCGAGCATGACGTCCGCAGCGGTATGCCGACGACCACGCACCCGTGGGACGAGGGGCTGGAGATGCCGTGAGCGGTTTCCCGTGGGGCGCGTTCGCGCTCAATCTCGCCTGGGCCGCCGCCGCGGCCCTGGCCGTCATGCTGGTCACCTTCGCCGTCGCGGTGCGCGCGGGGGTGCACCGGATCGTGGACGTGGCCTGGGGGATCGGCTTCACCGCCGTCGCCGCCGTGACGTTCGCGGCCGGCGCCGGGTACGCAGACCTCGGTCGGCGGGTCCTGGTCACGCTGCTGACCGCGGTGTGGGGGATGCGGCTCGCCGCGCACATCGCCCGCCGCGGCCGGGGCCACGGCGAGGACCCGCGCTACGAGGCGATGCTGGCCAAGGCCCCCGGCAACCGGAACGCGTACGCCCTGCGGATGGTGTACCTGCTCCAGGGCGCGCTGGTGTGGCTGGTTTCGCTGCCCGTCCAGGCGGCGCAGTACGTGCCGGGCACGCCGTCCCTCGTCGCCTGGGCCGGTACCGCGCTGTGGGCGGTGGGCCTCGGCTTCGAGGCGGTCGGGGACGCCCAGCTCGCCCGGTTCAAGGCCGACCCCGACAACCGGGGCCGGATCATGGACCGGGGCCTGTGGTCGTGGACCCGGCACCCCAACTACTTCGGGGACTTCTGTGTGTGGTGGGGCCTGTTCCTGCTCGCCTGTGACTCCCCGGCGGCAGCCGCCGTGTCCGTCGTGTCCCCGGTGGTGATGAGTCTGCTGCTGATCCGGGGCAGCGGAAAGCGGCTGCTGGAACAGCACATGGCCGACCGGCCCGGCTTCGCCGAGTACACGGCCCGCACCAGCGGCTTCTTCCCCCGCCCTCCGAAGCGGGCCCGGACCGGCGGCCGGAGGAAACCATGACCGGCCCGCCCCCGGAGCCCGGGGAACGCCAGGCGAAGGGCCTTGAGGAGGAGCCCGGGAAGGAGCTTGGGAAGGGCCTTGAGGAGGGCCTTGGGAAGAGGCTTGAGAAGGAGCGTGCCGCCTCGCCGGGGTCCGCGCTGGTGCTGCGCGGGTGGCCGCCGCGGCCGCGGGCGGCCGTGCTGGTGCTGCACGGCGGGCAGGCGGACAGCGAGCGGCCCGCAAGGCCCTGGCAGCTCGCCGCGCTGCGCATGGACCCGATCCTGCGGGCGGTTGCCGCCGCGCTGCCCCACCAGGACGTCCTGGTGGGGCAGGTCCGTTATCGCCTCCGCGGCTGGAACGGCATGCGCGCCGACCCCGCGCGGGACGCCCGGCGGGCGCTGCACGACCTCGCCCGCCTCGCGGGCCCCGTCCCCACGGTGCTGCTGGGCCACTCCATGGGCGGCCGGGCCGCCCTGCGCGCCGCGGGTCACCCCCAGGTCCGCGGTGTGCTCGCCCTCGCGCCGTGGTGGCCTGCGGGCGAGCCGGTCGAGCAGGTGGCGGGCCGGCGGCTGGTCGCCCTGCACGGGGCGCGGGACCGTGTCACCTCCCCCGCCGCGACGGCCGACTGCGTGCACCGGGCGCAGGGCACGGCGACACGGGCCGGGATGGCCCTCGTCGCCGACGGCGACCACGCTCTGCTGCGCCGCCACCGCTTCTGGCACCGCACCGCCGCGGCCGTCGTGGCCCATCTGCTCGACCCGGACGGCGCACCGGACCCCCTGCCCGAGGAGTGCTACGGGACGGGTGCCTTCCCGGAGATCTGACCGCGCCGCTCCCCCACCCGATCCCGAGCGGCGCGGACGGGAGACGCCGCCCCTCGGGGCGGCGTCGCTCAGGCGGGCAGCGTCATCAGGGCGACCGGGCCGGAGGTCGGCTCCCGCGAACCGCCCACGGGTTCGACCGTGATACCCATCCCCGAGGCCCCGTCCACGGCGCCGCGCAGCAGGACGACCTGGTCGCTGCGGCGGGGGTCCATCACCCCTGCCGGCCGCATGCTCCCGGCGTCGTCGAACCAGAGCTGGTACACCTTCCCGCCGGGCGGGTGGGTCATCCCCGACACCACGAACACGGCCCTGTCCAGTTCACGGGAGACGACGACGGCACCGGTGGCGCCGTCGCCCAGCTCCGCGGCTCGGGTGCGGGCGTCCGGTGCGGCGAGTACGGCGGCGATCTCGTCCGCCGTGCCCGCCGCGCGGTGGGCCCGCTCACCGGCGTCCTCGGCCCGCCGGTGCTCCCACACGGCGGTCCCGCCGAGCGCGGCGACCGCGGCGAGGCAGGCGGCGAGCGCCCACCGGGACAGCAGCCGGGCCCGACGGCCGTCGCGCGCGGAGAGGGGCCCGCCCACCGTCCCGGGCGCTTCCTGCCGGACGGTGGTGATCCGGCGCAGCACGTGCTCGCGCAGGGCCGGGGAGGGCGCGGTTTCGGCGGCGAGCCCGAGACGGGCGGCCGTCGCGCGCAGTTCGGCGGCCTCCTGCGCGCACGGTTCGCACCGCGCGAGATGGCGCTCGAAGGAGACGTTCTCGTCGTCGGACAGGGCGTGCAGGGCGTAGGCGCCCGTCAGCCGGTGCAGGTCGATGGTGGTCACGCGGTCACCCCCAGGCAGTCGCGGAGCCGGATCAGCCCGTCACGCAGCCGGGTCTTGACGGTCCCCAGTGGGAGGTGCAACGCCTCCGCCACCTCGCGGTAGGTCAGCCCTCGGTAGTACGCCAGCGTGACCGCCTGGCGCTGGATCTCGGTCAGGGTGCGCAGACAGCGCCGCACCTGCTCCCGCTCCAGCCGCGCCTCGACGTGCTCGGCCACCTCGTCGTACTCGGGCACCCGGTCCAGCAGCGCGGCCCGGTGGTCCCGGGCCGCCGCGGCGTCCACCGAGCGCACCCGGTCGACCGCGCGGCGGTGGGCGAGGGTGAGGATCCAGTTGATCGCGGTACCGCGGTCGGGGCGGTAGCGGGGAGCCGTCCGCCACACCTCCACGAGGACCTCCTGGGCGACCTCCTCCGACTGTGCGTGATCACGCAGTACGGCGCGTACGACTCCCAGCACCGGACCCGCCACGGCGTCGTAGACGCCGGCGAACGCCTCTTCGTCCCCCAGCGCCACCTGGCCTAGCAGGCCCTGGAGGTCGGGTTCCGTCGAGGGGTTGCTTCCGATATCCACTGCTTCTTTCACCGAGGGCCTCCACCGTCGGGACATGTCCGGGCGTAATCCGTTCCTGTCGGGACCCCGGATCGGTTGCGGTGGATGGGACACTCGTGTGAGAAGGCAGGTGGTCCTGAGCATCTCGGCGCCCTTCGGCGGCCAGCCGCGAGAACCGGATGGTTCGTCGTCGTCCCTTCGTCGGGGGCTCGGCGGAGGAGCGCGGGCCGGTCGGGCGTAGGCTGCGCACAGCACAGTCACGGCCCGGGGGAGCGGATGACGTCGGAGACGGCACAGGGGTGGGAGTCGCGCCTCGATTCGGTCGTGGTGTACGCGCAGGGCGCGATGTGCCGCCGTCTGGCCCGGGGCGTCGTACCGCCGGACGGCAGGGTACGGGTCACGGGACTTCCCCGCTCGCTGGACGCGGGGTCCCTCCGGGCTCGTGTCCTGGGCGGTTCCACGGTGCGCGTCGGGGAAGCCCGGGTGGAGGTCGAGGCCGAACCGCTCGGCACCGAGGCGCCCGAAGGGCTGCGCCGTGAGGTCGAGCGGCTGCGCGAGGAGAGCGCGGCGGCACGAGGTCGCCGCGACCGCCTGCTCGGTCTGATCGCGGAGATCGGGGCGTTGCGCCCCGTCCCGCCGCCCCGCAGGAAGGACGATCCGCACCGCCGCACCCCGGTCGACGCCTGGCTTCGGCTGGCGGACTTCGTCGACGAACGGCTGACCACGTTGCACGCCCGCCTCGCCGACCAGGACGAGGCGCTGCGGCTCGTCGAGCACGAGCTCTCCCTCGCCGAGGACCGGCTCGCCCGCGCCTCCACCGACGCACCGTCGGCACACGTGGAGACCACCGTCTCCGCGGTCCTGACCCTCGACGGCGTCGAGGACACGGACGTGACGGTGGAGGTGGAGGTGGAATACGGGGTGCCGGGCGCCGTGTGGGTGCCTGCCTACCGGCTCACCCACCGTCAGGACGAGGACAGCGGCCGTCTGGTCCTGCGCGCCTCGGTGGCCCAGCGCACCGGCGAGGACTGGACCGGTGTGCGGATCGCGCTGGCCACCGCCGACCTGCGACGCCGCACCGACCTGCCCAGGCTCCGCTCGATCCGGATCGGACGCCGGCAGCCCGGGCCCGAACCCTCCGGCTGGCGTGAGCCCCCGGCGGGTCTGGCCGACCTGTTCGCCGGGTACGACGCGGCGGGCCGCCGCCCTGAGCCGACCACCGCTGCCGTGAGGGTCGGGGCCGGTCCCCTTCCGCCCCTGCCCCCGCCGCCTCCGCAGAGCTACGGCGCACCCGCCCCCATGGCGCCGGGTCACGGTGTGCCTGCCCCAGGCTCCGTCGCTGCCCCCGGTTTCCCGCCCGGCGGCGCCTGTCCGGACGTCATGGGCGGTGCCGTGGACGGCTTCGCGCCACCGGCCCCGTCGACGGCGGGAAGCAGGCCGCGTTTCGCCGGCGGCCCGGCCGCCGCGGCTGCGCCCTCCCCCGCCCTCGCCGCCCAGGCTCCCCGTTCCCTGGCCCCCTCGGCGCCCGGCGGGGCGGCGCCTCCCGCGCCCGCGGGGCCCGCGGCACCCCTGGGCAAGGCCGCACCGCCGCCGTCCCCGGCGGCCGGTCCGCCGCAGCCCAGCGGCGCCGAACTCGACTACACCGCTCTCGTCCTGTGCGGCCCGGACGAGCAGGGCGGCCGCCGGGGCCGGCTGTTCGCCGACGCCCCCTTCGACCCGGTGGCCACCGAGTACCGTCGCCGCGCCGACGCGGTGGCCGCGCTGCCGTTGCCGGGCCACTGTGTGCGGCCCCGCGAGTCGGCCGGTTCCTTCGACCACCGCTTCGACGCGGTGGCCCGTGCCGACATCCCCTCGGACGGCGCCTGGCACACCGTCACCGTCGGTGAGATACCCGTCGGTCTGCGCGTCGAACACCTCTGCGTGCCGTCCGTGGAGCAGACCGTGTACGCGACGCTCATGGTGTCGAACGCGACCGACCGGGCCCTGCTGGCCGGTCCGGTCGAGGTCACCGCCGGGGACGACTTCCTGGTGACCGCCGCGCTGCCCACGCTCGCCCCCGGCGGGGTCTGCCGGGTGGGGCTCGGCCCGGCCGAGGGCATCCGGGTCACCCGCCGTACGAACCTGCGCGAGTCGACCGCGGGAATGCGCAACCAGACCACCGTGCTCGACCACCGCGTCCACGTCGAACTGGCCAACCGGCTCGCCAGGCCGGTCACCGTCGAGGTCCGTGAGCGGGTCCCGGTCACCTCGGACGCGGACGTCCGCGTCGAGGAGCGGGCCGACTGGACGGCCCCCCGCGACGGCACCGGACCGGACCGCCACGCGCCCGGCACCCGCCTGTGGCGGGTGGAACTGCCCGCCGGCGGCACCGCCGCCCTCGAAGGCGGCTACGAGATCCGCATCCCCTCCGGCAAGTCCCTGGCCGGCGGCAACCGCAGGAGCTGACCCACCCCATGTCCACGGCACCGGAGCCGATCCCCCTCCCCGTCACCGCCGTCACCTGTCTGGAGGACCGCGCCCACATCGAGCGCACGACCGTGCTGGTCCTGGCGGCGGGCGTCCAGCGGCTGCGGCTCGGGCCGGTCGGCGCGCTGGCCGTCGACCGCACCCTCCAGGCGGAGCTGACCGCCGACCACCCGGCGACCGTGCTCGACGTGCGGATCGTCCGCGCCTGGCGGCCGCGCGGGCCGCGCCCCACCGACGACGACTCCGCCCTGCGCCACCACATGGTCCGGCTCGAGGACGAGCGGCTCGCCCTGGGGCAGCGGCGCGACCGGCTGCGGACCCGCCTCGACACGCTCGGCCGTCTCGCGGCCGACCTGCTGCGGGAGATCGGTGAGGGCGCCGGCACCGGAGAGGACGAAGCACCCCGCTGGACCGGCGAACTGGACCGGGTGGACGACGAACGCGACTCCTGCGGCGAACTGCTGCGTGCCACGGAAGCCCGTCTGGCCGCCCTCACCGCGGAACTCGACGCCGCACAGCGGGCGCTGGACCTCGCCGAGGACGAACCGGCCGAGCTGACCGGCCACATCGAGCTCACCGTCGAGGCCGCGGCCGCCGGACCGGCCGGACTGCGCCTGACCCATCTCACCCCCTGCGCGCTGTGGCGGCCCGCCTACCGCGCCGTACTCGAGGGGGACGCCGTCACGCTGGAGACCGACGCGATCGTCTGGCAGCGCACCGGCGAGGACTGGTCCGGCGTACGCCTGACGCTGTCCACGGCGCGCTCGTCGCTGGCCACCGAACCGCCGCGGCTCGGCGAGGACCGGCTGATCCTCCAGGACCGTCCGGCCGCCGAGCGCCGCACCATCGACGTGGAACTGCGCGAGGAGGAGATCGCGGACCTCGGCCCGGCTCCGGTGCTCGGTCTGCCCGGAGTGGACGACGGCGGCGAGGTACGGGTGCTGCGCTCCCCCGCGCCGGTCTCGGTGCCCGCGGACGGCCGCGCCCACCGCGTACCGCTGTCCGTCTTCACCACCACCGCGAGCAGCGAGTACGCCTGCGCACCCGAGCTGTCCCCGCTGGTCACCCAGGTGGTGCGGTTCGACAACCTGGCCGGGCACGCGCTGCTCGCCGGCCCCGTCGACCTGCTGCGGGGCGGTGGGTTCACCGGCCGCGGCACGCTGGACTTCACGGCCCCCGGCGCTCCCGTCGAACTCGCCTACGGCAGCCGTGACGACATGCGGGTCGTCCGGGACACGGAGGAGTCCCGTGACACGGCCGCGCTCACCCAGCGGACCGTGGTGACGCGGACCGTCCGGCTGCATGTGTCCCGGTTCTCCGCCCCGGGCGAGCGGGACGACAGGGTGGTCGTCCTGCGCGAGCGGATCCCGGTCTCGGAGGTCTCGGCGGTGCAGGTACGGCTGTGCGAGGAGGCCTGCTCCCCCGCGCCCGGCCTCCTCGACTCCGACGGGGTCGCCCACTGGGAGCTGACGCTCGCACCGGGCAGCCGACACACGGTCACCCTGGTCTACGAGTTGTCGGCGAGCGCCAAGGTGGCCGGTCTCTGACGCCGGGAGCGGGCCGCGCTCGGCGCCATCACCCACGCGGCCCTTCATGACCGGCCGCTACGCCGGTTCACGACCCTCACCTGCGGCGCACACGCCACCGTTCCCAGCCTGACGCAGGCGTGGTCCATGTGAGCGGATTGCCCGGAGCCGCAGACTTCTCCTGCCGCCCCTCGGGCACCTCCTGTGCGTGCGAAAGTTTCCTCATGTTCTGGCACTGATTGCGGCGACGACGGCCGCAGGCCCGGCAACCGCCGTACCTCGCGACGGGGACGAGCGGATCGTGGCCGCCGTCCAGCGCGCGGCCCGGCCGCTGCACACCACCGAGCCGCAGGGCAGCCTGGCAGACCTCGGTCCGGTGGGAGCGATGGTGGGCCGGGCGCGGATCGTCGGGCTCGGCGAGGCGACCCACGGCTCCCACGAGTTCGCCACCATGAAGCACCGCGTCTTCCGGTACCTCGTGGAGAAGAGGGGGTTTCGGACGTTCGCCCTGGAGGCACCCTGGAGCACCGGGCGGCGCCTCGACACCTACGTCGTGCACGGACAGGGGGATCCGCGCCGCATCATGAGCGAGGACCTCCAGTACGCGTACGCACTCTGGAACAACGCCGAGTACCTGGCCCTGGTGGAATGGATGCGGGCCTACAACCTCCGGCATCCGGGCGATCCGGTGCGGATCATGGGCGACGACTTCGGCTACACCGGTCCGGAGGTGTACGACCGGGTGATCGGGTACGTCGCCGAGGCGCACCCCGAGCTCCTCGGACGTATCGCCGAGCTGTACCGCGGCCTGCCGCCCGCCCTGCCCTCCGGCGCCTACCAGAAGGCGTACTTCGCCCGGCCGCTGACCGAGCGCCAGGAGATGGCCGGCCGGACCGGGCGGGCCGTGGCACTGCTCGCGCGTCTCGCACCGCCCGCCACGGCCGGACCGCGGGCACGCGAGGAGCACGCGTGGGCGCTGCGGGACGCGACGGCGATCGACCAGACCGCCCGCCAGTACGCGTTCGACCCCGCCGATCCGGAGCAGGTGGCCGCCATCATGCGCTGGCGCGACTCGACCATGGCGGACAACGTCGTGTGGTGGCAGGAGCGGACCGGCACCCGGGTCCTGCTGTCGGCCCACAACGGACACGTCGCCTACGAGTCCGAGGACCCGCCGAACCAGCCCAGGACCCAGGGAGCCTTCCTCCGCGACCGGCTCGGCACCGGGTACACGGCCATCGGGTTCACCTTCGGCCAGGGCTCGTTCAAGGCCACCGACCCCGCCGAGACCATGATGCTCACCCAGTCGGTCGGCCCTGCGGAGCCGGGCGGCAACGAGTACGTCCTGGACCGGGTGTGCCGCCTCCGCTACGTCCTGGACCTGCGCACCGCTCCCGCCGTCGTCCGCAACTGGCTGACGACGGCCCGCCCCACCCGCAGCATCGGTACGGCGTACCCGGAGCGGGAGTACGAGATCGCGTTGGCGCGCTCCTACGACATCCTCATCCACCTGCGCCGGGTGCGCGCCGTCCGTCTCCTGGACGAGCCCTGACCACCGACGCCGCCGTTCTCCGCCGCGAGCCGCTGCTGGAGGCACAGATGGCGGAACTCGTAGTGCGCGCCCGACTGGCGCAGCACCCCGCGCCGGTGCGCCTCGTCGAGGAACCGCATGAGCCGCCACGGCGCGCGCCCCGTCACCGCCGGCCCGACCCGGGCCACCCCCAGTCGGCCCCAGGCGCTCCGCGCGGCGGTGGAGGGACCGGTCGGTGTCCACAGCCCGGTGGGCATGGTGTTCCACAGGCTGCCCGTCGGCACGGCCCGGACCAGTGCCGGACAGGCCCCGCGGAGATCCACATCGACGCCGCGTCGCCGTCACCGTCCCCCTCGCCAGTACGACGGTCGGCGCGACGAATGCCGCCGCGACCACCCCGAGTCCGGCCCCCTTGTCACAGAAAGCGCGCATTCACTCTCCTTGAGTTACTATCCGGTTGGTCGTCGGCGAGGGGAATGCCATGAGCTACACGCTGTTGCGTGGCCTGTTCGTCATCCGCTATCCCGATCTGCCGCGGCAGGGGCCGGAGCCCGACGGCGACACGGTCAAGTTCAAGCCGGACACACCCGCCCTGGTCGAGGGCCTGCGCCGGCCGTCGGGGACGCCGCCGGACATCAACGCCCGGGGCGTCTCGGTGCGGCTGGAGGCGGTCGACGCGCTGGAGACGCACTTCACCGAGACCCACCAGGAGCCGGCCGGCGCCGAGGAGGCCCGTGACAGGCTGCTGCACCTCCTCGGGTTCACCCACGTCACCTTCTTCGAGGACCATCCGAACAAGGTCAAGTCGGCCGACCAGGACAGCATCCGCGGATATGTGCTCTCCAACGGGATCGACGCCAACGGCCGCATGATCGGGTTCGTCTACCCGGGCGACCCGGCCGAGCCCGACGGGACGGACGTGTTCCTGGACGAGGCCAGGGTGGACCGGTCCGCCAACGCGACGCTGCTCACCGAGGGCCTGACCTACCCGGCGTTCTACGCGACCCTGCCCGCCTCGCTCCGCACCCACCTGGCCACGACGTCCCGGGTGGCGCGGACAGCGGGGGCGGGGGTGTGGCCCCGCTCGAAGGCCGACCCGAACGGCAAGGCCGACGTCCCGGACCTCGACACGCTGCAGCAGCTGGTGATGTGGCCCAAGCTGTTCCGGCGGATCGTGCCCTACCTCGCGACGGGAGCCACCGACTTCAACGGCTTCGACGCCTGGCTGCGGAGCGACCCGGTGCACCGCGACGATCCCCTCTTCCTCCTGGACCGGGGCGAGTACGGCAACCTGCACGACGTGATCGAAGCCTCGGGGCAGGACATTCAACTCACGCTCTGGCCGGAGGACTTCATCATCAGCCCCGACCCCGCACCGCCGGGGGCCACCACCCACCCCTAGGGCCCTTCCGTTCATGTGGTGCCGCTCAGTTCGGCGGCTGTGTGCGTCGACGCCACCACGTCAGCGCCAGGCCGATCAGCAGGATCCCCACGGCGCCCGTGGCCGCCGACGCGGCGATCAGGCCGGTGTTGCGCGTGCCGTCGGTGGAGCCGGCCGGCTGCAGGGCGTCGACCACCTGGTTGCGGACGTCGTTGCCACCGTTCGTGCCCTTCGCGAGCGGCCCCCGCGAACCCGCCACGGGTTCGGCCAGGTAGGGGAAGGAGTCACCGAACCGCTGGTCGTTGGCGTCGACCGCGTCGCCCAAGTCGTTCTTGGAACCGACCAGTTCACCCTCGACGACCTGGAGAGCGATGTCGACGACGTCATCGGTGAGTCGGCGCCCGTTCGGGAAACCCGCCTGGTCGCCGTCGAGCACACCGAGCCGTTTCGGCTCGGCGGCCGGCTTGATCGACGTGTTCAGACGCAGCATCTCCGCCGGTCGCACGTTCGGCGGCCGGTTGAGGCCCTTGACGCCGTTGAGGAAGACATCGACGAGATCGGTGCGTGGTGCCGCGGGCGCCTTGATCTTGTAGACGCTCTCGATGAGCTTCGGCAGTTCGGGATCGGTCACGTTGTTCAGGAACTGGCCGTCGTTCCACGGCGAGGACGCGTTGAACCTGTCCTTGTCCTTCAGCGGGTTGACGACCTCGTTGACCAGCGGGTTGCCCAGACGTGAGACCTGCTCGTA
This sequence comes from Streptomyces griseoruber, assembly GCF_001514205.1. Lineage (GTDB taxonomy): Bacteria > Actinomycetota > Actinomycetes > Streptomycetales > Streptomycetaceae > Streptomyces > Streptomyces griseoruber. Next base: position 130,445 of record NZ_KQ948767.1, on the reverse strand, counting down.
GGAACCCTGGGCGTTCTTTCGCTGGGTGGTCGACCAGATGCCGACGACCGGCTGGCGCTCCGACGCGGTGATCATGTCGGTGGGCAGTTGCAGGGCGACCGAGTTGACGTTGTAGCCCTCGAGGGTGTCGTCGCCGACCTCGGAGAGGTCCCCGCCGTACAGCAGGTCGAACACGCGCAGGTCCAGGAAGAAGGGGTCATCCGCCTGGCCGGCGAACGTCCGGGCGCCGCCGGCGAGCTTGTGGACGGCCTGCCGGCGCAGCGTGCCGTAGTCCGGCATCGACGCCTTGCCGACGTTCGACGGAGCCACCGGTATGTCGTCGGCGAGCCGCGTCCTCGACACGACCTCCTGGTTGTGCAGCTTGAACAGCTCGATGTCGTAGGTCTGCGTGACGTTCAGGTCCGGGTCGTCCAGGGCGGTGACCGGGCCCGTGGTGTACAGGAACGTCTTCTTGGACTTCGTGTGCGTCGTGAAGGTGTAGCGCAGCAGCAGTTCGCCCTGCGCGTCACCGTTGTTGTCGATGTGGATGTCGTACTGGGCGTCGTCCGCGAACGTGTAGAAGTTCGGGCCGCCCGCCGGGTCCTGGAACGGGATCCAGTTCGCGATGATCGTCGTCGTCTCCGGATCGTCCGGACTGACGAAGGCGTACACGTCCGTGTTGTCGTACCGGGGTTGTCCCGAGATCAGCGGGGCCTCCCGGTGACTGGAGGCGGAGGCCGCCCCCGGTTCCAGCGTGGCCACACCGGCGGCTGCGAGTCCCCCGGCGGCCAGTGCACCCGCGATGAGGGTCGCGAGGCCCGTGCGCCCCGCACCGCTCCTGGAGATAGGTGTCATACCGTCCGTCCTCCATGCCAACTTCCCTGACGCTGGAGGATTCGGAACAGCCACCCCTGCGGATTGGTGCATATTGACTGATCTGACGGATCTATCGGTGGATCCGTCGATTGATCTCGCCTCCCCCGGACGCGGCTGACCGATCCGGCGGGTCCGAAGAGGCGGTGGACGGCGGTCGCGGCAGGGGCTGCTCCGTCCAGATGATCTTGCCTGTGGATGTGTACCGGGTTCCCCAGCGCTCGGTGAGCCGGGCGACGAGGAAGAGGCCGCGCCCGCCCTCGTCCTCGGTTCTGGCGCGACGCAGCCGGGGCGAGGTACCGCTGCCGTCGGAGACCTCGCAGATCAGTGTGCGGTCGCGGAGCAGCCGCAACTGGACCGGACCGGTCGCGTGCCGGATCGCGTTGGTGACCAGCTCGCTGGCGACGAGTTCGGTCGTGAAGGCCAGTTCGTCGAGGCCCCAGGCGGCCAGCTGGCCGGTGACCGCCGCGCGGGAGCGGGCCACGACCGCCGGGTCGCTGGGCAGCTCCCACTGGGCGACGTGTTCCGGCCCCAAGGCGCGGGTACGGGCGACGAGCAGGGCCACGTCGTCACTCGGCCGGGCTGGGAGCAGTGCGTCCAGGACCGCCTCGCAGGTGTCCTCCGGCGCCCGCTCCGCACAGGCCAGGACGGTGCGCAGGCGGTCCATGCCGACGTCGATGTCCTGGAGCCGGTCCTCGATCAGACCGTCGGTGTAGAGCACCAGCTGGCTGCCTTCGGCCAGTTCCAGCTCGGCGGTCTCGAAGGGCATCCCACCGAGCCCGAGCGGCGGCCCGGGCGGCAGATCGACGAAGTCCACCGTGCCGTCGGGGCGGACGACCGCGGGAAGCGGGTGCCCGGCGCGGGCGAGGGTGCAGCGCCGGAGAACCGGGTCGTAGACGGCGTACAGACAGGTGGCGCCGATGATCCCGGTGTCCGGGTGGGTGTTCTCCACCGCCCAGCCCTCGCCCCGGTCGAGCCGGCCGACCAGGTCGTCGAGGTGGGTGAGGAGTTCGTCGGGTGCCAGGTCCAGAGAGCAGAAGTTGTGCACGGCGGTGCGCAGGCGGCCCATCGTGGCGGCGGCGTGCAGCCCATGGCCGACCACATCGCCGACCACCAGCGCGACCCGGGCGCCGGACAGCGGGATGACGTCGAACCAGTCGCCGCCCACCCCGGCCCGCGCCGGCAGATAGCGGTAGGCGACCTCGACGGCGTTCTGCTCGGGCCTGCCCCGGGGCAGCAGGCTGCGCTGAAGGGCGAGGGCTGTGTTGTGCTCGCGCGTGTAGCGGCGGGCGTTGTCGATACAGATCGCCGCCCGGCCGACCAGCTCCTGGGCCAGGGACAGATCGTCGTCCTCGAAGGCGGCGGGCTGCCGGGAGCGGTAGAAACTCACCACACCGAGGGTCACGCCCCGGGCCCGTAGCGGCACCGTGATCAGGGAGTGGACGCCCGCCGCGAGCACGCGTCCGCCACGTGCCGGATCGTTGGCGATCCAGCCGGGGGCCTCGGCCAGTACGGGTTCGAGCACCGACTGCCCGCTCTCCAGGCAGCGGGCCTGCGGCGTGGACGGGACGTAGCCGACCCGGTCGCCGACGCCGTACAGGGCCCGCTCCTCGTACACGGCGCCCAGCGCGACCCGGCGCAGCGGGGTGCCCGCGTCGGTCGGCGCCGGTTCCTCTCCGTGCAGCACCGGGTCGGCCAGGTCGACGGCGGTGAAGTCGGCGAACCGGGGTACGGCCACGTCCGCCAGTTCCTCGGCGGTCCGGGTGACGTCGAGGGTGGTGCCGATGCGGACGCCTGCGTCGTACAGCAGTTCCAGACGCTTGCGGGCCAGCACGGCCAGCCGGCCGACACCGGGCTCACCGACGAGCAGCAACCAGCCCTCGTCCCCGAATCCGCCGGTGTCCGTCGCGCCCCCGGGCACGGGTGAGGCCGTGGGTGAGGCCGTGGGGGACTTGGGCCATGCCGGTGCGCCGGGCAGGGGCGACGGCACGACGGTGTGCGTGTCGACGGGAGCCGTCACGGAGGGCGCCGGCACTGTGGCGGACTGTGCGGGGGACGCTGTCATGGCCGTTGCGGCGGCCCCGGCCGGCACCTCCGGCACGGTGAGTTCGACATGTCGCAGACGGGGGCCACCGAGAACACGGGCCTCGATGACCACCCCTGTCTCACCCGCCTCACCGATGACCGGGCGGCGCAGCAGAGTGGCGATCCGGCCGCCGGACAGGGCCACCTCGTCGAAGGCCCGGTGCGGTGCGGCGATGAGTTCCTCGGCCTTCTCCCGCAGCACGGCCAGGTCGATCCGGCCGAGGTCGCCGCCGCCCTGGGGAGTGCGATGCTCCGGGGAGGCGTGTTCGGGCTGCTGTGACCATACGCGCGCGCCGCCGGTGTCCCGCTCGGCTCGCCGGTACGCGGCGAGGAGCGCCCGCTCGTGCTGTGTGGCCTGTTCCAACAGCCGCTCCTCTATACCGTGGACGGCTTCACGGACCAGCCGCAGCATGGCGGGGTCGCCGTCGGCGCGCAGACAGGTGAGGTCGAGGACCGCCTCGACGTGTCCGCTGAGCGGATTGCGGATCGGCGCGCCCGCGCAGGTGAAGGGTTGCAGGCAGTCGGCGAAGTGCTCACGGCCGACGACGTAGAAGGGGCATCGCTCGGCCAGCGCGGTGCCGACGCCGTTGGTGCCCACGACCTGCTCGGAGGCGTCGAATCCGGGGGCGAACCGTATCTCGTCGAGGCGTTCGCGCAGCGTGCGGTCGCCGCCGTACCGTTGGATCATGCGGGCCCGCCCGTCGCAGAGCACGACCGTCATGCTCACGTCGACGAGCGACGCGGCCAGGTCCTTCAGCACCGGGTCGGCCGCGCGCCGGAACCGGTCGTCCAGCTCCAGGTCGGACCTGTAGGGGACCAGCAACTGGTGCGGCTCCAGCCCGGCGGACCTGCAGCGCTTCCAGGACTCGAGCACCGAGCCGCGCACATCCGAGTCCACCCGGGCACCGGTCAGGAAACGCTCGTGGGCATCGACCAGACCCCCTATCTGGTCCCAGGCGACGGTCATCGGCACCACTTCCTCCACCTGGTGACGGTTTCCTCGCGCACCGCTGCTCGGCTCGCCCCGAGGAAGGGGGAGTCCTCCAAGTGTTTTCACGGTAGACCGTCTGTGATGTGAATCTCAATGCAAGGGCAATGCGCCTCACGAGCAGGCCCGGCCCGATCAGCAGCGGCAGCGCTGCTTCTCGGCAGCACCGCGTGCGCCGGCCACGGGCGGTCGCCGGGATGGCGTGCGCCGTGCCGCAACCCCGCGCGCCCTGTCACGGGTGGGTGTGGATCGTAGGAATGTACTGCTCGGCTCCGGTGGTACGGAGCCGATCTCGGCACGGGCAGACGGCGTGGCTGACTCCGGGATCGTCGACATACGGGTGAGGGTGCGTCGTGGTGGAGCCGCTTCGGTACGGGATCGACCCCGCGCGCGTCGGGCCGTACGAGGTGATGGGCCGTCTGGGCTCCGGCGGCATGGGTAGCGTGTACCTGGCCCGCAGCACGGGCGGCAAGCGGCTCGTGGCGCTCAAGACGATCCGGGCCGAGCTGTCGAAGACGCCCGGGTACCGCGAGCGTTTCGCCCGCGAGATCGTGCGCCGCCGACTACAGCGCCGTGCCCCTGCCGTGACGTGACGGGACGGGGTGCATGAGTCTTCCGGGCGCGACTCCACCCCACCCTCTGGCCGCCGGGGCAGCGATCCGTCACACCACGCTCACCGGATGCCGTACCACCGCGTCGAACAGGTAGCCCTGTGTGTTGAGCACGGCGACGTCCGGCCGGCCCCGCACCCGACCACGACCGCCCGCGCAGTCGCTCTTCGCCGCCTGCCGGGTGAGCGGCCCACTGCCGCCCTCCGGGCAGGAGGGGCCGAACAGCCGGGGTGTGGTGGCCGGTTCCGCGCGGCGCCTCCCAGCTTCACAGCGATGACACTTCGGGTACGACGCCCGGAGGGGGCAGCTGGCCGGAAGAGCGGTTACGGTTCTCGGTGCTGGGACCGGTCAGGGCGTGGCGCGGCCCGGACGAGGGGGAGCTCGGCCCGCCTCAGCAGCGGGCGGGGCTGGCGGTGCACTGCTGGCGCAGGCGTCGCAGGTGTCGACCGGCAGGTTGGTCGACGCGGTCTGGGGAACCAGGGCACCGGCCTCCGCGCTCGGCATTCTGCGCACCTACGTCCACCGCCTGCGGAAGGCGCTGGGACCGGCCGAGGACAGCGCGGCGTCCTTGATCCGTTCCACCGGGGACGGCCACCAGCTCCGTACCCCGCCCGACGCACTGGACCTGGGCGCCTTCCGGGAACTGCTCGCGCGAGCCGAACAGGCGTGCGGTGCGGGCGGCATCAAGGGCGCGGCACAGGTTCTTGACCGGCGCATGGCGTGGATTGTCGGCCAATACTCGTGAGGGGCGCCGCGAACGCGGGAGATCGGCGGGAAGCGCCGCGGGCCGTGGCGGCGGCGGATGTGGCGCTGTGTCACCGTCGTTCGCAGCCGCCCACGTTCGGATGCGCAATCGTTTCCCGGGCCGGAGGGCGCGCCGGTCGCCACGGCACCCGGGGTGGTGAACGGGGACAGGCCCTGTGCGGATGTGAAGCGGAAGGTGCCGTGCCGCCGCAGCGCCGGGCCGGTCTCCCCGTACGCCTCACCTGCACGGGCGACAGCTCAGGACCAGTCGTTCCTCGGCCATATATCCCTGTATCGGGCGACGATTCCTTACTGTGTGCCACTTGTCGCCGACGTTCCGCGATGGCTAGGCTCCCGCTCGCTTTCACGCTTCACGCACATGTTCGACACATGGAGGCCGGCCGTGCGCAGCGGCCTTCCGGGCGTACGGGGAGGTGGGGAACGTCGACGCGTCACCGATCCGCCGCCCTGCCGAGGGGCCCGTCCCGTCGCACGGCGTGAACCGCCCGGGCCCGCGGCCCGGTCCGCCCGACCGGCACCGAGACCTCAGGATCCTGTGGTGGGTCAACGCGGTCGACGGGCTCGGCAGCCAGGCCTCCGGACTGGTCCTGCCGTTGCTGCTCCTGGAGTTGGGGCACGGCCCCGGCACCGCGGGCGTGCTGGCCAGTGCGGCCGCGCTCACCGGCGTCGTCCTGGGCCCGCTCGTCGCGCTACCGGCGGACCGAGGGCGGCGAAGACGCCTGATGACGGGTTCGGCGGCACTCGCGGCCGTGGGAACGGGGGTACTGGCCCTGGCGTGTCTGGGCCGCCCCGCGTTATGGGTCGTGGTGACGCTGGCGCTGACGGAGCGGCTGTGCGCCGTGACCTACGAAGCCGCGTCGCGCGGAGCCCTCGTACGTCTGGCCGCGAGGGACGAGCTGCCCCGGGCGGCCGCCGGCCTGCAGGTGGGCGACCAGGTCGCACTCGTCGTGGGACCGGCGCTCGGCGGGGTCCTCTTCCAACTCGCCCGGCCCGTGCCCTTCTTGGCCGACGCCCTCTCCTACGCGGCCGCCGCGCTGGGCGTACGGGCCATCCGCACCCCCCTCGACACCCCCGCCCCCGCCCCCGCGCCGGGGTCGGCCGACCCCGACCCCGGCTCCGACCCCGACCCCGACCCCGGCTCCCGTCGGGGCGAGAGATGGTCCGCGCGGCTCGGTGCCGCGAGGGCGGGCGTGGTCACGGTGGCCGGGTCCCCCGTGCTGCGACTCGTCCTGGTCTGGACGTCGACGGCCGGGGGCGCCCTCACCCTGCTCTTCTACACGGCCCTGTTCCGGCTGGGCGCCGACGAGCGGAGCGCGGCGGCGGGTCTCGTCCTCGCCGCGTCCGGAGCCGCCGGCCTGCTCGGCTCGCTGATCGCGGCCCCCGCGGTACGACGGCTCGGTGCGGCGCGCCTGCTGACCCTGGCCGCCTGGCTGCTGCCCGTGCCGTGCGGCTCACTGCTGTGGGCGGACGGCGCGGTCGGCTGGGGCGCGGCCTTCTCCGGGCTGTCCTTCCTGGTGCCGCTGATCACCGTGGTCCTGTCCAGCGTCGCCGTCGCGCGCACACCGGCGGCCCTCCAGTCGCGTACCGCCGCCGTCCTCGCCTCGTCGTCCGCGCTGGCCGCGGCCGGTGCGCCCACGCTTGCCGCCCTCCTGGTCACCGCCTGGAGCCCGCGGACGCCCGCGCTGCTGTGCACCGCGCTGTTCGGCGCGCTGGCCGTGTACACGTGGGCGAAGGCGCCCGGCGTTCTGCGTGCCGCGGGCGCCGCGGCCGCCACCGGGAGGGGAGACGGCCGTGGGTGACGGCTTCAAGGTCTTCCTCGGCGCCCTTCCGGAAGCGTGCCCGAGCGACGTCCGCCGTATGGTCCTGACGGCCGACGCCGACGGCCGCTGCGAGGTGTTCACCTGGGACGCGGCCACCCGGACCACCCGGCAGGTCACCGACCGGCCCCAGGGCACGGTGCACTGCGCCCTCGACGCCGACGGATACGTCTGGTGGTTCGACGAGGACGCGCAGGGGCGAGGGCACTGGTGGTTCCAGGCGTTCGACGGGGGCTGCCGGCTGCCCGGTCTGCCGGGCGCTCCGGCCGGGCTGCCGCGCGGTCTGGCGGTGGCGGCCGACGGAACGGTCGCCGCGGCGCTCGCGACCCGGCACGGCGGCACGAGCGTGCTGGTGGGACGGCGGGGCCGCGCCCCGCGCGAGATCCTCGGCACCACCGGGGAGGTCCGGCTGGGCGGCATCACACCGGAAGGCGACCTGGTGGCCCTCACGACCGTGTCCGACGGCGCCGCGACCGTCAGCGTCGTCACCCCCACGGGCCGGCTCGTCGCCACGCTGCCCCGGCCCGGCACCACGGGCGGCGGATTCTGGTGCCGCGGCTTCTCGCCCCGCCCCGGCCGGTCCGAGCTGCTCCTGGTGCACGAGCTGGAGGACCGCTACCACCTGGCGACCTGGACGGAGCGCCACGGACTGGTCTCCCACTCCTGGTGCGCCTTCGACACGGAGATCACCGCACGCTGGTACCCCGACACCGACGAGGTGCTGGTCCGCCAGGAGCGCCACGGCCGCTCGCTGCTGCACAGGGTGTCCCCGCACCGCCGTACCCGCCACGTCGTCCCCACTCCGGCCGGCAGCCTGCTGGACGCCGCCCCGCGTCCGGGCGGCGGGCTGCACTACCTGTGGACCGACACCGCCCACCCGCCCGTGGCCCGCGCGACGGACGGAGTCGCCCTGCCGGTGCCCGGCCTCCTTCCGCGGGTGCCCGGGCGGCACACCGATCTGTGGACCCCGACGCCGGACGGCCCGGTGCACACCCTGCTCAGCCTGCCGCGCCCCGACGACGACCGGGCCGACCGCGCCCACCCGGTTCCGCCGCCGGCCGTGTTCCTGGTGCACGGCGGGCCCGCCGACCACGACCGGGACGCCTACGACGCCACGGTGCACTCGCTGGTGGCCTCCGGCTATGCCGTCGCACGCGTCAACTACCGCGGCTCGACCGGCTACGGCCCCCGGTGGCGGCGCGCCTTCGCGCGGGGTGTCGGCCACCCCCAGGTGGACGACCTGGCCGCGGTACGGGCCGACCTGGTCGGCCGCGGGCTCGTCGACGACCGGGCGACGGCTCTGTGGGGGGTGTCCTGGGGGGCGTATCTCGTGCTCCTCGCCCTCGGTACCCGTCCGGGGCTGTGGCAGGCCGGTGTCGCGGTGAAGCCCGTGGCCGACTGGGTGAGCGCCCACCGGATGACCACGCCCGCGCTGCGCGCCCTGGACATCCGCTGGTTCGGCGGCACTCCGGAACAGGTGCCGGAACGTTACGCCGACAGCTCGCCCCTCACCTACGCGGCGGACGTGACGGCTCCCCTGCTCGTGGTCGGCGCGGACCAGGACGTCAAGTGCCCGCCCGAACAGATCCGCAGCTACCTCGACGCGCTGACCGCGGCGGGCGTGCCCCACGAGCAGATGTGGCTCGACACCGGACACGACGGCTACGACGGTGCGGCGCACGTCGCGGTCCTGCGCCGCTCCCTGACCTTCCTGAGCCGGCAGTTGCCCGCACCGGCGCCCGGCGCCCCCTCGCGTCCCCCGGCACGTCCGGGCGGACCCCGGTCCCGCTGACGACACAGCGGGACCGGGTCGCGCACAGCACCACCCGTTCGGAGAAGCACACCGTGAACCCGAGAAGGAGGACGACCGTGCAGAAGGACATCATCCACAACGACCCGCTCGCCGGCGACGAGGAGAACCGCAAGCCGGGCATCGGCATCACCATCACCATCCCCTTCCGCAACGCCGCCGAGAGCGACGACGAGGAGTGACCCACGGCCCGGCCGGCCCGCCCCGACAGGGGCCGGCCGGGCCTCCCTCCCTCCGCGTCTCCCGTCCCGCCCGCCGCTCGTGCGCAAGGAGCCCACCGTGCGCGTTCTTCTCGTCAACATGCCCTGGTCCCCGATCGACCTGCCCTCACTGGCGCTCGGCATCCTCAAACGAAGCGTCGACGCACACGTCCGGGGAGCGACGTGCGAGGTGCTGCACGCCAATCTGGAGTTCACCGACTGGATCACGAGCCGCACCGAGTTCACCGCCGAGGACTACGAGTACTACGCCCTCTCCTCCTACTTCCTCGGCTGCGGCGACTGGGTGTTCTCCTCGGCGCTCTACGACGACCCCGAGTGGAGGGACTCGGAGTTCGCCGAGGTGATGGCCTCGAAGCTGCGCCGGTCCCGGATGCGCATGACCCGGGAACTGCATCGCCTCGTGCCCGAGTTCGTCACCGAGGTGGCCCGCCGCGTCGTCGAGCTGGAGCCCGACGTGGTCGGGTTCACCTCCACCTTCCAGCAGAACACCGCGGCGCTCGCGGCGGCCCGGCGGATCAAGGACCTCGCCCCGCACATCGTGACCGTCATGGGCGGGGCCAACTGCGACGCCGAGCAGGGTGCCGCCGTCCATCGCAACTTCCCCTTCGTGGACTACGTGGTCCGCGGCGAGGGCGAGGACGCCTTCCCCCGGCTGCTGACCGCGCTGCGGGACGGCGACCCGGCCGCCGCCGCCGCGATCCCGGGGCTGTGCCACCGCACACCGGACTCCCCGCACACGGCCAATCCGATGCCGACCGGGCCGCTGCCGCCGGCGGCGATCCTGCCGCCCGACTACAGCGGTTACTTCGAGCGTCTCGCCGCCTCCGTGGCGCGCAACTGGGTGGAGCCGAAGCTGGTCGTCGAGGGCGCGCGCGGCTGCTGGTGGGGGGAGAAGCACCACTGCACGTTCTGCGGTCTGAACGGCTCCTTCATGGAGTTCCGCAGCAAGAGCCCCGACACCTTCTACCGGGAGATCATGGAACTGGCGGAGCGCCACCAGGTGCTCGACATGTACGTCGTCGACAACATCCTCGACATGCGCTACCTGTCCACCGTGCTGCCCCGGATCATCGACAGCGGCTACGACCTGCGCATGCACATCGAGATCAAGGCCAACATGCGGCGCCCGCAGCTGCAGGTGCTGGCGGACGCCGGGCTCATCTACGTCCAGCCCGGTATCGAGAGCCTCAACAGCCGCGTCCTCGACCTCATGGACAAGGGGGTCAGCGGCTGCCAGAACGTCCGTATGCTCCGCGACGCGGCGGAGACCGGGCTGTCGGTGTCGTGGAACTATCTGCACGGCTTCCCCGGGGAGACCGCGCAGGACTACGAACCCGTCATCCGCCAGCTCCCCGCCCTGGAACACCTCAACCCGCCGGTCGACCTGTCCGCGCGTATCGCCATCGAACGCTTCAGCCCGTACTTCAAGCGCCCCGAACTCGGGTTCACCGGGCTGCGGCCCGAGGAGCACTACCTGTTCACGTACGACCTTCCCGAGGCGGAGCTGTACGACCTGGCCTATGTCTTCCAGGCCCCGGAGCGCGGGATCGCCGAGCCGACGGTGACCCTCCTCAACGACGCCATCGCCGCCTGGAAGAAGCACCACGCCGACGCCCGCCTCACCCACACCGACCTGGGTGACCGGATCGTGCTGGTCAGCAGGCGGCCGTCGTTCGGCTGGCGGACCATGCAGCTCACCGATCCGTTCGAGACTGCGGTCTTCCGGCTCCTGGACCAGCCCCACACGGTCGTCGCGCTGCACCGCAAGCTGACCTCGGCCGCCGGCTCGCCCGGGGGAGCGCGGTGCACCCCGCAGGATCTCGACACCCTTCTCGAGGAGTGGGTCGCCCAGGGCGTGGTGTTCACCGACGCGGGCCAGTACGTGCACCTCGCCCCCGCCGCCGTGAACCAGGACCTGCTGCGGCTGGACTACATGCGCCACACCCACGCCCGGACCGCGGCGGCACCCGAGCCCGCGCCCGTTCCGTCCTGAGCGCCGGTCCTCCCACCCGTTGGCCGCCCGCCCCTCCGACCCGCACGAAGGACCGCCCATGACCACCACCGCACCGGACCTCGCGATATCCGCCTGGCGCGACCTCGACCCGCAGGCCCGTCATCTGCCGGGCATGTCCCTGGGGTCCCTCCCGGTGACCCCGCAGAGCCAGGAGGCCGACCGCCTCTGGGAGCTCGGCGTGCGCCACGCCGAACTCGACAGGACCGTTGACGTGTCCACCGACGATCCCGCGGCGCACCGCCGGGCCGTCGACCGGCTGTGTCTGGTCCGCGATCTCACCGCACGCGCCGTCTCCGTCGACTGGGACCTCCGGCTCTCCCCCCGGACCGCCGCCGACCAGTGGAAGGTGCTGTCCCACCTCCAGCCGCCCCGCTCGATCACCGGACTCGAGGGCGCGGAGGAGGCACTGCACGCCTGGCGGACCCGGCACTACCTGTGCAAGCTCGTCTGGCGCCAGGGGCCGGGGTTCGTCCAGATCCGTGACCGCCGCTGGGGGGATCTGCGCCGCTTCACCGCCGACGAGCCCCGGTACCGGGAGGCCATCGCCCTGCTCGGCCCGGGTGCGCACCACACCGACGTACCCGCGGACGTCCTGGCGGAGTTCACGGCCGAGCACCTCGTCCTGCGGGTCGGCGAGCTGGCGTGGTGGCTGCCGTACCGGGTCTCCCGCTGGCTCCAGGAGGCGATGGCCGTCTGAGCCCGGACCGCGGGCTCCTCACCAACGGCTTCTGTTTTCGGCCGGCTTCGGAGCTCCATGGAAAATCCAGAATCTAAGCAGTGTGCACACATTTTCATCACATGAGATGCCTTCTCCTTCGAACGTGATCTAGCAGGGGGCTCGTTCAGCTGCCCATGGGTGCGCATATCCGACATGCACGCACGGTCATGACGCTCCCCCTCGACGAGATCATCCGGCGGGCCACCCCGCACGGCGGCAGGAGCAAGGGAGGCACCCGCAGACTCGCGCGCTGAGCCGGTCGGGTTCCGGGGCATCGTCCCGAGCGGGATCGTGTGGCCTCGACACGTGTCGGAGGGATGGGAAACCGAGGAGTTCTCGGTCACAGTGGGCGTGGTCGGTCGAGGGGGAAGCCACGGCGGGGAGGATGACCGATGACGGAGCCCGACCTGTCCGAGCTGACGGCCGTCGTGGTGAGGCAGCCGAAGCGTTCGTGGTGGCGCCGTTACAGGGGCCCCGAACTGACCGTGTCCACCGTGGAGGGGACACCGCTCGCAGAGGTGACGAACACCGACGACACGGACTTCCTCCTGGCCCATGTGTCCGGCGAGTTCATCGTCCGCGTCAAGAAGCACGCCGGGTTCGCCTCCATGGGCCCGGTGCGCTTCCACCTCATCGACGCCGAGGACCACGAGGTCGGCCGCGTCCGTCCCTCCCGACTGGTCAAGACCCGGCAGCTGGGCTTCCGCACGGAACGGAGCCGCCCGCTCTTCCTGACGCGGCTGGCTCACCTCGCGATCGAGTGGCAGCTCACGGAGACCGATCCGCTGCGGACCCCGGAGCCGGAGAGCCTCGGTCGTGTCACGGTGAGCACGGTCGACCGGTGGCTGGGGTTGCAGCAGTACGTCGTCGAAACGACCCCACGCCTGGACACCTCCGAACGGCAGACCTTCATCGCCATGGTCATCTGTCTGCATCTGCTCCGGCGGCCCCCGGGCGACAGCTCCGCTCCCGTGTGAGAGTCCTCCGCCCACGTGCGGTTGTTCCGTTGAGCGGACCCTTGAGCGACAGCCGCGCGACAGCCCCCCATGCTGGCCACTCGACACACAGAGAAGAAGCACAAGGGGGACCGATGAGAGAAGCGGCAATGCCAACGCGTCGCCACGTGTTCGCCGGGGCGGCCGCCGGGCTGCGCAGGCGGGCGGCCCGCGCGGCGGGCGCGCCCAAGGCCGTGGTGCTGGTCGTGGCGGCGCTGGTGGCCACCGCCTTCGCCGTGACACCCGCCTACGCGGACGATCCCGGACTGAACTGCGCGGTCACCGCGACCGCCACGGTGTCCGTGACACCCTCACCCGTCGTCTACGGGCACAACGCCCTGGTGCAGTGGAGCGCGGACTGCGTGAACAACACGGCCGAGGACGCGCTGGTGATCAGTGGACCGGGCTTCAACCCCTCCACCACGAGCTTCCCGGTCGGCGGCGGATCGCGGACGGTGTTCATCGACCGGCCCGGGACCGTCGGTTGGGACGTCACGGTGGTCGACCTGTCGTCGGACACCGGATTCAGCAGGAGCCTGGCCTCCGTCTCGGCGTCGGTCACCGGCGTCACGACCGTCCCCGACGTACGGGGTGACACCCAGGCACAGGCCACCTCGGCACTCGCGGCTGCCGGATATGTGCTCGGCGGTGTGGGCAGCGTCGTCGACTGCGAGAGCGTCAACCGGGTCAGGTCGCAGAGTCCGGGCGCGGGCACCGTACTGCTGCCGGGATCGCCCGTCTCGATCACCCTCGGAAGGAGGCCCACGCCGCCCGCCGAGTGCAAGTGATCCGGTGACCCCGCCGGGACTCGGCAACCGACGCTTTGAGTAGCTACTGCTCATGTTCCGTCTCGCGGCGCGCGGCATCCTCGCAGGGACTTGTCGGGTGCGCCGGGGGGAACGGTGAGGGGCTTGAACGGGCGACGGGGAGCGACACCGAGGGCGACGGCGGTCTCCGCGCCGGACGGCGGCGGGCGGAGCGTCCTGGAGGGCGCCTTCAGACTGCTGGAAGTGGTGCAGCGGCGGGAGGAGGCCGGTCTGAGCACGCTGGCCTCGGAGTGCGGACTGCCGAGGACGACCGCGCACCGGTTGCTGGATCAACTGGTGGGACTGCGTGCGGTCGAGCGGCGCGGGCGCGGCTACCGGCTGGGCCCGCGCATGTTCCGCCTCGGGCAGGGATGGCAGCCGCACTCCGGGCTGCGCTCCGCCGCTCGGGAGCCGGCCCGTCGGCTGGCCCGTGCCACGGGCACGATGGTGGGGGTGAGTGTGCTGAGCGAGGGGCGCACGCTGGTCCTCGACTGGACGGTCTGCACGACCGACAACACGCTTGCTCCCCTCTGTGACGACGCGGTGTGGCCGTGGTTCACCGCGGCGGGCAAGGTGCTGGTGGCCGGGGCACCGGCCGGACTTCCGCCGGGCCCGTCACCGGCCTCGTGGAGGGCCGAAGCGGCGGTGATCCGGGACCGGGGTGTCGCCTACGACCGGGAGGAGGTGGTCCCGGGCGTCTGCTGTGCGGCGGTACCGCTGCACGGCCCGGCCGGCACCCCGGTGGCGGCTCTGTGTGTGGTGACCGACCCCGCACACCGCCTGGACCGGCTCGCGGACGCCCTGGCCCGCACCGGCAGGGCCATCAGCGGGCGGCTGCGCCGCCGGTGAACGCGAAGACCGCGGTCTTGGCCGGCCTGGAGGACGAGGCCCGGCTCACCGCGGACCGCGGCCGCACCTGCGCGCAGGCACAGCGGCCGCCACGCACACCGCCGGTTCCGCACCCGCCCGCCTGGCCACCGAAACGGCACAGGGCAGCGCATGGCGGTCGGGTCAGCCGAGGCCGAGCCGGCTGAGCGCGGTCGTCCAGTCCGTGACGATGGCGCTCTGCGCGGCCGCGAGAGTGACCCTGCCGGAGCAGACCGCGGTGTGCAGCTTCGTCTCCACCGGGTCCTTCAGGTTGTTGACACCCGAGCCCTTCTTGTGGCCGGGGTCGGCCGGCTCCACCCACAGGTTGCGGTAGTCGTTGGGGTCACCGCCGAGCTGCAGGCTGATCAGGTGGTCGTACTCGGCGTCCCCCATGCGGCCGGTGTAGCCGTAGGAGGCGGCGTTCAGCTTCTTCTCCTGGCCGGTGACGTAGGTGGAGGGCCGGACGCCGGAGGTGTAGCCGCCCTTGCGGCATATCGTCGACTTCAGATCGGCCTGCGTCACGGCCGGAGAGATCGCGCCCGGGGTGCACGCCGGGTCCTCCAGCGGCTCCCCCTTCTCGTACCGGTAGTGGCAACTGCCCGCGGCCGGCTGCCGCTGCACCGTGTACTTCCGCTGCGGACCGGCGCCGACCGCGATGGACCTCCCCGCCCCTCCGGCAC
Organism: Streptomyces griseoruber; assembly: GCF_001514205.1. Lineage (GTDB taxonomy): Bacteria > Actinomycetota > Actinomycetes > Streptomycetales > Streptomycetaceae > Streptomyces > Streptomyces griseoruber. Next base: position 115,216 of record NZ_KQ948767.1, on the reverse strand, counting down.
CCGACGCGGACGCCGACGGCGCCGAAGCGCCGGACGAGGACGGCCCCGATGCGTCAAGCGGCGAACAGCCCGCCAGGAGCAGGCAGGCGAGCAGCACGGGCGGAGCAAGGCGGCGGGTCGAGCGCATGACGTCCCCTCACGGGCAGGCGGTACCTGACCAGATGCTGCACTACCGGGAATTCCGTACATCGCCCGGGGTGCCGGGACAGCGGCACGGACACCCCGCGGTCGGGTCGCGCCGCCCGACCGCCGGCGGCCGCAGGTCCCGCCTCAGCCCCCGGGCTGCCCCTCGATCTTGAGCAACAAGCCCAGCAGCGCCGCTCGCTCCGGCTCCGTCAGACCCTCGAAGCACTCCTCGAGCACCGAGTCCGCCACCACGTGGCCGGCCTTCAGCACCCGGTTCCCCTCGGGAGTGAGGTGATGCTCGATACGACGGCCGTGCCCGGGGCGCCGGTCCACCAGCCCCTGCGCCACCAGGCGTCCGGCGAGCGTGCCGAACGCCTGCTCGCTCTGGAACGTCGCCGCCGCCAGCTCCCGCGCGCTGGCGCCCGGCGCGCGGCCGACCGCCCGCAGCGCGTCCCACTGCGCGAGCGTGCTGCCGACGGACGCGAGCCGGGAGTCGAGCGCCCGGTGCTGGCGGTACTGGGCGGCCTTCACGGCCCTCCCGAGGATCTGCAGTTCAACGGCCATGTCCGCCAGGCTAGCACGTCGACTAAACTTGCTTATATAAACATGCTTAGTTAGTGTCCGGGGCATGACTCCGAACCTGACACTCACCGAGTCCGGCCCCGCCACCGGCCGTCCCGTCCTCGTACTGCACGGCGGCGGCGGTCCCGCCACCGTCGCCCCGATCGCCGAGCACTTCGCCCGGACCGCCCGCACCCTGCTACCCACCCACCCGGGCTGGAACGGCACCCCCCGCCCCGACCACCTCACCCGCGTCGCCGACCTCGCCGCCGCCTACCTGGACCTCCTGCGCGACCGCCGCCTGTCCGACGCCCTGGTGATCGGCTCCTCCCTCGGCGGCTGGATCGCCGCCGAACTGGCCACGGCCGACACGGAAGGCCTGATCAGCGGGGTCGTCCTGATGAACGCGGTCGGCATCGAGGTCGACGGCGAACCGATCCAGGACTTCTTCGCCCTCGGCGCACGGGACGTCGCCGAGTACGCCTACCACGACCCCGAGCGCTTCTACGTCGACCCGGCGACCCTCCCGGCCGAGCGACTCGCCGTCATCCAGGCCAACATGGCAGCCCTGCGCGTCTACTCCGGCGGCCCCGCCATGAACGACCCCGCCCTCCGCCCCCGCCTCGCCGCCGTCACCGTACCCACCCTCGTCGTGTGGGGCGAGAGCGACCGCATCGCGACCCCGGCATACGGCAAGCAGTACGCGGCGTCGTTCGCGAGCGCCCGCCTCGAAGTGGTGACAGAGGCGGGCCACTTGCCCCATCTCGAACAGCCGGCACGCACCTACGCCCTGCTCGACGCCTTCGCCGCGGAAACGGGGCGCCGCTGAACGCAAGCCCGCGTCCGGAGCGGGATCGCCCGAAAGGGAAGGGGCGGGCAACCCTGCCCCTGTCTCATGAGTCACACCCGCGTCACCTGTTTCGTTTCCCATAGGTCCGGAAGGGGCCGCACTCTCTGTGATGACTCGTACTCGGCTGACCGCGCTCGCCGCCACGGCCGCCCTCGCCGCCACCGGCGGCCTGATCACCGCCACCCCGGCCGCCGCCGCCGTCACCTGCGCCTCCCCTCTGTGGAGGGCGCAGTACTTCGGCAACTCCACCTTCAGCGGCACGCCGAAGCTGACCGCCTGCGACTCCGCCGTCGCCGAGGACTACGGGTACGGCGACCCGGCCGGCGTGACGCTGCCCAAGGACAACTTCTCCGTCCGCTGGTCCCTCACCCGGGACTTCGGCTCCGGCGGCCCCTTCCGGCTCTCCGCCGCCACACAGGACGGCATGCGCGTGTACGTCGACGGCGTGCGGAAGATCGACCTGTGGAAGAACGTCTCCACGACCGCCCGCAAGACCGTCGACCTGACCGTCCCGGCCGGCAAGCACACGCTCCGCGTGGACTACGTCGCCTGGACCGGCGTCGCCCGCGCCGCTTTCACCTACGCCCCGCGCACCGAGGCCGCCGTCGACGCGGTCAAGCCGCTGGCCCCGACCGGCCTGACCGCCGCGTACAACCGGGACACCTCGAAGACCACCCTGCGCTGGACCGCGAACAAGGAGATGGACCTCGCCGGTTACCGCGTGTACCGGCGGCTGAGCACCACCTCGTGGGCGCGGGTCAGCGGTGCGTCGCTGCTCACCTCCCGCTCGTTCGTGGACGCGACGCCCGCCACGGGCCAGACCTTCCTGTACGAGGTACGCGCGGTCGACAAGGCGGGCCGCGAGTCCGCCGGCAGCCTCGACGCCCCCGCGGTGACCGTGGACCGCACGGGCCCGGCGGCGCCGACCGCTCTCACGGTCGTCGGCGACGCGTGGTGGGCCACCCTGGCCTGGCACCAGGTCGCCGACGCCACGACGTACGAGGTGTACGCCTCCGCCGCGGCCGGCGGCCCGTTCGAGCTGCTGGGCACGACGAGCACGACGTCGTACCGCACCGACGCACCCGAGAACACCGCCCGGTACTACCGGGTCCGCGCCCTCGACGCGCTCGGCAACCCGTCGGCGTACGCCGCCGTCACCGGCGACGGTGTCGACCGGACGCCGCCGAAGTCCCCGACCTCCCTCGGCTCCGTCGTCGGCGTCGGCGACACCGAGGTGTACTGGAAACAGCCCGACGGCTTCCACGAGGACTTCGACAACGGCGGGGCATACCACGTCTACCGCTCACCCGGCACGACCCTCGACCCGGCCGCGCTCACCCGCGTGACCTGCGCCGAGGAGAGCGACGAGACCAGCACCGGCGGCCTCTGCCACGACCTGGACATGCCCGCGGGCACATATGTGACGTACGCGGTCGTGGCGGTGGACCCGGCCGGCAACGAGTCGGCGCTGTCCGCCCCGCTCGTCGTCCGCACCGGCGACCGCGTCCCGCCCGGGCCCGTCACCGGTGTGAAGGCCACCCCGCGCGCCGACGGCGTGCTGGTGAGCTGGGCGGCCTCGAGCGAGGACGACGTCGAGCGCTACGTGGCCTGGACCGGTGCCCGCCAAGCCGACGGCACGGTCAAGTGGCTCGGCTCCGCCTCCTGCCGGGAGGGCACGAGCGACCCGCTCGCCGTCCTGTGCGGCGACCTGCCGGACGGCGAGACGTACGTGTACGCGGTCGTCGCCAGGGACCGCTGGGGCAACGCGCTGCTCCCGAGCGACCCGAGGGTCACGCTCGTCGAGGCCACCGAGCTGGACGTCCGGCCGGAGCTGACGGTCACTCGGGACTGGGACCTCGGCAGCATGGGCTACGGCACCGTGATCGGCGGGCCCGACGAGGACGGGCCGTCCATCAGCTGGCGGTGTGACAAGACCGCCGAGTGCGACAGCGTCGCGGGCTACCGGGTCAGCCGGTGGAACGCGGCCACGAAGGCGTACGAGCCGCTGCACGCGGGACTGCTGCCGTCCCAGACCCGTGCCTACACGGACACCACCGCCGCGCGGGGGACCACGCACTTCTACACGCTGGAGGCGGTGCGCGCCGACGGCGGCATCGCGGGCACCCACGTGTGGAACTGCGTCTTCCAGGACCGCGTCTAGCCACGCGGCGCAGCCGGGGACGCGCGGTCCCGGAGCGGGAAGTGCCGCTCCAGGACCGCGGCGTTAGCCTGTTCGCCCGCAGCCGTCCCGCTCTCTCGCCATTCCTCCACCGCCGCGATGCACACCTGGCTGACCTGTGCGGATGCCCGCACAACGGCGGCGCATACGCCTGCCCGGGCGACGCCCGGGCCGATCCTTCCGGTTGCGGATCTGACGCAGCGTCGGTTGCCTCGTCAGTGGCGTGCGCACAGGCGCCGCACAGACAGCCGGCAGCTGCTCAGTTGGAGGGTTCTCGTGGGCATCACACACGTTGGTATCGGTATCGGCCTGATGGCCGGTGCCCTGGCTCTACAGATTCCGGTCGCCGCCGCGGCCGGCGACTCCGGTCTCGACATCCGGCAGGGCGCCCATGGCTCCACGGTCACCGTCAGCACCACCGCCTGCGGTCCGGACGTGACCTACGGCAAGGGCGAGTCGGAGCTGGCCGGGGCGTTCCACCTCTTCGAGGGCGAGAGCAAGGGTGTGCTCACGGGCGAGTTCACCCTGCCGGAGGGCACTTCGGCCGGCACCGACACCGTCACCGTCAAGTGCCCGCCGCGGATCAAGATCACGGATTCGTACCAGCTCGCCGCACGCGAACCCGACGGTGCCGTCGAGGCAGGTTTCGGACAGCCGGGGAACACCGGCCCGCAGCTCGCCCTCGGCGCGGCGCTGGTCGCCGCGGCCGCGGCCGGGGGGCTGGTGAGGATGCGTCACCGCTCCGGCGCACAGCGCAACTGACCGCCGTATCCCCGCCGGCTCCCGGAGCCTTCCCCTTCCCGGGAGCCGCGAGGAATCCGATCGCCCCGCCCTCTCCCCGCTCCCCCGCTCCCCCACTTCAGGCAGAGACGCGACCGCGATGGCCTCCAGGCGCACCACCCGCTCTCCCTCCTCCTCGTTCGTCCCCTCAGTCGGACTCCTTGTCTGGACACTCGTGGCAGGTGCCGTGCTGGTGGCCGGCGCGCTGCACTACGAGCCGCCGCCACAGCCTTCAGCAGTCCAGGGATTCTCACCGCTGCCAGGTCCCGCCGCACATCGCACGGTCCCCCCGGCGGACCCCGACGTCCCCTCGCTGCCGCCCGCGGAACCCCTCCGGCTCCGGATCCCCGCCATCAACGTGAACGCCCCGCTCACCAAGCTGCACCTGGACGCGACGGGGGCGCTCGAGCCGCCGCCCCCCGACGATCCGAACCTCGCCGGCTGGTACAGCGAGGGCACGGCTCCGGGATCCGTCGGAACGGCCGTCACCACGGGCCACGTGGACGTGCGCACCGGCAACCCGGGCGTCTTCTTCGGACTCGGCGCCCTGTCCAAGGGCAACACGATCGAGATCGACCGGGTGGACCGGCGCACCGCCGTGTTCACCGTCGAGGCCGTTGAGGTCTACGACAAGGAACACTTCCCGAGCAGGATGGTGTACGGCGGCTCCCGGCGGCCCGAACTGCGGGTGATCACCTGCGGTGGCGCCTACACCAAGGGGACGGGATATCAGGGCAACGTCGTCGTGTACGCAACACTCACCGCGGTCGGCTGAGGCCACCGCACCGGCCCTCGTCATGACTCCGGGCAGGACGGTGGTTCGATCACGAAGGTGCCCGGCTCCGGGCGTTTGTCGGCCAGGGCCTCGCCGCCGGCGAGTCGTGCCCGCAGGCGGATGACGGTGCCCGGGGCCAGGCCCGCCACACGGTCGCTCGGCACGGCGAGGCCGAGACGGTGTCCGACCTGCCGGGCCAGCAGATCGGCGTAGCCGGGGACCGGCTGGGCGTCGAGGACGTCGACAGCCAGCAGGTCCCAGCCGTTCAGCCGTGGGTGCGGGGCGGCCGCGACCAGCCGGACGGTCAGCGCGGTGCGGTTCTCGATCGCCTGCACCATGGTTCTCGCCTCCGTCCGTCCTCGCGACAGGGCCTAGGACCGACGGTAGCCGTGGCCGAAGCCCGCGGCGGGTTCCGCGCCCTCCGGCTTGCCGTCGTGCTCCTGGCGCGGGCCGCCTTCGAAGAGCGGCTCGGCCCCTCCGCGCCCCTCGCCCGCCATGGCCCTCTCCAGCGCCTCCAGCCGGGTCTGCAGGGCGTGGATCATCTCGGCCAGCCCGACCTCGCCGACCGCCTGGGGGCGTGCCGCGGCCACCCCGACGGGCAGATGGACCGGTCCCGGCACGGTGACCGCGGCCGTGGCCGTCATCGTGGGCCCTGACGCGGAGATGCCGGTGAGGGAGACGCCTGTCGGGGCGCCCGAGTGGGAGTGGGAGTTGGGGATGCTCGTGGGGCCGAACGCGGTGTTCCCCGTACTTCCCGGGTAGGGGTCGCCGGTGTCGCCGCGGTTCGATCCCCACTCCAGATCCCGCTCGTCGTCGGCCTGCACCAGCCCCACCATGTAGTGGGTCTCGTCCGAGTTGTCCCGCTGGTGCTCGTCGACGTGCCAGATCAGCAGCCCGTCGCCGGGCAGCGAGACGTCGTAGCCGGTGCGCTGGCGGTTCTCGACCAGGAAGTACTCGCTGCCGGGGAGACCTCCGGTCCACAGCCGGTGCACTTGGTGGCTGTTCTTCACGTCGGGGATCGACAAAGTGGTCGGTCCGGTGACGTTGGACACGCTCGCCCAGCCCTGGTCGAGCTTGCACCACGCCGAGGGGTGCGTCGGCACGTCGCCGCCGCCGCCCCACGAACCGCCGCCCATCAGGCACCAGTTGCCGACGCCCTCGGAGCTGCCGTCGATGTCGTACAGGTCGGGGAAGCCGAACAGCAGGTGCCCCAGCTCATGTGCGCAGACGCCGATCTTGGCGTTCTCGGGGATGGTCAGGTAGGCGAAGATGCGTGCGCCGTCCGCGTTGTAGGCGTCCGGCAGGGTCCACTTGTGGGACCAGATGTCTCCGGGGTCGCCGGTCTCCTCGCCGCCGAGTCCCGCGTGCACCACGATGAAGGCGTCGACGAAGCCATTGCCGTCGTTGTCGTACGGGGCGTAGTTGATCTGCGGGTCGGCGGCCATGGCGGTGTCCCTCGCCATGAGGTGCGCCCTGGGCTCGCCGGACGGTCTGCCGATGCCGAAGTTGCCGTTGGCGTACCAGGAGAGGGCCTTCGGCAGCCGGACGGGGCCGACGACCTCGCCGACGATGTCGACCAGACCGTGGGTCACCTCGCGGTAGTACTCGCGAACGCTGCCGTGCTGCAACACGCCTTCGGAGAAGAAGAGTTCCTCGAAGTGCTGCTGCTCACGGGTCATCGGCCGGTCCTCGAAGTCGGCGAGGACGACGACGACGCGTACGGCGCCGGTGAGCGGCCGGCGCTCGGCGGCAGCGGCGGCGATGGTGGCCCGTGGGGTGCCGACGGGGAAGTCGCCGGGCGGGATGATCGTGCCGTCGTCGAAGCCGAGGTGGCGCGGAGCGCCGCTCACGACGAACTGGCCGCCGAGCGGCGAGGCGCCGCGGATGCGCTGCTGTGCGTCCTGCAACCGTTCACGCAGTTCGGGGCTGGGGCACACGGCGCAGAAGTCGGACCAGACGGCGACGGCACCGGGGCGGCGGGAAGCGGAAATGGTCATGGCGAGTCCCCTCGAGCGGAATGCGGGGTCTCCACCAGTCACACATGCCGCGAGGGCGCGCGCAACCGCATACGAAGCGGCACAACCTTCAACTTTGTTGGGCTCGATGCCGGCCGCCACGATCACCAGCGTCAGGGCCATGGGCATCGGCTCGATCGAGGAGCGGTACCGAAGACTCTCGGCGGCGAAGGAGGCACGGACGAGGTCCACCGCGGCGGCGTGGTCGTCGGCCCCCGTCCCCTGCGCGAGGCCTTCGCCAGTGGCTGTGCGGTGACGCAGGGCCAGGGCGTAGCCGAACTCCCGGTAGACCCAGAGGTCCACGGGAGCGGCGAGGGCGTGGAAGAGGGCGGAGCTGCCGGTGAAGCGCAGCACGCGGTCCGCCATGCCGCTGCCTCAGGAGCCGACCTCGCGTTCGAAGCCCCAGGTGTAGAGCGCGCCGGGCAGCACGGCCGCGATCAGGACGTCGAGGGCCTGGACCGAGTCCACCATCGGCTACTGCTCGTCCTTCGGCTCGTGGCCGAGCAGGAACTCCGCCAAGGACGGGGTTTCGCCGGATGACGGGGGCAGCCACGCCTTCGCCCAGGGATTCGGTTCGGTTCTCTGGAAATAGACCAGCAGGTCCAGTGCGGGCACTTCCGTCTGGAACCATCCCGCACAGGCGATCACCTCGTCGTTGTCCCCGCGGACGATCACCTCCACCTTGGCGGAGGTGACGGTGGGGTCGATGGTGCACAGGGTCCTGCCGTCGGCCTGGACGGCGATGTGCCGGTGCGCCGTCTCATGCGTCGTCTCCGACAGCAGCACCGTGCGCTCCGGCCGTTCCCCCTGGAGCGACTTCGCCAGTTCCTCAAGGGTTATCAGCGGTCGCTGGCGGCGATCCTTGGGAAACGGAACGACAACGCGCACCGTCAGCACGGCCGTTTCACCCGTCGTCGGCTGTTCCGGGGGCAGCGCGCCCGCGGGCTCCGGCTGGGACGGTTGCACGGGCCGAGGCACCATGAACACCCGTTGCTTCACATAGACCTTGCCGTCCGCCGAGTAGCCGGGCATCGTCACGAAGTCCGCGGTTCCCTCGCCGTCGCGGCCGCCGTGCGGTTGCTGGCGTTCCGGGTCCAGGGGTGCGCCGGGGTCGAGGGCGAAGTCCCAGACGATGGTGTGGCCGGTCGCGTCGGCGGCGGTGCGGATCTCAGCGGCCAGTTCACAGGCCCGGCCCAGTTGGTCGGCACCGATCTGCAGCCCTGACGCCTGGAGCCGTTGGGCCAGGGCGCCCGCGTCGGGGGCCGGGCCCTGTGCGGGGAAGAGCAGCACCGCCATGCTCGCGATGACCTGGGCCTCCTGCCGTGCGTCCTGGCTGCCCGAGTTGACGGCCACGTTCACCAGCACCTGGTCGGCGAGGTTGTCCAGCCGCCTGCGGATGTCCTGGTGAGGGAGGTAGGAGGCCGAAGGCAGCCCCCGTTCCTGGGTCTTGGCCTGGCTCAGGACGTTCATACGGACGTCCAGTTCGTCGAACCTGCGGTCCTGCGCCGCGAACCGTTCGTCGATGTACTCGCGGAGCAGCCGGTTCTCCCTTTCGAGTTCCTTGACCTTCTCCCATACGGGGCCGACCACGACCTTCCTCAAGGAGGACAACTCCTCCTCGGCCTGCGCACCGTCCGTCCGGGGCTGCCTGCCCCTTCGTCCTTCGTCACCCTGATGTGCCGTCATATCCGGTGTCCCGCCCCCTAGTAGCTGCTGTCGAACCGCAGCGTCGTGTCGAGTTCCGCTCCGGTGTGGGTGTTCACCGCGCGGGCGCTGATCTCCGATCCGCCGAAGCCCAGGCGTACTTGCACCAGGCGTTGGGTGAGCGGGAGCGACATCGCCGTTCCCAACTCCACGGACAGGGTGCCGATCTGTTCGCAGCCCTCGTCGTCGATGTAACGCGGGTCTTCGGCGAGGGTGCGGAAGAACCTGAACGTGACGCTGTCCTGGGTGGGTTGCAGCGGGATGAACGGTGAGGGCCCGCTCGTGCCACCGGTGTCGACGGTGTCGCCGATCCGCACGAAGCGGTGGAACCTGTCGTTGCACATCACCCGGCCCTGACCCTCCAGACGCTTGGCCACCGGGTCGCGGCCCGGCTCGAACGGAAGGGCCACATTGCAGCCGTAGGTGTAGCGGCTGCGCCGGGAGATGATGAGTTCGGGGTCGTAGCCGAGCAGGACCGCCCCGCGCAGGACCGCTCCCACGGGATTGGTGGTCCGTACGAGGGTCACCGTGTCGCCGAAGTGGGACAGCAGGCGCTGGCGCAGATACTGGGCGCCCGACAGTCCACCGACCAGGAGGACCTGTTCGGGGCCGTCCGGCGCTCCGTCGCGTTGCCGCATCGCGGCGAGTTGTACGTCGACGAGTTCGACGAGGTCGCGCAGCACATTGTCGAAGAGCCTGCGGACCTCCTCGGTGGTGACGACGATGCGTGACTCGGAGCCGCCGGGCCGGGCGGCCAGGGACTTGCGGATGTCGTCGGTGAGGAGTTCGTCCAGGTCGCGCGGCAGGGTCACATACACCGGCTGGTCGATGGTGAGTTCGTCGTCGGGGCCCCTGGTGGCGCTCACGGACAGTTTTCCGCTCTCCCAGATCTGCATGATCTCCAGAAGGGCGTCGGGGCGTTCACGGCGGATGCGCTCCACGACCTGCCGGCCGCCGAGCCGGTCGGTGAGGATGTCGTCCACGAAGGCTTGGTTGATGTACTCGGATCCGAGTTTGCCGCCGGAGACCTTGCCGATCTCGACGAGTCGGCGGCGGTCCGCGTGCGCGGTGGCCACCACCCGGTACGCGGTGATGTCGACGGTGCCGCCACCGCAGTCGACGACCATGAAGCGGCTGCCCGCCCGGGTGACCTCGGCGGTGGTCGATTCGCCCCGGGCGGCGATGACCCGGGCCAGGTGGATCTGGCAGTACAGCGCCGCGGCCTCGGGTTCCCTGGCGAGGATCAGCCGGTCGTGGTCGGCGGGCATGCCCGCCTCCACGGCCGCGTCCCGCATGAGCTGCTTCTCGGCCTCGTCCCAGATGGCGGGGATGGTCACGCACCACCGGATCTGGCGCTCCAGGTAGCCGCTGCCCTCGACCTCCTCGCGCACGATCTCGTACATGCGGCGCAGTGACCCGACGACGAGGGGATAGGCCTTGGCCGGGGTGTCGATGGTGGTGCCGGTGATGCCGAGGACCGGTGCGCCCGCGGTGCTGCCGGGTTTCAGGGCCATCTTGAAGCCGTGGACGTAGGTGTGGTTCGTGTGCCGGCCGGCGCGTGCCAGGGCCGTCCAGTCCAGCATGGCCCGGTGCCCCCAGGCCGTGGGTTCGCCGGAGGGGCCGAGGAGCACCGTGCTGAGATCCTTGACGTAGTAGTCGCTCCTGCTGCCGTCCCACTGCTCGCGGATCTGTGTGTTGCGGTCCAGACCCCGCGGGCCGGGGCCGTGTTCGTCTCCTACTTCGGCCCAGGCGTAGCCCGTGCCGTGGGTGCCGAAGTCGATGGCAGCCACGATCGGATACGGACTGATCATCGTCTCCCCCTCCGATGTTCCGATGGTCGAGATACGGGCCCGCGCGGGGCCTAGGGCTGTGGGGTCACCAGCGCCACGGTGCGGTCCTCGGGCAGTTCCAGCCGGAAGCGGCCGGTGCGGCGGCCGGTGGCCACCACACAGTCGATGAGCGGGGCCCGCACCGAGCGGTCGAGGATGTTGCGGATCTCCCGGCCGCCGAGCGCCAGCGACCGCGGATCGCGCATGGCCTGCGCCACTCCGGCGGTGATGGACTCCTGTTCCAGGTCCAGTTCGATGCCGGCACGTGCCGCGGACGCGGTGATCTGGCGGAGGAACTTCGCCGTGATGGCGGGGATGTTCTCCGGTCTGAGGATGTCGAAGGCGAGGACTCCGTTGCCGATCCGCCCGAGCAGTTCGGGGCGTTTGAGCGTGGTGGCGAAGTGCTCCGACACCTCGTGCTGGAACAGCTCGGACACCTCGTCGTAGGAGGGGAGTTCGCCCTTCTGGAGCAGGGCGTACAGCGGTGTGGCCCCGATGTTGGAGGTGAAGATGATCAGGGACTGGGAGAAGTACGCCGTTCTGCCGAGCCCGTCGGTGAGCCGCCCGTCCTCCAGGATCTGCAGGAACTTGTCGAAGACGCTCCCGTGGCTCTTCTCGATCTCGTCGAAGAGCAGCACGCTGAAGGGCTTGCTCATGACCCGGTTGGTGAGTTCACCGCCGCGTTCGTGTCCCACATAGCCGGGGGGCGCTCCGGTGAAGCGTTCGGCGGCATGCTCCATGGCGAACGTGGACATGTCGAAGCGGGTGAGCGCCGTCTCGTCGTCGAAGATCATGTCGGAGAGGGAGCGGGCGAGTTCGGTCTTGCCGACGCCGGTGGGTCCGGCGAAGAAGAAGACTCCCTTGGGCCGGGCCTCGACGCTGTGCGGATCGGAGACGAAGTCGACGTTGAGAGTGCCCGCGGCGAGGGCCCGGCTGACCGCGCGCACGGCGACGGGCTGGCCGATCACGCGTTCACCCAACTGCTGTTCGGCCTGGGGGATCCGGTCGACGAGCCGTACCCAGGGGTCGTCCTGCTGACCGAACAGGGCGCGTTTGACGAGTTCCCTGGGTTCGGAGAGGGGCACCTTCTCCACCCGGCTGGTCTGGGCGAGTCCGTCGAGTTCGGCGAGGGCCATGCCGTCGGTGAGGTTGGCCAGGGTACGGACGGCCGCGGCGGTGTCGTCCTGGTGTTCCGGGGACCGGCCGTGGAAGCGGCCGGCGATGGTGCCGAGGTAGCCGAGCCGTTCGCGGTAGGAGGGCATCGGCACCTCGACGGCTCGTACGAAGGGTTCGTCGCGGTGCAGCCAGGGCGGTACGGACGCCAGGTCCGGTACGACGATGACGAGCAGGTTGTGCACCTGGGCCCCGGCCGCGTGACCCGACTCCAGCATCATCTTCTTGGTGAGCAGCAGCAGGTCCCGGTCCTGCCGGTCGTGGTGGTCGGGGTCGAGGAGGAGGAGTTCGGCGAAGTCGAGGATGAAGGCGGCCGGCCGTGACTGCTGGGCCAGGCCCCGGCGTACCGCGGCGAGGGCCTCGCTGGGCTGGCGGTACCGAGGGGCCTCGGCGGCCCCCTCCCGGATGCTGCTGCGCATTCTGCGGTGCAGCTCCTCGGCACGGGCGCTGCGGGAGGTGCCCGCGGCCCCCGGGGTCCCCTGCTGTTCCCGCTGCTCCCCCTGCTCTTCCCGCTCCTGCGGCAGCTCCTCGGGGCCGGTCGCGGAGGGCGGCCGGGCCTCGATCAGCCGGGCGAACCTGCGGTGTCCGTCCTCGCCGTCGAAGACGAGGCCGTCGATCTGGTCGTAGCGTCCGACGACGTCGTAGGAGAGGGTGTCGAGGACGGCGCCGAGCGCCCGGGCCAGCGGTACGAAGCCGCCCTGCCAGCGGACCACGTCATGGATGTTGCCGTGCAGGATGACATGGCGGCTGCGGGCGATCTCCGCGACGAGCTGCCGCATCCAGGGGGAGACCGTCCGCCGCCCCGCGGGCCGGTTCTCGCCGGGCGGGGTGCTCATCGGCGCTCCCGGGAGCGGTCGCCGGGCAGCCGATTGGCCTCGAAGGCCGGCGGGCGTTCGGGTTTGCCCTTCCCCTGCCAGGACAGCTCGCCGGCGCGTACCCCTTCGGGTTCCAGTGCCTCCTGGAAGCGTTCGAGGACCTCGGCGGTCAGATCGCAGCTCTGCTCCTCGCCGGTGGCCGACAGCCGGGTGACGAAGTCATGGCCCTCGGCCTCGTAGACGAGCTGGGCACCGCCGCTGCCGTCCGGGACGACGGCCATCACGATGCGGTCGCCCGAGGCACGGTGTGCGGTGAGGATGCTGCTGGTGCCGTCGGTCTGCACACTGTCCGGATCCAGCCGCAGCCCGGCGGCCGGCAGTGCGCGGCGTACCGCGTCCAGGACGATCCGGGTGCAGGCCAGTTCGTCGAGCCAGCCGTCGAAGTCGGCGCTGAGAGAGGTGAGTTGCTGTCGGGTCTGCCGGGTCAGCCGGGTGATCTCGGAGGTGTCCCCGCGGTCCGACGCCGCGGTGAGCCGGCGCAGCAGTGCCGCCGCCGCGTCCAGGCCGTCGAGTCCGGCGCCCGCCTGTTCCGCCTCCGCGATGAGCGAGGTGAGTTCCTGATGTGCCTGTTCGGCGTGGCGACGGACCCGGGCCAGTTCCTCGCGCCGCTCGTGTGCCCGGCGCAGATGCCGTTCCGCGGCGTCCGCGGCGGTCGCCCGGGCGGCCGGGAAGCGGTCGGGAGAGCCGACATGGCGTCGGGCCTCGTCGAGTGCGGCGGTGACGTCCCCCGCTCCTTCGGGGTCGAGTTCGGCCCGGTCGGGGAAGGCGGCGAGCCCCGTCTCCAGGGCCGCGAGCGCGGCCGACCGCTGCTGTCGGGCCAGCGCGGCGCTGACGGCGACGTCCAGCGCGGTGGCGGTCTGCTCGGCGGCCGCCAGGGCGGCCCAGGCGGCTTCGAGGGACGGCTCGTCGGAGACAGCGGCGATCGTTGCGGCCAAGGAGGTCAGCGTCGTCGTGAGGTGGGTGTGCCGGGCACCCTCGCCGTTGGCACGGGCGCCGTCCCGCTGTCCGGCGACCCTCGCGGACAGGGCCGAGTGACGGGCGGACAGCTTCTCGCGCTCGCTCCGGACCCGGCGGGCCAGCTCCCGGAGCCGCTTCTGCCGCGCCTTCTCCTCACGCTTGCGGCGCTGCTCGGCCAGTTGCTGCTCCCTCATGCGGTCGAGTTCGGCGTAGGAGTACTTGGGGCTACCGGACATCGGTCCTCCGGGGAATGGTCAGATGGATTCCGTCACGGTCCAGGGCACGTTCGAAGTTCTCGCGGAAGCCGGGCACCGGGGGGACGCCGTTCCAGGCGATGCTCCCGGATGCGATCTCGACCTCCAGACCCGCGCTCCCGTCGTGGGCGGGCGGCTCGTGACGGTCGGTCAGCCAGTGGATGCGCTGGTTGTCGGAACCGCGCCACAGCAGCGGGCGCTGGCGCTCGGCCAGGAACGGGCCGTCCACGAGGATGTCCAGCCGGGCGAGCAACTCCCGCCGGCCCGCGTCCCCACGCCGCAGCCGCTCCAGGGTGAAACCGGAGTACGACATCACCGACCAGTCGCGTGCGGCGCGCATCCGGTCCACCAGCGCGGCCAACGCTGCTGCCTGCGCCATCGGTTCACCGCCGGAGAAGGTCACTCCTGTCACCTCCGCGGGCAGCGCGTGGAGCCGGGCGGCCAGCGCGTCGACCGCCCAGGGCTCGCCTCCCTCGAAGGGCAGTCCCTCCGGTGAGAGACATCCGGGGCAGCGCAGCGGACAGCCCTGCACCCACACCACGGCCCGGGTCCCGGGGCCGAGCACCCGGACCGACTCGGAGATCCGGCCGACGAAGAGCACGGGGGGTCCGCCGGAGGCGGGCATGTCTTCGGGAGGGCGGTCGGGAGGGTTCATGGCGACGTGCCTTTCGGGCGAGCGAGCGGGTGGTGCGGGTGGTGTCAGCTGAGCGGGAAGGCGTCGTGCCCGGTGCGGGCCAGGAGTTCGCACCACGGGCAGTCGGTCGCGTCGGCGAGGTGGACGTGCAGTCGTCCGGCGGTGCAGGGGCGTATCTCGTACTGGGCATCGGTGAGCGCGTCGATCCACTCCTGCGGGCGGGGGCGCGCCTCCGGGTCGTCGTAGCCCTCGCGCAGGCACCGTCGCAGCAGGTGTCCCGGCCGGCCCGCCAAGGCCAGGTCGGCGCGGGGCGCACGGGGCGGCAGCCGCAGACGGGCACCCAGGATCACCGTGCGCCGGGCCTCGACATTGGCCCGTACGTCATGCGGCGGCTGTCCGCCCGGCGGGATTCCCGCGAAGGGGTGGGTGCCCAGCCGGAGGATGGCCGCGACGAGCACGGACAGGGCCCACCAGTCGGCGGAGAACCGGCGCTCCGTGCGGGAGGCCGGGTCCGCCAGGTGTTCCGGCGGGGTGTACTCGTCCCGGGAGAACGGCGAGGGCAGCGGCGTACGGCCACGGGGGTCGCGGATCTGCCAGCCGTCGACGTCGACGAAGGCGACGGTCGCGGCGGCGGTGGCGAAGAGGTTCTCCGGTGACAGATCGGCCACCACATGGCCGGCACGGTGGATGGCCCGCACGGTGCGGGCGAGGTCCAGGGCGAGTTCCAGGTACCAGCGCCAGGTGGCCTGCGCCGGCACGAGCGTTCCACGGCCGCCGAACGCCTGCTCGAGGGAGGCGAACTCCGGTCGCAGCAGGGCGGGTTGGACATAACCGAGCAGTCGTCCGCCGTGGGCGTCACGGACCCGGCCGAGCGGCCAGGCCACCCTGATGATCCCGTCCCGCGCCGTCAGGTGTTGCGGACGGGAGCGGAGCATCACCTCCAGCTTCTCCGGGAACCGGTCGGCATCGGGCCGGCGTTCCAGCTTCACCACGAGCCGCGGCCACTCCACGACGCGCCACACACCGCCCTGTGATCCCGGAGGACCGGCCCGCTCCCCGAGCGTCACCCGCCGGCTCCTGCCGTCCGCGGTTTCGAGCACGACCTCCTTCGGTGGCTGCGTCATGCCCGTTCCACCGCTACGACCAGGGTCTTGTCGTCGTGCGTCCGCGCGGCGATCCGTTCGCCCGCCAGCAGCCGTGCGAGGTAGGTGTCGTCCTCCGCGGCCTGGTCGGCGTGGGCGAAGAGCGGGGTGAAGAACCGCGCGAAGGGCCGCACCGCCTGAGCCCGCTCATGGACCAGCCCGACCTCGCGCAGTCCGTCGCTGGCGACCACCACACCGGTGAGGTCGGGCAGTCTCGCGACCACCCGGCGTGCCCGGGCCTCGGCACCGCGGGAGGTCACGAACACCGTACGCCCGGGTTCGTCGAACCGGCTCGCCCACCGCTGTCCCGTACCGGGTGCCGTACGGTGCGGACGGCCCGTCCGCGGCGCCGGCCCGGGTCCTTGGGCCGGTCCGGGTCGGTGGGCCGGTGCCTCGTCCGGGGGCAGCAACAGGTCGAACTGTTCGGCTCCACAGCGGGTCACCACGAAGCCGTCACCGATCGCGACGGCCCCGAGCCAGGGCCGGCGCACCACGACCAGGGTGAGGGTGGTGCCCCACTCCGCCAGTCCGTAGCCGTGCCGGTCGGGCAGGGAGGAGGCCATCGCCGCCGCGGCGCCGCGGAATCCGCGCACCACGTCCCGTGTGACCCGGTCGAGGTGGCGCGCCCAGTGCTCGGCGACCTCCGCGACGCAGGCCTGGTCACGGCCGTCACGGGCGTCCGGCGGCATCCGCCGGGCCTCGTCGGCGGCACGGTTCACCGTCAGGGTGACGGCGAGCGAGGAGGCGGTGCGGGCCAGCCGGGCCCGGCTGCCGCCGTCGGCGCAGGCGAGGACGAGCGTGTCCGCGTCCTGGTGGGTGGCGAAGCTGTCCTGGCAGTCGGTGACGGACCGGGCGTGCCTGCCGCCCATCACGGACGCGGCCGAGACCAGCCATGGCGTCGGTCTCATGGCCTTCTCCCCCGCGACCCGGCGCCGTCGCCCTCGGCGGCGTCCTCGGCGGCGTCCCCCTCGGCGTCCCAGTCGGCCTGCTCCCATACGGCGGTGTAGGGGTCGTCCGCCGAGGTCGCCACCAGCACCAGGTCGAGCAGCGCGGCGAAGTCCAGATCGGTCAGCGGTATGTAGCCGCGGTCGGTGGCGAGGGTGCGCAGGATCTCCTCGTCGGCACCGGGGGCGCCGAAGGCGAGGAACAGCAGACGGCGCTGGCGGCGACGGGTGGCGATCAGATCCGCCACGGAGCGCCAGGCGTCGGCGGGGAGTTCGTCGTTCGGCGCGCCGTCGCTGAAGAGGATGAGGCGTACCTGTCCTGTCTGCAGACCGTGCCGGTCGGCGAGATGCTCGACCCGGCGGTCGCCCAACCGCAGGGCGAACTCGAGGGCTTCGACCATCGGTGTGGTGCCGGAGGCGGTCAGATCACCGAGATCCAGCTCGGCCGCGGGCACGAACACCCCGCCGTCCTCGGCGAGTTCGGCCTCCGGACGGCGAGGGTCACCGGTCACCGCGCGGACGCCGTCGCCGCCGAACGTCACCACCGCGAACTCGACGGCCCTGAGGGGGCCTTCGCCCTGTCTGCGGATGTCCGGCAGCCAGGCGCGCAGGCTGCGGTTGAGTTCGTCGATGGGACGGGTGCCCTTCTCGGCGAACCGCATGGATCCGGACACGTCGATCAGCAGGATGACGACCCGTCGGTGATAGGTGCCCGGATGGAGGTCGATGTCGTCGGTCGGGTCCGCGGATCCGCCGAACATCTCGTCGAAGTCGTCGAAGACGCTCATGCCGCTCCGTCTCCGTCCAGGGCGTCGCGGAGCGGGGTGGCGTCCCACATCGCGGTCTCGTCCTCCCTGGTCAGCCGAACGATGCCGCCCCGTCCCGGGGGTTCGCCCGGGCCCTGCCACCGGGCCGGCTCGACCAGTCCGTCGACCGTCACCAGCCCGCGCGGGCCGAGGAGCGCGTGGACGGTTCCGTGGATGTCTCCCGGCGCGGCCGGGGCGGGCGCGGGGTTCACGGCCTCCCGGCGCCCACGCCGACGTAACAGCACGGCCACCGCCCCCAGAACCGCCGCGGCGACCGTCCACGAGACGATGTGCGACCTTCGGGCGATCCCGCCACAAAGACTCCTCATCCCACTTCCCCCGAGTATTCCGTGGCATATCCTTCCACAGTCGGTAAATGAGCTTACCTACCCGGGATTCACTCCAATCCCGTTTTGCCGCGAGAAGTTGCGGAACTTGTCCCCCTGTCTGAACTCGGCCGGCGAGGAGAACGCATCGGTGACCCTGTACGCACTCCTCGTGGGAATCGACGACTATCGCGCACCGGTCACACCGCTCGGCGGCTGCCGCAACGACATCGACGCCGTGGGCGTCCTTCTCGGGAGCCGTCTGCCCGACGGGGGGTTCGTGCCGCTGCGGCTGACCGACGGGGCGGCGACCCGCGCGGCGGTGATCGACGGGTTCCGGCACCATCTGGGCCGGGCCGCCTCCGGCGACAGTGCGCTCTTCTGGTTCAGCGGCCACGGCTCGCAGGCTCCGGTGCCCACGGAGTTCGCCCGCTTCGAACCGACCGGGATGCTGCAGACGCTGGTGTGCGCCGACAGCCGGCACGACGGGGTGCCCGACCTCCACGACAAGGAACTCGCCGGGCTGATCGGTGAGATCACCGCGCGGGGCGTCCATGTCGTCGTCGTCCTCGACTGCTGCCACGCGGACAGCGGCACCCGCGGGCCCGCCCCGGCGCACGGTCCCGGGGCCCTCGCGGTGCGGGGGCAGCCGGCGTTCGCCGGGCCGCTGCGGGCCGCGGATCCGGCGCGGGTCCTGCCCGGGGGGCCGGGCGGCGGCCGGGACGGGGCGGCAGCCGTGCGGGGCACGACAGCGGGGAGTCCCGACGCCGCCCCGCATGTGCTGCTGGCGGCCTGCCACTCGGACCAGTACGCCGTCGAGGTACCCACCGCGGACGGCCCGCGCGGGCTGTTCAGCGCGGCGCTGCTGGAGCAGCTGGAGAGCCTCGGACTCGACGCGACCAGCAGGGAGTTGATGGCCGGGACCCGGTGCCGGGTCGAGGACGGCGCCCGTGGTCAGGTGCCCGTGGTCAGGTGCCCGTGCTGTCCCCGGCCGCCGACGCCGTGGTGGACCGTCCGTTCCTCGGTGGCGGGGTCAGGACGGCGCGGTCCCCGGTGACGATGCGCCGGCGGCGCGACGGCTGGGAGATCGACGCGGGAGCCTGCCACGGAGTGCCGTCCGGTGGCCCGGGCGACCCGGCGCTGTTCGCCGTGTACGACTCCGACCCCCCGCTGGAGGTGCGGGTGTCGCGGGTGCTGCCCGACCGCAGTGACGTGACGCCCGTCGGCTGGACACCCGATCCGCACGCGTCGTATCCGATGGTGCTGACCGGGGTCCCGCTGCCCGTCGGCACGGTCGCGCTGGACGGTGGCCCCGGTGACGGGACGGGGGCGACCTCCCGGCTGCTCGCCGCCGCCCTGGACACCGCGGGACCCGGCGGCGGACCCTCGCCCCATGTCCGGGTCGCGGACCCCGCGACGCGGGCCCGCCGGCTGCCGGACGTACGGATCCACGTGCCGCGTGCCGGCACGGTGCGCATCACCGCGCCCGACGGACGGCCCCTCGTCCCCGACGCGCCGTGCGGCACGGCGGACGAGGCGGCCCGGGTGGCCGTCGACCTGGAGCACATCGCCCGATGGCGGCGGATCAAGGAACTGCACAACCCGGTCTCCGCTCTGCCGGGCGCGGTGGCCGTGGAGGTCGTGGCGGCCGCCGGGGGCGAAGCCGTCGACGCCCGCACCCGGCCACCGCTGCGGCCCGGGCCGGACGGCGCCGTCCGTCTGGCCTACCGGTGGACGCGGCGCGGTTGGCAGGAACCCGAGATCTTCGTGCGGCTGCGCAACACGACGGACCGGCAGCTCTACTGCGTCCTGCTGGATCTCACGGACCGGTTCCGGATCCACCCGGACCTGTTCACCGGGGACTGGATCGCCCCCGGGTACACCGCGTCGGCGGCCTGGGGCCGGGCGATCACCCTGTCGCTCCCGCCGGACCGGCCCCTCGTTCCGGGCGCGCGGGGCACGGACTGGCTGAAGGTGCTGGTGTCGGAAACGCCGTTCTCCTCCGCCCCGTTCCACCTCGGTCGCCTCGGTGAACCGCAACCGGCCGAGGCGGTCCGTGGCGGCCGCGGCGGCTACCACGGTGTGCTCGACCGGCTCGGTCTGGCGGCCCTGCACCGGGACGCC
Organism: Streptomyces griseoruber; assembly: GCF_001514205.1. Lineage (GTDB taxonomy): Bacteria > Actinomycetota > Actinomycetes > Streptomycetales > Streptomycetaceae > Streptomyces > Streptomyces griseoruber. The sequence goes on along the minus strand of NZ_KQ948767.1, from coordinate 95,162 downwards.
GAGCCGATGCGCCCGGAAACGGGCGACTGGACCACGGCCGTCCTCGCGGTGGAGACCCACGTCCCGGGCGCATGAACTCGATCGTCGGCCGGCCGGCATGGCGGAGCGATCACCGCCCGGTGTGCACGAACGCCGCCCAGGACGTGATGTCGGACTCGTCCCGGGTACGGAAGTGCCCGCGCAGCCTCTTCGGCATCTCCTCGGGCGGCCTGCGGCGGCCCACCATGCACAGCTGTGCCTCACGCAGGGCGTCCGCGGGCGGCATGCCCCCCTCCCGCAGGAAGTGGTGGAACATGAACATCAGGACGGAGGTCGCCGCGTCGGGCACGCTCCACTTGGCACTCACCACCGAGCGAACCCGTCCCGCCAGCAGCGTGGTGCTCAGACTGAACGCCTCGTCGAGCCCGCGGCCGGAGCGACCGGAGCTGCACGCCGCGAGGACGGCGAGCGCGATCTCACGGTCCGGTCCCTCGCCCAGGACCCTCACCAGCCGTTCCGCCGCGAGATGCGCTCCCCCGTCGAGCAGCAGATAGGAACTGTCCCCGGCGGCGGTGGACTCCTCGACGATGCCGTGGCAGGCCAGATGGAGCACCGGACCGCCGTCGAGGTCCGCGAGCCAGCGCAGCACCTCCTCGCGGGTACCGGCGCCCTCCGGGCTCGGCTCGCCGTCGGGCATCCGGCCGACGTAGCGGGCGTCCGGGTAGAAGCGGTCCTTGACGGCCAGCGCCTCGAGTCGGGCGGCGGGCAGATCCCGTGCCGCGCCGGCCGGGTCGGGGTCCCCGACGACCAGCCCGCCCCCGGTGAGCGTGACCGGGCCGCGCCACGCCGACGCGCACAGCAGACGGGCCGAGGGCGCGTACGAGAAGACGGCGTGCTCCATCGCGTACCGCCAGCCGCCGTCCGGTGAGCGGGTGCGCGCGGCGTGCCACGGCACGCGCGCCAGCTCCCGCACGGGGATGAGCACGAGCCGCGCGGGACGGCCCTCGGGCAGCGGCAGATGGCGTTCCAGCAGGGGTCCGACGGCCGCGTTCCAGGCCCACTCGCAGATGCCGTCCAGCGCTCTCGGCGCTTTGATCCGGGCGTCGCGCAGTCCGTTGTCGCGGGCCGGAGCGTCGCGTCCCACGGCGCCCTGGGCGGCGTCGGAGAGAAAGGCCTCGAAGGCGGCGATTCCCGCGTCGTTGAGCTGGGGCAGCAGCGTCCAGCTCGCGGGGGCGTCGGCCGGGACCACCACGGCCGCCCCGTTGCGTTCGTCACCGGGCACCAGGTAGACCAGCGCGTCGGCGCCCAGTGCCCGCAGGGCGGCACGGGTCTCCGCGAGCTGCGGCGGGTCGAGCAGCCGTGTGCCGCCCTCGCCCGGCGCGGCCACCGGTGAGCCGTCCTCGGTCAGCGGCATGCCCGCGAGCGAGCCGACGACCCGCCGTCTGAGTTCACCGGGTTCCTCACCGGCGGCGTGGTTCCGCCGGGCCTGCTGCCACTCCCGGGCGAGGGCCGTCTCGCCCGAGGCGGTGAGCCGTGCCGCGATGTCCCGGGTCTCGGTGGTGGCGTAGAGGATGAGACCGCGTCCGGCGTCCAGGGCGACGGCGGCGCCCTCCGGGTCGTTGTCCATCAGGCACCAGCGGGCGGTGTCCAGCGCGTCGTCGGCCGCGTACCGGGCGGTGGCCTGCATCTCGTCGGGCGAGGACTCGAGAAGGACGTTCCACGCATGGCCGCGCAGTCCGCGCAGCGCCGTCGCGCGGCCCAGTTCCCGGCGGCCGGCCAGCCGGTAGGCGTGGGCGAGCGGCATGGCGATGGTGGTCCACAGTCCGTGTGTGGTGGACGCCGCCGACCTCAGTGCCTGCTCCAGCAGTTCGGTGGCGGTCCTCAGCCCGCGTCGGCCGCCCGACATCTCCACCCGGCGCAGATGGGCGGTCCCGGCGTGCAGCAGATAGGAGGGGCGTCGCGGATCGTGCTCGGAGGCGAGGGTGAGCACCTCGGTCATATGGGCGACCGCGTCGTCCACCGACTGCGGGGTGTCCGCGGCGAGTTCCGCCAGCGCGAGCTGGGTCAGCCGCAGGGCCCGTTCGGTGTCGGAGAGACCGGGTTCGTTCGCCATCGTCTCGAAGATGCCGAACTGGGCCTCGGTGGGCTGCTGTACGTACTCCGCCCGCCGCTGTCCCGCGCTCCCCGCGCCGGGAGAGAGCATCTCCAGCAGCGGAGCGGTCGAGTTCATCGCCTGCTCGAGGTGCTCGCGCAGCGGGTCGCCCGGGGGCATCCGGTCAGCGACGTCCCGGAGCCGGCCGAGGATCTCCGCGGCGCCTTCGATGTCGTGCCGCATGACCTTGGTGCTGAATTCCTGCATGAGGGCGAGGACCCGGCCCTGATCGAGCACGGGCGATCCGGGGCCGAGGCCGTTGAGCAGGTCGTGTGCCTCGCGCGTCACCTCCTCGTTCTCCCGCACGTTGCGTTTCCCGGCGGCGTCCAGATGCCGCAGTCCGAGCCGGGCCGAGCGGACCATCGTGGCCTGGGGCTGAGTGTCCCCGACGATCTCCGCGTACCGTTCCAGGTCTTTCAGCGCGGCGTGCGCGGAGAACCCGGGACGGTTCTCCTGCCAGGCCACGAGCAGCTCGTTCGCCCGCAGCGCCGCGGAGGTCGCCGGCCAGTCCGGCAGCGGGGAGGGATCGGTGTCCGCGGTGTCGGTGAGGGCCATCGCCTTGGTCAGGCGCGGGGAGCCCAGCAGCGTCTTGGATCTGACCAGGGAGGTCACCAGGACGGACGCCAGCTTGGCGCGGCCCGGGAAGTCCCTGGGCAGCGCGTCGAAGTCCGCGAGGGCGCTGTCGATGTCGGCCGGGTCCCGGCCGAAGGCCTCGTAACGGCAGGCGCGCATCCAGCAGCGCGCGAACAGCCAGGGTGCTCGGTCGTCCGCGCCGACCACGTGGAGGGCCTGTCCGGTGCGGGAGATGACGGTGCTCAGTTCGTCCGTGGGTGTCGTGTCGGGCATGGCGGCGGTCCTTGTCGCTGGGAGCGGCGGTCCTCGTCGGCGGGGGCGATGGAGGCGGGTGGACGTGAGGCGGGTGGACGTGAGGCGGATCGACAGGGACGGAAGGGCGGGGGCGAAACGGCGGGGGCGGAAAAGCGGGGGCGGAAAGTCGGGGGCCGATGTGGGTCTCAGCCGCCGGCGGCGACGGCGGGCCGTACGGCGCGGATCCAGGCCGCCCCGGTGAAGTTCTTCACGGCGACCTCGATCGCGGCGCGCCGGAAGCCGTCGGCCGCGAGGCCGTCGCAGCCGGTGCCCACGACGTCCTGGTGGAGCGGGTCGGAGAAGGTGGCCACGAGAGGGGCGTCGGGGTACTCGTCCAGGGCTCGGTGCAGGGGGCCGGAGGGCGCCGGGTGGCGGTTCGCCGCCGCCAGGCCTTCGGCCAGTCCGTCCAGGAGACGGGGCACAACCCTGGTCTCGTCGGTGGCGGGTTCCAGGACGAGCAGATATCGGTCCCCCTGGGCCTGGCGTCCGCAGCGGTCCCGGACGCCATCCGCCCGCTCGCCCGCCCGGCGCAGGGTGCGCAGCAGTACCCGTCGCATGCCGCAAGCCGCTCGTGGAACACGGCGGCGGAGCAGTCGACCGGATTCCGCACTGCTGCGAGGAGTACGGCGCACCGGTTGTCGCACCTTGGAGGTGCGGGGGACGGTTCGGGGGGCCGGCCTTCCTCACCGGAGGGCCGGCCCCCGCAGCCGGACGGCGCCCGGCGCCGACAGCCCCCCGGTTCATCCGCCGGCCTCTCGAGATCCCGGTCCGCCGGGGTTCCCGGGCCTCTCCGCATGGGGAAGGGCCTCGGCGTCCACGGTCCACACGCGGTAGCGGAACTCGTCCCCGACGGTCATCCGTTGGTCCCGCACCCCGTCCCGGACCTCCCGCAACAGCTGCGCGAGCGCGCCCCGCGCCCCGGCGGGGGTGCGGGTCTCGCGCGACGTCAGACCGCTGAGATCCATCGGACGGTCCCCCACGATCACCAGCACGGTCTCGGCCCGGGACCCGCCCTCCTGCGGTACGTCCGGCGGCCAGTAGAGCGAGATCGGCTGGGTGACGTGGTCACGGTCCGGTTCGACGGGGCAACCGCTGGGCTGATGGTTCGTCACCAAAGTGGTGCGGCCGCTCAGTCCGACCCCGACGACCCAGAAGTACACCCTTGTCCCGGCGGAGTTGGTGACCCTGACCCGGTAGCCGTCACCGTCGTACAACCGCTCCCCCACCGGTCGCAGCGGGCGCCATGCGCCGCCGTTGCGCAGGGGGTGGCGCGGCTGTCCGGGGGCAGGTGGTTCGGGTACCTCGATCAGTACGTCGACGGCGGCGTGGAGTCGGGCCGCCCCCTCCGGATCGCCCATCCGGCGCAGTCGATCCCCACGGGCGAGTTCCTCCAGGAGTTCGGCCACCCGGGCGGCCCCGGCGAGGGACGGGGCGCCGGGCCTGCGCAGCACCTGTCCGCCGGGGCCGAGTACCTCGGGTGCACCGGCCCGCATCCGTACGACGGCGAAGGCGTCCACCGCCGTGGTGGTCTCGGTGAGCCGTGGTGAGCGGACGAGTTCCCCGCGCAGTTCGTCCGCGAACGGCCGGGGAGCCTCGATGAGCACATTGCGGCGGTCGTGCACCTCGATCGCGAGCGCATGCGAGCCCGGCGGCAGCGGTGCGGTCCGCAACTCCTCGGCCGTGGCGGCGCCGTCACCGGATTCGGTGACCCGCAGCAGGGCATCGCCGCCCCGCATCTCCTCGACGGCCGCCGCCAGCGAGATGTCGCCGCCCTCCTCCTCGGGAGCCCCGACGGGGAACACCAGGGCGACGGTGTCCGGGGGGTGGAGTCCGAACAGGGCGCCGCCCGGGATGCGGAACCGGCCCTCGGAACGCAGCAGGGGCAGCCGATCGGGCTCGGCGGACTCCTCCAGCGAGAACGGCAGGCGGCCCGAGGGACCGCCGGCGTCCGGCCGTTGCCGCATCCGTTGCTGAGCGATGCGGTCCCGGGCTCGCGCCACCAGCACCGACCAGGGGACGCGACGGCCCGCGGTGGCGTCCAGCAGGTCGGCCAGCGCTGCCGTGAACACCCCCTGCAGACCGGCTCCGGGCTCCGGTTCCCACTCCCACGCCGCACCGTGCTGCGCGCACGCCGCGAGCCGTACCACGTTCGGCACCAGCGGTTCGTCACGGCGGGTGAGCGCCTCCGCACGGGTCCGCGCGGCGTCCAGGGGGACCCTCGGCAGCAGCACGGACTTCAGTGTCCAGCGACCCGATGTACAGGCCGCCTCACGTACCGCTCCGCCGGAGTGACAACAGTCCAGGATGCACGTGATGTTGGGCGTGCGCTCGGCCAACGCCGCCAGTTCCGCGGTGAGTTCCTCGGCGAGGTAGCCGCGGAAGTCCGCGGCGGTGCTCTCGGCCAGGTCGAAGGGCACCAGGTACTGGAGGTCGTCGGTGAGCCCGCCGTGCCCCGAGTAGTGGACGACGACGCCGTCGCCGGACACGGTCCGGTCCCGGAGTCGGGCGAAGCCTTCCCTGATTCCCTCGTAGGAGGCGTGCTGTCCGGTGCGGATGTCCAGGTCGGTGAAGCCGCGGCCGGTCAGGACCTGCCGCATCCGCTCGATGTCGGCGTGCACTCCCTTCAGGCCGAAGGTCTGCGCACCGATCAACAGGGCTCTCAAGGTCATCTCATACCCCCACATGGATGAAGGGCGCCCAGTGGTACGGGTGCCGGTCGTCGAGGGCGGGGCCGAGCCGGGCCGGGGAGCTGTCTCGCGGGCCCGCCGCCCACGAGCGCCGTCCGTCGGCCGTCCCGGATGCCCCACCGGTGCGGCGGGTGAGCCGCCCGTACTCCGCCTCGCGTGCCGCGTGGCCCAGGGCTCGGACCTCCTGCTGGGCGAGGTGCAGCGCGGTCCCGACGTCCACGGTCCCGCCCTCGGTGAGCTGTCCGTCCCCGGCGAGGTGGCGGTACATGCGGGTCATCACCAGGGCACCGAGATCGTCGCGCACCGGCCACAGCGAGACGATGGCGTTCCGGGCGCCGGTGACGAGGGCGGCCCGGGTCAGTCCGAGGACGTCCCCGCCCGCGGTGGCCCGGCCGCGTCCGGTGTCGCAGGCGGAGAGGACGAGCAGGCGTGGCGCGTGGGCGGCGGTCAGCAGATCGGCCAGGTCGAGCGCATCGTCTCCCGCCAGCGGCAACCGGCTCCGGTTCGGTGCGAGTTCGTCGATCACTCCGTGGGTGGCGAGGTGCACCACCTCGTGGCCGGGGGCGGTCGCGAGCACCTCGGCACGGCCGGCACGGGCGCCGGTCAGCACGGTGGTGCGGGGCAACAGCCGGGCGATCTCGGCGATCTCGGCGGCGGTGCCGGGCAGTTCGGGCAGTCGGTGGCGTGCGTCGGTCGCGGGCGCGCCGACGAGCAGGGCGTCGAGATCCCGCCACGGCCGTGGATCCCCTCGTTCCCGGAGTCTCGGCAGCAGTCCCGCCGCGGGCAGATACGACACGGGCCGGTGGGCGCCCAGGACGTCGCCGTCCCAGGGCAGGGTGTGGAACGGCAGCAGGGCAAGGGCCGCGGGCGGCACCACGACCACCCGCCGTGCGGTGTCGAGCACTTCGGCGAAGGGTTCCAGCAGCCATGCGGCGAGCAGGGCCGCGTCGTCCTGCCCGTGACCCTCGTGGAGGGGGTCGGCGCACCCGTCCCGGAAACGGCGGGCGGCGCCCACCACCTGGTGGGTGAGCGCACGCCCTCCCGGCCGGCCCCTCAGGGGTTCGCACCGCAGCGTGTCGCGCGTCATGGCCCAGCCGATGAGGGCGTCGTCGAAGAGGTGGTACGCGAGCAGCACGGCGCCGTCGGGAAGGGCACCGGCCACGGCTGCCGGGTCCGGCACGACATCTCGCTCCGCCGCGGCGAGCGCCGAGGGGGCACGGCGCCGCACGACCGCCTCCGCCTCACCCAGCCGGAGTGCGGCTGTGTCAACCCGTCGGCGGATGACGGCCGTTGTGGGGTGCGAGGTCGGGGGCAGCGAAGGATCCGAGGGCCAGGACGGCGAAGGGCTCCGCTCCGGCACGGCGGTGGCGGCGCCTGGGGCGCCCCCGCGCTCGGCACGCAACGCGGCGACATGGTCCTCGAACTCCGCGGCCCAGCGGACCTCGGTGGCCAGCCAGTGCCGGACCGCCGCGCGGGCCGCCGGGTCGGCAGCCGCGGCGTCCAGGGCCCGTACGGCGCCGAGAAAGCCGGTGCGGACACGGTCGGCCTGGCCGAACGCGACGGCCGGTGCGTCCTCTTCCCCGGAGGCCAGCCGGGCGAGAACCGCGACATGGTGCAGCCGGGCCGCCACCGGGTCGTCGGCGAACGAAGCACGCAAGGTGTCCCGGGCGAGCCTGTTCCGCTGCTCCTCGTAGGCGGCGAGTCCGCGCAGGGCGTACTCCCCGGCCTCCCGCGTCGGTGTCCCTTCGCCGCCGGCGGTCTCCGCCCGCAGGGACAGCAATTGCCAGGAGTTCTCGACGGCGTCACCGACATGCGGCAGACAGCGCCGCGCACGCGCGGGATCGCCGAGCCGCACCCACAGCGCTGCGGCCTGAAGGGCGGGCAGCCGGGACTCCATCCGCTCCGCCTCGGCGCGGGCCCGCGCCCTGTCGCCCAGGTCGGTGAGGGCGGTGCAGCGCACATGGCAGCGCAGTACGTCGTCCGGGATCGAACGGGCCCGGTCGAGCGCCTGTTGCGCCAGCCGGTCGGCCTCGTCCCCGAGCCCCGCCTCACGGGCCCGGCGGGAGTGGAAGAGGGACTCCTGGGCGGGGCACGCGGCGAGGTCCGACCTGAGTCCGGCCAGGACGTCCCGCATCGGATCGGCGATCCAGGTCCCGGTCCCGGTCCCGGTCTCGGTTCCGGTCCCGGTCTCGGTTCCGGTCTCGGTTCCGGTCCCGGTCTCGGTTCCGGTCCCGGTCTCGCGCACGACGAGTTCGCCCACGTGGACGGCGAGTTCGAGTCGTGCGCGCGCCGCGGCCGCCACCTCCGGGTCCCCCAGTTCGGTGGCCTGGGTGTGGAAGGCCTTGGCGGTCCGGACGACGCCGAGGCAACGGGTGAGGTCGAGCGCGCCCCGCTGGTCGTCGTGCCGGATGCGGGCGAGGTGTTCGCGCTGTTCCAGGTCGATGAGGACGAGGGCGGCCCCATGGTGCCGGGCCTGGACCGCGGTGTCCGTGGTGGGGACCGCCACCGCGCTCGGGCCCGCGGAGGATGGCGCGCGGTCCTCCGAGAGGAGACGGGCGAATGCCTCGGCCCGGTCCCCGCTCCGGGCGTAGCCCTCGGCGTACCAGGAGTCCGCGCGGTTGCGGACGAGCCAGGACAGTCCGTGCACCCAGGACGTGCTGCCGACGGTCCGCCCCCATACGGCCACCGCCTTCGCGACCGCTGCCTCCGTCCCTTCCCCCGAGTCGGCGTCGATCAGGTCCAAAACCTGATGGACCTGCAACAAGGCTGCGCACGCGCCGTCCTTCGCCTCGTACGCCGCGTCGAGCGCCGACGCCAGACGCGTACGGCACGTGTCCCCCCGCCCCTGGATCCGGTGCACATGGGCCAGCCTCAGCAGTGCCGCCGCCCGTCCGTGGGGTGCGCGCGCCGCGGTGCAGGCGGCGAGGGCGGACTCGTAGCGCCTCTCGGCGGCCCGCAGGATTCCACCGGCTCCCACGGCCCCCGGAGCTCGGGGGGTGACGACGCATTCCTCCGCCGTGCCGGGCGCGCCCAGTTCCCGGTCCCCTTGCAGGAGTTCTCGGAGTGCTCGCGATCCCGTCGGGGTGTGACGGAGTTTCCCCGGCGCCGCCGGCAGGGTGCCGGCCTCGATGCCGACCTCGATGCCGCCGGCCCTGATCCGCAGATCCGCGGCGAGCAGAAGATGGCAGGCGGCGGCGTCCGTGTGCCCGGACTCGGCGATCGTCGCGTGCAGGTCGTCGAACCATCGCAGAGCCTGCTCGACGCCTTCCCGGAGATCCTGGTCGCGTTCGCTCGCGACGCCGCCGTCCAGGGGTGGATGGGCCTCGCGCTCCCGCGCGTCGTGGGCGCGGCCCGCATGTCCCACGATCATCCGCGCGGAGAGCAGGACCGGGATGACCTGTCCGGCCAGGAACGCGGCGAGCCGCAGATTTCCCTCGGGCAGGTCGCCCGCCCCCTGCGCCATCGCCTGCGCCAGGCCCTGGACCGGGGCGAGGCAGGCTCCGGGCTGCCAGTTGACGTCCATGTGCAGCGCGGCGGTCCGTAACGGCGGTGCGAGGGGGAGCTGTTGATCCGTCGGTAACGCGTCCAGAACGGCAAGTGCCCTTTTGGGCTCACCGGCCGCGAGGGCGGCCGCGGCCGCCTGGTAATCGGTGCCCCGGCACTCGGCCGACAACAACGCGGCAAGCGTTCCTACGTCCACCCCGTACCCCCGTCCCCGGTTCGTTCCCGGGCCGCGCCGACGTACAGACGCTAACGGCCGCCAGGGAAATGAACCATGGCTCTTCTTCCCAGAGACAAGAACGGTCTTCGAACAAGTCAAAATGCGTCGGCCGCACACAAATTCATAAGAGAAACAACGAACCGAAGACATACATCCGGATCTCGCCGAAGCCCGCCCTGCCTCCCCATGCATGCAATCACGGGCCCCGCCCGCCCATTCCGCACCACAGCCGATGTCCACCGCTCCGCGGCGGGCGGTCGACCCCGCTGCGGGTCAGCGGCGCCCGCTGTCGCGCCTACGCCCACACCGCGTAGAGAGTGCCGTCGAGGCTGCCGGCGCAGACGGGCGACGGACCGCAGCCGTCGGAGCAGATCTGTTGACGGTCGGGGGACGGCTCCTCAACTGCTGTGCCAGGGACGGAGCTTCTCGGGATTTCGCACGGCCCAGATGTACCTGATCCGGTCGCCCGCGATCTCGAAGGCGAACACGGTGACGATGGTGCCGTCCTGCTGCGCCACCAAGCCGGGCCGGCCGTTGACCGCGCACTCGAGGAACGTCGTGCGGCCGCCCCACAGACGGGCGATCTCGGCGTAGGCGCGCGCGATCCGCTCACCGCCCACGATCGGGTCCAGGTGGGTGACGGCCAGCCCGCCGCCGTCGGCGGTCGCGGTGGCGTCGGGGTCGAGCAGGCTGATCAGCGCGTCGATGTCCTTGGCCTCCCACGCCGTTCTGAACTGCCTGACGATGCCGGCCTGTCCGGCACTCGGGCCTGCCGGAGTCCGCGCGGAGCGGATGCGACGGCGGGCGGACGAGGCCAGTTGGCGGCACGCCGCCGGAGTGCGGCCGACGATCTCGGCGACCTCGCCGAAGGGGTAGCGGAAGACGTCGTGCAGGACGAACGCGACGCGCTCGGCCGGGGTCATCGCGTCAAGGACGACCAGGAAGGCCATCGTCACCGACTCGTCGAGGGTGACCCGGTCGGCCGGGTCGGTCCCGCCGACGCCGGAACGCCCGCTGATCCACTCCGTGGGGTCGGGCAGCGGCTCCGGGATCCACGCGCCCACGTACGTCTCCCGCCTGGCCCGCGCCGAGCCGAGCAGGGTCAGGCAGATACGGCCGGCCACCGTCATCAGCCAGGCGCCGGGCGACTCGATGGCCCGCTGCTCCCGTTCCGACAGGGCGTACCAGCGGGCGTAGGTCTCCTGTACGACGTCCTCGGCGTCGGCAAGGGAGCCGAGGAGCCGATAGCCGAGGTTGATCAGCCGGCGCCGCTCGCTCATGATCGCTCCCAGGCCCGGATCGCTCTGATCGTCGCCGGGCTCGCCTCTGGTGGTCATGGTCCGCCGTCTCCCTCGCTCGCTTCTGCGCCTCTACCCGTCAGGACCGGACAGCGCACCGGAATGTGAGGCCGAGGCGCCCGCCTCACATTCCGGGGGTCTGCGGTGTCGTACCGGTGAGGACGACAACCGGACGGGAGAGGTGACGTTGATGAACGACTTCCAGACCATCGCGGACCGCGTCGAGATCGAGGCCCTGCGCGGCGAGTTCACCGACGCGGTGATGATGCGCGACCGGCCCCGCCTGGCGTCGCTGTTCACACCGGACGGTGTCCTGCGGATGCCCGATGTCCCCGCCGAGTTCGTCGGCCGCGAGGAGATCCGAGCCGGGGGTGAGCGGCTGCAGAGCCAGTGGGACTTCTTCGTGCAGACCACACACCCCGGCACGATCCTGCTCGACGGCGACACCGCGACCGGCCGCGCCTACCTCCAGGAACTCGCGCGCACCCTCGACGGACGCCAGGGTCTGAACTACGCCGTCTACCACGACCGCTACCGGCGCACCGCGCAGGGCTGGCGGTTCGCCGAGCGGGTGTACGAGGTCAGGTACCTCGACACCTCCCCGCTGGCCGGCACGGCGCCCCACGCGGCACCGGGCTCCGGGACCGACCCGTCGGACACCACCGCCACCCCGGCCCCCGCCGCATCCTTCGCCGACCCGGCATCGGCCGAACGACTGGAACGGGTGGCCGCCGCGCTGCGGGCGGGCGGCTTCGCCGCCGAGATCCTCGACGATGCCGCGGCCGCGCGCACCCGCGTCAAGGACCTCATTCCGGAGGGCGCCGGCGTGCTCACCGGAGCCAGCGAGACCCTCCGGCTGTCCGGCATCGACGCGGACATCAACGCCGGCGGCCGGTACGACGCCATCAGGCCGCGCGTCCTGGCCATCGACCGTGCCACCGGCGCCGACGAGATCCGAAAGCTGCTCGCCGGCCCCGAGTTCGTCGTCAACAGCGTCGCCGCGGTCACCGAGACCGGCTCGCTCGTTCTCGCCTCGGGCAGCGGCAGCCAACTCCCCGCCAACGCGGGCGGCGCCGCCCACGCGGTCTGGGTCGTCGGCGCGCAGAAGGTGGTGCCCGACCTGAGCACGGCGCTGCGCCGCGTCGAGGAGCACGCCCTCCCGCTGGAGAACGCGCGCGCCCAGGCGGTGTACGGGATGCCCAGCGCCGTCAACCGCCTGCTCATCCTCAACGCGGAACCCCATCCGGGGCGCGGCACCGTCCTGCTTCTCCGGGAAGCCATCGGATACTGACCCGGCCCAGGGTCCGTCGGTTCCTGGACGGCCTGCTTTCGGCCGGCCGCATGGACCAGGTCACCGGTCCGTCACGTCTCGGACGCGAGAAGCCCAGCTCAGAGAAGATCCGAGCCGGGCTTCGGCGGGGCCGCACATGAGACTCGCAGCGGGCCCGTGGGAGTCAGGCGGTCACTACCTCGTCCCCGGGGTCTGGCCGCCCGAGGCCGGCTTGACCTGGACCCAGCCGGCGGTGCTGGGCACGCCCTCCTCGTTCAGCAGGAAGAGCATGTAGTAGCCGGGAGGGGCGGCATTGGCCGACGGCGGTGCCTGGAGTTCGAGGAAGTTGCCGCTGCGGCTCTTGATGCGCAGGTCGAGGTGGCGCTGGCTGGTGTTGACCGAGTGGGTCGCGGTGGTCGGCGCCAGCAGGACGGCACGGGTGACGTCGGAGGCGGTGTTGCTGCTCACCGTGATCTTGTCGTTGTACCCGACGGACGGGTTGAACACCATGCCGAGGTGAGGGCGGCTGCCCTGCTGGAGGTAGGCCGGCTCGTAGATCTCGATGCTGCCGTTCATGTCGTCGGTGATGTCGGGGTCGTTGGCGAGCTGCTGGAGCTCGTCACCGGTGACCATCACCCGGCCGTCCGGGAGCACCACGGCGTTGGAGTGGTAGCCGCGCGGCAGCCGCTGGGCCGGGCCGAGCCTCCAGTTGCCGTTCTCGTCACGCAGTTCGATCTGGCGGTACTTCAGGTCCGCGTTGGGGTTGTACGGGCCGTTGCCGTAGTCACGGATGTCGAAGGCGCCGTTGACGGTCATCAGGGTCCCGTCCGGCATGAGCAGGGTGTCGTCCTGGGTGCGGCCGAAGGCCCTGGCCTTCTCCTTGCTCCACTGGTTGCCGACCAGCTGATACGTGTTCGGGTCGTCCCGGTCCCCGCCGAGGACCAGTACCGAGTCCGGGCCCTTGAAGCCGGCCGGGAGCGGCACGGCCGAACCGTAGTTGCGCGGCATGTTGTCCGGTCGGGGTGCCAGGTCCGTCCGGGTCTCGGCGGCGGGGTCGAACTTCCACTGCTGCTCGGGGTTGCGGCCCAGGCCGTAGATCTTGCCGTCGCGCAGCGAGAAGAGGTGCGGGTAGTCCCGCTTGAACGGGGCGTCGGCCTTGAAGCGGTCCACCGCCCAGCCCTCCGGCTTGTCCGTCCTGGCCGTGGGCACGGGCTTGTTCAGGGCGGGGAAGCGCTCGACGATCGGGGTGGGGGTGCCCCAGCCGAGCTCCGACTGGCCGGACATGATGAGCTGCCGCCCGTCCGCGCCGGTCACCACCGAGGGGTACCAGCGGCCGACCGCCATGTCCTGGTTCTGGTACCACTTCTCCTCCCATGGGTCGAAGACCAGGGAGAGTTTCGCGCCGGACCCGCCGTTGCCGCCGAGGTTGCCGCCGAAGACACCGAGCATCCCGTTGGGCAGGAAGGAGTGGCCGGCACAGAAGAACGGCGCGGGGCGGGGCTGGTTGAGCCCGTCCGGCATGTTGATCACGGGCGGCGTGACCTTGGTGAACGAGCCCGGTCCCGTGCCCTTGGCGGGATCCCACAGGTAGGCGCGGCCCGCGTTCTCCTTGCCGATGGTGTCGGTCGGGGCCGGCTCCTTCTGGGGGTTGGTCTCGATGCGCTCGAAGGAGAACAGCAGCACCTTGCCGGTGGGCAGCATGGCGATGTGCGCGGCGAAGTCCGGGGACTGGAAGTACTCCCGGAACCTCCCGGCGTCCAGCGCGTCGAAGTCCGCGTTGACCTTGGCCTGGGAGGCCGTGAGTGCCTTGAGCCGTTCGGTGCGGGTGGACTGCGGGTACTCGCCGACGGCCTTGACCGCGTTCCTGGTCATGGCGTGTTCCTCGGCGTGCTCCTTGCCGATGACGGTCGCCTCGTCCGGGTCGGCGTGCGCCCGGTCGGCCGAGGGGGCGTCACCACCGTGCCCGTGGGCGGCGGCGGTGCCGGACGAGAGCACGGCGAGGGTCAGCGCGGAGACGGCACACGCGGAGATGGCCGCGTACCGCATCCGTCTGGACGACGGACCGGGCAGGTTCCTGGGGGACATGGGGCTCCTTGCGAGAGAGGGCTGGGCGCACGGCATAGGCACACGGCATAGGCATATGACTACTCACAGTGTTCGCATGCCGGGCGGTCGCTGTCGCGCGATGCCGGGCAGGTGGGTGACCTCTCGAGGGCCAAGCGGGTCAGAACCCTTACAGGACAGGGGTCCTGTGCGACAGCGAAGGATCCCGACGCCACCGGCCCGGCGACGCCCCCACCCACCCACCGATCACGTAGCGTAGTTTCATGATGACCATGATGATCCCATGGCATATGCGACCGTCAAGGAGAAAACATGACGGAAGACCTCAGACTGCGTCAGAGTGAGGACATCCAGGGCGATGTGATCGCGGGCTTCAAGAAGGACCGCATGACGCTGCTCTTCCTCAAGTTCGAGGACCCCGCGCGGGCCCGCACCTGGGTGAAGCGGCTCGCCCCCCAGATCTCCACCACCAGACAGGTGGCCACCTTCAACGCGGCGTTCCGCAAGGCCAGACAGGCCACGGGCGGCGACGATCCGCGGACGATGAAGGCCACCTGGACGAACGTCAGCTTCACCTACGAGGGCCTGAAGGTCCTCATCGGCGGCAAGGACCCCCTGCCCTCGGTACGCAAGGGCGGCACCCTGGAGGCGTTCAAGGAGGGGTCCCACAGGCGCTCACTGGGCGACACCGGCGACAGCTCACCCGAGAACTGGCTGTTCGGGGACGGCAAGGGCCAGACCGTGCACGCCGTGATCACCGTCGCCTCCGACACCGCCGAGGGGCTCCAGGACGCGTTGACCACCCAGCGCGAGGCGGCCGCGCAGGCCAAGATCGTGATCGTCTTCCAGCAGAACGGCGCCACACTGCCGGGCACCCGCCGCGGAAAGGAACACTTCGGCTTCAAGGACGGGGTCAGCGAGCCGGGCGTGATCGGCTTCGACGAGCCCGACCCGAAGCGGCCGGAGTGGGTCAAGGACCACCCGGGCACCCGGCTGATCCCGCCCGGAGAGTTCGTCATCGGACACGACCGGGTCGGCGGGATTCCGTACGACGAGATGCCCGAGTGGGCGGGCAACGGCAGCTTCCAGGTCGTGCGCCGGCTCGGTCAGGACGTCCCGGGCTGGTGGGCCCAGGTCGCCGCGCAACTGAAGGTCCTCAGGAAGGCCAAGGTGGTGCCGGACGAGGCGACCACCGAATGGCTGGCCGCCCGCCTGGTGGGCCGCTGGCGCTCGGGCACGCCCGTCGCCAAGTGCCCGCACGCCGACATGCCGGACAACGCCCTCGCGAGCCAGGACAACGACTTCGGCTACCGCGACGACCCGGAGGGGTTCACCACCCCGCTCTCCTCCCACCTGCGCAAGACCAACCCGCGGGACGGCCTGCAGGAGAGGCCCGGCACGGACCCGTTCCCCGAGAACCCGGTCATGGACCGGCGCCGGATCATCCGCCGCGGGGCCCCCTACGGTGCGCCCTTCGACCCGGCCTCGGACGGTCCCGGTGGCCCCGACCAGCCGCGCGGACTGCTCTTCGTCTGCTACCAGTCGGACCTGGTCGAGCAGTTCGAGTTCATCCAGAAGAGCTGGATCAACAACGTCGGCTTCCCGCCGGACCGCCCCGCGAAGCCCGGCCCCGACCCGATGGTCGGCCCCACGGGCAAGGTCGCCTTCGAGAGCCCCGACGCGACGACCGAGCTGAGCTTCCACCAGTTCGTCACCACCGAGGGCTCGGTCTACGCGTTCGTCCCCTCGCTCACCACACTGCGGCTGCTGGGCGACGGCCGCCTCACCGACAAGCTCCCGGACACGGTCCGGCCCACCGACGCCTTCCTCCCCATCCCCGATCGTCAGCGGGACAAGGGCAAGAGCTGGTACTGGGCGTACGGGACCGGCGGCGACGGACCGGTCTGCCGCACCCTCTCCATCGCCGACGGCGACGAGCACAAGGACGTCGTCGAGCGCCCGGACCGGCCCCTGTCCACCTGGCCGTGCCACGACGGCGTCTCGAAGGTGGACGCGATCCTGCCGGTGCCGGACGAGCAGCGCGTGGGCGGCCGCAGCCGGTACTGGCTGTTCCACACCGTGGAAGGCCGCCAGGTCTACCGGCTGATCTCGGTCGCGGACGGAGCGGAGTCCGGGCTCGCCCCCGAGGCGGCAGCCGCCGTGGACCGGCCCGACCGGCCGATCTCGGCCTGGGCCTCGTTCAGTGGGATCACGCAGGTGGACGCCTTCCTGCCGGTGCCCGACATGCAGCGCCAGAACGGGAAGAGCCACTACTGGCTCTTCCACTCCTCCCTGGGGCAGCAGGTCTACCGGCTGATCTCGATCGCCGACGGTTCCGCGCACCACGACGTCATCGAACGCGGCGACCGCTCGCTCAGTCTGTGGCAGTCGCTGGCCGGCGTCTCCCGTGTGGACGAGTTCCTCGCCGTGCCGGACATGCAACGCATCAACGGGCTGAGCCTGTTCTGGGTGTTCCACCAGCAGAAATACCGGATCGTCTCCATCGCCGACGGCCACGGGCACAACGACCAGGTCGTGGTCGAGGACCGTCCGATCACCCTGTGGAAGTCCCTGACCGCCTGAGGCACGCACAGGACCCGTCTCGGGTCCGCCCGCGCCGACTGCGCTCATGCCTGGGCGATCACGGGGTCGTAAGGGGTCGAGCGCAGGCGGCCGGACATGAAGGAGAGGAAATCGTTGATGAACGCGCTGCGGGTGTAGGCGCCGTCGGTGCGGTGGGTGTCACGGTGGAACCCGGTCTGGAACAGGGCGCGGTATTCGTCGGCGTCGATGCGCTGATCGCCGTCGGTGTCGGCGACGTCGAACAGTACTTCGGCGACCCTGATGAGCGCGGGGCCGGCCAGCGAGGGGACGGCGGAGGCGTACTCGTGGGCGCTGACGCGGCCGTCGCCGTCCGTGTCGAGTGCCTGCTGGAGCTCGCGCCACCAGTCGGCGTGGGCGTGGTAGAGCCTGGTCTCCTCGGGCTCGTCGAGGTCGAGGCGGGTGGACAGTTCACGGGCCATGGCGGCGAGGTCGGGCCAGTCGAGGTAGCCGTCGCCGGTCTGGTCCAGGACCTCGCGGAAGAACTCCTCGGCGCTGCGCCGGGTGGTGTTCGGCGTGGTGGGCTCGGGGACCGGGGGGAACGGGGTGATGAGCCGGATCAGGGCGCCGGCCCGCTTCATCCGGTGGTGCAGGGCGGCGATGGTGCGCGCTCGCGGGTCGTCGCTGTCGGGTGAGAGAGCGAGCAGGTCGGCGACGGCGTCCGCCCGGATCCAGCCGTCGGGCAGGAAGCGGGCCAGGCCGACGGCCAGGTAGGCGCCCTGCATCAGGGTCTGGGCGCCGGGCGTCTCCGGCAGCCCGGCCCGCCTGCGGAACGGCTCCGGGAGCGACGCCACGGTGATCGCCCCGATGAGGGGGCCGGTGACGGCGCGGCCGGCGGCCCACAGGGTGGGCAGGCCCCCCAGGACGGGTGGTGCGGGCAGATGGTCGAAGAGTCGGTAGAGGATGATCCGCATCGCCTCCGTGTTCTCCAGCTCGTGCGTCACGATCCGGTCGTAGTAGGTCCAGAACTCCGGCAGCGTGTCGGGCAGTTGGCCTGCATCGTCCTCCATGAGGGCCAGGTACGCACGGAATTCGGTGTAGAGACGCTCCATCACCTCCTGTTCCAGGGGCTGTCCGCTCAGCCGGCACATCGTGACGGTGCTCTCGAACAAGGTCGCCACCACCCAGGCGCGCACGGCCGGGTCCCTCGCGTCGTACGGCCGTCCCTGCGGGTCGGTGCCGCTCAGCCGTGCGTGCAGACGGTTCAGGCGCGCGGCCTCCCGGTGCCGTGCCTCGTCGTCGTCGCCGCACATGCGCTGGAGGCTGCGGAGGGTGTTGCGCAGGCGCCGCCAAGGGTGGGCGACGAAGGTGGAGTTCTCGAGGAGGGCGGCGCCGACCTGCGGATGCGCGGCCTCCAGGACCGTCGCCCGGATGACGGCCAGTGCCCAACGGGGGTCGTTGAGGAACTCCTGGAATCGTGAGCCCGTGCCGAACAGGGGTGCCTGGCCGGCGCCGTGCCCGGTGTCTGCCCGGTGATCCGCGTCACCGTCGCGGGTGTCGTCCGTGATGGTCATGGTCGAGAGGCTCCGTTCTGTTGCGGCACCACGCCGCCGAAGCGGCGGTCGCGGTGCTGGTAGGTGCGCAGACAGGCGAGGAAGTGGGGTGCGCGGAAGTCGGGCCACAGCACCGGAGGGAAGATCCACTCGGCGTAGGCGACCTGCCAGAGCATGAAGTTGGAGATGCGCTGCTCACCGGAGGTCCGGATGACCAGGTCCACGTCGGGAGTGTCGGGAAAGGGCAGATGCGCGGCGAAGCTCTGCTCGGTGACGGCCTCGGCGGGGACGCCGGCACGGATCAGTGACCGCGCGGCCTCGACGATGTCCCTGCGTCCTCCGTGGTCGAACGCGACCGTCAGTGTCATCCCCCTGTTGTCGCCGGTCAGCGTCATCAGGTCGGCGACATCGCGCGCCAGTGCCGGAGGGATCCGTGAGTCGCTCGCGCCGAGGAAGCGGCAGCGGATGCCGCGCGCGTGGAGCAGCGGTGCGTGTTTGCGTACGACTCGGCGGACCAGGTGCATCAGGTAGTCGACCTCGGTGCTGGGCCGGCCCCAGTTCTCCGTCGAGAAGGCGTACAGGCTCAGCCACTCGACGCCCGCGGCCCGCGCCGCCTCGATGACATCGATGACGGTCGTCTCGGCGGCACGGTGACCCGACGTGCGCGGCAGTGACCGCTGGGCCGCCCATCGGCCGTTGCCGTCCATCACACAGGCGACGTGCCGGGGCACCTTGCGCGGCGAGGCGCCACCGGTGGGTCGTACGACGGGATTCGGATCCTCCGAGGGATCGTCCACGCTGTGTCCGGCCGTCACGCCCCACCCTCCGCCCGCCCCGCCGGCGCCCCCCGTCGAGCAGCCACGCTGTTCCGCAGCGTGCCAGTTCACGACCGTCGGACGGCGTGCCCGAGCTGGACATTCACCCTTGGAACTGGTGCCCGACAGGGGTTCACGGGGCTACGGCCGGGACAGCGGCATCACCGCCGGCCCGGAATCAGGATGATCTTTGTCGCTGCCACCGCGGTGGGTGAGCCGGTCGACGCGGTGGTCTCCGGGCTGCCGCGGACCGTCATGCCGCGCGAACACCGCGGGCCGATCCTGGACGCCGCCGCTTTCGTGCACCGGGCCGTCCAGAACCGGTCGGCCCCGCCGGGACACGTCCGCGCGGTGCCTGTGCCGTCGCCTACGCGTTCGCGGCGTCGGCGATCGCGCCGAACTGGTGCTTGAGGAACGCGCCCGACCAGTCCATCAGGTCCGACGGCACGTAGTAGTCCTTCTCGTCGTTGACGGCGTCCCAGTTCGCCGCCACGTCCTCGACGGTCACCGGGCCGCCCCGGTGGACGTACCCCTCGGTCGAGGCGAGGAAGAGGCGCGCGAAGCGGCCGGCGCCGGCCGTGTAGATCTCCCCGCTCACCGGGCAGCTCTCGTGCGCCAGGTACGCCACCATCGGCGCCACCGCGTCCGACGGCATGTACGGCATGCCCGCGACCGGCTCGGCCGGCTCCTCCTCGGGACCGCCGCCCATCCGGGTCATGGCCGCCGGCGCGATCAGGTTGACCTTGATCCCATGGGGTTCGCCGGCCAGTTTCGCGCTGCGGGCCAGCCCGACCGTGCCCGCCTTCGCCGCCGCGTACGACAGGTTGTTGTCGAGTCCGAACATGCCGCTGGAGGTGGTCAGCACGACACGGCCGTACCGCTGCCCGACGAAGTGCGGCCAGGCGGCGCGCAGCGTGTTGAACGAGCCGACGAGGTGCACCGCGAGATGGCGTTCCAGGTTCTCCGCGTCGACCTCGGGCAGTCCGGCCCACCGGATGATCCCCGCGTTGTTGACGAGGACGTCGATGCGGCCGAAGTGCTCGATCGCGGTGTCGACGACGGCCTCACCGCCGGCCGCCGTGGAGACGTCGTGGGTGTCGGCGACGGCCTCGCCGCCCGCCGTGACGATCTCGTCGACGACCTTCTGCGCGGGGCCGGCGTCGGCGCCGTCGCCCTCCATGGATCCGCCCAGGTCGTTGACGACGACCTTCGCTCCGCGCGCCGCCAGGAGACGGGCGTGGGCCCGGCCGATCCCCCGGCCCGCGCCGGTGACGACCGCGACCCGGCCTTCGAAGCTGAACTCGCTCATGCGTTACTCCTGTTGTCCTGCCGATGCGGATGCGGATGCGGATACGGATGCGGATGCGGATACGACCGGTCCCGTCCGTGCGAACGGGACCGGTGGAGCGCCTGCGGCGCCGCGCGACGGCGGACTACCAGGTCACCGGCAGCTCGCCGATGCCGAAGGCGAGCGCGTCGGCCGGGCGGAACGCGAGCGCGTCGCGTTCGACCGCGAGCCGCAGGGTCGGGACGCGGCGGTAGAGGGTGCCGAAGACGACCTGGAGCTCGATCCGGGCGAGCTGCTGGCCGAGACACTGGTGGATGCCCCAGCCGAAGGCGTGGTGGTGGTTCGCCTTGCGGGTGAGGTCGAGCTTCTCCGGCTCGGGAAAGGCCTCGGGGTCCCAGTTGCCGGCGGGCAGCGGGACGATGATGCCGTCGCCCGCCTTGATGTCCGCGCCCTCGAACGTGAAGTCCTCGGCGGCGATGCGCCGTTGGCCGAACGTCGCGACGGTCAGGTAGCGCAGGATCTCGTCGACCGCGTTCGCGACGTCGCGGGTGTCGTCGATCTCGCGCAGCCGGGCCAGCTGTCCGGGGTTGTCCAGCAGCAGGGCGGTACCCAGCGTGATCATGTTGGCGCTGGTCTCGTGCCCGGCGATCAGGAGGATCATGGAGAGCAGAGTGGCCTCGGGCAGCGTGAGGTCGCCGTCCTTGATCCGCGTCGCGAAGTCGGAGAGGACGTCCTCCGTGGGCTCCCCCATCTTCTTCTGGAGCAGTCCGGCCAGGTACCCGCCGAGGGCCTGGTTCGCCGCCTGCTGCTCCTCGGTGGTCTTGTCGCTGCGGGTGGCGAAGGAGGCGTGCTCCTGGAAGAAGTCGTGGTCCTCGTACGGCACACCGAGCAGCGCGCAGATCATCAGGGAGGGCAGCGGCAGCGACAGCGCGTGCATCAGGTCGACCGGCTTGGGGCCGGCGAGCATCGTGTCGATCAGCTCGTCGGTGAACTGCTGGATCTGCGGCCGCAGCGCCTCCATCCGGGGGCGGGTGAAGGGCCGGGTCATCATGCGGCGGATGCGGGTGTGGTCGGCGCCGTCCGCGTTGAAGATGGTGAGCGGGTGGTGATGGGCCGTCTCCGCCATCGCCTTGTTCGGGTACGGGAACCCCGCCAGCTTGTCGTTCGAGCTCACTCGGGGGTCGGACAGGATGGCGCGCTGAGCGGCGTGGCCGGTCACCAGCCACGGGGTGCTGCCGTCCCAGATCCGCGCCCGGGTGACCGGGGCGTGGTCGTTGAGGGCGCGCAGACCGGGTGGCGGGGCGAACGGACATGTGGTGTCCCGGTCGTCCTGGTAGAAGTAGAGCCGTTCCTCGGTAGCCTGCCGGGTGTCGGACTCGGCCATGGATATTCCTCCAGCGGTGGGGGGTCTCGTGGTCTATTCCTCGATGCGGATCGCCAGCGCGGGACAGACCGCGGCGGCGTTGCGCACGTCCTCCGCCAGTGCGGCGGGCGGGTTCTCGTCGAGGAGGACGACGATGCCGTCCTCCTCGCGCTGGTCGAACACGTCCATGGCGGCGGCCACGCACTGTCCGGCGGCGACGCACTTCTCCTCGTCGACGACAACCTTCATGGGGATCTCTCCTGATAGTTCAGTGGGTGGGGCGAAGGTGAGGGGGCCGCCGACGATCTCCTGGCGGCGCACCCGGGCCTGCTGCGCATGTTCCACAGCGGGAGTCGCCCACCACGCCGTTCACGTCCTCGCGCAGGGCTGGTCAGACGAGGTAGCGACCGCCGTTGACGCTGAACGTCTGGCCGGTCACATAGCCCGCTTCCTCGGAGGCGAGATAGGCCACCGCGTGCGCCACGTCCTCGGGTGTGCCGGCGCGCCTCATCGGCATCGTGGCGGCGGCCGCCTCCACGTCGATGGGGCCCTGGCGCACCAGGGGCGTGTCGATGAACCCCGGCGGTACGTGGTTGACGGTGATCCCCTTCTCGATGTACTCGACCGCCAGTGCCCTGGTGAGGCCGATGACACCGCCCTTGGAGGCCGCGTAGTGCGCCATGGCCGGCGCGCCGGTCTGGGCGGACGACGAGGAGATGTTGACGATCCGCCCCCAGCCCGCCTCGAGCATGTCGGGGACCAGTTCCCGGGTGACCAGGAAGGGGCCCTTGAGGTTGACCGCGATCATGCGGTCCCAGGACGACTCGCTGATGCCGGTGAACGGCTCGTAGGCGGTGATCCCCGCGTTGTTGACGAGGATCGTGACCGGCCCGAGCGCCTCCCGGGTGAGTGCCGCGGAGCGGGCGACGGCCTCGGCGTCGGCCGCGTCGCCGCCCACCGCGACGGCAGTCCCGCCCGCGGCCTGGATCTCCGCGGCGGTCTTCTCGGCGCCCTCGGTGTTGAGGTCCCAGACCGCCACGGCGGCCCCCTTGGCCGCGAGCACGGCCGCGATCCCGCGTCCGATCCCCCGCGCGCCGCCGGTGACGACCGTGACCTTTCCCTGCAATGACATGCGTGTGCTCCTCGTGTGCTCGGTGTGGGGTCGGGACGGCTGTGCGTCCCGGCCGGGGGCGGTCAGCCCTCCAGCGCCTCGCGGGCGGCGGTGCGGGCGGCGACGGCCCGCGGGAACCCGGTGTAGCCGCTGGAGTGGTAGATGACCTCGGCGATCTCGTCCTGGGTCAGACCGTTCGTCAGCCCGATACGGACATGGGTCTTCAGCTCGGTCTCCGCCCCCAGGGCGATGAGGATGCCGAGCGTGACCAGACTGCGATCGCGCGGGGCGAGGCCCTCGCGTCCCCACAGCGCCCCCCACACACTGGTGAGACCGATGTCGACGAGGTCCTCGCCGAGGCGGCCGTCCCGCAGATCGATGTCCCCCTCGGGGAACACGCCGGGCAGGGCGGCTCGCATGGCCCTCCAGCCCGCGGCCCGCAGATCGGTGGCTTCTTCGGCGCTCTTGTCACTCATGACGGACTCCAGTCGTGCGGCTTCGCATCCCTGAGCGAAAGTTAGACCAGACGGTCGGTACAATCAATGCTTACCGGTGAGATTCACCTCCGTGACACGAACCCGGGGAGCACATGGCGAAACGACGACGACGGGCCCGGCGGAGCAGTGCCTCGTCGACGTACTACGGCTACCTGTTCTCCCAGTAGCCGAAGGCGACCGAGGCCGTCCGGGAGCAGCTACTTCCACGAGGCCGACATCCCCGGCAAGGCGATCAAGCAGCTGCTGAACCCGACGGGCCGCTGGAAGCTCCAGGTGCCGATCCGCGAGTCGGTCGGGAAGGGCCTCCCGGCCTCCGGCTTCCCCACAGGCCAGGGCTCGACGGAGCAGGAAGCGACGGACCAGGAACCGAAGGCCCCGGCCTCGAAGGCCTGAGCGGGGAGACGCCCGTGCCGCCTGTGGATCAGGAGGCATGGGCGTCCCGGCCGGCGCGGATGCGCTCAGGGCTGGAAGGTCGTGACGCGACGCCGGAACTTCCACACACCGTCGCGCAGACGCAGTGTGTCGTCGTACCGGCCGACCAGCGCCACCGCCCAGCCGGACTCGCCGCGCTGGAGGAAGGCCAGATCGCTGACCGCGGTGGCCTCCTCCTC
Organism: Streptomyces griseoruber; assembly: GCF_001514205.1. GTDB lineage: Bacteria > Actinomycetota > Actinomycetes > Streptomycetales > Streptomycetaceae > Streptomyces > Streptomyces griseoruber. Next base: position 71,345 of record NZ_KQ948767.1, on the reverse strand, counting down.
CGCGAACGAGGTGACCACCGTGTTGGCGGTCAGGTGCAGTTGCGGCAGGGGCGGCGCGAAGGCCGCGTATCCCTCCCGGATCGCGTCCCGGCCCTCGAAGGTGGCCACGCCCGCTATCTCGGCGACACCGTCGGGCACGAAGAGGTCGGCGATGTCGTCGTTGCGGCCGGCGTCCAGCGCCTGCGCGTAGGCGGCGACGGCGGACTGCACGGCGGCGGCGACCGACACCTCGGCGTCGGCAGAGGTCGTACTCATCTCACTCCAGGATCGAAGGGGGCGGAAGGTAGGACTTCGGGTGTCGCTACACCTGGTAGGTCGTCTTCCTGCGCCGCAGCAGCCAGGCTCCGCCGACCCGCCGGAACGAGTCGTCGTAGCGGCCCACGACCTGCGGGGCCCAGCCGGCCTCACCGCGCTGGAGGAAGAGCACGTCGCTCACCGCCGTCGCCTCGTCGGGTCCGGTGGACGTGACGACCGTGTTGGTCACCAGGTGCAGTTGCGGCAGGGTGGGTTCCCACCCCTTGAAGGCGGCGCGCAGCGCGTCGTGCCCCTGGAGGGGGTCCGTGCCGGGAAGCTCCAGAACCGCGTCGGGTGTGTACAGCGCGACGATCTCGTCGGTGCGGCCGGCGTCCTGGGCCTGCGTGTGTGCCCCGATCACGGCCCGCACGCCCGCCGCGACCCACGCCTGTGTGGATTCGCTCATTGCGCCCCTCCATGGGATAGACGTTGGACAGCTGTTTCGACCAGTCAGTCTATTGCCTGGATAGAGGCAATATGAAGCCTCCCTACCGGGCAATAAGACTTGTTGACCGAACGGTACAATCTCCCTAGCATGCGGAGAGCAGTCAACGGGGACCGTGATCCGAGGAGGCGTTTTACCGTGAGCAAGCGTTGGAAGCAGCGCCCACCGGGCTCCACCTGGGGAGACTTCGGCGAGGACGACGAGCTGGGGCGGATCAACCTGCTGACCCCCGAGAAGGTCCTCCAGGGAGTCCGGGAAGTCGAGCACGGCATCACGTTCAGCCTGAGCCTGCCGCTGGACTATCCGGGCGGCACGTCGTTGAACCAGCGCCGCTATCCGCCGATCCTCAGGCCCACCGAGGACCTCCAGCACCAGCAGGACGTCTTCTACAACATCAAGGCCAGCGAGCACTTCTCGCCCGACCTCATCGACGTCTGGTCCGACGACGTGGTGACCCTCTGGCTGCAGTACTCGACCCAGTGGGACTCGCTCGCCCACCAGGGCGCCGAGTTCGACGCCGACGGGGACGGGGTGGCCGAGGCCATCTACTACAACGGCTTCCGGCCCGGCGCCGACATCGTCGGCCCCCGGCCGGACGCCAAGGGCGACGGCAGCGGCAGCCTCGGCTTCGCCCGCCACCTGGGCCTGGAGAAGATGGCCGAGCACGGGGTCCAGGGCCGCGGTGTCCTCATCGACATCGCGCACCACCTCGGCACCGGTTTCCAGGCGGTCGACTTCAAGCAGCTCCAGGACATCATGGCGGCGGACGACGTCGTCGTGGAACCCGGGGACATCCTCCTCGTCCACACCGGTTTCGCCACCCAGGTCCTCGCCTGGGAGAAGAACCCGGACCCGGTCGCCATCCACCGGACCGCCGCCTACCTCGACGCGGACGACCCGGACCTGCTGAACTGGATCGCCGAGTCGCAGATCTCCGCCATCGCGTCGGACAACTACGCGATCGAGGGCGTCGGCGTCACCCAGGCCCAGGGCCCGCACACCCTGCTCCCGCTGCACCACCTGTGCCTGTTCAAGCTGGGCGTCCCGATGGGCGAGATGTGGTACCTGCACGACCTCGCCGCCTGGCTGCGTGAGCACCGCCGCACCCGCTTCCTGCTCACCGCTCCCCCGCTCAACCTGCCGGGGACACAGGGCAGTCCGCTGACACCGGTCGCCACCGTCTGAACGACGGACGCCCCTGTGCGAGGGGTTGGCCCGGGACCTGATCCCGCGCCAACCCCTCGCGCTCTTCCGCACGTCGGGCGCGCCGACCGTCGGACGGCGCGCCCGACAGCCGAGTCCGGAGGCACCCCCGGTGACCAGCGCCGATGAACCGTCGATGGTCATGTGCGACTCCTCACGGGACGGGGGTCACAGTCCCAGTGACTTGCTGAGGATGGTCTTCAGGACCTCGCTGGTGCCGCCGTAGATGCGGGTCACCCGCGCGTCGGCGTACAGCCGGGCGATCGGGGACTCGAGGATGTAGCCGTAGCCGCCGTGCAGTTGCAGACAGCGGTCGACCACGCGGCCCTGGGTCTCGGTGCAGAACAGCTTGGTCTTCGCCGCGTCGCCCGGGCTCAGTTCGCCGGCGACGAGCGCCTCGACCGCCGCGTCCAGGAACATCGGCCGAAGACCGTACGGTCGCGGACGTACGCGACGGTCAGCTCGATCGCGGCGCGGGTCTGGGCGACGGCGCCGACGGCGATGGCGATCCGTTCCTGGGTCAGGTTGCGGCCGAGGAGGGTGAAGGCGGCGCCCTCCTCGCCCAGGAGGTCGGCGACGGGGACCCGGACGTCGGTCGAAGGACAGTTTGGCGGTGTCCTGGACGGGGAGTCCGATCTTCTCCAGCCTGCGCCCGACGGTGAACCCGGGCGTGCCCTTCTCCACCACGAGCAGGGACAGCCCGGCGCGCCGGTCGTCGGGGTCGGTGGCGGTGCGGGCCACGACGATCACCAGGTCGGCGTGGTGGCCGCCGGTGATGAAGGTCTTGGCGCCGTCGAGCAGGTAGGAGCCCGTGCCCGGTTCGCTCATCGCGATCGCGGTGCAGAGCTCGTCCGAGGCCGGCCCCGGGAACCAGCGGTCCCGCTGCTCGGCGTCGGCGAGGCCGAGGAAGTACGGGACGACGACGTCGAGATGGGTGCGCAGGCCGCCCAGGGGGACGCCCGCGCGGGCGTACTCCAGAGCGGCGCGCCGCCAGTCCTCGTACACGGGGAGCACGTCGCGGGCGAACGACGGCTGGCGGGTGGCCCTGAGCAGCCTCGGCCGGGAACGCTCCGGGGTGGCCGCGCGCGGCGCCGGGCTGTTCGCCGTGCTGGAGGACCCGGTCCGGCTCGCGGAGGACACCCGGATCGGCGGCCGGCCCGCGTGGGACGACTCGGCCACCCGGCAGACGATCGGGGAGCTCGCGGCACGGGTGCAGGTGAACGGCGCGCTCATCGGGCTCGCCCAGTCACGGATGCCGCACGGCACGGAAGGGCCCGTCGACGCCCTGCTGGGCAAGATCTTCTTCAGTGAACTCAACCACGATCTGGCCGACGTCGGTCTGCGCGTGCAGGGCGTGGACGGACTGCTCGTCGAGGACGACCCGCAGGCGGTGGCCGGCGGGTGATGGCAGGACGCCCACCTGTACTCCCGCGCGTACACGATCGCGGGCGGGGCGAACGAGATCCTGCGGACGCAGGTGGCCGAGCGCGGGCTGGGGCTCCCGAGGGACGACGGCGCGGGTGACGGCGGCGCCGGTGACGGCGACCGGGAGGGCGCGCGTCCGCTCGAACGCGGCTGGATCATCACCGCGGTGGACGACTCCGCACCGGAGCGCGCCGTCGCCGACGCCCGGCGCATGATCGCCTTCTGCCTCACCGTCAGGACGTACGACCTCTTCGTCGCCCACCACGGGTGGCAGGAGCCCGTCGACCGGCTCCGGGCGGCGTTCCGGGCCGGTGACACCGACGGCACGGCACGGGCGGTCACCGACGAGATACCGAGCGGGATCGCGGTGTGCGGGACGACCGCCGACGCCGAGGAGGCCCTCGCCCGCCGGGCCGGTTCGCCGCCCCGGGACGTCGGCTACTTCGCGGCCCCGGGCTTCCTGGTGAGCCGGCGACGACGGGCGGCGTACGCCCTGGCCTCCCTGGAGCTGATCGGCGCCGTGCCGGACTGACCGACCGCCGCACCGGCGCCCCGCCGGCCGCGGAGCGTGACGGCTCCGCGGCCGGCGGCGCTCCCGCGCGGGTCAGGCGTCCTGGGGGACGGTGGCGAGCTTCCTGCTCCTGTCGAAGTGCACGACGTCGGCGAGGGTGCCGCCCAGGATGGCCGCGCGGTCCTCGTCGGACACCGTCTCGTCGAAGTTGTACGCGATGCAGTCCGCGCTGCTGCGGAAGGTGCCCTCCGCATGCGGGTAGTCGTTGCCCCACATGATCGTCGAGATGCCGGTGATGCCGCGGGCCTTGACCGCCGTCGGGTCGTCCGCGAACTGGACGTGGATCTGGCGCTGGATGTACTCGCTGGGCTTGAGCGGGTAGGGCCACTTCTCGTTGATGGTGAACAGCCGGCCCATGGCGGGCTGGTCCTTCGGCGAACGGCTGTCGTCCCAGAAACCCAGCCACCAGTCGGCGTCCTGGCCGATGCCGGTCCGGAAGGACTTGTCCATGAAGCCCATGTAGGAGACGAGCCAGCCGGCGCTGAACTCGATCAGGTTGAAGTGCAGGTTCGGGTACCGCTCGCAGACGCCGCCGCCGACGAGGTCGGCGATGATGCGCTGCGGGCTCGCGAACCCGGCGGCGGCGTTCTGCAGCCGGCCCGAGACCATGTCGTCGGTCAGCTGGCCCTTGCCCATGGTGACGGCCATCATCATCTGGCGGACGGTCAGCGCCGTCTCCGAGGTGTTCTCCCTGGTCTTCACCCCGCCGGTGGCGACATGGATGAACACCGGCATCCCGTGCGACTGGGCGGCGGCCCACAGCGGGTCGTAGATCCGTGCGGCGTACGGCACCGGAGGGGTCTCGGGGATCAGGATCGCACCCAGGCCCATACGCGCGCACCGCTCGACCTCGGCGACGGCCTCGGGGATGTCCGTGACGGGGACCGCCGCCGTCGGGCGCAGCCGGTCCTTGTGCCGGAGGAACCGCTCGGCGATGTAGTCGTTCCACACCCGCGCGTGGGCCATCGACAGCTCGTGATCGTCGGTGAACAGCACGAACAGCGACAGGTTGGGGAACATCACCGAGGCGTCGACGCCGTCGAGGTTCATGTCCCGCAGGATGTGGTCGGGCTCGCCGTCCGGGGTCGCGCCGCCGAACTGCCGGTACTTGGAGATCGTCCAGCCGTCGTACCCGATGGTGTGCAGCTTCTTGAACTCGGTGTGGCCGCCCTCGACGATCGGCTCGTCGAGGGTGAACTCCTCTTCCCACAGGGCCCGCTCGCGCAGCTGCTTCGGCAGGCGCGTCTTGAAGAGATCGACCGGCTCGATGATGTGCGAGTCGCCGGACACCACAAATTCCTTGAACACAGGCGGTACCTCTTTCGAACCTCGTCGTTCGCGGCAGAACCCACCCCCCGAATGGTGCCGAAGTTAGCTGTACCGATCGGTCTAGTCAATGATTCAGCATTCGGAATCACTGATGGACCACGGGGAGAAAGCCTGACAGATCGCTGACGTGCGGCCGACAACGCGACAACCTTTCCTCCGGTACGCAATTAAGTACCCTCAAATTGACGTGATGGCAGAGATCAGGAGACGGCACATGACGACGGCGCACTCGTTCTCTTCGCAGCTCTACATCGACGGGCGCCGGACCGACGGCCGGTCGGACGCCTCGCTGTCCGTCCGCAATCCGGCGACGGAGGAGACCATCGCGGAGGTCCCCGACTCCTCACCGCCGAGGCGATGGAGAGCAGACCGCCCGAGATCGTGGCCGTGAACATGGCCGAGGCCGGCTCGGTGCGCGCGCCGGCCGAGACCCTCCAGAGGCGGGTCCCGGTGACACATCTGCGCGACATGGCCGAGCGGGTGTCCCGGCCTTCGCCCGGGAGCGCCCGATGGATCCGACGATCGCGGCGGGCATCGGGATCTCCCCAGGGGTGCTTCGCCGCGAGGGGTTCGGCGTGTGCGCCCTCATCCCGGCCTACCACTTCCCTTTCTTCCTCAGCGTGATGAAGGTGATCCCGGCGCTCGCCGCGGGCTGCACCGCCGTGCTGAAGCCGGCGCCCGCCACTCCCCTGGAGTCCCTGCTCATCGTCGACTTCGCCGACGCCGCCGGGCTCCCGCCGGCCGTGCTGAACATCGTCAAAGGTCGTCCTGGAACTCGGCAGCAAGTCGGCCACCCTCGTCCGCGCCGACGCCGACCTCGACGGCGCCGTCGTCTCCGTCCAGACACCGCGGCTGAGCGGCCGGATGCGTCTGCGGTCCGCCGATCCCGCGACGCCTCCGCGCCTCGACTACGGCTATCTGTCGACCGCGGGCGACCGGCGGCGCCTGCGCGAAGCGGTCCGCGTCACCGCCGAGCTGGTCGCCCCAGCCGGCTTCGGGAAGGTCTCCGCCGGGCTCACGGAACGGGGTGCCGCAACGCTGGACGACGACCGGCGGCTCGACCGGTGATCCTCGGGCGTCCGGGCACGTCCCACCACACGTGCGGCACGGTGCCGATGGGGCCGGCCGGTGATCAACGGGCGGTCGTCGACCCCTACGGGCGGGTGCAGGGCGTCGCCGGTCTGCGGGTCGCGGACACCTCGATCCTGCCGACACCCCCGCTGCGGGGGCCGGCGGCCGGGGCCGTCCTGGTCGGCGAAGTCGTCGCCGACGGGATGCGGCGCGGGCTGACGTGACGACGGCTCGCCGGGCGATACGGTCCTGCGGTCTCCGGTGGGCGATCGAGTGACGCCGGGCACAGTGAAGCCGGGGTCCGTGCCCCGGCGTGTTAGCGTCCGGCCCGTGAATTCCCCGGCTCTGGACACCCGCTCAGTCGGCGGCGCGAACTCCGGGGCCGGCCCGGGGTCCCGCCGCGGGCTGCTCGATCTGCTCGACCTGTTCGGCGACGGCTTTGTCCGGGACCCGTACCCCTGGCTGGACGTACTGCGCTCCGAGTCCCCCGTGCACCACGATCCGGCCACCGGATTGTGGCTGGTCAGCCGCTACGACGACATCCGTCGGGTGCTGCTCGACCCGGCCGGGTTCCACCCGGACAACGCCCTGCACGCGGTCACCCCGCTGACGGTCGGGGCGCTGCGCGCACTCGCCCGGGCCGGCTTCGCGCTCCCGCCCGCGCTCGCCAACAACGGCGGTCCGAGCCATGCGGGACTACGGCGCCTGGTGACCCGGTTCTTCCACGCGGAACGCGTCGCGGCGGCCGTACCGGCCATCGAGCGCATCGCCGACGAACTGCTGGACACCGCGCGGTCCGAGCTCGACGCCACCGGCGGCTGCGACCTGTTCGGCTCCTTCGCGCAGGTTCTGCCCTGCCGGGTGCTCATGGAGCTCCTCGGCATCCAGGGGGTCGACCCGGCGACGCTGATCCGCTGGAGCGACGCGTCTCTGGAACTGTTCTGGGGCCGCCCCACGCCCGAGCGGCAGCGCGAACTGGCCGAGCTCGTCGGCGCGTTCCACCGGTGGCTGACCGCCACGGTGAGCGACGGCGGCCACCCACCCGACTCGCTCGTCGGGGCCCTGGCCCGCCACCGCCTGCCCGACGGCGAGCCACTGGACGCCCGTACCGCCGTGGCCGCGTGCTTCTTCGTGTTCATCGCGGGCCAGTCCACGACCGGCCAGCTCATCGCCACGGTGCTGCGGCGAGGACTCACCGAGCCGGGCCTCTGGCGGCTCCTGCCCCACCAGAGGGGTCTGGCCGAGGCGTGGACGGAGGAGGTGCTGCGCCGCGAACCGCCCGTCACCACCTGGCGCCGGGTCACCGCCCGACCGGTCGAGCTGGGCGGAGTGAGCCTCCCCGCGGGAGCGCGGCTCCTGCTGATGCTGCTGGGCAGCGGATCCGACCCGGAGGTCTTCGCCGACCCGGCGCGGATGTGCCCGCACCGGCCGAACATCCGTCACCATCTCGCGTTCGGGGCCGGCCGCCATCGCTGCCCAGGGGCGTCCCTGGCCCGTACGGAGGCCGCGATCGCCCTGCGAGCGGCAGCCGGCCGACTGCCCGAAGTGGGACGGCACGAAGGGCGAGGAGCGCAAGAAGGGCACGGAGCGTCAGGAGGGCGAGGAGGCGACGAGCCGCCGATGCTCGGCCTGCTGTCCTTCCGGGCGCCCCTGCGCGTCACCGTCCGGGGATGAACCGGCAGGACGCCCCGCGGGACGACGCTCACCGTTCCCGCGCTCTGCCCTCCCGAGTGTTCTTCCACCCGGAGCGAGCGGCCGAGGTCCGGGGCCCGGCGCTGGCCGAGGGCTCGGCCCGGCGGGACCCCGCCTGCGGCGCGCTCGACGTGGTGGTCTCCCCGCCGCTGGCCATCGGTGAGGACGTCGAGGACCTGATCGGCCTCGTCCGGCCCCAACTCGCCCTGTATCTGGGCGGGATGGGGGCACCCGGCAAGAACTTCCACAACGACCTCGCCCGCCGCTACGGCTTCGGGGGCGCGGCGGCCACCGTCCAGGAGCTGTACCTGTCCGGCCGCAAGGACGAGGCCGCGGCCGCCGTGCTCGCCGACCTGCTGCGGGCGACCTCACTGATCGGCCCCGCCTCGTACGTCGCCGAACGGCTCGCGGCGTTCCGGGCAGCCGGAGTCACCAGCCTCCAGGTCCGCCCGATGGCCCACCACACGGCACAGCGCCTGGCCGACGTCGAGAAGCTCGGAACGACGGTCTGCTGAGCCGGAGCGGCATGCGCAGGACGCGGCTTCCGGTGTTTGGGGGGATTTTCGGCTGTTCGCCGGGTGGGTAGGACGTCGTGGGCGAATCATGGTGAGCCGTGAAGGGGCGGCGCGAGGACAGGGGGCCGAGTGGATCGCGATGTCATCAGCGCGCTGCGGCAGTTGGAAGCGGAGGCCGAGGACGTCCTGCGGGCCGAATGCGACGAGGGCCGGTGGCGGCGGATCGCCGACGTCCTGGACCGTGCCCGGTCGGGCGTCCGTTCCGGACGCGTACCCGATGCCGCCCAGGTCCGGCAGTGGGCGGGCGAGCTGGAGGATCTGTGCGCGGACCTGCGCGCCCGACGGCTCTCCGAGCCTCCCGTGGCGGCCCCCGCCTCCGTCGAGGAGAACGCGCATGGCCTGGTCCATGACATCGCCACCACCCTGACGACCCTCACCGGTGATCCGGTGCCGGGCGCGGCGGCGCCCGCTCCCGCCGCCTCCTCCTCGTCCCCGGACGCCACGCGCCGCACGCCCCGGCAGGGAGGGGGAACGGATGCGGGCCGGTCCGCGTGAGCGCGACATGGTGGTGCACGTCTTCTACTCCTCCGCCCGGTGCACACCGGACAGCCCTGCGCATGACCACCTCAGGGCGGTCTGGGCCGCCTGCCGCGACCGGTTCGGCATGGACGCTCCCGCCCTCGCCGGCGTGCCGGCGGATCCGCCCGCCGACCTGCCGGCCGCGATCGCCGCAACCGGCTCCGCCTTCCGGGTGCTGGCCGCGGCCGAGGACAGCGCTCGCTCGGGCGACTACCAGGCCGTGCTCTACGCCGTGCACGAGATGGTCGGCGTGACCGTGGTGCTCACCTGCGGCGGCGACCGCGCCTGGGCGGACGCCGACTCCGCGTGGCAGGCCGCCGTCCCCCTGGTGCCGCAGGACGCGGCGGTCTCCGGGGTCCTGCGGGCCGTCCGTGTGTACCGGGGCGTGTGCCCGCACGCCCCTCTGGTTCCCGCCGACGCCGACGACGCCGTCGGCGTCCTGCGTGAGCAGCTGCCGGCGGGTGCCGTCGCCGCGGTGCCCGGGCCCGTCCACCGGCCCCTCGGCGAGCCCGGTCCGGCCCTGCGGGAGATCGGGGCCGGCGGTCATGGCGCCGAACGGCGCCTGCTCGCCCTGGCCCCGGACGGCGGACGGGAACCGCTCGACGCATGGACCTGGTCCGACGGAACCGGTCGCCCGGTCCCCCTCACCCGCTACCTCCTGCACGCAGCCGCCGTACGTCATCAGGAGGCCGTGTACGCCGCCGCCCTGGCTCCGCTGACCACCGCCCGCACCCGTGTGGAGCAGGCCGTGGAGCGGGTGACGGCCCTGCATCCCGAGGTGCTGGGCGGCACCCTGCCCGTCGGCGCTCTGGTCCGCGCCTCCACGGAACTGGCCTGGATCCAGGGCGGCTCCGCCGGGCTGATCGACGCCCTCGGCAGGATCCGCATCATGCGCCGGGGAGTGGAGGCGTCGGTGGCGGCGATGGCCCGTGCCGAGGGCGAGGGCGCGGGAGCGGGGGCGGGAGCGTTGTGCGAAGGCGACCGCCTCGCGGCGGACCTGCTGCTGGCCGCCCTCGACGACACCGCCGCCCACCTGGACGTGGTGCGGCAGCGGGCCGACGAGATCGCCCGGGTCACCGACGGCCTGGTCACCCAGCGCCTCACCAGTCGGCGCCAGCAACTCCTGCAAGTCCAGGGGGCGGTGATCGGTGGTGTGCTGATGGCGCTCACCGCCATCCAGGCGTTCGGGTTCCAGGTCCCGCTGCCGACGCCGCTCCAGCCCCCTGTCATCGTGCTGCTCTTCGGGCTGGCCGTGGCCCTTCCGGGGACGGTTCTGCGCTGGTCCGGCGCCGACGATCCGTTCGCCCGGTCCGCGGGCGTCGACCGGGCCGGGCTCGCCGCCGCCGCGGCCGGTGCCGGATGGCTCGCGGTGGCTGCCGGCTGTCAACTCGCCGGTCACGCGTCGAAGCCCCTGCCCGCGCTCGGAGCAGCGGTCGCGGCCGTCGCTCTCACCCACCTCGCGGACCGCCTCCGCACCCGCTCGCGCCGCCGCGCATGACGAGAGGACGTGCCCTCATCAGCAGTCCGGAAGACCCTCCCCCTCCCGCCTCCGTCGGGCGGTTGCGCCGGATGGCCGCCCGCCTCGGGATCCGGCGAGACCCGCGGCCTCCGGTACCTGTGCCCTCGGCCGCCCCCGAAGGGCGGCAGCCGTCCCGGCAGGCCCTCCCACTGCGCCGCCGTATCGATCTCCACACCGCTCCGCGCACGGACGCGACCTCCGGTGCCGACATCGCCGGCACCGACGACCCCGGGGGCCTGCTGGACCCGCGCGCGACCGCGGAGGCACGGCAGGCCGCCGCCGTCGCCGTGAGCCCGCAGCCCCGTCCGCCCGGCTGGCGCGTGCACGAACCGGACGTGCATCTGCTCGGCACCTTCCACTGGTTCCGGTGCGAGCTCCTCGACGGCACGGACGCGGACGACGAACTCGCGCGTGCGTGTGCCTACTTCACCTTGCTCTTCCAGGACCATCCGGGAAGCGTCCCGCCACCGGTTCTGGCCTCGCTGCGGGCCGCGGTCGCCGGAGTACCGGAGTCCGACCTGCGGGGCGGGCCCGCCTTCTGGAGGCGGTGTGCCGCAGCCCCGGTCCGCGCGGCCGAGAACGGCACGGGCACCCGCGGCGCGCTCGCCAGCGCCCTCGTCCTGATCCGGCTGGCGGTGGCGGCCACCGCCCCGGGGGACCCCGAGCACGGACGCGGCCTCGGCCTGCTGGTCCGCGCCCTGCGGACCGACTCCGGGTGGGCCACCGATCCGGAGACCGCCGCCGAGACACTCGACGCCGCCCGCCGCGCCGTCGCCGCGTTTCCCGAAGGGGATGCCGAGGGCCTCCTGCACCGGGCCGTCCTCTCCACGGTCCTGACCCACCTGTGGGAGGCCACCGGCGACCCGGACCACCTGACCGAGGCCCTGCGCACGTCCGCCACGGCAACGGCGAGCTTCGGCGGCCCCGGGAAACCCGTCGACGACCGGGACGTCGAGGAAGGGGGCCGCGCCGCAGGCACCGAAGCGGCACCGCCGCCCGCCGTCCACCGCATTGCGCTGCTCACCGCCACCGCCCTTGCCCTGCACGCCCGTTACTCCGCGGAGGACTCCCTCGCCGACCTGCGGGCCGCCCTCGCCCACGAGACGCAGGCCGTACGGCTGGCCGAGGCGGAGGAGCCGGCCCTGCTTCCCGGACTGCTGCCGGTACGGGCCGTCTCCCTGGTCGACCTCTACGGCCGCACCCGCGACGACGCCCACATCCGGCAGGCCATCGGCGCCCACCGGCGGGCCCTGGCCCTGCTGGACCCGTCCGCCCCCGAGCACGCCGAGACGTCCTTTCTCCTCGCCGCCGCTCACACGCTCCGCTACCGGCACCGCCATGACCCCGAGGACCTGGAAGCCGCCCGCCGGCTCATCGGCGCGCTGCGGCGGACCGGCCGCCGCTCCAGTGCCCTCGGCGTGCGGCTGACCGAGCTGGACTCCCTGCTGCTGCGCCAGCAGGGCGAGTTCGAGCGGGACGAGGTGGTGCTGCGCCGCAGCGAGCGCGCCCAGGCCCGAGCCCTGCGGAGGCTGGTGGCGTCCGGCGGGCCCGAGCGGGACCTGATCCGCCCCCTGACCGCCCACGCGGGCGTGCTCGGCGAACTGCACGACCTGACAGGCGAGCGCTCGGACCTCGAACAGGCAGCCACCCTGTACGAACAGGCCGCCGGGATCACCGCGGCGCCCCCGTTCGACCGGGTGCTCGCCGCACTGGGCGCGGCACGGGCCGAGGCCACCCTGAACCGTCCGGACCGCGCACTGACCCAGTTCCGCGCGGCCCTGGCGCTCCTGCCGGCCGCCGCCTGGCACGGGCTGCCGCGAACCGACCGCGAGCACATCCTCTCGGCCCTCGCCGGAATCGGCGGCGATGCCGCGGCGGCGGCGCTGGACACCGGCGCCCCCGAACTCGCCCTCGAACTGCTCGAACAGGGGCGGGGTGTGCTGCTGCGCCAGACCCTCGACCGACGGGCCGAGCGCCGGTGGCTGCGCTCGCACCGCCCACAGCTCCTGACCCGCCTGGACCGGGCACGCCAGGCCCTGGACCACGCCGCGGACGAGACCGCCGGCACCGGCGGGCCGTCGCCCTTCGAGCCCGATCCGCAGCGCGCCGCCGAGCGGGAATGGGACGCCCTGGTCAGGACCGTCCGGCAGGAGACCGGCCTGCCGTTCCTGACCGGGCCGCACACCCCGGAACTGCTGCGGGCGGGCGCCGAGGGGCCGGTCGTCGTCGTCAACTGCGCCCGCACCCGCAGCGACGCCCTGATCGTGCTCCCCAGCGGGATCACCGTGGTCCCGCTGCCCGGTCTGTGCCCGGAGTACGCCGGCAAACTCGCCCGCAGGCTCGATCGCGCCGCCGCTCTCGCCGAGGACGATCCCGCAGCGGCGCATCCGCTCGTCGGCGACGTCCTGGCCGAACTCGGCGCCCGGGTCGCCGCGCCGGTCCTCAGCGCCCTCGACTCGCTACCCGGCCTCGAGGAGGCCGGCGCGACCGCGGCCCCCTCGGACCCGAACGGCGCCGCCCCCTCCGACCGGCTGCCCCGGCTGTGGTGGTGCCCCACGGGCCAGGCCGCGTTCCTCCCGCTGCATGCCGCCCGGCTCCCCGACGGTACGTGGCTGCCGGACCGCTGGATCTCCTCCTACACGGTCACCCTGCGCACGCTGTCGGAGTCCCGTGCCTCCGGGGCCGCGGTCACCGCCTGCGAACCCCCGGGGTCCGCCGCGGAGAAGCGACGCGCCGCTCCCCCGCTGATCGTCTGCGTGCCCCGTCCGGGTGAGCAGGACCGGCTGCTGCGGCACGCCGACGAGGAGGCCCGACGGGTCCTCACCCACCTGCCCGGGGCCGACCTCCTGCCGGGTGACCGGGCGACCCCTCAGGGCGTGCTCACAGCCCTGCGCGACTCCCGGTGGCTGCACTTCATCGGCCACGCGGAACAGCTGCCGTCCTCCGAAGGAGGCGCCCTGCTCCGCTGCCGGGACGCCGGCGACGGACGGGAAGGCGCCGTCACCGCCACCGAGATCGCCGGCCTCGGCCCGGCCGAGGCCGACCTCGCCTACCTCTCCGCCTGCGAGACGGCCACCGGGGACATCGATCTGCCCGACGAGGCGGCCCATCTGGCCGGAGCACTCCAGATGGCCGGATTCCGGCACGTCATCGCCGCACAGTGGGCCGTGAGCGACCGCCGGGCCCCCGACCTCGCCGACGCCTTCTACCGACGGGTCACCGATGCCGACGGCCCACACGCCGACCGATCCGCGCGCGCCCTCCACCACGTGGTGACCGCACTCCGCCGCACCCGCCCGGACGCCGCGGCCCTGTGGGCCCCCTACGTGCATGTGGGCCCCTGACGCCCGCGCCCGTGACGCTTCACACGGTCACCTGAGCCGCAAGCCCCCGTGCCGGTGAAGCGGCAGGAGGTCGACATCGCTCGGCGAGACCGTGGGCCGCACGCCGAACCACTGCTCGGCGCCGTACTCCTCGAACCGCTCGACCTCGATGAACCCCAGCTTCGCCGCGAGGCGCATCGCGCGGTCGTTGGCGGTCTGGGTGCAGAGCACCACCGGCTCGCCGGGGAGGGCGTCGGCGCACCAGTCGAGCGCCCCTGCGCACGCCTCGGCGGCGTACCCGCGTCCCCACACCTCCGGCAGGAACAGGTAACCGAGCTCGGCCTCCCCGCCCTCCGGACGGACGTGCCCGGGGCGTTCCGCATCGCGCCGATCGAGCGTGACCATCCCGACCATCGCTCCCTCGAGATCGATCACGAAGCAGCCAGGGCGCCGCCCGGGCACCTCAGGCACCGCGCGCTCGAGTTCATCACGTGGTCGGGGGCCGCCGATGTAGGTGCCCACCTCCGGCGAGGCGAACAGCTCGATGAACGCCGCACGGTCCCGGGCCCCGGACGCACGGAGCACGAGCCGTTCGGTCCTCACCGGGGCAGGTGGCCAGGCGACGGCTCCGAGTCCGGTCATGGCGGGCAACCTACCGCACGCCCGATCGCTCGCCCGCCTGCCCGGCCCTGCCTGCCGGACGGGTCCGCTCCCGAGGACCGAGCCGGTGACGAGCCGCCGCTGATCACCCGGAAGGGGGGAGCTGTGCGCGTACCCACGCGGGATCGGGGTTGGTGTGGGGCCGGCCGGCGACGACGACGGTCGGCACGGTCTCGTTCCCCTCGTTGGCCGCCCTCACCTCCGCCGCTCCGGCCGGGTCGCGCCAGATGTCGACCCAGTGCAACCGGCGGGCGCTGCGCCCCAGTCGGAGGCGCAGTCGCAGGCAGTACGTGCAGCCCGGCCGCCAGTAGACGACGGGCCGGTGGTCGACCGCGCTGCGGTCTCGCGCCTCCGCCGCGCCGATCGATCTCGGGAAGACCAGGGGCGAGTTCAGGCCGGCGAGGAGCGCGAACACCAGCAGGAAGACCGTGGCTGCGCCGGGGTTTCCCCCGAAGAGCAGTCCGGTCGCACCGGCTGAGCCGCAGACCACCAGCAGAATCGGCAGGATCCGAGCGCGCGTCATGACGACGCAGGCTATCGGTGGGTCGGCCGGGACTGCGTGGGCAGGTCGCCCGGAGCGCCGGTTGGGCGTGCGGGCGGTGGCTTCCTACGCTGGCCGGACGGGGTGTTCGCGCGTGTCATGTCGTTCCGGGGGGAGCCGTGGTGCGGTATCGGGTCGGACGGTGGCCGTTGGTGGGACGCGAGGGGGAACTGGAGGAGTTCACCGCGGCGTCGCAGGACCGCACGTGCCGGGGCTTCCTCGTGTACGGGGCGGCGGGGGTCGGCAAGTCGCGGCTGGCCGAGGAGTGTCTGGAGCGGGCCGCGGCCGACGGGTCCCGGGTGGGCCGGGCCACCGCGACCGCCGCGGCCGGTGCCGTGCCGCTGGGGGCGATCGCGCATCTGCTGCCCGCCGGGGTGGACCTGGGCGACCCGGTCGCGGGGTTCGCCGCGGTCGCCGCACAGCTCGCCACGGGCCGGGGGGAGCCTCAGCGGGTGCTGCTCGTCGACGACCTGCATCTGCTGGACCCGGCCTCGGCGGTGCTGCTGCGGCAGCTGATGGACGCCGGCGCGGTACGGCTGATCGGCACGGTCCGCACCGGCGAGCCGTACGGCGAGGCCGTCGCGGCCCTCACCGGCGGGGACGCGGTGCGCCGCGTCGACCTGGCCGTGCTGGACCCCGGGCGGACCGGAGAGCTGCTCGCGGCCGCGCTCGGCAGGCCCGTCGCCCGGCACACGGTGCACGAGCTGTCGGCCGCCAGCGGCGGCAATGTGCTGTATCTGCGCGAGCTGGTCCTCGGCGCGCTGGCCGCCGGGGACCTCACCGAGGACGGGGAGATCTGGCAGCTGCGCGAGGGCCGGCTGCCCGGCACCGCGCGGCTGGCCGAGGTGGTCGGCGCGCGGCTGGCGGGCGCCGACCCCGCCGGACGGCCCGTCCTGGAGCTGCTGGCGCTGTGCGAGCCGCTGCCGCTCGCCGACGCCGAGAGCGTCGCCGCGCCGCACGCGGTGGCGGCCCTGGAGCGGGCCGGGCTGATCCGCGTCGCTCAGGAGCGCAGACGCACCACCGTGTCCCTGGCCCACCCGCTGTACGGCGAGGTCCTGCGCGCGGGACTGCCGGTGCTGCGCCGTCGCGCCCTGCTGCTGGAGCAGGTGGCCCGCACCGAGGCCCGGGGCGCCCGCCGCCGTGGTGACCCGCTGCGGATCGCCACCTGGCGGCTGGCCGCCACCGGCACCGCCGACCCCGCCCTGCTCACCCAGGCCGCGGTGCTCGCCCGGCACGCCCACGACTACGCCCGGGCCGTGGCGCTCCTTCAGGCCGTGCCCGAGGACCGCCACACCACCGCCACCCGCTCGCTGCTCGGCGACGCGTTCTTCGAGATGGGCCGCTGGGCGGAGGCCGAGACCGTGCTCGCCCGCGCGGACCGGCTCGCCGACGGCGAGCGCGAGACGCTGGCGGTCGCCCTGGTCCGTACGACGAACCTGCTGTGGAGCAACGCCCCCGTCGCCGAGGCGCTCGCGGCCAACGACGCCGCCCTGGCGAGGATCACGCGTCCCGTGGACCGCCGCAAACTCAAGATCAACGAGGGCTTCATCCGGATCGCCGCCGGTCTGCCCGCGCAGGGGCTGGCCCTGCTGGAGGACCTGGAGACGGACGTGGGCGACGCCTCCGACGTGGACGCCTGGCTGCGCGGCGCCTGGATGAAGCCCGCCGGGCTGGCCCTGGTGGGCCGCACCCATGAGGCCGTGGTCTGGGCGGAGCGCGCCCATGCCGGGCACCGCCGGGTCGACGAGCGGGCCCTGGCCTCCCATCCCGCCTTCCAGCGCATCCCGCTCGTCCTCGCGCTCACCGAGGCGGGCCGCCCGGCCGAGGCGCGCCGGGCGGGCGAATCGGCGTACGCCGAACTCGTCGCCGCCGACTCGGTGGTGCGGGTGTGGCTGGCGGTCCTGCTCGGCCGTACGGAGTGGCTGGCGGGCCGGCCGGCGACCGCGCGCCGCTGGTGGGCCGAGGCGGCGGCGCTGGCCCGCACCTTCGACCACGCCATGGCCCTGCGTCTGGTCCTGGCCGGTCTCGCCGCCTGCGCGGCCGTACAGGGCGAGCCCGAGGCGGCCGAGACGGCGCTGGCGGAGCACCGGGAGCTGGCCACGCCCGAGCCGGGCCTGCTGTCGGCCGGCGAGGAGCGCCTCGGGGAGGCATGGCTGCTGGCGGCCGCGGGACGGCTGGGCGAGGCCCGTTCGGTGCTCCTCGCCGCCGCCCGCACCGCCCGGGCCACCGGGCATGTCACCGGGGAGGCACTGCTGCTGACGGATGTGGCCCGGCTCGGCGGGGCCCGCCAGGTCGCGGACCGGCTCACCGGGCTGGCACGCGTCTGCGACGGGGAGCTCGTCCCCGCCCGTGCACAACTGGCTCACGCACTTGCCGCGGACCGTCCCGAGCGGCTGCTGCGGGCCGCCGACGCGTGCGAGGCCGTCGGCGCGGACCTGCTCGCCGCCGAGGCGGCCACCGCCGCCGCTGCCGCCTGGCACCGGGCCCGTGAACCCCGCCGGGCCGCGGCGGCCGCGCGCCGGGCCGCCACGGCGGTGGCGCGCTGCGAAGGCGCGCGCACCCCCCTGCTGACGACCGCCGGCGCCGCCGCGCCGCTGACCGCCCGCGAGCGCGAGGTCGCCCTGCTCGCGGCCGTCGGCAACGCCAGCGTCGACATCGCCCGCGCCCTCACCCTGTCGGTGCGCACGGTCGACAACCACCTCCACCGCGCCTACGCCAAGCTCGGCGTCACGACCCGCCGCGAACTGGCCCGGACGCTGGGGGCGGAACCGCTCACCGCCCGTCCGCAGGGCTGAGTAGCGGTTACTCAAGCCGTGCGCCGACGCGACCGGCACGCTCGTTCGTGACCACGACGACCACGACTTCGGGAGACACGGGGATGGAAGAGTCAAGGATGGAAGAGACGGGGACGAAGGGGCCGGGACGGGGGGACCGCGGGCGCGGACTCCTGCGGGGTGCCGCCCTGACGTCGGCGCTGGCCGCCACCGCGCTGCTGGCTCCGGCCGGCCTCGCCCAGGCCGCGCCCGCCGCCGCGCCGACGATCGTGTCCCAGCGCGTCGTCACCATCACCCAGGCGGACACGAACCGGTTCCTGGACGCGCACGAGATCGAGAGCCTCGACTTCCGGGTCGTCACCCGGCCGTTCCAGAACAACAGCACCCAGCACTGGATACTGACCGACCTGAGCAACGGCCTCTCGACGATCCAGCAGCAGAGCAACGGCCGCTATCTCGACGCCTACCAGGGGTCCGGCGACGACTTCCGGGTCGTCACCCGCACCGCCGAGAACGACGCGACCCAGGCCTGGATCATCCTGCCGTCCACCAACGGCACCTACACGATCCAGGAGGCCAGCAACAGCCGGTTCCTCGACGCCTACGAGCTGCCTTCCCAGGACTACCAGGTCGTCACCCGGCAGTGGAAGAACGCGGACGAGGAGCGGTGGCGGATCGTCGACGTCTGACACCTGACGTGGGCCCGGGGGCGGGCGTGATGAGCCCGCCCCCGTGGTGCGCGTCTACCGCTTCAGCGCCACCGGGATGCGGTCCAGCACCGGGTACGGGACCAGCCCGTAGTGGTAGAAGTCCACCGCGTCGGCCCGGCCGGGGCCGGTGGCCGCCGCGGTCCGTTCTCTCAGGTGCTCCGCGGTGACGGTGTCGGGCGCGCCCGGGCGCAGCACCGCGCGCAGGGTGCACGGCTGCGGCAGTACGGCCCGGTAGGCGGCGGCGTCGGCGGCGACCCGCTCGGCGTCCCGGGCGTGGGCGAGGAGCGCGTAGCCGGGGACCACCGCGCCGACGGCCGCCGGGTCGACTCCGATGCGCCAGGCCTCGTCGGCGGCGAGCGGTCCCGTCGGCAGACCGTCCGCGTAGCCCTTCACCGCGCCGGTCAGATCGAGGAACACGAGGTGCGAGCCCTCGTCGGCCACCGCGGCGGCGACCTCTGCGGCCAACGAGGTGGCGGATCCGGCCCGGGTACGGACGTAGGCGGCGACGGCGTCCGGCAGCTCCCCGGCACCTGCACCGGCACCGGGGGGCGCGCCGTCCAGCACCCGGCCGACCAGTTGCCCGGCCCGGGCGCGGGCCGCGCCGGCGTCCGCGCCGGCGTCCGCGGCGCGCCGCACGCAGTGCTCGCAGAAGCACAGCCCCAGCAGGAACTCCTCCAGCGGGCCCAGCTGCACGAAGCTGCGCTCGTGGTGGTAGCCGTGGCCGAAGGTGCCGTAGTGCAGGGACTCGGCGACCACCGCGTCCACCCCCGGCCGGGCCACCGAGCGGGCCAGGGCCACGGCGTACGCCCGTACGTCGGGGTGGGCGAGACCCAGGGTGGTGTTGTGCAGGAAGACCGTCCAGCCGTGCAGCGCGGCGCCGCGCTCGGCCGTCAGCCGCCGGGCCTCGCGCAGCGGCTCGTGCTCGGCGCCCGTCTGCACGGGCGGGGTCAGCCGCAGCCCGTCGAACAGGTCGGCGGGCGGGACGAAGTGGACGCCGTCACGGCGCAGGGTGACCCGGGCCGGACCGTGCGGGGTGACGTCGCGGGCGCGGTGGTAGGCGGCGGCGACGGTGAGGGTGTCGCAGCCGTAGGTGCCGAGGACCCGGTCGAGGACGGCGGCGGTGCCTTCCGCACGCAGGTCCTCCACAAAGGCGTACGTCGACGCCGTGGACGTTTCCATGCTCGCGCTCCTGGATGTCGGTGTCAGTGGCCGTTGGCGTCCCGCACCCGGGGCGAGCCGAGGACGTGGGAGATCTCCAGGCCGGTCCGTACGACCATCGGGCCGACCTCGCGGACCCGCGCCGGAGTCATCCGGGTGGTGAGGCCGGAGACGCTGACGGCGCCGACCGCCGCGTCGGTGTGGTCGAAGACGGGCGCGGCGACGCACCGCGCCTCCGGCTCGTTCTCGCGGTCGTCGATGGCGTAGCCTGCCGCCGGACCCGGTCCAGTTCGGCGCGCAGCCGCTGCGGGTCGGTGGTGGTGTGCTGGGTGACCGGCGGCATCCCGGCGGCGACCACGGCCTGGACCTCCTCCTCGCCCAGCCAGGCGAGGATGGCCTTGCCGACGGCGGTGCGGTAGGCGGGGACCCGGCTGCCGACCCGGGAGGCCATCCGGACGTTGGTCTCGTTCTCCACCTTGTCGATGTAGACGACGTCCGGCGTGTCGTACACCACGAGGTGGCAGGTCTCCCCGACCGCGTGCTGGAGCAGCCGGCGGCGCGCCCCGGGGTATCGCGGACCAGCGCCGGAACAGCCCGCCGCCCCGTGCCGGCGGTGGGTCGTCGGCACGGGGCGGCGGGCTGTGGTCGGGCGGGTCAGCCGGCGTTGAAGCGGTACGAGCCCGCGTGAGCCCGGTAGACCTTGTAGGCGGCACCGCCCGAGGTGTCGTCGCGGAGGTGGGTGACCCCCCGGGGTGCGGTGACGGGCTGGTTCCGGGTGGGGACCCAGATCTCGGCCTCGGTGTTGCCGGGGACGGTGACCGTGAGGTCGATCCTGCCGTCCGCGCGGCGCCGCCACCGCGACGACACCTCGCCGCGCACGGTGTCGATCGAGGCGCTGACCTGGTCGAGGGTCGCGGGTGAGAGGTCGAGGTCCGACGTGTCCTTCGGGACGCGGCTGTTGACCGCGACCGTGGGGATGTACGGGCGGATCCGCAGCGTCGCGTAGGCCGTCGAGGTCGGCATGATGCCGGCCAGGCTCTGGTAGAACCAGGTGGCCACGTTGGAGCGGTAGTGGTGGTCGACCGAGAGCCGGTCGGTCCACTGCTCCCACAGTGAGGTCGCGCCCTTGGCGATCTGGTACACGTACCCGGGCGTGCCGGTCTGGGTGACCGCCTGCAACGCGAGGTCCGTGTAGCCGTACCGGCTGAGGATGTTGAACTCGTAGCGCGAGCCGTACATGTCGTTCTGGAGGTGCCGGTCGGCGGCCGTGATGCGGTCCGCGAGCAGCTTCGCGAGGGCCTTCTCGTTCTCGGCGAGCGGCTTGGTGCCGGGCAGGTGGCGGGGGTCGTCGGGGGCCAGATCCGAGCCGGGCACCAGGTCGAAGGCGAGGGCCAGGGTGTTCTCGCTGGAGATGCTGCCCTGGGTGAAGTGGCCCTGGGAGGCGTCCCAGTAGTTGGCGATGAACGCCTTGCGCAGGGTGCGTGCCAACCGGGCGTAGTGGGCGGCCCGTCCGGTGCGGCCCAGGAGGCGGCCCACCTCGTCCATGTAGTCGCAGAAGTGGATGTAGAAGGCGAGGCTGATGACGGCGTTGCTGCCGGGGGCCTCGGCGCCGGAGTAGGCGCCGAGCGAGGCCTCGAACTTGTAGTCGTTCGCGGCGGTGAACAGCGTCTCGTAGGACCTGAGCAGCGTGTCCTGGTGGTCGTACAGCTCCTCGAACAGGCTGCTGTTGCCGTAGTAGGCGTACAGCTCCCTCGGGATGACGAAGTAGGCCGAGTCCCAGGCCGGTACGGCCTTCCACGCGGCGTTCCAGCCGGGGGTGTGGTCGTAGCCGTAGCCGCCCTTGGCGATGGGGACGAACATGGGCAGCTGGCCGGTGGAGATCTGGGTGTCGGGGAAGTGGCGCAGGTAGGTGGTGAGCAGCGCGTTGACGTCCCAGGTGAGGGACTCCGACTCGGAGCTGGCCATGGCGTCCCCGGTCCAGCCGTTCTTCTCGCGGGAGGGGGTGTCGGTGGGCTTCTGGACGAGGTTGTTCTGCTCGGCCCACTCCAGGTTGCGCTGAAGGCGGTTGAGCAGGGCGTTGTCGGTGGTGAAGGTGCCGGTGCGGGCGAAGCCGGAGCGGGCGACGCCGACGGTCAGGACGGACGCGTCCCGCTCCAGGTCGGGGGCCCGTCCGAGGACGGCCTCGAGGTTCATGACCTCCAGGTAGCGGAAGCCGAAGTGGCTGAACTGCTGTTCCCAGGTCTGCGTCGGCCGTCTGCCCAGGGTGTAGTAGTGCGTCTGGAGGTTGGCGTCGTGCTGGAAGTTCTCCTCCTCGACGGAGAGCGGGGAGGCGCTGGTGCCGTCACCGCCGGTGACGCGGTTGCCGCCACGGATGCGCAGGGTGAGCCCCTCCCTGTCGGGGCGTACGCCGGTGAGGGAGAGGTGGACGAGGCCGGTCACGATCTGGCCGTAGTCCAGGACCCAGATGCCGGATCCGGGCGCCGTCTCGGTGAGGGCCACCGGGCGGAGAACCTGGTTGACCAGCACCGGCTCGGCCTCGTGCGCGCGTACGGCGGCGGGCTTGAACCCGTCGGGAATCGTCGTGGCGGGGAGCGCTCCGTGGTACTTCGGGGAGGGGCCGGAGCAACTGCCCGGCGGGATCAGCACGGTGGCCGGACGCCAGTCGCGGCCGGTGCGGTGGTCGGCCGAGCGCCACTCCCCCAGTTCCTCGGCCCGGCGGGCGTCGTACTTCTCACCGGAGTACACCGAGTCGAAGGTCGTCGGTCCGTCCGCGGTGAGCCAGTCCTTGTCGGTGACGAGGGTGGTGGCGGAGCCGTCGGTGTACGTCACGACGAGCTTCGCGCGCAGACGGGGTGCGCCGTTGTAGGGGGCCAGCTGCCAGTACCACTCCTGTGGGGTCGTCACTCCGTACCAGCCCCGGCCGAGTTCGGCGGCGACGACGTTCTCGCGGCCGGCCCGCAGCAGTGCGGTGACGTCGAAGGTGTCGTAGAGGACCGTACGGTCGTAGGTGCTCTGGTCGGTCAGGAGGCGGGGCACGTTGGTGCGGTCACGGGCCGCCGGCCCGCCGTCGACGGTGAGCGGGTCGCCGTTGACGGTGAAGGTCACGTTTCCGGCGGCGCTCAGGTACAGCCGGGCCCCGGCGATGCGGCGGCCCCGGGGCAGGGTGAAGGCGCGACGGAGCACGGGGGCGGGGTTGGCGATGGGGAGGATCGCGTTCTTGGACGGGATGTAGGGGTTCTTGGGCGGGAAGGTCAGGCCGGAGAGGGTGCCGATGCCGGCCTCGAAGGGGTTGGCGCCGCTGGTGAGGTCGGCGGAGAAGTCGGGGGCGCCGGTGCCGGTCACCCTGACGGTGCGGATGGTGGCGTCGGTGCCGCCGGCGAAGCCGAAGCTGCCGTGGCGGCGGATCTGGTCGCCGGTGAGGGTGCGGCTGTCGACCTCGACCCCGTTGACGGTGGTGGTGACGGTCAGCCCCTGGGCCTTGACCTGGACCGTGTGGTCGCGGGTGGCCCAGGTGTCCTTGGTCAGACCGGCCGAGGCGGGGAGCGCGACCGTGGCGACGGGGACGCTGCGGGTGCCCGCGGTGGTGGGGTTGGTCTCGCTCTGGGGGTCGTAGTGGTTCACGCCCCAGTCGGGCTCGGAGGTGCCGTCGTCGACCCAGGTGTTGCCGGCGTAGTGGCTGGTGCTCATGACCAGGTGCAGGTCGTCGCCGGTCTGCCGGATGGCCCAGTTCAGGCCCTCGCCCCAGGTCTTGCCGATGGGTTCGGCGCGCAGCAGCAGGCACAGACCTCTCGTGGGGTCCGCGCCGCCCCGGAAGACGACGGTCGCGGTCAGGTCCTTCCAGTCGTGGTCCTGCGGCTGTCGGCCACCGATCCACCGCGCGCCCGACCAGTCCTTCTCGCCCTTCAGCAGACCGGTCTCCCAGGTGGCGGACTCGCTCCAGGGGCCGCGGACGCCCTTCTCGTCCCAGGTCCGTACCCGCCAGTGGTACGCCCGCTCCGATCGCAGCGCCCCGCCCCCGTACGGGACTTCGGTGCTGCGGGAGCCTGCCACCCGGCCGCTGCGCCAGACGTCCGCCCGGCCGGGGCCGGTGCCGACCTGGATCTCGTAGGCGGACTGCCTGGCGACCGGAGGCACCCAGGTGAAGGCCGGTGCGGTCTCGGTGCCCAGCGGTGCGGTACGGAGGTTGACCCGCAGCCGCGCCGGTGCGGCGGAGCGTGCGCCCGACGCCCAGGCGTCCGTCGCGGCGGTGAGCGGGAGGGCGGCTCCCGCTGCCGCCGCCGTCATGATGCCGAGCAGGTGCCGACGGCTCGGCCCGCTTCTGTTGTCCTCGTCCACGGGATCGTTCCTTTCGTGAGCGGAAGGAGAAGCTGAAACGCGCTGAAACGCATTGAAACGTTTCAATCCCTTCCAAGTGGTCAGCTTACGAATGAGCCGGGCGGAGCACAATGGTTCGGTTCGTTCCAGCCGGGCCCGCCGTCGACGAACGGGGGCACCGGGTGGGCGGTGGAGGCATCGGAATCCACCCGTCGGGTAGATTTCCAAGCCACCGAGTCGAGGAGGGTGAGCGCACCGTGGGCCAGGGCAGAACGCGGGGACCGTACGCCAGGACACCGGCCCGCAGGGCGGAGATCGTACGGGCGGCGCGCGACAGCTTCGCCGAGCACGGTTACGCCAAGGCCTCGCTGCGCGACATCGCGGAACGCGCCGGCATCACCCACGCGGGGCTCCTGCACCACTTCCGCAACAAGGACGAACTCCTCGCCGAAGTACTGGCCGACCGGGACTCCGAGGAGTGGCGGCAGGGCCTGGAGGAGGTCGGGGATCCCGAACAGCTCGGGCCCTATCTCGGCAAGCTCATCCGCCACCACCAGCGGGCCCCCGAGCTGATACGCCTGTGGATCGAGCTCGCGGCCGCGGCCTCACGGCCGGACCATCCGGCGCACACCTACTTCGTGGAGCGCTACGAGCGCAGCCGCGCCCAGTTCACCGACGGCTTTCCCGACGAGGAGTCCCGCGGCAGACTCCGTGAGGGTGTCAGTCCGCAGAGCGCGGCGCTCCTGTTCCACGCCGTGCTCAGCGGACTCCAACTGCAGTGGATCCTCGACCAGGACCTGGACATCGTGGAGCCGCTCGGCGATTTCACGCGGCTGCTGTTCGAGGGGCGGGAGGCCTGAGCGCCGGGTGAGCGGGGGGCCGGTACCGACGGTGCCGCGTGCCGGACCCCGCGTCTGCGGCGTGATCCAAACGACAGCCCCAGGTCAACTCCCGTCCCGGGAGGGCCGGCGGCGCGCGGGAACCGGTCGTCACACGAGGGAGCGTGCGATGCGGAACCCCACGTCGTCGACCTGGAAGCTCGGGTGGCTGCGGCGCCGCGCAGAGGCCCGGCAACTCCAGTGCTCATCGAACCAGCCACCGCCGCGGAGTACCCGGTAGGTGCCGTAGACCTCGGCATCGTAGACGTCCCAGCACCAGTCCCAGACGTTGCCGAGCATGTCGTGAAGACCCCAGGGGTTGGGGCGTTTGCCGCCCACGGCGTGGATGCGCTCGTGCGCATTGCCGCGGTACCAGGCGATCTCGTCGAGCGGCGCGTAGTGCGGCCCGGTCGTACCGGCACGGCAGGCGTGCTCCCACTCGGCTTCGGTCGGCAGTCGGTACCCGTCGGCGGACTCGTCCCACTCGACACCTTCGCCGTCGGCACGGAAGTGGTACGCGGGCGTGAACCCGTCGCACCGGGACAGGGTGTTGCAGAACCGCGCCGCGTCCCACCAGGAGACGCACTCGACGGGCAGCCTGTCCCCCTGGGCGGCACTCGGCCGCCGGCCGGTGATCTGTGCGTACAACGCCTGGGTGACCGGGAATGCCGCGAGCCGGTAGGGCGCGAGCTCGACCGACCAACTGCGCCGCGTCCGCCGGTCCGACAGCGTCACCCGCCCCGGCGGGATGGAGATCATCTCGTTGCCCGCAGTCACGTCCATGATCATGACATCCTGGCGAGACCCGTGGGTCTGCCTTCGTTCGCGCGGTGGAATGCGATCCGGGGCGCGAGGGGTGCCGCGTCACGCTCGGGCAGCAGGTCACCGACCGGGGCGAGCGGCCCACCCGGGCAGGGGCTGTCTGCGGGACCGGTAGGCGCGGGCGACGGCCTCCCGGGCCTGCTCGGCACCGTCTTCGGTGATCCGGTAGAAGCGGCGGCGCGGACGGCCGGCCCCCTCGTGAACGGCGGGGTCCTCCCAGGCGCCGTCCACCCAGCCGACTTGTTCCAGGCGGGCGAGGATCGGATAGACCGTGCCCGACGGCAGCCCCGCCAGCTCGCACAGCTCGAGGCCGTAGCGCTCTGTGGCGGGGTCCTCCAGGAATGCCCGCAGCACCAGTTGGGTCTGCAGGGTCATGCGCGGACCGTCCCTACCCATACTCGTAGTCTACATAGGTCGTGGAGAGGTCGCCGAGAGATCGCGGAGAGATCGCGGAGAGATCGTCGAGAGGTCGTGGAGAGACTGTCCCATGAGCGGTGGTGCCGGTCGGCGGCGTCGCCGGCGGTGAACGGGACGGCCAGGCCCAGCGGCGGTACGACGAGAAGACGCAGGGCGAGGGTGGTTCTGGGTTCTGGGTTCTGGGTTCTGGGTTCTGGGTTCTGGGTTCGGGGATTGGCTGGTTCGGGGTTCAGCGGGGTCGGAGGGCGGGACCGGGTGGTGGCGTGCCTCGGGTCGACGGGTGGGTGTGTGCGGCTCGGAGGATCTTGGCGGCGCCGCGGAGCGCGGCGGTGTGCGGGGCGGGGACGGTCCGCAGGGGTGCGTGCAGGCCGGCGCCGAGGCGGCCGACGAGGTCGGGGCGCAGGGCACCGCCGCCTGCCAGGAGGGGCCCCCGGCCGAGGGCCTCGGCCGTGCGGGCGGTGCGGTCCTGGCGGAGCATCGAGGTGATCATGGAGGTGACGGCCTCGCCGATGTCCGCCGGAGCGCCGGCACAGGTGAGGTCGGTGGTGCCCAACGCGGCGCGACGGGCGTCGAAGACCGCGCCGTCGACGAGGAGGACCACTTCGGTGAGGTGGGCGCCGATGTCCACGACGAGCAGCGGGCGGGTGAGGTCGGCGTCCGCGGCCAGGGCGACGGCGCGGGCGGTGGACACGGAAAGCACCGCGCGCGGCCACAACACCTGTACGGCCCTACGGGCCCGGTCCCGGTAGGCGGGGCCGTCCAGTACCGGCGTGGTGACCACCACCAGCGGGCGCGGGTGCCGGGGCAGGCGGTGGCCGAGCAGCCGGTCGAGCGTACGGGCCGTTCCGGGGACGTCGATGACGGCGCCGCGCTGGATCGGGTGCGCCGCCCCGGCACCCGGGAAGGTGACCGCGGGTATGTCGAGGATCGTGGGGCGGCCGGCGATCCAGACCCGGGTCCGGTCGCTGCCCAGGTCGAGAGCGAGACCGCAGCACTGCCGGCACGGGGGCCAGGGGCGGTGCCCGGCGCGGGAGCCGGTGCGGAGGCGACGGACGGCGGTCATCCTCCGGCCTCCCGCACCTGCTGGCAGCGTGCGCAGTAGCGGGCCTGCGGCACGATCATCAGGCGTTCACGGCCGACGGGCCGCCGGCACAGATGGCAGGTGCCGTAACGGCCCTCGGCGATGCGCCGCAGCGCCGCCTCGACGTCGTTGAGGACCATGCGCGCGGAGGCGGCGAGTTTGACCTGTATCTCGGTCTGTGCGGCGGAACGGTGCCGGGGCGGGCTCCCGGTACGGGGCGCTGCCGCGATCTGCCGCAGCTGTTCCCGGCGGAACAGGCGCTGTTCGTGCAGGTTCTCCTGCAACGCGGCGAGGTCCTCGGGCGACAGGTGTGCGGCACGGTCGCCGACGGTCTGGTGGTTCACCACTTCACCCCTTGTATGCAGGACGGGAGACGTGTGGACAGGGCGGGGGGGGTCGGGGGCAGAGGGGCGGTTCAGGCGGTGGCGCGGCGCTGGCAGGCGACGCAGTACCGGGTGTACGGGAGGATCTCCAGGCGTTCGGCGGGGACGGGCCTGCTGCATCCTTGGCAGGTGCCGTAGGAGCTGTCGTCGATACGGGCGAACGCCGCGTCGATCTCCTTGAGGACCTGCTGGATCGCCTCCGCCTGGGCGGACATCACGTGGTCCTTCGCGATCCGGCCGGCCTCGTCGAGGGCCCGCAGCTGGGCCATCCGGCTGCTGCGGGCGTGTTCGAGGCGCCGACGGGCGTCGAGTGCGGCGGGCGGTAGCGGGCGGGGATCGGTCTGGGAGGTGTCGAGCGGCACGACGGGTCCTCTCTCCGGGCGCGGCGGGCGCGGCTGTGGCCGACCGGTTGGCCGGGCCCCGCCGTACGGACGGCGTGGAGCACCGGCCGTACCGAACGGCTCGGGTCGGCTCGGGTCGGGTTCGACTCTGCTCGGTGCCGCGGGGGAATCCCATCGGGCGCGGACCCCATTCGCCCCGGTACGGCGGTAACCACACGGTGACCGCGCGGGGCGGTGGATGGGGGGTGCGCGACGCGGGAAATGGGTGTCGGGCCCCATCGACCGCGTCCCCCGGGGCGGAGGAGGCTGGGGAAGGGTCGGTCACGTCCGTGTCCGGCGGTTCGCGCCCGGATGAGAGGTGCGCGAAGAGGTGCGCGAAGGGCCGATCGAGGTCGGGTCCCTGAAGGAGGAGCTTTCCCGTGTCGCTGTTCTGGCGGATCTTCGGGCTCAACGCCCTGGTGCTGGGCGCCGCCACGGCGCTGCTGCTGTGGGCGCCGGTGACCGTCTCGGTGCCGGTGCTGCTCACCGAGGCGGTCATCCTCGTCGGCGGTCTGGCCGTCATGCTGGTCGCCACCGGCACCCTGCTGCGCTGGGGCCTGGCCCCGCTGGGCCGGCTGACCCGGCTGATGACCACCGTCGACCTGCTGCGGCCGGGGCAGCGGCTGCCCGTTCCCGGCGCCGGCGGTGGCGGTGGCGGTGGCGGCGAGGTGTCCGAACTGATCCGGACCTTCAACGCCATGCTCGACCGGCTGGAGCACGAAC
Source organism: Streptomyces griseoruber (assembly GCF_001514205.1). Classification (GTDB taxonomy): domain Bacteria; phylum Actinomycetota; class Actinomycetes; order Streptomycetales; family Streptomycetaceae; genus Streptomyces; species Streptomyces griseoruber. The sequence goes on along the minus strand of NZ_KQ948767.1, from coordinate 42,538 downwards.
GCGCCACCTCCAGCGCCCGGGCGCTGCTGGCCCAGGAGGCGGAGCGGCGTCGTATCGCCCAGGAACTGCACGACGAGGTCGGGCAGAGCATGACCGCGATCCTGCTGGTGCTCAAGCGGGCCGCGGACGACGCGCCGGGGCCGCTGCGCGAGGACCTTCGGCAGGCCCAGGAGATCACCCGGGAGAGCCTGGACGAGGTCCGGCGCCTGGTACGCCGTCTCCGGCCGGGCGTCCTGGAGGACCTGGGCCTGGTGAGCGCCCTGACCTCGCTCACGCAGGACTTCGCGACCCACACCGGACTGCATGTCGTACGCCGCTTCGACGCCGATCTGCCCGCGCTGGGCGAGGAGAGCGAGCTCGTGCTGTACCGGGTGGCTCAGGAGAGTCTGACCAACGCGGCCCGCCACGCGGACGCGCGCCGGGTGGAGGTGAGCCTGCGTCGGGCCGACGAGGCGGTGGTGCTGGAGATCGCCGACGACGGGCGGGGCATCGAGGCCGCCTGCGAGGGCGCCGGGATCCGCGGCATGCGGGAGCGGGCCCTGCTCGCCGGGGCCACCCTGGACATCGCCTCGACACCCGCCAGCCCCACCGCCGACGCCCCTGGCATCGGCATCGGCGTCGGCATCGGCATCGGCATCGGCATCGGCACAGCCACCGTCACCGCCACAACCACCGGCACAGCCACCGGCACCCGGATCCGTCTGATCACCCCCGTCCCCAGGAAGCGGCTCTGACCATGTCCGACGACATCCCTCCCGAACGCACTGCGGCTTCGGCAGCGTCGAAGCCGATCCGGATCCTGCTCGCCGACGACCACGCCCTCGTACGCCGCGGTGTACGCCTGATCCTCGACCGCGAGCCCGACCTGCGGGTCGTCGCGGAGGCCGGGGACGGTGCCGAGGCCGTCGAACAGGCCCGGAAGGGGGACGTCGACCTGGCCGTCCTCGACATCGCGATGCCGCGGCTGACCGGCCTGCAGGCCACCCGCGAACTGGTGGCGCTCAAGCCGGGCCTGCGGATCCTGATGCTGACCATGCACGACAACGAGCAGTACCTGTTCCAGGCGCTCAAGGCAGGAGCCTGCGGCTACGTACTGAAGTCGGTGGCCGACCGAGACCTGGTCGCCGCCTGCCGGGCGGCGATGCGCAACGAGCCGTTCCTCCACCCCGGCGCGGTCACCGCCCTGATCCGCACCTATCTGGACCGCGTCCGGCACGGCGAGGAGAACCCCGATCACCTGCTCACGCCACGCGAGGAGGAGGTCCTCAAGCTCGTCGCCGAGGGGCATTCCTCCAAGCAGATCGCCGAACTCCTGTTCATCAGCGTCAAGACCGTGCACCGCCACCGGGCCAACCTGCTGCACAAACTCGGCCTGCACGACCGGCTGGAGCTGACCCGCTACGCCATCCGCGCCGGTCTCATCGAGGCCTGACGCCCACCCGCCATCATCTCCGCATCATCGAGAAAGGGACGGTGCATGCGCCCGGCATCCCGCACCGTCCCGACCGCCGCCGGTCCCCGGCTCACCACCACGCTCACCACGCTCACCACGCTCCTCGCGTTCCTCGCCGTCCTGCTGGCGACGGTTCCGGCCGCCACCACACCCGCACCCGCACCCCGTCCGACCTCCGTAGCCGCGGGCATCGGGTGGCAGCCGGGCACCGGTCCCCGCGTGGACGACCCGTGCGCCGGCCCGTACGCGGCTCACGTCAGGTCCCCGTACGACCATCTCGGCGAGCGCCCGCACCCACCGGACCACCGCGCCACCCACCCCCGCCGTATCACCGCCGCCCCGGCTGCCGGGGCGGGCACGTCCCCGCCGCCCGCGTGCACTCCCGTCCTCCACGACCGGTCCGCGTACGACCGCGGCCGGGCCCCTCCCCCACCTCCTGGCACCTGAGACAGCCCATCCCCCTTCTCCTGTCGCGGCCGCCTGTGCCCGCCGCCGCGGCATGCCTGCCGGAGGCTCGTGTTGAAACGCCGGAAGAACTCCTCGCGCACCCGTGCGCTGCTCGCCCTCGCCGTGATCGTCGGATCGCTGGCCATCGCCCTCACCATGCCGGTCCGCCTCGGGCTCGATCTGCGCGGCGGCACCCAGATCCTGCTGGAGACCCGTTCCACCGACACCGCCGACGCCGGCCCGGACGCCACCGACCGCACCGTCGAGGTACTGCGGGGCCGCATCGACGCGCTGGGCGTCACCGAACCGACCCTGGTCCGCTCCGGCGACCACCGCATCCTCGTCGAACTGCCCGGCCTCCAGGATCCGGAAAAGGCCGCCGCCGTCCTGGGCCGCACCGCGCAGCTCACCGTCCACACCGTCCTCGGCACCGCCGACATCCCGACACCGCCGGCAGACGATGCCGATCCGGCCGATCCGGCCGATCCGGCCGATCCGGCCGAGGAGCGCGTCCTGCCGGACGGAGCCGGACAACTCCTGAGGCTGGAGGCCGCCGCCCTGACGGGGCGGCACGTCGAAGGCGCGGACGCCCGCTTCGACCAGCAGAGCGGGACCGGATGGCACGTCACCGTCGACTTCACCGACACCGGCCGCACCCGGTGGACGCAGGTCACGGCGGAGGCCGCCTGCCACCCGCCCGGCGACCCGCAGCGCCGGGTGGCCATCGTCCTCGACGACAAGATCGTCTCCTCGCCGCAGGTCGACCCGTCCGTGGCCTGCGGTGGGGGCATCCCGGGCGGCACCACGCAGATCACCGGCTCCTTCGACGACGCCGGGGCCCGCGAGCTGGCCCTGCTCATCTCCGGCGGCGCCCTGCCCGTGCCGGTCGAGACGGTGGAGCAGCGCACCGTCGGTGCCACCCTCGGCGACGCGGCCATCGCGGCGGCGGCCCGGGCCGCGATGGCCGGCACCGTGCTGACCGCCCTGTTCATCATCGCCGTCTACCGGCTCATGGGCCTGCTCGCGACCGTGGCCCTGGCCTGCTACGGCCTCATCTCGTACGCCGCCCTGGCCGCCGTCGGCGCCACCCTGACCCTGCCCGGCCTCGCCGGGTTCGTCCTGGCCATCGGTATGGCCGTGGACGCCAACGTCCTCGTCTTCGAACGGGCCCGCGAGGAGCACGCCGCCCGGACCCGGCCCAGCCCCCGCTCGGCGCTGACGGCCGGGTTCCGCGGCGCGCTGGGCGCGATCGCCGACTCCAACATCACCACGCTGATCGCCGCCGGGCTCCTGTTCGTCCTCGCCTCCGGACCGGTCCGCGGCTTCGGCATCACCCTCGGCATCGGCGTCCTCGCCTCCATGATCAGCGCCCTGGTCGTCACCCGGGTGCTCGCCGAGTACGCACTCGACCGCCCCGCGGCCCTCCGCCGACCGCACCTCACCGGCATCACCGACACCGGACGCGTCCGGGACGGGCTGCTGCGCCGCGACCCGTTCCTGATGCGCCGTCCGCGCCGCTGGCTGGTCGCCTCCGCCGTGCTCCTCGCCCTCGCCGCCTCGGGCATCCTGGCGCGCGGTCTCGACTTCGGCATCGATTTCACCGGAGGCCGGCTCATCGAGTACTCCACGACCGCTCCCGTCGACCCCGACCGGGCACGTGAGGCCCTCGGCCGGGCCGGCTTCCCGCACGCCATCGTCCAGTCCTCCGGCGACAACTCCCTCACGGTGCGCGCGGAGGAGCTGACCGATGCCCAGGAAGCCACGGTGACCGGCACGGTGAGCGGTCTCGGCGGCGGGACGGAGAAGGTCCGGGACGAGCTGATCGGTCCGAGCCTGGGCGAGGAGCTGCGCCGCAACGCCCTCGTCGCGCTCGGTCTCGCCCTGGGCGCCCAGTTGCTCTATCTGGCGGTGCGCTTCCGGTGGAGGTTCGCCACCGCGGCGGTCGGTGCGCTCGTCCACGACGTGGTGATCCTCGTCGGTGTCTTCGCCTGGCTGGGCAAGCCGATCGACGGCCTCTTCCTGGCGGCTCTGCTGACCGTCATCGGCTACTCGGTCAACGACTCCGTCGTCCTGTTCGACCGCATCCGCGAACTCCTCGCCCGCGACCGCACGGTGCCGCTGCCGCGGCTGACGAACCAGGCGATCCTGCAGACCCTCCCCCGCACCGTCAGCACCGGCACGGGCGCGGCCCTCATCCTCACCGCCCTGGCCGTCCTGGCGGACGGTACCCTCACCGACTTCGCCCTCGCCCTGCTCATCGGCCTGGCGGTCGGCACCTACTCCTCCGTCTTCACCGCGGCCCCTCTCACCCTCGGCTGCCCCGCGAAGAGGACACCGTGACCGTCACCCACCCCCCGGCCCCGTCGCGCGACACGCCCCGCCAGTCCGAGTGCGGCCGGCGCGTCGCCCCGTTGGTCAGGAGACTCGCGCGACCTGGGCGTCGTCCGGCAGACCAGCGACGATCTCGTCGTCATGCGCCACGGCCGGACCGTCGGGTCCGGCCCCGCCGCACAGGTCTTCCTCGACGACCCCCGGCACTACCGCACCCGCCGTCTGCTTCAGGCCGTCCCTCGCGGGAGTTCCGTCGTCCGGCCGGGGGCCGCGCCCGTCACCAGCCGGGCGGCCGCACGGTGCCCATCACCCGGGTCACGGTGATCTCGATGACCACACGCTCGGGGTTGGGGCGGGGCTGCCGGTAGCGCTCGGCGTAACGCCGTTCGGCCTCGGCGACGGATTCCGGGTCGTCCTTGACCAGCGCGGTGCCTTCGAGGGTGCACCAGCGGCGCCCCTCGACCTGGCTGACCGCGACCGTCGTGCCGGGGCCGGCCGCCCGGACGTTGCGGACCTTCCTGCTGCCGGCGCTGCTGATGACGCGTGCGACGCCGGCCTCCGGATCGAAGGTGACACCCACGGGGACGAGATGCGGACTGCCGTCCGGCCGGTGGGTGGTCAGGAAACAGATCCGTCGTTCCTGCCAGAAACGGTCATCCTCCGCCTCGGGCGGAGATACGTCGCTTGTCATGATGGTCCTTCGTAGAGCCGATGGCGCGCCCATTTTCACCCAGCCGGCGATGAGTCCGCCGCAAGGCACCCGGGGGGACGGTGGTGTGGCGGCCGAAGAACCCACCGGCCGGTTCGTCGGTGTGGGCGAGCAGCCGCCGAGCCTCCGGGGCGGGCGCGGCGCGTGGAGGCAGGGGAGCGTTCCAGCTCGGTGCGGCAACGGGCGTACACCTCGGCGCCGGCGGCCTGCGGATCGTCGCCTCCGTCCGCGTGGGGCAGCCGGTCGCCCTTGCGGGCTGCTCCCCCCGGAAGCAGCCCGCTCTACTGTCCACTCATCAGCGCCTGGTGCCGGTACTCCTTGGGCGAGAGCCCGTACGCGGCGCGGAAGGCGCGGGTGAAGTCGGAAGCGCGGGAGATGCCCCAGCGGGCGGCGACGGCGTGGATCGGCATGGTGCGCGCCAAGGGGTTCGCCAAGTCGCGGGCGGCGCCCTCCAGTCTCCGCTCGCGGATCCAGGCCGCGACGGTCTCGCCCTGTGTCTGCTGGGGGAAGATCCGGTGCAAGTAGCTGAGGGAGATGTGGTGGGCGGCGGCGATCACCGGTGGCGTGAGGTCCGGATCGTGCAGGTTCTGCCGGATGAACACCTGGATGTGTCGCGCCAGGACCTGCTGGCGGGACTCCGGCGCCAAGTCGGCCTCGGTGTCGAGTACTTGGGCACACCACGCCGACACCAGGTCCATGACGACCCCGCCCAGGCGGGGCGCGTCCGACGGCGGGAGGGTGTCGGCCTGCCGCTCCAGGCTGATGAGGAAATCCGCCAGCAGGGCGCCGAAGCCCTCCCGCCCCGGCAGTGCTCGGCCCAGCAACTCCCGTACCCGGTGCGGCGGCAGAGGAAGCCGCGCCTTGGGAAAGTCGACCCCCACCCCCTTCACGACACCCGGCTCGGGGCCGTCCGCCGACCCGATGCCGTACGGGCGGAGGTCGTAGGGCAGCGAGCTGTCGGTCAGGTGCAGATCACGTGGGCCGAACGAGTCGGTCCGCCCCGCGTGTTCGAGGGCCAGGCCGCCGTCGATCAGCAGCGTGAGGTGGTACAGCTCGGGGTCGGACTGGCGCACCAGTTTCGGGCTCCGCCAGTAGCGCGTCGGCAGGAACGACGTCGGCCACACGGTCACGGACCCCAGTTCCATCACCCGGCTGCGCGCCCAGAAGTCGGCGGCGTGCGTACTGGTGATGTGACTGGGCGACCGCATCCGGCCGACCATGTCCCGCCAATGGTCGAATCTGTCTTCGGTAGGTACGTCCTCACTCCGGAACACCGTCCCGATCATCCCGCCCCAACTCCGCTTTCCCGCCCGGCGCCCCCTTCTACATCCTTGCACGCGGAGATCGTCGACATCATCAGCGACCTCGGGGAACGGGCCGCTCGGCCGTCGGACCCCGGGGGCGAGGAGGGTGACCTCGTGCCGTCTCGCAATCCCTGCCCGCCCCGTCCCCTACCGGGCGGAGGGCCGCTGCATGGCGTGGTCGAGATGCCTGATGACGGCCGGCACGTCATCATTCTCCGTCCGCCGGATCAGCTCCAGGGCCGGGCGGACGACGCCGCCCGGGCGCGCTATCAACCGTGCGAGCACGGCCGCCCTGACGTCGAGCCGCTCGATGGTGGCCGCCTGCTCCGCTTCGTTCAGGCCGGCCAGCACAACGGCGTTGTGCCACGCCTCCTCGCGGGACTGGCGGACACTGAAGTCGAGGATCCGCTCGTCGGTGCGGGCCCCGACCTGGTCCAGCAGCGACAGGAACGGTGACAGGTCGCCGACCGAGTCCTGCACCGCGAGCACCACCCGCCCCAGGATGTCGTTGATCAGCAGAAAGTCGTGCCGCAGCGCGTGGATGTCCTCGCCCGGGGCGGTCCGCGCGGCCGCGAGGGCGAGGTCGAGGTTGATGTGCGCGTTCACGCCGAGCAGCAGGTGCTGGACGATGACGGTGTCGGCGTCGGCGAGCAGACCGAACGTCTGGCGCCAGCACCGCGGCCCGCTGCGGTCGCGGCGCCAGGCGTCGTACGCGTCGAAGTAGCGGTTGCCGAAGAGCGTGTCGAAGCGGTCCATCCGGGCGCCGTCCTCGAACAACCCGGCGTGAATGCCCGTACGGACCTCGACGGTCACCTGCCGGTACAGCGCCGCGAAGTACCCGATGCGGTCACCCGCGCGACGGGCCTCCCGCACGATCCCGGCCAGCCCGTCCACGACCTCGTCGATGTTCTCCGCTGTCACAGCCAACTCCCCCTCGTGGTCGATTCGTTCGGTTCCTGCTCCGGTGATCCGCCAGGCCCTAGGAGCCGAGGTCCACCTCCATGCGGGCGAAGCCGCGTGTCACGAGCTGGTCCCGGTAGGTGGGCGGGGCCGCGAGGGTCATACGGGGGAAACGGCGCAGGAGGACGGGTACGGCGGCCTCGACCTGCATCCTGGCGAACGCGGCGCCCAGGCAGTAGTGCGGGCCCAGACCGAAGGAGAGCGGCCGGTTGTCCCTCCGGGCGAGGTCGAAGGTCGCCGGGTCGGTGAACTGGCGGGGGTCGCGGTTGGCGGCGGCGAGGACCAGCAGTGCCCTGGTGCCGGCGGCGACGCGGTGGCCGTGGAAGTCGATGTCCGTCGCGGCGGCGCGGGTCAGGACGTGGTTCGGCGGGTCGATCCGCAGGGTCTCGGTGATGAAGGCCGCGGCGTGGTCGTGATCGGTGGTCATCCTCCGGCCCTCGGCGGGGCGGTTCAGTGCGAGGCGTACCGTGTTGCCGATCAGGTCGCTGGGGCTCTGCACGCCGGCGATGAGGAACATCACCAGGCTGGCGACGAGTTCCTCCTCGCTCAACGCTCCGCCGGCATCCCGGTCTCGTACCATCGCGCTGATCAGATCGTCCCCCGGGCGGCGCCGGCGTTCCCGCACCAGGTCGGCGAGACAGTCGACCAGTACGTCCATCCCCGCGTCGGCGGGCAGCAGTTCGTCACGGTCGAAGACGGGCTCGAAGGCCGTCGTGGTCGCGGTGATGGCGGTGCGCAGCGGCATACGGTCGGCCTCGGGGATGCCGAGCAGTTCTCCGGTGACGGTGATCGGGACACGGGTGGCGAACGCCTCGACCAGATCGACCGGGCCGCCGCCGTCGAGGGTGGCGAGGTGGGACGTCCAGCGCTCCGCCGCCTCGACCGCCGACCGGCGGCGCTCGGCGACCTGGCGCGGCGCGTAGGCCCAGCCCGCGAAGCGTCGCATGCGTTCGTGGTCGGGTGAGTTGCTGAACATCATGATCTTTGTGAGGCACTGCCACGAGGAGTGGTCGTTCATGCCGGTCGCCTCGTGCACGGCGGCGTCGGTGACCAGGAAACGGGAGTCGCGCAGGGCGGTGCAGATCTCGTCGTAGCCGAGTACGAGCGTGCCGGCCGGGCCCAGGGGGATCACCGGGCCGAGTTCCCACAGGGCGTCGTACAGGGGGTAGGGGTGGTGCTTTCCGGCCGGGGTGAACAGCTCGGAGAGGGCCTCGGCCGGGCCCATGACCGGCCCGGTCAGCTGGTGATCGGTCGCTGGCATGACCATGCCTCCATTGAAGTCACTGCGTCCTTCCCGGTGCTTCCTTCGCCGCCTCGAAGCCGGTGTAGAAGCCCGCTTCCGTGTCGTACAGGTGCAGGCTGCGCAGGATGCGCCACAGCCGGCCGAGCCTCAGCCGCTCCTCGCGGACCATTCCCGGGTGGGCGCTCTTCAGGGCGAGCTGTGCCTTCGGGAGGTTGTAGAACGGGATCGCCGGGGCCACGTGGTGCGCGGTGTGGACGGAGATGTTGTGGGTCAGGAACGACAGCACCCTCGGGTACGCGTAGTCCGTGGTGAGGAGCAGCCGCGCGGCGTTGCGGGTCCAGTGCTGCGAGGTCAGGAAGGGGACGTCGGCGGCGCTGTGGTGCATGAGGGTCGTGGCGCTGAACCACAGATGGGTCATCAGCCAGGGCAGCACGAAGTAGTACAGGAGGCCTCGTACGCCGGTGAACACCACGAGCGAGGACAGGCCGACGACGGCGACGGGCGCGGTGAAGGCGATGGACCGCCACACCTCGCGGCGCATCGACCGCTTGGGGAAGTAGCCGGGCCGGAAGCCCGACACGAACCAGTACCGGACCGTCCCGCCCCAGAAGGCCCAGGTGCGGGTGCCCGCGTAGACCGCTTTGGCGAAGGGGGAAAGGCGCCGGTAGGCGGCCGGGGGCAACGGCCGCCAGTCGGTGTCGAGTTCGAGGTTGTTGGTGTACGAGTGATGCAGATTGTGCACATGACGCCAGGAGTGGTACGGGTAGAGCAGCGGGAGCAGCGCGACGCTTCCCACGGCGGTGTTGAGGCGTCGTGACCGGGAGAAGGAGCCGTGGCCGCAGTCGTGCGCGATGCAGTGCATGCCCCAGCCGCCGAGGCCGGCCACGAACCACAGCGGGATGTCGAGCAGCCAGGAGGGGGAGAACACGACTCCGGTCATCGCCCCCGCGTAGAGGGCGAGGCTCACGGCGAGGCCGAGCAGTCCGCGGGCCGTGCGCGGGGTGAATAACTCGCGCGGGATCGACTCCGTCAGGTGCCGTCCTTCCAACGCCCGTGACTTGTCCAGGAACTCCTCGAACCGCCGGTCCGGGCTGGTCGGAATGCCGCTCAACGCCATGACGTCCTCGCTCTCGCTGTCGCCCTCAGTGGCTGTGCTCCTCGACGAGCCGCCGGCCGAGGTGGGCGGCGACGGCGTCGATGGAGGAGTGCTCGTACAACAGGGCGGGCGACAGCCGGAGTTCGACGAACTTCTCCAGCTTTCCGCACATCTGGATTCCGGCGCGGGAGTCGAGTCCGTAGTCCTCGAAGGCCCGGCTCGTGTCGACGGTGGAGGGCTCCACGGACAGCTTGTCCACCAGGTAGTCGACCATCCACGCGCGGATGGCCTCCTCGGTGACCGGGCCGTCGGAGGTGCGTGCGTTCTTGTCACGGCGAAACACGGTGGGGCTCCTGTCGTTTCTGGGCTATCCGTGCGGCTGAGGGCTCGTGCAGATTCCATACGATGTGCAGCCGGCCGAGGGCGGTCAGCACCCAGCCGCTGAGGTCGGGCTCCCACCACCGGGTGGCGTGGCGGTAGGACCCGGGAAAGGCGTGGTGGTTGTTCTGGAGGCCCTCGCCGAAGGTGAGGACGGCGACCCACCAGTTGTTGGTGCTCTTGTCCCCGTTGTCGAACGGCCTGCTGCCGAAGGCGTGGCAGAGCGACCCGACGCACCACGCGGCCTGGTTGGCGACGAAGATCCGGGCGAGGCCGCCGAAGACGAGCCCGGAGAAGGCGGACAGGGCCGTGTGCCCGACGGCGAGGCCGATCGCGGCCGGGAGGACGAGCCCCGCCGTCACCCAGGTCGGATAGAGCCGGTGGTGCAGGACCAGACGTCGCTCACGCAGGACGTCCGGCGCGTAGACGGACCACTTCGACGACTCGTCGCTGAGCATCCACGGCATGTGCGCGTACCACAGGCCGCGCAGCCGGGCCTTGAGGCCGGTGCCGTGCAGGTTGGGCGAGTGCGGGTCGCCCTCGCGGTCGGCGTACTTGTGGTGCCGCCGGTGGGTCGCCACCCAGAACAGCAGCGGGCCCTGCGCGGCCATGGATCCGGCGGCCATCAGGACGTCCTGGAACCAGGGCGAGGTCCTGAACGCCTTGTGGGCGAGGTACCGGTGCAGCCCGATGGTGACTCCGCCGAGGTGCACGCAGTAGAACACGCCGAACAGGACCAGATCGGTCACCGTGAACTGCCCGGTGACCAGCAGGTATCCGGCGGCGACGGTACCGAGGAGCGGAAGGACCATGGTGGTCAGCGCGGAGAATCTCTTGATCCGCAGGCTTCTCGGGTCGAGCCGGACGATGCCCGCCGGGGCGCTGACAGCCGACATGGTTCCCTCTCCCTCTTCTACCGGGCTTCCCGGGCCGCGCTCGTGCGCGCGGGGTAGCGGACGTCCGACACCAGTCCCGCTCGGTCCAGGAGGCTGATGACCCCGCCGGTGATGTCGAGCTGCCAGAAGCGGTGCCGGTTATGTGCCAGCGACGGCTGGGAGTGGTGGTTGTTGTGCCAGGACCCGCCCACCGAGACAGGCGCGAGGACGGCGAGGTTCTGGCTGGAGTCCCGGGTGTCGTACGGGCGGCGGCCCCGGGTGTGTCCCAGTGAGTTGACGGTCCACGTCACATGGTCGAGGACGAACATGCGGGCGAATCCGCCCCACAGGAGTCCGCCGAGCGCGTCCACGGGGCGGCCGGTCGCCGCCCAGCCCACTCCGGCCGGCAGGGCCAGCCCCAGGGCGATCCACCCGGCGTAGTAGCGGTCGACCGTGTGGACATGGCGATTGCGCAGCAGGTCGGGGACGAACTTGGCCCAGCCCTCCCGCCTAACGGTGAACAGCCATCCGACATGGCCGTGCCACAGGCCGCGCAGCACCGCCAGCCGTCCCTCCCCCCGCGGGCGCGGCGAGTGCGGATCGCCGTCCCGGTCGGCGAAGGCGTGGTGCTTGCGGTGCACCGACACCCAGAACAGGATCGGCCCCTGAGCCGCCATGCTGCCGGCGATGCCCCACAGGAAGGTCAGCACCGGGCCGGCGGAGAACGAGCGGTGCGAGAAGAACCGGTGCAGCCCGCCCTCGACCCCCAGCGAGGTGACGAGGTACATGCCGGTGAACAGCCCGAAGTGCAGCCACGACCAGCCGTGGTGGACGGTGAAGAGGATCGCGGCCACGAAACCGGCCGTGGATCCGCCGACCGTGGCGCAGGCGAGGGCGAGCGCGCGGTGATCCCTCGGCGGGGCTTCAGTGTCCATGGCGCGGCTCCCCGTCTGCGCAGGTGTCGGACGGTACGAGGACGCTGCCCAGGGTGCGCTCCGGATACGCCGACCGTGCCGCTCCCCGGCGGATCTTCCCGCTCGTGGTCAGGGGGATGGTGCCGATCCGCACGAGGTGCACCCCGGCCGGCCGAACGCCGTGCTCCGCGGCCACCGCCGCCAGCAACCTGCCGTGCAGGGAGTCGAGTTCGGCCCGGGTCCGGCGGCTGTCGCGTACCTCGGCGACCACGACGACGTGTTCCTCGGACGTGCCGCGCACCGCGAAGACGACCGAACGGTGGACGGACGGGTCGGCGCGGTCGACCGTGCGCTCGATGTCCTGGGGGTAGAGGTTGCGGCCGGCCACCACGAGCAGTCCGCTGATCCGGCCGGTGACGAAGAGTTCGCCGTCGCGCAGATAGCCGAGGTCACCGGTCCGCAGATACGTCTTGTCCGGACCGCTGTGCCGGCCCGCGCGGTCGGCGGGTGTCGCGCCGAACACCGTGGCGGTCGGCCCGGGTCTGCCGTGGTAGCCGACGGCGACATGGGGCCCGTGGACCCAGATCTCCCCGACCGTGCCGTCGGCCAGCACCCGGCCGGATTCGGGATCGACGACCAGGAGGTCGTGGCCCTCCGCCGGGACTCCGCAACCGACGATGGGCACCGCGTCGCCGCTCGGGTTCCCCTCCCGCTCGCGCGGGAGCTCGTCCCGGGTGACCGCCCGGCCACGTGACAGCGCCTCGCGGTCCACCCACTCGACGCCGAGGGCCGTCCCGGGCGCCTTGGCCGTCACGAGGAGCGTGGCCTCGGCGAGCCCGTAGCACGGGATCAGCGTCTCCTCCTGGTAGCCCAGGGGCGCGAACCGCTTCCGGAAGGCGTCGAGCGTGTCGAGGGCGACCGGCTCGGAGCCGCAGAAGACCTGCCGGAGCGACGACAGGTCCACACCGGCCAGGTCCTCGTCGTCCACGGTGTCCGCGCAGAGCTGGAAGGCGAAGTTCGGCGCCACGGTGATGGTCACCCGGTGGTCGGTGATCGCCCGGAGCCAGCGGGCCGGCTGCTGGACGAAGTGCTCCGGCGTCATCATCAGCAGCGGCCAGCCGCCGTGAAGCGCCAGCATGATCGTTCCGATGAGCCCCATGTCGTGGTACGGCGGCAACCAGGTCAACCCGACGCGATCGTCCTCCGCGCCGATGTGCCGGCCGATGGAGTGGCAGTTGCTCATCAGGTTGGCGTGTGTCAGCTCGACGCCCTTCGGGTCGCCGGTCGAGCCGGAGGAGTACTGGATGAGCGCCGTGTCCGTCGGCCGCACCGGATCGTGGGGCGCCGTCGGGCCGGGCGGGTCGGCCCCCTGCGAAGAAGGCGCGTCGTCCAGCGGGATCAAGGGGGGCAGCGCTTCCCCGGCGTCCGTCACCCCGGCGAATCGCCGCTCGTGCCGGGAGTCGGCCAGAATCGCGCCCGGCACACAGTCGGCCAGGATCGAACGGAGCCGGGTCACGGCCCGCCGGTTGGTCGGTGGAAAGGCCGGGACGGCCGTCGCACCGGCCTGGAGTACGCCCAACAGCCCCGCCACGAAGGGCAGTCCGGGCCGACCGGCCAGCACCACCCGGCCGCCGCGGTGCCCTCCGGCCCGCAGCCGCGCGGTCACGGCGTCGGCGTGCCGCTTCAGCTCCGCGTAGGTCCACGTCTCGACCCGGTCACTGGTCCCGTCGGCCAGAAAGCGGAACGCCGGGCGGTGGGGCGTTAATCGGGCCCGGACACCGAGGACGCCGGTGAGTGTCGCATCCGGCCGGGACAAGTACGGCGAGATCCGTGAGCGCGTTCGCTCCCGCTGCCGGGGCGCGGTCCCCTGTTCCACCGAACCCCTTCCCAGAGCCGCCGGGTTGAGGCGCTCCCACTTCAGAAGACAGCGGTCGATCAAGTGAGGCCGACACTGTAACTTCTTCAACTTCCGCTTGACTACACGTAGTCCCTCCACTGAGGAGGGGTCAGAACGGCCGGTTCCGTGCCGTACGCGACGGCCAGTCGCCCGTCCGGTGTCACCTCGACCGCGTTCACCTTGGCGGGGAACACCAGACTCTCCCCGATCCGCTCCCCCGTCACCGCGTCCCACGCCCGCACCGTTGCGTCCCAGCTCCCGGCGACGGCGTCCGGGCGTCCGGGCGTCGTGCCTAGACCGGGGCGGCACCCGCCGACGTCGCGCGCACACCGGGGCGCAGCACGGGGCGTCCCGCGCGCAGTGCCTCGCCGATCTTGTGTTCGTCCGCTCGGTCGTCGCGGTCGAGCAGTTCGGGCAGCACGATGTCATCCAGTTCGTCAGGGGTGAGGTCGACCGGGCAGGTGGTCCGGTACGTGTCGGCTATGAGCAGGGCGTCCGGCCGCCGGGCGAAGTCCAGGTTGAAGTACAGGGTGCTGATCACGACCTGGGCCCGGACCAGGCCCTTGACCGTCAGAAATCCACCGTCGTCGCCGTGGTGTCCCTGGACGCCTCCGGTGACGGTGAGGTCGCCCCGGACCACCACGTCCGGGCATCCCGACAGCAGCACATTGCGCGCCCGTACGTTCCCCGTGACCAGCAGGAAGGTGCCGCCGGCGGAGTCCCACCACTCCAGATCCCCGTCGACGGTCAGATCACCGTCCACGATCACATTGCACGGTGACCAGTCGCCGTCGCCCTCCCGCTCCAGGTTCCCCACCACGTGCAGCGGACCCTCGTACAGCCGGATCTCCTGCTCATCGGCGAAATCCTCGTAGGGATAGACGAGGTCGGCACCGGCGTCGAAGCGCGCCTCGGCCTCATCGGCGGTGATGACGCGGTAGCCCGAGGGGGAAGTTGCCCTGTTCATGGGACGGGACGCTACAACCCGCCACTGACACCCACCCCTGCTGCCCACGGGCATCGCCCGTCGACGGCGCGGCTCACGGCGTCGCGCGGCACGCCGGCCGATCGTCTCCCGTGCCCCCCCGGCCACCCCGTGGACACATGTCGTGACCGGGCCTCCCGTCCGTCGCCCAGCGGCCGGTCACTCGATGCGGAACCCTCCTGAGGTGCGCGGGAAGGCGGCGAAGTCCGTGACGTTCTGGGTGTCGAACGCATACTGCTCGCGTGGTTCGACGGTCCCGGGACTTGTCGAGTCCGCAGTGGACGCCGAGTCTGTCGGTGCGGTACCCGCGCCCCTCGCACAGGTCGCAGTCCGGCTGCGGCAGCGCGGAAGGCGTTCCTCGCGCTGAGCCTCGGACCTCGCGAGCGGACGCCGCTCGTGATGATCACCGACGACGACTGCGGTGTCACGGAGGAGTGGACGCGGACCTGGAACGAGGCCGAGCCTTCCGCACCCCCATCCTCGAGATCACCGCCATCCGCACCGAACCCGGCGCCGCCCCGACCACGATGGCGGTCACCGCCGCGCCGAAACTCAGCCCGAACCGGACCGCACTGAAACCGAGCAGGACGATCGGGTCCGCGCGGCGTCACCGGACGCGGTGATCCACCAGCTCACCGACCTCTCCGACCTCTCCGCCCCGGACGGGACCGCCAACGGCCGGCTGCGCCGTGAGGGCACCCGGAACCTGGGGAGACGGCGGTCGTACTGCGCTACGGCCTGCTACGCACGGGGCGGCGCGCTCGCGGCGGCACTGGCCGGGCGGACCGGTCAACGTCGTGGACGACGAGCCCGCCCCCCGCGCACGCGTGGCTTCCGGTCCTGGCCCGAGCGCTCGCCGTGCCCGCGCCCGAGCCGCTGGCGGGCCGACAGGAACGGGAACGCGGCGCGCTCAACGCGCTTGCGCGCGGCCGGGGTTGGCTGCCCGAGCGGCCGGCCTGGCGGACCGGCTTCGCCGATCGGCTCGGCCGGCGGTGATCCGGCGCCGCAGCGGGAGACCGGGCTCCCGGGTGGAGCGTACCGTGTGGCGCGTGAAGTCTGTCACCGTGTCGATCGACGTACCGCAGACGCCCGAGCAGGCCTACGACTTCCTCGATGTCATGTCGCACCACGAGCGATTCACCGACCACTAGCTGACCGGCTGGCGCTACGACGGCCCGGGCCGCGGCGTCGGGTCGCGCGCCACCGTCACCGTCGCGCTGGGCGGTGTGCGGTCCGACGTCGACATCGAGGTCGTCGAGGCCGACCCGCCGCGGCGCCTCGTCGAACGCAACGTCAGCGCGGCCGGCCGGCGTCTGGCCCACGGCACGTACACGATCGAAGCACTGCCCGGCGGCGGCAGCCGTGTCGCGTTCACGTACGCCTGGGTGCGCGCCCCGCTGGCCGACCGGCTGCTGGCCCCGGTCGTACGGTCCACGATGCGGCGCGCCAACCGCACCGTGATGCGGCGCCTGGCCACCGAGCTGGCGCGTCACGGGTCCACCGGTGGCGCCTGACGGCGGTGTCCGTGTGCGGTGACCGAGGCGCTCCGGGTCAGGCCTCCTCGGCGGGCTCCTCGGTCTTCGCGGTCTCCTCCTGAGCCATGCGCAGGAAGCGCCGGATCGCCTCGGGCGCCATGTCGAGTCCCTCGGACGCGGACTTCTCGTCGCCGAACACCTGCACCGCCTCGGCGACCGCCACGGCCAGTTCGGACTCCGCCTTGCGGACCTTGGCCTCGGCCTTGTCCACCGTGTCGACCACCGAGAGCTGGCGGCGCTGCTTCTCCTGGAGCCTCTGCTTGCGGGAGAGCGTCTTGTCAGAATTCTGCACAGTCACGACCAAGATCATAAACGGGTGGGGCGCACCCGGGGAAATCAGCAACTCGCCTGTCGTGAAGGGGTGTTGCTGGGTCAGTCGAGGCCGCCCTCGGCCGACGCGTGGCGGGGTGTCAAGTCCACTGCCGATGTGCCGAGTTCATCGGCGGCCCGGGCCCGGCGGGTGGGAGAGACGGCCAACACGAGTGCCTGGGCGACCGCTCCGGACAGTCCGACCGCCAGGGCGAAGCGATGGCCGACCTGGTCGGCGAGGATGCCGCCGAGGGGTGCGCCGACCGCGACCATGCCCCAGTTCATCGAGCGGATCGTCGCGTTCATCCGCCCGCGCAGCCGGTCGGGCGTCACCGACTGCCGGTAGCTCATCTCCACCGGGCTCTCGACACCGATCGCCAGGGAGACGACGAAGTGGGCGAGCGCGACGGAGACGAGGGCCCACGGTCCGCGCTGGGCCAGGACCAGGGGCAGCCAGCCGACCGCGGCGAGCACCCGGAAGACGATCAGCGTGGCGCCGACCTCCAGCCTCCGCACGACCCGGCCGGAGAGCGCGCCGCCCAGTACCGCGCCGACGCCGGCGCAGGCGTAGGTGACCCCCAGACCGAAGCTCCCGACCTTCAGCTCGTGCAGGGCGAAGACCACGAAGACCGTGCTCACCATGCTGTTGAACAGGAGCATCGCGTGCGAGGTCAGGGCGATGGACGCCAGCGTGCGATGCCGGTAGACCCAGGCGAGTCCCTCCCGCAGCTCGCTGCCCACACTGCGGCGCGCGCCCCGGTCGGGAACCGGATCGGGTGCCTTCACCGAGGCGAGGAACAGCCCGGACATCAGATAGGTGAGGGCGTCCACCAGCACGGCGAGCGGCGCCCCCATGATCTTGATCAGTACCCCGGCGACGAGGGGACCGGTCGAACCCGCCACCGCGCCGGCCTGCTCCACCCGGGCGTAGGCGGCGTTGAGCAGGTCCTTGGGGACCAGCCGTGGCACGTACGACTGGTTGGCCGCCTCGAACAGCAGGGACAGCACTCCGACGGCGAAGACGCACGCGCACACCGCCGGGACGCTCAGCCGGTCCAGCGCGTACAGCACGGGTATCGCACCGAGCAGGACCGCCCGTCCGAGATCCGTGCCGACCATCAACGGCTTGCGCCGGCAGCGGTCCACCAGCACCCCGGCCACCAGTCCGAAGAGCAGGTACGGCAGCCAGCGGGCGGCGTTGACCATGCCCACCTCCGTGGCGGACGCGCCCAGCGCCACGGCGGTGAGGATCTGCAGGGCCAGGCCCGTGATCTGGGAGCCGAAGGCGGATACGGCCGAGGCGGTCCAGAAGCGTACGTACCCGGGGACTTCCACGAGGCGCGGCATGATCGGACCGTATCAGTGCGGCTGTTCCAGGACGGCTGTCGCCAACCCCCTTGGCTCTGGGGCGAGTTCAGTTGGCGCGGATCGCCTCCGCCGGTGCGGTGCGCAGGGCTCGGCGGGTCGGGAGCTCGAGGGTGCGGAAGGCCGTGGCCAGAACCGTGGCCGCGAGGACCGGGAGGAGCCAGGCGGGGCCGGTCGGCCAGGGCTGCGGGCCCGTGGTGAGGGCGGCGGTGGCGATCTCGGTCCGGCGCCGGGCGGTCGCGGCGACCAGCTTGTTGGCGGGGTGTCCTGACCGGTGCCGGAGTCGTCGGCCGTCCGCTCCAGGGTCAGGCCCCGGGTGGGCGGCGGTCGGGGCGGCCGGGCGGTCCCTCGTCGCCTCGGTGCCGTCCGTGCGGATCAGGAGGCCCGGGGCGAGGGGGGACGGCCGAAGCCGACTCCCTTGTCATGGACGGCCACGACGCGTGCCTCGGTCCTCGTGCGGGACGTTCCGTACGGCCCTCGCGGTGTCCGTCGGGAGGCCGCCGAGGGCAGGTGCCCGGGAAAAGCGATTGACCTTGCGGTGCCGGTCATGGACGATCCCGGTCCGTGACGACGAACAGCGATCGGGACCGGCCCTCCCACGGGGCCGACCGCCCGCTCGCCCTGGTCACCGGGGTGGGACGGACCGTCGGGATCGGTGCGGGCATCGCGCGCAGGCTGGCCGCGTCGGGCTGGGACATCGCCTTCACCTACTGGGCCCCCTACGACGATCGTATGAGCTGGGGCAGGGAAACCGGTGCGGCCGAGACCATCGGCCGGACGCTGGCCGAAGCCGGTGCACACACCGCGGCGATCGAGGCGGATCTCGCCGATCCGAAGGCTCCGGCACGGGTCTTCGACGCGGTCGAGGAACGACTAGGCCGTCCTGTCACCGCGCTGGTGATGTGTCACTGCGAGTCGGTCGACTCCGGACTGCTCGACACCACCGTCGAGAGTTTCGACCGGCACTTCGCGGTCAACGCGCGTGCCACCTGGCTGCTGATCCGCGAGTTCGGACACCGCTTCGCCGCGGCCCCGGGGACCGGGCGGATCATCAGCCTCACCAGTGATCACACCGTCGGCAACCTTCCCTACGGAGCGAGCAAGGGCGCCCTGGACCGGATCACCCTGGCCGCCGCCCGCGAACTCGCGCACCTCGGTGTGACCGCCAACGCGATCAACCCCGGGCCGGTCGACACCGGCTGGATGTCGGAGGAGATGCGGGAGCACTGCGTCCGCGGCACACCGCTCGGCCGTCTCGGGACCCCGCGGGACACCGCGCACCTCGTGGACTTCCTGTGCTCGGGCGAGGGCGGGTGGATCAACGGCCAGCTCCTGATGAGCAACGGCGGCTTCGCGTAGGCCGCCGAAACCGCTGGGCACCCTGCGCTCGGCTGCCGTGACGCGGGAGATGTCTCCCGTAATGTGACCACTTGGTTGATGCTGCGCGGACGGGATGGAGCTGAGGCCGTGATGTGCGCGGAGTCCGCCGGACGGCGGTCGTGGGCACCGCTGCTGGCGGTGTGCGCCGGGTACTTCATGGTCATCCTGGACGTGACCGTCATCAACGTGGCGGTCCCGGTGATCGGCCGCGAACTGTCGGCCTCGCTCACCGGCATCCAGTGGACCACCGACGGATACACCCTGGTCTTCGCCGGGTTCCTGCTGACGGGTGGCGCGCTGGGCGACCGGCTGGGGAACCGGCTGGTCTTCTGCCTGGGCGTAGGGGTGTTCACCGCCTCCTCGGCCGCCTGCGCCCTCGCTCCGAACGCTCCCTTCCTCGTCGTCGCACGGCTGGTCGAGGGGCTCGGCGCGGCGTTGATCGTGCCCGGTTCACTGGCCCTGCTCCAGCAGGCCTACCCGGCGCCCGCCGCCCGTGCGCGGGCCTTCGGGCTGTGGGGGTCGATGGCGGGCATCGCGGCGTCGGCCGGGCCGCTGCTCGGCGGGCTGCTCGTGTCCACGGTGGGCTGGCGCTGGGTGTTCCTCGTCAACCTGCCCGTCGGCGCGGCCTGTCTGGCGCTGACGCTGCGGCACGTGGCCCGCTCGCCCCGGCACCCCGCCCGGGTGATGGACTGGCCGGCGCAGTGCGCCGTCGTGGCGGCCGTGGCCCTGCTGACCGGCGCGCTCAACGAGGCCGGACGGCGCGGCTGGTCCGATCCGGCCGTGCTCGCCGGGATCGGCCTCGCGGTGCTCGCCGCGGCGGCCTTCGCGGTGCGCGAGCGGCTCGCCCGCATCCCCGTCCTGCCTCCGGACCTGCTGCGCTCCCGCGCGATCAGCGGCGGTGCCGTCATCGGCCTGCTGTTCAACTTCGCCTTCTACGGCATGGTGTTCACCGCCAGCCTCGGGTTCCAGCAGCAGCGCGGCTACAGCGCCCTCGCCACCGGGCTGGCCCTGTTCCCGGCGGTGGCGATGACCACGTTCGCCTCCGTCCTGTCCGGACGGCTCACCCGCCGTACCGGCGACCGCCCGCTGGTGGTCGCCGGCATGCTCACCGCCGCCCTCGGGCTGGCCGGCTGGGCGGCCGCCGGAGCCGACCCCGCCTACGCGCTCCTCGTCGCCCCCATGATGGCCGCCGGCTTCGGCACGTCCTTCGCCCTCACCGGGGCGACCACCACCGTCATGTCCGCCGCTCCCCCGGGCTACTCGGGAACCGCCTCCGCGCTGTTCAACACCACGCGTCAGCTCGGCAGCGCCACCGCGGTGGCCCTCGGCGGCAGCCTCCTGGCCACAGCGGCGGACCCCGGCACCGGGCTGCGCATCAGCATGGCCGTCGGCGCCCTCGCGTACCTCGTGGCCGCGGGCCTCGCGTGGCTGTGCGTACCTCCGAAACACGAGTGACACGGGGGCCGATACCTTGCGGGCATGCCTGGTCACGCGGAGCTTCCGCTGCTCTTTCTGGATGTCGACGGAACGGTCCTGCCGTACGGCGGCGCGCAGGTGCCCTCGACCCCTCAGGGGTGGGACGCCTGGGAGGATGTGTCGAATCCTCAGCTGGCGAGGATCGACCTGGGGCACGGTCCTCGGCTGCTGGCGCTTCCCTGCGTCCTGATGTGGGCCACCGCCTGGATGGCCAAGGCCAACGAGGTGATAGCGCCGCTGCTCGGCCTGCCCGCGCTGCCGGTGGCGGGGCTCCCGCAGGCGCCCATGGCGGACGAGGCGGGCGTGCTGCACTGGAAGACGCGCGCCCTGGTCCGGCTGGCGGCCGGGCGCCCGTTCGTCTGGGTCGACGACGAGATCACCGATCTCGACCACGCCTGGGTGTCGACGCACCATCAAGGGCGAGCCCTGCTCCACCGCGTCGACTCCGGGACCGGCCTCACGGCCGCCGACCTCGCCGCGCTGGAGGCGTGGTTGCGCGAGGACCGCTGACGGCAGCCGATTCTCGGATGCACCACCCTTGTCCGCCCCCGCACCCCGGTGTCAGAATCTCGTTCTCGTGAAGGAGAACAGTGTTTTCGGCGTGCGGGCGGCGGCACTGTGGGGATACACCTGGTGCGAGGAACTCGCCGGCCGGTCGCACGTGGTCCTGCCGGAAGGCGGGACGGAACTCGACCTCCGGTCCGTGTACTCGGCGACGACGCCCCGCGTCGAGCTGGTCCCGAGCATCCCCGGCACCCTGTGGCAGCCCGCCGACTCGGGTGTCCACCACCTCGGTTACTGGTCCGACGACGTGGCCGCCGACTCCGCGGCCCTCGTACGGCGCGGCCATCCGTGCGAGGCCCTGGGGGTACGCCCCGACGGCACCGCGCACTGGGCGTTCCACCGCGGTCCGCAGGGGCCGCGCATCGAACTGGTCACCCGCGCGCTTCAGCCGGTCCTGGAGCGCGTCTGGGCCGCGGGCGGACAACCGTCGTGAAGGAGGAGGACCGATGACGACCGTGGGCGTGGTGACCGGTGGCGGCCGGGGCATGGGGCTGGAGTGCGCGCGCCGGCTGACCGGCCGTGTCGACCGGCTGCTGGTGGTCGACCGTGACGGGGCGGGCGCGACCGCCGCCGCGGAGGAACTGTCGGGACACGGGGCGGTCGTGGAACCGGTCGAGCTCGACATCACCGACGGCGCGGGGCTCACCGGACTGGCCCGGCGCGCCTCCCGACTCGGCAGGCTCCGGGCCGTGGCCCATGCCGCGGGGATCTCACCGACCATGGGCGACTGGCGCCGCATCCTCATCGTCGACCTCGTCGGCACGGCCCTGCTGCACGAGGCGCTCCGCCCGCTGGTCACCCGGGGGACGGCGATGGTGTGCTTCGCCTCGATGTCGGCGGACCTCGTGCTGGCCGAGCCCCCCGAGGCGGCGGAGGACGCGCTGGGCGAGCCGCTGGATCCACGGTTCCTCGACCGCCTGCGCGCCGCGCTGGGGCCGTCCGTGGAGGAGCCCGGCACGGCGTACACGTGGGCCAAGCACGGCGTACGGCGTCTCGTGCGGCGCGAGGCGGTCCGGATCGGGGCTCTCGGCGGCCGGGTGTGCTCGGTGTCCCCCGGCATCATCGGCACACCGCAGGGACGGCAGGAGGCCGCCCACCACCCGTCCATGAAGGCCATGGTCGAGCGCACCCCGCTGGGCCGCGAGGGCCGTCCGGAGGAGGTCGCCGCCGTGGTCGCGTTCCTCCTCTCCGACGAGGCCTCCTTCCTGACGGGCGTGGACGTCCGGGTCGACGGCGGGGTGATCTCCGCGCTGGGCGGGGGTGCGGTACCCGGCCCGTGAACCGCCGTACGGCCGCCGACGCCATCGCCGCACAGGACGGACTCGCCGCCCGCGCCGCCCCGACGGCTCCCCCGTCCACGCCATCGATATCCTCCGCGTCATCAACTCCTCTCCAGGGGGCGGGATGGACCAACCGGTGGCACAGTCCGTCAAGTACTGCGACATCTGCCCGGACTGCGGCGCGGAGCTGGCGTGCCGGGGTACGCAGGCGCTGACCGGTGGGCAGCTGCGGTGGGACGTCGAGTCGTCGTGCTCCGGCTGCGTCTTCGCGGTGGCGGTGTGCGGGGGCCGGATTCCGGATGAGCGGCGGGATCAGATCCTCGCCGAACACGGACCCGCACGGTTGCGGGTGGGGTGCGGGTCGGTGACGACGATCGCCGTCCTGCGCGTGGCGCGGGCCGAGTTCGGGGTTGACCTGGCGGACGCCAAGGTCGTGGCGGAGCGTGTGTTGAGCGGCGTACATGCGGGGACTCTGCCCGAGGTGGAGAGCCTCGCCCGCAAGTTGAGGGCCTCCGGCGTCGCCGCCGCGGCCGTCCGGGACTGGGAGCGTATTGAGTCGTGATCAAGGAGTGGTTCGAGTGAGGTCCTTGATCCAGATCATTGAGGCTCGAAGGTGGAGGTCGGCGAGGTAGCTGGCAGCGGTCTTGTCGTCGCGAGTGGCGATGCCTCGCCATGCTTTCAGCTTGTTGATCAGTCGCTCGACGGTGTTCCGCTCCTTGTAGAGGTCTGCGTCGTGGCCGACGGGCCGGCCGCCTCTGGAGCCCTTCTTCTTCCGGTTGGCGGCCTGGTCCTCCTTCTCCGGGATGACTGCCTTGATGCGGCGTTTCCGCAGGTGGGACCGGTTACCGCGGGACGAGTAGGCCTTGTCCCCGGCGACCGCGTCCGGCCGGGTGCGGGGGCGGCCGACAGGCCCGCGGACCCGTATCTTCTTGAGTACGGGGATGAACTGCGGGCTGTCTGCGGCCTGTCCCGGGGTCAGGACAAACGCCAGCGGGCCGTGCGGTCCGCGGCCAGGTGGACCTTGCCGGTCTGCCCGCCCCTCGACCGGCCGAGCAGGGCGGCCTTCAGCCGGAGTTTCCGCCGACGCCGGATGCGTCGCCGCTCTTCCCGCTTGGGATCGGTCGCGGTGCCCTGTCCGTCTTGTTCTTCGAGGCTGCCCCTTTTGACCTGGCCTTTTCCGCTTCGGCGGCAGCCTTCTCCAGGCCGGTGAGGACGTCCTCGCCCAGGTGCACCCCGGCTGCGTCGTGGTGAGCGCGCGCGGTGGTGGAGTCGATGCCGACCAGGGACAGGTCCACCTCACCCCGCCTCGCGGCTTCCGCGATCAGGCCCTCCATCAAGGCCTCGAAGACGCCGGCGTCACGCCACTGCCGAAAGCGGTTGTGGACGGTCGACCAGGCACCGACCTCCTTCGGCATCTCCCGCCACCGCCCACCCGTCTTGAATCGCCAGATCACACCCTCGAACTGCTGCCACAGCCGCTCGGGGTACGGGCCGTACTCGCCGACCGGCAGGTACGGCCGATGAACTCCCACTCCTCATCCGTCAGTTGCACTCGCGTCACACAAGACGGTCTACCGGTCCAGACCGGGTCAACTCGGCTTCGAGAGCCGAGCGAGGCCTTCCCGTCGGCGCCGGGGATCGCCCGCGGGTCGTAGCCGACGACAAGCACCGAAGTCATGGGGCGAATCTGTCGGTAGCCGGGCCGAGTGGGACGCATGGGGGCAAGCAAGCGGTGACTATGCGTCAGATATCCAATCCTTACTGTGAGTTCAGGTGAGAAGCCTGGCGCGGGACGGCGGTGGCGGTATGTCATGCCTCTGCCATCACATGGAGTGCTGGAGTGGAAAGGAAACTCCTGTGCGTCTGCGCCCCCTGCGCTTTCTCTGCGGCTCCGCCGCGCTCGCCCTGGCCCTGCCGGTCCTGTCCCCCGCCGGGCAGGCCGCGGCGGCCGTCCCCGTCTCCTCGGTCTATCTGCAGAACTACGCCACCGGCCTGAACGTCGCCGACAGCGGTGGCACGGTCGCCGCGCACAACCCCAAGGGGAACGAGGACCATCAGCAGTGGACCCCGGTCGCGGTCGACGGCGGCTACCAGTTGCGGAACTCCGACGAGTCCGGGACCTGTCTCAGCCGCAGCGGCACCTCCGCGGTGACCGCCTCGTGCGGGGCGGCGGGCACCGTGTGGACGATCACCGCCGGCGCGGACAGCACGTACACCGTGAGCGCCCCCGGCACCTCGCAGTACCTCACCGGATCGTCCTCCGACTCCAGTGCCGTAGCGCTCGGCCCGGCCGGTGATCCGGCCCGCTGGTACCTCACCCCGGTGTCGTACGCGACCGCCTCGATGCCCTCCGCCGACACCCGCACCCTGGACCAGGTCACCTTCCTGACCTCGCACAACGCCTTCGCCAACGGTGTCGACGGCAACTTCGCCTCGTTCCCGGTGAATCTGTTCCCCAACCAGAACTACGGCATCAGCCGCCAGCTCGCCGACGGCGTGCGCGGCTTCATGCTGGACGACTACACCGTCTCCGGGCAGGCCGTGCTCTGCCACAACAGCTGTGACGGTGTGAGCAGTCCCGTCCCGCTCGCCACCGACCTGAAGCGCATGGTCGACTTCCTCAAGGCCAACCCGGGTCAGTTCGTCACCGTGTTCCTGGAGGACTACGCCTCCTCCGATGTGCTGAAGGCCTCGCTGGCCTCCGTGAGCGGGCTGTCCGACGTGCTGTACCGGCCCGACCAGGAGGGTGTGGCGACCAAGGGCTGGCCGACCATGGCGGACCTCTCGGCGCGCGGCAAGCAGCTGCTGATCTTCAGCGACCGGACCCGGGCGAGCGACACCGCGAACGGCTGGGCCACCCGTGACACCTTCGGTGTGATGTACCAGCGGGAGTGGACCGTCGAGAACTACTGGTCCATGGGCGGCGGGCTCGGCGACTCCGACTGGTCCTGCTACAGCCGCTGGGGCACCGGCCGCCCGCTGACCGTGGACTCGGCCGCCTTCCACCCGCTGTTCGTGATGAACCACTTCCGGGACTACACGATCAGCGGCACCGCCTCGACGGACAACGGCAAGCTCCTCAACCGCGCGCAGAACTTCTGCACTCCCGCCGCGCGCAAGAAGCCCACCTACCTCGCCGTGGACCGCTACGACCTGGGCTCCCCCACCCCGCTCAGCACGGTCGGCACCCTCAACACGTACATCCTCGCTCCGGGGCAGTGAGCGACGCCCGCCGGGCCCCGGCCGTCGCGGTCAGGGCCTGCGGATCGCCGCGACGTCGAAGTACCGGGTCACCCTCTCGCCGACGAGGCCGTCGGCCCCGTTCACGGTCCAGTCCTTGCGGTTGGTGGTCGCCCTCCCCGTGAAGTCGACCCGGAGGGCGCCCCGCGGGTCGTTCGCCGTGCCGGTCCGTTCGAAGTCCACGGTGACCGGCCTGGTCACACCGTGCAGACCGAGGTCAGCGGCGACCTGGAAGGTGGCGCCGCCGGTCTGCCGCAGGACTTCGACGGGGTGTCGCCGTCCAAGTGCGCGCTGCCCTCGAACGCGTGGAACCGCCCGCGCACCTCGGCGACCAGCGCGGCCCGCGCGGCGAAGCCGATCCGGCAACACCCCTGACCAGGAGGCGTTCACCACCATCGGGGACCTGCTCGGCGAGAGCCATCCCCCGGCGGCGCTCTACTCGGCACTCTTCAAGGCCGCCGCGAAGATCCCCGGTGTCGTGGTGGTCGAGGACGCGCTGGACGCCGTGGGCCGGCGCGGGGTGGCGGTGGCCCGGCTCGACGAGACCAGCGGACAGCGCGAGGAGTGGATCTTCGACAGGAGGACCCATGTCTTCCTCGGCGAGCGCACCGTCCAGGTGAAGAAGGGCGAGGGGGACGACGGACTGCTCACGCCCGGCACGCTGATCTACACCAGCGCCATCCTGAAGCGGGCCGTCGTCGACGCCATGAAGCAGCCGCCGTCGCAGGCCGGCTGACCGGCGGCGCCGTCCGGCCGGAGCGGCTCGTGCGTGGCGGGGGCTGACGCCGTTGGCGTCGGGGCCGGGACCCCAGCGGGTGTGCGGGGAGGGGCACCCCCGGTCGCCCCCGGCAGCGCCCGGCCCCGCCGGGCCGGGCCGCTTTCATGCCGGAGCCGTCACCCCGTCCCGGCCGTCGCCGCGACGCGGAAGCCGACCGTCGGGTAGCGGCCGGACGGGTCGCGGCCCTCGCCCCGGTAGAGGCGGTGCAGCGTGGCGCAATCTGTCGACACTTGGACCGTAAAAGCCCCTTAGGCGTGCGACGCGAGGCCGGGTGTGTCGATAGTACGGCCGGAAGGGTGTATTCAGGCAGGCAACCCGTCCCCCACTCCGTTACGGTCCGACCCCTTGACGCCCCGCTTATGACTGCGTAGACATGACAGCGCAGACATGACTACGCAGTCAGGCACGCTTCGCCGCGTGACGTCTGACATCATCAGTGCACGCGTACGACCGTTCGGCCACACCGGGAGACACCATGACGCGAGCGACAGGGCGGGGCACGAGTTCCGCGGCACCGCGCAGCGTGGACGTCGCCCGGCTGGCCGGGGTCTCGCAGAAGACGGTGTCGCGGGTCTTCAACGACGAGCCGTACGTCTCGGCGGACGTCCGCCGACGGGTCCTGGAAGCGGTCGAGCAGCTCGGCTACCGGCGCAACAACGCCGCCCGGGCGCTGGCCTCCGGCCGGAGCCGCTCCATCGGCGTGGTGACCCTCGGCACGGCCCTGTACGGCCCCGCCTCGCTCCTGATGGGCGTCGAGCGGGTCGTCCGGGACACGGGCTACGCGCTCCGGGTCGTCAACACCATGGAGGGCGATCCCTCCGGGGTGGCCGGGGCCGTGGACTCACTGCTCGACCAGGGCGTGGACGGCATCGTCATCTCCGAGCCGATCGACGAGACCGGGCCCGAAGGAGAGACGGCCCTGCGGGTCGACGTGCCGGTCCTGGTCCTCGGCGCACCCCCCGGACTCACCGCGCCCACGGTGCTGACGGCCGGCGACGGCGCCGACGTCATGGCCCGTACGGCGACCGAGCACCTGCTGAACCTGGGGCACCCGACGGTCCATCACCTCGCCGGTCCGCAGCGGTGGTACGCCGCCCGGGACCGGCTGGAGGGATGGCGGGCCACGCTGACCGCGCACGGCAGAGAGCTGCCGCCGGTCGTCGAGGGCGACTGGTCGGCCGCCTCCGGTTACCGGGCGGGGCTCGAACTCGCCGCGGACGGCGCTCCCACCGCCGTGTTCGCCGCCAACGACGACATGGCGATCGGGCTGATCCGCGCGCTGACGGAGGCCGGCCTGCGGGTGCCGCAGGACGTGAGCGTCGTCGGCTTCGACGACATCCCGGTCGCCGCCTACATCACTCCCCCGCTGACCACGGTGCGCCAGCCCTTCGACACCGTGGCCCAGGAGGGGCTCAAGCGTCTCGTGCACGCCATCGAGAACCCCGACGCCGACCCCCTGCCGCCGAGCGACCCACCGGTCGACCTCGTCGTACGCGCCTCGACCGCGCCCCCCGCCGACCGGACGACCCCGGCCCGCGCGCGGCGCACCGCCTCCCGTCCCGACGGAGGCACCCCGGCACCCCGCCCGAGGAACGGAGGTCCGTCCAGTCGTCCCTGACCGGCCCACCGGCCCCTGAGCCCACGGCACCGCGCGTGACCGACGGTCGAGCCGCCGTACCCGTCACCCCGTGCCCTCCCCCTTCACCTCGTCGCCCGCGCGCCCCATGGGCCGCCCCTGAACGCAGCGGGCCCGCGCCCCACCCTCCACCCCGTCGGCGTCCCCGACCCTGTCGGCGTACCCGCCCGGTCGGCGCGTCGCTCTCTCCTTCCTGACTCTTCTCCCTCACCCCCGCACGCCCTTGCCCCGCGTGCCCCCTTCTTCGCCTCGGCGGGAGTCCACCATGCCCAGAAACACCCCCCTGCCCTTCTCCGGCTCCGCCCCGATGAGCCGCCGACTCTTCCTCGCCACCACCGGAGCCCTGTCGCTCGGCGCCGCCCTGACCGCCTGCGGCGGCAGCGGCTCCGGTGGTTCCTCCGCCTCCTCGAAGCCGGTCAGCCAGGCCGACATCGACAAGGCGATGAAGACGCCGACCGAGCTGACGTTCTGGACGTGGGTCCCGAACATCGCCAAGGAGGTCGCCCTCTTCGAGAAGAAGTACCCGGCGATCAAGGTCAAGGTCGTCAACGCCGGTCAGGGCACCCCGCAGTACACCAAGCTGCGCACGGCCCTGAAGGCCGGCAGCGGCGCCCCGGACATGGTGCAGATCGAGTTCCAGGCGATCCCCACCTTCACCATCACCGGCAGCCTGCTGGACCTGCGGCCGTACGGCGCCTCCGCCCTGAAGTCCACGTTCGTGGACTGGACCTGGAGCCAGGTCAGCGGCAGCGACGGCGAGGTGTGGGCGATCCCGCAGGACACCGGCCCGATGGGCATGCTGTACCGGCAGGACATCTTCGACAAGCACGGCATCGACGTACCGGGCACCTGGGACGAGTTCGCCGAGGCGGCCCGCAAGCTGCACAGGGCCGACCCGGACGTCTACCTCACCAACCTCGCGGCCAACCAGGTCGCCGCCTGGCACGGACTGCTCTGGCAGGCGGGTGCCAAGCCGTACGTCACCTCCGGCAAGAGCGACATCACCATCAGCGTCGACGACGCGGTGTCGAAGAAGCTCGGCGCGTACTGGGGCGGGCTGGCGAAGGAAGGCGTCATCGGGGTCGAGCCGGACTTCACCGACTCCTGGTACGCGGCCCTCAACAAGGGCAAGTACGCCACCTGGCTGACCGCGGCCTGGGGCCCGGTGTTCCTCTCCGGCTCCGCCAAGGCGACCGCCGGCAAGTGGCGGGCCGCCCCGCTGCCGCAGTGGGACGCCGCCAAGCCCAGCTCGGGCAACTGGGGCGGTTCGACCACCGCGGTCATCCGCTCCACCAAGAACCCCATCGCCGCGGCGATGTTCGCGCAGTTCCTCAACAGCGACCCGGCCAGCGCCCGGATGTTCGCCACCGAGCAGTTCTTCTTCCCCGCGACCAAGGCCCTGCTGACGGACGCCGAGTTCACCGGCGACGCGCCCGCCTTCTACGGCGGCCAGAAGGTCAACCAGGTCTTCGCCGACATCAGCTCCACCGTCAACGCCTCCTTCCAGTGGCCGCCGTTCCTCGACCAGGCGGCCACCGACTGGACGGAGACCGTCGGCAAGTCGCTCGCCGACAAGTCCGACACGGTCGCGGCCCTCGGCACCTGGGAGTCCCGGCTCACCACGTACGCCAAGGGCCAGGGCTTCACCGTCAAGGGGAGCTGACATGGCTGCCGCACGCCGTCACCGCTCGGCCGGCCCCCTGTTCGTCGCGCCGTTCCTGACGCTGTTCCTGCTGCTCTTCCTCGCCCCGCTCGGCTACGCCGCCTACCTCAGTCTGTTCCAGGAGCGGCTGATCGGCGGAACGGTGTTCGTCGGGCTCGACAACTACGTGCAGGCGCTGGGCGACCCCCAGCTCCTGCACGGCGTCGGCCGGGTCGCGCTGTTCTTCGTGATCCAGGTCCCGGTGATGCTGCTGCTGGCGCTGGTGTTCGCGCTCGCGCTGGACAGCGGTCTGCTGCGGCTCGCCCGGGTGATCCGGCTGGGAATCTTCGTGCCGTACGCGGTGCCGAGCGTGGTGGCCGCGCTCATGTGGGGCTATCTGTACGGGCCGGACTTCGGCCCGTTCGCCCAGCTCAGCCGGAAACTCGGTCTCCCCGCCCCGGACTTCCTCAGCAGCGGCTGGATGCTCGGCAGTCTGGCGAACATCGTGACCTGGGAGTTCGTCGGCTACAACATGATCATCCTGTACGCCGCCCTGCGGACCATCCCGCAGGAGCTGTACGAGGCGGCCGCGATGGACGGGGCGGGCGCCTGGCGCATCGCCTGGTCGGTCAAGCTGCCGGCCCTCAGGCCCGCCCTGCTGCTCACCCTGCTGTTCTCGGTCATCGGCAGCTTCCAGCTGTTCAACGAGCCCAACCTGCTGATGAAGATCGCCCCGGACGTGATCAGCAGCTCCTACACCGCCAATCTGTACGCCTACTCCCTCGCGTTCACCGGCCAGCAGGTCAACTACGCGGCGACGGTCTCCTTCCTCCTGGGCCTCGTCATCGTGGTCGCCTCCTACGGCGTCCTGCTCACCGCGAACCGCAGGAGGACCCCATGACGACCACCTCTCCCCCGGCGACGGTCGCGCCGAAGGCCGCGCGCCCGGCGCGCGCCACCCGTACGAGGGCGCGCCGCACTCACCGCAGCACCCCCCTGACGATCGCCATGCTGGCCGCCCTGGCCTACTTCCTCCTCCCGCTGTTCTGGCTGCTCATCGCCTCCACCAAGAGCACCCAGGACCTGTTCAACAGCTTCGGCCTGTGGTTCTCGCACGCCCCGCAGCTGCTGGCGAACATCCGGGCGACCTTCGCCCAGGACGACGGCGTGTTCCTGCACTGGCTGCTGAACACGGTGGTGTACGCCGTCGTCAGCGCGGTCGGGGCGGCGCTGCTGGCCGCCGCCGGCGGATACGGGTTCGCGAAGTTCCGCTTCCGCGGCGACCGGGTCGCCTTCAACCTCGTCCTCGGCGCGGTCATGGTCCCGACCACGGCCCTCGCGATCCCGACCTATCTGCTGTTCGCGAAGGCGGGCCTGGTCAACACGCCCTGGGCGGTCATCCTGCCGTCGCTGGTGAACCCGTTCGGGCTGTACCTGATGCGGATCTACGCCGAGGACGCGGTACCCGACAGTCTTCTGGAGGCCGCCCGGATCGACGGCGCGGGCGAGGTGCGGATCTTCCTCCGGATCGCGCTGCGGCTGCTGGGCCCCGGTCTGGTGACCGTGCTGCTGTTCACGCTGGTGGCGACCTGGAACAACTACTTCCTGCCGCTGATCATGCTCAACGACCCGGATCTGTATCCGGTCACCGTCGGTCTGTCGTCCTGGGCCGCGCAGGCGCAGAACGGCGGTGCCGGCTCCAGCAGTGACATGCTCGCGCTGGTCGTGACCGGCTCCCTGCTCTCGATCGTCCCCCTCGTCGTGGCCTTCCTGATGCTCCAGCGTTACTGGCAGAGCGGTCTGGCCGCGGGCGGCGTCAAGCAGTGAGCGGCGTCGAGCGATAACCCCCTTCTCTCCTCCGGAGGTCTGTTCATGGCGGAACTGCCCGCCCGCGTCCTGTTCGGTGCCGCCTACTACCACGAGTACCACCCCGGGTACGCCCCCGAGGTGCCCTCGGACGAGCAGCTCAAGACCGACCTCGATCTGATGGCCGAGGCACGTTTCACCGTCATCCGGGTCGGCGAGTCCGTCTGGTCGACCTGGGAGCCGGAGAACGGCCGCTTCGACCTGGACTGGCTCCAGCCCGTCCTCGACGGCGCCCACGAGCGCGGTATCTCCGTCGTCCTCGGCACCCCGACCTACGCCGTGCCGCCGTGGCTGGCCCGGCTGTACCCCGAGATCACCGGCGAGGACGCCACCGGCCGGCGCCTCGGCTGGGGCGCCCGCCAGGAGGTGGACATCACCCACCCGGCCTTCCGGTTCCACGCCGAGCGGGTGATCCGGAAGATCGTCGCCCGGTACGCCGGCCATCCGGCGGTCATCGGCTTCCAGGTCGACAACGAGCCCGGACTGCATCTGCTGCACAACCGGGGCGTCTTCCAGCGGTTCGTCGACCATCTGCGCGTCACGTACGGCGACGTGGAGACCCTGAACCGCGAATGGGGCCTGGTCTACTGGTCGCACCGGCTGTCCACCTGGGCCGACCTGTGGACGCCGGACGGCAACACGCAGCCCCAGTACGACCTGGCGTGGCGGGAGTTCCAGGCCCGGCAGGTCACCGAGTTCATCACCTGGCAGGCAGGCATCGTGCGCGAGTACGCCGGGCCGGAACACTTCGTCACCACCTGCATCTCGTACACCCGCCAGGGGGTGGAGGACGACGAGATGACGGACGCCCTCGACATCGCGGCGGGCAACCCGTACTACGACATGCAGGACGGCCTGCTGCTCCCGGACCCCACCCCCGAGGACCACGAGCAGCTCTGGAAGACCACCGGGGTGTGGTCGATGTACCAGACCGCGGACTGGATGTTCGCCTCCCGGCAGGCGCCGTTCCTGGTCACCGAGACCAACGCCAACTCCATCGGCATGGCCTGGGACAACCGCCCGGCCTTCGACGGCCAGTGGCGGCAGGCCGCCTGGGCCCAGGTGGCGCGCGGGGCCCGGATGATCGAGTACTGGCAGTGGCAGACCCTGCGCTTCGGGGCCGAGACGTACTGGGGCGGTGTCCTCCCGCACAGCGGCCGTCCGGGGCGGACGTACGCCGAGATCGCCCGGCTGGGCGCGGAGTTCGAGACGGCGGGCCCGCTGGTCGCCGGCCTGGAACCGGACGCCGACGTCACGATCGTGTACTCGCTGCCCAGCAAGTGGCTCATGCAGCAGCACCCGGCGCTGTCGAAGCCGGACGGCTCGCCGGACCCGGCCTCCTACCACCGCATCCTGGACCCCTTCTACCGGGGCGCCTTCGACGCCGGACGGCAGGTGCGGATGGTCCACGCCCGGCAGTTGCACGACCCGCGCGGCGAACGGCCCGGCCCCACCCCCGAGGAGGCGGTGGACCGCCACCCGGTCCTCGTCGTGCCGGCGCTGTACGTGGTCGACGACGCGACGGTCGACTGGCTCGCGGCGTACGCGGAGGCGGGCGGTCATCTGGTGCTGGGCCCGCGCACCGCGTACGCCGACCACGAGGCCCGGGCCCGTCACGAGCAGGCGCCGCCCCGGCTCGTCGAGGCGTCGGGGCTGCACTACGACGAGTTCAGCAACCTGGCCCGGCCGGTGCCGGTGCGTGCGGTGCCCGGGGGTCCGCTGCCGCTGCCGGAGTCCGCGACGGCGACCCGCTGGGCCGACGCGCTGACGGTCGTCGACGCCGACGCGCTCGTGGAGTACGTCCACCCGCACTTCGGCCGCTGGCCCGCGGTCACCACCCGCCCGCACGGCGCGGGCCGGGTCACCGTCGTGGGCACGGTCCCCGGTCGCGAGCTGGCCCGCGCGCTCGCCGAGTGGCTGGCGCCGCGGGCGCGGAGCGGCTGGCGGGACCTGCCGACATCCGTGACGGCGACGACCGGCACCTCCCCGGACGGACGCCGGGTCCACATCGTCCACAACTGGAGCTGGGAGCCCGCGAGCGCGACGGCTCCGGTGGACCTGACCGACGCCCTGGACGGCGGGTCCGTCCCGGCGGGCACCGCGCTGGACCTCGGCCCGTGGGACGTACGCGTCCTCGTGGCCGGCTCGCACGACCACTCCTGACTCCGTCCCCCGAGGAGGGGCTGTGCAGAGAAGAAGAATCGCCAGAGCGCTGGGGGGCCTCGGCGCGGTGTCGGCGCTGCTGGTGATCCCCCTGTCCAGTGCGCAGGCGTACGACCCGACGGGCGGGATCCTCTACCAGCTCGGCGGCGAACCGTGCCTGAAGGGGCGCGGGAACTGCGCGATCTACCCGAAGTCGGCGCAGCTGCCGAACGGCCGTCTGGTCGCCGCGTTCGAGAAGTCCACGGTGGTGCCCGCGTCGGGCAGCGCCGACGGACAGACGCTCCCCGTCTACAAGAGCGACGACCACGGCACGACCTGGCAGCCGCTGTCCGAGGTCAAGGCCCCGGCCCACCTCTCCGGCGACCCCAGGTACGCGAAGTACACGAGCAACTGGACCAACCCGTACCTGTACGTCCTTCCGCAGGACGTCGGCGACCTGAAACAGGGCACGCTGCTGCTGGCGAGCGTGGTCTCGGGCGACGACGCCTACTACCAGGAGCACAAGGCGGCCGACCCGAACTGGACACCGTCCAACGACGGCGACCGCAGGGACCTGGCGATCGCCCTGTACTCCAGCACCGACGACGGCGCGAGCTGGAAGATCGTCAACGTCGTCGCCACGGGCGGCTGGCAGGGCGGCAGCGCGGGCGCGGTCGGGCAGAACATCGCCGCCGCGAACACGAACAGGCAGGTCGATCCCCTGTGGGAGCCGTACCTGATGGTCTACAAGGGCAAGCTGGTCTGCTACTACTCCGACGAGAACGACTACACCGGCTTCGACGCCACCACCGGCGTGCCGACCCTGGACCCGGCGAACGACACCGCCACCGACTCGCACGGCCAGATCCTCGTCCACCGGACCTGGGACGGGCGCGCCGCGCAGTGGAGCGGCCCCGTCGTCGACATCGCCGGGCTGACCGACGGCCTGGGCGGCGGCAGGACGGAGATCGGCGGCGGCCGGCCCGGCATGGCGAACGTCGTCCGGACCTCGGACGGCAAGTGGCTCATGACGTACGAGTACTGGGGCGGCGGCGCCGACACCCGCTACCGGATCGCCGACAACCCGCTGGAGTTCTACCGCGGCTCCGCCACCGGCACGGGCGTCACCGCGCTGCCGGTCGACACCGGCTCGCACGCCCTGTCGACGGGCGGCAGCCCGGTCGTCATCCGGCTCCCCGGCGGCCGTCTCGTCTACAACGCCGCCGGCAGCGGCAACGTATGGGTCAACGAGAGCGGCCGCGGCGACGGCGTGTGGAAGGAGTACCAGACCACGCTCGGGGCGGGCTACAGCCGCGATCTCCAGTACGTGGAGGGCACGGGCCGCGTCTCGATCCTGCGCAACCAGGGGACCTCCACGCTCGCGTACGCCGAGGTCGACCTCGGTCGTTCGGACGGCGCCTACTACCAGTTGGTGAACCGCAGGACGGACCAGGTCATCGGCACCGGCGACAAGACCAACGACGCGAACCTCGGCAACGGGGACGTGCCCGACGTCCGGCTGGAGGAGCCCGGCTCGGCGGCGAACGCGGACACCCAGTACTGGCATGTGGTGACCGAGCCCAAGGGGGGCGTGACCCTGCTCAACAAGTCGGGCGGGCGGGCCGCGGCCGTCTGGACGGGCAACGCGACCGCCGGGCAGCGGATCGGGCAGTGGGTCGACGACAGCGCCACCGGCAGCTGGAACCTCGTCAGGACGACCGACGGCCTCTACAAGCTCCAGTCGGTCAAGAACCCGGGCCTGTATCTGACCGGCGCGTCCGACGGGGCGCCGCTGACGCTCCAGAACGCGCTGACGGACGGCTCCCAGGACTGGGAGCTCGTCCCGTAGACCGGCGAGGTGACAGGGGGGTCAGTTCGCCACGGCGAACTGGCTCCCCGTCTTCTGCCCGTTCTCCGTGCGGGCCGCGGCCACGCAGCGGAAGACCCGCAGGCCCTTGTCCCACTCCGAGGCCGTGGGCGGGATGATGTCGGTCTGCCACTCCTTCGCGACCGCGCGGCCCTCGGGGAGCATGGTCGCGGCCATCACCTTCTGCGAACAGAGCGCCTTGACGTCCGGATGCTTGATCAGGTCCCGGGCGTTGTTGGTCATGCCGTCCTCGGGCAGGGGGGCGATCGCGAAGGTCTCCCACACATGCTCGGCCGCGCAGTCCGCGCGGGTGACCGTGATGATGCCGGAGATGTCGACGATGCCGCTCCAGCACTCCGGGCTCGCGACACACCGGCCGCCCACGCCGTCGACGCCGGTCGCGGGGCAGTTCTCGGTCGTGGTGGGCACACCGAACCCGGACGTGCCCTTGTCCTGGGCGGTGGCACCGGAGGAGGGCGCCGCCGACCCGGAGGTGCCGCCGTCGTCGTCCGAGCCGAAGTACTGGTGGGTGACCACGGTGACCGACACGGTCACGGAGACGACGACGGCCGCCAGTGCGGCGATCAGCCGCGTGTTCCGCCCGCCCCTGCCGCCGCCCTCGCCGCCGCCCGGCGCGGTGGCCACGGTCGTACCGCCCCCTCCGCCGGGCCGCCCCGGGGCCACCGTCGAGGCGGGGATCGCGTCCCGGACGGGCGGCGCGTCGCGGTGGTACGGAACGGTGGTCATGGTCGGGGCCGGTCCGAAGCCGCCGGGCCCGCCCAGGGCGATCGTGTCGAGGTCGACGGCGGCGAGGGCGTCCCGGAAGACGCCCGCGTCGGACAGCCGCTCGGCCGGATCCGGGGCCAGGGCGTGCCGGAGCACCTCGTTGAGCGCGGTCGGCATGCCGTGCAGCGGGACGTACGGCCAGGTGTGACGCACGATCAGTTCGGCGAGGCTGAGCTGGGTCCCGTCGTCCGGGTGGTGCGGCGGGAAGCCGCGCAGCAGGGCGTAGAGCGTGGCGGCCAGGGAGTACACGTCACCGGCCGGGCCGGGCTCGGCCAGGTGGAAGGCCTCGGGCGGGGCGTAGGCGGGGGTCAGCGCCTCGCGGGTCACGGACAGTTCGCGCCCCGGGCGGGGCATGGCCGCGAGCCCGAAGTCGGTGAGGGCCACCCCGCCGTACCGGTTGACCATCACGTTGCCGGGTTTGATGTCGCGGTGCAGCACCCCGGCGGCGTGCGCGGCGGCCACGGCGTCCGCGAGCCCCACGCCGATGTCACGCGCCTCCTTCGGCGGGAAGGCGCCCTGCCGGTGCAGCCGCTCGCCCAGCGAGCCGCCCGGGCACAACTCCAGGACCATGTACGGGCGGTCGTCGGCCAGCACCCCGGCGTCGTACACGGGGACCACGTGCGGATGCCCGGACAGCTGCCCGGCCGCCGTGACCTCGCGCAGGAAGCGCTGCCGGTCGCGCGGGGTGGACAGCACCCTGCTGTCCACCTTCAGCGCGACCTCCCGGCCCACGGCCAGTTGCCTGGCCCGGTACACCGTGGCGAACCCGCCCTGGCCCAGGACCTCCTGGATCTCGTAGCCGGACAGTCCGATTCTTCCGGGCTCCATGTGCCGTACCCCCAGCGTGCCACCCCGGCCGGAACGTCCGACCGAGATCGAGGCGAGACTCTAGCCGAGCGGAGTGCCAGCGGTGTTCACAGGTACTCGGCGGCGGCGTCCAGGAGCCAGTCGGTGAGGTAGCCGGCGAACGAGGAGCGGACGAGGATCCAGAATCCGGCACCGGGTCGGTCACGGGCGACGAGGACGACCTGGGTGCGGCCGAGGGTGGTCTGGGCGCAGCGGCCCGGGCCGAAGCCGCGGGGGTGCAGGTCGAGGGAGCAGCCGTGGGCGAGGAGGTCGCGGGCGTGCGGGCCCGTGACGAGGAGGGTGGTGCGCTGGGCGGACACGTCCGTGACGGAGACCGGTTCGTCGCCGGCGGCCGCGCGGATGCGGTCCTCCAGCTCGCGTCGGGCTCCGGGCTCGCCCACGACGAGCCATTCGTCCGGGCCGAGCCAGAGCACGGTCAGGTCGCGGGCGCGGGTGACGGTGTCGGGTTCGAGGGGCAGTGGGACGCCGAGGGCGACACCGACCGCGCCGGCGGCCGGGCCCTTGGGGTCCAGGCGCAGGCCGATCTGGGTGAGGAAGGGGAGTTCGGCGAGGCGGACCCGGCCGTGGGAGGCGCGGGTGGCGTCGGCCAGCCGTTCCTTGGCGCTCAGCAGGGGGCTGCGGGGCGTGAGAGTCGGGTCAGCCATCGCGGCGGGCTCCCTCGGGGTCGAAGAGGACGGGGCCGGTGACGGTGACCGGGACGAGCCGGTCGCCGACGGGGGCGTAGAGGCGTTCGCCGATGCGGTCGCGGCCGCCCTTGATCAGGGCGAGGGCGAAGGTGCGGCCGAGGGCGGCGCTGCGGTAGCTGGAGGTGACGTGGCCGAGCATCGGGACCGGCGGGGGCGGCAGGACGCTGTCGGCGACCAGGTGGGTGCCTTCGGGGAGGAAGGTGGCGGGGTCGTCGGGGAGGAGGCCGACGAGGTGCTTGCGGTCGGCGCGGAGGGTGTCGGGGCGGGTGAAGGAGCGCTTGCCGAGGAAGTCGGGCTTCTTCTTCGACACCGCCCAGCCCATGCCGAGGTCCTGGGGGGTGATGGTGCCGTCGGTGTCCTGGCCGATGATGGGGTAGCCCTTCTCGGCGCGCAGGACGTGCATGGTCTCGGTGCCGTAGGGGGTGATGCCGTACGGGGTGCCGGCCTCGTGGACGGCTTCCCAGAGGTCGAGGGCGTGCCAGGGGGAGACGTTGATCTCGTAGGCGAGTTCACCGGAGAAGCTGATCCGGCAGACGCGGGCCTCGATGCCGGCGACGGTGGTGTCGCGCCAGGCCATGAAGGGGAAGTCGTCGTTGCCGACGGCCAGATCCGGTGCCAGCGAGCCCAGGACTTCGCGGGACTTCGGGCCGACGAGGGCGACGGTGGCCCACTGTTCGGTGACGGAGGTGCAGTGGACCCGGAGGTGGGGCCATTCGGTCTGGAGCCATTCCTCCATCCAGTCCAGGACGGTGGCGGCGTTGCCGGTGGTGGTGGTGACCAGGAAGCGGTCCGGGGTGAGTCGGATGACGGTGCCGTCGTCGAAGACCATGCCGTCCGGGCGGCACATGACGCCGTAGCGGATCATGCCGGGCTTCAGGGTGCTCATCATGTTGGTGTAGAGCAGGTCGAGGAAGACGCCCGCGTCCGGGCCCTGGACGTCGATCTTGCCGAGGGTGGAGGCGTCCATGAAGGCGACGCCCTCGCGGGCGGCGGCGCACTCGCGCAGTACGGCGGTCTCCATGTCCTCGCCGCTCTGCGGGTAGTACCAGGGGCGCTTCCACTGGCCCACGTTCTCGAACAGCGCACCCTGCATCACGTGCCAGTCGTGCAGGGCGGTGGTGCGGACGGGGTCGCTGAGCGCTCCCCGGTCACGTCCGGCGAGCGCCGCGAAGGAGACCGGGACGTAGGGCGGGCGGAAGGTGGTGGTGCCGAGCGCGGAGATGTCCACGCCGAGGAGTTCGGCGACGACGCCGCCGGCCAGGAGGCCGGAGGTCTTGCCCTGGTCGTTGGCGGTGCCGGCCGTGGTGTAGCGCTTGGTGTGCTCCACCGACCGCAGCCCCGCGCCGGTCGCACGGGTCAGGTCCTCGACCGTGACATCGCGCTGGAGGTCCACGAAACGCGGGGCGCCTTCCCGGCCCGGGACCGTGAACACCTGCATCGGCGCGGTGTACGGGGACGCGGTCACGTCCGGGAGGGCGGGGTTCTCGGGGGTGTAGCCCTCGGCCTCCAGGGCGCGGCCGGCAGCCGCAGCGCCCTGGGCGAGGACGGTGGGCAGGTCGAGTACGCCGCTCGCGGAGCCCGCGACCTCGACGGCCTGGCGGCCGGTGTCGGGGACGAAGGAGCCGAGGGTGTCGTCGTGGCGGAGCTTGCCGCCGGACTGGCTGAACAGGTGCGCGACGGGGTTCCAGCCACCCGAGACCAGCAGCAGATCGGCCGCGAACTCCCGGCCGCCCTCTCTCTCGCCGAACGGCGCGACGGTCACGGCGCTCAGCCGGGCCTCGCCCTCGGTGCCGATCACGGCGTGCCCGGTCAGCACCTCGATGCCGGCGGCTTCGGCGCGTCGGCCCCACTCCCCCGCGTCCGTGCGGGTGTCGACGATCACCGGGACCTCCACGCCGACCGCGGCGAGGTCCAGGGCCGCCGGGTACGCGCTGTCGTTGGTGGTGAAGACGACCGCGCGGCGGCCGGGCAGGACACCGTGCCGGTGCAGGTACGTGCGGGCCGAGGCGGCCAGCATCACACCGGGGCGGTCATTGTCCGCGAAGGCGAGGGAACGCTCGTGGGCGCCGGTGGCCAGGACCACCCGGCGCGCCCGGATCCGCCACACCCGCTCACGCGAGGCCTTCGCCGGGGCCGCCGCGCCCAGGTGGTTGGTGCGGCGCTCCACGGCGAGGAGGTGGTTGTCGTCGTAGTAGCCGAACACCGTGGTGCGCGGCAGTACGCGGACCTCCGGGGCGGTTTCGAGCAGAGCGCCGACCTCCCGCACCCAGTCGAGGTGCTCGCCGCTGCCGAGGAGGCTGCCGCCCGGCTCCGGCTGGTCGTCGGCCAGGATGACCCGGGCGCCGGAGCGGGCCGCCGCGGCCGCGGCCGCCAGGCCCGCCGGACCGGCGCCCACGATCAGCAGGTCGCAGTGGGCGTGCACGGCGTCGTAGCGGGCCGGATCCGGCTCGGTCGCCAGACGGCCCTGACCGGGCAGGCTGCTCGCCACCAGACCGTCGTAGAGCTCCACCGCCGTCGCGGGCAGCATCGGCTCCGGGAACGGGGCCTCGATCTGGATCACGGCGTTGGGTTCTTCGACACCGGCTGAGAAGATGCCCCTCGGCCGGCCGAGCTTGATGCTCGTCGCCGCCTGGATCACGCCGTTGGCGAGCAGGGCGGAGGCGAGGGTGTCGCCCCGGTAGCCCTGGTATTCGGTGCCGTCGAAGGTGAAGGTGAGCGGGGTGCCGCGGTCGATGCGGCCGAGTGTCGGGTGCCGGAAGCCTGCCGGAAGCTCCGCCCCCAGGTCCCCGATCGGCCCTGAAGGGGCCCCGGCCCCGGCCTCGGACACCGGACCGGCTGAGTGAGGGGGGCTCGGCTGGGAGGTGACCGGGCGGGGCTCGAACCTCTCCGGGCGTTCCTCCCCGGAGCGGTACACGGCCAGGATCTCGTTGGTGGAGGTGTCGCGGACCGCGTTGAACCAGCGGCGGCAGCCCGCCGAGTGGCTCCAGCGTTCCGCGAAGGGCCCCTTGGGGTTGTCACGGAAGAACAGGTAACGGGCCCACTCCTGGTCGGACAGCTCCGCCGGGTTCTCCGGGTAGGGCACATGAGCCTGGCCACCGTAGTGGAACTCGGCCTCGTCACGGGGCCCGCACCACGGGCAGGGGATGAGCAGCATGGATCGGCTCCCAAAGAGTCCGGTGGTGTCCTAGTGGGCCACGGCGGCGGCGCCGTGCTCGTCGACGAGCGCGCCGGTGGTGAAACGGTCGAGTGAGAACGGAGCGTTCAGCGCGTGCGGGCTGTCGTGGGCGATCGTGTGGGCGTAGACCCAGCCCAGGCCCGGGGTGGCCTTGAAACCCCCGGTACCCCACCCGCAGTTGAGGTAGAGGCCGTCCACCGGGCTCAGGCCCACGATCGGCGAGGCGTCCGGACTCACGTCCACGATCCCGCCCCAGGTCCGCAGCACATGAGCCCGCGCGAAGACCGGGAACAGCTCCAGCGCCGCCGACATCTGTTCCTCGATGATGTGGAACGCCCCGCGCTGCGTGTAGGAGTTGTAGGCGTCGATGCCCGCCCCCATCACCAGCTCACCCTTGTGCGCCTGGCTGACGTACACATGCACCGCGTTGGACATGACCACCGTCGGATGCACCGGCTCCAGCAGCTCGGAGACCAGGGCCTGGAGCGGGTGGCTCTGGACGGGAAGCTCGATCCCCGCCATCGCGGCCAGGACCGAGGTGTGGCCGGCCGAGCACAGGGCCACCTTGCCGGCCGCGATCGGCCCCAGCGTGGTCTGGACGCCGACCACCCGGCCGCCGACCACGTCCAGGCCCGTGACCTCGCAGTTCTGGATGATGTCCACACCCGCCGCATCCGCCGACCGGGCGAAACCCCACGCCACGTAGTCGTGCTTGGCGATACCCGCCCGCGGCTGATAGGTGGCGCCCAGGACCGGATAGCGCACGTCCGGCGAGATGTTCACGATCGGGCAGACTTCCTTGACCTGCTCGGCGTCCAGCCACTCCGCGTCCACCCCGTTGAGGCGGTTGGCCTCCACCCGGCGCACGCTGTCGCGCACATCCTGAAGACTGTGCGCCAGATTCAGCACACCCCGCTGGGAGAACAGGATCGGATAGTCCAGCTCCTCCTCCAGGCCCTCCCAGAGCTTCAGGGCGTGCTCGTAGATGCCCGCGCTCTCGTCCCACAGGTAGTTCGAGCGGATGATGGTGGTGTTGCGGGCCATGTTCCCGCCCGCCAGCCATCCCTTCTCCAGCACCGCCACATTCGTGATGCCATGGTTCTTCACCAGATAGTGCGCCGTGGCCAGACCATGACCACCACCACCCACGATCACGACGTCGTACGACCGCTTCGGCTCAGGTGTCCGCCACAGCCAGTCGGGGTGATCCGGAAGCTCAGCGCCGGGGGTACGAGGGCTCATCGGGCAACTCCGGGTTCGCTCAGCCGCGCAGGCGGGACATGGACGGGTCGAACAGGGGCTCCTCGGCGACGACCGCGTCGACGCGCCGGTCGAAGTAGCCGATGTGGAGG
>NZ_KQ948766.1:530276-665385 GCF_001514205.1 Streptomyces griseoruber | reverse complement strand
CCGACGCGGAGGTCGCCGGCGTCGGCGGTGACGAGGGTGGAGAGGATCTTGACGGCGGTGGTCTTGCCGGCCCCGTTCGGGCCGAGCAGGGAGAAGATCGTTCCTGACGGGACGGCCAGGTCGACGCCGTCCAGGACGGTCTTGTCGCCGTAGGACTTGCGCAGCCCGGTCGCCGCGATGGCGAGGTCGGTCATGAGAGGTGCCCCCTGTGTGCTCGGTGACTGCGGATCAGTGGCAGGCGGCGGTGATGTCGCCGTGGGAGGTGGTGGCGCGGATGTCGAGTGCGGCGGTGCCGTCGTTCTTCAGGGCGTTGCTGACGCGGCCGTAGCCGGTGCCGGCGTCCAGGACCGCCGAGACTCCGGCGGCCGCGGTGACCGAGATGTCGCCGGACTGGGTGCTGAGGACGACCGAGCCGCGTACGGCCTCGGCGATCCGGATGTCGCCCCGTGCGGTGCTGATCTCCGCGGGGCCGCCCAGCCGGCCGATCTCGATGTCGCCGTCGGTCGCGGTGAGGCGGATGCTCGCGGCCTCGTCGATCTTGATCTTGCGGTAGGCGCCCTCGAAGGCGACGTCGCCGAGGCGTCCCACCACCCGGAGTTCGGCGGCGGCGGACTTGCCGTCGACGCGGGAGCCGGCGGGCAGCTGGACGGTCACCTCGACGGATCCGGTGCTGCCGAGGATCCGGTTCTTCGCCGCCGGGGCCTCGACCCACAGCACACCGTCGGCGTAGGCGACCTCGATCTCCTCCGCCGCCTTCACGTCGCGGCTCTTGGAGGTGTCCGCGGGCCGGACGTCGACGGTGGTGTCGGCGCGGTCGGCGGCGATGAACTGGATGCGTCCGGAGGGGATGTCGAGGATCGCGGAGACGGGGGCGGGGGTGTCGAACTTCTGCATGGTGCGCTCCTTGGCTTCGTCGTTTCCGATGAGGGAAAAGCTACGTTGCGTTCATGAATCTGGCAACGAACTCGTTGCGCGAAGTCTGCATCGATGCAGGTGAAAGCCTGTAAATCGTTGCAATGGTTTTGAATTCAATGCAATGACCTGTGCTCTGCTCGTTGCAATGAATGGAGAGTGAAGGCTATGCTCGGGACCCTCACGGACCACGAAGGAGACCGGGATGCCGGGAGGCAGACTCACCCAGCAGGAACGCCAGCAGATCGCGCTGGGACTGGCCGACGGCCTCGCCTACGCGGAGATCGCCAGACGCCTGGACCGCCCGACCTCGACCGTCACCCGCGAGGTCATGCGCAACGGCGGCCCCGCCGGCTACCGCGCCGACCTCGCCCACCGGGCCACCGAACACCGTGCCCACCGCCGCAGACAGCCCGCGCCCCGCAGCGCGAACACGCCCGCGCTGCCCCATGGACGCGACGCCGAGGCCGTGCGCGCGTACGAGGAGGCGTTCACCACCCTCTTCATGCAGCAGGGCCTGCCCAGGATGGCCTCCGGGGTGCTGGCCTGCATCTACACCACCGACGAGGGCAGCCTCACCGCCTCCGAACTCGTCCAGCGCCTCCAGGTCAGCCCGGCGTCCGTCTCCAAGACGGTCGCGCTCCTGGAGAACATGGGCCTCATCCGCCGGGAACGCGGTGAAGGCCGCCGTGAGCGCTACGTCGTCGACACCGACGTCTGGTACCAGGGGATGATCGCCGCCGCCCGGTCCCACGCCCAGCTCGCCGAGACCGCACGCCAGGGCGTCGGCATCCTCGGCCCCGACACCCCGGCCGCCGTCCGGCTGGAGAACATCGCCCGCTTCGTCGACTTCGTCGGCGAGAGCATGGTCCGCGCCGCGGAGCAGGCCCGCGACATCCTCTACGCGAAAGCCGGAACCGCCCCGGACGACACCGCCGAGCCGGGCCCGGTGTGAGACTTGCGGCATGCGTACTGCCTTCTCTGTGGACACGGTTCGGAGTGCTGAGCGGGAGCTGATGGGGCGGCTGCCCGAAGGGGCGCTGATGCAGCGGGCCGCCGCC
Organism: Streptomyces griseoruber; assembly: GCF_001514205.1. Classification (GTDB taxonomy): domain Bacteria; phylum Actinomycetota; class Actinomycetes; order Streptomycetales; family Streptomycetaceae; genus Streptomyces; species Streptomyces griseoruber. The sequence goes on along the minus strand of NZ_KQ948766.1, from coordinate 663,412 downwards.
GGGCTCGCCGCCGCCTGCGCCGAGACGCTGGGGCGGGTGTACGGACGGCGGGTCGTGCTGCTCGTGGGCAGCGGGGACAACGGGGGTGACGCCCTGTACGCGGGAGCGCGGCTGGCCCGGCGGGGCGCCGGGGTGAGCGCGGTGCTGCTGGCGCCCGAACGGGTGCACGGCGGGGGGCTCGCCGCGCTGCGGCGGGCGGGCGGTGCCGTGGTGGGGGTGGACGGGGCCGAGGAGGTCGTCCGGCGGGCGGACCTCGTCGTGGACGGGATCGTCGGGATCGGGGGGAAGGGCGGGCTGCGGCCGGACGCGGCGGCGCTGGTCGCGGCCGTCGAGCGGTCGGGGGCCGTCGTCGTCGCCGTCGATCTGCCCAGCGGGGTGGAGGCCGACAGCGGGGAGGTGCGGGGGGCCGCCGTACGGGCCGATGTGACGGTGACGTTCGGGACGCACAAGCCGGCGCTGCTGATCGATCCCGCGCGGGAGCGCGCCGGCGTGGTGCGCCTCGTCGACATCGGGCTCGGGGACGTACTGCCGGACCGGGCCGAACTGGAGGCGCTCCAGCACGCCGACGTCGCCGCGCTGCTGCCCGAACCCGGGGGCGAGAGCGACAAGTACCGGCGGGGCGTGGTGGGGATCGCCGCCGGATCCGCGCGCTACCCCGGTGCCGCCGTGCTGGCCGTCGCGGGGGCGCTGCGGGGCGGGGCGGGAGCCGTACGGTACGTCGGGCCCGCCGGGCAGGCCGTGCTCGCGCGGTTCCCCGAGACGCTGGTGTCGGACCGGGGGCCCGAGAAGGCGGGGCGGGTGCAGGCGTGGGTGGTCGGGCCGGGGGCCGGGGACGACGCCGCGACCGTGGCCGAGGTGCTGGAGGCCGAGGTGCCGGTGCTGCTGGACGCGGACGGGCTGCGGCTCGCGGAGCGGGAGGCGGTACGGGGGCGGAGCGCGCCGACCCTGATGACCCCGCACGCGGGAGAGGCCGCCGCGCTGCTGGGGGTGACCCGCGAGGAGGTCGAGGGGGCCCGGCTCGCCGCCGTGCGGGAGCTGGCGGGGCGGTACGCGGCGACCGTGCTGCTGAAGGGGTCGACCACCCTGGTCACGGACCCCGCGGCCCCGGACGGGGGACCTGTGCGGGTGAACGCGACCGGGACGCCCTGGCTGGCCACCGCCGGGAGCGGGGACGTGCTGTCGGGGCTCGCCGGGTCGTTGCTGGCGGCGGGGCTGTCGGCGGTGGACGCGGGCAGTGCGGCGGCGTATCTGCACGGGCTCGCGGGGAGGCTCGCGGCGCAGGGCGCGCCGGTGGGGGCCCACGACGTGGCGGACGCGATTCCGAGGGCCTGGCGGGACGTACGGCGCTGAAAGGCGAAGGGGCGCTGCGGCCCGGCACTCAAGCGCTCCGCGGGGCCTCTGAGACACTGGGCGGCGATGAGTGAGAACGCCATGCCCCCTTCCGCCCCGCCGCGCGCCCGTGCCGAGATAGATCTGGGCGCGCTGCGGGCCAATGTGCGGACCCTGCGCGCCAAGGCGCCGGGGGCCGCGTTCATGGCGGTGGTCAAGGCCGACGGGTACGGGCACGGCGCCCTCGCCTGTGCCCGCGCCGCCGTGCAGGCGGGCGCCGGGTGGGTGGGGACCGCCACGCCCGAGGAGGCGCTCGCCCTGCGCGGGTCCGGGGCGTTGCCGGCCGACGTCAGGATCATGTGCTGGCTCTGGACACCCGGAGGGCCCTGGCGGGAGGCCGTCGAGGCCGATCTCGACGTGTCCGTGAGCGGGTTGTGGGCCCTGGAGGAGGTCATGCTCGCCGCGCACGCCGCGCGCAGGCCCGCGCGCGTGCAGCTCAAGGCCGACACCGGGCTCGGCCGGAACGGATGTCAGCCGGGCGAGGACTGGGACCGGCTCGTCGCCGCCGCGCTGGAGGCCGAGGAGGGCGGGCTGCTGCGGATCACCGGGCTGTGGTCGCACTTCGCCTGCGCCGACGAGCCCGGGCATCCGTCCGTCGCCGCCCAGCTCGGTCTGTTCCGGGAGATGGTCGCGTACGCCGAGGCGCGGGGGGTGCGGCCGGAGGTGCGGCACATCGCCAACTCGCCGGCCACGCTCACCGTCCCCGAGAGCCACTTCGACCTGGTCCGGCCGGGTGTCGCGATGTACGGCCTGTCGCCCAGCCCGCAGCTCGGCTCCGCCGCCGACCTCGGGCTCCGACCGGTGATGACGCTGGCCGCCTCGCTGGCGCTGGTCAAGCAGGTGCCCGGCGGGCACGGCGTCAGTTACGGGCACCACTACATGACCCCCGGCGCGACCACCCTCGGGCTGGTGCCGCTGGGGTACGCCGACGGGATCCCCCGGCACGCCTCCGGGACCGGCCCCGTGCTGGTGGCCGGCAAGTGGCGCACGGTCGCCGGGCGGATCGCGATGGACCAGTTCGTGGTCGACCTCGGCGGGGACGAGCCGGGCGCCGGGGCGCAGGCCGTGCTGTTCGGTCCGGGCGATCGCGGCGAGCCCACCGCGGAGGACTGGGCGCAGGCGGCCGGAACCATCGGGTACGAAATCGTCACGCGCATCGGAGCACGCGTTCCCCGCGTCTATGTGAACGAGTGACGAAGCGGGCAACCCGCGGGTAGGACACTTCTTCGGCGGCCGTGACCCGGCTGCGGGGCACGTCGTGGACAAGCACCTGGTGGACAGGAGGAGCGGTACGTGAGCGAGAGCAGTGCGGAGGCGGTGACGGACGCCGCCTCGGCGGCCGTCGCCGTCGTCTCCGCCACGGGGGCGGCCGGGGGCTGGCGCCGGGCGACCGGTATCGCCGGCGCCGCGATAGGCGTGATCGCCGCGGGCGCCGCGGCCGGCGTCGCCATCGAGCGGATGACCGTGGGGCGCGGGATGCGGGCCAAGGCCCGGCTCGCCCTGGACTCGGCGGGGCCGTACGGCGGGCTGCGCGGCACCCCCGGCAAGGCGATCGCCGACGACGGCACCGAGCTGTACTACGAGGTCGACGACGTCGAGCCGCAGGGCGGGCCCGCGGGGCGGCGGCGCCGGCTGTTCGGGCGCAAGGCGCCCCTTCCGGTCACCGTCGTCTTCAGCCACGGCTACTGCCTCACCCAGGACTCCTGGCACTTCCAGCGGGCGGCGCTGCGGGGTGTCGTACGGACCGTGCACTGGGACCAGCGCAGCCACGGGCGGTCCGCGCGCGGGGCGGCCCAGCTCCGGGACGACGTACCGCTCACCATCGACCAGCTCGGGCGCGATCTGAAGGCCGTGATCGACGCGGCCGTGCCCGAGGGGCCGATCGTGCTCGTCGGGCACTCCATGGGCGGGATGACCGTCATGGCGCTGGCCGCGCAGTATCCGGAGTTCCTGCGGGAGCGGGTGGTCGCCACCGCCTTCGTGGGGACCTCCTCCGGGCGGCTCGGCGAGGTCAACTTCGGGCTGCCGGTCGCCGGCGTCAACGCCGTACGGCGGGTGCTCCCGGGGGTGCTCAAGGCGCTCGGGCAGCAGGCCGCGCTGGTGGAGAAGGGGCGGCGGGCCACCGCCGATCTGTTCGCGGGGATCATCAAGCGGTACTCGTTCGCCTCGAAGGACGTCGATCCGGCCGTCGCCCGGTTCGCCGAGCGGATGATCGAGGGGACGCCGATCGATGTCGTCGCCGAGTTCTATCCGGCGTTCACGGACCACGACAAGACCGAGGCGCTCGGGCTGTTCGCCGGCATGCCGGTGCTCGTGCTGGCCGGCATCGGGGACCTCGTCACGCCCAGCGAGCACAGCGAGGCGATCGCCGATCTGCTGCCCGAGGCCGAGCTCGTGCTGGTCCCGGACGCCGGGCACCTCGTGATGCTGGAACACCCGGAAGTGGTCACCGACCGCCTCGCCGACCTCCTCACCCGCGCGGGTGCCGTCCCGGCAGGAGCTACCGTGGGTGGCTATGGAAGCACCAGCGGCACCGCACAACCCGGCTGAGATCGAGCTGACCGTCACCTCCCCCGAGCAGATGAGGGAGTTGGGCCGCCGCCTGGCCAAGCTGCTGCGGGCCGGCGACCTCGCGATGCTCAGCGGGGAGCTCGGCGCGGGCAAGACGACCCTCACCCGGGGGCTGGGGGAGGGGCTCGGGGTGCGCGGGGCCGTGACCTCGCCGACCTTCGTGATCGCCCGCGTCCACCCCTCCCTCGGGGACGGGCCGCCGCTCGTCCACGTCGACGCCTACCGCCTCGGCGGCGGGCTCGACGAGATGGAGGACCTCGACCTCGACGTGTCCCTGCCCGAGTCCGTGATCGTCGTGGAGTGGGGCGAGGGGAAGGTCGAGGAACTGACCGACGACCGGCTCCAGGTCCGCATCCACCGGGCCGTCGGCGACACCACGGACGAGGTGCGCCACGTGACCGTCACCGGTCTCGGCGAACGCTGGGCCGCCGCCGATCTGAGCGTGCTGGCCGCCTGAGGCGGCCAGGTGTATCGATCACGAGCGTTGTTGACACTCGCCCTAGGCCGCCCGGGGGTGCTCGGCGGGCCTTCTCCTGATGGCCGGGTCGGGCAGGCGCGGGGGTGTCGAGACGGCCTCGGCCGCGGCGCACGAGGAGAGCAGTTCGCGCATGGACACCCCGGCGAGCGTGAACGGCCGTGGCGGCTGGACCTCGGTGGTCTGGGGCTCGTCGGCCGGCATGGGACCTCCCGGAGACGGGGGGCTGGTTAGGTACACCTAACTAGCACTGGGATACCATGTGACCACGCGCAAGACGCCGTACGCAACATTTTGCCGACCGCTTGTCGGAAACCTTCACGCCAGGTCACCGGATCACGACGACCCGCTGCCCGATCGTCGCGAAGTCCCACATCGCGTCCCCGTCCGCCCGGGTCTGCCGGATCCCGCCCGTGCGCACCGTCGCGTCCGGCGCCGGGGCGGAGGCCCTCACCGCCGCGCTGAAGCCGATGACCACACCGTCCACCGAGGTGAACCGGACGACGTGCTCCACCGGGATCCCGTCGGTGCCGGTGACCGCGCCCGAGCGGGAGGTCACCGTGTAGCCGCCGGGCAGCGGGTCGACCCGGCCCGCGGTGACCCGGAACGTGCGCTCGACGTTGCCCGCCATGCCGACCAGCCACACGCGGTCGTCGTCCAGCGAGTACACGACCCGCCGGCCCGTGCCCGAGTCCCCGGGCAGCGCGGTGGGGTGCGCCCGGTCGCGCGGCGCCTTGCCGACGGCGGCGGAGGGGGCCGGGGCGGGGGACTTGCCCAGTCCCGGGGGCACGTGCGCGGAGGCCTGGTAGGCGAGGAACCCGACCGTCGCCACGGCCGCCGCCGTGAGCCCGGCGACGAGGGTCGAGCTGCTGACTGCCACCGGCGACCACCTCATCGTCGTTGCATCACAAGCTGTAAACGGAAAAATTGTTGTATGTCGTGTTTCCCGGCGACCGTAGCAGCCACCACCGGCTCCGCCCGGACATCCGACACACGCGCCCGGGAGCCGTAGGCTGTTTGCGTGCTCTTGCTCGCTCTGGATACCGCCACCCCCGCCGTCACCGTCGCGCTCCACGACGGCACGGACGTCATCGCCTCCTCCAGTCAGGTGGACGCCCGCCGGCACGGCGAGCTGCTGCTGCCGGCCGTCGACCGACTGCTCACCGAGGCGGGGCGCGCCCTGGACGCCGTCACGGCGGTCGTCGTCGGGGTCGGCCCCGGCCCCTACACCGGGCTGCGCGTCGGGCTGATGACCGCCGACACCTTCGGGCTCGCGCTCGGCGTCCCGGTGCACGGGCTGTGCACCCTCGACGGCCTCGCCTACGCCTCCGACCTCTCGGGACCCTTCGTCGTGGCGACCGACGCCCGGCGCAAGGAGGTCTACTGGGCGCGCTACGACGACTCCCGCACCCGCGTCACGGAACCCGCCGTGGACCGGCCCGCCGACATCGCCGGCCAGGTCGCGGGGCTGCCCGCGGTCGGCGCGGGCGCGCTGCTGTACCCCGACACCTTCCCGAACGCGCACGAGCCCGAGCACGTCTCGGCCGCGGCCCTGGCCTCCCTGGCCGCCGAGCGGCTGGCGGCGGGCGAGGAACTGCCCGCGCCGCGCCCGCTGTATCTGCGCCGGCCGGACGCCCAGGTCCCCAAGAACTACAAGGTGGTCACCCCCAAGTGACCGACTCTGTGACCCCGAGCCTGCGCGAGATGCGCTGGTGGGACATCGATCCCGTGCTGGAACTGGAGAAGGACCTCTTCCCCGAGGACGCCTGGTCCCGGGGCATGTTCTGGTCCGAGCTGGCGCACTCCCGGGGGGCCGAGGCCACCCGCCGCTATCTCGTCGCCGAACAGGACGGCCGGGTCGTCGGGTACGCCGGGCTCGCCTCCGCCGGGACGGCGTCCGACAGCGACTCCGCCGCGGGCGCCGACATCCAGACGATCGCCGTCGCCCGCGACCAGTGGGGCACCGGCCTCGGCAGCCGGCTGCTCACCGAGCTGCTGAGGGCGGCGACCGCCTTCGACTGCGCCGAGGTGATGCTGGAGTGCCGGGTCGACAACGTCCGGGCGCAGAAGCTCTACGAACGCTTCGGCTTCGAGGCGATCGGCTTCCGGCGCGGCTACTACCAGCCCGGCAACGTGGACGCCCTGGTCATGCGCCTGACCGACCCGGCGGCGTCCCTACGCCAAGAAGACACCCAAGGAACCGACACCCATGGCTGACGAACCCCTCGTCCTCGGCATCGAGACCTCCTGCGACGAGACCGGCGTCGGCATCGTCCGGGGCACCACCCTGCTGGCGGACGCCGTCGCCTCCAGCGTCGACGAGCACGCCCGCTTCGGCGGGGTCGTCCCCGAGGTGGCCTCCCGCGCCCACCTGGAGGCGATGGTCCCCACCATCGACCGGGCGCTGAAGGAGGCGGGCGTCGGCGCGAAGGACCTCGACGGCATCGCCGTCACCGCCGGACCCGGCCTGGCCGGCGCGCTGCTGGTCGGCGTCTCGGCGGCGAAGACGTACGCCTACGCCCTCGGCAAGCCCCTCTACGGCGTCAACCACCTCGCCTCGCACATCTGCGTCGACCAGCTGGAGCACGGCCCGCTGCCCGAGCCGACGATGGCGCTGCTGGTCTCCGGCGGCCACTCCTCGCTGCTGCTGTCCTCCGACATCACCTCCGACGTCCGCCCGATGGGCGCCACCATCGACGACGCGGCGGGCGAGGCCTTCGACAAGATCGCGCGCGTGCTGAACCTGGGCTTCCCCGGCGGGCCGGTCATCGACCGCTACGCCCGTGAGGGCGACCCGGCGGCCATCGCCTTCCCGCGCGGTCTGACCGGGCCGCGCGATCCGGCGTACGACTTCTCCTTCTCCGGGCTGAAGACGGCCGTCGCCCGCTGGATCGAGGCCCGGCGGGCGGCCGGCGAGGAGGTGCCGGTGCGGGACGTGGCGGCCTCCTTCCAGGAGGCGGTCGTGGACGTCCTGACCCGCAAGGCCGTACGGGCCTGCAAGGACGAGGGCGTCGACCACCTCATGATCGGCGGCGGGGTCGCCGCCAACTCGCGGCTGCGGGTCCTGGCCCAGGAGCGCTGCGAGAAGGCGGGCATCCGGCTGCGGGTGCCCCGCCCCAAGCTGTGCACGGACAACGGCGCGATGGTCGCCGCCCTCGGCGCGGAGATGGTCGCCCGGGGCCGCGCGGCGTCGAGCTGGGACCTGTCGGCGGACTCCTCGCTCCCGGTGACGGACCCTCATGTCCCCGGCCGCGACCCCGGCCACGACCACGACCATGTGCACGAGGCCGGCGGGGAGAACCTCTACTCATGACGGTCGCGCTGATGTGGGAGGCCCGGGCGGCGCAGGGCCGGGGTGCCGACCTGCTCACCTGGGCCGACGCGCAGTCCCTCGCGGAACCCCCCCTGCGCCGCGAGACCTTCCGCGCCCCCCAGGACCGGGTCCTCGTCATCACCTGGTGGGACGCGGAGTACGACGCCGCACTCCCCGAACTCCCCGATCCGGCACCCGGCCTGGTGACCCGCCCGGTCCACCGCTGGCGCTTCGCGTCGGTCGAGCGGTCCTGGTACGCCGTCCGCTGCGTCTTCCGCCACGGCCCCCTCGGCGTCTACGAGGAGCGCCTCACCCTGTGGACCGCCGGCTCCCCCGACGAGGCCGTCGCCCGCGCGGAGGCCGAGGCGGGCGCGTACTGCGCGGGCCTCGACGGCGTGGAGTACGTCCGTTTCGCCGAGGTCCACACCCTCGGTACGGCCCCCGGCGAGGGCACGGAGGTCTTCTCCCTCATGCGCGAGAGCACCCTGCCGCCGGGCGAGTACGTGCGGCGCTTCTTCGCCACGGGGGCCGAGCGGACGGACGGCTGACGGGCCTCACGGCTGCGGCGCCGACAGGAGCCACACCGAGGTGGTCAGGGTCGCGCAGGACAGGACGAAGGCCAGGGTGCCGGTCAGGGTCGGGCCCGTCATGACCAGGCCCAGGGTGAGGCCGAGGAGGGTGCCCAGGCCGGTGGAGGCGGCCGCCTCGCGCCAGGGGGGAGCGGCCGTGGTGCCGGGCGGGAGGACGAAGGCGTCGCGGAGGTCGGTGCGCAGGACGTCGTCGTCGAGGACCGCGCCGGCCGGGGGGTGGTCGCGCGGCCGGCCCAGGGAGACCAGACGGGTGCCGTCGGGGAGGGCCGTGACGGTGCGGCGGCCGGTGCCGTGCACCGTGACCGGGAGCTCGGCCGGCGCCTCGTGCAGGGCGGGGTGCCACATGACCCGTTGCCAGTGGGTACGGCCCTCGGGGCCCGTCAGTTCCAGCCAGGTCGCCCTCGACGCGCGCCAGGCCGCCCGACGGGTGCCGGTGCGCACCCGGGCCGTCATCGGGCGGCCGGGCCGGCGGGCGGCCAGCCGGAAGCGCAGGCCCCGCCAGAGCCAGACGAGGGTCAGCGGCAGGGCCACGGCGGCGCCCAGGAAGACCGGGACGATCAGGTCGTCCTCCTCGGCCGTCTCGTCCGGGTCGGCCGGGAAGCCCCGGGGGTCGCCGGCGGTGGGGTCGTAGGCGACCCGGAAGTCCTTGCCCTCGGCGTAGCGGTCGGTGTCGTAGACGCCGAAGCGCTGGACGTGGGTGCGGCCCGTGCCGTCGGTCCAGCGGACACGGATGTCCAGGTCGTCGCCGATGCCGTCCTCGACGACCACGCCGGTCGTACGGGCCGTGGCCCGGTCGCGGGCGTCCAGGTAGCCGTCGGCGTGGAGGCCGAGCCAGCCGGCGAACAGGGCGTAGCCGGCCAGGGTGACGGCGATGCCGAGGAGGGCCGCGCGCAGGGGGGTTCTCATGCGGGCGTCTCCTCGGTGCTCGGCAGCAGGGCGCGGGGGGCGGTCGGGTCCGTGGCCGTCACGGCCTCGGCGAGCAGTTCGCGCAGGTCCACCGTGCGCCTGTCCGGGGAGGTCAGGACCGTGTCCGTCCAGCGCGTGGCCGCGGTCCAGCCGGAGGTCTCCAGGACTTCGGCCAGCGCCGAGGCCACCGCCGCGGTCCAGACCGTGCGGGCCACGTGGGCGCGTACGGCGCGGGGGACCCGGCGCAGGCCGGGCTCCAGCCGGCGGGCCAGCCCTCGCCAGGTGCCGTCGGCGAGCGTGTCCAGGGCCGCGGTGACCGCCGCCTCCGGGGTGTCGTGCCCGGTCGCCTTGAACAGCCGGGCCGTGGGCGAGTCGTCGTCGAGGCCGCGCAGTTCGTCGGCGGGCAGGTCGAGCAGCCGTACCGCCTCGACGTCGTTCTCGTCCTCGCCGTCCTGGAGGGCGAGACGGTGGACGCACCAGCGGGTGATCTCCGCCGCGTTGCGCAGGGGGACCGGTGAGCCGCCGTACGTTCCCGTGCCCGGGAGCGCGGGCAGTGCGGCCAGGCGGACCGGCTCGGGCGGGTGGTCGGCCGCCGCGTACGGGTCGATCGTGTCCTCGTCGGCGGCGGCGAGGGCGGCGCGGTGGGCCACGTGCGGGTCGGCGAGGGCGGTCTCGAGGGCGTCGTAGAAGTCCTCGGGCCAGGCGTCCCGTTCGGCGAGGTCGGACAGCCAGGGTTCGCCGAGGCCCTCGAAGACGGCGTGCAGCCGGACGGTCCGCCGCAGGGCCGCCGCCGTGGCGTCGGTGCCGGCGATCCGCGCCGCGTCGGTGTCGGCGGCCGTCTCCGCCTGCCAGAAGTCGGGCTGGGAGGCGCGCAGGAGGGGTGCGGCCAGGGGTGCGAGGGGGCGGAAGGGGGCGTCCAGGCGGTCGGCGAGGCGGGAGCGGGCGTACCGCAGGAGGGTGGCGCGGCGGCTGTTCACATGGCGGTGGTGAGCCAGCTCATGGGCGACGACGGAGGCGAGTTCGGCCTCCGTGAGGGTGCGCAGCAGGGGCAGGCCCAGGAAGAGGACGTGGGTGCGCACCCCGGAGACCCGGGCCGTGCCCAGGGAGGCCTGGACGACCGGGACGATCCGGACCAGGAGGGGGGCGCGGAAGCCGAGGCGGTCGGCCACGTCCCGGACGAGCGCGGCCAGTTCGGGTTCGTCGCCGGGGTGCACGGCCCGGCCGGGCAGCGGGCCGCGGTCCCGGGCGACGGCGCCGGTGATGCCGAACCAGAACAGCAGCAGCGGGGCGAGCGGCGCCCAGTCCGGGCCCCAGAGCAGGCAGACGGTGAGCAGGCCCGCGCCGACGACGGCCGTGGGGAGCAGCCCGACGGTCAGCAGGGCGGCGGCGAGCAGCCACTGCCGGGCTGCGGTGTGCCGCGGGGGCGGTTCCGGTATGGGGGTGTCCATGGGGGCGGTTCCCGTCGCGCGCCTGGTTGCAGGAGGTCGGCGGATTCTGACACATGGGCACCCACCGGGCGCACCTCAGTTCCGTACGACCTCCGTCCCGCACCGCAGCCGCCGGTCCGCCCCCACCTCGCGCACCGGACCCGTCAGCCGCAGCCGGGCCGTCTCCCGCACCAGCGCGCTGGACGTGCCCAGCCGCAGCTCCAGCTCGCCCGGTTCGACGACCCGGCGTCCCGCGCGGTCGGTGAAGGCGGACAGGTCGGTGTGGAAGCGGAAGGTGACCCGGGCGGACTCGCCGTCGGCGAGGTCGAGCCGCTGGTAGCCGATCAGCCGGACGTCGGGGCGGGTCACGCTCGCCACCGGGTCGTGCAGATACAGCTGGACGACCTCGGTGCCCGGCCGGGGGCCGGTGTTGCGGACGGTGACGGACAGGTCGTACGAGCCGTCCGTGCCGATCTCCGTCTCCGGGCCGCCGCCGGTGAAGTCCTCCCAGGTGAAGGAGGTGTACGAGCGGCCGTGGCCGAAGGCGTACAGCGGGGTCGGGTCCAGGCTGCTGACCTCGCCCGCCAGGCCAAGCGGCGGCTGGAGGTAGGTCCAGGGCTGGCCGCCGGGCACGCGCGGCACGCTGACCGGGAGGCGGCCGGAGGGGTTGAGGCGGCCCGACAGCACGCCGGTCACCGCCGGGCCGCCCTCCTCCCCCGGGAAGAAGGCCTGGACGACCGCGCCCAGCCGCCCGTGCCAGCGGCCGAGCGCGTAGGGGCGGCCGGTGAGCAGGACCAGGACGACGGGGACGCCCGTCGCGACCAGCGCGTCCAGCAGTTCGCTCTGGACGCCGGGCAGGGTCAGGTCGGCCACGTCGCAGCCCTCGCCGGAGGTGCCCCGGCCGAACAGGCCCGCCCGGTCGCCGAGCACCGCCACGCACACGTCCGCCTCGGAGGCGCGCGCGATGGCCTCGGTGAAGCCGGAGGGGTCGGGGTCGGAGACCGGGCAGCCCTCGGTGAACGTCACCTTGGCGTCGGGGAGTTCGGTGCGCAGGGACTCCAGCAGGGTGGGGATCTCGATGCCGGGCTCCACCCCGGGGTGGTGGGGGAGGACATGGGAGGGGAAGGAGTAGCAGCCGAGCATCGCCAGGGCGTCCGCCGCCCGCGGGCCGACCACCGCGATCCGGGTGTCGGGGGCGAGGGGGAGCAGTCCGTCGGGGTTGTCGAGCAGGACCACCGACTCCTCGGCCAGCCGGCGGGCCAGCGCGCGGTTCGCGGCCGGGTCGAGGTCCACGGACTCCGGGTGCTGCGGCTGCCAGTCCTCGTCCAGCAGGCCCAGTTCGCACTTCTGGAGCAGGACCCGGCGGGCCGCCCGGTCGACCAGTTCCTCGGGGATCTCGCCCGCCCGGACCGCCGCGACCAGCGCCTCGCCGTAGTGTTTCACCGTGGGCAGCTCGACATCGATGCCGGCCTCCAGCGCGAGGTGCGCCGTCTCGGCGGGGGTGCCCGCGACCCGGTGCAGGGTCTGGAGGAAGCCGATGCCGAAGTAGTCGGCGACGACCGTGCCGGTGAAGCCCCACTCCTCGCGCAGGAGGCGGGTCAGCAGCTCCGGGTCGGCGGAGGCGGGGACGCCGTCGCGTTCGGTGTAGGCGGCCATCACCGAGCGGGCGCCGCCCTCGCGGAGCGCCATCTCGAACGGCGGGAGGGTCACGTCCGCGAACTCGCGGGTGCCCGCCCGCACCGGGGCCAGATTGCGGGCGCCGGCGGAGGAGGCGTACCCGGCGAAGTGCTTGAGGGTGGCGACGACCCCGGCGGACTCCAGGCCCCGGACGTAGGCCGTGCCGACGGTGGCGACCAGGTACGGGTCCTCGCCGATCGTCTCCTCGACCCGTCCCCAGCGCGGGTCGCGGACCACGTCCAGGACGGGGGCCAGGCCTTGGTGGACGCCGACCGCGCGCAGATCGCGGCCGATCGCGGCGCCCATCTCCTCGACCAGCGGCGGGTCGAAGGCGGCGCCCCAGGCCAGCGGGACCGGGTAGGCGGTGGCCCGCCAGGCGGTGAACCCGGCCAGGCACTCCTCGTGGGCGAGGGCCGGGATGCCGAAGCGGCCCGCCGCGGCGATCCGGCGCTGGGCGGCGGCCAGGGCGCGGGCGCCGGTCGCCGGGTCGACGGGGGCGGTGCCGAAGGGGCGGGTGAGCTGGCCGAGCCCCCGGGTGATCAGGTCGTCCCACTCGTAGTCGGCGGTCATGTCGTGCTGGTGCGGGGCGACTCCCCCGCCGTCCGTCGCGGCGCCGACCCACACGCCGTACAGCTGGGCGGTCCTCTCCTCCAGGGTCATCCGGGAGAGCAGGTCGTCGACTCGGGCGGCGGCGGGCAGAGCGCGGTCACGCCAGGGGGCGGTGGTCATGAAACTCCTGTCCCGGGGGATCCTGTCCCGAAGGATTCGAATGTTTCGTAACACACTTCGAATGTTCCGGGAACCTATGGCGCTGAGAGGGGTTAGTCAAGAGGCCGCGCGGGGATACGATCGCCGCCATGACACGCTCCGAGCCCGCTGAAACGCGCCCGCAGACCGCCACGCTCGCGGAGATCGCCCGCGAGGCCGGTGTCTCGGCCCCGACTGTTTCGAAGGTCCTCAACGGCCGTGCCGACGTCGCCCCCGCGACCCGCACCCGTGTCGAGGAGCTGCTGCGCGCCCACGGCTACCGGCGACGGCGGGCCGAGGCGACCCGTTCGCCCCTGATCGACCTGGTCTTCCACGAGCTGGAGAGCGCCTGGGCGATGGAGGTCATCCGGGGCGTGGAGAACGTGGCGCGGGACGCCGGGCTGAGCGTGGTGCTGAGCGAGAGCGCCGGCCGGCTCACCCCCGGACGGACCTGGGCCGACCAGGTCGCCGCCCGCCGCCCGCACGGGGTGGTGCTGGTGCTGTCGGGCCTGGACGAGTCCCAGCGGGCGCTGCTGACCAGCCGCACCATCCCGTTCGTGGTGATGGACCCGGCGGGCGACCCGGGGGCGGACGTGCCGTCGATCGGGGCCACCAACTGGCAGGGCGGTCTTGCCGCCACCCGGCATCTGGTGGAGCTGGGGCACCGGCGGATCGGGGCGATCAGCGGGCCCCCGCAGATGATGTGCAGCCGGGCCCGGATCGACGGCTACCGGGCGGCCCTGGAGACCGCCGGGCTGCCGGTCGAGCCGGGCCTGGTCAAGACCGGCGACTTCCACCACGAGACCGGCTACCGGCTCGGCCGTGAGCTGCTGGACCGCCCCGACCGGCCCACCGCCGTCTTCGCCGGCAACGACCTCCAGGCCCTCGGTGTCTACGAGGCCGCCCGTGAGCTGGGGCTGCGGATCCCGGAGGACGTCAGCGTGGTCGGCTTCGACGATCTGCCGGTGGCGCGCTGGGTGGGGCCGCCGCTGACGACCGTACGGCAGCCGCTGACCGAGATGGCGGAGGCGGCCGCCCGGCTGGTGCTGGAGCTGGGGCGGTCCACGACGGAGGAGACACCGGCCGCGACCCGGGTGGAGCTGGCGACGAGTCTGGTGGTGCGGACGAGCACCGGGGCGCCTCCCGGTGCGTTCTAAGCCCCGCGTGGCCGGAAGCTGACGTATTGACGGGTGTGGTGGGCGCCTCCACACTCCTCCGAAGTCAATCGGTTGCACGGCCGAAACTTTCGGAGGCACCCGCATGAGATCTCTGAGAACAGGCCTGTCCCTGACATCCCTCGTGGCGGGCTTCGCACTGCTGCTCGCCGCCCCGGCCGCCCACGCCGCCGACCCGCCCCTGCGCGACCTCGGCACCGCCAAGGGCAAGGTCATCGGCACGGCGGTCACCGGCTCCAAGCTGACCGGCACCTACGGCGACATCGCCGGGGCGCAGTTCTCCTCGCTGACCCCCGGCAACGCCATGAAGTGGGGTTCGGTGGAGCCGGCCCAGGGCTCCTTCAACTGGACCGAGGCCGACCAGATCGTGGCCTTCGCACAGGCGCACAACCAGCAGGTGCGCGGCCACACCCTGGTCTGGCACAGCCAGAACCCGAGCTGGCTGACGAACGGCAGCTGGACCTCCGCCCAGCTCGGCACGCTCCTGCAGAACCACATCAACACCGAGGTCGGCCGGTACCAGGGGAAGATCGCCGCCTGGGACGTCGTCAACGAGCCCTTCAACGAGGACGGCACCTACCGTTCGACCCTCTGGTACAACGGCCTCGGCGCCGACTACATCGCGAACGCCCTGACCTGGGCGCGGGCCGCCGACCCGGCCGCGAAGCTCTACATCAACGACTACAACGTGGAGGGTGTGAACGCGAAGTCGACCGCCCTGTACAACCTGGTCAAGTCGCTGAAGGACCGGGGCGTCCCGATCGACGGGGTCGGGCTCCAGGCCCACCTCATCCTCGGGCAGGTCCCCTCGACGCTCCAGCAGAACATCCAGCGCTTCGCCGACCTCGGTGTGGACGTGGCGATCACCGAGCTGGACATCCGGATGACCCTGCCCTCCGACAGCACCAAACTCGCCCAGCAGAAGGCCGACTACAAGGCGGTCACCGCCGCCTGCGTGGCGGTCGCGCGCTGTGTGAACCTCACCGTCTGGGGCTTCACCGACTCCGACTCCTGGGTGGAGAGCACCTTCCCGGGGCAGGGCGCGGCGACGCCGTACGACGCGAACTACGCGCCGAAACCGGCGTACTACGGCATCGCGGAGGCGCTCGGCGGGACGAGCACGCCCCCGCCGACCGGCGCGTGCACGGCGTCGTACAGCGTGGGCAGTCAGTGGAACACCGGGTTCACCGGGAACGTGACGATCTCCTGCTCGGGTGCCTCGCTGTCGTCCTGGAAGGTGACCTGGACGTACGGCGCCGGGCAGCAGATCACCCAGGCCTGGAACGCCACCTGCACCCAGTCGGGGGCGGCCGTGTCCTGTGCGAACGCCTCGTACAACGGGACGGTGCCGGACGGGGGTTCGGTGAGCTTCGGGTTCAACGCGAGCTGGAGCGGGAGCAATCCCGTGCCGACGGTGACGCTGGGCTGAGTGACGCCGGGCTGAGAATCGTGAGATTTTCACGAGAAATCCCGGTCGGGCCCGCCGTCCTAACAGTTCGCTAATAATCCGCACCTACCTTCCTCCCCGTGACGCGACACGAGGAGCACGGCGAAGACGGCAGAAGAGCGGGCCGGCGGTCCACAGTGCTGAGGGCCGCCGGCCTCACCCTGGCCACCGCCCTGGTGCTGGGCATCGGGACGGCGGGCTGGGCCTACTGGCACCTCAACGACAACATCAGAAGCGTCGACATCGACCAGGCGCTCGGCGAGAACCGCCCGGCGAAGTCGGCCGCCACCCCGACCGCGTCCGCCTCGGCGTCCGCCTCCCCGCTGCCCACCGAGGCGGTGAACATCCTCGTCCTGGGCTCGGACTCGCGCAGCGGCAAGGAGAACCAGGAACTGGGCGGCGGCGACAGCTCCGGGGCCCGCTCCGACACGGCGATGGTCGTGCACATCGACGCGGGCCGCACCGGCGCGACCGTGGTCAGCATCCCGCGCGACACCCTCGTCACCCGCCCGTCCTGCCCGCTGCCCTCGGGCGGCACGTCGGCGGTGGCGTACGGCGTGATGTTCAACTCCGCCTACTCGCTGGGCGGCCCGGTCTGCGCGGTGAAGACCGTCGAGTCGATCACCGACGTCCGTATGGACCACTACATCGAGGTCGACTTCTCCGGCTTCGCGAAGCTGGTGAACGCGCTCGGCGGGGTCACCGTCACCACCGACGAGGACATCGACGACGACGACAGCCACCTGCACCTGGAGGCCGGCACCCACCACCTGAACGGCAAGCAGGCCCTCGCCCTCGCCCGCACCCGGCACGGCATAGGCGACGGCAGCGACCTCGGCCGCATAGGCCTCCAGCAGAAGCTGGTGAAGGCCCTGCTGGAGCAGATCGCCGCCACGGACCTGCTGACCAGCCCCACCGAGCTGTACGAGGTCGCCGACGCGATCACCGGCAGCCTCACCACCGACACCGGCCTGAACTCCCTCTCCGCACTGACGGAACTCGGCCAGAGCCTCCAGGGCCTGACCGCCGACGAGGTCAGGACGGTCACCATGCCGGTGGTCACCGCCGCCTCCGACCCCAACCGGGTGGTCGCCGAGGAGCCGGCGGCGAGCAAGCTGTGGAAGTCCCTGAAGTAGCCGCCGGCAGCCGTTCCAGTGGCGCCGGAGACCACCTCGGAAAAAAATCGGGAGGGGTGTCGATCCGGCCGTCCCCCGTTCGACGCAGGGGTGAGAGGCCGGGAAGGACCCGGTCGCCGGGAGCCACGAGGAGTCACCATGCCCCGTTATCTGTCGCTCGTGAAGATCGACGAGAACTCCGCCCCCGCCGAGGGCCCCAGCCCCGAGCTGATGCAGCGGATGGGCGAGCTGATCGAGGAGGTCACCAAGGCCGGCGTCATGCTCGACACCGCCGGGCTGCTGCCGTCCGCGCAGGGCACCCGGGTGCACTGGGAGTGCGGGCGGATCTCCGTCACCGACGGGCCGTTCACCGAGGCCAAGGAGGTCGTCGGCGGGTACGCGATCATGCAGTGCAAGGACCGCGCCGAGGCCATCGAGTGGGCCACCCGGTTCCTGAAGGTGCACGAGGAGTTCTGGACCGTCACCTGTGAGGTGCGGGAGATCGCCGAGGGATGAGCCCGTCCGCTGTGCGGACCCGCGGACAGGGTGTTCGATGGTGGGCTGTGGAACCACAGCCCGCCACCGACCCCCGGACCGCCATCGAGACCGTCTTCCGCCTGGAGTTCCCCCGGGTCGTCGCCGCCGTCACCCGGGTCGTCCGGGACGTCGGCATCGCCGAGGAACTGGCCCAGGACGCGCTGGTCGCCGCACTGGAGCAGTGGCCTCGCGACGGCGTGCCCGACCGGCCGGGCGCCTGGCTCACCGCCGCCGCCCGCCATCGCGCCGTCGACCTGGTCCGCCGCCGCGAGAACTACGCCCGCAAGCTCCAGGAGATCGGCCGCACCCTGGAGGACACGCCCCCGCCGCAGGAACCCCCGGACCCGGACACCATCGACGACGACCTGCTCCGGCTGGTCTTCACCACCTGCCACCCGGTGCTGTCCGCCGAGGCCCGCACCGCCCTCACCCTGCGCCTCCTCGGCGGTCTCAGCACGGCCGAGATCGCCCGCGCCTACCTGGTCCCCGAGCCCACGGTCGCCCAGCGCGTCGTCCGGGCCAAGCGGACCCTCGCCACGAAGAACGTCGCCTTCGAGGTGCCGTACGGCCCCGACCGCGAGGCCCGGCTCGGCTCGGTCCTCGACGTCATCTACCTGATCTTCAACGAGGGCTACGCCGCCACCGCGGGCGACGACTGGCTGCGCCCGGCGCTGTGCGAGGACGCGCTGCGCCTGGCCCGGCAGCTCGCCGCGCTGATGCCGAAGGAGCCCGAGGTGCACGCCCTGGTCTCCCTGCTGGAGTTCCAGACCTCCCGCACGGCCGCCCGCACCGCCCCCGACGGCACCCCCGTCCTCCTGCGGGACCAGAACCGGCGCCGCTGGAACCGCATGCTGATCGCCCGCGGCATCACCGCCCTGGACCGCGCCGGCGCCACCTCCGCCGGCGCCCCGGGCCCGTACGCCCTCCAGGCCGCCATCGCCGCCTGCCACGCCCACGCCCACACCTACGAGGACACCGACTGGGCCGCCATCGCCACCCTCTACGGCCTGCTGGCCGCCCGCGCCCCGTCCCCCGTCGTCGAACTCAACCGCGCGGTCGCCGTCTCCATGGCCGACGGACCGGGCCCCGCCCTGGAGATCGTCGACACTCTGGCCGCCGAGCCCGTCCTGAGCGGCTACCACCTGCTGCCCAGCGTCCGCGGCGACCTGCTGCTGCGCCTCGGGCGTACGGCGGAGGCGCGGGCCGAGTTCGAGCGGGCGGCGGCCCTGGCGCGCAACGAACGGGAGCGGGAGCTGCTGCTGGCCCGGGCAGCCATGTGCCCTTCGTAACTCTGTTCCTGTGAAGTCCAGTTGACCACTAAAGTGTGCGAGCCGCTGTGAAGCGGCTGTGACGTGTGATCCCTGGGGGACGACAACTTGAGAATGTTCACGCGCCGCCGTGCCGCGGCGCTCGCCGCCGCGGCCGCGCTCGCCGCCGTGGGCACCCTGGTGACCGCGCCGGGTGCCGCCGCCGACGACGCGGGCCCCTGGCCCGGCACCGAGGGACGGATCCTCAACGACGGCGGACTGCTGATCGACCCGGCCACCGGCGCGGGCACCGTGATCCCGAACGTGGGCGCCTACGCCGCCTGGGCACCGGACGGCAGCCGGCTGATCAGCACCGGGAGCCAGGTCTCCAGCGTCCGCGCCGGCGGCAGCGGGAAGATCACCCTGCCCCGGGCGGTGGGCGTGCGCTCCAGCGCCCCGTACGAGGACCTGGCCTTCTGGTGGGGCGGCCGGTACGTCGTCTTCTCCACCGGCGGCCAGCTCGTCCACGGCCCCTCCGACGGCTCGTGGGCGCCCCGCCCGCTGCTGACGGCGGCCCAGGAGCCCGCCTCGGTCTGCGACAGCGAGCCGACGGTGAGCGTGGGCGGCCTGCTCGCCTTCGAGCGCCGCACGGGAAGCTGCACCGGCACGCCCGGCGTGTACGTCTTCGACGGCACCGCGCGGACCGTCAAGCGCGTCCTGACTGACGCCGAGCAGCCCGCCTACTCGCCGGACGGCACCAAGCTCGCCTTCGTCCGCAAGGACACCGACGGCAACCCGCAGGTCTTCACGGCGAAGGCCGACGGCACCGACGTCAAGCAGCTCACCAGCGGCCCCAACCGGTACGCCAACCCGTCCTGGTCGCCCACCGGCACCCGGATCGTCCTCGACGCGCACACCTCGCCGAACAGCGACGACGTGCACACCCTCGCGTCCGTGGACGTGGCGACCGGCACGCTCACCCCGGTCACGGACGCCTCGCGCAGCAGCTCCGTCAACAACCCCAGCTACCAGCCGCTGCGCAAGAACAGCACCGTGCGGGTGTGGGGCGCCGACGCCTACGCCACCAACATCGCCTCCTCCCGCTGGACCTGGAACACCCTCGGCCAGAGCGTGCCGGGCCTGATGAACGCCAAGTCCGCCGTCCTGGTCAACCGCGACGACGCCGCCTACTCCCTCACCGCGCCCGCCCTGGCCGGCAAGAAGGCCGGCCCGGTGCTGATGACCCCGAGGACGGGGCTGTCGTCCGCGGTGAAGAAGGAACTCGGGCGGATGCTGCCCAAGGGCAGGACCGTCTATCTGGTCGGCGGCACGTCCGTCCTGAGCGGCACGGTCGCCACGCAGCTCAAGACCCTCGGCTATGTCCCGAAGCGGCTCTCGGGCGCCGACCGCTACGCGACCTCCGTCGCCGTCGCGAAGGCCGTCGCCAGCGCCCCCGAGTACGTCTTCCTGGCCGGCGGCTCCGAGGTCCGCGCCGCCCTCTCGGCGGCCGCCGCGGCCGGCGCGGACGGCACCGCGAGCGCGGGCAGCGTGGTCCTCACCAACGGCAACAAGCTGACGACGTCGGTGAAGTCGTACCTGAACAGCCTGAACCCCGACAAGACCATGGTCGTCACGGTCGGTTCGGCGGCGACGTACGCGCTCACCCACACGAGCTACTCGCGGTGGCCGTCGACGTACTCCTACTACCCGATCTCCGGCGCCAACGACGCGGCGATCTCGGTCAACATCGCCAAGTTCTGGTGGACCGCGCCGAACCTGGCCGCCCTCGCCTCCACCGGCTCCTGGCGGGACGGTGTGTCCGGGGCCGGCGCCTTCAACGTCTTCGGCCCCCTGCTGTGGACGTCCCGCCCCGCCCTGTCGAGCGAGGTCAACAGCTATCTGGCGCGCGAGTCCGCGAGCGTCGTCTCGGTGGCCGCCTTCGGCACCACCGGCTCGGTCACCACGGGCGCGCTGAACACCGTGGGCGCCTCGATCAGCGCGGGCAGCAAGTACGTCGACTACCGGCCGTACTACAACGGCGTCGTCCCGAACAGCGCGCGGACCGCGCTGAGCGCCGGTGCCGCAAGCGCCGGCATGCTGCCGCGCTCCGGCCCGGCGGGCGCCGACCCGCACCTGGGCGACATCAGGACGCGCCAGCGGCAGTGACGTCCGGAGCCGGGGCCCCGAGCAGCATCGTCGGGGCCCCGGCCACCCGGGTGAGGAACACGGTCACCGCGTGCGGCCCGTGCCCCTTCGGCAGCACCTTGCGGCGCAGCTCCTCCGGTTCCACCGCCGAACCGCGCTTCTTCACGGTCAGGATCCCCACCTCCCGCTCCCGCAGCAGCGCCTTCAACTTCTTGACGTTGAACGGGAGTTGATCGGTGATCTCATAGGCGGTGGCGTACGGGGTCGGCCGCAGCGCGTCGGCGGTGACGTACGCGATGGTCTCGTCGACCAGCCCGCCGTCCAGCTCCCGGGCCACCTCGGCGACCAGATGGGCGCGGATGACGGCGCCGTCGGGCTCGTAGAGATAGCGGCCGAGGGGCCGTACGTCCGGGTTCGGCAGACCGGTGCCGAGCAGGGTCCGCGGCCCCGGCAGCAGCGTCGCCCGCACGGCCCCCGGCTCGGTGCCGAACCACAGCACCGCCTCCTTCACGTCCCCGCCGTCCGAGATCCACTCCGCCTCGGCCTCGGCGGGGATCGCCTCGTGCGGCACACCGGGCGCGATCTTCAGGGCGGCCCGGGGAGCGGCGAGGGCGGCACCGACCGCCCAGGACAGGGGCGGGGAGTAGGCCTCGGGGTCGAAGATCCTCCCCCTTCCTCCCCGCCGCGCGGGATCCACGAACACGGCGTCGTACCCGCCCGTGTCGACCTCCGTGACATCCGCCTCCCGTACGTCGATGAGGTGGGCGAGCCCCAGCGCCTCGGCGTTGGCCCGGGCCGCCGCCGCCGTCGGCGGATCCCGGTCCACGGCCAGCACCCGGACGCCCGCCCGGGCGAGGGCGATCGCGTCGCCGCCGATCCCGCAGCACAGGTCGGCCACCGAGGTCACCCCGAGGCTCCGCATCCGCTCGGCCCGGTACGCCGCCACACTCGCCCGGGTCGACTGCTCCACCCCGTTGGGGGTGAAGAACATCCGTTCGGCGTCCTCGGCCCCGAACTTCGCCACCGCCCGCTGCCGCAGCCGCGCCTGTCCGAGCGCCGCCGACACCAGCTCGGCGGGATGCTCACGGCGCAGCCGCGTGGCGACGGCGAGTTCGTCGGAGGGGGCGGTACCCCGCACGGCATCGAGGAGAGCGAGGCCTTCGGGGGTGAGGAGGGGGGCGAGGTCGGTCACGGGGTCATTGTCGGTCAGGTGGGCGGGTGGGGCGGTGCTCGGGTGCTGGGGTGCTGGGGTGTTCGGGTGCTGGGGTGCTGGGGTGCTGGGGTGCTGGGGTGCTCGGGTGCTCGGGTGGTCGGGTGGTCGGGTGGTCGGGTGTTCGGGTGCGCGCGTGGTCGCGTGGTCGGGTGCCGGCCGGTGATCTTGTCGGGCGGTCGGTCCTCGTGTGGGCCGGTCGGGGGACCGTGGGGCGCGGGTGGCGGTGTCGGGGCGGGGCGCGGGGACGGGGCTGGGAAGATCCGGCGCCATGGGAGCTGTCGTACAAAATGACAAAAATGGCGCTTCTCGGGTCAGGCTGCGCGGCGGCATCGCGCTGCTGGTTCTCACCGCGATCGTGGCGGGCTGCGCGGAGGGCGGCGACCCCGAGGGCAGCGACCCGGCCCCCGGCCAGCAGGCCGGCGAGGCCGCGCCCCCGGTCCGGGCGCTGCACTCGTACGCGGAGCGGCTGCGCGCCGAGCAGGCGGCCCGGGTCGCCGCGGCCCGGCGCTGGGGCCTGAAGAAGGTCCCGCTGACCCCGCCGCCCCCGCCCGCGAAGAAGCCCCGGATCACCACCCGGGACGGCTTCGAGGTGCGCGACCACGAGGAACTCGGCCTCCCGCCCGTCTTCACCTCGGTCCCCACCCGGGACAAGGTCGTCTTCCTCACCATCGACGACGGCGCCGAGAAGGACCCGCGGTTCCTGCGGATGACGAGCGAGCTGAGGATCCCGTACACCGCCTTCCTCACCGACTACCTCATCAGCGACGACTACCCGTACTTCAGGAAGATGCAGGCCGCCGGGGTGACCCTGAACAACCACACCCTCCACCACCCCTATCTGCCCGGCCTGTCCTACCAGCGGCAGAAGCACGAGATCTGCGGCATGCAGACGGTGCTCGGCGAGCGGTACGGCAGGCGCCCGGTCCTCTTCCGGCCGCCCTACGGCAACTACAACCGCGACACGCTGATCGCCGCGAAGTCCTGCGGGGTGAAGTACGCCCCGCTCTGGGACGAGGAGGTCTTCGTCGACCACTGGGAGTACCGCGAGTGGGACCGTGACCTCCACCCCGGCGACATCGTCCTGAGCCACTTCCGCGGCCGGGGCCAGTGGAAGGGCACCATGCCCGACATGGTCCGCCGGTTCCTGAACAAGGTCACGGCGCAGGGGTACGCGGTGGCACGCCTGGAGGACTACCTGTGAGGACGCGGGGGCTGATCGCCGTACTGCTGGCGCTGACGGTGACGACGGTGACCGGCTGCGCCCAGTCCGTCGACCCGATCGAACGCCTGGGCAAGAAGGCGGCCCAACGGGTGCGCCCCCTCTCCCGCGGCCCGGGCAGTCCCGGCAGCCCGGCCGGCCCCGGCCGCTCCGGCCAGGAGCCCCTCCCGCCGGTCGTCGACCACGTCCCCACCCACGACAAGGTCGTCTTCCTCACCTACGACGACGGCGCCGAACGCGACCCCCGCTTCGTCGACCTGGTCCGCGAACTCCGCCTCCCCGTCAGCGTCTTCCTCACCGACAGCGTGGTCGGCCCCGGCTACGGCCACTTCGCCCGCCTGCGCTCGGTCGGCGCGACCCTGGAGAACCACACCCTCGACCACGCGGCCCTGCGCGGTCTGCCGTACGCCGGCCAGCGCGCCGAGATCTGCGGCCAGCAGGAGAAGCTCCACGCCCGCTTCGGCCTGCGCCCCCGTCTCTTCCGCCCGCCCTACGGCACGTACGACACCACCACCCTGCGCGCCGCCGCCGACTGCGGCATCACGGCCGTCGTCCTCTGGCGCGCCGCCATGGGCCCCGCCGGCCTCACCTACCCCCACGGCGCCCCCGGGCTGCGCCCCGGCGACATCGTCGCCCTGGACCCGGACGAGTCGACGGGCCCGAGCCTGCGCGAACGGACGACGGCACTGCTGCGGGTGCTGCGGGAGCGGGGCCTGACGGTGGGGAAGCTGGAGGACCACCTGGAGGGGCTCGGGGGTCGGATCGGGGCCGAAAAGCCGCCGACGCGCCGCCGGGATTAGCAGTCCGCTTGACCGAGTGCTAATCGCGGTCATAGTCTCGGCTCTGGCACTCCCCACTGGAGAGTGCCAACAACGCGACGGGCAGGTCCGGCACCCGCGACGACGGATCCACCTGGTCGCCACCTCAGACAGTTAACCCCGTGAGATCTCCGAAGGGGGAGGTCGGATCGTGACGACCGCCAGCTCCAAGGTTGCCATCAAGCCGCTTGAGGACCGCATCGTGGTCCAGCCGCTCGACGCCGAGCAGACCACGGCCTCCGGCCTGGTCATCCCGGACACCGCGAAGGAGAAGCCCCAGGAGGGCGCCGTCCTCGCGGTGGGCCCGGGCCGCTTCGAGAACGGCGAGCGCCTGCCGCTCGACGTCAAGGTCGGCGACGTCGTGCTGTACAGCAAGTACGGCGGCACCGAGGTGAAGTACAACGGCGAGGAGTACCTCGTCCTCTCGGCTCGCGACGTCCTCGCGATCATCGAGAAGTAGTTCTTCACCCGAGCACATTCGATGCTTGATGCTGCGCCCCTGGCTCCCGCCACCACATAAGAAGCCGGGCGCCCGGGGCGCAGTGCCTTTTCACCCCACGTTTTCCGCCCACAGATTTCCGAGAGGGCTGCCGCTGTCATGGCGAAGATCCTGAAGTTCGACGAGGACGCCCGTCGCGCCCTCGAGCGCGGCGTCAACAAGCTGGCCGACACGGTCAAGGTGACGATCGGTCCCAAGGGCCGCAACGTCGTCATCGACAAGAAGTTCGGCGCCCCGACCATCACCAACGACGGCGTCACCATCGCCCGCGAGGTCGAGCTCGACGACCCGTACGAGAACCTCGGCGCCCAGCTGGTGAAGGAGGTGGCGACCAAGACCAACGACATCGCGGGTGACGGCACCACCACCGCCACCGTCCTGGCCCAGGCGCTGGTCCGCGAGGGTCTGCGCAACGTCGCCGCCGGTGCCTCCCCGGCCGCCCTGAAGAAGGGCATCGACGCCGCGGTGAAGGCCGTCTCCGACGACCTGCTGGCCACCGCCCGCCCGATCGAGGACAAGGCCGACATCGCGGCCGTCGCCGCGCTGTCCGCCCAGGACCAGCAGGTCGGCGAGCTCATCGCCGAGGCGATGGACAAGGTCGGCAAGGACGGTGTCATCACCGTCGAGGAGTCCAACACCTTCGGTCTGGAGCTGGACTTCACCGAGGGCATGGCCTTCGACAAGGGCTACCTGTCGCCGTACTTCGTGACGGACCAGGAGCGCATGGAGGCGGTCCTCGAGGACCCCTACATCCTCATCAACCAGGGCAAGATCGGCTCCATCGCCGACCTGCTGCCGCTGCTGGAGAAGGTCATCCAGACCAACTCCTCCCGGCCGCTGCTGATCATCGCCGAGGACGTCGAGGGCGAGGCCCTGTCGACCCTGGTCGTGAACAAGATCCGCGGCACCTTCAACGCGGTCGCGGTCAAGGCTCCCGGCTTCGGTGACCGCCGCAAGGCGATGCTCCAGGACCTGGCCACCCTCACCGGTGCCACCGTCATCTCCGAGGAGGTCGGCCTCAAGCTCGACCAGGTCGGCGTCGACGTCCTCGGCTCCGCCCGCCGTGTCACCGTCACCAAGGACGACACCACGGTCGTCGACGGCGCCGGTGACTCCTCCGAGGTGCAGGGCCGCGTCGCGCAGATCAAGGCCGAGATCGCCAACACCGACTCCGACTGGGACCGCGAGAAGCTCCAGGAGCGCCTCGCGAAGCTGGCCGGCGGCGTGTGCGTGATCAAGGTCGGCGCCGCCACCGAGGTGGAGCTGAAGGAGAAGAAGCACCGTCTGGAGGACGCCATCTCCGCGACCCGCGCCGCGGTCGAGGAGGGCATCGTCTCCGGTGGTGGCTCCGCGCTGGTCCACGCCGCCAAGGTGCTGGAGGACGGCCTGGGCAAGACCGGCGACGAGGCCACCGGTGTCGCCGTCGTCCGCCGCGCCGTCGTCGAGCCGCTGCGCTGGATCGCCGAGAACGCCGGCCTGGAGGGCTACGTCATCACCTCCAAGGTCGCCGAGCTCGAGAAGGGCCAGGGCTTCAACGCCGCCACCGGCGAGTACGGCGACCTGGTCAAGGCCGGCGTCATCGACCCGGTCAAGGTCACCCGCTCCGCCCTGGAGAACGCCGCCTCCATCGCCTCCCTCCTGCTGACGACCGAGACCCTGGTCGTCGAGAAGAAGGAAGAGGAAGAGCCGGCCGCCGCGGGCCACCACGGCCACTCCCACTGAGGCACGCCGCGCCCCTGCGCGAAGAAGCCCCCGTTCCGGTGCGGAACGGGGGCTTCTCCCTTCGCGGGCGGTTTTCGGGAGGGGGCCGGGTTCAGCCCTCCAGGGCGTCCAGGGCACCCAGCTGCGCCATCAGCCCCAGCCGGTCGTACTGCCACCAGGCCTCGGCGATCCTTCCGTCCCCGTCGAAGCGGAAGACGGTCGTCCCGGTCATGGTGACCTGCCTGCCGGTGGCCGCGAGGCCCATGAAGTCGCCCTTGTGGGTGCCGCGCCAGGTCCACCGGTTGCACACCCGGTCGTCCTGCGCGATCTGGTCCTCGACCTCGAAGGCGAAGTCGAAGCCGGCGCGCCACATGGAGACCTCGCGCCGCATCGCGTCCATCCCCATGGTGTCCTGCTCGTTGGCCGGGTCGTGATCGTGGTAGTCCTGGGCGATCAGACCGTCGAGCGGAGGCAGTTCACCCCGCGTACCGATGGTCTCGAACATCCGCCGCGCGGTCGCCGCGTACAGCTTCTCGTCCCGTACGACGTCCAGATCCGTGAACGTCGGCATCTCGTCGCACAGGGCCACCAGCTCGCGGAAGATCTTGTCGGTCTCCGGCAGATTCGAGTTCCGCATCGCCTCCTCGTACGAGGGGAACTCCACGATCTCGATGAAGTGCGACGCGTCCGAGCGGTCCTTGCCCACCACCGCGTGCGTCGCCGTCCGCTTTCCCCTGGTCTGTTCGACCCATGTGTCCATCAGCCGGTCCATCTCGTCGAACCGACTGGTCCTGCAGTCGATGAGCTGCACGAATGTCATGACGCCGCCTCCGGTCCCCCTGGGTCCGGTCTTCTGACAAGCCCATTTTCCCACCGGAGCGCCGACGTCACCTGCGTACCGGGACGCCGGTCACTGAGGTCCGTACTTCCGGCCGGTCCGGGAGCTGATCCCGCCCAGCAGCGCACGCGGCGTCACCTTCACCAGACCCATCAGCGTCTTGTAGCGCGGGTCGGGGATCGACAGCGACTTCCCGCGCGCCAGATCGTCCAGCGCCGCCGCGACCAGCTTGTCCGCGTCCAGCCACATCCAGCCCGGGATGTTGTCCGTGCCCATCCCGGCCCGCTCGTGGAACTCCGTGCGCACGAAGCCCGGGCAGAGCGCCATCAGCCGTACGCCGCTGCCGGCCAGATCCTTCGCCGCGCCCTGCGTGAACTGCACGACCCACGCCTTCGACGCCCCGTACGTCCCGCGCGGCAGGAACGCCGCCACCGAGGCCACGTTCACCACTCCGCCGCGTCCGCGCTCCCGCATCGAGGCGACCGCCGCCGACGTCAGCCGCAGCACCGCCTCGCAGTGCACCTTGAGCATCTTCAGCTCGTCGGCCATCGGTACGTCGAGATAGCGGCCCTTGTTGCCGAAGCCCGCGTTGTTGATCAGCAGGTCGACCGGGTTCTTGCGGTCGCCGAGCCGGGCGGCCACCGCCTCGATGCCCGCGTCGGTGGCGAGGTCGGCGACCAGCACCTCCGCCTCGATGCCGTGCCGGTCGTGCAACTCGGTCGCCTGCTCGCGCAGCCGCTTGGTGTCCCGGGCGACGAGGACGAGATCATGCCCGTCCGCCGCCAGTCTGCGGGCGAACGCGGCGCCGATGCCCGCGGTCGAACCCGTGATGAGAGCCGTTGTCATGGCAGCAGCGTAGTGACCCGGACTGTGCGGGTCCGCTCCCTGCACGCGGCCTCCCGAACGTGAAGGACCGGTGCGCGCCGCCGCCGTGACCGCCGCTCAGCCGCCGTACTCCGCCAGGTACTTCCGGGCCTTCGCCAGCGCCTCGGGATGCAGCGCCTCGCCCGCCGCGAGCAGGCTGGGCAGCAGGTCACGGCGGGTGGTGACCGCCTGGAACTGCATCCGGGCCGTCACCTCGTGCTCCGGCACATGCACGATCTCGATCGCGTCCCCCGCGCGGACCTCACCCGGCTCGATCACCCGCAGATACGCGCCGGTCGCCGCCTTCTCCGTGAACCGTCTGACCCACCTCTCCTCGCTCATGTGGCCCTGGAAGGTGCGGCAGGGGATGCGCCCGGAGGTCACCTCCAGCACCACGTCCGGGCCGATCCGCCAGCGCTCGCCGATCCGCGCCCCGGAGACGTCGAGGCCGCTGGTGGTGAGGTTCTCGCCGAACGCGCCGGCGGACAGCCTGCGCCCCAGCTCGGGTTCCCAGTCGTCGAGGTCCTCGCGCGCGACCGCGTACACCGCCTGGTCGTTCCCGCCGTGGTGGATCAGGGAGCAGATGTCGTCCCCGGCCAGTCCGCTGCCGGCGACACCCTTCGGGCCCGGTGCCGAGATCCGCACCGGCCCTTCGACCGGTCGCTTGTCGATGCCCGTCAGCTTCTGCGGGTGATCGCTGTACGGGACGGCGCGCGCCCGGCCCACGTTGACGGAGAGAAGCCTCATGACCGCCACGGTAGGTCACCGGACCTCAAAGGGTCCACGCATTTTTCGACGCGCTACCCAAGATGCGCTTATGCTCGAAAGATGATCGAGGCCCGTCATCTCCGCGTCCTGCGCGCCGTCGCCGCCACCGGCTCGTTCTCGGCGGCCGGGCGCGAGCTGGGCTGCACCCAGCCGGCCGTCAGCCAGCAGATGAAGGCACTGGAAGCCTCCGTGGGCACCCCCCTGCTGGTCCGCAGCGGCCGTGAGATGCGGCTGACCCAGGCGGGTGAGGCCCTCGTACGGCACGCGGCCGGGATCCTCTCCGGCCTCACCGCCGCCGAGGAGGAGGTCGCCGCGATCGCGGGGCTGCGCGCCGGCCGGGTCCGGCTGGTCTCCTTCCCCAGCGGCAGCTCCACACTGGTCCCCACCGCCCTCGCCGCCCTGCGGGCCGACCACCCCGGCACCCGGGTCTCCCTGGAGGAGGCCGAACCGCCCGAGTCGGTCGACGCGCTGCGGGCCGGCGACTGCGACATCGCCCTCGCGTTCCGCTACGCGCGCGTGCCGGGCGCGGGGCCGGCCGAGGAGTGGGACGACCTGGTCGTACGGCCGCTGCTGACGGACCGCCTCGTCGCCCTCGTACCGGAGCGGCACCGGCTGGCGCACACGCGGGCCGTCGCCATCGGCGAACTCGCCGCCGAACCGTGGATCGCGGGCTGCCCGCGCTGCCGCGGCCAGCTGGTGGAGGTGTGCGAGCGGGCCGGCTTCACCCCCCGCATCGACTTCGCGACCGACGACTACCCGGCGGTGGTCGGCCTGGTCGGCGCCGGTCTCGGGGTGGCCGTCCTGCCCCAGCTCGCGATCGAGTCCGTACGGCCCCGGGGAGCGCGCGCGGTCACCCTGGAGCCGGCCGTGCGTCGGGAGATCGTCGCGCTCACCCTGCCCGACCTGGCCCAGGTGCCGGCGGTCGCGGCGACGCTGGAGCGGCTGGAGCGGGCGGCGCGAACGACCCGGGCGACTCGGGCCGCATAGGAACGGCGGGCACGCGTGCGTGCCCGCCGGTTGGCCTCCGATGTGCAGAAACGTTCCTTCAGAGTTCCTTCACGTACGTTCCCTCATGTGTCCGACGACGCGTCCCTCGCGCCGGTCGACGCTGAGACCAGGCGGTTGCGCGCCCGGCCCATCAGCTCCTCGCGCTCGTCCTCGGTCAACCCGCCCCACACGCCGTACGGCTCACGTACGGCGAGCGCGTGCGCGGCGCACTGCGCTCGGACCGGGCACCTCATGCAGACCTCCTTGGCCGAGTTCTCTCGAGCGCTCCGAGCCGCCCCGCGCTCACCCTCCGGATGGAAGAAGAGCGAACTGTCCACCCCGCGGCAGGCAGCCAGGAGCTGCCAGTCCCACAGGTCCGCGTTCGGTCCGGGAAGGCGGGAGAAATCTGCCATTGCGTGACCCCTTGTAGCCGTTCTGAGCGGATACGGTGCCCACGACCGTACAACTACGATCTAAGGAGATGAAAATATGACTCATTGCGAATCTAGCCTCAGACACCAGCTAAAGGGAAGAAATAGGGCTGAATGGGGCATGGGTTGTGATGAAAGCTTGAGGGTCAGCGCGGCAGCCTCCACCGTGTCCACGCCCTCACGTAGAGTGCCGAAGACTGCACGCGGCCCCGTAACTCTTTCGAGTGACCATCGTTGAGAGTGCGAGGCGGTTGAAAACACAAACGCTCGGGCAGGCGTCCGAGACGGTCGACCGCACAGGTGACGATTTCCCACCAGCCTGGAGGCACAAGGTGACGCGCATCAGCTGCGGAGGGCGGCCATGACTTCCGTCCTCGTCTGCGACGACTCCCCGCTTGCCCGAGAGGCGCTCCGCCGCGCGGTCGCGACCGTGCCCGGCGTCGAGCGCGTGACGACGGCGGCCAACGGCGAGGAAGTCCTCCGCCGCTGGGGTGCCGACCGCTCGGACCTCATCCTCATGGACGTGCGCATGCCCGGACTGGGCGGCGTCGAGACCGTACGGCGGCTGCTGTCCGCCGACCCCGGTGCGCGCATCATCATGCTCACCGTCGCCGAGGACCTGGACGGCGTGGCCCTCGCGGTCGCCGCCGGCGCCCGCGGCTATCTGCACAAGGACGCCTCGCGTGCGGAACTGCGGGCGACCGTCACCCAGGCGCTCGCCGACCCGACCTGGCGACTGGCCCCGCGCCGGCTGCGCTCCGCCGAGATGGGCGCCGCGCCCACGCTCACCGCGCGCGAGATCCAGGTCCTCGAAGGCATGAGCCACGGCCGCTCCAACGCGGAGATCGGCCGCGAGCTGTTCCTCTCCGAGGACACCGTCAAGACCCACGCCCGGCGCCTGTTCAAGAAACTCGGCGCCTCGGACCGTGCCCACGCGGTGGCCCTGGGCTTCCGGTGGGGACTGGTCCGCTAGGCCCGGTCCGGCGACCACGCCGCGGCGCGGGGGCCGGTTCGGCTTGCTGCGGTTCGGCTTGCTGCGGTGCGAGGGCTGTCGTGGCTTTGCGTGGTGCGAGGGCCGGCCTGGTTCTCCGCGGTGTGAGGACCGTCGTGGCTCTCTGCGGTACGGATCCGGTAGGGCTTTGCGCGGTACGGGGCCGGAGTGCCCTCCCGCGCTGTGTGGGCCGAAGCGGATTTCCCGCGATGTGGGGGCCGCCGGTGTGGCTTCCCGTGGCGTGGGGACCGAGGTGGCTTCCGCGATACGGGTCCGGTGTTCCTGTCCGCGATACGGGTCCGGCGTGCCCGCCACCGCCGCCCGGGAGCCGGTGCGCCTTCCCGCAGGGGGAGGGCGCCGCTGGTCGCGTCGTCGTCGGTCGCCGACTCCTTTGCGCGCGGCTGTGCTCGCGCGGGAGGGGCTCGTCGTCTCGACGCCCTCCTGTGCCGTCGCGGCCGGACGCTCTCCCGCGTGCTCGGACGAGTCGGCGCGGGGGCATCCCACCGCGCTCGGACAAGTGCGTACGGGTGCCCACCCCCACCGCCCCCGCCACGCTCGCGGGAGTCGATCGGCCACCGCCGCTGTCCGCGACTCGATCGTCCGGGGAAGCCCTCGGACCGCGAGCCGGCCTCGGGCCCGCCGCCCGGCTTCCGGCTGGGTGGGTCTCGGGTCCGGCGTGCCGGGTCGTGCCGTGGGTGGGTGCCGGGTCCGGCGTGCCGGGTCGTGCCGTGGGTCGGTTCCGGGTTCGCCGAGCCAGGCCTTGTCAGGGGTCCGTCCTGGGTTCGTCGTACCCGTTCCCGTCGAGGGCCGGGTTCGGGGCGGGCGCCCGGCGTTCGGTGTGGGGTGATCTTGAATTCGTTGCGCTCGGGTCCTGATGCGAGGCGAACCCGTCTCGTGGTCCCGGGGTGGGCCGTTCGGCGGATCCGGTCGTTCCGGCGGGTGGCGTGAGGTCGGTGTCCGGTCCGTGGAGAGGAGTGGGGGGCATGAGGGAACCTCCCTGTTCAGGCGGGTTGGGGAAGGTGGGCGGGACGCCCGATTCCGGATCGGTGGCCGGGGGTGGCGCCGGGCTCCGCCGGGTGCCCGCTGCTCGTTTCGCCGCGGATGCCGCATCCTTGAGATGTGGAGTCTCTCGGGGACGAGTCGGTCGAGCGGAAGGGGAGGGCGCAGGGGATGAGTTCCGGCGCACCTGCTCATAACGCTTCGGTGCACAACGACGAACACGGTGCCGCGGACGCTTCGGCCGCAGTGCACCATGGACCGATGCGCGACGACGAGGCGGCTGCCGTGGGGACGATCGGTCCGCTCGTCCACCGCGCCGTCGACGGCGACGAACAGGCCACCCACGACCTGCTCGCCCATGTCCACCCGCTGGCGCTGCGCTACTGCCGCACCCGGCTCTCCCGGCTGCCCGGCGACGCACGCCACTTCGTGGAGGACCTCGCCCAGGAGGTCTGCGTCGCGGTCCTGCTCGCCCTGCCCCGCTACCGGGACACCGGCAGGCCCTTCGAGGCGTTCGTGTTCGCGATCGCCTCGCACAAGGTCGCCGACCTCCAGCGGGCCGCCATGCGCCACCCCGGCTCCACGGCGGTCCCCTCCGACGAGATGCCGGAACGCCCCGACGACTCCCTCGGCCCGGAGGAGCGCGCTCTGCTCAGCAGCGACGCAGAATGGGCCAAGAAGCTCCTGGCCAACCTGCCCGAGAACCAGCGGGAGCTGCTCCTGCTGAGGATCGCGGTGGGCCTCACCGCCGAGGAGACCGGCCAGATGTTGGGAATGTCACCCGGAGCGGTCCGGGTGGCCCAGCACCGGGCGCTGAGCCGGCTGCGGGCTCTCGCCGAACAGTAGAAAAGACCCGTACCTCGGCAGCGTATGAACAGGCGCGCCGACATTTACGTACGAACATACGAAGCCCGGAGCGGCGTCCCACCGTGGAATTCGGGAGGTGCACTTCCCGTTAGCATGGACATCCGCACCGATCAAGGCCATTTGGGGAAGGTGTCATGACTGCCAACGTCGACGGAGTGCCCGCCAAATTCGCGACCCTGGGGCTGACCTACGACGACGTGCTGCTGCTGCCGGGGGCGTCCGAGGTGCTCCCCAACGCGGTCGACACCTCGTCCCGTATCTCCCGCAACGTCCGGGTCAACATCCCGCTGCTGTCCGCGGCGATGGACAAGGTGACCGAGTCCCGCATGGCGATCGCGATGGCCCGCCTCGGCGGCGTGGGCGTGCTGCACCGCAACCTGTCCGTCGAGGACCAGGTCAACCAGGTCGACCTGGTCAAGCGGTCCGAGTCCGGCATGGTCACGGACCCGATCACCGTGCACCCGGAGGCCACGCTCGCCGAGGCGGACGCCCTGTGCGCCAAGTTCCGCATCAGCGGTGTCCCCGTCACCGACCCGGCGGGCAGGCTGCTCGGTATCGTGACCAACCGCGACATGGCCTTCGAGAGCGACCGCACCCGTCAGGTCCGCGAGGTCATGACGCCGATGCCGCTGGTCACCGGCAAGGTCGGCATCTCCGGTGTCGAGGCCATGGAGCTGCTGCGCAAGCACAAGATCGAGAAGCTGCCGCTGGTCGACGACCAGGGCCTGCTCAAGGGTCTGATCACGGTCAAGGACTTCGTCAAGGCCGAGAAGTACCCGAACGCGGCGAAGGATTCCGAGGGCCGGCTGATCGTCGGTGCCGCCGTCGGCGCCAGCCCCGAGGCGCTGGAGCGCGCCCAGGCCCTGGCCGAGGCCGGTGTGGACTTCCTGGTCGTCGACACCTCGCACGGTCACAACAGCAACGCCCTCAGCTGGATGGCGAAGATCAAGTCGAGCGTGAACGTCGACGTGATCGGCGGCAACGTCGCCACCCGTGACGGCGCGCAGGCCCTCATCGACGCCGGTGTCGACGGCATCAAGGTGGGCATCGGCCCCGGTTCGATCTGCACCACGCGCGTGGTGGCCGGCATCGGCGTCCCGCAGGTCACCGCGATCTACGAGGCCTCCCTCGCGGCCCGTCCCGCCGGGGTCCCGCTGATCGGCGACGGCGGTCTGCAGTACTCCGGCGACATCGGCAAGGCGCTCGCCGCCGGCGCCGACACGGTGATGCTGGGCAGCCTCCTCGCGGGCTGCGAGGAGTCCCCCGGCGAGCTGCTGTTCATCAACGGCAAGCAGTTCAAGTCGTACCGCGGCATGGGCTCGCTGGGCGCCATGCAGTCCCGCGGCCAGGGCCGGTCGTACTCGAAGGACCGCTATTTCCAGGCCGAGGTCGCCTCCGACGACAAGCTCGTGCCCGAGGGCATCGAGGGCCAGGTGCCCTACCGCGGCCCGCTCGCCAACGTGCTGCACCAGCTCGTCGGCGGTCTGCGCCAGACCATGGGCTATGTCGGCGCCGCCACCATCGAGGAGATGGAGACGAAGGGCCGCTTCGTGCGGATCACGTCGGCGGGTCTGAAGGAGTCGCACCCGCACGACATCCAGATGACGGTCGAGGCGCCGAACTACAGCCGCAGCAAGTAGTCACCAGCTCGCGCAGGGCGGTCCCGGACGCACCGGGGCCGCCCTTGTCGTGCCCGTCGGCGATACTGGAAGACGCTGAACGCATCAGGGAAAGGCCACAGACGTGACTGAGATCGAGATCGGGCGCGGCAAGCGCGGCCGCCGGGCGTACGCCTTCGACGACATCGCCGTCGTCCCCAGCCGCCGTACGCGGGACCCGAAGGAGGTCTCGATCGCCTGGCAGATCGACGCCTACCGCTTCGAGCTGCCCTTCCTGGCCGCCCCCATGGACTCGGTCGTCTCCCCGGCCACCGCGATCCGCATCGGCGAGCTCGGCGGCCTCGGCGTGCTCAACCTCGAGGGCCTGTGGACCCGGTACGAGGACCCGCAGCCGCTGCTCGACGAGATCGTCGACCTCGACGCGGACACGGCGACCCGCCGTCTCCAGGAGATCTACTCCGCCCCCATCAAGGAGGAGCTGATCGGCGCGCGCATCAAGGAGGTGCGCGACTCCGGTGTGGTCACGGCGGCCGCGCTCTCCCCGCAGCGCACGGCCCAGTTCTCCAAGGCCGTCGTCGACGCGGGCGTGGACATCTTCGTCATCCGCGGTACGACGGTCTCGGCGGAGCACGTCTCCGGTTCGCACGAGCCGCTGAACCTGAAGCAGTTCATCTACGAGCTCGACGTCCCCGTGATCGTCGGCGGCTGCGCCACCTACACGGCGGCCCTGCACCTGATGCGCACCGGCGCGGCGGGCGTCCTGGTCGGCTTCGGCGGCGGCGCCGCGCACACCACCCGCAACGTCCTGGGCATCCAGGTCCCGATGGCGACGGCGGTCGCTGACGTCGCCGCCGCCCGCCGTGACTACATGGACGAGTCCGGCGGCCGGTACGTGCACGTCATCGCGGACGGCGGGGTCGGCTGGTCCGGCGACCTGCCCAAGGCGATCGCCTGCGGTGCCGACTCGGTGATGATGGGCTCCCCGCTGGCCCGGGCGACCGACGCGCCGGGCAAGGGCCACCACTGGGGCATGGAGGCCGTCAACGACGAGCTGCCGCGCGGCAAGAAGGTCGACCTCGGCACGGTCGGCACCATCGAGGAGGTCCTCGCGGGCCCGTCGCACACCCCCGACGGCTCGATGAACCTCTTCGGCGCCCTGCGCCGTGCGATGGCCACCACCGGCTACAGCGAGCTCAAGGAGTTCCAGCGCGTCGAGGTGACGGTGGCGGACTCCGTGCACCGGCGCTAGCCGCGCAGGACCACGGAAAGGGGCCGGTCACTCACCCGGGTGAGTGACCGGTCCCTTTCGCATGCCCGGGTGAGCCTGGGGCGCCCGTGGGACGTCACCGCAAGCCCACCCGCTGGGACCGGATCCGTCTTCGGATGGTGACGTGCCGGAGGAGGCGGATCTTGCGGATTTCCGGATGGTGAGCGGCCGCCCCCACACAACCCCGCATGCCGCCGTTCCCGGGGTCCGCCGCCCACCACGCGCCCCCTTCACAACCGATGCGCTGCCCCCGTGGGCGTGGCCCCCCGTGTGTCGAGCAGCAGCTGGGCCTTCACCGACAGGCCCTGGAGGTCGTACGTGCGGTGGTGCTGGAGGAGGATCGTGAGGTCGGCGTCGGCGGCGGACTCGTAGAGGGAGTCGGCGCGGGGGACCGGGCGGTCCAGGACGCTCCAGGTGGGGACATGGGGGTCGTGGTAGCTGACCGCGGCGCCGAGTTCCATCAGGCGGATCGCGATCTCGTGGGCGGGGGTGCCGGTCAGGTCGGCGAGGTCGGGCTTGTAGGTGACGCCGAGGAGGAGGACGCGGGCGCCCCGTGCCGATTTCCCGTGCTCGTTGAGCAGGGCGGCGGCGCGCTGGACGACGTAACGCGGCATACGGCTGTTGACCTGCTGGGCCAGTTCGACCATGCGCAGGGGGCTGCCCGGGAGGCCCGCGCGGTCCAGGGGGACGGAGTGGCCGCCGACGCCGGGGCCGGGGCGGAAGGCCTGGAAGCCGAAGGGCTTGGTCTCGGCGCAGCGGACGACGTCCCAGAGGTCGACGCCCAGGTCGTGGCAGAGGACGGCCATCTCGTTGACGAGGGCCATGTTGACATGCCGGAAGTTGGTCTCCAGGAGGTGGACGGTCTCGGCCTCCCGCACGCCACGCGCGCGTACCACCTTGTCGGTGAGGCGTCCGTAGAACGCGGCGGCGGACTCGGTGCAGGCGGGGGTGAGGCCGCCGATGACCTTCGGGGTGTTCGCGGGGGTGAAGGCGCGGCTGCCGGGGTCGACCCGGCTGGGGGAGTAGGCGAGGTGGAAGTCGCGGCCCGCGCGCAGACCGGACGTCTCTTCGAGGAGGGGGCGCAGGAAGTCCTCCGTGGTCCCGGGGTGGACCGGTGACTCCAGGATGACGGTGGTGTGCGGGCGCAACTGGGCGCCGAGGGCGCGGGCGGCGGCCTCCACCTGGCCGAGGTCGAGGCCGCCGCCCGTGTCACGCGGGGTGGGCGCGCAGATGACGGCCGTACGCACCCGGCTGAGCCCGGCGGGGTCGGTGGCGGTCCGGAAGCCCCCCGAGAGCATCCGGCGCAGCTCGGCGGGGCTGAGCGAGCCCGCCTCGGGTCCGGTCCGGTAGCCGAGGGTGGTGATGCCGGCGGCGACCGCGGCCTGGGCCAGGGGCAGGCCGAGCGGGCCGAGTCCGATGACGGCGAGATCTGCGGGCATGGCGTGGGCCGTCCTTCCCAGTAACCGAAGCGGGACAGGTACGCAAGCCCTGTGGACAGGATGGGCGAGCGCAATGTCAGACTAGGAGTAAATATGACCGTTATGCGGGATTGATTGACTGTGTTCCGTGAGAGTTGTCCACAGGCTGGGGGTGCGTGGTGGCTGAAGTCGGGCAAGGCGGTCAGAATTTTGGGCAGGGGGACACGCAGGGGGGACACCGGGCGGGCCTCGCCCTGAAGGTGCGGCCGGCGCGACGGACAGCGGGAGGCAGCGGTGAGGACAGCGACACTGGGGCCGGCACAGCGAGCCGAGTCACTGGCGGGCATGGCCGAGCGTGAGCTGGACGTGCTGGTCGTGGGAGGCGGAGTGGTCGGCGCGGGTACCGCCCTCGACGCCGTGACCCGAGGCCTGTCCACGGGCCTGGTCGAAGCGCGTGACTGGGCGTCGGGCACGTCCAGCAGGTCCAGCAAGCTGGTCCACGGCGGACTGCGCTATCTGGAGATGCTCGACTTCGCCCTCGTCCGCGAGGCCCTGAAGGAGCGCGGACTGCTGCTGGAGCGGCTCGCACCCCACCTGGTCAAACCCGTCCCGTTCCTGTACCCGCTCCAGCACAAGGGCTGGGAGCGGTGGTACGCCGGCTCGGGCGTCGCGCTCTACGACGCGATGTCCATGGCCCGCGGCCACGGCCGGGGCCTGCCCCTGCACCGCCATCTGAGCCGCCGTCACGCCCTGCGCGTCGCCCCCGCCCTGCGCAAGGAGGCCCTGGTCGGCGCGTTGCAGTACTACGACGCCCAGATGGACGACGCCCGCTTCGTCGCCACCCTGGTGCGCACCGCGGTGTCCTACGGCGCGAAGGCCGCCAACCGGGCCCGGGTGACGGGCTTCGTGCGCGAGGGCGAACGGGTCGTCGGAGCCCGGGTGACGGACGTGGAGGGCGGCGGCGAGTACGAGATCCGCGCCCGGCAGATCGTCAACGCCACCGGCGTGTGGACCGACGACACCCAGGGGATGGTCGGCGAGCGCGGCCAGTTCCACGTCCGCGCCTCCAAGGGCATCCACCTCGTCGTGCCCAGGGACCGCATCAGCTCCTCCACCGGTCTGATCCTGCGCACCGAGAAGTCCGTACTGTTCGTCATCCCCTGGGGCCGGCACTGGATCGTCGGCACCACCGACACCGACTGGGACCTGGACAAGGCCCACCCGGCCGCCTCCAGCGCGGACATCGACTATCTGCTGGAGCACGTCAACTCGGTCCTCAGGGTGCCGCTGACCCGCGACGACGTCGAGGGCGTCTACGCGGGCCTCAGGCCACTGCTGGCCGGCGAGTCGGACGCCACCAGCAAGCTGTCGCGCGAACACACCGTCGCCCACCCCGCGCCCGGACTGGTGGTCGTGGCCGGCGGCAAGTACACGACGTACCGGGTGATGGCCAAGGACGCCGTCGACGAGGCCGTGCACGGGCTGGACATGCGGGTCGCCGACTGTGTCACCGAGGACGTGCCGCTGCTCGGCGCCGAGGGCTACCGGGCGCTGTGGAACGCGCGGGCGCGCATCGCCGTGCGCAGTGGGCTGCACGTGGTGCGGGTGGAGCATCTCCTCAACCGCTACGGGACGATGGCCGAGGAGGTGCTCGACCTCATCGCCTCCGACCCCTCCCTGGGCGAACCGCTCCAGGCCGCCGACGACTATCTGCGCGCCGAGATCGTCTACGCCGCCTCGCACGAGGGGGCGCGGCATCTGGACGACGTCCTCACCCGGCGCACCCGCATCTCCATCGAGACCTTCGACCGCGGCACCCGCAGCGCCCGGGAGGCCGCCGAGCTGATGGCGCCCGTGCTCGGCTGGGACAAGGACCAGATCGAGCGCGAGGTCGAGCACTACGAGAAGCGGGTGGAGGCCGAGCGCGAGTCCCAGCTCCAGCCCGACGACCAGACGGCGGACGCGGCCCGGCTCGGGGCACCGGACATCGTGCCGCTCTGACCGTCGAACTCCGTTCGGCACAAGGCCTGTTCACGGCGGGAGCAGGCCGGGTGCCCCGGTGTCACCTGGGCGTTGGCCGGACTGCGCCGCACCTTCTGGCCGGAATGCTCCCCACCTCCGGGAGCGCGAGAGGCACCCTGGGCGTCGGGCACTTGTCGGGTGAGGGACAATGGAGGCTCTTTCAGGGCGGGTTGCATGAGGGGACGCATGTCGGAGGCGGAGCGGGCGGGAGCATCCCGTCAGGACAAGAGCGCACGTCTCCTCGCCGGTCGGTACCGGCTGGGAGGCGTACTCGGCCGCGGCGGCATGGGGACGGTGTGGCGCGCCGAGGACGAGACCCTCGGCCGCACGGTCGCCGTCAAGGAGCTGCGGTTCCCGGGGAACATCGACGAGGACGAGAAGCGTCGGCTGATCACCCGGACCCTGCGCGAGGCCAAGGCCATCGCCAGGATCCGCAACAACAGCGCGGTGACGGTCTTCGACGTGGTCGAGGAGGACGACCGGCCGTGGATCGTGATGGAACTCGTCGAGGGCAAGTCGCTCGCCGAGGTCATCCGTGAGGACGGCGTGCTGGAACCGAGGCGCGCCGCCGAGGTCGGCCTCGCGATCCTCGACGTGCTGCGCTCGGCGCACCGCGAGGGCATCCTGCACCGCGACGTGAAGCCGTCCAACGTACTGATCGCCGAGGACGGCCGGGTCGTGCTCACCGACTTCGGCATCGCCCAGGTCGAGGGCGACCCGTCCATCACCTCCACCGGCATGCTCGTCGGCGCCCCCTCCTACATCTCCCCGGAGCGCGCCCGCGGTCACAAGCCCGGCCCCGCCGCCGACCTGTGGTCGCTCGGCGGTCTGCTCTACGCCTCGGTCGAGGGCTCCCCGCCGTACGACAAGGGCTCCGCGATCGCGACGCTCACCGCGGTGATGACCGAGCCGCTGGAGGAGCCGAAGAACGCCGGTCCGCTCAAGGACGTCATCTACGGGCTGCTCACCAAGGACCCCCAGCGGCGGCTCGACGACGCCGGCGCGCGGGCGATGCTCAACGACGTGATCCACGCGCCCGACCCCAAGGAGGCCGAGCCGGCCGACGCCACCAGGCTCGTGCCGATCCCGGTCCAGCCGGACGGCCCCGAGGGCAGGGGGAGTTCGGCCGGGGAGGCGGGCGAGAAGCTGCGCGGCGCGCTGCGCTCCGTCCGCAAGAAGGCCGCCGTCGCCGCGGGCGCGGCCTCCACGGCGGCCGCGTCCCGCGTCAAGTCCGGCAGCGGTACGGCGGCTTCGGGCACCCGGGAGGCATCCGCCTCCGCCGCCACCACGGTGTCCCCTTCCGTGGGCACGGGCGAGGGCCGGCGCACCGGCGCGGCGACCGCGTCGGCGCCCGCCGGCAGGACGGCCACGGCCCCGGCCGCCTCGTCCGCGACGGCAGGCTCCGCGCCCACCACCGTGACGCCCACCGGCGGGACACCCACCACCGTGACGCCGACCGGCGGGACGAACGGCACGACGGGCGGCCGGAGTTCGGGCTGGCCCGTGATGACCCCGCCGGACCTGCCGCCGCGCCCCGTGCCGAGGGCGCCGCTGACCGACGTGGTGCCCAAGCGCACGCTGGTGATCATCGCCGTGGTGGTGGTGCTCGCGGTGCTCGGCACCGTGCTGGCCCTCACCCTCGGCGGCGGTGACGACGACAGCGCGAGCGGCACCGGCAAGAGCGGCGGCAGCACCGTGGCGAGCGGCAGCGCGAGCGGGAGCGCCGAGACCAAGGAGGACGCGAGCGGCGGCAACCGCACGGACGGGTCCACCGCCCGGTCCGGCTCGCAGTCCACCGGCTCGGCCGCCTCCGGCTCGTCGCCGAGCAACACCACGGCCGCCGGCGGCACCGGCTCCGACGTGTCCGCCACCGGCGACAGCCGGGCCGCGACGACGCACGAGGGGAGCCGTTACTCGATCGGGCTGCCCACCGGCTGGAAGTTCCAGACGTCGAGCTCCGCCGGCGACCGGTTCACCGGCCCCGACGGGCAGCGGCTGCTGGTGGCCTG
This sequence comes from Streptomyces griseoruber, assembly GCF_001514205.1. Taxonomy (GTDB): domain Bacteria; phylum Actinomycetota; class Actinomycetes; order Streptomycetales; family Streptomycetaceae; genus Streptomyces; species Streptomyces griseoruber. The sequence goes on along the minus strand of NZ_KQ948766.1, from coordinate 622,121 downwards.
GACGACCACGCCCAAGGACGACCCGGTCGCCGACTGGAAGAGCCAGGAGCGCTACATGACGCGCTCGCAGTACCAGAAGATCCGGATACAGGCGGTGAACTACCGCGGCTGGAACACGGCCGACTGGGAATTCACCTATGGGGAGAGCGGCACCAAGTACCGGGTGATCGACCGCGGGTTCGTCGTGAGCGACAGCCAGGGGTACGCGCTGATGTACACGGCGAAGGCCGCCAAGTGGTCCACCGAGCTGCGCAAGAGCACCTGGCAGACACTCACCGACACCTTCACGCCCAAGAAGTAGCGGTCCGGATCCGGTATCCCCTCTCGGAGAGTTGCCTCCGGCACGTATCGTGAAGGGCTGCGGACCGTGTGCATCCAGCTCCGTGGCCGGATACGGCTGCAACGGGTCGTGTGGTGAACGGATGTGACCGACCGGGGCGGCCGGGGGAGGCAACGTGGACGACTATGCGGGACGGGTACTCGCCGACCGCTACCGCCTGCCGCTGCCCCCCTCCGACGAGTACGAACTCACCGAGACCCGTGCCTTCGACACCTACAGCGGACAGGAAGTCCTGGTCCGCCAGGTGCCGTTGCCCGAGGTCGTCGAGGCCGAGGTGCTCGACGCCGGAGGGCTGCCCGAGGGGTTCACGGCGCGTGAGCACCGGGGCGGCGCCGGGCGGATCCCCGGCGCACGCGGGGGCGCGAGCACCCGCCGGCCCGCCGATCCCGTCGTACGGCGCGCCGTGGAGGCCGCGCAGGCGGCGGCGAGCATCCCCGACCACCCCCGGCTCGACCAGGTCTTCGACGTGTTCGCCGACGGCGGTTCGCTGTGGATAGTGAGTGAGCTGGTGGCCGCACGGCCGCTCGCCGCGCTCCTGGCCGAGCAGCCGCTGACCCCGTACCGGGCCGCCGAGGTCGCCTCCGACGTACTCACGGCCCTGCGGGTGCTGCACGCGCACGGCTGGGTGCACCGGAACATCACCGCCCGCACGGTCCTCGTCTGCGACGACGGACGGGTCATGCTGACCGGCCTCGCGGTCGGCGCGGCGGAGGAGGCGCTCTGCGGCTACGACCCGGTGCCCACGGAGGAACCGGGGCCCGGCGCGGTGATCCGGACGCCCTCCGCGACCCCTCCGCACCCACCGGCGCCGGGCCGTGCCGCCGGGCCCGTGAGCGGTGGGCCCGTGAGCGGTGGGCCCGTGGGTGGGCCGGGCGGGGAGGATCCCGAGGCTGCCCGGCGTGCCGCGATCGAGGCGCGGGCGGCCGGTGGGCTGCCGGGGCCCGCGGGTGAGCCGGTGACCGGCGCCGGCCCCTCGGGTGAGGTCGCCCGGCGGGCGCCCCTGGAGACCGGCGGGGACATCCGCGCCGCGCGCGCCGGGGCGATCGCCGCCTACCGGGCGGGCGCCCGCGCCGCGGCCCGCGTCCAGGAGTCCCAGCAGAACGGCCGCACGGCCCTGCCGGGGGCCCGCACTCCCGCCGAGGACGACCACGGCCCCGTGACCGCTTCTCCGTACGGCGCGCCCGGCACGAACTCGCCGCTCCCGGGCGGCTCCGGCGGTGTCACCGGCACTCCGCACGCCCTGAGCGGTACCACCGGCGCCCCCGCCGGCCCGCCCGGACAGATCGCCGACCCCTATGGGGTACGAGGCACCCCCGCACCGAACACCGGAGGGCACCCACCCGCTCCCGCAGCCGCGGGGCAGCCGCCCGTCCCCGTCCCGGCGCGGCCCGGCGGGGTGGCCGGCGACGGCCGGTCCGGGGCGCGCTGGGACGATCCCGTGGCCGCCGGGACGCCCGGTGGGGCCGTGCGCCGGGGCCCCGCCACCGCGCTCGCCGCCGAGCGGGCCCGGCAGGCCCGGATGGCGGTCGTCGGGCCCGTCACCGAGCGCTGGGCGCCCGAACAGGCCGGGCCGGTGCACGAGAACTGGCAGCTCGCCGCGCCGATCGGTCCCGCCACCGACCTGTGGGCGCTCGGCGCGCTGCTCTTCCGGGCCGTACAGGGACACGCGCCCTACCCGGAGGAGTCGACGGCGGAGCTGGTGCAGATGGTGTGCGCCGAGCCGCCCGCCTTCGCCGAGGAGTGCGGACCGCTCAGGCCGGTCGTGGAGTCGCTGCTGCGCCAGGACCCCACCGAGCGCCTCGACTTCGAGGAACTGCGCGGCTGGCTGCGCTCGCTGGTGCGGTCCGCGCCCGAGCCGGAGGCGGGCACCCACGTCGTCGCCGCGCCGCCCACCGACCCGCGCCGGCTGCCGATCGTGCGCCGCAAGGGCGAACTGGTGCGCAGACGGCGCGCCGGGCTGCCCGCGACACACGGCCGCCACAAGCGGGCCCGGCAGGACACGGGCCGTTCCCCGCGCAGCCTCGGCCGCACCCTGCTGGTGCTGATCCTGCTGCTGCTGGCCGGTGCCGTCGCCTACGCCGTCCTGTTCATGCCCAAGGCCGGCGAGGACGGCGCGACCGCGACCGGCGGCGCCCAGAACACCGGGGCCACCGCCTCCGCGAGCGCACCCGCCGGTCAGGCCCCCGACGCGAGCAGCGAGCCCCGGCCCGACCAGACCTCGCCCGGCGGCGGTACCAGCGCGGAGGCCACCGAGCCCCAGACCGGCTCCGGCACGGACGTCGCCGACGGCTTCACCCTCCGCGAGGACGCCGCCGGTTTCCGGATCGCCGTGGCCGACGGCTGGGGCCGCACCGGCAAGAACGGGCGCGGTCAGATCGTGTACTCCCACGGCGACTTCGAGCTGATCGTCGTACCGGGGCGGGACAGCGCCTCCGCCAACGGCAGCGACCCGATGGTCTACCAGCGGGAGAAGGAGAGCGAGCTCCAGCCGTACCGCGACTCCAGTTGGGCGACCGCCTCCGGGCTGCGGACCACGACCGTGGGCAACCGCACCATGGCCGAGGGACAGTTCACCTGGTCCGACGGCGGGCGTGAGCTGTACGTCCGCAACCTCGCGATCCTCGTCGGCGGCCGCTATCACATCGTCCAGGTGCGCGGGCCCGAGGCCGAACGGGACGAGGTCACCCGGCTGTACGCGCAGGCGGCCGCCACGTACCAGTACACCGGCTGAGCAGGCCCGTTCCGCGACGGAGCGTGCGTTCGGGCGGGCCGGTTCCCGGACGGCCCCGGAAGCGACAACCGTCACAGTGCTGTCTCCTTGGCACCCCCCTGGTTCCCCGGACGCATCCCGGTCTTTACGCTGACCCTGTCAAGAGCATTGCGGGGCAACGTGAATCAGATGCAGGGCCTGCTCCTCGCGGGCCGCTACCGGCTCGCCGACACCATCGGCAGCGGTGGCATGGGTCGGGTGTGGCGGGCGCACGACGAGCTGCTGCACCGTGCGGTCGCCATCAAGGAGTTGACCGCCGCCCTCTACGTCACCGAGAGCGACCGGCCGGTCCTGCTCGCGCGCACCCGGGCGGAGGCGCGTGCCGCGGCGCGGATCAACCACTCCGCCGTCGTCACCGTGCACGACGTCCTCGAACACGACGGCCGGCCGTGGATCGTGATGGAGCTGGTCGAGGGCCGTTCGCTGGCCGACGCCGTCAAGGAGGACGGCCGGGTCGAACCGGCCGAGGCGGCCCGGATCGGCCTGTGGGTGCTGCGCGCCCTGCGCGCCGCGCACTCCGCCGGGGTCCTGCACCGTGACGTCAAGCCCGGCAACGTGCTCATCTCGCACGACGGCCGGGTGCTGCTCACCGACTTCGGCATCGCCCAGATCGAGGGCGACACGACGATCACCCGGACCGGAGAGGTCGTCGGCTCCGTCGACTATCTCGCCCCCGAGCGGATCCGCGGCCAGGACCCGGGCCCCTCCTCCGACCTGTGGGCGCTCGGCGCGACCCTGTACACGGCGGTGGAGGGGCGCTCGCCGTTCCGCCGCACCTCGGCGCTGAGCACCCTTCAGGCCGTCGTCGAGGACGAGGCCGCCGAGCCGCGGTACGCCGGTCCGCTCGGCCCCGTCGTCGCCGCGCTCCTCCGCAAGGACCCGGCCGGCCGGCCCTCCACCTCCGAGGCCGAGCAGCTTCTCGCCGAGGCCGCCGAAGGGCGCCGCCCGAACGCGGCGCAGGCCTTCGTGCCCACGCAGTACGGCGGGCCGGGCGGCTACGCCCACCCCGGCCAGGACGTGCAGTCCGCGTCAGGAGCGCAGTACGTCTCCGGGGCGCACGCCGGACCGGCGGCGGGACCCGGGAGCCCCGTAGGACCCGGTCCGTCGGAGGGGTCGACGCCGGTCCCCGGCGTCACCGGCCCGACCGCCGCCGCCGGCCTCCCGCACTCCGGCACCGGTTCCGGACCCGTCCCCCACCTCGCGCACTCGGGCCCCGTGCACCTCGGCCCCGCCGGGGCCGCCCAGCCCCCGCGCCGCCGCCGGCTGCGTACGCTCGCGCTCGTGGTCGTCGTCGCCGCGCTGGTCGGCGGGGGGACGGCCGTGGCGCTCCAGAAGTGGGGCCCGGACCGGGAGGACACCGGCGCGTCCGCGGCCCCCTACGACTCCGCCTCGCCGAGCGTCTCGGCCGGTACGAGCCCCGGCAGCCAGGGCGGCGTGCCCGACTCCTGGGTCAAGGTCGACGACGAGTTGGGCTTCGGGCTCTCCCTGCCCGACGACACCTGGACGCGGTCGGTCTACCAGGACGACGGCGACCTCAAGCAGATCGACTACTCCCCGGACGGCGGCGAGCACTTCGTCCGGATCGCCCTCGACAAGTCGCCCGACTACAACGACCCGTACGCGCACCAGAAGGACCTCGAGGCGCAACTCGAGCGGCTGGTCGACTACAAGACGGTCAAGCTGGAGAAGAACGTCTACCGCGACCGCGACGGCTCCGAGTGGGAGTACACCTGGACCGCGCTGGCGAAGGACACGGAGTTCCCCGGGCCGCGCCGGGCCGTCGAGGAGACGTACATCGCCCGTGACGGCTCGGAGTACGCGATCTACCTGTCCTCCCCGGCGAAGGACTGGGCCACCACCGCCAAGCAGTTCAAAGCCATACTGCAGAGCTGGCGGGAACCCAGCGCCTCCTGACGGGGGGTTGGCCGGTCGGCCACCCGGAGCGGGGCCATCCGGTGGGGCATGATGGGCCCATGGGGACCGAGGGGGACGCCGTCCGCGTCATCGCGGGCCGCTACCGGCTCGAGGCGAGGCTCGGGCGGGGCGGCATGGGCGTCGTGTGGCGTGCCACGGACGAGCTGTTGGGACGGCGTGTCGCGGTCAAGGAGCTGATCCAGGACGACACGCTCTCCGCCGAGGAGGCGCGCGGCCGCCGCGACCGGACACTGCGCGAGGCCCGCGCGGTGGCCCAGTTGAGCCACCCGCACATCATCGTCGTGCACGACGTCGTCGAGGACGGCGAACGGCCGTACATCGTCATGGAGCTGATCAAGGGCGGCTCGCTCGCCGACCGGATCGCCGGGCACGGACCGCTCGCCCCGCAGGAGGCGGCCCGGATCGCCATCGCCCTGCTCGGCGCCGTGCGCGCCGCGCACGCGGCCGGGGTGCTGCACCGGGACATCAAACCGGCGAACGTCCTGCTGGAGGACGACAGCGACCGGGTCGTCCTCACCGACTTCGGCATCGCGCAGGTCGCGGGCGCCACCACGCTCACCGAGACCGGCTCCTTCGTCGGCTCGCCCGAGTACACCGCCCCGGAGCGGATGTCCGGCGCGCGCACCGGCCCCGAGTCCGACCTGTGGTCGCTGGGCGCGCTGCTGTGCACCGCGCTGAGCGGCGAATCGCCCTTCCGGCGCGACTCCCTGGGCGGCATCCTGCACGCCGTCGTGTTCGCCGAGATCCGGACGCCCGCCGAGGCCGCTCCGCTGCTGCCCGTCGTTCGGGGGTTGTTGGAGCGCGATCCGGAACGGCGGCTCGCACCGGCGGAAGCGGAGCGGCTGCTGCGCGCCTTCCTCGACACCGGGCGTACGCCGGAGCCCGTGGGCTCCGGGTACACCCCGACCCAGGAGGATCTGCCGGCCCGCTCCCGGGCGACCGGGAGGTTCCGGCGGCCGTCCGCGCGGTCGGACCAGCCCCGGCAGCCGGAGGAGTCACGGGCGGAGCAGTCCCGGCCGTCGGAGCGGACCCGGCCGGGGGCGGAGCAGACCCGGCTGGGCTCGGAGCCGCTGCCCGCGCGGGAGCGGTCCTCGCGGGGCGTGCTGATCGCCGCGCTGCTGGTCGCCGCGATGGCGGGCGCGGGCGTGTCGGCGGCGGCGCTGCTGGTGAACCGCGACGGCGGCGGTTCCGCCCCCACGAGTCCCACGAGTTCCGCACGCCCTACGGGTGCCACGGGTGCCACGGGTCCTACGGGTTCGGCGTCCCGGGAGACGACGGGCCCGGGCGCGGGTCCGACCGCCTCGGGCTCGACCAGCCACAGCCCCACGAAGGCCACCCCGTCCGCCACGCCCTCCGGCGCCGCGAACCCCGCCTCCGACGACCGCCCCAGCGCCCCCTCCGGCTACCGCGTCGCCGACGACCCGGCCGGGTTCGCCCTCGCCGTGCCGGAGGACTTCACACGCGTGCCGCAGGGCGAGCGGGTCTTCTACATGTCGCCGGGGCAGACCTTCCGCCTCGGCATCAAGGTCGCCGACCCGGAGTCGGGCGGCCCGCTGGGCGTGATGCGGCGCGCGGCCGCCAAGGGCCCCGACACCAACCCCGGTTACCACGACGGCACGGTCACCGAGACCACCCACGACGGCGACCCCGCCGCCCTCTGGGAGTTCACCTGGGACGGCTTCAGCGCGGCGGAGGGCCCCCGGCACACCTACGACCTGTGCTGGGAGGAGGGCGGGCGGCTGTACGACGTATGGGTGTCGGCGCCCGTCGGCAAGGTGCGGGAGGCACGGGAGTACTTCGACGTCGCGGTCGACACGTTCGTGACACGGTAGTTGCCGTTCTCCGGTGGAAACCGGCCCGCCTGGCGCGATAGGGATGGACCCATGAGTCACCACGGGGGTGTCGGCCACGAGCCCGACGAGACGACCAGTTTTGTTCTGCAACCGCCGAACCCGCAGGCGGCCGCCGCTCCTTCGCCGATCCCCCCGCAGCAGGGCGAGCCCGGCGTCGGGCGGCTCATAGCCGGCCGGTACCGGCTGCTCGCCAAGCTGGGGCACGGCGGCATGGGCACGGTGTGGCGGGCCAAGGACGAGGTCGTGGACCGCGAGGTCGCCGTCAAGGAGCCCCGCATACCGGACCATCTTCCCGAACGTGAACGGGCCAACGCGTTCGAACGGATGCGCCGCGAGGCGCGGGCGGCGGCCCGGCTCGACCACCCCGCCGTGGTCAACGTGCACGATGTCGCCGTCGTCGACGGACAGCCCTGGATCGTGATGGAGCTGGTCCACGGCCGCTCCCTCGGCAGCGCCCTCCAGGAGGGCACGCTCGGCGCCCGTGAGGCCGCCCGGATCGGCCTGGAGGTGCTGGCCGCGCTGGAGGCCGCGCACGCCGCGGGCATCCTGCACCGGGACGTGAAGCCGGACAACATCCTGCTCGGCCGCCACGACCGGATCGTCCTCACCGACTTCGGCATCGCCCGGATCGAGGGCGAGACCAGCCTGACCGACACCGGCGGGTTCGTCGGCTCGCCCGAGTACATCGCGCCCGAGCGGGTGCTCGGCCAGCGCCCCGGCCCGGCCAGCGACCTGTGGTCGCTCGGCGTGGTGCTGTACGCGGCCACGGAGGGCGTGTCGCCGTTCCGGCGCAGCAACACGCCGGCCACCCTCCAGTCCGTCCTCAACGCCGTGCCCGCCCCGCCCGCCGCCGCGCGGGGCCCGCTCGCCGAGGCCGTCAACGGGCTGCTGGACAAGGACCCCGCCCGCCGCCCCGGCGCCGCACGGGTACGGGCCCTGCTGGAGGCGGCGGTGAACCCGCCCGCGCCGCTCCCGCAGGCGGTCCTGGCGGCCGACGCGCCCGCCCCGACGACCGAGGTGCCCGTACGCCGGCGCCGTCTGCGCCGTACGGCGTGGACCGCACTCGCGGCCGTGGCCCTCGCGACGGCCGCGACGGCGTACGTGCTGATCGCCGACCCGTTCGCCGGACCGCTGCCGGACGGCTGGTCCGAGCACCACGAGAAGGACGTCACCGCGACCCTCGCCGTGCCCGGCGCCTATGTGCGCAGCGAGCCGGACAAGGACCGCAGGGACGACGAGCACTGGGTCGCCTACACCGATCCGAGCGGTGCGATCTCCGTCGTGCTGGAGGTGGCGCGCAAGGCGGAGGACACGGGCAAGAACATCAAGGCCTCGGCGGCGGCCGAGATGTACGCCGACGACGGGGACTTCAAGGAGTCCGGCAGCTACGAGCTCGACATGCCGAAGAAGCCGCGCACGAAGACCGACGGCAACGCGCGGTACCAGGACGGCAGACCCGCCGCCGAGAACACCGTGGTCTACACCACCGACGACAGTCAGGACCCGCACCCGCGTGAGCTGCGGATCTTCTACTACCGGTCCGCCGCCGGCGACATGTACAAGCTGCTGATCGGCTACCCGGGCAAGGGCGACTTCACCGCGCGGGGCCGGGAGGTGGCGCGCACGGCGATCGCCAACCTGGACCTCGACAAGCCGTAGACCGTGCTGCCCGCCGTGGAGCGCGGTGCTCGTGGTAGTCATGGGGCATGAGTGACGACAGCGCCCCGAAAGGCGTCAACGACCTTGTCGCGGGCGGGCGTTACCGACTGCTCGAACGGATCGGCTCCGGCGCCACGGGCACCGTCTGGCGGGCCCACGACGACCTCCTGGACCGCGAGGTCGCCGTCAAGCAGCCCCGGCTGCCCGGCGGCCCCGGGGACGAGGACCGCCGCAGGGCCGCCCACCGCCTCCACCACGAGGCCCGGGCCGCCGCCCTCGTCGACCACCCCTCCGCCGTCGCCATCCTCGACGTGGTGGAGGAGGACGGGCAGCCCGAGGCCGCCGGTGACGGACCGCCCTGGATCGTCATGGAGCTGATCCGCGGCGAGTCCCTGCACGAGACGCTCACCCGCGGCCCCCTCGACCCCGCCGAGGCCGCCCGCGTCGGCCTCGCCGTCCTCGGCGCCCTGCGCGCCGCGCACGCCGTCGGCATCGTCCACCGCGAGGTGAAACCGGCGAACGTCCTGCTCGGCCCGGACGGCCGGGTCGGCCTCACCGGCTTCGGCCTGGCCCACACCCCGGACCCGCCCGCCGCCGCCCTCCCCGGCTCCCCGGACTTCGCCGCCCCCGAGCGCAGAGCGGGCCGCGACGCCGGCCCCGCCTCCGACCTGTGGTCGCTCGGCGCCCTGCTCCGCACCGCCGTGGCGGACACCGGCCCGCTGGACCCCCTCGTCCGGCGTCTGCTCAGCCCGGACCCGGACGGCCGACCGGATCCGGCACAGGCCGCGGCGGAGCTGGAGGCGGTGGTCGCGGCGTCCCGCGCCCGCCTGGAGCTGGAAAGCCGCTGAACCCCACCGCGACCCGACCGGCGCCCTGATCAGCGGCTTCGTTGCCAGCGGACACTGGCGTCATGTGGACGGTCGGTGAATCCCCGTTACCGGCGGGTACCCAAAGTCCTCCCCGCGGCATACCCTGCGCGTCATGACGGACTCGCAGGCCCCGGACAGTACCGGTACGACGACCACGGCCGGTACGAACCCCCTCGCCCCCACCCCCGCAGGCGTCCGCACCGCCGCCGACGTGGTCACCCCCCAGCTCGTCGCCCAGCTCACCAAGGGCGTCGTCGGCTCCGGCCGCACCGCGAACCACACGCCGTTCACCGGCGAGAAGCTCGCCGACCTGCCCGAGTCCACCCCCGAGGACGTGCTCAAGGCCTACGAGGCGGCCCGCGCCGCACAGGCCGTGTGGGCGCGGACACCCGTACGGGAGCGCGCCGCCGTCCTGCTCCGCTTCCACGACCTGCTCCTGGCCCGCCAGGCCGAGGTCCTCGACCTCATCCAGCTGGAGACCGGCAAGGCACGCCTGCACGCCCACGAGGAGGTCCAGGCCGTCGCGGTCGCCGCCCGCCACTACGGGCGCCGGGCCGCCGCGTATCTGCGGCCCAAGCGGCACGCCGGCGCCATGCCGACCCTCACCAAGGTCACCGAACTGCGCCACCCGCGCGGGGTCGTCGGCCAGATCGCCCCCTGGAACTACCCCCTGGAACTCTCCGTCGGCGACGCGCTCCCCGCCTTCGTCGCGGGCAACGCGGTCGTCATGAAGCCGGACACCGAGACCTGCCTGACGGCCCTGTGGGCCCGCGACCTCCTCATCGAGGCCGGTCTGCCCGCCGACGTCTTCCAGGTCGTCCTCGGCGAGGGCCCGGTCATCGGCCCCGAGGTCGTCCGGCACGCCGACTACGTCTCCTTCACCGGCTCCACCCGCACCGGCCGCGAGGTCGCCCGGGGCGCCGCCGCCCGCCTGGTCGGCGTGTCCCTCGAACTCGGCGGCAAGAACGCCATGCTGGTCCTCGACGACGCCGACATCGAGAAGGCCGCCGCGGGCGCCGTCCGCGCCTGCTTCTCCTCCGCCGGCCAGCTCTGCATCTCCATCGAGCGGCTCTACGTCCACGAGTCGGTCGCGGACGCCTTCCTGGAGCGCTTCGCCACCCGCACCAAGGGCATGCGCCTCGGCAACTCCCTCGCCTACGGCGCCGACATGGGCTCCCTGGTCGGCGAACGCCAGCTGGAGACCGTGTCCCGGCATGTCGAGGAGGCCGTGGCCAAGGGCGCGAAGGTGGTCGCCGGCGGGGTGGCCCGCCCCGACATCGGCCCCTACTTCTACGAGCCGACCATCCTCGACGGCGTCACCGAGCCCATGGCGGTCTGCGGCGAGGAGACCTTCGGCCCGGTCGTCTCGATCTACCGCTTCAGGACCGACGAGGAGGCGATCGGGCTCGCCAACTCCACGCCGTACGGCCTGAACTCCTCCGTCTGGACCAGGAACGCCCGCCGCGGCGCCGAGGTCGCCGCCCGCCTGCGCACCGGCACCGTCAACGTCAACGAGGGCTACGCCCCCGCCTACGGCAGTGTCCAGTCCCCGATGGGCGGCATGAAGGACTCCGGCCTCGGCCGCCGCCACGGCTCGGAGGGCATCCTCAAGTACACGGAGGCCCAGACGGTGGCCCAGCAGCGGCTGCTGCCGATGGCGCCGGCGCTGGGGATGGACGACGAGAAGTACGCGGCTTTCATGAGCACGAGCCTGCGGGTCATGAAGGCGCTCCGGCTCAGGTAGCCGACCTGCTTCTCAGGGCGCGGGGAACTGCGCGACCAGCCAGAACCGGCCCGCACACGACACTCGACGAGGAGACCCCGTGCCCCAGGACACCCACGCCTACGACTATGACGTCCTCGTCGTGGGCTCCGGCTTCGGCGGCTCGGTGACAGCCCTGCGCCTCACGGAAAAGGGCTACCGAGTCGGCGTCCTGGAAGCCGGCCGCCGCTTCACCCGCGCGACCCTGCCCAGGAACTCCTGGGACCTGAAGAACTACCTGTGGGCCCCCAAGCTCGGCTGCTACGGAATCCAGCGCATCCACCTCCTCGGCAACGTCATGGTCCTGGCGGGCGCGGGCGTCGGCGGCGGCTCCCTGAACTACGCCAACACCCTCTACGTCCCGCCGAAACCCTTCTTCGACGACCCCCAGTGGCGGGACATCACCGACTGGCAGGAGGAGCTGAGCCCGTACTACGACCAGGCGCGCCGCATGCTCGGCGTACGGCTCAACCCCACGACGACCCCCTCCGACGTGCACCTGAAGGCGGCCGCCGAGCGGATGGGCGTCGGCGACACCTTCCACCTCGCACCGGTCGGCGTGTTCTTCGGCGACGGCGAGGACGCGGACGGCGCCACGAAGGCGAAACCGGGCGAGCAGGTCGCCGACCCCTACTTCGGCGGCGCGGGCCCCGACCGCAACGCCTGCACCGAGTGCGGCGAGTGCATGACCGGCTGCCGGCACGGCGCGAAGAACACCCTGAACGAGAACTACCTGTACCTCGCCGAGAAGGCGGGCGCGGTCGTCCACCCCATGACGACGGTCGTGTCGGTCACGGACGACTCCCAGGGCGGGTACGCGGTGGCGACCCTCCCGACCGACGAGCGCCGCCGCGCCGAGGGCCGTACCTTCAAGGCCCGCCGGGTCGTCCTGGCCGCCGGCACCTACGGCACCCAGACCCTGCTGCACCGCATGAAGGCGAACGGACAACTGCCGTACCTGTCCGACCGGCTCGGCGAGCTGACCCGCACCAACTCCGAGGCACTGGTCGGCGCCCAGACCGACGACCGCCGCTACCGCCGGGCGACCGGCGCGCCGAAGGCCGACTTCACCCGCGGCGTCGCCATCACCTCCTCGATCCACCCGGACGAGAACACCCACATCGAGCCGGTCCGCTACGGCAAGGGCTCCAACTCCATGGGCGGCCTGTCCATCCTCCAGGTCCCGTACGCGGAGGGCTCGTCGCGGGTGGCCGGCTGGCTCGCCCACGCCGCCCGCCACCCCCTGCTCGTCCTGCGCTCGCTGTCCAACCGGCGCTGGTCGGAGCGGACCATCATCGGCCTGGTGATGCAGTCGCTGGACAACTCGCTGACGACCTACCTGAAGCAGACGGGCGTGGGCAAGGGGCTGCTGACGGCCCGCCAGGGCCATGGCGCGCCCAACCCCAAGCAGATCAAGGCCGCCTCCGAGGCCGCCACCGCGATCGCCGCCGACATCAACGGCTTCGCCGGCTCCAACGTGGGCGAGCTGATGGGCACCCCGCTCACCGCCCACTTCCTCGGCGGCTGTCCGATCGGGGACTCCCGGGAGACCGGGGTGATCGACCCGTACCACCGTCTCTACGGCCACCCCGGCATCTCGGTCGTCGACGGCGCCGCGGTCTCCGCGAACCTGGGCGTCAACCCTTCCCTCACCATCACCGCCCAGGCCGAGCGGGCGATGTCGTACTGGCCCAACAAGGGCGAGGCGGACCCGCGTCCGGCGCAGGGAGCGGCGTACGAGCGGCTGAAGCCGGTGGAGCCGCAGGCCCCGGCGGTCCCGGCGGAGGCCTTCGGCGCGCTGCGTCTGCCGTTCCTGGGGATGCCGACGGTGCCGCCGAAGAAGTAGGGAATCAGGCGGGGTGCGCGAAGACGGGCAAGCGAAAGGGACCTGCACCCCCCTCCGAGCGCAGGTCCCCTTCGCTGTCCTGGGCGGCGCGTTACGCGTGCGCGCCGGTCCTGCGGCGCCGGACCGCGACGACCGCTCCCGCACCGGCGAGGACGGCGACACCGCCGACGAGGCCGATGACGGGGAGCGAGGAGTCGGAGCCGGTGGAGGCGAGGCTGCCGCTGATCGGCTTGGCGCCGCCCTGGGCCCGGGTGCCGTCGTCGGTGCCGGGCTTCTCGCCGTTCGGCTCGGCGTCGTCGACGTCACCGGCGTCGCTGCCGGCGGCGAGGATCTTCACGTCGTAGAAGTCACCGTTGCCGTGGCACGTGGCGTCCTTGCCCGCGTAGATCGCCTCGCTCAGCGCGAACGACGAGCCGGCCGGGGCCGACGCCTTGACCTTCACCCGCAGGTCGAGCGTGCTGGAGCTGTGCTTCTCCAGGGTGTCGAGCAGTCCGACGAAGGAGCCGGTGACGTTGACCTTCTTGCCGTCCTCGTCCTCGTAGGAGTCCTGGAAGCCGTCGGTCCACTTCCCGTCCTCCTTGACCTGGATGACGGCGAGGCCCTCGGACAGCCAGGCGTCCGTGTCGTCGCCGTACTCGAGGAACGCGTCGATGTAGACGTTCGTCAGGTCCTGGTCGGAGTCGTTCTGGACCTTGAAGGTGAAACCGTGCCAGCCGGAACCGGCCACGATCTTGTTCGGCAGGCCCTTGATCTGCGCGGTGAGGTTCTCGTCCAGCTCGAAGGCCTTGCAGTCCGAGAACGGGTCGAACGGCTTCTCGCTCGCGGACGCGCTCGTGGAGGCCGAGGCGCTCGCCGAGGAAGAGGAGGACTGCGAGGCCGAGCCGGACGGGGAGCCGGAGGCGCTGCCGGTCTGCGACTCGGACGCCGAGGGCGAGGTGGTGTCGGACGCGGAGCCGGACGGGCTCGACGTGTCCGCCGCGTCCGACCCGGGCGCGGCGGCGGTCTCGGACCCGGAGGCGCTCGCGGACGGCGAGCCGGACTCCTCGGCGAACGCTCCCGGCGCGGAGAGCAGGGCGAGCGGCACCATCGCGGCCGTCGCGGCCGCGGTGAGGAGAGTCCGGCGAAGTTTCATGAAGACCTCGGGAGATCGACTGTGGGAGGAGGTCTTCTGCGAATGCGGGGCGCAGGCGTGACCCTTGTTTCGCCTGGTGTGACCCGCGAGTCCTGTGAACGGTTGTGCTCACCTCACAGGATCTTTATGTGAGGTGCGTCACTCGAATGTGCGTCACTCGAATGTGCGTCGCTCGGGTGTGCGGCGACGGGCCCCGCGGTGCGACGAAGGGCCCCGCGGGGCGGGTCCGCGGGGCCCTTCTTATCGTCAGCACCGGCGTCAGGGCAGCGCCGGTGCCTGGGAGGCGGCGCCGGGGGGTTGCGCCGCTCTATTGGTCTGGACCTCTGAAAGTCATCCGGGACGAAAAGTGCAAGAGGGGTGTCCGGGACGGGACTTGGAGCGATGAGGGCTTTTCTGCATCGTGCTGGATGAACGCGGCGCCCGCAACCGTTCGACCCGGCTCTTGTGCATTTCGCCCTGTCCGCCGATCGGCCCCGGGCGTCCCCGAGGCCGACCGTTCTCTTGGGTGACCGGGCTGCTGTCCCCTGCCGTCCGGTCACTTGCCTGGAGCGAGGTCCCACGACGCACGGCACGATCCGTCCGCCTCATCGCTCCAGTGAGCCACGCGTGGTACTTCCGGGCCCGCACCTGGCTGGAACGGACACCGGGACCAACGAAACGGAGCCGACGGCGGTCACGCGCCGTACGGGTGAGAGGGCGCCCGAACTCAGATACGACCCCGGCACAGCTCCAGCAGCGTCATCGCGAGGGCGGTGCCGGGCTTGCCCAGCGCCTCCCGGTAGTGACCGAGGACCTCCATCTCGCGCGAGAGGTTCACGCGCCGGCCGCCGGAGGTGATCCGGGCCTCCTGGATGACGGCGGACACGGCCGCCCGTTCCTGGATCAGCCCGATGATCCGGTCGTCGAGGGCGTCGATGCGCTCCCGCGCACCGGTGATCACATCGGCGGCCTCGGGGGTACGGGCGCCGGTCACGTCGAGGGCGGTCATGGGGGCTCCTGGTGGGGTGTCGGGTGCGGCCCCGGACCGACAGGCCCCGGAAAACGCCAGACGCCCCGGGCCTTGTCGGCCCGGGGCGCCTGGGAAGTCGCTTGTCAGTTGCTCAAGCAGCACGACCATGGCAGCCGGTGGGCCGGTTGCCATAGGTAAAGAGGAAGGTCGGGAGCTTGCGCATGGGGGGAGTATGCCACAGCGCTTCCTGCCCGACCGAGCCGGGGGAGGGGTGGGCGAAGGCCGAGGGTCCGGGGGCTGGGGGCGGACCCCCGGGGACGGGACCGTTCCGACGGCCACCTCGGTAGAATCGGCGTACACACAGACCCCCGCCCCACCGCCGGAAGGCTCCCGTGTCATCAGCGACTCCCGCTGCCGCCGTCCCCGACACCGTCCTGGTCGTCGACTTCGGCGCGCAGTACGCCCAGCTCATCGCCCGCCGAGTCCGCGAGGCCCGGGTCTACAGCGAGATCGTGCCGAGCACCATGCCGGTCGAGGAGATGCTCGCCAAGAACCCGGCGGCGATCATCCTCTCCGGCGGCCCCTCGTCCGTGTACGAGGAGGGCGCCCCCCGCCTCGGCCGCGAGCTGTTCGAGGCCGGCGTCCCCGTCTTCGGCATGTGCTACGGCTTCCAGCTGATGGCCCAGGCCCTCGGCGGCACCGTCGACAACACCGGCTCCCGCGAGTACGGCCGTACGGATCTGCACGTCTCCAGGACGTCCTCCACCCTGTTCGAGGGCACCCCGGCCGAGCAGCACGTGTGGATGTCGCACGGCGACGCCTGCTCCGCCGCCCCCGAGGGCTTCACGGTCACCGCGTCCACGGACGTCGTCCCGGTCGCCGCCTTCGAGAACGACGAGAAGAAGCTCTACGGCGTCCAGTACCACCCCGAGGTCATGCACTCCACGCACGGCCAGCAGGTCCTGGAGCACTTCCTCTACCGCGGCGCGGGCCTGAAGCCCACCTGGACCACCGGGAACGTGATCGAGGAGCAGGTCGCCGCGATCCGCGAGCTGGTCGGCGACAAGCGCGCCATCTGCGGTCTGTCCGGCGGCGTCGACTCCGCGGTGGCCGCGGCCCTCGTCGCCCGCGCCATCGGCGACCAGCTGACCTGCGTGTATGTCGACCACGGCCTGATGCGCAAGGGCGAGACCGAGCAGGTCGAGAAGGACTTCGTGGCCGCGACCGGCGTGAAGCTGGTCGTCGTCGACGCCGAGGAGCGCTTCCTCACCGCGCTCAAGGGCGTCTCCGACCCCGAGCAGAAGCGCAAGACCATCGGCCGCGAGTTCATCCGCGTCTTCGAGCAGGCCCAGGCCGAGATCATCGCGGACGAGGGCCCGGCGGTGGAGTTCCTGGTCCAGGGCACGCTCTACCCGGACGTCGTCGAGTCCGGCGGCGGCACCGGCACCGCGAACATCAAGTCCCACCACAACGTCGGCGGGCTCCCGGAGGACCTCGAGTTCCAGCTCATCGAGCCCCTCCGCAAGCTCTTCAAGGACGAGGTCCGCATGGTCGGCCAGGAGCTCGGCCTGCCGGAGGAGATCGTCCAGCGCCAGCCGTTCCCCGGCCCCGGCCTCGGCATCCGGATCGTCGGAGAGGTCACCAAGGAGCGCCTGGACCTGCTGCGCGACGCCGACGCGATCGCCCGCGAGGAACTCACCGCCGCCGGTCTCGACCGCGAGATCTGGCAGTGCCCGGTCGTCCTGCTCGCGGACGTCCGCAGCGTCGGCGTCCAGGGCGACGGCCGCACCTACGGCCACCCGATCGTGCTGCGCCCCGTCTCCTCCGAGGACGCCATGACCGCCGACTGGTCGCGGCTGCCGTACGACGTCCTCGCGAAGATCTCCACCCGGATCACCAACGAGGTCCGCGACGTCAACCGCGTGGTCGTCGACGTCACCTCCAAGCCCCCGGGCACCATCGAGTGGGAGTAGATCCCCCCGGGGTCACCCGCGGTCACCCGCGGTCACCCGCGATCACCTGCGCTTGACGACGCGCAGCCCCGCACCGGGCTGCCAGACCTGCACGACGAGATACGTCTCGTCCTCGACGCAGGTCCTGACGACCTCCGTCAGCTCGGTGCGGAAGAGGTGGAACGGCTCCGGCGGTTCCACCTCTTTGCTGTACGCCCCCTTCACCGCCGGATCCTCGACCTCCACCGCCCGCCCCGCGATCCGTACGTCCCCACCGCCCATCCCCGTGCCCTCGCCCGGGTTGGCCTGGAGCG
Source organism: Streptomyces griseoruber (assembly GCF_001514205.1). GTDB lineage: Bacteria > Actinomycetota > Actinomycetes > Streptomycetales > Streptomycetaceae > Streptomyces > Streptomyces griseoruber. The sequence continues at coordinate 604,740 of NZ_KQ948766.1, read as the reverse complement.
CGAAACGCGGATCGCGCCGCAGATCGAGCGCCTTGACCGAGCCCGGCATCATGCCGAGCCACAGCTCACCGTCGAGGAACCGGACCTCCAGCCCCGTGGTCCGCGGTGAGCCGTCCTTGCGCAGAGTCGCCAGGACATGGTGGGTGAACGCGCCGAAACGCTCTTCGACGGTCCGCGCGAGATCCGGTTCGGCCACGGTGAACGTGGCCCAGTTCGCCGTCGTGTCGTTCGCTGTCATACCCGGAGTGTGAACGCGATACAGGACATCTTCTGTCGTATTTCTGTCGTGTTCCTCAGACGCACGTCATCTTTGCATAACAACCCTGTTCTCCTGCGCTGACCGAGGGTAACTTCCGCCCGTACACCCACCCAGTGCTGGAGGACCGATGCACGGGCCCACGCCGCCTGCCCCGCTGCCCACCGACCGGCTGAACTTCGCGATGCCACCGATGCACGACTCGGTCGAGGACGAGCGCCGGCACCGCAAGGAACGCCTGGCGGGCGCCGTACGCATCTTCGGCCGCCTCGGCTTCGAGGACGGCGTGTCCGGCCACATCACCGCCCGCGACCCCGAATACAGCGACTGCTTCTGGGTCAACCCGTTCGGCATGCCGTTCAAGCACGTCACCGTCAGTGACCTGGTCCTCGCCAACTCCGACGGCCAGGTCGTCGAGGGCGGCTACCACGTCAACCAGGCCGCCTTCACCGTCCACGCCCAGGTCCACGCCGCCCGCCCGGACGTCGTCGCCGTCGCCCACTGCCACTCGGTGTACGGCCGCGCCCTCGCCGCCCTCGGCGAACTCCTCGACCCCCTCACCCAGGAGAGCTGCGCGTTCTACGAGGACCACGCCCTCTACGACGCCTACACCGGAGTCGCCGTCGACGCCGAGGAGGGCCGGCGCATCGCGAGCGCCCTCGGCTCCCGCAAGGCCCTCGTCCTGCGCAACCACGGCCTGCTCACCGTCGGCGACTCGGTCGACGCGGCCGCCTGGTGGTTCCTGTCCATGGAACGCTCCAGCCAGGTCCAGCTCACCGCCCGCGCCGCCGGCCGCCCCCTGCTGATCGACCACCGGGCAGCCGCCGCGACCCGCGAACAGCTCGGCGGCGACCTCGTGGCCTGGATCAACTACCAGCCCCTCTGGCAGGACATCAGCCGCAGCGAACCGGACCTGCTGAGCTAGGCCCCTCCTGGAAGCCACGCAGTATCACCGCCTTCGTCCGCACGAACTCCTCGTCCGTCAGCACCCCGTCCCGGTGCAGCTCACCCAGCTCCCGCAGCCTGCGCAACAGGACGTCATGGGGATCGGCCTGGGCGGGAACGGCCGCCCCCCGCCGCTGCGGCCGGCCCGCGCCCTCGGCGTCCGCCCACGCCGAGGGGTGCGGCATCCGTGCCGTCACCGCCGTCGCCACCAGCGCGGTCAGCAGATCCCGCTGCACACCGCCCCACAGATCCAGCGCATACGGATCCTTCTCCGCCGGCAGCTTCGAGAACACCGTCTCCCGCGTCACGAACCGCAGAAAGCCGTCCTCGTGGCCGGAGTTGGGCAACCACTCCACCCGCACCAGATCCCCCACCGCGATGATCCGCGGCCCCGTCGCCCGCTTCACCCGGTCCGAGGTGTCCGCCCAGTCGATCCGCACCCGCGTCCCGTCGAAGGACACCGTGCCGTCCGACGAACGCACCGACACCGGAACCGGCGGCCCCGGCAGCAGATAGGCCCGGGCGGGCTCCTTGGGCACCTGGTCCAGCAACAGCGCGTGCCGGATCTCCTGCACGACGTACTCCGCCAGCCCGGAACGGTCCCCATCCACCAGCAGCCGGTACGGATCCGCCGACTCCGGCAGCCGCCCGCCCGTCGCCTGCAACAGCGGGTCCGCCCCCTCCCTGAGCCGCATCCGCAGCCGCCCCCGCCGCCGTTCCGGCTCGTAGACGACCCCGGCGACCGCCTCCAACGGCACGACGATCTCCCCGTACGTCTGCCGGAACAGCGGCACGGAACGGTGCAGCCCCGGCGTGATCCGCACCGCCGTACCGTCGAAGGCCCAGCTCCCGTCACGCTGGATGATCTCGGCCATACGGACAATTCTCGCAGCCGGGTCAACACGGCCCCTCCCTTCTTCACCCGCTCTGACCAGACCTGCCGAAGCCGGACCGTGTGCGGTAGGGCACAATTCGCTCTCATCGCGGGGGAGTTGTCAGCAGGGCGGCGGCCGGTGGCCATATCGGGTCTTTTCGGGACCGCCGCTCGTTCGGGTCACGGGGAAGGCGGGCGTCGGACGTGGCGGTACAGGAGGCGAGACAGGGCGCGCACCCGGGCACGGGCGCGGGCCCCCACGACGGCGGCTGCACCTGCGGGGACTGCCCGCACGGTGCCCGCGAGGGACACCGGCGCGCGGTCGCCGCGTTCCTGCTCAAACGCGACGAGTTCGCCGCCGGCCAGGGCCTGCCGGCCGCCGTCGCCCACTCCGCCTCGGCCTCCCGCCAATGGGTCTCCGAGGAACTCACCCAATCGGCCGAGCTGGTTGCCGAACGCGGCCGCGCCGAGGGCGAGGCCTGGCTGTCCCGCCTCTGGCTGCGCACCGCGACCACCGTCTGGGTGGCGGTCGTGCTGCTCCTCCTCGTCCAGGCCCTCACCGCGATCGGCGCGGGCTGGACCTCGGCCCGCACCGCCGGACTCCTCGCCGCCCTCCTCGTGGCCGGCGCCCTCACCACCGCCTCCTGGTTCCACCGGGCCCGCGGCGGCGCCCTCGCCCCCGTCATCGGCGAGGACAACCGCCTCTCCACCTCCCGCGCGGTCGCCGCCGCCTGGGTCCTCCTCCTCTCCTACGCCGTCCTCGTCCTCGTCGGCCGCCTCGCCGCCGCCTCCGGTCACACCGAACGCGACGCCCTCATCTCCGGCCTCGACCTCGCCCACGGCGCCGGTGTCGTGACCGTCCTCGCCGTGGTCTGCGGCATCGCGGTCCTCGTCCGCCGGGTGGTGGGCCTACGGGTCCTGGCCCAACGGCTCCAGAAGGTCCGCGCCCACCGCCCCCGGGCGGCCGACCTCCTCACCGACGACTCCGGCCGCGGCACCTTCGCCGACATCCAGTACGTCGTCATCAGCACCGTCGCCCTGGCCTTCGCCGCGGTCCGCCTCGCCCGCCGCCCCGACCAACTCCCCGACCTGCCCTGGGGCCTCGCGGTCGTGGTCCTGGTCTCGGCCGCGACCTACCTCGCCGGCAAGTACGCCGAGGGCGGCCGTCCCGTCATCCTCTCCGTCGTCCGCTCCCGGGAGGCCGGCGACCTCGACGCCCCCATCCGCACCGGCGACGACATCGAGATCCGCGGCGCCGGCTTCGTCCCGCCCGGTGCCCAGACCGCCGACCGCCTCTCCCGCATGGTCGTCCGCATCGGCCCGGTCCATGTCCATGTCCCCCTCGTCCCGGTCGCCGGCGGCTTCAGCAACCCCACCGACGCCGTCCTCACCGTCCCCGTCCCCGCCGACGTCGAACCCGGCCGGCTGGAGGTCCAGGTCGTCACCGCGGCGGGTGTGGAGACGAACCGCTGCACGATCGACGTCACCGAGTAGCGGCCCGGTCCCGCGGCCGACCGGCCGGAGCGGTCGGCCAGGGGCCGAAGTGAACGCGCGGGCGGAGTGAACCAGTGGGACCCACAGGCTGTGCAAACAATTGAGCGCACCCCCCATTTCGTACGTATGGTCTGTTGAGGGGTCCCACCACTCAGGGCGAGAGGCGGCTACGGGCGATGACTCACGGCATGCGGACGGACACCTATCCTCCCTACCTCCAGGGCGGCGGCCGGGGCTGGCGGGACACCGCCCGCCACTACGCTCTCCTTCCTCTACGGATCTTTCTGGGCGTCACCTTCATCTACGCCGGTATCGACAAACTCACCGACAGCGCCTTCATGAAGGACGGCGGCGCGGGCTCGATCGGCGACACCATGCGTGCCGTCCGTGACTCCTCGGCCATCCCCGCCCTGGTCGACCTGGCCCTGAAGAACCCGGTCGGCTTCGGTTACGCCATCGCCCTCGGTGAACTCGCCGTCGGCATCGGCGCCCTGATCGGCCTCCTCACCCGGCTCGCCGCTCTCGGCGGCGCGCTGATCTCCCTCTCCCTCTGGCTGACGGTGAGCTGGGCCTCCGACCCGTACTACTACGGCAACGACCTCATCTATCTGATGGCCTGGCTCCCCTTCGTCCTCGCCGGCGCCCCCTACCTCTCGCTCGACGCGCTCTGGCACAACCGGCGCCGGCAACGAGCAGGCGGCCTGGACTGACCTTGCCTCACATCGGTCTGCCGCCGGGGTGCGGCCCCGTGGCCCCGGCGGGCGTGGCCCGGCCGGTCCGGCGTCGTCTGCGCAGGGACCGGGCCACCACGGCCGTCGCCCCGGCCAGACAGAGGCCGACCACGACGAGGGGGATGACCGCGAACCAGGGGGTCTCCCACAGCCCGCCCGCGTCACCTGCGTAGATGACACCCGCGAGGGTGAAGAACGCGCCCGCGACCAGCCTGCCGGGCTGGAACTCATGACGCAGCACGGTTCACCACCGCCTGTCCCACCCCGACCTGGAGATCCAGGTCGAGCGTCCCGGCCGTGTCCTTGCTGCCCGACACCGGCGCCAGCGTCACCGTCCTGTGCTTGCCCGGCTCCACGTCCACGTCCTCCTTGTTCTCGCCGGGCAGCTGGACATCGCCCAGCCCCACGTCGATGCTCAGTTTCACCGTCACGTCCGGCGGCACGACCACCCGCAGCCGGCCCACCCCCACCTCCGCGTTGGTGCGCACCGTCTGCCCCTTGACCACGTCCAGCCCGGACAGGTCCAGCGTCGCGTCACCGGTGCCGAGGTCGTAGGCCCCTCGCACCTCCGACACCGCCGCGGGCCGCCAGGTCCGGTCGACCCAGTGCGTGCTCACGTCCTTGGGCAGGACCGTCGAACCCGCCAGCAGGCCGGCGGTGACGAGCGCCAGGAAAACCGACCCCGCGCCGGTGCGTCCCAGGAACGAGCTGATCGCGATGCCCGCGCCGAGCACGATGAGCGCGGCGGCCAGACCGGCCTGGAGGCTGGTGCCGAGCGGATGGTCGTCCCAGGTGAGCCGGGTCACGAGGGCGCCCGCGAACAGGGCCAGCAGGAACACCCAGCCGCCCGTCCAGCGGGGGCCGCGCGGAGCGGGGGAGCGGCCGGGCGGGACGCGTATGTGCTCGCGGGCGCCCGGGTGGCCGCTGAGGCTGACGTTGACGGCCGCCGCGATGTCCCGCCCCCGGGAGTCCTGGGGACCCCAGAGATAGCCGGTGCCGCCGTCATGGGTGCCGTCCTTGACGATGGGGTCACGCCACCAGGAGGGGTAGGCGGCCGGGACCGGCGGTGCCTGGGCCTCCGGCGGGGCGTCGGCGACGGCCTGCGCCGCCAGCGGATCGGGGTCGGCGGAGCCACGGTGCCGCGACCAGTACCCGGCTCCCGCGAGCAGGAGCGAGAGGACCACGGCGAAGGTCAGCACACTGCCGTTGTTCAGCATCGACAGGAACACCCCGCAGCCGACCAGCGCGAACAGCACGGCCGCCAGGGCCTGGCCGTCGACCCGGCCGGTCAGCAGCTTGCGCACCTCGTGCTGCTCGTCGTCGGAGTAGGGGACGAAGAGCCATGCGAACCCGTAGAAGATGAGGCCGACGCCGCCCGTCGCGGAGAGCACCGCGAGCGTGATCCGGAAGATCACCGGGTCCATGTCGTAATGCCGCCCCAGCCCCGCGCACACCCCGGCCAGCATCTTGTACTGCCGGTCGCGCCGGAATCTGTCGGGCCCCTCGACGTCCTCGACGTCCTCGATGTCCTCGGCGTCCGGTCGGGCCGCCGAGCGCGCTGCGGCAGCCGCCGCCTCCGCGGCATCGGCCGCCGCCCCGGCCGCCGCAGCGGCGGTCGCAGCGCCCACCGCCGCCTCCGCGGCGGTGAGGGCCTCGTCGGCCCGGCCCGGCCCCTCGGACATGTCGTCCGCTCCCTTGTCTCCGTGTGTGGGCGCGCCCGCCTGCCCGTGCGCGCGAGGCTTCTCACCTGCGGCGCCGTGGGCACCGGTGGACGGGGCGGCCGCGTCGGGCGCGGTGCCCCCGTCGGGCACCGCGTCCGCGGCGTGCTGGTGATTTTCCATGGGTCCATGGTGGCGGGCCCGCGGCCCCGGCGGCAGTCGGAACGACCCTGGTCGGACCCTGATATCGGCCCTGAGCCGGCGCCCGGGAGGCGTTCGACCTGCGAGCGGGCCGAAGATCAGGGGCGTCTCGGGGGCGAACCCTGATGCCCGGGCCCGCACGCTGTGTGACCATCGTTGGCATGCCGGAAGCCGCAGCAGCGCCACTCGTCGAACCGCGGCCGCCGCGCAAGCTCTACCGCAGCAGCGACGGACGCTGGCTGGGTGGCGTGGCGCGGGGGCTCGCCGGGCACCTCGGGCTGCCCGTCGCGTGGGTGCGGCTCGTCTTCGTCGGCCTGTTCATGGCGGACGGCCTCGGCGCCCTGCTCTACGCGGCCTTCTGGTTCTTCGTACCGCTCGGCGTCGGCGGTGTCGGAGACCAGAGGCCGCCGTCCCTCGTCTCCACGGAGACCGCGCCCGACGGCCGCCGCAGACTCGTCCCCCGCAGACCGGACCGGGGACAGATCGTCGCCCTGCTCCTGATGGTCGTCGTCGCCCTGGTCTTCGTCGGCAATGTGAACCTGGGCAGCGGAGCCAAGGCGTATCTCCTGCCCGCCGTCCTCGTCGGCGCGGGCGTCGCCCTCGTCTGGCGCCAGGCGGACAACGCCCGCCGGGCCCGCTGGGTCGAGGTGGGGCGCAGACGCCGCACGCTCACGCTGCTGCGGGCCGGCGCCGGCGTCCTCCTCGTCACCGCCGGTGTGTCCGGCATCTTCGTCCTCCAGGGCTCGGCCGCCCACCTCGGCTCGGTGCTCCAGGCCGCACTCGCCGTCCTCGTCGGCATCACCCTCCTCGCCGGGCCCTACCTGGTCCGCATGACCCAGGACCTCTCCGAGGAGCGTCTGATGCGGATCCGGGCCCAGGAGCGGGCCGAGGTCGCCGCCCATGTCCACGACTCCGTGCTGCACACCCTGACCCTGATCCAGCGCAACGCGGAGAACGCCGGCGAGGTGCGCCGTCTCGCCCGCGCCCAGGAGCGCGACCTGCGCACCTGGCTCTACAAACCGGAGGGCACCGGCAAGGACGAGGAGGACGAGCCGGCGACGGTCGCCGAGGCGGTCCGGCGCAACGCCGCCGAGGTCGAGGACAAGCACGGCGTCCCCATCGAGGTCGTGGTCGTCGGCGACTGCCCGCTCGACGAGCGGGTCGGCGCACAGATGCAGGCCGCGCGCGAGGCGATGGTGAACGCCGCCAAGTACGGTGGCGACGGCGGCGCCGTGCAGGTGTACGCCGAAGTCGAGGGCAGGACGGTCTTCGTGTCCGTCCGGGACCGCGGCCCCGGCTTCGACCTGGACTCGATACCCGCCGACCGCATGGGCGTTAGAGAATCGATCATCGGCCGTATGGAGCGCAACGGCGGCACGGCCCGGCTGCGGGCGGTACCGGGCGGCGGCACGGAGGTCGAGCTGGAGATGGAGAGGGCGGAGAAGACGTCATGAGCGACCCGACCGAGACGAACGCGGCGGCGGCAGCGGGGGATGCGCCCGAGCCGGCGCAGACCTCCGAGAGCACGGGCGGGCGGCGTGTGCGGGTGGTCCTGGTCGACGACCACCGCATGTTCCGCACCGGTGTGCAGGCCGAGATCGGCCAGACCGAGCAGACGGGCGTCGAGGTCGTCGGCGAGGCGGCGGACGTCGACCAGGCGGTCACCGTCATCACCGCGACCCGGCCCGAGGTGGTGCTGCTCGACGTCCACCTTCCCGGCGGCGGAGGGGTCGAAGTGCTGCGCCGCTGTGCCTCGTTGATGGCCGACGCCGAACAGCCGGTGCGTTTCCTCGCCCTGTCCGTCTCGGACGCGGCGGAGGACGTGATCGGGGTCATCCGTGGAGGTGCCCGCGGCTATGTCACCAAGACGATCACCGGTACCGATCTGGTCGACTCGATCTTCCGGGTGCAGGAGGGCGACGCGGTCTTCTCGCCGCGCCTCGCCGGGTTCGTCCTGGACGCCTTCGCCTCCACCGATGCCCCTCCGGTCGACGAGGACCTCGACCGGCTCACCCAGCGCGAGCGCGAGGTGCTGCGCCTCATCGCCCGCGGCTATGCGTACAAGGAGATCGCCAAGCAGCTGTTCATCTCGGTGAAGACGGTCGAGTCCCATGTGTCGGCGGTGCTCCGCAAGCTCCAGCTGTCCAACCGGCATGAACTGACGCGCTGGGCGACGGCACGACGGCTGGTGTGACCCACCGCTTGCCTGGCCCGCGTCCGCCGGCCCCGGCTCGCACCGCCTGGCTCGCACCGCCCGGCTCACACCACCCGGGTCGCGCCCGCGAAGGGCATCTCGTCGATGGGGGCGACGCGTACCGGGGCCGAGGGGTTCGGGGCGTGGATCATGCGGCCGTTGCCGATGTAGAGGCCGACGTGGGTGATGCCGGAGTAGAAGAAGACCAGGTCACCGGGGCGGAGTTCGGAGCGGGAGACGCGTCGGCCGACGCCGATCTGGGCGTAGGTCGTGCGGGGCAGGGACACCCCGGCGGAGCGGTAGGCGGCCAGGACCAGGCCCGAGCAGTCGAAGGCGTTCGGGCCGGTGGCACCCCAGACGTAAGGGCTGCCGAGCTTGGAGTAGGCGAAGGAAACGGCCGCCGCAGCTCGGGAGTCGGGGGCGGAGGCGGTGGCGGAGCCGGGCGTCCGGAGGGGCGCGCGGGCGTCGGAGGAGGCGCGTGAGGCGCGGTCGGCCGTTCCGGTGCCGCCGCCCAGGTCGGCTGCGATCCGGGCCCGTTCCGCCGCCGTCAGCCGGGAGAGCAGGCTGCGGGCCGCGGCGAGCTTGTCGGTGACGGTCTTCTTGTGCTCCTTCAGTTCCGCCTTGCGGGCCTTGAGGGAGGACAGTTCGAGGCGGGCGGCGCCGCGCAGCTGCTCGATCTCGTGCAACTGCCTGCGGACTCGGGTGACGGCGGCGGACTGACGGTCGCCGGCGCGTTCGGCGAAGGCGGCGCCGTCGAGGTACTGGTCGGGGTCGTCGGAGAGCGCCAGCTGCACGGCGGGGTCGAGGCCGCCGCTGCGGTACTGCGCCGCCGCCATCGTGCCCAGTGCCTCCCGCGCCGAGTTGAGCTTCTCCTCCTTGCGGGCCGCCTCGTCCCGCAGGGTGTGGAGATGCTGTTCGGCGGACGTGGCCTTCTCCTGCGCGCCGTTGTACTGCTCGGTGGCCGTCTCCGCCTCCTGGTACAGCCTGTCCACCTTGACCTTGACCTGTGCGGTGGTCAGCTGGGGCTCGGCCTGGCCGGTTCCGTCGAAGGCCGTGGCGGTCGCCGCGCCGGCGAGGGCGAGGGTGAACGCCGTACGGGCCGTCTGGCCGCCGAGCGAGCGCGGTCGGGGCTTGCGGTGCGCTGCCACGTGGGACTTGCACGTCCTTTCGTACGACCGCCTCGGCCGTGGGGTCGTCGACCGTCGTCGGACGGACCCACGGCTTTGTCAGGCGGCCCCTCGGCCGTCGGGGAGCGGACGGACGACCGAGGGAGGCGCTGACGGTCCGACGGTGGCCCGCACAGGGGGAGCGGGACGCCGTCGGACCTTCTCGGCGGTGGTGTCCGACTGCCGCCCCTGGCCCGGGCGGCGGTGGGGAGCCGGTCACCTGGGGGAGGACGCTAGGCCCGTTCGTGTCGGGTCGGTGACGAGATGTGCGGAAAAGGCATGAGCGGACCACCGGCTGTCTGTTTCTGTGCGGCGGACCGGGCCGGGGCGTCGGGTTCGCGCGGCGCGATGATCGATGCCGCGATTCCGGGGCACCTCGGCGCGGCGGGATGCTATGGACGCATATATGCGAGTCCCGTCACGGGGGAGGGCCGGTACCGGGAGGCGGGGGCCGGTGTCGGGTGGCGGGGGCCGGGCTGATTAGCATCCGGCCTCATGGACGTACTCATCCATCTTTTCGTCGGCCTGCACATCATCGGCATCGCCGCGCTCCTGGGCGGCTTCCTCACCCAGATGAAGGCGATGGGCCAGGGCACGGCCCGTTTCGTGCCCGCGATGCTGCACGGCGCGGCGACCATGCTGGTCACCGGTGTGATCCTGGTCGGCCTCAACCAGGCCGACGACCAGCCCCTCAACAACATCAAGATCGGGGTGAAGCTGGCGCTGCTGGTGGTGATCCTCGGCCTGGTCTATGTGAAGCGGGACGACGAGAAGGTGGAGAAGCCGCTGTTCGGCCTGGTCGGCCTGCTGACCGTGGCGAACATCTTCATCGCCGTCCTGTGGACCTGACGGACCCGCCGAACCCGGCGATCAGCGCCGCCGCGGCGACCGCCAGCCACGCCGCCACCGCGACCCACAGCAGCACCTCTCCGGGCCCCTTCAGCCCCGGGACGTCGGCGGCGGTGGCGACGGACATCGTCGCCACCGCCGTCATCCCCATCGGGAACACCGTCGCCCACCGCCGTACGTCGGGGTGTGGCCGTGGCCGGAGGACCTCGGCGGCGAGCAGGACGGCGTACCAGACGAGGGCGAGGACGAGCAGCGCGATCGTCATCCCGCGCAGGACGCCCCGGTCGTCGGCGTTCCACAGGTACAGCGCGTGGTCCGCGTCGATGAGCCGCGACCCCGCGAGGGCCGAGACGGCGAGCGCCCCACCGGCCACCCACTGGTCCCCGGCGCCCTCGGTGACCTGACGCCAGTCGAACAGGGCGAGCATGCCCGCGTAGAGCGGCAGGCCGAGCCAGAACAGCACGAGCGCGGTGTGCGCGGGCCAGGAGAGCGTCTCGGCCTTCGCCAGGGTCGCGCCCAGCACCGCGAGCCCCTCGGTGGCCACACAGCACAGGAACACGGCTCCGGGCATCCGGCGGGCCCGGTGGCTCATGACGCGTCGCACGACCTGCCGTACGACACCCGTCATCAGCACCGGCCACAGCACGGCCGACAGCGCCAGCAGCGCCCAGGCCAGGTTCTGCCGGCCCAGCGCCGAGACGCCCGTGCCGAGCACGGTCGTGGCGGCCACGGCGGTCAGCCCGCCCGGTGTGCCCGCCTCCGCCAGCCAGCGCCGGCGCTCCCACAGGAGTCGTACGACGAAGTCGGCGGCCAGCGCCACCCAGGCCGCGCCGGCCAGTGCCAGCGCGACATGGGACAGGACCTCGTGTCCCGCGAGGCGCAGTCCGATCGACAGGATGCCGGTGGCCAGCACGGCGGCGCCGGCCGCCGGCGGACGCCGCGCCCACCAGGCGCGCAGGGAGGAGGTGCCGGGCATGGGCCCGATGCTAAGGATGCGAAGCGGTTCACACGGCGGCACACGCGCGTAGTCGCGGAAAACGACCTGCACGCGCGTGCCCGCACATGACTCAGGCCGGGCGGACCACGCTGTGGATGCCCGACTCGCCGTCGTAGTAGATCGACTCCTCGCGGACGTACGCGCCCGGCTTCGGGGCGTGGATCATCATGCCGTTGCCGATGTAGATGCCGACGTGGCTGATGTCGTCGTAGAAGAAGACCAGGTCACCGGGGCGGGCGTCGGCGAGGGAGACGGTGGTGCCGGCGTTCACCTGGTCGTACGTGGTGCGCGGCAGGGAGACGCCGGCGGCCTTCCAGGCGGCCTGGGTGAGGCCGGAGCAGTCGTAGGAGTCGGGGCCGGTGGCGCCCCACACGTACGGCTTGCCGATCTGTGCACGGGCGAACGCGAGCGCCTTCTCGGCCTTGGTGGCGTACGAGGAGTCCGACGACGAGGACGAAGAAGAGGAGGACGAGGAGGACGAGGAGGAGGATGTGCCGGTGTCCTGCTGGGCGGCCTGTTCCGCCTGCTGCCGGGCCAGCTCGGCCGCCTCGCGCGCGGCCTCCTCCTGCTGCTGCTTCTCGATCTCCGCCAGCCGCGCCTTCTCCTGGGCCGTCAGCTGCGACAGCAGTTCGCGCGCGTCGCCGAGCTTCTTCTGGACGGCGGCCTTGGCGGTCTTCAGGTCGCTCTGGCTGTCGTCGAGGGTCGCGAGGCTCTCGGCGGCCTCCTGGCGCTTCCGCATCGTCGCCGACTGCTCGGTGACGTAGTCGTCGACGGCGTCCTTCTGGCGGTCGGTCAGCCGGTTCATCAGCTGCGTCCGGTCGAAGTAGTCCTGCGGGGAGTCCGCCAGCAGGAACGTCGCCGTGTCGGGCGCGGAGGCCCCGGTGCGGTACTGCGCGGCGGCGGCGGAACCGAGCTCCTCCCGCGCCTCGTTGAGTCTCTGGGTGCGCCGGGCGACGTCGTCGAGGAGACCGTCCACCTGCTTGCGCTGCCTGGTCGTCTTCTCCTTGGCGGCGTTGTACTTCTCGGTCGCCGTCTCCGCCTGGCGGTAGAGGTCGTCGACCTTCTTCTCGACCTCCTCCAGGCTCGGCTTGCCGTCGTCGGAGGGGGCGGCGTTCGCCGACTGGGAGAGCAGGGCCACGGACGTGAGCGCGGCGGTGGCCAGGGTGGGCGTGCGTATGCCTGCCGCGCGGGTGCGCGAGAAGCGCGGCTTGCGGTGCTGCGACGCCAAGAGAGGCGACTCCTTCCGTCTTCCGCCCACCGGGTTGGCGATGGGGGTCCCCCGCTCGAGGGAAGCCGAGAGGGGGGAGGGTTCGGGCGGATCGTTCGGAAGGGCGCCCTACGGCCGCCTCCGCTGGGGAGTCGGGCCGATTCACCCCGGGATCTCGGTGGGTCCCCGGCTCCGGCTGCCGCACAGGGGGCGCACCGGACTCGGCGGAGGCCGTACGGCCCGGCGAGGTTCGCCGGTGGGGATCCGTGTGGCCTGCCCGGCACGGTAACCAACTCGTGTGGCTCCTGTGAAGGTTGATGGGCGATATGCCCGATACATTTTCGTTACCTTGCGCAAAGCCGAGACATGGGATCACGTGCTGTGATAGCGCCGCCCCGGAAGGTGAGGGTGGAGATGTTCGGGGGACGGCCGCGCGTTGTCAGTGGGGCACCCTAGACTCGGAGAGCGATGAGCAGCCTCTTTGACGACAGCTTCCTGGCGAACCTCCAGGCCCCCGCCGGCCGCGAGGAGGAACCCCCGCCGCCGCCCGAGGACGATCACGTACCGGAGCAGGTTCCGGACGATCTGTTCGGCGGGAAGTTCGACGTGCCTCCGGACCGGGACGCCTACTACCGCGACGGCGCCCCGCGCCCGGCGATCGACGCGGCCGCGCTCCTGGAGGGGCTGAACGACAACCAGCGCGCGGCCGTCGTGCACGCCGACACCCCCCTGCTCATCGTCGCCGGCGCCGGCTCCGGCAAGACGCGCGTGCTCACCCACCGCATCGCCCACCTGCTCGCCGAGCGGAACGTCCACCCGGGCCAGATCCTCGCCATCACCTTCACCAACAAGGCCGCGGGCGAGATGAAGGAGCGCGTCGAGCAGCTCGTCGGCCCGCGCGCGAACGCGATGTGGGTGATGACCTTCCACAGCGCGTGCGTGCGCATCCTGCGCCGGGAGAGCAAGAAGCTCGGCTTCACCTCCTCCTTCTCGATCTACGACGCCGCCGACTCCAAGCGGCTGATGGCCCTGGTCTGCCGTGACCTGGACCTCGACCCCAAGCGCTTCCCGCCGAAGTCCTTCAGCGCCAAGATCAGCAACCTCAAGAACGAGCTGATCGACGAGGAGGACTTCGCCGCCCAGGCCGCCGACGGCTTCGAGAAGACCCTCGCCCAGGCCTACGCGATGTACCAGTCCCGGCTCCGCGAGGCGAACGCCCTCGACTTCGACGACCTGATCATGACGACGGTCAACCTGCTGCGCGCCTTCCCGGACGTCGCCGAGCACTACCACCGCCGCTTCCGGCACGTCCTCGTCGACGAGTACCAGGACACCAACCACGCCCAGTACGCCCTGGTCCGGGAGCTGGTCGGCACCTCCGAGCACCCGGTCGACGTACCCCCGAACGAGTACGACCTATCGCCTGCCGAACTGTGCGTCGTGGGTGACGCCGACCAGTCGATCTACGCCTTCCGCGGCGCGACGATCCGCAACATCCTCCAGTTCGAGGAGGACTACCCGGACGCGACGACGATCCTGCTCGAACAGAACTACCGCTCCACGCAGACGATCCTGTCCGCCGCCAACGCCGTCATCGAGCGCAACGAGTCCCGCCGCCCCAAGAACCTGTGGACCAACGCGGGTGCGGGCGCGCGCATCACCGGCTACGTCGCCGACACCGAGCACGACGAGGCGCAGTTCATCGCCGACGAGATAGACCGCCTCACGGACGCGGGCGACGCGAAGGCCGGCGACGTCGCCGTCTTCTACCGCACCAACGCCCAGTCCCGTGTCTTCGAAGAGGTCTTCATCCGCGTCGGCCTGCCCTACAAGGTCGTCGGCGGCGTCCGCTTCTACGAGCGCAAGGAGGTCCGGGACGTCCTGGCCTACCTGCGCGTCCTCGCCAACCCGGAGGACTCCGTCCCGCTGCGCCGGATCCTCAACGTCCCCAAGCGGGGTATCGGTGAGCGCGCCGAGGCGATGATCGACGCCCTCTCCCAGCGCGAGAAGATCAGTTTCCCGCAGGCGCTCAAGCGCGTCGACGAGGCGTACGGCATGGCCGCGCGGTCGACGAACGCGGTGAAGCGGTTCAACGTGCTGATGGAGGAGCTGCGGACGATCGTCGAGTCCGGCGCGGGCCCCGCCACCGTCCTGGAGGCCGTGCTCGAACGCACCGGCTACCTCGCCGAGTTGCAGGCCTCCACCGACCCGCAGGACGAGACCCGCATCGAGAACCTCCAGGAACTCGCCGCCGTGGCCCTGGAGTTCGAGCAGGAGCAGGCCGAGGGCGAGGGCGCGGCCACCGGCGGTCTCGCCGCCTTCCTGGAGCGGGTCGCGCTCGTCGCCGACTCCGACCAGATCCCCGACGAGGACGAGGAAGGCTCCGGCGTCATCACCCTGATGACCCTGCACACCGCCAAGGGCCTGGAGTTCCCGGTCGTGTTCCTCACCGGCATGGAGGACGGCGTGTTCCCGCACATGCGCGCCCTCGGCCAGGCCAAGGAGCTGGAGGAGGAGCGCCGCCTGGCCTACGTCGGCATCACACGCGCGCGTGAACGGCTCTACCTCACGCGGTCCTCGCTGCGCAGCGCCTGGGGCCAGCCGTCGTACAACCCGCCCTCCCGGTTCCTGGAGGAGATCCCGGCGACCCATGTGGACTGGAAGCGGACGGGGGCGAGCGCGCCCGTCTCTTCCGGTCCGGTCTCCGGCGTGGCGGCCTCGCTGTCCTCGTCCCGCTCGCGCTCCTCGGCCGCGGGTGCCTCCGGCTTCGCGACCCGCCGGGGCGCGACGGAGAAGCCGGTGGTCGCGCTGGCCGTCGGCGACCGCGTCACCCACGACCAGTTCGGGCTGGGCACGGTCGTCGGCGTGAAGGGCACGGGAGGGAACGCGGAGGCGACCATCGACTTCGGCGACAGCAAGCCCAAGCGGCTGCTGCTGCGGTACGCGCCGGTGGAGAAGCTCTGAGAGTGCGGAACGTGAGCTCTTGTCCGTTTCGTGGTTGAGGTTGGAGAAGGACCGCTGGTCGCGGGTGGGAGGTGGCCCTCAGGCGTCGGTGCGGGCGAACAAGCCGGGTTCGGATTCGATGAGGATGCCTCGGCTGACCAGGCGCTTCAGTTTGGAGCGGATGCCCTCGGTGTTCTTCGGGAGGATCTGCAGGTCGAGTGCCTGGCAGAGGTCGCGGGCGCGCATCGGTCGGCCCGCGTCGGTCAGGGCGGTGAGGATGTGCTGGTAGGCGGGGTGGTCCGGGCTGTCGGGGTGGTCCGGCTCGGTGGCGGGTGAGGGCAGCGGGAGAGTGAGGAGGGTCTTGCGGGTGATGTCCTCCAGGAGGCGAGGGTGGCTCCGGTGAGACGGCGGCTCACGACAGAGGTCATCGCCCAGAAGACGCGGGAGCGGGAGGAGGCGGGCCGGTGTTCGTAGGCGCGCACGAGACGGCGGTAGAACATCAGGATGCCGTTCGTCTGCTCCACGATCCACCGCTTGGCCTGCGGAACGAAGCCCTTGTCGTCCGGGTTGCGCTCGACGTTCTCGACGTCGATGCCCACGTTCTTGCCGTGCTCGACGACCTTCTTCTTGAAGCCCTGGTCGACCAGGGCCTTGGTCACCGTGTCGCACTGCCCGGCGACACCGTCCAGCGGTTGCGCTCGTCAAGGCGGATCGTCATCTCCTGTTCGATCTCGAAACCGGCGGGCGCGGTCGCCATGAGTGTGGTACGGAGGGAAGTGACGACCCGGCCGTGCCCACTCGACGAGACCCGGGCTACGAGATCGCCAACGGCGCGACTACAGGACCAGGCGACGGCCACCACGAACTCGGGCGGCTACCTTCCGTCACGCCTGGCATGATCGAACCAGCCACTTCGCAAACCACATACGAACATCTGACCAATGTCCGTATTTGTTCGCGTTGTCGGCACGGGGAGAACGGGGTTTTCTTACATTGACGAGTTATTCAGTTCTGGTGCCTTTCTTACCGAAACGCCCGGAGCAACTGCTGCCCTACGCGGGCCTGGTTCAATGGACTCGGGCTGAGCGTCTGTGGCAGGGGCAGGCGCTGTTCCTGGAGCCGCACCAAGGCTTCGCGCACGCGGCGGGAGCCGGCTTCCGAGTACCGACCGGGCTCGGTGTCACGCTCATGCCGCTCCGGCATCCTTACGAGGCGGCGCTCCAGGCGCGCTCCCTCGCCCTGGCGACGGGCCGGCCGGTTGTGGCCGGATTCGGCCCCGGCGCCAGGTCGATGCAGCAGAGCCTGCTCGGCGAGCCGTACCGCAGCCCGCTGACCGCCGCACGCGAGTACCTGACGATCGTCCGAGGCCTGCTGGCCAATGAGGTCGTCGACGTCAAGGGCGAGTACTTCTCGTGCCACGGCGCGCTGCACGCCTTTCCCGCCCCGCCGGTCGAACTCGGCCTCGGCGTGCTCCGCCCCGGCATGGCCCGGCTCGCCGGGGAACTCGCCGATGTCGCGGTCACCTGGCTGACCCCCGCCCCCTATCTGGGGGACGTTGTGCTGCCCGCGATGCGTGAGGGCGCCGCGAAGGCCGACAGACCCGTACCCCGGCTGACGGCGATCGTTCCGATCGCACTGGAGCGCGAGGGTCACGAGCCGGGCACCCTCGCGCTGGCCAGTAACGCCGCCCACCTGCAAGGGCCGCACTACCTCGACATGCTGCGCCGGGCCGGTGTCGGGGTGAGCGGCGGGGATGTCAAGGCCGATGCGCGGGCCCTCGTGGAGGGCGGGGCATTCCTCAGCGGCGACACGGACGAACTGCTCGCGCAATTGAGTGCGTACGAAAAGGCCGGAGTGGACGAAGTGGTGCTGAATGTGACCGGTGTCTTCAATGTCGCCGGCGCGCAGGAAGCGATGTCCGATCTCAAGAGGATTCTTGCCGCGTTGTCCGCCTGACAAAGTTTTTGCCGGACAGCCTTCTTTCTTGCGGCGTGAATGTGCGCTTTTTCGCATCACATGCTCGTGACGCATGTGCTTTCAGGTGACCCGTTGGCGCGCGGACCTTTCTTCAGGTGGGTCTCTTCGTGCTGCGTGTGGCCGGTGTACGTATATGGGAAATCAATCGGGGGATGAAAAAGGGGATGCGATGTCTGTGCTGAAAGAGCGCCTCATGAGCTGGGCGACCGGGCGCACGACGGTGTCCCAGGACGCGGGATACGTCGCCCGCACCGTCGTTCTGGAGGACGCCGCGCACCTGGCGGCCCTGCTGGCATCCGACGCGGTGGACGCCGACACCATGATCTTCGTGCCGGGCGTGGACGGCTCCGCGGGCCCCGCCGGCAGCCCCACCGTCATCGGCTACGAGGGCTCACTCGCCGAACCGGGCACCGAGTTCACCCACGACCCCGGCTTCTACCTCCAGATCCAGGCGTACGGCATCAGCGAGTACATGTCGGTCGTCGGGCCCACCCTCGTACGGGTGGCGGACGCGACGGACTTCGAGTCCTACCTCCTCGACGCCGATCGCGCGCACGACCAGGGCACGTTCGCCGACTTTCTCACCAACCCGGCCATCCAGCTCGCGGACCTGCCCGCGCTCGGGGCCGGCCAGGACGGGGACGGGCCAGGACTGCGGCTGTACGTGGGGCCCTCGGGACAGGTATCGACCTCCCCTGGCGGCAGCCCCCTCGGCAAGGCGGGTGATGGCTTCGGCGGACTCGTCAGGGCATGGGAGCGGAGCAACGCGGAGAGCGGGCGGCCCTGCGGGGTCTGCCTGGGCGCCGTCGTACCGGAGGAGACCCGCGTTGCCGCGCTCGCCGAGCGGCCGTGGCTCGGCCGCTACCTCGCCGCCGTGCACGCCCTGCGGGATCTGCGGGCCCGCGGCATCCTCGGCACCGGCGTCTCCGGCTTCGGTGAGCGCCTCGTGACGGGCCTCGCGGAACACCCCGAGCCCGCCGACGCCCGCGACCCGGACCTCCTTCTGCTGCTCCGCGCGGGCGAGGACGTGTACGCGCACGCCCCACGCCAAGGGCGCACCTTCCGGCTGAGCCGGACGGTCGCCGAGACGGCCGAGTCACTGCTCGTCTGCGGCTCCGTGGACGCGGCGGCGCGGTACGCCGAGCGCGCGCGGCTGGAAGCCGTGCTGCGGCAGTTCGCCGACACCGGGCTCGCGCTCCTGGCGAAGCCGTTCGTGGACGCGGGGAGGTGAGTCGACCATGAAGACGGACGGGACAGCGCTGCCCGGGACCGTGATCCCGGGGCGGGCGGGCGAACTGCTCGCCGAACTCGGCGACCGTGCCGAGGTGTGCAGCCTCTACGACGCGGACGGCTCGTCGATCTACCACGAGCTCTCCCAGCAGGACCACCACGAGGTACGGGAGCTGATCGCCCTGGTGCGGCGCTTCCCCGGCCCCGTGCTGGACCTCGCCGCGGGCTCCGGGCGGCTCACGATGCCCCTGCTCGCGCTCGGCCGTGAGGTCAGCGCGCTCGAACTCTCCGCGAGCATGCTGGACCTGCTGCGCGAGCGGTTGGACAGGGCACCGGCCGCGCTGCGCGAGCGGAGCACGCTCGTGCGGGGCGACATGACCGACTTCGCGCTGGAGCGGGAGTTCGCCTGTGTCGTCCTGGCCACGACGTCCATCTCGCTGCTCGACGAGGCGGGCCGCAAAGGCCTCTACGCCTCGGTGCGCACGCACTTGGCGCTCGGCGGGCGCTTCCTGTTGACGACCGTCGATCTCAACGCATCCCAGAACGCCGAGCTCGAACTCGAGTTCAGCACCGCCGAGGGGAACGACTACCGGATGTTCGAGTACTGGAAGCCCGGCATGGAGGCGCGTACCGTCACCATCTTCCCCGCCCGGTACGGCGCCGGACCGGTCCGCGTGGGGCTGACCAGCATCCGTGTCCTTCCCGCGGACCGACTGGAGGCGGAGCTGAGCACGAGCGGGTTCCGTGTCACCGCCCGCCACGCGCTGCCCTCCGTCGGCGCGCGCCACCACAGCACCCTCCTCGAAGTGGCGGCCGAAGGATGACCACGACAGACTCATGGACGGCAGACGCACGCGCCGGCGCCCTCTGGCCCTCCCTCCTTCCCCCCGAGCAGCACGGCAAGGACGAGCTATGCGCGGTCTCCGCCGAAGGCGTCCGCGTCCGCTTCGCCGACGGCCGTGAACTCCTCTGCGCCTCCAGTGGCTTGTGGAACACCAACCTGGGGTACGGCAACGAGGCCGTGGCCGAAGCGGCCGCCGAGGCGCTGCGCTCCGCCTCGTACCTCAGCACCTTCCGCTACGAGAACGTGTACGCGCGACGAGCCGCCGAGGCCCTCGTACAGGTCGCGGGAGCAGAGCACTACGGGCGGGTCCTCTTCTCGACCTCGGGCGGTGCCGCCAACGACCTCGCGATGAAGGTGGCCAGGCACTGCCTGGCCCTGCGCGGCGAGGCCCGTCGCAAGGTCGTCGTGGGACTGCGCGGCAGCTACCACGGGCTGACCTTCGGGGGGTTCGCCCTCACCGGCGAGGATCTGGGCCAGCAGTTGTACGGCGTCGACCAGCGGCTCGTACGACACGTGCCGCCGAACGACCCGGAGGAGCTGCGCACCCTCCTCGCGCGGCAGGGCGGGCAGATCGCGGCCGTCGTGGTCGAGCCCGTGCTCGGCTCGGGCGCGGTCCCGCTCGACGAGGAGTACGTCGCCACGCTGCTACGGCTGCGCGAGGAGCACGGCTTCCTGCTCATCGCGGACGAAGTGGCGACCGGTTTCGGCCGTACTGGAGACTTCTTCGCCTCGCAGCGCTGGCCCGCGCCGCCCGACCTGCTGATCGCTTCCAAGGGGCTCACCAACGGCGCGAGCGCCGCAGCCGTCGTCCTCACGTCCCGTGCCGTCGCGGACGTCTTCCACGAGGCCGGCGCGGTCCTGAGCCACGGCGAGACGCAGGCCGGGACCCCGGTCACCTGCGCCGCCATCCTCGCGACGCTCGCCGAGATGAGCCGGCTCGACGCGGTGACGCGGGCACGTCGGCTCGGCGACCTGCTCACCCGGGAGCTCGACGCGCTGGCCGCCGGCCATCCCCTCGTCACGGGGAGCACCGGGGTCGGCTGCTTCCGCTCGATCCGCCTGGCGGCGGCCGACGGCAGCGGCGCGCCGTTCCCCCAGAGCGAGGTGCCCGCGCTCGTCGCCGCCGTCCGGCGGGCCGGCGCCATCGTGCACCCCGGCCTGCACGGGGTCCAGCTCGTTCCCGCGCTGACCTACACCGACGCCGAGGTGGCCGAACTCCTCGCCTGTGTGCGGGCCGGGCTCGACCTGCACCTGGCCGCCACCACCGAGCGGGCGGGGGTGGGCGGATGACGGAGCACAGGGAGCAGGCCGCGTCCGCCAATGCAGAAGGCCATGCCACGCTCACCGGTACCGACGAGCTGGCCCGCCGCCTGCGCGAGACCCCCGAGCTCGGCGCCGCCCGGACCGTGCTCCTCGTCGACAGCGGAGTCCACCACACGGAGATCCACCGGCGGGTGACGGACGCGCTCGGCTCGCGCCCGTACGAGTCCCTGACGCTGAGCGGGGCCGGCGATCTGGCCGGCGTGCTCGCGCTGGGGACCCGGCTCGACGGGGCGGGGCTGGTGCTCGCGCTGGGCGGCGGCTCGCTGCTCGACCGGGCCAAGCTCGCGAGCCTGGTCGCTGCGGGGCCTGAGGTGGCGCGCCGCCTGACGGTGCCGCAGCGCACCGGACTCATCGTGCTCACGCGGATACCGCGGCGGCCCATGCCGCTGATCGCCGTACCCACCACCATCGGCACGGGCTCGGAGGCCAGCGCGGTCGCCTGCCTCGCATACGAGCACGCCAAGCGCCTCGTCATGGGGGCGCGGCTGCGGCCCGAGCTGTCGGTACTCGATCCGCTCGCCACCGCGACCCTGCCCCGGCACCTGCTCGTCGAGGGCGTCCTGGAGACGTTCTTCCGTCTTGTCAGCCCGTACATCGGCGACCACGCGGAGCTGCCGGAGCCGGACGCCCGCGTCGAAGCCACCGCCGTACGCCTGTTGCGCCTCGGGTACGAGATCGTGGAGGCGACCCGTGCGGGCGGGCGGGCCACAGACGAGCAGCGTGCGCGGAGCGCGCGGCTCAGCGCCGAGAGCCACACCCAGCACTTCCACGACGGCCGTGACCCGTACGCCGTCAAGGGCTGGCTCATCGCCAACGAGCTCTCCACGGTGCTCGGCCTGCGCAAGATGACGGCCGTCGCCGCACTGCTCCCGCCGCTGTGGCGGGCCATCGACCAGGGTGATGCACGCCTGGGCTCGGGGCGGCGTCTGCGTCGGCTGTGGGCCGTGATCCGTACGGGACTCGGACGGCCACTGCCCGCCGAGCCGGCGACCGGCGTGGCCGCGCTCGTCGACGCGTGGGGAATCGGGCGGCACGTCGTAGCGGACCCCGAGGCGACAGGGGCGATCGCGCACCGCATCGTCCGGGCCTGGGGAGCGGGGCTGCCGATGCTCGGCGGCCTCGGGCACACCGATGTGCTGCGGCTGTTGCGCCGGACCGTGGCGGCGCCGGACCGCCCCGTGCGCCTTGCCGAGGAGTACTTCGCCCCGGCCACCTAGGACTTCCACTACGGCTCGCCCCCAAGGGAGCCGAAGCGGGGGGAAATGAACAATTCCGTTGTTGAAGAAGGAGGGGACATGCAGGGCACGGAGACTCCCAAGCCGCTGCTGGAACTCGGTATGCAGGAGCTGGAGGCCATGGACGCGCCGGGCTGGTGGACCGCCATCGGCGTCAGCGCCGGCGTGGTCGTCAGCGCCTCCGCCGCCTACGGCAGCGCCGCCGCCTCGGTCTCGCTGCTCACCTGAGCCGGCGTCAGGCCGCGTACGTCGGGGAGCCTCACCGAAGCCCCCTGGCCCGCGCCGAGCGGTTTCACCCGAGCCCGTGACGGGCGGGCACCCACACGGAGTGCCCCACCGCACGTGTACATGATCGACTCACGACGAGAGGAGGTGTGACACATGGAGCAGACCAAGGAGATCGCTCCGCTGCTCGAGCTGGGTATGCAGGAGCTGGAGGCCATGGAGGCCCCGGGTTTCTGGACCGGGTTCTCGGTCGGCGTCGCGATCAGCGGCGTGGCCTCGGCGAGCGCCGCGGTCAGCGTGGCCGTCAGCATCGCCACCTGATGACGAGCGGTAACTGAGCCCGGTGCCGTGGCGACGGCCATCATCCGCCACCACGGCACCGGGCCAGTCCGTCAGAACCTAGCACCACGAGGTGGAGGAAGAACATGAACCGCAGGAGCACCGCGGGCATCGCCCTGTCCGTCGCCGGTCTCTGCGCGCTGATCGCGCTGGCCGCCGTGTCGACCGCGTTCGAACTGTCGGGGGCGGTGCGCGTCGGAGTCGTCGTCGTGCTGGTCTGCGCCATCGCCGGGGCGGCGGCCGTGCTCGGGGCCTCGGTGGTCAGGAGCAACCGTGAGTGAGGCGCCCGTCATCGAGTTCCACTGTGTGACCAAGAAGTTCGGCGGCGTCACCGCCGTGGAGGACCTCACCTTCGCCGTCCGGCCCGGCCGGATCGTGGGGCTCCTTGGCCGCAACGGCGCGGGCAAGAGCACCGCACTGCGTGTCCTCCTCGGCCTGGTCCAGCCGACGGCCGGACACGCGAACCTCTTCGGGCACGCGTACCAGGACCTGCCGGACGCCCCCCGACGGATCGGGGTCAGCATGGACACGATCGGCCCGACCCCGGGCACGACGGGCCGCCGCGACCTGCGGATCTGGGCGCGAAGCCTCGGCCTGCCCGACAGCCGCGTCGAAGCGGTGCTCGACCAGGTCGGCCTCACCGACAGCGCGGACCGCAAGGTCAAGGGCTACTCCACCGGCATGCGGCAGCGGCTCGCGCTCGCCACCGCGCTGCTCCCCGACCCCGAACTCCTGGTCCTCGACGAGCCGGTGAACGGTCTCGACCCGGACGGCATCCGCTGGCTGCGCGAACTGCTGCGCACCCTCGCGGCGGAAGGAAGGACCGTCCTGCTCTCCAGCCACCTGCTCGCCGAGGTCGAGCAGACCGTCGACGACGTCGTCATCCTCCAGCGCACCCTGCGATACTCGGGCCCGCTGGCACGGCTCACCACCGACGGCGCCGACCGCCTGGAGGACCGGTTCTTCGAACTGGCGGGCGCGAGCGCTCCGGGCGGTTCCCGTGACTGACGCACTGCGCGGTGAATGGCTCAAGGCATGGAGCGGCAAGGCGTGGATCGTCCTCCTCGTCTGCGGCACGTACATGTCGCTCATGACGAGCTTCGGCTACGGCTCCGAGGGCGACAAGGCGCTCGACCAGGGCAGCGGCGATCTCGCCGCCGTGACCGACGACGTCGTGCGCGCCTGGATGATGACCTTCCTCTTCGCTTCTCTGTACGGCGCCATCGTCGTCACGCGCGAGTACGGCTCGGGCTCGATCAGCCGCTCCGTCCTCGTGATGGGACGCGCGCGCCTGTTCGGCGCCAAGCTCGCCGTCGGCGCGCTCATGGGTGCGCTGTCCGGAGTGGTCGCGGTGGTCTTCTCGGTGCTCTCCGCATGGGGCGTACTCACCGTCTACGGACGGGACTTCGCCTGGACGAAGGAGACGACCCTGATCGCGGTGGGCCTCTTCGCATGCAACGTCCTGGCCGCTCCCTGGGGCGTCTTCATCGGCTGGATCATCCGCCATCAGATCGCCTCGGTCGTCACGGTCATGGCGCTGACCCTGCTGGTGGACCCCGGCCTCCAGCGGCTCGCCCCGAAGGCCGCGAGCTATCTGTTCACGATCGCGCTGAGCTCGGTCTACCGGGACGTGGGCCACACACTGCTGTCCCCGCAGACCGCCCTCCTGGTCATCGCGGGCTGGCTCGCCGCCGCCGGCTGCGCCGCATACCGGCTCCTCCGCGTCCGCGACCTCACGTAAGGCAGGCAGACCGCATGTCCTCCAAGACCGAGACGCCCCCCGTACCCCCCGAGCTCCTGGCCCGTCCCCGGCTCGCCGCGGACGTGTCGGTGCACGAACCGGCCGAGGAGGGGGCGCCGTGGCTGATCCAGCAGGGCCAGGCCCGCTACTTCCGGGTCCAGCCGGACCTGGCGCGCCTCGCCCTGGCCCTGAACGGGACCCGCGACCACGCGCTGCTCGCGGAGATCCTCGGGGCACCGTGGACGGTCGACGCGGTCGCGGGGGCTGTGGAGAAGCTCGCCGCCGGGAGACTGCTCGACAACGGGGAGGCCGTCCGCAGGAGCGCCCGCCGCTTCAAGTTCGTCCCGCCCATGACGCTCCAGTTCACGCTCGTACGGCCCGAGCGCATGCTGCGCCGGATCTCACCGCTCGTACGGGCGCTGACGGGGCGGGCCGCAACGGTGGCCGCCGTCGTACTCACGCTGACCGGGCTGCTCGTGCTCGCGGCACAGTCGGCTCGGGTCGGTGCCGTCCTGGGACAGCCGCTCGGGCTCGGCACGTACCTGGCCGTCTTCGCGGGCGTCCTGGCCACGACCGCCGTGCACGAGTTCGGGCACGGCGCCGTCCTCACCCATCACGGAGGACGCCCCGGCCGGATGGGGGTGATGCTCTTCTACCTGTCGCCCGCCTTCTTCTGCGACGTCACCGACGGGTGGCGGCTGCCGCGCAAGGGCCAGCGGGTCGCGGTGGCCCTCGCCGGGATCGCCACGCAGGTGGTCATCGCCGGGGGCGCTGCCGTGGCCTCGCTCTTCTTCTCCGGCGCGGCACGGGACGGGCTGCTCGTCTTCGCCTTCGTCACGTACATCGCGGGCCTGCTCAACCTGATGCCGTTCGTCAAACTCGACGGCTACATCGCGTTGATGAGCCACCTCGACGTCCCGCACCTGCGGGACCGGGCCCTGACCGACGCGCGCCGCGCGGTCGCCGGTGTGCTCTTCGGCGGTCGCCACAGCCGCGAGCTGCCCGAACTCGGCCGCTGGGCCGTGCCGTTCGGCCTCGCGTCCATGGTCTTCCCGCTCTACATGATCGCCACGGCCGTCGGCCTGTGGGGCGACACCCTCCAGCGGGTCGGCGTCGTCGGCGCCTGGCTCATGCTGTGCGGGGTCGGCTTTCTCGGCTACCACCTCGTCCGCGGATTCGCGCGGGTCGTACGGGAAGCGCGTGCCGGGGGCGCGGGCGCGGCCCGTATCGGCGCCGTCGCCGTCCTGCTCACCGGGGCGCTCACCGCCGGGCTCGCGCTCGTCGACGTCCCGTACACGGTGAGCGCGGGGTATGCCGTACGGGACGGAGGGAAGGTCGAACTCCTGCTTCCGCCGTCCGCCGACCGTCTAGTGATCGAAAAGGGTGCGGAGGTACGGCTCTACCGCGTGGGCGTGGCCGCGAAGAGCGAGACCGGGCGCGGTGTGATCGCCGATGACCGGGCCACCGCGACGACGGCTCCGCTCTCCGCCTTCCTGCCGGTGCGGGCCGACATGCTGCCGACCCCCGCCGACGGGTACCTGCTGCGGCTCACGAAGAGCCCCGAGTCCGACCTGGGCGGGGCCGTCGTGGACGGGGGAAGGATGCCCGCCGGGCAGTGGATCTTCACCAAGTACGTGCTGCCGGCCTTCCGCTGGTAACGGGGCCCCGCCCCAGTCGATCGAGTGACAACTCCGCCCCGGCCGTGGCCGGGGCGGCCGCTAGGAGACCCTTATGGACTTCCGGTACCTGACCTTCTGCCGGCCCGGCGAGGTCTTCTACGACGTGCAGGCCCCCGCCGGTGCCGAGGACGACTTCCCCGCCGCGCGCACCCCGCCCCCCGAGGGCTGGACCCGCAGCGCCAACGAGGACTGGGTGATCTTCCGCCCGCCAGGTGTCGAGCTTCCCGAGCAGGGCTGGAAGATCCATGTGACGGCCACCCCGGAGAACGCCGAACGGATCAGCCGCCTCGTGCGCGACTACTGCCTCGAGCACGGCGTGTACTTCAAGTTCATCCGCAGCGCCGCCGTGCTCGTGCGCCGCAACAGCAAGTACGGCGACCGGGGCAGCAGCGGCAAGTTCGTCACGCTCTACCCACTCGACGAAGAGATGCTCGCGCGGCTCCTCGACGCGCTCGACGCCCTTCTCACCGGTGAGACAGGACCGTACATACTGAGTGACCTGCGCTGGCGCTCAGGACCTCTCTACGTGCGCTACGGCGGCTTCGTGGCGCATCTCGCGCGCGACGCGTCCGGCGAACTCGTCCACTGCGTCAAGGACCCGTCCGGCAACTGGGTGCCCGATGTGCGTGGCCCCGGCTTCCGCCCACCCGCCTGGGTGACCCTGCCCGAGTGCCTTAGGGAAGCGCTCGCGGAGCGCAACAGCGGAACACTCACCGACTTTCCGTACCGCCCGGTCAAGGCCCTGCACTTCTCCAACGGCGGCGGCGTCTACCTCGCCACCGACACCCGTACCGGCGCCACCGTTCTGCTCAAGGAGGCCCGTCCGCTCGCCGGTCTCGACGCCGAGGGCGCCGACGCCGTGGCCCGCCTGCGCAACGAGCACTGGGCGCTCCGGCGGCTCGCCGGGCTCGACTGCATGCCCGCGCACGCCGAGTTCCGCAAGGGCCACGAGCACTACTACCTCGCCCGCGAGTACGTCGAGGGCAAGGCGCTCGGCCAGGAGATGCAGGAGCGCAACCCGCTCCTCGCAGCCGAACCCGCCACGCCGGAGGACTTCGCCGCCTACGCCCGCTGGGCACTGGACACCCTCGACAGGATCGAGCGCGGAGTCCGCGAACTGCACGCGCGCGGTGTCGTCTTCGGCGACCTCCACCCCAACAACGTGCTCCTGCGCCCGGACGGCGGCGTCGTCTTCATCGACTTGGAGGCGAGCAGCGAGGCGGTGGCCGCCGCCCCCCAGGCCATGGCGGCGCCCGGCTACCAGGCCCCGGTCGGGTACACCGGAGTGGACGTCGACCGGTACGCCATGGGCTGCCTGCGCCTCGGCGTCTTCCTGCCGCTCACCCAGGCACTGCCGTGGTCGGCGGACAAGGCCGAGCAGTTCCTCGCGTTGATCACTCGCGTCTTCCCCGTACCGGAGGATTTCGCCGGGCGGGTACGGGACGATCTGGCGCCGCCGGCCGGGTCCGCCTCCCATGAGGGCACTGTGCCTCCGGGCGGGGCCGGGCCCGCCGAAACGGACGTTTCCCCCGGTTCGGCCGCGCCCGCCTCCGCCGCCGGCATCTCTGCTCCCGCACCCTCCTGGCCTGCGGCAGGTCCCGACGCCGAAGGCTGGCCCGAGCTGCGGCGGCGCCTCGCCGACGGCATCCTCGCCGCCGCGACACCCGGGCGCGCCGACCGGCTCTACCCCGGTGACATCGAGCAGTTCCACGGCCAGGGCGGTGGCGCGAACCTCGCGTTCGGCGCCGCGGGCGTGGTCTGGGCGCTCTCCCAGGCCGGCGTCGAGGTGCCCGAAGAGCACCTCGACTGGCTTGTCGCCGCGTGCGAGCGCGTCGACGCACCCGGCTTCTACGACGGCCTGTGCGGAATCGCCTTCGCCCTCGACGAGCTCGGCCTCCGCGCGCCCGCAAGGGAACTTCTGGAGCGCGCCGCCGCCCGCTGGACCGCCGTCGACGCCGACCTCGACGACAGTCTCTTCAGCGGCAGAGCCGGGATCGCGCTCACCCTCCTGCACTTCGGGGAGAAGTACAGCGAGCCCGACCGGATCGAACACGCCGCGCGCCTGGCCGACCGCATCACCGGACCCGCCCGGGGCGGCAGGCGCCGCCCCGGCCTGCTCCACGGCGGTTCGGGGCAGGCGCTGTTCCTGCGACGCCTCTTCGAGCACACCGACGAGCCGAAGTACCTCGACCAGGCCGTCGAGGCGCTTCGCGCCGACCTCGCCGAGAGCGGCTGGGCAGCCGACGCGGAGGCCAGGGCGCCGTACGCCGCCTGGTCCGTGCCGGTGATCAGCGGCGGCGCGGGGATGGCGCTCGCCGTCGACGCGGTGCTCGAACACACAGCGGACGCCGAACTCGGCCTGGCACGCGCGACGCTGGGCGAGCGGCTCGCCGCACCCTTCTTCAGCCACGCCGGAGTGTTCACCGGGCGGGCGGGGGCGATGCTGGCGCAGCACAGGCTGCGGCCGGCGGACGGGCCCGGCGAGCCCGGGGCCACCGCGCCTGCCTCCCCGCCCGCGCACCTCGCCGCTCTCGGCCTCCACGCCGTCCCGCACGCCGGGGCCCCCGCCTTCCTCGGCGACCAGTGTCTGCGCCTCTCCACAGACCTCGCCACCGGTACCGCTGGAGTCCTGCTCGCCGTCGACACCGTCCTCACCGGCAAGGACACGGGGCTGCCGTTCCTCACCGGCCGGGGAAGCCGGTTCACCGGCCAGGGGAGCCCAACCGCAGGAAAGGGCGGACCCGCATGACGCCCGCCCCCTGCTTCTCCGTCATCTGTCCCACGTACAACCGCTCACGCGCGATCACCCGCACACTGGACTCCGTCCGCGCGCAGTCCTTCCCCGGCTGGGAGCTGCTCGTCATCTCCGACGGCAGCACCGACGACACGGACGAGTGGGTACGCGCGGCAGCCGCGGAGGAACCGCGCATCCGGTTCGTCCGCGCTCCCCGACACGGTCATCCGAGCGGCCCTCGCATGATCGGACTCGCCGAGGCGCGCGGGGAGTTCGCCGCGTACATCGACCACGACGACGAGTGGCGCGCGGACCATCTGCGGGTACTGCTCGGCGCCTTCGAGGCCGGGGCGGACCTCGTCGCGACCGGCTGCGAGCGCCGGACCGCCACCGGCGAGGTCACCTCACGCTCCGACCTCCTCGAAGTGGTCTGGCACCCCGAGATCCAGTTGCTGGGACCGATGTTCGAGCCCTCACGCGTCGCTCACCGCCGCCCGCTCGCCGAGGAGGCGGGCGGCTGGCGCGCGGGCGACGGGCTCGAGGACTGGGACCTGTGGCTGCGGATGGCCGATCTCGGCCTGCGTTTCACGACGGTCCACGCGCACACCGCGACCCTTCTCGACGACAGTTCCACCCGTAGGCACCGAACCGTGCGGCGCCACCGCCTCCCGCTCGCCGTCTTCGACGATGCACGGCGCGCCCACGCCGCACTGCGCCGCCTGCGAGGTGGCGAGCACGACGAGGAGTTCCGCCACGCCTACCTCGCGGACACCATCGAGTGGTACGAACGCATGGCGACCACCCCGGAGTTCGTCCTTCCCACCGGGTGGCGAGGGGAACTGCGCCCCGAGATCACCCGCCGCGGGACGGCGCCCGGGGAGCTGTGGCCCGACCTGGTTCTGGTGCCCGAACGCGACCGTTTCGTCCTCGCCCAGCTCCTCTGGTGCGCCACCGCCGACCATGCCCGCTACGTCACGTCCCTCTCCGCGCGCGTCCAGCGTCGCCAGCTCACGCTGGCGGCCGAGGTCGCCGGGTTGGAATCCGGCACCTTCGGAAACCGGGCCGGGCGGGTCCTGTGACATGCCGTCGTACGAGTGCACCGCCCGGGAGCGCCCACCCGTCGAAGGGCTCAGCGAAGCGGGACGAGCGAAGGAGAAGGCAACTGCCATGCGGGAACTGCGCATTCCTGGAGCCTGGATCGAGGAGCCCCGGGTGTTCCACGACACCCGGGGGAGCTTCCACGAGTGGTTCAGCGGCCGCGGCTTCAAGACCGCCACCGGCCGCGGGCTGCCGCTGGCCCAGGCCAACCAGTCGGTGTCCCACCGAGGCGTCATCCGGGGCATCCACTTCAGCGATGTCCCGCCGGGGCAGGCGAAGTACGTCACCTGTGTGCGCGGCGCGGTGCTCGACGTGATCGTGGACCTGCGCACCGGCTCCACCACCTTCGGTGAGTGGGAGGCGGTGCCACTCGACGATCGCACGCACCGGGCCGTCTTCCTCTCGGAAGGGCTCGGCCACGGCTTCGCCGCCCTTACCGACGAGGCCACGGTGGTCTACTTCTGCTCCACCGGCTACGCCCCCGAGCGCGAGCACGGCATCCACCCGCTCGACCCGACGCTCGGCATCGCGTGGCCCGGCGGGGCCGGTAGGCCCATGCTGTCGGAGAAGGACGCCCTGGCCCCCTCGCTTGCCGAGGCACGCGATCAAGGGCTGCTCCCCTCGTACGAACGGTGCGTGGAAACCGCCCTCGGCGGCGGGCCGGGCGGGATGCCGGACTCACTCCTCCAGGGCCAGCCTCCGGGTCCGCCGCCGCTCCAGAGGCGGTAGAGAGGTCCAGTACCAGGCCGTCGGGGCGCGCCCAGCCGCGCCCCGGCACCGCAGGACACCCCGGGCGTGCCGGTGTCGCACCGCCCGCCACCGACTGACGGGAAAGAACTCGTGAAAGCTCTTGTACTCGCCGGGGGGGTGGGATCCCGGCTACGGCCGATCACGCACACCTCCGCCAAACAGCTTGTGCCCGTGGCCAACAAACCCGTCCTCTTCTACGGCCTCGAGTCCATCGCGGCAGCGGGTATCGAGGACGTCGCCCTCGTCGTCGGCGACACCGCGGCGGAGATCCGCGGAGCCGTCGGGGACGGCAGTCGGTTCGGGCTGCGGGTCAGCTACATACCGCAGGAACGCCCGCTCGGGCTGGCGCATGCCGTCCTCATCGCGCGGGACTTCCTCGGCAACGACGACTTCGTGATGTACCTGGGTGACAACTTCATCGTCGGCGGTATCAACGCGCTGGTGGACGGCTTCCGGGAGGACCGCCCCGACGCGCAGATCATGCTGACGCCGGTGGACGACCCGTCCTCCTTCGGCGTCGTCGAACTGGGCTCGGACGGCCAAGTGGTGCGTCTGGAGGAGAAGCCGGAGTTCCCCAAGAGCAACCTGGCACTGGTCGGTGTGTATCTGTTCACGCCCGCCGTGCACGAGGCGGTGCGCGCCATCTCGCCGTCCGGGCGCGGCGAGCTGGAGATCACCGACGCGGTCCAGTGGCTGGTCGACGCGGGCCGCGACGTGCGGTCGGTGGAGATCTCCGGCTACTGGAAGGACACCGGAAACGTCGCTGACATGCTGGAGGTCAACCGCACCGTGCTCGAGTCGGTGGCGCCCCGGCTGGAGGGCGAGGTGGACGACGCCAGCGAGATCGTCGGCGCGGTGCGGATCGCGCCGGGTGCCCGGGTGCGCCGCTCCCGAATCGTCGGCCCCGTCGTCATCGACACCGGCACCGAGGTGGCCGACTCCTACGTCGGCCCCTACACCTCCGTCGCCCAGGACTGCCGGATCAGCGGCAGCGAGCTGGAGTTCTCCATCGTGCTGCGCGGGGCGCGGATCGAGGGCACGCGCCGCGTCCAGGCCTCGCTCATCGGCCGAGACGCGCGGGTGGTGTCCGCGCCACGGGTGCCCGACACCCACCGGCTGGTGCTCGGCGACCACAGCAGCGTGGAACTGGCCCCATGACGACCGCCGTCCGCATTCTGGTCACCGGTGGGGCCGGGTTCATCGGCTCTCACTATGTGCGCACCCTGCTGGGACCCGAGGGCGCCGGGGGCGTCCACGTCACCGTCCTCGACAAGCTCACCTACGCGGGCGTCGCAGCCAACCTCGACGCGGTGCGCGGCTCGGACCGGTTCGCCTTCGTGCAGGGGGACATCTGCGATGCCGAGCTGGTGGACAAGCTGGTCGGCCGACACGACCAGATCGTCCACTTCGCCGCCGAGACCCACGTCGACCGGTCGCTGCACGCCGCCGACGCCTTCGTACGCACCAATGTGCACGGCACCCAGACACTCCTGGACACCGCACTGCGGTACCGCCCGGAGGTCTTCGTGCACGTGTCGACGGACGAGGTGTACGGCTCGATCGCCAAGGGTTCCTGGACCGAGGACGCGCCGCTCGCTCCCAACTCGCCCTATGCGGCGACGAAGGCATCCAGCGATCTGCTCGCGCTGGCGTGCCACCGCACCCATGGCGTGGACGTGCGGATCACCCGCTGCTCCAACAACTACGGCCCCCACCACTTCCCGGAGAAACTGATCCCGCTGTTCGTCACCAACCTGCTGGACGGCGCCGAGGTTCCGCTCTACGGGGACGGACTCGATGTGCGGGACTGGCTGCACGTCGACGACCATGTACGCGGCATCGAGCTGGTGCGGACCGGCGGCCGGGCGGGCGAGGTCTACCACATCGGGGGCGGCGCGGAGCTGACCAACCGGGAGCTGACGCGACTGCTGCTGGACGCCGTGGGAGCCGACGCGTCCCTGGTCCGGAACGTCGAGGACCGCAAGGGGCACGACCGCCGGTACTCGTTGGACTGGAGCAAGATCCGTGACGATCTGGAATACCGGCCGCGCCGCGGGTTCGAGGAGGCACTGGTGGAGACGGTCGCCTGGTACCGGGACAACCGCCCGTGGTGGGAGCCGCTCAAGAAGCGGGCCGCGCCCTTGGATTCCCCGGGGCCGGGGGTGCGCGCATGAGGCGCCCGTGGCTGGTGACCGGTGCGGCCGGCATGCTCGCGCGGGACCTGCTGACCGCGCTGGCCGCGACCGGCACCGAGACGGTGGCGCTGGACAAAAGGGATCTCGACATCACCGACCCGCGGGCGGTACGCGCCGCCGTGCACGCGCACCGGCCCAGCACCGTCGTCAACTGCGCGGCCTGGACCTGCGTCGACGACGCGGAGCGGCACGAGCCGGACGCGCTGCGCATCAACGCCGAGGGCCCGCGCCACCTGGCCGAGGCCTGTGCGGACGCAGAATCCCGCCTGCTCCAGCCATCCACCGACTACGTCTTTCCCGGCGACACCGGGACCCCGTACGGCGAGGGGAACCCGCCGGGACCGCGTACCGCCTACGGCCGCACCAAGCTGGCCGGCGAGCGGGCCGTGCTGGCGACGCTGCCCGACCACGGTTACGTGGTGCGGACGGCCTGGCTGTACGGCGCGTACGGGCGGAACTTCGTCAGCACCATGATCGCGTCGGAACGGCGGCGTGACACGCTCGACGTGGTCGACGACCAGCGCGGCCAACCCACCTGGACCGTGGACCTCGCCGCCCAACTGGTACGGCTCGGCCGGGCCGCGGAGCGCGGCGAGGCCCCGCCCGGCGTGTATCACGGCACCAGCACGGGCGAGACAACCTGGTACGGGCTGGCCCGCGAGACCTTCAGGCTGCTGGGCGCCGACCCCGACCGGGTACGCCCCACCACCACCGCGACCCTGGCCCGGCCCGCGCCACGGCCCGCCTGCAGCGTGCTCGGACACGACCGTTGGCGGGCCGCCGGCCTCCGCCCGATCCGGCACTGGCAGGAGGGCCTGGCCTGCGCGCTGCCGAACCTGGCGCCGTCCGGGCGTGCCCCGAGTTCCGTGTGACCTCCCTGCGAGGGGTTGTGGCATGAGCATGCGCAAGCCGTACCCGAGCGATCTCACCGACAAGCAGTGGGAGCTCGTCGAACCCGTGATTTACTTCTACCTCTGGCGCGACGAGGGCACCGACCAGGACCTTCACGACCTGCTGCGCTGGCAACTGCGGGAGAAGCGCAAGCGATTGGCCGACCCGAGCCTGGTGGCCCTGGACACGCAGAGCATCCACGCCGCCGTCGGCGTCCCCGCCACGATGACCGGCAAGGGTGCCGCGAAAAGGGTGCCAGGCAGGAAGAGATGCCTGGCCGTGGACGTACTGGGCCTCGTCATCGCCTGCCGCATGAGCGAGAACCTGCGCATCACCCGCAAGACCCTCCTCACTTTCCCGCTGCCCTCACCCGCCACCGAGCCGGACCACCCCGACAACCCGGACCACCCCGCCTACCAGCACATCCTCACCGCCCTGACCGACGCGGGCCGACCGATGCGCGCCCGCGACCTCTGCCAGGCACTCGACCTGCAGATCCTCCCGAAGAACACCGAGGGCATCCGCTCCAAACTGAAGCGCCTGGTCAGCCGAGGCATCCTCATCGAATCCGGACCCGGCTTGTTCGCCCGCACCGACGCCTGAGGGCCACCTCCCACCCGCGACCAGCGGTCCTTCTCCAACCTCAACCACGAAACGGACAAGAGCTCACGTTCCGCACTCTGAGACCTCGCGCGTGAGCCCCCGCTTCCACAGCGGGGGCTCACGACGGAACAGTCGCAGGTGCTACGTCGGGTCCAGCCCGTGGCTGCGCAGCCACGGCAGCGGGTCTATGGGCGAACCGCCGGCCGGCCGGACCTCGAAGTGCAGGTGCGGGCCGGTGGAGTTGCCCGAGTTCCCGGAGTACGCGATCGGATCGCCGGCCTTCACCGTCGTACCGGAGGCGACGCGGTAGGTGGAGAGATGGCAGTACCAGGTCTCCGTGCCGTCCTTCGCCGTCACGATCAGCATGTTGCCGTAGGCGCTGTTCCACTGCGTCCGTACGGTGCCGTCGGTCGCCGACATCACCGTCGTGCCGTAGGAGACGGGGAAGTCGATGCCGGTGTGCTGGGACATCCAGTTGACGCCGGCCTGGCCGAAGTAGGCGCTGAGTCCGCGCTGGGCGACCGGGAGGGCGTACTTCGGGCGCAGCCGCTCCTTGCGGGCCGCCTCCGCCGCCGCCTTCTTCTTCTCGGCCGCCTGCTGTTCCTTGAGGTCGATGCGTTCCTGCGTCCGGCTGGCCCGGTCGGCGAAGTTGTCGGCCTCGGCGCTGAGGGTCTCGAGCTGGGAGTCCAGCTTGTTGTTGGCGGCGGACGGTTTCACCGCCTGCGCGTCCGAGGCGGTGGCCGTGGTGTCCTTGTCGTCGCCACCGGTCAGGGTGCCCACGGAGGCGGCGGCGATCCCGGCGACACCCATCACACACGCCGAGGGCACGGCCACGGTCAGCAGCGCGGAGCGCTTCGGGGGCGTACGGCGGCGGGAACGGCTCGCGTTGCGGGCGGCCGCGCGGGTGGCGGGCGCCGGCTCGCTCTCCTCCTGGTCGTCCAGGAGGAGCTGCCCGGACACGGCGGGCAGCTCACCGGTGGCGGACAACTCGCGGCCGTCGGAGGTCTGTTCGTCGTGGCCGACCGACTCGAAGGTGGCGGTGGCCTGCTGGTCGAAGGGGACCTCGGCCGGCTGCTCGTACGCGTCGGAGGCGGCGCCGGTCTCGCTGTCGCCGTCGGAGTTCCACTGCGTGGCGTCGTAGGTGCCGGTCTCGAAGGTCTGGGTGCCCCATTCCCAGTGCTGGGTCTGGTCGGCGGGGTTGCCGGACTGGTCCGGCTGGAGCCAGGCGTTCGCGTCCCAGTGGCCGCCGGTGTCGGACACCGAGGTCTGCGGCGGGACGAGCGGGAGCTGCTGGTGGCCGGTCGGCCAGCCGGTCGTGTCGTAGGCGCCCGAGTCGTAGGCGGCGTGGTGCTGGGCCGCGTACGGGTCGTAGTTCAGGACGTGGTGGCCGCTGGTGTCGTGGAGCTGGTGGCCGCCGGTGTCGACCATGGTCGGCTGGGCGCCGACGTTCCACTGCCCGGTGCCGTAGGCGTTGTCGCCGGTGCCGGTACCCGTGCCGGCGTCGGGGAGGCTGCCGAAGAGGGGGTCGGCCGCGTAGTGGCCGGTGTGCTGGGCGCCGGTGTCGTAGCCGTGGTACGAGGTGAAGCCGTCGTACGGGGCTTCCTGGGTGCCGTACGACGCGTAGGGCGCGGAGTCGGCGTCGGAAGCCGGAGCCGGGGTGGTCGTGGTCCCCGACGGGTGACGGTCGTTCACCAACTTCTCTCTCGCCTCGACAACAGGGGCTGCCAGAGCAGTGCGGCGACTGTACCCGGCGGTATGCGGGCGCGACAATCTTCCGCAGGTTTCGTGCGCGAAGGAAAGGGGCAATCGGCCGTGTTTCGGGGGACGGCGGACGCGGGTTTGGCCTTATGTTCGAAGACTGTTCGAGGTGAGGCGGGTCTCGAACGTCTATCGAATCCCTTCGAACGGTTGCCGGGCGGGTCTCACGCCACCGTCAGACCGCCGGTGCGCGTGTCGGCCGTGGCCGTCTCCGGGGTGTCGAGGGCCTGCCGTATGCCGGTCGCGACCGCCGGATGCACGGGCAGGGCGAGATGGCCGATTCCCGTCACCCGGACGTTCTGCGTGAGCAGGTCGGGGTGGTCGATCCGGGCCGTCTCCAGCGGGTCCATCAGGTGGTCGAGGTCGCTCCAGAAGCTGACGAAGTGCGTACGGCAGCCGGGCGCGGGCCGGGACAGCTCCTCGATGACCTCCGAGCCGGGGCGCATCTGGCGCACGATGGGGTGCGCGTTCGCCAGCGGCACCACCGTGGTGCCCGCGTGCGGGGTACCCAGCGTGACCAGCGTGCGGACCCGGACGTCACCGCCCAGCCGCTGCACGTAGTAGCGGGCGATCAGACCGCCCAGGCTGTGGCCGACGACATCGACCCGGGTGCTGCCGGTGCGCTCGCATATCTCCTCTATGTGCCGCCCGAGCAGTTCGGCCGCCGTACGGATGTCGCAGGTCAGGGGCGAGTAGTTCAGCGACTCCACACGGTGCCTGCCGTGCTGGGCGAGGCTGCGGCGCAGCAGGACGAAGACCGAGCGGTTGTCGATGAAACCGTGCAGCAGGACGACCGGGAGCGGGGCCGGGGTGGGCAGCTGCGTGAGGCACTCGGTGCCATTTTCGTTCGATGCGCTGTTCTCTCCGGGCGGAAGCGCGGGGCGACGCCGCTCCTGGGCGATTCCGGAGGGGTAGAGCAGGAGGTGGCCGGCGAGGATCGCGAGGTCCAGGACGGTGGCCTTCAGCAGGGCCGTGGAGAGCCCGGCCAGCCTGCCGGGGATGTTCGGAAGGCTCGGAAGGTCCGGCAGCAGACGCCGGTAGAGCGGAAGAAAGGGCTGCAGCACCCTGGTGACCTGCATCGCCGACCTCCTGTCGGCACACGCCGAGGACGTCTCTGTCCCCCGTGTGCCCTCGTGGAAGTCGCGGCGGAGGAGATCGGCTGCCGGGCGGACGGAGGGGGCCTTGGCCCCGGGCGTCCGTCGCGCCTGGACCGATGCGCCGTACCGCCGCGGCGCGCGGTCTGCGGCGCGGCGGTACGGCGACCTCGTGTGCGGCTCCCGTTACTGTCCCATCATGTGATTTCCCCGTTGGCCCATGCCACGAAACGGCCGGTTGCGGGATGCTGGCGATAACGTTCGTTCACTTCCCCGGGTGTGTGGCACGGGGTGTCCGAGCCGTCGAGAGCGGGCGGAGCGGGCGGAGTCGCTTCTGGGAGGCAGTCATGGGTGTGGCATCCGGCCCGATCCGCGTGGTGGTGGCCAAGCCGGGACTCGACGGCCATGACCGCGGCGCCAAGGTGATCGCCAGGGCGCTGCGCGACGCCGGCATGGAGGTCGTCTACACCGGGCTCCACCAGACCCCCGAGCAGATCGTCGACACGGCGATCCAGGAGGACGCCGACGCGATCGGGCTGTCCATCCTGTCCGGGGCGCACAACACGCTCTTCGCCGCGGTCATCGACCTGCTCCGGGAGCGGGACGCCGCGGACATCCTGGTCTTCGGCGGGGGGATCATCCCCGAGGCGGACATCGCCCCGCTGAAGGAGAAGGGCGTCGCGGAGATCTTCACCCCCGGGACGACCATGGCGGCGATCGTGGAGTGGGTCCGGGAGAACGTGGGGCAGCCGACCGGGGCCTAGGGAACCGTGGGCGACGGGCGGCCGGGCTGCCGCCGTCACGACGGTTCCCCTTCCAGTTCCTGTGCCATCACCGCCCTCAGCCGCAATGTCGTCCCCAGGCGCTGGAACGCCTCCGCCCAGTAGCCCCCCGCCCCGGGGGACGCGTCCTCCGATTCGTCGGGTACGGCGAGAAGGGCGTCGAGCCGGGAGACCTCCGCGGGGTCCAGGCAGCGTTCGGCGAGGCCCATCACCCCACTGAAACTCCACGGGTAACTTCCCGCGTCCCGCGCGATGTTGAGGGCGTCGACCACCGCCCGGCCGAGGGGGGCGGCCCACGGCACCGCACACACGCCGAGCAGTTGGAACGCCTCCGACAGCCCGTGCGCCGCGATGAATCCGGCCACCCACTCCGCCCGCTCGCCCACCGACAGGGTGCCCAGCAGCTTGGCCCGCTCGGCGAGGGAGACCGCGCCCGGGCCACCCGCACCGGGCGCGGACGGCGGTCCGAGCAGCGCCCGCGACCAGGTCGCGTCGCGCTGCCGTACGGCGGCCCGGCACCAGGCCGCGTGCAGCTCGCCCAGCCAGTCGTCGGCCACCGGCAGCGCGACGATCCGGTCCGGGGTACGACCGCCCAGCCGCGCCGGCCACGCGGTGAGCGGGGCCGCCTCCACCAACTGGCCGAGCCACCACGACCGCTCACCCCGGCCGGCCGGGGCCTTGGGGGCGACGCCGTCGCGCTCCATGTCCGCGTCGCACGTGTGGGGCGCCTCGACGACGAGCGTCGGCGTGTCGCCGGTGTGGTCGACGGCCACGCACGCACCGGCCCGGACCGCCATCCGCGCGGCGAGCGCCGAACCGGGCAGCGCCGACAGCAACTCGGCCGCCGTCGCCCGCACATTGCGGCTGCGGTCCGCCAGCGCCGCCTCCAGGAACGGCTCGTCCCGCTCACCGAGGCCGGCGCGCAGCGAGTCGAGGAACATCAGCCGGTCCTCCGCGCGCTCCGTCGGCCAGGTCGACTCCAGCAGCGCGCGGGCCGCGTCGGGGGCGCGGGAGCGCAGGGAGGCGAGGAGGGCGACGCGCTCGGCGAACAGGCCCTCCTGCCAGAGCTTCTCGATCCGCCCGGTCTCCTCCGGGCCCGGCAGGGAGGCGTCCCCGCCCGGTGCGGCGCGCAGCGCGAACCGCCACTCCGGGTTCAGCCGGGCCAGCCACAGGGCGCGCGGGCCCGCGAACCTCAGCGCCGCCGGCCGCAGGTCCGTACGCCCGCGTGCCGCGTCGAGCAGCGCGGGCAGGGCCTCGGCGGGCGGGGCGAACCCGTGCGCGTTCGCCGCCGCCAGCCACTGGGGCAGCAGCTCCACGAGATCCGGTGCCGTGCCCCTGCGCCCGGCTCCGCCGGTGCCGGGGCGGTCGGCGAGCAGCAGGGCGAGTCTGCGGGCCGCGGGAGCGGGCAGCGTGGGGCGCGGGTCGGCGGGGGCCGGTTCCGGCCGGGTCGCGGCCCGGCCCGGACGCAGCCCGGCCCGGCGCCGTACGGTCTCGGCCGCCGCCGCGTCCAGCAGCGCGGACGGCGCCGACCGGCCGGCGGCGGACCCGGGGGGTGTACGGCGATCCGTGCCCAGGAGAGCCGCGGTGACCAGGTCCTCCCAGGTGGGGGCGGTGTCCGTGGGGGGTGTCGGGGTGGGGTGCAGGGGTGTCCCCTCTGTCTCGGCCACGGCCGGATCTGTCCCGGTCACAGCCGGACCGCCTCTCCGGGGCCGGTCGGCCAGGCGGTCAGGGGGGTGAAACCCCGGTGGCCGCACTCGCCGAACACCTTCAGGGGGGCGCCGCCCGAGAGGGCGACCAGCCGCCACAGACCGGGGCGGGCGGCGGCCGCGGGGGTGAGCGGCAGGGCCGTGTCGGCGTCGGCGTCGGCCAGTTGCCAGGAGGCGCCGTCGGGAGTCGGTATGACGTCGTCCAGGGTCACCGGGACGGACTCCTGCCAGGGGTCGTCGCGCAGCGACGCGCCGTAGAGCGCGGCCGCCTCGGTCGTCGTCAGGCCCGGTGGGCGGGCCGTGGTCGGTGCGGGTGGCGCGAACTGTTCGCCCAGCGCCGCCCGTCGCCGTCCGGTGCCCGGGTAGGCGGACAGCTCCGCGTCCAGGGCCAGACCGACCGGCAGGGCGAGGTCGGGGGCGCGGCCGGCGGGGCCGTAGGACAGGAGGAGGGCGGTGCGGCCCGAGGCGGTGCCGTGCAGCCAGATCCGGCGGGTCGTCAGTTTCGGGTCCGGCGTGTCGTGCTGCGCGAGGACCACCCAGTGGTCGCGCAGCGGCGGTCCGGCCGGCCGGGTGGTCAGGCCGACACGGGAGCGGACCGTGGCGGCCAGGGCGTCCGGAAGCCGCTCGCGGTGCAGCCAGCCCTGGTCGAGGAGGTGGAGCAGGGCGCACTCCGCCAGCAGCCGGACCGGCCAGTCGGGGCCGGACCCCGGGATCGACCCCAACTCCCTGACCCGCGCCGCCAGTCCGGGGGCCTGGGCGTCGACCATGCGGGCCGCCGTCTCCTCCCACAGTCCGTAGCCCGCCTGCTCGGCCGTGGCGAGGCCGGAGCGCAGGAGATCGGCCAGCCGCTGCTCCAGCTCCGTCGCCCCAGCGGTGATCCGCTCGGCACGCCGCTCGGCCCTCCGGCGCGCCGCCTCCGGATCGGCCGGTCCGGAGCCGGGACCCGCCGCGCCCACCTCCCCTTCCTCCCCCGTAAGCCCGTGCCGCCGCGCGATCCACTTCTCGGCCCAGTCCGGCGCAGGCCCCACCGGGACGGCCGCCTCCCCGGCCGACCGGAGCAGCAGCAGACCGAGCGCGTGCGCGCACGGGGACTTGCGGCTCGGGCAGCCGCACTCGTACGGGGGCCCGGGGGCGCCGGGCGGGGCCGAGGTGTCGACGACCGTGCGGTACCGCACGCCGCCGCTGCCGCCGCACACCCCCCACACCGTCCCCTCCCGCGACCTGCCCGTCCCGGACCAGGCCCCGGCCACGCCGAGTTTGCTCCCCGCTTTGCGTGACGCGGAGTCAGGCGCCAGTGCCAGCACCCGGTCCGCGGTCCAGCGCACCTCCTGCTGAGTCATGCCACCGACGGTAGGCCCTCCCACTGACAACCGGCCCGGCGAGCGCCCGCCGCACCCCCGCTCCACGGCGTTTCCGCAGGTCGGAACGCATTGTCAGTGGTGTGGTGCACGGTGGACACCAGACCCGAACCGGCCGAGCTGGAGGGGGACCTCAGCCATGTCCGTGTCCGTAGACCCGACGTTCGTGAAACCCGGTCAGACCCAGCCCGCGGAGGCGTTGCGGCCGCATGCCGAACACGCCTTCGCCGATGAACTCGCCGTGCTCGCCGCCCAGGACGACCGGCCGCGCCCGGCCCGGTGGAAGCTGTCGCCGTGGGCCGTCGCCACCTATCTCCTTGGCGGCACCCTGCCCGACGGCACGGCGATCACACCGAAGTACGTGGGCCCGCGCCGCATCGTCGAGGTGGCCGTCAGCACCCTGGCCACCGACCGCGCCCTGCTCCTGCTCGGCGTGCCCGGAACCGCCAAGACCTGGGTGTCCGAGCACCTGGCCGCCGCGGTCAGCGGTGACTCGACCCTGCTGGTGCAGGGCACGGCGGGCACTCCGGAGGAGGCCATCCGCTACGGCTGGAACTACGCGCAGCTGCTGGCGCACGGCCCGAGCCGGGACGCCCTCGTCCCCAGCCCCGTCATGCGCGCCATGGGGGAGGGGGCGACGGTCCGCGTCGAGGAATTGACTCGCGTCCCCGCCGACGTTCAGGACACACTCATCACCATCCTGTCGGAGAAGACGCTGCCGATACCTGAACTGGGGCAGGAGGTTCAGGCGGTTCGCGGCTTCAACCTGATCGCCACTGCCAACGATCGGGACCGCGGGGTCAATGAACTGTCCAGCGCTCTGCGCCGCCGCTTCAACACGGTGGTGCTGCCGCTGCCGGCGAGTGTCGACGCCGAAGTCGACATCGTGGCACGGCGTGTCGACCAGATCGGCCGCTCCCTCGAGCTGCCGGCCGTGCCGCACGGGGTCGACGAGATCCGTCGTGTGGTGACCGTCTTCCGTGAACTGCGCGACGGGATCACCGCCGACGGCCGAACCAAGCTGAAGTCTCCCAGCGGCACGTTGTCCACGGCCGAAGCCATCTCCGTCGTCACCAGCGGTCTCGCCCTGGCCGCGCACTTCGGCGACGGTGTGCTGCGGCCCGGTGACCTCGCCACGGGAATCCTCGGCGCGGTCGTCCGCGACCCGGCCGCCGACCGGGTCGTCTGGCAGGAGTACCTGGAGACGGTGCTCCGCGAACGCGACGGCTGGAGCGACTTCTACCGCGCCTGCAGGGAGGTGAGTGCGTGAACCGGAACGACGAGGACTCGAGATGGCCGCGGCTGCGACCGGCACCGAAGGGGGGTGTGCACATGAACCGCATGAACGACGACAAGGACTCGCGCTGGCCGCGCGCGTGACGACGGACGGAACGACTCGGACGGGGCGACACGGACGGGGCGACACGGATCTGACGACACGGACCTGACGACATGTACGGGATGACAGGGGGGTGAGCGATGACGGGGATCCAGGAGAGCGGGCGGTCGGCCGAGGACGCGCGGTGGCCGCTGCTGCTCGGGGTGCGGCATCACGGACCCGGATCGGCGCGGGCGGTGCGGGCGGCGCTGGAGGCCGCCCGGCCCCGGACCGTGCTGATCGAAGGCCCGCCCGAGGCCGACCCGTTGATCCCCCTCGCCGCCGGGCGGGACATGCGGCCGCCGGTCGCGCTGCTCGCCCACGCCGTCGATGAGCCGGGACGCTCCGCGTTCTGGCCGATGGCCGAGTTCTCCCCCGAGTGGGTGGCGCTGCGCTGGGCGCTGGAGCAGGGCGTTCCGGCCCGCTTCATCGACCTCCCCGCCACCCACACCCTGGCCTGGGAAGGCCGGGCGGAGGCCGGGGACGGACCGGCCGCGGAGGAAGGGAGCGACGCGCCGGGCGGCACACTGCGCGTCGATCCGCTCGGCGCGCTCGCCGAGGCCGCCGGGTACGACGACGCCGAACGCTGGTGGGAGGACGTCGTCGAGCACCGGGGCGCGGGCGGGCGGGACCCGCTCGCGCCCTTCGCCGCCGTCGAGGAGGCGATGACGGCGGTGCGGGAGACGCACGAGGGCGCGGAAGGGGACCGCGACCTCGTACGGGAGGCGCATATGCGGCTCCAGGTGCGGGCGGCACAAAGGGAGTTCGGGGGCGACGCGGTGGCCGTGGTGTGCGGGGCCTGGCATGTGCCGGCCCTGCGCCGCAAGGCCGCCGTCGCCGACGACCGCGCCCTGCTGAAGGGGCTCGCCAAGGTCAGGGCCGAGCTGACCTGGGTGCCGTGGACCCACCGCAGGCTGGCCCGG
This sequence comes from Streptomyces griseoruber, assembly GCF_001514205.1. GTDB lineage: Bacteria > Actinomycetota > Actinomycetes > Streptomycetales > Streptomycetaceae > Streptomyces > Streptomyces griseoruber. The sequence goes on along the minus strand of NZ_KQ948766.1, from coordinate 561,362 downwards.
GACGGGGGATACGGGGCGGGCATCGACTCGCCCGGCTGGTACGCGCATCTGTTCGGTGCGCCGGACCGGCCGGTCGAGCGGTGGCTGACCAAGGTGGCCGGGCTGCTGCGTGCGGAGGACCGGCTCGTGTCCCCGGCGCATGTCATCGAGGCGGTCCGGCTCGCCGGGACGCTCGCCGCGCTGCGCGGCCGGCCGCTGCCCGGCCTGAGCGAGACCACCGACGCGGTACGGGCCGTGCTGGGCGACGGGTCGGACGTACCGCTGGCGCTGGTGCGGGACCGGCTCGTGGTCGGGGACGTGCTAGGGGAGGTGCCGTCCGGCGCGCCGGCGGTACCCCTGCAACGCGACCTCGACCGGGCCCAGCGCCGGCTGCGGCTGAAACCGGAGGCGGCGGAGCGGGAGGTGGAGCTCGATCTGCGCAAGGACACCGACGCCGGACGCAGCGGACTGCTGCACCGGCTGCGGCTGCTGGGCGTGGAATGGGGCGAGCCGGTGGCCTCGCGGGGCAGCACGGGGACCTTCCGGGAGACCTGGCGGCTGCGCTGGGAACCGGAACTGTCCGTGCGGGTCGCCGAGGCCGGCGTGTGGGGGACGACCGTACGCGCCGCGGCGACCGCCAGGGCCGAGGCCGACGCCGTCTGCGCGCGGGACCTCGCCGGGATCACCGCGCTCGCGGAACGCTGTCTGGCGGCCGCTCTCCCCGACGCGTTGTCCGTCGTGATGCGGGTCCTCGCCGACCGGGCGGCGCTCGACACGGATGTCGGCCGGCTCGCCCGGGCGCTGCCCGCCCTGGTCCGCTCCCTGCGCTACGGCGACGTACGCGGTACCGACACCGGCGCGCTGGCGGAGGTCGCCACGGGCCTCGCCGAACGGATCTTCGTCGGCCTGCCCCCGGCCTGCACCGGTCTGGACGCGGACGCGGCGGACGAGATGCGGGGTCATGTGGACGCGGTGCACGGGGCGGTGGGGCTGCTGGCCGAGACGGCGGCACCGCGGGGGAGCACCGACCCGCCCCCCTCGGCGACGGACGGCCCGCTCGCGCGCCACGGTGATCTGCGGGCGCGCTGGCGGGCGGTGCTGCGGACGCTGTCCGGGCGGGACCGGGTCGCGGGCGTCGTACGGGGGCGTGCGGTGCGGCTGTTGCTCGACGACGGGGAGGTGGGCCAGGAGGAGGCGGCCCGGCTCATGGGGCTCGCGCTGTCGCCGGGGACACCCCCCGGGGACGCGGCCGCGTGGATCGAGGGCTTCGTCGGCGGCGGTTCGGGGGGAGGGCTGCTGCTCGTGCACGACGAGCGGCTGCTCGCCCTGGTCGACGGCTGGCTCACGGGGGTGTCGGCGGAGGCGTTCACGGATGTGCTGCCGCTGCTGCGGCGGACGTTCTCGGCGTATGAGCCAGGGGTGCGCCGAACGCTCGGCGAACTGGTCCGGCGGGGACCGGGGGAGCGGGCGGACGCGGTGGGGCCGGGGGCGGGGGCGCCCGGGTTCGCGGCCGGGCTCGACCAGGAGCGGGCCGACGCGGTGCTGCCGGTGGTGCGGCTGCTGCTGGGGCTGGGCGGCACCTCGGACGACACCCCCGATGACCCTTCCGCCGGTACCTCCGACGACAACTCCGCCGGCACCTCCGACGACAACTCCGCCGGTACCTCCGCCGGTACCTCCGACGACAACTCCGCCGGTACCTCCGACGGCAACTCCGATGACAGCTTGGCGGGGGTGGGCAGATGACGGTCGAGGCGAGCGACCCGGCGCAGGAGTGGCCGGAGCGGCTGCGGCGGTGGCGGCTGGTGCTCGGCGGGGACGCGGCCGACGGGACCGGGCAGGAGCTGTCCGGGCGGGACGCCGCGATGGACGGGGCGCTCAGCGCGCTCTACGGGAAGGGGGAGCGGCCAGCGACGGGACGGGACCGTTCGGCGGGGCTCGGGGCGTCGGCGCCGTCCGTGGCGCGCTGGCTCGGGGACATCCGGACGTACTTCCCCACCTCCGTCGTCCAGGTGATGCAGCGCGACGCCATCGACCGGCTCGGGCTGTCGGCGCTGTTGCTGGAGCCGGAGATGCTCGAGGCGGTCGAGGCCGACGTCCATCTCGTCGGCACGCTGCTCTCGCTGAGCCAGGCGATGCCGGAGACGGTGAAGGAGACGGCGCGGGCCGTCGTGCGCAAGGTCGTCGAGGACCTGGAGAAGCGGCTCACCACCCGGACCCGGGCCACCCTCACCGGCGCCCTCGACCGCAGTGCCCGCGTCCACCGGCCACGCCACCACGACATCGACTGGAACCGCACCATCGCCGCCAACCTCAAGCACTACCTTCCCGAGCACGGGACGGTCGTGCCGGAGCGGCTGGTCGGTCACGGGCGGGCGGCACGGGCCGTGAAGAAGGAGGTCGTCCTCTGTGTCGACCAGTCGGGGTCGATGGCGGCCTCGGTGGTCCACGCCTCGGTGTTCGGGGCGGTGCTCGCCTCTCTGCGGTCCCTCGACACCCGGCTCGTCGTCTTCGACACGGCGGTCGTCGACCTCACCGACCGGCTGGCCGATCCGGTCGACGTCCTCTTCGGCACCCGCCTCGGCGGTGGTACGGACATCAACCGGGCGCTCGCGTACTGCCAGTCGCGGATCACCCGGCCCGCCGAGACGGTCGTCGTGCTGATCAGCGACCTGTACGAGGGCGGCATACGCGACGAGATGCTGAAGCGGGTCGCGGCGATGAAGGCGTCGGGCGTGCAGTTCGTGGCGCTGCTCGCGCTGTCGGACGAGGGGGCTCCGGCCTACGACCGGGAGCACGCGGCCGCGCTCGCGGCGCTGGGCGCGCCGGCGTTCGCCTGCACCCCCGACCTGTTCCCGGAGGTGATGGCGGCGGCGATCGAGAAGCGTCCGCTTCCCGTGCCGGACACCGTGTGACTTCCGCGTCCGCAAAAGCGACATGGATGACATGACTGTCCATCGGTAACAGCGGAGTTGTGTCACCACGGCACTTGCGTGCAAGGATCGGAGCACATTCCCCTCGCACGGGAGGACCCCCCTTCTTGACCTCACCCACCGTTCTGCCCGGTGTCGTTCAGCGCGTGCTGCGCGAGGCGGCCGGGCGGCGTGCGCTGCGTCTGGCGCTGTTGGTGGGCGGGTTGATCGCGCTGGGCTTCCTCTGCGGAGGGCAGGCGCAGGCGGCGGAGGGGACGCCGACGGCCGTGACGGAGGTGACGGCCGCGCTTTCGGGGCCGGTCCGGACCTCTGCTCCGGTACCGGCCACGGACCCGGTACCAGTGCCGGTTGCGGTTCCGGTGATGCACGTCGAGCGGGTCCTGCGGCCGGTTCGTGAGGTCGTGACGGCGGTGACCGAGCAGGTGGCGCAGGCCTCCGCGGAGCTGCCCCTCCCGACGGATCTGCCGGCGCTTCCCGATCTGCCGCTTCCCGAACTGCCGGATCTGACGGAGCTGCCGGACGTCTCCGAGCCGCCCTCGCTCCCGGTGCAGAACCTTCCGGTGCCGGTCACCCAGGCGCCCGCGCCGGACTCCCCGGTGGCCTCGTCGCCCGACGGGCACCGGTCCCGGCACGTTGCCCCGCAGCACGAGGCGGCCGACGCGGCCACGGTGTCGTACGGACCCGTACTCCGCGCCGTTCTCGGCGATGCGGCCGGGCCGCGAGCGGCCTCGCACCACGACCCGGCGCCCGCCCGCGCCGGGCAGGTTCCCGCGCACCGGGCTCCGGGCGGTGAGCCCAGCGGTCTGCTGGGCGGTTCGTCCGCTCTCGACGGCGGGGTGTCGCGGCACGGCGACGCGCAGGCCGTGACGGTGTCCCACCGGATGCCGGTGCTGCTGGTGTCCGGCGGTGTCGTGCGGTCGGAGGCGGCCGAGACCCGGGACGTACACCGGGACATTCCGGTCTTCCCCGGCTAGGACCGGGCAGCCCTTCCCTCGTCGCAGACCTGCCGCGCGGGGGTGGAACAGGTCTGCCCACCGCCCGGAGTTCCCCTGCTCCGGCGCGGAACATCCTTCAGCCTTCCGAAGTCTCGGAACCCCCCAAAGGATCTGACGTACGCATGGAACACAACATTCGCCGTTTTCCCTCCGCCGACGACATGACCTCGACGGTCACGGACACCGCCACCGTCACCCACATCAGGTCCAAGGCCGCGGCCAGGGCGAAGAACGGTGCCGTCCAGGTCATCCTGGGCGCCCGGGCGGCCCGAGCGGACCAGGCGCTGCGGGCGGCCGGCCGGGAGCCCGTGGGCAGGACCGGGGCCGCCGCCCCGGCCCACGCCCCGGCCCACGCCGCGCCCCTCACCGGCCCTGACGCCGGCACCCGCGCGGTCACCGAAGCGCAGAGGCCCGTCCTCCCGGCCGCACCCCACACCGACGACCGAACCGCCGTTGCCGCCGTTGCCGCCGTTCCCGGAACGGTCACCCCGCTCGTCGGTGCCGTCGAGCGGTGCGCGCACGGGTTGACCGGGCAGGCGGGCGATCCGGCTCACGGCGTCTGAGCGGAGCGCGCCTTCCCGGTGCTCCCCGTGCTCTTCGCTCCTTGTGCTCCTCGCTTCCCGTGTTCTTCGTGAGGTGACGGGCCCGGATGGCCGAAAGCCGTCGGACTGTCCGGCCGGAGCCTCGCGGAGGGGGCTGAGGGGTCCCCATCGGGGTGGGGATCGCTCGCCCGCGGCCCTTTGAGGGGCTGGTCAAGGGGCCTCACCGGGTCGACCCCAACCCGGTGAGGTCCCGCACGCGCGACACTGCGTGCCAGTGAGCGCGACATCATGTGACAGGTATCACCGCTCAGGTGTGACCCTCGATTTAGGGGCCTCCTGGAAGCAGCGATAACCTGCGAGACGGACATGCCGCGCGCTCGGACACCGTGTGCGCCTCCCCTGTGACACATGCGGACGTCACGTTGCCCATCGCGGCACGCCCACGCATCCAACGAACCGCGAGATCACTGATAGGGACGGAAGCGCGTGGACCTGTTCGAGTACCAGGCGAGGGACCTCTTCGCCAAGCACGATGTACCGGTGCTGGCCGGTGAAGTCATCGACACGCCTGAGGCGGCCCGCGCAGCCACCGAGCGTCTCGGTGGCAAGTCCGTCGTCAAGGCCCAGGTGAAGGTCGGCGGCCGTGGCAAGGCCGGCGGCGTCAAGCTCGCCGCCTCCGCCGACGAGGCGGTCGAGCACGCGACCAACATCCTCGGCATGGACATCAAGGGCCACACGGTCCACAAGGTGATGATCGCCGAGACGGCTCCGGAGATCGTGGAGGAGTACTACGTCTCCTTCCTCCTCGACCGTGCCAACCGCACCTTCCTCTCCATCGCGTCCGTCGAGGGCGGCATGGAGATCGAGGAGGTGGCGGCCACCCGTCCGGACGCCGTCGCCAAGACGCCGATCGACGCCAACGAGGGCGTCACCCCGGAGAAGGCCCGCGAGATCGTCGCGGCCGCCAAGTTCCCGGCCGAGGTCGCCGACAAGGTCGCCGACGTCCTGGTCACGCTGTGGAAGACCTTCGTCGCCGAGGACGCGCTCCTCGTCGAGGTCAACCCGCTGGCCAAGGTCGCCTCCGGTGACGTCATCGCCCTGGACGGCAAGGTCTCCCTGGACGAGAACGCCGAGTTCCGTCAGCCCGAGCACGAGGCGCTCCAGGACAAGGACTCCGCGAACCCGCTGGAGGCCGCAGCCAAGGAGAAGAACCTCAACTACGTCAAGCTCGACGGCGAGGTCGGCATCATCGGCAACGGCGCGGGTCTCGTCATGAGCACCCTCGACGTGGTCGCGTACGCCGGTGAGAACCACGGTGGCGTCAAGCCCGCCAACTTCCTCGACATCGGCGGTGGCGCCTCCGCGGCCGTCATGGCGAACGGCCTGGAGATCATCCTCGGCGACCCGGACGTCAAGTCCGTCTTCGTCAACGTCTTCGGCGGCATCACCGCGTGCGACGAGGTCGCCAACGGCATCGTCCAGGCGCTGAAGCTCCTGGAGGACCGCGGCGAGGACGTCACCAAGCCGCTCGTCGTGCGTCTGGACGGCAACAACGCCGAGCTGGGTCGTCAGATCCTCTCCGACGCCAACCACCCGCTGGTCCAGCGTGTGGACACCATGGACGGCGCGGCCGACAAGGCCGCCGAGCTCGCGGCTGCGAAGTAAGGGAAGAGGGACTCAGACAGCCATGGCTATCTTCCTCAACAAGGACTCCAAGGTCATCGTCCAGGGCATGACCGGTGCCACGGGCATGAAGCACACCAAGCTCATGCTGGCCGACGGCACGAACATCGTCGGTGGCGTGAACCCGCGTAAGGCCGGCACGTCCGTCGACATCGACGGCAACGACATCCCGGTCTTCGGCACGGTCGCCGAGGCGATCGAGAAGACGGGCGCCAACGTGTCCGTCCTCTTCGTGCCGCCGGCCTTCGCCAAGGCCGCCGTCGTCGAGGCCATCGACGCCGAGATCCCGCTCGCGGTCGTCATCACCGAGGGCATCGCGGTGCACGACTCCGCCGCCTTCTACGCGTACGCGGTCTCCCAGGGCAACAAGACCCGCATCATCGGCCCGAACTGCCCCGGTCTCATCACCCCGGGCCAGTCGAACGCCGGCATCATCCCGGGCGACATCACCAAGCCGGGCCGTATCGGCCTGGTCTCGAAGTCCGGCACGCTGACGTACCAGATGATGTACGAGCTCCGTGACATCGGCTTCTCGTCGGCGGTGGGCATCGGTGGCGACCCCGTCATCGGCACGACCCACATCGACGCGCTCGCCGCGTTCGAGGCCGACCCCGACACCGACCTGATCGTGATGATCGGTGAGATCGGCGGCGACGCCGAGGAGCGGGCCGCGGCCTTCATCAAGGACAACGTGAAGAAGCCGGTCGTCGGCTACGTCGCGGGCTTCACCGCGCCCGAGGGCAAGACCATGGGCCACGCCGGCGCCATCGTCTCCGGGTCCTCCGGTACGGCCGCCGCGAAGAAGGAGGCCCTCGAGGCCGCCGGCGTCAAGGTGGGCAAGACGCCCACCGAGACGGCGAAGCTGGCGCGCGAGATCCTCGCCGGCTGAACAGGCGCACTGCGGCACAGGCGCACTGCGGCACAGGCGCACTGCGGCACAGCCGCCCAGCCGCCAGCCGCATGGCTGCCTGAGTGCTTGTGGGCCCGTTCCCCCGGGGTTGGGGGACGGGTCCACGGCGTTTCCCGGGCCGTCAGCGCCTCGGCGCCTCAGCGATTCAGCGCCTCAGCGGGGTTGGGGGGCGAGGCGCTGGGGGCCGTTCGCCGGGTTCGAACGGAGCTTCTTCCGCAGCGCCGTCTGCTTCTTCGACAGGGTGCCCGGAGCCGCCTCCGGTGGGACTCCCTGGACCGTCCTGCCCGAGGGGACCGGGGGGTCGTACCGCGTGGGGGCCGTGCGCACGGTCAGGGCCGTCGCGCCGATGATCGTCACCGTGAAGGCGATCGCCGCCCGGGTCCAGAAGCGGGCGCGGGCCTCGCCGCCCGCCCGGACGGTCGCGGGGCGGGCCGGGCGCAGACGTTCCACCGAGGCCAGCTCGGCGAGGCGCTCGTGCAGCGCGGCCGGATCGGCCAGCTGGGGCAGCGACGCGGCGAGGGTCTCCCGCGCGTGCAGCAGGCGGTGCGCGGTCGCCGGTGTGCTCGCCTCCGTCTCCGCCGCCGTCTCCGGCAGATCGAGGCCTACACCGTCGTAGAGGAGGAGCGTACGGCGCTGCGACGGCGGGAGCGCGAGGAGTACGGCGAGCAGGGCGCGGTCGGCGGCGTCGGCGGGCGGGGGTTCGGGGTGCCGGAAGCGGGGGCGGAAGCGGTGCCAGGGGGAGAGCGCGTACTCGTGCGCGGCGGCCCGGACCCAGCTCGCCGGGTCACGGTCGACGGCCACCTCGGGCCAGCGCTGCCAGGCGAGTTGGAAGGCCCGTTCGACGGATTCACGGGCGAGCTCGCGGCGGCCGCAGAGGAGATAGGTCTGGCGTACGAGGGCGGGGGCGCAGAACGCGTACAGCGCGTCGAAGGCCTGAGCGGGCGTCAGCTGCGTCGGCTTCTTCACGCGTACGCCTCCGGCTCGGGGCGGCGCCGGGAGCTGCTTCGCATGAAAAAGAACATAAACGTATATTGAGTGACACGGCGATGGTTCGCCTGTTACGCCGGGAAAGCGCGTGTCGTTGGGACCATGGCGGGCGTGACGCCGTCTTCGCTCTCCTCCCGTATGCGTGATCGCTCGCCGGGGTTCGTGGCCTCCGTGCTCGGCGGGGTGCTGGCCGCCGGGCTGGGGCTCGCGGTGTTCGCCGTGCTGGTGATGGTGCTGTGGATCAGTTCGCCGTACCCGGACAGCGGGCCGGGCGGGGCGCTGCATGTCGCCGCCGCGCTGTGGCTGTTGGCGCACGGGGCGGAGCTGGCGCGCACCGACACGCTGTCCGGGGTGCCGGCGCCGGTCGGGGTGACGCCGTTGCTGCTGCTGGTGCTGCCGGTGTGGTTGCTGTACCGGGCCGCTCGGGACGCGGTCGAGGGCGAGGGCGGGGGTGCGGGGGGAGACGGGGGCGGGAGCGAGGGTGAGGAGGGTGGTGAGCCGGTCGGTGCGCGTACCGCCTGGGCGGGGGTCGTGGCCGGGTATCTGGGGGTGGCGGTCGGGGTGGCCTGGTATGCGGCCGGGGGTGCGCTGCGGCCCTCCTGGGGGTGGACCGTGGTGGGTGTGCCGGCGGTGGCCGTGGTCGCGGCGGGGGTGGGGGTGTGGTCGGCGTGCGGGCGGCCTCTGGAGCCGTTCGGGCGGATGGTGCCCCGGCGGGAGGGGGCACAGTGGGGTGCGGTGGCCGCGCGGGCGGCCGGGGCCGGGGCCGTGGCCTTGGTGGGCGGCGGGGCGTTGCTGGTGGCGGTGTCGTCGGTGTGGCACGCGGGCGCCGCGCGGGGGGCGTTTCTGCAGCTGACGGAGGGGTGGTCGGGGCGGTTCGCGGTGTTGCTGCTGTGTCTGGCGCTGGTGCCGAACGCGGCGGTGTGGGGGACGGCGTATGCGGTGGGGCCCGGTTATGTGCTGGGCGTGGGGCATGTGGTGACACCGCTGGGGTCCGATCCGGCGCCCTTGCTGCCGCCGTTTCCGCTGCTGGCGGCGGTGCCGGAGGCGGGGACCGGGACGGTGTGGAACTGGGCGGCCGGGGTGGTGCCGGTGGTGGCCGGGGTGGTGGTGGGGGTGTTCGTGGGGAGCGCGGGGGCCGGGTCCAGCGGTGGGGTGGCTCAGGCGCCGGTGGAGGCGTGGTCGCGGTGGCGGACCGTGGGGGGTGTGGCCCTGGCGGGGGTGGGGTGCGGGGTGGTGCTGGGCGTGCTCGGGGGGCTGGCCGGTGGGCCGTTGGGGGTGGGGGCGATGGCTCGGTTCGGGCCGGTGGGGTGGCAGGTGGGGGGAGCGGTGGTGGTGTGGGTGGTGGGGGTGGGGGTGCCGGTGGGGTTGTGGGCGCGGAGGTGGCGGGGGCGGGGGGTCAGGGAGTTCTCCTGGACGGGGGCGGGGGTTGTGGTCGGGCGCGAGGGGGAGGCCGAGGTGGAGGAAGGGGTGAGGGCGGAGTCGGGGGCGGAGTGCGGGGCTGAGCCCTACGACTTCGACGCGGTGGAGCGCGGGGCGGAGGGAGACCAGGGAGCGCCGTCGGGAGAACCGCGGTGGCATGGAAAGGAAGCCCGGGAGGCACGGTGGGCTGCGCTGCGGGACGCGGCGGGCGGGGAGGAGTCCGGCTGAGGCCGCCCTGCCCTGTGCCCCCGCCGGGCTGGACCGACCGCGCCGCTCGGCTGGAACGACCGGGCCGCCGGGCTGGACCGACCGGGCCGGCGCCGAGAGGTGCCGCCCCTACGTGTTCGCGCCCAGGATGCTCTTCAGTTCCTTCGGGAGGAGGTTGCTGCAGGACTGTCTGGCCTCGTTGGTGAGGGCGTCCTTGGTGCAGGTGTAGTAGTCGCGGTAGACGAGTTGCGCGGTGAAGGTCACGGCGACCAGGGCGAGGGCGAGGGAGGCGGTGACCAGGCCGCTGATGGCGGCTGTCGTCTGGGGGCGGCCCGTGGGGGCGGCCGGGGTGTCGGGGTCGGGGGTGCGGGGCTTGGTGCGCAGGGCGCTGATGCCCCAGTTCAGGGCGAGGGCGCCGAGCAGCAGGGCCACGTACGGCCAGCCGAAGAGGGCGAAGAAGAAGGCCCACATACCGGACAGCAGCGCGTAACGGGCGCGGCGCTGGGCGGGGTCGGTGGGGTCCCAGCGGGGGTTGGGCGGGGGGTTCGGGCCCTCCGGGCCGCCGCCGCCCGGGCGCTCGCCGAAGCCGCCGCCGTTGGAGCGGCCGGGCTGCTGGTCGCTCCAGTGGCCGCCCCAGGGGGAGCGGCCGCCGTCGGGGGAGTCGCCCCCGCCGGGCGGCGGGCCCCAGGGGGCGGGGCTCTCGCCGCCGCCGTTCGCCGGGCGGCGGGGCTGCCAGGGGCGGTCGGGGGTGCCCTCGGGGGGAGGAGCGAAGGGGTTGTCCTCGTCTCCGTGAGGCGCGCCTTCCCGGGGGCTGTCTCCCTGGGGCTGGTCGGACTCGGGAGGCGATGACGGGCGCTCGCGCAGCAGGGCGCCGCGCTCTCCCGGCACGGGCTGCGGGGGGAGCGGGTGGAGTCGCAGGCTGCGGTCCGGCATCAAGTGTGCGTCTTCCCCTAGGTGATACGGCGGTCCAGCTTCGGTTTCGGTGAGCTCTCGGAGTGGGAACGCACCGCACGGGCACCGCGTTCCCGATCCCGCTCCTCGCAGACGCTACCTTCCGGCCACGCCCCCGTCCCGTGGGGGCCGCCTCGTGTGCCGGTATCGTTGCTGACGGTCGGCTGCTTCGTAGGCTTCCCCGTATCCGGGGGCGCGATGCATTCGTACGAACGTACAAGTCGCAAGTCGCATGTCGTCGCCGGCCGTGCGCAGCTGCTTCCCCGAGAAAGGGCTCTCCCCGTGGCCGCCAAGCCGTCCGTGGCCAAGCGCCTCGTCGTGCTGGTCTCCGGATCCGGTACGAATCTGCAGGCACTCCTCGACGAGATCGCCGCCACCGGCGCCGAGGCCTACGGGGCCGAGATCGTCGCCGTGGGAGCCGACCGGGACGGGATCGAGGGGCTCGCCCGCGCCGAGCGCGCCGGCATCCCCACCTTCGTGACGAAGGTCAGGGACCACGGCAGCCGGGAGGAGTGGGACGCCGCCCTCACCGGGGCCGTCGCCGCCCACGAGCCCGACCTCGTCGTCTCCGCCGGCTTCATGAAGATCGTGGGGAAGGAGTTCCTGGCCCGGTACGGGGGGCGGTTCGTCAACACGCACCCCGCGCTGCTGCCCAGCTTCCCCGGCGCGCACGGTGTGCGTGACGCGCTGGCGTACGGGGCCCGGGTCACGGGCTGCACCGTCCACTTCGTCGACGACGGTGTCGACACCGGACCGATCATCGCCCAGGGCGTGGTCGAGGTCCGGGACGAGGACGACGAGAGCGCTCTGCACGAGCGCATCAAGGACGTCGAGCGAAGGCTGCTCGTCGAGGTCGTGGGGCGGCTCGCCCGCAACGGCTATCGCATTGAGGGACGAAAGGTAGTTATCCAGTGACCGCCCAGACCACCGAGAGCAGCTCCCAGCGGGCGATCCGGCGCGCGCTCGTCAGCGTGTACGACAAGACCGGACTCGAGGAGCTGGCCCGTGGGCTGCACGAGGCCGGTGTCGAGCTGGTCTCGACCGGGTCCACCGCCTCCCGGATCGCCGCCGCCGGCGTCCCCGTCACCAAGGTCGAGGAGCTGACCGGCTTCCCCGAGTGCCTGGACGGCCGCGTCAAGACGCTGCACCCCAGGGTCCACGCGGGCATCCTCGCCGACCTGCGCCTCGACAGCCACCGTGAGCAGCTCACCGAGCTGGGTGTCGAGCCGTTCGACCTGGTCGTCGTCAACCTCTACCCGTTCCGCGAGACCGTCGCCTCCGGCGCCTCCGACGACGAGTGCGTGGAGCAGATCGACATCGGCGGCCCCTCGATGGTCCGTGCCGCGGCCAAGAACCACCCGTCGGTCGCCGTCGTCACCAGCCCCGCCCGCTACGGCGACGTCCTCGCCGCGGTGCAGGGCGGCGGCTTCGACCTCGCCGCCCGCAAGCGGCTCGCCGCCGAGGCCTTCCAGCACACCGCCGCCTACGACGTGGCGGTCGCCTCCTGGTTCGCCTCCTCCTACGCCCCCGTCGACGAGTCGCAGTTCCCCGACTTCCTCGGCGCCACCTGGGAGCGGGAGAACACCCTCCGCTACGGCGAGAACCCGCACCAGCCCGCCGCGCTCTACGTCGACGGCAGCGGCGCCGGCCTCGCCCGGGCCGAGCAGCTGCACGGCAAGGAGATGTCGTACAACAACTACACGGACACCGACGCCGCGCGCCGGGCCGCGTACGACCACGACGAGCCGTGCGTCGCGATCATCAAGCACGCCAACCCCTGCGGCATCGCGATCGGCGCGGATGTCGCCGAGGCGCACCGCAAGGCGCACGCCTGTGACCCGCTGTCGGCCTTCGGCGGGGTCATCGCCGTCAACCGGCCCGTCAGCAAGGAGATGGCCGAGCAGGTCGCCGAGATCTTCACCGAGGTCATCGTCGCGCCCGACTACGAGGAGGGGGCCCTGGAGGCCCTCGCCAGGAAGAAGAACATCCGGGTGCTGAAGGCGCCGGGCGCCCCGGCCGCCCCGGTCGAGGTCAAGCCCGTCGACGGCGGCGTCCTGCTCCAGGTCACCGACCGCCTCCAGGCCGACGGCGACGACCCGGCCCACTGGACCCTGGCGACCGGCGAGGCCCTCGGCGCCGAGGAGCTGGCCGAGCTGGCCTTCGCCTGGCGGGCCTGCCGGGCCGTGAAGTCCAACGCCATCCTGCTCGCCAAGGACGGTGCCTCCGTCGGCGTCGGCATGGGCCAGGTCAACCGGGTCGACTCCTGCAAGCTCGCCGTCGAGCGGGCCGGCGAGGAGCGGGCGCGCGGGGCGTACGTCGCCTCGGACGCGTTCTTCCCGTTCCCGGACAACATCGACGTCCTGGGCGCCGCCGGGGTCAAGGCCATCGTGCAGCCCGGCGGTTCGGTCCGTGACGAGCTGGTGGTCGAGGCCGCGCAGAAGGCGGGCATCACCATGTACTTCACCGGGACGCGGCACTTCTTCCACTGACCGGCGGGTACGCGGAGGCGGGCGGTCCGGCGTGGTGCCGGGCCGCCCGCCCCGCGTCCGGCGGGTCGACTCAGTACCGCGGACGGTTGAACCAGTCGCCGCCCTTGATCATGCCCACCAGGATCGTGATGCCGAAGGCGAGCGAGATGATGCCGCCGAGGGCGCCCGCGGCGGCCGTCTCCGAGACGCCCTGCCCGATGTTGACGAGGCTGCCCAGGATCATCAGCGACGCGTAGATCATCGTGCCGATGCGGATGCCGCCGCGGCCGTTGCGCATCTTCACGCCCAGGAAGACCGACAGGCTGCCGAGCGCCAGCATCAGCAGCGCGACCGCGGCGACCACCCCGGCCACCATGCCCGTGTCGGCGTCCGAACTGCCCGCCACCGCGACGAGGATGCCGAAGATCACGGCGGCCAGGAACTGGAAGCCGGCCAGGATGAACAGCAGCACCCGGGCGGTCATGACGATCCCCGGCATCTGCATCGGCATCTGCATGGGGTAGCCGTAGCCCTGCGGCACCGGCGGCGCCTGCGGGTAGCCCTGGCCGGGCTGGGGAGCGGTCGGGTAGCCCTGGCCGGGCTGGGGAGCGGTCGGGTAGCCGTAACCGGGCTGGGGAGCGGTGGGGTAGGACGGGTAGCCTGGCTGCTGCGGCGGCTGGCCGGGCTGCGGCTGCTGGGGCGGGCCGTAGGGGTTGTTCGGGTCGCCGAAACTCATGGCGCTTCTTCCTCCGTCGGTCGTCGAGTGCAGGGGACGGCGGGCGGCGCACTGCGGAGGAAGATCAGAGATGCGGTGCGTCCCCCCGGTACTGCCCGCGGCACTGTGACCTCAATCGTTCTGCAATGGCCGGTTTCTTGTCCAGTTCCCCGTCCGGCTCCCTGCCCCGTGGCGTTCCGGGGCCGGATTGGAACCGGGAGCCCGTCATCCGCGAGGATGGGGTCATGACCGCCCAGATTCTCGATGGCAAGGCCACCGCGGCCGAGATCAAGTCAGAGCTGGCCGCCCGTGTGGCGGCGCTGAAGGAGAAGGGCGTGACGCCCGGCCTCGGCACGATCCTCGTCGGGGACGACCCCGGCAGCCAGAAGTACGTCGCCGGCAAGCACCGCGACTGCGCAGAGGTCGGTATCGCCTCCATCCAGCGCGAACTGCCCGCCACGGCCACGCAGGAGGAGATCGAGGCGGTCGTCCGCGAACTCAACGACGACCCCGCCTGCACCGGTTACATCGTCCAGCTGCCGCTGCCCAGGGGCATCGACGAGAACCGCATCCTGGAGCTGATGGACCCGGCCAAGGACGCCGACGGCCTGCACCCCATGAACCTCGGCCGGCTCGTCCTGAACGAGCCCGCCCCGCTGCCCTGCACCCCGAACGGCGTGCTCACCCTGCTGCGCCGCTACGGCGTCGAGATCAAGGGCGCCGAGGTCGTGGTCGTCGGCCGCGGTGTCACCATCGGCCGCCCGATGCCGCTGCTGCTCACCCGCCGCAGCGAGAACGCGACCGTGACCCAGTGCCACACCGGCACCCGCGACCTCTCCGCGCACCTCAAGCGCGCGGACATCGTCGTCGCCGCCGCCGGCAGCGCCCATCTGATCCGCGCCGAGGACATCAAGCCGGGCGCGGCCGTCCTCGACGTCGGTGTCTCGCGCGATGCCGAGGGCAAGATCAAGGGCGACGTCCACCCCGACGTCCGCGAGGTCGCCGCCTGGATCTCGCCCAACCCCGGCGGCGTCGGCCCGATGACCCGTGCCCAGCTGCTCGTCAACGTGGTCGAGGCGGCGGAGCGCAGTGCCGGCTGAGGACACCCCCGGCGAGGCCGAGGACATCGAGGTGCGGGACCCCGTCAGCGCGCCGGACGCGGACGGCGTGGCGCGTCGGCACACCCGGCGCTTCCCGCTGTTCACCAAGGACACCGCGCGCCCCGAGGGCGCGGGGCGGGCCGCGGCCGGCGATGCGCTGGCCGCACGGCAGTGGCCGATCATCGCCGTACTGGCCCTGGTCGCCGTCGGGCTGCTGGTGACCGCGCTCGACCAGTTCCGGGCGGGCACGATCGTGATCGGCGTCGGGCTGCTGACCGGGGCGGTGCTGCGGTGGCTGCTGCCGGGGGTGGGGATGCTGGCGGTGCGGTCGCGGTTCACCGACATCGCCACGTACGGGGTGCTGGGGGCGGTGATCGTGCTGCTGGCGTTGATGGCTCAGCCGGATCCCTGGCTCCAGATCCCCTTCTTGAAGGACACACTGCACTTCACCGTCAGCAGCTGACGGGTAGCGGCCGACCGGTGGCAGCCCCGGTCGTCCCGGAGGCTCACGCGGCCCGTCCTCTCCCCCGAGAAGGACGGGCCGTCGTTCGGTTCCACGCTGCCCCAGCGTGAAGTGGCTGTTCAACAGGGTGCCGTGGGCTGTGGCACGGAGGTGACCGTTCCGTGGCTCGGCCGCGCCCGGCCGTCGGGGGCGGGAACCGGGCGGGTGTCCGGTGTCGTCCCGTCCATGGGATCGACGAGGAGGTGGGCGGGATGGGTGCCTGGCAGCCGCTGCCGGACGGGCTGCCGCCGGAGGTACGGCACTTCGTGGAGCTGTTGCGGCAGCTCAAGGACGGCACCGGCCTGAGCCTCGCCTCGCTCGGTGCCCGCACCGCGTACAGCAAGTCCTCCTGGCAGCGCTATCTCAACGCCGTCCAGCCACCGCCCCGGCAGGCCGTCGCCGCGCTGTGCCAGGTCGCCGGGCTGACCGGCGCGGACGCCGAACGGCACGTCGTGCGCTGGGAACTGGCCGTGGAGGCCTGGCCGCGCCCGGCCCCGGCGAACCCCGGCGAGGCGTACGAGGACGACCCCACCGTCCCCTGGTGGGAACGGCTGGACGAACCCGAGCCGGCCCGCCCCGCCGGACGGCTCCTCCTCCTCGCGGTCCTGCTGCTGCTCGCCCTGCTGCTGACCGTGGTCGGCGGAGCCATGGCCTTCGGCTGAGGACCGTTCCGTGCGGCCCTCGTGCCGATACGTCGGCCGTTCGGGTTTGTGTCCCGAATCGTCTGGACATCGGGGCTAACGTGGCCGAAGCGGGACCGGGCGGAGGGAGGGGGCTCCATGGCTCGTTGGCGGGACCTGCCGGACGAACTCGATCCACAGGTGAGGGAGTTCGCCGAGCTGCTGCGCCGGGTGGTGGACCGTGCCGGGCTGAGCCTCGGGGCGGTCGCGGACCGGACCGGGTACAGCAGGACCTCCTGGGAGAAGTACCTCGACGGCCGGCTGCTCGCCCCCAAGGGAGCGGTCGTCGCCCTGGCCGAGGTCACCGGCACCTCGTCGGCCGACCTCATGACGGTCCGGGAGCCGGCCGAACAGGCCTGGAGCCGTTCGCAGCTGCGGCAGGAACGCACCGTGGACGACTCGCGGATCGTCCGGGCCCGGGCCGTGCCGGGGGAGTTCGGGCCGGCCCGCTCCGCCGGGGGAGCGCGGCGGGGGGCCCGTGGGCGGCGGCCGGCGCTGTACCTCGCCGCGGTGGTGGGCGTGCTGGTCCTCGCCGTGGGCGCGTTCCTGCTGACCGACGCCGTGGTCCCGGGGCGGACGGCGGGCGCCTCCGGCTCGCCCTCGCCGTCGGCCCCGACGAGCACGGCCCTGCCTCCGGGGGTCCGGTGCGCGGGCGCCGGCTGCACCGGCGAGGACGCCGAGCGGATGGGGTGCAGCGGTGACCTGGTGACCACGGCGAGCAGCGCGGTGGTCGGGCCGGCCGTGGTCGAGGTCCGCTACAGCGAGACGTGCGGGGCGGCCTGGGGCCGGATCATCCGGGCGGTGCCGGGGGACGTGGTCCGGGTGATCGTCGGCTCGCACCAGGAGACCGGGACCATCACCGGCACCGGTGAGACGATCGCGTACACCCCGATGATCGCCGTACGCGGCCCCGACCGGGCGAAGGCCTGCGCGGTGCTGGCCTCGGGTGCGCAGGGGTGCACGCCGTAGGGAGACTCCGCCGGGAAAAAGTTCCCGCACAGGAATACCCGCCTCCACCCTGGGCACGCGAACGGTACCCCCACGGGAGTCCGGCGCGACCCGGTACCCCCACCGGCGGCCGCCCGGTTCCACCTCTCCCGGACCGGCGGCCGCCTTTTCCCGTGCCGCGGGCGGGTCTGTGGGCCGGGCCACACCGCCCCGGCGGTCCGGGATCCCGGATGCGCGATAGCCTGACCGCTGGATGGATCTCTTGATACCAAGAGATCGATCATTTGTACGTCCCATCCGGGGCAGGGACGCCCCACCGACAGCTGTCATACGGAGAACGCCATGACCCGCACTCCCGTGAACGTCACCGTCACCGGCGCGGCCGGCCAGATCGGTTACGCCCTGCTCTTCCGCATCGCCTCCGGCCAGCTGCTCGGCGCGGACGTGCCGGTCAAGCTGCGCCTCCTGGAGATCACCCCCGCGCTCAAGGCCGCCGAGGGCACCGCCATGGAGCTCGACGACTGCGCCTTCCCGCTGCTTCAGGGCATCGACATCACCGACGACCCGAACGTCGCGTTCGACGGTGCCAACGTCGCCCTTCTCGTCGGTGCCCGCCCCCGCACCGCGGGCATGGAGCGCGGTGACCTGCTCTCCGCCAACGGCGGCATCTTCAAG
This sequence comes from Streptomyces griseoruber, assembly GCF_001514205.1. Lineage (GTDB taxonomy): Bacteria > Actinomycetota > Actinomycetes > Streptomycetales > Streptomycetaceae > Streptomyces > Streptomyces griseoruber. The sequence continues at coordinate 543,668 of NZ_KQ948766.1, read as the reverse complement.
CCGCAGGGCAAGGCCATCAACGACCACGCCGCGGACGACATCAAGGTCCTCGTCGTCGGCAACCCGGCCAACACCAACGCCCTGATCGCCCAGGCCGCCGCCCCGGACGTACCGGCCGAGCGCTTCACCGCGATGACCCGCCTCGACCACAACCGCGCGCTGACCCAGCTCGCGAAGAAGACGGGCTCGACGGTCGCCGACATCAAGCGGCTGACCATCTGGGGCAACCACTCCGCCACCCAGTACCCGGACATCTTCCACGCCACGGTCGCCGGCAAGAACGCCGCCGAGGTCGTCAGCGACGAGAAGTGGCTCGCCGAGGACTTCATCCCGACCGTCGCCAAGCGCGGTGCGGCCATCATCGAGGCCCGTGGCGCCTCCTCGGCCGCCTCCGCCGCCAACGCCGCGATCGACCACGTGTACACCTGGGTCAACGGCACCGCCGAGGGCGACTGGACCTCCATGGGCATCCCGTCCGACGGCTCCTACGGCGTCCCGGAGGGCCTGATCTCCTCCTTCCCGGTCACCACCAAGGACGGCGTGTACGAGATCGTCCAGGGCCTGGACATCAACGAGTTCTCCCGTGCGCGCATCGACGCGTCGGTGAAGGAGCTGGAGGAGGAGCGCGAGGCGGTTCGCGGCCTCGGCCTCATCTGAGCGGTTCTGTGACGGCCACGGGCCCCGTTCCGGTTCTCGGAGCGGGGCCCGTCGGCGTGCCGGGGGTCAGCGGCCGTTGTTCGACCAGGCCCGCGGTGAGCAGCAGGGCGCCGGCCATCGCCCTTCGCAAAGCGGCTCCGGAATGCGAATTCGCGGATATAGTCGACCCCATGAGCAACCGTGACCAGATATCCCGTGTGGCCCTGAAGAAAATCACTCCCGACGTCTCCTCGGCGATGGGTTCCCTGCATGCCGCCGCCGTCGCCGCGGCACAGGACGCGAAAGTCGAGCCGGAAATCCTGGAACTGCTCAGGATCCGCGCCTCACAGCTCAACGGCTGCGCCTTCTGCCTCGACATGCACACCAAGGACGCCCGTGCCGCCGACGAGACCGAGCAGCGGATCTACGCCCTGAGCGCCTGGCGGGAGACCCCCTTCTTCACCGAACGGGAGCGCGCCGCACTGGCGTTGACCGAGGCCGTGACCTTCGTCGCCGACGGGCACGTGCCGGAGGACGTCTACGCCGAGGCGGCCGCGGTCTTCGACGAGGCGCAGATCGCGGCGCTGATCTGGGCGGCCACCGTCATCAATGCGTACAACCGCATCGCGATCGCCACGCGGATGGTCCCGGGGGCTTATCAGCCCGCGAAGAAGTAATGACCGAAAAAGGCACACGGAATTCGGGCATCGGCTTCTCGCGTCGATGCCCGATGTTTTTCTGAATTCATTCGCCCGGTAGCGGCTCCGCCAGCCCCTCCAGCCATTCCCGCCATTCCGCCGCGCGCGGCGCGGGACCGGCCCCGATATCCGCCCCCACCCAGCCCGTCACCGGGCGGAGTCCGTGCAGGGCGTTCACGGTCCACACCTCGCGGCCGTCCAGCTCGGCCACCGTCCGCTCCCGCCGGTCGACGCGGATGCCCTCGCGCACGGCCCGCTCCAGAATCAGCGCGGTCGTCACCGAGGCCAGCAGCGGCAGCCGGGACGGGGGCAGGCACAGGGTGTCGTCCTCCCACCACAGCACCCCGGCCGTCGGCGATTCCAGTACCGCCCCGGACGGCCCGACCAGCACCGCCTCCTGGGCGCCGGCCCCGGTCGCCCGCGCCCGCACCTCGGCCAGTACGTCGAGGTCGGGACCCTTGCGCCGGGGCGCGGTGCGCGGGTCCGGCCGGCCCACGGCCCACAGCCGGATCTCCGTGCCCAGCGGCGGGGCGTGCCGCAGCCGCAGCCGCAACTCCAGGGACCCGGCCGTGAGTTCCACCCGGGGGAACCATGTGCCGGTGCGCGGCAGCGCGGCGGTCACGTCCTGCCAGAACTCCATCAGCCGGCGCGGCCCCGGCCCGCCGCACTCCCCGCAGGCCCCGAGGAAACGCTCCCGGTGACGGTCGTACGCGCGTACCCGGCCGTCCCGTACCAGCCACGAGTCCGCGGCGAGCAGCGGGCCCTCGGCCGCCGGGACCGGTGTCAGCCCGCCGCCGGGCGACCAGCTCAGCAGTCCTGGCGCGCTCATCCCGTCCTCCTCAGTACTTGCCGCCCGCCACTGCGGGCGCCCCGTGCCGGGGACCGTACGGGGCGTGCTCCAGCCATGATCCGCACGAGGGCAGCACGGGCGCGAGCGCCGCCGCCGCGCGCTGCCGCAGCCGTACGATCCGCCGGTGCGGACGCAGATGGCCGAGCGCGATCCCGGCCGCCTCGCTGTTGAACAGCCCGGCGGCCCGCCGTACGTCCGCGAAGCCGTCCACGGCCTCGGCGGTCCCGGCGGCGATCGCCTCCGCCGCGGCCGCCGCGTCGGCGATCCCGCTGTTCATACCGCGTGCCCCGAACGGCGGGAACAGATGCGCCGCCTCCCCGGCCAGCAGCACCCGCCGGTGCGGGTCGGTGAAGGAGGCCGCGACCTTGCGCAGGAAGCGGTACGTCGACACCCACAGGATCCGCCCGTCGTACCCGTCGCCCACGACCGAGGGGAGCCAGCGGCGAACGGCGTCCTCCGTGCCGTACGCCTCCTCCCGGTCGTCGTCGAAGCACTGGAGGTCCACCTGGAAGCCGCCGGTGAAGGGCACCCGCATCACACTGCGGCCGCCGACCCCCGGATGCTCGTAGTGGAAGACCCGCTCCAGCGGCAGCTCGGCGCCCGGCACGTCCGCGACGTCGACCACCACGTGGAAGCCCTCGCCCCGGGTGCCCTCCATCGCGATGCCCAGCTCACGCCGGACCGCCGAGCGCGCCCCGTCGGCGGCGACGGCGTACCCGGCGTTCCACGCGCGCCCGTCCTCGCCGGTCAGCGTCACCCCCTCGTCACAGGTGCGGACGCCGGTGACCCGCGCCCCCCAGACGAACTCCACGCCCGCCCGCGCGCACGCCCCGCGCAGGAAGCGCTCGGTGTCCACCTGGCGCAGGCTGGTGAACGGGGGCGGCCCGGACGGGGGCGGGAAGGTGCGGGAGTACACCTCGCGCCCCCGGTACAGGGTGCGCCGGGTGTGCCAGGTACGGCCGTACCCCGTGATCTCGGCGGCCAGGCCCGGGGACATCCCGTCGAGCAGCCGCAGGGTCTCCCGGTGCACGAACAGGGCCCGGCTGCCCGGCCGTTCGCGGTCCTCGGGGTCCGCCTCCAGCACGGTGACGGGCAGCCCGCGCGCGCGCAGGCCCAGCGCGGCCGAGAGGCCGACCGGACCCGCGCCCACCACGACCACCGGCTCCAGCGCGGTCACGCACGCACCGTCTGGCGCGCCTCGGCCAGGATGCGGGTGATCTCCAGCCGCTTCACCTTCCAGGTGGCCGTCATCGGCAGTTCCTCGAACCGCCACTGCCTCGGCTCGGCCATCTTCGGCAGATCGGCCGTGGCCTCCCGCCAGCGCTCCGGGTCGAGCGGCCGTTCCCCGCGAACGCACACCACCGGCACCGGCTCACGGTCCGCGCCCGGCACGATGACCACCTCACGCAGCTCCTCCAGGCGGTCCATCAGAGTGTCCTCGACCTCGAGATTGCTGTGCACGGCGTCGATCTGGTCGACTTCGCGGTCCATCAGGTACAGCGCGCCCAGCCGGCTGCGGTAGCCCATGTCGCCCATCTGCCACCAGCCGTCGCTGAGCTGACGGTCGTACTGCTCCTGCATGCCCAGATAGGTGAGGATGCGGCCCCGGGTGCGGGCCTCGATCCGGCCGGGCGTGCCGGGCCGCAGCCGCTCGCCGTCCGGGCCGGTCACCCGGACCCGGGTGAAGCCGGGGATGCCGGTGCCGACCCGGCGGCCGTCCGCGCGGGCCACCGAACGCCGGGTGAACCACTGGAACGCCACCGGGCCGCTCTCGCTCTGCCCGTAGAGCTGGATCAGCCAGGGCGAACGGCGCTTCGAGGCGTCGAGGAGCCGCCGTACCGTGCGCGGATGGATCGCGTCGAACGTCGAGCCGTACGACTTCACCCGCGACAGCGGGGCGCCCGGCGCGTCGGCCAGCTCCTCCCACAGCACGAACGTGTTGGGGTGCGTCTCGACGATCCCGGGGCGGTGGCGGACCAGCAGCGGGCCCACGGACGCCGGGTCCGGGTCGGTGATCAGCAGCAACGGGCTGCCGAAGTGCAGCAGGACGCCGAGCAGATGGTAGAAGCGCGAGTGCACGAACGACATGTGCAGCGCCGCCACCTCGCCCCGGGTGGGCCAGCCCATCGCCTTCTGCGGCACGAGCCGGTTCCACATGGTGTTCGCGCAGTGCACGGCGAGCTTGGGCACGCCGGTGGTGCCCGAGCTGTGGGTGATGAGCGCGGGCTCCCGCGGGTGCAGACGCACCGGCCGGGGGGTCGGCGCGCCCGCGTACTTCTGGAGCGACTCCGCGCCGGGCGCGTCGGCCACGGTCAGTGTGCGCCGGACCAGGGCGTCGAGGTCCTGGCCCTGCAGCGGGCCGTCCAGCTTCGCCCCGTCGGTGAGCAGCCACGGCCGCTGGAGACGGGCGAGCAGCTTGCCCACCACGTCACCCGTCAGCCCCGGCGACAGCAGCACCGGCACCGCGCCGATCCGGGACACCGCACAGGTCAGCAGCACGATGTCGACGTTGTCCGTCTTGTGGACGACGACCTGTTCGGAGGGCCGCACGCCCGCCGCCCACAGCCGGCCCGACAACTCCTCCACCACCTCGGCCAGGATCGGGTAGCTGAGGGCCGTGCCGAGGTCGGGGTGGGTGTCCAGCGGGCGGTCCAGGGTGACGAACACGGCGCCGTGCCGCTCGGCCGCCCGGCGCAGCATCGGGCCCAGGTAGAACCCGCGGTCGGCGAGAACGGGCTGCTGAGACATGTGACGGTTCCTCTCTGCGGTGGTCGGCACGGTCACCAGGCCCCCTGACGGACCAGATGGCGGCGGAGCTTGCCGGTGGGGGTGCGGGGGAGGGAGGGGACGAGGCTGACGCTGCGGGGGACCTTGAAGGCGGCGAGCCGTTCCCGGGCCAGCCGCAGCAGGTCCTCCTGGAGGCCCTGGGGCGCCGGGGTCCTCGCCGGTACGACGAAGGCGCGCAGCCTGCCCGCCCCGCTCGCGTCGGTGACGGCCGCGACCGCGACCTCCTTCACCGCCGGATGGGTGCGCAGCACGGCCTCCACCTCCAGCGGGGAGACGGTGATGCCGCCGACCATCTCCATGTCGTCGGCGCGGCCCAGGTGGGTGTACGTCCCGTCCGGTTCGCGGCGCGCCCGGTCGTGCGTGTTGAGCCAGCCGTCGACGAGCGTGCGGGCGCTCTCCTCGGGCCGGTTGAGATAGCCGGGGGTGACCGTCGGCCCGTGGACCCACAGTTCGCCCTCCGCGCCGTCCGGCACCGGGCGTCCGGCCTTGTCGCGCAGTTCCACCTCGAAGCCGGGCACGGGACGGCCGACGGTGCCCGGGTGGTGGTGGCCGAGGCTGTTGGCGCAGAAGGCGTGTCCGGCCTCGGTGGAGCCGATCTGCTCCAGGACCGGCGCGCCGAGCAGTTCGGCGACGCGCCCGCCGAGCCCGTCCGGCATGCCCTCGCCGGCCGACACGGCGGCCCGTACGGAGGCGAAGCAGGCCTCGTGGCCGCTGCCCCGGTCGGCGACCAGCGCCGCGTACGCGGACGGCACGGAGTAGAGCAGTGTCACCCGGTGGCGGGCGACCAGCTCGTCCACGGCGGCCGGGCCGGGGCGGCGGTCCACCAGGACGGCCGAGGAGCCGGAGAACAGGGGGAAGACGAACGCGTTGCCGAAGCCGTAGGCGAAGAACAGCTTCGAGACCGACAGGGTGACGTCGTCCGGCGTGATGCCCAGCAGCGGCCGGCCGATGAGTTCGTGGTAGGCCACCGGGTCGGCGTGCGTGTGCACGACCCCCTTGGGCCGGCCGGTCGTGCCGGACGTGTACTGGAGATAGAGGGGACTGCCGGGACCGACGGGCCGGGCGTCGGCGGGCTCCGCCGTGGCGGCGAGCGCGAGCAGCTGGTCGGCGCCGAGGCAGGCCCGCCCGGCGAACCGGTCGTCCTCCAGCCCCGGCCCCGTCACGCACAGCACCGCACCGGTGTCCGTGGCCATGAACGCGTGGTCGGCGGCGGGGAGTTCGGGGTTGACCAGGACGGCCACCGCGCCGAGCCGGGCGACGCCGAGGAAGGCCGCCACCCAGGCGATCGAGTCGGGCAGCGCGAGCAGCACCCGGTCCCCGGGCCGCACGCCCTCCGCGGCGAGCACCCCGGCCGCCCGCGCCCCGAGGCCGTGCACCTCGCCGTGGGTCCAGGTCCGGTGCCCCTGATGAAACGCGGCCCGCCCGCCCCACCCCTCCCGCTCGACGAGCCGGACGAGCCGGACGGTGAGGTTGGCGTCGAGGTCGGTGGCTGGGCCGGCGGCGAGGCCGGCGGCGAGGGACGACGCGGTGCCGGCGGCTTCGGAGAGCCGGGGCGCGGCGGGCTCGGCGGGTGCGGCGGTGACGGCTTCCGGCGGCGCGGTGCCGACCGGGCCGGGCCGCGTGGTGTCGGCGCCCACGCGCGGCGCGGCGCCGACGGCCGTGGCCGGGGCGGTGCCGGTCGGTGTTCGGCGCGGGGCGGCGGTGTCTGCGGATGCCGCCGGGCGGGGGGCCGGGCCGAGCCGGGGAGTGGTCATCGGGCGCCCTCTTCCAGGGCGTCCGAGGCGGTCAGCTGTGCGGCGCCCCTGTACGCCCGCATCTGGGCGGCCGTCTTCAGCAGCATCTCGTCGTACTCGGCGACCGGGTCGGAGTCGAGGACGATCGCGCCGCCCGCTCCCAGGTGCATCCGGCCGTCGGCGAGCACGGCGGTGCGGATGACGATGTTGAGGTCGGCGCCGCCGCTGCACCCCAGGTAGCCGAGGGCGCCGGAGTACACGCCCCGCGCCTCGGTCTCGAGGCCGTCGATGATCTCCATCGTGCGCAGCTTCGGCGCGCCGGTCATCGAGCCGCCGGGGAAGCAGGCGCGGACGCAGTCGACGGCGTCCGTGCCCTCGCGCAGCCGGCCCTCGACGGTGGAGACGAGCTGGTGCACGGTCGCGTACGTCTCGACGGCCATCAGCCGGGGCACCCGTACCGTCCCGGTCCGGCAGACCCGGCCCAGGTCGTTGCGGAGCAGGTCGACGATCATCAGGTTCTCCGCGCGGGTCTTGGCGTCCGCCGCCAGCGCGTCCCGGAGCCGGGCGTCGGCCAGCGGATCGGCGCCGCGCGGCGCGGTGCCCTTGATCGGCTTGGTCTCGGCGACGCCGTCCCGGGTGATGCGCAGGAACCGCTCCGGCGAGGCGCCGGCCACGTCGAGGTCGCCGAACCGCAGGAAGGCCGCGTACGGCGCCGGGTTGACGCGCCGCAGCTCCCGGTAGAAGGCGTACGCCTCGGGCGGGGCGGGCAGCCGGGCCGCGTCGGTGAGACAGATCTCGTAGCTGGTGCCGGCCCGCAGCTCCCGCCGGCAGGCCTCGATGTCGGAGAGGTACGTCGTCCGGTCGCGCGTCAGCCAGGGTTCGGCGGCGCCGAGGTCGGGCTCGGCCGGGGCGGGTGGCGGCGGCCGGTGGCCGTCGGGGGCGACGAAGGTGAGCTGGGCGACCGTGTGCTCCAGCCAGTCGGCGGCCTCGCGGGCGGCCTGCGGGGTGTCCTCGGCGAGGCAGACCGCGTAGGTGAAGTCCTCCTCGTGGTCCACCGCGATCAGCCGGTCGGCGAACAGCCAGGCCGCGTCCGGGGTCTCGGCGCGATGGCGGTTGGGGGAGCCGCAGTCGGCCTTGGTCTCGTAGCCGAAGTAGCCGACGTATCCGCCGGTGAAGTCGAAGGGGAGTCCGGTGGCGTCGACCCGGCGGTTGGCCACCTGCCGCTTGAGGTAGTCGAAGACGCTGGCGGTGACCTTGCGCGGGGGGCGTCCGGCCCGCTCGATCTCGCACCGGCCGGCCTCGACGTCGTACCGGACGAACTCGGCGAGCGGACCGCTGTCGTCGCCGAGGAAGGAGAAGCGCGAAAGGCCCTGCTCGACGCGGGAGCTGTCCAGCCAGAACGACCGCGCCGATCCGGCGAACAGCCGGGTGAAGACGGCCTCGGTGTCGACCGCTCCGGCGATCCGGCGGGTGTGCAGCCGGTAGGCGGGGAGGTTGCCCTGCCGGGGACGGGGGATGGCCGGCCCGGCGATCGTGGCCGGGGGGACGGCGGTGTTCTTGGTGCGGGGGCGGCGGGCCCGCACGGCGGTGAGGTTGCGGAAGTTCACCAGCATGCGGTGGCCGTACTCGGTGAGCACCGACTCCGGGTGGAACTGCACGCCCCACAGCGGCCGTTCGCGGTGCCGGATGCCCATGAGGACGCCGTCCTCGGCCCAGGCGGTGGCCTCCAGGGTGTCGGGCAGCGGCTCGGGCACGGCGAGGGAGTGGTAGCGGACCGCGGTGAAGTGCTGGGGCAGCCCCTGGAACAGGTCCCGGCCGTCGTGCCGCACCTGGGTCAGATGCCCGTGCCGGGGCTGCGGGGCGGGCGCCACCCGGCCCTGCTCCCCGAGCGCGATGCCCTGGTGACCGAGGCAGACGCCGAGCACGGGCACGGTCGCCTCGGCGATCACCCGGGCGCTGATGCCGAAGTCACGGGCTGTTCCCGGATGCCCCGGACCGGGCGAGACCACGACGTTGTCGAAACCGCCGAGAACGTCTAATACGTCGATCCCGTCGGCACCGCCGGCGTCATTGTGGATCACCACCGGCTCCTCGCCGTTGACCTCGGCGATCAGCTGGAACAGGTTGTACGTGTACGAGTCGTAATTGTCGATGAGCAGGGTCTTCACCCGCCCACCTCCTTCGTCGTTCACGAACCTATACGGTCCGTCGTTTGTGCCGCCCACGCAGCGCCTGGAGCGGTGGGTACAGCCATTTCTTGAAGAAACGCTGAAGGCGCGGCATGAGAATCCAGGTGACGAGAGCCGTCACACACAGGCAGAGCAAGAGCGTGCGAATGAACGGATTGAGGCCGCCGAGATAGGGCAGCACGATCAGATTGAACAGAAGCACCGGCGGGAACACCGCACTCATATTCACGAACCACAGTTTCCATTTCGCCGGCGGGGCCGGCGGAGCAGGTGGGGCCGGCGGTGGAGGCGGGGGGCCCTGGGTGTCGAACCACTGCTTCGACCCCTGCACGCTCCGGCGGCCCGCCCGTTCGGCGATGCCTTGGGTGCGGACGTCCCACTGGACCCGGTCGGGTGAGACCTCCCAGGCCAGAGCCGTTTCCTCGGTGGCGAAGCGATAGACGACATGCCACTCCGCCTCCTGATCGACAAGGACGCCACCCCCGAGGAAACCCGGCTGCCGGGCGCTCGCGCCCAGCATGGCCCACCCCCAGGTATGGAAGTCGGCCTCACGGCCCGGCACCACGTGATAGGCCACGGTCACGGTGACGGGATTACTGCTCACGGGGTGCAGTACGCACCCCGGATCCCTCGCGTTCAAAGATTCAATGATTTTTTTGTGGGGGACCTGTGACTGTCCGAATCACGGCTCTTTGACGGTGTTTCAGACCCCTTGATGTCATCTGTCGGGCGATACCGCGAGTAACTTCCGCCGAATTCAAGAAAGTGCTTGCCGTCGTCGCTCGGATGGTTGGACGATCGCGGTCCGAGATCGAAGGAGATCTTCATGTCCAGGTACGACTGGAAACTGACCGCCGGGGGACAAGAGGGAATCGAACGGGCTCGTTCCGTGCTGGAATCCGCCCGGAAAGAAGTAACGGTCCACCCTATTTACCAGCGGATATCCGGGCAGGAACACCTCAGGACGTTCATGGCCCACCACGTCTTCGCGGTGTGGGACTTCATGTCCCTGCTCAAGTCGCTCCAGCGCGAGCTGACCTGCGTCGACGTGCCCTGGGTGCCGCGCGGCTCGGCGGTGGCCCGCCGGCTCATCAACGACATCGTGCTGGTCGAGGAGAGCGACGAGCTGAACGGCGGCTTCACCAGCCACTACGAGCTGTACCGGGCCGCCATGACCGAGGCCGGGGCCGACACCACCCGCGTCGACACCTTCCTCGGCCTCATCGGCGAGGGGCACGACCTGCCGGCGGCCCTGCGCGTCGCCCGGGTGCCCGCCGCGGCGGCGGAGTTCGTCACGACGACCTTCGACATCATCGCCCACCGCCCGCTGCACTGCCGGGCCGCCGTCTTCGCCTTCTCCCGCGAGGACCTGATCCCCGACATGTTCGACCAGGTCGTCAGGGAGGAGGGCACGGACCGCTTCCCCCTCTTCCGCGACTACCTCGCCCGCCACATCGAGGTCGACGGCGAGGAGCACACCCCCATGGCCCTCCAGATGGTCAGCGACCTCTGCGGCACCGACGACACCCGCTGGCAGGAGGCCGTGGAGACCGTCACCGTCGCCCTTCAGGCCAGGTCCCGCCTGTGGGACGGCATCACCGAGGCGATGGGCGGACCGCCGCCCCCTCCCCATCCAGCGGCTTCAGCTGCAACGCCGACGAGAACGCGAGCATCAGCGTCGCGGCAGGACAGGGCGGGATCCCCCGCCCCCGGCGAACAGCCGGTGCCGCAGGGGTGACAGCGGCCGCCGGCCGTTCGAGCGCCCGTGAACCCCAACCCGCCTGGGTTGGCATCCCCCTCTGAGGCCGGGCGTGCGGTCGCGGGTGGAGGAGGCGCCCGGCGCGCCTTGAGCACCGACGGGCCCACCGCGGGGATCGCGGTGCCGTCGGTGATGTCCCGCACGATCTCGGCGTCGTTCGGTCCCATGGCTACCACCTGGGAACCTCCTGGGCCTGGGCCTCCTCCGGGGCTTCGCCGAAGCGGGCCAGCGCCAGGGTCCCCGCCACCGCGACCAGGAACCCCAGCACGGCGAGCCACGCCAGCCCCTCCCGGGTGCGGTCGCCCAGCCACACCACCCCCACCAGCGCGGGGCCGATCGTCTCCCCGATCACCATCCCGGCGGTCGCCGTCGTCGGGGAGCCCCGCTGGAGGGCGGAGGTGAGCGACAGGAACGCGGCGCCACCGCCCGCCAGCAGCGCGTACACCGCCGGATCGGTGACGAGGTCCGCGGGGGACAGCGAGTCGATCAGCCGCACCGACACCTCGACGACCCCGAACCCGAACCCGGCCCCCACGCCCAGCACCAGCGCCCGCCCCCGCTCCGGCAGCCGCCCCGCGGACACTCCCAGCAGCAGCACCCCCACCGCCGTGCCGAGCATGACCCACGCCAGCGCCGCCGGCCCGCTCTCCCCGCCCTCCGTGCCCGAGGCGAGCCCCAGCATGGCGAGCCCGGCGCACACCACGGCCACCGCACCCCACTCGCCCCGGCTCAGCCGCACCCGCAGCAGCCGGGCCGCCACCACCGCCGTCACCGCGAGGCTCGACGCCAGCGCCGCCGCCACCGCGTAGATCGGGATCGAGCGGAGCGCGGCGACCTGGAGGACGAAGCCCAGCCCGTCCAGCCCCAGCCCCGCCATGTACCGCCACTGCCGCAGCGCCCGCAGCAGCAGCGCCGCCTCACCGCCGCCCCCACCGGACGCGGCGCGCGCGGCCATCGCCTGCAACACCGTCGCCGTACCGAAGCAGACCGCCGCGCCGAGCGCGCACACCATTCCCCACAGCACGATCGGACTGTAGGCGAGCGGCGTCCGACGGGGGGCCGGTGTGCACCCGCTCTCACCGATCTTTAGGCTGGCGGCCGGAAATCGCCGTAGGGGCGGGGCAAAGACAGCGACGGGGAGACGGGGACATGGCGGAATCACGCAGGCGCCTGCGGTCCAGCACGGTCGTACTCGGCGGTATGGGGGTGGTCGCCGCCGCCCTCACCTCCTGCGGCTCCGACCCGGACCGCCGCTGCGTCGACCGCGACAGCTACGACTCGCTCTACGGCTACAAGGTCGTCGCCGACCAGAACTGCAAGTCCACCACCTCCGGCTCCACCTCCACCGGCAGGAGCCAGGGCAAGAGGACCGGTTCCGCAACGGCCACGAAGACGGACGCCGACTGGTACTACGACGCGGACGTCGACGGCGGCTGGGCGGACTACGGCACCTTCAGCAAGAGCGAGGCCGTCGACCGGGGCGGCTTCGGCTGCTCCGGCTCCGGCGGCAGCAGCGGCGGCTGAGCGGCCGTACGCCATGCAGCGCCACACCATCGAGCCCCGCCCCGGCTGGCAGAGGACGGTCGAGGAGCAGGGCCTCGTCTATCCGCTCACCCGCCACCCCGACGGCGGTCTGCGCCCCTACTGGGACGAGAGCGCGTACTACGCCTTCACCCTCGACGAGGTCGAGGCCCTGGAGGAGACCGTCGAGGAACTGCACCGGATGTGCCTGGCGGCGGCGGACCACCTGGTCACCGCCGGCCGCCTCGCCGACCTCGGCATCACCGACCCGCGGATCGCGGCCGCGGTCACCGAGGCCTGGCGCCGGCGTGCCGAACTCCCGTCCGTCTACGGCCGTTTCGACCTGCGCTACGACGGCACGGGCCCGGCGAAGCTCCTGGAGTACAACGCCGACACCCCGACCTCCCTCGTGGAGGCGGCCTCCCCGCAGTGGTTCTGGATGGAGGAGCGCTTCCCCGGCGCCGACCAGTGGAACTCCCTGCACGAACGCCTGGTCGCGGCCTGGCGGAAACAGGCCCCGCTCCTGCCGCCCGGCAGCCCGCTGTACTTCGCGCACTCCACCGCCGACGAACTCGGCGAGGACCTGATGACGGTCGCCTACCTGAAGGAGACCGCCGAACAGGCGGGCCTCGACACGGCGTTCATCCCCGTCGAGGACATCGGCTTCGACCGGCTCTCCGGCCGCTTCGTCGACCACCGGCTCCGCTTCATCCGCAGCTGCTTCAAGCTCTACCCCTGGGAGTGGCTCACCACCGACCGCTTCGCCGGCCATGTCCTCGACACCCTCGACAACGGCGGCGGCACCGGCAGCACGATGTGGATCGAGCCCGCCTGGAAGATGCTCCTGAGCAACAAGGCCCTGCTCGCCGTCCTGTGGGAGCTGTACCCGGACCACCCGAACCTCCTCCCCGCCCATCTCGACGGCCCCCGCGAGCTGGCCGCCACCACCGGCTACGTGGCCAAGCCCCTGCTGGGCCGGGAGGGCGCCGGCGTCACGATCCACGAGAAGGGCGCCGCCCCCGTCGTCCGCACCGACGAACCCTGCTGCTACCAGCAGCTCGCCCCGCTCCCCGCCTTCGACGGCAACCACGTCGTCCTCGGGGCCTGGGTCGTGGCGGAGGAGTCGGCGGGCCTCGGCATCCGCGAGTCCTCGGGCCTGATCACGGACGAGTACGCCCGCTTCGTCCCGCACGTGATCCTCTAGTGCCGCGGCAGGCAA
>NZ_KQ948766.1:279214-530251 GCF_001514205.1 Streptomyces griseoruber | reverse complement strand
CCGCGGCACTAGACAGGCCCTGGGCCCGGCGCCGGGAGCGGGTGCGCACAGTATTGACCCCCACTTACTTCACTACTTAAATCAAGAGGCGACGCCTTCATCCCCCACCGCGGTCGGCCCCTCCGTGCGCCCGGCCGCCGTACGGAAGGAAGAGCCTTGGCCTCCCCACGCCTGCTCCGCAGATGCCTGCTCGCCGCGCTGTCCGCCGTCCTGGTCGCGTCTGCCGCGACCGGCGCGGCGCACGCCGGTCCCCGGGACGACTCCCCCGCCGCGACCGCCGCCGCGGTGGCCGCGGTGGCCTTCTCCGACACCTTCGACGGTGCCGCCGGTTCCGCGGTCGACCCGTCGAAGTGGCAGATCGAGACGGGCGACAACGTCGACAACCACGAGCGGCAGTACTACACGTCGGGCAACAGGAACGCGGCCCTGGACGGCCAGGGCCACCTGGTGATCACCGCGCGGAAGGAGAACCCGGCGAACTACCCGTGCTGGTACGGCACCTGCCAGTACACCTCGGCCCGGCTGAACACCGCCGGGAGGTTCACCGCGCGGTACGGGCACGTCGAGGCACGGATGAAGATCCCGCGCGGGCAGGGCATGTGGCCCGCGTTCTGGATGCTGGGCACGCCGGTCGACTGGCCGGACTCGGGCGAGATCGACGTCATGGAGAACGTCGGCTACGAGCCCTCCACCGTGCACGGCACCCTCCACGGCCCCGGCTACTCGGGCTCGGGCGGCATAGGCGCGGCCTACACGCTGCCGGGCGGCCAGGCCTTCGCGGACGCCTTCCACACCTTCGCGGTGGACTGGGCGCCCGGCGCGATCACCTGGTCCGTGGACGGCACCGTCTACCAGCGGCGCACCCCGGCCGACCTCGGGGGCAGGACCTGGGTGTTCGACAAGCCGTTCTTCCTGATCCTGAACCTGGCCGTGGGCGGCTACTGGCCGGGCGACCCGGACGGCTCCACCTCGTTCCCGCAGCAGCTGGTGGTCGACTCCGTGTCGGTGACGACCGGCGGCACGCCCACCGGCGCGGCGATCAGGGGCCTGGCCGGAAAGTGCGTGGACGTCGCCGGGGCCAACTCCGCCAACGGGACCCCCGTACAGCTCTACGACTGCAACGGCACCGCCGCCCAGCAGTGGACCGTGGGCGCCGACGGCACGGTCCGCGCGCTCGGCAAGTGCCTGGACGTCACCGGCAACGGCACCGCCGACGGCTCCACGGTCCAGCTCTGGGACTGCACCGGCGGCCCCCATCAGAAGTGGGCCGTCAGCGCGGCGAACGACATCGTCAATCCACAGGCCGACAAGTGCCTGGACGTGACCGGCAACAACCCGGCCAACGGCACCCGGCTGCAGATCTGGACCTGCTCGGGCGCCGCCAACCAGAAGTGGACCATCGGCTGACCCCGCCCCTCCCACGACCTGCTCCTAGCCCCCCAGCACCACCCGCAGCTGCTCCAGCCCCCAGTCCAGGTCCTCCTCGGTGATGACCAGGGGCGGTGCGACGCGGATCGTCGGGCCGCGGGTGTCCTTCACCAGGACGCCCCGGCCCATCAGCCGCTCCGCCACCTCCCGCCCCGACCCGTACCCCGGCGCCACGTCCACGCCCGCCCACAGCCCGCGCCCCCGCACCGCCGTCACCCGCCCCGTGCCGGCCAACGCCGCCAGCTCCCGGTGCAGCCGCTCCCCGAGCAGCGCGGCCCGCTCCTGGTACTCGCCCGTCCGCAGCATCGCGATCACCTCCAGCGCGACCGCGCACGCCAGCGGATTCCCGCCGAACGTCGACCCGTGCTCCCCGGGCCGGAACACCCCGAGCACCGCCGCGTCCGCCACCACCGCCGACACCGGCACGATCCCGCCCCCGAGCGCCTTCCCCAGCACATACACATCCGGTACGACCCCCTCGTGCTCGCACGCGAAGGTCCGCCCCGTCCGGCCGAGCCCCGACTGGATCTCGTCGGCGACGAACAGCACCCCCCGCTGCCGGGTCAGCTCCCGCACCGCCGGCAGATAGCCCTCCGGCGGGACGATCACCCCCGCCTCGCCCTGGACGGGTTCGAGCAGCACCGCCACCGTGTTCTCGGTCACCGCCGCCCGCATCGCCGTGACGTCCCCGTACGGGACGATCTCGAAGCCGGGCGTGTACGGCCCGTAGTCCGCCCGGGCCTCGGGATCGGTGGAGAAGCTGACGACCGTCGTCGTACGGCCGTGGAAGTTGTGGCCGGCGACGACGATCTTCGCCGTCTCCGCCGGGACCCCCTTCACCCGGTAGCCCCACTTCCGGGCGGTCTTCACGGCCGTCTCCACCGCCTCCGTGCCCGTGTTCATCGGCAGCACCATCTCCTTGCCGCACAGCGCGGCCAGCTCGGCGCAGAACGCGGCGAACCGGTCGTGGTGGAACGCCCTCGACGTCAGCGTCACCCGCTCCAGCTGCGCCTTCGCCGCCTCGACCAGCCGCCGGTTGCCGTGCCCGAAGTTCAGCGCCGAGTAGCCCGCCAGCAGATCCAGATACCGCCGCCCCTCCACATCCGTCATCCACGCCCCCTCGGCCGTGGCGATCACCACCGGCAGCGGGTGATAGGTGTGCGCGCAGTGCGCGTCGGCGGCGGCGATCAGCACCTCGGTCGTGCTCACGGGACCTCCCGGGAACTCCAGCGTGCGCCCTTCCCCGGTCGCTCGCATGGTGGACGCGGCACCGTCGCGCGCGGGCGTGACCGGTAGGCTGGCGGCGGGCCGTGACTGGCGCGCTGGGATGGGACGGACCATCGGGGAGCGGCTCTGAGCAGCAACAGTGCCGTGCGCCTGGGCCGAACCGTGACACCGTGACCGCTTTTCAGCACCCACGCCACCCGGAGGCCGACGACATGTCAGAGCAGCAGCCCCTCTCCACCGAGTCCACCGCCTTCCGCGCCGCCCTCGACGTGATCCGTGCCGTCGAGCCGCGCGTCGCCGACGCCATCGGCCAGGAGGTGCACGACCAGCGCGAGATGCTCAAGCTGATCGCCTCCGAGAACTACGCCTCCCCGGCCACCCTCCTCGCGATGGGCAACTGGTTCAGCGACAAGTACGCCGAGGGCACCGTCGGCCGCCGCTTCTACGCCGGCTGCCGCAACGTCGACACGGTCGAGGCGCTCGCCGCCGAGCACGCCCGCGAGCTGTTCGGCGCCCGCCACGCCTACGTCCAGCCGCACTCCGGCATCGACGCCAACCTGGTCGCCTTCTGGGCCGTCCTCGCCGACCGCGTCGAGGTCCCCTTCCTGGAGAGGACCGGCGCCCGCCAGGTCAACGACCTCTCCGAGGCCGACTGGGCGGAGCTGCGCCAGGCCTTCGGCAACCAGCGCATGCTCGGCATGTCCCTGGACGCCGGCGGCCACCTCACCCACGGCTTCCGCCCGAACATCAGCGGCAAGATGTTCGACCAGCGCTCCTACGGCACCGACCCGGCGACCGGCCTCATCGACTACGACGCCCTGCGCGCCCAGGCCCGTGAGTTCAAGCCGCTGATCGTGGTCGCCGGCTACTCCGCGTACCCGCGCCTGGTGAACTTCCGGATCATGCGCGAGATCGCCGACGAGGTCGGCGCGACCCTGATGGTCGACATGGCGCACTTCGCGGGCCTGGTCGCCGGCAAGGTCCTGACCGGCGACTTCGACCCGGTCCCGCACGCCCAGATCGTCACCACGACCACCCACAAGTCCCTGCGCGGCCCGCGCGGCGGCATGGTCCTGTGCGACGACTCCCTCAAGGACCAGGTCGACCGCGGCTGCCCGATGGTCCTCGGCGGCCCGCTCCCGCACGTGATGGCCGCCAAGGCCGTCGCCCTCGCCGAGGCCCGGCAGCCCGCCTTCCAGGACTACGCCCAGCGGATCGTCGACAACTCCCGCGCACTGGCCGAGGGCCTGATGCGCCGGGGCGCCACGCTGGTCACCGGCGGCACCGACAACCACCTCAACCTGATCGACGTCGCCTCCTCCTACGGCCTCACCGGCCGCCAGGCCGAGGCCGCCCTCCTCGACTCGGGCATCGTCACCAACCGCAACGCCATCCCCGCCGACCCGAACGGCGCCTGGTACACCTCGGGCATCCGCGTCGGCACCCCGGCCCTGACCACCCGCGGCCTCGGCACGGCGGAGATGGACGAGGTGGCGGGCCTGATCGACCGCGTCCTCACCACCACGGAACAGGGCACGACGAAGTCCGGCGCGCCGAGCAAGGCCTCCCACGTCCTGGACGAGAAGGTCGCGCAGGAGATCTCCCAGCGGGCGACGGACCTGGTCGCGGGCTTCCCGCTGTACCCGGAGATCGACCTCGGCTGAAGGCGTTTTCAAGGGGCGCGGGGCCGCAGCCGTGTGCGGCCCCGCCGCGGGGCGCGACCAGCCACGACGGCGCCGCAGCTCCCCGTGCACCGAAACCACTCACCGCTCTCTGAGACAATGATGAACATGGCCTCAGACCGACCCCGCGTGCTCTCCGGCATCCAGCCCACCGCCGGCTCGTTCCACCTGGGCAACTACCTCGGCGCCGTCCGCCAGTGGGTGGCCCTCCAGGAGTCCCACGACGCCTTCTACATGGTCGTCGACCTGCACGCGATCACGGTCCCGCAGGACCCGAAGGACCTCACGGCCAACACCCGTCTGGCCGCCGCCCAGCTCCTCGCGGCCGGTCTGGACCCCGAGCGCTGCACCCTCTTCGTGCAGAGCCACGTCCCCGAGCACGCCCAGCTCGCCTGGGTCATGAACTGCCTCACCGGCTTCGGCGAGGCCAGCCGGATGACCCAGTTCAAGGACAAGTCCGCCCGCCAGGGTGCCGAGAGCGCCAGCGTCGGCCTGTTCACGTACCCGATCCTCCAGGTCGCGGACATCCTGCTCTACCAGGCCCACGAGGTCCCGGTCGGCGAGGACCAGCGCCAGCACATCGAGCTGACCCGTGACCTCGCCGAGCGCTTCAACGGCCGCTTCGGCGCGACCTTCACCATCCCGAAGCCGTACATCCTCAAGGAGACGGCGAAGATCTACGACCTCCAGGACCCGTCGATCAAGATGAGCAAGTCGGCGTCCACGCCGAAGGGCCTCATCAACCTGCTCGACGACCCGAAGGCCACCGCGAAGAAGGTCAAGAGCGCGGTCACGGACACCGACACGGTCGTCCGCTACGACCTCGAGAACAAGCCGGGTGTCAGCAACCTGCTCACCGTCTACTCCACCCTCACCGGCAAGAGCGTCGCGCAGCTGGAGCAGGAGTACGAGGGCAAGATGTACGGCGCCCTGAAGACGGACCTCGCGGACGTCGTCGTCGACTTCGTCACCCCGTTCCGGGACCGCACCCAGCAGTACCTGGACGACCCGGAGACGCTGGACTCGATCCTCGCGAAGGGCGCGGAGAAGGCGCGCGCGGTCGCCGCGGAGACGCTCTCCCAGGCGTACGAGAGGGTCGGCTTCCTGCCCGCGAAGCACTGACGGCGCTCAGCAGCATCACAGGCGCACCACACAGAAGTTCCCCCGGGCAGAGCGCTGCACATCACTTCCCTTGCGCCTGCCCAGAGCACAGCCGTGGCCGTACAGTCGATAGCCGTACGACTGCATACGAACCCGGCACCGACGACAGGAGACGACGTGGGGACCGTAACGATCGGCGTGTCGATCGCGGTCCCGGAGCCTCACGGCAGCCTGCTCCAGGAGCGGCGCACGGGCTTCGGCGACGCCGCTGCTCACGGCATCCCCACGCATGTCACGCTGCTGCCGCCGACGGAGATCGAGGCGAGCGACCTGCCGGCCGTCGACGCCCACCTCATCGAGGTCGCCGCGACCGGCCGCCCCTTCCCGATGCGCCTGTGCGGCACCGGCACCTTCCGTCCGCTGTCGCCGGTGGTGTACCTGAAGGTCGTCGAGGGCGCCGAGGTCTGCGCCTGGCTCCAGCAGCTCGTCCGGGACGCCTCCGGTCCGCTGGTGCGCGAGCTGCTGTTCCCGTACCACCCGCACGTCACCGTGGCGCACGGCATCGACGAGGAGGCCATGGACCGGGCCTTCGAGGAGCTCTCCGGCTATGAGGCCGAGTGGTCCTGCACCGGCTTCGCCCTCCATGAACAGGGCGCCGACGGCGTCTGGCGCCAACTCCGCGAGTACACCTTCGGCGGCCCGGTGATCCCCCCGCAGACGGCTCACGCGGACCGCGGTTCCCTGCCGGCTCGCTGAGGCACGGGTGGTTCGTCCGCGGGCCCGGTGGGGGCCGGTCGCGCCCACGCGGCGGAGCCGCAGGTCGACACCGCCCCGCGCCCCTTCAGGGCCCGCCCGCTAAACGGGCAGCCGTCGGAACACCCCCCGAGGGGCATGCCGCAACGCCGCCATCACCACCCTCAACACCCCCGGCACCCACACCACCTCCGACCGCCGCCGCAACCCCAGCTCCACCGCCGCCGCCACCTCCTCGGGCGTGGTCGCGAGCGGCGCCTTCGGAAGCCCCGCCGTCATCCGCGTCCGCACGAACCCGGGCCGTACGACCATCACGTGCACGCCGGTCCCCTGCAACGCGTCCCCCAGCCCCTGCGCGAACGCGTCGAGACCGGCCTTGCTGGAGCCGTAGATGAAGTTCGCCCGGCGGGCCCGCTCCCCGGCGACGGAGGAGAGCACCACGAGCGCCCCGTGGCCCTGCGTCTGGAGTGCGCGGGCGCTCACCAGACCCGCCGACACCGCGCCGGTGTAGTTGGTCTGCGCGACCCGCACCGCCGCAGTGGGGGCGCGCTCGTCGTGCGCCTGGTCGCCGAGGACCCCGAAGGCGAGCAGGACGAGATCGATGTCGCCCTCGGCGAAGACCTTGCCGAGGACGGTCTCGTGGCTGTCGGGGTCGAGGGCGTCGAAGGCGACCGTACGGACGCCGGCGCCGAGGGCGCGCAGCTCGGCGGCGGCCGACTCCAGGGCGGCGGAGGGGCGTCCGGCCAGCCACACCGTGCGGGTGCGGCGGGCGATCAGCCGGCGGGCGGTCGCCAGCGCGATCTCCGACGTACCGCCGAGGACGAGGAGGGACTGGGGGAGACCGAAGGCGTCCTGCACGGCAACTCCTGGGGCTACGGGGGGCTTCGGGGACTTCGGGGACTTCAGAGGGCGAGACGGCGGGCGAGGTCCGAGACGAGTGCCCCGCGCGGGTCCAGCTCCGCGCGCAGCGCGCGGAAGTCGGCCAGGCGCGGGTACATCGCGGTGAGCAGTTCGGGGCGCAGCCGGGAGTCCTTGGCGAGGTAGACACGTCCGCCGGCGGCGGCCACCTCCTCGTCCAGCGCGTCGAGGAGGGCGCCGAGGCCGGGCAGGGCGGCCGGGATGTCCAGGGCGAGGGTCCAGCCGGGGCGGGGGAAGGAGAGCCAGCCGGGGTCGGCCTCCCCGAACCTCTTGAGGACGGCGAGGAAGGACGGGCAGCGGTGCGCGGAGATCCGGTCCACGATCCGGCGCAGGGTGTCCTCGTGGCCGTGTCCGACGACGAACTGGTACTGCACGAGGCCGCTCCTGCCGTAGACGCGGTTCCAGTGCGGGACGCCGTCGAGGGGGTGGAAGAACGCGGGGAGCGGCTGGAGTTCGCCGGTCCGTGCGCGGGGCGCCCTGCGGTACCAGAGTTCGTTGAACAGCCCGACGGTCGCCCGGTTCAGCAGTCCGCCCGGCAGGCCGGCCGGCGCGGGCGGGAGACGGGAGGGGCGGAAGGCGAGCGGTGCGCTGCGCGCGCGGGCGGGCAGCGCGTCCAGGGGCGCGTGGTCGCCCCGGGTGAGCACCGCGCGCCCGGTGGCCGCCCCGCGGGCGAGCAGGTCGATCCAGGCGACCGAGTAGCGGTGGCGGTGGTCGGTGGCGGTCAGCCGGGCCATCAGGTCGTCGAGGTCGGTGGCGCGTTCGGTGTCGACCGCCATCAGGGACGTCTCGACGGGCTGGAGCCGGACGGTCGCCGTGAGGATCACCCCGGTCAGGCCCATGCCGCCGGCGGTCGCGTCGAACAGCGGGGTACCCGGGGCCACCGTGCGGATGGTGCCGTCGGCGGTGAGCAGCTCGAAGGACAGCACATGCCGGGCGAAGGAGCCGCCGACGTGATGGTTCTTGCCGTGGATGTCGGCGCCGATCGCGCCGCCGACGGTGACGTACCGGGTGCCCGGGGTCACCGGCACGAACCAGCCGAGCGGCAGCAGCACCTCCATCAGCCGGTGCAGCGAGACGCCCGCGTCGCACAGCACGGTGCCGTCGGCCACGTCGACGACATGGATCCGGTCCAGGCCGGTCATGTCCCACACCGCTCCGCCGGCGTTCTGCGCCGCGTCCCCGTACGCCCGCCCGAGCCCCCTCGGGATGCCCCCGCGGACCCCGCAGTCCCGGACCGCGGCCACGGCCTCCTCGTACGTCCGGGGGCGGATCAGACGGGCGGCGGAGGGGGCGGTGCGGCCCCATCCGGTGACGGAGACGGTCTCGGCAGGCATGGAGGCGACCGTATCGCCCCTTTATGGGCGACAAGTTTTGAAACCTCCACTTGCTCCCCGAAATGGGTGATTAATGGGATGTCGCTCAATATTGCCGGAGTTCCGCCCGGGACGGCGTGAACAGTGAATCCACATGGACCACATGGACCACATGGACGACCTGAACGACCTGAACGACCTGAACGACCTGGACGACCTCGACAACCTCGGCGACCTCGACGACCTGGACCACCGCATCCTTTCCGCGCTGCACAGGACAGGCGCGGACCCGCGCGTCGCCGGCGCCGCCCGCGCACTCTCCCGGGCGGGCGAGCACGGCGCGCTGTGGCTCGCGGCGGGCCTCCTGGGCGCCGCCGCGGACCGCCCTCGGCGCGGCGCCTGGCTGCGCGCGACCGCGCTCACCGCGGGCGCGCACGTCGTCAGCATGGGCGTGAAACGGGTCGTGCGCCGTCCGCGCCCCGCGCATGTCGCCCCCCGGGTGCGCACCGCCGGCCGGCACTCCTTCCCCAGCGCGCACGCGACCTCCGCCACGGCCGCCGCCGTCGCCTTCGGCGCCCTCGGGGCACCCGCCGTCGCCCCGCTCGCCGCCGCGATGTGCCTGTCCCGTCTCGTCGTCGGCGTCCACTACCCCTCCGACGTGGCGGCGGGCGCGGCCCTCGGCGCCCTCACGGCGTGCCTGGGGAAGCGGTGGATGACCAAGGGGTGCCGTGGCTGAGACGGTTCTCCACCCGCAGCGCACCCCACGACGGCGGACCCCGTCGCCGCCGAACCCCCGCCCCGGTGGCCTGCTGCGCGGTCTCCTGCGGACCGCCCGCCCCAAGCAGTGGGTCAAGAACGTTCTCGTCGTCGCCGCCCCCGCCGCGGCCGGCCGGCTGCTCACCGCCGGTACGCTCACCGAACTCGCCCTGGTCTTCGCCCTGTTCACCGCCTGCGCCGCCGCCGTCTACCTGGTCAACGACGCCCGGGACGCCGAGGCCGACCGCGCCCACCCCGTCAAACGGCACCGCCCGGTCGCCGCCGGACAGGTCCCCGTACCGGTCGCGTACGCCGCCGGAGGCGCCCTCGCGGTCCTCGCGCCGCTCCTCGCGGCCCGGCTGACCACCCCGGCCCTCGCCCTGCTCCTGACCGCCTACGTCGGCATGCAACTGGCGTACTGCGTCCGCCTGAAGCACGTCCTGGTCGTCGACCTCGCCGTCGTCACCACCGGCTTCCTGATGCGGGCCGCGGCAGGCGGGCTCGCGCTCGGCATCCCGCTCTCCCGCTGGTTCCTGATCACCACCGGCTTCGGCGCCCTGTTCATGGTCTCCGCCAAGCGCTACTCCGAGGCCGTCCAGATGGCCGGGAAAGCGGGCGTCACGCGCGCGTTGCTCACCGAGTACACCACCGGCTACCTCCGCTTCGTCTGGCAGCTCGCCGCGGGTGTCGCCGTCCTCGGCTACTGCCTGTGGGCCCTGGAGGAGGGCGGCCCACCGCACACCGGACTGCTGCCCTGGCGCCAGCTTTCGGTGGTCGCGTTCGTCCTCGCGGTCCTGCGCTACGCCGTCTTCGCCGACCGGGGCACCGCGGGCGAACCCGAGGAGGTCGTCCTCGGCGACCGCGCCCTCGCCCTGATCGGCCTGGTCTGGCTCGCCCTGTACGGCCTGGCGGTCGCGCACTGGTAGCGCACTGGTGGCGCGCGGCATCCGGGGTACTCGGACCCCGGTCCTTCGCGTCATTCCCGCCGAGCGGGGCAGAGTCGGATCATGGACTGGCTGAAGAAGCTTCCCGGCGTCGGGCCGTGGGTCGCCCGCCTCATGACCACGCACGCGTGGCGGTCGTACGAACGCCTGGACCGGGTGAAATGGACCCGGCTCGCCGCCGCGATGACGTTCATCAGCTTCATCGCGCTGTTCCCGCTGCTCACCCTGGCCGCCGCGATCGCCGCCGCCACCCTCAGCGAGTCCCAGCAGCAGGAACTCCAGGACAAGATCGCCGACCAGGTCCCCGGCATCTCCGACCGGCTCGACATCCACGACCTGGTACAGAACGCCGGCGCCGTCTCCCTCATCGCCGGCGCCCTGCTGCTGTTCACCGGGATCGGCTGGGTCGGTCAGATGCGGGACTGTCTGCGGGCGGTGTGGGAGCTGCCCGACCGGGAGGAGAACCCGGTCCTGAGCAAGGGCAAGGACGCGGGCATCCTGGTCGGCCTCGGCGGCGCGGTCCTGGTCACCCTCGCCATCTCCACCGTCGCCTCCGCCCTGGTCGGCCGGATCACCGACGCCCTCGGCATCGACAAGGCGGGCTGGGGCGGCATCCTGCTGCGCGTCGCCGCCTTCACCATCGCCGTCCTCGCCGACTTCCTGCTCCTCCTCTACGTCCTGACCCTGCTGCCCGGCGTCGAGCCCACCCGCCGCCGCCTGATCGTCGCCGCACTGATCGGCGCGGTCGGCTTCGAACTGCTCAAGCTGCTGCTCAGCGGCTATATGCAGAACGTGGCGGGCAAGAGCATGTACGGCGCCTTCGGCGTCCCCATCGCCCTGCTCCTGTGGATCAACCTCACCTCGAAACTGGTCCTGTACAGCGCCGCCTGGACCGCCACGGGCAGCGCACCCGAGAGCGCCTTCGACGAGGACGTCAGCGGCGACGGCGTACCAGATCCGGGAGCGGCCAGCGGCGGTTGACGACGTACGCCCCGGCGGCCAGCAGCACCAGCACCCCGCCGGCGATGCCCAGCGCGGTCCACATGCCGCGCGAGCCGTCGTCGGCGACCGCGCTCGCCACCGGCTGGTGCGAGGTGCCGCCCCGGCCGGACCCGGGGGACTCGCCGGAGGACGGGTTCGCGCCCGGCTGCGCGCTGGCCTGCGCGCTGGGAGCCGCCCCCTGCGGCGGGACCAGCTCGCCCACCGGCGTCACCTTCCCGGCCGCCGCGAACCCCCAGTCGAACAGCTTGGCGGTCTCCTTGTAGACCTCGTTGTGGTCGCTCTTCTCCGGGTTCATCACGGTGACGAGCAGCACCCGCCCGGCCCGCTCGGCCACCCCGGTGAAGGTCGCGCCCGCGTTGGTGGTGTTGCCGTTCTTGACGCCCGCGATGCCCGGGTACTGCGAGATGTCGTAGTCGCCGGCCAGCAGCCGGTTGGTGTTCTGGATCTCGAAGGACGAACGGACCTTCTTGCCCTTCTTGTTCTTCTTCGTCTCGCCCGGGAACTTGGCCGTGACCGTCGAGCAGTACTCCCGGAAGTCCTTCTTCTGCAGCCCCGACCGTGCGATCAGCGTCAGGTCGTACGCGGAGGAGACCTGGCCGGGCGCGTCGTAGCCGTCGGGCGAGATCACGTGCGTGTCGAGGGCCTGGAGCTCCTCGGCGTGCTGGTTCATCTCCTTGACGGTGCCCGCGACACCGCCGTTCATCGACGACAGCACATGCACGGCGTCGTTGCCGGAGCGCAGGAACACACCCAGCCACAGATCGTGGACCGAGTACGTCTCGTTCTCCTTTATCCCGACCAGGCTGGAGCCCGACCCGATGCCCTCCAGGTCCTTCGGCACCACCTTGTGCTCGGTGGTCCTCGGGAACTTCGGCAGCACGGTGTCCGCGAACAGCATCTTCATCGTGCTCGCCGGGGGCAGCCGCCAGTGCGCGTTGTGCGCCGCCAGCACCTCGCCCGACTCGGCGTCCGCGACGATCCACGACCGCGCGGTGAGGTCCTTCGGCACCACCGGCGCGTCCCCGGCGAGCGCCACCTGCGTCCCGGCCTGCCCGAGCCGCGCGCCGCCGACCGTGGACATGGTCGCCGGGGGAGTGGCCGAGGGGGACGGGCTCTTGGAGGGGGACGGACTCGGCGCGGCGAGGGAGACGGGCGCGGTCAGCGCGAGAGAGGTGAGGGACGCTGCGGTGACCAGCAGGGATCGCCTGACGGTCTGCTTCATGGGTGCGGGCACGACGCAGAACGTACCTGGCGGCCGACGGGAAGTCCCGCCGCCCTCCCCACCCCGGTCATCGAACCGGACACCCGACGGCGATACTGAACCCATGAAGCTCAGCCGCCCCCTCTCCTGGTTCCTGCTCGCCTTCGGGGTGTGGAGCTGGGTCATCTGGGTCACTTTCGTCAAGAATCTGGTCAAGGACGGCAGCGGTCTCGCCTTCGACGACGGTCACCCCACGGCGTACTTCTGGGTGCACCTGACGCTCGCCGTCGTCTCCTTCGTACTGGGGACGGTCATCGGGGCCATCGGGTTGCGCGGACTGCGCGCACTGCGCCGGACGTCATAGCCCGATGGTGATCCTCTTCGCGCTGCTCGCGCTGGCGGTCGTGGTCGGCGCCAACTGGTACCTGTGGCGCCGCCTGTTCCGCGACACCACCCGCGGTCCGGGCCGGGCGCGCCGCGGCGGCGCCGCACTGATCGCGGGCGGCTGGGCCCTGGCGATCGGCGCCCTCGTCGCGGAGCGCACCGGCGCCCCCTTCTGGCTCCAGCGCACCCTGGCCTGGCCGGGCTTCCTGTGGCTCGCCCTGTCGATCTACCTGCTGCTCGCGGTCGCGGCGGGCGAGCTCGTACGCCCCCTGCTGCGCCGCTTCCTGGAACGCCGGGCCCGCTCCGAGCAGCCGGCCCCGGCCCGCTCCGAGCAGCCGGCCCCGGAGCCGGCAGCGGCCCGTACCGAGCCGACCGACCGGCCGGCCCCGACCGCCCCGGGGTCACGGACCGGCCGGCCCGGCTCCCGCCCCGGGCAGCCGGAGTCATCGGCCCCCGCCCCGGTGGCGGCGGACCGGTCCGGCCTCGCCTCCGTGGCGGTCGGGCAGCCCGCCCTCGCCCCCGAGGGGCCCGGGCAGCCCGCCCCCGTTCCCGAAGCGGCCGAAAAGCGTGCCCTCTCGCGGCGTCTCTTCGTCTCCCGGGCGGTCGGGGGTGCGGCCGCCGCGGTGGCCGTGGGGACCGTCGGTGCCGGTACCTACGGGGTGCTGCGTGGTCCGAAGGTGAAGCGCGTCACCGTCCCGCTGGCCAAGCTCGCGCGCACCGCCCACGGCTACCGGATCGCGGTCGTCAGCGACATCCACCTCGGCCCGGTCCTCGGCCGGGGCTTCGCGCAGAAGGTCGTCGACACGATCAACGGCACCCAGCCGGATCTGATCGCCGTCGTCGGCGACCTCGTCGACGGCAGTGTGAAGGACCTGGGCCCGGCGGCCGCCCCGCTCGCGCAGCTGAAGGCGCGGCACGGCAGCTTCTTCGTCACCGGCAACCACGAGTACTTCTCCGGCGCCGCCCAATGGGTCGAGGAGGTGCGCCGCCTCGGTATCGACCCCCTGGAGAACGAGCGCACCGAACTCCCCTGGTTCGACCTGGCCGGCGTCAACGACATCGCGGGTGAGAGCGAGGGCCGGGGCCCCGACTTCGGCAAGGCCCTCGGCGACCGGGACACCACGCGCGCGTGCGTGCTCCTCGCCCACCAGCCCGTCCAGATCCACGATGCCGTACGCCACGGCGTCGACCTCCAGCTCTCCGGCCACACCCATGGCGGCCAGCTCTTCCCCGGCAACCTGATCGCCGAGGCGGCGAACCCGACCCTGGCCGGTCTGGACCGCTACGGCGACACCCAGCTCTACGTCTCCCGGGGCGCCGGCGCCTGGGGGCCGCCCACCCGCGTGGGCGCCCCTTCGGACATCACGGTGATCGAACTGGCGTCCCGTCAGGCGTGAGCCGGAACCTGAGAGAAAGCTGTGAAATCCGGTGGAAACAAGGCGTCGGTAAGTTCTTTCTCATCTACCCAGAAGTCTCTTCCGCCCGCTGAAACACGTGTGGTTAGGTGAGCCCCGCCACCAAGGGGGGTGGCTTTCTGTGTAGTACTGGGCCTTCTTGTGGCCCGGGGAGGGCGGGACATCACCATGCGCTCGGTTCGCATGCGGATCCTCGTGGCACTGCTGGTTCTCGCTGTCGTCGGAGTGGGCGGCTGGCAGCTGATGCCGTCGCAGGAGGACAGCGAAGCCACCATCACCGTGGGCACGACGGACACCATCACGTCACTCGATCCGGCGGGCGCCTACGACGCCGGATCCTGGGCGTTGTTCAGCAATGTCTTCCAGTCGCTGCTGACGTACGAGCCGGGCGGCGTCTCGCCCGTCCCGGACGCCGCCAGGAGCTGTTCCTTCCCGAAGGGCGGCCTGACGACGTACACCTGCGAGCTGCGGGACGACCTCACCTTCCCCAGCGGCCGCAAGATGACCGCCGAGGACGTGAAGTTCTCCTTCGACCGGGTCAAGAAGATCAACGCCGATGTCGGTCCGGCCTCGCTGCTGTCCACCCTGAAGTCGGTGGACGCCGACGGTCTGAAGGTCACGTTCCATCTGACGACCCCGGACGCCACCTTCCCGTTCAAGGTGGCCACCGGCGCCGGCTCGATCGTGGACCACACCCGCTACCCGGCCGACGGCCTGCGCACCGGTACCTCCGTCGACGGCACCGGCCCGTACACGCTGACGTCGTACACGAAGGGCAAGCGGGCCGACCTCGAACCCAACGGGCGTTACCGGGGCGCGGTGAAGACCGGCGCGCCCGTCGAACTGCGCTACTACGCCGACCCGGACGCCCTGGAGAAGGGGTGGAAGGCCAAGGAGGTCGACGTGGCGACCCGGCAGCTGCCGCCCGCCGTCCTCGCCTCCCTCAACGCCAGCGACCCCGACATGCGGGTCAGCGAGGCCGACAGCTCCGACACCCGCAACCTGTACTTCAACACCCGCGCGTCCTCGCCGCTGCACTCGGTGGACGTGCGCAAGGCGATGGCCTGGCTGGTCAACCGCGAACGGCTCGCCGCGACCGTGTACGACGGCACGGTCGACCCGCTGTACTCGCTCGTCCCGGCCGGCCTCACCGGCCACACGACGTCCTTCTTCGACACCTACCCCACGCAGAGCGCGGCGAAGGCCCGCACGCTCCTGCAGCAGGCCGGCGTCAGCATCCCGGTCAGCTTCACCTACGGCTACGGCCTGGGCAGTGGTGCCGCCGAGGCCGAGGCGAAGGAGCTCAAGCGGCAGCTGGAGGCCTCCGGTCTGTTCAAGGTGAACGTCAAGGGATACGAGTGGACGGACTTCCAGAAGCGCTGGGCGAGCGGCAAGCTCGACGCGTACGCCGTCGGCTGGGTCGCCGACTACCCCGACCCGGACACCTACGCGGGTCCGCTCGTCGGCACCGACTCCACCATGAACACCGGCTACAGCAGCAAGGCCGTCGACCGTTACATCACCGACAGCCAGCAGTACGCCGACCGCAGCCAGGTCGCCGACGACTTCAAGAACCTCCAGCAGACCGTCGCCGACGACGTGCCGGTGATCCCGCTGTGGCAGCGCAAGGAGTACGTCGTCTCCGACGCGGGCGTCGGCGGCGGCCAGTACCTGGCCGACGGCAACGGCGTGTTCCGCCTGTGGTCCCTGGACTGGATCTGACACCCCGTACCCACCCACCGCAGCAGTGACCCGAGGGCCGGTCCGCCAGGCGGATCCGGCCCGTTCGGGCATGCGCCCCCAGCAGCGCGGGCAGTCACCCGTCGGGGTGCGATGTGACGGAGCTGTGCGCGGGGTGAGGAGCAGACGTGCTGAGACGCAACTCCTTCCGGCTGCCCCGGCATCCGGCGTCCGTCGGGCTGGCCCGGCGCCGGGTGCGGGACCATCTGGCCGACTGGGGGCACGGTCCCGACGACCGGGCGCTGACCGACGCCGTCCTCGTGGTGTCGGAGCTCGCCACCAACGTCATCCGCCACGGGCCCCTGCGGGAGCGGGAGTTCGAGGTGGCGGTCACCGCGCTCGCGGACGGCTCCTGTCTCATCGAGGTCTCCGACGAGGACCGCCGGGAACCCCGGCCGCGGGTGGTCGGCGAGTGGGAGGAACACGGCCGCGGCCTGCACCTCGTGGAACACCTCGCCACCGCATGGGGCGTGTGGAGCAGAGGACGGCACGGCAAGACGGTGTGGGCGCTGGTCCTGGCGAGCACCTAGTGCCGCGGCAGGCAACGTTTGCCCGTCAAGGAGCGGCGTCCGGTGCGTGCTCTCGGCGTGCCGGCCGGAAGTCCTCGTACTGGACGTACTTGGGCTTTCGGCCGGTGCGGCGAGAGTGCGTGCCGGGCGTCGCGACGGGGCGAACGTTGCCTGCCGCGGCACTAGGGCCCGTCGTGCGGATCAGGCCGCAGCTCACCGGCGCCGAGCAGTCCCGTCGCCGTCCCGCGACCTGATCCGAACGACAGGCCCTGGCCACCGCCGGTCAGACGCAGGACTTCGGGCGGGTCGGCAGTTCCACCGTCACCCCCAGGCCCTCGCCGGGTGCCGTCCGTACGCTCACCTCGCCGCCGTGGGCCCGGACCACCCCCTGCACGATCGCCAGTCCCAGCCCGCTGCCCGCGCCGCCGCCCGCCCGGAAGAACCGGTCGAAGACCCGCGCCGCGTCCTCCGCCGCCAGCCCCGGCCCCTCGTCCCGCACCGACAGCCGTACGACCCCGTCCACGCGCTCCACCCTCAGCCGCACCGGGACCTCGGTGGGCGTGTGCGTGCGCACGTTGGCCACCAGGTTGCCCAGCACCTGCCGCAGCCCCGACTCGTCGGCCCGCACCAGCAGCGTCCCGTCCGCGTGCACCGTGACGGGCCGGTCCGGCTGCTGTGCCCGCAGGTCCTCGGCGGCGTCCCGCACCAGCCGGCTCACGTCCACGTTCCGCAGCCGCAGCTCGGGCCGCTGGTCCAGCCGGGCCAGCGTGAGCAGTTCGTCCACCAGCCGGCCCATCCGGTCCACCTCGCCGTTCATCCGGTCCCAGGCCCGCTTGCGCTCCTCCGGCTCGCGCAGCATCCCCTGGTCGTACAGCTGGAGATAGCCGCGGATCGCGGACAGCGGGGTGCGCAGCTCGTGCGAGGCGTCGGCGACGAACCGGCGGAGCTGGCCCGCGCTGCGCTCGCGCGTGCGGTACGCCGCCTCCACCTGGTGGAGCATGGAGTTCAGGGCGAGCCGCAACTGCTCCACCTCCAGGCTGGTCTCCCGGCTGGAGGGCACCCGGCGGGTCAGATCGCCCTCCGCGATCGCCGACGACGTCTCCACCATGTCCTCCAGCGGCCGCATCCGCCGCCGCACGCTGAACAGCGTCAGACACGCGAGGAGCGCCAGCAGCAGGGTGCCGACGGCGAGATCGAGCTTGAGGGCCTTGGTGATGCCCTGGCGCAGGGCCTCGGTGGAGGTCGCCATCAGGACGTAGGTGCCGTCCCCGAGCCGGGTGGCCGTGACCCGGTACGCCGCGCCGCGCATGCTGATGTCGCCCGGGTCGGCTTTGAGGGCGAGCGCGTGCGGGTCGCGCACGGCGTCGGCGAGGTCGCTCTGGGCGGCGGTGGGCGGCACTCCGAAGAGGGACACGGCACGGCCGGTGGCGTCCACGGCGGTGAAGACCGTGTCCGCCGTCGACTCCTCGTCGCTCTCCCCGGGCACCATCCGGTCGCGCAGGAAGCTCAGCGCCGACAGCGAGTCCAGCTTGCGCAGGGTGAGCCCCGTACCGGCGATCGAGTCACGGGTCTTGACCAGCTCGGCGTCGATCTGGTCCATCAGGTAGTGCCGCATCCCCATCAGGCTCACCGCGGTCGCCGCGACGATCCCGATGGCCAGCAGCGCCACGTTCGCCAGGGTCAGCTTCACCCGCAGCGAGTGCATGCCCCGCCCGCACCGCAGGGCCCGCGGCCTCCTCATGCCAGTCCGTACCCCACGCCCCGCCGGGTGGTGATCACCGGCGGGCCCAGGGTGTCCAGCTTGCGCCGCAGATAGCTGATGTAGGTCTCGACCACCGTCGACTCCGGCGGGGTGTGCTCGTACTGCCAGACATGGCGCAGGAGTTGCTCCTTGGGCACGATCCGGCCGCCGTTGCGCACCAGGAAGCGCAGCAGCGCGTACTCCGTCGGGGTCAGCTCCACCGAGCGGCCCGCGCGGTGCACGCTGTACGTCGTCTCGTCCAGCTCCAGCTCGCCGTAGCGCAGCGGCGGGCGCTGCGGCAGGACGTCCGCCGGGCGGGTGCGGCGCAGCACCGCGGCGATCCGGGCGACCACCACGTCGATGTCGAAGGGCTTGGTGATGTAGTCGTCGCCGAAGCCGAGCGCGCCGACGATCTCGGCCGGCGCGTCGCGTGCGGTGAGGAACACCAGCGCCAGTTGGGGCCGCCGTTCGCGCAGTTCGCGCCCGAGCGCCCGGCCGTCGCCGTCCGGCAGCATGACGTCGAGCAGCGCGACATCGGGCCGGGTGCGGTCGGCGAGGGCGAGGGCCTCACGGACCGTGCCCGCGGTCATGACCTCGAAGCGGTGGTAGCGCAGCGCGATGGCGAGGACGTCCGCGATGCTCGGCTCGTCCTCCACGACCAGCACGGTGCCGGGGGCCGTCGACATGCCCCCAGTATCGGCGGCCCCACCGACAACCGGGCCGGTTCCCCCTTTGGAGTTCCTTGAGAGTCATGGCCATGCGATGTCCACGCGTGCGCGTGCCGCCAATCCTGGTGTCCTGGACCCGGGGGACCCGTCGACTGTGAGTGAGGAGTTGCGCATCGTGGCGGCATTGGCACGCTGGTGCTACCGGCATCGGCTGGTGGTCCTGTTGCTGTGGGTGGGGGCGTTGTTCGGGCTGGGGTTCTCGGCCTCGACGGCGGGCACGGACTACGCGAACGTGTTCTCCCTCCCCGACACGGACTCCAAGAAGGCGTACGACCTGATGGAGAAGGCGTTCCCCGCGCGCGCGGGCGACACCGACACCGTCGTCTGGAAGGTCGACGAGGGCACGGTCCGCGACCAGGACGTACGGTCCCGGATCCAGCCCGCGCTGGAGAAGATCGCGGGCATGAAGGGCGTCGGCGGGGTCACCAGCCCCTATGCCGGTGAGCAGGGCGGGGGGCAGATCAGCCGGGACGGGCGCATCGCGTACGCCCAGATCACCTTCGCCGACCAGGCGAACGCCGTGCCCAAGGAACTCGTCCAGGACGTCGTCGACACCGCGCGGGGCGCCGAGCGCGGCGGCCTGGAGGTGGAACTGGGCGGCCAGGCCATCCAGCGCGTCCAGGAACCGCCCACCGGCCTCGCCGAGATGGTCGGCCTGGTCGCCGCCGCGATCGTGCTGTTCCTCGCCTTCGGCTCGCTCTTCGCGATGCTGCTGCCGCTCGCCGTTGCGGTCTTCGGCGTGGGCACCGGACTGTTCTCGACCCAGCTGCTCAGCCATGTCACCGACATCCCCGACCTGGCGCCGCTGCTGTCCTCCCTGATCGGCCTGGGCGTCGGCATCGACTACGCCCTGTTCATCGTCACCCGCCACCGCAAGGGCATCCTGCGCGGTGTCGCACCGGAGGAGTCGGCGGTCACCGCCCTCAACACCTCGGGCCGCGCGGTGCTGTTCGCGGGCGGCACGGTCTGCATCGCCCTGGCGGGCATGCTGGTGACGAACCTGCGCTTCCTGGACGGCGTGGTCGTCGGCACCTCGCTGACGGTCGTCCTCAGCGTCCTCGCCGCCACCACCCTGCTGCCGGCCCTGCTCGGCTTCCTCGGCCCGCGGGTGCTCAGCCGCAAGCAGCGCCGGCGCCTGGCCGCCGAGGGCCCGGAGGAGGAGCGGACGAGCGGTCCGGCGGCCCGCTGGTCGGCGGAGGTGCAGCGCCGTCCCCGGACGATCGCCGTGCTCGCGCTGGTCGTCATGGCCGTGCTCGCGCTGCCCGTGCTGTCGCTGCGCCTGGGCGCCACCGACCAGGGCAACAACGACGCCTCCACCACCACCCGCAAGGCCTACGACCTGCTCGCCGAGGGCTTCGGACCGGGCTTCAACGGCCCGCTCCAGGTCGTCGTGGACGGCACCGACACGACCGCGCTCGTCCGGGGCATCGAGGACGCGCCGGGCGTGGCCCAGGCGGCCGCGCTGCCGCCCGCGAAGGGCGTCACGGTCATCCAGGTCGTGCCCACGACCTCACCCCAGTCGCAGGAGACGGACACCCTCATCGACCGGCTGCGGGACGACGTCATCCCGAAGGCGGGGGTGAAGGCGCACGTCGGCGGGGTCACGGCGGTCTCCAAGGACTTCGCGGCGGTCACCGGCGACCGGCTGCCGCTCTTCGTCGCGACGATCGTCGGACTGGGCTTCCTGCTCCTGCTGATCGCCTTCCGCTCCCTGGTGGTGCCGCTGACCGCCGCCGTGATGAACCTGATCGCGGCCGCCGCCTCCTTCGGCGTCCTGGTCGCCGTCTTCCAGTGGGGCTGGGGCCTGGAGCTGCTCGGCCTCGGCAAGGAGGGCCCGATCAACGCCTTCCTGCCGGTCATCATGCTGTCCCTCCTCTTCGGCCTCTCCATGGACTACCAGGTGTTCCTGGTCAGCCGGATGCACGAGGAGTGGGTGCACACGCGCGACAACGCGCGCGCGGTGCGCGTCGGCCTCGCCGAGACCAGCCGGGTCATCAACTCCGCCGCCCTGATCATGGTCTGTGTGTTCCTCGCGTTCGTCCTCAGCGGGGACTCGGGCGCGGCCATGGCCGGCGTGGGCCTCGCGGCGGCCGTCGCCCTCGACGCGTTCATCCTCCGTACGGCACTGGTGCCGGCCGCGATGCACCTGCTCGGCGCCTCCAACTGGTGGCTGCCGGTTTGGCTGGAGAAGCGGCTGCCGCATCTCGCGGTCGAGCCGAAGGAGGAGGACGTCACCCCCTCCGCCGGCCCGTCGGACGGCCCCGCGACGGCCGTCCACGGCTTCGTCCGCGACGTCGCCGGCGACCCGGTGGAGAACGCCTCGGTGGCCCTGCTGTCCAAGGGCGGCCGCCCGCTGGACCAGGTGACCTCCCTGGCCGACGGCTCCTACATCCTCTCCGCCCCGGCACCGGGCACCTATCTGCTGTCGACCACGGCGGCGTCGTACACCACCCAGGCCCGCCAGGTGACCGTCGGCGCCGAGCCGCTGGTCCACGACGTGGAACTCGCGGAGATGTCGGAGGTCAACTAGCGGCTAGCCGCGCTTCGTCTTCTGCGGGTCCGGCAGGGCGTTGGTCATGCCGGGCAGGAAGTCCGTGAACAGTTCGTGGATCTCCAGGACAAGCGGCCGCAGGACGCGGAACCGGGCCAGCGCCACACCGCGCGCGGTGAGGCGCGCGCCCCGTTCCGCGAGCCGGTAGCTGCGCTCGCGTCCCGCCGTCCGGTCGTAGATCCAGTACATGACGAGGCCCATCTGCGCGAGCCACATCAGCTCGGGCAGCACCTCGCGCAGCTCCTCGGGCACCTTCGCCTTGGAGCCCGCGAGGACCTCCTTGTGGACGGCGATCGCCTCCACGCGCGCGTGCTCCGACTCCGCCGAGAAGGGACTGAGCGGGCTGTCCGGATCGGCGGCGTTCTTGAAGAACTGCACCGCGAACTCGTGGTATGGCGTCGCCACGTCCAGCCAGACCCGCAGCACGCCCGCCATCCGGGCCTCCAGCGAGGTCTCCGTCGCCAGGAGCTCGCGGACCGCCTCGCGGTGCTCGGCCGCGAGACGGTCGTAGAAGCCCTGGATCAGCCACTCCTTGCCGGCGAAGTAGTAGTAGGCGTTCCCTACCGAGACCCCGGCCTCCTGGGCGATGGCCCGCATCGTCGTCTTGTCGTAGCCGCGCTCCTGGAACAGCCGCATCGCCGTCTCCAGGATCAGCGCGCGGGTCTGCTCGGACTTCGAGCCGGTCGCGGGGGACGGCTCACGGGGCTCGGCCGGGGAAGCGGGAGCGGGCTCGGCGCGGCCCTCGTCGGCGGGCTCGTTCATGGCGGACACGGACAGAGAGCCTAGTCAGTTGTGCAGGAGCCGTCGGCACAGGAGGGCGGGGTGTAGGTCCAGCCGCGCCGGGGGTCGAAGGACCAGCCGTCGGCGGTGTGGTACGCGCCGCCGCCCCAGCCCGTCTCCTTGCGCCGCGCCCCGCGCCACTTGGCGGCGGCCAGGACCGCGCCCTTGGCGAGCCTCGCGCCCGCGGGGGTGCTCAGCCGGTGGGCGAGCGGCCGGTGCTCGCGCAGCGCCCACAGGGTGACGATCCAGGCGGCGGCGCCCCGGTAGACCTGGCCGCCGTCGCCGACGACGGTGATCTCCTCGAGGGTGGCGCGGTGGTCGAGCCCCGGGAAGCGGGCGGCCGCCTCGGCGGATCCGGCCGCGACCGGCTCCACCGGGACGAGCTGCGGCTGCCGGACCAGCCAGTCGCGGACGAAGGCGCACAGGGCGCAGTCGGCGTCGTAGAGGACGGTGAGCCGGCGGACCGGGACCCCCGTGGTGTCCCGGTCGCCGGGTACGGCCGTGGTGGTCACGGCCGTCACGCCCCGGCCCGCGGGGCGGTCCAGCCCTGCGGGGCGACCGGCGGGAGCTGCTCCCGCTCCATGATCCCCCGCCGCCGGATCCGGTTGAGCACGTACACGTTGCCCAGGTGCATCACGCCGAGCACCAGCAGCACCACGCCCAGCTTGGTCGACAGGGCCTCGAAGATGCCGCGGGTGTCCTCGATGGTGTCGTCGCCGCTCAGGTAGAGGGCGACGAAGCCGAGGTTGACGAGGTAGAAGCCCACCACGAGGAGGTGGTTGACGGCGTCGGCGAGCTTCTCGTTGCCGTGCAGGACGTCGGAGAGGAAGACCCGTCCGTTCTGGCTGAGGGTGCGGGCGACCCAGACGGTCAGACCGATGCTGACGGCCAGGTAGATGACGTAGGCGATGACGGTGCGATCCATGGCGTCCCCCTTGTTGAACGTGTTCAAAAAGCTGACAGGGATGACTGTAGCCCAGTTTTGAACGTGTTCAAGACAAGGGGGATGGGATCTGGGTCACGGCCTCCGGCCCAGCTCCGGCCGCTTGGTGTAGTCGGCGAACCCGAGGACGTTCCCCCAGGGATCGGCGACCTCGACGGTCCAGCCCGTCGCCACGGAGAACGGCGGATCGAGCGGCGCGATCCCGGCGTCGGCCAGCCGCCGTGCCGCCACGCGCGCGTCCGGCACCTCGAGCCAGAGGCGCGGCGTCGCCCAGGGCGGCGGCCGGTGCCCCAGGGCCTCCTCCCGCCGCAGCAGGATCCCGGGCGTCTCGGCCCCGACCTTCAGCAGCGCGATCCCGCCCTCGTCGAACCGGAACGCCACCGCGAACCCGGCCCGCTCGTAGAACCGCACGGCCTCGCCGAGGTCGCCGACGGGCAGCAGGACGTTGTCGAACCCGAGCAGTTCGTAGGACTCGTCATCTGACATACCGTCAGAATAGGTGCCCGGTCCCCGTGAACCGGTGATTGTCGGTGGTGACTCGTACGGTTGGGGGCATGGAAGGGGGGACCGACATGCGCACCCCGCAGTCCCACGCCGACCGGCTGCGCAACCGCGTCGCGGCCGGTGACACCGGCCTGATCGCCGACGAGGTGCTGCGCATGCTCGCCTCGAACCGGGGCCACTGGCAACGGGGCTGGGACAAGGTGCTCGACCAGCTCCGCGCCCTCCCCGCCGACCGCCGCGCCGCGCTGCGGCGGGCGCTCGCCGACCGGCATCCCGCGCGGCAGGGGGAGAACACCGGCAACACCGGTAACACCGGCAACACCGGCAACACCGACGACGCCGGTAGCGCCGGTAGCGCCGACAACGCCGACGACATGGACGGCATCGACCTGCGCTGCGGCGCACTGGTCGTCCGTACGTACCTCTCCGAGGGCCTGCCCGCCGACCCCCGGGAGGACGCCTGCCTGGCGGCCGACCGCCGCGCCGCCCTGGACGGCCTCGGCCGCCGCCGCGCCTTCCATCCGGCCGCCCGCTTCGAACTCCTCGCCGAGGCCGAACTCGCCGCGGGCCGCGCCCTGTCCGCGCCGGTCGTGGCGGCCTTCCGGCGTACGGCGCGGGAGGCGGAGTACGAGGACGCGCAGCCCCTGATCCGGCTGGCGGACCGGCTCACCGACCCGGTGCTCGACGTCGGCGAGGCCTGGGCGGACCGGGCCCTGCGGGACACCGCCGCCTCCGCCGCTCCCGCCGCCTGGCAGGCCCTGCTCGCCCACGCCGCCACCGCGACCGCGTCCCGGCCCACCGCCCGGTGGGACACCCGTGCCCGCGCCCTCCTCGCCCCGCTCGACCCCGGCCTCGTCCGTGCGACCGTCCTCGACTGGCTCGCCCTGGTGGGCCGCCCCCGTACCCTCCTCCTCCGGCGCCACCCCCACGAGCCGGACATCGACGCCACCTACGACCCCCACAACGCGACCGCCCTGCGCGGTCTGGCCTGGCTCCTCTCCCTGCTTCCGGCGCACCCCGACACCGCCCGCGCCCTCGGCCGCCTCGCCGAGACCTCCCTGGTCCCGGTCCCCGGCCACGGCCCCCGCGGCCCCAAGGTGGCCAACGCGGCCGTGCTGGCCCTCTCCCGCCTCCCCGGCGACCCGGGCCGCACGGAACTCGACCGCCTCGCCGCACGGGTGACGTACCGGAGCACGGCCCGGCTGATAGCGGCGGCGATCGCCCGCTGACCGAAGCGTGCCCTGTCTTGACCACCCCCGGCTTCTCCGAGGCCTGTTTTCTGCTGCAAGATGACGTGCACCCACATTGCACGCAGATTTTCCGCTCATCCGACCAACGGGGAGAACTCGCCTTGTCCGAACAGCCGCAGCAGCCCCACCAGCCGCCCCAGCCCGGGTACGGCTACCCCAACGCCGGCGCCCCCGGCCCGTACGGCGCCGCCCAGCCCGGCCCCTACGGCTACCCGCAGCCGGGCCAGCCCCAGCCGGGCTACCCGCCGCAGGCCGGCTACCCCGCCCCCGGCTACGTGCCGCCGGGCACCTACACCGGTGACCCCCAGGCCCCCTACGGCTACGACCCCTACGGGCGCCCCTACTCCGACAAGTCCAAGATCGTCGCGGGCGTTCTCCAGCTGACCCTGGGCACCCTGGGCGTGGGCCGCTTCTACATAGGCCACGTCGGCATAGGCCTCGCCCAGCTGTTCACCTGCGGCGGCCTCGGCATCTGGGCGCTGGTCGACGGGATCATGCTCCTGACGGGCAACAACACGACGGACGGCAACGGGCGGGTCCTGCGTGGCTGAAGCGGAGCGCCCGTCCGCGCCGCGACACCCGGCGGCGGCACCCCTCGCGGTGCTGGCCGCCGGCGCGGCGGGCTCCGCCTATCTCTACGGCACCAACCCCCACCAGAGCGGCCATCTGCTCCCGCAGTGCCCGTTCCGGCTCGTCACCGGTCTGCTCTGCCCCGCCTGCGGCGGCACCCGCATGGTGTACGACCTGATGCACGGTCACTTCACCCAGGCCTGGCTGGACAACCGCGTCCTGCTGCTCGCCTCGCCCTTCGCCCTCGCCCTGCTCGCCCGCTGGGCCTGGGAGGGCCTGCACGGCCGTAGCTGGCGGCCGGGTCTCAGTGGCCGTGGCGTGGCCGTGGTGCTCGGTGTCGCGGTGACCTGGATGATCGTCCGGAACGTCTTCTAGGCACGGTTCCGCGCCTCCAGGATCATGCGCCGCCCGTCAGGCGTCCGAAAAGATTGCGGACTTGGCGGATTTTGATCACGGAACAGGAACGATCAGTCCTGGCTACTCCCTTTCGCCCCACTGGTCTCTTTACTCTCACCAAACCAGGGGGACGTTCGTGCGTGGTCGACACCATGCGCGGACGTGGTCGTCGACGGCGGTCGACGCGCAGGAGCAGCAGGTCGCATCCCTCCTGGAGTCCCCGTCCGGAGCAAACAGGCTCCGGTCACCCGAAGTCATCCCAGGAGCAGTTCTCATGACCGTCCCCACTCCCGAGGCCCCCTACGGCGTCGACCCGCTCGGCCGCCCGTACTCCGACAAGTCGAAGATCGTCGCCGGTATCCTCCAGCTCTTCCTGGGGACCCTCGGCATCGGTCGCTTCTACGTCGGCTCGGTCGGCGTCGGCATCGCCCAGCTCCTGACCTGCGGCGGCCTCGGCTTCTGGGCCCTGATCGACGGCATCCTGTTCCTCACGAGCAACGACCGCACCGACAGCCAGGGCCGCGTCCTGCGCGGCTGAGCCCAAGGCGTCGTCTTCGGCGAGGGCCCCACTCCTGCGAGTCCGTCGAGGAGCGGGGCCCCCGCCGTTCCCACGGTGCGACCCGGGACGCGAAACCCCGGCACGACGGGGCGAACTGTCCTAGGCTGGCGCGGATTTGAGGAGTTCGCGCAGCTCGAGAGGTGGCATTCGCATGTCCCGCACACCGTCAAGGCGCACCGTCTTACAGGGAGTCGCGCTCGCCGGAGCCACCGTGACCGGCTTCGACCCCGCCACCAGAAGCTGGGCCGCGGCATCGCCGGAGACGGCATCGCCGGGGAACGGTGCCCCGCCGGCCGGACCGGCCAGGATCCCCCGGCTGGACGGCACCCTCGTCACGGACGCCTCCTCGCTCACCGCCGCGGCCGACGACTTCGGGCATATCGTGCACCATCGCCCCTCGGCCGTCCTGCGCCCGGGCTCGGTCCGTGACGTCGTCGCCATGATCCGGTTCTGCAACGACCACCGTCTGCCCGTCGCGCCGCGCGGCCAGGGACACGCCGCCTTCGGGCAGGCGCAGACGCGGGGCGGCCTGATCATCGAGACCGCGACCCTGGCGGAGATCGGCGACCTGGACTCCGGCAGCACCACGGTCACCGTCGGCGCCGGTGCCCGCTGGAGCGCGGTCGCCCGGGCCACGCTCGCCCACGGCCTCACCCCGCCCGTCTTCACCGACTACCTCGAACTCTCCGTCGGCGGCACCCTGTCCGTGGGCGGCCTCGGCGGCCAGGCCCACCGCCACGGCGCCCAGGTCGACAACGTCACCCAGCTCCGGGTCGTCACGGGAACGGGCGAACTGGTCCGCTGCTCGCCCTCCCGCCGCCCCGACCTCTTCCACGCCGTGCTCGCGGGGCTCGGGCAGTGCGCGGTCATCGTCGAGGCGACCGTGCGGCTCGTCCCCGCGCCCGGGACCGTACGCCACTACCTGCTGACCTACGACGACCTGGACACGTTCCTGGAGGACCAGCGCCTCCTGGTGCGGGAGGCCCGCTTCGACTACGTGGAGGGCCAGGTCTCCGCGGATGCCGGGGGCGCGTTCCGTGTCCACGTCCTCGAAGCCGTGGCCTACGGTCCACCGGTCGGCCCCGAGCCCGACGACACGGTCCTGCTGCGGGGCCTGCGCCACGACCCCGCGACCGTCACCCGCACCGACCGCACCTACTACGACTTCCTCGACCGCATCGCGCCCTTCGTCGCCGAGCTGAAGGAGGCGGGCCTGTGGGCGTACGCCCATCCCTGGCTCGACCTGATGTTCCCCGGCCGGTCCGCCGCGGACCTCGCCGCCCCGCTCCTGGACGCGCTCACCCCCGCCACTCTGGGGCCGGGGGGAGTGGTCCTCTTCTACCCCCTCCTCCGCGAGCGCTTCAGGACGCCTCTGCTGCGCACCCCCGACGACGACGTCTTCCACCTCTTCGACATCCTGCGTACCGTCCCACCGGACGACAGCGCGGCCGTCGACCGTGCCCTGGCGGCCAACCGCGCCGCCTACGACACCGTCCTCGCGGCCGGCGGCACCCGCTATCCCGTGGGCGGCATGCGGCTCACCCGCGACGACTGGCGGACCCACTTCGGCGCCGCCTGGCCCGCCTTGGAGAGGGCGAAGCACACTTACGACCCGAACGGAATCCTGACCCCGGGTCAGGGCGTCTTCTGACTCATGAAGGATCACCGTATGTGGACCGAGCTCATCTCCTCGCTGTCGTCGGACGTGGACCTCGCCCACGGTCCCGGATGCGAGGAGCAGATGCGGGTGGCGGAAGTGGTGCTGGGGCACCCGCTGCCCGGGGCGCTGAAGGAGTTCTGGAGCGTGGCGGACGGGGCCCGGGACAAGTACGGCACCGGGATCGTGTGTTCCGTCGGCGAGGTCGTGGACCGGAACCTGGAGTTCAGGAGCTCGGCCGACTTCCGGGAGCTCTACATGCCGTTCGATCCGCTGCTGCTCTTCGGCGAGAGCGCGGGGGGCGACCTCTTCGGTTTCGTCGTCAGGCCCGAGCGGCCGGACATCTTCGTCTGGGAACACGAGAGCGACAGCCGCCGCTGGGTGGCCGGCAATCTGGAGGACTATCTGCGCCGCCGCCTGGGCAGCGGGGATCCGGAGTGGTACGCGTCCTGGTGACCGGGGTCAGTCCTCTGTCTCCGGGCGTCCGGCCTCCAGCAACCGGCTCACGTCCAGGACGACCTTGCCGCCGATGGATTCGGGCAAGGTGACCGACTCGCCGGCGGTGTGGATGTGGTGGGTCGTGTAGCTGTCCCGGACCGGGGCGGTGAGGACGTGGAGGCGCTGATGCCGCCGGTCGATGATGACGTAGACGGGGATTCCGGCCCTGGCGTAGGACGTGACCTTGGTCCGGAGGTCGGTCTTCCAGTTGCTGGAGGTGACTTCCATGACGAGCCGGAAGCAGGCCGGGTCGTAACAACTGTTCTCGACCCGGTGGTCGCGGTAGTCGTCGTCGACTACCGACAGGTCGGGGATCACATAGTCCTCCGGTCCTGTCGGCAGCCAGAGGCCGATACCCGGAAGCGCTCGCACCAGACCGAGTTGCAGGAAAGGAACGGCGAACAGCATCAGGGCTTCGGAGTGCGGGCCGTCCGGTGCTGGGCTCACGAGGATCTGGCCTCCGATGATCTCGACGCGGCGGCCAGGAAGACTCTCCATGATGAGGTTCGCCTCGGCGATCAGCGGCCGGTTCTCTCGGGGCCGCTCGACAGCTGCTGAGGACATCTGGCGCCTCCTGTGGGCTGGTGTCGAGGCCATCATCGTAGGCCGGACGCCCCCCGGATGTCCCTCTTGATCACGTTCACCCGATCGTGGTGTTTGAACGCCCGAGGGCCCCGCCCCCGGTGACGAAACCGGGAGACGGGGCCCTCGTGGACGTACCGGAACGCAGCTCAGAAGCGGCGCGTGATCAGGGCCTTCTTGACCTCGGCGATCGCCTTGGTGACCTCGATGCCGCGCGGGCAGGCGTCCGTGCAGTTGAACGTGGTGCGGCAGCGCCAGACGCCGTCGCGGTCGTTCAGGATCTCCAGGCGCTGCTCGCCGGCCTCGTCACGCGAGT
Organism: Streptomyces griseoruber; assembly: GCF_001514205.1. Lineage (GTDB taxonomy): Bacteria > Actinomycetota > Actinomycetes > Streptomycetales > Streptomycetaceae > Streptomyces > Streptomyces griseoruber. The sequence continues at coordinate 500,803 of NZ_KQ948766.1, read as the reverse complement.
CGAAGATGAAGCGGTGCGCGTTGACGATGGCCGCCGGGCCGAAGTACTGGCCGTCGTTCCAGAAGACCGGGCACGAGGACGTGCACGCGGCGCAGAGGATGCACTTCGTCGTGTCGTCGAAGCGCTCGCGGTCCTCCGCCGTCTGGAGGCGTTCGCGGGTCGGCTCGTTCGTGTCCTTCGTGATGAGGAAGGGCATGACGTCGCGGTACGCCTGGAAGAACGGGTCCATGTCGACCACGAGGTCCTTGAGCACCGTCAGGCCCTTGATGGCCTCGACCGTGATCGGCTTCTCGGGGTTGATGTCCTTGATCAGCGTCTTGCACGCGAGGCGGTTCTTGCCGTTGATCCGCATCGCGTCCGAGCCGCAGATGCCGTGGGCGCAGGAGCGGCGGAAGGTGAGGGTGCCGTCCAGGTCCCACTTGATCTTGTGGAGACCGTCGAGGACGCGCTCCTTCGGGTCGATCTCCAGCTGGAAGTCTTCCCAGACCGCCTCGGCCGAGACCTCGGGGTTGAAGCGGCGGATCCGGAAGGTGACCGTGATGTAGGGGGACGCCGCGGCCTCCGCCTCGACCTTGTCCAGAACAGGGGTTGCCATCAGTACTTACGCTCCATCGGCTGGTAGCGGGTCTGGACGACCGGCTTGTAGTCGAGACGAATGGAATCCGTGCCGTCGTCGCCGACCTCGCGGTACGCCATGGTGTGCCGCATGAAGTTGACGTCGTCGCGGTTGGGGTAGTCCTCGCGGTAGTGACCGCCGCGGGACTCCTTGCGGGCGAGGGCCGACACGGCCATCACCTCGGCCAGGTCGAGCAGGTTGCCCAGCTCGATCGCCTCGAGGAGGTCCGTGTTGAAACGCCTGCCCTTGTCCTGGATCGAGACGTTCTTGTAGCGCTCGCGCAGCTCCGCGATCTTCTCGACCGCCGTCTTGATCGTCTGCTCCGTGCGGAACACCATGACGTTCGCGTCCATGGTCTCCTGGAGCTCCTTGCGCAGGGTCGCCACCCGCTCGGTGCCCGTGGAGCTGCGCAGCTGCTCGATCTGGTCCACGACGAGCTGCGCCGGGTTCTCCGGCAGCTCGACGAACGTCGCGGTCCGCTGGCTGTACTCCGCCGCCGCGATGCCGGCCCGGCGGCCGAAGACGTTGATGTCCAGCAGCGAGTTCGTGCCGAGGCGGTTGGCGCCGTGGACGGACACGCAGGCGACCTCGCCGGCCGCGTACAGGCCCGGCACGACGGTGGTGTTGTCCGCCAGGACCTCACCCTCGACGTTGGTCGGGATGCCGCCCATGGCGTAGTGCGCGGTGGGCTGGATCGGGATCGGGTCCGTGTACGGCTCGATGCCGAGGTAGGTGCGCGCGAACTCGGTGATGTCCGGGAGCTTGGCGTCCAGCTGCTCCGGGGGAAGGTGCGTCAGGTCCAGGTAGACGTGGTCGCCCTCGGGGCCGCAGCCACGGCCTTCGCGGATCTCCGTGTAGATCGAGCGGGAGACGACGTCACGGGACGCGAGGTCCTTCATGACCGGCGCGTACTTCTCCATGAAGCGCTCGCCGTCCTTGTTGCGGAGGATGCCGCCCTCACCGCGGGCGCCCTCCGTCAGCAGGATGCCCATGCGCCAGATGCCGGTCGGGTGGAACTGGAAGAACTCCATGTCCTCCAGCGGCAGCCCGCGCCGGTAGACCGCCGCCTGGCCGTCACCGGTCAGCGTGTGCGCGTTCGACGTCACCTTGAAGAACTTGCCGCAGCCGCCGGAGGCGTAGATGACGGCCTTCGCCTGGAAGACGTGGATCTCGCCGGTGGCCAGCTCGTAGGCGACCACACCGGCGGACTTCCTGACGCCGTCCTCTTCGGTGATCAGCTGGTCGAGGACGTAGAACTCGTTGAAGAACTCCACGCCCTCCTTCACGCAGTTCTGGTACAGCGTCTGGAGGATCATGTGACCGGTGCGGTCGGCCGCGTAGCAGGAGCGGCGGACCGGGGCCTCGCCGTGGTTGCGGCTGTGCCCGCCGAAGCGGCGCTGGTCGATCGTGCCGTTCGGGGTCCGGTTGAACGGCAGGCCCATCTTCTCCAGGTCGAGGACGGAGTCGATGGCCTCCTTCGCCAGGATCTCGGCGGCGTCCTGGTCGACCAGGTAGTCACCGCCCTTGACCGTGTCGAAGGTGTGCCACTCCCAGTTGTCCTCCTCCACGTTGGCCAGCGCGGCGGCCATGCCGCCCTGCGCGGCGCCCGTGTGGGAGCGGGTGGGGTAGAGCTTGGTGAGCACAGCGGTGCGGCTGCGCTTCGTCGACTCGATGGCGGCGCGCATGCCGGCGCCGCCCGCGCCGACGATGACGGTGTCGTACTTGTGGATCTTCATGAGTCTCGTAACCCCGTGCCTAGCGGATGTTCGGGTCGAAGGTGAAGATCACCAGCGTGCCCAGCAGGATGGTGAACACCGTGGCGGTGTAGAGCAGGCCCTTCAGCCACAGCCGGGTGTTCGCGCGCTCCGCGTAGTCGTTGATGACCGTGCGCAGGCCGTTCGCGCCGTGCAGCATCGCGAGCCACAGCATCAGCAGGTCCCAGACCTGCCAGAACGGGGACGCCCAGCGGCCGGCCACGAAGGCGAAGCCGATCTTCGACACACCGCCGTCCAGCACGAGCTGGATCAGCAGGTGGCCGATGACCAGGACGACCAGCACGACGCCGGACAGCCGCATGAACAGCCACGCGGCCATCTCGAAGTTGCCGCGGGTCGAGCGCGGGGTCTTCTTGGTGCGCTTGCGCGGGGCTTCGATGAGGGGCGCCGGGTTGTCGACGTTGTAGATCGAGGGGCCCTCGACGGGGCCGATCCCGGACGCGGTGGTTTCAGTGGTGGCCATCGGTCTCAGCTCCCGAACAGTTCACGAGCGGCGTGGCCGAGGACGGGGTAGATCGCCCCGAGCATCAGCACGACCCAGATGCCCACGACACTCCACAGCATCTGCTTCTGGTAGCGCGGGCCCTTCGACCAGAAGTCGACGGCGATGACCCGCAGGCCGTTGAGCGCGTGGAAGAGGATGGCGGCCACCAGGCCGTACTCGAGGACGGCGACGATCGGGGTCTTGTACGTGGCTACGACCTTGTCGTAGTCCTCGGGGGAGACACGCACGAGAGCGGTGTCCAGCACGTGTACGAACAGGAAGAAGAAGATGAGGACGCCGGTGACTCGGTGAGCCACCCAGGACCACATTCCTTCCCGGCCGCGGTACAGCGTTCCAGCCGGCACGGAAGAACCCTCCGGGAGCGGGGATTGGGGCCTGCCGGCTTGTGCTGTCGGACGGGCCCGGCCGGGTACGGTCCACCGGCCCCCAGCATCGTAGCCACGCCGCGGCGCTGGGCTTACAGCGGGCCTACCGGTGTGATCAAAGTGGCACGCGGATGGGTGAGCGGTGCGGCTTCTGTGGGGGGTTGTGCCGTCATGTGCCGGGTGTGGTGCCGTCTGGGCTGGTCGCGCAGTTTCCCGCGCCCCGCAGGCGGGACATCAATCGCCCTCGTGCGAGGCGGCGGAGTTCGTCTGCCGCCAGTACCCGTTCGTCCTCCGGATCGTTTGTCAATCGTGACCGGATGCCTTCCAGGACGCGGTCCAGGGCCTCGTTCCGGGGTGTGCCGTCCAGGCAGATGACGAAAGCGTGTCCGAATCTGGCCTCGTATGCGGCGTGTGCCGCGCTCAATGCCGTGTGGGCCGCTTCATAGGCGTCTTCCGGCAGAACCGGCGAGGTCTCGGCGGCCAGCGCTTCGGTGAGGTCGGCGGCCGTGAGGTCGTAGGCCGCCTCGTCGCAGGCGGCGAGGAGGGCGTCGACCGTGGGGTAGGGGCGGTGGTCCGCGACTCTGCGTGCCCAGCAGAGGCTGTTCAGGCAGGCGAGGAGGGAGGCGAGGGCCTCTTCGGCCGGGACGGTGTTGAAGGTGTCCACCAGGGTGGCCGGGGGTGTCCGGGTCTGCGCCGGTATCGGAAGGCGGCCGGTGAGGTGGGGAAGACGGTGCGCAGGCAGCGTGGATCCTCGCGTCACGAGTGATGTGGCAGGGGATGTGGTGAAAGGTGTGGCGCAACGTTATCGGGAGTGGTCATCCGGTGTCCGACGCTTGCCCGAATTTCACTCGAACGAGAGAGTTTCGGAACCGTTGGTGGACGCTCTCGGTGACCGTTCGGTGACGTGTTCGGTGAACCGGTCGGCGCGCCCCCGTCACCCGGGCGACGTACGGTTGGCGGGATGAGCAGGCACAGGCATCGGCGTCCGGCGCCGCGGAAGAAGGCCAGGGAGCGGGTCGCGCTGCGGGCCCTGATAGCCGGCGGGCTGGTCGCCGCCCTCGGGGCCGGGGTGGGGCTGTGGGCCTCCGGCGGGGACGACAGCACGCCCACCGCGTCGGCGGCGGGGCAGACCTCCCGGAGCGCGTCCGGCGGTGAGCGGTCCGCCGCCGCCGCGCCGTCCGCCAGTCCCCGCCCGAGCCGCACGTATCCGCTGTCCACCGCCCCGCGCACGATCCCGGCCGTCCGGGGCTTCACGGCGGCGCGCGGACCCGGCTGGCGGCCCGCCGCCGGGCACCGGGTGGTCGTGACCGACCCGCGCCTCGCCGACGAGGGCCGGCTGATCGCCGGTGAGCTGGGGATGTCGTACGCCGGGCAGAAGGGCGACAGCCGGTCCGGGGATCTGCGGCTGACGCTCGGCGGGGGCGGCGGCGCGGAGTCGTACACCCTGACCGTCCGGGACGGGCGGGTCACCGTCAGCGGGCCCTCCGACGCCGGGGTGTTCTACGGGACGCGCACGCTCAAGCAGGAGGTCCGCAAGGGCGGCACGGCCCCGGAGGGCGTCGTCAAGGACGCGCCGGCCAAGCCGCAGCGGGCCTTCTCGCTGGACATCGCCCGCAAGTACTTCTCGCCGGGCTGGATCGAGGACCGGATCCGTGAGCTGGGGGACCTGAAGTACAACCAGTTCGGGCTGCACTTCTCCGACGACCAGGCCTTCCGGATCGAGTCCGACACCCATCCCGAGATCGTCGCCGCGCAGCACCTCACCAAGGCGCAGGTGAAGCAGATCGTCGACCTCGCCGCGTCCCGGCACATCACCGTCGTGCCCGAGATCGACTCGCCCGGGCATCTGGGGGCCGTGCTCGCCGCCCACCCCGAGCTCCAGCTGCGCAATGTCAACGGGGTCGCCAGGCGCGGGGCCATCGACATCTCCAAGGACGCCTCCGCGAAGCTGCTCGACGACCTGCTCGGCGAGTACGCGGGCCTCTTCCCGGGTGCGCAGTGGCACCTCGGCGGCGACGAGTACCAGGCGCTGACCGTGTCGAACCCGGCGGCCTCCTTCCCGCAGCTCGCCGCCGCCGCGCGGCAGCGCTACGGCTCCGGGGCGGGCGTCGCCGACCTCGCCACCGGGTGGCTCAACGACCGCGCCGACACGATCCGGGCCCATGACCGGACCATGCGGGTCTGGAACGACGGCTTCTTCCGCAACTCGACCGTGAAGCCGGCCTCCGACCTGGTGGTCGCGTACTGGACCGGCAAGGAGATCGGGGCGCGGGTGCCGGCCGAGTATCTGAGCGCGGGGCGCAAGGTGCTCAACTACAACGACGAGTACCTGTACTACGTCCTCGGCGAGCCGCAGACCTTCGTCTATCCGACGGGGCAGCGGATCTACGAGCAGTGGACCCCGCGGGTGCTGCGCGGGAGGACGCCGGTGTCCTCGGCGTACGACGCCCAGATCCTCGGCGGGTCCTTCTCCGTCTGGTGCGACCTCGCGAACTCCCAGACCCAGGACCAGGTCGCGGCGGGGATCCGGATGCCGTTGCGGGCCACCTCGCAGAAGCTGTGGGACGCGCGCACGCCGGCCCTGACCTGGGCGCAGTTCAGGACACTCGCGGGGCGGCTGGGCTGAGGCGGGCCCGGTCGGCCCGCCGATCACCCCTTGGCTGAAAATCCACTATGTGACAGTCTTCCTCCGTCGCACGCAGTAAGGGAAAGTGCGGGCTCCGTGAGGGCGGCGCCCTGGCGAGGGAGACGTGGATGAGCCTGGTGGAACTGATCGCTCAGGCCGACGAACGCGGACTGGCCGCCAGTGGGCTGGCTTGTTTGGACCGGTGTGTGCCGCTGCTCGGCGGTGACGACGGGATCCTTCGGCCGCTGTGGGCGAGCCTCGCCGAGGCGGGTGCGGACGAGGACTGGGACAGCGGGCTCGAACAGGTGCGCGGGAAGCTGGAGTCCGGGGAGAACGGCGGCGAGGCGGCGCTGCTCGCCCGCCGGATGCTCGACGCGGCCCCCGCCCGTCGGGCCCCCGCCGAGGTACGGGTGTGGGCCGACGCCTGCTCCGTCGCCTCGCTCCAGATACACCGCCTCCTCGACCCGGCCGAGGACGCCGACTCGGTCGACTCCCGCCGCGCGGGCCGCACGGAGGGCATGCCGCCCCTCGTCGCCGCCGAACTGCGCCGCCAGATCACCGTCCTGGAACTCCTCGCGACCCACGGCCCGGCCGGCCTGCGCCGCGCCCTGGACGTCTCCACGGAGGGCCGCCGAGTCCTGCGGGCCGTGGTCTCCCGCCGAGCCCGCGGCCGCATCTGACCCCACGCCCCACGCCCCTGCGCCGCCGCGGGGAACGCGGCGACCTGCGCCGTCCGCGCCGCCGGGCCCGAGGCGCGCGCTCGTCACCCAAGGAGCGCACGAGGACGCGGAACCCTCACTCCTGTGCGGGTTCCGGGCCGGTTCCGGGAAGGTGCCCGGAACCGCGTGACGGATCATGGCCGCGTGACGCTCTCCCGTACATGACCTGGACGACTCACCCGTTCCCCGCCCGGCCCCAGGCCGCCGTGAAGCCGGTGCGCTGGGCCGCCGACACGCTGATCGCGCTGCGCGAGGGCGCCCGCCTGCACCTCGACCACTCCGCGCAGAGCCTGTGGCGCGTCGACCGGCTGATCGAGGACCTGCGCGCCGAGGACACCCCGTACCCGGCCGTCGAGAACGTGCTGCGCGGCCTCGGGGCGTACGCCGGTGAGGTGGTCGTCCGCCACACCGGCGCCGAGTGGTGGACGGCCGGCGGCGACCACTGGATCCGCACCCCCGACGGCCGCCTCTGGGACCCCATCGACGAGGCCCGCCGGTGCTTCGGCGGCCATGGCTCGCTCCGGCTGCTGTGCCGGGACGCGATGCGGGGCGGACGGGAACAGCGCGACGGACGTGACGGACGACACGTCGGTGACCTGTGATGCTCCGGCGCCGCCGTCCGCTGGGACAGCGGGGAGCCGAGCCGGTTCCCCCTGGACCGAGCGGGCCGAGCGAAGGGGTGGGGACCCATGGGCAGCAGGACGGACGAGCAGCACGGAACGGACCCGTGGGACAGGGGCGCGGCGGACATGCGGGCATGTGCCGGCGCGTTCGTCGAGCGCGCCACCGCACGGCACCGGCTGCCGCTCGACTACTCCCCGGCCAGCCTGCGCCTGGTCGACTTCCTGGCCGACGGGCTGCGCAAGGGCGGCGCCGACCGGGCGCGCGCCCACGACACGCTCGTGGGACTGGGCGCGTACGTCGGTGAGGTGCTGGTCCGCCGCGCGGGCGCGGTCTGGGTGGACCTGGACGAGCCGCAGCGCGGCTGGTTCGGGCAGCCGGTCGGGGTGCGGATGCCCGACGGCCGGGTCTGGAACCCGCTCGGCAAGGTCGTCAACCGCTTCGAGACGGGTGCCCCCGAGGAGTCCCTGCGGACCTTCTACCTCACCCTGCACGGCCGCTCGCGCCGGGTGGCGGCCTGAACGCGGTGAAGGGCCCGCCCCTGACCGGGGCGAACGGCCCACCCTGTGACACTTCTGTGCGGCCGGGCGCTGAAGACCGTGGGGGTGCACCCCCAGCGAATTCCGTACGAACGAGGACAGTCTTGGGCCAGGGAGGGGAACCCCGGCGCGCACAGGCGTACGACGGGGAACTGGGCGCGGCCGTGGCACGGGCCCAGGACGGCGACGAGAGTGCGTTCGCCGTCGCGTACCGGATCGTCCAGCCGGGGCTGCTCGGCTATCTGCGCGGGATCGTGGGGGACGACGCCGAGGACGTGGCCTCCGACGCCTGGCTGGAGATCGCCCGCGACCTCGGGCGGTTCAAGGGCGACGGTGCCGGGTTCCGCGGCTGGACGGCGACCATCGCCCGGCACCGGGCCCTGGACCATCTGCGCCGGCTGCGGGTGCGGCCGAGGGCGGCGGCGCTGGAGCACGAGGTGGTCATGGACCTGCCCGGTCCGCACACCACGCACGACCAGGCGCTGGAGTCGCTCTCCACCGCGCGGGCGCTGGAACTGGTCCGGGGGCTGCCGCGGGACCAGGCGGAGGCCGTGCTGCTGCGGGTCGTCGTGGGGCTGGACGGCCCCGCCGCGGCGCGGGTCCTCGGCAAGCGCCCCGGCGCGGTCCGCACGGCGGCGCACCGCGGCCTGAAACGGCTGGCCCGCCAGCTCGGCGTCACGGACACGAACGGCCGAGGTGTGACGGATGACGGACCCCGCACGCTGGGGGAGTCGAAATGAACGGCCACGGCCGAGCGGTCGGCGGGGCAGCCCGCGGCCACCTGAACAGTCATGATCTCGGGCCGTGTGCACCAGCGGCCGGATCGGCGGCACGCGCGGACGCACGCACGGGACAGAGGCGGAAACGGACATGGGTGAACGGCTGAACGACGGCGGGGAGCCGGTCCGTCGGCGTCCGCACCCGGCCGGGACGGGCCCGGCGGCGGACACGGTCGACCAGGAGCTGGAGGCGCTGCTCGCCGAGGTCCTGCGCGTCACGGGCGGCCCCGTCGCACCGCCCGCGGGCAGCGAGGGCGAGCTGCGGGCCGTGGCCGCCTTCCGGGCCGCCCGGGACGCGGGCGCGCACACGGCCCGTACCCGCCGCCGGGACGACTGGCGGCCCCGTACCCGCCGGTCCGCCGCCCGCTCGCTGCGGGCCACGCTCTCCGTCGCCGTCGCGAGCCTCGCCCTCGGCGGGGTGGCGTTCGCCGCGATCGGGTCCGCCGGCGGGGACCCGGCCGACGCCAAGCGCCCGGAGCGGTCCGCGAGCGCGTCCGAGGGCCGCTCGCAGGCACCGTCGCTCACCCCGTCCCCGGCCGCCCCGGGCACCCCGGCCGGCCGGGACCGCCCGGTGACCGCCGAGGACACCGCGGCCCACTGCCGTGCCTACGAGCGGGTCAAGGACCGGGGCAGGGCGCTGGACTCCACGGCCTGGCAGCGGCTGGTGACGGCGGCGGGCGGCGAGGAGAACGTCGAGGCGTACTGCGCGGCGCGGACGGCGTCGGCCGAGAACGACGGCGGGGCCAACGGCAAAGGCAACGGCAAGAGCAACGGCACCGGCGGCACCACCGACAAGGGCGGGCAGCAGGCCGGGAAAACCCCCAAGGGCAACGCCGGGAAGCAGTAGCCTCTCGCTGCCGAGGCAACGACCGGGGTCGCCACCCCCCACAGGAGAGACCCCGGCCGTCGCGCGGCACGGACCGCGCGGCGGCCCGTACTTCCTTCAGCGCCGGGAGTGCGTTTTCTGTCACACCCCGGTGCCGGTCCGGGACCGTCCCCGACGGGATCACGACTCAGTTGCATGTTGTACGGACATGGACGGGCGACGCTTTCAGGTCGTAACGTGCCTTTCGCGCCGGACGGCCAAGCGGCAGACCACCGCAACGACCAGCGGTCCACCGCAATGACCAGCGGTCCACCGCAACGACCAGCGGTCTCGACCGCGACCATCGACCGACCGAGGAACCACGACGTGGGGGACGACGCGGAGCTGACAGCCGCGGTGCTTGCGGCACAGAACGGGGACGAGACCGCTTTCCGGGCTGTGTACCGCGCGGTGCACCCGCGGCTCCTCGGGTACGTGCGCACACTCGTCGGCGACCTCGACGCCGAGGACGTGGCCTCCGAGGCCTGGCTGCAGATCGCCCGGGACCTGGAGCGGTTCGGCGGTGACGCGGACCGCTTCCGCGGCTGGGCCGCCCGGATCGCCCGCAACCGCGCGCTCGACCACATACGGATGCGCGGCCGGCGCCCCGCGATCGGCGGCGACGAGACCGAACTGACCGGCCGGGCCGCCGAGTGCGACACCGCGGGCGAGGCCATCGAGGCGCTGGCCACCGGCCGCACCCTCGACCTCATCGCCCGGCTCCCGCAGGACCAGGCCGAGGCCGTCGTGCTGCGGGTCGTGATGGGCCTGGACGCCAAGACCGCCGCCGACACCCTCGGCAAGCGTCCCGGCGCCGTCCGCACCGCCGCGCACCGCGGCCTGAAGAAGCTCGCCGAACTGCTCGGCGACGATCCGGAGACCGCCGGGGTGCTCGACGCCCTGCCTCCCCAGCGAAGGCCGCGTTCACGCGCGGTAACGTCCGCGAGTGTGACGCAAGCGAGCGCGCGGACGCAGAAGGACATGTGATGGCCGACAAGCAGGACAGGTGGCTCGACCGCGAGACGGCGGAGCGTCTGCTGCGCGGTGAGTCACCCGAGAACGCTGTCGCCCCGGAAGCCCATGACCAGGCGGAACGCCTCGCCAGAACGCTTGCCGCGCTCTCCGCGCTGGGCGCCGAACCGCTGCGGGCCGACGAGGAGCTCCCCGGTGAGGCGGCCGCCCTGAAGGCCTTCAGCGAGGCCCGGGCAGCCCGTGAGTCGCGCACCGAGTCCCACACGTCACAGCAGTCGCGTACGTCACACCCGTCGGCGTATCCGGGCGACGCCGGACTGGTCCGCATCGGCGGCCGCCCCGGCGCCGATCGCAACGGCGAACGGGCACACCGCCGTTGGAGCCGCCCGCTCAGGCTCGGGCTGGCCGCCGCGGTGGCCGCCGGGATGCTCGGCGGGGTCGCGGTGGCCGCCGGTACCGGAGTGCTGCCGAGCCCCTTCGACGGGGCCGGACCCGAACCCGGGGCCTCCGTCTCCGGCGCCGCGAGCCCCGACCGCCCGCTGGTCTCGCCCTCCCCGGAGGCCTCCGGCGGCGGCCCGGACGCGGTGGCGCCGGACGGCGGCACCGACCGCGACACCACCGGGGGCACGAAGAGCACCGACGGCTCCTCCACCGCGCCCGGCGCCCGCGGCGGCTGGCCGAAGGGCGTGACCTCGTCCTGCCGGGACATCGAGGCCGGCCGGACGCTGGGCACCCAGCGCCGCCGCACCCTGGAGGGCCTGGCCGGCGGCTGGTCCCAGGTGACGACGTACTGCGCGCACGTCCTCGAGGGCGGTTCCGGCCGGAACACGGGCGACGGGCAGGACGACTCGGACTACCGGAACTCCTGGGGCGACGACTACAGCGGCACCGACCGTGGCGGTCACGACGAAGGGTCGGCCGGGCTGTCCGCCGGTCCCGACGCCGGTTCGGCCGGCACGGGGTACGACCAGGACGACGACCACTCCGGCGGCACCGGCTCGGACGACGACGGCGGCGCCCGGAACGGCGGCACCGGCACCGGCGGCGGGGACAACGGGGGCACCGGCCGCACCGGCGGCACCGGCCGCCACTGACTCCCCGCCCCCGCACGCCCCCTCTGACCTGCGACTTCACAATCCATGGAAATTCTTTCGCGCAGGGTGTGACGTTTTCGGGGACCGCGACGCAGTACCTAGTGAGCCGACTGGTCATCGGCCTTCGCACGGAGCCGGGGTTCCCCCCGTACCTACGGCTCGTGCACCTGGCGCGGGCGGGACACGTTCCCCCGGTCCCGCCCGCGCCCCGAACTCACCAGGACGACCTCACCAGGACACCACGACCTTGTCGCCACTGCGGACCTGGGCGAAGAGCGCCGAGACCGCCGCCTCGTCCCGTACGTTCACACAGCCGTGCGAGGCACCCGCGTAGCCCCGGGCCGCGAAGTCGGCCGAGTAGTGCACCGCCTGGCCGCCGCTGAAGAACATCGCGTAGGGCATCGGCGTGTGGTAGAGCGTCGACACATGGTCACGGGACTTCCAGTAGACCTGGAACACCCCCTCGCGGGTGGGCGTGTACTGGGAGCCGAACCGGACGGACATCGTCGACACGGTCCGTCCGTCGATCATCCAGCGCAGGGTGCGGCTCGTCTTGTCGATGCACAGCACCCGCCCGGTCAGACACCGGGAGTCGGGCGCCGCGGCGGGCTGACCGCCCATCAGATACAGCTCCCACTGCCCCGGTTCACGCGTCATCCCCACCAGCCGGTCCCAGGTGACGGTGTCCGTCGTCCCGGTCCGCGGCAGCCCGCGCTTGCCCTGGAACCCCTTCACGGCCTCCTCGGTGGACGCCTCGTACCGCCCCGTGGGCCCCTCGAAGAGCCAGGCGAGCTGCCGCAGCCGGGCCTGGAGTTCGCGTACGTCCCGCCCGGAGTCGCCGCGTCTGAACAGCACGGCCGGGGCGGGCGACGGGGTGCCGGGGGTCCGGGCCGCGCTCGGCTTGTCGTCCGGGGCGGTGCCGCCCGGCTCCGGGGTGGGGGCCGTACGGGGAACGCCGGCGTGCACCGGCGGGCGCGCCCTGCCGTCCTGGGTGTCCGGGGTCCGCACGGTACAGCCGCACAGGGTCGCCAGGGCCGCCGTGCCGGCCAGGGCGATGATCGATCTCCGCATCCGCATGCCTGAGATGTTCCCCCCGGATGACGCCGGGCGAACGGAGCGGCATGGTGGTGGGCATGGTGCGTGAGTCGGAGTCGGGACTGCCCGTCGAGCCGGTGTACGGGCCGCGGGCCCTGGACGGCTGGGACCCGGCCGAGCGGCTGGGCGAGCCGGGCCGTTACCCCTTCACCCGGGGTGTCCACCCGTCCATGTACACCGGACGCCCCTGGACGATGCGCCAGTACGCGGGCTTCGGCACGGCGGCCGAGTCCAACGCCCGCTACCGGCGGCTCATCGCCCACGGCACGACCGGCCTGTCCGTCGCCTTCGACCTGCCCACCCAGATGGGCCACGACTCCGACGCCCCGCTCGCCCGCGGCGAGGTCGGCAAGGTGGGCGTGGCCGTCGACTCGGTCGACGACATGCGGGTGCTGTTCGGCGGGATCCCGCTGGACCGGGTGTCCACGTCGATGACGATCAACGCCCCGGCCGCGCTGCTCCTGCTGCTGTACCAGCTGGTGGCGGAGGAGCAGGGTGTCGCCGCGGACCGGCTGACGGGCACGATCCAGAACGACGTGCTGAAGGAGTACATCGCCCGCGGGACGTACATCTTCCCGCCCCGGCCCTCCCTGCGCCTGACCGCCGACATCTTCCGGTACTGCCGGGCCGGGATCCCGCGGTGGAACACGATCTCGATCTCCGGCTACCACATGGCGGAGGCGGGCGCGTCCCCGGCGCAGGAGATCGCGTTCACCCTGGCGGACGGTATCGCGTACGTCCGAACGGCGGTGGCGGCGGGCATGGACGTCGACGATTTCGCCCCCCGGCTGTCCTTCTTCTTCGTGGCCCGTACGACCCTCCTGGAGGAGGTCGCGAAGTTCCGCGCCGCCCGCCGGATCTGGGCGCGGGTGATGCGGGAGGAGTTCGGGGCGCGGGATCCGAAGTCGCTGATGCTGCGCTTCCACACCCAGACCGCGGGGGTCCAGCTGACGGCCCAGCAGCCCGAGGTGAACCTGGTGCGGGTCGCCGTCCAGGGCCTGGCCGCCGTCCTGGGCGGCACCCAGTCCCTGCACACCAACTCCTTCGACGAGGCGATCGCGCTGCCCACGGACAGGAGCGCGCGGCTGGCGCTGCGGACCCAGCAGGTGCTGGCCCACGAGACGGACGTGACCGCGACGGTCGACCCCTTCGCGGGCTCGTACGCCGTCGAGAGCATGACCGACGACGTGGAGGCGGCGGCGGTCGGGCTGATGGGCCGGATCGAGGAGCTGGGCGGCGCGGTCGCGGCGATCGAGCACGGCTTCCAGAAGAACGAGATCGAGCGCAACGCCTACCGGATCGCCCGGGAGACCGACGCCGGTGAGCGGGTGGTCGTGGGCGTCAACCGCTTCCGGCTCGACGAGGAGGAGCCGTACGAGCCGCTCCGGGTGGACCCGGCCATCGAGGCCCGGCAGGCGGAGCGGCTCGCGCGACTGCGTGCCGGGCGCGACCGCACGGCGGTCGGGAACGCCCTGTCCGCCCTGCAGAAGGCGGCCGAGGGCGAGGACAACGTCCTGTACCCGATGAAGGAGGCGCTGCGGGCCCGGGCCACGGTGGGGGAGGTGTGCGGCGCCCTGCGGGAGGTGTGGGGGACGTACGTCCCGACCGACGCGTTCTGACGGCGGAACCCCCATGCGACACTCGTCCCCATGTTCGGAGTCGTCGACCTTCCCACCTATCTCGCGGGACTCGTCCTGATCGTCCTGCTTCCGGGACCCAACTCCCTGTACGTCCTCTCCGTCGCCGCCCGGCGCGGGGTGCGCGCGGGCTACACCGCCGCGGCCGGGGTGTGGTGCGGGGACACGGTGCTGATGACGCTGTCGGCGGCCGGGGTCGCCTCGCTGCTCCAGGCCAACGCCGTGCTGTTCGGCATCGTGAAGTACGCCGGCGCCGGCTATCTGACCTGGCTCGCCCTCGGGATGCTGCGGGCCGCGTGGGGGATGTGGCGGACGCGCCGGGAGCGGGTTCTCTCCGAGGGGGAGGCCGCCGTGTCCGATGAGCGTCCCTTCCGGCGGGCGCTGGTCGTCAGCCTGTTCAACCCCAAGGCGATTCTGTTCTTCGTCGCCTTCTTCGTGCAGTTCGTCTCAAGCTCGTATGCCTACCCGGCGCTGTCCTTTGTGGTGCTGGGTGCGTTCGCGCAGGTCGCGAGCGTTCTGTATCTCACCGTGCTGATATTCGGCGGGACTCGGCTGGCGGGTGCGTTCCGCCGGCGGAAGCGGGTCGCGGCGGGGGCCACCTCGGCCGCCGGGGTGCTGTTCCTCGGGTTCGCCGTGAAGCTGACCCTCGCGAGTGCCTGATGCCGGGTGCGGGGTCACCCCGCGCAGCGTGCGGCGTTGTCACGCCGAGCGACTGCGGCTGGAGCCCGTGCGGGCGCACCGGCCCGCCTCCGCGCGGGGTCAGCAGCCGACGCGTGCCCGGTACTCCGTCATGCCCGTCTCCGTCTCGCCCGCCCAGCCCACATAGCCGTCGGGGCGGACCAGGAGGACGCCCTCCTCCAGCGTGATCACCGTCCAGTCCGGGCCCCTCAGGCGGTCGAAGAGGCGTTCGCCGTCCAGCGTGCGGTCCGGCACGCGGTCGCCCGCCCGGATCCCGCCCGGCGTACGGCGGGTCTCCTCGGTCAGTGACGAGTCGCGGTAGTTCAGGCCCAGTTGGCGGGTCTTCGCACCCCGGCGTGCCTCGCCCCGGTGGATGGCGGTCGACAGGCCCAGCATGGCCGCGGCGTTCGGGCGGCGCTCCTCCTCGTAGGTGTCCAGGAGGGACTCCGGGGCCCGCCCGCCCAGCACCGCCCCCAGTTTCCAGCCCAGGTTGTAGGCGTCCTGGACGCTGGTGTTCAGGCCCTGGCCGCCGGCGGGGGAGTGGACGTGCGCCGCGTCCCCGGCGAGGAGGACACGGCCCTCGCGGAAGCGGTCGGCCAGGGCGGCGCGCGGGCGGAAGTCCGAGGACCAGCGGACCTCGGTCACGTCCCCGGGGTCGAGGTGGGTGCGGTCGGCGATCACCGCGCGGACCCCGGCCAGGGACAGCAGGGGCTCCAGGTCGGTGCCGTCCGGGAACTGCGCCACCAGCTGGAAGTCCGCCGTCCCGGCCAGCGGGCACAGTGCCAGGAAGCCCGTGCCCTCCCCGGCCGGCGGGAAGACGTGCCACCACGTCCGGTCCAGGCCCGTGATCCGTACGTCCACGACCAGCAGCGGGTCCGGGTCGACCGTCTCGCCCGTCATGCCGATGCCCAGTGCCCGGCGCACCGCCGAGCGGCCCCCGTCGGCGGCGACCGCGTACCGGGCGCGCACCGGATCGCCGGCGGCGAAGTACGCCGTGACCCCTTCGCCGTCCTGCTCGATCCGCGTCAGCTCGTGGCCGAAGGCGATCCCGCCGCCGAGTTCCGCCAGCCGTGCCCGCAGGATCTCCTGGTTGCGCCACTGCGGGACCATCCACGGGACGGTGAAGCGTGAGCCCTCCTCGCCGTCCTGCGCCGGGTCGAACATCTCGTGCTCGCCGGCCTGCTTCCCGTCCTGCCAGATCATGCCGACCGGGTAGGGGCCGCCGGCGGCGAGGATCGCGTCGAGGACGCCCAGATCCTCGTAGATCTCCAGGGTGCGCGGTTGCAGGCCCTTGCCGCGGGAACCGGGGGTGAGGGTGTCGCCGCGCTCCACCACCAGCGCGTCCACCCCGCGCCGGGCCAGGTCGATGCCGAGGGCGAGCCCGGTCGGGCCCGCGCCCACGATCAGTACGTCCGTCTGTCGCATCACCGTCTCCTTAACGCCGTTAAGCCCCGTCGCCGACGACTGTGCCCTTAACGGCGTTAAGCTGTCAACCGTTAACGGCGTTAAGCTGTCACCCGTGAGCACCGAACGAGCCGCCCGGCCCCCCCTCGACCGCAAGCGCGTCGCCGGCACCGCCCTCGCCCTGCTGAACGAGACCGGCCTGGACGGGCTGACCCTGCGCGCGATCGCCGGCGAGCTGGACGTCAAGGCGCCGGCCCTGTACTGGCACTTCAAGGACAAGCAGGCGCTGCTCGACGAGATGGCCACCGAGATGTACCGGCGGATGGTCGCCGGGATCGCCCTCGACCCCGCCGACGGCTGGCGGGAGTGGACGCGCAAGGCCAACCGCGGGCTGCGCGAGGCCCTGCTCGCCTACCGCGACGGCGCGCGCGTCTTCAGCGGCTCACGCTTCACCGGCACCGAGCACGCCCCACGGATGGAGGACACCCTGCGGCTGTTCACGGCCGCCGGGTTCGGCCTGGGCGAAGCCGTCCGCGCCTCGTCGACGGCGTACGCGTACACCATCGGGTTCGTCGTCGAGGAGCAGGGTGTGCGGCCGCTGCCCGACGAGCGGCGCGAGGGCTACGACATCGAGGAACGCGCCCGGCTGCTCGCCGACTTCCCGCTGACGGCGCGGGCGGGCGCGGAGATCTTCGCCGATTACGCGAAGCATTTCGAGGAGGGTCTGGAGATCGTCCTCGCGGGAATCGCGGCGCGGTACGGGGTTTCCTGAAAAGCGCCCCGCAATTCACCCGGAATTCACTGGCGGGGGCACTGGCGGGGTTACTCGGGGGGTCGTGAGCGCCTTCCGCAGTCGCGGCGTCACGCGTTCCTCCACCAGTTTGTTCAGCGCGTACGCCAGCAGCAGCATCGCCGCGATCGTGAGCGGGAAGGTGGCGTAGGACGGGACGCCCAGCCGGCGGTGCAGGGCCGCGACCACGACCCAGCCCAGATGCTCGTGCACCAGGTAGAACGGGTAGGTCAGCGCGCCCGCCACCGTCAGCCAGCCCCGGTTCACCCGGTCCAGCCAGCCCAGGGCGATCGCCCCGACGGCCAGGAACCCGAAGGCGACGACCGCGATGATGCCGTACGAGGTGCGGTGGGCGAAGGCGTTCGGGTCGGAGACGTTCCACAGGCTGCGGACCGCGTAGTGCTGGCCGATCAGGAAGCTCACCGCGGTGATCCCCCACGCGTAGGGGTCCCGGCGGTCGCGGTGCACCAGGTAGAGCCCGACCCCGCCGACGAAGAACGGCGCGTACTCCGGCATCAGGACGATGTCGAGCAGCGGCTGGTGCGCGCCCTGCGTGATCGCCGCCGCCAGGATCCAGCCCGCGCAGAACAGGATCACCCGGCGCCGGTTCGCCCCCGGCAGCACCACGCACAGCGCGAACAGCGCGTAGAAGCGGACCTCCGCCCACAGCGTCCAGTCCACGCCCAGCACCCGGTCCACGCCCAGCGGCTGCTGGAGCAGGGTCAGGTTCACCAGGACGTCACTGGGCGAGACGGCGTCGTAGACGACCACCGGCAGTGCGAAGACGGCCGTCACCAGCAGGACCGCCACCCAGTACGCGGGCATCAGCCGGGCCACCCGGGAGGCGAAGAACGAGCGCAGCGGGCGGCCCCAGCCGCTCATGCAGATGACGAAACCGCTGATCACGAAGAAGACCTGGACGCCCAGGCAGCCGTAGGCGAACGGCGTGTGCAGGGTCGGGAAGACCGTCGACGCGGAGGTGCCCCAGGCGCGGGTGATGTCGCCGCCCCGGCCGCCGTAGTGGTAGCAGGCCACCATCAGGGCCGCGATCAGCCGCAGGCCGTCCAGCGCGCGCAGCCGGCCGCCCCGCGGTGCCGCCTTCGGGGTGGCGACCGGCAGGCTCCCCTGTGTCGTGTTCACGACCGTCTGTGTCACGCGGGTGTCCCTAGGAATGCGGATGAGTGCCGTCTATGTGGACCCTATGGCGTCACCCGCGAAACTTCTGTTCGACAGCCTCAGCATTCGCTCCTCTGTTCCGAGGGGTTCACCTGGGCGTCGTTTTCCTTTCTTACGTTCTCCCAACCTCACCAGGTTTCAGTACGTCAATACGCTTTTCATGCGTCCAGTTCATACGTCCCGTTCCTACGTCCAGGAGAACCATGACGAGGGTCCGCAGCAGAGGGTCAGACGCCAGGCCGCACAGGCCCTCGTCAGCGCCATCCCCGGTCTCGCTCGACGACTGCCTGCGCGCCTGTTCCGTGCACAGCGGCAAGCTCGTCGGCAGCCTCGACCCGCGCCGCCAGGCGGTCGCCGAGGCGCTGCGCCAGCTCCTCGCCACCTGGGCGGTACAGGAGCAGTCCGCGCCCGCGCCCACCGCCACGAGCCTGCTGCGGCGCACCAGGGCCGCCGCGACCGGCAGCGGCGGCAACCTCAGCAACGAGGTCCTCGACGCCCTGCTCAACGTGGGCAACAAGGCCGTCGTCTGCGCCTACGACGACGAGCTGAACCTCACGGTGACGATCACCGACACCATCCTCCACCTGCGCCGGAGCTCCCGCGCCGGCTGGCGGCTGCGCGGTCGGATCCTGGAGGCCCTCGGCCTGCCCGAGGAGGCCGCCGAGGCCTACGAGCGCTACCTCGAGCTCACCAAGGAGGACGGCTTCGGCGTCCGCGCCCGCGTCGACGGCATCCACGCCGCGACCAAGGCCCGCGCCGAGCTGCTGACCCTGCTGGAGCGCACCGTCCCCGAGGCCACCCGCTTCGGCGCCGGACCCGCCACCGACGTCTGGGCCGAGGGCCTCGCCGCACACGCCGCCGGCGACCCGTCCGGCGCCGAGGCCCGGCTGGCCGGCGCGCTGCTCGCCATGGACCGCGAGGGCGCCCCCGAGGACGAGGTCCAGGAGGCCCTCGCGCACTACCTCGACCTGGCCGGCGGCCGGCGGACCCGGCCCACCCCCGAGCTGACCCGGGCCCTCGCCCTGTACGCCGACGTCCGCCGCAACCGCATGCGCGGCCCGGTCCCCGACCCCCTGTTCGGGGGCGTGCAGTGGCTCAGCCTCGGCGAGTTCCGCAACCGGATCGCCGGCAAGTCGGTCTGCCTCGTCGCCAACTCGGGCAAGGTCGGCGAGAGCGGCCTCGGCCACGACATCGATGCCTACGACCTCGTCGTGCGCTTCAACTCGTACCGCATCGACCCGGCGCACACCGGCCGCAGGACCGACGTCCACGTCACCATCCACAAGCACAACTACAACTGGGACAAGCCCGTCGACACCCGGCTCGTCCTCAGCGGCAGCTCACCGGACTGGAAGTACTCCGTCCGCAACAAGCTGATCCCCGGCGCCCAGACGTACGTCAACGACGAGTCGCTGCGCTGGCCCGTGCGCAACATCGGCGGCTGGACCACCGAGCAGTTCGCGGCCATCCCCACCTCCGGCTTCAACATGCTCTGGCTGCTCGACTTCCTCGATGTCAGCCCCACGCTCGACCTGATCGGCTTCGACTTCTACGAGAGCGGCGCCTACCGCCTCCCCGAGGCGATGAAGCTGGCCATCACCAACGTGCACGAATACGGCAGCGAGAAGACATGGGTCATGGAACGGGCCCAGAGCGTCTCCGGCATGAGGATTTCCCTGCGATGACGACCACCACCCCCGAGACCTCCGCGCCCGCCACGGACGCCAGCGCCCTCACGGGCAAGCGCCGCATCGCCTTCGCGAGCTTCGTCGACGAGAACTACCTCCCCGGCTTCCTCGTCCTGCTGCGCTCCCTCGCGCTCTCCAACCCGGAGGTCTGCGAGGACTTCCTCGTCCTCCACGACGACCTGCGCCCCGCCTCCGTCGCCGCGATCCGCGATCTGCACCCGCGCGTGCGGTTCCGCCGGGTGGACGCCGGCCACTACGACTCCTACGTCAAGGGCGACCAGGACAACTACCTGGTCCGCAAGGCGTACTTCATCCTCGACGTCTTCCGGATCCGCGACTACGACACCGTGATCACCCTGGACACCGACATGGTGGTCCTCGGCCCGGTCGACGAACTCCTGACGCTGCGCCACGGCCTCGCCGCCGTCCCGCAGTTCTTCTACGGCGACAAGACCCGCATGCTCAACAGCGGACTGCTCGTCATCCAGAAGGAGTACCTCACCGACGCGTTCTGCGCGAAGATCGACGCGATCGGCCGCGCCGGCACCTACGAGCTCGACAAGCACGACCAGGGCATCCTCAACGCCCTCCTCGACGGCGACTTCGTCGACCTCGACCCCAAGTTCAACTACGTCAAGCGCCGCCTCTCCGGCGACCTCCCCGTCCCGGACGACGTCGCGGTCCTGCACTTCACCGGCCGCCACAAGCCCTGGCAGGGCGGCGAGGCCGGCTACGGGCTCGCCCAGGAGCGCTGGGCCGACTTCGAGCTGACCGACGCCGAGTTCCACGCCGCCTACCTGGAGGCCGGCGACACCCTCCACCACGACCTGCTCGTCCACTACGGCACCCCGCACGTCGAGCGCACCGGCGACGTCGACACCGCCCGCAAGGTCGCCCTCGCCCACATCGGCGCCGGCGACTTCCAGGCCGCCGTCGACATCCTGGAGCGGGTCCACCTGCCGGTCGACGAGGCCTGGCCGCACGAGGTGTACGGCAACGCCCTGCTGAGCGTCTCCCGCTACGAGGAGGCCAAGGCACAGCTCCACCTCGCCTCCGCCGCCCCCAACCGGGCCGCCACCGCCTTCTCCCGGCTCGCCCAGATCGCCTGGGTGCACGGCGACGACACCGAGGCCCGCGCCTACGCCACCGCCGGCCTCACCGTCGACCCCACCCACCGCGCCAGCCGCATCTGGCACCAGCGCACCACCGGCATCCCGGCCCAGCCCGCCGGCCGCCCCGAGGACCAGCTCGCCCACGTCGCCTTCTACATGGACCGCCAGGGCAACGCCGGCGACAAGCTGCTCCCGGAGAGCGTCCGGCTCGGCTTCGACCGCGACACCACCTCCCGCCGCTGGCACTCCGTGCACGCCCACCGCCTCTTCGACGAGGCCGCCCTGGAGCGCGTCAACGCCCGCCGCGGCCTGGTCATCGGCGGCGGCGGCCTCTTCATCCCGGACACCATGCCCAACGGCAACAGCGCCTGGCAGTGGAACGTCCCGGACGCGATGCTCCAGGGGATCGACGTCCCGATCGCGGTCTACGCCGTCGGCTTCAACGCCTTCGACGGCCAGTCCTACCGCGCCACCCGGTTCCGCGAGTCACTGCGCCTGCTCGTCGAGAAGTCCGCCTTCTTCGGCCTGCGCAACCACGGCTCCATCGAGAAGGTCCGGGCGATGCTCCCCGCCCACCTCCACGACAAGGTCCGCTTCCAGCCCTGCCCGACCACGGTCACCCGCCAGCTCGTCGACGGCTGGCAGGACCCCGCGCGCCGCGACGACACCATCCTCGTCAACGCCGCCTACGACCGCGCGGGCCTGCGCTTCGGCCACGACTACGGCTACTTCCTCGCCCAGATGGCCAAGGCCGTCGAGGGCCTGCGCGAGCTGGCCGACGTGAGGTGCGTGGCGCACTCCCTCGACGACGAGAAGATCGCCTTCGACCTGCGCCGCGAACACGGCGTCTCGCTGCCCGTCATCCCGATGTACGACTTCGACAACGACGGCATCCGCGAGCTGTACGCGCGCACCAAGCTGGTCATCGGCATGCGCGGCCACGCCGGCATGATCCCGTTCGGCTGCGGCACCCCGATCATCAGCCTCATCTCGCACCCCAAGATGGCGTACTTCCTGCGCGACATCGACCGCCCCGAGTGGGGTGTCTCGGTGCACGACCGCAACCTCGCCGCGCTCCTCGTGGAACGCTCCCGCGACCTGCTCGCCGACCACGACCGCACGGTCGCCGACGTACACGGCCGCCAGCAGGAACTCTGGAAGGTCACCGAGGCCAACTCCGCCGACCTGCGCACGATCCTGGGCGGCTGAGCGCATGGCGACGACGACCGCCCCGGTCGACGCGCCGTCCGCCCCCCGCGCCCGCCGGTCACCCCTGTGGTGGCCGGTGGTCGCGGCCCCGGCCGCGGCGGTCGTCGTGTACACGGTCCTCACCCGGCGGCTGACGGGCGACCTCCAGTACGTGCTCGCCGCCCTGCGCCTCGGCGGCGAGGCCGGCTACTCCCCGTCCGAGGTCTTCACCCACCGCCCCTTCTTCTACCGCTGGTTCATCGCCCTGCTGGACCTGCCCACCTCCGGCGGCGTGGCCGTACGGGAGACGATCATCGAAGCCGAGGGCGCGCTCGTCGTCGCGGCGGCGGCCTTCGCCCTCCACACCGCGCTGCTGCGCCGGATCACCCCGCGCGAGGCCGCCCTCACCGCGGGCACCACCGGACTCGTCCTCGGCCTCGCCCCGCGCACCGACTTCCTCCAGCCGGAGTGGACGGCGGTGGTGCTGACCGTGTTCGGTCTCGCCGCCGCCCTCGGGATCCGCAGGGCCTGGCCCGCCGCCCTGATCGCCGCGCTGCCGCTGGGCCTCGCGGTGATGATGAAGTACTCCACCGCCTCCACCGCCGCCTTCGGCGTCCTGATCCTGTGGGCCGCCGACCGCGGCCGGGCGATCCGCGTCGCCCTGGCCGCCGTACCCGGCGCGCTCGCGCTGTTCGCACTGAGCGTCCTCGCCGGCTCGCACGAGCTCCAGTGGACGCACGACATGCCGCAGATCAACCAGTCCGCCCTCAGCCGCACCGGCATCCGGCCGGGCTTCATCCTGCACCGGTCCGTCGAGTTCCTCGCCGACCGGTCGGTCCTCACCCCGGTGCTGCTGCTCCTGCCCGGCGCGCTGCTGCTGCTCCTCACCCGCGTCCAGGGCCGCGCCCGCCGCCTCGAACTGCTGACGATCGCCGTGCTGATCGGCTTCGGCTCACTGGCCGTGGTGATCGTCCAGGGCAACTGGTTCCCGTACCACGCCGTCCAGCTCACCGTCTTCGCCGCCGCCGTCTGGGGACTCGCGGTGGGCGGTTCCCCGAGGCCCCCGTGGTGCTTCGGCACGGTGTCCCTGCTGTACGGCACCCTCCCCGCGCTCTACACCCGGCTGCCGCACGGGCTCCAGCGCCCGGCGACGATGTGGGTGCTCGGTCTCGTCGCCCTGCTCGCCGCGCTGGCCGACACCCGGCCGACGGGCCCGCCCCGGCGCTCGTCGGCCCCGCTCGCGCTCGCCGGGGTCGTCCTGCTCGCCGGACCGGTCTGGCCGAGCTCGCCGCACCTGGCCCAGTACGGCAAGGTGTCGGTGACCAACGCCCGGTTCCACGAGAACGCGGAGACCAAGCAGCAGGACGCCGACAAGCTGCGCGCACAGCTCCCGGCGGGCGCCAAGGTCCTCTACCTGGCCTTCGGCGACACGGTCTACTACGTCGACCACCCGGCCCAGTGCCGCTACCCCATCGCCACCTTCCTCCAGCGCACCCGCTTCATCCCGGACGTGGCCGACCTGAAGTCCTTCCAGGAGAACGCCGACTGCGTCGACCACGACCCGGCGCCCTACGCGATCCTGGACCGGGCCTGGTTCCGGCTCGCCCACGTCGACGCCGGTCTGCGCAGACGCGTCCAGGCGACGTACGCCTGCCCGCCGCTGGAGCCGAAGACCCCGCTGGTGGTCTGCAAGCGGAAGTGAACGGCATGAGGAAGGGCCCCGGTCGCCGACCGGGGCCCTGAGGTACCGAGGTACTTCCTCATGACCCGGATCAGCGCAGCCCGAGGGACGCGGTCACCTTCCGCGCCATCTCCACCGAGTAGCTCTGCCCCCGGTCCTGCGGATAGATCTGCGCCATCGTCGCCAGCGTGACCCGGCTCATCGGGGTCTCGTGGCCCGGGATCAGCGCCCGGTACCGCGGGGTCACCACGGGCTGGGCGAAGCCGGCCTTCGAGAAGTGCCAGTTCTTGATCCAGGCCGGGTCGAAGGCCGGGTTGATCCGCCGCAGGTACGGCACGAACGCGTTCAGCAGCTCACCGGGGTCGCCGGTGAAGCGCCAGTCCTCGCGCTCGACGTAGTTGCCGACGTAGAGGACGTGCCGGCCGCCGTAGACCGCCGGGTCGATCATCCTGGTGTGCTCGACCACCGCGAGGAACGGGAAGTCCGGCTCGTTGATGTTGAGCCAGTAGTACGGGATCACACTGCGGTCCATCTCCAGGACGAAGCAGGTGGCGCCCAGGTACTGGTTCTTCCAGACCGCGTCCTCGGCGGGCAGCCCGGCGGCCTTGGCGAAGGCCGGCTGCGGTGTGGTGACGATCAGGTGGTCGAAGCGGTACGTCGACCCGTCCGCGCACGTCACGACCGGCGTGTCGCCGTCCTGCCGGACGGTCTCGACGGCCTTGCCGAACTCGACCTTCCCGCCCCGCTCCTCGATCCCGTCCCGCAGCGCCGCGTACACCCGCTCGAACCCGCCGTCCACATAGCCGAGTTCGAAGGTCCGGCAGTGGATACGGGCCCACAGCCACGCCATCGACACCTGCTCGGCGCGGTCCCCGAACTTGCCCCGCAGCAGCGGCTCCCAGATGGCCGCCGTGGCCTTCTTCCCGGCCCGCCTGCGCAGCCAGGCGAGGGCGGTGAGGTCGTTGTACCGCTCGCCGTCGCGCACGGCCTTCAGCACCGCCGAGGAACCGGCGAAGCGCACCGCGTCGACGGGCGAGAACTCCGGGAAGCGGAGCATGTCGAACGGGGTGGTGAAGTCGATGAGCCTGCCGCCCCGGTAGATCCCGGTGGTCGGCCGGTGGAACCGCAGCGCGTCGCCGAGCCCCAGCTCCCCGATGAGCGCGATCATCGCCTTGTCGCTGCGGAAGATGTGGTGGTAGTACCGCTCCAGCGGCACCCCGCCCACCTCCAGCGAGGCGGCCAGCCCACCGAGTTCACCGGCGGCCTCCAGGATGGTCACCCGGTGCCCGGCGCGCACGGCGTCCCAGGCGGCGGTGAGGCCGGTGGCTCCGGCGCCGATGATGCCGAGGTTCACGCGAAACTCCATTTTTTGTTGAGCACGAACTGGAGCGCCAGGACCAGGGGCATCGAGCCCACCTTGACGAGGTTGGCGTTGATCCCCAGGCCGTCGGTGAGGGCGAGGAAGAGCAGGTCGGTGAGGGCGATGCCGGTCAGGCCGACGGCGTAGAAGCGCAGGAAGCGGACGAACAGGCGGTCGCGGCGCTCGAAGGTGAAGCGGGCGTTGAGGACGAAGTTGTTGGTGATGGCGAGCGTGGTGCTGATCGCGTTGGCGATCTGCTCGTCCATCCCGGCCCAGTTGTGCAGCAGCAGGAAGACGACGAGGTCGAGGGTGACCCCGCTGCCGCCGATGAGGGTGTAGCGGACCAGTTGGCGCACGGTCCCGGAGGACGCCGAGGACGCCGAGGGCGCCTGGACGCCGGCCGTGGTCTCAGTCATCGGCCCGGGAACCGCCGATCACCTCGCGCACCAGGTACAGCGGACGGCCCTGCGCCTCGCTGTAGATGCGGCCGATGTAGGTGCCGATGACCCCGAGGGACAGCATCTGCACGCCGCCCAGGAACAGCACGACGACCATCAGCATCGTCCAGCCGGAGACGGTGATGTCGGGCCGGAAGAACTTCATCGCGAGGGCGTAGAGGATGCCGACCATCGACAGGGTCAGGACGGCGAAGCCGAGCCGCGTGATCATCTTCAGTGGCACGGTGGAGAAGCTGGTCACGCCGTCGATGGCGAGCTTGGCCATCTTGCGCAGCGGGTACTTGGTCTCGCCGGCGAAGCGTTCGTCGCGGTCGAAGGCGACCTCGGTCTGCCGGTAGCCCATCGAGGCGACGATCCCGCGCACGAACCGGCTCTTCTCGCGGTACTTGCGCAGCTCGTCGGCGACCCGCCGGTCGAGGAGGCGGAAGTCGCCGGTGTCCAGCGGGATGTCGACCTCGGTGGAGGAGCGCAGCACGCGGTAGTACAGGTGCGCGGTGGTCCGCTTGAACGCGGTGTCCTGGCGGCTGCGGCGCCGGGCGTGCACGATCTCCGCGCCCTCGCGCCAGGCGTCCACCAGTTCCAGGCTGACCCGGGGCGGGTCCTGGAGGTCGGTGTCCATGACGATCACGGCGTCGCCCCGGGCGACGTCCAGGCCGGCCGTGATGGCGATCTGGTGGCCGAAGTTGCGGGCGAAGTCGACGATGCGTACCCGGACGTCCCGCTCGGCCAGCGTCCTGAGGATCGCCAGCGAGCCGTCGGCGGAGCCGTCGTTGACGTACACCATCTCGAAGTCGAGCTCGGGGCGGCCGGCGAGGGCTGCGGTCAGCTCGGTGTGGAAGGCGGCGATGCCGTCCTGCTCGTTGTAGACCGGCAGGACGTAGGAGATCAGCGGCCGGTGTTCCGGTGCCGGGGCGGCGACCGGTTGTTGGGAGAGCGCTGTTTGCAGCATTCGGGGAAGCTATGGAGCGTTGGTTAACCGCGGCCCAACTCCGCCCGTCCGAAAGCGGGCTTCCCCGTTGCTCTTCATCTTTTCGGGTTTATTTGACCGGGTGGGGGCGTATCACCGCTTGATCGCTTTCCGGAGCGCCTTCGCCCGCCGTACGACCCGACGGGCCGTGGAGTTGTGCGGAAGGAACGCCAGCCGTTCCGGGATACCGCCCGGAAGCCCCAGCGAAGTCAGCCGCTTGCGCTTGAAGTAACGCTGGGTGCGCGGGCCGAGACGGGTGCGCAGATAGTTCTCGGCCTCAGGGCGAAGACCGGAAAGGATCTGCGGCTGCATGACGAATCCGACGGCGGACAGCAGCCCGCTCAGCGTGTCGGCCGCGACGGTCTTCTCCTTGTCCTCCAGGTCCGCCAGCAGCGCGTCCGCGAGCACCACCGGCACCCGGTTGCTGTTCTGGTACGGCGTCAGCCGGTCCAGCAGCGGCCCGGTGCCGATCCGGGCCACCGGCAGGTCGTAGAACGCCGACGCGGTGAACAGCGCGGTGGAGAAGCAGCCGACGACCAGCGCGGGCCGCGCCTTCTGGAACAGCACCTCGGCGAGCACGGGGACGTCCAGCACCGTGAGGTCGACCCCGAGCTTCGCCGCCTCCGTCTCCAGGATCCGGCTGTAGCGGGCCGGGGCGGACGGATGCGGCTTGAAGACGACCGAGCGGTGCCCCTTGGCCACCGCCCCCCGCATCATCCGGACGTGCAGGTCCTCCTCCTCCCGCGCGGACATGATGTCCAGCGCGGAGAGGTACTGCCCGAGCAGCAGCGCCGGCTCGTCGGGCAGCACCGGCAGCTCCGGTACGGCGTCGGCGACCTGCCCGAGCACCTTCAGGAACGCGGCCGCCGGGACCGTGCGCGCGGGCACCTCGAACTCGGTGAGCAGCAGCGGTACGAGCCCGGGGACCAGGTCGAGATGGAGCAGCCGGCGCACCCGCGTGCCGATCAGCGGGTCGAGCTTGTTGCGGGTGGGGCCGTAGCTCATCAGGCCGTCGGCGTAGACCTCGATCGGCGCGCCCGGGAACACCTGGGCGACGGCCTGCGCCGGGTTGACCTGGATGGATTCCAGGACGATCTCCACCCGGTCCGCGCCGAGCCCCCACAGCAGCCGCAGGTACCGCTCGAACAGCGGGACGTCGTCGGGGCGCGGTGTCCAGGCGCCCGGGTGGAAGGGACTGATCGCCTCGTTCCAGGAGAGGACCTCGTCGAAGCGGTCGCGCAGGGGCGCGAAGCCCGGCATCTCGTCGAGGGCCGGGGCGGTCTCGGGGTTCGTCGCGTTGTTGCACACCAGCAGCAGCCGCCGCTCGGCCGCCGGGAAGCAGCCGGCGTCCAGGGCGGCGGCGAGGGTGGCCGCGCCGTACAGCGTGGAGGCGCAGAAGATCTGGGTCGTGGATGCCATCAGGCGGCCGCCTTCGCGCTGGTGATCTGGCGCCTGAGCCGCCGCAGCCTGGCGGAGCGCCGCAGGTCCATGGTGTCGAGAACGTCGGTGAGCAGCTCCTGCGGCATCCGCTTTATGGCCGCCGAGCTCATGGTGCGCAGCTGCTTGGCCACGGCGGGCTCGAACTTGTCGATCTCCGCGAGATGGTGGGCGATGATCGCGCAGTAGGTGCGCACCGCCTTCGGCAGCAGCCGGTCCGCCTCCCGGTCCTGCGCGGTCTCCTCGATCACCTGGTCGAAGGCGCGGATGAAGTCGAGCTGGCGGGCGTCGCCGATCTGGGTGAGGGAGGAGGCGACCCCACGGCGGTAGAAGACGCCGTGCAGGTTCAGCACCGCGAACGACTCCGCCTCCCGGTGCAGCTTCCAGATCCACGGCCGGTCCTCGGCGGTGCGCAGCCCGTGCGTGAAGTGCAGCAGCCCGCGGTCGAGGAGGCGGCGGTGGTAGGCGCCGGCCCAGGCGTAGGCGTAGTCGACGGACGTGGAGCGGTCGACCGGCAGGATCGCGTCCCGCGGGCTCAGCACCTCCTCGCGCCGCCCGAGCGGATGCCGGACGATCGTGCGGGCACGCCCGGTGGCCTGCACATGGTCCGTCCGGACGAAGTCGCAGCCCAGCGTCTCGATCGCGGTGACCAGCGCGGTCAGATACCCGCGCGCCAGCCAGTCGTCGCCGTCGAGGAACGTCAGGTACTCGCCGCCCGCCGCGTCGAGTCCGGTGTTGCGCGCGGTGGCCAGCCCCCCGTTCTCCTCATGGCGGACGTAACGCACCTGGGCGACCTCGGAAAGCTCCTCGACCGCCCGTTCGAGAATGGCCGGAGTTTCGTCCTTCGATTTGTCGTCCACCAGGACGAACTCGAAGTCCGGGCGGGCGTTGAGACGAAGGCTTCTGAGGGTGTCCGGCGCGTATTGCTGGACGTTGTAGAACGGCACGATCACCGAAAGCTTTGGCACGGCGAAATCCTAGGAGCGCCCCCGACAACGGAACTTTCCGCTGGGGGGACAAGGGGTGAACTCAATGTGTCGGAATGGTGCACCGGGCGTGCGTCACCGCTTCCGGAGAGCCAGTTCGGCCGCCGGTGGGCTGCTGTTAACTTTTCGTTGAATCGAGGTTGGGCCAACCCTGGGTTTTGCTTTCTAGCGTCATCGACGTGCCAGCAAGTACTGCGAACCCCCCACGGATTGCCGTCCTCGCGGACTCGGACACCCGATGGAAATGGGGTGCGCTGACCGCCTCCAGGATCGTGCCCGGATCCGGAAGCGGGGTGCAAGCCGACCCCGCCCTCCCGGCCCTCGACGGGTTCCTCCTGCGTGGCCGCGCCACCCCCACCCCGCGCCAGCTCGCCGAGGTGGGCGTGCGCGCCGACTCCCTGCGCGAGGTCACCGCCGTCGAGTTCCTGCGCGCCATGACGCAGACGTCGTACGACGTCCTCGTCCTCGCGCTGGTCGGCGGCGGCGTCCAGGCCGTCCTGCACGGCCTGAAGCGGGTCTGGGAGGACAGTCCGGACCGCCCCGTCGTCGTCACCGGCTATGTCGGCGTCGTCTACGAGAAGCTCGCCGACGGCCTGCTGCTGCGGCACGGCGCCGACCTCGTCCTCGCCAACTCCCGCCAGGACGCCGAGCGGTTCCGCGCGGTGTACGAGGGCGTGGGCGCCGACGCCTCCTCCGTCACCGAGGTGGCCCTGCCCTTCCTGGGCGGCGCCCCCTACTCCGGGGAGCACGACCCGGCTGCGGAGCGGCCCTACACGGTCGTCTTCGCCGCGCAGCCCTCCGTGCCGGAGAGCCGCAAGGACCGTACGTACCTGCTGAACCGGCTGGTGCAGCACGCCCGGCTGCACCCCGAGCGCGAGGTGCTGCTGAAGCTGCGCTCCAAGCCCGGCGAGCACACCACCCACATCGAGGAACTGCCGTACCAGAAGCTGGCGCAGCGGCTCGACCTGCCGCCCAACTTCCGCCTGGTGTACGGCAACATGGGCGAGGTCCTCGACCGCACCGACCTCCTGGTGACGATCAGCTCCACGGCGGCCCTGGAGTCCCTCCACCGCCGGGTCCCCACCGTCGTCCTCAGCGACCTCGGGGTGCGCGAGGCCCTCGGCAACCACCACTTCGTCGGCTCCGGCTGTCTCGCCTCCTGGGACCAGCTCGACGCCGGCCACCGGCCCACGCCCGACGAGGAATGGGTGTCCCGGCAGGGCGTGGCCGCCGGGGGTACCTCCTCTGCGGGAGGTTCGTACGCCTCCTCATGGGATGTGGCCCGCGAGCGCATCGCCAAGCTGCTCGACCGGCCCGGCGGACTGCCGCCCCTCACGCCCTACTACACGCCCGCCACCGCGCCCGGCTATCTGCCCGGGATCCTCGCCCGCCACCACCTCGGCCCCGACGGCAGCCCGCTGCCCGGCGCGCCCGCCGCCGACAGGGAGCCCGGCCCGGTCCGGCAGATCGTGCGCCGGGCGGCGCGCGGCGCCTACCGGCACGGAGTGCAGCGGGTGGCGCCCGTCATCCGGCGGATGGGGGAGCTGTGACCCTTCAAGGAGAGAAGCCGATGTCCGACTCACCAGCGGGGGTGCGCCGCATCCTCGCCGTGATCCCCGCGCGCGGCGGCTCCAAGGGAGTGCCCGCGAAGAACCTGGCTCCGGTGGGCGGTGTCCCGCTGGTGGCCCGCGCGGTCCGCGAATGCCGTGCGACCCGGCTCGTGACCGACGTGGTGGTGTCGACCGACGACCAGGCCATCGCGGCCGCGGCGCGCGAGGCGGGCGCCGAGGTCGTGCTGCGCCCGGCGGCCATCGCCGGTGACACCGCCACCTCCGAGGCGGCCGTCCTGCACGCCCTGGACGCCCACGAGGCCCTGCACGGCGCCCCGGTCGACGTCGTCCTGCTCGTGCAGTGCACCAGCCCCTTCCTGGTCCGCGAGGACGTCGACGGGGTCGCCGGGGCGGTCGCCGAGCAGGGCGCCGACACGGCGGTGACCGTCGCGCCGTTCCACGGCTTCGTCTGGCGCCACGCCGACGAGACGGCCGAGGGAGGTCACGGCGTCAACCACGACAAGTCCTTCCGCCCGCGCCGCCAGGACCGCCCCCAGGACTTCCTGGAGACCGGCGCCGCGTACGCGATGGACGCGGCCGGCTTCCGCGAGCACCGGCACCGCTTCTTCGGCCGCACGGAACTCGTGCGCACCGACCCCGCCCGGGTCCTGGAGATCGACGACCCGCACGACCTCGCGCGCGCCCGTGCCCTGGCCCCGGTCTTCGACGCGGACCTCCCGGGTGCCCTGCCCGCCTTCGACGACATCGACGCGGTCGTCCTCGACTTCGACGGCACCCAGACCGACGACCGGGTGCTGATCGACTCCGACGGACGGGAGTTCGTCTCCGTCCACCGCGGCGACGGCCTCGGCATCGCCGCCCTGCGCAGGAGCGGCCTGAAGCTGCTCATCCTCTCGACCGAACAGAACCCGGTCGTCGCCGCCCGCGCCCGGAAGCTCAGGCTCCCGGTCCTGCACGGCATCGACCGCAAGGACCTCGCACTCAAGCAGTGGTGCGAGGAACAGGGCATCGCGCCGGAGCGCGTGCTCTACGTCGGCAACGACGTCAACGACCTCCCCTGCTTCGCCCTCGTGGGCTGGCCGGTGGCGGTCGCGAGCGCCCATGACGTCGTACGCGGCGCCGCACGCGCGGTCACCACCGTCCCCGGTGGCGACGGCGCGATCCGGGAGATCGCCGGCTGGATCCTCGGACCCTCTCTCGACACCCTCACCAGGTAAGGAACGTTCCGCCATGAGCACCAACTCCCGTCTGCGCACGTTCGGTTCCCGCGAGGTCGGCCCCGGCCGCCCGGTCTACATCTGCGGCGAGATCGGCATCAACCACAACGGCGACCTCGAGAACGCCTTCAAGCTGATCGACGTGGCCGCCGAGGCCGGCTGCGACGCCGTCAAGTTCCAGAAGCGCACGCCCGAGATCTGCACCCCGCGCGACCAGTGGGACATCGAGCGCGACACCCCCTGGGGCCGGATGACGTACATCGACTACCGCCACCGCGTGGAGTTCGGCGAGGACGAGTACCGCCAGATCGACGCGTACTGCGAGGAGAAGGGGATCGACTGGTTCGCCTCCCCGTGGGACACCGAGGCCGTCGCCTTCCTGGAGAAGTTCGACGTCCCCGCCCACAAGGTGGCCTCCGCCTCCCTCACCGACGACGAGCTGCTGCGCGCCCTGCGCTCCACCGGCCGCGCGGTCATCCTCTCCACGGGCATGTCGACCCCGAAGCAGATCCGCCACGCCGTCGAGGTGCTCGGCAGCGACAACATCGTCATGTGCCACGCCACCTCGACCTACCCGGCCAAGGCCGACGAGCTCAACCTCCGCGTGATCAACACGCTGGAGAAGGAGTACCCGAACGTCCCGATCGGCTACTCCGGCCACGAGACCGGCCTGCAGACCACGCTGGCCGCCGTCGCCCTCGGCGCCGTCTTCATCGAGCGCCACATCACCCTCGACCGCGCGATGTGGGGCTCCGACCAGGCCGCCTCCGTCGAGCCGCAGGGCCTCACACGCCTCGTCCGTGACATCCGCACCATCGAGGCCTCCCTCGGCGACGGCGTCAAGAAGGTCTACGACTCCGAGCTCGGCCCCATGAAGAAGCTGCGCCGCGTCAGCGGTGTCGTCGCGGAGGCGGAGATCGCCGCGGCGGCGGGCGAGCCGGTCGCGGTCTGAGCCCCCACCACTACGGGACGGTCGTACGAGGATGAGCCGTTGAGACCCCGCGCCGGCACCGGCACCGGCAGCACCCCCCACACCCTCGCCTTCGTCGAGAGCCCGGTGCAGCTCCTGAACGTGCTCGAGTGGGCGCACACCCAGCCCCCGCCGCACGCCCAGGAGGAGTCCGGCGCGGAGCTCACCCTCGTCGTCCTGTCCCCGACCGACCCGATGACCCGCGGCCAGCTCCGGCGCAT
The DNA here is from genome assembly GCF_001514205.1 of Streptomyces griseoruber. GTDB lineage: Bacteria > Actinomycetota > Actinomycetes > Streptomycetales > Streptomycetaceae > Streptomyces > Streptomyces griseoruber. The sequence continues at coordinate 467,691 of NZ_KQ948766.1, read as the reverse complement.
GGCCGAACTGGCCCGCGACGAGGGCCACGCGGTGCGCTGGGAGGAGGCACGCGGCGGTACGACGGCCCCCTTCCGCACGATCGGCGGGCTCGCCCCGCTGCTGCGCCGCGCCCGGCGGGTCGTCATGGGCGACCCGTTCTCCCGGTACGTCCAGCTGCTCCTCTCCATCACCAGGGCCACCGACCTCGTCGTGGTCGACGACGGCACCGCGACCATGGAGTTCGTCGGCCAGCTGGCCCGCGGCGAACGCCTGGTGCGCTGGCACCGCAAGGGCGGCCGGCCCGGCCCCCGCGACCTTCTCTTCGCGCCGGTGTCCGCCTCGGCCCGCCGCCGGCTCACCCCGTCGGCCGACACCCGGGTCGAGGTCTTCTCGGCGATGCCGGTCCAGGACGTCCCCGAGGGCGTCACCGTCACCGCCCACACCTTCACCTGGACCCGGGCCCGCTTCGGGCCGCCGCGCGTGACCAAGGGCGCGGACATGGTCGGCACCTCGCTCGTCGAGACCGGCGTGGTGGACGCCGACCGCTACCTGGAGGCCGTCCAGGCCCTCGCCCGGGCCCACGGCGCGGCCCGCTACTTCGCCCACCGCCGTGAGAGCGCGGACAAACTCCACCGGCTGGCCGTGGAGACGGGCCTGGAGGTGGTCCGCCCGGACCTCCCCCTGGAACTGATCGCCCGCCGTGGTCCGATCGGCCGTACGGTCCTCAGCTTCCCGTCCACCGTCGTCCACACCCTCCCGCTGGCGCTCTCCGGCACGGACGTGCGCGTGGCGGTCTGCGACATCGACCCCACGTGGCTGACGGAACACGCGTCACCGCGGGCACAGGGCTTCCTGTCCGGGGTGACGGGGACGGCACGGGACGTGCACCGCCTGGCCGCCGTGATGCCGTAGGCCGTCGCTCGGACGCGGGTCCGTCGTGGCCGGTCGCGCAGTTCCCCGCGCCCCTAGGGCGTTGCGGTCGCCCGGGCCAGGAGGTAGGCCCTCGGGTGTACGCGTCCTTCCTCCGGGGCCAGTACCACCCGGGCCAGCACCTCGAACCCGGCCTCCTCCAGCAACCCCGCCACCACCTCCGGATCCCGCAGCCAGTAGCGCAGTGAGATCTCGTGGCCGAAGCGTTCCGTGATGTGCAGTTTCTCGCCCCGGCCGGCCTGGAAGGCGAGCAGGAGGTGTCCGCCGGGGACCAGGACGCGGCGGAACTCCCGCAGCACTGAGGGGAGTTCGCCGTCCGGTACGTGGATCACGGAGTACAGCGCCATCAGCCCGGCGAGCGAGCGGTCCGGCAGGTCAAGACCGGTCATCGAGCCCACGTGGAACCGCAGGTGCGGATGCGCCCGCGAGGCCAGCGCCACCATGCGCGGCGACACGTCCACCCCGAACACCGGCAGCCCGAGCGCGTCCAGCCGCCGGGTCACATACCCGGGCCCGCTCCCGACGTCCGCCACCGGCTCACCGCCCCCGCGCTCCTTCACCAGGTCCGCGAAGCCGGAGAGCAGCGCTCTGTCCAGGTGCCGGTGCCCCAGCCCGTCGGGGAACTCCTCGGTGTAGGCCTCGGCTATCGCGTCGTACGAGGTGCGGGCGGCGTGCAGGAAGTCGACGTCCAGGTCGGTCATGGGCGCGCACACTACCGGCGCGTGCGGTGGGCCGTAGGAACGTCGGTCAAGGCCCCGCGGGCCGCCCGGTGAACGATTCCGGAACGTGGACACAGCAGGCGCCCCACCCGCACCTCATGGTATGGGTGAGGTTAGGAAGAGGGACGGCGCCAGATGAAAATTCGGCGAGTTTACCCACCCTCTAAGGCAACCATGCGCCGCGCGGCCAACTTTTCTTCCTCCAACAGGTTGAAGTTTTGTTGATCGGGTCAGTTGACCGCTTCGGCGTCCTACCCTTCAGAGGGTGAAGCAACTGATGTCCCGAGAGTCCGAGGCCGATCCTGCGCAGCGCCCCGCCCTGCCCGGCACGCTGCCCGAAGCCCTGCGCGTGGAGCTGGTCGCCTTCCGGCGCGACATGCACATGCACCCCGAGCTGGGCAACCAGGAGTTCCGTACGACCGCCGCGATCAAGGCACGCCTGGAGAAGGCAGGCCTCAAGCCGCGTGTCCTCACCATCGGAACGGGCCTCATCTGCGACATCGGGCTCGAGGAGGGGGAGCCGGTGTCCGGCGTGCCCATCCTCGCCCTGCGCGCCGACATCGACGCGCTGCCCATCCCGGACACCAAGACCGAGTGCGCGTACCGCTCCACGGTCCCCGACCGCGCCCACGCCTGCGGCCACGACGTGCACACCACGGTCGTCCTGGGCGCCGGCCTGGTCCTCGCCGAGCTGCACCGGCAGGGCCTGCTGCCGCGCCCCGTGCGGCTGATCTTCCAGCCGGCCGAGGAGGTGCTGCCCGGCGGCGCCGCCGACGCCATCGAGTGCGGCGCGCTGGACGGCGTCGGCCGGATCATCGCCGTGCACTGCGACCCCCGCGTCGACGCCGGGATCATCGGGCTGCGCGAGGGCGCCATCACCTCCGCCTGCGACCGGCTGGAGATCACCCTGGACGGCCCCGGCGGCCACACCGCCCGCCCCCACCTCACCACCGACCTGGTCACCGCCGCCGCCCGGGTCGTCACCGACGTGCCCGCGCTCGTCGCGCGCCGGGTCGACACCCGGGCGGGCCTCGCGGTCACCTGGGGCCGGATCGAGAGCGGCCACGCCCCGAACGTGATCCCGCAGCACGCCGAGCTGTCCGGCACGGTCCGCTCGCTGGACATCGAGGCCTGGCGGCAGGCCCCGGACATCGTCGTCGCGGCGATCGACGAGGTCGCCAACCTGCACCGCGCCAAGTCCGAGATCAACTACGTCCGGGGCGTCCCCCCGGTCGTCAACGACGGCGCGGTCGCCGCCCTGCTGCACGAGGCGATGGTCGCCCGGCGCGGCAAGGACGCCGTGGAGGGCACCGAGCAGAGCCTCGGCGGCGAGGACTTCTCCTGGTACCTGGAGCGGGTGCCGGGCGCGATGGCCCGGCTCGGCGTGCGGCCCCCGGGCGAGCGCACGGTCCGCGATCTGCACCAGGGCGACTTCGACGCCGACGAGTTTGCGATCACCGTGGGCGTGGAGCTGTTCACGGCCGCCGCCCTGCTGGACGCGGCGACGCGGGACGCCTGACAGCGGCAGGGGAGTGCGTGGGGACGAAGGGTGACCGAAAGGTTCCTCTTCGTCCCCCTGTGTCACCCGCCCGTAACTCCGAGGACGCGCTTGCAACCCAAGGTCGGCACGAATCGATAACGGGAGCGAGCAACCCCGTTCCCCTCCCCGTCTACGCGCGTTACTGTCGCCGAAATCGCCACCCGGGTACGGCTTGTTGGGGAGCCCTCCGGAACGGCGCCACCTAGGGGAAAGCGGGCCGGTCACGGCGCCGTGGGGATTTCGAAAGGGTGCTTGCTGTGCGTCTGACATCTCGGAGGAGCAGATTTTCCCAGGCAGCGGTGGCCGTCGCGGTCATCGCGCTCGCGGCCACCGGCTGCGGTGAGTCCAGTACCGGTTCCAAGACGAGCGACTCGGCTTCGTCGTCGTCCGGGAAGTACTCGGGCAAGGGCATCGGCCTCGCGTACGACATCGGCGGCAAGGGCGACCAGTCCTTCAACGACGCCGCCTACGCCGGTCTCCAGAAGGCCGAGAAGGAGTTCGGCCTCAGCGGCCGTGACGTCGAGCCGCAGGACAACGAGACCGACGCGGACAAGATCCAGCGTCTGACCCAGCTCGCCCAGGCGGGCTACAACCCGGTGATCGGCGTCGGCTTCGTCTACGGGCCGGCCGTCAAGGAGGTCGCCGCCAAGTTCCCGAACACCACCTTCGGGATCATCGACGACGAGAGCGTCACCTCGAAGAACGTCGCCGACATGGTCTTCCACGAGGAGCAGGCCTCCTACCTGGCCGGCGTCGCCGCCGCCAAGGCCTCCAAGAAGGCGCACATCGGCTTCATCGGCGGCGTGGACATCCCGCTGATCCACAAGTTCGAGGCCGGTTACGTCCAGGGCGCCAAGTCGGTCAACCCGAGCATCAAGATCGAGTCGCAGTACCTCACCGAGACGCCCCAGGAGGGTGGCTTCTCCAGTCCCGACAAGGGCAAGGACGCGGCGAGCGGTCAGATCGAGGCGGGCGCCGACGTCCTGTACGCCGCGGCCGGCCTGTCCGGTCAGGGTGTGATCAGCGAGGGCGCCGCCAAGAAGACCTGGGTCATCGGCGTCGACTCCGACCAGTACAACCAGAGCGCGCTCGCCAAGTACAAGGACTACATCCTCGGCTCGGCGCTGAAGAACGTCGGCGGCGCGGTCTACGACCTCGTGAAGTCCGTCTACCAGGGCAAGCCGCTGTCCGGCGTGGTCCGCGGCAGCCTCTCCAACGACGGGGTCGGATTCGCCGACTCCAACCCCAAGTACAAGGCGATGACGGACGTCGTGGCCGCCGTGGACAAGGCCAAGCAGGACATCATCGACGGCAAGGTCACGGTCAACACCAAGTAACGCCCCGGCGGGGCCGTTGTAACACCGGCCGCGTCCGTCTCTTACGCCCTTCGGGGCGTCCTTGCAGCCCAAGCGCCCCTTGCGTCCCGCAGGGGGCGTTCTGCTGTACGTAACCTGGGCTACAACTGTGGCCACAGCTCGATAACGGAGCGGACAGAAGGGTTTTTCCTCCCGGTCTACGCGCGTTACGCTGCGGCGGAACCAGCGCCTGGTTTGGGCGCTTGCACAAAGGAGTCTCGTTCCATGCGCCGGGTGTCCCGAATCGCCGTTGCGGGTGTTGCCACCGCAGCTCTCGCAGTGACCGTTTCCGCATGTGGAAGCTCGTCCACGTCGTCCTCCTCGTCCGAGAGCAGCAAGAACAACCTGGGCCTCGCGCTCGCGTACGACGTCGGCGGCAAGGGCGACCAGTCCTTCAACGACGCCGCCACCGCCGGCCTGGAGCAGGCCGACAAGGAGTTCGGTTACAAGTCCACCGCGGTCGAGCCGCAGGACAACGAGTCGGACGCGGACAAGGTGCAGCGCCTGGAGAGCCTGGCCAAGGCCGGCTACAACCCGGTCATCGGCGTCGGCTTCGCCTACGCGCCGGCCGTCAAGGAGGTCGCGGCCAAGTACCCGAAGACCACCTTCGGCATCGTCGACGACGAGACCATCAAGGCCGACAACGTCGCCGACCTGGTCTTCCACGAGGAGCAGGCCTCCTACCTCGCCGGTGTCGCGGCCGCCAAGGCCACCAAGTCGAACGTCGTGGGCTTCATCGGCGGCGTGGACGTGCCGCTGATCCACAAGTTCGAGGCCGGCTTCAAGCAGGGCGTCGAGGACACCAAGAAGGGCGTCACGGTCAAGTCGCAGTACCTGACCGAGACCGCCGCCGAGGGTGGCTTCTCCTCCCCGGACAAGGGCGAGAGCGCCGCCGACGGCCAGATCGACGCCGGTGCGGACGTCCTCTACGCCGCCGCCGGCCTGTCCGGCCAGGGTGTCATCAAGGCCGCCAACGCCAACAAGGTGTGGGCGATCGGCGTCGACTCCGACCAGTACAAGCAGGACGCGCTCAAGGCGTACAAGGACTCGATCCTGACCTCCGCCATGAAGAACGTCCAGGGCGCGGTCTTCGGCCTGGCCAAGTCGGTCGAGGACGGCAAGCCGGAGACGGGCGTCGTCCGCGGCAGCCTGGAGAACGGCGGCGTGAGCGTGTCGAACTCCAACCCGACCTTCGCCGACAACGCCGCGATCCAGGACGCGGTCAAGAAGGCCGAAGAGGGCATCAAGAACGGCACCATCACCGTCAAGACCTCCTGATCCGGGAAACTCAACCGGTCGGAAGCATTGGCCAATAGTGCGCTGTGATGACAGCGTTACGGCCACGGAACGGGGCGCAGAGAGGATGGTCTACCTGTGCCCCGTTCGCGCGGCAGAATGCTCGGAACGGATCGTGACCGAAAATGATCGATCGGATCCGGGCACTATTTAAAGCAGGGGCGCTACGCGCGTAGAGCGGCCCCTTTCCCAAGGAGAGTGCGCCATCGACGCGTCCAGCAGCCCTCCGCTCACCGCACAGTCGACGATCGCGGTAGAGCTGGCGGGGATCACCAAGCGCTTCCCCGGTGTCGTCGCCAACCACGACATCCATCTGACCGTCCGCAAGGGCACCGTGCACGCCCTGGTCGGGGAGAACGGCGCCGGCAAGTCGACCCTGATGAAGATCCTCTACGGCATGCAGAAGCCGGACGAGGGCACCATCGCCGTCGAGGGACAGCAGGTGAGCTTCTCCAGCCCCGCCGACGCCATCGCCCGCGGCATCGGCATGGTCCACCAGCACTTCATGCTGGCCGACAACCTGACCGTCCTGGAGAACGTGGTGCTCGGCAGCGAGAAGCTGCACGGCATCGGCGGCGCCGCCCGCAAGAAGATCAAGGAGATCTCCGACCGCTACGGCCTCGGTGTGCGCCCCGACGCCCTGGTCGAGGACCTCGGTGTCGCCGACCGCCAGCGCGTGGAGATCCTCAAGGTCCTCTTCCGCGGCGCCCGCACCCTCATCCTCGACGAGCCGACCGCCGTGCTGGTCCCGCAGGAGGTCGACGCGCTCTTCGCCAACCTGCGCGAGCTCAAGGCCGAGGGCCTCTCCGTCATCTTCATCTCCCACAAGCTGGGCGAGGTCCTCTCCGTCGCCGACGAGATCACCGTCATCCGGCGCGGCACGACCGTCGGCACGGCGGTCCCGTCCGAGACCACCCCCCGCCAGCTCGCCGAGATGATGGTCGGCTCCGAACTGCCCACCCCGGAGACCGCCGAGTCCACGGTCACCGACCAGGCCGTCCTCACGGTCGCGAAGCTCACCGTCTTCGCCAGCGGCGGCGCCTCCATGGGCACCGAGGCCGAGCCCACCGGCGGCATCACGCTGGCACCCGAGGGCGGCGAGATCAAGCGCGTCCTGGACGACGTCAGCTTCACCATCCACGCCGGCGAGGTCATGGGCATCGCCGGGGTCGAGGGCAACGGCCAGACCGAGCTGATCGACGCCCTGATCGGCACCAAGAACGCCGACTCCGGCACGATCTCCTTCCTCGGCGAGGACATCACCCCCTGGCCCACCCGCAAGCGCCGCGAGTCCGGCGTCGGCTACATCCCCGAGGACCGCCACCGCCAGGGCCTGCTCCTGGAGGCCCCCCTCTGGGAGAACCGTATCCTCGGCCATGTCACCGAGACCCCCAACGCCAAGGGCTTCTGGCTGAACCCCAAGGGCGCCCAGGCCGACACCCGCCGGATCGTCGAGGAGTTCGACGTCCGTACCCCCGGCATCGACGTCACCGCCGCCTCCCTCTCCGGCGGCAACCAGCAGAAGCTGATCGTCGGCCGCGAGATGAGCCACAACCCGAAGTTCCTGATCGCCGCCCACCCCACCCGCGGTGTGGACGTCGGCGCACAGGCCCAGATCTGGGACCGCATCCGCGAGGCCCGCCGCGAGGGCCTGGCCGTGCTGCTGATCTCCGCCGACCTGGACGAGCTGATCGGCCTGTCGGACACCCTGCGCGTGATCTACAACGGCAGGCTGGTCGCGGACGCCGACCCCGCCACCATCACACCGGAAGAACTGGGCTCGGCCATGACGGGTGCCGCCACCGGACACCTTGAGCACGTCGAGGAAGCGAGCGCCCCGGAGGACGAGGCCCGATGAAGAAGTTCGACAAGGAGCGCGTGCTCCTCGCCGTGGCCGGACCGGTCATGGCGCTCGTCGCGGCGATCCTGCTGACCTCGGTCGTGCTGATCGCCTCGGGCAAGAGCCCGATCGAGCCGTACACGCTCATGCTGGAGCAGATCGGCTACTCCGACGTCCAGGTCCTGATCATCAACCAGGCGTCGCTGTACTACATCGCCGCCCTCGCGGTCGCCCTCGGCTTCCGCATGAACCTGTTCAACATCGGCGTCGACGGCCAGTACCGCCTCGCCGCCATGATGACCGCCGTGGTCGGCGCCCACATGGACCTGCCGGCCTTCCTCCAGGTCCCGCTGCTGCTGCTGGTCGCCGCCCTCACCGGTGGTATCTGGGCCGGTGTCGCGGGCGTCCTGAAGGTCACCCGGGGCGTCAGCGAGGTCGTCGCGACGATCATGCTCAACGCCATCGCCACCAGCCTCATCGCCTACCTCACCCTGCCCGACGTCTTCGGCCAGCTGGTCGGCGACAACAAGACCACCGGCATCATGAAGGAGTCCGGCTGGGTCCCCGGCATCAACCTGGGCGCCGACGTCGGCGAGATCTACGGCCTGGTCTTCCTCGCCATCGCCCTCGGCCTCGTCTACTGGCTGGTCCTCAACCGCACCCGCTTCGGCTTCGACCTGCGCGCCACCGGTGAGTCCGAGTCGGCCGCCGCCGCCTCCGGCGTCGACGCCAAGCGCATGATCCTCACCGTGATGATCGTCTCCGGCGCGGTCTCCGGCCTCGCCGGTCTGCCGCTGCTGCTCGGCGACGCCCACACCTACAGCCTGAGCTTCCCGACCGGTGTCGGCTTCACCGCCATCGGCATCGCCCTGCTCGGCCGCAACAACCCCGGCGGCATCGCACTCGCCGCCCTCCTGTGGGCCTTCCTCGACAAGGCGTCCCCCGCCCTCGACTACGCGACTCCCGAGCCGTACGAGAAGGAGATCGCGATGATCATGCAGGGCCTGATCGTCTTCGCGGTCGTCATCTCCTACGAGGTCGTCCGCACCTGGGGTCTGCGCCGCCAGCAGAAGCGCGTCGGTGAGGAACTCGCCGCCGCCGCGAACACCAAGAAGGAGGTGGCGGTCTGATGAGCACCGCGACCATCGCGAAGCCGAAGTCCGGGCAGCCCGGCAAGGGCGGCCGCCGGATGTCGCTGCCCGTCCTCCTGCTGGTCATCGCGGGCGTCCTGATCCTGACCTCGGTCGTCCGCCTGATCACCGGCGCGGACGGCATCACGTCCACCGGCCAGATGTCCACCGCCCTGCGCGCCGCCGTCCCGATCGGCCTCGCCGGCCTCGGCGGTCTGTGGGCCGAGCGGGCGGGCGTCGTCAACATCGGCCTCGAGGGCATGATGATCCTCGGCACCTGGTTCGGCGCCTGGGCCGGCTACCAGTGGGGCCCGTGGACCGGTGTCGTCTTCGGCATCGTCGGCGGCGCGCTCGGCGCCGTCCTGCACGCCATCGCCACCGTCACCTTCAAGGTCAACCACATCGTCTCCGGTGTGGCCCTGAACATCCTGGCGCTGGGCGTCACCCGCTATCTGTCGAAGTTCACCTTCGAGGGCGCCCCGCAGGGCTCCTCCAAGCAGTCCCCGCCGATCGACTCGCTCGGCACCTTCGACATCCCCGGCCTGTCCAGCGGGCTGGAGACCCTCAACGACAAGCACTGGTTCCTGGTCTCCGACCTCGCCGGCCTGGTCGGCGGCCTCATCACCAACCTGTCGCCGCTCACCGTCGTCGCCGTCGCCCTCGTCCCCGCCACCTGGTACGTGCTGTGGCGCACCTCGTTCGGCCTGCGGCTGCGCTCCTGCGGCGAGAACCCGGTCGCCGCCGAGTCCCTCGGCGTCAACGTCTACAAGTACAAGTACATCGCCGTGATCATCTCCGGCGGCTTCGCCGGCCTCGGCGGCGCCTTCCTGTCGATCGTCGCGTCGAACGTCTACCTCGACGGCCAGACCGCCGGCCGCGGTTACATCGGTCTCGCCGCGATGATCTTCGGCAACTGGATGCCGGGCGGCCTCGCCCTCGGCGCCGGGCTCTTCGGCTACACCGACAGCCTCAACCTGCGCGGCGGCGCCACCAACGTCCACGCGCTGATCCTGCTGATCGCGATCCTGCTGGTCGCCGGCGTCGCCTACCTGGCCTGGAGGAAGAAGTACGTCCCGGCCGCCATCACCGCCGCGGTCTCGGCCCTGATGTTCATCTGGTACGTCAGCACCGACGACGTCCCCAACCAGGTCGTCACCGCCACCCCGTACGTCGTCACCCTGCTGGTCCTCTCGCTGTCCGCGCAGCGCCTGCGCATGCCGAAGGCGGACGGACTGCCGTACCGGAAGGGACAGGGCAAGTGACCCCCGCCGCGACCCCGGACGCCAAGGTCGACTGGGACGAGCTGCGCGCGGTGGCCCGCGAGGCGATGAGCCACGCGTACGCCCCCTACTCGGGCTACCCGGTGGGGGTCGCGGCCCTGGTCGACGACGGCCGTACGGTCTCCGGCTGCAATGTCGAGAACGCCTCCTACGGCCTCGGGCTGTGCGCCGAGTGCGGACTCGTCTCGGAGCTCCAGCGCACCGGCGGCGGCCGGCTCACGCACTTCACCTGCGTGGACGGCAGAGGCGAGATCCTGGTCCCGTGCGGCCGCTGCCGCCAGCTCCTGTACGAGTTCGGCGGCGCGGGCCTCCTGCTGGAGACCCCGGCCGGGATCCTGCCCCTGGCCGAGATGCTCCCGCAGGCCTTCGGCCCGGACCACCTCACCAAGTAAGCAAGCACCTCCGTACGGCCCCTCTGAACGCTGTCACCATGACACACACTCTCAGGGGGGCCGCACACTTTCTGGACCCTCGGAAGGAACGCACGCCATGGCCATGGACGCCATCTCCGTCATCCGCACCAAGCGGGACCGCGGCGAACTCAGCGACGAACAGATCGACTGGGTCATCGACGCGTACACCCGCGGCGAGGTCGCCGACGAGCAGATGTCGTCGCTCGCGATGGCCATCCTGCTCAACGGCATGAACCGCCGTGAGATCGCCCGCTGGACCGCCGCGATGATCGCCTCCGGCGAGCGCATGGACTTCTCGTCCCTGTCCCGCCCCACCGCCGACAAGCACTCCACCGGCGGCGTCGGCGACAAGATCACCCTCCCGCTGGCCCCCCTCGTCGCGGCCTGCGGCGCCGCCGTCCCGCAGCTCTCCGGCCGCGGCCTCGGCCACACCGGCGGCACCCTGGACAAGCTGGAGTCCATCCCCGGCTGGCGCGCGCTGCTGTCGAACGAGGAGATGCTCTCCGTCCTCGACGGCACCGGCGCCGTGATCTGCGCGGCCGGCGACGGCCTCGCCCCCGCCGACAAGAAGCTGTACGCCCTGCGCGACGTCACCGGCACCGTCGAGGCGATCCCGCTGATCGCGTCCTCGATCATGTCCAAGAAGATCGCCGAGGGCACCGGCTCCCTGGTCCTCGACGTGAAGGTCGGCACCGGCGCCTTCATGAAGACGATCGAGGACGCCCGTGAGCTGGCCTCCACGATGGTCGGCCTCGGCACCGACCACGGTGTGAGGACGGTCGCGCTCCTCACCGACATGAGCACCCCGCTGGGCCTGACGGCCGGCAACGCCCTGGAGGTCCGTGAGTCGATCGAGGTCCTCGCGGGCGGCGGCCCGGCGGACGTCGTGGAGCTGACCCTCGCCCTCGCCCGCGAGATGCTGGACGCGGCCGGCGTGCGCGACGCGGACCCGGCGAAGGCGCTGGCCGACGGCTCGGCGATGGACGTCTGGCGCCGCATGATCGCGGCCCAGGGCGGCGACCCGGACGCCGCGCTGCCGGTGGCCCGCGAACAGCACGTCGTCACGGCCCCCTCCTCCGGCGTCCTCACCCGCCTCGACGCCTACGACGTCGGCATCGCCGCCTGGCGCCTCGGCGCGGGCCGCGCCCGCAAGGAGGACCCGGTCCAGGCCGGCGCGGGTGTCGAACTCCACGCCCGCCCCGGCGACACGGTCACGGCGGGCCAGCCCCTGCTGACCCTGCACACCGACACCCCCGAGCGCTTCGACTACGCCCTCCAGTCGATCACCGGCTCCTACGACATCGCCGCCCCCGGCACGCCGTTCACGGCATCGCCGGTCGTGCTGGAACGTATCGCCTGACCTGCGATTTCCCCATTCGGGTGAACGGGATCGGTGGACCTGAACCGGTCCCGTTCGGCATGCTGTGATCGGTGACGCACCGATTGGAGACCGCCATGAGCGCACTCACCGTGGGCCACGACCCCGAGCAGAGCTGGGACGACCTCGTCCGGTTCTGGGAGGAGATGGAATGGCCCGAGGGCAGCAAGGTGGAGATCATCGAGGGGATCGTCACCGTGTCACCTGCTCCCGCGTACCGGCACAACGACATCGCGGAGCGCATTCAGCGCCGCCTCTACTCCGTTATTCCGGAGGACTGGGGGATCTATCAGACGCTGTCGATCGCTGTGCCCTCTCGTCTCGGCATGTTCATCCCGGACATCTTGGTGGCGCCCCGGCAGATCGAGACGGATGTGGACACTCACATCCCCGCTGCTCTCGCGGAGCTCGTCGTCGAGGTGACGTCTCGGAAGAACGCCCGCCACGACCGCGTCAGCAAGCCCGCGGCCTACGCCTCGGCAGGCATCCCGTTCTATCTCCTCGTCGACCGCTGGGCGCCCGACGGCCCCACCGCGACCCTCTACGGCGAGCCGCACGGCGATGTCTACCGCCCGCTGGCCGTCGCCAAGTTCGGCGAGCCCCTGGTGCTCCCCGCCCCCTTCGGCGTCACCATCGACACCAGCGATTTTCCCACCGAGTAGGGCCAGGCCCGATGAGTTGACCCCCGCCCCGAGGTCTACCGCACGTGGACCCCGAGACACCGCCCGTACTCGCCCTGACCGGCCCTGTCACCCCCGACCGGGTGCCAGGGCTCGTCGACGCCGTACGTGCCCTCCTGGCGGCCGGCGGTGACGGGGGCGTCGTCTGTGACGTGAGCGACCTCGGGCCGCCCGGGCTGGCCGCCGTCGAGCTGCTGGCCCGGCTCCAGCTGGCCGCCCGCCGGGCCGGAGGCAGGGTCCGGCTGCGCGGTCCCGACCCCGCCCTACGCGCCCTGCTCCACCTCGTCGGACTCCCCGTCGAGATGGAGGGGGAGTCCGAAAAGGGGGAACCAGCGCTGGGTGTCGAGGTAGAAGTGGAACCCGGTGAGGCGGCCGTCTGAGATCTCCAGGACCTGGATCGCCCAGGGGCTGAAGCCGCCCTTCTCCGGGTCCGGCTTGTACTGGGCGAAGCCCGGCAGCCCGTTCACCCGGACCGGCAGCAGCCGCGAGCCCTCACAGCCCGAGCCGAGCGTCGTCATGAAGCCCGTGATGTCGTCGTGGCCCGTCAGCCACAGGTCGAACGGCGGCATCGTCATGACGGCGTCCTCGTGCAGCAGCGCCGTCAGGGCGGCCATGTCGTAGCCCTCGAAGGCCGCCACATAGCGCTCCAGCAGCTTCTGCTGCTCCTCGTCCAGTGGGTCCGACACCGCCGCCTGTGCGCCCGCCTCGGCCCGCTCGGCCAGCGTGGCCCGCGCCCGCTGCAACGCGCTGTTGACCGAGGCGACCGAGGTGTCCAGCAGCTCGGCGACCTCACTCGCCCGCCACGCCAGCACCTCGCGCAGGATCAGCACCGCCCGCTGCCTGGGCGGCAGCTGCTGCAGCGCGGCCATGAAGGCCAGCCGCACCGACTCCTTGGCCACCGCCGCCTCCGCCGGGTCCTCCACCGTGGGCAGCACGCGCGCGTCCGGCATCGGCTCCAGCCAGGTGTGGTCGGGGCGGGGGGACAGGGCCGCCCGGGCGAGCGGCGTCGACTCGGAGAGGTCCATCGGCCGGGCCCGCTTGTTGCCCGCCGTCAGCATGTCCAGACAGACGTTCGTCGCGATCCGGTACAGCCACGAGCGCAGGCTGGAGCGGCCCTCGAACCTGTCGTAGCTCCGCCAGGCCCGCACCAGCGTGTCCTGCACCGCGTCCTCGGCCTCGAAGGAGGAACCGAGCATGCGATAGCAGTAGCCGGTCAGCTCGACCCGGTGCCTCTCCAGCCGGACATCGAGATCCTCGGCCGTCGCGGCGCCTGCCGTCCCGTCACCCATCCTCGTCCACCCACCCCTGTGGCCGTCCTGTCACGCGTCTGTGCGCCCAGCACTTCGGAAGCTACCCCAGCCCACTGACAACGGCCTGCCGAGCCGCCGAAAGCGCAGGTCAGGACGGCTGCTTCACGGACATCAGCAGATGCCGGTGCACCCCGGGCGCGTCCTTGTCGTCCAGCAGGGCCCGCTGCCCGGTCCCCAGCAGCTCCAGCCGCAGCGCCCGCACCCCGAAGGAGGTCAGCGCGTCCAGCAGGAACGCCGGGTCGAAGGCGACCGTCACCTCCTCGGCGCCGGTCAGCGAGGCGGGCAGCCGCTGCGCGGCCACGTCGTCGCCGTACCCGGCGCGCAGCAGCACCGACTCCGGCCCGAACTCCAGCCGTACGGGCCCGTTCGCCTCCGCCACCACCGCCACCCGCCGTACGGCCTCGGTGAGCGCCCCGCACTCCACCTCGGCGACCGCCGCCCCCGCCATGTCGAACAGCTTCCCGTAGCCCGGCAGCCGCCCGTCCAGCCGCCGCAGGACGGTCCGCATCCGCCCGCCCTCGAACCCGATCGACCCACCCCCGCCGGCCCCGCCGCCCCCGTCGAGCCCGATCCGCACCACCCCGCACCGCGCCAGCGACCGCGCCACCTCCAGCAGCCGCCTGGCGGGCACCAGCGCCTCCACCACGCCCCGGGCGGCCCCCTCGCCCTCCGCTCCGCCCGCCTCCGCCTTCCACGCCAGCCGCCGTACCGCGTACCGGTAGCGGTCGGAGGCGGACAGGGTCATCTCGTCGCCGTCCAGCCGCACCTGCAGGCCGGTCAGCGCGGGGAGTGTGTCGTCGCGGCCCGCCGCCACCGCGACCTGCCCGACGGCGGCGGCGAACGCGGACGCGTCCACGCTCCCGTACGCCCCCGGCGGCACGGGCGGGGCCGGATACTCCGCGCGCGCCAGCGTCGACAGCCCGAAGCGCGTGCCGCCCGCCTCGACCGTGAACCGCGACCCCTCCAGCGCGCAGCGCACCGGCCCGTCCGGCAGCACCTTGCAGATGTCCAGCAGCCGCCGCCCCAGGACCAGCACCGGTCCGCCCCGCGACACCTCGGCGTCCGTCTCGATCCGTGCCGCCGTCTCCAGGTCGGACCCGGACACGCTCAGCCGCCCGTCGCCCGCCTCCAGCAGCAACCCGCCGAGCACCGGCACCGGGGTCCGCGCGGGCAGCGCCCGGGCCGCCCACCCCACGGCCTCGACGAGATCACCCCGGTCGACCCGGAACTCCACCATGGACAAACCCCCTGCTCGGACCGGCGCCAGTGGCTGCGCACGCTAGGCGCGACCACTGACAACTGGCCCTGAACAGGGGGAACGTCGGTTCCGAGGCGTCGGCCTCAGTGGGCGGCCACCGGCACCCGCCGGGCGGCGACGCGTGCCGCCCGCGTCCCGAGGACCGTGATCGTCACGACCCCGAGGACCGCCAGGACACCCACCCCGACCGTGCCGGCCCAGCCGCCGGAGTGGAAGGCCATCGCGCCGACCGTGGAGCCGGTGCTGGAGCCGATGTAGTAGGCCGACTGGTAGAGGGCGGAGGCCTGGGCGCGGCCGGTGGTCGCCGTCCTGCTGACCGCGGAGGACGCCACCGCGTGCCCCGCGAAGAAGCCCGCGGTGATCAGGACCAGGCCCAGCAGGACCATCGGCAGCGTGTCCGCCAGGGACAGCAGCAGGCCCGTCGCGGTCGTCCCGGCCGCCAGGTACAGGGCCCCGCGCCGCCCGAGCCGGCCCACCAGCCGGCCGGCCGTCGACGCCGACACCGTACCGACCAGGTACACCAGGAAGATCGAGCCGACGATGCCCTGCGGGAGCGAGAAGGGCGCCTCGGTCAGCCGGTAGCCGACGACCGTGTACACCCCGCCGAAGACGGTCATGAACAGCGCGCCGATCGCGTACAGCCGGCACAGCAGCGGGTTCGCCAGGTGCTCGCGGACCGTGCGGGCCAGGACGCGGGGCCGCAGCGAGCCCGCCGTGAAGTGCTGCGGCGCCGGCAGCAGCAGCCGGAACGCGATCGCGCAGCCCACGGCCAGTACACCGATCACCCCGACGGCGACCCGCCAGCCCCACTCCTGCGCGACCCAGCCGGTGATCACCCGGCCGCTCATCCCGCCGACGCTGTTGCCCGCGACGAACAGCCCGATCGCCGTGACCAGGGCCCTCGGCCGCACCTCCTCGGCCAGATACGCGGTCGCCGACGCCGGAAGACCGGCCAGCGCCGCGCCCTGCACCGCCCGCAGCACCACCAGCGCGCCCAGCGACGGCGCGAAGGGGACCAGCAGTCCCACGGTCACCGCGACCGCCAGCGAGGCCGTCATCACCGTACGGCGGCCGTAGCGCTCGGAGAGGGCGCTCATCGGCAGCACGAACAGGGCCAGTCCGCCGGTCGCCGCCGCCACGGTCCAGCTCGCCTCGCTCGCCGCCACCCCGAAGTCACCGGAGATCAGCGGCAGCAGCGCCTGCGTGGAGTACAGCAGGGCGAAGGTCGCCACACCGGCGAGGAAGAGCGCGAAGCTCATCCGGCGGTAGCCGGGGCCACCGGGGGTCATACGGGAGTCGTCGACGGCGGGGACGGAGGAGGCGGCGCCCACGACGGTGGACGCCCCGGTACTGGCGGGAGACATGCCTCGAAACTACGTACGCCCCCGTTCATCCGTCCAATGCACGGACTCGCCATAATCGTTCCCATGGCGCATCAGCAGAGGTCACCGGCTCATCTGTCACCGTCCGGTGACACAGAAGACATGACTGACATGTCGATGTTGCTGGCGCCCCGGCTCGCCCACTTCGCCGGGGTGGCCCGTACCGAGCACGTCACCCGGGCCGCGCAGGAGATGCGGGTTCCGCAGTCGACCCTGTCCCGGGCGATGGTCCGCCTCGAACAGGACCTGGGTGTGGACCTCTTCGCCCGCCGTGGCCGCACGGTCTCCCTCACCCCGGCCGGCCGCACCTTCCTCACCTCGGTCGAACGCGCCCTCGCGGAGATCGAGAAGGCCGCCGAGGAGGTCCGCGCCGACGCCGACGCCGCCACCGGCAAGGTCGCGTTCGGATTCCTCCACACCCTGGGCGCCGAGACCGTCCCCGGTCTGATCCACGCCTTCCGCGCCGACCACCCCCGGGTCCGCTTCAGCCTCGTCCAGAACTACGGCGAGGCGATGCTCGAACGCCTCCGGGCCGGCGAACTCGACCTCTGTCTGACCTCCCCGGTCCCGGACGCCCCCGACCTGGTCGCCCGTCGCCTCGACGAACAGAAGCTCCGCCTGGTCGTCCCGGCCGACCACCGCCTGGCCGCCCGCAGACGCATCCGCCTCGCCGAGGCGGCCGACGAAACCTTCGTCACCCTCGAACCCAACTACGGCATGCGCCGCATCACCGACGACCTCTGCAAGGAGGCCGGTTTCAAACCCCGTATCGCCTTCGAGGGCGAGGAGGCGGAAACCCTGCGGGGCCTGGTGGCTGCCGGTCTGGGGGTAGCCCTGCTACCCCCGCCCGCGGTGGCCCGCCCGGGCGTGGTCGAACTGACGGTCACGGCCCCGAGAGCGGTCCGCGAAATCGGGGTGGCGTGGCTGGACGGCCACCCGGACACACCCCCGGTGGCGGCCTTCAAGAAGTTCCTGCTGTCAAGGAGGGGGAGTCTCCTGGCCTGAAGGGGCGCGGGGAACTGCGCGAACACCCCCCCCACGACCCGCACCCGAAACCCGGCCGGAACTACCTCCGCAACGACTTCCCGAACCCCGCAGCCAACGGCATCCGCAACCCCAACGGCGGCGGAGCCGCCAACGCATCCTCCACAGGCCGCGAAAACCCCCTCCCGAACAACACCCCCATCACGAAGTCCTCAGCCAACGCCAGGACTTCGTCCCGGTACTGATGCAACCCGTGCCCATCCGCATGCACCTCGAACCGGCACACATCCCGATTCGCCTTCTTCGCCCGCGCCGCCAGCCGGAACGACAACTCCGGGTCACTGCGGTCGTCATGGGTGCCGTGCACCACCATCACCCGCCGCCCCACCAACTGCTTCACCGGTTCGGGTGGCGCCGCCACATCCTCCTGCGGCAGCCAAGGGGCGAGGGCCAGCACGGAGTTGACGGCCTCATGACCCGCCGCCCGGAGCGCGGCCCGGCCGCCCATCCCGATCCCGGCGAGGCACACCGGAACATCCCCGTACCGCCGTACGACCTCGTCGGCCGCCCAGGTCGCGTCCGCGGCGAGATGCGCCGCGCCGCCGTTCCAGCCGCGGTAGCGGTAGTGCACGACATGGGTGACCAGCCCTTCCTCCCGGCCGGCCCGCGTGAGTCTTCGCCCGAGACCGCGCACGGAGGCGGCCGCCCACATCGGGGACGGTCTGCGCTCGGACACCTCCTCGCCGCCGGGGAGCAGCAGCACCACCCCGCTCACCGCCGTCGGCTCTGGTCCGAGCGCCTTTCCCAGCCGGGCCGTCCGAGCCGGCGTCAGTTGCTGTGCCATGACAGAACAGTGTCAGAAGCAGTGGTGTACTCCACCCGTCCGTGCGGTCACCATTGCGTATCGGCGGCGGGGTGAAGCGCGCGATCTACGCGCGTAGGAGTTAGAGTGCGGAAATGACGAGCCAGAGCATCCAGGCGGGCATCACCCCCAACCCGGACCAGATCCGGCGGGCGCCCAAGGTTCTGCTGCACGACCACCTCGACGGCGGGCTGCGCCCCGGCACGATCGTCGACCTCGCCCGGGAGACCGGGTACGCCCAACTCCCCGAGAGCGACCCCGACAAGCTCGGCCTCTGGTTCCGGGAGGCCGCCGACTCCGGTTCCCTGGAACGGTACTTGGAGACCTTCTCGCACACCGTCGGTGTGATGCAGACCCGCGACGCCCTGGTCCGGGTCGCCCGGGAGTGCGCCGAGGACCTCGCCCAGGACGGTGTCGTCTACGCCGAGGTGCGCTACGCCCCCGAGCAGCACCTCGATGCCGGGCTGAGCCTCGAAGAGGTCGTGGAGGCCGTCACCGAGGGCTTCCGGGAAGGCGAGCGGGCGGCCCGTCGGAACGGCCACCGCATCCGCGTCGGCGCCCTGCTCACCGCCATGCGGCACGCCGCCCGCGCCCTGGAGATCGCCGAACTCGCCAACCGCTACCGGGACCTCGGCGTCGTCGGCTTCGACATCGCGGGCGCCGAGGCCGGCTTCCCGCCCACCCGCCATCTCGACGCCTTCGAGTATCTGAAGCGGGAGAACAACCACTTCACGATCCACGCCGGCGAGGCCTTCGGGCTGCCGTCCATCTGGCAGGCCCTCCAGTGGTGCGGCGCCGACCGGCTCGGGCACGGCGTCCGCATCATCGACGACATCGAGGTCGCCGCCGACGGCAGCGTGAAGCTCGGCCGGCTCGCCTCCTACGTCCGCGACAAGCGCATCCCGCTGGAGATGTGCCCCAGCTCCAACCTCCAGACCGGCGCGGCCGCCTCCTATGCCGAGCACCCCATCGGTCTGCTGCGGCGGCTGCACTTCCGGGCCACGGTCAACACCGACAACCGGCTGATGTCCGGCACCAGCATGAGCCGGGAATTCGAGCACCTTGTCGATGCGTTCGGTTACACGCTCGACGATCTGCAATGGTTCTCGGTCAATGCTATGAAGTCAGCATTCATTCCTTTCGATGAACGTCTCGCCATGATCAATGACGTGATCAAGCCCGGCTATGCCGAGCTGAAGTCCGAATGGCTGTTCCAGCAGACGGCCTCCACCAGCGGTTCCTTGGCCACGGAGGACTGACCGCACGGTTTCCCCGGGTGCGAAATGCGGGCGCGTGTTCACAACCCGTCCGCATTTCGATGTTTGCGGCCTCCCCCTTTCCGTGTTTACGGTCGTGGACCGATCGGTTCCCCGTATCCCATTCGAGGACGCATTTTCATGAAGCAGTCTGCTGCCAAGACCCTCGGCGTCGCCGCCCTCGGTGCCGCCATCGCCGCCGTCGGCGCGGGCGCCGCCAACGCCGCCCCGGCCGTCCCCGACGCCTCGCAGGCGCTGGAGACGGTCACCGGCTCGCTGCCCTTGGAGAACGTCACGAACGTCACCAAGGCGCTGCCGGGTGCCGGCAAGGCCCTGGAGCAGGCCCAGCTGTCGCAGGCCCAGCCGGCGCTCGCCGCGGGCCTCGCCACCGTGCAGCCGGCTGTCGGGCAGGCGCTCGCCCACGGCCCGACCAAGCCGGTCGCCGGGCTGCTCGGAGGCCTTCCGGTCCAGGGCCTGCCCACCCACGGGCTGCCGGTGAACGGGCTGCCGATCGGCTGAACCCCCGGTACGACGTGACGCCGTCGGGGCGCGCCCGCAGTGCCGGGTGCGCCCCGACGGCGTTCTCGCGTGGACCCGGGTCACCAGGCCGTGCGCGCCTTGTCCTCCGACGGGAACATGATCCACAGCGCTATGTAGAGCAGGAACTGGGGACCCGGCAGCAGACAGGAGAGCAGGAAGATCACGCGCATGGTGGTCGCGGAGGTGCCGAAGCGGCGGGCCAGCGCGGCGCACACTCCGCCGATCATGCGGCCGTTGGTGGGGCGGGCGAGGCTGGACATCTGGGGCTCCTTCGTGAGCGTCGGAGAGAGGCGGCCCCTGCGGCCGTCCCATCTGCCTTCAACGCTACGGAGCCGAAGAGCGCGAAGCGTCACTCTCCGGAGCCATCCCGACCCCGAGATTCCTTCTCCTACGGGGCGATGCCGACCCTGGGAATCCTCGGGGTCCGACCCTGAGCCGCGTCCTCCTGCAAGGCCGCCGCCGGCATCCGGCGCTCCCCTCTGCGACGCAGCCACACCCGGGCCGCCGGCACCAGCGCGGTATGCGCGAGCGCCACCCCCACGGTGTTCAGCAGCAGCGAGTCCACGTCCACGACCTGACCGGGCACCCCGGTCTGGAGCAGCTCGATCGCCAGCGACAGCAGGGCGCCCGCCGTGACCGTGCGGATCAGGGAGGCGAGCGGCGAGACGCGGAGCCGGCCGTGCACCAGCGGCAGCAGGACGCCGAGCGGGGCGAGCAGCCCCAGCCCGCCGCCGATCCGCCGGGCCGCCTCGGGCCAGCCCAGTCTCAGGTCGGCGCGGATCCCGGCGAACGGATGCAGATTGGTGGGCAGCACCCAGGGCACGTCCCGGGGGCGCAGCGTGACCCAGGCCACGAACACGAGGTGTGCGGCCAGGAGGACAACCCCGGTCGCACGGAGACGGATCGCGGCGCTGCCGCCGATGGAGCCTTGACGCTGCACGACCCCCTAGACGCACCCCCCGGCACGATCGGTTCCGGCTCCCCGCCCGACACTCCCGCAAGCCCTTGCTGCTCCCGGCCGGGCGTCACCCCGCCGCCCGGCGGTGACCTGCGCAGACGCCGCCCGCGGACCCGCGCATGAGGCGTCCGCCACACCCGGCGGCGACGAGGCGCTCAGCTCCCGGTGACCGCCGACGACGGAGGTTCGGTGCTGCCGGGCCGGGAGCGGACCTCGTCCGTGCACTCGTAGCGGCGCAGGGGGTCGGAACCGGGGCCGCCCAGGACGACCGAGCCGTCGCCCTCGGCCGCGGCCGAGTCGGAGAAGGTGCACACGAGCTGGGCGAGCGCGTACGAGGTGAGGGTGTCCGGGGGCACGCTCAGCCGGAGCGCGTCGTCGGGATCCTTCGCGCCCGGCCCGCCGACCGCCATCCCCCCGCGTACATCGGTGGTGTACCCGGCCTCCTTCTCGGCGGCCGACGGCGACTCGGCGAGCTGGTCGAGCAGGCCCTGTGCCACCAGCGCCCGCCGCTGGGAGTCCGCCGCCCCGTCCGTGACCCGCACCGAGCGGTCGACGGCCACCAGCGACGAACCGCACAGCAGGAACACCTGCACCGGCACCCCCACGCGCGCGGACTGGGCCGTCACGTCCGGCTCGCTGAGCGAGCAGCGCACCCGGGACGGCGCGGCCCCGAAGTCGGTCGGCACCTCGGTGGCCCGGATCCCGCAGCCGGTGAGCAGACCGGCGAGCAGGGGTAGCGCGAGCAGACGGCGTACGTTCATCAGGCGTCCCCCTTGTTGTCCTTCCCGGCCTTCGCGCCCTGCGCGCCCGGGCCCCCCGGCACACCCGATCCGCCCCGCGCCCCCTGTTCGCCCGGGTCCACCAGCTCCGACGCGTCCCTCGGCAGCCGCAGCGTGAACACCGCGCCGCCCTCCTCGGAGTTGGCGGCGGTGATCTCGCCGCCGTGGATGTGGGCGTTCTCCAGGGCGATCGACAGACCGAGCCCGCTGCCGTCGGAGCGCGGCCGCGAGGCGCTCGCCTTGTAGAACCGGTCGAAGACGTGCGGCAGCACCTCCTCGGGGATGCCCGGCCCGTGGTCGCGTACGGCGATGACGACGTCCTCGGCCGACTCGCGCACCGACACCCGCACCGGGGAACCGCCGTGCTTGAGCGCGTTGCCGATGAGGTTGGCGAGGATCACGTCCAGCCGGCGGGGATCCAGCCGGGCGTGGATGCCGCGCTCGGCGTCCAGGTCGACCGCGTCCAGCCACGCGCGCGCGTCGATGCAGAAGGTGATCTGGTCGGCGACGTCGACGGTGTCCACGACCAGCCGCGCCGTACCGGCGTCGAAGCGGGTGACCTCCATCAGGTTCTCGACGAGGTCGTTGAGCCGCCGGGTCTCGCTGACCACCAGCCGTACGGCGGGCTCGATCATCGGGTCGATGCTGCCCGACTCGGCGTCCAGCTCCTCCTCCAGCACCTCCGTGACGGCGGTGATGGCGGTCAGCGGGGTGCGCAGCTCGTGCGACATGTCGGCGACGAACCGCCGGGACGCCTCGTCCCGCGCGGCCATGTCGTCGACCCGCTTCTCCAGGGCCTCCGCCGTCCGGTTGAACGTCCGGGACAGATCGGCGAGTTCGTCCGTCCCCGACACCAGCAGCCGGGTGTCCAGACGGCCCTCGCCGAGCCGCCGCGCCGCGACCCCCAGCCGGTGCACCGGCTTCAGCACGGTCGTGGCGGCGGCCTGCGCGAGCAGCGCGGCGCCGATCAGCGCGAGCCCGGTGGCGATCCCCAGCGACCAGGACAGCGAGTTGAGGTCCTTGGCCTCCGGCTCCAGCGACTTGCGCATGTACCCGGTCGGCCCGCCGCCGATCACCTTCGTACCGGCCACCAGATACGGCGTGCCGTGCTCCACGACCCGCTGCCAGTACAGGTGGTACGGCGACTTGTTGCCGTCGGTGACGTCCTGCCGCTTGTTCACCGCCGTCCGCAGCGACTTGGGCACGTCGTCCAGCGAGAAGCCGTTCAGCCCGGCGGAGTTGCCGTACACCTTCCGGCCGTTCGCGTCCTCGCCGACCAGCAGCACACTGAACCGCTGGCTGCTGTTGGCCATCTGCCCGGCGGTGTGCTGCAACTCGTCCTGTGTCGGATGCTCGGGCAGCGAGCCCGCCCGGTTCTGCATCTCCTGCTCGAAGTCCCGCAGCACCGCGCCCTGGGTACGGGTGAGCACGGCCTCGCGGTTGAGCCAGTACGCGATGCCGGACGCGGACACGGCGGCGGTCAGCGCGACCGCCCCGAAGACGACGACGAGCCTGAGGCGCAGGCTGGTGAACCGCAGCCGTGACAGATGACCCTTGCGCACCGCGGACCAGCCGCGGTGCGCCTCCTGCTCTTCCGTCACTGAGGGACGTCCAGGCGGTAGCCGACCCCGCGGACGGTACGGATCAGCGTCGGCGACGAGGGCACGTCCTCGACCTTGGCGCGCAGCCGCTGGACACAGGCGTCGACGAGCCGCGAGTCACCGAGGTAGTCGTGCTCCCACACCAGCCGCAGCAGCTGCTGCCGGGACAGCGCCTGCCCCGGCCGCCGGCTCAGCTCCAGGAGCAGCCGCAGCTCGGTCGGCGTGAGCTGGAGATCCTCGCCGTTCTTCGTGACGGTCATCGCCGCGCGGTCGATGACCAGGCTGCCGAAGGTCGCCGCGTCGTTCGACTCGCGCTCCCCGCGGCGCAGCACGGCCCGGATCCGGGCGTCCAGCACCCGGCCCTGGACGGGTTTGACGACGTAGTCGTCGGCGCCGGACTCCAGCCCGACCACCACGTCGATGTCGTCGCTGCGCGCGGTGAGCAGGATGATCGGCAGCTGGTCGGTGCGCCGGATGCGCCGGCACACCTCGAACCCGTCGATGCCGGGCAGCATGACATCCAGCACGATCAGATCCGGCCGCTGCTCACGCAACAGCTTCAGACCGTCCTCACCGCTCGCAGCGGTCGCCACACGGTGCCCCTGGCGCGTCAGTGAGAGCTCCAGGGCCGTACGGATGGCGTCGTCGTCCTCGATCAGCAACAGGGAAGGCACGGGCTCATTCTGGCCCATGAGGGGGCTGTCGTTCGACCTGTGGGTCGGGGCTGGGACGCCACAGGGAGATGCATTCCGCGGCGCGGGCGGCGTGGAGGGGGTCGGAGGTGTCCCGCGCGCGCCGGTGGCGGGGGTGGGTGTCCAGGCGGTCGCGTACCCGCGGACCTGCGGTTTCGAGGTGGGCGAGCAGTTCGGCGCGGGTGCGCGGACCGAGGTGTCCGGCGAGGCCGGAGAGGATCGGCCGGCCCTCCCCGCCGGGCCGCAGATGCCGTACGGGACCGGTCGGGAAACCGCGCGGCAACGCCTCCCTCCTCGTCGTACCCGCCGGGCTCCGGCGGCGCGGAGGGCCGGGCGGGCAGCCAGGCCGGGCCGCGGACGACCGGATCCGCCCGGCCTCCCGGCCACAGGCCGGCGCGGGGGCTGACGCCCGTCCCGACGACCCGCCCCACGCCCCGCCGGGCCAGGACGGCCGCGAGCCCCCGGTGCCGGTGCCCAGGCCGAGGGCGGTCGCCCGGCACCCCACGCGGACGCGGTGGGCGCGGGCGCGCCGGTGGAGGTGTGCGGTGGCGGCGCGCAGCCGGTCGTCGGCGAGGACCACGGGGTGCGGGACGTGCGGGAGTCGTGGGCCGGTGTCGGACACCGCACGCTCCTTGTGATCGTAAGTGCCGGGTCGCGGAGGGCACTTCGACGAGGGAGCGGGCAGGCACCAGGCCGGCAATCACCAGGTCGGGGCGGCGCGGTGGGGCCGCGGCAGCAAGCCGGCGGTGGTACCCCCGACGACTGTGAACGCGCTGTGGTGTCGGCATGACGGACCCCTGTGACAGGTCTGTGACAGTCGGCGGACACGGCGATGAAGTGGCCCGGGCAGTCTTTTCGGCACAGGCAAGAACGCAAAGAACGAAACACCGGAAGTCCACGACGGGGGGCGCGAGATGAACACGCTGCACGGCCTCAGCACCAGGGCAGTTGTCACGCGTCTCCACGACGTGAACGTCGGGCGGGTTTCCGAGAAGTCCGGTGCGGTGAGCGGGCGGGGGTGCGCTCGCGGCACCGGGCGTCAGCACACCGGGTTCATGACGGTGGTTGACGAGGCTCACGGGGGAGCCGCGTACAGGGAGGACACGGGGGAGCGCCGCTCGCTGACCGAGGCGGAGTTCACCGCCTACGTCCAGGAGCGCCGCGCCTCCCTGTACGCCACCGCCTACCACCTCACCGGCGACCGCTTCGAGGCCGAGGACCTGCTGCAGAGCGCGCTGTTCTCGACGTACCGGGCGTGGGACCGGATCAGCGACAAGGCCGCCGTCGGCGGATACCTGCGTCGCACCATGACGAACCTGCACATCAGCGCGTGGCGCCGCCGCAAGCTGAACGAGTACCCGACCGAGGAACTGCCGGAGACGCCCGGCGACACGGACGCGATGCGCGGCACCGAACTGCGCGCGGTCCTGTGGCAGGCGCTGGCCCGGCTGCCCGAACTCCAGCGGACGATGCTGGTCCTGCGCTACTACGAGGGCCGCACCGACCCGGAGATCGCGGAGATCCTCGACATCAGTGTCGGCACGGTGAAGTCCAGCATCTGGCGGTCGCTCCGCCGGCTGCGCGAGGACCAGGTCCTCAGCTTCGGCCGTGACGAGGAGGACGCCTTCGGGGAGCTTGTCGCCTGAGGGTCACGGGGGAAGCACGGGGGAGGGAACGCCGGGCTCCGGTCCGGTGACGGGGGAAAGCACGGGGGAAACGGGGGGGAGCGGTACCGCGGACCCGACGGGGGAAGCCGGGGAGCGGTGCCGCGCAGCACGGGGGAACGCCACTGGGGGGTGGCGTGGGGGGAACGGGGGAAGCGGGACTGGAGGGCCGGGGGGTCCATCCAGTCCCGCTTTTCATGTGTCCCTCGTTCGGGTGGATCCGGCGTGCGGGTGGATCCGGGAGGTCAGGCCGTCGTGCGTGCCGTGGGCGCGCAGCGGCCCGCCGCCGCGGACGCCAGCCGGCCCATCGCCTCGTCGCGGTCGCAGGCGTACGCGCCGAGCGCGGTCTGCCGCGCCACGATGGAGCGCTCCGCCCGCATCAGCCGCCAGCCCCGGCGCAGCAGGAACGGGACCGACTTGCGGCCCTCCCGCAGATCGCGCAGGAAACGGCGGCGGAACGTCTTCACCGGGCCGCGGCTCAGACACAGCGCGTCGGCCAGCACCCCCAGCTCACGGCAGCGCTCGACGATCTCGGCGGCGAAGATGCCCTCCGCGATGAACAGCGGGGTCCGCCCCACCTCGACGGCCTCCGTGCCGGTGCGGGCGCTGAGCGAGATGTCGTAGAGGGGTACGTGCGTACGGCCCGACGCGCACAGTTCCACGATGGCGGCGACGGCCGTGTCCGCGTCCCACGACCCGGGGTGGTCCCAGTCGATGTCGGAGCTCCCGGCGACCAGCGGCAGGGTCGGGTCGTCGCCCTCCTTGTAGAAGTCGTCGAGCCGCAGCACGGGCAGGCCGGAGCGGGCGGCGAGAAGGGACTTGCCGGAGCCGGAAGGGCCGCAGAGCAGCACGACTCGGGTGGGTATCGGCGGTTGGGAGCTCACGGGACACCAGTGTGCGGCATCCATCGGGCCCGGTACGACCCCGCGGGTCGGCTTTGAAGCGCGCGTCACACCTCGCCTACCCTTTGTGTCGATCCGATTACCTTGCGCAGCAGAAGGTGGCAGCAGCGATGGCCCGACACGCCTCTCCCCAGAACCCCACCGGCCGGCGCGTGCTCGCCGCCCTCGCGACCGCCTCGGTGGCGCTGGGGGCGGGCGCCGGTGCCGCGTCCGCGGCGCCGGGCGAGCCCGTCGTCGACGTGATGCGGACCCACCCCACCTCGCTCGGCAACCTCGATCCGCAGACCGGGGTGCGGGGCGTGCTCACGACCCTGCCGTACGTCACCGGTGCGCTCACCGGGCTCAAGCCCAACCCTCTCGCGGGGACCGGTGTCGACCCCCTCGACAACGGCGTCGGCACGCAGGTCGCCGACTTCCAGCCGCTCACCTCGCAGATGCTGACCGCGCCGGTGGCGCAGGCGCGGTCGCTCGGGGCGGTTCCCGTGCTGGGGGAGGTGACGCGGGTGCTGGGGGGGTGAGGCCGGTGGGGAACCGCGGGTCCGTGGTGGCCGGTCGCGCAGTTCCCCCGCGCCCCTGGTGAGGGGTGCCGGTCAGTACGCCGAGCCCGACGCGCCCAGCGATCCCGTCGGGTGCCAGACCGTCTTCGTCTCCAGGAAGGCCGTCATGCGGTCGATGCCCGGAGTCGCCGACCAGTCGTCCACAGGCTGTGGACGCAGGACCCGCTTGAGGTTGTCGGCCGCCGCGATCTCCAGTTCCTTCGCCAGGACCTCGTCCGCGCCCGCGAGGTCGATCGCGTTGACGTCCTGGTGCGCGGCCAGCGGGGCCGCGATCTCCGCCGTACGGCCCGAGAGGACGTTGACGACACCGCCGGGGACGTCGGAGGTGGCCAGGACCTCGCCGAGGGAGAGGGCCGGGAGCGGGGAGTTCTCGCTCGCGATCACGACCGCCGTGTTGCCAGTCGCGATCACCGGGGCCAGCACCGAGACCAGGCCCAGGAAGGACGACTCCTGCGGGGCCAGGACCGCGACCACGCCCGTCGGCTCGGGGGAGGAGAGGTTGAAGTACGGTCCCGCGACCGGGTTTCCACCGCCCACGACCTGGGCGATCTTGTCGGTCCAGCCCGCGTACCAGACCCAGCGGTCGATCGTGGCGTCCACGACGGCGGCCGCCTTGGACTTGCCGAGCCCCTCGGCTTCGCCCACCTCGCGCACGAACTGGTCCCGGCGGCCCTCCAGCATCTCCGCGACGCGGTAGAGGATCTGGCCGCGGTTGTAGGCGGTGGCGCCGGACCAGCCGCCGAAGGCCTTGCGGGCGGCGACCACCGCGTCACGGGCGTCCTTGCGGGACGACTGCGGTGCGTTCGCCAGCCAGTTGCCCTTGGAGTCCGTCACCTCGTACACCCGGCCGCTCTCCGAACGCGGGAACTTCCCGCCGACGTACAGCTTGTAGGTCTTGAAGACAGTCAGACGCTCGTTGGTGCGCTCAGACATCGAGGTATGCCTCCAGGCCGTGGCGACCGCCCTCGCGGCCGAAGCCCGACTCCTTGTAGCCGCCGAACGGCGAGGTCGGATCGAACTTGTTGAACGTGTTGGACCAGACGACACCGGCCCGGAGCCTGTTCGCCACCGCGAGGATGCGGGAGCCCTTCTCCGTCCAGATGCCCGCCGACAGGCCGTACGGCGTGTTGTTCGCCTTGGCGACGGCCTCGTCCGGGGTGCGGAAGGTGAGGACCGACAGCACCGGGCCGAAGATCTCGTCGCGGGCGACGGTGTGGGCCTGGGTGACGTTGGTGAACAGCGTCGGGGCGAACCAGTAGCCCGACTCCGGGAGTTCACAGGCCGGGGACCAGCGTTCGGCGCCCTCCGCCTCGCCCCGCTCGACCAGCGAGGTGATCCGGGCGAGCTGCTCCTCGGAGTTGATCGCGCCGATGTCGGTGTTCTTGTCCAGGGGGTCGCCCAGACGGAGCGTGGACAGACGGCGCTTGAGCGAGTCCAGCAGCTCCTCGTGGATCGACTCCTGGACGAGGAGCCGGGATCCGGCGCAGCAGACCTGGCCCTGGTTGAAGAAGATGCCGTTGACGATGCCCTCGACGGCCTGGTCGATCGGGGCGTCGTCGAAGACGATGTTGGCGCCCTTGCCGCCCAGCTCCAGGGTGACCTTCTTGCGGGTGCCCGCGACCGTCTTCGCGATCTCCTTGCCGACGGCCGTGGAGCCGGTGAAGGCCACCTTGTTCACGTCCGGGTGCGCGACGAGCGCGGCGCCCGTGTCGCCGTAACCCGGCAGGATGTTGACGACGCCCTTGGGCAGGCCCGCCTGGCGGCAGATGTCCGCGAAGAACAGGGCGGAGAGCGGGGTGGTCTCGGCGGGCTTCAGGACGACCGTGTTGCCGGTCGCCAGCGCCGGGGCGATCTTCCACGCGAGCATCAGCAGCGGGAAGTTCCACGGGATGACCTGGCCCGCCACGCCGAGCGGCCGCGGGGAAGCGCCGAAACCGGCGTGGCCGAGCTTGTCGGCCCAGCCCGCGTAGTAGAAGAAGTGCGCGGCGACCAGCGGAAGGTCGGCGTCGCGCGTCTCCTTGATCGGCTTGCCGTTGTCCAGGGTCTCCAGGACGGCCAGCTCACGGCTGCGCTCCTGGATGATCCGGGCGATGCGGAACAGGTACTTCGCCCGCTCCGAGCCGGGCAGCGCCGACCACTTCTCGAACGCCTTGCGGGCGGCCTTCACCGCGCGGTCGACGTCCTCGGCGCCGGCCTGCGCGATCTCGGAGAGGACCTCCTCCGACGACGGCGACACCGTCTTGAAGACCTTGCCGTCGGCCGACTCCACGAACTCGCCGTCGATGAACAGGCCGTAGGAGGGGGCGATGTCGACGACCGAGCGGGACTCGGGCGCCGGTGCGTATGCGAATACGGAAGCCATGGTGATCAGTCCACCGTCACGTAGTCGGGGCCGGAGTAGCGGCCGGTGGCCAGCTTCTGACGCTGCATCAGCAGGTCGTTCAGGAGGGAGGAGGCGCCGAAGCGGAACCAGTGGTTGTCCAGCCAGTCCGGGCCGGCCGTCTCGTTCACCAGGACCAGGAACTTGATGGCGTCCTTGCTGGTCCGGATGCCGCCGGCGGGCTTCACACCGACCTGGACCCCGGTCTGCGCCCGGAAGTCCCGCACCGCCTCCAGCATGAGGAGGGTGTTGGCGGGGGTGGCGTTGACGGCGACCTTGCCGGTGGAGGTCTTGATGAAGTCGGCGCCCGCCAGCATGCCGAGCCAGCTCGCCCGGCGGATGTTGTCGTACGTCGACAGCTCGCCCGTCTCGAAGATGACCTTCAGCCGGGTCGCCCCGCAGGCCTCCCGGACGGCGGCGATCTCCTCGTACACCTTGAGGTAGTTCCCCGCGAGGAACGCGCCGCGGTCGATGACCATGTCGATCTCGTCGGCGCCCGCGGCGACCGCGTCGCGCACGTCCGCCAGCTTGACCGGGAGGGCCGCGCGGCCGGCCGGGAACGCGGTGGCGACCGAGGCGACCTTCACGCCGGAGCCGGCGACGGCCTCCTTGGCGACGGTCACCATGTCGGGGTAGACGCAGACCGCTGCGGTGGTGGGCGTGGTGCGGTCGGTCGGGTCGGGGCGGACCGCCTTGGCGCCGAGCGCCCGGACCTTGCCCGGGGTGTCCGCGCCTTCCAGCGTCGTCAGGTCGACCATCGAGATGGCGAGGTCGATGGCGTACGCCTTCGCGGTCGTCTTGATGGAACGGGTGCCGAGCGAGGCGGCGCGCGCCTCCAGGCCGACCGCGTCGACGCCGGGCAGCCCGTGGAGGAAGCGGCGCAGCGTGCTGCCGGACGAGGTCACGTCCTTGAGGGCTGCGGTGGGTGCATTGGTGGGCATGGTCACCAGACGAGCATATCTACGCGCGTAGCGGATGTATAGCCCGGGGAACGGATCCCGCAGGGACCGGGTGAGTGGTCCGGCCCGGCAAGGTGCGCGGGAACTGCGCGACCGGTCCACGGACGGCCCGCACCCGCGCGCGGACGGCAAACCCCTACGGGCGCGGGCGGCTCGGCCCACCGCCGGAGGCGTGCGGCAGAATCGGCCCCATGACCACCCCGGAAGACCAGCCCTCCGCACAGCCCCCGGCCCCCGAGTCCGACGACCGTGTCCACCGGTCGTCCGCCGGTATCGCCAGTGGCGCCCTGCTGCTGGCCCTCGTCGGCTGGCTCGGCATCGACGCGATCGTCGCGGGCGAGGGGCGCACGCCGTGGCTGGCGCTCGCGATGCTCATCCTGGTCGTGCCGCTGGTGGTCGCCTTCACCCTGCGGCCCGCCGTGTACGCGGGCCAGGACCGGCTGCGGGTGCGCAACCCGTTCCGGGTGGTCGTGCTGCCCTGGGGACAGGTCGCGGCGCTGCGCTCCGGGTACTCCAACGAGGTCGTCGCCAAGTCGGGGACCAAGTTCCAGCTCTGGGCGGTCCCGGTGTCGCTGCGGGCCCGTAAGTCGGCGGCGCGGCGGGAGGCCCGGGCGGCGGCGCAGGGCACTCCGGGGAGCGGGAGCGGCCGGAGCGGGCTCGGTGGCTTCGGCGGTTCCTCGCGGGCGGTGCCGCAGGGGCCCGTGCGGGCCTCGACCGACCAGGTCATGGACGACCTGCGGAACCTGTGGGAAGGGCGCGAGAACGCGGAGAGCGCGCAGGGCGAGGTGACCGTGCGCTGGGCGTGGGAGATCCTCGGCCCTGCCGCCGCCGGCGCCGTGGTGCTGGCGATCCTGCTGGCGATGGGGTGAGCCGCCGGGGCCGGTGAGGTCTTTCGCGACTGGGTTGTGCCCCGGCCGTTCTTCCAGCCGCCTGGTGTCTTGCGAGGAGGCCCCGGCGTTCACGCCAGGGAGGAATCGCATCCCGCGACAACGACGCGGAGCGTGCTGCTGCGCGAGGGCCGGGACGGCGACATCGAGGTGTACGCCGCCGACGACACGGCGGGCGGGCGGCCCCGGTTCACGGTGGCGACCGAGGAGGCGGGCGAGGACGACGAGGACGACACCGGGGACACCGGGGACACCGGGGACGAGGACGGCGAGGACGGCGAGGACGGCGAGGAGTCGCTGGACCGGCTGGTCGAGGAGCGGGTCGGGCCGTTGCGGGAGGCCGTGCTGTACGGGGTGCCCTGGGACGGGGCCGAGGCCGTGGTCCTCGCCGCCGCGGAGGAGGCCGATGAGCCGCCGGTGGGGGAACTGGGCAGCGGGCCGGTGCGGCCGGTCACCGGGTGGAACCTCCGGCGCCGGGCCTGGGAGACGCGGCGCAGGGTGGCCCGGGAGCGCTGGTACCGGGCCCAGGGGCGGAGCGCCGAGGAGGCCGCCGAGCGGGGCCTGGACGGGGCTCCCGTCGCCCTGCGGCGGTGGCGGGCCGGGTGGGGGGACTGGATCAGCATGGCGGTGCTGGTGCTGTACGCCACCTGGTTCACGGGCGGTCACGGCATACGGCACTACGTCGTCGGCGTCGCGGTGAGCCTGCTGGCGGCGCGGGTGCTGCCGCGCCGGCTGTGCCGGCGTATCACCGCCGACCGCGACGGGCTGTGGCTCGCCGGCTTCCGTGGCCCGCGGCTGTTGGCCTGGGACGACATCCGGACCGTGCGCTGCCGCCGGAGCGAGCCGAGGATCGTGGGTACCCGGGCGTCCTCCGACGAATGGGCGGTGGACGCGTTCCGCCGGCCCTGGCTGGAGGGGCGGCTCGGGGTGCTGCACCGCTACGGGCGGACGGCCGCCGAGATCACCGCGATGTGGCGGGACCCCGGCGCTGCGGCCGACGGGGGCGGCGGACGAACGGCGGCGCGGGCGGGCGGTGTGGCCGCTCGGGGTGGTCATCGGGGTGGTGCGGGTGGCGGCGGTGCCGCTCCTGCCCTGAGGGGGTGCCGCTCGTGTGGCGCCGGGCCTCCGGTGCGGGGCCGGCGCCACACCGCCCGGGGCCGGCGCCCCCGGAGCGATCGTGGAACACGGCCCGACCCACGCCATGTTCCACAGCCCGCAGGACCCCCGCGCACCGCGGACTATGTCAACGGCCGCTTCGGCTGAGCGGCCCGGCGCGGCCGGTGCGCCCGGTGCGGCTCAGAGGCCGGCCGCCGCCGACAGCTCCCGCTTGATCGTGGCGAGGACCTCGGCCGCCTCGGCGCGGGCGGCCGGCAGCGCGGCGAGGCCGGCCACCGGGAGAACCACCTCCAGGTAGCACTTCAGCTTGGGCTCGGTGCCGCTGGGCCGGACGATCACCCGGGCGCCTTCGAGGGTGTAGCGCAGACCGTCGGTCGGCGGCAGCCGGTCCGTGCCCCGGGTGAGGTCCTCGGCACGGGTGACGGGCAGCCCGGCGAGGGACGCGGGGGGCCGCTCGCGCAGCCGGCGCATGGCGTCGGCGATGACGGACAGGTCCTCGACCCGGAACGAGAGCTGGTCGGTGGCGTGCAGACCGTGCTCCACGGCCAGCTCGTCCAGCAGGTCGAGCAGGGTACGGCCCTGTTCCTTCAGCTCGGAGGCCAGCTCCGTGATCAGCAGCGCGGCGGTGATGCCGTCCTTGTCGCGCACGCCCTCCGGGTCCACGCAGTAGCCGAGGGCCTCCTCGTAGCCGTAGCGCAGGCCCTCGACGCGGGCGATCCACTTGAAGCCGGTGAGGGTCTCCTCGTACGGCAGCCCCGCCTTCTCGGCGATCCGGCCGAGGAGGGAGGAGGAGACGATCGACTCGGCGAACGTGCCGCGCGCGCCGCGCCGGACCAGATGGGCGGCGAGCAGGGCGCCGACCTCGTCGCCGCGCAGCATCCGCCAGTCGCCGCCGTCGGGGACGGCCACGGCGCAGCGGTCGGCGTCCGGGTCGTTGGCGACGACCAGGTCCGGGCCCGTCGCGCGGGCCTGCGCGAAGGCGAGGTCCATCGCGCCGGGCTCCTCCGGGTTGGGGAAGGCCACCGTCGGGAAGTCCGGGTCGGGCTCGGCCTGCTCGGCGACCAGCACCGGCTGCGGGAAGCCGGCACGGGCGAACGCGGCGAGGAGGACGTCCTTGCCGACGCCGTGCATCGCCGTGTACACCGTGCGGGCGGTGCGCGCCGAGCCCTCGGCGAGCACCGCGTCCGTACGGGCCAGATAGGCGTCCAGGACCGAGTCGTCCAGGGTCTCCCAGCCGCTTTCGGGGCGGGGGACGTCGTCCAGCGAGGCGATGGCGTCGATCTCGGCGGCGATCTCGGCGTCGGCGGGCGGCACGATCTGGGAGCCGTCGCCCAGGTAGACCTTGTAGCCGTTGTCGCGGGGCGGGTTGTGGCTGGCGGTGACCTCGACCCCGGCGACCGCGCCGAGGTGCCTTATGGCGTACGCGAGGACGGGGGTCGGCAGGGGGCGGGGGAGCACGGCGGCGCGCAGTCCCGCGCCGGTCATCACGGCCGCCGTGTCGCGGGCGAAGTCGGCGGACTTGTGGCGGGCGTCGTAGCCGATGACGACGAGTCGGCCGGTGTGGCCGTGCTTCTTGAGGTAGGCGGCGAGACCGGCGGCCGCCCGGATGACGACGGACCTGTTCATCCGCAGGGGCCCGGCGCCCAGCTCACCGCGCAGACCGGCCGTGCCGAACTGGAGCGTTCCGCCGAAGCGGGCGGCCAGTTCGGTGACGTCCCCCGACTCCAGGAGCTTCGCGAGTTCGGCGCGGGTCTCCGGGTCGGGATCCTCGGCCAGCCAGGCCCGGGCACGGGTGGTCAGGTCGTCTTGCACGTCGGTCAGCCTCTCGTGTGTGGTGTCTCGCCGCGTCCAGGGAAGCCGGTTACAGGCGGTCCAGCACCTGGGTCAGCAGGGCGCCCATGCGCGTCGCGCTGTCGCGGCCCGCCTGGAGGACCTCCTCGTGGTTGAGGGGCTCACCCGTCATCCCCGCGGCGAGGTTCGTCACCAGGGAGATGCCGAGCACCTCGGCCCCGGCCTCGCGGGCCGCGATGGCCTCGAGGACGGTCGACATGCCGACCAGGTCCGCGCCGATGACCCGCGCCATCCGGATCTCCGCCGGCGTCTCGTAGTGCGGGCCGGGGAACTGGGCGTAGACACCCTCCTCCAGCGTGGCGTCGATCTCCTTGCACAGCGCGCGCAGCCGCGGCGAGTACAGATCGGTGAGGTCGACGAAGTTCGCGCCGACGATCGGAGAGGTCGCCGTGAGGTTGATGTGGTCGCTGATCAGGACCGGCTGCCCGGGACGCATGCCCTCGCGCAGACCGCCGCAGCCGTTGGTCAGGACGACGGTCTTGCAGCCCGCCGAGACGGCCGTACGGACGCCGTGCGCGACGGCGGCCACCCCGCGGCCCTCGTAGAAGTGGGTGCGGCCCAGGAAGACCAGGGCACGCTTCTCGCCGATGCGGTACGAGCGGATCTTGCCGCCGTGGCCCTCGACCGCGGGCGCTGGGAATCCGGGCAGCTCGGTGACCGGGAACTCGGCGTCGGGGGCGCCCAGGGCGTCCACGGCGGGGGCCCAGCCGGAGCCCATCACGAGGGCGACGTCGTGGGTCTCGGCGCCGGTCAGTTCGCGCAGGCGCGAGGCGGCGGCGTCGGCGGCGGCGTGCGGGTCGCCCTGGATGTCGTCCGGGAGAAGAGATGCGTTCACGCGGATGAGGGTAGCCGGTTCTTGCCTACGCGCGTAGATGACAGAGCCCACGGGAAAGGGATCGTTGTCTTGTCGTTTCCAACCAGCGGCGTCGCCTCGGGGGGCGGTCAGTCCTCCGGGACCAGCACGTCCTCGTCGCTGAACACCTCGACCACGAAGATCAGCAGCCGGCCCCGGCTGACGATGTACTCCGCGAACATGTGCTCGGTGAGCCGCACCGTGCGGTCGTCGCCCGTGCCGCTCACGGCGCGCGACGCGGGCAGGTAGGGGTCCCGGGTGAGGACGGCGACCCCCTTGTCGAACCTGGCGCGCTGCCGTGCGTCCAGGCGGTCGCGCGCCGCCGCAGCGTGCTCGGTGTACTGGACCTGGTAACCGTGACGTGCCCCGCTCATGCCTTCCAGGATCGATCAGCAGGGACGCTTCCGCAGCTCCATCACGTAGTCGTGGGGTGCGCCCGCCGACTCGGCGGCGTCCGCGACCTCCCCGAGGTAGCGGGCCGACGGCAGACCGCCCTCGTACCCGTTCAGCACGTACACCCACGCCGAGGCCTGGCCGTCCAGGGTGTGCACCCGCACCCGCAGCCGGCGGTAGATGCCGAGGCCGACGCCCTCCCAGCGGTCCAGTGACTCCTCGTCCATGGGCGCGATGTCGTACAGCGCGACGAACACCTGTGCCTCCGGGTCCTCGACCAGGGTCGCCAGCGCGCCCTCCCAGCCGAGCTGCTCCCCGCCGAAGGTCAGCCGCCAGCCGTTGAGCCAGCCCGTCGCGCGCAGGGGCGAGTGCGGGGCGCGGCGGGTCATCAGCCGCGCGTCGAGGTTGCCGGCGTACGCGGCGTAGAGCGACATGGGAGGAGGGTACGGCAGCCGGTGCGCGGGTCACTTGCGTCACAGGCGTATCTCCGTTCGGCCCCGGGCGGCGGGCACCGCGGACCGTGCGGGACAATGGGGCATGTGACTCGGATCGTGATCATCGGTGGCGGAC
The DNA here is from genome assembly GCF_001514205.1 of Streptomyces griseoruber. Taxonomy (GTDB): domain Bacteria; phylum Actinomycetota; class Actinomycetes; order Streptomycetales; family Streptomycetaceae; genus Streptomyces; species Streptomyces griseoruber. The sequence goes on along the minus strand of NZ_KQ948766.1, from coordinate 431,396 downwards.
CCGGCGGCTATGAGGCGGCGCTGGTGGCCGCGCAGCTCGGCGCGGAGGTGACCGTCGTCGACAGCGACGGTCTGGGCGGGGCGTCGGTGCTGACCGACTGCGTGCCGTCGAAGACCCTTATCGCTACGGCCGAGGTCATGACGACCTTCGACTCGTCGTACGAGGAACTCGGCATCATCGTCGCCGACGACACCCCACCGCTGGAGCAGGCGGCCCGGGTGGTCGGCGTGGACCTCGGCAAGGTCAACCGCCGGGTGAAGCGGCTCGCGCTCGCCCAGTCGCACGACATCACCGCCTCCGTCACCCGGGCCGGCGCCCGGGTGCTGCGCGGCAAGGGCCGGCTCCGGGGCATGCAGGCCCTCGACGGCTCCCGCCAGGTCGTCGTCACCGCCGCCGACGGCACCGAGGAGGCCCTCACCGCCGACGCCGTGCTGATCGCCACCGGCGGTCACCCGCGCGAGCTGCCGGACGCCCAGCCCGACGGCGAGCGCATCCTGAACTGGACCCAGGTCTACGACCTCGGCGAGCTGCCCGAGGAGCTCATCGTGGTCGGCTCCGGCGTCACCGGCGCCGAGTTCGCCGGCGCCTACCAGGCCCTCGGCTCCAAGGTCACCCTCGTCTCGTCCCGCGACCGGGTGCTGCCCGGCGAGGACCCCGACGCCGCCGCCGTCCTGGAGGACGTCTTCCGGCGCCGCGGGATGAACGTGATGGCCCGCTCCCGTGCCGAGTCCGCGAAGCGGGTCGGCGACCGCGTCGAGGTCACCCTCGCCGACGGCCGGGTCATCACCGGCTCGCACTGCCTGATGGCCGTCGGCGCCATCCCCAACAGCGAGGGGCTGGGTCTGGAGGAGGCGGGCGTCAAGGTCCGCGAGTCCGGGCACATCTGGACCGACAGGGTCAGCCGCACCACCGCGCCGGGCGTGTACGCCGCCGGTGACGTGACCGGCGTCTTCGCGCTGGCGTCCGTCGCCGCCATGCAGGGCCGTATCGCCATGTACCACTTCCTCGGCGACGCGGTGGCCCCGCTCAACCTCAAGACGGTCTCGTCGAACGTCTTCACCGACCCCGAGATCGCCACCGTCGGCTACACCCAGGCCGACATCGACGGCGGCAAGATCGAGGCCCGGGCCGTCAAGCTGCCGCTGCTGCGCAACCCGCGCGCCAAGATGCAGGGCATCCGCGACGGCTTCGTCAAGATCTTCTGCCGCCCGGGCACCGGGATCGTCGTCGGCGGAGTGGTCGTCGCCCCGCGTGCCTCGGAACTGATCCACCCCATCTCGATCGCCGTCGACAACAATCTGACGGTCGAACAGATCGCGAACGCGTTCACCGTGTACCCGTCCCTTTCGGGGTCGATCGCCGAGGTGGCCCGGCAGCTGCACACCCGACGCGAGCTCTGAGAAGCCCGGAAAGGGGACGGGGCGGGGTCCTATACCACTCCCCGTCCCCTTGTGCGAACAACTTCTACTATTCGGCGCAAAGAGCTGAAAGCAGACGGTCGCCCGCGTTACTGTCAGTTTCGTGTTCGCTGCAGAACGTCGCCAATTGATCCTCGAAATGGTGCGAGCGAACGGGGCCGTGTCGCTCCGTGAGCTCGCCCGCGTCGTCCAGACCTCCGAAGTGACCGTACGGCGGGACGTGCGCGCACTGGAGGCAGAAGGACTCCTCGACCGCCGGCACGGCGGTGCGGTATTGCCGGGCGGATTCACGCGGGAATCCGGCTTTCCGCAGAAATCCCATCTCGCGACCGCCGAAAAGACCGCCATCGCGGACCTCGCCGCGGGCTTCGTCGAAGAGGGCGAGGCCATCGTCGTCGGAGCCGGTACGACCACCCAGGAACTCGCCCGCCGGCTCGCCCGCGTCCCCGGGCTCACGGTCGTCACCAACTCCCTCCTGGTGGCCCAGGCGCTGGCCCACGCCAACCGGGTGGAGGTCGTCATGACCGGGGGCACCCTGCGCGGTTCCAACTACGCCCTCGTCGGCAGCGGGGCCGAACAGTCCCTCCAGGGGCTGCGCGTCTCCAGAGCCTTCCTCTCCGGGAGCGGACTGACCGCCGAGCGCGGACTGTCCACGTCCAACATGCTGTCGGCCTCCGTCGACCGGGCGCTCGTCCAGGCCGCCGCCGAGGTCGTCGTCCTCGCCGACCACACCAAGCTCGGCACCGACACCATGTTCCAGACCGTGCCGACGGACCTCATCACCCGCCTGGTGACCGACGAGCCGCCCGCGCACGACGACCGCGCCGCCACCGAGCTCCAGGCCCTCGCGGACCAGGGGGTGCAGATCGCCGTGGCCGGGGCGTCCGGGAACCCGGGGGGTGAGGCGGTCCCGGCGCGACCGCAGCCGCAGCGCCGGGACGTGCCGCTGCCTGCGCCGCGGCGGGGTCAGGTGCCGGGGCTGCGGGCGACCGCGGTTCTCGGTGACGCGCCTGTCGGTGGCGAGCGGGCCCGGGTCGCGGATCTTCGCCGCCGCTGATTCAGGCAGCACCGGCATTTCGTTGCCCAGGCGCCGTAGGGGTGTGCCTTGTGGGGCGAGTGCGGGTTTGTTGTGGCTGATCGCGCAGTTCCCCGCGCCCCTTTGAGGCGGGCGCGGGGAACCGGTGTGGTGAAAGTGCCCTCAGTCCTTGATCTCGCAGATCGGGGCGCCCGAGGTGATGGAGGCGCCGACCTCTGCCGCGAGGCCCTTGACGGTGCCGGAGCGGTGGGCGTTGAGGGGCTGTTCCATCTTCATGGCCTCCAGGACGACGACCAGGTCGCCTTCCTTGACCTCCTGGCCCTCCTCGACGGCGACCTTGACGATGGTGCCCTGCATCGGGGAGGCGAGGGTGTCGCCGGAGGCGACCGGGCCGGACTTCTTCGCGGCGCGGCGCTTGGGCTTGGCGCCGGCCGCGAGACCGGTGCGGGCCAGGGTCATGCCGAGCGAGGCCGGGAGGGAGACCTCCAGGCGCTTGCCGCCGACCTCGACGACGATCGTCTCGCGGTCCTTCTCGTCCTCCTCCGCCTCGGCGTCGGCCGCGGCGGCGAAGGGCTTGATCTCATTGACGAACTCGGTCTCGATCCACCGGGTGTGGACCGTGAACGGCTCGGCGGAGCCGGTGAGTTCGGGCGCGAACGCCGGGTCCGTGACCACCGCGCGGTGGAACGGGATGGCGGTGGCCATACCCTCGACCTGGAACTCCTCCAGTGCCCGGGCGGCCCGCTGAAGGGCCTGCTCACGGGTGGCGCCGGTGACGATCAGCTTCGCGAGCAGCGAGTCCCACGCCGGACCGATGACCGAGCCGGACTCGACGCCCGCGTCCAGGCGCACGCCCGGACCGGTGGGCGCGCTGAACGTGGTGACCGTGCCGGGGGCCGGCAGGAAGCCGCGGCCGGGGTCCTCGCCGTTGATGCGGAACTCGAAGGAATGTCCGCGCAGCGGCGGGTCGTCGTAACCGAGGGCCTCGCCGTCGGCGATCCGGAACATCTCCCGCACCAGGTCGATGCCCGCGACCTCCTCGGTCACCGGGTGCTCCACCTGGAGCCGGGTGTTGACCTCCAGGAAGGAGATCGTGCCGTCCAGGCCGACGAGGAACTCCACCGTGCCGGCACCGACGTAACCGGCCTCCTTCAGGATCGCCTTGGACGAGGAGTACAGCTCCGCGACCTGCTCGTCGGAGAGGAAAGGCGCCGGGGCCTCCTCCACCAGCTTCTGGTGGCGGCGCTGGAGCGAGCAGTCGCGCGTGGAGACGACGACCACGTTGCCGTGGCTGTCCGCCAGGCACTGGGTCTCCACGTGACGGGGCTTGTCGAGGTAGCGCTCCACGAAGCACTCACCGCGCCCGAACGCGGCGACCGCCTCACGGACGGCCGACTCGTACAGCTCGGGGACCTCTTCCAGCGTCCGGGCCACCTTCAGACCGCGGCCGCCACCGCCGAACGCGGCCTTGATCGCGATCGGCAGGCCGTGTTCCCGCGCGAACGCCACGACCTCGTCGGCGCCGCTCACCGGGTCGGGGGTGCCCGCGACCAGCGGGGCGCCGGCGCGCTGGGCGATGTGCCGGGCGGCGACCTTGTCACCCAGGTCACGGATGGCCTGCGGCGGCGGGCCGATCCAGATCAGACCGGCGTCCAGGACCGCCTGCGCGAACTCGGCGTTCTCCGAGAGGAAGCCGTACCCCGGATGGACGGCGTCCGCTCCCGACTCACGGGCCGCGTTCAACACCTTGTCGATGTCCAGGTAACTGCTCGCCGGGGTGTCACCGCCCAGGGCGAACGCCTCGTCCGCGGCACGCACGTGCAGAGCGTCCCGGTCCGGGTCGGCATACACGGCCACACTGGCGATACCGGCATCCCGGCACGCCCGGGCCACGCGGACTGCGATTTCGCCACGGTTGGCGATGAGCACCTTGCGCACGATTGAGGCTCCCTCCTTGAAACAAGCCGAGTTTAGGGACTGCCGACACGACACATCGACCCGTCCCCAAAGGTGAGCTTGCCCACACGGAGCGTGATGCCAGGCTCACTCGACCGCGAAATCCCTTGTAGTACCGCCGTACGCAGCACTCCACCCGGCAACCCTAGCCCTCTCGTGTGGTCAAGGTCTCTGTGAGAGCGTGCTGCGGCACACTCCGTTTCTTTGTGGAGTCCCTACGAATGGCCCAACGATTCTTTGCCCCGCACAGAACCCTTGTCCCCGGGTTTACCCGTTAGTAGCGTTCACGATGTTTCGAACGTACTTGGGGTAACTGAAACCCTGCTCGACTCCGGATCGAGCGAAGGCGAAAGTGGGTGGGGACCGGTGGTGCGAAGACCGCTGGCGGGGATCGTGGCTCTGGTGCTGTTCGCGGAGGGGTTCGGCATCGCTCTGCTGAACTGGGCCCTGGGGATCATGGCCGACTCCCAGAACATGTCCATGGCCGGGATCGACCCGGACGTCATGTCGACGTCCTCGAAGGTCGGCGGGATCGTCTTCGGCCTCTACTTCGCCGCCTGCGGCGTGGTCGCCCTGCTGGTGGCCGTACGCAACCGGGCGCCCTCCCTCCTCGGCCGCATCCTGCTGATCAGCGCCGCCGTGACGCACGGCCTGCTCGGTGCCTTCGCCTGGGGGCTCCTCGGCCGGACCCAGTTCGCGTTCATGGTCGTGGTGCTCGGGCTGATCGTCCTGCTCCTGATGACGTACGACGCCCAGCCGGGGCCCGCGGCCGAGGGCCCCGGGGACGGTGGCACGGGCGGCGGTGCGCCCGAGGACGCCGGTACGGCGGAGGAGAGCGGGGGACGCGAGGAGAGCGAGGAGGGTGACGGCTCGGCGGTCACGCCTCCGGCGGCGCCCACAGCTCAGTGATGCCGACGCCCAGCCGGCCCAGCAGTCTGCGGACCAGCGGCAGGCTGATGCCGATGACGTTGCCGTGGTCGCCGTCGATGCCGTCGATGAACGGGGCCGAGCGGCCGTCCAGGGTGAACGCCCCCGCCACATGGAGGGGCTCGCCCGAGGCGACGTACGCCGCGATCTCCTCGTCGCTCGGCTCGCCGAAGCGGACCACCGTGGAGGCGGTCGCGGAGGCGTACTGCCCGCTGAGGGTGTCGTAGACGCAGTGGCCCGTCTGGAGCGTGCCGGCCCGGCCGCGCATCGCCTTCCAGCGGGCCGTGGCCTCCGCGGCGTCGGCGGGCTTGCCCAGCGCCTCGCCGTCCAGGTCGAGGACGGAGTCGCAGCCGATCACCAGCGCGCCCTTGGTGTCCGGGCGCGCCGCCACGACGCTCGCCTTGGCCTCCGCGAGCGCGAGGGCCAGTTCGGCGGGGGTGGGGGCGGTCACCGCGTCCTCGTCGACCCCGCTGACGATGACCTCGGGGGAGAGGCCGGCCTGCCGCAGGAGGTTCAGCCGGGCGGGGGACTGGGAGGCGAGGACGAGTCTGCGCATGCGGTCAGCGTAGGCCCAGCACGATCATCGCGACCACCATGGCCAGGGCGAGGAAGAAGCCGAGCCGCCTCAGGGTCTCCTGCATGTCGCGGAGTTCCTCGGGCGGCTCGTTCTTCGGGTCTGACCACAGCATGCCTCTAGCGTGGGGCCTGCCCGGGGGGTTGGCCTGAGTAGGCGTACTTATTTCGGTGCCGTGAGTTGTCCCTCTGCGCGCGGTTCCCCGCGCCCCTGAAGGAACTCCGGTCACACCGGCCAGTAAGTGCGCGCCCACGCGGCCTGGCCCGGCTGAGGCGTGCGCCGCGCCGCGATCCGGGACGGGTCGGACCATGCGTCCCTCGGGCCCTCCGCGCCGGGCGGCGTGGCCGCTGCCGCCGCGGCGCGGGCTCTGACCACCGCCAGGGCGGCGGCCAGCTCCTCGGGGGTCGGGTTGCCCCGTACGACCTTGATCGTCACAGCGGCTCCTTAGAGGGGGATGTTGCCGTGCTTCTTCGGGGGCAGGGATTCCCGCTTGGTGCGCAGTTGACGCAGGCCGCGGACGATGTGGCGACGGGTGTCAGACGGCATGATCACGGAGTCGACGTAGCCGCGCTCGGCCGCGACGTAGGGGTTGAGGAGGGTGTCCTCGTACTCCTGGATCAGCCGGGCGCGGACGGCCTCCAGATCCTCCCCGGCCGCAGCCGCCTCGGCGATGGTGCGACGGTGCAGGATGTTGACCGCGCCCTGGGCGCCCATGACGGCGATCTGGGCGGTCGGCCAGGCGAGGTTGAGGTCGGCGCCCAGGTGCTTGGAGCCCATGACGTCGTACGCGCCGCCGAAGGCCTTGCGGGTGATGACCGTGATGAGGGGGACGGTGGCCTCGGCGTAGGCGTAGATCAGCTTGGCGCCGCGGCGGATGATGCCGTCGTGCTCCTGGTCGACGCCGGGCAGGAAGCCGGGGACGTCGACGAAGGTGAGCACCGGGATGTTGAAGGCGTCGCAGGTGCGCACGAAGCGGGCGGCCTTCTCGGACGCCTTGATGTCGAGGCAGCCGGCGAACTGCATCGGCTGGTTGGCGACGATCCCGACCGGGTGACCCTCGACGCGGCCGTAGCCGGTGAGGATGTTCGGCGCGAACAGCGGCTGCGTCTCGAAGAACTCGGCGTCGTCCAGGACGTGTTCGATCACCGTGTGCATGTCGTACGGCTGGTTGGCGCTGTCCGGGACGAGGGTGTCCAGCTCCAGGTCCTCGTCGGTGACGGAGAGGTCCGCCTCCTCGGGGAAGACCGGGGCCTCGGAGAGGTTGTTGGACGGCAGGTACGACAGCAGCTGCTTGATGTACTCGATCGCGTCCTTCTCGTCACCCGCCATGTGGTGGGCCACGCCGGACACGGAGTTGTGGGTCCTGGCCCCGCCCAGCTCCTCGAAGCCGACGTCCTCGCCGGTGACCGTCTTGATGACGTCCGGACCGGTGATGAACATGTGGGACGTCTGGTCGACCATCACCGTGAAGTCGGTGATCGCCGGGGAGTACACGGCCCCGCCCGCACAGGGGCCGACGACCAGGCTGATCTGCGGGATGACACCGGACGCGTGCGTGTTGCGGCGGAAGATCTCGCCGTACGCCCCGAGGGAGGCCACCCCCTCCTGGATGCGGGCGCCGCCGGAGTCGTTGATGCCGATGACCGGGCAGCCCGTCTTCAGCGCGAAGTCCATCACCTTGACGATCTTCTGGCCGTACACCTCGCCCAGCGCACCGCCGAAGACGGTGAAGTCCTGGGAGAACACGGCCACCGGGCGGCCGTCGACCGTGCCGTAACCGGTCACGACACCGTCGCCGTACGGGCGGTTCCTGTCCAGGCCGAAGTGAGTGGAGCGGTGCCGGGTGAACTCGTCGAGCTCGACGAACGATCCCTCGTCGAGGAGGAGTTCGATGCGCTCACGGGCCGTCAGCTTGCCCTTGGCGTGCTGCTTCTCCACGGCGCGTGCGGAGCCGGCGTGCGTCGCCTCCTCGATCCGGCGCTGAAGATCCGCGAGCTTGCCCGCGGTGGTGTGGATGTCGATCTCTTCCGGCTCGGACATCGGGATGCGGCTCCCTGCCTGCTCAAAAGGGGGGACGGTTACTCATCCGTAGAGTAGTGGTGCCCCCACCAATCAGCAGTGCGGCGTTTCACACACCTAGGGTGGCTTGCATGACGCCCCGAGATGCCTCAGACGCCGACGGCAGCCGCTGGTCCGACCTCGACCGGCCGCCCCTCAACGCCACCTCCCTGCGCCGGGCGCTGGTCCGTGACGGCGGCCACGGGGGCCTGTACCGCGACCTGGAGGTCGTCCAGCGCACCGGGTCCACCAACGCCGACCTCGTGGCCCGTGCCGTGGCGGGGGACGCGGACGAGGGGGCCGTCCTCGTCGCCGAGGAGCAGACCTCCGGGCGCGGCCGCCTGGACCGGCGGTGGACGGCACCCGCGCGTTCCGGCCTGTTCCTCTCCGTGCTGCTGCGGCCGGCCGAGGTCCCCGTCGCCCGCTGGGGCTGGCTGCCGCTGCTCACCGGCGTGGCCGTCGCCACCGGCCTGGCGCGTGCGGCGGGCGTGGACACGGCACTCAAGTGGCCCAACGACCTGCTGGTGACCGTGGGGGGCGAGGAGCGCAAGGCGGGCGGGATTCTCGCCGAGCGGGCCGGGGAGGACGGCGTGGTCGTCGGTGTCGGCATCAACGTCACCCTGCGCGCGGACGAACTGCCGGTCCCGCAGGCGGGTTCGCTGGCGCTGGCCGGCGCGGTGAACACGGACCGCGACCCGCTGCTACGGGCCGTCCTGCGGTCGCTGGAGGAGTGGTACGGCCGCTGGCGCGCGGCCGGCGGCGACCCGGCGGCGAGCGGTCTCCAGGAGGCGTACGCGGCGGGTTGCGCGACGCTGGGGCGTGAGGTGCGGGCCGAGCTGCCGGGGGACCGCTCCGTGGTGGGGGAGGCGGTGGCCGTGGACGGCGACGGCCGCCTGGTGATCGCGACGAGGGACGGGGTGCAGGAGCCGGTGGGGGCGGGGGACGTCGTGCACTTGAGGCCCGCGTAGGAGAAATGCGGCAGGGCCCGCGCGGACGCCGGGTGCCGTACAGCCGTACGGGACTTAACGTCGGCTCCACGGGCGTGAGCTACCGCACACTGCCGTACAGTTGAGGCCGGTCGATACCTGACCGCGGAAGATCGGAAGGGCAGCAGGCGTGACCGTCGACGACACGGGCTCCGGCGCGGGCGCGGAACGCCGGGTGGACCCCCACGCCGCCGATCCCGGCGAGGACAACCCGCTCGCGCTGCGCCTCGAACAGCTCATCCTCGGCGCCGAGCGCCGCTACACCCCGTTCCAGGCCGCCCGCAGCGCCGGTGTCTCCATGGAGCTGGCGTCCCGTTTCTGGCGGGCGATGGGCTTCGCCGACATCGGGCAGGCCAAGGCGCTCACCGAGGCCGACGTCCTGGCGCTGCGCCGGCTGGCCGGTCTGGTCGAGGCGGGGCTGCTCAGCGAGGCGATGGCGGTGCAGGTGGCGCGGTCGACGGGGCAGACCACCGCCCGGTTGGCGGAGTGGCAGATCGACTCCTTCCTGGAGGGCCTGACCGAGCCGCCCGAGCCGGGGATGACCCGTACCGAGGTCACGTACCCCATCGTCGAACTGCTGCTGCCCGAGCTGGAGGAGTTCCTGGTCTACGTCTGGCGCCGGCAGCTCGCCGCGTCCGCCGGGCGGGTGGTGCAGGCCGCGGACGACGAGGAGATGGTGGACCGGCGGCTCGCCGTCTGCTTCGCCGATCTGGTCGGCTTCACCCGGCTGACCCGCCGCATGGAGGAGGAGGAGCTCGGCGAGCTGGTCGAGGCGTTCGAGACGACCTCCGCCGACCTGGTGGCGGCCCGCGGCGGACGGCTGATCAAGACCCTCGGCGACGAGGTGCTGTACGCGGCGGACGACGCGGGCACCGCCGCCGACATCGCGCTGCTGCTGGTCGAGACGATGAGCAACGACGAGACGATGCCCGAATTGCGGGTCGGCATGGCGTTCGGCACGGTCACGACCCGGATGGGCGACGTCTTCGGCACGACGGTGAACCTGGCCTCCCGGCTGACGTCGATAGCGCCGCGGGACGCCGTGCTCGTGGACAGCGCGTTCGCCGAGGAGCTGATCCGCACCGGGGACGCGCCGGCCTCGGAGGCGGAGGCCGCCGAGGCGGCCGCGGCGGCGGAGAAGGAGGGCGAGGAGCCGCCGAAGTACCGCTTCGCGCTCCAGCCGATGTGGCAGCGCCCGGTGCGCGGCCTCGGTGTGGTGGAGCCCTGGCTGCTCAGCCGCCGCCAGGAGCCGGGCGACTGACCTGGCGCCCTGGGGGTGTCACCGTGTGGACGGCATGTTCAGTGCGTCCACGCACAGGCCTACGACGGGGACGCACACGCCCGGTTGCCGGGTCTGGGCGGGCTGTGGCGGGGCGGGGGCCGGGGAGGCGGCGGTCGTCGGCGGGGGTGCCGGGGGCGGCGGTGCGGGTGTGGTCAGGGGCGCGGCGGTGCGGGGCGGTGCGGGTGCCGGGGTGTGTGCGGGGGCGGGGGTGGAGGAGGCGCCCGGGGTGAGGGCGGCCGGGGTGGGCGTGCCAGGGGTGCCGGGGACCAGGCTGGCCTCGGGGGCCGGCTCGGGGCTCGCGCCGCCCATCGCGGAGGGCGCGGTCGGGGTGGCCGCGACGGTGGCCCCGGCGCCTGCGGCACGGTCCGTGGCGGTGCCGGCGCCGGTGACGGGCTCCGGGTGGGGTTCCGCCTCCGCGGTGCCGATGCCGGTGACCCCGCTCGGGCCGGACGACATCCTCACCAGGCTCAGCATCCCCGCGGCCAGCGCGAGGCCGCCCGCGGCGAACAGCACCTTGCGGGGCCGGGGCCGGCGGTGCCGGCCGCGCGGGGCCGCCCAGAGCCGAGTGGTCTCCACCTGCGTGTCGTCCACCGGTGTGCCGGCCATCGCGTTCCCTCCCGCTGCGGTCGCGCCCCCACTGCGCCGGGGCGGACGCACGTTATGCGCTCCTCTGGGCGGTCGGAGACGACTTGGGCGAGATGTCACTCGAACGGGTGGACGCCCCCGCTGAGGGCGTGTGAACGGGCCCCGCCGGGGAACCGCTGCCGCTCCCGTCGCCCGGGTCGGCCCTTTCCTCCGGCGGGCGGGCCTGGGATGATCGGGCGGTGCGCGGTGTTAACCGTCGTTAACTGGGTGCCTTGGAGGATGTCATGGGCGAGGAACGGTTCGGGGAGTTCGTGGTGGTGCGGCGGCACGGGGACGGGGGGCATGTCGCGGAGCTGGTGCTCGACCGGCCCAAGGCCATGAACGCCGTGTCCACCGAGATGGCCCGGTCCCTCGGCGGGGCGTGCGCGGCGCTGGGGGAGGACCGGGACGTACGGGTCGTCGTGCTCACCTCGACGCACGAGCGGGCGTTCTGCGTCGGCGCCGACCTCAAGGAGCGCAACTCCTTCACCGACGACGACCTGCGGCGCCAGCGGCCGGTCACGCGCGCGGCGTACACCGGGGTGCTGGAGCTGCCGGTACCGACGGTCGCCGCGGTGCACGGGTTCGCCCTGGGCGGGGGGTACGAGCTGGCCCTCGCCTGCGATGTGATCGTCGCCGACCCCACGGCCGTGGTGGGACTGCCGGAGGTGTCGGTGGGGGTGATCCCGGGCGGTGGCGGCACACAGTTGCTGCCGCGCCGGGTGGGGGCGGCGCGGGCCGCCGAGCTGATCTTCACGGCGCGGCGGGTGGAGGCCGGGGAGGCGCGGGAGCTGGGCCTGGTGGATGTGCTGGTGGAGGAGGGCCGGGACCGGGAGGAGGCGCTGGCCATGGCCGCGAGGATCGCGGCGAACTCACCGGTGGGGCTGCGGGCCGCCAAGCGGGCGCTGCGTCTGGGGCACGGGCTGGACCTGCGGGCGGGGCTGGAGGTCGAGGACGCCGCCTGGCGGACCACGGCGTTCTCGGGGGACCGGGCGGAGGGCGTCGCCGCGTTCAACGAGAAGCGGGCGGCCCGGTGGCCGGCGGAGTGACCGCCGTGCCCCGGGCCGCGGCGCCGTCCCCCGTCACTCCAAGTGCCCACTCGTAGCCCATTTCACAGTAAATATCCCTAACCTGGGGCAATGGGTGAGGACAGACGCCTTGCGGCCGTCGTGGCGCTCGCGCAGGGGATGGCCGCCGCGCACACGCCCCGCGAGTCGTGGCGGGCGGCGGCGCTCGGGGCGTGCCGGGCACTGGCCGGCGGGTTCGCCGCGCTGTCGGTGTGGGAGCGGGACCTGGGGCGGCTGCGCGTCCTGGTGAACGTGGGGGACCGGGCCGCCGACGAGGAGGAGTTCCCCGACGTCGAGGCCTACCCGGTGCACCAGTTCCCCGAGATCACCGAGTTCCTGCACGAGCGCTGGGCGTCCGGGGGCGAGCCCAACGCCTGGGTGGAGACGGCGGAGGGGGCGGCGGAGGGACGGCCCGGGTACTGCCATCAGAGGGTCGCCGCCCTGCGCCGCCGGGGCCGCGGCTCGTGCGTCGTCGCGCCGATCGTGCTGCACGGGCGCGCCTGGGGCGAGCTGTATGTCGCCCGCTCCTCCGGCACCCCCGTCTTCGACCGCGCCGACGCCGACTTCGCGACGGTCCTCGCGGCCGTCGTCGCCGCCGGGCTCGCCCAGACCGAGCGGCTGGAGGAGGCCCGTCGTCTCGCCTTCACCGACGCCCTCACCGGGCTCGCCAACCGCCGTGCCGTCGACGTACGCCTGGAGGAGGCGGTCGAGCAGCACCGTGCGCGAGGGGTCGTGGTGAGTCTGGTGGTCTGTGACCTCAACGGGCTGAAGCGGGTCAACGACACCCTGGGGCACGCCGTGGGGGACCGGCTGCTGGAGCGCTTCGGGTCGGTGCTGTCGCTGTGCGGGGCCATGCTGCCGGAAGCGCTGGCCGCCCGGCTCGGCGGGGACGAGTTCTGTCTGCTCGCGGCCGGGCCGAGCGCCGACGACGTGGTGCGGGTGGCCGGCGAGCTGTGCCGCCGGGCCGGGGAACTGGAGTTGGGTGAGGGCGTGGCCTGCGGGGTCGCCTCCACCGGCGACCCCATCGGGCCGGTGCGCACCGCCCGCAGGCTCTTCCGGCTCGCGGACGCCGCCCAGTACCGTGCCAAGGCCGTGCGGGCCGCCCGGCCGGTGGTCGCGGGCCGCGAGGGCCCCGACGATCCCGTCGTACGCCTGGCCGACGAGCCGCCGCGGGAGCGGCCCGCGGCCGAGCGGCGCAGCTTCCGCGGCCGGCCCTGAGCACCCCGGACCCGACTGTGACGTATTCGGTAAGGGGTGAACCGCACACCCACTGGTGACATCTTCGTCTTCACTGCGTACGCTCCTGAATATGGATATGCACACTGTGGTGGTGGGGACGTCCGGGGTGACCGCGTCCGACGTACTCGCCGTGGCGCGCGGCGGCGCCCGCGTCGAGCTCTCCGGGGAGGCGGTCGCGGCCCTCGCCGCGGCCCGCGGGATCGTGGACGCGCTCGCGGCCAAGCCCGACCCGGTCTACGGCGTCTCCACCGGGTTCGGCGCCCTCGCCACCCGGCACATCAGCCAGGAACTGCGCGCCCAGCTCCAGCGCAACATCGTCCGCTCGCACGCCGCCGGCATGGGCCCGCGCGTCGAGCGCGAGGTCGTCCGCGCGCTGATGTTCCTGCGGCTGAAGACCGTCTGCTCCGGCCACACCGGCGTACGGCCCGAGGTCGCGCAGACCATGGCCGACATCCTGAACGCCGGCATCACCCCCGTCGTCCACGAGTACGGCTCCCTCGGCTGCTCCGGCGACCTCGCCCCCCTCTCCCACTGCGCCCTCACGCTGATGGGAGAGGGCGAGGCCGAGGGCCCGGACGGGACCGTACGCCCCGCCGGCGACCTGCTCGCCGAAGCCGGCATCGACCCGGTCGAACTGCGCGAGAAGGAGGGCCTGGCCCTCCTCAACGGCACCGACGGCATGCTCGGCATGCTGATCATGGCCCTCGCCGACCTGGACCGGCTCTACAAGTCCGCCGACATCACCGCCGCCCTCAGCCTGGAGGCGCTGCTCGGCACCGACAAGGTCCTCGCGCCCGAGCTGCACGCCATCCGCCCGCACCCCGGCCAGGGCGACTCCGCCGCCAACATGCTCGCCGTCCTCACCGGCTCCGAGCTCACCGGACACCACCAGGACGACGCCCCCCGCGTCCAGGACGCCTACTCGGTGCGCTGCGCCCCGCAGGTCGCCGGCGCCGGACGCGACACGATGGCCCACGCCCGGCTCGTCGCCGAGCGGGAGCTGGCCTCGGCCGTCGACAACCCCGTGGTGCTGCCCGACGGGCGGGTGGAGTCCAACGGCAACTTCCACGGCGCCCCGGTGGCCTACGTCCTGGACTTCCTCGCGATCGCCGTCGCCGACCTCGCCTCCATCGCCGAGCGGCGCACCGACCGGCTGCTGGACAAGAACCGCAGCCACGGCCTGCCGCCGTTCCTCGCCGACGACGCCGGTGTCGACTCCGGGCTGATGATCGCCCAGTACACGCAGGCCGCGCTGGTCGCCGAGCTGAAGCGGCTCGCCGTACCGGCCTCGGCGGACTCGATCCCGTCCTCCGCGATGCAGGAGGACCATGTGTCGATGGGCTGGTCGGCGGCGCGCAAGCTGCGCACGGCCGTCGACAACCTCACCCGCGTCATCGCCGTCGAGCTGTACGCGGCCACGCGCGGCATCGAACTGCGCGAGGGTCTCACCCCGGCGCCCGCGACCCGCGCGGTCCTCGACGCCGTACGCAAGGCCGGTGTCGAGGGGCCCGGTCCCGACCGGTTCCTGGCGCCCGACCTCGCGGCGGCGGACGCGTTCGTGCGCGAGGGACGGCTGCTCGCGGCGGCGGAGACCGTCACCGGACCGCTGAGGTAGCACAGTTGGGCCCTGCCGTACGGAAGTGACGGCAGGGCCCTGTGTGGCGTGTGGGTTATTTGAGCTTGCCGAGCTGGGCCGTGACCACGGCCGCCGGGACCGGACCCATGTCGCCGCCGTCGGCGAACGCGGCGAAGTTGACCGTGTAGAACGTGGCCACGGTGTTGTCCTTGCGGATCACCTCGGCGTGGAACGTGGCCGTGCCCTCGCCGTCCATGTCGACGTCCTCGGAGAACGCCACCGACTCGTCGCCGCCCCCGGTGCCCTTCTCCTTGGCGACCTTGGTGACCTTGGAGGTCTCGCCGTCGGCCTTCAGGCCGTACCCGCCGGAGCAGGCCGCGATGCCGTCGGAGACGGCCTTCACGGCCTTCTGGGCACCGTCGCCGTCGTACGAGGACAGACCCACGAACGTCAGGGTGATGTCGAACGCGTCCTCGATGTCGGCCTCGCTGACGTCGTCCAGGGAGGTCGGGGCGTCCGAGGCCTTGTCCGCCGACACGGTGTTGCCGGCGTTCGCGTCCGTGTCACCCGGGGCGAGCGCGGCCGTGGCCCAGGCCAGCGGGTCGCACGCCGCCTTGTCGGTCTTCACCGCGGACTTGGACTTGGGGAGCGTGTCGTCCCCGTCGGCCACCTTGTAGCCCTTGACCTCGCCCTGCGCGAGCAGCAGCTTCTCCAGCTCGGCCGAGGTCAGCGCCTTCGCGTCCGAGCCGGACGACGAGGACGACGAGGACGACGAGGACGAGGCCCCCTTGGAGTCCCCGGAGTCCTTCTTCGACCCCTCGTCCGACGAGCAGCCCGTGAGCAGGGCGAGTGACAGTGCGCCGATCGCGGCTGTGGAGCACAGCCGCGCCCCCGTTGATCTCTTCATGGGCGGACTATGAAACGTCTGTCAAAGAAGAGTCAAGCCAATTCAAAAACCCAGACGTTCCCGGCGTACCGAATAGACGACGAAACCGGCGCCCAGAGCGAGCAGCGTGGTACCGCCGATCACGTACGGGGTGGTGTCGAAGCTTCCGGTGTCGGCGAGCCGGGTGCCGTCGTCGGACGCGGTCGACGCGGTCGACGCGGTGGTCGCGTGCGTCACGGTGGCCGTGGACGCGGCCCGCGCCTGGGCTGTGACCTGCGTCGTCGTCTCTGTTCTGGCCGCAGTGTCCTGGGTCGCGTTGGCGGACGGGACGAACCACAGGGCGCCCAGCAGGGTGCCCGCGGCGGTGGCGGTCAGCAACGGACGGCGAGCGGATGACACCGGATATCGATCCCCTTGTGGCGCTGGCGAATTGGCCCTGGGACCCGATGCTAGTGAAAGGCGCGGGTCGCGGGAAAGTTGCGGGAGCTGTGAGCCGTACGCTCCGGGCATGAGTGCCGAGGAGACATCACGTTTTGTACGGGTCCGGGTGGATCTGGTGGTCGAGGTGCACGACCCGGACGCGCTGACCGGGGCGGCGGTCGCGCGGATCGAGGACGATCCCGAACTCCCGGACGCCGAGCGCGTTCACGCCCGCAGCGCTGTGACGGAAGACACCGCCGAGGCGATCGCCTCTCTCGTGGATCCGTTCGACCTGGTCAGCGAGGTGCCCGGGGTGGAGCTGCAACAGGCCTCCTGGTCCACGGAACAGATCGACTACGACCCGGACTCGCCTGAGTGGGGTCCGTACGAGGATGATGGCGAGGACGAGTAAGGCGACGGGGGAATTACATGCCCCCGGAGGGCAACCGCCCTCCGCGGTTTCGCCGTCTCAGCGGACGCGTGGACCGACCACCGCACCACCCGTCCCGGGCGGGTCCCACCGCCCGCGTGGACGTGGCGTGGCCCACACATTCGGAGAATGTGGAACGGGGCCAACCGGTCGCAGCGTTTAAGTTCTTTAACGGGGACTCTCGGGGTTTCAGGGAATCGGCAACGATGGAGAAGCGTGTGATGACGGACAGTAGGCGGCGCCGAGGTCTGATGACGGCGTCCGCACTGCTCGGCGGTGTGCTGATGCTGACCGCGTGTTCCAGCGGCGACAGCAGTGCCTCGGACGGCAAGGACAGCTCCTCGCAGGCCAAGGCCGACGAGGCGGCGGCGAAGAAGTCCTCCGAGGCACAGATCAAGATCACACCCGCGGACGGCTCGAACAACGCCTCCATCAACAACTCGGCGGCCGTCACGGTGAGCAAGGGCACGCTCACCGAGGTGACGATGACCACCGCCGAGGGCACCGCCGTCGAGGGCACGCTCTCCGCCGACAAGACCAGCTGGAAGCCGAACGTCCAGCTGGAGCGTTCGACCACCTACAAGGTCGCCGCCAGCGCGAAGGACTCCAAGGGCCTGGAGGCCCATGAGAACGCGTCCTTCACCACGGTCTCCCCGGACAACAGCTTCATAGCCAACTTCACGCCCGAGGACGGCTCGACCGTCGGCGTCGGCATGCCCGTCTCGATCAACTTCAACAAGGAGATCACCAACAAGGCGGACGTGCAGAAGGGCATCACCGTCACCTCCAGCAGCGGCCAGGAGGTCGTCTGCCACTGGTTCTCCACCGTCCGCATGGACTGCCGTCCCGAGGACTACTGGAAGGAGAACTCCACCGTCACGCTGAAGCTGGCGCTCGACGGTGTCGAGGGTGCCAACGGTGTCGTCGGCGTCCAGCAGAAGACGGTCACCTTCAAGATCGGCCGCAACCAGGTCACCACCGTCGACGCGCAGACCAAGCAGATGAAGGTCACGCAGGACGGCAAGGTCGTCAAGACCATCCCGATCTCCGCCGGTTCGCCCGACAACAAGACGTACGAAGGCCAGATGGTGATCTCCGAGAAGTTCAAGGAGACCCGGATGAACGGCGCGACGGTCGGCTTCACCGACTCCGACGGCAAGGGCGAGTACGACATCAAGGACGTCCCGCACGCCATGCGCCTGACCACCTCCGGCACCTTCGTGCACGGCAACTACTGGGGCGCGAAGTCGATCTTCGGCGCGGTGAACACCAGCCACGGCTGCGTCGGCCTCTCGGACACCAAGGGCGCCAACGACGCGAGCACGCCGGCCGCGTGGTTCTACAACAACTCGATCATCGGTGACGTCGTGATCGTCCAGAACACCGGCGACAAGACGGTGGCCCCGGACAACGGCCTCAACGGCTGGAACATGGACTGGGCCCAGTGGAAGGCCGGTTCGGCCGTCTGATCCCTGGTCAGCTCAGAGTTTTCCGATGCCGCCCCCAGGGGCGGCATCGGTGTTTCCGGGGTCAACCACAGCCTTCTCATGCTTCTCTTATTTCTGCCTTATGGAGTCATCACACGCCGTATCTACCTTGCGGCGCATGTTCTTCACCTACCTGAGGCGCGAGCTGCGCCGCCGCAGAAAGGCGGCCCTCGTCGTCGCCTCCGGACTCGCGCTGGGCATCGCGCTGGTCATCGTGGTCTCCTCCGTGTCCTCCGGCATGGGGAAGGCCCAGGACAAGGTCCTGCAGTCCCTGTACGGCCTGGGTACGGACATGACGGTCACCAAGGCCGCCTCGCCCACCGCGAGCGCCTCGGACCGCCCGCGCTTCCAGTTCGACGCGCAGGACAACGACTCCGACGAGGAGCAGAGCACCGACCGGGTCCTGGTCCAGGGCTTCCAGACCCTCGCGACCTCCACCGTCTCCAAGGTCGGCAAGCAGAGCGGTGTCTCCGACGCCGTCGGCGGACTGAGCCTCCAGGTCATCAAGGTCAGCGGCCAGTTCACCCGCGGCCAGTTCCAGCAGAACGGCAACGGCGGCACCCAGGGCGGCCCCGGCGGCGGTCAGGGCGGCGGCCAGCCGCAGGGTGAAGTGCAGGGCGGCGGCGCCAACTTCGACGTCAACAACTACTCCGTCTTCGGCACCGACGTCGCCCGGCCCGACCTCGGCCCGCTGACCTCCTCCAAGATCACCAGCGGCCGTGCCTTCAAGGCCTCGGAGACGAACGCCAAGGTCGCCGTCATCGACTCGGCGTACGCCAAGGAGAAGAAGCTCAAGGTCGGTTCGACCGTCACCATCAAGAGCGTCAAGTTCAAGGTGGTCGGCGTCGCCACGGCCGACAGCGGCGACTCCGCCGCCAACGTCTACATCCCGCTGACCCAGGCCCAGACGATCAGCGACTCGAAGAACAAGGTCACCACGATCTACGTCAAGGCGACCGACTCGCAGAAGATCGACAGCGTCAAGTCGGCGATCCAGAAGAACGTCTCGGGTACGACGGTGACGACCTCCGCCGACCTCGCGGACACCGTCTCCGGCTCCCTCTCCACGGCCTCCTCCCTCGCCACCAACGTCGGCAAGTGGCTGTCCATCGCCGTCCTCGTCGCGGCCTTCCTGGTCGCCGGCCTGCTCACCTCCTCCGCGGTCTCCCGCCGCGTCCGTGAGTTCGGCACGCTCAAGGCCCTGGGCTGGAAGTCCCGCCGGGTCACCGGCCAGGTCATCGGCGAGGCCATGGTCAACGGCCTGCTCGGCGGCGCCCTCGGTATCGCCCTGGGCCTCGCCGGCGCGTACGCCGTGACGGCCGTCAGCCCCACCCTGGAAGCCTCCCTGGGCGGCGGCGGTGGCGGCGGCATGGGCCAGGGCGGCCCCGGCGGTGGCGGCGGCTTCGGCGGCCCCGGCCGCGCGGCGTCCAAGACCCTCGACGTGGCCCTCACGGCACCGGTCAGCGTGACGACGGTGGCCATCGCGGTGGGCCTGGCGGTGGCGGGCGGCCTGATCGCCGGCGCCTTCGGCGGCTGGCGGGCGTCGCGGCTCCGGCCGGCGGACGCACTGCGCCGAGTCGAGTAGTCCCGCCAAGCCCCATACCAACTCAGGGAGTTGACCCCACCATGTACGAACTCAGAGGCGTCACCAAGCGCTACACCCGCGGCAAGGACATCGTCCACGCCCTCGACGGCGTCGACCTGACCATCGCCGACGGCGACCGCCTGGTCATCCAGGGCCCCACCGGCGGCGGCAAGTCCACCCTGCTCCAGATGCTCGGCGGCCTGGACCGCCCCTCCGAGGGCGAGGTCGTCCTCGACGGCACCGACCTCGCGAAGCTCTCCGAGGCCAGGCTGACGAAGGTCCGCAGCGAGAACATCGGCTTCGTCTTCCAGTCCTTCAACCTCATCCCGACGCTCACCGCCCAGGAGAACGTCGAGACCGCCCTCGTCCCGCTGGGCGTCAAGGTCAAGGACCGGCGCGAGCGGGCGGCGGAGGCGCTGAAGTCGGTGGGCCTGGGTGAGCGCCTGGGCCACCTCCCCTCGGAGATGTCCGGCGGCCAGCAGCAGCGCGTCGCGATTGCGCGAGCGCTGGTCAAGCAGCCGAAGGTGCTGCTGGCCGACGAGCCGACGGGCAACCTCGACGAGGGGATGCGCGACGAGATCATGGACGTGCTGGAGCGCCTGTGGAAGGAGCACGGGCTGACCTTCATCATGGTCACCCATGACTCGTCGATCGCGAAGAAGGCTCCGCGGGTGGCGACGATCCGCAAGGGCAAGATCACGGTGAAGGAGAACGCGGCGTCTTCGTGACGCGGTGACTCGACGACTCGGCCCGACCTGGCCCCCCGGCACACTGCGGTGTGTTCCGGGGGGTTCGGGCTTCTTGCACCTCGCACCAGACGGTCTTGCGACCCGCCCCCCGCTCGACGCCCCACCTCTCCGCGAGGGCGTCGAGCAGGGCGAGGCCTCGACCGGACTCCTCGGTGGTGGTCGCGGGCAGGAGGACGGGCAGGGCGCGGGGGTCGGGGTCCGTCACCTCGATGCGGGTACGGCCGTACGACGTGCCGGTGACGCGGACCGTCACCGGGGTGCCCTCGCCGAGGTGGTCGATGACGTTGGTGAGCAGCTCGCTGACGCAGAGGCGTACGTCGTGACCGTGCCGGCGGAGCTGGTCGCGGAGTTCGGGGACCGACTTCGGGGTGGCGAGGAGGCTGAGTTCGAAGGTCACCGGTCGGCGGCCTTCCTGAGGAGGGCGGCCAGGTCGCGGGCGGTGGCGGGGTTGCAGTTCCCGAGTGCCACGAGGGTCTGGCGGTAGGGGGACGTGAACGTCGGCAGGTCGATCCGGAGCGAGGGCAGGGTGATGCCGTGCAGGGCGAGCGCGGCGCGGAGTTCCTCCACGCAGGCGATCGAGTCGTCGGGGGTGGCCACGGGCTCTCCTGTGCGTACTGTGACGAAACGCTCACAGAATGCTTCCCCGGTGGCTACCGTGAAAGAGGTTTCGCGTTCGCGATCCGTACGGCGGAGGAGGATGAGCGGTGGCCCGGGGCAAGGACATTGACGGCTCGATGAGCGTTCCGACCTTCTACGGCAAGGAGTTGCGGTGGAAGAGGGAGGCGGCGGGGCTGTCGTTGGATGCGTTCCTCGAAGGCAGCTTCTACGGGAAGACGTACCTGAGCGACATCGAGCACGGGGAGCGGAGGATGCCGATCGATCTGGCCCGGCATGCGGATCGGGTGCTGGGGACCGACGGGTTCTTCGAGCGGCACTGTGAGGACGTACGGAAGGCCCGGAGGGGTCCGCACGCTGCGTACTTCGAGAAGGTCCTGGAGGCGGAGAAGCACGCGGAGTCCATTGAGGAGTGGTGTCCGATCACCTTCCCCGGACTGCTCCAGACCGCCCCGTACGCACGGACGCTGGTCCGGTCGGCCCACCCGGCGGCCTTCGACGAGTGGGTGGAGGAGAAGGTGACGGCCCGACTGGCCCGAGCCCGCCTCTTCGAGGAGGATCACTCAACCCCGGAGTACTGGGTGATCCTGCACGAGTCGCTGATCACGGAGCCGATCCTGCCGCCGCTGGAGATGGCCGAACAACTGGACCGGATCGTGGAGTTGGCCGAGAGGCATCGGATCACTCCGCAGATCGTTCCGCGAACGTGCGGCGCGTATCCCCTGATGGCCGCCTCCGTCATGGTGATGACCTTCCCGGACGCGCCGCCGCTGGTCTACACCGAGGCTTCGTACAGCGGTGACACCATCGACGATCCGGCCCTCGTGAAGCAGTACCGCAAGGCATACGATCGGCTCAGGGCCGTCGCGCTGTCACCGGAGACGTCCCTGGCGATGATCAAGGCGGCGGCAGAGGACTTCCGACATGGCGAGCAACCGGATCGACTTGAGTGACGCGCTCTGGACCAAGAGCAGCTACAGCAACGGTGATGGCGGCAACTGCGTCGAAGTCGCCGCCAACCTCCCCCACCTCATCCCCGTCCGGGACTCCAAGCTTCCCCACGGCCCCGTCCTCCTCCTCACCCCCACCGCCTGGTCCCCCTTCCTCGCGGCCATCAGTGAGCGCTGAGCGAACACACCCCCGGAAGTACAGCCTCCGCCGGCCCACTCATGCTTGCGTGGGCGTATGACGGCACCCGAGGCAGCCACGACGGTCACGACGGGCACGACGGTCGAGTACATCCGCTACCGCATTCCCGAGGAACGGTCCGCCGAGTTCCTCGCCGCCTACACCCGCGCCGCGGTCCATCTCGCGGCCTCCCCGCACTGCGTCGACTACGAACTGGCCCGCTGCGAGGAGGACTTCGAGCACTTCATCCTGCGGATCACCTGGACGTCCACGGAGGACCACCTCCAGGGGTTCCGGAAGTCGGACCTGTTCCCGGCCTTCCTCGCCGAGATCCGGCCGTACGTCGCCGCGATAGAGGAGATGCGGCACTACAAGGCGACGGCGGTGCGCGGAGAGGGCTCCGCCGTGCCGACGCCGTACGCGTGGGCGGGTGGGGCGGAGGCGTTCGCCCGGCTGACGGAGGCGTTCTACGCCAAGGTCGTCGAGGACGATCTGCTCGCCCCGGTCTTCGCGGGGCTCGCCCCCGAGCACGCCGAGCACGTCGCCCTCTGGTTCGGGGAGGTGTTCGGGGGGCCGAAGGCCTACTCCCTCACCCAGGGCGGTCACAGCCACATGGTCGCCAAGCACTTCGGGCTCGGCATCACCGAGGCCCAGCGGCGGCGCTGGGTCAATCTGGTCCAGGACGCCGCCGACGAGGCCGGTCTGCCGACGGACGCGGAGTTCCGGTCCGCGTTCCTCGCCTACGTCGAGTGGGGCACCCGGCTCGCGGTGTACTTCTCCGGGCCCGACGCCGTGCCGCCCGCCGAGCAGCCGGTGCCCCGGTGGGGGTGGGGGGCTGCTCCGCCGTATCAGGCCGACGGCGACGGCGACGGCGACGTCGACGGGGACTGAGAGCCGGCCCGCGTCGCGTCCGTCCCCCACGCCGCGAGCAGGCGCAGGGCCTCCGCCGAGGCGGAGCCGGGTTCCGCGTGGTAGGTCACCAGCGTCTGGTCGCCGTCGTCCGCGAGCTTGAGGCCCTCGAAGTTGAGGAAGAGCTCGCCGACGAGCGGATGCCGCAGGTGCTTCACGCCGTGGCTCTTCTCCTTCACGTCGTGGGTCGCCCACAGCCGGCGGAACTCCTCGCTCTTGACGGAGAGCTCACCGACGAGGGCGGACAGGCGCGGGTCGTCGGGATAGCAGCCGGCGTTCATGCGCAGGGCGCAGACGATGTCGATCGCCTTCTGCTCCCAGTCCACGAACAGGTCCCGGTACTCCGGCTTCAGGAACACCATCCGCGCCCAGTTCCGCTCCGCCGGCGGCAGCTCCGCCCAGTCGCCGAACACCGCGGCCGCCATCCGGTTCCACGCGAGGACCTCCGCCCGCCGCCCGACGACGTACGCGGGTACGGCGTCCATCGCGTCGATCAGCTGCTGGAGCGCGACCCGCACCTGCTGCGGGCGCGCGGCCTGCTTCTTCTTGTGCTTCGGCTTCGCGAGATGGGTGAGGTGCGCGTGCTCGGCGTCCGTCAGCCGCAGCGCCCGGGCGATCGAGTCCAGCACCTCCGCCGACACGTTCCGCCCGTTGCCCTGTTCCAGACGGGTGTAGTACGCCACCGACACCCCGGCCAGCTGCGCCAGCTCCTCGCGCCGCAGCCCCGGTACGCGGCGGTGCCGGCCGAAGTCCGGCAGCCCCACGTCCTCCGGCTTGAGCCGGGCCCGCCGGGTGCGCAGGAACTCGCTCAGCTCGGCCCGCCGGTCCAGGGCGGGTCCGGTGGAATCGGGCTGTTCGTCCATGCGTCCAGTATTCACGGTCGTACGACCAGCATCCTGACCCCGCCAGTGGTAGGCACGGCAGACGTACGCAGAAGCGTGGCCTGGGTGGATCCCCCGGGGTGCGGCAGGCTGTACACCGTGCCCCGGCCGGAAGGCAGGCCGGGACGACGAACCCCCCTCTAGGAGATCCCCGGCATGACCACCGTTGCCGCGTACGCCGCACCCGCCGCCAAGGCTCCGCTGGAGCGCACGACGATCGAGCGCCGTCCGGTCGGCGAGTTCGACATCCTGATCGACATCAAGTTCGCCGGCATCTGCCACTCCGACATCCACCAGGCCCGGGAGGGCTGGGGCGAGGCGATCTTCCCGATGGTCCCGGGCCACGAGATCGCGGGCATCGTCTCCGAGGTCGGCCCCGGCGTCACCAAGTACACCGTCGGCGACCGGGTCGGCGTCGGCTGTCTTGTCGACTCCTGCCGCGAGTGCGACAACTGCAAGGCCGGCCTGGAGCAGTACTGCACCGGCGGCAGCGTCGGCACGTACAACGCGATCGGCAAGGACGGCGAGCCCACCTACGGCGGCTACGCCCAGAAGATAGTCGTCGACGAGAACTTCGCCGTCCGCATCCCCGACGGCCTCGCCCTCGACGTCGCCGCCCCCCTGCTGTGCGCCGGCATCACCACGTACTCCCCGCTCAAGCGCTGGAACGCCGGCCCCGGCAAGAAGGTCGCGATCCTCGGCATGGGCGGCCTCGGCCACATGGGCGTCAAGATCGCGCACGCGCTCGGCGCCGAGGTGACCGTGCTGTCGCAGTCGCTGCGCAAGAAGGACGACGGCCTGAAGCTGGGCGCCGACCACTACTACGCCACCAGCGACGAGCGGACCTTCCAGGACCTGCGCGGCAGCTTCGACCTGATCCTCTCCACGGTCTCGGCCCCGCTGGACTTCAACGCCTACCTGTCGCTGCTGAAGTCCGAGGGCGCGCTGGTGAACGTGGGCGCCCCCGAGGAGCCGATCTCCCTCAACCTGTTCTCGGTGATCGGCGGCGGCAAGACCCTCGCCGGTTCCATGATCGGCGGCATCGCGGAGACCCAGGAGATGCTGGACTTCTGCGCGGAGCACGGCTTCGGCGCCGAGATCGAGGTCATCCCGGCGGAGGAGATCAACGACGCCTACGAGCGGGTGCTGACGAGCGATGTGCGGTACCGGTTCGTGATCGACACGGCGACGATCTGACGGTCGTACGCGAAGGGCCCCGGGCGTACCCGCCCGGGGCCCTTTCGCCGCCCTTTCGCCGCCCGGGTTCAGCGCAGGCAGTCGAGCGCTCCGCCCGACGCCGGCTGGAACACCGACCACACGATCATGGCCTGGAGGACGAGCAGCAGGACCCCGGCCGGCAGCACCATCCCCGCCATCTGCACCGGCCCGCGCGGGCGGCGCGGCAGCAGCAGCCGCCGTCCGGCGAGCGCCACGGACGCGAGGGTGGCGAGCAGCCCGGCGCAGGCCGCCGCATACATCGGCCAGGTGTTCGGCAGCGTACGGCAGGCGTCCAGCTCGGCGGCGGCGTGCCGGTCCTCGAACACATTGAAGCCGTACGCCATCAGCACCCCGACGGCGAGCAGCGCGACGGAGGCGGAGGCGATCCGCCACCCCTCGTCGGCCGCGTCGGCGTCGGCGGCGGGGCCGGTGCCCAGGTCCGTGAGCGTGTCGGTACTCATGCCCATCAGGATGCGCACCGGCCCCGATCAGGTTCCCGTCAGGCGCGCAGCCCCTTGAGCCCGTCGTAGACGGACATCACCACCTCCAGCCCCCGGGTGTCCTGCGCCGGTTCGCGCATCTGGTTCGTCACGTACGCCACCGTCATCCGCGACTCGGGTTCGATCATCACCAGCGAGCCGCCCCAGCCGCCCCAGCCGAACGTGCTGCCGAACAGTCCGTAGCCCAGCCCCCAGCGCATCGGCCGGCCCAGCACCCGGTCCTCGCCGTCGAACTGCTCCTCCCCCGCACGGGCACAGCCCGCCGACGACAGCAGCCGTACCCCGCCGACCGTGCCCCCGCAGGCCATCACGGACTGGACGAGGGCGACCGAACGGGCGTTGCCGAAGCCGCTCGCGGCCGGGATCTGCGCCCGGCGCCAGGCCACGCTGTTCCCGTCCCGGACCCGGAGCGGGGTCCCGCCGGTGCCCGCGGGGGCGTCGGGCGCGCTCGCGGCGTACTCCTCGTCCTGCGACGGCGGCGGCACCGTGAGCGCCACCCGCCCGTCGTGCTCCGCACCCAGCCCCAGGTGGAAGTCCGCGCCCAGCGGCCCGGCGATCTCGTCGGCGAAGAACGCGCCCGGGCTGCGGCCGCTGATCCGCCGCACGACCTCTCCGACCAGGAATCCCTGGGTGAGCGAGTGGTACCCGGCCGCGCTGCCCGGCTCCCAGTCGGGCGCCCGCGCGGCGAGCCGGGCCGTGGCGGCCGGCCAGTCGTAGATCTCCGCCACCGGCCCGTCCCACTCCGGCAGACCCGCCGTGTGCGCGAGCAGATGCCGGACCAGCACGCCCTCCTTGCCCGCCGCGGCGAACTCGGGCCAGTACCGGGCGACCGGCGCGTCCAGGTCCAGCTCACCCCGGTCGGCGAGCACCAGCGCGCACAGCGCGGTCATCGTCTTCGTCACCGAATAGACGTTGACGATCGTGTCCCGCTGCCACGGCACCGTCCGCTCCGCGTCGGCGAACCCGCCCCAGACGTCGACCACCGCCTCGCCGTCCACGAACACGGCCACCGAGCCGCCCACGTCCCCGCCGTCCAGCAACGCGGCCAGCGCACCGGGCACCGCCGAGAACAGATCGTCGTACGAGCCGTGAATGTCAGCCATGGGGGTATTAGCCCGCGCCGACGCGACGACGGCAACCGAATTCCTGGGCGCGGCACGGCGTCCGGGCGCAGTAGCGGGGGTACGTAGATCTACTGACGTCAGGGTTTCCGGGGCCGGATAGCGTCCCAGGAGGACGGACGACTGGGGGAAAGCGCGTGTTCGGCTGCCTGGGGATCGTGCTCTTCCTCGTCGTCGTCGGCGAGTTCCTTGTCATGCCGGTCTGGATGTACGACCTGATGGCGGCCCAGACGCCCCCGCAGCGCCTCGACTTCGGCGAGACGACCCTGCTGGTGCTCGTCTCGTTCCTCACCGCCACGGCCATCGCCTGGTCCGCGGGCCGCCGCAGACCGGGACGGTTGCCGGATGCCGTCGGCTGCGGGCTGCTGCTCCTCGGGCTCTGTCTCGCCGAGGCCCTGTGGCTGCGGCAGAAGATGGACACCGGCAACTGGAGCCTCGAGGCCGGCATCGAGTGCCTCGCGGCGGGCGCGACCGCCTTCGCCTTCCGGCGGCTGCTGCGCCGCTGGGAGCGCGGCAGGCCCCTGCCGGGGGAGGTCTGGCTGGCGATGGTGCCGTTCCGCGAGCGGGAGGAGACGGCCCGCCACTACTGCGTGGTCGTCGGCCGCGGACTGACCCGTGCGAAGGTCCTTCAGATCACCTCGCAGAACAAGGACGACCGCGCGGACCACGTCCGCATCCCCGGCGAGGGCTGGGCCTTCAACTCCTCCAAGGACGCCCACTGGATGGAGATCGGCCTGCCCCCGCGGCACGTCCCGTACCGCGACTTCCTCAAGGCCACCCCGCAGGGTCCCTGCCCCCGGACGACCTGGCGCCGGATCCGCACCCACCGACGGACCGACCTGCGGCGGACGCTCACGGAAACCGTGCGGCGCGCCTCAGCTCTCCTGCCCAGCTCCAGGGGCAACTGATCCGGGCGCCGCCCGGCGCGCACTGCTCCGGGCGCGGGATACACGGGTGGCTCCTTACCCTCGCAGGGGACGCCCTCGTAGGGGACGCCCTCGTAGGGGACGCCCTCGCAGGGGACGCCCTCGTACGGGACCCCTTCCCTTGGACCGTGCCGAAGCGGTCCCGGAGGTGACAGCCATGCGTGCCTCGCTGATCCAGCTGTCCGTGGACTCGACGGACTCCGCCGACGAGCGCCGCCGCCGGGCGGCTTCACTGGTCCGCGACCGGGCGGGCGACGACCTGGTGGTGTTGCCCGAGCTGTGGGCGGCCGGCGCCTGGTCGTACGACCGCTGGGACCACGACGCCGAGGGCCTCGACGGCCCCACCGCCGAGGCCATGTCCACCGCGGCGCGGCAGGCCGGGGTGTGGCTCCACGCCGGGTCGATCGTCGAGCGGGACGGGGACGGGACCCTGT
This sequence comes from Streptomyces griseoruber, assembly GCF_001514205.1. Classification (GTDB taxonomy): domain Bacteria; phylum Actinomycetota; class Actinomycetes; order Streptomycetales; family Streptomycetaceae; genus Streptomyces; species Streptomyces griseoruber. The sequence continues at coordinate 403,364 of NZ_KQ948766.1, read as the reverse complement.
ACAACACCGCACTCCTCTTCGACCGGTCCGGCGACCTGCGCGGCCGCTACCGCAAGATCCACCGGTACGGCTTCGACACCGGCGAGGCGACCCTGATGGGCGGCGGCGACGACATCGTGACCGTCCCCACCGACCTCGGGGTGATCGGCCTCGCCACCTGCTACGACCTCCGCTTCCCCGAACTCTTCCGCGGCCTGCTCGACGCGGGCGCGGAACTGATCGCGGTCCCCGCGGCCTGGCCCGCGGCCCGGCTCACCCACTGGCAGCTCCTCACCCGCACCCGGGCCCTGGAGGAGCAGGTCTTCCTCCTGGCCTGCTGCGCCACGGGCACCCACGGCGACATGCGCCAGGCCGGCCACAGCATGGTCATCGACCCCTGGGGGACGGTCCTGGGCCAGGCCCGCACCACGGAGGAGACGGTGACGGTGGACCTCGCCCTCTGCGAGGTCACCCGCATCCGCTCCGAGCTCCCCGTCCTGCGCGACCGCGTCCTCGCGATCGAGGCTCCGGTACGACGGTGAAGCGCGCCGTGCCCGCACGGAATCGTCAGGAGCCCCCGGGCGTTGAGAACAGAGGCCAGGGGATGCCGGTGGTGAGTGAGCCGAGCAGCCCGAGGGACCGAGCTGAACGACATTGGAGGGGCCGTAATGGCTGCGCAGACGCAGAGGGCCGTGCTGGCGGGCGGATGCTTCTGGGGGATGGAGGAGCTGATCCGCCGGCTCCCGGGCGTGACGGCGACCAGGGTCGGATACACGGGGGGTGACGTGCCGAACGCGACGTACCGTAACCACGGTACGCACGCGGAGGCCATCGAGATCCTTTACGACCCCGAGAAGACCGACTACCGCGCACTCCTGGAGTTCTTCTTCCAGATCCACGACCCGAGCACCAAGAACCGCCAGGGCAACGACATCGGCCTCAGCTACCGCTCGGCGATCTACTACGTGGACGACGAGCAGAAGCGGATCGCCGAGGAAACGATCGCGGACGTGGACGCCTCCGGCCTGTGGCCCGGCGCGGTCGTCACCGAGGTGGAGCCGGTCGGCCCCTTCTGGGAGGCCGAGCCCGAGCACCAGGACTACCTCCAGCGCTACCCGGACGGCTACACCTGCCACTTCCCCCGCCCGGGCTGGCGACTGCCGACCCGCACACAGGGCTGACGACGGAACGGCCCGGCGGAAGGCGACCGCCGACCGCCGGCCGGGACTCCGCAGTCGATCACGCCTGCGAGTGGGACCGCGAACCTGGGCGGTGCGCCGAGCGCGGCCGTCGCACCGACCAGATCCGTGTGCTGCGGCTGTACGTCAGCGGATCTCGTCCGGCTTGACCACGAGCCAGTTCTTGTCGGCTGTCACCGGCTGGCCGAGCTCCTCCTGCCGGGCCGCGTTCGCCTTCTGCATGTCCTGGATCTGCGTCAGGTACTTGTCCTTGCGGTTGACCCAGATCCGGGTCCCGCCGTGTTCCACGTCGGTGGACTGGAAGAGCATGGGGCCGTCGCTGACCGGGGTGTCGCCCGCGACCAGAATCGGCTTGCGCCACTGGTCGATGTACGTGTCGATGGCGGCGGGCTTGCCCTGGAACCAGGTCAGCGGGGCCCACAGGGTCGGGGTCACCTTGTCGTTCGCGAGCTCGTGCGGGTCGTAGCGGCCCTCGGCGATCTCCTTGCGGGCGGTGGTGAGATTCCCGGTGACCGGGTCCTTGAGCAGCATGGAGACGCCGATGACGTTCTGCGGCTTGGCGCCGTAGCCGTGTTCGGGGTCGGACAGCACGTCCCGGACCAACTCCTCACTGGCGGCGCTGACGACGTAGACCTCGATGCCGTTGTCCCGCAGGGCCTGGTACAGCTCCTGCATGCCCCGGTAGAACTGCGGCGGCTGCACCTGGGTCTTCGTCAGCTGGTCACCGACGTAGTACTCGGCCGGGATGGGCTTGCCGTATGCGAGCAGGTCGTCGACGTAGCCCTTGAGCTGCTTCAGCGTGAATCCGGAGAAGATCTGGGCAACCCAGGGGTAGCAGACCTGGTCGTCGATCTCGCAGAGCCGGTTGTAGTAGCTGTAGAGACTCTCCTGATGGTTCTTCGTGTCCTTGAACGGGATGAGCCTCAGGGACCGGTCCATCGTCGAGCGCTTGAGCTTCCCCTTCATCTCCAAGTAGGGGAGCAGCGACTCCTCGAGGTCGTACCGGTAGGTGGTGTTGTCGGCGTCGAAGACCGCGTACGCACCCTGGTGGGCGTGCTCTTCGATGACCTGGCCGAGCTTCTCGGCGACCGGAGCGGGCCAGTGCTGCAGCTGGGCCGCCACGGCCTTCCCGTCCGTGCCCGCCGCCGTCGCCTCCTGAGGCGGCCACAGCCCGACGGCGCTCGCGATCAGCAGCGCCACGAGCGCGCTCATCACCGCCGACAGGCCGAGCCGTCTTCCCCTGCGTGGTGTCATCTGGCCTCCCTTGAGGAGAGTGGAACGCCCCGTGACCGCTCCGTCCCCTCGGAGCACGGCGGGGCGGCAACGAGGTTCGAATACCGCGTCGAGCGCGGCAATCATGGCCCGGTCATTGCTTGATACGCAACAGGCTGCACAATGCGAAATTGGTGGAGTTGAACGCGCATTGATGACCCACGTCATGCGGTCAGGCCTCCACGCGGCGGGAAAGCGGCCGTCGCGGATGGCGGCCTCCGATGTCAGGGGAGTACGCCGTCCCGGCCGTGCCGGAAGGCCTGCCCGGCCCTCGAAGCACGGGAATCGGCGCGCACCGTCAGCTCGTTTCCCACAGCCTCACCGTGGTGTCGACACCGCAGCCGGCGAGCATCCGTCCGTCCGGGCTGAACGCCACACCCCGTACGGCCTTGCGGTGGCCGGTGAGATGGGCGGCCGGGGTCAGGTGCGTGGGGTCGGTGACGTCCCACAGGGTCACGGCCGCGTTCTCGCATCCGGAGGCCAGCAACCGGCCGTCCGGACTGAACGCCACCGCGTACATCTGCCCCGTGTCCCCGCGACTGGCCAGGGGCAGGGTGCCGGTGCCCGTCCGCACGGGATGTGCCGGGTCGGTGACGTCCCACACCGTGACGGCTCCCTGCCGCCATGACCCGTAGGTGCCCGAGACGACGCCCAGATCCCCGCTAGCGGTGGCCAGCAGCCGTCCGTCATGACGGAATCCCACCGAGTGGACGGCCGGCGCCCCGCCCGCGGACAACGCCTTGGGCCAATCGCGGGCCTGCGGTCGGATGACGGCGGTTCGTACCGGATGGGTCGGCTCGCTGACATCCCACAGGACGCCGGTGTTCCTGGCGCCGTCGGAACCCGAGGCCAGTAACCGTCCGTCCGGGCTGAACCTCACGGATATGACGGGACCTGACTGCCAGACATGCCGATGGTGGGTGACACGGGCGCACCGACTCGGCCGTGCCAGGTCGGAGAGATCCCAGATGACCACGGTGCGGTCGCTGGCGCAGGCGATGAACCGTCCGTCCGGGCTGAAACTCACCGCGTGGACACCGCCTTGCCGCCAGCCGTCGCGTGACAACCAGCCGGGGCGTTCATGGACGAGGACCGCCGACCGGGTCGGGTTCGCCAGGTCCGTGACGTCCCAGAGGATCACGCTCCAGTCGGTGCTTCCGGACGCCAGCAGCCGTCCGTCCGGGCTGAACGCCACCGCGTTCACCGCTCTGTGATGGCCGGTGAGGCCGACGGCCCGGGCCGGGTGGGATGCATCCGTGACATCCCAGAGGACCACGGTCCTGTCGCTGCTTCCGGACGCCAGCAGCCGTCCGTCCGGGCTGAACGCCACCGCGTTCACCGCTCTGCCGTGCCCGCTGAGGGTATTGGCCGGTCCCCGCGGCGGAGGTGGCGACGGCCGTCCCAGGAATGCCATGGTGCAGTCTCGCGCGATCCGGCATCCCACGGAAGGCGGAGCACTGGCTTCCGCTGTCCGGCCGCGCAACGGTGCCGACGGATCCGCGCGCCCGGCCCGTGGACGCAACCATGCCCGTCACCTCGCATCACACCGGCATCAGGGCAAGGGTCCGTGCGGTCATTCGACCGCCACGACCCCATGGACGCCGTCCTCACCGAACCGGCCCGAGCCCACCGCGGCCGTCGGTGGGCTCGGGCCGTCCGTGGAGCTGGTTTTCCGTTACGTCCCGAATGCCTGGCGGAACTCGTCGACGGCCTCGTCCGGGGCCCCGTTCGCACCGCACGCCGGAACGACACCGTTCTCGGCGGCCACGCCGTAGTCGGGTACCCGCGCAGGGTGTCGGGACTGGGTGCCACACACTTCTGGCTGCCGCGGCTGATACGGGGCGCCCGGGCCGAGTTGGACCTCGTTCGTGCTGTCCGATTCTCGTCCGGGCACGTGCTGAGGGCCGCCGCCTGCTCCGTTCGTGGAACCTGTGCTCACGTCGCCGGGACCTGACGAAACGCAGACGGTGACGGCGGCAGGTAGGCGAACGAAGTCGGCCACGCGACGTCGTCGATCGCGAGCCACGGCGCAGCGGCCACGGCGGTGGGCGTCACCCCGGTGAACGCCTTGACCTCGCGGTGGAGGTGGGACTGGTCGACGTAGCCGCTTGCGGCCGCCACCCGAGCGGTGGCGTCACCCGCTGCGAGAAGGTGGGCGGCGTGGTCGAAGCGCACCAGCTGGGCGGCGCGCTTGGGAGTGAGGCCGATCTGGGACCGGAAGCGGGACCATAGGCGCTTACGGCTCCATCCCACCTCGTTCGCCAGGCTGTCGACCCGCACCCGTCCCCGGCTGGTGAGCATCCGCCACCAGGCAGCCGCGATCTCCGGATCGAGCGGCGGGCGGGCGTCCAGCCGTCGGCCAAGGACATCCGCCGCGATCGTAAACCGTTCGTCCCACGACGTGGCGGCGCGCAGCCTGTCCTCGACTCGCCCGGCGTCGCGCCCCCAGACATCTTCCAGGGAGACCACGGTCCCGACAAGCTCGGTCGATGCGCCGAGCACTGCAGCCGCCACGTCCGGCGACAACCGAATCTGGAGGCACTGGCCTGCCTCGGCCGTCCGGCCGCTGATCCGAAGGTCGCCCGGGATCAGTCCTACGACCACGCTGCCGCGTTCGCGTCGGCCGTGGGCGTCGTAGACGAGGCCGTCTCCTTCGCGCAGGTCCACGAACAGGGTGACCGATGGGTGCGCGACCATGGCGATGTCCACGAGCGCCGGGACACGTTGACCGAACCCGGCCATGCTGATCCCGGGCAGTCGCTCTGACTGCCGCGGGATCGCGACCTCCACCGACGTCCAGTCAGGTGGTGACTCTGTGGCCCACACAGCACCAGGGTAGCGATCGGTGTCAACGGCCCGCCGCCGCGAAGGCCAGCAGCAACTCGCTTGTCGCCTCCGGTGCTTCGAACATAGGGAGGTGTCCGACGTCGGGCAGTTGCTCGACGCGCGCGTTCGGCACCGTGTCGTAGTGGTGTGCCGAAGAAGGATCCCAGCGGCGGTCGGCAGCGCCGAAGATCACCAGGACCGGGACGTCGAGGGCGGTGAGGCGCTCGGACACGCTCCGCTCGGCGATGTACGCGGTGTTTCGGCGCAGCACCTTCCTGAACGTGCGATAGCCGATGCCCCGGACCTCGGCGACCAGGTCGTCAGGGACGTCCACCGGGCGGTTGCATACCGCGGTCACCCCCCTGCGGAGCATCGCGTCCGAGCGGATCGACCAGAGGAGCGGGCCCAGCGGCGGGGCAATCAGCATCCGAAGGAGGACGGGCTGCGGAAGGAGCGCGTCGGGACTCGGACCGCTGCTGATCAGTGCGAGCGAACCAACCAGGTCAGGGCGCTGTTCGGCAAGCGCGGTGGCGATGTATCCACCGCTGGAGTGGCCGACCACGGTGACCGGACGAAGGCCGAGCTCGTCGAGCACCGCGGCCAAGCGGCTCGCCTGCTCAGGCACGTCGTACGACGGCGCGGGCGAGGACTGGCCGTGACCCGGGAGGTCGACTCGGATGACGTGGTACTGGTCGGCGAGTGTCGGCACCACCGGGCTCCAGGAGCCGCCCGAGAGTCCCGATCCGTGGATGAGCACCAGCGGCGGCGCCTGCAGCGGGCCATAGTGGACCACATGCATCCCGTGCAAGTGCGTGACGTCGTCATGTCGCATGTACGGGACGATGCCTGCGCTGCCCGCTATCAGTCTTGTACAAATGTCGTCGCGAGGCTGACGCTCGCCGGACACCTCTACCTCCACGGCGAGCGGGACTTCCACGAAAGCCAGGCCGCCGGTATCCGGCTCCCCGATCCGGGGATGACCGAACTGGGACGCCTTGAGGTCTCCGACGGCCGGTCCGGTGAGACCGCCTTGGTACTCGGCTCCTTCCGCCGGAGGTCCAACGGGGACTGGGACTTCGTCCTCGGAGGCAAGGGATACACGGGCGGCTTGGAAGAACTCGTCCAGGACTACGGCATCGACGTGGAGTAGGCCAGCCAGCTGCCCGATGCGGCGAGCAGGACGGTCGCGGTCTGTGAACGCGGCTTTGATGTTCCATGTCAAGCCGCGTTCACAGCCCTCTGCCGGCAGGTCGCATGCCCGGCACTGAGGGATTTCCCACCTCGGGCTGACGTGCGGCCGGCCTGGCCGCAGGGTCGGCTGACCCGCGAAGCCGCCGGGGCGCGGATGTTCGGGTTGAGCGGGGCCGCTTGTGGAGGAGCACCAGGTCGCCCCTGCGTCCGCGCCGGGAACATCTGGTTCGCCGGGGCTCAGAGCCGAGCGGCGCGTAACGACCACCGACAGTTGTCCTCCGAGACGAACGTGATCACGCCGCTGCCCGGGACGAAGAAGCGCCCGCCGTCCTCGCCGGTCGCCTCCACGTAGTCGGCGAGCCGCGTGCCGATCCGCTCGGTCTCCCGGTCGGTGACCGCCTCGCACTCCCGGCAGAAGCGGTCGACGTACAGCGGTCCCCCCAACTGGTGGTCGCAGACGAACGACACCTCCCACCGCTGATGGTCCTGCGCCCTCTCGACCTCTACTTCGAGCAGTCCCGGCATGGCGTCGAAGCGGTACAGGACATCCGACGACTCTCCCACGTGCTCGCCGGTGAACGCCGCCGCCTCCCCCAGCGGTAGCACCCGCATCGCCCAGGAACACGGCTCGCCGTCGAACGGCTCGACCTTCAGGTGGGTGGTGTTCACCGGTAGGAGAAGCCGCGCATCACAGTCATCAGTGGAGTACACGGAGGGCAGCGTGTCTCGGGTCGCACCGGCACCGCGTTCCTGCCCGGACAGTATGAACTCGCCCTTGCCTCGCTTCACCAGATGCACCAACGCCGGTCGCCCCGCCTCCGGCCGCTTCACGGCGACACGGCAGCCGCGGCTGTTGTCACCGACGAACGGGAACTCCGCCTCCGGAAACTCCGCCGCTGCCATCCCGGTTCCAGCGTCCACCGGCCTCGCCTCCCTTTCGGCACAGCGACGTGTCGCGAGGATCTCGCGCGGACTCTACCTGGTGGCCGGCCTCGCAAACCTGCGCCTGTGCGGCTGAGCGTGATCGCCGGCGTTGACCCTGCGCATGTGCGTGAGGCCTGTGCGATGTTGTTCGGAGAGAGGTCCTTCGAGGGCGCTCGCCGCGTAGCCGTGGGCGTCCGCGTCGGGCATCACCAGGTCCTGATGGTCGACGTCCAGGCCGCGAAAGCCGGGCGGGAACGGCATGGCCATCTGTTCGGCAGTCATACGCGAGAGCGCATCCAACTCCTTCGACGGGTCGGCGATCATGCCAGGCACACGCAGGCATCCAGGTGCGGTTCGCGTGACTGGCACGGACGTCACGGCACATCCGAACGGGCGCGGCCCCAACGCGGCGGCCTACAAGGTCACAGCACTGGCAACCCGCACGGTGCTGCGTCCGACGTGCACCGTCGCAACGAGCGGCGGTCGAAAATCGGTGGCCTCCCGACCTGGCCGACTCCACGCTGTACGCCATGGAAGAACCGCACCGCAGGATCCGCGCACTTCATACGGCATCCACCCTCACCGTCTACCAGGCGTACTCTCCTGAAATCGGACTGCCCGCCATCCGTGACGGCCGCTTTCCGGCCGCGTGGAAGCCTGACCGGATGACGTGGATTAAGCCCAGTTTCATGTGGATGATGTACCGCTCCAACTGGGGCACGAGCACCGGGCAGGAGACCGTCCTTGCCGTCGAGGTCACTCGCGACGGCTTCGACTGGGCGCTGCGCCGCGCGTGCCTGTCGAGTTACGTCCGCGGACTGCATCCCGATCGCGGTACCTGGCAGCGTGACCTCAAGCGCGCACCGGCCCGTGTCCAGTGGGATCCCGAACGCGACCTGCACCTGCGTCCCCTGCCGCACCGCTCGCTGCAACTGGGGCTCTCGGGCGAGGCATCGTCGCGTTACGCGAACGAGTGGATCGTGTCCATCAGAGACGTGACCCCGCTCGCCCACGAGATCCACGCACTCGTCAGCAGCGGTGAACCGGACTCGGCAACCCGGCTTCTCCCCCGGGAACAGGAATACCCCGCCAGTGACGAACTACTGGCCCACCTGCGTCCCTGACCGGCAGTCCGGACACAACGGCCGGCATCACCCACGGGTCACACCGCAGCACCTGCTCGCCAGGACAGGGGCAAGCAAGGTGGCCTCCCACCGCAGGGACGCTGTCCGTCGAAGAGCAACGCGCCAGCAGCCGCTCACAGTCATGCCGGCCGCATGAATAAGGTCTGCGAACGCTGCTTGATGATCCACGTCATCCCGCCCCGCTCCCACGCGGCGGGGAAACGGTCGTCGCGGACGGCGGGCAGGCCGATTTCCGGGGAGTAGGCCTGGTGGACGGTGATCGTGGATTCCGAGTGGGCCGCACGGATCCTGCGGTGCGGTTCTTCCATGGCGTACAGCGTGGAGTCGGCCGGTTCGGGCGGCCACGGGGTTTCGACTCTCGTTCGCCGCGACGGAGAGGGCCGACGGCGGCACCGTGCGGACTGCCGGCGTCGCGGCTCTGAAGTACCTGCCGCCTACTCGTCCGTGGGCCCCGGCGCGGGAGCGATACCCGTCGGGCAGGACGCCTCCCGGTTCGTCCCGAACAGGTCACCCAGCTTGACCCCCGTCCCGCCGACCCCGCAGTACCCCGCCGGATTCCTGGCCAGGTACTGCTGGTGGTGCCCCTCCGCCGGATAGAAGGCGCGGTCCGCCGCCGGGAGGATCTCCGTGGTGATCGGGCCGTGGCCGGAGGCCGTCAGGAGCTGCTGGTACGAGGTGCGGGAGGCGGCGGCCGTGGTGGCGTGGGCCGGGGTGTGGGTGTAGATCGCCGAGCGGTACGGGGTGCCGACGTCGTTGCCCTGGCGGAAGCCCTGGGTGGGATCGTGGGACTCCCAGAAGGTTTTCAGCAGGCGCTCGTAGGAGACGAGGGCGGGGTCGAAGACGACGCGGACGACCTCCGTGTGGCCGGTGAGGCCGGAGCAGACCTCCTCGTAGGTGGGGTTCTCGGTGTGGCCGCCCTGGTAGCCGACCAGGGTCGTCCACACGCCGGCCGGGAGCTGCCAGAACATGCGCTCGGCGCCCCAGAAGCAGCCCAGGCCGAAGTCGGCGATCTCATGGCCCTCGGGGTGGGGGCCGAGCAGCGGGGTGCCGAGGACGGTGTGGCGGTCGGGGACCGTGTAGATCGGTTGCGGGCGGCCCGGCAGCGCCTGCTCGGCGGTGGGCAGGACGGGCGTACGGCCGAACAGCATGGCGCGGGCTCCTCTGTCGTGGCTCCGGGACGGCGCCGATCCGATGGCGACCGACGGTGCCCCCCCTGCGGGCGGCAGCCTGGAGAACCGCGCGGCGCCGTCCCGCATTCCGGGCACGTCCTGCCGTGGCGCCCGCCGTCCGGGGTCAGTGCGGGAGCGTCGCCGGGCTGCCGCCGTTCGCCTCGTAGCCCGCCACCGCCAGTGCCCGGTAGACGGCGAACTCGCCCGCCGGGTCCGGGGAGAGGGTCCAGGGGAGGGCGCCGACATGGCCGTCGACGTGTATCAGCTGGTTCATGGCCTCGGCCCAGCGTTCGCTGCGGACGAGGAAGAAGATCAGCAGATGGCGGACGTGCGCCAGCATCGGGTCGTCGGGGCGGGCCGCGTGGACCGTGAACAGGGCGCCGTGGATCGCCTTCGTCACGACCTCGCTCTGGTAGAAGCTGCTGACCAGGTTGACCTCGGGGAGGTGCTCGAAGACCCCGAACAGCGGCATCGCGGCGAGCAGGGAACCCTGGGGCGCGCGGGCCGCGGCGGCCTCCGTGAACGAGGTCGCCAGCTCGCGCGAGCCGTGCCACTTCTCGCACCAGTAGTGCAGGGCGGCCAGATGCGCGCCCATGTGCGTGGGAGCGCGGTCCAGGATCTTCAGCCAGAGCTGCTCGAACTCGGACCGCGTGTAGTGCAGGCCGCGCGCCACCGACAGCTCGACGATGTACGGCACCGGGTCACCGGGGGAGAGCAGCGCCGCCTGGCCGCAGGCGTCCTTCGCCTCCTCCATGATGATCCGGAAGTCGTCCGTGCCCGGCGTCGACGTCCGCCAGGCCTGCTGGACCAGGAACTCGGCGTGCACCGCCGCGCCGCCCGGGTCCTTGGGCGCCTCCGCCCGCCACACCCGCAGCCACTGCCCGCCCGGCGCCTCACTCACCCCGCCCGGCCGCTGCTGGAGTTCCAGCGCGGCCGCGCCCGCGAAGGCCTGCACCCGCTGCCAGCGCAGCTCGCCCTCGATCTCCGTGCCGGCCAGCAGCTGCTGTGCCGCCCGGTAGTCCTGGGTGTGCTGCACCACGTCCAGGACGTCCAGCAGGTCCTGGTCGGGGCCGGGCATACGGATGTCCAGCTCCTCCGTGCGCACGAAGCCGTAGTCGGCCGGGTCCGCGGCGTCCGGGTGGCCCGCCGGGACCTGCTCGATCATGCCGCGCCGACGCCGCAGGAACGGCAGCAGCACGAAGCTGATCATGATCAGAGCCATCAGGACCCAGAGAATTTCCATGTCTCAAGCGAACCAGACGCCGCCGACAATTGGCCAACCCCGGCCCGGGAGCCTGTGGAAAAACGTCTTTCCCGGTCGGGGGCGCGGCCCGGCCGCCGGGCGGCCGTCCGGCAGCAGTCCCGCGAGCGCACTACGCTCGGTGCCCATGAGCGACAGGCACATCAGTCAGCACTTCGAGACCCTCGCGATCCACGCGGGCAACACCGCCGATCCCCTCACCGGCGCGGTCGTCCCGCCGATCTACCAGGTCTCGACCTACAAGCAGGACGGCGTCGGCGGCCTGCGCGGCGGCTACGAGTACAGCCGCAGCGCCAACCCGACCCGCACCGCCCTGGAGGAGAACCTCGCGGCCCTCGAGGGCGGCCGCCGAGGACTTGCGTTCGCTTCCGGACTGGCGGCCGAGGACTGCCTGTTGCGTACGCTGCTCAGCCCCGGTGACCACGTGGTCATCCCCAACGACGCGTACGGCGGTACCTTCCGCCTCTTCGCCAAGGTCGTCGCCCGCTGGGGCGTGGAGTGGTCGGTCGCCGACACCAGCGACCCCTCCTCCGTACGGGCCGCGATCACCCCGAAGACCAAGGCCGTGTGGGTGGAGACCCCCTCCAACCCGCTGCTCGGCATCACCGACATCGCCACCGTCGCCCAGATCGCCCGGGACGCGGGCGCGAAGCTCGTCGTCGACAACACCTTCGCCACGCCCTATCTCCAGCAGCCGCTGGCGCTCGGCGCGGACGTCGTGGTGCACTCCCTGACCAAGTACATGGGCGGCCACTCCGACGTCGTCGGCGGCGCGCTGATCACGGCCGACGAGACGCTCGGCGAGGAACTGGCGTTCCACCAGAACGCGATGGGCGCGGTCGCCGGGCCCTTCGACTCCTGGCTGGTGCTGCGCGGCACCAAGACGCTGTCGGTGCGCATGGACCGGCACAGCGAGAACGCCACCAGGGTCGCCGACATGCTGACCCGCCACGCGCGCGTGACGCAGGTGCTCTACCCGGGCCTGCCCGAGCACCCCGGCCACGAGGTCGCGGCCAAGCAGATGCGGTCCTTCGGCGGCATGATCTCCTTCCGTGTCACCGGCGGCGAGGAGGCGGCGGTCGAGGTCTGCAACCGCGCCAAGGTGTTCACGCTCGGCGAGTCCCTGGGCGGCGTCGAGTCCCTCATCGAGCACCCCGGCCGGATGACGCACGCCTCGGTGGCGGGCTCGGCGCTGGAGGTGCCCGCCGACCTGGTCCGGCTCTCCGTGGGCATCGAGAACGTCGACGACCTGCTCGAGGACCTTCAGCAGGCCCTGGGATAGCCCCCGCGAGGCCTGCCGCGCGGTGGTCACCAGTCGGTGACCGGTGGAGTCGTCTGCGAGGGCGGCTCCACCCAGGGGCGGGCCGTGGCCGCCCAGACCACGAAGGCCACGGTCGCCGCGAACAGCAGCAGCCACAGCAGCCGCAGGGCGATCGTCCGGCGCCGCAGCATACGGCCGCCCAGCCGGAGCACGTCCGCGTGCAGGCCGGCCGGGACCCGCGGTGCGGTCCGCTCCATCATCTGCCGTACGGCGGCCTCCCGTTCGGGCCGGTTCACGAGGTGGCCGCCTTCGCGCTCACGCGCGCGGGGGCCGGCCCCCGAGGCGGATGCAGCAGGACCGTGGTCGCCCGGTCGACGATCAGGTGGATCCGATCCGCGGGCAGCCCGAGCAGCGCCGCCACCTGCTCCTCGGCGACCCCCTCGTGCAGCCGCAGGACCACGACGAGCCGGTGCTGGGCGGAGAGCACGGCCAGCGGTCCGGCGGGCCGCGCGCGGGCGCGGCCGAACGGCAGAACGCCGTACCGGTGCCAGGTGCCGCGCGCGAAGCGGACGGCCAGGCACTCCCGCGCGTGGTTGTACGGGTCCTCGCCGCGCAGCCGGTCCCAGCACGCGTACGTGTGCGCGAGGGCGTGGGTCAGCAGACGCCGCGCGCGCGGGTTGTCCTCCGCCGTCTCCGCGGTGAGCAGGGTGGCGGTCCCCAGCAGCCGTCCGCCCGCCCCGGCCAGGAACGCCTCGAACTCCCGGGCCCGGCGGGCTTCCTGGACCGTACGCCTCTCTCGCATCGCGCGCGCCTCCCGCCCGCCGGCGACCCCCTGGAAACGGACCCCGGCGGAGCACGGTTGCGGCACCACGTACGGCGCGGAGGGACCCGGTCTCATATGAGGCCAGGGGTGGGCTTTCGGTCAAGAGCCGCGCACGCGCCGTATGCATGTCGCGTACGAGAACCACGCACCCCCGGCGGGAGACCGCCCCGCACGCGTGTGTGCCCCGGTCCTCAGGAAGCGGCCGGTGCCGGCTCCGCGCCCGGTAGGCCCTGGGCGGCCATGCGCGAGGACAGGGCGACGTTGAAGCGGGTGAGGAGGGAGCAGAACGCCTCCCGCTCCTCCGGAGCCCAGTCCTCGGTCAGCTCGGCCATCAACTGCCGCCGGGAGGACCGTACTTCCTCCAGCCGCGACTGCCCGCGCGGGGAGAGCTGGAGCACCACGGCCCGCCCGTCCTCGGGGTGCGAGGTCCGCTTGACCAGGCCGGTGTCGACGAGGGGGGCCACCTGCCGGGTGACGGTCGACGAGTCGATCCCCATGCTGGCCGCGAGCGCCTTGACGCCCATGGGGCCTTCCTTGTCGAGACGGTTGAGCAGCAGGTACGCGGCGCGGTCCATGGAGTTGCGCACCTGTCCGACGCCGCCCAGGCGGGTCTGTTCGGCCCGGCGGGCGAAGACCGCGACCTCGTGCTGCAGCGTGTCGAGAAGACCGGTGTCACCGACGGTCGTCATGTCCATCGACATTTCAGGTGTTGTGGGCATGGCCGGGGGCTCACTTCATGAAGGGGGTGCTGTCAGGAATGGGGGACAGAGTACGCGGCCGGAAGCCGGGTCGTACCGGCGCTGCGCAAACCAGTCTCGGTGGTTGGTCACAGCGGCCGTTCCCGCCTGTGAACTGCGATGCTGATGTCATGAGCTATGGCACGGCTGACTCCTTGCGGCCCGTCACCCTCGACGATGTGCGCGGCGCACAGAAGATGCTCTCGGGCGTGGCGCGGATGACGGCGATGGAGGGCAGCAGGCATCTGTCCCAGCTCGTCGGGGCGCCGGTGCACCTCAAGTGCGAGAACCTCCAGCGGACGGGATCGTTCAAGCTGCGCGGCGCGTATGTGCGGATCGCGGGGCTGCTGCCGGAGGAGCGGGCCGCCGGGGTGGTCGCGGCGAGCGCGGGCAACCACGCGCAGGGCGTGGCGCTGGCGTCGGCGCTGCTGGGAGTGCGCTCCACGGTGTTCATGCCCAAGGGCGCCCCGCTGCCGAAGATCAGCGCGACCCGGGAGTACGGCGCGGAGGTGCGCCTGCACGGTCAGGTGGTCGACGAAACGCTGGCCGCCGCGCAGGAGTACGCGGAGCGGACGGGCGCGGTGTTCATCCATCCCTTCGACCACGCCGATGTGATCGCGGGGCAGGGGACGGTCGGCCTGGAGATCCTGGAGCAGTGTCCGCAGGTGGGCACGGTCGTCGTCGGGATCGGCGGCGGGGGCCTCGCGGCGGGTGTCGCGGTCGCGGTGAAGTCGCTGCGGCCGGAGGTGCGGATCGTGGGCGTCCAGGCGGAGGGGGCTGCGGCGTATCCGCCCTCGCTGGCGGCCGGCCGGCCGGTGTCGATCGAGGCGCCGGCGACGATGGCCGACGGGATCAAGGTCGGCCGTCCCGGTGACGTGCCGTTCGGGATCGTCGGCGATCTGGTGGACGAGGTGCGCACGGTGTCGGAGGGCGAGCTGTCCGCCGCGCTGCTGCTGTGCCTGGAGCGGGCCAAGCTGGTCGTCGAACCGGCGGGGGCGAGTCCGGTCGCGGCGCTGCTGAGCGAGCCCGGCACCTTCGAGGGCCCGGTGGTCGCGGTGCTGTCCGGCGGCAACGTCGACCCGGTGCTGATGCAGCGCGTGCTGCGGCACGGCATGGCCGCGCAGGGCCGCTACCTGGCGGTCAGCGTGCGGCTGACGGACCGGCCGGGTGCGCTCGCGACGCTGCTGGGGGTGTTGTCAGTGGTCGACGCCAACGTTCTCGACGTGAGCCATGTGCGGACCGATCCGAGGCTCGGGCTGACCGAGGCGGAGGTCGAGCTGCACCTGGAGACGAAGGGGCCGGCGCACTGCGCCGAGGTCGGCCAGGCCCTGCGCGACGCGGGGTACACGGTCGTCGTCTGACCCGTCGCGAGTGCCGGGAGTCCGGTGAACGCGCAGGTCGGAGCCCGTTCGCTCACTCATGCGAGCGAACTCTCTGGTGAGTCGCGATACATCGCGTTATGGTGGATGCGTGGTCGCCTGTCGGGCGTCCGAAACAGCGCAAACCTAGGCTTTTCGAAGGAATCCCCGAAGACGTGGAGAACTTTTATGCCAGGCGCCATCTATGCCGAAGGCCTGGTCAAGACCTTCGGTGACGTAAGGGCTCTGGACGGCGTTGACCTGGACGTCCCGGAGGGCACCGTCCTCGGCCTGCTCGGGCCGAACGGCGCGGGCAAGACCACCGCGGTCCGCTGCCTGACCACCCTCCTGCGCCCTGACAGCGGGCGGCTGCAGGTCGCCGGCCTCGATGTGCTCAAGCACCCCAACGAGGTGCGCCGCTCGATCGGCCTGTCCGGCCAGTTCGCGGCGGTCGACGAATACCTCACCGGCCGTGAGAACCTGCAGATGGTCGGACAGCTCTACCAGATGAGGGCGAGGCCCGCGAAGGCCCGCGCCGAGGAACTGCTGGAGCAGTTCGACCTCACCGAGGCCGCCGACCGCACGGCCAGGACCTACTCCGGAGGTATGCGCCGCCGGCTCGACCTGGCCGCGGCACTGGTGGTCTCACCGCCGGTCATGTTCATGGACGAGCCGACGACCGGCCTCGACCCCCGCAACCGCCAGCTCCTGTGGGACGTGATCAAGCGCCTCGTCTCCGGCGGTACGACACTGCTGCTCACCACCCAGTATCTGGAGGAGGCCGACCACCTCGCGCACGACATCGCGGTCGTCGACCACGGCAAGGTCATCGCCCGCGGCACCTCCGACGAGCTCAAGGCCCGCACCGGCGGCGAGCGCATCGAGGTCGTGGTCCACGAACGGGAGCAGATCTCCGTCGCCCGCGAGGTGCTCGCCGGCTTCGGCAAGGGCGAGACCACCGTCGAGGAGCACACCCGCTGCCTCACCGTGCCCGTCACCGGCGGCGCCAAGCTCCTGGCCGAGGTCATCCGGGAGCTGGACACCCGCGGCATAGAGATGGACGACATAGGCCTGCGCCGCCCGACCCTCGACGACGTCTTCCTGTCCCTGACCGGACACATGGCCGAGGAGAAGGCCGAGGAGAAGGCCGAGGAGAAGGCCGAGGGGAACGGCGACCGGCAGGGCCAGGACAGGAGCAAGGGCAGGCAGAAGGGAAAGGAGGCCACGGTATGACCGCCGTCACCGACACCGTCCGGGGAACGGCCCCCGCCCACCCCATGGGCCAGTCCGTCCGCGACCCACTGGTCGTTGCAAAACGCAACTTGATTCGGATGTCACGGATTCCGAATCCTGTTCGCCCGTGTTGGTCGGGTTTCACCTCAGGGAAGGAGTCGGCGAAGTGAGTGCCATGAACGACTCCCTGGTCATCGCCCGCAGGAATCTGATTCGCATGAGTCGGATTCCTGAAATGGTTATTTTCGGGCTGATCCAGCCGATCATGTTCGTGGTCCTCTTCACGTACGTCTTCGGCGGCTCGATGAACATCGGCGGCTCCACCGACCCGGACGTCTACAAGAACTTCCTGATGGCCGGCATCTTCGCGCAGACCGTCACCTTCGCCACCGCCGGTGCGGGCGCGGGCATAGCCGACGACATGCACAAGGGCCTGATCGACCGCTTCCGTTCCCTGCCCATGGCGCGCGGCGCGGTGCTCACCGGCCGCACCATGGCCGACCTCGTCCAGACGGCGCTCACCCTGCTCGTCCTGGCCGTCGTCGCGCTCCTGGTCGGCTGGCGCCCCGGCTTCGCGGAGCCCACCAACTTCGGCAAGGTCATCGCCGGCTTCGGCCTGCTCCTCCTCCTCGGCTACGCGTTCACCTGGATCGGCGCCCTGATCGGCCTGACCGTCCGCACCCCCGAGGCGGCCACCTCCGGCGGGCTGATCTGGCTCTTCCCGGTGACCTTCATATCCAACGCGTTCGTGGACTCCTCCCAGATGGCGTCCTGGCTGCAACCCATCGCCGAGTGGAACCCGTTCAGCGCCACCGTCCAGGCCTGCCGCAAGCTCTTCGGAGACCCGGGCGTCTCCCCGTCCGACGCATGGCCGATGGCCCACCCTGTCTGGGCCTCGATCATCTACTCGGTGGTGATCGTCGCGATCTTCCGCACGCTCGCGGTCCGCAAGTACCGCCGGGCAGCCGGCTGATCACGGGCGCCTCAACTTCGTCTGCTGGATGCGCCGGCCAGAACCCTCTCCAAGATCGAGGAGGGGGCTCGGTCGTCTCTCATCGGTCCGCGTGGCCACTGCCCGATGTTCGCCAACCCCGGACAGTCACCCTCCGACGCCTGGCCCATGCAGCATCCGGACCACCCGACGACATGGCGAAGCCCCCGGCGGCTCGGGCGCCAGGGGCTCGTCAGGAGAGTGAGGCGGTGGCTCAGCCGCTGTAGGGCTCGGCCTTGAGGATGCGCACGGAGGCCTTCTTGCCGTTCGGCAGCTCGTACTCCGCGTCCTCGCCGACCTTGTGACCGATCACGCCGGTGCCCAGCGGGGACTGCGGCGAGTAGGTCTCGACGTCGGCGCTCGCGTACTCGCGCGAGGCGAGCAGGAACGTCATGGTGTCGTCCTCGTCACCGTCGAAGGCGATCGTCACGACCATGCCGGGCGCCACGGCACCGTCCGCGGAGGCCGGAGCCTCGCCGACCTTGGCGTTCTCGAGGAGCTGGGTCAGCTGGCGCACGCGAAGCTCCTGCTTGCCCTGCTCCTCCTTGGCCGCGTGGTACCCGCCGTTCTCGCGCAGGTCGCCCTCCTCGCGCGCGGCCGCGATCTTGGCGGCGATCTCCGTGCGCGCAGGACCAGTAAGGTGCTCAAGCTCTTCCTTGAGCTTGTTGTACGCCTCCTGGGTAAGCCAGGTGACGGACTCGCTGGTCTGGGTCACAGGTGCTCCTCGTCGGTACTGGGAATACAAAGCATCGCCCTACCCTCAAGCATGTTCCTCAGGGGATGGGCGAAACCACGAGCCTAACAATTCCGCGGGCAAAGGGGGAGGACATAAGCCACCAGAATTACGTCAACGCAGGTCAGCGTGTACGCAATGCGGAGGACGGGGCGCCCTCAGTCGGCGTGACAGCCGAGCAGCTCGGCCGTGGTGCCCTTGGCCGTCGTGCGGAGGGTGACCACCTTGTCGATCCGGGTGTCCGAACCGGAGAAGCGGAAGTCCGCGCGGCCCACCTCGGCGCCGTCGGCCGACTGGGAGCGGACCGTGCAGTAGCCGCTCGCCCCCGCGTCCTTGCGGACCTCCAGGTGCACCTCGACGGCGTCGTCCGAGGTCGCCTTGAAGGTGATCACCTCGGCGCTGATCTTGTTCTGGCCGACGTAGTGGTAGGCGAAGTATCCGACGATCACGAGCAGGACCCCGCCGAGCACGGCGCCCACGATCTTCAGGGTGCGGTCGGCCCGTTCGTCCGAGGCGCGGCCGTAGCGGCCCTCCGGCACGCGGGTGCTCGCCGTACTCATGATCGTCCTCTCGGCAGGCCAGGGCCCTGGAATTATTCGCCCCCCGATTCGGTCACTATAGAAGCCTGCGATCGCGCCGGCTCACACGGGCGCCGACTTACCGAGGATTGAGTCTTGACTGACCAGCTGCGACTGATGGCCGTGCACGCGCACCCCGACGACGAGTCGAGCAAGGGCGCGGCCACCATGGCGAAGTACGTGTCCGAGGGGGTGGACGTGCTGGTGGTGACCTGCACGGGCGGGGAGCGCGGCTCCATCCTCAACCCCAAGCTTCAGGGCGACAAGTACATCGAGGAGCACATCCACGAGGTACGCAAGAAGGAGATGGACGAGGCCCGCGAGATCCTCGGCGTCCGGCAGGAGTGGCTCGGCTTCGTCGACTCGGGCCTGCCCGAGGGCGACCCGCTGCCGCCGCTGCCCGAGGGCTGCTTCGCGCTGGAGGACGTCGACAAGGCGGCCGGCGAGCTGGTGAAGCAGATCCGCTCCTTCCGTCCCCAGGTGATCACCACCTACGACGAGAACGGCGGCTATCCGCACCCCGACCACATCATGACCCACAAGATCTCGATGGTGGCGTTCGAGGGCGCGGACGACACCGCGAAGTACCCGGAGGACGAGTTCGGGCCCGCGTACCGGCCGCTGAAGCTGTACTACAACCAGGGCTTCAACCGCCCCCGTACCGAGGCGCTGCACCATGCGATGCGCGACCGCGGCCTGGAGTCGCCCTACGGGGAGTGGCTCAAGCGCTGGGAGGAGTTCGGGGTGAAGGAGCGCACGCTCACCACGCACATCCCGTGCGCCGAGTTCTTCGAGATCCGTGACAAGGCGCTGATCGCCCACGCCACGCAGATCGACCCCGACGGCGGCTGGTTCCGGGTGCCGATGGAGATCCAGAAGGAGGTCTGGCCGACCGAGGAGTACGAGCTCGCGAAGGCTCTCGTCGATACGTCCATCCCCGAGGACGACCTCTTTGCGGGCGTCCGGGACAATGCCTGACATGAGCGCAAGCGTGAGCCTGGCAATGACGCATCTCGTCCCCCTCGCCAAGGAGGTCGACGAGAACAAGGTCACCCCCGGTGTCCTCGGCTTCATCGTGTTCGCGGCGATGGCGGTGGCGGTGTGGGCCCTGATGAAGTCGATGAACAAGCACATGGGCAAGGTCGACTTCAAGGAAGCCCCGGACGGCGAGGAGACCCCCGCCGCCGCCCCGGGCTCGACGAGCAAGACCTCTCCGGCCAAGGGCTGATCGGGGCCGGGCGCACCCGGCCGGGCGCCCGGGCTCAGGAGGGGGAACCGTCCCGCTGCTGAGCCCGCGTGCCCGCCTACGCCTCGTTCACCGCCACCCCCATCACCTCCCGTTCGTGCCGGCCGGGCACCAGCCCGAGGCGCCAGGCCTGCCAGCCCGTCTCCGGACGGATGCCGCGTTCCAGGAGGACGGCGTAGGCGGCGAGGGACTCGGACAGCTTGGTGTCCCGCAGGGGGTGGGCGGTGCGGCTCAGCTGGGCCAGTTCCTCCTGGGCCACGGCCGTGCCCACCGCCGCGCCGCCCGGTGCGCCGTACGGCAGGAGGGTGCAGCGCAGGAAGCGGGCCCAGTCCTCGCCGCGGCGGTCGCCGTAGGAGGAGAACAGGCCCGCCGCCTCGTCGCACAGGGCCAGGGCCTGCTGGGCGCGGGCGTTGCCCGCCTCGATGATCGCCAGCTCCAGACAGGTCCACGCCTCACCGTGGGAGACCCCGATGCGCTGGAAGTCGGCGCGGGCGTCGACGAGGAGCTGCCGGGCGAAACCGGAGTTGCGCAGGGAGCCGGTCTGGGCGGCCCGCTGGTCCCGGGTGACCCGTGCCGAGTGATGGCGGGCGCAGGCCAGGCCGTAGACGTCACGCATCCGGGAGAACAGGGTGCGCGAGCGTTCCAGCTCGCGCACGGAGGAGTCCAGGTCGCCGGTCTCCTCGAGGGCGAGGCCCAGGTAGTACACGGTCCAGGCCTCGCCGCGGGCGTCCTCGTTGGCGCGGTGCCGGGCCGCCGCCGCGCGCAGTCCCTCCACCGCCGGGGCCGGGTCACCGGCGATCATGCGGGCCCGGGCCAGCTGGGTCAGGGCCCAGGCCGCACCGCGTTCGTCGCGGGTACGGCCGTACAGGTCGAGGGCGCGGTTCAGGTCGGCCTCCGCGGCCGGGACGTCGCCGCGGCGCAGGTTGAGCTGGCCGAGCTGGAAGTGGGCCCAGGCCTCCCCGTGCACGGAACCGCCCTCGCGGTGCAGCACCAGGGAGCGGGTCAGCAGGTCCAGGGCTTCGCCGAGCCGGGCCCGGTCGCGTTCCACGGCGGCCAGGGCGTGCATGGTCCAGGCGCGGTCCGTGGCCAGCTCGGGCGCGGCCTGGAGGTCCAGCGCCTCCCGCAGCTTGGCCGCCGCCTCGGTGAGGCTGCCCTGGTGGTGCAGGGTGATGCCCAGGGAGCACAGGGCCCGGGCCGCGCCGGCGTCGTGATGGGCCTGGAGGTAGAGGTCGACGACCGAGGCCAGGGTGGTCCGGGCCTTGTCCAGCTCGCCCAGCTGCCGGGCCGCGATGCCGGTGCGCCACTGCACGGACCGCACCAGCAGGTCCTGGCCGACCGACTGGGCCAGCTCGCTGATCTCGCCGAGGCGGTAGAGGTCGCCGCGCAGCAGGCAGTAGTCGCACAGCGCGCCCAGCAGGCTCAGTACGGCCGTCTCGTGCACGCCCTCCGCCTGGCGCAGGGTCGCGGTGATGAAGCTCGACTCGTCGTCCAGCCAGCGCAGGGCCTCGTCGAGGGAGGTGAAGCCGTGCGGGGTGAACCGGTCCGAGCGGGTCGACATGTTGCCGTCGACCAGCCGCAGCACGGAGTCGGCGAGCTCGGCGTAGCTGACGATCAGGCGTTCCTGGGCGGCCGTGAGCTCGGTCTGCTCCTCCTCGTCGAGCAGCCGGGCCTGGGCGAAGGCGCGGACCAGGTCGTGCAGCCGGTAGCGGTCGCGGCGCACCCGGTCGACGAGGCCCGCGTCCGCGAGGGCGGTCAGATGCCGGGTCGCCTCCGCGCGGTCGGTGGCCAGGAGGGCGGCGGCCGCGGCGGCGCCGAGCGAGGCCCGTCCGGCCAGGGCCAGCCGCCGCAGCAGCCGGCGGGTGCCTTCGGGCTGGTCGGTGTAGCGCAGCCACAGGGCGCGCTCGACGGGTCCGACCGGGCCGTACGCCCCGAGGTCCGTGGCCAGTCCGCGTGGTGAGCGCGGGCCCAGCGAGGAGCCCGCGATCCGCAGCGCCAGTGGCAGCCCGCCGCACAACTCCCTTATCCGTTCGGCGGATTCGGCGTCGTACGGTGCGGAGGCGTCCTGGGCGGCGGCGCTCAGCAGTTCCTCCGCGCCCGCCGCCTCCAGGGGCCGTACCGGGAGCCGGTGTGCCCAGGCGGACAGCTCGGCGGGGAGGTCCAGCGGGTCGCGGGCGGTGACCAGGACCAGGCTGTCGGAGCGTTCCGGGACGAGGGTGCGCACCTGCTCGGGGTCGCCGGCGTCGTCGAGGAGGACGACGACCGGCAGGCCGGTGAGGTGCTGGTAGTAGAGGTCGGCGAGGCGTTTGACCTGCTGGTCGGGGGACGAGCGCTCGCGGAAGAGGAGCTGTTCGCGGGGGGCGCCGAGGCGGTTCAGCAGGTGCAGCAGGGCGTCCCGGGTGGCCAGCGGGGCGCCCTGGGCGCTGTCGCCGCGCAGATCGACGACGCAGGCGCCGCGGAACTGGTCGCGCAGATCGTGTGCGGCGCGTATCGCGAGCGCGCTGCGGCCGCTGCCGGGCGGGCCGTGCAGCACGACGACCGTGGGTCTGGTCTCGGTGCTCGCCCGGGCCGACTGCACCCACTGCCGGATCTGTGCCAGCTCCGCCCGGCGTCCGGCGAACGGGCCGACCGGCTCCGGCAGTTGGCCGAACGACTGCTCCAGCACGGTCCGCCCGCGTGCCGCCGCGCTCTTGTCCGCGCCCTTCAACTGCGGGCCGGGCGCCTTCTTCGGCCGCGGTCCGGTCGTCGCGTCCAGCACCCGCTGCTGGTCGAGGAACGGGCGGATCCCGCGTACCTCCAGCGCCGTCAGCCACTGCAACCGCAACTGCTCGGCGCCGCCCGGCTGTCCGGCCTCGCCGGCGTGGTGGTGCGCGGCCGGCAGGTGCGAGCCGGCCACCTTCACCACGGTCGCCGCGGCCCCGACCACGCCGACCGCCACTCCGGCCCCGAGGGCCGTGCCGGGACCGGTCCCGAGCGCGAGGTCGGCGACCGCGGTCGTCACGGCGGCAACTCCCGCTACCAGTAAGGGAGTCCGCCCGCCGCCCTCCTGGGCGTACCGCTGCGCGAAGCTGACCCGTCCGGCGTCCCGTTCGTCCAGGGCGCGGGCGTAGGCCTCGTACTCCGCGGCGGCGGTCTGCGCCATCGCGTCCAGTGCCCCGCGCGCCCTGGTCATCAGCACCTGCCGGTCGGTGCGCCCGCCCGACCGCCGTACCTCTTCCTCCACGGCCCGCGCCAACAACCGCTCGGCCTCTGCCTTGTGACTGTCCCGCATGTCCCGTCCCCCTCCGGCGGCACGGCGTCCGTCCGGTCAAGTGTGCGGCGGACGACTCCCGTGGCGCGAGAGGGCGAAGGGTTACGGAGGGTTTCCGATCGGACACCACCCTCGCCCCGCTGCCCGCCGCCGGGTACTGGGGCAGGATGGACCCCATGCCGAACCGACTGGCCCATGAGACGTCTCCGTATCTGCTCCAGCACGCCGACAACCCGGTCGACTGGTGGCCCTGGTCCGAGGAGGCCTTCGAGGAGGCGCGGCGGCGCGGGGTCCCGGTGCTGCTCAGCGTCGGGTACAGCAGCTGCCACTGGTGTCATGTCATGGCCCACGAGTCCTTCGAGGACCCCGAGACCGCGGAGCGGCTCAACGCGGGTTTCGTGAGTGTCAAGGTCGACCGTGAGGAGCGTCCCGACGTGGACGCCGTCTACATGGAGGCCGTGCAGGCCGCGACCGGGCAGGGCGGGTGGCCGATGACGGTGTTCCTGACGCCGGACGCGGAGCCGTTCTACTTCGGTACGTACTTCCCGCCGGAGCCCCGGCACGGCATGCCCTCGTTCCGGCAGGTGCTGGAGGGGGTCCGGCAGGCCTGGGGCGAGCGGCGGGAGGAGGTCGCGGAGGTCGCCGGGAAGATCGTGCGGGATCTGTCGGAGCGGGAGATCTCCTTCGGGGACGCGGAGGCGCCGGGGGAGCAGGAGCTGTCGCAGGCGCTGCTGGGGCTGACCCGGGAGTACGACCCGCAGCGCGGCGGGTTCGGCGGGGCGCCGAAGTTCCCGCCGTCCATGGTGGTCGAGTTCCTGCTGCGGCATCACGCCCGCACCGGGGCCGAGGGTGCGCTCCAGATGGCCCAGGACACCTGTGAGCGGATGGCGCGGGGCGGGATCTACGACCAGCTCGGCGGCGGGTTCGCCCGGTACTCGGTCGACCGCGACTGGACCGTGCCGCACTTCGAGAAGATGTTGTACGACAATGCGCTGCTGTGCCGCGTGTACGCGCATCTCTGGCGGGCCACCGGCTCCGAGCTGGCCCGGCGGGTCGCCCTGGAGACGGCCGACTTCATGGTGCGGGAGCTGCGGACCGGGGAGGGCGGGTTCGCCTCGGCGCTCGACGCCGACAGCGACGACGGGACCGGGAAGCACGTCGAGGGCGTGTACTACGTGTGGACGCCCGAGCAGCTGACCGAGGCGCTCGGCGCCGAGGACGCGCGGCTCGCGATGCACTACTTCGGGGTCACGGAGGAAGGCACCTTCGAGCAGGGCGCCTCCGTGCTCCGGCTGCCCCAGCAGGACAGCGTCTTCGACGCGGAGAAGATCGCCGGGATCAGGGAGCGGCTGCTGCGGAAGCGGGCCGAGCGCCCCGCGCCCGGCCGGGACGACAAGGTCGTCGCCGCCTGGAACGGGCTCGCGATCGCCGCCCTCGCCGAGACCGGCGCCTACTTCGACCGCCCCGACCTGGTGGCCGCGGCCGTGGGCGCCGCCGATCTCCTCGTACGGCTGCACCTCGACGAGCAGGCCCGGCTCTCCCGTACCAGCAAGGACGGGCGGGCCGGCGCGAATGCCGGGGTGCTGGAGGACTACGCCGATGTCGCCGAGGGGTTCCTCGCGCTGGCCTCGGTCACCGGGGAGGGGGTCTGGCTGGAGTTCGCCGGGTTCCTGCTCGACCATGTCCTGGTGCGATTCGCCGACCCGGAGTCGGGGGCGCTGTACGACACGGCCGCCGACGCCGAGCGGCTGATCCGCAGGCCGCAGGACCCGACCGACAACGCCGTGCCCTCCGGCTGGACCGCCGCCGCCGGCGCGCTGCTGGGCTATGCCGCGCACACCGGTTCCGAGCCGCACCGCACCGCCGCCGAGAAGGCCCTCGGGGTCGTCAAGGCGCTGGGGCCGCGGGTGCCCCGGTTCATCGGGTGGGGGCTCGCCGCCGCCGAGGCGCTGCTGGACGGGCCGCGCGAGGTGGCCGTGGTGGCGGCCGATGTCGACGATCCGGCCGCGAGGACCCTGCTGCGCACCGCGCTGCTCGGTGCCGCGCCGGGGGCGGTGGTGGCGTACGGCACGGTCGGCAGCGAGGAGTTCCCGCTGCTCGCGGACCGGACCCTGAGGGACGGGGAACCGACGGCGTACGTCTGCCGCAACTTCACCTGCGACGCCCCGACGACCGACCCGGAACGGCTCCGCGCGGCGCTGGGCGACTGACGCAGCGGCTCAGGCGCCGGTGAGGATCATGGCGCCGAGCGTCAGCTGAGCGCCCCACTGCACCAGCACGGCCGCGGGCCTCACGTACGACGCGCCGGCCCGGCGCCACACCAGCGCGGTCAGGCCGGCGAGCACGGACAGCCAGAACAGTGTGTACAGGGTGGTGCCGTCGACCGTCGAGCACCGCTCGCCGTAGGTGAGGCAGCGGCTGCCGCGCTCTCCGGACCACACGGCCAGCCAGGCGAGGCCGACGGTCGGCAGGAGCGAGACGAGTCCGGCCGCCGCCCACCCGATGAGGAAGCGGTCGGTCTGCCGGTGCGCGGTGGTGTCCATGGCGCCATCCCATCGTGCGACGGCGTGGCGGGGGAGGGGCCGTCGTACTCAGTTCTCCTGTGCGCGCATGCTCAGGGCGTCCTCGACGATCGCCTCCAGTTGCTGGTGGTGGGCGCCCTTCCAGTAGGCGCGGCCGCAGGCGGTGCACTGGGCGAAGACGTCGTAGGAGCGGTGGGTGCCGTGTTCGAGCTGGTCGGCGACCTCGTCCTTGGTGGCTTCGCGCAGCAGGCCGTTGCAGGCGGTGCAGCGGGTCCAGGGGTCGAGGGCGGGGCGGAACCGGTCGAGGACGTCGCGGAGTTGGTCCTCCGGGCGGGTGCTGTAGATGTAGGCGCCGGCCCACAGCTCGCGGCGGCGCAGCAGGCCCCGGTCGCGGCTGAGCATGACCCGCTGCTCGGCGGCGGACCGGGCGGCGAGGGCCGGGTCGCCGATGTCGGTGGACTCGTAGGCCGTGTCCACGCCGAGCAGGCGCAGCCGGCGGGCGAGGGTGCCGAGGTGGACGTCGAGGAGGAACCGCAGGGGCGCGCCGGGGACCTGCTGGGGGCGGGCGACCGGGCGGACCGTCACCCGCTCGCCGTCCGCCGGGATGTGCGCGACCGGGACCTCGCGGCCGTCGACCACGAGGGTGCCGACCTCCGTCAGCGGGACGCCGAGGGACTCGACGACATGGCCGAGGGTGGAGACGCCGTCGACGGCGAGCGGGTGGGCGCCGGTCCGGCGGGCGTGCGGGACGAACAGGGCCAGCTCGGAGGCGACTTCGACGTGGATCTCGGGTGGGTTCACCTGGTCAGGATGGCACGGTGGGCCGGGCCCGGCTCAGGGGTTTTCGACGGTCAGGCCGTTCTGGAGGACGTCCAGGGCGCGGTCGAGGAGAGCGGGGAAGTCCCCCTCGTGGCCGTGCTCGGCCCAGTACATCGAGGTCTCCATCAGACCGCCGATGAGCGACATCGTGTGTACCCGCACCTCCAGGCTGTCGGGGTCGAGGCCGGTGCGCTCGGCGACGGCGGTGGCGAACATCCGGCCGGTGACCGACATGCTCTCCATCATCCGCGAGCGCACCGCGGGAACCTGGGCCAGCAGATGGGTGCGGATGCGTGCCACCTCCGGGTCCTCCTCCATGCCGGTGCGCACGGCCTCCTGCATCACGTACCGGACGGACTGCGCCCAGGGCTCGTCCGCCGGGCGGGCCCGCAGTTCCTCCAGCAGGACCGGGTCGTACTCGTCCGTGAGGACGATGTCCTCCTTGGTCGGGAAGTAGCGGAAGACGGTCGACGGCGACACCTCGGCGCGCTCGGCGATCTGGTCGATCGTCGTGGCGTCGTACCCCTGCTCCTTGATCAGCGCGTACGTCGCGGTGCGGATCGCCTCGCGCGTCTTGATCTTCTTGCGCTCACGCAGACCCGGCTGGGGGCGGTCGGCGGGGGTGGAGGTGCGGGCGGCCGTCATGGGGTTCATTCTCAGGCATCCGCCTTGTGCGCGGCCACGTCGGGCCGCGGGCTGCCGGTGCGGCGGGCCGCCGTGGTCCCCGGCAGGAAGGCCGCCGCCAGGAGGGCCGAGACCAGGGCGGCGATCCCGCACACCAGCAGGGCCAGGGTCATGCCGTGCACATACGCGTCGTTCGCGGAGGCGGCGAGGTGGGCGGAGCCCGCCTGCTCGGCGACGATGCGCGCGGCGACGACCGAGTCCCGTGCGGTGTCGGCGGCCCCGGCGGGCAGGCCGGCGACGTCGAGGCGGTCGCGGAAGGCGCCCGAGAGCAGGGAGCCGAGCAGGGCGATCCCGATCGCGGCGCCGACCTGGCGCAGGGTCATCAGCAGCCCGGAGCCGCTGCCGGCCCGGTCGGCGGGCAGGGCGCCGAGGGCGCCGTCCATCGCGGGCACGACCGCGAAACCGAAGCCGAAACCGGTGATCGACAGCCAGAGCGCGGTGAAGCCGTAGCCCGAGTCGACCGTCGTACGGGTGCCGAGGAGGGCGGCGAAGGCCAGCACCATCAGGCCGGCGCTGACGACGGCCCGCGGGCCGAACCGGGTGACGACCGGCTGGGCGGCCCGGGAGGCGACCAGCAGACCGCCCATCAGCGGCAGCAGCCGTACGCCGGTGCCGAGCGCGTCGTTGCCGAGGACGGCCTGGAGGTACGGGGGCAGGACGAACATCAGGCCGGACAGGACGAACATCACCAGGGTCGCGGCGAGCGTGTTGAACAGGAAGCCGCGGTCGGCGAGCAGCGCCATGTCGAGCATCGGCCGCTCGACGCGCCGCTCGCGCAGCACCAGAGCGGCGATCAGGGCCACCGCCGCGCCGAACATGCCGAGCACCAGCGGATCGCCCCAGCCGCGGGTGGGCGCCTCGATGATCGCGTAGATGAGCGCGCCGAGGCCGGTGGCGGTGAGCGCGGTGGACAGGGTGTCGACCCGGGGGGAGGCGGGGTCGCGGGTCTCGGGCAGCAGCAGGACGCAGGCGGTGATGCCGATCGCGGCCATCGGCACGTTGACCAGGAAGACCGAGCCCCACCAGAAGTGGTCGAGGAGCCAGCCGCCGATGATCGGGCCGAGCGGCAGGCCGAGCGCGGAGGCGGCGGAGATCACGCCGATGGCCTTGGTGCGCTCGTCGGGGCCGAAGAGCGAGGGCAGTACGGACAGGGCGAGCGGGGTGACGAGCGCGCCGCCGACGCCCATGAAGGCGCGGGCCGCGACGACCCAGTTCACCTCGTCGGCCAGCGCGCCCAGCAGTGAGCCGGCCAGGAAGATCCCGAGTCCGGTGATCAGCATCCGGCGGCGGCCGAAGCGGTCGCCGAGGAGGCCGGCGGGGAGCATCAGCGCCGCGAAGACGACGACGTAGGCGTCCGCCATCCACTGCTGCTCGCCGGTGGTGGCGCCGAGGTCGCGCGCCATCGTCGGGAGCGCCACGTTGAGGATCGTCATGTCGAAGCCGAGCGTCAGCATGCTGGCGACCAGGGCCGCGAGGGCCCACCAGCGGCGGGGGTCGCGTCCCGCCCCGGAAACGTTCGTGACAGTAGCCATGAAATGAGAGTAGCTCTCAAAACCTAGTGAGTGTCAATTCCCGTGACGGGTGCGCCGGGCACGAAAAAAAGGGCCGCGGCTCGGAAGCCGTGGCCCTGGGAAGGCTGAAAACCGACGCTACGCGTGCTGGTACGCCACCAGCGAGATGCCGACGTAGTGGACGATGAACGCGGCCAGCGTCAAGGTGTGGAAGACCTCGTGGAAGCCGAACCACCGAGGTGACGGGTTGGGCCGCTTGATGCCGTAGATCACGCCGCCCGCGCTGTAGAGGAGCCCGCCGACGACGACCAGGACCAGCACCGCGATACCGCCGGTGCGCATGAAGTCCGGCAGGAAGAAGACGGCCGCCCAGCCCATCGCGATGTAGCAGGGGGTGTAGAGCCAGCGCGGGGCGCCGACCCAGAACACCCGGAAGGCGATGCCCGCGAGCGCCGCGCCCCAGATGCCCCACAGCAGCCACAGGCCCTTGGTCTCCGGCAGGAGCAGCAGGGTCAGCGGGGTGTAGGTGCCCGCGATGATCAGGAAGATGTTGGCGTGGTCGAGGCGGCGCAGGATGCCGTCCATGCGCGCGTTCCAGTTGCCCCGGTGGTACAGCGCGCTCACGCCGAACAGCAGGCAGGCGGTGAGCGCGTAGATCCCGCAGGCGATCCGGCCCCGGGTGGAGTCCGCGAGGGCGGTGAGGACCAGGCCCGCGATCAGCGCGGCCGGGAACATGCCGAGATGCAGCCAGCCGCGGAGCTTGGGCTTGATCTCTTGCGACAGGGAGAGCGCGGCGGGACCGCGGCCGGCGGCCGGCGTGTCCGTGGGCGCGTCGGGGACGGGCGCAGTCATAGGCGGAATCGTACCTACGGAGCCGTAAGTTACGGATCAGTCCTGCCGGTTCAGGGGCGAAGAGTGGCCATCATCTCACGGTCCTGCACCAGAAGCCGTAAAAGGTTCATTCAAAAGAATCTTCTGTTGAACGTCAAGTGGACGCAAAGAAGCGTGGTTATGCGTGGCGATCCTCACTCTGCTCACCTGTGACGCCTTCTGGACAGATGGGCGCGAGCGTCGGATGATCAGATGAGTGCGGTCGGCACCGGATGAGCGCTGAAGATCCAGTCGCCGGGCATCCGGGCCGCAGCCCCCACGGGGCCTCCAACAAAAAACCCCTCATCTAGGAGCGATCGTGGCGCGCGACATCGCGGCTCCCACTGTCATCCCGACCAACCACCAGGAACTGATCTCGTGGGTCAACGAGATCGCCGAACTGACACAGCCGGACAGCGTGGTCTGGTGTGACGGATCCGAGGCCGAGTACGAGCGCCTGTGCGGGGAGCTCGTCGAGAAGGGCACCTTCCGCAGGCTCGACCCGATCAAGCGCCCCAACTCCTACTACGCCGCTTCCGACCCGACCGATGTCGCGCGGGTCGAGGACCGGACGTTCATCTGCTCCGAGAAGGAGGAGGACGCCGGTCCCACGAACCACTGGAAGGCCCCCGCCGAGATGCGGGAGATCTTCGCCGGCGAGAACGGCATCTTCCGCGGCTCGATGCGCGGCCGGACGATGTACGTCGTGCCGTTCTGCATGGGCCCCCTCGGCTCCGACCTCTCCGCGATCGGCGTCGAGATCACCGACTCCGCCTACGTCGCGGTCTCCATGCGCACCATGACCCGCATGGGACAGCCCGTCCTCGACGAGCTCGGCTCCGACGGCTTCTTCGTCAAGGCCGTGCACACCCTCGGCGCGCCCCTGGCCGAGGGCCAGGCGGACGTTCCGTGGCCGTGCAACTCCACCAAGTACATCTCGCACTTCCCCGAGAGCCGCGAGATCTGGTCCTTCGGCTCCGGCTACGGCGGCAACGCCCTGCTCGGCAAGAAGTGCTACGCCCTGCGCATCGCCTCCGTCATGGCCCGTGACGAGGGCTGGCTCGCCGAGCACATGCTGATCCTCAAGCTCACCCCGCCGCAGGGCGAGTCGAAGTACGTCGCGGCCGCCTTCCCCTCCGCCTGCGGCAAGACCAACCTCGCCATGCTGGAGCCCACCATCTCCGGCTGGACCGTCGAGACGATCGGCGACGACATCGCCTGGATGCGCTTCGGCGAGGACGGCCGCCTGTACGCGATCAACCCCGAGGCCGGCTTCTTCGGCGTCGCGCCCGGCACCGGCGAGCACACCAACGCCAACGCGATGAAGACGCTGTGGGGCAACTCCGTCTTCACCAACGTCGCCCTCACCGACGACAACGACATCTGGTGGGAGGGCATGACGGAGGAGACCCCGGCCCACCTCACCGACTGGAAGGGCAACGACTGGACCTCGTCCTCGGACGTCCCGGCCGCCCACCCCAACGCCCGCTTCACCGTCCCGGCCTCGCAGTGCCCGATCATCGCGCCCGAATGGGAGGACCCCAGGGGCGTGCCGATCTCGGCGATCCTCTTCGGCGGCCGGCGCGCGAGCGCGGTCCCGCTGGTGACGGAGTCCTTCGACTGGAACCACGGTGTCTTCCTCGGCGCGAACGTCGCCTCCGAGAAGACCGCCGCCGCCGAGGGCAAGGTCGGCGAGCTGCGCCGCGACCCGTTCGCCATGCTGCCGTTCTGCGGCTACAACATGGGCGACTACATGGGTCACTGGGTCGAGGTCGCCAAGGGCAGGGACCAGGCGAAACTCCCGAAGATCTACTACGTCAACTGGTTCCGCAAGAACGACGAGGGCAAGTTCGTCTGGCCTGGCTTCGGCGAGAACAGCCGCGTCCTGAAGTGGATCGTCGAGCGGCTGGACGGCAGGGCCGAGGGCGTCGAGACCCCGATCGGCATCCTGCCGGCCAAGGGCGCCCTGGACACCAAGGGCCTCGAACTGGCCGACGCCGATCTCGAGTTCCTGCTCACGGTCGACAAGGAGGTCTGGCGCGAGGAGGCCGCCCTGGTCCCCGAGCACCTCAACACCTTCGGCGACCACACCCCGAAGGAACTGTGGGACGAGTACCGCGCCCTGGTGCAGCGCCTGGGCTGACGCCCTCCACGAACGCCGCGGCCGGCTGCCGATCGAGCCCTGACCAGCAATATCGTCACGGCCGGCCGCGGTGACAGCACCATCCGCACCACCGGACCGGCGAGGTTGCGCACAACGGCGTGCGCAACCACGGGCCTGTCGTCACCACCCCGTCCGCCCCGACGGGGAGGCGGCGACAGGCCTTCGCCCGTTTCAGGCGGCCTTCGCGAAGACCCACCACCGCAGCAGCGTGAAACGCAGGACCGTCGCCGTCCCGTTGGCCACGACCAGCGCGGCGATCTCCACACGCGGAGTGTCCGACACCATCCGGTGCACCAGGGCGAGGGCGCCGCTGCTGAGCGCGAGCCCCGCGAGGAAGGCCACCAGCCCCTGGAGCTGATGCCGGGCGACCCCCTCCCTGCCGCGGACCCGGAAGGTGAACCGGCGGTTGGCCGCGGTGTTCGCCACGGCCGTGGCGAAGAGCGCGACCAGGTTGGCGAGCTGGGCGTCGAGCACCGGCCGCAGCGCCGTGAACAGCCCGAGATGGGCCAGCGTGGACAGCACGCCGATGACCGCGAACACGGGAAGCTGCCGGGCGACCCCTGTGGTACGGGGTGCGTGTGTCTCTACGCGCTGAGCCATTCCAGCATTGTACGGTAAGTAAGCAAATACTACCGTAAGTGAGCATTGGGCTGGGGTCCGCATGTCATCAGTCGAACTGTCGGTCGTGATTCCGGTGTTCAACGAGGAAGAGGCACTTCCGGCCCTGGCGGAGCGGCTGCGGCCGGTGCTCGACGGGACGGGCGAGACGTACGAGGTGGTCGCCGTCGACGACGGTTCCACGGACGGGACGGCCGGTCAACTCACCCGGCTGCGCGCCGACTGGCCCGAGCTGCGGGTGGTGCGGCTGCGCCGCAACAGCGGACACCAGGCCGCGCTGACCGCCGGGCTGCACCACGCCCGCGGCCACTACACCGCGAGCCTCGACGCCGACCTCCAGGATCCCCCGGAGAAGATCCCCGAGATGCTCGCCCTGGCCCGCTCCCGGCACCTCGACATCGTCTACGGCGTGCGCGGCAACCGCTCCAGCGACACCGGCTTCAAACGCCGTACCGCCGGCGCCTACTACTGGCTCGTGCGCCGGGTGGTCGGCGGTCATGTCTCGGCCCAGGCGGGCGACTTCCGGCTGCTGTCGCGCGAGGCCCTCGACGCCCTGAAGGCCCTGCCCGACCAGCCGCAGGTCTACCGGCTGCTCATGCCCTGGTTCGGCTTCCCCAGCGGGGAGATCACCTACCGCCGGGACCCCCGTGTCGCCGGCCGCACCAAGTACCCCCTGCGCAAGATGGTCCTGCTCGCGGTCGACAGCGTCATCGGCTTCTCCGTCGCCCCGCTGCGGCTCGCCGTCTGGCTCGGTGTGCTCGCCTTCGCCGTCTGCCTCGGCATGGTGGCGTACACCCTGGCCGTGTACGCCGCGGGCGACACCACCCGCGGCTGGACCTCCCTGATCATCGCGGTGCTCTTCGTCGGCTCCGTCCAGCTCATCTGCCTGGGGGTGGTCGGCGAGTACATCGGCCGCATCTACACCGCCGTGCAGCGGCGGCCGACCTACTACGTCGCCGACGACACCGCCGCGGCCGTCGCCCCGGGCGCGGCGGTCACGCCCGGGCCGCCGGTCACGTCCGGGCCGGCTCGGCCGCGGTCGGGCTGACGAGCGGCGCGGGCGCGCCGGGCGGGCGCCGCAGTTCGAGGACGGCGGTGCGGAGTACGGCCACCACCGCCAGCAGCATCAGCGCACCGTGCGCGGCCATGGACAGATACGGGGCCAGGGTCGCGTTGACGACCACCAGATAGCTGCCGAACGAGGCGAGCTGCACCAGCACCGGTACGTACCAGAGCTGCCGGGGCAGGACGAACGCGGCCACCACCGTGAGCACGTCCGCGAGGTAGAAGTACCGCTCGTGCATCGAGGGCAGCAGGAACGGCACCAGGACCGAGGAGCAGGCGGCCAGCAGCACGATCCGGGTGTCCGTGAGCCCAGGCGTGGCGGGGGCGGGGTCCGGCGCGCCGGACCGGCCGCTCCGCAGGGTCCAGGCCGTGAGCCCGACCAGGGCCGTCACCACCACCCCGGCGACCAGCACACCCGCCGTGCGGACCGGACCGGTGTCCCCGGGCACCGAGACGAACTCGTAGACGGACGGTGCGTGCAGGGACAGCAACTGGTACGTCCCCGTCTGCCGGGCGTAGACCGTCAGCAGCCGCCAGGGATCGGCGCCGAGCAGCAGTGCCGGCACGTCGAGGGCGAGGTACGCCCCGGGGATCGCCAGCAGGCTCCGCCACGGCACCCGTCCCAGCACCACCATGACCAGCAGGAACGGGAAGAGGAACACGGCCTGGAACTTGACCGCCAGCGCGATCCCGAAGAAGGCGCACGCCCACCACGGCCGCCGGCTCAGCAACTGGTGGATCCCGCCGAGAAGGAAGACCGTGTAGACACTGTCGCACTGCCCCCACCAGCCGCTGTTGGTGACGACGGTGGGCAGCAGGAGCACCGCCGCCGCCGCGCCGTAGGCCGCCCAGGCGGAGGCGGGCCGCAGCCGGGCCACGATCCGGAAGGCGCAGTACGCCAGCGCCAGGTCGGACAGGATCGAGATCCACTTGATGCCGGCCAGCGCCGACACGGGCAGATAGGTCAGCCCGGCGAGCAGATAGAGGTAGGGCACGTTGTAGTCGGAGAAGCCGGGGTCGGCGAGGGCGGCGAACCCGCCGTGGCTCTCCAGGTGCCGATACCAGGGGTCGAGGAAGGTGATGAAGTCACCCGACTGGTAGGGCAGCAGGAAGACCCGGGCCGCGAGGGCGGTCGCCACCAGGGTGTACACGGCCAGCACCCGTACGGTCCGGTCGCTCGTCGTCATCGGGGACTCCCTGCCGGGCTCGGGGCGGGTGCGGGGCGCAGGGAATCCCGGAAGGACTCCGGTACCTGGGAAAGGAGTGCGGGGTCGGCCGCCACCGCACTGCGGAATTCCTCGGCGGCCTCCCGGTCCCGGTGCTTGCGGACCCAGAGATCCCCCAGCTCCAGATGGGCGGTGGCCGCCTGCGGATCGGCGCCGACGGCGCGTTCCAGAAGTCCCATCGCGAGATCGGGATCGCTCGACTTCAGCAGGAGCGCCTCGTTGTACAGGGCCGAGGGAAACGCCGGATCGATTTTCAGGGCCTTTTCGTAGGCCCTGCGGGCATCGGCGGTCCGGCCGTCCTGGTGCGCGATGACGCCCAGGTTGTACCAGGCGGCCTTGTTCCGCGGGTCCATGGTGAGGACCACGCCGTAGAACCGGGAGGCCCCTTGGGGATCGTCGTTCTGCTGCGCCGCGATGCCCGCTTGCAGCAGGGCGTCGGCGCTCGGGGGAGTCCGCTCCGACGAGGGCCGCATTCCGTTGTCCGAGAGCGCCGCCGCACAGGCGACGACCGACCACGACAGCAATCCGGTGGCAACTGCAGCCGCACCGGAGAGCACTACCAACAATTGCCTGCGTTTCACCGCATCGACGTTACGAGGCGGTGCTTGTGGCGCAGGTGTGCGCGGGCACGCCGGGCGCGCAGTCCACCCGAATGCAGGCGGGCAAAAAATATGGCGCCCGGTCCGCGCGTCGCTGCGGGTGCACGCGGACCGGGGCCGTAGGGGGACCCCGCAGGGTCAGCCGGCGGTGCTCAGCTCCTGCTCCTCCGCCAGCGCGGCGGCATGGGCTTCCATGCGCTCCGCCGCGAGGATCGCCGCCTTGGTGTCCGCGCGGGACGCGGCGACGACCAGGGCGCGGCCCGCGAGGGAGTGCGCCCGCTGGTGCAGTGCCGCGAGCCGGGACTCGCGGGCGGCGGAGGTGGCCGCGCGGGCCGGTGTCCGTCCGCCCCGCAGCCGGGTCACCTGCTGGGCGAGCCGTGCGGCCGCGCCGTCGAGGTCGGCGGACGGGGCCGGCCCGCGCAGCTCGTCGGTGACGGCGAGCAGGGCCGAGAGATGTCCGGCGAGCTGGATGTCCAGCTCCTCCTCGCGGGAGCGGTGGGGGAAGTCGGACGTGGTGCCGGCCATCGTGCTGTGGACGGACCCCTTGTGCGAGGAAGGGGTGCGGTTCGGCTCGTACATGAGGATGGCCTCCTGTGCTCTGACAGGAAGCCATCCTAGCTTAGATTTCGTCTAAAGTTGAGCCGTTCGCAGAACAGGGGCACGGCCTCTACAGAGGGTGAACCCCGCCGGGATCAGGGCTGGCCGTAGCCGTCCAGGAAGCGCGAGATCCGGCCCATCGCGTCCCGCAGATCCGTCGCCGTAGGCAGCGTCACCACCCGGAAGTGGTCCGGTTCCGGCCAGTTGAAGCCGGTGCCCTGGACGACCATGATCTTCTCCTGGCGCAGCAGGTCCAGGACCATCTGCCGGTCGTCCTTGATCTTGAAGACGGTCGGGTCCAGACGCGGGAAGAGATACAGCGCGCCCTTCGGCCGTACGCAGGTCACGCCCGGGATCTGCGTCAGCAGCTCGTACGCCGTGTCCATCTGCTCCTTGAGCCGGCCGCCCGGCAGTACCAGGTCGTTGATGGACTGCCGTCCGCTGAGCGCGGCCACCACACCGTGCTGGCCCGGCATGTTGGCGCACAGCCGCATGTTCGCCAGGATCGTCAGGCCCTCGATGTAGGAGTCGGCGTGGGCGCGCGGGCCCGAGATCGACATCCAGCCGACCCGGTAGCCGGCCACCCGGTAGGCCTTCGACATCCCGTTGAAGGTGAGCGTCAGCAGATCCGGGGCCACGGAGGCGGTCGGCGTGTGCGTGGCGCCGTCGTACAGGATCTTGTCGTAGATCTCGTCGGAGCAGACGAGCAGATTGTGGCGCCGGGCGATGTCGGTCAGCCCCCGGACCATCGTCTCGTCGTACACCGCGCCCGTCGGGTTGTTGGGGTTGATGATGACGATCGCCTTGGTGCGGTCGGTGACCTTGCGCTCGACGTCCGCGAGGTCGGGCATCCAGTCCGACTGCTCGTCGCAGCGGTAGTGCACGGCCGTGCCGCCGGACAGCGACACGGCGGCGGTCCACAGCGGATAGTCCGGCGACGGCACGAGCACCTCGTCGCCGTCGTCCAGCAGGCCCTGCATCGCCATCACGATCAGCTCGGAGACGCCGTTGCCGATGAAGACGTGCTCGACGTCCGTCTCGATGCCGAGGGTCTGGTTGTGCATGACGACCGCGCGGCGCGCGGCGAGCAGACCCTTGGCGTCGCCGTAGCCGTGCGCCGTGGAGACGTTGCGGAGGACGTCCTCCAGGATCTCGGGCGGGGCCTCGAATCCGAAGGCGGCCGGGTTGCCGGTGTTGAGCTTGAGGATGCGGTGACCTGCCGCCTCCAGGCGCATCGCCTCCTCGAGAACCGGGCCCCGGATCTCGTAACAGACGTTGGCGAGCTTCGTCGACTGGATCACCTGCATGTCAGGGAGCTTACGGCCCGGTTACGCCCCGTGGGGCGTGTTTTCCACCACGCGAGACGGGTGATTTGGTCTGTTATCGCCGGTCACTGTCCGACGGGCCGTACCTCTCCCTACAATGCGCGGCCATGTCCAGGCCAGGCGAGAGCGGCGCGCCCCAGGTGCGGCCGATCGTGTTCCACCCGGATGCCGGGGCCGATCCGGCGTCGTACGCGCAGTACGCCGATCCGGCGGCCGCGCACGGGTGGCAGAACGCGTACGACGAGACCCAGCGGCTGCCCCGCGTGCCCGCCCTGCCCGCCGACGGGCCGGCCGCCTTCGCGGGTGAGCCGGTGGCGGGCGGCCGGGCGGACCGCCGGCGCGCCGCGCGCCGCACGGGTGGCGGGCGCTCGCGCCGGGTGGCGGTCGCGGCGGGGGCCGTGGGCGCGGTGTCGCTGGCCGCGCTGGTGGCCGGGATGTCCCTCAGCTCGGGTTCCTCGTCGGACGGCGGCCAGGACAGGCGCGGGGACACCCGCTCGGCACCCGACGACACGGTGAGCCCCTCGGGCTCCCCGGGCGGCACGCCCTCGTCGGCGGGCGAGCCGGTGCCCTCCGGTACGAGCGCGCCCCCGTCCTCCGGCTCCACGACGTCCGGCGCGCCCTCCGTCACCTCCTCGGCCCCGGCTCCGAGCGCTCCGGCGGCGACCGGCGCCCCCTCCGTGACCGTCACCGGGTCCTGGGGTGCCCCCGGTGGTGTGGGTAATCAGGGCCGGGGTCATGGAAAGGGTGGTGGGAAGTCCCGCTGAGTGCTGTGCGGGATGTGCGGTCGGTCTTTCGTGGCCGTGTCGTGGCCGTTCGTGCCGCGCGGCGCGAACGCTCCGGCGGCGACCGGCAGCCCCGCCGTGACCGTCACCGGGTCCTGGAGCGCATATCGATGCGGCCCCGCGCCCCTTCCCGGGCGCTGCCGTGGCCCTCCTTCGACTCGACCCGGCCGAGCGGTTCGGGCTCGGCCGCCAGCGTCTCGCTGGCCGACTGCCAGGCCGGGTCTCCCGGGTACAGCTCGCTGCGCAGGTAGGCCCAGGTGAGGTGCTGGACCACGGACACCCGCTCGGGGCTCTCGTCCGTGGTCTCGGCGACGTCGTATCCGGAGACCCCGCCGAGCCCGTGCTCCCCGCCGAAGAGGGTGAGCAGGGACTTGCGGCCGGGGGAGAGGGTGTAGGGGTCGGCGTGCCAGTCCGGGCCCGCGACCGTCAGGTGCGCGGAGTCGTCCCGGTCGCCGGCGACCACCAGGGTCGGCGTGGTCATCTTCGAGAAGTCCGTGGTGGCGAGGAAGGGCCAGTTCTCGGTCACGAACGGGGTGAGGGCGTTGCCGCCCCGGCCGACCGAGGCCAGCAGGACGCCCGCCCTGATCCGGGGCTCGGTCAGGTCCACCTCCGTCCCGTCGTCGGGGTCGGTGAGCCGGGCGCCCAGCAGCAGGCTCGCGGTGTGCCCGCCCATCGAGTGCCCGGCCACGGCGACCCTGTCCCGGTCCAGACGCCCCGCGAGCTGCGGGACGGCGGCCTCGATCTCGTCGAGCCGGTCGAGGATCAGGCTCATGTCCTCGGCGCGTGAACGCCAGAACAGGGGTGCCCCGGGGGTGTCGGGGTCCAGGGTCAGGCTCCGGGAGCTCAGATGCGTGGGCTGGACGACCGCGAAGCCGTGCGCCGCCCAGTGGTGGGCGAGCGGCGCATTGCCGTTCAGCGAGGAGAGGTGGTTCGCGTAGCCCTGGCCGTGCGACAGGAGGACGGCCGGCAGATCGTCCCCGGTCAGGGGTGCCGAGACCCGCAGCTGGAGGTCCACGGGCCGGTCCGGGGCGGAAAGGGTCACGGGGCCGACCGAGAGGACGGGGGCGGGCGAGGGGCGGGTCGATGCGCTCATGATGAGGTGCCCCAAAAGCGGAACGCTGTCCCGTTTAATATACGGAACCGTGTCCCGTTTCTGCAAAGCATGGGATCGCGCCAACTCCCGTCCGGAAACAACCGCTTGCCCCTCCGGGTATCCGTACTAAGAATGCACATGACAAAACAGCGGGCGGCCGGAAGATCTCCGGTCGCCTCGTCGTAAGAGGGGACCCCCACATGAGAAAGCCTCTCGTCGCCGCGCTCACCGCCCTGGCCATCGCCGGGATCGGGGCGGCACCGGCCGTCGCGGCACCCGCGGCCAAGGCGGACACCAAGGCGGACAGCAAGGCGGACACCCGGGCGGCCGCGCCCACGTTGCAGGCCGTCACCCTCGCCGGGACCGTCGCGCTCAGCAACTGTTCCGGATCGGTCATCCGCTTCCCGAACTCCCTGGACACCGACCCGGCGCTGGTGCTCAGCAACGGCCACTGCCTGACGTCCGGCTTCCTGGACCCGGGCGAGGTCCTCACCAACCAGACCTCCACCCGGACCTTCGGGCTGCTCAACTCCTCCGGCACCCGGGTCGCGACCCTGCGCGCCAGCAAGCTCGCCTACGCGACGATGACCGACACGGACGTGTCGATCTACCAGCTGACCAGCACCTACGCGACGATCAAGAGCGCGTACGGGATCTCCGCGCTGACCGTGCAGGACACCCACCCGACCGCCGGCACCGCCATCACCGTGGCCTCCGGCTACTGGAAGACGCTCTACAACTGCAACATCGACGGGTTCGCCTACCGCCTCAAGGAGGGCGACTGGACCTGGAAGGACTCCGTCCGCTACACCTCGGCCTGCCAGACCATCGGCGGCACCTCCGGCTCGCCGGTGATCGACCAGTCCACCGGCAAGGTCGTCGCCGTCAACAACACCGGCAACGAGGACGGCGCGACCTGCACGGAGAACAACCCCTGCGAGGTCAGTGAGAGCGGCACCGTCACCGTGCGCAAGGGCATCAACTACGCGCAGGAGATCTACCAGATCCCCGCGTGCTTCACGACGGGCAACCAGCTCAACCTGAGCGCGAGCGCCTGCGTGCTGCCCAAGCCGTAAGGCACCGGCGGGTGTTCCGTCACATGGGACTGCGACGGACCGCCCGCCCGGCCAGGACATCCGTGCGGCGGCCGTCCTCGATCACGAAACGGCCGTCGACCAGGACGTGCGGGATGCCCGTGGGCAGGGTGCGCGGGGTGGCGTACGTCGCGCCCGCCGCCACCGTCGCCGGGTCGAACAGGACCAGGTCGGCGCGGAACCCCTCACGGACCAGGCCCCGGTCGGGCAGGCGGAGGCGGGCCGCCGGGCGGCCGGTCAGATGGGCCACGCACTCCTCCAGGGACAGGATGCCCAACTCCCGTACGTAGTGGCCGAGATAGTGCGGGAAGGTGCCGTAGGCGCGCGGGTGCGGTTTGGCGCCGTGCAGGACGCCGTCCGAGCCGCCCGTGTGGACGCGGTGGCGCATGATGGCCCGGACGTTCTCCTCGTGGCCCACGTGCTGGAGGATCGTCGGGCCGAGGCCGTCGTCGAGCAGCAGCCGGCGGGCCGTCGCCCAGGGCGCCTCGCCGCGCAGGGACGACGACTCCAGGACCGTACGGCCGACGAAACCGCCCAGTGCCGGGTCGGTCACCCCGGAGATCTCCACGGTGTCCCAGTCCACCGGCACCCCGTGGCAGCCGTCCGCGCCGGTCACCTCCAGGTCGTGGCGGATCCGCTCGGCGGTCCCGTCGTCGGCGAGCCGGCGCAGGATCTCCCCGGGACCGCCCTCGCTCGCCCAGCTCGGCAGCAGGGCCACCAGCGTGGTGCAGCCGGGCGTGTAGGGATAGGTGTCGAGCGTGATGTCGGCGCCGGCGTCGAGCGCCTCGTCGAGGAGGGTCAGCAGCTCGGGCGCCCGCCCCCGGTTCACCCCGAAGTTCAAGGTGGCGTGGGCGAGGTGCAGGGCGCAGTCCGCCTCCCCGGCCAGCTTCACCATCTCCGCGTACGCCTCCAGCGCGCCCGCCCCGTAACTGCGGTGGTGGGGGCAGTAGTAGCCGCCGTGGCGGGCCACCACCCGGCACAGCTCGGTCAGTTCGGCGTTCTCGGCGTACATCCCGGGGGTGTACGTCAGCCCCGACGACAGGCCGACCGCGCCCTGTTCCAGGCCCTCCGCCACCAGGTGCCGCATCCGGTCCAGCTCGCGGGGCGTGGCCGGGCGGTCCTCCCAGCCGACGACGAGGGCGCGGACCGTGCCCTGCGGGACCAGGTAGGCCGCGTTCACCGCGATGCCCCGGTCGAGCCGGTCCAGGTACTCGCCCACCGAGCGCCAGTCGAAGTCGATGTCGTCGCCGGTGCCGTTCCAGCCGGCGATGGCCCGGCGGACCTCGCCCAGGGTGCGGTCGTCGACCGGGGCGTACGACAGCCCGTCCTGGCCCAGGACCTCCAGCGTCACCCCCTGCGCGGCCTTGGCGCTGTGGTCGGGGTCGCGCAGCAGGGCCAGGTCGCTGTGCGCGTGCATGTCGATGAAGCCGGGGGCGAGGACCAGCCCCTCCGCGTCCAGCTCCCGTACCGCCTTCGGCCGCTGACAGCCCGCCGCCGCGGCCTCCCGGACGATCGCGACGATCCTGCCGTCGTCGATCACCACGTCCGCGCGGTAGGAGTCCGCGCCGCTGCCGTCGACGACGTCCGCGTCCCGGACGACGAGGTCTTCCATGCCCGGCCCTCCGCTCAGGGGAACGTACGGATGTGTCAGAAGAACGTACGGATGTACTCGACGACCGTGCCGTCCGCCCGCGCGACCGGGATCAGCGGCCACTTGTCGAACGACGTGCACGGATGCGACAGCCCGAGCCCGACCCAGTCGCCGACCTCGACATCCGCCTCCTCGGTGGTGCGCAGCCAGGCGTGCTGGTCGGACAGGGCGGTGACCGACACCCCGGTGGCCGGGCGTTCCGCACCGTTGCGGCGGACCACCTGGGCGAACGGCAGGTCCAGGTCGTAGGCGGCGTCCCGCTTGCCCGCGTTGACGAACGCCTGGCCCGGTGAGGGGCGGGAGACCACCTGTGTCCACAGCCGGAACGCGGGCTCCAGGGCACCCTCCTGCGGCACCCGGTTGAACGGGGTGAGCCGGCGGTAGTGACCGTCGTCGTGCGAGACGTACGCGCCGGAGCGCAGCAGCTTCAGCACCGGGGAGGACAGCTCGGGGATCTCCGCGAACACCTCGGCGACCCCGTCGAACCAGGCGCTCCCGCCCGCGCTGACGACGATCTCCGCCACCCCGGCGAACCGCCCCGCCCTGTCGAAGTCGGCGGCGAGCGCCACCAGCCGGCGCAGCCAGGCCCGCACCCGCTCCTCGTCGGCCCGCGGGACCTCGCCCTCGTACCCCGCGACCCCCACCAGCCTGAGGGTCGCCGTGGCGGCCACCGCGTCCGCGACGGCCGTGCACTCCGCCTCCGTACGGACCCCGGTGCGGGCGCCCTCCCCGGCGGCGAGCTCGACGACGACGTCCAGCGGGCGGGCCGCCCCGGCGAGTGCCGCGTCCATCAGCTCGACCCCGCGCACCGAGTCGACGTAACAGACGAAACGGAAGTCCGGGTCGGCGTCGAGCTGTCCGGAGATCCAGCGCAGGGCCGCCGGGTCCACGAGCTGGTTCGCGAGGAACACCCGCCCGACGCCGTACGCCCGCGCCACCCGGACCTGGTGCGGGACGGCGAGGGTGATGCCCCAGGCGCCGTACTCGATCTGCCGCCGGAAGAGCTGGGGCGCCATGGTCGTCTTGCCGTGCGGGGCGAACGCGAGTCCGTGCCGGGTCGCGTACGTCTCCATCAGACGCAGATTGTGCTCCAGGCGCTCGGCGGAGAGGGCGAGCACCGGGGTCGTGAAACCGTCGGTGAAGAGGTTGCGGCGCTGGGCGGTCAGCTCGGCGACGGTGAGGCCGTCGGCGTCCGGCGGGAGGCCCTTGAAGCGGTGGTCGACTGCTTCCTCCGCGAGGCGGGCGAGCGCTTCCGTACCGGACACGAGGCCTCCCTGATCGAGTGCGTTGCCTTCGGCGCCGCATTTCATGTTGCATTATCTGCAACGTTCATTGCGTATGTCGCTTACCGCTGTCTAACATCCACGCCAATGCCGGGTCAATGGCGACGCCGTGACCCTCCGCCCTCGACGAGGAGCTACGACCATCGTGACTGCCCCCGACGTCGTGGACGTCGTCGCGCTCGGCGAGTCCATGGTCACGTTCCTGCCCACCCGCCCCGGCCGACTCGCCGACGTCCCCTCCTTCGACCGGGGGATCGGCGGCGCGGAGTCCAACGTGGCGTGCGGGTTGGCCGCCGCCGGCCATGCGGTGAGGTGGGTCAGCCGGGTCGGGGCGGACGGGTTCGGCGATCACCTGGTCGAGGCGATCGGAGCGTACGGCGTCGACGTCGCCTCCGTCGGCCGTGACCCGTCCCGTCCCACGGGCGTGTACTTCCGTACGGCGGGGGACCGGGCCGGCGCGGACCACGAGGTGGCCTACTACCGGGCGGGGTCGGCGGCCTCGGCGATGTCCACGGCCACGGTGGAGCTGGCGGCGGTGCGGGCGGGGCGGGTGCTGCACCTGTCGGGGATCACGGCGGCGTTGTCGCCGCAGTGCCGCGAACTGCTGTGGGAGCTGACCGGACCCGGCCCGGGCCGTCCCCTCGTCTCCTTCGACGTCAACCACCGCACCGGCCTGTGGCCGACGGCCGACGGGCCGAGGGTGCTGCTGGAGCTGGCGCACCGGGCGGATCTCGTGTTCGTGGGGGAGGACGAGGCGGAGGAGGCGTGGGGGGTGACGGGTGGGCCGTCGGCGATCCGGGACGTGCTGCCCGAGCCGCAGGTGCTGGTGGTGAAGGAAGGCGGGAGGGGGGCCACTGCCTTCGTCTCGTCCGCGGGTGCGCGGGGGCCGGCCGCGCCCACACGGCGGGGCCGCACATGTCAGGGCCCCACGCCCCCCGGGCCGGCCGACTCCCGTGGCGTCTTCGTCCCCGCTCTGACCGTCGACGTCGTGGCAACCACCGGCGCCGGGGACGCCTTCGCCGCCGGGTTTCTCTCCGCGACCCTGCGGGGGCTTCCCCTCCGGGACCGGCTGCGGCACGGGCATCTCACGGCCGCCGCCGCCCTCACCGTCCCCGGTGACCTCACCGTGCCCCCCTCCCGCGACCACGCCGACCGGCTCGCGGGGCTCGACGACCACGCGTGGGGGACACTTCGACTCGGCCCCGGCTGGACAC
The DNA here is from genome assembly GCF_001514205.1 of Streptomyces griseoruber. Lineage (GTDB taxonomy): Bacteria > Actinomycetota > Actinomycetes > Streptomycetales > Streptomycetaceae > Streptomyces > Streptomyces griseoruber. The sequence continues at coordinate 359,074 of NZ_KQ948766.1, read as the reverse complement.
AGGCCGGGGCGGCCCCGGAGGAGGTACGCACCCCATGAGCCAGACCGTCGACCGCGCGCTGAGCATCCTGCCGCTGCTCGCCGAGGGCCCCGCCGATCTCGGACAGGTCGCCGACCGCCTCGGCGTGCACAAGTCGACGGCCCTGCGGCTGCTGCGCACCCTCCATGAACACGGCCTGGTCTACCGCCAGTCCGACCAGCGCTACCGCCTCGGCGCCCGCCTCTTCGCCCTCGCCCAGGAGGCGATGGAGAACCTCGACATCCGCGAGATCGCCCACCCCCACCTCGTCCGCCTCAACGAGCAGTGCGGACACACCGTGCATCTCGCCGTGTACGAGGAGGGCGAGGTCCTCTACATCGACAAGGTCGAGAGCCGTTACCCGGTGCGGATGTACTCGCGGATCGGCAAGCCCGTGGCCATCACGGTCGCCGCCGTCGCCAAGCTGCTCCTCGCCGACCTCCCCGAGGCCGAGCGGCGCGCGGTCGCCGAGAAGCTCGAATACCCGATGTACACGGCCCGTTCCACCCCCAACGCCCCCGCTTTCCTGCGGGAGCTGGAGAAGGTGCGGGAGCAGGGCTGGGCCACCGACCTCGGCGGCCACGAGGAGTCCATCAACTGCGTCGCCGCCCCCATCCGCGGTGCGGACGGCCGGGTGGTCGCCGCGATGTCGGTCTCCGCGCCGAACGTCGTCGTCACCGCCGACGAACTCCTCACCCTCCGCCCGCTGGTGCGCCGTACGGCGGACACGATCAGCGGGGAGTACTCCGGCAGGACACCGATCAAGGAAGCCACCTGATGACCGAGAAGATCGCGCTCACCCCGAAGACCCACACCACCCCGCCCGCGAAGTTCTCCCACGGCGTGCGCAAGGGCAACCTCCTCCAGGTCGCCGGCCAGGTCGGCTTCCTGCCCGCCGAGGAGGGCAGGCCCCCGACGCCGGCCGGGCCCACCCTGCGCGAGCAGACCCTCCAGACCCTCGCCAACGTGGAGGCGATCCTCCGGGAGGGCGGGGCGCGCTGGGAGGACGTGATGATGATCCGCGTCTATCTGACGGACGTGGACCACTTCGCGGAGCTGAACGAGATCTACGACGCCTACTTCGCGGACCTCACCGAGGCGCCCGCCGCCCGCACCACCGTCTACGTCGGTCTCCCCGCCGGGCTCCTCGTCGAGATCGACGCGCTCGCCGTACTCGGCTGACGCGGCCGGGTTGAGCGTGTTCGGGTGAGCCTCTCCCTTGTAGGTCTCCGGTAACGAAGTAGGGGCTGGCTGTGTCCGGCACAGGATCTTCGACCATACTTCGCGCTGTGGAGCAGCAGCGGATAGGTTCGAGCAGCAAGCCCCTGGAGGGCGCCGGATTCGACCCGGCGTTCATCCCCGGACTCTCGTCGCCTCCCAAGGCGGAGCCGGAGGACGCGAAGCCGCCCGAGGAGGCCGAGGAGTCCGAGGAGACGGCCGAGGCCGAGTCCGAGGAGACCGGGGTCGTCGACGAGACCCCGGCCGCCGAGGAGGCCCCCGCCGAGGAGGAGGCCTCCGACGGCCCCGTCTTCGAGGCCGCCGACCGCCGGGCGCGGATCACCGCCGACGCCAAGGGCGTCCGGCTCCGCCTCGACGAGGAGGCGTGCGAGTTCCGCTGGGACGAGATCGGCGCCATCGAGACCGAGGCCCCGCGCTTCGGCAAGCGGTTCACCATCACGGTCCACACCCCTGACCGCCGCTGGTACCCGATCGAGATCGAGGCGACGGCCAGGTCCCGCTTCAAGGAGTGGGAGACGTCATTGGACGAGGTCCTCGACGCGTACTTCGAAGAGGGCGACGACTAGTCCCGCCTAGCCGCAGTACTGGGCGGCCTTGCCGATGGACCGGTACATGCAGTCCGCGTTCTCCAGCAACTGCAGCACCGCGTCCCGGTTCCGGGAGGTCTCCCGCTCGATCACCTCGTCGGGCGGGTAGAACCCACCCCCGGAGCTGGACGTCGGATACATCTCGAACGTGTACGAGAAGATCTTGTGCACGCCCCAGAGATAGTCGTCGATCGTCCCGTCGGTGATGTACAGGTCGCTCGACTGCTCCGCGGTGTACCCGTTGCTGGCCGCCATCTTCTGCCCCACCGCCTTGAACGCGGCGTTGTCGTCGGCCGTCATCCCGGTCGCCGTGTCCGAGTACGTGTACCCGAACGGCCACAGCACCAGCTCGCTGTAGGTGTGGAAGTCGATCCCGGCGGTGATCTGCTGCTTGCCGCCCACGACCCGGCTGCGGACGAAGTCGGAGACGACCTTCACCTCGGGCGCGGACTCGGCCGAGGCGCCCCGGTAGGTCTCGGAGGACGTGGAGCCGGAGGAGCCGCCGCAGCAGCCGAACTTGTAGTTCCAGTTCCGGTTGAGGTCGGTACCGACGTACGAGGAACCGGAGTTGGGCTGCCGGTTCTTGCGCCAGGAGCGGTAGGAACCGGTGGCGATGTCGTACTCGCCGCCGTCCGGGTTGAGGTCGGGGATGATCCAGATCTCCCGTCCGTTGACCATGTTGGTGACCCGGGAGTCGGTGCCGTAGCCGGCGCCCAGCTCGCGGAGCAGATACAGCGCCATCTCGACGGTGAGGTGCTCACGGGCGTGCTGGTGGTGGGTGAACAGCACCTCCGGCTCGGCCTCGTCGGTGCCGACGTTGTCGCTGATCTTGATGGCGACGATGTCCCGGCCACCGTACGACTTGCCGATGACCTGCTTGCTCATGATGCTCGGGTAGGCCGCGACGCGCTGGTCGATCTCCGCGGTCATCTCGGCGTAGTTGTGGTACTTGGCGTCCGCCGTCGGGAAGTCGAACAGGCGCACCTCGTCCGCGGCGAGGCGGTCGGGCGCGGAGCCCACCGGGGTGACCTCGTACCCCTGGGCGCGCAGTCTGGCGATCTGGTCGGCGCGGCCGGAGACCACCACGGTCTCCTCGTCGGCCTCGTCGACGCTCACCCCGGCGCGGGCGATCGCGGTGCGGGTGACCGGGGTGTTGTCGGCGACATGGATCTCGTACTGGCGGATGTCGTCGGCGGAGGCGGTCGCCTTCGGAGCGCTGTCGGCCGAGGCGTGGCCGGCCGTCGCCGAGAGGGGGGCCGCGAGGGCGAGGGCCAGCAGGGTGGCGAGGGCAGCGGTGCGTTTGCCGCTGCGGGCGCGGGTGGCGCCGGCGCCTGAGCCGCGGATGCGAAGTCGCATGAACTCTCCTTGTGGGGAGTGGTCGTGGGGGGCCGTGCTGTGCGCTTGCTGTGTGCGGCGGTGCGGTGTCGCACATGGTCCGGTGTTGGCATGGTCAGGTCAAGACAGCGCATATCGCCGCTGGCCTGAATCATGCGGAAAGGGACGAGCCGATCGGCGGCGCAGTGTACGCGTGGGCGTGTCGCCGCGAACGGACCTCGCGGAAGTGCACCCGTGGGGGTGAGGGCGAGGTGCATATATGTACAACCCGGGGAAGCCTGAGGGTCCGCACGCACGCACCCCCCAGAGGACTGGCTGATCATGGGCGGATCAGCGCCGCGCCGGGACTGCCACCTGCCGGTGGAGACGACCAGCTTCGTCGACCGGCGGAGCGAACTGGCCGAAGGGCGCGAACTCTTGGCCAGGGCGAGGCTGGTCACCCTGACGGGCCCGGGCGGCGTGGGCAAGACCCGCCTCGCCGGCCGGATCGCGGCCCGCGTCGGACGCGCCTTCCCCGACGGCGTCCGCTTCGTCCACCTCTCCGGCCTGCACGACCCGGCCCTGGTCCCACTGGCCGTGGCCGACGCGCTCGGCCTGCACGACCACTCCGAACGCCCGGCGCTGGACTCCCTCGTGGAGCGGGTACGCGAACGCAGACTGCTCCTCGTCGTCGACAACTGCGAGCATCTGGCGACCGCCTGCGCCGCCCTAGCCGGCGCCCTGCTGCGCGGCACCACCGGCATCCGTGTCCTCGCCACCAGCCGCCACCGCCTCGGACTCACCGAGGAACACCTCATGGAGGTACGGCCGCTGCCGGTACCCGACCCCGACGGCGACCTCACCGCCGCCGACGGCTACCCCGCCCTCGCCCTGTTCGCCGACCGCGCCGCCGCGGTGGTCCCCGGCTTCCGTCTCACCGCCGCGAACCGCTCCGCCGTCGCCCGCCTCTGCCGCCGCCTCGACGGACTCCCGCTCGCCATCGAACTGGCCGCCGTCCGGATGCGCGTCCTCGACGTCCACCAGCTCCTCGCCCGCCTCGACGACCGCTACCGCCTCCTCACCGGCGGCAGCCCCGCCGTACTGCCCCGCCACCAGACCCTGCGGGCGGCCGTCGACTGGAGCCACGAGCTGTGCGACGCGCGGGAGCAGGCGGTGTGGGCGCGGTTGTCGGTGCTGGCGGGAAGCTTTGACCTGGCGGCCGCCGAAGCGGTGTGTTGTGGGGGTGGGGTGGCTGAGGGTGCCGACGTTCTCGAAGCCGTTGCCGGACTCGTCGACAAATCCGTCCTCTGCCGGGAAACCGGGCCCGACGGCGGGCTGCGCTACCGGCTGCTCGACAGCCTGCGGCACTACGGGCTCGAGCGGCTGCGCGAGATGCCGGGGGAGGAGCGGGCCGCCCGGGTCCGGCACCGGGACTGGGTCCAGCAACTGGCCGCCACCTGTGAGCGGGAGTGGTTCGGGCCCGGGCAGCCCGGGATCGTCGCCCGGCTGCGCGCCGACCGGGACAACATCCGCGCCGCCCTGGACTTCAGCCTCACCACCCCCGGAGAGGCCCATGCCGGGCTGCGGCTGGCCGGCATCCTGTGGTTCCACTGGCATGCCTGCGGAGCCCCCCGCGAAGGCCGGTACTGGCTCGACCGCGCCCTCGACGCCAACCCCGACCCCAGCCCCGAACGGGCCCGTGCCCTGTGGACGGCGGGCCTGCTCGCCGGCTGCCCCGAGGACCTCACCCGGGGCCGCCGCCGAGCCGAGGAGGCCCGTGCCCTCGCCCGGCGCCTCGGCGACCCGGCCGAGGCCGCCCACGCCGACTACGTCATCGGTGTCATCCGGCTGTTCAGCGACGACATCCCCGGCGCCCTCGCCCACTTCCGCGCCGCCGTGGCCCGCGGCCGCGCCCCCGGCCAGCACCTCAGCCTCCTCGGCCTGGACCACGTCGAACTCGCCTGCGCCCTCGCCTTCCTGGGCCGGGCCGACGAGGCCATCGAGGTGTGCGAGGAGATCCGCCGGCTGTGCGCGGAGCACGGCGAGCAGTGGGTGCTGTCGTACGGGGAACGCATCCTCGCCCTCGCCCACGCCGTGAAGGGGGACGGCGAGCGGGCGGAGGCGCACGCCCGTGAGGCACTGCGGCTCAAGCTCGCGGTCCACGACGTCGTCGGCATCGGCCTCACCCTCGATCTGCTGGCCCGGATCGCCGCCGACCGCGGCGCCCACCGCCGTGCGGCCCTCGTGCTCGGCGGTGCCGACCGGGCCTGGACCGACGTGGACCGCGACCGCTGGGGCGCGGCCTGCCTCAACGCCACCCGCCGCGCCGCCGAGGACCGGGTCCGCGAGGCGATCGGGGCTGCCGCCTACCGCCGGGCCTACGACCGGGGCACCGCCCTCGCCCTGCCCGAACTCGCCGCCCGCGTCCTGGACGACACGGGGGACGACACCGGGCTCGCCCGCCCCGACGGACACCCCGAGGAGCCGCCCGCCGCCGCCACCGTCCGCCTGACCCGACGCGAGGCCCAGGTCGCCGAACTCGTCGCCGAGGGACTCGCCAACCAGCAGATCGCCGACCGACTGGTGATCGCCCGCCGCACCGCCGAAGGACATGTCGAACGCATCCTCAGCAAGCTCGGCTTCAGCAACCGCAGCCAGATCGCCGCCTGGGTGGCGGCCCAGCGCTGACCGGACCCCGCGCCACCGCACCCACCCGACCCACCCCATCGATCCACGAGGGACCCATGACCGCTCCGTCCTCGCCCTCCCCGTCCCCTTCTCCCTCTCCGTCCGTGTCCGGCACGTTCGACCACCGCATGACCGTCTTCGGCACCGACGAGGGCTTCCTCGCCGATGCCCTGCCCTTCCTCGCCGAGGGGCTCGCCGCCCCCGACGAGCCGCCGCCGATGGCGATCCTCGCCCCCGACCGGCTGGACCTCCTGCGCGACGCCCTCGGCGCCGACGCCCGCCACATCGGCTTCCTCCCGCACACCGACTGGTACACCGGCTCCGCCGCCAACGCCGTCGCCCGCGCCGCCGCCCACCTCGCCGGACACGGCGGCCCCGGCGGCCGGATGCACCTCCTCATGGAACCGGTGTGGAACGGCCGCGCCGGCCGCTCCCCCCGCGAGAGCGCCGAGTGGATCCGCTACGAGGCCCTCGCCAACCTCCTCTTCGCCTCCGCCGCGACCACCGCGATGTGCGTCTACGACACCCGTACCGCGGGCGGGGTCCTCATCGAGGCGGCCCGCCGCGCCCACCCCGGCACGGGCGTGTACGAGGACCCGGTCCTGATCGCCGCCGAACTGGACGCCGTACCGCTGCCGCCGACCCCGTCCGACGCGCGGCGGCTCTCCGAACCGGCGCCCGAGGCCGTGCGCGCCTGGGCCGCCGGGCGTGGGCTGGGCGGCGCCGACGCGGAGACGTTCACCACGGCCGTCACCGAGGCCGCCACCCTCGGCCGGGTCACCGGCGCGGCGCTCTGGGGCGAGGCGCCCGGCTGTGTCTGCGAACTCCTGCTGGCCGAACGGATCGACGACCCGCTCGTCGGTTTCGTCCCGCCCCCGGCCGCCGGGCCGGCCCCCGGCCAGGGGCTCTGGTACGCCCGCCAGGTGTGCGCGTACGTCGACGTCCGCGACGCCGGTGGCGGGGGTACGGCCGTACGGTTGCAGTACGCGTGAGCCCACCCGGGTGAGCGGTGCGGGTACGGAATCGGGTAGTCCTCCCCGTACGGGAAAGGCCCGGGGAGGACATCCTGAGGCCATGGCCATGCTGCGACTCTCCGGCGGAGGACCCCGCCCGGAACCCGCCCCTCGCTACGGCGCCCATCCCCAGCCGCCGATGGGCGCCGGCCACTGGAGTGCCGAGTACGAACCCCGGCCCGCCGTCGTGCGGGAGGCACGGGCGCAGGTGCGCAGACAGCTGGAGGGGTGGGGGCTCGCGGAGCGCGGCGATCTGGTCGACACCGCCGAGCTGCTCGTCAGTGAGCTGGCCACGCATGCGCTGCTCCGGTCGGGGAGCCGTTTCCGGCTCACGCTGACGGCCGCGCACGGGGTGCTGCGGTGCGAGGTGGCGGACCGGGGGTGGTGCGGGCCGGAGGAGGAGAAGGAGGAGGAGGGCTGCCGGGCGGAGAGCGGGCGGGGGCTGTTCCTGGTGGACGCGATGGCCCGGCGGTGGGGGTGCCGGCGGGAGGGCGCGGGGAGGACCTCGTGGTTCGAGCTGGGAACGTGCCCTTTCGGGCACTGATTAGTTGCGCAGGGCAAGTTTGAGTTTCTCAAGCTTGAGTTTGGCAAGTACCCCTCCTAGGCTCGTGCTCCCCCAGGAGAGGTGCCCCGCCGTGGCCGTGACCGTGCTGGACGACAAGACCGCCCTCGTGCTGATCGACCTTCAGGCGGGCACGCTCGCCGCCCCGACCAAGCCCTACCCGGCGGCCGACGTGGTCGCCCGGGCCGCCACGCTCGCCGACGGATTCCGGGCCGTCGGCGCCCCCGTGATCCTGGTCCGCATGGCCACCTCGCCCGACGGCGCCGACGCCGTGCCCGGCCGCAGTGAGGCGGCCCGGCTGGCCGGCGGCCGCTCCCGCCCCTACGACCTCGGCCCGATCGCCGAACCGCTCACCGGCCACGACGGGGACATCCTCGTCACCAAGCGGAACTGGGGCGCCTTCCTCGGCACCGACCTGGACATCCAGCTGCGCCGCCGGGGCATCACCCAGATCGTCCTCGGCGGCATCGCCACCAGCCTCGGCGTCGAGTCGACCGCCCGCGCCGCCCATGAGCACGGCTACCACGTCACGTTCGCCGTCGACGCGATGACCGACATCGACGAGGACGCCCACCAGCACAGCGTGTCGTACCTCTTCCCGCTGATCGGCGAGCCGGGGACCACCGAGGAGATCCTGGCGCTGCTCAAGGGGTGACCGTGTCGGTCAGCCACTGCGGGCTGAGCGCGATCCGCCGCAGATCGCCCAGGGTGAGGGCGGGCGCCTTGCGGGTCGCGTCCTTGTTCTGGTCACCGGTGTTGAAGGCGCTGATCACGACCCGCAGCCCGTTCTTGCGCAGGGTGTCCGCCGTCCACATCACGACCCCCGCCCCGCCCTTCTCGCCGGGCTCCTCGCGGACCGTGACCAGGGTGCCGTCGGCCAGGGTCTCGGTGCCGGAGCCGAAGAGCTCGCCGGTGACATCGGACATGCCGGGCTGCACATTGACCTGGACGAGGCTGCGGCCCTTGCCGTCGTCGACGACGAAGTAGCCGTACCCGGTCTCCTCGCTGCCGCTGGAGACGATGGCGGCCTTCTTGGGCAGCAGCAGCTTGAGCTTGCGCAGGATCGTCGGCCCGGTCAGTTCCCCGGGACGGGTGGGGCCACCGGTGGCGGCGCTCGGCGTCTTCACCTCCGGGAGGGCGTCGATGATCTCGCGCCACTCGGCGGCCGAGGCGAGCGCCTTCAGCTGCTTCGGGCCCAGGGGCGGATCGGTCCGGGTGATCGGCTTGCCCTTCTCCGCCGGGGAGTTCCACTCGATGACGCCGACGTGGTGGCCGTCCGGGGTGACGAGATCGGCGCCCCACGCCTTGGTGTCGACCCGGCGGTCGGGATACTCGTAGCCCTGGTAGACCGTGATCGCGGAGCCGTCGGGCAGGCTCTCCGTCGTGCAGCTGTCGAAGTCCGACTGCGTTCCCTCGGGGCAGGGCATCACCTCGGCGGAGGGATTGAGGTTCCGTCCGCTCGCTGTGATCCGCTCCAAGCCCACGGAGAGGGATCCCTCGCCGTGGCCGTCGTCGAACACCCCCACCGCGAGCGGCGGCAGCTCTTCGTCGGTGCCGCGCGCCTCCGTGCTGGTGAACCTGCCCCGGGGGAGCAGCTTCTGGAGGGTGCGCACGACGTCGTCGGCGGAGTAGGTGCGCGCCGGATCGGGGGTGCCGCTGCCGGCGACCGAGGAGGGGTGCGGGGCGGGCGTGCCGTGCCAGGGCACGAGCAGCGCGCCGCCCACCCCGACGAGCGCGAGGCTCGCCGCGCTCCCCGCGAGCGCGGCCCGGCGCTGCAACTGGAGCCGCCGGCCGCGCCGGGCACCCGCGGCGGCGAGTTCGGTGCGCGGGGCGTCGAAGGCGCCCCCGACCTCGTGCAGTGCGGCGGTGAGACGGTCCTCGAAGGGGCCGGTGTGCTGGTCTGCGGGCATGGTGAACCACCGTTTCCACGGGCTCTGGATGAAGTCGAAGTGAGGGGGCGCGTGGTCAGGGGCGTACGTACTCGCCGATGTCCTCGCCCAGCAGCTCCCGCAGCCGTCCCAGCGCCCGCGAGGACCGGGTCCGTACGGCCGCCGAGCTGGCGTTCAGGGCACCGGCGGTCTCCTCGATCGACCGGTCCTCCCAGTACCGCAGCACCACCACGGCCCGGTCCTTCGCGGGCAGCCGGCCGAGCGCCTGGAGCAGGGTGAGCCGCAGCGGTGTGTCGGTGCCGCCGCCGTCCGGCAGGTCGGGGAACGTCTCCACGGCCCGCTCCCGGCTGCTGCGTCTGCGCTGATGGGCGAGGTAGGTGCGGGTCAGGACGGTCTGCGCGTACGCCGCCGGGTTGTCCGCCCGGGACACCCGGCCCCAGCGGACGTACAGCCTGCCGAGGGTCTCCTGCACCAGATCCTCGGCGAGATGGGTGTCCCCGGCGGTGAGCAGACACGCGGACCGGTACAGATGCCCGGTGCGCGCCGCCGCGAACTCGGCGTACTCGTCCGCACGGACCTTCCTCATACGAGTCCCCCTGTGTCAGCCGCTCTGTTCGGTCGCTGTGCCGTCCTCACCTCCTTGATGCGGTGGGACGGGGGAAATGTTTCAGGGGGGACCGAAAGTGGGTGCACAGGGGGCTCCGGGTAGGTTGCCCGGGTGACAGACCAGCCGCCGCCACCCCCGGCCGTCCCGCCGGGCTTCGGACCGCCCCCGCCCCCGTACGCGCCGGGGCCGCCGCAACCCGCCCCTCCCGGGCCCGAGTTCCTCGCCGTCGACAAGCACAACTCGATCGTCGTCGACGTCTCCGGCGTGGCCTTCGAGATGTACGACATCACGGTCGACTTCCCCTGGCCCGAGATCCGCAGCGTCCACTACAAGGCGAGCCCCAACGGCAAGGCGCTGATGGTCGCCGTGGTCCACCTGGACGGCCGGGTGTACGAGTGCGTCGTGAACGCCCGGCCGCGCGAACTGCTCCAGACCTGGTTCACGCAGCTGGCCTGGGTGCTCGGCCACTACCGGCCGCTGGGCTAGGCGGGATCTGCAACCCAGGTAAGAGGCGGGAATACGACCCGAGCGGGAGTCGGGCCCCTCACCTGCGGCCCTAGCCTGGGCGCACCATGAAGCGAACCGACGACCGGCTGATCCCGGTCCTGCTGATCTGCGTCCAGGCGCTGGTGTGGCCCGGGGCGGCGCTCGTGCGCGGCAGCGTCCCCTCCGCTTCCGACCTGCTCGTGGCCGCCCTGGTCGCCGGACCGCTGACCGCCGCGCTCGCCCTGCGCCGGGCCCGCCCGGTGACCACCCTGGTCCTGGTGGCCGTCGCCTGCGGGCTGGGGGCCGGGCCGCTGCCCACGGGGGCGGTGGCCGTGTTCGGGACCGCGGGTGCCGCGCTGGCCCTGTTCACCGTGGCGAGCGAGCGCGACACCTTCACCGCCGTACTGTGCGTGGTCGCGCTCCCCTTCTGGCAGTTGACGCAGGACGTCACCCTGCACGGGCTCAGGGACGGCGACGGCCTGGGCGTCGCCCTCACCGCCCTGCTGTACGGGGCCGCGTGCGGCGGCGGCCTGGTGGCCCGGCGGGTCCGGCGGGCCCGGCAGGCGGCCGAGCGGGCGCTGCGCCGCGCCGAGGCCGAGCGCCACCGGCTCCCCGCCGCCGAACGGCGCCGGATGGAAAGGGAGTTGCACGACGTCAGCGCCCACCATCTGACCGCCGTGGTGGTCACCGCGGGCGCGGCGCTCGGGCTGCGCGAGCGGCGCCCCGAACTGGCCCAGGAGGCCCTGCGGTTCGCGGCCGAGACCGGCCGGGAGGTCACCCGCGCCCTCGGCGCGGTCCGGGCGCCGACGCCCTCACGGGAGGAACTGCCCACGCCCGAGGAGCGGTTGCTCGCGCTCGTCGCGGGGTTCCGCAGGCTCGACCAGCCCGTGGACTGCGAGATCGACCCGCTGCCGGACGGGATCGTCGCGGACGCGGCGTACGGCATCGTGCGCGAGGCGCTGACCAACGTGGCGCGCCACGCACCCGGCGCCCGTACGACGGTGCTGTGCCGGTACGGCGACACCCGCACCGACGTCGTGGTCACCAGCGCGGCCCCGCCGGCCGGCGCGGCGGCGCACGCGGCGGGCCTCGGCGGCGGCCGCGGCCAGGGTTTCCTGCGTTCCCGCGCCCGGGAGGCGGGCGGCACCTTGAGCACCGGTCCGACGGCCGACGGCGGCTGGGAGGTGCGCGCGGCCCTGCCCGGCCGCAGCTCCGCGCCGGTGGAGGGAAGCGTGCCGCGGGGCTACCGCCTCGCCCAGGTCGTCGCCGCGCTCGGGCTGTCCCTCCAGCCACTGCTCCCGGCGCTGGTGATCCGCGCGGACACCGCGTCGTACACCTCGCACATCACGGCGGGCGCGCTGTTCGCCCTGCTCGCCGCGGCCCAGGCGGTCGCCCTGCTGTGGCTGCGCCGGACACCCCGGCTCGCCCTCGCCGCCCTGCTCGCCCTGGCCCCGCTGTGGCCGGTGGCGATGGCGCTGGGCGACTACACCGGCCCGGTGCTCCTGCCGCCCGCCCTGAGCATGCTCGCGACCTGCGCGGCACTGGCGGCACGGGTGGAACGCCGTGTGGGCGACTCCGTGGCCCTCTTCGGGGATCGTCCGCTGCTCGCGGTCGTCCTGGCGGCGGTGGTGGTCCATGCGGGGGCCGCGACCGGCGCCGTCCTGGATCGGGGTACGGCGGTGCCCGGGTGGGCGGTGGCCGCGGGCGTGACGGTGGGGGTCCTGGCGGTGGCCGGGGCGGCCGTGGGGGCCGGGGCGCGGCGGGGGCGGCGCGACCGGGCCGACCGGGGTGCGCGGGAGGAGCGCCTCGCCGCCTGGACCGGGGAGGCCGTCCGGGACGCGTGGGCCGAGCGGCGCCGGATCGCCGCCGGGCTGGAGACCACCGTGCTGGCCCGCACCGCCGGCATGGTCGCCGAGGCTGAGGCGGGGCGGCTCGACTCCACCGTCGGCCGCGCCCGGGAGGCCCTGGCCGCGATGCGCGCCCTGCTCGACGCGGTCCGGGAGGACGAGACGGCGCCCGAACTGCGCCCCCAGCCCACCCTCCAGGCCCTCGACCTGCTCGCCGCCCAGTGCCGGGCCACCGGCCGCGACATCGAGATACGGCTCACCGACCGCGTACCGGACCGGCTGCCCACGGCGGTGGACCTGACCGCCTACCATGCCGCCGAGACACTGCTCGCGGCCGGCGGCGAGGATCCCGCCCTGCTCGAACTCGACGCGGACGGAACTACGTTGACGCTGACCGCCACCGGTGTGCCGCTTGGCGCCCGCCCCGCCCTGCGGGAGAGGCTCACGGCGCGGATCGCGGCGCTCGGCGGCACCCTGACCACCGAGGCGCCCGGTCCGGTCGGCCTCCGGCTGCCGTTCGCGCCGGTGGCGGAGCAGGGTGAGGAGAAGAGGGAACGATGAGTCTCAACGTGCTGGTCGTCGACGACCAGGGCATCGTACGGGCGGGGTTCGCCGCGGTGATCGACGCCGAGGAGGACCTGACGGTCGTCGGCGAGGCCGGCGACGGCGCGAGCGCGGTGCGGCTGGCGGAGGAACTCCGTCCCGACGTGGTCGTCATGGACGTACGCATGCCCGAACTCGACGGCATCGCCGCCACCCGCATCATCACCGGCCGGGAGGACGCGCCCCGGGTCCTCGTCCTGACCACCTTCGACCTCGACGCGTATGTCTTCGACGCCCTGCGCGCCGGAGCCTCGGGCTTCCTCCTCAAGGACGTCCAGCCCGCCGAACTCCTCCAGGGCATCCGGGTGGTGGCGGCCGGGGAGAGCGTGCTCGCCCCCTCCGCGACCCGGCGGCTGATCGGCCACTACGCCGCGGGCGGCGGCGGGCAGGCCTCGTCCGGCCCGCCCGCCCCCGGACTGGACACCCTGACCGCCAGCCAGCGGGGTGTCCTCACCCTGGTGGCGGCCGGTCTCAACAACGCGGAGATCGCCGATCAGCTGGGCATCACCGTGGGCACGGTCAAGTCCCACGTCAACGCGCTGCTGCGCAAGCTCGGGCTGCGGGACCGCGTCCAGGCGACGATCCTCGCCTACGACCTGGGCCTGGCCCGCCCGAACCCACCCGGCCTGCACCTCTGACCCGCCGACAGACAGGAGAGCCTCCGTGACCGACACCGTGAACGACACCGTGACCGACCGACTGCGGCACGCCCTGACCGATGTCTTCGCCCTCGCCTATCTGGGCCTCTGCGCGGCCCTGTTGATCTGGGCCCTGGCGGTCACCCTGACCGACGACTCGGGCGAGTCCATGGCAGGGGTCATCCCCCTCCTCGCCACGGCCCCGGCCGGCCTGGTCCTGTTCTGGCTCCCGGACCACCTCTCGATGCTCGTCCTGTCCGTCGCCCTCGGCGCCCTGGTCAACGCCACGGTCATCGGCTGGTGCGCCCGCACCCTGCGCCGGTGACCGGGCGTCGTCGCTCACCTCAGTCGCCGTACCTCACGGCAGCGCGTGCACATGCGGCCCCACCGCCGACGACCACGCGTTGCCCGCGGAGGCGTCCCAGTTGGTGGACCAGGTCATCGCGCCCCGGAGGTCCGGGTAGGTCTTCGAGGGTTTGAAGGAGCCGCAGCCGGTGCCCTTCGTGAGGCAGTCCAGGGCGTTGTTCACCACGGTCGGCGGGACATAGCCGCTGCCCGCGCCGCTCGTCGAGGCCGGCAGGCCCAGGCCGACCTGGGACGGGGCGAGGCCGCCCTCCAGCTGGATGCAGGCGAGGGCCGTCAGGAAGTCCACCGAGCCCTGGCTGTACACCTTGCCGTCGCAGCCCAGCATGGAACCGCTGTTGTAGTACTGCATGTTGACGACCGTGAGGATGTCCTTCACGTTCAGGGCGGTCTGGAAGTACGCGGTGGACGTGGACTGCATGTCGATCGTCTGGGGCGCCATCGTCAGGATGAGGGAAGAGCCCGCCTTCGAGGAGAGCGACCGCAGCGCCTGGCTCATGTACGTGGCGTTCAGGCCGTTCTCCAGGTCGATGTCGACGCCGTCGAAGCCGTACGTCTGCATCAGCGAGTAGACCGAGTTCGCGAAGTTCGCCGCGGACGTCGCGTCGTTCACCGACACCGTGCCGTTCTGCCCGCCGACCGAGACGATCACCTTCTTGCCGGCCGCCTGCTCGGCCCTGATGTCGGCCTTGAACTGGGCGACCGTGTAGCCGCCGAGACCGGCGGAGTCGAGGTTGAAGGTGACGGCGCCCGGTGTCGTCGTCGCGTCGGCGAAGGCCACCGCGATGATGTCGTACGCGGACGGCACGTCCGAGATGCGCTGGACCCTGGCGCCGTTGTTGAAGTTCTGCCAGTAGCCGGTCACCGCGTGCCTGGGGAGCGAGGCGCCGGGGGTCCCGGTCGCCGTCGTCGTGCCCGTCACCGCCGCCGACTTCGGCGACTCGCCCGCCGTGTTCGTCGCCGTCACCTGGAAGCTGTACGACGTCGAGGCCGCGAGCCCGGTCACGGTCGCCGAGGCGCCGGTCACGGAGGCGACCTTCGTGCCCGCCCGGTAGACGTTGTAGCCCGTCGCGTTCGAGACGCCGGACCAGGAGAGGGAGACCGAGGAAGAGGTGGTTCCCGAGACCGCCAGGGCCGTCGGCGCGGCGGGGATCGTGGGGGCCGGGTCGCCGCCTCCGCCGCCGTCGGGGCCGTAGACCGAGAGGTCGTCCGCGTAGTAGGGCTGCTGGCCGTACCAGCCGTGGGTGTAGACCGTCACGGACGTGGTCGACGCGCCTGTGGTGAAGGTGGTCCGGAGTTGTTTCCAGGCCGTCGAGTCCGGGGTCCAGGTGGACACGTCCGTGGTGCCGGTGCCCGTCACGCCCAGGTAGCTGTAGCCGCCCTGCACCCACGCGCTGAGCGTGTAGGTGGAGTCGGGCCGCACGGCCACCGTCTGGGTGCACTTGGCGTTGTCCTGGCCGGCCGGCGTCGCCTTGAGGGCGGCCGCGCCGCCGTGCACCGGCGAGGGCACCGTCGTACCGCTGCCGGCCGTACAGGACCAGTTGGCCAGGCCGGACTCGAAGCCGGCGTTCTTCGCGTTGTTCAGGTCCGCGGCGGACGCCTGAGCCGCGCCCGCCAGGGACAGGGCGAGGGCGGCGGTGACCGACCCCGACCAGATCCTCGTCCAGATCCTCGTCACTCGTTTATGTGGGGACATGACAACACGTTGGTCCAGACCAATTCGCTTGTCAAGAGATCCGCTTGTGGAGGGTCCGTGTGCGCAACCTGCCCCGTTTTGCCGTGACTTGCGCGAAGAACAGTTCCTTACCAGCTACGGAAAGCTGTTCTCCGGCCACAAGCGCGTGGTTACAGTGCTGACGTAGTCACGCAATGAAGTCACCTCGGTGCGCCGGAGTAACTCCCGGCGGGCCGGACCGCGGGAATCGGGGAGCTGCGCGTGCCAACTGCCGTTGCCGTGACCGGCGCCGACCTGGCGCTGCCGCCGCAGGACGAGCGGACCCTGCCCGCCGTCGTGCTCGCCGACCTGGACCGGCAGCCGCTGGAACAGGCCCTGGACGCCGTACAACTCCTCGTCGAACAGCACGGACACCTCGTCGTCGTGTACTCACGGGCCGTCCCGCCCGCCGTGGAACAGCGGCTGCACACCATCCGCTCGCTCCTGGAGAGCGACCGCATCGCGCTGTACCGGCCCGACCTGCCGCCCCTCGGCGTCGCCGTCCTCGCCCGCCAGCTCCGCCAGCTCGCCTCCTGCGACCTCGGGCCGGGCGTGCTCGCCTCGGCGGGCCGGCTGCTCACCCACTACCTCCACGCGGGCGCGCTCCTCGGCTCCGTCGCCCGGCTCGACCGCGTCCCGGTCGTCGGACTGAAGTCGCATGCCCGGTCGTGGGTTCCGGGTAGTCAGTTCGGCGTGCTCGCCCATCCACAGCCGGAACTGGTCAAGGCCGCCCCCGACGTCACCCTCCCCGGGCCCGAGTTCGGGACCTGGATGCTCGTCGGCCGCGGTCAGCTCCAGTCCGACTGGGTCACCGGCACCCTCGCCCCCGCCTGGAAGGCCCAGGGCCTGCGGGAGACCGAGGCACCCGCCGAGTCCGCCGACTGGTGGGGCACCCCCAAACTGATCGAGTTCTGCGCCTATCTGCCCGACCTGTCGGTCCTCTACCAGCTCGTCGCCTCGGTGCGGCAGGGCGTCTGCCACTGGTGCGGGATCGACGTCATCGGCGACCGCTGCGTGTTCTGCTCCGCCACCCCGCCGCCCGCCGCCGAGCTCACCGCCCGCTCCGTCCGCGCCCTCACCACCGGCTGAGACACCGGAAAGCACCGACGCACCGACCACCGTTCCCGCTCGACCCGACCCCCAACGAGGTTGCACGGTTCCATGAACTCCCGTCAGCGCCGCGGCGTGATTCTCCTGCTCCTGTCGGTGTTGTGCGCCCTCGGTGCCTTCGCCGGCGTCCTCTCCGTCATCGACGACGTGAACTCCAAGGTCGGCCCCGAAGTCAGCGCCTACGAGCTGCGCTCCGACATCGCGCCGTACACGGCCCTCGAGGAGGGCCAGTTCAAGAAGATCGAGATGCCGAAGCGCTGGCTGTCCCAGAACGCCGTCACCGACCTCGCCGCGATCCGGGACAAGATCGCCGTGACGACCCTGAAGAAGGGCTCGCTCCTGCAGAGCGACATGATCGTCGACCAGCCCGCCCTCCAGCCGGGGCAGCAGGAGGTCGCCATCATGGTCGACGCGGCGACCGGCGTGGCGGGCAAGATCAGGCCCGGCTCCTCGGTCAACGTGTACGCCACCTTCGAGGGCGCCCGCGACAGCGACCCCGACCAGTCGAAGATCATCGTCACCAACGCGCGCGTCCTCGACGTCGGCGAGATCACCGCCCTCGAACCCGACCGCAACGACCGCGACAGCGCCACCGACGCGGTTCCCATCACCTTCGCGCTGTCGACCCTGGACGCCCAGCGCATCACGTACGCCGAGTCCTTCGCCAAGCGCGTCCGCCTCGCCCTCGTGGCCCCCGGCGGCGCCACCACGATCCCCGACCAGGACCGTACGTACGAACTCGTCACGGACAAGTGAGAGGCCGCCGCCCATGCCCACGAGGATCCTCCCGGCCGTCGGCGACGCGGACGCGGTCCGCTCCCTCACCACCCTGCTCAGCCAGCTCCCGGACGCCGAACCGGTCACCCCGGTCGCCGACTCCACCCAGCTCGTCGACACCCTCGCCCGCCTCGCCGCCGAGTCCGTCGACGAACTCCCCGAGGTCGTGATCGTCCACGAACGCATCGGCCCCGTCCCGGCACTGGAGCTGGTCCGCGAGGTCGCCCTGCGCTTCCCGGCGGTCGGGGTCGTCCTCGTCACCACCGACACCGGCCCCGGCCTCTTCCAGGCCGCCATGGACTCCGGCGCCCGAGGAGTCGTCACGCTCCCCCTCGGCTACGAGGAACTGGCCCACCGCGTCCAGTCCGTCGCCCAGTGGTCCGTGGGCGTACGACGTCATCTCGGCCACGGGGGCGATGTGCTCCCCGGCGTCGGCGGCACCGTCGTCACCGTCAGCGGCGCCAAGGGCGGAGTGGGGGCCACCCTCACCGCCGTGCAGCTCGCCCTCGCCGCCCAGGCCTCCGGCCGGCCCACCGCGCTCGTCGACCTCGACCTGCAGACCGGCGACGTCGCCTCCTACCTGGACGTCCAGTTCCGCCGCTCGGTCGTCGACCTCGCCGCCATCACCGACCTCTCGCCCCGCATCCTCGCCGAGGCCGTCTTCCGCCACGACTGCGGACTGGCCCTCCTCCTCGCCCCCGCCGAGGGCGAACGCGGCGAGGAGGTCACCGACCGCGCCGTACGCCAGATCGTCGGCGCCCTGCGCTCCCGCTACGAGGTCGTGATCGTCGACTGCGGCGCCCAGCTCAGCGGCGCCGGAGCCGCCGCCGTCGAGATGGCCGACCGCGCCCTGCTCGTCACCACCCCGGACGTGGTCGCCGTCCGCGGCGCCAAACGCACCGTCCGGATGTGGGACCGGCTCCAGGTCCGCAAGGCCGAGGAGACGACCGTCGTCGTCAACCGGCACACCCGCGGTACGGAGATCCAGCCCCCGCTCATCCAGAAGATCACCGGCACGGCCGTCGCCGCCACCGCGGTCCCCGCCAACTTCCGGGAACTCCAGGCGGCGGTCGACGCAGGCCGCGTCCACGCCCTCGACGGCAAGGGCACCGTCCGCCAGGCCCTGTGGGCGCTCGCCGCCGAACTGGGCCTGGTCAAGGCGCCGGAGACGGCCCTCGTGCGCCGGGGCGGGCGCGCCCGGGGCACGGACCGGGGCACCGGCGGCTTCCGGCGGCGGAAGGAGTGAGCGCCGTGACGAGGCTCCGCCCGTACAGGAGCGATCGCGGCCAGGTCACCGTCGAGTTCCTCGGCATGACCCCGCTGATCATCGTGACCCTGGTGGTGGTGTGGCAGTTCGTACTGGTGGGGTACACGTTCACGCTCGCGGGGAACGCTGCCGACGAGGCGGTGCGGGCGGGCACGGCGGCGCACCCGGGGGAGCGGGAGGGGGCCTGCCAGGAGGCGGGCCTGGACAAGCTGGGGGACGCGTGGAGGGGGAACGCGGACGTGGACTGCGGCACCGGCGGCGGCTACGTGACCGCCGACGTCTCCCTGCGCGTCCCCGTCCTGTTCCCGGGCACGATCGACTTCCCGTTCACGGTGCACGGACACGCGGGCGCCGTCGAGGAGGAGGACGACTGAGATGCCGTACGGACCCCGCAGACGCGGCGACCGGGGTCAGGTCGCCCTGGAGTACCTGGGCTTCCTGCCGCTGCTCCTCATCGTCGCCCTGGGCGCCGTCCAGCTCGGGCTCTTCGCGTACGCCGCCCAGCAGGCCGGCACGGCGGCCCGCACCGGGGCCCGCAGCGCCTCCCTCGACCAGGACTTCGCCGGGGACTGCGCACGGGCGGTCAGCAGCTGGCTGTCGGTGAGCTGCTCCCGCGCCGACCTGGGCGACGAGGTCCAGGTCACCTCCACCGTCACCATCCCGTCCGTCATCCCGGGCATCGGGAACTTCGGCACCGCCCGCAAGACGGCCACGATGCCGGTCGACCACTGAAGGAAGGCGGCACCGCCATGAGCCTGCGGGCACGCATCAGCTCCCCCGAGGAGGGCAGCGGGCGGGGCGAGGACGGCCACCTGGTCTCCTCGTACCGGGCCAAGCTGCTGGAGGAGATCGACCTCGCCGAGATGAGCTCGCTCGCGGCCGCCGAGCGCCGGGCCCGGCTGGAGCGGGTCCTCGGGCACATCATCAGCCGCGAGGGCCCGGTGCTGTCGACGGGCGAGCGCTCACAGCTGATCCGGCGGGTGGTCGACGAGGCGCTCGGCCTGGGCATCCTGGAACCGCTCCTGGAGGACGCCTCCATCACCGAGATCATGGTGAACGGCCCCGACGCGATCTTCGTCGAGCGGGCCGGCCGGGTGGAACAGCTCCCGCTGCGGTTCGCCTCGAACGACCAGCTCATGCAGACCATCGAACGCATCGTCTCGACCGTCAACCGCCGCGTCGACGAGACGAACCCGATGGTGGACGCCCGCCTCCCGTCCGGCGAACGCGTCAACGTGATCATCCCGCCGCTCTCCCTGACCGGCCCCATCCTCACCATCCGCCGCTTCCCGCGCTCCTTCACCCTCAACGAGCTCATCGGCTTCGGCTCCCTCGACGAGCCGATGCTCTACCTGCTCGCCGGGCTGGTGCAGGCCAAGTTCAACGTGATCGTCTCCGGCGCCACCGGCACCGGCAAGACCACCCTGCTCAACGCCCTGTCCGGACTCATCCCGGAGGGCGAGCGGATCATCACCATCGAGGACTCCGCCGAACTCCAGCTCCAGCAGTCCCACGTCATCCGCCTGGAGTCCCGGCCGCCGAACGTCGAGGGCAACGGCCGGATCACCATCCGCGACCTGGTGCGCAACTCGCTGCGGATGCGCCCCGACCGGATCGTGGTCGGTGAGGTCCGCGGCGGCGAGTCCCTCGACATGCTCCAGGCGATGTCCACCGGCCACGACGGCTCGCTCGCCACCGTCCACGCCAACAGCGCCGAGGACGCGCTGATGCGGCTCCAGACCCTCGCCTCGATGTCCGACGTCGAGATCCCCTTCGTCGCCCTCCACGACCAGATCAACAGCGCGGTGGACGTCATCGTGCAGCTGACCCGGTTCGCGGACGGCGCCCGCCGGATCACCGAGATCGCCCTCCTCGACAGCCATGGCTCGGAGGCCTTCCGGCTGGCCACCGTCGCCCGCTTCGACGCCCGCCCGATGACCGCCGACGGCCGCGTCCACGGCGCCTTCGGGTACTTCCCCCTCCCACGCCGCACCGCCGACCGCCTCTACATGGCGAGCCAGCCGATCCCCCAGGCCTTCGGGGTCGCCCGCGACGCACTCGAACTCACGACCAGGGAAGCCCGGTAACAGCGATGAACCTCGACACCCTCATCACCCTCACCACCGGCGTGACCCTCCTGACCTGCGCCCTGGCCGTCGTGGGCGTGCACGTCTACGCCAAGGGCCACGCCCAGCGCGCCGCCCTCGTGGAGCGCCTGTCCTACACCGGCCAGGCTCCCCTGGGCGGACGCCGGCGCCGCTTCCGCGACCTGGACCGGCGGCTGCGCCGCACCAGGGCGGGCCGCAGGCTGGAACTGAAACTCGTGGCCACCGGCCTGGACGTCACCCCCGGCGAGTTCTTCGTCTACATGCTCGCCACGGTGGCCGGCCTGTGGCTGGTCGGCCAGGCCGTCCTGGCCCCCTTCTTCGGCCCGCTCGCCGGACTCCTCGGCCTCTGGGCGGCCCTGCAGTTCCTCAACTGGCAGCGCCAGAAACGCATCGAGAAGTTCATCAACCAACTCCCCGAACTGGCCCGCATCCTGGCCAACGCCACCCACGCCGGCCTCGCCCTGCGCACCGCGATCGGCATGGCCGCGGAGGAACTGGAGGCCCCGGCCGGCGAGGAACTCGGCAAGGTCGCCGACCAGTTGGCCATCGGCCACTCCATCGACGACGCCCTCGGTGAACTCGCCGACCGCCTCCCCTCCCGCGAACTCGTCGTCCTCGTCACCACCCTGGTCCTCTCCAACCGGGCCGGCGGCCAGGTCGTCGGCGCCCTGCGCAACCTCACCGAGACCCTGGAGGAACGCAAGGAGACCCGGCGCGAGGTACGCACCCAGCTCTCCCAGGTCAACATGACCTCGTACGCCGTCCCGGTGCTCGGCGTCGGCGCCCTGTTCCTCATGGACGGCGTCAACGACGGCACCCTCGACCGGATGACGTCCTCGGCCGTCGGCCAGGCCTGTGTGATCGTCGCCTTCGGCCTCTACGCCGTCGGCTTCGTCCTCATCCGCCGTATGTCCCGCATCGACGTCTGAGGAGGGGACGTACACCGTGGAACTCCTGCTCGCCCTCGCCATGGGCCTCGCCGTCTGGGGGATCTTCGCCGGGATCCGCATGTACCGGGCCGAGGTGAAACTCCCCAGCGACCTCGTCCTCGCCCTGGAGGTCGGCGCCACCCGCACCAGCGCCGTCGGCTCCCTCGTCGACCGCATGGGCATGCGGTACGCGCCCGCCGTGCTGCGTCTGATGGGTCCCAGGCAGGTCGCCCGCTACCGCCGCCGCATCGACCTCGCGGGCAACCCCGGAGGCCTGACGATCGACCGTTACGCGGCCCGCCGCGCGGTCTACGGCGCGATCGGCGGCCTCGGCGCGCTGGCCGCCCTCCTCCAGGGCAGCTTCTTCGTCGCCCTGCTCATGCTGGCCTTCGCCGCCTTCTGGTCCGAGGTCGGCATCTGGTCGGCGATCCGGGTCCGCAAGGACGCCATCGAACGCACCCTGCCCGACTTCCTCGACGTCCTCGCCGTCGTCGTCAGCGCCGGCCTCGGCTTCCGCCAGGCCCTGGACCGGGTCGCCTCCAAGTACGAGGGCCCCTGGGCGGACGAGATCCGCATCACGCTCCGCCAGATGGACCTCGGCATGAGCCGCCGGGAGGCCTTCGAGGAACTCCGCCGCCGCAACGACTCCGAGCAGGTCGCCATGTTCGTCACCGCCCTCCAGCAGGGCGAGGAGCTGGGTGCGCCGATCGTCGACACACTCGTCGCCATCGCCAAGGACATGCGCCGCACGGACGCCCAGAACGCCCGCCGCAAGGCCGCCCGCGCCGTCCCCAAGGCCACGCTGATGATCACCACCTTCATGGTCCCGGCGACGATGCTCCTCCTCGGCGCGGGCATGCTGCTCGGCTCCGGCACCGACTTCAGCTCGATCACGGGGGAGTAGGCGGCCGGTCATGAAGGCAACCATGGACAGCACAGGCACAGGCACAGGCACAGGCACTGATGCGGGTGTCGCCGTGGGCCTCCGGGCGAACGCCGTACAGGCCATGTGCCGTCAGGTCTTCGGCTTCCGCCTGGCGATGATCGCCCTGGCCGCCCCGTCCGCCCTGCTGCACGCCTCCCCGGGCCTGGGCGTCCGCCTCGTCGGCGCGGCCGTGGTCGTCACCTTCATGGGCTCCTACGTCCTCTTCCGCGACTGGGAACGCTTCGGCCCCCTCCTCCTGCGCCACCCCGTCCTGCTGGCCGCCGACACCCTCGTCGGGACGCTGTTGCTGATCTCCGCCGGCCCGGACACCACCCTCGCCTACGTCAGCGTCTGCACCCCCCTCCTCGCCGGCATCGTCTACGGCTGGCGCGGCGCCGCCTGCTTCGCCTCGCTCCAGTCGCTGATCCTGCTGCTGGTCCAGGCGACCGTCGGCCACGGCACGGACGCGGGCCTGGCCGAACACCTCCTCCTCCCCGGCTTCTGCGTCATCACCGGAGCGGTCGGCTCCACCCTGCGCGGGCTGCTCCTGCGCTTCGGCGAGGCCACCCAGGCCCTCACCGCCGTCCGCGCCCGCCTCGCCGCCGCCGAGGCGGTGACCGCCGAACGCGCCCGCCTCGCCCGCGAGATGCACGACTCCGTCGCCAAGACCCTGCACGGCGTCGCGCTCGCGGCGGACGCCCTGGCCGCCTCGACGGACCCTGCCCAGGTGCGGCGGCAGGCCGAGCTGGTCGCCAGGTCGGCCCGCCGCGCCGCCGCCGAGTCCCGCGACCTGCTCGCGGATCTGCGCCGGGAGCCGGAACCGCCCGACGGGGCGTCCCGGACCGCCGGAGTGGACGTGCTGCCCGCACTGGCGGCCCGCGCCGACGACTTCGCCGAACGCACCGGCCTGCGGGTCACCTACCGCCCCACCGGCGACCGTACGACCCTCGCGGTGCCCCCGGCGGTGGCCCGCCAGCTCCTCACCATCACCGCCGAGGCCATGGAGAACGCCCACCGCCACGCCGCCCCCACGGCGGTCGAGGTCCGCGCGGGCGTCCAGGACGACCTCCTCACCCTCACCGTTCACGACGACGGCCGCGGCCTGCCCCCCGGCACCACCCTCGAACACCTCCGCGACACCGGTCACTTCGGCCTCGTCGGCATGGCGGAACGGGCCGCCTGCGTGGGCGCCCGCCTGCGCATCGCCAGCGACGACCGTACCCCCGGCACCGAGGTCCGCCTGGAACTCCCCCTGGCCGACCTGACCTTCCGAGAGGAGGCACCATGCCGGACCAGCCCGCCGTACGCGTAGTGGTGGCCGACGACAACCCGGTGGTCCGCGCGGGCCTCACCGCGCTCCTGTCGAGCTGCCCGGACTTCACGGTCGTGGCGCAGGCGGCGGACGGCCGCGAGGCCTGCGAGGCCGCCCTGCGCCACCGCCCCGACGTGATCCTCCTCGACGTCCGCATGCCCGGCGTCGACGGCCTCACGGCCCTGCCCCACCTGGCCCGGATCGCCACGGTCCTGATGCTGACGTACAGCCACGACCCGGAAACCGTCCGAGCGGCGCTACGGGGCGGGGCGAGCGGTTATCTGGTGCACGGGCAGTTCACGGTGGAGGAGCTGGGGGAAGCGGTGAGAAGCGCACACGGGAATGCGAATGCACACGTCAACGTGCCCTCAAGTCCCTTGCTTCCAGTGACTTTCCCCGAACAGCTTTCGCGACTGCAACCGTCTATGGGACCCTCTGACGAGTCGGGTCACCGGGCGGGGTTCCAGCTCAGCGCGAGGGAGGCGGAGATCATGGACCTCATCGCGTCGGGCATGAACAACCAGCAGATCGCCGCCGCATGCTTCATCAGCGAGAAGACGGTCAAGAATCACATCAACCGCATCTTCGCCAAGCTGCACAGCAGCAGCCGCGCCGAGGCGGCGGCCAAGTGGCTGGGAAATTGGGCCCTGGGACCCTCGCCGGAGGCACCCCGGGCGCCCTACGTTCCTCCTGCCAATGCCTCAAACCGAGAGGAACGCCATGAGCGACCTGCTGCTGAAGACCGTCGTCGCGGCCATGGTCCGGGTGACGGAGGCGGTACGGCGCCGCACCGCCGACGACAGGGGGCAGACCGCGGTCGAGTATCTGGGGATCATCGCGGTGGTGGTGGCGATCGTGGTGTTGATCGCGAACACGAATCTGGGCCAGACGATCGTGGACAAGCTCAGGGCCCAGATCGCCAAGGTGGCGCCCTGACAGCTCGTCGAACACGCCTTCTCGGCGATGGCGGGCAGGCTTTCCCCATCTACATCACGGTGGTGGCCGGCCTGCTCTTTCTCGCGCTCGCGTACTTCGCGGTCGGCCAGGCGGCAGTCAACCGCAACGGTGCCCAGACAGCGGCCGACGCGGCGGCCCTGGCGGCGGCGCAGGAGACCAGGGACGAGCTTGCCGACAAGTGGGTGCTCGACGTGCTCGACCCCACGAAATGGCAGAGCATCTTCGACGGCAACGGTGGGACGAACTCCTGCTGGAGAGCCGACCAGTTGGCCGCGATGAACGATGCGACGGTCCAGTGTTCCCCGGACGGACTTCTGAGCTACCGGGTCAGGGCTCAGACGAACAAGACGATCGGGGAGTCGGTCGTGCCCGGCACGGCGGACCGCCAGGCGCACGCCAACGCCGTCGCGGTGATCGAGCCGCTGTGCACGTTCGCGCTGCCGGCCGGCACCGCCGCACTCCCGACGCTCGAATGCGACGACGGGGACTGGGAGCTGGACCCGGACGACCTGACCGATCTGCCCGGTCCCGAAGACCTGTTCGACGTGCACCTGGCCACAGGCTGAGGAAGGAAAACGGAGCGATGAGGATGCGGTTCACTGCGAATGCCCGCAGGGTGACGGTCGCGCTGACCGTCGTGGCGGGGCTGGCCCTGGGGTCGGCCGCCTGCGGGGGCGGGGGTGACGACGACGCCAAGAAGCCGCAGAACTCGTCGTCCGCCTCCACGTCCGGTGGATCGCAGCCGAACCCGCAGGAGGGGGAGTCCGCGGCACCGATCGCCGAGCTGAAGGGCCCGAGCGGGCTGCTCCTCCAGATCACCTCGGCCGTGCGGGACTCCGGTGGCTTCATCACAGTCAACGGGGACCTGAAGAACGACAGCGGCACGGAAGCCGTGATCCCCTCGGCGTTGAGCGGCAACGAGACGGAGATCATCAACAACGGACTGTCCCTCGGCGGAGCCACCCTCGTCGACTCCAAGAGCAAGAAGCGCTACTACGTCCTCCGCGACACAGAAGGCCGCCCCCTGACCACCACCGGCTTCTCGACGCTGAAGGCGGGGGAAACGATCGACGTGTTCCTCCAGTTCCCCGCCCCGCCCGCGAGCAGCACGGAGGTCACCTTCCAGCTCCCGCTGTTCCCCAGCGCGGTCATCAAGATCTCCGGGTGAGGCCGGTCATGACCCCACGTCTCTCCCTGGCGGTGGCCACCGCCACCCTCCTCGTCCTCGGCACGGCGCCGGCCTCCCTGGCCGACGACGCCACCCCCAGCGTCCCTCCGGGCACCGAAGCCACCGCCACCGCGCCGGTCGAGGTCGACCCCAACGACCCCGACCTCAAACTCCCCGAGGGCGGCACGCTCGCCGAGCCCAAGGTCCTGGACATCAAGCAGGTCGTGGAGGACGAGTCCGGCGACGAACGGCGTGAGGACACCAACGCGGACGTCACGTTCGCCCTCCAGGCCGAGGTCCTGTTCGGCAAGGACAGCGCGAAGCTCGGCACCGAGGCGAAGGCCCGGATCGCGGTGATCGCCGACGAGATCAAGAAGCAGAACACCACACTGGTCCGCGTCTTCGGCTTCACCGACAATCTCGGCTCCTCCGCCCACGGCGACGTCCTCTCCAAACAGCGCGCCGACGCCGTCCAGGCGGAACTCGCCGGCGACCTCAACGACCCCGCCATCACCTTCGAGGTCCGCGGCTACGGCGAGCAGTACCCCATCTCCGACAACTCCACGGAGGAGGGGCGCAAGAAGAACCGCCGGGTGGAGATCACCTTCCCGAGGACGGCGGGCTGAGTTCGGTCACCTCGACGTGCACTCCTGGCCGTAGCCCCCACCCCTGCATCACCCCCGCCGCCGCCTCCAGGACGTGGCGGGAGCGGAGGCGGGGGAGGCCCAGGCGGGCGGGGGGCATGGTGCGTACGGCGAGGACCGTCAGGTGGCGGTCGAGGTAGGCGACGTCGAGGGGGATGCGCATGCCGAAGGTGTGGATGCTGCCGGCGGGGGTCAGCAGCAGGGCGCCGTCGACCGAGTCCCGGCCCAGGAGGCCCCTGGTGCGGGCGCGGTAGGAGGCGGCGATCTCCAGGGGGATCCGCAGAGGGGGCCTGCCGTCCGCCTCCACGAGCAGTTCGGCATACCCGTCGTGCCAGCGCGCCATAGACCTGATCCCCTCGCTCGCCTCGCTACCCTCGGCACGGTAGCGAGCCGGGGACACGAAGAGGTGGCCGTCGTATGCGGAAGATCGTGCTGATGATGTCGGTGTCCCTGGACGGATACATGGAGGGCCCGGACCGCGACATCTCCTGGCACCGTGTCGACGACGAGGTCCACCAGGACGCCAACGACTTCGTCGCCGGGATGGCCGGTCTCCTCAGCGGCCGGGTCACCCACGACCTCATGGCCGATTTCTGGCCCACCGCCGACGCCGACCCCGAGGCCCCCGCGGTGATGGCCGAGTTCGCCGCCATCTGGCGGGAGATCCCCAAGTACGTCTACTCCCGCACGCTGGAGCACGCCGACTGGAACACGACGATCGTGCGGGAGGTCGTCCCGGAGGAGGTACGGGCCCTCAAGGAGCGGCGCGACGCGGAGCTGGGCCCCGGCGATCTGGCGCTCGGGGGTGCCGAGCTCGCCGCCGAGTTCCTGCGCCACGGGCTCGTCGACCAGATCCGGCTCTACGTCCACCCCGTGCTGATCGGCCGGGGCAAACCCCTCTTCCCGGACACCGACACGGTCACCGGCCTCCATCTCGCCGAGTCCCGCACCTTCGGCAACGGCGTCGTCCTGCTCCGCTACGACGTGGAGCGGGACTGAGGAGAGGGAATAATCGGCTGCGGGGGTGGGGGGCCACCTGCCACGATCGGCCCATGAGCGACGACGACCACCCCCAGGGCACGACCTTCGAGGAGCTTCTCGCCGAGGGCGCCGCCGTCCCCACCGAGGGGTGGGACTTCTCGTGGTTCGAGGGGCGGGCGACCGAGGAACGGCCCTCCTGGGGGTACGCCGTGTCGCTCGCCGGTCGGCTGGCCGGGGCCGGTGCCGTGCTCGACATCCAGACCGGCGGCGGGGAGGTCCTGGACTTCGCCCTCGCGCGGGTCGCCGCGGCCGCCACCGCCCCCGCCCCCGTCCTCACCGTGGCGACCGAGGGCTGGCCGGCGAACGTCGCCAGGGCCACCGCCCTCCTGCGGCCGCGCGGCATCGCCGTCGTCGCCGTCCCGGAGACGGCCCCGCTGCCCTTCGCCGACGCCGCCTTCGACCTGGTGACCAGCAGGCATCCGGTACGGCCCCGGTGGGGCGAGATCGCCCGGGTGCTCCGGCCCGGCGGGACCTACTTCGCCCAGCACGTGGGGCCCCGCAGCGTCTATGAGCTGGTCGAGTACTTCCTCGGCCCGCAGCCCGAGGCAGCGAGCCACGACCGCCACCCCGACCGCGAGCGCGCCGAGGCCGAGGCGGCGGGCCTGGAGATCGCCGACCTGCGCGCGGAACGCCTCCGGATCGAGTTCCACGACATCGCCGCCGTGGTCCACTTCCTGCGCAAGGTGATCTGGATGGTGCCGGACTTCACCGTCGAGGCCCACCAGCCCCGCCTGCGCGCCCTGCACGAGCAGCTCACCGGGCAGGGCCCCTTCGTCGCCCACAGCACCCGCCACCTCATCGAGGCCCGTAGACCGCTCGCCCGACCGTCCGCCTGGGCCGAGCCCCTCACGCGTGCGGCCCCGTCGTCACCTCCCCGATCACCAGCTCCGCCGTCGCCTCCAGTACCTCCCCGACCCGGTCGGCCCGTTCGCCCAGCTCCCGGGTCTGGCGGGCCGTCAGGCGGCCGAGCGGCTCGACCGTGACGGTCGTACGACGGCCCCGGCGCCGGTGGTGCCACACGCCCGCCACCACCCCGTCCACCAGCAGTACCGGGAAGTTCCCGGCCTGCCCGCCGGCCAGCGCCCGCCCGTAGGCGGCCCCGGGGAACAGCAGCTCCCGGGGCTGGGCGGCGACGACGTACGCGTCGAAGTACGGCAGCAGCCGCACCCCGCGCACGGGCTCCTGCGGGAATCCGGTGTCCCCGGCCGCCACCCAGGCCCGCCGGCCGGCGCACAGCACCTCCTCCACCGCCGCCTCCCCGAGTGCCTCCTCGAACAGCGCGACCGCCCAGCCGGCCGGCACCGCCAGCCACTTCGCGAAGTCCTGCGGGGTCGCCGGGCCGTAGACGGTCAGATAGCGCAGGAGCAGCAGGCGCAGCGCCTGCCGGGGCGCCAGCGGATCGAAGCGGGGCGGGCGGGTGTACGTCACCTTGCGGCCCCGGTTCGGCCCGAAGCACAGCGCGCCGGACTGGCCCGCCCGGTGCAGCACCTGCCGCCAGCGCGCCACAGGTCCTGGAAGGCGGGCATCACCCGGTCCCCGGCCCAGGTCCCGGTGCGGTCGACGACCTCCTGGTCCAGCTCCTCCAGCGTCAGGCACACCCCGCCGAGGGCCTCCCCGACCGCCGCCACCACCTGCTCGGCCTGTTCCCCGGTGAGCCGTACGTCCGGCGGGAAGGGGCTGCGGCCGGACGGGAGGGCCGTCAGGGCGGCGGTCCACAGGGGGAGTTCACGGGCGGGCAGCAGATGGACCGTCCCGCGCGGGCCGTGGGTCCGCACCAGCGACCGGTCCCCGCTCAGCGCGGCCCGTACGCCGGTCCGGGTCGTCCCCTCGGCGCGGATCCCGACCGACACCTCGGCGGCCGAGGGAACCTGTGCGTGCGCGCCGAGCATGGCCGCGACGATCTCCGCGGGGCCTCCGGTGCCGGCCGCGAGCGGATTGGCCAGGAACTGCCGTTCCAGCCGTCGTGCGGACGCCTCTTGCCAACTGATCCTCCGGTTCATGGCGCCGACGCTGGCAGGCAAAGAGGACGGGAACTGTCCGCCACGGGCCCGCCGCACCCCGGTCGTGTCGTCCGCTCGGCCCCACCGGGCAAACAGAAAAGGGCATTCCGGTTCACTCCCCCGCAGACCGCCTCACATTCTCCACGAGGTTTCCACATCGTTATCGCGAGCGGTTCGCATTCACTGTGGGCCTCACGTAAGTTCAAGCGCGGGTAATTCGCGTGAGCAAAGCTGCGCGGGCGGCACCGCGCGGTGGAGGGGGCCGTGCGGCGCCGTCCGCGTCAAGCGGGCGTGAGGGGCCGGGGTAGCCCGTCGGGGGGACGGGTGGACAACTGCCCGACCGACGCCCAAGCCCCGCCGAAACCTCAGCTTCCCTCGGTGAACACCGTCATTCCCCTGGGATTCCGTCGCGTTCTGGCCATGTAGGGCCCATGAATCATGCCCGGGAAGGCCATCTGGGTGTCGCCGAGCGACTTCGGAGAGTAATTGTGCCGCGCCGATGCACGCAGCATCACTTACGAAGGGTTATGGTGGAAACCCCCCCTCGGGCCGGTCCGTCTCCCCCCCACGGACCGGCCCGTTTTTTGCACATCAAGAGGGTGCCTCCGCCAACACGGTCCACCACCCTCACCGAAGGGGCGCGGGGAACTGCGCGAGCAACCCCCGCCGGCCCGCACCCGAACAACAACCGCACCCCCCGCAGCGGTACCCTTTGGCCCGCGGGGACCGCATTGGCACGGAGGGGCTGACATCACGTGAACCTGCGCGACAAGCTGCGCGGCCTTCTGGTCAGGCTGTACGCACGCCGGGTGGAAGGCCACCTGGACCACGCTCAGGTGCCCAAGCACATCGGCGTCATCATGGACGGCAACCGCCGCTGGGCGAAGGCCTCGGGGTCCACCACCGAGCACGGCCACCGCGCCGGCGCCGAGAAGATCGAGGAGTTCCTCGGCTGGTGCACCGAGACGGACGTCGAGGTCGTCACCCTCTGGCTGCTGTCGACGGACAACCTCGACCGCCCCCAGGAGGAGCTCGTCCCCCTCCTCGGCATCATCGAGGACGTGGTCCGCACCCTCGCCGCCGACGGCCGCTGGCGCGTCCACCACGTCGGCACGCCCGACATCCTCCCCTCCCATGTGCAGACCGCGTTGAAGGAGGCCGAGCAGGCCACCGCCCACGTCGACGGAATACTGGTCAACGTCGCCATCGGCTACGGCGGCCGTCAGGAGATCGCCGACGCCGTGCGCTCGATGATCACCGACGCCGCCGACCACGGCGTCTCGATGGAGGACCTCGCGGACTCCGTCAGCGTCGACCTGATCGGCCGCCACCTCTACACCGGCGCCCAGCCCGACCCCGACCTGGTGATCCGCACCAGCGGCGAACAGCGGCTGTCCGGATTCATGCTGTGGCAGACGGCCCATGCGGAGTACTACTTCTGCGAGGTCTTCTGGCCGGCCTTCCGCAAGGTCGACTTCCTGCGTGCCCTGCGCGACTACGCGGCACGTCACCGCCGCTACGGCGGCTGACCGCGGGACGGAAGTAACAAGGAGTTCACCGGTGCGCCGTCATATGCCGTGGCATGGCGGCGCATCTTCGAGGGCATAAGCCAAGCAGGTCGACGCCCGAACCACGGGTGTCGGATCCTCAGCGGGCGGCACGGGGCCGTCCGCCCGGGAGGCCCTTTGCACCAGCCCGACCGTGCGGTCACGGCACGGAAGAAGCAGCGGGGGGCCGGTCCCCGGCCCGTGCATCGGGGCCGTCGACCGGTCCAGCTCCACTCCGTCGCTCCCCGACCTCATCCGAGGGGGTACGTCCTTCCGTGGTGACCAGCACAAAGCGCCGTATGCCTGACCGGCGCACCTATGTTCTCGACACCAGCGTCCTGCTGGCCGACCCGAACGCCATGACCCGCTTCGAGGAGCACGAGGTCGTGCTCCCCATCGTCGTGGTCACGGAACTGGAGGCCAAGCGGCACCATCCCGAACTCGGCTACTTCGCCCGGCAGGCGCTGCGCCTGCTCGACGACTACCGGGTGAAGTACGGTCGCCTCGACGCCCCCATCCCGATCGGGGAGCTGGGCGGCACCATCCGTGTCGAGCTCAACCACTCGGACCCCAGCGTGCTGCCCAGCGGCTACCGGCTGGGGGACAACGACTCACGCATCCTCGCGGTCGCCCGCAATCTGCAGGCCGAGGGGTTCGACGTCACCGTCGTGTCGAAGGACCTGCCGCTCAGGATCAAGGCCTCGTCGGTCGGTCTCCTGGCGGAGGAGTACCGCGCCGAGCTCGCCATCACGGACTCCTCCGGCTGGACCGGAATGTCCGAACTGGGCCTGTCCGGCGAACAGGTGGACATCCTCTTCGAGGAAGGACACGTGTACGTCCCGGAGGTCGCCGACCTCCCCGTGCACACCGGTCTCACCATCCAGTCGGAGCGCGGCAAGGCGCTGGGCCGGGTCACCCCGGAGGGCAACATCCGGCTGGTGCGCGGCGACCGGGAGGCGTTCGGCATCAAGGGCCGCAGCGCCGAGCAGCGCATCGCGCTCGACCTGCTGCTCGACCCGGACGTCGGGATCGTGTCGATGGGCGGCCGGGCCGGCACCGGCAAGTCGGCGCTGGCACTGTGCGCGGGTCTCGAGGCGGTCCTGGAGCGCCGTCAGCACCAGAAGGTGATGGTCTTCCGTCCGCTGTACGCGGTGGGCGGGCAGGAGCTCGGCTATCTGCCGGGTTCCGAGGCCGAGAAGATGAGCCCCTGGGCGCAGGCGGTGTTCGACACCCTGTCGGCCGTCACCTCCCGCGAGGTCATCGAGGAGGTCACCGCGCGCGGGATGCTGGAGGTCCTGCCCCTGACGCACATCCGGGGCCGCTCCCTGCACGACGCCTTCGTCATCGTCGACGAGGCCCAGTCCCTCGAACGGAACGTCCTGCTGACCGTTCTGTCCCGGATCGGCGCCAATTCGCGGGTGGTTCTCACCCATGACGTGGCCCAGCGGGACAATCTGAGGGTCGGGCGCTACGACGGTGTCGTCGCCGTCGTGGAGAAGCTGAAGGGCCACCCGCTCTTCGCGCACGTGACGCTGAACCGGTCCGAGAGGTCCCAGATCGCGGCGCTTGTGACCGAAATGCTGGAGGACGGGCACATCTGACCCTGACCGCACAAGTTCATAAGCTTTGAGCGTCAGTTGGTGCCGCCCGGCAAAGGCTGTGAGCCTAGCCGGGCGGCACCGGCGTGTGTGGGGGTTTGGCGAAATCCCCGGGGATCCCGGGGGTGTGAGCTTTCACACGTAACTCGGAATTGCCTTGCGGCGTCCGGTTACGGCAGAGTCTCGATCCTGTCAGGCCCCGCATACGGCACACGTGTACCCCCAGGGGTACGGAAACACACTTGCACCACCTTCAACTCCATAGCGTCGCCGTATGCCGCCCGAGCACCACGCGGCGCTCCCCTCCGGGGAGTTGCCCACCGGGCCCGTGTCTCCCGTGACCCATCGAGGGGAGGCCAGCGTCAGGGGCACGATCGCGTCCGCCAGGGTCACCGAAGCGGGCGCTGCTGGAAGGAAACCGTGTGAGCCGGATCTCGGTCCGGGGATTCGCAGTGGCCTCGGCCACGGCGGTCACCGCTGTCGGAAGCGTTGTCGGCGTTGCCTCGGGCAGCATCGCAGCACCGAACAACGACGCTGAGGCGACCGCGAGCGACGCGACGCTCCTCGCTGACATCCCTGCCGGCCAGCAGGCCCAGGTGCAGACCGCCACCGTGGCGCAGCAGGCCAACTACCAGGCCATCGCCGCCGACGAGGGCGCGAAGAAGGAAGCGGAGGCAGCGGCCCGCAAGGCTGCCGCCGAGACCGCCGTCGCGAAGAAGGAGGCCGCCGAGAAGGCGGCCAAGGAGCGCGCGGAGGCCAAGGCCAAGGCCAGCCGCAGCGCGTCGGACTTCCCGGTCCAGAGCTCCTACACGGTCGCGCAGATCCAGGCCATGGCCGCGCAGATGGTGCCGAGCGGCCAGTTCCAGTGCTTCAGCAACATCGTGGACCACGAGTCCAGTTGGAACTACCACGCCGTCAACGCCTCCTCCGGCGCCTACGGCCTTTTCCAGGCGCTGCCCGCCGGCAAGTACGCGTCCGCGGGCGCCGACTGGCAGACCAACCCGGCCACGCAGATCAAGTGGGGCCTGAACTACATGGACAGCCGGTACGGCAGCCCCTGTGAGGCCTGGTCGTTCTGGCAGGCCAACCACTGGTACTGAGCCCCGAGCGGCTCCGGGCCGCACCCCCTTTCAGCTCGATTTTCATCTCGAACGAAGGAATTCGTGTGAGCCGGAACTCGGCCCGGGGATTCGCCGTGGCCTCGGCCACCGCGGTCACCACTGTCGGTGCGGTCATGGGCGTGGCCCAGGCCGGCACCGCACAGCCCAGTGACGACGCGCAGGCCACGGCGAACGGCACGACGCTGCTCGCCGATTTACCGATAGGTCAGCAGGCCGAGGTACAGACGGCCTCGCTGCACCAGCAGGCCACCACCCAGGCCATCGCCGCGGACACCACCGCCAAGAAGGAGGCGGAGGAGTCCGCCCGTAAGCAGGCGGCCAAGGACGCCGTGGCCAGACAGAAGGCCGCCGTCGCCAAGGCCAAGGCCGAGAAGGAAGCCGAGGAAGCCAAGGAACGCGCGGAGGCGGAGACCAAGTCCACCGCGTCCTCCGGCAGCACCGCGAGCTTCCCGCAGCAGGCGTCGTACACCGTCGCCGAGGTCCAGGCCATCGCACGCCAGATCGTGCCCGCCGGCCAGTTCCAGTGCTTCAGCAACATCGTGAACCACGAGTCCACGTGGAACTACCAGGCCGTCAACCCCACTTCCGGCGCCTACGGTCTCGTCCAGGCCTACCCGGGATCGAAGATGTCGTCCGCGGGCGCCGACTGGCGCACCAACCCGGCGACGCAGATCAAATGGGGCCTGAACTACATGAACGAACGGTACGGCAGCCCCTGCGACGCCTGGGACTACTGGCAGGCCAACGGCTCGTACTGAGCCGACGCTCAACCCCGCGCAGCCCCTCCCCGTCCTTAGGTGAGGGGCCATCGCCCTGTACGGTCGACGAGCCGACGACTCCAGGAGGAGTGGTGGGGAGAGACGGGGGAAGAGGGCGGATCATGTCGCGAGTGCCAGGGTGGCTCGGCCGGCTCGGTGCCGGTCTGACCGAGATGGGTGAGCGGCTCGACGAGCGGCGTGCCGAGGTGGAGCGGGAGAGCATCCCCGAGGAGTTCGCGCCGGATCCGGATCCGGCGCCGGAGCCGCCCGCGCCCGAGACCGTCGTGGCGCCCCCCGAGGAGCCGTCCCCTCCGCTCCCGCGCCCCGATCCCGCACAGGCCGTGCCGTGGGGCGTCCGGGTCGCCGCGGAGGCGGGCTGGCGGCTGCTGGTGCTCGCCGGCACCGTCTGGGTGCTGATCAAGGTCATCAGCGCGGTCCAACTGGTCGTCCTGGCCTTCGTGGTCGCGCTGCTGCTGACCGCGCTGCTCGAACCCACCGTGGCCCGGCTCAAGCGCATGGGGGTGCCCGGGGGACCCGCGACCGCCCTCACCGCGATCCTCGGATTCGTCGTGATCGGTCTGATGGGCTGGTTCGTGACCTGGCAGGTCATGGAGAACATCGACAACCTCTCCGACCAGGTCCAGGACGGCATCGAGGATCTGCGCCGCTGGCTGCTCAACAGCCCCTTCCACGTCACCGACAAGCAGATCAACGGCATCGCCACGAATCTGCGCGAGGCGATCGGCGCCAACACCGACTCCATCACCTCGGCGGGCCTGGAGGGCGTCACGGTCGTCGTCGAGGCGCTCACCGGCATCCTGTTGGCGTTCTTCTCGACGCTGTTCCTGCTCTACGACGGCAAGCGGATCTGGGAGTGGACCCTCAAGCTGGTCCCGGCCGCCGCCCGCCCGGGCGTGGCGGGCGCCGGCCCACGGGCCTGGGCCACGCTGACGGCGTACGTCCGGGGCACGGTCGTGGTGGCCCTCATCGACGCCATCTTCATCGGCCTCGGCATCTACTTCCTCGATGTGCCGATGGCCGTGCCGCTGGCCGTGTTCATCTTCCTGTTCTCGTTCATCCCGCTGGTCGGCGCGGTGGCCTCCGGCGCGCTGGCGGTGGTCGTGGCGCTGGTGACGCAGGGCGTGTTCACCGCGGTGATGACCCTGGCCGTGGTGCTCGCCGTGCAGCAGATCGAGGGCCACATCCTCCAGCCGTTCATCCTCGGCCGCGCGGTCCGCGTCCATCCGCTCGCGGTGGTCCTGGCGGTGGCCTCCGGCGGCCTGGTCGCCGGCATCGGCGGCGCGGTGGTCGCCGTACCCCTGGTGGCGGTGACGAACACCGTGGTGGGCTATCTGAAGGCGTACGCCCAGGAACCGGCGCTGCGGACGTCCCCTAGGCCGAGAGGGGCGACGGCGATGGACGTGGCCCCTGTGTCGGGCCCACCCGTGGGGAACCCGGCCGGACGGACGCCTGAGGACGAGGCCCGGCGCTGAGGGCCCGAGCGGGGGCCCGGGGCCGGACTACTCACCCAGCACGGCCTCCGCCTCCAGCGTCACCCCCACCGCGTGAACGACCGCCGCGATCTTGAAAGCCTCCTGCACCACCTCGCGCCCGACCCCCGCCGCGCGCAGTGCCCGCTCGTGCGAGTCGAGACACAGCCCGCACGCGTTGATCGCCGACACGGCGAACGACCACAGCTCGTAGTCCACCCTGGCCACCCCGGGGTCGCCGAGGACGTTCGTCCGCAGCCCGGCCCGCAGCCGGCCGTACCCGGGGTCGGACAGCAGATGCCGGGTGCGGTGGAAGACGTTGGTCATCGCCATCTCGGCAGCCGCCGACCTGGCGGCGGTGTACGCCTGGGGCGAGAGGTTCGCCCGTGCCAGCGGCCCCAGCTCGCGCAGCAGGACCGGGGAGCGCACGGCGATCGCGGTCGCCAGGACCGTGCCCCAGAGCTGCTGGGCCGGCAGCTCCGCGTCCCCGATGACCGAGTCCACGTTGCGCCGCAGATCCTCGGCGTAGTCCGGCAGAGCGGACTTCAGCGCGTCCAGCGACATGTCTCCCACCTTCTCAAAAATGAGCACCGAACACATGATTTAAATGATCCGACAAGACAACTTCCGTCAGGTCGGGGCAGGTAGCAAATCCCCGACAGGGAAATGCGCCCGGACTGATAGACATTCCCCCCTCAGCGGTACGCGTCAGGCGTATGTGCGACAGGGCAAGGGGAGTGATGTCGGGCTACGAGCTGCTGGCGCGCGACCTTGCCGCGTGCGTGCGCGACGGGTTCACGGGCGAGCTGCGGGTGGCGGGTTCACCCGGCGGCATCTTCCATCTGCACGGTGGACTGATCGCCGCGATCGAGTCACCGGGCGCGCCCGGCGCGGAGGCGCTGCTGCTGCGCTCCGGGCGTATCGCCGGTGAGGAGTGGGCCGCGCTGGTGCGGGAGTCCGGGGGCGCCCGCTGGCCCGCCGCCGGCCTGATAGCCCACGGCTACGCGGGCGCCGCCCAGCTCCGGGTGGTCTGCGCGATGGCCCTCCAGGACGCCGCGTTCGCGATCGTCGCGGGCAGCGTCGACGGCTGCGAACGCGGTCCGGCGACCGGGCAGCCGCCCGCCCCGGTCGCCATCGGCGAGGCACCCACCCGGCTGCTCCAGGAGGCGGCCCGCAAGCTCTCGGCGCTGCTCTCGATGCCGTATCCGGTACGTCCCGAGCGGGAGCGTCCGGTCCCCGGCGCCCTCTCCTGCGCCGCCGACCGCCTCGGCCCGATCCAGCGTGAGCTGCTCACCCACGCCGACGGCCGGCGCACCGCCCGTGACCTCGCCTTCCGCACCGGGCGCGGGGTCTACACCGTCACCGTGGCGGTGGCCCGCATGCTGGGGGAGGGGCTGCTGGAGTGCGGGGAGGCGCCCCTGCCGATCCCGGTGCGGCTGCCGCCCGGCGGCCAGGGCGTACGGCCCCGGGAACCGGCCCCGCCCCCACCGCCCGCCCCCGTCCCGCCGCCCGAACCGCCCCCCGAGCCGGCCGCCCTGCCCCGCCGCCGCCCGGGCGCCAGCGGCATCAACGAGGCCCTCGCCCCGGAACCCGACGAGAACCACGGCGGCGGCACCGGCTGGAAGGACTTCTTCCGGCTCCGCAATCCGACGACGAAATAACAGCCCCACACCAAAATCCCCACACCGAAAGCCCCACGCCCAAACCCCCACGCCGAAAGCCCCACGCCCAAACCCCCAAAGAAATCAGACGGTCAAATGCGATCAGAATCAGGGGAGTTGAACCCATGGACCATAAAGCCCTCGCACAGGAGATGCGCGGTCTGCGCGAGCAGGTGACCGGAATCACCGACACCGCCGTCGCCGCGGCCGACGGGCTGCTCATCGCCGCCGACACGGCCGACTCGATCGACCCGGAGGGCCTCGCCGCCCTCGCCGCGGCCGGCCTCGGCCTCGCCCGCCGTACCTCCGAGGCGACCGCCCGCGGTGCCCTGCACCGCACGGTGACCTACGGCAGCCATGGCTGTGCCGCGTTCTACGCCGTCGGCGACACCGCGCTGATGGTCGTACTCGGGGACGAGGGGATGGATGTGGAGCGCCTGCACCGGGCGACCCAGCCGGCTCTGCGCCGCATCGATCTGATCCTCACCGAGAAAACCGCCGAAGGAGTCTGAAGGGATGGCGACGAAGCGTATGACCCCCGGTTTCTCCGATCAGGTGATGGGCCTGGTCAAGTCACTCCGTACGGATGCCCCCGACTGCGTCGCCTCCGGCGTCGTCGACATGTCCACCGGCATGCTGCTCTCCTACGAGACGGTCGACAACCACCCGCCCGAGGTCCTCGACCTGCTGGCGGGCGCGACGCTCGACCTGTTCCAGGGCCGCACGGTCGTCATGATCGAGGACGTCTTCAAAGAGCGGCGCGGCATGCAGAGCGACAACCACTTCTTCCAGGAGATCCTCGTCAACAGCGACAATCTCACCCACCTGTTCGTGAGGATGAACGAGCAGCAGGACGTCGTTGCGGTGGTCGTCTGCCGCAAGTCCGTCAACGTGGGCATGCTGTTCGCGCAGGTGCGAAGGGTGGTGCGGGAGTACCAGCTGTGAACGGCCGAAGGGCCCCTCGACGAGGGGCCCTCCAGGTCGTTCCGGGTCACCGGTGTCACTCCGTGCGCAGTCCGTCCGGCCGCATCAGCCGGATCAGCGGCGGCAGGCTCAGCAGCGTCACCAGCACCACGACCGCCGCTCCGAAGCCGGTCATCGCCAGCACGCTCGGCCAGTCCACACGGATCGCGGTGTCCGTCATCCGCAGCAGGATCGCGCCCAGCGTGAGCCCCACCGCCATGGCCAGCAGCAGGCCCAGCGCGATCGGGATCGCCGTCTGCCACAGCACCGACAGGCCCAGTGTGCGCCGCCGGGTGCCGAACGCGACCAGGGACGACAGCAGCTTGCGGCGGTCGCGCAGCTGCTCCAGCTGCGACACCAGCAGGCTCGCCCCGATCAGCAGCAGCACACAGGCCGAGCCGATGAGCAGACCGCTGCGGATGGAGGCGTACTTCCGGTCCTGCTTGGTGGCCGACCAGGTCATCAGACTGGCCATCGGGTCCACGTGGAAGGCGGTGTTGCGGACGTGGTCGTCGGCGTCGGGCACGGACTGGTCGACCGAGAGGTACACCTCACCCCTGACGGACGCCGCGAGCGACTTCGGCAGCGCGCCTGTCGTCAGCGCGAAGCCACCACGCTTCAGATTCCGCGGGTCCTTGGCCGAGGGAACCTCGCGGACGCCCGCGGGGATGGTCCAGACGCTCTCGTCGCGGCTCCCGCCCGGCTCCTCCAGGTACAGCTTCGTGCCGGGCTTGTTGAGCACCGGGGTGTCGCCGTCGTAGTCGGATCCGTCGAGGACGAACATGTCGCCGTCCTTGCACGAGGGCAGCTTCGCCACCTCGCGCAGCGCGGCGCAGTCGCCCACGGTCAGCTCGGAGGTACGGGTCGGGCCGTTCTCGCTCTCCCAGGAGGCGTCGCCGAGGTAGCCCTCCCACAGCGCGGTGACCTTCGTGACGCCCTTGGTGTCGGCGAACTTCTCGGCGGTGGCGTCGAGCGGGGCGCCTTCCGGCACGGTCACCTGCAACTGCGCGCGGCGTAGATCCTGTCCGGTGGACTCGGTGTAGTCGCCGTCGACCCCGGCGAACAGCATCTGCAGGGCGATGGCCCCGGCCACCGCCACCGCGATGCCGTTCACCATCCTCGCCGCCGTACCACTGCTCAACTGGAGTCGCCGTACGGCCAGTTGCCAGGCCACTCCACCGGAGCCGAGCCGGGCGACGACCGTCTCCACGAGCCACGGCAGCAGGGCCGTGACCCCGACCAGGAGCAGCAGCACTCCGCCGGTCACCAGGTACTGGTTGAAGTCACCGTTGGTGCGGCCCTGGCCGATCATCGGATAGAGCATCGCAAGACCGCCCACGGGCAGCAGCAGCCGCCACCACAGCCGGCGCCGGGCGGGCCGGGCGGTGCGGACCACGCCGAGCGGTTCGATGACGACCCCGCGCAGGGCGAAGAGCGTGACCAGGACGGCGGCGGCGGGCACCGCCAGCGCGACCAGCGCCGCCAGCAGGGGCGAGGGGTTGAGATAGCTGGGCCAGGCGCTCATGCCCAGCACCTCGACCGAGCCCGCCACCTGGCGGCCGATCAGGAAGAACCCGGTGCCGGCGACCAGGCCGAGCAGGGCGCCGGCCATCGCCTCGCCGGCCGCGACGCGCCGGGTCATCCGGCCGTCGGAACCGATCAGCCGGAGGGCCGCGAGCCTGCGGTCGCGCCGCTCGCCGCCGAACCGCACGGCCGCGGCGATGAACACGGCGACCGGCATCAGCAGCACCACGATCATGACGAGGATCAGCAGGACCAGCACCGGGTCCGTGGCCTCGTGCGTCGGCTTCGGGTTCCCGAACGCCGTCAGCCGGGTCGCCCCGTCGCCGTCGAGGTACGCGGCCAGCCCGGAGCCGCCCGCGTAGTAGGCGAGTTCCTGCGAGCCGATCAGCCCGCTCTCCCCGATCGTCCCCACGATCCGGTACGGCAGCCGCTCCCGCAGCAGCGCCGAACCACCGGAGGCGAGCAGCCTCTTCAGCGCCGGCGAGACCACCATCTCGCCCTGGGCCGGGTACACGTCCACCCCGGGCGGCCGCGGGGCGTCGGGCCCCTCCGGCTCCACCAGCCGGCCGCGTACGTCCTTGTCGCGGAACGTGGTGTCGGTCTCGACGATCAGCAGCGTGTCGTCGGCCTTGCGCGGCACCTCGGCGGAGAACGAGTAGTCCAGCCTGGCCTCCTCGCGCTCGTGCCGCACCGCGAGCGCGTTGGGGATCGCGGTCGTCAGCAGCAGCACCGCCACCCCGAGCCCCACGCCGACCGCGGTCAGCACGGCACGGATCCAGCCCTCCCGGCCGCCCGTGAAGGCGAACCGCACCCCGAGGCCCAGATCCCGGGACCACTGCCTGACGTTCATACGACCCGCTCCATGTCCCGCGACTTCCCGTCCCGTACGACGATCTCGCGGTCGGAGTAGGCGGCCACCCGTGCCTCGTGCGTCACCAGCACCACGGCTGCGTTGGCCGACCGGGCCGCCTCGGTGAGCAGCTCCATCACCCGCTCCCCGTTGAGCGAGTCCAGGGCGCCGGTCGGCTCGTCGGCGAAGATCAGCCGCGGGCTCGTGACGAGCGAGCGCGCCACCGCGACCCGCTGCCCCTGCCCGCCGGACACCTCACCCGGCCGCTTCTTCGCCAGGTCGTCGACCTCCAGCCGCTCCATCCACCCGAGGGCGGTGCGCTCTGCCTGCTTGCGGGAGGTGCCGTTCAGCCGCAGCGGCAGGGCCACGTTCTCCACACAGGTCAGCTCCGGCACCAACTGGCCGAACTGGAACACGAACCCGAACTCCGTGCGCCGCAGCAGACTGCGCCGGGCGTCGTTCATCGTCGCGAGCTCCTGGCCGTCGTACCGGATCGAGCCGGAGTCGGGCGTGACGATGCCGGCGAGGCAGTGCAGCAGCGTCGACTTGCCGGACCCGGACGGGCCCATCACCGCGACGACCTCGCCGGGGTGGATGGAGAACGCGGCGCCGTCCAGCGCCATGGTCGGCCCGTACGCCTTTTTCAGGTCCTCGGCGACGAGCAGGGATCCCCCGGGAGCGTTCATGCGGTCACCGTGGCCTTCAGCTTGTCGAGGCGCGCGGCGGCGAGCTCCAGCCAGCGCAGGTCGGCCTCGAGATGGAACAGGGCGTGGTCGCAGATCAGCTGGTCCGCCAGATCGCCCTTGCGCTTGCGGTCGGTCAGGATGCGCATGCTGCGCAGATGCTCCGCCCGCTGGGTGTCGAGGATGTCGGCCGCGTCGCGCGCGGTGAGCAGGGCGAGGACGACCTTCGTGTAGAGGGTCGACTGCAGATACGGCTCGGGCTTCTCGGGCGTGGCGAGCCAGCGCTCCACGTCGGTGACGCCGGCGTCGGTGATCGCGTACCGCTTGCGCTCGGGCCCGCCGCCGGCCTCGATGCCGTCGACCTCGACGAGACCGTTCTTCAGCAGGCGCGACATCGTCGAGTAGACCTGGCCGTAGTGCAGCGGCCGGTCGTGACCGAACTTCTCGTCGAAGGCCCGCTTCAGGTCGTAACCATGGCGGGGCCCGGACTCCAGGAGTCCCAGGAGGGTGTGACCGATGGACATGGGGAGGACTGTACACGCGGTGTATACCCGGGGTGTATACGCGGAGTGTGTAGGTGGTGGCGGGGGGTGGGAGGCCGCAGGTGGGCGCCCATTGTCACCGTTCTGCTACAGTCGACCGGCCGTCCGGCGATGCGACCGGCCGTCCGGCGATGGAGGACCGGGCCGTCAGGCCGACGGGGGT
The DNA here is from genome assembly GCF_001514205.1 of Streptomyces griseoruber. Classification (GTDB taxonomy): domain Bacteria; phylum Actinomycetota; class Actinomycetes; order Streptomycetales; family Streptomycetaceae; genus Streptomyces; species Streptomyces griseoruber. The sequence goes on along the minus strand of NZ_KQ948766.1, from coordinate 316,368 downwards.
CTGGGGGCGGAGCCCCCGGGGGGCCGTCCCCTCCGGGGGATGGGGCCGGCCTCCCCCGGCAGCCGCCCGGCCTCCTTCAGGGCCCTGCGCAGCAGGAACTCGATCTGCGCGTTGGCGGACCGCAGCTCGTCCCCGGCCCACCGCGCCAGCGCGTCGTACACCGTGGGGTCCAGCCGCAGCAGCACCTGCTTGCGCTGCGGCCGGCCCTGTGGGGTCGCACCCCCGGAGGGAACCGTCACTGGTAGAGGGTCCCCGTGTTGAGCACGGGCTGCGGCGCCCGGTCCCCGCACAGCACCACCATCAGGTTGGACACCATCGCCGCCTTCCGCTCGTCGTCCAGTTCCACGATGTCCTGCTCGGCGATCCGGGTGAGCGCCGCCTCGACCATCCCGACGGCCCCGTCCACGATCTCCCGCCGCGCCGCGACCACCGCGCCCGCCTGCTGCCGCTGGAGCATCGCCGAGGCGATCTCGGGAGCGTACGCGAGATGCGTGAACCGGGACTCGATGATCCGCACACCGGCCGCCTCCACGCGCGCGTGCAGCTCGACCGCGAGCTTCTCGGTGATCTCCTCGGCGTTGCCGCGCAGCGAGAGCCCGTCCTCGTCGTGGGAGTCGTAGGGGTACTCGATGGCGATGTGCCGCACCGCCGCCTCGGTCTGGGTGGCGACGAACTCCAGGAAGTCGTCCACCTCGAAGACGGCCTGCGCGGTGTCCTGCACCCTCCACACCACGACCGCGGCGAGTTCGATCGGGTTGCCGTAGGCGTCGTTGACCTTCAGGACGGCCGTCTCGTGGTTGCGCACCCGGGTGGAGATCTTCTCGCGGGAGGTGAAGGGGTTCACCCAGCGCAGCCCGTCCTCCCGGATGGTGCCCCGGTAGCGCCCGAAGAGCTGCACCACGCGTGCCTCGCCCGGCGCGACCGTGTTCAGCCCGCACATCGACAGGAACGCGGCGATGCCTATGACGATGCCGCCGACGATCAGCGCGGCCTTGCCGCCGGTCTCGGCCACCGTGGTCGCGGCGGCGATCAGCCCGCCGCCGAGCAGCAGTCCGACCAGTCCGCCGAGCAGCGCGAGCCCGCCGCCCACGCTGTGGGCCGGGAACTCCTTCACCGAGGAACTCTCTGTGGACATGGGTGATTCCCCCCGTTTCATGCAGGCGTGATCCGGTTCGTTCCGGCGCCCGCGTAAGCGTTTGTCTAGCTAAGTGATATCACTTAATGAGCAGATGGCAACCCCCGGCGCGTTCCAGTCGTCGAACGAGGTGACGTGGTGTGCCGGTTTCCCGGCGGGGTGCTGATTCTCACCCCCTCCGAACGCCGGACCGAGGCCTCTTCGACATAGCCGACGGTGTTAGCTTTCTGAGCTGACCTGCCTCCAGGCACTGGTGTGACTGCCGAGTACGAAGCGGAGCGAGCGGACTCATGGGACGAGCGGACGAGAGACGAGCGCGGCAGAGCGGTGGCCGTCGCGCGGCGCCCAAGAGCCGCTCGTCGAGAAGAGAGGCCCCGCCGTCGCGCAGCGAGTCGCGATCGGCCGTGGAGGCCCCCGAAGCCCCCGAGACGTCCGAGGCCCCCGACACCGCCGGCGGCCCCGCACCCGGCGGCCGCGCGGCCGCGCGCAGGGCCGCCGCGGGAAAGAAGGGCGGCCGGGGAGTCAAGGCCGGCAAGGGGGGCAAGGGCGGCAAGGGCGGTAAGAAGGACAAGAGCCTCATACGCCGGATCTTCACCTGGAAGAAGATCCTCGGCGCGTTCCTGATCATGACCACGGCCGTCATCGGAGCGCTCGTCTGGCTCTACGTCAGCACCCCGATCCCGGCGGGCAACCCCGACGCCGAGCTCCAGAGCAACGTCTACGAGTACAAAGACGGCTCGATCATGACCCGGGACGGCGCGGTCAACCGCGAGGTCGTCGATCTCGCCGAGGTCCCCAAAAAGGTCCGGTACACCTTCGTCGCCGCCGAGAACAAGTCCTTCTACACGGACGCCGGCGTCGACCTGAAGGGCACCACCCGAGGCATCCTCAACACCCTCATGGGCAAGGGCGCGCAGGGCGGTTCGACGATCACCCAGCAGTACGTGAAGAACTACTACCTGAGCCAGGAACAGACCGTCACGCGCAAGCTGAAGGAACTGGTCATCTCCCTGAAGCTGGACCGGGAGAAGGACAAGAACTACATCCTGGCCGGCTACATCAACACCAGCTACTACGGCCGCGGTTGCTACGGCATCCAGGCCGCCGCCCAGTGCTACTACCGCAAGGACGCCAGCGAGCTGAACGTCCAGCAGGGCGCCTACCTCGCCGCCCTCCTCCAGGCCCCGAGCCAGTACGACTGGGCCGTCGCCACCGACACCGGCAAGCGGCTGGTCAAGGCCCGCTGGAACTACGTCCTCGACAACATGGTCGAGCAGGGCTGGCTCGACAAGTCCGAGCGCGAGAAGATGACGTTCCCGGAGCCGGAGGCCCCGAAGGCCGCACCGGGCCAGGAGGGCCAGACCGGCTACCTGGTCGCCGCGGCCAACAACGAGCTGGCCAATCAGCTCGTCGCCACGGGGGTCGCCGAAGACTACGAGTCCGCCGCCGCCCTGGTGAAGAAGGGCGGCTGGAACATGAAGCTCAACATCAACAAGGGCAAGCAGAAGGCGCTGGAGAAGGCGGTCAAGGAACAGCTGACCAGCAAGCTGGACGCGAAGAAGCGCCCGGTCGACGGTGACGTCCAGGCCGGCGCGGTCTCGGTGGACCCGAAGACGGGCGCTGTCGTGGCGATGTACGGCGGCAAGGGCTACACCGAGCACTACATCAACAACGCCACCCGCACCGACTACCAGCCCGCCTCCACCTTCAAGCCGGTGATCCTCGCCGCGGCCTTCGACGAGAACGCCAAGACGCAGGACGGCGACGAGATCACCGCCAACACGCTCTACGACGGCACCAGCAAGCGCCCGGTCGTCGGCAGCGACATCGGCTTCGCGCCGGAGAACGAGGACGACCAAGACTACGGCGACGTCACCGTCCAGACGGCGCTGAACAAGTCCATCAACTCCGTCTTCGCGCAGATGGGTGTCGACGTCGGCATGGACAAGGTGCTGAAGGTCGCCGACGACCTCGGCATGGACACCAAGGACCTGAAGGCGGTGCCGGCCCAGACCCTCGGCACCATGGGTGCGAGCCCCCTCCAGATGGCCGGCGTCTACGCCACGCTCGACAACCACGGCAAGAAGGTCACGCCGGCGATCATCGCGGAGGCGAAGAACAGCGCCTACCCGTCCTTCAAGCACACCGAACCCATCGGCGACCAGGTCATCGACCGGGAGGCCGCCGACTCGGTCACCTCGGTGCTCACCGGTGTGGTCGACGACGGTACGGCCAAGAAGTCCGTACGGGACAACCCGCTGCGCAAGGGCCAGAAGGTGGCCGGCAAGACGGGTACCTCCGACAACAACAAGTCGGCCTGGTTCACCGGCTACACGCCCGACCTGGTGACCTCGGTCGGCCTGTTCGGCGAGAAGGCCAAGACCGGCGCCCAGGTCAGCCTGACCGGTGCGACGACGGGCATCACCACGGTCGCGGGCCGTGTCAACGGTGGTGGCTTCCCGGCGCAGATCTGGGCGGCGTACACCTTCGGCGTCTCCACCAAGGTCACCAAGTTCGACCTGGAGACCAAGCAGGGCGCGGCGGTCCAGACGGCCTCCCCGTCCCCGACCGCGTCCGCCTCGTCGAGCCCGAGCCCCTCCGCCACTCCCACGGCGCAGGACAGCCCCTCGAGCACCCCCACGACCCAGCAGCCGACGCCGAACAACACCCCCACGAACACGCCGACGAGCCCGGAACCCACGGGCAACACCACAACGGAACCGTCCACGGGAGAACCGACGGTGGATCCGACGAACCCCACGGATCCCCTGAGCGGCGACGGCCAGTGAACACATGAAAGAGAGGGCGCCCGGTGATCACCGGGCGCCCTCTCCGTTTGACCCGCAGCCGGCCTACGACCGATTCAGTTCGAACCACACGACCTTGCCGGTGCTGAGCCGAGTGGCCCCCCACCGCCGAGCCAGCCGATTGACCAGATACAGCCCCCGCCCACCCTCGTCGGTGGCCCGGGCCTGCCGCAGCCGGGGCAGTTGAGGCACATCGTCCCCCACCTCGCAGCGCAGTACGTCGGTCCGCAGCAGTCGCAACGTGACCGGCCGGGAGGCGTACCGCACCGCGTTCGTGACCACCTCGCTCACCAGCAGCTCGACGGAGTCGGTCAGATCCTCCATCCCCCACCGGGACAACGCCCGCCGGGCCAGCCGCCGGGCACGGCCGGGTGCCGCGTCCTCCGGCTCCAGGAACCAGTACGCCACGTCGCTCGGCGCGATCCCGTCGAAGCGGGCCGCGAGCAGCGCGATGTCGTCGTCCCGGTCACCCGGCCCGAGCATGTCGAGCACCTCGTCGCACAGGGCCTCCAGCGGCGGCGGATGATCGGGCCCCGTGAGCTGAGCGGTCGCGGCCAGTTTCTCCCGCAGCTGCTCTATCCCGGTCGCCACGTCCCGCAGCCGGGACTCCACCAGGCCGTCGGTGTACAGCAGCAGCGTCGCCCCGGCCGGTGCGTCCAGCTCCACCGCCTCGAAGTCGACCCCGCCCACGCCGATCGGCGCCCCCGGCGGCACCCGCAGCACCTCGGCCCGGCCGCCCAGATGCAGCAGGACCGGCGGCGGATGGCCGGCGTTGGCGATGGTGATGCGGTGCGACACCGGGTCGTAGACGGCGTACAGGCAGGTCGCCATGCGGTCGGAGCCCAGCCGCTGGGCCTGCTCGTCGAGGTGGTGCAGCACCTCCTGCGGCGGCAGATCCAGCCCCGCGAGGGTCTGCGCGGTCGTCCGCAGCTGGCCCATGATCGCGGCCGAGGTCATCGAGTGCCCCATGACATCGCCCACGACCAGCGCCACCCGGCTGCCCGGCAGCGGGATCGCGTCGTACCAGTCGCCGCCCACCCGCGCGGTCTCGGCCGCGGGGAGATAGCGGGAGGCGAGCCGTACGCCCGTGGGCCGGGGCAGGTGCTCCGGCAGCATCGTGCGCTGCAACTCGTCGGCGATGTACGCCTCACGGTCGTACAGCACCGCCTTGTCGATGCCGAGCGCGCTGTGCGTGGCGAGCTGCGCCGCGACCAGCAGGTCGTCGTTCTCGAACGGGAAGCGCTCCGGGCGGCGCAGGAAGACCGCCGCGCCGATGACCCGGCGGCGGCCCCGCAGCGGGGCCAGGATGGCCCGCTGGCCGCCCGGGACGACCAAGGTGCTGTCCTCGCCCAGGAGTTCGGGCAGCGCGGCACGGGCGGCCGGACTGTCGGCGAACACCGGGCGCACCCCGCGCAGCACCTCCGCGAGCGCCCCGCCGGGCCGTACCTCGCACAGTTCGGCGATCGCGGAGGACAACTCGGCGCTCAGCTCGGAGGGTTCCGGCGGCGGCAGGGCGAGCGCGGCGAAGCCGGTCTCGGTGTCGCGCTCCTCCGGGATGCGGTCGGTACGCCGCAGCCGCAGCATGACGCGGTCGGCCACCGGCCGCTCGTCGCCGACCGGCAGCGGGTCGCGCAGATAGACGAGGATCGCGTCGGAGAAGGTCGGCACGGTGGCCCGGCACAGCCCCATCACGATCTCGTCGAGGTCCAGACCGCGGGCGATCCGCCGGGTGGCGGCACCGATGAAACGCAGCCGGTCCCCGTCCCGGCGCATCGGCGTGGGCCGCCCGGGCGTCACCCCTTGCCCCGTACGACGCTCGGAGCGCATGTCACCGCCCGGCTGGGCCGGGATGGACTCGGGCGCCGGACGTGGCCGGTGGCTGTCGGGCTCGGCTCCGGTCGCCGGCTGTGAGTGCTCGGCCTGCGAACCGGCCGGATCCGTTCCCTGGGCACCCTTGTTTCCCTTGCTGCCCTTCCCGCTGGTGGCACACGGCGCGGTGGTGCCAGGGCCGTCCTCCGCGCGGCCCTGGGAGGCGGCGGGAGGTAAGGCGTCCGAGGCGTCCGGGGCCTGGGTATGCAGGAGCGCCCCGCGGCCTTCCGTGGGGTCGACGCCCTGGGGGCGTTCGTAGCTGGTGGGCTGCTCCGTCACGCGTGTCGAATCCGTCCGTCCGGGGCTGCGCGGCGCGCACACAGTTGGTCCCGCAGAAAACCCGATACCCGGAATACCTGTCCCCGGAACGGAATTCCCGCGTGGTCAGAGGCTGTTCCTGTGTCACCGGAGGACCGGGCGCGGCCCTGGCAGCGGGTGCCGTCCGTTCTTTCGGCCCCGCCGGTGTTGCCCTCGTACCCCTCGCTCACGTCCTGCCGCCCCTCGGTGACGTTCGGTCAGACCCGGTGTCGGCCCCGGGAGTTGCTGTTCGATGGTCTTGCGGAGGACGATCCTACGTTTCCTGCCCGGGGGCGCATCAAGGGTCTCATGTGGACATGTGCGCCGGGACTCGGTCCCAGTCCTCCGGAAGCAACGGTACGGCCCAGGAGGGATCCGGGCGCCAGTGCTGCCAGCCCTTGTTGAACGGAGCCTCCCAGGCGTGGATCACCTCCACCGCCGCTCGGCCCGCCTCCCGCGCCCGCCCGGCGACGGCGGCGTCCATCAGCCCGTCCTGCTGGGCCTGCGCGAACTCGTCCTCGTCACGCCAGCCCCAACTGCGGTCGGGGTACACGCAGATGTCCAGAAAATGATCCTCGGAGTCCACTCCGCCGCCCCAACGGGCCAGCGGCTCCTCCAGATTGACGTACCAGTTCTTGAACTGCCAGCCCGGCTCCCAGAACAGCCACACGGACCAGGGCTCGCCGGGCCGGGCCAGTTTCAGCACGCCGGTGCCGAACCAGCGGTCGAGCTGGACGGTCCGGGGCTTGGTGTAGCGCGTCGGCAGCGGCTCCCGGTGCAGCGGGGTGCCGTCGGCGAGCACGGGCTTGACGACCTGTGTCCCGGGCGCCAGCCAGACCGCGAGCAGCTCCTCGTCGTCACGGACCACGGTGACCGGGCGGGCGATGTGGAAGCCCGGGCCACCGTTCTCCCGGTAGCGCCACAGGATCCGGTCCCCGGGCGCCCAGAACGCCGCCGTACCACCTGTTCCCACCCGTCTCACCGCTCCACCGTCTGCCATGCACAGATATTAGGTGCCATGGGCATACGACGCTGCGGCGCGCGTCACGGTTCTGCGCGCCGCGGGGAAAGGTTACGGGCGTGTCATCCGCAGGACATCCAGGGCCTCGTCGAGCTGCTCGACCGTCAGCATGCCGCGCTCCACATACCCGCTTTCGAGGACGACCTGGCGGATCGTCCTGCGCTGCGCGAGAGCCTTCTTGGCGACCTTGGCGGCCTCCTCGTAGCCGATGTACCTGTTGAGCGGCGTGACGACGGACGGCGAGGACTCGGCGTACTCGCGGGCGCGCTCGCGGTGCGCGACGATGCCGTCCACGGTCCGGTCGGCGAGCAGTCGCGAGACGTTCGCCAGCAGCCGGATCGACTCCAGCACGTTCTTGGCGATGACCGGGAGCATGACGTTGAGCTCGAAGTTGCCGGCCGCTCCGGCGGTGGCGACGGTGGCGTCGTTGCCCATGACCTGCGCGGCGACCATCAGCACGGCCTCCGGGACGACCGGGTTCACCTTGCCGGGCATGATCGAGGACCCGGGCTGGAGGTCGGGCAGCGAGATCTCCGCGAGACCCGTCCGCGGTCCCGAGGCCATCCACCGCAGATCGTTGGCGATCTTCGTGAGCGAGACGGCGACGGTCCGCAGCTGCCCGCTCGTCTCGACGATCCCGTCCCGGGCGCCCTGTGCCTCGAAGTGGTCCCGGGCCTCGGTCAGCGGGAGTCCGGTGGCCCGGGCGACCTCCTCGATGACGGCGGCGGAGAAGCCGGGCGGGGTGTTGATCCCGGTCCCGACGGCGGTCCCGCCGAGGGGCAGCTCGGCGAGCCGGGGGAGGGAGGCCCGCAGCCGCTCCACGCCGTGGCGCACCTGGGCGGCGTACCCCCCGAACTCCTGTCCCAGGGTGACGGGCGTGGCGTCCATCAGATGCGTCCGCCCCGACTTCACGACGTCCGCGAACTCCTCCGCCTTGCGGCCGAGCGCCGCGGCGAGATGCTCCAGGGCCGGGATCAGGTCCCGGGTGACGGCGGCGGTGGCGGCGATGTGGATCGACGACGGGAAGACGTCGTTGGACGACTGCGACGCGTTGACATGATCGTTGGGATGGACGTCCCGGCCGAGCCGCTCGCTCGCCAGCGTGGCGATGACCTCGTTGGTGTTCATGTTCGACGACGTACCGGACCCCGTCTGGAACACGTCCACCGGGAAGTGCGCGTCCCAGGTTCCCTCGGCGACCTCCGCGGCCGCCTCCTGGATCGCCCCGGCCACGTCCTTGTCGAGCACCCCGAGTTCGGCGTTCACCTTCGCCGCGGCACCCTTGATCCGCGCCAGCGCCTCGATGTGCGCCCGCTCGATCCGCTGCCCGGAGACGGGGAAGTTCTCCACGGCCCGCTGCGTCTGCGCCCGCCACTTGGCGTCCGCCGGGACCCGCACCTCCCCCATCGAATCGTGCTCTACGCGGTACCCGCCCTTGTCCTGTTCGCCGGCCATCGACGATCACCTCCACAGGGGACAGCATCGCCGACGCGCCTCCTGTTCCCCCGGAGGCGAGGTGTGCGCCCGGTGGCGCCCCCTTCGGCACCGGCCCAGAGATCCAGCCCGTCCGGCGGCACCACTCCGCCGGTCCGGCGTTTGAGGACGAGGCCCGTTCAGGCCGATGGGGGCCGGGGAGGGTGGCCGGGTGGGTGTGGGGGCGGAGTTCTGCGGGGCCGGGGCCGGGGCCGGGGCCGGGGAGGGTGGCCAGGTGGGGTGCGGGGGCCGAGTTCTGCGGGGGTGCGGGACGGAGCCCCGGTGGCGGTGGAGGGGCGGAGCCCCTGGGGAGGGGACGGTAGGGGCGGCGGGGCGAAGTCGTCCCCGCCGCCCCAACGGCACTACGCCAGCCCAGGCCCCCGCACCGGGATCGACGTGAACGTCGGGGCCGGCGCCGGGTCCTTGAAGAAGTCGTTGCCCTTGTCGTCGACGACGACGAAGGCGGGGAAGTCCTCGACCTCGATCTTCCAGACGGCCTCCATGCCGAGCTCCTCGTACTCGACGACCTCGACCTTCTTGATGCAGTCCTGGGCGAGACGGGCGGCGGGCCCGCCGATGGAGCCGAGGTAGAAGCCGCCGTGACTGCCGCAGGCGTCGGTGACCTGCTGGGAGCGGTTGCCCTTGGCCAGCATCACCTTGGAGCCGCCCGCCGCCTGGAACTGCTCGACGTAGGAGTCCATCCGCCCGGCGGTGGTCGGGCCGAAGGAACCGGACGCGTAGCCCTCGGGGGTCTTGGCCGGGCCCGCGTAGTACACCGGGTGGTCCTTGAGGTACTGCGGCATCTCCTCGCCCGCGTCCAGCCGCTCCTTGATCTTGGCGTGCGCGATGTCCCGGGCCACGACCAGCGGGCCGGACAGGGAGAGCCGGGTCTTCACCGGGTACTTCGTCAGCTCGGCGAGGATGTCGTCCATCGGCTGGTTGAGGTCGATGCGGACGACGTCCTCGTCGGCGGAGTCGAGATGCTCGTCGGTCGTGTCCGGCAGGAACCGCGCCGGGTCGGTCTCCAGCTGCTCCAGGAAGACACCCTCGGCGGTGATCTTCGCGACGGCCTGGCGGTCGGCGGAGCAGGACACGGCGATGGCGACCGGGCAGGACGCGCCGTGCCGGGGCAGCCGCACCACGCGTACGTCGTGGCAGAAGTACTTGCCGCCGAACTGCGCGCCGATGCCGATCTTCTGCGTCAGCTCGAAGACCTTCTCCTCCAGCTCCTTGTCCCGGAAGCCGTGACCGAGCTCCGAGCCCTCCGCCGGGATCTCGTCCAGGTAGTGCGCGGAGGCGTACTTCGCGGTCTTCAGCGCGTACTCCGCGGACGTACCGCCGACGACGATCGCCAGGTGGTACGGCGGGCAGGCGGCCGTGCCCAGCGAGCGGATCTTCTCCTCCAGGAACTTCATCATGGAGGCCTCGTTGAGGACGGCCTTCGTCTCCTGGTAGAGGAAGCTCTTGTTGGCGCTGCCGCCGCCCTTGGCCATGAACAGGAACTTGTACGCGCCGCCGTCGGTGGCGTACAGCTCGATCTGGGCCGGCAGGTTGGAGCCGGTGTTCTTCTCGTCCCACATGGTGAGCGGGGCCATCTGCGAGTACCGCAGGTTGAGCTTGGTGTACGCGTCGTAGATGCCCCGGCTGAGGGCCTCCTCGTCGCCGCCCGAGGTCAGCACGTTCTGGCCGCGCTTGCCCATGACGATCGCCGTGCCCGTGTCCTGGCACATCGGCAGGACGCCCGCCGCCGCGATGTTCGCGTTCTTCAGCAGGTCCAGCGCGACGAACTTGTCGTTGCCCGACGCCTCGGGGTCGTCGATGATCCGCCGCAGCTGGGCGAGGTGCGCCGGCCGCAGATAGTGCTGGATGTCGTGGACGGCCTCCGCGGCGAGCTTGCGCAGCGCCTCCGGCTCCACCTTGAGGAACGTCCGCCCGTCGGCCTCGAAGGTGGAGACACCCTCGGAGGTCACCAGCCGGTACGGGGTGGTGTCCTCTCCCATGGGGAGCAGATCGGTGTACGCGAACTCAGGCATCGCAGCCCATTCCTCACTCTGCAGACGGCGGCCCGCCGACACTGGCGGGCCCCACCAGCGTAGAACCTGCCTCCGACACGGAGCTTGTGAGGTAGGGCTCAGTTCGGCCGGAGGGAGCGGGGGCTATCGCGATCTATCGTGTTTGGGTACGCTGTTCCCGTGGACCTTCAGAAGCAGACCGCTGCCGCAACCACACCGCCCACCCGGCTGCGCGCGTCGGACGCCGACCGCGACCGTGTCGCCGACATCCTGCGCGAGGCCCTGGCCGAGGGCCGGCTGACCGCCGACGAGCACGCCGAGCGCGTGGAGGGCGTGCTGGCCGCCAAGACGGTCGGTGAACTGGAGGTCTTCATACAGGACCTGCCCGCCGCCCACGCCCGCCGTACGGCACCCGGCGGCGCCCCGAGCCGGCCCGACCGCGGCGCGATCCCCGCCGACCCCGACGACAACGTGGTCGCGGTGTTCAGCAGCGCCAGCCGCCGGGGCCGCTGGCGCGCGGGCCGCCGTATCCACGCCTACGCGGTCTTCGGCAGCGTCGAGATCGACCTCAGCGAGGCGCTCTTCGAGTACCAGCAGGTCATGATCAAGGCCTGGTCCGTCTTCGGCAACGTCGAGGTGTACGTCCCGGAGAACGTGTCGCTGCGCGGCACCGGCGGCGGAGTCCTCGGCAACTTCGAGGTGGACGCCCTCGACTCGCCCGAGCCCGACGCCCCGGTGGTCTACATCGACGGCTGGGCGGTGCTCGGCAACATCGAGGGCCGGCCGAAACGCGGCAGGTTCGTCGCGGACATCCTCGATCGCGTGCACCGCAAGGTCGACAAGGGTTTGCGCAAACACCTGGACCGTTGACGGTCGTGAATCGCGCCGCGCCCCCAGGGGCCCTCGGACCCCACCCGACCGCGCAGGACTCCCCGGAATCCAGCGGTTCGGAACGGAGTGCATAGGCGCGCGCACAGCGGGTAGGCCTTGCTGCATCGTCTCTCGCTCGCGAAGCCGTCGTCAGGAGTAGACCCGTGCTGCAACCGCCGCATTCGTCCCTGCAGGTCGCCGCCGTTCCGGCCCAGCGGGTGCCAGCGCGCGACCAAGACGCTCCCTGGCACACCGAGGCGGTGTGCCGGCGTGACGAGGCCGGCCTGTTCTTCGCTCCCTCCAAGGAGCCCACCGCCGCCCGGCTCTCCCGCGAAGAGGCCGCGAAACGGGTCTGCGCCCGCTGTCCCGTCATGGTGGAGTGCCGGGAGCACGCCCTGCTCCAGCCCGAGCCCTACGGCGTGTGGGGCGGCCTCACCGCCGCCGAACGCCGGGTCGTCCTGGCCCGACGCCGCCGCCGCGACATGGAACTGAAGAAGGCGGCCAGGACGGCGGACCGCATAGCGCAGGCGGGCTAGCCGCGCCGACGCGGACGTGGGCGCCCCCTCCGCACCGGGGGCGCCCACTTCTTGACGTGCGGTGTGGTGGACCACTCGCTTTTCAGGGGCGCGGGGCTGCTACTTGGCGCGATCGAAGTCGACCGCGCTGTACGCCCGCAGCTTGCTGAGCCGGTGCACCGAGTCGATCCGCCGCACCGTCCCCGACCGCGACCGCATCACGATCGAGTCGGTCGTCGCGGTCTCCGACCGGTACCGCACCCCGCGCAGCAGCTCCCCGTCCGTGATCCCGGTGGCGACGAAGAACACGTTCTCGCCCTGGACCAGGTCCTCGGTCGTCAGCACCCGGTCGAGATCGTGCCCCGCGTCGACCGCCCGCTGCCGCTCCTCGTCGTCCTTGGGCCACAGCTTGCCCTGGATGGTGCCGCCCAGGCACTTCACCGCGCAGGCCGAGATGATGCCCTCCGGCGTACCGCCGATGCCGAGCAGCAGGTCGATACCGGTGCCCTCGCGCAGCGCCAGGATCGAGCCGGCCACATCGCCGTCGGAGATCAGCTTGATGCGCGCCCCGGTGTCCCGGATCTCCTTGATGATGCCCTCGTGCCGCGGCCGGTCCAGGATGACGACGGTGACGTCCTCCGGGGTGGCCCGCTTGGCCTTGGCGACCCGCCGGATGTTGACCTCGACGGGGGCGTTGATGTCGACGAACTCGGCCGCCTCCGGGCCGGTGACCAGTTTGTCCATGTAGAACACGGCGGAGGGGTCGAACATCGCGCCCCGCTCGGTCGCCGCGAGCACCGCGATCGCGTTCGGCATGCCCTTGGCCGTCAGCGTGGTCCCGTCGATCGGGTCGACGGCGATGTCCACCTCCGGCCCGGTCCCGTCGCCGACGCGCTCGCCGTTGAACAGCATCGGCGCCTCGTCCTTCTCGCCCTCACCGATGACGACGACGCCGTTCATCGAGACGGTCGAGACGAGGGTCCGCATCGCGCGCACCGCGGCACCGTCGGCGCCGTTCTTGTCACCGCGGCCCACCCAGCGGCCGGCGGCCATCGCGGCGGCTTCGGTCACGCGGACCAGTTCGAGGGCGAGGTTGCGGTCGGGGGCCTCGGAAGGAACATCGAGCTCGGACGGCAGATGATGATTCTCGGTCATCGGAGCGCACCTTTCTGATACGACGACGGCCGGATGAGGGTTCGATCCTCGACTCTATCGTCAGTCCGACAAAATGAGCAGGGGACCCCACGGATGAGCGGACCGGGCACCTGCGACGATAGGGGGCGTGGCAGGTTCGAACGGCAAGCAGAAGACGGCCCGGGACATGGTTCTCTCCCTGGGCCTCATCGTCATCGCGGCGTATGTGATCTACCTCTTCGTCCCGCACGACGAGACCGCTCCCGACGTCAAGCGGGTCGACTACCGCGTCGAGCTGCTCACGGCACGCCGTGCGGCGTCGTACCCGGTGGCTGCGCCCGAGGGCCTGCCCGAGAGCTGGAAGGCGACCTCCGTGCGCTTCCGGGGCGCCGAGTTCGACTCCTGGCATCTCGGCTTCCACACTCCCGACGGGGAGTACGTCGCGATCGAGCAGTCCACTCAGAAGCGCGCGGAGTTCATCGAGGAGGCGAGCCAGGGCGCCAAGGCGACCAAGGTCACCGAGGACATCGCCGGCCGCACCTGGACCCGCTACGCCGGCGGCCGTTACGACGCCCTCGTCCTCCAGGGCACCGACGGCTCGACGACGGTCGTCGCGGGCACGGCGTCCTTCGACCGTCTGACGGAGATGGCGAAGGCGCTGAAGACGGCGTGAGCGCCCCCTGACCGGTACGCGAAGAGGCCCCCGGCCGGCTGGCAGGGGGCCTCTCGTGCGTCGCGATGGGTCCGTCTCGATCCGCTCGATCTGCTCGATCCGCTAGATCCGCTCGGACGGTTCGGACGGTTCAGACGGTGGTGACGACCTGGTCGTAGGCGAGGCGCGGGGAACGCGGGTACGCGGCGTCCGGGCCGGGCTTGCCGATGTTGATCACCATCAGCGGGGTGTGGTCGTCGTCGAGGAACTCCTTGCGGACGCCCTCGAAGTCCAGGCCGGTCATCGGGCCGGCGGCCAGACCGGCGGCGCGGATGCCGACGATGAAGTACGCGGCCTGCAGGGCGGCGTTCATCCCGGCGGCGCCCTCACGGGCCGCGCGCTCGGCGAAGAACAGGTCCTTGGCCTGCGGGAAGGCCGGGAACAGGGTCGGCAGCTCCTCGTGGAACTCGTTGTCCGCGGAGAGGATCGCGACCAGCGGGGCCGTGGACGTCTTGGCCTTGTTGCCGTCGGCCATGTGCTGCACCAGCCGCTCACGGGCCTCGGCCGAGCGGACCAGGGTGATGCGCAGCGGGGTCTGGTTGAAGGCGGTCGGGCCGAACTTGACCAGGTCGTAGATCGCCTGGATCTGCTCGTCGGTCACCGGCTCGTCGGTGAAGGTGTTCGCGGTGTGGGCTTCGCGGAACAGCAGGTCCTGGGCGGTGGGGTCAAGAACGAGAGACATGCGTGGACTTCCTCGGTGTGGGGCGCCTGACTCCGTTCCGGACCGTGGTCCGGATCGGCTGATGTCGACGACCGTACGCGAGGAGAGGTTCAAGTTTCAACAAAAGACGGGTATCGGTGACCCGGCTCACAGTGGCACCCCGCCGCCGCGCTCACTCGCCGTCCGCTTCCCCCTCCTCGGCCAGCGCCGCGTCCAGCCGCGCCCGCGCACCCTCCAGCCAGCGCCGGCACACCTTGGCCAGCTCCTCCCCGCGCTCCCACAGGGCGAGCGACTCCTCCAGCGTCGTACCCCCCGCCTCCAGGCGTCGTACGACGTCGATCAACTCGTCCCGGGCCTGCTCGTACCCGAGGGCTTCCTCAGCCTTGCTCGTCATGCGGCGTTTCCTTCTCGTCGACTCGAACCATGAACTCGCCCTCGGCGACCCGCGCGCGCAGCACCTCGGCCGCACCCACCTCGCCCGGATCCCGGACCACATGCCCGTCGGCCCGCTGCAGTACCGCGTACCCCCGCTTCAGCGTCGCGGCCGGCGAGAGGGCCACCACGCGCGCGTGCGTGTGCGTGAGCTCCGAGTCGGCGCGGTCCAGCAGATGCCCGAGCGTGCGCCGGGACCGCTCGACGAGCGAGGTGACCTGATCGGCGCGCTCCTCGACCATCCGGTGCGGATCCTGTATCACCGGCCGCCCGAGAGCGTGCGCGAGCCCGCGCTCCTCCCGCTCCACGAACGCCTGCGCACACCGCCGCGCCCGCCCGCGCAGCATCCGCACCCGCTCCAGCTCCTCGCCGACGTCCGGTACGACCTTCTTGGCGGCGTCGGTGGGCGTGGAGGCCCGCAGGTCCGCGACCTGGTCGAGGAGCGGATGGTCGGGCTCGTGCCCGATGGCCGAGACCACGGGCGTACGACAGGCGGCGACCGCCCGCACCAGCTGCTCGTCGGAGAACGGCAGCAGATCCTCCACGCTGCCGCCGCCCCGCGCCACGACGATCACATCGACCTCGGGGATCTCGTCCAGCTCCTTCACGGCCTGGACGACCTGCGCCACCGCGTGCACCCCCTGCACGGCGACATTGCGCACCTCGAAGCGGACCGCGGGCCACCGGTGCCGCGCGTTCTCCAGCACGTCCCGCTCCGCGGCGGACGCCCGCCCGCACACCAGCCCGATCAGCTGCGGCAGAAAGGGCAGCGGCTTCTTCCGGTCGGCCGAGAACAGCCCCTCCGCCGCCAGCGACTTCTTCAGCTGCTCCAGCCGGGCCAGCAGCTCCCCGACCCCCACCGGCCGTATCTCCACGGCCCGCAGCGACAACTGCCCCCGCGGCGCGTACCACTCGGGCTTCGCGTGGACGACGACCCGGGCGCCCTCCCCGACGACGTCCGCGACGGTGTCGAAGACCTGCCGGTAGCAGGTCACGCCCACCGAGATGTCGTGCGAGGGATCCCGCAGCGTCAGGAACACGACGCCCGCCCCCGGACGCCGCGACAACTGGGTGATCTGCCCCTCGACCCACACGGCGCCGAGCCGCTCGATCCATCCCCCGATGAGCCGGGACACCTCGCCGACGGGCAGCGGGGCGTCCGCGGACGTGTTCACAGCCATGCGACCGAGAGTATCGGCAGGCACCGACAACGCCGCTGAGCGTTTCCGGCGGGCGCGGGGCGGCACGGCGGGCGGCCTTACGATGGGACACATGACTGCTTCGCCAGCCCGCCGCCGTGTCCTGCTCGCCGCTCCCCGGGGCTACTGCGCGGGCGTGGACCGCGCCGTGATCGCCGTCGAGAAGGCCCTGGAGCAGTACGGGGCCCCGGTCTACGTCCGGCACGAGATCGTCCACAACAAGTACGTCGTGCAGACCCTGGAGAAGAAGGGCGCGATCTTCGTCGAGCGGACCGAGGAGGTCCCGCCGGGCAACATCGTGATGTTCTCGGCGCACGGAGTCGCGCCCGTGGTGCACGAGGAGGCCGCGCGCGGGCAGCTCGCCACCATCGACGCGACCTGCCCCCTGGTCACCAAGGTCCACAAGGAAGCCGTCCGCTTCGCCGGCGAGGACTACGACATCCTCCTGATCGGCCACGAGGGCCACGAGGAGGTCATCGGCACCTCCGGCGAGGCCCCCGACCACATCCAGCTCGTCGACGGCCCCGGCGACGTCGCCAAGGTGGAGGTCCGCGACCCCTCCAAGGTCGTCTGGCTGTCCCAGACCACCCTCTCGGTCGACGAGACCATGGAGACGGTCGACGCCCTCAAGGAGAAGTTCCCGCAGCTCATCTCCCCGCCGAGCGACGACATCTGCTACGCCACGCAGAACCGTCAGCTCGCCGTGAAGCAGATGGGCGCCGAGGCCGAACTGGTCATCGTGGTCGGCTCCCGCAACTCCTCCAACTCCAAGCGGCTCGTCGAGGTCGCCAAGCTGGCCGGTGCCCGCGCGTCGTACCTGGTGGACTTCGCGAGCGAGATCGACGAGACCTGGCTGGAGGGCGTGAGCACGGTCGGTGTCACCTCCGGCGCCTCCGTCCCCGAGGTCCTCGTCGAGGAGGTCCTCGCCTTCCTCGCCGAGCGCGGCTACGGGGACGTCGAGCTGGTCAAGGCCGCCGACGAGCACATCACCTTCTCGCTGCCCAAGGAGCTGCGCCGCGACCTGCGCGAGGAGGCGGCGGCCCTGGTGGCGGCGCGCGGCGGCAGCGGGGCCGAGGGCTCCCGGGCCGCCTCGGGTGAGTGACTGTCAGTCGTCCGTCGTAACGTAGGGCCATGCAGATCTTCGGCGTGGACATCGGCGGATCCGGGATCAAGGGCGCCCCTGTGGACCTGGACAAGGGCGACCTGGCTCAGGAGCGCCTGAAAGTGCTCACCCCGCAACCGGCGACGCCGGATGCGGTGGCCGACGGCGTCAAGGAAGTCGTCGAGCACTTCGGCTGGACGGGACCGGTCGGCCTCACCTTCCCCGGTGTGGTCACCGGCGGCTCCCACATCCGTACGGCGGCCAATGTCGACAAGGCCTGGATCGACACCGACGCGCGCGCGTTGTTCAGCGAGCGGCTGGGCGGCCTCCCCGTGACCGTCGTCAACGACGCGGACGCGGCGGGCGTCGCCGAGATGTCCTTCGGCGCCGGCCGCGACCGCAAGGGCACGGTCATCCTGCTGACCTTCGGCACGGGCATCGGCAGCGCCGTCTTCACCGACGGCGTCCTCCTCTCCAACACCGAACTCGGCCACCTCGAGCTGAACGGCCACGACGCGGAGAAGCGGGCCTCCAGCAAGGCGAAGGAAGACCACGAGCTGACCTGGGAACACTGGGCCCGCCGGGTCACCAGGTACCTCGCCCACGTCGAGATGCTGTTCTCTCCCGAGCTCTTCATCATCGGCGGCGGGGTCAGCCGCAAGGCGGAGAAGTTCCTGCACTACATCGAGGGCATCCAAGCCGAGATCGTCCCGGCCCAACTGCAGAACAACGCGGGGATCGTGGGGGCGGCCATGAGGGCGACGACGGGCACCCGGGCGGGCTGAGCCCTGCGCCGACCGGGGCGCGGCGGGGCCGGGCGCGGCGGTGGATCAGATCAGGAAACCTGACCCGAGGGCCGTGAACCCCGGCTCGCGGACCCCGGCTCGCGGTCCGGCGGCCCTGCGTCGGGGGCGTGGCCCGGCTCGGCGGAGCGGATCGGGGACCCGGCGTGCGGGTCCCGGACCCCGTCGGGGCACCACCCCGGTGCCTGCCGTCATCGGATCAGGAAGCCCGGCTCGAGGGGCGCGGGCCCCGGCTTGCGCTCGCTGTCCGGCGGCGGGCCGCTGCCCGGCGTACGCCCCGTACCAGGACGGTCGCGGCCGCGAGAAGCGTTCCGGCGTAGAGCCAGCCGGCCTGCGTGGCCAGTGCCGTGACCAGTTCCATCAGCCGCGCCCCGAGCCCGTCCGCACCCCCGACGACGGGCAGCAGACCCACCGCGAAGGCGATCGGCACGACCACGGGCGCCGACAGCAGATCCCCCGGGCGCACCCACAGCGCGACCAGCAGACACACCGGCAGGAACAACACGCCGTACACGGTCAGCGAGCTGTCGAACAGCATCTCGTCCACACCCCCGAGCGCGAACATCACCACCCCACCGAACAGCCCGCTCCCCAGCCCGGTGAGCCGGGGGTTCGGCCACCGGCCCCCGGCCCCTCCGGCGGACTTGGCCGGGGACAGGGGCGTGCCGGGGGCGGCGGAAGGACGGCCGGTGGGGGAGGGGCGCCCGGTGACGGAGGGGCGACCGGTGGGGGAAGGACGCCTGGTGGGGAAAGGACGGCTGGTTGGGGAAGGACGCCCGGTTGGGGAAGGACGGCTGGTTGGGGATGGGCGCCCACCGGGGGACGATCCGCCACTGGGGGAAGGGCGCCCAGCGGGGGAGGGCCCGCTACCTGGGGAGGGACGGCCACCAGGAAGGTGTCCGCCACCTGGGAAGGGGCGGCCGCCCGGAAGAGGTCCGCCAGCCGGAAGGGGTCCGCCACCTGGGGATGGGCGCCCACCGGGGGACGATCCGCCACTGGGGGAAGGGCGCCCAGCGGGGGAGGGCCCGCCACCTGGGGAGGGACGGCCACCAGGAAGAGGTCCGCCACCCGGAACAGGTCCGCCACCCGGAACAGGTCCGCCAGCCGGAAGGGGTCCGCCACCTGGGGAGGGACGGCCACCAGGAAGGGGTCCGCCACCTGGGAAGGGACGGCCACCCGGAAGAGGCCCGCCGCCCGGAACAGGTCCGCCACCCGGAAGGGGTCCGCCACCCGGTGAGGGGCGGTCACCGGAGGGAGGCCGCCGGCCGTAGGAAGCACGCGGACCGGCGGACGGCCGCGCACCCCTGCCCCCGGACGACCCCGAATCCAAGGACGGCCGCAGGCCCGTTGACGGGCGGGGACCTGCGGACGGCCGCAGGCCCGTTGACGGGCGGGGACCTGCGGACGGCCGCAGGCCCGTTGACGGGCGGGGACCTGCGGACGGCCGCAGGCCCGTTGACGGGCGGGGACCTGCGGACGGCCGCAGGCCCGTTGACGGGCGCAGACCCTCGGATGGCCCGGCACCTTCGGATGGCCCCGGGCCTTCACATGGCCCGGGACGTCCGGACGGCCCGGGACCCGAGGAGGGGCGTCGACCGGCGAAGGGACGAGGGTCCGGTGAGGGCTCCCGGCCGTCCTCGGCCCGCTGAGCCACGACCGGCGCCGGGCGGGAAGCCCCCGACAGGCGCTTCGTCCTCGACCGGGCGGGCAGCTTCATGGGCCGGGGCGGCTCCGACGGGCGAGGCGGCACCGAGCGTCGGCCGGCCCCCACGTCGGAACACGCCGGCCCGCGCTCCCTCCCGCCTGCGGAATCGCCTGCTGAATCCCCCGAACCCTCGGCGGGCTCCCCATGCTTCTCCCTCCGTGGCCGCAGCTCGAGGCCCGCCCCCGCCGACACCCCCGACGAGGTTTCCCGGGCTGTCTGGGGCGGCAGCGGCGGTGGCGAAGGCGGGTCGCGGCGCGTCGCGCTCTGCGGGGGTCGCGTCCTGTGTTGCTCCACTGCACCAACTTAGGTCGGTTTATGTGCCGAATCGGGTGTCGGACACGCCGAGGGACGGACGGTGACCATGCGTTCGACAGGGCCGCCGGTCCGGTGCCCGGCACGCCGTAAACTGGTGGATCGGTCGGCCTCTCGGCCCGCCCCGGCCTTCTCACCACGGGAACCGGCCCCTGGCCCTCTGACTACGGGAAGTCGCAACGTGTCGCTCACGATCGGAATCGTCGGTCTGCCGAATGTCGGCAAGTCGACCCTGTTCAACGCCCTGACCAAGAACGACGTGCTGGCGGCCAACTACCCGTTCGCCACGATCGAGCCGAACGTCGGCGTGGTCGGCGTCCCCGACGCCCGGCTCACCAAGCTGGCCGAGATCTTCTCCTCCCAGCGGATCCTCCCGGCGACGGTCGACTTCGTCGACATCGCCGGCATCGTGCGCGGCGCCTCCGAGGGCGAGGGCCTCGGCAACAAGTTCCTGGCGAACATCCGTGAGTCCGACGCGATCTGCCAGGTCATCCGTGCCTTCAAGGACGAGAACGTCGTGCATGTCGACGGCAAGGTCTCGCCCAAGGACGACATCGAGACGATCAACACCGAGCTGATCCTGGCGGACCTCCAGACGATCGAGAAGGTCCTCCCGCGCCTCCAGAAGGAGTCGCGCATCAAGAAGGACGTGGCCCCCAAGGTCAAGGCCGTCGAGGAGGCCAAGGAGATCCTGGAGAAGGGCGACACCCTGTTCTCCCAGGGCATCGTCCAGGGCGGTGAGCGCGCCGAGCTCCTGCACGACCTGCACCTGCTCACCACCAAGCCGTTCCTCTACGTCTTCAACGTCGACGAGGACGAGCTGACCGACGACGGTTTCAAGGACGAGCAGCGCGCCCTGGTCGCCCCGGCCGAGGCGATCTTCCTCAACGCCAAGCTGGAGGCGGACCTCGCCGAGTTGGACGAGGCGGACGCCATGGAGCTGCTGGAGTCGGTCGGCGCCGAGGAGCCCGGCCTCGCGACCCTCGCCCGCGTCGGCTTCGACACCCTCGGCCTCCAGACCTACCTCACGGCCGGCCCCAAGGAATCCCGCGCCTGGACCATCAAGAAGGGCGCGACGGCTCCCGAGGCGGCCGGTGTCATCCACACCGACTTCCAGAAGGGCTTCATCAAGGCCGAGGTCATCTCGTTCGCCGACCTGGTGGAAACCGGCTCGGTCACCGAGGCCCGCGCCAAGGGCAAGGCCCGCATGGAGGGCAAGGACTACATCATGCAGGACGGCGACGTCGTGGAGTTCCGCTTCAACGTGTGATCGTGTGATTACCGCGTGCTGGACATGTCGTCGAGCATGCAGGTCGGAGGGGGCGGGCTCTGGCGAGCCCGCCCCCTCCGTGTTCCCGCGCCGACCCGATGCAACGGCACAGGGTGCTTCAGGGTGCCCCGGAAGACGCCGGCGGGCGCGTGGACGCCGGTCGGTTCGTCGAGTTCGTAGACGTGGATGACAGGAGTGCCGACCGCGTCCCCTATGTGCCAATGGTGCGGGTATGTGCCAATGGTGCGGGATCTTGGCCTCCGCGTACTTGCGCAGCTTCACCGTGCGGTCGCGGTGGGCGGACTCCGGTGGGACGACCTCGACGACGAGCCGGGCCTCTTCCGCTGCGTACCACGTGCGGGCACTCGCCCCGGCGATGGCGGGGCTGTCGCCGTCGGTGACCGCGGAGGCCGGGGTCGAGTCGATGCCGGGGATGCCGGGGTGGGTGACGGTCTCCACCTGCGGGCTGAGGGCCTCGTCCGCGAGGGCGGCGCGCGCGACGCGTTGGTCCGGCCGGTCCGTGGGACGGCCGGGGTGAGGGCGGGCAGCAGGCCGGTCCACGACGGGAGCATCAGGGCCAGGGCGACGGCCGCCACGTGTGCGGGCTGCGCGAGGGTCGCGGTGGTGGTGCCGGACGCCGCCCGGTCCACCCATCCGCCCGGCCTGAGCGCGGCCCGGCAGTCGAGGCCGAGGGGCGGTGGTCGTCAGCGGGGTGCGAGCCCGCCCGGGAGGAGGATGTCGGGAAAGGCCGCGCCTGGCCCCAGGTCGAATTCGTCGCCGTCCGGGTCGAGCGGCGGCGTCGTGATCGGGCGGAGGCAGGACTTGCTCAATACTCAATCTTTACACTTTCCTTTACACCTGGCATGATCGAATGTGTGCCAGCCGCACCGCAAACCGCGTACGAACATCTGACCAATGTCCGTATTTGTTCGCGTGTCGGCATGGGTGTGAACGGGGGTTTTTCTATTGACGACTTATTCGGTTCTGGTGCCTTTCTTACCGAGGCGCCCTGAGTAACTTCTTCCGTACGCGGGCCTGGTTCAATGGACTCGGGCCGAGCGCCTGTGGCAGGGGCAGGCGCTGTTCCTGGAGCCGCATCAGGGATTCGCGTACGCGGCGGGAGCCGGCTTCCGGGTGCCGACCGGGCTCGGTGTCACGCTCATGCCGCTCCGGCATCCTTACGAGGCGGCGCTCCAGGTGCGGTCCCTCGCCCTGGCGACGGGCCGGCCGGTCGTGGCCGGATTCGGCCCCGGCGCCAGATCGATGCAGCGGAGCCTGCTCGGCGAGCCGTACCGCAGTCCACTGACCGCCGCACGCGAGTACCTGACGATCGTCCGGGGCCTGCTGGCCCTTGATGTCGTCGACCTCAAGGGCGAGTACTTCTCCTGTCACGGCGCGCTGCACGCCTTTCCCGCCCCTCCGGTCGAACTCGGCCTCGGCGTGCTCCGCCCCGGCATGGCCCGGCTCGCCGGGGAGCTCGCCGATGTCGCGATCACCTGGCTGACGCCCGCCTCCTACCTGGAGGACGTCGACTGCCGGCGATGCGTGAAGGCGCCGCGACGGCCGGCAGACCCGTACCGCGGCTGACGGCGATCGTGCCGATCGCACTGGAGTGCGAGGGTCACGAGCCGGGCACCTTCGCGCTGGCCGGCAACGCCGCCCACCTGCAAGGGCCGCACCACCTCGATATGCTGCGCCGGGCCGGTGTCGGAGTGGGCGGCGGGGATCTCAAGGCCGACGCGCAGGCCCTCGTGGAGGGCGGGGCGTTCCTCGGCGGCGACACGGACGGACTGCTCGCACGATTGAGTGCGTACGAAAAGGCCGGAGTGGACGAAGTCGTGCTGAATGTGACCGGGGTCTTCAATGTCGCCGGCGCGCAGGAAGCGATGTCCGATCTCAAGCGGATCCTTGCCGCGTTGTCTGCCTGACAAAGTATGTGCCGGACAATCGTCTGTTAGGTAACCGTCTGCTTTTCGGCGCGAATATGCGCTTTTTCGAATCACATGCCCGTGACGCATGTGCTTTCAGGTAACCCGTTGGCGCGCCGGACTTTTCTTCAGGTGGGTCTCTTCGTGCTGCGCGCGGCCGGTCCACGTATATGGGAAATCAATCGGGGGATGAAAAAGGGGATGCGATGTCTGTGCTGAAAGAGCGCCTCATGAGCTGGGCGACCGGGCGCACGACGGTGTCCCAGAACGCCGGACACGCTGCCCGCACCGTCGTTCTGGAGGACGCCGCGCACCTGGCGGCCCTGCTGGCATCCGACGCCGTGGACGCCGACACCATGATCTTCGTGCCGGGCGTGGAGGGCTCCGCGGGCTCCGCCGACAGCCCCACCGTCATCGGCTACGAGGGCTCACTCGCCGAACCGGGCACCGAGTTCACCCACGACCCCGGCTTCTACCTCCAGATCCAGGCGTACGGCATCAGTGAGTACATGTCGGTCGTCGGGCCCACCCTCGTACGTGTGGCGGACGCGACGGACTTCGAGTCCTACCTCCTCGACGCCGACCGCGCGCACGACCAGGGCATGTTCGCCGACTCTCACCAACCCCGCCATCCAGCTCGCGGACCTGCCCGGGCTCGGGGCCGGCCAGAGCGGGGACGGGCCCGGACTGCGGCTGTACGTGGGGCCCTCGGGACAGGTGTCGACCTCCCCGGGCGGCAGCCCTCTCGGCAGGACGTCCACGACGGCGACCGCGACCACCACCGCGTCGACCGCCGGAGCGGGGATCCGCGCCCACCACGCCCGGGGCGTGGTGCCGGGTGGCAGCATGGAACGTGACGGGTGGACCGCGCACCCGGCACACCGGGGGAGGGGCGCATGGGGCGGGTCGAGGAGGCGCAGGCCGTCGGGAGCGCCGCGCCGCCGCCGTACGATCCCGCCCCGGCCGTGGGACGACGGGCGCGCGAGCTGTGCGAGGCGGGGACGCGGCTGTACGACGCCGCCCGCACCCTGCGCGCCGACCACGCCCGCGCCCTGGAAGCGGTGCGGGCCGCCCACGCGCCGCTGCGGGACGCCCTCGTCGCCGAGGAACTGCGGACCATCCCGCCGGCCCGGCTGAAGGAGGTCACCGGGGGCCGGCTGCGGCTCCCCGCGCTGGAGGCGGCCGGCTTCGACTCGGTGGGCGCCGTGCACGCGGCGAGCCGGCACACACTCCGGCAGATCCCCGGGGTCGGCCCGCAGACCGCCGACCAGGCGCTCGCCGCCGCCCGGCAACTCGCCCGCGCGGTGGAGGAGACGGTGTCCGTACGGATCGACGTCGACGCCCCCGAACCCCGCACCACCGCCCTCGTCACCGCGCTGTACCGGCTGGTCGGGGCCGGACCCGACCTGCCCCGGGCCGTCGCCGCCGCCGAACGGTACGAGACCCGCCTCGCCGCCCTGCTGCCCGCACTGCGCCCGGCCACCGGCCGGCTGCGGCTGGCGCTCGCGGGCCGTGGCCGCCGCGAGGCCGCCCGCGCGGCCGGGCCGGAGCTGCGGGACCTGACGGCCGAGGCGGCCCGCACGGACGTGCCGTTGCTGCTGGCGCAGACCACGGCCGACCTGCTGCGCGAACCCGCCGCCGAGCTCGAGGCGTGGGTCGACTTCGAGGTGCGCTCCGCCGAGTACTACAGCCTTCTGGCGGAGATCTGCGCGCTCCCGGCGGACGTGGCGGCGGCCGAGGGGTTCATGCCCTCCGAGGTCGCCGAACAGGTGCGCGCACAGCCGCTGGACGACACCCACCGCCGGGTCTCCCTGCGCGGCTACCAGGCCTTCGGCGCCCGCTTCGCGCTCGCCCGGCGCCGGGTGATCATCGGCGACGAGATGGGGCTCGGCAAGACCGTGCAGGCCATCGCCGTGCTCGCGCATCTCGCGGCGGAGGGGAAGACCCACTTCCTGGTGGTCTGCCCGGCCGGTGTCCTCATCAACTGGACCCGAGAGATCCGCGCCCGCAGCACGCTCAGGGCGGTGCCGGTGCACGGACCGGACCGGCGGGACGCGCACGCGGAGTGGCGCGAGCGCGGCGGAGTCGCCGTCACCACCTTCGACGTGCTGCACACCCTGCCCGCGCCGGAGCCCGCCACCGCACCGGGTCTGCTGGTCGTCGACGAGGCGCACTACGTCAAGAACCCCGCCACCCGCCGCGCCCGCTCGGTCGCCGTGTGGACCGGCGCCTGCGACCGCGTCCTGTTCCTCACCGGTACGCCGATGGAGAACCGCGTCGCGGAGTTCCGCGCCCTCGTCGCCCCGCTCCGCCCCGAACTGCTCCCGGAGATCCACGACAGCGACGCGGCGGCCGGACCGCATGTCTTCCGCAAGGCGGTCGCCCCCGCCTATCTGCGCCGCAACCAGAAGGACGTCCTCACCGAACTGCCCGCGCTGATCCAGGTCGACGCATGGGAGGAGTTCGGCGCCGCCGACCGGGACGCCTACCGGGCGGCCGTCGCCGAGGGGAACTTCATGGCGATGCGCCGTGCCGCGTACGCCGATCCGGAGAAGTCCGCGAAGCTCCAGCGGCTGCGCGAACTGGTCGCGGAGGCGGCGGTCAACGGCCTGAAAGTGGTCGTGTTCTCGTACTTCCGCGGCGTCCTCGACACCGTCCGGGAGGCGCTCGGCGACGCGGTGCACGGCCCGCTGACGGGATCCGTGTCCGCCGCCCGCCGGCAGCGGCTGGTCGACGACTTCACGGCCGCCGAGGGGCACGCGGTGCTGCTCTGCCAGATCGAGGCGGGCGGCGTCGGCCTCAACCTCCAGGCCGCCTCCGTGGTCGTCCTGTGCGAACCGCAGACCAAGCCGACCCTGGAACACCAGGCCGTGGCCCGCGCGCACCGGATGGGCCAGGTCCGCCCGGTCCAGGTGCACCGTCTGCTGGTCACCGACAGCGTGGACGACCGGCTGCTGCGGATCCTGGCCGGCAAGAACCGCCTCTTCGACGCCTACGCCCGCCGCAGCGACACGGCGGAGTCCACCCCGGACGCGATCGACGTCTCCGACGACGGCCTGGCCCGCCGCATCGTGGAGGAGGAACAGCGCAGGCTCGCGGGCGAGGCTCAGAAGACCACGGGTGTCCCGTCCCCCTCCTCCGGCCACCCGTAGTCCTCCTCCCGCCACACCTTCGGCTCGCTCACCCACCCGGCCGTCAGGACCAGACCGCTCGCCCGGTGGACGGCGAGGAAGCCGAAGGGGCGGTCGAAGGCGGCGCGCACGACCGTCGTCTCGTACGGCAGTTCCTCCGCGCTCAGCCAGACCGCCTCCGCCGCCGTCACCGCGGTCGCCCGGAAGCCCTCCGCGCTGAAGACGGCCGTGGCCGTCTGGCGGGCGGAGCGCAGCCCGAGCGGGGCCCGGCTGATGCCGGGGAAGTGTCCGGGCCGGCCGTCGGTGGCGGTCACCAGGCCGAACAGGTCCCGGTGGGTCAGGAAGTCGTGCTCGGAGGTCAGTTCGAACTCCATGGCGGCGAGGACGACGGAGGGCGGCGCGGGCTCCCGCACCCGCTGCCGCGCCACGCACACCCCGGGCCCGGCCACACCGAGCGGAAGCCGCCCACCGGGAACGGCCGTGAGCCGGCCCCCGAGGATCTCCGCCCCCGCCTCCAGCACCTGCCCCGGCGTCATCCG
This sequence comes from Streptomyces griseoruber, assembly GCF_001514205.1. GTDB lineage: Bacteria > Actinomycetota > Actinomycetes > Streptomycetales > Streptomycetaceae > Streptomyces > Streptomyces griseoruber. Next base: position 289,441 of record NZ_KQ948766.1, on the reverse strand, counting down.
CTCCTCCCCGAGCAGCAGATGGACGTCCAGCCCGTTCGTGCCCCGCACCCTCGCCTCGGTCACCGCCCCGCCGGGCGCCCGCGCCACCCCGACGGCGTCGAGATCGGTGGTCGTCCGCCGCAGCCCGGCCACGTCCTCACCGGTCGGCCGCCCGCCCGTCCAGGCGCCGATGTCCCCGGTGAACGGCTCCTCCCAGTCCGTCCGCAGCGCCGACGCCGTCGCCAGTACCAGCGAGCCGTCCCGGTCCAGCCGTACCGGCATCCGTCCGATCCGCCCACCGGTCCGCTTCGCCGCCCAGGCGTCCAGCGCCGCCCGGTCGGCCTCCGCGTCCCCGGTGAGCACCCCGTGCGCCTCGGCGGGCAGCCCCGCTGCCCAGGCCTCCTCCAGCTCCACCGTCCGAGCCGTCCACAGCCCGAGAGCGGCCTCCACGCCCTCGGCGCACTCCAGCAGGCCCAGCAACTCCCGCGCCGCACCCGCCGCCTGATCCGCCGCCAGCCCGAGGGCGTCCGCGAGTTCCTCCCGGGCGGCTCCCTCGGCGCCGTCCGTGAGGAAGGCCAGCAGGGGCCAGACGCCCGCCGCCGAGAAGACCGAGTTCCCGTCCGCGCGGACCTCCCCGGCCCAGCGCGCGGCAAGCGCGTTCACCGCCCGAATCGTCGCGTTCGCGACCACCGTTCCTCCCCCGTGAGCAACACGCTTACGATGCCGCCCAGCCGCGTCGGTCGCCTCTCGGTTCCGTACCGCTGTCGGACCCCGCTGCCAGACTGCCCGCACCCCGCCTCGATCCGCCCGAACCAGGAGCACGGTACCCGTGTCCATACCCCCGCCCCCAGGGCCCCAGCAGCCCCAGGACCCGTACCAGCCTCCGCAGCCGCACGGCCCGTATCCGCAGGGGCCGTACCCCCAGGCTCCCCAGGCTCCCCAGGCCCCCCAGGGCCCCTACGGTGCCGTGCCCGCGCCGTACCAGGTCTGGGGGCAGGGGTACACGCCCTTCGCCCGCCCCGCGCCGGTCAACGGTGTCGCCATCGCCGCCCTCGTGCTGGGTCTGCTCTGCTTCCTGCCGGCCGTCGGGCTGATCCTCGGGATCATCGCGCTGGTGCAGATCAGGAAGCGGGGCGAGCGCGGCAGGGGGATGGCGATCGCGGGCGCGGTCGTGTCCTCCCTCGGCCTCGCGCTGTGGGCCCTGTCGCTGTCCACGAACGTCGCCTCCGAGTTCTGGGAGGGCGTCAAGGAGGGCGCGAGGGGCAGCAGTTACGCGCTCGCCGCGGGCGACTGCTTCGACGTCCCGGGCCGGGGCTTCGACCAGGACGTCTACGACGTCGACGAGGTGCCCTGCGCCGACCCGCACGAGGGCGAGGTGTTCGGCACGATCCCGCTGTCCGGCGACGACTACCCGGGCGACGGATACGTCACGGACCAGGCCGAGGACACGTGCTGGACCCTCCAGGACGCCTACGCCATGGACCCCTGGGCGCTGGGCGACGAGGTCGACGTCTACTACCTCACGCCGACCGCGGAGAGCTGGGAGTGGGGCGACCGCGAGATCACCTGCGTCTTCGCCCACACCGACGAGACCGGCACCCTGACCGGCTCGCTGCGCGCCGACGAAACGAACCTGGACGCGGACCAGCTGGCCTTCCTGAAGGCGATGGCGGCGATCGACGAGGTCCTCTACGAGGAGCCCGAGGACTACGCCGAGGAGGACCTGGACGCCAACAAGGACTGGGCGGCGGACGTCCGGGACGTGCTCGCCGAGCAGGCCGGGGCACTGGGCGGCCGTACCTGGTCCGCGGACGCCGGGAAGCCGGTGGACGCCCTGGTCGAGGACATGCGGGACGCGCGGGCGGACTGGGCGAAGGCGGCCACCGCGGGGGACGCCGACACGTTCTACCTGCACTACGACAGCGGCTACGCGTACGTCGACGGCGACACCACCGTCGCCGCCCGCGAGGCCCTGGACCTGGCCACCACCCCGCCCTCGTACGACGAGGACGAATACGGCGAGGGCGGCTCGGGCGCCGGCGGGAGCGGCAGCGAGGACGTGTGATCGCCGCCATAGCGGGGAGAAACTGCCTGCGTAAAGCCTTTCCGGGGCACATGTCATCACATCGAGTGATTCTCTGGCCTTTGCTTGCATGGTCGAACCCACGGTTGCCACGCTGTAGCTGTCTGTACAACCTGATGGGAGCGGCCAGTGACATTCGGTGAGCAGCCGGCGTACCTGCGTGTCGCGGGCGATCTCCGCAAGAAGATCGTGGACGGCTCGCTGCCACCGCACGCCCGGCTGCCGTCCCAGGCCAGAATCCGCGAGGAGTACGGCGTCTCGGACACCGTCGCCCTGGAGGCCCGCAAGGTCCTGATGGCCGAGGGCCTGGTCGAGGGCCGCTCCGGATCCGGTACGTATGTCCGCGAGCGGCCGGTGCCCCGCCGGATCGCCCGCTCCGGCTACCGGCCCCCGGGCGGGGCCACACCGTTCCGCCAGGAGCAGGCCGAGGCGCACGCCCGCGGGACCTGGGAGTCCAGCAGCCGGCAGAGCGAGGCGAGCGGCGCGGTCGCCGAGCGGCTGGGCATCAAGGCCGGGGACCGCGTGATGTGCACCAAGTACGTCTTCCGGGAGGCCGGCGAGACGATGATGCTCTCCACCTCCTGGGAACCCCTCGCCGTCACCGGCCGTACGCCCGTCATGCTGCCCGAGGAGGGCCCGCTCGGCGGCATGGGCGTGGTCGAGCGGATGCGCGCCATCGACGTGATCGTGGACAACGTGACGGAGGAGGTGGGCGCCCGCCCGGGCCTCGCCGAGGAACTCCTCGCCCTCGGCGGCGTCCCCGGCCATGTCGTCCTGGTCGTCCAGCGCACGTACTACGCCTCGGGCCGCCCCGTGGAGACGGCCGACGTGGTCATCCCGGCCGACCGCTACCGTGTCGCGTACCACCTGCCCGTCAGATAGCCCGCGCCACCGGACGGCCGTGGGCGACGGTCCTCGGCCGTCCTTGCGGTAGCGCATCGCTGCGGGCGGCGCACACCCTTCCGGCAGTTGCCCCCGGAAAACGCCCGCACGCAGCGCGTCCGCGTGCCGTCGGGATCCGGTCGTTTCCGGTCGTTCTCGCAGGTCGTCCCATATATGCCCGACCCCCCGCCGACCGGACGCGTCAGCGCGCCCGCACGGCGCGTTCGGCCACGTGCGCCCCCTGCGTCTTGGCTGGTTGCGTACCTCTTTGTGCAAAGCCGTGTTCGCTGTGTAAAGGTAAGGCGTACGCTCGGGCATATGCGGATTGCGGTTTCCTTAGAGGGCGGGGCGCGGGGCGGGCCGTGCCGGGGAAGCGGAGGGGCGCGATGAACGAGGGCACCATCTCTCTGCCCTGGCTCGTCATACGGCAGGACGACAACGGCAATCGCTACCGCGTGGGCCGGTACGCCACCCGGGCGGAGGCCCAGAAGATCGCGGACAGCCTCGACGACCGTGGCCACAAGCAGCTCTACTGGGTCGAGCGCATCGGCCAGAGCCAGGCCCAGAGCGGAGACAGCACCCGGAACTGACCGACACCTGACCCACACCTGACCCACACCGACGTCCCGTAGGCTCCGGCGCATGACCGAACGGACCGTGGTGGTCGCAGCCGCCCTCCTCGACGCGGGCCGGCTGCTCGCCGCGCGCCGCAGCGCACCCCCCGAGCTGGCCGGCCGCTGGGAGCTGCCCGGCGGCAAGGTCGAGCCCGGCGAGCGGCCCGAGGCCGCCCTCGTGCGCGAGCTGCGCGAGGAACTGGGCGTCGACACCGAGGCCGTGGAGCGTGTCCCGGGCGAATGGCCCCTCAGGGCGCCCTATGTGCTCCAGGTGTGGACCGCCCGGCTGCGCCCCGGCTCCGCGGCCCCCGCGCCGCTCCAGGACCACGACGAACTGCGCTGGCTCGCCCCCGGCGAGATCTGGGACGTGCCCTGGCTGGACCAGGACGTCCCCGCCGTACGGGAGACCCTCACCCGGCTCGGCACCCGGGCCCACTGACCCGGCCCGCCCGCTCCCCGCCTCCCCTCCCCTCCCCTCCCCTCCCCTTCCTGTCCGTCCGGGGCGCCTTCCCCGGCCGTCCGAGCGGTACCGCCCCCTGGATATCGGGTATGTCCCCATTAACCCCATGAAACCGGACGTGGGTGTACTCGCTGGCCCGGGAAGTGATCGGTGTGGTCGACACCGAAGACGGCTGCGCCGAGTGGACGTTTCCGGCGGACCCCGGCGCGGTGGCCACCGCCCGCCGCGTCGTCCGGGGCCGGCTGCACGGCTGGGGCCTCGACAGCCTGGGAGACATCGCGGCCCTGCTGGTCAGCGAGCTGGTGACGAACGCCCTGCGGCACGCCACCGGCCCCATCGGCGTCCGCCTGGTCCGCCCGGCCGGCCTCGAGGGCGTCCTGCTGGTCGAGGTCTCCGACCCGCTGCCCGACCCGCCCCGCGAGCGCGCCGCCCGGCCCGAGGACGAGAGCGGCCGCGGACTGCAACTGGTGGCATCCTCCTCCCGGCGCTGGGGAACCCGGCCGGGAGAGAGCGGGAAGACGGTCTGGTTCGAACTCGCGGTGCCGGGCTGACCGGTGCCGACCGGGTGTACAGCGGGCGCTCCGCCGTCACCCGTCCGGTGCCCGCCGGCGACCGGTCCCGGAAGGTGTGGTTCGACCACGTGCCCGCTGGTTAGAAGACTGGATGTGTTGTCGCGGAACGGTCCAAAAACAGCCTGGACCGTGCTGTGATCGTGAACACCGTGTCGTGCGGCTCCGTAGTGCTGGATACTGCGGGCAGCCGCCGCCGGTGACCGGTACCGGGCGCGGTGAGCTGGAGGGGACGGTTCGCGTGAGCGAGATACCAGCGAAGGCCACGGGGTCCGAGGACCCGTCGGGCGGCGCGAGGGCCAGGGCCGCAGGGGCGTTCGCTTCGGACGCGTCCCCGGCCCCGGACCGCGCGTACGGCGGACTCGCGGACGGCGGGGCGGCGCCGGGTGACGCCGTGTGGCAGAGCAGCCCGCCCGGCTCCATCTACGACTACATCAAGGTCGCGTCCTTCTCGATCGGCCCCGACGGGCTCGTCGACCAGTGGAGCCTGCGCGCCGAACAGATCTTCGGCATCTCCGCGGACCGCGCGGTCGGCATGGACCCCATCGAGGCGTTCATCGACCCGGACCTGCGCGAGCGCGGCGAGCGCAAGATGGCCGAGATCCTCGACGGACGGGAGTGGACCGGAGTGGTCCCCTTCCGGATGCCGGACCCCGTCCCCGGCGGCGGACGCGGCGAGCGCGGGCTCGCCGAGGTGTACGTCATGCCGACCCGCAGCCTCGACGGCGACAACGCCGCCGTGTGCATCGTCGTCGACGTCCGCACCCTGCGCAGCATCGAGACCGACCTCGCCGCCTCACAGGCCATTTTCGGCCAATCCCCGTTCGGCTTCCTGCTGATCGACCCCGACCTGCGGGTCCGCCGCGCCAACCACCGGTTCGCCTCCATCTTCGGCGGCACCCCCGACGACCACCGGGGCAAGGGCGTCCACGACTATCTTCCCCGGCCCGAGGCCGAGCGGGTCAGCGCCACCCTGCGCCGGGTCCTGGAGACCGGCGACTCCATCACGGACATGCACGTCACCGGCTTCGTACCGGGCTCCGACGAACGCCGCCACTGGTCCATCAACCTCTACCGCGTGCACAGCGGCACCGGCCGCCCCATCGGCATCGCCTGGCTCGGCACCGACATCACCGCCCGCCGCGCCGCCGCCCGCGAGGCCGCCGCCGCACGGCGCAATCTCGCCCTTCTGAACGAGGCGGGCGCCCGCATAGGGAACTCCCTCGACCTGGAGACCACCGCACGCGAACTCCTCGACGTCGTCGTGCCCGGCTTCTGCGACCTCGCCACCGTCGACCTCTACCAGGGCCTCCTGGCCGGCGACGAGACCCCGCCCGGCCTCGCCGACGGCAGCGCCGAACTGCGCCGGGTCGCCTTCTCCTCCGCCGTCTCCGACGCCCCGTACTCGGCCACCGGCGCGCCCGTCGCGGTCGGCGCGGTCCACCACTTCCCCTTCAACTCCCCGTGCGCGGACGCCCTGCGCACGGCCCGCCCGCAGAGCATCCCCGGCGAGGAGGGCGGCCTCGTGCAGTCCACGCTCGCCATCCCGATGGTCGCCCACGACACCGTCGTAGGCCTCGCGCAGTTCTCCCGTACGAAGGGCAGCGAGCCGTTCGGGGACCGGGACCGGGATCTGGCCTGGGAACTGGCGGCACGGGCCGCCGTCTGTATCGACAACGCCCGCCTCTACCGCCGTGAGCACGAGCGGGCGTTGATACTGCAACGGTCCCTGCTGCCCCCCGGCGACCCGGTCGCCTCCGGCCTCGACATCGCCTGCCGCTACCTCCCGGGCAATGTCTCCACGGGCCGGCCCAGCGAGGTCGGCGGCGACTGGTTCGACGTCATCGAACTCCCCGGCCACCGTACGGCCCTCGTCGTCGGCGACGTCATGGGCCGCGGCCTGCGCGCGGCCGTCGCGATGGGCGAACTGCGCACCGCCGTCCGCACCCTGGCCCTGCTCGACCTCGAACCCGCCGAGGTCCTCTCCGCGCTGGACGAGATCGCCCGCGGACTCGGCACCCCCGGCGGCGTCCAGCAGGCCACCCGCGCCGCCCGCCGCCCCCGCGAGGCCGACCTCTCCGAGGTGTACCTCGCGACCTGCGTGTACGCCGTCTACGACTCCGTCACCCGGCGCTGCACCTTCGCCAACGCGGGCCACCTCCCGCCCGTCCTGGTCGAACCCGGCGAACCGGCGCTGATGCTCGACGTCCCGCCCGGCATGCCGCTCGGCGTCGGCGGCGAACCCTTCGAGGAGGTGGAGGTCGACCTCCCCGAGGGCGCGCTGCTCGCCCTCTACACGGACGGCCTCGTCGAGTCCCGCGACCACCCCCTGGACGAGGGCCTCCAGGCCTTCGTCGGCGCCCTCACGGACCCCACCCGCCCCCTGGAGGACGTCTGCGACCACGTCCTCAACACCCTCGACACCCACCACGGCGAGGACGACATCGCGCTGTTGATGGCACGTGTACAGGGCCTTCCCGAGGACAGTGTCGGCGACTGGACCCTCCCTCGCGAGCCGCGCAGCGTCGGCCGGGCGCGGGAGTACGCCCGCACCCGGCTCCTCTCCTGGGATCTCGAACCCCTGGTCGACACCACGGAGTTGCTGGTCAGCGAACTCGTCACGAACGCCCTGCGCTACGGCGAGGGCGAGATCCGGCTCCGCCTCCTCCTCGACCGCACCCTGGTCTGCGAGGTCTGGGACGCCGGCCTGGTCCAGCCACGCCGCCGCCGCGCCCGCGACACGGACGAGGGCGGCCGCGGCCTCCAACTCGTCGGCCTCCTCAGCGCGGCCTGGGGCTCCCGCCGCACACCCCGCGGCAAGACGGTCTGGTTCGAACTACCCCTCCCGGACGGCGAAACAGGGCTGACGGATCCGGCGGAGGCGTTGCTGAGCCTGTTCTGACCGGGTACGTCAGGTCGGGAACTCACCGACCCAGGCGCGCTTGAGCAACTCGCCGGGGAGGTAGTCGGATTCGACATCGATGGGGAACCCGGCGTCGTAGGCGAGGCAGGCGACGGCGAGAGGGCCGAGCGCCAGGTAGCCGTCGACCGTCTCTTCGCGTTCCTCCGACGCCGTCCAGAACGACTTATGGAGCTCCAAGGCCTCGACGAGGGCCTGCCGGAAACCTTCGTGGTCCTTGCGGAGGAAAAACTGGAAGAGATTGATCGGCTGATAAAGAATCTTGTCCAGCAGTTCTCGGTCGGCGATGTGCACGACGTCCGGTTCGGAAGTCCGGATCGCCGCGAGCAGTTTCTCACCCAGTCCCGGGCGCTCCGACCAGTACGTCTGGAGAGCGTCGATCCAATGGTAAACGTACTCGTCGTAGTCCACTCCTGACGAGCGCAGGAATTCGACCGAAACCTCGCACAGTTGGGTCATGCGGGCCTGTTCACGGCAGACGACCGCCAGCCAGAACGCGGTGAGCCAGTTTCCAGCATTCGTGTAGTACTGATGACCGGTTGCCGGGATTGTTCGCATCACGTCCGCGATACGGCACCCGACGGTACCCTCCGTCCGAACTGCGGCGGCGAATGCCGAGGAATACACCTGCATCGCGGTGACGGTGGCTTCCCAGGTACGGAGATGAGAGGCATCGGGATCGACCGCCAGGCGCGCGTTAAGGTAGGTTGACGCGCCTCCCATAGCTCCGTCGAACATACGCGGCGAATTTTCCAGGACGGCGATTGTCCGTTCCAGTCCCTCGCTCAAGGTCTGCGCGTACGCCTCGTCATCAGGGCCGGGACTGCCGTGCCGGATCACCCTTGCTGTCACTGAACTCTCCCGTCACCCGATGTCGAACTGCTGCTTCTCGTAGCCAGCGTACAGACCGCCGTCGACCTTGCCCTTGACGAGAATGTAGTCAACCTTGCCTTCGGCCAGGGCGATCTTCAAGTCCGCAGCAAGCCGTGCCTCACTCGGATATTTCCGGCCCCTGCTCTCCATCTTCTGGATGATGTCCATGAAGTATTCCCTGGTGCCCTGCATGGCGGCCCTCTTGCCGTCGAGGTAGGGCACATCCCTCTTACCCAGCTTGGTATCGACCGTCGATTTGGCCTCGACGACGACGAATCTTCCGTCCTCGCGGCGCCACAACTGATCGAACTGGTCATTTCCGTTCGCCGGACCATGGAGAGTCTCCCGGACCGAATTCGGGTAGAGCTCGGGAATCACCTGGTGCTCCGCGACGGCCTCGCCGAAGGCTTCGGCAGCCTTGGTCCGTTCGTTCATCGCGGACTTGTACTCGTTGCCGGCATCGTCCAGCGCCCCGTGCGAGTCGTCCCAGCCCTCGATGATGTCCCTGTGGTGCTCGGCGCTCTTCGAGTAGTCGATCGAACTCCTCCGGTGCGCCGCGGCCTCATCCAGATGCCGGAGCGTCTCGTCGTTCAGCACCTGGTGCCGGCTGCGACTCACTTCGGCACTGTCGATGTACTTTTCGGGAATGGGGGGCGGCGCGTCAGAAGCCGCGGTCTTCACCCCGGTGACGGGATCGACGTGCATCTGAACCGGGGCGTAACCACTCTCGTCCGGGATGTTCGTCCTGAGCCGACGTCCGTCGTCGTAGTAGTACTTTTCGTAGTAGCCCGGTTCGTGATTGGCCCGGTAGACCTGAATTTCCTTGATCTGTTCGGGAGTCAATGAATCCTTCGGGCCGTATGGATTGCCGCCGTCCCGCATGAAGTCAGGACGCTCAGGCGCGGCGTGGTGGCCCGCCGCGGTCGCGTCGTCGCCCAGGTCGCCCGGGCCGCCGCCGTGCGGGGTGTCCGGGGTAGGGCCGGGGAAGTCGTGGCCGGACGTGCCCGGGAGGTCATGGCCGCCGGTGCCCGGGAGGTCGTGCCCCGCGCCCGGGCCGGTCTCGGTGGTGTGGCCGCCCGGGGCGTGGTCGCCGGTCGATGTTTCCGGGATCGCGTTGTCGCCGGCGCTCGCCGGGGCGGGGGTGTCGATGCTGTTCCGCGCCGCATTGTCCCCCACCCCTCCCCCCGGCAGATGGTCCGCGGTGCCGCCGGGGAGGTGGTCGACTGTGTGGGTCGCCGGGGTGGTGGTGGCGTTGTCGCCGGTGCGGCCGATGTCGCCGAGGTCGGTGTCGAGGCTGTTGCCGAGGTTGATGTGCTGCGCGCCGGACTCGGCGGTGTGGGTGCCGGCGCCGACCAGGGCCGGTTCCTTGGTCGGGGTGTCGACTCGGGGGAGGTCGGCTCCCGAGGCGGGGGTGCCGGGCTGGTCGACGATGTCGCCCGGGCCGTCCGCTGCTTCCTTCAGGACGGTGCCGTTCTCGTCGAGGAGGTTGCCCTGCGGGTCGTAGTAGCGGGCCGGGGCGCCCGCGTCCGTGGGGAGTTTGACCGAGCCTTCCGGAATGGCCGGAGTGTTGTCGGGGAGTTTGAAGGTGCCGTCCGGAAGCTTGGTCACGCCTTCCGGGACCGCCGCGCCCTCGGGCAGGTGGATCGTGCCGTCGGGGAGGTGGACCGTGCCCTCGGGCAGGGTGATCGCGTTCTCGGGCAGCTTGGGGATCTCGATGTTCCCCATGCCCTTCAACGCCTTGCTGATGTCGCCGATCTTCGACAGGCCCGCGCCCGCGCCCTTGGCGATGTACGTCATCGGGTCGATCACACGACCCGCCTTGCCCGCGATCGACAGCGCCTTGGCGA
>NZ_KQ948766.1:5758-279189 GCF_001514205.1 Streptomyces griseoruber | reverse complement strand
CGACGAACGTGGTCGCCTTCGTCTTCAGCTCCAGCAGCTTCGAGACGAGGGGACGGATCTCCGTGGCGTAGGAGGAGAGAGCCGAGGAGACCGTCTCCAGGTCCGTCGCGAAATCGTCGGCCCTGGTCTTCACCGGCTTCGTCGTCGCGAACAGCTGTTCCGCCTCGGGCGCCTTGTAGAACGCCGACAGGCCCTGGAACTGCGCGTCCACGTCACTGCCCGTGGTCCGGACGTCGCCTGCGTCCTTCTTCAACGCGGCATGATCCAGTTCCAGTTGGAACAGATTGCCGGTGAACTGCGGAATTTCCTCCGGCTTGATCACGCCTCTCACACCCCCGTGTGTCCGACTCGTCCCCGCGATGAACGCGCGACAAGAGTCGGATCATCATACAAAGGGGGGCTGACGCGGCCTCGGGACCGTCACCGTTTCGCCACAACTACCGCCGATTTTCCAGGTGCAGAAGCTGGTGTATACGGACATCAAGGCGACGTTTGGTCTCTCCGCCCAGCCCGCCGTCCGCGTGATCGAGAAGACCGTCGACGCCTACGCCGCCCTGCAGACGAATCTGACGGCCGGAAACCTCGGCAAGCCCGGCTCGAAACGCTGGCTCAAGGCCACCGGCACCCCCATCACCTTCCGGCCCGAGGCGGCCCAGCCGTTCGACGACCGGTGTCTGTCGTGGCAGCACGACGCGCGCACGGTGTCGATCTGGACGGTTCAGGGGTGGCTGAAGAACCTGGGCTACACCGGCCATGCCGACCAGCTCAAGACACTGGTGCAGTACCGGCGCGGTGAGAGCGATCTCATCTGCCGGGGCGGCAGGTGGTACCTGATCGCCATCTGCGAGGTGCCCGACCCCGAGGCTCCTGCCGCGGCACTAGCTTGGGGAGAGGGCGGATGCGATCCGTGGCCGTCCTGTCGTAGGGGACAGTCGGAAGCGCGACGAAGCGTGAACGACCGAGCGCACAAGCTCGGCCGTTCACGGCCGCGAAGGTGACGTTCTTGCTCTAGGGCCGGCCGAAACCCCACGCCGAGTGCTCCCCGCCCTCCTCGGCCGCCGCCTCCCCCGGGAGGATCCCGCCGAGGACCGCCCCGGCGGAGCCGTCCGTCTCCGGCTGTCCGGCCGGTACCGGGGACGCCGGATTTCCGTGCAGCCGTACGTCACGCTCCGCCAGGTCGCTTGCCTCCAGGGCCAGTTCGTCCGCGCGCTCGATGTCTCCCGGTGCGCCCTCGGCCAGCAGTCGGCGCGCCTCCGCGAGCCGGGTGCGGGCGGTGGCGCCCACCGCACCCCGGTGCGTGGTGACGAAGTCGTCCGCGGCGGCGGCCGAGGCGCGGGCCACGGAGAGCGCGGCGGCCGGAAGCACCCCGGCCCGGCCCGAGGCGAGCGGCGCGGTCGCCCGTACGATCCGGCGCAGGGCGCTCAGCGGGTCGTACGGCCGGTTCGACGTCACCTCCTGGCGTACGGAGGCGAGGACGGCGTCGGCGTTGAGGAGGCGGGGGTGCGGCTCGTCCGCGCGGACGGTGTGCCGCCGTACCGTCGACAGCTCGGCCTCCGCCCCGGTGAGCGCCGCCGGTACGGTCTCCTCGGCGTCCCGCAGCTCGGCGGCCGTGCGGTCGACGCCCTCGACGAAGACGGCCGCCTGGGCCACCGCCGCCTCGGCGGAGTGAAGTTGGCGGGACGCGGCCTCGGTGCGGCCCGAGAAGAGCTCCTGGCGGGCCAGGTTGAGCCGCAGGGTCGCGAACAGCAGGCGGTCCTTGGCCTGTTCGACGGAGCCGGTGACGGCGGAGGTCGCGGTGGGGGCGTACCGCTCCGCGAGGTCGGCCAGGAGGGTCTGGGCCGCGGCGGTGTGTCCGGTCAGGTCGCGGAAGCGCGCCTCCGCGTAGGGGAGGGCCCGCTCCGGATCCCGCAGGCGCGCGAAGTCCCCCGCCACGGCGTCCAGCCGGCGGCCGGCCTCCTCGCAGCGGCCGATCATCCCGGCGAGCGCGTGCCGCCGGGGTGCCTCCTCCGCCGGTACGCCCTCGTCGTAGCGCTGCCGCATCCGGAAGGCGGCGGCCAGTTCGCCCTCGGCCTCGCCCAGCGCCCGCGTGAACGGGGCGACGGCCGCCGCACCGAGGAGTCCGCGTGCGAAGCCGAGTTCGGCACGGGCCACGCGGAGCCGGTCGTCGGCGCGGACCAGCGCCGCACACGCCTGCGCGTCCGGCTCCGCGAGGGACTGCGGCGGCGTGCTCACGGGCGGGGGCCCGCTCACCCCGCCGGGGGTCGTCCGCCCGCGCGTCCGCCGGACCCGGCGTATGTAGCCGTAGGCCGCGACCGCGCCCACCGCGCCGGCCGCCACCAGGGGAAGCACGAGGTCCGTGGTGGACGTCCCGTCGGCCTCGGCCCTTCGTGACTGCACGAAGTCCGGCGGCGAGTCCAGCGGCGAGTGCCGTGGCGAGTCCAGCGCCGAGTCCGGCGGCGAGTCCAGCGCCGAGTCCCGTGGCGAGTCCCGGGCCACTGCCGTGGCGCTCACCACCTGCCGCGGCTCCTTGATCGCGACGGGCGCGTCGTCTCCCGGCGTCATCCCCGGCAGCACCAGCCACACGACCCCGGCCGCACCGCCCAGCACGGCGTGCGCCACCCGCACGGGTATGTGCGATCTGGCCCGCCGCCTGCCTCGGTGCATGGATGACGTCACATTTCGGAGCGTATGGTCGCGAATGCGGCCACGCGAGCGGGATACACCCGAGGCGGGACCGGTGGGGCGGGGGACCGCGGAAGGGGGGAACGGGGACGGACGACGAGGCGTCCCGGGCCGACGCCGGCCGCGCGTACGTCGGGGTGGCGGCCTCCGTGGACCTCACGGGTGGACCTCACGGGTGGACCTCACGGCGACGGAGACGGACCGGGCGGCGTACGCACGGGGCCCGGGGCCGCTGAGCCGGATCTCTGGCGCGAGCCGCCGATCCTGGGGATCATGACCGTCATGTTCACGGCACTGACGGGCATCGGCGTGGTCTGCTTGGCGGGCATGGCGGTGCTGGGCGCGGTGGCCCTCGTCACCGGCCGGACCCCGCGGTTCACCGGGGTCGAGGAGCGGACGAGGCTGTGGGGGGCCGGCGTGCTGCTCAGCGCGTTCGGTCTGACGGCCTTCCTGTTCCTCGGCCCGCTGAACAGCACGCACCACCTCCACCGCGACCTTCCGCTGATCGGCATGGGCCTCAACCTGGCGGGCCTGGCGCTCCAGTGGTACGCCCGGCGCGCCCGCCCCCTGCCCCCGCCGCCCGCGCGGACGACGCCTTCCTGATCAGCGCCGCCGGATCTTCGACCCCAGCCACACCAGCGGGTCGTACTTGCGGTCGACCGCCCGTTCCTTCAGCGGGATCAGCGCGTTGTCGGTGATCTTGATGCCCTCGGGGCAGACCTCCGTGCAGCACTTGGTGATGTTGCAGTAGCCGAGTCCGTGTTCGTCCTGGGCCGTCTTCTTGCGGTCCAGGCCGCTCTCCTCCGCCGCGTCCAGCGGGTGCATGTCCAGCTCCGCCACCCGCATCAGGAAGCGCGGGCCGGCGAACGCCGTCTTGTTCTCCTCGTGGTCGCGCACCACGTGGCAGGTGTCCTGGCACAGGAAGCACTCGATGCACTTGCGGAACTCCTGCGACCGGTCCACGTCCTCCTGGAACATCCGGTACTCGCCCGGCCCGACGCCCTCGGGCGGCACGAACGCCGGGACCTCGCGCGCCTTCCGGTAGTTGAAGCCGACGTCGGTCACCAGGTCACGGATCACCGGGAACGCCCGCAGCGGGGTCACGGTGATGGTCTCGGCCCGGTCGAACACCGACATCCGGGTCATGCACATCAGCCGGGGCCGCCCGTTGATCTCCGCCGAACACGAACCGCACTTGCCCGCCTTGCAGTTCCAGCGGACGGCCAGATCGGGGGCCTGGGTGGCCTGGAGGCGGTGGATGATGTCCAGGACCACCTCGCCGTCGTTGACCTCGACGGCGAAGTCCTCCAGGCCGCCGCCGTCGACGTCACCCCGCCACACCTTGAAGCGGGCCTCGTAGCTGCTCACTCGTACAGCTCCTCTTCGGCGAGGTACTTGACCAGCTCCTCCTTCTCGAACAGGGCGAGCAGGTCCGGGCGGATGGGATCGGTGGTCTCCCGGTCGAGGCCGACGCCGGTCGCGTCGTCGGTGAGCCGGCACAGCAGGTTGACGTTGCGCCAGGTCCGTTCCATCGTCGGGTGGTCCTCGCGGGTGTGGCCGCCCCGCGACTCGGTGCGCTCCAGGGCCGCGCGGGCCACGCACTCGCTGACCAGCAGCATGTTCCGCAGGTCCAGGGCGAGATGCCAGCCCGGGTTGAACTGGCGGTGGCCCTCGACCCCGGCGCGCGCCGCCCGTACCCGCAGCTCCGCGAGCCGTTCCAGGGCCTGTTCCATCTCGCCCTGCCGGCGGATGATGCCCACCAGGTCGTTCATGGCCTGCTGGAGTTCGTGGTGGAGGGTGTACGGGTTCTCGGCGGGGTCGCCCGAGAACGGCCGCAGGGCCTCCTCCTCGGCCACCGCGAGGTCCGCGTCGTGCACGGGAGGCCGTACGTCCGCCCCCGCCGCGTACTGTGCCGCGTGCAGCCCGGCCCGGCGGCCGAAGACCAGCAGGTCGGACAGGGAGTTCCCGCCGAGCCGGTTGGAGCCGTGCATCCCGCCGGCCACCTCACCGGCCGCGAACAGCCCCGGTACACCACGTGCGGCGGCGGTGTCGGAGTCGACCGCGATACCGCCCATGACGTAGTGGCAGGTCGGCCCGACCTCCATGGCCTCCGCCGTGATGTCGACGTCGGCCAGCTCCTTGAACTGGTGGTACATCGACGGCAGCCGGCGTTTGATCGTCTCGGCCGGCATCCGGGTGGAGACGTCGAGGAAGACACCGCCGTGCGGGGAGCCCCGGCCCGCCTTCACCTCGGCGTTGATGGCGCGGGCCACCTCGTCGCGGGGGAGGAGCTCGGGCGGGCGCCGGTTGTGGTCCGGGTCCTCGTACCAGCGGTCGCCCTCCTCCTCCGACTCGGCGTACTTCTCCTTGAAGACGTCCGGGACGTAGTCGAACATGAACCGCTTGCCCTCGGAGTTCCTGAGCACCCCGCCGTCGCCGCGGACGGACTCCGTGACGAGGATGCCCTTCACGGACGGCGGCCAGACCATGCCCGTCGGATGGAACTGCACGAACTCCATGTTCAGCAGGGGCGCGCCCGCGAGCAGGGCCAGGGCGTGGCCGTCGCCCGTGTACTCCCACGAGTTCGACGTCACCTTGAAGGACTTGCCGATCCCGCCGGTCGCGACGACCACGGCGGGTGCTTCGAGGACGAAGAAACG
The DNA here is from genome assembly GCF_001514205.1 of Streptomyces griseoruber. Lineage (GTDB taxonomy): Bacteria > Actinomycetota > Actinomycetes > Streptomycetales > Streptomycetaceae > Streptomyces > Streptomyces griseoruber. The sequence continues at coordinate 273,847 of NZ_KQ948766.1, read as the reverse complement.
GCCGCTCTCGCGCTCGTAGGCGAAGACGCCCGAGACACGTGGGCCGTCCTTCAGCACACGGGTCACCGTGCACTCCTGGAAGACCTTCAGCCGGGACTCGTAGTCGCCGGTCTCACGGAAGTCCTCCTGCTGGAGCGCGACGATCTTCTGCTGGAGGGTGCGGATCAGCTCCAGGCCGGTGCGGTCGCCGACGTGCGCGAGGCGCGGGTACTCGTGGCCGCCGAAGTTGCGCTGGGAGATCCGCCCGTCCTTCGTCCGGTCGAAGAGGGCGCCCCAGGTCTCCAGCTCCCACACCCGGTCCGGGGCCTCCTGCGCGTGCAGCTCGGCCATCCGCCACTGGTTGAGGAACTTGCCGCCGCGCATGGTGTCGCGGAAGTGGACCTGCCAGTTGTCGTGCTCGTTGGCGTTGGCCATCGCCGCCGCGATCCCGCCCTCGGCCATCACGGTGTGCGCCTTGCCGAACAGGGACTTGCAGATCACGGCCGTACGGGCGCCGCGCTCACGGGCCTCGACGGCGGCGCGCAGTCCCGCGCCGCCCGCGCCCACGACCACGACGTCCCACTCCTGCCGCTCGACCACGGACATCAGAAAAACCTCGGATCGTCGAAGACACCGGACGCGACCAGGTACACGTAGAAGTCGGCGAGCGCCACGCTCACCAGGGACGCCCAGGCGAGCAGCATGTGCCGGGCGTTGAGTCTGCCGACGAACTGCCACGCCCGGTAGCGCACGGGATGCCGGGAGAAGTGCTTGAGCTTGCCGCCCACGATGTGCCGGCAGGAGTGGCAGGAGATCGTGTACGCCCAGATCAGCGTGATGTTGACCAGGAAGACCAGGGTGCCGAGGCCCATGTGGCCCCAGCGGTAGTGCTCGTCGCGGAAGGAGAGCACGGTGTCGTAGGTCAGGATCCCGGCGACGACGATCGCGGCGTAGAAGAAGTACCGGTGGATGTTCTGCAGGATCAGCGGGAAGCGGGTCTCACCGGTGTACTTCGTGTGCGGCTCGGCCACCGCGCAGGCCGGGGGCGAGGCCCAGAAGCCCCGGTAGTAGGCCTTGCGGTAGTAGTAGCAGGTCAGGCGGAAGCCCAGCGGGAAGATCAGGATGATGATCGCGGGCGAGATGCCCCACCAGCCGCCGAAGATCTCCGCGTTGGGGCCGGCGTGCATGGGCCGGCAGTTCTCCGCCAGACAGGGGGAGTAGAACGGCGAGACGTACGGCGCCGCGTAGTAGTCGGCGTTGGCGAAGGCCCGCCACGTCGAGTAGGCGATGAACGCCAGCAGACCGGCGGCGGTGGCGGCGGGCGCCAGCCACCAGCGGTCGGTCCGCAGATGGGGGGCGGCGATCGCGGCGCGTCCGGCGCCGCGTACGCCGCCCGGGGGATGGGGTTCCGTGGAGGGAGGTTCCGTACCAGTGGCCAACGCAGGACTCCGGTCGGTGTCGGGTCAGAGGGTTCTCAGGGGGCGTGCCGGTCCCGGGCGCCGAGTCCCTCGTCGTCCGTGTCGATCCACAGGGAGTCGTCGTAGGGGGTGTCCGGGATGGTGAGGAGCTGCTGCTTCTGCGGGACCGGCGGGGCCGTCGGGCCCGAGGCGGTCTCGCGCAGCAGCGCGACGCTCTCCCGGAGATGGTCGGCGTCGGCGCGGACGCGGCGCATCTCCAGGCCGCCGCTGCCGAGCTGCTGCTCCAGGCGGCCGACGGACCGTGAGAGGTCGTCGAGGCAGCGCTGGACCGTAGTCAGGTCGTCGTGCACGGACATGACGTGACCTCGCTTCCGTGGGCGGCTGTGCCCTGGACGGCAACGTTCATGTGCGCCTGCGAGTGTTGCGCGTCACACCTGTCGATGTGAAGGCGTGTGCAGCGATTGGCGGATGCGGAGGGGGTGCATTGCTCCGCACGGGTGGGGCTGCGAGCCCCCGCCGCCGTGTCGCCCCCGGCAGGCGAACCCTTTCCTCTTCAGTGAGCCGAAGACCAGACCGTAGATCTGATCAACTCCAAAATACCGCCAAATGTGATCAGAACGCACTGGAAGTGGCTCCCCGGAGGTAACCAGAGATGTCGAAGCCCTACGACGGCGTCGGACTGCGCGCGGTCATGCGCTCGGTCGCCTTCCTCGCGGCGGGCGCGCTCGCGGTGCCGCTGCTGGCCGGCTGCGGCGACAGCGACGAGGCCGGCAAGCCGCTGGCCCGCCAGGACGTCGCCCCGGCCGCCCGGGCCCTGGTCGCCGACGGGGGCACGCTGCACTGGGCGGTGGACGCGGTCCCGGAGACCTTCAACACCTTCCAGTCGGACGCCGACGCCACGACGACCCGGGTGGCCCAGGCCGTCCTGCCGTCGATGTACCGGATCGACGCGAACGGGCGGGCCCGGCGCAACCCCGACTACCTGGAGTCCGCGAAGGTCGTCGACACCGAGCCCAAGCAGGTCGTGCTGTACAAGCTGAACCAGCAGGCGGTGTGGAGCGACGGCCGGGAGATCGGCGCCGCCGACTTCGCCGCCCAGTGGCGCGCCCTGTCCGGCAAGGACAGCGCGTACTGGACCGCGCGCAACGCCGGCTACGACCGCATCGAGAAGATCGAGCGCGGCGACGACGACCTCGAGGTCCGGGTCACCTTCGCCCGCCCCTACTCCGACTGGCAGTCGCTGTTCTCGCCGCTGTACCCGAAGGACGTCATGGGCACGCCCACCTCGTTCAACGACGGGGCGCGGCGCACGCTGAAGGTCACGGCCGGTCCGTTCCTGGTGAAGAAGGTCGACCGCAAGAAGGCCCAGGTCCGGCTCACCCGCAACCCGCGCTGGTGGGGGGAGCCGGCCAAGCTCTCCGAGATCCAGCTGACGGCCGTGCCCCGCGCGGAGCGGGCCGCCGCCCTGGCCGCCGGGAAGATCGAGCTGGCCGAGATCGACGCCGCCGACGCCCAGCGCATCGAGGGCGCGGCGAAGGGATCGGCGGCCGGACCGCTCGCCGGACCCGGCGCCGGGCGCACCGCCGCGAAGGCCCTGCGCTCCTGGGCGCTCGCGCACGGCTCCGACGAGGAGACGGCGGAGCACGAGACGCAGGCCCGTACCGAGCTGCGCAAGGCGATCGCGAAGTGGGAGCGCCAGCAGAAGGCGCTGAAGGACTTCGAGGTACGGCGTTCCCTGGAGCCGGCGTACACCCAGCTCGCGCTCAACGGCGCGGACGGGCCGCTCGCGGACGAACGGGTGCGGCGGGCCGTGGCCCGGGCGCTGGACCGCAAGGCCCTGGCCGAACTGGTGCTGAAGCCGCTGGGGCTGCCCGCGGTACCCGTGGGCAGCCATCTCGCCCTGTCCGGGCAGGAGGCGTACGCCGACAACAGCGGCGCGCTCGGCGGCCAGGACACGGCGGAGGCACAGGCGCTGCTCACGGATGCCGGGTGGGTGGCCGGCGGGCCGGTCAAGGAGGAGAAGAAGGGCGAGAAGGCGGCGGGGGCGAAGGGAGAGAAGGGAGAGAAGGGAGAGAAGGGCGCGAAGGGCGGGAAAGGCGGGAAGGACGAGGAGGAGGCGTCCGGCGAGGAGGGCTCCGAGGACGAGGGCTCCGACGACGAGAAGTCGCAGGGCGGTTCCGAGGGGGCGTACATCGTCGGGGAGGACGACAAGGGACACGCCCCGGACGACCGGCAGCTCGCGCAGGAGGGCACCCAGTACAAGCACCAGCGGCAGGGCGGCGCCCCCGGCGCCTACGCCCCCAAGGGCACCCGGGCCCCGGCCGGGGCGGCCGCCGGGGCGCTGGCCAAGGACGGCAAGGCGCTGTCGCTGCGGTTCGTGGTGCCGTCCGGGCCGGGCTCGGAGCCGCTGCGCACGGTCGCCGCGCGGATCACGAAGATGCTGGGCAAGGTCGGCATCCGCACGGAGACCCTCAAGGTCTCGGACGAGAGCTACTTCAAGGACCACATCGCCTCCGGCGAGTACGACCTCGCGCTCTACTCCTGGCCCGCGACCGCGTTCCCGGCCACCGATGCCCGCCCGATCTACGCCAAGCCCGTACCGGCCGCCGACGGCTCGCTCAGCGTCGAGCAGAACTACACCCGCGTCGGCACCGACCAGGTCGACCAGCTCTTCGACCGGGCGATCACCACTCTGGACGCGGGCGAGGAGCGCTCCCTGATCCGCAAGGCCGACTCGCGTATCTGGGCGGCGGCCGCCTCGATCCCCCTCTACCAGCGCCCCCAGCTCACCGCCGCCCGCAGGAACGTCGTCAACGCCGGCGCCTTCGGCTTCCAGACCCCGGTCTACGAGGACATGGGCTTCCTGAAGAAGGGCGCCCAGGCGCCGCCGAGCCCGTCGGCGAGCGACTGAGGACTCGGTCCGGAGAACACGTCGGCCGCCGTTCCCCGCTGCCCGGGGGACGGCGGTCACTCGCACGATCGGGTGACTCAGAGCTGTTCGGCGCTCTGCGGCTCACCTGCGGTCATAGCGTTGGTGCTATGAAGTGGGGTACCGTCGAACTGGAGCCGGGGTCGCCGCCCGGCTGGCCGGGCTCGACGACAAACGCTGGGCGCAGGCGCTCATGCATCTCGACCTGCTGGAGCAACGGGGAGTCCACCTCGGTGAGCCGTACACACGCCAGCTCGACGGCAAACTGAGAGAGCTGCGGTTCTACTGCGGCGCCGAGCGTGTTCGGGTCACGTACTGGATCGCCACGGGACGCCGCATCATCATGCTCACCGTGTTCCCCAAGACGAGAATGCGCGAGTTCGCCGAAGTGGAGCGGGCGCGTCAGGCCATGAAACGGTGCCAGGCGGAAGGGCACACCGCGGACGAGGAGGAGTAGTGACGGAGACCACGCGAACCAGCCTCGCCGATGCTCGGCAGGCCAGGGGCATGACCCCCGAGATCGAGGACGAGTACGCCGCCGCGCAACTGCGATTCGCCTTGGGCGAGACTGTGCGCACCAAGCGGCAGGATCTCGGATTGTCGCAGCACGAACTCGGGCACAGGGCCGGTATGACCCAGTCGGCCGTGGCGCGGTTCGAGGCAGGCGGCACTGTGCCGACGATTCCCGTCCTGGACCGCCTGGCCCGGGCTCTGGGACTGGAGCTGAGGGTGGAACTGGCTCCCACGGCGAAGAGCGCCTGACGGGGTCGGGACCCCCTGCGGAGGCCGACCCCTTCCGAGCCCCGTACCATGGGGTGAGGCCGTGGCATGTCAAGCCCGGCAGGGCCCGCGTCACACAGACGTACACGACGGGCCTTCCTCACACTCCGGGAGAACGCCGCTTTATGGCCACGCGCCACGACATCCGCAACGTCGCCATCGTCGCCCACGTCGACCACGGCAAGACGACCCTCGTCGACGCCATGCTGAAGCAGGCCGGTGCCTTCGCGGCGCACGCGGCCGAGTCGCTCGACGACCGAATGATGGACTCGAACGACCTGGAGCGTGAGAAGGGCATCACGATCCTGGCCAAGAACACGGCCGTGAAGTACCACCCGAAGGATGGCGGCGACGTCATCACCATCAACATCATCGACACCCCGGGCCACGCCGACTTCGGTGGCGAGGTCGAGCGCGGTCTGTCGATGGTGGACGCGGTGGTGCTGCTCGTCGACGCCTCCGAGGGCCCGCTGCCGCAGACCCGTTTCGTGCTCCGCAAGGCGCTCCAGCAGCGCCTGCCCGTCATCCTGTGCATCAACAAGACGGACCGTGCCGACTCGCGCATCGACGAGGTCGTCAACGAGACCTACGACCTCTTCCTCGACCTGGACGCGGACGAGGACCAGATCGAGTTCCCGATCGTCTACGCGTGCGCGCGTGACGGCGTGGCCTCGCTGACCAAGCCGGAGGACGGCACCGTCCCGGCCGACAGCGACAGCCTGGAGCCGTTCTTCTCCACGATCCTCTCCCACGTCCCGGCTCCGGAGTACGACGAGGCGGCCCCGCTCCAGGCGCACGTCACCAACCTGGACGCCGACAACTTCCTCGGCCGCATCGCGCTGCTCCGCGTCGAGCAGGGCGAGCTGCGCAAGGGCCAGACCGTCACGTGGATCAAGCGTGACGGCACGATGTCCAATGTGCGCATCACCGAGCTGCTGATGACCGAGGCGCTCACCCGCAAGCCCGCCGAGGTGGCCGGCCCGGGCGACATCTGCGCCGTCGCCGGTATCTCGGACATCATGATCGGCGAGACCCTCGCCGACACCGAGAACCCGATCCCGCTGCCGCTGATCACGGTCGACGAGCCGGCGATCTCGATGACCATCGGTACGAACACCTCGCCGCTGGTCGGCCGGGGCGGTACCGGCAAGGGTGCCGACAACAAGGCCGCGGTCAAGGACCGCAAGGTCACCGCGCGCCAGGTCAAGGACCGCCTCGACCGCGAGCTGGTCGGCAACGTCTCCCTCCGCGTGCTCGACACCGAGCGTCCCGACGCCTGGGAGGTCCAGGGCCGTGGTGAGCTGGCGCTCGCCATCCTGGTCGAGCAGATGCGCCGCGAGGGCTTCGAGCTGACCATCGGCAAGCCGCAGGTCGTCACGAAGGAGGTCGACGGCAAGACGTACGAGCCGGTCGAGCGCATGACGATCGACGTGCCCGAGGAGCACATGGGCGCGGTCACGCAGCTCATGGGCGTCCGCAAGGGCCGGATGGACAACATGTCCAACCACGGCTCGGGCTGGGTCCGCATGGAGTTCGTCGTACCGTCCCGCGGTCTCATCGGCTTCCGTACCGAGTTCCTGACGCAGACCCGCGGCACGGGCATCGGGCACTCCATCCACGAGGGCCACGAGCCCTGGTTCGGCGCCCTCCAGACCCGTAACAACGGCTCGCTGGTCGCCGACCGCTCCGGTTCCGTCACCGCCTTCGCGATGACGAACCTCCAGGAGCGCGGCGTGCTGTTCACGGACCCCGGCACCGAGGTGTACGAGGGCATGATCGTCGGTGAGAACTCCCGCTCCGACGACATGGACGTCAACATCACCAAGGAGAAGAAGCTCACGAACATGCGGTCGTCCTCGGCCGACTCGTTCGAGGCGATCGTCCCGCCGCGCAAGCTCTCCCTGGAGCAGTCGCTGGAGTTCTGCCGCGACGACGAGTGCGTCGAGGTGACCCCGGAGGCCGTCCGCATCCGCAAGGTGAACCTGGACGCCCGCGAGCGCGCCCGCGCCGCGAGCCGCGCCAAGCACGGCTGACGGACCCTCTGGCAAGTGAGCCAGGTCCCGCACGGCGGGGCCTGGCTCACTTGTTGAACACAGTTTTTACTCCGAGGGGACATAGGGATAACCCTTTGATCGCGTGCGGAACCGCCCGCAAGGGGCCGATCGGTACTAGCCTCGGATGTGTGTGCAGTGTGCGCACTGCGGGTGCGGTGTCGGTGAACGCCCTTGCGGGCGTGACCCGTTGATAACGGTGGACATGCCAAGCCGACCCCCCGCACAGCGGTCACGTTAGCCGCAACTGGTTTTTGGCTCCCCTGCGTCCGGAATGCGGACACCTCTCGCCGATAGATGTGTAACAAGTCCGTTTCGCAGGGATCTTCCCTCTATCCCTTTGTCCGGATTTTGGAAGATGTCGCCGCCAGGTGTGATCGAACCGAGACCTTGACGGTGTGGTTCGGCCTTCGCTGATGGCAGATAGTTAGGCGCGTAGAGCTCGGAGGACGGGTCAGGCGCCGACAGGCGGCGCAGGCTCGCGAGCGCTGGGGGCACCGACCATTTTCAGGCGCCGGCAACGGTGTTGTGTCGTGTGCTGCCCTGTGCAGTGAACCAATGGATTCTTGAGGAGGAACCCATGCGCGGTGCGAGGAGTGCCAAGTGGGTCGCGATGGCCGCGGTTGTGGCACTGGGGGCGACCGCCTGTGGTGGTGGCGACAGCGACAGCAAGGGCGACAGCAAGGCCGCCATCGACCCGAACGGCACGTTCACGGTCGAGTCCGGTGAGCCGCAGAACCCGCTGCAGCCCGCCAACACGATGGAGTCCTACGGCAGCATCGTGATCAACTCGCTGTTCACCGGTCTCGTCGACTACGACGAGAGCGGCAAGATCGTCTACATGAACGCCGAGTCGATCAAGACGTCGGACAGCAAGACCTGGACGGTCAAGCTGAAGTCGGGCTGGAAGTTCCACGACGGCACCCCGGTCACCGCCGAGTCCTACGTCAAGGCCTGGAACTGGGCCGCCAACCCGGACAACAAGCAGACCAACAGCTTCTGGTTCTCCGACATCGCGGGCTACGACAAGGTCGCTCCGGAGAAGGGCAAGGCCACGGCCACCGAGCTCTCCGGTCTGAAGGTCGTCGACGACAACACCTTCACCATCGCGCTGACCACGGCGATCCCGTACTACGAGTACAAGCTCGGCTACCAGGCCTTCTCGCCGCTGCCCGACTCCTTCTTCAAGGACCCGAAGGCCGCCGGTGAGAAGCCGGTCGGCAACGGCCCCTACGAGTTCGTCAGCTGGGACCACAAGAAGGCCATCACGGTCAAGAAGTACGCCGGCTACAAGGGCTCGAACGCGGCCAAGAACGGCGGCGTGGTCTTCAAGAACTACTCCACCCCGGAGACCGCGTACGAGGACCTGAAGTCCGGAAACCTCGACGTCACCACCCAGATCGCCCCCAAGGACCTGCCGGTCTACAAGCAGGACCTCGGCGACCGCGCGATCGACCAGGCGTACTCCGCCATCCAGATGATCACCCCCGCCTTCTACACCAAGCAGTGGAAGGACATCGACCCGAAGGTCCTTCAGGGCCTGTCGATGGCGATCGACCGTGACACCATCACCAAGACCGTGCTCCAGGGCACCCGTGAGCCGGCCACCGGCTGGGTCGCCAAGGGCGTCCTCGGCTACCAGCCCGACGTCGCGGGTGACGTCACCAAGTACAACCCGACCAAGGCCAAGGAGCTCATCAAGGAGGGTGGCGGCGTTCCCGGCAACGCGATCACCATCCAGTACAACACCGACGGCGGTCACAAGGAGTGGGTGGAGGCGGTCTGCAACTCCATCACCAACGCCACCGGTGTGAAGTGCGCCACCGACCCGAAGGCCGACTTCCAGGCCGACCTCGACGCGCGTGACGCGAAGGAGGTCAAGTCCCTGTACCGCTCGGGCTGGGTGCTGGACTACCCGGTGAACGCCAACTTCCTCCGTGACCTGTACGGAACCAAGTCGTCCGGCAACCAGAGCGGCTTCTCCAACAAGACGATCGACGCGGACATCGCCGCCGCCGACAGCGCCACCACGCTGGACGACTCGGTGAAGAAGTACCAGGAGGTCGAGAAGCAGCTCGTCAACTACATGCCGAGCATTCCGCTCTGGTACTACAAGGTCAACGCGGGCTACTCGGAGAAGGTCTCGGGTGTCAAGTTCGGCCAGGACGGTGACCCGATCCTGACCGGCGTCCAGGTCAAGAAGAAGTAACCGCAGACAGCCCGTCGGCCGGGGCGCGCACAGCGTGCCCCGGCCGCCACGGCAGCGGCCGGGGGGCCCTTTCCACACGTATCGCCGGCCGGTACGCGGGGAAAGGGCCCGCATGCTGCCGCTGTGACTTTTTTATGGAGGCACGATGGGGCGCTACGTCGCACGACGACTGCTCCAGATGATCCCGGTCTTCATCGGGACCACACTGCTCATCTTCCTCATGGTCTACGCCCTGCCCGGCGATCCCGTCCGCGGGCTGTTCGGCGACAAGGGCGGAAGCCCTCAGGTCATCGCCGCGCTGAGACACCAGTACGGCCTCGACCAGCCGATCCTGGTCCAGTACTGGGACTACATGAAGGGCATCATCCTGCACGCCGACTTCGGCACGCAGATCGGCAGCGGGCGGCCCGTCACCGATGTCCTCGGGGACGCCTTCCCGGTGACCCTGCGCCTCGGCGGCTTCGCCTTCGTCATCGAGCTCGTCCTCGGCATCGGCCTCGGCGTCTTCGCCGGCCTGCGTGCCGGACGGGCCGCCGACACCTCGGTCCTGATGGTCACGCTGCTGCTGATCTCGGTCCCGGTGTTCGTCCTCGGCTTCATCCTCAAGTGGATCTTCGCCGACGAGCTCCAGTGGCTGGAACCGAACGTCAACGACCCGACGAACTACGGTGAGTTGCTGATGCCCGCGATTGTGCTGGCCACGGCGTCACTCGCCTATGTGTCCCGGCTGACCCGTACGTCGATCGCGGAGAACATGCGCGCCGACTACGTCCGCACGGCCATCGCCAAGGGCCTGCCCCGCCGCCGGGTGGTCGGTGTCCACCTCATGCGCAACTCGCTGATCCCGGTCGTCACCTACCTCGGCACCGACATCGGCGCCCTGCTCGGCGGCGCCGTCGTGACCGAGGGCATCTTCAACATCCAGGGCATCGGCGGCACGATCTACCAGTCGATCGTCCGCCGGGAAGGCACCACCCTCGTGGGCCTGGTGACCATCCTCGTCCTCGTCTATCTCGTCGCCAGCCTCCTTGTCGACCTGCTCTACGCGGTCCTTGACCCGAGGATTCGCTATGCCTGACATGACCAAATCCGACACTGCCACCGCCGCGCCGGACGCGGTCGACGCCACCGCGCCCGCCCCGCAGCCGGTCAAGGCCGAGAAGACCCGCAGCCTGTGGGGCGATGCCTGGGAGGACCTGCGCCGCAACAAGATCTTCCTGATCTCCGCGGTGCTGATCCTGCTGCTGCTGACGATCACCTTCTTCCCCGGCTGGTTCACCAGCGCCAACCCGACCTACGGCGACCTGGCCAAGCACTATCTGCAGAAGCCGCAGCTCGGGAAGGTCTTCTCGCCCGAGTGGCTGGGCTACGACCAGCAGGGCCGCAGCGTCTACGCCCGGCTCATCTACGGCGCCCGGGCCTCCATAGCCGTCGGTTTCGGCACCACGATCGTGGTGACGATCGCGGGCGGCCTGGTCGGCATGATCGCCGGATACTTCGGCGGGATCATCGACTCGATCCTGTCCCGGCTCGTGGACGTGTTCTTCGGCATCCCGTTCCTGCTGGGCACCATGGTCGTCCTCAACTCCTTCCCGGAGCGCACGGCCTGGGTCGTCATCGGCGCCCTGGGCTTCTTCGGCTGGACCCAGCTGGCCCGCGTGATGCGCGGCGCGGTGATCACCACCAAGCAGTCCGACTACGTCCAGGCGGCCAAGGCGCTGGGCGCGAGCACCCCGCGCATCCTGTTCCGGCACATCCTGCCGAACACCCTGGCCCCGGTGATCGTCGTCGCCACCATCTCGCTCGGCGTCTACATCGGCTCCGAGGCCACGCTGTCCTTCCTGGGCCTCGGCCTGAACGGCGTCTCCTGGGGCAACGACATCTCCGACGGCGGCAACCAGATCCGAGTGGCGCAGTGGATCATGCTGTACCCCTCGATCATGCTCACCATCACGGTGCTGGCGTTCATCATGCTCGGTGAAGCGGTACGCAACGCCCTTGACCCGAAGACGCGCTGAGGGAGGCGTACGTGACCATCATCGAAGAAACCGCTCCGGTACCGGCGCCCCGCGAGGGCGACGACGGGCCACTGCTCGAAGTGCGTGACCTGCACGTCGAGTTCGTCACCCGCGAGGGTGTCGTCCAGGCCGTCAACGGCGTCAACTACAGCGTCAGCGCCGGCGAGACCCTCGCCGTCCTCGGCGAGTCCGGCTCCGGCAAGTCCGTGACCGCGCAGGCCATCATGGGCATCCTCGACATGCCGCCGGCCCGGATCCCGCAGGGCGAGATCCTCTTCCGCGGCCAGGACATGCTGAAGATGTCCGCCGAGGAGCGCCGCCGCATCCGCGGCCGGCGGATCGCCATGATCTTCCAGGACGCGCTCAGCTCGCTCAACCCGGTGCTCTCCGTCGGCTACCAGCTCGGCGAGATGTTCCGGGTGCACCAGGGCCTCTCCAAGAAGGAGGCCAGGACCAAGTCGATCGAGCTGATGGACAAGGTCAAGATCCCGGCCGCCGCGGCCCGGGTGGACGACTACCCGCACCAGTTCTCCGGCGGTATGCGCCAGCGCATCATGATCGCCATGGCGCTGGCCCTGGAGCCGGACCTGATCATCGCCGACGAGCCCACCACGGCCCTCGACGTGACGGTCCAGGCCCAGGTCATGGATCTGCTCGCGGAGCTCCAGCGCGAGTACAACATGGGTCTGATCCTGATCACCCACGACCTCGGCGTGGTCGCCGACGTCGCGGACAAGATCGCGGTGATGTACGCGGGCCGGATCGTGGAGCGCGCCCCCGTGCACGAGCTCTACAAGCGCCCCGCGCACCCCTACACGCGCGGTCTGCTGGACTCGATCCCGCGCCTGGACCAGAAGGGCCAGGAGCTGTACGCGATCAAGGGTCTGCCGCCCAACCTGCTGCGGATCCCCACCGGCTGCGCCTTCAACCCGCGCTGCCCCAAGGCGCAGGACATCTGCCGCACGGAGATCCCGGCCCTGGTGCCGGTGACCGAGCAGGACGGCGCCGAACTGGTCGGCCGGGGTTCGGCGTGCCACTTCTGGAAGGAGACGATCCATGGCTGAGCTCAGCAAGAACGACGAGCAGGAGGCCACGCCGAACGTCTCCGAGGTGGAGACCGCCGACGTCCACTCCGAGTCGGAGGCGGTCGCCGCGATCGAGGCGCCGGTGGACCGCGGCGAGCCGATCCTCCAGGTGCGCAACCTGGTGAAGCACTTCCCGCTCACCCAGGGCATCCTGTTCAAGAAGCAGATCGGCGCGGTCAAGGCCGTCGACGGGGTCTCCTTCGACCTGTACCAGGGCGAGACCCTGGGCATCGTGGGCGAGTCCGGCTGCGGCAAGTCCACGGTCGCCAAGCTGCTGATGAACCTGGAGCGGGCCACCGCCGGCGAGATCTTCTACAAGGGCCAGGACATCACCAAGCTGTCCGGGCGCGCCCTGAAGGCGGTCCGCCGCAACATCCAGATGGTGTTCCAGGACCCCTACACCTCGCTCAACCCGAGGATGACGGTCGGTGACATCATCGGCGAGCCCTTCGACATCCACCCGGAGGTGGCCCCCAAGGGGGACCGGCGCCGGAAGGTCCAGGAACTCCTGGACGTCGTGGGTCTGAACCCGGAGTACATCAACCGCTACCCGCACCAGTTCTCGGGCGGTCAGCGCCAGCGCATCGGCATCGCCCGCGGCCTGGCCCTCAACCCCGAGATCATCATCTGCGACGAGCCGGTCTCCGCGCTGGACGTGTCCGTCCAGGCCCAGGTCATCAACCTGATGGAGCGACTGCAGGACGAGTTCAACCTCTCCTACATCTTCATCGCGCACGACCTGTCGATCGTCCGGCACATCTCGGACCGCGTCGGCGTGATGTACCTCGGCAGGATCGCCGAGATCGGCTCCGACGAGCAGATCTACGACCACCCGACGCACCCCTACACCCAGGCGCTGCTGTCGGCGGTCCCGGTTCCGGACCCGGAGGCCCGTGAGGGCCGCGAGCGCATCATCCTCACCGGTGACGTGCCCTCGCCGGCGAACCCGCCGTCCGGCTGCCGCTTCCGCACCCGGTGCTGGAAGGCGCAGGACAAGTGCTCGACCGAGGTGCCGCTGCTCGCCGTACCGGAGCGCTTCCGGGGCGAGGACACCCCGGCGGCCCATGAGTCGGCCTGCCACTTCGCCGAGGAGAAGGACGTCGTGCACGCGGCGTGACCCGCACACAGGAGCCCGGCACCTCATGGCGAGGTGCCGGGCCGTGTGCTGTCCCGGGAAAGGACGCCGATGCTTCACCACGTCGAGCTGTGGGTTCCCGACCTGCGCAGGGCCGTGGACGAATGGGGCTGGCTGCTGGGCCGGCTCGGCTACGTGCCGTACCAGGACTGGGACCACGGCCACAGCTGGCGGCACGGCACGCTCTACGTCGTGGTCGAGGAGTCCCCGGCGCTGCGCGAGGGCACGGGCCACGACCGGATGCGCCCGGGACTGAACCACCTGGCGTTCCACGCCGGAAGCCGCCCACAGGTGGACGCGCTGGTCGCGGAGGGCCCGGCGCACGGATGGACCCCGCTCTTCGCGGACCGCTACCCGCACGCCGGCGGCCCGGACCACTACGCCGCCTACCTGGAGAACACGGACGGCTTCGAGACCGAGCTGGTCGCCGGCCCCTGAGTCGCCGTCACTTCCACTCCAGGCCCCAGACGTCGGCGTCCGCCTTCACCGGGGCGAACGTTGCCTGCCGCGGCACTAGGGTGGACTTGTTGGTGATTTGACATCCTCCCCTCTCAAAAGCAGGAACGCCTCGCGACCGAGGCGGGCATGACACAGGGCGCGCTGTCGCGCATGGAGTGCGGCCGCGGGGTGCCGACCCTGCCGCTGCTGGAGCGGCTGGCGGCGGCCCTGTCGTCGAACCTGCTGATCTCCATGTCACCGCACGGCGGTGTCCCCGTGGTCTTCAAGGCGCTGCCGCGCTGACCCACCCTCCGCGCGACCGACCCCGAACGGCTCAGCCGAGCCGTTCGGGGTCCGCCTTCTGACGCCCTTCGCACCCGTACGGGTGGGGTGAACATGCACGGAAGCCGCCATGTGCCGATATTGGCTGGTAAAGGATCAAGGCACTTCCGGGTCCGGCGCCAGTCAAGAGGAGGCACTCCATGCGTGGAGCCACGCAAGCCAAGTGGGCCGTGTGCGCGGCGGCCGCCCTGCTCGCGACGGCGGCCTGCGGAGGCGGGGGGAGCGGCGGCGACACGAGCGCGGTCCTCACCTCCTCCTGGGGCGACCCGCAGAACCCGCTGGAGCCCGCCAACACCAACGAGGTGCAGGGCGGCAAGGTCCTCGACATGATCTTCCGCGGGCTGAAGCGGTACGACCCCGAGACCGCCCAGGCGCAGAACATGCTGGCGCAGAGCATCGAGACGCCGGACTCGCAGAACTTCACGGTCACCCTCAAGGACGGCTGGACGTTCAGCAACGGCGAGAAGGTGACCGCGCGCTCGTTCGTCGACGCCTGGAACTACGGGGCGAGTCTGAAGAACGCGCAGAAAGCCGCCGAGTTCTTCAAGTACATCGACGGCTACGACCGGATCCACCCGGAGACGGGCACCCAGAGCGCGGACACCCTCTCCGGGCTGAAGATCGTCGACGACCGTACCTTCACCGTGCGGCTCAGCCAGAAGTTCTCGTCCTTCCCGGACACCCTCGGCTACGCCGTCTTCTCGCCGCTGCCCCGGGCGTTCTTCGACGACCACGAGGCCTGGCTGAAGAAGCCGGTCGGCAACGGGCCCTACACGATCGCCTCGTACACCCGGGGCGCGCAGATGAACCTCGTCCGCCGGGCCGACTACCCCGGCGCGGACAAGGCGCGCAACGGCGGGGTCACCCTGAAGGTCTACACCGACCCCAACACCGCCTACACCGATCTGCTGGCCGGCAACCTCGACCTCACCGACGACGTGCCCGCCGCCCAGCTGGCAAACGCCCCGGGCGACCTCGGCGGCCGGTACCTCAACCAGCCCGCCGGGATCATCCAGACGATCGCCTTCCCCTACTACGACAAGGAGTGGGGCAAGCCCGGCATGGACAAGGTCCGCAAGGGGCTGTCCATGGCCATCGACCGGGACCGGATCACCAGGACGATCTACCGGAGCACCCGTGTCCCGGCGACGGACTGGACCTCACCGGTCCTCGGGATCAAGGGCGGCGACAGCAAGGGACTGTGCGGCGAGTGGTGCACCTACGACCCGGCCCGGGCCAAGGAGCTGATCCAGGAGGGCGGGGGGCTGCCCGGCGGACGGGTGCGGATCACGTACAACGCGGACGCCGGCTCGCACAAGCAGTGGGTCGACGCCGTCTGCAACTCCATCAACAACGTCCTGGGCGATGACCGGGCCTGTGCGGGCAGCCCGATCGGCACCTTCGCCGACTACCGCGACAAGACCACCCGGCAGAAGCTGAGCGGCCCCTTCCGGGCCGGCTGGCAGATGGACTACCCGCTCATCCAGAACTTCCTCCAGCCGCTCTACTACACCAACGCCCCCTCCAACGACGGCAAGTGGTCCAACAAGGAGTTCGACCGGCTCGTCGACCGGGCCAACGCCGAGACCGACCCCGCCAAGGCCGTGGCGCTGTTCCAGCAGGCCGAGGAGGTCGTCCGGGACGACATGGCCGCCATCCCGCTCTGGTACCAGAACGGCACGGGCGGCTACGGGGAACGCCTCACCGACGTCCGGCTCAACCCGTTCTCCGTCCCCGTCTACACCGACATCAAGGTCGGCTGACCCGCCATGGGGCGGTACGTCGTACGGCGACTGCTGCAGATGGTGCCCGTGTTCATCGGGGCGACGCTGCTGATCTTCCTCATGGTGAACGTGATGGGCGACCCCGTCGCGGGCCTGTGCGGCGAACGGCAGTGCGACGCGGCGACGACCGCCCGGCTCAAGCAGGAGTTCGGCCTGGACCGGCCCGTCTGGCAGCAGTACCTGACCTACATGGGGAACGTCTTCACCGGGGACTTCGGTACGGCGTTCAACGGCCAGCCGGTCACCGAGCTGATGGCGACGGCCTTCCCCGTCACCGCGCGCCTCACGGTCGTCGCGATCCTCTTCGAGATCGTCATCGGGATCACCCTCGGCGTGATCACCGGGATGCGCCGCGGCCGCCCCGTCGACACCGGGGTCCTGCTGGCCACCCTCGTGGTGATCTCCGTGCCCACCTTCGTCACCGGTCTGCTGCTCCAGCTGCTGCTCGGCGTCGAGTGGGGCTGGATCAGACCCTCCGTCTCCCCGGACGCCGCCTTCGGCGAACTCCTCGTCCCCGGCCTGGTCCTGGCCTCGGTCTCACTGGCGTACGTCACCCGGCTGACCCGGACGTCCATCGCCGAGAACCGGCGCTCCGACTACGTCCGCACGGCCGTCGCCAAGGGGCTGCCGCGCCGGCGGGTCGTCACCCGGCATCTGCTGCGCAACTCCCTCATCCCCGTGGTCACCTTCATCGGCGCGGACATCGGGTTCCTGATGGGCGGCGCCATCGTGACCGAGCGGATCTTCAACATCCACGGCGTCGGCTACCAGCTCTACCAGGGCATCCTCCGCCAGAACACCCAGACGGTCGTCGGCTTCGTCACCGTGCTCGTGCTGGTCTTCCTGGTCACCAATCTGCTCGTCGACCTCCTGTACGCCGTACTCGACCCGAGGATCCGCTATGCCTGAACTGGAACCCGAGGGCGAGATCGTGGCGCCGGGGCTGACGGCGCTCCCCCTGGACCAGGCCCCGCCGGGGGCGCCCGCCCCGGTCGCCGGGACCACGGGCAGACCCCGCTCCCTGTGGTCGGACGCCTGGCGCGACCTGCGCCGCAACCCGGTCTTCCTGGCCTCCTCCCTGATCATCCTCTTCCTGCTGTTCATCTCCCTGTGGCCCTCGGCCATCACCTGGGAGAGCCCCCTGAAGTGCGACCTCGCCCACGCCCAGGAGGGCTCCGGACCCGGCCACCCCTTCGGCTACGACGGTCAGGGCTGCGACGTCTACACCCGCACGGTCTACGGCGCCCGTACGTCCGTCACGGTCGGCGTCCTCGCCACCCTCGGGGTCGCCGTCCTCGGCAGCGTCCTCGGCGGCCTCGCGGGCTTCTTCGGCGGCGCCGGAGACGCGGTCCTCTCCCGCATCACGGACGTCTTCTTCGCGATCCCCGTGGTCCTCGGCGGGCTGGTGCTGCTCTCCGTGGTCACCGGCGACACCGTCTGGCCGGTCATCGGTTTCATGGTGCTGCTCGGCTGGCCCCAGATCTCCCGGATCGCCCGCGGCTCGGTGATCACGGCGAAACAACACGACTACGTCCAGGCGGCCCGCGCCCTCGGCGCCTCCTCCTCCCGCATCCTCCTGCGCCACATCGCCCCGAACGCGGTGGCCCCCGTGATCGTCGTCGCGACCATCGCACTCGGCACGTACATCGCCCTGGAAGCGACCCTCTCCTACCTCGGTGTGGGCCTGAAGCCCCCCACGGTCTCCTGGGGCATCGACATCTCCGCCGCCTCCCCTTACGTCCGCAACGCCCCCCACGCCCTCCTGTGGCCCTCCGGCGCCCTCGCCCTGACGGTCCTGGCCTTCATCATGCTCGGCGACGCGATCCGCGACGCCCTCGACCCGAAGCTGAGGTGACGGAGCGATGGGACAGCACGTGCCGGACACGCGGTCCGGGGCGCAGCGGGCGGGTGCCTCCGGTCCGGTCCGCCGGCCTTCTCCGGCGACGCGGTCGGCGTCGTCCCGATCCGAAGTCGAGGTGATCCGGTGATGCGGCGGGTGGTGCGTGTGGCGCGGCGGGAGTGCCGGTGCCCTGCGGGGTATCGGGGGCGGGGTGCCCTTCGGTCGGGTCCGCGGGTTTTCGTCTGCGACGCGCGTGGGCGTCGTCCCGATCCGAAGTCGAGGTGACCCGGTCATGCCGCTGGATGCAGGGGACGCGGGGGACGTACAGGTCACGGGGCCGCGGTCCCGTGGGGAGCGGTTGCTGGACGTGCGGGATCTGCGGGTGGAGTTCCGGACCCGGGACGGGGTCGCGCGGGCCGTCAACGGGGTCAGCTGGGCCGTGGACGCCGGCGAGACGCTCGCGGTGCTCGGGGAGTCCGGGTCCGGGAAGTCGGTGACCGCGCAGGCCGTGATGGGGATCCTCGACGTGCCGCCGGGCCGGATCACCGGCGGCGAGGTGCTCTTCAAGGGCCGGGACCTGCTCAGGATGAAGGAGGACGAGCGCCGCAGGATCCGGGGCGCCGAGATGGCGATGATCTTCCAGGACGCGCTGTCCTCCCTGAACCCGGTCGTCCCCGTCGGCGACCAGCTCGGCGAGATGTTCGTCGTCCACCGGGGCATGTCCAGGAAGGACGCGCGGGCCAGG
Source organism: Streptomyces griseoruber (assembly GCF_001514205.1). GTDB lineage: Bacteria > Actinomycetota > Actinomycetes > Streptomycetales > Streptomycetaceae > Streptomyces > Streptomyces griseoruber. The sequence continues at coordinate 255,094 of NZ_KQ948766.1, read as the reverse complement.
GCCGTGGAGCTGATGGACCGGGTCCGCATCCCGGCCGCGAGACAGCGGGTCGGGGACTACCCGCACCAGTTCTCCGGCGGCATGCGCCAACGCATCATGATCGCGATGGCCCTCGCCCTCGAACCGGCCCTGATCATCGCCGACGAGCCCACCACCGCCCTCGACGTCACCGTACAGGCCCAGGTCATGGACCTCCTCGCCGAGCTCCGGCGCGAGTACCGCATGGGCCTCGTCCTGATCACCCACGACCTCGGTGTGGTCGCCGACGTGGCCGACCGCATCGCCGTGATGTACGCGGGCCGGATCGTCGAGTCGGCCCCCGTCCACGACCTCTACAGGGCCCCGGCCCACCCGTACACCCGGGGGCTCCTCGACTCCATCCCCCGCCTCGACCGCAAGGGCCACGCGCTCCACGCCATCAAGGGCCTGCCGCCCAACCTCATGGACATCCCGCCCGGCTGCGCCTTCCACCCCCGCTGCCCGGCGGCCCGGGACGTCTGCCGGACCGACGTACCGCCGCCGCACCCGGTGGACGAGCACCGCGGGAGTGCCTGCCACTTCTGGAGGGAGTGCCTGCATGACTGAGCCGATTCTCCAAGTGAGCGGGCTGTACAAGCACTACCCGCTCACCCGGGGCGTCCTGTTCAAGAAGCGGGTCGGCTCGGTGAAGGCCGTCGACGGCGTCGACTTCGCGCTGGGCAAGGGCGAGACCCTCGGTATCGTCGGCGAGTCCGGCTGCGGCAAGTCCACGGTCGCCAAGCTGCTGGTCAGCCTGGAGCGTCCGACGCGCGGCCGGATCCGCTACAAGGGCGAGGACATCACCAGGCTGTCCGGGCGCGCCCTGAAGGCGGTCCGCCGCAACATCCAGATGGTGTTCCAGGACCCGTACACCTCCCTCAACCCGAGGATGACGGTCGGTGACATCGTCGGGGAGCCGTACGAGATCCACCCCGAGGCCGCCCCCAAGGGCGACCGGCGCCGCCGGGTGCGGGAACTGCTCGACGTGGTCGGCCTCAACCCGGAGCACATCAACCGCTACCCCCACCAGTTCTCCGGCGGCCAGCGCCAGCGCATCGGCATCGCCCGCGGTCTCGCCCTGCGCCCCGAGGTGATCGTCGCCGACGAACCGGTGTCCGCGCTGGACGTCTCGGTGCAGGCACAGGTCGTCAACCTCCTCGACCGGCTCCAGCGCGAGTTCGAGCTGTCGTACCTCTTCATCGCCCACGACCTGTCGATCGTCCGGCACATCTCGGACCGGGTCGGGGTGATGTACCTCGGCCGGATCGTGGAGATCGGCTCCGACGAGCAGATCTACGGCCGCCCGACGCACCCGTACACCCAGGCGCTGCTGTCGGCGGTCCCGGTCCCGGACCCGGAGGCCCGTGAGGGCCGCGAGCGGATCATCCTCACCGGTGACGTCCCGTCCCCGACGGACGTGCCCTCCGGCTGCCGCTTCCGCACCCGCTGCTGGAAGGCGCGCGAGCGGTGCGCCCAGGAGGTGCCGGTGCTCGCCGTCCCGGAGCCCCTGAGGGACCTCGGCGGGGCCGCCGCGCACGCCTCCGCCTGCCATTTCGCCGGGGTCGATCATGGAAACGATCGCCCATAACAGCACATTTGTGCCGCAACTGTGTTAACACGCAGGCAACTTGGCCGACCCGATTCCGATATACGGACGCGTCAGTCTGTACAGCGTACGGCCGTGCGGGTGCCGTAAACGGGCCGGGATGCGCCATGTCATCCCGGCCCGTTGCCGTGCCTTGCCTTGCCTTGCCGTGCCTAGGCGTGCGGGCCGAGCCCCAGCGAGCGCTTCAGGAAGTCGACCTGGAGCAGCAGCAGATTCTCCGCGACCTGCTCCTGCGGGGTCATGTGCGTGACGCCGGACAGCGGCAGCACCTCGTGCGGCCGGCCCGCCGCGAGCAGCGCCGAGGACAGCCGCAGGGCGTGCGCCACGACCACGTTGTCGTCGGCGAGGCCGTGCACGATCATCAGCGGCCGGTGCGGCTCGGCGGGCGCGGACAGCCCCTCGTCGGTGACGAGCGAACTCTTCGCGTACGCCTCCGGGTTCGTCGCCGGGTCGCCGAGGTAGCGCTCGGTGTAGTGGGTGTCGTACAGCCGCCAGTCGGTGACCGGGGCGCCCGCGATGCCCGCGTGGAAGACGTCCGGGCGGCGCAGCACCGCGAGCCCGGCCAGCCAGCCGCCGTAGGACCAGCCGCGGATCGCCACCCGGGTCAGATCCAGGGGGTGGGACTTGGCCAGATCCTGGAGCGCCTCGATCTGGTCGTCGAGGCTGACGGTGAGGTCGTGGTGGACCGCCTTCTCCCAGGCGGGGGAGCGGCCCGGGGTGCCCCGCCCGTCGGCGACGACCACCGCGAAGCCCTGGTCGGCGAACCACTGCGAGGTCAGATGCGCGTTGTGGGCGGCGAGGACCCGGGGGCCGTGGGGGCCGCCGTAGGGGTCGAGGAGGACGGGCAGCAGGGGTGCGGAGGGTTGCGAGGTGTCACCCGGGTAGTCCGTAGGCATAAGCACGGCGCACGGGATCCGCCGTGCGCCCCCCTCGGTGAGGATCACGCGCGGGGACAGACCGGGATCTTCCGCATACGACCGGACAGTCGCCGTCTGCTTCCCGTCCCGCAGGATCCGCACCAGGCTCCCCGGCCGGTCGAGCCCCGCGGACACCAGCACGGTCACGCCCCCGGCGCGCACGGCGGAGTGCACACCGGGCTCCTGGGAGAGGCGCTCAACCCCGAGTTCGTTGACCCGGTAGACATGCACCTCGCCGATTTCCGGGCTTTCCGCCTCCGCGCCGGCCGACGCCGAGAGCAGCACGTCGTCAGCCGTGACGTCCAGCACCGCCCGTACGTGCAACTGTGCCCCCGTCAGCGGACGTTCGCCGACCGCGAGGACCCGGGCACCGCCCTCGTCGGCGATCCGGACCAACCGCCCCGAGGGGCTCCAGCACGGCACACCAGGGAAAAGATCCAGCCAAATCGGATCTTCGTCGGCGTGCACCATCCGGGTCGCCCCGGACTCCGTGTCCACCGCCAGATACAGCTGGCTGCGCTGATCGCGCGCCTGGACCAGAAGCAGCGGCGCACCCGCCCCTGACCAGTGCACTCGCGCCAGATACGGGTACCGCGCCCGGTCCCAGACGACCTCCGTGCGCACCCCGTCCAGCCCGAACACGAACAGCCGGACCTCGGCGTTGGCCGTCCCAGCAGCTGGATACGGCACGTGTTGTGGGTCACGTTTCGGCTGTGCGGGGTCTGAGATCCACCACCGCTCCACCGGCGTGTCGTCCACCCGCGCCACCAGCAGCCGGTCCGACTCCGGGGCCCACCAGAAGCCCCGCGAACGCGCCATTTCCTCGGCCGCGACGAACTCGGCCAATCCATAGGAAACCGTGCCGGATTCCGGCTCCGCGACCGCCCGGTCGTCCTCGCCCTCGGCGCTCACCACCCGCAGCGCACCCCCGGCGACATACGCGACGAGCCGCCCATCGGGGGACGGACGGGGATCGACCACCGGCCCCGGCACCCGGATCTCGCGCGCCGTACCGGCCCTCAGTTCGGCCGTGAAAAGCCGCCCCGACAGCGAGAAGGAGGCCAGTTCCACGGCCTCGTCGGTGGCGTAGCCGACGATCCCGGCACCGCCCTCGCGGCTGCGCTCCCGGCGCGCCCGCTCCTCGGCGGAGAGGTCCTCCGCGGCACCTCCGAGCAGCCCCCGAGGATCGGCGGCCAGCCGCTCCTCACCGTCCGCGGGATCGAGGACCCACAGGGCGCCTGCGCGATCCGTACCGGAGCCGGAGCGCAGGAACGCGACCCGGGAGCCGTCGGGGGCCACCGTGAACGAACGCGGCGCGCCGAGCGTGAAACGCTGGGTGCGCGCGTGCCGGCGGGGGAAGGAGTCGGACTCGGTCGTCATCCCACGACCATATTGGCCATGCGCCCCCTTGTGCGGCTGTGCGCCGAGAGATGCGCACGTACTCGTAGTTATGATCACTAGCGCACTGTGGGTATGAACCTGCTGGCAGTTGTATGGATTTACAAGTTCCCTCGTTCTGTTCTGCCCCCACGTTCCCGGGTTCTTGGAGGTGAGCCGCCGTGGCACTCTCGATTTCGGCGGTGGTGCTGCTGGCGATCATCGTCTTCTTGTTGATCAAGAAGTCAGGGCTGAAGGGCGGTCATGCGGTCGTCTGCATGCTGCTCGGCTTCTACCTCGCCTCCTCGACGATGGCGGGGACGATCAACGATCTGACGACGAGCGTGGCGAGCATGATCGGCAGCATCAAGTTCTGACGCACGCCGTCAGTGCCCTGACGCGTACGACACGAAGTCGGCCCATGCCTTCGGCGAGAGCCGGAGGCGGGGGCCGGTGGTGTGCTTGGAGTCGCGGACGTGGATGGTGAGTCCTGCATCACGTTTCTCCCAGTAGTTGCTCGATGAAGGTGAGTGACTGCCCGGGCGTGCGGGCTTGGGCCCGGATGGTGCCGTACCGCAGCCCCAGGATCCTCGGTTCCTTCAGGTCCGAGGTGGCACGGCCACCGAAGGCCCCGTCGGAACGCCCCAAGGCTGTGCCGTCCGCGAACTGGTCGGCATCACCTGGAACGTGACGTTGCGCAACTGCGCTACCTCCAGCAGATGTTCGAGTTGTCGACGCCTGACCATTGTGCCTCCGACGCGACGGCGCAACGCGGCCTCTTCCTGCACGAAGCTGAGCGCCGGCACGGGAGTCCCAGGCGCTCGACCTCCGCCTCCGGGTAGGGCGGCTGGCGCGCTCCGAACAGGGCTCGTGCGTGCTCGGGAGTCTGCAGAAGCCCGTGAACGCTGAGCCCGACGTAGACCCCGATCTCGACGGCCCTGGCCTCCATGGCCGCCAGATCCCGCATCTTCTTCGGGTACCGGACCTTCTCCACGTCCTCCTTCATCGCGGAGAGCAAGCCACCGGCCCCCAGCACCTCGTCGGCCCGGTCCAGGAACGCCGGCGGACTCCCGCCGAAGCTTCAACTGCCGCCCCACTCTGCGTGAGGTGATCCACGAAACCGGCACGGGAGCTTGCCTGTTGCCCGAACCCGACGACTCGCGTTCCGGTGCGAGGGGCGCTCTCTTCCAAGGACCGCGGCGGGGAAAAGACCCTCACCAAGCCCCACCCCTCCCGCCGCGGGCGACGCTCACTCGCGCGCACAAATGCGACGGCCCCCGCCGGGAGCGCAATCCCGATGCGAGGGCCTGACCACCGAGGAAGTCAAGAGCTTCCCGCTACTCGTCCTGAGGCCGGTGGCCTCGACGTCACCGACGAGATCCGCGAGCGCATCACCACCTGTGATGATCCGGATCTCCTGCGTATCCGGCTCACCCGGGCAGCAACAGCAGCCTGCGCCGCGGACGTGTTCACCGAGCCGGAAGACGACGCCTTAGTCTCCCGAGGAGGGAGATGGCCGCCGGGCGGCTGTCGCCTCGTAGGGTGGCCCCATGACGGAACTGCCCGCTCGGCGTCTGCTTCTGGTGCACGCGCATCCGGACGACGAGTCGATCAACAACGGCGCGACCATGGCCCGGTACGCGGCCGAGGGTGCTCGGGTGACGCTGGTGACCTGCACGCTCGGAGAGCGGGGGGAGGTCATCCCGCCGGAGCTGCGGCATCTGACCGGTGCCGCCCTCGGTGAGCACCGGCTGCGTGAGCTGACCGACGCCATGGCCGCGCTCGGTGTCGGGGACTTCCGGCTGCTCGGCGGTGTGGGGCGGTACGGCGACTCCGGGATGATGGGCATGGCCGACAACGACGATCCCGGCTGCTTCTGGCAGGCCGCTGTCGACGAGGCCGCCACCGCGCTCGCCGAGGTGATCCTCGAGGTGCGTCCCCAGGTCGTCGTCGCCTATGACGACAACGGCGGCTACGGCCACCCCGACCACATCCAGGCCCACCGCGTCGCCCTGCGGGCCGTGGACTTCGCGGCAGGGGCTGAGGCAGGGGGCGGATGGAGTGTCCCCAAGGTCTACTACAACCGCGTGCCGCGTTCCGTCGCCGAGACCGCCTTCGACCGGCTCCGCGAGGAGCTGCCCACGCTGCCCTTCGGCAAGAGCGCCGCCGTCGCCGACGTACCCGGTGTCGTCGACGACGACCGGATCACCACCGCGATCGACGGCACCGCGTACGCGCCCGCAAAGGCCGCCGCGATGCGCGCGCACGCCACCCAGATCGAGGTCGCCCCCGGCGAGCGCTACTTCGCGCTCTCCAACGAGCTGGCCCAGCCCCTCTTCACCACCGAGTACTACGAGTTGGTGCGCGGGGAGCCCGTCAGGGATTCCGGACCGGGCGCCCAGAACAGGGAGACCGACCTGTTCGCCGGAGTCGAGGCCGGGAACGAGGAGGTCGCCTGATGTCCGGTGTCGGTTCGATGCTCGCCCAGCCCCTCCAGCGGCCCTCCGCCGGACGGATCGCCGCCTACCTCGGGCTTTTCGTCCTCGGCGCGGTGACCGGCCTGGCCGGTGCGCTCGTGCAGGCCGGCTGGTTCCCCGGCGGACTGCTGCTCGCGCTCGCCGGCGCGGCCGGGCTCTTCCTCGGCGGCGCCCGGGCCGCGAACAGCCGTGCCGGGGCGGTCGCGTCGGCCGCCGGCTGGATGGTCGCCGTGATCGTGTGCACCGCGGGCCGTCCCGAAGGAGACTTCCTGTTCGGCGCGGGAGGCGGCTCCTACCTCTTCCTGCTCGGCGGTATGGCTCTCGCTGTGATCTGCGCCACCCTTGGGCTGGGGCGGCAACCGGACCGCCCCGACGTCCGACTTGGCAAGTGACGTACCACTTCGCAGGGCGCGGCCGTGCGAGTCCCGTGCGGGTTTCAACGGCGGTCGTGGGATACGCGCCAGAAGTGGCCAGTATGGTGGTGCGCGCCGCCGAGCTGCCCGAGAGGTCGTGGCGAGCGGTGGAGTCAACCTGGAGAACCTGCCTTGAGTCGTGAAACTGACAGTCCGTCCTCCGGGCCCAACGGGCGCGGCGGGGCGGCGTACCCCTCGGGTACGCCGCCGTACGGCATCCCCGTGGTGTCCGACCCCGGTGCGGACGCGGGCCGTTCGGCCGACCGGCCGGAGGAACGCAAGACCGAGACCACGCTGACGACCCGGATCCGGATCAACATCCCCGGTTCCCGGCCCATTCCGCCGGTCGTCGTGCGCAAGCCCGTCGCCGACTCCGAGGTCGACGACACCAACACCGGCGCGCAGCCGCGGCCCGCGGCCGGGGCCGGCAACTCCACCGGCTCCATCGGGTCCTCCAACGCGACCGGTTCCTCCGGTTCTTCCGGTTTCTCCGGGTCCGACACGGGCGGCTTCGCCGCGCCCGCCGAACCCGCGGCCGCCGGAGAGGAGAAGGCGAGCGACTGGTTCGCCCCGCGCAAGTCCTCGCCCGGCAAGGGCGGTCAGGGCGGCGGAGCGACCAACGGGGCGGGCATTCCGGGCGGTTCCGCCGCAGGTGTGGGTGCTTCCGGCGCTTCCGGCGCTTCGGGTGCCCCTGGTGCCGGCGCGCCGGGGGCTCCGGCCGGTGGCGCACGCCCCGCTGCCGGGCGACCGGGCGGCGGACGGCCCGGTGGCGTGGTCGGCTCCATGAGCGCGCCGCTCGGCTCCCGGCCGGGCGGCACCAACGGCGCCGGGCTCCCCGGTGCCACCGGCGGTCCGGTGGCTCCCGGGCACGGCGGCGGCACCGGTTCCTTCGACGTGACCGAGGCGCTGTCCGCGGGCCCGCTCGGCAACTCGCGACCCGCGCAGGGGCAGGCGCCGGCGGGTCAGGGGGGCGGCGGTGCCGGGACGCCCCGCGACGAGCTGCCGTACTTCTCCGACAACGGCCGTGGCGACCAGCAGGGCCTCCCCGGGGCGAACGGCCAGGGCGCCGCCCCCGGTCCCGGCAGCCGGCACGACTTCAACGGCCCCGAGGGTCCCTCCGGCCCGCACGGCCGCGGCGGCCCGCAGGGTCCCACCGGCCCGACGGGCGGCCCGGTCACCGGCGACGGCCCGATGGTGCCCCCGGTGGCACAGAGCGCGTCCGGCACGGCCGTCCGCGCCCCCGGCGCCCCCAACGGCTACGGCGGTCCCGGTGGTCCCGGTGGTCCCGGTGGTCCCGGTGGTCCCGGTGGTCCCGGTGGTCCCGGTGGTCCCGGTGGTCCCGGTGGTCCCGGTGGTCCCGGTGGTCCCGGTGGTCCCGGTGGTCCCGGTGGTCCCGGTGGTCCCGGTCGACCTGGTGGCCCCGCGGGTCCCGGCGGCCCCCGTACGACCGCTCCCGGCACCGGAACAGGTACCGGACCCGGCTCGGCTCGGCTCCCCGGCGGCGGTCTGAGCGACGACACCGCGGTCCTCACCCCGCAGATCCAGGCCCCCGGGCCGGGCGCCGGCGGCTACGGCCGTCCCGCCGACAACGTCTCCGGGCACACCGTCACCAGCGGCATCCCGGTCGTGCCCTCCGCCGGCCAGGGCAACCCCGGCGCGCCCACGCCCTTCGCGCCCGGTGGTACGCAGAGCGGCGGACCGGGGGCGAAGAACGCGCCCAAGCCGGCCGCCGGGGCCGCGCAGAACGCGTCCGGCTCGAAGAAGGCGAAGAAGAAGGGCCGCAGCAAGCTGGTCCTGCTCGGCGGCGTCCTGGTCCTCGGCGGTGTCGGCGTCTACGGCGCCGGACTGCTGATGAACCACTCCGACGTGCCCAAGGGCACCACCGTGCTCGGCGTCGACATCGGCGGCAGCACCCGCGACGAGGCCGTCAAGAAGCTCGACGACGCCTTCGACGAGCGGGCGGCGCAGGCGCTGAAGCTGTCCGTCGACGGCGACACGGTCTCCCTCAAGCCGGACCAGGCGGGCCTCCAGTTCGACATCCAGGCCACCCTCGACGACGCCGCGAAGAGCGACTACAACCCGGTCTCCGTGATCGGCTCGCTGTTCGGGCAGCACCGTGAGATCGAGCCCGAGATGCCGGTCGACGAGGAGAAGCTCCAGGCGGCGCTGCAGAGCGCGGCGGGCGGCGCGGGCTCGGCCACCGACGGCACCATCAAGTTCGAGTCGGGCAAGGCCGTCGCCGTCTACGGCAAGGCGGGCAAGGGCATCGACGCGGCGAAGGCCGCGGAGGCCGTCGTCGCCGGGTACCGCACCCAGGTGGAGAACGGCTCCACCGCCGCGGTGATCGTCCCGACCACGACCAAGCAGCCGACGATCACCGACGCCGAGGTCGACCGGATGATGAAGGAGTTCGCCGAACCGGCGATGTCCGGCCTCGTCACCGTGCAGACCGACGCGGCGCACAGCATTCCGTTCGGGCCGGTGTCCCTGCCGAAGATCCTTGGTGTCAAGGCCATCGACGGGAAGCTGGTGGAGACGTACAACCTGAAGGCACTCGAGAAGGCGTACGGCAGCACGTTCGACGGCGTGAAGGTCGACGGAGCGAGCGGCAAGCGGGACGTCCTGCCGCAGGATGTCGTCGCCGCTCTGCGCAAGGCTCTGCGGGGCAAGACAGCGGCGGAGCGCATCGGAGTCATCGACACCAACCCGACCTGACCGTCGGCCGTCCGTGAACGCGTAGGAGGCCCGTCCCGGGGCAGGGACGGGCCTCCGCGGGCTTTCACCGGTGCACGGGCACGGTCACGGCGACGCAGTTGATCTCCGAGGCGGCGACCGAGGCCGTCGACGTGCTCGGCGGGTCGGGCCGAGCAGCGGTCAAGCCGGCCCCTCGGATGTGCCCATGCCGCTGAGTTTCCGTGCCGCGCGACGGCACATGACATCTGTCATGCGGCACCGAGGACGCCCGACACTGCCCCCGCCCGCGTCCTGCGGGCGACGATCGGGACATGACGACGAAGACAGCAGCCCCCGGGGCGAAGACAGCACCCGTGGTCGGCTTCGACCGCGTGAGCAAGGCCTACGGCGACGTACGCGCCGTGGACGGGCTGACCCTGGAGCTGCACCCCGGGGAGACCGTGGCGCTGCTCGGGCCCAACGGGGCCGGCAAGTCCACCACCCTCGATCTGCTGCTCGGGCTCAAGCAGGCCGACGGCGGCGAGGTCAGCGTGTTCGGCACCAGCCCGCGTGAGGCGATCGTCGCCGGGCGGGTCGGGGCCATGCTCCAGAGCGGCGGCCTGATGGACGAGGTCACCGTCGGCGAACTGGTCGGCCTCGCCTGCGCCCTGCACCCCAGGCCCTACAAGGTCTCCGACGTGCTGGCCCGCGCGGGCATCGCCCAGATCGCCTCCCGCAAGGTCAACAAGCTCTCCGGCGGCCAGGCCCAGCGCGTCCGCTTCGCGCTCGCCACGGCCGGCGACAGCGATCTGATCGTCCTGGACGAGCCCACCACCGGCATGGACGTCACCACCCGCCAGGGCTTCTGGGCCACCATGCGCGAGCAGGCCGACCAGGGCCGCACGGTGCTGTTCGCCACCCACTACCTCGAAGAGGCCGACGCCGTCGCCGACCGCGTCCTGGTCCTGCACCGGGGCCGGCTGCTGGCCGACGGCACCGCCGCCGAGATCAAGGCGAAGGCGGGCGCCCGCAGGATCTCCTTCGACCTCGAGGGCGACATCGACGAGCCCGCGCTGCGCGCCCTGCCCTTCCTGACCACGTTCGACCTCTCCGGGCAGACGGTCCGCATCCAGTCCGCCGACGCCGACGCCACCGTCCACGCGCTCTACGGCCTCGGCGTCCACCCCCGCAACCTCGAAGTCGCCGGGCTCGGTCTGGAGCAGGCCTTCGTCGCCATCACCGCCGCCGAGGAGGCGAGGACCAAGTGAACAGCCTGATCAGGCTGGAACTCGCGCGCGCCCTGCGCAACCGCAAGTTCCTGTTCTTCTCGGTGATCTACCCGTCGGTGCTGTTCCTGCTGATCGCGGGCAGCGCCGACGCCACCACCAGGGTCGGCGGCACGGGCCTGACCCTGCCGACGTACATGATGGTCTCGATGGCCTCCTTCGGCGCCCTCACGGCCGTCCTGATGGGCAACAGCGAGCGCATCGCCAAGGAGCGCGAGAGCGGCTGGGTGCGCCAGCTGCGGCTGACCACGCTGCCGGGCCGCGGATACGTCCTGGCGAAGACCGCGAGCGCGGCCGTCGTCAGCCTCCCGTCGATCGTGGTGGTCTTCGCCGTCGCCGCCGCCGTGAAGGGCGTACGGCTGGACGCCTGGCAGTGGCTGGCGCTCACCGGCGCGATCTGGGCCGGCAGCCTCGTCTTCGCCGCCCTGGGCGTCGCGATCGGCTACCTCGCGAGCGGGGACGCGGTCCGCCCCATCACGATGATCACCTACTTCGGGCTGTCGATCCTCGGCGGTCTGTGGATGCCGACGACGACCTTCCCGCAGTGGCTCCAGGACATAGCCAGGTGGGTGCCCACGCACGCGTACGCTGCCCTGGGGCAGGCGATCGAACAGAGCCAGGCCCCGCACGCCAAGGACATCGCCGTCCTGGCCGTCTTCTTCGCCCTGTTCACGGGCGGCGCGGCCTGGCTGTACCGGAAGGACACGCTGAAGGCGTGAGTGCCATGACGGACGACCCGCTGCCGGAGGAAGCCCGCAAGGGACCGCCGATCCTGCTGGGCCAGGCGGCCCGCACCCGACGCGAGCTGTGGCGGCGCAAGCTGCTGTGGATCGGCGTCTGGCTGGTGTTCCTCAGCTCACCGGTCCACGACCTGGTCTCCGGCCACCACACCACCGCCGGCACGGTCGCCGGCTGGACGGGACTGGCGGTGTTCGTCGCCGTCTACCTCTCGCTCCTCTTCCGCGACATGGGGGCGACGCCCTACCCGTCGAAGGTCGTCCACGGCCTCATCGGCGCGATGGCGGTGCTCGCCGTCGTCCTGTCCCTCACGCTCGGCTCCGCCTGGCTCGGCCTGTTCTGCTACGTCTCCGTGGCCGGCGGAATCGCCCTGCCGCTGCGGATGGCGTTCTGGGCGATCCCGGGCACGGGCGCGGTGCTGATGCTCGTCGGCCTGCGCACCGACGTGGGGGAGGCCGCCAACCTCCTCGTCCTGGTCCTCCTCATCGGCTTCGCGATGACGGGCGTGAGCCAACTGGTGCGTACGACGGTCGAATTGCGCAAGGCCCGCGCCACCGTCGCCCAACTCGCCGCCAACGAGGAGCGGTTGCGCCTGGCCCGCGATCTGCACGACCTCCTCGGCCACTCCCTCTCCCTGATCACCCTCAAGAGCGAGCTGGCCGGCCGGATGCTCCCCGACCACCCCGAGAAGGCGGCCCAGCAGGTCGCCGACATCGAACAGGTCAGCCGCCAGGCCCTGGTCGACGTCCGGGAGGCCGTCACCGGCTACCGGCGCCCCCGCCTCGCCGCCGAACTCGCGGGCACCCAGGTCGCGCTGACGGCGGCGGGCATCACCGCCGTGACCCCGGCCGAGCCCGACCTCGACGGCGTCCCCGAGGAGAGCGAGTCCGCCCTCGCCTGGGCCCTGCGCGAGGCCGTCACCAACGTCGTACGGCACAGCGGCGCCACCCGCTGCACGGTGGAGGTCCACCGGCGCCAGACCCTCGACGGCCCCCGCCTCGAACTCCGCGTCGAGGACAACGGCTCCGGCGGCTCCGGCAAGGGCCCCGGCAACGGCCTGACCGGCCTCACCGAACGCCTGGAGAAGGCGGGCGGCACCCTGGAGGCGGGCCGGGTCAAGCACGGCTTCCGGCTGACCGCCCGCGTCCCGGCGGGCACCGCCGCGGACGTAGGATCCCGCCCATGAGCGACGGCACGATCAAGGTCCTGCTGGCGGAGGACCAGTCGATGGTCCGCGAGGCGCTGGCGGCCCTCCTCGGCCTGGAGGACGACATCGAGGTGGTCGCCCAGGTGGCCCGCGGTGACGAGGTCCTCGCGGCCGCCCGCACCCACGCCGTGGACGTGGCCCTCCTCGACATCGAGATGCCGGGCTGCACCGGCATCGAGGCGGCGGCCCTGCTCCACCGGGAGATCCCGCACCTGAAACTGGTCGTCCTCACGACCTTCGGCCGCCCCGGCTACCTCCGCAGCGCCATGGAGGCGGGCGCCGACGCCTTCCTGGTGAAGGACGCCCCGGCCGCCCAACTCGCCCAGGCGGTACGCAAGGTACTGGCGGGGGAGCGGGTCATCGACCCGACCCTGGCGGCGGCGGCTCTCGCGGAGGGCGCCAACCCCCTGACGGACCGCGAACGCGAGATCCTCCGGGCGGCGGCCGACGGCTCCACCAACGCCGAACTGGCGGCGGAGCTCCACCTCTCGCAGGGAACGGTGCGCAACTACCTCTCGACGGCGATCCAGAAACTGGCGGCGCGGAACAGGGCGGAGGCGGTACGGATAGCCAGGGAGAAGGGCTGGCTCTGAAACCGGCGCCGGACGCGGCTCACCCGCTCAGTTCAACATCGCCCGCGCCGCATGAGCCTCCCTGCGCACCTTCGCCGCCGCAGGCTCGTCCACCACCTCCACCAACGACGCGTACTCCTCCAACTCCGCTGCCCCGCCCAGGAAATCCCCCCGCTGCACCAGCAACGCCCCCTTCTCGTACCGCAACCGGGCCGGATGGGACGGCACCAGCAACGACAGTTCCACCGCCCACAACCCCACGTCCGACCGCTCCGGCCGGGCCGCCGCCCACGACCGGATGTTGTTCAGGATCCGCATCACCACCGACAACGGCTCCGCCGGCACCAGCATCGACGGCTCCAGCCGTGTCGCCCCCGCCCCGGCCACCAGCAGCTCCGCGTCGCCGCCGGACAGCACCCGCCCCCCGTCGAACGGATCGACCAGCACCTGCCGTTCGAGATCCTCCGGCGGCCCGAACCCCACCACGAAGTGCCCCGGCAGCGCGACCCCGTACACCGGCGCCCCCGCCCGCCGCGCCACCTCCACCCACACCACCGACAGCAGGATCGGCAGCCCCCGCCGCCGCAGCAGCACCTGATGCAGCAGCGAGGACTCCAGCCGCTGATAGTCCGCGCCGGAGCCCCGGAACCCGTACCGCCCGCCCAGCAGCTCCTCCAGCGCCCGCGCCCACGCCCGCGCCCCGCCCGGCCGGAAGGGCACCTCCCCGGCCAGCCGGTCGAGTTCCATCTGCGCGGCGTCCACCCCGGCCTCGCCCAGCTCCGGGTCCGCCGCCGCGCCGACCAGCAGACACAGCGCCGCCAGGTCGGGCCGCTCGGCCCGCGCCTCCTCGGCGAACAGCCGCCGCACCTCCGCGGGGTCGTACGCGCTCACGACGGCTCCCGGTAGTGGTGGTAGGCGTGATGCGCCGAGAACCCCATCCCGGCGTACAGCGCCCGCGCCCCCGCGTTCTCCTCCTCCACCTGGAGCCAGGCGGCCGAGGCGCCCTCGTCCAGCGCCCGCCGGGCCAGCGCGGCCATCACGATCGTGGCGAGGCCCGTGCGGCGCTGGGCCGGATCGACCTCGACGGCGCCGAACCCGGCCCACCGCCCGTCCACGACACACCGCCCGATGGCGACGGGCGCACCACCCGCCGGACCGGGTATCGACGCGAACCACACCGAAGGCCCTCCCCCGCTCCCGGCTTCGCTCGAGCGGGGGGACCCCCCTCCGAGCACCTTCAGGGCCACCTCGCTCACTCCCTTGCGCTGATACCGGGCCAGCCATGCCTCGTCGGCCGTCCTGCCCAGCACCACACCCTCAGCGTCCGCCCGGTCGGCGACCGGCGCCAGCGCCCCGGTCCACAGTTCGGCGGTCACCTCGCGCACCCACCCGCGCCGCTCCAGCTCCGCGCAGAGCAGCTCCTGGGTCCCCTCGGCGCCCGTCGCCGTCTGCACATAGGCCGGCAGACCGCGCTCGCCGTACCAGCGTCGTACGGCGTCCAGGGCCGCGTCGAGCGGCAGGCCGGGGTCGCCGAGCGGCAGCACGGAGTTGGCGCGGCGGGTGAACCCGGAGGCGGCCCGCAGCTCCCATGCGCCGAGCCGCTCGCTCTCCACCGGCCGCCAGGCCCGCGAGGCGGCCCGGGCGAGTTCCTCGTACGTCGCGGCGGGACCCCGGCGGCGGGCCGGTGCGGCCGGTACGGCCTTCCCGGCCACCAGCGAGGACTCGTCAATCCGGACGACCTCCCCGCTCTTCCGTGTGATCACGAGCACACCCTTGTCCCATGATGTGAGAACACCCACCGTGTCGGTGAATTTCCCCTCCGTGACCCCAGGGTCGCTCAACCGTCGCACCGAGACGCGTTTGCCCACGTCAGCAATGGTGATACGGACCTCGAGGCGTCCGTAAGCCGAGAATTCCACTGGTCGGTCCACCCCTCCTGTTCGGATCATGCCCAAGAACGGAGATACTAGGGGCGGGCATCGACGACGCCGCGCTCCCGCGCGCCAGGCGGCAGGGCCTGAGGAGGCCCGCCAGCGCCCTATCGAGGAGGAACGACAGCGTGACCTACGTCATCGCGCAGCCTTGTGTCGACGTGAAGGACAAGGCGTGCATCGAGGAGTGCCCGGTCGACTGCATCTACGAGGGCTCCCGGTCCTTGTACATCCACCCGGACGAATGCGTCGACTGTGGTGCCTGTGAGCCGGTCTGCCCGGTCGAGGCGATCTTCTACGAGGACGACACTCCGGAGGAGTGGAAGGACTACTACAAGGCGAATGTCGAGTTCTTCGACGAGCTCGGCTCGCCCGGCGGCGCCAGCAAGCTGGGTCTGATCGAGCGCGACCACCCCTTCATCGCCGCGCTGCCGCCGCAGGCCGAGTAACCGCGAAGCGGCCCGCACCACACGTGCCGCCTCGGTCCCGTACGGCCTGATCCGCTCTGCCGGCCGTGCGGGACCGGGGCGTTTGCCGTCGGTACGACAGCGTTCGTACGACCGCGTCCGACGAGAAAGTGAGCCAGAACCCGTGTCCGCAGTCTCCGACCGCCTGCCCACGTTCCCCTGGGACAAGCTGGAGCCGTACAAGAAGACGGCCGCCTCGCATCCGGACGGCATCGTCGACCTCTCCGTCGGCACCCCGGTCGACCCGGTCCCCGACCTGATCCAGAAGGCCCTGATCGACGCGGCGGACTCCCCGGGCTACCCGACCGTCTGGGGCACCCCGGCGCTGCGCGACGCGATCACCGGCTGGCTGGAGCGCCGGCTGGGCGCCCGTGAGGTCACCCACCGGCACGTCCTGCCGATCGTCGGCTCCAAGGAACTCGTCGCCTGGCTCCCGACCCAGCTGGGCCTCGGCCCCGGCGACCGGGTCGCGTACCCGCGCCTCGCCTACCCGACGTACGAGGTCGGCGCCCGCCTGGCGCGCGCGGACTTCGAGGTGTACGACGACCCCACCGCGCTCGACCCGGAGGGTCTGAAGCTCCTCTGGCTGAACTCCCCGTCCAACCCCACCGGCAAGGTCCTCTCCCAGCAGGAGCTGACCCGGATCGTCGCCTGGGCCCGTGAGCACGGCGTCCTGCTGTTCTCCGACGAGTGCTACCTCGAACTGGGCTGGGAGGCCGACCCGGTCTCGGTCCTGCACCCGGACGTGAACGGCGGTTCGTACGACGGCATCGTCGCGGTCCACTCGCTCTCCAAGCGCTCGAACCTCGCGGGCTACCGCGCCGCCTTCCTGGCCGGCGACCCCGCGGTCCTCGCCCCGCTGCTGGAGATCCGCAAGCACGGCGGCATGATGACCTCGGCGCCGACGCAGGCGGCGGTCGTGGCGGCCCTCGGCGACGACACCCACGTCCACGAGCAGCGCGCCCGCTACGCGGCCCGCCGCGCCCTCCTGCGCGAGGCCCTGGTGGCCCACGGCTTCCGTATCGAGCACAGCGAGGCCAGCCTCTACCTCTGGGCCACCCGCGAGGAGTCCTGCTGGACCACGGTCGCCCACCTCGCCGACCGGGGCATCCTGGTCGCCCCCGGCGACTTCTACGGCGAGGCGGGGGCCACCTTCGTCCGCGTGGCCCTGACCGCGACGGACGAACGGATCGCGGCAGCGGTGTCGCGCCTGGCGGCGGGCTAGGGCAGGGAAACGGAACGGGGCCCAGGGGCGACGCCCCGGACCCCGTCCGCCTCACCGGCGTACACCCCGGTGTCAGCCGAGCGGCAGGCCCTTCACCGTGCCGCCGCCCGGCAGCCCGCCCTTGGTGAGCGCGTCCGTCGGCAGCCCGCCCTTCGTCGCGGACTTGGCGGTGTCCCCGAGGACACCCCCGGCGGACCCGGCGGCCTCGCCGGCCACCTTCTGCACCGCCGGCGTCGCCTTCTTCACGGCCTTGCCACCGGACTTGCCCGCGCCCGGCACGGCCTTCTCGACGGCCTTGCCGCCGGCTTCACCCGCGACCCCGGTCGCACTGCGGGTCGCACCGTCGAGCGTCTTGCCGACGGTCGCCCCGTCCAGGGCGGTCAGCCCGCCCAGGTCAGGGGTGGCGGGCAGGGTGGAGGGGGCAGCGCTCGCGGAGCCGGCCGCACCGACCCCGGCGGCCGCTCCCGCAGCGACGAGCAGCGCGGCACGGGCGATCCTGCGGGTCAGGGGGAGGGACATGGTGCTCCTTCGACGGGAGAGAACAGAGAACGCTGTGACTACCGCTCGAAGCCGCCGAAGGTTGCGCACGCCCGATGTAAAGAGTTGGCAATGCGTCGCATTATCGGGCCGTGGATAAAAGCGGGCGAAAAGTACCCGATAAGCACCCGATGTGAAAGTCCGTCGAACGGCCGGAGCCCAGCGCCCCCAAGGATTCCGCCACACCCGTACGGGAGGGCGCGAAAACCGGGCGCCGGGTCGTCCCACGGCCCCCGCACCCCACCCGCCCGGGTGAAGACCCGTACGCCTGCCCGTACGCCTGCCCGTAACCCTGCCCGGCCTGCTGCCCGGTCTACTGCCCGGTCACGATCCGCACGCTGCCCGTGCCGCCGCCCGACCCCGCCGCCCCGGCGGCCTCCGTGCTGCCCGAGCCCGTGGGCCGCCACTGGCTGTCGGTGTTCCCGGCGGTCCACTCCCGTCCCGCGTACGACACCTGCCGGATGTGCAGCGCCGAGGCGTTGGCGACGGCCCAGTGCGCCAGCTGCCATCCCCGCTCACGGACGGCGCGCCCGGCGGACGTCTCCCGGGACACGGGCAGCGTCACGGTGTGCCCGTCGGTCTCGGCGGTGGGCACGCCGTCGTCGGCCGAGGCGGACGCCTTGCTGTTCCCGTCCTCCTCCTCCGCCTCCTCCAGCGCGTCCCGCCCGAAGTCCCGCGAGAGCGCCGCGCGCACCGCGTCCGGGCCGGTGGCGGCCGGCGTGGCCGCCGCGCTCGCCGTGCCGGTACCCAGGCGTCCGTCGCAGGTCAGGGTGGCCGCCGAGGTCCCGGTGAGCGCGGCGGCCAGCATCACGGCGTCCGCCTCGTGCTTGGCGTACGCCTCCGGGTAGCCGCTGCGCTGCACCTTCTGCGCGGCCACGGTGAGCGGGAGTTCGGTGTAGTCGGGCACCTTGGCGAGGTGCTCGTAGAAGATGCTCGCCGCGTACGCCGGGTCCGTGACCTGCTTCTCGGTGCCCCAGCCCTGCGAGGGCCGCTGCTGGAACAGGCCGAGCGAGTCCCGGTCGCCGTGGGCGAGGTTGCGCAGCCCCGACTCCTGGATCGCGGTCGCCAGCGCGATGGCCACGGCCCGCTCGGGCATCTCCCGGTTGGTGCCGACGGCGGCGATCGTCGCCGCGTTCACCGCCTGCTCGGGCGTGAACTCGTACCTCGCCTTGTCCCCCGTGCCGGAAACGACTCTGCACCCGGGATCGTCGGCCCCACCGGTGACGTACTGGACCACGACATAGCCCGCGACGGCTGACAGAACCACGCAGGACGCGCCGATCCGGAGGAGGCGGCGGCCGCGACGCTTGGGGGAGGGGGACTGCTCTGGCACGCGTACAAGGTACTGGAGAGTACGGAAACGGAGGAGACGGGTGCGCAGCCTGTGAAGAGCGGTCCGTGGATCTGGCGCGTTAGGGTCGACGCCATGGCCGACACCCCCCTTGATCTCACGCTGGACGCCGCCGCCCTCACCGCGCAGCTCGTCGACTTCCCCTCCGAGAGCGGCACCGAGAAGCCCCTCGCGGACGCGATCGAGACCGCGCTGCGCGCGCTGCCGCACCTCACGGTGGACCGGTACGGCAACAACGTGATCGCCCGGACCGACCTGGGCCGTCCGGAGCGGGTGATCCTCGCCGGCCACATCGACACCGTGCCGATCGCCGGCAACGTCCCCTCGCGCCTCGACGAGGACGGGGTCCTGTGGGGCTGCGGCACCTGCGACATGAAGGCGGGCGTCGCCGTCCAGCTGCGGATCGCGGCCACCGTCCCGGCCCCCAACCGCGATCTGACGTTCGTCTTCTACGACAACGAGGAGGTCGCCGCCGACCTCAACGGCCTCAAGCATGTCGCCGAGGCCCACCCGGAGTGGCTCGTCGGCGACTTCGCGGTGCTGCTGGAGCCGTCGGACGGCCAGGTCGAGGGCGGCTGCCAGGGCACCCTGCGGGTGCTGCTGAAGACCTCCGGCGAGCGGGCCCACTCGGCGCGCGGCTGGATGGGCTCCAACGCGATCCACGCCGCCGCCCCCATCCTGGCCCGCCTCGCGGAGTACCGGCCGCGGTGGCCGGTCATCGACGGCCTGGAGTACCGCGAGGGCCTGAACGCGGTCGGCATCCAGGGCGGGGTCGCGGGCAACGTCATCCCCGACGAGTGCGTGGTCACCGTCAACTTCCGCTATGCGCCCGACCGCACCGGGGAGGAGGCGATCGCGCACGTGCGGGAGGTGTTCGCCGACTGCGGCGTCACGGAGTTCGTCGTCGACGACCACAGCCCCGGGGCGCTGCCCGGCCTCTCCCACCCGGCGGCGGCCGCCTTCATCGAGGCGGTGGGCGGCACCCCGATGCCGAAGTACGGCTGGACCGACGTCAGCCGGTTCTCGTCGCTCGGCGTCCCCGCGGTCAACTACGGCCCGGGCAACCCGCACCTGGCCCACAAGCGCGACGAACGCGTCGAGGTGGCGAAGGTCCTGGCGGGGGAGGAGCGGCTGCGGGCCTGGCTCAGCAGCTGACCCTGGGCGCTCGACCCCGGGCTCTTTGTGCCGGACACGCTTACGTCCCCCGTCCGTAACCCGGGTGGATCTACGCTGGCACGGAAAGACCTGCAAGCGGAGGGAGCGCACATGGCTACCGGAAACCCCGAGGGGAAGAAGCAGCCGCCGGACGAGCAGCGGCTGGGACCGGTCCTCCGACGGCGGGGGCAGGTCACGGCGAGCACCACCGACCAGCGGCTGCTCGACGCGGGAGGCCCCTCGGACTGGGTCCACACGGACCCCTGGCGCGTCCTGCGCATCCAGTCGGAGTTCATCGAGGGCTTCGGCACCCTGGCCGAACTGCCCCCGGCGATCAGTGTGTTCGGCTCCGCCCGGACACCCGTCGACTCCCCGGAGTACGAGGCGGGCGTCCGCCTCGGCCGCGCCCTCGTCGACGCCGGCTGGGCGGTGATCACGGGCGGCGGCCCGGGCGCGATGGAGGCGGCGAACAAGGGCGCCTGCGAGGCGGGCGGCACCTCGGTCGGCCTCGGCATCGAGCTCCCCTTCGAGCAGGGCCTCAACCCCTACGTCGACATCGGCCTCAACTTCCGCTACTTCTTCGTCCGCAAGATGATGTTCGTGAAGTACGCGCAGGGCTTCGTGGTCCTGCCCGGCGGACTCGGCACCCTGGACGAGTTCTTCGAGGCCCTCACCCTCGTCCAGACCCAGAAGGTCACCCGCTTCCCGATCGTCCTCTTCGGCACGGAGTACTGGGGCGGACTGGTCGACTGGCTGAAGAACACGCTGGTCGCCCAGGGCAAGGCGGCCGAGAAGGACCTCCTCCTCTTCCACGTCACGGACGACGTGGACGAGGCGGTCGCCCTGGTGTCGAAGGAAGCGGCCCGCGACTAGCCGCTACGCGAGTCCGCGTCGGGCCACCGCCGGTGGGCGGTGGCCCGCGATGGACGCCACCATGTCCAGCACCTGCCGGGTCTCCGCCACCTCGTGCACCCGGTACACCTGCGCACCGAGCCACGCGGACACGGCGGTCGTCGCCAGCGTCCCCAGCACCCGCTCCTTCACCGGCCGGTCCAGCGTCTCCCCGACGAAGTCCTTGTTGGACAGCGACACCAGCACCGGCCAGCCCGTCTCCACCATCTCCGGCAGCCGCCGGGTCGCCTCCAGGCTGTGCCGGGTGTTCTTCCCGAAGTCGTGTCCGGGATCGATCAGGATCGACTCCCTCGGCACCCCCAGCTCGGCGGCCCGCTCGGCCAGCCCCAGGGTCACCGACAGGATGTCCGCCATGACGTCGTCGTACGTCACCCGGTGCGGCCGTGTCCGGGGCTCCGAACCGCCCGCGTGCGTGCACACCAGCCCCGCCCCGTACCGTGCGGCGACCTCCGCGAGCCCGGGATCCACCCCGCCCCACGCGTCGTTCAGCAGATCCGCGCCCGCCTCGCAGACCGCCTCGCCGACCTCGGCCCGCCAGGTGTCCACGCTGATGATCACGTCCGGGAAGCGCCGTCGCACCTCCGCCACGAACCCGACCGTGCGCCGCGCCTCCTCCTCGGCGGTCACCTCCTCACCGGGCCCGGCCTTCACCCCGCCGATGTCGACGATGGCGGCCCCCTCGGCCACGGCCCGCTCCACCCGGGCGAGCGCCGGCTCGTCGCGGAAGGTGGCCCCCTGGTCGTAGAAGGAGTCAGGGGTCCGGTTCACGATCGCCATGATCACCGGCTCACGGGCCCCGAATTCACGCCTGCCCAGCCTGAGCATCGCCTGTGACCTCTCCTAGTACCTGCCGCACATCCACCGCCTGTGACCCTAACCGCCGGGCTCACATGGCACGATCGGACCCACACACATCCGAGATCGAGCACACCGAGCCTGGGGACCCACCGATGGTTATGTTCTTGTTCCTGGTCATCGCGCTCGCCGTGGTGGTCGCCGCGGTGACACTCGCCGTGGTGGGCGGCGGCGAGGGCACCGGCCCGCTGCCCGAGGTGGCCCCCGAGCGGCTGCACGACCCGCTGCCCCCGGACCGTCCGCTCGACCGGTCCGACGTCGACCGGCTCCGCTTCCCGCTCGCCGTCCGCGGCTACCGCATGGAGGACGTCGACGACGCCCTGAACCGGGTCGCCGCCGAGCTCGCCGAGCGCGACGCCCGGATCGCCGTCCTGGAGACCGCCCTCGCCGGCGCCCAGTCCCCGGCCCGGCCCCATGTCTCCTTCGAGAAGCCCGCACCGGAGGACGGGCAGTGAGCGACGGCGCCGCCCTCGCCGGCCCCGACGGCGCCCTGCGCTGCCCCTGGGCCCTGTCCACGCCCGACTACATCACGTACCACGACGAGGAGTGGGGCCGCCCGGTCCACGGCGACGACGCCCTCTTCGAGCGCCTCAGCCTGGAGGCCTTCCAGTCCGGCCTGTCCTGGATCACGATCCTGCGCCGCCGCGAGGGCTTCCGTACCGCCTTCGCCGACTTCAAGATCGCCTCGGTCGCCGCCTTCACCGACGAGGACCGCGAACGCCTCCTCGCCGACGAGGGCATCATCCGCAACCGAGCCAAGATCGACGCGACCCTGGCCAACGCGCGGGTCCTGCTCGGCTGGTCGCCGGGCGACCTGGACGAGCTGATCTGGTCCCACGCCCCTGCCCCGGGCAAGGCGCCGAGGACCCTCGCGGACGTCCCGGCGGTGACGGACGAGTCGACAGCCCTGTCGAAGGCCCTCAAGAAGAAGGGCCTTCGCTTCGTGGGCCCCACGACGGCGTACGCGCTGATGCAGGCGTGCGGCCTGGTGAACGACCACTTGGAAACCTGCGTGAGGAGAAGCGCCCTTTAGGCCGCGTGGGCGCGACCAGCCCCCACGCACCCGCAGTCGCAGTCGCAGTACGACCTCAGCGGCCCATGAACTTGGGCGTCTCCTTCTGAACGAAGGACCGAACCGCGATGGTGTGGTCCTCGGAAGCCCCCGCGCGAGCCTGCAACTCGTCCTCCTTCTCCAGCGTCTCGGAGAGCGAGTGCGAGGACCCGAACGCCACGGCCTCCTTGAGCGCCGCGTAGGCGACGGTCGGTCCCGCGGCCAACGCCCGCGCCACCTTCTCGCCCTCGGCACGCAGATCGGCGGAGGGGACGACCCGGTTCGCGATCCCCAGCTCGTACGCCTCCCGCGCCGAGATGGTGCGCGGGAACAGCAGCAGATCCGTCGCCCGCCCCGGCCCGACCACCCGCGGCAGGGTCCAGGAGACGCCGGAGTCGGCGGTCAGCGCGACCCCCGCGAACGAGGTGTTGAAGGACGCGGTGTCGGCGACGACGCGGTAGTCCGCGGCCAGCGCGAACCCGAAGCCGGCGCCCGCCGCGACCCCGTTCACCGCCGCGACGACCGGCTTCGCCGCCTCCGTCAGCGCCCGCACGATCGGGTTGTAGTGCTCCTTGACCGTGCTCATGACGTGCCCCGACCCCTCGGCCAGCAGCCCGATGTGCTCCTTGAGGTCCTGGCCGACGCAGAAGGCCCGGTCCCCGGCGGCGGTCAGCAGCACCGCCCGCACCCCGGTGTCGTCCGCCGCCGCGCGCGCCGCCTCCCGCAGGGCGACCTTGGCCGCCACGTTCAGCGCGTTCATCGCCTCGGGGCGGTTCAGCGTGATCGTCGCGAGCCCGTCGCTCACCTCGTAGAGCACGGTGTCGGCCATGGCGTATCCCCTCATGTCTGTCGGCTTGGGTGTCCGCCTGTGTGTCGGCGCGGTCACCAGAGAACAGCATGGCGTCCGAGGACCGGACGTGACGTGTGACCTGCGTCAAAGAAATCGACCCGGTTTACGGACCGGGGGTGTCTGTGCGGCGGCGCAGTATCGCAGCCACATCGCCGAATTGAGTGGTTTTGCTCGCGCGCGTTGCCCAAGCGATGCCTACTGATGTTGGTCATCGGGTCCTGAGATGCGGGATAATGGCCGGGAAGCAATGTGTTCGATGCCGGTGTCGCGTGTCCCACGCTGGATCGCGCGTGCCCTGCCAGGGCCGTCGGCTTATGACGTGAGCTGGTTTCAGGAAGGGGAACGAGCATGGCGGCCATGAAGCCGCGGACGGGCGATGGCCCGCTCGAGGTGACCAAGGAGGGGCGGGGCATCGTCATGCGCGTTCCGCTCGAAGGCGGCGGTCGGCTCGTCGTCGAGCTGACCCCTGACGAGGCCGACGCGCTCGGCGACGCCCTCAAGAAGGTCGTCGGCTGACGCGCAAGCGACCATACCCTTTCAGTCGCCCCGGCATCCTCTTGGGTGCCGGGGCCGCTGTCGTACCGGGGGCGCCTCGCCCGTACGGCCCAGTGGTCAGCGCTTGACCGCGCACAGCAGGCCGTCCCCCACGGGAAGCAGGGACGGCACCAGCTCCTGGCTCTCGCGCACCGCCCGCAGCAGCTCCCGGATCCTTATGACCTCCGTGGGCTGCGGGCCCGAGTCGACCGTGCGGCCGTTGGCGAAGACCCCCTCGAAGACCACGAGCCCGCCCGGGCGCAGCAGACGCAACGATTCAGCGAGATAGTCGAGGAACTCCAGCCGGTCGCCGTCGCAGAAGACGAGGTCGTAGCCGGCGTCCGCGAGCCGGGGCAGCACGTCGAGCGCGCGGCCGGGGATGAACCGGGCCCGGTTGCTGGCGAAGCCGCAGGCGCGGAAGGCCTGCCGGGCGAACTGCTGGTGCTCCGGCTCGGGGTCCACGGTGGTCAGGACCCCGTCGGGGCGCATGCCGTACAGCAGATGGATCCCGGAGACGCCGGTGCCGGTACCGATCTCCGCGACCGCCTTCGCGTCCACGGTGGCGGCGAGCAGCCGCAGCGCGGCGCCGGTGCTGGGCGACACCGAGCGCAGCCCTGCCTCGCGGGCCCGGTCACGGGCCCAGCGCAGCGCGTCGTCCTCGGCGGCGTAGGCGTCGGCGAACGCCCAGCTTGCCTGCCGGTTGCCGGTAATGACCCTCTCCTGTCCCCGCTGGTTGCCTCGGCGTGACTGTATCCGTTGGTGCCGGGAACCCGCAGATGGGACCGGGCGTTTGAAGGGGTGGGAACGACGACCGGGGGACACAGTTGGATCACGACGAGGGACGAGACGTCGAGCAAGTGCTGACGCAGCCGTATGAGCCGTATCAGCACAGATCAAATTCTCGTAAAACCGCTTATCCGGAGCTAACGGGCGAGGTGGCTATGGTAGGGGCTCCACTGGACACCACCAGAGCCGACAGGGGAGGTGCGGCTGCACCTGTGGATCGGGGAGGAGTGCTGCGGCGCTTTCTCGGATCGGCGGGCAGGCCGAAATCCGTGAACGACACCGCTGACCACCGTCACGCCGGCGACTACGCCCAGACCGCGACCTTCTCCACCGACGCGGACGGGCAGGCGTGGACTCCGCCCACCTGGGAGGAGATCGTCAGCATGCACAGCGGCCGGGTCTACCGGCTCGCCTACCGTCTGACCGGCAACCAGCACGACGCCGAGGACCTCACCCAGGAGGTCTTCGTCCGCGTCTTCCGCTCCCTGTCGACCTACACGCCCGGCACCTTCGAGGGCTGGCTGCACCGCATCACCACCAACCTGTTCCTGGACATGGTCCGCCGCAAGCAGCGCATCCGCTTCGACGCGCTCGGCGAGGACGCGGCCGAGCGGCTGGCCAGCAAGGAGCCCACCCCGCAGCAGGTCTTCAACGACGCCCACTTCGACGCGGACGTCCAGCAGGCCCTCGACACCCTCGCGCCGGAGTTCCGCGCCGCGGTCGTCCTGTGCGACATCGAAGGACTGTCGTACGAGGAGATCGCCGCGACCCTCGGCGTCAAGCTGGGCACGGTCCGCTCACGGATCCACCGCGGCCGCTCGCAGCTGCGCAAGGCCCTCGCCCACCGCTCCCCGAAGGCGCGCGCCGAGCGCCGCTCCTTCGTGTCCCGGGTGCCCGCTCTGGGAGGAGGGGGCGCGACCGCGTGACTGGAACCCGACGCACCCCCGTAGAGGGGCTCCTCGCAGAACAGCATCTGGGAGACCGGCTCTCCGCCCTCGTGGACGGCGAACTCGGTCATGACACCCGTGAGCGCGTCCTGGCGCACGTGGCGACCTGCGCGAAGTGCAAGGCCGAGGTCGACGCCCAGCGCCGGCTGAAGAACGTCTTCGCGGAAGTGGCCCCGCCCGCCCCCTCCGAGAGCTTCCTGGCCCGTCTCCAGGGGCTCCCCGCAGGAGGTGACCCGGACGGCGGCGGTACGCCGCTGGGCAGGGGAGGCTTCGGTGACGGCGTCTTCGGGGTGAGCCGGGAGGAGCCGTTCTCCTTCGGCTATCTGCCCACGGGCGACCACGGCTCCGCGCTGGCGCCGGCCGACCGCGGCTTCCGGATCCACCCCGTCGGCCGGGACGGCGAGCGTTCCCGCGGTCTGCGGTTCGCCTTCGTCGCCGCCGGCGCGGTGTCGCTGGCCGCGATCGCCCTCGGCGGGATGAACACCGGTGCGCCCGTCGACACCGCGGCGGACGCGCGTGGCGGAAGCGGCGGGAGCAATGTGACACCGGCCCGCACCCCGGGCTCGGGCTCCGCCACGACCGAGAACCAGCGACGCCGGGCCACCGGACCGCTGCTCGCCCAGGGCGGCCAGCTCCTCGGCACCCCCGCGGCGCCGACCGAGGTCTCCGCCCCGCTGCTGCCCGGCGTGCCCTCCCCGGCCTCCGGCCGTGCGGAGCAGACGGTCCTGCACCGGCTCACCACCCCGGTGATGGCCGGAGCGGCGGCCATGTCCCCGCTGATACGTCCGCTCGCTACGACCCCGCCGATCGCCGTGACCTCCTGGGCCACCGCCCCCGAGATCACCGGCCCCGGCCTGCTCGCCGCACCCGTCCCCGACACCACCTCCGCCCCCGTCGCCTCCCCGCCCTCCCACTACCCCCGCTGACCGGTCCCTGCGCCGGTCCATCGTGAACCTGGTTGAATCCAGGAGGCGGGGTTCCACCCGGCCGTGACCGGGTCCGACTGTGGGGAGAGCATGGACGAGGGGACGCCGAAGGGGGCCTGCGGCGACAGGGCCGAAGGGGTGGGCGTGGGCGCCGGTGCCGACGAGGGGGACTACGAACTGGACCTGCCGTTGCCCACCGGGGGCGCGGCGGACGGCGTGGCTGCCGCGGAGCCGTCCTCCGAGGCGGCGCCTCCGGCTCCCGCTGCGGCCGCCGACGAGCCTCCCAAGCCGCTGCACGACCCGGACCCCTACAGCACCCCGCCCTACGGCCACCCGGGCCCCTGGGCCCCCGCACCGCCCGTCCAGCACCCGGCGACCACGCAGGCGCAGGCGCCCACCCCGGCCCCGGTACAGCCCGCTGCCGCACCGTCCGGCATGGAACCACCCGCGCCGGTCGCGGCCACGGACCCGGCCCTGCCCCCGGCAGCGCTCCCGGCTTCCGCAGCCGCCACGCCCGACCCGGCGTCCCCCTCGGCTCCCGGGGGCCCCGCAGTCCCCGGAGTCCCTGAAGGCCCCGGCGCCACCGACAACCCCTGGCACCGCTACGACCCCTGGGCCCCCGTGCCCGCCGGCCCGTTGCAGCAGACCGGTGTCGGTGTGCTCAGCGAGGGGGAGCGGCGGCGGCAGGTGCGGAAGCGGATCGTCGGGGGCGCGTTGGCGCTGGCGCTGGCCTCCGGGGTGCTCGGCGGGGTCGTGGGAGCTCAGCTGGAGCGCAAGGGCGGGTTCGGCGGGGTGAAGCTGCCGCAGGCGTCCGCGGAGCCCACCGGGCGCGCCGCGGACAGCGTCGCGGGCATCGCGGCCCGCGCCCTGCCCAGTGTCGTCACGCTGCACGTCAGCGGCAGCGAGGAGTCCGGCACGGGCACCGGGTTCGTGCTCGACACCAGGGGCCACATCCTCACCAACAACCACGTCGTGGAGCCCGCCGGCGGCGACGGCGAGATAACCGTCGTCTTCAGCGGCGGCCAGAGCGCGAAGGCGGACGTCGTCGGCCGGGACAGCGGCTACGACCTCGCCGTGGTCAAGGTCAGGGGGGTCAGCGGCCTGCGGCCGCTCCCGCTCGGCAACTCC
The DNA here is from genome assembly GCF_001514205.1 of Streptomyces griseoruber. Taxonomy (GTDB): domain Bacteria; phylum Actinomycetota; class Actinomycetes; order Streptomycetales; family Streptomycetaceae; genus Streptomyces; species Streptomyces griseoruber. The sequence goes on along the minus strand of NZ_KQ948766.1, from coordinate 227,155 downwards.
GACGGCGTCCAGGTCGGCGACCCGGTCGTCGCCATCGGCGCCCCCTTCGATCTGGAGGGCACCGTCACCTCCGGCATCATCAGCGCCAAGGAACGGCCCATCACGGCCGGCGGCGACAGCGGCGACGCGAGCGACGTGTCGTACGTCGACGCGTTGCAGACCGACGCCCCCATCAACCCCGGCAACTCCGGCGGCCCGCTGCTCGACGCCCGGGGCCGGGTCATCGGCATCAACTCCGCGATCCGCTCCGCCGCCGACGGCTCCGACTCCGGCAGCGGCGAGGCCGGCTCGATCGGCCTCGGTTTCGCCATCCCCGTCAACCAGGGCAGACGCGTCGCCGAAGAGCTGATCAACACCGGTCACGCGACCCACCCGGTCATCGGTGTCACCCTCGACCTGGACTACGCCGGCGACGGCGCCCGGGTGAGCACCAAGGGCGGCGACGCGGGTGCCCCGGTCACCCCGGGCGGCCCCGGCGCGCTGGCCGGCATCCAGGCCGGGGACGTGATCACCGAGGTCGACGGCACCCGGGTCCACTCCGGCACCGAGCTGATCGTCAAGACCCGCGCCCACCGCCCCGGCGACCGCCTGGAGCTGACCGTCGAACGCGACGGCAGGGAACGTACGCTCTCCCTGGTCTTGGGATCCGCTGAGGGCGACTGAGCAGCAGGCTGTGCACAGCGATTGACAGAAACCTCACAGACCGGACCCCAAAACCCCCTCCCACAAGGCAAACAACGCGGAAAACCGGCCGTGCGCACCCGGTCGGGCAGCGCGGGACAGTACCGGTCGGACAGGTGCGACAGGTACCGTGGACCCGGCCCGGACCACGGAAGACCTGACCTGACCGCCGAGGGCCGAGGACCGCGGACATCCCAAGGAGCTTCAGGTGTTCAATGACATAGGACCGCTCGAGCTGGTGACGATCGTCGTCCTGGCCGTGCTCGTCTTCGGTCCGGACAAGCTCCCGAAGGTCATCCAGGACGTGATGCGCACCGTCCGGAAGATCCGTGAGTTCTCCGAGAGCGCCAAGCACGACATCCGCGCCGAACTGGGGCCGGAGTTCAAGGACTTCGAGTTCGAGGATCTCAACCCCAAGACCTTCATCCGCAAGCAGCTCGACAACGACGAGCTGGGGCTGAAGGAGATCCGCAACGGCTTCGACATCAAGAAGGAGATGGCCGAGGTCACCGAGGCCGTCCACAGCCGCGACACGGACTCTTCCTCTTCCTCTTCCTCTTCCTCGTCCGGCGGGCGCATCGACATGACGAAGAAGCCCGAGGAGCCGGGCAAGGACGACCGCCCGCCCTTCGACTTCGACGCCACGTGATCTTCGCCGCCTGACGGCCGCCTTCCCCGCTGTTCGTGACCGGGTGGCTATGCTGCCTGGTTGTTGTGCGGAGCGGACGAGTACGCCCGAAGGGGGGCGGGCCGGACCGTTCCGTCGAGAGCGAGGAGGCGTCCGGGCATGGAGACGACGAGTCGGGCAGTCGAACAGGTGCCGGCCGCGGAGGGTGGACAGCAGGTCCCCTCCGCTCGGCGCACCGTCGACGGCTACCTGGAGGCGCCCTTCCCGTGGTACGGCCTCGACGAGGCCTTCACGGGGCCGCGCTGGCTGATGCAGGTGGGGACGGCGGCCGACGGGGCCGTCGAACACGGTTCCATCGGACACGGTGACGAACCCTCCGTACGGCACGAGACGGCCGGGGAGGACCGGGGGAGGTTCGCGGTCGTCGTGACCGTCGCCGCGAATCCGTCCCGCAGGAGCGCCGACGGGACGGGCCTGCTGGAGGCCACCTCGGTGTCCTCGGCGGCCTGGCTGGCGGGGGTGGGGCTGCTGTCCTTCACCTGGCCCGGGCAGATGGACCACAGCCTGCGCGACGACTGGCTGGACCAGCAGACGGAGACGGCGTGGGCGCTGGCGGATGATCTCGCCGGGCCGGAGTGGTCCAGCCTCTCCCTGCCGGTGGACGGTGTGCCCACGCCGTTCCACTACCGCGAGTCGGAGTTCGGGTGGGTGCTGGCCGGGTCCACCGAGCAGGGGGTGCACCTCGGGGCGTACGGGAGGGGCATGAGCGCGTACGGGCTCGGGTTCTCGGTGGTGAAGGACATCGCGGAGTACGCGTAGGCCAGTGGGGAACTGCGGGCCGCTTGTGGCTGGTCGCGCAGTTCCCCGCGCCCCTGAGGTCGGCTGACCCCGAGGTCGGCTGACCCCGAGGTCGGTTGTTTCTAGAACTTGTTCTTCGGGGTGATCCCCAAGGACAGTCCCGACAGACCCCTCTGCCGTCCCCCGAGCTTTCCTGCGATCGCCCGCAGCGCCGCGCCCGCCGGGGAGGACGGGTCCGTCAGGACCACCGGCCTGCCCTCGTCGCCACCCTCGCGGAGGCGGACGTCGATCGGGATGGAGCCGAGCACGGGGACCGTGGCCCCCGTCGTGCGGGTCAGGCCGTCCGCGACCAGCTGACCGCCGCCCGTGCCGAAGACGTCGACCATCTCGCCGCAGTGCGGGCAGGGCAGGCCGGACATGTTCTCGACCACGCCGACGATCTTCTGGTGGGTCTGGACGGCGATCGCGCCCGCGCGCTCGGCCACCTCGGCCGCCGCCTGCTGCGGGGTCGTGACGACCAGGATCTCCGCGTTCGGGACCAGCTGGGCCACCGAGATCGCGATGTCGCCGGTGCCGGGCGGGAGGTCCAGGAGGAGGACGTCCAGGTCGCCCCAGTAGACGTCCGCGAGGAACTGCTGGAGCGCGCGGTGGAGCATCGGGCCGCGCCAGACCACCGGGGCGTTGCCCGGCGTGAACATGCCGATGGAGATGACCTTCACGCCGTGCGCCGACGGCGGCATGATCATGTTCTCGACCTGGGTCGGCCGGCCGTCCGCGCCGAGCATGCGCGGGACGCTGTGGCCGTAGATGTCCGCGTCGACCACGCCCACCTTGAGACCGTCGGCCGCCATCGCCGCCGCCAGGTTCACCGTCACCGAGGACTTGCCGACGCCGCCCTTGCCGGACGCCACCGCGTAGACCCGGGTGAGGTTGCCGGGCTTGGCGAAGGGGACCTCGCGCTCGGTCTGCCCGCCGCGCAGGGCGTTCGCCAGCTCCTTGCGCTGCTCGTCGCTCATCACGTCGAGCGTGACGTCGACGCGGGTGACGCCCTCGACCCCGGAGACCGCCTCGGTCACCCGCTGGGTGATCGTCTCGCGCATAGGGCAGCCGGAGACCGTCAGGTACACGGTGACCGCGACCGCTCCGTCCGCGCCGATCTCCACCGACTTGACCATCCCCAGCTCGGTGATGGGTCGGTTGATCTCGGGGTCGTTCACCGTCGCCAGTGCCTCGCGCACCGCGTCTTCGCTAGCCATAAGGACGATGGTACGGCGCCCCCGGGGGCCCGCGGCCAGCCCCTCAGCGGTCGTCTGCGTCACGTCCCGGCGACCGATCTGCCGGGAATACCACCTTGCCCTCGTGACCCCCGTGGCCGTCGCGCCGGCCGTCCAGCTCCTTGAGCATGTCCTGCAGCTCGTTGCGGATCCAGTCGCGGGTGGCGACCTCGCCGAGGCCCATCCGCAGCGCCGCGACCTCCCGGGTGAGGTACTCGGTGTCGGCGATCGACCGCTCGTTCTGCTTGCGGTCCTGTTCGAGGTTGACGCGGTCGCGGTCGTCCTGCCGGTTCTGCGCGAGCAGGATCAGCGGGGCCGCGTAGGACGCCTGGAGGGACAGCATCAGGGTGAGGAAGATGAAGGGATAGTTGTCGAAGCGCAGGTCGTGCGGGGCGAAGATGTTCCACAGCACCCACACGATGATGACGACCGTCATCCAGACGATGAACCGCCCGGTGCCCAGGAAGCGCGCGATGCGCTCGGAGAGCCGGCCGAAGGCCTCCGGGTCCCACTCGGGCAGCAGCCGGCGCCGGGGCGGCCGCGGCTGGTCGAGCCGGGCGCGCGGGCGGGTGGTCGCGGTCGCGCCGGTGGGAGTGCGCTCCCGCGCGTTCTCCCGCGTGCCGTCACGCTCAGGAGCCATGGGGGACCACCCCCTTGCCCGACGTGTCGCCCGTCTCGTCGTCCGACTCGTCGTTCAGGTGGAACTCCGTCTCCCGCCAGTCCTCGGGCAGCATGTGGTCGAGTACGTCGTCCACGGTGACCGCGCCGAGCAGCGCGCCCGCCTCGTCCACCACGGGCGCCGCGACCATGTCGTACGTCGCGAAGAACCCGGCGACGACCGGCAGCTGCGCCTCCGGGTCGAGCGCCTGGAGGTCGTCGTCGAGGACCGCGCTGACCAGCGTGTACGGCGGCTCGCGCAGCAGCCGCTGGAAGTGCACCGTGCCCAGGTACTTGCCGGTGGGGGTCTCGTCGGGCGGGCGGCAGACGTAGACCTGGGCGGCGAGCGCCGGGGACAGATCGGGGTTGCGGACGCGCGCGAGGGCGTCGGCGACGGTGGCGTCGGGGCGCAGGACGATCGGCTCGGTGGTCATCAGACCGCCGGCCGTGTGCTCCTCGTAGGACATCAGCCGCCGCATGTCGGCCGCGTCGTCGGGCTGCATCAGGCTCAGCAGCCGCTCCTGGTCCGCCGTCGGCAGCTCGGCGAGGAGGTCGGCCGCGTCGTCGGGGTCCATGGCCTCCAGGACGTCCGCCGCGCGCTCCTCCTTCAGCTTGCCGAGGATCTCGATCTGGTCGTCCTCGGGCAGCTCCTCCAGGACGTCGGCGAGACGGTCGTCGTCGAGGGCGGCGGCGACCTCGGCGCGCCGCTTGGCGGAGAGATGGTGCAGGACGTTGGCGAGGTCGGCGGGGCGCAGCTGCTCGAAGGTGGCGAGCAGGCTCTCGGCGCCCTGTCCGTGCTCCTCCAGGGAGAACCCGGTCACCGACAACCACCCGACCGTGAGCGTCTCGCCCTTGGCCCGCCGGAAGGCGCCGCCCTTCTTGCCCTTGCGGACGAAGACACGGGTGACCTCCCAGTCCCGGCGGGCCGGCAACTGCTGCACGGACACGTCGAGGACGGTGACCTCCTCGCCGCTCTCGACGAGGGTGACCCGCCGGTCGAGCAGCTCGCCGAAGACGAGCCGCTCGGTGGGCCGCTGCTCGAAGCGGCGGACGTTGAGCACACCGGTGGTGATGACCTGGCCGGACTCGATGCCCGTCACCCGGGTCATGGGCAGGAAGATACGGCGCCGGGTGGACAGTTCGACGACCAGGCCGAGCAGCCGTGGGGGACGGCGTCCGACGCGCAGCATGACGACCAGGTCGCGCACGCGGCCCACCTGGTCGCCGTTGGGGTCGAAGACCGGGACACCGGCGAGGTGCGAGACGAAGATCCGGGGGGCACCGGCTGCCATGGCTGTGGTTCCCTGCTTCCTTTTGCGTACTGCGGTGCTGCTGGATTCGTTTTCCGAATCGCCTTCCCAATTGCCCGCTCCTGCGGGCTTCAGGCTAGCCCGTCCCGATCGGATACGCCCTGGTGAGCGGTCCGGACGGACCCGTTCCGAGGACGGTCCGGGACCCCGGTACGCTGCCGTACGCCGCTCAGCACACCCCCGCAGAAAGGCAGCCGTCTCTGTGACTGCGATTCCCCAGAGCCGTACCCGCCGGGCCGCGTTGGTGAGCGCGATGTGCGCACTGGTCGTGGGCCTGGGAGCGGGGTGCAGCGAGGATCCGGACGCGGGCACGAACGGGGTGGGCAAGCTGCCCGCCGCGCAGATCCAGGCGAGGACGAAGAAGGCCGCCGGGGCCGTGGACGCGGTGCAGCTGTCGGGGACCGTGGTCACCAGCGGCCGTACGTACCGGCTCGACATGCGGCTGAAGGAGGACGGCGGCACCGGGTCGGTGACCTCGCAGGGGGCCACCTTCCATCTGCTGCGGGTCGGCGAGCAGCTGTTCCTGAAGGCCGACTCGGCGTTCTGGACCCATGAGGACGGCACGTCCGACGACGACGCCAAGGACACGGCCGCCGCGGACAAGCTCGACGGCAAGTATGTGAAGGTGCCGTCGGGGGACCCCTCGTACAAGAAGTTCAGCGTCTTCACGGACAAGGACCTCCTTCTCGACGGTCTGCTGACCCTGCACGGTTCGGTGAAGACGGACGGTCACCACGAGCAGTCCGGCACCCGCACCATCCGCATCACCGGGGACGGCGGCGACGGCGGCACCCTGGACGTCTCCCTGGAGGGCGAGCCGTACCCCCTGCGCCTGGTCCGGGCGGGCGGCGCAGGCACCCTGACCTTCTCCTCCTGGGGCAAGGACTTCGCCCTGGAGGAACCGGAGAAGGGCGAAACGGTGGACTACGGCAAACAGCTCCCGACATCCTGAGGGAGGCGCGCGCAGAGCCCTCCCTCAGGGGGGCGGGGAACCGCGCGACAAGCCCCCACCGCCCCGCAGCCGACGTACCGGCTCTTTCTCCTAGCTTTTTCGCCGCCGCAGCAGCAACCGGTGCAGCCCCGCAGGGACCGCCTCCCGCGTGGTGGCCGGTGACGGCACAGGCCGCGCCGCCAGATCCCCGTCGGGCAACGGCACCACACCCCCCGTCGGCTCCAGGCGAAGCACCCTGCACTCCCGCGCCCAGCGCGCCGGCATGGCCTCACCGTCGGACGCGTTCAGCCGCTTGCCCTTCAGCTCGGCGACAGCCGCCTCCCACCGCTCGGACCCGGGCTCGAGCCGGACGACCGTCGCCGTCCAGGTGACCAGCCGGCCGCCCTTGTCCTTGCTGCGGACGGTGACCTCGGCCGAGCCGCCCTCCGCGAGCCCGGGCAGCGGCTGCTCGCCGGGCCCGTCGCCGACGACGCAGGCCGCGCCCTCGTGCCACGCGTGCCACAGCGCACGCGCGGCCGGTTCGCCCGCGCCCCTGACCCAGATGAGGCCGGACTTCTTGGTGGCCTCCTCGACGAGGGCCTGGTCGAGCAGCTCGCTAGTCATGGGCCCAGCCTAGTCAGGACCGGTCCGGGGCCGGTCACAGCCAGCCGTTGCGCTTCAGGGTGCGGTGGATGCCGACACACATCCCGACCATGACCGTCATGACGACGGGGTAGCCGAACTTCCAGTGCAGTTCCGGCATGTAGTCGAAGTTCATGCCGTACACCCCGCAGACCATCGTCGGTACGGCGATGATGGCCGCCCACGACGTGATCTTGCGCATGTCCTCGTTCTGGGTGACGGAGGCCTGCGCGAGGTTGGCCTGGAGGATGGAGTTGAGCAGTTCGTCGAAGCCGATGACCTGCTCCTGGACGCGGGCGAGGTGGTCGGCGACGTCCCGGAAGTACTTCTGGATGTCGGGGTCGACCAGCCGCATCGGCCGCTCGCTGAGCAGCTGCATCGGCCGCAGCAGCGGGGAGACGGCCCGCTTGAACTCCAGCACCTCACGCTTGAGCTGGTAGATCCGGCCGGCGTCGGTGCCGCGCGGCGTGCCCTTGCGGCCCGGCGAGAACACCTCGGTCTCGACCTCGTCGATGTCGTCCTGCACGGCGTCGGCGACCGCGATGTAGCCGTCGACGACGTGGTCGGCGATGGCGTGCAGCACCGCCGAGGGGCCCTTGGCGAGCAGCTCGGGGTCGTCCTGGAGGCGGTGGCGCAGCGCGCGCAGCGAGCCCTGGCCGCCGTGCCGGACGGTGATGAAGAAGTCCTTGCCGGTGAAGCACATGACCTCACCGGTCTCCACGACCTCGCTGTTGGCGGTCAGCCGGTCGTGCTCGACGTAGTGGATGGTCTTGAAGACGGTGAACAGGGAGTCGTCGTAGCGCTCCAGCTTGGGGCGCTGGTGGGCCTGCACCGCGTCCTCCACGGCCAGCGGGTGCAGCCCGAACTCGCCCGCGATGCCGGAGAATTCGGCCTCGGTCGGCTCGTGCAGACCGATCCACACGAAGCCGCCGTCGCGCCGTACCTGGCGCATGGCCTCCTGCGGGGTCAGCGCGTGCCCGAACTCCACACGGGCGCCGTCGCGGTAGACGGCGCAGTCGACGACGGCCGACGGCATCGCGGGGTCGCGGGTGGTGTCGTAGGCGCCGGTGTCCATGCGGACACCGCCCTTGCGGACGCCGCCCTTGAGCAGGGAGGGGCGGGCCGGACGGACCACGGCACGCAGGTCGCGGATCATCGACATGGCAGGGCTCCTTCGCGTCGGGCAACGAAAGGCCGTGGTGACGGGTGGAACTACCCGGAATGGGGACGTCCTGCTTCGGATGTTTGGCACGTCCACAAAGCGGGGAGCACCGCACCGTCGCGGTGGCGAGTTTCGCTGCTGATTCAGCTACTGCTTCAGATCAGACAGATCAGGCAAAACGAAACGAAGTGCTCTTCCGCGTGAAGACGCGAGCGGGAAAGGCGGCGGTCAGCCGAAACCAGGAGCGGCTGTATCAGCGGCCGGAAGAGCGAGTGGTACTGCACGGGTGACTTCGATCCATGACAGCCCCACCTCCTCCAGCCGGTCCCTCGTAAGGGAGTCCCTTCGGCGTCAAGGCGAGATCGCGACGCTCTGCGTGCTGCCCCTGACGACCGGTCCAGAATATCAGCCGCCTGAAGTGTCAAGGCGCTGCTTTGCCCGGTACTGACGAGTTCTATGCTCGCGACATGGCTGATGTTCTTCCTCTCGTCGAGGCCCGGTTGCGTACGGCGCTGGGCGAGCCGGACGCCCGCGCGGCGGTCACCTTCCTCGGTACGGACCGTGTCGAGGTGCTCCGTTTCCACGAGGGCGACATCGTCCGCTACGCCACGCTCGGCATGTCTGCGCAGCCGATGACGGACCCCACCGCGGTGCTCGCCGACCCCGTCAAGGGCCCCCGCGCCGAACTGGTCCTCTCCGTGCGGGGCGGACTCGCCGAGACCGACAAGGTGCTCCGCCCGCTGGCCGTGCTCGCCGCGTCTCCGCAGGTCGAGGGGGTGGTCGTGGCGCCCGGCGCCTCCCTGGACGTGGGCGAACCGCTGTGGCCGGGCGCCCCCTTCACCTCGGTCCTGGTCGCCGAACCGGGCGGCCTGGTCGAGGATCTGGATCTGGACGAGCCGCTCGACCCGGTCCGCTTCCTCCCCCTGCTCCCCATGACCCCGAACGAGGCCGCCTGGAAGCGGGTGCACGGCGCCCAGGCCCTCCAGGAACGCTGGCTGACGAACGGGACGGACCTCCGGGATCCCGCCCGCAGGTCCGTCCCGCTCGACTGACGCTTCGTGAGGAAGGTCACCAACCGGTGGCCGAAAACCTTCGGTTGGCAAGGTCCGCCGGTCCGCGGGCCCGTCAGTTCGCGAAGACGCCGACCGAGTCCTCGGTGGCGTGTCGCAGCGTCAGCTCCTCGGCCTCGTGCGTGAGGGCCTTGCGCCGTACGGCGACCACGACCGCGCCGAGGACCGCGGTGACCGCCGCGACCACGAACGGGACATGGAGGTCGGTCCACTCCTCGATCTTCGGCGCGAAGTAGGGCGCGGCCGCCGCGGCGAACCACCGCACGAAGTTGTAGCCCGCGCTCGCCACCGGCCGCGGGGCGTCGGACACGCCGAGCGCCAGCTCGGTGTAGACGGTGTTGTTCACGCCGATGAACGCGCCGGACAGGATCGTGCAGACGATCGCCGTGGTGTGCGAGCCGTAGCCGAGGACCAGCACATCGGCCGCGAGCAGCACCAGCGAGCCGCCGAGCACCTTCAGTGAGCCGAACCGCTCCTGCAGCCGGGGTGCCACGACCACCGAGAAGACGGCGAGCAGCACACCCCAGGCGAAGAACACCGCCCCCGACTTGTAGGGGGTCATGTCCAGCACGAACGGGGTGAAGGCCAGCACGGTGAAGAACGTGTAGTTGTAGAAGAACGCCGAGGCCGCCGCGGAGGCGAGACCGCCGTGGCCGAGTGCCTTCACCGGGTCGAGGAGCGAGGTCTTCCGGGCGGGCTTCGGCTGTTCCTTCAGGAACGCCGTGATGCACAGGAAGCCGACGGCCATCAGGAACGCGGTGCCGAAGAAGGGGTAGCGCCAGCTCGCGTCGCCGAGCACCGCGCCGAGCAGGGGGCCGCAGGCCATGCCGAGGCCGAGGGCGGACTCGTACAGCAGGATCGCGGCGGCGCTGCCGCCGGCCGCCGCGCCGACGATGACGGCGAGGGCCGTCGACACGAAGAGGGCGTTGCCCAGGCCCCAGCCGGCGCGGAAGCCGACGAGTTCGGCGACCGAGTCCGAGGTGCCGGCCAGGCCCGCGAAGACCACGACGAACGCGAGCCCGAGCAGCAGGGTCCTGCGGCCGCCGATCCGGCTGGAGACGAAGCCCGTCACCAGCATCGCGAACGCGGTGATCAGGAAGTACGAGGTGAAGAGCAGGGAGACCTGGCTGGGGGTGGCGTCGAGACCCTGCGCGATGGACGGCAGGATCGGGTCGACCAGTCCGATGCCCATGAAGGCGACGACGGAGGCGCCGGCCGTCGCCCACACCGCCCTGGGCTGACGCAGAAGACCGGAAGTGGTTGGCATATACACACGATAAGTTAGGTCGGCTAATTAATGCAAGCTACATGCATCCGTTTCCGGTGAACCCGTTCCGGCCGGACGGGTGATCGTCCTTGACGTGGGCCTGCTCGGGTAGGACCGTGGGGCCCTATGAGGGGCGAACCCAGTTGCCCGAAGTGTGGTGGCCGGGTCAGGGCTCCCGGACTCTTCTCCGACTCCTGGCAGTGCGATGTGCACGGGACGGTGCATCCACTCCAGCCCGTGATCCCGCCCAGCGTCGAGGCCCTCAGTGTCGTGGTGCACCGCACCCAGGTGCCCGTGTGGATGCCGTGGCCGCTGCCGGTCGGGTGGTTGTTCACGGGGGTGACGTACGCCGGTGACGACCGCAGCGGCGGTCGCGCGACCGCGGTCGCCTGCTCCGGGCCCGGTCCGCTGGGCGGGGTGGCCGAGCTGATCCTCGTCGCGGAGGAGCTCGGGGTGGGGCTCGGTGCGCGGTACGCCGGGATCGACGGGCCGGATCCGGGGCCGTACATGAGCGTCGAGAAACCCGCGCAGGCGAAGGTGCTGGCCGTCGGGCGGCCCACGCCGCTCTGGCATGTCTCCGGGGTGCCGGACGACCGGGCCGTGTTCGCGGGGGAGGCCCGCGGGCTGTGGCTGTGGGCGGTGATCTGGCCCGAGCAGGCCGGGCTGCTGATGTACGACGAGCTGGTGCTGACGGATCTGCGGGATGCGGGGGCGGAGGTCGAGCTGGTGCCCTGCGGGGCGCTCTCGCCGCGCTTGCTCAAGCCGTGAGGGGTGGCGCGCCCCGCCTGTTGTAGGGGGTGAACCCCTGCTTCGGGTGTGACATCCGGTGTTCGAATCTGGGCTATGCTGAGGCGTCCCTTCCGTATGCCGCCCCGATGTCGTCCCGCTTGGAGTCCGTTCGTGCGCATCGATCTGCACTGCCACTCCACGGCGTCCGACGGCACCGACACCCCCGCCGAGCTGGTGCGGAACGCCGCCGCCGGTGGACTGGACGTCATCGCGCTGACCGATCACGACACCACCCGCGGGTACGCGGAGGCGATCGGCGCGCTGCCCGAGGGGCTCACCCTGGTCACCGGCGCCGAGCTGTCGTGCCGGATCGACGGGGTCTCCCTGCACATGCTGGCCTATCTCTTCGACCCCGAGGAGCCCGCCCTGCTCGCCGAGCGCGAGCTGGTGCGCGACGACCGGGTGCCGCGGGCGCGGGGCATGATCGCCAAGCTCCAGGGGCTGGGCGTGCCCGTCACCTGGGAGCAGGTCGCGCGGATCGCCGGTGACGGTTCCGTGGGGCGGCCGCATGTCGCGACCGCGCTGGTCGAGCTCGGTGTCGTGCCGAGCGTGAGCGACGCCTTCACCCAGGACTGGCTCGCCGACGGCGGCCGGGCCTGTGTCGAGAAGCACGAGACGGACCCCTTCGAGGCGATCCGGCTGGTCAAGGGTGCGGGCGGGGTCACCGTCTTCGCGCACCCGGGCGCCGTCAAGCGCGGCCGTACGGTCCCGGAGTCCGCGATCGCCGAGCTGGCCGCCGCCGGCCTCGACGGCATCGAGGTCGACCACATGGACCACGACGAGGACACCCGCGCCCGGCTGCGCGGGCTGGCCGAGGACCTCGGGCTCCTCGTCACCGGCTCCTCCGACTACCACGGCAGCCGCAAGACCTGTGTGCTCGGCGAGTACACGACCGACCCCGAGGTGTACGGGGAGATCACCCGGCGTGCCACCGGGGCGTTCCCCGTGCCGGGGACCGGCGGGGCCTGAGGGTCACCTCCGCCCGTCCGTCCTCCCTCTTTCCCGCAAGGTCTCTGTACTGATGTTCGATATTGCCGTCTTCGGCTCTCTGTTCCTGACCCTTTTTGTCATCATGGATCCCCCGGGGATCACCCCGATCTTCCTCGCGCTGACCGCCGGACGCCCCGGCAAGGTACAGAAGCGGATGGCGTTCCAGGCCGTCTGCGTCGCGGGCGGTGTCATCACCGTCTTCGGGCTCCTCGGGCACCAGATCCTGACCTACCTGCACGTCTCCGTGCCCGCGCTGATGATCGCGGGCGGGCTGCTGCTCCTGCTGATCGCGCTCGACCTGCTCACCGGCAAGACCGACGAGCCGAAGCAGACCAAGGACGTCAACGTGGCGCTCGTGCCGCTGGGCATGCCGCTGCTGGCCGGGCCGGGCGCGATCGTGTCGGTCATCCTGGCCGTGCAGAAGGCCGACGGTTTCGCCATGCAGGTGTCGGTGTGGGTGGCGATCCTCGCCATCCATGTCGTGCTGTGGCTGGTGATGCGCTACTCGCTGCTGATCATCCGCGTCATCAAGGACGGCGGTGTGGTCCTGGTGACCCGGCTCGCGGGCATGATGCTCTCCGCGATCGCCGTCCAGCAGATCATCAACGGGGTCACCCAGGTCGTCCGGGCGAGCTGACCCGGCGTACACGCACAGAGCCCCGTACGGCGATCGGCGCCGTACGGGGCTCTGAAGTGTGTAAGGTCCCGCGGACTACGAGGCCGCGGAGTCGGCCGGTCGGATCCAGAGCCGCTGCCCGATGGCGGCGGCGTCCTGCACGATCCTGTTGACGGAGGCGGCGTCCACGACGGTGCTGTCCACGGGCGTGCCGTCGACGTCGTCGAGTCGCATGATTTCGAAGCGCACAGGCTTCTCCCTTCGTCTGGTCATCCTCCTGGAGGATTGCTTGCTACATGAGGAGTCAACGGGCTGCGTGTTACAAACATTCCCTACGCTAAAGAAATTTTTCGAACGGCTAATTACCCGTTGGTAAGAGTGTGTGCGGAGACTGAACGGGATCGGTTGTGTTCACAGCGTGACCGCCGGGACAATGGAGGCGATGAACGACGACCTCCCGGCCCTCGCCGCCCGCATCGACCGCACGAACGAGCTGCTGACCCGCATGCTCGCCGAGGTGGCCAAGACGCCCTCGACCCATGCGATCTTCGTCGACGCGGGGTATCTCTACGCCGCCGCGGGCCGGCTCATCGCCGGGACGGAGGACCGCAGGGCCTACGAGCTCGACGCCGAGGGACTGATCGAGGCGCTCATCGACCGCGCCCGCACGATCTTCGCGGACAGCCGCCTGCTGCGCGTCTACTGGTACGACGGCGCCCGGCGCCGCATCCACACCGCCGAACAGCAGTCCATCGCCGAACTCCCCGACGTCAAGGTCCGGTTGGGCAACCTCAACGCCAACAACCAGCAGAAGGGCGTCGACTCGCTGATCCGGACCGACCTGGAGTCACTGGCCCGGCACCGCGCCATCAGCGACGCGGCCCTGCTCGGCGGCGACGAGGACCTGGTCTCGGCCGTCGAAGCCGCCCAGGGGTACGGCGCCCGCGTCCACCTGTGGGGCATCGAGGCACCCGAGGGCCGCAACCAGGCCGAGCCGCTGCTCTGGGAGGTCGACAGCCAGCGCACCCTCGACCTCGACTTCTTCAAGCCGTACGTCGTCCGGCGCACCGCCCCGGCCTACGAGGCGAGCGGCGCCAGCCGGCCCACCCGCGAGGACGTCCGCTTCGTCGGCGCCCAGATCGCGGCGAAGTGGCTCGCGGCGCGCGGCCGGGAGGCCCTGGTCGAGCTGCTGCCCGGCCACCCCTACCTGCCCGGCTCCGTCGACCAGGACCTCCTCGTGGAGGCCGAGGGCATCCTTCAGTACTCCCTGCGCGGCCAGTCCGACCTGCGGCGCGCGCTGCGGGACGGCTTCTGGGAGCACGCGCAGTCGCAGTACTAGTCCCGGCGTCGCCGGCGGTCCCAGAAGTCGGCGAGACCCCGGGCCGTCGGCAGCGGCCGGTCCAGGTTGGGGGAGTGCTCGGCCTCCGGGACGACGGTCCGGTCGGCCCGCAGCCGTACGGCCATCTCGTCCAGCAGCGGCACCGGCCAGGTGTCGTCCCGCGCGCCCGACAACACGTGGAACGGCAGCGGTACGGCGGCGAGTTCGGCGACGCGGTCCGGCTCGGCGCACAACTGACGGCCCGTGGCGAGAAGCTGGGCCGGCTTGTGGTTCAGCCAGCGCAGCCGGAGCTGCTCGGGATCCCCGAAGCCGCGCGCCGGACCGCCGACCTCCTCCGGCGGGCCCATCGCCACGATCGCCTCCCACACCTCGGGCATCGTCATCACGGCGAGCGCGTCGTGCAGCAGTTTCACCCGCAGCTTCTGCGACTCCGAGATCTCGGCCGGGCCGGAGGACATCAGCGTGAAGGACAGGAAGGGGGCGTGGTCCAGCAGGACCGCCGCACGGGCGATCTGGCCGCCCAGGGAGTGCCCGACCAGATGCACGGGGGTGCCGAGCGCGGCCGCCTGCGCGAGGACGTCCTGGGCCAACTCCTCGCGGGCGTACGGCGATTCGTCGTCGGCCGGCCCGTCGGACTCGTTCTGTCCGCGTCCGTCCACGGTGACCGTCCGGTAGCCGCGCGCCGCCAAGGGCCCGTGCAACCGGTGGAAGTCCTCCTTGCTGCCGGTGAAGCCGGGCAGCAGCAGGGCCACGCCCCGCACCTCGACACCGGCGGCCGCCGGCGAGTCGACGACGGCGAAGTCACCGCGCGCGGTCCGCAGCGCGTACGCACGGGCGCCGGGAGGCGGGGGGAAGGGGGTCGAGGAGGTGGTCGGCCTGGTCACGTGCTGAGGCTACCCGCAGGGGTCGACGCGGGGACGGGCGGCCGGGCGGGAACGCCGACGGCCCGGCTCCTCCGTGGGGAGGAGCCGGGCCGTCGGTCCGTGCAGCCGGTGCCGGTCAGCCGTCCGTGGGTTCCACGGCGGCCGTCGCCTTACGGGTGCGGCGCACCCTCGGCTTCGCCTCGGCGGCCTCGGCCGGGGCGGCGGCAGCGGTCTGCCGGGTGCGCCGGGGCTTGGCCTCCGCTTCCTCGGCCGTGGCCTGCGCCGGGATCTCGGCCGTCACCGTGGTGGCCGCGGTCTTGCGGGTGCGGCGGGGCTTGGCCTCGGTCGCCTCGACGGCCTCGGCCGGGGCGGCGGCAGCGGCCGTCTTGCGGGTGCGGCGCGGCTTGGCCTCGACCGCTTCGGCGGTGTCCACAGCGGCCTCGGCCGTCACCGTGGTGGCCGCGGTCTTGCGGGTGCGGCGCGGCTTGGCCTCGGTCGCCTCGACGGCCTCGGCCGGGGCGGCGGCAGCGGCCGTCTTGCGGGTGCGGCGGGGCTTGGCCTCGACCGCTTCGGCGGTGTCCACGGCGGCTTCCGCCGGGGCGGTGGCCGCGGTCTTGCGGGTGCGGCGCGGCTTGGCCTCCGCTTCCTCGGCCGTGGCCTGGGCCGGGATCCCGGCCGTGGCGGCCGTCTCCGGGGCCTCGGCGGCCTTGCGGGTGGTCCGGCGCCGGGGCTTGGCCTCGACGGCCTCGGCCGTGTCGACCGCGGCCTCGGCCTCGGCCGTCACCGTGGTGGCCGCGGTCTTGCGGGTGCGGCGCGGCTTGGCCTCGGTCGCCTCGACGACCTCGGCCGGGGCGGCGGCAGCGGTCTTCCGGGTGCGCCGGGGCTTGGCCTCGACCGCTTCGGCGGTGTCCACGGCGGCTTCCGCCGGGGCGGCGGCAGCGGTCCTGCGGGTGCGGCGCGGCTTGGCCTCGACGGCCTCGGCCGTGTCGACCGCGGCTTCCGCCGGAGCGGCCGTCTTGGCAGCGGCCGTCTTGCGGGTGCGGCGGGGCTTGGCCTCGACCGCTTCGGCGGTGTCCACGGCGGCTTCCGCCGGGGCGGCGGCAGCGGTCTTGCGGGTGCGGCGCGGCTTGGCCTCGACGGCCTCGGTGACCTCCGCGGCCGGGACCGTCTCGACCGTCTCGACGACGGCCTCGGCGGCCGGAGCCGCAGCGGTGGCCTTGCGGGTACGGCGGCGCGGCGCGGCGGGGGCCTCGGGGGCCGCCTCCGTGCCCTCGGCCGTGGCCACGGCCGTTTCGGCGGACGGGATCTGAGCCGACGTCAGCTCCGTCGCCTCGGCCGTCTCCGTGGCCGGGGCGGTCTCCGCGGACCGGCGGGTGCGGCGGCGGCGCGGGTTGGCCGGTGCCTCCGTGGCCTGCGGGGCCTCGGGGGCGTCCAGGGACGGTCCCTCCGCGGTCGTCAGGGCTGCCTCCGCGGCCTCAGGGGCGGCGGACGTCACGGCGGTCACGGGAGCCGTCTCGGCGGCCGCTCCGGCGCGCGTACGGCGTCGGCGACGCGGGGTGCGGGACGCTGCGGCCTCCTCGGCCACCGGCGTCTGCTCCGCCGTCGAGACCTCCGGCGCTCCGTCGAGCACGCTCCCGCCGCGCGTACGACGGCGGCGGCGCGGCGTACGGGCCGGACGCTCGTGCTCGGTGGAACGGTCGGCGGAACGGGACTCGCCCCGGCCGCCGCGCTCGCCCCGGCCGCCACGGCCACCGCGGCCGCCCGGCTCGCCCAGGTCCTCCAGCTCCTCCGCGTCCAGCCCCGCGCGGGTGCGCTCCGAGCGCGGCAGGACACCCTTGGTGCCCGCGGGGATGTTCATCTCCTCGTAGAAGTGCGGGGAGGTGGAGTACGTCTCCGGCGGATCGTTGAACGACAGCTCCAGCGCCTTGTTGATCAGCTGCCAGCGCGGGATGTCGTCCCAGTCGACGAGCGTGACCGCGATGCCCTTCGCACCCGCGCGGCCCGTACGGCCGACGCGGTGCAGGTAGGTCTTCTCGTCCTCGGGGGTCTGGTAGTTGATGACGTGGGTGACACCCTCGACGTCGATGCCGCGCGCGGCGACGTCGGTGCAGACGAGGACGTCCACCTTGCCGTTGCGGAAGGCGCGCAGCGCCTGCTCGCGCGCTCCCTGGCCGAGGTCGCCGTGGACCGCGCCGGAGGCGAAACCGCGCTGCTTGAGCTGGTCGGCGAGGTCGGCGGCGGTGCGCTTGGTGCGGCAGAAGATCATGGCGAGGCCACGGCCGTCGGCCTGGAGGATGCGCGCGACCATCTCCGGCTTGTCCATGTTGTGCGCGCGGTACACGTGCTGCGAGATGTTCGCGACGGTCACGCCCTCGTCGTCCGGCGCGGTGGCGCGGATGTGCGTGGGCTGCGACATGTAGCGGCGGGCGAGACCGATGACCGCGCCCGGCATGGTCGCCGAGAACAGCATCGTCTGGCGGCGCGCCGGCAGCAGGTTGATGATCTTCTCGACGTCGGGCAGGAAGCCCAGGTCGAGCATCTCGTCGGCCTCGTCGAGGACGAGGGACTTGATGTGCTGGAGGTTGAGCTTCTTCTGGCCCGCGAGGTCGAGGAGCCGGCCGGGGGTGCCGACGACGACGTCGACGCCCTTCCTGAGGGCCTCGACCTGGGGCTCGTAGGCCCGGCCGCCGTAGATGGCGAGGACGCGCACGTTGCGCACCTTGCCCGCGGTCAGCAGGTCGTTGGTGACCTGGGTGCACAGCTCGCGCGTGGGGACGACGACGAGTGCCTGCGGGGCCTCGGTGAGGTCCTCGGGCTTCGCGCGGCCGGCCTCGACGTCGGCGGGGACGGTCACGCGCTCGAGGAGCGGGAGTCCGAAGCCGAGCGTCTTGCCGGTGCCGGTCTTGGCCTGGCCGATGACGTCCGTGCCCGACAGGGCCACGGGGAGCGTCATCTCCTGGATGGGGAAGGGAGCGGTGATGCCGACGGCCTCCAGGGCCTCGGCGGTCTCGGGAAGGATTCCGAGCTCTCGGAACGTCGTAGTCAGGGTGCTGCCTCTTCTGTGTACGCGGTGCGAGGCGAGCGCGGGGGTCGTTGACGGACCGTGCCGGGGGACGTCGGCTGCCTTACGGGCCAACCGCTTGCGGCAAGCCGTATGGCACGGGACCTCTGCCGACGCTCGAGCGCTCGTACCGCTGGAGGGTGTCCCTCCGGTCGTCGTACGCAATGTGCCGTACGGCCGGGGAGGGCTGTCGGGTCGGAGCCGATCGGGCCACCGACCGGGCATCCTCATACGTGCGGCCCGTCGAATATTCGGCAGGCGCATTACCACCATACCCCGGAATCGCGCACACGCGATGGCCGATTCGGTCACGTTGTGGTTGTCACACCGTCGGACGCGGTCGCCCGCGTCGTCGTGGTCACACTGATTGACCAGGGACTTCCGTCGCCCGGTGAGCGGGCTATTGTGCGCTGCATGACCACCTCTGACAAGCCTGAGAACGCCTCCGAAGAGCCTGCCGAGCCTGCTGAGTCCACCGGATCCACCGGATCCACCGGATCCACCGGGTCCGCCGAGGCCGTCACGGGGATCGCCGCCCAGGACTGGGCGCGGGCCTCCGCCGATCCGCAGTACCGGGCCGCGGTCGTGGACCTGCTCGGCGCCCTCGCGTACGGCGAGCTGGCCGCGTTCGAGCGGCTCGCGGAGGACGCCAAGCTGGCGCCCACGCTGGAGGACAAGGCGGAGCTGGCGAAGATGGCCTCGGCCGAGTTCCACCACTTCGAGCGGCTGCGCGACCGGCTCACGGAGATCGGCGAGGAGCCGACCGCGGCCATGCAGCCGTTCGTCGCCGCGCTCGACGGCTTCCACCGGCAGACGGCGCCCTCGGACTGGCTGGAGGGCCTGGTCAAGGCGTACGTCGGTGACTCGATCGCCAGTGACTTCTACCGGGAGGTCGCGGTCCGCCTGGACGGTGACTCCCGCGCCCTGGTGCTCGCGGTGCTCGACGACACCGGTCACGCCGGTTTCGCCGTGGACCGGGTCCGCGCGGCGATCGACGCCGACCCGCGCGTGGGCGGACGGCTCGCCCTGTGGGCGCGCCGGCTGATGGGCGAGGCGCTGTCACAGTCCCAGCGGGTGGTCGCCGACCGGGACGCGCTGTCGACGATGCTCGTGGGCGGTGTCGCGGACGGCTTCGACCTCGCCGAGGTCGGCCGGATGTTCTCCCGGATCACCGAGGCCCACACCAAGCGGATGGCCGCGCTGGGGCTCGCGGCCTGAGAGCCGCGGGGGCCCCGGGAGGTTACGCCGGGACCGAGCGGCGGCGCAGCCGGCCGGCCGGGCGCAGCAGCAGGGAGACCGAGGCGGCGGAGACGACCGCCGCGCCGATCAGGCTCGGCAGCAGGGTGCCGGAGCCCAGCGCGCTGTGGGTGACGAAGTCACCGAACAGGGCTCCGGCGATGCCCGTCGCGAGGACGAGGGCGCGGACCGGCAGACGGTGGGACAGGCGCTGGAGCGCCGCCCACGCGAGCACGAGACCGAGCACAGCGGAGCCGAGCGCTTCCAAGATCATGTGGGTCCCTCCCGGGCGGCGGGCCGTGCACCAAGGTCACAGCCCGTCATACCCGTGACCTGCGGAAGGCAATCCTCCCGTGGGGACGACTTGTGAGGCGCCCGGGAACGTGCGAAGGGGCCCGGCGGTCGTGCTGACCGCCGGGCCCCTTCTCGCGATGCGTGTGCCTTGCTCGTGCCTTACCTTGCTCGCTCGTGCCTTACAGCGCGCCGAAGCCCACCTTGCGCGGGGCCGGCTCGCCCAGCTCGACGTAGGCCAGGCGGTCGGCCGGTACCAGGACCTTGCGGCCGTGCTGGTCCACGAGGCTGAGCAGCTGCGACTTGCCGGCCAGTGCTTCGGCCACCACGCGCTCGACTTCCTCGGGAGTCTGACCGCTCTCCAGAACGATCTCGCGGGGCGCGTGCTGCACGCCGATCTTGACCTCCACGGCTATGTCCCTCCGACGGTCATGGGGTGCGCGGGCGTCCGCGCCGTACGCTGCACACATTAGCCCGGTGAGGGGACGTACACGGCGTGGCCGTCCACGCCAGGAGCGAACAGCGGGCGGGAACAAACGGACGAGCCGCGCCGTGGCTCAGTGCTGATCGGTGCCGTGCAGCGGGAACCCGGCGATGCCCCGCCACGCCAGCGAGGCCAGGAGCTGCACCGCCTGGTCGCGCGGGACGCTGCGGTCGCTGTGCAGCCAGGAGCGGGCGACGACCTGGGCCAGACCGCCCAGACCCGAGGCCAGCAGCATCGACTCCGGGCGGGAGAGACCCGTGTCCTCGGCGATGACGTCACAGATCGCCTCGGCGCACTCGTTGGTGACCTTGTCGACGCGCTCGCGCACCGCGGGCTCGTTCGTCAGGTCCGACTCGAAGACCAGGCGGAAGGCCCCGCCGTCGTCCTCGACGTACGCGAAGTAGGCGTCCATCGTGGCGCGGACGCGCTGCTTGTTGTCGGTGGTCGACGCGAGCGCGCCCCGCACCGCCTGGATCAGCGACTCGCAGTGCTGGTCCAGCAGCGCGAGGTAGAGGTCGAGCTTGCCCGGGAAGTGCTGGTACAGCACCGGCTTGCTGACACCTGCCCGCTCGGCGATGTCGTCCATGGCGGCGGCGTGATAGCCCTGCGCCACGAAGACCTCCTGGGCGGCGCCCAGCAGCTGATTCCGTCGGGCACGGCGCGGCAGGCGCGTGCCTCGCGGGCGTGCTGCCTCTGTCTGCTCGATGGCTGTCACGCCGCCTCCCAAAGTCGTCCTCATGCGGTGTGCGCCGCGCCGCCATCGTACTTTTCGGTAACCGTGTGGCGCGCGGTGCGAGCGCAGAATTTCACGGAGCGGACGATCATAAAAGCGGTACAGAAGGTTTTGAAGTGGTGCAGTCCGGGCAGAATCCTGCCTCACTCCTGTTCGGGAGGGAGTCGAGTCGCGACGTCAGCGGTAGTCGTCCTCGTCCAGGGAGACGACGCGCGCCTGTTCGACGAGATCCGCCTCGTTCGCCCGGGCGGGGTCCACGTCCTCCAGGGGGTCGTCGCGCCCCGGAGCGCCGTCCGCGTACTCCTCGGCGGCCGCGTTCTCCGGTGCCTCGACGTCGATCTCCCCGAAGTCGTCGTCCTCTTCCGCGAACGTCTCGGGGTCGGTGGGGTCAATCGCCATGGTGGGCTCCCTTCCAACGGACGCCCCCGGAACACGTGGGGGCCACAAGCGGGTGCCCTCAGTACGAGCCTAGGAGACACCCGTTTCGGACGCTATGCGATGGACCCTCGAATCGCGCCGGTATCGGTACTCGCCCCGCCCCTCTCTTGTGACGCCGAACACACATGGCCGCACGTGATCGTCTCGTAACATTGCCCGCATGTCTTCGACCGAGCTGCCGTCCGTGCCGCCCACCAGCGTGCTGCCGAAGGTGGCCTCCGTCAGGGTCGCGGAGGGTGAGCGGCTGCGGTCCGTCGGGCTGCCGGGCGTCACCCTGACCGTGCGGTCCAGGCCCCCCGCGCGCGAGGGGCTCGAACCCGCGCTGTTCGTTCACGGCCTCGGCGGTTCCTCGCAGAACTGGTCCGCGCTGATGGCCGGGCTCGACGGGGCCGTGGCGAGCGAGGCCGTCGACCTGCCCGGCTTCGGCGACTCCCCGCCGCCGGACGACGGCAACTACTCGATCACGGCACACGCGCGTGCCGTGATCCGCTACCTCGACGCCTCCGCCCGCGGCCCCGTGCACCTCTTCGGCAACTCCCTCGGCGGCGCGGTGTCCACGCGTGTCGCGGCGGTGCGCCCCGACCTGGTCCGCACCCTGACCCTGGTCTCACCGGCCCTGCCCGAGCTGCGCGTGCAGCGCACCGCCATCCCGACCGGACTCGCCGGCCTGCCCGGGGTGACCGCGCTCTTCAGCCGGCTCACCCGGGAGTGGACGGTCGAGCAGCGCGTCAGAGGCGTTCTCGCGCTCTGCTACGGCGATCCCGGCCGCGTCTCCCCGGAGGCGTTCCGGCACGCGGTGGAGGAACTGGACCGGCGGCTGCAACTTCCGTACTTCTGGGACGCGCTGACCCGCTCCACGCGCGGGCTGCTCAGCGCCTACACCCTGGGCGGCCAGCACGGGCTGTGGCGCCAGGCCGAGCGCGTCCTCGCACCCACCCTGCTGATCTACGGCGGCCGCGACCAGCTCGTCGGCTTCCGGATGGCCCAGCGTGCCGGCCGTGCCTTCCGCGACTCCCGTCTGCTCACCCTGCCGGACGCCGGGCACGTGGCGATGATGGAGTACCCGGAGACGGTGGCCGCCGCCTTCCGCGAGCTGCTCGCCGAGACCGCCGACGCGAAACCGGGGGGCTGAGACACACGTGGGACGCCACAGCCGGCGTGGGCCTGCGCCCAGGAGCGCACCCAAGAACTCTTCCCGTGCCTCATCGGGAGCACCCGGACCGGGGGCTCCCGAGCGGCACCCCGACGGCACCCCCGTGCCGCTTCCCGACGGCACGCCGTCCCACGGGGTGCCCCGGTACCCCGACGGCACCCCCGCGCGCGGTGTCCCGCAGGTCCGCGGCGGACACCCGGAGCAGCGGGAGGCCGGTGGCGGCTGGGGCGACCTGAGAGGCCGCCAGGCGGGCGCCGCCGGGCAGCCGGTGATACCGCGTCAGCGCCCGGTCCCGCCGCAGGGCCCGCGACCGGGTCCCCGGGGTCCCCGTCAGGAGTACCTCGACGCCTTCGACCAGGGCGAGGACGGCGACGTCTTCACGCGCGCGGGACGGCCGTTAACGCCCACGCGCGCGTCCGGCCCGTTTGCGGACGACCTGTACGGGGGTGACCTGCACAGGGGCGACCTGTACGGGGGTGACCTCTACGGCAACCACCTCGCTTCCGGCGTGGACGACGGCGCGCCGCGCACGGGCGCGCCCGTGGACGGCAGGGGCACCAAGGGGCGGACCTTCACCGGTATCGCCGCCGCAGCGGTCACGACCGTGCTGGCCGTCGTGGTGGCCGGGCAGGTGACCGACGGGCGCGACGGCGACCGTGTCCAGTCCCGGTCGGCCGCAGGGAAGGCCGTCGGCGGGGCCCTGGAGTCCGCCGCGCCGAGCCCGTCCGCGTCCCCGGCCCCCGTGACGCTGACGTACGAGCAGAAGATGGACGCCACGTACACGCTGGACGCCAATCTCAAGGGGCCCGGGAAGTTCGACGCGATCCCCGGCGTCGACAAGGCGCCGGGCAAGGGGCGGAAGTTCACCTACCGGGTGGACGTGGAGGAGGGGCTCGGTCTCGACGGCGAGCTGTTCGCACAGGCCGTGCAGAAGACCCTCAACGACAACCGCAGCTGGGCGCACGACAACGCGCGCACCTTCGAGCGGATCCACTCGGGGCAGCCCGACTTCGTCATCACCCTCGCCAGCCCCGGCACCACCGCCTTCTGGTGCGCCAAGTCGAGCCTGGACACCACCGAGGACAACGTCTCCTGCGACTCGGCCGCCACCGAACGCGTCATGATCAATGCGTACAGGTGGGCCCAGGGATCACGTACCTACGGTGACGCGATCCATGCGTACCGGCAGATGTTGATCAACCATGAAGTGGGTCACCGGCTCGGCTACCACCATGTGAACTGCCAGAAGGACGGCGAGCTCGCCCCCGTCATGCAGCAGCAGACCAAGTTCCTGGACCACAACGGGATCCACTGCCTGCCCAACCCCTGGGCGTATCCCAAGAGTTGACACATGACTCATATGTCACGTCGGCATGCTCGGAAAGTTCGCTGACGCCCGCCCCCTTGCAGGCGTGAGCGTCTCGAACTCTCCTTCCCTCTCCGTGACCTGAGTCGGTCGCGGTTCTTCGACGACCCGCTCCGCGCGCGGGGGGAACGCGTCGAGCCCGTCGCCGCGCTCGACGTCACCACCCGGGCCCGGGTCGTCGCCCTGCTCGGCGAACTCCAGCGTGAACTCGGGCTCGCACTGGTCTTCATGGCCCGCGACCTCGCCGTCGTACGCCAGGTCGGCGACCGCGTCGCGGTGATGCGCCGCGGCCGGGTCGTCGAGGAGGGCCCCGCCGACGAGGTGCAGGAGGCGCCGCGCGACCCCTGCGCCCGGCAGCTCCTGGCCGCCGTACCGGCACTCGATCCGGCGCTCGCGGCCCGGCGGCGGGCGGAGCGCCGGGAGCCGGGGCCGGCCCGGTGAACGCGGCGTGACGTTTCGCATCCGAGTGAACTCTTAGCGCGACCGAACGCGACCCGCACGGGAAAGTTACGACCGTTCACCCCTTTTGGTGGCGCGATGGACAACCGTCCGTCGCGCCACCGCCTTGTCCGCATACGTTCTTCCCGCTGCGAGCCGCCGGGTCAACGGCGGCTCCCCAGACGGGAGATCGGGGGTGCGTGCGTGCGCATCGGACTGCTGACGGAGGGTGGCTATCCGTATGCGAGCGGTGACGCCGGACTCTGGTGCGACCGGCTCGTGCGCGGGCTCGGGCAGCACGAGTTCGACATCTACGCGCTCAGCGACGGACCGCACCAGGAGGAATCGGGCTGCGTCACGCTCCCGCCGCAGGTCAGGGGGGTACGGACGGCACCGCTGTGGACCGCCGAGGAGGACGGGGTCATGTACGGGCGGCGCGCACGCCGGCGCTTCACCGAGTGCTACGGCGATCTCGTGACCGCCCTCTGCGACAGCTCCCCCTCCCAGGCGGACCGTTTCGCCAGTGCGCTCTACGGCCTCGCCGAACTCGCCCGCGACCAGGGCGGGCTGGTGGGAGCGCTCCGCTCCGAGGGCGCCGTACGCGCTCTGGAGCGCGCCTGCCGTGCTCCCGGCGCGCTGCGCACGGCGCGCGAGGCGCGCGTACCCGAACTGCTGACCGTCGCCGGGCAACTCGAACGCGCCCTGCGCCCCCTCTCGCTCGACTGGTACGGGCCCGACGGCCCCGACGGGAGCACGCTCGGCTCGGTGGACCTGTGCCACGCCGCCTCCGGCGGCCCGGCCGCCCTGCCCGGGCTCCTCGCGCGCCACTTCCACGACGTACCGCTGCTCGTGACGGAGTACGGGGTGCGGCTGCGGACGCACTACCTGAACTCAGGGGCGCCCGGCGGGTCCGCCTCCGACGCGAGCCCCGCCGTCCGCGCCCTGCTCGCCGCCTTCCACGGCCTGCTCGCCGCCGAGACCTACCGGCAGGCGGCCCGCCTCGCCCCCGGCAACGCGCACGCCCGACGCTGGCAGGAACACTGCGGCGCCGACCGCGCCAAGGTGCGCACGGTCCACCCGGGGATGGACGCAGCGCCCTTCGCGGACGTGGGCGACGCACCGGACACCGCCGATCCGCACACCCTGGTCTGGGTCGGCCGGGTGGAACCGGCGAAGGACCTGGTGTCCCTGCTGCACGCCTTCGCCCAGGTCCGCACGGAACAGCCGAGGGCCCGCCTGCGGATCGTCGGCACGTCGGCCGGGCCCGAGGGGCGGGCCTACCTCGGGCACTGCCGGGTGCTGGCCGCCCAGCTCTTCCCCGACGAGGCCGAGGGCCCGCACGCCGTCGGCGACAACCCGGTGTCCTTCGAGGAACTCGGCGGCCCGGAGGCTCCCACCCTCGCCGAGACCTACGCGGCCGGCGCCGTCGTCGTCCTGTCCAGCGTGGTCGAGGGGTTCCCGCTGGGGCTCGTGGAGGCGATGTTCTGCGGCCGGGCGACCGTGTCCACGGATGTCGGCGCGGTCGTCGAGGTCGTCGGCGGCACCGGGCTCGTCGTCCCGCCACGCAATCCGCGGGCGCTCGCGCAGGCGTGCGGGGCCCTGCTGCGCGACCCCGAACGCCGTGCGCGCCTGGGCGCCGCCGCCCGCGCCCGCGCGCTGGAGCTCTTCACCGTCGAGCAGAACGTCGAGGCGTATCACGGCATCTACCTGGAGATCGTCTCCCAGTGCCCGGCCCTCGGGGGCGTCCTCGACGAGGCCGGCGACCCCCGTCCGTTCGCCGTCCCCGCCGAGGCCAGGCTGCCCGGCCGCTGGACCGGCCTGGGTGCACGGGTCACCGCCCGCCGCAGCCCGGGCTGGCCGGCGGGTCCGCCCGTACGGGGGGCCTCGGCGCGCGTCGGATCGGCGGCGGGTACGGCCGTGCGGGGCACACCGGCCCCGGACACGGCCGTGCGAGGCAGCACACCGGCCCCGGACACGGCCGTGCGGGGCAGCGCGCCGGCCCCGGGCGGCCCGGCGCCCGGCGCACCGGCGCACGGTGGCCCACTCGTGCAGGGGGCGTCGGCCGTCGCCGTGGTACCCCTCGCCGAGGGGGCGCGATGAGCGGCCTGGGCGAACTGGACCGGTCCGGCGCCCCGGAGAACCCTGCCGCCCCCCGCCGGGGCGCCGGGGACCCCGTGAAGGCACTGATGCACCGTCACCGGGAGCTGTGCGAACGCGCCGTCGACCCGCTGGAGATCGCGGCGGGCCTGGAGGCGCACGGCGTCACCGACCGCACCGCGGCCCGCTTCCGGCACCGGGACGTCTTCTCCCTGGCCGAGGAGATGTACGCCCGGGTCCCGCGCGGCGACGACACACCGCCGCGCCCCGCACCCACGGCCCTCCCGCGCCCCCGCCCGGACCGGGCCCTGCTCACCCTGCTGCCGGGCGCCCTGTGCGGCGCGGCGCTGACCGGACTGCGGCTCACCGAAGGGCGGACGCGCCTCCTCGTGGCCGTCGCGGGCGTCCTCACGGTGACCCTCGCCCTGCGCCTGGTTCTCGGCAAGGGACCGCTCGGGCCCCGCCGCGGCACCCGCCCCGGCCGACGCCGGACCGCCCTGTGGACCGGCTGGCTCCTCGCCTACGCGGCCCTCGGCGACGGTCTGCTGCGGGCCGCCGTGGCAGGAGGCCCCGACGGATGGCCCACCGGCACACCGGACGGTCCGTGGCCCTTCGCCCCCGCGCCCCTGCTCACCCTCACCCTGGCCTGCGCCCCCGCCACCTGGTGCGCCCACCTCCTCACCGCCCGCGCCCGCCGCCGACTCGACGCCAGCCGCGGCCTGGAGGAGTTCACCGCCTCCGTACAGCCGCTGCTGCTGGGCGTGTTCACCCTGTTCCTTGGCGCCCTCGGCGCACTGACCGCCCTGTGCGCCGCGGCGCTGGACGAGCCGCCCGCGTACGCCCCCGTGCTCACCCTGGGCGCCCTCCTCTTCCTCGCCCGCCTCCTCACGGTGCACGGCTTCCCCCACGTCCCCGCCGTCGTCCTCGCCGCCACGGGCACCGCCGAAGTCCTCGCCCCGGCCACGGTCCTCGCGGGCCGTCTGCCCGGCTGCGGCGCCCTCTCCGTCCCCGTCGAGACCCTCACCACCGCCGGGGGACCGGCGAGCGTCCCGGCCCTGCTCTGCGCGGCCGCCGGGCTGCCCCTGCTCGTCCACGCCGTCCGCACCCTGACCAGGGCCTCCGCCCACGCGCGAACGGCCCACCCGTGCTGACCCGCCCCCGACCACCGCGCGCAGCGCCACCCCCACCGTGCGCGGACCGCACGACGCACGCGCTCCTCCGTCCAGCCGCAGGCAACCGCAACACCCTCGAAGGAGAGAACAGATGACCACCTCCCGATCCGGAGCGACCGGAGCCACCGGGACACCCGCGGTCGCAGGAGCCCCCGCGGCGACAGGAGCAGCCGCGGCACGAGGGGCGATCGCGGCCCACGCGGCCCCGGCAGCCGCAGCGCACACCGAGGGAGCCGCACGATGAGGGTTCTGCTGACCGGAGCCAACGGCTACCTCGGCCGCTTCGTCGCCGACCGCCTGCTCGCCGACCCGGCCGTCCAGCTCACCGCGCTCGGCCGCGGCGACGACGCCGACGTCCGCTTCGACCTCGCGTCCGGCAGCCCCGGCGCGCTCACCCGCTTCCTCGACGCCGTCCACCCCCAGGTCGTCGTCAACTGCTCCGGCGCCACCCGCGGCGGTGCCCGCGAACTCACCCGCCACAACACCGTGGCCGTCGCCACCGTCTGCGAGGCGCTGCGCCGCAGCGGCTGCGGCGCCCGGCTGGTGCAGATCGGCTGCGGCGCGGAGTACGGCCCGAGCCAGCCCGGTTCCTCCACCGCCGAGGACGCCGTCCCCCGCCCCGGCGGCCCGTACGGCGTCAGCAAACTCGCCGCCACCGAACTCGTCCTCGGCTCCGGCCTGGACGCCGTCGTGCTCCGGGTGTTCTCCCCGGCCGGCCCCGGCACCCCGGCGGGATCCCCCCTCGGGCGCCTCGCGGAGGCCATGCGCCGTGCCATGCAGTCCGGCGACGGCGAACTCAAACTCGGCGGACTCGGCGCCCAGCGCGACTTCGTCGACGTCCGCGACGTCGCCCGCGCCGTGCACGCCGCGGCCCTGTCCGCCGCCCAGGGCGTCATCAACATCGGCTCCGGGCGCGCCGTCCGGCTGCGTGACGCCGCCTCGATCCTCGCGCGCGTGGCCGGATACGGCGGAGCCCTCCACGAACTCGACGGCCCGCCCGGTGCCCATCTGCGGCCGGCCATCGGACACCCCCGCGCCGACTCCGACCACGCGGCGCCGGTCGTGTACCCGTACCCCGACGGCTGCGGGAGCTGGCAGCAGGCCGATGTGCGCACCGCCCGCGACCGGCTCGGCTGGCGGCCCCGGATCAATCTGGAGGAGTCCCTCGCCGACATCTGGATGGAGGCGGCATGTCGTATCTGACCGGCACGCCGACAGGTACCGCGAGCACGGGGACCACGGACCTCCGCATGGGCTTCGGCGTGCCGGACCTGGCCCACCCCCTGCTCGCGCCGGCCGAGTGGGGCAGTCTCGCCCGCACGGGACCGGCCCTGCACTGGGCCGTCCTGAACGTCGCCGACGGCCCCGGTGTCCGCCCCGACCCGCACTGTCTCCAGGCCGTCGGCGGGCTGCGCAACGCGGGCGTCCGCGTCCTCGGCCACCTCGACCTCGTCCACGGCGTCCGCGCCTTCGCCGAGGTGCTCTCCGACGCGCGACGGCACCTCGACTGGTACCAGGTCGACGGCTTCCTCCTGGACCGCTGCCCGACCGGGCGCACCGAACTCCCCGAGGTCCGCCGCACGGTCGCCGCTCTGCGCACCCTGCGTGACGCGCCCCACATCGTCCTCCGCCACGGCACCCACCCGCACCCCGGCTACGCCGAGCACGCCGACCAACTGGTCACGTTCTCCGGCCCCTGGACGGACTACCGCTGGTCGCAGGTGGCCGAGTGGACCGCCGACCATCCGCCCGAGCGGTTCTGCCACTTGGTGCACGGGGTGCCCCGCGGCCACCTCGACGAAGCGCTGCGCATCGCCCGCTGGCAGGGCGCGGCCACGATCTGGTTCACCGACCGGGGAGACCGCGGCGGACTGGACGACCCCTGGGAGACCATGCCCGGCTACTGGGACGAAATCGTCTCGCGGATCGGAACGGGTGTCTCGGAATGAAGAAGGCCGTGGCAGTGTTACGGGGAGAACAACTGTAGTGATCGACCGATCAACGGAGTCCCCGTGTCGCTGCCACCCCTGGTCGAGCCAGCCGCTGAGCTCACCGTAGACGAGGTTCGCCGGTACTCCCGCCACCTGATCATCCCCGACGTCGGGATGGACGGGCAGAAGCGGCTGAAGAACGCCAAGGTGCTCTGTGTGGGCGCCGGCGGCCTGGGCTCGCCGGCGCTGATGTACCTGGCCGCGGCAGGTGTGGGCACGCTCGGCATCGTGGAGTTCGACGAGGTCGACGAGTCGAACCTGCAGCGCCAGATCATCCACAGCCAGGCCGACATCGGCCGCTCCAAGGCCGAGTCCGCGCGCGACTCGGTCCTCGGCATCAACCCGTACGTGAACGTGATCCTTCACGAGGAACGGCTCGAGGCCGAGAACGTGATGGACATCTTCAGCCAGTACGACCTGATCGTCGACGGCACGGACAACTTCGCGACCCGCTACCTGGTCAACGACGCGTGCGTGCTGCTGAACAAGCCGTACGTCTGGGGCTCGATCTACCGCTTCGACGGCCAGGCCTCCGTGTTCTGGTCCGAGCACGGCCCCTGCTACCGCTGCCTCTACCCGGAGCCCCCGCCGCCGGGCATGGTTCCCTCCTGCGCCGAGGGCGGCGTCCTGGGCGTGCTGTGCGCGTCCATCGGCTCCATCCAGGTCACCGAGGCGATCAAGGTCCTCACCGGCACCGGTGAGCCCCTGGTCGGCCGTCTGATGATCTACGACGCCCTGGAGATGCAGTACCGCCAGGTCAAGATCCGCAAGGACCCGAACTGTGCGGTCTGCGGCGAGAACCCGACCGTCACCGAGCTCATCGACTACGAGGCCTTCTGCGGCGTCGTCTCCGAGGAGGCCCAGCAGGCGGCCGCCGGCTCGACGATCACTCCCAAGCAGCTCAAGGAGTGGATCGACGACGGCGAGAACATCGAGATCATCGACGTCCGCGAGCCGAACGAGTACGAGATCGTCTCCATCCCGGGCGCCAAGCTGATCCCGAAGAACGAGTTCCTCCTGGGCACCGCCCTGGAGGGCCTGCCGCAGGACAAGAAGATCGTCCTGCACTGCAAGACGGGTGTCCGCAGTGCGGAAGTCCTCGCCGTCCTGAAGTCCGCGGGCTTCTCGGACGCCGTCCACGTCGGTGGCGGTGTCATCGGCTGGGTCAACCAGATCGAGCCGAGCAAGCCGGTCTACTGACCCTGTCTGCGACTCCGATGGGAGGGGGCTCCGGGCGCCACGAGTGCCCGGGGCCCCCTCCGTCGTCATGAGCAGACCTTGCCGTCCCTCGGCACCGTGCCCTTGAGCAGGTAGGCGTCCACCGTCGCGTCGACGCAGTCGCTCCCGCTGCCGTACGCACCGTGCCCCTCGCCCTTCCAGGTGAGCAGCACCCCGACACCCTTGCCGAGTTCGTCCGCCATCTTCCGGGCACCCTCGTACGGTGTCGCCGGGTCCCCGGTGTTGCCGACCAGCAGGACCGGCGCCGCACCCGGAGCGCTCACCTCCGGGGTGTCGTACTGCCCGGCCACCGGCCAGTCGTGACACCAGCCGGCCGTGTCCCAGCCCAGGAAGTCCCCGAAGACGGGCGAGATCCTCTCGAACTGCGGCAGTCGCTTCCTCGTCTCCTCGGCGCTCGGCCGCTGCTTGTCGTCCAAGCACGATATGACCCGTTGCGCATGGGTCGTCGTGCCGTAGTTCCCCGAGGAGTCCCGCTCGTTGTAGGCGTCGGCGAGCGCGAGCAGTTCGGTGCCGTCGCCCCGCTCCGCCGACTCCAGGGCGCTGGTCAGGGCCGGCCAGCTCTGCTCGCTGTACAGCGGCAGGACGATCCCGGTGACGGCGAGTGCCTGGTTCAGCCGCCGTCCGTCGGAGGTCGGCAGCGGCTTGCTGTCGAGCCGCTCGAGGAAGTCCGCGATCTTCGCGGTGCCCTGTTCGGGGTCCTGGCCCGTCGACCTCAGATAGTCGTCGAGCGCCCGCTGGAAGCCCCTCGCCTGGTTCTCGGCATGGCCCACCGCGTCGGCGGTCGGGTCGACGACCGCGTCGAGGATCAGCCGCCCCACGTTCTTGGGGAACAGGTGGGCGTAGACGCCGCCGAGTTCGGTGCCGTAGGAGATACCGAAGTAGTGCAGTTTCGTGTCGCCGAGGACCTGGCGCATCAGATCCATGTCGCGGGCCGTGTCGGTGGTCGACACATGCGCCAGCAGATCGCCCGCGGCCTTCTCGCAGCCCTTGCCGAAGGCCGCGGCGTCCTGGAGGTACGTCTCTTCCTCGGCCGTGGTGTCCGGGGTGATGTCGATGGACTCGGCGGCCTGGATGTCCTTGTTGCTGCGGCAGCGGATGCCCTCGCTGCCGCCCACCCCGCGCGGGTCCCAGCTGACCAGGTCGTAACGCTCGCGGAGTGCGGAGAACGTGGAGCCGTACGGCGGCAGGGTGGTCACGCCCGAGCCGCCGGGGCCGCCGAAGTTGAAGAGCAGCGACCCGGTCCGCTCGCCGCCGCTGCCCCGGGACTTGGCGCGGATCAGCGCCAGACCGATGGTCTCGCCGTCGGGCTTCGACCAGTCCAGCGGCACCTTCATCGTGGCGCACCGCCACTCGCCGCCCGGGGCGGCCGAGTCCGCGCCGCCCCGGCAGCGCCCCCAGTCCAGCTTCTGCCCGGTGAGCGAGGCGGGCAGGGCCGCCGTCGTCGCCGTACCCGACGAGCCCGCGGAAGGCCGCGCGTCGGCCGATCTCCCCTTCCCGTCCGCCCCGCCGCCCGAGGAGCCGCCGGCGCAGCCCGCCGCGAGGAGCGCGGCGGCGGCCCCCAGAGCCGTCCACCGTAGGAATCGCGCCATGTGCCTTTCCCCCCTTGCCGACCGTCCGCGCCGGGTGGCGGGACGGCTGTCAGGCCATGGTAGGCCGAGTACGGCCCGCCCGTCGGAGCCTGTGGATAACGTTGTGACCTGCGGTTTTCCCGGGAGTGAGTGGGGAGCGGGGGGAGGGGGAGCGTCAGGAGCAGACGGTCCCGGCGGCCGGCACCCTGCCCTCCAGCAGATAGCCGTCCACGGCCGCCCGCACACACGTGTTCTTGCTGCCGTAGGCGCCGTGCCCCTGCCCCCGGTAGGTCAGCTCCACGCCGACACCCTTGCCCAGCGCGGTCACCATCCTGCGTGCCCCCTCGTACGGGGTCGCCGGGTCGCCGGTGTTGCCCACGACGAGGATGGGCGCCGAACCGGCCGCACCGACGTCCGGACGGTCGGCGGCGCCCGGCACGGCCCAGTCGGTGCAGCTCACCATGGACCAGGCCAGGAAGTCCCCGAACAGGGGCGAGGCGGCGCGGAACTCCGGCACCTTCCCCTCGACCTGTTCGGCGGAGTAACGGGGGCTGTCGTCGGAGCAGTTGATGGCGGCGTTCGCGGCGGCGATGTTGCTGTACTCGCCGTTGGCGCTGCGGCCGTTCATCGAGTCGGACAGCAGCATCAGGATCCTGCCGTCGCCGTCGTAGGCCTGTTCCAGGCCCTCGGTCAGGTACTCCCAGAAGTCCTTCGAGTACAGCGACTGCGCGATGCCGTTGGTGGCGGCGCTCTGGGTCAGGACGCGGGGGAAGACGCCCGGGATCGGCTTGGCCTCCAGGCGCTTCAGCAGGGCGGCGATCCGGTCCTTCACGTCCTGCGGGGTGTCGCCGACGGGGCAGTCCTCGGCCTGGGACGTGCAGTCCTGCGCGAAGTTGTCGAGCGCGAGCTGGAAGCCCCTGGCCTGGCCGAGGGCTCCCTGCTCCGGTGTCTGCGTCGGGTCGACGACCGCGTCGAACACGGCCCGCCCCACGTTCTTGGGGAACAGGTGGGCGTAGACGCCGCCGAGTTCGGTGCCGTAGGAGATGCCGAAGTAGTGCAGTTTCGTGTCGCCGAGGACCTGGCGCATCAGGTCCATGTCACGGGCCGCGTCGGTGGTGCGCACATGCGGCAGCATCGTCCCGGAGCGCTTCTGGCAGGCCGCGTTGAACGCCTCGGTGTTGTCCAGCAGCGTGGTCCGCTCGGCGGCATCGTCGGGGGTCATGTCCTGCTGGAAGTACGCGTCGAGCTGCTGGTCGTTCTCGCACTTCACCCCCGCGCTGCGGCCGACCCCGCGCGGGTCGAAGCTCACCAGGTCGTAGCGGGTGCGCAGGGTCGTGTAGTCCTCGCCGAACGCCGGCAGGGCGCTGACGCCCGAGCCGCCGGGCCCGCCGAAGTTGAACACCAGCGACCCGATCCGCCGGCCCGGGTCACCGCTCGCCTCGGCCCGGATCAACGCGATCTTGATGGTGTCGCCCTTGGGGTCGGCCCAGTCCCGGGGCGCCTTCATGGTGGCGCACTGCCAGCGGTCGCCGTCCGGCAGCGGGGACGGGGCGGTGCCGCCGCCCTCCGAGGCGGACGGGGCCGGGCAGCCCTCCCAGTCGAGCTTCTGCCCCGTCAGGTCCTCGTCCCCGGCGTCCTCGCCGCAGCCGGCCAACGCGGAGGTCAGCAGCAGAGCGGTCGCGGTCAGGGCGGCGGCGCGCAGACGGGCGGGGTTCGGCATGATCCCATCGTGGGGTCGGACCCGCCCCCGCGCGCGGGGCACGGGCCGTACGAGGTACGCCGTACCGCTCTGCCGAGGGTTTCCGGACGGGCGGCGTCCGGAGGTTCCTAGAGCGCGCCCTTGCGGCTCAGCTGGTTGAAGGCCAGCCAGCCCGGCAGCACCGGGAGCCACAGGGTCAGCAGCCGGAAGAGCAGCACCGCGGGAGCGGCCACTTCCTTGGGCAGGCCGACCGCGATCAGACCGACCGTCAGCGTCGCCTCGACCGCCCCGACACCGCCCGGGGTCGGGGCGGCGGAGCCCAGCGCGTTGCCGGCGAGGAAGACGACCGCGACGCTGGCGATGCTGATCGAGGACGATTCCGTGCCGAACGCGCGGATCGACGCGTCCAGGCACATCACGAAGCAGAAGGTCAGCAGCAGCATGCCGCCGATGCCGGTGACCAGCTTCTGCGGCCGCTGCAGTACGTCCAGCATGCGCGGCACGACACCCGCGAACAGTGACCTCACGCGCGTGACGACGAACTTCCGCAGGAACGGCACCGACGTCACCACCAGCACGAGCACCGCCACCGTCAGCAGACCCGCGATGACCGTGCGGGACGGCGACAGCGACGGCGTCTTCTCGGTACCGGTCAGATAGCCGAACGACAGCAGCATCAGGATGTGGCAGCCGAGCCCGAACAACTGCGACGCGCCGACGCTCGCCACCGCGAGCCCGGGGCGCACCCCCGAACGCTGGAGGAAGCGTGTGTTGAGCGCGACCCCGCCGACCGCGGCCGGGGCCACGATCTTCACGAACGACCCCGCGACCTGCGCGGCGACGGTCCGCGGGAACGGCACCCGCTCCGGCACGAACCCCAGCAGGCTCATCGCGGCGGCGACATAGCTCAGCGCCGAGAACAGCACGGCCGCCGCGACCCAGCCCCACTCGGCGTTGGCGACGAGCGGACCGAACTCGATGTGCGTGAGCTGCGTCAGCAGGAAGTACGCGCCGATCGCGCCGGCGATGAAGCTCATCAGGGTGCGCGGCCGCACCCGCTCCAGCCGGGCCGGCTCGACCGGGGCCTGGGGCCGGATCCGCAGCACCTGATGCCGGATCTGGGTCAGCAGATCCTCCTCGCGGGCCTCCTCCAGAGCCTCGTCGATGGCCCGCTTCTCGGCACGCGCCTGTGCCCGTACGGCCTTCTTCTCGGCCTTCTCGGAGACCGGCTCCGCCTCGTGCCCCGCCTCCAGCCGGGCCTGCTTGGCCTGCCGGGACGCCTCCAGGACCGCCTCGCGCTCGCGCTGTGCCCGCTCCCGCGCCAGTCTGCGCAGCGTCGCGCGCGTGGAGCGGCTGAGCGCGATGGGCTGAAGCATCGGCAGACAGTCCGCCACCGCGTCCGGGCCGAGCACGCCCACCGCCGAGGCGACCGCCCGCTCGGCGCCCACGCGCAGCCCCAGGGTCACGAGCAGCTGGGAGATGTCCATGCGCAGCAGCAGATCACCGGCCGCGATCTCGCCGACGCGCAGATCGGTGAGGATCACCGTGCCGGAACGATCCACCAGGATCGCGTCCCCCACCAGCCGGCGGTGCGCGATACGCCGGGACTGCAGGGCGCGCACCTGGTGCCAGGTGTCCCGCAGGAGGTCGTCGGTGATCTCCTCGTCCGCCAGCGAGTCCAGGGTGCGCCCGCCGGTGTGCTCGTAGACGAGCATCACGGCGTCGGGGCCGAGCTCGGAGGTGGCGATCAGCTTGGGAGCGTTGGCACCCGCCGCGATCGCCGCGTAGGCGAGCAGGGCCTCCTGCTCCAGCGCCTGGCGCAGCGACTGGAGGCTGCTGCGGGTGGCGAAGCCGCGCAGGGTCAGATTGCGCCACGCGCGGTAGAAGAATCCCTGGGCCTGCTGCTCCCGGTCGACCACGGTGACGTCCAGCGGCGGGCCGTCCTCCAGGGTGACGAAGTAGCGCCGGCCGCGGTCGCCGGTCTCGGAGGTGTCCGGCGCCTCCTCACGGGCCGCGCTCACCGGATGGAAGCCGACGTGCCGCAGGCCCGCCATCAGCGTCCGTCCGGTGGGCCGCACGTTCGGCGAGCCGACCGCGTACAGCGTGCCGTAGGCCACGGTCCAGCCGATCAGCACCGTCAGGATGATCGAGAACGGCGTGGTGTAGCCGGTGACCAGCATCGAGAACGCGTCGAGGAGCAGCACCATCCACAGCACCGCGCGCCAGCGCGGCCGACGCGACATGCCGACGGCGGTCATGTACGCGATGACCGGGGCGAGATAGCCGTGCACCGGGTCCGTGAGGGCGTGGATGTCGCCCGGGGAGGGCTGGGTGAGCGCCTCCTGGATCGAGTCCGGGGCCGCCTTGGCGACCCACAGGTCCGTGGCGAGAGTCACACCGTGCGCGAGGACGGCGGCGAGCACGCCGTCGGCGATGCGCAGCCCGTCCCGTTTGATCAGCCGCTCGATCGCGAAGGCCACCGGGACCAGCAGGATCGCGATGCTGGACGCCAGTCCCGCGATCTTGATGAGCAGGTCGGGCGCCTGACCCGTGCCCTTGTTGATGTCCTGTTCGAGACCCGAGGTCGTTCCGTGTGCGAAGGCGGCGATGCCCAGCAGCACGATGACGGCGAGCACGCCCACCAGCAGGCGCATGAGGTCGGAGGGGCGGTGCACGCGCGCGGGGAGCAGCGGTTCGTCGCCCTCGACCTCGTCGACGTGCGCCTCGTCCCGCGACCCGTCGAGCGGCTCCTTCGGGGCGCTGCCGCCCTCCTCCGCGGTTGCGGGGTTCTCCGGGCTCTCGGGACCGTCCGGGCGCGACGCAGCGTCAGAGGTGCCCTCCGCGCCCTCGGGATGCACACCCTGCTGCTTCATCGTCTCTTCTTGATCTCGTATCACCGGTCACCGCCCGCACGATGGTGGCATGCTCCACCGACACACGGGGGCATCAGGGTGCAAACGCGGGGGCGCACAGTCTGCCCCACGCACCGCGCGGGGGCGAGGGTCACGCACGGTCACGAACCGGTCGCCCTGTCGGTGGGGTGCGGCAGGATGGGGCGGATGAGCGAGCAGAGCATCCCGGACGACGCCCGCCCGGAGGACCCCGACGCCCGCCCCGGGTACCCCGCCGCGCTGCCCGAGTACGCCGAGCGGGTCCTCGGGGTCGCGGAGCTGATCCCGCCCGGGCGGGTCATGACGTACGGGGACGTCGCCGAGTGGCTCGAAGAGGGCGGGCCCCGGCAGGTCGGCCGGGTGATGGCCCTCTACGGCGGCGCCGTGCCGTGGTGGCGTGTGGTGCGCGCGGACGGGGCGCTGCTGCCCGGTCACGAACTGCGGGCGCTCGGCCACTACCGCGACGAGGGCACGCCGCTGAGGGAGGCGAGCAGGGCCGCCGAGGGCCATCTGCCGCGCCTCGACATGCGGCGGGCGCGCTGGGACGGCGGCGAACACGCGGACGGTCACACCTGACAGCTTCCGCCATCCGGCCCGCCCGAGGGGACCCTGTGGCCCGTACGGGGGAAAACAGGAAAACCGGGCACGTCGGTGGCATGGCGTACGTTCGAGGGGCGCGGGGCGGAGAAAGCGGCCCTCGATCACCCAGCACACCCACCAGGACCGGCGAACCACGTGAGCTCCTCTTCCTCCACCAGGCGCCTGTCGCACCCCCAGGGGCGACAGGGGAACCGTGGCGCTTACCGACTGGTCCGCACCCCGCCCGCCCGGACCGCCCCCCCTCGTCTGGACGCCGCACAGCGCTCCGTGGTTGACCACGCCGCCGGGCCGTTGCTCGTCCTCGCCGGCCCGGGCACCGGCAAGACCACCACCCTCGTGGAGTCCGTGGCGGCCCGTATCGCCCGCGGCGGCGACCCCGCGCGCGTGCTGGTGCTGACCTTCAGCCGCAAGGCGGCCGTGGAGCTGCGCGACCGGATGGCGTTGCGCATGGGCGCCGCCCGCGCGCCGCAGGCGACCACCTTCCACTCGTACTGCTACGCCCTGGTCCGCGCCCACCAGGACGGCGAGCTGTTCGCGGAGCCGCTGCGGCTGCTGTCCGGTCCCGAGCAGGACGTGGCCGTCCGTGAGCTGCTCGCCGGTCAGCTCGACCTCCAGCGGCTCGGCCTCGCGCACGTCCGCTGGCCGGACGAACTGCGCGCCTGCCTCACCACGCGCGGGTTCGCCGACGAGGTCCGCGCGGTGCTCGCCCGCAGCCGGGAGCTCGGCCTCGGCCCCGACGCCCTGGACGCCTTCGCCGCCCGCATCGGCCGCCCCGACTGGCGGGCCGCCGCCGCCTTCCTCGCCGAGTACCTCGACGTCCTCGACCTGCACGGTGTCATCGACTACGCCGAACTCGTCCACCGCGCGGTCCTCCTCGCCCACCGCCCCGAGACCGCCGGGCGGCTGGCCGCGCAGTACGACGCCGTGTACGTCGACGAGTACCAGGACACCGACCCGGCCCAGGTACGGCTGCTGCACGCCCTCGCCGGCGGCGGCCGCACCCTCGTCGCCCTCGGCGACCCCGACCAGTCGATCTACACCTTCCGGGGCGCCGATGTGAACGGGATCCTGGACTTCCCGGGTGCCTTCCCCCGCCGCGACGGCCGCCCGGCTCCCGTCGAGGTCCTGCGCACCTCCCGCCGCTCCGGCGCCGCCCTGCTCGCCGCCACCCGGTTGCTGACCGCGCGCATGCCCCTGACCCGCCTCCCGGCGGAGAAGGTCCGCGCCCACCGCGAACTCGTCCCCGCGCGCGAGGGCGGCCGCGTCGAGGTCTACACGTACCCGACCCCCGGCACGGAGCTGGACAACGTCGCCGACATCCTGCGCCGTGCCCACCTGGAGGACGGCGTGCCCTGGGGCGAGATGGCCGTCCTGGTCCGCGCGGGCTCCCGCACGATCCCCACGGTCCGCCGCGCCCTCACGGCGGCCGGTGTCCCCCTCGACATCGACGGCGACGACCTCCCCCTGCGCCACGAACCCGCCGTGGCCCCCCTGCTGACGGCCCTGCGGGCGGTGGCGACCGCGGAGGTCTCCCGGGGCGAGGAGCACGCCGAGGACACAGAGGACACAGAGGACACAGGGGCCGCCGGGGGTGCCGAGGACACCGGGGGCACCCGGGAGGGAGATCACTGCTGGCTCGACACCGAGACCGCCCTCACCCTCCTCACCTCCCCGCTCGCCGGCATGGACGCCGCCGATCTGCGCCGCCTGGGACGCGCCCTGCGCGAGGAGGAGCGCGCGGCGGGCAACCCGCTGCCGCCGCCCTCCGACGACCTGCTCACGCGCGCCCTCGCCGAACCGGAACGCCTGGTCACCCATGACCCGGTGTACGCGCGTGGCGCCCAGCGCCTCGGCGCGCTGCTCGCCACGGCCCGTGAGCGCCTCGCCCGCGGCGGCACGGCCGAGGAGGCGCTGTGGGACCTGTGGGAGGGCACCCCCTGGCCCACCCGCCTGGAGCGGGCCGCCCGCCGCGGCGGCGCGGCCGGACGCAACGCCGACCGCGACCTGGACGCCGTCTGCGCGCTGTTCGCCACCGCCGCGCGCGCGGAGGAACGCACCGGCGGCCGCGGCGCCCTGAACTTCCTCGCCGAGATCGAGGCCGAGGACATAGCCGCCGACACCCTCACCCGCCGAGCGGTACGCCCCGACGCCGTCCGGCTGATGACCGCCCACCGCGCCAAGGGCCTGGAGTGGCGCCTGGTCGTCGTCGCCGGCGCCCAGGAAGGCCTGTGGCCGGACCTGCGCCGCCGCGGCTCCCTCCTGGAGGCCGACCGCATCGGCCGCGACGGACTCGCCGAGCCGCTCACCCCGGGCGCGCTGCTCGCCGAGGAACGCCGGCTGTTCTACGTGGCCGCCACGCGCGCGCGTGACCGGCTCGTCGTCACCGCCGTGAAGGCACCCGCCGACGACGGCGACCAGCCCTCCCGCTTCCTCACCGAACTGGGTGTGGAACCCAGGGACGTCACCGGCCGCCCCCGCCGTCCCCTGTCCGTCGCCGCGCTCGTCGCCGAACTGCGTGCCACGACGGTCGACCCCCGCGCCTCCGCCGCCCTCCGCGAGGCCGCCGCCCGCCGCCTCGCGCGCCTGGCCGCGCTCGCCGACGAGGACGGCCGCCCGCTGGTGCCCTCGGCGCACCCCTACCGCTGGTGGGGCATGTTCGAGCCGACCGAGAGCAGGGTGCCGCTGCGCGACCGGGACCAGCCCGTCGTGCTCTCCGGCAGCGCCCTCGACCAGCTCGCCAACACCTGCGCCCTCCAGTGGTTCCTGGGGCGCGAGGTGAAGGCCGACGCGCCCGCCACCGCCGCCCAGGGCTTCGGCAACGTCGTGCACGTCCTCGCCGACGAGGTCGCCTCCGGGCACACCCCGGCCGACCTCGACGTCCTCATGGAGCGCCTCGACTCCGTGTGGAACGCGCTCGCCTTCGACGCGCCCTGGAAGTCGGAACAGGAGAAGGGCAACGCGCGCGTGGCGCTGGAACGCTTCCTCCAGTGGCATGTGGGCGACCGCGCGGGGCGCACGCCCGTCGCCAGTGAGCACGACTTCGACGTCACCCTCGAAGCGGGCGACTACGAGGTGCGCATCCGCGGTCAGATGGACCGGGTGGAGGCGGACGGCGAGGGCCGCGCCTATGTCGTCGACTTCAAGACGGGCAAGCAGGCGCCGACCGCGCGCGAGGTGGAGCGGCACCCCCAGCTCGCCGTCTACCAGCTCGCCGTCCGCGAGGGCGCCGTCGACGAGGCCTTCGACGGCGTACGCCCCCCACCCGGCGGCGCCGAACTCGTCCAGCTGCGCCAGGGCGCCGCCAAGCGCGACGGCGGCGACGCCCTGCCCAAGGTGCAGGCCCAGGAGGCACTGGAGGGTCCGGGAGGGGAGTGGGTCGGCGAACTGCTCGCCACGGCGGCCGGCAAGGTCCTCGACGAACGGTTCACCCCGAGCGCCGGCCAGCACTGCACGCACTGCGCGTTCCGGGCGTCGTGCAGCGCACGGCCGGAGGGACGGCACGTGGTGGAGTGAGCGGGGGTGCGGGCCCGGCGGGGTGCGGCAGGTGCGTGGTCATCGATTGTCGGTGCCCGCCGTTAGCCTTTTTTCATGCCCGCCCGCATCACCGATCCCGAGCAGCTCAAGGAGCTCCTCGGGATCCCCTTCACCCCGGAGCAGACGGCCTGCATCACCGCGCCGCCCGCCCCGCAGGTGATCGTGGCCGGAGCCGGGTCGGGCAAGACGACGGTGATGGCCGCGCGCGTGGTCTGGCTGGTCG
This sequence comes from Streptomyces griseoruber, assembly GCF_001514205.1. Lineage (GTDB taxonomy): Bacteria > Actinomycetota > Actinomycetes > Streptomycetales > Streptomycetaceae > Streptomyces > Streptomyces griseoruber. The sequence continues at coordinate 185,924 of NZ_KQ948766.1, read as the reverse complement.
GCACCGGCCAGGTCGCCCCGGAACAGGTCCTCGGCCTGACCTTCACCAACAAGGCGGCCGGCGAGCTCGCCGAACGGGTCCGCAAGGCGCTGGTCAAGGCGGGCGTGACCGACCCCGACGTCATCGACCCCGACAACCCGCCGGGCGAGCCGGTGATCTCCACGTACCACGCCTTCGCGGGCCGGCTGCTGACCGACCACGGCCTGCGCATCGGCCTGGAGCCGACCTCCCGCCTCCTCGCCGACGCCACCCGCTACCAGCTCGCCGCGCGTGTCCTGCGCGAGGCCCCCGGCCCCTACCCGTCGCTCACCCGCTCCTTCGCCGACCTGGTCAGTGACCTCCTCGCCCTCGACTCCGAGCTGGCCGAACACCTCGTGGGCCCCGACGCGCTCCGCACCTGGGACACCGGACTGCTGGGCACCCTGGAGGGCGTCAGGCTCAGCAACGCCGACCTGCGCAAGGTGCCCGAGGCCGCCGCCGCCCGGCGCGAGCTGGCCGGCCTGGTGATCCGCTACCGCGCGGCCAAACGGCAACGCGACCTGCTGGACTTCGGCGACCAGATCGCCCTCGCGGCACAGCTCGCCCAGGTCCCCGAGGTGGGCCCGATCCTGCGGGACGAGTTCCGCGTGGTCCTCCTCGACGAGTACCAGGACACCTCCGTCGCCCAGCGCATCCTCCTGGCCGGACTGTTCGGCGGCGGCACCGGACACCCGGTGACCGCCGTCGGCGACCCCTGTCAGGCCATCTACGGCTGGCGCGGCGCCTCCGTCGCCAACCTCGACGACTTCCCCGAGCACTTCGCCCACGCCGACGGCCGGCCCGCCACCCGCCAGGCACTCAGCGAGAACCGCCGCAGCGGCGGCCGCCTCCTCGACCTCGCCAACGGCCTCGCCGCCCCCCTGCGCGCCATGCACGCGGGCGTGGAGGCCCTGCGCCCGGCCCCCGGCGCCGAACGCGACGGCCTGGTCCGCTGCGCACTCCTGGCCACCCACGCCGAGGAGATCGACTGGCTCGCCGACTCCGTCGCCCACTTGGTCCGCACCGGCACGGCACCGGGCGAGATCGCCGTCCTGTGCCGTACGGCCACCGACTTCGCGGAGATCCAGGGCGCCCTCGTCGCCCGGGACGTCCCCGTCGAGGTCGTCGGCCTCTCCGGACTGCTGCACCTGCCCGAGGTCGCCGACCTCGTCGCCGTCTGCGAGGTGCTCCAGGACCCCAGCGCCAACGCCTCCCTGGTCCGGCTGCTCACCGGCCCGCGCTGGCGCATCGGCCCGCGCGACCTCGCCCTCCTCGGCCGGCGGGCACGGCTGCTCGTCGCCCACGCGCGCGGGGACGACGGCGGCGACCCGGACCGCCGCCTCGCCGAGGCCGTCGAAGGCGTCGACCCGTCCGAGGTGATCTCCCTCGCGGACGCCCTCGACACCTTCCTGGAGACACCCCTGGAGGGCGGTGCGGACGACAGGCTGCCGTTCTCGCCGGACGCGCGCGTACGCTTCGCCCGGCTCGCCACCGAACTGCGCGACCTGCGCCGCTCCCTCGCCGACCCGCTGATGGACGTGCTGCACCGCGTCCTCGCCGTCACCGGCCTGGAGGTCGAACTGTCGGCCTCCCCGCACGCGCTGGCCGCCCGCCGCCGCGAGACCCTGTCGAACTTCCTCGACGTCGCCGCCTCCTTCGCCGCCGGCGAGAGCGAGGCGAGCCTGCTCGCCTTCCTCGGCTTCCTGCGCACCGCCGCCCAGTACGAGAAGGGCCTCGACAACGCCCTGCCCGGCGGCGAGAACACCGTCAAGGTGCTCACCGCCCACAAGTCCAAGGGCCTGGAGTGGGACGTCGTCGCCGTCCCCGGCCTGGTCACCGGCACCTTCCCCAGCGGCCAGGGCCGCGAGAAGTGGACCGCCCAGGCCAAGGTGCTCCCGCACACCCTGCGCGGCGACGCCGACACCCTGCCCGACATCGACTCCTGGGACTCCCGGGGCATGAAGGCCTTCCACGAGGCCATGAAGGACCACCAGCACACCGAGGAACTCCGCCTCGGCTACGTCACCTTCACCCGCCCCCGCTCCCTGCTCCTGGGCTCCGGCCACTGGTGGGGCCCCAGCCAGAAGAAGCCCCGCGGCCCCTCCGACTTCCTGCGGGCCCTGTACGACCACTGCGTCGCCGGCCACGGCGAGATCGAGGCCTGGGCGGACGAGCCGGAGGAGGACGCGGAGAACCCCGCCCTGCACCGCGCCACGGCCGACCAGGCCTGGCCGCTCCCCCTGGACGCCGACGCACTCGCCCGCCGCCGCGCCGCCGCCGACACCGTCCTCGCCCACCTGGACGACCTCGCCGCCCAGGACGACGTACGGCCGGCCGCCACGCACGACCCGGACACCCACGAAGACCCGGACTGGCCCCCGCCCCCCGACGAGGACGAGCCGCCCTACGACGAGACCGACCCGTTCGGGGAAGAGCCGTTCACAGGTGAGCCCGATCCGTTCGACGACGACGCCCACCACGTCCCGGTCCGCCCCGCCGTCCCCCACCAGGCCACCGCCCCCGAGCCTCCCGCGACCCACCCGCGGCGGGGTTCCCTCACGCCCGAGGAGGCCCGCGCGGTCGCCTCCTGGGACCGCGACCTCGACGCGCTCGCCGGAGAGCTGCTGCGCACCCGCCGGAGCGTCACGGACGTACCCCTCCCGACGACGCTCACCGCCACGCAGGTGCTGCGCCTGGCCGCCGACCCGGACGGTCTCGCGCAGGAACTCGCACGCCCCATGCCGCGCCCCCCGCAACCGGCCGCACGCCGTGGCACCCGGTTCCACGCATGGGTGGAAGCCCGCTTCGAGGCGTTGACACTTCCCCTCCTGGAACCCGACGAGCTGCCCGGCGCCGACGCCGAGATCGCCGACGAGCGCGACCTGGCGGACCTCAAGGAGGCCTTCGAGCGCACCGAGTACGCCCAGCGCACCCCCCACCGTGTCGAGGTCCCCTTCCAGCTCGCCCTCGCCGGCCGCGTCGTACGGGGCCGTATCGACGCCGTCTACCGGCAGGACGACGGTGAAACGACGACCTACGAGATCGTCGACTGGAAGACCCACCGCGCCCGCACCGCCGACCCCCTCCAGCTCGCCCTCTACCGACTCGCCTGGGCCGAGCAGCAGGGGGTGCCCGTGGAATCCGTCACAGCGGTGTTCCTCTATGTCCGCACCGGCGAGGTCGTACGGCCCCGTGATCTGCCCGATCGCGCCGCCCTGGAACGCCTGTTGAGGGGCGAGGAGGCCCCCGCGGAGGATCACGAGACACCCCAAGGGCGGGAAAACCGTGCGCAACCGCCCGGCGAGGATGTCGGCGCGGGCCGATAGGCTCGTGACCATGAGCCATCCCGTTGACAGTGCCGTCAGCGCCGTCCGCACGTACATCGAGCAGCACCGCGCCGCCTTCCTCGACGACCTCGCCGAGTGGCTGCGCATCCCCTCGGTGTCCGCGCAGCCCGACCACGCCCCCGACGTACGACGCAGCGCGGACTGGCTCGCCGCGAAGCTGACGGAGACCGGCTTCCCGACCGCCGAGGTCTGGCCGACGCCCGGCGCCCCCGCCGTGTACGCCGAGTGGCCCTCGGACGACCCCGGGGCCCCCACCGTCCTGGTCTACGGCCACCACGACGTGCAGCCCGCCGCCCGCGAGGACGGCTGGGACAGCGACCCCTTCGAGCCCGTCGTCCGCGGAAACCGCCTCTACGCGCGCGGGGCCGCCGACGACAAGGGCCAGGTGTTCTTCCACACCCTCGGCGTGCGCGCCCATCTCGCCGCCACCGGCCGCACCGTGCCGGCCGTCCACCTCAAGCTGCTGATCGAGGGCGAGGAGGAGTCCAGCTCCCCGAACTTCCGCGCCCTCGTCGAGGAGCACGCCGAGCGGCTCGCCGCGGACGCCGTGATCGTCTCCGACACCGGCATGTGGTCCGCGGACACCCCCACGGTCTGCACGGGCATGCGCGGCCTCGCCGAGTGCGAGATCCGCCTCTTCGGCCCCGACCAGGACATCCACTCCGGTTCCTTCGGCGGCGCCGTCCCCAACCCCGCCACCGCGGCCGCCCGCCTCGTCGCCGCCCTGCACGACGAGCACGCGCGTGTGGCCGTCCCCGGCTTCTACGACGGCATCGTCGAGCTCACCGACCGCGAACGCGAGCTCTTCGCCGAACTGCCCTTCGACGAGGAGCAGTGGCTGCGCACCGCCAGGTCGCACGCCGCCCACGGCGAGGCCGGGCACACCACTCTGGAGCGCGTCTGGGCCCGCCCGACCGCCGAGGTCAACGGCATCGGCGGCGGCTACCAGGGCCCCGGCAGCAAGACGATCGTCCCGTCCTCCGCCTTCGTGAAGCTGTCCTTCCGGCTGGTCGCGGGCCAGGACCCCGACCGGATCGAGAAGGCCGTCCGGGCCTGGGCCGACGAGCGGATCCCCGCCGGGATCCGCCACGAGATCGCGTTCAGCCCCGCCACGCGCCCGTGTCTGACCCCGCTCGACCACCCCGCCCTGCGGTCCGTGGTCCGCGCCATGGGCCGCGCCTTCGAAGGGCCCGTCCGCTTCACCCGCGAGGGCGGCTCCGGACCCGCCGCCGACCTCCAGGAGGTCCTCGGCGCCCCCGTGCTGTTCCTCGGCATCTCCGTCCCCTCGGACGGCTGGCACGCGCCGAACGAGAAGGTCGAGCTGGACCTCCTCCTCAAGGGCGTCGAGACCACCGCGTACCTCTGGGGCGACCTGGCCGAGAACTGGCGCCGTGCGCCCTGACGGCCCCGCTCGGCCCGGAGCGGGTTTGCGCGCGGCGCACACGGGAAAGGCCGCATCGCGGCGCCGCACCGGACCCGGTCGCCCCCTCCCGCACGTTCCGCTGAACCGCCCGCCGAATCAACCGTTCCACCGGGGGAGTTGGAAGCACCAGTGACCACCTGGACCGACCAGAACGCCGACAGGCCCATCTCGCTCACCGCGCCGAGCGGCATCGACCGGGCCGCCCACCACCGGCTCGACGAGGCCTGGCTCGCCGCCGCGTGGAGCCACCCCACGACGCGCTGTTTCGTCGTCTCCGGCGGCCAGGTCCTCATCGACGAGACGCCCGACGGCCGGACCGAGCTCGTCATGACGCCCTCCTTCGAGGCCCCTCTCACCGAGGCGCACCGCTACTTCCTGGGCACCGACGAGGAAGGCGTCAGCTACTTCGCCCTCCAGAAGGACGCCCTGCCCGGCCGTATCGACCAGTCCGCCCGCCCGGCCGGACTGCGCGAGGCCGGGCTGCTGCTGTCGCCCCGGGACGTGGGCCTGATGGTGCACGCCGTCGGCCTGGAGAACTGGCAGCGCACCCACCGTTTCTGCTCCCGCTGCGGCGAACGCACGGTCATCGCCGCGGCCGGACACATCCGCCGCTGCCCCGCCTGCGGCGCCGAGCACTACCCGCGCACCGATCCCGCGGTGATCATGGCCGTCACCGACGAGGACGACCGCATCCTCCTCGGCCGGCAGGTCCACTGGCCCGAGGGCCGCTTCTCGACGCTGGCCGGTTTCGTCGAACCCGGCGAGTCCATCGAGCAGGCGGTGCGCCGCGAGGTGTTCGAGGAGGCCGGGATCAGCGTCGGCCACGTCGACTACATCGCCAGCCAGCCCTGGCCGTTCCCGTCCAGCCTGATGCTGGGCTTCATGGCCCGTGCCACCTCCACGGCGATCGATGTCGACGGCGACGAGATCCACGAGGCCCGCTGGTTCTCCCGCGACGAGCTGACCGCCGCCTTCGAGGCGGGCGAGGTCCTGCCCCCGTACGGCATCTCCATCGCGGCCCGCCTGATCGAGCTCTGGTACGGCAAGCCGCTGCCGACACGCAACTTCGTGTGACACAGGGCACAAGAAGGGCGGCCTCCGACGCTACGGAGGCCGCCCTTCTGTCCGTGCTCAGGCGCTGATCTTCTGCTTCACCTGCGCCAGCGACGGGTTCGTCAGTGTCGAACCGTCGGCGAACAGCACGGTCGGCACCGTCTGGTTTCCGCCATTCGCCTTCTCCACGAACGCCGCGGACTCCGGGTCCTGCTCGATGTTGATCTCGGTGTACGCGATGCCCTCGCGCTCCAGCTGCTTCTTCAGCCGCTGGCAGTAACCGCACCACGTGGTGCTGTACATCGTCACAGTGCCCAGCATGTCTCTCGTGCTCCTTCGGCGGGTCGGGGACGGCGGTCGTAAGGGGGAACGTACTTGAAAGCGCCACCATTCCCGTCGCGAACGACCTGGGCGTGACGTCCGCCGCATTAGTACGACTGCGAGGCCCCGCCTGTGGACAACCGGCTCGCCCGTCTCCGCCGACCTGGCAGCATGGCCGTGTGACAGCAGCAACGCACTCCCCCCTCTTCCCGCGGGTCCCCGACACGGCCGACGCGGTGCTCGAAGGGCTCGACCCCGAGCAGCGCGAGGTGGCCACCTCCTTGCACGGGCCGGTGTGCGTGCTGGCCGGAGCCGGCACCGGCAAGACCCGGGCGATCACCCACCGCATCGCCTACGGCGCGCGCGCCGGCATCCTCCAGCCCTCCAGCGTGCTCGCCGTCACCTTCACCAACCGCGCCGCCGGCGAGATGCGCGGCCGACTGCGCCAGCTCGGGGCCCAGGGCGTCCAGGCCCGCACCTTCCACTCCGCCGCCCTGCGCCAGCTCCAGTACTTCTGGCCGAAAGCGATCGGTGGCTCGCTGCCCCGGCTCGTCGACCGCAAGATCCAGCTCGTCGCCGACGCGGCCGCCGCCTGCCGCCTCCGCCTCGACCGCGGCGAGCTGCGGGACGCCACCGCGGAGATCGAGTGGTCCAAGGTCACCCAGACCGTTCCCGCCGACTACGCCCTCGCCGCCGCCAGGGCCGGCCGCGAGGCCCCGCGCGACCCCGCCGAGATCGCCCAGCTCTACGCCGCCTACGAGGACCTCAAGCGCGACCGCGCAGTCATCGACTTCGAGGACGTCCTGCTGCTGACCGTCGCCGTCCTCCAGGACCGGCACGACATCGCCGAGCAGGTCCGCGCCCAGTACCAGCACTTCGTGGTCGACGAGTACCAGGACGTCAGCCCCCTCCAGCAGCGTCTGCTGGAGCTGTGGCTCGGCGACCGGGACGACCTCTGCGTCGTCGGCGACGCCAGCCAGACGATCTACTCCTTCACCGGCGCCACCCCCGACCACCTCCTCGACTTCCGCACCCGCCACCCCGGCGCCACCGTCGTCAAGCTGGTCCGCGACTACCGCTCCACCCCGCAGGTCGTCCACCTCGCCAACGGCCTGCTCTCCCAGGCCCGCGGCCGCGCCGCCGACCACCGGCTGGAACTGGTCTCCCAGCGCGACCCCGGACCCGAACCCGTCTACACCGAGTACACCGACGAGCCCGCCGAGGCCGAGGGCGCCGCCCGCCGTATCCGGGACCTCCTCGCCGCCGGCGTCCCGGCCGCCGAGATCGCCGTCCTGTTCCGCACCAACGCCCAGTCCGAGACGTACGAACAGGCCCTCGCCGACCTCGGCGTCCCCTACCAACTGCGCGGCGCCGAGCGCTTCTTCGACCGGCCCGAGGTGCGCAAGGCGGGAGTCGCCCTGCGCGGCGCGGCCCGCTTCGGGCGCAACGACACCCTTCTGGAGGACACCGTCGACCTGCCCTCGCAGGTGCGTGCCGTCCTCTCCGGCGAAGGCTGGACCCCACAGCCCCCCGCGGGCTCCGGGGCCGTCAGAGAGCGCTGGGAGTCGCTGGCCGCACTGGTCGGCCTCGCCCAGGACTTCGAGGCCGCCCGGCCCGGCGCCACCCTCGCCGACCTGGTCGCCGAACTCGACGAGCGGGCGAGCGCCCAGCACGCCCCGACCGTCCAGGGCGTCACCCTCGCCTCCCTGCACTCGGCCAAGGGCCTGGAGTGGGACGTCGTCTTCCTGGTCGGTGTCGCCGAGGGCATGATGCCGATCACCTACGCCCGGACCGACGAGCAGATCGAGGAGGAGCGCCGCCTCCTCTACGTCGGCGTCACCCGCGCCCGTCAGCGCCTCCATGTCTCCTGGGCGCTCTCCCGCTCGCCGGGCGGCCGTCCCAGCCGCCGCCCGAGCCGCTTCCTCGATGGACTGCGCCCCGGCTCCGGCACGGGAGCCACCCGTGGCGGCGGAGCCGCGGGCGGCATCGAGCGCGGCTTCGGCACGATCGGCGCGGGCGCGGCGGCGGTGCCCCGCCGGGCCCAGCGCACCCCGGCCCGGTGCCGGGTCTGCGGGCGGACCCTCACCGACGCCGGTGAGATGAAGCTGATGCGCTGCGAGGGCTGCCCCTCGGACATGGACGAGGGGGTCTACGAGCGGCTGCGGGAGTGGCGGGCGCTCCAGGCGCGGCGCAACGGGCAGCCCGCGTTCTGCGTCTTCACCGACAAGACGCTGATGGCCATCGCCGAGGCCGTTCCCGACGAGGCGGGCGAGCTCGCGCGGATCCCCGGGGTCGGCGTCCGCAAGCTCAACCGCTACGGGGCCGATGTGCTGGCCATCTGCGCAGGCCAACTGCTCGAGGACGACGAGGAAGCGGACTGGCGGGGAGATGATGCGAACTCGTCGAAAAAATAGTTTGCGCATGCCCCAGCAATCCCCATAGGTTCTTAGACACGGAAGCGGCGGCCTTCTCCGAGGCCCTGGTTCCGTGCTCTACTTACATATCCGCCGGACTGGGCTCACGCCCGGTCCCCCGAGACGCCGAGAGGAGGCGATTCCAGTGATCATCATCAACAGCAGCTCCGTCAGCACCGCCAAACTGACCGATCGCTCGGTCGTCTCCACGTGCATGCTCGGCGCCTCGACCCTGGGCACCGGTCTGTCCGGTATTCGTGCCGGCCGGCCGGCGTCCTCCTCCGTTGCTCCCGCGGGCCTTCCCGTCCGTGAGCGCAATGAGCGACCGACCGAGGCACTGGAAGCAGTAGAGGGACAGGCACATGCCTATGCCTTTGCGGCGGCCGGTGCCGGATTCCGGAAGCAGACGACGCAGCACCACCTGATGTGGGCCTTCCGTGGGCCAGAACCCTGGAGTGATCCAGCCTGATCGTCGATCAGGCCGGCGCCTTCAGGGCCGCGGAACCCCAACCGGGATCCGCGGCCCTTCTGTTTGTCCCTGTACCGGGGACAGGCGGGCGAAGGGGCCTCGGGACAACAAACGCCGACACCCGGCCCAACAGGGCCGGACCGACAGACGAGGAAGACGAAACCGTGCAACTCGAAGCGCACGCCACGTCCGTACCGCCTTCCGAAACGATCTCCCCGCCCGGCCTCACGGAGGACTCCACCTTGACCCCGCTCACCGCGCTCACCGCGCTCGACGACGCCATCGAGAACCTCGGCGTACCCGTCCCCTGCCGCTCCTACGACCCGGAGGTCTTCTTCGCCGAGTCGCCGGCCGATGTCGAGTACGCCAAGTCCCTCTGCCGCACCTGCCCGCTGATCGAGGCCTGCCTCGCCGGCGCCAAGGAGCGGCGTGAGCCCTGGGGCGTCTGGGGTGGCGAGCTGTTCGTGCAGGGCGTCGTCGTCGCCCGGAAGCGGCCGCGTGGCCGCCCGCGCAAGAACCCGGTCACGGCATGAACACCGCAGGAACGATCGACCGCCCCCTCACGCAAGACCCCCAGAAGCAGGCCCCGATGAAGCCGTTCACCAGCGAGCCCGCAGGCTCCGCGACCGAAGACGTCACCACCACCGGCGCGATCGACTCGCGTCAGAACAGGACCCGAGAGATGCAACTCATCCCAGAAGCCCTGGCACGTGCGCATATGCACGAGCGACTGCACGAGGCCGAGCGTGACCGCCAGGCCGTGCGCCTGGCGGCCGCCCGCCGGATGCAGCGCCGTGCCGAGCGCGCCTCGCTGCGTGCCCGCCGGGCGCTCGCCATCGCCGTGATGCAGTAACCCCGCACCGGAAGCGGTGGCCTCCCGACACAGGAGGCGCAAACTGTCCCCGAGGGGGCCGGTCCGTCCGAACGGACCGGCCCCCTCGGCGCGTTGCCGGTGACCGTCAGGCCTCCGCCACCGACTCCTGTGCCTCGAGCTGCTCCAGGTCGTCTTCCAGGACGAACCCCGGCAGCCACTCCTCCAGTTCGTCCCGCAGCCGTACCGTCGCGCCGAGCTGGCACAGCACACCGATCGTGCTCAGGGTCACCCGATGTATCAGCAGATACGCCGGCGGCAGGTTGAGCTGCTTGCCCAACTGGTGGGCGGGGGAGCGGGGGTCGGCGATCCGGGCCGCCTGGCTGCGCATCCAGCCGCGGGTGAAGGTGAACTCCTCCGCCTTGGCCGGCTCGATGATCGGCAGCAGATAGTCGAGGACCGCGTCGGGGTCCAGCTCGATGGACTCCTTGACGAAGCCCTCCGTGCACAGGAGTGCGTAGACCGCGTCCGCCTCGCCGTCCAGGGTCATGCGCAGGGACTCCCCGATCGGTTCCGGCAGACCGCCCGAGAGCCGGTCGACCGTGCCGAAGTCCAGGACACCGAGCCGCCAGTCCTCCTCGTCGTCCGGTCCGCCGGGCAGCAGACGGAAGTTGCCCGGGTGCGGATCGGCGTGCAGCAGGCCGGTGCGGGCCGGGCCGGAGAACAGGAAGCGGGACAACAACTGTCCGGCGCGGTCGCGCTGCTCCTGGGTCCCCCCGGTGATCACCTCGGACAACGGGATGCCGTCGATCCACTCGGTGACCAGGACCTGCTCGCACTGGTGCACCACTGCCGGGACCACGACGTCCGGATCGCCGGCGAACTCCTCGGCGTGGGCCTGCTGGGCCTGTGCCTCCAAGGCGTAGTCCAGTTCCTCGGAGACCCGGTCTCGGAGCTCGGAGATCAGCGGCTTGACGTCCATGCCGGGGATCAGGGGACCCAACAGACGGGCGAAACGGCTGAGTTGGTTCAGGTCCGAGAGCAGGGCCTCGCCCGCCCCCGGGTACTGCACCTTGACCGCGACCGCCCGCCCGTCGTGCCACACCGCGCGGTGGACCTGGCCGATGGAGGCCGCGGCGGCGGGCTTGTCGTCGAACTCGACGAACAGGTCCGGCCAGTCCTCACCGAGCCGCTCCGCGAGCACGGAGTGCACCGTGCGGGTCGGCATCGGCGGCGCCGCGTCCTGGAGCTTCGTCAGCGCCGCGCGGTAGGGGCCGGCGACCTCCTCGGGCAGGGCCGACTCGAAGACGGACAGGGCCTGCCCGAACTTCATCGCCCCGCCCTTGAGCTCACCCAGCACCTTGAAGAGCTGCTCCGCCGTCCGCTGTTGCAGCTCACGGCCGACGATCTCCGCGGACTCGCCCACGATCCGCTTGCCCAGGCCCCAGGTCGCCCGTCCGGCGAAGCCGAGCGGCAGCGCGGCGAGCTTGGCGGTCCGGGTGACCGCCTTCCGGGGAAGATCAGACATGCGCCCTCCAAGTCCCAGCCTGCCGCGCCGCAACTGTCGTACGGCGTAACTCCCTCGATTGCCGTTGCCCTGCCATTGTCGCGTGCGATCCCCCCTCCTCGGGTGTGTGTTCCCCCTTACGTTTCTCCGCGCCCTCCCCGGAGGCGCCGCACGGACACGCGGAGTGCGGCCACACCGGCCGGGAGTGCCACTGCAGGGTGGGGAGGGAGACCTCCCAGCGGGCTCCCGCGCTGGAGGGGAGGCGGCCGTCGAGGAAGGTGAGCGCGTGGGCGGCCGCCAGGCCGGCGACCGCCGTGGCCAGGGCCAGATCGCAGGCCTGGGCGGGGCGGCGCCGCCCCGACTGCCATTGCGCGACCAGCCGCGGCCAGGTCTCGTCCCGGTCGGTGCGCGCCCGCTGGAGACAGCCCGCGCAGCCCGTCTCACCGGGCAGGACGAGCGGCCCCACGACACCCGTCGCCTCCACCACCCCCGTGTACAGATGCGGGGTGCCCGAGGCGAGCAGCGGATCGGCCGCGGACGCGGGCGGCGCGTGCACGCAGACGTCGTCCCGTGCGGCGATGATCACCAGGGCGAGGCCGGGGGTTCCCGCCTCGGACGGTGACCGGCTCCTCCTGCGTGACGGGCGGTCCGGGGAGGCTGCGCGCACGGCCCGGCGGGCGGCCTCGTCCCGGCGCTCACCGACCGACTCGGCGGACAGCCCGCCCGGTGCCACGTCCCCCGGCTCCACCAGACCGCCGTCCCTCACGTCCACCTCGCCGACCCCCGCGCCCGACAGCAGCGCCGCCAGCACCGCGCCGACCCGTCCCGCGCCGCGCACCTGCACCCGCAGCCGGCGCCGGGCCGCGAGCCGGTCGAGCGCCTCGCCCGGGGCCGACGTGGTCAGCGACAACGAGGCGAGGTCCGGCCGCAGCCGGTCCAGGACCTCCTGCCTGTCCCGCAGGGCCGCCGCGTCCGGCCCGCCCCCGCGCGCGTCGTCGAGGAGCCCCGCCCGGCCCAGCCGCTCCACCAGCCGGTCCACATGGCCGTCCGGCAGATCCATGCGGCGCCCCTCCTCACGCAGCAGGTCGAGCCCCCGGGTGCCGTCCAGCAGGTCGAGGAAACTGCCCGTCGCCGTGTCCACCGGACCAAGGGTCAGCGCGTGCGCCGGTGCCATCCCGAACTGCACGGTGTTGAGGTCCCGCCAGCCGCGCCGCAGCGCGGGCTTCACCATCGGATGCATCAAAGGCCCCCGTATGCCTGTGTATGGCCGCATATGGCTGTGCACATCTGGAAACTCCGCTTACGTCGACGGAGCGGGGGCATGGGGTCTCCTCGCTCCGCCGACGAGTGCCAGCATGCCCGTCCCCGTCGAGCCGTGCCGAAAGTTGTCCACAGGCACCGGAATTCGTCGTACAAATCCGTCGTATGACTTAAAACGGGGGTGCGGGATCGGAACCCGACCGTCCCGGAGTCGGGACTTCCCCCAGGTGCAGCGGGTAACGTCGGGGCGTGCCCGCCGACCCCCTGCACCGCGCCGGAACGCCACAGCGGAAGCCGACGAGCCAGCCTGCGAGCGGATCGGGGGCGAGCGCGATCGAGGTCCGCAGAAGCGCCCGTCGACGCCGCACGGTCTCCGCCTACCGCGAGGGCGATCGCACCATCGTGCTCATCCCCGCCCGGATGTCCGAGGCCGAGGAACGGCGCTGGGTGGGCGTCATGCTGGACAAGCTCGCCGCGCAGGAGAGCAAGCGGGTGCCCGGCGACGCCGAACTGGCGGAGCGGGCCGAGCGGCTGTCGGCCCAGTGTTTCGACGGCCGGGCCCGGCCGACCTCGGTGCGCTGGGTCACCAACCAGAACACCCGCTGGGGCTCCTGCACGCCGGCCGAGGGCAGCATCCGGCTGTCGCACCGCCTCCAGGGCATGCCCGACTACGTCGTGGACTACGTCCTCGCCCATGAACTCGCCCATCTGCTGGTGCCCGGCCACGGCCCCGACTTCTGGCGGCTGCTCGAGGCCTACCCGCGCACCGAGCGGGCCCGCGGCTATCTGGAGGGCGTGGTGGCCGCGGAGCGGCTGCCGCATCTGTCCGACGCGCGCGAGGAGTGACCCCGAGGGCGCGGAGCGTGTACGCGTCCGGTATCGGGCGGCGCGGGTTGTGTACCGGGTCTGTACCGACATCGTGCGTTGTCGGAGTTTGCCGTTAGCCTGACGCGACGCACTCGCAATCGGGATGGGGGACGGTCGTTACGCATGCCCAGGGAATTCCAACGCGGCCACAAGGCCAGGATCAGTGACCTCACCGCGGGCACCGATCTGTACGTAGGCGTGCAGATCACCGCCCCCGGCCTGACCTTCGACATCAGCTGCTTCGGCCTCGACGCCGACGAACGGCTCTCCGACGACAGGTACTTCGTCTTCTTCAACCAGCCGAAGTCCCCCGAGGAGTCGATCCAGCTCCTGGGCGCCCAGGCCGGCGACACGGAGTCCTTCCGCATCACGCTGGACCGGATTCCGCCGCAGATCCAGAAGCTGTCGTTCACGGCGACCGTCGACGGCTCCGGACAGATGTCGCAGATCAACCCCGGCTACCTCCGTATCGTCGCCGGCGGCGAGGAAGTGGCCCGGTACGCGTTCAACGGCTCGGAGTTCACCAGCGAGCGGGCCGTGATGCTGGGCGACTTCTACCTGAAGGACGTCTGGCGGTTCGCAGCCGTCGGACAGGGCTTCGACGGCGGCCTGGAGGCGCTGCTGAAGAACTTCGGCGGCGAGGTCGCGGAGGAGGAGGCGCCCGCGCCCGCCGCCGCCCCCCAGCCGCAGTCCGGTGCCGCCCCCGGGTTCGCCCCGCCCGCGTTCGCCGCCCCCTCCGCACCCGCGCCGGCACCCGCACCCGCGCCGGTGCCGGCGCCCGCCCCGCAGGGCTTCACGCCGCCGCCCGCCCCGGCGCCCGCACCCCCGGTGCACGCCGCGCCGACCATCATCGCGCCCATGACCCCGCCCGGTGGCGTCCCGGTCCCGCCGCCCGGCCCGGTCCCCGCGCCCTACGGCCAGCCGCCCCAGCAGCAGCCGTACGGCCAGCCCGGCGCCCCGACCGCCCCGCCGCCCCCCGGCTACGGCCAGCCGCCTCACGCACCGCAGGCCCCCATGCCGCCCCAGGCCCCGATGCCGCCCGGCTACGGCCAGCAGCAGCCCCCGTTCGGGCAGGTCCCCGGCCAGCAGGCCTACGGCGTGCCGCAGGGCGCGCCCCAGGGCGGCGCCGGAGTGGCCGCGGCGCTCCAGCAGTTCAAGGAGACGCCCACCGGGCAGCGCTGGACGCAGCAGAACAAGAAGCTGATCCGTGTCGACCTCGGCATGGGCGGCCAGCCCGTGCTCGCCCGCCAGGGCAGCATGGTGCTCTACCAGGGCAAGGTCGACTTCAGCTACAAGGGAGCCGGATTCGCCGGCCGGATCGTGGGCAACGCGACCGGCCAGGAGATGCAGCTGATGCGCTGTACCGGCCAGGGCCAGGTGTTCCTCGCCGACAACGCCACGATGCTGCACCCCATCGAGCTCCAGGGCGACGGCATCTGCGTCTCCGCGGAGAACGTCCTCGCCTTCGACGAGAGCCTCCAGTACGAGGTCCGCCGGATCGAGGGCCACGGCATCCCCGGCGGCGCGCTGTTCACCATGCAGTTCACGGGCACCGGCACGATCGTCGTCAAGACGCACGGCACGCCCGTGGTCCTGCCGGTCACCCCGACCACGTTCGCCGACTGCAATGCCGTCGTCGCCTGGTCGTCCGCCGCCCAGGTGGTCGTCTCCAGCCAGGTGCGGATGCGCCGCAACGCCTACCCCGGCGACACCGGGGAGAGCGTCAACCTCCAGTTCCGGGGCGCGCCCGGCAACTTCATCGTCGTCCAGCCGTACGAGGTCTGAGGGAGCCCGTCATGAACCAGCCGCTCGCGGGCTACGCCCCCGCACCCGTCACCGCCCGCATGGAGAACCACGGCAGCCACATGCTGAAGGTCGCCATGCAGACCGGAAACGACCTCTTCGCGCGCGTGGGCTCGATGGTCGCCTACGAGGGCTTCGTCCAGTACGAGCCCAACCCGCCGGCCGTACGCCAGATCGCCCGCGACTGGATGACCGGCGAGGGCGCACCCCTGATGAAGTGCTCCGGCGACGGACTGCTCTACCTCGCCGACTACGGCGCCAACGTGGTCGTGATCAACCTCAACGGCGACGGTATCTCGGTCAACGCCACCAATCTGCTCGCCTTCGACGCGCACCTCACCTGGGGCGTGGAGCGGGTGAAGGGCCTGGCGAAGTTCGCCGGACAGGGCCTGTGGAACACCAAGATCTCCGGTCAGGGCTGGGTCGCGCTCACTTCCCGGGGCAAGCCGATCGTCGTCGACTGCGGCGGCGGCGAGGACGAGACCTACGTCGACCCGGACGCGCTCGTCGCCTGGTCGCCGAACCTCAAGGTCAAGGGCAAGCGCAGCTTCAAGGCGCAGTCCCTCATCGGCCGCGGCAGCGGCGAGGCCTACCAGATGGCCTTCTCCGGCCAGGGCATCGTCGTCGTCCAGCCCAGCGAGGACAGCACCGACCGCCTCCGGTTCCGGGGCTGAGGGGGAGCCAGAAAGCCATGCAGAGCTCACTTTTCGCACACAACGACTCGCAGACCCAGGAACGCTGGAGCCTCCAGAACAAGCAGATGCTCCGGGTCGTCCTGGAGGGCCACGACGACATCCTGGCCCGCAAGGGCACGATGGTCGCCTACCAGGGGCTCGTCGAGTTCGACGCCGAGTACCAGAGCAACCAGCAGGGACGCGCGCGTGCGCGCACGGGCGAGGGCCTGGACCTCATGCGCTGCCACGGGCAGGGCACCGTCTACCTCGCCAACCTCAAGCAGTACATCCACCTCGTGGACGTCGAGCAGGACGGGCTGACCGTCGACAGCAGCTACGTCCTCGCCATGGACTCCTCGCTGCACCACGAGGTCGTCGCCGTCGACAGCCTCTACGGCATCTCCGGCTCCGGGAAGTACCAGCTCAACATCACCGGGCGCGGCCGGGTCGCCCTGATGACCTCGGGCGCACCGCTGATGATGCAGGTCACGCCCGACCGGTACGTCAACTGCGACGCCGACGCCATCGTGGCCTGGTCGACCGGGCTGCGCGTGCAGATGCAGGCCCAGACGCACTCCTCAGGGGTCTGGCGCCGGCGCGGCAACACCGGAGAGGGCTGGGAGCTCAGCTTCATGGGCACCGGGTTCGCGCTGGTGCAGCCCAGCGAGCTGCTGCCGCCGCAGAACGCCCAGATCGGGTCCGGCCTCGCCGCGCAGTACGGCATGGGCCAGCACGGGGCCAGGTCGCAGAACCAGGGCAACGCCTGGAGCTGAAAAGAGGGGTGAAGACAGGGGTAAGGGGTGCCGGCAAGGACGGGCGCCCCTTACACCGTCACAGCCTGGCGAGGGTCGCCTCCAGCAGCCGTACGACCGAGTCGTCGGCCACCTCCGCCACCTCGTCGTAGGCGAACCAGCGCAGGTCCAGGGACTCGTCGCTGATCGCCTCCACGGACCCGGCCGGAGCGAGCGCCGCGTACTGGACGTCCAGATGCCAGGCACACAGTGTCTCGTGCCGGTCCAGTCGCACGGGGCCGCCGGGCAGCAGGCGCAGCCCCCCGATGCCGGACTCCTCCGCCCCCTCGCGCAGGGCCGCCGCCGCCAGCGTCGCGTCGCCCGGCTCGCAGTGGCCGCCCATCTGCAGCCACATCCGCAGCTTCTTGTGGAGGGTGAGCAGCACACGCGCGCGTGCGGGGTCGATCACCAGCGCGCTCGCCGTGACGTGCCCGTCGCCGCACGCCTTCCACAGGCCGTCCGGGTGGGCCGCCAGGTGGTCCAGATAGGTCTGGCGCAGCTCCGGCTGGTCCTCGTAGCCCTTGAGTACGAGGACCGCGTCGTCGTACAGGCTCACTCGGTGTCGTCGCCCTCGGAGTCGTCCTTCTTCAGGTTCGGCTTCTCGTCGGGGCCGGATCCGCCGCCCACCTCGCCGAGCATCTTCTCCAGCTCGGAGAAGTCCAGCTGCTCGCGGTGCACGAAGCCGTCCGGGTCGTCCAGGTCGGAGGCCGTCGGCAGCATGTCGGGGTGCGCCCACAGGGCGTCACGGCCGTCCACCCCGCGCGCGTCCGTCAGCGAGGCCCAGAGCCGGGAGGCGTCCCGCAGGCGGCGCGGGCGCAGCTCCAGGCCGATCAGCGTGGCGAAGGTCTGCTCCGCGGGACCCCCCGTGGCGCGACGGCGGCGCAGGGTCTCGCGCAGCGCGTCCGCCGACGACAGCCGGGGCTTCGCCGCCGCGTGCACCACCGCGTCCACCCAGCCCTCGACGAGCGCCAGGGCCGTCTCCAGACGGGCCAGGGCGGCCTTCTGCGCCGGGGTGTCCTCGGGCTGGAACATGCCCTGCTGCAGCGCGTCCTGAAGCTGCTCGGGATTCTGCGGGTCGAACTGGCCGACCACATCCTCCAGCTTGGCGGTGTCCACCTTGATCCCGCGCGCGTAGCCCTCGACCGCGCCGAACAGATGCGAGCGCAGCCACGGCACGTGCGCGAAGAGGCGCTGGTGGGCGGCCTCGCGCAGCGCGAGGTAGAGCCGGACCTCCTCCTGGGGAACGCCCAGGTCCTTGCCGAACGACTCGATGTTCAGCGGTAGCAGCGCGGCCCGGCCCGCCGGTCCGAGCGGCAGCCCGATGTCGGTCGAGCCGACCACCTCGCCCGCCAGGACACCGACGGCCTGCCCGATCTGCGAGCCGAACATCGCCCCGCCCATCGAGCGCATCATGCCGATCAGCGGGCCGGCCATGGCCTGCATCTCCTCCGGCAGGACATCGCCCATGGCCGCGCCGACGCGCTCGGCGACCGGGTCGACGAGCTCCTTCCACGCGGGCAGGGTCGCCTCGACCCACTCCGCGCGCGACCACGCCACGGCCGAGCCGGCGCCGGACGGCAGTGAGGTCACGTCGTCCAGCCACAGGTCGGCGAGACGGACGGCCTCCTCCACGGCGGTGCGCTCGGAGGGGCCCACGCTCGCGTCCTTCACGCCGTCCGACGTGCCCTGGGAGACCGTCTGGCGGGCGATCTGCTTGGCCATGTCCCAGTTCACCGGCCCGCCCTCGTACGAGAGCATCTGGCCGAGCTGCTGGAACGCTGCGCCCAGGTCGTTGGGGTTCAGCGAACCGAACATGGCCGCGAGCGGGTTGTCCGCGCCGGGGCCGCCAAAGCCTCCGGCGCCGGGCAGCCCGCCGAAACCGAACGGGTTGGCCTGTCCCTGACCACCACCGCTCTGCTGGTCCTTCTTCTTGCCCTCGTCGCCGTCTTCCGGCTCCTCCGGCGGAAGGCCGAATCCGAATGGGGTGTCACTCACGGGGTTCCTCGGCTGGTCGGGCCACCGGGTTCTCACCCGGCGGCGTGGCTGCCCTGCAACACCACCCAGCGTAGACACCCCGGGGCTCGATCGGGCCTCGGTGCTTCGCCGACTCCTGGCCTGCGGCAGGATGGATGCCACCTGGTACGTACGCGTCAGTCGCGCCCGTATGCCAAGACAACCGCTGGAGACACCTGGTGAGTTCCCCAGATCCGCAGGTTCGCGCAGCGCGAAACCACTCCGCCCCGGGTGGTTCGCGCGGGCCCGTCGTCGCCGTGACCGGCGCAGCCACCGGGGTCGGCGCGCTGCTCACCGAGCGGCTCGCCGCGTCGGACGAGATCAAGCAGGTCGTCGCCATCGACGAGCGACGGGGCGAGTGCGACGCGGCGCGGTGGCACATCCTCGACGTCCGTGACCCGGCGATCGCCGACAAGCTGCGCGGCGTCGACGTCGTCGTTCACCTCGCCCTCGATCTCGACCTGGGGAGTGACGCCGCCGCCCGGACGGCCTACAACGTCCGCGGTACCCAGACCGTGCTGACGGCCGCCGCGGCGGCCGGTGTGCGCCGCGTGGTGCTGTGCACCTCCTCGATGGTCTACGGGGCGCTGGAGGACAACGAGCTGCCGCTCTCGGAGGACGCGGAGCTGCGCGCGACAGCGGAGGCGACGGGCGTCGGGGACCTGCTGGAAATCGAACGGCTGGCGCGCCGGGCGCCCCGCGCGCATCCCGGGCTGAACGTCACCGTGGTCCGCCCGGCCGTACTGGTGGGAGGTACGGACACGGCACTGACCAGGTACTTCGAGTCACCCCGGCTGCTGGTCGTGGCCGGGTCCCGGCCGGCCTGGCAGTTCTGCCACGTCGAGGATCTGTGCGGCGCCCTGGAGTACGCCGTACTGGAGAAGGTCGACGGCGAGCTGGCCGTCGGCTGCGACGGGTGGCTGGAGCAGGAGGAGGTCGAGGAGCTCAGCGGGATCCGGCGGATGGAGCTGCCGTCCGCGGTCGCGCTGGGCGCGGCGGCCCGGCTGCACCGGATCGGGCTGACGCCGTCCCCGGCGGGCGACCTCGCGTACACGATGTACCCGTGGGTGGTGAGCGGGTCGCGGCTGCACGACGCGGGGTGGCGGGCGCAGTGGACCAATGAGGAGGTGCTCGCGGAGCTGCTGGAGGAGGTGGCCGGGCGGCACACGGTGGCCGGGCGGCGGCTCGGGCGCAAGGACGCCACGGCGGCGGGGGCCGCGGGTGCGACGGTCGCGCTGCTGGGTGCGGCGGCGGTGGTGCGCCGGGCGCGCAAGGCGCGCAGGGGACGCTGAGGCGCTGCCTCCGCGGCGCCGCCGGGGGGCTGCCGCCCCCTGGACCCCCGGTTCGGCCCCGACGGGCCTCGTCCTCAATCGCCGGACGGGCCGGAAATCCGGGCGGTGCCTTCGAGGCGCCGCCTCCCCTGTTCCCGCTGCTCGCGCGCGTGCGGCACGATGGAGGCATGGCATCCACCAACGACCATCCCGGTGAGCGGGCGGCCGAGGACCCCGTCAAGCTGATCGGTGTCCGGGACACCGCGCTCTCGCTCGACGAGGTCTTCCGGGCCGTCGGGGACGACGCGGCCGGGGGGACCGCGCTCTTCGTGGGGACCGTGCGCAACCACGACGGGGGTGCCGACGTCGACACGCTCGGGTACTCCTGCCATCCCACCGCCGAGGCCGAGATCCGGCGGATCGCGGAGAAGGTCGTCGCCGAGTTCCCGGTGCGGGCGCTCGCGGCCGTGCACCGGGTGGGGGACCTCGCCGTCGGGGATCTCGCGGTCGTCGTCGCCGTGTCGTGTCCGCACCGGGGCGAGGCCTTCGAGGCCTGCCGGAAGCTGATCGACGATCTCAAGCACGAGGTGCCGATCTGGAAGCACCAGAAGTTCTCCGACGGCACCGAGGAGTGGGTCGGGGCCTGCTAGGGCGTGTGTCGAAAGTCCCGGCTGGCCCGCGACGCCTGGCGCGGCGCCTCGCCGCCTTGTCGGGATCGTTCTCGTGCGCCCAGTACGCGGACGACCCTCCGCCGTGCGATGCACCGCACCAGACGCCGTGGGCCCCGCCCTCCGGGCGGACGACGCCACTTTCGACACCCGCCCCGAGGCCCCGTCGGGCCGCCCCGCCTCCGGTTGCGTAACCCCACCCCTGCCGTGAGCGTTGTCAGTGCGGATGGTTAATCTGCTGATCAGTCAGTTGCGGTAATGGGGTTGGGAGGTCGGCATGGCGGTGCTCGCCTGGTTGCTGATTCCGCTTGTGGCTGCGATCGGTGCCGGACTGTGGGGGAGCTGGGCCAACCGCACCCGCAAGGCGCGCGGCGACGGTCCGGAGCTCGACGGGTACGCGCGGTTCCGCGCCGCCATGGAGAAGTCCGCCGCCGTGCCGAGGTCCTCCTCGGGGGGCTGAGGGCGGCTGACCCGGGTGGTGACCCGGGTGGTGACCCGGGTGGTGGCCCTGACGGTGCGCTGACAGAGGCGTCCCGTACTGTCGAGGCATGCCACGCCGCACCGCGACGATGCTCGCCTCCACCCTGATGCTGATCGCGCTCCTGTGCGCGGGAGTGCTCATCCCCGTGCCGTACTCGGAGATGTCCCCGGGGCCGACGGTGAACACGCTCGGTGAGCACGACGGTGAGCCGGTGTTGCAGATCGCGGGACGCAAGACGTACACGACGAGCGGTCATCTGAACATGACCACCGTGCGGGTCACCAGCGCCGACTACCGGATGAACCTCGTCGAGGCGGTCTACGGCTGGCTGGCACACGACAACAAGGTCGTCCCGCACGACACGCTCTACCCGGACGGCAAGACCGAGGAGCAGTCCACCCAGGAGAACGCCGAGGAGTTCAGCCAGTCCCAGGAGAGCGCCAAGGTCGCCGCCCTGAAGGAGCTGGACGTCCCGGTGAAGTCCTGGGTGATCGTCTCGACGGTGGTCAAGGGGTCCCCGGCCGAGGGCCGGCTGCACGCCGGGGACGTGATCAAGGCCGTGGACGGCACCACGGTGAAGGAGCCGGCCGATGTCGCGAAGCTGGTGACCCAGCACAAGCCCGGCCAGGACGTGGTGTTCACGATCGTCCCGGCCAAGGAGCAGGCCGCCGCCGAGAAGGCGAACAGGACCGCGACCAAGACGCAGGACGTCACCATCACGACCGCCACCTCCGACGACGCGGGCGAGAAGCGGGCGATCGTCGGGATCTCGGCCGGGACCGATCACACGTTCCCGTTCACGATCGACATCAAGCTCGCCGACGTGGGCGGGCCCAGCGCCGGACTGATGTTCGCCCTCGGGATCTACGACAAGCTGACGCCCGGCAGCCTCACCGGCGGCAAGTTCGTCGCCGGCACCGGCACCATCGACGACGAGGGCAAGGTCGGGCCGATCGGCGGCATCGAGATGAAGACCGTGGGCGCGCGCAGCCAGGGGGCACAGTACTTCCTCACGCCGGCCGACAACTGCGCGGCCGCCGCCAAGGACACCCCCTCGGGACTCAGGCTCGTCAAGGTCGACACCATCGACGACGCCCTCTCCGCCCTCAAGGACATCCGCAGCGGCGACACCGCCGATCTGCCGAAGTGCACCAAGTAGGGACGCGGGCGGCTACTCCTCGAAGGTCGCCGACAGCGCCTCCGCCAGGCCGGGAACCAGGTTCCCGCCGGTGAGCACCTCCGTCGGCGCGTCCTTCTCGCGCAGCCGCAGCGCCGACTCACGGGTGCCGTCACGCAGGACCGCGACCGTCATCCGGACCTCCTGGCGGTCCGGGTGCTCGGCCACCCACTTCGCCAGCTTCCCCTCGCTCAGGCCCTGCGGGACCTGCGCCTCGGCGGACGGCGGCAGCATCAGCCGCTCCACGGTCAGGGCGCAGCCGACCACCGCGTCGGGCCAGGCGATCGTGGCCAGGAACTCGTCGAGCGCCTTGTCCGTTGGCACTTCGTCCTGCTCGATCGGGGTGAGACCCGTGGTCTCGGGCTCGTCCGTCAGGCCGAGCTGGGCGGCGAGCGAGGGTTCCTGAGCCCGCAGTCGTGCGGTGTCTACGAGGGCGAAGAGGCGGGCGGGCTGGTCCCAGCCGAGGCCGGAGGCGTACTCGTCGATCTCGAGTACGGCCCGGGTGAGCGGGGTCGCCGCCATGGGAGTGTTGGACATGGTCACAATCCTCTCTCGTTCTCGGGCGGAATCGGGAACCGAGTAAACGGTGAGTAAGTTGCATAGGTGTGGGCCCACGATCACGGGGGGCCACTGGGGGCCGGCGAACACGCGGGCCTGAGGGATCGACAGCGAACTTCGAGGTGCGCACCTTGGCTTTCCAGATGCCGGACCGCGGCGGAGGCCCGACAGGGCCGCGGATGAGAGTGGGCCGCCCGTCCCGGCGCGTCCGGACCCTGCTCATGACGCTGGGCGTCCTTGCCGTCCTCGGCATGGCGTTCACCATGTTCGCGGGATTCTGGACGGACTGGCTCTGGTACCGGTCGGTGAACTACTCGTCCGTGTTCACCACCACGCTCTGGACCAAGATCGGCCTGTTCTCCGTCTTCGGTCTGCTGATGGCGCTCGCGGTCGGTTTCAACATCTGGCTCGCCCACCGGCTGCGGCCCCCGCTGAGCGCGATGTCGGTGGAGCAGCAGAGCCTCGATCGCTACCGCATGGGCATCGCCCCCTACAAGCGGTGGCTGCTGCTCGGCATCACCGCCCTGGTCGGGCTCATCGCCGGTGCCTCGGCGGCCGGCCAGTGGCGGACCTGGCTGATGTGGGTCAACGGCGTCTCCTTCGGACAGAAGGACCCGCAGTTCCACCTCGACGTGTCGTTCTTCGCCTTCGACCTGCCCTGGTACCGGTTCCTGCTCGGCTTCGGCTTCGCCGCCACGATCCTCTCCCTGATCGCCGCCGCGCTCACCCACTATCTGTACGGCGGGCTCCGCGTCACCAGCCCCGGCGCGCGCGCCACGGCCGCCGCCACCGGGCACCTGTCGGTGCTGCTCGGGATCTTCGTCGCCCTGAAGGCGGTCGCCTACTGGCTCGACCGGTACGGCCTGGCCGTGAAGTCCAGCGACTTCAAGGCGACGGACAACTGGACCGGCCTGAGGTACGTCGACGCCAATGCCTACCTCCCGGCCAAGACGATCCTGTTCTGCATCGCCGTCATCTGCGCCCTGCTGTTCTTCGCCACCCTGTGGCGGCGCACCTGGCAGCTGCCGGTGATCGGCTTCGGGCTGATGGTGCTCTCGGCGATCCTCATCGGCGGGCTGTACCCGGCGATCGTCCAGAAGTTCCAGGTCCAGCCGAACGAGCAGGCCAAGGAAGCCCCGTACGTCGAGAAGAACCTCAAGGCGACGCGTGAGGCGTACGGCATCGACGGCGCGCAGGTCACCGAGTACTCGGGGACCAGCACCACCAAGGACAAGACACAGCTGCGCGACGACGTGGACGCCACCGCGAGCATCCGGGTCCTGGACCCGAACATCGTCTCGCCGACGTTCCAGCAGCTCCAGCAGATGCGGAAGTACTACGCCTTCCCCACCAACCTGGACGTGGACCGCTACAACGAGAGCGGCTCCGACCAGGACACGGTCATCGGTCTGCGCGAACTGAACCTCGCGGGCGTCGACAAGCAGAACTGGATCAACAACCACTTCCGCTACACCCACGGTTACGGCGTGGTGGCCGCCAAGGGCACCACCGCCGACTCCGAGGGCCGCCCGCTCTTCACCGAGTCCAACCTGCCCTCCGAGGGCGACCTCGGCACCTACGAGCAGCGCGTCTACTACGGCGAGAAGACGACGACTTACTCGATCGTCGGCGGTCCCCAGAAGGAGATCGACTACTCCGACGACAACGGCGAGAAGACCACCAGCTACAAGGGCAAGAGCGGGGTCAACCTCTCCAACCCGGTCAACCGGGCCGCGTACGCGGTGGCGTTCGGCGAGCCGCAGATCCTGTATTCCGGCGCGATCGGCGAGGGCTCCCGGATCCTGTACAACCGCACGCCCAAGGAGCGCGTCGAGGCGGTCGCCCCGTGGCTGACCATCGACGGCGACGCCTACCCGGCCGTCGTCGACGGGAAGATCCAGTGGATCGTCGACGCGTACACCACGACGAACGGCTACCCGTACGCCTCCCGTACGACCCTCGGCGACACCACCGCCGACTCGCTCACCGCGACCAACGACAACCGCGCGGTGGTGGCCCAGCAGAACCAGGTCAACTACATCCGCAACTCGGTGAAGGCGACCGTCGACGCGTACACGGGCGAGGTCAAGCTCTACCAGTGGGACACCGAGGACCCGGTCCTGAAGACCTGGATGAAGGCGTTCCCCCACACGGTCGAGCCCAAGTCCGACATCTCGACGTCGCTGATGGCCCACCTCCGGTACCCGCAGGACCTGTTCAAGGTCCAGCGCGAGCTGCTCACCCGCTACCACGTGAAGGACGCCACGACCTTCCTCAGCGGCAGTGAGGTCTGGCAGGTGCCGGACGACCCGTCCAACAAGTCGGGTGACGCGGTGCCGCCGTACTACCTGAGCATGAAGATGCCGGACCAGACGGCGCAGTCGTTCTCGCTGACGACGACGTTCACGCCCAACGGGCGGGACAACCTGAGCGCGTTCATGGCGGTGGACTCCGAGGCGGGGACGCCCGGTTACGGCAAGATCAGAATCCTGAAACTGCCGACGAGCACCACCGTCGACGGACCGAAACAGGTCCAGAGCCAGTTCAACTCCGAACAGGACATCGCCGAGTCGATCAGACTCCTCAAGGGCGGCGACTCCGACATCGAGTACGGCAACCTGCTGACGGTGCCGCTCGACGGAGGACTGCTCTATGTCGAGCCGGTCTATGTGCGCGGTGGCGGACTCAAGTACCCGCTGCTGAAGAAGGTGTTGGTGACCTACGGCGGCAACACCGCCTTCGAGGACACCCTCGACGGGGCCCTCAACAAGGTCTTCGGCGCGGAGAGCGCGACCCCGCCCGAGGACGAGGGCGGTGGCACGACCACCCCGCCGTCCTCCTCCAACCCGACGGTCCAGGAGGCGCTGAACGACGCGCAGAAGGCGTTCACCGCCGGCCAGGACGCCCTGAAGAAGGGCGACTGGGAGGCGTACGGCAAGGCGCAGAAGGACCTCGAGGCCGCCCTGAAGCGGGCCGAGGACGCCCAGGCCGAGGCGGACAAGAGCGGCAGCAAGGCCAGCAGCAGCCCGAGTCCGAGCGCGACGCCGAGCAGTGGCGGCGCAGGAGGGGCCAAGGCGAGCAGCAGTCCCAGTCCGAGCAGCAGTCCCAGCGGTTGATCAAGCCCGCCCCGTGTCGTGATACGGTTGTGGAACACGACGCGGGGTGGAGCAGCTCGGTAGCTCGCTGGGCTCATAACCCAGAGGTCGCAGGTTCAAATCCTGTCCCCGCTACTGAAGACGAAGGCCCGGATCCGGTACACGGATCCGGGCCTTCGTCATGTGCGAACGCATGTGCCGCGGTACGACATCGCCGCGCCGCTGTGGGGAGTTGGGCGGACTGTGTTTGACTTGTCTCTCTGTGGGCATGTCGACAAAACGCTGAAGTGACCTCACGGGCTGCGGTATACACAGGTGTACCCGGGGTGCAGGTGGTGCGACGATGGACGTTATGGGGGACAAGGCAACTCTGTTCGAGACAGGGCGGTTTGTGCAGCCTTCCGGTGAGGAAGCGACCCCGGACGAGAGCCGGGACGAGACGGCGGACGCCGTCGAGACGGTAGAGACGGACGAGACGGTAGAGACAGAAGAAACAGCCGAGACGGGGGTGACGGTCGAGACGGGGGAGGCCGTCGAGGAGATGCGGCTGCGGCTCGCCGCCGCGGCCGGCGACGCCGAGGCGACCAGCGTCCTCGGCGCCATGCTGCTGCGCCGTGGCGACCTGGATGGCGCCGAGCCCCATCTGCGCGCCGCCACCGCGGCCGGGGACCGGGCCGCCGCGAACAACCTGGGCGTCCTGCTGCATCAGCGCGGGTACGCCGACGAGGCCGCCGGATGGTGGCGGGTCGCCGCCGTCGCCGGCTCCGCCGCCGCCGCGCACGCGCTCGGGCGCCACTGCCGCGAGTGCGGTGACGAGCCCGCCGCCGAGTACTGGCTGCGCCAGTCCGCCGAGCAGGGCCATGCCCTCGGCGCGTACGCCCTCGCCGACCTGCTGGAACACCGCGCGGACAGCGGGGCCGAGCGGTGGATGCGGGCCGCCGCCGAGCGCGGCCACCGGGAGGCGGCGTACCGGCTGGCGCGCGCCCTGGACCGCAGGAACCCGCAGTACTTCGATGGTGACGCCGGTGACGCCCGTGACGCCCGTGACGCCCGTGACGCCGGTGAAGACGGTGATGCCGGTAAGGGAGGTGCCGCCGGTGCCGCCGGTGCCGTCGTACAGGCGGAGGCCGAGCAGTGGTACCGGCAGGCCGCCGCGCGCGGTCACCGGCGGGCCGCCCTGCACCTCGGGGCGATCCTGGAGCGCAAGGGCGAGCTGAAGGAGGCCGGGCGCTGGTACCTGACCGCCGCCAAGGAGGGCGAGGCGCGGGCCGCCTGCGCCCTCGGATTCCTGCTGCGGGACGCCGGGGACACCGAGAACGCCGCGATCTGGTGGCTGCGGGCCGCCCAGGACGGCGACGGCAACGCCGCCAACGCGCTGGGCGCCCTGCACGCCGAACGGGGGCAGACCCAGACCGCCGAGCGCTGGTACCGGGCCGCCATGGACGCGGGCGACGACAACGGCGCCTACAACCTCGCCCTGCTCTGCGCCGAGCAGGGCCGCACCGCGCAGGCCGAGCAGTGGTACCGGCGCGCGGCCTACGCCGGGCACCGGGAGGCCGCCAACGCGCTGGCCGTCCTGCTGCTCCGGGGCGGCGACACGGCCGGCTCGGAGCCCTGGTTCTCCAAGGCGGCGGAGGCGGGCAGCGTCGACGCCGCCTTCAACCTCGGGATCCTCTTCGCCGGGCGCGGCGAGGACACGGTCGCGCTGCGCTGGTACGAGCGGGCGGCCGCCGCCGGGCACACCGAGGCGGCGCTCCAGGTCGGCATCGCCCGGCTGCGCGAGGGCGACGAGCAGGAGGCCGAACGGCATCTGCGGTGCGCCGCGGGCGGGGGCAGCGCGGAGGCGGCGTACCGGCTGGCCGCCGTGCTGGACGCGCGCCGGCCGCCGCAGCCCGCGCACGAGCTCGGGGAGATCGCGCACGAGAAGACCGAGTGCGAGGAGTGGTACGAGCGGGCGGCCCAGCAGGGCCACCGGCGCGCCCAGGTGCGGGTCGGGATGCTGGCCGCGGCGCGGGGGGACGTGTGCGAGGCGGCGCGGTGGTACCGGGAGGCGGCCGAGGCCGGGTCGCGCAACGGGGCCTTCAACCTCGGGCTGCTGCTCGCGCGGGAGGGGAGCGAGCCGGAGGCGGTCGTGTGGTGGACGCGGGCCGCCGATGACGGGCACGGGCGGGCGGCGTTGCGGCTCGCCCTGGTCTACGCGCGTCGGGGCGAGCTTGCGGAAGGGCAGCGGTGGGCCGACCGGGCGGTGTCGCTCGGGCCGGGGGAGGTCGCGCGGCGGGCGGCGCGGCTGCGGGACGCGTTGCGACAGGAACTGTCGGCCTGACGGTGCCCTGCGCCGGTGTGCCGGTCCCAGGGGGTTCCGCCCCCTGAACCCCCGGCCCTCGCCCCCCACTGCACAACTGATTTGCCTCCACGCTCCTCCTTCACGTAACGTTGCATTCAACGACGCGGGGTGGAGCAGCTCGGTAGCTCGCTGGGCTCATAACCCAGAGGTCGCAGGTTCAAATCCTGTCCCCGCTACTGAAGGCCGAGGGCCGGAATCCGAAAGGGTTCCGGCCCTCAGTCGTGTCCGACGGCCTTCTCGCAGGTCAAATATGACAGACCGTCAGATTCAAGAAGGTCGCGGACGGCGCGAAGCCCCGGCATCCCATCGGGACGCCGGGGCTTCGGGGGAGGGGCTTATGCCGCCGCGCAGCTCGGGCAGATGCCGCGGTACGTCACCTCGACGTCCGAGACCGCGAAGCCGAAGCGCTCCGAGTCCGGGAGGTCGGACAGCGGGTTGCCGGTCGGGTGGACGTCGCGGATGGCACCGCAGCGCGCACAGACCAGGTGCTGGTGCGGGCGGTGGGCGTTGGGGTCGTACCGCTTGGCGCGCCGGTCGGTCGCGACCTCGAGGACCTCGCCGAGGGAGACCAGCTCACCGAGCGTGTTGTAGACGGTCGCCCGGGAGATCTCGGGCAGCTTGGCGACGGCCCTGGCGTGCACCTCGTCGGCCGTCAGGTGGACGTGTTCGCCGTCGAGGACCTCGGCCACGACGCGTCGCTGCGCGGTCATCCGCCATCCGCGTCCGCGCAGCCGTTCCAGAAGGTCACTCATGCGCACCAGCCTAACAGCAGGAGGAACAGTTTCCGATCGGGTGTGACTTTGGAGCCATACCTGACTTAGACAATGTCTGACTTGGCTAGTGTCCATGATCGGATCGGGACTGTCCACGGTGCGCCCGGTGGATCCGGGGGCCGCGCTCGGGTGGCGATCTCAGGCGGGGACGCGCCGGCGGGCCGGGGCCCAGCGGCGGATGACGTCGCGGACCGAGACGATCCCGGCCGGTTCGCCCCCGTCGAGGACGATCAGATGACGGAAGCCGCCGTGGGCCATGGCCTGGGCCGCCTCCTCCAGGGTCCAGGTCGGGGCGGCGAAGACCACGTTGTTGGTGGTGTGGGCGTGGGTGCGTTCGGCGTCCGGGTCCTGGCCCAGTCCCACGGAGTTGAGGATGTCCCGTTCGGTGAGGATGCCCATGCCGGCGTCCGGATCGAGGACGAGGGCGGCGCCGACGCGGCGGGCGGACATCAGGGCGGCGGCCTGGCGGAGGGTGTGGGCGGGGCCGATGGTGAGGACCACCGTGCTCATGGCGTCTCGGACGAGCATGGGCTGGAACACCTCCTACGATCCCTGCCGGTGCAGGGATTCACAAGTTCACAAGTGGGGGTGCTGTCAGCGTGACAGGTAAAGCGAGAGTCAACAAGGGGGCGCGTGCCGTCAATTGAGGGCGCACGCGCTCATCTGTGGGTTCTCAGTACCGCTCGCCGAGATACCCCAGCAGCTCGTCGTGGAGCAGGCCGTTGGACGCGGCCCCGTTGCCGCTGTGCGGGCCGGGGCGGCCGTCGAGGCCGGTGAAGGTGCCGCCCGCCTCCGTCACGACGATCGCGTTGGCCGCCATGTCCCACAGGGACAGCTCCGGCTCGGCGCACAGGTCGATCGAGCCCTCGGCGACCATCATGTAGGGCCAGAAGTCGCCGTACGCGCGCGTGCGCCACACCTCGCGGGACAGGTCCAGGAAGCCGTTCAGCTTCCCGCGCTCCTCCCAGCCGGTCAGCGAGGAGTACGCGAAGGACGCGTCGGACAGCTTCGAGACCTTGGAGACGTGCAGCCGGGTCGCGGCGGCGAGGCTGCGGCCGCTGAAGGCGCCGTGCCCCTTGGCGGCCCACCAGCGGCGGCCCAGCGCCGGCGCGGAGACGACACCGACCACCGGGTGGTAGCCGCCCTCTCCCGCCTCCATCAGCGAGATGAGGGTCGCCCAGACCGGCACCCCGCGCACGTAGTTCTTCGTGCCGTCGATCGGGTCGATCACCCAGCGGCGCGGGCCCGTGCCCTCCAGTCCGTACTCCTCGCCGAGGATCGCGTCCCGGGGACGGGCGCGCTGCAGCTGGCCGCGGATCAGTTCCTCGGCGGCCTTGTCGGCCTCGCTCACCGGGGTCATGTCCGGTTTGGTCTCGACCTTGAGGTCGAGGGCCTTGAAACGGTCCATGGTGGCGGCGTCGGCGGCGTCCGCGAGGACGTGCGCGAGACGGAGATCGTCGAGGTAGTCCGGCATGGCACGAACGGTATCCGGCCGGGTCGGGCGAGGCCACAGGGGACCACGCCCCGGACGTGCGGGGACGGGCCGGGACCCCGTCGGCCGGTCCCCGCCGCGTCCGCGAACCCTTGACAGTGCCCCCGGGCGCGTCAACCCTGGGCAGCATCCGCTCGCCCCGGGAGGCGATGATGCCTGCAGCGCGGGAATCCCTGCTGGACGCCGCCTACGCGGCGCTCGACCTGCGGCCCTGGTCCGCGGTGCGGATGGTGGACGTCGCGGCGACCGCGGCGGTGTCCCGGCAGACGCTGTACAACGAGTTCGGCAGCAAGGAGGGGCTGGCCAGAGCCCTGGTGCGGCGGGAGGCCGACGCCTATCTCGCCGGGATCGACCGGGCGCTGGCCGTGCACGGCGACGCCCGCGAACGGCTGGTCTCCGCCGCCGGCTGGACCTTCACCGCGGCCCGGGGCAACGCGCTCCTGCGGGCCCTGCTCACCGGCTGCTGGAGCGAGCGGCTGCCCTCGCCGACGCTCTCGGCGGTGCCGTCCTCCTCCGCCGTCCCGGCACAGCGGCGCGCGGACGGACCGCTGCCCTCGCCCGGCGACCTCGTCAGTGCCGTACGGGACCGGGCCGTCGCCGTGCTCGGCGGCCCCGGCGCGGCCCGCTCGGACGCCGCCGACCTGGCCCGCGCCTGCGAACTCGCCGTCCGGCTCGCCCTGTCCTGCGTGGCGGCCCCGCCGGCCGGGGAGAACGGGGTGACCGAGCTGGTGCGGGGGGCGCTCCAGCGGTCGTAGGCAGGCCAGCGGTCGTTCAGTGCCAGCTCAGTGCGCCGAGCCCGAGAGCTGGAGCCCGATCACCCCGGCGATCACCAGGCTGATCGAGACGATCTTCAGGGTGGACACCAGGTCGCCGAGGAAGACCATGCCGTAGATCGCGGTGCCCGCCGCGCCGATGCCCGTCCACACCGCGTACGCCGGGCCGACGTCGAGCTTCTTCAGGGAGAGCGTCAGCAGACCGAAGCTGCCGAGGGCGAAGGCGCAGAAGGCGATGGTGGGCCAGAGCCGGGTGAAGCCGTGGGACAGCTTCAGGCAGACGGCGAAACCGGTCTCGAGCAGTCCCGCGACGATGACCAGCAGCCACGCCATGTGCTGTCCTCCCGTTTGTCCGCTCGTGCGCCCGCGCGGTCCGGCTCGGTGCGATTATGCACTTACCGGACTCACGTCCTGACAAACAACGCGGAGGTCAGTCGCCCTCCGTGCGCTCCCGCGTCGCCAGCAGCCGGCGCAGCGAGTACAGCCGCGCGGGGTCCGCGTGTCCCTCGGCCACCCACGCGTCCAGCGCGCAGTCCGGCTCGTCGTGACTGCACGCGCGCGGGCAGCCCTCGGTGCCCGGCACCAGGTCGGGGAAGGCGAGGATCACCCGGGACGGGTCGACGTGGTGGAGGCCGAAGGACCGTACCCCCGGAGTGTCGATCACCCAGTCGCCGGTGCCCTCCAGGGGCAGCGCCAGCGCCGAGGTCGTGGTGTGGCGGCCACGGCCGGTCACCGCG
This sequence comes from Streptomyces griseoruber, assembly GCF_001514205.1. Taxonomy (GTDB): domain Bacteria; phylum Actinomycetota; class Actinomycetes; order Streptomycetales; family Streptomycetaceae; genus Streptomyces; species Streptomyces griseoruber. The sequence goes on along the minus strand of NZ_KQ948766.1, from coordinate 153,784 downwards.
TTGACATGCCCGGTCACCCGGCGGCGCTCCTCGGGGACCAGCGCGTTGACGAGGGTGGTCTTGCCGACGCCCGAGTGCCCGACGAACGCCGTGATCCGCCCCGCCAGCAGCTCGCGCACCCGGTCCGCGGCCCCGCCGTTCTCCAGCTCCTCACGGCTGGTGACCACGTACGGGATGTCCAGGTCGCCGTACAGCTCCAGCAGCTTGTCCGGCGGGGCCAGGTCCGACTTCGTCATCACCAGCAGCGGGGTGAGGCCGCCGTCGTAGGCCGCGACCAGACAGCGGTCGATCAGCCGGGGGCGGGGTTCGGGGTCGGCGAGGGCCGTGACGACGGCGAGCTGGTCGGCGTTGGCGACCACCACCCGCTCGAACGGGTCGTCGTCGTCCGCGGTACGGCGCAGCACCGAGGTGCGCTCCTCGATGCGGACGATCCGGGCGAGGGTGTCCTTCTGGCCGGACAGATCGCCGACCAGGGCGACCCGGTCACCCACGACGGCCGCCTTGCGGCCCAGCTCACGGGCCTTCATCGCGAGGACGATCCGGTCCTCGACCAGACAGGTCAGCCGGCCCCGGTCGACGGTGAGGACCATGCCCGCGGCGGCGTCCTCGTGCTTGGGGCGGATGTGTGTACGCGGCCGGTTGCCCTTGCGGTTCGGGCGCGAGCGGATGTCGTCCTCGTCGGTGTGCTTGCCGTAGCGGCGCATGACTGTTTCCCGCCGTCCCTATACCCCGAGCATCCCGGTCCACAGCCCGGGGAAGTCCGGCAGGGTCTTCGCCGTCGTCGCCACGTTCTCGATCTGTACTCCCGCCACGGCCAGGCCGATGATCGCACCGGCGGTCGCCATGCGGTGGTCGTCGTACGTACGGAAGGTCCCGCCGTGCAGCGGGCGCGGGCGGATGTGCAGCCCGTCGGCCGTCTCGGTGACGTCTCCGCCCAGCTCGTTGATCTCCTTGGTGAGCGCGGCCAGCCGGTCCGTCTCGTGCAGCCGCAGATGCGCCACGCCCCGCAGGGTGGACGGGGAGTCCGCGAGCGCGGCGACCGCCGCGATGCCCGGGGTCAGCTCGCCGACGTCCCCCAGATCGACGTCCACGCCGTGGATCGCGCCCGAGCCGGTGAGGACCAGACCGTAGTCCGTCAGCTCGCAGGAGCCGCCCATCTCGGTGAAGATCTCCCGCAGCCGGTCACCCGGCTGGGTGGTCCGCGCCGGCCAGTCCGGGATCAGCACCCGGCCGCCCGTCACCAGCGCCGCCGCCAGGAACGGCTGCGCGTTCGACAGGTCCGGCTCGATCGTCAGGTCCCGGCCCAGCAGCGCGCCCGGCGTGACCCGCCAGACGTTCGGCTCGCCGCCCGACTCCGGGGTGTCCACCTGGGCGCCGACCGCGCGCAGCATGTCCACGGTCATCCGGATGTGCGGCATCGAGGGGAGTGTCGAGCCGGTGTGCCGGACCTCGACGCCCTGGTTGAAGCGGGGAGCCGACAGCAGCAGCGCCGACACGAACTGCGAGGAAGAGGACGCGTCGATCTCCACCGGGCCGCCGTCCAGCGCGCCCGAGCCGTGCACCGTCAGCGGCAGCGCGCCCCGCCCGTCGTCGTCGATCCGGGCGCCGAGGACGCGCAGCGCGTCGATGACGCCGTGCAGGGGGCGCTCGTACGCACGCGGGTCGCCGTCGAAGCGGACGGCGCCGTCGGCGAGGGCGGCGACCGGGGGGAGGAAGCGCATGACCGTGCCCGCGTTGCCGACGTCCACCGTGGCCGGGCCGCGCAGGCCCGCGGGGAGCACACGCCAGGCCTCGCCGGTGCCGTCGGGACCCACGCCCTCTTCGATCTCGATGCCCATCGCGCGCAGCGCCTCGGCCATCAGCAGGGTGTCGCGGGAGCGGAGGGGGCGGCGCAGCCAGCCGGGCTCCGAGGCGAGGGCGGCGAGGACGAGGGCGCGGTTGGTGACGGACTTGGACCCGGGCACGTGGACCGTCGCGTCGACGGCTTCGCTCGCGGTGGGGGCGGGCCAGAGGGCCGGGGTTTTGGGCATGCGGCCACTTTAGTCTGCGGTGCGTTGTCGGGTGCGGCGCCGTTGGGGCTGGTCGCGCCCGCGCGGCGGAGCCGCATGTCGACACAGCCCCGCGCCCCTGTGACACGCGCCCCTTCGGGGCTGGCAGCGCTCATCACATCTCCAGCAGCCACCGTCCGCCGCCCATCAGCGCGCACAGCGACACGACGTGGAACAGGAACAGCCACAGGCCCGCCGGAACATGCGTCAGTCGCGACAGCTGGTCCGCGTCCGAGTCGCCCGCGCCGCCGCGCCTGCGCTTCACCTGCAACTCGAACGCCGGGCGCACACCCCCCAGCAGCAGGAACCACACCACCGCGTAGGCGAACGCCGCCTGGACCTGGGGGCCCGCCAACCAGGAGACCAGGAGGAAGGTGCCGCCGGTCAGGACGACCGTGAGGGCGCCGTAGGCGTTGCGGATCATCACCAGCATCGCGACCAGGAGGGCCGTCGCCAGCCAGAGGAGGAGGGTGATGCGGCCGGCGCCCAGGAGGGCCGCGCCGCCGAGGCCCAGGAGCGGGGGAGCGGTGTAGCCGGCGGCGGCGGTGAGGATCATGCCGAGGCCGTGGGGCTTGCCGCGGCTCACCGTGAGGCCGCTGGTGTCGGAGTGCAGCCGGATCCCGGTGAGCTGGCGGCCCGTCAGCAGCGCGACCAGGCCGTGGCCGCCCTCGTGGGCGATCGTGATCGCGTTGCGGGATATTCGCCACAGACTGTGGGGGACGACGACCGCGAGAGCCGCGACGGCCGTCGCGATCACCACCCACAGATCGGGGTCGGGCTGGGTGCCGACGAGACGGTCCCACAGGTCGGGCAGCGCTAGGGCGGCGGTGCTCTCCATGTTCGGCTGTGGCTCCCTCTCGTCGTGTCGGGTCTGGCAGTGTGGCATGTATGTGCGGACGGTATGCAGCGAGTCGCAGGCCCGAGGATCTCGCAGGAGTCTTTGAGATCGAGAAGTGGGAGCCCGAGGAGACCCTCGAACCCGACTACAACGTGGCGCCGACCAAGGAGGTCTACGCCGTCCTCGACCGTCCGGTGAAAGACGCCGACGACCGGCGCCCGGTTCGGCAGCTGCGCAAGCTGAAGTGGGGGCTCGTGCCCTCCTGGGCCAAGTCGCCCGAGGGCGCCGCCCGGATGATCAACGCGCGCGCCGAGACGGTGCACGAGAAGCCGTCGTACCGCCGCGCCTTCACCTCGCGCCGCTGCATCCTGCCCGCCGACGGCTACTACGAGTGGGTCACCGCCAGGGAGGAGCGCGACCTGGAGGTCGAGGGGAAGCGGAAACGACCGCGCAAGCAGCCCTACTTCGTGCTCCCGGCCGACGGTTCGGTGTTCGCGATGGCCGGGCTGTACGAGTTCTGGCGGGACCGGACCCTGCCCGACGACCATCCGCAGGCCTGGTGGGTGACCTGCTCGGTGATCACCACCGAGGCCGAGACCGGTCCGCTCGCCGTCGCCCCCGCCGAGGGCCCCCACGCGCTCGCCGAGATCCACCCCCGGATGCCCCTGATGCTCACCCCGGACCGCTGGGACTCCTGGCTGGACCCGGCCCGCACCGACCCCGAGGACCTGCGGTCCCTGCTGGAGCCCCCGCCGCCCGGACTGATGCGCGCCTACCCGGTCTCCACGGCCGTCAGCAACGTCCGCAACAACAGCCCGGAGCTGCTGAAGGAGCTGGAAGGCCCCGAGGAGGGCACACTCTTCTGACGTGAGCACAGTGAGCACAGCGACCACCGAACTCGTCCCCACCGACGCCGGCGACGCCCGCATCACCTGGCACCCGGCGCGGCGGCCCCGGCTCGTCCTCGCCGTCAGCCACGGCGCGGGCGGCGGCATCGACGCGCGCGACCTGCGGGCCCTCGCCGCGGTGCTCCCCGCGCACGGCGTCACCGTCGCCCTCGTCGAGCAGCCCTGGCGGGTGGCCGGCAAGAAGGTGGCGCCCGCGCCGAAGACCCTCGACGCCGGCTGGCGCGGGATCTGGCCCGCCGTCGCGAAACCCGGCCTCCCGGTGGTCTCCGGCGGCCGCAGCGCCGGCGCGCGCGTGGCCTGCCGTACGGCGGTCGAGCTCGGCGCCCACGCGGTCCTCGCGCTCAGCTTCCCGCTGCACCCGCCGGGCAAGCCGGAGAAGTCCCGCGCCGGGGAACTGCTGGGGTCCGGTGTCCCCACGCTCGTCGTCCAGGGCGGCAACGACACGTTCGGGCGGCCCGAGGAGTTCCCCGAGGGGGCGTACGAGATCGTCGAGGTGCCGTACGCCGACCACGGCCTCGCCGTGCCCAAGCGGGCGGAGATCGGTCAGGAGGAGGCCGTGGGGATCGTCACGGACGCGGTCGTGCAGTGGGCCGGGTCACTGGGGTAAAGGTTCGGGAATGTTGTGCGGAGGGTCGCTGTTGAGCCGGACAGAAGTGCTGAACACGCAGCACCGATGTCGTGGGAGAGGAAGTCCGCCGCATGGGTTCGACCATCTGCCCGAGCCGTTCCGGCCGCGCCGACCTGGACTGGACGGTGCTGCACGCGGCCACCACCACTCCTTTTGGAGCGGCGGCAGGCACGGGTAGTCGTCTATCCTCCGATTCGAGTGGGACCGGATTCGGTCCCGTCCTGAATCTTGAGGAGGTGGGTCCGGTCACCGGTACCGACGCAGGGACCGACAACGGCCAGGCGGAGCTGCCCGAGGGCCAGGGCGTGGGCACGAGCGACGAGTCGTCCGCGGAGCGCAGCGCGCGCTTCGAGCGGGACGCCCTCGACTACCTCGACCAGATGTACTCGGCGGCGCTGCGCATGACGCGCAACCCGGCGGACGCCGAGGACCTGGTGCAGGAGACGTACGCCAAGGCGTACGCGTCGTTCCACCAGTTCCGTGAGGGCACCAACCTCAAGGCCTGGCTGTACCGGATCCTCACCAACACCTTCATCAACTCGTACCGCAAGAAGCAGCGCGAGCCCCAGCGCAGTGCGGCCGAGGAGATCGAGGACTGGCAGCTCGCCCGCGCCGAGTCGCACATGTCGACCGGTCTGCGTTCCGCCGAGTCGCAGGCGCTGGACCACCTGCCCGACTCGGACGTGAAAGAGGCGCTTCAGGCCATTCCGGAGGAGTTCCGCATCGCCGTGTACCTCGCGGACGTCGAGGGCTTTGCGTACAAGGAGATCGCGGACATCATGGGGACACCCATCGGTACGGTGATGTCCCGGCTGCACCGGGGCCGCCGTCAACTGCGCGGCATGCTCGAGGACTACGCCCGTGAGCGTGGGCTGGTCCCGGCCGGTGCCGGGGACTCGAACGAAGCGAAAGGCTCGGGCTCATGAGCTGCGGAGAGCCGCACGAGACGGACTGCAGTGAGGTACTCGATCATCTCTACGAGTTCCTCGACAGCGAGATGCCGGACGTCGATCGCGACAAGTTCAAGCAGCACTTCACCGAGTGCTCGCCCTGCCTGGAGAAGTACGGACTCGAAGAGGCCGTGAAGAAGCTGGTCAAGCGGTGCTGCGGTCATGACGACGTACCGACCGACCTGCGCGCCAAGGTCCTGGGACGGCTGGATCTGATCCGTTCCGGGCAGGCCGTGCCCGAGCACGACGTGACGGCCGGGCCGGTCACCCCGGTCTCCCCGGTCTCTCCGCAGGAGTCCTGACAGGGTCCGTCTTCACCCGAATGTGCTAATCCGCGGGTGATACGCCCGCAGAGCCACCCCACGCCACCCTAGGCTCCGAAGCCCGGACCGCTGACGGAGCCCGGACGGGCATGGCTGGGGAGGCGTCATGGAGGGAGTGCCGGCGCGGGCGCGCGGCCATGTCGCCGGTGCCGCCCTCGCCGCCCTGCTCTGTCTGTCCCCGCTCACCACCGCCCCGGACACGCCCTGGTGGGCCGTGGCACTGCTCGCCGCGCTGTACGCGGCGGGCGAGCAGATCGCCCGGCGCCGGTTCGCCGGGACCTTCTCCCCCGTCCTGCTCGCCGGGGCGTTCCTGCTGCCGGCGCCCGCCGCCGCGCTCGTACCGCTTCCCGGGGCCCTGTGCTCGTACGTCGACAAGGGCCCCGTTCTGCTGCGCCGCGTCTGGCGGGCGGCCCAGTCGGCCCTCGCCGTGTGGGCCGCGGCCCATGTCCACGGGGCGCTGGGCGGGCCGGAGGCCGTGGCCGGCTCCGACGTGCCGTACGCGCTGCTGCCCGCGGGCGCGGCCGTCCTCGTCCACTGCGCGGTGCTCGCCGCCCTCGACGGCGGGATGTTCGCGCTCGCCGAGGGCCTGCCGGCGCTCAAGGTCTGCCGGGGCCTGTTCCTGCGCTCGCTCGCGCCGCTCGCCGTGCACGGACTCGCCGGGCTGATGATGGCCGTGCTCTGGCGCAGCCCCTACGGGCCGGTGGCCGCCCTGCTGGTGCTGTTCCCGATGGCGGTGTCCTGGTGGGTGTTCGCCCAGTACCACCGCGAGCGCGCCGCGCACCGGGCGACGATCCGCGCGCTCGTCCAGGCCGTCGACATCAAGGACGGCTACACGCGCGGCCACAGTGAACGCGTCGGACAGGCCTCCGTGATGATCGCCCGCGAGCTGGGGATGGACGAGAGCCGGGTGGAGGTCATCCGGTTCGCCGGGATCCTGCACGACGTCGGCAAGCTCGGCGTGCCCACCCGGCTGCTGCGCAAGGACGGACCGCTGACACCCGAGGAACGGCGCGTGATCGAACTGCATCCGGAGTACGGCCACGAGATCACCCGGGGGATCTCCTTCCTCGGTGAGGCCCGTTCGGCGATCCTCCACCACCACGAGCGGATCGACGGCAGCGGCTACCCCTACGGGCTGGCGGGCCGTCAGATCCCGGAACCCGCACGGGTGGTGGCCGTCGCCGACGCCTTCGACGCGATGACCTCCACCCGCAGCTACAGCCGGGCCCGGCCGGTGGAGGTCGCCCTGGCGGAGCTGGAGCGGTGCGCCGGGACGCAGTTCGACCCCCGCATGGTCACGGCCCTGGTCCGGGTGATCGGCCGCGAGGGCTGGCATCCGAGGGTGACCGCGGACGAGCCCCCGCACACGGTCCCCGCCCCCGCCACGGCCCCGGAGCGTCCGGGAGTGACCCGATGACCCCGTGCCGCCCGCTGCACACCGCGGCCGCCCTGCTCACCGTCGGCTCCCTCCTCGTCACCTTCCGCACCGGAGTCGAGGAGGGGACCGTCGTGCTGGCCTTCGGGGCGCTGGTCGCCGTGGGGGAGCTGCTGAGCGGGCCCGGACTGCGGGAGGCCGCGCCGCTCGGCGCCGCCGGGGGACTGTCGTACGCCCTGCTCGGGGAGCACGCCGGACACCCCGGCCACCACGGGGTCGCCCAGGTCGTGTCGGTGGTCGCCGCCGCCTCCCTGCTGGGCAGCGTGCCCCATCTCGCCCGCGGGCAGGGCCCCGTCCTCGACCGTCTGGTCCGCCGGGTCCTGGCCGTCGGCTTCGCGGCCGTCTGCTTCCAGCCGCTCTACAACAACGGGGCCTTCGACCGCTGGCGGGGCCCCCTCTACGCCCTCGTCCTGCTCGCCCTGCTCGTCCTGACCGTGCTCTGCGACGCCGTGATCGCCGCCGCGCTCGCGCACTCCCGCACCGGCTGGCCGTTCCCCCCGCTGCTCCGCGACGAACTGCGGGCGGTGCCCGGGATCGGCTCGGCGGTGTGCGCGACCGGCGCGGTAATGGCGCTCGCGGTCGCCGTCGTCGGCCTGTGGGCGCTGCCCGTGTTCTCGGTGCCGCTGCTGCTCACCCAGCTGTCCCTGCGCCGGTACGCCGCGGTCCGCGCCACCAACCGGCAGACCATCGTCTCCCTCGCCCGCGCCACCGAGATCGCCGGCTACACCCCGGCCGGGCACGCCCGCCGGGTCGCCGCCCTCAGCCAGGCCGTGGGCCGGGACCTGGGGCTGCCGGAGGCGGAGCTGACCGTCCTGGAGTACGCGGCCCTCATGCACGACATCGGCCAGCTCAGCCTGGTCGACCCGGTCCCGGCGGGCGCCACCTCCGGCCTCCCGGCGGCCGAGCAGCGCCGGATCGCCCTGCTCGGCGGGGCCGTCGTCCGCCAGACCGGGGCGAGCGCCCAGGTCGCGGCGGTCGTCGAGCGGCAGGCCGACCCCTATCCCGAGCAGCCGCCGGCCGCCCGCATAGTCCGGGTGGTGAACGCCTACGAGGAGAAGGTGCAGGGGACCGGCCCCGGCGGCCCGCTCACCGCGCTGGAGGAGCTGCGCCTGGGCACCGGCGGGGAGTACGCGCCGGAGGTCGTCGAAGCACTGGCCAGGGTGCTCTCCCGTGACTGTCTGACGCTGCCCAAGGGTGGGTAACCCATGGGTAATGAGCGCCCTCCCAGCCGCACGTGGTTGGATGCGAGGGAGAGAGTGTCCGGGGGCACTGGCCAGCCCACAGAACGGAACTGGCAGGCGGGAATCGTGAGGATCTTCGGCAAGGGACGGCACCGGCCCTCCGCCTCCTGGCGGCAGGCCACGGACCGCGCGTTCACGCTCATCGGCGACGGACGCTACGAGGACGCGGGCGCACTGCTGACACGTGCCGCCGATCTGGAGCCCTGGCTGTCGGAGTCCTGGTTCAACCTCGCCCTGCTCCACAAGTTCCGGCACGACTGGGAGCAGGCCCGCACCGCCGGGCTCCGCGCGGTCGCGCTGCTCGACCGGGAGAACGGCGCGCCCGACTGGTGGAACGTCGGCATCGCCGCCACCGCGCTCCAGGACTGGCCGCTGGCCCGCCGTGCCTGGCAGGCCTACGGGCTGCATGTGCCGGGCAGCGGCACCGGCTCCGGCGAGCCCGTCGGGATGGAGCTGGGCAGCGCCGCCGTACGGCTGTCTCCCGAGGGGGAGGCCGAGGTGGTGTGGGGGCGGCGGCTGGACCCCGCCCGGATGGAGGTGCTGTCGATCCCGCTGCCGTCGTCCGGACGGCGCTGGGGCGAGGTCGTGCTGCACGACGGGGTGCCGCACGGCGAGCGGACCACGGCCGCCGGGCACTCCTACCCCGTCTTCGACGAGATCGAGCTGTGGGCGCCCTCCCCCGTGCCGACCTGGGTGGTCCTGCTGGAGGCGGCGACGGAGGCCGACCGCGACGCGCTGGAGCAGCTCGCCGCCGACGCCGGGTTCGCCGCGGAGGACTGGTCGTCGTCGGTGCGGCTGCTGTGCCGGATGTGCTCGGAGTCGCGCATGCCCTCGGACGAGGGCGACGGGGAGCACCTCGATCCGCACGACCACAGTGAGCCGGGGCATCCCGGGCCGCTGGGGCATCGCACGGACGGGCAGCTGTGGGTGCCGGAGCGGGAGTGCGGGGTGGCTGCGCCGGCGGGGCTGGTGAGGGGGTTGTTGGACGGGTGGGTCGCCGACAGCCCGGACTCCAGGGACTGGCGGGATCTGGAAGAGGTGTGCTGAACGGCTCCCTCCGGTCCGCTCCGTCCGCTCCCTTTAGGCTGTACTTCGCAGATTTTCTCTTCAGGTTGCAGGAAGGCATACGTCGGTCATGGCGCAGCAGGACACCGATCAGCAGCACGCGGGCGTGCTCCCCGTGGACGACGAGGGCTTCGTCATCGACATCGAGGAGGCGGAGGAGCGGGAGCAGGCGTACCGCGAGCGCGGTACCTCGCGGCCCATCACGGTCGTCGGGAACCCGGTACTGCACAAGGAGTGCAAGGACGTCACCGTGTTCGACGACGAGCTGCAGAAGCTGGTCGACGACATGTTCGCCTCGCAGCGCACCGCCGAGGGCGTGGGTCTGGCCGCCAACCAGATCGGCGTCGACCTGAAGGTCTTCGTCTACGACTGCCCCGACGACGAGGGCGCCCGGCACGTCGGGGTCGTCTGCAACCCCAGGCTGGTCGAACTGCCCGCCGACCAGCGCCGGCTGGACGACAGCAACGAGGGCTGTCTGTCCGTGCCCACCGCGTACGCGCCGCTCGCCCGGCCCGACTACGCCGAGGTGACCGGGCAGGACGAGAAGGGCAACCCGATCAAGGTGCGCGGCACCGGGTACTTCGCTCGGTGTTTGCAGCATGAGACCGATCACCTGTACGGGTACCTGTACATCGACCGGCTGTCCAAGCGCGAACGCAAGGACGCCCTGCGGCAGATGGCCGAGAACGAACCCCGCTACCCCGTGGTCGCCAACGACTGAACCACGCCACCTCGTGCACGACGCCTGGCCGGGAACCCTCCCGGCCAGGCGTCGTTCGTATGTCCGACGCATGTTCGATCGCTTATGCACATCCGCTGATCGATAATCAGTCGCCGCGAGGTGGAATCTCCGTGTGTTGAGGTAGTGAATGGAGCAAATCCGTTCCCATAGCGGTCACTTGTGGTGCTGAATGGGAAGTGCGGGGATACGCAACGGCGCGCGCCCGGCACGGCGGGAGGGGCGTGTTGCCCACTGGCGGCTGAGAGGGGTTGTTCGTGCCAGCTTTCCCATACAGCACCACATACCGCACCACGGTGACGGTGGCCGCACCAACGGTTCCGCCCTCGCTCTCTCTTACGGTCATCGAGGCTGCCTTTCCCCGGCATCTGCATCCGTATTGGCCCCGGTTGCAGGAGAAGACCCGCTCCTGGCTGCTGGAAAAAGGCCTCATGCCGGCGGACAAGGTCGCAGAATATGCCGACGGACTGTGCTACACGGATCTGATGGCGGGCTACTACCTCGGCGCCTCCGAGGAGGTTCTCCAGGCCATAGCCGACTACAGCGCATGGTTCTTCGTCTGGGACGACCGGCACGACCGCGACGCCGTCCACGGCCGCGCCGCGCAATGGCGCCGGCTCAGGTTCCGGTTGCACGCGGCGCTGGACGCCCCGGCGGCCCACCTGCGCCATCCCGACCCGCTGGTGGCCGGGCTCGCCGACAGCGTGGGACGGCTGTTCGCCTTCCTGCCCGGCACCTGGAACGCGCGGTTCAGGCGCCACTTCCACGCCGTGATCGACGCGTACGACCGGGAATTCCGCAATCGTCTCCAAGGGCGGGTCCCCCTGGTCGACGAATACCTCGCGCTGCGCCGGCTCACCTTTGCACACTGGATCTGGACCGACCTCCTGGAACTGAGCGCCGGATGCGAACTCCCGGACGCGGTGCGGAAACACCCGTCCTTTCGGAAGGCGGCCCTGCTGAGCCAGGAATTCGCCGCCTGGTACAACGACCTGTGCTCGCTCCCGAAAGAAATAGCGGGCGATGAGGTGCACAATCTCGGAATCAGTCTCATCACCCATGAGGGACTGACTCTGGAAGAAGCGGTGGACGACGTACGACGGCGCGTCGAGGAATGCATATCCGGATTCATCGACGTCGAGAAGGACGTCTTACGGCTGGCCGACCGGCTCGCCGACGGGACGGTCCGCGGGAAAGAACTCGGCGCCGCCGTACGGGCCTGCCTCGCGAATATGCGGAACTGGTTCAGTTCCGTCTACTGGTTCCACCACGAGTCCGGCCGGTACACGGTCGACAGCTGGGACGACCGGTCCACGCCCCCGTACGTCAACAACGAAGCGGCAGGTGAGAAATGACCGTCGAATCGGTGAAACCCGAGTCCTCCGGGACGACAGCACCGCAGGAACCGCCCCTGGCCGGCGGCGGGGTCCCGCTCCTCGGCCACGGCTGGAAGCTGGCCCGCGGCCCGCTGGCCTTCCTCGAACAGCTGCGCGATCACGGTGACGTGGTCCGCCTCAGGCTCGGCCCCAAGACGGTGTACGCCGTCACCGCGCCCGAACTCACCGGGGAACTCGCCCTCAGTCCCGACTACATCATCTCCGGACCCCTGTGGGAGTCCCTGGAGAGCCTGCTCGGCAAGGAGGGCGTGGCCACCGCCAACGGCCCGCTCCACCGCCGCCAGCGACGCACCATCCAGCCCGCGTTCCGGCTCGACGCGATCCCCGCGTACGGGCCGGTCATGGAGGAGGAGGCGTACGCGCTCGTCGAGCGCTGGAGCCGCGGCGAGGTTCTCGACGCCACCGCCGAGGGCTTCCGGGTGGCCGTGCGCATCTCCGCCCGCTGTCTGATGCGCGGCACCTACATGGACGCCCGGTCCGAGCGCATCACGTCCGCGCTCGCCACGCTGTTCGCCGGTATGTACCAACGCATGGTACTTCCCCTCGGACCCCTTTATCGGGTACCGATTCCGGCCAACCGCGAATTCAACCGGGCGCTGGCCGATCTCCACCGGCTGGTCGACGAGATCATCGCCGAGCGCCGGGGATCCGGTCAAAAGCCGGACGATTTGCTGACGGCTTTGCTGGAGGCGAAGGACGAGAATGGCGATCCCATCGGGGAACAGGAGATCCACGACCAGGTCGTCGCGATACTGACCCCGGGCAGCGAAACCGCCGGTTCCGTGGTCATGTCGCTGCTCCACGTCCTCACCGAGCATCCGGATCAAGTGGACAAGATCCGCGCAGAGGTGAAAAACGTTGTCGGTGACCGGCGGGTCGCATTCGGCGACGTCCGAAAGCTCCGGCACACGGCCAATGTCGTGGTCGAGACCATGCGGCTGTATCCCGCCGTATGGATATTGACCCGGCGCGCGGTGACCGACACCGAGCTCGGCGGATACCGCATTCCGGCCGGTGCGGACATCGTCTACAGCCCGTACGCGGTCCAGCGCGATCCGCGTTCGTTCGAGCGGAACGAGGAGTTCGATCCCGACCGCTGGCTGCCCGGTCACTCCGCCCCGGTGCCGAAGTACGCCATGTCGCCGTTCGGCGTCGGCAACCGCAAGTGCCCGAGCGATCACTTCTCGATGGCCGAGCTCACCCTGATCGCCGCGGTGGTGGCGAGCGCGTTCCGCTTCGAGCCCGCGCCCGGCTCCGACCACCGCACGCACATAGGCATCACGCTCCGGCCGCGCCGACTGCGGCTGCGGGCGCTGCCGGGGTGAGAGCACACGGGGGCCGACCGGGGGCCGCGGGCGGTCAGGCGACCGCCTGCGGCCCCCGGAAGGTCCGCCGGTAGGCGTTCGGGGTCGTCCCCAGCGACCGTACGAACTGGTGGCGCAGGGCGCCCGCCGTGCCGAAGCCGGTGCGCCAGGCGATCGCGTCCATCGTCTCGTCCGTGGCCTCCAGCAGGTGCTGCGCGAGCAGCACCCGCTGGCGGAGCAGCCATCGGTAGGGCGTGGTGCCCGTCTCCTGATGGAAGCGCCGGGCGAAGGTGCGCGGCGCCATGTGCGCGCGGGCCGCGAGCTGTTCGACCGTGACCTCCTGGTCGAGGTGCGCCTCCATCCAGGCCAGCACCTCCCCGACCGTGTCGCACGGGGAGGGGGGCAGCGGCCGCTCGATGTACTGCGCCTGCCCGCCGTCCCGGTGCGGCGGTACGACCATCCGCCGGGCGATCCGGTTCGCGACCTCGGGCCCCTGCTCCTTGCGGACGAGGTGCAGACAGGCGTCGATCCCGGCGGCGGTGCCGGCGGAGGTGATCACCGGATCCTCGTCCACGTAGAGGACGTCCGGTTCGACGACGGCCCGCGGGTACTGGCGGGTCAGTGCGTCGGCGTGGTGCCAGTGCACCGCGCACCGCCGGCCGTCGAGCAGCCCCGCGGCGCCGAGCACGAAGACACCGGAGCACACACTCAGCACCCGTGTCCCGCGCACCACGGCCCGCCGCAGGGCGTCGAGCAGCTCCGGCGGGTACTCCCGCAGGTGGTAGCCGCTCCCGGCGGGCAGGGTGATCAGGTCGGCCTCCTCCAGCCGCTCCAGGCCGTACGGCGTGGAGACGCTCAGTCCGCCGACATGGGTCCCCAGCGACGGTCCCTCGGCCGAGACCACCGCGAAGTCGTACACCGGCAGCCCCTCGTCGCGGCGGTCGATGCCGAACACCTCGCAGACGACACCGAGCTCGAAGGGATGCACACCGTCGAGCAGCACGGCGACCACGTTCTTCAGCATGCCTCCAGTGTGCACCCGCGGTGGCAGTAATTTGAAGGTGTACGGCAGTCCTGCCACTCCCGGTCAGGAGTGTCCGGCGGGACAGTGGTGTCCATGAACACCAACCAGATCGAAGGCCTCGTCGGAATGCTCACCGTCCTCGTGATCCTGGCGTTCCTGGTCGCCCCCTCGGCGGCCGGCATCGTCCGCGACCGCCGCATCGACCGCGAGATCAGAAATGCGGCACGGTTGATCCGCACGCGTGTGTAGCCTCTCCTGACCGAGTGACAAGGGGAGGATCATGCGGAGAACGCCATGGGCCGCGGCCGTGGGGGCCGCGGCCCTCGTGCTGGCGGCGGCCACGGGGGCCCACGCCGAGGGCCGGGGAGACGTTCGGGTCACCAAGACGGTCGTCAACGGCGGGAAGAACGTGACCGTCGGGACGTCGAGGACCGTCACGTACCCGATCGCCGTCACCGTCAAGGACGACTCGGGCGTCAAGGGGATCACCGACCTCAGCACGTTCAACAAGACCAACGGCTACGGCTTCGCGACCTGGGACGGCGACTCGTCCTGCGTGAAGAAGAGCGCGACGGTCTCGGTGTGCACGGGCACGATGACCGTCGACCCCGGCTGGATCGCCGAGAGCGACGACACCGACTCCAACCGGGTCGCCGGCGTGTGGCAGGTCAACGCCACCGTCAAGGCGAAGGACGGCGACTACTGGATCTCCGACCACATCGCCGAGTACAAGGTCAAGCGCGCCTCGAAGCTCACCACGGTCATCACCCCGGAGCGGGTCGCCAACGGCACGCAGGTCACCGTCACCGGCAAGCTGTCCCGGGCGAACTGGGAGGACCTCAAGTACCACGGGTTCACCGGGCAGGAGGTCAGACTCCAGTACAAGAAGGCCGGCACCGCCCACTACAGCACGGTGAGGACCGTGAAGACGGGCAGTGCCGGCAAGCTCAGCACCAAGGTGACCGTCACCGCGGCGGGCAGCTGGCGCTGGTACTTCCCCGGCACGACGACGACCGCTCGGATCGTGTCGGCCGGGGACGCGGTCACCCTGAAGTGACCTGAAACGACCTGGGGGTCAGAAGTCCTCGTCCAGGTCGACGGTGCCCTCCACCGCGACCTGGTACGCCGACGGGCGGCGCTCGAAGAAGTTGGTCAGCTCCTGGACGCCCTGGAGCTCCATGAAGGAGAACGGGTTCTCCGAGCCGTACACCGGGGCGAAGCCCAGCCGGGTGAGGCGCTGGTCGGCGACGCACTCCAGGTACTGCCGCATCGAGTCGGTGTTCATGCCCGGCAGTCCGTCGCCGCACAGGTCCCGCGCGAACTGCAACTCCGCCTCGACGGCCTCCCGGAGCATGTCCGTGACCTGCTGCTGGAGCTGCTCGTCGAACAGCTCCGGCTCCTCCTTGCGGACCGTGTCGACCACGTCGAACGCGAAGCTCATGTGCATGGTCTCGTCCCGGAACACCCAGTTGGTGCCGGTGGCGAGACCGTGCAGCAGACCCCGGCTGCGGAACCAGTAGACGTACGCGAAGGCGCCGTAGAAGAACAGGCCCTCGATGCACGCGGCGAAGCAGATCAGGTTCAGCAGGAAGCGGCGGCGGTCGGCCTGGCTCTCCAGCCGGTCCAGCTTCTCCACCTCGTTGATCCACTTGAAGCAGAACTCCGCCTTCTCGCGGATCGAGGGGATGTTCTCCACGGCGTCGAACGCGGCGGCGCGGTCGTCCGGGTCGGGGAGATAGGTGTCCAGCAGGGTCAGATAGAACTGGACGTGGACGGCCTCCTCGAAGAGCTGCCTGCTCAGATACAGGCGCGCCTCGGGGGAGTTGATGTGCTTGTACAGCGTCAGCACCAGGTTGTTCGCCACGATCGAGTCGCCCGTCGCGAAGAAGGCGACCAGCCGGCCGATCAGGTGCTGCTCCATCGGGGACAGCTTGGCGAGGTCGGCGACGTCCGAGTGGAGGTCGACCTCCTCCACGGTCCAGGTGTTCTTGATCGCGTCCCGGTAGCGCTCGTAGAAGTCCGGGTAGCGCATGGGGCGCAGAGTCAGCTCGAAGCCGGGGTCGAGCAGGTTCTTGTTGCTGGGCATTACTGGCAGGCCTCGCAGGACTCGGGGTTCTCAAGGGAGCAGGCGACGGCGTCGGGGTCGGCCGTCTGCTGCACCGGGACGGTGGTCGGGGTCTGCGCCTGGGCGGCCCGGGCGATCCGGGTCGCCGGACGCGAGCGCAGGTAGTACGTCGTCTTCAGGCCCGACTTCCAGGCGTACGCGTACATCGAGGAGAGCTTGCCGATGGTCGGCGTCTCCAGGAACAGGTTCAGCGACTGGGACTGGTCCAGGTACGGGGTGCGGGCCGCGGCCATGTCGATCAGGCCGCGCTGCGGGATCTCCCACGCCGTCCGGTACAGGGCCCGTACGTCCGCCGGGATCCACGCGAAGTCCTGCACCGAGCCGTTGGACTCGCGCAGCGCCTCCCGGGTGCGCGCGTCCCACACGCCCAGCTCCTTGAGGTCCTGCACCAGATACGAGTTGACCTGGAGGAACTCACCGGACAGCGTCTCGCGCTTGAACAGGTTGGACACCTGCGGCTCGATGCACTCGTAGACGCCCGCGATGGAGGCGATGGTGGCGGTCGGCGCGATGGCGAGCAGCAGGCTGTTGCGCAGGCCCGTCGTCGCGATCCGCTCGCGCAGCGCCGCCCAGCGCTCCGGCCAGGTGAACGTGACACCGTAGTGGTCGGGGTGCAGCACGCCCCGCGCGGTACGGGTCTTCTCCCAGGCCGGCAGCGGGCCGTTGCGCTCGGCGAGGTCGGCGGAGGCCTCGTACGCGGCGAGCATGATCCGCTCGGCGATCCGCGTCGACAGCGCACGGGCCTCGGCCGAGTCGAAGGGCAGCCGCAGCTTGAAGAAGACGTCCTGGAGGCCCATCGCGCCCAGGCCCACCGGACGCCACTTGGCGTTGGACCGGCCCGCCTGCTCGGTCGGGTAGAAGTTGATGTCGACGACCCGGTCGAGGAAGGTGACGGCGGTGCGGACCGTGGCGTCCAGCCGCTCCCAGTCGAGGTCGCCCGTCGTCGGGTCGACGAACGCGCCGAGGTTCACCGAACCCAGGTTGCAGACCGCCGTCTCGCCGTCGTTCGTGACCTCCAGGATCTCCGTGCAGAGGTTGGAGGAGTGGACGACGTGGCCGGGCAGCGCCGTCTGGTTGGCGGTGCGGTTGGCCGCGTCCTTGAAGGTCATCCAGCCGTTGCCGGTCTGGGCGAGGGTCCGCATCATCCGGCCGTACAGATCACGGGCCGGGATGGTCTTCTTCGCGAGCCCGGCCTCCTCCGCCTTGCGGTACGCGGCGTCGAACTCCTCGCCCCACAGGTCCACCAGCTCGGGCACGTCGGAGGGGGAGAACAGCGACCACTGGCCGTCGGCGTTCACCCGCCGCATGAACTCGTCCGGGATCCAGTGCGCGAGGTTCAGGTTGTGCGTACGGCGGGCGTCCTCACCGGTGTTGTCGCGCAGCTCCAGGAACTCCTCGATGTCGGAGTGCCAGGTCTCCAGGTAGACCGCGGCCGCGCCCTTGCGCCGCCCGCCCTGGTTCACGGCGGCGACGGAGGCGTCCAGGGTCTTCAGGAACGGCACGATGCCGTTGGAGTGCCCGTTGGTGCCGCGGATCAGGGACCCGCGGGAGCGGATCCTGCTGTACGACAGCCCGATGCCGCCGGCGTGCTTCGACAGCCGGGCCACCTGGTGGTAGCGGTCGTAGATCGAGTCCAGCTCGTCCAGCGGGGAGTCCAGGAGGTAGCAGGACGACATCTGGGGGTGCCGGGTGCCGGAGTTGAAGAGGGTGGGGGAGGACGGGAGGTAGTCGAGCCGGCTCATGAGCCCGTGGAGCGCGGCGACTTCGTCCACGGCACGGGCCGTGTCGTCCTCGGCGAGACCGCTCGCCACCCGCAGCAGGAAGTGCTGGGGCGTCTCCACGACCTTGCGGGTGTGGGGATGCCGGAGCAGATAGCGGCTGTGGAGCGTGCGGAGCCCGAAGTAGCCGAAGCGGTCGTCGGCGGCGGTGTCGATCAGCGCGTCCAGCCGGGCCGCGTGCAGCCGGACGAACGCGGCGGTGCGGTCGGCGACGAGCCCCTCGCGGTGGCCGACGGCGATGGACTCCGTGAAGGACGTCACCCCCTGGGAGGCGGCCTCCGCGGCGATGGAGACCGTCAGCAGCCGGGCGGCCAGCTTCGAGTAGGCGGGGTCCTCGGAGATCAGGCCGGCGGCCGCCTCCGTGGCCAGCTCGCGCAGCTCCGTCTCGTCCGCCCGCGCCGACCGGCCGCGCAGCGCGGCGGCGGCGACCCGCCCGGGGTCGGCGTCGGGGAGGTCGGCGGTCAGCTCGGTCAGGGTCCGCAGCAGCGCGGCACCGGGACCGTCGATGTCCGGCTGGATGGCTGAGGCCGGATCGGCTGGCGCGATGGTCACGTGGGGCTCTCCCTCGCTCGGCAGGGGGCCTGGCGGAGGGCAGGGGGCAGCACACGAGCGCGCACGGCGTCGCGTCCACCGGCCCACTCCACGAGACCCGGACGTCAAGGCACCCGGGCCGGGACGGCCGGGTGCGCTGTCGGCAGGTCCTCGGACTGACTCCTGTGCACAGACGTGCACAAGTACACCGTTGCGGGACAGTTCCGGATTCGCACCGGATTCCCCTGCGGCGACAACGAGCATGAGCATACATCTTGTGCTCGCCTGTCACGCCACCCCCAGATGTTGTGTCGGGGTGGTTTCAGAGCGTCAGTTCATAGGTGAGGAGAGTGATGTCGTCCAGGTGCGGCACGGGATTCCAGTCCCGCTCGGGTGTACGGACGAAGCCGAGGCGTTCGTAGATCCGGTGGGCGCTGTGCATGCCGCGCTGGGTCGACAGGACGACCGCCGTGCAGCCCTCCGTGGCCCGCGCGCGGTCCAGACAGGCCCGTACGAGGGCCTCGCCGGCTCCTCTGCCCCGCGCCTCGTGGGCGACCGCGAGCGCGCGGATCTCGGCCTCGCCGGGGCGCGCGATGTCGGCGGCCGGCCCGGGCCCGGCGACGAAGGCGACTCCGCCCAGCAGCTGTTCCCCCTCCACGGCGACCAGCACCTCGGCGGCGGCCGCCCGCGCGGCCACGTCCTTCAGCACCGGCAGATACTCGTCCGCCACGCCGTAGTCGAGAAGGCCGTCCTGGAGATAGGCCTGCGCGGTGATCTCACCGAGTGCCTCGTACTCGGCGGGTACCGCTTCCCTGATCTGGATGTCCATGCGGCGAAGTGTGCCCCAGGCACACACCGGCGGGCCGCCGGATTTCCTCCGGCGGCCCGCCGTACGGTCGTTCTCAGTGGGATGCTCCCGCGGTCGCCGGTGGCAGTTCCACCTGCACCCCCGGGTCGCCCGCGTCCGCCGTGTAGTCCTCCGGCCTGGTCTCGTCGACGCCCTCGGGGGCCTTCGCGGCCTTCAGGACGAAGGTCAGGACGACGGTGACCGCGAGGTTCAGGACGAACGCCGTGAGGCCGATGTAGCCGATCTCACCGATGCCGGGGATCTCCTTGGCCGAGCCGCCGAAGTGCTTCTGGGTCGGGGAGGCGACCCCGTACGCGGCGAACGTGCCGTAGATCATGCCGACCGCCCAGCCGGCGAGCAGGGCCCAGCGGTGGAACCAGCGGGTGAACAGGCCGCCTACCAGGGCCGGGAAGGTCTGGAGGATCCAGATGCCGCCCAGCAGCTGGAAGTTGATGGCGACCGTCTTGTCCATGGTGAGGACGAAGACCAGGGCGCCCACCTTGACCAGGAGCGAGACCAGCTTGGAGACCCTGGTCTCCTGCCGGGGCGTGGCGTCCGGCTTGATGAAGTCCTTGTAGATGTTGCGGGTGAACAGGTTCGCGGCCGCGATCGACATGATGGCCGCCGGGACGAGCGCGCCGATGCCGATCGCCGCGAACGCCACGCCCGCGAACCACGACGGGAACATGTCCTCGAAGAGCTGCGGGATGGCGAGCTGGCCGTTGGTGACCTTGACGCCCGCCGCGACCGCCATGAAGCCCAGCAGGGCCAGCAGACCGAGCATCAGGGAGTACAGCGGCAGGATGGTGGTGTTGCGGCGGATCACCTCACGGCTCCTGGAGGACAGGGTCGCGGTGATCGAGTGCGGGTACATGAAGAGCGCGAGGGCGGAGCCCAGCGCCAGCGTCGCGTAGGTCCACTGACCCGGTTCCGCCGGGGCCAGCGCTCCGCGCGGCTTGCCCGTCGCCGGGTTGGTCTGGCTGAACGCCTCGCCGGCCTTGGCGAAGATGTCGTCGAAGCCGCCCAGCTTGATCGGGATGTAGATGATCGCCACCGCGATGACGATGTAGATCAGCGTGTCCTTCACGAACGCGATCAGCGCGGGGGCGCGCAGGCCCGAGGAGTAGGTGTACGCCGCGAGCACGCCGAAGGCGATCAGCAGGGGCAGGTCCTTCACGAACCAGTGGGTGTTCTCGCCGCCCCCGACGCCCATCACGTCGAGCACGGCCTGGATGCCGACGAGCTGGAGCGCGATGTACGGCATCGTCGCCAGGATGCCGGTCAGCGCCACGGCCAGCGACAGGCCCTTGGAGCCCCAGCGCCCGCGCACGAAGTCCGAGGTGGTCACGTACCCGTGCTTGTGGGAGACCGACCACAGACGGGGGAGGAAGGTGAAGATCAGCGGGTACACGAGGATCGTGTAGGGCACGGCGAAGAAGCCGGCCGCGCCGGCCGCGTAGATCGCCGCCGGTACGGCGACGAAGGTGTACGCCGTGTACAGGTCGCCGCCGAGCAGGAACCAGGTGACCCAGGTGCCGAACGACCGGCCGCCCAGGCCCCATTCGTCGAGGCTGTGCTCGTTGTCGGCCCGGCGCCAGCGGGCCGCCAGGAAGCCCATGACCGTGACGGCCAGGAAGAAGAGGATGAAGACGGCGAGGGCCACGCCGTTCACGCCGTCCTTCATCGGCCGGCACCTCCCCGGCGCGCCCGCTGGTCACGCTGCCAGAGCTTGTACGCCACCATCGTGAGCGCGGTCGAGATCAGCACCCAGAGCATCTGGTACCAGTAGAAGAAGGGGATCCCGATGAACTGGGGGTCCACCTTGGCGTAGGAACCCACCCACAGCATCGCCGCGAAGGGTGCGAGCAGACAGAGTCCGATGACGACGCGCACAGGCGTCACCACCGGCTCCTTGGACACTTCCGGGGATTCTGACATCGGCGGCTTCCGTCCCCTCACTCATCGCCTTGATCACAGATGTAATGCGCAGGCAATGTAAGTGACGGGTAAGCCCAGCGGAAGACCCTCCACAGACTCTCTACCCGGTCGGCCGCTTCAGCCGTGCCACGAACTTGTAGCGGTCCCCCCGGTACACCGACCGCACCCACTCCACCGGCTGTCCGTCCTGGTCCAGTGAGTGCCGGGAGAGCATCAGCATCGGCAGGCCGACGTCGGTGCCGAGCAGGCCGGCCTCGCGCGGGGTGGCCAGGGAGGTCTCGATGGTCTCCTCGGCCTCGGCGAGATGGACGTCGTAGACCTCGGCCAGCGCGGTGTACAGGGAGGTGTACTTGACCAGCGAACGGCGCAGGGCCGGGAAGCGCTTGGCGCTCAGATGGGTGGTCTCGATGGCCATCGGCTCGCCGTTGGCCATGCGCAGCCGCTCGACGCGCAGCACCCGGCTGCCGGCGGTGATGTCCAGCAGCCCGGCGAGGGTGTCGTCGGCGGTGATGTAGCCGACGTCCAGCAGCTGCGAGGTGGGTTCGAGGCCCTGGGCGCGCATGTCCTCGGTGTAGGAGGTGAGTTGCAGCGCCTGGGAGACCTTCGGCTTGGCGACGAAGGTGCCCTTGCCCTGGATGCGTTCCAGGCGCCCCTCGACGACCAGTTCCTGGAGGGCCTGTCGGACGGTGGTGCGCGAGGTGTCGAACTCGGCGGCCAGGGTCCGCTCCGGCGGGACCGGGGTGCCCGGCGTCTGGGTCTCCGTCATGTCGAGCAGGTGCTTCTTCAAGCGGTAGTACTTGGGCACACGCGCGGTACGGACGGTCGCCCCACCCTCGTTCTCCGCACTGCTGACGTCGGTGCTCATGGCCTGCCTTCCCGGCTCCGGGAGCCGAAGGGCCGACACACCGTCGGCCGCGGCTTCACATCGTGGCACGGCGGCGGCAGGGCTTGCCCCGCCGTTCCGTGATCCCCTCTGTATACCGTCGCACCCTTCGCTGGTCTAGTCCAGAACGGCAAGTGGTCCACCGGACTCCGGCCCTCCGGGGTCGATGTTTTCGACGGCTTCTTACTTAAAGGTTCCTGCATATCTAGAACCCATAACGGCTGGTCAAAGCCGTTTCAACCACCCTTGACAGTCGAAATGGTCTGCGCCAAGCTCACCGCACTGGTCTACACCATTGGTCCAGGTCCCGGCATGTGGGCGGGGGGTGTGGGCATCCCTGAGGAGGGTGGCGTGAAGCGCAAGCTGATAGCCGCGATCGGTATCGCGGGCATGATGGTCTCCATCGCGGCGTGCGGCGGCGACAAGGACAGCGGGGACTCCAAGGGCTCCGAGGCCAAGGAACTGACGGTCTGGCTGACGGTCGACGCCCAGAACAACTGGCCCGCGCTGGTCAAGGCGGCCGACGCGGCCGTGCTGAAGAAGCACCCGGGCCTCAAGATCAACCACGAGTACTACGGCTGGCCCGACAAGAACGCCAAGCTCGACGCGGTCCTCGCCACCGACAAGGCCCCCGACGTGGTCGAGATGGGCAACACCGAGATGCTCGGCTACATGGTCAAGGGCGCCTTCGCCCCCCTCGACGCCTCGAAGTTCGACAACTCCTCCGCCTGGCTGGACGGCCTGAAGGCCTCCGTCACCTACGACGGCAAGACCTACGGCGTCCCGTACTACGCCGGCGGCCGCGTCGCCAACTGGCGCAAGGACGTCTTCGCCAAGGTGGGCGTGAAGTCCACCCCGAAGACCTACGCCGAGCTCACCGCCGCCCTCGACAAGGTCCAGAAGAAGGAGGGCGACAAGTTCTCCGCCTGGTACCAGCCCACCCGCGACTGGTACGCGGCCATGTCCTTCGTCTACGACGCCGGCGGCTCCATCGCCGTCGAGTCCGGCGGCAAGTGGAAGGCCGACCTCTCCTCGCCCGAGTCCCTGAAGGGCCTCAACGAGTTCAAGACCGTCATCGACAAGTACATGCACGGCGACAAGACCAAGGACGAGTCCGACCGGTACATCGTCTACGGCCAGGGCAAGTCCGGCATGATCTTCGCCCCCGCCTGGGAGGGCGCGACCGCCGCGGCCAAGGAGAACGACAAGACCGGCAAGCTCGCCGGCAACGTCGAGAACTTCGTGATGCCCGGCCCGTCCGGCAAGAACCTCCCGGTCTTCCTCGGCGGCTCCGACCTCGCCGTCCCGGTCAAGTCCGACGCGCAGGCCCTCGCCGCCGAGTGGATCAACGCCTTCACCGGCCCCTCCGGGCAGAAGGGCCTGATGGCCAAGGGCAACCTGCCCAACAACAAGACCGACCTCGCCACCCTCAAGAACGACCCGGCGACGGCCGTCCCGGCCACCGCGGCCGAGTCCAACTGGTTCGTCCCGATGGCCCCCGGCTGGGGCCAGGTGGAGAAGGCCCAGGTCCTGCAGAACATGCTGCAGTCCATCGGCACCGGCAAGAAGAGCGTCGAGGACGCCGCGAAGGAAGCGGACGCCGCGATCGACAAGGTCATCAACAACTCGTGACCTGCCGGCGGCGCCCGGCCCCCGAGCCGGGCGCCGCCTCCCGTACGACCCGTACGGGGCTTCGCCTTCGTACGACCCGAGGGACCGCTGAGGAGCGCGCGGATGAGTGCCGCAGACACGACCACCCCTGCCAAGGTGCCGCCGACGCGGCCGTCACCCCCACCGCCCGCCCCACCGGGCAGACCACGGCCGAAGCGGACGTCCGCCGGCACCCCCTGGCTGCTGCTCGCGCCCTGTCTGCTCATCCTCCTGCTGGTGATGGGCTATCCGCTGGTCCGCCTGGTCACCCTCTCCTTCCAGAAGTTCGGCCAGTCCCAGCTCTGGGGCTTCCAGCCCGCCGAGAACATCGGCCTCGACAACTTCACGGGCGTCCTGGACGACGGCGAGTTCTGGCAGGTCGTCGTCCGCACGATCGTCTTCGCCGCGGGCTGCGTGATCCTCACGATGGTCCTCGGCATGCTGATCGCCCTGCTGCTCCAGCGGGTCTCCGGCTGGGTGAAGACCCTCGTCAACATCGCGCTCGTGGCCAGCTGGGGCATGCCCGTCATCGTCGCCACCACCGTCTTCAAGTGGCTGTTCGACTCCGACTACGGCATCCTCAACGCGGTCCTCAGCAAGCTGCCCGGTGTCGATCTGATCGGCCACAACTGGTTCGCCAGCGGACCGCAGGGCCTGGCCGTCATCATGCTGCTGGTGATCTGGGGCGCGGTCCCCTTCGTGGTCATCACCCTCAGCGCCGGCCTCACCCAGGTCCCCGCCGAACTGGAGGAGGCCGCCCGTCTCGACGGCGCCGGCTCCTGGGGCGTCTTCCGGTACGTCACCCTGCCCATCCTCAAGCCGATCATCGTGATGCTCACGACCCTGTCGGTCATCTGGGACATGGGCGTCTTCCCGCAGGTCTTCGTGATGCGGGGCGGGCACCCCGAGCCCGAGTTCCAGCTCCTGACGACGTACTCCTACGACCGCGCCTTCGTCGTCAACGACTACGGGCAGGGCTCGGCGATCGCCCTGATCACCGTGCTGCTCCTGCTGGGCGTGGTCGCCGTCTACATGCGCCAGATGCTGAAGATCGGAGAGGTCGAATGAGCACGCTCGCTGAGCCTCGTCGCAGGTCCCGGTTCGGCTGGAACCTCCTCGGTCTCCTCGTCTTCGCCGTCGCCGGCTTCCCCGTCTACTGGATGCTCAACACGGCGATCAAGCCGGCCAAGGACGCCATCGACCCGGACCCGAGTCTGCTGCCGACCGGCTTCACCCTCGCCAACTTCAGCCGCGCGCTGCACATCGCCGACTTCTGGGGTCCCGTCGGGCGCAGCCTGATCGTCTCCCTCGCGGTCGTCGCGATCGGCATCGTCGTCGGCATGCTGGCCGCGCTCGCCATCTCCCGGTTCGCCTTCCGCGGCCGCAAGATCGTGATCGTCGGCATCCTCGCGGTCCAGATGGTCCCGCTGGTCGCCATGATCATCCCGGTCTTCCTGCTGCTGAACGACCTGGACCAGTACGACAAGCTGTCCGGCCTGATCATCACGTATCTGACCTTCATCCTCCCGTTCACGGTGTGGACCCTGCGCGGCTTCATCGTCAACATCCCCAAGGAGCTGGAGGAGGCCGCGATGGTCGACGGCTGCTCCCGCACCGGCGCCTTCGTCCGGGTGGTCTTCCCCCTCCTCGCCCCCGGCATGGTCGCCACCTCGGTCTACGGCTTCATCCAGGCCTGGAACGAGTACCTGTACGCCCTGATGCTGCTCAGCCAGAAGAACCAGACCGCGACCGTCTGGCTCGGCAACTTCACCACCAAGCACGGCACCGAGTACGCCCCGATGATGGCCGGCGCCACCCTGATGGCCGTCCCCATCGTCGCCCTCTTCCTCCTCGTCCAGCGCAAGATGGCCGCGGGCCTGACCGCGGGCGCCGTGAAGGGATGACGCCCCGATGACCACCATCACCCGCGGCACGGACACGCTCACCCGTGACGCGCTCACCGTCCTCCAGCCGGGCTTCCCCGGCACCACCGCCCCCGACTGGCTGCTGCGCCGCCTCGGCGAGGGCCTGGCCTCGGTCGGACTGTTCGGCCGCAACATCGCCTCCCCGGATCAACTCGCCGCCCTGACCGCCCAGTTGCGCGCGGAACGCCACGACGTCCTGGTCGCCGTCGACGAGGAGGGCGGGGACGTCACCCGTCTGGAGGTGCGCACCGGCTCCTCCTTCCCCGGCAACTACGCGCTGGGCGCGGTGGACGACGTCGACCTGACCCGCAGGGTGGCCCATGAGCTGGGCCGCCGGCTCGCGGAGTGCGGGGTCAACCTCAACTGGGCCCCGTCCGCCGACGTCAACTCCAACCCGGCGAACCCGGTCATCGGGGTCCGCTCCTTCGGCGCCGACCCCGCCCTGGTCGCCCGGCACACCGACGCCTATGTCACCGGCCTCCAGTCGGCGGGCGTGGCGGCCTGCACCAAGCACTTCCCGGGCCACGGCGACACGGCCGTCGACTCCCACCACGCGCTCCCGCGCATCGACATCCCGGCCGAGGCCCTCGCCGAACGCGAACTGATCCCCTTCCTCGCGGCCATCGGCGCCGGCACAAAGGCGATCATGAGCGCCCACATCCTGGTCCCCGCCCTGGATCCCGTCCGCCCGGCAACGTTGTCCCGTCCGATCCTCACCGACCTGCTCCGCCGCGACCTCGGCTACGAGGGCCTGATCGTCACCGACGGCATGGAGATGCAGGCGGTGGCCGCGACCTACGGCATCGAACGCGGCAGCGTCCTCGCGATCGCCGCCGGCGCCGACGCGATCTGCGTGGGCGGCGGACTCCAGGACGACGCGACGGTACGGCGCCTGCGCGACGCCCTGGTCACCGCCGTACGCACCGGAGAACTCCCGGAGGAACGTCTGGCGGACGCGGCCGAGCGGGTACGGTCCCTGGCCCGCTGGGCGGCCACGGCCCCCACCGGGACCGGCGCCCCCGAGCCGGACATCGGCCTGACCGCCGCCCGCCGAGCCCTCCACCTCACCGGCGCGGACGGCTTCACCCCGCTCACCGCCCCTCCCTACGTCGCCGCCCTCACCCCGGTCGCCAACATCGCGGTGGGCAGCGAGACCCCCTGGGGGGTGGCGTCCGAACTGGTCCGGCTGCTCCCCGGCACCCGGACGGGCAGCTTCACCGGCGAGAACACGGCCCCGGCGATCCTGGCCGCGGCGGGGGAACGGCACATCGTCGCCGTGGTCCGCGACGAGCATCGGCATCCCTGGATGTCGTCGGCCCTGGACGCCCTCCTGACGGCCCGCCCCGACACGATCGTCGTGGAGATGGGCGTCCCCCAGTCCCCGCCCCGAGGCACCCCGCACATCGCGACGCACGGCGCGGCACGGGTGTGCGGCAGGGCGGCGGCGGAGGCGATAGCGGGGGCGTAGCAGAGGGACGAGGGGGGGCAGGGGCGAGGCCCTGCCCCCCCTCAGGGGTGCGGGGACTGCGCGACCAGCCCCCACGACCCACGACCCGCGCTAAATCCCCTGCCACTCCGGCTTGTTGACGAACGTGTGCCGGAAGTAGTCGGCAAGCTTCAGCTTGGAAGCAGCCCCCTCGTCGACCACGACCGTCGCATGCGGATGCAACTGGAGCGCCGAGGCGGGACACACGGCGGCAAGCGGCCCTTCCACCGTCGCCGCCACCGCATCCGCCTTGTTCTCCCCGGTCGCGAGCAGCACCAGATGCCGGGCCTCGAGGATCGTCCCGATCCCCTGGGTGATCACATGATGCGGCACCTGCGCGATGTCCCCGTCGAAGAAGCGCGCGTTGTCCACCCGGGTCTGCTCCGTCAGCGTCTTGATCCGGGTCCGCGAGGCCAGCGAGGAACACGGCTCGTTGAACCCGATGTGCCCGTCGGTCCCGATCCCCAGCAGCTGGAGGTCCACCCCGCCGGCGGCGGCGAGCGCCGCGTCGTACGCCTGGGAGGCCGCCCGTATGTCCTCGGCCGTGCCGTCGGGCCCGAGGAACGCCTCCATGCCGATGCCCAGCGGCTCCAGCACCTCGCGCCGCAGCACCGAGCGGTAGGACTCGGGGTGGTCGGCGGGCAGCCCCACGTACTCGTCGAGCTGGGCGATCCGCGCCCGGGAGATGTCCGCCTGCCCGGCCCGTACCTTGGCCGCCAGCGCCTGGTAGACGGGCAGCGGGGTGGAGCCGGTGGCCACGCCCAGCAGGGCGTCCGGCTTGCGGCGCAGCAGCTCCGCCATGGCCTCGGCGATCAGCTCGCCACCCGACCTGGCGTCCGGAACGATGACAACTTCCACGCTGACCTGCCGTTCTGAGCTGAGTGGTTTAGACCAATCCAGGGCCAATTTAGCAGAGCCCGGTGAAATTGCTCCCCGCATCTCAGTCCGTGGAGGAACCCGCACGGGCTAGGCTGCGTTGTGAACGGTGGGGCATGGACACACCTAGTGGTCTAGTCCACAATGAACCGTGCGAGACAGCATGTGAGCGAACAGCACGAGAAGACTTCCGTTCTCCCCGCACAGGAGGGCGGACCGAGGGTCCGGAGCTCTCTGCCCTGACTGCCCCGGCTCCTCACCTTCGGCCGACGGGACCGCACACCCCGCGGCCGATATTGCTCCGGGCTGCGGTGCCAGGAGGGCTGAGGGTCCCTCCAGGCGCCGCGGCCCGCGGGTGTTTTCGGGACCCGGCGTTTTTAGGCCAGGGACAGACCCGCGGGTACGCTCGCACACGTGCCCTCCATGAACGAACTCGTACGCCAGCACACCGCCCTCGACGACTCCGACCTCGAGTGGCTCCACCTGCTGGTCTCGGAGTGGCAACTGCTCTCCGACCTCTCCTTCGCCGACCTGGTGCTGTGGGTGCCCACCAGCGACGGCACCCGCTATGTCTCCGTGGCCCAGATGCGCCCCAACACCGGGCCCACCTCCTACCAGGACGACATGGTCGGTCACCTCGTCCCGCGCGGCCGGCGCCCCCTCCTGGACGCCGCCCTGGACGAGGGCCGGATCGTGCGCGAGGGCGACCCGGAGTGGCGTGAAGAGGTCCCCGTACGGGTCGAGTCCATCCCCGTACGGCGCGAGGGCCGCGTCCTCGGCGTCATCGCCCGCAACACCAACCTGCTCACCGTGCGCACCCCGAGCCGGCTGGAGCTGACCTACCTCCAGTCCGCCTCCGACCTCGCACAGATGATCGCGGCCGGCTCCTTCCCCTTCGCGGGCCAGCAGATGGACATGGACGCCGCCCCGCGCGTCGGCGACGGACTGATCCGTGTCGACGGCGACGGCATCGTCCAGTACGCCTCCCCGAACGCGCTCTCCGCCTACCACCGCATGGGCCTCGCCTCCGACCTCCTCGGCCACCACCTCGGGCAGACCACCGCCGAACTCGCCCCCACCCGGGGCCCGGTGGACGAGGCCCTGGCCAAGGTCGCCAGCGGCTGGGCACCCCGCGAGTTCGAGATCGAGGCCAACGACGGGGTCATCCAGTTCCGTACGATCCCGCTCAAGCCCAAGGGCACCCGCATCGGTTCGCTCGTGCTGCTCCGGGACGTCACCGAACTGCGTCGCCGCGAACGCGAGTTGATCACCAAGGACGCCACCATCCGGGAGATCCACCACCGGGTGAAGAACAACCTCCAGACGGTCGCCGCACTGCTCCGGCTCCAGGCCCGCCGGATCGAGTCCGAGCGCGGCCGGGAGGCGCTGGAGGAGGCCGTGCGCCGGGTCGGCTCGATCGCGATCGTGCATGAGACGCTGTCCCAGAACCTGGACGAGCGGGTGGAGTTCGACGAGATCGCCGACCGGGTGCTGGCGATGGTCGCCGAGATCTCCCCGGGCAAGGTCATGGGCCGGCGCACCGGACGCTTCGGCATCCTGGACGCGGAGGTCGCCACCCCGCTGTCCATGGTCCTCACCGAGATCCTCCAGAACGCCCTGGAGCACGGCTTCCGCGAGGGCGACACCGGCACGGTCGAGGTCTCGGCGGTGCGCGGCGGCACGGCGAAGGAGGCCCGCCTCCTGGTCACCGTCCAGGACGACGGCGTGGGCCTGCCCGAGGGCTTCGACCCGCACACCTCCGGCAATCTCGGACTGCAGATCGTACGGACACTGGTGGAGGGCGAGTTGGGCGGGACGTTCGACATGGTCCCGGCCCCGGACCGCGGCACCCAGGTGATCCTGGACCTCCCGGTGCGCGCTCAGAAGTAGGCCCGGTGCAGAAGTAAGCCCCGGGTAAGAGCGGTTGGGCACAGCACGAAGCCCCGGACCGTTCAGGGGTCCGGGGCTCGAATGCTCGTTGCCAGCGATTAGCTGCGCATCGGGGGTACTGCGCGCTGCGGCTCGGGGGCGGGAGAAGCGTACTCGCTGTACGCGCCGCCAAGCTCAGGCTTGCGGGGCGGGTGTTGTCAGGCGGTGGCCTGACGGGCCCGGTTGCGGGCGGCGCGACGCTTCATGGCACGGCGCTCGTCCTCGCTGAGACCACCCCAGACGCCGGAGTCCTGGCCGGACTCGAGCGCCCACTGCAGACACTGATCCATGACGGGGCAGCGACGGCAGACGGCCTTGGCTTCCTCGATCTGCAGCAGCGCAGGACCGGTGTTGCCGATGGGGAAGAAGAGCTCGGGGTCTTCCTCGCGGCAAACGGCGTTGTGACGCCAGTCCATGGCTGCTACCTCTCCTTGGTATTACGTGCAAGTTGCTTGTGAATGTGAACGCTTTCACGAATCCCTCAACAAGTGAAGGGCCAACCCGCCGGTATACGCCGACGTGGTCCTGTGGATTGAAGAGGGGTTCTGGTGATCAGTGGAGGCTGGTGTTGCGGGCCGTCCCGATCGCCACGTAGAGACTCGCAAACCTCAGCGGCGGATACAACCCCTTCTGGAAAGTTTTTTTTGATTCCTCGGTGTCGACTAGGTCACAGCCGTACTTCCATGGGGTGGATCCTGGCCTAAACGTTCGAGTGAAAGGACTTCAGCCCTTTCTGCTCACACAATCACACGCAGTGCACGGCGTACGCCTGTGAACGTCACGCTCGTGCGCAGCCCGAGGTGGTCGCCGTCCATCTGCAGGGGCAGGGGCACCTTCGAATGCAAGGTGAACCGGTCCAGGTCATGGAATGAGTGGGCATGCTTCCCCTGCGGGCCGCGCTCGGGGGACGAAGTGAGCAACTGGGTGCCATACCGGGCAACCGCGGCGGTGGACAGACGGCTGAGACCGAGTACGTCGAGCCCGGTATCGAACGAGGCCTTAGGTGACGCGTACACCGGGCGATTGCCCAGATAGGTCCACGGAGCCGTGTTGCAGACTATGGACAGCACCAAATCGGTCACCGGGTCGGCGCCCGGTGTCTCCAGGGTGATCGATCCGCGCCGGCGGTCCGGCTCTCCCAGGAGCTGCCGCACGGCCTGCATCAGATAGAGGGCGTGCGTCGACCTCCGGCCCCGCTCCCGCTGCTGCTCGACCCGGCCGACGACCCCCGCGTCGAAACCGAGCCCGGCGTTGAAGGTGAACCAGCGCGAGGGCACCGTCTCGTCCTCCGTGCCCGGCGTGCCCGCGGCGATCCCCAGACCGACGGTGCGCTCGCGCTCCTCGCGCAGGGCGTCCAGCAGCGCGCCGGTCGCCTCCACCGGATCGTTGGGCAGACCCAGGGCGCGGGCGAAGACATTGGTGGAACCGCCGGGGACCACCGCGAGGCCGGGCAGCCGGTCCGGGTCGGGGCCGTGGTGCAGCAGGCCGTTGACCACCTCGTTGACCGTGCCGTCGCCGCCGAGCGCCACCACCAGATCGGTGTTCCCGCTCTCCGCCGCCTGCCGGCCCAGGTCGCGCGCATGCCCGCGGTACTCGGTGGTGACCGCCTCCAGCTTCATCTCGCTGGCGAGCGCGTGGATGAGGACGTCACGCGTCCGTGCACTGGTAGTGGTTGCTGCCGGATTGACCACGAGAAGTGCACGCATGGGGTGCAGCGTACCTACTGGGTGGTACCCGGGCACAGGCCGAGGTAGGGAAGCGGTAAGAGATCGGACGTGAGCCTCGACACGGGTCCGAGGGGGAGCGGGACCGGGCCGGGCTACCCTTCAGAGGTGAGCAGTGAGCAGACTCCCCTCGCCCCCGAGACCGCCCCGGACGCCACCGGACCGCGCCCCCGCCGGCTGACGTACGCCGCCGCGCTGGCCGCCCTGGAAGGGCTGGCGCTTCTCGTCGGCGGGGTGTGGATCCTGGTCCTCGGGATCACCGGCGACCCGGACGACCGGGGGCAGGCCGTCACCGGGGGGCTGACCCTGATGGTGCTCGCGCTGCTGCCGCTGCTCGCCGCGCGCGGACTGCTGGGCCTGCGCGGCTGGAGCCGGGGTCCCGCCGTCATCACCCAGATCATGGCGCTGCCGGTGGCCTACAACCTGCTCCAGGCCGACAGCATGGCGATTCCGGCGGGCATCGCCCTCGCGGTCGTCGCCGTGGCTGCGCTGGTCCTGCTCGTCAACGCGGAGACCACCCGGGCCCTCGGGATCCGGGGGCCCGGCAACGCGGCGAAGTAGCCGCGGGGCTACTCCTCCACCAGCAGCTTCTCCCGGAGCTGCGCCAGCGTGCGCGCCAGCAGCCGCGAGACGTGCATCTGCGAGATGCCGACCTCCTGCGCGATCTGCGACTGGGTCATGTTGCCGAAGAAGCGGAGGGGAAGGATCCGCTTCTCCCGGGGCGGGAGATCCTCCAGCAGCGGCTTGAGCGACTCCCGGTACTCGACGCCCTCCAGCGCCTCGTCCTCCGCGCCGAGCGTGTCGGCGACCGCCGGGGACTCGTCGTCGGTGTCGGGGACGTCCAGCGACAGCGTGGAGTACGCGTTCGCGGACTCCAGGCCCTCCAGGACCTCCTCCTCCGAGATGGCCAGCTTCTCGGCCAGCTCATGGACCGTGGGGGAGCGGCCGTGCTGCTGCGAGAGCTCCGCCGTCGCCGTGGTGAGCGCGAGCCGCAGCTCCTGGAGCCTGCGCGGGACGCGCACCGCCCAGCCCTTGTCGCGGAAGTGCCGCTTGATCTCACCGACGACCGTCGGGGTCGCGTACGTCGAGAACTCCACGCCGCGGTCCGGATCGAAACGGTCGACCGACTTGATCAGGCCGATGGTGGCGACCTGGGTGAGGTCGTCCAGCGGCTCACCGCGGTTGCGGAAGCGCCGTGCCAGATGCTCCACGAGCGGCAGATGCATCCGGACGAGCTGGTTGCGCAGCTCCGCGTACTCCGGGCTGCCGTCCTGGAGTCCGCGCAGCTCGACGAACATCGCCCGTGCCCCGCTGCGGTCGCCCTGGTCCCTCGGCTCGTGCTGGTTCCGGGGCTCGTGCTGGGCACGGGGTTCGTGCTGCGTGCCCGGCACGCCCTGTTCGTCGTCTCGCTCGTGCTCGCTCATCGTCCCGCCCGTCGCCCTCTGTCGAGCCCTGTCCTCAGCCCGGCCGGGGGAGCCCCCGATCCGCCCCTTGCGGGGCGAGCCCTGCGTGGCATCCAGGTCCGCGCGTCCGGTGTCGTCCTCCGGATGCGGCCTGGCCTGCTCGGGAATGCCGTCGATACCGTCGACACCGTCTGCGGTCATGCGTCGGGAACCGCCCGGAGAGACTGAATCGTTCTCGGCCGGCAGCTCCCGTGTGCCGCGCTCTTCGTCCCGCACCGGCCCGTCCCCGTTCCTCACGCCGGCCCGGGTCCCGCGCCGCGCTGTTTGTAGAGGCTGATCGAAACGGTTTTGTCCTCGTCGACGGCGGAGGAGACCTTCCCCGCGAGGGCGGACAGCACGGTCCAGGCGAAGGTGTCCCGCGAGGGGGCGTGGCCGTCGGTGGTCGGTGCCGAGACGGTGACCTCGAGCGAGTCGTCGACGAGCCGGAACACACAGCTGAGCACCGAGCCCGGCACGGCCTGCTGGAGCAGGATCGCGCAGGCCTCGTCCACCGCGATGCGCAGGTCCTCGATCTCGTCCAGGGTGAAGTCCAAACGGGCCGCGAGGCCGGCCGTGGCCGTCCGCAGCACCGACAGGTAGGCACCCGCAGCCGGCAGCCGGACTTCCACGAAGTCCTGGGTCGCGGGCTCGCCTGCGATCTGGGACACCCTCACCTCCAAGGTGGTACAAGCTTTTCGGGGCCGAGGGTCGCCCCCCGGGTAACGCGTGGGTGGTGCAGCGGTGACGCTATCGCGCCCTCACGTGTCCTGTCCCGGGACCCCAACCCCCTGGCGTCACTCACAGTAAAGCTGTGAACACGCTCCGTGTCTAGGGGTCTGCGGGCCCAAAAGGGAAGAGGGCGCGCCGGGTTGACGTACCCAGGCGTCAGATGGTCGAACCGTACCCGTCGGACGCCGGGGCCGTCTCTCCGACGCTCATACGAGGACATGATCGACGAAGCACCAGCGCCAGTTCTCCCCGGGCTCGAAGGTCCGCATCACGGGATGCCCGGTCTCGTCGTGATGCCCCGAGGCGTGCCGGCTGGGCGAGGAGTCGCAGCAGCCGACATGGCCGCACGTCAGGCACAGCCGCAACTGCACCGGGTGGGTGCCGTCCCGCAGACACTCCGGACACGTCTCACCGAGCGGGACGGGTTCCGGATCGGGCAGCGCTTCGGCGTGCGTGCACTGTTTCATGATTGCCAGATTACGACGGTCGCGCGGAGGACCGCGCGGAAAAACGAGGCGGGCGAGACATGGACGTGATGCCACTGCTGTTGCTGGTGGCGGGCAGTGCGGCGATCGCGGCCGCGGCCCGGCGCACCCCGGTGCCGGCGCCGCTGCTGCTCGTCGCGGCCGGCCTGGTGGTGTCGTACGTGCCCGGGGTCCCGGACTACACCCTGGACCCGGACATCGTCCTCCCCCTGCTGCTGCCCCCGCTGCTGTACACCTCGGCCACCGACAGCTCCTACCTCGACCTGCGCGCCCAGCTCCGGCCGGTGGCCCTGCTCTCGGTCGGATACGTGCTGTTCGCCACGGTCGCCGTCGGCTGGGCCGCCTATCTGCTGGTCCCCGGGCTGCCGCTGACCGCCGCGCTGGTGCTGGGCGCGGTGGTGGCGCCGCCGGACGCCGTCGCGGCCACGGCGGTCGCCCGCCGCGTCGGCCTGCCGTCGAGGATCACCACGATCCTCCAGGGCGAGTCCCTGCTGAACGACGCCACCGCCATCACCGCCTACAAGGTGGCCCTCGCCGTCGTGGTCGGCGAGGGCGCGTCCTGGGCGGGCGGCATCGAGGAGTTCCTGGTCGCGGCGGTCGGCGGGGTCGCCGCGGGCCTGATCCTCATGGCCCCCCTGCACTGGCTGCGCACCCACCTCAAGGAGCCCCTCCTCCAGAACACGCTCTCCCTGCTCATCCCGTTCGTCGCGTACGCCTCCGCCGAACAGTTCCACGCCTCCGGCGTCCTCGCCGTGGTCGTCGTCGCCCTCTATCTCGGCCACCGCGCGTGGGAGGTCGACTTCGCCACCCGCCTCCAGGAGGAGGCCGTGTGGAAGATGGTCGCCTTCGTCCTGGAGTCGGCGGTCTTCGCGCTGATCGGCCTCCAGCTGCCGGTGGTCCTCAGGGGCCTCGGTTCGTACGAGGGCCTGGACGCCGCCTGGTACGCCTTCGCCCTCTTCCTCGTGGTCGTCGCGGCCCGCTTCCTGTGGGTCTACCCGGCGACCTTCCTGCCGCGGGCCCTCTCGGCACGCATCCGCGCGCGTGAGGACAACCCCACCTGGCGGGGGCCCTTCGTCATCGGCTGGGCCGGCATGCGGGGCGTGGTCTCGCTGGCCATCGCCTTCTCCATCCCGCTCACCGTCGAGCACGGCGAACCCTTCCCGCACCGCAACCTGATCCTCTTCCTGACGTTCACCACGGTCATCGGCACCCTGGTCGTCCAGGGCCTCAGCCTGCCCCCGCTGATCCGCATGCTGAAGTTCCCCGCCCCCGACGCCCAGGCCGCCACCCTCGCCGAGGCCAACGCCCAGGCCCAGGCCTCCCGGGTCGCCGAGGAGCGCCTCGACGCGCTGCTGGCCGACGAGCGCAACGCCCTGCCCCCACCCCTCGCCGACCGGCTCCGCGACGTCCTGGAACGCCGCCGCAACGCCGTCTGGGAGCGCCTCGGCCAGGTCAACCCGGTCACCGGCGAGACCGTCGACGACACCTACCGCCGGCTCTCCCGCGAGATGATCAGCGCCGAGCGCACGATGTTCGTCCGGCTGCGCGACGGCCGCTACATCGACGACGAGATGCTCCGCACCCTGCTGCGCCGGCTGGACCTGGAGGAGGCGGCGGCGTACCGGGAGGCGGGCTGAGGGTCAGGGGAACGGGCGTCCGGTGACGACGGCCGCCACCGCCGTCCCGCGCGGGAAGGCGCCCTCCCCCGCGAGGGCGACAAGTCCGTAGAGCAACTTGGCGACATAGAGACGCTCGACCGGGACCGCGTGCCGGCCGGCGAAGTCCTCGGCGAAGGTCTCCAGCTCCGGGGGGACGCGCGCGTATCCGCCGAAGTGGAAGCGGTCGTCCAGCCGCCAGTCGCCCCGCCGCCCCCCGAAGGCCTCCTGCTGAAGCGCCCGTATCTCCTCCTCCAGGAAACCGCCCTTGAGGACCGGGACGCCCAGGGCCCGCTGCCCGGGCCCGAGCCCGGCGGCCAGCCCCGCGAGCGTGCCGCCGGTGCCGCAGGCCACCGCGACCACGTCGGCCCGCCCGCGCAGCTCCTCGCCGAGCACCCGGCAGCCGGCGACCGCGAGCGCGTTGCTGCCGCCCTCGGGGACGACGTACGCGTCCTCGGCGCCGGCCGTCCGCAGCACGGCCGCGAGGCTCTCCGGATCGGCCTTGCGGCGATAGGTCGCGCGGTCCACGAAGTGCAGCCGCATACCGTCGGCGGCGCACCGGGCCAGGGAGGGGTTCAGCGGCCGGCCGGCCAGTTCGTCACCACGCACCACGCCCACCGTGCGCAGCCCGAGGAGCCGCCCGGCCGCGGAGGTGGCGCGCAGATGGTTGGACCAGGCGCCGCCGAAGGTGAGCACGGTCCGCCCGGCCGCCGCCGTCAGATTGGGCACGAGCTTGCGCCACTTGTTGCCGATCAGCTCCGGATGGATCAGGTCGTCCCGCTTCAGCAGCAGCCGCACCCCGTGCCGCGCGAACCGGTCGTCGGCCACCTCCTGGAGCGGGGAGGGCAGGCGGGGGCGCAGGTCGGTCATCCGCACATTGTCGAACACCGCTCGCCGAAACGTCCCTCTGCCCAGCTCCGCGATGATCCATTCCCGCTCTTTCGTGTAATAGCACGACCACACACCGTGATGGAAGGCTTGTCCGCGTACCAGTGCACCGGCGCAGTTCGGCGCCCGTGCGTGATTCGGGAGGGCATTACTCCATGTCGGTAGGCGAAGAGGTCCGCACGGACTCGGGCAAGCCGCAGCAGAGTCTCGGCACCGCGGCCGCGCGGAACCTGGCCACCACGACCAAGTCCGCGCCGCAGATGCAGGAGATCAGCTCCCGCTGGCTGCTGCGGACCCTGCCCTGGGTGGACGTACAAGGTGGTACGTACCGGGTCAACAGGCGGCTGACGTACGCGGTCGGGGACGGCCGCATCACGTTCGTCAAGACCGGCGACCGCGTCGAGGTGATCCCGGCCGAGCTGGGAGAACTCCCGGCGTTGCGCGACTACGAGGACGCCGAGGTGCTGTCGGAGCTCGCCCAGCGCTGCCGGCAGCGCGAGTTCGGCCCCGGCGAGGTCATCGCCTCCTTCGGCAACCAGACCGACGAGGTCTATCTGCTGGCGCACGGCCGCGTCGAGAAGGTCGGCACCGGCCCCTACGGCGACGACCAGGTGCTCGGCGTCCTCGCCGACGGCGCCTACTTCG
Organism: Streptomyces griseoruber; assembly: GCF_001514205.1. Classification (GTDB taxonomy): domain Bacteria; phylum Actinomycetota; class Actinomycetes; order Streptomycetales; family Streptomycetaceae; genus Streptomyces; species Streptomyces griseoruber. The sequence continues at coordinate 116,348 of NZ_KQ948766.1, read as the reverse complement.
GCGACCAGGCCCTGCTCGACGCCGACGCCATCTGGGAGTACACCGCCCGCGCCGACACCGCGTGCACGGTGCTGATCCTGGCCCGCCAGGACGTCGAGCAGATCGCGGAGCGCGCCGACTCCCTGCGCGCGCACCTGCACCAGCTGCGCGCCATTCCCGAGCAGCGCACCAACAAGTACGGCGAGAAGGCCGTCGACCTGGCCGCGGGCCACGCCGGCGAACCGGACATCCCGCACACGTTCGTGGACTACGACGCCCGCCCGCGCGAGTACGAACTGAGCATCGCCCAGACCGTCCTGCGCATCCACACGCGCGTGGCCGACCTCTACAACCAGCCCATGAACCAGACCGAGCAGCAGTTGCGGCTCACGGTCGAGGCGATCAAGGAGCGCCAGGAGCACGAGCTGGTCAACAACCGGCAGTTCGGTCTGCTCCACAACTGCGAGTACGACCAGCGGCTCCAGCCGCACGACGGCGTGCCGAGCCCGGACGACCTGGACGAGCTGCTCAGCAGGCGCCGCGGCACCAAGATGCTGCTCGCCCACCCGCGCGCGATCTCCGCGATCGGCCGGGAGCTCAACAAGCGGGGGCTGGTGCCCGAGACGATCGACATGGGCGGCAACCGGATCCCCACCTGGCGCGGGGTGCCGATCTACCCGTGCAACAAGATCCCGGTCACCGAGGCCCGTACCAGCTCGATCATCGCGATGCGTCTGGGCGAGCAGGACCAGGGCGTCATCGGCCTGCGCCAGTCCGGCATCCCGGACGAGATCGAGCCGAGCCTGTCCGTGCGGTTCATGGGCATCAACGAACAGTCGATCATCAACTACCTGGTGACGGCCTACTACTCGGCGGCGGTGCTGGTGCCGGACGCGCTGGGCGTCCTGGAGAACGTCGAGATCGGCCGCTGGCGGTGACCTCCGCCACCAGGCCGTACGGGACACGGGAAAGGCGGAGGTCCATCGGGAGTCAGGGGGAGAGCCGGGGCGGCGGCGAGGAGCGGACCGGCCCGGCGGCGTCCGAGGGGCAGGAGGCGACGGCGATCCTGGAGCGTGCCAGGGCGGCGGTCGACCCCGAACTGCGCGCCGCCGTCGACTCGTTACCCCGCCGGATGCGCCGGGTCGCCCGCTACCACTTCGGCTGGGAGCATGCCGACGGCACCCCGGCCGCGGAGAACGCGGGCAAGGCGATCCGGCCCGCGCTGGTCCTCGCGGCGGCCACCGCGCTCGGTGGCCCGGCGGCCCGGGCGGCGGCGGTCCGGGCGGCCGCGGCGGTCGAACTCGTCCACAACTTCACGCTGTTGCACGACGACGTGATGGACCGGGACACCACCCGCCGGCACCGCGCCACCGCCTGGACCGTGTTCGGCGACGCCGACGCGATCCTCGCCGGGGACGCACTCCAGGCGCGGGCCCTCGGCATGCTCGCCGAGGACCCGCACCCGGCGGCCGCGGCGGCCGCCGCCCGGCTCGCGGCCTGCGTGGTGGAGCTCTGCGAGGGCCAGGGGACCGACACGGCCCTCGAGAAGCGCGCCCCCGCCGAGGTCACCCTCGACGAGGTGCTCGTCATGGCCGAGGCCAAGACGGGAGCGCTGATCGGATGCGCCTGCGCGGTGGGCGCGTTGTACGCGGGGGCGGCGCCGGAGGACGTCGACGCGCTGGACGCGTTCGGCCGTGAGGCCGGGCTGGCCTTCCAGCTCATCGACGACGTCATCGGCATATGGGGCGACCCGGGGCACACCGGGAAGCCGGCGGGCGCCGACCTCGCCGCCCGCAAGAAGTCCCTGCCGGTGGCCGCCGCCCTGGCCTCCGGCACCCCGGCCGCCGGGGAACTGGCCGAGCTGTACGCGCGGCCGCACGTGCCGGAGGACCCGGACGACCTCGACCGCACGGCACTGGCGGTGGAGCGGGCCGGGGGCCGGGCCTGGGCGCAGGACCAGGCGGCCGACCGGATGTCCCGGGCGATGGACGAACTGGCCCGCGCGATCCCGGACCCGGAGTCCGCGGGCGGCCTGCTGTCGCTGGCCGAGTTCGTGACCCGGCGCAGCACCTAGAAACACCACCTGGAAACACCACCTGGATTCACCACCTGGAATCACCCCTGGACCCCGATGGGTCCCGCACCTCCCCACGGCGTGCGGGGCCCGTCGGTGTTTTCGCCGGTCAGGCCCCCGTGATCAAGACCTGCCCGATCGTCCGCGGCACGGCGTCGTCACAACGGACGTACACAAGGGAGCACTGAGGGCCCGCCCGCCCTACGCTGAGGGCATGGACAGAGAACAGCGTGTCTGTCCCGTCTGCGGGCAGCCCGTACAGTCCGTCGTCCAGCGCTACAAGACCCTGGGCGCATGGGTCCCGCGCTGGGTGCCGGGACCGTGCCACAACCCCGAGTGCGAGGCGTACGTCGAGGAGGGCGCCCCCGCGCGGGTGCACGAGGAAAAGCCGGAGACCCGTCCCGAGCCGACCGGTTAGCGTGCCCCCATGACCGAACCCCTTCCGCACATCCTCCACATCACCGAACGCGCGCTCTGGGCGGCGGCCCGCGAACAGGGCTCCTACACGTGGTCCACCCGGGGCCGCACCCTCGCGGAGGAGGGGTTCATCCACTGCTCCACCCGCGCCCAGCTCCCCAAGGTCGCCGCCTTCCTCTACGGCTCCTACGACGGCCCCGACGACCTGGTGGTCCTGGTGGTGGACCCGGCCCGGCTGGACGTCCCGCTGGTGTACGAGGCCCCGGAACCCGGCGGCGAGGAGTTCCCGCACGTGTACGGGCCCATCCCGGCGGACGCCGTGGTGGACGTGGAGCCCTGGAACCGCTGACTCAGCCGGACGGCCGAGCCGGCAGTCCGCCCGTCCGCGGGTCACGGCCCGTCAGGCAGTACAGGGCGCCCGCCGGGTCACGCATCACCGTCCAGTGGGCGGCGGGGGCCACGAGCGACGCCCCGAGCCGCTCGTGCCGGGCGCGCACCGCGTCGATGCCGGAACCGCAGGCCAGGTCCAGGTGGGCGGAGACGGGCCGCTCCTCGCCCAGCCGCTGGAGCAGGATCCGCACCGGCAGCCCCGGCGGGGGCGCGACCACATGGAACTCCGGCAGCGACCCCGGCCGGGCCGACCAGCCCGGCAGCAGCGCGCTCCAGAACGCGACTTCGGCGTCGTACGCGGACGGCGGGACATCGACGCACACCTGGTCCAGCCGGCTGTCCCCGACGACCGGCGGCCGCACGGACTCCCCCTGCCAGGGCACCGCGCAGAACAACTGCCCGGCGGGGGAGCGCAGTACGGTCCACCCGTCGTGCGCGGCGGCCGTCAGCGCCCCCAGGTCCGTCGCCGCGCGGGTGAACCCGGGCACGTCCTCCACCGCGAAGTCGAGATGCGCCCCGCCGTGCCCGTCCGTGACGGCCTGGACCTTCACACAGGCGTCGGCGCCGCCGCCCGGCAGCAGGGTGCCGAACTCCTCCCGCTCGCCGCGCAGTCCGGACAGCGTGGTGTCCGTGACGGCGGACCAGAACGCGCCCGCCGTACGGAACCGTTCGGCGGGCCGGTCGACGAAGGCGTACGTCCAGCGGACCGGGACGGGGGCGCGGGAGCTCATGGGGTGATCGTAGAGGGGCACCGCTGGACGGCGCGCGCCGCTCTTTGATGCGCTGTGCGGACCCGGCCGGAACCCCGGCCGGGCCCCACCGCCCGGAGGTGCCGCAGTGCCCGAACCATCCGCCGCCACCGAACGCGAACGGCTGACCGGCAGCGCCTACCGCACCGGCCGCGACCTGGCCGCCCGCCAGGCCGTCTACCGCTGGCAGACACCGCGCCACGACCTCCCCGGCCTCGTCGCCGAGCGGCTCACCGCGGTGCGCGGCACCGTCGTCGACGTCGGCTGCGGCAACGGCACCTTCCTGACCCGGATCCGCCGTGACCGCCCCGACCTGACGGTCCTCGGCCTGGACCTGTCGGCCGGCATCCTCGCGGAGGTCCCGGCCCCGGTGGCCGTCGCGGACGCGGCCCGGCTGCCCCTGGCGACGGGGAGCGCCGCCGCGGCCCTCGCCCTGCACATGCTGTACCACGTGCCCGACATCCCGGCGGCGGTGCGCGAGCTGTCCCGGGTCCTCGCCCCCGGCGGACTCCTGATCGCCTCCACCAACGGCGAGCACGACAAGGCCGAACTGGACGACCTGTGGGGCCGGGCCCTCACCGACGTCCTCGGCACCGCCCCCGCCGTGCCCCGCCTGGTGTTCACCACCCGTTTCAGCCTGGAGAACGCCCCCGCCCTGCTGGGCGCGGAGTTCGGCACGGTCGAGACGGTGGTGCTCCCCGGCGTCATCGAACTCCCCGACCCGGCCCCCGCGGCCGCCTATCTGGCCTCCTACCGCGCCTGGGCCGACCAGTACGGCGCCCCCTTCGAGGAGACCGTCGAACGGGCCCGCCGGATCGTCGCCGACGAGATCGCCCGCAACGGCGTCTTCCGCGTCACCAGCCGGGCGGGCCTGCTGATCTGCCGCCGCTGACCCACCCCACCTCAGCCCGGCTCCGGGCCGTCGACATTGAAGAGGGACTGCCCGGTCCCGGACCGTACGACGACGATGTCCGCGGGCTCGGCCGAGGGGTTGCTCTCCCGGTGGACCACATCCTTCGGGACGTACACGAAGTCGCCGGGCCCGGCCACCACCGCCTCGGCGCCGTCGGGGCCGAACTCCACCCTGATGGCGCCCGTGAGGACGTAGATGACCGACTCGCACCCGCCGTGATGGTGCCACCCGGAGACCATGCCGGCCTCGGTACGCACGAACCCCGACCAGGTCCCCTCGGTGGCGAACGCCTGCTGCCTGTCCATGCCGGGAGTCCGCGGCCCCGGTTCTCTGTCCTCGGGAGTCACGACCCGGACCTGATCTCGCCGCTTGTTCATGACCGACTCCACCTGTGGCTGGCCACCCCTCGATGGCAGCCTAGCGTCGCGGGACGGCGAAGGGGCGACCTCCTCGAACAGCACCGCACCCGGACCGCCGTGGACGCCGTGTTCGGCGACCTGCGGGCCGGGTGCGGGTGCGTGGAAAAAAGGTGATCGGCGATCAGGCCTTCTTGGTCTCCCAGAAGATCTTGTCGATCTCGGCGATCAGCTCGAGAGCCTTCTCGCCGGTCTTCGGGTCCGTCGACGCCTTCGCGGCCGACAGGGCCTTCAGGGTGTCGTTGACCAGCACGTGCAGCTGGGGGTACTTCTCGAAGTGCGGGGGCTTGAAGTAGTCGCTCCACAGCACGGAGACGTGGTGCTTCGCGAGCTCGGCGCGCTGCTCCTTGATGACGGTGGCGCGCGCCTGGAAGTGCGGGTCGTCGTTGGCGGCCATCTTCTCCTGCACGGCCTTCACCGACTCCGCCTCGATGCGGGCCTGGGCCGGGTCGTACACACCGCAGGGCAGGTCGCAGTGCGCGCTGACCTTGACCTTGGGGGCAAACAGGCGGGAAAGCATGGAGCGTTCCTTCCTCGTGATCGTCTTCTCAGGTGGGACATTACTCCCTGCAAGACGGGTTTTCGCGAGTGCCCCCATGGGCTTAGGACAAAAGTCCGGGGTCAGACTGAGACTGGTGGAGGAACGGACCGGGGAGGTGCCGGGATGCCGGAGCTGTCGCAGGAGACCGAGCGGGGGAGGGCCGTGGCACCCTTCGGGCTGGCCGAGGTGACCGGGCCGTCCATGGTGCCCACGCTGTACCACGGGGATCAGCTGGTGGTGCAGTACGGGGCGCGGGTGAGGGCCGGTGACGTCGTCGTGCTGCGGCATCCCTTCCAGCAGGACCTGCTGGTGGTCAAGCGGGCCGTCGAGCGGCGGGACGGGGGGTGGTGGGTGCTCGGGGACAACGCGTACGCCGGCGGGGACAGCACCGACTACGGGGTCGTGCCCGACGAGCTGATCCTGGGCAAGGTGCGGCTGCGCTACCGGCCGCTCAGGCCGGATCAGCGCTCGCCGCTGGCCGTGGTGCGCTGGGCGCTGTCGGCGGCGAGGCCGGTGCTGGCGGTGCGGTCGGCCTCCAGGCGCTTGCGGGCGCGGTAGGCGGCCACATTGGCCCGGGTCGCGCAGCGGTCGGAGCAGTAGCGGCGGGAGCGGTTGGTGGAGGTGTCGAGGTAGGCGTTGCGGCAGGGGGCGGCCTCGCACAGGCCGAGCCGGTCGACGCCGTACTCGGTGAGGTGGAAGGCCAGGCCCATGGCGGCGATGGCGGCGTAGCCCGCGGTCGCGTTCGAGGGGTGGTCGGCCAGGTGCATGTGCCACAGCGGGCGGCCGTCGTCGTCGCGGTGGTCGTGGCCGGAGATCTGCGGGCTCACCGGGAACTCCAGCAGCAGCGAGTTCAGCAGGTCGACGGCGAGGGTCTCGTCGCCGTGGTCGGCCGCCTCGAACACCGCGCGCAGCCGGGCCCGGACCGAGCGGAAGCGGGTGACGTCCGCGTCGGTGGCGCGGCGGGCGGCCGACTGGTTGCCGCCGAAGAGATCGCGGACCGCCTCGACCGAGGTCAGCGCGTCCTTGCCGCGGGCCGGTTCCTCGCTGTTGACGAGGCGTACGGCATAGTCCGAGTAATAGGCCAGTTCCACTTGTAGTCCTTACGGAGGGGCTCTATGGTCGTGAGTGCGGCCGGGTAACGGCTGATCGTGCTTTCAGGGTATTACGCGACGGGTGACGAGGGGGCTTCCATGACCACCACGGGTACCGGAACGACCGACTGGGCGGCCTGGCAGGAGAGCTGGGACCGGCAGCAGGAGTGGTACATGCCGGACCGTGAGGACCGGTTCCGGATCATGCTCGACATGGTCGAGGCGCTCGCCGGGCCCGAGCCCCGCGTCCTGGACCTCGCCTGCGGCACCGGCACCATCACCGCCCGGCTGCTGGCCCGCCTGCCCGGCGCCACCAGCACCGGCGTCGACCTCGACCCGGCGCTCCTCACCATCGCCGAGGGCACCTTCGCCGGGGACGACCGGGTCACGCTCGTGGCCGCCGACCTCAAGGACCCGCACTGGCCGTCCCGGCTGCCGTACGACTCGTACGACGCCGTCCTGACGGCCACGGCCCTGCACTGGCTGCACAGCGAACCCCTCGCGGCCCTCTACGGTCGGATCGCGGACCTCGTCCGCGACGGCGGTGTCTTCATGAACGCGGACCACATGATCGACGACACGACGCCCCGGATCAACGCGGCGGAGCGCGCACTGAGGCTCGCCCGGATGGAACAGGCCAGGAGCGGCGGCGCCCTCGACTGGGCCGAGTGGTGGCAGCTCGCCGCCCAGGACCCGGTCCTCGCCGCCCCCACGGCCCGCCGCTTCGAGATCTACGGCGAGCACGCCGACGGGGACACGCCGTCCGCGGCGTGGCACGCGCGCGTGCTGAAGGAGAAGGGCTTCGCCGAGGCCCGGCCGGTGTGGTGCTCGCCGGCGGACACCCTGTTGCTCGCGTTGAAGTGACCGCACGGCGGAAGGGGCGGTACGGAGACTCCGTACCGCCCCTTCCGCGTCGTACCGCTAGAGCACCTTGGACAGGAACGCCTGCGTCCGCTCGTGCTGCGGGTTGGTCAGGACCTCGCGCGGGTCGCCGGACTCGACGACCACGCCGCCGTCCATGAAGACCAGGCTGTCGCCGACCTCGCGGGCGAAGCCCATCTCGTGCGTGACGACGACCATCGTCATCCCGGACTCGGCCAGGTCGCGCATGACGTCCAGGACGTCACCGACCAGCTCCGGGTCCAGGGCCGAGGTCGGCTCGTCGAACAGCATCAGCTTCGGGTCCATGGCGAGGGCCCGGGCGATGGCCACGCGCTGCTGCTGACCGCCGGAGAGCTGCGAGGGGTAGCTCCCCGCCTTGTCGGCCAGACCGACGCGGTCCAGCAGCTCCCGCGCCCGCTCCCTGGCCTGGGCCTTGCTGACGCCCTTGACCTGGACCGGGGCCTCGACCACGTTGTCCAGCGCCGTCATGTGCGGGAACAGGTTGAACCGCTGGAACACCATGCCGATGTCCCGGCGCTGGAGCGCGACCTCGCTGTCCTTGAGCTCGTACAGCTTGTCGCCCTTCTGGTGGTAGCCCACCAGGTTCCCGTCGACGTACAGCCGCCCGGCGTTGATCTTCTCCAGGTGGTTGATGCACCGGAGGAAGGTGCTCTTGCCGGAGCCGGACGGGCCGATGAGGCAGAACACCTCGCCGGTGTTGACCTGGAGGTCGATGCCCTTGAGGACCTCGACCGCGCCGAAGGACTTGTGGACGCCCTCGGCCTTCACCATCGCAGTCACTTCGCCCCCCTTTCACTGCTGAGCGAGAACAGGTTCGCCCTGATCTTCTGGAAGACCGTGGGCGGGAGGCTGCGGCTCGAACCGCGCGCGTAGTACCGCTCCAGGTAGTACTGGAAGACGCTGAAGATGCTGGTCATGACCAGGTACCAGATCGACGCGACGAACAGCAGCTCCATCACGGCGAACGACGAGGAGCCGATCACCGAGGTCGAGCGCAGCAGCTCGTTGTACGTCACCACGTACACCAGCGACGAGGTCTTCAGCATGTTGATGAACTCGTTGCCGGTCGGCGGCACGATCACCCGCATCGCCTGCGGGATCACGATCCGGCGCAGCGTCTTGCCGTGGCTCATGCCCAGCGCGTGCGCCGCCTCGGTCTGGCCCTCGTCCACCGCCAGCAGACCGGCACGGCAGATTTCGGCCATGTACGCGGCCTCGTTCAGACCCAGGCCGAGCAGGGCGCACATGAACGGCGTCATGACGTCCGTCATCTCGTCCTTGTAGATCGGCCCGAGGTTCAGCATCGGGAAGATCAGCGCCAGGTTGAACCACATCAGCAGCTGGACGTAGACCGGGGTGCCGCGGAAGAACCAGATGTACAGCCAGGCGACGGTGCTGGTCACCGGGTTCTTCGACAGCCGCATCACGGCCAGCAGGATGCCGAGCACCACACCGAGCACCATCGCCAGGATGCTGATCAGCAGGGTGCGCCCGGCACCGGCGACGACCGTCGAGTCGAAGACCTTGTCGCCGACCGTCGACCACTGGATGTCACCGTTGGCGAACGCGTTGATCAGCAGCGCGAGCAGCGCGACGACGACGACACCGCTGACCCAGCGGCCCCAGTGGCGCACCGGGATGGCCTTGATGGCCTCCGGCGGCCCGGCGTACGCCGAGTCCTTGGCGACCGGAGGGGTGTCCTCCGGCGGTGCGCCCGCGGGGGTCTTGTCGAGCTTGTCAGACATGGGGACTGCCCTTCGAAGGCTTGGAGCGGTGCGGGTGGATCACTTGCCGCCGTTGATCGCGGACTGGCTGATCGCGCCGCTCTCGGCGCCCCACTTCTCCAGCACCTTCTGGTACGAGCCGTCCTTGATGATCGCGTCGACGGCCTCCTTCAGGGCGTCGCGCAGCTGGGTGTCCTTCTTGGCGACGACGATGCCGAACGGGGCGGCCTCGTACTGCTTGTCCAGGACCTCGAAGGTGTTGCCGCCACCGGCCTTGCGGGCCATGTCCACGGCGACCGGGTAGTCGTTGACGCCGGCCACGGCACCGCCGGACTTCACGCGGGTCTGGGCCTCGGTGTCGTTCTCGAAGGACTCGATCTTCAGGGCCTTCTTGCCGGCGCCCGTACAGGTCTTGGACTGCGCCTGGAGGGCCTCCTCGTAGGTGGTGCCCCGCTGCACGGCGACGGTCTGGCCGCAGAGGTCGTCCAGGGACTGGATGCCCTTGGGGTTGCCCTTCTGTACGTAGATGGCCGTACCGGCGGTGAAGTAGTCGACGAAGTCCACGCCCTCGCCGAGCTTCTTGCCGCTGTCGTCCAGACCCTCCTGGCGCTGCTTGTTGTCCGTGATGGACGACATCGCGATGTTGTAGCGGCCGGAGTTGACGGCGGTGATCAGGGTGTCGAAGCCACCGTTGGTGAACTTGAACTCGACACCGAGCTGCTTGCCGAGCGCGGCCGCGATGTCGGGGTCGACACCGACGATCTTGCCGCCGTCGACGGACTCCATGGGGGCGTACTCGGCGTTCGTGCCGACCTGGATGACGCCGCTCTTCTGGATGTCGGCGGGCAGCTTCGAGAACAGGGGGGCCGTGGAGGCGCCGCTCGAGGACTCGGAGGAGCCGCTGCCGCTGTCGTTGGTCTGGTCGCCGCAGGCGGAGAGCAGCAGAGCGCCCGCGACCGCGAGAGATCCGACCGCTGCCAGGCGGGTGCGCGCGGCGGTCGTGCGTCGGGTGGTGCTTGCGGTCATTTTGGGTTCCTCCGGCGGATGGATGGAGATGCCGATGGGTCGACACGCGTCAACTGGGTCGACAAGTGCCGATGGGTCGACAAGAACACACAGCTTCGGGTGTCGCGACCTCGTGTGATTACGGCATCTTGCCATTCGGACTACGCCAATCAGGGGGCCAGCCATGTCAAAATCGGATAACGGGCGACCCCCGAGCCGCACAGTCCGGTCCATCACGGCCGGGCGACGCCGGACCATCTGCGGGAATCCGTCCCCGCGGCCGGAGGATCTTCGGTTCATCTCACGATGTGATCGCCGACCGTGCGACGCGTCCGTTCAGTTGAGTCCGTGTCAAGCCTTCACCAGGCCTTGGCCGGTCTTCGCGCATGAGTCATGTCACTCGTGATCACCTCTGTCGAGGGTCTACAGCCCGAGGAATGTGACCTTGCACGGATTGGACTCGTCGGCTGTGGTCTCCGTCCGGTATGAAGGTTCTTTACACCCCTCATCCGGGGCTCAGGGCGCGTGTGCGGCGCGCCCGACGCGCAGGCGCCCGTACGCATCACCTCTTCAGGGGCCTGTGCGATGCCCGCCCACTCCTCACCCGGAGTGGCCACCCTCAGACCAAGAACAGCTAAGGGGTACATCGAAGTGGCAGCGGAGATCGTCAATCCTCGCAGCGAGAGCGCGGACCATACGGGCCAGGAGGGCGGTGCGGAACCCCTCGATTCCTTCGATCCGGCGTTCGCGCTGCACCGCGGCGGAAAGATGGCCGTGCAGGCCACCGTCCCGGTCCGCGACAAGGACGACCTGTCCCTCGCCTACACGCCCGGCGTCGCACGCGTGTGCACCGCGATCGCGGAACAGCCGGACCTGGTGAACGACTACACGTGGAAGTCCTCCGTCGTCGCCGTCGTGACCGACGGCACGGCCGTCCTCGGGCTCGGGGACATCGGGCCGGAGGCCTCCCTCCCGGTCATGGAGGGCAAGGCCATCCTGTTCAAGCAGTTCGGCGGGGTCGACGCGGTTCCGATCGCGCTGGCCTGCACCGGCGTGGACGAGATCGTCGAGACGGTGGTGCGCCTCGCCCCCTCGTTCGGCGGTGTGAACCTGGAGGACATCTCGGCACCCCGGTGCTTCGAGATCGAGCGCCGGCTCCAGGAGGCGCTCGACATCCCGGTCTTCCACGACGACCAGCACGGTACGGCGGTCGTGACGCTGGCGGCGCTGCGCAACGCGGCGCGGCTGAGCGGGCGGACCATCGGCGAGCTGCGGGCCGTGATCTCGGGCGCCGGCGCGGCCGGGGTCGCCATCGCGAAGATGCTGGTCGAGGCCGGTATCGGGGATGTGGCGCTGACCGACCGCAAGGGCATCGTCTCGGCGGACCGCGAGGACCTCACGGACGTCAAACGCGAGGTCGCCGGGTTCACCAACAAGGCGGGGCTGAGCGGCTCGCTGGAGGACGCGCTGGCGGGCGCGGACGTGTTCATCGGCGTCTCCGGCGGTACGGTCCCGGAGGAGGCGGTGGCCTCCATGGCGAAGGGCGCGTTCGTCTTCGCCATGGCCAACCCGAACCCCGAGGTGCACCCCGAGGTCGCCCACAAGTACGCGGCGGTCGTCGCGACCGGGCGGTCGGACTTCCCGAACCAGATCAACAACGTGCTGGCGTTCCCGGGGATCTTCGCGGGGGCGCTCCAGGTGCGGGCCTCCCGGATCACTGAGGGTATGAAGATCGCCGCGGCCGAGGCGCTGGCGGGTGTGGTCGGCGACGATCTTGCCGCTGACTACGTCATTCCCTCGCCGTTCGACGAGCGGGTCGCTCCCGCGGTGACGGCGGCGGTGGCCGCGGCCGCACGTGCCGAGGGCGTCGCGCGTCGCTGAGGTCCCTCGAATGGCCCCGTCCGTCCGGGCGGGGCCATTTCTTTGCCCACCCACCCGCCTGTTCGGGTGAGCCGAGCCGCCGGCGTCCCCCGGGGCTCCGCCCCCGGACCCCCGTACCGGCCCTGTTTTGGCAAGAGGGCGTGTCTCACAGGCGGCCCCGGTTTCGCCGACCCCCCGCGCCGCCTATCGTCAGGTGCATGTTCGCCGTCTACGCCGCCCGAATCGACCGCGACCAGCCGCTTTCCGGACTGGAGTTGGGGGAGCGACCGGCCCCCGAGGCCCGCCCCGGCTGGAGTACCGTCACCGTGCGGGCCGCCTCCCTCAACCATCACGACCTCTGGTCCCTGCGCGGCGTCGGTCTCGCGGAGGACAAGCTGCCGATGATCCTCGGCTGCGACGCCGCCGGGGTCGACGCCGACGGCAACGAGGTCGTCCTGCACTCCGTCATCGGCCAGACCGGGCACGGCGTCGGCCCCAGGGAGCCGCGCTCCATCCTCACCGAGCACTACCAGGGCACCTTCGCCGAGCAGGTGGCCGTGCCGACCTGGAACATCCTGCCCAAGCCCAGGGAACTGTCCTTCGCGGAGGCCGCCTGTCTGCCGACGGCCTGGCTGACGGCGTACCGCATGCTCTTCACCAACGCGGGCGTCCGCCCCGGTGACTCGGTCCTCGTCCAGGGGGCCGGTGGGGGTGTCGCCACCGCCGCGATCGTCCTCGGGAAGGCCGCCGGGCTGAAGGTCTTCGCGACCAGCCGTGACGAGGCCAGGCGCAAGCGGGCCCTGGAGCTCGGCGCGGTCGAGGCGGTGGAGCCGGGGGCCCGGCTGCCGCAGCGGGTGGACGCCGTCATCGAGACCGTGGGCGCGGCCACCTGGTCCCACTCGGTGAAGTCCCTGAAGCCCGGGGGCACCCTCGTGATCTCCGGTGCCACGAGCGGGGACCGGCCCTCGCACGCCGAGCTCACCCGGATCTTCTTCCTGGAGCTGAAGGTCGTCGGCTCCACCATGGGGACCAAGGAGGAGCTGGAGGACCTGCTCTCCTTCTGCGCGGTCACCGGGGTCCGCCCCGTCATCGACGAGATCCTTCCGCTGGACCGGGCCCGCGAGGGCTTCGAACGCCTGGAGTCCGGCGACCAGTTCGGCAAGATCGTGCTCACCGGCGGCTGAGCCGCCGGCCGACGGTGCCTCTTGCGTCTTTCGCACGCCCCGCCTGTCAACATAGGTTGACAGACGGGGCGTGTCAACCTATGTTGACGTCATGACCGAAGCAACGGATCTCGCCGAACGCGCCGGCGACCGTGATCCACGGGTCGGACTGCGGGCCGTCGCCGCGCTGCGCAGGCTGCTGGAGCAGTTGGAGGCGGTGCAGGTGCGCAGTGCGCGCCATCAGGGCTGGTCGTGGCAGGAGATCGCCGCGGAACTCGGAGTGAGCAGGCAGGCCGTGCACAAGAAGTACGGGAGGCAGTGATGTTCGAACGGTTCACGAAGGACGCCCGTGACGTGGTGCGCGGTGCCGTCGAGCACTGCGAGGGGGCGGGGGTGCGGACCGTCGGGGCCGAGCATCTGCTGCTCGCCCTGCTGGACCGGGAGGGCGGCCGTGCCTCCTTCGCGCTGGCCGCCCTCGGGCTCGCCGACCGCGGGGACTCGGTGCGGGAGGCGCTGGAGGAGTCGCGTCGGCGCGCGGGTCTCTCGCGCGCCGAGAGCGACGCCCTCGCCGGACTGGGTATCGACGTCACGGAGATCGTCGCCCGGGTGGAGGAGGTGCACGGGGTCGGCGCGATGGCGGCCGGCCGCCGGGCGGGGCGCCCGAGCTTCGGCCGGGACGCCAAGCGGATCCTGGAACAGTCCCTGCGCATGGCACTGGCCCACCGTGACCGGCGCATCGGCGACGAGCACATCCTCCTCGCCCTCACCACCCAACCCGGCCCCACCGCCGAGGTACTCGCCGACCACGGCGTGACCCACGCGGCCCTGACCCGGATCCTGTACGGCGACGCGGAACCCAAGGCGAGCTGACGCCCCTCCCGACCCTCAAGCCTTCGGTGTCCGCAGGATCGCCCCGATGTGGGCCGCCGCCGAGGACAAGTGGTGGCGGGTGGCTCGGAGCTGGTCGGGGGTGATGCCGTGGTCGCGCGCCGTGTCGCGGATGTCGTCGCGGAAGCGGTCCAGGAGGCGGTCCAGGTCGCGGGCCGGGTCGCCGCCGGAGTCCTCGTGGGCCCAGGACGGTTCGTACTCGGCGGGGAAGTCCTCGGGGGAGTGGGAGTAGGACGGGGCCGGGCCCGCGGAGGTGCGGCCGAAGCCCAGGTCCTTGCCGAACTCCTTGCCGAAGTCCTTGCCGAACTCGCCGAACTCCCTGGCCAGTTCGGTCAGGCCCTCGCGGACCCCCGTCGGCCAGTCGCCGCGCGCGAAGTGGTCCTGGACCTGTTCCTGGACGCGCCGGGCGATGCGCTGCATCTCCTCCTGGGCCTGGGCCCGCGCGTGGTCCTGGGCGTCCTTGGCCTGGCGGCGGGCACGCTGCGCCTCCTCGCGGGCCCTGCGGCTCTCGTCCTTGGCCCGGCGGGCCTGTTCCTTCCACTCCTGCTTGACGCGGCGCATCTCCTCCTTGGCGGCCCGCCAGGACTCCTTGTCGCCGTACTCGCCCTCGGGGACGGGGCCGGGGCGGCCGTCACGCCGGGCCTCGGTGGCCGCCGCCCGCATCTCCCGCCGCAGATCGCCCGCCGCGCCGCGTACGTCGGCCCGGATCTCCGCGGCCAGTTCCGCGACCGACTCGCGGATCTCCAGCTCCAGATCGGCCAGTTCACCGCTGCGGTCGGCGAGTTCGGCGCGGCCCGCGTCGGTGATCGCGTACACCTTGCGGCCGCCCTCGGTGGTGTGGGTGACCAGGCCCTCCGCCTGCAGCTTGGCCAGCCGGGGGTAGACGGTGCCCGCCGACGGCGCGTACAGCCCCTGGAAGCGCTCCTCCAGGAGGCGGATCACCTCGTAACCGTGGCGTGGGGCCTCGTCCAGCAGCTTCAGCAGGTAGAGACGGAGACGGCCGTGGGCGAAGACGGGAGGCATGTCAGAGCACCTTCTTGTCGGTCGTGCTGTCGGCCGGGTCGGCGCAGGGGGCACCGCCGTCCGGGCCGGAAACGGCATTGTCCCCCGCGTCGGAGCCATCGGCGGACCAGTCCCCGTCCTCCGTGGGCGGGCGCCGCAGCAGGGCGATCGAGCCGGAGACCGTGGTCGCCTTCAGCCGGCCGTTGCCCGCGCCGAGACGGCCGGTGATCCGCTTGGCGCCCCACTGGCCACTGACCCGGAGGTCCTCGAAGGCGTTGGAGACCGCACCGCTCGCCGTGTTGGCCTCCACCTCCGCGTCGGCCGGGTGCGGCAGCCGGATGGCGATCTCGCCCGAGACGTTGGTCAGGGAGATCTCCGTGGGCCTGCTCGTCGGGTCCACGTCGACGACCATCGAGCCGCTCACCGAGTCCGCCTTGACGGACGAGCCGGCCTCGACGACGGTCAGGTCCCCGGAGACGGAGTTGAACCGCAGATCGCCGGTGAGCGCCTGGGCCTCGACGCTGCCCGACACCGTGTCCGCGCGGATCGTGCCCGCGAGGCCCACCAGGGTGGCGTCACCGGTGACGCCCTTGATCTCCGTACGCCCGTCGATCCCGGACACCGTCGCGCCGGCGCTCACCACGCCCAGCTCCACCCGGGTGCCGACCGGGACCGCCAGGGAGACCACGGCGCTGCGGCGCCACCCCTTGCGATCGAGCCACTTGAGGAATCCCTTCCAGGGCAGATCCTCGTACGCCACCGTCAAGGTGCCGTCACGATGACTCACCACAAGGGGTGGCCCCTCGATCCGGGACACTTCCAGCCGGGCCGGGCCCTCGTCCGTGCCCACCACGTTCACCGTGCCGTCGACGATGCGGACGTGCAGGGTGCTGACGGGCTCGTCGAAGGTGAGCTTGCTCGGCTCTGCGACGGACCATTCGGACATGGGAGACCCCTCCTCGGCACGGTTTCCCGGTACAACGCGCCATATCGCGTCTTCTTCAATTCACGATATATCGCGGACGTCGGAAGTCAAGACACCGTGGGGGTGACCGGCGGCCTACTCTGGGGGCGTAGGCCCACAGGAGCAGGAGCGAGAGTTGTACTTCACCGACCGAGGCATCGAGGAGCTGGAGAAGCGACGCGGCGAGGAGGAGGTCACCTTCGAGTGGCTCGCCGAACAGCTGCGGACGTTCGTCGACCTGAACCCGGACTTCGAGGTGCCGGTGGAGCGCCTCGCCACCTGGCTCGCCCGGCTGGACGACGAGGACGACGAGGACTGACGTACGACGAGGACCGACGTACGACGAGGACCGACGTACGACGAGGACCGACGTACGACGGACCGACGTACGACAAAGAGCCTGTCCCCGGGGGATTCCCGGGGACAGGCTCTTTGCTCGATCGGTCACGATCGGTCAGAGGCTCACGCCTCGAACACCTCGCGCACCAGCTGCTCCTGCTCCGCCTGGTGGCGCTTGGCGGAGCCGACGGCCGGGGACGAGCCGTGCGGCCGCGAGATGCGGCGCAGTCGCTCGCCGTGCGGGACGTCGGCGCCGACGGCCAGGTCCAGGTGGTCGATCAGGTTCAGGGCGATGAACGGCCAGGCACCCTGGTTGGCCGGCTCCTCCTGGACCCACAGGTACTTCTCGGCGTTCGGGTACTTGTTGACCTCCGCCTGGACCTCGGCACCCGGCAGCGGGTAGAGGCGCTCGAGACGGATGATCGCCGTGTCCGTGACACCGCGCTTCTGACGCTCGGCCTCCAGGTCGTAGTAGACCTTGCCGGCGCAGAAGACGACCTTCTTGACCGCGTTCGCGTCGACCGAGGTGTCGCCGATGACCGGGCGGAACTGGCCCGAGGTGAACTCCTCCGCCTTCGAGGCCGCCGCCTTCAGGCGCAGCATCGACTTCGGGGTGAAGACCACCAGCGGCTTGTGGTGCGGGTTGTGCACCTGCCACCGCAGGAGGTGGAAGTAGTTCGACGGCAGGGTCGGCATGGCGACCGTCATGTTGTTCTGGGCGCAGAGCTGGAGGAAGCGCTCGACGCGGGCCGAGGAGTGGTCCGGGCCCTGTCCCTCGTAGCCGTGGGGGAGCAGGAGCGTCACGCCGCTCGTCTGACCCCACTTCTGCTCGGCCGCCGAGATGTACTCGTCGACCACCGTCTGCGCGCCGTTGACGAAGTCGCCGAACTGCGCCTCCCACATCACGAGCGCGTCGGGGCGGGCCAGCGAGTAGCCGTACTCGAAGCCCATGACCGCGTACTCGGACAGCAGGGAGTTGTAGACGTTGTAGCGCGCCTGGTCCTCGGCGAGGTACTGGAGCGGGGTGTGCTCCTCGCCCGTCTCGCGGTCGATGAGGACCGCGTGGCGCTGGCCGAAGGTGCCGCGCTGGGAGTCCTGGCCGGACAGCCGGACCGGGACGCCCTCCAGGAGGAGGGAGCCGACCGCGAGGGTCTCGCCCATGCCCCAGTCGATGGTGCCGTCCTCGACCATCGACGCCCGGCGCTGGAGCTGCGGCAGCAGACGCGGGTGGACGTGGAAGTAGTCGGGGATGTTGACCTGGGACTCGGCGATGCGCTTGACGACCTCCGTGGAGACCGCGGTCGGGACCGCGACCGGGAAGCCGTCCAGCGGCTCCTGGACGTCGCCGCCGACGGGCTGCGCGGTGGCCTCGCGGACCTCCGTGAAGACCTTCTCCAGCTGGCCCTGGTAGTCCTGGAGCGCCTGCTCGGCCTCTTCCAGGGTGATGTCGCCGCGACCGATGAGGGACTCGGTGTAGAGCTTGCGCACCGAGCGCTTCTTGTCGATCAGGTCGTACATCAGCGGCTGGGTGAAGGCCGGGTTGTCCGACTCGTTGTGACCGCGGCGGCGGTAGCAGATGAGGTCGATCACCACGTCCTTGTTGAACGCCTGACGGAACTCGAAGGCCAGCCGCGCGACACGCACGACGGCCTCGGGGTCGTCGCCGTTCACGTGGAAGATCGGGGCCTCGATCATGCGGGCCACGTCCGTCGCGTACATGGAGGAACGCGAGGACTCGGGGGCCGCGGTGAAGCCGACCTGGTTGTTGATGACGATGTGGACCGTGCCGCCGGTGCGGTAGCCGCGCAGCTGCGACATGTTCAGGGTCTCGGCCACCACGCCCTGGCCCGCGAAGGCCGCGTCGCCGTGCAGCGCCACCGGCAGGACGGTGAAGTCCGTGCCGCCCTTGTTGATGATGTCCTGCTTGGCGCGGGCGATGCCCTCGATGACCGGGTCGACCGTCTCCAGGTGGGAGGGGTTCGCGGCCAGCGAGACCTTGATCTGCTCGCCGTCGAGACCGGTGAAGGTGCCCTGGGCGCCCAGGTGGTACTTCACGTCGCCGGAGCCGTGCATCGACTTCGGGTCGAGGTTGCCCTCGAACTCGCGGAAGATCTGCGCGTACGACTTGCCGACGATGTTGGCCAGGACGTTCAGCCGGCCGCGGTGGGCCATGCCGATGACGACCTCGTCCAGCCGGGACTCCGCCGCGCTGTCGATGACCGCGTCCAGCAGCGGGATGACGGACTCGCCGCCCTCCAGGGAGAACCGCTTCTGGCCGACGTACTTCGTCTGGAGGAAGGTCTCGAAGGCCTCCGCCGCGTTCAGCCGGCGCAGGATGCGCAGCTGCTCCTCGCGCTCCGGCTTGGTGTGCGCGCGCTCGATGCGGTCCTGGATCCAGCGGCGCTGCTTCGGGTCCTGGATGTGCATGAACTCGACGCCGGTGGTGCGGCAGTACGAGTCGCGCAGCACGCCGAGGATGTCGCGCAGCTTCATCAGGGACTTGCCGGCGAAGCCGCCGACGGCGAACTCGCGCTCCAGGTCCCACAGGGTGAGGCCGTGCTCGGTGATGTCCAGGTCGGGGTGCTTGCGCTGGCGGTACTCCAGCGGGTCGGTGTCGGCCATGACGTGGCCGCGGACCCGGTAGGAGTGGATCAGCTCGAAGACCCGGGCGGCCTTGGTGACGTCGTCGTCGTGGCTGGCGTCGATGTCCTTGAGCCAGCGGACCGGCTCGTAGGGGATGCGCAGGGCCTCGAAGATCTCGTCGTAGAAGCCGCTCTCGCCGAGCAGGAGGTTCGCGACGATCCGCAGGAACTCGCCGGAGGCGGCGCCCTGGATGACCCGGTGGTCGTAGGTCGACGTGAGCGTCATGACCTTGGAGATGCCGAGCTTGTTCAGGGTGTCCTGGGAGGTGCCCTGGAACTCCGCCGGGTAGTCCATGGAGCCGACGCCCATGATGACCGACTGGCCGGGCATCAGACGCGGCACGGAGTGGACGGTGCCGAGGCCGCCGGGGTTGGTCAGGGAGACCGTGACACCGGTGAAGTCGTCCATCGTCAGCTTGCCGTCGCGGGCGCGGCGGACGATGTCCTCGTAGGCCTGCCAGAACTCGAAGAAGTTCAGCGTCTCGGCCTTCTTGATGCCGGCGACGACGAGCTGGCGGTCGCCGTTGGCCTTCACCAGGTCGATGGCCAGGCCGAAGTTGACGTGCGGCGGCTTGACGAGGGTGGGCTTCCCGTCCTTCTCCGCGTAGTGCCAGTTCATCGACGGCATGGCCTTGATGGCCTGCACCATCGCGAAGCCGATCAGGTGCGTGAAGGAGATCTTCCCGCCCCGGGCGCGCTTGAGGTGGTTGTTGATGACGATGCGGTTGTCGAACAGCAGCTTCACCGGGACCGCGCGGACCGAGGTGGCCGTCGGCAGCTCCAGCGAGGCGTTCATGTTCTTCGCGACCGCGGCGGCCGGGCCGCGCAGCGTGATCAGCTCGGGGCCCTCGGGCGCCCCGGCGGCTGCCGGGGGAGCGGCGGCGGCCGGCTTCGCGGCGGCCGGGGCGGCCTTCACCGGGGCGGGGGCCGCGGCCGGGGCCGGGGCGGCCGGCGCGGCGGCCGCGGGCTTCGGGGCGGCGGCCGGGGCCGGCACGGCGGCCGGAGCCGGGGCGGCGGGCGCCGGCGGCGTGGTGGTGGTCCCTGCGGCCCCCGCGGCCGCAGTACCCGCCGGAGCCGAGGGAGTGGCCGCCCCCGGCTTGTAGTCGGCGAAGAAGTCCCACCAGGCACGGTCTACCGAATTCGGGTCCTGGAGGTACTGCTGATAGATCTCGTCGACGAGCCACTCGTTCGGGCCGAACGCGGCAGCGGGGTTCTTGCCCGCTTGGTCTGCGTCGGTCGAGATGCTCGATGCGTTACTGGGGGACTGTGGCGACACGGCGGCAACCGCCCTCTTCCGCTTCACAAGGTGATGGACAGCGGGAATAAAGGCTACGCCTCCAAGAGCACGAAGGTCAGGTCGAGCCGGTCCATCGTCGCGTAAGTCACATCGGAAAGCGTGTTTCGGGGGTGGAAATGGCGGGAAACAAGCGCGGTTGCGGTGCGAAAAGGGTCCGTTGACGCTGGTCGCGCACACCGAGCGGGCGGACCTGTGCGAACCGGCGCCGACCTGCACCGGTCCTCTGCCTGATCACACGTGTCCGACGGCGCGGACAGCCGGGGGATCTTGAGGCTCCGGTTCGCACTTTACGTCAACTTGGAAGAGAAGGCTCTCCCGGAAGAGTGATAAGAATCCGGCAACCCCGCTCGGATTCGGCCACTCCGATCCGTCCGCCGTGCAGATCGACCGCCCACCGGGCGATCGCCAGCCCCAGCCCCGTACCGCCGTCGCTGCCCGGACCGTGCGGCCGGCGGACGGCTCCCCGGTTGAACCGCTCGAACACGCGGTGCCACTCCGAGCGCGGTATGCCCGGACCCTCGTCCAGGACTTCGAGCTCCAGCGAGTCCGGCTGCGTCCCGCGCCGCGCCTTCACCGTCACCCGGCCGTGCGGCGGGCTGTGCTTGACCGCGTTGTCGATCAGGTTCGCCACGACCTGGTGGATGCGCTCCGGGTCCGCGTGCACGGTCAGCTCCGGCGGGCAGACGTCCAGGTGCAGATGGACGTCCGTCCGCGTGTGGCTGCCGCCCGAGCCCATGGTCGCGCGCGCCGAGGAGACCATGTTGGCCTCCTTCAGCACGCCCGACAGATACGGCCACACCTCGAAACGGCGTTTGCGCAGCGGTACGACGCCGTTGTCGAGCCGGGACAGGTCGAGCAGCGTCTCCACCAGCCGCCCGAGCCGCTCCGTCTGCTTCAGCGCCGTACGCATCGTCTCGGGATCGGCCTCGGCGATGCCGTCGACCACGTTCTCCAGGACGGCGCGCAGCCCCGCGATCGGGGTGCGCAGCTCGTGCGAGACGTTCGCCACCAGCTCCTTGCGCTGGGCGTCCTGCGCCTCCAGCTCGTCCGCCATCACATTGATCGTCTGGGCCAGGTCGCCCAGCTCGTCCCGACGGTTCTCCCGGACCCGGCGGGTGTAGTCACCGTGCGAGATGGAGCGCGCGACCGCGTTCATCTCGTCCAGCGGGGCGGTGAGCGAATGCGCCACGAACTGCGTAATCAGCAGTGTGGCGATCATCGAGAAGACCGTGATGAAGCGGAGCTCCGTCTTGGTGTGCACCGCGATCATCGACAGACCCGTGGTGATCAGCACCGAGATGACGACCAGCGCGCCCAGCTTGGTCTTGATCGAGAACGGGCGCACGCCGCCCCAGGGATCCCCTGGTCCGGAGCCGGGGCTTCTCGGTCCGTCCGCGCCGCTCATGGCGTCGGGGTCTCCAGCGCGTAGCCCACGCCGTGCACCGTGCGGATCCGCTCGGCGCCGATCTTCCGGCGCAGCGCCTTGATGTGACTGTCGACCGTGCGGGTGCCGGAGGCGTCCGCCCAGTCCCAGACCTCGGCGAGGAGCTGCTCACGGGAGAGCACCGCGCGCGGGGTGTTCGCCAGGCAGACCAGCAGGTCGAACTCGGTGGGCGTGAGGTGCACGTCCTCCGAGCGCACCCGCACCCGGCGCTGCGCGTGGTCGATCTCCAGCTCGCCGAGGCGCAGGATGCCGCTGCGGGGCGTGGTGGCCGCGATCGCGGCCCGCTCCACCCTGCGCAGCAGCACATGCACGCGTGCGGCCAGCTCCCGCATCGAGAACGGCTTGGTCATGTAGTCGTCGGCGCCCACGCCGAGCCCGACCAGCATGTCGGTCTCGTCGTCGCGCGCGGTGAGCATGAGCACCGGCACCGGTCGGGCGGCCTGCACGCGACGGCAGACCTCCAGGCCGTCGAAGCCGGGCAGCATGATGTCGAGGATCAGCAGATCGGGCTGCCAGGCCTCGGCGGTGTCGACGGCCGCCGGTCCGTCGCCCGCCGTTTGCACGAGGAATCCCTCGGCGCGCAGGCGGACCGCGATGGCGTCGACGATGGTCGGGTCGTCCTCGACCACCAGAACGCGCCGCTGCGCTCCCGGGGTCGCCGTCGTCGTGCCGTTGTGCGAGGTGTGTGTCGTCTCCATCGCCCGCCCCTGAGTGTGCTTTCCGGAATCAGTGGGGTGATCCCTTGTCTGCGCATGACTGCGGTTGACGCGTAAATGATCGGCGTCAGGGATGCAACGTACCCGGAGTCACCGACGCATTGCTATCCAGGCCCGACGGCGGGGCGGACGGCGAGGTGCACGACGTCCGGCACGCCTCGGGCAACCGGGATCTCTTCGGTACGCACCTGCCGGAACCCGGCATTCCGCAAGGTTCCCTCGAATTCCGGAGAGGGGCGGGCGGACCAGACGGCCAGGACACCACCGGGTGTCAACACCCTTGCGCAGTCCGTGAGTCCGGCCGGTGAGTACAGGCTGTCGTTGCCCTCGGTGACGGTCCAGCCGGGCCCGTTGTCGATGTCCAGGCACATCGCGTCGAACGTGTCGCACGTCTCACGGAGGTGGTCCAGCAGGTCCGCTTCCACGATCGTCGTGCGCGGATCGGCGAGGGCCCGCGCGGAGAGTCGCCCGAGCGGCCCGTCGAGATGCCAGTCGACGACCGCCCGTTCCCGTTCCACCACGGTGATCGCGCCCCAGCGCGCATCGGCGGCGGCGTGCGCGAGCGAGAACCCGACGCCCAGGCCGCCGATCAGCAGCTTCGGTGCGGGACGGCCGTCCAGCGCGGCGAGCGCGGCGTCGACGAGCAGCCGTTCGGAGCGGCCGTCGGAGGTGTCCATCAGGAAGCAGCCGTTGGCGATGATCTGGAGCAGTTCGCCGTGCCGGCGTAACACGACCTCACCATGGGGTCCCGCGCGACGGTCGAGCACCTCGGGGCCGTCGGGGATGTCGTACGAACGGGGCATCGGCCCATCCTGGCACTTCCCTGACGGTCTGTTCACACGTTTTCGGGAGCGCAGGTCGGACGGGGGTGAGGGGCGGGTGTGACGTTGACGCGCCGCTGTGCGCTGGTTGTCGTGAAGCCCCTGGGAATCTCAGAGCTTCCTGTGAATCGGCCCCCGCGTGGCGCCGGTCACAGACATGTCGCGGGTCGGCCACGAAGGGTGGGGTGAAACGGAAGGAGCGCCTCACAGTGGAACCCGCGGTGGAACCCACGGTGGCCCGTACGAGCCCGCCCCTTCCCGACGTCTGCGGACTCCTGGACGGCATCCCCGGCCAGCGCGTCCCGCACCAGGTCACGCGGCCCGCCGAGGAGAGCCCGCGCGTCCGGCGCCGGCGCCCGCCCCGGATCCCCGTCCCCTTCACCCTGTCCTACGCCGCCGTCCTCGCCGTCACCTCCGCTGTCGCCGCGCACGCCGACCCGGCCCTCGTGCACACCTTGCACCAGGGCTCCAGCACGGATGTGGCCCATCTGCTGACCGACCCGGCGCAGGTGCTGATCGCCAGCGCGCTGTGGGTGGCCGGCGGTCTCCTCTCGCCCTTCACCCTCGGCTTCCTGGTCGTCCTCACCGCGCTGGAACACCGGATCGGCGGCCCCCGGACGGCCGTCGTCTTCCTGCTCGGACACGTCCTGGCCACCCTCGCGACCGAGGTCCCGGTCGGCCTCGCCGTCCTGGTCGGCCATCTCCCCGACAGCTCGCTGCACCGCCTCGACTACGGCATCAGCTTCGGCGTCGCCGCGAGCGTGGGCGCCCTGGCCGGACTGCTCCGCCCCTGGCTGCGCCTGCCCCTCCTCATCGCCCTCGGCGGCCTCCTGCTCCAGGACCTGATCGCCTTCACCGACCCCCTCACCGACTGGGGCCATCTGATCGCGCTGGCGATAGGGGTGGGGACCTGGCCCCGGGTACGGCGGTGGAGCCGGGAGAGGCGGACCGGGGGCGGTTCCTAGGCCGCCCGCGCCACCGCGAGGTCCCTGGCCAGGGCCGGGATTCCCAGTCGTCGTTCGTCGTCCGGGCTCGACAGGTGCAGCAGGTTGGTGAGCTGGTAGGGGTCGGCGCGCAGGTCGTAGTACTCGCGGAAGAGGACCTCTCCGGAGCCCTGAGGGCGGCCGTCGGTGTCCAGGCGGCCCCGGTAGTACTCGGTGTACTGCTCGTTCTTCCCCACGTACGAGGCCCAGGTGTGGATCGGGACCTTGTCCTGGCGGTTCCACCACCACTCGGCGAGGACATGGTGGCGGTCGTTGCGGGCGTCGAGGAGGGAGTGGCCGTCGTGCGGGGTGTCGGGGGTGATGCCGGCCGCGGCCAGCAAGGTGGGCGCGATGTCGACGTGGCAGGTCAGACGGTCGTCCCGGCCGCCCTTGGCGAGGCCGCCGGCCGGCCACGACATCAGGAACGGCACCTCCAGGCTCGGCCGGTACGGCACCGACTTGCGCAGCCAGCCGTGGTCGCCCCAGGCCAGGCCGTGGTCGCTGGTGAACACCACCAGGGTGTTCTCCAGCTGGCCCAGCTCGCGCAGCTTGTCGCGGAAGTCGCGCATCGCGTCGTCCACGGAGAGCAGGGTGCGCAGCTGACGGGTGCGCAGGGCCCTGCCCTCGGCGAAGGAGTGGTCGGCGGTCCGCAGAAAGGGCGGCTTGTCCAGCTTCCCCGTCTCGAACACCGACGGGCGGCCCTTCCAGGAGGGCACGCGCGTGCGGGCGTACGTCCCGTCCGGGATGTTCACCTCGTGCGCCGCGCGGGTGGCGACGTACGCGAACCAGGGGCGGGTGTCCGTGCGGGACCTCTCGACGAAGGCGAGGGCGCGGTCCTTGATGACGGTGGTGTTGTAGCCGGGGATGGTCCGGACGGTCCCGCCGTCGTTGTAGTGCCCGTCGACATAGGCGACCGGTTCCTGGAGGAGCCACTCGTCGAAGTGGGGCGGGTTGTCGGCGGGGTGCCAGTAGTTGAGGTACTTGCCGAACAGACCGGTGCGGTAGCCGGCCTCGCGCAGCTGACGCTGGACGGTGGTGTGCTGGTCCAGGTGGGTGGGGTGCCGGGTGTCGAGGACGCCGTGGTGGTGGGCGTACCGGCCGGACATGATGGACGCCCTCGACGGCGCGCACAGAGGGGTGTTGGCGTGCGCGCGCTCGAAGGTGACGCCGTCGCGTCCGAGCCAGTCGATCGTCCGGGGCAGGGCCCAGTCGGTGTCCTTGGGCTGGTCGTCGGTGAGGACGAAGAGGATGTTCGGGCGGTGGTCGGACCGCGGACGCGGGCCGGGCGCGGGCGTGCCGGGCGCGCTGCGGCGCGCCGCGGGTGCGGGGGTGGCCGCGGCCGGGGTCCGGCCCTCGTCGGCGGCGCGGTTCGCGCGCACCGCCAGGGTGGTGATGACCGCGCCGGCCGCTGTCGCGGTCGCTCCGGCGACGAGGGCGCGGCGGCTCGGCCGGTGCCCGCCGTTCGTCTCGGAAGTGTCGCTCATGTCGTCCCCCTGGCCCCGTTGTGCCCGTGTTTCGGGCGGCTTGCTCACTGTGAATCGCCTTGCAGTGTGCGTGAGTTGCCTGTGAGTTCTGTTGCGGGGATGCGGCGGAGCGCTTGCGAAGGTATGGCGGCCGTCAGTCGTCGTAGTGGACGGTGCCGTCCTCGCGCAGGGTCGGGTGGATCTTCATGGGGCCGTACTCGTCGACGTCCGACGGGCGGGGCGGCTCCGGGCCGTCCGGGCCCATCCGGATCATCCGCTCGACACGGCAGACCCGGAACACCCGGTCGTCCACGGTCGCCTCGTCGGCCCGCCCCGCCGCCCGGAACGCCTCGGCGGCGCGGGCGTAACGGGCCTTCCTGCGGTCGTCGAAGCGGTACAGCATCGCCCAGACGCGGGACATGCCGTCGTAGAGCGAGCGACGGGCGTCGTGCGGGGTGGGGTGCAGGGAGCCGCAGGGGCTCCAGCCGGAGACGCCGCGCTCGGCCACCGCGAAACCGACGGGCAGCCGCACCACGTCCGGGTGCGTGGCGGCCGCCCGCACCGAGTCGGCGAGCACGTCCTCGGGGAAGCGGGCGCCCGAGTACACGAACTCGCGCAGGCCCAGCCGCAGGGCGCCCGCCATCGGCCCCTCGTCCCGGCCGGGATCCAGCGCGAAACCCACGTCGGGGGAGGGGGCACCGGCCCGCTCCTCCCACGAGGGGCACACCGGTTCCGGGTCGGTGGGCCGGGGCGGCTCCAGGCCGTCGTCGCCGGTCCGCGCGAACTCGTCGCCGCGTACGACCCGGTAGCGCACGTCCAGCGCCTCCACCTCGTCGGCCGGGTCGCGCTCCAGCACCGAGACGGCCGCGAGGAGCGCGCGCCGGACGGCCGGGTCGTCGGTGCCGTCCTTCGCCGTGAACCACAGATGCGAGTTCAGCCCGTCCCGGGCCTGCTGGGGCATGCCGTCCACCACCGGCTTCAGCAGTCGCCAGCGCGGTTCGGCGGGGGCCGGGTCCCGGACGGCGACACCGAAGACGGGCCCGCGCAGCGCGATGTGCGGATAGCGCCGGGAGGCCTCCACGGCGTCCGCCTCCATCACCCAGGCGACGGGGTCGTCCCGGCGCACGAGATCCGCGTGGAGCGCGTCGAGCCGTCGCTTCCAGTCATCGGTCATACGCGCATTGTGGTCGCCGGGTGGGGTGGCTTCGGGGTGAATGCCGGAAGTGGGCGGATGGGGTGGGGGAAGGCGGGAGCGGGGAGGCACGGTCGGTCGCGCGCCGCCCCTGGGCGCGCCCCCGAGCGCCTCGGGGTGCCGGGCTCGCTTCGGGTGTCCGCTCTTGCGCGCGGCTACGGGGGTGTGGCCGGCGGCGTCGCGCGGTGGCCGTGGGGATGCCGGGCCGGGGGTGGGTCGCGCGGCCCGTGGTTCAGTGAGCGGCTCCTGTGAACCTCGCGCTCGTCTCCGGTGGACGAGGCTGCCGAAGCCCCGGCGGCGGTGGGCGGGGGCCGTCTCGATCAGGTCGAGGACCGCCGTCGCGCCCGTCGGGGCGATCTGGCCGCGGGCGGCCGGGGAACCGTCCGGGGTGACGATCATCGTGCGGGTCACGCCGCCGGCCGACCAGGTGCGCTGCCGGTGGCCGGCGGGGAGCGGGCCGGGTGCGGTGCCGGTCGGCGGGGTCGTCATCAGGCAGCCCGGTTCGGGGTCGATCCACCAGTTGGCGCCGAGCGGGCCGCCGGGTCCGCGAACACCTTCAGTCACACCCCCGCCCCGGTCACGGCCCCGGCCACCTTCCGTACGGTCGCCTCCTCGACGGCGTCGTCCGTCGCGCCGAGGACGTGCCGGGTCACGGGGTGCGGGCCCGTTCCCGCGTCGATCGTCCAGCCCCACCTCTCGTGATCGCCCACAGCGAACGTGGCGCCCCTCCGGGAACATTCACCGGCCGCTGTGCATTGAGTCGGCATAGCTCAACTTGACTGCCGAAGGGGAGATCATGGCTTCGACGTCCGCATCGCTCACCCTGCCCGTACTGCCTCTTGATGACGAGGTTGTGCTCCCCGGCATGGTGGTTCCGCTGGACCTCAACGACACCGACGTACGCGCCGCGGTGGAGGCCGCCCAGGCCGCCGCCCGTTCCGAGGGCGGAAAGCCACGCGTGCTGCTGGTGCCTCGCATCGACGGGACGTACGCGAGCACGGGTGTGCTCGGCACCGTCGAACAGGTCGGCCGGCTGGCCGACGGCGACCCGGGCGCGCTGATCCGCGGCCGCGGCCGCGTGCGGATCGGCGCCGGCACGACCGGCCCCGGCGCCGCCCTGTGGGTCGAGGGCATCCGGGTCGACCAGGCGGTGCCCGAGCCGCTGCCCGGTCATGTCGCCGACCTGGTCAAGGAGTACAAGGCGCTCGCCACCGCCTGGCTGCGCAAGCGCGGCGCCTGGCAGGTCGTCGACCGCGTCCAGGCCATCGACGACGTCTCCGCGCTCGCCGACAACTCCGGCTACTCGCCGTTCCTGACCACCGAACAGAAGGTGGAGCTGCTGGAGACCACCGACCCGGTGGCCCGCCTCAAGCTCGCCACCCAGCAGCTGCGCGACCACCTCGCGGAGCAGGACGTCGCCGAGACCATCGCCAAGGACGTCCAGGAGGGCGTCGACAAGCAGCAGCGGGAGTTCCTGCTGCGCCGCCAGCTCGAAGCCGTCCGCAAGGAGCTGCGCGAACTCAACGGCGACGCCGCCAAGGACGGCGAGGAGTCCGACGACTACCGCACCCGCGTGGAGGCCGCCGACCTGCCCGAGAAGGTCCGTGAGGCGGCCCTGAAGGAGGTCGACAAGCTGGAGCGGTCGAGCGACCAGTCGCCCGAGGGCTCCTGGATCCGCACCTGGCTGGACACCGTCCTCGAACTGCCGTGGAACGAACGGACCGAGGACGCCTACGACATCCAGGGCGCCAAGGCCGTCCTCGACGCCGAGCACGCGGGCCTGGAGGACGTGAAGGAACGGATCACCGAGTACTTGGCCGTGCGCAAGCGGCGCAGCGAGCGTGGCCTGGGTGTGGTCGGGGGCAGGCGCGGCGGTGCCGTGCTCGCCCTGGTTGGTCCGCCTGGTGTCGGAAAGACCAGTTTGGGAGAATCCGTCGCCCACGCCATGGGCCGCAAGTTCGTCCGTGTCGCCCTCGGCGGTGTGCGCGACGAGGCCGAGGTCCGCGGCCACCGCCGTACGTACGTCGGTGCGCTGCCCGGCCGGATCGTGCGGGCGATCAAGGAGGCCGGGTCGATGAACCCGGTGGTGCTCCTCGACGAGATCGACAAGGTGGGCTCCGACTTCCGGGGTGACCCGGCGGCGGCTCTGCTGGAGGTCCTGGACCCGGCGCAGAACCACACCTTCCGGGACCACTACCTGGAGGTCGAGCTGGACCTGTCCGACGTCGTCTTCCTCGCCACCGCCAACGTCCTGGAGGCCATCCCGGAGGCCCTGCTCGACCGTATGGAGCTGGTCCGCCTCGACGGCTACACCGAGGACGAGAAGGTCGTCATCGCCCGCGACCACCTGCTCCCGCGCCAGCTGGAGCGGGCGGGACTGAACAAGGACGAGGTCGTCCTCGACGAGAGCGCGCTGCGCAAGCTCGCCGGCGAGTACACCCGGGAGGCGGGTGTACGCACCCTGGAGCGGTCGATCGCCCGGCTGCTGCGCAAGGTCGCCGCCCAGCACGAACTGGGGGAGCGGAAGCTGCCGTTCACCGTGACCGACGCCGACCTGCGCGGTCTGATCGGGCGGCCGCACCATGTGCCCGAGTCCGCCCAGGACCCGGCCGAGCGCCGTACGGCCGTCCCGGGTGTGGCCACCGGCCTCGCGGTCACCGGCGCGGGCGGTGACGTGCTCTACGTCGAGGCGTCCCTGGCCGACCCGGAGACCGGTGCGGCGGGGCTGACCCTGACCGGTCAGCTCGGGGACGTGATGAAGGAGAGCGCGCAGATCGCCCTGTCCTTCCTCCGCTCGCACGGCGCGGAGCTGGAGCTGCCCGTCGGTGATCTGAAGGACCGGGGCGTGCACATCCACTTCCCGGCGGGCGCGGTCCCCAAGGACGGCCCGAGCGCCGGCGTCACCATGACGACCGCCCTCGCCTCCCTGCTGTCGGGCCGACTGGTCCGCACGGACGTGGCCATGACCGGCGAGGTCTCCCTCACCGGACGGGTGCTGCCGATCGGCGGCGTCAAGCAGAAGCTGCTCGCCGCCCACCGCGCAGGGGTGACGACCGTCGTCATCCCCAAGCGCAACGAACCCGACCTGGACGACGTCCCGGCGGAGGTGCTGGACAAGCTCGACGTCCACGCCGTCACGGACGTCCGCCAGGTCCTGGAACTGGCCCTCGCGCCCGCCACGAACGGCGCGAAGCCGCAGGTTCCGGCGGCGGCGTGACGGACGCTGCCGGATGAGGGCGGGGCCCGGGCTCTTCCGCGAGGGAGGACCGGGCCTTCGCCCGCACCCCGACCTGGTCTTCCGCCGGTCCGCGCCTGCGAAATACTTGAGGAGCCGCGGCCAGGGCGGGCACCGGCGGAAACAGGAGTGTGCTGACGTGCACGAGGAAGCGAACGGCGAGGCGTCGCCGCGCGGGGTGGACCAGGGCGACCGGGAGTTCCTCTCCCTGGAGCGGGAACTCACGGTGCTGTTCCGGCGCGCCCGCGCCAACCAGGGCGAGATGGCCCGCGAGGTCCACCCGGACCTGGAGTCCGCCGCGTACGGCCTGCTCGTGCGGCTGGAGGAGTGCGGCCGCCAGCGCGCCACCGAGCTGGCCGGATACATCGGCGTCGGCAAGGCCACCATGTCCCGTCAGCTGCGTGCCCTGGAGCAGCTCGGACTGATCGCCCGCGAGCCCGACCCGGCGGACGGCCGCGCCTGGCTGGTCGACCTGACCGAGGAGGGCCGCAGCCGGGTCGGCCGGGTCCGCGAGGCCCGCCGCGAGCGGTACGTCACGCACTTCTCCGACTGGGACCGGCGCGAGGTCGCGGAACTGGCCCGGCTGCTGCACCAGCTGAACCGCGGCATGGAGAAGTAACCCGGTCAAGCGGCCTGGGCAAGCGGCCCGGTCAAACGGCCTGGGCAAGCAGCCCGGTCAAGCGGCCTGGGCAAGCGGCCCGGGCAAGCGGCCCGGGCTCGGGCAAGCAGCCGGGGCCGGGCACGGCGCTACAGCTCGACGTACACCGCCGTCGCGTCGTCGTGCGTCTTCGCGTTCCCCAGGAACGCCCGCCCGGAGCGGTCCGCGCGTTCCCGCTCCCGTACGCGCTCCACCAGCGCCTCCGCCCCTCGCGCGCGGAGCAGGGCGAACAGGTCCGTCCAGTCGCCCTCGTGGAAGGTCTCCGTCCAGCGGGCCGCGCCGTCCGACAGCGCCGCCAGGGCGCCGACCCCGGCGCGCGGCACGCTTCCGGTCACCGCCCGCGCGGCCACCGCCGGATCCGCGGCGGCGGTGAAGAAGCCGCCCTCCCGGTTGCGCAGCGAGCCGTCGACGTACGCCGCGCTCCGCAGCAGCTCGCGCGGCAGCCGGGCCAGCCGGTCGTCGAGGACGGGGGTCACCGGGCCGTCCGGGGAGGCGAGCAGCAGCACCGCGTCGGACAGGACCAGATAGTCCACGGTCTCCGCCGACCAGCGCGCCACGGCCACCGTCGCCTGCGGGGTGCGCGGGTGAGAAAGGTCACAGGTTTCGGCGTGGGCCGCGGCGGTACGCGCAACGGCGAGAGAAAGGGCCTCGACCAGCGGAACATCCGGTGCCGAAACGGTCAGTTCGGTCAGGGCCCCGCCCAGCCGTGCCGTGAACCAGGGAACCGAATGCAGACAGCCCCCGCCGTCCGGCGGCGGAGTCACCCCGTCGAGCACGACGACCGAACCGCCCTGCCCGCAGGCGGGAAGGCCGACGCTCGCGAAGTCCTCGTTGGGGCGGGCCGGATCACCGGGCCGCGACACAAGTTCCGTACGCATTCGGCCAGTCTGCACGACCCCTTCACAGCCTCCGCAAAAGGCTTGCATCGCTCGCCGAACGGACGTAGGCCCGCAGGTCAGACGCCTGTTTTGGGAGGTAATGCAGGGGTCGGGAAAGCGGTGGCGGCGAATCTTGTCAAAGCCCGCCGCCCACGTCCAACCGGCCTGCCGCGCAAGGGCGCTGCACACGCCAGAGGAACTTGCCCGCCAACTCCCCTCCGATGTTCACTCCTTCGGGTGGCGGGGCAGGCGATGCGCGATCCCCGCCCACCGGCACTGGGAGGGTCGGGGACCGAACCGGGCGTACGCACCAGTTGACGGAGCGTCACATCCGGCCCATGGGCACACGAGTCAGGAATGCGAGCACCGGTGCAGAAGACGCGGCCTCGGCGCACAGGCAGGCAGACGGCCTCCGAGGGGGGCGCGGAGCGCACCCCTGTCGGCAAGGGCCGTCCCACCCATGTACGCAACCGGCTGATCGTCGCGGTGGCCGTGGTGGCCGCCGCCATCGCCGGAGCCGGCGCCCCCGCCGTCCTCACCGCCTCCGGGCAGCTGAAGGACTCCCAGGACCTGGTCACGCTCGCCGAGCAGACCCAGGACGCCCTCGTCCTCGCCCAGTCCCTCGCGGACGAGCGCGACGCGGTCACCTCCTACATCGCGGCCGGCCGCCCCAAGTCCCAGGCGCCCTCCACCGACGGCAGCGCCCGGGTGGACCGGCAGGCGAGCGAACTGGAGGGGACCGACCTCACCGCCTCGCTGCGCGCCGCCCTCGAGTCCCTCCGGTCCGTCCGTGCCGCGGCGCTCACCGGCGACGACACGGCCGTGGAGGCGCACGAGGCGTACTCCGCGATCATCACCGCGCTGCACGGCCTCGCCGACCGGCTCGCCGAGGACATGCCGCCCCGCGCGGGCTCCGGCGCGTACGCCCTCGCCGAGCTCGACGCCGCCGTCCAGCAGGCCTCCGCGGCCCGCGGACTGCTGCTCGCCGCGCTGAACGTGCCCACCAGCTCCCGGTCCGTCTACGACCCTGCCACCGGTCTGACGACCACCGAGAAGACCTCCTCGGAGGCCGACACCAAGGTCCGTGACGCGCTCACCGCCGCCGCCCAGCAGGCCCGGGTGCGCTCCGACGCGGCCCTCGCCGACTTCCGCGAGGGCGCCCCGGGCGCGACCGTGGACTCCTACGACTCCACCGTCACCGGCGGCGACGTCGACACGGCCGAGAAGTACCTCGCCCGCCTCACCGACCAGCCCGTCCTGGGCGACGACGAGCTGGACACCGGTACCAAGAAGCTGGACGCCGCGCTCTCCGCCCGCGTCGAGCTGATGCGCGGCGTCGAGTCCTCGTTCTACGACCACCGCACCAAGGACCTCGCGCGGCTCCGCGACGACGACGTCACCGCGCTGGAGATCCGGGTCGCGCTGGTCGGCGCCCTGATGCTGCTGGCGGTCGTCGTCAGCACCGGCATGGCGCGCAGCCTGACCTTCCCGCTGTCGGTGCTGCGGCGCGGCTCCGCCCGGCTCGCCGAGGCCGAGAACCCGGGCGCGGAGGAACCGGTCCGCTTCACCGGCCGCAACGACGAGTTCGCCCAGGTCGTCCGGTCCGTCAACGCCCTGCACGAGCACGCCGTCGCCCTCCACGAGCGCGTCAACACGCTGGAGTCCGACCGCAAGCACCTCGTCGGGCAGC
The DNA here is from genome assembly GCF_001514205.1 of Streptomyces griseoruber. Lineage (GTDB taxonomy): Bacteria > Actinomycetota > Actinomycetes > Streptomycetales > Streptomycetaceae > Streptomyces > Streptomyces griseoruber. Next base: position 82,911 of record NZ_KQ948766.1, on the reverse strand, counting down.
GGCAGACGATGGCCGACGCCCGCGAGGAGCTGCGCGCCGAACTCGCCGACTCCGCCGCCCAGCTGCAGCGGCTGCGCGGCGCCATCGGCGGCACCTTCGTCAACCTCGCCCTGCGCACCCTCGGGCTCGTCGAGCGGCAGCTCGCCGTCATCGAGACCCTGGAGGAGCGCGAGCAGGACCCCGACCGGCTGTCGACCCTCTTCAAGCTCGACCACTTCGCCACCGTCATGCGCCGGCACAGCGAGAACCTCCTCGTCCTGGCCGGCACCGAGCACGTCCAGCAGCACGCGGGTCCGATCCCGCTGGTGGACGTCGTACGGGCGGCGGTCAGCGAGATCGAGCGCTACGAGCGGGTCCGCATCGCCTCCCTGCCGCCGCACGCGCACGTGGCCGGCTTCGCCGCCGACGACCTGAGTCATCTGCTCGCCGAACTGATGGAGAACGCCACCTCGTTCTCCCCGCCGGACCTCCCCGTCGAGGTCTCCGGCTGGCTCCTGGAGAGCGGCGAGGTCATGCTCTCCGTCCAGGACGAGGGCATCGGCCTCGACGCGGAGCGGCTCGTCCGCCTCAACTCCCGCCTCGCCGACTTCGACCCCGAGACCCCGTACGACCAGGAGGGCGAGGAGGGTCTCGGCCTCGGCCTGTACGTGGTGGCCCGGCTCGCCCACCGGCACGGGGTACGGGTGCAGCTGCGCGAGCAGAAGCAGGGCGGGACCGCGGCCGTGGCCGTCCTGCCGACCGCACTGCTGGCCGCCGCGCCCGCCGCCGCGGTCCCCTCGGTCACCCCCGCCGGCGCGACCGGCCATGCCTTCTCCCTCCCGGGCGCCGACGCCGAGGCCAACTCCAACGTCCTCCCCGGCCGCACCAAGCCCACCGACGACCCCTTGGTCGCCCTGGCGGAGAAGGCCGTACGCAGGGCGGAGGACGCCCCGCGGGAGCCTTCGGCGGCTCAGCCCGAGGCCGACGCCCCGGCGTCCGCCGACCCGGCTCCGGCGTCCGCCGACCCGGCTCCGGCGTCCGCGGGTCCGGTCCCGGCGGCCGGTGCCCCCGCCGCGGGGCACGCGCGGCGGGCCTCCGCCCCCGAAAGCCCGGCCGAGACGGCCGAAAACCCGGCCGAGGCGGCCGAGGACTCCGCCCCCGGCGTCGAGCGTCCCGTTCCGGAGAGCCCGGTCCCTGTCGCGGAGAGCCCCGCCCCCGAGCTCCCCGCCGAGACGACCATGGAGCTCCTGCTGCCGCACCCGCAAGGGGAAGCGGACGCCGGGCCGGACAGCACCACCGAGCACAGCAGGGTCCCGGACGCGCCCGAGGAACTCCTCGCCGACGAGGAGCCCGTCACCGACAAGGGCCTGCCCAAGCGGACTCCCAAGATCACTGTTCCCACCCAGGCCCCGCGCCGGCTGACCGGTTCGGTCGACGCCGAGGCCCTCCGCCGCCGTCTGGGCGGCTTCCGCCGGGGGGCGGAGGCCGGTTACCGCGAGGTGGAGGCGGAGATCGCGGAGAAGACGGGCCAGAACAAGGTTCCGGCACCCGCGTCACCTCAAGATGCACACGCACACGCCGAAGAAGACACGGGGGGCACAGTCGAGGAGGCAAGCAGTTGACCGCGCCCAGTACCTTCGGACTGAGCAGTGAAGCCCGTAACCTGCACTGGCTGTTGACCAACCTCGTGGAGGAGGTCCCCGGCATCCAGTCCGTCGCCGTCGTCTCCTCCGACGGCCTGCTCCTGCTCTCCTCGGACCCCGGCCTCCCCCACGCGCGAACGCGCTTGCGCGGGGGCACCCCCACCGACGAGGCACGGCAGTCCCGCAGCGGCAAACCCGCCGGCCCCCGCGGCTCCTCCGCGGACCTCGCCACCATCGTCTCGGGCATCGGCAGCCTCACCATCGGCGCCGCCAAGCTCATCGACTTCGGCGGGGTGAAGCACACCATGATCGCCATGGAGGAGGGCAGCCTGTTCGTGATGTCGATCAGCGACGGTTCCCTGCTCGGCGTCCATGGCTCCGCCGACTGCGACATGAGCGTCGTGGCGTACCACATGGCCCTCTTCGTGGGCCGGGCCGGACACGTCCTGACCCCCGAACTCCGCAGCGAGCTAAGAAAATCGCTGGAGGAGTCGGAGTCGGCGGGGAGCGCCCGATGACCGACGACCCGCGACAGACCGCGCAGCCGCAGCAGCCCAGGAAGCAGCTCCCCGTCCGCGGTGGCGACCGCAGGCCCGCCCGCGTCCGCCCCTACTCGCTCACCGGCGGCCGTACCCGCTTCGGTCACGTCCTCCTCGTGGAGACGTTCGTCGCGGCCTTCGAAGCCCCCGAGGAGCGCAAGGAACTGACGAATGGTTCCCTCCGGTCCACGGTCATGCCGGAACTTCGGGCCATCGTGGAACTGTGCCGCCGGATGCGCACGGTGGCCGAGATCGCCGCGCTGCTGAAGATGCCGCTCGGTGTGGTCCGGGTGCTGCTCAGCGACCTCGCGGACCAGGGAAAGATCCGTGTGTACGGCACCGGTACCGCCCACGGTACGGGCCGTCCCGACCGCGCTCTGCTGGAAAGGGTGCTGAGTGGACTCCGTCGTCTCTGACGCCGCCTCCTCCTTTGGCGTCACTCCGGTCGCCCCGCCGGCCGCCGCCCTCGTCGAGCCCGACGAGCCCCTTCAGCCCTGGCAGACGGACCGCACCCGGGCCCCCATAGCCACCAAGATCGTGGTGGCGGGCGGGTTCGGTGTCGGCAAGACCACCCTGGTCGGCACCGTCTCGGAGATCGAGCCCCTCCAGACGGAGGCGCTGATGACCGAGGCGAGCGCGGAGACCGACGACCTCACCGGCACGCCCGAGAAGACCACCACCACGGTGGCCATGGACTACGGCCGCATCACGCTCGACGACGACCTGGTGCTGTATCTGTTCGGCACGCCGGGCCAGCAGCGGTTCTGGTTCATGTGGGACGACCTGGTGCGCGGCGCGATCGGCGCGGTCGTCCTCGCCGACACCCGCCGGCTGAAGGACTCCTTCCCCGCGCTGGACTACTTCGAGAGCTGCGGGCTGCCGTACGTCGTCGCGGTCAACCACTTCGACGGCAGCGAGCTGTTCGAGCCCGCGGACGTGCGGGAGGCGCTCACGATCCCCGCGCACATACCTGTCATGATCATGGACGCGCGGCGCCGGATCTCGGTGATCGAGACCCTGCTGGCCCTGGTGGGCCACGCGCTCGACGAAACCCCCGAGTAGCTCTCGACCAGCCCCCTGAGCAGCACCCCGAGCAGTCCCCTGAGCAGTCCCCACCAAGGAGTCTCCCCGCATGCGGAAGATACTCGTCGTCGGAGCCGGCCAGTCCGGTCTCCAGCTCGCCCTCGGCCTCCAGTCGCACGGGTACGAGGTCACCCTGATGTCCAACCGGACGGCGGACGAGATCCGCTCCGGCCGGGTCATGTCGACGCAGTGCATGTTCCACACCGCCCTCCAGCACGAGCGCGACCTCCAGCTGAGCTTCTGGGAGTCCCAGGCCCCGAAGATCGCCGGACTCGGCGTCTCGGTCGCGGTCCCCGGCTCGCACGACCCGGGCCCGACGCAGCGCGCGATCGACTGGGTGGGCACCCTCGACGGGTTCGCGCAGTCCGTCGACCAGCGGGTGAAGATGGCCGGCTGGATGGAGATCTTCGCCCAGCGCGGCGGCCAGCTCGTCATCCACGGCGCGGCCGTCTCCGACCTCGACTACTTCTCCCGCGCCTACGACCTCGTCCTGGTCTCGGCGGGCAAGGGCGAGCTGGTGTCGATGTTCGCCCGGGACCCCGAGCGCTCCCCGTACACCGAGCCGCAGCGCGCGCTCGCCGTGTCGTACGTCCACGGCATGGGCCCCCGCCCCGAGCACCCGGACATGGAAGCGGTCCGCTGCAACCTGGTCCCCGGGGTCGGCGAACTGTTCGTCATGCCGACGTTCACCACCTCCGGCCGCGCCGACATCCTGTTCTGGGAAGGCGTACCGGGCGGCCCGCTCGATGTCTTCAACGGCGTCAAGGACCCCGCCGAGCACCTCTCCCTGACCCTGGAACTCATGGAGAAGTTCACGCCCTGGGAGTACGCGCGGGCGACGAAGGTCGAACTCACCGACGCCGGCGGCACGCTGGCCGGCCGTTACGCGCCCACCGTCCGCAACCCGATCGGCCGTCTGCCCGGCGGTGGCCTGGTGCTGGGCGTCGCCGACGTCGTCGTCGCCAACGACCCGATCACCGGCCAGGGCTCCAACTCCGCCTCCAAGTGCGCGGCCGCCTACCTCGCGTCGATCCTCGAGCACGGGGAGAAGGAGTTCGACGAGGAGTGGATGCGGGCCACCTTCGACCGCTACTGGGACACCGCCCAGCACGTCACCAAGTGGACCAACGCGATGCTGGCTCCGCCGCCGGAGCACATCGTGAACCTGCTCGGGGCGGCCGGGCAGCTGCCGGTCGTGGCTGATCGTTTCGCCAACGCCTTCAACGACCCGGCCGATTTCGAGAACTTCTTCTACGAGCCCGAGAAGACCGCCGCTTATCTGGCGGAGGTCACGGGGGCCGGCGTCTGACGAGCGGCCTGAACGCGCCGGTCCGTCCTCCGTCCCGACAAGCGGCGGCGGCGGACCGGAACTAGGCTGGAGCGGGACGGGGTGGGGTCCGGGGCCCGCACGACAGGGCCCGGTCCGGGGGTCGATCACATACTGCAAGGACCAAGGGACCTGCTGGGGCCGCGCCCTGCCTCTCGCGCGGTATCACTTCGACGCAGGCACCGACGCGCGGCCGCGTGCGGGTTCCTCTCACCGGAAGGAAGGTGGGAAGAATGGCTGCGCTCATGGTGCGTCGGGCCGCGACGGTGGCCGCCTCCTGCGCCGTTGCCGTCGGAGTCATGACGGCCCCCGGCGCCGGGGCCGCGCCGACGGCCACCGAAGGGGTCACGCAGGGGTGCTACCAGCGCGACGGCTACCCGCCCGGTGGCGGCAGGAACATCGGCGGATACCCGGCCAAGTACAAGTGGGACTTCACTCCGTACATCGGGGCGAGGTACTACTCGTGCGGCAGATACGTCAAGCTCTACTACGGCGGGTACAGCACCAACACCACGCACTACAACGTCCGCTGGGCCCCGCCGGGCGGCAGCTGGCGCCAGTCGGAGCTGCGCGCCGGCGCCGACATGGTGTGGACGTTCGACGCCGCCTACGGCGACTACAACTTCTCGGTCCAGGCGTGCAACCGCGGTGGCACCTTCGAGCGCTCGCGCTGCACCAACTGGTCGCCCCAGCTCTACCTCAACACGCGGTGACGATCCGGAGGCCCCGGATCAGGACGCACGGCTCCGAGGATCGGGTTCGACGCGATCGGTGAGATCTTGATCTTCTCGCCCGTTCTCGGGGCCTGGACCACCATTCCCTCGCCCATGTACATCGCGACGTGGGTGGCTTCGGGGAAGTAGAGGACCAGGTCGCCGGGGCGCAGTTCCTTCAGGGGGATCCTGGGGAGCCGTGCCCACTGTTCCTCGCTGGTGCGGGGGATGGGGGTGCCGGCCTGGTTCCAGGCCTGTGAGGTCAGGCCCGAGCAGTCGTACGACTTCGGGCCCTCCGCGCCCCACTCGTACGGCTTGCCGATCTGGCGGACGGCATAGCGCAGGGCCTCCTCGCCCTCGGGCGAGGCCTTGTGGTCGTCCTTGAGCGCGCCGGACGCGATCAGCTTGTGCTGGGCCTGTGCCACCCCGTCGTTCTCCAGTTCGGCGATCGCCGCCAGCTGGGCCGCGGTGAGGGAGGCGAGGAGTCTCTCGACGTCGCCCAGGCGGCGGCGGACGTCGTCGCGCTCCTTCCTGCTCCGCTCGGTGAGCGTGAGCTGGCGGTCCAGGGCCGTGCGCGCCTCGCGGGCCAGCCCGTCCGCCCTGCGCTCGCTGCCCTCCAGCCGGCCCACCGTCTCGGCCCGCTCCCGCGCCAGCCGGCCGATGACATGCCCCTGGTCCAGGGCCTGCTGCGGGTCACGGGCCAGCAGCAGCCGTACGTACGGGGAGATGTCGACGCTGTTCTGGTACTGCTGGCGGGCCAGTCGCCCGGCCGCGCCCCGGCTCTCGTGCAGGGTCAGCCGGGCCGCGGCCAGATCGGCGTCCAGGCGGTCGGTCTCGGACTGCCGCTGCTTGAGGACTTCCTCGGTGGCGTTGTAGGCCTCGGTCGCCTTCTCGGCCTCCCGGTACAGCCGCTGAAGTTCCGTCAGCAGCTCGGCCACCGTCCGCCCGCCGGGCGGCGCCGGGGTCGGGGCCGGGGTCGGGGCCGGCGCCGGCGGTTCCGGTACGGCGACGGCGACACCGCCCGCCAGAACGGCCTGCGCGGCCAGCGCCGCCATGGAGACCGCACAGGCCAGACGCGGCAGCCTTCCTGACACGACATCACCTCCACTGCGGGGGAGGCAGCCCGGCTGGCCCCTCGATCCCGCAGGGTGATAATGGGACATACAGGTCGGAAACGCTCGGCCGGCTGCTCGGTTCGGCCCAGTCGCGTCACTCTTCGGTGTCGTCCCGGTGCTTCTCCGGCGTGGCGGGTTCCGGTTTCGACCACGGCCACCTCAGGCGGCCGGAGCCCGTTTCGCCCTCGGCGGCGTACTCGTACTTCCACCCCTGCTGGAGCCCCAGCCGCTTGCCGTGCCCGCGCGGCACCCGCCGGTACACCAGGACCGTCGGCGGGCCGCCCGCCGCGTCGGGGACCGGGATGCGGTACGTCTTCGGCGGATGCCCGGTCATGCCCAGCAGGACCGGCAGCACCCGGCCGTCCATCGGGCCGCCCTCGAAGGGGGTGTCTTCGCTCTTCACCGCACCAGTGTCGGTCAGTCCGCGCTGCTCAGCGCGTCCCGGACCAGGTCGGCGGTCTGCGGATCCCGGGCCGCGGTCACCGTGAGGACCGCCACGAACTGCTCCATCAGCCAGTCCCGCAGCTCCTCGACGGGCGGCTCCTTGCCCTCGTCCAGCCAGATCAGCGAGGCCGCCTCGACCGCGGCGATCCACATCCGCACGGTCATCCGCAGCCGGGGGCCCGGATCGGCGACCCCGAGATGGCTGTAGATGTGCTCGGCCGCGGACCGGCGTACGCCGTCCACGATGGCCGTCGTACGGGAGGTCTCCACCACGCTGCCGCCCTGGAGCAGGGCGCTGAAGCCGGCGTCGTGGCGGGCGACGAAGCCGAGGTAGCGGTCGAGGGCGCGGGCGAGGCGGGGGAGGAGGGGGCCGTCCTGGGGCTCGTCGAAGCAGAGCCGGAGTTCCTCGGCGGCGGAGCGGAGCGCGGCCTCGTAGAGCTGCTGCTTCCCGCCCGGGAAGTAGCGGTAGACCAGTGGCCGGGACACCCCGGCGGCCTCCGCCACGTCGTCCAGCGACACGTCCTCGGGGAGTCGGTGGGCGAAGAGGGTGAGCGCCGCGTCGAGGAGCTGACTGCGCCGCTCCTCGACACTGAGGCGGCGGTAGGCGGGGGCGGCGGGGGTCATGTGTGCAGGGTAGTCCGGCCGCCTTTCGGGTGCGGGTGCGTTGTGGCTGGTCGCGCCCACGCGGCGGAGCCCCGTCAGGTGGGGCGGCTGCCCTGGGCCAAAAGTCCGGAGGACTTCCACAGGCGCCGCCCCACACCCCTGAGCACCCCTATGTCGTCCAGGAAGTCCGTCAGGCGTTTCGAGCCCGTCTGCATGATCTCGCGGCGGTGGGCGCTGGCCTTCACCTGGGCCATCGCCTCGCGCTTGTCCAGGCCGACGTTCGGGTAGACGTCCGGGTTCACGAAGGCGACCGAGAAGATGCGGGCGAACTCACCGGACGTCACCCGGGTGAACTCCTGGGACCACCTCGGGGCGGTCACCATCTGGCGGCGGAGTTCCTCGCGGGCGTACCGGACGTGCCGGGCCTCCTCCACCACGTGGATGCGGGTGACGCCCCGGATCAGGGGCTGCACCCGCTCGTCCGGGAAGGTCAGGCGCTGCATCCAGTCGAGGACCTCCTCGCCGAGGAGGGTGGCGGTGAAGGAGCCGGGGGTGGTGGAGACGGTCTTGAACAGGCGGCCCAGGTGCTGGTGGGCCCGGCTCACCGGGTACCAGGGCGTGCCGCCCTGGGCGATCAGCCGGGCGAACATCTTCGAGTGCCGGCACTCGTCCTCGATCTCGGTGAGCGCGTAGCGCACATGCGCGCTCGTCGCCGCCTTGTCGTAGATGTGCCGGACGAGCAGCTGCATCAGGATGATCTCGAACCAGATCCCCAGCGAGGCCAGCGCCGCCGCCTCGTGCTGCGACAGCAGGATCCGCTGCTCCTCGCCCATCCGCTTCCACAGCGGAGTGCCGTACAGCGACACCAGCTCCGGCGGCCAGAACCACTTGCCCTCCTCGAAGGGCGCGTCCCAGTCCAGCTCCTTGTCGGGGTCGAAGGAGTGCTTGGCGGAGGAGGCGAGGAGCCGCTCGGCCACCTGTTCGCGGTCCTTGAGCAGGCCGAGCGCGTCGCGCAGTCCGGCCGGCGCCTCGTCGTCGGTGAGGGTCGTCATGGCTCTTATGAGACTGCTTGTCAGCAAGGGCGTCAATCCTTTGCACGCATGGAGTACCGTGCTGACGTGTCCACGCCTCCGCCCCCGCCCCCGCCCCATCCCCACGGCCAGCAGGGGCCGTACGCCCCCGGTCCCTACGGGCCGCCGCAGGGACCGTACGGTCAGCCGGCCGGGCCGCCGGTTCCGCCGCCGTACGGCGCCCCCTACCCTCCGGCCCCCTACGTTTTCGCCCCGCCGCCGCCCAAGAGCCGGGTCGGGCTGGTGCTCGGGATCGTGGGCGGGGTCGTCGGGCTGGTCGTGGTGGGACTGGTCGCGCTCGTCCTGATCGGGGTGAAGGTCGAGAGCGACTTCCCCGACGCCGAGTACCGGCTGACCCTGCCCAGGACCCTCCTCGACGGCCGCTACGAGCTGAGCGACGACCTCTCCGCCAGCGAGGGCGACTCGATCGAGCGGGAGATGGACGGCGCCTGGGACGCCAAGGTCACGGACACCAAGGTGGGGCAGTACGGCCTCGGCGGCGACGACACCCAGGGCGCGCTGCTGGTCTCCGGCATGTACGGCCGGTTCCAGAACGCGGAGGGCAACCGCGACGCCATGCTGAAGGGCGTCGGCGAGGCCGACGGGCTCGAGGTGGTCGGCCGGCCGAAGGACTTCCGGCCGGGCGGGGCGGACACCACGGTCACCTGCGAGGTGGTCAGCCAGACGGAGGCCGGGACGACCCTGACGTACCCGGTCTGCGCCTGGGTGGACGGCAACACGGCGGCCGTCGTCGCCGAGATCACCGCGGCGAACGTCGGCCAGGACGCCTCCGCCGTCGACCTGGAAGCGGCCGCCGAGACCACGCTGAAGATCCGCTCGGAGACCCGTCAGCCGCTCTAGTCGGGAGCCGCTAGTGCCGAGGCAGGCGACGTTCGCCCCGTCGCGACGCCCGGCACGCACTCTCGCCGCACCGGCCGAAAGCCCAAGTACGTCCAGTACGAGGACTTCTGGCCGGCACGCCGAGAGCACGCACCGGACGCCGCTCCTTGACGGGCAAACGTTGCCTGCCGCGGCACTAGAGCGAGCAGCCGAGGCCCTCGGGCACCTCGAAGGTCACCGGCTGCGCGCCCTGGGGCGGGAACGGGGTGCGCAGGGTGAAGGCGTACGGCGTCGGGCCGTTGGTCCGCAGGTGCAGCAGCCGGGCCTCCGCCTCCGCGACCGTGGGGCGGTGGCCCGCCGGCACCCACCACAGGGCCACCATCGCCTCCCGCACCCGCTCGAACCACTCCCGCCTGCGCGCGAGCATCTCCCGGTGCCGCCCCTGGTACATGTACGCGGTCAGGGTGTCGGTGTCCCGCCACACCGACATGTTGACGATCAGCCACGCGTCGCCGAAGACCTCGATGCCGGTCGCGTCGCCCTCCTCCGACTGGAGCCGCCAGACGAACCCGTCCGCGGCGTCCGCGTCCGCGTTGACCGGGTCGAGCGCCTCGACGAAGTCCTTCAACTCCGGTGAGTCCAGAGGGAACTTGAGGCGGGCGATGTTGACCTGGGCGAGTTCGTGGGCGGCGGGTTCCGTGGACCTGGTCGTCGTGGCGTCAGTCATGCGCGAACGGTAGGACGGACCTGTCGCCTCCGGAACCCCCCGTCTCACGGAGCGAGCACCGCCGCCATCACCGCCCGCGCGATCGGCGCCGCCATCCCGCCCCCGGTGATCTCCCCGCGGTTCGCCGAGCCGTCCTCCACCACCACCGCCACCGCGACACTCGGCTCGATGTCCCGCCGCCCCTGCGCCCAGGAGATGCACCAGGCGTACGGCGTCCCGGCGTTGCCGATGCCGTGCTGCGCGGTGCCGGTCTTGGCGCCGACCCGGGCGCCGCGGATCGCCGCCCTCGTCCCCGTGCCCTCGCGCACCACGTCCTCCATCAGCTCCCGCAGCCGTACGGCGGTCGAGGGGGACATCGCCTGCCGCGCCGACCGGGAACCGGCCGTGCCCACCGTGGCGCCGCCCCGCCGCGTGGTCCGCTCCACGAGGTACGGCTCGCGCACCTGGCCCCCGTTGGCCACCGCCGCCGACACCATCGCCATCTGCAGGGGAGTGGCCCGGGTGTTGTACTGCCCGATCGACGACAGCGCGAGCTGCGCCTGGTCCAGCGAGGTGTCGAAGGTGCTGGTGGCCACCGGGAACGGGATCCGTGCGTCCGGGTCGTTGAAGCCGAACGCCTGTGCGGTGCGCGACATCCGCGCCAGCCCCACCCGCACGCCGAGCTTCGCGAACACGGTGTTGCACGACCACTCGAAGGCCTCCCGCACCGGGGCGTCCGCGCAGCCGTCGCCCGAGTTCGTCAGCCGGGTCGTGGTCCCCGGCAGCCGGTACGGCACGGGCGAGTCGGTCGGCGCGTCCAGATCCGTCACCACCCCCGCGTCCAGCGCCGCCGCCGCGGTCACCACCTTGAAGGTGGACCCCGGCGGATACGTCTGGCTCACCGCCCGGTTCAGCATCGGCCGGTCGGGGTCGCCGTTCAGCCGCCGCCAGGCGGCCTCGGCGCCCGGGTCGTTCCCGGACAGCAGCGCGGGGTCGTACGACGGACTGGACACCAGCGCCAGCACCCGTCCCGTCGCCGGTTCCACCGCCGCGACCGCGCCCTTGCGCCCGTCCAGCGCCGCGTAGGCCGCCTGCTGGGCGCGGCGGTCGAGGGTCGTGACGACCATTCCGCCGGGCGGGCGGCCGCGCGTCACGTCGTTCCACAGCGGGAGCGGCGCGAGCATCGGGTCCAGGCCGGAGAGCAGGTCGTCCTCGGCGTGCTCCAGGAACGTCGTCCCGTACTCCTGCGAGGCGAAGCCGGTCACCGGTGCGTACAGCGGCCCGTCGAGGTAGGTCCGTTCGTAGCGCAACTGCTCCCCGGTGTCCCGGGAGCCGGTGACCGGGGCGCCGCCGACCAGGATGTCGCCGCGCGGCTGGCCGTACCGGGCGATGGACTCACGGCGGTTGGCCGGGTTGCCGTCGTAGGCGGCGGACCGGACGACCTGCACGCGCAGGGCGTTGAGCAGCAGCGCCAGCAGGAGCAGGGCGCAGAACGCGGCGGCGTGCCGGATGTGCCGGGTCACTTCGGTGCCTTCCGGGTCAGGGGGCGGTGCTTCCGTCGTACTGCCGTCGTGCCGAGTCGCTCACCCGGATCAGCAGCGCCACGATCGCCCAGTTGGTGACGACCGACGAGCCGCCCTGGGCCAGGAAGGGCATGGCCATGCCGGTCAGCGGGATCAGACCGGTCACGCCGCCCGCGATGACGAAGACCTGGAGCGCCACGATCGAGGCGAGCCCGACGGCGAGGAGCCGGCCGAAGGGGTCGCGCAGGGCGAGGCCGGCCCGGTAGCCGCGCTCCACCAGCAGGCCGTAGAGCAGGAAGAGCGCCGACAGACCGGCGAGGCCCAGTTCCTCGCCCGCCGTCGCCAGGATGAAGTCCGACTTCGCGGCGAACCCGATGAGGACGGAGTGGCCGAGCCCCAGCCCGGTGCCGAGCACCCCGCCCGCCGAGAAGGCGAACAGGGACTGGGCGAGCTGGTTGGGCCCGAGGCCCGCGTCGATCGACGCGAACGGGTGCAGCCAGTCCTCGATCCTGCCGTGCACATGCGGTTCGAGCCGGCCGACGGCCACCGCGCCGAGCGACGCGAGCAGCAGACCGACCGCGATCCAGCCGGTGCGGCCGGTGGCGACGTACAGCATGACCACGAAGAGCCCGAAGAAGAGCAGCGAGGTGCCCAGATCCCGCTCCAGGACCAGCACCCCCACGCTCAGCAGCCAGATCGCGACGATCGGCCCGAGCACCCGGCCGGTCGGCAGCTGCACGAACCAGAACCTCCGGCCCGCGTACGCCAGCGCCGTGCGGTTCGCCGCCAGGTACGCGGCGAAGAACACCGCGAGCAGCACCTTCGCGAACTCGCCCGGCTGGATGGAGAACCCGGCGATCCGGATCCAGATCCGGGCGCCGTTCACCGCCGGGAAGAGGATCGGCAGCGTGAGCAGGGCGAGCGCGGCGACCACGCTGACGTACGCGTACCGCTGGAGCACCCGGTGGTCGCGCAGCGCCGCCACGACCAGGATGAAGAGGGTGATGCCGAGGGTGGACCACACCAGCTGGGTGGGCGCCGCCCGGTCGCCCGGTGTCTCCAGGTCCAGGCGGTAGATCAGCACCAGCCCGATGCCGTTGAGCAGCACACCGATCGGGAGGGGGAGGGGGTCGGCGTAGGGGGCGCGCAGCCGCACCGCGAGATGGGCGACCAGCGCGAGCACACCGAGCCCGGCGCCGTAGCCCGCGGCGCCGGGCGGGAGGGTGCCGTGCCGGGCGACGCCGACCGCGCAGTAGCCGTACACGGACAGCAGGACGGCCACGACGATGAGGGCGAGCTCGATGCCGCGGCGCCGGGGGAGGCTTACGGCGGGGGAGGGTGCGCCGGCCGCGGCGAACGCGGTCGCGGCTCCGGCTCCGGCACTCGTCATGTCCGGAACCTACCCAAATGATGCCCCTTGCGAGCCCTATGAGCCTGGGGCGTGAGGGTGTGTCAGCACCAGCGCGGCGCCTCGCCGATGTTCTCGATGTAGCGGGCGGAGCCCCAGGCCCAGGTGCCGTCGGTGAGGAGGTACCAGAGGGGGTTGCCGTCGACGCTCTGGCCGGGCGTCTTGCAGAAGATCGACACGATCTCGCCGCGGTGGACGGACCGGATCACCTGGCTGGCCCGGGTGGGCTTGCTGCGCAGGAGCAGGGTGTTCGCGGTGACGCGGCCGCGGAAGAGGCGCTGGGTGTCGTGGTGGCCGCTCTGGTTCCACTGGCCGTCACCGCCCTGGCCGGCGCCTTGGTTCCACTGGCCGCCGCCGTCGCCGCCGCTCTGGTTCCACTGGCCGCCGTCGCCGCCGCCTTGGTTCCACTGGCCGCCGCCGTCGCCGCCGTCGCCGCCGTTGCCGCCTTGGCCGCCGCCCTGGTTCCATTGGCCGCTTTGGCCGCTGCCCTGGTTCTGCCAGCTGTTGCTGTTGCTGTTCGTGTTCGTGTCGCTGCCGGTGTTCCAGCCACCGCCGCCACCCCCGCCCCCCTGGCCGCCCTCGTCCCAGGTGCTGGTGCCGGGGTCCCCGCCGTCGCCGTTCCAGTCGTCGTCGGCGGTGGCGGGGGTGGCGACGGCCGCGGTGACCAGTGCGCCGACGGCGGTCGCCAGGGCGAGGCGGGTGAGGGCGGAGCGGCGCAGGGACATGGCGATACCTCCATGAAGAGGGTGAAACCGGCTCAGAAGCTGACTTGACGCCAGATTAGGAGCGGCTCGCGCGTGTCGCCCGTCACGCTGCGCCATCGGGGAGACCCGGTGCCTGAGGCAGCGTCAGCGTGGCCACCGCCCCGCCCTCCGGGGCGTTGGCGAAGGCCAGTACGGCCCCCAGGACCTCCGCCTGGCCGACCGCGATGGTCAGCCCGAGTCCGTGCCCCTTCGCCCCGCCCTCCGTACGGAACCGCTGCGGCCCGTGCGCGAGGAGGTACTCCGGATAGCCGTCCCCGTGGTCCCGTACGGCGACCACCGGCCCGTCCACCGTGAGGACGACGGGCGCCCGCCCGTGCCGGTGCGCGTTGGCGACCAGGTTGCCGAGCACCCGTTCCAGGCGCCGCCGGTCGGTCTCGACCCGTGCGTCCCGTACGACCCTGATCTCCGTGTCGGCTCCCGACGCCCGCACGACGCGCCGGGCCAGCGCGCCCAGCTCCTCGGTGTCCAGCTCCAGCCGCTCCCGCCCGGTGTCGAGCCGGGAGATCTCCAGCAGGTCCTCGGTGAGCGTGCGCAGCGCGGCGACCCGGTCGCGCACCAGCTCCGTCGGCCGGCCCGGCGGCAGCAGCTCGGCCGCGGCGTGCAGCCCGGTCAGCGGGGTGCGCAGCTCATGGGCCACGTCGGCGGTGAAGCGCTGCTCGCTCAGCAGCTTGCTCTGGAGGGTGGCCGCCATGGTGTCGAGCGCGGCGGCGACCGCGCCCACCTCGTCCTGGGGCCGGCCCCGCTGCTTGGCCCGGGGGTCGTCGACCCGCGCGTCCAGATCGCCGGCGCTGATCCGCCGGGCCACCCGCGCGGTGGTGTGCAGCCGGCGGGTCACCCGGGTCACCGCGAACGCGCCCACGAGCAGCGTGGCGCCGATGGCCAGCCCCGCGGACCACAGGATCGCGGAGTCGAGCGCCTCGATGGTGCGCGCGCTCTGCGCGTAGTCGACCCGCACGGCGAGGGCCCGTCCGCCGTCGGCCGGACCGGCCGCCCACATCGTGGGGCGCCCGGCGGTGTCGGCGACCATCGTGCCGCGCTCCCCGGCCAGCGCCAGGGTCCGCAGCGAGGCGGGCAGCCCCGGCGGGTCGACGCCCGCGTCCCAGCCGAGGCTGTTCCCGGCCTCGAACGCCGCCGTCGCGTCCGCCAGCCGGGACAGCGCGAGGTCACGGGCCTGTCCGACGGTCTGGTTCGTCACCGACACATGCACGAGGACACCGAGCAGGGCGGCGAGCGCGCAGCACATCACCGTGATGAACACGGCGGCCTTCAGCGCGAGTGTGCCGACCCACCGGGGGAGCGCGAGCCTCATCGGCCGCTCGCCGGAGCGGAGGGGGAGGGGGAGGCGCTGGGGGAGGCGGAGGCGTGGGGCGTGGGGGATCTCCTGGGCTTCCCGGTGCGCATCATCTCGTCGTGGGTGAGCAGCATGGCGTGCTGCTGCGGGTCCCAGGTCCATTGCAGGCGGTACTCGTAACCGGCGACCTCCGAGGGGGCCCGGATGATCACCGCGCGGCCGGCCAGTTCGACGCCGCTCACCGCGTCCTCGTAGGCCATGATCTGGACGAGCCGGTGGCCGCGGACGGTGTACACGCGGACCGCGGTGAGGTTGCCGGGCAGTTGCCGGAAGCCGAGCGTCATGTCGTCGTGCCCGTCGCCGGTCAGGTCGCGGTAGTACGCCTCGAGGACGGGGCAGGCGCGCCCGGCCGTGCCGCTCCTGCCGCAGTCGCTCATCCGCCGGGCGGTCTCCTGGTACGCCCCCGGGCCGTAGTCGCCCGGGTGCGCGGCGATCTCCGCGCGGACGACGGCGACCGGGTCGACCTCGTGGATGTCCCCGCCGGGTACGGCGATGCCCTTCACCACCTCGGTCTCCACCTCGCCGATCTCGAAGGCGGGGCTGGAGGCGGGGGTGAGATCGGGCCAGAGCCGGTCCGGGCTGATCGCGGTCGCCGTCGCGCCCGCGCCCTGGAGCCCGCCCGCGTCACCGCAGGCCGTGGTCGCCGGGGCCAGCAGGGCGGCTGCGGCGACGGCGAGGGCGATGCGGGTGGGGCGGCTGGGGCGGTTGGACGGCACGGGACTCCTGAGGTGCATGGCGATGCGCGGCCCCGTACACCTTATTCATAGGGAAGTCCGTTTTGTGTACCAGGTGGTGCCAGGTGGTATCAGGGCCGGAGAGTGGAGAGGAAACGATTGTGCATGGTCATTCAGCCAGCTCCTCCAGCAGCCTGGCCGTCGGCAGTCCGGCCCGCAGGTACTCCACGAACAACTCGTTGTGCAGGGCCCAGGGCGAGCGCCGCGACCGTATCAGCCGGATCGCCTCGTCGGCCGGGTGGCCCTGCCTCATCAGCGTGTGGGCGACGACCAGCCCCGACCGGTTGTATCCGCTGTAGCAGCGCACCAGCACACTGCGCCCCTGCTCCAGGGCCTCGCCGGCGGCCTGGGCCAGCCGGATCACGCCCGCGAGCTGGGTGCCGTCCAGCGGCCCGTCCGGGATCGGCCACACATGGTGCACCACCCCCGGGTCGGGACCGTGCCCCGAGCGGGCCCGGGTCAGCGTCTGGACGAGATCGAACTCGTCCCGCGCCACGGCGAGGGCCGGCTGCCCGGAGGGCCCCCGGTACTCGTGGCAGCCCATCCACAGCCCCGGCACGATCTCGTCCCACGGACGGTCCGGAGCCGGTACGTCGGGTTGCTTTCTGCGGGTCCGCAACGGCGCCTCCCCACGCGCGCTCCCTGAGCCCTATGACCTGCCCAACTCCTCCCCAAGGTAACCGCCTTCTTGCCCTCGCAGCATCCCGCCTGTTCCCATGGTCATGGGGTGATGACGCATGACCGGACTACGCGTCGTACCGACCTGGCAGCACGGCCGGGAGCGGCTCTACGTCTGTCTCACCGACGGCAGGAACATCGCCTGGTACGACCGTGAGGCGGCCCGGGTCAATCTGCTCGCCGACGACCGCCGGGAGGACGTCCTGGAGGCGCTCGGCCCCTTCCTGACCGGCTCGGTCACCGTCGGCCCGCCCCCGGTGCCCACCCCCGCCGAACTGGCCCGACTCGCCCTCCACCCGGACGACGACCTCGCCCCCAACCGCCCCGGCGAGGCCCTCCTGGTCTCCCTGGACCGCGACCCCGCCCCCGCCCGTCGGCTCCGGCCCGACCCGCGCCGGCACGCCCTCACCGCGGAGCAGACCGTCGGCGAGGCCCTGGACCGCCTGGACGGCGCCGGCTGGCACACCCTGCACTCGATCCCCCTCCCCGGCGGCGACCGCCTCCACCACCTGGCGATCGGCCCGGGTGGCCTGTTCGCGATCCACTCCCTCTACGCCCGGAAGGCACGCGTCCGCGTCGCCGACCCCCACATCACCCTGGGCCGCCGCGACCCCGAGCCCCTCCTGCGCCGCCTGCGCACCGACGCCGCCCGCGCCACCCACGCCCTCACCGCCGAGGTCCACTCCGTCCTGGCCCTGGTCGCTCCCACGGAGGTCAGCTTCAGCACGGTCCCCCGCGAGGTCCGCGTCCTGACGGCCCCCGAGATCGAGAACTTCACCCGCCTCGGCGGAGTCCTGAAACCGGCGGACGTCGAGGCGCTGCACGCGATGGCCCGCGACCGCAACACGTGGACCCACCTCTGACGCGCCCCGGGGTCCCGGCCCCACCTTTGCCCACCCGACCCGCTTGCCAAAAGGGCGAGGAATCCGGAATCCGGGTCCTGGCCGCGCTGCCGGGGCGGGCCGGGGGCGGGGGGCTGTGAGCGGCCGTTCGCCTGAAGCGGGTCGCACAGGGCCGGGTTTTGCGTGCACCACGCTTCAGGCCGGCGCCGCGGGGCGGACGCCGCGTGACCCGATCGCCCGCCATCCCCGGCGGCACCCTGGTTCCCCGACAGCGCGGGGCCGGCCCAAGGCCGTCCTGCGGGACCGTACGGTCACCGGCGACGCCACGCCGTGGTCAGGGCACCGCCCCCGCGCGCCCCGCGTCGAGCACCGGTGCCAGCAGGTCGCCCCACTCCCGCACCCGCTCCATCACCTCCCCCGCCCCCAGCGTCATCCGGCCCGCCTCCCCCGACTCCGCGACCTCCCCGACCTCCTCCCACCGCAGCGGCGCCGACACCGACGGCTCCTCCCGGGCCCGCAGGGTGTACGCCGCGGCCGTCGTCTTGCGCGCCGCGTTCTGGCTCCAGTCCACGAACACCTTCCCCGCCCGCAGACTCCGCGTCATCCGGTGCAGCACCAGCGCGGGCATCGCCCGCTCCGCCTCCACCGCCAGCCTCTTCGCGTACTCCGTCACCCGCTGCGACGACGCCCCCCGCACCGCCGCCACCAGGTGCAGCCCCTTCGAGCCGGACGTCTTCGCGTACGCCTCGATCCCGTCCTCCGCCAGCCGTTCCCGCAGCCACCGCGCGACCTCGCAGCACTCCACCACCCCCGCCGGCGCCCCCGGGTCGAGGTCGAAGACCAGCCGGTCGGCGTGCCCGGGGTCCTGGATCACCCACTGGGGCGTATGGAACTCGGTCACCAGATTCGCCGCCCACACCAGGCTCGCCAGATCCTGTACGACCACCATCCGGGCCGGTCCCTCCGACCGCGGCACCTCGGCCGTGGTCACCCACTCGGGCGTCCCCGGCGGCACGTTCTTGGCGAAGAACACCTGCCCGCCCGGCCCGTCCGGATACCGCAGGAAGGACAGCGGCCGGTCCCGCAGATGGGGGAGCAGGACGTCGGCGACCGTGGCGTAGTAGTGCAGCACCTCGCCCTTGGTGAAGCCGGTCGCCGGATACAGCACCTTCTCCAGATTGCTGAGAGCGAGCCTCCGCCCCTCCACCTCTGTGATCGGCGTCATACGATGAGAATCACACAAATCGCATGAATTGCCCTCAATCACTGCAAATCACCCTGCCTCAGGAGGCCGCTGCCCGTGCGATCCATATGGAACGGCGCCATCTCCTTCGGCCTCGTCAGCATCCCGATCAAGCTGGTGAACGCCACCGAAAGCCACTCGATCTCCTTCCGTCAGATCCACACCGAGGACGGCGGCCGCATCCGCTACCGCAAGGTCTGCGAGCTGGAGGACCGCGAGGTGGACTCCGCGGAGATCGGTAAGGGCTACGAGGACGCGGACGGCACGATCATCCCGATCACCGACGAGGACCTGTCCCACCTCCCCCTCCCCACCGCGAGGACGATCGAGATCGTGGCCTTCGTGCCGGGGGACCGGATCGACCCCCTCCAGATGGACGCCGCGTACTACCTCCAGGCGGGCGGCGCCCCGGCCGCGAAGCCGTACACCCTCCTGAGGGAGGCGCTGAAGCGCAGCAACAAGGTCGCCATCGCCAAGTACGCGCTACGAGGCCGTGAGCGCCTCGGCATGCTCCGCGTGGTCGGCGACGCGATCGCCATGCACGGCCTGCTCTGGCCGGACGAGGTCCGCGCCCCCGAGGGCGTCGCCCCCGATGCCGACGTCACCGTCCGCGACAAGGAACTCGACCTCGCGGACGCCCTGATGGACACCCTCGGCGAGGTCGACCTGGACGACCTGCACGACGAGTACCGGGAGGCCGTGGAGGAGGTCATCGCGGCGAAGGCGGCCGGTGAGACGCCCCCCGAGGCCCCCTCCGCACCGTCCGGCGGCAAGGTCCTGGACCTGATGGCGGCCCTGGAGAAGAGCGTGCGCGCCGCGAAGGAGTCGCGGGGCGAGGAACCCCCGGCGGAGGCCGGACTCAGATCCCTGCCGCGCCCCAAGCAGCCGGCCGGGAAGAAGTCCACCTCCGCCACGAAGCGGGCAGAGCCCTCCGCCCACAAGTCGACGGCCCGGACCGCCAAGACCGCCAAGTCGGCACAGAGCGCGAAGAAGGCCACGTCGACGACGAAGAGTACGGCCAAGAAGGCCACCACGAAGAAGACGGCGGCCAAGAAGACGCCGGCGAAGAAGACGGCAGCGCGCAAGCGTACGGCCTGATCAGGCGGCCTTCCCTTCGGCACCCTCAGTGGACGAAGCGCCCTCGGCGGCACCCCGGGAGCCCCCTGCCCCCGTCGCCCGCCGCTCCGGAACCAGCACCAACCCCGCCCCCACCGCCAGCCCCGCCGCGGCGACGAGCGGAGAACGGCCGCCGTAGGCGAACCCGTGCCCGCGAAGGACGTCAACGCCCACGCACTCACCCCGGTCCCCACCCACATCCGCCACGCCGCAGCCCCCCCCGGAGCCGGGCGTCGGGCCGCACCCGAGCCCCCCACACCCCGAGCCCCCGCTCCACCGGCCGCAGCGCGAGGAGTACGCCCGCCAGAACGCCCCCGAGCACCACCATCCACGGCACCCGGAGCGCCCACCAGGCCGCCGACGGCCGCGGGCCCGGCCACCGCCGGGGTCGCGGCCCATCGGCGCCCCCCCCCGCAACCCCTCGCAGGACATCTTGACGGTGCCGATGTTACCGGTAACATCGAGCCTCGTCGAAGCAACACCCCCTGCCCACACCGCCGTGGGCCGTCCGCCCTGGAGTCCGCGTGACCGACCAGCCCACGCGGCAACGGCGTACCCCGCCGGTGCCGGGACCGCCGGACACCCCTGCCCGCCCTGTCTTCAGCACCGGCGCCGTCGCCGCCGCCTGCGCCGCCTTCGCCCTGATGGGCGCGCTCCAGGCCTTCTACGGTCCCGCCATCCCCGCCCTGCGGGGGGAGTTCGACCTCTCGCCCTCCACCGCCGGGCTGGCCCTGAGCGCGCACTTCGTCGGGGGAGTCGCGGGAGTCCTCCTCTTCGACCGGCTGTACGGCCGTATCGGCAACCGGCGGTTGCTCGGCTCCTCGTACCTGCTGATGGCGGCCGGCGCGGCGGGCTTCGCGCTCGCGCCGGACTGGGCCACGGCCCTCGCCGCCGCCCTGCTCGCCGGCCTCGGCGCCGGCGGGGTCGACTACGGCCTCAACCAGCTCTTCGCCGTCGGCTTCGGCAACCGTTCCACCGCGATGCTCAACATCCTCAACGCCCACTTCGGCGTCGGCGCGATCCTCGGCCCCGCCCTGATCGGCGCGGTCGGCGCCGACCGCTACCCGGCCGTCTTCCTCGCCTTCGCCCTCGTCACCCTGCCCCTGCTGCTGTGCCTGCGCGGCGTACGCGACCACGTCCCGCCGCACCCCGGCGACACCCCCGCCGCGCCCGCCCCCGCCCGCCGCGCCCTGCGCTCCGTACTGGCCGTCTTCGTCGCCCTCTACGTCCTGCACGTCGGCATCGAGGCCGGCGTCGGCGGCTGGGAGCCCACCCACCTGGAGACCGTCGGCTACGGCGCCGGCCTCGCCGCCACCGCCACCTCCGTGTACTGGCTGATGATGACCGTCGGCCGCTTCCTCGTCGCCCCGCTCGCCCTGCGCTTCTCCGCCCAGGCCATCATCACGGTCTCCTGCGCGGGGATGACGGTCTGCCTGCTGCTGGCCGCCGTACCGGATCTCGCGCCGTACGCCTACGCGGGCGTCGGCCTCTTCATCGCGCCGATCTTCCCGACCGGCCTGCCCTGGCTCCACCGGGCCGCGCCCCACGCCCGCCGCGCCGGTGCCCTGGTCATCGCCGCCTCCCTGGCGGGCGGTGTCGCCGCGGGCCCCTCGCTCGGCAAGGTCATCGAGTGGTCGGGCGTCCGCGCCGTACCGCTCCTCCTCGCCGCGGTGTCGGCCGTGTGTCTCGCCGCGACGCTGTGGCTGACCCGCGCGACCCGCACGGCCGCCCACTGACCGGCCCCCACGTCCCACCCGTACCGAAGGGAACCCGCATGCCCGCCCTGACCACGACCTCCGACGGTTTCCTGCTGCACGGCGAGCCGTTCCGCATCCTGTCCGGCGCGCTGCACTACTTCCGCGTCCACCCCGACCAGTGGACCGACCGCCTGCGCAAGGCCCGGCTCATGGGGCTGAACACGGTGGAGACGTACCTTCCCTGGAACCTCCACGAACCCACCCCCGGCACCCTCGCCCTCGACGGCCTCCTCGACCTGCCCCGCTTCCTGCGCCTGGCCCGGGCCGAGGGCCTGCACGTCCTGCTGCGCCCCGGCCCCTTCATCTGCGCCGAGTGGGACGGCGGCGGCCTCCCCCACTGGCTGACCTCCGACCCCGACATCCGCCTGCGCACCAGCGACCCCCGCTTCACCGACGCCTTCGACCGCTACCTCGACCTGCTCCTCCCCGCCCTCCTGCCGTACATGGCCGCGTCGGGCGGCCCGGTCATCGCCGTGCAGGTGGAGAACGAGTACGGCGCGTACGGCGACGACACCGCCTACCTCAAGCACGTGGAGAGCAGCCTCCGGGCGCGCGGCATCGAGGAACTCCTCTTCACCTGCGACCAGACCGACGGCGACCACCTCGCCCACGGCACCCTGCCCGGTGTCCTCGCCACCGGCACCTTCGGCAGCCGGGTGGACCAGTCCCTCGCCCGGCTCCGTGAGCACCAGCCCGAAGGCCCGCTGATGTGCTCGGAGTTCTGGATCGGCTGGTTCGACCACTGGGGCGGCCCGCACCACGGCCGGGACGCCGCGGACGCCGCCGCCGACCTGGACCGCCTCCTCGCCGCGGGAGCCTCCGTCAACATCTACATGTTCCACGGCGGCACCAACTTCGGTTACACCAACGGCGCCAACCACCACCACGCCTACGCGCCCACCATCACCTCGTACGACTACGACGCCCCCCTCACCGAGAGCGGCGACCCCGGCCCCAAGTACCACGCCTTCCGCGAGGTGATCGCCCGCCATGCCGGCGTACCGGCCGAGCCGGTGCCGTCCCCGGCCCCCAAACTGCCCCGCACCGAGGTCGAGTTGACCCACCGGCTCGCCCTCTTCCGGCAGCTCGGCCACGACGGGGTGCGCTCCGCCGATCCCGTCACCGCCGACACCCTGGGCCGACGCGCCGGATACGTCCTCTACCGGACCACCGTGTCCGCCACGGGACCCGGCCTGCTCCACTTCGAGGGCGGAGTCGGCGACCGCGCCCAGGTCTTCGTCGACGGCGCCCCCGCCGGTGTCCTCGAACGCGAACGCTACGACGAGACCCTCCCGATCCACCTCCCCCGCCCCGGCGCCCGGCTGGACGTCCTGGTGGAGAACATGGGCCGGGTCAACTACGGCCCCCGGATCGGCGTCCCCAAGGGACTGCTCGGCCCGGTCACCTTCAACGGCGAGGCCCTGCGGGGCTGGGACTGCCACGCGCTGCCCGTGGACGACGTGCCGCCCGCCCTCGCCTTCACCCCGGCGGCCACCCCCACCTCGGCCGAACCGGCCTTCCACCAGGGCACGTTCGAGGTCGCCGAACCCGCCGACACCTTCCTCTCCCTCCCCGGCTGGACCAAGGGCCAGGCCTGGGTCAACGGCTTCCACCTGGGCCGCTACTGGAACCGGGGCCCCCAGCGCACCCTCTACGTCCCGGCCCCCGTCCTGCGGCCCGGCACCAACGACCTGGTCCTCCTCGAACTCCACGGCACCACCACCCCCAGGGCCCACCTCGTGGACACCCCGGACCTGGGTCCGACGACCCCCTGACGCCGACCCCGGAGCCCACCCCATGCCGCGCCACCACCTCCAGGTCCCCGCCCCCTCCGCCCCGCCCCTGCGGGGCCACCTCCCCTTCTCCGACGCCCCGGGCGTCCCCGACCCCATCGAGGTGACCAGCCGCTGGCTGACCCGCGCCGGACGCCCCTGGTTCCCCGTCTCCGGCGAGTTCCACTACTCCCGCCACCCGGCCGACCACTGGGAGGAGGAACTCCTGAAGATGAAGGCGGGCGGTGTGACGGCGGTCGCCTCCTACCTCATCTGGATCCACCACGAGGAGACCGAGGGCGACCTCCGCTTCGACGGCGACCGCGACCTCCGCCGGTTCGCCCGGCTGTGCGCCCGCCACGGCCTCGACTTCATCCCCCGGATCGGCCCCTGGTCCCACGCCGAGGTCCGGGGCGGCGGCCTCCCCGACTGGGTCCTGGCCCGCACCACCGCACCCCGCACCGACGACCCGTCCTACCTCGCCGCCGTACGCCCCTGGTTCGCCGCGATCGGGGCCCAGCTCGGCGGACTGGGGCGCGAGTCCGGCGGCCCGGTCATCGCGATCCAGATCGAGAACGAGCTGTACGACCAGCCCGGCCACCTGCTGACCCTGAAGCGCATGGCCCGGGAAGCCGGCCTCGACGCACCCCTGTGGACCTCGACCGCCTGGGGCGGAGTCCGGCTCCCGGGCGACGAACTGCTCCCGCTCTACGGGGGTTACCCGGAGACCTTCTGGACCGAGCACGACGGCGGCTGGCCCGACACCTGCCGCAAGCACTTCTTCTTCACCCACCAGCGCGACGACGAGGGCATCGGCGCCGACCTGCGCCCCACGACCGTCCGCGGCACCGACCCGGCGGCCTACGCCGACCGTTTCCCCTGGGCCACCTGCGAGCTGGGCGGCGGCATGGCGGTCGCCTACCACCGCCGCCCGCACGTCGACGCCGCCGACATCGGCGCCCTGGCGCTCACCAAGATCGGCTGCGGCTCGGTCTGGCAGGGCTACTACATGTTCCACGGCGGCACCAACCCGCTCGGCGGCCGCACCACCCTCCAGGAGTCCCACGCCACCGCCTACCCCAACGACCTGCCCGTCCTGACGTACGACTTCCAGGCCCCGCTGGGCGAGTACGGCCAGTACCGCCCCTCGTACGACGAACTCCGCCTCCAGCACCTGCTGCTGGCGGAGTTCGGCGAGCGGATCGCCCCGCTGGAGTCGGCCCTGCCCGCCGACGGCCCCGGCGGCCAGCACGACAGCGCCACCCTGCGCTGGGCGGTCCGCACCGACGGCCGCGCCTCCGGCTTCCTGTTCGTCAACAACCACCAGCCGCACGAGCCGTTGCCCGACCACGAGCGGACCACCTTCACGGTCGCGTTCCCGGACGGCGAGCCCCTCACCCTCCCCACCACCCCGGTCACCGTCCCCTCCGGCGCCTACTTCTGCTGGCCACTGCGCCTGGACGTGGCCGGCCTGCGCCTCGACTGGGCCACGGCCCAGCCGGTCTGCACGGTCGCTGACGACGGCCGTACGGTGCTGGTGCTCGCCGCGACCGACGGCATCGCCCCCGAACTGGCCCTGGACGCGACGACGGTGGCGAAGGTCACCGGAGCGGGGACGGGGACCGTACGGCGGGAAGCCGGCCGGGTCCTGATCACCGGCCTGCGCCCCGGCACCGACGCCCTCGTGGAGACGGAGACCGCCGACGGCACCCGGGTGGCCCTGCTGGTCCTGGACGCGGCGACGGCCCGTACGGCCTACAGGGGCCGGGCCTGGGGAGCCCCGCGGCTGATCCTGTCCCCGGACGGGGTCGTCCTCGACGAGGAACGGGACGAGGTACGCCTGCACACCCGCACCGACGCACACCCCGGCGAGCGGTCGACCCTGGCGGTCCTCCCCGCCCCGCCCCACCCCCTGACGGTCACCGGCGCCACCCTGAAGGAGACCCGGGACGGCTCCCTGACCCGCTACACCCTCTTCCCGGACCCGGAGACGGAGGGCACCCTCCTCCCCGACCCGTCTTTCACCCTCCTGCGCCCGCCGGGCCCGCCGCCCACCCCCACCACCGGTGTCCTCCACCGCGCGAGCGCCCCGGCCGACGAGCACTACGACGCCGTGGCGGCCGTGTACCGGGTGGACGTCCCCGGGGACATCCCCGAGGGAACCCTGCTGCGCCTGCACTGGACGGGGGACACGGCACGGGCGTACACGCGGGCGGGGCGGCTGGTGGCGGACCAGTTCTTCTCGGGGCGCCCCTGGGAGCTGGCCACGGAGCTGGTGCCGCCGGGCGAGCCCCTCCTCCTGAAGGTGCTGCCGCCGGCCGCGGGGGCGAAGGTGTACACACCGGTGGCGGCATCCCCGGGTGTCGCGGAGGTGACGGGCGCGGAGTGGACACGCCGCCGGACGTGGACGCTGCGCCGGACCTGACCCCGGCCCCCGCACCCCGCCCGGCCTATCCTGTGGGTCAGCCGGGCGGGGCAGGCCCGGTGGATCCGCGGTCGGCGCCAGGCCCGCCCGCGGAGCAGCCCAGGCCGAAGGAAGCAGAGCACCCACCATGACCCCAGGCGCCGCCGACGGCCCGGCGACCAAGGGACGCAGCCGACGCAACTTCGCCGGCGCGCGCCCCGTGATGGACGACGTGGCGAAACTCGCCGGCGTCTCCAAACAGACGGTCTCCCGGGTGCTCAACGACCACCCGGCCGTACGCGCCGAGACCCGCGAGGCCGTCCAGGCGGCGATGCGCACCCTCGGCTACCGCCCGAGCCGCAGCGCCCGTTCCCTGGCCAGCGGCCGGACCCGGATGCTCGGCGTGATCTCCTTCGACGCCGCCCGCTACGGCCCCGCCTCCACCCTCACGGCCATCAACACGGCCGCGCAGGAGGCCGGTTACCTGGTCAGCTCGATCGCCCTGGACACCGCCGACAAGGACACCGTCGTCCGCGCGGCGGACCGGCTCTCCGCCGAGGGCGCGGACGGTGTGATCGCGATCGCCCCCCAGCTCTGGGTCGCCCGGGCCCTGGCCGAGGCCCACCTGGACACCCCGTTGGTGGTCATGGACAACGACCTCGGCGACGGCACCCCCATGGTCACCTCGGACGCCCGCACCGGCGCCCGCAAGGCCACCGAGCACCTCCTGGGCCTCGGCCATCCCACCGTCCGGCATGTGGCGGGCCCGACCGGCTGGACCTCGGCCGACCGCCGCGCCGACAGCTGGCGGGACACCCTGAAGGCGGCCGGCGCCGAGATCCACGCCCCGCTCATCGGCGACTGGAGCGCCGACTCCGGCTACGACCTGGGCCGCGAACTCGCCAAGGACCCGTCCGTCACCGCGATCTTCGTCTCGAACGACCAGATGGCCCTGGGCGTCCTGCGCGCCCTGCACGAGGCCGGCCGCGGGGTCCCCGAGGACGTCAGCGTCGTCGGCTACGACGACATCCCGGAGGCCGCGCACTTCCTGCCCCCGCTGACCACCATCCGTACGGACTTCACGGACATCGGCACCATCTCGCTGCGCATCCTGCTGGACCGCATCGACGCCTCCTCCGGCCCGCGGACACCGGTGCCGCCGCTGACCCTGATCCCCGTGGAACTGCGCGTCCGCGACAGCACGCGCGGTGCCGGCTAACCGGTGGTGAACGCCCGTACCCGGACCCCGGTGTCACAGACGCGCACCGCCTTCTCCTTCCCCTCCGAGGTGGTGAAGGCGGGGGTCAGCGGCCGTGACTCGCCGGGCGGGACGACATCGAGCGCGGTGATCGCGTCGCACTCGCCGAGGCTGGTGAAGGTGAGCGCGGCGACGGCGGAATCGCCCGGCCCGAGGGTGACCTTCGGGGCCTCGGCGGCCGACCCGGCCCAGTCCACCGGCAGTTCGGTCCGTCCGGTCCGGCCCTCGAAGAGCAGGGACGGGAAGCCGCGTACCGTGCAGGAGCCGTCGCCCTTGTTGGTGAGCACGACGGAGGCCCGGCCCTCCCCGGTGCTCCGCGCCACGGCCGTCAGGTGCTGCGTACGGCAGTGATCGGCGGCGGGACTGGGCAGGGAACCGGCGCCGTAGAGCACACCGGCGGACGGGGCGGACGTGTCCTGACCGGCACCGGCATCTTTCTCGCCACTGTCGCCGGTGCTGTCACCGGCGTCCCCGGCATCCGCGCCGGGGCTCGCGTCCGGGTCCGCACCGGATCCGGCCCTCGGGACGTACCCGGCCTCGGACGACGACGCTTCGGGGGAGGCGTCTGACGCCGCATCGGGGCCCGACGAGCAGCCCGCCGCACCCACGAGAAGCAGGACCGCGACGGCGTACCTCGTTGGTCGGCGCATGACTCCTGCTGGGTTTCGAACGGACAGATGGACGAATTACGGCCCCCGGGCCTCGTGCTGTGAGGGTATTGCATAGAATCCACGGCGATCACGTTCACCGGTGCTGCGCAGCGCACCGCCTTTGGGGGAAAGGCACACGGGTGCAGTCGAGCGACCATTCCATGCGTGCGGGCGGACCCGACGGCATACGCCGACGAAGGTTCCTGGGCGCCGGAGCCGTCACCTTGGGAGCCGCGGGGGCGGCCGCCGCCGGGCAGTTGCTGCCGGACAGCGCCTCGGCCTCGGTGAGCGGGGCGGCCGCCGCGGCCGGCCCGGGCGCGGAGGTGAGCGGCACGGTCTTCAAGCTCGGCGTCGCCTCCGGAGATCCCCTGCCCACCGCGATCGTGCTGTGGACGAGGGTGCTGCCCGCGACCCAGGGCAGCTCCGGCATCCTGCCGCCCACGGTGGCCGTGACCTGGGAACTCGCCTCGGACAGCGGCTTCACCACCATCGTCGGGAGCGGTACGGCGACGGCGAGCGCCGGCCTCGGCCACAGCGTCCACGTCGACGTCACGGGCCTGACGCCGGCCACCGACTACTGGTACCGGTTCAAGGCGCTGGACCGCACCTCCCCCACCGGCCGCACCCGGACCGCCCCCGCCGCCGGCAGCACCCCCGAGAACATGCGGATCGCGCTCGCCTCCTGCCAGAACTGGCAGCACGGCTACTTCACCGCCTACCGGGACATGCGCGAACAGCAGCCGGACCTGGTGCTGTTCGTCGGCGACTACATCTACGAGAGCTCCGCGTACTCGTACCGCGTGCGCCGTCACGAGGGCACCGGCCAGCCCGTCACGCTCGCCCAGTACCGTGCCCGCCACGAGCAGTACAACACCGACCCGGACCTCCAGGCGATGCGCGCCGCCGCCCCGTTCGTCGTCGTCTTCGACGACCACGAGGTGGAGCAGGACTGGGCGGGTGACGTGGCGAACGACCCGGTGGCCTGGCCCACCGCCAAGTTCCTGGCCCGCCGTGCCGCCGCCTTCCAGGCCTTCTACGAGCACATGCCGATCCGGACCGCGCAGAAGCCCAGCGGCCCGGACGTCCGGATGTACCGCTCCCTCGACTTCGGCACCCTGGCCCGGCTGCACGTCCTGGACACCCGGCAGTACCGCGACGACCAGGCGACCACCGACGCCGGTGCCCTGAAGGACGGCCGCGTCATCATGGGCGACACCCAGCGGGACTGGCTGGTGAACAGCATGAGCAGCTCCGGCGCCCGCTGGAACCTGGTCGCCTCCCAGGTGATGATGGCCGAGACCGACTTCCTGGCGGGGGTCGGCAAGGAGTGGTCGTACGACGCCTGGGACGGCTACCAGAAGGAACGCGCCGCCCTGCTCGCCGAGTTCCAGGGCATCCGCAACCCGGTCGTGCTGTCCGGTGACCGCCACCGCACCATCGTCAGCGACCTCAAGCTGGACTTCGACGACCCGGACTCGGCCGTGGTCGGCGCGGAGTTCGTCGGGACGTCGATCTCCAGCAGCGGCGACGAGGACCTGACCGCCTTCGCCGCCGAGTGGGCGCCCAAGCTGGCGGACAACCCGCACTGGAAGATGATCGACGCCCGGCGCGGCTATCTGCTCCTCGACATCACCGCCGACGGCATCGACGCCCGGCTGCGGGCGATCTCCACGGTGCTCACGAAGAACGGCACGACCACGACGGCCGCGACCTTCCGGGTGGAGGACGGGGTGCCGGGCGTGTACCAGGTGGGGGTGGCGAGGGAGACGGCCGCGAGCGCGGAGGAGTCACCGGCCGAGGCGGACGGGACGACGGCCGCCGCGACACCGACCGAGTCCGCGACGCCTTCCGCCCCCTCCTCCCCGGACGGGGCGACGGCCACGGTGGACGCGACCGCCGACACCAGCCCCGCGACGACCCCTGACCCGACCTCTGACACCTCCACCGCCCCCGAAGCCTCCACCACCCCCTGACCCTCCGGGAGAGCATGTGTTCACCCTCCGATCCCGGCGGCGCGAGGCAGGCACCGAACGCCGTTCCGGTCGTCGCCGCCCCCGCGCCAGGAAGGCTTCGGCGCTGGCCGGCACGGTGGCGGTGCTGGCGGCGGGCGTCTTCGTCCTGTCGCCCGGCGACGCGGACGCGACCGCTCCGGCGCGCGGCGACTTCGACGGGGACGGCACGTCCGACCTGGTCTACCGCAATGTGGCGGGCCAGTTGTACGTCAACACCGGCGCGGCCGAGACGATGGCCCTCGACACGGACGTGGCCAAGGTCAAGGACGTCCTGACCCCGGGCGACCTCGACTCGGACGGCGTCCAGGACGTGCTGACCCTGAGCCCGACCGGTGTGCTCTCCTTCCACTCGGGTGTCTACGCCCGCACCCCCGGCGGCCTGGGCTCGTACCGTACGGTCGCGTCCGGCTGGCAGATCTACAACAAGGTCCTCGCCCCGGGGGACCTGAACGGCGACGGCAAGGCCGACCTGCTGGCCCGCACCCCGGCCGGCACCCTCTACTACTACCCGGGCAAGGGCACCGGCGCCTTCGGCAGCCGGGTGACGGTCGGGACGGGCTGGCAGCAGTACGACGAACTGATCGGCGCCGGTGACCTCAACGGCGACGGCGTCGGCGACGTCCTGGCCCGCACTCCGGCCGGGGTCCTCTACCGCTACACGGGCAAGAAGGGCGGCACCTTCAACGCCCGGGTCAAGGACGCCAAGACCGACTGGGCCTCGTACAGCCAGATCATCGGCGGCGGCGACTGGGACGGCAACGGCAGGACCGACCTGCTGGCCCGGGACTTCGCCGGCCAGCTCTGGTTCTACGCCGGCACCGGCACCGGCACCTTCGGCACCAAGGCCGCCCGCAGCAAGGGCTGGGGCAAGGTGACGCAGTTCGCGGGGGCGGGCAACAACCCGCACTACGGCAAGTACGGCGCGCTGGCCCGTACGTCGGCAGGGGCGGTCTACAGCTACCAGGTGACCGGCACCGGCACCCTCACCAGCAGACTCCTGGTCGGCACCTCCTGGCCCGCCGCCACCACCCGCCTGTCCTACGCCGTCTCCCTCCGCCAGAACGGCCTGGCCGACCTGGTCGTCCATTCCGTGAGCACGGGCAAACTGACCAACCCGGCGTACTACGCGCTCTCGGACCCCACCCTCGCCACGGGCTCCACCTCCTACAACCGGATCGTGGGACCGGGCGACGTGACCGGCGACGGCAAGGGCGACCTGCTGGCCGTCACCACCTCCGGCATCCTCTACCTCTACCCGGGCGACGGCACCGGCACCTCGGTCGCCTCCCGCGTCAAGATCAGCACCGGCTGGCAGGGCTACAACACCCTGGTCGGCGCGGGCGACTTCACCGGCGACGGCCGCCCCGACCTGCTGGCCCGGGACACCTCCGGCACCCTGTGGCGTTACGCGGGCACGGGCTCCGCCGCCGCCCCCTTCTCCGCCCGGGTGAAGGTGGGCACGGGCTGGCAGACCTACAAGAAGGTGTTCTCCCCGGGCGACGCCAACGGCGACGGCAAGGCCGACCTGATGGCCACGACGTCCGCCGGCGCCCTGTACTTCTACGCCGGCACGGGGACGGGGGGCTTCACGGCACGGGTGAGCAAGGCCAGCAGCGGCTGGGGCAGTTGGACGGACCTGCTCTGACGGCGGATCCGAGGTGCCGGAATTCGGCACCGGCGATCACCGCTGATTCCTTTTCCGTCTCATCGCACGTTGCGATCGCCCTGGTCGGTGGAGGGGCGGCGGGCGTTTCCCCGCTGTGATTCGGCTATACGGGTGAGAGTATGGAGCGCGAGTGTCTCGGAGACGGCCGATGTGAGAGAAGCCATGCTGAAGATTCTGATCGCCGAGGACATGGTGATGTTACGCCGAGCGCTGGCCGAACTTCTGTCGTTGGAAAGCGATTTCGATGTGGTGGCCGAAGTCGATCGCGGCGATGAGATCGTCCCGAAGGCGCGCGCACTGCGACCGGATGTGGCCGTACTCGACATCGGTCTTCCCGGTATGGACGGCATCACCGCCGCCGCCGCGCTCTGTACCGCCGTACCCGACTGCCGGATCCTCATGCTCACGGGGCTCGGCAATCCCAGCACCCTGCGCCGGGCGCTGGCCTCCCGTGCCACCGGATTCCTGTGCAAGGACGCCAACCCCGCCCAACTCGTCGGTGCCATAAGGGCGGTGGCCGCCGGGAAGCGGGTCGTCGATCCCCAGCTGGCGGTCGCGGCGCTCGAAGAGGTGACGCAGCCGCTGGCCCCGCGTGAACTGGAGGTCCTCCGGCTCGCCGCCGCGGGCGAGGGCACCGAGGCCATCGCCGGCCGGCTGTTCCTCTCCACGGGGACGGTGCGGAACTACCTGAGCAGCGCCGTGGTCAAACTGGGCGCCCGCAACCGGATGGACGCGGTACGGATCGCCCGTGAGGGTGGCTGGATCTGACGCGCTCAGGCCACGGTCGCGGAGTCGTGCATCCCTCTGCCGGAGGGGTGCAGGGGCCGGACGAGCCAGTGCCTGGGCGCGGCTGTCTTCGCCGGGAGCGGGACGACCGCCGTCAGGGAGAACCACTTCCCGTCCGTGACCTCCGCGGTGAGCCGGCCCTCCACCGCCTCGACGCGGTCGCGGAGGTTGTTGAGGCCGCTTCCCGGCCGGGCGTCGCTGAACGCGGCGGCCGGGCAGTCGTCGAGTCCGTCGTTGGTCACCGTCAGTCTGACGGCGCCCTGTTCGCGGTGCAGCCGGACGACGCAGGTGCCGACCCTGCTGTGCCGCAGCATGTTGGTGACCCCCTCGCGCAGCACCGTCGCCAGGGTGGTCTCGATGTCGGACGGCAGCGGCCCGGCGCTGCCCCGGACCTGGGCGTGCACGCCCAGGTTCCTGAGGGTGGCGAAGAGGGTGTCGACCTCGGTGGCCAGCGACATCGCGCGGTAGGTCTGGGAGACGGCCCGGACGTCGATCAGGGCCCGCTGGGTGGTTTCCAGGATCTCCGTCAGTTCCTGGTGCAGACGGGCGTGTTTGGAGGGCGGCAGCCGCCGTGCCAGTTCGCTCTTGAAGGCGATGGTGGTCAGGCTCATGCCCAGCAGATCGTGCAGATCGCGTGAGAAGCGCAGCCGTTCGGCCTCCACGGCCATCCGGGTGAGCTCGGCGGAGGTGTGGTGGGCGTCCTGGACGAGACGGGTCAGCTCGGAGAGCCCGAACACCACCAGGCCGGTCAGCGTGGTCGCGACCGTCCCGTAGCCGAGCGAGCCACGGCCCACTCCGCTCTCCAGCACCAGCAGGCTGGACGATCCCACGATCGCCGCGAACGGCAGCCACCTCCAGCGGGGCGGCAGCACGAGCAGCGCGGAACCGGCGAGGGCGCCCGGTGTGGCGAGCCAGGCGTCGGCGAAGGTGAGGAAGGGCAGATAGGTGAGCAGGGCCTGGAGTCCGAAGGTCCAGTACCGCCGGCGGGTCAGCCGGGGAGACAGGTACCCGAAGGAATGGGTCAGTTGGAGGCCGTAGACGAGCAACAGGGTCACGATGCCCGCGGTGAACCTGACCGGTGAGAGATGGTCGTCCAGCAGATAAGCGACGGCGACCCCGAAAAAGGCCACGAGGACCGCGATCGTGATGGCGCTGGAGGTGCCGAGGGCGAGGTGTCTGCTTCTCGCGTCGTCATGTTCGGTGCGCAGACCCTTGTGCTGGGCAGAACCTCGCATCTCTCCTCTTCCCCCCGGGAGAACCGAACGAGTCAATGAGTCAGGTTGTGCCGCGCGCAATCCTCTCATGGCATCGTACGGGAGTGCGGAAAACGTAATTGTTGCAATCCCCTTGCCGGGGGAGACCGTTCTGGGTGCGGAAAGGTTTACTCGTTTGCGTAAAAGAAATAGGAAGACCTCATTCCGTTACAGGTGCAGCGGCAGCGGATTGAGATCCGCGTAGTCCGTCGGCCGGGTGAGCCGGCCGAGCGCGACGGGTACGTCGAACAGCCGGCCGGGGCCGAATCCCGCCCAGTGCGGGCGCAGACCGGGGATCAGCACCTTGGCGACGGGCAGTTCCACATCGGGGCGGGTCTGGTCGAGGACGAGGACGTCGAGGCCGTGCCGGCGCAGCAGCGCGACCAGGGCGTGGACCTGTGCCGCGGCGTCGGCGGGCGGTCGCGGAGCCGCGGGCGGCCGGGTGGACCGGCGGGCCGCGGGCAGCAGATAGGGCTGGTTGGCGGTGGTGGCGTGCCGGAACCAGGCCACGGCCTCCGGGTCGGTGCCGGTGTACGCGGAGGACCCGTCGGCCGGTACCCCGGTCAACGGCGGCAGCATCTGGTTGAGTTCGGTGAGCGCCCGGCGCAGCGCGATCCGGGGGTCGAAATGCGCGCCGAAGCCCAGCACGATGTCCTCGGCCTTCTTCCCGGTCCGGGCCGACACTGCGGCGACCACGGGAATGCCGAGATCGGAGGTGAGATCGAGGGCCCACACCGTCCGGCCCAGATCCCTGAGGACGGCCCGCATCCGGGCGATCCACGGATCCCGCGGCTCCAGGGTCACGCCGGGCTGCCGGGTGCGGTTGTACCACCACAGCGCGACCGCGTCCCGCTCCACCAGTTCCAGACAGCCGTGGACGATGGCGTCCTCCAGACTGGTGCCGGCGGCGGCCCCGTTGGAGGTGGCCCGGCAGAATCCGGTGCCCGCGTCCGGGGCGTTGTAGTAGAGCAGACTCGTCGGCGCCAGCCGCCGGCGTCGCTCGGTCAGCGACCAGACGGGCGTCCAGTCGAGGGGAGCGTCCTCGTCGAAGGGCTCGGTCACCTGGTGGAAGGGCCCGTGCGCGCGGTTCCAGGCCACCCGGTCCTCGAACTGCCGCCGGTCGAAGAGCTGGACCCCGTCCGGATGGACGGCCAGCGGCGCCAGTTCGCGGTAACTGCCGTGCCGGCGCGGCTCGTCGCCCTGGTAGTAGCCGCTGTACCGCTCCAGCGCCTCGGCCAACGCGCTCACCCTGGCGTGGAGTTCGGTCACGCCCTTGCCGGAGCCGGGGCTGCGCAGCGGGGTGTGCAGCGGGGGCGGCGGCCGCTCGGGAGCCCAGGGCGGCTGGGCACCCGCGTGGAAGCAGTTGAGGAACTCCGGTCCCCGAGGGTCCCGGCGGATCTCGCCCACGAGACCGGTGACGGGGTCCACGAGGTGCCCGTAGCGCTCCAGCATCCGGTCCGGACCGAACGTCCGGTGGCCCCCGCCCGTGGTGTCCCGCACCGGCCGGGGGGACAGCACGACCGGAGCCGAGACCCGGTCGCGCACCAGCAGCGGATCACCGCAGCGGGAGCACTGCGGGCGGCGCCGCACGGGATGGCGGCTGCTCTCCAGCGTGCGGGTGTCCAGCCGCCACAGGCTGCCCTGCTCGGTGCTCCGGTGCCCGGCGAGCCACTTTCCGGCCTCCAGCAGGGCCAGATGCAGGGCCGCCGTACGCCCCGCGGGCAGGTACGACGGCCGGTGCGCTGCGGGCCCGCTCTGCCCGAGCCGGTGCTGGACGTACGCCTCGCCGCGCCGGCGCAGCCGGAGCCGGTCCGCGAGACAGCTCCAGCAGGGGCCCTCCCCCGGGGAGAAGAAGGGCCCGATCCACAAGTGGGTGCCACTGGCCCGTACCGGAAGCCAGGTACGTCCCGCGGCACGGTGCTCCGCGTCCACGGCGCCCAGCCGCGGATCGAGGTAGTCGTGGCACAGCGCCAGGGTCAGGTCGGCCGGCTCGCCCGCGGCCGCGGTGCGCAGCCCCGCCGCCAGGACGGCCTCGTGCAGCCCGCCCCCCGCGCCCTCGGTGAGGTCGACCGCGGCCAGCAGCGCGTCCCGGCCGGCGCCGGGCCGCGCCTGCAGGCCGGTGAGGGCCCAGTAGGCACGCTCGGGTCCGTCGGATTCGTCCGGCGGATAGGCGTGCAGCAGGCCCGCGTCCAGCAGCCTGGTCACGAGCCGTTCGGTGCTGTCGGCCGACAGCGCGGGGGCCGCGTCGGCGACGATGCGGGGCAGATCACGGCTGCCGTCGAGCAGCGGGGCCAGGAGGGCGACCTGCCCTCCGGCCAGCGTGGTCACCCGGTCCTCCGTCATCAGGAAGACGGGCTCCCCCGGCACCGATTCGACCCGCAGATGCGGTGCGAATCCCAGCCGGGGGAGCCCGTGGTCCGGGACCGGACGGCTCATCGAGACGTATGACCCCCGTCCGTGGCGGACGGGACGCCGGGCGAGGAGGTCCAGCAGATACAGATACGGCCGTCGGGGAACTCCGCGGGGTCGTGACCGAACTCGGTGATCACGAGATCGTCGACGGCCCTCGCGGTGGCCGCGTCACCGTCCGGCAGGGGCGTGATCCGTGACATGTGTGCTCCTTGTCGCTGTCGACTGCCTGCTCCGTGGGGTGCGTCGGACCGGGGCCGGCCCTGCGCCGCGCCGCCATCCTTTCGGGGCCCGGCGGGGGGATACCAGTGCGTCACGCACAGGGACCATATGAGGTTTACACATCTTGCGCATACGTTTCTCCTATGCCTGTCCGGGACCACGGCACTGGTTGACGGTCGAAGCAGCCAGCGAGACTCCATGAGCAAGGAGCTCTTCGCGGTGCTCCGCCGACCACATGGCCGACCACATGGGGGAGACAGACGTGGACATATGGTTGCTGGGACCGCTGACGGCCGAGGTGCGGGGCCGCTCGATCGTGCCGACCGCCGCCAAACCCCGCCAGATCCTCGCGCTGCTCGCGATCCACGCCAACCGGGTCCTGCCCGTCGGGACCCTGATGGAGGAGATCTGGGGCACCGAGCCACCACAGAGCGCACTCGCGACCCTGCACACGTACATCCTCCAGCTGCGCCGACAGCTCACCGCGGCCTACGGCTCCGACGGCGGGGTGTCCGCCAAGGACGTCCTCGTCACCCAGTACGGCGGCTACTGCTGGCAGGCGCCCGAGGACGCCGTCGACGTACCGCGCTACGAGCAGCTGGTCGCCGCGGGACGCCTCGCCACCGCCGAGGACCGGCACGAGAAGGCATCGGCGTACTTCCGTGAGGCACTGGCGCTGTGGCGCGGGTCCGCGCTGGTCGACGTGCGGATAGGGCCCGTGCTGAGCATCGAGGTGGCCCGGCTGGAGGAGAGCAGGCTCGGCGTGCTGGAGCGGTGTCTGGAGGCGGATCTGAGGCTGGGACGCCACGCGGAACTGCTGGCCGAGCTGATCGAGCTCACCGGACGCCATCCGCTGCACGAGGGCCTGCACGCCCAGTGCATGACGGCGCTGTACCGGGCGGGCCGCTCCTGGCAGGCACTCGACGTCTACCAGAGGCTGCGCCGCCGGCTCGCGGAGGAACTGGGGCTTTCGCCGTCCCCGCGCCTGCAGCGTCTGCAACAGGCGGTGCTCGCGGCGGAGCCGTGGCTGGACGTGCCCAGGTGCGGGGAGGACGTGATGCTCGACCGGATGATCGGCTGACCGCCCCCGGGCGGCTCAGCCGTTCTTGGCGACGAACTCGACGATGGACTCCCGCATGTAGTCGGTCATCTCCTCGGTGATGCCCGGGTACACCCCGATCCAGAAGCTCTGCTCGGTGATGATGTCGGAGTTGCGCAGGTCTCCCGCCACCCGGTGCGGGGTGCCGAGATACGCCGGGTGCCGGGTGAGGTTGCCGCCGAACAGCCGCCGGGTGCCGATGCGCCGCTCCTCCAGGAAGGCGATCAGGTCGCGACGGGTGTACGTGGCGTCGGGCAGGACCGTGATGACGAAGCCGAACCAGCTCGGGTCACTGCCCGGCGTCGCGGTGGGCAGCAGCAGACCCGGGACGTCCGCGAGCCCGTCGCGCAGCCGCTGCCAGTTGCGCCGGCGGGCCGCGCCGAACTCCGGGAGCTTCTTCAACTGGCTGAGCGCCAGGGCCCCTTGCAGGTCGGTCGCCTTCAGGTTGTACCCGATGTGCGAGAAGATGTACTTGTGGTCGTAGCCCTTGGGCAGATCACCGAGCTGGTAGTCGAACCGCTTGAGGCAGGTGTTGTCCTCGCCCGGCTCGCACCAGCAGTCCCGGCCCCAGTCGCGGAACGACTCCACGATCCGGGCCAGTTCGAGGTTCCTGGTCAGTACGCACCCGCCCTCGCCCGTCGTGATGTGGTGCGCGGGGTAGAAGCTGACGGTGGCGAGGTCCCCGAAGGTGCCCGTCATACGCCCCTGGTAGGTCGAGCCCACGGCGTCGCAGTTGTCCTCGATCAGGAACAGCTCGTGATCGGTGGCCAGTTGCTGGATCTCCGCCACCTCGTAGGGGTTGCCGAGGGTGTGCGCGATCATGATGGCCCGGGTGCGGTCCGAGATCGCCGCCCGGACGCGTTCCGCCGTCGTGTTGTAGGTGCCGAGTTCGAGGTCCACGAACACGGGCGTGAGACCGTTCTGGAAGATCGGGTTCACCGTCGTGGGGAAACCGCCGGCCACCGTGATCACCTCGTCGCCCGGGCGCAGCCGCTGATCGCCGAGCCGGGGGGAGGTCAGCGCCGAGAGCGCCAGCAGGTTCGCCGAGGACCCGGAGTTCACCAGGTGCGCCTTGCGCACGCCGATGTGACGGGCGAACCTGCTCTCGAAGCGCCGGGAGTGCGCCCCGGCCGCGATCCGCAGATCCAGGGCCGCCTCCACCAGGGCGACCCGGTCCTCCTCGTCCAGGACCGCCCCCGAGGAGAGGATCGGTGTCACTCCCGGCTCGAAGTTCCCCGGCTGCTGCTGCCGGTGGTACTCGCGGACCTGCTCCAGGACCAGGGCCTTGGTGTCGGATGTCATAGCCGTCCCTCCGGTAAGGATTGCCTCGGGACCATGCTCGCGCCGCTCGGTCGAGGAGCCATGGAGTCCCCGCGGAAAGCCCCCGCTCCAGCGGGCTTCCAGGGGCTTTCGACCTGCTCCGCCTAGCTTGTGTCGGCGACGTATCCGACAGGTGAGGTGGCAGATGCCCGAGGACACTCCACGACCGGTACTCCGCATGGGGGTTCTGGGCTGCGCCGACATCGCGGTGCGCCGGATCCTGCCCGCGCTCGTGGAGCACCGGTCGGTGCGGCTGGTGGCGGTGGCGAGCCGGGACGGGGCGCGGAGCGAACGGCTCGCGGCCCGGTTCGGCTGCGCGGCGGTGTCCGGCTACCGGGCACTGCTGGACCGGGACGACATCGACGCGGTCTATGTGCCGCTGCCACCGGGCATGCACCACGAATGGGTCGCGGCGGCGCTGACCGCCGGCAAGCACGTCCTGGTGGAGAAGCCGCTCAGCACCACGTACGCGCAGAGCGCCGAACTCGTGGCGATGGCCGATCGTCTCGGTCTGGCGCTCACCGAGAACTTCATGTTCCTGCACCACTCCCAGCACGCGGCGGTACGGGACATGGCGGGCGAGGTCGGTGAGCTGAGGGTCTTCTCCAGCTCCTTCGGGGTGCCGCCGCCCCATCCGGCGTCCTTCCGGCACGACCCGCTGCTCGGCGGCGGCGCCCTGCTGGACGTGGGGGTCTATCCGCTGCGCGCGGCCCAGCTCCACCTCGCCGGGGAACTCGACGTCCTCGGCGCCTGTCTGCGCGTCGACGAGGCCACCGGTGTCGACGTCGCGGGAAGCGCGGTGCTCTCCACCGCGAGCGGGGTGACCGCACAGCTCGACTTCGGATTCCAGCACTCCTACCGGTCCGTGTACGCCCTGTGGGGCAGCCGGGGCAGGATCAGCGTGCCGCGCGCCTTCACACCGCCGCGGGAGCACCGCCCGGTGGTCCGCCTCGAACAGCAGGACCGGATCACCGAGGTGACCCTCTCCGCCGACCACCAAGTGGGCAACGCGCTCGACGCCTTCGCGGCAGCGGCCCTGTCGGACACCGGGCGGCCCGCCCTGGGAGAGGCACTGCTGCGCCAGGCCCTCCTCGTCGAACAGGTACGCAAGGCCGCGAGGGTCGTCACCTGCTGAGCCCCCACGGCACGGGGAGGGCCTTGCCGAGCGCTGGTGGCGCGGGGGCGGGTGGTGCCGAGCCTGCGTGGCGCGGGGGCGGGTGGTGCCGAGCCTGCGTGGCGCGGGGGCGGGTGGTGCCGAGCCTGCGTGGCGCGGGGGCGGGTGGTGCCGAGCCTGCGTGGCGCGGGGGCGGGTTCTGCTGAGTGCTGGTGGCGCGGGGCGGGTCCTGATGAGCCCCCCCCGCGGCACGCGGACGACCCGGGCGCCGGGTGCGCGACTGGGGCGGGCCTTCCATGCCACGCCGTGGCTTCTCGGGAGGTGTTGACGGCGGTACGGGCACGGGCGACGGCGAGGCCTACGACACCGGTGGACCCGGTCGAGGGTGGCGTGCCCCCTTCAGGCGACGCGCGCCGTTCCGCCCGGCCCACGACGGCACCCCCCGTTCCCCCCGACCACCCCGGCCCCCGACGGTGAGAGTCGGTTCCGTCGGGGGCCGGGGGATCCTGGGTGGGGACGGGTCAGGCTCGGGTGGCGGGTTCTGGGTGGGGGAGCGGGTGGGTGCGGTGCCAGTCGACGACCTCGCGCAGGCCGTCGTCCAGGGAGCGCAGCGGGCGGTAGCCGAGTTCCGTACGGATCTTCGTGTCGTTCACCGCGTAGCGAAGGTCGTGGCCCTTGCGGTCCGGTACCCGGCGGACCCTGGACCAGTCCGCGCCGCACAACTCCAGCAGCTTCGACGTCATCTGTCGGTTCGTGAGATGCGTACCGCCGCCGATGTTGTAGATCTCTCCGGCCCGGCCGCCGGTCAGCACCGCGTGCACGGCACGGCAGTGGTCGTCCACGTGCAGCCACTCCCGGACGTTGCTGCCGTCCCCGTACAGCGGCACCGTCCGGCCGGCCAGCAGCTCGGTGACGAACAGCGGGATGAGCTTCTCCGGATGCTGGCGCGGGCCGTAGTTGTTGGCGCACCGCGTGATGCGTACGTCGAGCCCGTGCGTGCGCCAGTACGACCGCGCGACGAGGTCGCTGCCCGCCTTCGACGCCGCGTAGGGCGAGTTGGGCAGCAGCGGCTCCTCCTCCGTCCAGGTGCCCTCGGCGATGGACCCGTAGACCTCGTCCGTCGAGATGTGCACGAAGGTGCCGACCCCGCAGCGCAGGCTCGCCTCCAGCAGCGCCTGGGTGCCCAGCACATTGGTGCGGACGAACTCCGCGGCCCCGGTCAGGGAGCGGTCGACGTGGGTCTCGGCCGCGAAGTGCACCACCGCGTCGTGACCGGGGAACACCTCCAGGAGCGCGTCGAGGTCGCGGATGTCGACACGCCGGAAGTCCAGCCGGGGGTCGTCCAGCGGCAGGTTGTCCGTGTTCCCCGCGTACGTGAGCAGGTCGACGACCGTCACCCGGCCGGGCCGGGGTCCGGGCAGGCCGCCGGCCAGCAGGGAGCGCACATAGTGGGAGCCGATGAAACCGGCACCGCCGGTGATCAGGACGCGCATGGTGTGGACGCACCTCCGGGACGCCGACGCCCGTGGGCGCGGTGCTGGGCGGTCAGCCGCTCCAGTACGGGCACGACCTCCGCCGGAGTCGGATCGGACTCGGCCTCGGTCCGCAGCCGGGCGGCGGCCGAGGCGAACGAGGGCTCCTCCAGGAGCCGTACGAGCCTGCTCCGCAGCCCCTCCACCGTCACCTCGTGGGAGGGGAGGTGGAGACCGGCGCCCAGTTCCTGCTGGCGGCGCGCCCGCTCGATCGCGTCCCAGATCCAGCCCATGGCGATCTGCGGCACCCCCTCGACGAGCGCCGTCGACCAGGTCCCGGCACCGCCGTGGTGCACGATGGCCGCACAGGTCGGCAGCAGCGCGTGCAGCGGAACGTGGTCCACCAGGCGCACATTGTCCGGGACATGGGACAGCAGCGCCCGCTCCTCGGCGTCGAGGGTGGCCACCACCTCGATGTCGAGCCCCTCGATCGCCTTGAGGACCAGGTCGACCGGGACCGCGTTGGGGAACTCGGAGGTCCGGGCCGTGAGCCCCAGGGTGACGCACACGCGGGGACGCTCCGGCGGAACCCGGAGCCAGTCGGGCACGACGGCGGGCACCGGCCCGTTGTACGGGATGTAGCGCATGCCCACGGTCGGCCGGTCCGACGGCGGCCGGAAGCTGCGCGGCACCTGGTCCACCGACCACTGCCCCGTCACCGCCTCCTCGTCGAAGGGCACGCCGTACCGGCCGAGTGTCCACTGGAGCCACTGGCCGACGGAGTCCTCGGGGTGCGGCGCCCGCACCCCGTCCGCGTCGGTGGGACCGGGACCGAGCTGGTCGAGGAAGGCCCGCCGCATCGACAGGAACAGGTCGGGGAAGGACAGCAGCCGCGCGTGGGCGGCGCCCGTCATCTTCGCCGCCACCGCGCCCGCGAAGGTGAACGGCTCCCAGAGGACGAGGTCCGGCTCCCAGGCGCGGGCGAACGCGACGAGCTCGTCGACCATCGGATCGTCGTTGACCAGGGTGAAGAAGGTGGCGGTCATCATCGTGTCCCAGCCCTTGAGGAAGGCGGGGGTGAGCTGACCGGGGGCTTCGGGGTCCAGCGACTGGTTGGCGTGGTGGGAGAGCACGGAGTCGCCCACGCCCTTGACCATCTCGTCGAGGCCGGGGTCGGTGCCCACGGGGACGGCGGTCAGTCCGGCCGCCGTGATGCTCCCCGTCAGCGCGGGCTGGCTCGCCACCCGTACCTCGTGCCCGGCGGCCCGCAGCGCCCAGGCGAGCGGTACGGACCCGTTGAAGTGCGCGTCCATCGCGAAGGACGTCAGCAGAACCCGCATGGTCGGTCCTTTCCCTTCCGTCACGCGGAGCCGGTCAGGGAGAACCGCAGCACCCCGCCCAGGACGGGGGACCGCATCCGCCGCTGGACGCCGTCGGCCGGCGCCAGCCGGGGGTGGCGCTCCCGCAGGGTGCGTACGGCGGTCTCCGCCTGGAGCCGGGCGAACGCCCCGAAGAGGGAGGTGTGCGGGCCGGACAGCGACAACTGCCCCTGCCCCGCGGGCCGGGTGAGGTCGAAGTGGTCCGGGGCCAGGAACACCTCGGGATCCCGGTTGGCCGCGCCGACGTGGACGACGACCTGGGCCCCGGCGGGGATGTCCTGGCCGGCGAGCGTGAGGTCCTCGGCGGCGATCCGGCTCTCCAGCCGCACCGGCGGCGCGTGGCGCAGCGTCTCCTCCACGGCCCCGGCCGAGAGGTCCGGGCTCTCGCCGAGCAGCGCCCACTGCCGGGGGTGGGCGAGCAGCGCCTCCACGGCGTTGTTGATGAGCCCGGCCGTGAGACCGACGCCCACCGCCGCGGTCAGCACACCGACCGCGAGGGCGTCCTCGGCGGGGGAGCCGGCGCGCAGCACCGTGCCGAGCAGATCGTCACCCGGATCGGCCCGCCGCGCCGCGACGAGATCGCCGACGAGGGCGCGGACGTCCTCGACCGCCTCGGTGAGCCGGCGGGTGACCACGAGCGGCTGCGGGCAGAGCGCCGCGTCGAGCGCGACCTCCAGGGCCAGGCACGCGCGGGCGAACCGGTCGTGCTGCGCCTCCGGGACACCGAGCAGCGCCGCGGCGGCCCCGGTGGCCACCGGGCGGGAGTAGTCCGCCATGAGGTCGAAGGAGGCGCCGAGTCCGTCGGCGGTCTCCTGGTGCAGGCGTTCGGCGCTCTTGCGGTGTCCGTCCGCGGCGGCCGCGCCCAGGACCGGGGCCGCCGCCCGCTCCCAGCGCGCGTGGTCGGCGCCCGACGCGTGGAGGAAGGCCCGGTCCAGCGGGATGATGTGGCACAGCAGCGGATTGCTCCAGGCGTCCGAGAAGACGTGCCGCTGGAGGCCCGGCAGGTCGGCGTGCCGCAGGCTCAGCCGCGGATCGGCCAGCACCTCGGCGGCCACCCCGTGGCGGCCGGTGACCCAGGCTCCGGCGGCGCTCTGCCACAGCGGTGTCTCCGCTTCCCTGATGCGGCGGGCCAGTGCCACCGGGTCGTCGCTCTCCGCGCGCAGGGTCAGGGCGTACGGGTCGCCGCTGGTTCCGTAGATCCAGTGGAAGCCGCGGGCGGTCAGGAGGTGACGGCCGAGTTCGCTGTCGGTCTGCTGGATCTCCTCGGCCGCCACGGGGGTCTCGGCGGTGGTCGTCTCGTCGGTCTCCGTGTGGGTCACGGCAGTCTCCTTCGGGGCGTGGTTCAGGTGAGGGACAGACCGCCGTCGACCGCGAGCACCGCTCCGGTCGCGTAGGCGGCGCGCGGGTCGGTGAGCTGGACGGCCCACCAGGCGATGTCCTCGGGGCGGCCGACCCGGCCGGCCGGGACGCGCGCGGCGATCTGCTGGAGGAAGCCCGCGTAGGCCTCCGCTGACATGCCGGACCGTTCACCGATACCGGTGTCGATCACGCCCGGCGCCAGGCCGAGGACCCGGATGCCGCGGGGCGCCAGTTCCACGGCCCAGGTCCGGGTGAGGAAGTCGAGCCCGGCCTTGGCGGCGCCGTAGACCCCGTTCTCCGGCCAGGCACGGCGGCCCAGCGCGCCGGCCGAGCCGATGTTCAGCACGGTTCCGCCGCCGTCGGCCGCGAGGGCGTCC
The DNA here is from genome assembly GCF_001514205.1 of Streptomyces griseoruber. GTDB lineage: Bacteria > Actinomycetota > Actinomycetes > Streptomycetales > Streptomycetaceae > Streptomyces > Streptomyces griseoruber. Next base: position 38,881 of record NZ_KQ948766.1, on the reverse strand, counting down.
AGGGTCTGCCGGGTGAGCAGCAGCGGGGCCAGGAGGTTGCTGTCGAGCTGGTCGCGGGCGGCCTCCCGCTTGGTCTCCGCGAGCGCGGCGAATCCGCCGGTGGCCGCGTTGTTGACCAGGACGTCGATCCGGCCGAACGCGTCCAGCGCCGCGTCGGTGACGGCCCGGGGGGTGTCCGGATCGGTGAGGTCGGCGGCGAGGACGCTGATCCGGGGGTGGCCCTCGGCGGCCGCGGCCAGGGTGGCGGGCGTACGGCCCACGACGAGTACGCGGTCGCCGCGGTCGGCGAAGGCGCGGGCCGTGGCCCGGCCGATGCCGGTGCCGCCGCCGGTGACGATCACGCCCCGGGGCGCTGTGGGGTCCTGTGCGGCGTTCATGCCCGGGACCGTAGGACGGGCCGCTCGATTCGCGGTCGACTCCCGCTACGGCCGGTCGTCACGGGTCACCACCCTTTCCCTGACCAGGAGTTCGCCGGCCTCGCGCACCAGCACGTCCCGGCAGGTGCACATCAGGTGCAGCCGGGCGGGGCCGCCCCGCGGCACGGCGATGATCGAGACCTGGCTCTCGGCGGTCAGCGCGCCGTCGTCCGCGGGGGTGACGGTGAGCATGCCGACCCAGTGCCGGTGTGTCTCGCCGGCGGCCGCCAGGCCCGCGGCGGCCTGCCGGGCGCCCTCGGTGAGGGCGGGGCGGCCGCGCACCGGCTCCGGGAGCGAGGGCGGCGCGAAGGAGCCGTCCTGCGTGAAGGTGCCGGCCCAGCTCTCGGCCTCGCCCGAGTCCAGGAGCCGCATCTGCCGTGCGTAGAAGTGCTGCACCTCGGCGTAGACGTCCGCCGGGGCCGTCGGGGCCTGTGCTGCCATGCCGTGTCCCTTCCGCCGTTCCTGTGGGCCGGGGCGGGTGCGTTCCCGGATTTCCCGTGAGGTCACGACGGTGGCAGCGGTCCCTCCAGGATCGGTCGAGCGCCGGGCGGGCGGGCGCGCGGGCCGCCGTCGAGCCAGGCTCCAACGCTTCTCAAGCCGCGCTGGTGAGCATGGGCTGGCTCGCAGGAATCCAGCGCCGGGAGGCTCGTGTGCGCATCATCGACCTGTCCTCACCCGTGGACGGGGCGGGTTTCGAACCCGATCCCGTGGTGCACGACGTCCTCGGCCCGAAGGAGGCCGCCACGCACATGAGCGAGGAGATGCGTGACCACTTCGGGATCGAGTTCGATCCGGCGGAGCTGCCGGAGGGCGAGTTCCTCTCGCTCGACCGCCTCCAGCTGACGACCCACACCGGGACGCACGTCGACGCGCCCTCGCACTACGGCACGCGCGCCTCCTACCGGGACGGTCCGCCGCGGCACATCGACGAGATGCCGCTCGACTGGTTCTTCCGGCCCGCGGTGGTGCTCGACGTGAGCGACCAGGGCACGGGCGCGGTCGGCGCCGACGTGGTGCGGCGGGAGCTGGACCGGGTCGGCCACACCCTCTCGCCCATGGACATCGTGCTGCTGAGGACCGGCGCCGACGCGTGGTCGGGGACGCAGAAGTACTTCACGGACTTCACCGGGCTCGACGGCTCGGCCGTGCATCTGCTGCTGGACCAGGGGGTCCGGGTGATCGGCACCGACGCGTTCAGCCTGGACGCCCCGTTCGGCGACATCATCACCCGCTACCGGGCGACCGGTGACCGCTCGGTGCTGTGGCCCGCCCACATGATCGGCCGGGACCGGGAGTACTGCCAGGTCGAACGGCTCGCCGGGCTCGACCGGTTGCCGGCCCCGCACGGATTCCGGGTGGCGTGCTTCCCGGTGCGGATCGCGGGCGCGGGCGCCGGCTGGACGAGGGCGGTGGCGCTGCTCGACGAGTGACCCGACGAAGGAGAAGCAGCGGCCCGGCGGACGACGCGCCCACCAGGGCGACAACGGGAGGAGACACACATGTACGGCAGGGAACTCGCGGACGTGTACGAGGCCATCTACCGCAGCCGGGGCAAGGACTGGGGGGAGGAGGCGGCGGACGTCTCCCGGCTCATCGCCGAACGCCGTCCGGGAGCCGACTCGCTGCTCGACGTCGCCTGCGGTACGGGCGCCCATCTCAGCGTGTTCGCCACGCGGTTCGAGACCGCCGAGGGGCTGGAGATCGCTGAGCCGATGCGCCGGCTCGCCGAGCAGCGGCTGCCCGGCACCACGGTGCACGCGGGCGATATGCGCGACTTCTCCCTCGGTCGCAGGTACACGGCGGTGACCTGCATGTTCTGCGCCATCGGCTATCTGGGAACGGTGGCCGACATGCGGTCCGCCATCGCGTCGATGGCCGGCCATCTGGAGCCCGGCGGCGTCCTGGTCGTCGAACCCTGGTGGTTCCCCGAGAACTTCATCGAGGGCTATGTCGCGGGTGACCTGGCCCGTGAGGAGCACCGCACCATCGCGCGGATCTCGCACACCACCCGCAAGGGCCGGGCCACCCGCATGGAGGTCCGTTTCACCGTGGGGGACGCCGCCGGTATCCAGCAGTTCACCGAGATCGACGTACTGACCCTGTTCACCAAGGAGGAGTACATCGCCGCGTTCACCGACGCGGGCTGCTCCGTGGAATTCCTGGAGGACGGCCCCACCGGGCGTGGCCTTTTCGTCGGCGTCCGCGCGTCGGGTTGACGGACGGCGGCGTCAGGACATCATTTCGCGGGCCACCGACATCACATAGCGGCCGTAGTCCGACTGGGACATCTTCTCGCCGAGCCGGTGGCAGCCATCCGCGTCGATGAATCCCATGCGCAGGGCGATCTCCTCGACGCAGGCGATCCGCACCCCCTGCCGTTCTTCGAGCGTCCGCACATACTGGGTGGCCTGGAGCAGGGATTCCGGAGTTCCGGCGTCCAGCCAGGCGAAACCGCGGCCGAGGTCGACCAGACGGGCTCGGCCGCGCGCCAGGTAATTCCGGTTGACATCGGTGATCTCCAGTTCTCCGCGCGCCGAGGGGCGGAGGTTCTTGGCGATGTCGACCACGTCGTTGTCGTACAGGTAGAGCCCGGTGATGGCGAGGTCGGAGCGGGGCCGGACCGGCTTCTCCTCCAGGGAGACGAGGCGTCCCGACGCGTCGGTCTCGCCCACCCCGTAGCGCTCCGGGTCCTCGACGGGATAACCGAACAGCACGCAGCCCTGTACGTCCCGGACATTGCTCTGGAGCAGGTCGTAGAAGTGGTAGCCGTGGAAGATGTTGTCCCCCAGGACCAGGGCCACGTCGTCGTCGCCCACGTGGTCGGCGCCGATGACGAAGGCCTCGGCCAGCCCGGCCGGCCGGTTCTGCACCGCGTAGTCGATCCGGACGCCGAGCTGGGAACCGTCGCCCAGGAGCCTGCGGAAGGACTCCAGGTCGCGCTCGGTGCAGATGAGCAGGATCTCCCTGATGTCCGCGAGCATCAGCACCGAGAGCGGATAGTAGATCATCGGTTTGTCGCCGACCGGGAGAAGTTGCTTCGAAACGGAGACGGTTATGGGATGGAGCCTTGTTCCCGAACCGCCGGCGAGAATAATCCCCTTCATGGATATATCCCTGTCCTCGATTTCTGCTCATGCTAACGGCGGGATTCTCGCGAAAGCAAGGAAGGGCAGTTCCTGGTCCAGGGATATTCGAGTGGAAATAGAGGAAAATCAAGGGTTGTGGATCGACCCGTCAATATGATGTGCTGCGAGGGGATGGTGACGCCCTGCGGCACGGCATCAGCAATGGGAGGGAAGCGAATTAATGACCACTCTCGTATGGGACTACCGGCAGGAATACGAGAACGAACGCGCCGATATTCTGGACGCGGTGGAGACGGTCTTCAGCTCGGGCCAGCTCGTCCTCGGTGACAGTGTCCGCGGCTTCGAGCAGGAGTTCGCCGGGTATCACGGCGTGGGGCACTGCGTCGGTGTCGACAACGGCACCAACGCCATCAAGCTGGCCCTCCAGGCGCTCGGCGTCGGCCCCGGGGACGAGGTCGTCACCGTGTCCAACACCGCGGCCCCCACCGTGGTCGCCATCGACGCGGTGGGCGCCACCCCGGTGTTCGTCGACATCCACCCGGACAGCTACCTCATGGACACCGGGCAGGTGGCGTCCGTCCTCACCCCGCGGACCCGGTGTCTGCTCCCCGTCCACCTCTACGGACAGTGCGTCGACCTGGCGCCGCTGGAGCGGCTCGCCGCCGAGCACGACCTGCTCCTCGTCGAGGACTGCGCCCAGGCCCACGGCGCCCGCCGCGAAGGCCGGCTCGCCGGCACCACGGGCGACGCCTCCGCCTTCTCCTTCTACCCGACGAAGGTGCTCGGCGCGTACGGCGACGGCGGCGCCGTGCTGACCTCCCGGGACGACACCCACCGCGCGCTGCGCCGGCTGCGCTACTACGGCATGGAGGAGCGCTACTACGTCGTCGGCACCCCGGGCCACAACGCCCGGCTCGACGAGGTGCAGGCCGAGATCCTGCGGCGCAAGCTGCGCCGGCTCGACACCTACGTCCAGGGGCGGCAGGCCGTCGCCCGCCGCTACGAGGAGGGGCTCGGCGACACCGACCTGGTGCTGCCGCACACCGTCCCCGGCAACGAGCACGTGTACTACGTCTACACGGTGCGCCACCCCCGGCGCGACGACATCATCAAGGCCCTCAAGGCGTACGACATCGAGCTCAACATCAGCTATCCCTGGCCGGTGCACACGATGTCCGGGTTCGCCCACCTCGGCTGCCCCACGGGCTCGCTGCCCGTCACCGAGGAACTGGCCGGCCAGATCTTCTCGCTGCCCATGTACCCGGCCCTCGCCCCGGACGTCCAGGACAAGGTGATCAGCGCGGTGCGTGACGTGCTGGACAGCCTCTGAGCCCCTGCGGCGGGCCCGGCCCGGCACACCCCGCACACACCGAAGGCCCGGCGGAGGGATCCCGCCGGGCCTTCGGTGTGTGCGTTCCGCCCCGGTGGTCAGCCGGCCGAGCGGGCCGCCTCCAGACTGCGCAGACACGCCACCAGGCTCCGGGCCTGCACATTGAGGTAGTGGCTGTGCCGGAGCAGCCGCGTCAGCTGGTCCATGGTCAGCCAGCGGTAGTCGGGGTGACCGGGGTCCTCGGGGACATCGCTGTCCACGATCAGATAGCGGTTGCGGGCATGGAAGAAACGGCCGCCCTCCTCGGAGAGCACGGCCTCGAAACGGATCCGGTCCGGCCCGGCGGCCAGCACCTCGTCGAGATGACGGGGCCGGGCGGCGGGCGGCAGCCAGCGGTAGCTCGCCGGAATGCACTGCACGGTCGGCGCCAGCTCCACGACGTCCGCGTAGCCCGGCTCGGTGCGGGCGTGCAGCAGCACGTGCGGCACCCCGTCGATCTCCCGGGTCAGGAAGGCGACGACGCCCGTGCCGCGCGGCTCGATCATCGGCTGGCGCCAGGTGCCGACCTCGCGCCCCGCGGCCGTCACGGAGACCCCGATGACGTCGAAGAAGCCCCCGCTCTCGTGCGAGTACCCCATCTCGCTGTGCCGCCACTCGTCCAGCGCGTTGAGGGCGATCCGCTCGGTGCGCACGGTGGCCAGCGAGCGGGCGCCGTTGATCCAGCTCAGCACGTCGGTCATCCGGTGCAGCGCGCCGTCCGCCCGGGAGCCGTGCGGCAGGCACGCCAGCACGGTCCTCAGGTCCATGTTGATGATGTCGTCGCGCGACAGCAGCCGGTACAACTGCCCCAGCGTGAACCAGCGGAAGCCGTCGAGGACCTCCACCTCGGCGGTCGTCTCCACCACCATGTTGCGGTTGCGCTTGCGGTAGAACCAGGCGCCCTGCTCCGACTGCCGGACGTCCGCGATCACCCGGTGCCGTGACGTGTCCCGGAAGTAGTCCAGATACGGCACGGGCCTGCCCTTGTGGACACCGGTGTAGTTGCTGCGGGTCGCCTGCACGGTGGGGGAGAGCTGGAGCCCCCCGGGATTGCCCGGTTCCGCCTTGGCCTGTATCAGGAAGTGCGGAACCCCGTCGAACTCCTTGATCAGGACGCCCAGGATGCCGACCTCGGGCTGGTCGATGATGGGCTGCACCCACGAGGGCACCGCGCCGGCCGGATCGTGCACCCGCAGACCGTGGACCGTGAAGAACTTGCCGCTGCGATGCCACAGATCACCGGTCACCGGTGTCTGGTACCACTGGTCGAGGGCGGCCAGCGGAACCCGCTCGGCCGTCGTGTAGATCCGCTTCCCGAACTCGGCGAACCAGTCGTCGAAACCGGCGGGATCGGTCGGCGGGCTCTCCGCGGCCGCCGCCGACCTGGCGATACGGGCCGTCACATCGGCCATCTGACTCCTCCTGAACTCCTCGTCATGGATGGGGGCGTACGCGGTCGTTCGGGACGGATTCAGTCGGCGGGCGTCTCCCAGGTCGCCCGCATCGCCTCGGCGAGCGCGATCCGCGGCTTCCAGCCGAGCAGTTCGCCCGCCAGCCGGATGTCGGCGAGGGTCCAGCCGCCGCCCTTGCTGGCGACCGGCCCGTCCTCGACCCGCAGCGCCTCGGGCGGCAGCCCCGAGGCGGCGACCAGCAGATCCACCAGCTCCCGCATCGCGGAGGCCTCCCCGCGGCCGATGTTGACGACCCGTGCGGTGGCCGGTGACGCCACGGCGAGGACCACGGCCTCGGCGAGGTCGCGCACATCGATGAAGTCCCGCCGCGCGTCCGCGACCCGCAGCGTCACCGGGGCACTCACGGACGCGGCCCGCAGTCTGTCGACGACCGACCCGAGGAAACTGGCCCGGGTGGTACGGGGCCCGCACACGTTCACCGCGCGCAGCACCAGCCCGTCCACCCGGCCGGCCCGGGTGCCGTCGAGCACCAGCTCGGAGCCGGCCAGCTTGGTCCGGGCGTACATCGTGGTCGGCCGGGGCTCGAGGTCCTCGCCGATGGAGCGGGGCTCGGGCACCGGACCGTACTCGTGGATGGAGCCCACATGGACCAGCCGCGGCCGCTCCGCCATCTGCGTCAGGGCGCTCAACAACCGCTCGACCAGGGTGATGTGCGCGTACTGCATCTCCTCCTCGGTCGTGCCCCAGCCGCCCGTCACATTGACCACCGCGCGCACCCGGTGCCGGGTGAGCAGCCGCGCCAGCTCGGCCGGCGGGACCGCCGCCACGTCCAGGCCGGCGAACACGTGGTCCGCCACCGAGGGACCGCCGCGCCGGGCGACGGCGAGCACCTCGTGCCCCTCGCGCGCCAGCGCGGCGCTCACACAGCGGCCGACACAGCCGCTGGCCCCGAGCACCGCGATCCGGGACCCCGCGGCCGACGGCCGGCCACCGCTCAGGGCCGCCACAGTGCGGCCTCGATCCGGCGGCACTTGTCGTACTCCGGCAGACCGCCCTCCGCCCGGACCTGCGCGAACAGCGGCGCGGCCGTGTCCCGTGCGGACAGCAGGGGCTCCACGTCCCGGGGGATCGGCAGGCCCAGCGCCGGGTCGAGCGGGGAGAGGGACATCTCGTGCTGCGCCTCGTAACTCCCGGAGAGCATGTACGACATCACCGTGTCGTCCTCCAGGGCGATGAACGCGTGCCCGACCCCGACCGGGAAGTACATGGCACCGAAGCCCTCCGGGTCCAGCACGGACGAGTCCCAGCGGCCGAAGGTGGGCGAGCCGACACGGATGTCCACCACGATGTCGATGGCACGGCCCCGGGCGCAGTACACGTACTTGGCCACGCCCGGCGGGGTGACCGTGTAGTGGATGCCCCGGACGGTGCCGCGCCGCGACTTGCTGTGGTTGGACTGCGCGACGGGGAAGAGCGGATGCCCCAGGGCCTCCACGAACGCCGGCTCCTGGTAGGGCGAGGTGAACAGGCCGCGGTCGTCCTCGAAGACGGGCGGGGTGAAGGCGTACGCGCCCTGGACGGCGAGTTCGCGGAACTTCACGGCGGAGGCCATCTACCGCTCCCCTCGGACGGCGCCGGCGCGGGAATCCCGGGGCGCGCGGTGTTCCGCGACGAGCTTCTCCAGCAGCGGAACGATGTCGTTGGGGCTCGGCGTCCCCACCATCTCCCGGCGGATCCGCGCGCAGTTCTCCGCGAACGACGGCTCCCGGAGGAGACGCAGCACGTGGTCGCGCAGGTCCTGGGCGGTGTAGTGGTCGACGTCGTGCAGGTACAGCCCCGCGCCGAACTTCTCCAGCTGCTTCGCCTTGTGGATGGTGTCCCAGACCATGTCGGGCACGATCAGCTGCGGCACCCCGTGCGCCAGCGCGGTCTGGAAGGTGCCGGAGCCGCCGTGGTGGATGATCGCGGAGCAGGTCGGCAGCAGCGCGTTCAGCGGCACGAAGTCGACGGCCCTGACGTTGTCCGGCAGCTCCATCCCGGCGAGCTGTTTGGCGTTGAGGGTGGCGACCACCTCGACGTCCAGCTCCGCCAGCGCCTCGACCAGCTCGCCGACCGAGGCACGGTCGCCGTCCAGCACCTCACGGTGGGCCACCCCCAGCGTCAGACAGACACGGGGCTTCTTCGGCGGCTCGTGCAGCCAGTCCGGGATGACGGCCTGCCCGTTGTACGGGATGTAGCGCAGCGGGACGAACGGCTGCCGCACCGGGAACCGCATCGACGGCGGCACCGGGTCGATCGTCCACTGACCGACCGCGACCTCCTCCTCGAACTCCGCGCCGTAGCGGCCGAGCGTCCAGGTCAGCCACTCGCGCAGCGGATCGTCCCGCTGCTCCGGCAGCCGCTCCGCCTGGAGGTCCAGGAAGGTCTCGCGCATCCGCCCCAGCAGATCCAGCCCGAACAGCAGCCGGGCGTGGGCGGCGCCGGTCACCCGCGCGGCCACCGGGCCCGCGAAGGACAGCGTGTCCCAGACGACCAGGTCGGGCCGCCACTCGCGGCTGAACGCGACCAGGTCGTCGATCATGCGCTCCGGGCAGGAGTTCTGGAAGGCCATCGCCGTCATCGAGGTGAACACACCGAGGACGTGGTCCCAGGTCAGCATCTCGGGACGGGTCTCGGTCATGTCCATCCCGGCTTCCGCCTGGCTCTCCATGATCTCGGCGTCGTCGCCCAGGCCCTCGTTGACCCGCTGCATCTGCTCCTCCAGGAGCAGCGGCTCCCCGACGCAGACGGCGGTCAGCCCGGTACGGGTGATGTCCTCCGCCAGATCCGGCTGGCTGGCGATCCGGACCTCGTGGCCGGCGGTCTGGAGAGCCCAGGCCAGCGGAACCTGGGCATGCATGTGGGACTTCGCGGCGAACGTGGTGAACAGGACCTTCATCGATCTCCCTTTTCGCGAGTGGTGGGGCCGGCGCTGTCCGGGGCGGCGGGCTTCACTGCCCGTCGTGGCCGACGTACCGGTGGCGCACCAGCCAGCCGTCCCCGTCGGCGACGAGGACGTCCTGGCACGACGTGCTCAGCCGGATCACGGGAGCGGAGCCCGTCGCGGTCGACACGACCAGGGCGTCGTAGCCCGTGCGCACCGAACCGTCCGGGAACCGCCAGGCCGCCGGCAGGCCCAGCCAGTGCCGGCGCACCGTGCCGGCCGGCGCCGCGGGCCGTTCCCGCACGGCCGCGGCGATCGCCGCCCGGCCGCGCACCGGCTCGCTGAACGAGCTCTGGTCGAAGGCCCCGTCCTCGGTGAAGGTGTCCGCCCAGGCATCCCCCTCGCCCGCGTCGAGGAGCCGCATCTGCCGTGCGTAGAACTGCTGCACGGAGGCGTACTCGGCGGGCGACACCGGCTCGGTACGGGCCCGGCGCTCCGCGTACTCCTTCGCGTGCCGCATGGTGATCGTGCTGTTGCCGCCGAGCACGTCCCGGATGAAGGTGCGGGCGTCCGCGGTGGTCGCGGAGGCGCCGAGGACCTTGGTGACGGCCGCGGCGTTGACGACCACGGTGTGCCGGGAGACGGCCACACAGCCCGACGGGGTCTCCCGCACCGTCCACTCCCCGGTGTGCACGGACATCAGGGCCGGTGTCTGCAACTGCTTGTACGTGATCCGCCCCTCCGGCAGGCAGATCCGCACCGAGGCCGTGGTGTGCGTCGAACCGTCGGGGGTGCGGGTGTCCATCTCCAGGTGCTGGACGTCGGGCGTGTCCTCCTTGAGCAGCACCCGGGCGACATGCGGCAGCCGCTCCTGCCAGAGCCCCGCGTCGTGCAGGAAGTCCCGCACCTCCTGGGCCGGGGCGTCGATCCGCACCGAGTCCTCGAAGGTGTACGGCGCCTCGTCGGTGCCGGTGCGCAGGGCGGCGGACTCCAGCGCGGCCAGCTCGGCCCCGCTGTTGCGGTCGATCGCCTCCAGGATCCAGCCGACGTTGCGCTCCAGGTCGCCGACGGCCCGGAAGTCGTGCAGCAGCCGGACCCGGCTGCCGCCGTCGGGCAGCGCCTCGATGATCCACTCCCCGCCCATCGCGGCGACGGGATCCTGGGAGACCTCCTGGCGGAACCGGATCCGCAGCCCCTCGCGGTCCAGGGTGCGCCGCGAGGTCCAGGACTTGACCTCGCCGTTGGCGGTGGCCCAGATGCGCAGCCGCTCCTCGTCGCCGGACCGCTCCAGGCACTCCACGTGCAGACTCGGCGGAAAGACGTGCGGCCAGTCCTCCGCCCGCTCCACCAGGCCGAAGACGGCCTCGGGTGCGGCGGCCACCGTGATCGTGTGCTCGGTCGTGTGCACCTCGTACGCCATGCTGATCCCCTCTGTCTGCCCGCGGCCGCGCACGCCCGGGCCCGCTGTCAGTAGTTGCCGAGCCCGCCGCAGACGTTCATCGCCTGAGCGGTGATCGAGGCGGCCGTGGCGGAGAGTAGATAGCCGACGAGCCCGGCGACCTCGTCCGGCGTGGAATAGCGGCCGAGGGGGATCTTCGCCTCGAACCTCTCCAGCACCTCGTCCTCGGTGATGTCCCAGGCGCCGGCGTACCCCTGGCGCACCCGCTCGGCCATCGGTGTCTCGACATAGCCCGGGCAGACGGCGTTGACGGTGATGCCCGTCTTCGCCAGCTCCAGGCCCAGGGCCTTGGTGAAGCCGACCACGCCGTGCTTCGACGCCGAGTACGGCGCTCCCAGCGCCACGCCCTGCTTGCCGCCCGTCGAGGCGATGTTGACGATCCGTCCGGCGCCGCGCTCCAGCATGCCGCCGGTCGTCAGCACCTCGCGGGTCATCCGGAAGACGCTGTTGAGGTTGGTCTCGATCACGTCGAGCCACAGCTCGTCCGGGATCTGCGCGGTGTGCCCGCCGCCGCTGCGGCCGGCGTTGTTCACCAGCGCGTCCACGGGGCCGAACCGGTCCCTGGCCTCCTGGACGAAGGCCCGCACCCGCCCGGCGTCGCGCACGTCGCAGGCGGCGCCGTCGACGTCGTGACCCGCCTCGCGCAACTCCTTGACGGTGTGCGCGACCCGGTCGCCGTCGCGGGCGCAGAGGAAGACCCGCGCACCGCCTTCGGCCAGACTGCGGGCCACGGCGAGACCGATCCCGCTGGTCGCACCGGTGACGACGGCGACGCGTTCTGCTGCTGGCGACATGAAGGCTCCTCAGCGGTCCCTGCGGTGGGCTGTCGGACGACTGCGAGGGTGTCAGCGGCCGCTCGAAATGCGCTCGACCCCCGGCCCGGTCCGGGCTCCAGCGGCCTTCCACCCGCCTGCGAGACCGGACACGCAGCGTGGAACGACACGAACGACCGCACGATGTCAAGCGAGGCCGGGTTACACGGACGAGCCAGAAACCGACCTGGCGACTCGGGGACAACACCGGGCAACGAGGAGGCCATTGATGACGCATCACGAGCCGGAAGCCAAGGAGGCCGGCGCCGTGACCTTCGTGAACACCTTCACCGTGCACGCCGAACCCGAGGTGTTCGAGAGGGAGTTCGCGCGGACGTCCGAGTTCATGGCACGGCAGCCGGGCTTCGTCCGGCACACGCTCTGCCGGCACACCGAGCGGCCCGGCCAGTACGTCAACGTCGCCGAGTGGCAGGACGCCGCCTCGTTCCGCGCGGCCGTCTCGCACCCCGACTTCAAGCCGCACGCCGGTGCGCTGCGCGCCCTGAGCGAGAGCCGGCCGGAACTGTACCGGGCCCGGCTGCGCCGCGACGGCGACTCGGCACCCGAGGGTCCGGGGCTCGACGGGACGGCCGGCGCGGGGGAGAGGATATGACGGCCCGCCGGGTGGTCGTCACCGGACTGGGAGTGGTCGCCCCGGGCGGTATCGGCACCAAGGCGTTCTGGGAACGCATCGTCTCCGGTGTCTCCGCGACCAGGACCATCACGGCCTTCGACCCGGCGCCGTTCCGCTCCCGGATGGCCGCCGAATGCGACTTCGACGGGGCCCGCTCCGGACTGTCGGCCCGTGACACCGCGCGGCTGGACCGCGCCACCCAGTTCGCCCTGGTCGCCGCACGCGAGGCGCTGGCCGACAGCGGCGTGGAGATCGACGACAGCAACGCGCACCGGACCGGCGTCAGTCTCGGCTCCGCCGTGGGGTGCACCCAGAAACTGGAGGAGGAGTACGTCGCCCGCAGCGGCGGCGGGCAGCAGTGGCTCGTCGACCACGCGGCGGGCACCCCGTACCTGTACGACTACTTCGTGCCCAGCTCGATGGCGGCGGAAGTGGCCTGGGAGGCCGGCGCGGAGGGTCCCGCCGCGCTCATCTCGGCGGGCTGCACCTCCGGCCTCGACTCCCTGGGGCACGCCGTCGAACTCATCAGGGAAGGCAGCGCCGACATCATGATCGCGGGGGGCAGCGACGCTCCCATCGCGCCGATCACCGTGGCCTGCTTCGACGCCATCAAGGCGACCTCGCCGCGCAACGACACCCCGGGCCACGCCTCGCGGCCCTTCGACCGGACCCGCAGCGGCTTCGTCCTGGGCGAGGGCGCCGCCGTCCTCGTCCTGGAGGAGCGGGAGTCCGCCCTGCGGCGCGGGGCGGACGTCTACGCCGAGATCGCCGGCTTCGCCGCACGCGCCAACGCCCACCACATGACCGGACTGCGTCCCGACGGACGGGAGATGGCCGCAGCCATCACCGGCGCGCTCGACGACGCCCGGATCGACCGCGAGTGCGTCGGCTACGTCAACGCGCACGGCACGGCCACCCGGCAGAACGACATCCACGAGACGGCCGCGATCAAGCACAGCCTGGGCGAGCACGCCCACCGGGTCCCGGTCAGCTCCATCAAGGCCGTCATCGGCCACTCGCTCGGCGCCGTCGGCTCCATCGAGGCCGCCGCCTCCGCCCTGGTGATCCGGCACGGTGTGGTGCCGCCCACGGCGGGACTGTACGAGCCGGACCCCCAACTCGACCTCGACTATGTGCCGTTGACCGCACGCGACCAGCGCACCGACACCGTGCTGACGGTGGGCAGCGGCTTCGGCGGCTTTCAGAGCGCGATGGTGCTCACCGCCACGGAAGGGAGGCGGCCATGACCGCCACGGCCGTGGTCACCGGAGTCGGCGTGCTCGCGCCCAACGGGATCGGGGCGCAGGAGTACTGGTCGGCGACCCTGCGCGGCGAGAGCGGCATCGGCCGCATCACCCACTTCGACCCCTCCCGCTATCCCTCCCGGCTGGCCGGCGAGGTCACCGGGTTCTCGGTGCGTGACCACATCCCCAGCCGTCTCGTCCCGCAGACCGACCGCACCACGCAGTTCGCCCTGGCGGGCTCCGACTGGGCGCTCGCGGACTGCGGGCTGACCGCCGACAGCCTGCCCGCGGACGCACGCGGGGTGGTCACCGCCAGCGCCTCCGGCGGGTTCGAGTTCGGCCAGCGCGAACTGGGCCACCTCTGGGGCAAGGACCCGAAGCACGTCAGCGCGTACATGTCCTTCGCCTGGTTCTACGCGGTCAACTCGGGCCAGGTCTCCATCCGGCACGATCTGCGCGGCCCCACCGGAGTCGTCGTCACCGACCAGGCGGGCGGCCTCGACGCGGTCGCCCAGGCCCGGCGCCGGATCCGCGGGGGCACCCCGCTGATGCTGACGGGCGGCATGGACGCCTCGCTGTGTCCGTACGGTCTCGCCGCGCAGATCTCCGCCGGCATCCTCAGCGACAGCGAGGACCCGACCCGCGCCTACCTGCCCTTCGACGCCGCGGCCGACGGCCATGTGCCGGGCGAGGGCGGGGCGATGCTGACCCTGGAGGACGCGCGGCGGGCCCGGGAGCGCGGGGCCCGCAGCTACGGGGAGATCAGCGGGTACGCCGCCACCTTTGACCCCCGCCCCGGCTCGGGCCGCCCCGCCAACCTGGAGCGGGCCGTCCGCGGCGCGCTGGCCGACGCCGGTCTGCGCCCCGACGACATCGCCTTCGTCCTCGCGGACGGCGCCGGTGAACCGGAGTCCGACCGCGTCGAGGCGCAGGCCCTGACCGCGGTCTTCGGACCCGAGGGCGTGCCGGTCACCGTCCCCAAGACCATGACGGGGCGCCTCTACTCGGGCGCCGCACCGCTCGACCTCGTCACCGCCCTGTTCGCCCTGCGGGACGGCGTCGTCCCGCCGACCGTCCATGTCGACCGACCGGCGACGGGCTACGCCATCGACCTGGTGACCGGCTCCCCCCGACCCGTGGACGGAGACGCCGCGCTCGTCCTGGCCCGGGGACGCGGGGGATTCAACAGCGCCATGGTCGTACGCCGCCCGTCGGTGGCCTGAGTCCCGGCCCCGGCCGTCACGCGTCCGATCCACCACGCATCCGATCCACCACGCGTCCGATCCACCACGCGTCCGATCCACCACGCGTCCGATCCACCACCCGTCAGCCCGTCAGCCCGTCAGCCCGTCAGCCCGTCCGGCCGCACCGCACGCGGCCGGCCCCACCGCGGCCCACGGGGCCGCCCCTTGGAGATGTCATGTCCGCTTTCACCATGGAAGACCTGTTCCGGATCATGCGGGAGTGCGCAGGCGAGGAGGAGGCCGTCGACCTGTCGAGCGCCGCCGCGGAGCAGGAGTTCTCCGTGCTCGGCTACGACTCGCTGGCCCTGATGGAGGCGATCAGCAGGGTGGAGCGCGGCTTCGGGGTCGAGCTGCCCGAGGACACGCTCGGCGAGGCACTGACCCCGGCGGCGTTCGTCGACGCCGTCAACGCCGCGCTCGCCGGCCGCACGCCCGCGGTGGAGGCCGCCGGATGACCGAGGCGGGCCTGGGCGCGCGGGGCGCCCCCGGCGTGGCGGCCCAGGCGCCGGACCTCCGGATCGCGGGGTGCGCGGCCTGGCTGCCGCCCCGTACACCGGTCGCGGACGCCGTCGCGGCCGGGCGGTGCGACGAGGCCCTGGCCACGACCACCGGCATGGTGTCGGTGGCCGTGGCGCAGGACGAGCCGGCGCCGGAGATGGCGGCCCGCGCCGCCCGCACCGCCCTCGGGCGCTCCGGCTCCGCCGAGGTGTCGCTGATCCTGCACGCCAGCTTCTTCTACCAGGGGCACGACCTGTGGGCGCCCGCCTCGTACGTCCAGCGCACCGCCGTCGGCAACCAGTGCCCCGCGATCGAGGTCGGTCAGGTCTCCAACGGCGGCATGGCCGCGCTCGGGCTCGCCCTCGACCATCTGCGGGCCGGCCCGGCGGCCGGCGAGGTGGACCGGCGCGTGCTGGTGACGACGGGTGACGCCTTCCGCCCGCCCGGCTTCGACCGCTGGCGCAGCGACTCGGGCACCTTCTACGGGGACGGCGGCACCGCCCTCGTCCTCTCCTCGGGCGAGGGCTTCGCCCGGATCCGGGGCCTGGCCACCGTCTCCGTACCGGAGCTGGAGGGGATGCACCGCGGCGACGACCCCTTCGGCAGTGCCCCGTTCAGCCACCGGCCGGTCGTCGACCTGGACGCCTGCAAGAAGGACTTCCTGGCCACCCGCCGGGTGACCCAGGTGATCGCGGCGAGCGGGGCCGCGCAGGACGCCGCCGTCGAACGGGCCCTCGCCCAGGCCGGGGTCGCACTCGCCGACGTCGACCGCTTCGTCCTGCCCCACCTGGGCCGCAAGCGGCTGCGGGCGGGGTACCTCGCCCGCTTCGGGATCGCGGAGGACCGCACCACCTGGGAGTGGAGCCGCGGGATCGGGCACCTCGGCGCCGGCGACCAGATCGCCGGGTTCGACCACCTGGTCGGCTCGGGGAGCCTGGGCGCCGGGGACCTGGTCGTGCTGATGGGCGTGGGCGCGGGGTTCACCTACTCCTGCGCGGTCGTCGAAATGCTGGAACGGCCCGCCTGGGCGGGCACGACACACACCGGAGACGCCGTATGACCGCCGCCGCACGGCCGCTGCCCGTCGCCCTGCTGCTGCCGGGCCAGGGCTCCCAGCACCCGCGGATGGCGGCGGGGCTCTACGGGCACGAGCCGGTGTTCACCGCGGCCATGGACGAGTTCTTCGACGCGGCGGGCCCCGAGGGCGGTCCGCTGCGCGAGGACTGGCTCGCCGAACGGCCCGCCACGGACATGGACCACGTCACCCGCTCACAGCCGCTGCTCTTCGCCGTGGACCACGCGCTGGGCCGACTGCTGCTGAGCCGGGGCGTGCGCCCGGCGGCCCTGCTGGGGCACAGCATCGGGGAGCTGGCCTCGGCCACACTGGCCGGGGTGTTCGGCCTGCGGGACGCGACCGGCCTGGTCCTCGACCGGGTGCGACGGCTGGCCGAGGCCCCGCCCGGCGGGATGCTCGCGGTCGCCGCGTCCACGGCGGAGGTGACGCCGTACCTGAGCGGGGACGTCGTGGTCGGCGCGGTCAACGCCCCGCGCCAGACCGTGCTGGCCGGCCCCGACGGCCCGCTGGACAAGGTCGACCGTACGCTGCGCGAGGCCGGCTTCACCTGCCGCCGGGTGCCGTCGCTCAGCGCCTTCCACAGCCCGGTGCTCGAACCCGCCTGCCGGGGCGCGGCCGAACGCTTCGCCGCGGTGGACCGGAGCGCCCCGTCCGTGCCGGTCCACTCCGCCTACACCGCCGCGCCGTTGACCGGGTCCGACATCGACGACCCCGCCTTCTGGGCGCGCCAGCCGGTGGCCCCGGTGCTCTTCTGGCCCGCGCTGGAAGGGCTGCTGGCGACCGGCGACCATCTGCTGGTGGAGGTGGGGCCGGGGCAGGGCCTGTCCCAGGTGGCCCGCCGGCACCCGGCCGTCCGGCGCGGGACCAGTGCGGTGGTGTCACTGCTCCCGGCCCGGCCGGGCCCACCGGAGACGGACCGGTCCGCACTGGAGGCCGCGATGGCCCGCATCGAGACAGCGGGCCACCCGCCCGACCGCCCGACCGCCCGACCGCCCGACCGCCGGACCGCCGGACCGCCGGACCGCCTGACCGCGTGACTGCGTGACTGCGTGACCGCGTGCGCGGCTTGACCGCTCGACCGCCTGACCCCGGCTCGACCGCCTGACCGTGCTCGGCCGCTCGGCCGCGTCCGACCGCTCGACCGTGCTCGACTGCGTGCCGCGGCTCGGCCGCTCGGCCGCGCTCGACAGCGCTCGGCCGCTCGGCCGCGCTCGACAGCGCTCGGCCGCTCGGCCGCGCTCGACAGCGCCCGGCCGCTCGACCGCGTCCGACCGCTCGACCGTCTGACCATGCCCGACCGCGTGCGGCGGCTCGGCCGCTCGGCCGCCTGACCGCGCTCGGCCGCTCGACCGTCTGACCGTGCTCGACTGCGTGCGGCGGCTCGGCCGCTCGACCGCCTGACCGCGCTCGGCCGCTCGGCCGCGTCCGACCGCTCGACCGTCTGACCGTGCTCGACTGCGTGCGGCGGCTCGGCCGCTCGACCGCCTGACCGCGCTCGGCCGCTCGACCGCGCTCGGCCGCTCGACCGTCTGACCGTGCTCGACTGCGTGCGGCGGCTCGGCCGCTCGACCGTCTGACCGTGCTCGACTGCGTGCGGCGGCTCGGCCGCTCGACCGCCTGACCGCGCCCGGCCGCTCGGCCGCGTCCGACCGCTCGACCGTCTGACCATGCCCGACCGCGTGCGGCGGCTCGGCCGCGTACGGCGGCCCGACCGCGCCCGACCGCTCGACCGCGCTCGACCCTGACCGCGCTCGACAGCCCCCGGCCGCTCGACCGCGTACGGCGGCCCGACCGCCCCCAACTGCCCGACCGCGCTCGACCGCCCGACCGCAGACAACTGACGCCCCGCCCCCGTGAACACAGCGGGGCGGGGCGTCGGTCGTGCGCGGTCAGGTGCGTACGGTCGCCGTGACGTAGCGCACCGGCGTGTCGATCGTGAGCGGCCCGTCCCCGTCCCGCATCGCGTCGAGCGAGGTGATCAGCCGCTCCCGCAGCTGCCGGCGCTTGTCGTCCGAGAGGTGGTTCCAGAGCAGGCGCATGCCCTGCGTGTGGGACCAGTCCACCCACGCCCGGCCCGACTCGGCCACCAGCTGGACGCTCTCGTCGACGACCGACACCTCCTGGAAGCCGGCCTTCTCCAGGGTGCGGGTGAGGTCGGCCGGGTCCGCGAGCCAGCTGTTGAAGCGCTGCTGGAGCCGCTCGGGCTGCCACTGCGGGGGCAGGTCCAGCAGCAGTTCGCGCGGGATCAGCTCGGTGAACACCGGCGGCAGGAAGGGGAAGGTGTCGTCGCTGAACACCGGGCTGGTGAAGGCGAGCCGCCCGCCGGGCGAGAGCAGCGGCGCGTAACGGGCGAGGGCCGCGGGCGCGTCGGGCAGGAAGATGACGCTGTAGCTGCCCAGGACCACGTCGAAGGAGCGCGGTGCGAAGTCCGGGTGCTCCCCG
The DNA here is from genome assembly GCF_001514205.1 of Streptomyces griseoruber. GTDB lineage: Bacteria > Actinomycetota > Actinomycetes > Streptomycetales > Streptomycetaceae > Streptomyces > Streptomyces griseoruber. Next base: position 20,267 of record NZ_KQ948766.1, on the reverse strand, counting down.
TCCATCACCCGCAGGTCCACCGTGGTGGCGCCCCGCAGCGACGCCTCCTTCGCGGCCTCCTCGATCATCGCCTCGGCGACGTCGATGCCCACCACGCGGCCGTCCGGCCCCACGCGTTCGGCCGCCGGGAAGACACAGGCACCCCGGCCGCAGCCGACGTCGAGGACCCGTTCGCCCTCCCCGGGGGCCGCGCGTTCCACCAGGCGCCGGCCCATCGGAGTGAAGAACTCCACGCCGAGCCGGTCGTAGGACGCCGCAGCGCTGTTGAAGGCGGCCGCCACTTCGGATTTGTACGTGGACGTGTCCACTGACCCTCCCGCTCTCTCGGTGGATCCCCCACCTTTCCGGCCCTGTCTCGGGCACGGATGGAGGGGTCTTGGAGCGCCACTGGACTGCGGCTGGACAAAACGCAAAGAAGTCCGTGGGAGGCCTGTCGGCCCTTGCTCCCGATGGTGTCGTCTCCTAAGAATTGATTCCGTCACGTACCGCACCGATTCGGGAGGGAAAAACGTGAGCGACCAGATAGCGAGCGTTCGGCGCCTGGTGGAGGCGTACAACACCGGGAAAACGGACGATGTGGCCGAGTACATCCATCCGGAGTACATGAATCCGGGAACTCTGGAATTCACCTCGCTGCGCGGCCCGGAGCTTTTCGCGATCAATGTCGCATGGGTCAAGAAGACCTTCTCCGAGGACGCCCGCCTGGAAGAGGTGGGCATGGAGGAGAACGGCGACTGGGTGCGCGCCCGGCTGGTGCTCTACGGGCGGCACGTCGGTGAGATGGTCGGCATGGCGCCCACCGGGCGGCTGTTCTCCGGCGAGCAGATCCACCTCCTCCACTTCGTCGACGGAAAGATCCACCACCACCGCGACTGGCCCGATTACCAGGGCACCTACCGCCAGCTCGGTGAGCCGTGGCCGGAGAAGGAGCACCGCCGCCCGTGACAGCGGGTTCCTGGACGCCGGGAAGCAGGGGGGAAGCGCGATGGAATTCGGTGTACTGGGGCCGCTGTACGTGCGGGTGAACGGGGAGTCGACCGCTCCGAGCGCCCCGAAACTGCGCAACGTACTGGCGATGCTGCTCGTCCACACGGGGCAGGTGGTGCCCGTGCCGTCACTGGTGCGGGATCTGTGGGACGACGATCCACCCGTCAGCGGTCTGACCACGCTCCAGACGTACATCCTGAATCTGCGCAAGATGTTCGCCGCGATCACCGGGCTGACCACGGACGAGGTGGCCCGCGAGGTCCTGGTGACCCGGGCCGGCGGCTATCTGCTGGCCGCCGAGGCGGGGGCACTCGACCTCCACCGCTACCGGAGCCTGGCGGCCGCCGGCCGTGAGGCCCTGGTGCGCGGCGACGACGCGGCCGGGGTGCGGGACCTGAACGAGGCGCTCCTGCTGTGGCGGGGGCCCGCGCTGGTGGACGTACCGGCCGGGCGGGTGCTGGAGAGCAGGCGCCGGCAGCTGGAGGAGTCCCGGCTCGCCGCCTTCGAGTACCTGATCGACGTGGAGCTGCGGCTCGGCATGTACCGCGAGGTGCTGGCCGAGCTGGCGGCTCTCACCGTCGAGAACCCGCTGCACGAGGGCCTGCACGGCCAGTACATGTGGGCCCTCCATCTCAGCGGGCGCAGGGCCCAGGCACTTCAGGTCTTCCACCGGCTGCGCGGTGCGCTGGTCGCTGGGCTCGGTCTGGAGCCGGGGCCGCAGGTGCAGCGGCTGCACCAGGCGGTCCTGAACGCGGACACCGACTTCGAGCCCCGCTTCGCCGCGGGCCGGGCCCCGGTCGCCGTGCCGGCCACCGCGTTCGGCGGGGGACGCCCCTACTGACTCCTCACTGACTCCTCGCCGACTCCTGACCGCCGCCTGGCGACGGAGCGGTATTCAAATTTGATTGCGTCGCCGGGCGCGGCGTCGCTAGGGTGGCTAGACAAATTTGATTAGCTCGGGAGGTCTGGTCTCATGCCGGAACAGCCGGAACAGCCGGAACAGCCGGAACAGCCGGAACAGCCGGAACAGCCGGAACAGCCGGAACAGCCGGAACAGCCGGGACAGTCGGAACAGCAGGGTGAGACGCCCATCGACAGCCCGACGGGCTGGGTCGCTGCGCACATCCGCCGCTACGACGGCAGCGGCGGCAAGGAGGGGCAGAAGTGGTACGGCCTCGACACCCTGCTCCTCACCACCCGCGGCCGGAAATCGGGAAACCTGCGCCGCACCGCGGTGATCTACGGCCGCGACGGTGAGAACGTCATCGTGGTCGGCTCGAACGGCGGAAAGCCCGAGCATCCGCTCTGGTACCTCAATCTGGTCGCCTCGCCCGAGGCCCATGTCCAGATCGGCGAGGAGCATCTCGATGTGCGCGCCCGCACCGCGAACGCCGAGGAGAAGCCGGAACTCTGGAAGCTCATGACGGGCATTTTCCCGCAGTACAAGAGCTACCAGAAGAAAACCACGAGGGAAATCCCCGTGGTGATCCTGGAGCCCGTAAAGCCGTAAAGCCGTACAGCCGTACAGCCGTAAAGCTGTAACCGCCTGTGGCGGAGAAACGTCATGGCAGGGAAATGAAAGGGTTACTGTGTTGAACGAATTCACGCGCCGCGGATTCCTCGGCACCGCGGCAGCGGTCGGCGGGGCCACCGTGGTGGGCACGGCCGGACCGGGTGCCGCGACCGCCGAGGCGGCCGTCCCGGCAGCGGCGGAAGGCGGCGCGTGCGGCGCCCCGACCGGACTCGTCCAGGTGGACCGGACGGACCGGCGCTACCGGGACCTGGTCAGCAGGGGCTTCAACGGACGGTTCCGCGGCAACCCCGACGCCGTGTACGTCGTGCACACCGCGGACCAGGTCGTCGACGCGGTGAACCGGGCCCTGGACGCGGGCCGGCGGATCGCCGTGCGCAGCGGCGGCCACTGCTTCGAGGGCTTCGTGGACGACCCCGCCGTCCGGGCCGTCATCGACATGTCCGAGATGAGACAGATCTGCTACGACCCCGCCAAGCGGGCGTTCGCCGTGGAGCCCGGCGCCACCCTCGGGGAGACGTACCGCAGCCTGTATCTCAACTGGGGCGTGACCATCCCGGCCGGCGTCTGCCCCCAGGTGGGCGTCGGCGGCCATGTCCTCGGCGGTGGCTACGGCCCGCTCTCCCGCCGCGACGGAGTGGTGGCCGACCACCTCCACGCGGTCGAGGTCGTCGTCGTGGACGCCTCGGGCCGGGCCCGCAAGGTCGTCGCCACCAGCGCCGCGAGCGACCCCAACCGTGAGCTGTGGTGGGCCCACACCGGGGGAGGGGGCGGCAACTTCGGGATCGTCACCCGGTACTGGTTCCGCACCCCCGGGGCCACCGGCAACGACCCTTCCGCCCTGCTGCCCAAGGCCCCCGAGTCCACCCTGCGACACCTCGTGACCTGGGACTGGTCCGCCCTCACCGAGAAGGCGTTCACCCGGATCATCGACAACCACGGGGCCTGGCACCAGCGCAACAGCGTCGCCGACACCCCGTACGCCAGTCTGCACAGCGTCTTCTACCTCAACAGCCGGGCGGCCGGCCAGATCCTGCTGGACGTCCAGATCGACGGCGGACTCGACGGCGCCGAGGGGCTGTTGAACGAGTTCGTGGCCGCGATCAACGAGGGCACGGGGGTGGAGCCCGCCGTCCAGCGGAGCACGGAGCCGTGGCTGCGGGCCACGCTGGCCAACAAGTTCGACACCGGTGGCTTCGACCGGACCAAGTCCAAGGGCGCCTATCTGCGCAAGCCGTGGACCGCCGCCCAGTCCGCCACCCTCTACCGCTATCTGAGCGCCGACTCCCAGGTGTGGGGCGAGGTCTCGCTCTACTCCTACGGCGCGAAGGTCAACTCCGTGCCGGAGACGGCCACCGCCACCGCCCAGCGCGACTCCATCATCAAGGTGTGGATGTCCGCGACCTGGATGGATCCCACGCAGGACGACGCCAACCTCGCCTGGATCCGGGAGATCTACCGCGACGTCTTCGCCACCACCGGCGGTGTCCCGGTGCCCGACGACCGTACCGAGGGCACCTTCATCAACTACCCCGACATCGATCTGACCGACCCGCGGTGGAACACCTCCGGAGTGCCCTGGCACACCCTCTACTACAAGGGGAACTACCCGCGCCTGCAGAAGGTCAAGGCCCGCTGGGACCCCCGGAACGTCTTCCGGCACGCGCTGTCCGTACGACTGCCCGACTGACGGCGACCCGGGGAAGGGCGGGTCCGCTCAGCGCGGCCCGCCCTCGGCCCGGCCCGCGAGGAACAGGCCGCGGCCCGACTGGATCCCCTCGACGAAGGTGACCCGCAGACCGGCGCGGGTGAAGGCCTCCTCGTACTCGGCCCGCGTGAAGAGGGTCAGGGCGTGCTTCTCCGCGAAGTGCCGTACCCCGCTGTCGGGTTCGGCCACCACGTAGTGCACGACCATGTGCGAGGTGTGCCCCTCGCGCTCCGTGTACGAGACGCGGGTCATCGTCCGCCGTCCCACGGTCACCGTGTCCCCGCTCACATGGCGTTCGAGGGATGTCTCCAGGAACCACCACGGGTCGACCGCCACGACCCCGCCCGGCGCCAGGTGCTCCGCGAACGACCGCAGCGTGGCGGTGAGTTCGGCGGTGTCCCGCAGATAGGCGATCGAGCCGAACATACAGGTGATCGCGTCGTAGGAGCGCCCCAGGGAGAGGTCGCGCATGTCGCCGCCGTGCAGGACGGCGGCGGGCACCGCGGTGCGGGCCATCGTCAGCATGGCGTCGGACAGCTCCAGCCCTTCGACCTTGTCGAAGAGGTCGGCGAAGTGCCGCAGATGCGCGCCGGTGCCGCAGGCGACGTCCAGCAACGAGGCCGCCTGCGGATTGCGCGCCCGGACGAGCCCCGCGACGGTGGCGGCCTCCGCCCGGTAGTCCTTGCCGCGCGACTCGTGGAGCAACTCGTAGATCTCGGCCATCCCGGGTCCGTACATGGCGAATCCCCCTCCTTCAGCCGGCACTGCCGGAACGATCGGCGACGAAACGGTCGGCGTGGTCCGCGGCCCAGCTCGCGAAGGTGCGCGCCTCCCGGCCCGTGACCCTCCGCACCGCATCGGTCACCGGGCCGGGGGTGACCACGGACTCGGCGAGGTAGTCGAGCAGCATCTCGACGACCGGGGGCGGCATGACCTGGCTCATCGCCTCGTGCCCGGCCGCCCGGCTCAGCTCCTCGAAGCGGATCTCCCGGCCGATCGCCTTCGCCAGGGTGCGGACCTGCTCGATCTGCGTCAGCGCCTCGGGCCCCGTCACCAGGTACTGCTCGCCCGCGTGACCGTCCTCCAGCAGCGCGGCCACGATCACCGCCGCGATGTCGGCCTCGTGGACGATCGCGCGGGCGGCCCTCCCGTACGGTGTGCGCACCACGTTCTCCGTACGGATCGACTCCCCCCACTTCCAGAGCACGTTGCCGGCGAACTCGTCGGGGCGTACGAAGGTCCAGTCCGCCCCGCTGTCCTCGACGGCCCGCTCGACCGTGCGGTGGTGCTGGTGGCTGGGATTGCTCTCGTCCTCCAGCACCGAGCTGGACGACAGGACGACGATGTGCCGGACCCCCGCCTTCCGGGCCAGCGCCGCGACCTCGTGGGCGGTCCCGGGCACCGGGAAGAGATACATCCGGTCGATCCCGTCCAGCGCGGCCGGCAGGGTCTGCGGCTGCTCCAGGTCGCCCCGGACGACCTCGACACCGGCCGGCAGCGCGGCGGCCCCGGGGGTCCGGGTGAGCGCCCGCACCCGATGCCCCCGGGCCAGCACGCCCTCCGTGACATAGCGGCCGACCTTGCCCGTGGCACCGGTCAACAGGATGTTCAAGGTCCCTCCTCGGCGAACGAAGCGGTGCTCCCCGGCACTTGGCCGAAGAGGCGATTCCAGGAGGCCAAGGCTGTCGTGCCGGGCTAGAGGACCCCGTGAGCCCCGATGGATCCGGACCCGCCCGCGCCGCTCCAGGAGGACTGGAGCGATCCTGCAGCCGTTCTCATGCGGGTCGGGGGCAGTCTGGCGGGACATCGTCCGCGAGACTGTGAGGAATCGCCATGTCATTGGCCGAGCGCAAGGCGCTGTGTCTGGAAATGGTCGCCGCCTGGAACCGATGGGACCTGAGCGGGATCATCAAGCACTGGTCGCCGGACATCGTGCACTACTCCGAGGACACCGAGGTGAGTTCCGCCGACATGATCAAGCTCATGGAGGCCGGGCTGAAGGCGTTCCCCGATCTCCAGCTCGAGGTGAAGAGCATCATGGCCGAGGAGGACCGGGTCACCCTGCGCATCACGGTGACCGCCACCCACCAGAACGAGTTCATGGGCGTGAAGCCGACCGGACAGCCCGTCAGCTGGCACCTGGTGGAGGAGCTGCGCTTCGCCGACGCCAAGGTCGTGGAGCACTGGGACGTCATCAACATGCGCCCCCTGCTCGTCCAGTTGGGCAAGCTGCCGGACGTGCCGAAGGTGGAGCTGGAAGCAAGCGCCTGACCTGCCCGGATGTTCACCCGCCGGGGTGCCGGTCCACCGGCGGAGCCCGGGGGTGCGGGTGGGTCCCGCATCCTCGGGCCGGGGTGGCCGTGTCCCGGATCGGCCCGCGTCCGGCGCCCCCGCCACGCCGCGGCCGCTCATTATGCTGACGCGCAGGCGGGCGGCAGGCGGCCGGATCGCCGCACCGGAGAGAACGGGGTGACGATGACGGCGACGAAGCTCTTGGTCCTCGGGGTGGTCCGCGGCTTCGGCAGGGCGCACGGCTACCGGGTCCGGGCCGAGCTGCTGTCCTGGGGGATCGACGACTGGGCCAACGTCAAACCCGGTTCGATCTACCATGCCCTGCGCCAGCTGGCCAAGAGCGGCCTGCTGGCGGCCACCGAGATCGCGGACTGGCCGGGGCGGGTGGACTACAGCGTGATGCCCGAGGGGGAGAAGGAGTTCTTCCGGCTGCTCGTCGAGGCCCTGGAACGGCCCGAGCACCGCGACGACATGCTCAGCGCCGGCCTCGCCCTGATGCCCGCGCTCACCCGTGACCGCGCGGTCTGCGCGCTCTCCACCCGGCTGGCCGTCCTGGAGGGGCAGGGCGCGGTGCTGCGCAAGGATCCCGAGGCGGCCGAGGCCGGGAAGCCGCCACCGCACCTGGGTGAGCTGTGGACGATGCGGACGCGGTACGTCGACCTGGGCGTGGAGTGGACCCGTGAGCTGCTGGAACGGCTGACGTCCGGGGAGTACGAGATGGCGGGAGAGCACGAGGAAGCCTTCGGGATGCCGGGAGCCTGGCGGACCCCGGTCGAGCCGTAGCCGAGCGGACGGGACTTCGAGTACCTCACTAATCAAACTTGCATAGTGGGCCTCCCGTGCCCTAGCTTGAGGCTAGTGGTCAAATTTGATTACTGAACCGGAGTGCCGTTCTTTCCCTCCCGCTCGTCCTCGGGGCCCTCCCGGTACGCCAGTCATGGCGCACAGCCCCTCGCGGCGCATCAGGACCAAGGAGTCACAGATTGAGTTCGCCATCCACTCTTGCCATCGAGACGTCGGGCCTCGTCAAGGTCTTCGGTGAGAAGCGTGCCGTCGACGGCGTCGACCTGGTCATCCCCCAGGGCGTCGTGTACGGCGTGCTGGGGCCCAACGGAGCGGGCAAGACGACGACGATCCGGATGCTGTCCACCCTGCTGACCCCGGACGGCGGAACCGCCCGGGTCCTCGGGCACGACGTGGTCAAGGAGGCCGAGGCGGTCCGCAGCCGGGTGAGCCTCACCGGCCAGTTCGCCTCGATCGACGAGGACCTCACCGCCACCGAGAACCTGACCCTGCTCGCCAGGCTGCTGGGCTTCTCCCGCGCCCAGGCGGCGGACCGGGCCGAGGAACTGCTCGCGGCCTTCGACCTCACGGAGGCCGCCGGACGGCAGTCCAAGACCTTCTCCGGGGGCATGCGCCGCCGGCTCGACATCGCCGCCAGCCTCGTCATCACCCCCGACCTGCTCTTCCTGGACGAGCCGACCACCGGACTCGACCCGCGCAGCCGCAACCAGGTGTGGGACAGCGTGCGGGCCATGGTGGCCCTGGGCACCACGATCCTGCTCACCACGCAGTACCTGGACGAGGCCGACCAGCTCGCCGACCGGATCGCCGTCATCGACCACGGCCGGGTCATCGCCGAGGGCACCACGGGCGAGCTGAAGTCGTCGGTCGGCACCGGAGCCCTGCACGTACGGCTCGTCAACGCCGAACAGCGCCCCGAGGCCTCCCAGTTGCTCACCCGGGCCCTCGCCTCGCCGGTCTTCCAGGAGTCCGACCCGTTCTCGCTGTCCGTACGGACCGACGACCACGAGAGGGTGGCCCGAGCCCTGGCCGAACTCGCCCGCTCGGAGATCGCCGTCTCGGACTTCGCCTTCGGCCGGCCCAGCCTCGACGAGGTCTTCCTCGCCCTGACCGGCCGCCCCGCGGAAGACAGCAGCACCGACCAGGAGGACGCGGCATGACCGTCACATCCGAGACCACGGCCACCGCGGGCGTCCCCGCCGACGCCCTGCGCAAGGCCCTCACCAGTCAGATCCGCCCCTCCCGCCCCAACCCGCTGACCGCCGTACGGGTCTCGGCCTGGCGGACGATGCGCAAGATGAAGCACTACGGCGTGGCCGTCCTGTTCGACGTCACCCTCATGCCCATCATCTTCCTGCTCACCTTCACCTATCTCTTCGGCGGCGCGTTCGCCGGATCGACCAAGGAGTACCTCCAGTACTTCCTGCCGGGCGTCCTGGTGCAGACCGTCGTGATGCCGACGGTCTACACCGGAACCGCGCTCAACATGGACATCACCCGGGGCATCTACGACCGCTTCCGCACCCTGCCGTTCTGGCAGCCGGCCACCATCGTGGGCAGCCTCCTGGGCGACATCGTCCGCTACGTGCTGGCGCTGTGCACCACGATGGCCGTCGGCCTGGCACTCGGCTTCCGCCCCGACGGCGGAGTGGGCGGCGTCCTGGCCGCGATGCTCCTGCTGCTGGTCTTCGCGGTGAGCGTGAGCTGGATCTTCGCCGCCCTGGGCGTGGTCGCCAAGGCACCCGAGACGGTGTCCGGCTCCAGCATGCTCGTCATGTTCCCGCTGGTCTTCACGAGCAACATCTTCGTCGAGCCCGAGACCATGCCCGGCTGGATGGAGGCGATCGTCAAGGCCAACCCGGTCAGCAACGCGGCCACCGCCGTACGCGGCCTGATCCACGGCGACGCCAACGGCTCCGACATCGGCTGGGTCCTGCTGGCCTGCGCGGTCATCACGGCCATCTTCGCCCCGCTGACGATGTACCTCTACCGGGCCAAGAGCCGCACCTGACCCCACCCCCCCCCCCGAACGAGCCACGGCAGCCGGCGCTTCGGTTGTCCCCCCCGTCGGCCGTCCCCGAGCTGCCGTGGCTCCCCCTTCCCTTTCCCGGAGCCGCCGCTTCCGCGTTCCGCGTTCCGCCCCGCCGTGTACGATGTCGATCTTCGGCCGGCGGAAGCCCTCCGGAGTCCTCGAAGGCTGGGCACCTCATGCATCCCGCCGCCCACGGCCGCCTCACCGCCGCCCTGGAGAACCTCTCCGTCACCTTCCACGGCATGACCGCACACCCGGACGAGCACAACTGCGAATGCCACTGGGGAGGTCCGGAAGAACTCTCCCTCCTGAAAACGCCGGATGTGGAACTGGAGCCGGACCTGCTGCGCCGGACCTGGCAGGCCATCGACTGGACCGATCACGCGGCCGTGCTGCGCCGCATCCTCCCGCAGTTCGCCACATCCCTGGTCACCGGCCGTACGGACCACACCTACGGACTGGAGGAGGCGGGCGACTCCTTCGCCCGGGCCCGCTGGCCACAATGGCCCGCCGAACAGGCCGACGCGGTACGGGAGTTCCTGCACGCCTGGTGGGTGCAGAGCCTCACGGATCCGGAAGCGGCCGTCCCGGCGCACCAGGTCTTCGTCCTGTGCGCCGAGGCGTCCGGAACGCTCGGCCCCTGGCTCGCCGACTGGGAAGAGCAGACCGGACACCTCAGCGACCGACGCCTCGCCGAGGCGGCAGAGAAATGGGAGTACGAGCTCCTGGGAGACAGCCTGCCGTGGAGGGTGGGCTGGCACGAGCACGACGAGGAGGAACTCCGCGCCGACCTGGTCGCCTGGCTGCTGGGCCACGCCGCGACGCGACTGCGGGCATCGGGCGCGCCGGTCGATCTCCAGCACCGCATACGGCTGCTCGGACTCACCGACGAGGACCGCTGGACGGATCCGCACTGGCCCGGCCACCGCTACTGACCTGTGGGCGGCGGCGGGCCTCAGGGGAACGGTCTGCCGTTCGTCGGCGTCGTCCCTCTCCGGGGGCAAGGTGACTGTTCCCCGGAGAGGGGAGACGGGGTGCACAGGGGCGGCGACTGCGCCAAGTGGACAAGGCGATTCGAGGAGGAGCGCGAGCGCAGGCACGCCCAGGGCGACCCGGACTGGGCGCGGAGCGCCACGCTGCATCCGGCGGTGTGGGCCGGCATCCAGCGCTTCCAGGTCGGCGAGAACGGTGACGGCGCCGGCCTGCTCGCCAAAGCGGACGAGGCCGGCGACACCGACTACGGACCGGCAGTCCGCCTCTTCGTCACCGAGGAACGGAACCACGCCCGCCTGCTGGCTCCCCTGTTGGCAGCCGGCGGCAGACCGACGCTGGCGACCCACTGGAGCGACACGGCCTTCGTCCGACTGCGGCGACTCATGGGCCTGCGCAGGGAACTGCTGGTGCTGACGGTCGCCGAAGTGGTGGCACTGCGCTACTACCGCGCCCTGCGCGAGGGCACGAACGACCCTCTCACCTCCGACGTGGCAGGCCGGATCCTGTCCGACGAACAGCGCCACGTCCCGTTCCACTGCGAACGACTGCACGCCTCCCTGACCGAGCTGCCCCGCCCGATACGCCGCCCGCTGATGGCCCTGTGGCAACTCCTCCTGCCCACGGTCTCCCTCGCCGTCGCCGCCGACCACGGTCCAGCACTACGACGCCTCGACATCGGCCGCCTGCGCTTCGTGGCCGATGCAGCGACCTCGTCCCGAGCGGTGGTCTCCGCGATACTGTCGCCCCGCCCGGACGCGTGGACGGGCGCGGCCTGACACCACAACCGCCGCCGCCGGTGATCAACCGCCGTAGCGGCCGCGCAGATCCTCGGTGATCCGCGACATCAGTCCGACCACGCCCTGGGGCGGTGTCTCCATGAGCGGACGCTCCACCTGGGGATCGTAGGCAGTCAGCCCGGTCTCCTTCTCGACGACGGCAGCAAGAGCGAGCACCTTCCCGACCACCGCCGCGGCATCGTCCCCGGCATGCCAGTAGGGCACGCTGATACTCACCTCGTCACCGAACACGGACAGATCGATGCCGGTGCCAGAGTCACTCAACTCCCTCGACTCCTGCCCGTCCGCCGTGATCTCCACTGCGCCCAGCAGGGTCCGAGCCTGCGGCACTGTGCGATCCCAGGCTTCGAGAACACGGACGGACATCGCCTCGCCGCCCTCGGCCGCCGCATCCTCCATCGCCTCCAGGACCTCGTCCCAGGACTGCCCGTCACGTCGCCTCAAGAAGTGGATGTCGTAGCTCACCGGGCGATCGTAGACACGCGAGCCTGCCGAGGGCGGGGCTTTGCCACCGAGGTTGCTCTACTCCGCCGCCGCACAGCGGTCACGGGATCAGGAAAGCCGCCCGGCCTCGTGAAGCGCGTCGAAGACCATCTCGTCGATGGCCGAGACCCGGTCCCGATCGGCATGGCGGAACCACGCCTTCTCGGCGATCTCCCGCGACGGGGTCAGCTCACCGCGGTGATCGGCGGTGTAACAGATCATCCGGAAGGGGCCGTGCTCCGGATGGCCCTCGCCGATCTCGAACGCGCCGAAGTGCACCATGGAACCGGGCTCGATCGCCGCCCGCAGTTCCTCGTCGATCTCCCGCACGAGGGTCTCGCTGTCGGACTCGCCCGGCTCACGACGACCACCGGGGAAGTAGAAGCGATCCCTGCCGTGACTACGTGTCACCAACACCAGGCCGTCCCGAACCAGGACCCACGCCACCTTCTCCGGCACGCCGTCGCCATGCGCCATGACGGGACCGTAGCGAAGGCCATCCCCCGCGTCAGCACGCTCCGCGCACCGAGCCGGACGAACAGCGGGGCAGCGGGCCCGCCGGGCTCGGCCGTTCCCCGATCCGGTCCGTGCGGTCCGGGCCTCTTCGCCGGGCTGGCCGGGCACCACCCCCGACTACACGACCGTCGTCGGCGGCGTCGAGGCCGAGAACGCCGACCTTGAGGCGGCTCTACGCCGCGAAGTGATGGAAGAGACCGGTGCCACGATCGGCCCTGCGACCGAGTCCCTGACCTTGACCGAGCCGGGCGGGAAGGTCACCGTCGTACAGCACTACTTCCGCACTGAAGTGCTGGACACCGATCCCAACCGCCGCAGCGGCCCTGAGCTCGACGATCCCGACCTGGGCAACTTCTCACCGGTACGAGTCGCATGGATGGGCTGTCCGAGAGCTGCCGCCACACGACGGATCCCGTGGAGACGCCCGCAGCGCCGCGCGGCACGCACCTACACACACGAGACCCCACCCTCGGCGTTTCCACTGATGGCGGGGTCTTTGGGCACCTCATGACGGGTGCCCCCGGCAGGATGCGGAACCTGCGCACAGGGCTTCGTAGGCCCCTTGGCAACCGGAATGCGGCGGGTCACGGACCCTGCACGTGCCGGATCAGGCGGGACGAGTCCATGGACCGCGTGAGAAGCGGCACCGCGTCCCGGGTGATGGCCGCCCCGAGGCATGGTCATCGGCACACTCCGGCTCGCCGGCCGCACCGGCATCGCCGCGGGCCTCCGCCACCACGGCGGCAAACCCTCCTACTTGCTCACCCCTCCGGGCATCACGTGAGCAAGCCGGACGCAACCGCGAGAACGACGCGGCCCTGCCCGTCGCCCGGCGGCGGGCGCGATCACGCACACCTCGGCCGTTCCAGCGGATTCAGCACGTCGAGCTGCTGGAGATTCTTATTCCGGTGACGACGTAGGCGTTGGCGAACACGGTTTGGCTGTTCGGCGAAAGGCAGATCGAGCCCCCGCTCTGGAGCCGCAGATACACCACGTCGTCATTCCGGGTGTTCAGGACCCCGTAGTGCGGCCGGGGCGTGACCGTCTGATAGGAACTGGTGACGTCCTTGTACTTCGAGATCGGCGTGCCCGCGAGCAAGGCGTCGTTGTCCACGTAGAAGCAGACATAGGGGTACGGACAGCCCTGGGTAGGGGACTCCGCGTGGGCTGCGGATGCGCCGGTCACGGACATGGCCGCGACGGCCACGCTCACCCCTGCGAAGCCGGCGACCTTCTGGATGACGGACTTCATCGAACCTCCAAGAACTCGGCAAATTGTACGAGTCTGTCCGCTAATAGTGGCGGACATGACAAGATGGCAGCATAGCCGGGGTCAGCATGTGCTGCCGTCGCGAACTCCCCATGCGCCAAAGCCACTTGCGGACGGCCCGCCCAGTCTCGGCCGGCGTGGCCGCGCTACTCGTCGCGGATGCTCCCGCTGGTCGTACGGAAGATCATCTGATCGATGTCCACGTCCACGAAGAGCTTCATCGTCCTCGGGCCGAAGGCCGGGGCGACGGCCGTCTCGGTGGTGCGGCCGAAGCCGCCGTGGCCGCAAACGCTCCGGTCCCGCACGGCGCCGTTCACGTGGTTCGTCCACAGGCATCCGGTCCGCTGCCCTCCCCAAGGACACGGCGGTGCGCGCCGGTCAGTCCTCCGAGAGGGCAGCGCTGCCCCATCGGCACTCCGACGACAAGCGGCAACGGGACGTGACGGCCGGGCCCGAGGCAGGGCGGACGCCTCGCCCACCGGTTCAGACGGCAACGAACCCTCGGGTCGTCGACCTGGGGCTTCCCCATGGAGCGGGTGACGAGAATCGAACTCGCGCTCTCGGCTTGGGAAGCTGCGGGCATTTTGTATGTGTGTGTGGGGGCGCTGACCTGTGTTGACGGCTGACCTGCACCCTCGCCGGTGCCGTCGGCTTTCACCGTGGATCCCCGCTGCTCTCCGCCATATCTGCTGCGTCTGTGGTGCGTTCGCCGACGCCTTGCGACACTCGGCGGGCCGCTACAAATCCACCCGTGTCTCGCTGTCGCCCCGTCCGAGAAAGACGTGCGCCGGCCGGAACGGCACACTGCGCAGAGTCGGTACACGACGGCTTCGCCTGTTCCGAACGTTGAGCGACCTCGGACGGCCCAGGGACGGCGCAGAGATCGGCCCGTCGCCCAGCTGTGGGCCTACGAGCTGATAGGCAACTCCCTTGCTCGTCTACGCGCTTGGGCCCGTAGCTCCTTCAAGCGACTGTGAAACGCGTTGTGGCGGTTCTGGTCGAGGTTCAGCGGAAGATCGAGTTGGGAGATGAGCTGCGACTCCAGGTCCCACGGTTCGCTCTGCTCGATCCAAGACACCCGCGCGTTGTCCGCCAT
>NZ_KQ948766.1:0-5193 GCF_001514205.1 Streptomyces griseoruber | reverse complement strand
CGAGTCGAACGCAGCGTCGCGAGACTGAAGTCCTGGCGCATCTTCCGCCGGGCCCGCTGCAGCCCCAACCGCATGACGGTCATCGCCGCAGCCGTCCTCACCCTGGAGAGGCAACGCTGAAAACGCTCACTGGCTCAGCTTTGCTTCGCCGACCTTGCCAAAGGTCATCCGCTTGCCGCTGCCCACGCGGCGCAGATCGAGTCCGAGCAGACATCCGAGGGTGAGCCGCAGCGTCGAGCCGGCCGCGTTGCCCCGGTAGTGGTAGCGCACCCGCTTGCGCAGGTTCTGCGTGCTGGTCCGGTTCGCCATGTACCGCGGGGCTATCCCGACGTAGAGCAGGCGCCCAGCGTCCAGGTCCGGGTGGGGCGGCTGCTTGAAGTGCCACCCGTAGACCCCTGCCGCCGCCGGGACAGGGCTCGGACGCACCAGGATCTCCTGCGCCGACCACAACCGGTCGGGACTGACGAGAGCGGTAGCTTCCACGAAGCCTCCAGACGTGCCACGACTGATCGTCGCAGGCTACTGGTCGACGCTGACCGAGCGTCCCTGGCCTGTGCGGCTCGCGCTCCCCTCGCTGATGCTGAGCGGCGTCATGACCTGAGGGCGTCTCTGGTGGGTGACCGCTGTTCCCCGCAGTACTTGGCACGGGTCTGGCACGACACGTAACTCTGTGGCCGCAGTGCGGCGTCTCGCTCGATGATTGGGCCATGGACGCTGTCGTTCAGTGGGTGTGCACGTCGTGGACGAAGAAGTCGCGTGGCGGCTCTGAAGCTGGATGCAGAAACGCCGCCCCGACGGCCTTCTTGCTGCCTCCGGGCATGAGCGCTGGCCTCCACGAGGTCGCCATGCGGGAATCCGATTCCTTCGAGCCTCGTACACAGGTGCGGGATCTGTCGGCACCCGGGACGATCCTCCGCGAGGCCGATGGGCTGCTGCGCGTGGATCCACCAGAGGTGAGCATGTTTGCCATGCCACGACGCAATCGGCGCCCGCCTGCCGTGCGTCTGGCTCCTGGCCAATGGCTGCGATGGCAGATCAACTACCGGTTCGTCGGCCATTGTGACGGGGCCTGGTCCTATCAACTGGAGACGTTCAACATCCTTTACGGCTCTGCGACGCCCGACGTGTTCCTAGGCATGCCGACACGCAACGTAGACGAGCGGCGGTCCCTACGCTGAACTCTGCGTCACCAATACAGCAACGGCTCTGGAGAGCATGAGCCTGATGGCTCATTAACCGCACTTGACCAGCACCTTTGCTGTGGCAGCATGCGGCCCGAGCCCCTCTCTATCGCATACCGTGCGTCCGCGATCCGCTGCCGCCTCCACAATCGTGACCAGCCCACGACCCCCGGATGCTGGTAGCTGGTCAGCCGACCTCTGTCGTCAAAGGGCCGCGTTGGTCCTTAACGGGGCCCATCGGGTCATCGAGGTCCAGGACTCCAACACATCCATCACGACTTCCATAGTGACTGGGGTTCCTGGCCCAAAGGCACTGGTCACAATCAGCAGAGCGCCCCCGTACTGCTCGACCAGCGCAATTAGCTCTTCTGTCGCAGGAGCTGACCAGACTTGGTGGAGAGCCGCCACCGCCACCTCATCGGAGCCAGTAAGAGACCATGCCAGACCGTCTGACGTCTTGGGTGGCAGTCCAGCCCAAATAGGTCGCATGTGGAGTGCCGCACTCAGGGTTGATCTAGGTCCGTACACGCCCGTTGCCCTCCAGTCTTGCCCATCTGACACCAAATGGGCCGCCTCCATGGAGGGGTTCACAATAAGAGCCGGAAGTAGCTGATCAAGGTTGTGTCCTGCCGGAACTCCGGTAGTGAAGGACTCCCAAGTAATACCGACATCCTTCGCTACAGTAGTGAGAGCCGAATCATTCCAGCGCGGATACCGACACAATCCAAAATGGAACAGCTTGGCGTCTGACCAATTGTAATGGTCATCGACATAGAGTGCAGGGACTCCTTCCTTGAGGGGATATCCGCAATCCAGACAGTCGCCGGACCATAGTATCTGCATAAGCAGGTACGCTTCGTCGTCACCTAGCTTATCTAGGGTTACTTGATCAATGACGAGGTTGCGCAGGCCGGGTGCGTCGTCTGGCGCATTGAGGACTACCCAATCTATCTGGCATCCATTGTCCCGCGCCCGATCCCACCAGGTCTTTCCCATCTGGACGTTGCCAAAAGAATAGGCGTTTACCCCAGCTATCAAGCATCCAACCGGGCCCCCCAGGTACCCCTGCTTCGTCGCGATCTCGTACGATCTGGAAACGTACACGTTCGCTGTCTCGTGATCCTTTTTGCGCAATAGCGCGCCGGCGTATGACAGTGCCGCGAATGGATTCTCTCCGTCAGCTGCGACCAGTAGAGCTCCCATAGCTTCATCTGACTGCCATTTAGACGCCAGCCAATCTGAGTAGTGTAGTGCGCTTCCAGGATCACCAGCTTCGGTGCCACGCTTCCAAAGCGCTACAGCTTCTTCTTGGTTTCCTAGCTTCTCGCAAACCAGGCCTAGAGCTCCGATCGATTGCAGTTCTCCGCGCTCTATCGCCAACGCGTACCATTTACGAGCTCCTTCGAGATCTCCTCTCGTGTAGCACAACGCGCCTAGATTATGAGTTCCTGTTGCGTCGCCGATATCCGAAGCCCGCATGAAGTATCGATTGGCGCTTTCATAGTCGTGCTCCGAAGCCGACAGGGCTCCCAAATTGATGAGACCGTCCGGGTCGTCAGCGTCCGCAAGCGGACGAAGCACTTCCTTCGCGATATCTCGTCGACCGGCAACCCTCGCCACAGTCGATACCAGGGCGCGACGTGAATCATCCACCACACGCAGAGCTTCAGGCCAAACTTGCTCCGGAAGATCAGTTGGATGAGACATGCGCGCGATGTCAGATACTAAGTAATCGAAAGGCTTCCACGTGCCGCCCCTACCGGGAACTAGGGGGCTAGTGACACCCAAGATGACCTTGGATGCCCAGGCCCATGCTTCATCAATGCTTTCTGGTCTTAGCGCTGGGCCGCCTGCCTGATCTAGATAGTGCTCGTGCAAGCGCTCCACCGCACCATGCGGCAGGGAGGGGTCCACACCTGTGCGTGCGAGATCAATGGCGGCGGCAACAAGTGCCGCTCCTCGGGGATTACCCTTCACCCGCGAGGCGGAGCGCCACAGCTTGAGCACCTGGGGCCCCGCTGCCAAATACTCCGCCAGTCCGTAGGCTTTGTCTGACTTGAGTGCTTCTGATACCCGTGGATCCTCGCTTAGAGAGGCACTTTGTCGTTCAACGTCAGTCCATATCCGTTGTAGAGCGATGTGATGTGCCATACGAATTACCCTGCCAGGAGCAGATGGAATTCGTGGCCCCGTTGCTCGAGATATGGATTGCGCACCGCTTTCGTCTGTGTAGTGCTCATAGAATTCTGTGCGCAGCGTAGCAAGCACAATCATTTTGCGAGCTGTCAATTCGTCAAGTAGCGAAGGTGTGAGACTGTCAGAGTGAAGGTAGCTGTCCAAGTCGTCGAGCCAAATGACTCTCTTCTCGTCCCTCGCCGTTGCGAGCAAGAAAGAAATGTTCGCATCGGGGTCTGGTTTGCACACAAGCCAACCGCTCAGCTTGCGGAGCATACTTTCGAATAGGGCCCTAGACTTTCCTGCCGCGGAATCTCCTGTCAGTAGCAGCATGCCGCCTGTTTCTGTCAGGTCCTCAAGGCGTTCATCCAGCTCGGTATCGACTGTACGGGGAACATAATCTACGACCTGTGAATAGCCGGGATAGTCAGGGACGCGATGGATCCCAAAGCTAATCGGGTCAGCTTGAGAGATGGGATGCCAGCGAAATTCCACGGCATCGGCAATGTTAGGAGAGGAATACGATGTCTGTTTAGTTACCTCCGATAGCTCCGGTCGCAGACCTGTGAGTCCGTGAATTGCTCTCCTGAACTCGGAGTCTTCTACGAGGACGGAAATAGGAACGGCTTCCACGCGTGCATGTCGCCATTGTGTGGGGTCTCCGGAGACCACACCTATTAGGTAGTCGTTAGCAAACAAAGCAGCCCCCGACATTCCTTGCCATGGGGATTGAGTGGCGTCGCCAGACTCAGGTGGGGCGGAGTGGGAGCTGTCCAATATATAGCGGCCGCGCAAAATGGAAGAACCCGGCTTAAGGGTGCCGACTATTTGTTCGGTGTCCGGCCTCGCTCCGTCACGAAGTGAAATTCGGGGGTATCCAATGGCCTCGCAGCCATTCCTGGCGGCCAGGCCGGTTATCTTGCCCCACTTAATGTCGGATATCTGATATCTTGAGGCGCCCGCAACTAGATCCCCACTCGCTTCGAGTAGTGCTGCGTCGCATGCCTCATCAAGGCGATGCCACAGCAGCCTACAGTTCTGTATTCCCGTGCCTCCGGGGACGGCGACGCGAGCGGTGTCAACTCCGTCAAATAGATGGGCAGATGTTAGTATCAGGCGAGAGTTTAGGAGAAATCCGCTACCTTGACGCGTTGCCTGGACAATGGCAATGCGTTCGGCGGAACGTCCACTCATCCTTCGTGGCCTTCAACTCGCGCTTCGAAACCCTCCATCGAGATTTCGGCCCGACTTCCGATTTCTATCGACCTACCATCGCTGGAGTCCTTTGGCTTCAATTTCACCGACACTTTATGGGTTGTGTTGTGTGCCACTCCCGCCTGTGCATCACTTGCAACCACCCAAGCCTTGAAGCCGGCCTTCACGCTAGCGTCGCGACGCAGTTCGACGGAGAATTCCAGGCTTATTTCCTCGACTGCGAACCTGATCTGCTGGCCGTTCGCCGCGCCCATGGAGGCAATGAGTTGATCCCTTAGGCCCTGTACCGCTGCGGTGAGTTCCACATTCTCCAAAGCGTCTCGCATTTTCTCTCCTGTAGGGCTCCAGTCGCCAACCGGGATATCGTGGCCAAGCCTGCCTGGTACGAAAAGAGGCAGATTGAGACATGGCTGAAACTGATCGACGTCTGCGAAGCGCCTCTCACTGTCAAGTACCGATGGGCGCTGAGTTTTGGTGCCTGTTCACCGTGCTGGTGCGGCGGTTCGCTCTCAGACGCCATCCGCTTATCGATGGCGGGGCTGGTCTGGTCGAACAGGGTTCCTGTTCGGGTGATCGCGCGAGGGTCGGTGCATGACAGCAGGGCCTCTTGGTAGGTCGGGGG
>NZ_KQ948765.1:746752-865199 GCF_001514205.1 Streptomyces griseoruber | reverse complement strand
TCCTTTTAGAGCTCTGGCTCTTGGGCCCACCTGGCCCAAGAGCCAGAGCTTTTTTGCGTTGAGGTAGGGTCAGGGGGCATCGTTGGCTCGTTTTCTACGGAGGCCCCCGGGTGGAGGTCCAGGAGACCCGCGTCCAGACAGACCGGGTCCTCACCATCCCGAACATCCTCAGCATGGCGCGTCTCCTCGGCGTGCCTCTCTTCCTGTGGCTGATCCTCAGGCCCGAGTTCGGGGGTCCGCAGAGCGACGGCTGGGCGCTCCTGGTGCTGGCTCTGAGTGGCGTCAGCGACTACCTGGACGGGAAGCTCGCGCGGCGCTGGAACCAGGTCAGCAGCCTCGGCCGGCTGCTCGATCCCGCTGCCGACCGGCTCTACATTCTTTCGACCCTGGTCGGCCTCACCTGGCGGGAGATTCTGCCCGTCTGGTTGACGGCTGTACTTCTTGCGAGGGAACTGGTTCTGCTGGTGATGGTGGGCATCCTCAGGCGACACGGTTATCCGCCGCCGCAGGTGAACTACCTGGGTAAGGCGGCCACGTTCAACCTGATGTACGCCTTCCCGTTGCTCCTGCTCAGTGACGGAAGTGGGTGGTTGGCGTCACTCGCTGCTATTTTCGGATGGGCGTTCGCAGGGTGGGGTACAACGCTCTATTGGTGGGCAGGAGTCCTCTACGTGGTACAGGTCCGCCGCCTCGTTCGTGCGGACGCCATGGCCGGCTGAGCCCGTCGAGGGCGGGGGCAGTAGTGGCTCGATGGCCCGCTTCGGAAAAGTGCGGGACAATCTGGATGGGTGAAGTCGGCTAGACCGTCGTCTCTTCTAGGAGGACGCTTCCGACATGAAGGCCGTCGTGATGGCCGGAGGCGAAGGCACACGCCTTCGCCCAATGACCTCGAGCATGCCCAAGCCGCTCCTGCCGGTGGCCAACCGGCCGATCATGGAGCACGTACTGAGGCTGCTCAAAAGGCATGGGCTCAACGAGACCGTCGTCACCGTGCAGTTCCTGGCCTCACTGGTCAAGAACTACTTCGGTGACGGAGAAGAGCTCGGAATGGAGCTCAGCTATGCCAATGAGGAGAAGCCACTCGGAACCGCCGGAAGCGTCAAGAACGCAGAGGAGGCGTTGAAGGACGACGCCTTCCTCGTGATCTCCGGCGACGCTCTCACCGACTTCGACCTCACCGAGCTGATCAACTTCCACAAGGAAAAGGGCGCGATGGTCACCGTCTGTCTGACGCGTGTGCCCAATCCGCTGGAATTCGGCATCACCATCGTCGACGAAGAGGGCAAGGTCGAGCGTTTCCTCGAGAAACCGACCTGGGGCCAGGTCTTCTCGGACACGGTGAACACGGGCATCTACGTCATGGAGCCCGAGGTCTTCGAGTACGTCGAGGCCGATGTACCCGTCGACTGGTCCGGTGATGTCTTCCCGCAGCTCATGAAGGAGGGCAAGCCGATCTACGGCTTCATCGCCGAGGGCTACTGGGAGGACGTGGGCACCCACGAGAGCTATGTGAAGGCCCAGGCCGACGTCCTCGAAGGCAAGGTCGACGTCGAGCTCGACGGCTTCGAGATCTCCCCCGGAGTGTGGGTGGCGGAAGGCGCCGAAGTACATCCCGACGCCGAACTGCGCGGACCGCTGTACATCGGCGACTACGCCAAGGTCGAGGCCGGCGCGGAAATCCGTGAACACACCGTCCTCGGCTCGAACGTGGTGGTCAAGAGCGGGGCGTTCCTGCACAGGGCCGTCGTGCACGACAACGTGTACGTCGGGCAGCACAGCAATCTGCGCGGCTGTGTCGTCGGACGGAACACCGACATCATGCGAGCCGCCCGGATCGAGGACGGCGCCGTCATCGGCGACGAATGCCTGATCGGTGAAGAATCGATCGTGCAGGGCAATGTACGGGTGTATCCGTTCAAGACCATCGAGGCGGGCGCGTTCGTCAACACCTCGGTGATCTGGGAGTCCCGGGGCCAGGCGCATCTCTTCGGCGCCCGCGGGGTGTCCGGGATCCTGAACGTCGAGATCACTCCGGAGCTGGCGGTGCGGCTCGCCGGCGCCTACGCGACCACGCTGAAGAAGGGTTCCACCGTCACCACGGCCCGGGACCACTCCCGTGGCGCCCGGGCACTGAAACGGGCGGTCATCTCCGCGTTGCAGGCCAGCGCCATCGACGTACGGGATCTGGAGAACGTACCGCTGCCCGTGGCGCGGCAGCAGACGGCGCGGGGGTCGGCCGGCGGGATCATGATCCGGACCTCGCCAGGGGTGCCGGACTCCGTGGACATCATGTTCTTCGACGGGCAGGGTGCCGATCTGTCCCAGGGCAGTCAGCGCAAGCTGGACCGGGTGTTCGCCCGGCAGGAGTACCGGCGGGCGTTCCCGGGCGAGATCGGGGATCTGTACTTTCCGGCCAGCGTGTTCGATGCGTACACCGGATCGCTGCTGCGGAACGTGGACACGACCGGGATCGCGGAGTCCGGGCTGAAGGTCGTGGTCGACGCGTCGAACGGCAGTGCGGGGCTGGTGCTGCCGAGTCTGCTCGGGAAGCTGGGGGTGGACTCGCTGACCATCAATCCCGGTCTGAACGAGTCCAGGCCGACGGAGACGGGTGATCAGCGGCGCTCGGGGCTCGTACGGCTCGGGGAGATCGTGGCCTCGTCACGGGCGGCGTTCGGGGTGCGGTTCGACCCGGTGGGCGAGCGGCTGTCGCTCGTCGACGAGAAGGGCCGGATCATCGAGGACGACCGGGCACTGCTGGTGCTGCTCGACCTGGTGGCCGCGGAGCGGCGCAGCGGGCGAGTGGCGCTGCCGGTGACCACGACGAGGATCGCCGAGCAGGTGGCGGCCTACCACGGGACGCAGGTCGAGTGGACGACGACCTCGCCCGACGACCTGACCCGGGTCGGACGGGACGAGACGACCATCTTCGGCGGGGACGGCAAGGGAGGCTTCATCGTCCCTGAGTTCAGCAGTGTCTTCGACGGTACGGCCGCCTTCGTGCGGCTGATCGGGCTGGTGGCGCGGACGCAGCTCACGCTCAGCCAGATCGACGCGCGGATTCCGCGGGCGCATGTCCTGAAGCGGGATCTGGCGACTCCGTGGGCCGTCAAGGGGCTGGTGATGCGGCGGGTCGTCGAGGCGGCCGGAGACCGCTTCGTGGACACCACGGACGGCGTGCGGGTGGTCGAGACGGACGGGCGCTGGGTGATGGTGCTGCCCGACCCGGCCGAGGCCGTCACCCATCTGTGGGCGGAGGGGCCCGACGACGCCTCCGCGCAGGCCCTGCTCGACGAGTGGTCGTCGGTCGTGGACAGCGCCGGGCGCTGATCCGCGCAGTACACGCGCGTGCCGGACAGGCGCCTGCAAGGGGCCTGTCCGGTTCGCCGGTGGGGCCATTCGGAGGTAGTGGTCGCGACGTGCGACGATGTGCGGCATGCCGCAGCAGCCCCCCGTTCGGAGCACACCCGCGCGCGTGTCGCGTCCGGACGCGTCCATGTCGCTGCTCACCAACGTCATGGACCACAGCCTCGACGACGGGTATGCCGAGGCCGCCGCCCGCAAGGAGTCCGAGGGCGCCGGCGGTCTGCCGAAGACACTGCGGGCGAAGCTCGGTCTCGCGGGCGGGCTGGTGCTCGCGGCCCTCGTGGTGACCGTCGGGGCGGCCCAGGCGCGTATCTCGGCCCCGGTCGTCGCCAAGGAGCGCGAGGAGCTGGTCGACCGCGTCGACGCCGAGACCAAGGCGGCCGACGAACTGGAGCGCACCGTCGACCGGCTGCGCGACGACGTGAGCGCCCGGCAGCGCGAGGCGCTGAAGCAGAGCGGTGGCGGCGGCCAGGCGGACCTGGTGAGCGTCCTGTCGGGTGCCGTGGAGGTGCACGGGCCCGGGATCAAGCTCGTCGTCAACGACGCCAAGGAGGCCACCACCGGCGGTGACGGCGACCCGCGGGAGACCTCCGGGTTCTCGGACACCGGGCGGGTCCGTGACCGTGACATGCAGAAGGTGGTCAACGGACTGTGGGCGTCGGGGGCCGAGGCCGTCTCGATCAACGGACAGCGGCTGACCGCGCTGTCGGCGATCAGGGCCGCGGGTGACGCGATACTGGTCGACAACAAGCCGCTGGTGCCGCCGTACACGGTGCTCGCGGTGGGGGACGGGAAAAACCTCAGCACCAAGTTCCAGAACAGCGCGGACGGCGTCTATCTGAACGTGTTGCAGGAGAACTACGGCATCAGGACGGCGATTTCCGTGGAGGACGACGTCCGGCTGCCCGCCGCACCGAGTGTGATCGTACGTACAGCTGAGCCGAGAACTGAGAAGGGCACATCGTGATCGCCGTACTGGGCCTCGTCGTGGGAGTCGTGGCCGGACTGTTGGTCCGGCCCGAGGTTCCGGCGGTTGTCGAGCCTTATCTGCCGATCGCCGTCGTGGCGGCGCTGGACGCCGTCTTCGGCGGTCTGCGGGCCATGCTCGACGGGATCTTCGACGACAAGGTCTTCGTGGTGTCGTTCCTGTCGAACGTGGTCGTGGCCGCGCTGATCGTCTTCCTGGGCGACAAGTTGGGCGTGGGCGCCCAGCTGTCCACGGGCGTCGTGGTCGTGCTCGGCATCCGGATCTTCTCCAACGCCGCGGCGATCCGCCGGCACGTCTTCCGGGCGTGACGCCGATGAGCAACCAGGACGAGGTGGCCGAGAACAGACTGCGCAAGGAGCTGCCGGAAGAGGTCCCGGCGCCCCCTGTCGCGGTCGAGGAGGACCGGGAGGCCGCCGAGCCCGCGCTGACCGGCCGGCAGCGGCTGGCGAAGGGGCTGTGGCCGCCGCGCGTCACCCGGGCCCAACTCATCGTCGCCCTGCTGCTGTTCGGGCTCGGCTTCGGCCTGGCCGTCCAGGTCGCCTCCAACAGCGACAGCGGGAACGCCCTGCGCGGCGCGCGCCAGGAGGATCTTGTGCGCATCCTCGATGAACTGGATGACCGCAGTCAGCGTCTTGAGGACGAGAAGCAGGGACTCGAGAAGCAGCGGGCGGAGCTGGAGAACAGCTCCGACCAGGCCGAGGAGGCCCGTAAGCAGACGGTGGAGAAGGAGAAACAACTCGGCATCCTGGCGGGCACGGTGGCCGCGCAGGGGCCGGGCATCACGATGACCATCGAGGACACGAAGGGGACGGTCGAGGCGGACATGCTGCTCGACGCGATCCAGGAGCTGCGCGCCGCCGGCGCCGAGGCGATCCAGGTCAACGACGTGCGGGTGGTCGCCGGCACCTATCTGACGGATGCGGACGGCAGCGTGAGCGTCGACGGGAACAAGATCAACGCGCCGTTTCGTTTCAAGGTCATCGGCAACCCGCAGGACCTCGAACCGGCGCTGAACATCCCTGGAGGCGTGGTGCAGACTCTTGAGAAGGAGCAGGCCACCGTGACCGTCGAGCGGTCGGACAAGATCGTCGTGGACGCCTTGCGAGCGGCGAAGCAGCCTGACTACGCTCGGTCGTCCTCCCAGTGAACCGGGGGTGCATGGGGGCCGTCCGGCAGGGGCATGAGGTTGCGGGGGGTCGACGCACCGATCGGGTGGTGCGTGGTGGAAACTGTCTGGTGGATACGGACGTTGTGAAGGTGTCCGGGTCGGCCGGTGTATTCATTCTGGGTTCGTCCTGCCCCACGGGCGGGTCTGTTTCGGTCAAGGGGAATCGCCCGTGAAGTTGTTTGCGAAGTTGTTCGGCAAGAGCGCGCGAGAGGGCAGCGACAACGCGACTGCCCGGCATCGTGCACAGCCCGACGCGGAGGGCCAGCGGCCGCTGTTCCGGGACCAGATGTCCGGCCCGGGAGGTGACATTTCCGGAGGGCAGGGCGCGGCGTCTGTTGACCCCGCACAGTCCGGCGGCATAGGTTTCGGCCAACCGTCAACCTCAAGTACGGGTGGAGGGTTTTCTCCCATGTCGGCCCTGGTGTGTACGAGGTGCGGTAACCGCAACGCGGAGAACAGCCGCTTCTGCTCCAACTGTGGCGCGCCGCTGCGTCCCGGTCTGACGCCGGAGCGTGCGTCGGAGACGACCTCCACCATCTCCATCTCCGGTCTCGAGGCCTACGACTCCGAGGTCACCGGCCAGACCCAGCTGCCGGCGCTCTCCCCGGAGGCGCAGGCCGCGGTCGACGCGCTGCCGCTGGGTTCGGCGCTGCTGGTCGTCCGTCGTGGTCCGAACTCGGGCAGCCGCTTCCTGCTGGACGGCGACCTGACGACGGCCGGGCGCCATCCGCAGAGCGACATCTTCCTGGACGACGTGACGGTCTCGCGTCGCCATGTGGAGTTCCGTCGCAACCCGGACGGCACCTTCAAGGTCGCGGACGTCGGGAGTCTGAACGGCACGTACGTCAACCGGGAGCGGATCGACGAGGTCCCTCTGTCGAACGGTGACGAGGTGCAGATCGGCAAGTACCGGCTGGTCTTCTACGCGAGCCAGCAGGGTTACTGACCCTCCCCCGGAGTCCATCCGGGGGGAACCAAGGGAAGGTCCATGCTTCGAACACCGAGGGGCGGTGCCGGGGACGGCACCGCCGCCGCGGACGCTGGTCCCATGAGCATCGGCACCGTACTGAACGCGCTGCGGGACGAGTTTCCCGAGGTCACCATCTCCAAGATCCGTTTCCTGGAGGCGGAGGGGCTGATCGAGCCCCAGCGGACCCCCTCGGGGTATCGCAAGTTCAGCGCGCAGGACGTCGAGCGCCTGGGCCACGTGCTGAGGATGCAGCGGGACCACTATCTGCCGCTCAAGGTGATCCGGGAGCATCTGGACGCCATGGAGCGGGGCGAGGCCGTGCCGTTGCCGACCGTGGGCCGGCAGCGGGACGGAGAGGCCCTTCCGGAGCCCGTCGAGGGGCCCACGGCGGCCCGGATCGGGCGGGCCGAGCTGCTCGCGGCCGCCGGGATCGACGAGTCGGCGCTGGTGGAGTGGGAGTCCTACGGGCTGCTGGTCCCGCTGGAGAACGGGGTCTACGACGCCGAGGCCGCCACGGTCGCCTCGCTCGTCGCCGAGCTGGGGCGGTTCGGGATCGAACCCCGGCATCTGCGGGTGATGAAGGCCGCGGCGGACCGTGAGGCGGGGCTGGTGGACCAGGTGGTCGCCCCGCTGAGGCGCCACCGCAACCCGCAGACCAGGGCGCACGCCGAGGCCCGTACGAAGGAGCTGGCGGGGCTCACGGTCCGGCTGCACGCGGCGCTCGTGCAGACCGCTCTCGGCGTCCGGTTGCCCTGAGCCACCGGTTTCGCCCTCGGCGGATCGGTCACCCGTTCCCGGCCCGACTACCCAAACGTCCCGGGCACGGCCTAGGGTTGCTGTGTGAACGAGCTCGATGTCGTAGGTGTCCGGGTCGAAATGCCCTCCAACCAACCGATCGTGCTGCTGCGTGAAGTGGGAGGCGACCGTTACCTCCCCATCTGGATCGGACCGGGGGAGGCGACGGCGATCGCCTTCGCCCAGCAGGGCATGGCCCCGGCGCGACCGCTGACCCACGACCTGTTCAAGGACGTGCTGGAAGCCGTCGGCCAGGAGCTCACCGAGGTGCGCATCACGGATCTGCGGGAGGGCGTCTTCTACGCGGAGCTGGTCTTCGCCAGCGGCGTCGAGGTGAGCGCGCGCCCGTCCGACGCCATAGCGCTGGCGCTGCGCACCGGGACGCCGATCTTCGGCAGCGACACGGTGCTCGACGACGCGGGCATCGCCATTCCGGACGAGCAGGAGGACGAGGTGGAGAAGTTCCGCGAGTTCCTCGACCAGATCTCGCCCGAGGACTTCGGCACCAGCAACCAGTAGCCGGAGTGCGGCCCGAGGCACCAGGAAGGCCGCAGGTCGGCCGCCCCGTTTGCGGCACTTGCCAGCGGCGCGTGTGAGCGTCCTACGGCTCCTTCTCCACGCATTCGGCTAGCCTTTCCCCGCGGTGGGGTGCGGGAAACCACTCCTAGGGTGATTATCACTCGGCGTGGCGAGTGTGGCGATCGTTGACGCACCCCTGGTGACTGCCTACCGTCGAGAAGGCAGGTCAAGGACGGAGGTCGGCGTGAGAAGCAGCGGCGACGGTACGGCTGGGGGTGCCCCCGGACTCGGTGTCGGGGGAAGCGGTCCGTACCCTCCCCCGAGCTCTCGGCTACGCCCGGGCAGGGGATATCCCCACCAGGGCGGCGCGGCCGAGCACGCGGCCCCGCAGCGACCCGCGGCCGTGCCGAGCAGCGGAGGGGCGGCGTCCATGGCGTCCGAGCAGATCGGCTACCGCGGACCGACGGCCTGTGCGGCCGCCGGCATCACCTACCGGCAACTCGACTACTGGGCCCGCACCGGCCTCGTCGAGCCGAGTGTGCGGCCCGCGTACGGGTCGGGGACACAGCGGCTGTACAGCTTCCGGGACGTCGTCGTCCTGAAGATCGTCAAGCGGTTCCTCGACACCGGGGTGTCGCTGCAGAACATCCGTACGGCCGTCCAGCATCTGCGTGAGCGCGGCTTCCGCGATCTGGAGCGGATGACGCTGATGAGCGACGGTGCGACGGTCTACGAGTGCAGCTCGCCCGACGAGGTCCACGCACTGCTCCAGGGCGGTCAGGGCATCTTCGGGATCGCCGTCGGCGTGGTCTGGCGGGATGTGGAGAGCGCGCTGTCGCAGCTGCACGGCGAGCGGGTCGACACCGGTGAGACGCTCGTCGGGCCCAACCCGGCGGACGAGCTGGCGCGCCGACGCAACCGGGCGGTCTGAAGCCCCGCCCCGCCGGGCGGCCGCATTGTCAGTGGCGTGGTGCAGCATCGGAGATGTGAGAAACGCGCCCACGATCCTGCATCTCGACATGGATGCCTTCTACGCCCAGGCGGAGCAGGCGTCCAAGCCGAGCCTGCGGGGGAAGGCCGTGATCGTGGGCGGTATCGGGCCGCGTGGGGTGGTGGCCACCGCCTCCTACGAGGCCCGCGCCTTCGGGGTGCACTCGGCGATGCCCACGGCCCAGGCGCGCCGGCTGGCCCCGAACGCCGCCTATCTCGTCCCGCGCTTCGGTTTCTACCGCCAGATCAGCGACCAGGTCATGGGGCTGCTGCGGGCGCTGTCGCCGCTCGTGGAGCCGCTGAGCCTGGACGAGGCGTTCGTGGATCTGGAGGCCGGGGGAGCGGCCTGGGACGGCGAGTCGGCGCGGCTGGCCGGCATCCGGCTGCGGGCGGAGATCCGGGCGGTCACGGGCCTCACCGGGTCGGTGGGCCTGGCCGCCTCGAAGATGCTCGCGAAGATCGCCTCCGAGCAGGCCAAGCCCGACGGTCTGGTGCTCATCGAGCCCGGTACCGAGCGGGCCCTGCTCGGGCCGATGTCGGTGCGGACACTGCCCGGGGTCGGCCCGGCCACCGGGGACCATCTGCGCCGGGCCGGGATCACCACGGTCGACGAGCTCGCCGAGGCCGGTGAGGACGAACTCGTGCGCCTCGTGGGCAAGGCGCACGGGCACGGGCTGTACGCGATGGCGCTGGCCCGCGACGACCGGCCCGTGGTCGCGGAGCGGGAGGCCAAGTCGGTGTCGGTCGAGGACACCTACGACGTCGACATCCACGACCGGGTGCGGGTGGAGCTGGAGGTGAAGCGGCTGGCGGAGCGCTGCGTGCGCAGACTGCGCGGCTCCGGTCTGTCCGGGCGGACGATCGTGCTGAAGGTGCGGCGCTACGACTTCTCCACGCTCACCCGGTCGGAGACGTTGCGCGGGCCCACGGACGATCCGGTGGTGGTGCGGGAGGCCGCCGGGCGTCTGCTGGACTCCGTCGACACCACGGGCGGAGTGCGGTTGCTCGGGGTCGGTGTCAGCGGTCTGGCGGACTTCACCCAGGAGGACCTGTTCGCCCAGGCGGCGGGGGAGGAGCGGGGCGAGGGGACCGAGGAGGAGGTTCCCGAGGAACCCGCCGTGCGGGAGGCCGTGCCGGTCGAGCACCGGTGGCGCCCCGGGTATGACGTGGTCCATGCCGAGCTGGGGCACGGCTGGGTGCAGGGGAGCGGGCTGGGCCGGGTCACCGTGCGGTTCGAGACTCCCGAGTCGGAGCCGGGGCGGGTGCGGACCTTCCGGGTGGAGGATCCGGACCTGGCGTCGGCGGAGCCGTTGCCGCTGGTGCGGCGAAGACCGGGCGAGGACGGCGAGGACGGCGAGGACGAGCGGGATCCCGGTCCCCCGCTCCCGGAGCATGCCGGGGGATTCGGCGACATCGGATGACACGCGTCGGTCAGCTCTGGGTGGTCAGCTCTCGTCCGTGCCCGCCAGTCGGCCGAAGTCATGGTCCGGGAGGGGCGGAGGAGCGGCGACGTCGAGACCGTAGTGGTGGTAGAGCTGGAGTTCCTGTTCCGGGGAGAGGTGCCGGCCCACGCCGAAGTCGGGGGCGTCCTTGATCAGGGCCCGGTCGAAGGGGACGTGGAGGGCGCCCTCGACCAGTTCGCTGGGCTCGAGGGGGACGAAGGCGTCCCGGGAGAAGAGTCCGGTGCGTATGGCGGCCCACTCGGGCACACCGGTCGCGTCGTCGAGGTAGACCTCGTCGACGGTGCCGATCTTGGTGCCGTTGCGGTCGAACGCCTTGCGGCCGATCAGGTTGCGCGGATCGATGTCGGTCTGCACGGGCCCTCCACTTGGTCGCAACTCATCCGTAAGCACTACAAAAGAACACATTGGGACGAGCGGCCACTCGAGCAGGCCTCATGGACCTCGCTGGTAGTCTGACAACGGCTGCTGACCCCGTGCGGGAGAGTCCTCCGGAGTTCACCGGAGGCGCCGAAGGAGCAACTCCTCCCCGGAATCTCTCAGGCACACGTACCGCGCGGACGAGGTCACTCTGGAAAGCAGGACGGATGTCGACGGCGTCGACGGCCTCCGTCCTCACCGACGGTGAAAGCCGGCTGCCCCGGTGGCGGCCGGTGAAGCTCTCAGGTTGAGATGACAGAGGGGGAGGCCGTCCGGGTACCCGCGCCATGGTGCCCCTCGAAGGTCGCGTCAGACCAGGAGGCCTCAGAAATGACCGCCGATCGCATTCCGCTCTCCGAGCTCGAACGGGGTATCCCCTTCGAGCAGCGTCACATCGGGCCCGACCAGGAGGCGCGGGCCAAGATGCTCGCGCAGGTCGGCTACGGCTCGCTCGACGAACTGACCGCCGCCGCGGTCCCGGACGTGATCAAGAACGCCGATGCGCTGGACCTGCCGGACGCGCGCACCGAGGCCGAGGTCCTGGCGGAGCTGCGCTCGCTGGCCGACCGCAACCAGGTCCTCGACTCCATGATCGGACTCGGCTACTACGGCACCTTCACGCCGCCGGTGATCCTGCGCAACGTCATGGAGAACCCGGCCTGGTACACGGCCTACACGCCCTACCAGCCGGAGATCTCACAGGGCCGGCTCGAGGCGCTGCTGAACTTCCAGACCATGGTCGCCGACCTCACCGGGCTGCCCACCTCCGGTGCCTCGCTGCTCGACGAGGGCACGGCCGCCGCCGAGGCGATGGCCCTGTCCCGGCGCATGGGGAAGAACAAGAAGGGCCTCTTCCTGGTCGACGCCGATGTGCTGCCCCAGACCATCGCCGTGCTGCGGACCCGTGCCGAGCCGACGGGCGTGGAGATCGTGGTCGCCGATCTCGGCGAGGGCATCCCGGCCGAGGTCGCCGGACGTGAGATCAACGGCGTGCTGCTCCAGTACCCGGGAGCCTCCGGAGCCGTACGCGACATCAAGGCCGTGATCGAGCAGGCGCACGGGCTCGGCGCGCTCGTCACCGTCGCCGCCGATCTGCTCGCGCTGACGCTGCTGAAGTCGCCCGGTGAGCTGGGCGCGGACATCGCGGTCGGGACGACGCAGCGGTTCGGTGTGCCGATGGGCTTCGGCGGGCCGCACGCCGGATACCTGGCGGTGCAGGAGAAGTTCGCCCGCAGCCTGCCCGGACGGCTCGTCGGGGTGTCCGTGGACGCGGACGGACACCAGGCCTACCGGCTCGCGCTCCAGACGCGTGAGCAGCACATCCGCCGGGAGAAGGCCACCAGCAACATCTGTACCGCCCAGGTGCTGCTCGCGGTCATGGCCGGGATGTACGCCGTCTACCACGGGCCCGACGGGCTGCGGGCGATCGCCGGGCGCACCCACCGCTACGCCGCGATCCTCGCCGCGGGACTTACGGCCGGCGGCGTCGATGTCGTGCACGGCTCCTACTTCGACACGCTGACCGTGCGGGTGCCGGGCAAGGCCGGCGAGGTCGTCGCCGACGCCCGCGGGCGCGGGGTCAACCTGCGCCTCGTCGACGCGGACCACGTCTCGATCGCGTGCGACGAGACCACGGCGCGGGCCCAGCTGGCCGCCGTATGGGCCGCCTTCGGCGTGGACGGGGACGTCGAGGCGCTCGACGCGGCCGCCGGGGAGGCGCTGCCCGAGGGGCTGCTGCGCTCCGACGCGATCCTCACCCACCCCGTGTTCCACCAGCACCGCTCCGAGACCGCGATGCTGCGCTATCTGCGCCGGCTCGCCGACCGGGACTACGCGCTCGACCGGGGCATGATCCCGCTGGGCTCGTGCACCATGAAGCTCAACGCGACCACCGAGATGGAGCCGGTCACCTGGCCCGAGTTCGGGCAGCTGCACCCCTTCGCACCCGCCGAGCAGGCCGAGGGCTACCTCACGCTCATCCGTGAGCTGGAGGAGCGGCTCGCCGAGGTCACCGGGTACGACAAGGTGTCGCTCCAGCCCAACGCCGGGTCGCAGGGCGAGCTGGCCGGGCTGCTGGCGGTGCGCGGCTATCACCGGGCCAGCGGGGACGAGCAGCGGACCGTGTGCCTGATCCCGTCCTCCGCGCACGGCACCAACGCGGCGAGCGCCGTGATGGCGGGTATGAAGGTCGTCGTCGTGAAGACCGCCGAGGACGGCGAGATCGACGTCGAGGACCTGCGGGCGAAGATCGAACTTCACCGCGACGAACTGGCCGTGCTGATGATCACGTACCCGTCGACGCACGGCGTGTTCGAGGAGCACGTCGCCGACATCTGCGCCCGGGTCCACGAGGCGGGCGGACAGGTCTACGTCGACGGCGCCAACCTCAACGCGCTCGTCGGGCTGGCGAAGCCGGGCCACTTCGGCGGTGACGTCTCCCACCTGAACCTGCACAAGACCTTCTGCATCCCGCACGGCGGCGGCGGTCCCGGCGTCGGCCCCGTGGCCGTACGCTCGCACCTCGCGCCGTATCTGCCGAACCACCCGCTCCAGCCCGCCGCCGGGCCCGAGACGGGTGTGGGGCCGATCTCGGCCGCGCCCTGGGGATCGGCGGGGATCCTGCCGATCTCGTGGGCGTACGTCCGGCTCATGGGCGGCGAGGGGCTGAAGCGGGCCACCCAGGTGGCGGTGCTCAGTGCCAACTACATCGCCAAGCGGCTCGAGCCGCACTACCCGGTGCTGTACACCGGCCCGGGCGGGCTGGTCGCGCACGAGTGCATCATCGACCTGCGGCCGCTGACCAAGGCGACCGGGGTGAGCGTGGACGACGTGGCGAAGCGGCTGATCGACTACGGCTTCCACGCGCCGACCATGTCGTTCCCGGTGGCGGGGACGCTGATGATCGAGCCGACCGAGTCCGAGGACATCATCGAGCTGGACCGGTTCTGCGAGGCGATGATCGCCATCCGCGCGGAGATCGAGAAGGTGGGCGCGGGGGACTGGCCGGCGGAGGACAACCCGCTGCGCCAGGCACCGCACACCGCCGGTGCGCTCGGCGGGGAGTGGGAGCACGCGTACACCCGTGAGGAGGCCGTCTTCCCGGCCGGGGTGTCCGTCGCCGACAAGTACTGGCCGCCGGTGCGCCGGATCGACCAGGCCTTCGGCGACCGGAACCTGGTCTGCTCGTGCCCGCCGCTGGACGCGTACGAGGACTGATCAGGCAGGCGGTGGAGGGCCCGTCCGGGTGTCGGACGGGCCCTTGCGCGTCCTCAGACCGTCTCCAGGGACACCTCGGTCGCCTTGATCAGGGCGACGACGTCGGAGCCCACGAAGAGCCCGAGGTCGGTGGCCGCGTCCTTGGTGATCGCCGCGGTGAGCTCACCGCCGGCCACGGAGACCCTCACGACGGCCATGACCGTGCCGGTCGTCAGGCCGATGATGGCGCCGGGGACCTGGTTGCGGATCGACAGGCCCTCGACGCGGTTGGTGGCCAGGGAGACCTCCGTCGACTTCACCAGGGCGCGGACGGCGGTGCCGGGGGTGAGGCCGAGGTCCTGCACGGCCTCCAGGGTGATGGCTGCCGTGAGGTCCTGTCCGCCGTCCAGACGGACGTGGACGGTGGCCATGACCTCGCCGGGGTGGACGGCGGTGACGGTGCCGGGGAGCTGATTGCGGATGCTCAGGGTCATGGGCACCCACGCTAGGGCCCCGAGTGCCTCATGCCGGGTATGCATGGGTCTGTGCCGCCTTGACTGTCGCCCAGACCGCCGCGCCCGGGTGCAGGTCCAGTTCGGCCGCGGCGACCGTCGTGAGGTCGGCGGCGAGGGGGAGTTCGCCCGTGAGGGCGGCCCGGATCTGGTCGCCGTGGGTTTCCAGGCCCGCGACCTCGCACCGCCAGAGGTTGCGGGCGCTGGAGCCGGTGGGGCGGTCGCGGTGGAGGGTGACCGCGCTCGGCGGGAACGCGACGAACACCGGCCCGGTGAGGATCTCCGTGGTGGTGATGGCCGGACCGGTGTCCAGGCGCACCGCGTGGCCGTCGGCCCGGCCCCGGTAGAGGTTCAGGCCGACCAGCTGGGCGATGTACTCGGTGCGCGGATGGCGGGCGATGTCGGCGGGGCCGCCCTCCTGGACGACCCGGCCCTCCTCGACGACGACCAGGCGGTCCGCGAGGACCATGGCGTCCAGCGGGTCGTGCGTGACGAGGACGGCGACCGCCTCGAACTCGGCCAGATGGCGGCGGAGCTGGGCCCGCACCTCCAGCCGGGTGCGGGCGTCCAGGGCGGCGAGGGGCTCGTCGAGGAGCAGCAGACGGGGGTGGACGGCGAGGGCGCGGGCCAGGGCGACGCGCTGGGCCTGGCCGCCGGAGAGCCGGCGGGGCTTGGCGCCGGTGTGCGCGGCCAGCCCCATGCGGTCCAGCCACGCGGCGGCCACGGCGCGGGCCTGCGCCTTGCTCGCGCCGTGGCAGCGCGGCCCGAACGCGACATTGTCCAGGGCGCTGAGGTGCGGGAACAGCAGGTAGTCCTGGAAGACCACGCCGACCGGGCGGGCCTCCGGCGGTGTGCGCTCCAGGGCCGTGCCGTCCAGGCGGAGGTGCCCGCCGGTGAGCGGGACGAGACCGGCGAGGGCGCGCAGGGCGGTGGTCTTGCCGGCGCCGTTGGGTCCGAGGAGTGCCACGACGTCGCCGGGGGCGGCGGTCAGGGCGACGTCGAGGCGGAAGGCGCCGCGGTCGACGACGAGGCGGGCGTCGAGGCCCTCGACGGGCGGGGCCGGTGACACGGGGGTGTCCTTGCGCAGCGTGGTCATGACGCGGTCATCCAGCGGTCGCGCAGCCCGGCGAGGACGGCGATGGACACGGCGAGGAGCACCAGGCTGAGGGCGATGGCCGCCTCCGGGTCGCTCTGGAGGGCGAGGTACACGGCGAGCGGCATGGTCTGGGTACGCCCCGGGAAGTTGCCCGCGAAGGTGATGGTCGCCCCGAACTCGCCGAGGGCGCGGGCCCAGGCCAGCACGGCGCCGGCCGCGATGCCCGGTGCGATCAGGGGGAGCGTGACCCGGCGGAAGGCGGTGAAGCGGGAGGCGCCGAGGGTGGTGGCGGCCTCCTCGTAGCGCGGGTCGGCCGCGCGGAGCGTGCCCTCGACGCTGATGACGAGGAACGGCATCGCCACGAACGTCTCGGCGACGACCACGCCGGCCGTGGTGAAGGGAAGCGTGACGCCGAACCAGGAGTCCAGCCACTGGCCGACCACGCCGTTGCGGCCGAGGGCCAGCAGCAGGGCCACACCGCCCACCACCGGGGGCAGGACCAGCGGCAGGGTCACCAGGGCGCGGACCAGGCCCCGGCCGGGGAAGTCGGTGCGGGCCAGCAGCCAGGCCAGCGGCACTCCGATCACCAGGCTCACCGCGGTCGCCGCCGTGGCGCACACCAGCGACAGCCGCAGGGCCTGCCAGACCTCGGCGCCGGTCAGCTGCTCGGGCAGGGTGTGCCAGGGTGCCCGGACGAGGAGCGCGACCAGCGGCAGGAGGAGGAAGGCGAGGCCGAGCAGGGCGGGCAGGAGCAGGGCGAGCGGGATGCCCGTGCGGACGCGGACGCGGACGCGGGCGCGCCGCGGGCCGCCCTCCAGGGTGTCCGCGGCGGCCTGCTTCACGGGTGGGGTCACGGCTGGAGGAACCCGGCCGCGGTGAGGACCTTCTGCCCGTCGGCGGAGCGGACCAGTGCGATGAAGGCCTCGGCGGCCTCGGCGTTGGGGGCGTCCTTCAGCAGGGCGATCGGGTAGTCGTTGACGGCGTCGGCGGACTCGGGGAACTCCACGCCCTCCACCTTGTCACCCGCGGCGTGCACATCGGTCTTGTAGACGACGGCCGCGTCCGCCTCCTTCAGCTCGACCTTCGTCAGGGCGGCCTTGACGTCCTGCTCGTAGGAGACCGGGGTGAGCTCGAGGCTGCCGGCCTCCAGCGCCTTCTGGGCGGCGGCGCCGCAGGGCACCTCCTTGTCGCACAGCACGACCTTCAGACCGGACTTGGTGAGGTCCTCGAGGGAGGAGACCTTGTCGGGGTTGCCCGGCAGGGTCGCGATCTCCAGCTGGTTGCGCGCGAAGGTGACCGGCTCGGTGGCGTTGTCCTTGGCGTCGGTCACGATCGCCATGGTCTTGGGGCTGGCGGAGGCGAACACATCGGCGGGGGCACCGCCCGTGATGCTCGCGGCCAGGGTGTCGCTGCCGCCGAAGTTGAAGGTGACCTTCGTGCCCGGGTGCGCCTTCTCGAACTCCTGGCCGAGCGAGGTGAAGCTCTCCTTCAGCGAGGCGGCCGCGAAGACCGTGACCGTGCCGGAGAGCTCGGGGGAGGCGGAGGAGGACGAGGCGTCGGGCTTGGCCGATGTGCCGCCGGAGTCGTCGGAGGAGCAGGCGCTCAGGGCCAGCAGCGCGGCGAATCCCGCGCCGGTCACCTGCACGGCGCGGCGGGTACGGCGCTCGGTACGGGTCATCACGGTGTACTCCTCGGTTTCTGCGGTCCCTCGAACGGCCCAACATCATGATGATGCCGCATATGCAAGGCAGGCGTCTTCTGGGGCTTCGCATAATCCGGGGTGAGCTGGGTGTGGGGCACGCATGTGCGTTCGTACGGAGGGGGCAGCCCGCCGCGGTTCAGACGCGGTCGATGTGCACGTTCGTGGACTTCACGCGGGCGGTGGCCTCCATGCCGACCTCCAGGCCCAGTTCCTCGACGGCCTCCCGGGTCAGCAGGGAGACCAGCCGGTGCGGGCCGGCCTGGATCTCCACCTGGGCGGCGACGTCGCCGAGCTTGATCGCGGTGACGATGCCGGGGAAGGCGTTGCGGACCGAGGTGTACGGGGCCTCTTCGTCGGCGTGGTCCGTGCGGGCGAGGGAGACCGAGAACGCGGCGAGGTCCTTGCCGTCGATGAGGCGCCGTCCGCCCTCGTCCCGGTGGGTCGCCACCCGGCCGGCGTCCGCCCAGCGGCGCGCGGTGTCGGGGCTCACGCCGAGCAGCCGTGCCGCCTGTCCGATTGTGTAGCTCTGCATGCGGGTCACGATAGGGCCGCGGCGCACGAGGGGGCGGCGGAGGGGGCCTACGGCGGCCAGGGGGCGCCCCCTGGCCGCCGTAGGCGCGGCGAGGTCAGCCGGTGTGGACCCGGGGCCGGCGGGCGCGGTCCGGTTCGGCCTCGCGCAGGACCTCGCGGGTGACCGGGGCGACCTCGCCCTGGCCGAAGAGGAAGAAGCGCAGGAAGTTGGCGAACGGGTTGCCCTCGGTCCACTCGAAGTAGATGTGCGGGAGGCAGCCGGTGGTGTCGCGGGTGTGCAGCAGCAGGGCGGCCAGGGCGTTCGGGATGGAGGAGGACTCCAGGGTCAGCACCCGGTAGCGGTTGTGCAGCACCTCGCCGCGGATCGTCAGTCCCGCCTCGAACTCGGAGGGGTCGAGGACCGTCACCTCGACGAAGACGAAGTCCTCGCCGGGGAGGTCGTTGTCCTCGCGGATCTGCTCGATCTTGTCGCGGTACTCGCGCTGGTCGCGCTGGTCGGGCTCGTTGGCGATGAACCGTAGCTTGCGGCTGGCCATGTCCCGGATGAAACGTTCCGCCATCGGGTCCAGCGTCACGCTCGTCACACGCAGCTCGAAGGCGCGGGCCAGCCGGGAGAGGAGGGAGACGAGGATGATGCCGGCGATGAAGCAGGCGCCGATCTTCACACCGTCCGGGCGCTCGATGACATTGACGACCGTGGTGTAGAGGAACACCGCCGAGATGACCGCGAAGCCGATCGTCCAGTTGCGCTGTCCGGCCTTGTGGGCCGCGATGGTCACGGCGATCGCGGCGGAGCTGATCAGCACCAGTACGCCGGTGGCGTAGGCACCGCCCTGGGCGTCGACGTCGGCGTCGAAGATCCAGGTGACCAGGAAGGCGATCAGGGTGAAGACGATGACCATCGGGCGGACCGCGCGCGCCCAGTGCGGGGCCATGCCGTAGCGCGGCAGGTAGCGGGGCATCAGGTTGAGCAGGCCGGCCATCGCGGAGGCGCCGGCGAACCAGAGGATCGCGATGGTCGAGATGTCGTAGACCGTGCCGAAGGCGCTGCCCAGGTACTCGTGGGCCAGATAGGCGAGGGCGCGGCCGTTGGCCTGGCCGCCGGGTTCGAACTCCTTCTCCGGGATCAGCAGCGTGGTGATGAAGCTGGTCGCGATCAGGAAGACGCTCATGATCAGGGCGGCGGTGGTGAGCAGCTTCTTGGTGTCCCGGATCCGGCCCCTGGGGGTCTCCTCCGTGTCGCCCGGGTCGCCCTTGACGTGCGGCATGACGGCGACGCCGGTCTCGAAGCCGGACAGGCCCAGGGCCAGCTTGGGGAAGACGATCAGGGCCACGCCGATCATCGCGAAGACATTGCCGTGCTCGGCGGTCAGGGCGTCGGCCCAGTCGGTGACGACATGGCCCGCGGTGACCACGTGCCAGAAGCCGACGATCACGACCACGACGTTCAGCGCGAGATAG
Source organism: Streptomyces griseoruber (assembly GCF_001514205.1). Taxonomy (GTDB): domain Bacteria; phylum Actinomycetota; class Actinomycetes; order Streptomycetales; family Streptomycetaceae; genus Streptomyces; species Streptomyces griseoruber. The sequence goes on along the minus strand of NZ_KQ948765.1, from coordinate 846,026 downwards.
ACGCCGACCAGGGCCACCGCGACGCCGATGGCCTCCAGGAAGCCCTTGAGGAACACCGCGCCGAGCAGGGCGACGAGCGTCAGGGTGATGATCATCTGCTGGTTGTGCAGGGCGCTGGTCAGATGGGGGTTCTCGACCAGGTGGGTGGAGGCGTCGGCGGCCGACAGGGTGATGGTGATCAGGAAGTCGGTGGCGGCGAAGCCCAGCAGGGTCAGGACGAACAGCTTGCCCTGCCAGAAGGACAGCAGCCGCTCCAGCATCGCGATCGAGCCCTCGCCGTGGGGGCTCTCGTCGGCCACCCGCCGGTAGACCGGCAGCGCGCCGGCCAGGGTGACGATCACCAGCACGATGGTCGCGATGGGTGACAGCAGACCGGCCGCGAGCGCGGCGATGCCGGGCTGGTAACCGAGGGTGGAGAAGTAGTCGACACCGGTCAGGCACATCACCCGGTACCAGCGCTGGCCCTTGTGCGCGGGCTCGGCCTCGGCCCGCCGGCCCGGCTGTGCATGGCCCTTGCCCATGTCGGACAGGCCCTCCAGCATCCAGGCGCGCAGGCGACCGGGGGGAGGGTGCTCGGTGGTGGCCATACGCGTGCTCCTGGGGGCGGGTCCGGCGTGGGGTTTCGGCCATCACGCGGACGGCGGCTTCAGCGTAAGCGGAGAGTGACGCACAGGCCCGCGGATCATGGGCCGGACGGCGTCAAGCTTCCGTTAAGACTGGTCGCGGCCAGGCGTCGGGGGCCGCCGATCGGAAGGCGCTTTTCAGCCACTCCCTCCTGGCTCCTGCGCCTCTTCGTAAGGTTCGCTGACAGATCCGAATGTTTCGGAGCCGTCCGGGCCGCTGCCGGTCTCCGCTTGATGAACAGATGCCAGGATTCCCTGTGTTCAGGGGGTTGCCACCTGTCGGAGGGTGTCTCTAGGGTGCGGCAGCAGCGAAGCTTTCTGGATCTGGTTCGAAACTTTCGATCTACCCAAGGAGCGCATGATGGGCGACCCGGCACTGTCCCGCCGCGGCTTCCTGGCGGCCTCCGCCGCGGCCGGGGTGAGCATGACGGCACTGAGCGGCTGCGGCGGCGACTCGGACGGAGGGTCGTCGGGGACGACCACGATCGAGTGGTGGAACATCTCCACCACCCAGCCCACCAAGGACGTCTGGGCCGCACTCGCCAAGCAGTTCGAGGCCCGGAACCCCAAGGTCAAGGTCAAGATCGTCCAGCTGGAGAACGACCCCTACAAGTCGAAGATGACCGCGCTGACCGCCTCCGGAAAGCTGCCCGACATCTTCCACACCTGGGGCGGCGGGGTCCTCAAGCAGCAGATCGACGCCGGGCTCGTCGAGGACCTGACCGACAGGAGCAAGGGATGGGGGGACGGGCTGCTCTCCGTCTCCCGGGAGCCGTACCTCTTCGACGACAAGGTCTACGGCATCCCCTTCGACATCGGCATGATCGGCTTCTGGTACAACAAGGCGCTCTTCAAGAAGGCCGGCCTCGGGGCTCCCCCCACCACCTGGAGCGGCTTCCTCGACGCCGTGAAGAAGCTGAAGGCCGCCGGGATCACCCCGCTTGCTTTGGCCGGCAAGGAGAAGTGGCCGGGCATGTACTACTGGGCCTACCTCGCCATGCGCACCGCCGGCATCGACGCCCTGCGGAAGGCGAACGACGACAAGGACTTCACCGGCGACGGATTCGTCCGGGCGGGTCAGCATCTGCAGGACCTCGTCGACCTCCAGCCGTTCCAGAAGGGCTTCCTCGGCGCCGCCTACAGCACCCCCACCGGCCAGGCCGCCACCATGGGCAACGGCAAGGCGGCCATGGAGCTGATGGGGCAGTGGGCGCCGGTGGTCGAGGCCGACGCGGGCAAGGGGCTCGGCGTCGACCTCGGGTTCTTCCCGTTCCCCGCGGTCGAGAGCGGCCAGGGCGCGATCACCGAGGTCTTCGGCGGCGGCGGCGGACACGCGCTGCGCAAGGGCGCCCCGCAGGCGGCCGTCGACTTCCTGAAGTTCTTCGCCTCGGCCGCCACCGACACCGAGCTGGTCAAGAAGACCGGCGTGCTGCCCGTCGTACCCGCCGCCGAGAGCGCCCTCACCGACCCCAACCTGTCCGCCGTACAGGCCCAGTTGAAGGCCGCCACCGGCTTCCAGCTCTATCTCGACCAGGCGTACGCGCCCGCCGTCGGCCAGGAGGTCAACGACAGCGTCGCCGGACTCATCGCCGGATCGAAGTCCCCCCAGCAGGTCACCGAGTCGATCACCAAGGTCGCCAAGGAAGAGCAGTAGCCGGATGGCCTCGACCTACCTCCCGGACAAGCGCAGCGCCCCGGACACCGGCCGACCGCCGCCCCTCCCCGCGGCCGCCGGCCGGACCCGCCGCCGGGTGCTGCACTGGCTCACCGCCGTCGGCTTCCAGGTGCCCGCCCTGGTGCTCTTCGGCACGCTCGTGCTGCTGCCGATGCTGTTCGCGCTGTACGCCGCGTTCTTCCGATGGGGCGGCTTCGGGATGCCCGAGGACTTCATCGGCGGCGACAACTTCACCCGCCTCTTCCAGGACCCGGTCTTCCTCGGCGACCTGTGGCGCTGCCTCGTCCTGGTCGGACTCTCCCTGCTGCTCCAGCTGCCGTTCGCGCTCGCCCTCGCGGTCGCCCTCAACCAGCGGATCCGCGGCCGGGCCGTCTACCGCATGCTGTTCTTCGCGCCGTACATCCTCTCCGAGGCGATCACCGGCGTGCTGTTCAGCATGATCTTCGCCCCCGACGACGGACTGGCCGACCATCTGCTGGGCGCGGTGGGCCTGGACGGGCTCGGGGGGCAGTGGTTCGCCGACCCCTCCACCGTGATGGCCACCCTGTTCCTGGTCATGACCTGGAAGTACTTCGGCTTCCACATGATGCTCTACCTGGCCGGACTCCAGTCCATCCCGGCCGAGTTGACCGAGGCCGCGCTGATCGACGGGGCCGGGCCCTGGCAGCGGTTCCGCAGCGTCACCCTGCCGCTGCTCGCGCCCACCCTGCGGATCAGCGTCTTCCTGTCGGTGATCGGCTCCATCCAGCTCTTCGACCTCGTGTGGATCGTCACGGCCGGCGGCCCCGACCATCACTCCGAGACGATGGCCGTGACCATGTTCCAGTACGGCTTCAAGCGCTACCAGGTCGGCTACGCCAGCGCGATCAGTGTGGTCATCTTCGGCATCAGCCTCGTCTTCGCCCTGGCCTACCAGCGGTTCGTGCTCCGCCGCGATCTGGAGGGCGCCACCACGACCATGCGAGGAGGCGGCTCGTGAGCGTCCGCAGAAGAGGCCGGACCCTTCCCGTGCACGCCGTACTGGTGGTCGTCGGCGCCGTGATGGCCGTACCGCTGCTGTACGCCGTGCTGTCCGGCTTCAAGTCGACCGACCAGCTCTCCCGCAACCCCTTCGGGCTGCCCGACCCGTGGGTCACCTCCAACTACACCGACATCCTCGGCTCGGGCTCCTTCTGGCAGCTGCTCGGCAGCAGCACGGTGATCGCGGCCGGGACGACGGTGGTGGTGGTCGCGGTGTCCGCGCTCGCCGCGTTCTCCTTCGCCCGGTTCGCCTTCCGGGGCCGTGAGCTGCTGTTCACGCTGTTCACGATGGGCCTGATGTTCCCGTTCGCGGTGGCGGTCCTGCCGCTGTTCCTGCTGCTGCGCTCGATGGACCTGCTGGACAACCCGCTCGGGGTGATCCTGCCGCAGGCGGCCTTCGGGGTGCCGATGACGATCGTCATCCTGCGCGGCTTCTTCCGGGAGATACCGGCCGAGCTGGAGGAGGCGGCGACCCTCGACGGCTGCGGGCCGCTCGGCTTCTTCTGGCGGATCCTGCTGCCGATGGCCCGGCCCGCGCTCGGCACGGTCTCCGTGCTCGCCGTCGTCGCCAGCTGGAACAACTTCCTGCTGCCGCTGCTGGTCTTCAACGAGCCCTCCTGGTGGACGCTCCCGATCGGTGTGCAGCAGTTCCAGGGCCAGTACTCCTCCGAGTACGCCCGGATCTTCGCCTATCTCGTCCTCGCCATGGTTCCCGCCCTGGCCTTCTACTCCGTCGCCGAGCGCCAGCTCGTCGGCGGTCTCGCCACCGGCGCCACGAAGGGATGACCCGCGCCTGCCCACGCCCCACCGACCGTGAGGAGTCGCACCATGTCCAGCACCGTCCGCACCCGGCTGAGACTCGCCGGAGCACTCGCCGCCGTCCTGGTCGCCGCCGGGATCGCCGGCGGGCCCGCCGCCCAGGCCCACGAGAAACCCCGGACCACCCTCGCGGACCTGGCCCAGCGCCACGGCCGCTACTTCGGCAGCGCCACCGACAACCCCGAACTCACCGACACCGCCTACACACGGATCCTCGGCAGCGAGTTCGACATGATCACCCCCGGCAACGGCATGAAGTGGTACGCCACCGAGCCGCAGCAGGGCGTCTTCGACTGGACCAAGGGCGACGAGATCGTGAACCTCGCCCGGGCGAACCACCAGAAGGTGCGCGCCCACACCCTCGTCTGGCACAGCCAGTTGCCCGGCTGGCTCACGGGCCGGGAGTGGACGGCCGACGAGCTGCGCGCCGTACTGAAGAACCACATCCAGACCGAGGTGCGCCACTACCGGGGCAAGGTCTACGCCTGGGACGTCGTCAACGAGGCGTTCAACGAGGACGGCACCTACCGCGAGACCGTCTTCTACAAGACCCTCGGCCCCGGCTACATCGCCGACGCCCTGCGCTGGGCCCACCAGGCCGACCCCCGGGCCAAGCTGTACCTCAACGACTACAACATCGAGGCCGTCGGCCCGAAGAGCGACGCCTACTACCGCCTGGCCAAGGAGCTGAAGGCACAGGGCGTCCCGCTGCACGGCATCGGCCTCCAGGCCCATCTCGCCCTCCAGTACGGCTATCCGACCACCCTGGAGGACAACCTCCGCCGCTTCGCCCGCCTGCGCCTCGACACCGCGCTCACCGAGGTCGACATCCGGATGCTGCTGCCCGCGACCGAGGAGAAGCTGGCCCAGCAGGCCGAGTGGTACGGCGATCTGACCGAGGCCTGCCTCGCGGTGCGGCGGTGCGTCGGCATCACGGTCTGGGACTACACCGACAAGTACTCCTGGATCCCGGCCTTCTTCCCCGGCCAGGGAGCCGCCCTGCCCTGGGACGAGCAGCTCGCGCCGAAGCCGGCGTACACGGCGATCCGGGAGGCGCTCGGCTAGGGGGCGTCTCCCCGATCTTCGAGGATCCGGGAGACGCCCTCGCCCTTCGGCGGTGCCGTGCTCGAGCGGATCACCAACTCCGTGCCCAGTTCCACCCGCGGCGAGTCGGGGTGCTCGCCGCGGGCCAGGCGCAGGACCGTGCGGGCGGCCAGCTTGCCCATGTCGGCCAGGGGTTGGCGGACGGTGGTCAGCGGCGGCGCCGACCAGCGGACCTCCGGAAGGTCGTCGAAACCGACCACGCTCATGTCCTCCGGGACGCGCAGACCGCGCCGGCGCAGCGCCTCGATCGCGCCGAGGGCCATCTGGTCGCTCGCCGCGAAGAGCGCGGTCGGCGGTTCGGGGAGGCCGAGGAGTGCCGTGCAGCCGGTGAAGCCCGACTCGGGGTGGAAGTCGCCGGGGACGACGAGGCTTTCGTCGACGGAGAGGCCGGCCGCCTCCAGGGCGGCGCGGTAGCCGTCGTGGCGGGCGCGGGAGCACAGCAGCCGGGGCGGGCCCGCGATCAGGCCGATGCGGCGGTGGCCCAGGGCCAGCAGATGCTGGGTGGCGGCGAGGCCGCCGGACCAGTTGGCGGCGCCGATCGTCGGGGTGTCGAGGGCGGGGGAGCCCATCGGATCGACGATCACCAGCGGGACGTTCAGGATGCGCAACTGCTCGTGCAGCGTGGGCTCCAGGGCCGAGGTGACCAGGATGACGCCGTCGGAGGCGCGGGCGCGCAGATTGCGCATCCACTCGCGGGCGTCCCCGGAGCGGCCGTGGATCGCCGAGACGACGGTGCCCACCCCGGCCGCGTGGGCGACCTCCTCGACCCCCCGGATGATCTCCACCGCCCAAGGGCTGTCGAGGTCGTTGAAGACCAGGTCGAGCAGGGCCGCGCGGGTCGCGGAGGGGGTGGCGGGGCGTTTGCGGTAGCCGTGTTCCCGCAGCAGTTCCTCGACGCGCGCCCGGGTGCGCGGGGAGACGTCGGAGCGGCCGTTGACCACCCGGGAGACGGTCGGCACCGAGACACCGGCCCGGCGGGCGATCTCCGTGATGGTGACCTTGCCCCGGCCTGCGGATGCCGTGTCGTCCGCCGTCATTCCCCCACCTCCGTCGCCTCGTTCCGGGCGCGGTGCCGAAACTTCCAGGAGTCTTCCGGAAAACGCGTGCGTACGGAAGGGAAGGCGGAGGCTACGAGGAGTGAGCGCCCCCGGACACGCGTCGGGGCCGGTTCGCAGCGGCTGGCTGCGGTCCGGCCCCTCGAAGACCCCGGACGGCGGTCCCGCGCCGTCCGGTGCTGCTCAGGCTGCGGTCACGACCCGGTGCGGGGCGATGACCTGGCCGTCCGGCAGGAGCTCACCGGTGTCCTCGAAGAGGAGGACGCCGTTGCACAGCAGGCTCCAGCCCTGTTCCGGGTGGTGCGCCACGAGCCGGGCGGACTCCCGGTCGGCGGAGGTTGCTGTCGGGCACGGCGGCTGGTGCTGGCACATGGATGGGTTCTTCCGCTCTGGCGTGATGTGTGTGGTGAGTGTGGTCGAGTCTGTCCCGCGGCGTGAAGCGTCGTGTACGTCGTTCATGGCCGCCCCCCGTTGTGATAAGTCGGTCGGAACCCAGTGTTGCCCCACGGACGTCGTTCCGCAGGGATTTGGCGGCACCGCCTCTCACAGGTTCATGACGCATCACCCGCGCGGGCGGTTCATCTCAACCGCACTGTCACTTCGGGTGGTTTTCCGTGGCCGGATAGGGCTAGTCCGGACGGGGAAGCGGGGACGAACACCGCGGACGGCACCGTACCCCGGCACCGGGCCGTGGTGCCGGGGTACGGGGTACGGGCGACTGCTGTCCGCGGGTCCGCGGTACGGCGTCAGGCGGGCGAACCCAGCAGGGGCGGCGGCGCCGACGGGGGCACCCGCAGGGTCAGCACCGGGAGCAACTCGGCGACGCGGTGGGCGCGATGGGCGGCGATCCCGGGCGGCGCCGGGGCCAGCGGCACCAGCAGATCGGTCGCCGCGGGATGACCGGTGGTGCCGTCGGATTCGGTGTCGCCGTGCAGCCAGAGCGTGAGCATGTAGAGCCCGGGGACCGACAGCAGCCGCGCCTGGTACGGCTGGGTCGCCGACTCGGCCTGCCGCAGGGCGCGTTCGGTGGAGGCGATGTAGGGGCCCTCGAAGAAATGGGAGAACGCCCAGCCGTCCGGGGTGAGCCGGGTCTCGGCCGCTGCCACGGCCCGGTCGCCGCAACGGATCAGGAAGCGCCAGCCGGCCAGCCGGGTCGCGGACACGCCCTCGGGGGTGATCCGGTCCAGGACGTGCAGCGGCAGCGGGAGTTCGGGGGTGGCCTCGTCCTGGGCGGAGCGCAGGGACGGAGTTCGGGCCTCACGGACCGCGGTGGGGGAACCGAGGGCCGTGAGGACGGAGCGAAGGGCGGGCGCGGGAGCCGGAGGGACGTGCAGCGGCATGATGGGTCGCCTCTCATTCACAGGCGGTGGCGCGAGGGCGGGGGCGGACGGCGCTGTCAGCTAGCTCTCGTGAAGGTCGGAGAGGCAGGGGCCGGGGTCTTCGGACAGCCGGGGTGCGCAAGCGGCCTGCCGCCACCTGGACGACAGGCTCCTCCGACCGCGGGGCCCACCTTCTCCGCCTTGTGCGAGGAGTTTATACGACGCGTGTTCAGACTGTGTTTCGTCTAGCCGATTCCGGGACACCCGACAAGAGTCCATTCGGTCGGCGATACGTGTGAATCATCCCGATTCAGGGCGGCGGGCGCCGCGATGACCTCGGGTTATGCGCACGCTATGGTCGGCCCATTCTCGTCGGACTTTTTCACGAGTTCCCGAGTGCGAGTTCCGGGAGTTAGTGAAAGAGTGGTCCGCCGCTTGCCCCGTGAATGTGCCTCCGGTCAGTCCGGGCGCTTCCGGTCAGCCTAGCGGGTGGCGGGAGCCGACGGGGACGTTATCGATCGGTCCGGCTGGGCATCATCCCACCTGACCCGGGAGACCGGCGGCCGGATGACCGGCCCGCCCATGCGAGGAGGGACGCTTCGATGGGGGAGAAGGTCGTGGCGGGCGCGTTCGACCTGTCCGATCGGCAGCAGTACCGCGACAAGCTCCGAAGGTGCCTGACGGGGCTGGAGCGGCTTCTGGCCCAGAAGCGCTTCGACCGGCCGAAGAACCTCATGGGGCTTGAGATCGAGCTGAATCTCGCGGGCGCCGACGGCCTGCCGAGAATGCTGAATGGCGCAGTGCTCGAACGGATCGCGAGCCGAGATTTCCAAACAGAACTCGCCATGTTCAACCTGGAAGTCAACATAGCTCCACACCGATTGGGCGGGCGGGTATTCGACCGGCTCGCCGAGGAACTTCGTACGTCACTGGCATATGCCCATCGAAAGGCGGGCGAGGTCGACGCGGGAATCGTGATGATCGGTATTCTGCCGACCCTCGACCGTGACGATCTGGTCTCCACCAATCTTTCCGACGTCGACCGCTACGCCCTCCTCAACGACCAGATCGTGGCTGCCCGGGGCGAGGACTTCGCCCTCGACATCGAAGGCGTGGAGCATCTGTCGTGCACCTCGAAGTCGATCGTCCCCGAGGCCGCCTGCACCTCCGTGCAACTGCACCTCCAGGTCACCCCGGCCCGCTTCGCCGATGTGTGGAACGCGGCGCAGGCCGTCACCGCCGCGCAGATCGCCGTGGGCGCCAACTCGCCCTTCCTGTTCGGCCGCGAGCTGTGGCGCGAGTCCCGGCCCCCGCTGTTCACACAGGCCACCGACACCCGGCCGCCCGAGCTCCAGGCGCAGGGCGTACGGCCGCGGACCTGGTTCGGGGAGCGGTGGATCGGCTCGGCGTACGAGCTGTTCGAGGAGAACCTGCGCTACTTCCCCGCGCTGCTGCCCCTGTGCGACGCGGAGGATCCGCTGGAGGTGCTGGAGGCGGGCGGGGTCCCCTCGCTGGCCGAGCTGGTCCTGCACAACGGGACCGTCTACCGCTGGAACCGGCCCGTGTACGGCATCGCCGACGGCGTCCCCCACCTCAGGGTGGAGAACCGGGTGCTGCCCGCCGGGCCCACCGTGACCGACGTGATCGCCAACGCGGCCTTCTACTACGGCGTCGTCCGCGCCCTCGCCGAGGACGCGCGGCCGGTGTGGTCCCGGCTGCCGTTCGAGGCGGCCGAGGCGAACTTCGACGCGGCCTGCCGGTACGGCATCGACGCACGGTTGCAGTGGCCGCGGCGCGGGCGGCTCGGGGGAGTGGGCGAGGTGGACGCGGTCAGTCTCGTACGGGAGGAACTGCTGCCGCTCGCGGAGGCCGGGCTGGACGCGTGGGGGGTGGAGCCGGCCGATCGGGACTACTACCTCGGGGTGATCGAGGAGCGGTGCCGGCGGCGGGTGAACGGGGCGACGTGGCAGGTGGCGACGTTTCGGCGGGCCGTGGAGTCGGGGTTGTCGCGGGACGCCGCGCTGGCCGCGACCACGCGGCGGTACGCGGAGCTGATGCATGCGGGGGAGCCGGTGCACACGTGGCCCGTGGGGTTGCCGGAGGTGGTGGGAGTGCGGTGAGGTTCGGGGGCGCGCGGGCCTGAGTGCCTTGTGCGGGGCGATGGGGGTTGACCGCGCGGTTCCCCGCGCCCCTTCAGGTCGGCATGCGCGCGTCGGCCGTTGGGCCAGGGGCGGTTCTCCTTGCTTTCGTGGCATCGGGCAAGCTGTTGTGTCCCTTGAACGGAAGCGGGTGTGCGGGTGGGCGAGGTGTACGACGAGCGGCCGTCTCGGCGGATCTTCCGGGACGAGACGCTGCTTGTGCTGGGGCTTTCGCTCGGTGCCAGCGGAGTGTCCGCGCTGATCAGTTTCATCGGATCGGTCACCAAGCCGGGCGGGCTGAAGGACCAGGCGGCGACGCTCAACGCCTCGGCCGCGCCGGGGCGGCCCTGGCTGGACCTCGCCTGGCAGCTCTTCGGGATCGCCTCGGCGCTGGTCCCGGTGGCGCTCGTCGCGCATCTCCTGGTGCGGGAGGGCCAGAGCGGGCTGCGGACGCTCGGCTTCGACCGCAGCCGGCCCTGGTGGGACCTGGGGCGCGGCGCCGGTGTCGCGGCCGTCATCGGCAGCACCGGCATCGCCTTCTACCTGCTGGCCCGCGGGCTCGGCTTCAACCTCACCGTCGTCCCCGAGGCCCTGCCGGACGTGTGGTGGAAGTACCCCGTGCTGATCATGTCGGCGCTCCAGAACGCGATCCTCGAAGAGGTCATCGTGGTCGGCTATCTGCTGCGCCGCCTCGGACAGCTCGGCTGGACGCCGGGCACGGCGCTGGTGGCCAGTGCCGTGCTGCGCGGGTCGTACCACCTCTACCAGGGCATCGGCGGGTTCATCGGCAACATGGTGATGGGCGTGGTGTTCGTCCTGCTGTACCGGCGCTGGGGGCGGGTGGGGCCGCTGGTGGCGGCCCATTCGCTGCTGGACATCGGCGCGTTCGTGGGGTACGCGCTGCTGGCGGGGAAGGTGTCCTGGCTGCCCACGGCCTGAGCCGCCGACCGCTCACCAGGCCAGCAGCTCGCCCTCGATGACGGTCACCGCGCGGCCGGTCAGCATGGTCCGCTCGCCGCGCAGTTCGGTGCGGACGCGGCCGGAGCGGGGGGAGGCCTGGAGGCCGGTGAGCGCGGTACGGCCGAGCCGTTCGCTCCAGTACGGGGCCAGCGCGGTGTGGGCACTGCCGGTGACCGGGTCCTCGTCGATGCCGAGGTTCGGGAAGAAGCAGCGGGAGACGTAGTCGTAGCCGAGGGCGGGGTTCTCGGCGCGGGCCGTGGCGATGATGCCGCGCCGGGAGTGGGCGCCGAGCGCCCCGTGGTCCGGCCGCAGGGCGTGCACGGTCTTCTCGTCGGCCAGCTCGACCAGCAGGTCGCCCAGGTGGGGACCGGTGTCGAGGACGGTGAGCGGTTCGGCGCCCAGGGCCTCGGCGACCCCGTCCGGCAGTTCGACCGGGGTGAGCGGAGCGGTCGGGAAGTCCAGGGTGATCGAGCCGTCCTCGGCCGGGGTCGCGACGAGGACGCCGCTGCGGGTGGCGAACCGCACCGGGCCGGTGTGGGCGCCCGTGCCGAACAGGACGTGGGCCGTGGCCAGGGTGGCGTGGCCGCACTGGTCGACCTCGGCGACGGGGGTGAACCAGCGCAGCGCCCAGTCCGCCTCGCCGCCCGGCGGGAGCGGGTGGGCGAAGGCCGTCTCGGCGTGGTTGACCTCCAGGGCCACGTTCTGGAGCCGGTCGTCGCCCGGGAAGGCGTCGAGGAGCAGGACCCCGGCCGGGTTTCCGGCGAAGGGACGGTCGGTGAAGGCGTCGACGATTCGCATCCGCATGGCGGTGACGGTAGGGGGCCGGCGGAGCCGCCGGCCAAGGCCAATCGAGGACGCGTGGACCGGTTCTTCCGGGCCGCCCGGGACCGCCACTGTCGGGCCCGGTGGCGCCAGGCGCCCGGCGGCGGGCATCTGACCTGCGGTTTCCTCCCGCTGCGCGGGAGCGCGGTCCCTGCGATGCTGGAGGAGGCGAGCGCTACCCACGATCGACACCGGGCGGTGAGCGCATGGCAGGGTTCGAGGAAGACGGTGCGGAGCCCAAGGCTCCGGGAGCCGACGCCCCGGGCGGGACGGCTCCGGGGGCCGATCCGCAGGGGGATCCCTATCTGCGGACGCGGTTCGCGATCCCCGCGCGGCCCGCGACGTTTCTGCGCCGCAAGCGGCTGCTCGGGCATCTCGACCAGGCCCTGAGCACCCCGCTGACCATGGTGAACGGCTCCGCCGGCGCGGGAAAGACCCTGCTGGTCGCCGACTGGGCCGCCGAGCGGGAGCCGTCCGTCGCCTGGTTCACCACCGAGGCCGCCGACCAGGGCCCCGGCATGTTCTGGGCGTATCTGCTCCAGGCGCTGCGGGCCGCCGGGGTGCCGCCGCCCTCCGGGGTCGGCAGCCCGGCGGACGCCAGCCGGGTCACCCACACCCTGCTGGCGCGGCTCGCCGCCGACCTCAGCGCCCGCGAGCGGCCCGTCACCCTGGTCCTCGACGAGTACGACCAGGTACGCGACCCCGACATCGCCCAGCAACTGGAGTTCGTCCTGCACCACGCGGGCGGCGGTCTGCGTCTGATCCTCGTCACCCGCACGGAACCCCTGCTGCCGCTGCACCGCTACCGGGCCGCCGGGCAGCTGACCGAGATCCGGGGCGCGGAGCTGGCCTTCACCCCGCAGGAGACGGCCGAACTGCTCGCACTGCACGGGCTGCGCCTTCCCCTGCCCGCGGCCGGCGCGCTGGTGGAGCGGACCCGGGGCTGGGCCGCCGGGCTGCGCCTGTGCGCCCTCGCCGCGCAGGAGAGCCCGGATCCGGAGACGTATCTGAAGGAGTTCGAGGCCGACCGCAGCACCGTCGCCGACTTCCTGCTGGCGGAGGTGCTCAAGCAGCAGAGCCCGGAGGTCCAGGACCTGCTGCTGCGGGTCAGCGTCCTCGAACGGCTCTGTCCCGAGCTCGCCAACGCCCTGACCGAGCGTGCCGACTCCGAGCCGATCCTGGCGGGGCTGCACCGGGAGAACGCGTTCGTCGAGGACCTCGGGCACGCCTGGTACCGCCTCCACCCGCTGTTCGGGGAGATCCTGCGGGCCCATCTGCGGGTGCGCGCGCCCGGTCTGGAGCCGGAGCTCCATCTGCGGGCCGCCCACTGGTTCGGGCGGTCCGGACTGCTCACGGAGACCCTCGGGCACGGGGCGGCGGCGGGCGACTGGGAGTTCACCGCGAGCGCCCTCGTCGACGACCTCGCGATCGGCCAGCTCTTCACCGGTCTGCGCTCCGACGAGTTCGTCGAGCTGTTCTCCCACATGGGCCCCGAGGCCGGCAGCACGGCGACGGAACTCGTCCGGGCGGCCCGGGACCTGTCGCGCTGCGATCTGGAACACGGGCTGGCTCATCTGCGGGAGGCGCAGCGGGCGTTGGCGGAGAGGGAGGCGGCGGGCTCCGCGGACGCGGGCTCTCCGGGTACGGCCCCTGCGGACGCGGATCCTCGGGAGGCGGGCGGCTCGCCGGGCGACGCCTCCGTCCCCGACGAGGCCGCCGCCCGGCTCAGCTGCGCCCTGCTGGAGGCCTCCGCCGCCCGGCTGACCGGCTCGCCGACGCGGGCGGAGGCGGCCGCGGCGGACGCCGAGAAGGTACGCGGACAGGTCCCCGCCCATCTGCTGGCCAAGCACCCCGAACTCACCGCGCTGCTGCTGACCCATCTGGGCTCGACCCGGCTGTGGGCCGGGCGGTTCGAGGAGGCGCGGGCCGCCCTCACCCCCGCCGCCGACTGTCCCGGCGGAGCTTCGACGGCGCTGCTGCGCGAGGACGCCCTCGGCCGGCTGGCCCTGATCGACTGTCTGGACGGCTGGGCCGGCCGGGCCGAGCGCAAGGCCCGCGCGGCGATGGCCGAGACGGAACGGTTCGGACTGCCCCGGTCGGCCGGCTCCGGCATCGGGCTGCTCGTCCTGGCCGCGGTGGCCGTCGACCGCAACGAACTGAACGAGGCGCAGGCCCTGCTCGACGCGGCGGCCGAGTCGCACCCGGCACTGCGGGACCCGGTGATGGAGGCCGGCCGCGCTCTCGCCACCGCCCGGCTGCGTCTGGCCCGCGGCGACACCCGGGGCGCGCTCGACGCGGTGCGGCCGGCCGTCACCGCCGAAGTCGTCTCGCCCTGGGCGGCGGGGCAGTCGGCGCTGGTCGCCTCCGCCGCGCATCTCGCCCAGGGACGGCCCGAGGCCGCCGTACGCCTGCTGCGCGAGGTGCCCGAGGACCAGCTGGCGTGTGCCGTGGAGGAGGCACGGGCCCGGCTGGCCGCCGGGGAGCCCGGCGCTGCCGTCGAGCTGCTCGACCGGACGCGCCCCGAGGACCACTGCGGGCCCGCGGTGACCGTCCGGGCCACGCTGGTGCGGGCCCGGGCCGCCGAGCGGAGCGGCGATCCCGCCGCCGCGCGCCGGCTCGTCGCCCGGGCCCTGCGCGAGGCGCGCCGCGACCGGCTGCGCCGGCCCTTCCTGGAGACCGGCCCCTGGCTGCGGCCCCTCCTGCGCACCGGCCCCCTCCAGGAACTGGCCGGCGGCTGGCTCACCCCCGGCGCGCCCCCGCCGCCGCCCGCCGAGGATGCGCCCCCGGTGGTCGTGGAGGAGCTGAGCGGACGTGAGCGCGATGTGCTGCGACGGCTGGCGATGATGATGTCCACCGAGGAGATCGGGGCGGATCTGTATGTGTCGGTGAACACGGTCAAGACCCACCTCAAGAGCGCCTACCGCAAGCTCGGGGTCAACCGCCGCCACGACGCGGTACGCCGGGCACGGGAACGCGGACTGCTCTGACGGCGCGCCGCGCATCGAAGGCAAGATCGCAATTGATTATAAAGTCGGGTTGTCAGGTAGTTGCGCAATGACCTCGGCTAATCATGGAAATTACGATGAGTGGTTGACCCTGACGCTGTGTGCATGTTACTTATGGTGTCGGTCGATATAGGTCGACACAAATCTCTCGGGGGAGGGGTACGGGGCAGGGGAATCTTCTTTCTGATCGTCGCTTTCCTTCGCGTATTCACGCGCGATTTTTCAGTGCATTGCCTGGGGGGCCGTCGCTGCGTGCCTCCATGCCTAAAACACAAAGGGGAATGGAGAGGGTATGGCGACGTCTGTCTCGTATCCCGGGGTGTACATCGAGGAGTTGTCGAGCGCGGTCCGCACGATCACCGCGGTGACGACGTCGGTGACGGCGTTCGTGGGGGCGACCCGGCGCGGGCCGATCGACGAGGCGGTGACGATCACCAGCTTCGCCGACTTCGAGCGGCAGTACGGCGGCCTGGACACGAAGAGCCTGCTGAGCTACGCGGTGCAGCAGTTCTTCCTGGCGGGCGGCTCGGTCGCGGTCGTCGTCCGGGTCGCGAAGGGCGCCGAGCCGGCGTCGAAGGACATCGCGGCGGGCGGCGAGCCGAAGGCACTGACGGTGACCTCGCGCGACGCCAGCGACTGGGGCAACGGGCTGCGGGTCGCGATCGACCCGGGCACGACCGACGACACGTTCGGCCTGCGCGTGCTGGACGCCTCCGGAGCGGTGCTGGAGCGCTACCGCAACCTGTCGATGAGCCCCGACGCGCCGCGCTTCGTCGAGGCCGTCGTCAACGAGTCGTCGTACATCGACGTCAAGGCGACCGGTGAGGCGGTGCCGGACTTCTCCGGCACGGTCTCGGCACCGGTCGACACGCTGCCGGACCTGGCGGGCAAGAAGCTCACCGCGGCCGTCGGAGGCGTCGAACCGGTCGAGATCACGCTCTACACCGCCTCCGACACCAAGCCCGCGTCACTGACCGCGCTCGGCCTGCTGCTGGAGCGCAGACTGCGAGCGGCGTCGCCCGACAGGGCCTTCACCAGGGCGGACGTCGACGTGGCCGGCAAGCGGCTGCAGGTGCTGGCCGGGACGGCGGGGGCCACGATGACGCTCACCGGCGAGGTGGCGAACGCGCTCGGCCTGACCACGGCGCACGCGACCGCCTACGCGTTGGAGGACGGCGACGACGGCGACCCGCCGACGGACGCCGAGTTCCGCGGCAGCGAGGCCGACAAGACCGGTATGCAGGCGCTGCGGGAGGTGCCGGACGTCAACCTGCTCTGCCTTCCCGACCTGGCCGGGCAGGACTACGCGGGTGACGCGATCGGCGTGATCGCCACCGCTGTGGAGCTCTGCGAGGACAAGCGGATGCTGCTGATCGTCGACAGCCCGCCGGAGTGGACCACCATCGAGCAGGCCCGCACCGGGCTGCCGGCGTACGACGCGGTCCGCAGCGACCACGCGGCGCTGTACTTCCCGCACATCACGATGACCGACCCGCTGACCGGACGGCTGCGCAGGTTCCCGCCGTCGGGAGCGATCGCCGGGCTGATGGCCAGGACCGACGCCGAGCGCGGCGTGTGGAAGGCGCCCGCCGGCACCGATGTGCGGCTGACCGGCGTGCGCTCGATGAGCGTCAGGATGTCCGATGCCGAGAACGGCCTGCTCAACCCGCTCGGGGTGAACTGCCTGCGGAGCTTCCCGATCGTCGGCCCGGTGGTCTGGGGCGCGCGCACCCTCCTCGGCGCGGACGCGCTCGCCTCGGAGTGGAAGTACGTCCCCGTCCGGCGGCTGGCGTTCATGCTCGAGGAGAGCCTCTACCGCGGCCTGAAATGGGTGGTGTTCGAGCCCAACGACGAGCCGCTGTGGGGCCAGATCCGGCTGAACGTCGGCGCCTTCCTGCACACCCTGTTCACCCAGGGCGCGTTCCAGGGCACCGCGTCGCGCGAGGCCTACTTCGTGAAGTGCGACAAGGACACCACCACCCAGGACGACATCAACCGCGGCATCGTCAATGTGATCGTCGGTTTCGCGCCGCTGAAGCCGGCCGAGTTCGTCGTGGTGAAGATCGAGCAGATGGCCGGCCGGATCGAGGTGTGAGGAATTCAAAATGGCAGAGTTCACTGTCAACGCGCAGCGGTTCGACCCTTACAAGAACTTCAAGTTCCTGGTGCTCTGGGACGGAAAGACCGTCGCCGGGTGCAGCAAGATCAGCCCGCTGAAAAGGACGACCGAGGTGATCAAGCACCGGAACGGCGGCGATCCCAGTTCACCGAGGAAATCCGCCGGCCGGACCGAGTTCGAGGCGATCACCATCGAGCGCGGCGTCACCCACGACCCGGAGTTCGACCGCTGGGCGAACAAGGTCTGGATGGTCGGCCAGGGCCTCGGCAGCGAGTCCTCGCTGAAGGACTTCCGCAAGGACATCGTGATCCAGGTCCTCAACGAGGCCGGGCAGGTGGCGCTCGCGTACAAGGTGTACCGGGCGTTCCCGTCGGAGTACCAGGTGCTCGGCGAGATGGACGCGAACGCGAACGCGGTCGCGATCCAGCACCTGAAGCTCGAGTGCGAGGGCTGGGAGCGGGACCTGGAGGTCGCCGAGCCGGCCGAGCCGTCGTACCAGATTCCGTAAGGGCGCGAGGTGGCTGCCCCGACGGAGCTGCTCGCCGCCTGGGAGATCGGGCTCACGCTGCCCGCCTCCTCGGCCCAGCGGGCGGTACTCCTGCACGCGCTCGCCCGGCCCGGGCGGACGGCCGACGAACTGCTCGGCGTTCCGGTCGGGACCCGGGACGCCGAACTGCTCGGCCTGCGCGCCGCGCTGTTCGGCGACGTCCTGTCGGTCCGGATCGGCTGCCCGGCGTGCGGTGCGGACCTGGAGTTCGACGTCGACGCGACCGGCCTGGCGGCCCCCGCGCCCGCGACCGAGCCGGAGCCGCTGACCGACGGCGACTGGACCGTCCGGTTCCGGCTGCCGACGCCCGCCGACCTGCTCGCGGTGCGGGACCGGGCCGCGGAGGATCCACGACGCGGGCTCGCGGCCCGGCTGGTGCTCGAGGCGCGGCGCGGTGACCGGGCGGTACCCGCGGACCGGCTGCCGGAGCGCGTCGTCCACCTGCTCGCCGAGGCGGTGGCGGCGGCGGATCCGGCGGCCGACATCTCGTTCGCCATGGCATGCCCGGACTGCGGGGAGCAGGTGCGGACACAGCTCGACATCGCGACCTATCTGTGGGACGAGCTGGACTCCTGGGCCCGTACGACGCTCGCCGACGTACATGCGCTGGCCTCCAGCTACGGGTGGACCGAACCCGACGTACTGGCGCTCTCACCCCTGCGCCGCCGCTACTACCTGGAGCTGGCCGGACATGGCTGAGACACGGACACCGGACCTGTTCGACCGGCTGCTCGCCCGCACGGGGACGGTGAGCCGGCCGGACGCCGTGGCGCCGCTGGCACGGCCGCGGACGGCGATGCCGTACGAGCGGCTGCCGGCCGCGGCGCCGACCGAGACCGAGGCCGAGACCTACGCCGCCGCCCCGTCACGGCCGGTGCCGGAGGCCTCGGCAGCACGACAGGCGACGGCACAGGCCGGCCCGCAGCGGGCAGCGCCCGCGCCCCGACCGTCGGTGCTGAGCCGGATCGAGCGGACCCTGCGGTCGATCGAGACGGTGCGCACCGTGTCCCCGGGGGCGCCGAGCCGGGAGCAGGGCGCCGCGCCGGATGTCCTGCGGAGCGTCGTGGAGCGACTCGTGCCCTCCGCGGCCGCGGCCGCGGAGGCCGTGGAACAGCCGTTGTATCGACGACCCGTCGCGGACACCCCGGCGCGGACCCCGTCCGTCCGGCCCGCGGCCGCCGCACCGACGAGGTCCGCGGCCCTTCCCTCCGCGCCACGGACCGCCGGTGAGGTCCGGCGGCGCGAGGCGCAGGCCGCACCGGCCGAGCCGTCGGTCCAGATCACCATCGGCCGGCTCGAGGTGACCACAGCCGCGCCCGAACCGAAGCGGGAACGCGACGGCCGGACCGGACGTCCCGAGCCGGCCGTGGGCCTGGCGGCCTTCCTGGACCGGCGGGAGGCGAGGTGAGCAACTACCTGGCGATCGCCCAGGCCACGGAGGCGCTGCGCGGCCTGCTGGCCCGCTCCGTGCAGTCCGACGTGCCCTACGCCGTACAGGTGGAGGCGCGCAGGCCGCCGAGCGAGCCCGTGACCGAGCCGACCATCACGGTGTTCTGCTACCGGATCACCCCGAACGCGTCCCGGCGCAACGCCGACACGCCCACCCGGGACGGTGCCGGGCGGCTGCTGCGGAGGCCCACGGCGGCCTACGACCTGCACTACCTGATCAGCTGCTACGGCAACGAGACCCAGCTGGTGCCGCAGGCACTGCTGGGCTCGGTGGCGCGCACGCTGCACGAGCAGCCGGCGCTGTCCGCGCACGACCTGGAGACCGCCGCCGGGCAGGCGTTCCTGGCCGGCGCCGACCTCGCGGCGTCGCCGCAGGCCGTCCGGCTGACGCCGTCGAAGATGGATCTCGAGGACCTGTCGAAGCTGTGGTCGATGCTGATCCAGACGCCGTACACGCCGTCGATCGCGTTCGAGGCGTCACTGCTGCTGCTCGAGAGCCGGCGGACGCCGGCCGCCGGCCGCCCGGTCCAGGAACACCGGGTCCGGGTGGTCCCGGGCCGGCGCCCGGTGGTGGAGGAGCTGCGCAGCCGCCCGGCCGGCTCGGACGCCGAGCCGCGGCCCGGACCGGTGCCGGTGGGCCACGAGGTCGTGCTGACCGGGCACGACCTGAACGGCGAGAAGGTCACCGTCGACGCCGGCGGCGAGCCGGTGGACCCGTCCGCCGTCGACGACGGCCGGGTGGTGTTCACCCCGCCCGCCGGCCTGACCCCGGGGGTGCACCCGGTACGGGTGCTGCACGAGGTCGCCCTCGGCGACTCGGTCCGGATCCTCGACTCGAACGAGATCGCGATGGCACGGCAGGCCACCGTGACCGCGTCCGAGGTCACCGACGGCCGGGTCCTCGCCACCCTGGACATCGCGGTCGGCGACCGGCAGCGGGTGTCGGTGCTCCTGGACGAGCTCGACGGGCCCGGCAGCCACCACTTCGACGCGGCGTACCCGCTGCCCGGTCCGCGGAATGCGAAGGCGGTCGAGGTCGCGACGGAGGGCGTCGCCGCCGGCAGCTATCTGCTGCGGGTGCGGATCGACGGCGTCGACACGGCGGTCGCCGAGGACCTGCGCACGCCGGCGGTGGAGTTCTGATGCACGACGACGGGCGCGAGGTCGACGCGGCGGTCATGGCCGCGGCCGTGGCCGACGTCCTCGCCCGCCTCGACGCGCACGCCCGGGCCGCGGCCGACAACGCGGCCGACAACGCGGCCGACGGCGCCGCCGTCCGGCGGCGGCGCCGGTCCCGGCACGCGGCGGCGGACGCCGGTGACGGCGGGACCCCGGAGGACGGCCGCGGCGAGCCTCCGTCGTACGACGAAGGCTCGCTGGCGACGGTGGTCGCCTGCTTCGGGCTGACCTCCTTCGAGCGGGACCTGCTGGTGCTGTGCGCGGCCATGGAGCTGGGGCCGACGGCGGCGGCGCGCTGTGCGGCGGCGGGCGGGCGGGAGTTCCCCACCTTCTCGCTGGCCCTCGCCGCGCTGGCCGAGCCGCACTGGAGCGCGCTGACGCCGGACGCGCCGCTGCGCCGGTACCGGCTCGTGGAGGTCGCCGACGAGGGGGTGCTGACCACCGCGCGGCTGCGGATCGACGAGCGGGTGCTGCACTTCCTGCTGGGAGTCTCACAGGTCGAGCCGCGGCTGCAGGGACTGGTCGCGCGCACCGCCGTACCCGGCCGTCTGCCGGAGTCACAAGCGCGGCTGGCGGCGGAACTGGCGGCGGCGGTGAGCACCGACCGGGTGGCGGCGCTGTCCGGTGGCGACCTGCAGACCCGGCGCGAAGTGACGGCCACCGCGGCGCTGGCGGCCGGTTTCGCGACGTTCACGCTGTCGGCGGCCGATCTGCCGGCCGAGCCCGCGGACCGCGCGGTGCTGGCCCGGCTCTGGGAGCGCGAGGGCGTCCTGCTGCCCGCCGTGCTGCTGGTCGAGGTCTCCGAGACGACACAGGCGGCGGCCGCGGAGGCGTTCGTGGCGATGCTCGGCGTGCCGGTCGTGCTGTCCGGCCAGGACCCGCTCACCGCGGCCGCGACGCACCGCGCGCAGCTGGTCGTCGAGCCGCTGGAGCAGGCCGAGCAGCGCGAGCTGTGGCGCGCCGAGCTGGACGGCCGCGGCGGCGACGTCGACGTGGCGGGACTCGTGGCGCAGTTCAGCCTGCCCGGGCATGTGATCCGCTCCGCCGGCGCGGTCGCCCGCAAGGCCGGCGGCGACCTGCGGGCGGCGGCCTGGCGGGCGGGCCTGGCGCACGCGCGGATCGCGCTCGACGAGCTCGGCCGCCTGGTGGAGCCGGGGGCGGGCTGGGACGACCTGGTGGTGCCGGAGCGGCAGCGCAGGATCCTGCGCGAGATCGTCGCGCACGTCCGGCAGCGCGCCACCGTCTACCAGGACTGGGGTTTCGAGGACGTGCTGCGGCGCGGGCTCGGCGTCACCGCGCTGTTCGCGGGCGGCAGCGGCACCGGCAAGACACTGGCCGCCGAGGTGGTGGCGGGCGCGCTCGGGCTGGACCTGTTCGTCATCGACCTGTCCCAGGTGGTCAGCAAGTACATCGGCGAGACCGAGAAGAACCTGCGCCGGATCTTCGACGCGGCCGAGCGCGGCGGCGCGGTGCTGCTCTTCGACGAGGCGGACGCGCTGTTCGGCAAGCGCAGCGAGGTGAAGGACTCGCACGACCGGTACGCGAACCTCGAGGTCAGCTATCTGCTGATGAGGATGGAGTCGTACCGGGGCCTGGCGATCCTGACCACGAACCAGAAGAAGGCCCTGGACCACGCGTTCCTGCGGCGTCTGCGGTTCGTGGTGGACTTCCCGTTCCCGGACGTGGCCGAGCGGGCCGAGATCTGGCGCCGGGTGATCCCGCCCCAGGTCCCGGTCGACGGGGTCGCGGTCGAGCGGCTGGCGCAGCTGACGGTGGCCGGCGGCAGCATCCGCAACATCGCGCTGTCGGCCGCCTTCCTGGCCGCCGACGAGGGCACCGAGGTACGGATGCGGCATCTGCTCGCCGCCGCGCACACCGAGTACGCCAAGCTCGAGCGCTCGGTCACCTCCACGGAGGTGGCCGGATGGGTGTGAGCCTGCACGTGGACGAGCTGGTGATCCGCGGCGTCGACGGTGTGCGACGCGCCGACGCGGACCGGATCGCGCGCGCCTTCACCCGTGAGCTCACCCGGCTGCTGACCGAGCAGCCGCCGACCGCCGAGTCCGTGTCGTACGACGTGCTGGGCGGCCTGCGTCCGCTGCCCGCCACCACGTCCCCGCGGCGGCTCGGGCGCGAGCTGGCGCGTGCCGTGCACCGGGAGCTGGTGCGATGAGCGCCGTCACGCCGGTACGGCAGCAGCAGCCGGAGCCGCCCCGCCGCAAGCGCGCGAAACGGTCCACGCCGCTGCGGGAGAAGTGGGCACGACGCACACCGCCGTCGCCGGACGCCGTGCTCGCGCAGGCCGGGAAGCCGTTGGAGCCGGGGGTCGGGCGCGCGATGGAGGAGTGGCTCGGTCACGACTTCAGCGCGGTCCGGATCCACAGCGACCGGGACGCCGCCGCGCTGGCCGCGCTGGTCGGCGCGGACGCCGTCGCCGTGGGCCAGGACATCTTCTTCGCCGCGGGTAGGTACCGCCCGGAGACCGCCCAGGGACTGCGGCTGCTCGCGCACGAGCTCCTGCACACCGTGCAGATGCCGGACGCGCCCGGCCGACTGCGGCTCGGCCGGCAGGACGGCACGCTGAGCCGACCGCTGGACGGGGTCGAGCGCGAGGCCGAGGAACGGGTGGACCGTGCCTACGGCGACCGGAGCGCGGCGGCCGGGGGCGGCGGCGAGCGGGCGGTGACGGAACGGGGCGCGCAGCCGGTGTCGTGGCTGCGGTTCATCAGCGTCGACGTGTCCCAGCTGCGGGCCGAGCAGCTGGACCCGGCGGCGCTGGTGGACCGGATCGTCGCCGGCGTGGAACGTACGCTGCGGGGCGACCCGGCGGACGCGGCGGGGCGCGTACGGCAGCAGCTCGTACGGCTGGCGCCGGAGCTGCGGTCCGCCGTACTGGACCGGCTGCGGCAGCGGCTGCCGTCGGCCGACTACCTGCGGGTCGAGCAGCTGGTGGTCGCGGCCGAGACGTCCGCGGGCACGCCGGTGGACACCGCCGTGGTACCGGAGCCCGTGGTGGAGCCGGCCGAGCGGGAGCGGACCGAGCGGCGCGACCGGGCCGAGCAGAAGGCGGGCGACGAGCGGGGCCGCGCGGACCTGGACCGCGACGGACGGGACGAGGAGCGGCAGGGAGCGGAGGACCAGGACCGGGAGCGGGCCGGGCAGGACGCGGCACGCAAGGACGAGCGGGACGAACGGGACGCCGAGCGCGAGAAGGGTGTGGCGTTCGACGACCAGCGCCGCAAGGACTCCGCCGAGGAGGACCGGCAGAAGCGCGAGGACGAGGAGCACCGCAAGGCCACCGAGAAGGGTGAGCGGCCGGCGGCGGAGGGCGAGGAGCAGCCCGCCGCCGAGGACCGGCCGGCTCAGGCGCAGGCAGCGGCGGGCGGTGCGGCCGAGCCACCGGCGGTGGCCGCACCCGGGGCCGGGACGGACGGGGCCGGGCCGGAGCCGATCGGTCAGGCGCCCGTCGTCGGTGCCCAGGTCGGGACGGCCGCCCCGGTCGGCGGCTCAGGCGCGGACCCGGTGCGCGAGGACCGTGCGGAGGAGGCCGCGAACGACCCGCAGGGCCCGCTCGCCCGGCACGGGCTGGCGAAGGAGAAGGGCGGGCGGGACGAACCGCCGGAGCAGGAGAAGCCGCTCCACACCGAGGCCGGTGCGGAGTCCGAGGTGCCGGCGCCGGAGGCGGCCGCCGAGCCCGAACCGCCGCAGCAGGCCGCCGACCGGGCCGAGCAGGAGGCCGGAGCGGACAGGCCGGCGCCGGACCCGGTACCGAAGACCGACCCGGACCTGTCCGCGGTGCCGACCGCCGACGAGGAACTGAAGGCCGCGCAGGGGACCACGCCGCCGAGGCCGCGCGAGCTGCCGAGCATGCCCGCGCCACCGCCGGTCGAGGCCGAGCCGCGGGATCTGGACCGCGCCGAGCAGGCCGAGCAGGCCGCCGAGCCCGAGCTGGAGCGCGCGGACGCTGAGGCCCCACAGGACAGGGCGGTTCAGGCCGAGGGCGAAGAGGCCGCGTCCGATTCGCCGGGGACGGCGTCCGCGGTCGAGGCCACCGCGGCCGTGGGCGGGTCCGGCGGGCCGGCCGAAGCCACCCCGGCCACCCCGACCGCCACCGCGGCACCGGCCGCCGCCGAACCTGCCGCGACCGCTGCCGGTCCGGCCTCGGCGGCGCCGGCTGCCGCACCCGCCACGGCCGCGCCCGCGGTCGCCGGGGACTCCGTCGGCCCGGCGACCGGACCTGAGACGCTCGGCCGGGAAGCGGACGGCGCCGGCCCCGGTCCCGCCGGCACCTCGGCCGTATCGCGCGGTACGGCACTCGGGCCGGGCGCGCGTGTCCCGGGTGAGCCGCGGCCCACCGAACCGATGCCGGGCGACCCGCAACTCGCGGAGGCCGCACCCGGCGGCGGCCCCGTGGCAGCGCAGTCGGCGGCGCCCGGACAGCCGGGGCCCGAGGGTGCCGCTCCCGGCGCCGGACCCGAGGGCTCGCTGGAGACCGGCGGCGGCGGATGCGCCGGAGCGCCGGCGGCCACGACGGAGACCGACGCCCAGGGAGGCGGCTGCGGGGGCGGGGGCGGCGCACCGGCCCCGGCCGAGAGGAAGCCGCAGGCGCAGCCGCCGGACGTCTCCGGCCAGGAGCCGACGGCCGCGCTCGCGACGATCTCGTCCCAGCCACCGGCCCGGATGCCGCAGGCACTCGGCGGCGTCGACCAGGCCGTGAGCACCACGGTCGGCCAGGAGCACCAGGACCTCCGGGACGCCCCGCCGACGCTCGAACGCCCGAGCGGCGCCCCTCGGACACAGACCGGTGCCCCGCAGACCGGTGAGCCGGTGTCCACCGCGGTCGAGCCGATGACGGAGGTGACCCCGCGGACGCTCGCCGCGCAGCGCGAGGCCCATCCGCCCCCGACCGCGAACACCCCGAACCCCGCGATGCGGGTCAGGGAACCGGTCGTGGCCGGGGGCCATGAGGACAAGGCCAGTGACGCCGAGATCCAGCAGCTCCAGGGCGCGGTCAACGGCGTCCCCACCACTGACGACCGGCTGTACACCACCGTCGGCGCCGCGCCCAGGGTCAGGCTCGAGGGCGGGACCGACCCGGCGCTCGCCGACGAGCAGCACCGGCAGACCGAGGACCGCATCAACCGGACGCACGCGCTCGGCCGGCAGGACGCGGCGGTCGGGCTCGGCGAGGACCGGATCTACCCGGACGCGCCCGGGGAGACGCTCACCGCCTCGGTGCCCGGCCGCACGCCCGCCGGCGGTGCGCCCGCTGCGGCAGGCGGTCCGGGAGCCGGCGGGACGGATCCGGACACGGTGTCGGCGGTCGCCGTACAGGAACGCGGCCCGCAGATCCAGGCGGGATTCGCCGACGGCCAGGGCCGGATGGGCCAGGCCCGGCAGGACAGGCAGAACCAGTCCGACCAGGCGAGGGCGGACAACCGGGCCCAGGTCCAGCAGGCGATCGCGGAGAACGGCGACCAGCAGGCCGCCGTACGCCAGGAAGCACGCGAGGACGCCGCCGGCCGGCGCGGCGAGTGGCGTGACGAGCAGGACAAGGCGGTCGAGGACAACACCAGGACCGCGACCGGCGCGCACGCGAAGGCCCGCGAGGACGCCGGTGCGAAGAAGACCGAGGCCGACGCCGACATCGACAAGCGCAGGAACGAGGACAACGAGCGGATCGGGCGGGAGCGCAAGGCCGCCGAGGAGAAGGCCCGCAAGGAGCGCGAGGCCAAGAAGCAGGAGTCCTCCGGCTGGTGGGGCTGGGTCAAGTCGAAGGTCAAGGCGGCGTTCGACGCGCTCGTCTCGGTGATCAAGGGCCTGTTCGACCTGGCGGTCAGGGCGATCGACGCGATCAAGGAAGGCTTCAAGAAGGCGGTCAACGGTCTGATCGACCTGGCCGCGAAGGCGATCACCGGCATCATCAAGGGCCTCGCGAACGTGCTGCTGGCCGTGGTGAGCGTGATCGGCACGGTCTTCCCCGGCATCGCGGAGAAGATGCGCAAGGCGATCGTCTCGATGCGCGACGCCGCCGTCGCCAAGGTGCAGCAGCTCGCCGACCGGCTGAAGAAGGCGGTCAACGCGCTCATCGACGCGCTGGCCGGCGCATTGGTCGCGGTCCTGCGGGTGTACGAGAAACTGCTGCTCGCGGCCGTCGAGGTGGTCCGCGGCGTCGTGATGAAGGCGATCGAGTTCGTCGACTCCGCGATCAAGCTGCTGGGGGAGGTCGCGGCCCTGGTCAAGGACATCGCGCCGGACCCGATCGGCTGGATCCGCAAGCTCGGCGCCGCGGCCAAGGAGGGCGTCCGCACCTTCCTCTGGGGCGCGATCAGGACCGCGGTCAAGGCGTGGTTCAACGAGAAGGTCGAGTCCGTCGTCGGCATCGGCAAGCTGCTGTGGAACGTGCTGGTGAAGGGCTGCATGTCGGTCGCGCAGATCGGCAGGATGGCCTGGCAGGCGATCGTGAAGTCGCTGCCCGCGATGATCATCTCGATCGTCATCGAGAAGCTGATCGGCCTGATCGTCCCGGCCGCCGGCGGCATCATCGCGATCGCCCAGGGCGTGATGGCGGCCTACCAGAGCATCAGCAAGGTCATCGCCGCGTTCAGCGCGTTCCTGACCTTCCTGAAGGCGGTGAAGGCCGGTGGTGTGGCGGCGGCGTGCCTTTTCGCGAACGCCGTCGCGGCCGGTGCGGTGGCGCTGCTGGAGTTCATCACGAACTTCCTGATGGCGCGGATCGGGAGGGCCCTGAAGGGCGTCGGCACAAAGCTCAAGGGCATCGCCGAGAAGATCATGAAGGGTCTCGGCCGCGGCGCCCGCGCCGTCAAGAAGGCCGCCGGCCGGGCGGTCAACGCCGCCCGCGAGGCGGTACGGCGCGGGGTGACGGCCGTCAAGGGCGGTGCCGTCGCCACCGCCCGCGCGGTCAGGCGCGGCGTCACCGCGGGCGCGCGGGCGGTGCGTTCGGGCGCGCGTCGGGTGGGCGCCGCGGCCCGGAGCGGTCTGCGCGGGGCGGCGGACGGCGTACGACGTGCGGCGGGCGCGGTCGGCCGGGTGGTCGGGCCCGCGCTGAAGACGGTCAACCGGACGATCAAGCGGCTGGGCGGCAAGCTCGCGAACAGCAGGCTCGGCCGCGCGCTGAAGGCGAGCGCCCGCAAGCTCAAGAACCTGGTGGCCAAGGGCAAGGAGAAGTTCAGGGACTGGCGCAAGAAGGTCGCGGACCGGCGTAGGCAGAACCGCCGGGACAGGAAGAAGAAGCCCCAGGAGTCCAAGGACGCCCGGCTGGCGCGGATCGTCGCGCGGATCCGACCGACGGTGAAGCGACTGCTCGACCGCGGCATCGGCCGGAGGATCATGAGCGGGGTCCTGCTCGGGCTGCGAGCGTGGTACCGGCTCTCGGACCTGGCCGCGTCAGCCGGACGGCACTTCGACGTCAAGGCCTGGCTCAACCCGGTGACCGCGGTGATCGCGGGCATCGAGTTCGACCCGAAGGCGCTGGTCAGCCACTTGCACCGGGTTGCCCGAGCGATCATCGAGGAGGGCCGCCGCTCGGGATCGCCGCACGTGGAACGGACCAAGGCGCACAGCCAGACCAAACGCCGCCTGACTCCGCAGGAGCAGGCACAACTCCCGGTGAAGAAGCAGCGCGAACTCATCGAGGTGCGGCCGGGTGCTCGCGGACATGACGTGCAGGCTGTGATCGATCGCGATCCCAAGGCCAATCCCGCCACGCAGAGCATCATTCGCTATCTGGACGAAGGGCATGGCTACAGCCACGACGTGAAACGGAAGCAGGGCGGGCGGTGGATCACCGAGCCGGTTTCGAAGAAGCGCATTCAGGTCGGTGCGGATCCGCAGAACCAACTGGTTCTCATGGAGGATCCGGAGTCCCGCAGGCTGCGTGCGCTGAGATACTCGGAGCTGTCGGAGAAGATCGCCGGGACTGACCCCCGTCAGCAGCGGCGCATCGCGATGGGTGCCTTGGCCAGACTGGGGGGCAGGACACCGGCTGGGTCGGAGGCCGGAGTCTCCGACGAGTTGTCCACCTGGATCGTGCACGCCGAGGCTCGCAGGAACCCTGCGGCGCTGGCGACGTCCGCTCTCGCGCTGGACACCGTGGCCAGCACCCCGCGGGACAAGGGCATGCCCGATCTGGAACGCGTGACCCGTGACCTTCCGATGGCGCCGCAGGGCGCCCAGCAAAGCGCCCGCGACCTCGACAAGGTGCTCGCCGACCCCGGCAAGAGCCTGGACGACGCGCCCAAGGGGGCCCGTGAGCTCGCGCAGGCCGAGATCAATGTCGTCAAGCTCTGGGTCGAGACGCTCAATATCGTCACGGACGACGACACATCGGCGAAAGACGTCCAGAAACGTCTCGAGAAGGCTATCGAGGAACGTTTGTTCGATATCTACGCTCTGACGCCGACCGAGAGAAGCTCCGTTCGAAGGGAAGTGGGCTCGCGATGACAATCTTTGGTCCGAGAGCCACACCACGGTATGTGCTCCGCGCGGATGACGGAGAGACCGTTGCGGAACGGTTCGCCGCCGAGCGCGACTGGGACCTGATCGCTCGTGACGTCGCGGATCCCGAGCGCGGTGCGGAGCTCGAGGTGGTCTGGGCCACGGACGGCCCGGTGACCTTTCAGTTCCAGGAGGATCACGTCCTGAACGAGGGATACGTCTACCTCGCGGGCAGGGACAGGGCTCGGGTCGAGCGCCTTGAAGCGGATCTGACCGGATCCCTCGACCTCTGGTCGAGGGACGAGTTGCTGCGCGAGGCCGCCCGGCACGACGAGGGTCCTGCGCGCGGGCGCGCGATCCTGCGTGCCGGTCTGGGAGCTCCGATGGAATTCGACCACGAGTTCTATGACCTGATCACGGGGGCGATGCGATCCGGCGAGCCGGCGATGCGCGCGATCGGCATCCGTGCCTGCGCGTACTCGCCCGTGGCGGAGTACCGGCCAACGCTGGAGGAACTCGCTCGGAACGACGCCGAGCAGGAGATCAGGGATCTCGCCCGGGCGACGCTGCGGGCGTTCGACGAGTTCGAGGTCGGCTCATGACCCGGTACGCGGATCTCCCCAAGCCGGTGCAGGCCGGGATCGTGATCGTGGACCCCGAGCGGGGGACGCCGCAGCGGGTGATCGTGCTGCAGTTCAATCCGGACTCGCTGGAGCGCAGCATCGCGCCGCAGGCGGGCGGTGGGGAGCAGCAGGGGGACCGGACCGAGGCGCTGCGGTTGAAGGGGCCGGCGGTCGAGTCGTGGAAGTTCACCGCCGAGTTGGACGCCACCGACCAGCTCACCGTGCCGGCGCCGCTCGGCATCCACCCGCAGTTGGCGGCACTGGAGATGCTGATCCAACCGCCGGCCGCGCAGGTGCGTGCGAACAGCCGGCTGGCCGGTCTGGGCATGCTCGAGATCACGCCCGTCGAGCAGCCGCTGACGCTGTTCGTCTGGGGCCCGCGACGCGTCGTGCCGGTCCGGCTGACCGAGCTCTCGGTCACCGAGGAGGCGTTCGACCAGCAGTTGCAGCCGATCCGGGCCACGCTCGGGGTCGGGCTGCGGCTGCTGACGGTCAGCGACCTGCCCGCCGGGCACCGCGGCGCGGAGCTGTATCTCGCGCACCTCGCACAGAAGGAACGCCTGGCGGGGCAGCTCGCCGCGGGCCGGCTCGCACAGCTCGGACTGACCGGCATCTGAGCCTCGTACGACGAACGACGAACGACGAACGACGAACGACGAAACGAACCACGAAGACGAACGACGAAGACGAACGACGAAGACGAACGACGAAGACGAACGACGAAGACGAAGGGGGAAGCGCATGGCAGGGCTGCTCGACGACATCCCGGCGCCGGACCCGTATCCGCGGACCAGCAGGTACCACGGCATCGGGCAGTCGGTGCACACGACGGAGGACGGGCGGGAGATCCCGTACACGCCGCGGCGGATCCTGCCGCCGCCGGAGCGGCTGGTGCAGATCGACGAGCACGTGGTGGCCGACGGGGACCGCGCCGACAACCTGGCGAACCGGTACCTGGGCGACGCCGAGCAGTGGTGGCGGATCGCGGACGCGAACCCCGTCATGGATCCGGCCGACCTGACCCGGACCCCGGGCCGGGTACTGCGGATCACGCTGCCGGACCGGACCGGCTGACGGGACGACGGGCCTCAAGGGCCCGGCCAAGGGAGAGGGGCCGGGTCGCAAGGGCCCGGTGTACGGAGAGGAGAGGGGGACGGATGGCTGAAGTGCCCGTTCGGTTGTTGCTGATGATGGGGCGGCAGATCGCGGTGCCCGCGCCGGAGGCGGTGACCGAGGCGTTGCTGTCGGCGCAGATCACGGTCAGCGCCGGGCAGCGCAGCGGGTTCCAGCTCGCGTTCGACCTGTCGAAGAGCGGATTGATCGGGCGGACACTGCTGCCGTCGGGGTTCTTCGACCCGCCGACCCGGGTGGTGCTGACGGCGATCGTGCGGGGGACACCGACGGTGCTGATGGACGGGATCATCCTGCGGCACGAGGTCGGTGTGAGCGGGGTGCCGGGGCAGTCGACGCTGACGCTGACCGGCGAGGACCTGACGGTGCTGATGAACCTCGAGGAACGCGAGGCTGTGGCGTATCCGGCGATGGGGCCGGCGATCCGGGTGGCGACGATCATCGCGCAGTACGCGCAGTACGGGATCGTGCCGCTGATCGTCCCCGAGCTGGTGCCGCAGACGCCGCTGCCGACGCAGCGGGTGGACGTCCAGAAGGGCACCGATCTCGATTACCTGAACGAGCTGGCCAAGGCGAACGGGTACGTGTTCTACCTCGACCCCGGGCCGGTGCCCGGGATCAGCAAGGGCTACTGGGGACCTGAGCTGCGGCTCGGCGTCCCGCAGCACGCGCTGACCGTGAACTCCGACCATCTGTCCAACGTGGACCAGATGACGTTCGGGTTCGACGGCTCGGCCCGGGAGCAACCGGTGGCCCGGATCCAGATCCCCGCCACCAAGGTGGCGCTGCTGCTGCCGGTGCCCGAGGTGAGTGTGCTGCGGCCGCCGCTCGCGGCCCGGCCGGCGCCGGCGCTGAAACGGAAGGTGATCGCGGACACCGCGAAGAAGGAGCCGGCGCAGGCGGTCGCCGAGATGCTCGCCAAGGCGGTCGAGTCGTCCGACGCGGTGAGCGGCTCCGGCCAGCTGGACGTCACCCGGTACGGGCATGTGCTGCGGCCGCGCGAGCTGGTCGGCGTGCGCGGGGCGGGGCTGACGTACGACGGCCTCTACTACGTGAAGTCCGTGACGCACAACCTGCAGCGCGGCTCGTACACCCAGAACTTCACCCTGGCCCGCGAGGGCCTGGTGTCCCTGACCCCGGCCGTGCTCCCGTGAGGACGACAGATGCTCGAAGCGACGAAGTATCTCGGCAAGTACCGCGGCACCGTGGTGAACAACGTCGACCCGCTGCAACAGGGCCGGATCCAGGCCACGGTGCCGGACGTGCTCGGCGACACCCCGTGCACGTTCGCGATGCCGTGCCTTCCGGTGGCCGGTCCGCAGACCGGGATGTACGTCGTGCCGGTGGTCGGGGCCGGTGTGTGGATCGAGTTCGAGCAGGGCGACCCCAGCTACCCGATCTGGACGGGCTGCTGGTTCGGCTCGGTGGCCGAGGTGCCGCCGACCGCGCTGGCCGGACCGCCGGGGCAGCCGAACATCGTGCTCCAGACCCGCGGCCAGTACAGCGTCCTCCTGTCCGACCTGCCCGGCGGCCCGGGTATCACGCTGCGTTCACCGGGCGGGGCGGTGATCACGGTCAACGACACCGGGATCCTGATCAGCAACGGCAAGGGCGCGACGATCTCGCTGGTCGGCAACGTGGTGGACGTCAACACCGGCGGGCTCACGGTGACCTGACGATGACCAACGTGCTGCATGTGAACGCGACCGTGAGCTGCCCGCACGGCGGGCGGGCGTCGTACCTGCCGGCGTCCCCACGGGTGAACCTGTCCGGCCAGCCGGCCGCCACCGTGGCCGGCGCCTGGCTGATCGCGGGCTGCCCGTTCGCCGTCGGGCCCAAGCCGCAGCCGTGCGTGACGATCCGCTGGGTGACACCGGCGGCGCGGGTGACGGTGGCGGGGGCACCGGTGGTGACGCAGGCCTCGACCGGGCTGTGCCTCAGCGCGGAGCAGGTCCCGCAGGGGCCGCCGCTGGTGACGGTCGTACAGCAACGAACCAAGGGGGTCTGAACAAGTGACCGAGCGGATCGACATCGACTTCCCGTTCCGGGTGGACAGACGGGGGCGGACGGCCGACGTCGGGTACGACGGCCACATCGGGGACCTGATCGAGCTGGTGCTGTTCACCAGCCCGGGCGAACGCGTGATGCGGCCGGACTTCGGCTGCGGCCTGCTGGACCTGGTCTTCGAGCCGAACAGCCCGGAGCTGGCGGCCACCCTGCAACTGGCCGTCCACGCACAGCTGGAGCGCTGGCTGGGTGACGCGATCCAGATCGACGCGGTGGTCGTCGAGAGCGACGACAACGTGCTGCGGGTCCGGGTGGCGTACGTCGTCAGGGCGACCGGCGACCGCCGTACCGAGACCTTCGAGGGGAGGGCGGCATGAACGACGGGGGCGACACCGGGAGGAACCACGGGGGGACGACACCGTGCGGAACCGGGCACCGGCGCGGGGACGTCAGGACCGCGCGGCTCAACGGCGTCGATGCCGTGGAGGCCCACGACGACGGGCTGACACTGGTGGTGACCTTCCTCGGCAAGGCGCCGAGGCGGCTCGCCCCGGGCAACGTCCGGATCGACGGCGGCCGCCGGATCACCGGTGTGCACGTCACCGAGGTGACGATCGAGCGCGCGGAGGACGCGGACCTGGACGACCGGGCGTTCGTCGTGGTCGACCGCACCGGCGACACCTCGCCGTACACGCTGTCCGTGGTGGAGCCGGACGCCTACGGGCGGCCGGGAACCGAGCCGCTGGCCGGGTTCGACCCGCGCTACTCCCGGGCCGACTTCGTGTTCCACCCGCAGTGCCCGGCGCGGTCCGACTGCGTGTGCGGGTGCGGCGGGGAGCACGACGTCCGGCCGGCACCGGTGATCGACTACACGGCGCGGGACTACGCGACGCTGCGCCGGCAGCTGCTGGACCGGATGACACTGGTCGCGCCCTCCTGGGTGGAGCGGCATGTGCCGGACCTCGGGACGACCGTGGTCGAGCTGCTCGCGTACGCCGGTGACCAGCTGGAATACCAGCTGGACGCGGTGGCGACCGAGGCGTATCTGCACACCGCGCGGCGGCGGACCTCGGTGCGCAGGCACGTCAGGCTGATCGACTACCTGATGCACGACGGGTGCAACGCGCGTGCCGCGGTGACCCTGAGCGTGGACGACGAGATGACGCTGCGGCCGGGCACGTTCCGGTTCGCGGCGATCGACATCAGCCAGGTGGACCCGGTGGAGCGGCCGGACCTCAGGGCGGTCGTGACCGAGAGGGCGCTGGCCGCCCTGCCGCCGGCCGCACGGACCGATGTCTTCGAGCCGCTCGCGAGTGGCGAGACCGAGCTGCGGCCGACGCACAACCGGATCCGGTTCCACACCTGGGGCGACGACGAGTGCTGCCTGCCGAGGGGCGCGACCTCGGCGACGCTCGTCGACGAGGGGCTGTACCTGGTGCCCGGTGACCTGCTGGTGATCGAGGAGGTGCTCGGCCCGCGCACCGGCGCGGCGGCCGACGCCGACCCGGCGCACCGGCAGGTGGTGCGGCTCACCTCGGTGACGCCGGCGTGCGACGCGCTCTACGACCGGGCGGTCGTGGAGGTCACCTGGGCGGACGAGGACGCGCTGGCCTTCAGCGCCTGCCTGACCACGACGGGCGGCCCGGCGTGCGAGCGGCTGGTCGACGTGACCGTCGCGCGGGGCAACGTCCTCCTGGTCGACCACGGGCGGGACCTGACGTTCTGCGGCGGGCCCCCGGAGGAGTACGCCGTCCCGTCGGCGCCGGCGCCCCCGCCGGTGTGCGGGTCCGGCTGCTGCCCGGACCGTCCCGAGCAGGGACCCGCCGGGGAGGCGATCGTGGGGCTGATGACGGTGGCGCGGCGCGGAGAGCAGCTCACCGAGGAGCAGGTCACGACGCTGCGCGGGCTGGTCGGCCGGGCGGCGCTGGACCGGGCCGGGCTGGACGCCGGCGCGCCCGCGGCCGACCAGGCGGCGAGCCTGGACACGCTGCTGGCGCAGCTCCGCTACCCCGGCACGGTGGAGCCGTTCCGCCCCGAGCCGACCGACGGGCCGGTGACGCACCGGACGGCGTACCCGGACCCGGCGCTGGTGTCGTCCGGGCAGGCGGAGCTGCTCGACGGCATCGCGACGCGGGCCAGGGCACGGGTCACCGCGCTGTGGCGCGCGGCCCGGCCGCTGACCGAGGAGGAGACCGCCGAGCTGCGGCTCCTGGTCGGGCAGGCGGTGCTGGACCGGCTCGGCTTCGCCCACGACGAGGCGCGGGCGCTGCGCGACCTGCTGCTGCGCTACGAGGCGCTGCTGGGGGCGAAGATCCGGCGGCTGGCGCGGCTCTCCCGCCGGGCACGCGAGGGCGAGGTGCTCGGCGGCTGGCTGCTCGACGAGCTCGCGCAGACCTGGGGTCCCTCGTACGCCGACGGGCTGCGGGCCGACGACCCGCGGCTGGCCGGGCCGGCCTCGGCCGCGCTCACCCAGGACCCCCGCGCCGCGCTGCCCGCGGTGACCGTCACGGCCTACGCGCCGGACGGCACCCCGGCGGGGGAATGGACGCCGCGCCGCGACCTGCTGACCGCGACGCCGGACACGAGGGCGTTCGTCGGCGAGGCCGAGCAGGACGGCCGGCTGGCGCTGCGGTTCGGCGACGGCGTGAACGGTGAGCCACCGCCGGCGGGCGGGCGGATCGCGGTCCGCCACCGGGTGGGCAACGGTGCCGCGGGCAACGTCGGTGCCGAGGCGATCGGGCACCTGGTGCTGTGCGACGGCGACGACGCCGTCACGCTGGTGCGCAACCCGCTGCCGGCCCGCGGCGGGACCGAGCCGGAGGCCCTCGACGAGGTACGCCGACTGGCGCCGCTCCAGCCGCACCGGGTCAGGCTCCGGGCCGTGACCGCGGACGACTACGCCGAACTGGCCTCGGCGGTGCCGGGTGTGCAGCGGGCGGCGGCCGACTTCCGCTGGACCGGCACCGGCCAGGAGGTGCACGTCGCGGTCGACGCCCTCGGTACCGGAGCTCCGGGCGCGAAGCTGCTGGACCGGGTCGCGCACACGCTGGACGGTGTACGGCGGATCGGGCACGACGTGGTCGTGCGGCCCGCGACGGCGGTGCCCGTGGACCTGGAGCTGAAGGTCTGTGCCGCCGCCGGCCACCAGCGCGGTCATGTGCGCGACGCGGTACGGCGGACGGTGCTGGCGCTGTTCGCGCCGGACGCGGTGACGTTCGGCGATCCGGTGCGGATCAGCCGGGTGGTCGCGGCGGCGGCCGCCGTACCCGGCGTGACGAGCGTGCTGGTGACCCGGCTCAGGAGGCTGTTCGCGCCGGACGCCGGCGAGCTGGACGACGGGCTGCTGCGGATCGGGCCGCTGGAGGTCGCACAGCTGGAGGACGACCGTGACCGGCCGGAGAACGGCCGGCTGCACATCGAGATCGGGGGAGGCCGATGACCGGGGGCTGTCGGTGCGGCGCGGGCGGCGGGGGCTGCTGCACCGGAACCGAGCTGGAGACGCCGTTCAGCCGGGTGAACCCGCCGGGGCTGGCGCAGATCGCGTACCGGACCGGAGACCACCACGCGTTCTGGTCGTCGATGCTGGCGCGGCTGTCCAGCCCGGCGTACCCGGAGCTGCGCGACCTGCTGGTGCGCACCCCCGACGACCCGGCGCTGTCGTGGCTGGACGCGTGGGCGGTGCTGGGCGACCTGCTCGGGTTCCACACCGAGCGGGTGGCGAACGAGGGCTACCTGCGCACCGCGACCCGGGCGGACTCGCTGCTGCTGTTCGGCCGGCTGCTGGGGCACACGCCGCGGCCGGGCGTCGGCGCGGGTGTGTATCTCGCCTACCAGGTGGACCGGGACCGGGCGGTGACGATCCCGGCCGGGGCGCGGGCGCAGAGCGTGCCGGGGACGGGTCAGGAACCGCAGTCGTTCGAGACCGTGGAGGACCTCGCGGCACGGGCGGCGTGGAACGACCTGAAGGTGCGGCTGCGGCGGCCCTACCCGGTGCGGCTGCGGGCGGACCGCACGATCGACCGGCGCGAGGTGCACCTGGCCGGCGCGGGGGCGCGGCTGCAGACCGGTGACCGGCTGCTGTTCGTGTTCGGCACCGAACCGGGGCGGCAGGCGCTCGACGTGGTGCAGGCGAGCACCGTCGACGAGGCCGAGGGGATCACCTCGGTGCTCATGCCGGGCGCGAAGCTGCCGACGCTCGCCGCGCTGGAGGACAGGTTCCGGGACAAGGTCGCCGACCTGCTGGAGGACGACAAGTACCGCAACAGCAGGATCGTCAGGCGCTATGTCGACGGCGTGCTCGTGCCGCTGCGCGACCGGCTGCCGTCGGAGCCCGTCGTCCTCGAATCCGTCCCGGGCGGCGTATCCGGCCCCGGCCTCGCGATCGGCCCCGACGAGGACGGCGGGGACCCGGACGCGATCACGACCCCGACCGAGTTCGCGCGGGCGCTCGACAACGCGTTGCACCTGCTGGAGGAGTCGCTGGCGGCGGCAGCGCCGTATCCGGCGGTGCACGACTTCCTCGTCGCGCTGCGCACGGACCTGACCGGGATCCGCACCCAGGCCGGCCGGCTGGAGCCCGCGCAGGACCGGCCCACGGAGGAGGACGAGAAGCTGTACGACAGGCTCGCCCTCGCGCGCTTCGTCGTCACCGGCAACGGTGCCACCGGCAACGGGTCCGGTGGCGCGCCGCCGTCCGAGGACGACCCGGCACTGCTCGGACTGGCCGCGCTGCTCGGGTCGCTGCGCAAGCCGCTCACGCCGCAGCCCTCGTCCGCCCGCGCGCTGCGGCTGGACCCGGCGAACGTGTTCAGCACCGGATCCGACGCCGGTGTCCGGCTGCTGACCGCGCTCGACCCGCGGCTCGCCTCGCTGTACGAGGCCTGGCGCAACGTCAACCTCACGAAACCGCTGCCGCTCGCCGGGCTCCAGGCGATGCGCACGGTGGCGACCCCGTTCGGCGCGACCGCGCCGCTGCAGCCGGACTACGACGAGAACGGGCGGATCGTCGGGCACCTCGAGTGGCCGCTGACCGGATCGCAGTCGCTGACCTTCACCGTCGAGTACCAGACCGGCAAGCCGAAGACGCTCGTCCCGCGGTGGATCGAGTCCGGCAGCCCGGTCGGCGACCCGAAGACGCTGCCGTTCGACGGCTTCCTCCGGGTGGGGCCGCTGGGCGTCTGGGTCACCACCACGACACCGGCCGACGCACCGGCCACCGTGACGCTGCTGTGCTGGGGCAACGACGTCGCACGCAAGGTCACCTTCACCGGGCCGAAGCCGGACAGCGGCACACCGGACGGCAGGATCACCGTCGAGGTCGCCCCGACGTTCGGGACCGACCCGGCGCCGGTCGTCAAGGACCTCCAGCCCGGCGACGAGGAGACCACCACCCACGGCGGCATCAACGTCGTACTCGGCCGGGCCGAGCGGGCCGACGACCCGGACAAGGTCACGGTCGCGCTGACCACCACCAGCACGGTGTCGACCAAGGTGCTCGTGCTGGACGCCGTGTACCCGGGGATCGGACCGGAGAGCTGGGTGGTCATCGAGCGGCCCGGCGCCGTACCGTCGCTGCAGAAGCTGGTCACCCGGGTCGAGACCGCCCGGGTCATCTCACAGGCCGACTTCGGGATCACCGGCAAGGTCACCGAGCTGACGCTGGCGGACGCGTGGCTCGGCCCGGAGGACACACAGCTCTCCCAGATCCGCAAGACCACGGTGTACGCGGGCGGTGAGCCGCTCACCGTCGCCACCGAGCCGATCCCGGACGACGTGGCCGACGGCGTCATCGAGCTGGCCGAGCTGTACGACGAGCTGGAGCCGGGCCGCTGGGTGATCGTGGCCGGCGAGCGCACCGACATCCCGGACACACCGGGGGTGCAGGCCGCCGAGCTCGCGATGATCGCCGGCGTCTCGCACGCGGTCGACCCGGCCAAGCCCGGGGAGCCCGTGCACACCACGATCACACTCGCGGGACCGCTGGCGTACACCTACCGCCGCACCACGGTGACGATCCACGGCAACGTCGTGCGGGCCGATGCCGGCGCGACCCGGGACGAACCGATCGGCAGCGGCGACGCGGGGCAGGCCGGGCAGACCTTCACGCTGTTCGCCGCGCCGCTGACCTGGCTGCCGGCCGACAACCCGCGCGGCGCGCGCAGCACACTGCAGGTACGGGTCGACGGGGTGCTGTGGCAGGAGGTGGACAGCCTCGCCGGGCAGCCGCCGACCGCGAAGGTCTACGTCACCGGCACCGGCGAGGGCGGCCGCACCACGATCGCCTTCGGCGACGGCGTGCACGGCGCCCGGCTGCCCACCGGCCACGAGAACGTCCGGGCCCGCTACCGGGTCGGGATCGGCGCCGCGGGCAACGTCGCCGCCGGCACCGTGACCACGCCGCTGACCCGCCCGCTCGGTGTCACCGCCGTCACCAACCCGCTGCCGGCCGGCGGCGGGGCCGACCCGGACGGGCTGCGGCAGACCCGGCGGCAGATCCCGCTCGCGGTGGCGGCGCTGGACCGGCTGGTCGGGATCACCGACTACGAGGACTTCACCCGGTCACGGGCCGGGATCGGCCGGGCCGCGGCACGGCGGATCTTCGGCGGCCGCGAGCTGATGCACGTCACCATCGCGGGCGCCGGTGACATCACCCTCGACGAGGACGGCGAGATCGTCCGGTCGCTGCGCTCCGCGCTCGCACTGTACGGCGACCCGCAGCTGCCGGTCCGGGTGGACGTGCGCGAGCTGGTGCTGCTGGTGATGTCGGCCGGGCTGAAGATCGCGCCGGACCACTCCTACGACCTGGTGGAGCCGAAGGTACGGCGCGCGCTGCTGGAGCGGCTCGGGTTCGACAACCGCGAGCTGGGCCAGCCGGCGTACCTGTCCGAGGCGATCGCCGCCGCGCAGGCGGTGCCGGGCGTCGAGTACGTCGATGTGGACGTGTTCGCCGGCGTCCCGGGCAGCATGACGCCGGCCGGGCTGCAGAAGCTGGCGTCCACGCTGACCACGCCGAACCCGACGGTGCCGGCCCGGCAGGCGTCCTGCACGGTCGAGTACCACGACGTGCGGCCGCCCGACGGCGGCGACCCCGCGTCGTACCGCGAGTCGCTGACGTCGGTCGCCGCGCGCAACGGCATCACGGTCGCCGAGCTGCTCCGGCTGAACCCCGGGCTGCCACCGGCCGAGCCGCTGCCGGCGGGCACCCGTGTCGTGGTCTTTGCCGGCGTCCGGCCCGCGCAGCTCGTGCTGCTGTCACCCGCTGTCCCGACCACGCTGATCCTGAAGGAGGTACGCGGATGAGCCGCAGTCCGGACCGACTCAGCGAGCTGATCGCGCTGCACATCCGCAAGACCGATACCGAGAACGGGTCCGCGCTGCGGGCGCTGCTCGCGGTGATCGGCGAGCAGGTCGACCTGGTGCAGAGCGACCTGGAGCGGCTGTACGACAACTGGTTCGTGGAGACCGCCGAGAGCTGGGCGGTCCCCTATCTGGGTGACCTGGTGGGCTACCGGCTGCTGCCCGGGCACGAGGAGGCGCTCGCGACGGCGGCCACGGACCGGTTGGTGGCCCGGCTGGCGCCGCGCCGGGACGTCGCCGCGACGGTGGGGGCGAGGCGGCGCAAGGGGACGCTGCCGATGCTGGAGGAGCTGGCGTCGTCGGTGGCGGACTGGCCTTCGCGGGCGGTCGAGTTCCATCGGCTGCTGCTGCGCGACCAGCCGATCAGGCTGTACCCGTCCTCGGACGAGGCCGCGGTGCGGCGGGCACAGGCGTCGCCCGGGCTGGTCGACGTCCGCGACGACGCGCGGCTGGTGGGGATCGGCGGGCCCTTCGAGACGCAGGGACGCCTCGCCGAGGCCGCGCGCATCAGCTCGGCGCGGCGGCAGGGCCGGTACCGGCCGGCGAACGTCGGAGCGTACGTGTGGCGGCTGAGGCCGCAGCCGCTGACCTACGCGCCGGCGTACTGCATCGACCGGGCGCGCAACCAGTTCACGTTCTCGATCCTCGGCAACGACGTGCCGCTGACGACCAGGCCGGTGCCCGAGCCGTCGCCGGAGCACATCGCGGGACGGGAGCACGTGCCGGCGCCGATCACCCGGCGCGAGCTGGCCGACCGGCTGCCGGACTTCTACGGCCGGGACAAGAGCTTCGCGATCTGGCGGGACGGGCAGCGGGACCCGGTCCCGGTGACCGACATCGTGGTGGCCGACCTGTCCGGCTGGTTCTACCGGGCGCGGCGCGGCCAGGTGGTGGTGGACCCGGAGCTCGGGCGGATCGTGTTCGGGGCGCGGTCGGCGCCGCGCCGCGGCGTGTGGGTGAGCTACCACTTCCTCCAGCCGTCCGAACTCGGTGGCGGGGAGTACCCGCGGGACGTGACGACGCCGGGTGCGGCGAAGGTGTACCGGGTGGGGCCCGACGAGGAGTTCGAGCGGATCCAGCTGGCCTACGGGGCGTGGCAGCGCGACAACGCCGGTGGCGCCCAGCCGGAGGCGGTGATCGAGATCGCGGACTCCGGGGCGTACCAGGAGCAGCTGGAGTTCGTGCTGTCGCCGGGGGACCGGCTGGAGGTGCGCGGCGCGGAGCGCAGACGGCCGGTGCTGCGGCTGCTGGACTGGTACAGCAACCGGCCGGACTCGCTGCAGATCCGGGCGCTCTGCGCGGAGGAGGGCGACGACCGGCCGCCGCCGCGGTTCGTGCTCGACGGGTTGCTGATCACGGGCCGCGGGATCAGCGTGACCGGGCCGATGGGCGCGGTCGTCGTACGGCACTCGACGCTGGTGCCCGGGTGGTCGCTGGAGCCGCACTGCCGTCCCACGCACCCGGAGGAGCCCAGCCTGGTGCTGGAGAACACCACGGCGTGCGTGGAGATCGCGCACAGCGTCGTCGGATCGATCCTGGTGGTGAACGACGAGGCCGGGACCGATCCCGTCACGGTGTGCGTCACCGACTCGGTGCTCGACGCGACCGGCGCCGACCGCGAGGCGGTGTCGGCGCCGGAGTGCCGGCACGCGCACGCGGAGCTGACGGTACGGCGGTCGACGGTGATCGGCGAGGTGCACGCGCACGCGGTCCGGCTGGGCGAGAACTCGGTCTTCGACGGTCTGATGCACGTCGCGCGGCGGGGGATCGGGTGCCTGCGGTTCTGTTACGTGCCGCCGGGGTCGCGGACGCCGCGCCGCTACCACTGCCAGCCGGACCTCGTCGGGGAGGACCTGCGGCGGCTCGCCGAGTCCGGTGACGTGGACCCGGCGGACCTGCCGCGGTGGGGCGCGCTGGAGGCCGCCCGGGTCCGGCCCCGGTTCACCGGCAGACGGTACGGGGCGCCGGCCTACCTCCAGCTCGCGCTGTCGTGCGCGGTGGAGATCTGGCGGGGCGCGGACGACGGCTCCGAGCTGGGGGTGCTGCACGACCTGTACCAGCCGCAGCGGGAGGACAACCTGCGGGCGCGGCTCGCGGAGTTCTCGCCGGCCGGCCTGGACGCCGGGATCGTCCCGGTCAACTGACACGGCGTCAATCGATGATTCGGGAGGGAAAGATGCACGGCGATTTCTCGCGCCTGACGTACCGGCCACAGGAGCACTATGCCGCGGTGGTGAGCCAGCAGGGCCGGGTGCTGCTGGACGCCGAGTCCAACGAGCAGGCCCAACTCGGTCTGTCGGCCGATCGGTCACTGGCCGCCGACCTGATCGGCCGGCACGGCGGGCCCGGTGACGGCTTCAGGATCGAGTACGGCGCGGAGTCCGAGGGCGAGAAGGCCTCGCTCACGATCGCGCCCGGCCGGTACTACGTGGACGGAATCGCGGTCGACGCCACCCGCCCGGAGCCGCTGCCGGCGGTGGACGAGTGCGGTGGCCGGCCGGCGGACGCCGGGCACGCTCACCCGGACGCGGCCGCGAAGAAGCCCGTCGCGGCGAAGAAACCGGCGTCCGCGAAGGCCGGGGCGAGGGCCGTCGACGGCACGGAGGCCGGCCCGGTGTGGACGTACTGGGACCAGCCGTACGCCTACCGCGATGTGGAGCGGGACGACGACGAGCTGCCGTCCGGTCCGTTCCTGGCCTACCTGCGGGTGCACGACCGGCTGGTGACGGCCGTACAGGACCCGCTGCTGCGGGAGACCGCGCTCGGTGCCGCGCTGCCCGACACCACGGCGCGGGTACGGGTCGACTGGGAGGTGCTGCCGCTGGAGCTGGGGGAGGACCAGCGGTGTGATCCCGCGGGGGCGTTCGACGCGTGGGTCGCCGCGCAGCAGGACCGCACCTGCC
Source organism: Streptomyces griseoruber (assembly GCF_001514205.1). Classification (GTDB taxonomy): domain Bacteria; phylum Actinomycetota; class Actinomycetes; order Streptomycetales; family Streptomycetaceae; genus Streptomyces; species Streptomyces griseoruber. The sequence continues at coordinate 803,715 of NZ_KQ948765.1, read as the reverse complement.
GGCTCGCCGCGCGCGCCGAGCGGCCGGCGCGGGTCGAGAACGACCCGTGCCTGGTGGCGCCGGACGCGCGCTACCGGGGACCGGAGAACCAGCTCTACCGGGTGGAGATCCACCGGGGCGGCGAGGTCGGCGAAGCGTCCTACAAGTGGTCGCGTGAGAACGGGTCGGTGGTGCTGCCGCTGACCGCCATCGGCGAGTGGGTCACCCTGGAGGCGCTCGGCCGCGACGACAAGCTCGACCTGGACGTCGGTGACTTCGTCGAGGTCTGTGACGACGCGTCCGTCGGGCGCGGTGAGATCTTCGACCTGCTCCAGGTGGTCGAGGTCGACCTGGCCGGGCGGCGGGTGCGCCTGTCGGCGGAACCGGACGGGACGGTCGGGCGGCAGCCGGGGCGGCATCCGTACCTGCGGCGCTGGGACCAGCTGGAGAGCCGTCGGCGCGGCGCGCCCAGGCTGGAGGGCGGGGCGGTGAAGGTGGTCGAGGGCGAGTGGATCGACCTCGAGGACGGGGTGCAGGTCTACTTCGCGCCCTGCGGGCGGTATGTGTCCGGTGACTACTGGACCTTCGCCGCCCGCACCGTCACCGGCGCCGTCGAGTGGCCCACGGACGCCGGGGGGCGGCCGCTGCTGGCGCGTCCGGCGGGCGTCGCCTACCACTACGCGCCGCTGGCGTGGATCAACGACGGCCAGGCCCAGGACCTGAGGAAGGTCTTCGGACAGCTCACGGCATGACCCGCCGGTGCCGCGCCCGGTGTCCCGAGTCCCGGAAGGCTCTCAGGGCACACGGTCACCGCCGATGTCCGCCGGACCTCCCTGGGCGGGGACGCGGGCGGGCCGGAGCGGCGCGCCGGCCCGGTGGAGGCTGGTGAGGGCGTGCCGGTAGGAGGTGATCAGCCCGGTCTCGACGTAGTCCACGCCCAGTTCCTCGCAGTGGCGGCGGACGATGGTTCGGGCCTTGCGCAGGTTGGGGCTGGGCATGCTGGGGAAGAGGTGGTGCTCGATCTGGTGGTTCAGCCCGCCCAGTGCGATGTCGGTGAGCCGTCCGCCGCGCACGTTGCGTGAGGTGAGCACTTGGCGGCGGAGGAAGTCCGGGCGGTCGTCGCCCGTCAGGATCGGCATGCCCTTGTGGTTGGGCGCGAAGAGGGAGCCGAGGTAGACGCCGAACAGGCCCTGGTGGACGGCGAGGAAGGCGATCGCCATGCCGGGCGGCAGCAGCCAGAGCAGGACGGCCAGATAGACCGCGAAGTGCGCGAACAGCAGGGTGCCGTCGAGCGTTCGGTGCTTGAGCGAGCGGTTGGCCAGCGCCTTCACGCTCGACACGTGCAGGTTGAAGCCCTCCAGTGTGAGGAGCGGGAAGAACAGGAACGCCTGCCAGCGGCCGATCAGGCGGGGGAGCCCCTTGGCGGCCCGGGCCTGGTCCTGGGACCAGACCAGCAGGTTGGGGTCGAGGTCGGGGTCGAGTTCCTCGTGGTTGGGGTGGGCGTGGTGACGGGTGTGCTTGTCCTGCCACCACCCGTAGCCCATCCCGATGCCCGCACCGGCGATCCGTCCGGACGTTTCGCTGGCGCGGCGACGGCGGAACACCTGACGGTGGGCCGCGTCATGGGCGAGCAGGGCGACCTGACCGAAGACGACGGCCAGGAAGGCGGCGGCCGCCAGGGTCCACCAACTGTCGGCGACGAGCGCGACGGCGGCCCACCCGACGACGTAGAGCCCGGCCACTGCCGTGATCCGCAGTGCGTAGTAGCCGGGACGGCGCCCCAGCAGGCCGGCATCAGCGATCTTTCTCGACAGCCGGGCGAAGTCACTGCCGGACGTCTCCGAGGGCCGGGGGCCGACCGCGGTGTCTCCGGTCGGGGCGGTATCTCTGGTCATGATGGTGAAACTCTCTCCGAAGGAGGCAGATGGCTCGCCGCCGCCTCGGGAGTCACCGAGACCGGGCCGCAGGCGGGGATGCGCATCGCCAGGCCGTGGAGCGAGGACGACCTCTGCTCCGTCCGCCGGCGGCAACGCAGGCCCTTTGTCCGAAGGCGGGTTCCCTGCCAGGCGGGTCTCACACCGGGATCGTCGCGGAGGCGTCCTTGGTGCCGCCCGACACGCGGTTCTTCATATCCCCCGTACCTGGGTACCCGGTGTGGTGCGGAACGACCGCCGGCGAGGAGGAAACGATGAGCACGGTGAAGGAAGCAGTGGACGTCGAGGTCCCCGTCCATACGGCTTACAACCAGTGGACGCAGTTCGAGGAGTTCCCGAACTTCATGGAGGGCGTCGAGGAGGTGAGGCAGCTCGACGAGCGGCACAACCACTGGACCACCAAGATCGGCGGGGTGCGGCGCGAGTTCGACACGGAGATAGTCGACCAGTTGGTGGACGACCGGATCACCTGGCGGGTCGTGGACGGAGAGACCCGGCAGCGGGGATCGGTCAGGTTCCAGCGGCTGGACGACACCCGCACCCGGGTGGAGCTCACGATGGACGTCGAGCCCAGCGGCATGGCCGAGAAGGGCGCGGACATGCTCGGCATGATCGACCGCCAGGTCAGGGGAGATCTGCACCGCTTCAAGGACTACATCGAACAGCGCGGGGGCGAGACCGGCGCCTGGCGAGGACGCATCCGGCCCGGGAATCCCGGCTCGGCCTTCTGACCACTCGGGACACGCATCGGGCTCCCGGACGGGAGCCCCGGCCGCCATGCCTCTCCCAGGAAGGCGTCCGAGGCACCGTCATGGTCCAGCAGCCGGCTCCGACGGGCTCGATCGGAACAGGGCCTGCTCCTGACTGCGGCTCACGCCGAAGCCTGGTGGGCCGCCGTTCGCCGCGGCAGGCCGAGGCCGCGGCGTCGACGGTGTCCCGTACAGCCCGCACGGAAGCGACCCCGGTGATCTCCAGAATGCAGCGTCGAATCCGCGAAGGTGATGTCGGAAGCGTCCGGCACCATTCCGGAGTGCTCGTCGGCGGCCGCCTCCAAGGCGTCGGCCGACGGCTCCGGGCCACCACCGGGCCGGACCCCGTGGTGGTGGAGCACATGGCGTGCGGCCGGGCTCTGCGGGGAGGGGGATCGTGTTGCGGGGCCGGGTGTGGGGGCCGTACGGCCGCCGTCGTCGGGGTGGCTGCGGCGGCGTCGGCCGAGGTGCTGTCCGAGGCGGTCGCCGGCCGTACCGGCGCCACCGCCCGCCGAAGGAGGGTGCCGCCGGCAGGGCGACCCTTGGACGGGCCCGTCCGTCCAGTTCGCCGCGAGGCGCAGGTGCCAAGCCCTGGATCACGGGTACTCGGTCGCCATGGACGTCCCATCGAGAGAGCCGACCCTGCCGTGCGCCCGTGGCCGGATCTCGGCGGCGATCGGCGGATACCTGCGGAACACGGGGCCGCTCCCGGACGAGCAGGCGGTTCTCCGCGCCGCCCCGCTCGGAGATGATCTACAGCTCGCCCTGTATGTCTGCTACGAGCTGCATTACCGGGGATTTGCCGACGTCGATGCCGACCGTGAATGGGATCCCGACCTGCTCAACGTCCGAGCCGCCGTCGAGCAGCGGTTTCTCGAGGCCCTCCGCGACGGGGCGCCCCGGCACGGGCGCGCCGATGAGGCATTGGAGGAACTGCTCGTCGAGCCCGTCGACGGCAGCGGCGTCAGCCGGTTCTTGCAGCATGAGGGTGAGCTGTGGCAGTTGCGCGAATACGCCGCCCAGCGGTCGCTCTACCACCTCAAGGAAGCCGACCCGCATGCCTGGGTCCTGCCCCGATTGTGGGGGAGGGCGAAGGCGGGAATGGCGGCCGTGGAGTTCGACGAGTTCGGAGGAGGTCGCGCGGATCGCGTGCACGCCCGCCTGTTCGCCGAGCTCATGGCCGACCTCGACCTGAACACCTCGTACGGGCACTATCTCGACGCGGCCGGTGCCGAAGCCCTCGCCATCGTGAACATGATGTCCCTCTTCGGCCTGCACCGCGCGCTGCGAGGGGCCCTGGTGGGACATTTCGCCGCCGTCGAAATCACCTCGTCCCCGGGGTCGCGGCGTCTTGCCCAGGCCATGCGGCGCACCGGCGCCGGACCGGCCGCCGAGCACTTCTACGACGAGCACGTCGAGGCCGACGCCGTGCACGAACAGGTCGTCCGCTGGGAAGTCGTCGCGGGCCTCCTCGAGGAAGAGCCTCACCTCGACGGCGATGTCGCCTTCGGAGTGGAAGCCACCACATATCTCGAAGACCGCCTTGCCGAGCGTCTTCTCGGCGCGTGGCGGACCGGGGAGTCATCGCTGCGGATACCTGTCTGACCGGCGTGCCTGCGGCGAACAGGTTCTCGCGCACTCCTTGAGGACCGGAGACGAAAACCCCATGACCACGGTTACTCTGCCCGGCGTCTACACCCCCCAGGACGACACCGACCTGCTCGTCCAGTACCTGCGCCACGAATACCTGCGCCCCGACCCCCTTCCCTCAGGGGCCGAAGTCCTGGACGTGGGCACGGGAACAGGTGCGGTCGCACTGGCCGCGGCCCGGCTCGGCGCACGCGTCACGGCCGTCGACATCTCCTGGCGAGCGGCTCTGAACGCAAAGGTCAACGCGGTGCTGGCGCGTCTCCCGCTGCACGTGAGACGGGGCGACCTGCTGGCTCCGGTGTCGGGCCGCTCCTTCGACCTCATCCTGTCGAACCCGCCGTACGTGCCGGCCCCCGCCGCCGCGTGCCCACGACGGGGCGTGGCACGGGCCTGGGACGCCGGAGACGACGGCCGTCTTGTGCTGAACCGCATATGCCAGGACGCACCCGTGCTCCTGCGGCCCGGCGGCGTGCTGCTTCTGGTCCAGTCCGCCCTGAGCGGTCCGGAAGAGTCGCTGCGCCGGTTGCGGGCGATGGGCCTGCGCGCCGGAATCCTGGAACGCCACCACATCAGCTTCGGCCCCGTCCTGCGTTCCCGGAAAGGCTGGCTGCGCGGCTGCGGCCTGGTCGAAGACGACGACGAGAAGGAAGAGCTGGTGATCATTCGTGGTGTACGACTCGGATGAACGCCGCTGCCGCATCGTCGCGCGGCGCGCGGGACCGCTGCTGGTCGAAGGCCCGGTGGAGGTCACTCTGGAGGACGGCACCACCGTGACGTCCGACCGGTTCCGGGTAGCCCTGTGCACCTGCCGACGCAGTCGGACCTACCCCTGGTGCGACACCAGCCATCGCAAGTCCGAGCGCCCCGTGCCTCCGCACGACGTAACCCGATCCGACTCCTGACCTCCCGGACGGCGCAGGAGAGCGAGTACCGGGCGCCGGTGAGATCCGGTGCGCCGACGGGTGTGCCGGGGCGGCGTGGTTCCGCCACGACCTGTTCACGGCTCCGCCGACCCGTGCGCACGCCCGTGCGGTGGCAGGCTCGCCCGTGGCGGGTGAGGCACCGGACGGGGCCTCCGAGCTGCGATGGAGGTGGCAGCCGGTCGGTGACGGCCGCTGCCGGACGCCACCACCCCCGGCGTCCCGGGCCGACTCGGCGAGGTGGACGACGTGAAGCACTGGCGGGCATTGATCGTCCTGGGGACGGCCCAGTTCCTGATGGTGCTGGACACGTCCGTCATGAACGTCTCCATCAGCCAGCTGGTCGAGGACTTCGACACCGAGGTGACCGTCATCCAGGCCGTCATCACGCTGTACGCGCTGGTCATGGCCGCCTTCATGATCGCGGGCGGCAGACTCGGGGACATCCTCGGACGGCGCCGGATGTTCCTGCTCGGGCTCGTCGTCTACGGCACGGGCTCGGCCCTGACCGCCGCCGCCCCCACCGTGTGGGTCCTCGCCCTGGGCTGGTCGGTCATCGAGGGGCTGGGCGCCGCGATGGTGCTGCCCGCCATGGCCGCGCTCGTCGCCGCCTCCTACCCGGGGCGCGACCGGGCCGTCGCGTACGGCGTCATCGGCGGGCTCGCCGGTGCGGGCATCGCGGTCGGACCGCTGCTCGGCGGCTGGGTGACGACGTATCTCACCTGGCGGCTGGTCTTCGCCGGTGAGGTCGTGGTCGTCCTGGCGATCCTCGCCTTCCGCAGCGTGATCACGGACATCCCGCAGACCGGGCCCCGGCCCCGGCTGGACGGCATCGGCGCCGCGCTCTCGGCGGTGGGCCTGGCGCTGGGCGTGCTCGGGGTGCTCCAGAGCGGCACCTGGGGCTGGGTGCAGCCGCGCAACCCGCCCTTCACCGTCCTGGGGTTCGCGCCGACCTTCTTCGTGATCGGCCTCGGAGCCGCGGTCCTGGCGGCCTTCGTACGCTGGGAGCGGCACCAGGAGCAGCGCCACGCCGACCCCCTGGTCCATCTCGCCCTGCTGCACAAGCCCGCCCTGCGCTCCGGCCTGCTGTGTCTGCTCAGCCAGAACCTCATCCTGCTCGGGCTGTTCTTCGCCATCCCGCTCTACCTTCAGGTCGTCCAGGGCTTCGACGCCTTCGAGACCGGACTGCGCCTGCTGCCCGTGTCCGTCACCATGCTCGTGGCGTCCACACTCGCCGCACGGCTCGGGCGGAAGGTGGGTGCGCGCTTGGTGGTACGGCTGGCCCTGCTGACCCTGCTCGCCGCCATCGTGTGGCTGCTGGCCACCATCGACCCGGACATCGACGACGTGCAGTTCGGCTGTGCCATGGGCCTGCTCGGCATCGGGATGGGCCTGCTCGCCTCGCAGCTCGGCAACGTCGTCCAGTCCAGCGTGGGCGAGGAGGAGCGCAGCGAGGCCGGCGGGCTGCAGTTCACCGCCCAGAACCTCGGGTCCGCGCTCGGTACCGCGCTCATCGGGTCGCTGCTCGTCGGTGCCCTCGCCCAGGCCTTCACCACCCAGGTGGAGAACGATCCCCGGCTGTCGGAGGAGGCCGTGCAGCGCACGAGCGTGGCCCTGGAGGCCGGGATCTCCTTCGTCCCCACCGACCAGGTGCGCTCGGCGGCCGAGGACGCCGGGCTGCCGCCCGCCGAGGTCGACGCGCTCACCGAGTCCTACGCCGCGGCGCAGCTCGACGGTCTGAAGGCGGGGATCCTGGCCGCCGGAGGCATCACCCTGGCCAGTCTCCTGGTCACCTCGCATCTGCCGGGCCGGCCGTCCACCCGTCCCCAGCCGTCGCGCGTCGGCGCGGCCTGACCTGCGAAGGAGCTCGGTCATGTCCGACACCGAGCACATCAGGGCCAGGGAGCCCACCATCGGGCGGCGGTCCCGCGCCGACTACACCGGAGGGGTCTACGGCTCGATGCTCGCCGCGTCCGTCGTCGTCGGCGCCGGGGCGCTGGGCGACTTCCCCCGCCTGGAGCTGGTGGGGCTGCTGTTGCTGACGGGGGTGGTGTTCTGGCTGGCGCATGTGCACGCGCAGATGTTCGGGGCGCGGCTGACCCGGCTGCGGCCGGACCGTACGGTCCTGGTGCACGTGTGCCGGGAGGAGTGGCCGATCGTCGAGGCCGCCGTCCCGCCCGCGGTGGCCGTGGCCGTCAGCCCTCTCCTCGGCCTCGATCTGACGGGCACGCTGTGGCTGGCGCTGTCGGTCGCCGTGGCGGGACAGGTCGGCTGGTCGGTGGCCGCGGCGCGGCGGGCCGGGGCCGCGTGGCCGCTGGTGGCCGTCACGGCTGCGGTGAACCTGGTGCTGGGTCTGGCGATCATCGCGTTCAAGCTGCTCATCACCCACTGACCGGGAGGCGTCGCCGCAGATCAGCCGAGTGGCCCGGGTGGCGTCTCACCTCTGGTGGGTGAGGCTCCGCGGCCCGCCGCGACGGACCATCGCAGGGAGACCACAAGGAAGGCTCATGCGCTACGAGATCCGTGTCGACGGACAGATGTCGGAGACGTTGATCAAGGTCTTTCCCGAGCTGGACCACGTCGTGATGTCCGGCCAGACCGTCCTGTTCGGACACATCGTCGACGAGGCGCATCTGTACGGCCTGCTGGCCCGCTGCCAGTCCCTGGGACTGCGCGTCCTGGAGATGCGGCAGATGCCGGACTGACCCCGCCGACCCGACCCCGCCGACCTCACCTCGCGGACCTCGTCCCGCCGACCTCACCTCGCGGACCTCGTCCCGCCGACCTCACCTCGCGGACCTCACCCCGCCGACCTCACCCCGCCGACCTCGTCCCGCCGACCTCGTCCCGCCAGGAGGAGCCATGACCGTGCCGCCCGGATCGGACCCCGCCGCCGTACTCTCCGCCCTCGGCCGCTCCTGGACCTGGCTGCTCGGGTCCGCCGTCGCCACGCTCGTACCGGGCGTCCTGGTGCTGGTCTGGCCGGACGAGACCCTGCACGTCCTCGCGGTGCTGATCGGGCTGTATCTGCTCGTGACCGGGCTGTTCCGGTTCGTCGCCGTCTTCGCCCGGGAGGACCACGGTGAACGGCTGCCCGGACTCCTGCTCTCCGTGCTGTACGTCCTGGCCGGCGTGCTGTGTCTGCGCAACCCGTTGCAGACCATCACCGCGCTCTCCCTGATCGTGGGGGTCGTCTGGCTGGTGTCGGGAGTCCTCACCCTCTACACCGCCCTGGCCGCCCGGGACCTGCCGCACCGGGGCTTCGTCCTGGCCGCCGCGCTGCTCGCCGTGGTCGCGGGCATCGTCGTCCTGGCCCTGCCCACCGAGTCGGCCCGGGCACTGACCCGGCTGCTCGGGCTGTGGCTGGTGCTGCTGGGCCTCGCGGAGGTCGTGCTGGCCCTCGCCTGGCGGGCGGCTCTGCGCCGGGCGGGTCTCACCCGCCCGGGGTGAGGCGCCCGCCGCTTGCCGTGCGCACGCTGAAGACGGCAGTCAACCGCCGACGGGCGCAAGGCCCGGAACGGAGGACCGAGATGACCGGGGACACGTACCTCGCCTACGACTATCCGCTGCTCAGCGCCTTCTGGACCATGCTGATCTTCTTCCTGTGGATCATGTGGTTCGTGCTGCTGTTCCGCGTGATCGTGGACATCTTCCGCGACGACGACCTCAGCGGCTGGGCCAAGGCCGGATGGCTGGTGTTCTGCATCTGTCTGCCGTTCCTGGGCGTGTTCGTCTACGTCGTGGCGCGCGGGAAGAACATGGGCCGCAGGGAGATCGCGCAGGCGAGGGAACAGCAGCAGCAGTTCGACGACTACATCCGGGACACCGCCAAGGGCTCCGGTGCCCCGACCAGCAGCGTGGACGAACTCGCCAAGCTGTCCGAGATCAAGGCCCGCGGGGACATCACGGACGAGGAGTTCGACCGGGCCAAGCAGCTCGTCCTGAGCGGACACGGCTCCGCGAGCCACCACTGACCCGCCGGACGACACCGAAGACACCGAATCGAGGCAGGGCATGACGACCAATCCGACGCCGGCGCACGCGCGCGGGACCGGGCGGCACTGGGCCGAGGGCCTGACGGCGTTCGCCGCGGTCACGCTCATGATCGCCGGGGTGCTGGACATCTTCCGCGGGATCATGGGGATCGCCGAGGACGACATCTTCATCACGACGCGCAGCTACGTCTTCCGCTTCGACGTCACAGGCTGGGGCTGGGTCCATCTGATCCTCGGGGCGGTCGCGGTGATCGTCAGCCTGGGTCTGTTCCAGACGGCCCTGTGGGCCCGCGTGGGCGGTGTCGCCATCGCGAGCCTCATCATCATCGCCAACTTCCTCTCCCTGCCGTACTACCCGGTCTGGTCGGTGGTGATGATCGCCTTCTCCGCGTTCGTCATCTGGGCGCTGTGCGTCGTACGACCCGACCGGTACGCCTGACCCGTTCGCCACAGGAGGACTGACGACATGTGCCGATGGCTGGCCTACTCGGGGACCCCCATCCTTCTCGACACGATCCTGTACAAGCCGGAACACTCGCTGATCGACCAGAGTCTGCACTCCCGGATGGGCGTGGAGACGACCAACGGCGACGGCTTCGGCATCGGCTGGTACGCGCCCGAGTCGGACGACCAGGTCCCGGCGGTCTTCCGGGACGTCGGACCGGCGTGGAGCAACCGCAATCTGCGGGAGATCGCCCGCCATGTCCGCTCCCCGCTGTTCTTCGCCCACATCCGGGCGACGACCGGCACGGCGGTGCAGCAGACCAACTGCCACCCCTTCCGGCACGGCCGCTGGTTGTGGATGCACAACGGGGCGATCGCCGACTTCCGCCGGATACGCCGCGACCTCGCCCTCGCCGTCGACCCGGAGCTGTTCCTCGACATGGAGGGCTCGACGGACTCCGAGATGATGTTCTACCTGGCCCTCACCTTCGGCCTGGAGAAGGACCCGGCGGCCGCCGTCGAGCGGATGGCGGGGTTCGTGGAGCAGGTCGGGCACGACCACGACGTGGAGTTCCCGCTCCAGATGACGGTCTCCGTGGCCGACGGCGAGCGGCTGTGGGGCTTCCGCTACTCCAGCCAGGGACAGTCCCGCTCGCTCTTCTACAGCACCGCGGTGGAGACCCTGCGTCAGCTCCACCCCGACCTCGCCTTTCTGCGCGAGGTCTCCGACGACACCCGGCTCGTCGTCTCCGAGCCCCTGGGTGACCTCCCGGGCGCCTGGAACGAGGTGCCCGAGAGCAGCTACGGCGTCGTCGAACCGGGCAACGACCAGCTGCACCAGTTCACCCCACAGGCGGCCTAGCCGTCCCGTCCACCGGCCAGGCGGTTGTGGGGCAGGCGGTTCAGTGGACGGAGAACCCGCCGTCGACGAAGATCGCCTGTCCCGTGACATAGCCGGAGGCGCGGGAGGCCAGGAACACCGCCGCCCCGGCGAAGTCCTCGGCCAGCCCGTTGCGGCCGACCATGGTGCGCGCGGCCAGTGCGGCCACGCGCTCCGGGTCGGCCGACAGCCGTGTGTTGAGCGGGGTCATGACGAAGCCGGGCACCAGGGTGTTGCAGGTGACGCCGTGCGGCGACCACGCCTCCGCCTGGGAACGGGCCAGCGACTCCAGTGCCCCCTTGGAGACCCCGTACGCGCCGCTCTGGACGAAGGCCCGGTGCGCCTGCTGGGACGTGAGGTGGATGATCCGTCCGAAGCCCCGTTCGGCCATGCCGGGGCCGAACCGCAGGCCCAGCAGGTAGGGCGCCTCCAGGTTCACGGCCATCGTGGCGTCCCACACGTCCTCGCCCAGCTCGCCCATCGGCGGCCGCAGGTTGATGCCCGCGCTGTTGACGAGGATGTCAGGCTCGCCGAACACGGCGGCCGCCTTCTCCGCCGCCGCGCGCACCCCGTCGCGGGTGCTCAGATCCGCGCCCACCCAGGCCGCCCGGCCGCCCTCCGCCGTCAACTCCTCGACGGTGGCGACCAGTTCCGACTCCCGGCGGGCCACGACCACCACACTCGCGCCGGCCCGCGCGAGCGCGCCGGCGATGGCCCGTCCGATGCCGGAACTGCCGCCCGTCACCACGGCGACCAGGCCGTCCAGCGAGAACAGTTCGGAGAGGTAGGCGTGCGGGCCGCGCTGCGATGTCATGCCCGCACCCTATCGGTGGAGCCTTGCCAAGCGAACTATTCCGATATATCGTTGACGCATCGCGACAGATCAACGATGGAATGGAGTGATGGGCGATGCGTACCCACGGATTCGAGCGTGGACATGGTGAGGACGGCCCCTGGAGCGGCCGCGGTGGACGGGGCGGCCGGCGTGCGGCCTTCGGGCCCTTCGGTCCGGGCGGCCCCGGCTTCGGCCCCGGTGGTCCCGGTTTCGGTCCGGGCGGACCGGGCTTCGGTCCCGGCCCCTGGGGCGGGCGAGGGCGCGGCGGACCCAGGGGAAGGGCGCGGCGCGGTGACGTACGGGCATCGATCCTGGCCCTGCTCAAGGACCGTCCGATGCACGGTTACGAGATGATCCAGGAGATCGCCGAGCGCAGCGGCGGGGCGTGGAAGCCCAGCCCCGGCTCGGTGTACCCGACCCTCCAGCTCCTGGAGGACGAGGGCCTGATCAGCAGTGAGAGCGAAGGCGGCAAGAAGCTGTTCTCGCTCACCGAGGAGGGCCGTACGGCGGCCGGGGAGGGCCCGGAAGCCCCCTGGGAGGAGGCCACGCGTGGCGTCGACTGGGAGGCGCTGGGCGAGATCCGCCAGGCCGGGTTCGGTCTGATGGAGGCCTTCGGGCAGGTCTGGAAGACCGGCAGCAAGGACCAGCGCGACAAGGCGCTCACGGTCATCAACGAGGCCCGCAAGAAGCTGTACCTGATCCTCGCCGACGAGGACTGACGGCGGTCGTACGGCGCGACGGCGGTCGTACGACGACGAAGGCGCCCCGTGGAGCGATCCGCGGGGCGCCTTCCCGTGCCGTACGGCGACCGTGGCCGGGCCGGGCCGGGTCAGGCCACGAGTCCGCCCAGTTTGCGCAGCGACTCGTTCAGGGCGGCGGTTCCGGAGTCCTTGAGCTTGCCCGCCATCAGCGACACGGCGGCGCCCGTGAACTCGCCGTCGATACGGACCGTCGTGGCGTCCCCGTCCGGGGTGAGGGTGTAGCGGGTGGCCACGGACACCGCCATCGGGCCCTTGCCGCGGATCACCAGCACCCGTGCCGGTTCCAGCTCCGCGACCGTCCACTCGACCTCGGCCGGGAAGCCCATCAGCTTCATGTTCTCCTGGAAGGTCGCGCCCACCTCGAGGGTCTCGGGGCCGCCCCGGGGGAAGTTGGTGTGCGTCGCGTTCCACTCCCCGTAGGCCGGCCAGTCGGTGAGCTGGGCCCACACCTTCTCGGCCGGTGCCTGGATGCGTGCCTCCGCGCTGACTTCGGCCATGAGACCACCCTCCTCGTGTCGGGCAACTGGGCTGCGGTGTCGCGGAACGTAGCTCCAGGGCCTCGAACATTCAATACTGATGAACCGTCAGGGAATGTGGAGGAAGTCCTTCACTGGCCTGATCTCATCCGTAAGGAGGAGATTCCGTCCGCCGGTGTCCGCTCTGCGTGGGACGCGCAGATGCTTCCCTCCGGGGATGACGCGACCGGACGGGGCTGATGAGGTGGGGATGTGCAACCCCGTATTCCCCGGCAGTCGACAGGTGACCAGGCGGCGCGCGGGACGGACGACGACCTGAGACTCGACGACGAGTCCGCGGCGGTTCTCGCCGCTGCCCGCCGCCGCGCGGTGCGCGACGGGGACCGGCAGATCGACACCGCCCACCTGCTGCACTCCCTCCTCGAACACGACCCCCTGGTCCGCGCCGCCTTCGGTGACGGGCCGCAGCTCGCGCGGCTGCTCGGCTATCTCGTCCAGCGCAGCATCGGCTACGGCCTGCGCTGGCAGAGCGGTGTCGAGGACTCCGGGGCGCTGCCCGTCGCCCCGGCGGTGGAGGGGTTCTCGCCGCTCGCCGCCGCCGCGCTGGAGCAGGCGGGTGCGCGCGGCGGCCGGCCGGGCGGTGTCCGGGCCCTGGGACTCGACCTCCTCGCCGCGCTCGTCGCGGACCCGCAGGCCCGGGCCGTCGAGGTCCTCGCCCATGCCGGGGTGGACGTGCGCGACCTGCGCGCCCGCGTCGAGGAGAGCCTCGCGGCACAGGAACGGGAGGAACTGGGGGAACTGGGGGAACTGGAGGAGCTGGAGGAGCTGGAGGAGCTGGAGGAACTGGAGGAGTACGCCGGGGGCGGCGCCGAACCGGCCCACTGAGATCCACCCGGCGCCCAGCCCCTCCCGCCGGCCGCCGTCCGGTTCCTGAGACAGGTGTCATCGGGGATGACGGTCCTGTCATCGCCTGTCATCATGTGCCGGTGCGTACCTCTGGGAGCAGTCAGAGCGGCCGCGGCAAGGGCATCGGGCTCGGGCTGGCGGTCGGGTCGGCGATCGCCTTCGGCGGATCGGGGGTCGCGGCCAAGCCGCTGATCGAGGCGGGGCTCGACCCGCTGCACGTCGTCTGGCTGAGGGTGACCGGCGCCGCCCTGGTCATGCTGCCGCTCGCCGTGCGCCACCGCGCGCTGCTGCGCCGTCGCCCCGCGCTTCTCGCCGGGTTCGGTCTGCTCGCGGTGGCCGGTGTCCAGGCCTTCTACTTCGCCTCGATCTCCCGGATGCCCGTCGCGGTGTCCCTGCTCCTCGAATACCTCGCGCCCGCCCTGGTGCTGGGCTGGGTGCGGTTCGTGCAGCGGCGTCCGGTGACCCGCGCCGCCGCGCTCGGGGTGGTCCTCGCGGTCGGCGGGCTCACCTGTGTCGTCGAGGTGTGGTCGGGGCTCCGCTTCGACGCCCTCGGGCTGGTGCTCGCGCTGGCCGCCGCCTGCTGCCAGGTCGGCTACTTCGTGCTGGCCGACCAGGGTGGCGACGCCGGCGACGACGCCCCCGACCCGCTCGGTGTGATCGCCTACGGTCTGCTGATCGGCGCGCTGGTGCTCACCGTCGTGGCCCGCCCCTGGAACCTGGACTTCTCCGTCCTCACGGGTTCCGCCGACCTGAACGGCACCCGGGTCCCGGCCTGGCTGCTGCTCGGCTGGATCGTGCTGATCGCCACGGTCGTCGCGTACGTCACCGGGGTGCTCTCCGTGCGCCGGCTCTCCCCGCAGGTCGCGGGGGTCGTGGCCTGTCTGGAGGCGGTCGTCGCGACCGTGCTGGCCTGGGTCCTGCTGGGCGAGCACCTCTCGGCGCCGCAGCTCGCCGGTGGCGCGATGGTGCTGCTGGGCGCGTACATCGCCCAGTCGTCCGCGCCCGCCAAGGGCTCCCCGCGGCCGGTCGCCGGCGGTGAGCCCGAGCGGGATCCGTCCGCCCACGAGGCCACGGCCTGACGCGGGCGGGGGAAGGCGGGGGAGGGCGTTCCGGCGGCGTCAGCGCGTCACAGGGCCGCCAGGTAGTCCGGGACCGGGGTGCCGGGGGCGAGGTCGGCCTCCGGGAGCGGGGTGCCGTACCCCTTGCGCAGCGGGAGCACTCCGGCCCAGTGCGGCAGGGCCAGGTCCTCGGGCTCGTCGTTGACCCCGCCGGTGCGGGTCTTGGCGGAGACCTCGTTCAGATCGAGGCGGATGACCGCGGTCGCCGCCAGTTCCTTCTTGTTCGCCGGGCGGGAGTCGGCGACGCGGCCCGGGACGACCTGGTCGACCACGGCGTCGAGGGCGGCGCGCTTCTCCTCCGGGTCGGTGACGTCGTACGCGAGGCCGTGCACCACGACCGAGCGGTAGTTGATCGAGTGGTGGAAGGCCGAGCGGGCCAGCACCAGACCGTCCACGTGCGTCACCGTGAGGCACACCGGCAGCCCCGGGTCGGTCTGGCCCGCCATCCGCAGCGGACGCGAGCCCGTGGAACCGTGCACGTACAGGACCTCCCCGACCCGTCCGTACAGCGTCGGCAGCACGACCGGCGCGCCGTCGCGGACGAAGCCGAGGTGGCAGACGTACCCCTCGTCGAGTATCGCGTGCACCAGGTCCTTGTCGTAGGAGGCCTTCTGCGCGGCACGGGTGGGGACCGTGCGGTCGGTCACGGGATACGCGGCGGGCCGCGGCGTCGGCTGGTGGGTCCCCTGCATTGCGCTCTCCATTGCACTAGTGCATAATCTGCTTTGTGCTAGGAGAGTATCGGATCGCAGGTCGGCGCGCAGCAGACATTTCCGCGAACATCGAGCGCGCGGTGGGCGAAGGCGCCCTAGAGCCGGGCCAACCGCTCCCGCCGATGCGGGAGTTGGCGGTCACGCTCGGGGTGAATCCGAACACGGTCGCGGCCGCGTATCGCACCCTGCGCGAGCGCGGGGTCATCGAGACGCACGGGCGCCGGGGCAGCCGGGTGCGCCCCAAGCCCGCCACCACCGGCCGTGAGAAGGTGCGCCTCGACGTGCCGGAGGGGGTCCGCGACCTGGCGGACGGCAACCCCGACCCGGCCCTGCTGCCCCCGCTCGCGAGCGCCTTCGCGGCGGCCGCCGCACGCGCCGACCGCGAGCCGGTCCTGTACGGCGCCGATCCCGTGGACCCCGGCCTGGCCCGCGCGGCCCGCGCCGCGCTCGACGCCGACGGTGTGCCCGCCGGACCGCTCACCGTGGCCTCCGGCTCCCTGGACGCCGTCGAACGCGTCCTCGCCGCCCACCTCAGGCCGGGGGACGGCGTCGCGGTGGAGGACCCCGGCTGGGGGCGCACCCTCGACCTCGTCCCGGCGCTCGGGCTGCGCCCGGTCCCGGTCGGTGTCGACGACGAGGGTCCGCTCCCGGACGACCTGCGCGCGGCCCTGGAGGGCGGGGCGCGCGCCGTACTGATCACCGACCGCGCCCAGAACCCCACCGGCGCCTCCGTGACCGCGGCCCGCGCGCGTGCGCTGCGCTCGGTCCTCGCCGACCACCCCGGGGTCCTGCTGATCGAGGACGACCACGGACACGGCATCGTCGACCTGCCCCTGAGTCCCCTCGCGGGCGTCACCCGGCACTGGGCCTTCGTCCGCTCGGTCGCCAAGGCCTACGGCCCCGACCTGCGGCTCGCCGTGCTGACCGGCGACGAGGTCACCGTGGACCGGGTGCGGGGCCGCCAGCGGCTGGGGCCCGGCTGGGTGAGCCTGCTCGTCCAGCGGGCCGTGGTGCTGCTGTGGGGCGACGGCGCGGTGGACGGTACGGCGGTGGCGTCGGCGTACCGGGAACGGCGCGAGGCGCTGATCGCCGCGCTGGCCGAGCGGGGGGTCGCCGCGCACGGGCGCAGCGGGATGAACGTGTGGGTGCCGGTGCCGGACGAGACCGGGGTGGTGGCCAGGCTGCTGCACGCGGGGTGGGCGGTGTCGCCGGGGGCGCGTTTTCGGCTGAGCGCCGGGCCGGGCATCCGGATCACCGTGTCGACGCTCACGGAACAGGAGACGGGCCCACTGGCGGACGCGGTGGCCTCGGCCGTGGGGCCGGTTTCTTCTCGTACCTACGTCTAGCTAGTGCTGTGGGGGTGGGGGCGTCGGCGTGGGCGTCGGTCGTCTGCGCGTGCGCGTGCGTCGTGGCCGGTCGCGCCGTTCCCCGCGCCCCTTCGGGTCGGTCATCTCGTCCGTGCCTGGGTGAGTGCCGCCCCCGCCAGCACGATCACCGCCCCCACCGGCGTCGACCAGCTCAGCGACTCGCCGAGGAGCGCCACCCCCGCCGCCGTCGCGATCACCGGGATGAAGTACGTGACCATCTGCGCGGTCGTGGGACCGACCTCGGCGACCAGGCCGTACTGGATCAGCAGGGCCAGACCCGTGCCCAGGGCGCCCAGCGCGGCGATCGCCAGCAGCGGCAGGAGCGGGAAGCGGTCGGGAACGCTCGTGAACAGCGGGGTGACCACGGCCAGCTGCAGGCTGGCCACGCCCAGTTGCGCGCCGGTCATCGACAGTGCCGAGGCCCCCGTCCCGGCCAGGGTGCGGCGGACGTGGATCCAGCCGATCGGGTAGCTCAGCGAGGCCAGCAGGGCCATCGCCGTGCCGCGGGCGTCCAGGCCGTGGAAGCCCTGCCAGGCGCCCAGGACCGTCAGGACCCCGAGGAAGCCCAGGCCGAGCCCCGCGACCCGGACCCGGGTGGGCCGGTCCTCGGACAGGGCGACCAGGGAGAGGACCATGCCCCACAGGGGCGAGGTGGCGTTGCAGATACCGGCCAGGGTGGAGGGGATCGTCAGCTCGGAGTAGGCGAACAGCGAGAACGGCAGGGCGTTGAGCAGGAACGCGGCGACCGTCAGATGCGCCCAGGTTCGGGCCCCGCGCGGAAGCCGCTCCCGCCTCACCACCATCGCGGCCGCCAGCACCGCCGTCCCGAACACCAGCCGGCCCAGGGTGACCTGGAACGGGGCGTAGCCGTGGGTGCCCACCTTGATGAGCAGGAAGCTGAAGCCCCATATCAGCGAGAGCGCGCCGAAGCGCAGACGCCAGTCCAGGGTGCGACGGGTGCGGGGGGCTGCGGGCGCGGAGGCGCGGGTGGCGGCGGCGTCGGCGGCGGTGGTCATGGCCGTAACGATGCTGCACGGAACCTCGTAGCACAATCGAGAATTCGAACCCGATACCTCGTAGCATTGCTTACATGTTGAACCTGGAGCGCCTGCGGACCCTCGACGCCCTCGCCCGGCACGGCTCGGTCAGTGCCGCCGCCGCGGGCCTGCACATCACGACCTCGGCCGTCTCGCAGCAGCTGGCCAAGCTGGAGCGGGAGGTCGGGCAGCGGCTGCTGGCCAAGCACGGCCGGGGGGTGCGGCTGACCGACGCGGGGCGGCTGCTGGCCGAGCACGCGGCCCGGATCCTGTCCCAGGTGGAGCTGGCGCAGTCCGATCTGGAGGCCCGGCGCGGGCAGGTGGCGGGGGAGCTGCGGATCTCCGCGTTCCCCACCGCCGCGCGCGGCCTGTTCCCCGTCGCGTTCGCCGAGCTGCGCAAGGCGCACCCCGGGCTGCGGCTGCGCTCCTGCGAACTGGAGCCGGAGAACGGCGTCGCGGGGGTCGTCCGCGGGGATCTCGATCTCGCGGTCGTCCTGGACTGGTACAACAAGCCGATGCCCGTGCCGGACGGGCTGGTCAAGGCACCCGTCCTGGACGACCCCGCCGAGGTCGCCCTGCCGGCCGGGCATCCCCTCGCGGGCCGGGACGAGGTGGATCTCGGGGAGTTCGCCGGGGACGAGTGGATCACCTGGGGCGAGGGCGAGTTCTGTCACGAGTGGCTGATGTTCACCCTGCGCTCGCGGGGCGTCGAACCGATCGTCGGCCATCGGGCCGCCGAGACCCACACCCAACTCGCGCTCGTCGCGGCCGGGTTGGGTGTCTGCATCGTGCCGCTGCTCGGACGCGACCCCGTGCCCGGAGGGGTCGTCATGGTCCCGCTCAAGCAGCGGGTGCGCCGCCATGTGTACGTGGTCTGGCGGGCGGACGCGGACCGCCGTCCGTCGATCCGGGCGGCGGTCGAGGCCCTCAAGTCGGCCGGAGCTGCACTGAGTTGACCGGTGGGCGTCAGCCGTCGCCCAGCTTGCGGAAGTCCCAGGAGACGACCTTCTCCGGCCGCAGCCGCACCCATGCGTGCCGCCCGTCGTGCGGCATCGCGTCCAGGTGGAAGTTCTTGCGCGCGAACAGCGTCTCCACGGCGTCGAGTTCGGCGCACAGCTCGCCCGTGCGCGGAGCCTCGCCCACGAACTCCACGGCGCCGGACAGCTCGACGCCCCGCAGCGACTCGTACTCCTCACCCGTGTCGACCACGATCGCGACCCGCGGATCGCGGCGCAGCTGCGTCCAGCGCTTGCTGCGCACGACGGAGTACAGCCACAGCGCGCTGCCGTCCCACAGGAACCACAGCGCGCTCACGTGCGGGGCGCCGTCGGCGGACACGGTGGCCACACGGCAGGTGCGCTGGGTGGTGAGGAACGCGTCCAGCTCTCCCGGCGACATCATGATCTTCCGGCCCCGGCGCTGAGTGACGGTCATCCGGCCCCCTCATTCTTCTTCTCTTGTCACTGCTTCCCGTGTACTGCTTACCAGTACGACTTTTCTGACACTGTGTCAGAAAGGCAAGTATCCCGACACCAGGGGGAGCCGTGCCGTCGTCCGAAGAGCTCCGGGACCTCCTCGACCCCGACTCCACCGTGCTGCTCACGGTGGAGTGCCAGCGGGGCGTCGTCGGCCCCGGTGCCGCACTGCCCCAACTCGCCGCCGCCGCCAGGGAGTCGGGCGCCCTGGCCCAGGTGGCCCGGCTGGTCGGCGCCGCGCACCGGAGCGGCGTCCAGGTCGTCCACGCCGTCGCCGAGCGCCGCCCCGACGGCCGGGGCGCCAACCGCAACGCGCGCCTCTTCCGCGCCGCCGAGCGCCTGCCCGTCCAGCAGCTCACCGGTACGGACGCCACCCGTGTCGCGCCCCCGATCGAGGTCGCCGGACAGGATCTCGTCGTACGACGGCTGCACGGGCTGTCGCCGATCCAGGGCACCGGCCTCGACGCCCTGCTGCGCAACCTCGGCTGCCGCACCCTGGTCGTGACCGGCGTCTCGGCCAACGTGGCGATCCCGAACGCCGTCTTCGACGCGGTCAACCGGGGCTACACCGCCGTCGTGCCCTCGGACGCCATCGCGGGGGTGCCTGCCGACTACACCCCCGCGATGATCCGCCACACCCTCGCGCTGGTCGCCACGGTCGTGACCACGGACGAGGTGCTCGCGGCCTTCCGGCGGCCGGACGTCAGGCCAGCGTGATCGAGTCGCCGCTGACGGTGATCTTCACCTCGGGCAGTGCCTGGGTCGCCGGACCGCTCTTCACGCTGCCGTCCTCGATCGAGAAGTTGCTGTTGTGGCAGGGGCAGTTGATGACCCCGTCCGCGATGGTCTTCACCGCACAGCCCTGGTGGGTGCACACGGCCGAGAACGCCTTGTAGGTGCCGGCCGCCGGCTGGGTGACGACCACCTTCTGCGAGTCGAAGATCTTGCCGCCGCCCTCGGGGATGTCGGCGGTCGCGGCGAGCGCCGCGCCGGCCGCGCTGTCCCCGCCGCCCGTGCCACCGGTGCTCGCGGCCTCACTGGCCCCTGTCGAACCCGTCGTCCCGCCGGTCGAGGCCGACGAGGAGGAGTCGTCGTCGGACCCTCCGCACGCCGTCAGCGCGACGGAGAGCCCCGCGGCTCCGGCGGCCGCCATGACCGTACGGCGGGCGGGCTTCGACGCGGAGTTGATCGATGCGCTGGTCATGCTGAGGATTTCCTTCCAGAGGGGGTGCGTGGATCTGCCGAGAGGTACGGGCGGTGGACGCCGCTTGTTCAGAACCCTCGCCAAGTCCGGACAGTGTCGAGATATTGACCTTTTCGAGATCAGGCCCGCGTAAGCCAGAGCTGTCGCGGAGCTGTCGAACGCCGTCCCACCAGGCCCCAGTAACCTGGGGCGATGCTCAAGGAAGTCACCGCCACGCGCTACATCACGGCCTTGCGTGAGGGCGGCTCGCTGCCGGGACTCGTCGAGGCCGACGACCTCGGAACGTACGTCATGAAGTTCACCGGCGCAGGACAGGGCCGCAAGACCCTCGTCGCGGAGGTCGTCTGCGGCGAACTCGCCCGCCGGCTGGGCCTGCGGATGCCCCGGCTCGTGACCATCGCCCTCGACCCCGTCCTCGGCCTCGGCGAACCCGACCCGCAGGTGCAGGAGCTGCTCAGGTCCAGCGGCGGCACCAACCTCGGCATGGACTTCCTCTCCGGCGCGCTGGGCTACGACCCCCTCGCCTTCCCGGTGAGCCCCGCGGAAGCCGGTGCGGTCATCTGGTTCGACGCACTGGTCAACAACGTGGACCGCTCCTGGCGCAACCCCAACCTGCTGCTCCGGCAGGGCGACCTGTGGCTCATCGACCACGGCGCCACCCTGATCTGGCACCACAACTGGCCCACGGTCGAGACCTCCGCGGCCCGCCCCTACGACGCCTGCGACCACGCCCTCGCCTCCTTCGCCCCGGACATCGCCGGCGCGGCCGAGCGGCTCGCCCCGCTGGTCACCGCCGATCTGCTCGCCGAGGTCACCGCCGAGATCCCCGACGTCTGGCTCCAGGACGAACCGGGCTTCGACACCCCGGACGACCTCAGACGGGCCTACGCCCGGCCGCTGCTCGCCCGGGCGGCCGTCATCGCCGACCGCATCACCGGCATCGAGGAGAGCAAGTGAGCGAGCGCCACATCCACATGGCCGGCCATGTGGCCGAGCGCCACATCACCCGGTCCGGCCAGGGCGGCGACCGGGACGTCTTCGAGTACGCCCTGCTGAGGGTCGTACCGAGGGTCGAGCGCGGCGAGTGCATCAACGCGGGCGTGCTGGTCTACTGCCGCGCCCGGGCCTATGTCGGCGCCCGCACCCATCTCGACGAGGCACGGCTGCGCGCCCTGGACCCGGGCGCCGACGTGGCCGGGATCAGGGCGGCGCTGGCGGCCGTCGAGGGGGTGTGCGGCGGCGGCGCGTCCGCCGGGCAGGCAGCCGGCGACGACCCGGGACGGCGGTTTCGCTGGCTGGTCGCGCCGCGCTCGGCGATGGTGCAGCCGGGGCCGGTGCACACCGGACTCACCACCGATCCGGCGGGCGAGGCCGAGCGGTTGCTGGACCTCCTGGTGAGGTAATGGATCACACCGGCGCCGTGTGGCGTTGACACCGGGTGCCAGGGCTTCTAGCGTCACGTCTGCCGAAGGTACTAAGCGGTCGCTCACCGCACCACAGGTTCTCTCAAGGGCGAGGAGACACAGGAATGTCCACCACTGAACAGCGGGTCGCCGTAGTCACGGGCGCGGCGCGCGGCATCGGAGCCGCCACCGCCGTACGGCTGGCCGCCGAGGGCCGCGCGGTCGCCGTGATCGACCTCGACGAGGCCGCCTGCAAGGACACCGTGGAGAAGATCACCGCGGCCGGCGGCAAGGCCGTCGCGATCGGCGCCGACGTCTCCGACGAGGCCCAGGTCGAGGCGGCGATCGCCCGTGTCGTCGCGGAGCTGGGTGCCCCGACGATCCTCGTCAACAACGCGGGTGTGCTCCGCGACAACCTGCTGTTCAAGATGAGCGCCTCCGACTGGGACACCGTCCTGAACGTGCATCTGCGCGGCTCGTTCCTGATGTCCAAGGCCATCCAGAAGCACATGGTCGACGCGGGCTTCGGCCGGATCGTCAACCTGTCCTCCTCCTCCGCGCTCGGCAACCGCGGCCAGGCCAACTACTCGGCCGCCAAGGCCGGTCTGCAGGGCTTCACCAAGACCCTCGCCATCGAACTCGGCAAGTTCGGCATCACCGCCAACGCCGTCGCCCCCGGCTTCATCGCCACCGACATGACCGCCGCGACCGCCGCCCGGGTCGGCATGGGCTTCGAGGAGTTCAAGGCCGCCGCCGCCACCCAGATCCCCGTGGCCCGCGTCGGCGAGCCCGACGACATCGCCAACGCCATCGCCTTCTTCACGAACGAGGCCGCCGGCTTCGTCTCCGGCCAGGTGCTGTACGTCGCCGGCGGACCGCTCGACTAGGGACCAGGAACCATGACCGTGGAACTCTCCGGCAAGGTCGCGCTCGTCACGGGCGCGAGCCGTGGCATCGGCTACGGCGTCGCCGAGGCCCTCGTCGCCCGCGGCGACCGGGTCTGCATCACCGGCCGCAACGAGGACGCGCTGAAGGAGGCCGTCGAGCAGCTCGGCGCCGACCGGGTCATCGGCGTGGCCGGCAAGGCGCACGACCTCGACCACCAGACGGCCGCCGTCGAGGCGACGATGGAGGCCTTCGGCCGCGTCGACTACCTCGTCAACAACGCGGGCACCAACCCGGTGTTCGGGCCGATCGCCGACCTCGACCTCGAGGTGGCGCGCAAGGTCTTCGAGACCAACGTGGTCTCCGCCCTCGGCTTCGCCCAGAAGACCTGGCACGCCTGGCAGAAGGACAACGGCGGCGCGATCGTCAACATCGCCTCCCTCGCGGGACTGTCGGCCTCGCCCTTCATCGGCGCGTACGGCATCAGCAAGGCCGCGATGATCAACCTGACCCAGCAGCTCGCGCACGAGTTCGCGCCCCGCGTACGGGTCAACGCGATCGCCCCGGCCGTCGTGAAGACCAAGTTCGCCCAGGCCCTGTACGAGGGCCGGGAGGCGGAGGCGGCCGCCGGCTACCCGCTGGGCCGGCTCGGCGTGCCGTCCGACATCGGCGGCACCGCCGCCTTCCTCACCTCCGAGCAGTCGGACTGGATCACCGGTCAGACGCTCGTCGTCGACGGCGGCATCCTGCTCAACGCCGGTGTGGCCTGAGTCTCATCGGACACCGCCGCGGGCCCCGGTTCCTTGACGGAAACGGGGCCCGTGTCCATTCCCCGACCCGCCCAGGGGCATGACAACGTCGTCACGATTTCTCCCTGATCAATAACGCTTTCCCCTCACCGGTTGAGCCTTTCCAGGCCTGCGGTATGGTCTGGCCACTCTTGGCATGGCTTTTACGAGGAGCGTGTGCGTGTTCTACCGGAATCGATCGTTGCAGCATGTAGCGGTGATCGCGTCCCTGTCCCTGGTGAGTGGATGCGGTCTTCTGGGAGACGAGAGCTCCGATGACGCCGGGCCGATCGTCGTGGGCACCACCAGCTCTCCGAGCACGCTGGACCCCGCGGCCTCCTGGGACAGCTCCTGGGAGCTGTTCCGCAACGTCTATCAGACGCTTCTGAACTACAACCCCGGTGGAACCACCCCCGAACCCGACGCCGCCGAGAGCTGTGAGTTCACGGACAGCAAGAGCACCGTGTACAGCTGCACACTGCGCGAGGGCCTGAAGTTCTCCAACGGGCACACGCTGGACGCCAAGGCGGTCAAGTACTCGTTCGACCGGATCAAGAAGATCAACGTCAACGGCGGACCCGCGGGCCTGCTGGGAACGCTCTCCCAGGTGCAGACGAAGGGCGACCGCGAGGTCGTCTTCCGTCTCAGCCAGCCCGACGCCACGTTCCCCCTGGTGCTCACCACGCCCGCCATGTCGATCGTGGATCCCGAGGAGTATCCCGCGAACGCGCTCCGCAAGGACGCCGGGATCATCGGCTCCGGACCGTACCGGCTCCAGTCCTACGACGAGGGCAAGCAGGCGGAACTCGTCCGCAACGACAACTACAAGGGCATAGCGGACCTGAAGAACAACGCCGTCACCATCCGCTACTTCCAGCAGTCGGACGAGCTGGTCAAGGCCCTCAAGAGCAAGGAGATCTCGGTCGTCTACCGCGGTCTCGGCGCCTCCGACATCGTGGACATCGACACCAACCAGAACGCGGAGGGGCTCCAGCTCGTGGAGAACCCCACCACCGAGATCAGTTACCTGGTGTTCAATCCCAGCGACCCGTGGGCCGCGAAGCTCGCGGTCCGCAAGGCCATCGCCCAGATCGTCGACCGCTCGGCGCTCGTGCACAACATCTACAAGGACACCGTCGAGCCGCTGTACTCGATGGTCCCGGCCGGACTCACCGGCCACACCACGGGCTTCTTCGACGACTTCGGGAACCCCAGTGTGACCAAGGCCAAGGCGCTCCTCAGGGAAGCGGGGATCACCGAGACCGTCCCGTTGACCCTCTGGTACACCACCGACCGCTACGGCTCGACGACCAAGCCCGCCTTCGAGGAGCTGAAGCGGCAGCTGGAGGCCTCCGGCCTCTTCAAGATCACCCTCAAGAGCCGCCCGTGGAAGACCTACGTCAAGGGCTACCAGGACGGCGAGTACCCGGTGTTCGGGCGCGGTTGGTTCCCCGACTTCAACGACGCCGACAACTTCATCGCGCCCTTCGTGGGCGAGCAGAACGCGCTCGGGACCCCGTACAAGGCCCCGGTGATCACCGACAAGCTGCTGCCGGAGTCGCGCGCGGAGAGCGACCGCGGGGCGGTGACACAGGAGATCGAGGACGCGCAGCAGATCTTCGTGAACGACGCGCGCCTGCTGCCGTTGTGGCAGGGCAAGCAGTACGTGGCCGCGGACGAGGAGATCTCCGGCCTCGAGAAGGTCATCGACCCGGCGACCATGATGACGATGTGGGAGCTGTACCGGAAGACGAGCTGGTAGCGGGCCCGAAGCACGGTCCGTGGCGCCGTTGTCAGTGGTCGCCTGTAGGTTCTGTGGTGAGCAAGTGACCGCACAACGGAGGACGTTGACGTGACCGACATCGCCATGCTGCCCGAGTCCTGGCGCGGGGTCCTGGGCGACGAGCTGCAGCAGCCCTACTTCAAGGAGCTGACCGAGTTCGTCGAGGAGGAGCGAGCGAAGGGTCCCGTCTACCCTCCGCGCGAGGAGGTGTTCGCCGCGCTCGACGCCACGCCGTACGACCAGGTGAAGGTCCTCGTCCTCGGCCAGGACCCGTACCACGGCGAGGGCCAGGGCCACGGCCTGTGCTTCTCGGTGCGGCCGGGCGTCAAGATCCCGCCCTCCCTGCGCAACATCTACAAGGAGATGCACGCGGAGCTGGGCACGCCCATCCCGGACAACGGCTATCTGATGCCGTGGGCCCAGCAGGGCGTCCTGCTGCTGAACGCGGTCCTGACGGTCCGCTCGGGGGAGGCGAACTCGCACAAGGGCAAGGGCTGGGAGAAGTTCACGGACGCGGTGATCCGCGCCGTGGCCGACCGGCCCGACCCGGCGGTGTTCGTCCTGTGGGGCAACTACGCGCAGAAGAAGCTCCCGCTGATCGACGAGTCCCGGCACATCGTGGTCAAGGGCGCGCACCCCTCCCCGCTGTCGGCGAAGAAGTTCTTCGGCTCCCGCCCGTTCACGCAGATCGACGAGGCGATCGCGGCGCAGGGCCACACCCCGGTCGACTGGACGATCCCGAACCTGGCCGACTGAGCCCGTGCCGCCGCGCCGGTTCCTCCGGGGGCCGGCCCGGTGCCGCCTGACCGGGATCGCCGCCCGCTGCCGTTAGCGTCGTGCATGGGCGCGGTGCCGTCCCGGGGACGCGGTGCCGTCGCGAGGACGCTAAGGAGGACGACGTGGCGGAGCGACAGGAACAGGTGGCGCCCGACGCCGTGCTGACGCGGATCGGGCAGGTCGTCATGCTGCATCACGGGGGAGACCGCGAGGAGGCCCGCCGCAGACTCCTCGACCTGTGGACCGAGCTGGGCGAGGACGGCGATCCGCTGCACCGCTGCACCCTCGCGCACTATCTGGCCGACACCCAGGACGACCCGTTCGACGAACTGGCCTGGGACCTGCGGGCCCTGACCGCCGCCGAGGAGCACGAGGAATCCCCCGCCGTACGGGCCCTGTACCCCTCGCTCCATCTGAACCTGGCGGCGGACTACGTCAGACTCGGCCGTGCCGGAGCCGCCCGCACCCATGTGCGCAGGGCACGCGGGGCGGCCGGTGTCCTCGGCGACGACAGCTACGGCGACGGCGTGCGGGCGGCGATCAGCAGAATGGAACTCCGCCTGGGCGAGGGCGGCGCGGAGGGCTAGGACCAGTCCCGGACGCGCCGCAGGGTGGGTGATCGGCCGGCCCTGGGGGCCTGTCGTTTCCTGCGGCCTGATCCGGACGACAGCCCCTAGCGGTGGCCGTACACCTGTCGGCAGGCCAGCGCCTCCGGGCTGTCGTCGCGCCAGCCGCCGTACTTTCTGCCGAGGGCGCACACATCGGTGTTCCGGCGGATCTCCGTCTCGACGTCCGGGACATCGACGTGCCGCGGTACGCGCCTGCGCGGGTCCGGATGCGCCGGCCTGGGGCGCGGGTGCTGGGGGTGGGCGCGGTACGCCGGCGCGTGTCCGTCCGGGACGGCGGACGGGGCCGGCCGGTGCCGTTGACGGAGTGTCGTGGCCGCCCGCTCCCGGGCCGGCCCGACCATCTCCAGCGCCTCACGGGCCGGCGCCTGGACGACCTGGGGTTCGGCGTCCGCCCCGGGGCGGGGCGCCGACGGCGGGGACGGCACGGCGGCGGGCGGGCCGGGCACGGGCGGGCGCTGGACGGTGACGCAGCCGGAGAGGGCCGAGAGGGCCATCACCAGGAGCGCCGCGGTTGTCGTCGTCGTTCGATGCACCCGCGCAACTCTGCTGGTTCCGGCCGGGCGCGCGACATCGGACGGGCGCAGGTTGCCCCGCACGGGTGAACACGTCCCCCTCAGGGAGGGCTCGGCCCCGCCGGCGCTGACGTCACTCGCCGGTCGCGCCGTCGATGCGCTCGCGCAGCAGGTCGGCGTGGCCGTTGTGACGGGCGTACTCCTCGATCATGTGCGTGTAGATCCAGCGCAGGTTGAACGGCTCCTTCGTATGCCTGCTGGTGCCGCGCGAGAGGTCGTCCAGGGCGAAGCCGGCCGCGCACCGCCGGGCCTCCGCGATCTCGGTCTGCCAGGTGGCGTACGCCGCCTCCCAGGTGTCCTCCTCGGTGAGATGGAACTCGCCGTCGGGGTCGGCCTCGCTGTAGTGGATCGGACCGAGGTCCTCGCCCACGAGCACCTTGCGGAACCAGCCGCGCTCCACGTCCGCCATGTGCCGGACCAGCCCCAGCAGCGACAGTTCGGAGGGCGGCACCGCGGCGGTGCGCAGCTGGGCGTCGGTGAGCCCCTCGCACTTCCACTCGAGCGTCTGGCGGTGGTAGTCCAACCAGCCTTCCAGCATGGCGCGTTCGTCGGCGTTCTGGGCGGGCTCGGTGCGCTGAGTCGTCATCCCCGCATGATCGCTCACCGCATCAGCGCGCGACCACGGGTTTTCGGCGGCCCGGCTCTCCGGGCGTTGCAGCCGCCCAGCATCCCGCCGAGCAGCTCCCGCACTCCCGTGCGCACCTCGTCCAGGCCGGGGGCCGGGTGCTGGAGGACCCGGCCACGCAGGAGAACGTCGGCGCGTCCGCCCAGGCCGCCGGCGACAGCGCGTGCCGGGCCGGGTCGGGTGAGCCGAACGCCGCCGCCGGGGCCGTCAGCCGGTCGCGGAAGACGGCGCCGGTCGTGTCGTGGAACGCGCGCAGACCGGGGCGCCGGGTCGCCTCCAGGGCGAGTTCGCGGCGGGCGACGAGCAGGTCGCGGTGGCCCGTCAGCGAGCGGTGCACCGCCAGGGCCAGGGCGGCGGCCGGTCCGTCGAGGCCGCCGGCCGGATCCGGCATCTCGTCCAGGCCCAGCACCCGTGCCTCCCGCTCGGCGAGCCGCCGGACGGCGAGGCCGAGCAGGGCCTCGCGGGTGCGGGCCGGATGGGAGGTGGAGCCCTGCGGCAGCCCCGCGGCCTCGTCGACCGCCCGATGGGTCGGCCCGCGCATCCCGCGCTCGGCGACGGCCAACCCGGCCGCCGTCGCCGTACGCGACACCCTGATCGCCGCGCTGTCGGCGGCGGGACCCGCGCTGTTCCTGCGCAGCTCCGACGGGATCGCCGGCTGGCGGCCGCCGCAGCCCCCGTATGCTGCGGTGGAGGCCCGCGGTTCGAGGTGGTTCGAGATGAGCCCGGGATGAGTCCGGGATGAGTCCGGGATGAGTCCGGGATGAGTTCGGGACGAGTGCGACATGAGGGAGCGCCCGTGAAGGTCGGCTGCATCGGACTCGGTGACATCGCGCAGAAGGCGTACCTGCCGGTCCTCGGCGCGCTGCCCGGGATCGAGCTGCACCTGCAGACCCGCACGCCGGCCACGCTCGACCGGGTCGCCGACGCCTACCGGCTGCCCGCCGACCGGCGCCACCGCGACCTCGACGCACTGCTCGCCGCGGGCCTCGACGCGGCCTTCGTGCACGCGCCCACCGGCGCCCACCCCGAGATCGTCGCCCGGCTGCTGGAGGCGGGCGTCGCGACGTACGTCGACAAACCGCTGGCGTACCGGCTGGCCGACTCCGAGCGGCTGGTGGAACGCGCCGAGCGGCACGGAGTGTCCCTGGCCGTCGGCTTCAACCGCCGCTTCGCGCCCGGCTACACGCAGTGCGCCGACCATCCGCGCGACCTGATCCTCCTCCAGAAGAACCGGGTCGGCCTGCCCGAGGAACCCCGCACGATGATCCTCGACGACTTCATCCACGTCGTCGACACCCTGCGCTTCCTGGCCCCGGCCCCGGTCGACGACGTCACCGTGCGGGCCCGGGTCGAGGACGGGCTGCTGCACCACGTCGTCCTCCAGCTCTCCGGGTACGGCTTCACCGCGCTCGGCGTGATGAACCGGCTCAGCGGCTCCAACGAGGAGATCCTCGAGGTCTCCGGCCAGGACACCAAGCGGCAGGTCGTCAACCTCGCCGAGGTGATCGACCACAAGGGCCAGCCGACCGTGCGCCGACGCGGCGACTGGGTGCCGGTGGCCCGTCAGCGCGGGATGGAGCAGGCGGTGCTGGCCTTCCTGGACGCGGTGCGGGCGGGCAGGGTGCTCAGCGCCCGGGACGCGCTGGCGACCCATGAACTGTGCGAGCGGGTGGTCCGAGCGGTGCGGGAACAGTCCGCCGCAGCCTGATCGCCCGCGCCCCTTCCGTCAGCCCCAGCGCCACCAGCACCAGCAGGGCTCCGTGGACCGGCCAGTCGCCGTAGCGGACGTACGGGGTGACGCCGTCGGCGAGCGGGACGTCGTACACGGCCGCGGTGCTCGCCTCCGTGCCCAGCCAGGGGCCGAGGCGCCGGCCGCTCGCGTCGTACACCGCGGAGTCGCCGGTCAGCGTGGTGTGCACGAACGATCGACCGGTCTCGGCGGCGCGCAGCGCGGCCAGGGAGGCGTGCTGCGCGGGCGCCCAGCTGTGCTGGAACGTGGAGGTCGAGGACTGCGCGACGAGGAGGTCCGCGCCGTCCTCCGCGAGATGGCGGCTCATGTCGGGGAACGCGGTCTCGAAGCAGATCATCGGCCCGATCCGCAGCCCCGGCCCGATGTGCATCACCACCTGCTCGCCGCCGCGCCGCCGGTCCTCACCGGCCGCCTTGCCGACCGAGGTCGCCCAGCCGAACAGCGAACGCGCCGGTATGTACTCCCCGAACGGCACCAGCCGCATCTTGTCGTACCGGTCGCCGGTCGGGCCGTCCGGACCGACCAGGATCGCACTCTTGTAGATACCGGGCCGGTCCGAGCGGCGCGCGTCGACGTTGACGAGAATGTCCGCACCCGTGGCCCGCGACAGCTCGGCTATCCGCGTCGCCAGCCCCGGATGGTCCCCGAGGTCGTACCCGACACTGCTCTCCCCCCAGACGATCAGATCGACGTCCTGTCCGATCAGCCGCCGGGTGAGCCGCTCCTCGACGTCGAAGCGGCGCTGGGTCCCGTCCACCACCCCCGGCTGGACGACGGCGATCCGCGCCCGTCCCTCGACGTCGGGGCGCGGCGCCCACACCCAGGCCGCCGAGGCGGTGGCCGCCGTCGCGACGAGCCCGGCGAGGGCCGGCGTCCGCGAGCCGGGCACGGAGACGATCACGGCGACGGCCACATTCACCGCCACCACCAGGAAGCTCAGCAGCCACACCCCGCCCACCGACGCGAGCCGCAGCGCGGGCTCCACCTGCCACTGACTGGAGCCGAGCATGCCCCAGGGCCCGCCCAACCCCTGCCAGGACCGCACGAGTTCGACGGCCAGCCAGGCGGAGGGCAGCACGACGAGCGCGCCGCAGACCCGCCCCCGGGCCGGCGTCCCGGACCCGCTCGGGGCGAGAGAACGGCGCACCAGCCAGCCCCAGGGCGCCCACAGGGCACCGAGCAGCGCGGCGATCACGAGCGTGAACACATGCAGGCTCGGCAACAGCCAGTGATGCA
The DNA here is from genome assembly GCF_001514205.1 of Streptomyces griseoruber. Lineage (GTDB taxonomy): Bacteria > Actinomycetota > Actinomycetes > Streptomycetales > Streptomycetaceae > Streptomyces > Streptomyces griseoruber. The sequence goes on along the minus strand of NZ_KQ948765.1, from coordinate 772,824 downwards.
TCGCCAGCATGAAGCCGAAGCCCCCGCACCAGCCGTCCCGGGCCGCGCGCCGTCCGGTCGGCGCGGAACGGATGAGCAGCATCCAGGGGACGAGGGCGACGTACGCCCACCACCACAGGGCGGGCGCCGGGAAGGCGAGCACCGGCAGCGCACCGGCACCCGCCGCGGCGGCCGAGCGCCGCCAGGGGGAGGTGAGCCAGTGGCCGGACGCGTTCATGCGGCACCTCCTACCCCGTGGTGCCCTCCAGTGTGCGCCCCGACGGACGATCTCCGACAGGCTGCTTTCGGGCGCGCCCGGCGTCACGCCGTCGGCAGGCGCCGCCACTTCTCCTCGACGACCACCTCACGCAACCGCCAGCCGTCGTACGTGCGCAGCAGCCCGAAGGAGTAGCGCCCCCCGCAGACGAAGTCGGGTGCCCCGCCCTCGTCCCCGTGACCGGCCAACCGCATCGGATTGACGTAGTCGGCGCCGACCCGGGCGGTGTCGCCCGCGTCCTGCTCCCGGACCCCGAACCGCACGCGCCGGTTGACGATGAGGTGCTGCCGCATCGAGAACAGGCGCAGATTCTCCGCGAGCCACGCCGCGACACTGCCGACGTCCCCCTCGATCCCGCCCGCCGAACGGTAGTCCGCCCGTCCGTCCGGTGTGAACAGTTCCCGGTACGCCGCCCAGTCGCCGTCGTCCACGGCCACCGCGTACTCGGTGACCAGTCCGTCGACGGCCAGCCGATCCATCACCGTGGCGAGCTCCACACGCTGCGTCATGGGCCGAGTGTTGGGCATCCACGCTCCTGAGCCAAGGGGGCGTGCGGCGAACGGCGACATTCACCGGGTTCACAGCGAAGCCGCACCGACCCAGTGGTGATAGGCGTCCACGTCAACGTTGCTCCCGCAGACGATGGTGACGATGTGTCGGCCGGCGAAGCGGTCACGGTCTTCGAGGATCGCCGCGACGCCGAGCGCGGCCGACGGTTCGACGACGAGGCCGGCGTGGTCGAGGAACATCCTCATACCGGTGATGATCGACGCCTCCTGGACCAGGACGGCGTCGTCGGCGACCAGCAGCAGGTCGGTCAGGGCGGCCGGGACGGGACACCGGCCGGCGACGCCGTCCGCGATGGTCTCGGTCGAGTCGGTGGTGACGACGCGCCGTTGGCGCCACGAGTGGGTCATCGCCGGTGCGCCCAGCGGCTGGACGCAGATCACCTCGACCCCGGGTGCCAAGGCCTTCACCACATGACCCACGCCGGTGGCCAGCGCGCCGCCACCGAGGGCGATCAGGACGGTGTCGAACGACGGTGCGGTGTCCACCAGTTCCAGGCCGATGGTCGCCGCGCCCTCGCAGGTCTCGATGTCCAGACTGTCTTCGAGCAGCCGGATGCCCTCGTACCGTGCGAGGGCCGCCGCCCGCTCGCGAGCCAGCTCGTGGTCGCCGTCCACCAGCTCCAGCCTGGCCTCCAGTGCGCGGATACGGTCAAGCTTGGCCGCAGTCGCGAAGCGCGATGCCACGACGGTGACGTCGAGCCCCCGGCCACGACCGGACCAGGCGAGGGCCTGGCCGAGGTTGCCCGCGCTGGCGCAGACCACGGCTCGCGCGTCACTGTCGGCGAGCAGACTCGCGACGACCTCGGTGCCGCGGGCCTTGAAGCTGCGGACCGGGTTCGCCGTTTCGAGCTTGATGCTCACCGCGCACCCGAGGGCGGGTTCCAGCGCCTCGCAGCGGTACAGCGGACTGTCGAGAAAGACCGGGTCGATCACCCGGCGTGCCGCCCGGATCCGAGCGGTGTCGAGACGCGTCTTCCGCACGGCACAGGAGCGTAGCGCCGCCGTCGACGGAGCGACGGCCGCTTCCCGTGGATCAGCATCTCACTCAGCCGGGCTGCCGCGCAGCCCGCCGCAAGGCGTCCGCCACGGTGAGGAACAGAACGGGGTCCGGCACGCCGGAGACCGGCTCCCGCACCGGCTTGCGCTCACCGGTGATCACCACGCAGATGGTCGATCCCATCAGCTCGACCTCGCTGATCCTCCTCCAGTCCAGGACAGTTCCCCCGTGTTCGAGTCCGGCCGGACCCACCGTGAACGGACCGAACGCCACTCGCCCACCGGCCTGCAACACCTCGGCGAGTTCGGCCAGTCGGGCCGTGGCGTCCTCTTCCGCGATCCGGTTCTGGACCGCGGCCCAGCCGTTCGCGATCAGGGAGCCGATCTCCTGCGCGCCGGGCGTGTCACCCGACACCATGAAGTTGCCGGCCTGCATCTGGACGTACACGGAGTACGTGGTGGACATCTTGACCCCGTTGCGTACGAGGTCCGTCGCGTGTCGCTGACATCCGGTGATCTCGTCCCAGGCCCCGGCGATCGGTGCCTGCGAGCCGTACTGGTAGACGACGCCGTGGTCGAAGACGGCACACCAGGCGACCGGTCTGAACCGTGCGGCCAGGGGGACGGCGACCGCCCCGAGGAAGGCGCACCCGCCGAGGATGATGAAGAGGATCGCGTTCGTCCACTCACTCTCGTCACTGATGACGAAGACCATCATCACGCAGAACCCCGTGACCAGGAGGAGCATGAACGAGCCCCACCAGGCCACCGAGCTGGTCTGTGTGCGAAACGCGTACCGGGCGGCGCCGAGCTGCCGCCGAGCCGCCGCGCCCGGCACGGTGGCCGGGATCTCATCCCACAGGTTTTGAGCCCCCATCGTCACTCCCACCGCGTGCTGCCGTTCCCCAACAGGCCTGTCAACAAGGTGAGTTGACGATCCCGCGTGCCATCGCGATGCTACGGCGTCTGGCTGGAAACCGGTAGTCGCCTGTCGTACGATCTCCCGCTGACGGCCGACGCAGCCTGGGGGACGTACATGGAGAAGCCGGACGACCGCATCGCCTCCGTCCCGCGCTTCGCCGCTGAACTCGTCGCCTGGGTCGCGACTCCGTGGGCCCTGTCCACCCACTCGTGGCCGCTCGCTGTCGTGGCCGTGGTGGTACTGGTCGGCCTGCCCACCGTTTTCTCCACTCCGGGGGACAAGGCACAGGTGATCGTTCCCGTTCCCGGCGTGGTCACCATCCTGCTCGTGCTGCTCCAGCTCGCCGCCGCCACGATCGCCGCATGGGTGGTGTGGCCCACCTACGCGGCAGTCCTGGTGTCCCTCCTGGCGGTCACGACCCTTGTCACGGAACGCCGACGCTGGCGGTGGCTGCTCTCCACCCGACACGACGGCTGAGTGGCGCGCACCGCGAGACCGACAGGTCGATCACGGCGTCGCACCCTGCCCAACGGCGCGGGGCGGGACGGACACGCGGGCCAGTACCTGGTCGGCCAGGTTTCGCGGGGGCAGTGCGCCGTTCAGGAACACGGTGCTGGTGGGCAGGGTGTCCACCGCGGCCATGCACGGTGCGATCCGGTGCTTGGCCCAGCTCCGGATCTGTTCGTCCCGTTCGGGATCGTCAGGGCAGAAGGAGCGGCCCTCGATGCGCTTTTCCAGCTCCTGCCGGGAGACCTTGAGGAAGAAGTGGTGAACCTCGATGCCGGCGTTCTGCAACGCGTCGAAGATCTCGCTCACATAGCCGGGGTTGACCAAGGTCATGGGAATCAGGAGCGGGCGGCCGTACTCCTCGACCAGCCCCACCGCCAGGTCGGCGACCTGACGCCGCCACAGCCGCAGGTCCTGGAAGTCGCCGGTCGGCACCTCCACGATCTTCCGCAGTACGAAGCCGACCATCTCCGGGTCGTAGACCAGTGCCTCGGGCCAGCGCGGACGCAACTCGTCCACCAGCGTGGTCTTCCCGCTGCCGAACGCACCGTTCACCCAGACGATCAACACGATCCTCCCGCCCCGTTGCCTCGCATGCCGCGCCAGTAGGCGTACTACAGCACGTTTCAAGGGCTCGACGGTGTTCCATGCCCGGGGCGGACAGCGGTGGGCCGGATCGAAACGCTCGGGCGGTCCGGACTCGCCGCTCGGGACTGCGATGACGACGACGGTTCCGAGCGCTGTGCTCACCGCGCCGACGGCTGACCAGACATCCCCGATCCGTGCAGTACGGCACTGTGCCGAGCCGTTGCACAGGTGGCCCGTCGGGCCCTGGTCACAGGGGGTGCCGAGGCCGGCCATAGGGTGATCGCATGTCTGCCCCGCTGAGTTCCGCGAGAAGCCGCGCCGCGCTGCGTGGATCGGCGCGTGTTTCCGGTGAGTTGCTGCTGGTCCTCGTGATGCTCACGGTGGCGCTGTGGGTGCTCGGTCGGATGTGGTCGGTGGTGTGGCCGCTCACCGTCGCCCTGTTTCTCACCACTCTCACCTGGCCGCCGACCCGGTTCCTGCGTCGGCGCGGCTGGCGGCCGGCTGCCGCGGCGTCGCTGGTGACCCTGCTGTTCGTCCTGGTCGTGCTGGGCATCCTGGCGCTGATCGCCGTACCGGTCGCCTCGCAGTCCGGTGAGCTGACCGACGGGGTGGTCGCCGGTATGCAGAGGGTGCGCGAGTGGGCCGAGGGGCCGCCGCTGAACATCGGTGACGAGCAGATCGCCGGTGCCTTCGACGCGGCGGTCGACCGCGTTCAGAGCAGCGTCGGCAGTGTGGTCGGCACGGTCGCCTCGGGAGTGGGCACGGTGGTCGACGGCGTGGTCACCGCGGTCCTGGCGGTCTTCCTGATGTTCTTCTTCCTCAAGGACGGCCCGCGGTTCCTGCCCTGGCTCACCCGCCAGTTGCCCGGCCGGTTCGCCACCGACGTCCCGATCGTCGCCCTGCGCGGCTGGGAGACCCTCGGCGCCTTCGTCCGCTCCCAGGCGCTCGTCGGTGTGCTCGACGCCGTCTTCATCGGTCTGGGCCTGTGGATCCTGGGGGTACCGCTGGTGCTGCCGCTGGCGGTGCTGACGTTCGTCTCCGCGTTCGTGCCGATCGTGGGGGCCCTGTTCGCCGGTTTCGTGGCCGTTCTCATCGCGCTGGTGTCGAACGGTCCGACGGACGCCCTCGTCGTGCTGGCGATCATCGTGGTGGTGCAGCAGCTGGAGGGCAATGTGTTCCAGCCGATGATCCAGAGCAGGGGGCTCGGTCTGCACGCGGCGGTCATCCTGCTCGCGGTGACGCTGGGCGGCAGTCTCGCCGGGATCGTGGGCAGTCTGCTCGCCGTTCCGGTCGCCGCACTGATCGGGGTGGTCTGGAACTACGTACGGGAGCAGCTCACCGAGCCGGAGGCGCCGCAGGAAGAGGAGGGCGGGGAGCCCGAGGGAGCGCCGGCCCCGGTGGTCGCCGGGTGAGGCCCGGCGGCCTTGCCCCGGGCCGGCCTTCAGGCCGCCTTGACCATCTCTCCGCGGATGGCCGCTGCCCACTCCACCACCAACAGCTCGTACTCCGCCCGTTCCTGGGCCGACAGCGAGCCGCCCGCGCGCAGCCACAAGGACCGGATCCGCTCGTTCACCTCGGAAGCGGACCGCACGGAACCAGGGGCATCAGAATTGGGGGACATGGCTGTCAGCGTAGGGGGCGCAACTGACAGCGCGCTATGCCCCCGCTACGTGAACCGTTATGGGCTTGGTCACGGTTGATCGATCAACCGGACGGCTCCGCCCGGGAGTTCGGAGATCTTCCGGACGGGCCGCCGCCGGGCCTGACTCAGCCCGCCGACTCCGCCGCGTGCGGGCTGAGTGCGCCGGTCGCGACGAGGGCGATGATCACGGCGCCGAGGGCGACGCGGTAGTAGACGAACGGCATGAAGGATTTGGTGGAGATGAATTTCATGAACCAGGCGATCACGGCGTAACCGGACGCGAACGCGATCACCGTCGCGAACAGCGTCGGACCCCACGCCACATGGCCGGTCTCCAGCGCGTCCTTCACCTCGAAGGTCCCGGAGGCCAGGACGGCCGGGATGGCGAGCAGGAACGAGTAACGGGCCGCCGCCTCACGCTTGTAGCCCATGAACAGGCCGCCGCTGATGGTGGCACCGGAGCGGGAGACGCCCGGGATCAGCGCGCAGGCCTGGCAGAGACCGAAGATCAGACCGTCCCGGACGCCCAGGTTCTCCAGCTGCTTGCGCTGCTTGGGCGCGCGGTGCTTTCCGCCCGTCTCGTCACGTGCGGCCAGCCGGTCGGCTATGCCGATGACGATGCCGATCACCACGAGCATGGTCGCGGTGACCCGCAGATCGCGGAACGGGCCCTCGATCTGGTCCTTGAGCGTGAGGCCCAGCACACCGATCGGGATCGAGCCGACGATCACCAGCCAGCCCATCTGGGCGTCGTGGTCCTTGCGCATCGTCTTGTCGAACAGGGACTTCGACCAAGCGGCGATGATCCGCCCGATGTCCTTGCGGAAGTAGATCAGCACCGCTGCCTCCGTGCCGATCTGAGTGATCGCCGTGAAGGCTGCGCCGGGGTCCTTCCAGCCCGAGAAGGCTGCGGTCAGCCGCAGATGTGCGCTGGAGGAGACGGGGAGGAACTCGGTCAGCCCCTGGACGAGTCCGAGGATGAGCGATTCAAACCAAGACATGAGGTTAAGGAGTCCAAGCGCCGATCGGAGCGAGGCGACGGGCGACGGCCGCCCGCGCGCGGTGATCAAGGGTGTGCCAGGGGGAAGCGTAGCGGTCCCGGGAGACAGCCCCACCACAGGGGTTTCGTAGGCGCCGGGGGAGGGGGCTGACGGCACGGGCGGGGTGCGGGGCACGGGGCAGGGGATGGGAGTCGGTGAGTGGGGCAGGGGGGAGCGGGCGGCCCGTCGAGCCGGGCCGGGGAAGAGCGAGCAGCCGGCCGGTTCCGTGATGTTCCGGTGGCCGGCCCGGGCCGGGTACTGACGGTGGGGCGGCGGAGGTCTGGCGGCCCGTCGTCGGGAATGTGCCGACCGTCTGGTCGGGCGGAGGGACCGACGGTCGGTCTGACCGGCTCCCGGCGATCGGCCCGGGCAGCTCCCGTCCGCCGATCCGCCCGGCTCCCGTCCGCCGATCCGCCCGGCTCCCGACGTTCGCTCCGTGCGACCCCCGCCCGCCGATCCGTGCGGCTCCCCGGCCAACGCTCCCGCAGGCTCCCGCCCCCCTTCGTCGCCCCGGCCCACTCCGGCCGGTCGGAACAGTCGTCCCCTCGACGGGAGGCGAGGAGAGGCGCGGATGGTTGACCGGCCCCAGGGGCGCCGCATACGTTGCTGCCGAGCGGAAAGCGCTTGCTGAGCGTGCTTGCTGCTCCGTTTGCCGCTCACCGGTCCTTCGGGCCGTACCTCGGAGGAGTGCTGATCACGCCCATGTCCCCCACCACACCGCTCTCCGGCCGTCCGGTCCGGGCCGCCGTCGTAGGGACCGGTGCCATCGGGCGCGGCTCCCATCTCTCGGCCCTCAAGCAGCTCGCCGCCGAGGGGGAGACCGAGGTGGTCGCGGCCGTTGACATCGATGCCGCGGCGGTCGAGGCGTTCTGCGCGGAGGGCGGGGTTCCGCACGCCTACACCGACCTGGAGCGGATGCTCGCCGAGCAGCGCCCCGACCTGGTGACCATCTGCACCCCGCCGACCCTGCACCGCGAGCAGAGCGTGGCCGCGCTGCGGGCCGGTGCCTGGGTGTGGTGCGAGAAGCCGCCGGTGCCCACCCTCGCCGACTACGACGCCGTACAGGCCGAGGAGGGCGCGGAGCACGGGCCGTACTCCTCGATCGTCTTCCAGCACCGGTTCGGCTCCGGCACCCGGCACGTGAAGCGGTTGCTCGCCGACGGCGCCCTCGGGCGGCCGCTCGTCGCGCACTGCCAGACCACCTGGTACCGCGACACCGCCTACTACGCCGTGCCCTGGCGGGGCCGCTGGCAGACCGAGGGCGGTGGTCCCGCGATGGGCCACGGGATCCACCAGATGGATCTGCTGCTCGACATCCTCGGGCCGTGGAGCGAGGTGCGCGCCATGGCCGGGCGGCTCGTCCACGACGTCGAGACCGAGGACGTGTCGACGGCCCTGCTCCGTTTCGAGAACGGCGCGATGGCGACGGTCGTCAACAGCGTGCTGAGCCCCGACGAGGTCAGCCGCATCCGTATCGACTGTGAGCGCGCCACCGTCGAGCTCACCCACCTCTACGGCCACTCCAACGCCGACTGGCGCATCACCCCGGCCCCCGACGCGACCGGCGACGAGGTGGCCGCCTGGCAGGACTTCGGCACGGACGTGCCCAGCTCGCACCTGGCGCAGCTGCGGGAGCTGGTCGCCAGCATGCGCGCCGGTGAGCGGCCGCGCAGCAGCGGCGCCGACGGGCGGACCAGCCTGGAGCTGATCACCTCGCTGTACAAGTCCGCCTTCACGGACACCACGGTTCGGCGCGGGGAGATCGGCCCCGGCGACCCGTACTACACCGCCCTGCACGGCGGCGCCCCCGGCTGGGCGCCCCGCACGGCCCCGGTGGACGTGGAGGTGCCCGCATGAGCGGCGACCTGCGTCTCGTCCACGCCCACGGCGACCGGATCACGGTGACCGACCCGGCCACCGGCGTCGAGCTGCTGGCCTACGTCTACCGGCCGGAGGCGGCCTGGGAGGCGTCCAGGCCGTACCTGCACCCGCTGCGCACCCTCGCGGGCGACGTCGTCACCGACTACCGGCCCAACGACCACCGCTGGCACAAGGGGCTGTCGCTGACGGCTTCGCACCTCTCCGGCGCGAACCTGTGGGGCGGCAATTCGTACATCCACGGCGAGGGGTACGTCGCGATCCCCGAGCGCGTCGGCTCGATGGCCCACGTCGGGTTCGACGAGGTGTCCGCCGGTGAGGGACGCGCCGTGATCGCCGAGCGACTGACCTGGCACCCGTACAGCGGAGAGCTGTGGGCCGAGGAGACCCGCCGGATCGAGATCCACGACGTGGACGCCGAGTCCGGGTCGTGGGCGCTGACCTGGACCAGCGCGATCACCAACCGGCGGGACGAGCCGCTGCGCTTCGGCAGCCCGACCACCGCCGGACGCGAGCTGGCCGGCTACACCGGCCTGTTCTGGCGCGGACCGCGCGCCTTCCGCGACGGCCGGATCATCGGCCCCGACGGCGAGGGCCCCGACCTCATGGCCTCGCAGAGCCCCTGGCTCGCCCTCTCCGGCGAGCACGACGGCACCGACGGCCACGCCACCGTCGTCTTCGCGCACGCCCCGGAGAACGACCACGCGGGCGCGCACGGCGGCCACCCCGCGCACTGGTTCGTCCGCAACGAGCCCTTCGCGGGCATCGCCCCGTCCTGGGCCTTCTTCGACGAGCTGGAACTCGCCCCGGGCGACACCCTCGCCCGCCGCTACCGCGTGGTCGTGGCCGACGGCGCCTGGGAGCGGGAGGAGATCGCCAAGTACCTGGAGACCCATCCGTGGTGAGCGCGTACGGCGGGCTGCCCGGCGGGGTCGCGCTGTCGCACCTGTGCGTGTACGACTGGCCCGCCGCCGACGGTCTGCACGGCGGCACCCCCCATATGCACCTGGCCTGTTCGGAGGGGTACGTCGTGACGGGCGGCCGGGGCGCGGTCCAGACGCTGACCGCGTCCGGGTACGAGGTCACGCCCCTCGCGCCCGGCACCGTCGCCTGGTTCACGCCGGGCACGATCCACCGGCTGGTCAACGAGGGCGATCTGCGCATCACCGTGCTGATGCAGAACAGCGGCCTCCCGGAGGCGGGCGACGCGGTCCTCACCCTGCCCCCGGAGTACCTGGCCGACCCGCAGGCGTACGCCGCCGCGACCACGGTCCCGGCCGACGCCCCCGAGGAGGAGCAGGCCCGGATCGCCCTGGCCCGGCGCGACCTCGCCCTGGAGGGGTACCGCGCGCTGCGGGAGGCCCCCGAGGGGCTGGCCGCCTTCCACGGGGCCGCCGCCGCGCTCGTACGGCCCCGGATCGACGAGTGGCGCGAACGCTGGCGGCGCGGTGCGCGGGCGGCGGCCGAGACCACGGGGGAGCAGCTCGACCGGCTGGCGCGGGGCGATGCCGCTCACCTCGCCGACGCCGTCGTGCGGGCCGAACAGCCCTCCTGGCACGGGAAGTTCGGGATGTGCGGGCGGTTGGACGTGTACTCGCAGGGCTGACGTCTTTTCGCCGGTGCGTCATCCGGCCATGACGCATCCCACGACCGACGGGGCGACGCTCGGCCACGCCTGCGGGCTCGCGGACGTGGTCACGGGGCGGTCGGCCGGCGACCGGGGCGACGCGGTCTCGCCGGCCGGGTTCATCGTGGGCGAGGCCGAGCCGGAGGACCGGCGCAGGTAGGAGGACGGGATCGGCGGTTCGCGCCTCCTGCTCGCCTGCGAGGGGGTGCCGTGCCCGCGGTGCGAGGCCTTCACCGAGGTCATGCCGGGGGAGTACCCGGACGACTGCGCGGCCGCGTTCCCTCCGGCGGACCCCGCCGCACTGACCGGCATCGGCGCGCGGCGGCACGCGATGGCCCTCCGGGCCGGCCAGGACGCCGTGGCCGGGTGGGTGACCCGCCTGTTCGGCCGGGGGACGTGCGCCGGGTGCGAGACGGTCTTCGACCTCGCGGACAGCGCCGCGCGGGTGTGCGGTCTGGTCCGGGAGCGCCGCGCGGGTGTGAGGTGGGGTCCGGGGGGGCGCCCGGGTCCGAGGCCTTCTCCGGAGGGCGGCGCCCGCCCTGGAGGCGCCGGAAAGCTTCAACCGGGCCGTGCGCGCGTTCTGCCACGCGCACGCGTGAACCGGTCGGCCGGACGCTAGGCCGCCGTCGGACCCGTCACCGTCCACCCCGGTGCCTGCGGATGGGCGGTGAGGTCCTCGTGGTGCACCACACCGCCGCAGGCCGTGCAGGTGACCACGGCGAGCAGTTCGTGGCCGCAGACGTGCTCGATCACCATCGGACGGCCGGTGTCCTTGCGGAGATGGCGGTCGCCCCAGGTCATCAGGGTCATCAGGATCGGCTCCAGTTCCAGCCCGGCCCGCGTGGGCCGGTACTCGAAGCGCTGCGGGCGTTCGCTGTAGGCCTGCTTGGTGAGGATCCCGGCGTCGACGAGCCGGCGCAGCCGGGTGGCCAGGACGTCGCGCGGGGCGCCGATGTTGCGGACCAGCTGGTCGAAGCGGCCGTTGCCCAGGCAGACCTCCCGCAGGACGAGCAGCGAGTACTTCTCGCCGACGAGGGCGAGGGCGTCCGCGATCGAGCAGGGGCGCGGTTCTCTGGAGCTCCGGGAGGCGGCCATGCCGATCAGTCTAGGGGAGGGTTGGAAAAGCGGACTCTGGTGAGTTGGTTTTTCAAACTCGCCGCGTTATGGTGAGTTCGGATTTCCTACTCACCGGTAGTCGCGGAGGCCCGCCCATGCGTGACGCAGTCGTCGTCGAAGCCGTACGCACCCCGATCGGCAAGGGCAAGCCGAACGGTTCCCTCGCGCACGTCCACCCCGTCGAACTCCTCGCCCACACCCTGCGCACCCTCGTCGAGCGCTCCGGAGTCGACCCCGCGCTGATCGACGACGTCATCGGCGGCACCGTCGACCAGGTCGGCGAGCAGGCCATGAACACCACCCGCTACGCCGCCCTCTCGGCGGGCTTCCCGGAGACGGTCCCCGCGACCACCGTGGACCGCCAGTGCGGCTCCTCCCAGCAGGCCGTGCACTTCGCGGCGCAGGGTGTGCTGGCCGGCGCCTACGACCTCGTCGTCGCCTGCGGGGTCGAGTCGATGAGCCGGGTGCCGATGTGGTCCAACGTGCCGCCCGGCAAGGACCCCTTCGGCCCCGGGATCGCCGAGCGTTACCCCGACGGACTGGTCCCGCAGGGCATCAGCGCCGAACTCATCGCCGCCAAGTGGTCGATCACCCGCGAGCAGATGGACACCTTCGCCGCGACCTCCCACCACCGGGCCGCCGACGCCTGGCAGCAGGGCCTCTTCGACGCCGAGGTCGCCCCCCTCGACGGCGTCGCGCGCGACGAGAGCGTACGGCCCGGCAGCACCCCGGAGATCCTCGCCGGACTCAGGCCGGCCTACCACGACCCGGTGTTCGCCGCCCGCTTCCCCCAGATCGAGTGGAACGTCACCGCGGGCAACGCCAGTCCCGTCAACGACGGCGCCTCCGCCGTGCTCATCACCTCCTCCGAGACCGCCGCCCGCCTCGGCCTGCGCCCGCTCGCCCGGCTGCACAGCTTCGCCGTCACCGGCTCCGACCCGCTGCTGATGCTCACCGGCGTGATCCCGGCGACCGACAAGGTGCTGCGCCGCGCCGGACTGCGCCTCGACGACATCGACCTGTTCGAGGTCAACGAGGCGTTCGCCAGTGTCGTCCTGGCCTGGCGTCAGGAGACCGGCGCCGACCTCGCCAAGGTCAACGTCCACGGCGGCGCGATCGCGCTCGGCCACCCGCTCGGCGCGAGCGGCACCCGTCTGACGACGACCCTCGTCCACGCGATGCGCGAGCGCGGCGCCCGCTACGCCCTGCAGACGATGTGCGAGGCGGGCGGGCTGGCCAACGCGATGATCCTGGAGTCGGTGTAAGGGCCCACCGGCGGCGCGGCTGGTGGGTTACCGGCGGCGCAGATGGTGGCGCTTGCGCCAGGCCACCACCGCGCCCGCCACCGTCGGCAGGGCGATCGAGGCCAGCGCGATCAGGAAGACCGGGGACGTCGGGGTGGAGGCCCGGGCCCCGGCGACGACGTAGGCGGCCGTGTTCGGGATCGAGCCCAGCGCGGTCGCGACCAGGTACGGCGTCCAGCGCATCCGGGAGACGGCCGCGGCGTAGTTCACGCCCCAGAACGGCAGCCCCGGGAACAGCCGCGCCCCCAGCATCGACCGCATCCCGTGCCGGCTCAGCTGACCGTCCGCCGCCCTCAGCAGCCGGCCGCGCAGCAGGGGCCGTAGCGCGTCCTGACCGAGCACCCGGCCGAGGCCGAAGGCGAGCCCGGCGCCCAGCACGGTGCCCGCCAGGGCCGTACCGAGCCCGACGGCCGAGCCGAACACCGCCCCCGCCGCCAGGTTCAGCAGCGGCCGGGGCACGAACGCGACCGTGCACAGCCCGTACGCCGCCGCGAACACCACGGCGGCCGTCACCCCGCCCACCTGCGGCGGCCAGCCGTCCGCGAGGAGTCTCTGCGGCTCGAACAGCAGCACGCTCGAACCGGCCAGCGCGAGGAGCGCGACGAGCAGCGAGAACCGCGACCAGGGCGACAGCAGCACTCTGCCGAGGCGCGCCAGGGGACGGGCGGGCGCGGTGGGGGTGACGAGGGGCACGGGAAGCAGGAGCTCCGTGGCGGCGGCCCGGGGAGTGGCCGCGGCGGTGCCCCCAGAGCGGGTGGTGGCATCGAGCATCCCGCGACAGTAACCGACGGACATGTGTGATCGCCGTATGGTTCGTCTCATGACCGTCACCGGCGCGGGCACCACGGACGTACCGCGCAGCGCCCTCGCCGACACCGTGCTGGAACGCCTCACCGCCGTGTACGCGGGCGCGGCCGACCCCGCCCGGGCCGCCGCCATGCGGGCGTACATGAAGGACGTGGCCCCCTTCCTGGGCCTGCCCACCCCCGAGCGCCGCGCCCTGTCCCGGACCGTCCTCGCCGGCACGCCCCGGCCCGCCGAGGCCGACTGCACGGCCGTCGCCCTGCGCTGCTGGGCCCTGCCGGAGCGCGAGTACCACTACTTCGCCGTCGACTATCTGCGCCGGCACGCCGGACGCTGCTCGTCGGCGTTCCTCCCCGTGGCCCACCGGCTGATCACCACGACCTCCTGGTGGGACACGGTCGACCTGCTCGCCGCGCATGTCGTCGGCGCCCTCGTCGAGGCCGACCCCCGGCTCACCGCCACCATGGACGACTGGATCGCCGACGACGACCTCTGGGTCGCCCGCACGGCCCTGCTCCACCAGCTCCGCTACAAGGACCGCACCGACACCGAACGCCTCTTCGCCTACTGCCTGCGCCAGTCCGGCCACCCGGACTTCTTCATCCGCAAGGCGATCGGCTGGTGCCTGCGCGAGTACGCCAAGACCGACCCGGCGGCCGTCCGCGCCTTCCTCGCCCGCGAGCGCGGCCGGTTCGCGCCGCTGACGGTCCGTGAGGCGCTCAAGAACATCGGCGCCATGGGCTAGTCCTGGTGCCGGAGGGTGCCGCGCCGGGTCTCCGTGAGGTGGATGTCGACGAACCGGGCGAGGGTCGGCCCTCCTGCGGACCGGAGGAAACAGACGTCCGGACCGGCACGGGCCGCGCGGGCGGTCAGCGCGAGCGGCCGGTCGCGCGCCCCGCGCCGTGCTGTCCGCCGCTGCGGAACGACGCGCACCGCCTGGAGGACGGCGGCCCGCAGGATCAACTCGTCCGCCTGCGCCCGTACTTCCTCGGCAGCCGTTCCCACCACTCGGCCGCGGCGAGCCCGCTCCCCGCAACCGCACCCCTCTCCCCCGCCCGAAAACCATTCGACGCCGAACGAACCATCGGCGAGGATCGGCACCATGTTCCGGTACGCCTTCGTCATCACAGCATCCGCCGTCGCGGATGCCCCGAAGGCTGCCGTCCCGCCGTACCCGGCCGTTTTCGACGGCGCCCGAAGCTGACCCTCCCCGGATCGTCCGGCGGACCCCGCAGGGGGAGGGTCGGCCGGTTCCCGGGGTCCCCTCTCCCATCGGAGATCTTCCACGCAGACGCTTCGAGGTACCGCCATGCCCAAGACCGCGTACGTACGCACCAAGCCGCATCTCAACATCGGCACCATGGGCCACGTCGACCACGGCAAGACCACCCTGACCGCCGCCATCACCAAGGTCCTCGCCGACCGCGGCGCCGGCACCTTCGTGCCCTTCGACCGCATCGACCGCGCCCCCGAGGAGGCCGCCCGCGGCATCACCATCAACATCGCGCACGTCGAGTACGAGACCGACACCCGCCACTACGCGCACGTCGACATGCCGGGCCACGCCGACTACGTCAAGAACATGGTCACCGGCGCCGCACAGCTCGACGGGGCGATCCTCGTCGTCTCCGCGCTCGACGGGATCATGCCGCAGACCGCCGAACACGTGCTGCTCGCCCGGCAGGTGGGCGTCGACCACATCGTCGTCGCGCTGACGATGGCCGACCGGGCCGACGACGAACTGGCCGAACTCGTCGAGCTGGAGGTCCGCGACCTGCTCACCGCCCACGGCTACGGCGGTGACGCCGCACCCGTCGTACGGGTGTCGGGGCTGAAGGCCCTGGAGGGCGACCCGCGCTGGACGGCGTCGGTCGACGCGCTGCTCGACGCGGTGGACACGTATGTGCCGATGCCGGAGCGGTATCTGGACGCGCCGTTCCTGCTGTCCGTGGAGAACGTGCTCACCATCACCGGGCGGGGGACCGTCGTCACCGGTGCGGTCGAGCGGGGGACCCTCCGCCTCGGGGACCCGGTCCAGGTACTCGGCGCCGGCGTGGAGACCGTGGTGACCGGGATCGAGACCTTCGGCAAGCCGATGGAGGAGGCCCAGGCCGGCGACAGCGTGGCGCTGTTGCTGCGGGGCGTGCCCCGGGACGCCGTCCGACGGGGCCATGTCGTGGCGGCGCCGGGGAGTGTCGTCCCGCGCCGGCGGTTCTCCGCGCAGGTGTACGTCCTGTCGGCGCGCGAGGGCGGTCGTACGAGCGCGATTTCCACCGGGTACCGGCCGCAGTTCTACATCCGTACGGCGGACGTCGTCGGGGACGTGGACCTGGGGGAGGCGGCGGTGGCGCGGCCCGGGGAGCGGGTGGCGATGACCGTCGAGCTGGGGCGGGACGTGCCGTTGGAGGCCGGGCTCGGGTTCGCGATCCGGGAAGGCGGGCGGACCGTGGGGGCGGGGACCGTGACGTCCGTTCTGTGAGGGGGGCTGAGGTGGGTGGCTGATGCGGGTGGGAGACTGCCCGGCCGGTTCGTGGCCGGTCGCGCAGTGCCCCGCGCCCGTTCGGGGGCACGCTGCCCACCAGGCACAATGAACAGGTGGAGTCCATACCCGTCAGCCGCGTCGTCGACCACGGCACCGCCAAGCTCATGCCCGATGTCGACCGGGAGCGGGCCTGGCTGCTGACGGTCGACGGGGCGCCGCAGTCGTACGTCGATCTCGACGAGCCGGAGCACCTGGAGTTCGAGTACGCGCGGCGGCTCGGCCATGTGCTCGACGTCGTGGCGGAGCCCGGACGGCCCCTGGACGTGCTGCACCTCGGGGGCGGGGCGCTCACCCTGCCCCGGTACGTGGCCGCCACCCGGCCGGGGTCCCGGCAGGACGTCGTCGAGGCCGACCGGGGGCTGCTGGAACTGGTCGTCGAGCAGCTGCCGCTGCCGGCCGGATCCGGTGTCGCACTGCACCCGGCCGACGCCCGCGCCTGGCTGGAGGCGGCGCCCGCGGACTCGGCCGATGTGCTGGTGGCGGACGTCTTCGGCGGCTCCCGGGTCCCCGCGCACCTGACCTCCCTGGCCTACGCCCGGGAGGCCGGCCGGGTCCTGCGCGGCGACGGCGTCTACCTCGCCAACCTCGCCGACGCGGCGCCCTTCGGCTTCCTGCGCTCCCAACTGGCCACCTTGGCGGCCGTGTTCGAGGAGCTCGTACTCATCGCCGAGCCGGCCGTGCTGCGGGGCCGCCGGTTCGGCAACGCGGTCCTCGTCGCCGCGCACCACCCCGTCGACGTGACCGCGCTGGCCCGCCGCACCGCCTCGGACGCGTTCCCGGCCCGGGTGGAGCACGGCCCCGGAGTACGTCGGTTCATCGGCGACGCGCGTCCGGTCCGGGACGAGGACGCCGTACCGTCCCCCGAGCCACCGGACGGGGCGTTCGGCATCGGCTGAGACGGCCGGCCTCAGCGCACCGCACTCCGGCCGCCCTCCGGTTCGCTGTCCACGGCCGCGCTCCCACCCGTCACCGGCCTCGTACCCCGTCGGGTCAGGTTCCGTACGTCCGGCACGCACAGGACCGCCGCCGTGACCACGACGACCAGAGCGGCGCACCCCCACAGCGCGGCCGTGCGGCCGAAGGCGGACTCGGCCGGGCCCGCGAGCGCCGTCGCGACCGGAACCATCGCCACCGAGCCGAACCAGTCGTAGGCACAGACGCGGGAGAGCCTGTCCTCGGGGATCTCCTGGTGCAGCGAGGTCATCCAGGACACCCCGAACACCTCCAGCGTCACCCCGGTCGTGAACATCACCGCGCACAGGGCGCCGATCGGCACCGGTACGGCGAGGGCCGCGGAGGGGAGGGCCAGGGGGAAGACGCAGAGGGTGCCGACGAGGAGGAGGCGGTGGGGTTTCCAGCGGGTCATCAGGAAGGCGCCGACCACCGTGCCGGCGCCGAAGAAGCCCAGGGCCAGTCCCCAGGGGCCCGCTCCGCCCAGGTGGTCGCGGGCGACGAGGGGGCCGTAGACCGAGTCCGCCGCGGCCACGACGGCGTTCGCGAGGGAGAACTGCAGGACGATGCCCCACAGCCAGGGCCGGCTCCTGAACTCCTGCCAGCCCTCCCGCAGGTCGGCGAGCATCCCGCCGCCCGCTTCGCGCGCGGGAAGGTCCCGTACGTCGAGGAGGGAGCGCAGGGAGCCCGCGAGCGCGAAGGCGGCCGCGTCCGCCGCGAGGACCCAGCCGGGGCCGATCACGGCGACCAGCGCGCCGCCGAGGGCGGCGCCGCCGAGGCCCGCGCCCTGCATCGCCATACGGAACACCGCGAACGCCCGCCCGGCCTGTTCGCCCCGGACGGAGGAGAGCAGCATGCCCTCGGCCGCCGGTGAGAAGAACGCCTGGCCGGTGCCGCCCAGCGCGGTCAGCAGCATCATCTGCCAGAGCCGGGGCTCGCCGAGCAGCACGAGGGCCGCGAAGGCGCCCTGCGAGAGACAGTTCAGGGCGTTGGCGGCGACCATCACCCGGTGCCGGGGCAGCCGGTCGGCGACCGCGCCGCCGATCAGCAGGAACAGCACCAGCGGCAGGGTGCGGGCGGCGGCCACCAGCCCCACGTCACCGCCGTCGCCGCCCGACCCCAGGACGGCGAACGCGGCGGCGACGAGCGCGCCGTGGCTGCCCAGGTTCGTCACGAACGCGGCGGCGGTCAGCAGGCTGTAGTTGCGGCCCGCCCAGGCGGGTTTGCGCAGGCGGCGGGGGGTGTCGGCGGATGGGGTCACCGGCCGACTATCCCCGCCCGGCCCCCGGTACGCCAAACGGATTACCCGTCGGAGACACCCCGGGGGTCCGGCCGCCCGCTCAGTTCGCCGTGGGCTCCCCGTGCCAGCGCACGGTGCTCAGGATCTGCATGACCGTCGCCTTCGGGACCTCGTCCTTGACCCCCTTGGCCCCGAACCAGTTCCACGACACGTAGTCGCCCTTGGAGTTCTTGAAACCGAACGTGATCGCCTTGCCGTCGCTGTCGCACTTGCCCTTCTGGGGCGTGTTCGACGACTGGGCCCAGGCGTAGCTGCCCTCGATGCCGGAGGCGGTGGTGAACGGGGTCGCCTTCTCGTCGAAGGTGAGGCTCTTCTTGTCCGGCTCGGTGTAGCCGCCGAAGACCCACCACGCCGGGGTGTTGACGGCGATCTCGTCGGTGTTCTTGGCGCCCTCGGCGCCCTTGGTGCCGACCATCGCCAGCGCCGTGTAGTCGGTCTTGCCGTCCTTGTCGCTGTCCGTGCCGCACCACTTGGACTTGTACTCGGCCACCCCCGACATCAGGATCGAGCCGTAGCCGCTGGGCTCCTTCTTGTCCTCCCACTCGAAGCCGCGGCCGACACCCGGCTTCTCGACCTCCCAGTCCGCGGGCACGTCGAAGGCGAGGCCCCACTTCGGGTTCACCACGACCTTCCAGCCCGGGACGGTCGCCTTCTCCTCCTCGTTGTCACGAGGGTTGTCGTCGGTGCCGGCGGACACGGAGGGGGAGGCGGACGCGGACGCCGAGGGGCTCGCGCTGCCCTTGGCCACATCGCCCTTGCCGTCGTCCTTGGCGCCCAGCACCAGATAGCCGGTGACACCGGCGGCGACGACCACGGCCGTGGCGGCGATGATCGCGACCAGCTTCGTGCGGTCGCCGCCGCCCCCGCCGCCCCCGGGTGCGGGCTGAGGTCCGCCGACGGCCGTCGGGGCGCCCCACTGGGGTTGCTGCCCGTAGGGGTTGGGCTGCGGGGGGCCGGGCTGCCCCGGCTGCCCGGTCTGCTGGTAGCCGGGCTGCTGGTAAGGATTCGGCTGCTGGTATCCCGGCTGCTGGTACGGATTGTTCTGCGCCTGCGGGTTCTGCTCTCCCCCGGGCGGCTGATTTCCTGGCCACATGGCCTGAAACCCTAGTGCCGTCCGGGACACGGTGTGGTCACCGCCCGTCAACGGGGCCGTACCGCATCAGGAGCCGGTCGGCTCGACCCCGCTCGCGCCGGCCCTGGTCAGTTAGGCTACTCATGGGTAACATCGCGGCATGAGCGCAGACCAGATGTCCATCGGCGAGATGCTCGCCGCCACCGTGCCCATGGCCCGGACCCTCAACCTGGAGTTCGTGGAGACCGGCCGGGACCGGGCCGTGGTCGCCCTGCCGGACCAGGGTGACTTCCACAACCACGTGGGCGGTCCGCACGCCGGTGCGATGTTCACGCTCGGCGAGTCCGCCAGCGGTGCGATCGTGCTGGCCGCGTTCGGGGACCAGCTCTCGCGCGCCGTGCCGCTCGCCGTCCGCGCCGAGATCGCCTACCGCAAGCTCGCGATGGGCGCGGTCACCGCCACCGCGACCCTGGGCCGCCCGGCCGCCGAGGTCGTCGCCGAGCTGGACGCGGGGGAGCGCCCCGAGTTCCCGGTGGCCATCGAGATCCGGCGCGCCGACGGTGCGGTCACCGGCGAGATGACCGTCGTATGGACCCTGCGTCCCAACGGCTGAGCGGTGCGGACCGGTGGTCGGCTGCCGAGGTCGCCGAGGTCGTAGAGGTTGCCGAGGTCGTAGAGCCGGCTCAGGCCGCCAGCCGCTCCCTGCCGGAGCCGCCCTTGCCGTCCCGGCCGTCCCCGTTGCCCGCGCCCTTCGCGCCCGTCGCGCCGGTCTCCAGGTCCGCCACGAACTCCTTCAGCCAGGCTGTGAACTCCGGTCCCAGGTCGGGCCGGTCGCAGGCCAGCCGGACCACCGTGCGCAGGTAGTCGGCCTTGTCGCCGGTGTCGTAGCGGCGGCCGGAGAAGACCACGCCGTGCACCGTGCCGTCCGCGGCGAGTTCCTGGAGCGCGTCGGTGAGCTGGATCTCGCCGCCGCGCCCGGGCTCGGTGCGCTCCAGGACGTCGAAGACCGCCGGGTCGAGGACATAGCGCCCGATGACCGCGTACCGGCTCGGCGCCGCCTCCCGCGAGGGCTTCTCCACCAGTCCCGTGACCCGTACGACGCCGTCCTCGCCGGACGGTTCGACCGCCGCGCAGCCGTAGAGGTGTACCTGCTCCGGCGGGACCTCCATGAGGGCGACGACACTGCCCGCGTACCGGTCGCGGACCTCCAGCATCCGGCTGAGCAGGGTCTCGCGCGGGTCGATGAGGTCGTCGCCGAGAAGGACGGCGAAGGGCTGGTCGCCGACATGGTGGCGGGCGCACAGCACCGCGTGGCCGAGGCCGAGCGGGTCGCCCTGCCGGATGTGGTGGATGTCGGCGAGCCGGGCCGGGTCGCGCACGGCGTCCAGCCGGACGGTGTCGCCCTTGGCGGCCAGGGCCTGCTCCAGCTCGAAGGCATGGTCGAAGTGGTCCTCGATGGCCCGCTTGTGGCGGCCGGTGACCATCAGGACGTCGTCCAGACCGGCCGCGGCGGCCTCCTCGACGACGTACTGGATGGCCGGCTTGTCGACGACCGGGAGCATCTCCTTCGGGGTCGCCTTCGTCGCGGGCAGGAAGCGGGTGCCGAGGCCCGCCGCCGGGACGACCGCCTTGCGGACCGTGGGTGCGGAGTGGGGGGTACTCATGACGATCAGGGTGGACGAAGGGGATGGGAGAACCCCGGGAGTCCCCTGGGAGATTCCTGTGCGGCGTTCGGTACCGGCCGGGAATCGGCTCTCGTCGAGAAGTTGAAGATTCCGTGTGGCAACAGCCTTTGCACGTTCACAAGTTGAGCCGGACCGTCCGGGACGGATGTCGAATGCGGGTACGGATACCGGCGGTAACTTTTCTGGAATTCCCTCGCTTTGAACTGTGGTCGATCGAACTCCTTGTTTCCCGTGAGACGTGTGTGCGAAGGTGAGCCTCCCCTTACGCGGACCGAATCGGTTCCCCCACCCGGCCGGTCCGAAGGTACGCACCAATCAGGCACCTGCTTTCCGGCGGCCGCACTATTCGCGGGCGGTCCGTCGGCTTGGAAGGAATTGGTTCCGTGCAATCCCCGAACCCCCCGCGACCCCCCTACCCGCCCCGCCCCGGCTGGCCTCCCGGCGATTCCGACCCCCATCTCGCGTCCCGGCTGGCCCGGGGCGACACCGGCCGTGCGGTCGCCCTGCTGCTCGCCCGCCACTGGCGGGCCACCCACGACTACGCGGCCGTCTGCCTGGCCGACTCCGGGGAATCGGCGCGGCTGGTGGCCGCCGCCGCGTTCCACACGGTGTTCGGCCGGCTCGCCAAGGGGCACAGCGGCGGCGCGCTGCGGCCCCAACTCCTCGTCGCCGTGCGGAACACGGTCCGGGAATGGGCCGGGACCGAAGGACTCGCCGCCGTCCTGCCGGAGTTGCGCAAAACCGTCGGCGGCCGCGGACTGCGCGCCGTCCGGCCGGTCACCCCCGAAAGGCGGCAACTCGCCGAACGTGCTTTCTCCTTGCTTCCCGCCGCCTCCCAATGCCTGTTGTGGCACGCCGAGGTGGAAGCGGAACCCCTATCCGTACCGGCCGGTCTGCTGGGCGTCGACGATCTCACCGCGACGGCCGGACTGGAACAGGCACGCGAGCAATTCCGGGCGGGCTGTGTCCGCGCCCACCGGGAACTCGCGCCCACCGCCGAATGCCGTTTCTACAACCGTCTCCTCGACGTTCCCCTGCGTCGCGGGGGAACGCTGCTGCCCGATGTCCGCCGGCATCTCGCGCAGTGCCGCTACTGCCGGCACGCCGCCGAACAGCTCAGCCACTTCGACGGCGGACTGGACACCCTGCTCGCCGAGACCGTGCTCTCCTGGGGCGCGCACCGCTATCTCGACTCGCGCCCCGCCCGTCTCGCGTCCGGCGCCCGTCCGTCCCGGCCGACCGCTGCGGCCCGCCCGACGGGCCGGCATCGCGTCGTGCCGAACGGCCTGCTCGATCTGCCGGGCCGGCGTCCCAAGGCCGTCCTCGTCGGCCTCACCTCCCTCGCCCTGCTGGCGACCGTCCTCGTGGCCAAGAGCTGGTCCGACGACAACGGTGTCCCCGGGCCCCGGGCCACCTGGGGCGCCCCGGCCGGCGGCACCGGCACGCCGGGCACCGGCACGCCGGGCACCGGCACGCCGGGCACCGGCACGCCGGGCACCGGCACCCCGGGCGTCCGCACCCCCGGCGACGAGGAACCCTCGTCCTCCGGCTCCCCTCCGGCCGCCTCCGCCGCCCGCTCCGCCGCGCCCGCCCACGGCCGGCTGCGCAGCCCGGCGACGGGACACTGCCTCGACGTCGCGGGCGGCAGGGCCGAGTCCGGTGCGGCGGCCGTGCTGGCGGTCTGCTCCTCGGCCGCCTCCCAGCAGTGGTCGTACCAGGACGACGGGCCGCTGCGCGGCGCCGCCGCCCCGGCGCTCTGCCTGGCCGCCGACCCCGGCCACGCGTCGGTCGCGCCGGCCGGCTGTGCGGTCCACTCCGGCGAGGTCTTCTTCGACCTGACCGCGCGCGGTGAACTCCTGCTGCGCCGCGACGGCGGCCTGCTCGTCGCCCCCGGCACCGGGAAGGCCGGCGCGAAGGCCGTCGTCGCGCAGCGGGACGGCTCGACGGGGCAGCGGTGGGAGTTCGAGGCGGCGGTTTCCGGGGCGGGGGCGACGCCGCGGCCGCCGGCACCCCAGGCCGACCCGCCGCTCTCCCGCGACACGGGGCCGACGCCTCCCGCACCGCGCGGTGCCGCGCCGGTCGCGCCCCCGGCCGACGCCACCCGCGGGGGAGTTCGAGAAGAAGGCCGCCCAGGTCGACTGCTGCGGTGACCATGAGCCGCCGCGGCTGCCGGAGCTCGCCGCGCCGGTGCCGGTGCGGTGACGGCGGCGGTGCCGAGGCCGGTCGGGCTGCCGCACCCTGTCGGGCCACCGCACCCTGTCGGACCACTGCACGCCGTCCGGTCGGCGCAGGTCCGGGCAGGGGCGACGGTGTCGCACAGGTGACGACGGCAGTCGCCCACAGGGGGCCCACTGGGGGCCGCTGACACCGTCGTCCTTGACACGTCCTCTTCGACGGCGATGCCCTGGCCCGCGCGGACCGGCGGGACTGCGCGGAGGGCGTCCGCACCGGCCACCGTCCGTCTCGACCGCCGCAGATCCACCCTCGTACGCGTCGGGAGCTGAGCGAGGGCTAGGAGGCGCAGACATCCCTCAGTTCGGCGGACGCCTTGTCCACCGCGGACGAGTCCGGGGTGCGGCCGTCGAGGATGTCGCGGTTGTAGTCCTCGATCGCCCGGTTGAGCTTGTCCACCGCCTTGTCGACCTTGCCGTCGTCCGACCTGTCGTTGATCTTGTCGAGGTTCTTCTCGATGGTGGCGAGGGAGTCCTCCGTCTTCGAGGGGTCCTCGATCGCGTCCGCGCCCGCCTTGTTGATCGCCGTGATGCTGTCCGTGATGTCGTCGGCGTTCGACAGGCAGTCGACCGTGTCACCGAACTCGCAGCCGGTGAGCAGGCCGGTGGTCAGCGCGAGGGCTGCGACGGCGGAGGCGATGACGGCGGTACGGCGGCGGGGCGGGCGGGTCATGGGCATGGGAGGGGTCCCTTCTTCACTGCGCGGATCGCGTTGGTGTCCTCACCGACCACGATCACGTGCGCGGGGCGCCGTCACGAGGGGCCCTGCTCCCCGGTCCGTGGTGGAGCCCGCTCCACCACGGGCCCGGCCGGGCCGGGGCGAACCGGTAGGCTTCCCGGCAGCAGGCGATGTTCAAGAATGTCAAAAGGAATGTCGAAGGGGAGGCCCGCCGGTGCACGTCCAGGAGTGGCTCGACACGGTGCCCGCGGCGGCCGTCTACGCCGTGGTCGGTCTGGTCATCGGGCTGGAGAGCCTCGGCATCCCGTTGCCCGGCGAGATCATCCTGGTCTCGGCCGCGCTGCTCTCGTCCCAGCACGCGGGTGTCAACCCCGTCGTGCTCGGCGCGGTCGCCTCCGCCGGTGCGGTGATCGGCGACTCCATCGGCTATGCCATCGGCCGCAAGGGCGGACGCCCGCTGCTCGCCTGGCTGGGCAGGAAGTTCCCGAAGCACTTCGGCGAGGGGCACATCGCCACCGCCGAGCGGTCCTTCGAGAAGTGGGGCATGTGGGCCGTGTTCTTCGGCCGTTTCATCGCGCTGCTGCGGATCTTCGCCGGGCCGCTCGCGGGTGTGCTGCACATGCCGTACTGGAAGTTCCTCATCGCCAATGTGCTGGGCGGGATCGTCTGGGCGGGCGGAACCACGGCCGTCATCTACTACGTGGGCGTGGTCGCGGAGTCCTGGCTGAAGAGGTTCTCGTACCTGGGGCTGGTGGCGGCCGTCCTGATCGGGCTCACCTCGTTCCTGGTCATCAAGCGCAAGGCCAAGAAGGCACAGGCGGCACAGCAGGAAGCGGAACCGGTTCCTGCCGGGGAGTGAGCCGCGCCCTCACTCATGAACCTCCTTGTGGGCCTTGGCCAGGTCCGCGTACAGGGTGCCGTTCAACGTCACGCCCTGCCGCTCCTCCTCCGTCAGTTCGCGCTTGACCTTCGCCGGGACGCCCGCCACCAGGGAGCCCGGGGGGACCTCCATCCCCTGGGGGACCAGGGCCTGTGCCGCGATCAGGGAACCCGCTCCGATCACCGCGCCGTTGAGGACCGTCGCGCCCATGCCGATCAGGCAGTCGTCGCCGACGGTCGCGCCGTGGACGACCGCGTTGTGGCCGACGGACACCCGCTCGCCGACCGTCACGGGGAAGCCGGGGTCCGCGTGCAGGGTCACGTTGTCCTGGATGTTGGCGTCACGGCGGACGGTGATCCGCTCGACGTCCCCGCGCACGACCGCCCCGTACCAGACGCTCGCCCCCGCCTCCAGCGTCACGTCCCCGACAACCGAGGCCGTCGGCGCCACGAACGCCTCCGCGTCGACCTTCGGTTCCCTGCCGCCGATGCCCACGATCAGCGCCTTGTGCGTCGTCACCGTCACCGTCTCCTCACGCCTCTTGCCTCATGCCCATGTCCTTGTGTCCGTCGTACCGTACGCCAGCCGGTGGGGCGAAGATCACAGGCCCGGGGCCGTATCCCGGTAGGGCGCGCTGAGTACGGTGAGCGGGTGCCGAAGCGCAAGAACACGTTCTCATCCTGGCGGGGCCGCCTCCTGCAGCGCGCCGTCCACGCGGGCTGGGCGTGGGTGCAGCGCACCGGCTCCGTGACCGCCGAGCGTCCCGGCAGGCTGCGCTTCGGCTCGATCGGCCCGGCGACCCGGCTCGCCTTCCCGCTCGGCACGGTCTTCGGCGAACCCTGGATCCACATGGGCTCGCACTGCATCGTCGGCGAGCAGGTCACCCTGACGGCCGGTCTGATGCCCGACCTCGACCTCGGACCCGACCCGATCCTGCGCATCGGCGACGGTGTCGTCCTCGGCCGCGGCAGCCATGTCATCGCCGACACGACGGTCACCATCGGCAGCGACTGCTACTTCGGACCGTACGTCTATGTGACGTCCACCAATCATTCCTACGACGACCCGCACGAGCCCATCGGCAAGCAGTGGCCGCGCATGGAGCCGGTGCGGATCGGGCCCGGCTGCTGGATCGGCACCGGAGCGGTGATCCTGCCGGGGGCGCGGATCGGGCGGAACGTCGTCGTCGCGGCGGGGGCCGTGGTGCGCGGGACCGTGCCCGACCACGCCGTCGTCGCGGGCGCGCCCGCCAAGGTCGTACGACGCTGGACTCCCGCCGAGGGCTGGCAGCCGCCGCTGCGGACGCCCGCGCCGGTCCCGATCCCGGACGGGGTCACCTCGGACCAGCTGGTCGCGCTGTCGGAACTGGACGAGGAGACGGTGGAGCGGCTCGCGCGGCTGGAGCCCGAGGGCTGACTCAGCCGGTCGCCGGCAGCAGGGTGCCCAGCAGGGCCAGTCCCGCGCCGGCCGCCTGGACCGCGCG
>NZ_KQ948765.1:528761-745885 GCF_001514205.1 Streptomyces griseoruber | reverse complement strand
CAGCCGCTCGCGCAGGAAGCCGCGAGCGGCCAGGGCCGTCACCACGGGGTAGAGCGAGGCGAGCACGGCGGCGACCGTGACCGGGCCGTGCTGGGCGGCGACCGCGTAGGTGCCGTTGGCGGCGACGTCGGCGAGCCCGACGAAGCCGTACACCGGCAGCGCGGAGAGACGCAGTCCGCCCTCGGGGAGTGCGGGGGCACCGCGCCGGACGGCGGCGTACAGGGCGACTCCGCCCGCCGCCACATTGGTCAGGCGCTGCACGAACAGGGCGAGGAACAGGCCGGTGGGGGTCGTCGACGCCTCGGTGATCAGCACGAACACGGTGCCGAACCCGAGTGCCGCGACCAGCGTGAGCAGGACCGCCCGCCGCTGGACCGGCGCGCCGCGCAGCTGTGGACCGCCCGCCAGGACCACGCCCAGGACGGCGACCGCGATGCCCGCGATCTGGAGGAGGCCGGGGCGCTCGCCGAGGACCAGGCCGACCGAGACGGGGACGGCCACGCTCAGGGTGGCCAGCGGGGAGACCACGCCCATCGGGCCGAGGGCCAGGGCCTGGTAGAAGGAGAGCAGGGCCACCGGGCCCACCAGCCCGGCGGCGACCGCGAACCACAGACGGGGGCCGGCCTCGCTCCAGCCGCCGGTGGCGATCACGATCACGCCGAGGACGACGGTCGCGATCGACTGGGACACCATGACGACCGTCAGCGCCGGGGCCCGGCGGGTCAGCAGCCCGCCGCCGAAGTCGGCCAGTCCCCACAACAGGCTGGTGGCCAGGGCGAAGAGTGCGGTCACGGTCCCTCGCAGTACAGTTCGGTGCACCATCGGCTGCACCCACGGTAGTGCAACACGATGAACTCTGTCATTCAAGATATTGGACTTCAGGATATTGGACGGAATGTGGCGGACCTCGACCTGCTGACCCAGTCCCTGGCGCGCAACGTCAAGCACTGGCGTGCGGTGCGCGGCTTCACCCTGGACGTGCTCGCCGCCCGTGCGGGGGTCAGCCGGGGCATGCTCATCCAGATCGAGCAGGCCCGCACCAACCCGAGCATCGGGACCGTCGTCAAGATCGGTGACGCGCTCGGCATCAGCGTCACCACCCTGCTCGACTACGCGCAGGGGCCGAAGGTGCGGGTCGTCCCGGCCGACCAGGTGGTCCGGCTGTGGCACACCGACGCCGGCAGCTACAGCCGGCTGCTCGCCGGCACCGAGGCCCCCGGCCCGCTGGAGATGTGGGACTGGCGGCTGATGCCGGGCGAGGGCAGCGCCTCGGACCCGCACCCCGTGGGCACGGTCGAGATCATCCATGTCACGGCGGGCGAGCTGACCCTCACCGTCGAGGGCGAGGAGTACCGCGTCCCGGCCGGATCCAGCGTCACCTTCGAGGCCAACGCCCCCCACTCCTACGGCAATCGGGGTGACGTCCCGGCGGAGCTGGTGCTGGCCGTCTCGGTCCCGCCCGTGCGCTGAGACGCCGACGCCCCGGCGGGGCGGATCTTGTTAGCGTGCGGGTATGCGCGCACCCATCGGAGACTTCGGCACCGCCACCCCCGCTCCCGACTGCCTCGAGGAGCTGACCGACCCGGTCGCCGACGCCGTGCGCCACTGGGGCGGCAGCGTGCCCGCCGACCGGATCCTCTACGTCGAGACCGACCCGCAGTGGGCCGACACTGCCGTCTTCGTCGAGCACTACGGCCGGGACCTGCTGGAGAAGTCCGCGAACTGTGTCGTCGTCGCCGGCAAGCGCGGCGGGGACACCACCCTCGCCGCGTGTGTGGTCCTGTCCACCACCCGGGTCGACGTCAACGGCGTGGTCCGCCGGCAGCTGGGCGCCCGCAAGGCGTCCTTCGCGGCGATGGACACGGCGGTGGGGGAGACCGGCATGGAGTACGGCGGGATCACCCCGATCGGGCTCCCCGCCGCCTGGCCGGTCCTGGTGGACTCCGCCGTCGTCGACCTGCCGTGGGTGCTGGTGGGCAGCGGACTCCGGCGCGGCAAGCTCCTCGTCCCGGGCAAGGCGTTCGCCGGACTGCCGGGCGCGGTGGTGCTGGAGGGGCTCGGCGTCTGACGGTCCTCAGGCCGCCGTGTGGTGGGCGAGGGCCAGATGCGGATCCGCCTCGCCCGGCACCGGCGCCGGATCCGCGTGCACCAGGGCCGCGGTGAGCCGGGGGACGGCGTGCAGCAGCGCGTGCTCCGCGTGCACGGCGATCGCGTGCGCCCGGCGTACGGTCGCCTCGCCGTCCACGACGACCGCGACCTCGGCCCGCAGTCGGTGCCCGATCCAGCGCAGCCGCAACTCGCCCACCCCGCGCACCCCTTCGACCTCCAGCAGGGCGCGCTCGGCCCGGTCGACCAGCGTCGGGTCGACGGCGTCCAGCACCCGCCGGAACACCTCCCGCGCCGCGTCCCGCAGCACCAGCGCGATCGCCACCGTGATCGCCAGCCCCACCACCGGGTCGGCGAGCTGCCACCCCAGCGCCGAACCGCCCGCGCCGAGCAGCACGGCCAGGGAGGTGAAGCCGTCCGTGCGCGCGTGCAGCCCGTCCGCCACCAGTGCCGCCGAGCCGATCGAGCGGCCGACACGGATGCGGTACCGGGCCACCCACTCGTTGCCCGCGAAACCGGCCAGCGCCGCCACCGCGACGACGCCGACATGTTCGACCGGCCGGGGGTCCAGCAGCCGCTCGACCGCCGTCCACCCGGCGAAGGCCGCCGACGCGGCGATGGTCAGCACGATCGCGAGGCCCGCCAGGTCCTCCGCGCGCCCGTAGCCGTAGGTGAAGCGGCGGGTGGCCGCCCGCCGGCCCACCACGAACGCGATGCCCAGCGGTACGGCGGTCAGCGCGTCCGCCGCGTTGTGCACCGTGTCGCCCAGCAGAGCCACCGACCCCGAGACCACCACCACGGCCGCCTGGACGAGTGCCGTGACGCCCAGCACCGCCAGCGAGACCCACAGCGCGCGCATGCCCCGGGCCGAGGACTCCAGGGCCGGGTCGAGCTTGTCGGCGCTCTCGTGCGAGTGGGGGGTGAGCAGATGGGAGAGGCGGTGGCGGAGGGAGGATGCCCCGGGGGAGTGGTGGTGCGGATGCTCGTGCGCGTGTCCGTGGTGGTGCTCGTGCTCGTGGTCGTGGTCGTGCTGCTCGCTCACGTCGGTCCCTTCCGCTGCGCCGGGGGTGGACGCGTGTCCGCCCACACCGCCATTATGTGCGTATGAGCGCACGCATGCACCTGTCACCTGCGCACCATGCGCATCCGCGCACCCCCGGCGAGGAGCAGCTCGCGCTCGCCGCCGAGCTGCTCGCCCTGCTCGGCGACCGCACCCGGCTCACCCTGCTGCACGCGCTGACCTCGGGCGAGGCCGATGTGACCACGCTGACGGAGGTGTGCGGGGCGGCCCGGCCGGCGGTCAGCCAGCATCTGGCCCGGCTGCGGCTGGCCGGGCTCGTGCACACCCGCAAGGAGGGCCGCCGGGTGATCTACTCGCTCTCCGACGGCCATCTGCGCCGGCTGGTGGGCGAGGCCCTGAACGTGGCCGACCACCGGCTCGGCGACGAGCCCGTGCACGACTGACCGGCCGGGCACCGCTCAGTAGTGCTCGGCGGTCCCGAGGTACTGCTCGGCGAAGGCCGCGGCCGCCACCGGCGAGGTGAACAGCCGGCGCAGCCGGGCGAAGGTCGTGCCCGCCCGGAAGGGATCCTTGGCGGAGGTCCCGTGGTACACCTCCGACAGCCACTGCGAGAACTCCTGGTAGTCCCACACCCGCCGCAGACACGCCTGCGAGTAGCCGTCCAGGCCCTCGCCGTCCCCGCCGTCGAGATACGCCACCAGCGCGTCGCCCAGCAGGAACGCGTCGTGCAGGGCGAGGTTCATGCCCTTCGCGGCGATCGGCGCGACCAGATGGGCCGCGTCACCGGCCAGGAAGAGCCGCCCGTACGTCATCGGCTCGACCACGTAGTCGTGCAGGGCGAGCACCCGTTTCTCGGTCAGCGGGCCCTCGGTGAGCGCCTGGGCGTCCGCGCCGCCCGCGAGCCGGACGTGCAGCTCGGACCAGATCCGGTCGTCGGGCCAGTTCTCCGGGTCGTCGCCGGACGGGCACTGGAGGTAGTAGCGGGTCACCTCGGGGCTGCGGGCCATGTGCCCGGCGAAGCCGTTCTCGTGCACGCCGAACAGCACGCAGTCGGAGGACGGCGGGGCCTCGGCGAGCAGCGCCAGCCAGGCGACGCCGTAGTCGTGCCGGGCGGTCCGGGCGTGCCCCGGCGGCATCGCGGCCCTGCTGACCCCGCGCGCACCGTCGGCGCCGACCACGAAGTCACAGGCGAGCATCCGCCGTTCACCGGAGTCCCCGCAGGTGTACGACACGGAGGGGTGCCCGCTGTCCAAATCGCGCAGCTCGACGTCGCGCACCGAGAACCGGGCGTCACCGCCGCGTACGTCCACGTACTCGCGGACCAGGTCGGTCACCAGCAACGGCTGTGGGTACACCCAGTGGTGGCGGCCCGTCAGATCGCCGTAGGAGAAGCGGTACCGCTCGCCGCCGAAGCGGAACTCGCAGGCGGTGTGGCGCTGGGCGCGCGCCAGCAGATAGTCGGCCAGGCCCCGTCGGCGCAGCCCGTTGACGGCCCACTCCTCGATGACACCGGCCCGCGGCCGCCGCTCGATGAACGCACGGCTCTCCGTCTCCAGGACGACGCAGTCGACGGACGCGGCCCGCAGGATGTTCCCGACCGTGAGCCCCGCGGGGCCCGCGCCGACGATGACGACCTGAGTGCGCTGGAAAGAGGGGGAGTTGGTGGTCACCCGGTCATTATCGACCGGTCCGCCGCCCCCGGGACGTCCTGGGCGCAGCGGAAACCCGCATGTCCGCTGGAGCTGTCGGGGGTGTTGGCACTGCGGGCCGCCACGCGGTAGCGATTGCAGTAGGAGGCGTGGCACAGGTGCGAGCCGCCCCGGATCACCTTCTCCGCACCGCGCGCGGACCATGCGTCCGCACACCACTCCCAGACGTTGCCCGACACGTTGTACAGCCCGAAGCCGTTCGGGGCGAACGCGTCGACGGGAGCGGTCGCGCGATAGCCGTCGGCGGCGGTGTTCCTCGTCGGAAAGGTGCCCCGCCAGATGTTGCAGCGGTACGCCCCGCCGGGATCCAGCTCGTCGCCCCAGGGATAGCGCTTGCGCTCCAGCCCGCCCCGGGCCGCGTACTCCCACTCGGCCTCGGTGGGCAGCCGCCGCCCGGCCCACGCGGCGTAGGCGGCCGCGTCGAACCACGACACGTGCACGACGGGATGGTCCCCGCGCGCCCGCAGTGAGCTGCCGGGCCCCTCCGGCCGGTTCCAGGCCGCCCCGGAGACCGCGCACCACCAGGGCGTCCGCTCGGGGCGCGGCGACCCGCGGCGCAGCGCGCCCGGCAGGAACCCGGCGAACACGTACGACCAGCCCAGCCGCTCGGCGTCCGTCACATGGCCGGTGTCCGCGACGAACTCGGCGAACCGGTCGTTGCTGACGGCGTACGCGTCGATCCGGAAGGGCGCCACCCGCACGGTCCGTACGGGCCCCTCCCCGTCCGCCGGAAAGCCCTCCGCGTCCTCCGCGCCCATCAGGAACGCACCGCCGGGCAGCTCCACCATGCCGTCCGCGTCGGCCCGGGCCGACGGCAGGGGCAGCGGACGCGCGGAGTCGGCGGGGCGGCCGCCCGCGGAGGGCATGCAGCAGCGGGCGGAGGCGGGCTCGTCCCCGCCCCGGTGCTCGTTCTCGCCCCGCTGCTCGTTCTCGTTCTCAGGCATACGAGCGCCCAGCATGCCCGGGGAACCTGTGGGACCGGGGCGGCCCGGTCCGGCGTCAGCCCAGCCGCGGGATCTCGATCGCCGGGCAGCGGTCCATCACCATCTCCAGACCCGCCGCGCGCGTCCGCTCGTACGCCGCCTCGTCGACGACGTCCAGCTGGAACCACACCGCCTGCGCGCCCTTCGCGACCGCCTCGTCGGCGACGGCACCGGCGAGGTCGCTGTTGACGAACACGTCCACGACGTCCACCTCGAAGGGGATGTCCGCGAGGGAAGCGTAGCCCTGCTCCCCGTGCACCGTCTCCGCCTTCGGATGGACCGGCACGACCCGCTTGCCGTGACGCTTCAGCACCTCGGCGACGCCGTACGCCGCCCGCCGCCGGTTCGTCGACAGCCCCACCACCGCCCAGGTGTCACCGAGCCCGGTGAGAATCTTCCGGATCGTCGCGTCGTCGCCGTACACCGTCGGCCTCCTGTGGGGTCGCGCACCATACCTGTCACGCACTCCAACGCGCCACGAGTACCCCTGATTCCACCCCCCTGCCTGCGAATCCCCGACGGTCCCCCTAGGCTCGCCTCGTGCTGCGCATCACCGACGCCCGAACCGGCGAAGCCGTCGTCGCCGCTCCCGTCCGCCGTGGTCTGACCCGGGTACAGGCGCATGCCTCCGGGTACGGGGCGGGGTCGCTGCGGATCCTGCTCGTCGCCGATGTGCTGGTGCGGGCGCTGGAGCTCGGCGGGACGCCCGTGTGGGCGCTGCTCACCGGCGGGCGCCAGCAGGCGGAGCTGCGGTCCGGCGCCACCGCGCTCGGCATGCACCCCTTCGAGGACGGCCAGGACCTGGGCTCCGGGGTGGGGGAGGCACAGATCCTGCACGTGGTGGGGGAGGGCGGTCCGGAGCCCGACGGGGTGCGGATCGCCGTGGCCGGGGTCGAGGGCGCGGTCCCGGACGATCCCGCCGTGCTCCGCCTCGCGCTGCTGTCCCGGCCCCGCACCGAGCCGGTCCGACTGGACGCGGCGGTGCTGGGCGAGGCCGGCGAGACCCTCGTACGCTGGCGGAGAGCCGTCGCCGACTGGGCGAGGCGGCCCTCGCGCCCCGTCCCGGACCCGGTGCGCGGACGGCTCCGTACCGCCTGGGAGGACGACCTGGACGTACCCGAGGTGCTGCGGGTGCTGCGGTGGGTGGAGGACGCCGGCCCTGAGCTTGCGCCCGGCGCCCGCTTCGAGACGTACGCCTACACCGACCGCCTCCTCGGCCTCGACCTGACCCGCGATCTGGGAGCCCCGCTATGAGCCCACAGGACGGACCGCCGCGCAGGCTGGTGGTGCTGCGCCACGCCAAGTCCGACTGGCCGGGCGGCGTCCCCGACCACGAGCGGCCCCTCGCGGCCCGCGGCCGCCGCGACGCGCCCGCCGCGGGCCGCGCCCTCGCGGAGACCGGCTGCGTGCCCGACCTCGCGCTGGTCTCCACCGCGGTACGCGCCCGCCAGACCTGGCAGCTCGCCTCCGCCGAGTGGGACGCCCCGCCCCCGGTCCGCCACGACCCGCGCCTGTACGCGGCCGAGGTGCCGGAGCTGCTGGACGTCGTCCGGGAGACCCCCGCCGGGATCGGCACGCTGCTGCTCGTCGCCCACAACCCGGGCCTGGAGGAGCTGGTCCTGGAGCTCGCCGGGGACGACCTCGGTCACGCGCTGGACGACGTGCGGCTGAAGTTCCCCACCTCGGCGATCGCCGTGCTGGCCTGGCACGGACCCGGCTGGCACTCCCTGAGCCCCGGGACCGCGCTGCTGACCTCGGTGATCGTGCCCCGGGGCAAGAAGGGGCACCAGGCGGCGCACCAGGCGGACTGAGGGCGTCCCCGGGCAGCGCATAGGGTGGCCGGATGCAGGACGAGTACCGCACGGTGGCCCGGGAGGGCGTGCACGAGACCGAGGTCAACCGCTCCCGCTTCCTGTGCGCCCTCGCCCCGGCGGCGACCGAGCGGGAGGCCCAGGAGTTCATCGCGTCCGTGCGCAAGGAGCACGCCGACGCCACCCACAACTGCTGGGCCTACGTCATCGGCGCCGACGCAGCCGTCCAGAAGGCGAGCGACGACGGTGAACCCGGCGGCACTGCGGGCGTCCCGATGCTCCAGATGCTGCTGCGCCGCGACATGCGGTACGTCGTCGCCGTGGTCACCCGCTACTACGGCGGCGTCAAGCTCGGCGCCGGCGGACTGATCCGGGCCTACGGCGGCGCGGTCGGCGAGGCGCTCGACACCCTCGGCACCCTCACCCGCCGCCGTTTCCGCCTGGCCACCGTCACCCTCGACCACCAGCGCGCAGGCAAGGTCCAGAACGATCTGCGCGCCACCGGCCGCGAGGTCCGGGACGTTCGCTACGGCGAGGCGGTGAGCATCGAGATCGGCCTCCCGGACGCCGAGGTGGACGCCTTCCGGGCCTGGCTGGCGGACACGACGTCCGGGACGGCACTGCTGGAGCTGGGCGGCGAGGCGTACGGGGACGCCTGACGCCGCGGGCTATCCGGGGAGCCGGTAGACCGACACGTGGGAGCGGGACTGCGCGGTGAACTCCGCTCCCGTCCAGTCCGCGTGCCGGCTCTCCGGCTCGAACCCGGCCAGCTGGGCCATGAGGTCGAGCTCGGCCGGCCAGATGTAGCGGTGCGGGCTGCGGTCCAGCCGGGCCTCGCGGCCCTCCTCGCCGAACCGGAAGTGGTGCGAGACGACGTGCTGGCGCAGGACGTCGTAGGTGTCCAGGCCGATGTACCCGGGCTCGGAGTGCCAGACCGTCGCCGGTGTGCCCGGGGGCAGTCTGCGCAGCTCGGGCACCCACAGCTCGATCACGAACCGTCCGCCGGGCGCCAGATGCCGGGCGGCGTTGCGGAAGCACGCGACCTGTTCGGCCTGGGTGAGCAGATTGGAGATCGTGTTGAAGACCAGGTAGACGAGCGTGTACGTGCCCGGCGCCCGCGTGGTCGCCATGTCGCCGACGACCACGGGGATCGCCGTTTCGTCCGCCTTCGTCCGCAACTGCTCGATCATCGGACGGGACAGCTCTACGCCGGTCACGGGTACGCCGCGCCCGGCGAGCGGCACGGCCACCCGTCCGGTGCCGATCGCGAACTCCAGCGCCGCCCCACCGTCCGCGAGCGCGGCCAGCCGGTCCACGGTCGGCCCGAGCACCTCGGGCGCGAACATCCCCTTACCCGGGGTGTCGTAGCGCCGGGCGGCGTCCGCGTCCCAGATCTGCTCCTGATCCATTCCGTCAACGGTCCCCGGGGGAGCGGGAGTTGTCCAACGGTTTTGCCGGGACTCCGGAGCACTCCGCATGTTTACGGCGATTTCATGTCTCATAGGGGCAAAAGGGTGCGGTAGGTGAGGGGTCGGCTGCCGAAGGCGTTAGCGTGGTCGGTGTTCACGGTCGGTTTCTGTACGTCGGAGCGGTTTCTTGAGATTGCTGCACACGTCCGACTGGCACCTCGGCCGGTCGTTCCACCGCGTGAACATGCTTCAGGCCCAGTCCGCGTTCATCGGCCGGCTCGTCGCGACCGTACGGGAGCGCGAGGTCGACGCGGTGCTCGTGTCGGGGGACGTGTACGACCGCGCGGTGCCGCCGCTCGCCGCGGTCGAGCTGTTCGACGAGGCCCTGCACCGTCTCGCGGACCTCGGGGTGCCGACCGTGATGATCTCCGGCAACCACGACTCGGCCCGCCGGCTCGGTGTGGGGGCCGCGCTGATCGGCCGGGCGGGCATCCATCTGCGCACCGACCCCTCGGCCGCCGGCACCCCCGTGGTGCTCGCCGACGCCCACGGAGACGTCGCCTTCTACGGCCTGCCCTATCTCGAACCCGCCCTGGTGAAGGAGGAGTTCGGGGTGGAGAAGGCCGGGCACGAGAGCGTGCTCGCCGCCGCCATGACCCGGGTCCGCGCCGACCTCGCGACCCGTGCGCCGGGCACCCGGTCCGTCGTCCTTGCCCATGCCTTCGTCACCGGCGGGGAACCCAGCGACAGCGAGCGGGACATCACCGTCGGCGGGGTCGCCTCCGTGCCCGCCGGTGTCTTCGACGGCGTCGACTACGTGGCCCTGGGGCATCTGCACGGCTCCCAGACCCTCACCGAGCGCGTCCGCTACTCCGGCTCCCCGCTGCCGTACTCCTTCTCCGAGACCGACCACCGCAAGACCATGTGGCTGGTCGACCTCGACGCGGACGGCGCCCTCACCGCCGAGCGGATCGACTGCCCGGTGCCGCGCGCGCTGGCCCGGATCTCCGGCACCCTGGAGGAGCTGCTCGCCGACCCCGCGCTCGCCCGGCACGAGGAGGCGTGGGTGGAGGCGACGCTCACCGACGCCGTCCGCCCCGCCGAGCCCATGGCCCGGCTCACCGAGCGGTTCCCGCACACCCTCAGCCTGGTCTTCGCCCCCGAGCGGGGCCCGGACGACCCGGACGCGTCCTACGCCCGCCGCCTGGCCGGCCGCAGCGATCAGCAGATCGCCGAGGACTTCGTCGCCCATGTGCGCGGCGCCGGGCCCGACGCCCGGGAACGGGGCGTGCTGCGGGACGCCTTCGACGCGGTCCGCACGGACGACGTCGTACGGGAGGTGGCCCGGTGAGGCTGCACCGGCTCGACCTGACGGCCTTCGGCCCCTTCGGCGACGCCCAGAGCGTCGACTTCGACGATCTGTCCGCCGCCGGGCTCTTCCTGCTGCACGGGCCGACCGGCGCGGGCAAGACCTCCGTCCTCGACGCCGTCTGCTACGCGCTCTACGGCTCCGTCCCGGGCGCCCGCCAGTCCGTCCAGGGCCAGGGCCTCACCCTGCGCAGCGACCACGCCGCCCCCGGCACCCGCACCGAGGTCACCCTCGAACTCACCGTCGCCGGACGCCGGTTGGAGATCACCCGGCAGCCGCCCCATGAGCGCGCCAAGAGACGCGGCACCGGCACGACCGTCGAGAAGGCCCAGACCTGGCTGCGCGAGTACGACCCCGTCGGCGCCGTCTGGAAGGACCTCAGCCGCTCCCACCAGGAGATCGGCGAGGAGATCACCCAGCTGCTCGGTATGAGCCGGGAGCAGTTCTGCCAGGTCGTGCTGCTGCCCCAGGGCGACTTCGCGCGCTTCCTGCGCGCCGACGCCGAGGCACGCGGGCGGCTGCTGGGCCGTCTCTTCGACACCCGCAGGTTCGCCGAGGTGGAGAAGCGGCTCGCCGAGCGGCGCCGGGAGGCGGAGGCACGGGTGCGGGAGGGCGACGCCGAGCTGGTCGCCGACGCCCACCGGATGCAGCAGGCCGCCGGGGGCGCCATGGAGCTGCCGGAGCTCCAGCCGGGCGAGCCGGGTCTCGCCGAGGCCGTCGTCACCGCCGCCGCCGTGGCCCGCAGCACCGCCCGTGAGCAGCTGACGATCGCCCACTGCCGTCTCGCCGGCGCCGAGTCCGCCCAGGCGGCCGCCGAGCGTGCGCTGACGGACGTACGCGAACTGGACCGTTTGCAGCGGCGGTTCACCGAGGCACGGGAACGGGCCGGGCGGCTGGAGGAGCGGGCCGGGGCGCACCGCGAGGACCGGGCCCGTATGGAGCGGGGCCGCAAGGCCGAGGCGGTCGCGCCCGCGCTGGAGCTGCGGGCCTCCGCCGAGGCGGATCACGACAGGGCCGCCCGGGCTCAGGCCCGTGCACGGGCGTTGCTGCGCACCCCCGCCGTCGGCGACGGCAGGGACACCGCAGGGCTCGCGGATGCGGGCGGCGCCGGACTCGCCGCCGCCGCACGGCGCGCGGCCGAGGAGCTGGGCGGCCTGGAGTCGGCCCGCCGGGCCGAGCGGCGGCTGGCCGAACTCCTCGCGGAGCGCGGCGGGCTGGACCGCCAGGAGCGGGCCGACGCGGACGTCCTCCAGGAGGCGGAGGCCTGGCTGGCCGGCTGGGAGGAGACCCGTGCCGGCCTGCTGGGCGCCGTCGAGTCCGCCCAGGAGGCCGCCACCCGGGCCGAACGGCTCGCGGTGCAGCGGGAACCCGCCCGCAAGCGGCTCGCCGCCGCCCGCCAACGGGACCGGCTCGCGCGGGAGACGGACGAGGCGCACCGCCATGTGCTGTCCGCGACCGGGCTGGCCCAGCAGGCGCGCGCCACATGGCTGGACGTCAGGGAGCGGCGGCTGAACGGCATCGCCGCCGAACTCGCCGCGCGGCTCGGCGACGGCGAGCCGTGCGCGGTCTGCGGTGCCCTCGACCATCCGGCACCCGCGCGCAAGGACGCCGGGCACGTCGGCCGGGAGACCGAGGACCGTGCCCTGGCCGCCTTCCAGCGGGCCGACGAGGAGCGCGCCGAGGCCGAACAGCGCCTGGGGCTCGTCCAGCGGGAGCTGGCCGCCGCCGAGGGCGAGGCCGGAGACGCGCCCACCGCACACCTCGCCTCCCTCGCGGACGAGGTGGAGCGGGAGTACGCCCGGGCCCGGAGCGGCGCCTCCGCGCTGCACACCGCGCAGGAGCGGCTGCGGCAGGCCGAGCGGGAATGCGACCGGCGGGTCTCCGCCCAGCAGGAGGCCGCCGTACGCGCCGCCGCACGGGTCGCCCGCCGGGACGCCCTGGACAGTGAACGGGCCTTGTTGGAAGTGGAGTTGGCGCAGGCGCGGGGCGCGGCCGACACCGTGGCCGCCCGTGCCGCCGAGCTGGAGCGGCGGGTCGCGCTGCTCACCGAGGCCGCGGACGCGGCGCGCGTCGCCGAGGACACCGCCCAGCGGCTCAAGGACGCCGACGCCCGGCTCGCCGACGCCGCGTTCCGGGCCGGTTTCGACACCCCGCAGGCCGCCGCCGACGCCCTGCTCGACGCCGGTGCCCACCGCGAGCTGCAACAGCGGCTGGACGCCTGGCAGTCCGAGGAGGCCGCGGTCCGCGCGGTCCTCGCCGAGACCGACACCGCGGCCGCCGCCCAGCGGCCGCCCGCCGACCTCGGCACGGCGCAGGAGACGGCGGCCGTCGCCGCCCGACGCCTCCGCGACGCCGCCTCCGCACGTGACGCGGCGGCCCGGCGCTGCACGGAACTGGACCGGCTCTCGGCCCGTTCGGCCGAGGGCGTTCGGCGGCTCGCGCCGCTGCGCGAGGAGTACGACCGGGTGGCCCGCATGGCCGGTCTCACCGCGGGCACCTCGGCCGACAACGAACGCAGGATGCGCCTGGAGGCGTACGTCCTCGCGGCCCGGCTGGAACAGGTGGCCGCCGCCGCGACCGCGCGGCTGCGCCAGATGTCCGCCGGGCGCTACACCCTCGTCCACTCCGACGACCGCGCCGGACGCGGCCGCAGCGGGCTCGGACTGCATGTCGTCGACGCCTGGACCGGCCGGGAGCGGGACACCGCCACACTCTCCGGCGGCGAGACCTTCTTCGCCTCGCTGGCCCTCGCGCTCGGCCTCGCCGACGTGGTGACCGACGAGGCGGGCGGGGTCCGGCTGGACACCCTCTTCATCGACGAGGGCTTCGGCAGCCTCGACGACCAGACCCTCGACGAGGTCCTCGACGTCCTGGACTCCCTGCGGGAACGCGACCGCAGCGTCGGCATCGTCAGCCATGTCGCCGACCTGCGCCGACGCGTCCACGCCCAGCTGGAGGTCGTGAAGGGGAGGTCCGGTTCGCAGGTGCGGCAGCGGGGCCGGGCCGCCCCGCCCGCCCACTGACCGAGCCGTCCGGGGAATGCGGGGTCCCACTCGCGGAAGGCGGGGGATTCCCCGGCGGTGCGCTCCGCACGCCGGGGATTCTCCCTTCAGGGAGATGAGCACCGGCCGTAGGTTTCTGGTCATCGGAACCGCCACAGAGAGGCCCCGCGATGACCGCCACGACCGGCACCGTCAACCCCGTCCTGCGTGTCGCCCCCGCCGCCCCGGCCGAGGCCGCCGCCCACTTCCGGGCGAGCCTCGTCTTCCACGCCGACGTCTCCGACGTCGCCGCCGTGCTCGCCGGCGGGGGCGACCCCGGGTTCGTCGTCCTGGACTCCCGCTCCACCGACGCCTGGGACCAGGGCCACATCCCCGGCGCCGTCCACCTGCCCACCGCGCTCATCGCCGAACAGGCCGAGCGGCTCCTCGACCGGGACGTGCCCGTGGTGACGTACTGCTGGGGCCCCGGCTGCAACGGCGCCACCCGTGCCGCCCTCGCGCTCGCCGAACTCGGCTACCGGGTCAAGGAGATGCTCGGCGGCTTCGAGTACTGGGTGCGCGAGGGTTTCGCGTACGAGACCTGGGAGGGCCGCGAGCACCGCGCCGCCGACCCGCTCACGGCCCCCGTCGACGCCGAGAACTGCGGCTGCTGACCGCCCTGCGCTCCGTCGCGTACGACGTCCGGGGCCGCCGCAGGAAACGGCGGTCCGCCGCCCCGAACTCCCCCTCGGGGCGGGCCGCCCGCGGCACCACCTCCAGCGCGCCCCCGCTCGATCGTGCTGAACTCCACGTCCCGCACGCCTTTCCGGGGCCCGCTGCCACACCTGGGTCAGAGCCGCGCCAGCTCGTCCACCAGGTCGTCGAGCCCCAGCGACCCCTGCGAAAGCGCCGCCATGTGCCAGGCCTTGAGGTCGAAGGCGGCACCCCGGCGCTCGCGCGCCCGCTCCCGGCCCAGCAGCCAGGCCCGCTCCCCGAGCTTGTAGCCGATCGCCTGGCCCGGGATCGTCAGATAGCGGGTCAGCTCGCTCTCCACGAAGTCCGCCGGGCGGCTGCTGTGCGCCCCGAAGAACTCCTGCGCCAGCTCGGGCGTCCAGCGCTCGCCCGGGTGGAACGGCGAGTCCGCCGGGATCTCCAGCTCCAGATGCATACCGATGTCCACGATGACCCGCACCGCCCGCATCATCTGCGCGTCCAGATAGCCGAGCCGGTGCTCCGGATCGGTGAGGAAGCCCAGTTCGTCCATCAGCCGCTCCGCGTACAGCGCCCAGCCCTCGGCGTTGGCGCTGACCATGCCGACGACGGCCTGGTACCGGGAGAGGTCACCGGCGACGTGCGCCCACTGCGCCAGCTGGAGATGGTGGCCCGGCACACCCTCGTGGTACCAGGTGGAGACCAGGTCGTACACCGGGAAGCGGGTCTGGCCCATGGTCGGCAGCCAGGTGCGGCCCGGCCGCGAGAAGTCCTCGGTCGGAGGCGTGTAGTACGGGGCGGCGGCGCTGCCCGCCGGGGCGATCCGCGACTCCACCCGCCGCACCCGCTCGGCGAGTTCGAAATGGGTGCCGTCCAGCGCCTCGATCGCCTGGTCCATCAGGCCCTGGAGCCAGTCACGGACCTCGTCGACGCCCTCGATGTGCTTGCCGTGCTCGTCGAGGTGCGCGAGGGCCACCCAGGGTGTGGCCGCACCCGGCAGGATCCGCTCGGCCTCCTTCTTCATCTCGCCGAGCAGCCGGTGGTACTCCGCCCAGCCGTACGCGTACGCCTCGTCCAGGTCCAGGTCGGTGCCGTTGTAATAGCGCGACCAGCGGGCGTACCGCTCCCGGCCCACCGTGTCCGGCGCGCCCTCGACGGCCGGCGCGTACACCTCGCGCATCCAGTCCCGCAGCTCCACGACCGCCGCCGTCGCGGTACGGGCCGCCTCCTGGAGCTCCGCGCGCAGCGCCTCCGGCAGCGACTCGGTCCCGGTGGCCACGAAGTCCTCGAACCAGCCGCGGCCGGTGCCGTCCGTGTCCGACCACTCGGTGAGCTGGTCGACGAAGGTGGCGGTCGGGCGCGGCGAGCCGTACAGCTTGCGTTCGAGCCCCAGTGCCAGGGATTCGCGGTAGCCGCCGAGGGCCGCCGGTACGGCCCGCAGCCGCTCGGCGACCGCCGCCCAGTCCTCCTCGGTCTTCGTGGGCGTCACGGTGAACACCTCGCGCACATGGTGCGCGGGCATGCCCAGATTGCCGACCGCGCGCAGCCCTTCCTCGGCCTCGTGCACGGCGAGCTCCGCGGTCAGGCGCTCGCGCAGGAGGCGCGCACACCGGCGCTCGATGTCACTGTCCGCGCCCGGTCGCCGCTCCGCCTCGTCGAGCCGGGCCAGCGTGTCCCGGGCCAGTCGCGCCCGCGTCCGAAGGCCCGCGGGCGAGAAGTCGGGCAG
This sequence comes from Streptomyces griseoruber, assembly GCF_001514205.1. Lineage (GTDB taxonomy): Bacteria > Actinomycetota > Actinomycetes > Streptomycetales > Streptomycetaceae > Streptomyces > Streptomyces griseoruber. Next base: position 730,059 of record NZ_KQ948765.1, on the reverse strand, counting down.
ACGGCTCGAACTCTCCGCCACGCCTAGATAGGTACCGGTGACCGGGTCGAGGGCGATGAGGTCGTCGACGTAGGTGTCGGCGACCGCGCGGGGAAGCGGGTTGTTGGTCTGTGACATGCACACCATCCTCGTACGGAGGGAAGCGCACGTCACCGCGTTTGAGCTGTGGGCGTAGGACGGTGCCGAGGGGTTTGAGCCGGGAGGAGCCACGTCCTCGCGGGGGGCGAGCCGCCCCCTGTCACGGTGTCCGAACCGGCCGCCCGGCGCCCTCGCCCGGCGGCAGCAGCGGTCCGCAGTCCCACTGCTGGAAGATCAGCCGGGTCTCGACCCGCGCCACCTCCCGCCGGGCGGTGAACTCGTCCAGGACCAGCCGCTGGAGATCCGCCATGTCGGCGACCGCCACATGCACCAGGTAGTCGTCGGGACCGGTGAGATGGAAGACGGTCAGCGCCTCCGGCAGCGCCCGGATCCGCTCCACGAACGGCCCCACCAGCTCCCGCCGATGCGGTCTGACCTGCACCGACAGCAGCGCCTGGAGCCCTCGCCCCAGCTTGGCCGGATCCAGCCGCAGCTGATGCCCGAGGATCACGCCCGAGCGGCGCAGCCGCGTCACCCGGTCCAGACACGTCGACGGCGCCACCCCGACCTGCGCCGCGAGATCGCGATAGGTGGTCCGGGCGTCGTTCTGCAGCAACCGCAGCAGGTGCAGGTCCACCGGGTCCAGTACGACAGATTCGGGCATCCGCCGAACGTAGCACGGTGTTCGATTCCCGTGACCCGTGCGTTGTTCACCCTGCGGTCCATGGACTCAGCCGCAGCGAGCACGCACGCGTACCCCGAGGTACGTCGGTCCGCAGCCCCCCGCGCCCTGGCCACCGAGGCCGTGCACGCCGGGCGGGACGACCTGGCCCGGCAGGGCCTGCACGCCCCGCCGATCGACCTGTCCACCACCTACCCCTCCTCCGACAGCCGCGCCGAGGCGGCCCGGATCGACGCGTTCGCCGCGACGGGCGCCGAACCCGAGGGCCCACCGGTCTACGGACGGCTCGGCAACCCGACCGTCGCCCGCTTCGAGACCGCCCTCGCCCGGCTGGAGGGCACCGGGAGCGCGGTCGCCTTCGCCAGCGGGATGGCCGCCCTGAGCGCGGTCCTGCTCGCCCGCGCCTCCCTGGGCCTGCGTCACGTCGTCGCCGTACGCCCCCTCTACGGGTGCAGCGACCACCTCCTGACCGCCGGACTCCTCGGCTCGGAGGTCACCTGGACCGACCCGGCCGGCATCACGGACGCGCTGCGCCCCGACACCGGACTGGTCATGGTCGAGTCCCCGGCCAACCCGACCCTCGCCGAGGTCGACCTGCGGGCCGTCGCCCACGCCTGCGGCTCGGTCCCGCTGCTCGCCGACAACACCTTCGCCACCCCGGTGCTCCAGCGTCCCGCGGAACAGGGCGCCCGGCTCGTCCTGCACAGCGCCACCAAGTACCTCGGCGGGCACGGGGACGTCCTGGGGGGCGTGGTCGCCTGCGACGAGGAGTTCGCGGGGCTCCTCCGGCAGGTCCGCTTCGCCACCGGCGGTGTCCTGCACCCCCTGGCCGGCTACCTCCTGCTGCGCGGCCTGTCCACCCTCCCGGTCCGGGTCCGGGCGGCCTCCGCGACCGCCGCCGAACTGGCCCGCCGGCTCACCGCCGACCCGCGCGTCGCCCGCGTCCACTACCCGCGCCTCGGCGGCGCGATGATCGCCTTCGAGGTGCACGGCGATCCGCACGAGGTGATCGCGGGCGTCCGCCTGATCACCCCCGCGGTGAGCCTCGGCAGCGTCGACACCCTCATCCAGCACCCGGCGTCCATCAGCCACCGCATCGTCGGCGCGGACGACCGCAGAGGAGCCGGGGTGAGCGACCGACTGCTGCGCCTGTCGGTGGGCCTGGAGGACCCGGAGGACCTGTGGACCGACCTGGACGCGGCGTTGGGGGACGCTCCGCCGCGGACGCCCCTGGTCAGGACATCCCCCGCCGCCGTCTCCTGACGAACCATCCGCCGGCCGTGACCACAGCGGCCAGCGCCCCCGCCGCCAGCGCCCCTTGCTGCCACCGCAGGGGCGGCGCGGGGGCGGCCCGGACGCGGATCGCGGCGCTGTCGTTACCGGGCACGGGGTCGTGCGGACCGTACACCGTGAGGGAACCCTCGGCGCCGGGAATCCGCCGGTCGATGCGGATGTGGAAACCGAGGGTGATCGAGGCCCCGGGCGCCGGCGCCGGCCACTCGGACAGGTCGCACAGGAAGAAGGGGTTGTCCTCGTCCTGCGGCGGCCGGCAGGCGTAGCGGCGATCGTCGTCGTCCCCCTCCCAGGGAATGGACGTGATCGTGGTCCCCGCCGGTGGCACCACCGCGAAGGTTCCGGGGGCTCCGCCGGCGGGGGCACCGGGGCCCAGGTTCGCCACACCGAGGCGGACCACGACCGTGTCCCCCACCCTGCCCCGGACCGTTGCGGTGACAGGGGTGTAGTCGGCGGCGCCGTGTGTCCCCGATCCCGACCCGGGCTGCGCCCACCCCTGTCCCGCCGTGCTCCCGAGCGCGACCAGGGCCAGGACGACGCCACCGATCAGGCGTACGGCCGCACGGTCAGCCGAGGGGGCGAACCTCTCTGCGCGCATCCCCGAGAGGCTACCGTGCCCGGAAACCGCTCAGCCGCGGCTCAGGGCAGCCCCGGTGCCGTCCGCCGGGCGCCGGCCCTGCCGACCGACCGGGCGCCGAATGCCGCAAGGAGGGCTGGCGCGAGGGCGTACACCGGAACCACTGCCAGGAACCGGAGTCGAGCGCGGTCCCCAGCACCCCGGCCCGACCGCCCGGGTCGGCACCGGCGGCCACGGCCACGGATGAGTCCATGGCTGTCACGACATGGGCCACCGGTGTCCCGCCGTGACCGAGCTGCGGGACGCCGGCCGACCGTCGGCCGAGGCGTCCCGGCGCTTCCCGTGGAGCACTACGAGGACCTGGCCGAGGGCCTCTGCGGCATCGGCTATCCGCGGGCCCGCCGAGTGCCGGCCTCCCCGCGCTCCCCGACCACCGCCACGGCGTCCAGCCGGGCCGTGATCACCAGGGTCCCCTCCTCGATCTGGTAGTCCAGGGGCAGCCCGAGACCACGCATCGCGGCGACCATCCCGGTGTTGGAGGACTGCGTCACGGCGTACACACTCGCGCAGCCCGCCTCGACGGCCATCGCCACCAGCCGCTCGAGCAGCTCACGCCCGACCCCGCGCCGCTGCCACTGGTCCTCCACGAGCAGCGCCACCTCGGTCTCGTCCCCGTCCCACAGGAGGTGACCCAGCCCGACGATCCGCCCGGCGGGCGTCCACACCGCGAGGGTCCGGCCGAACCGGGGGCTGAGCAGGTGGTTGAGGTAACGGTCGGCGTCGCCGACGGGTCCGTGGTAGCGCCGGCCGAGCGTCCGCGCCGAGCACCGCTCGTGCATCGCCCTGGCCGCCTCCAGATCGCCGGTGTCGGCCCGCCGCACGGTGATGTCGTTGCCCTCGGGCAGCGTCAGCACGTCCTGGCCGCGCGGGATCCGCGGACCGAGCCGGGCGTCCAGCTCGACCAGGGCCCGCGCGCGGGCGAACTCGGTCGGGGTGAACGGCAGATACGGCCGCTCCACGGTGATCACTCCGCCTTCCGGCGCCCGCAGACGCATCACGGTGTCCTCCAGCACCCCTTCGACGGGTACGTCGGCCGGTCCCCGGCCGCCGCCGACGGGTGCGGCGGGCAGCGAGCGGATCGTGCACCGGCCGAGGAGCTGCCGCAGCGCGAGCGGCAGTTCGGCCGCGTCGAGCGCGGTGCGGGTGGCGAGCTCGAGAACCCGGGTCGGCACGTCCACCAGGTCGTGGGCGTCGGCCCGCTCGATCCAGGTGCCCGAGCCGCCCGCTCCGGCGACGGCGCGGGTGATGTCGGCCGACGCCAGTACGGCCGGGGCGCGCAGCAGGAACTCGTCGACGGTGTCCGCACCCAGGGGATGCGTCTGGAGGCTGAGGATGTCCACCCGGTGCCCCGCCAGCGCGGCGCAGAGCGCGGCGAGGGATCCCGGCGCGTCCTTCACCGTGGTCCGCATCCGCCACAGGGCGCTCTCCCCGCCGACGGCGCCGGGCCCGGCCTGCTCCTCCGGGGAGGACGGCCGGGCACCGGTATCGCTCGTGGGCGGCGGGTCCTCGTGGCGTCGTGCCCTCCGCGGGGCCTTGAAGAACGCGGAGAGCGTGGCGAGTTTGGCGATTTTCGCGTCGGACAGGTTTCGGCTCATGCAGTCACTGTGGAGGAACGGTGTTGCGTGATCACGAACGGCTTGTGACTGACGGGTAAAGGCCGCTAATGCCCGTTTTGTTAATTCTTCTACGACTACTGCCCCGCCCTCACTGCCCCACGCGCCCCGGCTGGAGCACCTGGGTGAACAGCACGGTGCCGTCCTGCTCGCGCAGCCGGACCGTCAGCTCCCCGCTGTCGCCGTCGATGTCGACCTCGCCGAAGAACTGGAAGCCGCCGGCCGGGGACACGTTGGACGCGGTCGGGGCCTTCACGAACACCCGCTCGGGGCCGAAGGTGCCGTCGAGCGCGCTGGCCAGGAAGGCGCCCGCGTTGAGCGGGCCGGAGACGAACTCCCAGAACGGCTCGAAGTCGGTGAACGCGGCCCGCGAGGGCTGGTAGTGCTGGGCCGAGGTGTGGTGCACATCGGCGGTCAGCCACACCGTGCCGGTGATCCTGCGGTGCTTGACGAACCGCAGCAGCTCGGCGATCTGCAGCTCACGGCCGAGCGGCGCGCCCGGGTCGCCCTGTGCCACGGCCTCGATGTTCGCCCGGCCCTCGGTGGTGTCCGGCACGACCAGGCCGATCGGCATGTCGGCGGCGATCACCTTCCACACCGCGCGCGAACGCGACAGCTCCCGCTTGAGCCACTCCAGCTGCTCCCGGCCGAGGATGCCCCGCGGGTCCACCGTCTGGTCGTCGGGCGAGTTGGCGTTGCGGTACGTCCGCATGTCCAGCACGAACACGTCGAGCAGCGGACCGTGCCGCAGCACGCGGTGCACACGGCCTTCCTCGCGGCCCGGCTGGAGCGTCGAGATCGGGAAGTACTCGCTGAACGCCTGGCGGGCGCGCGCCGCGAGGACGTCGACGCTCTTCTCGGTGTAGCGGGTGTCGGAGGCGGCGATCACCTCGCCCGGGTACCAGTTGTTGCGGACCTCGTGGTCGTCCCACTGGATGATCGACGGCACCTGGGCGTTGAACCGGCGCAGGTTCTCGTCCAGCAGGTTGTAGCGGAAGTTGCCGCGGAACTCCGCGAGGGACTCGGCCACCTTGGACTTCTCCTCGGTGACGAGGTTCCGCCAGAGGGAGCCGTCGGGCAGGGCCTGGGTCGCGGTGATCGGGCCGTCGGCGTAGATGTTGTCGCCGCTGCACAGGAAGAAGTCGGGGTCGAGCCCGGCCATCGCGTCGTAGATGCGGTAGCCGCCGAACTCGGGGTTGATGCCCCAGCCCTGGCCGGCCAGGTCCCCGGACCACAGGAAGCGCACCCCGCGCCGGCGGCCGGCGGGCACCGTGCGGAAGGTGCCGGTGACCGGCTCGCCGGTACGGCGCGGGTCGTCCGGGTCGGCCAGCAGTACGCGGTAGTGGATCTGCTCGCCCGCGGGCAGGCCGTGCAGCCGGGTCGTGCCGGTGAAGTCGGTGCCGGCGCCCAGCAGCGGGCCGTGCCACCGCCGCGCGTGCCGGAACGACTCGGTGGCGGCCGTCTCGACGATCATCCGGGCCGGACGGTCCGCGCGCACCCACACCAGACCGGAGTCCGAGGTCACGTCCCCGGTCTGCACGCCCCAGTCGGCCCGGGGCCGTCCGGACAGGGCCAGCGCCGGCGCCGCGCCGGCCGCGACGGGCAGGGTCAGGGCCGCGGACGCGGCGAGCGAGCCGCGCAGGACACTGCGGCGCCCGGGCAGGTGAAGGTGGGACATGGGAGGGCCTCCAGGGACGGGATCCGGCCGGTGTGCACCGCCACAACTACTGGGGCACCGCAGCGCGCACGCAAACCCCGGGTGAACAACTCCCAGCATCCCCAGGGGAGTCACCCCACCGACACCCGGCAGGGGGCTCCCCTCATGGCGGTGCACCGCGGGGCGACCGTCCCCACGCCGCCCCTGCCCCCGGCGGGCCGAATCCCGCGCCGGACTGTCCCCGGGCCCGGCCCGGTTCCCTGCCCGGCCCGCGTCCGCGCCCGTTCCTCAGCCCGGCCCGCCCCTGCGTCGAGCCGCTCCCTCGGCTCGACCCGTCCCGCGGCCTGGCCCCGCCCCTGCCGGACGCGGTCTCGGGCCGGTCCCCGGTCCATCGGTGGTTCCACCTCGGCCGCCCTCGACCCGGTCTTCCGGCTTCCCACCGGGCCCGGCCCGAGCGGCCCGCCCGTCACCCGAGCGGCCCAACCTCAGCTGCTCGCGTCCAGGATGACGCGGGCGACCAGGGCCGGGTCGTCGTTCATCGGGCAGTGGCCGCAGCCGGGGAGGCGGACCAGGCGGGCGGCGGGGATGATCTGCTTGGCGCGGATGCCCTGGCGGCGTACGAGCAGCCAGTCGCGGGTGCCCCAGCCGACGGTGACCGGGATACCGGGGATGTCGTCGGTGAACTGCACGGTGGTGCCCGCCCGCAGGGTCTGGTCGAAGCCGGTGGCCTGGGCCAGCGCGAGCGTCTCCGCGACCACGGCCTCGGGCGCGCGCCGCGCGGGACGGGCGTAGATGGTGCTGGTCAGGGCCGTGCGTCCGGCGGCCGTACGGGACAGTCGCTCGACCAGGGGGAGCGGCAGCCGGCGGGAGATGTGACGCATGGTGAGCAGGACGCCGAAGGCGTACCGCCGCTCGGCCTCCGACCAGAACCCGGCGGGGGACAGCGCGGTGACGGACCGCGCGAGCTTCTCGCGGCCGAGTTCCAGGGCGAGCAGACCACCGAGGGAGTTGCCCGCGACATGCGGCCGTTCGAGTTCCAGCGCCTCGCAGAAGGCGGCGAACACGGCGGTCGTGGTCGGCAGGTCGTAGGCGAGCCCGTCCGGCAGCGCCGGGGAGACGCCGAAGCCCGGCAGGTCCACGGCGATGACGTCGCGCTCGGCGGCCAGGAGGTCCACCACCGGGTCCCAGGCCTGCCGGTGATGGCCGATCCCGTGCAGCAGCAGAAGCGGTTCGCCGCGGCCCGTCCGCTCGTAGGAGACGGAGACCGGCTGCGGGCCACTGGGTGTGGTGACCGGGAAGGAGACGGTGGCGGGCATGGGGGAGCTCCTCGTCTGGACGGACCGGCGAACGTCGTAGACAGCTTGTCAGCAATTGCTACCGACGGGTAGCCCTCAAGGGTGCCGCGACCCTGGACGGGATCAACGGGGGGTGTGCAGTTCCAGATTGAAGTCCGCGTGCCCGAAGTGGCGCATGAGGTTCAGCCACAGCGGCAGCCACATCTCCACACTCCGCGCCGCCTGGATGCCGCCCAGGTCGAGCACCCGGTCCGCCGGCCACCCGAACTCCCCGAGCAACTCCGTGACCTGCGCCTTCGCCTCCGCGTCCTCGCCACACACAAAGATCTGGTGCCGCCCCGGCACGCGCCCCGGATCGACCATCACCTGGCAGTTGACCGTGTTCAGGGATTTCACCACGCGCGCGTGCGGGAACGCCCGCTGGATCTGCTCGCCCACGCTGTCCGACTCCACCGGCGACAGCCGCACCTCGCCGTCCTCGAACGACAGCGGGTTGGAGACGTCCACCACGACCTTTCCGGCGAGGTTCTCCGCCCCGGCCGCCTCCAGCGCGGCGAGCGCCACCTGCCCCGCCACCGCGTTCACGACCACCTCGGCGCCCGCGGCGGCCTCGGCGAACGTACCGGCGGCGGCGCCCGCACCCGCGGCCCACTCCCGGCCCACCGGGTTGTCCTTGGTGCGCGAACCCAGGGTCACCTCGTGGCCCAGTTCCACCAGCTTCCCGCCGAGCGTACGACCGACCTGCCCCGTGCCCAGCACCCCGTACCGCATGACGACCTCCCGTTTCCGGACCACTGCCGACTCGGTCATTGTGTGCCGGGAGCCCGGATTCCGCCCGGACAGCACCGCGCTGATTGGTCTTGACCATGGATGGGGGCCGCCCTATGGTCGCAGAGAAGTACAACAACCTTTAATAAACAAGGGCGCGAAATACGCCGCCGGACCACGGCGATTGCGGAGGACAGGGTGGGGACCACGCAACTGGAATCGGTACCGGAACCGAAGTACTGGCATCTCAAGACCGTGCTCAGCGAGGCGCTCGACTCCGAGTTCTCCGTCGGCGAGATCCTGCCGAACGAGCGCGATCTGGCCGCCCGCTTCGGTGTCGCCCGTGCGACGCTGCGCCAGGCCCTGGAGCAGCTCGAACTGGAAGGCCGGCTCCAGCGCCGCCGGGGCGTCGGCACGACCGTCGCACCGCCCCGGATGGGCGTCGCCGTCGGCTCGGACCGCCAGGGCTGGCCGGGCGGCGGGGACGACGCCTGGAGCTGCGTCGACTGCGCCCTCGCGGTCCCGCCCGCCGCCGTCGCCACGGCCCTGGAGACCCCCCGCGAGCAGGCCGTACACGTGGTGCGCCGCTCGCGTGTCTCCCACGGCCAGCCGGTCGCCGCCGAACTCCTCTACGTCCCGGCGGCCTCGGTGCCCGACCTGGCCGCGATCGACACCCCGTCCGAGGCGGCACGCGCGCGTGCGGTGCTGCGCGAACTGCAGCACCTGGAACTCCAGGCCCAGGACCGCGCCGTGGAGCTGGGCTCGGCCCGCGCGGACGACGCCAGGGAACTCGACCGGCTGCCCGGCGCCCCCGTCCTCGTCGTCACCACCCGCTTCTTCGCGGGGGGCCGTACCGCCGCCCTCTCCGTCGCCACGTACCGCGCTGACACGTGCCGCCTGACGTTCGGCGCCTCGGGAGGGGTGGAGATTCACCACGGCCCGGAACCGGAACGCCAGGCCTCCTGACGCCCGAGGCCCGCGCCCCGGAACTCCCTCCGGGGCGCGACGCGTTCCCCGGGTGACGTCCCGTCACCGAGGCGCCGGTGCGGTACGTTCCCGCCGGCGACGCCCTCACCTCCGGGCCGTCACCGTCCCCTCCACCGCGAACAGCTGCTCCTCGACATGGTCCAGCGCCAGCCGCAGCGCCCCCGTCGCCACCGCCGCCTCGCCCAGGATCGACAGCGCCACCCGCGGCGGCCGCAGACAGTAGCGCGCCAACTCCCGCCGCAGCGGCTCCAGTACGCCGTCGATCCCGGCCGCCCAGCCGCCGACGACGACCAGCTCCGGATCGAGGGCGAGCACCAGCGCCGCCACGTCGTGGACGAGCCGCTGGATGAACCGGTCCACGGCCGCCCGCGCCTGCTCGTCGCCCTCACGGGCCCGGGCGAACACCTTGGCCACCGCCTGCTCGTCCAGCGGATGCAGCGGCTCACCCGTCGTGGACAGCAGCGTCTCCGGGGTCACCTCCCGGCCCAGCAGATGCAGCGCCCCGATCTCCCCGGCCGCCCCGCCGTACCCCCGGTGCAGCCGCCCGCCGATCAGCGACCCGGCGCCCGGGCTCAGCCCGGCCAGCACGAACACGACGTCGTCGGACTCGGTGGCCGACCCCTTCCAGTGCTCGGCGACGGCCGCCGCGTTGGCGTCGTTCTCCACCAGCACCGGGCACTTGAAGGAACGGCTCAGCCGGTCGCCCAGCCGCAGTCCCGTCCACTCGGGCAGCGCCGTGCCCAGCCGCACGGTCCCGTCCGCCTCGACTATGCCGGGGGTGGCGACTCCGACCGCCCGCAGGGAGTCTCGCGGCACGCCCGCCCGGCGCAGCAGTTCGGCGACCGCGGTGCGCAGCCGCTCCAGCCGCTCGTCCGCGGACGCCGTCTCGTCGACGTCCTTGGCCTGCGAGCCCAGCAGCCGCCCGTCCAGGTCGGCCAGCAGCGCCGCCACCCGGTGCGGGCCGATCTCCAGGCCCAGCAGATGCCCGGCCTCCGCACGGAACCGGAACCGCCGCGCCGGCCGCCCCTGCCGCCGGGCGACACTCTCGTCGGCCGCCTTCTCCACGACGAGTCCCGCCCCGATGAGATCCTCGACGACCCCTTCGACGGTCGGCCGGGACAGCCCGGTCACCCGGGTGATCTCCGTGAGCGTCGCGCAGTCCGTGGCACGCAGCGCGTGCAGCACCACCGCGGAGTTGATCCTGCGCAAGAGCGAGGGATCCCCGCCGGTCAGCCGCCCCAACGTCCGTCCTCCAGCTCGTGCGCGTGTTGGGCGGATCGTACTCGGCGGGGACGATCCGGGCGAGGGCGGAATCCGTACGGACGCCGTCACACAGCGTCTCAACCGGGCGCCACGAAGCCCGACTCGTACGCCGTGATCACCGCCTGGACGCGGTCCCGCGCCCCCAGCTTCGCCAGCACCGCGCTCACGTGGGACTTCACCGTCTCCGTGCCCACCACCAGCTGTTCGGCGATCTCCGCGTTGGACAGCCCGCGGGTCATCAGCCGCAGCACCTCGGCCTCCCGCCCGGTCAGCCGGGCCCGCTCCAGGGTGTCCCGGGCCGCCCGGTCGCCGCCCGCCTCGCCGTACTCGGCGGCCAGCCGCCGCACCGACGCCGGGAACAGCAGCGACTCGCCCTCCGCGACCAGCCGCACCGCGTGCACGATCTCGGCGGGCCGGGCCCGCTTCAGCAGGAACCCGTCCGCGCCCGCCCGCAGCGCCTCGTACACGTACTCGTCGTTCTCGAAGGTCGTCACGACCAGGATCTTCGGCGGCCCGTCCACCGTCCGCAGCACCGCGCGGGTGGCCTCGATGCCGTCCATCAGCGGCATACGGACGTCCATGGCGACCACGTCGGGCCGCAGCCGCCGCACCAGCGGGATCACCGCGGCCCCGTCCGCCGCCTCGCCCACGACCTCGATGTCGCCCTGCGCCTCCAGCACGGCCCGCAGACCCGCACGGACCAGGGGTTCGTCGTCGACGAGGAGTACGGTCACCGCCATCCGGCCAGCGTAGATCAGCGCAGCGGCAGTTCCGCACGCACCTCCCAGTCGCCCGCGTCCGGCCCGGTCGAGGCGTGTCCCCCGAGCAGGGCCGCGCGCTCACGGATCCCGCGCAGCCCGCTGCCCCGGCCGGGGCCCGGTATGCCGGCCGCCAGCGGATTGCGCACCTCCAGACGCAGGGTGTCCTCCGCGACGCCCACGCGGACCCTGACCGGGACGGCTCCCGCGTGCCGCAGCACGTTGGTCAGCGCCTCCTGAAGGATCCGGTAGCCCTCCCGGGACACCGGCCCCGGCACGGTGTCCAGCGGGCCGCTCAGCTCGGCGTCGAGCTGCGCTCCGGACATCCGCGCGGACTCCAGGAGCCGGTCGGCCTCGGCGAGCGTGGGCCTGGCGCTCACCGGACGCTCCGCCTCACGCAGCACCCCGAGCACCCGCTCCAGATCCGCGAGCGCCGACCGCCCCGTGTCCTCGATCGCCGCCAGCGCCCGGTCGGTGAACTCCGCGTCGCCGGCCGCCCGCGCCGCGCCCGCCTGCACCACCGCCACCGTCAGCGCGTGCCCGATGGAGTCGTGCAGTTCCCGCGCGATACGGGTGCGCTCCAGCAACTGCTCGGTCCGTTCCTCCAGAGCGGCGAGCCGTTCGGCGGCCGAGGGACCGAGGAGGGCCCGGGCGGCCGCGGTGACCAGCCGGCCGAGGCCGACCACCACGCCGTACAGCACGAAGAGGGGCAGGGGAGCGAGGAGCGCCCACGCCCAGTGGCCGGGGGCGTCCCGCACGAGGGGGATGCCACCGCCCGGGTGACCGAGGGCGGCGCGGATCAGCTCGTAGCACAGGACGGGCAGCCAGACGCAGGCGAACATCGTCAACGCGCCCAGCAGCATGCGCAGTTCGAGCCACAGCACCGTGCGCAGCCGGTCGCGCCAGGTCGCGGACGGGGCCACCGAGAAGCCGGAGCCGGCCTCGCCGGGCAGGAGCAGCAGCCGGGCCTGCACGCCCTCGCCCCTGCGCACGCCCGGGATCAGCCCGACCGGGACGAGGACCAGCGCCGGCACCCACGGCCGGGACGGGTCGATGAACATCCAGAAGCTCACGACCAGCATCGGCACCCACAGGTGCAGCAGTCGTGTGTACGTCGTCCCCCGCAGCAGCGGGCACGGCAAGCGGCCCATGCGGACAAGCCTGCCAGGCCCCACCGACAACGGACCTCCCCCGAGCGGGGGAGACGCTCTCCCCGGCCGGGGGAGGCCCGGCACCCCGGTCGGCGGCCAGAGTCGTGGCCATGACCAGCATCGACGTCCACGACCTCACCAAGGAGTACGGCTCCCGGCGCGCCGTCGACCGGCTCAGCTTCCAGGTCCTGCCCGGCCGGGTCACGGGCTTCCTCGGCCCCAACGGCGCCGGCAAGTCCACCACCCTGCGCCTCCTCCTCGGCCTCGACCGGCCGACCTCCGGCACCGCCACCGTCGGCGGCCGCCCCTACGTCACCCTCGCGGACCCCCTGCGCCGGGTGGGCGCCCTGCTCGACCCACAGGCCGCGCACGGCTCCCGCACCGGCCGTGACCACCTCCTCGCGCTCGCGGTGAGCAACCGCATCGCCGCCGACCGGGTGGACGAGGTCCTGGCGGAGACCGGCCTCGCCCCGGCCGCCCGCCGACGGGTGAGGACGTACTCCCTCGGCATGCGCCAGCGCCTCGGCATCGCCGCCGCCCTGCTCGGCGACCCCGAGGTGGTCCTGCTCGACGAACCGTCCAACGGCCTCGACCCCGAAGGCATCGTCTGGATCCGCGGACTGCTGCGCGCACTGGCCGCCGAGGGCCGCACCGTGCTGGTCTCCAGCCACCTCATGAACGAGACCGCCTCCTTCGCCGACCACCTCGTCGTCCTCGGCCGGGGCCGCCTGCTGGCCGACACCCCGATGCGGGACTTCATCGACGCGCGTGTGCACCCCCGCGTCCGCATCCGTACGACGGATCCCGCCGCCCTGCGGACCGCACTCGCCCGGCACGGCCACGAGGCCGTGGAACACCCCGAGGGGCACTGGACCGTGTCCCACGCGCGCGTGGACGACATCGGCCCGCTGGTCTCCGCGGCCGGAGTCCCCCTGCTCGAACTGACCACGGAGGAAGGCACGCTGGAGCAGGCCTACCTCGACCTCACCGCCGCCGACGCGGAGTTCGCGGCCCCGCAGCACCTTCGGCACCAGGAGGCCTGACCGTGCGCACCTCGTCCTTCACGCCCGCACTCCACACCGAATGGATCAAGACGCGTACGCTCCGGTCGCAGATCGGCGCCCTCTGCGCGATTCCGCTCACCACCGTCGCGTTCTCCGCACTGGCCGCGTCGGGCACCGACGGCACGGACTCGGACCCGCTCTTCTCCGCCTTCTTCGGCGTGAGCTTCGGGCAGATCGCGGCCATCGCCTTCGGCACGACCGCCGTCTCCGGCGAGTTCCGGAACGGTGCCCTGCGGGTGTCGCTGGCCTCGGTGCCCCACCGGGGCCGCTGGTTCGCCGCCAAGCTGGCGGTGGTCGCCCTGCCGGTGCTCGTCGTCGCACTGGCGACCGGCCTGGTGACGGCGGCGCTGGGCGGCGCTCTGCCACCCTCCGGTCCGAGCCCGGCGCAGGGGCTGCGGGGTGCCCTGGGCTGTGCCGTCTACCTGACGCTCATGGCCCTGCTCGCCGCCGGTCTCACGACCGTCCTGCGCAGTGGCGTGGCCACGCTGAGCATCCTGATCCCGTTTCTCCTCATCGTGTCCTTCGTCCTGGGTGACCTGTCCGGCAACCCGGCGGACTTCCTGCCCGACCGGGCCGGTCAAGTGGTGCTCCACAGCACGTGGGACGGCGCCCTGGGCCCCTGGACGGGGCTCGCCGTGGCCGCGCTCTGGGCGGTGGCGGCACTCCTCGCGGGGGCCTGGCGATTGCACCGCCGGGACGCCTGAGCGCACCGGTCCGCTGACGGGCCGCCAATTGTCAGTGGCGGCGGGTTTACTGGATCCATGGACATCGAGAGGCTGCTCGCCGGCCCCGGCGACCGCACCGCCGCCTTAGCGACCAGTCATGGTCTCAGGGCGGCGGACGCCGCGGTGCGGGGCGCGGAGGCGGGGCGGTTCCACGAGGAGAGGGAGGACCTGGCCGGGAGACTGACGCGGAGATGGGGCGAGCCCGAGCACCTCGGCCTGCAGACGGTACGGCTGCGGACCGCGACCGAGGAGATACCCGAGCCCTGGGCCGAACTGAGCCTGCGCGTCGCGGACGTGTACCTCTGGCAGGCCGCGGACCACGGCCGCTGGATCGCCCTGGGCGTGGCCGACCTCGACCCGGACGACGAGATAGAACTCCTCCTCGTCGTCACCGAAACCGACCCGCCCTGACCGCAGCTCAGTCCTGCGCCGCTCGGTCCTGCGCCGCTCGGTCCTGCGCCGCCACCCGCAGCCGGGCGAACTCCTCCGCCATCGTCGCCGCGGTCCAGTGGGCGTTGAGTCCGCTGGGATTCGGCAGCACCCACACCCGTGTCTGCCCGATCACCCGCTCCTGCGGCCCCACCGAGGCCTTCCGGTCCTCGAAGGCGGCCCGGTAGGCCGTCACACCGACCACCGCCAGCCAGCGGGGCGTCAGCCGGGTCACCTTCTCCGTCAGCAGCCGCCCGCCCTCGCGGTACTCCTCGGCGCTCAGCTCGTCCGCCCGCGCGGTCGCCCGCGCCACGACGTTCGTGATGCCGAGGCCGTACGCCGGCAGCTCCGCCTGCTCCGCCGGTTTCATCAGCCTCGGTGTGAACCCGGACAGGTGCACAGTTATCTGCACTACGTCTCGTCGTTGGTCTCGGTGTCGGTACCTGAGATCAACAAGGAGAGGGCAAGTGGACCTGCGACATGAACTGATGGAGGGGCGAGCGGACGTCCCCCGTGTCGGGACTGTAGTTCGGGCGAGGAGGGTGCACCCTCCGTACATCGTGCTCAACGGGTACGACGACGAGATCGAACCGGCCACGGCGTACCTGAGGGACTTGGCCCTGCAGGACAGCAGCCCGCTGACGGTCCGCAGCTACGGGTACGGGCTGCTGCGCTGGTTCCGCTTGCTGTGGCTGCTCGGGGTCGGTTGGGAGAGGGCGACCGAGGCCGAGACCGCGGTGCTGGCCGGGTGGCTGCGGACAGCGCCGAACCCTCAACGACAGCGCAAGTCGGCTGGTGGCCCGGTCCCGGGCTCGGTGAACCTGCGCACCGGGAAGCCGGTCCTGCGTGCCGGCTACGCGCCACGGACCATCAACCACGCACTGTCGGTGGTGAGCGGGTTCTACGAATTCCACGCTCACCAGGGCAACGGGCCGGTCACCAACCCGGTCCCTGTCTCCCCGCAGCGGCGCCGCGCTCTGGCCCATCGCAGCCCGCTGGAGGCGAGGCCGGTGCTGGGCCGGGCACGGCTGCGCCAGAAGGTGGCAGACCGGCCGCCGAGGTCGATCCCCGATCGTCTGTGGGACGAGCTGTTCGAGCGCATGGGATGCGAGCGCGACCGCGCCCTGCTGGAGTTCTACGTCTCCAGTGGGGCCCGCGCGGAGGAATTGCTCGGCGTCGGCATCGGTGACCTGGACTGGGCTGGCCAGCGCGTCTACGTGATCTCGAAGGGGTCGCGGGAGCGTCAGCCTGTTCCGGCCTCGCCGCAGGCGTTCGTGCGGTTGGCCCGCTACCTTGACGAGGTCGGCACCCCGCCCGCGGACGAGCCCTTGTGGCGGGCTCGCCGAGGGGCAGACCGGCCCTTGTCCTACTGGGCGATGCGGCGCATCATGCAGCGCGCCAACGAGGTGCTGGGAACCAACTGGACGCTTCACGACCTACGGCACACCGCCGCGAGCCGTATGGCCAACGGTGGCAAGCTCACGCTGCCCGAGGTGCAGGCCATCCTGCGGCACACCAACATCCAGACCACCAGTCGCTATCTGGCGGTGCGCGTCGAGGAGCTTTTCGACAAGCTCACCGAGCACTACAACACTCCGCGCGTCGAACGGAGCTACCCCACCGACTACAACGCCGACGACATCGCGGCGGTGTTCGGTGCCTAAATCCCGACTCAGCACCACCACGGGGGCCAGCCGACGGCACGGCCCGGTTACCGAAGGTCTCGACTTCGCCAGCCGATTCGTTGGGGGAGCCATCACGCCCGAACCAGCCGTCGCCGCAGCCCCGCCCCGCCCGCATGGGGATCTCTCCACAGCCTCCGTCGCTCACATCGCCCGGCTCGCCGCCACGGTCTGGATGGACGCGGACAAGCTGACCCGAAACCAGCGAGCACAGGCCGCCCAGTGTGTCCTGGAGTACATGCGAGATTTTCCCGGTCAGACATGGCAGGAACGGTGGGACGCCAGTCCGATCGGACAAGGACTCGTCGCCGCGAACACGCTCGGAACCCGACGCTCCACCGGTTTGGCCATCACTCCCGGGGTCCGGGCGCTCTACTGCCTGCGCGTCATCCAGCCGACTCTCCTTACCTTTCGGCGCAACGTGTTGCACAACTTCGCGCCGATGTTCGTCATGGCCCAAGGCGACCCGCTCCTCGACAAGTACGCCGCGCAGGTTCAAGCGCAGCCGATGCGGCACATCCACCGTCGAGAGGCAATGTCCGAGCTGTGCACCCTCCTTGCGGTTCAGGGAGTCTCTCTGAGCGACGTGACGGCGCAGGCGGTGCTGCACTTCACTCAGGAGAACCGCCGGGCCCGCAGTGTCCTACAGCCGGGGAACAAGGTGGCCAACCGGCTGGTCGGCCAGGGGATGTGGAACGTCCTGCATGCCATGGGGCACTTCCCGCCCGCGACGCCTCCCACGCTCCGGGCCGCTCTGATGCGGGGCCAACGCACCGTGGAGGAGATGGTCGCCCAGTACCCCATCCGCAATCAGGCGGTGCGGGCTCTGCTGATCGACTACTTCACGCGTCGCCGGGCCGACACCGACTACTCCACGCTGAAGAACCTCGTCCTGCTGATCGCCCATCACTTCTGGGAGAAGATCGAGCGCGTCAACCCCACCCAGGCTGATCTGCGGATCTCCCCCGAGCACTACGCGACCTGGCGCCGGATGATCACCGTCAAGGACAACGGCAAGCCCCGTGCCGGCCAGGACAGCATCGTCATCGCGGTTCGAAGCTTCTACTTCGACCTGCACACCTGGGCCGCCGAGGAACCGGAACGCTGGGCAGCGTGGGTTGCCCCTTGCCCTGTTCCACCCAGCGAACTCCACGGCCTCGGGACTCGCCGACGCCGGATCAACGAACGCTCAGCCAACCGCACCCGTCAGCGCCAGCCCCTGCTGCCCGTCCTAGTCGAGCATGTGGAGACGCGCTACGACCGCGCCCGCCTGCTGCTGGAACGGGCCAACAAGGCAGTGGACGGCGAGGTCTTCACCCATGACGGGACCGACTACCGCCGCGTCATCACCGAAGCCGACCGCAAGCTCCTCCGCCACGGTGACGCGGTCCCAACTCGCATCATCGAAGAGCCCAGCGGCCAGATCATCCACATCGGAACCGAGGAAGAAACAGCCTTCTGGGAGTGGGCCGCGGTCGAGACCCTGAGGCACTCCGGAGTACGGGTAGAAGAACTCATTGAGCTCACCCATCTCAGCGTTCGGCAGTACCAGCGGGCAAACGGGGAGGTCATCGCATTGCTGGTGATCGCCCCGTCGAAGACCGACCGCGAACGCGTGATTCCGATGTCCGCCGAACTCTTCCGCGTCATCGCGTCCATCATCCGCCGGCACACCCGCGCAGGCCGTCCGATCCCCCTCGTCAGTCGGTACGACCCGCACGACAAGGAGTGGAGCGCCCCCATGCCGTTCCTCTTCCAACGGCAGAATGGCACCACGCCCGCCGTGTTCTGCACGGGCACCATCCAGGAGATGATCAGTCGGCGCGGGCAGGCCCTTTCCGAAACCCATCCCGGCTTTCGCGGATTGAAGTTCACCCCGCATGACTTCCGAAGGATCTTCGCCACCGAACTCGTCAACAGCGGCCTGCCGATCCACATTGGAGCGGCCCTGTTGGGTCACCTCAACATCCAGACCACCCGTGGTTACGTCGACCCTCGGGAATTGCATCAGACGGGTGAGAAGTCGCAGGTCGCGAGCTGAGCGCGACAGCCTCATGGACTCCAACGCTACTACGAACTGGCCTTCTGAACAGGCATGTTGCCGAGATGATCCCGTCTGATGCATGATCTGCCCTCCAGAAGGGATGGTCTGGAGTGGTGCATCAGCAGAAGGTGGGCTTGGCCGGGGCAGCTCACATGGAGCTCGTGTCCGGGGTGGTCCAACTGCGTCCGGAGGACGCGATGTTCGACGCGATGCTGCGGGGCTGGCGGGCCCAGCAGAAGTCGCGAGGACTGAAGGACGAGACGATCGACCCGCGGGAACGGCTGGTCCGCCGGTTCCTCGAGTTCGCGAACGAGTACCCGTGGCAGTGGTCGCCGGCGCACATGGACGAGTGGTCGGCCTCGCTGACCAGCGAGAAGCATCTGGCGCCGTCGACGATCCGCAGCTACCAGGGCGATGTCCGGCTGTTCAGCGAGTTCCTCATCGACGGCCGCTACGGCTGGGGCGCCGCCTGTCAGGAAGCCTTCGGCACCCACCCGGTGGCGATCTGCCACGAGTGGAACACCCTCCCTCACCTGCAGGACTACGAGGGCGACCCGGAGGCCAGGCCATTCACCCGCGAGGAACTGCAGCGGTTCCTCGACTACGCCGACGACCAAGTCGACCGCGCCGTGAAGTCCAAGCGCAAAGGCGCCCTCGCCGCCTACCGCGACGCCACCCTCTTCAAGGTCATCTACGGGTGGGGGCTGTGGCCCTCCGCCGCTCAGCAGCACGACCCCGGGCCACGGGCCGTTGCCGCGTGGAACGGTAACGGTGCCGGCCACGGCGAGAGCACCGGATCCGACCGTGACGTCGTGCTCCTCGAAGGCGTCCGGATCCGCATAGGGAGGCGGCGCCCAAGGATCGGAGGCAGGAGGCGCGAGGCGCAGTCCGTTCAGCAGGCCGGCGGAGTCGACCGACATGACAGCGGTGAACTGTCCCCGCTCGCAGGCCACGGGGATGCTGACGCGGATCAGGTCCGGCAGCAGGGGTTCGCTCGACGGTTCGCCGAGGTCCGTGACCGGACCGGTTCCCGCGATTTCTGCGAGCCAGGCCGCCTGGAGCGCCTCGGCGGTCAGCACAGCACGCAAGGGCGGGGCGAAAAGCGCCGCGATCTCCGCGAAATGGCCGTCACGCGCCCACTCGACCACCAGTACGGCGGTCTCCTCCACAGTCTGCATACCGTAACCTTTCTCAAATTTTGAGAAAGGTAGCACACGTGAGAAAGTTCAGGTCATGGACACCTTGGGACTCTTGGCGCACCCCATCCGCCTCCGTGTGGTCCACGCGCTGCGGGGCGGGCGGGTCCTCACCACCGGACAGTTGTGTTCCCTGATCCCGGATGCGTCCAAGGCCACGGTCTACCGGCACGTCGACCTGCTCGCCGCCGGTGGCATCCTCGATGTCGCTGGCGAGCGGCGGGTGCGGGGTGCAGTCGAACGCCGTTACCAGCTACGACAGGATCACGCGGGCATCGACGCGGAAACCGCGCGTGCGCTCACCGCGCAGGACCACGAGCGGGCATTCGCTGCCGCCGCTGCCGCCCTGGTCGCGGAGTTCGGCGCTTATCTGGACCGCGACGGCAGTGATCCTGTGGACGACCTCGTCGGCTACCGGCAACATGCGATCTGGCTCAGCAGGGACGAGCTCGTGGGGCTGATCGGCGCGATGCAATCGGCCATCGCCCCCCTCCTCGCCAACGAATCCACGCCGGAACGGGCCCGCTACCTCCTCAGCCCGATCCTGTTCCCAACCGAACAGCAAGAAAATCCTCCGTCCTGACCGGATCGACGCCTCGCCCCGCCCAGCACAACGCGGCGGCGGCCTCCCCCTCGCGAGCAACTCGCCCGTGCGCTCGGCGAACGACGCGCCACGACGACTCGCACAAACCCACCACGGGCAGGAGCAGGCAATCCCAGGTCGGTAACGATCGGTCCGTGCTGAAAGGACTTCCAGTGCCCGCACCCGCTACGTCACGGACAAACACCGCGACACAAAAGCTCAGGTCAACAGCCTTCCGAGCAAGCAAACTCAAGATAATCCAGCAGCAGGTCGGCCACGAGTGCGACAGCTCCCTGGCCATCTACACGCACGTCAGCGACGACTTCATGAACACTTCCCTGCACAAGGCACTGGCCCCGGCGTTCGCCGGAGCCTGATGAGGAGGGATCCGGCGATGGCCGCCAAGCTCGACTACCACTGGCACCTGCGCAAAGTCATGGCAGACCGCGGGATGTTCTCCACGACCGACCTCCTCCCTCCGCTCGCCGAACGCGGCATCACGCTGTCCACGAGCCAGGTCTACCGGCTCGTCGTCGAGCGACCGGAGCGACTCAGCCTGAAGATCCTCATGGCCCTGCTGGACATCCTGGACTGCACGATGGACGACCTCATCGAGCCGATCGCCACGGCCGGGGCGGCGAAGAAGCCCAAGAAGGCTGTGGCAGGCGGCACGGCCGTCTCCGAAGGCGTCGGGGAATTGCGGCCAAGGCGGGCTCGGATCACCGGAGTTGACCGGTGACCGCGCCTACCCTTGACGAGGAGGTTCTCGTCGATCCGGTCGGCGTGATCGTGCGGCTGGTCGGCAACGTCGAGAGACACCTGGACGCCGACCGCATCCGCGGCATTGTCTGCAACCTCGTACGCACACGCGCTGGCCGCCGCAACCTCGCCCAGGCCCTGCACGAAGACCCCTCGCTGCTGCGGACCGGCAAGCCGCCCGCGCCGTTCCGCGTTGCCAAGCTGTTGATGGCCCTGCATGAAGCGGGCGCCCAGGACACGGCCATGCCTCACTGCGGCGAGTGCGGACGCCCCCGCCCCTACGTCGGCAGCCGCTCGGGCGGACGGTGGGGATGCTCACCCTGTTTCGACACACCCGCCGTCTGCGCGGGCTGCCACCAGCGGCGGCGAGTCGTCAGCCGCGACCGCCACGGTCAGCCCCGATGCGCCAAGTGCCCCGACACCGACGGCGATCCGCTCAAGGAGCTCGCCCAGCTGATCACCGGACTCGACCCCGCACTCGACGCGGGCACGATCCGGACCGCTCTTGAGCGGGCCACGAAGCGGCCCGCCGGGCAGCGGCGACTCGCCTGGGCCGTGCTCGACCGTCCCGAACTGCTGACCGGCGCCGGGCACGAGGCTCCCACCCCGGCGATGCTGCGGTTCATCGGCGAACTCGTCGCCGGCGGCGCCACTACGGTCACCAGGCCAGCCTGCCCGCGCTGCCACGGGGTGAAGGCGCTGTCGAAGCTCCTGGACGGCCAGCGGATCTGCCGGGCCTGCTTTGCCAGGCACGCGGCCGTCTCTTGCGCACGCTGCGGCGCCGTCCGCGAACCCGCCACCCGAGATGCCGCCGGTCAGCCGCTGTGTCCCAACTGCCTCATCCGTGACCCTGTCAACCTGGAAGTCTGCGTCGGCTGCGGTCGCCGCCAGCCGGTCGCGGTCCGGCTCGTCGACGGCGCCCGCTGCCCCAGCTGCAGGCCGAAGGAGATCAGGGAGTGCGGGCACTGCGGCCGCACCGCCCCTTGCGAACTCTCCCGGGCCACCGGACAGCCCTGGTGCGACCGCTGCCAGCAGCGATGGGTGACCTGCAGCGGCTGCAGCACCGTTTCCCAGGCCCGCGGCGGCACCTGGGAAGAACCGCTGTGCGCGAAGTGCACTAACCCCGACTCCGGCTTCTGGGCCCGCTGCCCCGTCTGCGTGATCACCTGGCAGCTCAGCCCTCGTCCCTGCCAGCGATGCATCCTCGACCAGAAGATCCGCGACCTCCTCGGCGACAGCACCGGGACCATCGGGCCCGAACTTGCACCCTTCCACGCGGCATTGACGAGTGCCGAGCGTCCCGACGTCGCCTTGGCCTGGATCTCCCGAGAAAGGGCCCGGGACCTGCTGGAACGCATAGGGCGCGACGAACGTCCCGTCACCCACGAGGTCCTCGACGAACTTCCTCCGGGCAAGGTGCTGGCTCACCTTCGCAGCGTCCTCGTCGCCACGGGCACCCTGCCACCGCGCGACGAACGGCTCGTCGCCCTCGAGAAATGGATCACCGAAACGGTCCAGGTTCACACGGACCCCGCAGAACGCCGGATCCTGCACGGCTACGCGGTCTGGCACCACCTGCGCCGACTCCGCCGCCGCATCGGTGACCAGCACACCACCCAGCTCCAGGACATGAACGTGCGCTGCCACGTCACCGCAGCCGACAACTTCCTCACCTGGCTCGCCGCCGAGGGACTCACCCTGGGCACCTGCACACAAGCCGACCTCGAACGCTGGATGACCGACCCCGCCTTCACCTACCGCGACGAGACCGGCCACTTCGTCCGCTGGTCCGTACAGCACCGCCATGCCCACGGACTGACCTATGGCACCGTTCGCTGGACCGGCCCGCAGGGCACCATCGACAGCGAGAAATGCTGGGCCGACGCACGCCGCCTCCTCAACGACGACGCACTGCCCACTGCGGATCGCGCCGCCGGGCTGCTACTGATCCTCTACGCACAGAAGATCGCTACCATCAGCCAACTCACCGTCGACGATGTCGACATCACCGGCGAGACCGTTGCGATCTCCTTCGGAACCTCGCCCGTCATCCTCCCGATGCCGCTGGCCGCCCTGGTCCGCGAGCTCGTCGCGACCCGACGCGGCAAGGCCAAGATCGGCACTCCGGACGACGTCCCATGGCTCTTCCCCGGCGGACAGCCAGGCCGGCCTCTCAGCGACAGCCAGATCGGTCAGCGGCTGCACAAGATCGGCATTCGGCCCCAACAGGACCGGTCCACCGCCCTGTTCACCCTCGCCGCCGAGCTCCCCGCCGCGATCCTCGCCCGGATGCTCGGCGTCCACATCCAAGTCGCCGTCCAGTGGCAAAAGGCGTCCGGCGGCGACTGGGCCGCCTATGCCGCCGACGTTAGTCAACGCGCCAGCCAGCAGACCGCTCCGCCCGCCGACAACAGAAAGCAGCACTCCCGATGACCGCCTCGAACCTCTCCGCAGACTGGCTCACCGCCTGGCAGCAGGAGATCACCGCCGCGCTCGAGACGACGCTTTGCACCTTCGAGGACACCTTCGGCTATCCGCCAGGCGACAACGAGGTGCTCCTGGCCGATGAGGAGAGCCGAGCCGCGGCGGCACGGCTCAAGGAGGTCGTGGACATGCCCCAAGGGCTGATCAGCCTCTATGCCACGATCGCCGAGCTCTCGCTACCTGATATCGACCACGGATACTTCGTGCACACACCTGCTCAGGTACTCAACGACATCACCCAGTACGGTCCCGTCCGCGTCACCGATCACGCCACTGGCGTCGTGTTCGGCAGTGACGGCGGAGGCATCCTGTTCGCCCTCGATGGTGACGGAAGGGTCCACCGGTCCACCACGCCGTCCTGGTTCGACGACTTCGAGATGTCCGCACCAACCCTGATCCGCTTCCTCGAACAGCTTCACCAAGCCGTCACGGACTTCGCGAGCCGCTGAGAGCCCTCATCCATGCCCATAGGTCCCCGCATGGGCGGGGCATTCGGACAGTTCCAATACCCGACTCCACCATTAGCGGTCTTCGACGAGGATGTCGTCCGCCACTACCAGGAGCACCTGCACCACCGCCGCCAGATTCGGCCCGAGGGTGAGTACCGCGACACGACGGATCAGGAATGGGGAGAGTTCGAGGAGCACTTCGACCGCCGCAAGGTCGAACTCGGCTCCTGTGGACGCCCTTACGGCACCCCCTGCCAGCACGAACACGCCTGCATCCGCTGTCCGATGCTCCACATCAACCCGAAGATGCTCGACCGACTCGAAGAACTCGAATCCGACCTTCTTGCCCGCCTCCGGCGCGCCGAGGACGAGAACTGGCTTGGTGAGGTCGAAGGCATCAACCTCACGCTCACCTTCCTCCGCTCCAAGCGCGACGAGACGCAACGTCGAGCCCAGCGACCACTTGTCGATCTTGGCATCCCCACACCCCGCCGTCCGAAGGAGTCGCAATGACCTTCGCCAGGCGGATGTCTCACTGGGTACTTGCCACGGAATTGTCGGCGGCGCCCAGGTCAGTGGTGCTGGATTCCGAGCTGGTTTGCGGCAGCGTTCACGGTCTGTGCGAGCAGGACGGCGATGGTCATCGGCCCGACGCCGCCGGGCACCGGAGTGATCAGACGGGCGCGGGTGAGGGCGGTGTCAAAGTCCACGTCGCCGACGTTGCCCGGGTTGTATCCGGCATCGATCACCACCGCGCCGGGCTTGATGTCCTCACCCCGGATCAGTCGGGGTCGTCCCACGGCCGCTACCACGACATCCGCTTCCTGGATGATTCTCGACAAGTCCGCCGTCCGCGAGTGGCAGTACGTCACCGTTGCGTCCTTGGCGAGCAGGAGCATGCCCACCGGCTTGCCGAGGATCGCGCTGCGGCCCACCACGACGGCGTGCTTGCCGGCGAGGTCGACGTCGTATGCCTCCAGCAGGCGCATGATCCCGCCCGGTGTGCAGGACACGAAGCCCGGCAGGCCAAAGCTCATGGCGGCGAAGGAATGCATCGTGACCCCGTCCACATCCTTCTCTGGGGCGATGGCCTCGAACGCCGCGCGCTCGTCGATGTGCGGACCGCAAGGATGCTGGAGCAGGATGCCGTGCACCTTCGGATCGCCGGACAATCCGGCCAGCGTGTCGATCAGCTCAGCGGCCGTGGTAGTGGCAGGCAGACCGATGTGCCGAGACTTTATGCCTGCCTTCGCGCACCGCGCCCGCTTCATACGGACGTACGTGACCGACGCGGGGTCCTCTCCCACCAGTACCGTCGCCAGGCAGGGGGCAGCGCCCGTGCGCTGCGAAATCTCCGCCGCCTTGACGGCAGCCTCTTTGACGAGGCGCTTGGCAAGGCTGGTGCCGTCCATGAGCTGGACCGTCTGAGTCGCGGACATGATTGTCCTCCAGGCGTTGCTGACCACTCGCCCAGGCGCACGGCAACGACATCTCGTCAGACCGCTCCCCGGTGGTACTCCACCTCAGCGCCAGTCACGGCCCACACCGCACTGTAGTCGACGCACCTTGCCCATACCGATCAGCACTCTTGGCCAGGACGCGACTTGCCAGGGCTCGGCGGTCAACGACCATCTCGCCACCCCTGATCCCATCCCATCCATCTCGGAGGCGCTTTGACAAGTCACATACCTCCCTTCACTCATGAGAGTGAAGCGCAGAGAAGCATGTCAACCCGAAGATGCTGCCCCGCCTCGCGGAGCTGGAGACCGACCTCCTCGACCGCCGAGCACGCGCCGAAGCTGAAGGCTGGGCCGGTGACATCGAAGGCATCGACCTCACCCTCTCCTTCCTCCGTGCCAAGCGCGACGAAACGCAACGCCGAGACCAGCGGCTGCCCGTCGACCTCGGGATCCCAAAACCTCGCAGGGGGAGGGAGAACCCGTGAAACTCCATCACCTGTGGCCAGCAGGCAGTACGCCTCCTGAGCGGAGCCATCACAGACTGGACCTTTCGCCCCTCGTGCTCTGTGGCCAACGGAGGGTCCCACGGCGTGCCAAACGGCGTCACCGCCGACGCGACACCGCCAACTCGATGAGATACCGCCTGGTCACCCGACCGCCGTACCGCCCGTCGATCAGGCCTGCAATACACCCCAGCCGGCCGCTCCTGGCAGTTTCTGAAAGAGCACGGTGACCGGAGTAGGTCTGAAGCAACCTCAGATACTCCGACGTGGTGTACGTAAGGTCCCGTTCGTAACGGCGGAAGACCGTGGGACCAAACGCACCGCTCTGCACGACCTCCTGGGCGTGGTCCGAGCCGTCGATGTCGGCGGCTTCCGGAGTCCGAAACCCAGGTGGTGTGTCCGGATCGAACCGCTCATAGCAGCGCTGGACCTCGACGAAGAACTCCTCGGTACCACCCCTCACATGCTGGGTCCGCACCACGGCGAGCGCCCCGCCCGGACGCAGCGCCTCGGCAGCCTTCGCCATTCGAACCGCCGGGTCGATCCAGTGGAAAGCGGTCGCGGCGAAGACCACATCGAACGACTCCTCCGGAAGAGGCCAGCTCTCGAAGTCCGCCGTAACGATCTCCACCCCCGCAGCCCCGTTCAGGTTACGGCGGGCGACTGCGGCCATACTCGGTCCTGCCTCGACGGCCGTGATCCGACAGCCGCGTCCGGCCAGCGGCACCGTGGCCTGCCCGGTCCCGCAGCCGATCTCCAGTACTCGGCTACCCGGGCAGGCACCGGCGAACTCCGCAAGGTCGTCATACAGCTCCGACGGGTAGCCGGGCCTGGTCTGGTCGTACAACTCCGCATCTTCATCGAACGTCTGGCTCAGGCGCACTCGCCGGGATTCCTCAGGCCGGTCGTCACGCTTCGCGTGCGTGGTGTTGTCGGGCATGCGGAGCAGGCTAGGCGATGCCCGTCCGCGCATGAGCGGAAATAACGGCTTCAACTGCCCGGGGCATGGGCCACACCGTCTCGCCCCAGCAGCACGACAACGCCTGGGCAAGCCAGCACACGCGCATCCAGCAGACGTTTCCCGCAGCCGACGTGGAAGTGGACATCCCCAGCACCAGCCGCCTCCCCCCTTGCAGCAACCCATGAGCCGATCCGTCAGAAATGGAGCCTTGCCATGCCCACCACATACCTCATCACCCATTCGAGTGAAGTGCAGAGAAGCAGCACCGGCCAGAAGCGGTTGCCGGGACGGGCGAAGTGATGACCGGTCGCGGCGGTCGTCAGCCCCGGGTTGATACCGCAGAACAGCACACGCAGACCGCCCGCGACGACGTCCGGTACGAGACGGTCGCGGGCGGCCTCCAGTTCCGCCTGGGTGAAGCGGGGCGAGGGTGTCAGAGGATCGCCCCGGGGGTGTAACCGGCCGCCTCCGGCCGCTGCTTCACGATCTCCTCGATCCGGCCGACGACCGTGGCCACCTGCGCGGCCGCAGCGCCCGTGAAGGACAGCTTGTCGGCCATCAGGGCGTCCAGCTGGGCGCGGTCGAGCGGAAGGCGCTCGTCGGCGGCCAGCTTGTCCAGCAGTTCGTTGCGCTCGGCGCCCTGCTCGCGCATCGCGAGGGCGGAGGCGACGGCGTTCTCCTTGATCGCCTCGTGCGCGAGCTCACGGCCCACGCCCGCGCGCACCGCGCCCATCAGCACCTTGGTGGTGGCGAGGAACGGCAGGTAGCGGTCCAGCTCCCGGGCCACGACCGCCGGGAAGGCGCCGAACTCGTCGAGCACCGTCAGGAACGTCTCCAGCAGACCGTCCAGCGCGAAGAACGCGTCCGGCAGGGCCACCCGGCGCACCACCGAGCAGGACACGTCGCCCTCGTTCCACTGGTCGCCCGCCAGCTCACCGGTCATCGACGCGTAACCGCGCAGGATGACCATCAGGCCGTTGACGCGCTCGCAGGAGCGGGTGTTCATCTTGTGCGGCATCGCCGAGGAGCCGACCTGGCCGGGCTTGAAGCCCTCGGTCACCAGCTCGTGGCCCGCCATCAGCCGGATCGTCTTGGCGAGCGAGGAGGGGGCGGCGGCGAGCTGGACCAGCGCGGTCACGACCTCGTAGTCCAGCGAGCGCGGGTAGACCTGGCCCACGGAGGTGAAGGCCTGCGAGAAGCCCAGGTGGCCGGCGATCCGGTCCTCCAGCTCGGCCAGCTTGCCCGCGTCACCGCCCAGCAGGTCCAGCATGTCCTGCGCCGTCCCGACGGGGCCCTTGATACCGCGCAGCGGGTAGCGGCCGAGCAGCTCCTCGACCCGGCCGTACGCCACGAGCAGCTCGTCGGCGGCCGTCGCGAAGCGCTTGCCGAGGGTGGTGGCCTGCGCGGCCACGTTGTGCGAGCGGCCCGCCATGACCAGCTCGCCGTACTCGCCGGCCAGCTTGCCCAGGCGCGCCAGCACCGCCACCGTACGGTCGCGGATCAGCTCCAGCGAGAGGCGGATCTGGAGCTGCTCGACGTTCTCCGTGAGGTCGCGGGACGTCATGCCCTTGTGGACCTGCTCATGCCCGGCGAGGTCGTTGAACTCCTCGATCCGCGCCTTCACGTCGTGCCGCGTGACCTTCTCGCGGTCGGCGATGGAGGCCAGGTCGACGGTGTCCAGGACACGCTCGTAGTCGGAGATCGCCGCGTCCGGCACCTCGATCCCGAGGTCCTTCTGGGCCCGCAGCACGGCGAGCCAGAGCTGACGCTCCAGCTTCACCTTCTGCTCGGGCGACCAGAGCGTGGCGAGCTCGGCGGAGGCGTACCGTCCGGCGAGGACGTTCGGGATGCGGGGCTTGGCGGGCGCAGAAGTCACGTGTACGGATTCTACTGGCGATTCGCGCAGGCCAGCGCCACGGCCCCGTTCGGCGGATCCTACGAGACGGGCGTCACCCGGGGGTGTCGGCGGGCGCGGTCCGGGTCCCGTCCCGGCGGCTTCCCTACGCGGGACCCTCGTACGGCAGCAGCTCGGGGCGCTTCGCGGGGCGGCCGTCCCCGGAGGAGCGGCCGGTCAGCCGGCGGCCGATCCACGGGAGCAGGTGCTGCTTGGCGAAGCGGGCGTCGGCGGCCCGGCGGGCGGCCCAGCCGGGCGGCACGGTGGCCGGGACCGGCGTGCGCCACTCGGTGTCCTCCGGGTCGTAGCCGAGGGTCTGCCAGACCGCCTCGGCGACCCGGCGGTGCCCCTCGGGCGTCAGGTGCAGCCGGTCGACGTCCCACAGCCGCGGGTCGGAGAGCGAGGGGGCGCCGTACAGGTCGACGACCAGCGCGCCGTGCCGCGCGGCGAGCTCGTCGACACAGACGAACAGCTCCTCCATGCGCGGCCGGAACCGCTCCAGGACGGGACCCTGGCGGCCCGGGCTGCGCATCAGCACCAGCTGCTTGCAGGACGGGGCCAGCCGCTCCACCGCCTCCGTGAGCAGTCCCTTGACCATGCCCATGTCGCACTTGGGGCGCAGGGTGTCGTTGAGACCGCCGACCAGGGTGATCACATCGGCGTCCATCGCGGCCGCCACGTCGACCTGCTCCGCGACGATCTGCCCGATCAGCTTGCCGCGCACCGCCAGGTTGGCGTACCGGAAGCCGGGCGTGCGGGCCGCCATCCGGCCCGCCAGGAGGTCGGCCCAGCCCCGGTAGGAGCCGTCGGGCAGCAGGTCCGACATGCCCTCGGTGAAGGAGTCGCCGACCGCGACCAGGCTGGTGTGTGTGGGGTTCGTCTGCATGGCGACATAGATGGTAGCCCGGGGCCCATACCTGGTGGTCGGTCACCCCCCGTCCGGTACGCGGCCCCGGGCGCCCAAGTGTCACGCCGGCTGTCCGAACAGCTCGCGCAGCACGTCCTCCATCGTCACCAGCCCGGCCAGCCGTCCGTCCGTGCCGAGCACGGCCGCCAGGTGCGTACGGCTGCCCCGCATCGCGGTGAGGACGTCGTCCAGAGGCGTCGCCTCCCGCACGCGCGCGATGGGCCGCATGTCCCGCAGCCGGAACGGCTCGTCCCGCGGGGAGGCGTCCAGCGCGTCCTTCACATGGAGATAGCCGATGATCCGCCGCCCCTCGTCCACCACCGGGAACCGGGAGAACCCCGACTCGGCGGCCAGCCCCTCCAGCTGCTCGGGCGTGACGCCCACGCGCGCGTGGACGACCCGTTCCAGCGGCAGTACGACGTCCCGCACCGGGCGGCGGCCCAGCTCCAGGGCGTCGTGCAGACGTTCCTGGGCGCGGCCGTCGATGAGCCCCGCCGCACCCGCGTCCTTGACGATCTGGGCGAGCTGGGCGTCCGAGAAGGCCGCCGTGACCTCGTCCTTGGTCTCGATCCGCAGCAGCTTGAGCAGGGCATTGGCGAACGCGTTGATGGCGAAGATCACCGGGCGCAGCGCCCGGGACAGCGTGACCAGGGGCGGACCGAGCACCAGCGCGCTGCGCACCGGCTCCGCGAGCGCGATGTTCTTCGGGACCATCTCGCCGAGCAGCATGTGCAGATAGGTGGCCAGCACCAGCGCGATCACGAAGGACACGGCGTGTCCCGCGCCCTCGGGTACCCCGACCGCGTGGAACACCGGCTCCAGCAGATGCGCGATCGCCGGTTCGGCGACCACACCGAGGATCAGCGTGCACAGGGTGATGCCGAGCTGTGCCGCCGCCATCAGCGCGGACACGTGCTGAAGGCCCCACAGCACGCTCTTGGCGCGCCGGTCGCCCTGCTCGGCGTACGGCTCGATCTGGGCGCGGCGGACGGAGATCAGCGCGAACTCCGCGCCGACGAAGAACGCGTTGACGACGAGGGTCGCCAGGGCGATCAGCAGCTGTACGGCGGTCACTGGTCCGCCCCTTCCACGTGGTCCTCGGTGAGCGGGGCGTGCAGCAGCACGCGTGCGGCGCGGCGGCCGGACGCGTCGACCACGTCCATGCGCCAGCCGGCGACCTCGACGCCGTCACCGACGGCCGGTATCCGGCCCAGTTCCGTCGCGACGAGGCCGGCGAGCGTCTCGTACGGCCCCTCGGGGGCGTTGAGGCCCACCCGCGCGAGCTGGTCCATCCGGGCGGCGCCGTCGGCCGAGTACAGCGCGCGGCCGTCGTCGTCGGTGCCCGCGGGGGCCAGGTCGGGCGTCTCGTGCGGGTCGTGCTCGTCGCGGACCTCGCCCACGACCTCCTCGACGATGTCCTCCAGGGTCGCCACGCCCGCCGTACCGCCGTACTCGTCGATGATCACGGCCATCGTCCGCTTGCCGGACAGCCGGTCCAGCAGCCGGTCCACGGTCAGCGACTCCGGGACCAGCAGCGGCTCGCGCATGATCTCCGAGACGGGTACGTGCAGACGCCGCTCGGCGGGGATCGCCAGGGCGTCCTTGATGTGCACGGTGCCGACGACCGCGTCCAGGCCGCCGCGGTGGACGGGGAAGCGGGACAGTCCCGTCGCCCGGGTCGCGTTCGCCACGTCCTCGCAGGTCGCCTGGGCGTCCAGGGAGATGACCTGGACGCGCGGGGTCATCACGTTCTCCGCGGTCAGGTCGGCCAGGTTCAGGGTGCGCACGAACAGCTCGGCGGTGTCCGCCTCCAGCGCGCCCTCGCGGGCCGAGTGCCGGGCCAGGGCCGCCAGCTCCTGGGGGCCGCGCGCGGCGGCCAGCTCCTCGGTCGGCTCCACACCGAAGCGACGCACGATGTGGTTCGCGGTGTTGTTGAGATGGGTGATGAAGGGCCGGAAGGCGGAGCTGAACCAGCGCTGCCCGTTGCCCACGGTCTTGGCCACGGGCAGCGGCGAGGAGATCGCCCAGTTCTTCGGCACCAGCTCGCCGACGACCATCAGGAAGACCGTCGACAGCGCCGTGCCCAGCACGAGCGCCACCGAGCTCGCCGTCGCGCCCGACAGGCCCGCCGACTCCAGCGGTCCCGCGATCAGCGCGGCGATCGACGGCTCGGAGAGCATGCCGACGACCAGGTTGGTCACGGTGATGCCGAGCTGCGCGCCGGAGAGCTGGAAGGTGAGATTCCGTACGGCCTTGAGTGCGCCGGAGGCACCGCGCTCACCGCGCTCCGCCGCCCGTTCCAGTTCGCTGCGCTCGACCGTGGTCAGCGAGAACTCGGCGGCCACGAAGGCACCGCACGCGACGGACAGCAGGATCGCCACCAGCAGCAGGAGCACTTCCGTCATCGGTTCACCTCCGTCCCATGGTCCGGCAGGGCAGGGAGGATCGCGCGATGTCGCGCACGGCTACTGGGAGGCTCGCCCATGGGCGGACGCTCACACCTTTCGAGGACTCGCAGGGGACCGCACGCTCTCGTACGGCCCCCCAATGGTAAAGGATCAGCAAAGTGCCCCCGGTCGGGGGTTGTCGGCCGGGGAGTCGGTCAGCCGACGAGCGGCTTCACCCAGCGCCGCCACTTCTCCTCCGGCGCGTACCCCGCCGCGCGCCACGCATGATGCGCCCTCTCGTTCCGGTTGAGCACCATCGCGTCCCCGCGCCGCCCGCCGAGCCGTACGAACCTCTCCTCGGCGGCGGCGAGCAGTGCCGAGCCGATGCCCTGACGGCGCCGCTCCGGGTGCACCGCCAGCCGGTACAGATGGCACCGCCACCCGTCGAACCCGGCGATCACCGTGCCCACCAGCTCACCGCCCTGCTCGGCCAGGAGCAGCGCCTCCGGGTCCCGGGCGACCAGCCGCTCGACGCCGGCGCGGTCGTCGCTGATGCTCGTCCCCTCGGCGGCGGTCTTCCAGAAGGCGAGAACGGTGTCCAGGTCGTCGGACGTCGCGGCCCGTATGCGCAGATCAGACATGCGGCGATCCCATCACGGGGGCGAGGGCCGGGCGGGGAATTCCACGATCCGGACCGTCACGTGAAGGAGGCGCGCCCGGCGTGAGGGCTCTCGGCGCCCGGGGCGCGCTCCGGTACGTCGTCCGGGGCCCTGGCCGGCGGCAGCACCTGCCCCGGGGCGGTGAGGGCAGGTCGACCCCCGGCCCGGCTCCGGCGCAGCACCCCTCACTCGTGTGCGATGGCCGCCAGTACGTTCATCCGGGAGGCCCGCAGTGCGGGCAGCAGGGCGGCTACGACGCCGACCACCGCCGAGCCGATGACGACCGCGACGATCGTGCCCCAGGGGACGGCGAGGGCCTTCATGCCCTGGAGGGCGAGGACCTGCTGTATGCAGACGCCCCACACCAGGCCCAGCGCCAGGCCCAGGACCGCGCCGAACACCGCGATCACCACCGACTCGAGCCGGATCATCCGCCGGAGCTGACGCCGTCCCAGACCGATCGCGCGCAGCAGTCCGATCTCCCGGGTCCGCTCCACCACCGACAGCGCCAGGGTGTTGACCACGCCCAGCACCGCGATGACGATCGCGAGGCCGAGCAGGGCGTACACGAGGTACAGCAGGACGGCGATCTGGTCGTGGACCAGCTTCTTGTAGTCGGCCTGGTCGCGCACCTGGACCTGCGGATACGCGTCGAGTGTCTTCTCCAGCCGGGGGCGCAGCTGCTCGGGACCGGTGCCGGGCGCCGCGTTCACGTACAGCGCGGAGTCCTGGCCGTCGGGCACGTACTTCTCGACGGTCCCCATCCCGAGGAACAGCCCGCCCTCCATGCCGAACCCCTCGGAGGCGTCCTGGTCGGTGAGCGCGCCCACCTTGAGCGAGGTCGTGCGGTCGCCGGGGAACTCCACCGGGAGCACACTGCCCAGCTTCACCCCGTGATCCTTGGCGAAGTCCACGTCCATGCCGATCGCGCCGTCCGCCAGCGCCGCCGCCGAGTCGCCCTGGGCGTACGTGACATGGGCGACGTCGTCGAGCCGGTCGCCGTACCCGGAGGCCGTCGTCTCGACCCGCTTGCCGTCCGGCAGCCGTACGGCGAGGGGCGCGAACCGCTGCCGTACGACGAGGCCGACGCCGTCGGTGGCGCGGACCGCGTCCGTCACCTCCTGGGAGAAGGGGGTGAAGTTGGCGTTCTGGATCACGAAGTCCGCGCCGAGCGTTCTGTCGATCTGCTCGTCGAACGACTTCGACATCGAGGCGCTCGCCACCGACATGCCGCCGACCAGGGCCAGGCCCACCATCAGCGCGGCGGCGGTGGCTCCCGTACGGCGGGGGTTGCGCAGGGCGTTGCGCTGGCTCATCCGCCCGACCGGGCCGAACAGGGCCGGGAAGGCGCCGCCGAGGACGCGGATCACCGGCCGGACCAGCAGCGGTCCCGCGATCACGGTGGCGATCAGCGTCAGGACCACGCCGAGGCCCAGGAAGGAGGCCGCGGACGCGGTCTTCGAGGCGGTCACACAGCCCAGCAGCGCGGCCGCGCCCAGCGCCCCGACGACCGCCCCGACGATCGCGCGCACCTTCAGCGGCCGGCCCACGCCGGCGATGTCCGCGTCCGCGAGGGCCGCCATGGGCGAGACCGTGGCGGCGCGCCGGGCCGGGAGGTAGGCGGCCACGAAGGTGACGCCCACGCCGACGACGTACGCCGCCACCGGGGTCCCCCAGCCGACGACCATCTCCGTGGTCTTGAGGTTCATGCCGAACGCGCTCATCAGTTTGATCAGCCCGGCCGCCAGACCGATGCCGGCCGCGAGGCCCAGGGTGGAGCCCACGAGCCCCAGCAGCACCGCCTCGGTCAGTACCGAGCGCCGGACCTGACGGCGGTCGGCGCCGAGCGCGCGCAGCAGGCCCAGCTCACGGGTGCGCTGGGCGATCAGCATCGAGAACGTGTTGACGATCAGGAACACACCGACCAGGACGGCGATGCCGGCGAACCCGAGCATCACGTACTTGATCACGTCGAGGAAGCCGCCCAGCGACGCGGCCGAGGACTTGGCCTGCTCGTCGGCGGTCTTCACGTCGTACGGCCCCGAGCCCAGCGCGGCCGAGACACGGTCCTTGAGCACGGCGTCGGAGACGCCCGGCGCCGCGTCGACCGAGATGCTGGTGGCCTTGCCCGCCGAGCCCAGCAGCTCCGTCGCGGCGACCGCGGGGTCGAGGAAGACCAGGGCCGCGCCCGGGTTGGTGGTGGTGAAGGTGGCGATGCCGACGATCTCGACGTCGAAGGAGCCCGGCTGGGCCATCACGGTGAGCGTGTCGCCGATCTTCACATGCTTCTTGTCGGCGGTGTCGGCGTCCAGCATGGCCTGGCCGGCGCCCTGCGGGGCGTGGCCGGAGGTCAGCTTCACGGGGCTGCGGTGGGTGACGTACCAGTCGGTGGCGATGGTGGGGGCGCCGGTGGTGGGGCCGACGGACTTGTGGTCGCGGTCGACCACGGTGATGTTCTCGACGCTGACGTCCGCGTGCGCGGAGGCGACCCCGTCGACCCGCGCGACCCGGCCGGCGAGGGTGGCCGGAACCGTCTGCACCGCGCCGCTCGGCACATTGGAGTTCAGGTCGTCCTTCGGCTCCACGGTCACATCCGCCGCGGTGGAGGCGAACAGCCGGTCGAAGGTGCGGGTCACCGTGTCCGAGAAGATCAGACTGCCCGCGACGAACGCCACGGACAGCACGACGGCGAGGGCCGACAGCAGCAGCCGTCCCTTGTGCGCCAGGAAACTCCTGAGGGTCGCCTTCAGCACCGGGTCAGTCCTCCTCGGGAGCGCCGTCGGCGACGGAGGCCCGGCCGACGTCGAACCGTTTCATGCGTTCGAGTACCGCATCGGCCGTAGGCCGCTCCATCTCGTCCACTATCCGGCCGTCCGCCAGGAAGAGGACCAGATCGGAGTGGGCGGCGGCGCTCGGGTCGTGGGTGACCATGACGACCGTCTGGCCGAGCTCGTCCACCGCCTGGCGCAGGAACGCGAGGACCTCCAGACCGGCCCGCGAGTCCAGATTGCCGGTCGGTTCGTCCGCGAAGATCAGCTCGGGCCGGGAGACCAGCGCCCGGGCGCAGGCCACCCGCTGCTGCTGACCGCCGGAGAGCTGGGACGGCCGGTGCCCCAGCCGCTCCCGCAGCCCGAGCGCGTCGACGACCTGGTCCAGCCACTTCTCGTCGGGTTTGCGGCCCGCGATGTCCATGGGCAGCGTGATGTTCTCGGCCGCGTTCAGCGTCGGGATCAGGTTGAACGACTGGAACATGAACCCGATCCGGTCCCGCCGGAGCCGGGTCAGCTCGCGCTCCTTCAGCCCCGTGATCTCCGTGTCGCCGAGCCAGACCTGACCCGCCGAGACGGTGTCGAGCCCGGCCAGACAGTGCATCAGCGTGGACTTCCCGGACCCCGAGGGCCCCATGACCGCGGTGAACCGGCCCCGCGCGATGCTCACGTCCACGGAGTCCAGGGCCAGCACCGTCGTCTCGCCGGAGCCGTACGCCTTGGTCAGGCCGTGGGCACGGGCCGCGATCCCGTCGGGGGTGGACAAGGCCGCTGTGGACAAGACTGCCTCCTCGCTCGCGTCGACGTGCCGAGACTAGTGTGACCCGGCGCACAGTCGGTATCTCTTTTCGGTTCCGGCGCGCCCTTGCCGCTGCTAGCACCCTCGCGCTAGCGTCGTAGGCATGGCGAAGACCCAGCTGAACGTCCGCGTCGACGAGGGCACGGCCCAGGCCGCCCGCGAGCGCGCCACGGCGCGCGGCATGAGCGTCAACCGCTATATCGAGGAACTGGTCAGACAGGACGCCGGAGAGGTGGGCCACACCTTCGTGGAGGCCGCCGCCGACTTCATGAAGCAGTACGAGAACGTCTTCGCCGAGGAATTCGGCGCGGACCGTGAGGGCACCGTGCCGGAAGGCCACCGCTGATCCCTTGAGCGATCTCCGTATCGATCTCGCCTGGCTCCTCATGCTCGCCGAGCAGCAGACCCCGGGCGACCCCCAGGTCACCGACTGGGGCGCCCTGATCGCCGCCGTGGCACGCCATCAGGCCGAGATATTCGACGTCCCCGTGTACACCGACCCGCCGGCCCGCGCGGCCGCACTGCTCCAGCTCCTCATCCACGTCCCGGCGCTGGAGCGCTCCAACGCGCTGTTCGCCTGCGCGGTCGCCTACGCCTACCTCGTCGCCAGCGGTCTGAAGGTGGCCACCTCACCCGAACAGGTGCGGGATCTGGCCCGCCTGGTCAAGACGGGTGAGGCGTCGGTCGCCGACATCGCGCAGGAACTGCGCGAGTGGAGCGCGTGAGGGCTGCCCGCGACTAGGGCCTGCGGGCCCTGCCGAGCACGGCGTAGGAGAAGGGGAACCTCGGCCCCTTCTCCGGCAGCAACATCCGTCGGTAGGGGCCGAGTTCGAACCCGGCCTCGCGCAGCGCGCCGACCGTGTCCCGGGTCAGATGGCAGCCACCCGCGAGGGACGGCCAGACCGTGCGGTCCAGGGCGCGCTGGGCGGCCCGCATCGGCCGGCCGCCACCGGGGCCGTGTTCGAGGAACCGCAGTTCGCCGCCCGGCCGCAGTACACGCCGCAGCTCGGCCAGCGCGCGCGGCACGTCCCGCACACTGCACAGCACCAGCGAGACCACCGCCGCGTCGAACGCCTCGCTCTTGACCGGCAGCGCCTCCGCCACACCGGGCACCACGTCCACCGGCACCCCGGCGCGCAGCGCCGCCTCCAGCGCCAGGGTCCGCATCCGGCGCTCCGGTTCGATCGCGACGACCTCCGAGACGGCCGCCGGATAGTGCGCGAAGTTCAGTCCGTTGCCCGCGCCGATCTCGATGACCCGGCCGGAGAGCCCGGCGAGCAGCCGCTCCCGCACACCGGCGAGACCGGCCCGGGTCTCCGCCGCCGAACCGAACGCGGCGTAGCAGCGGGCGAACAGCGGGTGGTGGACGGGGTCACCGGGCACCCGGCCGGAGCCGGCGGACCGTATCGGCATGACGACCTCCCGGGCAGGACGGGCCTACCCGGATTCTCCCCCGCAGGGAGCCGTCGCACCCCCGCTGTCCTTCACGCGGTCGTTCACACAGGGGCCACCGGATCACCCAGGGTCACTGGATGAAGTCGCGCACCTGCTCGTAGATGCCGTAGTCGTTGTTCATGTCGTTGTGCGAGACGCACCCGACGCCGACGTTGGTGGCCCCGCTCAGCAGCGCCGAGGAGTCGGGGTCGATGGCCGCGTCGCAGTTCGACCAGTACGTCGCGTAGCTCACGCTGCCCGGCGTCTCGTCACCGGAGTTGAGCGCGGTGAGGAACGAGCTGCCGGTGACCATCTCGGCGCACGAGGTGTACAGCCAGCTGCACCAGGAGGCGACCGACGTACCGTGGTTGACGCCCGCGACGGAGACGAAGTCGTCCACGTAGGCGGTCCCGCCGAGGTTCTTGAGGTAGTAGCGGGCGCTGAGCGCGCCCATGGAGTGGACGACCACGTCGACCTTGTCGGCGCCGGTTCTCGCCAGCACGTTCTTGACCTGGGTGGCCACCTGCGAGGCGATGGTGACGTTCGACTTGGTCCAGCTGTACGAGGCCGCGTCCAGCTCGGTGGCCGTGTAGCCGTCGGCCTTGAAGTCGGCGACCCAGTCGTCCCAGCTGCTGGAGTCGCTGCTGAGACCGTGTACGAACACGATCGGATGGTGGGTCGCCGCCTGGGCGGTGGGGGCGGAGAGCGACAGTGACAGAAGGAGCGAAGAGACCACGGCCGTAAGGACCGTGGCGATGCGACGCCTGGAGCGCTGCATGATGCCTCCTGAAACGGGTGGGGTTGCCAGGAGTGTCCGGTCGGGTCTACGCGCGCCGCATCGGTGAAATCGCCGGTCTTTACTGTTCAAGTAACCCGCCAGTAACGTCAGTTGTGTGGTGACTCCTGTAAACCCCCCACGTCTGGACGGCACTTCGCCACCGCTTCCGCCCCCGGCCCCGTGGCGACGCCCGGTCATGTCCCTCCCCGAGGGCGTCCGGGTGCGCGTGCTGCGACTGGTGTACGGCGATCAGCGCGCCGCCGCCGAACTCGCGGCGCGGCTCACCGACCGTCAGGCGGCCGGCCTGGACCCCCTGCCCACCGATCCCGCCGACCTCGCCCCCGGCCTGCTGCACGACTACCGCCGGGAGATCCGCGCCCTGCCCGAGGACACCCGGCTGCTGCTGCTCCTGGCCGCCGCCGACCAGTACCCGGTCGCCACCCACGCCTTCCTGCGCGCCGTGGCCGCCGCCCGCCTCGACACCCGCCCGCTGGAAGCCGCCGAGAGCGCCGGGATCGCCCATGCCACGGCGGGCGGGGTCGGCTTCCGCGACGCCTGGACCCGGATCGCCGCCTACGAGACGGCCACCCCCGCCGACCGCCGCGAGGCCCACCGGCTGCTCGCCCGCGTCCTGCACGACGACACCGAACTGCCCCGCCGCTCCTGGCACCGGGGCGCGGCCGCGCTCGGC
Organism: Streptomyces griseoruber; assembly: GCF_001514205.1. Lineage (GTDB taxonomy): Bacteria > Actinomycetota > Actinomycetes > Streptomycetales > Streptomycetaceae > Streptomyces > Streptomyces griseoruber. The sequence continues at coordinate 691,221 of NZ_KQ948765.1, read as the reverse complement.
CCCAGCGGGCGGCTCGCGGCCGAGCTGACGGCCGCCGCCGACCGGGCCCGCCGGGCCGCCGACCCCGCCCTCGCCGCCGCCCTCACCGAACGCGCCGCCGCGCTCGGCACCGACCCCCGCGAACAGTCCCGCCTCCTCGCCCGCGCGGCGGCCGACGCCTGGCACTCCGGCGACGCCGACCACGCCCGCACCCTCGCCGCCCGCACCCACACCGACGCCCTCACCGGCGTCCTCGCGCTGCGCACCGGCCAGGCGGGGGAGGCGTTCGACGCGCTGGTCGCCGGGGCCGCCCTGGCCACCGAATCCGTCCAGCTCCTCGCCCGCGCCACCGAAGCCGCCATCTACACCGGTGACCTGCGGCGATGTCGGGACGCCGTGGTCGCCGCGCGGCGGCTCGGGGTCCGGGCGCCGGGGGTGCTCCCGGCCCTCGCCGCCGCCGTCGACGGACGCTACGAGGACGCCCGCGACCTGCTGGAGGCGACCGCCGGCCGGTGCGGGCCGGGCGGCGACCCCAGCCGGCTCCTGCACGCCGGCATCGCCGCCCTGATGCTCGGCGACCACACCCGCGCCGCCACCGCCACCGTCCGCGCGGCCGCCGCCGCCCGGGCCCGGGGCCTGACCGCGACCGTCTCCCAGGCGATGGAGTTCCGCGCCTACGCCGACTTCTGGACCGGCCGCCCGCGCGCCGCCGAGGCCGCCGCGCTGGACGCCCTACGACAGTCGTACGCCACCGGACAGGACAACGGCGCCTGCCATCTCCAGGCCGCCCTCGCGATGTTCGCCGCGCTCACCGGCGACGGCGACCTGTGCCGCGAGCGGGCCGCGGCGGCCCGCTCCTACGCCATGGCCCACGGCCTCGGCCTGCCCGCCGCCCTCGCCCAGTGGGCGCTCGCCTTCCTCGACCTCGGCTTCGGACGCTACGGCGCCGCCGCCGCCCGGCTGCGCGCCCTCGCCGCCTTCGGCCCGGGCCACGGCCACCGGGCCGTCCGTCATCTGGCCACCCCGCACTACGTCGAGGCCGCCGTCCGCGCGGGCGACACCCGGATCGCCCGCGCCGCCCACGCCGACTACGACCGCTGGGCCCGCGCCGTCCGCAGCCCCGACGACCTCGCCCTCAGCGCCCGCTGCCGGGCCCTGCTCACCCCCGGCGCCGAAGCCCTCGACCACTACCGCACGGCCCTCGAACTGCACGCCGACGGCACCCGCGCCTTCGAACGCGCCCGCACGGAACTGCTGTTCGGCAGCGCCCTGCGCCGGCTGCGCCGCCGCGCGGAGGCCCGCGACCGGCTGCACAGCGCCCGCGAGGCCTTCGACTCCTTCGGCGCCCCGCACTGCGCCGAGGCGGCCCGCGCGGAGTTGCGCGCGCTCGGGGCGCCGGCCACCCCGCCCCGGGGCACTGAGCCGCCCACCGTCCGGCTGACCGCCCAGCAGCTCCTGGTCGCCCGGATGGCCGCCGAGGGTGCCACCAACCGGGAGATCGCCGCGCGGCTCGCGCTCAGTCCGCGCACCATCGACCATCATCTGCGCGGGGTCTTCACCCGGCTGGGGATTCGCTCCCGTATCGAGCTGGTGCGGTTGCTCTCGGAGGTCGAATGAGGGTGGGCCCGTTCCTTGTCCGCGGGTGCGTGGGGGCTGGTCGCGCAGTTCCCCGCGCCCCTTCAGGGCGTCTCCGCCGGCGCCTCTCGGAAGGTCGTCGCCTCCCAGGTCCCGTCCAGGCGGGCGGCCAGCCAGGTCGGTGCCGCTGTGCGGAAGTCGGTCGGTGACAGGGCGCCCACGCCCATCGGCAGCGCGCCCAGCAGCGGGGCCCCGGCCACGTCCGGCAGGTCCGTGACGTTGCAGCGCATCGCCAGGTCCGGGGTTTCGGGCCAGCCGCCGATCACCACGCCCAGCAGCTCCACGCCCCGTGCGCGCAGTTCACGGGCCGTCAGTTCCGTGGTGTTCAGGGTGCCCAGGCCCGCCGAGGCCACCACCAGTACCGGCGCCCGCAGCGCCTGGGCCACGTCGGCCAGCGTCCCGCCCGCCTCGTCGAACCGGACGAGCAGCCCGCCCGCCCCCTCGACCAGCACCAGATCGTGCTCCGCGGCCAGCTTCTGCGCCGCCTCCACCACGTCGTACGGCCGCACCGGGGGCAGTCCCGCCCGCCGGGCCGCGGTCGCCGGGGCGAGCGGTTCGGGATAGCGCGCGCACTCGGCCGTCGTGACCTGGCCCGCGAGCCGCGCGACCTCGTCGGCGTCCCCGCGCTCGTCGGGCCGTACACCCGTCTGCGCGGCCTTCAGGACGGCCACCGTGCGGCCCGCCGCGAGCGCGGAGGCGGCGACGGCCGCCGTGGTGACGGTCTTGCCGACCTCCGTGCCCGTCCCCGTGATCACCACGATCGGCATGCTCATCCCTCCCGCGCCGCGGCGCACACCGCGCGCGCGATCCGTGCCACGTCGGCGTCGCCGGTGACGTACGGCGGCATCGTGTAGACCAGGTCGCGGAACGGCCGCAGCCAGACGCCCTCCCGCACGGCCGCCGCGGTGGCGGCCTTCATGTCCACCGGACGGTCCAGCTGGACGACCCCGATGGCGCCGAGGACCCGCACGTCCCGCACCCCGGGGAGCCCGGCGGCCTCCGCCAGGCCGTCCCGCAGTCCCGTCTCGATGCGCTTGACCTCCGCGAGCCAGTCCTGCCCGAGGAGCAGCCCGATCGAGGCACAGGCGACGGACGCGGCGAGCGGGTTGCCCATGAACGTCGGGCCGTGGGCGAGCACCGGCACCTCGCCCCGGGAGATCCCGTCGGCCACCCGGGAGGTGCACAGCGTCGCCGCCATGGTCAGATAGCCGCCGGTCAGCGCCTTGCCCACGCACATCACGTCCGGGGTCACCGCCGCGTGGTCCGCCGCGAACAGCGCGCCCGTGCGCCCGAACCCGGTCGCGATCTCGTCGAACACCAGCAGCACGTCGTGCGCGTCGCACGCCTCGCGCAGCACCCGCAGATACGCGGGGGAGTGGAAGCGCATCCCGCCCGCGCCCTGCACCACCGGCTCCACGATCACCGCGGCCAGTTCGTCCGCGTGCCGTGCGATCGCGGCGCGCAACCGATCGGCGTACGCCTCCTCGTACTCGGCCGGCGGCGGGTCCACGAAGACCTGACGGGGCAGCACCCCGGTCCACAGCTCGTGCATCCCGCCCTCGGGGTCGCACACCGACATCGGCTGCCAGGTGTCGCCGTGGTAGCCGCCGCGCCAGGTCAGCAGGCGCTGCTTGGCGGGGCGGCCGAGCGAACGCCAGTACTGGAGGCACATCTTCACCGCGACCTCGACCGACACCGAACCGGAGTCGGCGAGGAAGACGTGCTCGAGGCCGTCGGGAGACATGTCGACAAGGAGCTTCGCCAGCCGGACGGCGGGTTCGTGCGTGAGCCCGCCGAACATGACGTGGCTCATCCGGCCCAGCTGCTCGCGCGCCGCCTCGTCGAGCACCGGGTGGCGGTAGCCGTGGATCGCCGACCACCACGACGACATGCCGTCCACCAGCTCGCCCGAGCCGTCCGCGAGGCGCAGCCGCACCCCGCTCGCCGACTCCACGACGAGCGGGTCCACGCGGCCGGGCATCGGACCGTACGGATGCCAGACGTGCCGCCGGTCCAGTTCCAGCAGCTCGGCGACGGGCGGTGCGGGCAGCTCAGGCATTGGGCGCGAGGTCGGTACCGGCGCCCCGGCGGCGTACGGCGACCAGGTCCGTACGGGGCTCACCGGCCGGGGCGGCGGCAGCAGCCGTACCGCACACCGAGCCGCCCTCGTGCGACCCGCAGACGGAACCGCAGCCCGCCTCCGCGTGGGACCCGCAGCCCGCCTCGGCGTGCGAGCCGCAGCCGCCGCCGGCCGTCGTCGCGCGGTGCTCCGGCAGGGTGATCTCGCCCGCGCCCTCCACCTCGAAGCCGGCGTCCGCGATCATCTCCAGGTCGGCCTTGCCGGCCTGGCCCTCGGTGGTGAGGTAGTCGCCGAGGAAGATCGAGTTGGCCAGGTGCAGTGCGAGCGGCTGCTGGGTGCGCAGATGGACCTCACGGCCGCCCGCGATCCGCACCTCGACGTCCGGGCAGACGAACCGGACCATCGCCAGGATCCGCAGACAGCGCTGCGGGGTGAGGTTCCACTCCTTGCCCAGGGGGGTGCCCTCGACCGGGATGAGGAAGTTGACCGGCACCGAGTCCGGGTCCAGCTCGCGCAGCGAGAAGACCACGTCGACCAGGTCCTCGTCGCTCTCGCCCATGCCGGCGATCAGCCCGGAGCAGGCCGACAGACCCGCCGCGTGCGCCTTGGAGACGGTGTCCACCCGGTCGGCGTAGGTGTGGGTGGTGGTGATGTCCCCGTAGGTCGCCTCGGAGGTGTTCAGGTTGTGGTTGTAGGCGTCCGCGCCCGCCTCGCGCAGCCGCTCGGCCTGGCCGTCGGAGAGCAGCCCCAGACAGGCGCACACCTCGACGCCCTCGTTCTGGTCCTTGATCGCCCTGATGGTCTCGGAGACCCGGTCCACGTCACGGTCGGTCGGACCGCGCCCGGACGCCACCAGGCAGACCCGCTTGGCCCCGCCGGCGAGCCCGGCCGCCGCGGCCCTGGACGCCTCGTCGGGCTTGAGCCAGGAGTACTTCAGGATGCCGGTCGTGGAGCCGAGCCGCTGGGAGCAGTACGAGCAGTCCTCGGGGCACAGGCCCGACTTGAGGTTGACGAGATAGTTGAGTTTCACCCGCCGGCCGAACCAGTGCCGGCGCACCTTCCCGGCCGCGGCCACCACGTCCAGCACGTCGTCGTCGGAAGTGGCGAGGACGGCGAGCGCCTCCTCGCGGGTCGGCAGCTCGCGCCGAAGCCCCTTGTCCACCAGCGTGTTCAGCAGGTCCATGAGAGCCGATCCTGTCCTACGGGACCGCCCGGGGCCAAGGTAGGGATCACACAACACACCCGGATCGACGTGTGGGTATTGCCACACCGTGGGTAGCGGTCCGTGACGCTAGGGTCTGTCCGCTACCTACAAAAGCCCCGGAGGAGCCATGGCGTTCGGCTGGATCGACGAACAGGCGCGGGCGCGCCGCCGGGCCGGACTCGTCCGGACGCTGCGGCCCCGTCCGGCCGACTCGCCGCTGCTCGATCTCGCGAGCAACGACTACCTGGGCCTGTCCCGGCACCCGGAGGTCGCGGAGGGCGCCGCGGCGGCCGCGCGGACCTGGGGCGGCGGATCGACCGGCTCCCGGCTGGTCACCGGTACCACCGAACTGCACACCGAGCTGGAGCGGGAGCTGGCGGAGTTCTGCGGCTTCGAAGCGGCCCTCGTCTTCTCCTCCGGGTACGCCGCGAACCTCGCCGCGGTCACCGCGCTGGCCCCGCACGGCTCGCTGATCGTCTCCGACGCGGGCAACCACGCCTCGCTGATCGACGGCTGCCGACTGGCCCGGGGGACCACCCAGGTGGTCGCGCACGCGGACCCCGACGCCGTACGGAAGGCGCTCGGTACGCACGACGGCCCGGCGGTGGCCGTCTCCGACACGGTCTTCTCGGTCGACGGCGACGCGGCCCCGCTGGCCGGGCTGGCCGCCGCCTGCCGGGAGCACGGTGCCGGTCTGGTGGTGGACGACGCGCACGGCCTCGGCGTCCTCGGGAACGGCGGCCGGGGCGCCCCGTACGCGGTCGGGCTGGCCGGCGCCGAGGACGTCGTCGTGACGGTGACGCTGTCGAAGTCCCTCGGCAGTCAGGGCGGGGCCGTGCTGGGGCCCGCGCGGGTGATCGACCATCTGGTCAACGCGGCCCGCACCTTCATCTTCGACACGGGCCTCGCCCCCGCGGCGGCGGGTGCGGCCCTCGCGGCGCTCCGGCTGCTGCGCCGGGAGCCCGAGCGCGCCGCACGCGCGCGTGAGGTGGCTTCGGAACTGCACGGCCGGCTGACGGCCGCGGGCCTGGAAGCGGTACGTCCGGACGCCGCGGTCGTCTCCGTGCGTGCGCCCTCCCCGGAGGAGGCCGTGCAGTGGGCGGCGGACTGCCGGTCGGCAGGGCTCGCCGTGGGCTGCTTCCGTCCTCCCTCCGTGCCCGACGGCATCTCACGCCTGAGGCTGACCGCCCGCGCCGACCTCTCCGGGGCCGAGCTGGATCGCGCTGTACGGGTCATCGGGGAGACACGACCATGAGTCGGCGTGACACGGCCGTGGGTCGCCCCTGCTGATCAGTGGAACGCGGCGGTGAAACCCGACCAGCTCTCGGGGGAGAAGAGCAGGGCGGGACCCTCCGGATCCTTGGAGTCGCGTACGGCGAGCAGTCCGGCGAAGGGCCCCAGGGCCGGCCGGGCCGTCTCCACGCAGTTGTTCGCCCCCGTGCTGTAGCTGCTGCGCAGCCACCGCATCTGGGGGAGAGCGTGGGGATCGGTGCTGCGAGGTACGTTCCGAGGCAGTGCAGACATGGTGCCTCCCTACGCGCCGTCAGCTGTCGCGGCGATGTATTCCAGTGATTCCCCGGGCGAAAGGGCATGTGCCCGAAGGGCGTTGAAGGCCTCGGTGTAGGCCTCGAGGTCTTCTTTCCGTTCGAGGTAGAGGCTACTCGTCAAGTGGTCGAGAACAACAACATCCAGATCAGGGGCGCTCGAAAATGAGAAGATGACGAAAGGCCCGGTGACACCGATATGGGCGCCGGCCGCGAACGGCAGTACCTGCAAACGCACTTGGGGAAGTCGCGCCGCCTCCATCAGCCGGACGAGCTGGCGCTCCATCACCTCGGGGCCGCCCACCTCCCGCCGCAGCACCGCCTCGTCCAGCACCGCGCTCAGCCGGAGCGGCGGTTGCCGGCGCAGCACGTCCTGGCGGGCGATCCGCACCTCCACCAGCGTGTCCAACTGGTCCTCGTCCGCGCCCTCCACCGCGGCCCGGGTCACCGCGCGGGCGTACTCGGCCGTCTGGAGCAGCCCCGGGACCACCGTCGTCTCCAGGGTGCGCATCGCGCCGGCCTGCGACTCCAGGCTGATGAAGTCCCGGTAGGCGGCCGGCAGGACCCCGCGGTAGGCGTGCCACCAGTGGTCGCGGCCGCCGCTCTCCTCCGAGCCGGCCAACGCCGTCATCAGCTCCCGCAGATGCGGATCGGTCACGCCGTAGACGTCGAGAAGTAACCGCACATCGGCTGGTTTCGTGCCGCTGGTGCCGGTCTCGATACGGCTCACCTTGGACTGGTGCCAGCCGACGAGCCGGGCCGCCTCGCCGCTGGTGAGCCCCGCCCGGGCGCGCAGACTGCGCAGTTCGGCGCCCAGCTTCCGGCGGCGCACCGCGGGACCGTGTTGCATGGGCTCCTCCTTACTCCTTATGGGCCGTCCAAAAACGCTCCGCCGTGGCAGAGTTCACCGCATTGGGCGACAGATATATGCATATCTTGGTGGATCGCCACCCGTGACGGGCGCGCTGATGGCAGTCTGGCGAAGAAGCACCAGTCCGGGACCGTACTCGAACCATCCGCAGCGTGTCGGACTCCGGTCCCGTGGGAAAGGGACGAGGTCGCCATGGCAGACCATCTGGAAGCATCCGTCACTCTGCCGAGCGAAGCCGCCTCGGTCTCCACGGCCCGCGGCTTCGTGGCCGACACGCTCGGCGAATGGGGACTGCCCGCGGACTCGGAGGCGGCCGACACCATCCGGCTGATCGTCTCCGAACTCGCCACCAACGCCGTGCAGCACACCTTCGGCCAGTCCCCCACCTTCACGGTGGGCCTGGTGCTCGACCGCGACGAGCGGCTGCGCATCGGCGTCACCGACAGCCACCCGCGCTTCCCCCAACGACTGCCGGCCGCCGTCCAGCAGGACAACGGCCGAGGCATGGTGATCATTCGCTGGCTGACCGCCGAGCGCGGCGGCAAGCTCAGGGTCCGCCCCACGCGGGAGGGCGGCAAGACGGTCACGGTCGAGCTGCCGTGGACCGTCCCGGCGGAGCCGACGGTACGCGCCGCGGCGATCCCGCGGCCGGGCGAGCTCCCGGGGCGGTGAGAGCGCGTCAGGGGACGCCACCACCACCCCGGGAAGCGGTGCTCTGCCGGGACCGGGGCCTAGCGGACCCGGCCGTACCAGACGCTCTTGGTCCAGATCTTCTCCAGCCTCACCACGCTACCGGTCTTCGGCGAGTGCCAGATCTTGCCGTGCCCGGCGTAGATCCCGACGTGGTACACGTTCGACCCCGAGTGGAAGAACACCAGGTCGCCGGCCTTACGGCTGGAGGACGAGATGTGGCGCGTCTTGTTGTACTGCTGCGCCGCCGTGCGCGGCAGGGTCTTGCCCGCCTTCTTGAACGAGTACATCGTGAGACCTGAGCAGTCGAACCTCTTCGGTCCGGCGGCCCCGTACTTGTACGGTGCACCCTTCTTGGACGCCGCGACCTGGAGCGCCTTCGTCGCCGGCGTGGCGGCCGCCGCGTCGGCGGCCACCCCGGGGATCACGATCGAGCCGCCCACGGCGGCGATGGCGAACGCGGAGGCCGTACCGGCCCGGGCCATGAGCGACGGGACACGATTGAGCGCAGTCATGCGCAACCCTTCGTCAACCGCCTGTGAAGGGTGACCTGTCGGATTCGGGCTGACAAAGGTGCCCGGCCGCTGACGCGGCTTCACCCCAAGGGCTGCTCGGCCCGGTCATGGCGTGACCGTTCCGGCGACCCGTCGTGCTTGGGTCCTCCACTCCTGCCGATGCACTCCTGTCGACGGGTCAATCCGGGCAGCGGCAGGACTCGGCGTCCGCCCGGACCGCCCCGCCGCTTGTGGCGGGGACTTGTCGTCAGACACGGATCTTGACTCACCGTTGACCGAAATACCCAATGGAAGCGGCTATTTGTGGGGTTACTCACCATTCACCTGTTCGGGTGAACACCCTGATGGGTTATCAGGTGTCAAGACCGCAAAAGGCCTCCCGACCTGCGCCGCTACCCCTTGTGGCGCCCCGTGAAACGGCGCCTTCGGCACAATGCGCTCGCTCGCAAGGGGAGCCCCAGCTACGCCGAACGGGGGTAACCCGTCTGGTGCGTTTCAAGTCCGGCCCGGACGTCGCGGCCGCGACGACGGCGCGGCGGGTCGGACGGCGGTCGGTCAACTGTCGGAGAGCGGAGGGACCGTGACGCGCGCCGTGCGGCGCTCCCCGTCCAGGACGCGCAGCGCCCGCGCGAGGGTCGGCGCGTGCAGTTCGCTCTCGCCCCGCTGGTGCATCAGCGTCAGCGCGTCGCGCAGCTCCGCCGCCCTCGCCACCAGCGCCTGGGCGGCCCGCAGGCCCCGGTAGGTGTCACCGTCGCGCGCGGGATTGATCCGCCCGAGCAGATCCACCACGTCCAGATATCGGTCGATCAGCTCGGCCTCGGCGCGGGTGAGCGCGGGCAGCGGCGGCAGGTCGGGAACCATCGCGGCTCACCTGGCCCCGGCGATGTCACGACGGCTCGGGACGACCCCGTCCACCAGGCCGTACTCCACGGCCTGAGCCGCGGTCAGGATCAGGTCCCGCTCGATGTCCTCGGTCACCTGTTCGGGGGCGCGCCCGGTGTGCCGTACGAGCATCTCCTCCAGCAGGTCCCGGGTGCGGGCCAGCTCCTCGGCCTGGATCGCCAGGTCGCCGGCCTGTCCCTCGATGGGTTCGGGCAGCGCCGGCTGCCGGATCACCACCCGGGCGCCCGGCAGCGCGAACCGCTTGCCGGGGGTGCCCGCCGCCAGCAACACCGCCGCCGAGGAGCCGGCCTGGCCCAGGCAGGTCGTCTCCACGTCGCACGTGACGTACCGGAGGGTGTCGTAGAGCGCGGTCATCGCACTGAACGAACCGCCGGGGGAGTTGATGTACAGCGCGATGTCCCGGTCCGGGTCCTTGTGCTCCAGGTACATGAACTGGGCCATCACGTCGTTCGCCGCGATGTCGTCGACCGGCGTCCCGAGGAAGACGATCCGCTCCTCCAGCAGCTTCGAGTACGGATCCATCGTGCGGTACCCGGAGCTCGTGCGTTCGGTGAACTCGGGCAGGACATGGCGGGCGGACGGTCGGGTCATCGGGAACCCCTCCTTCGGCGTCTGGCGCATCTGTAAAAAATGTACAGGACGTACGTGACGTTAGAATGGGGTCATGGCCTACGAGATTCCGGTGACGCAAGCCAGGGCTGAACTCGCCGACCTGATCAACCGGGTGGTGTACGGCGGTGAGCGCGTCGTCGTGACACGGCACGGCAAGCCCCTCGTCGCCCTGGTCTCCGCCGCCGACCTGGAGCGACTCGACGAACTGGACCGGCCCGAGGAGGAGCAGGTGATCAGCTCGGTCGCCGCCGTGCACGAGGTCGGTTCCGCTCCCCGCGAACGGCACCGGTTCGGCATCGCGGCGGAGCACCGGGGCGGGGCGGCCGCGGAACACCGGGGGCCGAACCCGTCGTAGACACGGCGAAGGCCGCGCACCACCCGGCACCACCGCGCCGAGACCGAAGGCGGCCCATCCCGCCAGGGTGAGGGCGGGGCCGGCCGCCGCCGCGCCGTCGAAGAACGACACCGAGCGCAGCAGGGTGGTGCCCGCGCCCGGCGGCAGCCACTGGCCGATCGTCCCGACCGGCTCGGGCAGCATCCGCGGGGCCGAGGCCGCCCCGGAGAACGGGTTCCCGAGGAACATCACCAGGAACGACACGGCGCCGATACCCGCCGGGCCGACCAGGGCCGCGCAGCCGGCCACCGCCGCGGCCACCGCGAGCGTCGGCAGCCCGAACACCGAGGCCTCCGCCCACCAGTCGCCGCTCAGCACGCCCAGCCAGCTGTCCGCCACGGCCGCCGCGACCAGCCCGACCGGGACGGCCGTACCGGCCAGCGCCAGGGACAGCACACTCGCGTTCAGGGCGGCGCCGCGCGGGTCGGTCGACGGGGCCGGCACCACGTCCACCGTCGTCACTTGGGTGCCCCCCGCTGCGGCCTGCCGGGCCACCGCCTGCTGGAGCAGCTGGGCCACGACGGGGCTCGCGGCCGAGGCGGTCAGCAGCTCGGGACCCTGGGCGGCGACGACCACCGCGCCGTATACGGTCCGGTCCTCGACGGCGGCGCGGGCGGCGGCCTCGTCCCGGTAGCGGTGGATCTCGAAGGCGCCCTCGTGCCGGGCGAGTTCCTTCTCCACCTGGGCCGTCGCGACGGCCGGGCCCGCCACACCGAGCGGCAGATCGCGGGGCGCGGTGCGCGCGGCGGGCCAGGCGAAGGCCCACAGCGCGACGGCGGCGAGGGTCGGGACGAGCAGGACGACGGCGATCAGGCGCCGGGTGGCGGACATGGCTTCCCGGCCCGCTTCGACGCCCACTGCCGACATATCCTCGACGGCGCCGCGGTCTGCTTCGCCCGCAACGGCTTCCACCGATGAACCGCGAGGGCGATTCGGCGCAACCCGAGCCAAACAGTACGATCAAGCCGACGCACAGCGATAACCAAGCGTGCGCCAACCTGAGCAACACCTGTGTCGCGGCGGGACACGCCGGAGGGGTGACAGCCCGAAAGGGTTCGAGCGCCCGTGAACCTCAGCCCGTGAGGGCCGGAATCCTTCGGCTGCGCAACGAGGAACTCTCGGCCGTTCTGCGCGAGGGCTACGGCTCGGTGCGCGCGGCCTGGGTGCGGATCGTCGAGGCGTACCAGGCCGCCGGGACGATGCGCGCGGACGTGGACCCGGACCATGTGGCCCGCACGATGATCGCGTCCGCCCTGGGCTTGATCGCCCGGCAGTCCCTGTTCGGACCGGCGCCCGTGGAGGTGCTGGGCGACGGGCTGCGCGCCCTCATGAGCGTGCCGGAGCCGGGGCCGGACGTCCCGGGCGGGGCACCGCTCGGTTAACTTGCTCGAAATGCGCCCCAACTAGCCTGCCCCTCCACGCCACCAGGGCTTTTCCTCGTGGCTGCGGCAACCGGGCCCCGCACGGTCCGGAGCGAGGATGTGAGGTGGGACGTGCAACTGACCCCGCACGAGCAGGAGAGGCTGCTGATCCATGTCGCGGCCGACGTCGCCGAGAAACGCCGGGCCCGCGGACTGAAGCTCAACCACCCCGAGGCCGTCGCCCTCATCACCGCGCACATCCTCGAGGGTGCGCGAGACGGCCGTACCGTCGCCGAGCTGATGGCGTCCGGGCGCAAGCTGCTCACCCGGGACGACGTCATGGAGGGCATCCCCGAGATGATCCACGACGTCCAGGTCGAGGCCACCTTCCCCGACGGCACCAAGCTCGTCACCGTCCACGACCCGATCGTCTGACGGGGGAGGCCGCCATGATTCCCGGAGAGATCCTCTTCGCCGAGGACCCGATCATCTGCAACGAGGGCCGCGAGGTCACCCGGCTCACCGTCCTCAACGCCGCCGACCGGCCCGTCCAGGTCGGTTCCCACTACCACTTCGCCGAGGCCAACCCCGGCCTGGACTTCGACCGCGCCGCCGCACGTGGCCTGCGGCTGAACGTCGCGGCCGGCACCGCCGTGCGCTTCGAGCCCGGCATCCCCGTCGCGGTGGAACTCGTCCCGCTGGCCGGTGCCCGGGTGGTGCCCGGACTGCGCGGGGAGACCGGAGGTGCCCTCGATGCCTGAGATCTCGCGAGCCGCGTACGCCGACCTGTTCGGCCCGACCACCGGCGACCGCATCCGCCTCGCCGACACCGATCTGCTGATCGAGATCGAGGAGGACCGCTCGGGCGGCCCCGGGCTCGCCGGTGACGAGGCGGTCTTCGGGGGCGGCAAGGTCATCCGGGAGTCCATGGGCCAGTCGCGTGCTACGCGCGCAGACGGCACCCCGGACACCGTCATCACCGGCGCTGTCGTCGTCGACCACTGGGGGATCGTCAAGGCCGACGTCGGCATCCGCGACGGGCGGATCACCGCGCTCGGCAAGGCGGGCAACCCCGACACCATGGACGGCGTCCACCCCGACCTGGTGCTCGGTCCGGAGACCGAGGTCATCGCGGGCAACGGACGGATCCTGACCGCCGGCGCGGTCGACGCGCACGTCCACTTCATCTGCCCGCAGATCGCCGACGAGGCGCTCGCGGCGGGCGTGACCACCCTGGTCGGCGGCGGCACCGGACCCGCCGAGGGCTCCAAGGCCACCACCGTGACCCCGGGGCCCTGGCACCTCGCCCGCATGCTGGAGGCGATGGAGCAGTACCCGCTCAACATCGGCTTCCTCGGCAAGGGCAACACCGTCTCGCAGGAGGCGATGCTCTCCCAGATCCGGGGCGGCGCGCTGGGCCTGAAGCTGCACGAGGACTGGGGCTCGACCCCGGCCGTCATCGACGCCTCCCTGACCGTCGCGGAGCGCACCGGCATCCAGGTCGCCATCCACACGGACACCCTGAACGAGGCCGGGTTCGTGGGCGACACGCTCGCCGCGATCGCCGGGCGCGGCATCCACGCCTACCACACCGAGGGTGCGGGCGGCGGGCACGCGCCGGACATCATGACGGTGGTCTCCGAGCCGCACGTCCTGCCCAGCTCCACCAACCCGACCCGGCCGTACACGGTGAACACCGCCGAGGAACACCTCGACATGCTCATGGTGTGCCACCACCTCAACCCGGCGGTCCCCGAGGACCTGGCCTTCGCCGAGTCGCGGATCCGGCCGTCCACCATCGGCGCGGAGGACATACTGCACGACCTCGGGGCCATCTCGATCATCTCCTCCGACGCCCAGGCCATGGGCCGGGTCGGCGAGGTGATCCTGCGGACCTGGCAGACGGCCCATGTGATGAAGCGGCGACGGGGCGCCCTGCCGGGCGACGGGCGCGCCGACAACCATCGCGTACGGCGCTATGTCGCCAAGTACACGATCAACCCGGCGCTCGCGCAGGGGCTGGCCAGGGAGATCGGGTCCGTCGAGACGGGCAAGCTCGCCGACCTCGTCCTGTGGGAGCCGGCGTTCTTCGGTGTCAAACCGCACCTCGTCCTCAAGGGGGGCCAGATCGCGTACGCCCAGATGGGTGATGCGAACGCGTCCATCCCGACCCCGCAGCCGATCCTTCCGCGCCCGATGTACGGGGCGATCGGGCGCGCCCCGGCCTCGAACTCCTTCAACTTCGTGGCACCGCTCGCGATCGAGGACGGGCTGCCGGAGCGGCTCCAGCTGGGCAAGAGGTTCGTCGCCATCGAGTCCACCCGTTCGGTGACCAAGGCGGACATGCGGGAGAACGACGCCCGGCCGCGCGTCCAGGTCGATCCCGACAGCTTCGCCGTGCACATCGACGGCGAACTGGTCGAGGCGACCCCGGCGGCCGAGCTGCCCATGGCCCAGCGCTACTTCCTCTTCTGACGGGCGGCATCCGATGGACGACAACTGATGGGCAGGGCAGCGCTGCTCGTCCTGGCCGACGGCCGCTTCCCCGCCGGAGGGCACGCGCACTCCGGCGGGGCGGAGGAGGCGGTCAAGGCGGGGCGGATCACCGGCGCGGCGGACCTGGAGGCCTTCTGCCGGGGCCGGCTGCACACGGCCGGACTCGTCGCGGCCGCCCTCGCCGCCGCGGCGGCGGCCGGCGCGGACCCCGCCGGGCTGGACGCGGCGGCGGACGCCCGCACCCCGTCCCCGGCACTGCGGCTCACCGCGCGCAGACTGGGCCGCCAGCTGACACGGGCCGCCCGCGCGACCTGGCCCAGCCCCGAACTGGACGCCCTGGCCGGTACGTTCCCCAAGGGCGCCCACCAGCCGGTGGTGCTGGGACTGACGGCACGCGCGGCCGGACTGGGGCCCGAGGACGCGGCGTACTGCGCGGCGTACGAGAGTGTGAGCGGCCCGGCGACGGCCGTGGTACGGCTCCTCGGCCTGGACCCGTTCGAGGCGACGGCCGTACTGGCCCGGCTGGCGCCTGAGCTGGACCGGGTCGTCGACCGGGCGACGGTGGCCGGGACCGCCGTACGGACCGCCGGCCTCGACACCCTGCCGGCGGCGTCCGCGCCCCTGCTGGAGATCGGCGCGGAGGCACACGCGGCCTGGCCGGTGCGCCTCTTCGCCTCCTAGGGCCTCAACCCCCTGACCTGCTGAAGCACCCAGAGAAGGAGCCGCCCCGTGCACCTCGACCACTCCCACCCCGGCCCCGCCGCCGTCAGCGCCGATGCCCGTCGGCCCGACGGTGCGCGGCGGGCCCTCAGGATCGGGCTCGGCGGACCCGTCGGATCGGGCAAGACCGCCACGGTCGCCGCGCTCTGCCGGGCGCTGCGCGACGAGCTGTCCCTGGCCGTCGTCACCAACGACATCTACACCCGCGAGGACGCCGAGTTCCTGCTGCGGGAGGCCGTGCTGCCGCCCGAGCGGATCACGGCCGTGGAGACGGGCGCCTGCCCGCACACCGCGATCCGGGACGACATCTCCGCCAATCTCGAGGCCGTGGAGGACCTCGAGGACGCCGTCGGGCCGCTGGACCTGGTGCTCGTCGAGTCCGGTGGGGACAACCTCACCGCCACCTTCTCCAAGGGGCTCGTCGACGCGCAGATCTTCGTCATCGACGTCGCGGGCGGCGACGACATCCCGAGGAAGGGCGGCCCGGGCGTCACCACCGCCGACCTGCTCGTCGTCAACAAGACCGACCTCGCCCCGTACGTCGGCTCCGACCTCGCCCGGATGGCCGCCGACGCCAAGGCGCAGCGCGCCGAACTGCCGGTGGTGTTCCAGTCGCTGCGCGCCGGGAGCGGGGTGGCGGACGTCGCCGCCTGGGTGCGGGCACAGCTCGGCGCCTGGACGGCGTGAGATGGGCGGAGTGCGTGCCGTCGCCCGGATCGGGGCGACGGCCGACGGACGCGGCGGTACCGCCCTGCCCGTCCTGGAGAGCGACGGGCCGCTCGCGCTGCGCCGCACCCGGGCCGTCGGCGACGAGGCCCGGGTCGTGCTCGTGGGCGCGATGAGCGGCCCCCTGGGCGGGGACCGCTTCGCGGTGGAGGCGGAGGTCGGGAGCGGGGCCCGGCTGAGGGTGGGCTCGGCCGCGGCCACCATCGCCCTGCCCGGGCAGATCAAGGACGCCGCCCACTACGACGTACGGCTCGACGTCGCCGACGAGGGCGAACTGCACTGGCTGCCCGAACCGTTGATCTCCGCGCGCGGCAGCGACCTGTATGTCACCACCCGCGCCGACCTCGGGCCCGGTGCCCGGCTGGTGCTGCGCGAGGAGCAGGTCCTCGGCCGGGTGGGGGAGGAGCCCGGGCGGCTCACCAGCCGGCTCGTCGTCCGGGTGGGCGGCCGGACCGTCCTCGACCAGGAACTGGCCTGCGGACCCGGCGCCCCCGGCGGCTGGGACGGCCCCGCCGTCCTCGCCGGGCATCGCGCCGTCGGCCAACTCGTCGTGGTAAGGCCAGAGTTCGCGACGCATCCGGTCGGTGCGCAGATCCTCGGCGAGCACGCCGCCCTGGTACCGCTCGCCGGGCCCGCCGCGCTGGTGAGCGCCGTCGCGCCGGACGGGCTGCGGCTGCGGCGGGTGCTGGACGAGGCCCTGACCGTCCTCCACCTCCGCTGAACGGAGCTTTCCTCTCCGGTTATCGGATTGGCAAAGAAGGTCAACCACACCTGTTCTCAGGCACCTCACAGCAGCAAGGATCCCCATACCGCCGTATCGCTGTACCGCCATAACAAGGTAGGGGAGAAGCCCACTTGAGGGACATACGACCGAACAGAAGGACCGCAGTGCTCGGTTCGGCCGGCGCGCTCGTCGCCGCCACGCTGGTGGCCGGTGCGGTCGCGGCGCCGACCGCGAGCGCGGCGAGCGGCCGTTCGGGGCAGGACAGGGAGCAGCGGGGTGCGGCGATCGCCGCGGAGCGCGCCGCCAAGGCCGGCATCGACTGGCAGGACTGCCCGGCCGACTGGGGCCTGGAGAAGCCGATCCAGTGCGGCTGGGTCACGGTGCCGCTCGACTACGCACGCCCGAACGGCAAGAAGATCAAGATCGCCGTCGACCGCATCGGCAACACGGGCACGCCGCAGGAGCGCCAGGGCGCCCTCGTCTACAACCCGGGCGGCCCCGGCGGCTCCGGCATGCGCTTCCCGCGCCGTGTCATCACCAAGAACGCCATCTGGGCCAACGCCGCGAAGGCCTATGACTTCGTGGGCTTCGACCCCCGCGGCGTCGGCCACTCCGCGCCCATCTCCTGCGCCGACCCGCAGGAGTTCGTCAAGGCGCCCAAGGCCGACCCGGTCCCGGACAACGAGGCCGACAAGCTCGCCCAGATCAAGCTCGCCCGTGAGTACGCCGACGGCTGCTACGAGCGCAGCGGCGAGATGCTGCCGTACATGACCACGCCGAACACCGTGCGCGACCTGGACGTCATCCGCGCCGCCCTCGGCGAGAAGAAGCTCAACTACCTGGGCGTCTCCTACGGCACCTACATCGGCGCCGTCTACGGCACCCTCTTCCCGGGCCACGTCCGCCGCATGGTGGTCGACAGCGTGGTCAACCCCTCCCGCGAGAAGATCTGGTACGAGGCCAACCTCGACCAGGACGTCGCGTTCGAGGGCCGCTGGAAGGACTGGCAGGACTGGGTCGCCGCCAACGACGCGACCTTCCACCTCGGCACCACCCGCGCCGCCGTCCAGGCCAAGTGGCTGGAGCTGCGCGCCACCGCCAAGAAGCACCCCATCGGCGGACTGGTCGGCCCGGCCGAGCTGATCTCCTTCTTCCAGGGCGCCCCGTACTACGACTCCTCGTGGATCCCGGTGGCGACGGTCTTCAGCAAGTACTTCGCCGGCGACACCCAGGCCCTCGTCGACGCGGCCGCCCCGGACCTGACCGACACGGCCGGCAACATCGCCTCGGAGAACGGCAACGCGGTCTACACCGCCGTCGAGTGCACCGACGCCAAGTGGCCCACCAGCTGGCGCAAGTGGAACGCCGACAACACCCGGCTCAACAAGGACTACCCGTTCCTGACCTGGGCCAACGCCTGGATGAACCTGCCGTGCGCCTTCTGGTCGGCCAAGCAGCAGACCCCGGTCGAGGTCAAGACCCACAAGGGCCTGCCGGGCGTGCTGATCGTGCAGTCCGAGCGGGACGCGGCCACCCCGTACGACGGCGCCGTCTCCCTGCACAAGCGGTTCAAGGGCTCCCGTCTGATCACCGAGAAGGACGCCGGCTCCCACGGTGTGACGGGCCTCGTCAACCCCTGCATCAACACCCGGGTGGACAGCTACCTGCTCACCGGGAAGCTGGACGCCAAGGACGTGACCTGCGCCCCGCACGCCACGCCGAAGCCGTAGCCACCGGCTGACAGCGAGGGGCGGCCGGAACGACACCGGCCGCCCCTCCGCGCTGTCACATGACGTCGGTTCGAAGACGTCAGCTCGGTGACGTCAGCTCAGTGGTATCCGGGGGAACCTGCGCTGCTTCTCCGTCGCCGCGGCCTGCTGCGCCTTCACCACCGCCGCGTACTCGTCGACGTACTCCTGCTCGGACAGCGTCAGGATCGCGTACATGATCTCGTCGGTGATCGCGCGCAGGATCGCCTTCTCGTTCTCCATGCCGGCATAGCGGGAGAAGTCCAGCGGTCTGCCGAAGCGGATCACCACCGGGTGGAGGTTGGGGACGATCTTGCCGGGCGGCTGCGCCTCGAAGGTGCCGATCATCGCGCACGGGATCACCGGCACCCCGGCCTTCAGCGCCATCACCGCGACCCCGACCTTGCCCTTGTACAGGCGCCCGTCGTGCGAACGGGTGCCCTCCGGGTAGATGCCCAGCAACTCGTCCTTGCTCAGCACGCCGAGGCCCTCGCGGATCGCCGCCTGGCCCGCCTCCTTGCCCGAACGGTCCACCGGGATCTGCCCCGCGCTGCGGAAGAAGAAGGCCGTGAGTCTGCCCTTGAGCCCCGGCCCGGTGAAGTACTCGGCCTTCGCGAGGAAGGTGATGCGCCGCTTGAGGACCGCGGGCATCAGGAAGTGGTCCGAGAACGACAGGTGATTGCCGGCGACGATCGCCGCCCCCGACTCCGGTACGTGCTCCAGGCCCTCGATGCGCGGGCGGAAGGCCAGCTTCAACAACGGGCCCAGCAAAACGTACTTGAGCACGTAGTAGAACAAGGGGTAGCTCCTCACTCCGGTGGATCCGCGACGGGCGGCCGCGGCACCAGGTTCCTGCCGCCGGTGGCCGCTCAGCAAGTCCGCGGCGGGCGTTGTCGCCGGTCCCTCACAGTCGTACGACGACCAGGGCCGTGTCGTCGGTCGCGCCGCCCGGCGGCAGCAGGTCGAGGAGGACGGAGTCGGCGAGGGTCTCCGGGTCCGCGTCCCGGTGCCGGGCCAGGGCCTCGGCGAGCCGGTTCAGACCGGTGTCGATGTCCTCCTGCCGCCGCTCCACCAGCCCGTCCGTGTACAGCACCAGGGTGGCGCCGTGGTCGTAGGCGGCGCACGCCTGCGGCCGGGGCACCGGGGTCGGGCGGGCGTCCAGCGGCGGGTCGGTGGCCCGGTCGAGGAACTCCACCCGGCCGCCGGGGTGGACCAGCGCCGGCGGGGGATGGCCGGCGCTGCTGTAGGTGATGGTGTGCCGGTCGAAGTCGATGAACGTGGTGACCGCGGTGGCCGATTCGGCGCCGTCCACGACGTGCGCGTACCGCCCGAGCACGTTGAGGGCCTCGGCGGGACCCTCCGCGACCCGGGAGGCGGCGCTGAGCGCGCTGCGCAGCTGGCCCATCACCCCGGCCGCCTCCAGACCGTGCCCCACGACGTCCCCGACCGACACCCCGATCCGGTTGCCGCCGACCAGGTCGACCAGGTCGTACCAGTCCCCGCACACGTTCAGCGCGCCGACCGCCGGCCGGTAGCGCACCGCCACGTGACGGTGGCCGACCTGACGGCGGGCGGGCAGCATCGCCTCCTGCAGGGCGAGGGCCACCTGGCGCTCCCGGGCGTGCGACTGGCGCAGTCGCTCGTTGACCTCCTGGAGTTCGCGGGCGCGGGTGTACAGCTCGGCCTCCAGCACCCGGGTCCGGCTGCCCGGGCCTCCCGAACCCCGCGACCCGCGGGCCCGGATCAGCTCGGTGACCTCCTCGACGCGGTGCACCACGAGCCCCACCGACCCGTCGGGCCCGAACACGGGCGCGTTGACCGGGCTCCAGTACCGCTCGTCCCACTCCCCGGGCCGTTCGGGGTCCTGCACGTCGTAGCGCTGGAGGGCCATCGCGTCGCGCTCGCCGGTGGCCAGCACCCGGCGCAGGGAGGCCTCCAGATTGCGGACCCCGCTCGCGCCCGGGTCGTTGGGGTTGTCGGGGAACACCTCGAAGAGATGGCGGCCGATCATCTGCTCGCGTCTTCGGCCCGCGCCGCGCAGGTACTCCTCATTGACGTCCGCGTACACCAGCTCGGGCGTCAGCAGCGCCACCATGCCGGGCAGGGACTGGAACACCGCCGCGTAGTCGATCGCCGTGTCGTTCATGGCTCGCGCCCCATCCGCCGGTATGCCGGTACGCCGGTACTGCACTGTGTCCACCGGTTTGGGTTATTTTCGCATGCGGTGTGACGGATGGGGTCCGCGTGTCACGCGCCCGGGTCGGTGAGCGACTGCTCGGCCCAGATGATCTTTCCCTCGCCGAGGAAGCGGGTGCCCCAGCGCTCGGTGACCTGGGAGACCAGCAGCAGCCCGCGGCCGCCCTCGTCCGTGGTGCGCGGATGGCGCAGATGCGGGGCGGTGGCGCCGCCGTCGAAGACCTCGCAGACCAGCGAGCGCTCACGGATCAGCCGCAGCCGGATCGGGCCGGCGGCGTACCGGATGGCGTTGGTGACCAGCTCGCTGACCACCAGCTCGGTGGTGAACGACAGCTCCGGCAGCCCCCACTCCGCCAGCCGCCGGCTCGCGGTCCTGCGCGCCTCGGCGACCGCGGCCGGGTCGGCGGGCAGCTCCCAGTCCGCGACCCGGTCCGGGGACAGCCGGCGGGTACGGGCCATCAGCAGGGCCACGTCGTCGTACGGACGTGCCGGGATGAGCGCGTCGACCACGGTCCGGCACATCACGTCCAGGTCGGCCGCCCGCTGCTCCAGGGCCCGCCGCAGCCGGGTGCGGTCGGTGTCCAGCGCCCACTCGGCGCCCTGCGCGAGCAGGCCGTCGGTGTGCAGCGCGAGCGTGCTGCCCTCCGGCAGGGTCAGCTGCGCCGACTCGAACGGCGGCCCGCCCAGGCCCAGCGCCGACCCCTGCGGCAGGTCCACGAACGTGACCTCCCCGCCGGGCAGCACGACCGCCGGGGCGGGATGCCCGGCGGCGGCCATCGCGCACCGGCCGTCGACGGGGTCGTACACGACGTACACGCACCCCGCCCCCTGCGCCTGGGTGCCCGCGTCCAGGCCCTCCTCGTGGGCCATGCGGGCGACCAGGTCGTCCAGATGGGCGAGGACTTCCTCCGGTGGCAGATCCAGAGCGGCGAGGGTGCGTACGGCGGTCCGCACGCGTCCCATCGCCGCGGCGGCGTCGATGCCGTGCCCGGGCACCTCGCCCACCACCAGCGCCACCCGTGCCGCCGACAGCGGGATCAGGTCGTACCAGTCGCCGCCGAGGCCGGTCAGCTCGTCGGCGGGCCGGTAGCAGGCGGCCACCTCGACGGCGTCCTGCTCGGGCAGCCGGTGGGGGAGCAGATTGCGCTGGAGCACCAGGGCCGCGTCGCGCTCCCGTGTGTACCGGCGGGCGTTGTCCACGCACACCGCCGCCCGCGAGACCAGGTCCTCCGCGAGCGCCAGATCATCGGCGTCGAAGGGTTCCCGCAGCCCGCGCCGGAGGAACGTGGTGACCCCGAGGGTGGCGCCCCGGGCCCGCACCGGGACGATCAGCACGCTGACCGACTCACCCGGGGCGGGAGCGGCGGGCAGGTTCCGCATCCACGGCTCCGCCGACGGATCGAGCCGCTCGCCGTGCCAGGGGCGACCGGTGAGGAGACAGCGGACGGGGGGCGAGTCGGCCGGGTGGGCGACGGTGACGGCGGGGGCCGGCGCGCGGGGCGGAGCGGCGGCGCCGGGCGGTGTGGCGGTGGCGGGCGGTGTGGCGGTGGCGGGCGAGGGGGCGGCGCCGGGCGGTGTGGCGGTGCCGCTGACGCGTACGCCCGCCCGGTGCAGGGGGACCGGGCCGATCGGGTCCGGGGTGGGTTCCGCGCCGCGCAGGACCGGGGCCGGCAGGTCCACGGCGACCGCGTCGGCGAACCCGGGGACGGCCACGTCGGCCAGTTCCTGGGCGGTGCGGGCGATGTCCAGGCTGCTGCCCATCGAGCGGCCCGCACGGTCCAGCAGCGCGAGCCGCTGCCGGGCGCGATGGTGGTCGGTGATGTCGACGACCGTGTAGTACACGCCCACCGGATTGCCGTGGTCGTCCTCCAACCGGGTGAACGACAGCACCTGCGCCGTCTCCCGGTGCGGCGCCGTCCGCAGGTGCCCGACGTGCTCGAAGCCGACGACGGTCGCGCCGTCGGCCAGCACCCGCCGCATCTGCGCCTCCGCCGCCTCGGCGTCCAGCCCCGGCTGCACATCCCCGAGCCGCAGCCCCAGCCGTTCCTCGGGCCGGCCGCCGCCGAACCGGGCGAGCGCGTCGTTGGACCACACGAAACGCAGATCGGTGTCCACGATGGCGATGCCGATCGGCGAGCCGGACACCATCCGCTCCAGGACCGAGCGGCTCATCGTCCAGCCGGGGGCGTCCCCCGTCTCGCTCAGCAGGACGAGCCTGCGGTCGGCCCCGCCCGGCTCGTCCGCACAGGTGATCCGGGCCATCACCGGGACCGGCCGGCCGTCCCCGCGCCGGGCGGACAGCAGCCCGCTCCAGCCGCCGTCCCGACGGCACCGCTCGAGGATCTCCGCGACCCGGCCGGCGTCCCCGTGGGTCAGCAGAGCGGCCAGGTCCCTGCCGACCGCGTCCGCCGCCGCGTAGCCCAGCAGCCGTTCGGCGTCCCTGGTCCAACTCGTCACCACGCCCCGCCCGTCGAGCAGCAGGGGCGCGGCGTCCGCCACGTCGAACCGCCGGCGGGCAACGCCGTCCTCGTCGTGTGTGCCCACGGTCGACCTCTCTGTCGCTGAGAGTGGTCTACCACCTCCTGACCCAATCTTCACCCTGCCTGCACGACACCGGCCGGGCCACCCGGGAGCCCCGCCGCCTCCCCCGGCCGGGAAGCCGCCCACGGGACCACGGGTGACCGTCGGCCTCAGACCCTCCGGGTCAGCACCCGTTCCAACGCCGCCAGCGCCGCCCCCAGTTCCTCGCCGGTGATCGTCAGCGGCGGTGCCAGCCGGACGGTGGAGCCATGGGTGTCCTTGACCAGCACACCCTCCCGCATCAGCCGCTCGCTGACCTCGCGGCCGGTGCCCAGGGCCGGATCGATGTCGACGCCCGCCCACAGGCCCCGGGACCGGAAGCCGACGACGCCCTTGCCCACCAGACCGGTCAGACCGTCCCGCAGCACGGTCCCCAGCTCCGTCGCCCGGCGCTGGAACTCGCCGGTCGCCAGCAGCTCCACCACCGCCGTGCCGACCGCCGCCGCCAGCGGATTGCCGCCGAAGGTCGACCCGTGCTCGCCCGGCCGCAGCACCGACAGCACCTCGCGCCGCCCCACCACCGCCGACACCGGTACGATCCCGCCGCCGAGCGCCTTGCCGAGCAGGACGACGTCGGGGACGACCCCCTCGTGCTCCACGGCCAGCGTCCGGCCGGTGCGCCCGAGCCCGGACTGGATCTCGTCGGCGATGAAGAGGGTGTTCGTGCGCCGGGTCAGCTCCCGCACCCCGGCCAGATAGCCGTCGTCGGGGATGATCACTCCGGCCTCGCCCTGGATCGGCTCGATCAGCACCGCGGCCGTGGTCTCGTCGACCGCCGCCTCCAGCGCCGCCAGGTCGTTGTACGGCACGATCCGGAAGCCGGGGGTGAACGGGCCGAAGCCCGTCCGGGCCGTCTCGTCCGTCGAGAAGCTCACGATCGTCGTCGTACGGCCGTGGAAGTTCTCCGCCGCTACCACGATCGTCGCCCGGTCGGCGGGGACGCCCTTCACCTCGTAGGCCCATTTGCGGGCCACCTTGATGCCGCTCTCCACCGCCTCCGCGCCGGTGTTCATCGGCAGCACCATGTCCAGGCCGGTCAACTCCGCGAGCCGCTCGGCGAATCCGGCGAGCCGGTCGTGGTGGAAGGCGCGGGAGGTGAGGGTGAGCCGGTCGAGCTGGCGGTGCGCCGCCTCGATCAACAGGGGGTGCCGGTGGCCGAAGTTGAGGGCCGAGTAGCCGGCCAGCATGTCGAGGTAGCGGCGGCCCTCGACGTCCTCCACCCAGGTGCCCTCCGCACGCGCGACGACCACGGGCAGCGGATGGTAGTTGTGCGCGAGGACGGGCTCCTCGGCGCGGATCAGCTCGGCGGAGGACCGCGCGGGAGCGGCCTCGGACACGCCGGCGGCGACTGCCTCGGGCGAACGCGCGGGAACGACGGGTGCGGTCATGAACGGATCTCCTGAGTGCAGCACTTGATGCCACCGCCGGCCTTCTGGAACTCCGACAGGTCGACGGGGACGGGGACATAGCCGCGCTCGGTCAGCCGGGCGGCGAGGGCCTCTGCCCGGGGCGCGATGAACACATGGCGGCCGTCGGAGACCGAGTTCAGACCGAACGCCATCGCGTCGTCGCGGGTGGCGAGCACCGCGTCCGGGTACAGCCGGGCCAGCACCTCACGACTGCCCGGCGAGAACGCCTCCGGGTAGTAGGAGATGTTGTCGTCGTCCAGCACGAACAGCGCCGTGTCCAGGTGGTAGAAGTGCGGGTCCACCAGCGTCAGGCTGATCACCGGGTGACCGAAGAACTCCTGCACCTCGCGGTGCGCCTCACGTGTCGTACGGAACCCGGTGCCGGCCAGCACGTACCGGCCGGTCCACACCAGATCGCCCTCGCCCTCGCAGACGTGCTCCGGACGGTGCACGTCGTAGCCGGCGGTCTTGAACCAGGTGTCGTAGAGCGCGGACTCGGGACGCCGCTCGGGCGCGTGGAAGAGCGAGCCGAACACCCGGCCGGCCACGACGACCGCGGAGTTCGCGGCGAACACCATGTCCGGCAGACCGGGCGCCGGATCCACGGTGTCCACGGTGTGCCCGTGGGAGCGGTAGGCGCGGATCAGCGTCTGCCACTGCTCCTGGGCGAGATCCACGTCCACGGGAGTGTCGGGACGCATCCAGGGATTGATCGCGTACTGCACGGCGAAGTGTCTGGGTTCACAGACGAGAAAGCGCCGGGCACTCGGCCTGCGGCCGGTGGTCACACTCTCGGGCATGTCCCCAAGGTAAGAACCGACAGCGGAGCGCTACAAGGAACGAACGCTGCGTGTTCACGCATGATTACTGCGTATTCAGCCTGGTCGGCGCACGTTCCCTGCGTCATCGGGGGCTACCTGTGTGGCTCCCGCCTCCGGACTGTCCGGCAGCAGATGCGACAGCACCATCACGCTGATCGTCTTGCGGATGAACGGCTCCACCCGGATCCGCTCCAGCACCTCCTCGAAGTGCTCCACGTCCCGCGCCCGCACGTGCAGCAGGGCGTCCGCCCCGCCCGTCACCGTCATCGCCGCCGTGATCTCCGGATGGTTGCGCACCACCTCCGCGAGCCGCCGCGGCGGGGCCGCGCCCTCGCAGTACACCTCCACGTACGCCTCGGTGCGCCAGCCCAGCGCCGCCGGCTTCACCGTCGCCGTGAACCCCGTGATCACCCCGGTCTCCCGCAACCGGTCCACCCGGCGTTTGACGGCCGTCGCCGACAGGCCGACCGTCGACCCGATCTCCGCGAAACTCGTCCGGGCGTTCGCCATCAGAGCGGTGACGATCTTCCGGTCGAGATCGTCGAAAGGGGCAGTGCCGCTGTTCATGCGGGCACTGTATCCAGCGGATACGTCCACACCCCGGCACATGTCCAGCCGTGCCGATCGCCCCTACACTCCACCTTCATGCTGCGCGCCCTCGCCGTCGACGACGAACGCCCCTCGCTCGAGGAACTGCTGTACCTGCTGAACGCCGATCCCCGCATCGGCAGCGTGGAGGGCGCCGGCGACGCGACCGAGGCGCTGCGCCGCATCAACCGCGCCCTGGAGTCCGGCCCGCACGGCCCCGAGGCCATCGACGTCGTCTTCCTCGACATCCAGATGCCCGGCCTCGACGGCCTCGACCTGGCCCGCCTCCTGACCGGCTTCGCCCGCCCGCCGCTGGTCGTGTTCGTCACCGCCCACGAGGACTTCGCCGTCCAGGCCTTCGATCTCAAGGCCGTCGACTACGTCCTCAAGCCCGTCCGCAAGGAACGCCTCGCCGAGGCCGTCCGCCGGGCCACCGAACTGCGCGGCACCGCGCCCGCGCCCCGCATCCCCGTGCACGAGCCCGACCCCGACCACATACCCGTCGAACTCGGCGGCGTGACCCGGTTCGTCGCCGTGGACGACATCACCCATGCCGAGGCCCACGGCGACTACGCCCGGCTGCACACCGACCGCGGCAACCACCTCGTCCGCATCCCCCTGTCCACCCTGGAGGAACGCTGGCGCGCCCGCGGATTCGTCCGCATCCACCGCCGCCACCTCGTCGCCCTGCGCCACATAGGGGAACTCCGCCTGGACGCCGGCACGGTCAGCGTCCTGGTCGGCGGCGAGGAACTCCAGGTCAGCCGCCGCCACGCCCGCCAGCTGCGGGACCTGCTGATGAGGAGGCCGTGAGCATGCCGCAGGACCCCGTCGAGCGGCGCGTCGTCGTCACCGGCCCGCCCCGCCGCACCGGCTTCACCCACCCCCACGCCCGGCTTCGCTCGCGCGGGCGGTACCCCCATGCCTCCGGCTACTACCGCCCGCGCACCGAGATCGACGAGCAGACCACCCTCGGCCACACCTACGTCCGCTCCCTCATGCGCTCCCAACTGCGCGCCGCCCTCGTGGTGTTCGCCGTCCTCGCCCTCCTCGTCGGCCCGCTGCCGCTGCTGTTCGCGGCGATGCCCGACGCCCACCGCCTGGAATGGGCGGTCCTCGGCTTCTGCCTCTACCTCCCGCTCGTCCTGCTGGCCCGCTGGTACGTCCGCCGCGCCGAACGCAACGAACGGGACTTCGTCCGGCTGGTCGAAGACCGATAGGGGCCGGACACATGAACTCGGCGTACGCCGTGCCCGCCGTCGCCCTGGTGGTGGTCGCGACCGTCCTCGTCGGCGCCTTCGGCCTCAGGATCTCCCGCACCACCTCCGACTTCTACGTCGCCTCGCGCACCGTCGGCCCCCGCCTCAACGCGGCCGCCATCAGCGGCGAATACCTCTCCGCCGCCTCCTTCCTCGGCATCGCGGGGCTGGTCCTGGTCCAGGGACCGGACATGCTCTGGTACCCGGTCGGCTACACCGCCGGCTACCTCGTCCTGCTGCTCTTCGTCGCCGCCCCGCTGCGCCGATCCGGCGCCTACACGCTGCCCGACTTCGCCGAGGCCCGGCTCGCCTCCCACACCGTCCGCCGGCTCGCGGGCACCCTCGTCGTCGGCGTCGGCTGGCTGTACCTCCTGCCCCAACTCCAAGGAGCAGGGCTGACGTTGACGGTCCTCACCGGTGCGCCGGACTCCCTCGGCGGGCTGATCGTCGCGGTCGTCGTCGCCGCGACCGTCGCCGCGGGCGGTATGCGCAGCATCACCTTCGTGCAGGCCTTCCAGTACTGGCTCAAGCTCACCGCGCTGCTCGTCCCCGCCCTCTTCCTGGTGCTCGCCTGGCAGGGCGACGGCACCCCCCGGCACGCCTTCGCCGAACCGGCCGCGTTCCGCGAACAGCGCGCGGTCCGCGTCGACGACACCCTCGACCTCAAGCTCGACCACCCGCTGACCGTGACGGTCGACGGCACGGTCGACGGCCGCCGGCACGCGGACACCGCCCTGCGCCTGCCCGCCGGCACCCACCGCATCGAACGCGGCACCCGCCTCACCTTCGCCGAGGGCAGCCCCGTCCCCACCGCCGAGCGCGGCAGCACCGGAGGCATGTCCACCTCCCTCGCCGCGGGCCGCCAGGAACGCCCGCTGTACGCCACGTACGGCCTGATCCTCGCCACCTTCCTCGGCACGATGGGCCTGCCGCACGTCGTCGTCCGCTTCTACACCAGCCCGCACGGAGTCGCCGCCCGCCGCACCACGGTCGCCGTCCTCGCCCTGATCGGCGTCTTCTACCTGCTCCCGCCCCTCTACGGCGCCCTCGGCCGGCTGTACGCCCCGGAGCTCGCCCTCACCGGCGACGCCGACGCGGCCGTCCTGCTGCTGCCGGACCGGATGATCGGCGGCGTCGGCGGCGACCTGCTGGGCGCGCTGGTCGCCGGGGGCGCCTTCGCCGCGTTCCTGTCCACGGCGTCCGGGCTGACCATGGCCGTCGCGGGCGTCCTCACCCAGGACGTGCTGCCGACCCGGGGCGTACGGCACTTCCGGCTGGGCACCGTGCTCGCCATGGCCGTACCCCTCGCCGCGAGCCTGCTGGTGGGCGGGCTGCCGGTGGCCGACGCGGTGGGCCTCGCCTTCGCGGTGTCGGCGTCCTCCTTCTGCCCCCTGCTCGTCCTCGGCATCTGGTGGCGCCGGCTGACCCCGCCGGGGGCGGTCGCCGGGATGGTGGTCGGTGGCGGATCGGCGTTCCTCGCGGTCGCCGTGACCATGGCGGGCCTGCCGGCCACCGGCGGTCTGCACGCGCTCCTCGCCTGGCCTGCGCTGTGGTCGGTGCCGCTGGGCTTCCTCACCATGATCCTGGTCTCCCTGGCCACCCCGGGCCGCGTCCCGGCCGGCACGGCGGCGATCCTGGCCCGCTTCCACCTGCCGGAGGAACTGCGCACGGAGGAACTGCGCACGGAGGAACGCAAGGCATCGGAGGAGCACAGGGCGCCGGAGGAACGCGGGGCATCGGAGGAGCACAGGGCGCCGGAGGAACGCAGGGCATCGGAGGAGCACAGGGCGCCGGAGGCCAAGGCATGAGCGGTTTCCTGGCGGGCGTGTGCATCGCGATCCTCCCCTTCCTGGCCCTCGGGCTCTGGCTCGGCCGCCGCACCGCCCGCCCCGACCGCCAGGGCGGCCTCGGTACCCCCGTCGAGCACGCCACCTTCCAGACCCTGCACACCGCCTCGCTCGCCGCACCCCCGCTGCGGGCGGGCCTCACCGAGGAGACGGCCCGCAAGTCCGCCCGCAGACTGCGCACCCTCCTCGGCACGGACGCCCTCTGCCTCACCGACCGCGAGCAGGTCCTCGCCTGGGACGGCGTGGGCGCCCACCACCGCACCGAGATCATGGAACGCCTCGCCGCCCCCCTGGACAGCGGCCGGGGCGAGGCCTTCCGCCTCACCTGCGACCACGCCGACTGCCCGGTCCGCTGGGCCGTGGTCGCCCCCCTCACCGTCGACGACCGGGTGCACGGCGCCCTCGTCGCCTGCGCGCCCCGCGAGTCGGCCGTCCTGGTCCGCGCGGCGGGAGAGGTGGCCCGCTGGGTCAGCGTCCAGCTGGAACTCGCCGATCTCGACCAGTCCCGTACGAAACTGATCGAGGCGGAGATCAAGGCCCTGCGCGCCCAGATCTCCCCGCACTTCGTCTTCAACTCGCTCGCCGTGATCGCGTCCTTCGTCCGCACCGACCCCGAACGCGCCCGCGAGCTGCTCCTGGAGTTCGCCGACTTCACCCGCTACTCGTTCCGCCGGCACGGCGACTTCACCACCCTCGCCGACGAGCTCCACGCCATCGACCACTACCTGGCCCTGGTCCGCGCGCGCTTCGGCGACCGCCTGGCCGTCACCCTCCAGATCGCCCCCGAGGTCCTCCCGGTCGCCCTGCCCTTCCTCTGCCTCCAGCCCCTGGTGGAGAACGCCGTCAAGCACGGCCTGGAGGGCAAGGCGGAGAAGTGCCACATCCAGATCACCGCCCAGGACGCCGGCGCCGAGGCCCTGGTCGTCATCGAGGACGACGGCGCCGGCATGGACCCGGTCCTGCTGCGCCGCATCCTGGCCGGTGAGGTCAGCCCCTCCGGCGGCATCGGCCTGTCCAACGTCGACGACCGGCTCCGCCAGGTGTACGGCGACGACTACGGCCTCGTCATCGAGACGGCCGTGGGGGCGGGCATGAAGATCACCGCCCGGCTGCCGAAGTACCAGCCGGGCGTCCACTCGGCGGCCCGCCTGGGCCCGGGCTGATCAGCCGGTCTTCAGCACGATCATCGCCAGCGTGATCAGCCCGAGCACGACCCAGCCGAACCACAGCCAGCCGTTGCTGCCGAGCGCCACCGTGTAGGCGGTCACCGCGACCAGCGCGCCGACGGTGAGCACCCCCATGGTCTTCGTGGAACTGTCCGTGGAACCTGCCATCGCGACACCCTCCTAGGGCCGCCCTCCACCGGGCGCGTCCACCTCCATGGTGCCCCGCCGCACCCGAGACCGCCCCGAATTCCCCGCCCGCGGCCCCCGCCTCAGCGTTCCCGGGCGCTGAGCGAGGCGAGATAGGCGTTGTACGCCTCCAGCTCCTTGTCGCCGTCCCGGTCGGCGGCGCGGTCCTGGCGCTTGGCCTGCCGCTGCTCGGAGCCGTACCACTGGAACAGCAGCGCGATCAGCACCAGCACGGACGGAATCTCACTGAACGCCCACGCGATGCCGCCCGCGACGCTCTGGTCGGACAGCGCGTCGATCCCGAGCGAGGCGGGCGGGTTGCGGAAGGTGTCGACCATCGGCTCGGACGCCATCATCAGCGCGATCCCGAAGAACGCGTGGAACGGCATCCCGGCGAACAGCTCCAGCATCCGCATCAGATACCCGGGCCGCCGCGGCCCCGGGTCCACCCCGATGATCGGCCAGAAGAACACCACACCGACCGCGAAGAAGTGCACCATCATCGCGATGTGCCCCGCCTTGGAGCCCATCAGGAAGTCGAACAGCGGTGTGAAGTACAGCGCGTACAGCGAGGCGATGAACATCGGGATGGTGAACGCCGGATGCGTGATGATCCGCATGTACCGGCTGTGCAGCAGCGTCAGCAGCAGCTCACGCGGCCCCTTGCGCCCCGATCCGGCGGTCGGCAGGGCCCGCAGCGCGAGCGTGACGGGCGCGCCGAGCAGCACCAGGATGGGCGACAGCATGCTGATCACCATGTGCTGCACCATGTGCACGCTGAACATGACCATCCCGTAGTCGTTCAGCGCGGTGCACATCATCAGCATCACGGTCAGCACGCCGACGGCGAACGACACCGTCCGCCCGACCGGCCACGCGTCCCCCCGCCGCCGCAGCCGCACCACACCCCATGCGTACAGCCCCAGCCCGGCGAGACAGGCGACCAGGAAGAACGGATCCGCCGACCACTGAAGCCCCCGCCCCAGCGTGAACGGCAGTAGATCCATATGCGTGCCGTGCCCGCTGTGATCCATGGTGGGCGGCTCCTGATTCGTGGGGGGTTGTACGTTTCCTGCCGCGCACCAGAGTAGAACCGCCCCCGGTCGCTCTTGCGACCGGGGGCAGCTGGTCCTACCTGGAGGGGTGCGGGGAGGACGGCTAAAGCACCGTCTCCGCCTCGGCGTACCGCTCGGCCGGCACGGTCTTGAGCGTCTCCACGGCCTCGGCCAGCGGCACCATCACGATGTCCGTCCCCCGCAGGGCCGTCATCTTCCCGAACTCCGCCCGATGCGCCGCCTCCACCGCATGCCACCCGAACCGGGTGGCGAGAACACGGTCGTACGCGGTGGGCGTACCGCCCCGCTGCACATGCCCGAGGATCACCGGACGGGCCTCCTTGCCGAGCCGGTCCTCCAGCTCGATGGACAGCTGACGGGCGATCCCGGCGAACCGCTCGTGCCCGTAGATGTCCTTGGCGCCCTCGTCGAAGTCCATGGTCCCGGCGCGAGGCTTCGCGCCCTCCGCGGCGACGACGATCGCGAACCGCTTGCCCGCCTCGAACCGCTCGCCGACCCGCCGGGCCAGCTCCTCGATGTCGAACGGCCGCTCCGGTACGACGATGGCGTGGGCGCCCGCCGCCATGCCGGACTGAAGCGCTATCCAGCCGGTGTGGCGCCCCATGACCTCGACGACCAGCACCCGCTGGTGGGACTCGGCGGTGGTCTTCAGCCGGTCGAGCGCCTCGGTCGCCACCCCGACGGCCGTGTCGAAGCCGAAGGTGACGTCGGTGACGGCGATGTCGTTGTCGATGGTCTTCGGCACGCCGACGATCGGCAGTCCGGCGTCGGACATCAGCCGGGCCGCCTTGAGGGTGCCCTCACCGCCGATGGGGATGATCGCGTCGAGCCCGAGCTCCTCGACATGGCCCCGGGCCCGCTCCACGCCGTCCCGCAGATGCGAGGGCTGGACCCGGGAGGAACCGAGGATGGTGCCGCCGCGGGCCAGGATCCCGGCCACCGCGTCGAGGTCGAGCTTGAGGTAGTCGCACTCCAGGAGGCCCTTCCAGCCGTCCCGGAAGCCGATGACCTCGTCGCCGTGGTCGGCGACGGCACGGTGCACGACGGACCGGATGACGGCGTTCAGGCCGGGGCAGTCGCCGCCGGACGTGAGGACACCAATGCGCATAGCCCGAAAAACCTTCTCCACGAGGGCCGGATCCGGACCCCGTCGTCCGGCTCGATCCCCGCCACCCTAGCGGCAGGAGGGGGCGGGGCCGAAGCATGCGTCCGCCTGCTGGACGTGCCTGCTCACCTGTGCGGACGCACGGTCAGACGGGCTGCTGACGGTGCTCTGAAAAGCAGGTGAACGGACAACTCACGCAGGCTGCTGCGCTGCCGAGATGCGCTCGTTGCGGAGTGCCTCGTACCAGCGGTCGTCGGTCGGCGGCAGCGCGTTCACGTCGAGGGCCAGCTTCAGCAGCAGGTCCGCGATGAGCGGGTTGCGGGCGAGCACCGGCCCGTGCATGTACGTGCCGAACACGGTGTCGTTGTACGCCCCCTCCGTGCCGTCGCCGGTGCCGTTGCCCTTGCCGAGCTGGACGCGGGCGAACGGGCGGGCGGTCGGGCCGAGGTGGGTGACGCCCTGGTGGTTCTCGAAGCCGGTCAGGGCCGGCAGCCCGAGCCGGGGGTCGATGTCGGCGAGGACGTCACCGACGCACCGCTCGCCCTCGCCGCGCACCGTGGTGACGTCGAGGAGGCCGAGGCCCGGCTGGCGCTGGCCGACGTCGTTGACGAACTCGTGGCCGAGGATCTGGTAGCCGGCGCAGACCGCGAAGACGATCGCGCCGTTGTTCACCGCCTGGAACAGATGCCCGTCGCGCAGCAGCCGCTCCGCCGCGAGCCGCTGGGGCCGGTCCTCGCCGCCGCCGATGAGGTAGATGTCGCCGGAGGTGGGGATCGGCTGGTCGCTGCGCACGTCGAGGCGGGCCACGTCGAGGCCCCGCTGGCGGGCCCGGCGCTCCACGACCAGGACGTTGCCCTGGTCGCCGTAGGTGCTCAGCAGGTCCGGGTAGACCCAGACGATCCGCAGTTGGTTGTCGCTCATGAACTGGTCGTCCTTCGTGGTCAGTTGCCGACGCGGCGGCGCAGGTCCTGGAACGCGGTGTAGTTCGCGATGACCTCGATCCGGCCCGGCGGGCACTGCTGCACGGCCTGGTCGACGCTGTCGCACACCTGGAAGTGCTGGTTCGCCACCTCGAGGCGCACCGCGAGGTCCAGCTTGCGGTCACCGATGACGAAGATCGGGTGGCCGGTCAGCCGCGTGTAGTCGACGTCCCACAGCCAGGAGGTGTCGGTGCCGTCGGCGCCGCGCGCGTTCACCGAGAGGATCACCGGGGCCGGTGCAGGATCGATCAGGCTGAACGTCTCGAGCCAGCCCGCCGGGTTCTTGGCGAGCAGCAGCCTGAGGTCACGGCCCTGGAACTGGACGACGTCGTAGCGTCCGGCGACGGCCTGCACCTGGTACATGCGCTCCAGCGCGACCTGCGGCGGCACGCCGAACACGGCGGCGACGGCGGCGGAGGAGGCGGCGTTGGCCTTGTTGGCCCGCCCCGGCAGCTGGAGGTGGATGGGCCAGGCGGACCCGTGCGGGTCGAGCACGTGGTCCCCGGACAGTGCCCAGCTCGGCTGCGGCCGGCGGAACCCGCACTCGCCGCAGAACCAGTCGTCGCCGGGGCGCTGCATGACACCGCCGCAGGACGGGCACGACCAGGCGTCGTCCTTCCACATCTGCCCGGCGGCGACCCACACCACGTTGGGGGAGGAGGACGCGGCCCACACCACCAGCGGGTCGTCGGCGTTGGCGACGATGACGGCCTTGGAACCGGCGAGTCCCTCGCGCCAGTTCTCCGCGAGCATCCGGGTCTCGGCGGCGCGGTCCAGCTGGTCGCGGGAGAGGTTCAGCAGGGCGATGCACTTCGGGGCGGTGTCCCGGGCGACGCCGGCGAGGTACTTCTCGTCGACCTCGATGACGCCGTACTTGGAGTCCGAGCCGCCCGCGAGCGCCGAGGTGATGCCGGCCGGCATGTTGGCGCCGAGCGCGTTGGACACGACCGGCCCCGCGGCCCGCAGGGCCTCGGCGATCAGCCGGGTCGTGGTGGTCTTGCCGTTGGTCGCCGACACCAGGATGACGTCCAGGTTCTGGGCGAGCCGGGCGAGGAGATCGGGGTCGAGTTTGAGTGCCACCCGGCCACCGATCACCGATCCGCTGCCGCGTCCGGCCGCGCGCGATGCCGCAGCGACCGCCTTGCCCGCGGTCACGGCGATCTTGGCCCGCGGCGTGAGCGGGTCCGAGTTGCCTGCCATCAGTTCTCGATCCTCCTTGCGTACGCGCCGCGCCTCTGCCGTACGGCAACGTGGTAGGGGGTCAGCCTATCGAGATCCATTCGCAGGCCCGAATCGCGGCACCACCTCACGCCCGTACGGCATGCGCGTGTCAGAAGGGACCGTACCCTTGCCGCCATGCGACACGGCTCCATCCAGGGCGCGCACGGACGCGTCCGGCCCCTCATCCTCCTCGGCGATCCCGTCCTGGCACAGCCCTGCCGGGAGGTCACCGACTTCGGCCCCGGACTCGCCCGGCTGGTCGAGGACATGTTCGCCACGATGTACGCGGCCCAGGGCGTCGGCCTCGCCGCCAACCAGGTCGGCGAACCCCTGCGGGTCTTCGTCTACGACTGCCCCGACGACGAGGACGTCCGCCATCTGGGCCATGTCGTGAACCCGAGGCTGGTGGAGGCGGACGGGATCGTGCTGCGCGGCCCGGAGGGCTGTCTCTCCCTCCCGGGCCTGGAAGCGGGAACGGAACGCCACGACCACGCGGTCGTCGAGGGCTTCACCGTGACCGGCGAGCCGATCACGGTCCACGGCACGGGATTCTTTGCCAGATGCTTGCAGCACGAGTGCGACCACGTGGAGGGCATGGTGTACGCGGACCGCGTGCAGGGCTGGCGCAGGCGAAGACTGCTGCGCCAGGTCGGGCGAGCCTCTTGGCACAGGGAGGCCTGACCCACCCGGGGGCGCGGGGCCGTGTCACTCCGCGGCTCTGCCGGGCGCGACCCTCAGAACCCCGGACCCCCGATCTTGTCCCCCGCGGCTGCGAGACGGCCCCACAACAGATCGGCCAGACTCCGCACCAGCTCCGCCCGGGAACACGGCCGTTCCCCGAGCCACCAGTCCCCGGCCGCATGCATCATCCCGACGATCCCGTGTCCCCACACCCGGGCCAGCCGCTGGCTCTCGGGCCCGAGGTCCAGCCGGTCCTCGATCACCTGAGCCAGTTCCTCGCCCATCCTGCGGAGCAGCGGCGCGCTGTGCTTGCCCACGTCGAACCCCTGGTCCACGCCCTGTCCGCCCTCGGAGGGATGCATCAGGAACCGGTACACCTGAGGCCGTGCCTCGATGGCGGCGAGGTAGGTGTCGAGGGTCGCCTCCACCCGCTCCCGCCGCTCCGCGGGGGCGTCCAGCGCGGCCCGCAGGGAGTCCAGCAGCGCGTCCGTGTGCCGCTTGGCCAGGGCCGCGTACAGTCCGCCCTTGTCGCCGAAGTGCCGGTAGAGGATCGGCTTGGTGATGCCGGCCTCGGCGGCGATCGCATTCATCGACGCCTGGGGGCCGTCCCGGAGCACCACCCGGTCCGCGGCCTCCAGCAACTCGCGCCGTCGGCGGTCCGCGGACCGCTGCTGCTCGGTCCGCTGCGTGGTGTCCATGTGCTCTCCCCACCCGTGATGTTTCGGTGACGCCTGCGCAAACTAACACCTGACAGCAGCCTGACAGCGAACGGGCCTGAGGGCTCCCTGGTCGTCGTCAGGAGTTGACTTTTCCTACCCGCGAGTAACAGACTCGGGGTTACCGCTAGTAACACGCACGCCCGCCGCTGGAGGGGACATGGCCGAGTTCACCATGGAGCTCAACGACGAACAGAAGGAGGTCCGGGACTGGCTGCACGGTTTCGCCGCAGACGTCATCCGTCCCGCGGCTGCCGAATGGGACGAGCGTGAGGAGACTCCCTGGCCGGTCATCCAGGAGGCCGCGAAGGTCGGCATCTACTCCCTCGACTTCTATGCGCAGCAGTACTTCGACCCCACCGGCCTCGGTATCCCGATGGCCATGGAGGAGCTGTTCTGGGGCGACGCGGGCATCGCCCTGTCGATCGTAGGCACGGGTCTGGCCGCCGTGGGAGTCCTCGCGAACGGAACCGAGGAACAGATCGGCACCTGGATCCCCCAGATGTACGGTGACGCCAACGACGTCAAGGTCGCCGCGTTCTGCTCCTCCGAGCCCGACGCCGGCTCCGACGTCGCCTCGATGCGCACGCGTGCCGTGTACGACGAGGCCAAGGACGAGTGGGTGATCAACGGCACCAAGACCTGGGCGACCAACGGCGGCATCGCCAACGTGCATGTCGTGGTGGCCGTCGTCGACCCGGAGCTGGGCTCCAAGGGCCATGCCTCCTTCATCGTCCCGGCGGGCACGCCCGGTCTCGCCCAGGGCCAGAAGTTCAAGAAGCACGGCATCCGTGCCTCGCACACCGCCGAGGTCGTCCTCGACGGCGTGCGCGTCCCGGGCTCCTGCCTGCTCGGCGGCAAGGAGAAGCTGGACGAGCGGCTCGCACGGGCCCGGGAGCGGGCGAAGACGGGCGGCGAGCGCGTGAAGAACGCGGCGATGGCCACGTTCGAGGCCTCGCGCCCGGCGGTCGGTGCGATGGCCGTGGGCACCGCCCGCGCCGCGTACGAGGTCGCCCTCGACTACGCCATGACCCGGGAGCAGTTCGGGCGGCCGATCATCGACAACCAGGGCGTCGCCTTCCAGCTGGCGGACATGCGCACGCAGATCGACGCGGCCCGCCTGCTCGTCTGGCGCGCGTCCTGGATGGCGATCAGCGGGAAGCCGTTCACGGCGGCGGAGGGCTCGATGTCGAAGCTGTTCGCGAGTGAGACGGCGAAGAAGGTGACCGCGCAGGCGATCCAGATTCTCGGTGGGAACGGGTACACGCGGGAGTATCCGGTCGAGCGGATGCATCG
The DNA here is from genome assembly GCF_001514205.1 of Streptomyces griseoruber. Lineage (GTDB taxonomy): Bacteria > Actinomycetota > Actinomycetes > Streptomycetales > Streptomycetaceae > Streptomyces > Streptomyces griseoruber. Next base: position 653,892 of record NZ_KQ948765.1, on the reverse strand, counting down.
CGATGCCGCGATCTACACGATCTTCGAGGGGACGAGCGAGATCCAGCGGTTGGTGATCGCGAGGACGCTCTCGGGGATGTCCATTCGGTAGGACGCGGTCCGCGGGTGCGCGGGGGCTGGTCGCGCGGTTCCCCGCGCCCCTTCAGGGGCGAACCCCTACGGCGTCCCGCTGCTGTGCGCGATGCACGCCACGTCGATCCTGTCCGCCAGCTTGGCCAGCTCGATGGTCAGCGCGGCCACCGTGTCCTCGTCGAGATCCTCCGCCCCCGCCTCGACGAGGTGCAGCCACCTGCCGCCCAAGGTGCGGAGCAGCTTGCTCACCTCGGCGGCAGCCACGTGCAGGGTCCCGCGGTCGTCGACGATCAGGGGCAGGGTCACTTCGCGGTTCACATCCGGGATCGTAACCGCGCGGCGCTCAGGCACCGTGCCAAACCGTGGTGATGTTGCAGAACTCGCGGATTCCGTGCCCGGACAGCTCACGTCCGTACCCGGACCGCTTCACCCCGCCGAACGGGAACGCCGGATGGGACGCGGTCATCCCGTTCACGAACACACCGCCGGCCTCCAGGTCCCGGGCGAAACGGTCCACTTCGGCCTCGTCCTGCGTCCATACGTTCGAACTCAGGCCGAACGGCGAGTCGTTGGCGATGAGCACCGCCTCGTCCAGGTCGGCCGCCCGGTACAGCGTCGCGACCGGGCCGAACGCCTCCTCGCGGTGGATGCGCATCTCGCGGGTGAGGCCCGTGAGGACGGTCGGCGGGTAGTACCAGCCGGGCCCGTCGGGGCGTTCGCCGCCGCACAGCACCCCGGCGCCGCCGCGCCGCGCGTCGTCGACCAGCTCCTCGAGGTCGGCCCGGCCCTGTTCGCTCGCCAGCGGGCCGACGTCGGTGTCCTCCTCCAGCGGGTCGCCGACCTTCAGCGCCTTCATCCCTTCGGTGAAGCGCTCCGCGAAGACGTCGTACACGTCCGAGTGGACGATGAACCGCTTGGCGGCGATGCAGGACTGGCCGTTGTTCTGCACCCGGGCCGTCACCGCGACCCGCGCGGCCCGGTCGAGGTCGGCGGAGGGCATGACGACGAACGGGTCGCTGCCGCCCAGCTCCAGGACCGTCTTCTTGACCATCTCCCCGGAGGTGGAGGCGACGGCCCGGCCGGCCGGTTCGCTGCCCGTCAGGGTCGCGGCCTTCACCCGCTCGTCGCGCAGGATCTCGTCCACCGCGCCCGACCCGACCAGCAGGGTCTGGAAGCAGCCCTCGGTGAAGCCCGCGCGGTGGAAGAGGTCCTCCAGGTACAGGGCGGTCTGCGGGACGTTGGAGGCGTGCTTGAGCAGGCCCACGTTGCCCGCCATCAGCGCGGGCGCGGCGAACCGGATGACCTGCCAGAGGGGGAAGTTCCACGGCATCACGGCGAGCACCGGGCCCAGCGGGCGGTAGCGGACCAGGGCCCGTGTGCCCCCGGAGTCCGCCACGTCGGCGTCGGCCGGCCGCTCGTCGGCCAGCAGCTCCTCCGCGCGCTCGGCGTACCAGCGCATCGCCCTGGCGCACTTCGCGGCCTCGGCGCGTGCCTGCCTGATCGGCTTGCCCATCTCGGTGGTCATCACCCGCGCGATGTCCCGCTGGTCCTCCTCCAGCAGGTTCGCCGCCTGGAGCAGCAGGCGTGAGCGGTCGGTGAAGCTGCTCAGCCGGTACGTACGGAAGGTGGCCTCCGCGAGCTGGAGCCGGCGTTCCAGCTCCTCCTCGCCCATGGGCTCGTACGTCTTGAGCGTCTCGCCGTCCGCCGGGTTCACCGTCGCGATGGGCATGGCCGACCTCCTGGAGAGCTGCCTGCTTCGACCTTCCCGCGCCGCACCGGACCGCGCAACGCGTGCACGTCAGGGCGAGTGCTCCGGCAGGCGGTCGAGAAACGCGGCCTGGGCCGGGACGATCAGTGCGCGGGCGCGCGCCAGGGTGTACCAGGCCACCCGGTCCAGCTCCGGGAACTCCTGGATCCGCCCGGAGCGCGGCGGCCACTCCATGGTGAAGGTGCCCGGCTCGACGGCCGCCGGGTCCAGGTCCGCCTCGATCGCCCATACGGTGACGATCTTGCCGTTGGTCTGCCGGACCTCCCCGAGCCCGATCGCCTCGCCGTCGGGCGGTTCCAGCCCCAGCTCCTCGCGGAACTCGCGGCGGGCCGCGTCCCAGGCGGGCTCGTCGGGCTCGTACTCGCCCTTGGGGACGGACCAGGCCCCGGCGTCCTTCTTCGCGAAGTAGGGGCCGCCCATGTGGCCGAGCAACACCTCGGTGCCGTCCGCGGTGTGCCGGAACAGCAGCAGGCCCGCGCTGCGCTTCTGGGTCACGGGTGCACCTCCGGGTGGGCGGCGAGCAGGGTCTCCACGGTATCGGCCTCCGCGGGCCGTTTGTCCTCGCGGTAGCGGACCACGCGGGCGAAGCGCAGGGTGACTCCGGCCGGGTAGCGGGTGGAGCGCTGGAGGCCGTCGTAGGCGATCTCGACGACGAGTTCGGGGCGTACGGTCACCACCCGGCCGTCGTCCCCCACGGCGAGCCGCCGGAGGCGTTCCGTCTGCCAGCCGAGCATCGCGTCGGTCATGCCCTTGAAGGTCTTGCCGAGCATGGCGAAGCCGCCGTCGGCGGTCACGGCGCCGAGGTGGAGGTTGGAGAGCTTGCCGGTGCGGCGGCCGTGGCCCCACTCGGCGGCCAGCACCACCAGGTCGAGGGTGTGCACGGGCTTGACCTTCAGCCAGGACGCCCCGCGCCGGCCCGCGCTGTAGGGGGCGTCGAGGGACTTCACGACCACGCCCTCATGACCGCGTCCGAGGGACCGCGCCAGGAACTCCTCGGCGGCCGGGAGGTCCCGCGGGCCGGCCACCACCGTCCGCCGCACCCGCATCGGCTCCGGCACCAGCCGGGCCAGCTCCGCGTGCCGTTCGGCGAAGGGCAGGTCCAGCAGGTCCCGGTCCGCCACGGACAGCGCGTCGAAGAAGACCGGGGAGACGGGGACGGCTTCGGCGGCCGCCGCCACGTCCACCCGGGAACCGACCCGTCCGGCCGTCTCCTGGAAGGAGCGGGGCCGGCCGTCCTCGTCGAAGGCGATGACCTCGCCGTCCAGGACGAACCGCCCGCCCGTCAACTCCCTCGCCGCCGCCGTCACTTCGGGCAGCCGGTCGGTGATGTCGTCGAGCGTGCGGGTGTACAGGCGGATGTCCTCGCAGTCCCGGTGCACCTGGACCCGGATGCCGTCCAGCTTCTCCTCCACCGCGCAGCAGCCCAGCTTGCCGACCGCCTCGGCGACGGAGGACGCGGAGTGCGCCAGCATCGGCAGGACCGGGCGGCCCACGGTCAGCCGGAACGCCTCCAGTGCCCTGGGGCCGTCCCTGAGGAGGGACGCGGCGACCGTCTGGAGGGACCCCGCGAGCATCACGGCCCGCCGTACGTGTGCCGGGGGTGCCCCGGTCGCCTGCGCCAGGCCCTCCACCGCCACCGCGTCCAGGGCGCCCTGGCGGACCTCGCCGGTGATCAGCCCGAGCAGGAACCGCTGCTCGTCCGCCGTGGCCGCACCCATCAACTCGCCCACCAGCCGCAGCCGTTCGGCCTGGGAGCCGGGCCCGGACACCTTGCCCAGCCTCGTCAGCAGCGCGTCGACCTCGCGCACCGTGAGCGCCGGGGCACCGGCCGGGTCGACCGGGTGGCTCAGCACCTTCCAGCCGACGCCGAGCCGGCCCTGCGGAAGCCGTCCGGCCAGATAGGGGATGACGATCGGGACGTCGTCCGCCGCCGCCTCCCGGAACAGTCCGGCGAGCAGAGCGATCTTGCGGGAGCGCGCCGAGGTGGCCGCGACCTCCCGGGACACATCGGCGAGCCGGGTCAGCAGCATGCAGCCATGGTGCAACGGCGGCCCCGGGACTACACCCCGGCCGCGTCCAGGTCCGCGAAGAGCAGCTCGCCGTTGATCGCCGCCCCGGCCCGGTACCCGCGGCTCGCCGCGTTCACGACCTGCTCGGCGAACCCGCTCGCGTTGCCCGCGGCCCACAGGCCCGGCACGGTCGTCAGGCCCCGCTCGTCGATCACCGGGTAGGCGCCGAAGGGCGTCTCCTTCAGCTCCGCGCCGAGCTGGATCAGCAGGTCGTTGCGCGGGACCGGGCGCGGGGCGACGAACAGCGTCTCCCGCGCGTGCGTGCTCCCGTCCCGGAGCCGTACCCCGGTCAGCCGGTCGTCCTCGATCCGCAGTCCCGCCACCTCGCCCGGCACCACCCGGACCCCGGCGGCCGCCAGCCGCCGCAGGTCGTCCTCGGTCAGCTCCTCCTCGGCGACCCGGTGCAGGAAGAGCGTCACGTCCTTGGACCACTGGGTGACCATCAGTGCCTGGTGCGCGCTCATCGGGCCGGTGGCGAGCACGCCGAACGCCTGGTCGCGGACCTCCCAGCCGTGGCAGTACGGGCAGTGCAGCACATCCCGGCCGAAGCGCTCCGCGAGTCCCTCCACCGGGGGCAGCTCGTCCTTCAGGCCGGTCGCGAGGACCAGCTGCCGGGCGTGCGCGGTCCGGCCGGACGCGAGTTCCACGGCGAACCCCTCTTCCTTGCGGACGGCCGCGTCCGCCCGGTCCCGGACCAGTTCCACGCCGTACCGGGCGATCTCCTCCCGCCCCTTCGCGAGGAACTCGGCGGGCGGCATGCCGTCCCGGGTCAGGTAGCCCTGCAGATGTGCGGCGGGCGCGTTGCGCGGCTCGCCGGCGTCGACGACCAGCGTGCGGCGCCGGGCCCGGCCCAGGACGAGCGCCGCGGACAGGCCCGCGGCACCGCCGCCGACGACGATCACTTCGTACCGCGCGGGGTGCTTCTCGGTCATGGTGACCACCTCCACGGGCAAGGTGACCCGGACGGCACCGGATTGACAAACGGCTTTGCCGATTCTGCAATACGGGGTATGAGTGCCGAAGACGTTCTCGCGGAAGTGGGCCCCCGGCTGCGCCGGATCCGGAAGGAACGGGAGGTGACCCTGGCGGCGCTGTCCGAGGCGACCGGGATCTCGGTCAGCACCCTGTCCCGGCTGGAGTCGGGGCTGCGCAAGCCCAGCCTGGAGCTGCTGCTGCCGATCGCCCAGGCCCATCAGGTGCCGCTGGACGAGCTGGTCGGCGCGCCGCCGGTGACCGATCCCCGGGTGCGGGCCAAGCCGCTGGTCCGGCACGGGCGCACCTTCTGGCCGCTGACCCGGCAGCCCGGCGGTCTCCAGGCGTTCAAGGTGCTGGTGCCGGTGGGCGTCGAGGAGCCGGAGCCGCGCACCCACGAGGGCTACGAGTGGCTGTACGTGCTGTCCGGGCGGCTGCGGATGGTGATCGGGGAGCACGACGTGGTGCTGGCGGCGGGGGAGGCCGCCGAGTTCGACACGCGTGTGCCGCACTGGTTCGGGTCGACGGGGGAGGGGCCGGTGGAGTTCCTCAGCCTGTTCGGTCCGCAGGGTGAGCGGATGCACGTACGGGCGCGGCCTCGCGGGAAGGCGTGACGCTGTTACCCCGGACACGGTTCCCTCGGCGGCAAGCGACCGCTTAGTATGCGGTGGACCCCGACGAAGCAGTCTGTGGAGGCACCGCATGCTGGCATGGCAAGTGCACGAGAACGGTGAGCCGAGCGAGGTGATGCGGCTCCAGGAGGTGGAGCGGCCCACGCCCGGCGACGGCCAGGTCCTGCTCAGGGTGCGCGCCGCGAACATCAACTTCCCGGACGTGCTGATGTGCCGCGGCCACTACCAGGTCCGGCCGCCGCTGCCGTTCACCCCCGGTGTGGAGATCTGCGGCGAGACCGAGGACGGCCGCCGGGTGATCGCCAACCCGGCCCTGCCGTACGGCGGTTTCGCCGAGTACGCCGTCGCGGACGCCGCCGCCCTGCTTCCTGCCCCGGACGCGCTCGACGACGCCGAGGCCGCGGCGCTGCACATCGGCTACCAGACGGGCTGGTTCGGACTGCACCGCCGGGCCGGGCTCGAAGCCGGCGAGACCCTGCTCGTCCACGCTGCCGCAGGAGGGGTCGGCAGCGCGGCCGTGCAGCTCGGCAAAGCGGCGGGCGCCCGGGTCATCGGTGTCGTGGGCGGCGCCGACAAGGCCGCCGTCGCCCGTGAGCTGGGCTGTGACGTGGTCGTCGACCGGCGCGCCGAGGACGTCGTCGCCGCCGTGAAGGAGGCCACCGGCGGCCGGGGCGCCGACGTGATCTACGACCCGGTCGGCGGCGACGCCTACACCCAGTCCACCAAGGTCGTCGCCTTCGAGGGCCGGATCGTGGTCGTCGGCTTCGCGAGCGGCGCGATCCCCAGCCCGGGCCTCAACCACGCCCTGGTCAAGAACTACTCGATCCTCGGCCTGCACTGGGGCCTGTACCACACCAAGAACCCGAAGCTGGTCCAGCACTGCCACGAGCAGCTCACCGACCTCGCCGCCCGGGGCGCGATCAAGCCGCTGGTGAGCGAGCGCGTGCCGCTGGCCGGGGCGGCGGCCGCCGTGCAGCGGGTCGGCGACGGGGTCACCACCGGCCGGGTCGCCGTCGTGCCGGCCCTGGAGAACGGAGCCGCGGCATGACCGACGCAGCCGAACTGAAGCGCCGCACCGCCGAGTTGCTGGCCGCGCACCCGCCCGCCACGACCGATCGCCTCGACTTCCTCAAGGCCCGCTTCGACGCGGGACTGGCCTGGGTGCACTACCCGGAGGGCCTCGGCGGCCTCGGCGTCCCGCGCTCCCTCCAGGTCGTCGTGGACGCCACGCTGGAGGCGGCCGGCGCCCCCGACAACGACGCGCGCCGCAACGGCATCGGGCTCGGCATGGCCGCCCCGACGATCCTCAAGTACGGCACCGAGGAGCAGAAGCAGCGCTATCTGCGGCCCCTGTGGATCGGTGAGGAGGTCTGGTGCCAGCTCTTCAGCGAGCCCGGCGCCGGCTCGGACCTGGCCGCCCTCGGCACCCGGGCCGTCCGCGAAGGTGACGACTGGGTCGTCAACGGGCAGAAGGTGTGGACGTCCGGGGCGCACAACTCGCGCTGGGCCATCCTCATCGCCCGCACCGACCCGGACGTGCCCAAGCACGCCGGCATCACCTACTTCATCTGTGACATGACCGACCCCGGCGTCGACGTCCGCCCGCTGCGGCAGATCACGGGCGAGGCCGAGTTCAACGAGGTCTTCCTCACCGACGTCCGCATCCCCGACTCCCGCCGCCTCGGCGAGATCGGCGACGGCTGGCGCGTCGCGCAGACCACCCTCAACAACGAGCGCGTCGCCATCGGCGGCATGCGGTTGCCCCGCGAGGGCGGCATGATCGGCCCGGTCTCGAAGACCTGGCGCGAACGCCCCGGACTGCGCACCCACGACCTCCATCAGCGGCTGCTCAAGCTGTGGGTGGAGTCCGAGGTCGCCCGCCTCACCGCCGAGCGGCTGCGCCAGCAGCTCGTCGCCGGACAGCCCGGCCCCGAGGGCGCCGGCATGAAGCTCGCCTTCGCCCGCCTCAACCAGGAGATCAGCGGCCTCGAGGTCGAACTCCGGGGCGAGGAAGGCCTGTTGTACGACGACTGGACCATGCGCCGCCCGGAGCTGGTGGACTTCACCGGACGGGACGCCGGATACCGCTATCTGCGCTCCAAGGGCAACAGCATCGAGGGCGGGACCAGCGAGGTCCTGCTGAACATCGTCGCCGAGCGCGTCCTGGGCCTGCCCGCCGAGCCGCGCACCGACAAGGACGTCGCATGGAAGGACCTGGCCCGATGACGAAAGCGCCCGACCTGCTGTACTCGGAGGAGGAAGAGGCGCTCAGGGCGGCCGTACGGGACCTGCTCGCCGACCACTGCGACGCGCCGGGCGTGATCGCCCGCACCGAGTCGGACGCCCCGCACGACCTGGCCGCCTGGAAGGCCCTCGCCGACGGCATGGGCCTCGCGGGCCTGCTGGTCCCGGAGGCACAGGGCGGCCAGGGCGCCACCCACCGCGAAGTCGCCGTCGTCCTGGAGGAGCTGGGCCGCGCGGTCGCCCCCGTGCCCTATCTGACCAGTGCCGTGGTCGCCACCGAGGCACTGCTGGCCTGCGGCGACGAGGAGCTGCTCGGCAAGCTGGCGTCCGGCCGCACGATCGGCGCGCTCGCCGTCGGGCTGCACCTCGCGCCCGGCGCCGCCTTCACCGCCGTACGCGTCGAAGAGGGCGCCCTGTACGGGGAGTTGAGCGGTGTCGCGGATGCGACGGCCGCCGATGTGCTGCTGGTGCCGGCCGAGGACGGCGGGCTGTACGCAGTCTCCGTCGCGGACACCGACGCGGTGACCGTCACCCCGCAGATCGCCTTCGACCTCACCCGCCCCCTCGCCACCGTCACCCTCACCGGTGCCCCCGGCCGCCGGATCGGTGACGCCGGACCCGCCGTCCGCCGGGCCCTGCGTGCCGGTGCCGGACTGCTCGCCTCCGAGCAACTGGGCCTCGCGGACTGGCTGTTGACCGAGACCGTGCGCTACCTCAAGGAGCGCAAGCAGTTCAACCGGCCCGTCGGCGGCTTCCAGGCACTCAAGCACCGGCTGGCCCAGCTGTGGCTGGAGGTCGTCAACCTCCGCGCCGCCGCCCGGGGCGCCGCCGACGCCCTCGCGACCGGCGAGGACGCCGACCTCACGGTGGCCGTCGCCCAGGCCTACGCGGCGGGTGTCGCCGTACACACCGCCGAGGAGGCGCTGCAACTGCACGCCGGGATCGGCATGACCTGGGAACACCCCATCCACCTGTACCTCAAGCGGGCCAAGTCCGACGCGATCGCCTACGGCACGGCCGGTGCCCACCGGTCGGCCGTGGCCGAACTGGTCGATCTGCAGGCCCCCTGACCCCCCGTCGCCGTCCCTCCGGTGAAGCCCGCCCCACCTGGGGCGGGCTTTTCCGTGCCGCTGGGCGGAAGGAGTGAACGGACCGCGGCGGTCCGGCCAACTCCTGGCATGTACAGGTTCCTTGGGGGCCGCTCGGCTCCATACTCCCTGTGGTCCGGACCCGCCCCACAGGGAGGAACACCATGGCCCACGTCACCCGCCGCAGAGTGCTCACCGGTCTCGCCGCGACCACCGCCGCGGTCCTCGCGCCGCCCGCCGGAAGCGCGTTCGCCGACGGACGGCACCGCGGCCCCCGCCCGCTGTGGCGCGCCCACGCCCACAACGACTACGAGCACCCCCGCCCCCTCTTCGACGCGCTCGACCACCGCTTCGGCAGCGTCGAGGCCGACATCTTCCTCGTCGACGGCGCACTCCTCATCGCCCACTCGGCGGACGAACTCGATCCCACCCGCACCCTCGAAGGCCTCTACCTCGCCCCGCTCGCCGCCCGTGTCAAGGCCAACCGCGGTTCCGTCTACCGGGGTTACCGCCAGCCGCTCCAGCTGCTCATCGACATCAAGACCGAGGGCTCCGCCACCTACCTCGCCCTGGACGAGCTGCTCAGGCGCTACCGGCACCTGTTCACGACGTACTCCCACGGCCGGATCCGCCGCGGCCCCGTCACGGCCGTCATCTCCGGCGACCGGGCCGCCCGCATCCCCATGGAGGCGCAGACCGTCCGCCGCGCCTTCTACGACGGCCGCCTCGGCGACCTCGGCACCAGCGAGGCCTCCTTCGCCTCGTTGATCAGCGACAACTGGACCCTCAACTTCACCTGGCTCGGTGCCGGCGCCTTCCCCGGGGCGGAGCGGACCAGGCTGCGCGCGATGGTGGACACGGCCCACGCGCGCGGACAGCAGGTCCGCTTCTGGGCCACCCCCGACGTGGCCGGACCCGAGCGCGACGCCCTGTGGACGGAACTCCTCGCGGCCGGCGTCGACTACCTCAACACCGACGACCTGGCCGGCCTGGAGGCCTTCCTCGACGCACACCGGTAGCCGCGGCCCGGACACCACCCGTTCGGACGGCAGGTCAGCCGCCCGGACGAACCCTCCGTTACGCCACACTTGCGGCCGAACTCCGTGAAAGCGGACGTGATGGAGGAGGTTGGCGATGGCCATTTCCATTTCCGTGGTGCTGTTGCTGTTGATCCTTGCGGTGGTCTTCATGCGCAACAGCGGACTGAAGATCTCGCACGCCCTGACCTGTCTGCTGCTCGGCTTCTTCCTGGCCGGCACCAGCATGGCCCCCACCATCCACAGCGGCCTCACGGCGACGGCCGACCTCGTCGGCAGCCTTCGACCGTGAGGCCGCCCGGGACCCGGTGGGGGACCGGCCCTAGGGGGTGAACACCCCGATGCCGTTGGCCACCGACCGCTCCACCCCGTCGGACGGGTGGTTGCGGACATCGACCCTGGTCGAGCCCGTCGGGCGGGACACCAGGGTCGAGGAGCCGCCGCCGTCCAGACCGAAGCCCTCGGTGGCCCCGAGGTTCCTCAGGGCGGCGGCGACCTCGGCGATCGTCAGCCCCTTGCGGTAGGCGGTCCCGCCGTCCAGGGCGAGCAGGAACACCCGTCGGCCGCCGTCGCCGATGCCCACCGCCGTCCGCACGGCCGAGGTGCGCGTGTCCAGCCCCGCCAGCGGCTGTCCGCCGCTCAGCAGTGGCTGTCCGCCGATGGCGAAGCGGTACGCCGTCCGCGAGCCGGACGTGAGCCCGTACCGGACCGTCACCCGGTCACCCACCTTGAGCACCTTGAGCTGCTGCGCGCCCGCCTCCCGGCCGACGAGGACCGTGGTGCCCTCCGCGACACCGCCGCTGCCGGGCGCCGTGGAGACCGCCACGACCCGGTCGTCCCTGACCGTCACCTCGTAGGTGCGCGTGCTGCACGGCGCGCCCCGGCTGGTGTCGGTGCCGCAGGTGGCCCGCTTGCGCGAGGCGCTGCCCCAGTCCGGGGTGAACGCGCCGACGGAGTTCTCCGGCAGCGCGTACTGGTTGAGCCCGGCCAGCTTCAACTGCCCCGGCGCCGCCGTGACGGTGCCGTCGAGCGACAGCGTGTCCAGCCGGGCCCGGCCGTCCGCACCGACCCCGAGGACCGCCCGGGTGCTGGTGCCCCGCGGCAGCGCGGGCCCGAACCGCTGGCCGTTCAGCACCGCCGACTTCAGCTCCCTGCCCTCCGCGATCGCCGGACCCACGCTCGCACCCGTCACCGGCACGCCGGGGTGCTGGGTCTCGGAGACGTTGAAGAAGTCGCCGTTGACCCCGGCCACGGCCCGCTGGGCGTCGGCCATCGAGGAGAGGGCCGCGCGGGAGGCGACCTTCCCGGGGTACAGCAGCCCCAGCCGCACCCGGCTGTCGGCGAGGTCCACGTCGAGCACATGGACACGGGCGACCCCGGCGGCGGCCGACACGTCGTACTGACGGTAGGTCACGCCCGGCGCCACGGGGGTCCAGCTCGCGGCACCGGCCGGCGCGGCCCCCGCGAGGGCCGCGCCGGCCAGTGTGCCGAGCGTGGTGAGCAGCGTCGATGCCGTTCTGCGTGCCCTGGACCAGTTATGACGTCTTGTCATGAAATCCCCTGACTGGATGGGGCCGCAACCTTCTCACGGGCCAGGGGACCGACCGCCAGGGGGCAAGCGGGCGACACCACGAGAACGGGTGACAGAACCACGAATCCGGGTGTCTTCCAACGGCATCCGGGCGTGCCGCAGCGCGATTCGTGCTACTCGGTCCGCAGCGCGGTCGCCGTACGGACCCGCGCGGCCCAGCCGGCCGGCAGCAGCGCGCCCAGCACGGCGACGGCCGTCCCCGCGAGGGCGAGGAGGGCGAGCAGCGGTGCGCCGTGGACGGAGAGCACCGACTCCGGGAGCCGCAGCCCGGCGGTGCGGCCCATGGCACGGGTGACCACCCCGTGCACGGACAGGCCGAGCGGCACCCCGACGGCCGCGCCCACGAGCCCGGCCGGCACCACCGACGCCGGGACCAGGACGACGGTCTGCCGGGGCGTCATGCCGAGCGCCTTGTGGACGCCCAGTTCACGGATCCGCTCGTGGGTGTCCGGGACGACCGCGCCGAGCACCCCGAGACCGGCGACGCAGACCAGCATCAGCGTCAGCAGGGCCGTCATCGCGTCCATGACCCGGGCCATGTCGCTGCCGTTGACGTACTTGGTGTTCGTCGCGCCGAGGCCGAGCGGCTCCAGCGCGCGGTCGAGGGCGGTGACACAGGCGTCCGCGTCCGTGCCGGGCTTCAGCTCGACGGCCCAGCCGCTCACCGTGAGGTCCGGGTCGGCGGCCCCGAGGGTCGACACGTCGGTGAAGACGCGCATGCCGCCCTCACTGGTGTCCAGGACCTCCCCGACGATCCGCACGCGCACCGCCGTGCCGCGCACCGTCAGCGTGACCGTGTCGCCGACCTCGGCGCGCAGCCAGCGGCCCGCCACCATCCGGAAGCCGCCCCAGGAGGCGTCCCCGTCGTAGGCCAGCACCGGGACCCCGCCACTGGCCCCGGCGACGGTGGCCTCGGTGAGGGCGGTCCCGTACTGCCTGCGCGTGCCGGGCTGTGCGGCGACCGCCCGCGTGACCGCCGAGGCCGTCCGCGCGCTCACGGTCGGCGCGCCGGGTCCGCGGGCCGCCGGTCCCTGCACGCCCACGGTGACATCGGCCGCGTTGTGGTTCCTGGCGGCCACGACCTCGCCGAGGGACGCGCTCAGCCCGACCCCGAAGGTGACGGCCGCGGTGCCGAACACCACCGCCGCGGCCGTCGCCGCCGTACGGGCCGGACGCGCGAACGGCCGTGCCAGGCCGAGCCCCACGGGCCGCGGCAGCGGCAGCCGGGCCGCCAGGGCGGCCGCCCGGCGCCCCCGGCCGGCCGTCGGGGCCCGCCCCACCGAGAGCGCGTCCACCGACCGCAGCCGCCCCGCCCGCCAGGCGCACGCCGCCGCCGTCAGCGCGACGACCCCCAGCGTGCCCCCGGCCACCACCACGTCCGTCCACACCGTCACCCCGAGGCCCGCGCTGCCGTACACCTGCGCCGTGTCGGCCAGCAGGGGCACGGCCAGCAGATGACCGGCCACCAGGCCCAGTGCGGTGGCGACCGCCGCGGGCAGCAGCGCCTGGGCCGCGTACGCCCGCACCACCTGCGCGGGGGTGCAGCCGACCGCCTTCAGCACACCGATCCGCCGCAGCCCCGTACCGACCGCGCCGGCCACCACACTGCCGACGACCAGCACCGCCATGAACAGCCCCAGCACACCGAACGCCACCAGGAACGGCACGAACAGCGAGGTGTCCGTCGTCGCCGCCTTCTTGACGGCGAGCCAGGAGCGGGCGCCCGCTCCGGGCCCCGGCGGGCAGCCCGGCCGTGACCGCCGCCCGGCCCCGGGCCATCCCGGCCGCGGTGCCCGCGTCGGCGAACCGGTACAGCATCTGCTCGCCGGGCGTCCGGCCCGTCCCGGTCAGCGCCGCCACCTGCGACGGAACCACCCAGGCGTCGGCGCTGCGGCTCATCGAACGGGCGGTGCCCACCACGGTCAGCCGCGGGCTGCCGGGAAGATCGGGAAACTCCAGTTCCCGACCGAGCCGTACGGGCGGCCCGTCGCCGCCGGCCGCGAGGACGATCTCGCCGGGGGCGCGGACCCAGCGGCCCTCGGTCGGGGTGAGCGCGTCGACCGGCCCGTCCGGGGCCGCCCGGCCGACGACCGTCAGCGGGGGCCCGGTCCGGCCCGCGAGGCTCGGGGTGACGGACGCGACGGGGAACGGGCCGGACGCGGCCGCCACCCCCTCCGCCCGCGCGGTGTCCCGCAGCCGGGCCTGCGTGACCCGGCCGGCCGCGAACTGCGCGGTGAGATGGGCCCCGTGCTGCCGTGCGAACGCCTGGCCGAAGGGCGCGTCCGACGCCACCAGCAGCGCCCCGCCCAGCACCGACGAGGTCACCGCCAGCAGGGTCGCCAGGCCGACCACCAGCGACTGCACCCGCCGCCGCGCCGCACCGGCCCGCACGAAACGACCGAGCGCGCTCATCGGACGGGCTCCGCACGGGAGTCGACGTCCGAGGTGATCCGGCCGTCCGCGAGGCGGATCGTGCGGTGGGTGCAGGCGCGGGCCAGGGCCTCGTCGTGGGTGACGACCAGCAGGGTCTGGCCCTCGTCAACACCGTGAAGCACGCGAGCGGTGCCCGTGCCGCCGTGACCGTGACCCGGGCACCCGACGCCCTGCGCATCGAGGTCACCGACACCGGAGGGACGCCGGGGCCGGCCGCCGGTACGGGCAACGGCCGCGGCCTGCTCGGCCTGCGTGAACGCCTCGCCGTCTACGGCGGCACCCTGCACACCGGCATCCGCCCCCTCGGCGGCTACCGCGTCCGGGCCCTCATCCCGCTGGAGCCCGCCTTTCCCCCGATACCCGCCCAGCCGCCGCCGGCGGCCGGGCCCCCGAACCCCTGGGAGCACCTGTGAACCCGCCGCCGCGGGTCGTGGTCGTCGACGACCAGGCCCTGGTGCGCACCGGCTTCCGGCTCATCCTCGGTGCCGACGGCATCGAGGTGGTCGCCGAGGCCGCCGACGGTGCCGAGGCCGTGGACGCGGTCCGGCGCACCCGGCCCGACGTGGTGCTGATGGACATCCGGATGCCGGGCACGGACGGTCTGGAGGCGACCCGCCGGATCCTCGCCGGCGCACCGGACGCGCTCGCGCCCGCCGCGCCCCGCGTGGTCATGCTCACCACCTTCGACCTCGACCACTACGTCTACGCGGCCCTGTCCGCCGGAGCCAGCGGCTTCCTGCTGAAGGACGTCACGCCCGAACACCTCACCGCCGCCGTCCGCACGGTCCGCGCGGGCGACGCGCTGCTCGCCCCCGCCATCACCCGCCGGCTCGTCGAACGCTTCGCCCGCACCGGCGCCGAGACCGCGGCCCTCCACCGCGACCTGGCCGGACTGACACCCCGTGAGCTCGACGTCCTGCGGCTCCTCGCCCGCGGTCTGAGCAACGCGGAACTCGACGAGCGGCTCCATCTCTCCGAGGCGACCGTCAAGACGCATGTCTCGCGGGTCCTCACCAAGCTCGGCCTGCGCGACCGGGCCCAGGCGGTGGTGGTGGCGTACGAGACGGGGCTGGTCAGCCCGCAGACGCGGGAGCGGTGACGGGGGCCGCGTAGGGCGTGAAGCGGGCCGGGGCGTGGTCGATCGGCAGGTCCGGGCGCCAGGCGGTCAGGGACTGGGCGCTGCACTCGAACAGGGACGGCGGCAGCCGGTCCAGCGGATACCAGCGCCAGTCGCCGACGCTCTCGCCCGGCTGGTCGGCCGCATCGCCCGTCCACCGCCCGACGACGGCGCCGACCGTCATCCGCACCACGTCCCCGACCCGGTCCAGGCTGGTGCCGAGGAGCCGTACGTCCGAAGGGTCCGCGCGCAGCCCGGTCTCCTCGCGCAGCTCCCGGACGACCGTCTCCTCCAGGGACTCCCCGGGTTCCACCGTGCCGCCGGGCAGCTCCCAGGTGCCCCGGCGGTGGCGGCCGAGGAGCAGTCCCCGGGGGCCGTACAGGATGGCGCCGACGCCGAGGGCCGCGTGGGCGGCGGGCGGGAGCGCGGTGCGCGGGCGGGCGGAGATCCGCAGCGGGCGCCGGGCCCGGAACACCCGGTAGGAGGCGCGGTCGACGGCCGGGTCGGGCGCGGCGACCGTCTCCACCCGCTCCACCCGCAGGCCGTGACCGGTGAGGAGTTCCTCCCACACGCCGGTGCCGGGCACCCACATCCGGACCGTCGTCCCGCCGCCGCCCGCGAACCGCAGGACCTCGGGGCGGGGGGTGAGATCCGCACTCGGCCCGTCCCCGGAGGAGTTGGTGTGCAGCACGCTGAAGCACAGCGTCCCGCCGGGCTTCAGGGCGGTCGCCAGCGCGGGCAGCAGCCGGCGGGGATCGACGTACGGCACGGCGTTGACGGCGTAGATCACGTCGTACGGCCCGGAGTCCCGCAGATGGGCGACGGCGTCCGCGTGGACCAGGCGCAGACCGGGCAGGGAGCCGTACCGGGCGCGGGCCCGTTCGATCTGGCCCGGCGCGGAGTCCACCGCGTCCACCTCCGCACCGTACCTGCGCACCAGACGTGCGGCGTGCCGGGCCGTGCCGCAGCCGAGATCCAGCACGCGCCGCCCGGTCAGCTCCCCGAGGAATGCCTCGTCGGGCCCGGCGCCCGGGAACCCCCAGTCGATCCGCTCCGCCTCCGCCAGGACGGTGCCGCGCCGCAGATGGTGGACCGCGTACGCCTGCCAGGCCTCGGCGTTGACGGACTCGGGACCGGGGGGCGTGACGGGCTCGGGCATCGGCGGGCCTCCAGGGGGCGACGGTCGGCTGACCGGTCGATTCTTACCGGGCCGGCGGACCGGCAATCACCCGGTGACCTCGGGCGACCGGCGGGGGCGCGGCGTGCGCGGAGAGGTCGGCGCCCGTGCACGCAGGGACACGAGCGGCGCCCCCGGCGGCCCTAGCGTCGGGGTGCGGCGGGCCGGGCGGTCGGACGTGCGGCCGTACGCGCGAAGGCGTGGGCACAGGAAGGGCAGGGGCATGGACGAGCAGGTGGACGTGGTCGTCGTGGGCCTGGGGCCGGGCGGCGAGCATGTCGCGGGCACCCTGGCCGAGGCGGGTCTGGACGTCGTGGGCGTCGAGGCGGAGCTGGTGGGCGGGGAGTGCCCGTACTGGGGGTGTGTGCCCAGCAAGATGATGATCCGGGCCGCGAACCTGGTCGCCGAGGCATGCCGGACCCCCGCGCTGGCCGGTCCGGCCGCCGTGACGCCGGACTGGTCGAGGGTCGCCGACCGCATCCGGCGCGAGGCCACCGACGACTGGAACGACCAGGTGGCGGTCGAGCGGCTGGAGGGCAAGGGCGGCCGGCTGGTCCGGGGCACCGGACGCCTCGCCGGGGAGCGCCGGGTGACCGTCGGGGACCGTACCTTCGAGGCCCGCCGGGGGGTCGTGCTCGCCACCGGCGGCCGCCCCCGGATCCCCTCCGTGCCGGGGCTGGCCGGGACCCCGTACTGGACCAACCGGGACGCGATGGCCGCCAAGGAGCTGCCGGCCTCGATGATCGTGCTGGGCGGGGGCGCGGTGGGCGTCGAAGTGGCCCAGGTCTTCGCCCGGTTCGGCTGCCGGGTGACGGTCCTCGAGGGGCAGGAGCGGCTGCTGTCGCACGAGGAGCCGGAGGCGGGGGAGCTGGCGGCGAAGGCGCTGCGGGCGGACGGGGTGACGGTCCTGACCGGAGTGAGGGCCCGTCAGATCGTTTACGGAGAAGCAGGTTTCGGCGTGCACGTCGAGAACGAGGTGCTGCGGGCCGAGCGCCTGCTGGTGGCGGCCGGCCGGTACGCCGATCTCGGCGCCCTCGGGGTGCGGACGGTCGGGCTCGACCCCGCCGCCGCGGCGGTCCCGACGGACGGACGGATGCGGGCGGCGGACGGCCTCTGGGCGGTCGGCGACCTCACCGGACGCGGGGCCTTCACCCATGTCTCGATGTACCAGGCGCAGATCGCCGTCCGCGACATCCTCGGCGAGCCGGGCCCCGAGGCCGACTACCGCGCCCTGCCCCGGGTCACCTTCACCGACCCCGAGATCGCGGCCGTGGGCCTCACCGAACGGCAGGCCCGCGAGCGGGGGCTGCGGGTCCGTACGTCGGTGACCGGGCTCTCCGCCTCGACCCGCGGCTGGATCCACGGACCGGGCGGCGAGGGCTTCCTCAAGCTGGTCGAGGACGCCGACCGGGGTGTCCTGGTCGGCGCGACCTCGGCCGGCCCCGCGGGCGGTGAACTGCTCTACGGCCTGAATGTCGCCGTGCACGCGGAGGTCCCGGTGGAGCGCCTGCGGCACATGATCTACACGTACCCGACGTTCCACCGCGCGGTGGAACCGGCGCTGGCGGGGCTGCGCCGACCGGACGGGGTCAGCGCACGGGGTGCTTGCTGAGGATGGACACCCGGTTGAAGGCGTTGATGGTGACGGCGACCCAGACGACCGCGGAGATCTGGTCCTCGGTGAGCACCTCCCGGGCCTCGGCGTAGGCGGCCTCCTGGGCGTCGGCGTCGGTGGGGTGGGTGGTCGCCTCGGCGAGCGCCAGGGCCGCGCGCTCCAGCGGGGAGAACAGCTCGGTGTCCCGCCAGGCGGCGAGGACACCGAGCCGCCGGGTCTCCTCGCCGGCCCGCACGGCCGCCTTCGTGTGCACGTCCAGGCAGAACGCGCAGCCGTTGAGCTGCGAGACCCGCAGGTTGACGAGCTCCACGACGGTCCGTTCCAGACCCGCGTCGGCGGCGGTCGCCCGTACGGCCTCGGAGGTCTGCACCAGCGCGTGATAGGCCTTGGGGCTCTGCTTGTCTATGAAGATCCGACGAGTCATAGTTGAATATCAAACCATTCGTGAAGGTCGATGAAGGGGGCCCAGTGGTGAGCGAGCCGGGCAAGGTGGAGGTTCTCACGCCGCGTGACGTGCCGCTGGGCGGACCCCGGGCCATGACCGTCCGCCGTACGCTCCCGCAGCGGCAGCGCAGCCTGATCGGCGCGTGGTGCTTCGCCGACCACTACGGCCCCGACGACGTCGCCGCGACCGGCGGCATGGACGTCGCCCCGCATCCGCACACCGGGCTCCAGACCGTGAGCTGGCTGTTCAGCGGCGAGATCGAACACCGCGACAGCCTCGGCAGCCATGCCTTCGTCCGCCCCGGCGAGCTCAACCTCATGACCGGCGGGCACGGCATCGCCCACACCGAGGTCTCCACCCCGCGCACCACGGTCCTGCACGGCGTCCAGCTCTGGGTGGCCCTCCCGGACGCCCACCGCGACGCACCCCGCGACTTCCAGCACCACGAACCGGAGCCGGTCCGCCTCCCCGGCGCCGCCCTGCGGGTCTTCCTCGGCGCTCTCGCCGGGGCCACCTCCCCGGTCCGCACCTTCACGCCCCTGCTCGGCGCGGAGCTGCTCCTCGACCCGGGAGCGGACCTCACCCTCCCCGTCGACCCCGCCTTCGAACACGGCCTCCTCGTCGACACGGGCACGGTCCGCTTCGCCGGCACCCCCCTCAAGCCCGCCGAACTGGGCTATACCGCCCCCGGCCACGACCACCTCACCCTGACCAACGACTCGGACACCACCCCGGCCCGGGTGGTCCTCCTGGGCGGCCCGCCGTTCGAGGAGGAGATCGTCATGTGGTGGAACTTCGTCTGCCGGACCCACGACGAGGTCGTCCGGGCCCGCGCCGACTGGATGGCGGAGCTGGGCGGGCCCCGGTTCGGTGAGGTGGAGGGGTACGACGGCGGACCGCTGCCCGCCCCCGAGCTGCCCACGGTGCCGCTGAAGCCGCGGCGGAGGGCCGTCTGACCCGCGGGAGCCGATCAGCGCGGAGACGGCTCGGGGAGCGCCTCCGGGTGGGGGCCGTTCACGCCGGGTTCACCGCCTCATGCTCCGCCCGCGGCCCGGCGCTCCGCGGCCTCGACGACGTTCGTGATCAGCATGGCGCGGGTCATCGGCCCCACACCGCCGACCGGCGGAGCGAGGGTGCCCGCCACCCGGTCGACGTCGGGGTGGACGTCACCGAGGATGCCCTCCACGGTCCGGGTCAGCCCGACGGACAGCACCGTCGCACCGGGCTTGATCCAGTCGGGCCGGACCAGATGCGCCACCCCGGCCGCGGCGACGACGACATCCGCCTCACGCGTGTGCGCGGCGATGTCACGGGTCGCCTCGTGGCAGAGGGTGACGGTGGCGTGTTCCGTGCGCCGGGTGAGCATCAGCCCCAGTGGCCGGCCCACGGTCACGCCACAGCCGATCACACAGAACTGGGCACCGGTGATGGGGACCTGATGCCGCCGCAGCAGGTCCAGGATGCCCCGGGGAGTGCACGGCAGGGGCGCGGGGACGCCCAGCACCAGGCGGCCGAGGTTCGTCGGGTGGAGACCGTCGGCGTCCTTGTCGGGGTCGACGAGCTCCAGTACGGCGTGCATGTCGAGAGGGGCGGGCAGGGGCAGCTGCACGATGAAGCCCGTGCACGCCGGATCGGCGTTGAGCCGCAGCACGGCCGCCTCGACGTCGGCCTGGGTGGCGGAGGCCGGCAGGTCGATCCGCAGCGAGGCGATGCCGACCTCGGCACAGTCCCGGTGCTTGCCGCCCACGTACGAGTGGCTGGCGGGGTCGTCGCCGACGAGGATCGTGCCCAGTCCCGGGACGATGCCGCGGTCCCGCAGGGCCAGGACTCGGCCGGCGAGTTCACGCTTGATGTCCGCGGCGGCTGCGGAGCCGGAGAGAACGGTCGCGGTGGACATGGTGGAGGCCTTCCGTGTCAGCTGAAGATGACCGTGCGGTTGCCGTGCAGCAGGATGCGGTTCTGGCAGTGCCAGTTGACCGCCCGGGCCAGGGCGAGCCGCTCGGCGTCCCGGCCGACGAGCACGAGCTGGTCCGCGGCGAGCCGGTGGTCGACGCGGATCACCTCCTGCTCGATGATCGGCCCTTCGTCCAGGTCGGCCGTGACGTAGTGGGCCGTGGCGCCGACGTGCTTCACACCGCGCTGATAGGCCTGGTGGTAGGGCTTGGCGCCCACGAAGCTCGGCAGGAACGAGTGGTGGATGTTGATCGCCCGGCCCTCCAGGCTCTTGCACAGGTCGTCCGAGAGGATCTGCATGTAGCGGGCCAGCACCACGAGGTCGATGGCGTGCCCGTCCACGAGCTCCAGCAGCCGGGCCTCGGCCCGCTGCTTGGTCGCGGCGGTGACCGGGATGTGCTCGAAGGGGATACCCGCCGCGTCCGCCATCGGCTTCAGATCGGGATGGTTGGAGACGACGAGGGCGATGTCGGCGTCGAGCGTGCCGCTCTTGAAGCGGTAGAGCAGATCCGCCAGGCAGTGGTCGAACCTCGACACCATCACCAGGACCCGGGACTTCACCGTCGCGTCCCGCAGCTCCCACTGCATCCCGTAGGTGTCCGCGATCGACGCGAACTCCGCCTTCAGCGCGTCGAGGGTGATCGTCCCGTCGGTGCTCGTGAAGCCGGTGCGCAGGAAGACCCGGCCGTGGTCGGGGTCGTCGAACTGCTGGTGCTCGGTGATGTCGCAGCTGTGCCGGACGAGGAAGCTCGTCACGGCATTGACGATGCCGGGGCGCTCGGGGCAGCTCAGGGTCAGGACGAACTGGGTACTCATGGCCTTCTCCTCCTTGTACGTGTCCGGGACGCCGAGGGTCATCCCGCCCCTCCGCCGTACTCCGTGGCCGCGTCGACCAGCCACGCCGCGGCGTACGGGGCGAAGGAGGAACGGACCAGCAGCCACACACTGGCGGCGGCCTCCGCCCGGACGACCAGCGTGATCCCCGTCTGCGCGAGCAGCGTGGTGTAGCAGGCCCCGACGGGCGCGACCCGGGGGTCCAGGTCGAGGGCGCAGCCCCGCGCCAGGATCTCGCGGGTGAGGCCGCCCCGCAGGGACAGCACCGTGCGCTGCGCGGAGACGTCGGTGACGGTGGCGAACTCCTCGCCGATCGCCGACCTCAGCCGCCCGACCAGCTCGGCACCGGTGTCCGCCGGCGCGACCAGCAGCCATTCGTCGGGGCCCAGCCACAGGGCCTTCACCTCCTCGGACAGCTCCGCGCGCGAGGCGGACGGCAGCCGGATGCCGAGCACCGACTCGACCGCCTTCGCCGCGGGGCTGTCCGCGCTCACCCGCAGGGTGAGCTGGGTGAGGAAGGGCAGCTCCCGGACCTGGAAGCCGGCGGGGAGCCGGCCGAAGGCCTCCTGCCAGTCGGCGAGCGGGCTGAAACGGGCGGGGGCGTCAACCGTCACGGCGGGTTCCCTCCTTGTCGTAGAGCACGGGGTCGGTCACGGTCACCGCGACGGTGCGGCCCTCCAGCGGGACGTAGAGGGTCTCGCCGACGCGCCGGGTGCCGCCGCGCAGCAGGGCGAGCGCGAAGGTGCGGCCCAGGGCGTCGCTGCGGTAGCTGGAGGTGATGTGCCCGAGCATGGGCACCGGCGGCGCGGGCACCGTCTCGGTGGCGATGATCTGCGCGCCCTCCGGCAGCAGGGTGCGTTCGTCGACGGGCAGCAGCCCCACCAGTTGCTTGCGGTCGGCGCGCCGGTTCTCGGCCCGGTCGAAGGACCGCCTGCCGACGAACTCGTCCTTCTTCCCGGACACCACCCAGGACATCCCGAGGTCCTGCGGGGTGATCGTGCCGTCGGTGTCCTGCCCGATGATCGGATACGCCTTCTCCGCGCGCAGCACGTGCATGGTCTCCGTGCCGTACGGCGTGATGCCGAAGGGGCCGCCCGCCGCGTACAGGGCCTCCCACACCGTGTGCGCGTACCAGGCGGGGACATTGATCTCGTAGGCGAGTTCACCGGAGAAGCTGATCCGGGCCACCCGGGCGGGGACGTCCGCGACGACGGTGTCCTGCCAGGTCATGAACCCGAAGGCGGCGTTGCTCACGTCGAGCGTGGGCGCCACCAGGGCCAGTACGTCGCGTGAGCGCGGCCCGACCAGCGGGATCGTCGCCCAGTGCTCGGTGACGGAGGTGAGGCGGACCCGCAGGTCGGGCCACTCCGTCTGGAGCCACTCCTCCATCCGGTCCAGCACCTTGGCGGCGTTGCCGGTGGTCGTCGTGACCAGGAACTCCTCCTCGGCCAGGCGCAGTACGGTTCCGTCGTCGAACACCATGCCGTCGACACCGCACATCACGCCGTAGCGGACCCGGCCGACCTTCAGCGAGCTCATGACGTTGGTGTAGAACCGGTCCAGCAGCTCGCCGGAGTCCGGACCCTGGACGCTGATCTTGCCGAGGGTGGAGCCGTCCATCATGCCGACGCCCTCACGGGCCGCCCGGCACTCCCGCAGCACGGCCTCCTCGATGGTCTCCCCGCCGACGGGGTAGTACCACGGCCGCTTCCACTGGCCGACGTTCTCGAAGAGGGCGCCGTGCTCGACGTGCCACCGGTGAAGGGAGGTCACCCGGACCGGGTCGAACAGCTCGCCGCGGTTGCGTCCGGCGAACGCGGCGAACGCCACCGGCAGCGCGGGCGGCCGGAGCCGGGGGGTGCCCAGCTCGGCGATGTCCACGCCCAGCGCCGCGGCGACGATGCCCGAGGTCAGCACCCCTGACGTACGGCCCTGGTCGTGGGCGGTCCCGATGGTGGTGTACCGCTTGACGTGCTCCACCGAGGTCAGGCCCGCCCCGGTGGCCCGCAGGACATCCGCGACGGTCTGGTCGCGCTGGAGGTCGACGAACTGTGCGTCGTCGGAGCCGGGAACCTGCCAGAGCACCGCGCCCGGTGCGCCCGCGGGCGCGTCGCCGACGGCCGGCAGAGCCACAGGCTCTCCTGCGGTCTTTCCGAGCGCTGCCAGCGCACCGAGGGCCGCCTCCGCACCGTCCGACACAACCTCGGCCGACCCGAGAACCCCACGGGCGGCACCAGCGGTTCGTACGGTGTCCAGTGCGCCCGCAGGAACGAAGCCACCGAGCACGCCGTCGTACCGAAGCGTCCCCCGAGCCTGGCTGAACAGCGCCACCGCCGGATTCCAGCCCCCCGACACCAGCAGCAGATCGCAGCCGATCTCCTCGTCCCCGACCCGCACCCCGGTGATCCGCTCGGCACCGCTCGTCCCGGACACCGCCTGCCCGGCCCGCACCTCGATCCCACGCGCGGCACAGGCGTCCAGCCAGTGGGCCGGCACCTCGCTCCGGGCGTCGATCACCGCGCGCACTCGCGCACCGGCGTCGGCCAGTTCGGTCGCCGCGAGGTAGGCGCTGTCGTTCGTGGTGAACACGACGACCTCACGGCCCGCGAGCACGCCGAAACGGCCCAGATACGTACGGGCCGACCCCGCGAGCATGATGCCGGGGCGGTCGTTGTCGTCGAACGCGATCGGCCGCTCGTAGGCGCCGGTGGCGAACACGACCTGCCTGGCCCGGATCCGCCAGACGCGCTGACGGGAGACATGGGCGGGCGCGGCCGCGCCGAGATGGTCGGTGCGCTTCTCCAGAGCGAGGACGAGACCGTCGTCGTAGTAACCGATCGCCGTGGTCCGCCGGAGGAGCTGGACATCGGAGTTCGCCGAGAGCTCGTCCGTGACGTCGGCGACCCACTCGCAAGCGGGTGCCGTACCCGGCAACGAGCCCCCTGGAGAAGGCAGTTCATCGACCACGACGACCCGCACACCGGCCCGTGAGGCGGTCAGGGCGGCGGCCAGTCCGGCCGGACCGGCGCCGACGACCAGCACGTCACAGTGTGCGTGCACGGTGTCGTACCGGGCTGTGTCGGGCCTGGTGCTCAGCCGCCCCTGGCCTGACAACCCCCGGGCGACGAGACCGTCGTACAACTCGACGGTCGTGGCCGTGAGCATGGGCTCGGGGAAAGGGAACTCGATCTGTACGAGGGCGTTGGGCTCCTCGACGCCGGCGGTCATGATGCCGCGCGGTCGCCCGTACTTGATGCTGGTGGCCACGTGGTGGACCCCGTTGGCCAGCAGGGCCGAGGCGAGGGTGTCGCCCGGGTGGCCGGTGTACTCGCGGCCGTCGAAGGTGAAGGACAGCGACTTGTCGCGGTCCACGGAGCCGAGGGCGTCGACACGGAACGCGTTGCTCATGCGCGGGGCTCCTCACCCATGCGGTGGACGGACAGGAACTGGTGGGTGGCGGTGTCGCGCAGGGCGTCGAACCAGCGGCGGCATCCCGCGGCGTGCATCCACCGCTCCGCGAACGGGCCCTTGGGGTTGTCGCGGAAGAAGACG
This sequence comes from Streptomyces griseoruber, assembly GCF_001514205.1. Lineage (GTDB taxonomy): Bacteria > Actinomycetota > Actinomycetes > Streptomycetales > Streptomycetaceae > Streptomyces > Streptomyces griseoruber. Next base: position 629,293 of record NZ_KQ948765.1, on the reverse strand, counting down.
TACTGGGCCCACTGCTCGTCGTCGAGGTCGGCCGGCTTCGCGGGGTAGGGGACGTGCGCCTGTCCGCCGTAGTGGAACTCGGCTTCCTCGCGCTCGCCGCACCAGGGGCAGGCGATGAGTTGCATCGGAGTCTCCGGGAGGGGGGTCAGTGGGCGACGGCGGCCGCGCCGTGCTCGTCGACCAGTGCGCCGGTGACGAACCGGGACAGGGCGAAGGGCGCGTTGTACGGGTGGGGTTCGCCGGTGGCGACGGTGTGGGCGTAGCACCAGCCGACGCCGGGGGTGGCCTTGAACCCGCCCGTTCCCCAGCCGCAGTTGAGGTACAGGTTCTCGACCGGGGTGAGTCCGACGATGGGGGAGGCGTCCGGGGTGGTGTCGACGATGCCGGCCCAGGTGCGCAGCATGTGGGCGCGGGCGAACACCGGGAACAGCTCCAGGGCGGCGGCCATCTGGCGCTCGATGATGTGGAACGCGCCGCGCTGGCCGTAGCCGTTGTAGCTGTCGATGCCGGCGCCCATGACGAGTTCGCCCTTGTGCGCCTGGGAGACGTACACATGGACGGCGTTGGACATCACGACCGTCGGGTGCACCGGTTCCAGCAGCTCGGAGACCAGCGCCTGGAGCGGGTGGCTCTGCAACGGCAGCCGCAGGCCCACCATTTCGGCGAGCACCGAGGTGTGTCCCGCACCGGCGAGCGCCACCTTGCCGGCGGCGATGTCGCCGCGGGTGGTCCGTACGCCCGTCACCCGGCCGTCCGTCACGTCGATGCCCGTGACTTCGCAGTTCTGGATCAGGTCGATGCCGTAGGCGTCGGCCCGGCGCGCGAAACCCCAGGCCACGTAGTCGTGCTTGGCGATGCCGGCGCGCGGCTGGTACGTGGCGCCGAGCACCGGATAGCGGACGTCCGGGTCGATGTTGACGATCGGGCAGACCTTGGCGACCTCGTCCGGCTCCAGCCACTCGGCGTCGATGCCGTTGAGCTGGTTGGCGTGGACCCGGCGTCTGCTGTCCCGGATGTCCTGGAGGGTGTGCGCGAGGTTGAGCACCCCGCGCTGGCTGAACAGGATGGGGTAGTCGAGGTCCTCCTCGAGGGTCTCCCACAGCTTCAGGGAGTGCTCGTAGATGCCGGAGCTCTCGTCCCACAGGTAGTTGGAGCGGATGATGGTGGTGTTGCGGGCCATGTTCCCGCCGGCCAGCCACCCCTTCTCCAGCACCGCGATGTCGGTGATGCCGTGGTTCTTGGCCAGGTAGTAGGCGGTGGCCAGGCCGTGCCCGCCGCCACCGACGATCACCACCTCGTACGACCGCTTGGGGTCGGGGTTGCGCCAGAGGAAGTCCGGGTGGTCCGGAAGCGGCGTGCCGGTCATGCCGCGGCTCCGTTCAGCTCGGGGTACAGGGGGAACGCGGCGGCGAGCTTCGCCACCCGGCCGCGCAGCGACTCGGTCTGCTCGGCGGAGAGCGTCTGCATCACCGCCACCGGCGCGAAGTTCTCGCTCGCGATCATCTCCAGCGTCGACTGCTGGCGCTCGAGCTCCGCGTCGGCCGCGGCGGCGACCTCCGGGTCGAACAGGGTCAGCGGCTGGGAGAAGCTCATGCGGTCCCCTTGGAGGGTGGTGGCGTACATCTGATATATTAGTTGTAGGCGCATTTCAGGTCAGTCGTCAAGGAGTCGTCGCGCAGTCGCCGGGCACGGGCTGATATATCAATCGTGCTAGCGTCGGGGGATCGAGTCTCGGCGAGGAGGGTGCGCATGTCGGTCGCGGTGACGGAGAACGGGCTCACCCTGGCCGAGCGGGCCTATCGGGCCCTGTGCGACCGCCTGGTGACGTTGCAGATCGCGCCCGGTACACCCATCAACGACGAGCAGATGGCCGCGGAGCTGGGGGTCGGACGCACGCCGGTGCGCGAGGCGCTCAAGCGCCTGGAGGCCGACCGGCTGGTGGTCTCCTACCCACGGCGCGGCACGTTCGCCTCCGAGGTGCAGATCACCGACCTCGGTCACCTCACCGAGGTGCGCCTGCGGCTGGAGCCGCTGGCGGCGGACTGCGCCGCGCGCCGGGCCGGCGCGGTGGACCGGGCCGTACTCGGCCGCCTGCTGGAGGAGTTGGACGCGGCCGCCGGACGGGAGGTCGCCGAACTCCTCGAACTGGACCTCCGGCTGCACCGGGCGCTGTACACCGCCACGGCGAACCCCTTCCTCCAGGACACACTGGTCCGTTACGACAACCTGGCCACGCGTATCTGGTGCCTGTTCCTCGACCGCCTCCCCGGGCTGGCCGGCCATGTGGGCGAGCACGGTCCGCTCGTGCGCGCGGTCCTGGCAGGAGACGGGGACCGCGCCGCGGCCCTGGCCGCCGAGCACGTGGAGCATTTCGAGACCGCGATCCGTTCCCTGCTCTGAGCCTGACGCCGGTGCCCGCACGCCGACGGCCTCGACGTCCTCCGCGGCAGGTACCTCACCCTGGGCGGCTGCCGGACCGCCGGCCGGCAGGGCATCGAGCGCGGGCACGGGGACCGCTACCAGTGCGCCGACGGCACCTTCTTCTGGAACCCGTGGACCAACCGCCGAGAACCGACGACCGCAGCCGGACCGGGCGCTACCCCGCCTGACCTGCCCGGTCCGGCTGGGGGAGGGGACAGGTGAGCGGGAGGACGCGTTCGGTCAGCCGTCCGGTGAGGTGGCTGTCGGTGAGGGCGGCTTCGGTGAGCCAGCCCGCTGCCGTGAGCTGGTCCACCAGGCGCGGCAACTCGCCCGGATCCACCGGGATCGCGGCGGTGAGGGAACTCAGGGCGACGCCCCGGTCGTCGGGGCCGAGGCGTCCCGAGCCGTTGGTCCGGGTGGCCAGGGTCAGGGCGAGCAGGTGGGTGCCGGCGGTGGCCCTGGCCTTGCGGAGTTTCTTGTCCGAGACGATCCTCTGGGCCCAGCCACTGAGCCTGGGCCGCGTCTTCCTGCCGAACGTGAACGGTCCCGAACCGTCTTCGCGGGGGGCCAGGGAGGGGACGGTGACGGCGGTGGGGCTCTCCGGGCGGGAGGCGAGCAGGTCCTCCACGGTGCCGGGGACGACCAGCCATCCGCAGTCGGTCAGCTTCTCGAGCAGGTCCTGCGGGTCGGTCAGGCCCAGCGCGGTGATGTCCTGGCCGACGACGTTGCCGGTTCCGGTGTGCGCGGTGCGCAGGGTCAGCATCAGGACGAGCAGCCGGGCGTCCGGTCCCGGCAGCGGGCTGTGGTCGGCCACGTGCGCGAGGACGGAGCGTACGTGCTCCCACTGCGCCGGCGCGTTCAGCAGACGGCTGACGGCCGGCCCGTCGGCGTCCGCGCCGAGGCCGGTGCGCTGAAGATGCTGGGAGCGGGCCGTGGCGGCGGCCTGCTCGGCGCGCCGTGCCTCCTGCTGAAGCGCGGGGTCGCCGGTGGCCTCGGCCCAGGTGGTGAAGGCGCGCGCCTTGCGTTCATGGAGGTCGGCGAGCAGCGCCAGGTCGGGCTCGGTGCGCTTCTGGTACGCGCGGAACAGGTCGCCGAGTTCGACGAGTTCGTCCCGCAGGACGGCGGGCCGCAGATCGTGCGGCACGACCCGCTGGGCGATCTTCCCGTGCGGACGGGCGCGCGGCGAGGGCGAGGAGCGGGGCGCGGGCACGTTCCGCCGGCCGGCCGCGGGCGGGGACGTGTCGGAGAACCGTGGCGCGCCGGCCGGGGCGGTCGGCGGGCGGTCGGCCGTGGCGGGGGAGCCGGCCTCCGGGCCGCAGGGGAGCGGGGTGGTGGTGACGACCTTGGCGCCGGGTGTCGCGGCCGCACAGCGTGCGCAGCACTCCATCGCCTGCCACCAGCGGCCCTGCCGGTCGCTGAGCACGGCCAGGACGACCGCCCCGCCGCACCGCCAGGGCTGGACTCCCTGTTGCCGGTCGGCGGCGGAGATGTGCGTATGGCAGTTTTCGGCCCGGCACGCGCAGTACGCCCCGGTCCGGGGCCCCGCGACCGCCCGCAGATGGGACTTGAGGTGTTCGACCGCGGCCGCACGGCCGACGGCCGCGGACGGAAGTCGCTGTTCGGCACAGGCAGGGCGGCTGCACGAGACGCGTACCGCCGTGCTGCCGCGGCCGGCGGGGTCCAGTCGCACCGTCCACCGGCGGCCCAGTACCCGCTCATCCGGCTCGCTCGCCGTGGCCTCCGTCATCCTTGCCCCGTTCCTTTCCCTCGCGCCGTTCCTTCACTGTCCGTATCCACCCCACCACGAGGGGTGAGGCGCGGCAGCGGGGCTACCGTACGCGGCGGACGACACCCTGAACGGAGAACTCGCCGGACGCCCGGACGATGCGGGTCAGGGCCGGGTGAACGGCAGTTCGACTCGGGGGACGGGGACGGGTCGGCGGTCAGTCCGTGGTCGGCTTCCACCTCTCCTCCGGATCGAGGGACAGCTCGGGGTGGTCGCGTTTGAAGGCCTCCGCCTGCTCCTCGATCCTCGGCAGGGCGTGGTCGGGGGCGCCGAAGCCGCGGAACAGCGTCGTGCAGTACTCGCGGGCCAGGAAGGCCGCGTCCCACTGTCCGTCCGGATTCACCCATTGATAGGTGTGGTTGTGGAGGTTGAGGAACTGCAGGGTGCCCAGGCGCGGTTCCATCGTGCGGAAGGTGTTCTGCTCCACGGCCTCCGCGAGCAGCGCGGAGATCAGCTGCTCGAAGTCCGAGCGCTGCTCCAGCAGGGTCTTCAGCTCCGCACCGCTCAGCGAGCGGTAGTCGTGCTCGTAGACCCAGATGTGGTCCAGCCGGCGGAAGATGATGGTCAGCAGCGACTCGGACAGCAGCCGCAGCCGCAGCAGGGGGGTCGTGTCGAGGTCCGCGATCTGCCGGGCCCGGGACAGCAGCGGCCCCATCACCCGGGACTGGATCTCGACGAGGAGGTTCTCCTTCGAGCCGATGTAGTAGTACAGCGCGCCCTTGGCGAGTCCCACCGCCCGGCCCAGGTCGTTGATCGACGTCGCCGCGTATCCCTGCCGGGCGAACAGGGCTGCCGCGACATCGATGATCTTCTGGCGTCTGACCTCGAAGCCCGGTCCATGGCCCGGTGGTCGTGGCATGGGTTCTCTCCCGCTTGACGTGACGACGTACTGAATTAAAGCCGACTCCGGGGGCGCCGGCGGACGGACTCCCTTCTGCGGGGAGCGGAGTACGGGACGTCATCCGGTTTGCCAGACCAAACGGTACATTGACCGGCGCGGCCCACGGCGATCGGTTCGGCCGCGACCGCGAGACACTCGTGAGGTGAGGGTGTCCCCCAGTGAGGAGTGGCACATGAGCACGGTAGGTATCGCCACCGGAGCCGGCGGCGGGGTGGGGGAGGCCTGCGCGCGGCGCCTCGCCGACCGGGTGGACGTGCTGCTGCTCGCCGACCGGGACGAGGCGGCCGCGGCCCGGGTCGCCAAGGGCCTGTCCAGGTACGGCAAGAGGGCGGTCGTCGAGCCGATCGGCGTGGACGTCACCGACCCCGGGGACCTCGCCCGGCTGGCCCGCCGCGCGGGCGGGGCCGGTGCGCTGCGGGCGGTCGCGCACGCCGAGAGCGTCGCACCGGAGGAGGGCGACTGGCGCAGGATCATCGAGGTCGACCTGGTGGGCACGGTGCTGCTCGCCGAGGCGCTGCGCCCCCTGGCCGGCGCCGGGACGGCCTTCGTGTACTGCGCCTCGGTGTCCCCGCTGATCGCCCGCATCGAACCCGACCCGACGGTCGCGGCCGTCCTGGACGAGCCGGTGGACGACGGGCTCCTCGACCGGATCCGCGACGCCATCGGCCCCGCGGTCGAGGATCCCGCGTGGGCCTACCCGTGGGCGACGTACGGTGTGCAGCGCTTCGCCCGTGCCGAGGCGGTGCGGCTCGGTCCGTTGGGCGCCCGCGTGTGCTCGGTGTCGCCCGGCGCGATCGACACCCCGCAGACCCGTATGGAGGCGGAACGGCACGAGTCGGTGCGCCGGCTCATCCTGAGCACGCCACTGGGCCGGACCGGGCGGTACGAGGAGGTCGCCGCCGTCGCCGCGTTCCTGCTGTCGGACGAGGCGAGTTTCGTCAGCGGTGTCGACCTCGTCGTCGACGGCGGCCTGTGCGCCGCCATGAGCGACGAGTGACCTCCGGGCCGGCGGCCGCGCGCGTCGCCGTACGGCCGTGCGGGACCGGCCGCACGCCGCCTCCCCCGAGGAGGGGCGGGCGGCGGCGAACCGGTCCCGTGCGGTGATCACCGGGGTGGGGCGGTCACGCCGCCGTTTCGGCGGCCACCGCCTCGTCGAGCCGCTTGCCCCGGGGGATCAGCGCGACGAGGAGTGTGCCCACGGCACAGCAGCCGACGACCAGGGGCTGGTGTCTGGGACATGGGCGGTCTTCCGGAGGAGAGCGGGAGCCTGGGCGCGGCGGCTCTGCCACGGGCGGGGCGTGGGGGATTGCCGCGAAAGATAGACCCAACGGTCGGTACATTCAATGACTCGCGCAAAGAGAGACGTTCACCAGGCGGTCCAGCCGCCGTCGACCGTGAGGGTGGTGCCGGTGACGAAGCGGGAGGCGTCGGAGGCGAGGAAGACGGCGGCGCCGCCCAGTTCGTCCGCGTCGCCGACGCGGCCGAGCGGGGTGCCGCGCACGATGCGCTCGCCCCAGCGGCTGTCCAGCAGTCCGGAGCTGAGGTCGGTGCGGAAGTAGCCGGGAGCCAGGTTGTTGACGCGGACGCCGCGGTCGGCCCACTCCACGGCGAGGGCGCGGGTCAGCGCCTCCACGGCGCCCTTGCCGGCGGCGTACGGCGCGATCCGCTCGAAGCCGGTGCGCGCGTGCACCGAGGAGACGTTGACGATCGACCCGGAGCGCTGCTCCAGCATCACCTTGCCGGCCTCGCGGCAGCAGAAGAACGTGCCCTGGAGGTTGACGTCCAGCACCTGGCGCCAGTCGTCGTCGGTGAGGTGCTCGCTGCGGGTGAAGTGCGGGCTGATCCCGGCGCAGTGGACGGCGGCGTCGAGCCGTCCCGACCATCCGGCGGCCCGTTCGACGAGCGTGCGTACGGCGTCCGGGTCGGCGACCGAGCCGGGGAGCACGAGCACGTCGCCGCCGTGCGCGGCGAGTTCGGCCTCCAGACTTTCCAGGTCGGCGGCGGTGCGGGCGGTGACCGCCACCTTCGCCCCGGCCTGGGAGAGGGCGACGGCGACGGCCCGGCCCAGGCCCTTGCCGGCGCCGGTCACCCAGGCGGTCCTTCCGTCGAGGCGCAGGTCGGTGATGACGTCGGCCATGGCTCAGTCCTTCGTGGGGAGGCCGCGCAGGGTCCGCTTGAGGACCTTGCCGGAGGGGGTGCGGGGGAGTTCGTCGACGACGTCGAAGCGCGCGGGCACCTTGAACTTGGCGAGGCGGGCCGCGCAGAAGGCGCGCAGGTCGTCCGGTGCGGCGCGCTCGCCGGGGCGGAAGACGACGAAGGCGCGGGGCACTTCGCCCCAGCGCGGGTGGGGAAGGCCGACGACGGCGGCCTCCAGGACGGCGGGGTGTTCGTAGAGGACGCGTTCGACCTCGGGGGTGGCGATGTTCTCGCCGCCGGAGACGATCATGTCTTTCTTGCGGTCGTCGATGTAGAGGTACCCGTCGCCGTCGAGGTGCCCGATGTCCCCGGTGTGGAACCAGCCGTCCTTCAGGGCCGCGGCGGTGGCCTTCTCGTCGCGCCAGTAGCCGGAGAAGACCTTCGGCCCGCGCAGGGTGATCTCACCGAGCTCGCCGGCCGGGACCTCACGGCCGCTGTCGTCCACGATCCGTACCCGCGTGAACGGGACGGGGCGTCCGACCGAGCCCAGCTTGGTGAGGGCGTGCTCGCGGTCGAGGAAGGTGTCGCCGGAGACGGTCTCGGTGAGTCCGTAGGCGTCGGCGAACCAGGCGTGGGGGAAGGCGTGCATGATCCGCCGCAGCACCGGCTCGGGGGTCTTCTCGCCGCCGCCCAGCACGCACCGCACCGAGGAGGTGTCGTACGACTCCCGGTCGGGGACCTCCAGCACGGCGTTGACCATGGCGGGCGCCAGCCAGGTGTGGGTGACGCGGTGCTCCTGGATGGCATCGAGGGCGCCGACGGCGTCGAACCTGCGCTGGAGGACGACGCCTCCGCCGGCCTGCAGGACGGCGAGGGCGGGCATGTCGAGGCCGCCCACATGGTAGAGGGGGCCGCAGACCAGGGCGGTGTCCGCCGAGGTCAGGCCGAAGTGGACGATGTGGGCGAGGTTCTTCGCCTGGAGGTTGCCGTAGGTGATGCACACGCCCTTGGGGCGTGAGGTGGTGCCGGAGGTGTACATCAGCCGCTGGAGATCACCCGGCTCGACCTCCGCGGGATCGACCTGGGCCCCCGGGTGCCGGGCGAGCAGCTCCTCGTACCCGGTCCACGGGCCCTCGGCGGCGCCGTCCACCAGGATCCGGTGCTCCAGGCCGGCCGGGCCCGCCGCGATCCGGTCCACGGCCCGCAGGAACTCGGGTTCGGTCACCAGCGCCTTCACCCGCGCATGGCCGAGGATGTAGGCCCATTCCTCCTCCGACAGCCGGTAGTTCAGCGGCAGGAACACCGCGCCGATCCGGTTGACGGCATACACCAGCTCAAGGAACTCCGGCCGGTTGTAGAGCAGCAGTCCGACGACGTCCCCGCGCCGTATGCCCAGGTCCGTCAGGCCCGCGGCCAGCCGGTTCACCCGTCGATGCAGGTCCCGGACGGTCAGTCGGCGGTCTTCCTGCGCGATCGCGACGGCGTCGGGCCGTTGGCGGAAGTGGTAATCGAGGATGCTCGAGAAATTGTGCACGGCGACTCTCTCGGCTCGGTGGCCGGGAATGTCCCGACCGGTCGGTTGCCCGCTCCCAAGATTTAGTGTACCTCTTGGTCTATAAAACTTGGTCGCACTTTACGACGACACGAACGCGTCGACAACCGTTCCCGGCCTCCGGGATTCACCGCACCGGGACAGGAGGGCCTCGTGCCACGCATCCGCAGGGAAGGCGAAGGGCCAGTGGTCACGCTGCGTCTGCTCCATCCGCCGATGAACGCATTCGACTCCCGGCAGCGCGAGGAGCTCTGCGCGGCGGTGCGCGCACTCGCCGACGACCGGGAGGTGCGGGCCGTCGTGCTGTACGGCGGCGAGCGGCTGTTCGCGGCGGGCGCGGACATCAAGGCGCTGGCCGCCATGTCGCCCGGGCAGGTGCGTGGCTGGAACCGGGCTCTGCAGCGGACGTTCGACGAGGTGGCGCGGCTGTCCGTGCCGGTCGTCGCGGCGATCACCGGCCACGCGCTCGGCGGAGGGCTGGAACTGGCCCTCGCGGCGGACTACCGGGTGGCCGCCGACGACGCCCGGCTCGGCCAGCCCGAGGTCCGCCTCGGGATCATGCCGGGCTCCGGCGGCACCCAGCGGCTCACCCGGCTGATCGGCCCCGCGCGGGCGAAGAACCTGCTGATGACCGGACGCACCGTCGGCGCGGACGAGGCGCTGCGCCTCGGCCTCGTGGACGAGGTGGTACCGGCGGGCGAGGCGCACGAGGCCGCCCTCCGGTACGCCCGTCAGCTCGCCGAGGGCCCCGCGGCGGCCCTGGAGGCGATCAAGGAAGCGGTGGACCACGGCGCCGACGCCGCCCTCTCCACCGGCCTGGCGCTCGAACGGTCGCTGTTCACCGGGGTGTTCGGCACGGACGACGCCGCCGACGGGCTCCGCGCCTTCCTCGAACGGGGCGCGCGACGCGACGGCCCGCACAGCGACGGGGACGACGAGAAGGGACGTACGACGTGAAGGCGCTGCGGTGGCACGGCGCAGGTGATCTGCGGCTCGACGAGGTCCCGGAGCCACCGGAACCGGGGCCGCACGAGGCGGTCGTCGAGGTCTCCTGGTGCGGGGTGTGCGGTACCGACCTGCACGAGTACCAGGAAGGCCCGCACCTGATCCGGGAGAGCCCGCACCCGCTCACCGGGGCCCGCCCGCCGCTCGCCCTCGGCCATGAACTCAGCGGCACGGTCGTCGCGTTGGGAGCACCGGTGCAGGGCGTCGCGGTCGGCGACCGGGTCACCGCGGACCCGGTCTGGCGCTGCGGGACCTGCTTCTGGTGCGCGCGCGGCGACTACCACATCTGCCCGAGGAGCGGCTCGGTGGGCCTCGCCTCACCCGGGGCGTTCGCCGAGCGGGTGACCGTGCCGGCCGCCGGACTGACCCGGCTGCCGGACGAGGTCACGGACGAGATGGCCGCGCTCGCCGAACCGCTCGCCGTCGGCCTGCACGCCGTCACCCGCGCCGGGGTGGGCCCCGGCGACCACGTGCTGGTCGTCGGCGGCGGCCCCATCGGCTTCGCCGTCGTCCTGGCGGCCCGGCTGGCGGGCGCCGCCGGCCTGTACGTGAGCGAACCGCTGACGGAACGCCGGGAGAAGCTGCTGGCGATCGGGGTCACCGAGGCCTTCGACCCGCGCGGGACGGACGTACGCCGTGAGGTGTTCGTCCGTACCGGGCGCATCGGCCCGGACGCCGTCATCGACGCGACCGGTGTGCCCGCGCTCGCCCGGGACGCCGTGGCCACCGTCCGGCGCGGCGGCCGGGTCGTGCTGGCGGGCGTCGGCCACGGCGACGTCTCCTTCGACCTGGGGCAACTGGTCTTCTACGAGCGGACCGTGCTCGGCACCCTCGGCTACCGGCACGACATCCCCCGGGTCGTCGATCTGATGAGTACCGGGCGCCTGGACGCCTCCCCCCTGCTCACCGGGCGGTTCGCGCTCTCCGACGGGGTGGAGGTCTTCGCCGACCTGGCCGGCCGCAGGGCCGGCCAGCTCAAGGTTCTGCTGACCCCGAAGGGACTGTGACCATGGATTTCGACCTGCCCGAGGAGACGCGGGCGCTCCAGGAGATGGTGCGCGACTTCGCGGCCCGCGAGATCACCCCGCACGCCGCCGCGTGGTCGGAGAACGAGGAGTTCCCGACCCATGTCTTCACCAAACTCGGCGAACTCGGCCTGATGGGCATGCTCGTGCCCGAGGAGTACGACGGCGCGGGCGCCGACACCGTCACCTATGTGGCCGTGATGGAGGAACTCGGCGCCGCCGACCAGTCGGTGGCCTCCTCCTGGAACGCGCACTCCACCATCGCCACCCTGCCGCTGCTGGCCTACGGCACCGAGGAGCAGAAGCGGCGCTGGCTGGCCCCGCTGGCCCGGGGCGAGGCCATCGGCGCGTTCGGCCTGACCGAGCCCGGGGCCGGCTCCGACGCGGCCGGCATCACCACCACGGCCCGCCGTGCGGACGGCGGCTGGCTGATCAACGGCACCAAGATGTTCATCACCAACGCCGGTACCGACATCAGCCAGGGCGTCACCGTGCTCGCCGTGACCGGCCGCGAGGACGACGGCCGCAAGCGGTACGCCACCTTCTACGTCCCGACCGACACCCCCGGCTACACCTGCGGGCGCAAGCTGAAGAAGCTCGGCTGGCACGCGATGGACACCCGGGAGCTGGTCTTCACCGACTGCTTCGTCCCCGACGACCATCTGATCGGCGAGGAGGGCGGCGGTCTGCGGCAGTTCCTGTCGGTGCTCGACAAGGGGCGGATCAGCGTCGCCGCGCTGGGACTGTCCCTGGCGAAGGCGGCCCTCGCCCTCGCCGTTCAGCACGCCACGGAACGCGAGCAGTTCGGCCGGCCCCTGTCGGCGTTCCAGGCGGTCGCCCACAAGATCGCCGACATGGGCACCGAACTTCAGGCCGCCCGCTGGATGGTGTACCGGGCCGCCTGGCTCGCCGACCGGGGCCGCCCATATGGCACCGAGGCCGCGATGGCGAAGCTGTACGCCTCCGAGGTCGCCAACCGCGCCGCCTCCCAGGCCGTGCAGATCCACGGCGGCTACGGCTATGTCCGCGAGTCGGAGATCTCCCGCTTCTACGCCGACGCCAAGATCCTCGAGATCGGCGAGGGCACGAACGAGATCCAGCGCAACGTGATCGCCCGGGCCCTCGTCACGCCGCCCGCGCAAGCACCGCGAGGACGCGCGTGAACCCGGCACCGCACGCCCCGGGCGACGGCCCCGACTCCCCGCACGCCAACCGGCTGCTGGAGATGTACCGCAGGATGCGCCGCATCCGGCGGTTCGAGGAGCGGGCCTCCGAGCTGTACAAGGCGACCGAGATCCCCGGTTTCCTGCACCTGTCGATCGGTCAGGAGGCCAGTGCGGTCGGCGCGTGCTGGCCGCTGACCGCCCGCGACGGCATCACCTCCACCCACCGCGGCCACGGCCATGTGCTCGCCAAGGGCCTGGACCCGGCGGCGATGATGGCCGAGCTGATGGGCAAGGACGCCGGGACCTGCCACGGCCGCGGCGGCTCGATGCACATCGCCGACCCCGGACTCGGCGTCTACGGCGCCAACGGCATCGTCGGCGCGGGGCTCCCGATCGCCGCCGGTGTGGCGACGGCCGCCAGGCTGCGCGCCGCCGGTGACGTGGTGGTGGCGTTCTTCGGGGACGGCGCGGTCGCCCAGGGCATGTTCCACGAAGCGGTCAACCTGGCCGCCGTGTGGGACCTCCCGGTCGTCTTCCTCTGCGAGAACAACCACTACTCCGAGTTCTCCCCGGCCGCCGAGCAGCACCGCGCCCCGCTCTCCGCCCGCGCGGCGGGCTACGGCATCGGCTACGCGCACGTCGACGGCAACGACGTCCTGGCCGTGGCGGGCCTGATGGCCGACGTCGTGGACCGGCTGCGCGCGGGCGGCGGCCCGGTGCTGGTGGAGGCGGAGACCTACCGCTGGCACGGCCACTACGAGGGCGACCCCGAGCGCTACCGCAGCCCCGAGGAGGTGGCCGCCGCCAAGGAACGCGACCCGCTGGTGATCACCCGCCGTCAGCTGACGGCCGCCGGGGTCGATCCGGCGCTCGTCGACGCGGTGGACGAGGAGATCCACAAGGAGATCGAGGCCGCGGTGGAGTGGGCCCGCGGCCTGCCCGCGCCCGCCCCGGAGACCCTGTACGACTTCGTCTGCGCCCCGCGCACCCCGATACCCGAGCCCCTCCCCGCCGCCGGTGAGACATTCCGGTCGATGGACGCCGTACGACTGGCCCTGGAGCACGAGCTGACGGCAGATCCGTCGGTGTTCGTCGCCGGGATCGACGTCGGCGCGGGCGGCAATGTCTTCGGCCTCACCCGGGGCCTCGCCGAGGCCTTCCCCGGCCGGGTCCGCGACACCCCGATCAGCGAGAGCGCCATCCTCGGTACGGCGGTGGGGGCGGCCATGGCCGGGATGCGCCCGGTGGTCGAGATCATGTACATGGACTTCATCGGGGTCTGTCTGGACATGCTGCTCAACCAGGCGGCCAAGCTCCGGTTCATGACCGGCGGCCGGGCCTCGCTGCCCCTCGTGGTGCGCACGCAGTTCGGCGCGGGCCGCTCCTCCGGCAGCCAGCACTCGCAGAGCCTGGAGGCGCTGCTCGCGCACATCCCCGGCCTGACCGTGGTGATGCCGTCCACCCCGGCCGACACCTACGGCCTGCTGCGCGCCGCGATCCAGGACCCCAACCCGGTGGTCTTCGTGGAGAACCGGCTCCAGTACGGCTTCAAGGGCCCCCGCCCCGCCGACGACCACCTCCTGCCGCTGGGCAGGGCCCGGGTCGTGCGCGAGGGGACCGACGTCACCCTCGTCTCCTGGTCCCGGATGGTCCAGGATTGCCTGGCCGCCGCCGAGCTGCTCGCCGCCGAGGGCGTCAGCGTCGAGGTCGTCGACCTGCGCACCATCGTCCCGCTGGACCGGGAGACGGTCCTGGCCTCCCTCGCCAGGACCAACCGCCTGGTCATCGCGCACGAGGCGGTACGGGACTTCGGCGTCGGGGCCGAACTGTCGGCGCTCGCCGTGGACGAGGGCTTCTGGCACCTGGACGCCCCCGTGACCCGGGTGGCCCCGCCGCCGGTGCCGGCCCCGTACGCGCCCTCCCTGGAGCGGCTGTGGCTGCCGTCGCGGGACACCATCGCCGAGACGGTGCGCAGGATCGCGGCGGTGTGACCGCCGCTGTCGTGCGGTGACACGTCGATGCCCCGGAACCCGAGGAGGGTTCCGGGGCATCGACGGTGGTGGTGCCGCCGTCGGTCCGGACGTGTCCGGCAGGACGGGTGGTGGACCGACGGCGGCCCGGCCGCGCCCGACGGACGGTCGCGACCGGGGCCGGTGGACCCGCCGTCAGGCGGGGCGGCGGCGCGCCTTCGAGAAGTCGAAGGTGGCGTAGTCGTTCTCCTCGACCTCCCGGATCAGCTCCTGGAGCTTCCACCGCCCGGTGGGGTTGAGCAGCTGGCTGACGGCCTTCCCGGGGATGTTGGCCCCGTAGAAGTAGCTGCTCCTCTGGAAGATCGACATCGAGTCGCTGCTGTTCATCAGGTCCGTCCATTCCTTCTCCGCGGCCGGCTCGACCGCGATGACGTCATGGCCGTGTTCGCGCGCGTGCAGCAGGGCCCGGTGGACGAACTCCACCTGGTCGCCGGCGTAGCGCGGGTTGTTGCCGAGCGCGCCGTGCGGGCCGCCGGGGAAGAAGAGGTTCGGGAAGCCCGCCGCCGCGACCCCGAGGTAGGTGCGCGGGCCGTCCGCCCAGTACTCCTTCAGCGGCAGGCCCCCGGCTCCCCGCACGCCGAGCCGGTTGAGTGCGCCGGTGCCGAAGTCGTAGCCGGTTCCCCAGATGATGATGTCGAACTCGCGCAGCCCGGCGCCCGTCTCGATCCCGTCCTCGGTGATACGGAGGATGGGGTCGTCGGGCAGGGAGACGAGCGAGACGTTCGGCCTGTTGTACGCCTCGAAGTAGCCGGTGCCGAAGGGGGGCCGCCGGGCGCCGTACCCGCCGTCCTTCGGGACCAGCTTCTCGGCCGTCTCCGGGTCCGCCACGATGCCGCGGATCTTGGCGGCCATGAAGTCGCACCACTCGGCGTTGACGACGGGGTTGAACGTCATGTCGCGGTAGTGCTCGGTCAGCTTGGTGAAGCCGGGGCTGTTCCAGATCTTCTCGTAGAACTCCTGCCGCTCCTCGGCGCTGACGTCCGCCCCGTTCTGCGGGTTGATCTCGTGCAGGAAGCCGCTGGGGGAGGTGTCGAGCGTGGCCCGGATCCGCTCGAAGTCGGCCTTGAGGCGGGCCTGTTCGGCGGCGGTGATGGGCCGGTTGTTCAGGGGTGTCACCCAGTCGGCCTTCAGCTGGTACACCGTGAGGTCGGCGACCTGGTCCGCGATCGCGGGCACGATCTGCACCCCGCTGGACCCGGTGCCGACGAGCGCCACGCGCCTGCCCGTGAAGTCGATCGGCGTCCTGGGCCAGCGGGCCGTGTGGTGCTGCTCCCCGCGGAAGTCCGCGCGTCCCTCGATGTCGGGGACGAAGGGCACCGAGAGGACACCGGTGGCCGCGACGAGGAACCGTGTCCGCAGCGTCGTCCCGTCCTCGGCCGTCACGGTCCAGGTGCCGCGGTCCTCGTCGTAGACCGCCGAGCCGACCCTGGTGCCGAAGAGGATGTCGCTCCGCAGGCCGAAGCGGTCGACGACGTGGTTGAAGTAGCGCTCGATCTCCGGCTGCCCGGCGTAGTGCTCGGTCCACTCCCACTCCTCCCACAGCTCCTGGGAGAACAGGTAGCCGTAGGTGTAGCGCTCGGAGTCGAAGCGGGCCTCGGGGTACCGGTTCCAGTACCAGGTGCCGCCGACGCCGGTGCCGGCCTCCAGCAGCCTGACCGAGAAGCCGGCCTCGCGGGCACGGTACAGCTGGTGGATGCCGGTGACGCCCGCTCCGACGATGACGACGTCGAGGAGACCGGTGTCCGTCGTCGATTCGCTCATCTGCCCTCCAGGGCGTTTATTGTTTCGACCGGTCGGTCGATTGAATACGGCCGAGCGTAGAGGAGGGGAGGGGGTCGGGCAATCCGCCGCCGGGGATTGATTGTACCGACCGTTTGATTTAACTTTCGGGCCAGAGGCCGGCGTCCCGGCACACGGCACACACACGGCGCAACGGAGTCAACGTATGAGGAACGAGGACGGCACCCCGGCACACGGCCGGGTCCTGGTGGTGGGCGCCTCCGCGTCCGGCCTCTGCACGGTCGAGTCGCTGCGACGCAAGGGGTACGCCGGTGAGATCACCGTGGTCGGCGACGAACCCCACGCACCCTACGACCGGCCCCCGCTGTCCAAGCAGGTGCTGTCCGGGGCCTGGGAGCCCGGACGGGCGGCGCTGCGGACACCGGAGGTCCTGGCGGACCTGAAGGCCGCACTCGTCCTGGGCGACGAGGCGGTCGCCCTGGACCCCGCGACCCGCACCGTGCGCACGGCGTCCGGGTGCGAACTGGCGGCGGACGCCGTGGTGATCGCCACCGGGGTACGGGCCCGTACCCTGCCCGGAGCGGCGGACCTGGCCGGAGTCCATGTGCTGCGCGGACTCGACGACGCGCTGGCCCTCAAAAGGGAGTTGGTCCCCGGCGCCCGGCTGGTCGTCGTCGGCGAGGGCGTCCTCGGATCCGAGATCGCGGCCACCGCACGCACCCTGGGCCTGGCGGTGACCCTCACCGGCCCGCTCGCGGCGCCCATGGCGCTCCAGGTCGGCCCCCTGGTCTCCGGACTCCTCGGCGATCTGCACCGCGAGCGCGGAGTGGACCTGCGGCTCGGCACCGGTGTGACCGGCCTGACCGGCACCGGCGGCCGGGTCGCCGGCGTGGCCCTGGCCACGGGGGAGAGCCTGCCGGCGGACGTCGTGGTCGTCGCCATCGGAGCCACCCCGGCGACGGACTGGCTCGCGGACAGCGGACTGCGCCTCGACAACGGAGTGGTCTGCGACTCCCGTTGCCGCGCGGCGCAGGGCGTCTACGCGGTCGGCGACGTCGCCCGCTTCCACCACGAGCCGTACGGCCGTCTCGTCCGCCTGGAGAACCGGACGAACGCCACCGAACAGGCCGCCGCCGTGGCGGGGGCCATCCTCGGCGAGGACCGCCCCTACACCCCCGTGCCCTACTTCTGGACCGACCAGTTCGACGCGAAGCTCCAGGTCCACGGACTGCTGCCCGCCGACGCGGACGTCGAGATCGTCGAGGGAGACCTGACGGCCCGGCGCTTCGTCGCCCGCTACACCAGCGCGGGAGCGGTGACCGGGGTCCTCGGCTGGAACATGCCGAAACAGACCCGGCTGCGCCGGCAGGACGTCGTCGACGCGCTGCCCACGACCGCCCTCGCGCACTGAACGCGGCCCCGGAAGGAAACCCATGAAGGTCGTCGACGACGAGGAGAAGCGCCCTGGCCGTGCGGGAGGTTCAAGGAGGACTCCCAGGCCTACGGCATCTACGAACTCCCCGTCGCCTGGTAGCCGTCACCCCCGGTGCTGCCAGAGGTCGCGGAGCAGGGCGATCTCGGACATGTGGTGGATGAATTCGAGGTTGCCGCCCCAGAGCACGTCCACGAACGGATCGTCGGGGTCGGAACCGTACGGGTACTGGGAGAAGCCGACTGTGTCGAGCTGCTCCTCGGTGACACCGGCGACGGCCTCGCGCCAGCGGTCGATCGCGGCCCAGAACCGTTCGAGAGCGAGGGAGGCGTCGGGGGTGAAGTCGACCATCAGCTTCGGATCCCGGCGCCGCTCGCCGAAGGCCCACTCCCAGCCGCCCGCGAAGCCGTAGTGGAGGTGGCCCAGCCGCCAGGCGATCGTGGTGATCGGCGTCCGGTCGGGCCGCACCGGGCCGGTGTGGGCGAGGACCTCCTCGACCCGCCGGACGCTCACGCTCCAGTCCTCGGCGATCTTGGCGACGGACATCCCGTCGGCGGCCTGCCTGGCGACCTCGGCGTACTCGCTCGGCGGGATGTCCGGGGCGCCCAGATCGAGCACCCAGTCGCCGGGCCCGAACGCCCGGGCAGTCGTCGCCTCCCCCCGGCGCCGGATCGACCAGCAGTCCGGCACCGGCTCCCAGAGGTACTCCTCGTCCCCCAGCCCCGTCAGCCGTACCTGGGCCCTCTCCCTGGCGCAGTCGAACTGGTCGAGCAGCAGACCCAGACGGTCGGTCCCCATGCGTGGCCCCTCTCGCGGTCGCCCGCCTCTTCGTCATGTCCACGCGGAGGCTAGCGGCCTCGCGCACGGGGTGCGACGCATTTCCGGGCGCCCACCCGCCACCCGGACATCCCTATCCGTCCCGTGGATGTGCGGCATAACGAGAATCGATTTCCCAGATCGGATGGGGTGGCGTGAGATGGGGCGACGCCAAGGAAACCACCCCGGAGCCGACCATGCGTTTCGCCACCTATGAACACCAGCACCGACGCCGGGTCGCCGTCGTCGCGGAGGACGGGACCCTCTTCCCGGTGCCCGGGACGCACTCGCTCACCGCACTGATCGGGACCGGCGACGGTCTCGACGCGCTGCTCCGCGTCGGCGCCGCCGCCCTCGACGCGCCGCCCGGCCCGCAGGTCTCCGAGGTGCGGCTGCTGCCACCGCTGGAGCCGCCCACCGTACGGGACTTCGTCACCTTCGAGGAGCATGTCGAGGGCGTACGGCGGTCCGTGGACGGCGCCGGGGGAGTGCCCGAGGCCTGGTACGACGCTCCGACCTTCTACTTCACCAACCCCTACGCGATGATCGGCGCCCACGACGACGTCCCGGTCCCCCCGGGCAGCGGCGTGCTCGACTTCGAGCTGGAGGTCGCCGCCGTCGTCGGCCGCGCCGGACGCGACCTCACCCCCGCCGAGGCCCGCGACCACATTCTCGGCTACACGGTCTTCAACGACTGGTCCGCGCGCGATCTCCAGTCCCGCGAGATGCAGGTCCGTCTCGGCCCCTGCAAGGGCAAGGACACCGCGACCACCCTCGGGCCGTACCTGGTCACCGCCGACGAACTGGAGCCGTACCGGGACGCCGAGGGCTTCCTGCGGCTGGCCCTGGCCGCCGCCGTCAACGGCACGACCGTCGGCACGGACCTGCTGTCCCACATGAGCTGGACCTTCGAGGAGATGGTCGCCTACGCCTCCCGCGGCACCTGGGTGCGCCCCGGTGACGTCCTCGGCTCGGGCACCTGCGGCAACGGGGGCTGCCTCGCCGAGCTGTGGGGCGTCCGCGGCAAGCAGGACCCGCCGCCGCTCGTACCCGGCGACACCGTGACGCTCACCGTCGAAGGCATCGGCACCGTCTCCAACACCGTCGTCCCGGGCGCGGAACCGCGTCCGCTGCCCCTCGCCCGCCGCCGCACCCGGGAACGGCCGTGAGCGGCCCGCACCCCCGGCGGCGCCGCGGTTCGCCGCCGCCGGCGGCGCGCCCGTCACCGTCATGAGCCACGTCGACGCGGGACCCGTCCCGGTGGAAAGGACCCTCACATGAACAAGGTCTGTGCGAGCGCCGCGGAGGCGGTCGCCGACATCCCCGACGGCGCGTCGCTGGCCGTCGGCGGCTTCGGCCTCAGCGGCATCCCCGACGTGCTCGTCCGGGCCCTGCACGCCCGCGGCGCGAGCGGCCTCCAGATCGTGTCCAACAACTGCGGCGTGGACGGACGCGGCCTCGGCGTCCTGCTCGCCGACGGCCGGATCGCCCGTGTGACCGGCAGTTACGTCGGCGAGAACAAGGAGTTCGCCCGCCAGTACCTCTCGGGCGAACTGGAGGTGGAGCTGGTCCCGCAGGGCACGCTCGCCGAGCGGCTGCGGGCGGGCGGCGCCGGCATCCCCGCCTTCTACACCCCGGCGGGCGTGGGCACCCAGGTTGCCCGGGGCGGGCTGCCCTGGCGGTACGCCGCCGACGGCTCGGTCGCCCTCGCCTCCCCGCCCAAGGAGACCCGCGACTTCCACGGCCGCCCCCACGTCCTGGAGCACGGCATCACCACCGACTTCGCCCTCGTCCGGGCCTGGCGCGGCGACCGCCACGGCAACCTCGTCTTCCGCAGGTCCGCCGCCAACTTCAACCCCCTGGCAGCCATGGCCGGCCGGATCACCGTGGCCGAGGTCGAAGAGCTGGTGGAGACCGGCGGGTTGAGGCCGGACGAGGTGCATCTGCCCGGCATCTACGTCCAGCGCGTGGTGGCCCTCACCCCGGCACAGGCCGCCGACAAACACATCGAGAAGAGGACCGTACGAGCATGAGCTGGACCCGCGACCAGATGGCCGCCCGCGCCGCCGCCGAACTCGCCGACGGCTCCTACGTCAACCTCGGCATCGGCCTGCCGACCCTGATCCCCGGGCACCTCCCGCCCGGCGTCCAGGTCGTCCTGCACTCCGAGAACGGCATCCTGGGCACCGGCCCCTACCCGACCGAGGACGAGGTCGACCCCGACCTCATCAACGCCGGCAAGGAGACCGTCACCGTCCTGCCCGGGGCCTCCTTCTTCGACTCGGCCCTGTCCTTCGGCATGATCCGGGGCGGTCACATCGACACCGCCGTGCTCGGTGCCATGCAGGTGTCGGCGCACGGCGACCTCGCCAACTGGATGATCCCCGGGAAGACGGTCAAGGGCATGGGCGGCGCCATGGACCTCGTCCACGGCGCCCGCCGCGTCATCGTGCTCATGGAGCACACCGCCAAGGACGGCACCCCGAAGATCGTCGAGGAGTGCACGCTCCCGCTCACCGGCGAGCGATGCGTCCACCGCGTCATCACCGACCTCGGCGTCCTCGACATCACCCCGGCCGGCCTCGCCCTGGTCGAGACCGCGCCCGGAGTGACGTACGAGGAGATCTCGGCGAGGACGGCCGCTCCGCTGCTGATCGACGCGACCGCCGCCTGCTGACCACGGCGGGGCGCGTGTCCGCGGCGGCCCCCGCTACCCGCCCCACTCGGCCGGAGTCCGCTCGAGCTCCTGCTCGGTCCAGATGCACTTGCCGTCCCGGAGATAGCGCGCGCCCCAGCGCCGGGAGAGCGCGGAGACGAGTTGCAGACCGCGGCCCCCCTCGTCGGTGTACGTGGTGCGGCGTATGCGCGGGGTGGTCAGGCTGCCGTCGTAGACCTCGCAGATCAGGGAGCGGCTGCGCAGCAGACGCAGCCCGAGGGGGCCCCGGGCGTGCCGTACCGCGTTGCCGACGAGTTCGCTGACCAGGAGTTCGGTGCTGACGACGAGGTCCTCCAGCCCCCAGGCGGCGAGCTGTCCGCGGACGTGCGCACGGGCCTGTCCGGCCGCTCGGGGGTCGTAGGGGAGGTCGAAGGCGGCGATGTCCTCGGCCGAGGTGCCATGGGTGTGGGCGATGAGGAGGGCCGCGTCGTCGGTGGTCCGGTCGCGGTCCGGCAGTAGCGCCGAGGTGACCAGGTCGCACAGGTCGTCCAGCCGCGGTGCGCCGTGCTCGGGGCGCCCCGGGCGGAAGCGGGGGTCGCGGGCCGCGGCGTCGGCCAGGACCTGCTTCAGCTCCTCCAGCCCCTCGTCGAAGTCCCGGCCGGCGGATTCCACGAGGCCGTCGGTCCACAGGACCAGCAGACAGTCCTCGGGCAGCCGCAGCTCATGGGTCTCGAAGGGAGGATCGGCGGCGCCGAGCGGCGGATCGCCGGCCAGCTCGGGGAAGTGGACGCTGCCGTCGGGGTGCACGACGACCGGCGGGGGATGACCGGCCAGCGAGAACGTGCACAGCCGGGTGACCGGATCGAACACGGCGTACAGACAGGTCGCGTAGAAGTCGTCGCCGAGCTCGCTGACCACGTCGTTGAGATGACCGAGCAGCTCGTCCGGGGCCATGTCCAGGTCGGCGAGGGTGCGCACCGCGGTGCGCAGCCGGCCCATGGTGGCGGCCTCGCTGATGCCGTGGCCCATGACGTCGCCGATCACGAGGGCGGCCCGGTCGGCGGACAGCGGGATCAGGTCGTACCAGTCGCCGCCCACGCCCTCGCCCCTGCCCGCGGGCAGATAGCGGGCGGCGGCGCTCACGGCCGGCAGCCGGGGGAGGGTCCTGGGCAGCAGTCCGCGCTGGAGTTCCTGGGCGCGGGTGTGCTCCGCGTCGTAGAGCCGGGCCCGCTCCAGAGCCTGGCCGACCAGACCGCTCAGCGTGGTGAGCAGCGTGCGGTCCTCGTCGCTGAAGGAGCGCGGCCGGTGGAAGGACAGCGTGAGTCCGCCGATGTTGCGCCCGGAGGCGACCATCGGCAGAAACGCCCAGGCCTTCATCGGGGACGCCTCCAGCAATGTCCTGCCGAACGGATAGGGCCGGAGGAACTCCTCGGGCGACTCGAAGAACAGGGCGGTGTGGGTGCGCAGCATGTCGGTGATCACGGGATGCTCGGCGTACGGCATCCCGTTGAGCAGCCGGATGAAGGAGTCCGGGTATCCGGTGGAGTCCACCACGTGCACCCGGCCGCTCTCGATGACGTCGACCAGCAGTCCGTCGGCCCCGAACGGCGGCACGACATACCGGGCGACGGTCCGGACGACGTCCTGGGAGGTGACGGCCTCGGCGAGCGCGACGGTCAGCTCGTTCATGCGCACGGTCCGCTCGGACCCGACCGGCCCACCGGGCGCGTTCACCAGGTGAGCTCCGGTCCAGGCCGCCACCGTGCGCAGAAAGGACCGTTGTGTCGCGTCCGGCTCGCCGGGCCCCGCCGTGAGCACGGACAGCACGCCGACCGGCCCGCCGGGACCGAGCAGCGGCACCGCCGCCGTGCCGCCCGCCCCGATCCCCAGCCCGTCCCCGGGCACCCAGGCGAAGGCGCCGTCCCGCACGGCCCGTACGGGCGCCACGTCCCGCTCCTCGCCGAGATCCGCCCACACCGCGACGCTCGCCGGGGGGAGCCCGTCGCTCGCCGTCAGGCTCAGCCTCCCGGTACCGGGATCGCGGCGGTGCAGCAGGGACCCGAGGCCGCCCAGACAGGTCGTCGCCTGCCGCAGGGCCAGGCGCAGCGTCCGCGTGGGTGTCTCCGTCTCCTCGTCCCCCGGTCCCGGTACCGGACCTCCGCTCCCCGCGGGCTCCGCCTGCTCGGCGGCGGCTGTCCCGGCTCCTGTCGTGCGGAGCCTGTGCATGCGAAGACCACCACCTCGCATTTCCGGCCAATCGGTTGATCCCCACACTAACGCGGAGTACGTGTCCCCCGCGCCCGCGGCCGCTCCGGCTCGTCGTGGGTCTCCAGGTCACGCGACACGGCGGAGCCCGCGCGGCGCCGCCGCCGCGTTCGCCCCGCACATGCCGTGCGCGCCGGTCCCCGGCGGGGGCGCCGCGGAGCAGAGCAGATGTACATGCCGGGCACACCGGTGCTGCAGGGGTCGAGCGCGGCACGGGGGCGCGGCACGGGCCGGAGGCGGTGTTCGCCCCGGCGACGACGTCGGGCGCAGCGGATGGCCCGGCAGCCGGGTGAGCGGCCGCATGATGTCCTCGGCGAGATCGTCGAAGCCCTCCGCGAGCGGCCCGAACGTCCGCCGCCATCGGCGCGTACGGGCCTTGCCGGTCGCCGGTCGCCGGTCTCCAGGGTCTCCGCGATCCGCCGGTACGGGTACGCGAAGGCCTCCCGCAGGACGTGGGCGGCCTGTTCGGCGGGGTTCCGCTTCTCCGGGAGGAAGAGGACCGCCAGGTCGAGCGCCTCGGCCCGCTCCGCCCCCAGGCGCGGGTCCATGGTCGGGTCGACCGGCTCCGCAAGCCAGGGCCCGGTGTACGCCTCACGCCGCACCCGGGCGGACCGGGCGAGGTGGCGTCCTGGACGACGTCCTCGGCCTCCACCGCGCTGCAGGGCACCCGGTGGGCGACGCCGAACAGCCGCGGGCGCGCCGCCAACGGCTTCAGCTCCAGCCGAAGCGCCGGTCCACGACCGACGCGAACTCCTCCACGGTCAGCACCGCGTCCCCGTTCTGGTCGGCCGCGTCGAACAGGGCGGAGGAGGCGTCGGCGTCCCCCAGGCCCCAGAACGGCAGATCCCCCGAGGCGGCGAGCGACGGGCCCTTCGTGCGCAGCGCGGTGATCACCTCCACGCGGGTCAGGGTCCCGTCGTGATCGAGGTCGAGCGCCTCGAACAGTCTTCGGGCCTTGTCACTCGTCACGTCGCCCTCGCTCCTCTCACCGGCGGCCGGGTCCGCCTCGCTCACGGGGGAAAACGCCCTCTCCGCCTCTCTGGTTCCATCGGAGTCCGTCACCCCAGGTAGGCGGGGGCGACGGCGGATTCCATCAGCCGGCGGGCCGTACCGCCGCCGTCGGCGGGCACGGTCCACAGGTCGGAGCCGTAGTCGCCGGGGAGGGCGTAGACGAGGGTGTCGTCGTCGGCCCACAGCGCCTGGTCGTCGACGGTGCGCCCTTCGGCGGTCGGGGTCTCCTTCATGGTCCGCAGATCGAGCACGTACAGCCGCCAGGGCGCGTCGGGCGAGGCCCCCTTCACCCGCTTCTTGTACGCGATCCGGGTCCCGTCGGGCGACAGGGACGGGCACTCGACGTTGCGGTGCACGGTGGTGAGGGTGCGGGCCGTGACGTCGCCCCGGACGAGATAGGTCTTCCCGCCGGTCGCCAGGGTGGCGTAGAACCGGTGGTCGTCGGCGAAGGTGACACCCCAGACGTTGGTGTCGGCCGCGTGGGAGGAGTGCCCGTCCCTGACGATGCGGAAGGTCTCCAGATTGTCGTCGACCGTCCAGGTGCGGGTGTCGACGATCGCCGTGCGGGTGGAGAAGTCCGTACCGGCGTAGGAGTCCCCGCTGACGAAGACCGTCCAGGCGACCAGATGCCCGGAGGGGGAGACCCGGGCCCGGGTGGGGATGCCCGGTACCGCGAAGCGGCGCCGCTCGTGCAGGCGCGCGTCGAGCACCACCGCCCGGTAGGTGTCCCGCAGCGCCCCGTGCACGGCCTGGAGGCAGATGCCGGTGCCCGCCGCCGCGTGGAAGCGCAGGCACGTGACGCCCGACGCGGTGCGCGGCCCCCGCGGATCGTCGGCGGGCACGGTGGCGATCTCGTCGCGGTGCGGTCCCCAGGCCAGGTTGCGCACCAGCAGCCGGCGGCCGGACGTCGGCCGCAGCGAGACACTGCCGGCCCGCACGGTCGGACCGTCGGCCTGCTGTTCGTCCCGCAGGCCCGACCGGTGCGCCGCGTACAGCACCGCCCCGGTCCCCACGCTCCCCAGCAGCAGGACCGCCACCAGCAGGATCACCAGTCGGCCGGTCCTGGTCATGCCGGTCCTGGTCATACGGTCACCGCCTCGTCGGGTGCGGCGGCAGCGGCGGGGCGCAGGACGTACGCGGCGACCAGGGTGCTGACGGCCAGGGCGCAGGCGGTGGCCGCGAGCGCGGTCCGCCCGCCCCACAGGCTCCAGGCCGCGCCGAAGGCCAGCGAGCAGCCGAACCGGGCCAGCGCCTGACCGGTGCCGACCAGGGCCTGCCCGGCGCCCTGGTGCCGGTCCGGGACGGCACCCGCGGTGGCGGCGGCGAGGACGCCGTCGGTGGCCGCGTAGAAGGTGCCGTGCAGGACGAGGACGGCGATCACGGCCGGGACGCCGTGCCACGGGGAGAGCACCAGGCCGTAGCCCAGCAGCAGGACCCCGTGACCGGCGAGGAAGAGCCGGCGGCGGCTGACCCGGTCGGCGAGTGCCCCGAGCGGGACGGCGAGCAGCAGGAAGACGGCGGCGGTGCCCAGCGGCAGCAGCGGGAACAGGTCGGCGGGCAGCCGCCCCTCGCGCTGGAGCAGCAGATAGAGGAAGGAGTCGCTGACCGTGGTCAGGCCCAGGAGTGCCGCGCACACGGTCAGCCGGCGCAGCCCGGGGCGGCGCAGCAGCGCGAACGCCTCCCGCAGCGTGGGCCGCATCGCCTCGGGCGTTCGTACGGCACTCGCGGGGGTGATGCGGGCGGGCACGAACAGCACCAGCACCAGGACCCCGAGCACGGCCACACAGCCGCTGACGGCGAACACCGCGTCGTAGCCGTCGACGGTGGCGCGCAGCACGGCGAAGGCGACGAGGGGGCCGAGCAGCGCGCCGGTGGTGTCCATGGCCCGGTGCACCCCGAAGGCGCGCCCCCGGCGCTCGGGCTCGGTGGCCAGCGAGATCATGGCGTCCCGAGGGGCGGTGCGCAGCCCCTTGCCGGTGCGGTCGGCCGCGAGCACACCGCTGATCACCGGCAGGGTGTGGGCGAACAGCAGCAGCGGCTTGCACAGCGCCGACAGACCGTAGCCGAGGCCCGCGACCGCCTTGTGGCGGCGGCCCCCTCGGTCGGCGAGGTGCCCGCCCGCCAGCCGTACGAGCGCCCCGACACCGTTGTTGATGCCGTCGAGGAGTCCGAAGCCGAGCGGCGACAGACCGAGGCCCGCCACGACGTAGAGCGGCAGGACGGCGGTGACCATCTCCGAGGAGACGTCCGTGATCAGACTGACCGTGCCCAGGGCCAGCACCGTCGTGGGCACGGCGGCCGGCCGCCGCCCGGGACGGATGTCCCGGGCGACGGCGGGCCTGGTGCCGCGGGAGTCCGCGAGGTACACCGGCGTCAGTTCCAGATGCCGGTGATGTCGGAGGCCGAGGCGGCGTTGCCCGCGTGTGCGGACAGGCCGGCCAGGTCCTCGATCGTGCGCAGCACGTTGTAGTGGTTGTAGGTGGTGGCGCTGGAGCTGCCGGCCGTGACGTGCTCCCCGTAGAACAGGGTGGGGATGCGGTTGCCGGAGAGCTTGTTGTCCTCGTCGAAGGTCACGGCGAGGACGCTGTTGTGGGTCTTGGCCCAGGTGGCGTACGCGCCCAGGTTGTTCTGGATCCAGGTGTCGCCGGTGGAGACCGAGCAGTCGTGCATGTCGCTGCACAGGTTCGGCACGACGAAGGACACCTTCGGCAGGGCCGTGTAGTCGGTCGGGAACTGCGCGAAGGTCTTCGCGGTGCTGGTCGGCACGTTGGAGAATCCGAACCACGGGTTGTGCTTCTGCGCGTACTTGCCGCTGCTGCAGGTCGTCGAACCCTGGCTCGGCAGTGACTCGTTGTAGCTCGCCCAGGTCTTGCCTGCGGCGATCAGCTCGGAGGCCAGGTTCGGGGCGGAGATCGAGCCGACGGAGACACAGCTGTCGTCGGTGCGGCCCTGGTTGGAGCCCGAGAAGAGCATGTAGTAGTTCGGCTCGCTGGGGTGGGTCAGACCGTAGGACTGGGTGAGGTTCGCCCCGCCCGCCTTGATCGTGTTGTTGAGGTAGGGGGCGCTGGAGCTGCCGATCACCTGAGAGTAGGCGTGGTTCTCCATCACCACGACCACCACGTGGTCGGGGGTCGGGAGCGCCGCGGCCTGGGCGGTGGTGGCCGTGGCGGCCCAGACACCGATCGAGGCGGCGGTGAGGGCGACGGCGCCGGCGAGTGCGGCGAGGGGACGTCGGTTGCGCTGGGGAGCCTTGACGGCGGCCATGACTGTCCTCCGGGACAGAAGCGACGGACGTTCGGGGGGAGCGGCGCCGCAACCCTAGGGGCCCCGGGCCTGCCCCGCGTGAAGGCCAGGCGAACGGCGGACCCCGGCAGGCAAAGGTCGGGTCAGTCACAGGTAATGCACGGCAAAATCAAGGGCGGGCGGGGCGGAACCGCGGAGGAGCGCCCGACCCCTTCAGCCTACGCTCCGGGGCCCCGCGGCCGGTGGGTCAGCCCTGGCGCGGCGGTGCCGTCGAGTTGCGGACCACGAGCTGGGTGCCGACCTCCATGTGCTCCATGAGCAGCCGCCGGCCCTCGATCAGGGACAGCAGCGCACGGGCCGCCTTCTGGCCCATGTCGGCCCGCCCACGGGTGCGGTGGAGGATGCGGAGGTACAAGAGTAAAGGCCCATGCCTCACGCTTTGTGAGTCATGCATACTGGCCGCCATGAATCGATTCTCGCCGGGTACGGTTGTTCTCGGAGTGCCCTCCTTGATCGGTCTGATCTCCATGGGGTTGCTGGCGGGACTGGGTGAGCAAAGCATCATTATCACCTGGCTGAGCTTGAGTGGGGCCCTCGCCGGGATTCTGGGCATCGCGTTGGCCGTGTTCGGTGAAATGAGAACGAGGAAATCCGTGCGGGGAGACGAAGAGGTCAAGCGGCAACGTGTCACCCATGCGCAAGCTGACAGGGGTGGGGTCGCAGCCAATGTCAGATCACTGTTCTCGAGGACGGTGATCGTCAATGCCCCGGTTACACCTCCGAAGCAGCCGGAAAATTCTGGGCATGGGTTCAAAGCGGCCAGGTGGGTTGTTCTCGTAGCCCTTGGCCTGGTGACCGTGGCCGTTCTCCTGCTGTACGCGACCCAGCCCCGAGACGGCGCCGCGTCCGGCAGTTCACCCTCGAGTGGGCCTCCGTCGGCCTCTGCGGGCCGTGCCAGTGTCGGTCCATGGGAGGCGAACGCGGGGGATGTGGAGAGTCTTCTGGACTTTCCTTGCGGCGACTGTGTGAAGGTGCAGGTCGACATCGGTCAGCAAGTGGACGTCGATGCGCCTCAGGACGGCGTGGCGGACTTCGCGAGATTCAAGGGTGACGACCTCAAGGCCGTGAACGGGTCTCGCCTCATGCCTGGCCTTCCCGGAGAAATCGACCCGTCGCGCTGTTCGGAGAACAAGGCGGATTACACCCCGGGTGTGCTCAAGGCGCCGGCTGGAATTCCGGTCTGCCTGATCACGGGTGAGGGGCGGCGTGCGATGCTCGTGGGGGTCGAAACGCCGGAGAGCTACTACTTCTTCGTCTCCGGTTGAGGAACGGGGAGGTGACTGGTGGAGATGGATCCGGTGCGGGCCTTCTCTGGGAATTACAGACCAGGGCGGCCGGTTTGGCGCACGCTCCGAATCCACCTGAGACGAGTGATTCAGTGCGGCCGCCCCTCATGGGGCCCATGAGAATCTGAACAATTCCAGAATTCTCGACGGGTGCACCGTCGCCTGGAACGGCAGACGGTGCACCTCACCGGCGGGGTGATGTCGTTCTGGTGGAGCCCCGCTTGGCGGGAACCGGCGTGGAACTGGTTCCAGGAACCATGGGGCCCGGTCGTGACCTACTCGGCCGCTTCGCTGTTCCCCTCGCACCTGGCGTGGCCGCAACCGGAGTCGCGTGCGGGGACCGTCGGCGTCCTCCTCCGGATATCCGGGCCGGGTGTGACCACTGCCGTCGAGCCGATCGGATTCAGCGGTAGCAGGTGTTCACCCCCGGCCGCCACGGGCAGGCCAGGGCCGCGAAGCCCCCGTTGTCCGCGACGGCGACGGTGAGGGTGTCGCCGTCGCGCCGGACCTGCCGGTTCTGGACGAGACCGCCAGTGCCGTCCTGGACCGTCTCGACCAGCCAGCGCCCGGGACCGAGTGACAACGGCACCTCCGCCGTACGCGCGGTGCCCGTGTACACCCCGCCCAAGAACCAGCGGTCGCCGCTGCGGCGGGCGAGCACCGCCTCCCGCCCGGGCCGTCCGGCGAGCAGCCGGGTGTCGTCCCAGGCGGCCGGGAGCTGGTCCAGGAAGGCTCGGGCGAGGGGGCGTTCGTCGTACGACTCGGGGGTGCCCGCGAGCATCTGGAGTCCTGATTCGTAGGCGACGGTCAGTCCCACCTCGGCCGCGTCGGAGTTGGGGCGCAGGCCGACCCGCTGGAAGGCGCCGGGGGTGAAGTCCATGGAGCCGATGACGTTCCGGGTGAAGGGCAGGGTGGTGAGGTGGGCGGCGGTGTTGGTGCGCTTCTCCTCGCCGCCGACCCCCTCCAGCGTCATCACGTGCGGCCAGGTGCGCTGGATGCCCTTGGGGATCGTGGAGCCGTGGAAGTCCACCATGAGGTGGTGGGCGGCGGTCTCCGGGAGGATCGTGTCGTACCACTGGAGCATCGACTGCGTCTCGGAGTTCATGAAGTCGATCTTGACGCCCTTGGCGCCCCACCGCTCCAGCGTGGGCAGCCACTGCGCGCGTTCCGCGGGTGTGTCGAGGTCGCGCTGGTGGATCCAGACGATGATCTCGACGCCCCTGGCCCGTGCGTACCGGACGAGTTCGGGCATCCAGCTCGTGGTCTGCCAGTCGGGATCGGTGACGTCCCACTCGTCCTTCTTGAAGTACCAGCCGGAGTCGACCGCCTCGTAGGGCCAGCCCCGCTCGGCGGCGTAGTCGACGTACGCCTTCTGCGCCGCGAGGCTCTGCCCCGCCGTGCGGCCGCCGGCCAGCCAGGTCCACAGCACGGTGCCGGGCCGGATCCAGGAGCGGTCGGCGACCTCGGACGCCGGGGCCAGGTCGTCGGTGAAGGTGGAGCGGGTGACGGTGGCGAGGTCGCCGGTGATCATGGCCCGCCAGGGGGTGGCCGACCGCCCCTCGGTGTGCACCCGTTCGTCGGCGAGCTGGATCCGGTAGGTGCCGGTGCCCTGGGTGTGGGCGAGCCGGGCACCGGAGTAGGAGCCGGTCAGGCCGGACTCGGCGAGCAGCGTGTAGCCGCCCGGGGTGGCGAACAGTGCCTGGTCCGCGTAGGTGCGGGTGGGCGCGGTCGCCGCCGTGTACTCGGCGAACTGCCCCTCGTTGTCGACCCGGTAGGCGCTCAGCCAGGCGTCCGCGTCCGCCGGGAGACGGAACGCGGAGGCCTCGCCGAGGACGTCGCCGTACCCGCTGGGCAGGACGTACCGGTACGCCACGCCGTCGGCGGCGGCGCGCACCACGAGGTCGAGGCGGGCGCCCGCCGCGGTGGCGAAGGACAGCCGGGTCTCCCTCATGTGCGCCCTGCGGTCGAGCCGTTTGCCGGACACCGCCCGGTAACGCTCGTCCACCGTACGGTTCCTGGCGTGCAGGAAGCGCAACCCCTGTGACAGGTCGGCCTGCTCGGTGACGATGCCGAGGGGGGACGGTTCGAGGACCGTACGGCCCGCACGGGTCACCGACAGGCTCAGCGTGCCGGTGGTGTCGTCCAGGGAGATCCGTGCGTGGGGCGCGTGCGCCGCCGAGGACACGGTCCATGCCCCTTCCTCCCGCTGCCCGGCCTGCGCGGGGGCGTTCGTGAGGAGTGCCGCCAGCAGCCCGGCGCACAGCCCGGCGACCGCGGTTCTGATCGGAACAGCCATGTGAGCCTTCCCGGTGGTGGGGGTGGACGGACGGTCGTTACGGCAGTCCCCAGGCCGCGCCCGGTGCACTGACGGGGACCGGCGCGATGACGAGGTCGGGACGGGTGCCGGAGTGGATCAGCACCTCGCGGCCCTGGGGCAGGTCGATGCCGAGCGTGCCGTCGCCCAGGTCGTGGGTGCGGGCCGGGCTGCCGTCGTCGAGGAGCACGGTGAGCCGGCCGCTGAGGCCGTGCCGCACCTTCAGCGGCTCGCCCGCCAGACTCCTCACCCGCACGAACCGGGTGACCCCCGCCTCGCGGACCGCGCTGACCAGGAACGCGCCCTCGGTGCGGAACCCGTGCAGGGTGACGTCCGCCCAGGCCGACGGGACGGCCGGGAAGACCCGGATCACCCCGCCCCAGCTCTGGCAGAACATGTCGTGCAGCGACTGTGAGGCGGACAGCGGTGTCTCGATCACCGGACCGGCCTCGGTGTAGTGGGTGTTGGCCCGGCAGGGGTAGCGGGTGGCCGGGTCGAAGAACTTCCGCAGATGGCCGAGCGCGGTGTCGCCGTCGCCGGCCATCGCGTACATCGAGGCGGCGCCGGTGTAGCTGTAGCCGCGGTGGGCGCCGGTCAGCGCGTGCCAGTGCTCGATCGACCTGGTGATCAGCTCCCGGTTCTCGGGCTGGTCCCAGGTGACCAGGTACAGCGGGTACACCATCAGCAGGTGCGAGTAGTGCCGGTGGGACTGCGCGTACGGGGTGTCGGCGCCGATCATGAAGCCGTTGTCGTCGACCGGGTACGGCGTGAGTCTCGCCAGCACCTCCCGCCAGCGGGGCGCCGAGGCGTCGTCGACGCCGAGGAGTTCGGCGGAGTCGAGCAGTGTCCGGCAGCCCCAGCGGATCAGGGCGAGGTCGTAGTTGGTGTCCTGCGGGGGGACGACCGGGTACTCGGGGGAGAGGGTGCTCGGCAGATGGAGCCTGCCGTCGCTGCCCGGGGTGAGGAAGTGGAGGTAGTAGGCGATCGCCCGGCGCAGCACCGGGTAGATCGTGTCGCGCAGCAGGGCCTTGTCCATGGAGTGCCGGTAGGACAGCCACACGTTGTGCAGCGCCCAGGTGAGGTCGCCGGTCTCGGCGCCGGTGCCGGGGCGGCCCACCTCCCGGTGGGCGAACATGTCGGAGCTGCGGCCGACACCGGAGCTGTCCGCGCGGTAGGCGGCGGGCACATTGGCGATCAGCTGTTCCTGGTTCTGCCGCAGGGTGGTGGCGAGGGCGTCGAGCTCCGGGTGGTTGGAGCCGTGGATCAGCCAGTACTCCAGCTGCACATTGAGGTTCCACCACACGGCGGGCCACGGGGTGGGCTCCAGCCAGGGGCCGGAGGTCGCCATGACGGGACCGCCCGCGCGGCTGGCGGAGGCGACCTTGTAGAGCTGGATCCAGTGGAAGCTCTGCAACCGCTGGTCGGGGAACGAGACGAAGCTCTTCGGGTAGAAGGCGTGCCACCAGCGGGTGTGACGTTGCCTCAGACGGCCGTACGAGACCGCGCGCCGCAGGTTGCGCAGCGAGTCGGCCTCGGCGGATGTGCCGGAGGGGAAACCGTGGCCGACGCTCAGCAGCAGTTCGGCGCCGGTGCGGCGGTGGGCGGTGGCCGTCGCACCGCCGCCGCTGAGCGGCTGGAGCACCTGTTCGGTGCCGTCGGCGGCGGTCCGCACGGTCCAGGGCGGGTTGGCGGTGTAGCCGGCGGGCGGGGCCTCGCTGATCCGGCGGGGGCTGACGGCGTCCTCGGGGTGGAAGGTCCACAGGACCTGCTCGCCGCCGTCGGCCGTCACCCGGGCGGCCAGCACCTCGTCGTGGACGAACGCGGCGAGGGTGAGGGTGCCGGCCGTGGTGGTGACCGTGCCGGTGAGCTCGGCGTTCCACAGGCTCAGCCGCCAGTCGACGGCGGTGATGGTGCCGACCGGTTCGAGCGTGAGATGCCCGACCGGCAGCCGGCAGGTGCCCCAGCCGCTGCCGAACTCGGGCCGGTGGTCCTGGACCCGGCCGTGCTGCACGGTGAACCGGATCCGGTTCTCGCCCGGCTCCTGGTAGACCATGCTGCCGAGCAGCCCGTCCCCGAGGAACGGGCCCTCGTACCAGCGGGTGGGCAGCCTGGTCCACAGCAGGTCCTGGCGGCGCAGGAAGTCCGCCCAGGCGCGGCCGGTGGCCATGGTGTCGCGGAGCCGCCACGGACGCCCGGCGGGGCCTTCGGCGTCTGCCGCCGCGCGGGCCGGCGCGGGCGGCAGTGCGGCGCCCGCCGCGCCGCCGAGAGCGGTGCCGAGCACGGTTCTGCGGGGGACCGCCGAGTCCTTCCCCGACTGTGAGGTCATCATCGTCCTCCGTAGCTGATGGGTCATCAACACATGGGATTCATCGGGTGTATCGGGGAACGTAGGCACCTTGTGTAGACCTGTCAATGGCCCTGAACCTTGACTCCTCCGATGTCTTGCGATTGTCTGCTGGCGTGCCCCTGACAACATGATCGCGTGGAGAGGACATCCGATGGACCGCAGAACCCTCTTACGGGCGGGCGGCGGACTGCTCGCCGGCGGGGTCGTCGCGGCGGCACCGGCCGCGGCCGCCCCCACCGACGGCTGGACGCAGACCTCGTTCACCTACGGCTGGCACAAGCCCTGGAACCTCGACCTCGCCGAGCGGCACAGCTACAGCGGCGGCGTGCACCGCATGTGGGTGTACGCCACCGACGAACCGTTCCAGGAGGGCAGCGCCACCGACCCGCGCACCGAGATGCGCTGGCAGGTCGACTACACCACCGGCGAGCGGATGTGGGACGCCGACGTCTACCTG
The DNA here is from genome assembly GCF_001514205.1 of Streptomyces griseoruber. Taxonomy (GTDB): domain Bacteria; phylum Actinomycetota; class Actinomycetes; order Streptomycetales; family Streptomycetaceae; genus Streptomyces; species Streptomyces griseoruber. The sequence goes on along the minus strand of NZ_KQ948765.1, from coordinate 595,644 downwards.
CCCTCCGGCACCGACGGCGCGTCCTTCGTCCAGATCCTGCGCGGCGTCCACCCCTCGGGCACCCCGGCCACCGACATCATGCTCAACGTCTACGACACCGACGGCGGCACCGTACGGCGCTACGACGGCACGGTGCTCAGGACGGACGCGTACGACACCTGGTTCAACGTGAAGATCGCCCACCGGGCGACCAGTGGCACCGGCACCATCAGGGTCTACCTCGACGACTCCCTCGCCCTCACCGTCGCCGACCGGGGCCCCGCCACCCGCTACTTCAAGAACGGCGTCTACGACCACGGCTCCGGCCGCGTCGAGGCCCGCTTCCGCAACATCCGCTACTGGACGCGCTGACCCCATGTGACGCACGTCATGACGGCGTTCTCCGGAGTGGCGTAATGACTGGCCCGCGCCACGCTCTCCAGGGTGAGTCCGCGGAACCTGCCGCCGCCCCGCCCCCTTCGGAGACCGCCGTGTACATCAGCCTCGACCAGCCCATGGGCGCCTGCCTGCTCACCCATGACCAGCGGGAGCTGGCCGTGCCCGCCAACCTCCGCTGCACCTCCGACGACCCCCTCTCCGTACGGCTGGTGTTCCCCGCCTGCGCCTCGCTGGACGGTGAGGAGGTCACCTGGGTGTTCGCGCGCGCCCTTCTGGAACAGGGGCTGGAGGGCCCGGCCGACGGGGGCAGTGTGCGGGTCCGCCCGCACGGACCGGCACACACCACCGTGGAGCTGCGCGCATCGGAGGGCGCGGCCCTGCTCCGCTTCGACACCACCGCCCTCCGGCGCTTCCTGGGACGCTGGGCCACGGTCGGCGAGCGGGTCGCCGCACCGGTTGCGCCGGTGAGAACCATCGGGACACAGCGCACGTCCGGCCCGCTGGGTCCCGCGTCCCGGCGGCCCCCGGCGGTACGGCGATCATGCGCGATATGACGACGTGGCACATCCGTGCACGCCCCGCCCACGGCGATCCCGGCCGGAGGAGAGCTGTCGGTCGAACTCCTCCGCGTACTCCTCCGGCGGCCCCGGTCCGGCCTGTTCCCGCAACTCCACTGCCGTGCCGAGGCGTTCCAGATCCAGCACGGTGACCGTGTTGTCGCCCGTCCGCAGCAGCGGGGCCGGGCAGTACAGGGTCAGCTGAGGGCCGGCCTCCCGGTGGCGGCCGAGCAGGAAGCCGTTCACTCAGAAGCGTGAACCGGATCCGTGAGGCGGCGGCGCACTTCGCGCTCCGCGACGACTCGCCGCTGGTCGACGCGGGCCGGTACAACCCGCACCTCGGCAGCGAGGACTTCCTCGGCACCCACCCCGGGGCGAACGGCACCCTCACCGCCGACGAACCGACCGACGGCAGCCCCGCCACCCGCTGGGCGGCGGCCGAGGACGCGGCCTACCCGGTCACCCTCGACATCGGCTTCGGCACCGACACCACCTTCGACCAGGTCTCTCTGGACGAGTACACCGACTCCGGCACCAACCCGAGGGTGCGGACCTTCGCCTTGCAGCGCTGGGACACCGGGACGGGGACGTGGGTGACGTTCGCGAGCCGGGACACCGGCATCGGCCATGACCTCACCGTGACCGGCTTCGGCGGCGTCACGACCTCCCTGCTGCGGGTGGCGCCCACCGGGAAGATCGCCACGGAGCAGTACACCCCGACGACGACCGAGATCGCCGTGTACGACGGATGACCGCGACCGGTGGGCGGGCGGCACCCCGTCCGCCCACCGGCGCGACCGGCTACGCGCCCTTCGGGGCCGCCTGCTGCACCACCTCGAAGGACCACAGGGTCGCGGCCGAGGCGGCGGGCCTGGCCTGCTCACCCTCCGCACCGCCCCGGTGCGCGGACTTCATCGGGCCCTCCATCCACGCCTGGAACGACTCCTCGTCCCGCCAGCGCGTGTAGACGAGGTAGGTGTCGGTGCCCTCGACCGGGCGGAGCAGCTCGAACCACTCGAACCCGTCCGAGTTCTCCACGGCGTGCGCCCGCGCGGCGAACCGCTTCTCGAGGGTCTCCCGCTGCTCGGCCGGGACGGTCAGTACGTTGATCTTTACCACACTAGGCACATGACACCTCTCGCCAAACGGGGCCACGGCTGGACCCCTAACCTGGACCACGTGCGTGCAGTCTCCTACATCCGGCAGTCCAAGCGACGGGAAGACGATTCCGCGTCGTCCCCGGAAGCGCAGCGAACCAAGTGCGAGGCGCTGATCACGGCCAAGGGTTGGGACAGCGCCGGTCACTTCGCTGACGTGGGGAAATCCGGATGGGACCCGAAGGTCGTCCGGCCCGAGTTCGAGGAGATGATGTCCGCCGTTCGCGCCGGGCACGTAGACGCAGTGGTCGTGTTCTCGCTGTCACGTCTCACGCGTCAGGGCGCCCTCGAAGCCATGTTGATCAACAAGGAGCTGGCCAAGCACGGCGTGCTGCTTGTCAGCGTCGAGGAACCGTACCTGGATACGTCCACTCCTATGGGTGTAGCAATCTTCGGTCTGATCGCTGCGCTGGCTCAGCAAGAGTCCGACATGAAGTCGGCGTACATCACCGCGACGAAAGAGACCCTGCGCGCTGCGGGCTCCCACGTGTCCGGCATGGCTCCGTACGGCTTCCAGTCGACGCGTGAGCCGCGCGGGGAACTGGTGGTGGTCAAGCTGGTCCCGGATCCCGCTGAGGCCCCCCACGTACGCGACATGGTGTCTTGGGCGCTCGGTGGCATGGCGGCTTCGGCCATCGCCCGGAAGCTGAATGGCGAAGGCGTGCCGACCAAAGCGGCGGACATGACAGCGCGGGTGACCGCCCGGCGGGACAGGGGCGTAAGCAAGCCGCTGGAGCGTACGGTGTGGGTGTCTTCTACCGTGCTGCGCATCCTGCGTGATCCCCGCCTAGCTGGCTATGCGGCTGAGCGTCAGGGAACCAAGCGCGCCGTCCTACGCGACGCCTCGGGAGCCCCGCTGGTGGCGCATGAAGGGATCGTTCCCGCCGATGACTGGTGGCGCCTTCAAGACGTGCTCGACGGCCGCACACCCCACGTGGTTCGCCAGGGTGGTCGGTCGGTGCCATCGCTGCTAGGAGGCGCCGGAATGCTCTTCTGTGGCGTCTGCGGTAGCTCCATGGTCACGGACAAGCGCAACGACAAGCAGCTCTACCGGTGCAACCGTGCCCAGTCCGGCGCAGTGCAGGGGCATGGCGGGCTGGCCATCAACATGGATGCTGCCGATGACGTGGTGGCCCGTACGGTGTGGTCCCGCCTGACTGCGCTGGACCCGGGGGACCCTGAAGATCTGGAATGGCTTGCCGAAGCGGCGCGCCGATTCGCAGCTCAGGCGGACACGGGCGAACGGCAGGCAGAACTAGCTGCCGCACGCGCCGAGTTGGAGCACGTACGGGAAGCACTCCGCACGCTGTACGTCGACCGGCAGGCAGGTCTGTACGCGGGTGCCGTGGGTGATCAGATGTTCCGTGAGTCCGTGGAACGACTGACAGCACATGAGGCGCGTACGGCCGGGCGCGTGGAAGCGCTGGGAACCGCTGAGGCTGACACGGTAGCCATCCCGTCAGAGTGGACTGCGCCGGAGGGGGACCCCCTTGGCCCGGAGTCGACATGGGGCGGTTGGGACCTTTCCGCACGGCGGGAGTTCCTTGCGCTGTTCGTTGACCGTGTGAGCGTCGCACGCAGCGTCGGCAGGGGCCGAAACGCGAACACGGCGGAACGGGTGGCCGTGCACTGGACGGATGTACCAGCTAAGTAGGCGCCCGCCTGAGCGCCATCCACGGCCCGTTGTCGGTAACCCCCGGCGGCGGGCCGCTTCGGCACTCCTGGGGGTGTGTGCCCCCCTGAGGTGCTGTCGGCGGCTGTGTCTAGAGTCGGGCATGGTGTCGCACTTCGGTTCGGGTTTCGTCGGTGGGGTGACGAAGTGACGTCCGGGGGGTGGGGCCCGCTATCCCCTGCTTTGCTTCTTTACCCCCTGCCCGGAACCCTGTCTCGACCCTTGCGGCTGCTGGCCTGTAGCGCCCTCGCCGGAGCGGTTCATGATCAACAAAAATGGAACGGTGATCTTGCTTGTCTGCCCTTGATGAGGCGCGCGCCACGTGTTCGGAGTGCGGTGCCCCACGTCCCCGTGCGGATCGCAGCACGTGCGGCGCGAGCCTGTGCGTTGAGTCAGCCCGGTTGCAGGTGGCCGCCCGTCGTGCGCGTGAGGAGGCGCGTGCTGCCGCTGGCGCTCCGCGCTGCCATCGCTGCAATGAGCCGCATGGCCGGGCTCCCTGGGCGCTCTACTGCGTACGTTGCGCTGAGGAGGTGGACGCGTCGCGCCAGACTGAGCGCCGCAAGCGATTGGAGCGCGAGAGGGAAGAGGCGGCCCGCAAGCCGTGCCAGGGGCCGAAGTGCTCAAAGTCTGTAGGTCTGTCGAATGGCCGTGATCGTGCCTACTGCTCTGACGCGTGCCGCCGTGCCGCTGAGTACGTCCGTAAGCGTGCCCGTACCAAGCCTGAGCCGGTGCCGTGCCGTCGCTGCGGTAAGCCTGTGGTCCTCAAGTTCCGTGACACTGTGTGCCGTCCATGCCAGAAGGTGCAACGCACCGTGGCGCGACGAGTGACGCTTCAACGCCGTGTGCGTAAGGCGCATGGGGACGCCGGGTGCTCTCACTGTTCGGCTCCACTGCCCGAGGGGGGCGTGATTGATCACCTGATCCCCATATCCCGGGGCGGGCTCTCGACCGTTGCCAACATGCGCGTGGTCTGCGTGCTGTGCAACGCGTCGAAGAAGGATCAACTCATGGACGAGTGGTCACCGCCGCATCTGACGCTGAGCTGATCCCACAGGGGGCAGGGAAGGGGGAGGCCAAAACCTTTCCGGCTCCCCTTCCGGCACCCCCGCCCTACCCGCCGTGCGCGCGCCCGGGAAATAGTCGAAACTGGTGGGAAAACCGCAGCTCAGCGGGCATGTAGGCGCATAATCCCGCGCTTCGTTAGGCAGTCGTCTCTAGAGTGTGCATCAGGGAAGTCCACTGATCGTCCGGAGGTGTCATGCCCCTGCAGATGAAGTTGAGCGCGATAACACTCGACTGCCCTGATCCGTTGGCTCTGGCGGCGTTCTATCAGCAGGCCACCGGCCTCGAACCCCACCCGAAGTCGGACGCCGACTTCGCGGCTCTCGACCGTGAGGACGGGCTCTCCATCGGTTTTCAACGGGTCGACGGCTACCGGGCTCCGCGCTGGCCTGACCAGACCGTTCCCCAGCAGCTTCACATCTGCTTCAAGGTCGAGGAGGACTTGGGGGAAGCCGAGGCCCGGCTGCTGGAGCTGGGCGCGGGCAAGCCGGATCACCAGCCCCATGGGGTCAAGGCGCGGGTTCTCACCGATCCGGCTGGGCACCCCTTCTGCATCGTCAGAGGCTGACTGGGGGTTCAGACCCTCGCTGACGGATACCGGCCGTCCTGGCGTACTCCAACTCGACGTCCTCTTGAGCGTCTATCAAACGATGGTTATTGAGACGGCCGCCATGAGGCGGTCCCCAGGGCGCTTCCTGTGTCCAAAACCCGTCTCAGAACATGCCTGAAAGGCTTGATGTTTTGAGACGGGTTATGAGACGATCTCGGTATGACGACGAAGAACACCAGAACCCTGATCGGCTACCAGCGAGTCAGCACCAACGCGCAGGATGCGCAGCTTCAGGCGGACGCTCTCGCTGAGGCAGGGTGCTCCCGCATCTTCGAGGACAAGGCGTCCGGCAAGAACGCCGACCGTGCCGGGCTGCTCGCTGCTCTCGACTACATGCGGGAGGGTGACACCCTCACCGTGTGGAAGCTGGACCGTTTGGGCCGTTCCACCAAGGACGTGCTCACGATCGCTGAGGATCTGCACGCCCGGGGGATCGCGCTGCGGATTCTGACGGGCACGCTGGCTGGTAGCTACTCGCCGAAGGGTGAGGGCAAGTTCTTCTTCACGATGATGGTTGCCTTTGCTGAGCTTGAGCGAGACATGATCGTTGAGCGCACACGGGCGGGTCTGGACGCTGCCAAGGCTCAGGGTCGGACGGGTGGACGGCCGTCCGTCATGGACGCTGACAAGCTGGTTGCCGCTCGTGCCCGGAAGGCGAAGGGTGAGAGTGTGACGGCCATTGCCAAGGCGCTCAAGGTGTCCCGCGCGACGCTGTATCGGGCGCTTGCCGACACGGAGTGACCCGACCCGACTTGAGAGACCGTCTGCCCACTGTGGTGGACGGTCTTTCTCATGTCTGGGCCCAAGGGGGGGTGGGCCAATCTCTGAGCGAAGGGCCCTCAGGGACCCGGCCCCCATGGTTACGCGCATTTCCGCGAAATAGACACCCGGGGGGTCTGGATCAAAGCGGGTCGCGTGGCGCGCATCGCTGCAGGTCAGGACTATGTGCTTACCTTGACAGCTTCATTGATCTTGACTACGCTCATGCCCCCATCCTGCCTCCCGGGGCGCCCGGGGGAGCGGACCACCCCCCTACTCACGGTCGTCCTCGGGAGACGGTTCGAGCCGTTCCGCCTCCCGAGCGGCCCGCCGTGCCTCCCGCTCCGCACGGGCGAGGGCGTCGGCGGTGGTGCGGTACCGCTCCTGGGCCCGCTGCTCCTCGCCGGCCGCCGTCCGCAGCGCCTCCCGAGCCCGCCGCAGCGCCTCCTCCGTGTCCTCCACCTCCTGCCGGGCCCGCCCGTGGTGGTCCCGCGCCCGCTGTACGGCCGCCTCGGCGTCGGTGTGTTCCACGCGCCGGTCGTCCAGCCTCCGCGCGGCGGCGTCGGCCGCCTCACGGGCCCGGGTGAGGCGTTCCCGGCGCACCCGGGCGAGCTCGTCCGTACGCGGAGGGTGCGCCGGCCCGCTCCGGACGGCGCTCTCCCGGGCAGGCCCCGACGGAAGGCCCGGCGGAAAGCCCGACGGCGGGACGAGGGCGCTGTCCAGACGGCCGCCGGCCCACCGGTCCGCCGCGGCGGGGTCGGCGAGCACGGCCTGCAAGGTGGCCGTGACCTCGGTCAGTACGGCGGCCGACAGCCGCTGCCCGGCGTCGAGCGCGAGGTCGGCCGTCTGACGGGTCAGCGCGGCGACGAGCATGCGGCGCTGCGCGGACAACTCCCTGACCCCGGCCGGGTCCAGGTCCCGGTGGGCCCTGCGCAGGGCCTGCCCCAGCTCCAGGAACCGGTGGCTCTCCTCCGGCTGTGACCGCAGGAGCAGATTCGCGGCCCAGGCGGCGAGGGTGGGCCGGCGGGCGCCGTGGATCCGGCGGGCGTCCTCCGCCCGGCCCGCCGTCCTGGCGGCCACCGCCAGTTCCTCACGGCGCGCCACGAAACCGGACGGCGGGGTGGTGTAGAGGCCGTCGAGCACCGCCTCCACGTCCTCCGCCGCGTCACCGCGCCCGCGCTTGCCCGCCATGCTGCACAGCCTCCACCGGGCCCCGGCACCGCGCACCCCGGGACCCGCCCCGGTCGGCTCTCCGCGGCCGGGCCGGGCGGGCCACGACGAAACTCACCTGACCTGACCGAGGGGCGTCCTGGCGGGCGGCCGGGTGCGCACCCAGTCGAACAGCACCACCGAGCACACGGCCGCCAGCGCGCACCAGGTCGAGACGAACTCCAGCCGCCACAGCGCCCAGCACACCAGTGCCCCCGCGGCAACGAGCACCCCCAGCAGGGTCAGCCGGCGGTCGCCGGACAGCAGCAGGGAGCCCACGGTGGCCAGCAGATAGCCCGCGACGAGGACCGGTGGGTGGGGGAGGCCGAACGCGTAGCCGACGGTACGGCCGTGGATCTCGGCCGTCATCGGCCGGGTGGCCAGCCCGTGGGCGAGGGCCGCGGCGGTCGCGGTCCCCACCGCGAGCGGCACGGTCAGCCGGGGACGGGCGGGCGGCGCGGCCGCGCACCACACCCCGGCGGGCACCCACAGCGCCAGCAGCGGCAGGGCGATGACGGCCCAGACGACGGTGGCGGCCCCGCCGCCCCCGCCCCGGTGCCAGACGGCCGACTCGACGATCTGATGGGCCCCGAGCAGGAGCGGCAGCGCGGCGAGCGGCAGATCCCGCCTCTCGCGCACCCGAGCCACCGAGGCCACCCCGACGGCCGCGACACCGGCGCCCGCCACCAGATCGGCCGTCGCACTCCAGCACATCAGGCCACCATAGGACCGGTCTTCCGGGTACGTCGGCCCTGCCACGCCCTGCCACGCCCTGCCACGCCTGCCACGTCCCGGCCCCGGCCCGTGGTGCGTCCCTCGGGGGTCCCCGGAGCCGGTCGGATCAGTCGGTTCCCGGCGGGAGGAGCCGGTGGAACAGGCGGGCTCGCTCGTCCGTCCGGAGCGGACCGTCCCCGCGCTCGGCGGTGGCGTCCTCGCCGACGGCTGACGTCCCGCGGCACGTGGCGGGGGCTACCCCCTCGCCCTGACCAGCCCCGCGTCGTACGCCGTGATCACCGCCTGGATGCGGTCGCGCGCGCCGATCTTGGCGAGGACGCGGCCGACGTGCTTCTTCACGGTGGACTCGGTGAGGAAGAGCCGTTCGGCGATCTCGGTGTTGGTCCAGCCCTGCCCGATGGCGACGAGGACCTCGCGCTCACGGTCGGTGAGCGTCCGCAGCCGGGGATCCTCCGCCACGGGCGCTCCGCCGGGCGCGAGGACCTGATGGGCGTACGCGTCCAGCAGCCGCCGGGTCAGGCTCGGGGCGACGACGGCGTCCCCGGTCGCCACGGCGTGGATGCCCGCGACGAGTTCCTCGGGGCGCGCGTCCTTCAGGAGGAAGCCGCTGGCACCGGCCCGCAGCCCTTCGTACGCGTACTCGTCGAGGTCGAAGGTGGTGACGATGAGGACGCGGGTGCGGCCGCCGCCGGCGACGATCCGGCGGGTGGCCTCCAGGCCGTCCATGCCGGGCATCCGGACGTCCATGAGGACGACGTCGGGGCGCAGCTGCGCGGCCAGCCGGACGGCCTCGGCGCCGTGCGCCGCCTCGCCGACCGAGTCCAGGCCCGGGGTGCCCTCGATCAGCATGCGGAAGCCCATGCGCTGCAAGGGCTGGTCGTCCGCGATCAGTACGGTGGTCATGACAGATGATCTCCCGGAGCCGACGGAGCCGACGGAGCCGACGGAGCCGACGGAGCCGACGGAGCCGACGGAGCCGACGGAGCCGACGGAGCCGACGGAGCCGACGCGGCGGGAACGTCGAGCACCACGTCCACCAGCCAGCCGTGCCCCGAGTCGCGCGGCCCGACGACGACGGTGCCGCCGTACATGGCGGCCCGCTGACGGATGCCCACCAGCCCGTGCCCGGGGCCGTCGTCGTCCCGGCCCGGCCGCGCACGCGGCGGCGCCCCGGACGGTACGCCGGTGTCGGCCACCCTGATCCGCACCTCCCCGGCGTCGACGGTGACGGTGACCTCGGCCGAGGATCCCGCCCCCGCGTGCTTGAGGGTGTTGGTCAGGGCCTCCTGGACGACCCGGTACACGGTGAGCTGGACCCCGCTGCCCAGGGAGCCGGGATCGCCCACCGTCCGGTACGTCACGCCCACACCCGCCGCACGGACCCGGCCCAGCAGCGCGTCCAGGTCCCCGACGCCGGGCTGCGGCCCGAGCAGCCGCACCTCGTCCCGCTGCTCCTCGCGCAGGACACCCAGCACCCGGCGCAGTTCGTTCATCGCCTGGCGGCCGGTGTCCCCGAGGATGCGCAGCGCCTCCTCCGACCGCTCGCCCCGGTTGCCCGCGAGGACCGCGGCGCCGTCGGCCACGCTCACCATGACGGAGAGGTTGTGGCCGACGATGTCGTGCATCTCGCGCGCCACCCGGGACCGCTCGGCGGACGCGGTGAGCCGCAGGCGCTGCTCCTGCTCGATCTCCAGCCGCCGGGCCCGGTCCTCCAGCGCCTCCAGGTACATCCGCCGGATCCGCAGGGTCAGCCCGACCGCGACGGCCGCGGTCGCCGTGCCCAGCAGGAAGAACACGCCGAACAGGGGGTGCTCCATGGGCACCAGGACGAAGACGGCCAGCAGCAGCTCCGCCGCCGTCACCACCGCGGCCCAGCCCAGCATCCGCAGGGAACCCCGGCGGGCCAGGGTGTACAGGGCGATCAGCACGGCCATCCCGGTCGGCAGCCAGACGCCCAGCGACCACTGGACCAGCAACACCGAGGCGATCACGAAATAGGTGACGGCCGGGGCCCTGCGGCGCCACCACAGCGGTAGGACGAGAGCGACGACGAGCAGGTACAGGACACCGTTCGCCACCTGGTCGTGGGCTTCGGTCTCGCCGAACGGCGAGGTGCGGTCGCCCCGGAGCAGGTCCGGCAGGGTGATCGCCAGGACGAACAGCACGACCGCGGTGTCCAGCAGCCACGGATGCCGGCGGTCCAGCCGCTGCCGGCGGCTCTGGTCGCGCAGCAGCCGCCCGAGCAGCGGATGCGCCCAGGCGTCGTCGAACCCGGGGGACGACGGGAGGGCCGTCCCCCGGGCGGTGTCGGCGGCGGCTGCCGCGCGCGGCGCGCTCATGGACACCATTGTCCCGGCCCCGGTCAGGCGTCGGACCTGACGAGCCGGTACGCCGCACCGGCCAGCGCCAGGGCCACCCAGCCGGCGAACACCGCGAGCCCCGCCCCGGGCGACAGGGCGTCCGAGGACTGGTGCAGGGCGTAGACGGCCGAGCCCGCGTTGCTCGGGAAGTAGGGGCTGAGGGTGTCGTACCAGGAGTCCGGCAGCAGCGAGGCCAGCCCCGGCAGGATCAGCAGGACGCCGACCAGCACCGCGATGGCCCCGGCGGAGGAGCGCAGCAGCACGCCCAGCGCGACACCGAACACGGCGACCAGGCCGAGGTAGACCCCGGCCCCGGCCAGGCTGCGCAGGACACCGTCGTCGCCGGGCGAGAGCGCGATCCGCTCGCCGTCCAGCCCCGGGGAGCCCAGCAGGAACGCGGCCAGCGCGCCGACGGTGGTGAGGACCAGGGCGATCGGGCCGATCACGGCCGCCTTGGAGAACAGCACGGGCAGCCGGCGCGGCACCGCGGCCAGCGTGGAGCGGATCATGCCGGTGGTGTACTCGCCCGCCGACAGCAGCACCCCGAGGACGCCGACGGCCAGTGACGCGAAGGTCACACCGGTCAGCGCCAGACCGACCGCGTCGCTGTCACCGCCGTTGCCCGGCCCGGGCGGCCCGCCGGCCGCGGCGGCATCGGGGCTGTAGGTGTAGCTGGCGACCGCCCCGAAGAGCACCAGCAGGAAGACGGCGACCCCCAGGGTGATCCAACTGGAGCGCAGCGACCAGAACTTGGCCCACTCCGAGCGCAGCACCCGGACGAAGGTCACCTTGTACCCGGCGGAGGCGTCCGTCCCGGGGGCGGGCGCCACGGACAGACCGGGGCGCCGGGAGCGGCGGAGCGCGGTGGTGGGCATCAGGCGGCCTTTCGCTCGGTGCCGGCCGGAGCACTCTGGTACTCGACGACATCGCGGGTGAGTTCCATGAACGCCGCCTCCAGCGAGACGGACTGCGGGGTGAGCTCGTACAACGGCACCCCGTGCTGCGCGGCGATCGCCCCGATCTCCCGTGCGTCCCGCCCGCTGACGAGCAGTTCCTCGGTGGAGGAGGAGGTGAGGGTGACGTCCGGCCCGGCCAGCAGCGCGCGCAGCCGTACGGCCTCCGTGCTCGCGACCTTCACCCCGCCGCCGCCGGCCTCCCGGGTGAAGTCCTCGACCGTGGTGTCGGCGAGCAGCCGTCCCCGTCCGATGATCACCAGATGGTCGGCGATCAGCGCGGTCTCGCTCATCAGATGCGAGGAGAGCATCACGGCCCGCCCCTCGTCGGCCAGTGAGCGCAGCAGATTGCGCACCCACAGCACGCCCTCGGGGTCGAGGCCGTTGACCGGCTCGTCGAGCATCACGATCGCCGGATCACCGAGCAGCGCCGCGGCGATGCCGAGCCGCTGGCCCATGCCGAGCGAGAAGGCGCCCACCCGCTTGCCGGCCACACTGGTCAGCCCGGCCAGCTCGATGACCTCGTCCACCCGGCGGCGCGCGATGCCATGGGTGTGCGCCAGCGCCATCAGATGACTGCGCGCGCTGCGTCCGGGGTGGACGGACCTGGCCTCCAGCAGGCTGCCGATCTCGTGCAGCGGGGCCGTGTGCCGGGCGTAGGCCCGGCCGTTGACCGTGACCGCGCCCGAGGTGGGGGAGTCCAGCCCGATGATCATGCGCATGGTGGTGGACTTGCCCGCCCCGTTCGGCCCCAGGAAGCCGGTGACCTCGCCCGCCTTCACCGTGAAGCTCAGCTGGTCGACCACCGTCTTGTCCCCGTACCGCTTGGTCAGCTCACGCGCTTCGATCATGGGAATGGGCCTTCCTGCCTCGCACTCGGCCGCGGCGGCACCGCGGTTACGCGTTCGAAGGTAGGAGCGCGCGAGGCCCGATCCCTGGGTCCCCGGGGGAATCTTCGGGACGCCCGTGGTACCCCGGTACCACGGGCGTCCCCAAGTCCCGGCCGTCCTACGGGTCGGGGCAGTCCTGGTCGGTGCCCTCGGCGCGCGCGCCGTCGGCGGCGGTCACGGTCACCGTCACCGGCGCCGTGTCCCGCAGGGCCATGCGGTAGGCCCGGCCCGCCGTGCAGATCAGCTGCCGCTCCGCCAGGGCGGAGCGTTCCGCCTTCACCCCCCGCGGCAGGACGACCGACACCCGGTCGCCCTCCGCCGTGGCCCGTACCGGCTCCGCGGCGGCCTCGGTCGCGGCGGCGGAGGGGAACACCGTGGCGCCCGGTTCGACGGTGCCGTCGGCCGGGAAGAGGGAACCCGGCCCCGACGTCCGGGCCACCCGCGTGGTCACCCCCCGGGACCGCTCCACCACGTCCGGGCCCTGGAGCATCTCCTCGATGGCCGCCGCGGCGTCCCCGGCCTCGGGGACCGCACGGCGTATGGCGACCAGGGCGCCGTCCTGGACGAAGTAGAGCGGGGTCGTCGCGGTGATCCCGCTCGCCGGACCGCCCGCCTCGACCACGCCGGTCGAGGGGATGCCGCAGCCGGAGAGCGCGAGCGCCGCGCCGACGATCAGCAGCGCCGCACGGCAGAGCGGTCTCGTCACAGGTTCTCCCACGCCGACTCGTCCCGCCGCAGCGGGAGTTCCACCGTGAAGACGGCACCGCCGCCCGGACGGTTGGCCGCGCGGACGGTGCCGCCGTGCATCCGTACGTTCTCCTCGGTGATCGCCAGGCCCAGCCCGCTGCCCTCGGTGCGGGTGCGCGCGCTGTCGGACTTGTAGAAGCGGTCGAAGACGTACGGCAGCACGTCCTCGGGGATGCCCGGCCCGCTGTCGGCCACCTCCAGCACCGCGTGCCGCAGCGTGGCGTGCGGCCCGCCCTCGGACAGCGTCAGACGCACCGGCCGGCCGCCGTGCCGCAGGGCGTTGCCGACCAGGTTGGCCACCACCACGTCCAGCCGGCGCGGATCGACCCGGCCGCGCAGCTCGTCGGGTCCCGGCAGCCGGGCCTCGACCGCGTCCGACCAGCCGCGGGAGGAGACCGTGCGCCGGATCGACTCGGCGAGGTCGATCTCGTCCAGGTGCAGGACCGCCGCCCCCGCGTCGAAGCGGGAGATCTCCATCAGGTCCTCCACCAGCCGGGCCAGCTTCACGGTCTCCTCGCTGATCAGCCGTACCGCGGTCGCCGTGTCCGGATCGAGGCGGGCGGCCTCCTCGTCCAGCACGTCGGTGACCGCCGACATGGCGGCCAGCGGGGTGCGCAGCTCGTGCGAGACGTCCGAGGCGAAACGGCGGGCCCGCGCCTCCATGCCGCGCAGTTCGGCGACGGACTGCTCCAGCGCCGCCGCGGTCTCGTTGAACGTGTGGGACAGATCGGCGAGTTCGTCGGAGCCGTTGACGTCCAGCCGGGTGTCGAGCCGGCCCTCGGCGATGCTGCGGGTCGCCCGGCGCAGCGCCCGCACCGGCCGCAGCACCCCGCGCGCCGCGAACAGGGCGAGCAGCACGGCGACGCCGAGCGCCGATGCGGTCGCCCGTTCGATGGCCGTGACCAGCGCGTCGACGGACTGCTGTTCGCCGGTCTGGGGCACGGTCAGGAAGACCTGGATCCCGGTGGGTACCAGCGTGCCCTCGGCGGAGGTGAAGACGACCGACATACCCACGACCAGGGAGGTCCGTCCATCGCCGCGCACCCGCTGGAACACGGTGGCCATACTGGAGCCGACGGCCTCGCGCACGGCCGGCGTCACCTCGTCGAAGGGGTAGCCGGGCACCGAGGCCGCGCTGATCCCCTCGTAGGTGACGAGGACGCGCCAGGTTCCGGACGGCTCGGCGAGCGCCACGTCGGCCGCGAACCGCCGGAGCACGTCCTCGGTCGGCGGGTAGCCGACGCCCGTGGCGAGCCGGCTGACCTGGGTGCGCAGCTGCCGGATGACGGTGTCCTGGCTCTGCTGGAGCACCCCGTTGCGCGCCTCGCGGAAGGTCAGCGCTCCGGTCGTGGTGGTGGCCAGGGCGGCGACCAGCCCGAACGCCACCACCAGCCGCACCCGCAGTCCCCGCAGCACCACCCGGGACGGCGTGCGCGCCCCCTTCACCTGCGCCCGTGCCGCGCCTCTCACCGCGACGCGAACCGGTAGCCGAAGCCGCGGACGGTCTGGATGTAGCGCGGTTCGCGCGGCGGGTCGCCCATCTTGGCGCGCAGCCGTTTGACGCAGGCGTCCACCAGCCGGGCGTCGCCGTGGTAGCTGTGCTCCCAGACCGCCTCCAGCAGCTGCTGCCGGCTGAACACCTGCCCCGGCGAGGCGGACAGGGTCAGCAGCAGCCGCAGTTCGGAGGGGGCGAGCTGGACCGGGGTGTTCCGTACGGTGACGGAGAGTCCGGCCCGGTCGATGGCCAGTTCCCCGTACGTGTCGATCTTCGGCAGCCCGCTGTCGCCCGGGGCCGCTCCGCCCGCCCGGCGCAGCACGGCACGGATCCGCGCGTCCAGCACCCTGGCCTGCACCGGCTTGACGACGTAGTCGTCCGCGCCCGCCTCGAGACCGACAACGATGTCCACGTCATCACCCCGCGCGGTCGCCATGATGATGGGCAGGGTCTGGTCGACGGCGCGGACGGCGCGGCACACGTCCAGGCCGCTCATGCCGGGCAGCATCAGGTCGAGGACGACGACGTCGGGCCGGAAGGACCGCAGCCGGTCCATGCCCTCCTCCCCGGTCGGGACGGCGGCGACCTCATGGCTCTGGCGCCGCAGCCCCAGCGCGACCCCTTCCCGGACGGCGCGGTCGTCTTCGATCAGCAGAACACGTGGCATGGGCTCAGTATCGGGACCGCCGGTCCCCGAGGGGGCGCTGTTACCGGATGATCACATAGACCGGATGATCACTCGTTACGATTCCGTTATTGTCTGAGTCGGATCCGATCACATCAACTTCACAGTCTGGCTGAACATTGAGCGAGCACAAGGCAAAGCCCTCCGCCACCGGCCGCCGCCGGAGTGGCCCCGCGCACGCCGCCGGGCGGCGCCGCGGGAAGGGCCTGCTGTGGGGAGGACTCGCCGCGACGACCGCCCTGGGGGTCGCCGGCTTCGCCGCCGTGGGCTGGGCGCTGCCGGCCGGCAAGGACCTGCTGTCGAAGGCGGGGGGCGCCGCGAGCGCCGAGCCCAGCGCCTCGCAGTCGCGTGCCTCCGGGGCGAGGGCCTCCGGTTCGGGCGCCGGCGGATCGGGCGCCTCGGAGTCGGACGCCTCCGGGTCGGGCGTCTCCGGGTCGGGCGACTCCGGCGCGGCCGGACCGACCCCCGGCCGCACCACCCCGCGCCCCGGCACGTCCTCCTCGGGCTCGTCCGGTTCGGCCCCGGCGAGTTCCTCGCCGAGCCCCTCCCGGACCACGGTCCCCCTCCCGGGCACCGGCCCGGGAACCTTCGTCACCGCCTCCGGCGGGAGCGACCCGGTCGGCAAGGGGAAGAAGCCCCTCCGCTACCGGGTCGAGGTCGAGACGGGGCTCCGGCTCTCCACCGCGGACGTGGCGCGGCAGGTGGACACCATCCTGGCCGACCCGCGCGGCTGGACCGCCGACGGCGCCCTCGCCTTCCAGCGGGTCTCCGGCGGGACCGCCGACTTCGTCGTCAAGGTGGCCACCCCCGGCACCGTCGACAAGGTCTGCCTGGAGGGCGGGCTGGACACCCACGGCGACTTCAACTGCAGCGTCTTCGGGAAGGTCATGGTCAACCTGGAGCGCTGGGAACTGGCCACCCCCGTCTACGCCCAGGACATCCCCTCCTACCGGGCGCTGATCATCAACCACGAGGTCGGCCACTACCTCGGCCACGGCCATGTCGGCTGCCCCGGCGCCGGGAAGCCCGCCCCCGCGATGATGCAGCAGATCAAGGGCATGAACGGCTGCGTCCCCAATGTCTGGCCCTACGGCGACGACGGCAAGCCGATCACCGGCCCCGCCGTGCCCTGACCCGCGCCGAGTACGATGACCACCATCCACATGTCAGGACAACGGCCGACGGCCAGGAGCTTGCACACCCCCGCCGGGGCGGGCACACGGGAGGGTGGGTTCAGGTGGACGCTTCGGGCAGGCAGCGGCCCACGATGGCGGACGTCGCCGCGAGGGCGGGGGTCTCGCGGGCGCTGGTCTCGATCGTGTTCCGCAACCAGCCGGGCGCGAGCGAGGAGACCCGGGAGCGGGTGCTGAAGGTCGCCGACGAGATCGGCTACCGGCCCGACAGCGCGGCCCGGCTGCTCGCCCGCGGCCGCAGCCGCACCCTCGGCGTGATGTTCACCGTGCAGCAGCCCTTCCACACCAACCTCATCGAGGGCATCTACCCCGAGGCCGAACGCCTCGGCTACGAAGTCCTGCTGTCGGGCTCCACCCGCAGCCGCAGCGAGGAGAAGGCGGTCGAGGCGCTGCTCAGCCACCGCTGCGAGGCGCTGATCCTGCTCGGTTCCTTCGCCGAGCCCGCGTTCCTCCAGGAACTGGGGCGCCGCACCGTCGCCGTCTCCGTCAGCCGCCGGGTCCCCCACGCCCACGTCGACTTCGTCCACTCCGCCGAGGGCAAGGGCGTACGGCAGGCCATGGACCACCTCGTCGAACTGGGGCACCGCCGGATCGTGCACATCGACGGCGGCCACGGCCCCGGCTCGGCCGAACGCCGGCGCGCCTACCGGGCCGCGATGCGCCGGCACGGACTGGAGTCCGGGGCCCGGGTCCTCCCCGGCGACCACACCGAGGTGTCGGGCATCGAGGCGGGCCGCACCTTCCTCGCCGAACGCGAGCAGGGCCGGCCGCTGCCGACCGCGGTCCTCGCCGGCAACGACCGCTGCGCCATGGGCCTGCTGATGTCCCTGACCCGGGCCGGCGTCGAGGTGCCCCGCGATCTGTCCGTCGTCGGCTACGACGACAGCCACCTCTCCCACCTCATGCCCATCGGCCTGACCACCGTCCGCCAGGACGCGGTGCTGATGGCGGAACACGCCGTGCGCTATGCCGTCGAACGGCTGGAGAATCCCGAACTCCAGCCGAGGGAGGCGGTGTTGGAGCCGAAGCTGGTGGTACGGGGGAGCAGCGGACCGGTGCCGCAGGGCGCGGCCTGAGACGACGTACGGACCCTGACGCCGGCCGCCCCGGTCAGCGGGTCCCGTTCGCCGCGAACTTCGCCACCGAGTCCACGTTGTCCTTGGTGATGAAGGCCGGTCCGGTCAGTACGGGCGCGGTGCCGCCGCCGCTGACGTTGCCGTTGTTCTTGTACAGCCACAGGGCGTCCACGGCCAGATAGCCCTGGAGATAGGGCTGCTGGTCGACGGCGAACTCGACCGTGCCGTCCTGGACGGCCTTCACCAGCGACTCGTTGAGGTCGAAGGTGGCCACCTTGGCCTTGGTGCCCGCGTCGGACAGCGACTGCACGGCGGTCAGCGCGATCGGAGCGCCGAGGGTGACCACCTGGTCGATGGAGCTGTCCTGCTTGAGCTTGGCGGTGATCGTCGACTTCACCGTCGGCATGTCCGTGCCGTTGACGTAGAGGATGTCGGTCTTGCCGCTGAAGCCCTTCTTCAGACCGGCGCAACGGGCCTCGAGGGCGACCTGCCCCTGCTCCTGGATGACACAGAGGGCGTGCTTGGCGCCGAGCTGGTCGAGCCGTTCGCCGAACGCCTGGCCCGCGATGTTCTCGTCCTGGCCGAAGTACTCCAGCATGCCGAGCGACTTCCAGTCGTCGACCCCCGAATTGAAGCCGACCACCGGGATGCCGGCCGCTGTGGCCTTGGCGACCACGTCCTTCATGGCCTCCGGCTTGGCGGCGGTCAGCGCGATGCCGTCGACCTTCTGGTCGATCGCGTTCTGCACCAGGTTCGCCTGGTTGCCGGCGTTGGGATCGCTGGAGTAGACGAGCTTGATGTTGTCCTTGGCGGCGGCCGCCTGGGCGCCCTTGCGGATCAGGTCCCAGAACGTGTCGCCCGGGGAGGCGTGGGTGACCATGGCGACGGTCATCCGGGGGGTGTCGGCCTTGCCCGCGGAGGCTCCGTCGGCGCTCTCCTCGGCCTTCTTCCCGCCGGAGCTGCTGGAGCAGCCGGCCGCGAACAGGGCGCCCGCCAGGGCGGTCGCGGTCAGAGCGGCGGCTCGGTGATGTCTGCGCATGTCCCTGGCACCTCGCTGTGCTGGTCGGGGTGGGTGCGGCCGACTGCGGCGGCCCGCCCACTAGAGCGCGTCATTAGCGCGCTCTAGTGGCATGACTATGGAGCCGTCCGCCGGTGATGTCAACGTCGATGTCATGACGTTTTGACAAGGTGCGGGGCGTGGCCGAAGGCGAGAACTCCGAGGGGCTACGCGCGCGGGGCCGGGTCGCCGCCCCGGTCGCGTACCGTCCGCGCCGCCCGCCGCAGTTCGGCGAGGACGGTGCGTACCGCTCTGCGGGCCGCGCGTTCGGGGCGGTGCAGTACGTCGATGTGACGGGCGGCGTGGATACCGCTGAGCGGGCGCAGCACCACCGCCGGATGCGGGCGGGAGGTCCAGCGCGGCATCAGGGCGACCCCGCCGCCCGCGGCCACCACCTCCGCGACCACCGCGATCTCGTTGATGCGATGGACGATCTCGACCCTGCGTCCGGCGGCGGCGGAGACGGCATCGACGGTGGCCATCAGCGGAAAGCCGTCGTGCACGGTGATCCAGGGCTGATCGGCGACCTCCTGGGGCGTCAGCGCGGGCCGGGCGGCCAGCGGGTGGTCGGCGGGCAACGCGATGTCCAGGGGTTCCCGCAGCAGCGGGGTGGCCGTCGCGGTCCGGGGCCAGGGCGGCGCGTGGTCGAGCCGGTGGGCGAGGACGAGGTCGTAGTGGCGGGTCAGCGGCGGGAAGTCGTCCTGCGCCACGTCCTCGTCGTGCAGGGAGACGAGCGGCGACCCCGGTGTGCCGAGGCCCCGCAGCAGGAGCGGGAAGAACGCGGCGGCCCCGCTGTGGAAGGCCGCCACCGACACCGTGCCGTCGGGCCGTTCGACGAACTCGTCCACGGCCTGGCGCGCCCGGGCCAGCGCCGTCTCCACCCCGACCGCCGCGTCGGCCAGCGCCTGACCGGCGGCCGTGAGGACCAGCCGCCGCCCGTCGCGCTCGGTGAGCGGCACCGGAACCGACCGCTGGAGCAGTCGCAGCTGCTGCGAGATCGCCGAGGGCGTCACCCGCATCGCCTCGGCGGCCGCGGTGACGCTGCCCAGCTCGCCCAGTTCCCGCAGCACCCGGAGCTGCCTCTCGTCCATACCGCGAGTGTAGCTTTGCTTAAGGGTTGTTTGAGCAACTCGTCGTTTACTTCAAAGTGCAGGTCCGCAAGGGTGGATCCCATGCCAGCCACCCGCCGTACGGACGTGGTGCTGCTGGCCGTCGCCGTCGTCTGGGGTTCCAGCTATCTGTCGGCGAAGACGGCCACGGCCACCACCCCGGTCCTCCTCGTCCTCTTCCTGCGCTACGCCCTCTCCGCCGCCGCCTGCGTCGCCGTGGTCTCCGCCCTGCGCGCGAGGTCCGGCCCGCTCACCCGGGACGAGGCGGTGCGCGGCTCCCTGCTCGGGGTCACCCAGGCCGCCGTCCTCGTCCTGGAGACATACGGCGTCGCCCGCACCAGTGCCGCGAACGCGGGCCTGATCATCAGCCTCACCCTCGTGCTCACCCCGCTGCTGGACCGCGCCGGACGCCCCGGCGGACCGCCGCCGGCGTTCTTCCTCGCCGCCGGTGTCTGCGTCGCGGGCGTGGGCCTGCTCGTGTCGGGTACGGGTCTGCGCGCTCCCGGCGCCGGTGATCTGCTGATGCTCGCGGCGGCGGTGGTCCGGGCGGGCCATGTGGTGCTCGTCGGACGGCTCACCACGGGCCGGGCGGTACGACCGCTGCACCTGACGACCGTGCAGGTCGTCGTCGGCACGGTCCTGTTCCTGCCCTTCGCGGCGGCCGGGCTGCCGGAGCTGGCCCGTATCGACGCCGTCACCTGGGCCCAGCTCGCCTATCTGGCCCTGTTCTGCGGCCTGTTCGCCTTCCTGGCGCAGACCTGGGCGGTACAGCGCACCTCGGCGACCCGCGCGAGTCTGCTGCTGGGCACCGAACCGGTGTGGGCCCTGCTGGTCGGCGTCGGCTTCGGCGGCGAACACCTCACCGCGCTCTCCGCCCTCGGGGCCGCGCTGATCGTCACCGGCACGTACTGGGGGCAGACCGTCGAACGCCGCACCCGCCGGCCCCGCCCCACCGAACCGGCCCGCCGCCCCGAACCGGCCCCGTCTCCCTGAGCCCCGGACCGACCGCCCATGGCCGATTCGACCGGTCTCCCCCCGGAGATCCGTCAGAAGGGCCCTAGCCGAGCGCGCGCAGTGCGGCCACGCGCTCGGCCAGGTAGGTCCGGCACCAGGCGAGGTGGTCGCGGTCCTCGTAGCCGCGCGGACCGCACTCCACCACCACCAGCAGTCCCAGATAGAGGCCGTAGAGCGCCAGACGGTGCCGGAGGGCGGGGGTGAAGTCGAGCCGGCCCCCGGCCTCCCGGTATCCGGCGACGAGATCGCTGTCCGGACCCACGTCCCCGCCGAGCTCCAGGGAGACCAGCTCGGCGGCCGGGTCGCCCCAGAAGGCCCGTTCGTGGTCGATGAGACCGGTGATCCGCAGGTCCGGGCCGTCGGCCCCGTCCGCATCGGAGACGCTGACGAAGATGTTCCCCGGCCACAGGTCGAAGTGGACCAGACACGGCCGGGTGACCTCGTCCAGCGCGGCCCCGCCCGCCGCCACCAGGGCCCTGATCTCCGCGTGCGACGCCCCGAGTTCGGACCGCCAGTACGCGGCGTCCGCCAGCAGCGCGTCCACCATGGCGGTGAACGCCGTCCGCCAGCCGGGGGCGGACAGCCCCGACTCGGGGGCCGGGTAGCCGAACCGGCCGTCCTCGGGGACCAGCGTGTGCAGCCGGGCGGTGATCCCCCCGAGTTCGCGCCGCAGCGCGCTCTCGGCCGGGGCGGACAGCCGGTCGGCCACCTTGTCCCACGGGGTGCCGTCCAGCACGGCCACCGCGAGGAAGTCCTCGCCCGCGTACAGCAGGTCGGGGGTGGGCACCCCGGCACCGGCCGGGGACGCGAGCCGCCGGTACACCGCCGCCTCGGTCGCCATGATGCCCCGCTCGTAGCGCAGGACGGGGGTTCCGACGGGCGGCGCGAGCTTCACCACCGCCGTGCGGCCGTCGTCGAAGCGCACCCGGTAGGCGGTGTTGAACCAGCCGTCGGTCAGCTCCGCCTCCAGTCGGCACCCGACACCCGCCGCCCCGCGCATCAGGACGTCCAACTCCTCGGCGGACAGCCGGCGTTTGGTCAGGCTCTGCATGCGGCGGCTCGCTTCCGGTCGTCGGCACGGGATGCTGGGAGCGCTCTCATTCTGCGGGGTGCGCCGATCCCGGTCCAGGTCTCAACCGCCCGCGACGCCGAACCACAGGGACAGCTTCCCGGCCAGATCCCCCTGGTCCTCGCCGACCCACACCACATGACCGTCCGGCCGCAGCAGCACCGCGGGCACGTCCAGCTCCTCGCCGACATCGACGACATGGTCGACCCGGTCCGCCCAGCCCGCCACCGACAGCCGGCCGGTCCGGTCGAGCAGCAGCCCCCGCCCGCCGTGCATCAGCGGGTACAGGCGCCCCCGCTCCTTCAGCGCCACGTCCCGCAGCCGTCGGCCGAGCAGCTCGTGGCCCTCGCCGACGTCGTAGCGGACCTCGACCGCGGTGATCATCCCGGTCACGTACCGGTTCACCTCCTCGATGTCCATCAGCCTCGAGAACAGCTCCCGCAGCGCGGTCGGACCCGGTTCCGCCCCCAGCAGCGTGATCGCCGCCCGGGTGTTGTCCAGCACCCGTGCGCCCACCGGGTGGCGTTCGGTGTGATAGCTGTCCAACAGCCCTTCCGGGGCCCAGCCGGCGACCTCGGCGGCCAGCCTCCAGCCCAGGTTGAACGCGTCCTGGACACCCAGATTGAGCCCCTGCCCGCCGGTCGGCGGGTGGATGTGCGCCGCGTCACCGGCCAGCAGCACCCGCCCGGCCCGGTAGCGCTCGGCCTGCCGGGTGGCGTCGCCGAACCGGGACAGCCAGCGCGGCGAGTGCGCCCCGAAGTCGGTGCCCGCGAAGGCCCGGAGCTGCCGCTTGAACTCCTCCAGCGTCGGCGGCGCCGCCCGGTCCTCGGCCACCCCGTCGGCGGGTACGAGGACCCGGTACGCCCCCTCCCCGCCGGGGGCCGCGCCGAAGCGCAGCTGGGTCCTGCGGACCTCCTCCACCACGGCGGCGATCCTCGCCGGATCCTCGGCCAGCTCCATCTCGCCCAGCAGTGTCTCGACCGTGGCCGGCTCACCGGGGAACCCGATCCCGAGCTGTTTGCGCACCAGGCTGCGGCCGCCGTCGCACCCGACGAGGTAGCGGGAGCGCAGCCGCGTCCCGTCCGCCAGCTCGACGGTGACCCCCTGCCCGTCCTGGCTCACCCCGACCACTTCACAGCCGCGCCGGATCTCGGCGCCGACCTCGACGGCCCACTCGTTCAGCAGCCGCTCGGTGACCGGCTGCGGGGTGGCCAGGCCGTATGCGTGCGCCGTGTCCAGCCGGTCCGGCCACGGCTTCATGATGCCGCCGAACAGGCCCCCGACCGAGAACTTCTCGCTGACCGCGAGGAACCGCTCCAGCAGCCCGCGCTGATCCATGATCTCGACACTGCGCGCGTGCAGGCCCTGCCCCCGGGACTGCGGGGTCGGCTCGGTCAGCCGCTCCAGCACGACCACGTGCACGCCGTGCAGCCGCAACTCGGCGGCCAGCATCAACCCGGTCGGCCCGCCGCCCACCACGATCACGTCGATCATCGAAACACTCATACGTCGCGCATCCCCGATTTCCGCAGTTTCCGCGGGGTTCCCCGCTCAGGTCGGAAATTCTGCGGCAGAGTGGGGGCCTTGCCGCAAGAGCCCCACTCTGCTATAGGTTGAGAGTGGCGAGGAGCGGACGACTCCTCGCCTCTGTCATGCGTGTGCACCGCGTTCCGAAGCCGGGCACCATCCGCTGATGCGCGCGAGAAAGTCGGCCGCCGACGAACGGGTGACCTTCGTCGCGGGGGACGGCGGGCCCTGGCTGATCGACGACCTCGACCCGCGGCCGCGGGGCGCTCGTCCGCGGACCGGGTTCAGTCGTCGACCGGCGAGCGCACCGGCCCCCCGAACGCCCCGAGGATCCGCTCGGCCGCCAGCGTGGCCGTCAACCCGCCGTCCCTGACCTGCTGTTCGAGGGCCGGCGCCAGGGCCCGTACCGCGGGATCGGCGTGCAGCCGGCCCAGGAGTTCGTCGCGGACCATGCTCCAGGTCCAGCCGACCTGCTGGTCCCGGCGCTTGGCGGTGAGCCGGCCGGTCGAGTCCAGCAGCGCGCGATGCTGTTCGAGACGCTCCCAGACGGTGTCCAGGCCGGTCGACTCCCGGGCGCTGCAACTGAGCACCGGCGGGGTCCAGGCCGGGTCGGGGCCGTGCATCAGCCGCAGGGCGCCGGCGAGTTCGCGTGCCGCGGCCTTCGCGTCGCGTTCGTGCGGGCCGTCCGCCTTGTTCACGGCGATCACGTCCGCCAGCTCCAGGACGCCCTTCTTGATGCCCTGGAGCTGGTCGCCGGTGCGGGCGAGGGTGAGCAGCAGGAAGGAGTCGACCATGTCGGCGACCGCGGTCTCGGACTGGCCGACGCCGACCGTCTCCACGAGGATCACGTCGTAGCCGGCCGCCTCCATCACCACCATCGACTCCCGGGTCGCCTTGGCGACCCCGCCGAGGGTGCCCGCACTGGGGGAGGGGCGCACGAAGGCCGCCGGGTCGACGGCGAGGCGTTCCATCCGGGTCTTGTCGCCCAGGATGGAACCGCCGGTCCGGGTCGAGGACGGGTCGACGGCCAGCACCGCCACCCGGTGGCCCAGCGAGGTCAGCAGCGTGCCGAAGGCGTCGATGAACGTCGACTTGCCGACCCCCGGCACCCCGCTGATCCCGATCCGCCGCGCCCGGCCGCTGTGCGGAAGCAGCGCGGTCAGCAACTCCTGGGCCAGCGCCCGGTGCTGGGGCCGGGTGGACTCGACGAGGGTGATGGCGCGGGCGATCAGCGCCCGCTTCCCGTCGAGCACACCCTTCACATACGCGTCGACATCGATCACAGCTCGTGCCCGAGGTCGGCACCCAGCCTCGCCACCAGGTCGTGCGCCGCGTCCGGGATGACCGTGCCCGGCGGGAAGACGGCCGCCGCGCCCATCTCCAGCAGCGTCGGCACGTCCTGCGGCGGGATGACCCCGCCCACGACGATCACGATGTCCTCGCGCCCCTCCTCCGCCAGCTGCTCGCGCAGCGCGGGGACGAGGGTGAGGTGTCCGGCGGCCAGGGAGGACACCCCGACGATGTGCACGTCCGCCTCGACCGCCTGCCGGGCCACCTCGGCCGGGGTCTGGAACAGCGGGCCGACGTCCACGTCGAAGCCGAGGTCGGCGAACGCGGTGGCGATCACCTTCTGGCCGCGGTCGTGGCCGTCCTGGCCCATCTTGGCGACCAGAATGCGCGGACGGCGGCCCTCGGCCTCCGCGAACGCGTCCACCAGGGCGCGGGTGCGCTCCACGGACGGGGACTCGCCTGCCTCGTTGCGGTACACACCGGAGATCGTACGGATCTGGCTCGCGTGCCGCCCGTACACCTTCTCCAGGGCGTCCGAGATCTCGCCGACGGTGGCCTTGGCGCGGGCCGCGTCCACCGCCAGCTCCAGCAGGTTGCCCTCGCCGCCGGCGGCCCGTGTCAGCGCGTCCAGCGCGTCCTGGCAGGCCCGCTCGTCCCGCTCCGCGCGCAGCCGCCGCAGCTTCTCGATCTGCTGGGCGCGTACGGAGGAGTTGTCGACCTTGAGGACCTCGATCGCCTCGTCGTTCTCCACCCGGTACTTGTTGACCCCGATCACCGGCTGGCGCCCGGAGTCGATCCGGGCCTGCGTCCGGGCCGCCGCCTCCTCCACCCGCAGCTTGGGGATGCCGGCGTCGATGGCCTGTGCCATGCCGCCCGCCGCCTCGACCTCCTGGATGTGCTGCCAGGCCTTGCGGGCGAGGTCGTACGTCAGCTTCTCCACGTAGGCGCTGCCGCCCCACGGGTCGATGACCCGGGTGGTGCCGGACTCCTGCTGGAGCAGCAGCTGGGTGTTGCGGGCGATGCGCGCCGAGAAGTCGGTGGGCAGCGCGAGCGCCTCGTCGAGGGCGTTGGTGTGCAGCGACTGCGTGTGGCCCTGGGTGGCCGCCATCGCCTCGACGCAGGTGCGCGTGACGTTGTTGAAGACGTCCTGCGCGGTCAGCGACCAGCCCGAGGTCTGTGAATGGGTGCGCAGGGAGAGGGACTTGGTGTTCTGCGGGTCGAACTGCCTCACCAGCTTGGCCCACAGCAGCCGTGCCGCCCGCAGCTTGGCGACCTCCATGAAGAAGTTCATGCCGATCGCCCAGAAGAACGACAGCCGTGGCGCGAACGCGTCCACGTCCAGCCCGGCCTCACGACCCGCCCGGATGTACTCCACCCCGTCCGCGAGCGTGTACGCCAGCTCCAGGTCGGCCGTCGCCCCGGCCTCCTGGATGTGATAGCCGGAGATGGAGATGGAGTTGTAGCGGGGCATCCGCTGCGAGGTGTACGCGAAGATGTCGGAGATGATCCGCATCGACGGCTTCGGCGGGTAGATGTAGGTGTTGCGGACCATGAACTCCTTGAGGATGTCGTTCTGGATGGTCCCGGCCAGCTTCTCGGGCGGTACGCCCTGTTCCTCCGCCGCCACGATGTACAGCGCCAGGATCGGCAGCACGGCGCCGTTCATCGTCATCGACACGGTCATCCGGTCCAGCGGGATCCCGTCGAACAGCTGCCGCATGTCGAGAATCGAGTCGATCGCCACGCCCGCCATGCCGACGTCACCGGTCACCCGCGGGTGGTCGCTGTCGTAGCCGCGGTGCGTGGGCAGGTCGAAGGCGACCGACAGGCCCTTCTGGCCGGCCGCGAGGTTGCGGCGGTAGAAGGCGTTGGACTCCTCGGCCGTGGAGAAGCCCGCGTACTGACGGATCGTCCAGGGCTGGTTGACGTACATCGTCGGGTACGGGCCGCGCAGGTACGGGGCGATGCCCGGGTGGGTGCCCAGGAAGTCCAGGCCCTCCAGGTCCTGCCCGGTGTACAGCGGCTTGACCGCGATGCCCTCGGGAGTCTCCCAGAGCAGGTCGTCCCCGCCGGCCGCCTTCTTCACGGCCGTACGCCACTCGTCGGCGCCGCCGTCGGCGGCCGGGGTCCCCAGCTCGATCCCGGAGAAGTCGGGGAGGGAGGGGCCAGAAGGGGCGGTCATCAGGACACTCCCATGCGGTCGAGGGCGGCGGACAGGACGGCGACGGCGTCACAGCCCGCGAAGACGTACGCGTCGACATCCGGGTACTGCCCGGGACGCCCGGCGAGGAACACCTGCGTGGCACCGGCGGCCTTGAGCCGCGCGGCCTCCGCGTCGGCCCGCTCCTCGTACAGCGCGTCACTGGAGCACAGACAGGCCTCCAGGGCCCCGCTCTCCTCGAACGTGCCCTCGGTGACCGGCTCGATCCCGCCCGCCTGGAAGAGATTCGCGGCGAAGGTCAGCCGCGCGGTGTGCGCGGCGGCCGGGCCGAGCGCCGCCAGGAAGACCCGCGGCCGGGAGCCGGTCGCGGCCAGGTGGGCGTCCGAGCGCGCCCGCAGCTCCTCGAACGCCTCGTCGCGGCGCACCCGCGGCAGACCGCCGGAGCGCGGGGAAGGCGCGCTCTCCCGGACGACCGGCTTCTCGGCGAGGAACGGGAACTCGCTGACCCCGGTGATGGGTTCGCGGCGCTTGGCGAGCCGCTTGGAGCGCTCCGCCCAGGTCGTCGCCAGGTCGGTACGGATCCGGCCCGAGCGCAGTACGGCCGCCTGGCCGCCGTCGCGCTCGATCGTGCGGAAGAACTCCCAGCCCGCGTGGGCGAGTTCGTCCGTGAGCCGCTCCACGTACCACGAGCCGCCCGCCGGGTCGATGACCCGGGCGAGGTGCGACTCCTCGATGAGGATCGTCGAGGTGTTGCGGGCGATCCGGCGCGCGAACGCGTCCGGCAGCCCGAGCCCGTCGTCGAACGGCAGCACGGTGACCGAGTCGGCCCCGCCCGCCCCGGCGGCCAGCGTGGCGACCGTCGCGCGCAGCATGTTCACCCACGGGTCGCGGCGCGACATCATCACCGGCGAGGTCACCACGTGCTGCGCCTGGGCGCCCGCGCCGGGCGCTCCGCACACCTCGGCCACCCGGGCCCACAGGCGGCGCGCGGCCCGCAGCTTGGCGATCGTCAGGAACTGGTCCGCGGTGGCCGCGTAGCGGAACTCCAGCTGGGCGCAGGCCTGTTCGACACTCAGTCCGGCCTCGGTCAGCGCCCGCAGGTAGGCGACACCGGTCGCGAGGGAGGCACCGAGCTCCTGGGCGGCCGAGCCGCCCGCCTCGTGGTACGGCAGCGCGTCCACCGTCAGCGCCCGCAGCCCCGGGTACTCCTCGGCGCACAGCCGAGCCAGCGCGGCGGCCGGCCCGAAGTCCACGGCCTGCCCGGTACGGGCCTCGTGCCCGAGCGGGTCCGCGCCCAGACTGCCGCGCGCCGCGTCCTTGCCGACGCCCCGCTCCTCGTACAGCCGCAGCAGCTCCCGGGCGGCCGGCTCGACATCCCGTCCGGCGTCGAGGACGACCGGCGCCAGGTCGAGGAAGACCCCGTCGAGGACCGCGCCGAGCGAGGAGACCGGGATGCCCCCCTCGCCGACGACCAGCCACAGGGAGGTGACGCCGTTCTCCAGGTCCGTGAGCACCGCACCGTTGTCGGCCACCTGGTGCCGCTGCCGTACGTCCCACCCCCCGAGCGTGTTCCCTTCCGGCCGGCCGGACCGTACGAAGGGGGCGAACCCGGGGAAACCCGGCTCGGGCGCGGTGTCGTGCGCGGTGTACAGAGGACGGGTGCGCAGCCCGTCCTCGAGCGCGGTGGACAGGGCTTCCTCGGCCTGAGCGCCCTCGACGTCCTTGCCCGACTTGCGCAGCACGCCCGCGACGAGGCGCTGCCACTGCTCGTGGGTGGAGTCAGGGAACTCGGCGGCCAGCTCAAGCCCGTCGTCAGGCAGGACCGTCATGCTCGGATGGTAGGCCAGAGGCGCAAAGGGGCAGCAGAGGGCGCGGCTGTGACCTTTCCCTCTCCGAACATGTGACTCCCTTCACCGGCCGTTACGCCGTTCGGCCCCGTCCCGCAGGCCCGCTCCGGTCCCGGCTGGGACGTTGGCCCGTGGGGGATCTCCCGGTCTCCCGTCCGGACGATCGCCGTGACCTGCCGTCGTGGGGGCCAGGGGGAGTGGTGAGTGACAGCCAGCAGGCCACGCTGACCGGTGCGCGCGGGCCCGGCTCCCCGAGGGCGGGCGGTGCCCCGTGGCGGTCCCGGGCAGACGTCGGGCCGCTCTCCGTGGCCGGCGCGTTCACGGTGGCCCAACTCCTGCTCGTGCGGCCGGGGATGGGGCTCGGCTGGGACGAGTCGGTCTATGTCAGCCAGGTCTCCGCGCACGCCCCGGCCGCGTTCTTCAGCGCCCCGCGCGCCCGTGGTGTCCCGCTGCTGGTGGCACCGGTCGCGGCCTGGTCGTCGTCCGTCGTGCCGCTGAGGATCTACCTGGCCGTCCTGTCCGGGCTGGGGCTCTTCCTCGCCCTGCGCGCCTGGCGCGGGGTCCTGCCCGCCCGGGTGCTCACGACCGCCGGCGCCCTGTTCGCCACCCTGTGGGTGACGCTGTTCTACGGCCCGCAGGCCATGCCCAACCACTGGGTCGGCGTCGGCGCGCTGGCCGCCACGGGGTGCTTCCTGCGCCCCCGGTCCCGGCCCGCCCTGTGGGGGCTGGCGCTGAGCGCCGCGCTCATGGCCTGGATGCGCCCCACGGACGCCGTGTGGGCGACCCTGCCGCTGCTCGTCCTCCTGGTGGGCGTACGGCGGTGGCGGCACCCGGCGCCGCTGCTGGCACTGGTCGGCGGGCTCGCCCTCGGGGCCGCCGAGTGGGTGATCGAGGCGTACGTCTCCTACGGCGGACCGGCGCGGCGCCTGTCCGACGCCTCCCGCATCCAGGGCGGCCTCGGCTGGAACCTCGCCGTCACGGACCAGGTGCGCGCCCTGTCGGGACGTACGCTGTGCCGCCCGTGCACCGGAGACCTGCCCGCCGTCGTGCTCACCCTGTGGTGGTGGGCCCTGCCGCCGCTCGCCGTCGGCGCGGCCGTCGTCGCCGTCCGCGCCCGGCGCCCGGCCCTCACCCTGGTGCCGCTGGCCTGCGCCGCGTCGGCGGCCTTCCCCTACCTGTTCCTGATCGGCTACGCGGCACCCCGGTTCCTGCTGCCCGCCTACGCGCTGCTCGCCGTGCCGGTCGCCGATCTCCTCGTGCGCGCCGTCAGGGCGCCGGGGCGGATCCGGCGGCGGCTGACGGTGGCTCTGGTGCCCCTCGCCCTGGCCGTGCACCTGACCGTGCAGTTCGTGGTGCTGGACCACACCGTGCGGCGCGCCACCGCCGCCCACCGCGAGTGGTCCCGCACCGCGGCCGCGCTGCACCGCCTGGGCGTCCGTCCGCCCTGCCTGCTCACCGGATACGACTACGTCCCGCTCGCCTACTACGCGGGCTGCGCGTCCGCCGCCACCGGCGGCCACGACGCCAACACCACCGAGGCGGCCATCGGCCGCGCCGCCCGGAGCCGGCCCGTCGCGGCCCTCGTACGGCCGGGCGGGACGCCACCCGGCTACGCCCGCTCCTGGACCCCGGTGCGGGCCGGCGTCCTGCTGGCGTACCTCGCGCCGGGACCGCGGGCCGGGCCTCAGCGCACCGGGAATCCGAAGGAGTAGCCCTGCTCCTTGAGCCAGGGCAGGATCTGGCGCAGGGCCTCGACGGTCTGGGAGCGGTCGCCGCCGGCGTCGTGGAAGAGGATCGTCGGCCCGTTGGGCAGTTCCTGCTGGACGGTGGTGACGATGGCGTCGGCTCCCGGGCGCTCGAAGTCCTTGGAGTCCACGTTCCAGCCCAGCGGGCGCATGCCGCGGGAGGCGGCGAGCTTGCGGCTGTACGGGGTGAAGGCACCGCCGGGCGCCCGGTAGTACATCGGCCGGACGCCCCCGGACGCCTTGGTGATCATCCGTTCGGCGTCGAGTATCTGCTGCGACTGGTAGGCCTCGGACTTCTTGTCCATGGTGGTGTCGTGCGACACCGAGTGGTCGCACAGCCGGTGCCCGGCCGCGACCACCTCCTTCACCAGGTCCGGGTGGGCCTGCGCCTGCGTGCCCACCATGCAGAACGTCGCCTTCACCCCGTACTCCCGCAGCACGTCGAGGACCTGCGGGGTCCACTGCGGGTCGGGGCCGTCGTCGATGGTGATGTTGACGCCGCGCGCCCCCTTGTCGGAGGCGTGCGCGATGGTCACGTCCACCGGCTTGATGTCGGCGCCGGGCTTGGCGGAGCTCTCCGCCCGGGGGGACCCGGCACCCGCGGCACCGGCCTGCGCGGTCCACACGGAGGCACCGGCGGCCAGCACCGTCACCCCGAGCGCCGCCCCGACCACCTTGCCGTACCAGCCCCGCCCGTTGCCGTGCCGCGCCATGTCCGCCCGCTTTCCCGCAGTTCCTCGTCGACCCTCGGTCGCCTTCGATCACCTGGCAGGACGAGGATCGGGGGCCGCGGGATCCCTTCGTTACGGAGCACGGACAATTCCGGGGGAGTTCCCGGACAACTCGGCGGTCGACGGCCGGATTTCCGGGCCGATCCGGGGGAGGGAGCGCGACGCCCGGATGGCGGCGTACGCGGCGGCCGGAGAACGGCGGTGCCCCGATCGGCCGCGCCACCCGTGCGCCGGTGACTACTCCTCGTACACTATCATCACACTCCGTGATGACAGGGGTGTGGTGTGTCCGAATCGATGGTCCGACCGCTGCCGTCCTGGAGGCGATTCATGGCATCCGTGCCGCGTCGTGGAGTACTGAAGGGCCTGCCGCTCGCGGCCGGGGCGGCCATCGCGGGGAGGGCGACGAGCGCACACGCCGACACGCGTCCCACGGCGTCCGCGCCCGCGGCCGCCGGCACCCCCTTCCCGCAGCCCGCGACCCGGACCGTCCGGCCCCGCCCGCGCCGGCTGGAGACCCGGCTGACGGTCGCCCTCACCGAGCAGCGGCTGCCCGGCGTCGGCACCGTGCTCACCCGCACCTACGACGGTTCCCTGCCGGGGCCGACCCTGCGGGTGCGCCCCGGGGACTCCCTGCACCTCACACAGGTCAACGCGCTCCCGCCGAACCCCGCGCAGGCCCACCACGACCTCGGTATGAACGTCCCGCACGGCTTCAACACCTTCAACCTGCATCTGCACGGCATGCACGTCGCCCCCACGGGCGAGGCGGACAACGTCTTCCGCTCCTTCGAGCCCGCCGCCACGCCCGGGAAGGCCGCCACCACCTGGCGCAGCGTGGTCGACATCCCCCTCAACCACCCGGCCGGCACGTTCTGGTACCACCCGCACCACCACGGATCCACCGCGACCCAGCTGCTGAACGGCCTGGCCGGTGTGATCATCGTGGAGGGCGACATCGACGCGGTGCCCGAGGTCGCGGCGGCCAAGGACATCGTCGTCTGCATCAACGAGCTGAAGGTGTCCGGCGGCAAGGTGCCCGACCTGACCTCGGAGACCACCTACGAAGACATCACCTCGACCTTCCTGGTCAACGGCGCGGCCAACCCCACCCTGACCATCGCCCCGGGCGAGGTCCAGCGCTGGCGGATCGTCAACGCCGGGGCGCTCACCACGCTCTATCTGACCCTGGACGGCCAGCAGACGCACCAGATCGCCGCCGACGGCATCACGTTCACCAGCCCCGTCCCCGTCACCGCCCTCCAGCTCCCGGTCGGCGGCCGGGCCGACCTGCTGGTCCGCGGCGGCGAGCCCGGCGTCCACCGGCTGACCGCGGGCGGGGTGCGCCAGCCGCTGATGACCCTCAAGGTCACCGGCACCCCCCGCGCGATGGCCCTGCCCACCCGGCTGCCCGGCCGGCCCACCACCCTGCCCGAACCCGCCCGCAAGCGCTCACTGATCTTCCGCAGCTACGAGAACGTCTTCTCCGGGGACTTCCGCAACGCCTACCGCATCCTGGGCGACGGGGAGACCCCGCCCACCGACCCCCAGGCCGGGCGGACCGACCCCCAGTGGGGCCGCTTCCGGCCCGACTACGTCAACCACCGTGTGCGCCTCGGCCAGGTCGAGGAGTGGACCGTCACCAACGACTCCCGCCGCCACGCCCACCACCCCCTCCATCTGCACACCAACCACTTCCTCGTCACCGAGATCAACCACCGCCCGCTGGCCACCCCCGTCTGGCACGACACCGTGGGCCTCCCGCCACACGGTTCGATCACCTTGCGGCTGCGCGCCGAGGACTTCACCGGCCGCTCGATGGTGCACTGCCACCAGTCCCAGCACGAGGACGAGGGCATGATGCAGATCGTCGAGTACGTGCGCTGACCGCATGCGAGCGGCTCCCGGCCGAGGTGGCCGGGAGCCGTGCGCAGGACGGGGGAGGGGCTACTCGACCTTGACCCAGTCGAGCGTGCGCTCCACCGCGCGCTTCCAGCCCGCGTAGCCCTCCGCGCGCCGGTCCTCCGACCACTGCGGCTCCCAGCGCTTGGACTCCTGCCAGTGGGTGCGCAGTTCGTCCTGGCTCTGCCAGAAGCCGGTGGCGAGGCCGGCCGCGTAGGCGGCGCCGAGCGCGGTGGTCTCGGCGACGACCGGACGGCTCACGGGCACACCGAGCACATCGGCCTGGATCTGCATGCACAGATCGTTCGCGGTGATCCCGCCGTCCACCTTCAGGACGTCGAGATGGACCCCGGAGTCCTGCTCCATGGCCTCGACGACATCGCGGCTCTGGTAGCAGATGGCCTCCAGGGTCGCCCGTGCCAGATGCTCGTTGGTGTTGTAGCGGGCGAGCCCGACGATCGCGCCCCGGGCGTCGGAGCGCCAGTACGGTGCGAACAGACCGGAGAACGCGGGGACGAAGTACATGCCGCCGTTGTCCTCGACGGCGCGGGCCAGCGTCTCGCTCTCCGGCGCACTGGTGATGATCTTCATCTGGTCGCGCAGCCACTGCACCGCGGACCCGGTCACCGCGATCGAGCCCTCCAGGGCGTAGATCGCCGGGCTGCCCTGGAACTGGTACGCCACCGTGGTGAGCAGTCCGTTCTGTGAACGCACCAGCTCGGTACCGGTGTTGAGCACCAGGAAGTTGCCGGTGCCGTAGGTGTTCTTCGCCTCGCCCGGCGCGAAGCAGACCTGGCCGACGGTGGCCGCCTGCTGGTCGCCGAGCACACCGGCGATGGGGATGGCCTCGCGCAGCGGGCGGGAGGTCCGGGTGGTCCCGAACGCCTCCGCGTGCGAGGAGGGGTTGATCTTCGGCAGCATCGCCCGGGGGATGTTGAAGAACCCCAGCAGCTCGTCGTCCCAGTCGAGGCTCTCGAGGTCCATCAGCATGGTCCGGCTGGCGTTGGTCACATCGGTGGCGTGGATGCCGCCGTCGGGACCGCCGGTCAGGTTCCACAGGACCCAGGCGTCGGTGTTGCCGAAGAGGGCGTGGCCCTGTTCGGCCGCCTCGCGGACGCCGTCGACGTTCTCCAGGATCCACTGGATCTTCCCGCCCGAGAAGTACGTCGCCGGCGGCAGCCCCGCCTTGCGGCGGATGACGTCGCCCTTGCCCTCGCGTTCCAGGGCGGCGGCGATGGAGTCGGTGCGGGTGTCCTGCCAGACGATGGCGTTGTAGTACGGCCGTCCGTTGCGCGGGTCCCACACCACGGTGGTCTCGCGCTGGTTGGTGATGCCGATCGCCGCAAGGTCGGTCGGGGACAGGTTCCCGTGCCGCAGGGCGTTCTGGATCACGGAGTTGGTGCGCTCCCAGATCTCGACCGGGTCGTGCTCGACCCATCCCGCCTTGGGGAGGATCTGTTCGTGCTCCAGCTGGTGCTTCGCCACCTCGTTGCCGCTGTGGTCGAAGATCATGAAACGGGAACTGGTGGTGCCTTGGTCCACCGCGCCCACGAAGTCCGCCATGGGAGTTTCGCCCTTTCGTCGGGGGTGTCAGTCCTCGGGGACGGGAACGCGCCC
Source organism: Streptomyces griseoruber (assembly GCF_001514205.1). Taxonomy (GTDB): domain Bacteria; phylum Actinomycetota; class Actinomycetes; order Streptomycetales; family Streptomycetaceae; genus Streptomyces; species Streptomyces griseoruber. The sequence goes on along the minus strand of NZ_KQ948765.1, from coordinate 561,037 downwards.
CGGGGGTTCCGGCTCCGCCGTCGGCAGGAGTCGTCCGATGAAGAACTTGTAGAGGAACGCGCCCAGCAGGCCGCCGACCAGCGGGCCGACGATCGGCACCCAGAAGTACAAGTTGCCGTACTGGTCTCTCCAGGCTGTGCCGTACCCCGTGATGAAGCTGGCCAGGCGGGGACCGAAGTCACGTGCCGGGTTGATCGCGTAGCCCGCGTCGGTGCCCCAGGCCATGCCGATTCCCACGACGACCAGACCGATGATCCAGGGGGCCAGATTGGCTCCCGGTGGTGTGTTGAGCAGGTCCGTGATGGCCAGGATCAGCAGCAGCAGGATGGCCGTGCCGATGACCTGGTCGCGGAACGCGCCCCACTCGTGGACCGGCAGTTTCGGGTTGCCGTTGGCGGGAAGCGTCGAGAACACACCCTGCGACTTGATGGTGTGGCCGGGGTCGTAGGTACCCAGCGCCTCGGTGTAGTTCCACCGGACGATGAGGGCCGCGACGAACGCGCCGGCCGTCTGCGCCAGCGCATACGGTGCCACCTTGCTCCACGGGAACCCCTTGAATGCGGCCAGGGCCACCGTGACGGCGGGGTTGAGATGGGCCCCGCTCAGCCGGGCCGCGACGTAGACGCCCATGGTGACGCCGATGCCCCACGCCCAGGCGATGCTGTCGTGGTTGCCGAGTCCGCCCGGTGGTGTGGTCAGTCCGCCGCCCGCCACCACCTGGGCCACCACTCCGACGCCGAAGAGGATCAGAATCATGGTCCCGAGGAATTCGGCCGACAGCTCGCCGATCAGTCCAAGTCTTTTCAGCCGCTCAGCCATGGCAGCTCGATTCCCGCCGGCCTCAGGACCGGCCGTAGATTGCCCCGAGTCCTCACGGGATCAGAATAGGACGATCAAGCCCTTACCGCACATACAGAATATTTATCTGCGATGGCTTCGGTGTGGACGCGGTGGCTGTTTCCCGTCGGTCTGGACGCTGTGGTTCCGGATTCCGGGGTGTGTGGGGGATTCGGTGCAGAAAGTTTGGTTGAATTCTGTAGTTCGCAGGGAGGGGAACGGCGCGTGAGTGAACCCACTGGTCCGGTCTGCCCGGAATGCGGTGTGCCCAGGGCGGCGGACGGCAGTCCGGCCTGCTCCTGTGCCCGCCGTGCGGCCGAAGCCCACCTGGAGACCCGCGCGGCGGAGGCGGCGGCCGCCGAGGACTTCGACCCCCTGCGGATACGTCCCTTCGCGGAACCGGCGGTGGCGGACGTGGGCACCGGGGACTTAGCCGGGCCGATCACCGGCCCCGGCGCCGACACCGCACCGGGGCCGGTGACGGAAGACGCCGAGGGGACGGGAGAGGCTGAAGACACCGAGGGGACCGGAGAGGCTGAAGAAGGTGAAGGTGCTGAAGAAGCCGAAGGCGCAGCAGGCGCACCGGGCACCGAGGCGGCCGGAGAGCGGTGGCGGCCCCGGCGGCTCGTGCAGCTCAGCGGGGTGGTGGCGGCCGCCGCGGTGCTGGTGACGGGCGGCGCGATCGCCGCGCTGTTCAGCTACCAGAGCCCCGCACGGGAAGGCGCGGGCCCCGACGACATCCGGGCCAGCGTCCCGGCCGGAGCCACCGGGACCGGCACGGCCGCCGCCCAGCCGTCCGCCACGGCGTCCCCCACGCAGACGTCCGCGAGCCCGACCGCGTCGCCGAGCGACACCCCCTCCGAGAGCGCCTCCGCCCCCAGCGGGTCCGCCGAACCGACCGTGTCCCCGACCGGCACCACCTCCACCGCGGCCCCCGCGCCCAGCCCGACCGGCGGGCAGGCTCCCGTGCTCCGCCCCGGTGACAGCGGACCCGAGGTCACCGAACTCCAGCTCCGCCTGGCACAAGCCGGCTTCTACGACGGTGACGCCGACGGCGAGTACGGCAGCGAGGTCGAGAGCGCCGTCCGCGGCTACCAGTTCGCCCGGCTCGTCCTCATGGACGAGTCGGGCGTCTACGGGAAGGTGACCAGGGCCGCCCTGGAGTCCGAGACCTCGGAGCCCTGAGCCGGTCTACTCGCCCGAGGGGGCAGGCAGGGAGACGCCGAGGGCCACCGGGGTGCCGAAGTTCGGGGTGCCGTCGGCGTTCCAGGTGAACTTCTGCGCCCGGGTCGTACGGTTCATGTCGCAGCCGCCGCTCGCCGAGGAGTTGGCGTGGTACACCATCCAGTCCTCCGTCCCGTCGGGCGACTTGAAGAAGCCGTTGTGGCCGGGTCCGTACACCCCGTTGGCGTTGGACCGCTGGAAGACCGGACTGGGCGACTTGACCCAGGACGAGGAGCTGAGCGGGTCGCCGCCGTTGTAGGTGAGCATGCCCAGCTTGTAGTCGGGTGTGGAGCAGTGGCTCGCCGAGTACACGATGAAGGTCTTCCCGCCGTGCTGGAGGACCTCCGCACCCTCGTTGACCGCGCCGCCGACCGTCTCCCAGCCGTAGGTCGGGGTGGACAGGATCCGGCGGGTGCCGCTCGCGGTCCACGGGTTCGACAGCGGCCGGATGAACATCGGCTGCGAGCCGTTGTAGAAGGTGCCGAGCAGATAGAGGTTCCCGCCCAGCTGGAGGATGCTCGGGTCCAGCTCCCAGGTGTTGTCCTGGGTGGGGTCGAGCAGGTCCGCCTTGAAGCTGTAGGGCCCCGTCGGGTCGAGCCCGGCGCTCTCCAGGACGTGGATCCGCTGGGTGCCCAGGTCGTACGGCTCCCGGCCCGCCGTGTAGTAGAAGTACCAGCGCTTGCCGTTCGGCCCGTCGAGCAGATGGAACTCCGGCGCCCACATCGTGCCCGCTCCGTTGGGCCGGGTGAGGTTGAAGATCACCTGGTCGGTGGCGGTGGCGAGGCCCGCCAGCGTGCTCGCCTTGCGCATGGTGACCGTGGAGTTCCAGGTGGTCGTCGCCAGGTAGTAGAAGCCGTCGTAGTACGTCAGCCAGGGGTCGGGCCCGTGCGGGGAGAGCGGGTTGGTGTAGGTGCCCGCGCTCGTGCCGCCGGCGGTGAAGCCGGGCAGCCGCCACACCCTGCCGTTCGCGGACGAGCACGGCAGCTGCACCAGGTTGGTGTTCGAGGCCGGCGAACCCCCGCTCGGCGCCACGCACTTGCCGGAGCCGACGGAGACCAGGTTGAAGGTCTTGTCCGTCCCGGAGACCGTGACCGGGACGAGCCGCCACTGCTGGTTGGTCGCGCCGTGGCAGGGCCACTGGATGACCGCCGCGTTGTCCGCCGTGGACGCCCCGTGGACATCGACGCACTGTCCGGACTGGGTGGTGATCGTGTAGGTGTCACTCGTGCCGCCGACCGGCGTGTAGCCGAAGCTCTGGTTGGCGCCGGAGGAACAGGCGAAGGCCCGCAGCTGGGCGCCGGCGGTCGTCGAACTGCCCGGTAGGTCGAGGCAGTTGGCGCCGTTCTGGTTGACCCCCGTCGAGCTGAACGTGACGGCGGCGGACGCGGGCGGTGCCACCAGGAAGGCCACCGCCACGGTGAGCAGCGCGAGCAGCGCCGCGAGGTATCTGGACCGGGTCACGGGCTGTACACCTTCGCTTCGAGGAGGCCGACGGAGTTCGAGCCGTTGCTGGTGAGCAGCACCCGCAGACGCGTGGTGCTGGTGGCGGTGAAGGTGACGCTGTCGTACTGGTTCCTCGCCAGCGGATAGCCGCTCGCGCCGGGCACGTCCACATAGGAACTGCCGTTCCAGTACTGGAGTTTCCAGGAGGCGGGCATGTCGATGCCCTGGTCGTCGTCGAAGAAGTACACGTCGGCCCGGTTCAGGGTCTTGGCGGTCGGCCAGGTCAGCTCGGCCCACTGCTGTCCCGTCTCCGGCCAGGTGCCCCAGCGCGGGTTGACGGTGTCGTTGGAGGAGGGCGGGTCGATGCCGTCGTTGACGGCGGTCACGGTCTCCCAGGGGGAGGTGTACGACGCCGTGGCGGTGGCGGAGGACGCCTGGTTGGCGGGTGGCTGGACCCCGCCCCGGTGGAACACCTTGACCTCGGTCAGCCCCGTCCTCGCCCCCGAGGCGTTGGTGGCCAGGACCCGGATCCGCTGGGCGGTGACGGCCGGGAAGCGCACCAGGTTGTAGTTGGCCCTGGGGGCCGCCGGGCTCCTGGTCTGGCTCGGCACGTCCACCCAGGAACTGCCGTTGTGGTACTGGATGGTGTACGCGGAGGGCGCCCGGTAGGTCGTACTCGCCGGGCGGCTGTCCTTGAAGTACAGCCGGACCTCGTTGAGCTGGCGTGCGGTGCCGAGATTCAGCTCGTACCAGTCCTGGGCGCCCGAACCGCCCGCGCCCCAGAAGGGCTCGTTCGTCGGATAGCCGTCGACAGCGCCGGAGGCGGCGGTGCCGGAGCCGGTGGAGGAGGCGGAGACGGTCGCCCCGGCGGCGAGGTTGGCGGGATCACCGGTCAGGTCGACGCCGGCCTTGGCGAGCATGTCGGTCATCCGGGCGCTGTCCTGCACGACCTGGTTGGGTGCCTGGAGGCCGGGGACGGCGGTGTGGAAGGAGACCGTGCCGCTCGTGGTCACCTCACCCGTGGCCGGGTCCCAGGTGAACGGCACCAGCGCGTTCACGGTCGCCGCCCGGCTGCCGTTGACGTAGATCGAATAGCCCTCCGGGACACCCGGGTAGCGCACCACGCCGTCGGAGGGGTCGTCCCAGACGATCGACAGATCGGCGTTGCGGTACCGCAGGTTGTTGACCGTGAAGTGGCTCCAGCCGATGTCGATCGGGGAGAGCTCCACCTTCGCGTCGTTGCGCGGCCGGAGACCCGCGGCGTCCTCGATCACCGTCCAGTTGCTGCTGCCCAGGATGTTGTGGTGGATCCAGGAGCGGTAGGTGATCGCGCTGCCGTTCCAGTCCGCCCAGAACTCGTTGGCGTCCGGCCAGGCGGTGTTGCCGCCGACGTACTGCGCCCAGGTGTTCCAGTAGAGCAGCTTCTTGTAGTCGGTCGCGGTCATCCAGGAGTTGGGGTAGTTGCGCAGCACCGAGGAGTACAGCCGGAACTGGACCGTGGAGTTGATGGTGGAGAAGTTGTTGGAACCGGGTTCGCCGGCGTCGGCCGCCGCCTTCTTGTCGACCTGGTTGGCCGTGTAGAAGGGGAACACCGGGTACTGGGCCGGGTCGTCGTACAGTCGCAACGCCTGCCGGTAGGTCGCGGTGTTCGGGACCGCACCGACCGAGAACGGGTAGTAGTTGTTGATCTCCTTCCAGGGCACCCATTCGTTGGTCGACTTGAGCCGGTGCTCGAACAGCTGCCGGCCGGGGTTCCACAGGACGTTGACGATCGCGTCCTTGATCTGCCCCGCGAGGGTGCGCATCTCGGTCGCCTTGGCGGTGTTGCCGACCGCCTCGTAGGCCTGGGCGGCGGCGAGCGCCCCGCTGTACTGGTAGGCGGACTCGGCGCGGTCCATGTTCCCGGGCTTCCAGTGGAAGGAGACGGCGTCGGCGTCGTTGCCGGTCAGCGCGCCCCAGTCGTACTCGATCAGCTTGTTGTCGTCGTGGTCGTAGTACGCGAGCTGGCCCTTGACGTCCCCCTCGGCGTAGTGGGCCAGACTGCCCGCGATGGCCGGCTGGCCGCCGTGGATCTGGTAGCTGCGCCAGGCAGCCTCGGCGATGTACTGGGTGTAGCTGTTGGACCAGTTCTCCGGATCGCCCGGGTTGTCGAGGAACCGTCCCCCCTTGGAGACCTGGCCGACGCTCAGCCAGTCCCCGTACGCGTAGGACGGATCGCGCAGGTACTTCAGGTCGTCGATGTGCATCGGCTGGGTCAGCGCGATCGCGTTGTTGTAGCCGAGGACGCCCTCGGTGGAGGTCGGGAACTGGAAGGTCTGCCCGGGGATGTCGGCGTCGAGGTTGTTGAAGCGCATCAGCCACCAGCGGTAGTAGATGTTCTTCTTGATCGCCCCTTCCGGTACGTCGATGTAGGGCACGTTCTTCGCCCACCACAGGTTGTAGGCCCGCACGTGGGTGGCGAAGGCGGTCGCGGCCGGGTAACCCGCGTAGGCGTTGTACTCGGTGAGCGACTCCGGGATCTCGTCGGTGACGAAGCCCATCACCAGCTTGGCGGTGACGGTGGCCCCGGCCGCGACGGTGACGGACCGGTTCAGGCCGCCGCCGGAGACCGTGAAGCCGTCGCCGGTCAGCCGGGGGCGGATCGTGGTGAGGTTGTTGTAGGCGTTCACCTGCCCGGTCAGCTCACCGCCCGAGCCGGACGTGGCGTACGGCGAGGTCGCCCGTAGCTGGAGCGTGGTGGACGCGCTGCCGTTGTTCTTGATCGACAGATTGGTCACGGCCACGTTGTTCTCGGTGATGAACTTGGTCTGGGTGACCGCGACCGAGCCGCTGGTGTGCACGCTCTGCCAGTTGCTGGGTGCCTGGCGGCGCTGCGCGACCTGCTCCGTGAAGGTGCCCGGGGTGATCGCGACGGTGTAGGCGTTGTTGTCGCTGATGCTCTCCCAGTAGGCGACATGGCCGCCGAAGCCCAGCACCGAGGGGTCGTGGGTCTTCATGAACAGCGCGCGTCCCCGGCTCATCAGCCAGGGCCCGGCCGGGTCGTCACCGGTGCGGGCCAGCAGCCGGTCCATCCAGAAGTCGGTGCCGGAGCTCTCCGCGTCGTAGATGCTCCGCATCATGTCGCCCGGGGTGTAGGCCACGGGCGGGGCGGGGATCGCGGGCCCGCTGAAGGCGGGGAACCCGATGGTCTGCGCGGCGTGCGCCGACGGGGTGACGAGGAGGGAACAGAAGGTCAGTAACAGAGCGACGAGCAGGGCGTGCGGTCTTCTCATCGAAGGCTCCCTGGGGCGGGGTGACGAGAGGCACGGAAAAGGGACCTGAAAGGTTTTCGGGCACCGTAGGAGCGAGCTGAGGGTGTGTCAAGACAGTGCGGTGAGGCCGGTGTCGGAGGACGGCACGGTTCAGGACAGCGGGGCCGTGGAGCCCCGGATGACCACCCGGCAGCGCAGGCTCTCCACCCCTGAGCGCCGGGCCCCGCCGATCGCCCCCGACAGGGCCTGCGCGGCGGCCCGGCCGACCTGCTCCAGGTTCATGTCGACGCTCGTCAGCGGCGGACGCGAGGCGGCGGTCAGGACCTGCCAGTCGTCGAAGCCCATGACCGCCACGTCCTCCGGCACCCGGTGCCCGCGCTCCCGCAGCACGTCCATCACGCCCCGCGCTATCTGGTCACTGCCGCACAGCACCGCGTCGACCTCGGGATGCCGGTCCAGCAGCAGCGCGGTGGCCGCCCGCCCCCACCCCTCCGACCAGGCCCCGAAGCGTGCCTCGCCGACCGGGGCGAGACCGGCGTCGGCGAGCGCCGCCGCGGCACCCTCGGCCCGGTCGTGGGCCGCGGCGTACCCCGGGTCGCCGGTGATGTGCGCGATCCGGGTCCGGCCGCAGGCCAGCAGATGCTCCACCGCGATCCGCCCGGCGTCCACGTTGTCCGGGACGATCGACAGATCCTGCGGGTCGTCCGACGGCGCGTACGCGTAGACCACCGGAACGGGCAGCTCACGGCCCAGGGACGGGCGGGGATCGGTCCGGCTGCCCACCACGATCAGCCCGTCGACCCGCCGCCCGAGCAGCGCCCGCACATGGTGCTGCTCCCGGATCGCGTCGCCCCGGGCGTCACAGAGGAACACCGCGACCTCGCCCGCGCCGAAGGCGTCCTCCGCGCCCATCAGGATCGGGATGCTGAACCGGCCCTCCAGGTCGCTGGTGAGCAGACCGACCGTGCCGGAGCGCCCCACGAGCAGTCCGCGGGCGAGCTGGTTGGGCCGGAACGACAGCCGCTCGGCCGCCTCGATCACCCGCCGCCGGGTCTCGGCGCGCACCTGGCTGCGGCCGTTGAGGGCCTTGGACGCGGTGGCGACGGACACGCCCGCCAGCCGGGCGACGTCGCTCAGGGTGGCGGGATGCGAACGGGCGGAGCCGGCAGCCGGTGTCATGGGTAAACGGTACGCGAGAAGTTTCGGCGCGACCCCGAAATCCGTTGCGGACGGGGGGATTGACGACACGTCAGACCGGTCCTAGCTTTCAGAAAGCCTTTTCGGTTCATTTCTGCCGAGGATCCGTCGCGGATCCGTCGAGGGGGAACGTCATGGGGAGTACCACCCGATCACGTGGACCGATGAACCGGCTCGTCACCGGTGCCCTCGCGCTGCTCGCCGCCGCGAGCCTGGTCACGGCGTGCGGCTCGGGGGACGACAGCGGCCCCCGCGGCAGCGGGTCGGCCGACGCCAAGGGCCTCGACGACGGCAGCAAGCTGACGATGTGGACCCGGGCCGCGACCCGGCCGCAGAGCGAGGCGCTGGTCGAGGCGTACAACGCCGGCCACAAGAACAAGATCGAGCTGACCGTCGTCCCCACCGACGACTACCAGGCCAAGGTCGGCGCCGCGGCCGGCTCCCGCGACCTGCCCGACCTGTTCGCCTCCGACGTGGTGTTCGTCCCCAACTACACCTCCAGCGGGCTCTTCGCCGACCTCACCGGCCGCATCGACGCGCTGCCCTTCGCCGGCAAGCTGGCCCAGTCGCACATCAAGGCCGGGACGTACGACGGGAAGAAGTACGTCGTCCCCCACACCCTCGATCTGTCGGTGCTGTTCTACAACAAGGACCTCTACCGCAAGGCGGGGCTCGACCCCGAGAAGCCGCCCACCACCCTCGCCGAGTGGGACGCGCAGGCACGGGCCGTGGACGCCCTCGGCTCAGGTGTCGACGGCACCTTCTTCGGCGGCAACTGCGGCGGCTGCGGCGTCTTCACCTGGTGGCCGTCCATCTGGGCCGCCGGCCAGGAGGTCCTCAACGAGGACGGCACCGCGGCCGACCTCGACTCCGCCACCGCGCGGAAGGTCTACGACACCTACCGGGGCTGGGTCCGCGACGACATCGTCGCCCCCGGCGCCAAGGACGAGACCGGCACCACCTGGACCGGCGTCTTCCCCAAGGGAAAGGTCGGGATCATGCCCATGCCGTCGACCACCCTGGGCCTCATGCCCAAGGGCCTCGACCTCGGCGTCGCCCCCATCCCCGGACCCGACGGCGGGAAGTCCACCTTCGTCGGCGGCGACGCCATCGGCATCTCCGCCACCAGCGACAAGGCCGACCAGGCCTGGAACTTCCTCGCCTGGTCCCTCGGCGAGGAGGCCCAGGTCGACGTGGTCGCCGCCCACAAGGACGTGGTCGCCCGCACCGACCTCGCCGCCAACAAGTACTCCTCCGCCGACCCCCGCCAGGTCACCGTCAACCAGCTCGTCGCCGACGGCCGCACCCCCTACGCGCTGAAGTTCGGCCAGACCTTCAACGACCCCAACGGGCCCTGGCTGACCCTCATGCGCGACGCCGTGTTCGGCGACGGCGGATCCCTCGAGAAGGACAACAAGGCCGTCACCGCCTCGCTGGCCGACTGACCGTCGCCGACCGACCGGAGGACAGCATGCGGGTGTCCCGCACGATCCAGGGACTCGGCTACGCGGCCCCCACCGCCCTGTTCGTCACCGTCTTCTTCCTGCTGCCCCTGCTGCTCGTCGGGCAGATGTCCCTCAGCGACTGGCCGCTGCTCGCCGGCGACCGGGGCACCAACGCACCCGAGAACTACACCGACGTCACCGCCAGCACCCTCTTCTGGCCCGCCGTCCGCTTCACCCTCCTCTACACCGCGCTCGTCACCGTCGTCCTCCTCGGCCTCGCCCTCCTCCTCGCCCTCCTCGTCCAGGAGTCCCGCCCCGGCGCCGGCTTCTACCGCACGGTCTACTTCCTCCCCGGCGCCCTGGGCCTGGCCTCCGCCTCCCTCCTCTTCTGGGGCCTGTACAGCCCCACCACCGGTCCCCTCAGCCGCCTGCCGCAGCACCTCGGCCTCGCCGACGACCCGGTGTCCTTCCTCGGCACCCCCACCTCCGCCCTGCTGTCCACGGTGTTCCTCGTCGTCTGGAAGTTCGCCGGCTTCTACATGCTGATCCTGCTCGTGGGCCTCCAGCGCATCCCGCACGAGGTCTACGAGGCCGCCCGCATGGACGGAGCGAGCCGCGCCCAGACCTTCCGCTCGATCACCCTGCCCCTCCTGCGCCCGTCCCTCGCCCTGTCCCTCCTGCTCTGTGTGACCGGATCCCTGCTCGCCTTCGACCAGTTCTTCGTCCTCACCAAGGGCGGACCGGACAACAGCACCGTCACCGTCGTGCAGCTGATCTACCGGGAGGCCTTCCAGCGGATGGACCTCGGTACCGCGGCCGCCCTCTCGATCGTCGTGCTCGGCGCGCTGCTCCTGCTCAACGCCCTGCAGTTCCGGGGGCTGCGCCACGCCGACGAGTCATGAAGCCCACCACCTCGAAGGAGGGACACCCCCGGTGCTCACCCGCGCCCTCGGCCGGACGCCCCACCACGTCCTCGCCGGAGGTCTCGCCGTCGTCTTCCTCTTCCCCCTGCTGTGGAACGCCTGGGCCTCGGTCAGCGCCCAGCCCGGCACGGCACAGGAGTCCGGCCACGGCCTCGGCAACTACCGCACCCTGCTGGAGTACGACGCCGGCCTGTGGCGGTACCTCCTCAACAGCACGGTCGTCTCCGCCCTCACCGTCGCCCTGACCGTGAGCGTCTCCCTGCTGGGCGGCTACGCCTTCGCCCGTTTCACCTTCCCCGGCAAGAACCTGCTGTTCCTGCTGACCCTGGCCATCCTCATGGTCCCGTACGCCACCCTGCTCATCCCGCTCTACGTGCTGCTCGGCCGACTCCATCTGCAGAACTCGCTGATCGGGCTGAGCCTGGTCCTCGCCATGTTCCAACTGCCCTTCGCCACCTTCATGATGCGGATCTCCTTCGAGGCGGTCCCGCGCGAACTGGAGGAGTCCGCGCTCGTCGACGGCTGCGGCACCGCGGGCGCGCTGCGCCGGGTGCTGCTCCCGGCGGTGCGACCGGGCCTGATCACCGTGGGGCTCTTCGCGTTCCTCGCGGCCTGGAACGACTTCATCGCACCGCTGATCCTCATCTCGGACAGCGCGAAGGCGCCCCTGCCGCTGGCCGTCGCCACCCTGCGCCAGCAGAGCATGGGCGCCGTCGACTACGGGGCCACCGAGGCGGGCGTGGTGGTCCTCGCCGTGCCCTGCCTGCTGGTCTTCCTGCTGCTGCAACGCCACTACGTACGGGGCTTCATGTCGGGCGCTCTGAAGGGATGATGGCGTGAAGGAGAACACCACGGGGTCCGCCGTCCTGCCGGCGGCACCGAGCCGGGGACGGCTGCGGCCGCTCGGCCTCGACGAGGTCCGGATCACCGGCGGATTCTGGGCCCGGCGCCGGCACGTCAACGCCACCGCCACCCTGGACCACTGCCGCGACTGGATGGAACGCGTCGGCTGGACCGGCAACTTCACCGCCGCCGTCGAGGGCCGGCTCCACCGGGACCGGCGCGGCCGGGAGTTCGCCGACTCCGATGTCTACAAGCTCCTCGAGGCCATGTCCTGGGAGACGGCCCACCAGGGCGACCCGGCCCTCGAAACGGCGATCGCCGCCGCCCAGGAACCGGACGGCTATCTGAACACCGCCTTCGGCCGCCCCGGCCAGCAGCCCCGCTACAGCGACCTCGAATGGGGCCACGAGCTGTACTGCTACGGGCACTTGATCCAGGCGGGCGTGGCCCAGACCCGGGCGAGGGGCGAGGGCGAGCTGGCGAAGACCGCCCGTCGGGCCGCCGACCATGTCTGCGCCACCTTCGGCCGGGGCGGCATCGAACGGGTCTGCGGACACCCGGTGATCGAGACGGCCCTGGTCGAACTGGCCAGGCTGACCGGCGAACAGCGCTATCTCGACCAGGCCGCCCTGTTCGTCGGCCGCAGAGGCCACGGCACCCTCGCCGACGGCGAGTTCGGCCGCGCCTACTACCAGGACGACCTGCCGGTGCGGCAGGCCGACGTCCTGCGCGGCCATGCCGTGCGCGCCCTGTATCTCGCCGCCGGGGCGGTGGACGTGGCCGTGGAGACCGGCGACGACGACCTGCTCGCCGCCGTCGTACGGCAGTGGGAGGCCACGGTCGCCCGGCGCACGTACCTCACCGGCGGCATGGGCTCGCACCACCGTGACGAGTCCTTCGGCGACGACTTCGTCCTGCCGCCCGACCGCGCCTACTCGGAGACCTGCGCCGGGGTGGCCTCCGTCCAGCTGAGCTGGCGGCTGCTGCTCGCCACCGGAGAGCCCCGGTTCGCCGACCTGGCGGAGCGGACCCTGTACAACGTCGTCGCCACCTGCCCCGCCGAGGACGGCCGGGCCTTCTTCTACGCCAACACCCTGCACCGGCGCCGCCGGGGCACCGTACCGGCGCCGGACGCCGAGAGCCCGCGCGCCGAGTCGAGCCTCAGGGCACCCTGGTTCGCGGTGTCCTGCTGCCCGACGAACGTGTCCCGCACCCTGGCCGCGCTGCCCGCCTATCTGGCCACGACGGACGACCACGGCCTCCAGCTCCACCAGTACGCCGACGCGGAGATCTCCACCGGCGGCATCGGGCTGCGGATCCGCACCGACTACCCCTCGGACGGAGGCGTCACCGTACGGATCGACCGGGCCCCGGACCACCCGTGGACCCTGTCGCTGCGTGTGCCCGACTGGGCGCGCGGCGACACGGCCCGGCTGGTCGCCCCGGACGGCACCTCTCGCGGCGTCGCCCCGGGAACGGCCCGGGTGACCCGGCTCTTCCGCCCCGGCGACGAGATACGGCTCGAACTGCCCGTACGCCCCCGCTGGATCGTCGGCGACCCCCGTGTGGACGCGATCCGCGGCACCGTCGCCGTGCAGCGCGGGCCGCGGGTGTACTGCGCCGAGTCCGTCGACCTGGCGGGGGATCAGGATGTCGAGTCGATCCGGGTGGACGCGTCCGCCCCGCCCGAGGACGGGGAGGGCGACACCGTCGTGGCCGGCGGAGAGACCACCACCCCGGCGGACCGGACCTGGCCGTACGCGCCGCTCGGCGCGCCCGCCGAACCCCCCGCCGCCGCCCGCACGGGAATCGTCCTCGTCCCCTACCACTCCTGGGCGAACCGCGGCCCCTCGACCATGCGTGTGTGGCTGCCGAGCGCCCCCTGACCAGAGCCGACCGTCGGACCCCGATCGGAGCCCCCATGTCCCGACCCCCCACACGCCGACGCCTGTTGGGCATCGCCGCCGGTACGGCCGCGGCCGCCCCCCTCGTCTCCCGGGCGGCGCCCGCCACGGCCGCCGCCGCGGCCACGGCGCCCGCACCCGCCACCTGGGCCGTGCGGCCCTTCCCGCTGGACCAGGTCGCCCTCGGCGACGGTGTGTTCCGCCGCAAGCGCGACCTGATGCTGGAATACGCCCGCTCCTACCCCGCCGACCGCATCCTGGCCGTCTTCCGGGCCAACGCCGGTCTCGACACCCGTGGCGCCCAGCCGCCCGGCGGCTGGGAGACCTCCGACGGCAATCTGCGCGGACACTTCGCGGGTCACTTCCTCACCCTCCTCGCCCAGGCCTACGCCGACACCCGGGAGGCCGCGCTCAAGTCCACACTCGACTACGTGATCGGCGCGCTGGCCGAATGCCGCCAGGCCTTCGCCGAGCACGGCTCGCCTCGACCCAGCCACCCCGGATATCTGGCGGCGTACCCGGAGACCCAGTTCGTCCTGCTGGAGAGCTACACGACCTACCCCACCATCTGGGCGCCGTACTACACCTGCCACAAGATCCTGCGCGGGCTGCTCGACGCGCACACCCTGGCCGGGAACGCCCAGGCGCTCACCCTCGCCTCGGGGCTGGGCGACTGGGCGCACAGCAGGCTCGCCCGGCTGCCCAGGGCGCAGCTGGAACGCATGTGGTCGATCTACATCGCCGGGGAGTACGGCGGTATGAACGAGGCGCTGGCGGACCTGTACGCCCTCACCGGCCGGGCCGAACACCTCACCGCCGCCCGCTGCTTCGACAACACCGCGCTGCTGGACGCCTGCGCCGCGGACCGCGACATCCTCGACGGCCGCCACGCCAACCAGCACATCCCCCAGTTCACCGGCTACCTGCGGGTGTTCGACCACACGGGAGAGGAGCGGTACGCCGACGCGGCCCGGCACTTCTGGCGGATGGTCGCGGGGCCCCGGACATACAGCCTGGGCGGCACGGGCCAGGGCGAGATGTTCCGCGCGCGGGGCGCCATCGCGGCCACGCTGGGCGACAACAACGCCGAGACCTGCGCGACGTACAACCTGCTGAAGCTGAGCCGGCAGCTGTTCCTCCGCGATCCGGACCCGGCCTACATGGACCACTACGAACGCGGCCTGACCAACCACATCCTGGCCTCACGGCGTGACGCCCGCAGTACGAGCAGCCCGGAGGTCACCTACTTCGTGGGGATGGGCCCGGGGGTGGTGCGGGAGTACGACAACACCGGCACCTGCTGCGGCGGCACCGGCATGGAGAACCACACCAAGTACCAGGACTCGGTCTACTTCCGCTCCGCCGACGGCGGCACCCTGTACGTCGACCTCCCCCTCGCCGCCACCCTGCGCTGGCCGGAGCGCGGGTTCGTCGTCGAGCAGACGAGCACCTTCCCGGCGGAGGGGGTGCGCACCCTGACGTTCCGCGAGGGCGCCGGACCTCTCGATCTCCGGCTGCGGATCCCGTCCTGGGCGACGACCGGGGTGACCGTCACCGTCAACGGGGTCCCGCATCCGGCCGCGGCCGTGCCCGGCAGCCATCTCTCCGTGAGCCGGAGCTGGCGGCCCGGCGACCGGGTGCAGATCTCCACGCCGTACCGCCTCCGGATCGAACGCGCCCTGGACGATCCCACCGTCCAGTCGGTGTTCCACGGGCCGGTCCTGCTGGTCGCCCAGAGCCCGGCCCAGGGGTTCCGGGCGTTCTCCTTCTACAGGGACTTCACCCTCCAGGGCGATCTCGCCGCCGCGATCAGACCCGAGGGCCGGCCGCAGTACTTCACCACCCACGGCCTGACCCTCGCCCCGTTCTTCGTCGCGGACTCCACCCGCTACCACGCCTACTTCCGGCGCACCGAACCCGTCGTGGTGTTCGGCACGGCCGACTCCGGCGTCCCCAACCGGGCCCGCGGCGACGGGCTGACCTTCCTCGACGTCCTCTGGGCGGGCGCGCCCTTCGCGTCGCAGGCCCGTTTCCTGGACGCGGTGCGGGCGCTCGCCGACGGCTGGCAGGCCGAGGGCCGCCTCACCCGGGCCGAGCGGGACGCGGTGGTCGCCGCAGCGGTCCGGGCCAACCTACGGCGCTGAACGCCGCCGGCGCCGCTCAGCGCCGTACGAGCTCGATCCGGTACGTCGTCGTCCGTGACCCGTCCTCAGCGGTCACGGCGACGACGGCCAGGGTCCGGCCGGACTCGCGTGTCCTGGTGACGGTGATCCTCGCGTACGGGTCACGGGCGGTCGCCGTGATCCTGGCGCGGGCCGGGTCGGCGGTCACCGCGCGGTAGTCCGTCGTCCCGGGGTCGAAGGCCGCGACCGGGACACCGGCCACCTCGATCGACCCGGCGGCCGAGTCGGAGGAGACCCCGGCCGTCCGGGCGTACACCTCGATCTCGCTCATCGTGATGTACCCCCCGGCCCGTGCCGCCATCACCAGCCGCACCCCGGTCGCCGGCCCCGCCCTCAGCGGTACGTCGACCACCGGCGTGCCCTCGGTCCCGACCGCGATCTCGTCGCTCGCGTCGGTCCAGCCGCCGGCGGAGTCGCGCACCTGTGCCTTCAGCCCCGCCGGGAAGGAGAGGTTGCTCCCGTCCCGGTAGAAGTGCGCCACGAGCCGGGTGAGATCGCGGGCCGTCGGCAGGGTGAAGGTGATCGTGTCGGAGGGGTTCTTGGTGGTCCCCGGCTTCCAGTTGGACCAGGCCTTCTCGGAGGTGTCCCCGTTGCGCAGGCGCTCGGCGGAGTAGCCGGTCTCGGTGAAGGTGGCCGCGACGGAGACCTCGGGGTCGGGCGCGAGATCGGTCTCGGCGGGCTCGGTGATCTGCACGCGGACGGTCGCGGCCGCCGTGCTGCCGTCGACGATCCGCGCGGTGCCGCGCAGGGTCACGACGCCGGCCGCCGTGAACGCGTCCTCGGGCGCCGGGTCCCAGGTCACCGGCAGCTCGGTCCGGCCGCCGTGCGTGCCCACGCCGACGACCGTGGCGGGCAGCCGCGGGCCTTGGCCGACGTAGGTCTTGGCGCGGCCGGGCAGCGTGGCGGCGACGGTGTCCACGGTGACGACGGCCTGCGCGGGGACCTGCCGGCCGAGCGGATCGGTGGCCCGGCCGCCGACCCGGACCGTGCCGGGCTCGCGCCAGGCCCGGTCCGACGGGAGCCGCCACACCACGGGGAGCGCGCCACGGGCGCCGTCCCGGTGCACCGGGGTGACCGTCGTGGGGAGTTCCGGTGTCCGGCCCGGGGTGGTGAACACGTCGGCCGGCTCGGTGCGCAGCACGGTCTCGTCCGTCACGGTCCAGCGCTGGTTCGCCGCCGAGGTCGGGGTGTACGTCGACACCTCGGCGCCGTCCGCCGTGGACTGCCCGGTGACGTCCAGGAGGCGGCCGGTGGCGGCGTTGACGAGGGTCCAGGTGCCGTCGCCGGTGGTGGAGAGGATCCACTGCGCGGCGGTGTCGGGCGCGCCGTCGGCCGGTTCCTCCAGGACGGCCCGGCCGTCCCGCACGGCGAGCTGTCTGCCGGTGGCGGCGCCGACGACGGCATAGCGCTCACGGTTGCCGACGCCTTGCGTCACCTTCCGCACGGACCAGAGCTGTCGGGCCTCGGCCGGGTCGGTCGTACGGATGACGGGCGCGCCGCCGTCCTCCGACGGCGTGAGCGACTTCCCGCTCTGGGTGCCCTGGAGGCGGTAGACGTGCCCCTTCTGGACGAGTGCGGCGTCCGCGGCCACGCCGCCGACCCCCGAGACCAGGAAGGTCGTGACCGACCTCGCGGGGACGGTGAGGGTGGCCGACCGGCCGGTGACGGGGACCGGGGTGCCCCGGACCAGGGCGCCCTCCGCGCTCGTCACCACCGGGGTGACGGTGGCGCCCGGTGCGACCCGTCCGAAGCGGGAGAGATCGAGGGTCACGGCGCGGGCGGTCGTGCCGCCGTTGACGTGCACGACGGTCGCCGCGCGGCCGGAGCGGGCGACGGCGGCCACGCTGGAGGTGTCGTCGACCTTCACGAAGTGGTCGCCGGGGCGGATGTAGTGGGTGAAGTTCCGGATGGTGTGGAACTTGGAGTTGGTGCGGATCGGGCAGGTCTCCAGGGTGTCGGCGGCGGTGCAGGTGAAGGGGACGTGGATGCTGCCCCAGTTCTTGCCGGCGGCGGCCTGGGGGAGCGCGTCCTCGACCGGCTGCCAGAACACCCAGGCGGACGGCTCCAGTTCGCGCATGTCGTCGACCATCCGGGTGGCGATGCCGAGCCCGGGATCCATGCCGGTGAAGTCGGTGCCGGTGCCCCAGGTGCCCTCGACCTCGCTCATCCACAGCTTCTTGCCGGCGCCCTTGGCGATGTCGCGGGCGCTGGTGCGCATACCGGTGCCGTAGGTGTGGACGTTGAGCTGGTCGACGGCGGCGCGGGCGGCGGAGCCGTAGGCGTTCCAGTTCTGGGTGAAGAGTGTGGGGTTGGTCTCGTCCATCGCCGAGACCCGGGCGTCGGTCGAGGCGCCGCGCAGGGCCTCGTCGAGGGCGAGGAGCACCTTCTGCTGGAGGGCGGGGCCGGCGTGGGCGCCTTCCTGGCGGCCGCCGGTCGGCTGGCCGTCGGTGCCCAACTGGGTTCCCCAGTAGGTGGTGTTGGGCTCGTTGAGCGGGTCGATGGTGTCGAAGGCGATGCCGTGTTCCCGCTCCAGCCGCTCGGTCACGCGGACGAGGTACGTCGCGAAGTCGTCGACGCGGTCCGCGCGGATCTGGTCGGCGCCGGAGTCGAGGCCGCCGGAGACGTATCCGCTGACCGTCTGGAACCAGGGCGGCGAGTTGCTGAACGCCTCCCACCGGGTGACCTTGTCCTTGATCTGGTCCACCCACCAGCGCTGGCCCGCGTCGGCGTCCCCGTTCCAGTGGTCGGGATCGTTCGGGTCCCACCAGTCCGTGTCCGTGCGGGTGGTGCCCTCGGGGGCCTTCCAGAAGCCCTCCATGGTCGCGCCGGTCTTCATGTAGTCCGTGCGGACGTCGGGGGCGTTGCCGCCGCCGATGTTGTAGCGCGCGATGTTCAGGCGCAGCCCGTCCTCGCCGAAGAGGAGGTCGACGAGGCGCCGCCGGACGGGCTCCGGGTAGCCGCCGGTGGCGTGGGCGAACCAGGCGAGGCTCGTCCCCCAGCCCTCGAACTCCTGCTGCCGGTACGACGGATCGATCCGCACGGTCACCGCGCCCGCCGCCGTCGGGGTGTCCGCGACGGCGGCGGGGGCGGAGACGGTGAGGAGACCTGCGCCGAGCATCAGGGGCACTGCCGGCGCCATCGCCCGGATCGTGCGCTGCCGTCTGGACACGGAACTCCCTTCCCTGGAGTTCGAGGCAACAGAGGGGCACAGAACCGATCAGGAACGATCGGACTCAGGTATGCTCAACGACGGTAATGAGCACGTCAAGATGGTGTGTGATGTCCGGGGATCCGTATCAGCCCGCGGCCGGGGTCAGTTCGGCCAGCAGCAGGGTGCGGTCGTCGGCGCCGGGGGTGCCCGAGGGCAGATGCAGAAGCCGTTCGCACAGGGCGGGCAGCGTGCCGGGGTCACCGGTGTCGCAGGCTTCGGCGACGGCCTCGTCCAGGGCGCGCGCCAGCCGGCCGATCTCCTGGTCTATGTCGGCCTCCCGGGACTCGACCAGACCGTCGCTGTAGAGCGCCAGCAGAGCCGGTTCCAGCACGGTCAGCACCGTCGGTTCGTAGCTGCCCGAGCCGAGACCGAGGGGCAGGCCCGCCCCGGTCAGCGCCACCGGGGAGGTGCGCCCGTCCGGACCGCGCAGCAGCGGCGGGGGATGACCCGCCCCCACCAGGGAACAGGTGCGCTCCCGCGCGTCCCACTCGGCGTACACACAGGTCGCGAACGAGGCCCCGGGCGTCTCACTGGCCAGCGCGTCGAGCCGCCGGATGACCTCCGCCGCCGGGATGTCCAGACCCGCCAGCGTGCGCAGGGCCGTACGCAGCTGGATCATCGCCACGGCCGACTCCGGACCGTGTCCCATGGCGTCCCCGACGATCAGCCCGACCCGGTCGCCCGGCCGCCGCAGCACGTCGTACCAGTCGCCGCCGACCACACTGCCCTTCCCGGCGGGCAGACAGCCGTGCGCTATCCGGCACCCCTCCAGCTTCTGCGCCGGGCCCGGCGGCAGGCTGTCCCGGATCGCCAGCGCGGTACGCCGCTCGCGCTCGTAGCGCCGCGCGTTGTCCAGGGCCACACAGGCCCGGGCGGCCAGCGCCTCCACGGCGGCCACGTCGGCGGGCCGGAACGGCGCCCGCCCTGCCCTGCGCGTGCACGTCATGAAGCCGATCGGGACGCCCCGCAGCCGCAGCGGGGCGACCAGGAAGGACCCCACCCGCAGCAGATCGCCGCGGCGCGCCTCGCCGTCCCCGGCGGCCATGAGCCGCTCGGCCATGTACGGGTCCACCCTCTCCAGCACCTGGGCGTGCCCGGCCATGAGGGCCTGCGCGTACGGCGTGTCGCGCGGGAAGGTCACCATCTCCCCGACCGGCAGCACCCGCTCCCAGTCCTCGGCGGCCCCGGGCCCCACCCGCAGCGCCAGCCGGCGCGCCTCGACCCGCGGGGTGTCCGGGGCCGGCGGCGCGTCCTCCTCGCGACGCCAGCGCTCCAGCAGGAACAGTGAGGCCGCGTCGCAGAATCCGGGCGTCAGCGCGTGCACGACATGGCTGCCGGTCAGCCGCAGATCGAGTTCCGAACCGATGGCGTCGGCCGCGGGGGAGAACACCGACCGGCGGGGCGAGGACAGGGGGTCGAACGAGTCGGAGCCGCGGCTGTGCGGGTCGTTCCGCAGGGTCGTGCCTTTCGGGTGGGACGGCCGCATGGCGGGGACAACGGATCACCACGCGTAGTCGGCCACTATATGATGAAGCGTCAAGTCGCGGGAGCACACGAGCAGTTGGCCGTCAGGGGGCGATACTTCCGGCCGATGTCAGGACGGTTCCGCACGGCCGGCCCGCCACTCACGGTAGGCGGCCACCGCGGTCGGCAGCGTGGGGAAGATCAGATCCTCGCCGACGGACTCCGTCAGACCGTACGCGTCCAGGTCGCCTCGCAGGTCCTGTTTCACCCGCGCCAGCGCGAACACCACGTCACGCCGGGCGAGTTCGCGGCGCAGCTCGTCGACCGCGTCCAGCGCGGTGATGTCCACCTCCACATTGGCCTCGGTGTTCAGCACGAACCACCGCACCGGATCCCGCTGCTCGTCGACCGCGGCCAGCGCCCGGTGCCGGAAGTTCTCCGCGTTGGCGAAGAACAGCGGGGAGTCGTACCGGTACACCAGCAGCCCCGGGACCGTGGTGGCCTGCGGATAGTCCTTGACGTCGTGCATCCCGGCCAGACCGGGCACCAGCCCCTCCACCGCGTCGTGCGGACGGGCCACCCGGGTCAGCAGCTCCGCCACCGACAGACCGACGGCGACCAGCACGCCGTACAGGATGTCCAGGAGCAGCACCCCGGCCAGACAGCCGACGGCGAGCAGCAGTTCACGGCGGCGGAAGGAGGCCAGCCGGCGGAAGCCCGCCAGGTCGATCATGCGGAGCGCGGCGTAGACGACGAGCGCGCCGAGGACCGCCGACGGGGTGTCGGCCAGCAGCGGCCCCATGAAGAGCAGCACCGCGAGCACCACCGCACCCGCGCACAGCGAGTACGCCTGGCTGCGGGCGCCGGCCGAGGAGGCGAGCGCGGTGCGGCTCGCGCTGCTGCTGACCGGGAAGCCGTGCAGCACGCCCGCGCCCAGGTTGGCGGTGCCCAGCGCCAGGAACTCCTGGTCGGCGTCGAGCTCCGGGCCCTCCGTCCCGGGGCCGGCGAAGGCGCGCGCGGTGAGCACGAAGTCGGTGTAGGCCACCAGGAGCACGCCCACCGCGGGCAGGACGAGCTGCGGCAGGTCCGAGAGGTCCGGGACGGACAGGCTCGGCAGGCCCGAGGGGATCTCGCCGATCACCTTCAGGCCGTAGCGCCCGTCCAGGTCGAACAGGGCCACCGCCGAGGTGGACAGGACCACCGCCAGCAGCGGGCCCGGAAGCCTGGGGAACCAGCGGGCCACCGCGAACAGCAGGGCGAGGATGCCGGCCGAGAACAGCAGCGTGGCGAGATGGAGGTCGGGCAGGTCCGTCAGGAACGACCACACCTGCGGGAAGAACTTCGAGCCCGTGGTCTCCACCCCGGTCAGCTTGGGCAGCTGGTCCACGATCATGATCAGCGCCACGCCCGCCAGATACCCGATCAGGACCGGCCGGGACAGCAGGTCGGCGACGAAGCCCAGCCGCAGCGCCCACGCCGCGAGACACAGCAGACCCACCGTGACGGCCAGCGCGGCCGCCAGCACGGCGTAGCGCCCCGGATCACCGGCGGCCAGCGGGGCCACCACCGTGGCCGTCATCAGCGCGGTCGTCGATTCCGGGCCCACCGACAGCAGCCGTGAGGAGCCGAACAGCGCGTACAGGCCGAGCGCGGGCAGGATCGCCCACAGTCCGGCCACCGGCGGCAGCCCGGCCACGCCCGCGTACGCCATCACCTGCGGCACCAGATACGCCGCGACCGTCACCCCGGCGAGCAGGTCGCCGCGCAGCCACGCACGGCGGTATCCGGCCAGGACCGCGAGGCCGGGCAGCGGGCGGAACCTCGGCGGGGCGTGCGACATGGATCTCCTTCGGCGGACGCCTTCAGCGTCACCCCTGGGTGGGGTGCTGGCGACAGCATCGCAGGGCGTCGCGGCCGGGGCGGGGCGCCGGTCCACCGGGAGACGTCAGGACCGCGGATGACGGGCCGGATCCGTCCGGCCCGTCATCCGCGGGTGGTTCAGGCCCAGCAGCCGTTCACCGTGGCGGCGAGGCCGTCCATGGCGTCCTTGATGTCGTTCGCGTTGGCGGTGGAGCCGTTCTCGATGAAGGAGAACACCTTCCACTTGCCGTCCTTGCCCTGGGTGAGCCCGCTCAGCGCGATCGCCCCGGTCAGGGTGCCCGTCTTGGCGTGCACCTTGCCGACGGCGCACTGGGAGTGCGCGTCGTCGAAGCGCCCCCACTCCGGGCCGAGGGTGCTGCCGGCCTCGCCGGAGACGGGCAGACCGTCCAGGATCGAGCCCAGGGTCTGCGCGTAACGGTTCTGCGTCAGCAGCTCCAGGATCTCCGCGAGGGTGGCCGCCGGGATGCGGTCGGCACGCGAGAGGCCGCTGCCGTCGTACATCTCGAAGCCGGTGAGGGACACGCCGTACCGCTCGCTCAGCACCTGGCGCACCACCTCCGTGCCGGCCTCGAAGGTGGCCGGGCGGCCCGCGCCGAGGGCGGTCATCCGCAGGAGCGTCTCGGCGATGTTGTTGTCGCTCTTCTTGAGCATCGTGTGGACGATGTCCGACAGCGGCGCGGACGTGTGCCGGGCCACCGGTACGTCGTGCGCGCTCGCGGTGGCGCGGGTGACGGCCCCGTCGACGGTGACGCCGTTCGCGGCGAGCTGCTGGGCGAAGACCTGCCCGGCGTCCAGCGAGGTGTCGTCCACGCCGTGCCCGTCGACGACGAGCGCGCGCACCGGGGCCACCGAGTCGGGGTAGTAGCCGGTGTTCCAGCCGTTGGCCAGGCTCGGCGCGGGGAAGAGGCTGTCGTCCACGGCGACCTTCACGGAGGTCAGGCCCGCGGCCTTGAGCCCGTCCACCGCCGTCTTCGCCAGCTCGGCGAGGTCGGCGCTGGTCAGGGTCCGGTCACCGCCGCCGACGAGGGTCAGCCTGCCGTCGCCGTAGACGACCTTCGTGGTGAAGCGGTGGTCCGTGCCGAGGACCGTGAGGGCGCCGGTCGCCGTGGCGAGCTTGACGTTGGACGCGGGCATCAGCGCGGTGGCGCCGTTGTGGTCCCAGAGGGTGGCGTCCGACTCGGCGTCCAGCACCACGCCGCTGACGTTGGAGCCCAGGCGCGTGTCGACGACGCGGGTCTCGAGGTTGGTGACCATCTGCTGGTCGTCGGCGTCGAGGGTCGCGGTCTTGGCGGTGGCGCCGGTGTCCTTGCCGGCCGCGAAGGCCGAGGGTCCCGACAGCGCCACCGAGGCGACGGGCACGGCCATGGCGAGCACGAGCGCCCGCCGCATGCCGGTGCCGTGCTGCCGGGGCTTGCGGTGCCGGCGCCGGCCGCCGGGCTCGAAAAGGGCGGCGGCGGTCTGCGTGGTCATGTCACTCATGAGGGTGCAGGTCTTTCTTGTGGGGGCCCTGTGCAGCGAACTCCGGCGCACCTTACCGGAATTGATCGTCCAGCCGGGTGGCCGGGACTGGCCTGCCCGGAGGTGTGTCCGACGGTGCCCCGGTGGACATCGCCGACGGCACCGTCGGGCTCCCTTCGTTGTACGGTACGCCGTACCGTACAGTGACTCGTATGCCTCGCCGCACCCCCGCCCTGGACCGGGCGACACCGGACCGGATCGCCGAGACCGCCCTCCTGCTGATGGACGAGGACGGCGCCGAGGCGCTGACCTTCCGCGCCCTCGCCACGCGGCTCGACATCTCGCTGGCCTCCCTCCAGCGCCGCTGCACCGATCTGTCCGGGCTGCTCGACCTGTGCCTCGACCACCTCGCCGCCCGGCTGCCCGAGCCCGCGCCCGGCGGCGACTGGGCGACCGCCACCGAGGCCCGGTTCACCGCGCTGTACCGGCTGCTGGTGGCCCACCCGGGGCTGCTCGTGCTGCGCGGCTCCCGGCCCTGGCTCGGCGAGAACCTGCTGGCCCGGCTGGTCGAGCCGCAGCTCGCGGACAGCCTCGCCGCCGGCATGACCGCCGAGGAGGCGATCGCCGCGTACCGGCGGATGTATCTGCTGACCCTCGGCAGCGCGAGCTTCGTCGACCACCGCGACCCCCGCTCCGCCCGGGCACTCACCCGCAGCGCGCTCGCCGCCCTCGACCCCGAGGAGTTCCCGGTGCTGACGGGCCATCTGGCCGCGATCGTGCCCGCGGTGACCGGCCACGACGTCTACTACGGCGCACTGCGCCAGCTGATCAGGGCCGCCGGCCCGACCCCGGCCGCCGCCGACACCCCCTGAGGACCTCCATGACCCTCCCCGCACGCATCTTCAGCAGCGACAACACCGCCGGCGCCTCCCCGGAGATCGTCGAGGCCGTGTCCCGGGCCGCCGCCGGCCAGGCCCAGCCGTACGGCGCGGACGACCTCACCGCCGGCGTCCGGCACCGCCTGGGCGAGGTGTTCGAGCGCGAGGTCGACGTGCTGCTCGTCTCCTCCGGCACCGCCGCCAACGCCCTCTCCCTCGCCGCGCTGACCCCGCCCTGGGGCAGCGTGCTCTGCCACCGCGACAGCCACATCAACAACGACGAGTGCGGGGCGCCCGAGTTCTACACCGCAGGCGCGAAGCTGGTCCCGCTCGGCGGCGAGGACGCCAAGATAGACCCCGGCGAGCTGCGGGCGGCCGTCCGGCACAAGGCCGGGGACGTGCACAGCGTGGAGCCCTCGGTGGTGAGCCTGACCCAGGCCACCGAGACCGGCGCCGTGTACACCCCCGACGAGATCGGGACCCTGGGCTCGCTGGCCGAGGAGGCCGGGCTGCGGCTGCACATGGACGGGGCCCGGTTCGCCGGAGCCGTCGCCGCGCTCGGCCGCACCCCCGCCGAGCTGACCTGGCGGGCGGGCGTGGACCTGCTGTCGTTCGGCGCGACCAAGAACGGCACGATGACCGCCGACGCGATCGTCGTCTTCGACCGCTCCCTCACCCCCGAACTCTCCTTCCGCGCCAAGCGCGCCGGCCAGCTCGCCGCCAAGACGCGGTTCCACGCGGCCCAGGTGGACGCCTATCTCACCGACGGCCTGTGGCTGCGCAACGCGGCCCACGCCAACGGCATGGCGGCCCGCCTCCAGGACGGGCTGAAGGCGCTGCCCGAGGTGGGCCTGCTCGGTGTCGCGGACGCGAACATCGTCTTCTGCCGACTGCCCCGGCAGGTCACCGAGGGGCTCCTCGGCGAGGGGTACGTCTTCTACCACGACCGCTGGGAGCCGGGGGTGGCCCGCTTCGTCACGTCCTTCGCGACGACGGAGGCGGACGTGGACGGTCTGCTGGCGGCGGTCCGCCGGTACGCGGGCTGAAGGACCTCAGCCCACGACCCGGCCCAGTTCGATCCGCGCGATGTCCGGGGCCGGCCCGTCCGCGCGGGCGAAGGTCACCGTGTTCCCGCCCGCCACCAGGTCGACGGGGACGGCCAGCGTCCAGAAGTCGTCCCGGCTCCAGGTGTTCTTGAAGGCCGCCCGGAGCGGGGCGCCGCCGCCCACCGAGACGTCCGCCGTCCGCGAGACGATGTCCGTGTTGTAGGCGTGGCCGTTGTCGCGCCGGTCGTCGTGGGCATAGTGCACGACCAGCAGATGGCGGCCCGGCCGGGGCACGTCCACGTCGAACCGGGCCGTCCCGGCACGGTCGCCGCCGATCCCGGTGACCCGCAGGCCGCCGGGGGCATGGGCGCAGGCGACCGTCCGGGCCCCGCCCGCGAGGACGGCGGTGCCGGCCCCGTGGACCAGGACGCCGTCCTCGCAGCCGTCGCCGGAGACCTCCAGGGCGCACAGCGCGGCCTGCTGCGCCGTGGCGGTGACGCGGTTGTTGCCGGCCGCCAGGTACAGCCGGAGCGGCCGGCCGGGCGCCGCCGTCACCGTCTCGCCGTGCAGGGCGAGCGCCACGTCCGCCGAGGCATGGGTGACGACCGTGAAGTAGCCGTCGCGCGGGGCGTACACGTCGAAGACCGCCCCGTCGCCCGCGCCCAGCACGAGCGCGCCGGTGCCGGCCCCGGCCGACGAGGAGTAGTCGTAGGACGGCGCGCCGACGGCCTCCGCCAGCGTCGCCTCGTACACGGTGGACGGGGGACCGGTGCGGGCGGTCAGATCCAGGCGGTCGAGGGTCACCTCGCCGTCGCCCGCGGCGAGCGTGAGGACGTGCGTCCCCGCCGCCAGCTCCACCCGGAGCTCCTTCCGGCCGCCGTGGGCCCCGTTCTGCGTGGACGGGTAGGTCACCGTGACCGGGGCGCCGCCGTCGACGGACAGCCGCTGGGTCGCGGGGCCGCCGGACCCGTTGCCGTACAGGACCGCCAGGTCGTAGCCGCCGTCGTCGGGGACCGTCACCGTGACGTCCACCCGGCCGGCGGGGGAGCCGAGCGACTCGACGTTCCGCGTCCCGGAGGCCGCGTAGCCGTTGGCGTCGCTCACCGTGCCGTGGGTGCGGACCCGCCCGCCGGTGACGGCCGCGTCCTCGGCCTCGTACGACGCCGACCAGGGGACGCGGGCGGGGGCCGGGGTGCCCCGGCCGGCCGGGGTGAGGACGATCCGGTAGGCGGACATCCGGCGCAGACCGCGCACCGGCACGGTCACCGAGCCGTCCCCGGCCACCCGCACCTTGGTCCGCGCGAGCACCCGCGGCGCCGCGTGCGGCCCCTCGTACCCGGACCAGCCGGCCTCGGCGACGGTCGCGACGACCGTAGGGCCGAAGACGGCCCGCGGGATGTTCCGTACGACGACGTCGGCGTCCCCCGTCGAGCCGCCGAGCAGGACCTGGGCCTGGCGGCGATCGGTGTCGAGGGAGGCGAGCCCCTGGAGGGTGTCGACGGTGTGCGGCTCGGGCGGTGTCACCCGGACGGTGTCACCGGTCAGCCCCGCGTACCAACGGAAGAACCACCAGCCGCCGTTGGGGATGTTCATGCGCACCACGTTGCCGCTGAGATTGCCGGCGGCGTCCCAGTAGGCCTGGTGGGCGTACACCTTGTTCCGCTCGAACATCGCGACCCACTGCACGAGCTGGCCCGGCACGGACAGGTCGCGGCGGTTGGCGTACTCGTCGATGTTGACCGTCAGCGGGGCGATGCCCGACTTCCGCTCGATCGCACGGTATTCGTCGTGGTGGGCCTGGAAGTCCCGCAGCGAGGAGGAGTCCAGCTCGTGCCAGGTCATGATCTGCGGCAGCACGTCCTCGCGCCGTGCGAAGGCGAGGAAGTCGGTCAACAGGCGGGCGTGGTAGGCGGCTTCGTTGGGCCCGGCGATCCGGGCCCGCGGGTGGAGCGCCCGGATGCGCCGGTACACCGTCCGCCAGTCCCGCAGGAACCGGTCCCGGCCGGCCTCGTACTCCGCCGGGTCGGCGGCGTCGAGCCGGTACCAGATCTGGTCGGGTTCGTTGAACGGGACGTAGACGAACCGGTCCCGGTCCGGGCGGGCCGCGATCTCCCGGACGATCCCGTCCACCCGGGTCAGATAGTCGTCGATGCCCAGGTCCTCGTACGGCCACCGGGCGTAGACGTCCTGGAGCAGTACGTTGATCTCGCCCCCGCCGTTGCGGAAGAAGGACTCCGCGACGGTGAGCGCGTCCCCGTTGGGGTGCTGGGCGCCGCCCTCCGGTTTCTGCGAGATGCCGGTGATCCTGAGGGGGGCGAGCACGGCGTCGCCGGGGACTCCGTCGTCGCTGAGTCCGTACAGCGCCCCGTTGGCGCCGTGCAGCACCGGGCCCTCGGAGGCGGCCAGGTCCACGGTCAGGCGGTGCCGGACGGCGGCGGGCGCGGGAGGGGGCCCGGAGCTCTCCCGCACCAGCAGCTGCGGCTCGCGGACCGGGTGGGAGTGCGGCGGCATCGGCTCCTGTGGCGGTGGCGCCGGCTCCTCCAGCGCCGAGTGCAGCAGGGCGAACGCCGCCCGCCCCAGACCGGCGAAGTCCAGCCGTACGGTGGTCAGCCCGGGGGTCAGGAACGCGGCGTGCGGGGCGTCGTCGAACCCGGCCACGCTGATCTCGCCGGGAACCGCCCGGCCGCTCTCGTGCAGGGCGCGCAGCACCCCGAGCGCGAGGTCGTCGTTGCCGCACAGGACCGCCGTGACGGCCGGGTCCCGCGCGAGCCGGAGACCCGCCGCATGCCCGGCCTCCGGCCCCCACCCGCCGTGCAGGGGACGGGGCTGCGGTGCTCCCGCGTCCCGGAGCGCCTGCCGCCAGCCGCTGGTGCGCGGGCCGGTGCGGCGGGCGCCGGAGGGGAGCGCGACATAGTGCACGGTCTCATGGCCGAGGGAGAGCAGATGCCGGGTCGCCTCGTAGGCCGCCCGGCGGTCGTCGGTCCACACCCAGGGCCGGCCGTCGCGGGGCGGGCGCGCGGGCGTCTCCACCACCCCGACGAACGGCAGTCCGGGCGGGACGCAGTCCAGGGCCCTTACCCCGGCGGGTTCGTAGGCGATCACGATCAGTCCGCCGCCGTTGTCCGCCGCCCGCCGTACCTCGGCGGCGACGGCCGTCTCCTCCGCCGACTCCAGGACTCCGATCCCGACGGAGTAGGAGGCGGCGCGGGCGGCCTCCTCGACACCCCGCAGCACGGAGGCGTACCCGTAGTGGGTGGTGTTCGCCGTCAGCACGGTGACCGCCCTGCGCCGCCCGCTGGCCAGCGCGAACGCGGTCGGGTTGCGCCGGAAGCCGAGCGCCTCGACGGCGGCGAGCACCCGCTCACGGGTGTCCGGGCTCACCCGGGGATGATCGTTGATCACCCGGGAGACGGTCTGGTACGAGACTCCGGCGGCGGTGGCGACGTCCCGGATGCTCGCGGGCCTGGTGTGACCGGTCACATGCATGACGGGATTGTTACCGGTCACATGGGGGCCGTCAAGAGGTGCCGGGGCGTCCCGCGTACGCCGCCCGCCCGGCCTGGTCGAGGCGGGGCGTGCGGCGTACGCGGTCGGCTCACCAGGTGTGCGCGACGTCCACCACGAGGTGGCCGTCGAGCTGGAGCACCCGGAAGGGCAGCCGGGCCCGCACTCCGAGGCCGAACTGCGTCTGGCCCTCGAAGCTGCTGGCGAACCGGGTGTCCCGGAAGGTGCGGTAGCCGGTGAGGTTCACGCCCGGCAGGGGCTGTCCGGCCCGGGCGGGGTAGGTGGACGCACCGGTGTCCGGGTTGTAGGCGGGCGCCCGCACGATGACCTCCAGGATGGCCCCGCCGCCCACCGGGACGGGCTCGCCCGACGGGTCCGCGATGAGTTCGTCGACGTAGTGCACGGTGTAGCCGAGCTGGTCGGCGGTGGCGTCCGGGACGTCGACGACGAACCGGTCGTAGCAGTCGTGGCGGCCGGTCCTGACGTTGGTGATGTACTCACCGGACGTGCTGGCCCAGCTGGTCTTGCCGAGGCTGCCCCAGCCGGTCGGGCAGGCGGCCGCCGCCCGGGGGGCGGCGGCCGGGGCGGCCACGGCCGGAACCGCGGCCGCGCCCAGCGTCGCGGTCAGCAGGACTGCGGTCGCCCAGACGGTCTTGCTTCGTACCATCTTGTTCCCCCAAGGGTGTGAGTGTCTGGTATCAGGGGAGACAGTCTGGTTGGCCCGAAGGTTGCACGTGCTTTACCCGGAAGTGGAGGAATTCCGCTTTCCGCCCTACGACAGGCTCGTGGTGGTGTACGCGCACTCCGTGTAGATGTACCCGGGATCCAGCTTGGCCGTGTCCGAGGCCGGTGAGGCGAGGCTGTCGCCGTTCGGCTTGTGCAGGAAGTACGTGGTGCCGGCCGGCAGGCTGATCGTGCGCTCGGGGTAGTTCTTGTTCGCGTTGCAGGGCTTGAAGCCGATCGAGAGCGTGTCGGCGAAGGTGTACGCCTTGCAGCTTCCGCAGCCCTTGAGCTTGAAGCTGCCGGTCACCGGTCCCGTGTACATGACCGTGATCTCGTCGGGGCTGTCGTTCTGCACGGTCACCGAGATGCTGCCGCCGGAGCGGGTCGTGGGCAGCTTCTTGCCGGCGGCCGGAACCGTCTGGGCGATCTCCGCGGCGATCGCGATCTTCTTCGCCAGGGCCGCGTTCTTGGCGCTCTTGTGGGCGGAGGCGTACTCCTCCATGGTCGTCTGCGCCTTGTCGAAGTCGCCGTCCTTGTACTGGTCCACTCCGCAGTTGTACGTGCCCGAGTCGGCGCTGTTCGAGGCCCGGTCGGCGTCCTTGGCCAGCGCGCCGGTGACGCTCCCGTCCTCGGCCGAGATGGTCTGGATCTGCCCGCTGAGGCTCTTGAGCTGCTCGACCGCCGTGCACGGGTCGCCGCCGCTCAGTCCCTTGACGTTCGCGGAGACGGCCGCACCCACGGCCGGCTCGACCTTCGCGGCCTGCGCCGAGTCGGGGAACGTGGTGAGCAGCTCACCGAACTGCGAGGCCCAGGTGGACTGCCCGCTCGTGAGACCGGCCGAGGCGCACTCGTAGAGCGAGGTCGCCAGCCGGTCGTCGGGCCAGGTCTTCAGATCGCTCAGGTCGGTCTCGGGCATCTTCTTCGGAACGGTCCGCAGATAGTCGAGCGGGGCGATCGCCCCGCAGTAGTCGCCCTTCTCGTAGACGGCTCCGACGGTCGCGTAGTACGTCTTCATCCGGGCCGGCACCTTCGCGGCCGCCCGTGAGTCAGGGTGGTCGGCGCTCAGGTTCTCGTAGACCTCCAGCGCCTCGCGGTAGTCCGACTGCGCCGAGGAGAACGCCCGCTCGCCGGCCGCCTCCACCTGCCGGTCGGCCTGGTCCAGCCGGTCGAGGAGCATCTGCTGCGTCGCCTCGTCCCGCGCCCCGTCGTACGCCACGACACCCCCGGCCGGCGCGATCAGCAGCACCAGCCCCAGCGCGAGCGCCAGCGGCGCGGACGGCGGCCAGGCGAGCCGGGTCCGCAGGCCCACGACGGCGCCGTGCGCCGCCACCGCGACGAGGAACAGGACGTACAGCACCAGCGCGAACACCGGCACCCCGTCCGGATCGGCCGGCAGCGCCACGAACAGCAGCACGGCGGTCGCGGCCAGACAGGCCAGCATCAGCACCCAGCGGCGCACCAGCGCGTAACCGAGCCCGAGCCCGCTGAGGTTGAGCACCGCCACGGCCACGGCCCGCACCCCGTCCGCGGGCGCGGGCGGCGGCGCCACCGGCATCGGTGGCATGACGAATCCCTGGTCGTATCTGCCGTACTGGTCCCCGGACATGGCGGCCTCCCCCGTCAACAGCGCGCGCGTAGCTCTGATTTGTCAGTCTATCGGGGGAGGAAGAGGCACCGACAGGCCGTTTTGCCGATCGGACGGGCGGACCGGGGCCATGAGGACGCCCGTCGGACAGGTCAGCCGTTCGCGACGTTCGCCGTGACCAGACGGAGGAGCTGCTTGGCGAGCGCGTCCTGTTGCGGGGTGAGGCCCATGGCGTCGCCGATGGCGAGCGGGACGCCGGTCGCCCGGTCGCGGAGGGCGGCGCCGGTTCCGGTGAGGCGCAGGGCGACCGAGCGCTCGTCGTCGGGGCGGCGTTCGCGCCGCAGCAGGCCCTGCGCCTCCAGGCGCTTGAGGAGCGGGGAGAGGGTGCTGGACTCCAGCTGGAGCGCGGCGCCCAGCTCACGGACGGAGATCGAGTCCTGCTCCCACAGCACCAGCATCACCAGGTACTGCGGGTAGGTGAGGCCCAGCGCGTCCAGCAGGGGACGGTAGCGCGCCGTGACCGCGCGGGACGCGGCGTACAGGGCGAAGCAGAGCTGGTCGTCCAGGAGCAGGGATCCGTCGGTCGGTGCGGCGGCTTCGTCCACTGCGCTGCTCCCGGTGTCTGCGCTGGTCATGGCGGCATCACCCTATCGTTGAAGTCCTCTCGATTCTATCGCTCCCCAATTGATCGAGGACACATTGATTGTGCACGACTTAATCGCGGGCTACTGTTCTGGATGTGCCGCCTCTCCCGACCGGGACTACCGTCGGGAACTGCCCGCGGCACCCCGACCGAGGAGGTCGTCATGACCGACACCGCCGCTCAGCGCCCCGTTCTCGAACCCGCCGCCCAGTCCTTCGTCGAGGCCACCGCGAACCCGCCGTACCTGTTCGACCTCGGCCTTGTCGACGGCCGCAAGGCGGTCGACGAGGTGCAGTCCGGTGACATCGTCAAGCCGGTGGTCGACGAGGAGTGGATCACTGTCGAGGGTGGTCCGACGGGGAGTGTGCGGGCACGGATCGTGCGGCCGACCGGTGTCGGCGGCGCGCTGCCGGTGATCCTCTACATCCATGGTGCGGGGTGGGTGTTCGGCAACGCGCACACCCATGACCGCCTGGTGCGTGAGCTGGCGGTGGGTGCCCAGGCCGTGGTGGTGTTCCCGGAGTACGACCTGTCGCCGGAGGTGCGGTACCCGGTCGCGATCGAGCAGAACTTCGCGGTGGCCCGGTGGGTCGTGGAGGAGGGTGCCTCGAAGGGGCTGGACGGTTCGCGGTT
>NZ_KQ948765.1:519570-528359 GCF_001514205.1 Streptomyces griseoruber | reverse complement strand
CGAGGATCTGCCCCCGGCGCTGGTCGTCACGGGTGAGGCGGATGTCCTGCGGGACGAGGGCGAGGCGTACGCGAACAAGCTGCGCGAGGCCGGTGTCCCCGTCACCGCCGTCCGGTTCCAGGGCATCATCCACGACTTCGTGATGCTCAACGCCCTGCGCGAGACGCAAGCCGCGCAGGCGGCCATCACCCTCGCCGTCGGCACCCTGCGCGACGCCCTGCACCAGTGAGCCGGCGGTCACGGGGCCGAGAGACTGAAGGTCAGTGCTCCGCCCTTCGCGGGGAAGGAGTCGGGCAGCCGACGGGGATCCGTGGGAAGCCCGTTGAGGCGGACCTCGCGGACCCGGGAGTTCGTGTCCGAGGCCCGTGGGGCGACGACGGTGATGGTCACTCCGTTGCCTCGGCGGATCTGGGTGAGGGGGAAGAGCGGGCTGGCCAGGGCCAGTTGGGGGCTGCCCGGGATCTGGGGGTACATGCCGAGGGCGGCCCAGACGGCCCAGGAGGACATGGCGCCGAGGTCGTCGTTGCCGACGAGGCCGTCCGGGCCGTCCCCGAAGAGCGTCGTGAGGATGCCCCGCACGGTGTCCTGGGTGCGGTCGGGTCGGCCCACGTAGTCGTACGCCCACGGGGTGTTGAAGGAGGGCTCGTTGCCGAGGTAGGCGTACGGCTGGTCGGCGCCCGCGTTGTACTCGGTGAAGAAGGTGTCCAGACGGGCGGTGGCGGCCGTGTCGCCGCCCATCGCCGTGAACAGGCCGGGCAGGTCGTGCGGGACCATCCAGGTGTACTGCGCCGCGTTGCCCTCGACATAGTCCCGGCGCTGCGTCGGCCTGAAGGCCGGCCAGGTGCCGTCGGCGCGGCGGGGCTGGAGGTAGCGGCTGTCGGGATGGAGCAGGTTGCGCCAGTTGCCCGACGCGCGCTCCAGCGCCGCCCGGGTCTCCGTGTCGCCGAGCCGGCCGGCCAGGTGGGCGAGGGCGGCGTCGGACACCGCGTACTCCAGGGTGGTGGCCGCCGCGCCCCAGACGCCCTTCGTTCCGGCGGGGATGTAGCCGAGCGTGTCGTAGTACGTGTGTCCGGGGCGCTGCCGGTCGTCCTGGCGGCCGGCGACGGCCGTGCGCAGCAGCTCGCCGGCCTCGAAGTCGGTGCCGCCGAAAGCATGGACGGAGGCCGCCATCGCGGGCAGCGGGTCGCC
Organism: Streptomyces griseoruber; assembly: GCF_001514205.1. GTDB lineage: Bacteria > Actinomycetota > Actinomycetes > Streptomycetales > Streptomycetaceae > Streptomyces > Streptomyces griseoruber. The sequence continues at coordinate 527,171 of NZ_KQ948765.1, read as the reverse complement.
GACCATCACCCCGGTGCCGCCGTTGGCGAGCGTCCAGCGGTCGAAGTAGCCCCCCTGGCGGCCCTGCTCGAGGATGGACTGGGCGACGTCCGACGCCTCGCGCGGGGCGAGGAGCGCCAGCAGCTGGATCTGGGAGCGGTACACGTCCCAGCCGGAGAAGTTCGCGTACTGCACATGCCCGGGCCGGGTGCGGTGGACCAGGCCGTCGAAGCCCCGGTAGCGGCCGTCGGCGTCGCTGAAGGCGCCGGGGTGCAGCAGGGAGTGGTACAGCGCGGTGTAGAACATCCGGCGCCGCGCCTCGCTGCCGCCGGCGACGGTGATCCGGCCGAGCCAGCCGTTCCACTCCCGGCGTGCGGCCCGCCGTACCTCGTCCAGCGAGCGGCCGCGCTGCTCCACGAGCGTGTTGCGGCGGGCGGCGTCCTCGCTGACGAAGGAGATGCCGACCCGCACGGTCACCTCGCGGGTGCCGGGCGCGAACGACACGTACGCCCCGGACGTCAGCCCGTCCAGCGGCTCGCCGTGCGCGAAGGGCCGGTCGAACTCCGCGTGGAAGTAGAGGCGGTAGCGCACGGACGTACCGCAGAAGCCGCCGCTGTCCGTGAAACCGGACAGGGTCCGGGCGCCGACCGTGACCTCGCCGGTGGCCTTGTTCCAGGCCCGCCCGGCGTCGACGGTCAGCCCGGCCGGCTCCCGGGCGTCCGCCGGGAAGGTCAGCCGGGCGACGCCGGAGCGCCGGGTGGCGGCGATCTCGGTACGGATCCCGTTGGCGAAGTCGACCCGGTAACTGCCGGGCGCCGCCCGCTCGTCGGCATGGGAGAACGTCGCGTACCGGGCCTCCGGGTCGGTCGCCGGCCGGCCCGTCAGCGGCATGAACGGTACGTTCCCGTAGTCGCCGCAGCCCGCGCCGGACAGGTGGGTGAGGCTGAAGCCGCGGATACGGTCGTCGGTGTAGGCATAGCCGCCGAACTGGCGCGTGACCGTGTCCGGGCTCCACTGGACGCCGCCCAGCGGTGCCGACGCGCCGGGGAAGGTGTTCCCGCCGCCGCCTCCGTGGCCCCAGTCCACCCCGCCCGGCTTCGTGCCGACGAAGGGGTTGACGTAGCGGGCCGGGTCGGCGAGGGACGGCAGGGACGTGGCGCCGGCCCGCGCGGGCGGGGCCAGCAGCACGACCGCCGCCACGGCGGCCCCGAGAGGTGACAGGCGCAACGGGATCTCCTTGCGTCGCGGGAGCCGGCGGAGCGCACGGCGGGGAGACGCCCACTGTCACCGCACCGGCCGCGCACACCGAGCCGCCGTGCCGGACGACACCCGGAAGTCAGGCACACGGCGCAGTCCCGGCCGACCGCGCCCCCGGTGAACAGGGCGGACGTCCGCTTCGTAACGCTGGGTAACTCCGTCGCTGACGTAAGGTCGAGGCGGGGGAGGACCGAAAGGGGAGGGGATCGCGTGCCGCCGCAGCCGGTGCGGTTCATGGTGCTGGGCACCCTGCGGGTGTACCGGGGGGAGACGGAACTGGATGTCGGCGGGCCGCAGGAGCGCGCCTTTCTGGCGCTGCTGCTGGCCAGGCCGGGGCAACCGGTCGCCATGACCGAGATCGTGGACGTCCTGTGGGGCGCGGAACCGCCGCGCAGCGCGGTCAACGTCGTCCGGCGGCACGTGGGTTCGCTGCGCCGGCTCCTGGAACCCGGGCTCCCCGCCCGAGCCGAGGGCCGCTGGCTGGTCCGGGACGCCGGCGGCTACCGGCTCGTCACCGAAGGTGACCGTGCCGACCTCCCACGGTTCCGCGCACTGCGCGAGACCGCCCGGCACAGCGCGGTCACCGCACCCGCCCGGGCGGCCGAACTCCTCACCGAGGCCCTGGGGTTGTGGCACGGCCCGATCGGCGACGGCATCCCCGCGCCCGCCCGCGGCCATCCCCTGTTCGACGCGATCGAGCGTGAACGGCTCTCGGCTGCCCGGGAGCTGGCCGACGCGGCCCTGCGCGCCGGACTGCCGGAGCCGGCACTGCCGCCCCTGCGCCGGGCCGCCGCCGACCATCCGCTCGACGAACCCGTCCACGCCGGCCTCCTGCGGCTGCTCGCCGCGGCCGGTCACCGCACCGAGGCGCGCACCGTGTACGCGACCGTACGGGCCCGCCTCGCCGAGGAACTGGGGATCGACCCGGGCCCCGAACTGACGGACGCCCACGACGCCCTGCCCGGTGAACCCGCCGCGCACGGCGCCCTCCCTTACGTCACCCCGTCGCAACTGCCGTACGACCTGCCCCTGTTCACCGGCCGCAAGGCCGAACTGGACGAGGCGCTCGCCCTGTTCGGCGCGGAGCAGCCCCGTCCCGGGACCGTGGTGATCGGCGCCGTCGGCGGCATGGCGGGCGTCGGCAAGACCACCCTCGCCGTGCACTGGGCGCATCGGGTCGCCGACCGGTTCCCCGACGGGCAGCTCTATGTGAACCTGCGCGGCTTCGACCCGTCCGGCGCGGTGCTGGAACCGGGTGAGGCCGTCCGAGGGTTCCTGGACGCCCTCGGCGTACCCCCCGAACGCGTCCCGCACGGGCTGGACGCGCAGAGCGCGCTCTACCGCAGCACCCTGGCGGGGCGGCGTGTCCTCGTCGTGCTCGACAACGCCCGGGACGCGGAGCACGTGAAACCGCTGCTGCCCGGATCGCCCGGCTGTCTGACGCTCATCACCAGCCGTGACGAACTGCCCGGCCTGGTCGCCGCCCACGGGGCCCGCTCCCTGATCCTGCACCCCTTCGACGAGGACCAGACCCGTGCCCTCCTCGTCCGCCGGCTCGGCGCGGCACGGGTGGCCGCCGAGCCACGGGCCGCCCACGAGATCGGCGCCCTGTGCGCCGGGCTGCCCCTCGCCCTCGCCTGCGTCGCCGCCCGCGCCGCCGCCCACCCGCACTTCCGGCTCGCCGACATCGCCACCGAACTGCGCGAGGCCCACGGCAGCCTCGACGCCTTCGCCCGCGCCGACGCCTCCGTCGACGTGAGCACGGTCTTCTCCTGGTCCACGAACGCCGTGTCCCCCGACGCCGCCCGCCTGTTCCGGCTCCTCGCCCTGCACCCCGGCCCGGACGTCACCCTCCCGGCCGCGACCGCCCTCGCGGGCCTCCCGGAGCGCCGGACCCGCCGACTGCTCGCCGAGCTGACCGGCCTCCACCTCGTCGCCGAGCACAGTCCCGCCCGCTACACCCTCCACGACCTGCTGCGCGCCCACGCCGGCGAACTCGTCCACGCACACGAGACCGAGACCGAGCGGGAGACCGCGCTCGACCGGCTCCACCACCACTATCTGCACACCGCGCACACCGCCGACCGCCTCCTCGCCCCCCACTCCGACCCGCTGCCCCCACCGCCCGCGCCCGAGGGCGCCCGGCCCGAACCGCTCCCCGACGACCACCGCGCCCTGGCCTGGCTCACCGCCGAACACACCGTCCTGCTCGCCGTCGTCACCACGGCCGCCGCCTCCGGCCGGCCCGCGCGAGAACGCCTCGCCTGCCAACTGGCCTGGTCCCTGGAGCCGTTCTTCGACCGGCGCGGCCACTGGCACGACGCGCTCACCGCACAGAGCACCGCTCTCGACACCGCCCGGCGGCTCGCCGACCCCGTCCTCATCGCCCGCGGCCTGCGCGGACTGGCCCGCATCGAGGGGCGCCTCGGCCTGCACACCCGCGCCGTCCCCCGCCTCGAACAGGCCCTCGACCTCTTCACCCGACTGGGCGACGACACCGGCCTGGCCCACACCCACCGCAGCCTCGGCTGGGAGTGCGACCAGCGCGGCGACCTGCCCGGCGCCCTGCGCCACAACCGGCTCGCCCTCGCCCTGTTCCGCACCCTCGGCGACCGCGCGGCCCAGGCCAGCGTCCTGAACTCGGTCGGCTGGTACCACGCCCTGCTCGGCGAGTACCGGCCGGCACTGACGCACTGCCACGAAGCCCTGCGCATGCTCCAGGACCTCGGCGACCGGTACGGCCAGGCCGCCACCTGGGACAGCATCGCCTACGCCCACCACCACCTCGGCCGCCACCCGCACGCCCTCCTCGGCTACCGCAACGCCCTCGCCCTGCTGCGGGACCTGGGCGTGCCGTACCTGGAGGCCGACATCCTGACCCGCGCCGGGGACACCCACCTCGCCATGGGCGACGAGCCGTCGGCCCGCGAGGCGTGGACGGAGGCACTGGCCCTGCTCAGGAGGCTGGGCCACCCCGACGCGGACGCGGTCGAGACGCGGCTCGGGGGTGGGGAGGAGCGGTCCGGTGCCTGCTGACGCCATCCGGTTCCAGGTGCTCGGACCCGTGCGGGTCCGGCGCGGCGAGGAAGAACTCGACCTCGGCTTCCCCCAGCAACGCGCCCTGCTCGCCCTGCTCCTGCTGCACGCGGGCCGGACCGTGCCGACCGCGGAGATCCTCGACACCCTGTGGGCCGGACGGCCGCCCGCCAGCGCGCCCAACGTCGTACGCCGCTACGCCGCCGCCCTGCGCCGCCTCCTGGAGCCCGGACTGCCGCCCCGCGACCCCGGCAGCCGCCTGCTGCGCCGCACCGGCGGCTACCTCCTCGTGGCGGAGCCGGACGAGGCCGACCTCCTGCGGTTCCGTGAACTCACCCGGCAGGGCAAGCGGGCCGCGGCCACCGGACGGGCCGAGACGGCGGCCCGCCGCTTCACCCGGGCGCTCGGGGAGTGGCGCGGCCCGCTGGCGATGGGCATCCCCGAACCCGTGCGCGCACACGTCCGGTTCACGGCCGTCCACCGTGAACTCCTCGACACCGCCCGTCTCGCGGCCGACGCCGCCCTGCTGTCCGGCCACGCCGACCGGGTCCTCCCCGCCCTGCGCGAGGCCGTGGCGCACGAACCCCTCGACGAGCCCCTGCACGCCCGTCTCGTCCTCGCCCTCGCCGCGTGCGGCCTCCAGGCGGAGGCGCTCAGAACGTACGACGACATCCGCCGCCGACTCGCCACCGACCTCTCCCTCACCCCCGGCCCGGAGCTGACGGCCGCTCATGCGCGCGTACTGCGCCAGGAGGTGCGCCGCTCGGGAGCCGCGGGACACGGGGGATCGCCGGGCGAGAGCGGGCCGCCTTCCCCCCTGGGCCTCTTCGTGGGACGGGAGGACGAGTCGCGGCGGCTGTCGGAGCTGGCCCGGGGCTCGGGCGTGGTGCTCGTCGGGGGGATGCCCGGGGTCGGCAAGAGCGCCCTCGCGGCGCGCTGGGCGCATCAGGCGGCAGCCCGGTACCCGGACGGGCGGCTGCACGTGAACCTGCGTGGGTCCGAGCCCGGACGCCCCGCGCTGGAACCGGTCGACGCGCTGGGGGAGTTGCTGACGGCCCTCGGGGTGTCCGCCCGGCGCATGCCCGACGGCCCGGCCGCCCGGGCCGGGCTGTACCGCACGCTGCTCGCGGAGCGCCGTGCCCTGGTCGTGCTCGACGACGCCCTCGGCACCGAGCAGCTGCGCCCGCTGCTGCCCGCCGCGCCGGGCTGCCTCACCCTCGTCACCAGCCGTAACGCCCTGCCCGGACTGGTCGCCGCGGGTGCCCGCCCGCTACGGCTCGAACCGCCGTCCGCCGAGGACGCGCACACGATCCTGGCCCGCCGCACCGGCCCCGGACGGATCGCCGCCGAGCCGACCGCCGCCGCCGAGATCCTCGCCCACTGCGACCGGCTGCCGCTGGCCCTCACGGTCGTCGCCGCCCGCCTCACCCGCCACCCGCACCTCCCGCTCGCCGCCGTCGCCGCCGAACTGCGCGCCGCGCACGGCAGCCTCGACGCCCTGTCCGCCCTGCGCCCCGCCCTCCTCGCCTCCTACCACCGGCTGCCGGACGACGGCGCGCGCCTCTTCCGGGCGCTGTCCCGGCACCCCGCACCCCCCATCACCGCGGCGACGGCCGCGGCCCTCACCGGACTGCCGTCCCGCACGACCCGCCTCCTCCTCGGCCGGCTCGCCGAGGCCCACCTCCTCGCCGAGCCCGCGCCCGGCCGCTACACCCTGCACGACCTGCTGCGGGCCCTGGCCGCCGAACTCACGCGGACCGGCGAGCACCCCCCGCCGTACTGACAGCCCCACCCCAGCTGCTTGTGGACGCGCCCGCACCCCGGCCGCACTCCACTGTCACTCTTTTTGCACATCCGCCGACCTACCGTCCGGGCACGTGACCACCACCATCACCGTCCGTACGCCCCTGGGCGTCGAGATCCTCACCCACGAACACGGCGAGGAGCCTCGCGGGCCGCTGCCCGCCGAGGGCCGCCCGCACCCCGCGCACCGGCTCCAGGCCCGGACAACCGGCGAGTACCTCTTCGTGGGCCTGCGGGGCGGCACGGCGGCACCCGCTCCCCAGCCCCTCACCCTCCGCCTCACCCCCGGGGACATCTGTTTCTACGACGTCCGCCACGCCCCTGTCCTGGACTTCCCCGAGCGGTTCCGGGCGACGGTGTTCCTCGCGCCGGCCAATCTGCTGGGGCTCACCGGGGCCGACGCCGGGCGGATCACGCGCACCCCGGTCGCCCGCGCCTCCCGCCTGGGCACGCTGCTCTCCCCGCTCCTGTCCGACCTCGCCCGTGCGGCGGCCGAGGCGCGCCCCCAGGTCGGCGAGATGCTCGCCTGGAACGCGGTGAACCTCCTGTCCACCCTCGCCGTCGAGCAGCTCGGCGCACGGACCCCCGACCCGGCGTCCGCCCGTCCGCCGGTGCTGACACGGATCCTGGAGTACGTGGAACTGCACCTGACCGACCCGGAGTTGTCACCGGAGACGATCGCCCGGGCCCACCACATCTCGGTGCGCTACCTGCACAAGCTGTTCAAGGACGAGGGCACCTCGGTGGGCCGCTGGATCCTGCGCCGCCGACTCGACGAATGCCGGCGCGACCTGATGCGCCACGGCCGCGGCAGCCGTACCATCGCGGCGGTGGCCGCCCGCTGGGGCTTCCTGAGCGCCACCCACTTCAGCCGGGTCTTCCGGGCCGCCTACGGCATGTCCCCCAGCGAATGGCGGGACACCGCGGCCCGCGCCGACCGTCGCCGTGCGCTGTGAGGACATCGCCGGTGCGCTCGCGGGCAAGGCGCGGCGACCCGACGGAATTAGCGTCCGTGAGGAGAGACAACGCACATCCACAACAGCAGGAGATGCCATGTCCGACGTCGTAGAGCCGGTCGTGCCGGTGCTCGAGCCCGAGGCCGCGGCGTTCGCCGAGGCGACCGCCAACCCGCCCTACCTTTTCGACCTGCCCCCTGCGGAGGGCCGCAAGGCGGTCGACGAGGTGCAGTCCGGTGACATCGTCAAGCCGGAGGTCGACGAGGAGTGGATCACCGTCGAGGGTGGTCCGACGGGGAGTGTGCGGGCACGGATCGTGCGGCCGACCGGTGCCGAGGGCGCGCTGCCGGTGATCCTCTACATCCATGGTGCGGGGTGGGTGTTCGGCAACGCGCACACCCATGACCGCCTGGTGCGTGAGCTGGCCGTCGGCGCCGAGGCCGTGGTGGTGTTCCCGGAGTACGACCTGTCGCCGGAGGTGCGGTACCCGGTCGCGATCGAGCAGAACTTCGCGGTGGCCCGGTGGGTCGTCGAGGAGGGTGCCTCGAAGGGGCTGGACGGTTCGCGGAT
>NZ_KQ948765.1:1861-518952 GCF_001514205.1 Streptomyces griseoruber | reverse complement strand
GAAGGATCTGCCCCCGGCGCTGGTCGTCACGGGTGAGGCGGATGTCCTGCGGGACGAGGGCGAGGCGTACGCGAACAAGCTGCGCGAGGCCGGTGTCCCCGTCACCGCCGTCCGGTTCCTGGGCATCATCCACGACTTCGTGATGCTCGACGCCCTGCGTCCGACCCACGCCGCCGAGGCGGCCATCACCCTCGCCGTCGGCACCCTGCGCGACGCCCTGCACGCCTGACCCCGGGAGAGCGTCACCATGTCCACCACCCCCACCGTCGTCCTGATCCACGGCGCGTTCGCCGACGCCACCAGTTGGTCCGGCGTCATCACGGAACTCCAGGGACACGGCATCCCCGTGATCGCCCCGCCCAACCCCCTGCGCGGCCTGGCCTCCGACGCGGCCTACGTCGCCTCCGTCGCCGCCCAGATCGACGGCCCGGTCGTCCTCGTCGGCCACTCCTACGGCGGCGCCCTGATCACGGTCGCCGGTGTCACGGAGAACGTCGTCGGTCTCGTCTACGTCGCCGCCTACGCCCTGGAGGAGGGCGAGAGCCTCGGTGAGCTCCAGGGCCGCTACCCGCTGTCCCCGCTGGTGAGCAACCTCAAGGAGTGGACGTACCCCACTCCGGGCGGCGAGTCCGCCGTCGAGGTCACCATCGCCGAGGACGCCTTCCCCTCGGTCTTCGCCGCCGACGTTCCCGCGGAGGTCACCAAGGTGCTCGCCGCGGCCCAACGCCCGCTGGCCGCCGCCGCGTTCGAGGAGAAGGCCGCCGCGGCCGCCTGGCACACCAAGCCGTCCTGGGCGCTGGTCGCCGCCGCGGACGAGGCCATCAACCCCGAGGTGGAGCGGTTCGGCGCCAAGCGGGCCGGGGCCACCGTCGTGGAACTGGAGGGCGCCTCGCACGCCGTCGCCGTCTCGCGCCCCAAGGAGGTCGCCGACCTGATCCGTGACGCGGTGCGCGCCACGAGCTGACGGTCTCCCGAACACCGCGCGGGCGCCCCCCTGAGCGCGTCCGCGCGGTCCCGGGTCGGCTCCGGTGCGCTACCAGCGCACCGGCAGTTCATGGACGCCGTACACGATCCCGTCGTCCTTGAACGGGATCTCCTCCAGCGTCGCCGCGCCCCGCAGGTGGGGCACGCGGCGGAACAACGTGCCGTACACCACCTGGAGTTCGATCCGGGCCAGGGGCTGGCCCAGGCACTGGTGGATGCCGAAGCCGAACGCCATGTGCCGGCGGGCGTCGCGGCGTACGTCGAGCCGGCCGGGGTCGGGGAAGCGGTCCGGGCTCCAGTTGCCGGTCGCGCCCGGGATGATGACGCCCTCCCCGGCGCGGATGTGCTGCCCGCCGACCTCGAGGTCCTCGAGGGCGAGCCGCCGCTGACCACTGTGCACCACGGTCAGATAGCGCAGGAGTTCCTCCACCGCGCCCGCCAGGACCTTCGGGTCGTCGGTGTCCCGGACGACCGCCAGCTGCTCGGGGTGCTCCAGCAGCGCCAGCACGCCCAGGGAGATCATGTTGGCGGTGGTCTCGTGCCCGGCGCCGAGCAGCAGCACACCCAGCATCGCCGCCTCGTGGCGGGTCGGATCGCCGGAGGCGGTGCGGGCGGCGAGGTCGGAGAGCATGTCGTCGGCCGGGTCGGCGGGCTTCAGGCCGAGCAGCCGCTCCAGGTACCGGTAGAGGGCCAGGTTGGCGGCCCGGGACTCCTGCGCGGTCGACTCGCGGCTCACCCCGACCTTGCTGTGCCGCTGGAAGAAGTCGTGGTCCTCGTAGGGGACGCCCAGCAGTTCGCAGATCACCAGGGACGGCAGCGGCAGCGCGAGGGCGCCGACCAGGTCGACCGGGTTCGGCCCGGCGAGCATCGCGTCGATCAGCTCGTCCGTGATGCGCTGGACCGTGGGCCGCAGGGCCTCCATCCGCTTGATGGTGAACGGCGCGGTGACCATCCGGCGGATCCGGGCGTGCTCGGGGTCGTCCATGTTCAGGAACGACGGCGGGGTCTTCCCGGCGGTCTCCTTGAACCCGGCGCTGAGGTACGGGAAGCCCCTCCGGGTGACGTCGACGCTGAGCCTCGCGTCGCCGTACAGGGCGCGCTGGTCGTCGTAGCGGGTGACGAGCCAGTGCGTACTGCCGTCCCAGAGGCGGACCTTGGAGACCGGCCGCTCGTCGTGCAGGCGCGTCATCTCCGGGGGCGGCGCGAAGGGACAGGCCGGGTCCCTCGGCATGGGGAAGTCGGGGACGGACTCGGACGGGTCGTGCGCGAGGAGGGGGGTCATGGCACTCCTGGTGGGGGGAACATCCCCGGTCATGCAACCGCAGCCGGCTGACAACTCCCCGTCAGAACACTGACGTTCGCCTGTACAGGACCCACGTCACGGCATCGGCGGGCGGTGCCGACGGCGTCGTACGAGATCGTCGGCGGCCTCCGGCCAGTGCGGCCGGCCGAAGGTGAAGCCCGCGGCGAGGAGCCGGCCGGGGACGACACGGCGGCTCTTCAGGAGCAGTTCGGTGTCCGAGCGCAGGGCGAGGGCGCCCAGCTCCGCCATCCACTTCGTCGCCGGCAGCCCCACCGGGACGCCCCAGGCGGAGCGCAGCGCCCGCATGAAGGCGCGTTGCGGCAGGGGAGCGGGGGCGGCCAGGTTCACCGGTCCGGCGAGGTCGTCCCGCTCGACGAGGAACTCCACCGCGCGCACGAAGTCCCGGTCGTGGATCCACGACACGTACTGCGCGCCGCCCGCCACCGGTCCGCCCAGACCCAGCCGGGTCAGCCAGGACAGTACGTCGAACACCCCGCCCCGGTCCGGGCTCATGACCATCGCCGAGCGCAGCGCCACCTTGCGGGTGTGCGGGGTGTCGGCCGCCTCCAGTTCCCGCTCCCAGGCGGTGGCGATGTCGACGCTGTAGCCCCAGTAGCCCGGCACGCCGGGCTCGTGACCGCCGATCACCCCGGTGTCCTCGTCGTGGGCCGCGTCGAAGCGGTGGGCGTAGATCGTCGCGGTGCTCATCTGGAGCCACACCTTCGGCGGCCGCGCGGCGGCGGCGATCGCCTCGCCCACGACGCGCGCCGAGTCCACCCGGGAATCCCTCATGGCCTTGAGGTTCTCCGGGGTGTATCGGCAACTCACACTCCGCCCGGCCAGACCGATCACGACATCGCTGCCGTCGACCTCCTCGGTCCAGGGCCCCGTGGTCCGCCCGTCCCACTCGGCCTCACCGGGCCCGGACGGCCGCCGGCTCAGCACGACGACCTCGTGCCCGCCCGCCACCAGGGCCCGCCGCAGCACACTCCCGACCTGCCCGGTCCCCCCGGGCAACACGAACTTCACGAGCAGGCTCCCCTCGCTGTGTGCCAGGGAGCCTACTCCATTTTGAACGTGTTCAAAACCCGCCTCGGTCGGCTACCAGCAGGGCTTGAACGAGCTGATGCGGTCGTTGGCCCCCTCCACCAGGACGTCGGCCGCGGAGCGCGCGGGGATCCACATCAGCATGTCTCCCCCGTAATCCGCGTCCTGGTAGAAACAGATGTCCCGGTCCGTCCTGTTGACGATGGAGCTCGTCCGGTCGTTCATGTAGTCACCGACGTTGGACCGGTACGGATCGGTCTGACCGATCCAGCGTCCCGTGAAATTGACGTTCTGGAAGATGCACACCATGGCCGCGGGGCAGTCGCTCGCGGCGGCACTCGCCGAGGGGGCCGCGGCCAGTGCGCCGCCGGCCAGTGCGGCCGTCATCGCCGCGGGTACGGCGGCTCGTCGGACGATTCGCTCGAGCATCACGGTTCTGCCCTTCGTTCGGGAATGTTCCAGAAGGAAGGGAATCACCGCCCGATTGTTCAACTGTTGTCCGTCGCCGCGGAGTTCACCGGGGCCGCCGTCCTTCCCCGCTCATCAGGTCAAGCGTCCCGGACTCTTGACTCGGAAAGGCGTCAGTCCGCATTCTCGACCCACTATCTTGCGTCGGTCATGACAACACCAAGGGCGATCAAAGCGTCCTCGTCGACCGCGCGACCCGCCGACCGAGGGACGTGGGCTGTGACCATGACCAGACGCCCGTACCGCAGACGCCGCGACGTCACCGTCGTCTCGCTGCTCCTTCTCGTACTGGCCTCGATCCTCGGCCCCGCGCAGAGCTCCGCGGCCGGGACCGACTGGTGGACGCCCACCTCGCGGCCGTCCCCGGACTCCCGGATCAATGTGACCGGGGAGCCCTTCACCGGCACCAACTCCGCCGGGGAGGTGCGCGGTTTCGTCGACGCGCACAACCACCTGTTCTCCAACGAGGCCTTCGGCGGCCGGCTGATCTGCGGCAAGGTGTTCTCCGAGTCCGGCGTCGCCGACGCGCTCAAGGACTGTCCCGAGCACTACCCCGACGGCACCCTCGCGCTCTTCGACTACATCACCCACGGCGGTGACGGGAAGCACGACCCGGTCGGCTGGCCGACGTTCGCGGACTGGCCGGCGTACGACTCCATGACCCACCAGGCGAACTACTACGCCTGGGTGGAGCGTGCCTGGCGCGGCGGACAGCGGGTGCTGGTCAACGACCTCGTCACCAACGGCATGATCTGCTCCGTCTACCCCTTCAAGGACCGCAGCTGTGACGAGATGACCTCGATCCGGCTCCAGGCGAAGCTGACGTACGACCTCCAGGCCTACATCGACAAGATGTACGGCGGCACCGGCAAGGGCTGGTTCCGCATCGTCACCGACAGCGCGCAGGCCCGTGAGGTGATCAAGGCGGGCAAGCTGGCCGTGATCCTGGGCGTCGAGACCTCCGAGCCGTTCGGCTGCAAGCAGGTCTTCGACATCGCCCAGTGCAGCAAGGCCGACATCGACAAGGGCCTCGACGAGCTGTACTCCCTCGGTGTGCGCAGCATGTTCCTGTGCCACAAGTTCGACAACGCGCTGTGCGGCGTCCGCTTCGACGAGGGCGGCCTCGGCACGGCCATCAACGTCGGGCAGTTCCTGTCGACCGGCACCTTCTGGCAGACCGAGAAGTGCACCACCGCGATGCACGACAACCCCATCGGCACCGCCGCCTCCGATGCCGAGGCCGACCTGCCGGCGGGCACCGAGGTCCCGGAGTACGACGAGAACGCCCAGTGCAACACCCGCGGGCTCACCTCCCTCGGGGAGTACGCCGTGCGCGGGATGATGAAGCGCAAGATGATGCTCGAGATCGACCACATGAGCGTCAAGGCCACCGGCCAGGCCCTGGACATCTTCGAGGCCGCCGGCTACCCGGGCGTCCTCTCCTCGCACAGCTGGATGGACCTCAACTGGACCGAGCGGGTCTACTCCCTCGGTGGTTTCGTCGCCCAGTACATGCACGGCTCCACGGACTTCGTGACCGAGGCCGGGCGCACCGAGGCGCTGCGCGAGAAGTACGGCGTCGGGTACGGCTTCGGCACCGACTTCAACGGCATCGGCGACCACCCCGCCCCGCGCGGCGCCGACGCCGCCAACAAGGTGACGTACCCCTTCAAGAGCGTCGACGGCGGCTCGGTCATCGACAAGCAGACCACCGGCTCGCGCACCTTCGACTTCAACACCGACGGCGCCGCCCAGGTCGGCATGATCCCCGACTGGATCGAGGACATCCGCAAGGTCGGCGGGCAGGACGTGGTCGACGACCTCTTCCGGGGCGCCGAGACCTACCTCGACACCTGGGGCGCCACCGAGCAGCACCAGGCCTCGGTCAACCTCGCCAAGGGGCAGACGGCCACGGCCAGTTCGTCCGAGTCCAACCCGTTCACCAGCTACCAGCCCGGCCGGGCCGTCGACGGCGACGACTCCACCCGCTGGGCCAGCGACTGGAGCGACGACCAGTACTGGCAGGTGGACCTGGGCTCCACCCACCTGGTCTCCCGTGTCACCCTCGACTGGGAGCGCGCCTACGGCAAGTCGTACCGCGTCGAACTCTCCACGGACGGCACCACCTGGACGACCGCCTGGTCCACCACCTCCGGTGACGGAGGCCTGGACACGGCCACGTTCACCGGCACACCGGCCCGCTACGTCCGGATCCACGGCCTGGACCGCGGCACCGACTGGGGATACTCGCTGTACGAGGTGGGCGTGCACAGCGCCTGACGTACGACAACGGGGGACAGGCATGGCACGGATGCCGTCGGCGCAGCGGCGCAGGCAGCTGACGGAGGCGGCCATCAGGGCGATGGCCCGGGACGGCGTCCCGAAGACGACCACCCGGTCCATCGCCGCCGAGGCCGGTGTCTCCCTGAGCGTCTTCCACTACTGCTTCGACTCCAAGCAGGCCCTCGTCGAGTCCGTCATCACGACGCTCACCGCCCACTCGGTGAGCGTCGTGAAGGAGGCGCTCCTGCCCAGGGCCACCCTCGGGGAGACGGTCCGGGCCGGGTTCCAGGCGTACTGGGACCACGTCCGCGCCCACCCCGAGGAGCACATGCTGACCTACGAACTCACCCAGTACGCCCTGCGCGAGCCCGGCTTCGCGCACCTGGCACGCCGGCAGTACGAGCTCTACGAGGAGGCCTACGCCGAGCTCATCGGGGAGCTGTGCCGGGGCATGGACCTCGAACTCGGCGTCCCCGTCCCGGTCCTGGCCCGCTATCTGGCCGCGACGACCGACGGGCTGACCCTCAACTACCTGGTCCTCGGTGACGCGGCCGCCGGTACGGACGTCCTCGACATGGTCACCGCCCATGTCGCCGGGATGGTGCGGGTCAGCGGGCCTCGGCCTGCGCCGCCAGCGCCCTGAACTCCGCCCACTGCACCGGCGGTCGCGCCAGCCCGCGCCGCTCCAGATAGCGGGCGGTGGCCCGCCTGGTGTGGCGGAGGACTTTGAACGCGTCGGTGGGCCGCCCCGAACCCATCGGCTCCACCACCCGCTCCGGCACCAGCAGCCAGGACGCCCCGGCCCTCCTCAACTCGCCCCGCACCAAGGCGTTCCGCATGTTGTTGATCTTCTCGTCGTGCCGGTGCACGAGCAGCGAGGCCGGGCCGGGGGCGGCGGCGCAGTCGGCGGGGACCGTGAAGGCGAAGCCGCCGTCCGCCGGGACGGGGCGGGTCCGGGCCAGCACCGGCGCTCCGGAGGCGTCCCGCGCGGCCAGTACCGCGCTCGCGTGGCGGGCGAGCCGGTCGGCACCCGGCAGATCGCTGGGCACCGGCGGGGCGACCGGCGGCACGAACGGCTCCCGTACGAGCACCTGTTCCGGCGTGACCGTGATCAGCAGCCGCAGGTAGTACCAGGCCATCATCCGGCGCAGCGGGAGCGAGACGTACGCCCTGCTGTGCGGCTGCCGTTCGAAGAGCATCCGCCAGTAGTCCTCGGCGCCCTGCGGACCCGTCCTGATCTCGTCCGGGCACTCGGCCCGGCCCCCGACGAACACCTCCGGGGCGGAGCCGAGACCGCTGCCGGTCGGGTCGGAGAAGAGCAGCGCCACCCGGCCGTCGCGGCGGATGTTCAGCGCCTTCTGAGCGAACGCCAGGGACGTGGACAGCAGCAGCGTCCCGTCCGGGCGCCGCCGGACCGCCGTCGGCCAGACCAGCGGCGTGCCGTCCTTGGCGAGCGTGACGAACTCGCAGGTGCGGTAGGCGTCCAGGACGTCGAGCGGGGCGGAGTCGAGTACGGCCATGTCCCTACCGTCCTTCCAGCGGACCGCGGATCGCGCGGACGGCGGCGGCGTACTGGCGTCTGCCGACCGCCGCCCACAGCAGCCGGCCGAGCAGTGGGGCCTTGCCGAGGAAGAACCGCCGCTCCTGCGGCGTCGCCTCCTCCAGCAGCGCGCCGAGAGCGATGAACAGCTTGTTCCTCGGTATGCGCTCCAGACCGCGCGTGCCGACCAGATCCCACTCGGCCACGGACAGATGCTCCGCGACCAGCGGGAGCACCAGCCTCTCCTCGTCGTCGAGGTGTTCCAGCAGCACGATCCGGTGCGCGTCCAGCGCCAGGGCGAGTTCCTCACCCGCGATACGGTCCGCCGCCCGCTCCCAGACGGGCGCCCACGCGCCGACCGCCTCCAGGCTGCTGTCGATGCGCCGGTGCTGCTCCTCCATCCGGTCGACGAGTGCGCGGTCCCGCGCGATGCGGGCGTGCAGCAGCGGCCAGACCAGTTCGTCCTCCAGCGCGTGATGGTGGTGCAGGCCGTCCACGTACTCGCGCAGATGCCCGGCGACCTGCTCCGCACGGGCCGTGCCGCCGTCCGGCACCGCCCGCACCAGCCGGGGCAGCAGCGCCGACTCGCGGCGGAAGACACGGTGGACCACGACCATCTCGTGGGTGTACGGCCGCTCGGCCGGGGGAAGTTCGTCAGTCGTACTGCTGGGGGACACGCTCTGAGGCTCCAACGCTCGGGTACCGGCAACGGTCTCCCAGGGTCCCGCCGCCGCTTGGTGTCTGCTTGGCGTCCGCTTGGCGCGTTTATCGTCTGTTGACGGGATCGAGGGGCGGCTCGGGTAGATTCCCGCGGCGTGCTGCGTATTCGAGTCCTGGGTTCGCTGGGTGCCGAGGTCGGGGGCACACCGGTCGGGCTGGGCGCGCCCCGGCAACGGGCCGTGCTGGCGCTGCTGACGGCGGCCCGGGGCAGCGTCGTACCGGTGGACCGCATGACCGACGCCCTGTGGCGCGGCGAACCGCCCGCCAAGGCCACCGTGTCCCTGCACACCTACGTCTCCCACCTGCGCCGCACCCTGGAGCCCGGCCGGCCGCCCCGCACCCCGGCGACCGTCCTCGTCACCGCCCCGCCCGGCTACGCCCTGCGGCTGCCCCAGGACGCCGTGGACGCCTGGCGCTTCGAGGCGTCGGTGCGCCGGGCCCGCCGGGCGCCGGCCGAGGAGGCCCGCGCCCTGCTCGCCGAGGCCCTCGGCTGGTGGCAGGGGCCCGCCTACGCCGAGCACGCGGACGAGAGCTGGGCCGCGTCGGAGGTCGCGCGACTGACGGAACTGCGCACCGAGGCCCGGGAACTCGCCGCCGCGGCCGACCTGCGTACCGGCCGCGCCCCCGAGACGGTCCCGGCGGCCGAAGTCCTCGTCCGCGAGAACCCGTTGCGCGAGGAGGGCTGGCGGCTGCTCGCCCTCGCCCACTGGGCCCTGGGCCGGCAGGCCGACGCCCTCGCCACCCTGCGCCGTGCGTCCCACGTCCTCCGCGAGGAACTGGGCTGCGACCCGGGCCCGGCCCTCACCGCACTGGAACGGGCCGTACTCGCCCAGCGGTTGGAGCTGCTGCACGACTCCGCACCGCCACCGAGGACCCCGCCCGCGCCTACCCCGCCTGTGTCCGCCCCGCCCGTGTCCGTGCCGCCCGCGCCCGCCCCGCCCGCGCCTACCCCGCCTGTGTCCGCCCCGCCCGTGTCCGTGCCGCCCGCGCCCGCCCCGCCCGCGCCTACCCCGCCTGTGTCCGCCCCGCCCGCGCCTACCCCGCCTGTGTCCGCCCCGCCCGTGTCCGTGCCGCCCGTGGCCACCCCGCCCGCGCCCGCCCCGCCCGTGCCCGTGCCGTCCGCGACAGCACCGGCGGCCGGTGTGCCGCTGCTGCCCGCCCTCGGGGGTGTCGGCGAGGGCGTACCCGCCGCCGCACACCCGGCCGCGCACCCCGCCGACCCCCGCCCCGGGAGCGCCCCCTTCGTCGGCCGTGCCGGGGAGCTGCGCGCCCTGGAGGCCGCCGCGGGGAGTGCCCGGTACGGGGGAGGGGTGGTGCTGGTGAGCGGGGAGGCCGGGGCCGGGAAGTCGGCGTTGCTGGAGCGGTTCGTCCGCGGGCTGCGGGCCGACGGATGGGCGGTGGTCGTCGGGCGGTGCCCCGAGTACGAGGGCGCGCCGCCCGCCTGGGCCTGGGTGGAGGCGCTGGGCGCGCTGGCCCGGGACCTGCCCCCGGCCCGGCCCGCCGAACTCGACGTGCTGCTGCGGGAGCCGGCGCGCACCGCCGCCGCGACCCGCGACGAGGCGACCGCCGGACGCTTCCGTATGCACCGGGCGTTCGCCGCCTGGCTGCGGGCCGCCGCCGGCGCCGCCCCGCTCGCCGTCGTCCTGGAGGACCTGCACCGCGCGGACGGCGAGACCCTCGCCCTGCTCGAAGCCGCCGCCGCGGTCACCGGCGTCCCCCTGCTCACCGTCGCCAGCTACCGCCCCGCCGAGGTGGGCGAGCACCTGGTCAAGACCCTCGCCCAGCTCGCCCCCGGCGCCCCGCACCGGGTCGTGCTGCGCGGGCTGCCCCCGGCGGACGTCGCCACCGTGGTCCACGCCGTCTGCGGCGAACCCGTCGAGGCGAGGACCGTGGCCGCCCTCGCCGAGCGCACCGGCGGCAACCCCTTCTACGTCCTGGAGAGCGCCCGGCTGCTCGCCGGCGAGGGCGCCCTGGTCGCCGTGTCGGAGGTGCCGCAGGGCGTCCGGGACGTGTTGCGCCGACGGCTGGCCCTGCTGCCCGAGGGCGCCCGCGCCGCCGTACGGCTCACCGCGGCCGTCGGGCTGGAGGCCGAGGTGGCGCTGCTCCTCGACGTGGCCGGCGCCGACGAGGACGCGGTGCTGGAGGGGCTCGACGCCGCCCTCGCCGCCGACCTGCTCACCGAGCCGGGACCCGGCCGGGTGCGGTTCGTGCACGCCCTGGTCCGCGACACCGTCTACACCGACCTGTCCGGGGTCCGGCGCGCCCGGCTGCACGGCCGGATCGCCCGCGTCCTGCGCCACCACCGCCCCGACGACCTCGCCGCCCTCGCCCACCACTTCGCCCGCTCCGGCAGCCCCGCCGACGCGCCCCTCGCCGTCGACTACGCCCTGCGCGCCGCCGAGGTCGCCGAGCGGCGCTACGCCCACGACATCGCCGTGGACCTGCTCCAGCAGGCGATCGACGTGCACACCACCGCCGTACGCGACCCGCACGGGCGGCTCGAACGCACCGTCGCACTGCTGGTGCGGCTGCTCGGGGCGCAGATCCGGGCCGGTTCCACGGACGCGGCCCGGCGCACCCGGCAGCGGGCCGTCGAGCTGGCCGAGCAGGCCGACCGGGGTGACCTGGTCGCGGCGGTCTACGGCGCCTGGACCGAGCCCTCCGGGTGGCGCAGCAGACTGGAGGGCCCCTACGACCGCACCTCGCTGGCCCGCCTGGAGCGGCTCGCGGCCGATCCCGGCCTGGACGACGCGACCCGTGGCCGCGTGCTGCACGTCCTCGTCGACGCGGTGGCCGCCGAGGACGCGCCACGGGCCCTGGACGCGGCCCGCACCCAGCTCCGGCTCGCCCGCGAGGGAGGCGACCCCCGGCTCCTCGCCGCCGCGCTGATGACCTCCGCCCGGCTGCTGCCGAACGAGGTCCAGGGCACCGCCCGCGGCCCGCTCGTCGCCGAGCTGCGCGAGCTGGCCCGCGCCCATGACCTGCCCGCCTACCGCTGGATCTGCGAGCATCTCGACGGCATGACCGCCGCCGCCCGCAACGATCCCGAGACGGTCCGCCGCCGCACCGCCGACGGGCTGGCCCTCGCCCACCGCTACGGAATGCTCTGGGCGCAGGGCCTGGGTGCCGCGGCCTCGGCCATGCTGGCGAACGTCGCCGGTCGCTTCGACGCCGCCGAGGCCGGATACGCCGAGGCCGACGGCCTGCTCCAGCGGGTCGGCGCGCACCACGCCACGGGACTGCGCACGCTCGGCCTGATCACCGTCCGGTTCGCACAGGGCCGGCTCACCGAGGTCGAACGGATGATCCGCTCGGTGTACGACGTCGCGGGCCCCTCGGTGGGGGTCCTGCTCGCCCTGGCCCTGACCCGCCTCGGCAGACCCGACGAGGCGAGCGAGGTGCGCTTCCCGGCGCAACCGGTGGCCGACCACCTCTACGGCATCGAGCTCGACTTCCGCTCCCAGCTCGCCGTCCTGCGGGCCGACCACACCACCGCGGCCGCGCTGATCGAGCGGATGCGGCCCTTCCGGGAACAGCTCGCGGGCGCGGCCGGAACGGCGTACGCGAGCCGTCCCGTCGCCCATGCCCTGGGCGATCTCCACCGGCTGCTCGGCGAGGACCGGTCGGCCGCCGAGCACTACGCCCTGGCCGCCCGTACCGCAGAGGCCTGGCGCTCCCCGCACCTCACCGCGGACGCCCACCGGGCGGCGGCCGCCCTGGAGGCGGCCCGCGCCGCACGGCCCACCGTCGTGCCGTAGGGGCGCGGGGCGCACGCCTTGCCTGCCGCCCGCGCCCGGCGCACGCTGGTCCTATGGCTGGGCAGGACGGCCCCACGCTCATCACGTCCGTGCAGCGGGCCTTCCGGCTGCTGGAGGCGGTGAGCGCGCACGAGAACGGCGCGCCGGCGAAACAGCTGGCGCGGGAGACGGGGCTGCCCCTGGCCACCGCCTACCATCTGCTGCGCACGCTGGTCCACGACGGATACGTGCGCAAACTGCAGGACGGCGGCTTCGTCCTGGGCGACAAGCTGCGCACGCTGCACGCCTCGGGCCGGGGCCAGGCCCTGCTCAGCCGGGTCCGGCCCACCCTCGCCGCCCTGCGGGACGAGCTCGCGACCGCCGCCTACCTCACCTTCTACGAGGAGGGCGAGATCCGCGTCGCCGAGATCGTGGACGGCCCCCGGACACCCCGCGTCGACCTCTGGGTGGGCTTCGAGGACGCCGGACACGCGACGGCGCTGGGCAAGTCCGTGCTGCGGGAGATGGACGAGGAGGCCCGCAAGGACTACCTCTCCCGCCACCACCTCGCCGACCTCACCCCGAGGACCATCACCAGCCCCCCGGAGCTGCTGCGGCAGCTCGACGCCTCACCCGTGGCCCCGGCGGTCACGGACCTGGAGGAGTACGCGCTCGGCACGGTCTGTGTCGCCGTCCCCGTCTACAGCGGCGACATCCTCGGCTCGCTCGGCGTGTCCCTGCCGGCCGACCGGCTGCCGAGGCTCCAGGAGATCCGGGACCGGCTGATCCCGACGGCGAACCGGGTGACCAGGGGACTGTCGCTCACTATCTGAAATCCCGCACCTTGTGGCACCGGAGTCGAACCCGTTTTCCTATACCAAACGGACATTCCGGGGCACGGACCCCGACGCCGACTACAGACGAGGACTGCGGACGCGACATGAACCTGGCCCGACACCGTGGCGCCGACCGCGGGCCGACGCACCTGTTCAGGCATGTGGTGGCGGGACCCGTCCTGCCCGTGCTGATCGTTCTCGGCGTGATCCTGGTCGACCTCGTCGGCGGTGCCGGGACGTCCTGGCTGCCCCTGCTCGCGGCCGGCCCCGCGCTGGCCGCCACCACCAACGGCCCGCGCGGTGTCCTGTACGTCGGTCTGCTCGCCGGCGTGCTCGGCGCGGTGCTCGGCATCCGGGACGCCGTCCCGGCCCGGGAACTCGCCGCAGTCCTGTCCGCCCTCGGGGCCGTCACCCTGGCGAGCGGGCTGGCCAGCGCCCTGCGGGGGCGCCGGGAGCGTGTCCTCGCGGCCGTCCGCTCGGTCGCGGAGGCCGCCCAGCACGCGTTGCTGCTGCCCGTGCCGGAGATCGTCGGCCCCTTCCAGGTGGCCGTCCGCTACAGCGCGGCCGCCGCCGAGGCCCGGATCGGCGGGGACCTCTACGCCCTGGTCCCCACGCCGTACGGGGTCCGGCTGCTCGTCGGCGACGTGCGCGGCAAGGGACTGCCGGCCGTCGGGACGGCCGCGCTGGTGCTCGGCGTCTTCCGTGAGGCCGCCCACGACGAACCCGACCTCCTGGCCGTCGTCGACCGCATCGAGCGGAGCCTCGCGCGCAATCTCGGCCCCGACGACTTCGTGACCGCCGTGGTCGCCGGCCACCCGCGCGACGGCGAACTGGAAGTGGTGAACTGCGGACACGCCCCGCCGCTGCTGGTCGGTGCCGCCGGGACCGTCACCCCGGTCGAGCCCACGCGCCCCGCACCGCCCCTGGGCCTGCGCGCCCTCGCCGGCGAGACCCCCGCCCTCCAGGTGCTCCCCTTCGGTGACGGCGACCAACTGCTGCTCTACACCGACGGGGTGACCGAGGCCCGCGACCACGGGCGGGAGTTCTATCCGCTCGTCGAGGGACTGGGCCGCCATGTCACCGACGAGCCCGCCCGCACCCTGGACGCCCTCCAGGACGAGCTGCTCGCGCACGTGGGCGGCCGGCTGCACGACGACGCGGCGCTGCTGCTCATTCGCAAACCGGCCGCCGACGTTCCGGTCGTTCCCCAACCGGCGTGCGGGGGGCTGGTGTTGGGTGACCAGCCGGTGTGACCAGTGAGGGTCCCTGCTGAGTGACCGCTGTGACGGGTGTTGCAGACTGGGCGCATGATACGCATGAGGAAGTTCGCAGCCGCGCTGTTAGCCGCTTCGGCCGTGCTGCTCGCGACACCCCCCACCGCCTCGGCCACCCCCACCCCCCACCGCCCCCTGTTCCGGGAGACGTTCGACCGCCTCCCCCTCGGTCCGGTCACCGCAGGCCACGGCTGGACCTCCGACACCTCCCACGGCTCGCTGACCGTCGAGCCCAGCGCCACCGGACACGGCCGTGAACTGCGGCTGCACACCGAGGGCAACGGCCGCGCCTTCCTGGTCCTGGACGACCTCGCCCCCGCCGGCAACAGCTTCTGGGCCCGACTGCGGCTGCGCGTGGACGCCTTCCCCACCGCCCCCGACTGGGCCCACTGGACCCTCGCGGAAGCCTCCGGCTCCGACGCCCCCACCCTCGTACGCCCCCTCGGCGGTCAGTACGTCCCCACCGAGAAGGCCAATTTCTGGGGTGTCGGCTCCGACCTCGGACCGACCGGGGACTGGACCGCCTGGCGGACCTCCGCCCCGGCCACCGCCGGCCGGTGGAGTTGCGTGGAGTTCCATCTGGACGCCACCGACAACCGCGTCACCGTCTACCTGGACGGCGTCGAGCGGCCCGAGCTGACCGTCTCGACCGAGGAGCACGGCGGCACGGCCGACGACTTCGTCTTCCCCGCCTTCGACCGGCTCAAGCTGGGCTGGCAGCTCTACCAGGCCGACCCCACGCCCACGTCGTACGACCTCCGCATGGACGACGTGGCGCTGAGCACCCGGCGTGTGGGCGGGTGCGCCGCATGAGCCGGGGCATCTCGCGCAGGGCGCTGCTCGGCGGGGTGGCCGGCGGGCTCGCCCTGGCACCGACGGTGGCCGGACCGGCCACCGCGAGGCCGTACGCCGCACCGGGCGTCCGGGAGCCGTACGTCCCGTTCGCCGTCGGCGCCGGGGGCGGGCCGGCCGGGACGGACCGGGTGCGGGTGCTGAAGGTCGGTGCCGACTCCGCGCCCACGGTGCTGGTCATGGTCCCGGGCATGTTCGGCGCCGCGAACGACTTCCGGCTGCTCGCCCGCGATCTCGTCGCCGCCGTGCCCGGTGTCCAGGTGTGGGCGTTCGACCGGCGCGAGGAGAACCTGGCCGACCGCTCCGGGTTCGCGGGCCCGGACCCGGTCGCGTACTACCTGGACGGCCACTACCGCGCGCAGGACCCCGCCGCCTCCGCCTTCGCCGCGCACTGGGGCCTGGCCCGCACCCTGGAGGACCTGGACACCGTCGTCCGGGCTGCCTCCTGCGGCGGCCGGCGCCGGGTGGTGCTCGGCGGTCACTCCTGGGGCGCGACGACGGCGATGGCGTACGCGGCCTGGGACTTCGACGGCCGGCCCGGGCACCGGGGCCTCGCGGGCCTGGTGCTGGTCGACGGCGGGGTGCGCGGCGCGTTCGACGGCACGGGGGCGCCCGTGTCCGACTCGCCCGACGAGGTGCGGGAGCGGCTCGCGGCGATCGACGGCGGCGCCGTCTTCGACCTGACCCTCAGCGGGGTCGGACTGGGCGCCCGCGCCGAGTCCACCCAGATCTGGTACCAGCTCGCCGGCTGGTACGCGCACCACGACCCCGACGGCCGCTCGGTCCTGCAACCCCGGATGCCCGAGGCCCTGCGCCCCTCGGTGCCGGTCACCAACGCCGCCCTGCTGGGCGCCCTGGTGGACGCCGGATTCGGCTGGCCGAACGACATCAGTGTGCACTCCGGCCATCTCTCCGGGAGCGGCGAGGTGCGCGGCTGGGCCGACGAGGGCATCACCCCGCTCGCCCGGGTCGCGGAGGCCTACGCGGGCGGGCCCGCACCGGCCGTGTGGGAGTGGTACTGGCCGGCCCGGCTGTCGGTGGACCTCGACGTCACCGACGCCTACGCCGACACCGGCCTGGCCCGCTCGCTCGGACTGCGGCTGCGGCACGGCACGGGTCTGGACACCCCGCTGTACGCCTTCGAGACGAGCTACGCCCGCGGCACGATCGTGTCGTCCGCCCGCCGGGTGGTCGCCGACTCCCGTATCCCGTACGCCGCCTACGCGACCGACGAAGGGATGAACCACCTCGATCCGCTGTTCGCCGCAGAGCCGCACAACACGCTCACCCGCACCCTCACGCCGTTCCTCGCCGGACTCGGCTGAGCGGCTGCGCCGGGCACCTGCACCTCAGACCCGGTAGCCCCGCAGCTTCCGGTACAGCGTGGCGCGGGCGATGCCCAGGGCCGCCGCCGTCCGGGCCCTGTTGCCGCCGTGCGCGTGCAGGGCCTCCAGGATGGCGGCGCGCTCGGCGTGCTCCGTCGGACTGAGCGGCCGGGACGCCGGACCCTCCCGTACGGGGTCCGGCAGCTCGGCCCGCCGGACCGGCCCGGTCGCCCGCCGGTGCTCGGCCAACGCCCGCACCAGATGGGCGAGTTCGGTGACGTTCCCGGCCCACGGGTGCCGTTCCAGGGCGCGCAGGGCGTCCAGGGTCCAGGTCAGCGGGGGCTGCCCCGGCGCGGGCCGGGGCGCCAGGGCGGTGACCAACTCCCGGATGTCCTCGGACGGCACCCCGCTGCCCGGCGCGGTCCTCGACGTCTGGCAGGCGAACCCCGAGGGCCACTACGACGTCCAGCAGCCCGGAGTCCAGCCGGCCGGCAGTGGGCGCGGACTGTTCACGGCGGACGAGGAGGGCCGCTTCTGGTTCCGCACCTGTGTGCCGAGCCCCTACCCGATTCCCACCGACGGCCCGGTGGGCGAGCTGCTGAAGGCCACCGGACGCCACCCCTGCCGTCCGGCCCACATCCTCTTCATCGCCTCCGCCGAGGGACACACCCCGGTCACCACCCACGCCCGCTTCGACCTCGTGCGGAACCCGGCCCGGTCATGAAGGAGTTCACCTACGAGGCCCAGCCGGCGCGTCCTCGTCCGTGACCGGCCCGGGACGCCAGGACTCCACATGGGAGGCGAGGGACATGCGAGATGCCTTTCCTTGTGGAAGGCCGGCCGCTCAGAAGGTGGGCAGGCCGAGTGCGGCGCGGAAGGCGTTCTTGTTGGCGACCCCGTCACGGGGCGGCAGGGCGCGCGGCGGTTCGTCGGTGGTGATGAGGACCTGGGCGTATGTCGTCCCGGAGCGCGCCGCGACCCGGCCGGCGAGGTCCCCGGCCTGCGCGGGGTCGGTGATCCGTACGGCGTCCCGGATGCCGAAGCCGCGCGCCACGGCGACCAGGTCGGTGCCCAGACCGGTGTGGCTGGGCTGCATCCCGGTCTCGCCGAAGTGGGCGTTGTCGAGGACCACGAGCGTGAGGTTCGGCGGCAGCCGGGCGCCGATGGTGGCGAGGGTGCCGATGCCCATGAGGTGCTCGCCGTCCCCGGTGACCGCCACGACCGGGCGGTCGGGCCGGGCGAGGGCGAGTCCGAGGGCGAGCGGGGCGGCGGCGCCCATCGCGCCCCACAGATAGAAGGTGCCGGGCCGGTCCCCGGCGGCGAACACGTCGTAGCTCGGGGAGCCGAGACCGGTGACGACGAGGGTGTCCTCGGGCAGCCGGCCGACCAGGTCGGCGACGAAACGGCGGCGGTCGAGCCGCGGCAGGGCGGTGGTCATCAGTCGCGCTCCCACTTCTTGCGGCCGATCAGCTTCTGTCCGAGCAGCACGGCGACCCGCCCGCCCGCCCCGAACACCGCGTCCAGCGCCGCCTCGACGGTCTCCGCGACCTCCTCGGGGCGGTCGGCCCGCAGCACGGTGACGCCCATCAGCTCCAGCGCCTGCCGGGTGGTGCGGCCCATGGGGCCCTGCCACGGGTTGAACTCCGCGTACTCGCCGCGCATGGTCACCAGCGTCAGGAAGGGGAACCGGCACATCGCCGGCAGGGAGAGCATGTTGACGCAGTTGCCGACACCGCTGCTCTGCATCAGCAGTACGGCTCGCTGTCCGCCCAGCCAGGCCCCGGCGGTCACGGCGACCCCCTCCTCCTCGGTGGTCAGCACCACGTCGTGGATCGCCGGGTCGCGCCGGGCCTCGCGGAGGGTGTGGGAGTGGCCGGCGTCGGGGACGTAGGCGATCTGCCGGACGTCGTACTTCTTCAGCGCGGTGAAGACGTCCTCCTGCCAGGAGGGCGGTGCGGGGGCGTGGGTCTGGCTCATGCCATTCATCATGGATGGTGATGGCAAGGCTTGAACAATAGAAAAATGTGATCCATCCATGCTCAGCCCGCATGGGCCGGCCGGGCGGACGGCCAGCTGCCGCGTCCGACCGCCTCCTCGATCTGCCGGACCAGCTCACCGGCGACGACCTGGACCGCGGGCGGGGTCCGGCCCGCCCGGGGAGTGGCGAGCACGATCGAGCGCCACACCTCGGGCTCGCACAGCGGCGCGGCGCTCAGGGTGCCGTGCGCCACGTCCTCGGCGATGCCGACACCCGGCAGCACGGTCCAGCCGTGCCCGGCGAGGACCAGCTGTTTCTGCACCCGCAGGGAATTGGTCTGCACGGCCACGTCCATGGCGGCCCCCGCCCGTCCCGCCGCGCCGTCGATCAGCGCCCGCAGCGCGTGACCGGACGCGGGCATGACCAGCGGACGGGCCGCGACCTCGGCGAACGGCACCGGACGGTCGGCCCGCAGCCCGGCCGCCGGGGGAGCGACCGCCCACAGGCGTTCCCGTACCAGCGGACGGGCGTTGAGCGAGGGCGTGCTGTCCAGGTTGTAGAGCAGCGTCAGATCCAGGTCGCCGTCGTCCAGCCAGCGCTGGAGATGCCCGGAGTAGCCCGTCATCAGCCGCAGTTCGACGCCCGGATGCTCCTGGGCCAGCGCCGACACCAGGGGCTCGGCGAGCAGGTCCGCCGTGCTCTCCAGCAGACCGGCGGTGACGATCCCGGTCACCGCGCCCGGCGCGGGCTGCACCTCGGCGCGGGCCCGCTCCAGCTCGTGCAGCGCCCGCCGGGCGCGCTCCACCATCACCGTCCCGGCCTCGGTGGGCCGCATGCCCTGGCGGGTCCGCTCGAAGAGCGTGACACCCAGCTCCTCCTCCAGGGTGCGGATCTGCCGGGTCACGGCCGGCTGCACCAGATGCAGCAGCTCGGCGGCCCGGGTGACACTGCCCACCTCGGCGACCGTGACAAGCGCCTTGAGCTGTTTGAGGTCCATCGTTCTCCCGTCATCCCCACCCGGCATGGTGCCATCAGGAACTACTATTTCACCGCACCTGCCATGACCGCTCATGATGTCGAAAGCGCCGAAGAAGCCCCGGAGGTCAGCGCATGACCGAGCCGTCCGAAGTCCCGCTGCCGCTCGCCGGCATCACCGTCGTCAGTGTCGAACAGGCGGTCGCCGCCCCTTACGCCACCCGTCAGCTGGCCGACCTCGGTGCCCGTGTGATCAAGGTGGAGCGCCCCGGAGGCGGTGACTTCGCCCGCCGCTACGACACGACCGTGCACGGTGAGTCCAGCTATTTCGTGTGGCTCAACCGCTCCAAGGAATCCCTCACCCTCGACCTCAAGACGGAGGACGGCCGGGACGTGCTGGAGCGGCTCCTGGCCCGGGCCGACGTGTTCGTGCAGAACCTGGCCCCGGGGGCGGCCGCGCGGATGGGCCTCGGGGCGGAGGCGCTGCGCGCGCGCTTCCCCGCACTGATCCCGTGCTCCATCACGGGCTACGGCTCCGACGGCCCCTGGGCCGACCGCAAGGCCTACGACCTGCTGGTGCAGTGCCAGACCGGCCTGGTCTCGCTCACCGGAGGCCCCGCGGAACCCGCCCGGGTGGGCATCTCCATCGCCGACATCGCCGCCGGCATGTACGCCTACTCGGGCATCCTCACCGCCCTGTTCACCCGGGCCACCACCGGTGTCGCCCGGGCCGTCGAGGTCTCGCTGTTCGAGGCGCTCGCCGAGTGGATGGGCCAGCCCGCCCACTACACCCGCTTCGGCGGCACCCAGCCCCCGCGCGTCGGCACCCAGCACGCCACCATCGCCCCCTACGGCGCCTACACGGCCGCCGACGGCAAGGACGTCCTGTTCTCCATCCAGAACGAACGCGAATGGGCCGCCCTGTGCGAGCGGTTCCTCGGGGACCCCGGCCTCACCGACGACCCCCGTTTCGCCACCGGTCCGGCCCGGGTCGCCCACCGCGACGAACTGAACGCGATCGTCGCGGAGCGGTTCGCCGCGTCGGACAGCCGCGAGGTGCGGGACCTGCTGGACGCGGCGGGCATCGCCAACGCCGGCGTCAACGACGTCCACGACTTCCTCGCCCACCCCGTGCTCGCCGACCGGGACCGCTGGCGGCAGGTGACGCTCCCCGGCGGAGCCGAGGTCCCCTCCCTCGTTCCGCCCGTGGACCTGGCCGGGGTGGTCCCCCGGATGGACGCGGTCCCGGCCGAGGGCGAGCACACCGACGCCATCCTGGCCGAACTCGGCCTCCCACCGGCAAGGAGCAGCACCGCATGAGCACCCTGGACATCCTGTCCGAGGAGGAGCGGTTCGTCGTCCGCACCGTCCGCGACTTCGTGGACCGGGACGTCAAACCGGTCGTCCGGGAGCTGGAGCACACGGACACCTACCCCGAGGCCCTCATCGAGGGCATGAAACACCTCGGTGTCTTCGGTCTAGCCGTCCCCGAGGAGTACGGCGGCACGCCGGTCTCCGTGCCCTGTTATGTGCTGGTCACCGAGGAGTTGGCGCGCGGCTGGATGAGCCTGGCCGGTGCGATGGGCGGCCACACGGTGGTCGCCAAGCTGCTGCTGCACTTCGGCACCGAGGAGCAGCGGCGGCGGTATCTGCCGAGGATGGCCACCGGCGAGCTGCGGGCGACGATGGCGCTGACCGAGCCCGGGGGCGGCTCGGACCTCCAGGCGATGACCACCGTCGCCCGCCGGGACGCGGACGGTTACGTGGTCAACGGGGCGAAGACCTGGATCACCAACTCCCGGCGCTCCGGCCTGATCGCCCTGCTCTGCAAGACCGACCCCGCCGCCGCCCCCGCCCACCGGGGCATCTCCATCCTGCTCGCCGAGCACGGCCCGGGCCTGACCGTCTCCCGTGATCTGCCCAAGCTGGGCTACAAGGGTGTGGAGAGCTGCGAGCTGTCCTTCGAGGACTACCGGGCCCCGGCCGACGCCCTGCTCGGCGGCGTGGAGGGCAAGGGGTTCGCACAGATGATGAAGGGCCTGGAGACCGGCCGTCTCCAGGTCGCCGCCCGCGCCCTGGGCGTCGGCCGGGCGGCGCTGGAGGACGCGCTCGCCTACGCCCAGGAACGCGAGTCGTTCGGCAAGCCGATCTGGCGCCACCAGTCGATCGGCAACTACCTGGCCGACATGGCCACTTCCCTGACCGCCGCCCGTCAGCTCACCCTGTACGCGGCCCGGGAGGCGGAGGCCGGCCGCCGGGTCGACATGGAGGCCGGCATGGCCAAGCTGTTCGCCTCCGAGACGGCCCTGCAGATCGCCCTCAACGCCGTCCGTATCCACGGGGGTTACGGCTACTCGACCGAGTTCGACGTCGAACGCTACTTCCGTGACGCCCCGTTGATGATCGTCGGTGAGGGCACCAACGAGATCCAGCGCAACGTCATCGCGGGCCAGCTGGTGAAACGCGGGGGGCTCGACACCTGACCGGTCGTCTCGGGTGCCGGGCCTGTCACCGGGATGTCGCGGAGGCCCGCACCAGGGCGTCGAAGAGGCCCTGTTGGGCCGGGTCCTCGTGGGCGGTGTCCTCGGGGTGCCACTGCACGGCCGTGAACCACCCCGGGGCGCCCGGGAGTTCGAGGCCCTCCACGGTGCCGTCGGCGGCCCGCGCCGTGACCGTGAGTCCCGTGCCGGTGCGGTCCACCCGCTGGTGGTGATAGCAGGACACCTCGGCCTTCTCCGTGCCGAGCGCCCGTTCCAGCAGGGAGCCGCGCCGGACCGGCACCGGGTGCACGAGGTGCCGGTGCTCGCGCTCGGGGCCGCCCATGTCCTGTTCCAGGGTGCCGCCGAGGGCGACGTTCACGACCTGGAGGCCGCGGCAGATCGCCAGCAGCGGCAGGCCCAGGCCGAGGGCGTGCCGGGCGAGCGCGAGGTCGAAGGCGTCCTGGGTGTCGTCGACGTCGTAGACGCTGGTGTGGGTGTCGCTGGCGCCGTAACGGTGCGGGGCGAGGTCGCCGCCGCCGGGGAGCAGCACGCCGTCGAAGCGGGTGAGCCGTCCGGGCAGCTCCCCGGCGGCGGGGTGGACGGTCGCCGGTTCGCCGCCGGCCCGCCAGACGGCCTCGATCAGGGCGCGGGCGTTGACCTCCGCGGCGTACCGCAGTGCGGAGGTCGTCGCGGAGAAGCGGGCCGGGACGGCGATCAGCGGGCGCGTGGGGTTGCTCGTACGGCTCACAGCTGGATCCAGGTGGTCTTCAGTTCGGTGTACTTCTCGATCGCGTGGACGGACTTGTCACGGCCGTTGCCGGACTGCTTCATGCCCCCGAAGGGGACCGTCAGATCGCCCTCCTCGTAGCAGTTGACCCAGACCGTGCCGGCCCTGAGCGCGCGGGACACCCGGTGGGCGGTGGACAGGTCGGAGGTCCACAGGCCGGCGGCGAGGCCGTACTCGGTGGCGTTGGCCAGCCGGACCGCCTCGTCCAGGTCGTCGAAGGCGAGGACCGACAGGACCGGCCCGAAGATCTCCTCCCGGGCCAGCCGCGTCCCGGGGTCGACCCGGTCGAAGACGGTGGGCCGCAGGAAGCTGCCGCCGGTCCCGGCGAGGGTCCGGCCGCCGCCGGTGCGCAGCCGCGCGCCCTCGTCGAGGCCGGTGCCGATGTGGCCGAGGACGCGCTCCAGATGGGCCTCGCCGACCAGGGCGCCCATCTCGGTCGCCGGGTCCAGGGGATCGCCGACCCGTAGCTCCCCGGCCCGGGCCACGATCGCCTCGGTGACGCGTTCGGCTACGGAGGAGTGCACCAGCAGCCGGGACGGGGCGGTGCACATCTCGCCCTGGTTGAAGAAGATGCCCCAGGCGGCGGTGGCGGCGGCCTTCTCCAGGTCGGGGGCGTCGGGCAGGACGATGTTCGGCGACTTGCCGCCCAGCTCCAGCCAGACCCGCTTGAGGTTGGAGTCGGCGGCGTACCGCAGGAAGTGCCGGCCGACGGCGGTGGAGCCGGTGAAGGCCAGCACGTCCACATCGGGGTGCAGGCCGATCGCCCGGCCGGCCACCGGCCCGTCGCCGGTCACCACGTTCAGCACGCCCGGCGGCAGTCCCGCCTCGGTGGCGATCCGGCCGAGCAGCAGTGCCGACAGCGGTGAGTTCTCGGACGGTTTCAGGACGACGGTGCAGCCCGCGGCCAGTGCCGGGGCGACCTTCCAGCTCGCCAGGGTCAGCGGGAAGTTCCACGGCACCACGGCGCCCACGACCCCGGCCGGCTCCCGGGTGACCAGGGCCAGGGCGTCCGGCGCCGTGTGGGGCGACTCGTCGGTGAGCTTGTCGGCGAGCTGCCCGTACCAGCGGAACGTGCTGATCGCGGCCCGCAGTTCGATGCCGTACGCGTCACTGATCGGTTTGCCCATCTCCAGGCTGATGGTCAGCGCCAGCTCGGTGCGGTGTGCTTCGAGGAGGTCGGCGACGCGCAGCAGGATCCGGCCGCGGTCGGCGGGCGCCAGGCGCGGCCAGGGGCCGGAGTCGAAGGCGCGGCGGGCGGCGGCCACGGCCAGGTCCACCTCGGCCTGCCGGGCGTCCGCGACCTCGGCCAGGACCTGTCCGTCGCGGGGCGAGACGACGGGGAACGTGGACCCGCCGCCCGGCTCCTCCCGCCCGTCGACGTGGTGCAGGGTGGGAGGAGCCAGGTCCTTGGCACGACGCAGCAGGTCGTCGTGGGCGAGGGCCGCCATCAGTGGTTCTCCTCCTGGTCGCCGGAACCGATGGCGCCGGAGTCGATGCCACGGGAGTCGATGCCGCCGGGATCGATGGCGCCGGAACCGATCACGGGCGCGGTCGCCGCGACGGCCGGCCGCCGGGTCAGCCGGGCCACGATCAGCCCCAGGACGAGCACGGCCGGGACGGTGAGCTGGAGCCAGAGGGCGGTGGCCGAGTCGCCGCCGATGAGCGTGGTGAAGTTCTGCACGATCAGCCAGATGGTCCCGGCGATGCCGAGCGTGCCCAGCAGCGGGGCGACCACCGTGTTCCAGATCCGGGTGTCGGCCCTCGATCGGCGGAAGAAGACGACCACGGAGACGGAGGTCAGGAAGTACAGCAGCATGGCGGCCAGCACGGCGACCCCGCTGAACCAGGAGAAGAGCGTCAGCACCGGGTCCTTGCCGAGGACCGCGAACGGCATCACCAGCGCCACCGCGATCACCGTCTGGACGATACCGGCCGCCCAGGGGGAGTGGCGCCGGTTGAGCGCGGTGAGCCGGTGCGGCAGCAGACCCTCGCGGCCCAGCGAGAACAGATAGCGGTTGGCGGAGTTGTGGAAGGCGAGGATGCCCGCGAACAGCGAGGTAGCCAGCAGGACGGGCAGGACGTCGCCCACCCAGGACCCGAACTGGGCGGTGATGGGGGCGAAGACGAAGGAGGTGGCGTCACCGGAGGCCAGTGCCTTGCCCGCCTCGTCGGTGACCCGGGACGCGCCGTGCGCGGAGACCAGCATCCACGAGGTGAAGGCGAAGAAGCCGGTGACCACGGCGACCGAGAGATAGGTGGCGCGCGGGACGGTCTTCTTCGGCTCCCGCGCCTCCTCGCCGTAGATGGCGGTGGCCTCGAAACCGAACATCGACGCCACGGCGAACATCAGCGCCACGCCGGGTGCGCCCTGGAGCGCGGCGTGCGGGGAGAAGCTGTCGCCGAGGCCGAGCCCCTCGGGGCCGCCGCCCTTGAACAGGGTGACGAGCGCGAAGACGATCAGGATGCTGAACTCCGCGAGGACGAACACGGTGAGCACCTTGGCGCCCATCTCGATGCCGGAGGCGCCGAGGAACTGGACGATCACCATGGTGACCAGCGTCCACACCCACCAGTCGACGCGCACGCCGGCGTAGTGGTCGACCAGAGCGCTCACCGTGGCGCCGTAGAGCCCGTACATGGCGGCCTGGACGGCGCAGTAGGCGAAGAGGGCGACACCGGCGCTGCCGGAGCCGGTCGAGCGGCCGAGGCCCTTGCCGATGTAGGTGTAGAAGGCCCCGGCGTCCACGACATGGCGGCCCATGGCGACGAAACCGATGGAGAAGAGCAGGACCACGGCACCGGCCGCGACATACGCGGCGGGGGCGCCGGCCCCGTTGCCGATGGCGATGGCGATGGGGACCGCGCCGGCGATACCGGTCAGCGGTGCCTGGGCGGAAAGGACGAAGAAGAGGATGCCCAGGACGCCGAGCGAGTCGGGCTTGAGCCTGCCTGTGGTGGAGGAATCGTGCGCTGAGTGCGGGGCGACCGCCGTCTGACTGTCCACTCGGATCACCTGTCGGGGGACGGGGAGGGATGGGAGTTCGTTTTAGGTCAAACGAGTTGCCTCATGGTGGGCGGGAACTATCCGTTTGGCAAGGGGGTGCGGCGGGTTTTCTGGCCGTACGACGCGCGAAAGCCCCGGACGTCGCACGTCCGGGGCTGGGGAAAGAGCAGGTCGGAAGGTTACGGCAGGGCGTCGCCGGGGGTGTCGCCGTCCGCGTCGAGCAGCCGCAGCAGGGAGCGCAGCTCCTCCACGGCGGAGTCCGTGACCTCGGGCTCGCCGAATATCAGCTGGTGCAGGACCAGTCCGTCGAGCGCGGCGAAGACCAGCCGGGTCAGCGCCCGGTCCGCGCCGGCCGGCAGCATCCGGCCCAGCTCGCGCCGGGTGGCGTCGAAGTACTGGTCGTAGAGCGCGCGGAGCTGGGGCAGCAGCTCCGGCCTGCGGCGCGACTCCAGCAGCAGCTCGTACTGGAACGCCTGGGTGTCCGGGTCCGCCGTGACCATCTCCGACAGGCCGGTCGAGAAGTCCGCGACCCTGCCCGTGCCCGGTTCGAGGGAGCTGGTGCTCAGCGAGGTGCGGATCGTGTGGGCGAGGGCCTCCTCGATCAGCGCGTCGCGCGAGCCGAAGTGGTGGACGACGAGGCCGTGGGTGACGCCGGCCTCCTCCGCGACGGCCCGGTAGGTGAGTCTGCGCAGTCCGCCCCGTGCCACCACGCGTACGGCGGCGTTCAGCAGGGCTTCGCGGCCCTCGCCGTACTGGAGCCGTTTGCGTGACGGCCGGCTCCCGGGACCCGCGGTGGAATCGGTCATGCGGCGACCCTATCGCGCGGTGTCGAGGTGACCTTCAACACATCGGACGTCTGTGCCGGAGCAAGTGGCTTCATTCTGCACTTGTTGCTCATCGCGCACTGTTCCCGCAGGGCGAGCACGTGTCACCCGACCTCTGACGTCGCGTCATATTGCTTTCGGGAAGCAGGAGACGGGACTCGCCCCGACCTTCGGGTAGGCCGCGGGCGGCGGAACCAAGCGCTCCGTCCGGCACTCCTGCCTTTAGTCTGGTGCCAGACCCCCCACAGGGCCTTCCACCGCAGCGTGGGCGGGACTCCCGCCCGCCATCCCCGAGAACAGGCGGCCGAGGGCATGAAATCACTGCGCCCAGAAGACCCCGAGCAGCTAGGGCCCTACCGCCTTCTGGCCCGGCTCGGTTCAGGCGGCATGGGCCGGGTCTATCTGGCGCGGTCCTCGGACGGCCGCACCGTCGCGGTCAAGGTCATCCGGCCCGAGATGGCCGAGGACAGGAACTTCCGCATCCGCTTCCGCCGTGAGGTGGCCGCCGCCGCCGCGGTCGGCGGTGTCTACACGGCACCGGTGGTGGACGCCGCGCCGGACGCCGAGACGCCCTGGCTCGCCACCGCCTACGTGGCCGGCCCCACCGTCGCCGAGGCCGTCGCCGAACACGGGCCGCTGCCGGTGGAGACGGTCCTCGCGCTGGGCGCCGGGATCGCCGAGGCGCTGATCGCGGTGCACGCCGAGGGGCTGGTGCACCGCGACCTCAAACCGTCCAACGTGCTGCTGGCCGCCGACGGCCCGCGCGTCATCGACTTCGGCATCGTCCGCGCCCGGGACGGCTATGAACTCACCGGCGACGGCTCCCTGTTCGGCTCGCTCGACTACATGTGCCCCGAGCAGGCCACCGGGGAGCAGATGGGCCCGGAGGGAGATGTCTTCTGCCTCGGCTCGGTGCTCGCGTTCGCCGCGTCCGGCCACCCGCCCTTCGGCGGGGCCGCCGGAGCCGCGATGCTCTACCAGGTGGTGCACGGCTCGGCCGATCTGACCCAGGTGCCCGAGCCGCTCGACAAGATCATCAGCCTCTGTCACGCCAAGGACCCGGCCCTGCGGATCGACCCCGACCGGCTCTCCGCCGCCTGCGCGCCCGGCGGCGCCGAACAGGTGCTGACCGAGGGGTGGCTGCCGGGACCGGTGGCCGACATGGTCGCCGCGCGCCGGGCGGCCGCGGCGCTCGCGGAGCGCCGGGCGGTCGCGACGGACCTCGCCCGTGCCACGGGCGCGTACGACGGCGCGCGGGCCGCGGAACCGGCCGCCTCCGCCGACGTGCCCGAGCCGGAGTCGTACCGGTCCGGCCGGCCCGGATCGGCCTATGCGACGGTCGGATGGTCGGCGTACGACACCGCCGTCGCCGGTGACCAGGACGGTGCGGGTGCCGGTGGCTGTCCCGCGGGGATTGGCGCGGCCGGGCCCTCCGGCGCGGGTGAGCCGGGCGACGGGGCCGACCGCGTGGACGGTGCCGGAGCCCTCGCCACCGAGCCGCGGGAGGCGCGGGAGGCGCGGCCCTACGGCCCCGGACGGCGACCGCAGCACGGACCCGGCCGGACCACGGCGTTCGACCCGGTGCGGACAGGGCCCGGGGAAGGGACGGACACCCCGGCGCCGGAACGTTCCGCCACCCCCACCCCGCACCGCGCCCGCACCCGCTCCCGGGTCTCCCGGCGCACCCTCCTCACCACGGCGGCGGCCGTCGGCACAGCCCTCATCGGGGGCGCGGCCGTCGTGTCCGCGCGAAGGAGGCCGGGCGGACCCGGGGTGCGCCCGGCCGGCCCGGCCCCCGAACCGACCTGGGTCTACCGGGGCGGCCCGCTGCTCCAGGCCCCGGCCGTGTTCCAGAACGGCACCGCCCTGCTCAAGACCCGCCCCGGCACCATGATCGGCCTCGACGTGACGAACGGCGCCCAGCCCACCTGGGCCTACCAGGGCATCAGCCTCTCGCCCACGCCCGTGCTGCTGACGTACGGCGCGGCGGTCGCGCTCGGCGGGACGGGGGCGACCCTGATCGGCGTCGACCCGGCCGGCGGCACCGAGAAGTTCACCCTCGACTTCGGCGAGGACTACCAGTTCGACCAACTGCTGGGCAGCTACGACGACTACTCCGTCTCGGTCCTCGGCGCCAGTCTGCACCGCCGGTCGGGGGAGCAGGGCGTGGCGACCTCCACCAGCACGGTCTTCGGCGTCGACCTCCGGACCCGCCAGGCCCTCGTCATCCCCATCGACCCCGAGGACGTCGGCGTACCCCTGCAACCCGTCATCACCTCCGACTACTTCGTCTACGCCGACGGACTGCGCAACGTCGCGGCCCGTGGCACCCGGGACGGCGGCACCCTGCGCTGGCGGCACCAGGTGGGCTACGACCTGCGGCCCGGACTGGCGGTGCTCGGCCGGACCGTGTTCGCCATCGGCTCCGAGTTCATCGCCCTGGACCTGGCCACCGGAAGGATCCGCTGGCAGGCCAAGGCGGAGCGCGGCATGTTCGCCTCCCTCGGGGCGGGCGGCAACACGGTCTACGCCACCGGCACCGATCCGCACGGCGTCCACGCCTTCAACGCGGCGAACGGCACCCGGCGCTGGTTCTGCGAGACACCCCGCCTCAACGTCGACACCCCGATCGCGGTCGGCGCGCACGCCGTCTACGTCCCGGCGTACGAGAACAAGGACGGCTTCTACGCCATCGACACCGCCTCCGGCCGGCTGCTGTGGAACTTCACCGACGGCCGCGAGACCGGCGTCAACGACTGGCAGCTCTCCTGCGACGGAGCCGGGCACCTCGTGGCCCAGCACTTCGACCGGGTCTACGGACTGCCCGTCACCTGAGGGGCGGGTAGGCTCCGGCCCCGTGAGCATCCCGCCCCCGGCCGACTGGAGCCGCCTCCATCACGCCTACGGCCGGGCGACGGACGTACCCGGGCAACTGGCCGGGCTGGCGGACCCCGATCCCGCGGTCCGCCACGCCGCCGTGTCGGCTCTCACCGGCAACGTGTACCACCAGGGCACCCGTTGGCCCGCGAGCGCACACGTCGTCGCACCCCTGGTCACGCTCCTCGACACCCCCGGAACACCGGACCGGGTCACCGTCCTGCGGCTCCTGCGCGCCGTCGCCGTCGGCGACCTGCCCGACGACCGGCTCCCCTTCGACCCCGCACAGGCCTTCGCCGAGGCCGACCGGATCGGCCCCGCGGACGAACGGGCGGTGATCCGCGTCCTGTTCGAGGAGGACGACCCCGACCTCGACTCCGTCGCCGACGTGGCCGACGCGGTGGCCCTGCGCTGGGCCGCCGACGCCTACCGCGCGGCCGCACGCCATACGAGGTCCCTCCTCGGCCTTCTCCCCGACCCCGACCCCACCGTGGCGGCCCACGCGGCAGCCCTGGCGGTCTGGTACCCGCACCTGCCCGGCCTGCCGGAGGCGCTCACCGCCGTCCCCCACGACCGCACCCCCGCCAGGGCGTCCGCCAACCTCGCCCTGGCCCACCTCCCCGGCCCCCTCACCCGCGCCGAACGCGGCGCCCTGAGCGCGTGCTTGGGGTCCCCGGACGCGACGGTCCGTCTCACGGCGGCCATCGCGACGGCCCGCCGCCGGCCGACGGCACTGCCGGACGAGGCCCTGACGATCCTCGTCCACGCCGACGCCGCCGAAGTCCCCGGCAGCGTCCCGGGCTGGTCCCGCCCCCTTCGCGGACACACGGCCCGCGCCCTCCGCCACCTCGGCCTGTGACACGCGATCGGTGCCGAGGGGCTCGGCCGCCGAGCAGGGGCTCCTCCGCGGTCACCAGCGATGGAAGCCCTGGCCGCTCTTGCGGCCGAGTTCGCCGCGGGCGACCTTGTCGCGCAGCAGCCGCGGCGGTGCGAACCGTTCGCCGAGCGTGGCGTGCAGGTGCTCGGCGATGGCGAGCCGTACGTCGAGGCCCACCATGTCGGTCAGGCGCAGCGGCCCCAGCGGGTGCCGGTAGCCGAGGCGCATGGCCGTGTCGATGGCCTCCGGGTCGGCGACGCCCTCCTCGACCATGCGGATCGCCTCCAGACCGAGGGCGAGCCCGAGCCGGCTGCTGGCGAACCCGGGGGAGTCCCGCACCACGACGTCCTGTTTGCCGAGGGCGTGCGTCCAGCGGATCGCCGCGCCGAGGGCGGTCGCGCCGGTGGCGGGCGCGAGGACCAGTTCGACGAGGGCGGACACGGGCACGGGGTTGAAGAAGTGCATCCCGAGAAAACGCCCGGGGTGCTTCAGGACCGCCGCGAGCTCGGTGACCGACAGCGAGCTGGTGTTGCTGGCCAGCACACACCCGTCGGTCACCACCTGCTCGGCGGCGGCGAGCACCTCCGCCTTGAGGGCGGCGTCCTCGGGGACCGCCTCGACGACCAGATCGCAGTCGCGGGGCAGTCCCGCGATCGCGGACACCACCGTGACCCGGTCCGGCACGCCGAGATCCGGTGCGACGGCGGGCGCCCCGCGCTCGGCCGCCTTCCCGAGGCCCCGAGCGATCCGCTCCAGCGCGGCGGCCGCCGCGCCGCCGTCGCGTTCCACGACGACCACACGGGAACCGGCGGCCGCGAAGGACTGCGCGACACCGGCGCCCATCCGGCCGCCGCCGATCACCCCCACCACCGGGGGCGCAGTCGGAGCCGAGGTCATGCCCGGCCTCCCTTCTTCTCCAGGAACCGCGTCATGCGCTCCTGCTTGCCGGGACTTTCGAACAGGACGGCCTGCGCCAGGTCGTCGGCCACGGGATGTGCCCCCGAGGCGTCGGTCACGAGCTTGGTGAGCCGCAGCGCGAGCGCCGAGGAACGCGCCATCCGGTCGAGCAGCGCATGCGCCTCCTCGAGCAGCCGGTCCGCCGGTACGACGTCCAGCACCAGCCCGCAGCCGAGCGCCGCCCGCGCGTCGAGGGTGCGGCCGGCGAGCAGCACCTGCTTGGCCACCGACTCGCCGACCAGCTCACGCAGCCGCCAGCACGCCCCGGCGGCGGCGAGGATGCCGAGGCCCGGTTCGGGGTTGCCGAACACCGCGTCCGGACCGGCGATCCTGAGGTCGCAGGCGTACGCCAGCTCGGCGCCGCCGCCCAGCGCCCAGCCCGGCACGGCCGCCACGGTCGGCAGGGGCAGCCGGCGCACCCGCTCGAACAGCCGGCTGTTGATGCCCTGGAGCGCCTCGTCCCGGCCGCGCCGCCGCAGCTCCGCGATGTCGGCGCCGCCGGCGAACACCCCGCCGTGCCCGGTGAGCAGCAGCAGCCTCGGCGTGCGCTCCAACTCCTCGCACACCCGGTGCAGTTCGGCGATCATCCGGCCGCTGATGGCGTTGCGGGCGTCCGGCCGGCACAGGGTGACCACCATCCGGTCGGCCCGCTCCTCGACCACCAGCGTGTCGTACGCCGCGTCCTCCCGCCTGCTCATACGCGCTCCACGAGCATCGCCACGCCCTGGCCCACCCCGACGCACAGGGTCGCCAGGCCCCGCCGGCCGCCCTCCCGTTCCAGCCGGCCCAGCAGGGTCAGCAGGATGCGGGTGCCCGAGCAGCCCAGGGGATGGCCGAGGGCGAGGGCGCCGCCGTCGGCGTTGACCAGGTCCGGGTCCAGCTTCAGCCGCCGTACGACCGCCAGGACCTGGGCGGCGAAGGCCTCGTTCAGCTCGATCGCGTCGAGGTCGTCCGCCGTCCAGCCGGCCCGCTCCAGCGCCAGGGCGGTGGCCGGAACCGGACCGAGCCCCATGAGGTGCGGCTCCACCCCGGCGGAGGCGGCGGTGACCACCCGGGCCCGGGGCGTGAGTCCGTACCGCTGAACCGCCGCCGCGCTCGCCACCACCAGGGCGGCGGCTCCGTCGGACAGGGGCGAGGAGTTGCCCGCGGTGACGATGCCGCCCGCGCGGAAGACCGGGCGCAGTGCGCCCAGCCTCTCCAGGGTGGTCGTCGGGCGCGGCCCCTCGTCCTCGGTCACCTCCCCGTCCGCCACCGGCACCGGGACGATCTCCGCAGTGAACCGGCCCGCCGTCCGCGCGGCCACCGCGCGCCGGTGGCTGCGCAGTGCGAAGGAGTCCGCCTCCAGCCGGGTGATGCCGTCCAGGGCGGCGACCTCTTCCGCGGTCTCGCCCATCGACAGCGTGGTCGTGGCGGGGAAACGGGGGTTGGTGAACCGCCAGCCCAGCGAGGTGTCGTGGACCTCGCCCGGCCGAGCCCAGGGGGTGCCCGGCTTGGCCATGACCCAGGGCGCCCGGGTCATCGACTCGACCCCGCCCGCCACCACCAGCTCCGCCTCACCGGCCCGGACGGCCTGCGCGGCCGAGGCGACGGCCGTGAGTCCGGACGCGCACAGCCGGTTCACGGTGTACCCGGGCACGGTGTGCGGCAGCCCGGCCAGCAGGGCGGCCGTCCGGGCCACGTCCCGGTTGTCCTCACCGGCCTGGTTCGCCGCACCGAGGACCACCTCGTCCACGGCCTCGCCGGGGATCCCGGCCCGCCGCACGGCCTCGCCGACGACGAGAGCGGCCAGGTCGTCGGGGCGTACGGAGGCCAGCGCACCGCCGTAGCGGCCCTGCGGGGTACGGGCCCCGTCGATCAGATACACCTCGGCGGACATCGGCGTTCTCCTCATGGTCGCGAATGCTGGTCGGGAGGGCAGGGAAGCTCCGTGGAAGCCGGGTGTCAGACGTCGGCGAGCAGGATCGCCGGGCGTTCCACGCAGTCGGCCACGAACCGCAGGAAGCCGCCGGCGGTGCCGCCGTCGCAGACCCGGTGGTCGAAGCTGAGCGAGAGCTGGGTGACCTTGCGGACGGTCAACTCGCCGTCCACCACCCAGGGTTTGTCGACGATCCGGCCCACACCGAGGAGCGCCGCCTCGGGGTGGTTGATGATCGGCGTGGAGCCGTCGACGCCGAACACGCCGTAGTTGTTGAGGGTGAAGGTGCCCCCGGTCAGCCGGTCGGGCGGCAGGTCCCCGGTCCGGGCCAGCTCGGTCAACCGGGCCAGTTCCTGCGCCAGTCGGACCGTCGTCAGCCGGTGGGCGTCGCGGACGACGGGGACGACCAGGCCGCGGTCGGTCTGCGCGGCGAAGCCCAGGTGCACCTCGTCGTACCGCAAGATCTCCCGACGCTCGGTGTCCACCGCCGAGTTGAGTTCCGGGTGGCGGCGCAGACCGGCGACACAGATCCGGGCCAGCAGGGCCAACAGGCCCACCCGGCGGCCGGGTTCGGCGGCCTCCAGCGCCTTCTTGGCCTGGAGCAGCCCGGTCGCGTCTACGTCGACCCAGGTGGTGGCGTCGGGGATCTCGGTGCGGCTGCGGGAGAGCTTGTCGGCGACGGCTCTGCGCACGCCCCGGAGCGGGATGCGGGTGGGGCCTTCGGGGGACGGCACCGGCGTGACCGCGTTGCGGGCGACGGCCTGTTCCACGTCCCGCCGCAGGACGACCCCGGCGGGGCCGGACGGCACCAGCGCGGTGACGTCGATGCCGTGGTCCCGGGCGAGCTTGCGCACCAGAGGGGAGATGACGCGGGGGGCGTGCGGCTCGATCGGGGGTGCCGGACGGGTCACCGGCGCGCTGTTCGCCGTAGAGCCGGTACGGCGGCG
The DNA here is from genome assembly GCF_001514205.1 of Streptomyces griseoruber. Classification (GTDB taxonomy): domain Bacteria; phylum Actinomycetota; class Actinomycetes; order Streptomycetales; family Streptomycetaceae; genus Streptomyces; species Streptomyces griseoruber. Next base: position 484,962 of record NZ_KQ948765.1, on the reverse strand, counting down.
GCGACGGCGTGGGGCCGGGTCGTGTCCGGTGCCGTAACCGATCAGCACGTTGCCGGATCCGGCCCGCTCCTCCTCGCGGTGGCGCTCGGCGGCGGACTCGCCCGGGGCGGGTGCCGCGGGGCCCACCGTGATCAGCGCCGCCCCCACCGCCAGGGCCGTCCCCGCCTCGGCGTGCAGACGCAGCACCGTCCCGGCGTACGGCACCGGTACCTCGACGGCGGCCTTGGCGGTCTCCACCTCGACCACGACCTGGTCGATCGTGACGGTGTCGCCGACGGACACCTTCCACTCGACGATCTCCGCCTCGGTCAGCCCCTCGCCGAGGTCGGGCAGCCTGAACAGCTGTTCGTTCAGTGTCACGGCGGTCATGCGGCCACCCCCTTGGGCAGGTGCAGGGTGTCGGGCTCGTCGGTGAACTGGAGGCGGTCGACCGCGTCCAGGATCCGGTCGACGCCGGGCAGATGCGCGTGCTCCAGCTTCGGCGGCGGGTACGGGATGTCGAAGCCGGTCACCCGCAGCACGGGCGCGGCCAGCGAGTGGAAGCAGCGCTCCTGCACGCGAGCGGCGATCTCCGCGCCGACCCCGGCGAAGCCCTGGGCCTCCTGGACGACCACACAGCGCCCGGTCCGGCGCACCGACTCCACGACGGTCCCGTCGTCGAAGGGCACCAGCGTCCGCAGGTCCACGACCTCCAGTTCGATGCCCTCCTCGGCGGCGGCCTCCGCCGCGGCCAGCGCCACCGGGACCGACGGGCCGTAGGCGACGAGGGTGGCGTCCCGGCCCGCCCGCCGGACCGCCGCCCGCCCGAACGGCGGCGCCCCGCGTGTCTCCAGAGCGGCCTCCTCGCGCGACCAGTACAGCTTCTTCGGCTCCAGGAAGACCACCGGATCGGGGTCGGCGATCGCGTCCCGCAGCAGCCAGTAGGCGTCCTCGGCGGTGGCCGGGGTGACCACCTTCAGGCCCGGTGTGTGCGCGTAGTACGCCTCGCTGGAGTCGCAGTGGTGCTCCACCCCGCCGATCCCGCCCGCGTACGGGATGCGGATCACCATCGGCAGACCGATCCGGCCCCGGGTGCGGTTGCGGGTCTTGGCGACGTGCGAGGCGATCTGCTCGAACGCCGGGTACGCGAAGGCGTCGAACTGCATCTCCACCACAGGCCGGAACCCGCCCATCGCCATGCCGACCGCCAGCCCGACGATGCCGGCCTCCGCGAGCGGGGTGTCGAAGCAGCGCTCCTCGCCGAAGTCGCGGGTCAGCCCGTCGGTGATGCGGAAGACCCCGCCGAGCGCGCCGACGTCCTCCCCGAAGACGAGGACCCGTTCGTCCTCGCCGAGCGCGTCGCGCAGGGCGGTGTTGAGCGCCTGCGCCATCGTGACCTTGGCCATGGTCGTCAGTCCTCCTGGGCCTGGGTGGCTGCGGCGAGCTCGGCCGCCAAACGGTCTCGCTGCTCGCGCAGTTGCGGGGTGGGTTCGGCGTAGACGTGGTCGAACAGCTCCAGCGGGTCGAGCACGGAGTCCGCGTTCATGCCCGCGCGCAGCGCCGCCGCCAGCTCCTCGGCCTCCTCCCGCAGGGCCGCCGTGTCGGCGTCGGTGAGCGCGCCGCGCGAGCGCAGATACGTCTCCAGCCGCTCGACCGGGTCGGCGGCCCGCCACCGCTCGACCTCCTCGTCCCGCCGGTAGCGGGTGGCGTCGTCGGCGTTGGTGTGCGCGTCCATGCGGTAGGTGTGCGCCTCGACGAGGACGGGGCCGTGTCCGGCGCGGGCGTGCGCGACGGCCGAGGCCAGCACCGCCAGCACCGCGACCGCGTCGTTGCCGTCGACCTGCTCGGAGCGCACCCCGTGGCCGATGCCCTTGTACGCCAGCGCGGGCGCCGCGGTCTGCCGGGCCAGCGGCACCGAGATCGCGTACTGGTTGTTCTGCACGAAGAACACGACCGGCGCGCGGAACACGGCGGCGAAGTTCAGCGCCTCGTGGAAGTCGCCCTCACTGGTGGCGCCGTCGCCGATCAGCGCCATCGCCACCCCGTCCGCGCCCTTGCGGCGCAGGGACTCCGCCATGCCGGTCGCGTGCAGCACCTGGGTGGCCAGCGGGGTGCACTGCGGGGCGACCCGCGTGGCGGCGGGGTCGTAGCCGCAGTGCCAGTCGCCGCGCAGCAGGGTCAGCACCTCGACCGGGTCGATGCCGCGGGTCACCAGGGCGACCGAGTCGCGGTAGGTCGGGAACAGCCAGTCGTCCGGGCGCAGCGCGAGCACCGCGCCGACCTGGCAGGCCTCCTGGCCGCGGCTGGACGGATAGACGGCGAGGCGGCCCTGCTTGGTCAGCGCGGTCGCCTGGGTGTCGAACCGGCGGCCCAGGACCATCCGCCGGTAGGCCTCGCGCAGGGTCCCGACCGGCGGCTCGGTGTAGCCGGCCGGCGGTCCGGCCACGGGGGCGCCGTCCTCGGCCACGAACCGCACCGGGGTCAGCGACGGCAGGAGTCCCTGCACCGTCTGGCGGAGGCTCTTCACGGACATGGAGGGCACTCGCTTTCTCTGGACACTTGACAGGAGAATGGTGGACATCGCGGAATATGTGTTCAATAGCTCGGCTGAACCGGCGATGAACTGCCGGATCGAAGTGCCTGGGAGGACAATGTGTCCGAGGAAACCTCGCCGTCGGCGTCGATGGCCGGACGATCTGCCGTCCCGCTCGACGACATCGACCGGCAGATCCTGAGCCGCCTCCTGGAGGACGGCCGTATCTCGGTCCGCGCGCTCGCCGAGCAGGTGCACATCTCCCGGGCCAACGCCTACACCCGGATCGGCCGGCTCGTCGCCGAGGACGTCATCACCGGCTTCACCGCGCGGCTCAACCCCCAGCGGGCCGGCCTCGGCACGAGTGCCTACGTCACGATGAGCATCGAGCAGAACGCCTGGCGGGACATCTCCCGCGAACTGCGCGCGATCCCCTTCGTCGAGCATGTCGCCCTGGTCACGGGCGACTTCGACGCCCTGGTGCTGGTGCGCGCCCCCGACAACCTGACGCTGCGCAAGGTGGTCCTGGAGAGGATCCACGCGGTGCCCGGGGTGCGCTCCACCCGCACCTGGCTGGTCTTCGACGAGGTGCGCGGGCGCGGCGCCACCTGGACCGACTGAACCCGGTCATACATCGACCAGCTCGGCGGCGACGTCGAGGCGGGCCGGCACCTGCGGCGGCGCGTGCCGGCGCGAGCGCACCACCCGGAACCGTCCGGTGATGAAGTCGGCGCCCGAGCCCGGCAGGTCGGCGAACGCCGAGGACGGGTCGGCGGGCAGGTCGTCGAGGTTCTCCACCAGATGCACCCCCGCGTCCAGCGCCGCCGTCTCGGCCGCCGCCAGCACCAGCGGATCGGTGGAGTGCACCGAGGCGTACCGCGCCCCGTGCCGCCCCACCGTGCGGCGCAGGAGGTCCAGGCCCTGCGAGGTCGACCCGGTGCCCACCAGGAAGGTGACGGGCCCCGGCCACTCGCGCGTGTAGACCCGCTCGTCCGCGGCGCTCAGCCGCACCAGGAGCGGGCCGCGCAGTTCGGCCCCCGGATGGTCCGGGTGGGCCAGGGCGCCGGAGGAGTGCAGCACCGGACCGCAGCGCGCGGCCTCCGCCAGGGCGCCCCGCACCTCCTCGCCGGTGATCGCCCCCAGCAGCCGCGCCGCCCGGGCGGGATGCCCGAGCAGCCGGTCCACGGCCTCGCCGAGGTCGGCCCCGAGGTCCCGCAGCGTCCTGTGCCCCTCGTCGGTGGCGAAGCCCCGCTCCGGGACCAGGATGTTCTGCGGGGTGGTGCGCACCGTGCCCTGGCACAGACACGCGGCCAGGGCGAGCCCCCGCACCAGCCCCCGGTAGTCGTCGGTGGAGTCCACGAGCACGGTGTTCAGCCCCGTCCGGTCGGCGAACACCACCGCCTGCCGGGCATGCCGCTCCAGCCAGTCCGCGAAGCGCCCGGAGCCGGTGAAGTCGACGATGCGCACCGCCGGGTCCGTCGCCAGCCGCCGGTGCACCCGCCGTTCCGGCTCCGCCACCGCCAGTGTCACCAGGTCCGGGGAGTGCCCGGCCTGCGCCAGCACCTGCCGGGCGACCCGCACCGTGATCGCCAGCGGCAGCACCGCGCGCGGATGCGGGGCCACGATCACCGGGTTGCCGGTCACCAGGCTCGCGAACAGGCCCGGCCAGCCGTTCCAGAGCGGGAAGTCGGGGCAGCCGACCAGCAGCGACACCCCTCGGGGCACCAGGGTGCAGGTGCCCCGCAGCGCACGCGGCCGACCGCCCCGTACGGCGCTCTCCCAGCGCAGGTCCGCCGGGACGCGCTCGGACTCGGCGAAGGCCCGGGCCACCGCTTCCAGGGCCCGGTCCTGGGCGCGCGGTCCGGCGGCGCGGAACGCGGCCGGGAGGGTCTGGCCGGTCGTGTGGTGCACCGCCAGGGCCAGTTCGTGGCTGCGCGTGTTGAGCAGGCGCAGGATCTCCACGGCGAGCCCCGCGCGCCGGCCCGGCCCCGCGGCCCGCCAGTCGGCCGCCGCACGCCCGGCCGCCGCGACCAGCTCGGCGGGCTCGCAGCGCGGATAGGAGACGGCCGGCCCGACGCCGTACGGGGAGGACTCCGTGCGCACCCGGCCGGCCTCGCCGGGCTGCCCCAGCTCGAAGGGCCGCCCCAGCAGCGAGTGGAACACCTTGCCCGCGGTGCGGGGCGACCTCATGCCCGCGTCGGCCGCGTCCTGGCCGGTCGCCTCCGTGAAGGGGCGCCGGCACTCACCGGCGGCGAGCGCGCGGACCATGCCGTGCAGCAGCTCGCGGTGGCGTTCGTAGGGACCGGGGCGCACGACCGTCAGCCTCGCCGGCTCGCCGCGAGCGCGAGCAGGGCGTCGTTCTCCTCCGGCAGGCCGATCGTCACCCGCACGCCCTCGCCGGGGAACGGGCGGACCATGACCTTCCCGTCCGCGCAGTGCCGGGCGAAGTCCCCGCTGTCCGCGCCGAGCGGCAGCCAGACGAAGTTGGCCTCGGAGTCCGGCACGTCGTGGCCGAGCTCCCGCAGCCGCCCGGCGACCCGGTCGCGTTCGGCGACCGTGAGGGCGGCCCGCCGGGCGACCTCCGCCCGCTCGCCGAGCGCCACCACGGCCGCCCGCTGGGCGAGCCCGCTGACGCTGAACGGCACCTGCGTGCGCCGCACATGCGCGGCGATCCCGGGCGGCGCGACGCAGTAGCCGACGCGCAGACCCGCCAGGCCGTACGCCTTCGAGAAGGTCCGCAGCACGGCCACGTTCGGCCGGTCGCCGAGCAGCGCGAGCCCGTCGGGCACCCGCGCCGGATCGGCGTACTCCCGGTACGCCTCGTCGACCACGATCAGCACGTCCCGCGGCACCCGGTCCGCGAACGCGGTCAGCGCCCGCGCGCCGACCGCCGTGGAGGTCGGGTTGTTCGGGTTGCACACGAACACCAGCCGGGTCCGGGCGGTGATCGCCGCCGCCATCGCGTCGAGGTCGAGGGCGTGGTCCCGCAACGGCACCGGCACCGCCGTACCGCCCGCGACGGTGGTGAGGATCGGGTACGCCTCGAACGACCGCCAGCCGAAGACCACCTCGTCACCCGGACCCACGACCGTGTGCAGCAACTGCCCGCACACCTCGGAGGACCCCGCGCCCACCGCGATCCGGTCCGGTTCCACCGCGTGGTGCGCGGCCAGCGCCTCGATCAGCGAGGAGGCGTGCAGATCCGGGTAGCGCGACACACCGCCGGCGGACTCCACGAGGGTCGCCGCCACCCCCGGCAGCAGCCCGTGGGGGGATTCGTTGCTGGCCAGCACCACGGCCCCGGGCAGCTTGCGGCCCGGGACGTAGGAGGGCAACCGGGACAGAGACGCACGGACACGCACCATGCTCGACTCGCTTCCGCAGCGGGGGGCCCGAGGCCTGGCCGTCGGGCACTTGACAGGGAAAGCGTGAAGAGCGGACGACAATCGCTCAACTGTTTGGCGAATTCGGCTACGAATCGCCGAAAAAGGGTCGGGAGATCGGCAGACCGTCTCCCGGGGAGTCCGGCGGGACCTTTGGTACGAGACGGACTGCGCGCCCCTACCCCTCATCCGCCGGGCCGTACCGCCAACACCGCCACCACCGCCCGGTGGTCCGTGCCCGGCAGGGTCCGTTCGCCGGCGGAGACCCCCGTCAGGCCGGAGCCGTGCAGCACGTGGTCGAGCTGGACCAGGGCCGGGAGCGGCGCCCTGTCGGCGGGCCAGGTGCGGGCCCAGCCGCGGCCCAGCTCGGCGTGCGTGTCGGTGAGCCCCGCCGCGAGCAGGGAGCGCATCGGCGCATGGTCGAGGGAGGCGTTGAAGTCGCCCAGGAAGACGGTGTCCGGGCCGCTGTCCCGGGCGACGGCGGTGAGCGCGGTGAAGTCCCGTGTCCAGCGGTCGGCGTCACCGAGCGGGTAGTACGTGTGGACGGCCACCAGGCGGACGGTCCGGCCGCCCACGGTCACCTCCGCGGTGGTCTGCGGCCAGGTGGTGCCGGCGTCCAGCGGGCCGGCGTGGGTCAGCGGGAGCCGTGAGTAGATCGAGGAGTCGTTCTCGGGGTGGAGTTCCTGGTGGGGCAGCAGCCGGCCCAGACCCGCCTCGGCGAACGCCGCGACCCCGGCCCGGGTCAGCTCCTGCACGGCCAGTACGTCGATCCGCTCGGCCCGCACCAGCCGCAGCACCGCCCGCGGATCCACCTTGCCCACATGCGCGTTGAGCGTGGCCACCCGCAACTCGGCCGCCCCGGCCGGGACATGCCGCTCACCGGGCAGGAAGCGCGGTACCAGCACGGCGACTTGCGCGACCGCCAGCAGCGCGACCACGGCCACCGTCCGGCGCGAGCGCAGGGCGGGCACGGCGACAACGGCCACCAGCAGCACAACGCTCAGCACGGCGCCGTACGGGAAGAGCACCACCGGAACCGCGAACACGGTTCCCGCGTCCAGTCCCGTCAGTCGCACCACGAGCAGGGCGAACATCCACCGTCCTCCACTTCCGGGGCGCCCGGGCGACGATCACCAGGGCTCCGCAGAAGGGACGACGGTGGCGGCCCGGACGGTTGCCAGACCTGGTCGGACGCCGTTTTGGGCATGATGGCCGCAAGCGGTACGACACGGACGGACGGAGATGAATCGGTGCCGGAGCGGGACGAGACGGCGACACGGCTGGTCGGCAGGACCGATGAACTCGCGCGGCTCGACGAGGTGATCGCAGGCCTCGGCCGGGACGGCGTTCCCGCCGTGGTCGACATCTCCGCGGACGCCGGCATGGGCAAGAGCCGGCTGCTGGACGAACTCGGCACGCGGGCGCGGCGACGCGGGCTGACGGTGCTGCGGGGGACGGCCACCGAGTTCGAGCGGTACACCCCCTTCCAGCCGTTCACGGATGCCTTCGCCGATGCCGATCCCGCCTTCCTGGCTTCCGGCGCCGTGCCGGAGGCGGCGGCCGCGGTGCTGTACGGGGTGCGTGATGCGGCGGTGCGGGGCGAGGGCCGTGACCGTTTCGGTCTCCACCGTGCCGTCACGCAGGTGCTGAGCGGCCTCGCGGAACAGGGCGCAGTGGTGCTGGCGCTGGACGATCTGCACTGGGCGGACCCGGCGTCCCTGGAACTCCTGGACCAGCTGATCCGGCATCCGGTGCGCGGGCGGGTGGCGCTGGCCGTCGCCCGGCGGGAGCGGCAGACCCCGCACCCGCTCGCCGCCGCGCTGGCCCGGGGCGCGGACCGGGGGGCCGTGCTGCGGGTGCCGTTGGGGCCGCTGCCCGAGCGGGAGTGGACCGAGGCGCACGCCCCCGATCTGCCGCCGCAGGACGCGAGGCGGGTCTACGCGGCCGGTGAGGGCAATCCCCTCTACCTGCGGTGCCTGCTGCACGCCCACCGGCAGGGAGAGGCCCTGCCCCCGGCCGGCGGGATCACCGCCTCCGGGGTGCCGGACGGGCTGGCGGCGCTGCTCCTGGAGGAAGTGACGGCACTGAGCGGGGAGGAGCGCCGTACGGTCGAGGCGGTGGCGGTCCTGGGGGAGCAGGCCACGCCCGCCCTGCTGCGGCTGGTGGCCGGAAACCCCACGGCGGAGGAGCTGGAGGCCCGTACCGGTGCGGCGGTACGGCGGGATCTGCTGCGCACGGGGTCCGACGGCCGCTGGATGCTGCGTCATCCGCTGCTGCGGGCGCTGGTCTACGAGAACACCCCCGCGCCGCGCCGCGCCGAGCTGCACCGCGCCGTCGCGGAGGAACTGGCCCGCACCGGTGCCCGCGCCGCCGAGCGCGCCCATCATGTCGAGCGGTCGCTGACGGGCTGGAACCCGGTGTCGGCGGCCGTACTGACCGAGGCGGCCGCCGGGTACGCCCACACCGCGCCCGCGACGGCCGCCCATCTGCTGGAGGTCGTCCTGCGGCTGATGCCGGACACCCCCGCCCACACGGCCCGGCGCGACGAGCTGACACTGGCCCGCGCCAGGGCGCTCGCGGTCGGCGGCGCTCTGCGCGAGAGCCGGGACCTGCTCCACACGCTGATCAGCCGCTGCGGCCCCGACGACGCCGTACTGCGCGGGGACGCGACGGCGCTGTGCGCCATGATGGAACGGCATCTGGGGCACTCCCCGGAGGCGACCGCCCTGCTCCAGCGGGAGTTGACCCGCGAGCCCGGCCCCGGGCCGCGTCAGGCGGTCTCCCTGGGCCTCGCACTCGGCATGGCCGCCCTGAACACCGTCAGCTACCCGGCCGTCCGCGACGACATCCACCGCACGCTCGCGGTGGCCCGCTCCCACGACGACCTGATGGGAGAACTGGGCGCGCTGGCGCTGGCCGCGCTGGGCGAGGCCTACGAGGGCGACACGGCGGCGGCGACGCGGTCGGCCGGGGCCGCCGCCGCCATCGCCGACGCACTGACCGACCCCGACCTCACCGAACTCTCCGAGGCGCTGGTCTGGCTGGCCTGGGCCGAAGCCCTCCTCGAACGCCACGCCGACGCCGAACGCCACACCGACCGAGGACTGGACATCGCCCGCCGCGCCGGGCAGGTCCACGTCCTGCCCCATCTGCTCACCGCCCGGGCCTTCCTCCACCTGACCACCTGCCGGCTGCCCACCGCCCTCGCCGCGGCCGAGGAAGCGGAATCCGTGGCCCGCGCCGTCGCCAGCGGCGACCTGCTCGCCTTCACCCTGAGCTTCAAGGCACTGATCCTCCTGCTGCGCCGCCCGCTCGGCGACACCCAGGCCCTCGCGACGGCCGAGGAGGCCGTGGCCGCCGCCGGCACCAGCCGCCACTGGTGGGCCTCCCTGGCCGGCTGCGTCCTCGGCCACATCGCCCTGGTCGGCGGCGACCCCCACCGCGCCCAGGACGCCATCCTGCGCGCCGGCGGCCCCGACCTGCACGGCCTGCAACCCTCCACCCGCCCCGGGCAGCTCGACACCCTCGTCGCGACCGCCCTCGCCACCGGCGACCCCGAACAGGCCGCGCACTGGGCCGCCCGGGCCGCGCAGGAAGCCGACCGCATCGGGCTGAACGGCCAGCGCGGGGCGGCCCTGCGGGCCCGGGCCGCGCTCGCCCAGCACCATGGCGACCCGAGCACCGCCGCCCGCCTCCTCGAGGACGCCGCCCAGGCCTACGCCCCCTCCGGCGCCATCCTGTGGGAGGCGTACTCCCTGCTGCTCGCCTCCACCCAGGCACAGGCGGCGGGCGACCACCCGCACGCCGCCACGCTGTGGGAACGGGGCCGCCGCCTCGCCGACACCGGCGGCGCCCACCTCCTGACCGACCTCGCCGCACTGGTACGCCCCCGGACCGAGGAACCCCCGCCCGCCCCCACCGAACTCGACCAACTCACCCCACGAGAAGGGCAGATCGCCGAACTCGTCGCCGAGGGGCTGAGCAACCAGGCCATCGCCACCAAGCTGTTCCTCAGCCGCCGCACCGTCGAGACCCACCTGTCGGCCATCTACCGCAAGACCTCGGTTCCGTCCCGCTCGGCCCTGGCCGGCCTGATGACCCGCGCCGCCCTGGACCGGCACCCGTAGTTCACGTTTCGGCCTCCTTGAATTACCCGTATCCGGGTGGGCGTCGGCACCGTCCGCGTCGGCGTCCGCGGCGTCGCCACCGCCGAACGGATCAGCGAACGCCTGGCGGCCGTCGGCGGCTGACCCCGGCGCCGGTCGCCGCACCGGCGGAGGACTGCCGCCGCCGACCGCGGTCCTCGGCGTCGGTCCGAGCATGGTCACTTGTACCCTCCCGGGTATGACGGATGACGAAGCCACCCGCGCGGCGCGCTTGCTGGATGCTCAGGCGAAGGCCGTTCGGCTCTTCGCGGAGATCGAGGAGCGGGCCCTCGTCGTGCCGGGCCAGGGGGAGCGCGCGGTCAGCGACCGCATCCGTGACCTGGCGAACGAGCTGTTCGGCACGACCCGTCACTGGCACAAGCGGATCGTGCGCTCGGGCCCGAACACGCTGAAGCCGTACAAGGAGAACCCGCCGGACCGGCTGATCGGCGCGGACGACATCGTGTTCGCCGACTTCGGGCCGATCTTCGAGGAGTACGAGGCCGACTTCGGCCGGACCTTCGTCCTCGGCGACGACCCGGTCAAGCACCGGCTCCGCGACGACCTGCCGAAGGTCTTCGCGGCCGGCCGCCGTTTCTTCGAGGGCGACCCCGACATCACCGGCAAGCGGCTGTACGCCGAGGTCGAGCGGCTGGCCGCCGAGGCCGGCTGGGAGCTGGGCGGCTGGCACGCCGGCCATCTGGTCGGAGAGTTCCCGCACGAGTGGATCGACGGCGCGGACGTCGAGTCGTACGTCACCCCCGCCAACGACACCCCACTGCGCCGCACCGACAAGGCGGGCCGCCGCTGCCACTGGATCCTGGAGATCCACCTCGTCGACCGCGAACGCGGTTTCGGCGGGTTTTACGAGGAGCTGCTCACGCTCTGAGCGTGAACCGCCGGGCGAGCGAGCGGCCTCAGGCCGTGACCACCGCCGCGGCATGGGCCGCCGCGGCGGGTCTGAGCAGGGCGTCGAGCCGCTCGAACAGCTCGGCCGCGGCCACCCCCTTCCAGTCCCGCGGCAGCAGGTCGAGGGGGAGGCCGGGGTCCCGGTAGGGCAGCCGCCGCCACTGGGTCAGCATCGGCACATAGGTCCGGAACGCCTCCAGGGGCTCCGGCGCGCGCTCCAGCGCCGCGTCGAGGACGGGGCCGTGGCGGCGCAGGAAGTCCGCGTACAGCTCGGTGAGTTCGTCGAGGTCCCACCAGGAGCGGATCTTCTCCCGCGGGTCCCCGAAGGCGAAGTGGTCACCGGTGAACAGGTCCACGTACGCGGACAGCTCCCGGCGTTCCAGGGTGCGCCGCGTCTCGGCCGCCAGGTTCCCGGGCGCGACCCACACCCCCGAGGCCGCCGTGCCGAAGCCGAGCCGGGTCAGGACCGTGCGCAGCTCGTGCCGCTTCTCGCGCTCGGACTCGGGCACGGAGAACACCACCAGCACCCAGCCGTCCGCACGGGAGGCCCGGGTCCGCCGGAAGATGCGCACGTCTCCCTCGGCGAGTGTCTGAAGGGTCGCGTCGGCCGGCGTGTACCCGGCGACCCCCGCCAGGCGCTCGCCGCGCAGCACCTCGCGGCGTTTCATCCGCGAAATCGAGGACCGTACGGCCCGGCTCTCCACCCCGAGGTCCGCCATCAGGGCGATCAGTGACGCGACCGAGAGCCAGTGGCGCCCGTCACGGGCGTAGAGCCCGAACAGGGTGAGGATGAGCGGGGCGTGGCGGGACTCGCGGTCGCCCGCCGGGGCGCTCGCCGAGGTCGTCTGCGCGGTCATTCCCGGCACCCTATGTCAGCCGGGTCCGCGTCACGGTGTTGCGCAGCTCGCCCAGCCCGCTGACCCGGGTGACGACGAGATCGCCGTCCTCCAGGAAGATCTGCGGCTCGCGCGCGTTGCCGATGCCGCTGGGGGTGCCGGTGAGGACCACGTCCCCGGCGCGCAGGGTCATGCCGTGGCTCAGCTCGGCGATGATCCGGGCGAAGGGGAAGGCCATCTGGCCGCTGGTCGCGTTCTGGAGCAGCCGGCCGTTGACCTCGCACTGCACCCGCAGGGCCGTCAGGTCGTCGATCTCGTCGGCCGTGGTCAGCCAGGGGCCGAGCGGCATGGTCGCGTCGATGCTCTTGCCCTTGAGCCACTGGCCGCCGTGGGCGCGCTGGAGGTCGCGCTGGGAGACGTCGTTGGCGACCAGGTAGCCGAAGACGTGGTCCAGCGCCTTCTCCTCGGGGATCGAGCGTCCGTCGCGGCCGATGACGAGGGCGATCTCCGCCTCGTAGTCCCACTGCGCGGAGAGGCCGGGGTCGTAGGCGATGGCGTCGTACGGGCCGATGACGGTGTCGGGGCCCTTGGTGAAGAAGGCCGGGTGCTCGGGCAGGCTCGCGGGGTCCTGGCCCTCGCGCTTGCCGCGTGACTCCTCGAAGTGGTCGAGGTAGTTCCAGCCGGTGCACAGGATGTCGCGGCGGAAGCGGTGCAGCGGCGATTCCAGGCGGACCCGGGACAGCTCCAGGGTCGCGCCGCGCGCCGCGCGGGCCGCGTCGAGGGCCTCGGCGCCGCCGCGCACGATGTCGTCCACGGTGCCGGGCAGCAGGGTGACCGTCTGCTCGGGCTCGTCCACGGCGCCGGCCCGCCGTACGCCGTCCAGGGTGAAGGACGCGAGTCTCATGCCGGCCCCCTACGGCCGCGGGGTGACGAGTCGTTCCTCCGGGATCACCGCGACCCCGAGGATCTCGATCACCGCCTCGGGCTGCCAGAGCGCGGTGCAGCCGATGCCGGCCATCGCGGGGTAGACCGGTCCGGCGAGCTCGCGCCAGACCTTGCCGATCTCCTTGCCGTGCGCCTGGTAGTCGGGGATGTCGGTGAGGTACAGCGTCACGCTGACCAGGTCCCCGGGCTCGCCGCCCGCCGCCCGCAGGGTGGTGAGCAGATTCCCGAACGCCTGCCGGAACTGCTCCACGACACCGCCCGGAACGATCTTCATATCGGCGTCCAGTGCGGTCTGTCCGCCCAGGTACAGCGTGTTCCCCGCCAGCGTGCCGTGCGCGTAGCCGCTGGGCTGAGGGAGGGAGTCCGGATTGACGGGGACGGGGGGCATACGGCCTCCGGAGCGTCGGGTGCTGGCAGGGTCCACGATCGGACCGATGTATTGACTTTAATTGACGACGGTGAAAAATACGAGACATCGGATCCCGGACCCGACCGCCCCGACCGAACGGAGCCCATGTCATGGAGCCCGACCTCAGCAAGTACCGGCTGGAGGGCGACAACGCGATGTACCGCCTGCCCAGCGGCATCGTCGCCCCCGTCGTCACCCGCGGCGGACTGGAGAACGCGGACACCGCCGACTCGGGCGGCGCCGTCCGGGTCTCCGGCGTGAGCATCCAGCACACCCCCGCCACCCGTCTGTGGTTCGGAAAGGTCAGCAACGAGCCCGGCTACCGCTCCGTCTCCCACCACCACGGCGAGGCCGAGACCGGCGGCTACGTCCTGTCCGGCCGGGCCCGGATCTACTTCGGCGAGAAGTTCGAGGACTACGTCGACATGGAGGAGGGCGACTGGGTCTTCGTGCCGCCCTTCATGCCGCACGTCGAGTGCAACCTCTCCCGCACCAAGCCCCTGACCTGGATGACGACCCGCACCCCGGAGAACATCGTCGTCAACCTGCCCGACATCGCCGACGCCGAGCTGCGCGACTGGCTCGACCGATGACCGGCCCGGCACCGACCTCGGCCGTCTTCACCGCCGCCGTCACCCTGAAGCCCGCCGAGCCCGAGCACTTCGACCTCGCCTTCACCGCCGTCACCCAGCCCTGCCCCTGGCCCAAGGCCTACGGCGGCGACCTGGTCGCCCAGGCGGCCGCGGCCGCCATGCGGTCGGTCGCCGACGGCAAGTCGCTGCACTCGATGCACAGTTACTTCCTGCGCCCGGCCGACATCGGGGCCGAGGTCCGCTACGAGGTGGAGGTGCTGCGCGACGGCCGCGGCTACAGCACCCGCCAGGTGCGCGGCCACCAGAACGGCAAGCCGCTCTACGTCTGCCTCGCCAACTTCGCGACGGGCGAGGCCGGTTCGGCCTTCCACGCCACCCTCGCCGAGGAGGTGCCCGGCCCCGAGGGCCTGCCCACCTCGGCCGAGTACCTCGCCCGGCACGCCGACACGCCCCTGTCCGAGGACGTCAGGACCTACTGGTCCGGCGGCCGCGGCTTCGACATGCGGCACGTCCCGGGCCCGGTCTACCTCACCGTCGAAGGAGACCGCCTGCCGCACCAGGCGGTCTGGATCAGGCCGTACGACCCGCTGCGCCCCGTCGACGGACTCACCGACGCCCAACGGGACCTGGCCGCCCTCGCGTACGTCTGCGACTACACGATCCTCGAACCCGTCCTGCGGGTCCTCGACCTGCCCTGGTCGCAGCCCGGGCTGGTCACCGCGAGCCTCGACCACGCCATGTGGTTCCACCGCCCGGCACCGATGGGCGACTGGCTCCTCTACGTCCAGGAAGCGGCCGCCGCCGACGCGGGCCGCGGTCTCGGCACGGGCCGCTTCTTCACCCGCGACCACCGCCACCTGGCCACCGTCGTCCAGGAGGGCCTGATCCGCCCCGCCTGACCCGCCCCGTGACCGGGCGGGATCCCGGAAGGAACACGTCCGTTGACCCCTCCCTTCCCACCTCCCAGACCCCGCGCTCTCGCGCCCTCGGCGCACGTCGACACCTTCACCCGCGACCATCTGCCGCCCGCGCACCAGTGGCCGGCGATCGAGTTCACCACGCCGGAACTGGCCTACCCGGACCGCCTCAACGCGGCGACCGAGCTGATCGACGTCCCCGTCGCGCGGTACGGCCCCGACCGCCCGGCGCTGCGCACCCCCGCCGGAGACCTGTGGACGTACGGCGAGCTGCGCACCCGCGCCAACCAGGTCGCCCAGGTCCTCACCGAGGACCTCGGCCTGATACCGGGCGGGCGCGTCCTGCTCCGCTCGCCCAACACCCCCTGGACGGTGGCCTGCTGGCTCGGCGTCCTCAAGGCCGGCGGAGTCGTCGTCACCACCATGGCCGCCCTGCGCGTCCGCGAACTCGCCCCGGTCGCCGAACGCACCCGGCCCTGCGTCGCCCTGGTCGACCACCGGTTCGCCGAGGACGTCCACACCCTGCGCGACACCGTGCTGCCCTCGCTGACCGTCGTGGAGTACGGCGGCACCGGCCCCGAGGACCTCCTCGCCCGGACCGCCGCCAAGTCCGGCGAGTTCACCGACGTGGACACCGCCGCCGACGACGTGGCGCTGCTCGGCCCGACGTCCGGATCCACCGGCGTCCCCAAGATCACCATGCACTTCCACCGGGACATCCTGTCCATCGACAACACCTTCGGCCGCCACACCCTCGGCCTGGTCCCCGACGACCTGGTCGCCTGCACCGCCCCCCTGGCCTTCACCTTCGGCCTCGGCATGCTGGTCGTCTTCCCGCTGCGGGCCGGCGCCTGCGCCCTGCTCACCGAGTCCGCCACCCCGCTCCAGCTCGCCGACCTCGTGCACCGGCACGGCGTCACCGTCCTCGCGACCGCGCCCACCGCCTACCGGGCCATCCTGCGCGAAGGAGCGGAGAGCGGACTGACCGGACTGCGGGTCGGCGTCTCGGCGGGCGAGCACATCCCCCGCTCCACCTGGGACGACCTGCACAGCCGCATCGGGCTGAAGGTGGTCGACGGCATCGGCGCCACCGAACTGCTGCACATCTTCATCTCCGCCGCCGGCGACGACATCCGCCCCGGCGCCACCGGCCGCGCGGTCCCCGGCTACCGCGCCGCCGTCCTCGACGTGGACGGCACGGAACTCGGCCCCGGCGAACCGGGCCGACTCGGTGTGATCGGCCCCGTCGGCTGCCGCTACCTCGACGACCCCCGCCAGCGTGACTACGTCCTGAACGGCTGGAACATCACCGGGGACGTCTTCCACCGGGACGAGGACGGCTACTTCCACTACCACGCCCGCAGCGACAGCATGATCGTCTCCTCCGGCTACAACATCGGCGGCCCCGAGGTGGAAGCCGCCATCGACACCCACCCGGACGTCGTCGAATCGGCGGTCGTGGCCCGGCCCGATCCCGAACGCGGCTCGGTCGTCTGCGCGTTCGTCGTGCTGCGGGACGGCGTCAAGGGCGACGAGACGAAGGCCAAGGAGATCCAGGACCACGTCAAACAGGTCCTCGCGCCCTACAAGTACCCGCGTGACGTGCGCTTCCACGGCGCCCTGCCGCGCAACACCAGCGGAAAACTCCAGCGGTTCGCACTCCGCAGGATCGTCGAGGCCGAACAGGCCGGCGGGCAGTGAGAGGAACTCCCTTGAAAATCGCGATCATCGGCGGTGGCCCGGGAGGTCTCTACCTCGCGGCCCTGATGAAACAGCTCGATCCCGCCCACGACATCACCGTCTGGGAACGCAACGCCCCCGACGACACCTTCGGCTTCGGCGTCGTCTTCTCCGACGAGACCCTCGGCGGCATCGGGAACGCCGACACCGACATCGCCGAGGCCATGTCCCGCCGCTTCGCCCGCTGGACCGACATCGACATCCACTACCGGGGCGAGACCCACACCATCGGCGGCCAGGGCTTCGCCGCCATGAGCCGCAAGGAGCTCCTCCGCCTCCTCCAGGACCGCTGCCGCGCCCTCGGCGTCACCCTGCACTTCTCGACCCCCGCCCCCGACACCGCCCACCTGTGCGCCTCGCACGACCTGGTGGTGGGCGCCGACGGCGTCAACTCCGCCGTACGGGCCGCCCACGCGGACGTCTTCCGCCCCTCCCTGGACCGCCGCCCCAACAAGTACATGTGGCTCGGCACGGACCGGGTCTTCGAAGCCTTCCAGTTCTTCGTCGAGCAGACGGAGTGGGGCGTCATGCAGGTCCACGGCTACCCCTACTCCGCCACCGGCTCCACCTTCATCGTCGAGATGCACGAGGACGTCTGGCGGCGGGCCGGCTTCGACGCCACCGAGGACGTCGTCTTCCCACCGGGCGTCTCCGACGACGCGTCGGTGGCCCGCGTCCGGGAGGTGTTCGTCGGCGCCCTCGACGGCCACCAGGTGTTCGCCAACAACTCCAAGTGGCTGAACTTCACGACCGTGCGCAACGAACGCTGGCACCACGGCAATCTGGTCCTGATCGGCGACGCCGCCCACACCGCGCACTTCTCCATCGGCTCGGGCACCAAGCTGGCCATGGAGGACGCCCTCGCCCTCGCCGCCTGCCTGCACGAACACCCGCACACCGAGGCCGCGTTGACGGCGTACGAGACCGAACGGCGCCCCGTCGTGGAGTCCACCCAGCGGGCCGCGCAGGCGTCCCTGGAGTGGTTCGAGAACATCGGCATGTACGTCCACCAGGAGCCCACCCAGTTCTGCTTCAACCTCCTCACCCGCTCCCGCCGCATCACCTACGACAATCTGCGCACCCGGGACCAGGAGTTCGCCGACCGGGTGGACACCGCCTTCGCCCGGGCACAGGGGCTCGACGGCACCGCACCGGCGATGTTCCAGCCCTACCGGCTGGGGCAGTTGGAGCTGAAGAACCGGGTCGTCGTGTCCCCGATGGACATGTACTCCGCCGTGGACGGTGTGCCCGGCGACTTCCATCTCGTCCACCTCGGCTCCAAGGCGATGGGCGGGGCCGGACTGGTGATGACGGAGATGGTCTGCGTCTCGCCCGAGGCCCGCATCACCCCCGGCTGCACCGGCCTGTGGAACGACGAACAGCGTGCGTCCTGGGCGCGGATCGTGTCGTACGTCCACGAGCGCAGCACCGCCCGTATCGGCCTCCAGCTCGGCCACTCCGGACGCAAGGGCTCGACCCGGCTGATGTGGGAGGGCATGGACGACCCGTTGCCCGAGGGCAACTGGGAGACGGTCGGGCCGTCCCCGCTGCCGTACGGCGAGGGCTCGCCCGTGCCGCGCGAGCTGACCCGCGCCGACCTGGACCGGATCCTCGAGGACTTCACCGCCGCCGCCCACCGGGGCGCCGAGGCGGGCTTCGACCTGCTCGAACTCCACTGCGCCCACGGCTACTTGCTGTCCTCCTTCCTCTCGCCGGTCGCCAACCGCCGCACCGACGAGTACGGCGGCCCGCTGGAGAACCGGCTGCGCTTCCCGCTGGAGGTCTTCGACGCCGTGCGCGCGGCATGGCCGGCCGGGCGCCCGGTGATCGTGCGCATCTCCGCCAGCGACTGGGTGCCCGACGGCACCACCGAGCACGACGCCGTGGAGATCGCCCGCGCCTTCATCGCGCACGGCGCGGACGCCATCGACGTCTCCTCCGGCCAGGTCACCAAGGACGAGCGGCCCGCCTTCGGCCGCTCCTACCAGACCCCGTTCGCCGACCGCATCCGGCACGAGGTCGCCGCCGCCACCGGTACGGCCGTCATCGCCGTCGGCGCCATCGCCTCCTACGACGACGTCAACTCCCTCCTGCTCGCGGGCCGCGCCGACCTGTGCGCCGTGGGACGCACCCATCTGTACGACCCGCACTGGACGCTGCACGCGGCCGCCGAGCAGGAGTACCGGGGGCCGGGAGCAGAGTGGCCGCTGCCGTTCGCCGCGGGCCGCCGCAGGCCGCCGGCCTCGCGCACCGACGCCGTACGCCCCCGGCTGTCGCTGCTCCGCTCCGACTCCGCCGACCGGAGCGTCCATCTGCGCTGGATCCCGTCGCGCGAACCGGCCCCGGTCTCCTGAGCCGGATCAGGCGTCGGGGGCCGCGTGGACCCGCTCACCGGCCACGAGGGTCTGAAGGACCCGGGTGCTCGCGATCTCCTCGGGCGGCCCCGCGAACGGGTCCCGGTCCAGGACGACGAGGTCGGAACTCGGGGGTGCCCTCGGGGGCGTCGGGGGAGACCCGGTTGACGGCGACATGGACGGCCTGGAGCGGGTCGGGGCTGCTGACCGGCCAGTCGCTGCCCGCGGCGAGCGTCGCCCCCGCCCGCAGCAGATCAGCGCCGTAGCCCCGCCGGTTCACATGAGCCCGCGGCGGCCGGTCTTCCCGGAGTTCGGCACCGCACCGCCGGTGCTCCGCCCTGGAAGCCGCGCGGCAGCGCCTGCCCGGTGCCCGGTAGGCCGAACCGGCGCTTCTCCGGCAGCCGGCCGCCCAGGGGTGCCGCGCCGGCTCCTCCGGGCCGCGGTCGAAGGTCGTGGCTGCGACGGCCGCGGGCCGGTCGTCCACGTGGGTGCCCTCATGGCTGCCCTCCTGGTCCTTTCGGAGGTGCGGTCCGGGAGGTAAGGATGAGAGGTCGTGGTCATGTGGGAGGGAGCCCGGTGCGCGCGCAGGAGCAGGGGAGCGGCAAGGTCCGTACGACGGGCTCCGCGCGCCGTACGGACGTACCGCCCGGGCCCGGCGCCACACTGCTGGCGCTCCAGCGCCTGGCGGGCAACGCTGCGGTGGCCCAGGCCGTCGAGGAGCAGCGGCACACGCACGACGCCCAGTGCGGTCACGGCCCCGCGGTGCAGCGCTCGGCCGTGCACGAGGTCCTGCGGTCGGCGGGCCGGCCGCTGGAGACCCCGCTGCGCACGGAGATGGAGGCGCGCCTCGGCGCCGGCTTCGCCGACGTACGGGTGCACACCGACGGCGCCGCCCAGCGCTCGGCGGCGGAGATCGGGGCCCGCGCCTACACGTCCGGCAACCATGTGGTGATCGGCGCGGGCGGGGCCGACCGGCACACCCTCGCGCACGAGCTGACCCATGTGATCCAGCAGCGGCGTGGCCCGGTCGCGGGTACCGACACGGGCGACGGAACGCGGTTGTCCGACCCGTCCGACCGTTTCGAGCAGGAGGCCGAGGCCACGGCCCGGCGGGTGATGAGCGGCCCGCCGCGCGGCGAGGCGGTCGACGCACCCGCCGGTCCCGGCGGGCAGGCTTCCGGACGGCCCGTGGTGCAGCGGGTGCTGACGCTGGGCGCCAAGGCCAGGGAGGCCGACGGCGAGCAGGACGCGGAGACCACCTACGACAGGATCCGCCTCGCCGTGCAGAGCACCCCGCTGGGCGATGCCTGGGAGGACCGGGAGACCAGGCCCGCCATCATCCGGGTGCTCGACGAGTGGATGGCCGCGCCGAAGCAGACCAACCCGCAGGCGAACGGCTCCCCTCGCCCCGAGGGCGCCAAGGACGCCCTGTGGCGCCACTACAAGACGCCCGAGGAAGCCGCTTCCGCCGTCCTGCACCGGGTCAGGGCGCTTCCCGTCGCCGATGTCGAGCAGCAGATCGCCCAGTCGGTCGTGCTGGACGAGAGGATCCGCCAGAAACTCGCCGAGTTCATCGAGACCCGCCTCTCCCCGTGGCTCGCGGAGCGGCGCGCCGAGAGCGAGCAACTGGCCGGGCAGCTCGACTCCACGACGGCACAACTGGCCGCCCTGGGGCGCCTGTACCTCCCCTTCGTCGAGTACGGCGAGAAGACGCTCGCCGGCATCCTCGCCGAGCCCCAACCCGAGAGGTTCGCCACGCTCATCAGCGCCGTCCACGACGTCGCCGAGATCCTCTACAAGATCGAGGGGATGCAGAACCACGTCGAGGTGACGCAGGAGGAGTTCAAGGGGTACGTCCTCAAGGGCCAGGAGAACCCCTCCGCCGAGGTGAACCTGCCCGGCTGGACCCTCGACGGCGTCGGCCCGGGGACCGGCCCCGAGCTCGAGCGGCAGCCGGTGGACCAGACCTTCCGCGGCGACAAGGCCACCCCCAACCAGAGGAACCCGCAGGTCGACACGGCGGGCCGGCTCGGCTACCCGGTCTCGCTCGGCCCCTCGCGGACCACCGGCAAGCTCATGAAGCTGGCCCATGTCACCGGCGCGGACGCGCAGATGAAGGAGAGCATCGCCTACGCGCTGATGGCGCTGTGGTACACGGACTACCGCCGGGACCTCACCGACATCCACCGCTACCACTTCGTCATGGATATGGCGGCCAACTTCGGTGTCCCGTACAACCCCTACCGGGCGCCGCGCAACCCGGTGACCGGCACCGACTACACGGATCTGATCCGGCGGACCCTGGACCGCTACCGTACGCACCAGCAGACGGAGGCGGCCGAGTACTGGAAGAACGAAGGCGAACGCGCCTTCAAGAGCCTGCCTCAGGCGGGCCCGTCCACGTCCGCGGCCGTCAACGTCCTGCCCCCAGCGGCGGAGCCGGTGTGGGCGCGGCACCCGATCGCGCTGGCCATCATGACCAGACTCCACGGGCAGTCGCCCCTCGCGTTCGACCGGGGGGCCGACAACGCGGACCTCGCCGCGAAGCTGGAGCTCACGCCGGACCAGCTGGAGGAGGGCATGGCCGTCCTGAAGGCGAAGGAGACGGCCCCCAAGCCCCTCGTGCAGATCAACGGGCAGGGGCTCGTCCTCACCGCTCTGGGCAAGTCGCTGGCCAGGAAGTACTTCAAGAACCAGTAGCCCGCTCGTCGTCAGGGAGCCCCGATGAGGCGCTCCGGCACCGGCGGTGTCGGCGACGACCACGGGGCAGGTGCCGGTGCGGGGCTCAGGCCGGGTCCAGCCCGGTCATCAGTTCCGCGAAGGCCTGCGCGGCCGTCGGGGAGGTGAAGAGCCGGTCGAGGCGGGAGCGGGCCAGTTGGCGCAGGAACGGGCCGGAGTCGGTGTCGTCGCCGGCGTCGTGGACCGTCCGGGTCAGCCAGTGGGAGAACTCCTGGTCGTTCCAGACACGCCGCAGGCAGCGCTGCGAGTAGGTGCGCAGCCCGGTGTCGTCCTGGTCGCGGACATGGTCCCGAACCGCACGGACGAAGAGGTCGGCGTCGTACAGGGCGAGGTTCATGCCCTTGCCGCCCATGGGGGACACGATGTGGGCGGCGTCCCCGACGAGGAACAGCCGGCCGTACCGCATCGGGTCGTGGACGAGGCTGCGCAGCCGGAAGGTCTCGCGGTCGGTGATCGGGCCCGCGACGAGGGCGGGGTCGGCGAGCCTGGTGCGCAGCGCGTCCCAGACGCGGTCGTCGGGCCAGGCGTCGGGGTGGTCGTCGGGCGGGCACTGGAGGTAGTAGCGGCTGCTGTGCGGTCCGCGGGGAAAGTGTGCGGCGAAGCCCTGTGAGCTGACGGCGAGCAGGGGGTGGGCGGGGGGCGGGGCATCGGCGAGGACGGTGAGCCAGCCGATGCCGTGGTCGTGGGTGTGCGCGGTGAGGACGCCGTCGGGGACGGCGGTGCGGGTGACGCCGTGATCACCGTCGCAGCCGGCGACGAAGTCGCAGGTGATCGTGTGCAGGGTGCCGTCGGCGGAGCGGTAGCGGACGGTCGGGCGGTCGCCGGTCAGGTCGTGCAGGGAGACGTCGGCCGCCTCGTGGCGCAGGTCGCCGCCGTCGGCGAGACAGGCGGCGGTGAGCTTCTGGACCAGGACCTGCTGGGGACACAGCCGCGCCCCGGGGCCCTCGGAGCCGTCGCGGTCGTCGACGAGGTGGCTCTCGCCGTCCACCCTGAACTCCAGGATGCCGTCGTGCGGCGGGCCGCCCAGCACCAGGTCGGCCAGCCCCCAGGACGCGAACATCCGGACGGCACGGCTCTCGACGATGCCGGCCCGCTGCCGCTGCGCGACGTACTCGCGGCTGCGGCGCTCCAGGACGACACAGTCGATGCCGCATCTGCGCAGCAGCGTGGCCACGGTCAGCCCGGCCGGACCCGCACCGATCACCACGACGGTCGTGGACTCCGGCGCCTCGCGCAACTCCCGCTGATCTGCCGCCACTTGGCACCTCCGCGTCCAGCGTAGCCGAGCACACCCGACGCCGGGGCGGCCCGCTTCGCGCGCCCTCCACACCGGTGAACGGCACACACGTTCTCCTGCGCCGGCACCTCGCCCGGATCGGACCGATGCCCGCGGGGCCGGCCGTCCAGGCCCAGGCCCAAGCCCTAGGGGGCCCCGCTCGGCGACCGCGGCGGGCCGGGGAGCACGGTCCCGCGCCTGCGGCGGGACGGTGTTGCCAGGGATGCGTCGGGGTTCATGCGCCCATGGGACACGGAGGCCGGTTGCGGTGGCGTATGCGATTTCCGATACGCCCGCGATACCCGTCACAGGATGCCGTCGGTGGAGGCGCGCATCGCCTCGTGGACCGGGGCGTCGACGACCCTCGACGAGCGGGGAGGCGTCAAGGGGAACCGAGGCTCTCGGTGTCCGCCGCGGGCGTGTCCCCCGGCGCTGTGCCGCGGGAGAGGTCGAAGTCCACGTCCACGACACCCTCGACGGCGCGGACCAGTCTCGCCGCCACCGGTACCAGTGAGGTGTCCCGGACCTGGCCGACGAGCCTCACCACGCCGTCGCGCACGGCTACCCGCACGCTGGAGCCCGGCAGGGGGAACAGGTAGGACACGACCTCGCGCCGTACCTCCTCGGCGATCTCCTCATCGGCGCGGAGGAAGACCTTGAGCAGGTCGGCACGGCTGACGACCCCTTGGAGCATGCCCACGGCATCGACCACCGGGAGCCGCTTGACCTTCGCCCGGGCCATGGTCCGGGCGGCCTGGGCCAGTGTGGCGTCCGCGCGGACGGTGAGCGCGGGGGAGGTCATGAGTTCCTCCGCGCTCACGGCGCCGGCCTTGGCCAGGTCCTTCAGGCGCCGCAGTTGCGTGTACCGGTCCGGGTCGCTGTCGCGGAACTCCTCCTTGGGCAGCAGATCCGCCTCCGAGACGACCCCGACGACGCGGCCCTCGCCCTCGATCACGGGCAGGGCGCTGACCTTCCAGTCCTGCATCATCCGCACGATGTCCTTGAACGCCGCCTTGCGGCCGACCGCGGCGACCGTGTGGGTCATGACATCGCTGACGATGTGCGGGGTGCCGTGCATGGCCACTCCTTCGAGGTTCGTCCGGTGACTGGGCGGTGGGGCCGAGGGGCGTGAAGAGCCAGGACCAGCGTGTGCCCACGGTCCCGCGACGACCATGGGTCGTCCGGTCCGAAGCCGGGGCCACTCGGCACCGGCGGGCACGAGGAGCACGAGGAGCACGAGGAGCACGAGGAGCACAGCCATGCGCATCGTCGTCGCCCTCGGCGGCAACGCCCTGCTGCACCGCGGTGAACGCGTCCACGGACTGCTCGACATCGGGACCCTGGACGCGGCGTACGAGATCGTGCGCGGCCGCTCGGGCGCCTGACCGCCGGCGGCGGGCGGCGGGCGGCGGCGGACCGTCCGGCCCGGTGGCCGAGGGCCGGACGGCCCGGGTGAAGGCGCTGTCCGGCACTCCCCGTGGCGATCGCGGTCGACGAGCATCGAAGCGCAGGACACGGACCGAGGAGAGGAACGGCGATGACCGCGACCGTGACAGCCGCTGAACGGGTCACCCCGGCCGCCTGGAGAGGCTTCGCCGGGGCCCGCTGGCGCGAGCTGATCGACGTGCGTGACTTCATCCAGGCCAACTACACGCCGTACGAGGGTGACGCGTCCTTCCTGACCGGCCCGACGGACCGTACGCGCGCCGTCTGGGAGAAGGTCGCCTCGCTGTTCCCCGAGGAGCGGGCGCGGGGCATCCTCGATGTGGACGCCACGACCCCCTCGACCATCACCTCGCACGCGCCCGGCTGGATCGACCGGGACCGTGAACTGATCGTCGGCCTCCAGACGGACGCCCCGCTCAAGCGCGCGATCATGCCGAACGGCGGCCTGCGCATGGTGGAGAACGGCCTGAAGGCGTACGGCTACGAACCCGACCCGTTCGTGACGAAGGTCTTCGGCACCTACCGCAAGACCCACAACGACGGTGTCTTCGACGCCTACACGCCCGAGATGCGCACCGCCCGCAAGGTCGGCATCATCACCGGACTGCCGGACGCCTACGGCCGGGGCCGGATCATCGGCGACTACCGGCGGGTGGCCCTGTACGGCACCGACCGGCTGATCGGGGCCAAGCGGGCCGAGCGCGCCCGGCTGGACGCCGAGCCGTCGACCGAGCAGGTGATCCGCGACCGCGAGGAACTCGCCGAACAGATCAACGCGCTGGGCGAACTGACCCGTATGGCGGCGTCCTACGGCTGTGACGTCTCCCGCCCCGCGGCCGGCGCGCACGAGGCGGTGCAGTGGCTCTACCTCGGCTACCTCGCCGCCGTGAAGGAACAGAACGGCGCCGCGATGTCGCTGGGCCGCACCTCGACCTTCCTCGACGTCTACCTCCAGCGCGACCTGGACGAGGGGACCATCGACGAGACCCGCGCCCAGGAGCTGATCGACGACTTCGTGATCAAGCTGCGGATCGTGCGCTTCCTGCGCACCCCCGAGTACGACGCCCTGTTCTCCGGCGACCCCACCTGGGTCACCGAGTCGATCGGCGGCATCGGCACGGACGGCCGCCCCCTGGTCACCCGCACCTCCTTCCGCTTCCTGCAGACCCTCCACAACCTCGGCCCCGCCCCCGAACCCAACCTCACCGTGCTCTGGTCGCCCCGACTGCCCGCGGGCTTCAAGGAGTTCTGCGCCCAGGTCTCCATCGACTCAAGCGCCGTCCAGTACGAGTCCGACGAACTGCTGCGCCCCCGCAACGGCGACGACACCGCGATCGCCTGCTGCGTCTCCGCCATGGCGGTGGGCAAGGAGATGCAGTTCTTCGGCGCCAGGGTCAACCTGGCGAAGGCGCTGCTGTACGCCGTCAACGGCGGCCGGGACGAGATGACCGGCGACCAGGTCACCCCCGCGATGCCTCCGCTGACCGGCGAGTACCTGGACTACGAGGAGCTCGCGGCGGCCTACGACCGCGTACTGGACTGGCTGGCCGAGACATACGTCAACACGCTCAACGTCATCCACTACATGCACGACAAGTACGCCTACGAACGCCTGGAGATGGCGTTGCACGACCACCCCGTGCACCGCTTCATGGCCTGCGGCATCGCGGGGCTGTCGGTCGCGGCGGACAGCCTGTCGGCCGTGAAGCACGCGCGGGTCAAGGTGTTCCGGGACGCGACCGGGCTCGCCGTCGACTTCCGTACCGAGGGCGACTTCCCGGCCTACGGCAACAACGACGACCGCGCCGACGCCATCGCCGTCGGCCTGGTGGAGTCCTTCATGGCCAAGGTCCGCCGGCACCCCACCTACCGGGACGCCGAACACACCCAGTCCGTGCTGACGATCACCTCGAACGTCGTCTACGGCAAGCACACCGGCAACACCCCCGACGGACGCCGGTCCGGACAGCCCTTCGCCCCGGGTGCCAACCCGATGAACGGCCGGGACCGGCACGGGGTGGCCGCCTCCGCGCTGTCGGTCGCCAAGCTGCCGTACGAACAGGCCCGGGACGGCATCTCGCTCACCACGACGATCACCCCGGAGGGACTGGGGCACGACCCGGCCGAGCGGGCCGGCCACCTGGTCGGCATCCTCGACGCCTATATGTCGGCCGGCGGCTTCCACATGAACGTCAACGTCCTGGACCGGGCCGTGCTGGAGGACGCCATGGAGCACCCGGAGAAGTACCCGGAGCTGACGATCCGGGTCTCCGGATACGCCGTCAACTTCGTCCGGCTGACCCGTGAGCAGCAGCTCGACGTCATCAGCCGCACCTTCCACGGATCGCTGTGAGCACGATGACGGCGACCGGCCGGATCCACTCCTGGGACCTGTCCACCGGCGTGGACGGTCCCGGGACCCGGTTCGTCCTCTTCGTCAGCGGCTGCCCCCTGCGCTGCCTGTACTGCGCCAACCCCGACACCTGGCACATGCGCGACGGCCGGGAGACCACGGTGGACGAGGTGATGGCGGAGATCGAGAAGTACCGCGCCTTCCTCACCACGGCCGGGGGAGGGGTGACGATCACCGGCGGCGAGCCCCTGCTCCAGTCCGCCTTCACCGGCGAGATCCTGCGGCGCTGCAAGGCGGCCGGGCTGCACACCGCCCTCGACACCTCCGGCTTCCTCGGCGCCCGCGCCGACGACGCGCTCCTCGCCGAAACCGACCTGGTCCTGCTGGACATCAAGTCCTTCGACATCGGCACCTACCGGAAGCTGACCGGCGGCGCACTCGCCCCCACCCTGAACTTCGCCACCCGCCTGGACCGGCTCGGCGTCCCCGTGCGGATCCGCTACGTCCTCGTCCCCGGCTGGACCGACGACGAGACGGCCGTGGACGGCCTGGGCGCCTTCCTCGCGGGCCTGAGCACCGTGGAGCGGGTCGACGTCCTGCCGTTCCACAAGCTCGGCGCCCACAAGTACGACGCCCTCGGCATCCCCTTCCCGCTGAAGGACACCCCGACGCCGGACCGGGACCTCGTCGAGCGGGTCCGTGAACAGTTCCGGCACCACGGACTGCGAGCGGTGTGAGCCACGGCCGGCCACGTCGTGGGCGGTCCCTCCCGCGCGGCCTCGCCCGCGCCGCGCGATGCGGTCGTCAACTGCCGGGACCAGCCGCGTGGTTCTCAGAGGAAGCTGAGAGGTTCCTGTGCCAGTCTGACGCGCCCGATCGACACAGTGGGTGCCCACATCTCTGGAGGAGTCGCCGATGAGCCTGGTCAACGGCCTGCCCGCACACATACTGCTCGTGCACTTCGTTGTCGTCCTCGTTCCCCTGACCGCGTTGGCACTCGTGGTCGGTGTGATCTGGCCCAAGGCGGCACAGCGCATGGGCGTCGTGCTGCCCCTGCTCGCCCTGGTCACCCTCGTGAGCGTTCCGCTCACCGCGGAGGCCGGCGAATGGCTGGAGGGACACGTCGACGGCAACGCGCTGGTGCGCCGGCACGCCGAGCTGGGCGATGGCCTGCTCCCCTGGGCCGGGGGCCTGTTCGTCCTGGCCGCCCTCGTCTGGTGGGCGTCGGGCCGTACCGCCGCGTCCGGGGCCGCGGGCCGCACGCGGCGGCCCGCCGCACCGGTGCGCGTCGCGGCTGCGGTGCTGTCCCTCGTGGTGGCCGCGGGAGCCGTCGTGGACGTCTACCGCATCGGCGACTCGGGGGCGAAGGCCGCGTGGCACGACGGCTTCTCCAAGACGGCGTCGGGCGGCGGGGGCGACGACTGACTCACCCCGAGAGGGCAGGCGGTTTCCCGGTTGCCCGTCTAGTCCG
This sequence comes from Streptomyces griseoruber, assembly GCF_001514205.1. Lineage (GTDB taxonomy): Bacteria > Actinomycetota > Actinomycetes > Streptomycetales > Streptomycetaceae > Streptomyces > Streptomyces griseoruber. The sequence continues at coordinate 456,934 of NZ_KQ948765.1, read as the reverse complement.
GTTCCATGTAGGGGCGGCGGAAGACCGGTGCCTGGCCGGTGCCCCATGGTCGTACGGCGGCCAGCGCCCGCGAGACGGCGGATTCCAGCGGCCCGCTCGTGTCGACGGTGACGGCCTCGGGCCATGGCGGCTCCCTCGCCGCCATGGCGGCGGCGATGTCGAGGTCGGCGTCGGAGGCCCCGGGGGCCCGCGTGCTCAGACGGGCCGCGGAGATCTCGTCGGGAACCCGGCAGTGCAGGGCGATCAGATCGGCGTCGGCGCCTTCGGCCACACGGTGCGCCGCCGTACGCTGCTCCGCCGTGGACCAGGTGGCGTCCAGCACGACGGACTCGCCGGACGCCAGCAGGGCCGCCGCGCGGTCGAGCAGGGCGGCATAGGTCCGCCGTCCACTCGGGGGTGTACAGCCCCTCCCCGTAACCGGCCGCCGCCGACCGCTCCGGGGGAATGCCCGCCAGTTCCTTGCGGAGGCGGTCGCTGCTGAGGAGCGTGGCCTCCAGCCGGTCGGCGAGCGCACCGGAGAGCGTGGACTTCCCGCTGCCGGGCAGTCCGCCGACGAGTGTCAGTCCGACGGCGGAGGTGCGCAGGTGGCGCAAGGCCGTCGAGACCAGCCGCCGCGACGCCGGCTCCGCTCCCGGCGCTCCCTGCCGCGCCTGGATGAGTGACACCTTGGCCCGGACGAACGCGCGGTAGGCGACGTAGTGGTGCCACAGGGACGCAGGAGCGGGGTCGCCCGAGTACTCGCTGTAGGCGGCGAGGAAGGAGGCCGCCGCCTCAGGCGCGCCGAGCTGTTCCAGGTCCATGGCGAGGAAGGCGGCGTCGTCCAGACCGTCGACGTACCGCAGACGGTCGTCGAACTCCAGGCAGTCCAGGACGCGGGGTCCGTCGTCGAGGCAGAAGACGTCCTCGGCGAGCAGGTCGCCGTGGCCGTCGACCACGCGCCGCTGCTCGATCCGCGCATCGAACAGCCGCTCGCGCCCGGCGAGGTAGCGGCGCACGAGCCGCTCGACCTCGGGCACGCCGTCGGGCACGCCGTCGGGCACGGAGCCCTCGCCGGTCAGCGCGCGGATCTGGGCGAAGCTCGCCTCCCAGCGCGATGACAGCGCGTCCCGGGTTCCCTGTTCGTCCACGTCCCGGCCTCGGGGCGCCTCGGCGTGCCACGCGGCGAGCCGCCGGGCCACGGCCCGCAGGACGTCGTCGAGCGCCGCGCCCGTACGCACCAGCCGGGACAGGCGTCGGTCCGCCGGCATGCGGCGCATCACCACGAGGGGTTCCGGTGCCTCGGCGTCAGGGCTGGAGACCTCGCCCAGCCCCAGGTAGACGTCCGGCGCGAAGCGGCGGTTGACGGCGACCTCGCGTTCGCACGCCGATCGGCGCGCCGCCCGCTCGGTGTAGTCGAGGAAACCCAGGTTCACGGGCTTCTTGACCTTGTAGGCGCGGTTCCCGGCGAAGAACAGGATCGCGGTGTGGGTCTCGCACACCTCCGCCCGCGGCGGCTGGGGGGCGAGGGGACCGGGCTCAGTCATGGGGAACGACGGCGACGGGGCAGCGTCCGTGATGGAGGGCGGCCTGGGCGATCGGCCCCAGGTGGTGTCCCCTGCCGTGCCGGTGCGCGCGTCGGCCCACGACCAGCAACCCCGCTCCCTGCGCCGCCTGCACGACGGCCTTGGCCGGGCTCGCGAGTCGGATGCTGTCGTCCACTTCCACCTGCGGGTACTTCTCGTGCCAGGGGCGGAGTGTCTTGCTCAGCTCCTTGTGCGCGTCCTTCGTCATCTCCTCGGTGACGGCGTGGTCCGCACCCCAGGGTGTGTGCGCGTGGAGCGGCAGGCTGCGGCCGTGGACGGCCAGGAGGGGAACGCCCCGGGCCGCGGCGGAGTGGAACGCGAAGTCGAGCAACTCGTCGCTGGGCGCGTGCAGTTTCAGCGCCACGACCACCGGGCCCCCGGGTGCGGAGGTCCGTGCCTCGTCCGCCGGCTCCGCGCGGACCAGGACGACGGGCCTCCCGGCCCGTGCCACGACCGGCAAGCTGACATCGCCCATGAAGTAGCTCTCGACCGCCTCCAGCCCCCGGGAGCCGAGCACGAGCATCTCGGACTCCGCGGCCGCCTTGATCAGGGCCTCCTGAGCGTCCTCGGGGACCAGGTTCCCGATGACGGACAGCCCTGGATGCCGGGCCTGCAACTCGGCCTGCGCGGTGTGGACCAGGCGTTTCGCCCAGTAGTTCTGGTCGACTTCCGAGGCGACCCGGGGCGGTTCCGGCGCCAGCAGCGGCCACGCGTGCAGCAGTCGCAGGGTGAGCCTGCGCCGCTCGGCCTCGTCGGCCGCCCAGCGGGCGGCGGCGAGGCTCTCGGGTGAACCGTCGAGGCCCACGGTGATGACAGGTTGCATGGCGGCGGCCTCCGTCTCGTACGAAGCTGGATACGACGGTGAGCGAGTCCCGTGGCGCACCTGGTGCGACATCGTCGTCGACATGCCGGGTCCGCGGCGTTCTGTCCCTTCGAGAAGTACCTCAATTCCCTCCGCGGCGCATGTGGACCCGACAGGACTCCGGCGAGTCCCGACGGGGACAGTGAGGGCGGGGCGCCGCTTCGTACGACAAGGTCATGTACGTCTCCCCGACCGCGCCCATCGTGCTCGGCCAGTCCGCCACGGTGGCCGCGAACCTCGTCGGCGGCGCATACGACTACCGCGAGATCATCTCCCCGTGGTTCCAGTGCCGTCGGGCGCCTCGCCCATCATCCGCAGCATGGCCGGGCCCCCGGTGCGCCAGAACCGTACGAGCAGGGCCGCGGCCAGCAGCAGGAAGGCGATGTTGAGCCAGGTGGTGTAGTTCCAGGTGATCCCTTCCTCGGGGATCCTCGCGTCCGCCTGGTCGGGGACCAGACCCAGTCCACCGAAGACGAACTCGACGGCATACCCGGCGACCGCCATCGCCGCGAAGAAGGTGACCAGGAGGAACACGGCCATCCGGATGCCGTAGTACTTCCGGTAGATGTTGAGGATCGGGAGGATCAGCAGGTCGGCGTAGATGAAGGCGATCACGCCGCCGAAGCTGATCCCGCCCTTCCACAGCACTACGGCCAGTGGCACGTTGCCGATGGAGCAGACGAACGTCGCGATCGCCACCAGCGGTCCGACGAGCGGCCCGATCAGCTTGGCGGCGAGCGGATGGTCCGCCAGGAAGAACGTCTGCCAGAACTCGTCCGGCACCCAGGCGGCGATCGCCCCCGCGATCAGGAGTCCGGCCACCAGGTCACGCAGGATCGCCGCCCACTCCATGACGAAGATGTGCGAGACGGACGTGAAGCCGTCCCGCGAGAACAGCCTGCGCGCGAAGCCGCCCTCGCCCCGCAAGGACATGTCCATCGCCGCATGGCCCTCCATCGATCCCGCCACGCCGCGTTCGGCCTGTTCCCGGGCCTGGCGCAGCAGCCGCTCGCGCAGGAGGATCCGGAACAGCGCGGCGAGTACGACGATCATGACCGGGCCGCCGACGAACTCCGCGGCCGTGAACTGCCAGCCCATCAACAGGGCCAGGATCACGCCGAGTTCGATCACCAGGTTGGTGGAGGCGATCTCGAAGGCCATCGCCGCCGTGAAGTCCGCGCCCTTGCGGAAGAGGGAGCGCGCGAGGGCCACGGCCGCGTAGGAGCAGGAGGACGAGGCCGCGCCGAGCCCGGCGGACACGGCGAGGGTGCGTGGCCGGTCGTCACCGAGCAGCCGTACGACCGTGGAGCGGCGCACCACGGCCTGCACGACGGCGGAGAGCGTGAAGCCGAGGATCAGCGCCCAGGTGACCTCCCAGGTCATCGACCCGGCAATGGACAACGCGTGCCCGATCGCCTCCATGGACCCACCCCTTCCCGAGGTGTCTCTGGTGTCGGCCGAAACCCTACCCCCAGGGGGTATTGCCCAGGGGGTCCTCGGCGTGCCCGCGCTTGAGGGGGAAGGGACTCACCAGGACTGATCGACAGCCAGTCAGGGCGCCGCACCCAGCATCTGGTCCATCGACGGACCCGACATCTGCAGACCCGGCAGCAGCCAGTCCTGGAACGGGGCGAGCACGGCCAGGACGAGGAGGGCGACACCCACCGCCCAGCTGAGCCAGGGGCCGCCCCGCCACAGCTTCTCCAGGAAGATCACCGCCGCCAGTCCCGCCATCGCCGCCACGTTCATCACGCCGAGCGGGATCAGGACGATCATCAGCCCCCAGCAGCAGCCGACGCAGTAGAGCCCGTGGTGCGCGCCCACCCGCAGATCCTTCGCCCACGGCCGGAACCGCGCGTACCGCATCAGCTGGAACATCGGGCTGCGGCAGTGCCGCAGACAGACCCGCTTCAGCGGCCCGAACTGCTGGACTCCCGCCAGCAGGAACGCGCCCGCGCCGATCCAGCGCCCCGACTCGGGGTGCGCGTCGACCAGGTGCCCCGTCGCCGCCAGGGCCCCGTACACCAGCAGTCCGAAGCCGGCCCAGGCCAGCAGATAGCCGCCGACGAATTCGGTGAGGCGCAGCGCGCGGACGCGGCCCGCGGTACCGCGGTTGATCGCCTGTACCCAGGTGAGAGCCACGGGTGCCAGCGACGGCAGCATCATCGCCGCCATCATGACCACCCACAGGAGCAGGAAGAGCGGGAGCGCCAGACCCATGGTGCCCGGCTCCGTCCCCATGTCACGGGACTGCGCGGCCGTGAGCACCCACGCCAGAACGGCGAGCAGGGTCAGGAGAAGCCAGCCGAGGGCCAGATCACGCCTCGGCAGCAGGACCCCGGGCCGGGTGGGCTCCGGCGGGGCGAGCCGGAGATGCGGCACGGCATGCCTCCCAAGGACCCCCGCCGCTTCGGTGACCGCGATGAGCACTTTCGAGGACATCTCCAGCAGATCACAGAATCGACGGCCTCAAAAGCCGGAGGACCGGGACCCGGGCGGCGTACGCGTGCCGGCGTCCCCATCAGCGCCTCCCGGCTCCCCTTGCCCGCCTCCGATGGCCGCTTCGCTTTCGCGCCGGCGAGGAGCACCCTGGAAGTGACGCCGCTCCGTATAGCGGAGAGGAGGAGCGAGATGGCTGAGCAGACCACCAGCAGCCCGCCCTGGCACGTGGTCGGCGACTGGTTCGACACCTGCAACTGCGCCATACCCTGCCCGTGCACATTCGCCCAGCCCCCGTCCGAGGGCGATTGCGAGGGCGTGCTGGCCTGGCACATCCGCGAGGGACGGTTCGGGGATGTCCGGCTCGACGATCTGAACGTCCTGATGCTCGGGTCCTTCACCGGCAACGTGTGGACCGGCGAGCACACGGACCCGTATGCCGCCGTCTTCGTCGACGAGCGCGCCGACGACCAGCAGCGCGCCGCACTCGGCGCGATCTTCGGCGGGGAGGCCGGCGGCTGGCCACAGCAGTTCGTCGAGGTCTTCGGACCCGAGATACGCGGCATGGACGTCGCTCCGATCACCGTCGAGGTGGACGAGGACCTGGGGGCGTGGCGCGCTGAGATTCCCGGCCGGGTGACCGCCCGCGCCGAGGCCCTCACCGGTCCCACCACGGCCGAGGGGGCACGGGTCCAGGTCCACAACGCCCCCGGTGCCGAGGTCGGCCCGGGACAGATCGCCACCTGGGGCCGGTCCACCGCCGATCAGGCCGACGCCTTCGGCTTCAGCTGGAGCCGCAGCGGCAGGTCCAGCAAGTACTTCCCCTTCGACTGGAGCGGCCCCGACTGACATGGTCACGCTGGACGATCATCGGGACCGGCCACCGATTCCTGGCCCGCGAGCACGGCGAAGCGCAGTGGCTGGGGCGGCCCGCGCACTGCTACGGCGAGGCGGGCGGGTGCGGGGAGCGGAGGACGAGCAGGGTGATCTCGCTGGGGGCGAAGACGCGGAACGGCGGGCCCCAGAAGCCGGTGCCGCGGCTGGTGTAGAGGAGGGTGCGGGGGCCGTGGTGGGTGAGACCGGCGAGGGCGGGCTGGTCGATGCGGACGAGATGGTGGAAGGGCCAGATCTGGCCGCCGTGGGTGTGGCCGGAGAGCTGGAGGTCGATGCCGGCGGCTGCTGCCCGGTCGATGAACTTGGGCTGGTGGGCCAGGAGCAGGACGGGTAGGTCGGGGTCCGTGCCGTTCAGGGCTCCGGCGAGGTGGGCGCGGTGGCCTGCCAGGCCGGAGGACTCGGCGGTGACGTCGTCCACGCCGGCGACCACGAGGGTGTCGCCTCCGCGTTCGAGCAGCAGATGGCGGTTGCGCAGCGGCTCCCAGCCCAGCTCGTCCATCAGGTCGACCCAGCCCTGGGCCTCGCTGTAGTACTCGTGGTTGCCGGTGACGTAGACCCGGGCCCGGGTCGCCTGCACCGTTCCGAGTGGGGCGGCCTGGGCGCGGCGGCGTTCGGCCGTGCCGTCCGCGATGTCGCCGGTGTGGCAGACCAGGTCGGCTTCCAGGGTGTTCACGGTCTCGCACACCCGTGCCGACCAGCGCGCGCGATCGAGGGGACCGTAGTGGGTGTCGGTGATGAGGACGACGCGGAGGCCGTCCAACCCGGCACCCAGCCGTGGGAGTCGCACGTCGAGCCGGCGTACCCGTGGCACGCGGCGGGCCTCGGCGTACCCCCAGGTGAGCAGTACGGCGGTGGTGCCGAGGACGGCCCACGTGACGATTCGGGCCCGGTCCTGGCCCGCGCCGACGCCGGCCACGGCCAGGGCGATCCGCAGCAGGACGCCGAGCAGAACGGACCAGGTGAACAGGACCCAGCTGGTGCCCAGCAGGGTGTCACCGAAGATCGCCGCCCGGTCCTGCTGGCGCCGGCCGTGGCCGCGCACCATCGCGAGCGGCATACCGACGAGACCGAGGGCGAACAGGGCGGTGCCGGCGAGGGTGACGGGCAGCGGCCAGTGCTGGCCGGTGTACAGGAGCACCCAGCAGGGGACGGTCCACAGCAGCACGGGGGCGACCAGGGGGATGTAGCGCATCAGGCGGCTCAGTCGGCTCCGCCGCGGCGCTTGCGCTTCGCTGTCGACGGGTCGGGTGTCGCTGGTGTCGGTCACGCTTCCCCTCCCTGACCGGGCTGCCTTCTCGCGCACTGTATCCGGTCGCCCTCGGGCCGGCCGCACCGGCGTTCATGAGCGCGGCCCCCCTGGGGCGAAGGGGTCTCTACGGGATGGCGCACCGGGACGGACCGGCCGTCCGACGCCCGAATCCTCGACCGGCTGCTGCCGGACACGCAACGGACCGTGGTGGAGGGACGCACCTGGTTGTTCGCGCCCCCCGCCGCCCCGGCCCCATGCCCGGCCCCGTGCCCGGCCCCGTGCCCGGCCCCGTCCCGGCCCCGTGACCGCGAGGGCTGCGCCTGGACGCGGTCGCCGGGCGGCCAGGGCGCTCTCACGGGGCCAGCGAGAAGTAGTTCTCCTCTTCCTGCGTGAAGTGCAGCCGCAGGACGGTGTTCAGTCCGTAGAGGCAGGAGCGCAGGTCGTCGAGTTGGCCGGGCGTGAGGCCGCCGTCGGCGTGGGCCAGTCGCAGATGGGTGGCGATGCGGCGGGAGAGGCGTTCGATCTCGGTGTGCGCACGGCTCATGGTGGCGGTGGCCTCGGGTCCGCCCAGGGCGGGGGCGAGGGCCGGATAGAGCTGGTGCTCCTCGGCGTATTCGTGGGGCAGCAGCCGCTCGGTGAGCAGCCGGTGGGTCTCCTCGACGGCCGCGAGGGCCTTGGAGCCGGGGCTGTCGGAGAGCCGGTCCGCGGCGTCGCGTACGGCTTCGAGCACGTCCTGGAGGTCGTCGTGCTCTGCCGCGAAGCGGTGGATGAGTGCCTCGGCTGCGGGGGTGAGGGCCGGCCGCACGGTCTGCTCGACGCGCAGGGCGCGCAGGGCGTTGAGGATGACCGCGATGTCGATGCCTTCCTGGAGCAGGGCGCCGACGGCCGGCGGGAGGAGGCCGAACGCGGCCGCGGCCATGGCGGCCAGCGACATCAGCATGCCGCCCAGCGCGCTCTGCACGGCGATGCGCCGGGCTCGAACGGCGATGGCGACTGCGTCGGCCAGGCGGTCGACGCGATCGGTGGTCAGGACGATGTCGGCGGCCTCGGAGGAGGCGGTGGAGCCGTGTGCCCCCATGGCCACCCCGATGTCGGCCGCGGCGAGGGCGGGGGCGTCGTTGACGCCGTCGCCGACCATCACGGTGACCGCGCGTTCGCGTTCGGCGCGCACGACGGCGACCTTGTCGGCCGGGCCGAGCTCGGCGCGCACGGCGTCGAGGCCGAGGACCGCGGCGACCTCGTGGGCGGGTTCGGCGCGGTCGCCGGTGAGCATCAGCAGCCGTTCGATGCCCGCCGCCCGCAGGTGGCGCAGGGTGCGGGGCGCGTCGGGGCGTACGGGGTCGCGCAGGAGGACGGCGCCGGCCGGTTTTCCGTCGACGGTCAGCCAGGCGACGGCCGCCCCGTCGAGAAGCGCGCGGTTGTCGACGGCCCTGGCCCAGGACGGCCGTACCTCCGAGGTGTCGACGCGGCCGACGCAGACCTCGTGCCCGTCCACGGTGCCCGAGGCGCCCCGTCCGGGTTCCTCGGTGACGTCCGACGGAACCGACAGCTCCAGCTTGCGTTCGTGGGCCGTGTCGACGATGGCCCGGGCGAGGACGTGCGGCGAGTACTGGTCGAGGGACGCCGCCAGGCGGAGCACCTCCGCGGGCCTACGGCCGGGAGCTGCTGTCACGTCCAGGACACGGGGGCGGCCGCCGGTGAGGGTCCCGGTCTTGTCCAGCAGGAGCGTGCGGGCGCGGCCGAGGTTCTCCAGGGCGCCGCCGTCGCGGATGACCACGCCGAGGCGGGAGGCCCGGGAGAGGCCGGAGACGATCGCGACCGGCGCGGCCAGCAGCAGCGGGCACGGCGTCGCGACCACCAGCACGGCGACCGCCCGTACCGCGGAGCCGCTGATCAGCCAGGCCAGTCCCGCCACCACGAGGGACAGCGGAAGGAACCAGGCCGCGTAGCGGTCGGCGAGCCGCACCACGGGCGCGGACTCCGCCCCGGCCTGCCGGGCCAGCCGCACGATGCCCGCGTAGGTGCTGTCCCGCTCGGTCGCGGTCGCGCGCAGTTCGAAGGCGCCGCCCGCGTTGACCACGCCGCTGCGGACCGTTTCGCCCTGCGGCCGTTCGACCTGGAGGGGCTCACCGGTGAGCACCGATTCGTCGAGGACGGCGGCGGTGCTCTCCACCCGGCCGTCCACGGGGACCACCTCGCCGGGTCCCACGACGAGCAGGTCGCCGACACCGACCTCGGCCAGCGGCACCGTGTCCACCCCGACATCGGTACGGCGGCGTGCCGAGCGCGGTGCGTGTTCGAGCAGGGCGCGCAGGTCGTGGGAGGCACGCCGCTGGGCGGCGGCTTCGAGGGTGCGGCCGGTGGCGAGCATCAGCGCGATCAGCGCCCCGGCCAGGTACTCGCCCACGGCCAGGGTGCCGCCGAGCGCCAGCACGGCGATCAGGTCCACGCCCGCGTGCCCCTGCCGCAGCGCGGCCAGCACCCATCCCACCGCCGGTACGACGGCGGACACCGTGCCCAGGCCCCAGAACAGGTCCGCGAGGCTGTCGTCCCCGACGAGCCAGGCGACGCCGCCGGCCGTCAGCGCCGCTGCGGTGACGGCCAGCAACGCAGGCTCCAGCCGAGGGGAGACGACGGAGCCGGCCAGGCGGCTCAGCCGCGCGGCGGGAGTGGGGCTGGTCGGATGGTCCATGGCGCACCTCGGTCCGTCTGTCGCGGCGACCTCCGCTCCCCGTCCATCACATCGTGACGGCGGCGGATCCGGCAGGGGACGAACGGCCCGATGTCAGGGCCGAACGACGGTGGGGACGCCTGCCGGTCAGGTCCGGTCGTCGTCCGTGTGCAGGGCGAGGACGGGGCAGGCGGCGACGGCCCGGCGGGCATGGGCACGCAGCCGGTCGGGGACGGTCGTGTCCTTGAGGACCGGGTATCCCCATTCGTCGAGGTCGATCAGCTCTGGGAGGAGTTCGGCGCACAGGCCCTGCCCCGTGCAGGCGATGCGGTCGACGCGCAGCGTGCGGGTGCGGCTCATCGCCAGGTCTCCGGGGCGGTGGCGGGCGGCACGGGGAGCTGGGGCGGCTGCCGGGCGGCGGGGCAGGGGCCGTGCGCGAGGTGGTGGTCGACGTCGTCGGCGAAGGCCTGCAGGGCGGAGGCCGCCAGGCGGGCGGCGCCGTCGGGATGGCGGCAGGCGCCCCGGTCCGGCAGCAGGCCGGCGCGGCGGCGCAGACGGGACAGCAGGGCGGCGTCCGCACGTCCGGTGGCCAAGGCGGTGAAGTCCTCGGCCACGGCGGGCAGACCGAGACGGCAGGGACCGCACTGGCGGGCACTGTGCGCCGCCAGATAGGCGAGGATGCGGGCCGTCTCGGTCAGGCCGCAGAGCGCCTCGGACACAGCGACGAGCACGCCGGCGCCGGGTGCGGCGCCCAGCGGGGCCAGATCGTGCCGGGTGAGGGGGGTGCGGAGATGCCGGGCGGGGAGCCAGGTTCCGGCGAAGCCGCCGAGCAGGACCGCCCGGAGCGGCTGCGTGGCGCCGCCGGCCTGGTCCAGGACCGTGGCGAGCGGCGTGCCCAGGGCCACCTCCAGCACAGCGGGGGCGCGGACGGCACCGGAGACGGTGACGAGCAGGGTGCCCGGCTCGTCCGGCGTGCCGGCCTGCCGGAACCAGGCCGGTCCGTAGCGGGCGATCAGGGCCAGATGGGCGAGGGTCTCGGCGTTGTGGACCAGCGTGGGACGTCGGCCGACGCCCCGCTCGTGGGCGCGCGGCGGGCCGCCCCGGGGCCGGGCCGGGCCGCCGTCGAGCCAGCGCACCAGAGAGGTCGCCTCGCTGGAGACGTAGGTGTGCGGGAGGGCGTGCAGCCGCAGCCGCACGGGGTCCGGACGACAGCGTCGGCGCTCCTCCACGGCGGCGCTCAGCCGCCGGTACTGGGCGGCGCGGTCGCGGGGCAGACACACGTGGACGGTGTCCGCGCCCACCGCCGTGGCGGCCAGCACGGCGCCGTCGAGGACGAGATGGGGAGCGACGGCGATCAGGAACTGATCCTTGCGGCTCGGCGGTTCGCTCTCCATGGCGTTGACGACGACCGTGCAGCGGCCCCGCCGTGCGGCGACCGCGCCCAGCTTGCGGGCGGTCGGGAACCCGGCGCCGCCGCGCCCGGTGAGCCCGGCCGCCGCCACGGCGTCCACCAGCGGCAGGGACCCGCGGTCGCCGGTGGGGGGTGGCCCGTAGCGCCTCAGATGATCGGTCAGGCCGGCCGGTCGACCGGTGGCGTACCAGCCCGCCAGCAGCCGGGCGGCGGCCGGACCGCCCGGTCCGGGGGAGAGACGGTGGGGTGTGAAACGCGCCGCGGCCGAGGAGTTCACCGTCCACCCCCGAGGAGGACCGCCGTCGATGCGGCGCGCTGGGACCAGCCGGGCTGCAGCGGTCCGGAGGCGAGGAAGGCCGTGAGCACCACCGGTACGGCGGTCGTGGCCACGGCCGCCGTCAGGCGCCCGGCGACCCGCCCGGGACCGGCCTTCACCAGCCGCCACCACACGGCCGCGACCACCGTGCCGAGACACCCGGCGTACAGCCACAGCTGGAGGGGGAGCCGGGTGTCGGTGCCGGTGCCCACCCCGTGGAAGAGAGCGAGCGGCCAGGCGGCATACGCCAGCCAGTGCACGGCCTTCCAACGGCGCACTCCCAGGCGCCGCCGCAGCGCGCTGGTGACCGCGACGGCCAGCAGCAGATCCAGCCCGGCCGTGCCGAGTCCGAGCCACAGCGGACGATAGGACGCCCCGAACGGCACCACGGACACCGCCCACCCCAGGTGGACGAACGGATCGAGCACCGCTGTCACCACGTGCACGACGAGGAACACCAGCGTGAGCAGGGACAGGTTGCGGTGCAGCACACCGAGCTCGAAGCGGCCGATCCGACGGGGGCGGGCCCGCCCGCCCGAGGCGATGCCGAGCACCACGGTGGCGGTGAGCAGCAGCAGTGCCAGGGTTCCGCCCGCGCGGCTGGCGTACCACAGCGGGCTTCCGGTCAGGGCGAGGGTCGTCATCGCGGATCTCCAAGGGTGGCTCCGCGGGTGGCGGCGGAGTCGGACGGCCAGCCGCCGAGACACACGACGCGGCCGTCCAGGTCCACCAGCCGGGCGGGCAGAGCCGTGCCGCGCAGCCAGTCGACCGCCCTGCCGCCCAGCACGATCGCCGCCGTACTGGCGGTGTTGGCGTCCACGCAGGTGGCGGCCGCGACGGTGACGGTGCGCCAGACGGGGGCGGCGGGTTCGCCGGTGGCCGGGTCGACGATGTGGTGCAGGGTGCGCCCGGCGCGTCGCCAGGTGCGCACCCGGACGCCGGAGGTCGCCAGCGCTCCGCCGGTCACCGCGACGGCGGGACCGTCGTCCGTGGCGGGCCGGGCGTGGTCGTCGGCGAGGGCGATCCGCCAGCCCCCGTCCGGGGCCGGACCGGCCACCGCGAGGTCTCCGCCGAGACTGACCAGGACCCCGCAGCCGGTGGCCGCGGCGGCATGGCGGGCGGCGCGGTCGGCGGTGAGGGCCTTGGCGGTCGCGCCCAGGTCGAGCTGGGTGTGCGGAGGCAGAAGCAGCCTCCGGAGGCGCGGGTCGAAGACGATCCGCCGCCATCCGGGGACGGCCGGGGCAGGTGGCAGCGGACGGGTGTCCTCGGGACGCAGGGCGGCGAAGGTGCGGTCGTAGCCGAGGGCGGTCATCGCGCGTCCCACGGTCGGGTCGACGGCGCCGTCGGTGAGCCGGGCGGCACGCAGAGCGGCCTGGAGGGCCTCGGCGAAGCGTTCGCTCACCGTCGTCGGGTCGCCCGCGTTCCGATTGACGCGGGTGAGTTCGGAGTCCGGCCGGAAACGGCTGCAGGCGCGGTCGACGGCGGCCAGCTCGGCCCGGAGGACGGCCTCCGCGGCCGGCAGGGCCTTCGGGCCGGTCACGAGCAGTACGGCTGTGGTGCCGAGCGCCGGGAACACGGCCTCGGCGGGGGGCGGTGCGGGAGCGCGGGTGGTCATGACGCCCCCGTCGTGGTGTGGGGCGGCTGCTGGGTGGGAGCGGGCGGCTGCGCCGGGGGTCGCGGTGCCGGCTGCGACGCCTGGGCCGCTCCCGCGTCGTCCTCGCCCTCGTCGCCACCGTCGTCGGCCTCGTGACGGGCCGTGCTGCCCTGGTCCTCGCCACCGTTGGACTTCGGGACGACGGAGGAGGACGCCGTGGGATTCTGGAGGGGCGGGCCCGACGGCACGGGCGACGCCGAACTCCCGGGCAGCAGGTGGGTGTAGAGGCTGCCCAGGGCTGCGGCACCGGTTACGGCGGCGACGGCGATCCAGCGGGTGAGCCGGCGTCCCCGCCGCAGGCCGCGATCGCGATCGCGTGCGCGTGCCGGGTCGGGCGGGGGCAGGGGCTGGTCGAAGTCGTCGGGCGAGGGGTACATGGCAGCGGCTCCTGGTGGATCGGCGGCCCGGAATCGGCTGCGTGCATCTCCAGGCTGTGCGCGGAGCACCCGGAAACCTGCTCACGTCGTCTTCAGAACCGGTAAAGATCTCAGGGCCCTCCCGTCCACAGGGGCAGGTCCAGTACGACGGTCAGCCCGCCGCCCGGCGTGTCCTCCAACCGGGCGTCGCCCCCGTTGACGGTGACCAGCCGGTGGACGATGGCCAGCCCCAGCCCCGTGCCCCCGGCCGCCGGATTGCCGAACCGGCGGAACGCGACCTCCTTCGCCTCGGCGGTCATCCCGGGGCCGTCGTCCCGCACCCGCACCCGGGCCGAACCACCCGTCGTCCGGTGGTCGACCGTCACGCTCCCCCCGTCGGGAACGGCGTCCACGGCGTTGGCGATCAGGTTGTCGAGGACCTGCTCCAGGTGACCGGCGCCCAGCGAGGCGGACAGGCCACGCCCCTCCGACGCCGTCAGCCGGACGCCACGCTCCTCGGCCACCGGTGACCACGCGGCCACCCGCTCCGCCACCACTTCGTCGACCCGGACCGCGGTCGGCCGGGGCGTCGCCTGCTCGGCGCGCGCCACCGCCAGCAGCCCGTCGACCAACCGGGACAGCCGTGCGACCTCCTCCTGGGCCGCGTCCAGCTCCGCCCCGGTGTCGCCCTCGGCCCCGGCACCCAGGACGTCGAGCCGCAGCCGCAGCGCGGCCAGCGGGGTGCGCAGCTGATGGGACACGTCGGCGATCACCGCCCGGTGGCCGTGCACCAGAGCCTCCGTGCGGGCCGCCATGGTGTTGAACGTGGCGGCCAGGCGGCGTACTTCCGGCGGTCCGCCGCCGACGTCCGCCCGCTCGTCCAGAGCGCCCTCGCCCAGCTTCCGGGCGGTGGCGTCCAGCGCGGACAACGGACGGCTCACCCAGCGGGCGAGGCGGACGGACAGCAGCACGGACGCGGTGAGCCCCGCGGCGCCGATCGCTGCGGACCACCCCCAGATCGCGGCGGTACGGCCATCGAGCGGGGCCGCGGAGCGAGCCAGGACGACGGCGCCGGCGGGCCGCCGGACCTCACCGGCCGGTTCCGCGGCCACCAGTCGGCCCTCGTTCTCCGGCGGTTCCGGCTCGTGCCCGGCCAGCACATCCCCCACCAGCTCCTGTGCCTCCTCACCCTGGGCCGCGGTACAGGGCGTACTCGCCACCAGGCGCGCGGAGGCGTCGTACACGGCGGCGCAGTCCCCCGCCCGTGCCGCGGCGTTCAGCTCCCGGCGCATGCGGATCGGCGGCTCGTGGTCGGAGAGGTGCTCCTCGGCCGCCGTGGCGATCACGCGGGTGGCCGCCCGCTGATCGTCGCGGAAGGCGACGCGCTCGCGTGCCGTCATCAGCACGGCCAGTGGCACGAGCGCCAGCACCAGCAGCACGGTGGTCAGGGCGAGCAGCGTCCAGGTGATGCGCCGGGTCACGGCCGCTCCCGCGCCCCTTCGGCCGCACCGAGCCGGAAACCGTGCCCGTAGACCGTCTCGATCAGTCCCGGCACGCCGAGCTTGCGGCGCAGCGCCGCGATGTGCACGTCCAGGACCTTCGTGGGGCCGTACCAGTGGGCGTCCCAGGCCCGTTCCAGGATCTGCTGACGGCTCACCACCCTGCCCGGATCGGCGGCCAGGCACTCAAGAATCCCGAACTCCTTCGGCGTCAGTGCGATCGGCCGGCCGTCCACCGAGACCTGCCGGGTGCGCAGGTCCAGCGCCAGCGGCCCGTGCCGCAGGATCTCCGGACCTGCGGGGCGCCTGCGGCGCAGGACGGCCCGGATCCGTGCCAGCAGCTCGGCCAGCCCGAACGGTTTGACCAGGTAGTCGTCGGCGCCCTCGTCCAGGGCGACCACCCGGTCCGCCTCCTCACCGCGCGCGGTGACGGCGATGATCGCGGCATCCGACCGGGCGCGCAGCCTCCGGCACACCTCGACCCCGTCGATGTCGGGCAGCCCCAGATCGAGCAGGACGACGTCGGGGGACGCGGCCGACAGGGCCGCCCGGCCGGTACGCACCCCCTCGACCGCGTATCCGGCCTGCCGCAGGCCACGCACCAGGGATTCCCCGATGCTGCGGTCGTCCTCCACGACCAGCACCCGCGTCTCCTCGGTCAATCCCGCGACCTGCCCGTTCATGCGTCAGACCCGCCTTCGGACGGTGGGATCGGCTACGCCCCACGTCATCCAGTCTGCGTCTTGGGCCTGGCCGCGCCACAAGGGGCCGTTCGTCCCCTCAGGGCGGGACCCGTCCCTTCATGGCACTTCCAGGCCAGAAGCGGTGCGCTCGAGGACAACAGGCGGCGGGACGCCCGCCCTAGCGTGGTGCCATCCCTGCCGCGCACGCGCGGACGCCGATGCCGTCCGTGCAGCGCCCTGCCTCATCGAGACGGAGCGTGGTCCTGCGCGGCCAGTCACTCCGGACGAAGGAAACGAGACCTTGCCGTACATCACCGTGGGCCAGGAGAACTCCACCACCATCGACCTCTACTACGAGGACCACGGCACCGGGCAGCCGGTCGTCCTCATCCACGGCTTCCCGCTCGACGGCCACTCCTGGGAGCGGCAGAGCGCCGTGCTGCTCGACGCGGGCTACCGTGTGATCACCTACGATCGCCGCGGCTTCGGCCAGTCCAGCCAGCCGACGACCGGCTACGACTACGACACCTTCGCCGCCGACCTCAACACCGTGCTGGAGACCCTCGACCTGACCGACGCCGTCCTGGTCGGCTTCTCGATGGGCACCGGCGAGGTCGCCCGGTACGTGTCCGCCTACGGCACCGCCCGTGTCTCCAAGGTCGCCTTCCTCGCCTCGTTGGAACCCTGCCTGCTCAAGAGCGACGACAACCCGGACGGAGTCGCCCCGAAGGAGTTCTTCGACGGCGTGGTCGCGGCCGTCAAGGCGGACCGATACGCCTACTACACCGCCTTCTACCAGGACTTCTACAACCTGGATGAGAACCTGGGCACCCGGATCAGCGAGGAGGCCGTCCGCCGCAGCTGGGACGTCGCCGCAGGCGGCGGCTTCTTCGCGGCCGCTGCCGCACCGTCGACCTGGTACACCGACTTCCGCGCGGACATCCCGGCCGTGGACGTGCCCGCCCTGATTCTGCACGGCACGGGCGACCGCATCCTGCCCGTCGAGGGAACCGCACGGCCCTTCCACAAGGCGCTCCCGTCCGCCGACTACGTCGAGATCGAGGGCGCCCCGCACGGACTGCTGTGGACCCATGCCGAGGAGGTCAACACCGCGCTCCTCGCCTTCCTGGCGAAGTGACCGCCCCTCGGCCGCGGGCCCGCCCGGCGGGCCCGCGGCCGAGGCTGCCGTCGGGACCACTGGGGCGGGCATCACGACAGCGCTCGCGCGCCGGTCCGTGCCGCCGACGCCGTCGATGACGTACGGGGGGAGCTGCGCGGGCGGGGGCACCAGTCCCGAATCGTCCCTGGAGCGGGCCGAGTCGGCGGTCCGGCGGCGCTGTTCCGCACCTCACGGAAGTGTCCGGTTGTCACCCGTTAGCGGTAAATGCCTGGACCGGGAACCTCCCCTGACGGGAAACTTCCGACTTCCGAACCTCCGGGAGCGTGATGGGGACCACAGATACGCGAGGGCCGACGCCGGGCAGGAGCGCGGTCGTTCTGGCACTGCGCCGCTACGTCCGAGAAGTGATGCGACTACGACGGCTGGCCCTGCCCGCGCTGCTGCTGCCGGCCATGGGCAACATCGGCATCCGCTATGTCGCCCCCCTGCTGATCGCCAAACTGGCAGGGCAGGCCGCCGACGGCAGCGGTCTCACCCTCACCTCGGCGCTGCCGTACGTACTGGGCTTCGGCGTGACGCTGCTGCTCGCCGAGGCCGTGTGGCGGGTCGGGCAGCACTGCCTGAACCGCGTGGACGCCCTCGGCATGGAACACCTGTACGTAAGCGGCATGGATGAACTCCTCGCCAAGGACGCGGCATTCTTCCACGACAACTTCGCCGGCTCCCTGACCAAACGGGTGTTGAGCTTCGGGAAGCGCTTCGAGGACTTCGTCGACACGGTGACGTACCGGATCGTGGGCAGTCTCGTCCCCCTGGTGTTCGGCGCCGTGGTGCTGTGGAGCTACGAACCGATGCTCGTCGCCGGCCTTCTGGCGATGATCGTGCTGACCGTGGTCGCCGCGACACCTCTGGTCCGTCGCCGGCAGAGGCTCGTCAACGACCGTGAGGCGGCGATCGCCAGGGTCTCCGGCCACGTCGCCGACAGCCTCATGAACATGGAGACCATCCGCGCGTTCGCGGCCGAGCCGCGGGAGGCCGATGAACACCGCAGCCGTGTCGCGGACTCCCGGCGCCTGACGCTGAGGTCGTGGGACTACGGCAATCTGCGCGTCGACACCCTGATCGCCCCCATGGCCGTGCTGACCAACGTGCTGGGCCTGTTGGTCGCCATCGCCTTCGGTGGCCCGGGCCGGGGAGTGGAGGAGGTCGTCGTCGCTTTCACCTACTACTCCAACGCGACCCAGATCATGTTCGAGTTCAACCAGATCTACCGGCGTCTGGAAAGCTCGATGACCGAGGCCGCGCAGTTCACGGAGCTGCTGCTGGATCCGCCCACCGTGCTCGACCCGGCGGAACCCGAACCGCCCGCACCACGGGACACCGGCATCCGCTTCGAGTCGGTGGCCTTCGCCCACGCGGGCGCGAAGCCGATTTTCCAGGCACTCGACCTGGACGTGCCCCCGGGCGCACGGGTCGGTCTGGTCGGCAGGTCCGGCGGCGGCAAGACCACGCTCACCCGGCTCCTGCTGCGGATGTCGGACATCGAGGACGGACGCATCCTGATCGGTGGTCAGGACATCAGCCGGCTGCGCCAGAGCGACCTGCGCTCACTGATCGCCTACGTCCCGCAGGAACCCGCCATGTTCCACCGCAGCCTGCGGGACAACATCGCCTTCGCCCGGCCCGGCGCCACCGACGAGGAGATCCACGCGGCGGCCGCGGCCGCGCACGTCACGGAGTTCGCCGACCAACTCCCCGACGGCTTCGCCACTCTGGTGGGGGAGCGGGGAGTCAAACTCTCGGGCGGTCAGCGCCAGCGCGTCGCCCTCGCCAGGGCCATCCTGCGCGACGCCCCGATCCTGCTGCTCGACGAGGCGACCAGCGCCCTGGACTCGGAGAGCGAGCTCCTCGTCCAGGACGCCCTGTGGCGGTTGATGGAGGGACGTACGGCCCTCGTGGTGGCCCACCGTCTGAGCACCGTCGCGGGCATGGACCGTCTCGTCGTCCTCGACCGCGGAAGCGTCGTCGAGCAGGGCACCCACGAGGAGCTGCTCGCGGCGAGCGGTGCCTACGCCAAGCTGTGGCAGCACCAGTCGGGCGGCTTCCTCGGCGAGAGCACCGAGTCGGCCCTCGGACGCCCGGTCCCCGGAGCCGGTTCCGGCGGGCTGCCCGGACCGGCCGACCCGGCGCCCGACGGGGACCGCAGGACGTCGTCACACGCTCGTACGAGCACCGGGTCCACGTGACCCTGGTCGCCGCCGAACAGCACCGCTTCCCCGAACTCGGACGGGCCTGGCACGGACACGGTCCGGAGGGTCACCACCCGGCCGTCGCCGGCGCCCTGCGCGCAGCCGGGTGGACATGTTCCCCGAGTTCTCCGGTCCGTCCGGGGCCGGGACTGCCGGATCCCGGCCCCGGACCGGGGCCCGAGGCTCAGGCCCTGTAGGCCACGAGCGCCATCATCCCGGCCTCGCCGTGGTAGGCGTTGTGGCAGTGCAGCATCCACTGGCCGGGGTTGTCCGCGTCGAAGACGACGGACACCTTCTTCTTGGGCAGTACGACGGTGGTGTCCTTGCGGGGGCCGGTGCTGCCGAGCTGGTAGGTGTGGCCGTGCAGATGCATCGGGTGCCACATGTCGCTGCTGTTGACGAAGTCGAGGCGGACGCGTTGGCCCTCCTCGACGAGCAGCGGGTTCGCGGTCGGGTCGGCCATGTCGTACCGCTTGCCGTTGATGGCCCAGTCGTACCTGGCCATGCTGCCGGTCAGTTCGATGCGGTGGACCTGGTCTGCCTTCTTCGCGTCCAGCCGTACGTCTTCGGCGGCGTTCAGCTGTGAAGCGGTCACGATCAGGCCGTCGAGTTCGGCCGGTCGTACGGTCGACCTGGGCGCGCTTCCCGACCCGGTGCGCATCAGAGCCATGCCGCCGCCGTCCTTGCCCTCGGCGAGCGCGACAAGCGGGAAGACGCCGTCGCCGAGGGTGACCAGGACGTCGTATCGCTCGCCCATGCCGATCAGCAGCGCGTCGGCCTGCCGGTGTGCGACGGGGAAGCCGTCGGTGTGGGTGATGGTCAGCCTGTGGCCGCCGAGCGCCACCCGGTAGGCGGTGTCGCCGCCCGCATTGATGATCCGCAGGCGGACACGCTTGCCGGGCTTGCCGGTGTAGACGGCCGGGTCGGTCGGGACTCGCCCGTTGACCAGGTGGTACGGGTACCGGACGTCGCCCGCGTCGCCGCCGAGCAGCTCGCTGGTGGCGCCCATGAGCATGAACCTCATCGACATGCCGTCCCCGGAGGAGGCGGACGAGGACGGCGAGGCCGTCCCGTCCATGCCGGAGCCGCTCATGTCCATCCCGTCCATGTCCATCCCGTCCATGTCCATCCCGTCCATGTCCATGCCGCCCATGCCCCGCTCGAGCTCGGCGAAGGCTTCGTCGGGGGTGCCGGTCACGCCGTCGAGCCAGTCGTCGAGGACGACGACCCACTCGTCGTCGTACGGCAGCGGCTCCCTGGGGTCCTCGACGATCAGCGGGGCGTACAGGCCGCGGTCGAGCTGGACACCCACGTGCGGGTGGAAGAAGTACGTGCCGGGCGCGTCGGCGATGAAGCGGTACGTGAAGCCGGACCCGGCGCGCACCGCCGTCTGGGTGACCGGCGGTACGCCGTCCATGTCGCTGCGCAGCGCGATGCCGTGCCAGTGGATGGAGGTCTCGGTCCGGCCGGGCAGCTGGTTGGACAGCTCGGCGGCGAGGGTGTCGCCGGCGGAGATCCGGATCTCCTTGCCGGGAGCCTGGCCGCTGAAGGCCCAGGACTTGGCCATGGTGCCGCCGCCCAGGTCGAGCATCCCGGAAGCGGCGGTCAGGTGGAGACGGTGAACCCTGCCGGTACCGCTCCGCTTCTTCTCCGTGCGGGCGACCTGGGAACCGGAAGGGCTCAGGAGGGAGGGACTGCTGGAGGCGTCGTCGCTGCAGGCGGCGAGCAGGCCGGTACCTGCCGCACCCAGTCCGGCGAGCAGGACGGAGCGACGGTTGATGCTGTTCACGAAAGGTCCTCTTCTTGATGCGCGATAGGCGTTCGGGTGGTCCGGACACGGCTCGCCGGCGTCGCGGGGACGCGGGGAAGCCCTGGGACGGCGGCCTATATGCGCAGTGGGGAGAGGAGAGACAGGTCGGGTGGCGCACGACTCGCGGAGCCTGCGATGTGCACGCCCGTGAGCACCGTGATCCGGGCTGGGACGGTCGGAACCGGCGATTCGGGTGGTGCCGTGAGCTGTACGGCGGTGATGCCGGCGGCTGCGCAGAGCTGCATGGCCATGCACGGGCAGGCGGCGCCGTCGGGACCGTGTGCCATGGCGCCGGTTGCTGGTGGTGAGCCCCGGTGAGGGTGGGCGGCGGGAACGGACACAGGTCCCGACATGGCGTGCGGTGCGGCCATCGGCATCGTCGTGACCGGCGAGTCGGGGAGCTCGTGGTGGAGCAGTACGGCGACCACGGCGCACAGCGTGACGAGCAGGCCGCGTACCCAGCGGGCGGCACCGCCGGTCTGGGGTCGGGGCACCTTTCGTACCGTCATCAGGAGCGTCCGTACTTCCTGCCGTCGCGGGCGACCGAGTATACCCCATACGGGTATGCATATCGCCTGGAAGGTCGACGGACGCGCCCTGCTTCCGCTGAGCCACTAAGCTGATTGGTGTTCAGAGCGCTGGAGGGGAGTGGCCGTGCGTCAGCTGGGTGAGCTGGAGGCGGAGATCATGCATCGCCTGTGGGCCTGGGGGCGTCCGGCGACCGCACGCGACGTACTGACCGACATCAACAAACAGCGGCCGCTCGCCTACAGCACCGTCAAGACCGTGGCCGACATCCTTCACCACAAGGGGATGCTCGAGCGGCACAAGGAGGGCAGAGCCTGGGTGTACGAGCCCACCTGCACCCGGCAGCAGTACACGGCGGCGCTGATGCAGCAGGCCCTCGGCAGCAATCCGGACCCGGCCGGCACTCTGGTCAGTTTCGTGGAACGGATGACGCCCGACGAGGCCGACGCCCTGCGCTCGGCGCTTCGAGCGGTCAAGAGGCGGAGCGAGGCATGACCACAGCCGCGGTCCTCGTCGGATACGCCGTTGTGGTGGGCGCGCTCGTGCCGTCCCTGCTGTCCCGGGCGGCGTGGGCGCATCGCGCTCCGGTCCTCGCGGTCTTCGCGTGGCAGGGGCTCATGGTCACGTTCGTCTTCACCGCCACGCTCGCGGTGTACCACCTGCTTCTCGCCGATCATCACGTGCACGGCGGCCTCGTCGGGCTGCTCAGTGCCTGCGGTCTCGCCGTGGGCGCACCGTGGGCGGGGCCCGTACCCTCCCTGCCTCAGGCCCTGGCGCTCGCCACGCCCGCTGCGATCGTGCTGCTGCCGCTCGGCTGGCTCGTCGCCTGTTCCTGGCGGGCACGCAGGGCACGGCAGCGCCACCTCGACCTGCTCACCCTGGTGGGCGACCCGACACCTGAGTACGGTGCCACCGTCGTCGACCACACGACCCCGGCCGTCTACTGCCTGCCCGGCCGCCACTGCCGGGTCGTCATCACCCGAGGCGCGTTGGACGCCCTGTCCGAGGAACAGCTGTGGGCCGTCCTGGCGCACGAGCGTGCGCACATCGACGGCAGGCACCACCTGCTCCACCTCCTGGCGGACGCGTTCTCCCGGGCCTTCCCCGGTCTGCCGCTGGCCCGCCACGCCAAGGAGCAGACGGCGCTGCTGGTGGAGATGATCGCGGACGACCGTGCCCTGCGGCTCCATCCTCGGGAGACCCTGGCCACCGCGATGTGCGAGGTGGCGGCAGGCCGGGTGCCGCCGGTGGCTCTGGGGGCCGGCGGCGCAGGTGCCTTGGTCCGGCTGCGGCGCGTGCTCACACCGCAGCCCCGGCCGCACCGGGCGACCTCGCTGGGCGTGGTCGCGGCCACTGTCGTGGCGCCCCTGCTTCCGCTCGTGGTGGCGTGCGGGCCCTGATCCGCAGAGACCAGGCGGCGGGGTGGGCGGTTCGAAGGGCCTGCTCGAAGGACCGCGGGCGCGGACTGTCCGTGACGACGAAGACCGACGAGAAGGCCATCGCGGCACCGGCGGTCATCGGGTTGAGCATGCCGGCGGCGGCGAGCGGCAGTACCGCGACGTTGTAGCCGAGGCCCAGAAGAGGTCGCCCTTGATGGTGGCCAGGGGCTTGACCGCGTCGACCTTGTCCTGAGCCAGCACTTCGGCGATCACTTCGTCGATGCCGACAGCGCGCGCGACCGGAGCCGGGGGCCCGTCCCGCTCCTCCCGGGCGAGTCCGACATATACCCCCCAGGGGTATTCAGGAGCTGTGGAGCCGCCCACGACTTCCCGGCCCCTGGTGGCCGCTGCGGAGTTCCGGGGGAGCCGCGACCGTTACGCGACCATCATCAGCAGCATGGCGGACATGGTTCCGCCCATGCCGATATGGGCCGCGAGGGCGGCTTCCGGGGTGGCGCCGGCCCTGCGGCGACGACCGCCGTGGCGGCCCCGTTCCGCTGCGCGCGCCTTGTCCCAGACGGAGAGCGTCAGCGAGGCGAGAAACACCACGACCGTGTCCGGCATCGAGAGCAGCCAGTGGCTCCAGCCGCGGCGCCGACCGTTCTCGCGGCTGGTCGTGAGACCGCTCCGTTCGGTGCCGCGGAGGCGCGCCCAGACCGAAGCGGCGATCGACAGCAGGAAGTAGACGGCAAGCGCGGCGATCACCAGACGCCAGACGGAAGGCGACGACGACGCGTCCGCTCCGGCGGCAGACGTGTGCGCACTCATGCCGGTCATGTCCATCCCCGGCATGGACTCCACGCCGGCCATGCTCTCCATCCCGCCGGTGTGCCGCATGCTCGCGGTGTCCTCCGTCCCCGGCATGCCCGGCATCGAGGAACCATGGCCGTGCCCCAGCGCGAGGACCGGCCCGGACGAGGTCGTCGTCATGGCCAACGTCATGATCACCATGCCGGCGCTGCCGACCATGAGGTGCACCCAGTGGCGGCCTTCCTTCCAGCCGTGTTCGCGCGCGTGCTGGACGGCCAGTGCCACCGTGCCGAGGCCGAGCAGGGTGAACGCCGTCGCCCACCACATCCCGTACCCCCCGTACCAGGCGGCCGTCGCGGGCAGGGCCATGATCGCCATGCACACCCCCATCAGCAGATCACCACCCGCCGCGTACCGGCCCGCGCCGCTCGTGGTCACGACCCGGACCGCGCTCACGGCGGCGACCAGCGCGGCCACCCCCGCTATGGACCAGCTCAGAGCCAGAGTTCCCATGTCCACCTTCCATGTGCGTCCCGCTGGGCCGCGCAGGTGTTCCGCGGCCAGGACCTAGTACGCACCAGGGCGGGGAAGGACTCAGTATCTGCTAAGCAGATTAGTGTTCGAGCTTGTGCCCGGGCCCGTCGAGGGTGCCCCTCCGGAGTACTCGCCGAAGCAAACCGGTCATGTGCTTGGCTCGTTAACGCGACGGTGCGCGGGAGTCGGCGGATCAAGGTCTATGAACCGCTAGTATCACGGCGTGATTACGGCCTGGTCACTCCCGCGCATGGTGCGGGCCCGTGTTTCCGCGGGCTCGCTGCTCCGTGTGTCGGCCATGGCCGTACTGCTGTTCGGCGTCGTGTTCACGCACGGGATGAGTGCCGAGAGCGTCACAGGGCACCTGGTGACCAGCGCGGCAGCGCCTGCTGCGACAGCGCACGAAAGGGCTCTCGAGGCCAAGGCCGAGTGCGAGGGCCAACGGGCGGTGTCCCGGCTGGTCGCGATAGGTGACTCAGACGACGGCCACGGCTCCTCGCATCCGAGCGAGCAATGCGTTTCCGGGCAGCCGCAGCAGGGACCGGTGCTGCCGCCGCCGTGCTGTGCGGTGTCGGTCAGTGAATCGGCCACTGGCGGGCGCGTCCTGGACAAGCCGGGTTCCAGCGAGTCGGTGCTGTCTGTCACGTCGTCGACAGCCGTGAGATCGTCCGTGGTTCAGCAGGTCTAGAAGCCGAGTCCTCCGCATCCTCCGGCTGTTCCGGTCCCCACCCGCCACTGCTGACGCGGGCTCCGGAACGTCGATGCCGTCCTGCCCCCACCCCTGCCTGCCGCTTCCGCTGCCGTGGCTGCCGCCATGACCGAAGAGGGAGCCGGCGCACGGAGGACCTGTGCCGAACCATTCCCGTACGCCCGCGCACCCCCTGCGGGCCGTGCCCGACTCCCGCCTGCCGCAGCCGATCGTCGCTCTGCTGTCCGGCGTCCTGCTCGTGGTGATCGGCCTGTGCGCCGTTGCCCATGGGCAGTCGGCGGAGCCGGACCGCACGGCACCCGCCGCGGCCACGGCGCCGGCCAGACCGGCGGTGACAGGCGATGTGATGCCCCACGGGCCGCACCGACACCACGGGAACGAGCACTGTGCCCTGGACGGGGCCGCCCGCACGACGGCCCAGCCCGCCCAGCATCCCCCTGCCGACACCGGGGCGACCCTGCCCGCCGGCGTCTTCGGGGCTCTGGGCGCTCTGCCCGCTCACCGTCGGCCGTATCGCTTCCGCACCCGGCATACGGGCAGATCCGCGCTCGCCCGCACCGCGCGGTGGCGCATCTAGACCTCCCGCCCGCAGCCGACACCGCACGGCTGCCGCGCCACGGCTCCACAACCTCGGACGGACCACGACCCGTCCGCCGTACGGCCGTGGCGCGAGATGAGCACGCACCGCGCATTCATCGAGCGAGAGCGAAAGACATGCAGTCACTGACGAACACCACCGCCACGCCGGACCGGTCCGCCCTTTCGGCGCTGGTGGGCAACACGCCGCTGCTTCGGGTGTCCCAGCCGCTGACACCCCCGGACCGCGGCTTCTGGGCGAAGCTGGAGGGCTTCAACCCGGGCGGCATCAAGGACCGGCCCGGTCTGCACATGGTGGAGCGGGCCCGGGCCCGCGGCGACCTGCGCTCCGGCGCCCGGATCATCGAATCCACCAGCGGCACCCTCGGACTCGGCCTCGCACTGGCCGGCATGGTCTACGGCCACCCGGTCACCCTGGTCACCGACCCGGGCCTGGAGATGTCCATGACCCGGCTGCTCACCGCCTACGGCGCCCAGGTCAATGTCGTCTCCGAGCCGCACCCCACCGGCGGCTGGCAGCAGGCCCGCCGCGAGCGTGTCCAGCAGCTGATGGCACAGCACCCCGACTCCTGGTGCCCGGACCAGTACAACAACCCGGACAACACCACCGCCTACACCCCGCTCGCCCTGGAACTGGCCACCGAGCTGGGCCACCTCGACGTCCTGGTGTGCAGCGTGGGCACGGGCGGGCACTCCGCCGGCGTCTCCCGGGTGCTGAAACAGCTCTATCCCGAGCTGGAGGTGGTCGGCGTCGACACCATCGGCTCCACGATCTTCGGCCAGCCGGCCCGGCCACGGCTGATGCGCGGTCTGGGGTCCAGCATCTATCCCCGCAACGTCGCCTACGACGCCTTCTCCGAGGTCCACTGGGTGGCCCCGGCCGAGGCGGTGTGGACCTGCCGCCAGTTGGCCGGCTCGCACTACGCCACCGGCGGATGGAGCGTGGGCGCGGTCGCCCTGGTCGCCGGGTGGCTGGCCCGTACCCTGCCCGCCGACACCCGGATCGCGGCCATCTTCCCCGACGGCCCGCAGCGCTACCTCGGGACGGTGTTCGACGACGACTACTGCGCCGCCCACGGTCTGCTCGACGGCCCTCCCGCTCCCGAACCCGAGGTGATCGGGCGGGTGGACGAGAAGGAAGTGGCTCATTGGACGCGGTGCGCCACCGTGGTCGATCCGCTCACCATGGAGTCCGTGGAGGAGAGCCGGTGAAGAGCGCCCTCGCACAGGTACGCACCTACGAACGCAGCGTCCGGCTGTTGATGGTCAATCAGTTCACCATCAACCTGGGCTTCTACATGCTGATGCCCTACCTGGCCGCTCACCTCTCCGGGACGCTGGGGCTGGCCGGCTGGGTCGTCGGACTCGTCCTCGGGGTACGGAACTTCAGCCAGCAGGGCATGTTCCTCGTCGGTGGGACACTCGCCGACCGGTTCGGCTACAAGCCGCTGATCGTCGCCGGCTGCGTGCTGCGCACGGCCGGCTTCGCGACGCTCGGCCTGGTCGACTCGCTGGTCGCGCTGATCGCGGCCTCCGCCGCCACCGGGCTCGCCGGGGCGTTGTTCAACCCGGCGGTCCGGGCGTACCTCGCCGCCGACGCGGGGGAGCGCAGGGTCGAGGCGTTCGCACTGTTCAACGTCTTCTACCAGGCCGGAATCCTGCTCGGCCCGCTCGTCGGGATGGTGCTGACCGGGGTGGACTTCCGCATCACCTGCCTGGTCGCCGCCGGGATCTTCGCACTGCTCAGCGTCGTGCAGATCCGTGCGCTGCCCACGCGGCGCGCCGACCACCCCAAGGACGAGGAAGAACAGGACCGTGAGGGCGTCCTCACCCAGTGGCGCGGCATCATCGCCAACCGTCCGTTCCTGCTCTTCTCCGGAGCCATGATCGGCTGCTACGTCCTCTCCTTCCAGGTCTATCTCGCACTGCCGCTGGAAGTACGACGGGTCGGCGGGGACGGGCAGTTCGGCACGGCGGCGGTGGCGATGCTCTTCGCCGTCTCCGGGCTGAGCACGATCGTCGGCCAGACCAGGGTGACCGCCTGGTGCAAGGCCCGATACCAGGCGGGCCAGGCACTGGCCCGAGGACTGGCTGCCATGGGCCTGGCCTTCGTGCCCCTGTTGACGGCCGCCGCTCTGCCCGTCCCCGAGTCCGGTGCCGGCCTGTGGCTGCTGGCGGCGGTACCGCCCGCGCTCGCGGCTCTCCTGCTGGCGGTCGGCACGATGATCGCGTACCCCTTCGAGATGGACACCATCGTCCGTCTCTCCGGTGACCGCCTTGTCGCCACGCACTACGGGCTCTACAACACCATCTGCGGGATCGGCATCACCCTCGGCAACCTCCTCACCGGCGCGGCACTCGACGCGGCCCGTGAGGCGGGGATGCCCGCGCTGCCGTGGATCTCCCTGTGCGTGCTCGGCTTCGGCTGCGCGGCCGCCCTGTACGGCCTGCACCGCACAGGGCGTCTGGCGACTCCGGCCGCCGACCCGCGTCCCGTTGCCGCCTGATCCATTCGACCGCGCACCGGGGTGGGCACCACGCGGCGCCCACCCCGGCCGGGCCGGACGCCTTCTTCATCACGACCGCGGCGAGCCGGGCTGAGGGGTCCTTCTCGCTCAGTCGGCGCAGGCGTGGCGCCGGACAGCCTGGCGGGGTGATCGAGAACCTGCCTCCCCGTCCCTTCCGGTGCTCCCGCCGAGCACGATGTCAGGGATGCTGTCGGCAACGTTCTGCGGGACGGTGACTCCGTGATCGACTGCAGCTGGAGTCGGGTGTGGTCAAGAAGGTGTGACCTGATGTTTCTCACAAGCATCGGGTCCTGGCATGCCGTCGTAGAGTGAAGACCGCCCTTGACCTGCAGAGGGCAGGCAGGGAGCCGTCTTCCAGGAGTCCAAAGTGCTGCGTACTCTGTTCAAGTCCAAGATCCACCGCGCCACCGTCACCCAGGCCGACCTGCACTACGTGGGATCGGTGACCATCGACGCCGAACTGCTGGACGCCGCCGATCTGCTGCCCGGTGAGCTGGTCCACATCGTCGACATCACCAACGGGGCGCGGCTGGAGACCTACGTCATCGAGGGCGAACGAGGCTCGGGCGTGGTCGGGATCAACGGTGCCGCCGCCCATCTCGTCCACCCCGGGGATCTGGTGATCATCATCAGTTACGCTCAGGTCACCGACGCCGAGGCGAGGGCGCTGAAGCCGCGGGTCGTGCACGTGGACGGCGACAACCGGATCGTGGCCCTCGGGGCCGACGCCTCGGAGCCGGTACCGGGCTCCGACCAGCGGCGCAGCCCGCAGGCGGTGTCCGTCTGAGCGAGGCGTCGGCCGTACCGACCGCACCCATCGAACCGGGAGTGCCCATGAGCGACATCGAGATCCGTGACGACCGGACGGCGGGCCGTCTCGAGGCCCTCGGCGAGGGGGCCGAGGTCGTGGGCCGCATCGAGTACTTCGTCCTGGAGTCGCCCGCGCGTGCCCTCGTCCCGGTGCACACCATCGTGGAGCCGGCCCACGAGGGCCAGGGCATCGCGGGCTCCCTCGCGCGGGAGCTGTACGGCATCGCCGCGCGCGAGGGCATCCCGGTCGCCCCCCTCTGCCCGTACGTCGTGAAGTGGGCCGCCCGCCATCCGGAGGAGGCCCCGCCGGCCGACCCCGCCCTGCTGGCCGCCGCCAAGGACTGGCTGCGCGCCCATCCCGGCCGTTTCTGACCGCCGGGCGGACCCACCCGGGTGAGTGTCCGGGGCGGTGCCGGGTACGCGGGGGAGTAGTCCAGAGCCGAGCGACACGACTGGCCGGAGGACACGATGACCACCCCACCCCCCGACCCCGTCCCACTCCCGGGCCCACCGGATCCCTACCCCAGCCCGGTCCCATCCCCGGAACCACCTCCAGCCCCCCAGCCCCCACCCATCCCGGGCCCACCCCCCGAACCGTCCCCGTCCCCCATCCCGCCAGGCCCAGAACCACCCCCGACCCCGGAACCGGGCCCGCCGTTGACCTGAAATCCGGCGGAGGTCGGACCTGGACCCGGCGGCCGGCGGACCCGGCGGCCGGCGGACCCGGGGGCCGGTTGACCCGGAGGCCGGTGGGCGGTGCTCGAAGACACCGCCCACCGCAACCCCGTCAGGGCGCGGGGAGCCGCGCGACCGGCCCCCACCCACGCGCACGCGCGCTTCGTCAGCCCCACGCCCCTCAACAGGCGCTACGCGCCCACCTCGGACCGGTCCCCACCCCACAACGTGTGGAACGCCCCCTCCCGGTCCACCCTGCGATAGGTGTGCGCCCCGAAGAAGTCCCGCTGCCCCTGAGTGAGCGCCGCGGGCAACCGCTCGGCCCGCAGCGCGTCGTAGTAGGCCAGCGCCGCGGCGAACCCGGGCGTGGGCACCCCCTGCCACACCGCGGCCACCACCACCTCGCGCCAGTCGTCCTGCGCGGCCCCGATCTCCGCCGCGAACGTCTCGTCCGACAGCAGGCTCGGCAGATCCGCCCGCGCGTCGTACGCCGCCCGGATCCGGTCCAGGAACGCTGCCCGGATGATGCAGCCGCCCCGCCAGATCGCGGAGACCGCGCCGAGGTCGATGTCCCAGCCGTACTCCTCGCTGCCCGCCGCGATCTCGTGGAAGCCCTGCGTGTACGACACGATCTTCGAGGCGTACAGCGCCTGCTCCACCCGGTCCGCGAACGCCGCCGCCTCCGCCTCGCCCAGCGGGGCCGCCTTCGGCCCGGCCAGGCCCCGCGACGCCTCCCGCAGGGCGGCATGCCCGGACAGCGACCGGGCGAAGACCGCCTCCGCGATCCCCGACACCGGCACCCCCAGATCGAGCGCGATCTGGACCGTCCAGCGCCCGGTGCCCTTCTGCTCGGCCTGGTCCACGACCACGTCCACGAACGGCTTCCCGGTCGCCGCGTCCCCGTGCGACAGCACCTCGGCCGTGATCTCGATCAGATACGAGTCCAGCCGGCCCCGGTTCCAGGTGCGGAAGATCTCCGCGATCTGCGCCGGCGTGTACCCGGCGACGTCCCGCAGCAGCTGGTACGCCTCACCGATCAGCTGCATGTCGGCGTACTCGATGCCGTTGTGGACCATCTTCACGAAGTGCCCGGCGCCGTCCGGCCCGACGTGCGTCACACAGGGCGCGCCGTCCGCCGCCTTCGCGGAGATCCTCTCCAGCATCGGTCCGAGCGAGCCGTACGACTCCGTCGAGCCGCCCGGCATGATGCTCGGCCCGTGCAGCGCGCCCTCCTCGCCGCCGGAGATGCCCGTGCCGACGAAGTGCAGGCCCTGCTCACGCAGTTCGCGCTCCCGGCGCCGGGTGTCCGCGAAGTGCGCGTTGCCGCCGTCGATGATCATGTCACCGGGTTCGAGGAGCGGGGCGAACTCCCGGATGACCGCGTCGGTCGGCTCCCCGGCCTTCACCATGATCACCAGTCGGCGGGGCCGCTCCAGCGCCGCCACGAAGTCCTTGGCGGTCTCCGCCGCCACGAAGGCTCCTTCGTGCCCGAACTCCTCCACCAGCGCGTGGGTGCGCGCCGCCGTCCGGTTGTGCAGCGCCACCGTGTAACCGTTGCGCGCGAAGTTGCGGGCGAGATTGCGGCCCATGACCGCGAGTCCCGTCACACCGATCTGCGCTGTAGTGCTCATAGGGCTGGCTCCTAGGGGTGGTGCCGGTCTGTTTCGTCCTGGTGCCCATCCTTACGGGTTTCCCGCGCCCGTGGGCGAACCCGGAGCGGCTGATTGCGGTCTTGTCACGGGCTGTGAACGGCCCGTACTTTTGCCCCTCCTGACGCTTGTCGAGGGGGAACTCCATGGCCGTACGCGGCCGGCACCGCCGGTACCAGCCGAACAGGATCAACCGGGCCTCACTCACGGTCACCGCGGGCGGCGCCGGTATGGCGATACCGCTCATCGGGGCCGGCGCGGCCCAGGCGGCCGACGTGGACACCTGGAACAAGGTCGCCGCCTGCGAGTCCAGCAACAACTGGCACATCAACACTGGCAACGGCTTCTACGGCGGCCTCCAGTTCACCCAGTCGACCTGGGAGGCGTACGGCGGCAAGCGGTACGCCCAGCGCGCCGACCTGGCCACCAGGGACCAGCAGATCGCCGTCGCGGAGAAGGTCCTGGATGGCCAGGGGCCCGGCGCCTGGCCGGTGTGCTCGGTACGGGCCGGACTGGCCCGGGGCGGCGACACCCCCGACATCCACCCGAACGGCACCTCCGGCAGCACCTCCACCAAGTCGGCGAAGTCGGCGAAGTCGGCGAGGACAACGCTGAAGGACGTGCAGCCGCAGGCCACGCCCCAGTCCCGGGCCGGTACCGCCGAGATGTACACCGTCGTCCGCGGCGACACCCTCTCCGGCATCGCCGACACCGAGGACGTCCAGGGCGGCTGGCGGCGGCTCTACGCCGCGAACCGGACCACGATCGGCGCCGATCCCGACCTGATCCTGCCGGGCCAGCGGCTGAAACTGCGCGCTCCGGCCGGCACGAAGGCCCCCACGACGAGCCCGAGCACGTCCAGATCCCGTACCGAGAAGGAATCCGACGCCGACGACAAGGCGCAGACCGGCCATTCCCTGGTCGCCCCCGTCGCCGCGGCCACCGGGACCCCGTACCACGCGACCGGCTCCTCCTGGTCGAAGGGCTACCACACCGGCGTCGACTTCCCCGTCCCCACCGGGACCTCCGTGAAGGCGGTCGCCGCGGGCACGGTCGTCAGCGCGGGCTGGGGCGGGTCCTTCGGCTACCAGGTGGTCATCCGGCACGCCGACGGCCGCTACACCCAGTACGCCCATCTGTCCGCGATCTCCGTGCGGGACGGGCAGTCGGTGGGCGGCGGGCAGCGCATCGGGCGCTCCGGCTCCACCGGCAACAGCACGGGCCCGCATCTGCACTTCGAGGTGCGGACGGGGCCCGGTTTCGGCTCGGACGTCGACCCGCTGGCCTATCTGCGGGCCGGCGGCGTCAGGATTTGACACGCACCCGGTGCCGGTCGACGGCCGGCATCGGGATGTACGTCGCGCTCCAGAGCGGGCTCTGGAGGAACACCATCGGCCGGCCGGCCGGGTCCGGCGCCTGGTCGAGGTCGTCGTCGAGGTCGTCGAGGGGCTCCCCGGCCTGGACCGGTACGAGCGGCTTCTCGAGCCGCTCCTGCCGCATGCCGTCCCGCATCTCCACGGCGGCCAGCAGCTCCTCCGGCAGGTCCGCCATGAGCGGTGCCGACGCGGTGTCCGCCGCCGTCAGGGCCGGCCCCGCCGGTTGTGCCGGTGCGGCCACAGCCCCGGCCACAGCGGATCCTCCTTGAAGACGCTCGGTGGTCAGCAGGATGAGCCCACCCGCCGCCACCACTCCACAGCCCAGGGCGAGCACGGTGCCCGTCGTGCCGTACCGGAACGTCTCGCCGAACATCGTGATGCCGACCGCGGCGGCCACCACCGGGTTGACCACGGTCAGTGTGGCCAGCGGCGCCGCGAGGCCCGCGCCCCGGTAGGCGGCCTGCGACAGCAGCATGCCCGCCGTGGCCAGTACGCCGATCACGGCGAGGGAGGGCACGTCGGCCGTCGAGACACCGCCGGTCCAGTCGACCGCGACGGTCTTGGTGAAGACGGACGACATGCCGAAGGCTATGCCGGACGCGGTCGCCAGCAGCATGCTGCGCACCGCCGGATGCCGGTGCGCGGCCCGCCCGGCCGCCATCAGGGCCACCACCGCACCGGCAGTCACCAGGGCCACGCCCACCCGCTGCGCGGTGCTCAGCGACTGCGCGTCGGAGGCGCCGACCAGGGAGAGCAGACCGGCCAGACCCACCGTCGCCATGATCGCGCCCCGCCAGGCCGTCGCCCCGGCCCTGCGGCCGACGAACAGCGCCGCCATCGGCAGCGCGAACACGATGGTCAGCGCGCCCAGCGGCTGCACCAGGCTCAGCGGGCCGTAGGCCAGCGCCACCACGTGCAGCAGCCCGCCGAGCCCGTTCAGCACGACCGCCGCCCACCAGCCGGGGCGGCGCAGCGGCGCGTACTCCCCGTCCGGCGACGACACCGCGACCTGCTCCTGCACGATCGCGCCGGAGGCGTACGCCACGGCGGAGACCAGCGACAGGACCACGGACAACGCGAGGGCGCTCATGAGCTGCTCCTCTGCGTGAGGCCGGGGCCCGGGACCCGGCGCGGCGAACGGTGGGCTCTCATAACCAACACGATGCCTTGGCGATCTGTTCCCGTCGTCGTACCTGAGCACTCAATGCCTCCTACTGCCGATGGAGTACGACGGGACCACCGTCCTCCCTCAGACGGGTGACGTCTGAGGGATCCCCCTGATCTCCGCTACGGCCGCCCTTGGTACTACTGCACGTCGTGGACCTCGACCCCGAACTCGCCGCGCTGCGCCCGCTCGGCGGCTTCTTCCTCCTACGCGTGGCCGCAGAACCGCCGCGCCCGCTGCCGACCCTCGCGCACACCTACGAAAACCTGTCGTCGGATGTTTACGGGAATTCCCTGACTTTCCGGGTCCGGAAGGTGAACCGGGCACTGCGGGCCCCCGAGGAGCGGATCGGGGCCTCCGTGGCCCAGCAGGGGCTCGCGGCCCGGCTGTGGTCGGCGGCCCTCGGCTGTGCCGTCCTGTACGGCGCGCTCCCCGACCTGGATCCGCGGCTGCTGCGCTGGGACCCGGACGGCAGCGCCCCCGACGACCTCTGGCTGACCGAGGTCGGGGCGCTGCCCGCGGACGCCGCGACCCTCGCCGCCGTCGTACTGGACGGTCATCTCGAACCGCTGTCGGCGGCCCTGCGCGCCCACCACCGGGTCGCACCCGGCCTGCTGCGGGGCAACGCCGCCTCCGCCCTGGCCGGCGCCGCCCGGCAACTGGAGCAGTGGGCCCACACGCACGGCCGGCCCGGGACCGCCGCACGCGCGCGTGCCCTCACCGCCGAACTGTTCACCCACCCGCTCCTCGCGGACACCGGCATCCGCACCGGCACCCCGGCCGGCACCGCCTTCCGCCGCAGCAGCTGCTGTCTCTACTACCGGGTGCCCGGCGGCGGAGTCTGCGGCGACTGTTGCTTCACACGACCCCCGCGCTCTTCCCCGCGCGCCCCGTCTGGGTGACCATGAAGGGAACCAGCCGTTGAGAATGGGGGGTTCCGGGTGCGAGTGGGACTGCTGACCCGGGAGTACCCCCCGGACGTGTACGGCGGCGCGGGCGTCCATGTCGAGTTCCTCGCCCGGGAGTTGCACCGGCTCGTCGACCTCGACGTGCACTGCTGGGGCGAGAGCTCCCTGCGGGAACGCGCGGAGGGCGTCCAGCGCCACCGCCCCTGGTCCGCCCTGGACGGCGCCAACGACGCGCTGCGCACCTTCTCCGTGGACCTCGCCATGGCCGCCGCCCTCGAAGGCCGCGAACTCGTCCACTCGCACACCTGGTACGCCAACCTCGCCGGCCATCTCGCCAAGGAGCTGCACGGCGTCCCGCACGTGGTGACCGCGCACTCCCTGGAGCCCCTGCGCCCCTGGAAGGCCGAGCAACTCGGTGGCGGCTACGCCCTGTCGAGCTGGGCCGAGCGGACCGCGCTGGAGGCCGCCGACGCGGTGATCGCCGTATCGGCGGCGATGCGCGAGGACATCCTCACCTGCTACCCCGCGCTCGCCCCGGAGCTGGTGCACGTGGTGCACAACGGCATCGACACCGGCCTCTACCGCCCGGACCACGGCACCGACGCCCTGGCCAGGATCGGACTGGACCCGGACCGCCCCTACGTGCTGTTCGTCGGCCGCATCACCCGCCAGAAGGGCGTGCCCCATCTCCTGCGTGCCGTACGGGACATCGACCCGGCCGCCCAGGTGGTGCTCTGCGCGGGCGCCCCCGACACCCCGGAGATCGACCAGGAGTTCCGCGACCTGTTCGCCGGACTGAGCCGCGCCCGCGACGGCGTGCACTGGATCCCGCGTATGCTCCCGCGCCCCGAGGTGATCCAACTCCTCACCCACGCGGCCGTGTTCGTCTGCCCTTCGGTGTACGAGCCGCTCGGTATCGTCAATCTGGAGGCGATGGCCTGCGGCACCCCCGTGGTCGCCTCCCGGGTCGGCGGGATACCGGAGGTCGTCGAGGACGGGGTGACCGGTGTCCTCGTACCGGTCGACGAGGAGGACGCCGTGTTCGAGGCGGGACTCGCCCGGGCGCTGGACGCGGTCCTCGGCGATCCGGGGGCCGGACGCCGGATGGGGGAAGCCGGGCGGGTGCGCGCGGTGGACGAGTTCGGCTGGGACGCGGTGGCCCGGCGGACGGTCCGGCTGTACGAGGAGATCCTCAAACAGGCGTAGCGGGCCCCGCGGCGGGGCATCCATGGGTACCAACCAGGGTGAGGGGAGCGACCAATGCGTCGTGGTGGACCTTCTGTGCTCGGCATCGTGCTGGCGGGCGGCGAGGGCAAGCGACTGATGCCCCTGACCGCGGACCGGGCCAAACCCGCCGTCACGTTCGGCGGCACCTACCGGCTCGTCGACTTCGTACTGTCCAACCTCGTCAACGCCGACATCCTGCGCATCTGTGTGCTCACGCAGTACAAGTCGCACTCGCTGGACCGGCACATCACCACCACCTGGCGGATGTCCAGCCTGCTCGGCAACTACGTCACCCCGGTACCCGCCCAGCAGCGGCTCGGCAAGCGCTGGTACCTGGGCAGCGCCGACGCCCTCCTCCAGTCGCTGAACCTGGTCTACGACGAGCGGCCCGAGTACGTCGCCGTGTTCGGCGCCGACCACGTGTACCGCATGGACCCGCGCCAGATGCTCACCCAGCACATCGACAGCGGCGCCGGGGTCACGGTGGCCGGGATCCGGGTGCCGCGCGGCGAGTCGTCCTCCTTCGGGGTGATCACCCCCGGCTCGGACGGCCAGACGATCGAGAACTTCCTGGAGAAGCCCGCCGACCCGCCCGGTCTGCGCGACGACCCCGACACCGTGTTCGCCTCCATGGGCAACTACCTCTTCACCACCAAGGCCCTCATCGAGGCCCTCCAGCGGGACGCCGAGGAGGAGGACTCGGTGCACGACATGGGCGGCTCGATCCTGCCCCAGCTCACCCGGCGGGGCGAGGCCCAGCTGTACGACTTCAGCGCCAACCACATCCCCGGCGAGACCACCCGCGACCAGGGCTACTGGCGGGACGTCGGCACGCTCGACGCGTACTACGACGCCCATATGGACCTGATCGCCGAGCGGCCCGCCTTCAACCTGTACAACCGCAGCTGGCCCATCTACACCCACTCCTACCAGCTCTCGCCGGCCCGCTTCAACGCGGGCGGCATGGCCAGCGAGTCGATCATCAGCGCGGGCTGCCTGATCCGCGGCCAGGTCACCCGGTCCGTGCTCTCGCCCGGTGTCCGGGTCGACCCGGGAGCGGTCGTCCAGGGCTCGATCCTGCACGACAACGTCCACATCGGGCGGGGCGCGGTGGTGCGCGGCGCGGTCCTGGACAAGAACGTGGAGGTCCCG
The DNA here is from genome assembly GCF_001514205.1 of Streptomyces griseoruber. Classification (GTDB taxonomy): domain Bacteria; phylum Actinomycetota; class Actinomycetes; order Streptomycetales; family Streptomycetaceae; genus Streptomyces; species Streptomyces griseoruber. The sequence continues at coordinate 420,112 of NZ_KQ948765.1, read as the reverse complement.
CCCGGCGCGACCATCGGGGTCAACCCCGAGCGTGACGGAGAGCTGTACACCGTGTCCGAGAACGGGGTCATCGCCCTCGGGAAGGGACAGCGGGTGTCATGAACTTAATCGGCTGTTAACTGTACGTAGCCTGGACATGCTTGACCGTAATCACCTCCAAGGGGTTGACTGCTGCCTCACCCGTCGACGACGCGAGGCAAGCCCTTGTCTGCTGATGATCTCCTGGCACCGCTCGACCTGGCGTTCTGGAACATCGAGTCCCCCGAGCACCCGATGCACCTCGGTGCTCTCGGGGTCTTCGCCGCGCAGTCGCCCAGCGCGGGCGCCCACGGGGCCGACCTGCTCGCCGCGCGCGCGGCGGCCGTCCCCGGGCTGCGCATGCGGATCCGGGACGTGTGGCGGCCCTTCGACCCCGTCCTGCCGCTCGATCTGCGCCGCCCGCTCGCCCTGGGCGGTGCGGTGCGTGAGGCCGACCCGGACTTCGACCCCCACCGGCACGTCCGGCTGCACGCCGCCACGGCCGACTTCCAGACCGCGGCCGGCCGGCTCATGGAGCGCCCCCTGGAGCGCGACCGCCCGCCCTGGGAGGCGCACGTCCTGCCGGGCGAGGACGGCCTGTCCTTCGCGGTGCTGTTCAAGTTCCACCACGCCCTCGCCGACGGACTGCGCGCCCTGGCGCTCGCCGCCGCCGTCCTGGACCCCATGGACCTGCCCGCGTCCCGGCCGCGCCCCGCCGAGCCCGCGCGGGGTCTGATCCCCGATGTGCGCAGACTCCCCGGGATGCTGCGCGGCGCCGTCTCCGACGTGGGGCGCGCCCTCGACATCGGCGCCTCCGTCGCCGTGTCGCGGCTGGGCGTACGGTCCACCCCCGCGCTCGCCGCCCCACCCACCGGCACCCGCCGCACCGCCGGGGTGGTCCTCGACCTCGACGACGTGCACCGCGTCCGCAAGGTCGTCGGCGGCACCGTCAACGACGTCCTGATCGCCGTGGTTGCCGGGGCGCTGCGCAGCTGGCTGGACGAGCGCGGCGACGGCAGCGAGGGCGTACGCCCCCGGGCGCTGATCCCGGTCTCCAAGCGCCGCCCGCGCACCGCGCACCCGCAGGGCAACCGGCTCTCCGGGTACCTGATACGGCTTCCGGTCGACGACCCCGACCCGCTCGGCCGGCTCGCCCAGGTCCGCACCGCCATGGACGCCAACAAGGACGCCGGGCCCGGCCGGGGCGCGGGCGCCGTCGCCCTGCTCGCCGACCATGTCCCGGCGCTCGGCCACCGGCTCGGCGGACCGCTGGTCAGCCAGGCCGCCCGGCTCTGGTTCGACATCCTCGTCACCAGCGTCCCGCTGCCCAGCCTCGGTCTGAAGCTCGGCGGGAACCCGGTCACCGAGGTGTTCCCGTACGCCCCGCTGGCCCGCGGCCAGTCCCTGGCGGTCGCCGTCTCGACGTACCGCGGCCGGGTCCACTACGGGCTGGTCGCCGACGGCGCGGCCGTCCCCGACCTCGACCGGTTCGCGCACGCGCTGATCACCGAGGTGGAGACACTCATCACGGCCTGCGGTTCCTGACCGGAACGGGTTTGGAGGAGAGGCCCGGCGCTCCGTAGACTTCCCCGTTCGAAAGCGGGCGCGGTCGGAGCGCCGCACTTCTCAGCAGGGAACAGCAGCGCGATGACGGTGACAGAGGACGGATCGGCCGCCACCGAGGAGATGGTGTACGGCCCCGGCATCGACCCCGAGCGGCTGGCCGTCTGCCTCGGCGTGCTCGAGGAACTCGACAAGCTGGAGGTCGACCACCCGGACGCGATCGCCGTGCGCCGGGCCACCGCCGGCATCTACCGCACGGTGAAGCAGCGCCGCCGCCAGGAGCGCCGGGCCTCCAAGACCGCCCACGACAAGGCGGTCACCGAGGCCACCGCGACCGGCTCCGCGCAGCGCATCGACGACGAGACCGAGGGCATCCTGCCGTCGTCCGTCACCGAGGAGGGCCGGATCGCCGGGATACTCCAGCGCCCGCGCTCCTGCTACACCTGCAAGACCCGGTACGTCGAGGTCGACTACTTCTACCACCAGCTCTGTCCCGACTGCGCCGGGCTGAACCGTGCCAAGCGCGACGCCCGCGCCGACCTCACCGGCAAGCGGGCCCTGCTCACCGGCGGCCGCGCCAAGATCGGCATGTACATCGCGCTCCGGCTGCTGCGCGACGGCGCGCACACCACGATCACCACGCGCTTCCCCAAGGACGCCATCCGCCGCTTCACGGCCATGGACGACTCCGCCGACTGGATCCACCGGCTGGAGGTCGTCGGCATCGACCTGCGCGACCCGGCGCAGGCCGTGGCCCTCGCCGACCAGGTCGGCGCCGCGGGTCCGCTGGACGTCCTGATCAACAACGCCACGCAGACCGTACGGCGCCTGCCGACCGCCTACGCCGCGCTGGTCGACGGCGAGAGCGCCCCGCTGCCCGCCGGTGAGCTGCCCGCCCACCATGTCATCGGGGCCTTCAACTCCGGCGCGGTCGACGGACTGGCCGCGCTGCCCGTCGGCACCAGCGGCCTGGACGCGCAGAAGGTCGCCGACCTCGCCCTGGTCGCGGGCAACGCCAGCGTCGCCCGGCACCTCGACGGCACCGCCATCGACGCGGGCGGGCTGGTCCCGGACGTCGTCGAGAGCAACACCTGGGTGCAGACCATCGAGCAGATCTCCCCGGTGGAGCTGCTGGAGACCCAGCTGTGCAACTACACCTCGCCGTTCATCCTGATCAGCAAGCTGCGGCCGGCGATGGCCGAGGCGGCCCGGCGGGCGGGGAGCGGGCGGTCGTACGTCGTGAACGTCTCGGCGATGGAGGGCGTCTTCGGCCGTGGCTACAAGGGCGCGGGGCATCCGAACACCAACGCCGCCAAGGCCGCGATGAACATGGTCACGCGGACCAGCGCGCAGGAGATGTTCCAGACCGACGGGATCCTGATGACCTCCGTCGACACCGGGTGGATCACCGACGAGCGGCCCCACTTCGACAAGCTGCGGCTCGCCGAGGAGGGGTTCCACGCGCCGCTGGACCTGGTCGACGGGGCGGCCCGGGTGTACGACCCGGTGGTGCGGGGTGAGGCCGGTGAGGACGTGTACGGGGTCTTCCTGAAGGATTACGCGCCGGGCAAGTGGTGAGTGGTGCGGGTCGTGGGGGGTGCTGTGCGTGCCCTTCTCACACGCGTACCGCCGTCCACCAGCACGTCTGCTCCGGTGATCCACGCTGCGGCGTCCGAGGCCAGCCAGAGGACCGCTCCGGCCACGTCCTCCGGCTCGCCGATGCGCTCCAGCGGCAGGCCCGCCGCGATCTCGTCCTCCCCCGGCTCCCACACGAACCGTGCCATCTCCGTCCGTACCAGGCCGGGGGAGACCGAGTTGACCCGGACCGCCGGCCCGAGTTCGCCCGCGAGCTGTTGGGTGAGGTGGAGGAGGGCCGCCTTGCTGGTGCCGTAGGCGCCGACGCCGGGGCCCACGTGGCCCGCGCCCTCCGTGCAGATGTTGATCACGGTTCCGCCGTGTTCGCGCATCCAGCCGTGCCAGGCGCACTGCACGAGTCGTAGCGGAGCCTCGACGTTGACGGTGAAGGCCTCGCGCCACAGGGCCGGGTCCGCGTCCATGAGGGGGCCGTACGGCTGGTTCGTCGCCGCGTTGTTGACCAGGACGTCCAGGCGGCCGAACGTGCTCAGGCACAGGTCGGTGAGCGCCTCGGGGTGCCCGGGGTCCGCGATGCTCCCGGGCAGGCCCACCCCGCCCAGCTCACGGGCGGTCCGCCGGACCTCGTCGGGGTTCCGGGCGCTCACGCAGACCTGCGCCCCCGCCTCCGCCAGGGTCCGTGCCACCGCCCGGCCGATGCCCCGGGTGGCGCCCGTGACGACGGCGGCCCTGCCGTGCAAGCCGTACGACGAGGTCATCGGGGTACGGTCTCACGGCGGGCGCTCAATCGACAGCCCCGAGACGGGAGTTGCGGGCCGCGATCAGCTCCAGCACCGTGCGCCAGTCCTCCAGGACCCCCGCGTCGACGCCGGGGGAGCGGCCGTCCTCGTCGGCCTGGTGGAGACGGGCCAGGTCGTCGTCGGTGCCGCGCCAGGGGTGCAGCCGGAGCAGATGGGCGACGCGGGGGCCGAGCAGGGGGCGTACGGCCTTGGCGGTGCGCTCGGCGCGGCCGGTGGGGTCCGCGGGGCGCAGGAGGCGGCCGATGGGGTGGACCAGGCCGGTCAGCTGGAGTTCCTTGTCCGCGGGCCGACTTCGGCGCAGCAGCGCCGCCGTCTGGAGCGCGTGGTCGTGCAGGTCGACCCCGTGGGCCGGCCCGCCCGGGGACTCGGGCACGCCCCGGCACGCGTACAGCAGGTCCATCAGCTCCTCGACGCTGCGCAGCTCCATGCGTCAGTCCTCCCGCGAGACAGCCGTTCGGTACCTCAGCAGATCATGGCGTGCTTGCGACGGGGCGAACGGCACTTGAACGACGCGGCCGACCGTCGCCCGGACGGGGCCGCCTACGCCGGACGGGTGAACTCGACAGGTGCGAAACCACCGAAAAGGGTTCAATTCACCTACACGGTGCCGTAGGTGACACGCCATGGTTACCTCAAATTTTCGGCGCTATCGAGCGGCACCCCGCTCATTTGGTTAGTCTGTATCGACGGACAGCAGGACGGAGTGCCACCCACACCCACCGTCCGTCTGGGACGCGCCGGTTCACAACGGCCAGCTCTCCTGGGAGTCACCGGCACCACCGCGTCGCCATCGACTCCAGCCCGACCCGAGGGAGCGTTAAGCGCCGGACCGCAGACTGGCCGGCACGCCCCGAGGGTGACCCGACACATAAGGAGTGCGCGGTGACACCGGAGAAGACGAATCGCGAACAACGCCCCAAGGAACGCACGGAGCGCGCCGGCCGCAGGCCCGGCGAGATCGGCAGCCTCGACGTGTGGGCGCGCTCCGCCCCGATCCGCCTGGCCGGCTACGAGGACGACCTCGCCGAGGACCACATCCTGCCCAGCGTGGACTGAGCCGCCCGGCCCACCCTCGCGATCCGCCGACCGCATGGACGTGGCACTCCGCGGGCCACGCCCATGCGGCCCCGGCCGCTCGCGCTCAGTCGAGCGGCGCCGTCCGCGTCCATGGGCGCAGCCCCTCCAGCTGCTCCGCGACCCGCAGCAGCTCCGCCTCGGACCCGGGCCGCCCCACCAGCTGCACGGCGGCCGGCGCCCCCGAGGGCAGCGTGCCGAACGGCACCGCCATCGCGGGCCACCCGGTCAGGTTCCACGGCGGCGTGAGCGGCGAGTAGTTCGTGTTGGCCAGCACATTGCGCAGCCAGCCCCGCTCGTGCCACGGCTGTGACCTCGGCGAACGCCGCGCCAGCGCCGGCGTGAGCAGGACGTCGTACTCCTCGAAGAACGGCTCCAGGCGCCGGCGCAGCTCCTCCCGCGCCGAGCCGCCCCGCACCCCGTTCAGAAAGCGCCGGCCGAGCGCCGCGTGCACCCGGGTGCGCCGGGTCAGCAGCCGGGCGTCCAGGGGCGCCGCGTCCACGGCCGTGCCCGCCGTCCAGTGGGCCAGCGAGGTCACGCCCAGCGACAGCGGGAAGCTCGGGTCGGCCCGCCGTACCTGATGGCCCGCCTTCATCAGCACCCCGGCCGCGTCCCGCGCCGCGGCCGCGTACGGGGCGCTCACCGTGACCCCCGCCAGCGGACTGCGCACCGACACCGCGATCCGCAGCGCGCCGGGCTCGTCGTCCTGCCGTACGGCCCCCGTGTCGTCCGCCAGGACCGACAGCATCAGCCGGGCGTCCTCGACCGTCGTGGCCAGCGGGCCGTTCTCCGACATCCCGAACCAGTCGCCGTCGCCTATGCCCGCGGGCACCACCCCGTGCCCCGGCTTGATGGTCACCAGACCGCAGTTGGCGGCGGGTATGCGCAGGGAGCCCATGCCGTCGTTGCCGAGCGCGATCGGCACCATCCCCGCGGCCACCGCCGCCGCGCTGCCGCCGGACGAGCCGCCCGCCGTGCGCGAGGTGTCCCAGGGGTTGCGGGCCGTGCCGTGCACGCCCTCGGTGGTGCCGAAGACACACAGCTCCGGCACGTTCGTCAGCCCCACGACCACCGCACCGGCCTCCCGCAGCCGGGCCACGGTCACATGGTCGGCACCGGCCGGCGTGTCCGGGGTCGCGGCCGAGCCGACCCGGGTCGACTCGCCCCGCACCGCCAGATTGTCCTTGACCGCCACCGGCACCCCGGCCAGCGGCAGTTCGGCCAGATCGGAGCGGGCCGCCACCTCGTCCGCCTCGGTGAGCGCGGCCTCGGCCCGCACCACCCGGAACGCCCCGATCCGGCCGTCCAGGCGTGCGATCCGGGCGAGGTGCTCCGCCACCACCTCACGCGGGGTGACCCGCTTCTCCCGCACGGCGGCGGCGATCTCGACGGCGGTCCTGCCGACCCAGGTGGTCACGGCGACTCCTTGGTGCTACTGGTGAGTACGTAGGGAGAAACCATGCCCGGCCCGGCGGCCCGAGTCGAGAGGCCGCCGGGGAATCGGTCAGGAACCCACCTGCGCCCGGAGCCACTCCTCCACCTCGCCGACATGCGCGGCCGCCGCCGCGCGGGCCGCCTCCGGATCGTGCGCGGCGAGGGCGCGGTGGATCGCGGCGTGCTCGCGCCGGGTGCGGTCGAACGCCCCCTCCTCGCGGTAGCCGCGCCACACCCGGGCCCTGAACGTGCGCGAGGACAGGCCCTCCAGGATCGCCGCCATCGTCTCGTTGCCCGCGGCCTCGGCGATCGCCCGGTGGAAGGCGAGGTCGTGGGCGAGGATCTCCTCCGGGTCCTCCGTCGCGTTCATCGCCGCCAAGTGGCCCTCCACCACGGCCAGTTGGGCGGGGGTGATCCGAGCGGCGGCCAGCGCGGTCGCCGTCGACTCCAGGATCCGCCGCACCTCCAGCAGCTCCACCAGCCGCGGCCCGCGCGAGAGATCGGCGACCACCCCGAACGTCTCCAGCAGATCACCGGCCTGGAGCTGGGTGACGTAGATCCCGGAGCCGTGCCGCGCCTCCAGCACGCCGAGGACCGTCAGCGCCCGGATCGCCTCCCGCATCGAACTGCGGGAGATCCCCAGCTGGGCCGCGAGATCACGCTCGGTCGGCAGTCGCTGGCCCGGCTCCAGCAGCCCCTCGCCGATCATCGCCTTGATCCGCTCGATGGCGCGCTGCGTCACCGTGCCCTTGGGGGCGGCGCCCCCGCCCTGCCGCGGCTCGTCCACGTGCACTCTCCTCCTCGCCGGTGCCGCGCAGTCTAACCATGGATGTGGTCGGACCACTTGGGTCAATACCGCCCCTTGGCCCCGGTCGGGGGCTGTTGCGGGGCCGAAGTGGTCTGATAAATATTGCGGCTGTCGCACCAAGCACGTCAGCTGCTGTCGCACGAAGCACGCCAGATGAGGAGCCGGCCGATGGCGCCGCCGACCACCGCCCGTGTCACCGCGGTCGAGACCCACGACATCCGCTTCCCCACCTCGCGCGACCTCGACGGCTCCGACGCGATGAACCCGGACCCCGACTACTCGGCCGCCTATGTCGTGCTGCGCACCGACGCCGCCGACGGCCACGAGGGGCACGGCTTCACCTTCACCATCGGCCGGGGGAACGACGTGCAGGTCGCCGCCATCGAGGCCCTGCGCGCCCATGTGGTCGGCCGGTCCGTCGACGCGCTCTGCGCCGACCCCGGCACCCTGAGCCGCGACCTGATCGGTGACAGCCAGCTGCGCTGGCTCGGCCCCGAGAAGGGCGTGATGCACATGGCGATCGGCGCGGTCGTCAACGCCGCCTGGGACCTCGCCGCCAAGCGCGCGGACAAACCGCTGTGGCGGCTGCTCGCCGAGGCCGACCCCGCCTGGCTCGTGAGCCAGATCGACTTCCGTTACCTCACCGACGCCCTCACCCCCGACGAGGCCCTGGCCCTGCTGGTGCACGGCAGGGAGGGCGCCGCCGAGCGCACCGCGCACCTGCTGGAGCGCGGCTACCCCGCCTACACCACCTCCGCCGGCTGGCTCGGCTACGACGACGAGAAGCTGACCCGGCTCGCCGTCCGGGCCGTCGCCGACGGCTTCCGGCAGATCAAGCTGAAGGTCGGCGCGGACCTCGCCGACGACGTACGGCGCTGCCGTGCCGCCCGTGCCGCCGTCGGCCCCGGGATCCGGCTCGCGATCGACGCCAACCAGCGCTGGGACGTCGACGAGGCGATCCGCTGGACCCGCGCCCTCGCCGAGTTCGACCCCTACTGGATCGAGGAACCCACCAGCCCCGACGACATCCTGGGCCACGCCGCCGTCCGCCGGGCCGTCGCCCCGGTCAAGGTGGCCACCGGCGAACACGTCCACAACCGCGTCGTCTTCAAGCAGCTCCTCCAGGCCGGCGCCCTCGACGTCCTCCAGCTCGACGCCGCCCGCGTCGGCGGCGTCAACGAGAACCTCGCGATCCTGCTGCTCGCCGCCAAGTTCGGCGTCCCGGTCTGCCCGCACGCGGGCGGCGTCGGCCTGTGCGAACTCGTCCAGCACCTGTCGATGTTCGACCACGTCGCCCTCACCGGCACCACCGAGGACCGCGTCATCGAATACGTCGACCATCTGCACGACCACTTCCTCGACCCGGTGGTGATGCGGGCGGGGCACTACGCGGCGCCCACCGCGCCGGGGTTCTCGGCGGCCATGCGCCCCGAGTCGATCGAGCGCTACACCTACCCGGGCGGCACCTTCTGGGCCGCCGATCTCGCTGCACGGAAGGAGAACGAGGCGTGAGCGACTTCGCGGGGCTGAGTGCCCTGGTGACCGGGGGCGCGTCCGGCATCGGCCGGGCCACCGCCGCACTGCTGGCCGAGCGCGGCGCCCGGGTCGCCGTCCTCGACCTGGACCCCTCCGGCGTCGACAAGCCCCTCCTCGGGTACCGCGCCGACGTCACCGACGACACCTCCGTCCGCGCGGCGGTCGCGGCGGCCGTCGCCGACCTCGGCGGGCTGGACGTCCTGGTCAACAACGCGGGCATCGGCGCCCAGGGCACCGTCGAGGACAACGACGACGCCGAATGGCACCGCGTCCTCGACGTCAACGTGGTCGGCATGGTCCGGGTGGCCCGCGCCGCCCTGCCCCACCTCCGGCAGTCGGAACACGCCGCGATCGTCAACACCTGCTCCATCGCCGCCACCGCGGGCCTGCCCCAACGGGCGCTCTACAGCGCGACCAAGGGGGCCGTCCTCTCGCTCACCCTCGCCATGGCCGCCGACCACGTCCGCGAGGGCGTCCGGGTCAACTGCGTCAACCCCGGCACCGCCGACACCCCGTGGATCGGCCGGCTGCTGGACGCGGCCGCCGACCCGGCCGCCGAACGCGCCGCCCTGGAGGCCCGCCAGCCCAGCGGCCGCCTCGTCAGCGCCGCCGAGGTCGCCGGCGCCGTCGCCTATCTGGCGAGCCCCCTCTCCGGCGCCACCACCGGCACCGCCCTCGCCGTGGACGGCGGCATGCAGGGGCTGCGCCTGCGCCCGGCGGCGACCCGGTGACCGCCCTCGGCCGCAGCCCCGTCCAGGTCACCGGCCTGGCCCTCGGCACCGCCCCCCTCGCCAACCTCTACACCGAGGTGTCCGAGGAACAGGCCCACGCCACCGTCGCCGCCGCCTGGCGCCACGGCGTGCGCTACTTCGACACCGCACCGCACTACGGACTGGGCCTCTCCGAGCGCCGCCTCGGCGCCGCCCTGCGCGCCCACCCGCGCACCGCGTACACGGTGTCCACCAAGGTGGGCCGCCTCCTGGAGCCCTCTGCGGACGGCGGCGACGACCTGGCCAACGGCTTCGCGGTGCCCGCCACCCACCGCCGCGTCTGGGACTTCAGCGCCGACGGTGTACGGCGCTCCCTGGACGCCTCCCTCGAACGCCTCGGCCTCGACCGCGTCGACGTCGTCTATCTGCACGACCCCGACGACCACGCCGAACAGGCCTTCCGCGAGGGCTACCCCGCCCTGGAGAAGCTCCGCTCCGAGGGCCTGGTCGGGGCCATCGGCGCGGGCATGAACCAGGCCGAGATGCTCACCCGGTTCGTCCGCGAGACGGACGTCGACGTGGTGCTCTGCGCGGGCCGCCACACCCTGCTCGACCAGCGCGCCGCCGCCGAGCTGCTGCCGGCGGCCGTCGAGAGGGGCGTGTCCGTCGTCATCGGCGGCGCCTTCAACTCCGGGCTGCTCGCCGACCCCGGCCCCTCCGCCACGTACAACTACGCGCCCGCCCCGCCCGAGTTGCTCGACAAGGCGCGGCGCATGAAGGCGGTGGCGGAGCGGCACGGCATCACACTGCGCGCCGCCGCCCTGGCCTTCTGCGCCGCCCACCCGGCGGTCGCGAGCGTCCTGGTCGGCGCCCGCTCGGCGGCGGAGGCCGACGACTGCGCGGAGCAGTTCGCCACCCCGGTCCCCGCCGCCTTCTGGCAGGAGCTGCGGGACAGCGGACTGCTGCCGCCGGAGGAGGGGGCATGAGGGTCGCCCCGCACACCCGCCAGGGCGCCGACACCGCCCTGCCCGTCGTAGGGGAGCTGCCGTGACCGTGGACGCCCACCACCATGTGTGGGACCTGTCCGTACGGGACCAGGACTGGATCGAGGCGGGCAGCCCGCTCCGCCGCGACTTCACCCTCGCGGACCTGGAACCCGGGGCCCGCGCCGCCGGAGTCGACCGCACGGTCCTCGTCCAGACGGTCACCGTGGCCGAGGAGACCCCCGAGTTCCTCGCGCTCGCCGCCACGCACCCGCTGATCGCGGGCGTCGTCGGCTGGACCGACCTCACCCGCCCGGACACCGCCGACGAACTCGCCCGGCTGCGCGGACTCCCCGGCGGCCGCTACCTCAAGGGCGTCCGCCACCAGGTCCAGGGCGAACCCGACCCCGGCTGGCTGCTGCGCCCGGACGTGCAGCGGGGCCTGGCCGCCGTGGCGGCGGCGGGCCTGGTCTACGACCTGGTGGTCCTCCCGCACCAGCTGCCCGCCTGCGCCAAGGCCGCCGCCGCCCTGCCGCAGCTCACCTTCGTCCTCGACCACCTGGGCAAACCCCCCGTCGCCTCCGGCGCCCTGGAACCCTGGGCCTCCGGCATCCGCGCCCTCGCCGCCCTCCCCAACACCGTCTGCAAGCTCTCCGGCCTGCTCACCGAGGCCGACCCCGCCCACCGGACGGCGGACGACCTGCGCCCGTACGCCGACACCGTCCTCGACGCCTTCGGCCCGGACCGGCTGATGTTCGGCTCGGACTGGCCGGTGTGCACGCTCGCGGCCCCGTACGAGGACGTCGTCGCCGTCACGGCCGAGCTGGTGAGCCCCTCCGAACGCGGGCAGCTCCTCGAGAGCACCGCCCTGCGCGTCTACGGCCTCGACCAGCGGCTGCCCGGCTGAACGACCACGACGGCTTCGCCGGGGCGTACGCGCCGGGGAAGGAGAACCGCGGCCGGCCGTCGGATCCCCCCTCCGGTCACGGCGCCTGAACCGTCGCCGTCAGCCGGGTCGGCGGCAGGTACTCCCGTACGTAGGTGCGGTCCCAGCACGCGCCCGTCTCCCGCAGCTCCCGCCAGGTGGTGTACCGGTAGCGGAAGAGACGGGCGCGGACGTACCGCGGCGGCTCACCGGGCGGGAAGGGCGAGCGGCGCAGCAGTCTCAGCGTGTCGCGGTCCTCCTCCAGCAGCCGTTCCACCAGCGCGCCGAACCATGGTCCGGCGTACGCCGGGGAGAGCGCCGCGAACCACATCAGCCAGTCCAGCCGCAGATGGCAGGGGGCGAACTGGCGCGGCCAGCGCCGGGGATCACCCGGCTTGCCCTTGAACTCGTACTCCCGCCAGTCCGAGTCCTCGCGGGGGACGTCGTCCCGCGTGCCCTCGACCACCACCTCGTAGCGGATCCGGCTCACGCTGCCGAACGCGCCGTAGGTGTTGACCAGGTGCAGCGGGTCGAAGGAGCGGTTCATCACCTGGCGGCGGGAGACCATGTTGACCACCGGGTGGTAGCTCAGGAGGACGATCAGCGCCGCCGCGGCGAGGACCACCACCTCGTACCAGAGCGGTGGGCCGGCCGACCGCCGGTGGCCGGTGGGCAGGTCCAGGGCGGGCACGGCCAGCACCACCGTGATCCAGTTCAGCCAGGCGAAGTTGCCCGACAGGATCAGCCACAGCTGGGTCAGGATCATCAGCGACGCGGCCGCCGTGGCCACCGGCTGGGGCGCGAACAGCAGGAACGGCACCACGAGTTGGGTGAGGTGGTTGGCGGCCGCCTCCACCTGGTGCAGCGGCCTGGGCAGATGATGGAAGAACCAGCTCAGCGGACCGGGCATCGGCTGGGTCTCGTGGTGGTGGTAGAGACAGGTCAGCTTCCGCCAGCACGCGTCGCCCCGCATCTTGATCAGCCCCGCCCCGAACTCCACCCGGAACAGCAGCCAGCGCACCAGGAAGAGCACCACGACCGGCGGGTCCACCTCGTCGTTGCCGAGGAACACCGCGAGGAAACCGGTCTCCAGCAGCAGCGACTCCCAGCCGAACGAGTACCAGGTCTGGCCGACGTTCACGATCGACAGATACAGCGCCCACGGCACCAGCCACAGCAGCATCCCCGCCCAGAGCGGGAGCAGCCCGTCGAGCCCCGCCAGCAGCGCCGCCGACACCGCGCACCCCGCCCAGGCGCAGCCCGCGAACAGCCGGTCGGAGTAACGCCACTGGAACAGGCTGGGCGCCGCCCGGAACGGCACCCGCTCGACGTAACGGGGGACCGGCAGCATCCCGCGCTCGCCCAGCAGCGCACGGAACTGAAGGACCGCCGTCAGGAACGCGACCAGATACACACCGGCCAGCGCCCGCTGGAACAGCAGCCGGCTCAGCCAGTATTCGGGTGCGGTGAACCAGTCCACGGCGGTGCGCTCCTTCGGTGTCCCTCGTTCTCTTCCGTTCTCCTGCGCTCTCCTGCGCTCTCTTCCGTCGCGGTCGTCGTGACGGTGCGTGGCCCCCGGCTCCGTTTGCGTCACCCCCGTGAGTGAAGCAGACAATGGTGGCGAAATGACCCTGTCATGGAGGAGGCACGAGGTGCGAGTACCCGTCGCGACCGTCACCGCCTGCGCGCTCTCGGCCGTGCTCCTCGTCACCGGCCGTGCCGGTGCGGGGGAGGCGGAGGAGAGCGGCACATCGCCGGACGCCGGAGTCGTCCAGCCGGACCAGGGTTCCGTCGAGGACATCGGGCCCGAGACCGTCCCCGAGATCCCCGACCTGCCCGACGGCGGCGGGCTGGTCCCGGACGGGCTCGACGAGTCCGACACCACCGAACTGGTCGACGGCGTCGCCCTGAACTGACCCGGCCGCCCGGTCCACCCCTCCCCGGTCGAAGAATCGGCCGAATCCTGGCAAGGTGGCCCCATGGTTGATCGGGGAGCGAGCGCCCTGTCACTCCCGGACGACTGGCCCGCCCACCCGGATCCGATCCTGGCGCTCAACCGCATGGGCAGCTTCGACTGGGACCTGGACTCGGGGCTGTTCCACATGGACGCCCGGGCCCACGAGATCTTCGACCTGCGGCCCGACGAATACGACGGCGACCCCGCCTCCCTCGCGATCCGGGTGCCCCCGAACGAGGGCATCCGGCTGGACGAGCTGGTCTCCCAGGCCATCAAGGACGGCAGCGAGAACTACGGCGCCTACTTCCGGATGCGGCTGCGCGACGGCACCCTCCGCTGGACCCACACCCAGGGCTACATCCGCCGCGACGACACCGGCCGCCCCCGCCGGATCGTCGGCATCGTCCGGGACGCCACCGACGAGCTGAGCGACCTCGCCGTCCGTGACGAGGCCGCCGCCCTCGACGACGCCCGCCGCGAGCAGACCAACGTCGTCCAGCTCACCACGGCCGCCCTCGCGCACGCCCGGACGGTGCAGGACGTCATCGACGTCCTGAAGGACACCCAGGGCCTCACCCACCTCGGCGCCACCAGCCTCGTCATGGGCCTCGTCGAGGCCGGGCGGATCCGGCTGGTCGCCGAGGGCCCCGAGGGCAGCTTCGTCCCCGGCACCCTGGTCACCCGCATCGACGAGCCGTATCCGATGAGCGAGGTCGTGCGCACCCTCACGCCCCGTTTCATCGAGTCGGCGGACGAGTTCGCGGCCGGCTACCCCGTGCTGTGGCCGCACATCACCGACCTCAGGATCACCTCGGCGGCCTATCTGCCGCTGATCGTCCAGGCCCGCCCGATCGGTGCCATGGGCCTGCTCTACAGCAACCGCGAGGGCTTCACCCAGGAGGAGCGCAACATCCTCGTCGCCCTCGGCAGCAGCATCGCCCAGAGCCTCCAGCGCGCGATGTTCTACGAGCAGGAGAAGGACATCGCCCAGGGCCTCCAGCAGGCCATGCTGCCCCGCACCATCCCCAGTGTGCCCGGCGCCGACGTCGCCGTCCGCTACCGCGCCGCCACCATCGGCGGCACCCTCGGCCGGGACATCGGCGGCGACTGGTACGACCTGATCCCGCTGCCCGGCGGCCGGGTCGGCGCCGTCATCGGGGACGTCCAGGGCCACGACACGCACGCCGCCGCCGTCATGGGCCAGCTCCGCATCGTCCTCAGGGCCTACGCCGCCGAGGGCCACACCCCGGCCACCGTCATGGCCCGCGCCTCCGTCTTCCTGCACGAACTCGACACCGACCGCTTCGCCACCTGCCTGTACGCGGAGGCCGACCTGTCCACCGGCGTCGTCCAACTGGTCCGCGCCGGGCACATCGACCCCCTGCTGCGCGCCGCCGACGGCAGCTGCCGTCGCGTCCACGTCCCGGGCGGGCTGCCGCTCGGGCTGTCCGCCGAGTTCGGCAGCCTCGAGTACCCCGTCGGCACCATCGAGCTCGACCCCGGCCACACCCTGCTGCTGTGCACCGACGGCCTGGTCGAACAGCCCGGCACCGACCTCGACGACGGCATGCGGGGCCTCGCCGCCCTCGTCGCCGCAGGCCCCGACGACGTGCGCAAACTCGCCGACCAGCTGATCGACGTCGCCGAGGAGCGCGGCGGGGACGACGACGTGGCGCTGCTCCTGCTGCGCCGGCGCGGACTCGACACCCCGCAGACCGGCGGACGGCTCCAGCAGCATGTCGCGCCCGGCGACCCGGAGGCGCTCACCGCCGCCCGGCACATGATCCGGGCCGCCGTGCGCGCCTGGGGCGCCCGTGACCGCGCCGACGAGATCGAACTCGTCGCCGACGAACTGATCACCAACGCCCTGATGCACACCGAGGGCGCCGCGATCGTCACCCTGCGGGTCCTCACCGGCGGCGACCGGCGGCTGCGCGTCGAGGTCGAGGACTCCTCCAGCGCCCTGCCGCGCCGCCGCGAGGCAGGAGAGAACGGGGTCTCCGGACGCGGGCTGCTCCTGGTGGACCTGCTCGCCGACGTGTGGGGCGTGGAGGCGCGCGGCGGCGGCAAGTGCGTGTGGTGCGAGTTCGTCGTGCGCGAGCGCGACTGACCTCGCGTGGCACCCTGGACCCATGCCGGAACTTCCCGAGGTCGAAGCGCTGAAGGACTTCCTGACGGAGCACGTCGTCGGGCATGAGATCGTGCGCGTCCTGCCGGTCGCCGTCAGCGTCCTGAAGACGTACGACCCACCCGTCACCGCCGTCGAGGGGCACGAGGTCACCGCGGTGCGCCGGTACGGCAAGTTCCTCGACCTGGGGACGGACGCCGGCCTCCATCTCGTCACCCACCTGGCCCGGGCCGGCTGGCTGCACTGGAAGGACCGCCTCCCCGACGGCCCGCCCAAGCCCGGCAGGGGCCCCCTCGCCCTGCGGGTCGCCCTGGAGACGGGCGAGGGCTTCGACCTCACCGAGGCCGGCACCCAGAAGCGGCTCGCGGTGTACGTCGTCCACGATCCGCGGCAGGTCCCCGGGGTCGCCCGGCTGGGCCCCGACCCGCTCGCCGCCGACTTCGACGAGTCCCGCCTCGCCGGGCTCCTCACGGGTGAACGCCGGCAGCTCAAGGGCGCGTTGCGCGACCAGAGCCTGCTCGCGGGCGTCGGCAACGCCTACAGCGACGAGATCCTGCACGCGGCGAGGATGTCCCCGTTCAAACTCGCCGCCTCGCTGACCCCGCCGGAGATCCACACCCTGTACGAGGCCCTGCGCACCACCCTCACCGAGGCGGTCGAGCGGTCGCGGGGGCTGGCCGCCGGGCGGCTGAAGGCCGAGAAGAAGAGCGGGCTGCGGGTCCACGGGCGCACCGGCGAGGCCTGTCCGGTGTGCGGCGACACCATCCGCGAGGTCTCCTTCAGCGACTCCTCGCTCCAGTACTGCCCCACCTGCCAGACCGGCGGCAAGCCGCTCGCCGACCGGCGGATGTCACGGCTGCTGAAGTGACACGGCTGCTGAAGTGACACGGGGCGGTGGCAGGACACGGCTCACCAGATGCTGTTGCCGATCGGATACGCGATCGCCATGATCACGCCCACGACCAGCGCCGGGACGGCCAGCAGCCGCGCCGTCCAGACCATGGATGTCGTGGTGCTCTCCGTGGACGCCGGGTAGCGGCGGGGGCGGGCCGTCAGGTCACGCCGGGCGAGGGTGCACAGCAGCAGCGCCATCGCCGCCGTGACCAGCGAGACGACGAGCGCGGGGAGCATGCCCGAGTCGCTGATGTGCTGTCCGAGGTCGCCCTTCACGTCGTGCAGCGCCTGCACCGCCGTCTTCGCCTTGTACACGGCCCGCGCCGCGGTGCCCACCGAGGCGACGGCCAGCACCAGCGCGACCCCGGCGAGCACCGGCGCCCGCTGCGGGGGCTGCCCCCGCTCCCGGCCCCCGGTGCCGGCCGGTACCGGGGGCCGGGACTTCTCGGCCACGGGTGCGCGCCGGGTGGCGGGTTCCGCGGGGCCGGACGAAAGCTCCGGCACGCGCGCGGGCCCGGGCACCGGCGCGGGTTCGCGCAGGGGCGGGGTCGCGTGGACCGGCGTGGCGGCCGCACCCGGACGGCTCTGGGCGGCACCGCTCTTAGGCGGGGCATGGAGCCCGGCCCCGCCGCCGGTCCCCGGGGCCGTGGGGATTCCGGCCGTGCCGAGGCTGTCCGAAACGGCCGGGTGCCCGCCCTCCGCGGTGCCCTCCGGCACGACCTGGCCGGTACCGGCGCCCTCCGACACCCCGGTGACCTCGGGCGCCGTGTGGATCCCGCTCCGCCCGTCGCCCCGCTCCCGCTCCTCCTGCTCGGCAGGCCGGGTCTTCTCCCGCGGCCGTCGCATCGCCGACGGCGGAGGCGGTGGTGGCGGCGGCTGCTCCGGCTCGGGCGCCGGCAGCGGGGCCGGGGCCGGTACGATCTCCGCCTCCACGTGGAGGGTCACCTCGCTGGTGAGGACGCCCTTCAGCAGCAGCTCCCCGCTCAGCCGGCCCGGCCTGGAGGTGTCGACGCTGATGTCCAGGCCCTCGGGCGACTCCTCGGCCCGCAGCCAGCCGCTCGCCTCGGGGGCGGGATGGGGGGTGCAGGCGCGGGCCAGGGGCGGGCCGAGCAGATGGACCGGCCGGTGCGGGGTCTCGGAGTCCTGCGGCACCCGGCCGAAGTCCATCCGCACCGGATCGGGCCGCAGTTCGGCGTCGGCCAACGCCTTGCGCGCCTCGTCCGAGACCACCCGGATGTCGTTCTGGACGATCTCCTCCAGGGCGTCGCACGCGCCCAGCGCCTTGGCGAGATCGGTGCTCTCCATCCAGGCGCGCAGCTCCGCCACGGCACCCAGCCGGGTGTAGAAGTTGGCGGCCTCCATGGCCTTGCGCAGGGCGGGCGGCACCGGCTTGGCCACGATGCGCCGGCGCCGGCTGTGCGCGAGGTACATGTCGCCCTGCATGTCGACGGTGCGGCCCGGCGTCTGGTGCGGGCTCTGCTGCCGGACATGGTCGAAGACGTACTCGTAGAGCTCGTCCAGGGACACCTCGCCGTCCGCGTCGAGGTCGGCGTCGCCGGTGGTCAGCCCCTCCACGACCGCGTGGGTGAACACGGAGGGCCGTGGTGCGGCGGTCCGGGTGAGCTGGGAGCCCTCGAAGGCGTACTCCATGGAGTTGGAGGCGGTGATCACGGCCCAGCCCCGTCCGCCGCCGAGCTTCTCCCCGGCGAACGACTCCAGCACATGGACGTCCCCCGCGGCACGGACCGAGGACGCACCCCGGGAGAACGCGCCGCCGTAGCAGCAGTCGAGGAACAGCACGGTCCGCCTGGCCCGGGTGCGGAACATGCAGTGCCGGACGAACTGCGCCGAGACCGCCGTCGCCTCCAGCAGCCGGGGTTCGGTGTCCCGGGCCGCGAAATACAGGGATCCGGATTCGCTTTTGAGGCCGTGGCACGAGAAGTGCAGCATCAGTGTGTCCTCGCGCCCGCCCTCGGAAAAGAAGCGCTCGATGCCGCGCCGGATGGCGTCCACCCGTTCGTTTCTCAACACTTCCACATCGAAATCGCCGACCTCGGGATCGCCCAGGACTTCCGCGAGGGACACGGCGTCCTGCGCCGGTGCCCGCAATTGTCCGAGGCCCTGGTCGTCGTACCGGTCATTGGCGATGATCAGCGCATGCCGGGTGGTGGTCATGGCTCACGCCTCGATGGGGGAATGGCGCTGGACGAACAGGTCGAACGCCTCCGACACCTGCTCGGTCGTCGCCTCGGAGATCTCCAGCTGGTCGTTGTCCAGGGTCAGTCGCAGGGTGGGGCGGGTGCCCCGGCAGCGGCCGCGCCATTCCCGGATGGCGTTCATGACCTGGGACAGTCCGGTGGCGGAGCTGCCCAGGCTGACCAGCAGGGCTCCGATCGTGGTGATGTCCACGGCGCGGGCACCCGGTGGGAGTGCCTCCTCGCCGGTGACCGCCCTGACGTCGTCGACGTCGAGCTGCAGCAGTTCTTCGCGCAGAAAGCCGGTCAGTTCCGCGATGTCCTCGGCCCCCGCGCCCTCCTCGGACAGGAGGATTCGCAAAGTCTTTTCCATCGGTGGCTCCACGTCTCGATAACATTTTCTACCGAAACGCGCGCCGTCGCAAATCGCGATATCGCAGCGATTTATCTGCCGGGAAAGGCGCTGGAATCACTGTCCGGGAATGAGGTTGAATTCGACACCGAAGTGACCTGAACTCACTTCGGGCCGGAATCAGCTGGAGGGCAGGGTGACCAGATGCTCGCCCTCGGCGGTGCGCAGCTCGTAGCGGGCGACCTCCTCGGGGTGGTAGGCGGTGCCGCCCTTCATGGTGTTGGGCCGGGCGTCGTGCAGCGGAACGTTCCAGCTCGTGACGGTCTGCTCGGAGCCGTCGTGGCCGACGGCGATCAGCCGGCAGTCACGGGGGCCCGCGCCGTCCTTCACCTTCAGCTCGATGTCGCTGCCCCAGGCCTCGTCCTCGATGGTCACCTGCGCCCACACGCCCGACTTCTCGTCGGTGGCCGTGACCCGTACCGCGTCCTGGCCGTCGTCACCGCCGCCCGCCATCATCGCGACCGCGGGGCCGACGAGCGCGATCACCACGGAGGCCGCCAGGGCGAACATCACCCGCCGGCGGGCGGCCCGGTGCCGGACCGCCACCTCGGCGAGCAGCTTGTCCAGCATCCGCGGCCCGGGACCCGCGAACGGGTGCACGCTGCGCGGGGTGGCCCGCCGGTAGAGCATCATCTGCCGAGCGGTGGGGCCGAACTCGGTGACCTGTGCCGCGCATTGAGGACACTCCATGAGGTGGTCCTCGAAGCGGAAGGCCTCCGCCTCGTCCAGCACGCCGAGCGCGTACGCGCCGACGTCGCGATGCCTCTCCAGGGACCTCATGCCGAAACCTCGTGCCGTTGAGTGCCAGTGGGGTTACTCCTTGCTCCCACCGGTACGGACCAGGCACACGAATCACTCAAGGCGCGTACCGAATCGTGACCCAGATGTTCGGAGCGGCCGGGCTCGCGGATTGGTCGGATTCTAGAAAAGATGGATCGCGAGGTGTCCGAGGGGCAGTCCGAGCTGCCACGCGGGCGTCCAGACCTTGGGTCCCTCGTCCTCGCCGCCCCCCGGAGCGCCACCCGGGACCGCGTTGAGGTCGGGGGCGAGCAGCTCGGTCTCCTCCAGCCAGCGCCAGGCGGCCTCGGCCAGTTCGAGGTCGGGCGAGGGGCCGTCCGACTGCTTCGCCTCGGCGCTCAGTTGGGACATACGGTCGTCGACCCAGTCCTGCCACGGCTGGTCGTACGCCGTGAGCGAAAGCCAGGTCTCGAGTTGGGTGACGACCCGGATGCCGGGGAGTTCGCCGTCGGTGTCGGACAGGAAGATGGTGAGCGCCAGGGCGTCGCGCCCGGCGCGGAACTCGAAGGACGTCGGCGGCATGAGATCGCCGGTCCGCAGCAGTTCGTCGGCGATGTACTCGGCGTACAACCAGGCCATGGGGACGGTGAGTTCACCGCCGTCGGCGCCGTCCGTGCTCTGATGACCTCTGTGCAGCATCCCTTCCTGCCTTCCTCCGGTGCGTGCGCGCAGCCCGTCGCCGGGCCCCTGGAGTCCGGTGGCCGGCCCCCAGACCGGAACACGGATAAGGACACCCGATTACTCAACCGGGGTCCTCGGCAAGGCGCTTTGCGAAGGCTTGACTCAGCCGTGGGTTTCAGCCCAGGTCGGGCGCGTATCCGGGAAGCACCCGGCGCAGGGCGCGCAGCGCGTAGTACGCGCGGGACTTCACGGTACCGGGCGGGATGCCGAGGGCTTCGGCGGCCTCCGCCACACTGGCCCCCTGGAAGTACACGAGCACCAGGACTTCGCGGTGTTCGGGAGTGAGTGTCTTCACAGCCTCGCGCACATCGAGGGCCGCGGCGGCCCGTTCGGCGTGGTCGGCGCAGACCGGCGCGTTCTCCAGCACCGCGTCCCCGACCTCCGGCGGCCTCGCCTGCCGGGCCCGCCGCGCGTCGATCGCGAGCCGCCGGCCGACGGTGAGCAGCCAGGGCCGTACGGAGTCGAAGGCGTCGGTGCGCAGGGCCTCGGGATGCTGCCAGGCGCGGACGAGGGTCTCCTGGACGAGGTCCTCGGCGCGCTGGCGGTCGCCGTCGCAGAGCCGCAGCAGCAGCGCGAAGAGCGGCCGGCCGTGTTCCCGCTGGAGCGCGGCGAGTTCGTGTTCGGCGGTCGTCTTCGTGGCGGCGAGGGCGGTTCCGGCGGTCATGGGCGTATGGCACCGCAAGGCACCGGTTCGGGACAGGGCGCGGACACGGCTCTGCGGCGGACGGTCGATCGCGTCGACGAACGGTTCGACGAACGGTCGGGGCTACGCCGATCGGGCGGCCCGTAGGGAGCGGCGGAGCGGTTCGTCCGGGGGCATGCGCTAGGAGTGGGGCGTGCGTAAATATGACAATCCATCCGAAGTGGGGTGACCCATGCTCGTCGCACGCAGGCACGCGGTGGCCCTGGCGGTGACCGCCCTCCTCGCCGCCGGCGCCGCATGTCAGGCCCATGAGCGGGAGCGGCAGCACCCCCAGCGTCCCGGACCCCCGGCCGCCTCCGCCGCCCGCGGCTTCACCCTCGTGGCCTCCGGCGACATCCTGCCGCACAGCTCGGTCATCGAACGCGCCCAGTTCGACGCCGGTGGCACCGGTTACGACTTCCGCCCCATGTTCGCGGACATCGCGCCCGTCGTCTCCCGGGCCGATCTGGCCCTGTGCCACCTGGGGACCGTGTACGGCGCGAACGGCCTCTACAGCGGCTCCCCCGTCTTCAGGTCCCCGCCCGAGATCGCCCAGGCCCTCGCCGCCACCGGCTACGACGGCTGCGCCACCGCCTCCGACCACAGCCTCGACGACGGCGCCGCCGGAGTGCGGCGCACCCTGGACGCCCTCGACGGCGCCGGCGTACGCCACGCGGGCACCGCCCGCTCCCAGGCCGAGGCCGAAGCCGACGCGGTCGCCCTGCTGCACGCCGGCTCCGCCGAGGTCGCCCATCTCTCCTACACCTACGGCACCGACTCCCCGGTGCCCGCGGAGCAGCCCTGGAGCGTCGGCCTCGTCGACGAGCACCGCATCCTCGCCGACGCCCGAGCCGCCCGGAAGGCGGGCGCCGACGTGGTCGTCGTCTCCGTGCACGGGGGCACGGAATGGCAGGACGCCCCGGACGACCGCCAACTCGCCCTGGCCCGCGCCCTCACCGCCTCCCGTACCGCGGGCCGCCCCGACATCGACCTCCTCCTCGGCGCCCACGCCCCTGTCCCGCAGGCGTACGAGAAGGTCAACGGCACCTGGGTCGTGTACGGCATGGGCGACCAGATCGCCGGTGAGATGGTCAACCCCCAGGGCGTCGAGGATCCGCGCGGCAACGAGTCGACCGTCGCCCGCTTCACCTTCGCCCCGCCCGCGAAGCCCGGCGGCCGCTGGGAGGTGGCCAGGGCGGAGTTCCTGCCGCAGATGTTCGACGTCGACGCGGGCCGGGTGGTGAACCTCAACAAGGCGCTCGCCCGGGGCGCCGGGGTGCAGGGCGTGCGCGACCGGATCCGGGACGTCGTCCTCAGCCGGGGCGCGGCCAAGGACGGGCTGGTGATGGGGGAGTAGCCGACGCCCGCGGTGCCGGTGGGCGTCAGTCCTCGACGTCGACGTGGTCGAAGGTCTTCAGCATCTCCCGCAGTACCCGCACACAGGCCTCTACCTCGGCCTCGGTGAGGTCTCCGCCGACCTGGCGGTTCAGCATGTGCTCGCGGCCGAGGACGAGGGTGACGAGCCGCTGGCCCTCCTCGGTGAGCCGGATCAGGGACGAGCGCTGGTGCGCGGGGTTCGGGACGCCCTCCACCCACCCCCGCTCCGCCGCGTCGTTGACCATGCGCTGGACGAACTGCCGGCTGAGCGCCATGACGCGGGCCATCTGCGGGACGGTCATGTCCCCCTTCCTGCGCAGCAGGTCCAGCACCGAGCGCACCCCCACGGACGCCCCCTCCACCGCCTCGCCCTGCTCCACCTTGCGCAGGGCGCGCCGGTACAGAGGTCCGACGAGGTCGAAGACCTCGGTGAGGCGGTGGCCGAGTTCATCGGGCGGGAGGGGCGCGTCGTTCATCCCCACATCATGCACGCCCGACGGCATGACAACCGGGTTGTCAAAATCGCGCGAAGATGACACCTTGGTTGTCATGACTGCTGTTACGGAACCGAAGTTCTTCACGTCCTCCGACGGCGACCTCGCGTACCACGAGGCGGGCGCGGGCGACCTCGTGGTCCTCGTCCACTCGGGATTCGTCGACCACCGTGTCTTCGACGCCCAGATCCCCGCCCTCGCCGAGACCCACCGGGTGATCGCGGCCGACGTGCGCGGCCACGGCGCCTCCGCCAACGCGACCGGGCCGTTCCGCTGGGCCGACGACGTCGCCGAACTGCTCCGCCACCTCGACGCGGGCCCCGCCGTGCTCGTCGGCGTCTCGATGGGCGGTCGCGTCGTCAGCGACACCCTGCTGGAACATCCGGAACTGGTCCGGGCCGCCGTCGTCTGCGGTGCCTCGACCGGTGACTTCCAGGACTCCGACCCCTGGCACCGGGAGATCCAGGCCGAGATCGCCCGCGCCCTCGCGGTCGGGGACCTCGAAGGCTGGCTCAAGGCCTTCCTCCGCTACGTGCCCGGCCCCCACCGCACCCTCGACGACGTCGACCCGGACATCCCGCGCCGACTGCGCGAGATGGCCCTCCACACCCTCTCCAAGCACACGCCCGGCGAGAAGGACTGGCTCGTGCCGGTGACCGACACCTGGTCCCGCGTACCGAAGATCGACGTCCCGCTCCTCACCCTGAACGGAGCCCTCGACACCGCCGACGTGATCGCCTCGGCACAGCGGCTGGCCGACGAGGCCCGGCACGGGCGCGCCGAACTCATCGACGACACAGGGCACTACCTGAACATGGAGAAGCCGGCGGAGTTCACCGCGGCGATCAGGAACTTCCTGAAGTCCCTCTGAGCCGGACCGCTACGGGACGACCGTCACCGGCCAGCGCCCCGCCTTCACCAGCCGTACCGCGACCGAACCCACGATCCGGTGCCCGGCCTGCTCGGAGGCGCCCACCACCACCGCGTCGGCCTTCAGCTCGTCGGCGGCCTTCACCAGACCGGTGTACGGGTCGCCGTGGAAGGTGTGGAACTCCCAGCGCACGTCGAATATCCCGCGCGTGCGCTCGGCGGCCTCCCGGATCTGCGCGACCAGGTCCTCGGCGATCTCCCCGGTCGTCTCCGCGACCGGCACCCCGAAGGCCGCCCCCGCCGCCATCACCGGCTGCACGTACACCACGGCGAGCAGCGCGTGCTGGCGGCGGGCCAGACCGCCCGCGTAGGCCGCGGCCCGCAGGGAGGATTCCGAGCCGTCGACCCCCACCAGGACGACCTTGGGGCCGTCGGTGCCCCGCTCGAACCGCTGCGAGGGCTCCCGCGAAGGCTGCTGCGCATGCTGTTCCGTCACGGCCCGAGGCTATCGGAACCGCCGGATCCGCCCACCGCCCGGCCCGCGCACCGCCCGCTCGACGGGCGGCCCCACCCCGGTCTTCCTGCCGTCGGTACATGAGCGCCACCGTGGACAGCGCCACGGCCAAGGACTCCACGGGCCCGATACGACGGCCCGCGGACCGCTTCCCCGGCCGGACGCCCGAGGCTTCGCGACCTCCTCCATGGCCCTGGACCGCCTCGGCGACCCCGCCGACGGCGACTGTCTCCTCGTCGAGGCCCAGAGCGAGGACGGACGCCTCCTCACCCCGCTCTCCTTCGTGCCCGGTGCGCCACCGCGACGCCCGGGACTGACCGGCGCTGCGCCGGAGGGTGGAATCGTGTGACCGGTGCGGTGCGCGCGGGGCCGGACGGGCGACTGATGACTGCATGAAGAAGGATCAGTTGTTCACACGGCGCCGGATCCTGCTCGTCGGCGCCACCGCCGCGGCCGGGGCGGCCGGAGCCGCCGGACTGCTCGCCCCGGGGGACGACGAACCGGCCGGCGGCGCAGCGGGTCCGGCGGCCGGCGCCCCGGCCCGGTCCGCGAGGAAGGCCTCCGCGTACCGTCTCCAGCCCCTCACCGGATACGGCCCCCCGAGCGCCGCACCCGACCGGGTCCCGGTCCGCCGCGAACCGCTGATGAGCCTGTCCGGGCGTGGCCGCAGCATGGTGCTGACCTTCGACGACGGCCCCGACCCCCGTTACACGCCGCAGATCCTCGACACCCTCGGCCGCTACGACGTCCGCGCGATGTTCTTCGTGTGCGGGGAGATGGCCGTCGACCACCAGGACCTGCTGGCCCGGATGGCCGACGAGGGCCACGTCGTGGGCAACCACACCTGGTCCCACCCCCTGCTCACCACCCTCTCCCGGCGCCGGATCCGCTCCGAGATGACCCGCACCAGCGACGTCATCGAGACCGGCTACGGAGAGCGCCCCCGCTGGTTCCGCGCCCCCTACGGCGCCTGGAACCGCGCCGCCTTCCAACTGGGCTCCGAACTCGGCATGGAACCCCTCGCCTGGACCGTCGACACCCTCGACTGGACCACCCCCGGCACCCGCAGCATCGTCGACCGGGTCCGGGAGGGCGCCGCCCCCGGGGTCGTGATCCTCTCGCACGACGCCGGCGGCGACCGCACCCAGAGCGTCAAGGCCCTGCGCCGCTACCTGCCCCAGCTGCTGGACTCCGGCTACCAGATCACCGTCCCCCGGCGGCAGCACACCTGAACCGGGCCGCCCGCCCGGCCGGGACCGCTCAGCGGACCTCGACCAGGCGGGCGAAGGCGACGACGTTCCCGTCGTACCCGTTCGCCTTCGAGAAACCGCCCCCGCAGGTGATGACCCGCAGTTCGGGGGCGCCCTTGGAGGCGTAGACACGGTCGCCGGGGAAATTGTTCTTCGCGAAGACCTCGATGCCGTAGATCTCGAAGACCGCCGTCTTCCCGTCCTGGCGCGTGACCTCGACGCGATTCCCCTTCTTCAGGGCGCCCAGTCCGTAGAACACGGCCGGGCCCAGCTTGTTGTCGACGTGGCCGACCACGACCGCCGTCCCCTTCTCGCCCGGCGACACGCCCCCCGTGAACCAGCCGGCCAGGTGGGGGTCCTCCGGCGGCGGGGCCCCCACCCAGCCGTCCGCGTCCAGCCCGACCGGCATCACCGGGGCGTTCACCGAGATGGCGGGGATCACGACCCGGTCCGGCTGGGCGAACGGCAGCGCGGCCGGGGTCCGGCCGAAGGTGCCGGCGGTGGTGCGGCTGTCCGGAGCCGCCGCCGCGGCGGGCTGTGGCGGGCCGATGTCGAATTCCCCCGAACCGTTCCGGATGAGCGCGAGACCGGTCAGCAGAACAAGCGCTATCACCCCCCAGGGGGCACGCTTCCGCTGCCGTTCCTCCTCTTCCGCCCGCTCGGACAGGTCGTAACCGGACATGCCGCATCCCCTTTCGACACGGCCGTCGCCGCGTCCCTTTCGCGCATATCAGAACGCTAAGTCCCGTACCGGAAACCGGCGACGGCTCACGGGCGAACGGGTGTCCGGCGCGCCGTTCGGTGCGCCATCCGGGTCGCCGCCCGGAGGATTTTTCTGACGGTCCGTGACCTGCGGCGATGGGTGATCACGCGCTTTTCCCCCGGCGTGTCCGCTCACCAGGACGGACCATTCCCGAAATGCGGGCGCGTGCACGGCATCTGAGGGTCGTTCCGGGAGGCGTTCTCTCGCCGACAGACCGGGGACGGGACCCGGGGCGCCTTCCGCGGAGGATCACATGCGCACCACTCGTCTTCTGACGGCCGCGGCGGTCTCGGCCGCCGCGGTCGCCGCCCTGGGCCTCGCCGCCCCCGTGGCCGTCGCGCGCGACGGCATGAACGTCAGCCCGAGCAATATCGTCGTGCAGCCCAGCGTGATCGCCCGGGGCGGCCAGATCACGGTGACCGTCGACGGCTGCCCGCAGGGCGGCACCATGACCTCGGACGCCTTCGGGACGGCCACCCTCACCTCGATCAGCGGCACCAACCAGAGCGCCCGGGGCACCGCGACCATCAGCGACAACGCCCGCCCCGGCAGCTACGACCTCACCGTGACCTGCTCGGGCCGCACCCTGGTCAGCCCGCGCGCCTTCACCGTGCTCGGCGGTGTCCGCGGCGGCCTCGGCGGCAGCAGCTCCACCGGTGCCACGCCCACCGACATCGCCATCGGCGGCGGGCTGGTCGCCGCCGCGGTGGCCGGCGGCGGGGTGTTCTGGATGCGCCGCCGGGCCGAACGCCGTATCTGAGGCGCGCTCACACACCGTGGCGCACAGGGTCCGTGACGGCACCGCCCACCCGGGCGGTGCCGTCAGGCCGTGTCCGCGCCCTTGCGGCGGCGCGCGAGGTGGTACGCCGTCCCGACCGATCCCGCGATCAGCGCGGCCCCCAGCCCGATCTGCTTCAGGTCGAACCCGGCGACGGTGCCGCCCTCCCCGGCCTGGACGCCGTGGGGGAGCGGGAAGGGCGTCGGAAGGGGCCCGTGACCGGCGGCGATGGTCAGCTCCTTGACGGCGCTGAGACCGCCGCAGGTGAACGTCACCCGGTACACCGCCCCGGGCTTCGCGTCCCGGTCGACCAGCGTCACCGCCGACGAGGACCCCCGGGGGACGGTGACCGCGTCGAACACACCCGAGGTGACCGTCACCGAGCCCTTGCAGCCGCTGACCTCGCGGTCCACCAGCAGCGTGACCTGGCCGCCCGCCGCGACGGTGGAGGGAAGCACCCGGTATCCCTCGGACATGACGTAGTGGCCGTCGTCGCTCGCGACGGCGGCCGGGACGGTGAGGGTCAGGGCGGTCAGGCCCAGCAGAGCGGCCGAAGCGACGCGTATCGCGCGCATGGTGGTTCCTCCGGTCTTCGAGGAGCCGCGGCGGACCTGTTCCGCTCGTGCCGTGAATGCACCTCGATGACCGAAACGCTAGGAACGGGTGTGCGCCCGCGCGATCGCAGCAGCGCGAATGGGGCACGGATGTGGGCCGACCAGGGGACAGCCGTTCCCGCTGGCGGGGGACGGCTCCGGCGTGGCGGCCGGATCCGTCCCCCCGGCGGTGCGTCAGCCCCCGGCGTGGGGGAACAGGTGCAGGAAGGGTTCGGCGGATGCCGCGATGCCCCGGCTGTAGGGCGCGTCGAAGTCCCAGATGAGGAAGAGCAGGAAGGCGATCAGGGCGGAGAACAGCCCGGCCAGGACCAGTTCCCGGGGCGTCCGCCGGATCTGCAGCGCGAAGACCATGCCGATGGTGATGATCCCGCCGGCCAGCAGCCCGAACCACACCACCCCGGGCATGGTCGCCCCGGTCGAGCCGGCCCGGGCGTTGCGCGCCTGGTCCGCGGCGGCCATCTGGTCCAGGACCGGCTGGTAGGCCTGCGCCTGGAAGTCGTTCGCGGGCCGGTAGTCGGTGACGTCGACCCGGACCTTCTGCAGGAGCGCGTCCCCGCGCTCGGTCACCTCGCCCTTGTCGGCCATCGCCTTCCACTCCGTGGTGACGACGTGTCCGACATAGGCGTTGACATCCGCCCGAATCCGGTCGCGGACATCGGGCGGGTACACCCGCACCCGCTCCGAGATCTCGTGCAGCGCCTGGGCCTCCGCCTGGACGTGGTCCTCGGCGCCGCCCCGCGCGTCCCAGACCCCGGCGATGGCCAGGCCCAGGACGATGGCGTACACCACGCCGATCCACATCGTCATGTACTCGATGACGTCCGGGGTCTCGGACGGGTCCTCGTCCTCGGCGGCCGAGCGGTGCCGCAGAAAGGTCACGGCGACGACGACCGCGCAGGCGGCGAGCATCGCGAGGGTGAGAACAAGCCATTCCGGCAAGACATGCCTCCTGGGGCGGCACTAGCGCGGCCGCAGCGCGGCGACGGCGGCCAGCGCGGGCACGGTGATGAGCAGGACGTAGGTGACCGGAGGGGTGCGGTCACCGGCCGGTCGCGGGCGCGGCTTCGAGTGGTACTCCGGGTAGCTCACGGGGGTCACCGAGGGGCGCGGGGTGGGCCTGGCCGGTGTCGGTTTCGGCTTCGGCGTGGGGGCCGGCCTGGGCGGAGGTGCCGCGGGTGCGGGCGGCGGGGGCGTCGGTGCGGGCCTCGGTCCGAGGCTCGGCTTCGGGGGCGGGGTCGGCCTGGGTGTCGGTTTCGGCGTCGGGGTGGGCTTGGGCTTCGGCGGGGGAGGAGGCGGAGGAGGAGGCGGGGGAGGGGGCGTCGGCGTCGGGACCGGGCACGCCGTGGGCATCGCGGGCTTCGGGAACGTCGGCGCTTTCGGGAAGTCCGGTGATTCCGGGAAGTCCGGTGACGTCGGCGGCGTCGGCCAGGAGTGGCCTCGGCCTCCCGCGACCGCCACCGCCGAGGTGCCGCCCTGGCCCGTGGAGGCGTACGCGCACGCGTCGGCCGCGGCCACCCCGGCCGGCGCGGCCGCGAGGATCCAGGCCGCCGCCGTCAGGGACAACGCCCGGGTGACGAGGGCGGATCGGGTCGGTTCGGGTCCATGCACGACCGAGATCATGCGGTCCGCCGCGTCCCCCTACGCACCCGATGGCCGGGATTGCCCCGAACGGGGGAAGTCCGCGCCCGAAGGTTTGGCGAGCGGGTGTTCGCGCGTCCACCCCAGGTACAGATGTACGACTCCGTGACCGGTGCCGGCGTCCGGCGCGAAGCGGCCCACGGACCGCCCGACCACAGGCGCCGGAAAGATTTTTGTGCCGCGTTTGAACACAACGACCGCCGCCATGCGTACCCAGTGCCGTGCGGCGGCGCAGCAGGGCGCTGCAACATCCTTAGGACTATCGGGGAGTTGTTGACGATGAAGACCTCCTGGCGGAGCGCCTCACTCGTGGCGTGCGCTGTGAGCGTACTGGCGCTGACGACGGCGTGCGGTCAGGAAAGCGGCACGTCCGCGTCCAGCCAGAACGTGGGCGCGACGGCCCAGGCCGGCGGTATCGCGGGTGTCGGCAGCGGCATCGGCGGCGTCGGTACCGGTACGGGTGCCTCGGCGAGCGCGAGTGCGACCGACGCGGCCGGAGCCGGAGCCGGCGCCGGCGCCCAGGGCGCCACCGCGGGCGAGCTGGCGATCAGCACGAACGCCGAACTCGGCAATATCCTGACCGACTCGAAGGGGATGACCCTCTACCGCTTCGACGCGGACACCGCCGAACCGCCGAAGTCGAACTGCGACGGCGACTGCGCCACCACCTGGCCGCCGGTCTCCGCCGACGACGTCTCCGCGGGCGACGGCATCGACAAGTCGCTGCTCGGCGAGGTCACCCGGTCCGACGGCACCAAGCAGCTCACCGTCGACGGCTGGCCTGTCTACCACTACGCCAAGGACGCCAACCCCGGTGACATCACCGGCCAGGGCGTGGGCAACAAGTGGTTCGTGCTGGCCCCCGACGGCAAGAAGGCCAAGGCGGAGTCGGCCTCGGCGGGACTCTCCGTCCGCAACGACCCCAACCTGGGCAAGATCGTCGTCGACAAGAACGGCATGACGGTCTACCGCTTCGTCAAGGACAAGGCGTGGCCCAAGCCGGTGTCGAACTGCAACGACGCCTGCCGTGACAAGTGGCCCATCGTCGACCCGGTGGACTTCTCCCAGACCAAGGGGATCCAGGAGAAGGGCTACATGAACTTCACCCGGTCCGACGGCGACAAGCAGCAGACCATCAACTGCTTCCCGATCTACACCTTCTCCGGTGACAAGTCCCCCGGGGACATCAACGGTCAGGGCGTCGGCGGCACCTGGTACGCCGTGGCCCCGAACGGAGATCTGGTCGGCGCGCCCAAGCAGTAGAGATCACCTCCCCAGGGCTGATCCCCGCACCTGCTGAACGCGCGTCCGACCACAGGTCCGCCCCCTCCACGCCGCACGGAGGGGGCGGATCGCCGTTTCCCCGTTCATGCCGCCTATGCGTAGACTTTCGCCGCCCTTCGAGCGGCCGATCCGGCACGTGCCGCAGGCAGTGACCGGGAACGGACGGTCAATTTCCGTTTCCACTCGCCCCTTTGGCGGGCGATCAGTAGCCTCAGCTCGAACACCGGATCGCCTACGCCTTGGAGAGAGAGATGGAGCGTCCCGCCTGGGCCCCTCGGAGCATCGACATCTCGGTGCCGAGCGTCTCGCGGATCTACGACTACTTCCTGGGCGGTTCGCACAACTTCGAGGTCGACCGGGAAGCGGCCCGCAGGGCGATGGAGTTCACCCCCGGACTGCCGAAGATCATGCAGGCCAACCGGGCGTTCATGCGGCGCGCGGTGCGCTGGGCGGCCGGCGAGGGCATCACCCAGTTCCTCGACGTCGGCTCGGGCATCCCCACCTTCGGCAACGTCCACGAGGTCGCCCGGGCCGCGAGCCCCGGCGCCCGGGTCGTCTACGTCGACCACGACCCGGTGGCCGTGTCGCACGGCCAGGCCGTCCTGGAGGGCGACGAGGACGCGGGCGTGGTCGCCGCCGACCTGTGCAAGCCGCAGGAGATCCTGGGCAGTTCCGAGGTGCGGAGCCTGCTCGACCTGGACCGGCCGGTGGCGCTGCTGCTGGTTGCGATACTGCACTTCGTGGAGGACGCGGACGACCCGTACGCGGCGGTGGCCGAGCTGACCGAGGCGCTGGCGCCCGGCAGTGTGCTCGTCCTGACCCATGCCTCGTACGAGGGAATGCCGGTGGCCCGCGAACAGACCGAGGCGATGGTGGACGTGTACGAGGACATCCGCCTCCCGTTGATCATGCGCACGCGTGACGAGGTCGCGCGGTTCTTCGAGGGGTACGACATGGTGGAACCGGGACTGGTGCCGATGCCACGCTGGCGGCCGGAGACGGACCCCCGGGACGAGGATCCGTACGCGTTCTGCGGGTTCGCCGGCGTGGGGCGTACCGCGTGATGGCCGCGCCGGACGGGCCGGAGGACAGACTGCGCCGGTTCGCGACGATCTGGAGCCGGGCCGTGTTCCCGGTGACGTCGACGTCGCTGACCCGGCCGGAGTTCGAGGAGCAACTCCTCCCGTCGGCCCGGCGGTTGCGGGAGGCTCTGCTGGCGAGGGCCTTCGACGCGGACACCGGCAGAGCGGTCGGCGCGGCCCTCGTCGAGGCGCACTGCACCGACCCCGAGGCGCTCAGCCGCGCCCTCGACTGCGTCGACGCCTATCTGGTGCTCTACTGCGGCGAGGACGGCCCCCAGGAGGAGCTGCGCACCCGGGCGTCCCGGCTCCAGCACGCCATGGCCGCCGGATACGCGCAGGCCCTGCGCGAGCGCACGCTCGCCGAGCAGGAGGCCATCGCCCAGGCCGCACTCCGGGCCCAGGGCGTGGTGGCGCAGGCGCTGCACGCGAGCGAGGCCCGCTTCCGCACGGTCTTCGAAGGCGCCGCGATAGGGATCGGCATGGCCGACCTCGACGGCAACGTCCTCCAGGTCAACGGCGCGCTGCTGCGCATGTTCGGCATCTCCGAGCAGACCATGCACGGCCGTAACGTCAGGGAGTGGACGCACCCCGAGGACGCCCCGCAGACCTGGAAGCTCTACGACGAACTCGTCCGCGGCGAACGCGAGCACTACCACCTCGAAAAGGCGTTCTACCGCCCCGACGGGACGGTCCTGTGGACCAACCTCACGGTGTCCCTGCTCCGGGACGCCGACGGCGAACCGCAGTACCAGCTGGCCCTGATGGAGGACACCACCGAGCGCCGGCTGCTCAACCTGCGGCTGCGCTACGAGGCCACCCACGACGCCCTCACCGGCCTGCCCAACCGCACGCTGTTCTTCGAGCGTCTGGAGAAGGTGCTGGGCGCGGGCGAGAAGCAGGGCTTCGGGCTGTGCTACCTCGACCTGGACGGCTTCAAGACCATCAACGACAGCCTCGGTCACGCGGCCGGCGACCAGCTGCTCGTCGAGGTCGCCGACCGGCTCCAGTCCTGCGCGACCGCGCCCGGTGAGATGGTGGCCCGCCTCGGCGGCGACGAGTTCGTGGCGCTGACCACCGGCACCGAGACCCGCGACGAGGTCGACGAACTCGCCACGCGCATCCAGAACGCCCTGGTCGCGCCGGTGCGCATCGACGGCCGGGAGCTGAC
The DNA here is from genome assembly GCF_001514205.1 of Streptomyces griseoruber. Classification (GTDB taxonomy): domain Bacteria; phylum Actinomycetota; class Actinomycetes; order Streptomycetales; family Streptomycetaceae; genus Streptomyces; species Streptomyces griseoruber. The sequence goes on along the minus strand of NZ_KQ948765.1, from coordinate 387,089 downwards.
CGTGCGCGGCAGCATCGGCATCGTGGAGGGGCGGGCGGGCGAGCACAACGCGGCGGAGGTGCTGCGCAGTGCCGACATCACCATGTACCGGGCCAAGTCGGCGGGCGGCAACCGCTTCGAGCTCGCCGACCCGGAGGCCGACGCCCGCGCGATCACCCGCCACGGGCTCACCACCGCGCTGCCGGCCGCCCTGGAACGCGGCGAGTTCTTCATCGAGTACCAGCCGCTGGTCCACCTCGGCGACGGCAGCGTCCGCGGCGCGGAGGCCCTCGTCCGCTGGCTGCACCCGCAGCACGGGGTGCTCGGCCCCGACCGGTTCATCCCGCTCGCCGAACACACCGGGCTGATCGTGCCCCTCGGCCGCTGGGTCCTGGAACAGTCCGTACGGCAGGCCCGCGCCTGGCGGGAACGGGGCGGGGACACGGACCCGGTGCGCATCAACGTCAACCTCTCGCCGTGCCAGCTCACCCATCCCGGGCTGGTGCAGGACACGGTCGACATCCTGGAACGCGCGGGTGTCGAACCGCAGGCCCTGTGCCTGGAGGTCACCGAGTCCGCCCTGATCGGGGCCGACGACGACCTGCTCAAACCGCTGCGCCGACTGGCGGAGATGGGCATCGACATCGCCCTGGACGACTTCGGCACCGGCTACTCCAACCTCGCCAACCTGCGCCGGCTGCCGGTGAGCGTGCTCAAGCTGGACCGCTCCTTCACCCAGGGCATGCAGCAGTTCCCGGCCGACCCCGTCGACCTCAAGATCGTCGAGGGGATCGTCTCGCTCGCCCACAGCCTCGACCTCGCGGTCACCGTCGAGGGCGTGGAGACCGGCGCCCAGGCCGAACAACTGCGCATACTCGGCTGCGACACCGCCCAGGGCTGGTACTACGCCCGCCCGGGCCCACCGGAACGCCTCCACGAACTGGCGTTGGCGGACGCGACGGGCTGACCGCCCCGGAAGGGAGACGGGGGGCCCACGCCCGATCGGCCCCCCGCAGCCCGTTCCCGACGAACAGCCGACACCCGCCCTGCTTCCGGCAGGACCCAGGGTGACCGACCGTTCTCCGTGGTCGTGACTGAGCGACGACCCGCCGCCCGCGCTGCCCGTGTACGCCCCGCGCGCTGCCCGTGTACGCCCCGCACGGCGCGCTGGACGCCGTCCTCGCCCTCGACAAGCCCGCCATGCTCGCGCCCGCCTGCCGCCTCCACGAGTTCCGCCCCGGTGAGTGGTTCGATCGGGCCCCGCCCGGACCTCGAGCAGCTCGCCCGCGACGCCGACCTGTTCCCGTCGGAGGCCGCGTACCTCCACCGGGTGCCGGCCGCCGACGCCCCGTACCTGCCGACCGCGGGTCTGATCGGCGAGTACGCCCGCCGGGCCGGCGCCCGCCGGCTCCTGCTCGCCCGCCTCCGGCCGGGCACCGACCCCGACCGGACCCGGGACACCGCCGCCGAGGCGTTCCGTCCCCCGTCGGGGTCGCCACCGCGACCTGGTCACCGAGGTCCGCGCCGAGCAGAAGGACTCCCCCCGAGGGACACCGCTCACCCCGCCGCCCGTGCCCCGCGCTCGTCCGCCACCGCCACCGCCGCCCGTACCAGCGCCGCCGTCGCCGTGGAGCGGGACTGCTGGGGCCAGGCGACGGCCAGGACGGCCGGGGGCGCGTCACGGACCGGGCGGTAGACGACACCGGGGCGGGGGTAGCGGCCGGCGACGGACGCGGGCAGCAGGGGGACGGCCTCGCCGAGGGCGACGAGCGTGAGGAGCTGCGCGAGGTCGGCGCCCTTGCCGCGGACCGCGTCGATGTACGCGTACACCGTGTCGGCGCGCAGCCCCAGGTCGGCCAGGCACAGTCCGGCCCGCCCGGCCAGCGGATGGCTCGCGGCGAGGGCGGCGATACGCGGTTCGACGGCCAGCTCCTCCGCGTCGAGACCGGCACGGTCGTACGGCTCGTAGACCAGGGCGACGTCGGCCTCGCCCCGCCGCAGCAGCCGGGACTGCTCGTGCCAGGCGCACAGCCGGACGGAGACCGGCACCGCGGCAGGGTCGGCGGCGTACCGCGCGAGGATCGGCTCCAGCAGCCCGCCGTCGCCGTCGGCCTTCACGGCCAGCGCCAGCTGCGGCCCGGCGGCGGCCGCACGCCGGGCCCGCCGCCCGGCGGCCTCCAGCGCCTCCAGCGCGAACCGGGCCTCCGGCAGCAGGACCTCACCCGCCGGTGTCAACGTCACGCTGTGCGTGGTGCGTTCGAGGAGTACGGCCCCCAGCTCCTCCTCCAGCGCGCGGATCGCCCGCGACAGCGGCGGCGGCGAGATGCCCAACCGCTCCGCGGCCCGGGCGAAGTTGAGCTCCTCGGCGACGGCGACGAAGTAACGCAGCGGACGGGACTCCATGGCGGCCTGCGCTCCTCTGCGACCCCGACGACCGGTATTGCCCTGAGGGTAACAAGCCCGAGCGAAGCGGACCTTCAGTTCACCGGACCGTGGCGGCAGGCTCAGCTGTGTCCAGGCGAGTCTTCTTCCAGGAGTAGTTCATGATCGTGGTCACCACTCCGACCGGGCAGATCGGCCGTGAGGTCGTCGCCCGCCTCCTCGACGCCCCCGAGGGCTCCGCACCGGTCCGGGTGATCGTCCGCGACCCGGCCGCCCTCGCCCCCGACGTGCGGGAGCGCGTGGAGGTCGTCCAGGGGTCGCACGCGGACCCGGCGGTGCTGAAGGAGGCCTGCCAGGGCGCCGACCGGGTGTTCTGGCTGGTCCCGCCGAACCCCGCCGCCGACAGTGTCGAAGGACACTTCCGGGCCTTCACCGAGCCGCTGTGCGAGGTGATCGGGGCGCAGGGCCTGGAGCGGGTCGTGGCCGTCTCCACCCTGGGCCGTGGTGTCGCCAGAAACGCCGGGCTGATCTCCGCGGGGCTGGCCATGGACGAGGCGATCGCCGCCACGGGGGTCCACTACCGGGCACTGTGCCCGCCCTCACTGATGGAGAACGAACTCCGCCAGCTGGCCTCGATCCGCGACGCGGGTGTCTTCTCCACGTCGCTCGTTCCCGACCGTGTGCTGCGCCTGTGCGCCACGCGCGACGTCGGTGCCACGGCCGCCCGCCTGCTGCTCGACGACTCCTGGAGCGGGCAGGAGGACGTTCCGCTGGCCAGTCCCGACGACCTGACCCCCGAAGGCATGGCCGGCGTCCTCTCCGAGGTGCTCGACCGTCCTGTCCGCGTGGAGTTCACCACCCCCGCGGAGCTCGCGGCGCGGTGGATCCGTCTCGGCGCCACCGAGGCATGGGTGCAGGCCTTCGCCGACATGGTCGACGCCCAGAACACGCAGGGCCTCTACGGCGTCGCGCAGCCCAGCACCCCCGACACCGCGCCCACGGGCTTCCGCCAGTGGTGCGAGGAGGTGTTCCGGCCGGCCGCCCTCCAGGGCTGAGCCGGGACTCATCGCTCCAGCAGCATCCGCTGCAACTCGCGCGCCGCCCGCGGCGGTGCCACGTCGCTGCGGTGCGCGAGGGCGATCGTCCGGCGCAGACCGGGCCGGGCGAGCGGGGTGACCCGCAGGCCCCGGCCGGACCGGGCGGCCACCATCCGGGGCACGACGGCCACCCCGAGACCGGCGCGGACGAAGCCGAGGACCGCGTCCATCTCCCCGCCCTCGACCGCGAAATCCGGCTCGAACCCCTCCGCCCGGCAGGCGGCCACGGTCAGTTCCCGCAGGTCGTAGCCGTGCCGGAACATCACCAGACGCTCGCCCTCCAGATCGGCGATCCTGACCGTGCGCCGCCCGTCGCCCGGTTTCGGCGCCTCGGGGGAGGACACCACGACCAGGTCCTCGCGCAGCAGCTCGACCGTGGTCAGCGCGGGGGAGGGCGTCGGCAGGGGCAGCACGACGAGGGCGAGGTCGAGGGCACCGCGAGCGAGCTGTCGTACGAGATCGTGCGAACCGCCTTCCTCGATCAGCAGCCGGATGCCCGGGTAGCGGTCGTGGAAGGCGTGCAGCACGTCCGGCAGCAGACCGGTGCACAGACTCGGGGTGGCCCCGAGCCGCACCCGCCCGCTGCGCAGCTGCACCAGCTCCTGCACCTCGTACCGCGCGGTCTCGGTGTCCGCGAGGATCCGCCGGGCCAGCGGCAGCAGCGCCTCGCCCGCGTCGGTGAGCGTGATGTTGCCGCGCGCCCGCAGGAACAGATCCGCCCCCAACTCCCGCTCCAGCGCCCTGATCTGCTGCGACAGCGAGGGCTGTGCGACATGGACCAGCTCGGCGGCCCGGGTGAAGTGCCGGGTCTCGGCCACCGCCACGAAGTACTGGAGCTGCTGGAACTGCATCCCCCCAGGATAGGCGTCCCGATAGAAGCTGCCTATCGAAACGAGCCGTTTCATGTCTTGGACCGATGGGGCCGAACGGCCCTAGCGTCTGGAGGCATGGCTCTGGCAACACGGACGGACCGACGGCCGTCGATGGCGCGCACCGTGTGGGACTCCTCCGTCGGCAAGAAGACAGTGATGGCCGTCAGCGGCCTGATCATGCTGCTGTACCTGGTCGTCCACATGATCGGAAACCTGAAGATCTTCTTCGGGCCGGGCGAGTTCAACCACTACGCGCACTGGCTGCGCATCGTCGGCGAACCGTTCATGCACTACGAGTGGACGCTGTGGCTGATCCGCGTCGCGCTGGTGGTCGCCGTCGTCGCCCATGCCACCTCCGCCTACCAGCTGAGCCGGCGCGACATCAGGGCGAGGCCCAGCAAGTACGCGCACAAGAAGCCCCGGGCGAGCTACGCGACGCGCACCATGCGCTGGGGCGGGATCATCCTCGGCCTCTTCATCGTCTGGCACATCCTGGACCTGACGACCGGCACCGTGCACAGCGGCGGCTTCCAGGAGGGCCACCCGTACCAGAACGTCGTGGACACCTTCTCCACCTGGTACGGCAACGTCATCTACATCGTCGCGATGCTCGCCCTCGGCCTGCACGTCCGGCACGGCTTCTGGGCCGCCGCCCAGACCCTCGGCGCCGGCAGCCGGACCCGCGACCGCGCCCTGAAGACCACGGCCAACGTCCTCGCGCTGCTGCTCACGGCCGGCTTCATCGCCGTACCCGTGGGCGTCATGACCGGAGTGGTGAGCTGAAGATGACCTACACCGACTACACGGCCGGCGAGCCCGTCGCCGACACCAAGTCCCCCGCGGGACCGATCGCCGACCGCTGGGACACGCGCCGCTTCGAGGCCAAGCTGGTCAACCCGGCCAACCGGCGCAAGCACACGGTGATCGTCGTCGGCACCGGCCTCGCCGGCGGTTCGGCGGGCGCGACCCTCGCCGAACAGGGCTACCACGTCGTCCAGTTCTGCTACCAGGACTCGCCGCGCCGCGCCCACTCCATCGCCGCGCAGGGCGGTATCAACGCGGCGAAGAACTACCGCAACGACGGCGACTCCGTCCACCGGCTGTTCTACGACACCGTCAAGGGCGGCGACTTCCGGGCGCGGGAGTCCAACGTCCACCGGCTCGCGCAGATCTCCGTCGAGATCATCGACCAGTGCGTGGCGCAGGGCGTGCCCTTCGCCCGGGAGTACGGCGGCCTGCTCGACACCCGCTCCTTCGGCGGCGTCCAGGTGTCGCGTACGTTCTACGCCCGCGGCCAGACGGGCCAGCAGCTCCTCCTCGGCGCCTACCAGGCACTCAGCCGGCAGATCGCCGCCGGGAACATCGAGATGCACCCGCGGACCGAGATGCTCGACCTGATCGTCGTCGACGGCCGGGCGCGCGGGATCGTCGCCCGGGACCTGATCACGGGGAAGATCGACACGTACTACGCGGACGCCGTCGTCCTCGCCAGCGGCGGCTACGGCAACGTCTTCTACCTGTCGACGAACGCCATGAACTCCAACGCCACCGCCATCTGGCGGGCGCACCGGCGCGGCGCCTGGTTCGCCAACCCCTGCTTCACCCAGATCCACCCCACCTGCATCCCGCGCACCGGCGACCACCAGTCCAAGCTGACGCTGATGAGCGAGTCGCTGCGCAACGACGGCCGGATCTGGGTCCCCCGGGCCAAGGGCGACACCCGGCCCGCGCACCAGATCCCCGAGGACGAGCGCGACTACTACCTGGAGCGCATCTACCCGTCCTTCGGCAACCTGGTCCCGCGTGACATCGCCTCCCGCGCCGCGAAGAACGTCTGCGACGAGGGCCGGGGCGTGGGTCCCGGCGGGCAGGGCGTCTACCTGGACTTCGCCGACGCGATCCGGCGGATGGGGCGCGAAGCCGTAGAGGCGAAGTACGGCAACCTCTTCGACATGTACCAGCGGATCACCGACGAGGATCCGTACCAGGTGCCGATGCGGATCTACCCGGCCGTGCACTACACGATGGGCGGCCTCTGGGTCGACTACGACCTCCAGACCACGATCCCCGGCCTCTTCGCGATCGGCGAGGCCAACTTCTCCGACCACGGGGCGAACCGGCTCGGCGCCTCCGCGCTGATGCAGGGCCTGGCCGACGGCTACTTCGTCCTCCCGGCCACCATCAACGACTACCTCGCCCGCAACCCGAAGCAGGACGAGGTGACCGACGACCACCCGGCCGCGCAGGAGGTGCTGGCCGAGACCCAGGACCGGCTGAACCTGCTGCTGTCCGTGGACGGCGACCGCACCCCCGACTCCTTCCACCGCGAGGTCGGCGAGCTGATGTGGGAGTTCTGCGGCATGGCCCGCACCGACGCGGGACTGCGCAAGGCACTGGAGCGCATCCCGCAGATCCGCGAGGAGTTCTGGCGCCGCGTCAAGGTCCCCGGCACCGGCGAGGAGTTCAACCAGTCCCTGGAGAAGGCCAACCGGGTCGTCGACTACCTGGAGCTCGCCGAGCTGATGTGCCTCGACGCGCTGCACCGCGCCGAGTCCTGCGGCGGCCACTTCCGCGAGGAGTCCCAGACCCCGGACGGCGAGGCGGCGCGCCGGGACGAGGAGTTCGCGTACGCCGCCGCCTGGGAGTTCACCGCCACCGGCGAGGCCCCCGCCCTGCACAAGGAAGACCTGGTCTTCGAGTACGTCCACCCCACCCAGCGGAGCTACGCATGAAGCTCACCCTGCGCGTCTGGCGGCAGCGCACCGCCGAAGCCGACGGCGCCATGTCCACGTACGAGGTGGACGGCGTCTCGCCCGACATGTCGTTCCTGGAGATGCTCGACACCCTCAACGAGGACCTCATCCTGCGCGGTGAGGACCCGGTCGCCTTCGACCACGACTGCCGCGAGGGCATCTGCGGCGCCTGCTCCCTCGTGATCAACGGCGATGCGCACGGGCCCGAGCGCACCACCACCTGCCAGCTGCACATGCGGTCCTTCGCGGACGGCGACACGATCGACGTCGAGCCGTGGCGGGCGTCGGCGTTCCCGGTGATCAAGGACCTGGTGGTCGACCGGAGCGCCTTCGACCGGATCATCCAGGCCGGCGGCTACATCACCGCGCCCACCGGGGCCGCGCCCGAGGCGCATGCGACGCCGGTGCCGAAGCCGGACGCGGACCTCGCGTTCGAGCACGCGGAGTGCATCGGCTGCGGGGCGTGCGTCGCCGCGTGCCCCAACGGGGCCGCGATGCTGTTCACCTCCGCCAAGGTCAACCATCTCAACGTGCTGCCGCAGGGGGCGCCCGAGCGGGAGACGCGGGTGCTGGACATGGTGGCGCAGATGGACGAGGAGGGGTTCGGCGGCTGCACGCTGGCGGGGGAGTGCGCCACCGCCTGTCCGAAGGGGATTCCGCTGGTGTCCATCACCGCGATGAACAAGGAGTGGCTGCGAGCCGCGCGGAAGGTCAAGCGGTAACACCCCGAACAGCGCCGGAGCGCCTGGCATTCAACATTCCCACATCCCTGCTCCCGGCACCGGACACGTACACGCCAACCGGGGTCGGGAGAAACAGGGGGAGCGCCACCGTCCCCGATGTGGCCCGTGCCCAGGAGTGAGCCATGACCGGCGTTTCCACCCTCGACCGTCCCCAGCAGTCCACGGCACCCGTCCGCTACACCGTCACCCTGGCCCGCGACGAGGCCGACGTACGGGCCGCGCAGCGGCTGCGGCACGAGGTGTTCGCCGGGGAGATGGGCGCCCTGCTGTCCTCCCCGCAGCCGGGCCTCGACGCCGACCCGTTCGACACCTACTGCGACCACCTGCTGGTGCGCGACACGGAGACCGGCCAGGTCGTCGGCACCTACCGGCTGCTGCCCCCCGAGCGCGCCTCGGTCGCCGGGCGACTCTACTCGGACGCCGAGTTCGACCTGAGCCGGCTCGACGCGATCCGGCCCGGCCTGGTCGAGGTCGGCCGCTCCTGCGTCCACCCCGACCACCGCGACGGCACCGTCATCGGCCTGATCTGGGCCGGCATCGCCCGCTACATGGTGGACCGCGGCCACGAGTGGCTGGCCGGCTGCTGCTCGGTCCCGCTCGCCGACGGCGGCGCCCTCGCGGCCGCGACCTGGGACCGGGCCCGTGAGAAGTACCTGGCCCCCGAGGAGTTCCGGGTGCGCCCGCTGCTGCCGTGGGTGCCGAAGGAGGCCGCCGCCCCGGCCGCCCGCACCGAACTGCCCGCCCTGCTGCGCGGTTACGTCCGCCTCGGCGCCTGGGTGTGCGGCGAGCCCGCGCACGACCCGGACTTCGGTGTCGCCGACCTGTTCGTGCTGCTGTCGATGCGCCGGGTCGACTCGCGCTACCTGCGGCACTTCCTCTCCCTCGTGCCGAGCGCCTGATGAGCGTCTGGCTGCCCGGCGCGCCCTGCACCCCGCGGGCGTGCGTGGAGGGTACGGCGTCCTGGACGGCCCTGCCGCGGGCCGTGCCGCGGCTCGTCGCGGTGGTCGTCCTGGTGCTGGCCGGGGTCGCCCTGTCCCCGCTCGGGCGGCGGATCCCGGCGGGCGCGATACGGCGGTGGAGCCGGGCCGTCGTACGGGCGGCCGGGGTGCGGATCAGGGTGACCGGCGAGAGCGCGCCCGCCACCGGCGGACTGCTCCTGGTCGCCAACCACGTCTCCTGGCTGGACATCCCGCTGCTGGCCGGGGTCCGCCCGGCCCGGATGCTCGCCAAGAAGGAGATCCGCGCGTGGCCGGTCGTGGGAGCGATGGCCGCGAACGGCGCCCTGTTCATCGACCGGGACCGGCTGCGCGCCCTGCCGGGCACGGTCGCCACCATCGCCGGGGTGCTGCGGTCCGGGCAGGCGGTCGCGGTGTTCCCGGAGGGCAGCACCTGGTGCGGTCGCGCCCAGGGACACTTCCGGCGCGCGGTCTTCCAGGCCGCGCTGGACGCGGAGGTCCCGGTCCAGCCGGTCCGGATCCGCTACCGGGACGCCGCCGGGGCGGCCAGCACCGCGCCCGCCTACGTCGGCGACGACTCGCTGCTCGCCTCGCTGTGGCGGGTGACCTCGGCGCGCGGTCTGGTCGCGGAGGTCGAGGTGCTTCCGCTGCTCGCACCGGGCGGCGCCGCCGACCGCAAGGCGCTCGCGTCGGCGGCCGCGGCGCGGGTCCTGGCCGGTCCCCACGAGCATCGGCGCAGGTCCCACGAAGACCGTCGCGCGGCCCATGAATTCCCCGCAAGCGGGGGGCCGTCGGGCGTACGGGATGGGATCATGGCGCGCGTTCCGACGACCTGAGGGGAGCACGCGCGTGAGCACCAGCCCGCCCGGCAGAACGGTCCTGGTCACCGGAGGCAGCGGCTTCGTCGCGGCGCACCTGGTGCGGCAGCTCCTCGAGCGCGGCCACCGGGTGCGCACGACGGTCCGCGGTCCGGCGAACCCGGCGAAGCTCGCCCCGCTGCGCGCCCTCCAGGACGCCCACCCCGGCCGGCTCGACGTCTTCGAGGCGGACCTGCTGCGGGAAGGCTCCTTCGACGAGCCGGCGAAGGGCTGCTCGGTCGTCTTCCACGTGGCCTCGCCCTTCCTGATGCCGGAGAAGATCAAGGACGGGCAGCGGGACGTCGTGGACCCGGCCCTGCACGGCACCCGTAACGTCGTCGGGGCGGTCGACCGCACGGAGACGGTGGAACGCCTGGTGTTCACCTCCACCGTGGGCGCGATCTTCGGCGACTACGCGGACGTCGACCACATGGACGGGCGGGTCCTGTCGGAGAAGTACGTCAACACCACCAGCACGGTGGAGAACAACCCGTACCACTACGCCAAGACGGTCGCCGAGCAGGCCGCCTGGGACGCCGAGGCCGCGCAGAGCCGCTGGCGGATGGTCTCTCTCAACCCCGGCCTGATCCTCGGCCCCTCCCTCACCCCCGCCTCCGACTCGGGCAGCCTGTTCCTCCTCGACGAGCTGTTCAAGGGCTACTTCTTCTACGGCGCCCCCGACTTCAGCTTCACCACGGTCGACGTCCGGGACGTGGCGGCCGCCCACATCGCCGCCGCCGAACACCCGGACGCCCACGGCCGGTACATCCTCGCGGCCGAGGAGATGACCTCCTTCCACCAGATGGCGCAGCTGCTCCGCAGGCACCACCCGCGCGATCTGCGCCTGCCCCGCACCGCCCTGCCGCACTGGCCGGTCCGTGTCCTGGGCCCCGCGTTCGGCCTCTCCCAGGACTACATCCGCAAGCATCTGGGCATCCGCTTCCGCGTCGACAACCGCAGGAGCACCGAGGAACTGGGCCTCGTCTACCGCCCGATCGAGGAGACCCTCCTGGACCACCACCGGTCCTGGAGCGAGCAGCGGCGCCGCCGGCCGGCCGCGTCCTAGGGGCCGAAGCTCCACACGTTCCCCACCGGTCTGCCGTCCCGCCGCAGGACCGTGCCCAGCAGGGCGGTGAGGTCCTCCTCGACCTCGGCGACGAGATCGGCGCCGAAGACACAGAGGGACTCCTCCACGAAGTTCCCGTGGGTGCCCATGCGCAGATCGGCGGTGACCTGGATGACGTTCTCGTCGACGAGGTAGGAGTACCCCGGCCACCGGGGCTGTCCGGGGCCGCCGACCCGGGTGGGGTCGCAGCGCGAGCCGCTGATGTACCACTTCAGTCGGTACAGCCGGTCCCCGGGGCGTCCGCAGGCCCGCAGCCCGCGCGTGATCACCTCCTCCACCTCGGCGAGCAGCGGGTCGCGCCGCGTGTGGTCGACCGCGGCCATGTACCAGGTGACCGAGCCCGGCGGTTCGGCGATCCCGTCGTAGGCGGTCTCGTACGTGACCTCGAAGCGCTTCTTGAACCGTTCCCAGATCTCGTCGTGCTCCGGGTCGCTCAGCAACTGCGCGGCCGGCCGTTCCCGGGCCGGTTCGCCGGGCGGGGCCCAGCGGTACGTCGTCACCTCGGCGATCTCCTGGAAACCGGCCGCCAGATGGGCGTCGACCAGCTCGCCGCCCGCCTCGGCCACGAGGTACCGGGCCGCCTGCCGGCCCCACGGTCCCCGGGCCGCCCACTGCCCGGCCGCGTGCAGCAGCTCGGGGCGGGGACCGGTGATCCCGCCGACCGAGGCGAAGTCCGTGCCGGGCACACGCTCCAGCCAGACCTCGTCGACGAGCCGCCCGTGCCGTTCCAGGACCAGGACGTTCATCTCGGCCCCGATCACCCGCCCGACCCCGTCGGCCACCAACTCGCTCAGCGGCCTGCGCTGCCCGGGAGCGGCGGCGGCCAGCCGGCGGATCGTCTCGCGTTCGGCGGCGGAGCGGCCCAGCCAGTTCTGTCGTACGGACGAAGGAGGCTGCGGGGCGGGCAGGCCCGCGGTCTCGGCCACCAGCAGGCTGCGGGCCGGGCCCGCGGTGAACCCGGCCTCGGCCAGGGCCCGTGCGAGCCGCGGGGTGTCGTGGGAGTACACCTTCCACTCCAGCGGCTCGACCCGCGCCGCGCATTCCTCCTGCTGCCGGCGGACCAGGTCCGGCAGGTCCGCACCGGTGAGCTCCCGGTGCTCCACGACGGCATGCGTGCCGTGGTGCACGCGCGCCACCGGCCCGTCCTCCACGGCGACGGTGCCCCAGCGCAGGTCCGGGGGTACCCGGCCGCGCAGTTGCCCGTCGTGGGCGGACAGCAGTTCCGCGACGGTCACTCGGTGTTCTTCCCCCGGTTCACGATCCCGGCCAGTCGCCGGTGGGAGTCCAGCAGCGCCGTACGGTCGTACGTGCTGGTCGTGACGAGGATCTCCTGCGCGCCGGTCTCCTTCAACAGGGTTTCCAGCTCGTGCGTCACCTGCTCCTCGGTGCCGGCGATGTGGCCGGTCAGGCCGGACTCGTAGAAGCCGCGTTCCTTCGCGGTCATCCTGCGCGTCTCGACCGTCTCGGCGGGCGGGAGCGGCGGGAAGGTGCCGTGGGTGCGGGAGTACGCCATCGACCAGGCCTCCGGGAGCAGCAGCCGCCGGGCCTCCGCGGGGCCCGCGGCCACGGCGACCGTGCCGGAGACGACGACGTACGGTTCGGGCGCCCAGGGGGAGGGGCGGAACAGCGCACGGTAGGTGTCGATGCCGCGCCGCAGCCTCTCGCGGTTCCCGAGGTCGCCGATCACCAGGGGCAGGCCCGCGCGGGCCGCGATCGCCGCGCCCTCGCCCATGGCCAGCACGAACGGCGGCACCGTCAGCCCCTCGGCCGGGTAGGCGTGCACCCGGGTCGGCGAGGTGCCGCGGAACCAGCCGAGGAGTTCCCCGAGCTGGGTGGCGAAGTCGCCGGCGTCGTCCTTGTCGCGGCCGAGCGCCCTGCGCACCCCGTCGGTGAAGCCCACGGACCGGCCCAGCCCCATGTCGATCCGGCCCGGGAAGAGGGACTCCAGGACACCGAACTGCTCGGCGACCACCAGGGGCCGGTGGTTGGGCAGCATCACCCCGCCGGTGCCGACCCGGATGGTGCGGGTCGCTCCCGCGACGGCGGCCGCGAGGACGGTGGGCGCCGAGCCCGCGACGCCGGGGACACCGTGGTGCTCGGAGACCCAGAACCGGTGGAAGCCGAGCCTCTCGGCCTCCCGCGCCAGCGACACGGTGTCCCGCAGCGCCTCCGCCGCGGTGTGGCCCTCGCGGATCCGGGACCGGTCGAGGACGGAGAAGCGGGCCGAGGCGATCACGGAGCTCATACCTCGTTCAACGCCTGACGGCCCACGGGATTCCCGGGAAAATGCTGTCATGATCGACAGCAGCGGACGGCCGATCGCCGTGTTCGACCTGGACAACACCCTCGCCGACACGGCCCATCGCCAGCGGTTCCTGGAGAGCAGGCCGCGCGACTGGGACGCGTTCTTCGCCGCCGCGCCCGAGGACCCGCCGATCCCGCAGGGCGTCGCCCTGGCGCTGGCGCAGGCCGAGGAGTGCGAGGTCGTCTACCTCACCGGCCGGCCGGAGCGCTGCCGACGGGACACGCTGGAATGGCTCGCCGCCCAGGGGCTGCCCGAGGGGCGGGTGTACATGCGGCGCAACGACGACCGCAGGCCCGCCCGCCGCACCAAGCTGGAGATCCTGCGCCGGCTCGCCCGGTCCCGCCGGGTGCGGATGCTGGTGGACGACGACGCGCTGGTGTGCGACGACGCCGAACGGGCGGGATTCCGGGTCGTTCTCGCACGCTGGAGCGCGCCGTCGCCGGTACTGCGCGAAGCGCAGGAGGGGGAGGGCCGTACCTGACGGGCGCGTCAGTCCGACTCGTCCAGGCGGAAGCCGACCTTCAGCCCCACCTGCCAGTGCGCGATGTCGCCGTTCTCGAGCTGCCCGCGCACCTGGGTGACCTCGAACCAGTCCAGGTTGTGCAGTGTCTGCGAGGCGCGGCCGATGCCGTTGCGGATGGCCTGGTCGACGCCGTCGGGCGAGGTGCCGACGATCTCCGTGACCCGGTAGGTGTGGTTCGACATCGGGTGCTCCTCTCGGCCGTGACGGGGTCGTCACGGCTGTCGCGTCGTCATTCCACCGTGCCCCAACCCGCGACGCACCGCCATGCCACACCACTCGATAAAAGCCTATTTTCTTACCCATGCGGTGATATAAGGATCATGTGAGGAATGCGATCCGCGAGTGGGGGTTCGAAGGAAACCATGCGCCGGTTCAGAATCGCGATGTCCCGGCAGGCGCCGATGCCCGTGGCGCGCCACCCCGTCCGGCGTGTACGGCCCCGGGCCCGCTGGTACGGCCCGTTCTCCGTCTGCGTCGACCTGGCCGCCGCGGCCCTGCCGGTCGCCGCGACGATCGTGGAGGTCCATGAGCCCCACCCCCTGCGGCTGGCGGCCGCCGCGGCCCTGCTGTGGCCGCTCATCGGGGTGGCGAGCAAGCGGTACACCCCCGTCGCCTGGGGCGACGGAGGCGGGCTGCGCGCCGTGGCCCGGGACTGGCTGGTCCTGGTCGGCGCCCTGGCGACGCTGCGGGTGGTCTGCGGACTGGAGAGCGTGCCCGCCGAGGCGTTCACCGCGCTCATCCCCGCCCTGGTGGCCACCGGCGTCTGCCAGAAGCTGATCCACCGTCATCTGCTGGCCGCCCGCCGCGACGCCCGCGCCCTGCGCCACGTCCTGGTCGTCGGCGAGGCCTCGGCCCTCGACGCCGTGGTCGGACAGCTCGCCCAGCGCACGGACCACGAGTACGTCATCGTCGGCGCCTGCCCGGTGGGTGAGGACGAGGTGACCTCGGGCGTCCCCGTGTGCGCGCAGCTGACCCGTGAGGCACCCGACGCACCCGACGCGGACGCCGCCGTCGTCCTCGGCGCGGCCGACGAACTCGGCGCCGACCTGGTCTTCGTGGCGCCCGGCCCGCACCTGAACGGCGAGCGGATGCGCCGGCTGTCCTGGGCGCTGTACGACCGGGGCCGCTCGCTCATGGTGCTGCCCGGCATCACCGACGTGGCCCGCCGCCGGGTGCGGCTGACCTCGGCGGCCGGTCTCACGCTGCTGCACATCGCCCCGCCCCTCCAGCGCGGTGCGCACACCGCCGCCAAGACGGTGGTGGACCGGACCGGCGCCCTGCTGCTGCTCCTGCTGCTCTCACCGCTGCTGCTCCTGCTGGCGCTGGCCGTCCGGCTCGGCTCACCGGGCCCGGTCCTCTACCGCCAGACCAGGGTCGGCCGGCACGGAATGCGGTTCGCCATGTGGAAGTTCCGCACCATGGTGGTCGACGCGGACCGGCTCAAGGGCGGGCTGGAGCAGCAGAACGAGAACGACGGGCACATGTTCAAGATGCGCCGCGACCCCCGGGTCACCCCGGTCGGACGCGTCCTGCGCCGCTACTCCCTGGACGAGCTGCCCCAGCTCTTCAACATCCTCTTCGGCCACATGTCCCTGGTGGGCCCCCGCCCGCCACTGCCCGAGGAGGTCGTCAAGTACAACGGCGTCGAGATGCGCCGGCTGAACGTCCGACCGGGCCTGACCGGCCTGTGGCAGGTCAGCGGACGCTCGGACCTGTCCTGGCGCGAGACGGTCGCGCTCGACCTGCGCTACGTCGACAACTGGTCGCTGTCCGGCGACGTCAACGTGATGGCCCGCACCGTCCGCGCCGTCCTGAACGGCCAGGGCGCCTACTAGAAGGGCGTCCGTCAGGAAGTTCGGCAACAACGGACGCGGTCCCCGGGTTCCGGCCGGGGGCCGCGTCCGCCATCCGGGCAGGTCTGCCGCCAACACGCGGCCGGCGCGGCTCCTTCGTCCCCGCCGCCGTGAAGGATCGCGTCATGGTACAGACCACTTCCGTCGCGGACCCGGCGCACCGGCCCGTCGTGGCCCGCCGGCTGCGCGGCTTCACCGGAGCCGGATACGACAAGGGCCGCCCCCCGCTGGTGCAGGCCGCCTGGTACGCCGCCCAGCATCTGCTGTTCACCCAGTGGTGGTTCCCCGCCCGCTGGCGGCCGCCGCTGCTGCGCGCCTTCGGCGCCCGGGTCGGCCGGCGAGTGCTGATCCGGCGCGGGGTACGCGTCCACTGGCCGTGGAAACTGGACGTCGGCGACGACGTCTGGATCGGCGAGGACGCCTGGATCCTCAACCTCGAACCGGTCACCATCGGCCACGACTGCTGTGTCTCCCAGAGCGCCCTGCTGTGCACCGGCAGCCACCGCCGCCGCAGCGCCACCTTCGAGTTCGACAACGGCCCCATCCGGCTGGAGCCGGGCAGCTGGGTCGCGGCCCGCGCGGTCGTGCTGCGCGGGGTCACCGTCGGCCGGGGCGCCGTGGTCGGCGCGGGCGCCGTCGCCCACCAGGACCTCGCGGCCGGCGCGGTGCTGACGACGGGCGCGGCGCCCGCGAGGGGAGGGGCCGCATGAGACTGCTCCATGTGGTCACGCTCGTCAGCGACGACGGGGCCTTCGGCGGCCCCACGAGCGTGGCGGCCGCCCAGCTCGAGGAGTGCGCCGCCCGCGGCCACGACGTCCGGCTGGTGTCGCTGTGGCGGGGCAAGGGCGCGGCCCCGGCCCCGCGGCGGGTCGGGACCGTCCCCTTCGTCTCCCGCCCGGCCCGGCGCCTCGTCCCCGGCCGGGGCTGTCTCGGGCTCATGCACCCGCTGCTGCTGTGGGACCTGTGGCGGGAGACCGGCCGTGCCGACGCCGTGCATCTGCACGCGGGCCGCGACCTCGTCTCCCTCGCCGCGCTCGCCGTGGCCCGGCTGCGGGGCAGGGACTACGTCACACAGACCCACGGCATGGTCGAGCCCCGCACCGCTCCCGTGGCGCGGGTCTTCGACCGGCTGTTCGTGCCCCTGCTGCGCGGCGCCCGCGCCTGTCTCGTGCTCACCGAGCGGGAGCGCCGCGAACTCTGCGCGGTCCTCGGCCCGGACGGCCCCCCGCTGGTCGACCTGCCCAACGGCCTGCGGGTGTCCACCGTGACGGACGCCGACCGGACGCGCACCGGCCACGACGTGGTCTTCCTGGCCAGACTGCACCCGCGCAAACGCCCCGAGGCGTTCGTCGAGATGGCCGCCCTGGTCCACAAGGAGTCCGACGAGGCCCGCTTCACGCTCTACGGCGCCGACGAGGGCTCGCTGCCCGCGGTACGCCGGCTGATCGAGGACCGGGGGATCGGCCACGTCGTCTCCTACGGCGGCGCGCTCGACCACGCGGCGGCCCTGGCGGCGTACCGCAGGGCGGCGGTGTACGTCCTGCCGAGTGTGCAGGAGCCGTTCCCGATGACGGTCCTGGAGGCGCTCGCCGAGGGAACGCCGGTCGTGTGCACGGACAGCAACGGCATCGCGGCCGAACTGGCCCGCAGGGAAGCGGCGTTGGTCACCGACGGCAGCCCGGAGGCGCTGGCCGACGCGGTGGGCCGGCTGCTCGCCGACCCGGAGCTGAGGCACCGGCTCGCCGAGGCCGGCCGGCGGGCGATCGACGAGGTCTTCTCCATCCGCGCGGTCGTGGACCGGCTGGAGAAGCTGTACCGGGAAGGGTGACGGAAGCGGTTCGGCCGCCGGGCGCGGCCGAACCGCCGCCGGTTCAGCGCCGCCGCGCGCGGCTCGCCGTACGGAGGATGTCCTCGAAGCGCGAGGCACAGTCCTCCAGGGCGAACTCCCGCTCGGCCAGGGCCCGGCTCTCCTTGCCCAGCGCCTCGGCGCGCGCCGGGTCGGACAGGATCTCCCGCGCCCAGGAGGCGGCCTCGTCGAGCGAGATCTCCTCCGGCGGGAACACCGCCGACCCCGCCCGGCGCAGCAGCTGCGCCGCCAGGTTGCCGGCCGGCATCAGACCGAGCACGGGGCGCCCCGCGCACAGGTACGACAGGGTCTTCGACGGCACCGAGAACTCCCCGGCGTCCGCGCCCAGCAGCACCACGAGGAGATCGCCCGAGCCCAGCACCTCGGGCAGCCGCCCGTACGGCTGGAAGGGCAGCAGGGTCAGGTCGACACCCCGCTCGGCCGCCGCCCTGCGCAGTACCGGCACCGCCGGGCCGTCGTTGACGACGACCAGCCGCACCGGGGTGCCCCGCGCGCCCAGCCGCTCGGCCAGCCGCACCAGCAGCTCCGGGTTGTGCTTCAGGCCCAGGGTGCCGGAGTACAGCACCGTCCGTACACCGTCCAGGCCCTGCTCCGCCGACCACGCGTTGGCCCGGTCCACCGGCACGATCTCGTCCAGCGGCGCCCAGTTGGGGATGACGGTGACCTTGTCGGCCGTGCCCCACTCGCGGTGCACACGCAGGAACGACTCGGCGATCACCACGACGGCCGCGGCCTGCCGCGCCGACCACTTCTCGCCGGCCCCGAACACCTTCGCGGCGACGCCCATGGACCGCGCGACCTTCTCGGCGGCGAAACTCTTCAGCGCCTCGGCCGTGACGTCCTGGTGCCACAGCACCCAGGGGACGCCCATCCGCCGCAGCACCCCCGCCGCGACCACCAGCACCGGGATCGGCATGTTCGACAGCAGCGCCACGTCGGGCTTCTCCCGCCGTACCTGCTGGGCCAGTTCGAGGCCCAGCAGGGTCTCCTGGCGCAGCCGGCGGAAGTAGGCGTCCTTGCGCAGCGCGGTGCCGTCGCCGATGGTGACGAAGCGCAGCCCGGGGGTGTCCCCGGCGAGGTTGCCCTTGCCGGAGACGTAGGCCGTGCAGGTCGAGTGGACGACGTCGTGACCGCGGCGCGCCAGTTCACGGCTGAGCTGGGCCTGGAAGGGGTGGCCGCTGTAGTCGTGGACGAGGATCCTCATGGGTTCACCGTCTCCTCTGCTCGCCCGCGGCTCACTGCTGGGAGCGCTTGACCTGGTCGTAGACCCAGGCGTAGGTCGTCTCCAGACCGTCGAGCAGGGTCACCGACGGCTCCCAGCCGTGGATCTCCTGGATGAGCGTGTTGTCGGAGTTGCGGCCGCGCACCCCCTGCGGGGCGTCGAGGCGGTACGCGCGCTCGCAGCGGACACCGGCGATCTCCTCGACGAGGTCGACGAGCTGGTTGATGGTGACCAGTTCCGAGGAGCCGAGGTTGACCGGGATCCCGCTGTCGCCGTTCAGGATCATCTGGCTGCCGTGCACGCAGTCGTCGATGTACATGAACGAACGGCTCTGGAGTCCGTCGCCCCAGATCTGGATCCGGTGGTCGCCGCTGAGGACGGCCTCGGCCACCTTCCGGCACACCGCGGCCGGCGCCTTCTCCCGCCCGCCGGTCCAGGTGCCGTGCGGGCCG
Organism: Streptomyces griseoruber; assembly: GCF_001514205.1. Taxonomy (GTDB): domain Bacteria; phylum Actinomycetota; class Actinomycetes; order Streptomycetales; family Streptomycetaceae; genus Streptomyces; species Streptomyces griseoruber. The sequence goes on along the minus strand of NZ_KQ948765.1, from coordinate 368,102 downwards.
TACACGTTGTGGTAGCGGGCGACGCGGGTGACGAATCCGTAGTCCTCGGCGTAGTGCCGGCACATGCGCTCGGAGAACAGCTTCTCCCAGCCGTAGCCGTCCTCGGGCTGCGCGGGGTAGGCGTCCTCCTCCTTGAGGGCGGTGAGGTCCGGGTCGGTCTGCTTGGCGGCGGCGTACACGCAGGCGGAGGAGGAGTAGAAGTAGCGCTCCACACCGGCTTCATGGGCCGCCTGGAGCATGTGGGTGCTGGTGAGCACCGACATCATGCAGGCGGCCTTGTTGTTCTCGATGAAGCCCATGCCGCCCATGTCGGCGGCCAGCATGTACACCTGGCGCGCCCCCCGGACGCCCGCGCGGGCGCTGTCCAGGAGCGAGAGGTCGGCGACCACGTTCTCGGCGTCGGGGTGGACCTGGTACCAGTCCTGGCGCGGCTTGATGTCGACGGAACGGACGGTCAGTCCCTGGGCGAGCAGGTCGCCCACCAGGTGACCGCCGATGAATCCCCCGCCCCCGGCGACGACTACGTCTACCTGCTGGCTCATGCACAACTCCTCTGTGATCCGGGAGATCTGATGGCCGATAAGCTATGCAGACTTGTCATGATTTGGGGTAATTGGCACGCCGAGAATTTCTTGATTTCTGCGCGCCTGGTCTGATTAGGGCGATCTAAGCGCTATATATCCTTCAGTGATGTTTCAGCCTAAATATTCGCTCGACGGAGAGGCCGGGATGCAGGACGGTCGCGTCCGCAGTGTGGCTGCGGTCTCCCTCTGGGCCGTGGTGCTGACGGTCCTGCTGCCGGGGCTGATCCTCCAGTCGCACGGTGCGCACCCGTCGGCCGCGCTCGTCCTGCAGTGCGTCGTCGTGGCGCACAGCGGCGGCGCGCTCGCCCGGGTGCTCACCGCGTCCCGGGTACGGTTCGTCGCCCTCGGCTTCTGGGTCTTCGCCTACATCTGGCTGGGGCTGGCGGGCCTGGCGATGCTCGCCGCCGACGCGTACCCCTGGCCGTACCGGACCGACGAGACCACCGCGCTCGTGGCCGTGGCCCTCGTCGAACTCGGCCTCCTCGCCCACAGCGCGGGAGCGGCCCTCGCCGCCCGCCGGGAACGCGCCCGCGGGGACGCCGCCCCGCCAGGGCGCCTGGAACGCGTCCTCGCCCGCCGAGTCGCGCCCTGGCGTCTGCTCGCCCTGTGCGGCCTCGCCCTCGGCCTCGCCGCCGTGCTGATCGCCGGCCAACCCGGCCGACTGGGCGCGTACTTCACCAGCCGGCAGGCCATCACCGAGGCCGGCGGGGAGGACGCCTCGCTGCGCTCCCTGCTCAGCTGGTCGCTGTCGGTGCCCGCGTTCTGGGCCCTGCTCGGACTGCTGAGGGTGCCGTGCCGCCCCGGCGGCGACCGCTGGCTGCGCGCGGTGCGCTGGCTGCTGCTGCCGGTGCTGCTCGCCCTCAACGTGGTCGTCAACAACCCCATCAGCAAGCCGCGGTTCTGGGCCGGCATGGTCCTGCTGACCCTGGTGTTCTCGGTGCCCCGGCTGTGCCGGCCCCGGGCCTTCCGCGTCACCTCGGCCGCGATCCTCGCCGCACTGCTGTTCGTCTTCCCCTACAGCGACTACTTCCGCTACAGCGACCGGGAGACCCTCACCGTCGCCTCCCTCGCCGACCAGTTCACCTCCAACGGCGACTACGACGCCTTCCAGCAGATGCAGACCGGCGTCGACTACGCCCACGACCACGGGTTCTCCCCGCAGAACGTCCTCGGCCCGCCGCTGTTCATGGTGCCGCGCGCGATGTGGCCGGAGAAGCCCGAGGACACCGGCATCTCCCTGGCCGAGTACGCCGGATACGAGTTCCACAACCTCTCCGCGCCCCTGTGGATCGAGAGTTACCTGTGGGCCGGCCCCCTCGCGGTGATCCTCGTCTTCCTCCTGCTCGGCGCGTTCGGCCGGCGCGTGGACGACATCCGCCACCGGCTGCGCGAGAGCCCCGGCGCCCTCGCCGCCCTGCTCGTCCCCGCGTTCGCCTTCTACCAGATGGTCTTCCTGCGCGGCAGCCTGCTCGCCATCGCGGGTCCGCTGACCCTGCTGGTGGCCGTACCGCTGCTCATCACCACCCCCGTCGCCCGGGCATCCCGGTTCCGCTCATCGGCGATGCCGGCCGCATCCCCCCGTCACGCATCGATCCCCGGAACAGGAGGGCACCCGTGACCGGCCCCATCCATCTCGACGACCGGTACGACGAGCCGGACCAACTACGCGACCAACTGCGCCGCATCCTTCGCCATCGCGCCCTGATCGCGCTCGGCCTGGTCCTGGGACTGCTCGGCGGGCTGGCGCTGGCCGAGTACCGCGCGCACACCTACTCCGCCACGGCTGAGGTCCTGGTGCGCTCCACCGCCGACCCGTTCGGCGCGGTCGGGGTCTCCGCCGACAACCAGGTCAGCATGACCACCGAGCAGCAGGTCGCCACCAGCGCCGAGGTCGCCCGCCGCGTGGCCCGCACCCTGCGCCTGCCCGAGAGCCAGGCGAACGGACTCGCCTCCCGGCTGCGGGTCACCAACCCGATGAAGTCCCGGGTGCTGCGCTTCGAGTTCACCGCCGGCAGCCCCCAGCGCACGGCGGAGGGCGCCAACGCCTTCGCCGAGGCCTACCTCGCCGACCGCAAGGGCCGCAACGACGCCGCCGTCCGGCGCGCCACCGACGCCCTCGGCCAGCAGATCCAGGTGCTCAACCAGCAGCTCGCCAAGGACCAGCTGGAGCGGCAGGACACCAAGACCGCCGCGCAGAGCCAGCTCTACACCCTCCAGAAGCGCGTCCTGGACATCAAGTCCCGGGACACCGACGCCGGCGACGTCGTCCGCCGGGCCTCTGCCCCCCACATGCCGGTCGGCCCCGGCCTGCGGACCCTGCTCGCCCTCGGCCTGGTCTGCGGGCTGCTCCTCGGCGTGGTGCTGGCCTGGCTGCGCTCCGCCCTGGACTCCCGGATCCGCTCGGTCGGCGAACTGCGCGGCGCGCTGCGCACCCCGGTCCTCGGCATCCTGCCCGACGACGAGGACACCCGCGACGACCTGCTGAAGGTCGGCCGCACCGGCGGCGTCCGAGCGGAGGCGTTCCGCGCCCTGGCCTTCCGGCTGCGCAAGGCCGACGGCCCCTCGGGCCCCGGCCAGGTGCTCGTCGTCGCCCCGCGCGACGCCGAGGCCGCCGAGGAGGTCGCCGCCAACCTGGCCGCGGCCCTCGCCGAGTACGGCGGAGAGGTCCTGCTGGTCGACGCCGACTCCGACGCCTCCGGGCTCTCGGACCGGCTGCCGCTGATGCCGTACGAGGCACCCACCCTGGAGGAGGCGTTCCTGCCCAGCGGGAGCGTGCTCGTCGACGCCGACGTCTGCGGACGGCTGGCCTTCCGCTCCGGCGGCGGGATCGCTGCGCACACCCGCTCGAGCCTGTCGACCGAGGCCAACCGGCTGCGGCCCGGTGCCGAGTCCACCACCGTCGTCGTGACCGGGCCGTTCCTCACGCACGCCGACGCGCTCGCCGTGGCCCAGCGCGTCGACGGCGTCCTGCTGGTCGTCGGCCTCGGCGCCACCCGGCAGGACGACCTCCGCCAGGTGCAGGAACTGGTCGACTGCTCCGGCGGACGGCTCCTCGGCACCGTCCTCGACGCGGCCCGGCCCCGCCGGCGCCTGCGGCTGCCGCGCCGCCGCCCGAAGTACCGTCCGGCGTCGCACCCCGCCGCGCCGATGGAACTTCCCGTGCAGGACGGCACCTTCTCCGTCTCCCGGCGGTGACCGCTGCCGACACGACCGCTCCCCTCCGCGCCGGGGCCAAGGCCCCGCGCGCGGTGGCGGCGGTCGCCCGGGGCGGATGGTGGGGGATGGCGGGTTCCGCCGCCAACGCGGTCTTCTCCTTCCTGCTGGTCGGCCTGTTCACCCGTGCCGTGGGCGCGGACGGCTCGGGCGTGGTCTTCACCGGCGTCGCCCTGTTCACCATCCTCAGCAACACCTGCAAGCTCGGCGCCGACGCCGGGCTGATTCGTTTCGTCCCCCGGGACCTCGCCCTGCACGACGGCCGCTCGGTCCCCGACCTGCTGCGCATGGCCGTACTGCCCGCCGCCGTGGTCTCCACCGCGGCCGCCGCGCCCCTGCTGCTGTCGTCCACCGCGGCCCGTCTGCTGCTGCCCCAACTGCCCCCGGCGGACGCCGTCTCACTGGTCCGGCTCTTCGGCGTCTTCCTGCCCGTCGCCACCGTGGGCATGGTCCTGCTCGGCGCCACCCGGGCCTACGGCACCGTCGTCCCGTTCGTCGCCGTGGAGCAGATCGGCAAGCCGGTGCTGCGGCTGCTGATCGCCCTCCCGGTCGCCTTCCTGCTGCCCAGTCTGACGGCACTGGCCTCGGCATGGCTGCTGCCGGCGCTGGCCGGTTCCGTGGCCGCCTGGTTCGCCCTGCGCCGCTGCCGGGCGGGCCGGGGCCCGACGCCCCCGGCCGAGGGCGGGTCCGTGTCCTGGCGGACGTTCTGGGGCTTCGCCGCGCCCCGCGCGGTCTCCTCCGTCTTCGACATCAGCGCCGTGTGGGTCGGCGTCATCCTGCTGTCGGCCATGGCCACCGCGGGGGAGGCCGGCGTCTACACCGCGATCGGCCGGGTCGTCACCGCGGGCACGCTCCTCCAGCTCGCCGTACGGCTCGCCGTCGCCCCGGAGGTCAGCCGGCTGCTCGCCCTCGGCGAGGACACCGAGGCGCACTCCCTGCACCGTGTGTCGACCTGCTGGATCGTGCTGTTCTCCTGGCCGCTGTTCGCCCTCCTCGCGGCCTTCCCCGAGACCTTCCTGTCCGCCTTCGGGCCGGAGTTCGTCCGCGGCGCCCCCGCCCTGGTCGTGCTGTGCGCCGCCGCCATGGTCAACGTCGCGGTCGGCAACGCCCAGACCGTGCTGCTGATGGCCGGCCGCAGCTCCTGGCATCTAGCCGTCACCGCGGTCGCGTTCACGGTGCAGCTGACCGTCGGTGTGCTCGCCGTCCCGGCCTGGGGCGTGCGCGGCGCCGCCGTGTCCTGGGGCGCGGCCATCGTCGTGGAGAACCTCGCGGCGGCCCTGCTGATCCGGTGGCGCCTCGGCTTCACCACCGTGGACCGCGGCTATGCCACCGCCCTCGGCGTCGCCCTGACCGTCTCCGTGGTGCTGGGAGCCGCCCGTACGAGGGAAGGTGACACTCCATCAGGACTCGCCGTGGGGATGGTCTTGGGAATGTGTGTATTTGCTATTAGTTTGTGGCGATATCGGACGTCGCTGAGAGTGAACGAGCTGGCCGGAGTGCTGCGCCGCCGCGCAGCATGAGGCCGGCCCCGGCCGCAGCGTTCCGGCCCACTCGTCGGGCGTCCTCCGACTCCGAACCACTCCCACCACTGCCACCCGGGGTTCCCTTGCACCTGAGAAAGCTCCGTTCGAAGCCGGTCACCAGGGTCGCCGTCACCGCCCTCGTGTGCTCCGCCGCCCTGCTCGACGCCTCCCTCGCCGCGGCCGCCGACAGCGGCCCGAAGACGTTCTCCGCCGATGCGCTGCCGACCTGGCAGACCGAAGGCATCGTCTGGTCGATGGCCGCCGCGAACGGCGTCGTCTACGTCGGAGGATCCTTCGAGGCGGTCCGCCCGCCGGGTGCGGCGCCGGGCCGGAAGCTGGTGGCCCGCCGCAACTTCGCCGCGTTCGACGCCGTGACCGGCAAACTCCTGCCCTGCGCCCCGTCCTTCACCGGGCACAACCACACCGTGCGGGCCATGAAGGCCTCCGCGGACGGCCGGGTGCTGTACATCGGCGGGTCCTTCGACACCGTCGGATCCGAGAAGGCGGCCAACGTGGTCGCGCTCAACACCGCCGACTGCTCGGTGCGCAGGGAGTTCAAGCCGACCGTGTCCTCGACCGTGCGGGCCGTCGAGCCCACGGACCGGGCGATCTACCTCGGCGGTGACTTCGGCCGGGTCTCCGGCGAGACCAGGAGCCGTATCGCCGCCGTCACGCCCAAGGGCGCGCTGCTGCCCTTCAGGGCCGAACTCGACCAGCCGGTGCGCGCCCTGTCGGCCGCGATCGCGCAGGGGCGCCTCTTCGTCGGCGGCGACTTCGAGCGGGTCAACGGACAGTCGGCCCGCTCCCTGGTCACCCTGAACCCCGTCACCGGTGCCACGGTGCTCGCCTACCCGGGCTGGTTCCCGAGCCAGTCGTCGGTGAAGACGATCGCCCAGGACAACTCCCGCTTCTTCGTGGGCGCCGAGGGCCACGGGCCGGGCATCTACGACGGCCGGATCGCGGGCCGGACCGCCACCGGCCTCATGGTGTGGAACGACACCTGCCGCGGCGCCACCCAGTCCGTCCTGCCCTACAACGGCGTGCTCTACAGCGCCTCGCACGCCCACGACTGCAACGAGACGCCCGGCGGCTTCCCCGACCGGGGCGACCGCCAGCACTTCCTGGCCCAGCGGGTCGACGACCGCAGGATCCTGCACTGGTTCCCCGACACCGACGGCGGCCTCGGCGAGCAGGTCGGCCCCCGCGTCCTGGCGGTGTCGCGGGGCGTCCTGTGGGCGGGCGGTGAGTTCACCGAGGTCAACGAGGCGCCCCAGCAGGGCCTCACCCGCTTCGGCGACAAGGACACCGGCGCTCCGGAGGAGCCGCCCACCCTGTCCCTGGCGGCGTCCGAGCCCGGCAAGGTCACCCTCGCCTGGCGGGCCGCCTGGGACCGCGACGACGCCGTGCTGACGTACCGGATCTACCGCGACGGCAAGCTCGTCGTGAGCAAGGCGAAGTCCTCCGCCTTCTGGGACCGCCCGAAGATGACCTGGACCGACTCGGTACCGGCCGGCTCCCGCCACCAGTACGCCATCGAGGTCACGGACGGCACCAACAGCGCGGCCAGGTCCCGTTCCCTGACCGTGAACGTGCCCAGGAAGCCGGCGCAGACCACGAGCGCACCGGCCAAGCCGGCTCAGGGCGCCCCCGCTCAGGGCGCGCAGACGGCACAGACAGCGCCGACGGCCCAGCCGGCGCACCGACGAGGAGGTGGCAGGGGATGACCCGCATCGGATTCGCCCCGGGCGTCTACGACCTGTTCCACATCGGCCACCTCAACATCCTCCGTGAGGCCCGGCGGCACTGCGACCGTCTCGTCGCGGGGGTGAGCTCCGACGAGATGACGGCGCGGCTGAAGGGCAAGGTCCCGGTCGTCCCGCTCGCCGAACGGCTCGACATCGTCCGCAGTGTGAAGTACGTCGACGACGCCATCGTGGAGACGGAGGTCGACAAGCTCATCACCTGGAAGCGGGTCGGCTTCCACGTCATCTTCAAGGGCGACGACTGGCGCGGGACCCCCAAGTGGCTGGAGTACGAGCGGCGGTTCGGGGAGGTCGGCGTGGAGGTCGTCTACTTCCCGTACACCATGCACACCTCCAGCACCCTGCTGCGCAGTGCCCTCAGGATGCTGGCCGCCCACGAGCCGCCGTCGATCCCCTCAGCGCAGCTCCCGGAACCACTTCACCAGGAAGGCGGCCATGAACAGGACGTGTGCCAGCAGCAGCGCGCAGTACACCGCAAGGAAGACGTCCTGACTGCCCAGGACTAGGAAGGCGAGGCAGGTCAGGCCGTAGTCGACGGGCAGCAGCAGGACGGCCCTGAAGGCCGGGGGCGCACCGGGCGGAACCTCGCCCGGTGTCCGCCGCTTCAGCTTCTCCGTCAGGATCCCGGCGAAGAAGATCACCACGGCCGCGAGCTGGAAGACCATCGGCGCCAGCAGCCAGAGCGGGCTGGGCAGGGCGAAGAACCGGTAGAACGACACCAGTACCACGAGGTGCAGGGCGAGGATCTTGACGCAGTCCAGGACATGGTCGAGCCACTCGCCCGACGGACTCCCCGACCGCTGGCCCCGCGCCAGCTGACCGTCCGCCGAGTCCAGGAAGAACCCCACGGCCAGGGCCGCGCCCACGCAGGCCGCCATCGACGGCGTGGGCGGCAGCAGGGCCACCGCGGCCAGCGCCGGGAAGGTGAACAGGGCGCCGAGGACGGTCAGCTGATTGGGCGTCGCCCCCGCCTGATAGGCCAGCGCGGCCAGGACCCGCCCGGCCGGGCGGTTGACGAACCGGGTGTAGAGCGAGACCCCCTTCGCGGGCTTCTGTGCCGCCGACAGATGCCTGAGAACCTCGACGAACTCGGCCATTTCCCTCCTTATTTATATCTATTCATGCAAATTGACCGAATGACTTACAAATCTCTGGAAAGAAGGCAATTATGGCAGAGCGGGGAGGCGGGATGTCCCGTGTGAGCCGTCGGCAGCTTCTGCGTGGCGGGGTGACCCTGCTGGGCGCGACGGTCCTCACCGGCCACAGCGCGTCCGCCGCGTCGGGACCGGGAAGCGGCCCCGGCGCCCCGGTCGGCCCCGCCGGTGCGGTGCGGGCGCCGGCCTCCGCCGGTCTGCTCTCCCGGGTGATCAACGTCCGCGACCTCGGCGCGGTGGGCGACGGACGTGCCGACGACACCGCGGCGTTCGAGTACGCCTACGCGCTCGCCGCCGCCCGGGTCTCCCGGGGCATCGGCCGCACGGTGATCGAGATCCCGCCCGGTGAGTTCCTCATCACCCGCCCGAACGCCCTCCTGAACGGGGCCGCACCGCTGCGCCCGGCCAACGGGCTGCGCTTCTCCGGCTCGGGCAAGCGCATGACCACCCTCGTCTTCCGCCCGCCCGTCGGCCCCGGCTCCTATCTGTGCCGCAACGAGGACATCTGGTCCAACCTGTCCTTCGAGCGCATCCAGTTCCGCTCGGCGACCCCGGGCGCCTCCTTCTTCAGTTCCACTTCCACCGGCCAGGCGCAGGACTACCGGTTCTCGGAGTGCGAGTGGATGGGGGAGTGGGAGTACGGCATCGCCCTGGACGGCACCGACACCAACTCCGAGATGCGCTGGGAGGCGTGCCGGGTCGGCGGCGCCTACCGCAGGGCGTTCCTCTACTCGGGCCTCACCGGCCGCCGGCAGCAGCCCAACGACCAGGACCAGTTCCTCAACTACTGGTTCACCGACATGAAGGTCGAGTACGACTGGGGCAACTTCCTGGAGTTCCCCTACGGGGGCTCCATCACCTGCCGCGGCGGCTCGTACATCATCACCGGCACCCGGCCGCAGAGCCAGGAGTACGGCACGACGAGCACGTTCTTCCGGTTCCCCGTCGCCCAGCACCACGACTCGGTGCAGCGCTTCCACGCCCAGGACATCCGGTTCGAGGTGCGCAACCCGGACGCGCGGGTCATCGACTGCGTGTGGAAGAGCGGCACGGTCCACTTCAGCGACTGCGACGACACCGGGCTGGCCTTCAAGGACTTCGCGCCCGAAGTGCGGCCGCACCGCTATGTCGTGGGACCGCGCGGGCCGCTGATCCGGTACGACTCCTGCCAGTTGGTGGGCCGGCACGAGTACCGCACGGACGGCGCGCGCGACTCCCTGCCGACCGTCGCCCGCTACGACATGTGTCTGCTGCGCAGCCATCCGCAGGAGGAGTTCGCCGTCACCGACGGCACCGCGAAGCCCGGTTTCGTCAGCTTCGTCGACTGCCTGGACGGAGCCGGCACCACCGACCCGGCACCGGCCCGCGCCCCGGAGGCGCCTGACGACGCCCCGCCTGCGGCCCCTGCGGCCCCTGCGGAATCAGCGGCACCGGCGGGCCCCGGGACGGCGCCCACCGGTCCGGCCGGAACCGCGAGCCCGCCCTCGGCCCCGGCGCAGACGCCTCCGCCCGCGTGATGCCGTGAGGTCAGCGGACGGTGCTCAGGGACAGCGCGAACCGTCCCGCGCCGTCCGTCCACCAGTGGGTCAACTCAAGCCCTGCGGCGGCCAGTTCGGCCCGTACGCCGTCCTCGCGGAACTTCGCCGACACCTCGGTGCGCAGTTCCTCGCCGGGGGCGAAGTCCACGGCCAGGCCCAGCGCGGGGATCTTCACGGTCTGCTCGGCGCGCGAGCGCAGCCGCATCTCGATCCACTCGTTGCGCGCGTCCCACAGGGCGACGTGGTCGAAGGCCCCGGGATCGAAGTCCGCGCCCAGCTCGCGGTTGACGACGGCCAGGACGTTCTTGTTGAACAAGGCCGTCACCCCGGCCGCGTCGTCGTACGCCCGGACCAGCGTCTCCTCGTCCTTGACGAGGTCCGTGCCGAGCAGCAGCGTGTCGCCCGGGGACAGCAGGGCGCGCAGTGAGCCCAGGAACACCGCGCGCTCGGACGGCAGCAGATTGCCGATCGTGCCGCCGAGGAACGCCAGCAGACGCGGGCCCGGCGTGCCGGGCAGGGCGACCTCCTTGGTGAAGTCGGCGATCAGGGCGTGCACGTCCAGCCCGGGCCGCTCGGCGATCAGGGCGTGCCCGGCCTGGGCGAGCGCGCTCTCGCTGACATCGACGGGCACGTAGGTGTGCAGGCCGGTCAGCGCGTCGAGGAGAAGGCGGGTCTTCTCCGAGGATCCCGAGCCGAGTTCGACGAGCGTGCGGGCGTCGGCCGCGCGGGCGATGTCACCGGCCCGGTCCACGAGGATCTCGCGCTCGGCGCGCGTCGGGTAGTACTCCGGCAGTTCGGTGATGCGCTCGAACAGCTCGCTGCCGCGGGCGTCGTAGAACCACTTGGGCGGGAGCGTCTTCGGGGTGGTGGTCAGGCCTCGCAGGACGTCGGCCCGCAGGGCCGCGTCCGTGGCGTCCTCGGGGAGGGTGCGGGAGATCTGGAACGGACTCACGTGCGGGGCTCCTTGGGTGGTGCGGATACCGGGTCCTTGAGCGGGGTGAGGAGGACCTCGGTGCGGTTCGCGGTGAGGAGGGTGCGGTCGGGGACCTCCAGCCAGTGCGGGTCGTCGTCGTACGGTTCGGAGGCCACGACCGTGCGCCGGCCGGGGTCGGTGCGGTACCAGAGGGAGTCGCCCCAGGCGGTGGCGGTGATGGTCGCGCCGTCGGTGAGCAGCAGGTTGAGCCGGGAGCCGGGGGCCGCCGCGGCGATCTCCGGGACGGTGTCGGCCAGGGCCTGCCCACCGGGATCGCCGGCCCGCAGCCGGGCCAGGACCAGCGCCCAGACGAACGCGGAGTCGGTCCGGGCCTCCATCGACAGCAGATCGGCCGCGGGCAGGGTGTGCGCGAGGACCGCGAGGGAGTCGGGCCAGCCCGTCACCGCCCCGTTGTGGCTGAACAGCCAGGGCCCGCCCGCGAACGGCGCCGCGGCGGCCTCCGCGTCGGCCCCGGCGAGCGTCGCGTCCCGTACGGCGGCCAGCAGCGCGCCGGAGCGCACCACGCGCGCCAGGTCGGCGAAGGACAGGTCGGCCCAGATCGGCCCGGCGCGTCGGTAGCGGGCCGGGACCGGATCGCCCTCGGCGTACCACCCCACGCCGAAACCGTCGGCGTTCACCGTCCCGAACCGCTGCCTTCTGGGCGCCCACGACTGCCGGTACAGACCGTGCGGGGGGTCCACGAGGGTCCGGCCGAGCGGCTCCGGGGGCCCCAGGCAGGCGAGATGGCGGCACATCAGACGGCCCCTGAGCGGGCGGTGCGGAAGCCGGAGAAGATCTGCCGCCGGATCGGGTAGTCCCAGTTGCGGAACGTGCCCCGGCAGGCCACCGGGTCCACCGCGAACGAACCGCCGCGCAGCACCTTGTACTCGGGCCCGAAGAACACCTCCGAGTACTCCTTGTAGGGGAAGGCGCTGAAGCTGGGGTAGGGGAGGAAGTCGCTCGCCGTCCACTCCCAGACATCGCCGATCAACTGGCGTACGCCGAGCGGGGACGCGCCCGCGGGGTAGCTGCCGGCGGGGGCGGGGCGCAGATGGCGCTGGCCCAGGTTGGCGTGCTCGGGCGCGGGGTCGGCGTCGCCCCAGGGGTAGCGCGTCGAGCCGCCGGTCGCCGGGTCGAAGCGGGCCGCCTTCTCCCACTCCGTCTCGGTGGGCAGCCGGCGCCCGGCCCAGCGGGCGTAGGCGTCGGCCTCGTACCAGCACACGTGCAGGACCGGCTCGTCCGGCGGGACGACCTCGGTGGTCCCGAACCGGCGGCGCAGCCACTGGCCGCCGTCGCGGTGCCAGAACAGCGGGGCGTGGATGCCGTGCCGGCGGATGTGGGCCCAGCCCTCCTTCGTCCACCAGCGCCGGTCGTCATAGCCGCCGTCGTCGATGAACGCCTGGTAGGCGGCGTTGGTGACCGGGGTGGTGTCGATGTGGAAGGGCGCCACCTCGCGCCGGTGCGCGGGGCGTTCGTTGTCCAGCGCCCAGGGCTCGGCGGAGGTGCCCATGGTGAACGGGCCGCCGGGGACGAGGACTTCGGGCGGGCCGGTGAACAGCGGCGCCGGCTCCGGGTCGGGAGCGGTGAGGACCTGCGGGCCCAGCCGCAGCTGATGGGTGATCAGCATGGTCTCGTCGTGCTGCTGTTCGTGCTGGGCGATCATCCCGAAGGCGAACCCCGCCTCGGTGAGCCGGGTGCCGTGGAAGTCGGCCGACTCCAGCACGTCCGTCACCCGCCCGCGCACCTCCGCCGCGTAGGCGCGGGCCTCCGCGGGCGGCAGCAGCGGCAGCGAGGGGCGTGCGGAACGCGGGTGCTCGAAGGCGTCGTACAGGCCGTCGATCTCGGGGCGCATCGGCTCCAGCCCGCCCACCGTGCGGAGCAGCCAGAGCTCCTCCTGGTTGCCGATGTGCGCGAGGTCCCACACCAGCGGGGACATCAGCGGGGAGTGCTGGGCGGTGAGGTCCGGGTCCTCGACGCAGGAGGTCAGCAGGGTGGTGCGGTCCCGGGCGGTGGTCAGGGTGGCCAGCGCGCGCTCGCGGAGCGTGTCGGCGTCCGGGAGGTGCTCGGTGGTCATGGGCGCGGGTCCTTCCCGTACGCGCGGGTGTCCGTGCCGCGCAGGCTGTCGAGCTGGTCGTCGGCGGGGGTGCGGCCCTTGAGCACATAGCGGTCCCGGTACTCCGCGACGGCGTCCACGATCGCGGCGGGGGCGCCGAGCCGGGGCAGGGCGCGCAGGGCCGCGGCGAAGCAGGCGACGGCGGCCGTGTGCAGTCCGGGGTCGGCCAGGCCGTACCGGGCCGCCTCGATCCACAGCGGATTGTGCGGGGCGGGCTGCGGCAGACCCCGCGGGGCCAGGGGCTCCACGGCCCGGCGGGCGGCCTCGGCGGCCTCCGGGTCGTCGAACAGGGCCGTCGTCACGGCGACCGGCACGATCCAGCCGTCGTCGCCGGGCTGTGCGTCGATCATGCGCAGCTCCAGGTGGCCACGCGGTCTGACCGGCGGGAACAGCGTGGTCAGGTGGTAGTCGAGGTCGGCCCGGGTCGGCCGCCCGGTCCGGGTCCACTCACGGAACGTCATCCGCTCGGGCACGTCCCACGGCCCGCTGTCGCGCCGTACGCACATCACCGGCGCGTCCAGCACATGGCGGGCCCAGGCGTCCCGGGGTTCGCCGTCCAGGGCGGGGGCGCCCGCGCGGCCCGCGCCGATCTCCATCCACAGCAGCTGCCGGGTGGAGCGCCAGCCGGTCGGGTCACCGCGCAGCAGCGGGGAGTTGGCGAAGGCCGCCACCAGGACCGCGCCCAGGGTGTGCGCGAGCCACCAGCGGCGTCCGTGTCCCAGCGGGCCGGACCCCTCGTAGCCGGCGTCCAGGCAGACCTGCACGGAGGCCGAGGTGCACATCATGGCGCGGCCGGCCGGGCCGGTGCGGTCGAGACAGGCCTCCATGGCGTCGTAGCGAGGCTCGTGGAGGAACCGGCGGGGCGTGTGCCAGGGATCGGTGCCGAGGCCGGCGAGGACGAGCTCGTGCTCGCGCAGGACCGCGCGGACGGCGTCCAGGTCGGCGGAGAGGATGCCCACGCACTCGGTCAGGGAGGCGGCGGGCGGGGAGCTGAGCTCCAGCTGGCCGCCGGGCTCGACGGTGAGCGCCGACCGCAGGGGCACGTTCTCCAGTGCGGCGTAGGCCGCCGCGAGTCGTTCGGGTGTCACGGGGAGCCGCGGGGCGCGCAGCTCGTGGATGAGCCATTCGAGTTCGACGCCGACCGTCCTGGGCGGGCCGGTCTTGAAGCAGATGCCCCTGACCAGGGCCTCCACCTCGGCTTCGGAGAGGCTGTCGCGGTGCTCCGTACAGTCGGTGGGGCTGTCTGGGCTGTCGGTACAGTCGCTGACCGAATCGGACATGTCGGGATCCTCCTGAGGTTCCACCATGCCACCGGACCGGTGTCGGGGCCGCCGGACCGGCATCACATCTGTCCCAGCCAAGACCCTCGATTCGAAACGCACAAGGGTGCAAAACGGTGCATAAAACTCAGGGAGCCTTCGATTCCGTGCCGGATGCGGGGTGTTACCTGGAAATTCCCCGGGTGTTCCCGGTGCCGGAAAATTTCGTTGCACGGCCGGTCCGCCGTCGCCCACGATGCCTACATGAGCACGGCGACGGGGGAATCACGCACGGTCATGGCGTCCACGGGGGTGGCGCCATGAGCGCGCGCCTGCGCGGCATCGCCCGTGAGACCGAGGAGATCGTCGCGGCCGGGTGCTATCGCTCGCCCGGCGGACGCGAGGTGGAGCTGGCGGCGCTGATCGAGACCGCCCGGGCCGGGACCCGCATGGTGGGACCGGAGCCGGTTCCGGTCCCGCGGGCACCCTCCGTGGTCACCTCCGTCGAGGTCACCGGCGAGAGCAGCACCGAGGCCGCCCGCCGCCTCGCCGGCGCACCGGTCGCCGTCCTCAACTTCGCCTCCGCCCGCAACCCCGGCGGCGGCTATCTGAACGGCGCCCAGGCGCAGGAGGAGGCCCTGTGCCGTGCCTCCGCGCTGTACACCTGCCTGCTCGAGGCCCGTGCGTTCTACGAGCACCACCGCGCCCACCGTGATCCGTTCTACACGGATCGGGTCATCCACTCGCCGGCCGTGCCCGTCTTCCGCGACGACCGGGGCGGGCTGCTGGACGAGCCGTTCACCGCCGGGTTCCTGACCTCCGCCGCGCCGAACGCGGGCGTCGTGCTGCGGACGGTGCCCGGGCGGGCGCCGGAGCTGCCGGGCGCCCTCGCGGTCCGTGCCGAGCGGGTCCTGCAGACGGCCGCCGCGCACGGCTACCGGCGGCTGGTGCTGGGGGCGTGGGGCTGTGGGGTGTTCCGCAACGACCCCGCGCAGGTGGCGGGGGCGTTCCGGGCGCTGCTCGGCCCCGGCGGGCCCTTCGAGCGGACGTTCGAGCAGGTGGTGTTCGGGGTGCTGGACCGTACGCCGGGGGCTGTGGTGCGGGCCGCCTTCGAGCGGGTGTTCGAGAACGGGGGCCGTAAGGCTCAGGTCCAGCCGTAGCGCTCGTGCAGCCGCTGACGCACCAGGTTGAACCGGCCTCGGTCCAGCGCGCAGGCCTCGCGGCGCATGCCGTCCTCGTGGAGCCGCAGGACGCGGTCGACGTCCACCCAGGAGTCCCGTCCGGTGCGGTCCCAGGGGCCGCTGCCGATCCCGACCCACTCCCGGTCGTTGTCGTGGCGCTTGCTGGAGAGCTGGACCGCGAGGAAGGTGCCGGCCGCCTCGCGGGCGACGACGAGCACCGGGCGGTCCTTGCCCCGGCCGTCGTTCTCCTCGAAGGGCACCCAGGTCCAGACGATCTCACCGGGGTCCGGGTCGCCGTCGTGCGCGGGGGAGTACTCGGTGCGGACCCGGCCCACCTCGCGCGGGTCGGCCTCGGTGGTGGCGGAGGGGCCGAAGCGGCCCGGGACGTTCTCATCGGTGAAAGCGGTCACGGGGGCACCCTAAGCGGTGCCCCCGTGAGCCGCTCACCTGCGGGTCAGTTCCCTTCGACCGGCACCTTCTGCGACGGCGGTGCCACGGACCCGTTCAGGGGCGAAGTCCCGGCCGGGGCCTGCCCGTTCTGGTTCATGGACGCCAGCAGCTGACGCGCGAGCCCGAGCCCGGTGCCGCCCATGGTGAGCGCCTTCGCGAACAGTTCGGCCATGCCGTCGGCACCGTTGAGCAGCACCATGTTGTCGACGTTGCCGAACGCGGACGCGCCCGCCTGGACGATCTCCGGCCACTTCTCCGCGAGTTGCTGGGCGACGACGGCCTCCTGGTTCTCGGCGAGGGCCGAGGCCCGTGCCGCGATGGCCTCCGCCTCGGCGAGACCCTGCGCCTTCGTCGCCTCGGCCTCCGCCAGACCCCGGGCTTGGGCGGCGGCCGCCTCGGCCTCACCGGTCGCCCGGGTCGCCGCCGCGCTGGCCGCACCCCGGGCCTTGGTGGCCTCGGCCTCGGCGCCGGCGGCGGCCTTCACCCGGGTCGCCTCGGCGGCGGCCGCGAGTTCGGTCTCCTTCGCCTTCGCCTCGGCCGCCGAGATCCGCGCGTCGCGCTCGGCCTCGGCCAGCGTGCGCTTCTCGTACGCCTTCGCGTCCGCCGGCTTGCGGACGTCGGCCTGGAGCTGCTGTTCGCGCCGGTGCGCCTCCAGTTCGGCGACCCGGGTCTCCTGGACGACGACCTCCTGGCGGGCCGCCGCCTCGGCGTGCGGACCCGCCTGGCGGGCCTTGGCGGCGGCCTTGTCCCGTTCGGCCTGGTAGCCGGCCTGGAGGATCTCGCTGTCCCGGGTGGCCTCGGCCATCCGGGCGAACGAGGCCTGCTCGGCCTCCGTGGCGAGCCGGTTCGCCTCCGCCTGCGCGATGCGGGCGTCCCGCTGCACGGCCGCCGCGTGCGGCATCGCCAGGTTCTGGATGTACCCGGTCGGGTCCTCGATCTCGTGGATCTGGAGGGAGTCCACGATCAGACCGAGCTTCTCCATCTCCGTGCCGCAGGCGGCGCGGGTCTGCCCCGTGAGCTTCTCCCGGTCCCGGATCATGTCCTCGACCGTCAACCCGCCCACGATGGAGCGGAGATGACCGGCGAACACGTTGTGCACCCGCTCCGACATCATCTTCTGCTGGTCGAGGAAGCGCCGGGCGGCGTTGGCGATCGACACGAAGTCGTCGCCCACCTTGAAGATGACCACGCCCCGCACCTTCAGCGGAATGCCCTGGTGCGTCACGCAGTCCACGTGCAGTTCGGTCTCGTTCAGGTCGAGCGACAGCTTGCGCACCACCTGCACACCGGGCATCACCAGCGTGCCGCGCCCCGTGACGATGCGGAAGCCCATGCCCTCCTCCAGCCCCTCCACACGGTGCTTGGAGCCGGAGATGACGAGTGCCTCGTTGGGTTCCGCGACCCGCCACATCAACTTGAACAGACCGATCAGAACGAGAACGGCGGCAACCGCCATCCCCGCAACGACGCCGACAACCATCGGCATACGCCCCCTTTGCATGGTGCCCTTTCGGCACCGAACGAAGGGAGTCTGCGCCTGTGCGCGCCCCTGGTGAAGACACAGGCGAATCCTTGTTGCAATCTTGACGCACACATGGCCGTCACCGCTCTCACCTGCGCCGCAGCCGGCTCAACTGTCGTACGCCTCCGTGACGTAGACGGTCCTCGGGGCCAGGTACTCCACCACCATGACCACCCTGCCGCGCTCGATCCGGCCGGTGCCGTCCGCGGCGTAGGCGAGGAAGTGCTCGGCCCCGCCGCGCACCCGGACGATCACCTCGCCGACGAGCCCGGGCCCGATCGTCCCGGTGACCCGCCCCATCAGCCCGACCATCGACGCATCGTCCATGGTCACAGCGTACGGGCGGAAGGGCCGCAGGTCGGCGGGAACGGCAGGGTCACGCGGCCGGGGAGTCCGCCGCGAGCGGCTCGGGCCAGTGCTCGTGCCAGCGCAGCTCCGCCTCCAGCCGGGCCGCGAGGGAGAGCAGCAGCGGCTCGCTGTGCGCCGGGCCGAGCAACTGCGCGCCGACCGGCAGCCCGCCGGGCGTGAAGCCGGCGGGGACGTTCACACCGGGCCAGCCCAGCACGTTCCACGGCCAGGCGTAGGGGCAGGCGGCGATCATCGCGCGGTCGGTGGCGAACCCGCTCAGGTGGAGCATGGCGCCGATGCGCGGCGGGGGCGCGGCCGTGGTCGGCGCGAGGACGACGTCGTACGAGGCGAAGAAGCCGCCGATACGGCGGTGCAGGACCGCCTCCGCGCGCCGGGCCGCCCTGAGCGGGGCGCCGCCGAGCAGCCGGCCGAGCCGTGCGGCGTCCCGGGTGCGGGGGTCGAGGAGCGCGGGGAAGGGGGCGTCGGCCACCCACTCGGCGATGCCCGCGGTCGCCCGGGGCACGAAGGTGAGCCCGATCCGCCCGTACGGCGGGTCGGCTTCCTCGACCTCGTGTCCCAGGTCGGCGAGGTGCCCGGCCAGCTCGACGACCCGAGCCCGCACCTCGGGCGTCAGCCGTGCGGGCACCGCGGTGAACGGCGGCTTCAGCGAGAGCGCGATCCGCAGCCGGCCGGGGTCGCGGCGCACGGCCGCCGAGGCGTCGATCGCGGCGGGCCGGTGCGGATCGAGGTCGTGGTTGCCGCTCGCCGCGTCGAGGAGCAGGGCGGCGTCGGCGACCGTGCGGGCGAGGGTGCCGTTGACGGTGATGCCCTGGAAGGACTCGCCGCGCGGCCAGGTGGAGACCCGGCCCCGCTGCGGCTTGACGCCGACGAGATGGGTCCAGGAGGCGGGGATGCGGACCGAACCGGCCCCGTCCGAACCCAGGGCGGCCGGTACCAGGCCCGCCGCCACCGCGGCCGCCGAGCCGCCCGAGGAGCCGCCCGGGGTGTGGTCGGTGCTCCACGGGTTGCGGGTCGCGCCGAAGGCCGGGCCCTCGGTGAACGGCCACTGCCCCAGCTCACAGGTGTTGGTCTTGCCGACGACGACGGCCCCGGCCGCGCGCAGCCGCCGTACCGCCTCACCGTCCCGGGCGGCCGGCGGGTGCTCGCCGGCGCAGCCGAACGCGGTCGGTGAACCCGCCACGTCCATGTCGTCCTTGACGGCGACCGGCACCCCCAGCAGCGGCCTGCGCGATCCGGCCGCCAGCTCCCGGTCGGCGGCCTCGGCCTCGGCGAGAGCCGCCTCGGCGCGGACGATCCGGAAGGCGTTGAGGGTGCCCTGGGTGGCCTCGATCCGGGCCAGGGTCTGTTCGACCAGCGTGCGCGAGGAGACCTCGCCCGCGGCCAGCGCCCGGGCGGTCTCGGCGAGGCCGGATGCACGGTCGGGCGTCATACGGGCACCTCCGGGACGACGTCGTCTGACACTACCGAACGGTAACGTCTCGGGGGCGGATGGCGGAACGGCGCGCGGGGAGCGGCGCTTGACGGGCCGTCACAGCGGCAACACAGGCATCGCCCGTTCCTGCGCAAAGCATTGACGTGTTCCTGTCTCACGCCTAGCTTCTGACCGACTTTCCGAACCTTGTTCGGTATGTCGGACTACTGAGCCGTAGTGAAGAGAGCCGACCATGACCTCACCCCGCCCCGCCGCGTCCCCGTCCCGCCGAGCCCTGCTGCGCGCGATGGCCGTCCTGCCCGCCTCGGCACTCGTCCTCGGCGAGCTGCCAGGCCTGCTCGGTACCGCCCTCGCCGCCGCCCCGGCCGCCGGCTCCGCCACCCGGTACACCATCGTGCCGTTCCTCAACAGCAACGACGGCACGGTCAACGTCTACCAGTCCGACGACGCCACCGACTTCCGGCTGGTGCAGTCCTCCGCCTACACCCCGCCCGCGAACCGCATCCGCGACGCGAGCGTCTTCAAGCACACCGACGGCTACTACTACCTCACCTACACCACGCACACCTGGCAGGACGTCAGCACCACGATCGGCTTCGCCCGCAGCTCCGACCGGGTCACCTGGACGTTCCTGTACGACTACACGGTCCCGATCACCAACCTCTCCCGGGCCTGGGCGCCGGAGTGGTTCGTGGACAGCGACGGCAGCGTCAACGTCATCGTGTCCTGCTCGCTGACCAGCGACGAGTGGATCTTCACCCCGTATCTGCTGAAGGCCACCAACACGGCCCTGACGGCCTGGAGTTCACCGGTCGCCCTGTCCGGCATCGGCTCCAACCACATCGACACGTACATCGTGAAGGGCGGCTCGACCTACCACGCCTTCACCAAGAACGAGACGACGAAGTACATCGAGTACGCCACCGCGAGCAGCCTCGCCGGGCCCTACACGATCTCCAGGACCGGCGACTGGGCCGGCTGGGGCAGCTACCGCGAGGGCCCCTCGGTGATCCAGCTCGACAACGGCACCTGGCGGATCTTCTTCGACGGCTACGGCGACGGCAACTACTACTACAGCGACAGCACCGACTCCTTCGCCACCTGGAGCACGCCCAAGGCCCTGCCGGCGATCTCGGGCACCGCCCGCCACTTCACCGTCATCAAGGAGACGGTGTCCGGCGGCCCGAGCATCACGAAGAACGCCACCCGCTCCTTCCAGTCCGCCAACTACACGACGCGGTACTGGCAGACCCAGTCCTCGCTGCTCAACCTCCCGGTGGTGACCAGCTCCAGCACCAGCGGCGAGAAGACGGCGTCCACCTTCACGGTCGTCGCGGGCCTCGCCGATTCGGCCGGCTACTCGTTCCGTGACTCCTCGGGCAACTACCTGCGGCACTACAACTTCCGTGCCCGCTTCGACGCCAACGACGGTACGACGACCTTCGCCAAGGACGCCACGTTCATCGCGCGTACCGGCACGGCGAGCGGCTCGGTGCGCTTCGAGTCGTACAACTATCCGGGCTACTACCTGCGGCACTACAACTACCAGCTGAGCGTGGTGGCGTCGGACGGGACGGACCTGTTCCGGCAGGACAGCTCCTTCACCCCGGTGACGGCCTGGGCCTGAGCGCCCGTCGGCCGGTGCCGTCCACGCCGTAGCCGCGGGCCAGGGAGAGGCTGACGGTGACGGTCTGCTCGGTGGGTCTCTCGCCGAGCGGCCGTACCGTCCCGCCGGGGTCCTCCGGGCCCGGGGAGCGGCCGGAGGTCACTGCGGCTCGCGCAGTCCCGCGACGAGGAGGGCGACCAGGCGGCGGGCGTCGTAACGGGAGTCGTGCTCCGCGCCGATGCAGAGATTGCCGACGCCGCGCATGAGTTCGTAGGCGGTGATGCCGGAGCGGATCTCGCCGGAGGCGACGGCGGCCTCGATCAGCCGGGTGCACACGGGCATCAGCCGGTCGAGGAAATAGCGGTGCAGGCCCTCGAAGCCGGCCTCGTCGGACTGGAGCACGGCCGCGAGCCCGTGCTTGGTGACCAGGAAGTCGGTGAAGAGGTCGATCCACCGGCCCAGCGCCGCGTACGGGGTCGGGCCGGCCGCCAGCAGCGCCGGGCCCGCCTCGGCGCAGGCCTCGACCTGGTGCCGGTAGACCGCGATGATCAGATCGGCCCGGGTCGGGAAGTGACGGTAGATCGTGGCCGTGCCGACGCCCGCCTTCGCCGCGATGTCGCGCACCGGCGCCTCCACGCCCGACTCCACGAAGATCGCGGCCGCCGCGTCGAGCAGGCTCTCCTTGTTGCGCCGTGCGTCCGCCCGCTGCGGCCGCCCCGCCTGCCCCGTGCCGCCCTCGCCGTCGTTCACCGCGCCCTGCCTCCACATCCGGGTCCGTATCCGGGTCCATCAAGCGAGACGCCGTTCCGTTTGCTCATGATGGCAGAGCGAGGAACCCGCGGCCAACCTGGGGGAAGCGCTCTACGGGCGTGGCCAGGGGCGGCCGCCGATGGCCTCGATGCCGTGGTTGAAGCGGCGCAGATAGCCCGCGAAGGCGGCGATGTCGTCCTCCGACCAGTCGTGCATCACCTGGTCCAGGATGTCGACGATCCCCTCCCGCTCCGCGTCCACCAGCCGCAGCCCCTCGTCGGTGAGCCGGAACTTGCGGGCCATGCCGCCCGCGGGGTCGGGGATGCGCTCGATCAGGCCCGCCCGCATCGCCGCCGCCGTCTGCCGGTTCAGCGTGGAGGCGTCCAGGCCGAAGGCGTCGCTGAGCTCTCCGATCGACATCGGCCCCTGGACCTGGATCCGGCTCAGCAGGATGTACGCGCTGCGCTCCAGGAGGCTGTTCTTGCGGCGGCCGCCCCGCTGGTTCAGGAACGTATGACGGCTGAGCAGCAGCTGCTCGTACTCGACCTCATGGGTGGGCGTGTCCATGCTTCCATCCTGGCATACGGCTATGTATCAGCCACAGCATGTGCTTGATACATATGGCATGTACGATGCACATCCTTGCCGGGTCTTCACCCACACTCACCCACACCTTCGGAAAGTCGAGGAGTCCCTCCATGGACGCCCCCGTTCCCCAGCCCACGGCCCGCCCAGGAGCCGTGATCGCCACGCTGGCCTTCGCCG
Organism: Streptomyces griseoruber; assembly: GCF_001514205.1. Classification (GTDB taxonomy): domain Bacteria; phylum Actinomycetota; class Actinomycetes; order Streptomycetales; family Streptomycetaceae; genus Streptomyces; species Streptomyces griseoruber. The sequence continues at coordinate 345,907 of NZ_KQ948765.1, read as the reverse complement.
GCACCACGGCGGCGATCATGCAGACGCTGGTCACGCCCCTCATCGCCGAGCTGCCCCAGATCCTCGGCACCTCGTCCTCGAACGCGGCCTGGGTGATCACGGTCACGCTGCTGGTGGCGGCGGTGTGCGTCCCGGTCGTCGGCCGTCTCGGCGACCTGGTGGGCAAGCGGCGCATGCTGCTCGCCTGTTCCGTGCCGCTGGTCGTCGGCTCGGTGGTGTGCGCGTTCGCCTCCGACGTCGTGACGATGATCGTCGGACGTGGCCTCCAGGGCATGGGCATGGGCATGGTGCCGCTCGGCATCGCGCTGCTGCGGGACGTCGTACCGGCCGAGAAGCTCAGCGGTTCCATCGCGCTGGTCAGCGCCTCCATGGGCATCGGCGGCGCCATCGGACTGCCGCTGGCCGCCGCCGTGGCGCAGTACGCCGACTGGCGCACCCTGTTCTGGGGCTCGGCGGCGCTGGCCGCCGTCGTCGCCGTCCTGATCTACCTGCTCGTCCCGGACGTCCCCGCCGGTGCCAAGGGCCAGCGCTTCGACCTGCCCGGCGCGATCGGCCTCGGCGTCGGCCTGGTCTGCCTGCTGCTCGCGGTCTCCAAGGGCGCCGACTGGGGCTGGGCCTCGGGCACCACGCTCGGGCTGTTCGCCGCCGCCCTCGTGGTGGTGCTCGGCTGGGGATTCTGGGAGATCCGCACCACCGACCCGCTGATCGACCTGCGTACCACCGCCCGCCCCCGCGTGCTGCTCACCAACCTCGCCTCGGTCTTCATCGGCTTCGGCATGTACGCGAGCATGCTGGTGATGCCCCAGCTGCTGCAGTTCCCCGAGGCCACCGGCTACGGCCTCGGCCAGTCGATGCTCGCCGCCGGTCTGTGGATGGCCCCCGGCGGTCTGATGATGATGGTGGTCTCGCCGCTCGGCGGGAAGCTCACCAACGCCCGCGGCCCGAAGTCCACCCTGATCTGCGGCGCCCTGGTGCTGGCCGCCGGCTACTTCGCCTCCCTGGCCCTGATCGGCTCCGCCTGGGGCGTCATGCTCGCCACCGTCATCATCAGCAGCGGCGTCGGCCTCGCCTACGGCGCCATGCCCGCGCTGATCATGAGCTCGGTGCCGCTGACCGAGACCGCCGCCGCGAACGCCTTCAACACCCTGATGCGCTCGCTCGGCACCTCGATCGGCTCCGCCGTCATCGGGGTGATCCTCTCCCAGATGACCACCACCATGGGCGGCTACACCTTCGCCTCCGAGGACGGCTTCCGCACCGCGCTCCTCGTCGGCGGCGGTCTCGCCCTGATCTCCGGCGCCATCGCCGCCGTCATCCCGGCCGCCCGCGCCGCGGCCGCCGGCCAGGAGACGACGGACCCGGCCACCGAGCCGGAGCAGCCCGCCAAGGTCTGACCCACCCCGAGGGGCGCCCCTCCACCGGGCGCCCCTCGCGTCACCCCAGGTCCAGCACCCCCCGCCGCACCGCCTCCGACACCGCCGCCGCGCGGTTGTCCGCGCCGAGCTTGCGGTAGAGGCGCACCAGATGCGTCTTGACGGTGGCCTCGCTCAGGAACAGCGCCTCGGCGATGCCCCGGTTGCTCAGCCCTTCGGCCAGCAGCCGCACCACCTCCACCTCCCGACCGCTCAACTCCCGCTCGGGCGCCACCACTTGGCCCACCAGCTCGTTCATGACCTCCGGCGCGAGCCCCAACGCCCCGGCGGCCGCGCCGCGCACCGCCCGGAACAGCTCCTCGGGCGGCCCCGCCTTCAGCACGTAACCCCGTGCCCCGGCCTCCAGCGCGCGCACCACGTCCGCCCGGCCCGAGTAACTCGTCAGCATCACCGCCGGCACCCCGGGCGCCTCGGCCGCGAGCCGGCGCACCGCCTCGATCCCGTCGACGCCGCCCCCGCCCCCGAACCGCAGATCCATCAGCACCACATCGGGCCGCAGCCGCGCCGCGAGCCCCACGGCCTCCTCCCCGCTGCCCGCCTCCGCCACCACCTCGACGTCCGGCTCCCCCTCCAGCAGCGCCCGCAACCCGGCCCGTACGACGGCGTGGTCGTCGGCGAGGAGTACCCGCAACGGCCCACCGCTCATCGCGCGGCCACCGGCGCCGGGCGGCCCGAGGAGGCCGTGGGGACCGTGGCCCGCACACAGGTGCCGTGGCCCGGAGTGCTGCCGACGGCGAGCTCGCCGCCGCACTCCCGCAACCGGGCGCGGGCGGCCGGCAGCCCCAGCCCCCGGCCCGCCGGGGAGGGGCCGGTGACCCGGCCGGGCTCGAACCCGGCGCCGTCGTCCCGCACTTCGAGCTCCACCCGGTCCGCCCCGGTCCGCAGGGTGACCTGCACGTTCACCGCGTGCGCGTGCTCACGCACATTGGCCAGCGTGCTCTGCGCGACCCGGAACAGCGTCGCGGCGGCCTGCCCGTCGAGGGCCGTCCCGCGTCCGCCCGCCGTGCGGAACCGGACCCGTGCCGCCGCGCCCTCCGCCTCGGCCCGTGCGCACAGCAGGCGCAGCGCGCCCTCCAGCCCGGCCTCGTCCACGGCCGACGGCGTCAGATCGCGGATGATCCGCCGGGTCTCGGCGAGCGTGGTGTGCAGCCCGTCCGCGACGGCCCGCACCCGGGTGCGGGCCACGTCCGCGCGTGCGTCCCAGTCCCGCTCGGCGGCCTGGAGCAGCAGGACACCGCCGGAGAGCTCCTGGGCCAGTGTGTCGTGCAGATCCCGGGCGATCCTGGCCCGCTCGGCCAGCACCCCCGCCTGCCGCTGCTGCCGGGCCAGGACGTCCCGGGTGCCCCGCAACTCCTCCACCAGCCGCAGCCGTTCGGCGGCGTCCCGCTGCTGGGTGCGGTAGAGCGCGACCGTGCCCCACACGGCCGCCACCGGGATCAGTACGACCTCCGGATCGAACGGCCCGGTGCCGTAGGCGAGTTGGGCGACGAGTACGAGGGTCAGCGCGCCCACCGCCACCCCGGCCGCCCGTCGGCCGAGCACCCGCAGCGCCGCGCAGGCCAGCGGGACGGCACACCAGGTGTAGGTGGAGACGAGCGCGGGGGCGAGATGCATCAGCAGGGCCCACAGCCCGAGCAGCGCCGCGACCCACACATGCCGGCCGTACCGGCCCCAGTGCCCGGAGCGCCCGAGCCGGTCCCCGGCGGCGAGCCCGCCCGCATAGCCGACGGCCAGCAGGGTGCTGACCGTCATCACGTCCCAGCACGGCCCGACCCCCAGCCGCGCGAATCTCACCAGACCCGCCCCGACGACCAGGAAGAACGTCAGATGGGTGAGGTGGCCCAGACCGGGCCGGCTCCCGAGGACGGCTCTCACAGCGGTACGGACGGGAGCGCGGTCGGACACGAAATCCCCTTGGACGATGATCCGTTCGAACAGGGGAGCCGAGTCTATCCGGCGGCTGTAGGGGCGAGGTGAGGATGCTCGGCGAGCGCTGTCAGGCGCCCGGGCGCAGCCCGAGGGAGCCCGGCGTCGGATCGCCCTTCACCTCGCCGAAGTACAGGGCGAAGGTCTGCTTCAGCCGCTCCACCTCGGCGCGGTCGGACATGAAGCGGGGGAAGCCGTCGATGTGGGCGTTGCGGTACTCCCAGACCGGCTTCAGCCCGGCCGGGGGAGTGATGTCGGTGCGCACCGACCAGCCGTTGAACGCGTTCTGCTGCGTGGCCGTCGACAGCTGCCAGTTGAGGTACAGCTTCGCCGCCGTGGTGTTCGCGGCCGCCTTGAGGATCGCCGCCCGCTGGCCCCAGGCCATGAACGGGGCGCTCTCCGGCAGCACCCACTTCACCGGGCCGGTGGCCAGGTGCGCGCCCGAGCCGCCGACGCCGATCGCGTACTGTCCGGCGCGCACCGCGTCACCGGGGGAGTTGCTGCCGCGCGCGAACCGGACGTCCTGCGCGGCCAGCCGGGCCACGAAGTCCCAGCCGTAGTGCTTGACGTACAGCGAGTAGAGGTAGAGGACCGCGTCGTCGTCGTGCGGGAAGGAGGACGCGATCCGCCCCTTCCAGCGGGCGTCGAGCAGGTCCAGCGGGGTGCGCGGCGCGTCGGCGCCGACCGCGTTGGGGCCGTACATGAAGCTGAATCCGATCGCGGCGATCGCGACCCAGGCGCCCTGCGGGTCCTTGAACTTCTCGTGGACCTTCGCGAATCCGGCGGGCCGGTAGTGCAGCAGCCGGCCCTGCGACTTCCAGCGGACGAAGTCCTGGAGCGTCTGCAACTGGACGACGTCGGGGACGAGGGTGCCGGTGGCGAACTGGTTGTCGATCCGGACGTCGTGGTACTTGCTGTAGTCCACGATCAGCTTCAGGTCGATGTCCGGGAAGCGCTTGAGGAAGGCGGCCTTGGTGCCGTCCTGCTGGGTCGGGGTGTCCCCGCCCGCGTACACGACGAGTCTGCCGCCCTCCGCGAGGGCGTCCCGGTACAGCTCGTCGAGCGACCGCGTCTCCTCGGCCCCGGAGCCGGTCCGCGTGGCGGTGGGGGCGGCGGCGGGGGTGGCGGAGGCGGGGGAGGCGCCGAGGGCGCCGAGGCCGAGGGCGGCACCCGCGCCGGTCGTGAGGAGACGCCTTCTGCTGGGGGAGCTGGGCATGATGCTCAGACCTCTCTGATCTCTGAGGGGGGTGGGGACCGGGCGCCGCGGTCGATCCCGATTCTGCGCCGCACCGGCAGCGCGGCGCGTCGTCCGGACGGCCCCGATGCCGGGCGTCCGATGGAACCCGCGTTCAACCGATCGGTTGAACGCGCTCGGAGAGGAGTGGGGACAGGAGTGGCTCTACGACCGTGTCAGGCGCCGTGTCGTCAGCGCGAGGTGCAGCCGGAGCCGGCCCTGTGGGGTGCGCACCGGCCAGCCCAGCAGATGCTCGGCGTGGGTCAGCCGGTCCTGGAGCGTGGAGTGGTGCACGTTCGCCTCGGCGGCGGCCGCCCGCAGACTCGCCGTCGCGACGACGGCGTACAGCGTGGTGAGCAGCCAGGGCGCGTCCGCGGCGGCCGCCTCCAGCGTCTGGACGTCCGGTGGCGGTTCGGCCCCCGGCAGGACGACATCGGCGAGCAGGGCGATCCCGCCCAGTTCGTCGGCGTACACCACCCGGGGCCCGGGATCCTGCGCCGTTCCCTCGGCGGTGAACCTCAGTGCGGTGCGGGCGGCGGCCCAGGAGCGGGGGAGGTCCAGGACGGGGACGGCGGAGCCGACGCCGGTCCGCAGGCCCGCGGCCTCCGTGACCGGGCCCTCGGCGGCGATCACCCGGGGCCGTCCGGACGGTGTGGCGAGGGCGCGGGCGGCGGCCAGCGGGTCGAGGCCGAGCCGCCGGGCCGCGTGCAGCCGGGCCGGTTCGCCGGCCGTGGCGTCCAGCAGCGTCTCGACCAGGGCGGGATCGTCGAGCGGGGCCCGCCCCCGGGTGCGGTCGAGGACCAGCCGCGCCGCTCCGGCGGCCCGCTCCAGGATCACCGCGTCGACCACGCTGGGCGCCGCCCCCGCGCGTTCCAGCCACAGCGCGGGCGCGCCCTCGGCCGTCAGCGCCGCGGACGGCCACTCCGGGTCCGGCGGCAGGTCCGAGTCCCGTCGGGTGCCGTCCGCCTCGACCCGTACCCGTACCCGCCGCTCGGCGTCGACCAGCCGCGCGGGCACCCCGGCGAGTACGGCGGCCCCGCGCACCAGCGCCTCCACCCCGGCCCGGGCCTCGGCCAGCCGGTCGAAGTAGGCGATCACCCGCACGGCGGCACCCGCGTCCGGGTCCAGCGCGGTCAGGCGCCCGGCCAGCTCTTTCATACGGCCATCATGCGCCACGCGCACGCCGGTGAGGAGAGCCGAGGAGCGCGGGACCGCCGCTCGTGATCAAGATCGCGCATGGCCGGTCGGATCCGTTCGCGCGGGGAGAGGGGCGAGAAGGCCACGGCCCCGACGCATGTGGCCGGCGTCATCCATCGCCGGCGCGTCGTCGGCCTCGGCTCCGCCGACCGGGCGGCGAAGGCGATCCGGCACGTCGAGGAGCACGGCGCCCGGGACGGGACCGGCGGCATCGATCCACGCGCCGGTCCCGTCGAGGTCGGTCCACGCGCCGGTCCTGTCGAGGTCGGGCGCCGCGCGGGTCCCGTCGAGGTCGCACACCGGACGCACATGAATACGGCCTCGCTCACGGTCCGCGCGAGCATGCTGGAGAAGGGTGCGCTCCCGTAGACGGCCGCCGATCCGCCGATGACGCGGCGCCCCGCCGGAGGAGACACTGTCGGGGTGTGACCTGGCTGATCGAGGTGCGGGCTATGACCGGTCAGGAGAGCTGCGGCCCCGACGCCACCCGCGCGGGCCGCTGTGCGCCCGAACAGGGCAGTGTGGGTCGGCTCGGGAGCACGGGTTGGTGTCCGCGGGGTCAGTGGTCGTCCGGGCCGGAGGCGTTCCGGGTGAGGCTTCCGTTGAGCCAGGCGGCGGCGAGTTCCCTGCGGGAGCGGGAACCGGTGCGCTGGAACAGTCGTGTCAGGCGCTGTTCCACGGTTTTGGGGCTGCAGGCGAGTTCTGCGGCGATCTGCCGGTTGCTCGCGCCGTCACTGACCCTGCGCACGAGTCTGATGTCGAGTTCGGTCAGCTCCCTGCGGGCTTGGCGGAGTCTCGGTACGGGGATGTCGCGGTGCTGTGCGGCACGGGTGACGGCGGTGCGGAAGGGGCGCCCCAGGCCGAGGGTGTGGGCGTTGCGTATGGCTTCGGTCAGCCAGCGCCGGGGGTCGTCGGCGAGGTGCGTCAGGCACAGGCCGGAGATGACGCTCAGGTGGACGTCGCCCCGGTGCTGGATCGAGCGGTGGGCGGTCAGCGCGCTGTCCGCGTCGTGATGTGCGATGCCGCGTGCGAGGAGGAGGGCTTCGTGGGTCATGGGTGTGGCTGCCTCCTCGTGCAGGGTTTCCAGTTCCTCCAGGGTCTGCTGGACCGTCTGCGGCCGGTCGTGCAGGGCGGCGAGCGACAGGATGCGCAGCAGCAGCCGTTCGGTACCGGCGAGCTGGCCGTTCTTTCGGGCTTGCTGCGCGTCGTGCCAGCCCCCCTCCACTCGCTCGGCTCCGGCGTCGGCTCATTCGGTGCTGGAGCGGGTCCGTTCGGCCTTGGCGCCCGCCCCCTCGGCCCGGAGCAGGTCTACTCGGCGAGGAGCCGTCGCAGCCAGTCCAGGTGGGCCGCCCGGGCCGACCTGGACAGCGTCGCCTGGGGGGCGAAGCCGTCGAAGCCGTGGAAGCCGCCCGGCCACACATGCAGCTCGGCCACTCCGCCCGCCTGCCAGATCCGCGAGGCGTAGGCGACGACCTCGTCCCGGAAGGTCTCCGCGGAGCCGACGTCGAGGAAGGCCGGGGGCAGCCCGGACAGGTCCTCGGCGCGGGCCGGCGCGGCGTACGGGGAGACGTCCGGGCCGCCGCGCTGCTCGCCGAGCAGGGCGCCCCAGCCGGTCTCGTTGGCCGTGCGGTCCCACACGCCGAGGCCCGCCATCTGGTGGGAGGAGACCGTGTCGTTGCGGTCGTCCAGCATCGGGCACAACAGCAGCTGGCCGATCGGCCGCGGGCCGCCCCGGTCGCGCAGCAGCAGGGCGAGCGCCGCGCTGAGCCCGCCGCCCGCGCTGGTGCCGGCGATCACGATCCGCTCCGGGTCCCCGCCCAGCTCCTTGGCGTGCTCCGCCGTCCACAGCAGGCCGGCGTACACGTCCTCGACGGGCGCCGGGTGCGGGTGCTCCGGCGCCAGCCGGTACTCCACGGACACCACGACCAGGTCCAGTTCCCGCGCCCAGTCCAGGGCCACGTCGACGCCGACCCGGTTGTTGCCGATGACCATGCCGCCGCCGTGCACGTGATAGACGACCGGCCGCGGCCGGTCGGGGGCCGGAGCGGTCGGGCGGCAGATCAGCAGCGAGATCTCGGGGGCGCCCTCGGGTCCCGGCACGGACCGGTCCTCGACCTCGAAGGCCCCGCCCGCGGTCAGGTCCAGGTCGGCGAGCAGCGCGATGCCCGGCCCCTGACGGACGGTCTCGATGTCCTCGGGGGCCATCCCGGGCTGGATCACCTCCTTGATCAGCTCCAGCGCGGCGGCGAGCTCGGGGTCGAACGGCGGCGGAACGGATGTCATGGCTTCTCCTCACAAGAGAACGCGGCGGCTCATGGGGACATGATTCAGCCGTCCGCCGCCGTCAGGAGCACCGCCGTCCGGCGGAACCTCCCCGCCATCCGGCGGGTGACACACTCCACGGCCCCGGCGCCCTGAGGGAGACAACGATGTCGGGACCCCACAGGCACCAGGAGTACCACCGTGAACGTCTCTCTCGCCGTCTGGCTGCTGACCCTCGCGGCCCTCTGCGCCCTGGTCGGCGTGGACTTCCTCGTCGGACGCACGCCCCATGACGTCTCGGTGAAGGAGGCCGGGACCTGGACGATCGTCTGGGTCGTCCTGGCCTGTCTGTTCGGTCTCGGGCTGTTCCTGTTCGGCGGGGGCGGGCCTACCGGCCAGTTCTTCGCCGGGTACATCACGGAGAAGTCGCTGAGCGTCGACAACCTCTTCGTCTTCGTCCTGATCATGGGGAAGTTCGCGGTGCCCTCGCAGTACCAGCAGCGGGTGCTCATGGTGGGCGTGCTGACGGCGCTGGTGCTGCACGCACTGCGCGAGTCCGGGGTGCACGTCCCCGAGATCGGCATCCCGTTCTCCCTCGGCTTCATCGTGCTCGTCCTCACGATCACGACGATCAGCAGCCTGCGGGCGGCCGCGGCGGTGTGGTCGGTTGCCGACTCCCCGTGCGCGGCTGCGTTCGCGCGGGAGGGGACCGCATCGCGTCGACACCCTCCTCCGCCGTGCAGCCGCACCCGCCGGCCACGGCCTAGGCGGCCCCCTCGGGGGCCGACGTCGCGCGCATCATCACGCAGTCGAACTCGATCACGCGGCCGGTGGTCGCCTCGCGGGTCACCGGGTACATGCCGGTGATGCCGAAGCCCTCCGCCTCGTACGCGGCGACGGCCTCGCTCATCGTGGGGCTGCCCTCGTACAGCCGCAGGCAGGCGACCTCGGACTGCATGCCCACGAAGTCCGCGACGCGCTTGCCGGCCCCGGCGAACACCTCCAGGTCGTAGCCCTGGGTGTCCATCTTCAGGTACGGGACGGGGTCGGCGAGACCCGCCAGCGCCTCGTCCATCACCTCGTCGAGCCGGCGGATGCGGATCTCCTCGGTGTCGGACTTCTTGAACCGGCTGTAGCGGCCCTTGCCGTAGTCGCTGGGCGGCAGCAGGGAGTTCATGGTCAGCCAGCTCTTGTGGATCTCCGCGGTCGTCTCCTCGCGGCCCAGTCCGCACTGGTGGACCTGCCAGTCGGGGTCGTTCTCGGCGGCCTTCGCCAGCCGGGCGAACGTCTCCGAGGTCGGTTCGAAGGACACGATCCGGCCGGTGTACCCGGCCTTGCGCAGCCGCTTGGCGTACTGGCCGGTGTTGGCGCCGACGTCGAAGACGCAGTTCACGCCGTACAGCTCGAGCATGGCGGTCACATGCTGGACGCACAGGTATTCGGCAGCGGAAAGCTGGATCCTGCGCTCGTCCTGGTGCTCCGGGTCCTCTATCAGGAGCACGGCCCCGGTGTCGCCGAGCGGTACGACCCCCTGCTCGGCGACCGCCGTCCGCGCGCCGCCGCGGGTGCGCCGCAGGACCCAGGTGTCCTTGTCGACACCGGTCACCCGGTACGGGCCGCCGCGCCGGGAGAGGACCTTCGTGCCCGCGTCCACGTCGGTCACCTCGTAGGGTCCGCCCCGCCGGGACACCACCGCCGCCCCCGGGCCGAGATCGGTCACCTGAACACCCACATGGGGCATCAGCCGGAGCAGTCGTCGAAAAAGGGTCTGCATCCTCCAGCCTTATCAGACCGTACGGGCGGCGGTCTGCGGGTTGAACGACTTTGGACGCGGTGGCGACGTACCGGAAACACGGACGTACCGGAAACTCGGGGGACACGGCGAGGGGCCGCGGCAACCGTGCCGCGGCCCCCTGGTGGCGTGTCCTGCGCCGGGGTTCGTCCCCGTGATCAGGCGGCGACCTCGCCCGCGGTGCCGTGCAGCCGGGCCACGACCTCGGTCAGCTGGGCGGCGACCTCGGCGTCGTCGGACGGGTGGGTCTCGGCGAAGCGGGTCAGCGAGCCCGGGATGGAGAGCTTGACGTCCTCGAGGACCTTGCCGCCGGCGATGCCCACGGCCTTGCGGGCCTCGTCCTGCGCCCATACGCCGCCGAACTGGCCGAACGCGGTGCCGACCACGGCGACGGGCTTGCCGCCGAAGGCGCCGGCGCCGTACGGGCGGGACAGCCAGTCGATGGCGTTCTTCAGGACGGCCGGGATCGTGCCGTTGTACTCGGGGGAGAAGAGCAGGAACGCGTCGGCGGCCTGGGCGGCCTCACGCAGCTTGGCGGCGGCGGCCGGGACGCTGCCCTCGACGTCGAGGTCCTCGTTGTAGAAGGGGATCTCGGCCAGACCCTCGAAGAGCTCGACCTCGGCGCCCTCGGGAGCGACCTTGACGGCCGCCTCGGCGAGCTGGCGGTTGGTCGAACCGGCGCGGAGGCTGCCGACGAGCGCGAGGATGCGGACAGACATGGGAACTCCCAGGGGCTGAAACATGGCGTTTACGATCCGGACCTAGGTCCGCTTAAGTTCTAGCACCCTAAACGGACCGTGGTCCAGTTTCATTCCGGTGCTTTACGCTGAGTTCATGTCCAGCCTTCTGCCGCCCTGTCCGGAACCCGAGGAGAAGATCGGAGAGCCCCAGCAACTGATCCAGCTGGGGGCCGCCGGCGACGAGCCGTGTCTGCGCGCGGACGCGGCCCGCAACCGTGCGCGGCTGCTGGACGCCGCCGCCCGGCTGATCGCCGAGCACGGCGCGGCCGGGGTGACGATGGAGGCGGTGGCCGCGGCCGCCAACGTGGGCAAGGGCACGGTCTTCCGGCGCTTCGGCGACCGCACCGGTCTGCTGATGGCGCTGCTCGACCACGCGGAGCAGAAGATGCAGGCCGCGTTCCTCGGCGGGCCCCCGCCGCTCGGACCGGGCGCGCCGCCCGTGGAGCGGCTGCGGGCCTTCGGTATCGCCCTGCTGCGCCGCCTCGCCGGTGAACTGGACCTGCAACTGGCGGCCGAGGCCGCCGCGGACCGCCGCTACGCGGTGCCCGCCCGTCGCGTCCAGCACAGCCATGTGGTGCTGCTGCTGCGCCAGACACTGCCCCATGCCGACCACGAACTCCTGGCCCACACCCTGATGGGCTACCTCAACCCGGTCCTGGTCCACCATCTGACCCGGCAGTGCGGGGTGCCCATGGCCCGGCTGGAGAACGGGTGGAACGATCTGGTGGACCGGATCACGGCAGCCTGAGCCGCGTTCCGGTGGCGGCTCAGCCGAACGCGGCGAACGCCTCGACCAGGCCCTGCGGGGCGTCCGCGCGGAACAGCAGGACACCGCCGCGGGCCGACTCGGTGGCCGAGCGCTCGCTGCGCGGGAACAGCTTCTCCTCGTAGGCGGTGAGCGCGGCCTCGGTGTCGCCGGGGTGGGCCACGAGCGCGAGGCCCAGTTCGGCCCCGTCGAGCAGGGCGAGGTTGGCGCCCTCGCCCGCGAACGGCGACATCAGGTGCGCGGCGTCGCCGAGGAGGGTGACGCCCGGGACGCGCTGCCAGCGGTGCCCGGCCGGCAGGGCGTGGATGCGGCGCGGCACGAGGGGGCCGTCGGCGTCCGCGACCAGCGCCCGCAGGCTCTCGTCCCAGTCCGTGAAGTGCTCCAGGACCGCTTCCCGCGCCGCCTCGGTGTCGGTGAAGTCGATGCCGTCGAGCCAGTCCTCGGGGGCCTCGATCGCGGCGTACACATGGAGGCCGCCGTCGGTCTCGCGGTGCGCGAGGAAGCCGCGGCCGGCGCCGAGCGCGAACAGCATGCCGCCGCCGACGACCCCGGCGCTGACCGGATGCCGTACGTCCGCCTCCCGGAGATCGGCCTCGACGAACGAGACGCCGGTGTAGACGGGCCGGGCGTCGGAGAGCAGCGGGCGGATCCTCGACCAGGCCCCGTCGGCGCCGACCAGCAGATCCGTGGTGAAGGTGCGCCCGTCGGCGAGCGTCACCTCGTGCCGGCCGTCGCCCAGCGGGCGGGCGCCGGTGACCTTGGCGCCCCAGCGGACCGCGCCCTCGGGCAGGGAGCCGAGCAGCAGGGCGCGCAGGTCGCCGCGGTCGATCTCGGGGCGGCCGCCGCCGTCGTCCGTCTGCTCCATGCGCACCACCGCGTCCTGGTCGAGGACGCGCAGGGCCTCGCCGCCCCGGTGGGTGAGCGAGCGGAACGCCTCGTGCAGACCGGCGGCGCGCAGGGCCTCCTGGCCGGAGTCGTCGTGGATGTCGAGCATGCCGCCCTGGGTGCGGGCGGCGGGGGAGGCGTCCAGGTCGAAGACGGCCGCCCGGACGCCGTGCACGTGCAGGACACGGGCCAGGGTGAGGCCGCCGAGGCCGGCGCCGACGACCGCGACGGGGTGGTGGGTGGTCATGGTGAACTCCTCGGGGTCACGCGGGTACGGCGGTCCGCTCGATGCCGGTGATCAGCACCCGGAGCGCCCACGACAGCCGGTCCTCGGGCGAGCCGCCCGACAGCAGGTGCCCGGCGTGCGCGGCGAGGTGCGGGCGATCGTGTGCCGACGCCTCGGACACGGCGCGGCGCAGGGCGTCCCAGTCCTCCTCGGGCGCCTCGTCGACATGCTCGGCGGCCGTCGCGGTGGGCAGTTGCAGCAGCACGTCGACGCCCCAGGCGGCCTGTGCGGGCGGCACCCCGCCCTCGGCGAGCAGGGCCAGCAGGGTCTCGATCAGATGCAGATAGTGCGGGCCGCTCGGCCGGGCGGTGAGCGCCGAGCGGGCGAGGCTCGGGTGCGCGAAGAGCATGCGGGCGTAGGCCATGAGCACCTGCTCCAGCCGCTCCCGCCAGCTCCCCTCCCCGGTGGCCGGCCCGACCGTGCCCAGCAGTTCGTCCAGCACCGCCGCGTGCAGTTCGGCGGTGTTGCGGACGTACACGTACAGCGAGGCCGGGCCGGTGTCGAGCTCCTGGGCCAGGCGCCGCATGGTCACCTTCTCCAGGCCTTCGGCGCGCAGCACCGCCACCGCGGCGGCGACGATGCCCTCCCTGCTCAGGGCGGGCTTGGCGGGCCGTTCGCGGCGGCTGCGGGGGGTGTCGGGGCGTGCTGTCACGCGTCGAGCGTAACGAACATGTTCGTTGCGAACAAGTTCGTGATGAACATGTTCGGTCGGCTGCGGCTCGTACCGATGGCCCCTGCAATTATTTGATGCTGCATCAAAATGGGGCATCCCCCGCCCGAAAGCCCGTCCACAGCTTCTGCCAAGATGCCGTACGTCATGGTGCAGATACCCAACACGCCCGCGCCGACGAAGCCGCCGGCGCCGCGCCCCGTGCCCACGAGCGCCGACGTGGCCCGTCTGGCCGGAGTCTCGCGCGCGACCGTCTCCTACGTGCTGAACAACACCAGCGCCGTACGCATCAGTGAGCCCACCCGCCGCCGGGTCCACGAGGCCGCGAGGGAACTGGGGTACGTGCCGCACGCGGCCGCCCGCAGCCTGCGCGCCGGACACAGCCGGGTCGTCCTGATGCCCACCCTGCCCGTCCCGGCCGGCCCCCTCTACAGCCAGTTCGTGCACGACTTCCAGGGCGCCCTCAGCCGCCTCGACTACACCGTCGTCCAGTACGGCACCTCCGGACTGCGCGGCGACGACGCGGCCCGGGCCTGGGCCGAACTGCGGCCGGTCGCCGTGCTCGTGCCCACCCCCGGCATCGGTCCGGAGGGCGTCGCCGTCCTCAAACGGTCCGGTGCGCGGGCCGTGGTCACCCTGAGTCCCGTGCCCGTCGAGGGCGCCCACGCGCTGCTCCTGGACCATGCCCGCGTCGGCCAGAGCGCCGCCGAGCATCTGCACGCGCGGGGCAGACGGCGGATCGGCGTCGTCGTGCCCGAGGAGCCCGGCATGGAGATCTTCTCCGGGCCCCGGCTGACCGGCGCCCGCGAGGCCCTGCGCGGCACCGACGCCACCGTCGTCGAACTGCGCCTCGCCTACACCCAGAAGTCCGCCGCCGCCCTCGCCGCCCGCTGGGCCGACCTGGGCCTGGACGCCGTGTTCGCCTACAACGACGAGTACGCGATGCTGCTGATGCGGGCCCTGACGGACGCGGGGGTGCGGATCCCCGAGGACACGGCCGTCATCGGCGCCGACGACCTGATGCTGGGCCGGCTGCTGCGGCCTACGCTGAGCACCGTGCGCATCGCGCTGCCCTCCGGCAGCGAACTCGCGGCACTGGTCGACCGGGCGGTGCGCAACCCCGGCGCGGAGCCCGAGTCGCACCCCCTGTCCGGCGCAACTGTGGTGCACCGCGAGTCCAGTTGATCCGTGGAGGGTGCGCCCGAGCGGAACTGGCTGTTAAATGCTCAACTAGATGGGACGTGTGCGCCCCCTGAGCAGTGCGTCCCGCGGGTCACCGATCGGAGAGCCATCCATGCCGCTGCTCGACCCCCAGACCTGGCAGAGTTCGCAGTCCCGCGCCCTGACGGGCCCGCGGCACACCGTCACCGAGCCCGCCACCGGTGACCCGCTCGGCACCGTCGTGCTGGCCTCCGCCGCCGACGTGGCCCCGGCCGCCGAGGCCGCCCGCGCCGCCCAGGGCGAATGGGCCCGCCTCCCGCACTTCGTCCGCGCCGGGGTGCTGCGCAGGGCCGGCGACCTGTTCGCCGCGCACGCCGACGAGCTGCGCGACTGGCTCGTCCGCGAGTCCGGCTCCATCCCGGGCAAGGCCGACTTCGAACTGCACGTCGCCGCCCAGGAGTGCTACGAGGCCGCCGCCCTCGCCTCCCGTCCGGCCGGCCAGGTGCTGCCCAGCGAGGCGCCCAGGCTGTCGTACACCCGGCGGATCCCGGTCGGCGTGGTCGGCGTGATCTCCCCGTTCAACGCCCCGCTGATCCTCTCCATCCGCTCCGTCGCGCCCGCCCTCGCGCTCGGCAACGGGGTCGTCCTCAAGCCCGACCCGCGCACGGCGGTCTGCGGTGGGCTCTCGCTGGCCGCCGTCTTCGCCGAGGCGGGCCTTCCGGCGGGCCTCCTCCAGGTGCTGCCCGGCGGCGCCGAGACGGGCGCCGCCCTGGTCGCCGACCCGCGCGTGCCGGTCATCTCCTTCACCGGCTCCACCGCCGCGGGCCGCGCGGTCGGCGAGGCCGCCGGACGCCACCTCAAGCGCGCCCATCTGGAACTCGGCGGGAACTCCGCCCTGATCGTGCTGGAGGACGCCGACCTCGACGCGGTGATCTCCACCGCCGCCTGGGGCTCGTTCTTCCACCAGGGCCAGATCTGCATGACCACCGGCCGTCACCTGGTCCACGCCTCGCTCTACGAGGAGTACGTCGAACGGCTCGCCGCCAAGGCCGAGTCCCTGGCCGTCGGCGACCCGCACCGCGCCCAGGTCCACCTCGGTCCGCTCATCGACCGGGGCCAGCTCACCAAGGTGCACGGCCTGGTGGAGGCCAGCACGGCCGCCGGTGCGAAACTCGCCGCGGGCGGCACCCACGAGGACCTCTTCTACCGGCCGACCGTCCTCGCCGGCGTCGACGAGACGACCCCCGCCTACGCGGAGGAGGTCTTCGGCCCCGTTGCCCCCGTCCGCTCCTTCACCACCCCCGACGAGGCCGCCGCGCTCGCCGCCCACAGCGCCTACGGCCTCTCCCTGGGCATCGTCACCCGTGACGCCGCCCGTGGCCTGGACCTCGCCGAACGCATCCCCACCGGCATCGTCCACATCAACGACCAGACGGTGAACGACGAGGCCGTGGCCCCCTTCGGAGGTGTCGCCGCCTCCGGCACCGGCGCCCGCTTCGGCGGCGAGGCCAACGTGGAGGCCTTCACCGACCTGCGCTGGACGACGGTGCGCGGCGACGTGGCGCCCTACCCGTTCTGAGGCCTACTGGTCGGCCTTGGCCGCCTGCTGCTCCGCCACCGACTTGCGGACCTCGTCCATGTCGAGCTTGCGCGCCTGCCCGATCACGTCCGCGAGGGCGGCCTCGGGCAGCGCGCCCGGCTGGGCGAACACGGCGACCCGGTCACGGACGATCATCAGTGTGGGGATCGACTGGATACCGAAGGCCGCGGCCAGCTCCGGCTGCGCCTCGGTGTCCACCTTGCCGAACACCAGGTCCGGGTTGTCCTGCGCGGCCTTCTCGTACACCGGCGCGAACTGACGGCACGGGCCGCACCAGGCCGCCCAGAAGTCGATCAGGACGAAGTCGTTGTCCGTGACCGTCTGGTCGAAGTTCTCCTTGGTGAGCTCCACGGTGCTGCTCATGGCCTGAAACCTTCTTCCTGGTGTGGGGCTTCCCGGTGTCGGGTGAAACCGTCCGCACAACACGGCCGGACGATCGCGTATTCCGCGCCCCTACCCGTGTGGCCACCGCGCACACCACCCACCAGACTGACCCCATGACGGAATCGGAAACCATCGCCTACGACGTCGTGGTGCTCGGGGCCGGGCCCGTGGGGGAGAACGTGGCCGACCGCACCCGCGCGGCCGGCCTCACCACCGCGGTCGTGGAGAGCGAGCTGATCGGCGGCGAGTGCTCGTACTGGGCCTGCATGCCCAGCAAGGCCCTGCTGCGCCCGGTCATCGCCCGGGCCGACGCCCGCCGGCTGCCCGGCCTGCGCCAGGCCGTCCAGGGCCCGCTGGACGCGGACGCTGTCTTCGCCCGCCGCAACTGGTTCACCGGCGACTGGACGGACGACGGCCAGGCCGACTGGCTCGCCGGCATCGGCGCCGATCTGTACCGGGGCCACGGCAGACTGGCCGGCCCGCGCACGGTGACCGTCGGGGACCGGACGCTCACCGCCCGGCACGCCGTGGTCGTCTCCACCGGCACCCGCGCCGTCCTGCCGCCGCTGCCCGGCCTCGCCGAGGTACGGCCCTGGACCAGCCGCGAGGCCACCAGCTCCCAGACCGTGCCCGGCCGGCTCGTCGTGGTCGGCGGCGGGGTCGTCGCCACCGAGATGGCCACCGCCTACCAGGCCCTCGGCTCCCGGGTCACCGTCCTGGTGCGCGGCAAGGGCCTGCTGAACCGCATGGAGCCCTTCGCCGGCGAACTCGTCGCCGAGGCGCTCACCGAGGCCGGCGCGGACGTCCGGACCGGGACGTCGGTGGAGTCGGTGACCCGCGCGGACGGCACCGTCACGGTCGTCACCGGCGCCGGCGACCGGATCGAGGCCGACGAGATCCTCTTCGCCACCGGCCGCGCCCCGCGCACCGACGACATCGGCCTCGACACCATCGGCCTGGAACCCGGCTCCTGGCTCACCGTCGACGACAGCCTGCGCGTCACCGGCACCGACTGGCTGTACGCGACCGGCGACGTCAACCACCGCGCCCTGCTCACCCACCAGGGCAAGTACCAGGCCCGGATCGCGGGCGCCGCGATCGCCGCGCGCGCCGCCGGCACCCTTCTGGACGGCGCCGACCCGTGGAGCGCGCACGCCGCGACGGCCGACCACGAGACCGTCCCCCAGGTCGTCTTCGCCGACCCGGAGGCGGCCGCGGTCGGCCTCTCGCTCGCCGAGGCCGAACAGGCCGGGTACCGGGTGCGCGCCGTCGACGTCGACATGTCCTCGGTGTCCGGGGCGGGCCTGTACGGCGAGGGCTACAAAGGCCGCGCCCGGATGGTCGTCGACCTGGAGGAGGAGATCCTGCGCGGGGTCACCTTCGTCGGCGCGGGCGTCGGCGAACTGATCCACTCCGCCACGATCGCCGTCGCCGGCCGCGTCCCCGTCTCCCGCCTGTGGCACGCGGTCCCGTCCTACCCGACCCTCAGTGAGGTCTGGCTGCGCCTGCTGGAGGCGTTCCGGGACAACTGATCTACGGCAGCTCGAAGTTCAGGGCCCTGGCCGCCTCCGACGGAGTCGGCTGGGCCCACCGCTCCAGCACCGCCTGGTTGGCGGACAGCGAGCGCGGTTCGGCCCGGTCGAGGTACAGGATGCCGTCGAGGTGGTCCGTCTCGTGCTGGACGATCCGGGCGGGCCATCCGCCGAACACCTCGTCCAGCGGCCGCCCGTGCTCGTCCTCGCCGGTCAGCCGCACCTCGGCGGCCCGGGTCACCACCGCCTGGTAGCCGGGCACGCTCAGACAGCCCTCGAAGAACGCGGCACGGGCCGGACCGACCGGCTCGTACGCCGGGTTGACCAGGACCCGGAACGGCAGCGGCACCCGGCCGCGGGTCACCCGCACCTCCTCCGGTACCGGCGCCGGGTCCTCGATCACCGCGATCCGCAGCCCCACGCCGACCTGCGGCGCGGCCAGCCCGACACCGGGTGCCGCGTGCATCGTGACGCGCAACGCCTCGACGAACCGGGCCAGAAGGGCCGGGCCGAGCTGACCGTCGTAGCGCTCGGTGCCGGCGCGCAGGACCGGGTCGCCGGCCGCGACGATCGGCAACGGGCCGCCGGGGGCGAGGAGTTCCTCGATGCGGTCGGCAAGGGGCGTACGGGGACTGGGAGCTGCCATCGGGCCAGCATGACACGAGCGACGCCCGTGTGACGCAGGTCACGAGAACTCGCGGGAACTCGGCCTGTGCGCGATCCGACTACTGGACCGTCCCGGCTCAACACGTCCCCCCGACCCCGGAGTAGCCCGCCGATGACCACCGCTCCCTCGACGACCACGGACGAGGCCCCCGAGGCAGCCCCGGCCCCGGCGTCCAAGTCCCCGGGCCTGTGGGCCCCGTTGCGCCCCCTGGTCCTGCGCCTGCACTTCTACGCGGGTGTCCTCGTCGCGCCGTTCCTGCTGGTCGCCGCCGTCACCGGCCTCCTGTACGCGGGCTCGTTCCAGGCCGAGAAGCTCCTCTACGCGCACGAGATGACCGTGCCCGTCGGCGACACCGAGCTGCCGATATCCGAGCAGGTGGCCGCCGCCCGCAAGGCCCACCCCGAAGGCACCGTCTCGGCCGTGCGGCCCTCCCCGCAGGACGACGGCACCACCCGCGTGATGCTCTCCGGCGTCGAGGGAGTCGACCCCGAGCACACCCTCGCCGTCTTCGTCGACCCGTACACCGCCAAGGTGCGCGGCGCGCTGGAGCAGTACGGCTCGACGGGCGCCCTGCCGGTGCGCACCTGGATCTCCGGGCTCCACCGCAACCTCCACCTCGGCGAAACCGGCCGTCTCTACAGCGAGTTCGCCGCGAGCTGGCTCTGGGTGATCGCGGCCGGCGGCATCGCGCTGTGGTTCTCCCGCCGCCGCGCGCTGCGCAAGGTCCGCGGCACCAGCGGCCGTCGCCGCACCCTCGGACTGCACGGCACGGTCGGCGTCTGGGCCGCCGCGGGGTTCTTCTTCCTGTCCGCGACCGGACTGACCTGGTCCACCTACGCCGGCGCCAACATCGACGAGCTGCGCACCTCCCTCAAGCAGGCCACCCCGTCCGTCTCGGCCGCGGTGAGCGGCGGCGGCGAGCACGCCGGCCATGAAGCGGCCTCCGGTTCGGGCGGCGACGGCGAGCACGGCGTCGGCCTGGACAAGGTCCTCGCCGCCGCGCGCGCCGAGGGGCTGGGCGACCCCGTCGAGATCGTCCCGCCCGCCGACGCCTCCTCGGCGTACATCGTGAAGCAGGTGCAGCGCAGCTGGCCCGAGAAGCAGGACGCCGTCGCGATCGACCCGGCGACCGGCGAGGTCACCGACACCGTGCGGTTCGCCGACTACCCGGTGCTCGCCAAGCTGACCCGCTGGGGCATCGACCTGCACACCGGCACCCTGTTCGGGCTGGTCAACCAGATCGCGCTGATGCTGCTCGCGCTCTCCCTGATCCTGCTGATCGTGTGGGGCTACCGCATGTGGTGGCAGCGCGGCCGCGGTTCCGCCTTCGGCCGCCCGATCCCGCGCGGAGCCTGGGCGCAGGTCCCGCCGTACGTCCTGGTCCCGCTGATGGCGGCGGTCGCCGTGCTCGGCTACTTCGTCCCGCTCCTCGGCATCCCGCTCGCCGGGTTCCTGGTGGTGGACGTCATCCTCGGCGAGCTGGCCCACCGACGGCAGACGAAGGCGACGGCGCAGGCCTGAGCCCATGCGCGCACGGGAGCGGCCCGGCGGTGAGGTCCACCGCCGGGCCGCTCCCGTGTCCTGGGCCGGATCAGTCCGTTGGGAAGTCGCCGGCCAGCGCCGAGGCGATCCGCAGATGCGGTTCCGCCTCCGTGTGCCGCCCCTGCCGCTCCAGGGTGCGGCCCAGCATCAGCCGGGCGTAGTGCTCCACCGGGTCGCGCTCCACGATCAGCCGCAACTCGTTCTCGGCGCGGCGCAGTTGGGCCGAGTGGTAGTAGGCGCGGGCCAGCAGCAGCCGCGGTCCGGTCTGCTCCGGCACCTCGTCGACCAGCGGCGCCAGCACCCGCGCCGCGGCGGTGTAGTCCCGTGCGTCGAAGAACAGCTGCGCGCGCTCCCAGCGCTCGGCCGGGGTCCCGTGGGCGTAGTACGCGGACTCGCTCGTCGCGTCGTACCCCGTGCCGTATGTCATGTTCACTCGTGACCTCCTTCGAGGCCGTCAACCGGGGGTAGTGGTTGAATATTCCACTACCCTTCGGTGCCGGGTTCGCCCGGTCCGAGCGGTACGTCGAGCAGCAGCGCGAGTTCCTCGCCGAACGCCCGCGTCCGCTCGCCGTCCAGCCCGCCGAGCGGCTCCAGCAACTGCTCCAGCAGCCCCTGTACGACCTTGACGGCCTCCAGGGTGACCTCCTCGCCCCGCCCGGTGAGCGCCAGTTGCACCGCGCGCGGATCGCGGGGGTCCCGGGTCCGCTCGATCAGGCCGGCGGACTCCAGGGCGCGGGCGAGCTTCGAGACGTAGAGCGGCTCGAGACCGGTGTGGTCGGCGAGCCGGCGCTGGCTGGGGCGTTCGCCGGCGCGCTGCATGCCGTACAGCGACGACACCAGGGAGTACTGCGCGTGGGTGAGCCCGAGCGGGGCGGTCGCCCGGTCCACCGCCACCCGCCACTTCGTCGACAGCCGCCACACCAGGAAGCCGGGCGTGGCCCGTTCGGAACCCTTGCTCATGGCCGATAGATTACTTGGCTACTATCCGCCCGCCCCTCGCCCCTCGCCCCCCGCCACGGCCCCGTCCGCCCGGAACTGACCCGTCCGCCCGGAACTGACCCGTGCGCGGATCCCGTCACCCGGCTCCGGCGGCGCCCGGGTGCTCCATCCGGCCCAGCCACGCGGTGAGCAGTGCTTCGAGCGACGCGGCCTCGGCGGGCGTCAGCAGGTCCAGCAGCCGGCCTTCGTTGTGCATGTGGTCGGTGAAGGCCCGGTCGATCAGTTCGCGGCCGGGCCCGGTGAGGGCGACGATCCGGCCGCGCTGGTCGTCGGCGGAACGGCGGCGGGTGACGAGCCCGGCCCGCTCCAGCCGGTCGATCCGCTTCGTCATCGCGCCGGTGGTGACCATGGTGTGCGCGGCGAGCTCACCGGGCGCCCGCTCATACGGCTCCCCGGCGCGGCGCAGCGCGCACAGCACGTCGAATTCCCCCTCGCCGAGGCCGTAGCGGCCGTAGACGAGGCAGAGTTCCTCCGTGAGCCGGCCGGCCAGCCGGTGCAGCCGGCCGATCACTCCCTGGGGGCTCACGTCCACGTCGGGGCGCTCCCGGCGCCAGTCGGCCTGGATGCGGGCCACGCGGTCCAGCGGTTCACCGGTCTGCTCCATGCGCCCATATTAGCTTCCCGGGAAGCTATATTGGCTTCCATGGAAGCCAATGTGCGCCGGGTGGCCCTGACGGCTCTGACCGCGGTCGCGCCGGTGGCCTGGGGCGCCAACTACTTCGTCACGCACGAGTTCCTGCCCGCCGACCGCCCGCTCTGGGGAGCCGCCCTGCGGGCGCTGCCCGCCGGGCTGGTCCTGCTGGCCGTGTGCCGACGCCGGCCGCACGCCGCGTGGTGGTGGCGTTCCGCCGTGCTCGGGCTGCTCAACATGAGCGTGTTCTTCGTCCTCGTCTACACCGCTTCCCAGCTCCTTGCGACGAGCGTCGCCTCGACGGTGATGGCACTGTCCCCGCTCACGATGATGCTCATCGCCTGGCCCCTGGTGTCCGAGCGGCCCCGGGCCACGCACCTGGCCGGCGCCGCGACCGGACTGGTCGGGGTCTGCCTCATGCTGCTCACGGGGGCGGAGGCGGTGAGCGTGCCGGGGATCCTCGCCTCGGCCGCCGCCCTGCTGGTGTCGTCCTTCGGCCACATCCTCGCCAAACGCTGGAGCGCCGGCACGGACGTGCTCGCGTCGACGGCCTGGCAGCTCACGGCCGGAGGCCTCTTCCTGCTCCCGGCCGCGGCAGCGGTGGAGGGCCCTCCACCCGCCGCCTCCACCCCGACCCTCCTCGCCTTCGCGTACGTCTCCCTCATCGCCACGGCCCTGGCCTTCGTCGCCTGGTTCACGGGTCTACGGCACCTGCCCGCGGGCACGGTCGGCCTGATCGGCCT
This sequence comes from Streptomyces griseoruber, assembly GCF_001514205.1. Lineage (GTDB taxonomy): Bacteria > Actinomycetota > Actinomycetes > Streptomycetales > Streptomycetaceae > Streptomyces > Streptomyces griseoruber. The sequence continues at coordinate 323,457 of NZ_KQ948765.1, read as the reverse complement.
GCTCAACCCGGTGACCGGCGTACTGCTCGGCACGGCGATCGCCGGCGAGGCCCTGACCGTCCAGCAACTGGCCGGCCTCGCCCTGGTCCTGTCCGGTGTCACCCTGGGCCGCCCCCGACGCACGCCCCGGCCTTCCGTCGACCGGACTGCGCCTGCGGAGGACCCCGCCCCGTCCGGACCGGACAGGGGTGGCACGGGTCCTTCGGTGGTCGCTCCCCTTCGCCCGGGTCAGCGCACCCTCCCCCGTGGCTTCAGGGGAGTCGGGGGCAGGTCGGGGGCGGGGAGGGGGGATCCGTCGTAGCCGTGCACCTCGCCGAAGCGGGTGCCGTGGGTCCAGTCCTGTCGGGCCTGTTCGATCTCCTCCTGGGTGCGGGCGACGAAGTTCCACCACATGATCAGCTCCTCCTCGAAGGGCTCGCCGCCGAGGAGCATCAGGGCCGCGTCGGAGGCGGCGCGCAGGGGGAGTTCGGTGCGGCCGCAGCCGAGGTAGAGGAGGGAGCCCGGGAGGACCGGGACGCCGTCGACGTGGACCTCGCCGGACATCGACAGGACGCCGTACTCGAAGTCGGGGACGAGCGGCAGGCGTACGTCCGTGCCGTGGGCGAGGGCGAGGTCCGCGCCCACGATCGGGGTGTACGTCGTCCCGGGGGAGCGGGAGCCGTCGAGTTCGCCGAGGACGAGGGTGGCCGTGAGGCCGGGGGCGGTGACCGTGGGCAGCGCGGCGTGGTGTTCGAAGTGGGGCTCGGTGTGGCGGTGGGCGTCGGGGAGGGCCACCCAGAGCTGGGCGCCGTGGAGGAAGCGCGCGTGGGTCCTCGGGCTCTCCTCGGAGTGGCTGATGGCGCGCCCCGAGGTCATGAGCCCGAGTTCCCTGGGGCGGATGGTCCGCAGGCTGCCCGTGGAGTCGCGGTGCAGCACCTCGCCCTCGTGCAGCCAGCTGACGGTCTGGAGCCCCATGTGCGGGTGCGGCGGCACCTGCATACCGGGTTCGTCGGCGATGTCGTCGGGCCCGTAGTGGTCGACGAAGGCCCAGGCGCCGATCATGCGCCGGCCGAGGTTCGGCAGCAGCCGGCGTACCTCGGTCGACTCGCCGAGCTTCACCTTGCGGGGGCTCAGCAGCTCGCGGACGGGTTCGGCGACGACGAATCCACGCCCGCCGCACACGCTCGGCACGGGCGCGCGGTCAAGGTTGCTCATGCGGTCAACCTAGCGGCCGGGTACCCCGGACGGGCCGACTCGCCGCCTGTTCTTCAGTCGTTCAGCGTCGCCGCGAGCTCCCGGCCGGCCTCGGCGATCTCGCTGTCCCGGTCCGTGAGGAGGTCCTCCAGGAGGCCGCGTTGGGCCCGGACGGCGTGGCGGGCCTCGCGTTCCCAGGCCACGTGGTTGTCCGGGTGGCGCAGCAGCTTGGGGTAGGCGGCGGCCGTGGTCTCCCACTGGCGGGCGTCGGCGATGCTCTTCAGCAGACGCAGTATCGCCACCCGGCAGGTGACCTGCGGGAGCCGCGCGAGTTCCCAGAGGAACGGCACCGTGGCCGCGGTCGCCTGGTCCACCACGAAGCCGTACCGGCAGATACGGCGGCGCAGTTGCCCGAGCGCGCTCTGGGCGGTCTCGGCGTCGCCGCGGGCGACGGTGGTGAGCAGGGCGGGGATGCCGGCGGCGGATCCGGTGGTGTCCTGGATCTCGGGCCAGGGCACATGTCCCAGGTCCTTGAGGGGCGGGGTTCTCTTCGTGGCGGTCATGTCATGGAGGTGCGGGTCGGCAGCATGGCCCAGACGGTCTTGCCCACCGGGGAGCGGCGGGTCCAGCCCCAGTGCTCCGAGAGGGCTTCGACGATGTGCAGTCCGCGGCCGTGCTCCAGCAGGTCGTCGCCTGGGTGCGGGTAGAGGGGCGGGCTGTCGCTGGGGTCGGTGACGGCGCACATCAGGTGCGAGCGGCGCAGGGTGAGTCTGAGCCGTACGTCGAAGTGATCCGTCGGGAGGTGCGGCAGGCCGTGCAGGACGGCGTTGGAGGCGAGTTCGGTGACGACGGTGAGCGCGTCGTCCGTGCGGTGGTCCAGGGACCAGCCGCCGAGCGTGCGGCGGGTGAAGTCCCGTGCCTCGACGAATCCCTCCCGGTCGCCCCCGAGGTGCAGGCTTGCGGTGCTGGACGAGTCGAGGACGGACTCGTGGCTCCGGAACTGCGCAGGTGATGACACGGGGCATCTCCCTGAGGCGAGGTCAGGACGGGTTGCCGGAAGTGCGGTTGACGGCATGGTTATTATCCACGCTGACGATGTCCTCGTGCAATTTCACGGGAAATTGCGCGTACGAAGCGAGGAGAGTTGCCGTGTCGTCAGAAACCGGATCGGTGTCGAACGGAGTACGGGCGAGCTCGCTGGGCGTCCGCTGGATCAAGAGCAGTCACAGCAACGCGGAGGGCAACTGCGTCGAGGTCGCGGCGCTGGACGGGGGTGGCGTGGCGATGCGCAACTCCCGGGACCCCGACGGCCCGGCCCTGGTCTACACGCCGGCCGAGGTGGCGGCGTTCCTGGCGGGGGCGAAGGACGGGGAGTTCGACCACCTGCTGTGAACGCGTCCGGCGGGAGGGTGCCGTCGGACCCGGCACCCTCTTCAATTCCCGTGCTCCATACGGTCGTAGGCCGTCCGATGCGATACTGGGGTCTGTCGTCTGCCGGTCCGTGGGGAGTCACAGCATGTCTGCCGAGTCGCCTCGAGTCTCCCGCCTCGAACCGTATCTGAACCGCGCGGAGCCCGCCCCGACCTTGCTCAAAATGCTGGTCGGGGTTCAGCTCACGGGTATGCGGGAGGACGCCGGGCTCGCCCAGGACCAGGCCGCGCGTGCGGTGCGGTTCAGCCCGGCGAAGCTGTCGCGCATCGAGGCGGGCAAGGGGCGCCGCCCTCCGACGGAGGGCGACGTCCGCGCGCTGCTGACGCTGTACGGCGCCGAGGAGCACGAGGCCTCGGTGCTGCTGGAACTGCTGCGGCAGGCGGGGGAGCCCGGCTGGTGGCAGCGGTACGACAAACGGCTGATGCCCGAGTGGTTCGATCGGCTGGTCGGACTTCAGGAGGCGGCCACCGCGATCCGTACCTTCGAGATCCAGTACGTGCCGGGTCTGCTCCAGACCCCCGCCTACACCCGGGCCGTCGTGGAGCGCGGACTGCCCTCGGCCTCGCCGCGGGAGGTGGAGCGCCGGGTGGAGCTGCGCACCCGGCGGACCGAGCTGCTGCACCGCGCCGACGCCCCGCGGGTGTGGGCGATCCTCGACGAGTCGGTGCTGCTGCGGGTGCTCGGCAGCCGCGAGGTGATGCGGGAGCAGCTCGCCCATCTCGTGGAGCTGGCCCGGCTGCCCCATGTCACCGTGCAGGTCGTCCCGTTGGACGTCACGCACGCCTCGGCGCCGGCCATTCCCGTCACGTATCTGCGGTTCGGCGGCGCCGATCTGCCCGACATCGTCTATCTGGAGCAGATCAGGAGCGCCACCTTCCTGGAGGACCGGGACGAGACGGAGGAGTACCGGGTCGCCCTGGACCGGCTGGCCGACCAGGCGCTCCAGCCGCGCGAGTCGCTCAGGATGCTCGAAGGGACCATCCGGCAGCGTTACGCCTGACGGCCGGGCCGGGGCCCGGTCAGCCCAGGCGTCCCACGCCGCCGAACTCGATCCACTCCTGGGTGAGTTGGCGGGGTGCGACCTCGGTGTCGGGCCGCCAGGTGGAGACCTCCACCAGCCCCGGTTCGAGGATCTGGAGCCCCTCGAACCACCCGGCGACGTCCTTCTGCTCCCGCACCCGGCCCCAGTGCCCCTGGGTGGCCTTGTCCATGAAGTCCGTCACGAACTCCCGTACCGCGGGGTCCTCGCTGACCAGCTGACACATCACCAGATAGCTTCCGGGGGCCAGGCGTTCGGCCACCCGGCGGACCACGGCGGGCGGGCCGTCGGTCTCGCTGTCGGGGATGCAGTGGAAGACCGAGTTGAACAGCACGGCCACCGGCCGGGAGAAGTCGATCAGCCGCTCCGTGTCGGGGTGGGCGAAGATGGCCTCGGTCTCGCGCATGTCGGCGTGGATCACGGTGGTGCGCTCGTCCTGCTCCAGCAGGGCGCGGCCGTGCACGAGGACCATCGGGTCGTTGTCGACGTAGACGACGTGGGCCGTCGGGTCGATCCGCTGGGCGACCTGGTGGACGTTGTCCTGGGTGGGCAGGCCTGAGCCGTGGTCCAGGAACTGCCGGATGCCGTACTCCTGCGTCAGGGTCTTCACGACCCGCTGGAGGAAGCGGCGGTTGTTCAGCGCGAGGACGCGGGTGCTCGGGACGACCTTGTCGAGCTCGGCGCAGGCGGCCCGGTCGGCCGCGTAGTTGTCCTTGCCGCCGAGATAGTGGTCGTACATGCGCGCGGCTGTCGGGACCGTGGCGTCGATCTCCGTGGACAGAGGCTTCCCGGACTGCATGTCTTTTCCCCCAGCTCCCGGCCGTGGCCGCGTCGTCGCGGTCGGTAACACATCCTAGGGAAACGGTGATTGGCGACGCCACCCCTTGATCGACCGGTCGCCCGGCGGGAGTGGGCGCACCAAGCCGGACTTGGACCGGTGATCCAGTGGCTGGACGTATGGTCTAATCGTGGGTATGGGATCCAGGGAGAGGGAAGCGGAGCGGGACGCGATCCTGCGGGCGCTCGCCCCCGTCGTGGACGGGATCGCGGCCACCTTCGGGCCGGTGTGCGAGGCCGTCCTGCACGACTACCGACGGCCGGAGAAGTCCGTGGTCGCCGTCGCCGGGTCGGTGACCGGGCGGACGGTCGGCGGGGCGATGAGTGAGATCGGCCTGCGCGTCCTGGCCCGCGGCGACGAGGCCCGCGGCGAGCTGAACTACGTCACCCGCACCGGCACCGGCAGACGGGTGAAGTCGTCCACGATGGTGCTGCGCGACTCCACCGGCGCGGTGTTCGGCGCCCTCTGCGTCAACGTGGACGTCACCGAGGTCGACCGCGTCCAGGGTCTGCTTGCCGCGCTCGCGGGCACCGCCGCCGCCGGACCGTCCCAGGCCCCGGTGACCACCTTCGGCGACGACATCGACTCCGTCGTGGACGCCCTGCTCGACGAGCATCTGCGGCGCCAGGACCAGACCTGGCCCGGCCTCGACCGGACCCGCCGCCTGGCACTCTTCCGCGGCCTGGACGAACGGGGCGTCTTCGCCGTACGCCGAGCCGTCGAACAGGTCGCCGCCCGCCTCGGCATCTCCCGCGCCTCCGCCTACCACTATCTGGCGCAGGCGAGGGCCACGCCCACCGACTCTTCCGAGGGAGCCCCTCCGTGACCACCGCACCCCCGCCGATCACCCTCGACGACGTCCGTGACGCGGCCGCCGGGCTGAAGGGGGTCGCCCGACGCACCCCCGTGCTGCGCTCGCGCACCCTGGACGCGGCCGTCGGTGCCGAGGTGTTCCTGAAGTGCGAGAACTTCCAGCGGGTCGGCGCCTTCAAGTTCCGTGGCGCCTACCACGCGGCCTCCCGGCTGACCCCCGGACAGCTCGCCCGGGGCATCGCCGCCTACTCCTCCGGCAACCACGCCCAGGCCGTCGCCCTGGCCGCCCGGGAACTGGGCACCACCGCGGTGATCGTGATGCCCGAGGACGCCCCGCGCTCCAAACGGGCGGCCACGGAGGGCTACGGCGCCGAGATCGTGACGTACGACCGCTACACCGGCGACCGGGAGGCCGTCGCCCAGGCCCTGGCCGCCGAGCGGGGCCTCGCCCTGATCCCGCCCTACGACCATCCGCACGTCATGGCGGGCCAGGGCACCGCCGCGCTCGAACTCCTCGACGAGGTAGGGGAGTTGGACTCTCTCCTCGCCCCGGTCGGCGGGGGTGGGCTGATCGCCGGCAGCGCCACCGCGGCGAAGGGGCTGCGGCCCGGCATCCGGATCGTCGGCGTCGAACCGGAGGCCGGGGACGACACCAGGCGCTCCCTGGAGGCCGGCCGGCGGATCGCGATCCCGGTGCCGCGCACCATCGCCGACGGCCAGGCGCTGTCCACGCCCGGGGAGCTGACCTTCTCGGTGAACCGGCGCCTCGTGGACGAGATCGCCCTCGTCTCCGACGAAGAGATCCGCGCCGCCATGCGCTTCGCCTTCGAGCGTCTGAAGATCGTCGTGGAGCCGAGCGGGGCCACCCCGCTGGCCGCCCTGCTCGCGGGCCGGGCCGGCGCGCCGGGCCGCCGTGTCGGGGTGATCGTCTCCGGCGGCAACATCGACACCGGCCGCTTCGCCGAGCTGTGCGCGGGCGGTGCCTGACGCCCGGTCCGCCGAATGGCGTACCCCGGTGGCGGGGCGGACGATGGAGGTGTGGGGTGCGGCCCCCACCGGTGACGTCCCGGGCCGCCGGGGAGACCGGCCCCGGCCGTGGTGCAGCGCGGCCGGAAGGAGGACGCCATGCTGGAAGTGAAGACACTCGACAAGCCGGACGAGCGGCGCGACTTCCCCCGGGGCCACCTGGAGGCCGTCCACATGAGCGGGCTCGACTTCGCCATGGCGACGTTCGAGCCCGGATGGCGCTGGACGGAGTCGGTGGCACCGCTGGCGGGCACCGAGACCTGCCAGATCCACCACAACGGCTATGTGGTCAGCGGACGGATGCACATCACCATGGACGAGGGCGGCGAGACCGAGGTGGGCCCCGGCGACGTCTTCGTGATCTCACCCGGACACGACGCCTGGGTCGTGGGGGACGAGCAGTGCGTGGTCTACGACTTCGCGGGGGCGATGGCCAAGGAGTACGCGAAGGCCGACTAGTGCCGCGCCAGGCAACGTTTGCCCGTCAAGGAGCGGCGTCCGGTGCGGCGAGAGTGCGTGCCGGGCGTCGCGACGGGGCGAACGTCGCCTGCAGCGGCACCAGCGACCCGAGTCGGAGATCTGTCGTCGGAGCAGGGCCGGAGGACCTGGGCGCGTCGCCGTGCGACGGCCCGGCTCCGGCCCTGAGGCCTGCTCCCCGGTCACCGGCTCCCCGCCGTCACGGCTTTGAGTTCGGTCAGTGACGCGTGCAGCAGGTCGGCCAGTTCGCGGTGTTCGGCGGGGGCGATCCAGCGTTCGTAGCCGATCTTGAAGACGGCGATCCCGGCCTCGGCGGCGAGGGCCGCGGTGGGGTCCGCGACGCCTCGGGCGTGCAGGGCCTCGGTCACGGCGGCGGAGAGCGTGGCGAGTTTGATCAGTTCGCGTTCCTGGAGTTCCGGGTGCGAGCCGACGACGGACTGCCGCTGCCGGGCGGTCTCGCGCCCCGGGAACACCGCCGCGACCGCCTCCAGCCCCGCCGCCACGACGTCGATCGGCGCGTCGGACGCGGGCGCCTCGGCGACCGCCGTCGCGAACACCTTCCGCAGCACGTCCGAACCGCCGAACAACACCTCGCGCTTGTCGGCGTAGTGCCGGAAGTAGGTGCGCTCGGTGAGCCCGGCCCGCCGGGCGATCTCCGCCACCGTGGTCTGTTCGTATCCGCGCTCGCCGAACAGTTCCAGCGCGGCCCGCGCCAGGCGCTCCCGTGTGTTCGGCTCCCATCTGCCCATGGCCGGATCCTACGCGATGACAGTCCCTGACATCAGTGCTAGCGTCGATGACGACAGTCACTGACATCACTCGATGCCGCCCGACGGCATTCGACTCACTAGTCGTCCGAGGTACTCCCATGCGCATCTTCGTCACCGGCGCTTCCGGCTGGCTCGGTTCCGCCCTCGTCCCCGATCTCCTCGACGCGGGACACCAGGTCACCGGCCTCGCCCGCTCCGACACCTCCGCCGCCGCGCTCTCTGGCGCCGGGGCCGCCGTGGTGCGGGGCACCATCGACGACCTCGACGTCCTCGGCACGGCCGCCGCCGCGTCGGACGGCGTGGTCCATCTCGCCTTCAAGCACGACATCGCCTTCACCGGCGACTTCGCGGGCGCCGCGCGGGCCGACCGCCGGGCGGTCGACACCCTCGTCGACGCGCTGGCGGGCAGCGGGCGTCCCCTGGCCGTCGCGGGCGGGTTCATGGGCTTCCCCCCGGGGCGCCCCGCGACCGAGCGGGACATGCCGACGGCCGACGACTCGGCGCTGTCCGGCCGCGCCGCCACCGCCGCCGCGGTGCTGGACGCGGCCGCGCGGGGTGTGCGCTCGTCGGTGGTACGGCTCTCGCCGACCTGCCACGGCGACGGGGACGCCGGGTTCATGGCGTCCCTCGTCGCCCTCGCCCGCACCAAGGGCGTCTCCGGCTACCTCGGCGACGGCGCCAACCGCTGGCCCGCCGTCCACCGCCTCGACGCGGCCCGGCTGTTCCGGCTGGCGGTGGAGCGCGCGCCGGCCGCGACCGTGCTGCACGGCGTCGCCGACGAGGGCGTCGAGATCCGCGCCGTGGCGGAGGTGATAGGCCGCCATCTGGACGTCCCGACGGCCCCGATCGCCCCCGAGGACGCCCCGGCCCACTTCACCTGGCTGGCCGGCCTCATCGGCCAGGACCTCCCCGCCTCCAGCGCCCTCACCCGCGAACTCCTCGACTGGCGCCCCCTGCGGCCGGGACTCCTGGAGGACCTGGAGAAGGGGCACTACTTCCGCGCATGAGCCGGTGAGCAGAGCTCAGATCGGGAGCAACCGCCCCACCAGTGCGCCGAGTTGGTGCGCGTTGCGGCACTCGTGCATCGCGACCAGCCCGGCGTACTCGGGGGCGGCCGAGTCGCCCGTGCCCCACAGCGGGCGGGGCTCCGGGTTCAACCAGTACAGACGGCGGGCCCGGGCGGAGATCTCCCGGAGGGCCGCCAGGTTCGGGTCGCTCATGTTCGTGCGCGCGTCCCCCAGCACGAACACCGTCGTGCGCGGGCCCACGGCGGCGCCGTACCGCTGCGCGAACTCGCCCAGCGCGACGCCGTAGTCACTGCTGCCGTGATAGCCCGTCAGCCGCGCCTCGGCCCGGATCCGGGAGCCCAGCCCCTCGGGATCGGCCCGGCCGTGCTCGAGCAGCCCCGTGACCTCGTCGATCCGGTTGACGAAGGCGAACACCCGCACCTTGCTGAACTGGTCGTGCAGCGCCTGCACCAGCAGCATCGTGAAGTCGGAGAAGCCGGACACCGAGCCCGACACATCGCACAGCAGGACCAGTTCGGGACGGGCCGGCCGTCGGCGGCGCAGCACCGGCCGCATCGGCACCCCGCCCGTGGACAGCGAGCCGCGCAGAGTGCGGCGCAGATCGATCGTGCCGCGCGTGGCACGGCGGCGGCGCGCGGCCAGCCGGGTGGCCAGCTTGCGCGCCAACGGCTGTACGGTCCGCCGCAGTTCGGCCAGCCGGTCGCGCCCCGCGTACAGGAAGTCCACCCGGTCCGCGGTCGGCGCCACCGCCCGCCGCGCGATCTCGTCCCGGCCCCGCCGCTCCGCCACCCGGCGCCGGGCCTCCGCCGCCACCAGCCCCCGGAACTCCTCGATGCGCCGCCGGATCTCGTCCTCCAGCAGCCGCCCCGCGAAACCGGATCCGCCGCCCTGCCGCCGCATCTCGTCCCGGACCCGGGCCAGCAGCGTCTGCGGGCGCAGCCGGTCCAGGGTCTGGTACGACGACCAGCCGTCAGCCCCCGGAGAACTCCCGTATCCGCCCAGCCCGTCGACCGCCTCGATCGCCAACTGGCCGAGCAGGGCACGGTCGCCGGCGGCCAGGGCGTCCGCGAGCCGGTCGCGCAGGGAGTCCCGGTCGCCGGGATCGCCCGCGGGCGCGCCGACGCCGTAGGGGAAGTACAGGTCGAAGACCGTGTCGAACAGCCGCCGTTGGTCCGGTGTGTGCAGCAGGGTGGCGGCCAGCCCTTCGCGCAGCAGCCCCCGGTCGGCGAACCCGAGCGCGGCCACCGCCTCGGCCGCGTCCACGGTCTCGCCGGTGCCGATCCGGACGCCGTGCGCGCGCAGCGCGGCCACGAACCCGGTCAGCCGCTCGGCGGCGTCGCCGCTCACACGGCGTCCAGGTCGAGCTTCGCCCCGGCCTTCAGGATGTCGTCCTGGTGCTTGAGGATCACGCCCAGACTGTCGCGTACCACGGTCTCGTCCAGGGTGGTGGCGCCCAGCGCGAGCAGGGTGCGCGCCCAGTCGATGGTCTCGGCGACGGACGGCACCTTGCGCAGGTCCATCGCGCGCAGCGCGGCCACCACCCGGACCACCGACTCGGTGAGCGCCGTGTCCAGACCGGGCACCTTCAGCCGGACGATCCGCCGCTCCAGCTCCTCGTCGGGGAAGCCGAGGTGCAGGAAGAGACAGCGGCGGCGCAGTGCCTCCGACAGCTCGCGGGTGGCGTTGGAGGTGAGGACGACGAACGGCCGGCGGCTCGCGGTGATCGTGCCCAGCTCCGGGACGGTGACCTGGAAGTCGCTGAGCACCTCCAGCAGCAGCCCCTCCACCTCGACGTCGGCCTTGTCGGTCTCGTCGATCAGCAGCACCGTCGGCTCGTCGCCGCGGATCGCGGTCAGCAGCGGGCGGGGGAGCAGGAACTCCTCGCTGAAGATGTCGGTGCGGGTCTCGTCCCAGGTCTCGTCGCGGCCCGCGCTGATGCGCAGCAGCTGCTTGGCGTGGTTCCACTCGTACAGCGCGCGGGACTCGTCCACGCCCTCGTAGCACTGGAGCCGTACCAGCCGCGCCCCGGCCACCTGGGCGACGGCCTTGGCGAGTTCCGTCTTGCCGACCCCGGCCGGGCCCTCCACGAGCAGCGGCTTGCCGAGCCGGTCGGCGAGGAACACGGTCGTGGCGACCGCGGGAGCGGCAAGATAGCCGGTCTCGGCGAGTCGGGCGGAGACGTCGTCGACGGACGTGAACAACGGGCCCTCCGGGGATCGGTCGAGGACGGACAGGTCCGAGCACATATCTAAGCGCTTGTTCACCCACCTTGTCGATGTTGTCGGTGGCGCCGGATACCTTGTGCCCATGGGGATGTATCTCGTGAGCGTCACTCCGGAGGACTGGTCGGTTCCCGGTGAGGACGGCTACGGCGATGTCGCCTCCGCCCTGGCCGAGCGGCTGGCGTGGCGCGGCCTGCCGCCGTACCGGCCGGGCCGGCCGCCGGAGCCGGGCCGGTTCGCGGAGAAGACGAGCCCGCCGATGGACGGCTTCGACGCGCTGTGCCGGGCCCGTCTGACCCCCGAGGAGCGGCACACCCTCCTCGGCTGGTCGTTCCTGGTCCCCTGCACGCTGGAGGAGCCCGTCCTGCTGCCGCTGGAGAACACCCACGACACCGAGACCCTGGTCGTCGGAGCGCCCTGCGTCCTCGCCCTCGCCGAGCGGCTCGCCGCCGCCCTGCGTCTGCCGCTCGACCTGGTACCGGAGCCCTCCGGCCCGCACGCACTCGGCGCCTGGTTCCTGGACGGTGACGCGGAGAAGGCCGCCGCGACCCGCCCCGGCCCCTGGGCCGACGGCCTCGACACCGCGTTCTTCACGGCGCTGTATCTGCGCGCCGCCCAGTACGCGCTGCGCCACCGCTGCCCGATGACCTACTCCTGAGCGGGCTCCACCAGGAACACCGTCAGCCACTCCGCGTCCGCCGCGTGATAGCCCAGCCCGACCAGGGCCTCCGAGGCCGCCCGCATGTGCTCGGCGCCGTAGACCACGGCGACCGTGAACGGCCCGGTGCGGCTCGTGTACGCCTGGTGGAACTCGGTGAGCACGCGCACGAGCAGCCGGTCGCGGCGGCGCATCACCAGGTCGTCCAGGCCGGGCATACCGTCCGCCACCGCCTGCTCGGTGTCGCTCACCAGATCCTCGGTGGCCATGTGCCGGGCCAGATAGCGGCGGGTGCCGAACATGCGCATGCCCGCGCTGATCGCCGGCACCAGCGTGGCGATCAGCAGGCGCTCGCGCAGCGGCAGCCGCCGGAAGCCGGACTCGAACTCCCCGCCCGACATGTCCGGGCACACCACCGGCACCCCGAGCGCCCGGTAGTCGATGTCCTGGACGACCAGCCCCAGCCGCTCGTTGTACTCCAGCTGCTCGTACGACGCGACCAGGGCCTCCGCGCCGGGGGAGCGCGTCTTGCGGCCGACGCCCTCGGCGAGCACCAGGTCGCAGCGGCGCAGCCGGTCCGCCACCTCCCGGTAGAAGGCCGGCTCCCCGAGGTGGATCATCGGGAAGAGCAGGAAGGACAGGCCCGTTCCGGGTCCGGTGAACCGGATCACGGCGGAGCGCACCCCGGCCAGGCCGGTCACCTCGATGAACTGCATGGGAGCCCCCTGGGTCCGCGCACGGCACCAGGCCCATACCCGCGTGGGGCCCCGCTCAGCCGACCAGGATCACCTCGAGGGTGCGCGGACCGTGCACGCCCTCCACCCGGTCCAGTTCGATGTCGCTCGTCGCCGAGGGGCCGGAGATCCAGGTCAACGGCCGCGCGGGGTCCAGCCGTTCGAGGGCCTGCGGCACGGACGACACGACCTGCCCCGGCACCCGCACCACGCACACATGGTGGTCCGGGACGAGGGTGATCCGGCGCCGTCCCTGGTCCGGCCCGCCGTCCAGCACGATCGTCCCGGTCTCGGCGATCGCCACCGCGCAGGCCGTGACCACGCTGTCGACCCGGTCCAGCTCGTACGGGGTGCTCCGGGCGGTGTCCTCGACCCGGTCGGCCTCGGTCGCCGACAGCCACGCCGCGTCCAGCCCCGGCGGCACGATCACCGACTTCGCCCCGCGCTCGGCCAGCAACCGGCCGATCACGGACGGCAGTTCGTCCTGCGAGCAGCGGTGCACGAGCGCCCGGTAGTCGGCCAGGTTCTCCGCGAGCAGCTCCACCGTCTCCTCGGCGCCGCGGTCTCCGTGCACGCGCAGATAGCCGCGCTCGACCGGCTTGTCGTCCTCGGGCGCGTCGGCCAGTGCGCGCCGCACCCGTCCCAGGATCCGTTCCCTGCTGTTCACTTCGCGCTCCCTTCGCCGGTGTTCCCGCCGTTCGTCCGCTGCCACCAGTCACGGAAGGGTTCCGCCGGTACGGCCGGCAGGTCCCGGCTGGCGCTCCACGCCTTCCCCGGTCCGGGGAGCGTACGAGGGTGCAGCCGGCGCGTCCGGGAGGCGAGCCGCTGCCCGGTGCGCAGGGCGCCGGGGCGGGCGAACGCCCAGCGCGCCGCCCGCATGGCCGCCCGCTCGGCGGCGTGCCCCTTGGCGGGCTTCAGCACCACCCGGTTGCCGTCCCGGACCACCGGCCCGCCCTCGACGACCCGCTCCCGCAGATGCACCAGCACCTCGGGGATGTCGATGGCGACCGGGCACACCTCGTAGCAGGCACCGCACAGTGAGGAGGCGTACGGCAGCGAGGCGTCGATCTCGCTCTGCGTGCCCCGCAGCTGGGGACTGAGGATGGCGCCGATCGGGCCCGGGTAGACCGAGCCGTAGGCGTGTCCGCCGGCCCGCTCGTAGACCGGGCAGACGTTCAGACAGGCCGAGCAGCGGATGCAGCGCAGGGCCTGGCGGCCGACCTCGTCGGCGAGGGTGTCGGTGCGGCCGTTGTCCAGCAGCACCAGATGGAAGGTCCTCGGTCCGTCGCCGTCCGTCGTACCCGTCCAGGTCGAGGTGTACGGGTTCATGCGCTCGGCGGTCGAGGAGCGGGGCAGGGTCTGGAGGAACACCTCCAGGTCCCGCCAGGTCGGCACGATCTTCTCGATGCCCACGACGGAGATCAGGGTCTCGGGCAGGGTCAGGCACATCCGCCCGTTGCCCTCGGACTCCACGACCACCAGGGTGCCCGTCTCGGCGACCATGAAGTTGGCGCCGGAGACGCCCACCCTGGCCCGCAGGAACTTCTCCCGCAGATGCAGCCGGGCCGCCTCCGCCAGCTCGGCGGGCGTGTCGGTGAGCCCCTCGGGTGCCGCGCGCCCCCACTCGCCCATCTCCTGGCGGAAGATGTCCCGGATCTCGCCCCGGTTGCGGTGGATGGCCGGGACGAGGATGTGCGAGGGCCGGTCCTTGCCCAGCTGCACGATCAGCTCGGCGAGATCGGTCTCGTAGGCGTGGATGCCCTCCTCGAGGAGGGCCTCGTTCAGCCCGATCTCCTGGGTGGCCATGGACTTGACCTTCACGACCTCCGACTCGCCGGTCTCCTTGACGAGTCGGGCGACGATCCGGTTGGCCTCCTCGGCGTCGGCCGCCCAGTGCACGGTCCCGCCCGCCGCCGTGACCGACTCCTCCAGCTGCACGAGATAGCGGTCGAGATGACGGAGCGTATGGTCCTTGATCCGCTTGCCGGCCTCCCGCAGCTCGGCCCAGTCGGACACCTCGGCGACCGCCTTGGCCCGCTTGGCGCGGATGGTGTGGGTGGCGTGCCGCAGATTGCCCCGCAGGGTCGCGTCGGCGACGGCCTCCCGGGCAGCCTGCGGAAACGCGGGCATGCCCACGAACGTCCCGTTCATACGGCCGGTTCCTCCTCCGTGCTCGCCAGGATCTCCGCGATGTGCACCGGACGGATGCCCGCCTTCAGCCGGGTCATGGTCCCGCCGATGTGCATCAGACACGAGTTGTCGGCCGCGCACAGCACCTCGGCCCCCGTCGAGGCGGCGTTGCGCACCTTGTCCGCGCCCATCGCCGCCGAGACGTCGGCGTTCTTCAGCGCGAACGTGCCGCCGAAGCCGCAGCACTCCTCCGCGCCCGGCAGCTCCACCAGTTCGAGGCCCCGGACCGCCTGAAGCAGCCGCCTCGGCCGGTCCCCGAGCCCGAGTCCGCGCAGCCCGTGACAGGTCGGGTGGTAGGTCACCGTGTGCGGGTAGTAGGCGCCGACGTCCGTCACCCCGAGCACGTCCACCAGGAACTCGGTCAGCTCGTACGTCTTCGGGACCACCGGCGCCAGGGTGGCCGCGAGACCCCCGCCGCGCCCCTCCGCCCGCGCCCGCTCGCCCATCCGCGGATACAGCTCCCGCACCATCGCCCCGCACGACCCCGACGGCGTGACGATCGCCTCGTACTCCCCGAAGACATCGGAGAAATGCCGGGCGAGCGGCTCGGCCTCATGGCGGTAGCCGGTGTTGTAGTGAGCCTGTCCGCAGCAGGTCTGAGCCATCGGGAAGTCGACCTCGACACCCAGCCTGGTCAGCAGTTTCACCACAGACCGGCCGGTTTCCGGATAGAGCGTGTCGTTGACACAGGTCAGGAACAGGGCGACACGCATCGCGGCTCCTTGGGGGTTGGTCATCGGATGAGTGCAGAGTAGTCCGGCACAGGGCCGCTGGGGAGACCCCGGCTCACCGGGTGGCGAGCCGGGCCTGCGCCTCCCGCCACCGCTCGGTGCCGCCCTGCGGCTCGTAGCGCGTCAGCGGCTGGGTGCGGGCGAGCAGCCGCCGCATGTCGGCGCGGTCGCCGACCAGTCCGTGGGCCCGCGCCTGCACCAGGACGTTGCCGAGCGCGGCGGCCTCCGTCGGCCCGGCCACCACCGGCAGCCCGCAGGCGTCGGCGGTGAGCTGGCACAGCAGCGCGTTACGGGTGCCGCCCCCCACGATGTGCACCACGTCGACCGGATGCCCGGCGAGCCGCTGGGCGTCCTCGACCGCCCGCCGGTGGGCGAGGGCGAGCGAGTCGAGGATGCAGCGGGTGATCTCGCCGCGGGTCCCGGGCACCGGCTGTCCGGTGGCCCGGCACGCCTCGGCGATCCGCTCCGGCATCCGCCCGGGCGCGAGGAACACGGCGTCCCCCGCGTCCACGACCGACCGCAGCGCGGGCACGGCGGCCGCCTCCCGCAGCAGCACCCCCAGATCGGGGTCCCCCCAGGCCCGTACGCACTCCTGGAGCAGCCAGAGCCCCATGATGTTGCGCAGGTAGCGGACCGTCCCGTCCAGCCCCAGCTCGTTGGTGAAGTTGGCGGCCCGGCTCTCCTCGGTGAGCACGGGCGCCGCCAGCTCCAGCCCGGCCAGGGACCAGGTGCCGGTGCAGATGTAGGCGAACCGCTCCCCGGTCGCCGGCACGGCCGCCACCGCGGAGGCGGTGTCGTGCGACCCGACGGCGGTCACCGGCACCGGCCCGGTCAGCCCGGTCTCCTCCAGCACCTCGGCGCGCAGCACCCCGGCCGGATCGCCCGGCTGGCGCAGCGGCGCGAACAGCTCCAGGCCGATGCCCAGCCGGGCGGCGAGGTCGTACGACCACGTCCGCGTCCGGGGATCGATCAGCTGGGTCGTGGAGGCGTTGGTCAGCTCGGTGCCCTGCTCCCCGGTCAGCCAGTACGCCAGCAGATCGGGAATGAGCAGCAACCGCTCGGCATGGGCGAACTGACGCGTCTCGCGGGCGGCGACGAGCTGGTACAGGGTGTTGAAGGGCGCGTACTGCAAGCCGGTCGCCGCGTACAGCTCCGCGGCCGGCACACCGGCCCACACCTTCTCCGCGACCCCGTCGGTCCGCGCGTCCCGGTAGTGCACCGGGTTGCCGAGCAGCGCCCCGTCACCGTCCAGCAGCCCGTAGTCCACGGCCCAGCTGTCGATGCCGACGGAGTCGAGTCCTCCCTCGCACTGGGCACCCGCGGCGCGCAGCCCGTCCAGGACGCCGGCGTACAGGGACAGCACGTCCCAGCGCAGCCCCTCCGGCACCCGCACCGGCCGGTTCGCGAACCGGTGCGCCTCCGCCAGCTCCAGGGAGTCGGGTCCGACCCGGCCGACCATGACGCGCCCGCTGGACGCGCCGAGGTCGACCGCGGCGTACGACCGCACCCCGGTCACCGGAGGAACGCGGCTGCCACACCCGCGTCGACGGGCACATGCAGCCCGGTGGTGTGGGTCAGCTCCCCGCCCGTCAGCGCGAACACCGCGTTCGCGACATGCTCGGGCAGCACCTCCCGCTTGAGGATGGTCCGCTGGGCGTAGAACTCGCCCAGCTTCTCCTCCTCGATGCCGTAGGTCGCGGCGCGCTGGGCCCCCCACCCGCCGGCGAAGATCCCCGATCCCCGCACCACACCGTCCGGATTGACACCGTTGACGCGGATCCCGTGCTCGCCCAGCTCGGCGGCGAGCAGCCGCACCTGGTGGGCCTGGTCGGCCTTGGTGGCGGAGTAGGCGATGTTGTTCGGCCCGGCGAACACGGCGTTCTTCGAGGCGATGTAGACGATGTCCCCGCCGAGCCCCTGCGCGATCATCACCCGGGCCGCTTCCCGCGACACCAGGAACGATCCCCGGGCCATGATGTCGTGCTGGAGGTCCCAGTCCCTGGCCGAGGTCTCCAGCAGCGGCTTGGAGATGGAGATGCCGGCGTTGTTGACGACGAGGTCGACACCGCCGAAGGCGAGCGCGGCGGCCTTGAAGGCCCCGGCGATCTGCTCCTCGTCCGTCACGTCGACGGTCACGGCCACGGCCTTGTCGGCCCCGCCCAGCTCCTCCGCCACCTGGGCGGCGTTCTCCCCGTTCAGATCGGCGACGACGACACACGCCCCCTCGGCGACCAGCCGGTGCGCGATGGCCTTTCCGATCCCGCTGCCCGCGCCCGTCACCAGCGCCACCCGCGTGGCCAGCGCCTTCGGCTTCGGCATCCGCCGGAGCTTGGCCTCCTCCAGCGCCCAGTACTCGATGCGGAACTTCTCCCGCTCCTCGATCGGCGCGTACGAGGACACCGCCTCGGCGCCCCGCATCACATTGATGGCGTTGACGTAGAACTCGCCGGCGACCCGGGCGGTCTGCTTGTCCTTGCCGAAGGAGAACATGCCCACGCCGGGCACCAGCACGATGGCCGGGTCGGCGCCGCGCAGGGCGGGGGAGTCGGGCTCGGCGTGCCGCCGGTAGTAGGCGGCGTACTCCTCCCGGTACGCGGCGTGCAGTTCCTTCAGCCGCGCGACGGCCTCCTCCAGCGGAGCGGTGGGCGGCAGGTCGAGGACCAGCGGTCGCACCTTGGTCCGCAGGAAGTGGTCCGGGCAGGACGTCCCCAGCGCGGCGAGCCGGGGGTGCTCGGCCCGCGCCACGAAGTCGAGGACGACGTCCGGGTCGGCGAAGTGCCCGACCTGCGGCCGGTCCTGCGAGGCGATCGCCCGCACATACGGCGCGAGCGCGGCGGCCCGCTCCCTGCGCTCGCCCTCGGCCAGCGCCTCGTACCCCTCGACGACGGGCCCGAAGGGCTCGGCCTTCCCCCGCTCGGCGAGGAACTTCTCGGCGGTGCGGATGATGTGCAGCGAGTTGCGCTCGCACTCCTCGGCGCTGTCCCCCCAGGCGGTGATCCCGTGCCCGCCCAGGATCACCCCGACGGCCTGCGGGTTGGCGGCCTTGATCGCGGCGATGTCCAGCCCCAGCTGGAACCCGGGCCGCCGCCACGGCACCCACGCCACCGTGTCCCCGAAGCACTCGGCGGTCAGCTTCTCCCCGTCCGCCGCACAGGCGAGCGCGATCCCCGAGTCCGGGTGCAGATGATCCACATGAGCGGCGTCGACGAGTCCGTGCATGGCGGTGTCGATGGACGGCGCCGCCCCGCCCTTGCCGTGCAGGCAGTAGTCGAACGCGGCGACCATCTCGTCCTCGCGCTCGACCCCCGGATAGACGTCGACGAGCCCGCGCAGCCGGTCCAGCCGCAACGCGGCCAGCCCGCTCTCGGTGAGCGTGCCGAGGTCGCCTCCCGACCCCTTCACCCACATCAGCTCGACGTCCCCCCCGGTGACGGGGTCGGTGTCGGTGCCCTTGGCGGACGCGTTGCCGCCGGCGTAGTTCGTATTGCGGGGGTCAGCACCGAGCCGATGGGACCGAGCAAGCAACGCGGCGGCTTCGGGATGGGTGGACATGGAGATTCCTTACTTTCAAAGAGAGGGTGAGTGCATTCCCTTGGGGGCGCGGAACCGCATCGACACGCGGCTCCGCCCCGTGGGCGCGACCGGTCACGACGGGCCCGCGCCCCGCGGACGACGGAACCAGGCAGACGCTCAGGGTGTGTGTCGAAAGTCCCGTCCGGCCCGCGACGCCTGGCACGGCGCCTCGCCGCGTTGTCGGGATCGTCCGCGTACGCCCAGTACGCGGACGACCCTGCGCCGTGCGACGCACCGCACCGGACGCCGCGGGCCCCGCCCTCCGGGCGGACGACGCCACTGCCGAAGCACGTCCTAGGCCCCCCACCCCGCCTGCTCCCCCCCGACACGCTCGGCGACCACCTTCTCGGCCCACCCGGACGCCCGGTAGGCAGCGATGGGGTCGGGGTCCAGCCCCATCTCCTCCCGCACCTCACGAAGCAGCGGCCGCACATCCGTGTTGTACGCGTCCATCAGCACGGCATTCGCCTCGAGCACATCCCCGGCGGCCTGAGCGGCGGCCAGCGCGCCCCGGTCGACCAGCAGCGCCTTCGCCGTGGCCTCCTGCACGTTCATCACGGAGCGGACGATCGCCGGGATCTTCGCCTCGATGTTGTGGCACTGATCCAGCATGAACGCCACCTCGGAGGTGAACCCGCCCCCGCGCACGACCTCGTACATGATCCGGAACAGCTGGAAGGGATCCGCGGCCCCGACCATCAGGTCGTCGTCCGCGTAGAACCGCGAGTTGAAGTCGAACCCGCCGAGCTTCCCCTCCCGCAGCAGCGTGGCCACGATGAACTCGATGTTGGTCCCCGGCGCGTGATGCCCGGTGTCCACCACGACCTGTGCCTTCGGCCCCAGCTTCAGACAGTGCGCGTACGCCGTGCCCCAGTCCGGGACATCGGTGGTGTAGAACGCCGGCTCGAAGAACTTGTACTCCAGCAGCATCCGCTGCCCGTCCCCGAGCCGCTCGTACACCTCGGCCAGCCCCTCCGCCAGCCGGTCCTGCCGTGCTCGTATGTCGTCCTGGCCGGGATAGTTCGTCCCGTCCGCGAACCACAGCTTGAGATCGGTGGATCCCGTCGCGTCCATGATGTCGACGCACTCCAGCAGATGGCCGACGGCCTTGCGGCGCACCGCCGCCTCGGGATGGCAGATGCTGCCCAGCTTGTAGTCGTCGTCCTGGAAGGTGTTGGAGTTGATCGTCCCCAGCTTCACCCCCCGGTCCTCGGCGTGCTTGGCCAGCGCCGCGTAGTCGTCCACCTTGTCCCAGGGGATGTGCAGCGCCACGGTCGGGGCCACGCCGGTGACCGCGTGCACCTGTGCCGCGTCGTCCAGCTTCTCCTGCGGGGTGCGCGGAACGCCCTGCTGGGCGAACACCTTGAAGCGGGTCCCCGAGTTCCCGTACGCCCACGACGGTGTCTCGACGGCCTGGGTCTTCAGCGCGGCCTTCACCGCGGCGAGGTCGGTCACTTCGGGCTCCTGTGACATCGGTCCGGGACCAGGCCCGGATGAAACGATTCAGAACGGGAAGCTATGAGGCCGCGAAGGCAGTGTCAACCCTTTCGACCGCGCCCCCTTTTCGTGACCGCCGCGTGACCTTCGGCTATCGAAAACTTTTCGAGACGGACCCATTGACGCGACATGCCCGGCGTGCCTAACGTCCCGGCAATCCAGTTGAAACCTTTCACGACGCCGTGACGGGCCCCAGGGGCACCGCCGCGGACGTTCGTCGAGGAGCCACCCATGACCCACCCGTCCGACCCGGGACCGGCCCCGGTGCTGGCGCTCAAGGACGTCGCCAAGTCCTTCGGTGCCGTACGCGCCCTGCGGGGCGTCTCCCTGGAGCTGTTCCCCGGCGAGGTACACGCCCTCGCCGGGGAGAACGGCGCGGGCAAGTCGACCCTGATCAAGACCCTCGCGGGGGTGCACCGGCCGGACACCGGCCGGGTGCTGCTCGACGGCGAGCCCGTTGTCTTCCACGGACCAGGCGACGCCCGCGACGCCGGTATCGCCGTGATCTACCAGGAACCGACGCTCTTCCCCGACCTTTCGATCGCCGAGAACATCTTCATGGGCCGCCAGCCCCGGCGCGCCCTCGGCCGGATCGACCACAAGGCCACCCACGCGGCGACCGCGGCCCTGATGTCCCGGCTCGGTGTCGACCTCGACCCGGACCGCCCGGCCCGCGGACTGTCCATCGCCGACCAGCAGATCGTGGAGATCGCCAAGGCGCTCTCCTTCGACGCCCGCGTCCTGATCATGGACGAGCCGACCGCCGCCCTCACCGGCAGCGAGGTCGCCCGCCTCTTCGGAGTCGTGCGCACCCTGCGCGAACAGGGCGCGGCCGTCCTCTTCATCTCCCACCGGCTGGAGGAGATCTTCGAGATCTGCCAGCGGGTGACGACCCTGCGCGACGGCGCCTGGATCGCCAGCGAGCCCCTCGCCGGCATGACCGAGGACGACCTGGTCCGCCGTATGGTCGGCCGCGACCTCGACGAGCTCTACCCCAAGCAGGACGTCACCCCGGGCGAGGTCGCCCTGAGTGTGCGCCGGCTGACCCGTGAGGGCGTCTTCACCGACGTCTCCTTCGACGTACGGCGCGGCGAGATCGTCGGCCTGGCCGGACTGGTCGGCGCCGGGCGCACCGAAGTGGCCCGCGCGGTCTTCGGGATCGACCGCTGGGACGCCGGTGACGTCACCGTGGACGGCAAGGCGCTGGTCAACGGCGCTCCCTCCACCGCGATGTCCGCGGGCCTCGCCCTGGTCCCGGAGGACCGGCGCGCCCAAGGCCTGGTGATGGACATGTCCATCGAGCGCAACATCGGCCTCACGGGTCTGCGGACGACCGTGAAGGCCGGCCTGATGGACCGGGGCGCCGAGCGCAGCCGGTCCCTGGACTGGGCGGTCAAGCTCCAGGTGAAGTACGCCCGGATCGCCGACACCGTCAACACGCTCTCCGGCGGCAACCAGCAGAAGGTCGTCCTCGCCAAGTGGCTGGCCACCGCTCCCAAGGTGCTGATCGTCGACGAGCCCACGCGCGGCATCGACGTCGGCACCAAGGCCGAGGTGCACCGGCTGCTCAGCGAGCTGGCCGCCGACGGGGTCGCCGTCCTGATGATCTCCTCCGACCTGCCCGAGATCCTCGGCATGGCCGACCGCGTGCTGGTGATGCACGAGGGCCGGCTCACCGCCGAGATCCCCCGCTCCGACGCCACCGAGGAAACCGTGATGGCCGCAGCCACCGGGAGGGCCGCCGCATGACGGTCGCCACTCCTGAACAGGCCCCCCTCGCCGAGGCGCCCCAGTCCAGCGGCACCCGGCTCGTCGACCGCGTCTTCAAGATGCGCGAACTCGCCATCCTGGCCGTCTTCCTGGTGATGATCGCCGTCACCCAGGCCGGCAACAGCGAGTTCCTCTCCGAGCAGGGCATCAAGGACCTGCTGCTGAACGCGACCATCCTGGTGCTGGTCGCCACCGGCCAGTCCCTGGTGGTGATCACGAGGAACGTCGACCTGTCGGTCGGCTCCACCCTCGGCATCAGCGCCTTCGCCGCCGGCACCTATCTGCACGGCGGCGGCAACCCGGTGATCGCGATCGTCCTGGCCGTCCTGCTCGGCGTCGGCTTCGGGCTGCTGAACGGCCTGCTGGTCAGCCTCGGCCAGGTGCCCGCCCTCGTCGTCACCCTCGGCACGCTGTACATCATCCGCGGCATCGACTCCATCTGGGTCGGCTCCCGGCAGATCACCGCGGCCGACCTGCCCGGCGGCTTCGTCGACTTCGGCTCCGGCGGCCTCTCCGCCGTGCCGTACCTCGCGCTCATCGCCCTGGCGGTGCTGATCGCCACGGCGTACTACCTCAAGCACTTCGGCAGCGGCCGGGAGCTGTACGCCCTCGGCTCCAACCCGGAGGCCGCCCGCCTCGCCGGCATCCCCGTGCGCAAGCGGATCCTCGCCGCGTACACCTTCTGCGGCGGACTCGCCGGACTCGCCGGCGCGATGTACCTGGCCCGGTTCGGCAACGTCGACTCCAGCACGGGCAACGGCTACGAGATGACCGTCGTCAGCGCGGTCGTGGTCGGCGGTGTCGTCTTCACCGGCGGCTCCGGCAGCGTCTACGGCGCCGCCCTCGGCGCGCTGCTGCTGACCTCCATCAACAGCGCCCTGCCCGCCCTCGGCGTCAGCTCGGTGTGGGTGCTCGCCATCAACGGCGTCCTGCTCCTCCTCGCGATCGCCGTGGACCGGATCGTGGGCCTGCGGGTGGCGACCGCCCTGAAGAAGAAGTCGGCGTCCGCCAAGCCGGCCGTAGAGAAGGGGGAGGCTCGTGCCTGAGTCCCTCAACCGGGCGATCCGCTGGGACACTGTCGTCGGCGCCCTCCTGATCGTCCTGCTGCTGTTCTCCTTCACCTCCGTGGACGGCTTCGGCAACGCGCTGAACCTGTCGTTCCTGATCGGCAACACCCTCCCCGTCGCGCTGGTCGCCCTGCCGATGACCCTGCTGGTGGTCTCCGGGGAGATCGACCTGTCCGTCGCCTCCACGGCCGGCCTGTCCGGCGCGGTGATGGGCGCCCTGTGGAACCAGGGCCTGACGATCGAGGCGATCATCCCCATCTGCCTGCTGCTCGGTGTCGTCTGCGGGCTCGTCAACGGCCTGCTCGTCACCCGGCTCGGGCTGCCGTCCCTGGCCGTCACCATCGGCACCCTGGCCGCCTACCGGGGCATCGCGCAGATCGTGCTCGGCTCCGACGCGGTCACCGACTTCCCCACCCAGTACCTGGACTTCGCGGCCGGCCGGATCGGGGACAGCTTCCTCCCGCAGGCCTTCCTGCCCTTCGTCGTGCTCCTCGCCATCGCCTTCGTGGTCCTGCACGCCACGCCGTTCGGGCGCTCGCTGTTCGCGATCGGCGCCAGTGAGGAGGCCGCCCGGTTCGCCGGCATCCGCGTCAAGCGGCAGAAGCTGATCCTGTTCACCGTGACCGGCCTGATGGCCTCCCTCACCGGCGTCTTCTGGGCCCTGCACTACGCCAGCGCCCGCTACGACAACGCCACCGGCCTCGAACTCTCCGTCATCGCGTCCGTCCTCCTGGGCGGCATCGACTTCGACGGCGGCAAGGGCACGCTCGGCGGCGCGATCGCGGGAGTCTTCCTGCTCGGCGCGGCGCAGAACGTGATGAGCCTCCAGGACGTGTCCGCACAGTCGCAGATCGTCGTCACCGGCGTCCTGCTCGTCGTCTCCGTGCTCGGCCCCCGGGTCGCACGCCAGATCTCCGTCGCGAGGGCAGGCCGTAGATCCGCCGCCTCGACCTCGACGGCCTGAGAAACAGCCCTCCTCGTAGAAGGACCCACACCACCATGCGCAAGTCATCCCTCCGTCGTGCCTGCGCGGCCCTCGCCGCCGTCTCCTCCCTCGCCCTCGCCGCCACCGCCTGCGGCGGCACCACCAAGGAGGACGTGAAGAACGAGAGCACCGGCTCGGCCGCCTCCGCCGGCAAGGCCGACCCGAACGCGGCCACCAAGAAGGGCCTGACCGTCGGCTTCCTGCCGAAGCAGGTCAACAACCCGTACTTCACCTCCGCCGACAAGGGCGGCGAGGCCGCGCTGAAGGAGCTGGGCTCCAGCTACAAGGAGGTCGGTCCGTCCAGCGCGACCGACACCTCCGGGCAGGTGTCGTACGTCAACACCCTCACCCAGCAGCAGGTCGACGGGATCGCCGTGTCGGCGCAGGACCCGGGTGCCCTGTGCACCGCGCTCAAGCAGGCCATGAGCAACAAGATCAAGGTCGTCACCTACGACTCCGACACCAACCCCGAGTGCCGCAACGCCTTCGTCTCGCAGGCCTCCGCCGAGGACCTCGGCCGCACCGAGGTGCAGCTGCTCGCCGAGCAGATCGGCTACAAGGGCGAGATCGCGATCCTGTCCGCCGCGCAGACCGCGACCAACCAGAACACCTGGATCGAGTTCATGAAGGACGAACTCAAGGACGCCAAGTACAAGGACATCAAGCTCGTCAAGGTCGCGTACGGCAACGACGACGCCCAGCAGTCCTTCCAGCAGACCCAGGGCCTGCTCCAGGAGTACCCGAACCTGAAGGGGATCATCTCCCCGACCACCGTCGGCATCAA
Organism: Streptomyces griseoruber; assembly: GCF_001514205.1. Lineage (GTDB taxonomy): Bacteria > Actinomycetota > Actinomycetes > Streptomycetales > Streptomycetaceae > Streptomyces > Streptomyces griseoruber. The sequence continues at coordinate 298,651 of NZ_KQ948765.1, read as the reverse complement.
GGCGGCCGCCCAGTACCTCTCGGGCTCGAAGTACAAGGGCAAGGTCAAGCTGACCGGCCTCGGCACCCCCAACGACATGCGCAAGTACGTCAAGAACGGCACCGTCGACGGCTTCGAGCTGTGGGACCCGGCCAAGCTCGGCGCCCTCGCCGCACAGACCGCCGTGGCGCTGGTCTCCGGCCAGATCACCGGCAAGGAGGGCGAGACCTTCACGGCCGGCGGGACGTCGTACACCATCGGCAAGGACGGGGTGATCAGCCTCGGCAAGCCGACCGTGTTCGACGCCAAGAACATCGACCAGTTCAACTTCTGACCCCCACGCCCCATCCCCCCACCCACCGGGAGCGGTACGTCCATGCAGCGCGTCTGTTTCCTGCTCAAGGTCCGTGAGGACCGACTCGCCGAGTACCGCGAACGGCATGCCGCCGTGTGGCCGGAGATGCTCGAAGCTCTCTCGGCCACCGGGTGGCACAACTACTCCCTGTTCCTCAGAGACGACGGCCTGCTCGTCGGCTACCTGGAGACCGAGGACTTCGCGGCCGCCCAGGCCGGGATGGAGGCCGCCGAGGTCAACGCCCGCTGGCAGGCCGAGATGGCACCGTTCTTCGAGTCCCTGGACGGCGCCCGGCCCGACGAGGCCATGAAGCCCCTCACCGAAGTGTTCCACCTCGCCTGACACCACCCCGTAGCCCCTCTCGTACGACAACGGAGTCCCCCGAGATGAGACGACGCACCCTGTTGGCCGGCGCCCTCCTCAGTGCCGCGGCGAGCCCCGTCCTCGCCGCCGGCACCGCCCGCGCCGCCGACCCCGGTCCGTCCGTGACCGCCAACGGCACCACGCAACTGGACGCCACCGCCCTGTTCTTCGTGTCCTACGACGGCCTGGTCAACAACAACTCCTTCCAGAAGAACGGCCTGTTGACCTACAAGGGCTACCAGTACGCCGCCTGGTACACCTCCACCGGCAACGCGGTCGTCGCCCGCCGCGTCCTCGGCGGCACCACGTGGTCCACGGTCACCCTGTCGCACGTCCTCAAGTACAGCGACTCCCACAACGTCATCTCCATGGGCGTCTCCAAGGTCGACGGCCGCCTCCACCTCAACATGGACTCCCACAGCGACGGCTTCTTCTACGTGAAGTCCGTCGCCGGGCTCCTGGACAGCCCGGCCTCCACCTCCTGGACCTCCTCCGTCTTCGGCGCCGTGCAGACCAGCCTCGACGGGCTCGCGCTCACCTCGCAGTTCACCTACCCGCAGTTCGTCTCCACGCCGGAGGGCAGGCTCCAGCTGAGCTACCGGGTCGGGATCTCCGGCAACGGGCGCAACGCCCTCGCCGAGTACGACGGTTCGGCCTGGACCGCGCTCGGGGAGTGGAGCAGCTCCACCGGCACCTACACCAGCTCGCACGGCTCCAGCACCGCCCGCAACATGTACCTGCACGGCATCGACTACGACGTCAACGGACGGCTGCACTCGTTCTTCACCTGGCGCGAGCAGTCCGCGGCCGTCATGTGCAGCAGCGGCGGCATCACCAACCACGACACCGGCTATGTGTACTCCGACGACCGCGGCCGGACCTGGCGCAACAACGCGGGCACGCTCGTGGGCACCACCGGCAGCTCGGACACGGTCGCCGTCACCGACGCGGGGCTCGTCGTCGACTCGCTCAACCCCGATCACTCCCTGATGAACCAGGAGAGCCAGACCACCGACTCCGCCGGCCTGCCGCACGCGATCATCAGCTACGTCCCCGGCCGCTTCGGCCAGTGCACCACCAACTACGTCAGCGACCGCACCGCCAACGGCCGCGCCTTCCACGTCCGCAAGAACTCCTCGGGCACCTGGCAGAAGACGGAGATCCCCGTCGTCCTCGGCTCCAGCCAGCGCACCAAGCTGATCCTGGACGCGTACGACAACGCCTACGCGATCTTCCCCTTCGGGCGGATCGCCGGTGCCTCGAAGTCCTCCGGATACACCGACTGGACCGTGCTCTTCGACGGCAGCGGACTGAACGCCTTCGGCGAGGTCGTCCTCGACGAAGCGCGCGTCAAGGCCGACAACACGCTGTCGTTCATGTACCAGGAGAAGTCGAGCGGGACGACCCCCTCGGCGCTCCACGTCATCGACTTCGCACTGCCCGCATGACAAGAACGGCCAGGGGACGGCGTGACGGTAATGTGAAGCCCGTCCCGCCGTACCCCGTTCACCTGGAGGTCCCCGCCTGATGGCCCAGCCGGTGGGAATCAAGGACGTCGCCCGTGCCGCCGGAGTCTCCGTCGGCACGGTCTCCAACGTCATCAACCGCCCGGACACCGTCGCCACGGAGACCCGGGCCCGAGTGCTGTCCGCGATCGACCGGCTCGGCTATGTCCGCAGCGAGTCCGCGCGCCAGCTGCGGGCCGGGCGCAGCCGGATCATGGGGCTGCTCGTCCTCGACATGGGCAACCCGTTCTTCGTGGACGTCGCGCGCGGCGCCGAGCGGGCCGCCCGCGACGCCGGGCTCGGAGTGATGGTCTGCAACAGCGCCGAGAGCGTCGGCGAGGAGGCCGAGTACCTCTCGCTCTTCGCCGAACAGCGGGTGCGGGGCGTGCTGCTCACCCCCGCCGACGCGACCGGCCGCAACATCGAGTCCTTCCGCCGCCACGGCATCCCGTTCGTCCTGGTCGACCGGGTCTCCGAGGGCACCACCGAGTGCTCGGTGTCCGTGGACGACGTCGCGGGCGGCGCGCTCGCCGTCCGGCATCTCATAGACGCCGGGCACCGCTCCCTCGCGTACGTCAGCGGCCCGCCCGGCTTCAACCAGGTCCGCGACCGCCGCACCGGCGCCCTGAACGCGCTCGCCGAGGCCGGCCTCGGCCCCGACCGCCTGCGCGAGCTGCCCACCGAGCGGCTCGACGTGGCCGCCGGACGCGACGCGGGCGCCCGGCTGCTCGGCCTCGCCGACCGCCCCACCGCCGTGTTCTGCGCCAACGACCTGCTCGCCCTCGGCGTGCTCCAGGCCATGTACGCGGCCGGCGTCGGGGTCCCCGACGACCTCGCCATCGTCGGCTACGACGACATCGAGTTCGCCGCCGCGGCCGCCGTCCCGCTCACCTCGGTCCGCCAGCCCGCCGTCACCATGGGCGCCCTGGCCGCCGAGATGTTGCTGGAGGAAACCGAGGAGGGCAGCGGCAGACGGCACGAGCACCGCAGGGTCGTGCTCCAGCCCGAGCTGGTGGTGCGGCGTTCCAGCCTTTCCGCCCGCTGAGCCGCCGTTCAGTAGCCGTTCATGATCCCCCGGGCTCCACGCCCGCCCGGACATGTGCTGAACTGGGACGCGGCCCGTACACCGAGCGTCCCAGGAGACCCCTGTTGTCCCTCAGCTACCGCCAGCCCGGCGTCGTACTCACCGACCGCCGTTTCACCGTCCCCCTCGACCACGCCGACCCGGCCGGGGAGACGATCGAGCTGTACGCCCGTGAGGTCGTCGCGAGCGAGAAGGCCGGCCAGGACCTGCCCTGGCTGCTCTATCTCCAGGGCGGCCCCGGCTTCGGCGCCAACCGGTTCGTCGGCAGACCGGCCTGGCTCGGCCGCGCCCTGAAGGAGTACCGCGTCCTCCTGCTGGACCAGCGCGGCACCGGCGCCTCCACGCCCGCCAACCGCCAGACCCTCCCGCTGCGCGGCGGCCCCGCGGCCCAGGCCGACTACCTCACGCACTTCCGCGCCGACTCGATCGTCCGCGACTGCGAGGCCGTCCGCCGCGAGGTCACCGGCGGCGCCCCCTGGACCGTCCTCGGCCAGAGCTTCGGCGGCTTCTGCACGGTCAGCTATCTCTCCCTCGCCCCCGAGGGCCTGTCCGCCGCCCTGCTCACCGGCGGTCTGCCCGCCCTCGACGCCCACGCCGACGACGTCTACCGCGCCGCCTACCCGCGCATGGAGCGCAAGAACGCCGCGCACTACGCCCGCTACCCGCAGGACGTCGAGCGGGTCCGCCGGATCGCCGACCACCTCCTCCAGCACGAGGTCACCCTCCCCGGCGGCCACCGGCTCACGGTCGAGGCGTTCCAGACCCTCGGCATCCTGCTCGGCACCGGCGACGGCAGCCACCGCCTGCACCACCTCCTCGAGGACGCCTTCGTCCCCACCCCGCACGGCCCCGAGCTGTCCGACGCCTTCCAGGAGCAGCTCCAGCACCAGCTCTCCTTCGCCGGGCACCCCCTCTACGCCCTCGTCCACGAGGCGATCTACGGCCAGGACCACCGCCCCACCGCCTGGTCGGCGGAACGGGTGCGCGCCGAGTTCCCGCAGTTCGACGCCGCGAAGACGCTCACCGGCGACGGACCGCTGCTGCTCACCGGCGAAACGATCCACCCCTGGATGTTCGACACCGACCCCGCGCTGCGCCCCCTGCGCGAGACCGCCGAACTCCTCGCCGCCCGCACCGACTGGACGCCCCTGTACGACCCCGCCCGCCTCGCCGCCAACGAGGTCCCGGTGGCGGCCGCGATCTACCACGACGACCTCTACGTCGACACCGCCCACTCCCTGCGCACCGCCCGCGCCATCCGGGGCCTGCGCACCTGGGTCACCGACGAGTTCGAGCACGACGGCGTCCGGGCCGGCGGCCCCCGCGTCCTGGACCGGCTGCTCGCCCTCGTCCGTGACGAAGCGTGATGTCGGTGTCACCGATTAGTCTTCGGGCATGACCGTGCCGGCGATCCCTCAGCTCCAGCCCATGCCCGAGGACTGGCGACGGGCCCTGGCCGTCGTGGCACACCCGGACGACCTGGAGTACGGCTGTTCCGCGGCCGTCGCCGGCTGGACCGACGCCGGCCGCGAGATCGCCTATGTCCTGGCGACCCGCGGCGAGGCGGGCATCGACACCATCGCGCCCGCCGAGTGCGGCCCGTTGCGGGAGCGGGAGCAGCGGGCGAGCGCGGCCGTCGTGGGCGTCACCGCGGTGGAGTTCCTCGACCACCACGACGGGGTGATCGAGTACGGTCCGGCCCTGCGCCGCGACATCGCCGCCGCGATCCGCAGACACCGCCCGGAACTGGTCATCACCCTCAACCACCGCGACACCTGGGGCGGCGTCGCCTGGAACACCCCCGACCATGTCGCGGTGGGCCGGGCCACGCTCGACGCCGCCGGGGACGCCGGCAACCGCTGGATCTTCCCCGAACTGGCCGAACAGGGCCTCCAGCCCTGGAACGGCGTGCGCTGGGTCGCGGTCGCCGGATCCGCCACGCCCACCCACGCCGTGGACGCCTCGGCGGGCCTGGAGCGGGCGGTGGGCTCGCTGCTCGAACACCGCGCCTATATCGAGGCCCTCACCGACGAGGACCCGGAGACGTATGTGCGCGGCTTCCTGACCGGGGTGGCGCACTCCGTCGGGGAGCGCTTCGGCGGCCGGCCGGCGGTCGCCTTCGAGCTCTTCCAACGATAGACGCCGATAGACGCCGATAGACGCCGATCGACGCCGTTCGACGGCGAGGGACACCGACGCCCGAGGGGGAGTGGCGTGATGACCGACACCGACGTACTCGCGCAACGCTTCGAGGAGTACCGCGCCCATCTCAAGGCCGTGGCCTACCGGATGCTCGGCTCGCTCGCCGAGGCCGAGGACGCCGTGCAGGAGACCTGGCTGAGACTCGGCCGCAGCGACGTCGACGAGGTGCGCAACCTGGGCGGCTGGCTGACCACCGTGACCGGCCGGGTCTGTCTGGACCTGCTCCGCTCGCGCACCGCCCGCCGTGAACTGCCGATGGACGAGGGGTACGAGGGGTACGCCGCCTTCGTCCCCGATCCGGTGATCGCGCCCCTGTCCCGGACCGACCCCGAGCAGGAGGTGCTCCAGGCCGACGCGGTGGGGCTCGCCCTGCTGATCGTGCTGGAGACCCTGGAGCCCGACGAGCGGCTCGCGTTCGTGCTGCACGACATGTTCGCGGTGCCGTTCGACGACATCGCGCCGATCGTCGAGCGCACCCCGGCCGCGACCCGGCAGCTCGCCAGCCGGGCCCGCCGCCGGGTCCAGGGGGCCACGCCGTCGGCGGAGCCGGACCTCGGCAGGCAGCGCGAGGTGGTCTCCGCGTTCCTGGCCGCCGCCCGCGCCGGGGACTTCGAGGCGCTGGTCTCCGTCCTCCACCCCGATGTGGTGCTGCGGGCCGACTCCGGGGCGCTGGTGCGCGGCGCGGCGGCCTCCAAGATCGTGCACGGGGCGAAGGCGGTGGCCGAACAGGCCGTGCTCTTCCGGCAGTTCGCGCCGGCCGGGCGGCTGGCGCTGGTGGGCGGCGCGGTCGGGATCCTCAACGGTCCCGAGGGCGAGGTGCGCTCGGTCATGGGCATCACGGTCGCCGACGGCCGGATCGTCGCCCTGCACATCCTGGCCGACCCGGAGCGGGTGGCCGCCCTGGACGTGCCGGAAGGGCTGTGAGCGCAGGTCAGTAGGGTGGAGGGCATGGGAGAGAAGACCGTGGACCGGGACGGACTGCGCGGCGACTGCGCGAACTGCTTCGGCCTGTGCTGTGTGGCCCTGCCCTTCGCCCGCTCCGCGGACTTCGCGCTCGACAAGCCCGCGGGGCGGGCCTGCCCCAACCTGGCGGAGGACCACCGGTGCGGCATCCACGACCGGCTGCGGCGCAAGGGCTTCACCGGCTGCACCGTCTACGACTGCTTCGGCGCCGGCCAGCAGGTCTCGCGGGTCACCTTCGGCGGGCGGGACTGGCGGGGCGCCCCCGCCGAGCACTCCCGGGCGATGTTCGAGGTGTTCCCGGTGGTCCGCCAGCTGCACGAACTGCTCTGGTACCTCACCGAGGCGCTCGGCCTGCCCGCCGCCCGCCCGGTCCACCCGGAGCTGCGCCGGGCCCTGGAGCGGACCGAGGCGCTCACCCGGCAGACCCCCGGGGAGCTGGCCGCCCTGGACGTCCCGGCCCACCGCCAGGAGGTCAACGTCCTGCTGCTGAGGACCAGCGAGCTGGCCCGTGCCGGTGTCCGCGGCCGCGGGAAGGACCGCCGCGGCGCCGATCTGATGGGCGCCCGGCTCAAGGGCGCCGATCTGCGCGGGGCGAATCTGCGCGGGGCCTGTCTGATCGCCGCCGACCTCACCGGCGCCGATCTGCGCGGCGCGGATCTGATCGGGGCCGACCTGCGGGACACCGACCTCACCGACGCCGACCTCACCGGCGCCTTCTTCCTCACCCAGCCCCAGGTGACCGCGGCCCGGGGCGGCGCGGGCACCCGACTCCCGGGCTCAGTCACCCGCCCGGTGCACTGGACAGCGGGGCGCTGAGGCGTCCTGCTCCGGAGCCGGCGCCTCTGCCGGCGCTGCCGGCGCCTCCGTCGGCTCCTTCGGTGCTCCGGCCGCGGCACGCCGCTCCAGGCCCATCCGCAGCCCCTCCGGCATCAGCGTCAGCCGCTCCGTGACCCGCAGCCGGTAGGCCGGGTCGGGGCGCAGGTCGTAGCGGCGCAGGAGCAGGCCGAGGACGAGGGTGGCCTCGTGCAGGGCGAACTGGCGTCCGATACAGGCGCGGGCGCCCGTGCCGAACGGCTTGAAGGCGTGCGGGGCGCGTCCCCGGACGGCCGCCGCGTCGAAGCGGTCCGGGTCGAACCGTTCGGCGTCCTCGCCCCACACCTCGGGGTCCCGGTGCAGCATGGCCGTCAGGACCAGCGCCCAGGCGCCCCGCCGCATCGGATGCTCCCCGCCCAGCACCGTGTCCTCGCGGGCCTCCCGGGCGAATCCGGGCGCCGTCGGCCACAGCCGCAGCGCCTCGTCGAGGACGCGGCGTACATGGCGCAGCTTCGCCACCTGGTCGTACCCGGGCACCGCCGTGTCGCCCCACACCCGGTCCACCTCGGCCCGGGCCCGGGCGGCGATGCCCGGGTTCAGGGAGAGGTAGTGCAGGGCGAAGGAGAGCGCGCCGGAGGTGGTCTCGTGGCCCGCGACGAGGAAGGTGATGACCTGCCGCCGTACGTTCTCGACGGACAGCCGCTCACCGGTCCCGGGGTGCGCGGTGTCGAGCATCCGGTCGAGCAGGTCCCCCTGCCCGCCGCCCCCGGCGCGCCGCCGGTGCACGAGCGCGTCGACCGTACGGTTGAGATAGGCGATGTCGGCCTCGTTCCGCCGCGCGGCCTCCCTCAACAGCCCCGGGAAGGGCAGGGTGTTGAGACGCTGGGCGTAGGTGAGGGTGCCCACCATCGCCGTCACGAAGGGATGCAGCCGCGCCCGCTCGAACGAGCCGAAGTCGTGCCCGAACCCGGTGCGGGCGATCGTCTCCAGGGTCAGCTTGGTCATGTCCCCGGGCACGTCGACCGGGCGTCCGGCGGCGGCCTCCCCGTCCCAGTGCGCGGTGAGCCGCCCGGCGACGTCCAGCATCATCGGGTGGTAGGCCGCCATGGCCTCCCGGCTGAACCCGGGCGCCAGGACGTCGTGCGCGAGCTGCCAGTTGGGCTCGTGGTTGTACGCCGTGAACAGCGCGTCCCCGACCACCGGCCGCAGGTTGGCGATGCCCAGCCCCACGTGCTTGGCGAACCGCGACTCGTCCGCCATGTCGGCGGCCAGCTCCGCACCCCACACGAACACGAACTCCCGGCCGAAGGCCTTGCGCCGGAAGATCGGGCCCAGCTGCCGGGCGTACCGCAGGGAGTCCTGGAGGGGAGTGCGCCGGCTGGCGCCCAGGAGGTCGCCGAGCAGCGGGATCCGGTGCGGGGGGTGCGGGATGCGCCGCAGTTCGGGCCAGCCCAGCTCGGCGCTGCGGAAGCCCTTGGGCAGGACGTCCCCGGTCGTCGTCGACACCGTCTCCGCCATGACGCGATCTCCCTTGATCCAGCGGCAGGTTGGACCTGTTGTACGTGCGTTCAATAGCGCGCCCAGTCTCGTCCGGCCGTTGAACCGGCGTCAAGTAAAGTGCGGGCATGGCCGCGAACCAGGGGGAGCGCACCCGGCGCCGACTCAGTACCGAGGAGCGCAGGGAGCAGCTGCTGTCGGTGGGCGCGCGTCTGTTCTCGGAGAGTCCGTACGACGAGGTCCGCATCGAGCGGGTGGCCGAGATCGCCGGGGTCTCGCGCGGGCTGCTCTACCACTACTTCCCGACCAAGCGGGACTTCTTCGCGGCGGTCGTCGAGCGCGAGAGCGAGCGGATGCTGCGGATGACGGCGGCGGTGCCGGGTGTCCCGGTCCGCGAGCAGCTCACCGCGGGCCTCGGCACGTATCTGGAGTACGTCGAGACCCATGCGCACGGCTACCGGGCCTTCCACCGCGCCGACGCGGCCGGGGACCGGACCGTGCGCCGGGTCTACCGGCGGGCCCTCGCGGCGCAGGAGAAGCAGATCCTGGCCGCCCTCGGCGCCGACCCGGAGTTCGGTCCGCTCTTCGAGGAGCGCGCCGACGTCCGGCTCGCGGTGCGCGGCTGGCTGGCGTTCACCACGGCCGTCTGCCTGGAGTGGCTGCGGGGCCCCGATCTGACGAGGGAGCAGGTCCGGGACCTGTGTGCGCGGGCGCTGCTCGGGGTCATCGCGCGCTGACGGTCGCACGGTCGTCGCGAAAGATCACCTGTGCCGGTTGGCGTGCGCCCCGATCTCCGATAGGTTAGGTAAGGCTTACCTAAGGAGGTTCTGGGATGGGTGACAGCCACATGGGGGACAGCCACATGGGTGACGGCCACATGCGTGAGGGGCACATGCGTGACGGGCACATGCGTGACGGGCACGGCTGGACGGCGGTGCCCGGTGCGGCCGAGCGGGCCCGGTCGGTGCTGGCCGCCTCGTGGTCCTGCGCGGTGACCGCCGACGGCGGACGCGAGGAGTTCCTCGGCGCGCACACCGTCGACGAGGACGGCCGGGTGCACCTCCATGTGCCCGACGACAGCGCCCTGCTCACGGCGGCCATCTGCGCCCCCCGCGGCGAGCCGTCCGCCGTCCTGGAGTTCGCCGACGTGGCGCCCGTCCCCGTGCGCAACCGTATCCGGGGCCGGCTCTGGCTCGCCGGCTGGTTCGCCCCCGAGGACGACCACCTCGTCTTCCACGCCACCCGGGTCGTCCTCAAACAGGCCACCGCAGCGGTCGTCGTCGGCCTCGACGAGTTCGCCGAGGCCCGCCCCGACCCTCTCGCCACCGCCGAGGCCCAGCTGCTCACCCATCTCGCCGACGCCCACCCCGACGCCGTCGAGCGGCTCACCCGCCTGGTCCGGCACGAGAGCCTGCACGGTGCCGTACGGGTCCAGCCGCTCGCCGTCGACCGGCACGGACTGACGCTGCGCATCGAACGCGCCCGCGCCCACGGCGACGTACGGCTGCCCTTCCACACGCCCGCCGACGACGTCGGCCAGCTCACCGAGCGCATGCACGTCCTGCTCACCCGGGCGGGTACCGCGTCCTGCCCGCGCCCCCTACAGCGGCAGCGCACAGACGGCGACGGGTGACCCGAAGGGCTCGCCCGCGAGCCGCAGTGCACCGCTGCCGGCGTCCACCTCGAAGACACTGACCGTGCCGGAGCGCTGGTTCGCCGCGAACAGCAGACCACCGTCCGGCGAGAGGGCGATCTGCCGGGGGAAGTCCCCGTGCACCGGGACCGTGCCGAGCAGCCGCAGCCGGGCCCCGTCCGCCTCCACCGCGTACCGGGCGAGGGTGTTGTCGCCCCGGTTGGCCAGGAACGCGTACGCGCCGTCCGGTGTGACCGCGAACTGCGCCGGATAGCTGGGGTCCGCCTTCGCGCCCGTCGACTGCGGCGCGCCGACCGTCACACGGCCGCTGCCGGCGTCGTACGCGCAGACCGCGACCGAGTCGTCGGCCTCGTTCGCGAGATAGGCGTACCGCCCGCCGGGGTGGAAGGTGAGGTGGCGCGGCCCCGCGCCCGCCCGGGTGTGCGCCTGCGCGACCTCGGTGAGCGTGCCCTTCCGCTCGTCCAGGCGGTAGCTGTACACCGTGTCCGTGCCGAGGTCCACGGCGAGGACGTGCCCGCCGTCCGGCGCGGTGATGAACTGGTGCGCGTGCGGTCCCTGCTGCCCCGGGCCCGGCGAGGGACGGTTGTGCCGGACCGTCGCGGTGCGCTCGCCCAGGGCCCCCGAGGCCTCGACGGGGTGCACGGCCACCGTGCCCGAGCCGTAGTCGGCGCTCAGCAGCCAGCGCCCGCCCGGATGCACCGACAGATGACACGGGTGCGCCCCACCGGTCGCCCGGCTCCCGAGCACCTTCCGGTCGGACAGCCGTACGGCGGTCACCGTGCCCTTCGCCCGCTCGTTCACCGCGTACAGGGTGCCGCCGTCCGGGTGGATCGCGAGGTACGACGGATCGGGGACGCCGGTGATCGTGCCCCGGCCGGTGATCCGGCCCGACGAGGGGTCGTACGAGGCGACACCGATGCCCTTCCCGCCGCCCTCGGCGGAGGTGTAGGTGCCCAGGTAGAGGGGCCGGGGGCCGGAGGGGCTCGGCGCGGGCTCGGGCGAGGCGGACGTGGACGACGAGGGCCGCGGGGGCGTCGCGGTCTCCTGTGCCTCCTGTGCCTCCCGCGCCGCCCCGGACGAGCCGTCGCCGTCGCAGCCCGCCACGGCCGGTGCCACCGCCGCGCCGCCGAGCACCGCGACGAACCGCCGCCTGCTCCAGTTGCCGCGAGCCCCTGCCGTCCCACCGTTCATGCCGTGCACCTCAGGTCGTCCCGCACCCCGTCGTCCACAGCACCTTGACGCGGAAAGACCCTCGAATGCAAAAGCGGCGAGCCCCGGCCGGGCTACCAGTCGCCGTCCTGCACCGGCGTCCCCGGTGCGTCCTTGAGCTGGTGCACCTGGCCGGGCGCCGGCTGCTGCCAGGGGTCCAGGTCGTCGCCGAGCCAGTCGCCGACCGGCTCGACCCCGGACAGGGTGTCGCTCGGGGCGAGGTCCTGCGCGCCCTCGTCGTAGTAGTCGAACCAGGGCAGCCCGGCCTTGGTGTACGCGGCGCGGTCCACCGGGGAGGGCGGGGGCTCCTCGCCCGTGATGCGGCGCCACTCCGGGGGAGTGACCAGGTGCACGAAGACCCGCGCGCCGGGTTCCCGCGTGTAGTCCTCGACCGGGCGGGTGTCCCGGTAGACCTCCTGCCGCATCGAACCGCCCACGCCCAGGCCCATCGCCGCGGCGGCCCGGGGCGCGCCACCCGGGGCGGGGACCGCGGCGGGCATCATGGGCATCGCCGTCTGCGGGGGCATCGCCCCGGGGGCCGCGGGCACGGCGCCGAACCCGCCCCCGACCGACTTCACGCTCCGCGTCTCCAGGGAGAGGACCCGCTGCGCCTCCTCCCACTCCGCGTGCTTCTCCTCGTTCAGCGGGAAGGACTGGAGCTGGATCCCGCCCCACACCTCCTCGCCGGTGACCTGGCCCTCCACGGTCGCGCCCAGGCCGAGCGGCACCGCCACGAACTGGCGGACCGTGCCCTTCCCGGAGTTGATGCCGTCCAGCCAGGGCTGACGCGGCAGCGCGAGGTAGTTCTGCGGGTCGCGGGAGAGCCGGTCGCTCCACGCCTTGCCGGAGACCGCGCACACCTTGCCCGCCCCGACCTGGAGCGCGGCCGGCCGCGTGGAGCCCGCGAAGCCCAGCCACATCGCCTCGCGGAGATACATCGGCAGCATCACGCCACCGCGCGCCAGCCACTCGGCGGGCACGGTGTCCCGGTGGTCGGCGACCCGGCGGAGCGGGAACGTGCCCAGCCCGGGCGGCAGGTCGTGCTCGCCGCTCTCCGGCAGCCGCAGGGTCCGCATGAACCGCACGGCCACCCCGCCCGGCAGCCTCAGTGTGTCCCCGTCGATCCGTACGGCGGTGCCGGCCACAGGCGCGCTCCCTCGCATCCGGCGCCGGCCCCGTCCCGGCGCTCCCTCAGAGAGAACGCCGGCCGATCCCCGTACGGTTCCGCCACAGTTCCTCCTGAATGCCGAGGCGCTCCCGCAGCCGGGTGAGCCGCGGCATCCGCGCGCGCTGCTCGGAGGAGACCCGGTCCAGTTCCTCCAGGAGCCGGCGCGAGCGGTGCTCGGTGTCGAGCTCGTCGAGCATCCGGTTCACCTCGGTGAGCAGGGCGCCGTGCAGCTGCCACTGCCGGGCGTCGCGCTGGAGCCGCTCCAGCAGCAGCTGGGCGAGCTTGTCGCGGGTGGCCACAGCCTGCCGCAGCTCCGCGGTGAGCCGGGCCTCGGCGGCGTCCGCGTTGAGGCTGACATGCGTGGTGACCAGCACCGCGAAGCTGACCACCGCGTCGGCGAGCTCCGACAGCAGTCGCTCCACGACCTCGCCGGTCTCCTCCGGGAACAGCGGATCGGGCTCGCGCTCCTTGGCGAGGTCGGTCAGTGTGCGCGCCAGCACCCGCAGGACGACCGTGCAGATCTCCAGGGTGTCCAGACCGGTGCGCAGCACCACCCGGTGCAGCAGGCCCTCCCGGACCCGGGGGTTGAGCCGCAGGCTGTCCTCGGCCTGCCGCAGCGCCGCGTCCACCTCCACGATGTCGTGGTCGAGCCGGCGTGCCTCGTGCAGCCGGGCGGCCGCCTCCTCGACCGCCGGGCGGCCGGCCGCCTCCTCGCCGATCCGCAGCATCAGCTGCCGCAGCCGGCGGGCCAGTCCCTCGATCGACTCACCGGCCTCCTCGATCCACACCGGGGGCGGCAGCAGCAGATTGATGGCGAGGCCGACGACCGCGCCGATCAGGGTCTCCACGATCCGCGCCCAGGCGGTGTCGCCGACGGTGGTCACGCCCAGCACCAGCATGGCGCTGATCGCCACCTCCGGCACGTACTCGTCGACCCGGACCAGGTTCCCGACCGCCAGCGAGGCCACGATCAGCAGCGCGAGGCTCCACCAGGTCAGGCCGACCAGCTGGCTGAAGGCGATGGCGACCAGGACGCCGGCCACCACCGAGTTGACCCGCCGGACGCCGTTGGTGAGCGTGGCGAACAGGGTGACCTGGACGACCAGCAGCGCGGTCAGGGGTGCGGTGAGGGGGGCCGCCTCGGGGCTGAGCCGCAGGGCGACGACATACGCGATCGTCGCCGCCGCGGCGGAGCGGAACGCCTGGACCACCGCGGGTTCCCGATGACGCCGCAGAAACCGTACGAACGGCGCCGCTCGCTGACTTGCCTCTCGCATTCCCGGACCAGTTCCCCTTCCCCACGGTGCTCGAACGTTTCTTCTGTACCCCAGGGTGCCGTCGGGAACACGGTGCGGGGAATTCCCCGTCCCACTCCTCGGGGCATCCGCACCCCCGGGACGGCGGCCCCCAGGATGGTTTCCACGGGTGCCGCGGGGCGACGCTCGGTTCATGAGACCACACCATCCGACTCGGTATCCCCGTCGTCCTCTCCCTGCTCTGCGTCACCACGGCCTCGACCGTCACCGCCGCGGCCCCCGCGGCCCGTGCCCGCGCCCGCCCGTCGACCGGATGACCGGCGACGCCCGTGTCGTCGGGCTCGGGGAGGCGGCCCACGGCTCGCACGAGCGCGTCGTCCTCGAGGACCGGGTGTTCCGCCATCCGGTCGAAGGTCACCCGGTGCGTCGCCGACCACCGTCCGGGCCGCCGGCCCCGGCACCGACGGGGCGACGCCCGACCCGGGTGGGGTACCGCGACCACGCCGTCGGCCTGCGGTCCGGCGGTGAACCGGCCCGCGGCCGGCTGCCGGCGGCCCGGCCGCGGGGCCACCGGCGGACCGCTCCCCGCCGGTTCACGCGTACAGCTTGTCCAGGAAGGCCGACAGATGGCCCGTCGTACGGGCGATCTGCTGGTCCAGGGTGAGGCTTTCCTCCAGCCGGCCGCCCGACTCCGGGACCTTCCTGCCGCGCACGTACAGGGAGCAGGCCAGGTCCGTGCACAGGTACAGGCCGACCGAGTTGCCCTCGCGGCCGGCCGCGCCCGCCTTGCGGGCCGTCATCAGCGAGACCCCGCCGCCGGGGTGGGTGGTCAGACACAGCGAGCACATGCTGCGGTGCCGCAGCCCGCGCCGCGAAGGCGGGAAACGCAGGGTCACGCCCAGGAGCCCGCCCCGCCACTCGGCGACCAGACAGCTGCGGTCGGGCGCCCCCGGATCGCGCCAGCCCAGGAAGTCCAGGTCGGCCCAGGGGAGTTGACCGAGGTCCCGGGGTACGGACAGCCGTTGCGCCTCTCCCTTCGAGCAGTTGACGAACGAGGTGCGGATATCGCTTTCGGTGAGCGACCTCATGGGGGAGCCTCCTGTGGTGCCTGTCCGTGAACAACAACCTAGGAACCCTAGGTTTTGGCCTAGGGTAAATAGCCTCACCGAGGAGAGCCAGTGGATTTCCAGGACGTCCCTCCGTCGCCGCGCGCCCGGACGGCCCTGCGGCATGTCGCCGCCCGCTCCACCGGCCCCGCCCTCGGCCCGGACCTGCGGATCACCCTGAACTTCCACCCGGACCGGGAGGCCGACGGTCTGCCGGTCCTCGCCGCGCTCGCCCGGGACGGCGCCTACCGCTCGCAGTTCGTCACCGGCACGAGCAACGGCGGCCTCACCGCACACCCCGGCGGTGACCGCTGGCGCTGGGAGAGCCGGATCTTCGGCGGGGCGTACGACGACGCGGACCCACGCGAGCGACCGGTGTACGGCGCGCTCGACTTCCGCCGCCAAGTCGTCGGCGCCGCACCGAGGTTCGGCTCCTCGCACCTGCGGCTGCGCCCGGGCGCGCTCACCCGTGCCACCTTCTGCTACCCGGACAGCGCGGCCGAGCCCGAGGACTTCGGCGTCGCCGCCGCGATGCCCCTGATCGCCCTGGCCGAGGCCGACGAGCGGGACGCCCTCAACGACTACGTCGAGGCCCATGTCCACGGGGGCGTCGATCTCGCCCGGGACGTCGAGGCCCTGGTCCTGGACCCGAGTTACCGCGGCACCCCGGTCGAGGAGGCGGCCGGCGCCCTGCCCTGCCCGGTCGAGTGGCACCCCGGCTACCGCATCACCGTCGCCGAGCTGTACCGGTGCGCCGAGTACCGGGGCCGTGCGTACGCCGAGCTGGGTGCCCGGATCGCCGAGGACGCGGTGGTCGACCCGCGCGTGATCGGCGACGCGGTCCGCGACGGACGGGCCGCCCCGCAGGACCTCAAGATGGTCTGGCACACCCTCGCCCGCTTCGGCGCACCCCGGGGTGCGGGCACGGCCGAGACGGCCGAGGGTGCCGTCGCCCGCCACCTGGCCGACACCACCCGGCCCCGCACGCCGCCGACGGGAGCACCGGGCTCGGGTGGCCACACCCCCGTCGCCAGTGCGCCCGGCGCATAGGCCGGTCTCCCGGGCGGCGCAGGACATGGCCGTACACCGTCGGTCTCCTCGGCCAGGGAACGCCCGCCCTCAGCCGACGGGATGGGCCGCCTGCCAGGCCAGCCGGCGCTGCGCGCCCGCGCCGACAGCGGTGAGGAACTCGTCCAGCGCCAGGAACTCCTCCCAGACCGGCCGGCCGCCCGCCCGCGACAGCTCCGCCACCACCAGGTCCTCCAGGTCGGCCACCCGGTTGTCCTTCCACACCTTGTCGGCGAGGCTCACCAGCAGATCCTCGACCTCGACGCCCGGCGCCTGCCAGGAGGCGTGACTGCCCGCGAAGCGCGCCAGCCCGGGAGCCACCCCGCGCGCCAGCAGCAGCTCCCGCCCCGCCTCCTCGTGCCGGGCGCCCGGACCGGACAGCTCGCCGGGGTGCAGCACCTTGCCGATGTCGTGCGTGGCCGCGCCGAACAGCACCGCCGCCCCGTCCACGGCCAGTTCCGGACGGTGTTCCCCGATCCACGCCACGAGCTGGGCGGCGACCTCGTGCACCGCCCGCAGATGGGCGACCAGCCGGGGCGGCGCCCCGAGGTCGCCGAGCAGCCCGGCGACGCCCGCCGGCAGGGGCCGCAGCGGCGGATCCGATGTCTCGTCCAGGGCGATCGACAGCACGTCCGGGGTGGGGGTCATCGGGCCAGCCTAGTAACCCGGAGCGGGCGGAGATCTCCCGCCACATCCCGTACGCCCTTACGGCGAAAGGCAGTTGTTGCGCCATGCCTCACCGCACCGCACCGCAGCGGCAGCCCGCACTCTTGTCTCGCATCATGAACTAAGGGTTGGAGGAAGTCGCGCCCGGCCCGTCCCTGAGGGTATGTTGCAGATCGGGCAGGGGTGCGAAAGGAGCGTCATGACGGGGCGGAACGGGCGTACGGTACGCGATCTCAGGCGGGCCAACCGCACGGCCGTCCTGCAACGGCTCTACTTCGACGGCCCCCTCAGCCGCTTCGAGCTGGGCCCCGCCACCGGCCTCAGCTCCGGCTCCATCAGCAACGTCGTCGCCGACCTGGTCGCCGACGGACTGGTCGAGGAGGCCGGCAGCGTCGACTCCGACGGCGGCCGCCCCCGCATCCTGCTGCGCGTGGCCCCCGGCAGCGGCCACATGATCGGCGTGGACGTCGGCGAGACCCGGGTGAGGATCGAGCTGTTCGACCTCACCCTCACCGAACTCGCCCGCGCGGAGCGCCCGTTGGAGGCGCAGCGATACGAGGTCGAGGGGATCGTCGGCCACATCCGGGACGGTGTCGCCGAGGTGCTCGCGACAGCCGGCCTCGCCCCCGGACGGCTCCTGGGCGTCGGCATCGGCGTCCCCGGCATCGTCGAGCACACCCCGGACGGCGGCGCCGTCGTGCACGGACAGACGATCGGCTGGGACGCCGTCCCGCTGGAGGCGCTGCTGCGCGAGGGCTCCCCGCTGCCCGGCACCGTCCCGTACTTCATCGACAACGGCGCCAGGACCCTCGGTCAGGCCGAGATGTGGTTCGGCGCCGGACGCGGGGCCCGCAACGCCGTCGTGGTCCTCTTCGGCTCCGGCGTCGGCGCCAGCCTCGTCACCCCCGAGGCGGAACAGGGCCGGGCCCTCGAATGGGGGCACCTGACGGTGCGGGTCCGGGGCCGCCGCTGCCGGTGCGGCGCCCTCGGCTGTCTGGAGGCGTACGCGGGGGCCGAGGCGCTCCTCGACCGCTGGCGCGAGGAGGGCGGCCGGCCGCCCGCGGACACGGACGAGGAGAGCGCGCTCGCCGCGATGCTCGCCGCCGCCCACCCGGACGACGGCACCGAGGGCGACCCGGTCGCCCGCGCCGTCCTGGAGGAGACCGCCGAGTACGTGGGCGCCGGCCTCTCCGACCTGATCAATCTCTTCCAGCCCGAGCGCATCCTCATCGGCGGCTGGGCGGGCCTCCAGCTGGGCGCCCGCCTGCTGCCCGCCGTACGCCGCCACGCCACCGCCTACGCCCTCGGCCACCCCGCCCGCAGGGTCACCGTGGACCTCGGCAGGCTCGGCCCCGACGCGGTCACCGTGGGCGCGGCGATCCTCCCGCTCGCGGACTTCTTCGCGCACGGCGGCCGACGCCCCGAACCGCGGCCCGATCTCCCCCGGCCGGCCTGGCACACGGCCCTGGAGGAGCGCACCCCGCACTGAGGTTTCGCCGGCCGCGGCCGAGGTACCCGCCACCGCCCCCCCCGAAGGGAGCACACCGTGGCCGCCCACCGCGAGGAGAGCCCCGGCGAGACCGGCCCTCCGATCCCCCGAGACCTGCCCGACCAGCAGACCCGCCCGGGCGAGGACCCCTGGGACGTCACCGCCCCCGATCTGCCCGACACCGAACTCCCCGACACCGACGAGGCCGGCACCGGCCGCCGGGGCGCCCCCCGCCCGGCCGGCGTCCGCCCGGGGCAGCCGGTCCCCGACGAGCCGTCCGACTGAGCCGAGACACGGGTGCGGCGCCGCCGGCCCGGATGCGACCATCGCCGCATGGCTAAGTGGGCGACGTACGTCGTGGTGCCGCACGACGCCGCACACGAGGTGGACGAGGCGCGTTTCGGAGCGGTGGGCATCGACCACGACCTGCTGGCCGGCCCCGATGTCGTCCTGCCGGCCGTACGCGCCCGCCGCCGCGTGGACGAGTGGCGCGGGGACTGGATGTGCGAGGCGGCGGCCCTGTTCGACCTGCGCCGCCGCCTCCTGCTGTGCTCCGCGCGAGCGAGGGCCCGGTCACGGAGTTCCGGCACCGCGCCGTCACCTGGCGGGCGATCGCCCGCGCCTGGCCCGGCTGGGACCTGCGGTGGACCTACGACGGCCCCGCCGACCCGCGCCGCCGCCTCGGCCTGGACCCGGCCGAGGTGCGCGAGCGGGACCGCAAGGTGTACCCGGCCCCCTCCCTCGGCCCGGACGACGAGGAGTTCCTGGAACGCGATCCGCTCGTCACCGCCGTCACGGTCGGCGACCGCCGCCGCCACCTGCTGGCGGCGATCGACGACCACCCGGTGACCGAGGGCCCGGCCCTCCTCGACCGGCCCGCGGACGCCCATGACCACGGCCGCTGCACCGTGGCGGCCGGGGCCGGTGTCCACCTCGACCCGGTTCGGCGCCGGGTCGGCTGGTGGACCATGAGCGCGGCGGCGGAGGCCGGGGAGATGGGCGCGCGCCGGCCCGGCTGGACGGTGGAGTGCCGGCAGGACCGATGGGAGGAGCACGCCCGGGCGGCTCCCGGCCTGCTGCTCCCGCCTCGGGTGAACCCGGAGCAGGCGCTCGCCGAGCTGCGGGAGGACGCCGTGGAGTGCACCGGACGCCGCGGGCCCCGCTCTCCGGGCGGACGACGCCACTTTCGACACACGCCCTAGGGGGCGAACGCGTTCACCCCGGTCAGCTCGGCCGACAGCTCCCACAGCCGGGACGCCTGCTCGCGGTCCGTCGCCCAG
This sequence comes from Streptomyces griseoruber, assembly GCF_001514205.1. Taxonomy (GTDB): domain Bacteria; phylum Actinomycetota; class Actinomycetes; order Streptomycetales; family Streptomycetaceae; genus Streptomyces; species Streptomyces griseoruber. The sequence goes on along the minus strand of NZ_KQ948765.1, from coordinate 278,994 downwards.
CCCTTCACGCCGGTCCGCTCGCCGTTCTCCGGAGCGGGTTCGGCGATGTCGCAGTCCTCCAGATAGACGCCGCCCATGCCGTCCAGCTGCGGGGAGGTCGCCGCCCACACCTGGGTGGCCGCGCCCTGCTCCGGCGTCTTGAAGCCCGGCTGCGGGATCGGGTTGCCGTCCTCGTCGATCCAGCCGTTCGCCATCATCTCCTCCCTCGGCAGATACCGCTGGAGGGGCGTGAGGATGCCACCCGGGTGGAGCGCGAAGGCCCGTACGCCGCGGTCCCGGGCGAGCGCGTCGAGGTGCACGGCGAACAGCACGTTCGCCGTCTTGGCCTGCCCGTACGCCAGCCACTTGTCGTAGTCCCGCCGCCAGTGGACGTCGTCCCAGCGGATGCCGGAGAAGTGGTGGCCGCGCGAGGACACCGACACCACCCGCGCCCCGCCGGGCTCGATCGCCGGCCACAGCCGGTTCACCAGGGCGAAGTGACCGAGGTGGTTCGTGGCGAACTGCGCCTCCCAGCCCGGTCCGACCCGCGTCTCCGGGCAGGCCATGATGCCGGCGTTGTCGATCACGAGGTCGAGTGTGCGGCCCGAGGCGAGGAAGCGGTCGGCGAAGGCGCGCACGCTGTCCAGGTCACCGAGGTCGAGCTCGTCCACCTCGACGTTCTCGATGCCGTCGAGGTTCTCCCGTGCCGTCTGCGGGCGCCGCGCCGGGACGACGACCCGGGCGCCGGCCTTCACCAGCGCACGGGTGGTCTCCAGGCCGATTCCGGAGTAGCCGCCCGTCACGATCGCCAGGCGTCCGCCCAGATCGATGCCCCGCAGGACGTCGTCGGCGGTGCTCGTGGCGCCGAAGCCCGAGCCGATCTTGTGCTGTGCGGTGTTGCCGTTGGTCATGTCGCTGTTGCTCATGTCCGAAACGCTACGAATTGGAGTGCGCTCGAAGTCAAGCGGAGGCGTCCTTCCGGGACCACTCCAGCAGCCGGTCCACCGGCCAGGTCGTCACGATCCGGTCGGCGGGCACCCCGCACTCCTCGGCCCGCGCGCAGCCGAGGATCTGCCAGTCCAGCTGGCCGGGCGCGTGCGCGTCGGTGTCGACCGAGAACAGCACCCCCGCCCCGACCGCCCGCCGCAGCAGCCGCCGGGGCGGGTCCAGCCGCTCGGGCCTGCTGTTGATCTCCACGGCCGTGCCCGCGGCGGCGCACGCCGCGAACACCTCGTCCGCGTCGAACTCCGACTCCGGCCGCTCCCGCCCCCGCACCAGCCGCCCCGTGCAGTGCCCGAGGACGTTCGCGTGCGGATCCCGTACGGCCTTCAGCATGCGCCGGGTCATCGCCCGCTTCTCCATCCGCAGTGTGGAGTGCACGGACACCACGACCACGTCCAGCCGGTCGAGCAGCCCGGGCTCCTGGTCCAGGGAGCCGTCCTCCAGGATGTCGCACTCGATACCGGTCAGCAGCCGGAACGGCGCCCAGGCCGCGTTCAGCTCCTCGACCACCTCCAGTTGGGCGCGCAGCCGCTCCGGCGACAGCCCCCGGGCCACCGTCAGCCGTGGCGAGTGGTCGGTCAGGACGGCCCATTCATGGCCGAGGGCGGCAGCCGTCCGGCCCATCTCGTCGATCGGGCTGCCGCCGTCCGACCAGTCGGAGTGCAGATGGCAGTCGCCGCGCAGCAGCTCCCGCAGCTGCTCCCCGGCGCCGTCGGTGAGCGGCCGCCCCACCTCGTCCTGGAGTTTCCGCAGGTAGGACGGCACCTCGCCGGCCAGCGCCTCGCGCACGACCTGGGCCGTCTTCGGCCCCACGCCCTTCAGCGACTCCAGCGTGCCGGCCCCGGCCCGTCCGGCCACCTCGCCCTCGGGCAGCCCCGCCAGCACCCGGGCGGCGGTACGGAACGCCTTCACGCGGTACGTCGGCGCCAGGGACCGCTCCAGCAGGAAGGCGATCCGGTCCAGGGCCTCGAGGGGATCCATCGGCACCTCCTGGCTCCAGCGTTGCCCAGCACGGCGTCCGACGCACGACGGACGCCCCGGTGGTCGTTTTCCGACGATCCGTACCGACCGGTTGCGATTTACGCTCTATGGCATGACCGAAGTCGCGAGCCCCTTTATGAACCAGCCACGGATCATCGTGCTCGGGGTGCAGCCGGGCAGACCCCCGTTCCGGATCGTGGAAATCGACGGCGAAGTGGTCGGTTCGGCGCATACCCTCACCGACGTCCTGGAGACGGCCGCCGCGTTCGGCATCATCGTCCACGACCTCGACGACCCCAATGTCGTGCGGTGGGTGGGCGGCGACAAGTACACCTGGAGGCCGCGCCCCTAGGGCGTGTGTCGAAAGTCCCGTCTGGCCTCCGGACGGACGACGCCACTTTCGACACACGCCCTAGGAGACACCCCGCCGGGGCCGGGGAGCGTGCACCGCGCGGCTCATACGGCGTCCGAGCAGCAGGTATCCGACGAGCGCGCCGGTCGTGTTGAGGATGACGTCGTCGATGTCGAAGGCGCGCCCGGTGATGAGCGCGCCCTGCGCGAACTCCACCAGCAGCATCACGGACGCCGTCAGCACCAGCACGCGCAGCACCCCGCGCGCCTTGGGCGCGAGCACCGGCACGAGGATGCCGAAGGGCACCCCGAGCAGCACGTTCCCGCCGATCTGCTTGACCGCGTCGCGCAGCGCGGGCTGGTCCAGATAGGCCCGCAGCGACCGCCCCGGGTGCAGGTTGGAGTGCACGAGCGCCTCGGAGGCGGGCGAGGGCTCCAGTGTCAGCCGTGCCAGCACGACGGCGAACCCCACCATGAAGGCGAAGGCGAACAGCATCGCGAGGAGCCGCAGTGGGAAGGGCAGCGGCCGGGGGCCGGAACGCGCCGGTTCCTTCTTCTTCTCGGGTGTGGCCTTGTTCTCGGGTGCGGTCTTCTTGCCGGACGCGGCCTTCTTCCGGGGGGCCGTCTTCTCTCGGGGTGCCGCCTTTTTCCCGGACGCGGCCTTCTTCTCAGGGGCCGCCCTTGTCTCGGCTGCGGCCGGGCCGGGCGGCTGTTCGCCCCTGGGCGGGCGCAGGCGGAACACGGTGCGTGGGCGTGAGGCTGCACGGGCCATGCTGTCCTCCAGTCGGCAACTTACCTGCGTCGTAAAGCGGTTACCCGCTGAGGACCCGAGGATGCGCACGGCCCGTGGGAACCCCGCTCGGCCGGTCAGGACGCGTAGGTGACCTTGACCTCCTTGAAGCCGAGGGAGTGCAGCAGGCCCTCCAGCATGTCGGTGGTGTTGGTCTCGGCGCGCGCGGTCAGCTCGCTGTCCTTCGCCGCCTCGCCGATGTGCTTCACGGCGAGCTTCTGGACGGCCTGCTCGCTGTTGGGGTTGTCCGAGAAGAGATCGCCGAGGCGGTCCAGGAGACCGCGCTGCTTGGAGACCGCGTAGGAGCGGTCCGGGTCGAGTGCCGGCTTGCCGAGCCGGGCGTGCGGCAGCCGCAGCGTGGCCGACGTACGGTCGCCGTCGACCGTCACGTCGTCGTCGCCCAGCCTGCCGAGGTCGACATAGGCGTCCACGGTGCCCGCCCCCACGTACAGGGTGCGGGTGCCGCGGAGGGCGTCCGGGAGGTATTTGGCGTCCTTCTCCAGGTCCACGACGACCTGGAAGTTGCCGGAGGCGGCGTCGTAACGGCTCATGTCCTGGATGGACTTGAGCAGGGCGGGGCCCGAGCGGTCCTTGGTCTCGGTGCCGAAGAACTCGCGCAGCCCGGGCAGCAGGCTGAGCCGGATCCCGGCGAACATCACGGTGAGCACGACCACGACCGCGATGAGCACCTTGGCCCAGCCGGGTATGCGCCCCTGAAGGCGCTTGACGGGAGTCGTCATGGCGACGGCCCTCCTTCCTGTCAGGACGGATTCCCGTCGATTCCCGTCAAAGCCCTTGGCGGACGCCCTTGTTGACGACCTGTGACAGAACGCGAGGCCGTGGGCCACGATCACCCGGCCCGCCGGGGTCTTCGCGATCACGGAGGCGGTCCTCACCGGGCCGTCCTCACCCGGCCGTCCTCACCCGGCCGGCCCAGTCGGCGGGCCGCACGGCACGGCGAGGCGCACCGGCGGCCGGGGACCGGATTCCCGGGCGTCCGGCGGCGGTGCCCGCGGTGCCCGAGGGGCTCCTGAGGGTGGGCGGAACGGGCGGGGTCCGTAGCATGAGAGATCCCGTGAGAGATCCCCTCCAGTCGGGCCTGGTCGAGGAGTCCTTTCGTGCGAGACATCTCCGTGTTCAGCGGCAGCGCCCACCCCGAGCTGGCCGCCGAGGTCTGTTCCCATCTGGGTGTGCCGTTGAGCCCGACCCGGCTCAGCAGGTTCGCCAACGACTGCCTGGAGGTCCAGCTCCAGGCCAACTGCCGGGAGAGGGACGTCTTCCTGGTCCAGCCCCTGGTGAAGCCCGTGCAGGAGCACCTCGTGGAGCTGCTGCTGATGTGCGACGCGGCCCGCGGCGCCTCCGCCGGCCGGATCACCGTGGTCATGCCGCACTACTCCTACGCCCGCTCCGACAAGAAGGACGCGCCCCGGATCTCCCTGGGCGGCCGTCTGGTCGCCGATCTGATGGCGGCGGCCGGGGTCCACCGGGTCCTCGCCATGACCCTGCACTCACCGCAGGTGCACGGCTTCTTCTCGATGCCCGTGGACCATCTGCACGCCCGCCGTGAGCTGGCCGCCCACTTCCGCCGCTACGACCTGACCTCCACCACGGTCGTCTCGCCCGACCTCGGCAACGCCAAGGAGGCCGCCGCCTTCGCCCGGATGATCGGCGCCCAGGTGGCGGCCGGCGCCAAGCAGCGCTACGCCGACGACCGGGTGAGCATCAACTCCGTGATCGGCGAGGTCACCGGGCGGGACGTCATCGTCCTCGACGACGAGATCGCCAAGGGCAGTACCGTCCTCGAACTCCTCGACCGGCTGCGGGAGCTTCAGCCGCGCTCGATCCGGGTGGCGTGCACGCACGGCCTGTTCGCGGCGGGGGCCCTCAAGCGGCTCAGCGAGCAGCCCGACGTCCTGGAGATCGTCTGCACCAACACCGTGCCGGTGCCCTCCGAGGAGCACACCGACAAGCTGCGGATCCTGTCCATCGCCCCCGCCCTGGCCGAGGCCGTGCGCCGTATTCACAACGGTGAGTCCGTCAGCGCCCTGTTCGACGCGGCCCGCAGCGAATAGACAGGAAGGAGTGGATACGCGCATGTCGTCACCCATGTGACCAGGGAGGGCTCGCAGTGGCGAAGGCGAAGTTCGAGCGGACCAAACCCCATGTCAACATCGGCACCATCGGGCACATCGACCACGGCAAGACGACCCTCACGGCGGCCATCACCAAGGTGCTGCACGACAAGTTCCCCCAGCTCAACCCCTTCACCCCGTTCGACCAGATCGACAAGGCGCCCGAGGAGCGGCAGCGCGGCATCACCATCTCCATCGCCCATGTGGAGTACCAGACCGAGCGCCGGCACTACGCGCACGTGGACTGCCCCGGTCACGCCGACTACATCAAGAACATGATCACCGGCGCGGCCCAGATGGACGGCGCGATCCTGGTGGTCGCGGGTACGGACGGGCCGATGCCGCAGACCAAGGAGCATGTGCTGCTGGCCCGGCAGGTGGGTGTGCCGTACATCGTCGTCGCCCTCAACAAGACCGACATGGTCGACGACGAGGAGATCCTGGAGCTGGTCGAGCTGGAGGTGCGCGAACTGCTCACCGAGTACGAGTTCCCGGGCGACGAGGTGCCCGTCGTACGGATCTCCGCGCTGCGGGCCCTGGAGGGCGACCCGCGGTGGACGCAGTCGGTGCTGGACCTGCTGGACGCGGTCGACGAGGCGGTGCCGGAACCGCAGCGGGACGTGGACAGGCCGTTCCTGATGCCGATCGAGGACGTCTTCACCATCACCGGGCGCGGGACGGTCGTCACCGGCCGCATCGAGCGCGGCACGCTGCGGGTCAACAGCGAGGTGGAGATCATCGGCATCCACCGGCAGAAGACCAGGAGCACGGTCACCGGTGTGGAGATGTTCCGCAAGCTCCTCGACGAGGGCCGGGCCGGGGAGAACGTCGGCCTGCTGCTGCGGGGGGTCAAACGGGACGAGGTGGAGCGGGGCCAGGTGGTGATCGAACCGGGCTCGGTCACCCCGCACACCCGGTTCGAGGCACGGGCGTACATCCTGTCCAAGGACGAGGGGGGCCGGCACACGCCGTTCTTCCAGAACTACCGCCCGCAGTTCTACTTCCGTACGACGGACGTGACGGGCGTGGTGACCCTGCCGGAGGGCACCGAGATGGTCATGCCGGGCGACAACACCACCATGCTCGTGGAACTGATCCAGCCGATCGCGATGGAGGAGGGGCTGAAGTTCGCCATCCGCGAGGGCGGGCGGACCGTGGGGGCCGGACAGGTGACGAAGATCGTCCGGTAGGGCCGGGAGCGGGAACCGCCGGGTGGCGCTCGGCCGCGACGGCCGTCGGGTGGCCGCGGAGCGCGGTCATAAGGTGCCGGACGTGGCCTCGGGCTGCCCCAGGGCCGCGTCCAGCGTGCTGGCGGGCGGCAGTAACCGGTGCAGTCCGGTGGCCTTGAGGACGCGCAGGGCCAGCGGGTGGGTGCAGACCAGACGGAGCTCGCCGTCCTGGTCGAGCACCCGGCTGCGGGCCCGGTACAGCAGGCGGAGCCCGGAGCAGTCGAAGAAGTCGATCAGCGACAGGTCGATGACCACCCGGGGCGCGGGCCCGGCGGTCGCCTCGTCGAGCCGCGGACCGATCTCCGTCGCCGCGACGATGTCGATCTCGCCGTGGAACTCCAGCACCGTGTACCCCCGCTCCTGCCGGACGCACAGGTGCGGGGTGTCCGCGGCGGGTTCCTGCTGCACGACGACATCGCCTCCAACCCGCTCCACCGGTCGGGAGCCTCCAACGGCGGGGCAGCGCACGGCACTTCCCCGCCCCAGCAAGGTACCCCCGATAGAGTGAATTTCAGCATGTTCGATTGACATATGTCTTCGAAATTCGGGCGTGTCTTGAGCGAGTTTTTTCGCGCCGTGAGCGAAGGGGTGCGAGAAGCTTACGAGAGGGCCTGCCATGCCTTGGACAGGGCTGTCCGGAACTGCTCCGTCTGGTGGGCCGTGAGCTCCCGCACCATCCGCTCCTCCAGCTCCCGCACGGGCTGCGCGCACTGCTCCAGCAGGGTGCGCGCCTCGTCGGTCAGCAGGATCAGCAGCTCGCGCCGGTTGCGCGGATTGCGCTCGCGGCGGATCAGGCCACGGTTCTCCAGTGAGCGCACCAGATCGGCGATGGACTGGGCGGTCACGAAGGAGTCCCTGGCCAGCTGGGCGGCGGACAGTCCGTCGTGCCGCTCCAGCACGGTCAGCGCCGTGTACTGCAGGGCGGTGATGCCGGACGGCTTGACGAGTTCGTCCAGCCGGGATCGCACGACGAGCTCCACCTGCTTCACCATGTAGAGCAGGGACGGGGGAGCCTTGTGGGGCGGACGCGCGGGAGTCGCCGCCTGGGTCGTCTGGGTGCCGGCCATGAGTCCGAGCGTAGACCATTGACAGGAAACCTGTCTGTAATGAGACTGCGGACCAACAGGAATCCTGTTAGTTGAAATCTTGGCGACGATGCTGAGGAGTGGCGATGACCACCTTCGAGATCGACCCCGGTCGACTGTTCATCGGGGGACAGTGGCGCGAGGCCGCGGACGGAGCGCGGACCGAGGTGGTCGACCCGTCCCGGGGCGCGGTCGTCACCACCGTCGCGGAGGCGGGCGCCGCCGACGTGGACGCCGCGGTGCGGGCCGCCCGCGAGGCCTTCGACTCCGGCCGGTGGTCCGGGCTCAGCGGGCGTGAGCGCGGGCGGGTCCTGCTGCGGGTGGCCCAGCTGATCCGCGAGGAGGCCGACGAGATCGCCCGGCTGGAGAGCCTGGACGTCGGCAAGCCGATCACCCTGGCCCACGCGGTCGACGTCACCAACGCGGCCAACGACTACGAGTACTACGCCACCCTCGCCTTCTCCCTGGAGGGCGGCAACCGCGACACCCCGATGAACGCCCTCGCCTACACCCAGCGCGGCCCGATCGGCGTCGTCGCCGCCATCACCCCCTTCAACTTCCCCCTGATCCTGGCCGGTTCGAAGCTCGCTCCGGCCCTCGCCGCGGGCAACACCGTCGTCCACAAGCCCGCCGACGAGACCCCGCTGAGCGCCCTGTACATGGCGGGCCTGCTCCAGCGGGCCGGTGTGCCCGACGGCGTCGTCAACGTCGTCACCGGCACCGGCCCGGTCGCCGGCGAGGCGCTGCTGCGGCACCCCGGCGTCGACAAGATCGCCTTCACCGGCTCCACCGCGATCGGCCGGCACGTCGCGGGCATCGCCGGCGAGAACCTCAAGCAGGTCACCATGGAACTCGGCGGCAACGCCGCGCACCTCGTCTTCGAGGACGCCGACCTGGAGAAGGCCGTCGGCGCGGTCATCAAGGGCTTCGTCTTCAACACCGGCCAGTTCTGCATGGGCGGCCCACGCCTGCTGGTGGCCCGCCCGGTCTACAGCACCCTGCTGAACATCCTCGCCGAGGCCGTCCCCGGTGTGCCCGTGGGCGACCCGCGCGCGGCGGAGACCGTCGTCGGACCCATGGCGGGGGAGAAGCACCTGCGCAAGGTCGAGGAGTACGTCGACCTCGCCCGCAAGGAGGGCGCCCGCATCGTCTGCGGCGGTGAGCGTCTCGACCTCGACGGCGGCTACTACTACCGGCCCACCGTCATCGCCGACCTCCCGGGCGACTCCCGTGTCATCCAGGAGGAGATCTTCGGCCCGGTCCTCACCGTCCAGCCCTTCGACGACGAGGACGAGGCCGTCGCCCTCGCCAACTCCACGCCGTACGGCCTGGCTTCGGGTGTGCAGACCGGCAACCTGGCCCGCGCCCACCGGGTCGCCGACCGCCTCCAGGCCGGCATCGTCTGGGTCAACGACTGGGCCATGCTCGACCCGGCCGTCCCGTTCGGCGGGGTCAAGGACTCCGGCTTCGGGCGCGAATACGGCCCCGAGGCTCTCGCCTCGTACACCAAGGTCAAGTCCGTCGTCGTCTCGCTCGACTGAACGCGCCGTACAGCAAAGGGAGTTCCACCGATGTCCATCACCACACGCGCGGCCGTCGTAGAGTCCGCGGGAGCGCCGTTCACTCTCTCCGAGGTCGTCCTGGACGAGCCCGGCCCGAACGAGGCGGTCGTCCGGCTGGTGGCGGCCGGCCTGTGCCACACCGACCTGGGCGTGCAGAGCGGCGGGCTGCCCTTCCCGCTGCCGGGTGTCCTCGGCCACGAGGGCGCGGGGGTCGTGGAGGCGGTCGGAGCCGCCGTCACCGGGGTGGCCCCCGGCGACCACGTCGTCCTGTCCTTCACCTCCTGCGGCGCGTGCCGCAACTGCCACGGCGGCCACCCCGCCTACTGCGCGACCTGGCTGCCGCTGAACCTCATCGGGGGCCGCCGCGCCGACGGCAGCAGCACCATCAGCCGTGACGGTGAGCCGCTCGGCGGTCACTTCTTCGGCCAGTCCTCCTTCGCGGAGCGGGCCCTGGTCGACGAGCGCAGCCTGGTCAAGGTCGACCCCGACGTACCCCTGACGTCCATCGCCCCGCTGGGCTGCGGTGTGCAGACGGGGGTCGGCGCCGTCTGGAACGTACTGAAGCCCACCGCCGGTGACACGGTCGTCGTCCTCGGCGCCGGAGCCGTCGGCCTGTCCGCCGTCATGGCCGCCGCCCTCGGCCCCGCCACCACGATCATCGCCGTCGACCGGGTCGCCGAACGACTGGCCCTCGCCAAGGAGTTGGGCGCCACCCACACCGTGGACGCCGGACAGGCCACGCTCGGCGAGGCCGTCGCCGAGATCACCGGCGGCCGGGGTGCCGACGGCATCGTGGAGACCACGGGCAGTACGGCCGTGCTGCGCCAGGGAGTCGACGCGCTCGCCGCCCGCGGCACCCTGGTCGTCGTGGGCGCACCGCCGTTCGGCAGCGAAGTCGCCCTGGACGTCAACGGGTTGCTCGGCGGCAAGCGGGTCGTCGGCCTCACCCTCGGCGACAGTGAGACGCAGACCTTCATCCCCGCCCTGGTGGAGCTGGTCAAGGCGGGGCGGCTCCCGCTGGACCGGCTGATCGGCACCTACGCCTTCGAGGACATCGGCCAGGCGGTCCAGGACATGACCTCGGGCAAGACCATCAAGCCGGTGCTGACCTTCTGACGGACGTGCCCCTTCGAGGGGCCGTCAGTCCACCGTCAGGACCAGCTTCCCGGTGGTCCGGCCGGTGTCGCCGAGCCGGTGCGCCTCGGCGGCATCGGCCAGCGGGAAGGTCCCCGCGATCGTCGCGCGCAACCGCCCCGTCTCCACCAGCTCGGCGATCGTCCGCATCCCGGCCCGGTCGGCGTCCACGAGCATCCGCACCGCGCGCACCCCGAGCCGCTCGGCCTCCTCCTCGAGCTCCCGCGACCCCGTCGGCAGGATCGACACCACGACCCGCGCCGCCTCCGGCGTCGACATCTGTCTGCATCTGATCCGCAAGGACCACGGCAGCGAACTCGCCAACAAGGTGGCCCGCCGCTGTGTGGTGCCGCCGTTCCGTGACGGCGGTCAGGCGAAGTACATCGAACAGCCGGTGCCCGAGGCCGGTCCGGCGAGCACGGCGGCCACCCGGGCCTGGGCCCTGGAGCACCTGGGTGAACCCCTCACCCTCGCCGACCTCGCCACGCACGCCCGGATGAGCCTGCGTACCTTCGCCCGCCGCTTCCAGGACGAGGTGGGCGTCAGCCCCGGCCGCTGGCTGATCCAGCAGCGGGTGGTGCACGCCCGGCACCTGCCGGAGGCCAGCGACCTCCCGGTGGACCAGATCGCCGGCCGGGTCGGCTTCGCCACCGGCGCCTCGCTGCGCCAGCACCTCCACGCGGCGATCGGGGTCTCGCCGCAGGCCTACCGCCGAACGTTCCAGACGGCCCGCTGAACGTACCGGCCCGCTCCGGCGTCGTAGGGACACGGGATCGGCCGGAGGGACGGGGACGCGCATGCGCAGAGGGCTGGCGGCGGTGACGGCGGCACTGGTGGCGGCCGTGGGCTGCGGGGCGGGGGAGAAGGCGGACCTGGTCGTCGAGGGATCGCCGCCGGCGACGCCGTACGCCGGACCGCTGGACATCGCGACGACGACCCGCGACACGTACACCCCGCAGGCCCTGCTCGCCGAGTCCGGTGCCGCGGGGCGGGCGCTGGAGTGCGACGGCGAGATCTACGACGGCGGCGGCCCCGACGGCTGGAGCGGCGGCGACGGCGGTGACTCCCCGGAGGACGGGCTCCGGCTCTTCTTCGACATGTTCGATCCGCAGATGCCGCGCTCCGGTTACCGGGTGGAGCGCTCGGCGGACGGCCGGGTCCTGTACTCGTACGACGTCGGCGGCCGGACGAAGGTCGCGGTCGTGGTCGCCGAGGACCAGAAGGGCAGACCGGGCTGGGGCCCGGAGACGAACGCCTCCTGCGACCCGGCCGAACTCCCCGCGAGCTACACCGACTCCCTCGGCCTCGAGATCTGGACCGACAGTGCCGGGAAACGCGTCCCGACCACCACCCTGACCAGCTACGCCGGGGCGGAGCACTGCGGCTGGGAGACGGCGCACTTCCTGGGGATCGCCCGGGGCGAGGGCTATCGGCAGTACGTCCGCGACCCCGACGGTGTGCTCGCGTCCGTCCTGCTCACCACCCCGTACGACGACGACGTCCGGATGCCGGCCGACGCCCAGGACACCGGATACCGCTACGGCCACTGGCGGTTGTGGCTGACGAAGGACCGTACGACGGCCTACGTCCGCACCTCCGACGGCGTCGAGGCCTGGCCGCTGGCGAAGGAGCCGATCGCCTGCAAGTGACCGCCGTTCAGCGGCTGGCGTGCAGCGCGACCAGCAACTGCCAGACCTGGTCGGCGATCTCACCGGGGGAGCCGCCGAGGTCGCCGTGCAGCCAGTCGGCCAGCACGCCGGCGAAGGTGGCGGCGACGGCCGAGGCCACCAGCGGGGCGTCGGCCGCGCCCGCCCGTTCACGCTCCCGCAGGCTGTAGGCCCGCAGGTCCCGGTGCAGTACCCGGCCGAGCGGACCGCCGCCGCCCGGCGCGAGCAGGGTGCGGTAGAGCGGGGCGTGCGGGGTGAGCGAGGCGAAGAACTCCGCCAGGGCGGCCGGCGCCCGCACCGGGTCCGGCCGCCCCTGCCAGGCGTGCAACGCCTCCACGGCCTCGCGTACGACATCCGCGCACGCGTCGACGGCCAGGGCCTCGAGGTCGGGGTAGTGCACGTAGAAGGTGGCCCGGCCGACACCGGCCCGCCGCACCAGCGCCGCCACGCCCACCTCCTCCAGCGGCCGCTCCGCGCACTCCGCCAGCAGCGCGGCCCGCAACCGGGCCCGCGTCCGGGCCGCCCTCGGGTCCTCGGCCTCCGCCCGGATCACCGCGCGACGAGCACGGCGGCCAGGGCGAGCGCGCCGGGCAGGGCCTGGGCGACCAGGATCCGCCGGTTGGCGGTGACCGCGCCGTACACGCCCGCGACGATCACGCACGACAGGAAGAACACCTGTGCCGCGAACCCGGTCGGATCCCCGGCGACGAGCCCCCACACCAGTCCCGCCGCCAGAAACCCGTTGTACAGCCCCTGGTTGGCGGCCATCGGGGCCGTGCGCCGCGCCATCTCCGCGTCGAACCCGTGGAAGCCCATCCCCGGCTTCTTCTGCCACAGGAACATCTCCATCACGAGGATGTAGAGATGCAGCACCGCCACCAGCGCGACCAGCACATCGGCCAGAATTTCCATGATCTCCCTCAACTTCCTGGACAGGTGTCCACTATAACCGGACACCTGTCCAGGAAGTCCAGGGGGGTGTGACGTCGAGGGGCGGGGCCGGGGCCGTCCCGGGGTGCGGGGGTGCGGGCCGTGGCCACACTGGAGACATGACCCGAGCACCGGCACGCACCGCGCAGCAGCGCAAGCACGACACGCTCCACCGGCTGGAACACGACGTCGACGTCTGGGTCGCCACGGCCGCCGAGGACGGCGGCGCCCCCCAGCTGGCCCCGCTCTCCTACGTCTGGGACGGCGCCGTCCTGCTGGTCGCCGCTCCGGTCACCACCCCCACCGGCCGTGCCCTGCACGACACCGGTGTGGCACGCCTCGCCGTCGGCCCGGCCGACGACGTGGTCATGATCGAGGGCGTGGCGGTCGCCGTCCCGCCCGCCGACCTCCCGGAGGAGGACGCCGAGATCTTCGCCGGCAAGACCGGTTTCGACCCCCGTGAACTGGCCGCGCCCCACCTGTACTTCCTCATCCGTCCGCAGCGGATCCGTTCCTGGCGGACCCGCGAGGAGGAGACCGGGGAGTGCGAGGTGATGCGGGACGGGGAGTGGCTGGTGGCCGGCTGAGCCCCGGCCGTCGGCGACGCGGTCCCCGGGGCAGGCAGGGGCCCCGCCGCGACGGGGGAGCGCGGCGGGGCCTGACTGTCGGGTGCCCGGTGCGGGCCGGTTCATGCGGCCCGGCGGCAGATTTTTCTACGCGTTCGCCGCCGCCGTGGGGTCAGCCGGTCTGCGGCTCGGCGACGAACACGGGAATCTCCCGGTCGGTCTTCTCCTGGTAGTCGGCGTACGGCGGATACGCGGCGACGGCACGCTCCCACCACTGGGCCTTCTCCGCACCGCTGATCTCACGGACCGTCATGTCCTGCTTCTCGGGACCGTCCTGGAGCTCCACCTCCGGGTCGGCCCTGAGGTTGTGGTACCAGACCGGGTGGGTGGGTGCCCCGCCCTGGGAGGCGACGAGCGCGTACCGTCCGTCGTGCTCGACCCGCATCAGCGGGGTCTTGCGGAGCTTGCCGCTGCGGGCGCCCCGGGTGGTCAGCAGGATGACCGGGAGCCCCGTCTCCTGCAGTGTCGTCCCCTCGGTGCCGCCGGAGCTCTCGTACAGCTCCACCTGCTCGCGCACCCACTGGGTCGGGCTGGGCTCGTACTCACCTTTGAGGGGCATGGCATCCGTCCCTTCGTCACATGGTCGTTCGCGACCGGCTGACCCCTTCAACACCGGCGCCCCCTCGATTCATCCGCACCCCCTTACCTCACGGGTCATCGCGCGGTCCGCACCCCACCGGCACACTCGGAGCCATGACGAAGACGACGGACACCCGTGCCGTGATCGAGGAGCTGCTGCGCCGTATCGGCGAGGGCGACCCGGAGCGGATCGCCGCCCTGTACGCCGACGGCGTCGACTGGCGGCTGTCCTGGCCCGAGGACGAGCACGGCCGCGCCGAGACGCCCTGGATCCGCCACCGTGCCACCGGCGCCGAGGCGGCCGACCACTTCCGGGCCCTGGCCGCCCACCACACGCCCGGGGCGGCGGACACGCGCGTGGAGCGCGTCCTCGTCGACGGTGCCGACGCGGTGGTGCTGGGCGAGATCCGTCAGACCGCCGCCCCCACCGGACGCTCCTACCGGGCCGGATTCGCCCTGCACCTCTCCGTCGCCGACGGCCTGGTCGTCCGCCACCACGTCTACGAGGACAGCCTGGCCGTCGCGCGGGCCTTCACCCCCTGACCCACCCGGGCCTACACCATCATCCCGACGGCCAGCACGGTCATCACCCCGCTCGACACGAGCGCGGTCGCCAGGCGGCCGCGGTGGCCGGTCAGGGTCCGGCCGAGCAGGGCGCCGCCGCCGGCCAGCAGCAGTTGCCAGCTCGCGGACGCGGCGAAGGCGGCGAGCACGAACACGCCCTGTTCCAGGGGGTGTACGGCGTCCGTGCCGCCGGTGCCGAGCACCAGCGCGGCGAAGTAGACGACGGTGGTCGGGTTGAGCAGCGTGATGCCGAGCAGAGCGAGGTAGGCCCGGGCGGCGGTGGGTGGGGTGGGTACGGAGCGGGTGGCGAGCCGGTGGGCCCGGTAGTGGCGTACGGCCGTCAGGGCGCCGCGCGCCGCGAGGGCCAGCAGCACCAGGGCCGAGGCCCAGCGCAGCGGCACCAGCACCGGCCGCAGCGCGGCGGCGAGCGCGGACCCGCCGACCGTGGCCAGGAGGGCGTAGAGCCCGTCGGCGGTGGCGACGCCGAGCGCGGCGCACGCGCCGGTGCGCAGGGAGGTGCGGGCGGTGAGGGAGACGAGATAGGTCGCGACGGCCCCGACGGGTACGGCGATGCCGTAGCCCGCGATCAGGCCCGCGACGAGCGCGGCCGTCACGGACGCGCGGGATCGGGCCTCCGGGGACGGCCGGGCTGCTGCTGGAGCCGTGCCGGAAGGACGGCGTCGGACGTCAGCGGCAGGGGAACGGCGTATCGAGACATGGCCGGATCCTGCGCCCCACCCCCACCCGCCGGCAAGCGGTTTTCCCGTCGCGAGGCGGGCGCACGCCCCGCAGAGCCTCCGCAGAGCCTCCGCAGAGCCTCCGCAGAGCCCCCGCAGAGCCCCCGCAGAGCCCAGCGGAGTGGACGGTTCCGGCCATCTTGTCCCTTTCGCCGATCTGGCCGAACTCCCTGTCGTTCTATAGATGCCCAGGGCATCTAATGAAGATCGGTACGACGCGCCCTTCGTCTGCGAGGTCTCTCATGACGGAACTGTCGGAACTCCCCCCACTGTCGAAGCCGGTCGCCTTCCCCCAGGACCGCACCTGTCCCTTCCACCCGCCCACGGCCTACGACCCCCTGCGCACCGCCCGCCCGCTGTCCCGCGTCACCCTCTACGACGGCCGCACCGCCTGGGCGGTCACCGGCCACGACACGGCCCGCGCCCTGCTCGCGGACCCCCGGCTGTCCACCGACCGCACCCGGCCCGGCTACCCGGCGACCTCCCCGCGCTTCGCGGCGCTGCTCGACCGCCGGGCCGCCCTCCTCAACGTCGACGACCCCGAACACCACGCCCAGCGCCGGATGCTGGTCGCGAACTTCACACTGAAACGCGCCGCCGCGCTGCGCCCCGCCATCCAGCGGATCGTCGACGAGCGGATCGACGCGATGCTCGCCCAGGGCCCGTCCGCCGAGCTGGTCTCCGCCTTCGCGCTGCCGGTGCCGTCCACGGTGATCTGCGAGCTGCTCGGAGTGCCGTACGCCGATCACGAGTTCTTCGAGGAGCAGTCCCGGCGGATGCTGCGCAGCCGGGTGCCCGAGGAGGTGGTCGACGCCCGGGAGCGGCTCGACGTGTACCTCGGCGCGCTGATCGACCGCAAGGCGGCCGGCCCGCCCGGCGACGGCGTCCTCGACGTCCTGGTCCACGAGCGGCTGCGCGACGGCACCGTGGACCGCGAGGGCGCGATCGCCCTGGCCGTCATCCTGCTGGTCGCGGGACACGAGACGACCGCCAACATGATCTCCCTCGGCACGTACACCCTGCTCCGGCACCCCGACCGGCTGGCCGAACTGCGCGCCGACCCCGCGCTGCTGCCGGCCGCCGTCGAGGAGCTGATGCGGATGCTGTCCATCGCGGACGGGCTGCTGCGGCTGGCCACCGAGGACATCGAGGTGGGCGGCACCACCATCCGGGCCGGGGACGGCGTGGTCTTCTCCACCTCGGTCATCAACCGCGACGAGACCGCCTACCCCGAACCCGACACCCTCGACTGGCACCGCTCCGCCCGCCACCACGTGGCGTTCGGCTTCGGCATCCACCAGTGCCTCGGCCAGAACCTGGCCCGCGCCGAGCTGGAGATCGCGCTCGGCACCCTCTTCGCGCGCCTGCCCGGCCTGCGGCTCGCGATCCCGGCCGAGGACGCCCGCTGGAAACCCGGCGACACCATCCAGGGGATGCTCGAACTCCCCGTGACCTGGTGAGAGGCACCGCCATGCACGGCGACACACCCACCCGCGGGCACATCCGCGTCGACCGGGACGTCTGTATCGGGGCCGGCCAGTGCGCGCTGGCCGCACCGGGCGTCTTCACCCAGGACGACGACGGCTTCAGCGTGCTGCTGCCCGGCCGGGAGGACGGCGCCGGGGACCCGATGGTCCGGGAGGCCGCGCGGGCCTGTCCGGTCGGCGCGATCAAGGTGCCCGGACCGGAGGGGTGACCGGCCGGGTGGCCCGCAGGAGCCCCCGGGTCAGCCCCTGCCCCGCAGCAGGGCGCAGACGAAGTCCTCCTGGAGGGCGCGCATCCGCACCAGCACGGCGGGCGTCTGGGCCGCGTTGATCTGACGTGTCACCGAGAACGTCAGGGAGCGGCGGCCGTCCGGGGTCGCGGCCATCAGCTGGGTGTACCCGGGGAAGTTGCCGGTGTGCCCGAGCACCACACCGCAGCGCGTCTGGTAGCGGAAGATGCCCAGGCCGGTGCTGTTGCGTCCCGGCCCGGCCGGCTCCGAGGCCCCGGACCGCCACCGCCGCTGCTCCCGCACGACCTTCTCGCCGTACAGCGCGCCCCCGGCGTAGCCGCGGACGAACCGGGTCGCGTCGGCGGGCGTGGAGACGATCCCGCCGGACGCCCAGGCACCGGAGGCGCTCAGCAGCTCGCTGACGTCCACCGGCGGCCCGGGCGGGGAGACGTCGTACCCGTGGAGATGGGGCACGGGCAGCCGGTAGCCCTGCGGCAGGCTGGTGTGGCGCAGCCCCAGCGGCCGGTACACCAGCGTGCGCAGCAGCTTCTCGTACGGCGTCCCGGTGACCGCCTCCGCCATCAGCGCGACGGCGATGTTGTCGGAGTTGGAGTAGTGGTACCGGCTCCCGGGCGAGAAGCGCAGGGGCCGGCCGGCCACGTAGTCGAGCAGGTGGTGCGGGTCGAAGCGGCGGTGCGGGTCGGCCTGCACCTGGGCGCGGAACACGGGGGACTCCGTGTAGTCCGGCAGCCCGCTGGTGTGGTTGAGGAGCTGCCGGAGTGTCACCTTGCCCCAGGCGGCAGGGAGTTGGGGGAGACGTGCGCGCAGGGTGTCGTCCAGCCGCAGCCGGTGACGGTCCACCAGGCTCAGCGCCACCGCCCCGCTGAACGCCTTGGCCGTGCTGGCGATCCGCATGTGGTCGGTCGTCCGGGGTGCCCGGCCCGTGCCGAGGTCGGCGACACCCGCCCGGACGACCCGTGTCCTCCCGTCCCCGCGCAGCACGGCGATCGCCCCCGGCGGCCCACCGGGACCGTCGACGAACGCCGCCAGCCGGCGCTGCAGCGTACGGTCGTCCGGGGTCCCCGAGGCGGCACCGGCCGGGTCGGCCACGGCGGCCGGGGCCAGCGCGCCCAGGCAGACGGCGAGGACGGACAGGGCCCGCGGCCGCCGCCGGAGCGGGGTGCGGCGGGCGGGTGCGGAAGGCAGCGGCATGGGGGCTCCCGGGAGTGAACGGCCAAGAAGGCAAGCCTCCGTGCGCCCCGGGCGGATCGCCGCCCGGGTTGCTGCACACGGCCCAGTGGGCCAGGGTCGACGGGGGAACCGGATCACCGTGCGGAGGCCCCGACATGCCCGTGCTCTTCTTCGACATCGGAGCGACCCTCGCGGACGCGGCCGTCGAGGCCGACGGCTCCCTGACTCTCCGGCCCCGGCCGCGCGTCCTGGCCGTGCTCGACGCCTTCGCCCGGACGCGCAAGGGGATCGTGTCCAACCCCGGCCCGGGCGAAGACGCCGTCGCCCGGGCCGGGGCCGCCCTGCACGCCGCGTTCCCGGGCCGCTTCCCCGACGAGGCGCTGGTGCTCTGGGGTGCGAAGAACAGCCCGGCGATCTTCGAAAGGGCCGTCGCGGCCACCGCCCGCGACGGGGGCCCGGCGGTGCCGGCCGACGCATGCGTGTTCGTCGGCGAGGACGCCCGGGAGCGCGCCTTCGCCGCACAGGCGGGGCTGCGCACCGCACCCCACCCCGTCCTCACCCTCGCCGCGGTGGAGGGACGACCCGTGTTCGAGGCCCGCATCGCACTCCCGGCGGGGCGTGGGCCGGCCGACCTGGAGGCGGTCGCCGGTACGACGGAGGCCGTACCGCTGCCCGGCGACGGCCGGCGCCTCGTACCGGCACTGGTGAGCGTGCTCGGCGCCGGCGTCCTCGACCGCGCCGGATTCACGGTCGACCTGCGCGATCCCCTGCCCCTCGCCTGACCCTCACCCCAGCAGCAACCGGGCCGCCTCCCGCGCCTCGGCGGCCGGTGCCGCCGCCCCGTCGATCCCGGCCGTCACCATCGCGCCCTCGGCCAGCAGGAACAACGGCCCGGTCAGGGCGCCGGGCAGCCCGGCGTCGGCGACCAGCGCGCCGAGATACTCCCGGAACGCCCGCTTGTGCGCCCGTACCCGCTCCGCCACCCGCTCGGAGGTCGCGCCCAGTTCGCCGTACGCGTTGACCCACGCGCAGCCCCGGAAGTCCGGCTCGGCGAACCACTGCGCCAGCCAGTCGAACACCGCGAGGATGCGCTCCCGGGGCTCCTCCCGCCGTGCCACGAACTCCGCGAGCCGCCCCCGCCAGCGCAGGTCCCGGCGCTCCAGATAGGCATCCACCAGCAGTTCCTTCGCGGGGAACAGCTGATACAGCCGCTTGAGCGAGACCCCCGAGGCGGCCCGCACCTCGTCCATTCCCACGGACTGCACACCCCGCCCGTAGAACAGCATCTCCGCGGCGTCGAGCGCCTGTTCACGGGCCGTCGCGCCGTCCATGGCCACCATCACCGTGCTCCTGATCCTCCTCGCCGGGTCCTCCTTGACGGGGAGAACGCCCGTTCTCTACGTTGGCAGCGTACCGGAGAACGCACGTTCTCCGCGTGCCGCCGCAGCCGCACCCCCAGGAGGAGCCCCATGTCCGACCCCCGTCCGCCCTTCCCGCCCTTCACCCGGGAGACCGCCGCACAGAAGGTCCAGGCCGCCGAGGACGCCTGGAACACCCGCGACCCGCACCGCGTGGCGCTCGCCTACTCCGAGGACTCCGTCTGGCGCAACCGCGACACCTTCCTCACCGGCCGCGCCGCGATCGTCGACTTCCTGACCGCCAAGTGGGCCCGCGAGCGCGAGTACGCCCTGCGCAAGGACCTGTGGGCGTTCGACGGGAACCGCATCGCCGTCCGCTTCCAGTACGAGTCGCGGGACGCCGACGGCCACTGGTGGCGCTCCTACGGCAACGAACTCTGGGAGTTCGACGAGCGCGGCCTGATGACCCGCCGGGAGGCCGGCATCCACGACGTACGGATCGACGAGGGGGACCGCCGCTTCCACGGCCCGCGCCCCGAGTCCGAGCGAGGGCTGTCCTTCCCGCTCGCATAGGGTTCCCGGGTGACCGCACCGGACGAGAAGCCGCCCTTCCTCTACGTCGTCGTCTGCGCCGCCGGTATCGCCTCGGGCGTCGGCACGCTGATCACCGCAGCCCAGGAGCGGGAATGGCAGGTCGGGGTCATCGCCACCCCGCACGCCATGAACGGCTTCTTCGACACGGCCGCCGTCGAGGCACAGACCGGCCGGCCGATCCGCTCCGCCTGGCGCAGCCCGGGGGACCCGCGCCCCTTCCCCGACCCGGACGCGGTCGTCGTCGCCCCGGCCACCTTCAACACGGTCAACAAGTGGGCGGCCGGCATCGCCGACACCCTCGCCCTCGGCACCCTGTGCGAGGTGACCGGCCAGGGCGTCCCGGTCGGCGTCCTGACCTGCGTCTCCGCCGGCCTCGCCGCCCACCCCGCCTACCGGGACAGCCTCATACGGCTGCGCGGTACGGGCGTCCGCTTCGGACCTCCCCACCAGGGCGGGGAGTTCGGCTGGGAACGGGCGCTGGACCTGGTGGAGTGAGTCACCCGGGGGAGCGGCCCGCGCCGACGTAGGCTCCCCTTCGTACTCCCCACCGAGTCAGGAGCAGCATCGATGCAGTACGTGAAGCTCGGTTCGACGGGCCTGGACGTGTCGCGGATCTGTCTGGGCTGCATGACCTACGGCCTTCCCGACCGGGGCGCGCACGAGTGGACCCTCGACGAGGAGGCCTCGCGTCCGCTGATCCGCCAGGCGCTGGACGCCGGCATCACCTTCTTCGACACCGCGAACGTCTACTCCGACGGCACCAGCGAGGAGATCGTCGGCCGGGCGCTGCGCGACTTCGCCCGCCGCGACGAGATCGTCCTCGCCACGAAGGTGCACGGCCGGATGCGCCCAGGCCCCAACGGCGGCGGGCTGTCCCGCAAGGCTGTCCTGTCCGAACTCGACCACAGCCTGACCCGCCTGGGCACGGACCACGTCGACCTCTACCAGATCCACCGTTACGACCCCTACACCCCGGTCGAGGAGACGATGGAGGCGCTGCACGACGTCGTCAAGGCGGGCAAGGTCCGCTACATCGGAGCGAGTTCGATGTACGCCTGGCAGTTCTCCAAGATGCAGTACACCGCCGAGCGGCACGGCTGGACGACATTCGTCTCCATGCAGAACCACTACAACCTCCTCTACCGCGAGGAGGAGCGCGAGATGCTGCCGCTCTGCGCCGACCAGGGCGTGGGCGTCCTGCCCTGGAGTCCCCTGGCCCGGGGCCGCCTCACCCGCGACTGGGGAGTCCCCACCGAGCGCAGCGCCACGGACACCTTCGGCAGCACCCTCTACCTCGAGGGCGACCACACCATCGTCGAGGCGGTCTCCCGTATCGCGGCCGACCGGGGCGTCCCCCGCGCGCAGGTGGCCCTTTCCTGGCTCCTCCACCAGCCCCAGGTGACGGCCCCGATCATCGGCGCCTCGAAGCCCCGGCACATCGAGGACGCGGTGGCGGCGGTGCAACTGCAGCTGACCGAGGAGGAACGGGAGGAACTGGAGCGCCCCTACAGCCCCCATCCGATCGCCGGCCACTGAAGCGCCCCTTCAGGGGCGCGGGGCTGTATCGATGTGCGGCTCCGCCGCGTGGGCGCGGCCGGCCCCACGGACCCGCACCCGCCACACCACTAATGCGGCCCCATCGGCGACGCGAACTCCGTCCCGCAGGGCCCCGCCCCCTCACTCTCCTCCAAGGGAACCCGCGCCCCACTCATGGACATGGTCCGGTAATACCGCCCGATCCGCTCCGCCGACCGCCCCACGTAATGCCCGATGAACGACCGCCGGAACCGATCCCCGCTGCGGTTCGGCGGAGACCCGTGCACCAGACTCCCGTTGAAGAACAGCACATCCCCCGGCGCCATATCGACCGGCACGGGCGCCAGCCCGGCCGGCGGCGCCACATACTCCCGCGCGAACGACACCTCCGCATCCGCCTCCTCCGGACAGAACACCTCCATCCGATGCGTACCGGGAACGACTTCCAGCCCCCCGTTCCCACGATCGATCTCGTCGCACGCCAGCCAGGCCGCCACACAGGTGCCCGGCTCCACCCGCAGATAGAAGTTGTCCTGGTGCAGCGCCTGCCCCCGCGCCCCCGGCGGCTTGAAGTAGAACATGCTCTGCGCGGCCAGCACCTCCTCGCCCAGCAGCGTCTCCAGCACCTCCCGCAACCGCCCGTCCAGCAGCACCCGCCGGGCGAGCGCACTGATCTCGTGCGGATGCATCACCCTCGGGAACCGGTCCAGCGGATCGTCCCCGGAGCGCGGCTCGAAGTGCCCCGGCACCGCCCGCCCCGCCGCCTGGAGCCCCGCGAACTCCGCCCGCAGGCGCTCCACTTCGTCGGGTCCGAACAGCCCCCGGACCACGGTGAAGCCGTCCTCCTCGTACTGCCGCAGCATGTGTGTCCTCCTCGATCGGGTCCCCTTATGGTGAGGCGGACCCGGCCCACCGGAGGATGCCCATGCCTGCTGACGACCTGCCCACCGCTGCCGGGACCGGGGACCCCTCGCCGCCGCCCGGTCTGGTGGTGGCGGCCCACTTCGACGAGGGCCCCGGGTACGGCGTCGACCGGCCCGGGGGATCGGACAGTTGGCTGTTCACCTGGACGACCGGCGGCCGGGGCCGGCTGCGACAGGGCACGAGCGAGGTCCGGGCCGGTGCCGGTGATCTGGTCGTCCTCGCACCGGGTGTCCCGCACGGTTACGCCGTCGAACCCGGGGCCCCCCACTGGCGGTTCTGGTGGGCGCACTGCCAGGCCCGCCCCTCCTGGACGCCCTGGCTGCGCCCGTACGGCACCGACGACGGCCTGTACGCCGTGACCCCCGTACCGGAGGCCCTGCACCCGCGCGTCGAGGCAGCGTTCCGGCGCCTGTACGCCGATGCCGGCTGGACCGGGGGAGCCGAGGAGGCACCGGAGGGCTCCGGCATCGTCGTGGCACACGGCACCACCGCGCGTGAACTCGCCCTGTGCGCACTGGAGGAGGCCGTCCTGCTCACCACGGCCGCCGCCCGTGCGCCCCTCCCGCCGCCCGGCCTCGACGAGCGTGTCCGGCGGGTCCAGGCGCTCCTCGCCGCCGACCCCGGCGCCCCGCACACCGTCGACTCGCTCGCCGCCCGGGTCGCGCTGTCCCCCTCCCGGCTGTCCCACCTCTTCACCGAGCAGACCGGCCAGTCCCCGATGCGGGCCCTGCGCGAGGCACGGCTGCGGCACGCCGCCCGGCTGCTGGAGGGCACCGACCTCCCCGTGGAACGCGTCGCGGCGGCCTCCGGATTCGTGAGCCCCTTCCACTTCACCCGGGTGTTCCGCGCCCGCTACGGCAGTCCGCCGGGCGCGTACCGGGACGGAATACGCTCCACAATGGACGTCCCGGGAAACCGACCCTGAATACGACGGCAAAAGGGGACACCGATGCCGGGACCCTCCCGAACTCCTCCAGTGCCTTGACGTTTCGTCAATTCCTGGGCCCCGCACACGGCGCACGAAACCGCGAGATCTCTTGTTCCTCCAGGTCCGGCTGTGCGAAGGTGTGGCGTGTCGGCGCACGGACAACGTTTTCTCCTCTGTGCGCGCGAGGCCCCTGTGTTCCGTCACACCCCCACGCTTCACAAGAGCCAGCTCCTCCGCTGACCTCACAGGTGTCGAACCCTGCCTATTGCCGCATGTCCCGTTCCCCCCGGACATGCCTCCAGGAGGAATGCAGCCGTGAATGACGCAGGCCTGTCGAATTCCCCTTCGGCTCGCCGCCTCGACGCGACGGACGAACAGCTGAGCGCGGAACTGACCCAGTGGACGGGGGAGTCGCCCGCACTGCACCCCGTCGGTGAGTTGCTGGACCGGCACTGGGAGGCGGTCTTCGCCTACGCACGGCTGTGCACCGACGGCGAACGCGCGGCCGGCATGCTCACCACCGCCGCCTTCACCCGGCTGTTCGGCGCGACCCAGCACCAGGACGGACCGACCGCCGCCTGGCGCCCCCATCTGCTGGCCACCGTCCGCCGGCTGGCCGCCGAGTGGGACGCCGACGGCCGCCGTGACCTGCTCCACCCCGCCCTGCGCGTCCAGGACGCCGACGACACCCCGGTCGCCGCCCGGCTGCTCCCGCCGGCCAACCGGCGCATGATCGCCCGCGCCTTCCACCGGCTGCCCCAGTCGGCCCGCTGTCTGCTCTGGCACACCGAGGCCGAGGCCGAACCCCTCGCGATCCCCGCCGGGCTGCTCGGCCTCGACGAGGAGGGCGCCCACGTCGAACTGCGCCGCTCCCGCGAGCGGCTGCGCGAGGAGGTCCTCCAGGTCCACCGCGAGCAGGCCACCGACGACGCGTGCCACCGCTACCACCGCCTGCTGGACGTCACCTGCCGCCGTGGCGGCATGGACATCGACCCCGACCTGCGCGGCCACACCGAGCAGTGCCGGCACTGTGCGCACACCGCCGACCAGCTCCTGCAGTTCGAGGGCCTCCTCGGCGTCGCCCTGGCCGAGGGCATCCTGGGCTGGGCGGCCGGCGCCTACCTGGAGGGCCGGGCCACCGCGGACGGACGCGAACGGACGGCGGCGCCCGCGCGGGAGCGCCACCCGGGCGCCGTCGGCGAGGCCTTCGACGGCGAACCGGCCACGCCCCGGATGCCCGCCGAGGCCCCGGCTCAGGGCCTCGCGTCCGGTGCGCAGGGCGGGGCCGGGACGCCCCGGCCGGCGGCCGGTCCCGGCTCCGGGGCCGAGCTCGCGCTCCGTCCCGCGTCCCGCCGCTCGGACCGGAAGGCGGCCCGCCGGGTCCGCCGCCGCAACCTCACCGCCGCCGTCCTGACGGTCAGCGGCATGGTCGTCCTCCCGCTCGTGGTGTGGGCCGCCCTCGGCTCCGACGGCGGCACCGGCCCGACCGCGGGCGAGGGCACGAAGACCCCCTCGGCGGGCACCGACACCGCCACCGACAGCCCGTCCTGGATCGCCGACCAGGAGACCCAGGGCACCCTGCACGGCCGGCTGCACAACGTCGCCTCCGGGCTGTGCATCGGGATCGCCGGCGGCAAGGCGGCCAAGGGCGCCGACACCGAGCTGGCCGCCTGCTCCTCCGACGCCGGCCAGCAGTGGACGTACGAGACCGACGGACTGCTGCGCAGCGCCGCCGACCCGAACCTGTGCCTCGACTCCCACCTCGGCTACGCCGTGCGGCTCGGCGAGTGCTCGGACTCCTCCGCGGGAACCGCCAAGAACGTCCGGTACGACTTCACCCTCCAGGGCACGCTCGTCCCGCGCTCCGACCAGAACCTGGCCCTCGCCCCCGCCGCCACCGACGGCTCGGGAGCCCTGGTCCTGAAGAACCGCGCGAACGGCACCTCCCAGCGCTGGGTGATCGACACCTCACAGCCCGACCCGCAGATGGAGTTCGTCAACTGGGGCGCCGACGACGCCGGGTCCGCCGGCCCGACGCCGACCCCCAAGGCGGCCACGCCCAAGTCGGCCGACCCGACCCCCTCGGCCACCCCGACGACGAAGAGCTCCTCGGGCACCTCCTCGTCGGGCAGCTCCCCCTCGGGCACCTCCTGCTCGTACTCCTCCTGGTACTACTGCACCTGGGGCGGCAAGGACGGCGGCTCCGGATACGGCTACGGCGGCTCCGGCTACGGGAGCGGCGGCTACGGGAGCGGCGGGTACGGGAGCGGCGGCTACGGGAGCGGCGGGTACGGCTCCGGCAACGGTTACTCCGGCGGCGGCGGACGCCGCTGACACCGGCCGCGGCCGTCTCAGACCACCTGGAGGGACGCCCACAGCGCCACGACCGCCGCACCCAGCGTGACCGGCACGGTGAGCAGGCCCAGCCGTGTGAACTCCCCGACCTCGACGTGCTCCGCGCGCTCCTGCACCACCCGCCGCCACAGCAGGGTCGCGAGTGAGCCGGCGTACGTCAGGTTGGGGCCGATGTTCACCCCGAGGAGCACCGCGAGGACGGCCCCGGTCCCGGCCGGGGCCGCCAGCGGGACCAGCACCAGGACCGCCGGCAGATTGTTGATCAGGTTGGCGAGCACGGCGGCCACCGCGGCCGCGCCGAGCAGCGCGAGCAGCCCCGAGCCGTCCGGCAGGGCGTGCCGCAGCGCCTCGGCGAGCCCGTTGTCGACGACCGCCCGGACGACGATCCCGAGCGCGAGCACGAACGCCAGGAAACCGGGCGCCGCCGACCGCACCACCGCCACCGGCGTCACCCGCCGCCGCGCCAGCGCCCGCCCGGCCATCACCAGCGCGCCCGCGAGCGCCGCCCACGCCGGTTCGATCCCGAGCGCCGAGGCCACCACGAACCCGGCCAGCGTGCACCCCACCGTGACCAGCGCGAACAGCGGCAGCTCGGGCGCCGGACCGGCGTCGGACACGGCGTCGGACACGGCGTCGGACGGCTCGGCGGGCAGGTCGTCGGCGAAGAAGCGCCGGAAGACCGCGTACTCCAGGCTCACCGCGACCAGCCACGGCAGCGCCATCAGCGCCGCGAACCGGGTGAAGCTCAGCCCGCTCGCGGTGAACGCCAGCAGGTTCGTCAGATTCGACACCGGCAGCAGCAGGGAGGCCGTGTTGGACAGATGCGCGCAGGCGTAGACGTGCGGCTTGGAGCGCACCCCCATCCGGGCGGCCGTGGCGAACACCACCGGTGTCAGCAGCACCACCGTCGCGTCCAGACTGAGCACGGCCGTGATGACGGAGGCCAGCACGAACACCGCGGTCAGCAGCCGCCGGGGCCGCCCCGCCGCCCGCCTCGCCATCCACGCCCCGCACGCCGTGAAGAGCCCCTCGACATCACACAGGTGCGCCAGCACCAGCACCGCCGCGAGAAACCCGACGACCGGCCCCAGCCGCTCGGCCTCCGCCAGCGCATGCCCCGGCGAGATCGCCCCCAGCCCCACGGCCACGACAGCGGCCGGAACGGCGACGAACGCCTCCGACCGCCCGGCAGGACGCAGGACGGCCCACGCGAGGGAGGCGACGAGCAGCGCGGCGGACAGAATTTCGGCGAGCGGGGTGTTCAGGGCAAAACTCCGGAGGACGGTCGGATGACGGTTCAGGGCCCGTCCACCCACCAAGGGGCGCGGGGCCGCAGGGAATGTGCGGCTCCGCCGCGCGGGCGCGACCAGCCCGAGAGGGCCCGCACGCGCCGTCCAACCTAACCCACCACCACGTACGCCCTATTCCTCCTCGAAGAGCCCCAGCTCCGCCCAGATCGTCTTCCCCTCCGCGGTGTGCCGACTGCCCCACCGCTGCGTGAGCTGCGCGACCAGCAACAATCCCCGCCCACCCTCGTCCCATGTCTTCGCCCGCCGCAGATGCGGCGCGGTGTGACTGGTGTCGGACACCTCACAGATCAACGTCGTGGCGTCGTGGATCAGCCGCAGCCGTATCGGATGGGCCCCGTACCGGATCGCGTTGGTGACCAGCTCGCTCACCACCAGCTCGGCCGTGAACGACGCCTCACTCATCTCCCAGCGCGCGAGCTGCTCGACGACCTGCTTGCGGATCGGCGCGACCAGCGCCGGGTCGGCGGGAATGTCCCAGGTCGCGACCTGCGCCGCGGGCAGCCCCCGGGTGCGTGCCAGCAGCAGCGCCACGTCGTCGGCGACGCCCCCGGCCGGCAGCAGGGCGTGCAGCACCCGGTCGCAGGTCTCGTCCAGGGAGTCCGAGTACACGGCGAGGGCCTCGCTGAGCAGCCGGTGACCGGCCTCCGCGTCCCGCTCGCCGGACGCGAGCAGCCCGTCCGTGTAGAACGCGAGCACACTGCCCTCGGCCAGTTCCAGCTCGGCCGACTCGAACGGCAGCCCACCGACGCCCAGCGCGGGACCGGCGGGCAGATCGATCCGGTGCGGTGTGCCGCCCGGCCGCAGCAGCAGCGGCGGGGGGTGTCCGGCCCGGGCCATCGTGCACCGCCGGGACACCGGGTCGTACACCGCGTACAGACAGCTCGCGCCGACCTCGCCGGGGCTGCCCTCGCCGCCGGCCTCCTCGGACAGCCGTACGACGAGATCGTCGAGGTGGGTGAGCAGCTCGTCGGGGGCCAGGTCGATGTCGGCGAGGGTGCGCACGGCGGTCCGCAGCCGGCCCATGGTCGCCGAGGCCTGGATGCCCTGGCCGACCACGTCCCCGACCACCATGGCGACCCGCATCCCCGACAGCGGGATGACGTCGAACCAGTCGCCGCCCACCCCGGCGCGCGCGGCCGGCAGATAGCGGGAGGCGGCGTCGACGGCGACCGTCTCGGGCAGGGACCGCGGGAGCAGGCTGCGCTGGAGGGCGAGGGCCGTGTCGCGCTCGCGGGAGAAGCGGCGGGCGTTGTCGACGCAGACGGCCGCCCGGGCGGTGATCTCCTCGGCGAGCAGCACGTCGTCCGGGGTGAAGGGGTCCGGCCGCCGGTAGCGGGTGAGGACCGCGACGCCCAGGGTCGCCCCCCGGGCCCGGATCGGCACCGACATCGTGGAGTGGATGCCGAACTCGCGCACCCGCTCGCCGCGCAGGGTGTCCCAGGCCAGCCAGGCGTTCAGCTCGTCCACGGAGGCGACGATGGTGCGGCCCGCGATCAGCGAGTCGGCCTGCGGCGAGCCGGCCGGATAGAGCAGGACGTCCCCGGGCTTGGCCACGGCCATCGGGTTGCCGGGGTTGACGGAGTGGTGCGCGGCCCGGCGCAGCTCCAGCGGGGCGACGAGCCGGGCCGGCGGATCCCCGCCGTCGTGGGGGTCCAGCAGATCGACGCTGACGAAGTCGGCGAGCGCGGGCACGCACACCTCGGCCAGCTCCTGAGCCGTCCGGGTGACGTCGAGGGTGCTGCCGATCCGCACGCTGGCCTCGTTGACCAGCCGCAGCCGCTCGCGGGCGAGGTAGTTCTCGGTGAAGTCGTGCGCGGCGAGGCACACGCCCCGCACCCGGCCCCGGGCGTCGATGACCGGCTTGAACCGTGCCAGCCAGGCGTGCGCCCGCTCCTCGCCGCCGGTGCGGGTGTAGATCTGGACGTCCTCCGCCCGCCCGTTGGCGAGCACCCGGATCATGTGCGTCTCCAGCTCGGCGCTCTGCGGCCGGCCGCCGATCTCGGAGAGCCGGAGCCCCCGGATGCGTTCCTCGGGCAGGCCGATCGCCGCGGCCATCGCGTCGTTGACCCGGACCAGCCGCAGCCGCTCGTCGTAGACGGCCACGGCGCACGGCACCTGGGCCAGCGCGGCCGTGTCCAGGGGGGCGTCGGAGGTGCGGTGACCGTCCGAGGCGAGCGGCGTCACGACGAGCCAGGTGCCCGGGGTGTCGTGGAGGGCCGGGCGGTGGTGGGCGAGCAGCCACACCCGTACGGTCCGGCCGTCCCGGTGGCGCAGGGCGAGTGTGCCGTCCCAGCGGGGCCCGGTGGGCGCCGGAGGCCTTCCCCCGGCCAGCAGCTCGCCGACGGGCCGGCCCACGACCTCGGGCGGTGCCCAGCCCAGCAGGGAGCGGGCACCCTCGTTCCAGCCGACGACCGTGCCGGTGTCGTCGACGACCACCCGGGCCGTCGCGGCCTCGTCGAACGGATACTCCGGGCTCATCGTCGCCACTCCATCGCGGACACTCACAGTGAACAGGCGCGCCACATCCGTTCCAGCCTAGTCCGTCCCGCCCGCGCGCGGACGGGAACCCCCTCGGGGGGCCGGCCGGTCGCGTTCCGGTCGAGGTCAAGGGTCAATTCCGGCCGAACCGGCCCGCCGGATGCAGCGGTCACCCGTGGTGCGTCAAGGCGCCTCCGGCCCCTTGACGGGCAGGAGGGGCTCGTCGTCAGATTCTGTTTGGTCACGATCAGTTGTCAGATCAGTTGTGAGTACTTCTGGGTCCTGAGAGGGAGAGCCGCCAGTGACAGTCACTCGCAGATCCGTCTTGATCGCCTCCGCGGGCGCCCCGGCCGCCGGAGCGCTCCTCGGCAGCCCGGCCGAGGCGGCTCGGGCTGCCGCGCACACCACCGGCCGCCACACGGTCGCCCTGCGCGACGGCTGGCGCTTCGCGCTGGTCAATCCGGGCGGGATCACCGACCCGACCGGCGCGTACGCGGACGCGGCCACCCCCGGCTACGACGACTCGGCCTGGCGCGAGGTGGCGGTCCCGCACGACTGGAGCATCGAGCAGACCCCCACCACCGAGCACGGCACCACCAGCGGCACCGGCTTCTTCCCCGGCGGCCTCG
Organism: Streptomyces griseoruber; assembly: GCF_001514205.1. GTDB lineage: Bacteria > Actinomycetota > Actinomycetes > Streptomycetales > Streptomycetaceae > Streptomyces > Streptomyces griseoruber. The sequence continues at coordinate 248,629 of NZ_KQ948765.1, read as the reverse complement.
GCTGGTACCGCCTCGCCTTCACGCTGCCGCCCGCCCACGCCGGCAAGCGGATCTCGGTCGAGTTCGACGGCGTCTACATGGACGCCTACGTCTACTGCAACGGCACCGAGGCCGGCCGCCACCCCTACGGCTACACCGGCTTCGCCTTCGACCTGACCGGGCTGCTGCACACCGACGGCAGCACCGAGAACGTGATCGCGGTCAAGGTGCAGAACCGTCTCCCCAGCAGCCGCTGGTACTCCGGCAGCGGTATCTACCGCGAGGCCCGTCTGGTCGTCACGGAACCGGTGCACGTCGCCCGCTGGGGCACGTACGTCACCACCCCCGAGGTCACCGGCGAGCGCGCCCTCGTCCAGGTGGCGACCGCCGTCGAGAACACCTCCGGCGCGGACGCGGAGGTGGAGGTCGTCTCCCGGATCGTCGCGCCGAACGGCCGCACGGTCGCCCGTACCGCCTCCACGGTCACCGTGGGCGAGCGGGCCACCGAGACCCACCGGCTCACCGTGGACCACCCGAGGCTGTGGGACTTCACGGCGCCCCACCGCTACGCCCTGCAGACCGAGCTGAGGGTCGCCGGCCGGGTCACCGACACCTACCGCACCTCCTTCGGCATCCGCACCTTCCGCTTCGACCCGGACGAGGGCTTCTTCCTCAACGGCAGGCACTCCAAGATCAAGGGGGTGGACCTCCACCACGACCTGGGCGCCCTCGGCGCGGCGGTGAACAAGGACGCGATCCGCCGTCAGATGGCGATCATGAAGTCGATGGGGGTCAACGCCTTCCGCACCTCCCACAACCCGCCCTCGCCCGAGATGACCGAGGTCTGCGAGGACCTGGGCATCGTGATGATGGTGGAGGCCTTCGACTGCTGGCGGACCGGAAAGACGCGCTACGACTACGGCCGGTTCTTCGACGAGTGGTGCGAGAAGGACGCCGGTGAGATGGTCCGCGCCGCCCGCAACTCGCCCGCCGTGGTGCTCTGGTCCATCGGCAACGAGATCACCGACTCCACCTCCACCGCCGGTCTCGCCATGGCCGACCGGATCATCGCCGCGATCAGGGCAGCCGACGACACCCGCCCGCTGGTCATCGGCTCCGACAAGTACCGCAACCCGCCCGCCAGGGGATCCGCCGCCGATCTGATGCTGGCCAGGCTCGACGGCCTCGGCCTCAACTACAACACCGCGAAGAGCGTGGACGTGCTGCACGCCGCCTATCCGCACCTGTTCCTCTTCGAGTCCGAGTCCTCCTCGGAGACCTCCACCCGAGGGACGTACCAGGAACCGGAGCACCTGAACACCGGCGAGAACCACACCCCCGGCAAGCGGGCCACCTCGTCCTACGACAACAACCTCGCCTCCTGGACGATGAGCGGCGAGTACGGCCACAAGAAGGACCGGGACCGGAAGTGGTTCGCCGGGCAGTTCCTGTGGTCCGGCATCGACTACATCGGTGAGCCGACCCCGTACAACGTCTTCCCGGTGAAGGCCTCCTTCTTCGGCGCGGTCGACACGGCCGGCTTCCCCAAGGACATGTACCACCTGTTCAGGAGCCAGTGGACGGACGAGCCGATGGTCCATCTGCTGCCGGCCACCTGGAACCACGAGCGGGGCGACACGGTCGAGGTGTGGGCGTACGCCAACGTCGACACCGTCGAGCTGTATCTCAACGGAAAGTCGCTGGGCGTGCGGAGGTTCGACACCAAGACGACCGTCGACGGCCGCGCCTACCTGGAGACCACCGAGGCCACCGGCGACGACAGGACCTTCACCACCGGTCCCTGGCCGGGCAGTTACACCAGCCCCAACGGAAGCGCGGGCAAACTGCACCTGACGTGGGAGGTCGCCTATGAACCGGGGGTGCTCAAGGCGGTGGCGCGGCGCGGCGGCAAGGTGGTCGCCACCGACGTCCTGCGCACGGCCGGCGCCCCGCACGCCGTGCGTCTCACCCCCGACCGCGCGTCCCTTCCGGCGGACGGGCGTTCCCTCGTCTTCGTCACCGCCGATGTCGTCGACGCCCACGGGGTCGTCGTCCCGGACGCCGAGCACCTCATCTCCTTCGCGGTGAGCGGCGGTTCGCTGGCCGGGCTCGACAACGGGCGTGAGGAGAGCGCCGAGCGGTACCAGGCGAGCACCCGGACCGCCTTCCACGGCAAGGCGCTCGCGATCGTGCGCTCGGGCACCGACGCGGGACCGCTGAAGGTGACCGCGCGCGTGGACGGACTGCGCGAGGGCACCGCCACCGTGCGCACCACCCGCGCCCGCTCGGTGGCCGCCACGCCCGCCGCCGAGTTCCCGCCCGCGTACCCCGAGCCCGTGAACCACCCCTACGCGGACGCCAGTTACTCGGGCCGGACCGACACCCTGCCCGCCGCGATGCTGGACGGGAACCCGGCCACCGGCTGGTCCAACGCCTTCGTCAAGCCGGCCACCGCGCTGCTGCCCGCTTTCAGCGGGGCCCGGCCGACGGACTGGGTCTCGGTCGACTGGGGGCGCACCCGGGACATCGACCGGGTGGCGGTCTCCTTCACCGTGGACGCCACGCACAGCCTGCCCGCGGCGGTCGAGGTCGCGGTGGGCGACGGGCAGCGGTACACACCGGTCACCGGGGCGGCCGTGGAGTGGGCCGCCGACTCGGACGCCCCGACCGTCGTCACCTTCGACGCGGTGCGCGGCTCCCGGGTGCGGCTGACGCTCACCAGCGCCGCTCCCGGCACGGTCCAAGGGGCGGTACGGATCAGCAAGCTGGAGGCGTAACCGGGACCGCGGTCCGGGCGGGGGAGGGCTTTCCGTTCTCGTCCGGACCGTTGACGCGGTGTCATGACTGGGACAAGCATATTCCCCGCGCCTGTTTGGGAGCGCTCCCATGACATGGATCGAGGAGCCGGACGTGAAACGACGCAGAACCGCCCTGCTGTCCCTCGCGGCCCTGCTGGGCGCCGCCCTCACCGCGCTGCCCGTGCGGCAGGCGGGTGCCGACGAGGTCGAGCAGGTCAGGAACGGCGGCTTCGACACCACCGCCGACCCCTGGTGGACCAGCAACGTCACCGCCGGCCTGTCCGGCGGACGCCTCTGCGCGGACGTCCCCGGCGGCACCGTCAACCGCTGGGACTCCGCGCTCGGGCAGAACGCGATCACCCTGGTCAAGGGGTCCTCGTACCGCTTCTCCTTCGCCGCCTCCGGGGTGCCCGAGGGCCATACGGTGCGGGCGATCGTGGGGCTCGGGGTCTCCCCGTACGACACCTGGTACGAGGCGACGCCGGTGCTGAGCGCGTCCGGCGACTCGTACGCCTACACCTTCACCTCGCCGGTCGACTCCACCCAGGGGCAGGTCGCCTTCCAGGTCGGGGGCAGCGCCGAGCCGTGGCGGTTCTGTCTGGACGACGTGTCGCTGCTCGGCGGGGTGCCCCCGGAGGTCTACGAGCCGGACACCGGGCCGCGGGTGCGCGTCAACCAGGTCGCCTATCTGCCCGCCGGGCCGAAGAACGCCACGCTCGTCACCGAGGCGACCGCGAAGCTGCCCTGGCAGCTGAAGAACGCCGCCGGGGCGACGGTCGCCCACGGCTGGACCGTGCCGCGCGGCCTCGACGTCTCCTCCGGGCAGCACGTCCACTCCATCGACTTCGGCGCCTACCGGGGGCGCGGCACGGGCCTCACGCTGGTCGCCGACGGCGAGACCAGCCGCCCGTTCGACATCGGCACGGCCGCCTACGAGCAGCTGCGGCTGGACGCCGTGAAGTACTACTACACCCAGCGCAGCGGCATCGCGATCCGGGACGACCTGCGCCCCGGCTACGGCAGGGCGGCCGGCCATGTCGGCGTCGCGCCCAACCAGGGCGACACGAGCGTTCCCTGCCAGCCGGGAGTCTGCGCCTACGACCTCGACGTCAGCGGCGGCTGGTACGACGCGGGCGACCACGGCAAGTACGTCGTCAACGGCGGGATAGCCACCTGGGAGCTGCTCAGCACCTACGAGCGCTCCCTGCACGCCCGCACCGGCCGGCCCTCGACGCTGGGCGACGGCACCCTCGCCCTCCCCGAGAGCGGCAACAAGGTCCCGGACATCCTCGACGAGGCCCGCTGGGAACTGGAGTTCCTGCTGAGGATGCAGGTACCGGACGGACAGCCCCTCGCCGGAATGGCCCACCACAAGGTCCACGACGAGCAGTGGACCGGCCTGCCCCTGCTGCCGAGTGCCGACCCGCAGAAGCGCGAACTGCACCCGCCGACCACCACGGCCACCCTCAACCTCGCCGCCACGGCCGCCCAGGCGGCCCGCCTCTACCGGCCCTACGACAAGGAGTTCGCGGCGAAGGCCCTGACGGTGGCCCGCAAGGCCTGGGCGGCGGCCCTGGCGCACCCCGATGTCCACGCCAGTCCCGACGACGGCAACGGCGGCGGCACCTACGACGACGGCAACGCGACCGACGAGTTCTACTGGGCGGCCGCCGAGCTGTACCTCACCACCGGCGAGAAGCAGTTCGCCGACCACGTCCTCGGCTCCCCGGTGCACACCGCCGACATCTTCGTCCCGGCCGGCTTCGACTGGTCCCGCACGGCCGCCGCCGGCCGCCTCGACCTCGCGCTCGTCCCCAACCGGCTGCCCGGCCGCGACAAGGTGCGCAGGTCCGTGGTGCGGGGTGCCGAAACCTACCTGGCCACGCTCGCCGCACAGCCGTACGGCATGCCCTACGCCCCCGACGGCAACCGCTACGACTGGGGCTCCAGCCACCAGGTGCTGAACAACGCGGTCGTCATCGCCACCGCCTACGACCTCACCGGCGCCTCGAAGTACCGCGACGGAGCCGTCGAGAGCATGGACTACGTCCTCGGCCGCAACGCGCTCAACCTCTCCTACGTCACCGGCTACGGCGAGGTCGCCTCCCACCACCAGCACAGCCGCTGGTACGCCCACCAGCTCGACCCGAACCTCCCGGAGCCGCCGAAGGGCACCCTCGCGGGCGGCGCGAACTCGAGCATCCAGGACCCCTACGCGCAGAGCAAACTCCAGGGGTGCGTCGGCCAGTTCTGCTACATCGACGACATCCAGTCCTGGTCCACGAACGAGACCGCGATCAACTGGAACGCGGCTCTGGCCCGGCTGGCGTCCTTCGTGGCGGACCAGGGCCAGGCATAGCCCGGACACCCCTTTGGTACCGCCCGGACACTCACTTGACCTGGGGATATTTACGAGTAAGTACCCGGGCGGTACCGTGAGGGCATGCCAGCCCTCAATGTGGAGTTCAGCGATCGCGAGCTGGAGGACCTGCGGCAGATCGCCAAGGAACGCGGTACGTCGATGAAGGCACTCGTGCGGGAGGCGGCCGCCGCCGACATCGCGCGGCACCGGGCGCTCCAGGAGGGCGCGGAGGCGTTCCGCCGGTTCTTCTCCGCGCACGCCGACGAGTTCGCGGCCGCGTTCCCGGACGACGAACCCGCCGTCAAGGGCGAGGGGCGGGTCGCCTGACCGATGACACCCGTCATCCACATCGACGTGCCCTGGCTGCTCCAGCGCCACGAAGAGGTCCTGCCGGACCAGCCCACCGTCAACGACTTCTCCGCCCTGGTCGCGGCCGTCGCCCGGCACCGGGTGGATCCGCCCCGGCTCGGCGTCGACTCCGACCCGGCCTGGCGGGCCGCCGCCCTGCTGCACACCCTCGCCCTGCTCAAGCCCCTGCCGTCGGCCAACGCCCGGTTCGCCTGCGCGACCGCGGTGGCCTACATGTTCGTCAGCGGCGTCGGCATCGACCCGCCCTACGGCGCGCTCGTCGACCTCGCCCGTGACCTCATCGACGGCAAGACCGATGTGTACGGCGCGGCGGACCGGCTGCGGTCCTGGCAGATATAGCCGTACCGCACGGTTGTGGGCCGCCGGCCCAGGGCGGGAGGAACAGGGCCGGCGGCCGGGGCGCGCAGAAGAGCCGCCGTCCTGCGCGGGGCCTCCGAGGAAGTGGCCGGGTTCCAGTCCACTACTGCGCCGCACTCCCCGGGAAGGTGCGCGGGAGGCCGGCGCGTGTGTCTGGTTCACACGGGGCGCAAGAACGGACGAAAGGCGTGCCGCGGGGCATTCACGTGCCCTTGTCGTCGACATTTTTTCAACAACGGGCAGGATGTCGCCGCGCCTTGTTGCGCACGACTCAGTTGTGCAATGGTGAACCTTCCGAGCGGGGGGTGACGGCCGGGTCTCTGTGTGACGCCTGTGGGGCGAGTACACGCTCCCCGTCGCGCCATCAGGTACGTACCAAAGGAACCGCTCAGTGCCGACCGCCCAGCCGCCTCGCCCTCCCTACCCGCCGCCCGGCGGTGGCCCCGGAGAATCCGACGAGTCCCTCGCCGCAGGGATCCGTGGCGGCACGGACAGCGAGGTCGCCCAGTCCACCGCGGTGCTGATCGCCCGGCACTGGCGGCCGGTCCACGAGTACGCGGTGATCTGCCTCGCGTCCTCCGGGAATGTCTCGAACATGCTCACCGCGGCCGCCGTCCACCAGGTCTTCGACCGGCTGAAGCTGGGCGAGCCGGGCACCGCGCTGCGGCCCCGGCTGCTGGTGACCGTGCGGGACATGGCCCGGCTCTGGGCCGCCGACGAGAACATATCCGGCGTGCTGCCCGTGCTGACGAAGCCCGCCGGAGCCCGGGGCATGCGCGCCGCGAAGTCGATGACCCCGGACAACCGGGTGCTCGCCGAGCGCTCCTTCCAGAGCCTGCCCGCGGTCGCCCGTTGCGTCCTGTGGCACGTGGAGGTCGAGGCGGAGTCGATCCCGGCGGCCGCCGGACTGCTCGGCATGGACACCGAGATGGTCACCGGCGCCTACGAACAGGCCCGGGACAAGCTCCGCGAGGGTCTGGTCCGCGCCCACCGGGAACTCGCCCCGAGCAAGGAGTGCCGCTTCTACAACCGCCTTCTCGACGTGCCCATCCGGCGCGGCGGCGAACTGCTGCCGGACGTCCGCAGGCACCTCGACGAGTGCCGTTACTGCCGTGCCGCCGCCGAACAGCTCGGGCACTTCGAGAACGCGCTCGGCGTGCTGCTCGCCGAGGCCGTCCTCGGCTGGGGCGCCCGCCGCTACCACGACTCCCGCCCCGGCCGGGCCCAGCAGCCCGTACGGCTGAGGGGCTCCGCCCGGCACCGGGGTGGCCGGCCGCGCGGCGGGACCCTGCTCTCCCGCATCCCCTCGCCGCGCCGCCGCGCATCCGGCGAAGCGCGCTCCCCGCGCGCCCTGTTCACGGGTGTGGGGCTCGCCTCCGCCGGGCTGCTGACCGGTCTGCTCGCCGCCGGGATGTGGCTGGACGACGGCGGCGCCGACCCGGCCGCCTCCACCAGCGGTGTCGTCCCGGGCACCGACACCCCGGCCGCCGGTGCCTCCCCGACCACCCCCGGCACCGTCCAACTGCCCACCGCACCCCAGCGGACCAGGCTGCGCGAGGCCGACGCCGACCTCTGCCTGGACATCCGGGGCGAGGCCGAGGCCGGCGCGGCCCTCGAACTCGCCGCGTGCGGCACCGGGGCCGGCCAGCAGTGGTCCTACGCCGAGGACGGCCAGCTGCGCAGCGCGGCGCAGCCCGACCTGTGCGTGGACTCCCACGCCGACGCCGGTGTGGTCATCCTCGGCGCCTGTGCGGACGCGGGGGACGCCCGGGCGGACGACGTCCGCTACGACTTCACCGTCCAGGGCGAGTTGCTGCCCCACTGGGACGACTCCCTCGCCCTGACCGCCGCCGGCACCGAGGCGGGCGCCGATGTGGTGGTGAAGGTCCGCGACCGCTCCGACGCGCAGCGCTGGCTCCCCGACACGGCCGCCGCCACCCCCGGCTCCCTCGCCGTCACCGGCACGGACGCCCCTCCGTCGGCCCAGCCGGTGGGCCTGGAGGAGGGGACGGCCTGAGGGCGGTCGAGGGGCCGGCGTGAGGCCGAACTCGGCCGGCGGACAGCGGACGACGTGCTCGACGCCGGGCCGTCCGTCCGGGCCGAGGCCGTAGACGGGCCGATACGCCTAGGAGGAGGGCTGGGACAGGCCCTGGTGACCGGCGGCCGACTCGCGCAGGATCCGGGCCAGTTCACGGGGGCGGGAGAACATCGGCCAGTGGCCGGTGTCCAGCTCCACCAGCTCCCAGTTCTCGCCCTTGAGGAGTTCCGCCACGGCCGGCGGCGGGGCGTCCCCGTCGAGCAGGCACTTGATGTACGTCGAGGGGAGATCGCCCGCGGAACCCTTCAGCTCCGCCCCTTCGGTGAGGGTGGCGCCGGGGTGGGCGGTGCCCCGGGCGAGTATCCCGGCGATCTGCTCGTCGGTCAGTTCCTGGCCCGCGTAGTCGTCGGCGCCGGGCGGGGGCCAGCTGCCGTCGTTCGCCTCGATCGACGCACGGACGTGGTCGCTCGGCCAGCTCGACAGGAAGGACTCCCCGTCGAAGGGCACACTCGCGTCCACGTACACGACCCTTCGGAGCCGGTCGCCGATCCGCTCGGCCGCCTGGCCCACCGGGATCCCCGAGTAGCTGTGCCCGACCAGCACCACGTCCCGCAGGCCGAGGCGCTCCACCTCGGCCACGACGTCCCGCACATGCGTCCGCTGCCCCGCGGGCTCCGCGGCCCGCTCGGCGAGCCCGGACAGCGTCAGGGGATGGGCCTCGTCCCCGGCGGCGCGCAACTCCGCCGCCACCTCGTCCCAGGCCCACCCACCGAGGAACGCACCTGCCACCAGCACGAAATGAGTCATGCCCGCACGGTAGAGGCAGGGTCTGACAACGCCCCTCCGGCACCCGCCGCGCCCTCGGGGCCGTACAGCGCTGGGGGCTCGGGGGACAGCCGCGGCAGGGCCGGGTGGGGATGGACCGTACGGGGTCCGGGCCGAACCGGCCGATGAGGAGGCACGCGATCGGCAGCCCACCGACCAGCACGGTCGCCTGCACCCGCGACAGACGCGGGAACACCGGGCGACGTGGGCGGATCATCCTTCTTCCTGGTCCCGAGCGGATGAATCGTCCTGGGTGTCCGCCGCCTCCCCCGTGTCCGGCCCCTGGGCCCGTACCCGCTGCACGTGCTCCAGCGACTCGCGCAGTTCGGTGAGCCAGTCGTCGGTGTGCCGCTGGACCAGCCGGACGCACCAGGCGAGCGCGTCGCTGCGGCTGCGCGCCACGCCCCCGGCGATCAGCGTGTCCAGGACCTGCCGCTCGGGCTGGCGCAGCCGGGTCATCACCGGCGCCGCGACATGCGTGAAGAGGGCGCGCTCCCCGTCGCACACCACACCCCACGCCACCTTGCGGCGGAACCGGTGCTCGGCGTCCCGGGCCACGGCCATCCGGGCCTCGCGCGTGCGCTCCCGGAACTCCTGGATCCGGGCCGTGACGGCGGCCTCCCGCTCGGCGGCCGGGGCGTCCCCGGCGAGCCGTGGCGCGGCCACCCGGCCGATCACGGTGATCTCCTCGCGGTCCACGACGACCTCGACGAGTTCCTCGAACAGGTCGTCGGGCAGCCGCCCGGCGAACCAGCCCCTCAGCTTGTCCCTCTGCTCCGAAGTAATCATGTAATGACGATTACTCTGCTGGTCCATGAACACAAGGGGTCGCGAAGGGGTCAGCCGAGAGCGGAAAGAGGGCAGGAGCGGAATGTTTCAGGCCGATTAACGAACCCATCGGAACCGGCCATCTGGCCGGCCGTAGAAATCATGAAGCGCTTGCTTCCGGGGTTGGAACGTTCGAATTCCGTGACTTCACGCCACTGATTCAATACGCAAGGTTACTGAAACGCATGGGGTCGATGTGAGTTTCGGCGGCGGACTCGGCAGACTCGCGGTCGCCGGGTTCGGCTCCGATCGGGCCGGCCGGCACACCCCCGAAATCGAGCGGAAGGATGCACACAATGCGGAACACCGCGCGCTGGGCGGCGACCCTCGGCCTCACGGCCGCCACCGTCTGCGCACCCCTGACCGGGGCCGCGCTCGCCGCCCCGGCCGCCGCCCCCGCCTCGCTCTACGCCCCGTCCGCCCTGGTGCTGACCCTGGCCCACGGCGAGAGCGCCGCCACGGTGGGTGCCGCCCGTGCGGTCACCCTGAGCTGTGCGCCGGGACCCTCCGGCACCCACCCCGCGGCCGCGCTCGCCTGTGCGGAACTGCGCGCCGCCGGCGGCGACCTGGACGCCCTCGCGGGCCCGGGCGATGCGATGTGCACCAAGCAGTACTCCCCGGTCGTCGTCACCGTCGACGGAGTGTGGCAGGGCAGGCGGGTCGCCTATGAGCGCACCTTCGCCAACGAATGTGTGAAGAACGCTGCCGGGAGCAGTCTCTTCGCCTTCTGAGACCGGGATCGCGTGGCTCCCGTGGACGCAGTGACCGGCCCGTGACGTGGGGAGTGCGGGCCAATGGACACGGGACGACCGTGATCTCGTAACCCAGGGGCCGGACGGGCGGAGTGGGGCCGCCCGCCGGCCCCTGGGGTCATTCCGTACGGTTGTCCGTGACACCGTCGGGGAGCGAGGCGAGCGGCGGGAAGCGGCCCAGCAGGCCGGTCGCGCGGAACAGCCGGTGCAGAGACGGCTGGTCGCAGACGACCCGCAGGCGGCCGCCGCCGCGTACCGCCCGGTCCTGAGCCCGGCACAGCACCCGCAGCCCCGAACAGTCGAAGAACCCCACCCCGCGCAGATCGACCAGGACGTCGACGGCCGCCGCGGCCGTCACCGCGTCGAGCTGGTCCGCGACGAACCCGGCCGTCGCCAGGTCTATCTCGCCCGTCAGCTCCACCACGGTGCAGGGGCCGTTGACACGAGTACGGGCGTGGGGATTGGCCGGTGGCGTCATGTCCGCTCCACCTCGGCAGGGGGCTTTCGGGCGGCTCGCGGGAACCGCCTTCGGAGCCGGTAGCTACCCCGTCGGGGCGCAGAGCATCCCTGCACGGCCGGGCGCAAGATCTAGTTCACTCGTCCCAGTGAATTTCCGGCACATCGCTTGTCGTCGGAGCTCTGAGATGACGTCCGGGGTGGTCTTCGGGGTGGTCTTCGAAGTGGTCGAGCTCGTCGGCGTGGGCCTCGGCGTCCTCTATCTCCCGCAGGACCGCCTCGAGCGCGGTCTCGGGCGCGGTCGCGGGCGGTTCGCGGTCGTCGGACATGGCCGGCTCCTCGGGTCGGGCGTCTTCGGGCCCTTCAGTGTCGCGCGACGCGCAGCGGCACCGGCTCCGGGGGGCCGGGGGCCCCGTCGGTGAGGCTGCTGACCTGCGCCCACCAGGACGCGCCGTCCTCGATGTGCCGCAGCATGACGCCCTCGCGGATGGCCCAGGGACAGACCGTGACCCTGCGCAGCCCGGTCAGCTTCATCGCGGTGTGCCCCACCACCGCCCCGGCCAGGCTCTGCGCGGCACGGGGTGCGGAGATGCCGGGCAGCCGGGCGCGTTCCGCCGCCGGCAGCTCGGCCAGCCGTTCGATCGCGGTCCGCAGATCACGGCGGTGCAGGGTGCGGTCCACGAACGGGCCGTGCCGGCCCGGCAGGGCCCCGCACAGCCGGCCGAGCTGCTGGAAGGTGCGGGAGGTGGCCACCGCGGTGTGCGGGCCCTCCCAGCGGATCCGGGCGGCCACGTCCCTGAGCTGATGGCGGACCCTGCGCCGCAGCGCCCGGACCAGGTCGGCGGACGGCGGGTCCTGGCCGAGGAAGAAGTCATGGGTCAGCCGGTTCGCCCCGAGCGGCAGCGAGGCCACGAAGTCCGGCAGCCGGCCCCGGCCGAACGCCACCTCGAACGAGCCGCCGCCGATGTCCAGCAGCGCGAGCGGCCCGGAGCGCCAGCCCATCCAGCGGCGGGCGCCGAGGAAGGTCAGCTCCGCCTCCAGCTCGCCCGGCATGGTGCACAGCGCGACCCCGGTCCGGGTGCGGACCGCCCGCAGCACCTCCGTACGGTTGGGGGCGGCGCGCACCACGGCGGTCGCGAAGGCCAGCGGGCCCGCCGCCCGCCACCGGTCCGCGGTCCGGGCCGCCGCGGCGACCGCGGTCACCAGCCGTTCCACGGCCTCCTCCGGGACGGGCGCGCCCGGACCGACCTGTTCGGAGAGCCGCAGCCGCCACTTCTCCGTGTGCACCGGGAGCGGCACCCCGCCCTCGGCGTCCGCCACCACCAGCCGTACCGTGTTCGACCCCACGTCCAGCACGCTGATTCTCATGGCCCGGCGCGTACCCAGAGGGCCGATTCCCTACGCCGGACGCCGTACGAAAGGAGCCACCGTCCGGCGACGGACGGTGGCTCCTCGCTTCCCGGTGTTCCCCGTTCCCCGGCGTTCCCGGCGCGGATCGACCGGACTCACATGTGGACGACCGGTGCGGCGTGCGCGTCCTGCTGCGGCACCCCGCGGCGGAAGAGCAGGAACGCGATCACCGCGCCCGCCGCGAAGAGGCCGGCCGACCACCAGAAGGCGGTGGTGTAGCTCTCGATGGTCGCCTGCGCCTGGACCAGCTTGCTGGTGGCGTCCCGGCCGGCCAGGTAGTCGGTCGCGGCGCTCGCGGCGAGGGTGTTGAGCAGCGCCGTACCGATCGAACCGCCGACCTGCTGCATGGCGTTGACCGTCGCGGACGCCACCCCGGCGTCCTCGGCGGCGACCCCGCCGGTGGCCATCTGCATGGCGGGCGGCATGACCAGGCCGAGTCCGATGCCGATGACGACCAGCTGCGGCAGCACCGTGCTCACGTAGTCCGAGCCGACGCCGATCCCGGTCAGCCAGGCCATGCCGACGGCGGCGATCGCGAAGCCCAGCGGGATGACCGCCTTCGGGCCCATCCGGGGTACCAGGACCGTCGTGCCGAGCTGGGCCGCCACCATCAGCGCGCCGACCATCGGCAGGAACGCCACACCGGTCTTCGTCGGGCTGAAGCCCAGGTTGAGCTGGAGGTAGTAGGTGAGGAAGAGGAAGACGCCGAACATGCCCGCGCCGGAGATCAGCACGGCGAAGAACGAGGCGGCGCGGTTGCGGTCGAGCAGGATGCGCAGCGGCAGCAGCGGGTGCTCGGCGCGGGTCTGCCACCAGGCGAAGGCCACCAGCAGCACCCCGCCCGCGATCAGGAAGCCCCAGGTCGCGGGGGAGCCCCAGTCGTGCGTCTCGGCGTTGGAGAAGCCGTAGACCAGGGAGAACAGTCCGGCGGCGACCAGTACGGTGCCGGGGACGTCGAGCTTGGAGTTCCCCGCGTCGCGGTGGTTGGTCAGCAGGATCCAGCCGCCCGCGAAGGCGAGGACGGCGATGACCACGTTGACGTAGAGGGTCCAGCGCCAGTCCAGCGCGTCGGTCAGGACGCCGCCGAGCAGCAGGCCCACCGCGCCGCCCGCGCCGGCGATGGCGCCGTAGACGCTGAACGCCTTGGCCCGTTCCTTGGCGTCGGTGAACGTGGTGTTGAGCAGGGAGAGCGCGGCCGGGGCGAGCAGCGCGCCGAAGGCGCCCTGGAGGGCGCGGGCGGTGACCAGCATCTCGAAGTTGGTGGCGGCGCCGCCCAGCGCGGAGACCGCGGCGAAGCCGACGACCCCGACGAGGAAGGCGGTCTTGCGGCCGAAGAGGTCGGCTGTGCGGCCGCCGAGCAGCAGCAGCGAGGCGAACGCCAGCGCGTAGGCGGTGACGATCCACTGCCGGTTGCCGTCGGAGAACCCGAGGTCGGCCTGGGCCGAGGGCAGGGCGATGTTCACGATGGTGGCGTCCAGCACCACCATCAGCTGGGCCAGGGCGACGACCGCGAGGATCCACCACTTCCTGGCGGAGGCGGGCGGCGCCGGCTCGGTGCCCGTGCGGGCGCCGTCCGTCAAGGTCTTCGAGGACATGGGGAACCACTCCAGGGAGATCGGTGCGGTGGAGCAGGGAGATAGGTAAAGAGGGCGTAAACGAAACGGTTTCGTACACATCGAGGCTAGACCACTTCGAGCGAAACGGCAAAGTTTCGTTAGGGGGGTCACGGGGCCGGTCGTACCGTGGACCTCATGCCGGAACTCGCCGGAATCCACCAGGTGAAGATCCCCGTCACCGACCTCGACCGGGCCCGCGACTGGTACGGCCGGGTCCTCGGCCTCGAGGTCACGCACGAGTTCGCCGACGCCGAGGGCGCGCTGCGCGGAGTCGGCGGCCCGGTCCCGGGCCTCGGGGACACCCTGCTCGCCCTGCGGGTCGCCCCGGAGGCGGTGCGCGGCTGCCGGGACTTCGACCCCGTGAGCTTCGCGGTGCGCGACCGGGCCGCCGTCGACGCCTGGGCCGCCCACCTCGACGCGCTCGGCGTCCCGCACTCCCCGGTCGTCGAGGCGCCCCCGGGACGGCTGCTGGTCTTCGCCGACCCCGACGGCATCCCACTCCACCTCTGTTGCAGGGAGCGGCGCGGCGTGGACCCCTCCGATCTCACGGGGGCCCCTGTGACCCTGGACGACGGCCGGACCGCCGTCCGCTTCATCCGCACCTACGACCATCCGGTCGCCCGGGTCTGGCGGTTCGTCACCGACCCGGCCGAACTGGCCCACTGGTTCCCGTCCCGGGTGGCGATGGATCTGCGCCCCGGCGGCACGATCCACTTCAGCGGCGATCCGCGTCTGCCGGAGTCGACCGGCCGGGTCCTGGCGGTGGACGCGCTCAGCCATCTGTCCTTCGCCTGGGGCGGCGACGAACTCCGCTTCGATCTCCAACCCGACGGCGACGAACGCACCCGGCTCACCCTCACCGACGTCCTGGAGAGCGCCGACACCGCGGCGCGCAACGCCGCGGGCTGGGAGGTGTGCCTGGCCGCACTGGACACCCGGGCGGCGGGCGGCCCGCCGGCCCCGCCGAACGGCGCCACCCGTTCCTGGGAGTCCTCCTACCTGGCCTGCGTCGAGGCGGGCTTCCCGTCCGGCGCGCCGGTGCCCGGACGGTCCTGACCGGGCACCCCGGGGTCAGGTCAGCTGCCGCCGCACCAGTTCGTGCAGCCGTCCGCCCGTGTCCGCGAGGAGCTGGGCGGGCGGCCCCTGCTGGGTGATCCTGCCGTTCTCCATCACGACGACCCGGTCGGCGTCCAGCACCGTCGACAGCCGGTGGGCGATGACGACCCGGGTGGCGTTCAGCTTGCGGGTGCTCTCGATGACCGTGCGCTGGGTGTCGTTGTCGAGGGCGCTGGTCGCCTCGTCGAAGAAGAGGACGCGCGGCCGGCGGATCAGCGCCTGGGCGATCATCAGCCGCTGGCGCTGGCCGCCGGAGACCGAGCCGCTGCCGGAGACGATGGTGTGCAGCCCCATCGGCATCCGCCGGATGTCCTCCGCGAGCCCCGCCAGTTCGGCGGCGGCCATCGCCTCCTCCGGGGTGTGGGCCCCGGTGCCGCAGATGACGTCCAGGATCGAGCCGGTGAACGGCTGGGCGTGCTGGAGCACGACCCCGCACTGCCGGCGCACGGCGGACCGGTCGAGCGCGGCGAGGTCCTGGCCGTCGTAGAGGACCTGGCCCGAGACCGGTCTGTCGAAGCCGATGAGCAGGCGCAGCAGGGTCGACTTGCCACAGCCGCTCGGGCCCACGACCGCCACGAACTCGCCCGGCCGGACCTCGAAGGACACGTCGTCGAGGACGAGCGGGCCGTCGTCGGAGTAGCGGAAGGAGAGCCGGCGGGCCTCCAGGGCGCCGGAGAGCGGGCCCGGACGGGTGCTCGCCGATCGGACCTCCGGTGTCGCCTCCAGCACCGGGCGGATCTCCTCGAACAGCGGCAGCGCCGCCACCGCGGAGACGAAGGCACCGGTCAGCGAGGCGACCGAGGTGAGCAGCATCGTCATCGACGTGTTGAAGGTGAGGAAGTCCGCCGCCGACAGCGCGCCCCGCGCCGGACCGGCCAGCAGCATGAACATCAGCAGCGAGCACAGCGGCAGATACACCGCGCCCAGCACCGTGGTGAGGTTCTTGATCCGGCCGAGGCGCCGCTGGAGCTCACGGCTGCGCGCGAACTGCTCCGCCCAGGCCGCGTAGGCGTAGTTCTCGGCGGCCGCCACGCGCAGCTTCGGCAGGCCCCGCAGGGTCTGGAACGCCTGGTTGTTCAGCTTGTTGGAGAGCACCACCAGCCGCCGCTGCCAGCGCACCTGCCACAGCCCGAGCCCCAGGAACACCCCGGCGACGACGACGAGCATGCCGATCGCCGCGAGCGCCATCGGCACGCTGTACCAGAGCAGCAGCCCCAGGTTCATCGCGCCGACGGTCACCGACTGCGCCACCGAGGGACCGAGCCCCGCCAGCAGCCGGCGGATCGCGCTGATGCCCATGGCGGCACTGGCCAGCTCACCCGTGGACCGCTCGGCGAAGAACCTCGTCGGCAGTCTCAGCAGCCGGTCCCACACGGCCGGCTGGAGGGCCGACTCGATCCGGCCCTCCAGCCGCAGGATGGTGAGGTTCTGGAGCAGCGTGAACGCCGCCGCGACCACGCCGCCGGCCATCACGGCCAGACATACCTGCACGATCAGCCCCGACTGCGCCTTCGGCACGTACTCGCCGAGCACCTTGCCCGTGGCGATCGGCACCAGCGCCCCGATCGCCACCGTCACCAGCCCGCTCAGCAGCAGGTGCGTCAGATCGCCGCCGGTGCCGCGCATGCTGAACCGCAGCAGACCCAGCGGGCTCGGCGTGTGTTCCGGCAGCGGCCGGTAGAACATCACGGCCCGTGGTTCGAACTCCTCGGCGTTCGCCTTCTCGACCGGGCTCTCCCGCCCCGTCGACGGGTGTACGGCGACATAACCGCCGCGCCGCCACAGCAACGCGACCGGTGCCCCGGACAGCGCCCGCCGACCGACCAGCGGACCCACGTCGTCCCGCCACCAGCGCCCGTCGAGCCGTACCGCGCGGGTCCGCACCCGGGAGGCCAGGGCCACCTGCTCGACCGGGTCCAGCCGGTCGTCGCCGGCGCCCAGGTGCGCGGGCTCGGCGAGCGTGATGCCCGCCGCCTGCGCGACGAGCCGGCACACGGCGAAGGTGGCGTCCGCGTCGGCCGACGTGGTGCGCCGGCCCGGCTTGCGGCCGATCGACGCCAGCAGGCTCCGGTCGGCCTGGGCGCGCACCGCCTCACCGGCCTTGATTCCGGCGGCCGTCCGGGTCTCGTGGGTCCGCTCCAGCTGCTCGATCCAGCGGTCCAGCGTGGTCAGCAGCCGGTACTGCTGATCGACCATCGACTGCCACACCGCCGGGTCCATCAGCAGATCGGCGGCCGCCTCCGCCCCGTACAGCGAGCCGTACTGCACACTGCCCGGCGGCACCTGCATCCAGAACACGTCGTCGTCGGTGACTTCGGCGGGCTTCTCCGTCGCCATCGGCGCCTGGAAGAGGACGGACAGGCCGCGGCCCACGCCGAGGGCGAGCGCGTACTCCAGCGGGCTCGAAGTCGGCGGCACGTACTGGGGGTTGCCGTACGCGTCGTAGGACCAGGTCTCGGTGCCGGCCGGCTGGTACAGCTCGAGCAGGCCGATGCGGTGCACCACGCAGTCCCGCAGCGGCCGGGCCACCAGCGTGTGCTGAGATCCGGTCACCGGGCCGAGCAGCAGCGTGCCCGCCTCCAGTCGGCCCAAGTGGTGCCAGTGGCCCTGCTGTTCGGCGTCCACCGCGAACAGGTCCAGCGCGCCGGACGCCACCAGCCACAGCACCTGCGGACCTTCGAGGTCCAGCCGCCCGAAGCCCGCGCAGTCGATCCGCCCGCCCATCCGTCCGAGCGCGGCGAGGACGACATCACCGTCGTTCACGGGTGTCACCGCTCCCTGACCAGCGCCGCGTACGCGCCGCCGCGCGCGACGAGTTCCCCGTGCCGTCCCCGCTCCACGATCGTGCCGTGCTCGAGCACCACGATCTCGTCGCTGTCGCGGACCGTGCTCAGCCGGTGGGCGATCACCACACAGGCACAGCCGCGCCGGCGCAGGTTGTCCATCACGGCCAGCTCGGTCTCCGCGTCCAGCGCGCTGGTCACCTCGTCCAGGACCAGGACGCTGGGCCGGCGCACCAACGCCCGGGCGATCTCCAGGCGTTGCCGCTGACCGCCGGAGAAGTTGCGGCCGTCCTGCTCGACCCGCCCGGCGATGCCACCGGGCCGGCGCATGACGACGTCGTACAGCGCCGCGTCCCGCAGCGCCTCGATCACCGCCTCGTCCGGGATCGACGGGTCCCACAGCGCCACGTTGTCGCGGACCGTGCCCTCGAAGAGGAACACCTCCTGGTCGACGAAGGAGACGGACGAGGCGAGCGCCCCGCGCGGGATGTCCTCCAGCCGCTGTCCGTCGATCCGGATCACGCCCTCCCACGGCGTGTACAGGCCCGACAGCAGCCGGGAGACCGTCGACTTCCCGCTGCCCGAGCCGCCGACCAGCGCCACCTGCTGCCCGGGGCCGACGGTCAGGTCGAAGCCCGACAGCAGGGGCTGGTCCAGCGGGCTGTAGCCGAAGGCGATGTTCTCCAGCTCGACGTGCCCCCGGAGCCGGCGCGTGGAGTCGGCGCCGGTGCGGCGGTCGTAGAGCGGGTCGGCGCGGAAGCTCTCCACGTCCTTGAGCCGGGCCACGTCGGCCGCGAAGTCCTGGATCCGGCCCGCCACGCCGTTCAGCCGGGTCAGCGGGGCCGTGAAACGGACGACCAGCGCCTGGAAGGCGACCAGCAGACCCACGGAGAGGTGGCCCTCGATGGCCCGCATCCCGCCGATCCACAGGATCAGCGCGCTGTTGAGGGTGGCGAGCGTCGGCGCGACCACGCCCAGCCAGGCGCTCGGCACCCCGAGCCGCTGCTGTTCCTCCAGCGTGGTGGCGTGCTGCCCGGCCCACTTGCGGAAGTAGCCGTCCTCTCCGCCGGTCGCCTTCATCGTCTCGATCAACTGGAGCCCGGTGTACGCCGTGTTGGTGAGCCGCGCGGTGTCCGCCCGCAGCTTCGCCGTACGCGTCGCGCGCAGCCGGACGACGACCCGCATGGCGACGATGTTCAGCAGCGCCACCCCGATGCCGACGAACGTCAGCTGCGGGTCGTAGGTGTAGAGGAGGACGGCGTACAGGACGACGACGATCGCGTCCACGCCCGCCGAGGCCAGATCGCGGGCCAGGGTCTCGGCGACGGCGTCGTTCGACTGGAGCCGCTGCACCAGGTCGGCCGGGCTGCGCTGGGAGAAGAAGGTCACCGGCAGCCGCAGCAGATGGCGCAGGAAGCGGGCGCTGGAGAGGGTGGAGGAGATGATGCGGCCGTGGTGGAGGTTGGCCTGCTGGAGCCAGGTCAGCGCCACGGTCAGCAGCACGCAGGCGCCCATGGCCGTGAACAGCACCTCCAGCAGCGAGGTCTGACCGCCGATCAGGAACATGTCGATGTAGGTCCGGCTCAGCGCCGGGACGGCGGCACCGACCAGCACCAGCAGCAGACTCGCCAGCACGGCGGCCGGCAGGGTGCCCGCCGTGCCGCGCAGCCGGGCCGGCAGGGCGCCCAGCACCCCCGGCCGGCGCCCGCCCCGCTCGAACCCCTCGCCGGGTTCCAGCACCAGCACGACCCCGGTGAAGCTGCCGTCGAAGTCCTCCATCGGCACGAACCGCCGCCCCTTGCCGGGGTCGTTGACGAACACGCCGCGGCGGCCGAAGCGGCGGCCCATGCCGTCGTAGACGACGTAGTGGTTGAACTCCCAGAAGAGGATGGCGGGCGCCTTCACCTCGGCGAGGGCCGCCAGATCCATCTGCATGCCCTTGGCGGTGAGGCCGTAACCGCGCGCCGCCTTCAGCAGGTTGCCGGCCCGCGAGCCGTCCCGCGAGACCCCGCACGCGATCCGCAGCTCCTCCAGCGGGACGTGCCGGCCGTAGTGGCCGAGGACCATCGCGAGGGAGGCGGCGCCGCACTCCACGGCCTCCATCTGAAGGACCGTGGGGGTGCGGACGCTCTTCGCCCCGGCCCGGGGGACCGTGCGCCGGGGCGGCGCCGCTCGCCTCCGGCCCCGGGTCTGCTCGGCGGCGGTCACGGAAGCAGCCAATCGACGGGACGCTGGTCGGCCAGCCGGATCGCACCCGTGGCCATGGTCAGGGAACTGAGCCTGTACGGCGGCCCGTCGGCGGAGGACCACCGGTAACCGCTCTTCGTGGACGCCGACCTGTCGAGCCGCACGAGCACCGCGACCGGACGCCCGTGCTCGGTGAACTGCTCGCCGAGCCCGCTGTCGCCGAGGAACGCGGAGATCTGCTGCGCCGACTGGGCCGTGCGGTCGACCGACTTCACATGGCCGCGCAGCACGCCATACTCCTGGGCGGGCACGGTCTGCACGGTGAGGTCGACGGCCGCGTTCTCGGGGATCGACGCGGCGTTCTCGGCCGGCACGTACACGGTGGCGTACAGCGGATCGTCGGCGCCGGCGACCTTCTCCACGGCGGCGACGTTCGCGCCGGTGGCGATGATCTGCCCGAGGGCGGCGGCCAGCGCGGTGATCCGGCCCGCGGCGACCGTGCGGACCACGGTCTCGCCGTCGGCCGTACGGACCTTCAGCACGGGGGAGTCGGCGGGCAGCCGCTCGCCCTCCTTCGCGAGGACGGCGGTGACCTGGCCGGCCGCCGGGCTCTGGAGGATGTAGCTGCCCTCGCCGTGGGTCAGCACGGCGGGCGCGCTCACCGTGGAGGCGACCGAGCCGGTCACCGCCCACCCGGAGGCGGCCGCCATGACGGCGACGGTCACGGCCAGCACCAGCCGGCCCTGAGGGCGCGCGAAACGTACCGGGAGGTCGAGTTCCTCCGGTGACTGGAGCTTGGTGAGGGCCTGTTGGCGGAACTGCACGGGCTTCTTCCGGGGGTCGGGACGCCGACGAGTCCCGGAGCCGGGTGAGGGCTCCGGGACTCAGAAGGTCACACGGGGTGCGATCAGAGACCGGCGACCAGGTTGGTGACCGGGGCGGTGTTCAGGCCGGTGACACCCTCGACGGTGCCGACGACCGTGTCGACCAGGCCGGAGACCGGGGCGACGCCGTCCACCAGGCCGGTGACGGTGCCGAGGGCGTTCACGGACAGACCGCCGGAGACGTTGTCGAGGTCCGCGTCGGAGATCTCGACGGTCTCAACCTGGGGGGTGGAGTTCATGGGGGAACTTCCCTTCATATGGATATCTCACAAGGGGGGGAGCGGCCCCCTCTGGGGACAGATGACGGCCGCGACCGTGAGGGCCGGACCACCCGTTTCCGGGAGGCGTCCGAGCCCTGCGGTGCGATGGATGAAAGCAGGTCCGCCGGGCGCGGTTCCACTCAATCACCGCCCTCACCTGGGAACTTGCGGCACGGGAGGGGTGAACCGTGCAGGCGCGCGCACGACTTGTCGCCGACTCCTTCACGACTCGGGCCGGATTCGCTCGGATGAGCGGCGGGGGCCGTCACGGCGAATCCGACACTCTCGCCCCAATGACGTGAGCGGCGCCCGGGAGTTGTGCAGAATCCCCGCCTCCGGTGACTCCCTTGGGCAATCGATGTGCAGATTCTCCGACGGGTGCGCGCCGTGACGGCACGCTCACCGACGGTGCGTCCCGCGGGGTGACCGGAACTGCTGCGATCGAGACATCCGATCCGCCGGGTGACTGTGGGGCGGCTGTGCGCCTGGCGGGATTTCGACGCCCGTGTCCTGGAAGGATCCCGTCCGCTTCAGCGGTGGTCGTCGCGGTATGGGCGCTTCTCTCCCCCTGGCCCGGTCAGGGCACGGTCATGGCCGATTCCGCATTGCGCAAAGGAAGTTGGCAAACGCGATTGAACGCATCCCGCGCCCCCCGCGTACTCAAGGCCAACCAGGCGCCGCTGTACGGAGCTGCCGACGACCGGCAGCCAGACCCCGTCCCCCAGGAGGTCGAGTTTTTTGAGTCACAAGCGAGTTACGAAGCGCAAGGCCATCATCGCGGTCGGTGGTGTCGCGGCGCTCGGAGCGGCGGCCATCCTCCTTCCCCAGGCCAACGCCTCCCAGGACGGCTCCAACAACGCCGCCTCGGTGAAGGCCCTGAAGGCGGGCGACGCCTCGGACCTCGCCGCACAGCTCCAGGAGCTGCTCGGTGACGCCTTCGCCGGCTCCTACTACGACTCCGGCCAGCAGCAGCTGGTGGTCAACGTCGTCAACGTCTCCGGCGACAAGAACAACGTCGTCGTCCAGGCCGAGAAGGCCGGCGCGAAGGTGCGCGAGGTCGAGAACAGCGCGGCCGAGCTCGAGGCGGCCGCGAAGACCCTGAAGACCAAGGCGACCATCGCGGGCACCGCGTGGGCCGTCGACCCGCGGACGAACCAGATCCTGGTCACCGCCGACTCCACCGTCACCGGCGCCAAGTGGGACCAGCTGGAGTCCACCGTCCAGAGCCTCGGCTCGGGCATGGCGACCGTCAAGAAGTCCACCGGCACCTTCTCCACCAAGGTCTCCGGCGGCGACGCCATCTTCGGCGGCGGGGCCCGCTGCTCCCTCGGCTTCAACGTCACCGCCCAGGACGGCTCGCCCGCCTTCCTGACGGCCGGTCACTGCGGCGTCGCCGCCGAGCAGTGGTCCGACTCCGAGGACGGCCAGCCGATCGCCACCGTCGACCAGGCGACCTTCCCCGGCGACGGCGACTTCGCACTCGTGAAGTACGACGACCCGAACACCCAGGCGCCGAGCGAGGTCAATGTCGGCCAGCAGACCGTCGCGATCTCGCAGGCCGCCGACGCGGTCGTGGGCACCCAGGTCTTCCGGATGGGCAGCACCACCGGCCTCAACGACGGCACCGTGCTCGCCCTCGACGCCACGGTCAACTACCCCGAGGGCACCGTCACCGGTCTCATCCAGACCGACGTCTGCGCCGAGCCCGGCGACAGCGGCGGCTCCCTGTTCACCCAGGACGGCCTCGCGGTCGGTCTGACCTCCGGCGGCAGCGGTGACTGCACCGCCGGCGGCGAGACCTTCTTCCAGCCGGTGACCACCGCCCTGCAGGCGACCGGCGCGACCCTCGGTGACGGCGGCGGCGTGGGCGCCGACGACGGCGTCGGCGACAACGGCCAGGGCGCCGGTGCCGTGGACGAGAACGGCGACGGCATCGACGACCAGACCGGCGAGGCCATCAACGGCAACGGCAACGGCAACGGCCAGGGCGCCGGCGCGGTCGACGAGAACGGCGACGGCATCGACGACCAGACCGGCGAGGCCATCAACGGCAACGGCCAGCAGGCCGGCGCCGGTGACGAGGCCGGCAACGGAGCCGACGACCAGAACGGCGCCCAGGAGCAGAACGACAACGGCGCCCAGGAGCAGAACGACAACGGTCTCGAGGGCGGCTCGGGCGTGACCGAGTCCCACTGACACCGCATCGGCAGCAGCCGATCACCGGCACCGACTGAACGGTCCGGCCCTCCGGCGGGGGCCGGACCGTTCATGTCATCTCATGTCATCTCGTGTCGTCAGGAATCCGAATCCCCGGCCCGCAGCAACAGCAGCGCCACGTCGTCGATCCGTTGCTCCGCCGCCGCGTACGGCCCCACCAGGTCGTCGGCCAGCTCCTCCAGCGGACGGTCACCGCCCTCGCCCAGCCGCCGGCCCAGCTCGGCGACCGCGTCCTCGATGTCCACGCCGGGCGACTCGATCAGCCCGTCCGTGTACAGGGCGAGCACACAGCCGGGAGAGAGCTCCACCTCCGTCGTCGGATACGCCGCCGACGCGTCGATGCCCAGCAGCGGACCGCCCGCGAGGTCGAGCACCCGCACCTGTCCGTCGGCCCGGCGCAGCAGCGGCGGCGGATGCCCGGCCCGCGCCATCACCGCCCGCCCGTGCGCCGGGTCCAGCCGCAGATACAGACAGCTCGCGAACAGATCGGACCCCAGGTCGATCAGCAGCCGGTTGGTGCTGCGCATCACCTCCGCCGGCTCCTGCCCGACCGTCGTGTACGCCCGTACGGCCGTACGGAGCTGCCCCATCAGCCCCGCCGCCGTCACGTTGTGGCCCTGCACGTCCCCGATCACCGCCGCCGCCAGCGGCCGGGACGGCACCAGGTCGTAGAAGTCGCCGCCGATCTCCATGCCCCGGGTGGCCGGCAGATAACGGGCGGCCGCCTGCACCCCGGGCAGCCGCGGCAGCGAGTGGGGGAGGAGCGCTGCCTGGAGACCGTGGGCGAGCTGGTGCTTGACGTCGTACAGCAGCGCCCGGTCCAGGGCCTGCGCGATCAGCCCGGCCATACTGGCCAGCACCGCCCGCTCGTGCGTGGAGAACTCGCGCGGCCGGGCGTACGCCAGCACACAGGCGCCCACCGGGCGCCCCGAGGCGATCAGCGGCAGATACGCCCAGGCCGCGAAGCCGTCCGGGGCGGAACGCTCGGCCGGATACAGCCGCTCCAGCTGCCGCCGGGACGCGAAGAACGACGGGACGACGTGCGCGACGGCGTGCGCGCCCGGCGACGCGGCCGACAGCGGCATCCCGTCGTACCGCTCCACCACGTGCGGGTCGGGATAGCCGTGCTGGCCCAGCACATGCAGCCGTCCGGCCCGCGCCCCGAGCAGCGCCAGCGCCTGACTGCCCACGGTCGGCGCGATCTCGTCCGCGACCAGCCCCACCACGTCCTGCACGGTCACCGTCTCGGTGAGCGCCCCCGCCAGGCTCAGCGCCTGCGACATCGACACCAGCCGGGTCGGCGCGTCCCCCGGCCGGGCCGGCGAGGGCTTCGGCTCCGACACGTTCCGGGCCCGGGTGATCCGGACGCTGATGCCGGTGGTGCTCGGGTACAGCCGGAACGACAGCCAGTCCGAGGGCGGCCGCAGCGCCACGAACGACACGGGCGCCTGCCCGATCAGCGCCGCCCGGTAGCGCTCCTCGTACGAGGGGTCGTTGAGCCAGGGCACCGCGGCCCACAGCTGCGCCCCCAGCAGCCGCCGCACCGGCACCCCGAGCAGATCCGCCGCCGCCGTGTTGGCGAAGCCCACCCGGCCGCTCAGGTCCAGCGAACACAGTCCGTACGGCAGCCGGGTCACCATCCGCGCCGCCTCCACCGTGCCGAGGGTGTCCGCGGTCCCGCCGATCGACCACGCGTCCATCAGATCGGACTCGACCCGCAGGGTGAGGTTCTCCGCCGCCGCCCGCTCCAGCCGTGCCGCCAGCCGCTCGCAGCCCGCCGTCAGCTCCTCGCGCTCCCGCTCGGACAGCTCCGGCGGATGCGAACCGGGCCAGGTCACGTACACCGCGCCGTACACCCGCGACTCCGTCGCCACCGGCAGCGCCGCCAGTGCGAAGGGATACGGCAGGACGACCGCGATCCGCGGATAGCGGCGGGCCATGTCCTCCTCCCCGCCGACCCACACCAGCCGCCGCTCCCGGACCGCCTCCGCCACCGGGATCGGCGCGTTCAGCCCGACCCGCTCCCAGGGCGCCGAGAACGCGCGGGGCAGCCCGGCCGTCACCGCCATCTGGAGCACCGGCTCCTCGCCCGGCCGCAGGTAGACCGCACCCGAGTGCGCGCCGACCGCGTCCATCATCGAGGTCAGCGCCAGGGACAGCAGCGGCCTGCCGACCGGCGTCCGCACGGCGGCCGCCGTCTGACCGGCCTGCGTCCCGTCGGACACGGCGCCCACCTCCTCGGCCCACCGGCCACCCCGGGTTCCGGCTCCAAATCTGCCCCCTACCGGGCGAGGGCGCACGGCGAACGCGGCGCGGCGGGGGCGCGGACGGCTCCGCCGCGCGGAGGGGCTGCGCCGAGGTCTCATACGCGCTGTAATTGCGGACGTGGTCAGTGAGGGTGCTGCGGGGCGCAGAGCGGGACCCGTGCGCGCCGAAGTCGCCCTCAAGACGATCACGGCCGATCCCGCCGCCCCGGACCGGGTACGGCGGGTCCTGGAACAGGCGCTCGTCTTCACGGGGGCGTCCCTCGCGGCCGTGTACGCGCCCGGCGAGGACGACGGACCGCTCCGGCTGACCGAGTCCGCGGGCGTGCCCGGGGCCCTGTACGGGCTGCGCGAGAGCTACCCCGCCGACGGAAGCTCCCCGGTCGCCGACGCCCACCGCACCGGTCGGCCGGTGTGGCTCGGCCCGGAGCACCTCGCCGAGGCCGCCCCGGAGTGGCGGATGTCCGTCCGGGACGTCCAGCTGGCCGCGCTGCCGGTACCCGGCGAAGGGGGACGTCTGCTGCTGGCCGTCGGCGAGCGTCCCGCCGGCTTCGACGGCGACGACCGCGCCTGTCTCGCCCTTGTCGCGGAGGCCCTCGCCGCGCCCGCACCCCCCGCCCCCGCCCCGGAGGGCGAACCCGGCACCGGCTCCTTCGGCCTCGCCATGGACACCGGCCGGGTCGAGGTCGGCGACGCGCTCCTGGACCTGTTCGGCATGGACCGGGAGGACTTCGACGGCCGTGTGGAGACCCTGCTCGCCCGCACCGTCCCCGAGGACCTGCCCTCGCTGATGTCCGTCGTCGAGGCCGACCACATGTCGATCGGCGACCGCGAGCTGGAGTTCCGGGTGCTCCGGCCCGACGGCCCGCCCCGCTGGCTGCGGCTGCGCGGCCGGCTGCTGCCCGGCGGGGAGGACCGGCCGCCCCGGCTCGTCGGCACCGTCGCCGACGCCTCCAGCCTGCGCACCGAGGTCACCGACGTGGCCCGGGTCCAGCGACTGGCCGCCGCCCTCGCCACCGCCGGCACCGTACGGGACGTCAGCCAGGCCGTCGTCACCGCCCTGCGCGAGCCGCTGCGCGCCGACCGGATCGCCCTCGCGGAGCTGGAGAACGACCGGCTCGTGGTCATCGTCCTCGACCCGCCCGACCCCGAGGCCTGGCCCGAGCTGTGGCGGTCGGAATGGCGCGGCGAATGGCCCGACGCACCCGTGCGCGCCATGCCCACCCTCGCCGCCGCGCTGCGCGAGGGCCGTGCCCGGATCTGGCCGGCCGGCAGCGACGTCCTGGAACCCGCCCTCGCCGAGGTCGGCCCCGGCGGCCTCGCGGTCCTGCCGCTGCCCGCCGCCGGCCGGATGGCGGGCGCCTGTCTCATCGGCTGGGACAGCCCGCACGACTTCGGCCCCGACGAACGCGCCCTGCTCACCGCCTCCGCCGGGCTCGCCGGACAGGCCCTGCTGCGCGCCCACGCCTTCGACGCCGAGCACGAACTCGTCGGCATGCTCCAGCGCCAGCTGCTCCCGCGCCGGCTGCCCGCGCTCCCCGGCGGGGTCGCCGTCGCCCGCTATCTGCCCGCCACCGCAGGGCTGGAGGTCGGCGGCGACTGGTACGACGTGATCCCGCTGCCCGACCATCACGTGGCCCTCGTCATCGGCGACGTCCAGGGCCACAGCGCCGCCGCCGCCACCCTGATGGGCCAGATGCGCACCGCCCTGCGCGCCTACGCCGCCGAGGGCCACCCGCCGGACGTGGTCGTCTCCCACTCCAACCGGCTGCTGACGGAGCTCGAGACCGACCTGTTCGCCACCTGCGCCTATGTCGACGTCGACATGGAGTCCGGCACCGGCTGGTGCGTACGCGCCGGACACCCGCCACCGGTGCTGCGCCACCCGGACGGCGCAACCGAAGTCGCCGAGGGCGAGGGCGGCCCGCCGCTCGGCGTGCTCGACCGGGCCGAGTTCCCGATGACCGCGCTCAGACTGCTGCCCGGCACGGTGATCGCGCTGACCACGGACGGCCTGGTGGAGTCCGCCCAGCTCGACATCGACACCGGACTGGCCCGGCTCGCCCATGAACTGTCCGTCTCCGACCCCGCCGACCTGGGCCTCGTCGCCGACGCGCTGCTGGCCGGCGCCCACCGCGCCGACGACGTGGCCCTGCTGCTGATGCGCTACGACGGCATGGCCGTCAAACCCCTGCGCGAGGGCTGGACCGTGTGGCGTGTGCCCGAGGCCGCCCGCCAGGCCCGCCGGTTCACCCGGCGCACGCTGCGCTCCTGGGCCGTGTCCGGGGACGCCATGGACACGGCCCTGCTGGTGGTCTCCGAACTCGTCACCAACGCCCTGGTGCACACCGACGGCCGGGTCCGCCTCGACCTCACCCTGGTCAACAACCGGCTGCGGGTGGCCGTCACCGACGCCTCGCCCCGCACCCCCGTCAAACCCAACGTGGGCTGGGAGGCCACCGGCGGCCGCGGCATCCTCCTCGTGGAGGCCGTCTCCGAGACCTGGGGCACGCTCCCGGTCAGCGGCGGCAAACAGGTGTGGGCCGAAGGGCCCCTGGACCGCTGACCGCCGGGTGCGTCCACGCGGCGCGGGCGGGTACCCGGCGCCCGGGATGCGCTCCGGCCCGGAATGGAACATCGTCAGGGGTGAGGACCGAAAGACACCCGACCACCACGATCCAGGCATCCGGGGCTCCGGAGGCCGAGGTGAGGCGATGAAGGCTCTCGTGCTGTCCGGCGGCGCCGGTACCCGACTCCGGCCGATCACCCACACCTCGGCCAAACAGCTCGTCCCCGTGGCCAACAAGGCCGTGCTCTTCTACGGCCTGGAGGCCATCGCCGCGGCGGGCGTCACCGAGGTCGGGGTGATCGTCGGCGACACCGCCGACGAGATCCGCGCAGCCGTCGGCGACGGCTCCCGCTTCGGCCTCGCCGTCACCTACATCCCGCAGGACCGGCCCCTCGGCCTCGCCCACGCGGTCATGGTGGCCCGCGACTACCTCGGCGACGACGACTTCGTCATGTACCTGGGCGACAACTTCATCGTCGGCGGCATCACCGACCTCGTCGACGAGTTCCGCAGGACCCGCCCCGCCGCCCAGATCCTCCTCACCCGGGTCCCCGACCCGCGCGCCTTCGGCGTCGCCGAACTCGACGCGGACGGACAGGTCGTCGGCCTGGAGGAGAAACCCGACCGGCCCAAGAGCGACCTCGCCCTGGTCGGCGTCTACCTGTTCACCCCCGCGATCCACGCCGCCGTGCACACGATCCGGCCCTCCCGGCGCGGCGAGCTGGAGATCACCCACGCCATCCAGCGGCTGATCGACGACGGCGCCGACGTCCGCTCCACGATCATCAAGGGCTACTGGAAGGACACCGGGAACGTCGTCGACATGCTGGAGGTCAACCGGACCGTCCTGGAGGGCCTCGAACCCCGGATCGACGGCGAGGTCGACGAGGCCTCCGAGACCGTCGGCCGGGTGGTCGTCGAGGCGGGCGCCAGGATCGTCAACTCACGCGTCGTCGGCCCCGTCGTCATCGGCGCGGGCACCGAGGTCCGCGACTCCTACGTCGGACCGTTCACCTCCGTCGCGGAGAACTGCCGGATCACCGACAGCGAGCTGGAGTTCTCCATCGTGCTGCGCGACTCCTCCATCGACGGGGTGGGCCGCATCGAGAACTCCCTGATCGGCCGACACGTGGAAGTCACCCCGGCGCCCGGCGTGCCGAGTGCCCACCGTCTCGTCCTCGGCGACCACAGCAAGGTACAGATCCACACATGAACCTCCTCGTCACCGGAGCCGCCGGCTTCATCGGCTCCACGTACGTCCGCGGCCTCCTCGCCCGCGACACCGCTCTCGACATCACCGTCCTGGACAAGCTGACCTACGCGGGCACCCTCACCAACCTGCCGGTCGGCCACCCCCGCCTGGAGTTCGTGCAGGGCGACATCTGCGACGCCGACCTCGTCGACAAGCTGGCCGCCGGCGCCGACCAGATCGTGCACTTCGCCGCAGAGTCCCACGTGGACCGCTCCATCGAGGGCGCCGGGACGTTCGTACGCACCAATGTGCTCGGCACGCAGACGCTGCTCGACGCGGCCCTGCGGCACGGCGTCGGACCGTTCGTGCACGTCTCCACCGACGAGGTCTACGGCTCCATCGAGACCGGCTCCTGGCCCGAGGACCACCCGCTCGGCCCCACCTCCCCGTACTCCGCGTCCAAGGCGTCCTCCGACCTGATCGCGCTGGCTTTCCACCGCACCCACGGCCTGGACGTGCGGGTCACCCGCTGCTCCAACAACTACGGCCCGCACCAGTTCCCCGAGAAGGTCATCCCGCTGTTCGTCACCCACCTCCTCGACGGCGAGCGGGTCCCCCTCTACGGCGACGGACGCAACGTCCGCGACTGGCTGCACGTCGAGGACCACTGCCGGGGCGTCGACCTCGTGCGCGCCAAGGGACGCCCCGGTGAGGTCTACAACATCGGCGGCGGCACCGAGCTCAGCAACCGGGAGCTGACCGGGCTGCTGCTCGAGGCCTGCGACGCCGACTGGGACCGCGTCGACCACGTGCCCGACCGCAAGGGCCACGACCTGCGCTACAGCGTCGACTGGACCAAGGCCCGCACCGAACTCGGCTACCGGCCCCGGCACGACTTCACGGCCGGCCTCGCCGACACCGTGGCCTGGTACCGGGACCACCGTGACTGGTGGGAGCCGCTGAAGCGGGGAGCGCGGACCGTATGAGATGGCTCGTCACCGGCGCCGCCGGCCTGCTCGGCCGCGACACCGTCACGGAACTGGCCCGGCGCGGCGAGGAGGTGACCGGCCTCGACCACGCGGCCCTGGACATCACCCGCCCGGACCAGGTGGAGCGGGCCGTCGCCGCGCACCGGCCCGACCTCGTCGTCAACTGCGCCGCGTACACCGCCGTCGACGACGCCGAGACCGACGAGGCCAGGGCGCTGCGGATCAACGGCGACGGCCCCCGCCTGCTCGCCCGGGCCTGCGCCGCGCACGGCGCCCGGCTGATCCATGTCTCCACCGACTACGTCTTCGCGGGCGACGCCACCGTCCCCTACCCGGAGGACCACCCCCCGGCCCCGCGCACCGCCTACGGCCGCACCAAACTCGCCGGGGAACGCGCCGTCCTCACCGAACTCCCGGACGCCTGCGTCGTCCTGCGCACGGCCTGGCTCTACGGCGTCCACGGCCCCAGCTTCGTCCGTACGATGCTGGGTCTCCAGGCCCGCCGCGACACCCTCGACGTCGTCGACGACCAGCGCGGCCAGCCCACCTGGAGCGCCGACGTCGCCGCCCGCATCGCCGACCTGGGACCGCGCACCGGCCGCACGGCCACCGGGATCCTGCACGCCACCGCCGCCGGCGAGGCGAGCTGGTACGAGCTGACCCGGGAGATCCTCCGGCTGATCGGCGCCGACCCCGACCGGGTGCGCCCCACCACCAGCGACGCCTTCCCCCGGCCCGCCCCGCGCCCCGCCTACAGCGTGCTCGGCCACGCCCGCTGGCGGGAGACGGGCCTGCGCCCGCTGCGGGACTGGCGCGCCGCGCTGCACACAGCATTGCCGCTGATCCGCAAGGAGACCCAAGGAGTCCGTTCGTGAAACGCCATGAGTTCCTCCGGGAACTGCACAAGGTCACCGCCAACCGCACCTACCTGGAGATCGGCGTCAACGACGGCCGCAGCCTGCGGCTGTCCCGAGTGCCCAGCATCGCCGTCGATCCCGCGTTCAAGGTGACCTCCGAGATCCGCTGCGACGTCCATCTGGTGAAGGCCACCAGCGACGACTTCTTCGCCCGCGACAACCCCCTCCAGCACCTCAGGGGCGGCCGTCACCCCTGGCGCAACCTCCGCCGCGGCCGCCCGGCCCTCGGCCACTGGCGGCGCCCCGCCCTCGACCTCTCCTTCATCGACGGCATGCACCTGTTCGAGTACGCGCTGCGCGACTTCATCAACGTCGAGCGGCACTCCGACTGGGCGAGCGTGATCGTCTTCGACGACATGCTGCCGCGCAACGTCGACGAGGCGGCCCGCGAACGCCACACCACCGCCTGGACCGGGGACGTCTTCAAGATCACCGAGATCCTGGACCGGTACCGCCCCGACCTCGTGACCGTCCTCGTCGACACCGAGCCCACCGGCCAGCTCCTCGTCTTCGGCGCGGACCCGCGCAGCCGGGTACTGAGTCAGCGCTACGACGAGATCCTCGCCGAGTTCGACGTGCCCGACCCGCAGAAGGTCCCGGAGACCGTCCTCGACCGCGTCCGCGCGGTCCCGCCGGAGACCCTGCTGGAGGCCGGCTTCTGGCGTCCCCTGACCCGGGCCCGCAACCGTGGCCTGTCCCGCGGCCGAGGCTGGGACGCGCTGCGGGGCGCGCTGGCCCAGGTGTCGGTCGGCCACTGACCCTTGCTCTCAACGGGCGCTGCTTTCAAGGTGCGCTGCTTTCAAGGGGCGCGGGGCACTGCGCGACCAGCCACGACGCAGCCGCAGCCGGACGACGCCTCAGCGCCCCCCGCGCCCCCCGCCCCGCACCACCCGTCCGAGCACCCGATGCACCGCACGCCGCACCCGGCGCCCCAGCCTCCGCAGCCCGCCGGGCCGCGGCGCCGGTACGGCCCGCACCCCGTCCGCCCCGACCCGCAGCGCCACCGCCAGCGGATGGAACCGGGCCTGCGGCCCGTCCGGGGTGAGACACAGCGCCGTGCGCCAGGTGCGGCCGGCGAGGTCGGCGACGGGCAGCGAGGCCTCCAGCCGCCCGCCGGGCAGCAGCACTGCGGGCACGTCGTGGGAACCCGGCCCGCTCAGCCGCAGCAGCACCCCGGTGCGCACGGGCACATGCAGCCGCAGGTCCACCCCGATCCGCTCCCCGGCGACCGTGACGTCCCCGGGCACCGGTCGGCCGAGGCCCAGCCGCTTGCCCGCCCGGCCGATGTCCAGCGCGAGACTGGTGTGCCGGTCGGTCCAGTACGGCAGCACCACGCGGCCCGCGACGACGGCGGCCGGCGGCTCCGGGCGGTCGTGGCGGGGCGCCGGGCCGAGCCGCAGCTCCTTCGTCCAGCCGCCGAGCCCGACCCGTACGTACGCGTCCCAGAGACCGTCGCCCGGCAGCACCGCGCGGTCCGCGGGATCGACGGTGGCCGTCCCCCGCAGCACCAGCCGCACCCGGCTGCCGTCCCCGGCCGGGACCGTCTCGCGGACCACCTCGACCGGATGGAAGTACTGCGCGGCGCTGGCCCGGTCGCGCAGCAGCAGATCCGGTCTGGCCCTGCCGAAGCGGCCGACCGTGTCCTCGCCCAGCCACCGCACCGCCTCGCCGACGTCCTTCGGCGGCCACTGCGGGGAGCCCCCGGAGGCCGGGAACGTCATCGGCCCGCCGTCGTGCGTCAGCTCCGCGGCGAACGCGATCCGCAGCACCCCGTCCTGCCAGCGGACGTCCTCCGGGTCCACGGTGAGCGCGACCCCGGACTCCCACTCGGCGAACGCGACGACCTCGTCGTAACGCCCGTCCGTCACCAGTGCGGCGACCACCCGCTGGGTGGGCTGGAGCGGTGCCGCCACGCCCGGTCCGAACCGCTCGACGACCACCGCGTGGATCTCCTCGAAGAGTTCCTTGCGGTAGCCCTCGGGCAGGTTCAGGAACCGTCGGCCGCGCAGCCGCTCCACCATCTCCACGCGCAGCCAGCGCCGGAAGAGCCGGTCGCGCAGCGGGCCGGGCTCGGTGTACCTCTCGACGACGTCGAGGGCCTCACGGAGGTTCTTGAAGTACCCGGCCGGGTCGAAGCGCTGGAAGCCCGCGTTCGCGTCGTCGTCGCGCCGTACGTGGTAGTAGCAGACGTAGTCGCCGAGCACCGAGACGTTGTCCGCGCGCAGATAGGCCTCGGTGACGAAGACATGGTCCTCCAGGCGCCGCCGCCCCTCCGGGAAGCGCAGCCCGGTGCGTTCCAGGAACGCACGGCGGACCATCTTGTGCGGGGTGAGACTGTCGATCAGCGGCGCGTTCTCGACGCTCGCCTTCGGCCGGTTCACCCGGAACAGCTCCACCGGCACCCCGCGGCCCCGGCCGACCATCTTCCCCACGACGACGTCGGCGTCGTTGGCGACCCCGTACGCGTACATCCGCTCCAGGGCCTCGTCGCCGAGGTGGTCGTCGTTGTCGACGAACATGACGTACTCGCCGCGGGCGGCGTCGATGCCGACGTTGCGGGGCTTGCCCGACCAGCCGGAGTTCTCCTGGTGGATGACCCGCACCCGGGGATCCTCGGCGGCGAGCGCGTCGAGACGGGCGGGGGTGGCGTCGGTGGAGCCGTCGTCCACGAAGATCACTTCGTATGCGTCGGGCGGCAGCGACTGCCTGAGCAGCGACGCGACACAGTCCTCGATGTAGGGACCGGGGTTGTAGACGGGGACGATGACGCTGACCTTGACCGGCATCGGGCTCCTGGCCCCCTTTGGATCTGTGCCGTGGATCTGTGCCGTAGGGCGGATGCGCGTGGCCCCGACTCTAACTCCGCGGCCCCTCGGCCACCTGTCCTGTTCCCGAGCGTTCATGAGCCGTTGCCCGCCGATGCCCGCCGGTTGCGGGGTCGAGGGGCCGCAGAGCCGGATTCCGGCCTTGGTCCGGTCGGGTCAGGCGCGGCCCGGCCGCGCGTAGCCTGGCCCCGTGCGACTGCTGCTGATGTCCGACACCCACCTGCCCAAGCGCGCCAGGGAACTCCCCGCCCCGCTGCTCGCCGCGCTTCCCGAGGCCGATGTCGTCGTGCACGCCGGCGACTGGGTCGACACCGCCACCCTCGATCTGCTGGAGAGCCGCAGCCGTCGGCTGATCGGGGTGTACGGCAACAACGACGGCCCCGGTCTGCGCGCCCGGCTGCCCGAGGTGGCCCGTGCCGACCTCGGCGGGCTGCGCTTCGGCGTGATCCACGAGACCGGCCCCGCCCAGGGGCGCGAGGCCCGCTGCGCCGCCCGCTTCCCCGAGCTCGACGTCCTCGTCTTCGGCCACAGCCACATCCCCTGGGACAGCACCGCCCCCGGTGGACTGCGCCTGCTCAACCCGGGCTCCCCGACCGACCGCCGCCGGCAGCCGCACTGCACCTACCTCACCGCCACGGTGGCCGACGGCAGGCTCACGGACGTCGTCCTGCACCGGCTGCCGCCCCGCTGAACACGGGAACCGGGCCGCGCCCGGCCGAAACGGTCGGAGGCGGCCCGGCTGCTGTGAGTCTGCTGTGCTTCACGGACCTCCTTCCCTTGCGGGGATGGATGAAAGAGCCACTACCCACCCTCCCCGTGTCCCACACACCCCATTTAAGGATAATTTGACCGATTTTCCGGGGGGTGGCCGTGGATCGCCCCCGCCGTCCCCGTCAGCGGGGCGCCCGTGCCGCCCCAGCGCAGCGCGACGATCTCGGCGGCCACCGACACCGCGACCTCCTCGGGCGTACGGGCGCCGAGGTCGAGCCCGACCGGGGAGCGCAGCCGGGCCAGCTCGGGCTCGCCCAGCCCCGCCTCGACCAGCCGCCGCCGACGGTCGCCGTGGGTGCGCCGGCTGCCCATCGCCCCGATGTACGCGGCCGGCCGGCGCAGCGCCTCCTCGAGGAGCGGCACGTCGAACTTCGGGTCGTGGGTGAGGACGCAGATCACCGTGCGCTCGTCCGTCCGGGTGCCGCGCAGATAGCGGTGCGGCCAGTCCACGACCACCTCGACGCCCTCCGGGAAGCGGCTCGGGGTCGCGAACACGGGGCGCGCGTCGCACACCGTGACCCGGTAGCCGAGGAAGTCACCGATGCGGGCCACGGCCGCCGCGTAGTCGATCGCCCCGAACACCAGCATGCGCGGCGGCGGGGCGAAGGAGTGCAGGAACACCGTGACCGCGTCCTCGCGCCGCTGCCCGCGCGGCCCGTAGTGCCGCAGGCCGGTGGCGCCGAGGGCGAGCTCCCCGCGTGCGTCGGCGGTGACCGCCGCGTCCAGGCCCGCCGTACCGAGCGAGCCCGCGACACGGTCCGGCCGGACCGCGAGGGCGGCACCGAGCGCGGCCGGGCCGTCGGTCACGGTCGCCAGCGTCACCGGTTCGCCCGCGGCGACCGAGGCGGCGAGCGTGCCGAAGGCCGGATCCCGTGAGGGAGTGACCGGCCGTACCAGCACGGTGAGCTCCCCGCCGCAGGTCAGCCCCACCGCGAACGCGTCGGTGTCGCTGTACCCGAACGTCTCCAGGCGGGCCGTCCCGGTCGCCACGACCTCCCGGGCGAGCTCGAACACCGCACCCTCCACACAGCCCCCGGACACACTGCCCACGACCTCCTCGTCCGGCCCCACCGCCATCGCCGCCCCCGGCGCCCGCGGCGCGCTGCGGCTGACCGCGACCACGGTCGCGAGCCCGAACGGCACACCGGCGCCGTACCACCCGCTCAGCACCGGCAGAATCTCGCGCACGTGTGCACGTTAATCCGTTGCCGACCCGCCCGCCGCTCTGGTGCACTGCGCGGGTAACGGCCCCGAAGGATCAGGAGCGAGAGATGCGCACTGCGTTCATGTCCACCACGGAAGGAACGACCCCCACTCCAAAGGACATGACACCTCGTGCATCTGCTCAACCTCGGGATCCTCGCCCACGTCGACGCCGGTAAGACCAGCCTCACCGAGCGGCTGCTGCACTCCGCCGGGATCATCGACGAGCTCGGCAGCGTCGACGACGGCAGCACCCGGACGGACACCCTCGCGCTGGAGCGGCAGCGCGGCATCACCATCAAGTCCGCCGTCGTCTCCTTCCCGGTCGGCGACGTCACCGTCAACCTCATCGACACCCCGGGCCACCCCGACTTCATCGCCGAGGTGGAGCGGGTCCTCGGTGTTCTCGACGGGGCCGTTCTCGTGGTGTCCGCCGTCGAGGGTGTCCAGGCGCAGACCAGGATCCTCCTGCGCACCCTGCGCCGGCTGCGCATCCCCACGCTCGTCTTCGTCAACAAGATCGACCGGCGGGGCGCCCGCGAGGACGGTGTGCTGCGGGAACTCACCGAGCGGCTGGCGGTGCCCGTGGTCCCGATGGGGACCGTGAGCGGGATCGGGACGCGCGAGGCCGCCTTCCACCCCGCCCCGGTGCCGGTGGACGTCCTCACCGAGCACGACGACGACCTGCTCACCGCGTATGTCGACGGCACCCTCACCCCCGGGCGGATCCACGCCGCCCTCCTCGACCGGACGCGCCGCGCGCTGGTCCACCCGGTCTGGTTCGGCTCCGCCGCGACGGGCGCCGGGGCGCCCGAACTCATCGCCGGCATCAAGGAGTTGCTGCCCCGCGCGGAGGGGGACCCCGACGGTCCGCTGTCCGGATCGGTCTTCAAGGTGGAGCGGGGACCGGCCGGCGAGAAGATCGCCTACGCCCGCGTGTTCTGCGGCACCCTGCACACCCGCGACCGGGTGCCGTACGGGGACACCACGGGCAAGGTCACCGCGATCAGCGTCTTCGACCACGGCACCGACGTGCGCGAGGAGGCGGTCGCGGCGGGCCGTATCGCCCGGCTGTGGGGACTGACCGACATCCGCATCGGCGACAGCCTCGGCGTACCGCACCGGGAGCACGGCCAGGTGTTCGCACCCCCGACCCTGGAGACGGTCGTCGTACCGGGACCGGACACCGACCGGCGTTCCCTGCACCTGGCCCTCACCCAGCTGGCCGAACAGGACCCGCTGATCGGCCTGCGCCACGACGAGGTCCGCCAGGAGACCTCGGTGTCCCTGTACGGGGAGGTGCAGAAGGAGGTCGTCCAGGCGACCCTCGCCGACGACTACGGCCTTCAGGTCACCTTCCGCGGGACGACACCGCTGTGCGTGGAACGCCCGGCCGGGACCGGGGCCGCCGCCGAGTTCATCAAGAAGGACGCCAACCCGTTCCTCGCCACGGTGGGCCTGCGCGTCGACCCCGCCCCGCCCGGCACCGGTGTCGCCTTCGGCCTGGAGGTGGAGCTGGGGGCGATGCCGTACGCCTTCTTCAAGGCGGTGGAGGACACCGTACGTGCCACCCTCGGCCAGGGCCTGCACGGCTGGCAGGTCACCGACTGCGCGGTCACCATGACCCACTCCGGCTACTGGCCCCGCCAGAGCCATGCCCACCAGGGCTTCGACAAGAGCATGTCCAGCACCGGGTACGACTTCCGGGGCCTGACCCCGCTGGTCCTGGTCGAGGCGCTGCGCCGGGCGGGCACCCGGGTGTACGAGCCCATGCACCGCTTCCGGCTGGAGGTACCGGCGGACACCCTGGGCGCGCTGCTGCCGGTGCTGGCCGCGCTGCGGGCCGTACCGGGGTCGACGGACAGCCGGGGTGGCCGGTGTCTGCTCCAGGGAGCGGTGCCGGCCGCCCGGGTGCACGGCCTGGAGCAGCGTATCCCCGGGCTGACCAGGGGCGAGGGGGAGTGGGAGAGCGCCTTCGACCACTACGCGCCCGTGCTGCACGGCACGGTCCCCGAGCGGCCGCGCACCGATCTCAACCCGCTCGACAGGAAGGAGTACCTCCTGAACGTGACCGGCCGGACGGGCGTCTGAGGGGAGCGGCGTACGCCAGAGGTGAGCGACGGACGCAAGAGGTGAACAACGTTCAACCTTACTGGTGAGTCAGATGTATTGACGGTGTCCGGAAAGCGCCCGACTGTAGTGGACATGCCGAATGTCCGGGCACGTCTGCTCGCTGTTCTGGTTGTCCTCTGCGGACTCTGCGGTTTCCTGACGGCGGCGGGCACGCCCGCCGCCGCGGCCACCGTCCCCGACTCCCTCTCGTTCGACGGCACGGCGCTCACCGTGTCGAACGGCCGCTTCGTCGACGCGAACGGCCGTGAGGTGGTACTGCGCGGCTACAACGTCTCCGGTGAGACGAAACTCGCCGAGAACAAGGGCCTGCCCTTCGCCTCGGTCGCCGACGCCAAGAAGTCGGCTACGGCCCTGCGCGCCCTCGGGGGCGGCAACTCCGTGCGCTTCCTGCTCTCCTGGGCCTACGCCGAACCGGTGAAGGGCCAGGTCGACACCGCCTACCTGGCCTCCGCCACCGCCCAGATGCAGGCCTTCCTCGACGCGGGCATCCGGGTCTACCCCGACTTCCACCAGGACCTGTACTCCCGCTACCTGTTCAACTCGGGCAGCTGGTACACCGGCGACGGCGCCCCCGCGTGGGCGGTCGCGCTCGGCGGCTACCCCACCGAGTCCTGCGGCATCTGCTTCATGTGGGGCCAGAACATCACCCAGAACAGCGCGGTGACGAAGGCCCAGTACGACTTCTGGCACAACAACTACGGCCTCCAGGACTACTTCCTGGCCACCGCCCAGAAGACCATGGCGTACATCAAGGCGAACCTCACCACCGAGGAGTTCACCGGCGTCCTCGGCTTCGACCCCTACAACGAGCCCTACGCCGGCACCTATGACTCCGGTCAGGCCAGCCGCACCTGGGAACGCGACCTGCTGTGGCCCTTCTATGTGAAGTTCCGGGCCCGGATGGACGCGGCCGGCTGGACCGACAAGCCCGCCTTCGTCGAGCCGAACCTCTTCTGGAACGGCAACGTCAGCAAGGAGGAGGGCGGCCTGCTCGACGCCGGCACGCTCGGGTCCCGGTACGTCTTCAACACCCACTTCTACGACCAGAAGGCGATCTCCGGGATCCTGATGTGGGGCAACGCCGAGGACGGCCAGTACGTGAGCGACTTCGGCACGGCCCGCGACCGCGCCTCGGCCCTCGGCACGACGGCGATCGTCAGCGAGTTCGGCCACCCGCTGAACGGCAGCACCGCCGGCAAGGCGCCGACCGTGCTGAAGGCGATGTACCAGGCCCTGGACTCACGGGTGAAGGGCGCCAACTGGTGGACCACCCCCGCCACTTCGGGCCCGGTCCTGTCCGGTTCGCAGTGGCAGTGGGACATCTACAACGGCCGGCACCACGAGCTGATGAACGGCAACGCCGACAAGGTGAAGACCTCCGGCGACGCCTGGAACGACGAGGACCTCTCGGCCGTACGCCTCGACGACAGCGGTGTGGTGACGCTCCGTCAGGATGCCCGCCTCCTGGACCGGGTGTACCCGAGCGCCACGTCGGGCTCCACCGTCGCCTTCACCTACGAGGACCGCTCCCGGGACGGCTCCACCACGCTCACCTGGAACCCGGTCCCCAGCAGCCTGCCGAACGTGGCCTCGCTGGTCGGCTCCGGCCAGTACAGCGTCCTGGTGTGGCGTTCCAACGGGGGCACCGCGCCGACCGAGCTGCATCTGCCCGCGTCCTTCCCGACCGCGTCCACCACGGTCGTCTCCGACCTGGGCGCGGTGTACGGACCGCCGGCCTACACCTCCTCCACGAAGATCGCCGCCGCCGTGGAACCGGGTGGGACCGGCAGCCGCCGACTGCTGCTCGGCACCACCGACTCCGGCGTCCTGCACTACGCGCTGGTGACCAACGGCGCGACCTCGCCGTCCGCCACCCTGCTGGCCGCGGCCCGCAGCGAACTGGCGGCGTGGGTGGCCTCGAAGATCGGATGACGAAAAAGGGGGGAGGGGGGCGGGCGCCCGGCGCCCGCCCCCCTCCCCCTTTCTCCTTGTCTGCCGGTCGCCGGTCGGGTCAGCTGCCGGTGCCCGTCCAGTCGGTGGCGACATGGCCGAGCCGCACCCGCTGCGGGTGGTCGCCCACCGGGATCGACAGGACCTTCTGGCCGGTGGCGAAGTCGATCGCGGTGACCTGGTCGGCACCGCTCTCGGAGATCACACAGTCCTTGCCGTCGCCGCTGACCGTGGCCCAGTACGGCTTGGACGCGGTGACCAGCGGGCCCTCCTGGAGGGTGCTGCGGTTGACGACCGTCGCGTAGTCGTCCATGGTCCCCGCGACGCACAGCTTGCTGCCGTCCGGGCTCATCGACAGGCCGTGGTGGCGGGAGTCGTTGACGAACGTGGTGCGGTCGTCGCTCGTCGCCGGGTTCTTCGGCAGGGTCTTGGTACGGGTGATGCTGTCGCTGGCGAGGTCGTACTCGAAGAAGCCGTTGAAGAACGACACCTGGAAGTACAGCTTGGACTCGTCCGGCGAGAACACCGCCGGGCGCACCGCGTCCGAGTAGTCGGTGAGGCCGATCGCGTCCAGCTTCGCCCGCATGTCGATGATCTTGACCTGCTTGTAGGTGGTCGCGTCGACGACCGTGATGTGCCGGTCGCCCTTCGTCCAGTCCAGCCACGGGGCGTCGAGAGAGGTGTTCACGTCACCGATCGCCATGTTGTAGATGTACTTGCCGTCCTTGGTGAAGATGTTCTCGTGCGGCTTGTCGCCGGTGGCGA
Organism: Streptomyces griseoruber; assembly: GCF_001514205.1. Lineage (GTDB taxonomy): Bacteria > Actinomycetota > Actinomycetes > Streptomycetales > Streptomycetaceae > Streptomyces > Streptomyces griseoruber. The sequence goes on along the minus strand of NZ_KQ948765.1, from coordinate 207,814 downwards.
ACGATCCCACCTGCTTGCCCGTGTTGATGTCCAGGACGTGCACCGTGTTGGCGGTCGACGCGGAGACCGCGACCCGGGTGCCGTCGGGGGAGACGGCCATGTGGTCGGAGCGGTAACCGGACACCGGGAAGCGCCAGTTGATGGCGCCGGTGGAGAGGTTGATGGAGACGACGTCGGCGAAGCTGGGGCGCGAGACGACCACGGACTTCCCGTCCGGCGTGGAGTACATGTCGTCCACGAACTGGTCGTGGCCCTCGCCGACGCCGTTGCGGATGGCCATGAAGTAGATCCACTTGATCGGGTCGGCGTTGATCTCCGCCATCCGCGCGTCCTTGTCGGGGATCACATTGATCCGGCCGACCTTCGCGAAGTCACCGGTGGACTTGATGACGTCCGCGGTGCCCTCCCAGTTGTTGCCGACGAACAGCACCTCGCGCAGTGCGGCGCCGGACGCGGCCTGGGCCGTGGTCGCGGGGGCGGTGACGGACAGGACGAGGGCTGCGGCTACGGCACAGAGGTGCCCGGGTCTGAAGGCGGCCATGAGTGCTCACTCCTCCGGAGTGGGGAAACGGGTGGGGCAGGGCTGAGCGGCTCGAAGAAGCCCGAATCTGAACACGGCTGCGTTCAGACTGTACTTACTGGAAAGTAAGGAAGGGGTGCCCTTCGCCACAAGACTCCGTGCACGACAAAATTGGCCACGGGGGAGCACGGAGCGACTCGGGAGGGTGCAGTGACGGGCAGGCTCAGGGCGCCGACCGGCCGGTACGGCGGCAAGACCGCGGCTGAGCGGCAGGCGGAGCGGCGCGGGAGGTTCCTCGACGCGGCGCTGAAGCTGTTCGGGGGCACCCCCGGCTACCGGGGCACGACGGTCGCGGCGCTCTGCGAGGCCGCGGGGCTGTCGACGCGTCAGTTCTACGAGGAGTTCCGCACCCTCGAGGACGTCCTCGCGGCCCTCCACCTCCGGGTCAACGACTGGGCGGAGGAGGCGGTCGTGGCCGCCTTCGCCGCGGCGGCGGCGGGCCTGCCGCTGGCCGAACGGGTCACCGTGATCTTCCGTGCCTACGCGGGCAACGTCACCGCGGACCCGAGCCGGATCCGGATCACCTTCGTCGAGATCGTCGGTGTCAGTCCCCGTCTGGAGGAGCAGCGCCTGGCCCGCCGTGCCCGCTGGATCGAGCTGATCTGCGCCGAGGCCACGGCCGCCGTCGAACGCGGCGAGGCGGCCCCCCGCGACTACCGCCTCGCCGCCACGGCCTTCATCGGCAGCGTCAACGGCCTCCTCCACGACTGGACCGCCGGCTGGGTCGACGCCACCCTCGACGAGGTGGTCGACGAACTGGTCCGCCAACTGCTGGGCATACTGCGCCCACCGGGGTGGGTGCCGGAGGGGCGTTAGGGCCTGTCCGGCGGAGCGTGTCGCCGTCGGTGGGCACGGGCTCGGTATGCCGGGGGCCGTCCCCGTCGGTGGGCACGGACTCGGTATACCGCGGCGTCCGGGCCTTCCTCACTCCATCCGGTTCACCGCCTCCACCGCCCGCACCTGTGCGCCTAGTTCGCCGGCCCGCTCGGTGTATCGGGGCTCGTGGGTGGCGCGGGTGAGGGCCGCTGTCAGGGGCTCGGCGGTCAGTCGGCGTAGGGGGCTGTCCCGGTGGGCCGTCCCCGTCGGTGGGCACGGGCTCGGTGTGCTGGGCGTCCGGGCCTTCCTCACTCCATCCGGTTCACCGCCTCCACCGCCCGCCCCGCCCCGTCCTCCGCCCGCACTCGTGCGCCCAACTCCCTGGCCCGCTCGGTGTATCGGGGCTCGTGGGTGGCGCGGGTGAGGGCCGCTGCCAGGGGCTCGGCGGTCAGTCGGCGCAGGGGGACCGTCCCTGGAGCCACCCCCGCCGTCACGAGGCGGTCGGCCCAGAAGCCCTCGTCGAACTGGATCGGGACCGGTACGGCCGGGACGCCTGCGCGGACCCCGGCCGCCGTGGTGCCCGCGCCGCAGTGGTGGACCACCGCGGCCGTCTCGGGGAAGAGCAGGGAGTGCGGCACCTCGTCGACGGTCAGGATGTCGTCGCCGTCGGCCGCGAGACCCGCCCAGCCGCGCTGGATCACCCCACGCAGCCCCGCCAGCCGCAGTGCCCGTACGATCTCGGCGCTCAGCCGATGGGGATCGGGTACCGTCGCGCTGCCCAGGCCGACGAAGACCGGCGGTGGTCCCGCGTCCAGGAACTCCCGCAGGGCGGAGGGGAGTTGCTGCTCGCGCTCGTATGGCCACCAGTAGCCGGTGATGTCGAGCCCCGGTCGCCAGTCGTGGGGCCGGGGCACCAGGAGGGGGCTGAATCCGTGCAGCACCGAGGGGATCCGGCGGTCGCGTGAGCGCGGGCCCCTGGCCGGGAGGTCCAGCCGGGCGCGGACGGCGGGCAGGACCGGGGCGAAGACCTGGTCGACGGCCCGTTCGACGCCGTGCCCGGCGAGGCGGTTGCCGAGGGCGCCCCAGGAGCCGCCGCCGAGCATGGGCGGGGCGAACTCCCGCGTGGGCGCGATGGGCTGGAGGTGGAGGCCGAGGATCGGCAGGGAGAGTCCCTCGGCGATGGTGTGTGCCAGAGGAGCGAGCGGGGCCGCCGCCAGCAGGGCGTCGGCATGGCGCGCGGCGCTCAGGAGACCGTCGGTCATGTCGCCGACCACCGCCCGCGCCAGCCGGATCGCCCGCAGCAGCTTGCCCGGCCCGCTGGCGCTGTGGTGCAGCCCCCGGCCGCGCTCCGACTCCAGTTCGGCCCGCGGGTCGACCGGGAGTGGATGGAAAGCCACCCCGGAGCCGGTCACCAGCGGTGCGAACCGCTCATGGGTGACCAGGGTGACCTCGTGGCCCGCGCGCACCAGGGCGTGCCCCAGGCCGGTGAAGGGGGCGACATCGCCCCGGGATCCCGCCGTCATGATCGCCACTCGCACGTCGGACAGTATGGCGGCGTCCGGACCGGAGCGGGGCCAACGATCCCGGGGGCGGGGTCACTTCACTCCTGAGACCGGTCACATGACTTCTGTCGCAGCCGTTGACTTGCCCCTCCGGCGGCTCTACTTTCGGGCCCGCAACCGTTCGGTTTGCCGATCCTCGTTCGAGATATCGAATCCCCTCGGAGTCGCCGCATGTATCCCCCACCGCGCTCAAGCCTTCTCAGGCGCTGCAGAACCGCAGCCGTGCGCTTCCTCGCCCTGGCGCTGACCGCGACAGCCGCTCTCCTGTTCGCCGGCCCCGCCCCCGCCCAGGCGGCGACGACTCGTCAGATCGCGGTGCCCACCGCCCCGATGGGCTGGGCGTCCTGGAACAGCTTCGCCGCGAAGATCGACTACAGCGTCATCAAGGGGCAGGTCGACGCGTTCGTCGCGGCGGGCCTGCCGGCGGCCGGATACCAGTACGTCAACATCGACGAGGGCTGGTGGCAGGGCACCCGCGACAGCGCGGGCAACATCACGGTCGACGAGTCCGAGTGGCCCGGCGGTATGAGCGCCATCGCCGACTACATCCACAGCAAGGGCCTCAAGGCCGGCATCTACACGGACGCCGGCAAGGACGGTTGCGGCTACTACTACCCGACCGGCCGCCCCGCCGCGCCGGGCAGCGGCAGCGAGGGCCACTACGACCAGGACATGCTCCAGTTCTCGCAGTGGGGCTTCGACTTCGTGAAGGTCGACTGGTGCGGCGGTGACGCCGAGGGCCTCGACGCGGCGACGGCGTACACGGCGATCAGCGCGGCGGTCACGAAGGCCACCGCCGCCACCGGCCGTCCGCTCACCCTCTCGATCTGCAACTGGGGCTACCAGAACACCTGGAACTGGGCCCCGGGTCTCGCCCCCATGTACCGGACCAGCACCGACATCATCTACTACGGCAACTCGCCGTCGATGACGAACCTGCTGTCCAACTTCGACCAGGGCCTGCACCCGCTCGCCCAGCACACCGGCTCCTACAACGACCCGGACATGCTGATGGTCGGCATGAGCGGCTTCACCGCCGCCCAGAACCGCACCCATATGAACCTCTGGGCCGTCTCCGGCGCCCCGCTGCTGGCCGGCAACGACCTCACCACCATGACCACCGAGACCGCGAACATCCTCAAGAACCCCGAGGTCATCGCCGTCGACCAGGACGCGCGCGGACTCCAGGGCGTCAAGGTCGCCGAGGACACCACCGGGCTCCAGGTGTACGGCAAGGTCCTCTCCGGCACCGGCAAGCGGGCCGTCGTCCTGCTCAACCGGACCTCCGCCGCCGCGAACATCACCGTCCGCTGGTCCGACCTGGGTCTGACCGGCGCCTCCGCGACCGTGCGTGACCTGTGGTCCCGGTCCGACGTCGGCTCGTACAGCACCGGCTACACCCAGAGCGTCCCGGCGGGCGGCTCGGTGATGCTCACCGTCACCGGCGGCACCGAGGCCTCCGGCAGCACCTACACCGGTACGTCGAGCTTCTCCGGCGTGGTCGCGGGCGCCACCGGCACCAAGATCGTGGACGTCGCCTACACCAACACCGCCTCGACGGCCAAGACCGCGACCCTGAAGGTCAACGGCCAGGGCACCACCACGGTCTCCTTCCCGCCGACCGGCTCCAGCCAGGGCACGATCAGCCTCCTGGTGGGCCTGTCCAAGGGCTCGGCCAACACCCTGACCTTCAGCAACGCCCCGACCCTCGCCGACATCACCGTCAAACCCCTGGCGGGAGTGAACGGCACCCAGGTCGTCGGCAAGCAGTCCGGCCGCTGCCTGGACGTCTACAACAACACCATCACCAACGGCACCCAGGCGGAGATCTGGGACTGCAACGGCGGCCAGAACCAGTCCTGGACGTACACCTCCCGCAAGGAACTCGTGGTGTACGGCAACAAGTGCCTGGACGCCTACAACCAGGGCACCGCCAACGGCACCAAGGTCGTCATCTGGGACTGCAACGGCCAGAACAACCAGAAGTGGAACGTCAACGGCGACGGCACCATCACCAACGTCAACGCGGGCCTGTGCCTCGACGTCAACGGGGCGGCCACCGCCAACCGCTCCGTACTGGTGCTGTGGTCGTGCGGCGGTGCCGACAACCAGAGCTGGTCACTGAACTGACGGCCCCTCCGTCCCCCCGTACGGGTGGATCGGGCACCGCCACCCGCACAAAATAGTATGGAGATCACACTGTCCCGCCGATCATGACGATCGGCGGGACACGCCCGCCCCCTCACGACCCGGGCGGAGCGCCGCATGCAGAGCAGGTTCGGTTTCCTGGCCCCGCTGGTGACGGCCTGTCTGCTGACCGGCACCCTCTCCGCGCCCGCCCTGGCCGCCCCCGACGACCGGCGCGCCCGCGCCGCCGACGTCACCACCGTCTCCCGGGACACCTACCGCACCGGCTGGGACGACAACGAACCCGGCCTCGCCCCCGACCAGGTCGCCAGCTCCGACTTCGGACAGCAGTTCTCCGCCACCGTCGACGGACAGGTCTACGCCCAGCCCCTCGTCGTGGGGAGAACGCTCGTCGTCGCCACGGAGAACAACAAGGTCTACGGCCTGAACTCGGCCACCGGCGCACAGACCTGGACCCGGAACCTCGGCGCCGCCTGGCCCGCGTCCGCCATCGGCTGCGGCGACCTCGTCCCGGACATCGGGGTGACCGGGACGCCCGTGTACGACGCCGCGACCGGCACCGCCTACCTCACCTCCAAGGTCGACGACGGCGCCGACCCCCAGCACCCCAGCTGGTACGTCCACGCCCTGAACGTCACCACCGGCGCCGAACGCGCCGGCTGGCCGGTCAAGGTGGCCGGCGCCCCCGTCAACGACCCGGGCCGCCCCTTCAACGCCTACACCGCGATGCAGCGCCCCGGACTGCTGCTGATGGGCGGCGCGGTCTACGCGGGCTTCGCCTCCCACTGCGACCACACGCCGTACGTCGGTCACGTCCTGCGCGTCGACACCGCCACCCGCAAGCAGACCCTGTGGGCCACCGAGAACTCCTCCGCCAACGGCATGGCGGGCATCTGGATGAGCGGCGGCGGGCTGGTCTCCGACGGGCCCGGCCGCATCCTGTTCTCCACCGGCAACGGCATCTCCCCGGCCCCGGGCCCGGGTTCCAGGCCCCCGGGCCAGCTCGCCGAGGCCGTCGTCCGGATCGGCGTCAACAGCGACGGCACCATGTCCGCACAGGACTTCTTCAGCCCCGTCAACGCCCCCACCCTGGACCAGAACGACACCGACCTCGGCTCCGGCGGCCCGGTCGCCCTCCCGGACAACGCGTTCGGCACCGCCCAGCACCCCCACCTCCTGGTGCAGATCGGCAAGGACGGCCGGCTCTTCCTCCTCGACCGCGACGACCTCGGCGGGCGCAGCCAGGGCCCGGGCGGCACCGACAAGGTCGTGGGCACCTTCGGCCCCTACGAGGGTGTCTGGGGTCATCCCGGTGTCTACGGCGGCGAGGGCGGCCATGTCTACACGACCGGCAGCCGGGGCCCGCTGCGGGTGTTCCAGTACGGCGTCACCGGCGCCGGGCTGCCCGCGCTGACCAACACCGGCCGCTCCACGGAGACCTTCGGCTACACCTCCGGCTCCCCGGTGATCACCTCCACCGGCACCACCCCCGGCTCGGCGGTCGTCTGGGCGGTGTACTCCGACGGCGCCGGCGGCACGGGCGGGCAGCTGCGCGCCTACAGCGCCACCCCGGTGAACGGCACCCTGAAGAAGCTGTGGTCGGCCCCGATCGGCGTCGCCGCCAAGTTCTCCGTGCCCGCCACCGACGGCGGTCGCATCTACGTCGGCACCCGCGACGGCCATGTCCTCGCCTTCGGCCGACCCTCCAACGCGGCCCTCATCGGCGACACCGTCGACCTCGGCGACGTACCGGTCGGCGGCACCGGGCACGCCACCGCCACCGTCACCGCCACCCGCGACGTCAGGATCGACGCCGTCACCACCCCGCCCGGCGGAGCCTTCTCCGCCGCGGCCACCGGACTGCCCCGCACCCTGCACACCGGCGACACCTACTCCGTCCCGGTGAGCTACGCGCCGACATCGCCCGGACCGGACAACGCCGTACTGAGCCTCGCCACCGACCTCGGCACCACGGGCCTCGGCCTGACCGGCTACGCCACCCGCGACGGCCTGCTCGCCTCCCCGCCCTCCCTGGCCTTCGACACCGTGCCCACCACCACCGCCAAGACCCTCGGCGTCACCTTCACCAACACCGGCACCCAGCCCGAGACGATCACCGCCACCGACGCCCCGGACTCCCCCTTCACAGCCGGGGGACTGCCCGCCGACGGCACGGTCGTCCAGCCCAAGCAGTCCGTCACCGTCCAGGTCACCTACGCGCCCACCGAGGCCGGTGACGACACCTCGGCCCTCTCCGTCACCGGGCTGCACGGCACCGTCACCGTGGAGCTGACCGGCTCCGCCGTCACCGGTGAGGCCCAGCTGACGATCACCCCCACCTCCACCGACTTCGGGCAGGTCGGGGTCGGCCGGTCCGTCACCCGGACCTTCGACATCGCCAACACCGGCAACATCCCGCTGACCATCACCAAGGCCAAGGCCCCCGCTCCCCCGTTCCACGTCAGCAACCCGATCGGCGAGGGCCAGGTCATCGGCCCCGAGGACGTCGTCCACCAGTCCGTCACCTTCTCCCCGACCTCCGTCGGCGCGGTCAGCGGCATCTACGAGATCACCTCCGACGACGGCAGCGGCGCCCACAACGAGGCCCTCACCGGCACCGGCACCACGGGCAGCGGAGTCACCCTCCCCGCCCCGGGCGTCGGCGGCTGGCAGCTGAACGGCTCCGCCGCCCTCTCCGGCGACGACCTCCAGCTCACCCAGGCCACCCCCGGCCAGGCCGGCTCGGCGGTCTTCCCGGTGCCGGTCCTCACCGACGGCCTGAACGCCACCTTCACCACCGTCATCGGCGGCGGCACCGGCGCCGACGGCCTCACCTTCGCCCTCGTCGACCCCGCCGGGGCCACCCCGACCGCCCTCGGCGGCACCGGCGGCGGCCTCGGCTGGACCGGGCTGCCGGGCATCGCGGTCGCCGTCGACACCTACCGCAACGGCAGCGACCCCTCCGCCAACTTCGTCGGCGTCGCCCTCACCGGCAGCGGCTCGTCGATCACGTACGCCGCCACCACGACCGCCGTGCCCGACCTGCGCACCGGCCCGCACGCCGTGGCCCTGTCCGTCTCCGGCCGGACGATCACCGTGTCGATGGACGGCGCGCAACTCCTGCGGACCACCGTGCCGGCCCTCCCGCCGACCGCGTTCGCCGCCTTCACCGGCGGCACCGGCTCACGCACCGACATCCACACCGTCCGGGACGTCGCCGTCACCGCCACCTCCTACGCCGTACCGCCGCCCGGCCCCAACGGCTGGCGCTACAACGGCTCCACGATCCTCTACAACCGCACCGATCTGGTGCTGACACCCGCCCTCGCCGACCGCCGGGGCAGCAGCCTCCAGAGCACCGCCGTCCCGTCCGCCCGGCTGCGCGCCCGCTTCACCGCCACCCTGGGCGGCGGCACCGGCGCCGACGGCCTCGCCCTGCTGCTCCTCGACGCCTCGAAGACCACCGCGACCGCGCTCGGCGGGGGCGGCATGGGCCTGGGCTACGCCGGACTGCCCGGCCTCGCCGTCGCCCTGGACACCTACAAGAACGGCACCGAGCCGTCCGCGAACTTCGTGGGCATCGCCGACGGCAGCACCGGCGGCCGGCCGGCCTACATCGCCACCTCCACCGCCGTCCCCGCCCTGCGCGCCGGCTCGCACACGATCGACGCGAACGTGACCGACGCCGGGCACCTGGTCGTCAGCGTCGACGGCACCCAGGTCATCGACCGGGCGGTGACCCTGCCGCCGAACGTGCTCGTCGGCTTCTCCGGCGCCACCGGCACCCGGACGGACACCCACACCGTGACCGGCGTCAGGATCGGTTACTGAGGCACCCCGAGGAACTCCCATGCGCACCCCGACGACATCCCTGCTCGCCGTCACGGCCGCCCTGGCCTGTCTCGCCGCCGCCCCGGCCCCCACGGTCCTGGTCGGTTCCACCGAGACCCAGGGCCACGTCCTGACCGACACCGCCGGACAGACCCTCTACGTCCACGACGGCGCCCTGTGCACCGGCCCCTGCACCGACACCCGCCACCCCCTGCGCACCGGCGCCGACACCCTCCCGACCCTGCCCCCGGGCATCGACGGCACCCTCGGCACCCTTCTGCGCCCCGACGACGGCAGCCTCCAGCTCACCTACGACGGCGGCCCCCTCTACACCTACACCGGTGACACCCAGCCCTCCGACACGAACGGCATCACCCCCGACTGGCACACCGTCCCGGCCCGCTACCTGCCGACCGGCTGACCGGCTGACCGGCTGACCGTCCGGCCGGACGTCACGGGCTCCGGCGGCGCCGTACGCGCGGCGCATGCCGGTGCGCGGGAGGAAGCGGGCGAGGCCGGCGCGCCGCCCCCAGGACCGTGCGCAGCAGGGCGACGGAGAGCTTCCGGCCCGCCGCCGACGCCGGCCCCGGCAGGGCGGAACGGTGGCCCCGCGACCGCCCCAGCCGGGCCGAGAAGGTCCAGGTCAGCCGGGAGGTGACCTGGACCCCTCCGACCTTCCTCCCTACTCGTCCCATGCCTGGATCATCGTCTGGTCGACGATCTTGCCGTCCCGCAAAGTGATCATCGACTCGGCGAGGACCCGCACACCGTCCGCGTACTCGCAGGACTCGGTGAAGGCGGCACGGTCGCCCTGCACGATGCACTCGTCCACCTTGTGCGTCTTGATGTCGCGGCTGTACACGTCCTGCAGCAGCTCGCCGATCTCCGCCCTGCCGTGCAGCACCCGGGGGCTGCTGGGCTGGGTGTTGCGGTCGACGATGCGCAGCTGCGCGTCGTCCGCGTAGAGGGACAACAGATCCGAGGCGGTCGATCCCTCGACCCCCCTGCGCAGGGTGTCGGTGGAGAAGCCGGAACTTGCCGCGGTGCCCATGGTGACCTCCTAGGAGGGCCGCGGACCGTGGAGAGCCGGGCCGCCGGTCCCTCACCTTCGAGCGTCCTCCGCCCCGCGGGCCTCGGCAAGCGCAGCAGCCGCGGCTCCGCCTCTTGAGTGAGCCGGGTCCGCCACCCGTGTCCGTGACGGCGCCCGCCGCGTTGCTGAAGGCATGATCTCCACTCGACGCATCGCCGCCCTCGCCGCCCTCGCCGCCGGGGTCACGGGCCTCGCCGCGCCCCTGGCGAACGCGGCCGAAGCCCCGTCCGACGGCCGGATCCACCCGATGACCATGATCGACTCGCTGGTCGCCGACGGGATCCCGGCGGAGCACCGGGCCGAGCTGCCGCCGGTCTCCCGCCAGCTCGCCGAGCTGAACAACGTGCACCAGCTCAACAAGCTGAACGAACTGCACCAGGTCACCGACCTCGCCGCCCCCGTCACCGGGCTGCTCCCCGCGATCCAGACCTGAGCCGCCGGCTGCCCCACGAAAGAGGGGGCCGCCGCCCGGAGCTTCCCGCCGGGCGACGGCCCCTTTCGGCGTCGTCCCCCTCGTCTCACTCGGCCGTCGCCAGGAACTGGGTCGCCGCCAGCTCGGCGTAGAGCGGATCGCCCGTCACCAGCTCGCGGTGCGTCCCCACCGCCCGCACCCGGCCCGAGTCCATGACGACGATCCGGTCGGCCGTCGTCACCGTCGACAGCCGGTGCGCGACGACCAGCACCGTCGTCGTCCGGGCGACATCGGCCACCGTGTCCCGCAACGCCGCCTCGTTCACCGCGTCCAGCTGCGAGGTCGCCTCGTCGAGCAGCAGCAGCCGGGGCCGGCGCAGCAGGGCGCGGGCGATGGCCACCCGCTGCCGCTCCCCGCCGGACAGCTTCGTCCCCCGGTGCCCGACCCGTGTCTCCAGGCCCTGCGGCAGCCGGTCGGCCAGCCCGTCCAGCCGGGTCGTCTTCAGCACCCGCCGTACGGTGTCGTCGTCCGCCTCCGGGTTGCCCAGCAGCAGATTGGCGCGCAGCGAGCCCGACAGCACGGGCGCGTCCTGCTCGACGTACCCGATGGACGACCGCAGCAGCGGCAGCTCCCAGTCGGCGAGGGCGCGCCCGTCGAGGCTGATGGTGCCGGACTCGGGGTCGTAGAACCGCTCGATGAGCGAGAACACCGTGGTCTTGCCCGCGCCCGACGGGCCGACGAACGCCGTCATGCCCCGCGCCGGGACGTCGAACGTCACCCCGTGGTGGACGTACGGCAGATCGTCGGCGTACCGGAAGCGGACGTCGGTGAAGGAGAGAGAGGCCGGTTCGGCGGCGGGGGAGGGCAGCGGGGCGGGCCGGGCCGCCGGCTCGGCGGGCAGCGCCAGCGCCTCCTGGATCCGGCCGAGGGCGGCCGCGCCCGTCTGGTACTGGGTGATCGCCCCCACGACCTGCTGGATCGGCGCCATCAGATAGAAGACGTACAGCAGGAACGCCACCAGGGTGCCGACGCCGATCGCGCCCGTGGCGACCCGCGCCCCGCCCACCGCCAGCACGGTGATGAACGCGCTCTGCATCGCGAGCCCGGCCGTGTTCCCGGCCGCCGCCGACCACTTGGCCGCGCGCACGCTCTGCCGCCAGGACTCCTCGGCCGCCGCGTGCAGCGTCTCCTCCTCGCGGGGCTCGGCGCCGGACGCCTTCACGGTGCGCAGCGCGCCCAGCACCCGCTCCAGCGAGGCCCCCATCACCCCGACCGCGTCCTGCGCCTGCCGGCTGGCCCGGTTGATCCGCGGCACGATCACCCCGAGGATCGCCCCCGCGACCAGGATCACGGCCAGGGTCACCCCCAGCAGCACCGGATCGACCAGCGCCATCATCACGACCGTCGCGGCCAGGGTGAGCCCTCCGGTGCCGAGGCCCACCAGCGAGTCGGTGGTGACCTCGCGCAGCAGGGTGGTGTCGGAGGTGACCCGGGCCATCAGGTCGCCGGGCTCGCTGCGGTCCACGGCCGGGATCCGCAGCCGCAGCAGATACGACGACAGCGCCCGCCGCGCACCCAGCACCACGGACTCGGCGGTGCGCCGCAGCACATACGAACCCAGCGCCCCCACGGCCGCGTTGGCGACGACCAGGCCCGTCAGGGTGAGCAACGCCCCGCTGATCGCGCGGTCGTGGGACAGGTCCTCGATCAACCCCCGTGCCACGAGCGGCAGCAGCAGCCCGGTCGCCCCGGTGACGAGTGACAGCACCGCCCCCGCCAGCAGGGTCCAGCGGTGTGGTCGTACATAGTCGAGCAGCAGCCGCCACGGGGGTCGTATGCCGGCTGTCTCTGCGTTGCTCACGGGGCTCCTCGGCGCTGGAACGGAGCCCTCAGGCTACGGCGGCGGTCGCCGAGCGTGGCCGGAAGGAGGGGTTCCGGGGCAGTCGGCCGTGCCCTAACCGCTCCGTCACACGTAGGGTCGGACCTGGGACGGATGACCGCCGAAGAAAGGGGCAGCACCATGCCGCAGGAAGTACGCGGAGTGATCGCGCCGGGCAGGAACGAGCCGGTGCGCGTGGAGACGATCGTGATCCCGGACCCCGGCCCCGGCGAGGCCGTCGTGCAGATCCAGGCCTGTGGCGTGTGCCATACCGACCTGCACTACAAGCAGGGCGGAATCAACGACGAGTTCCCCTTCCTGCTCGGCCACGAGGCGGCGGGCGTGGTGGAGTCCGTGGGCGAGGGCGTCACGGACGTCGCGCCGGGCGACTTCGTCATCCTGAACTGGCGTGCGGTGTGCGGCCAGTGCCGGGCCTGTCTGCGCGGGCGCCCCTGGTACTGCTTCGACACCCACAACGCGAAGCAGCGGATGACCCTCACCGACGGCACCGAGCTGTCCCCGGCGCTCGGCATCGGTGCCTTCGCGGAGAAGACGCTGGTGGCGGCCGGACAGTGCACCAAGGTCGACCCGTCGGTGTCGCCCGCCGTGGCCGGGCTGCTCGGCTGCGGTGTGATGGCGGGCATCGGCGCCGCGATCAACACCGGCAACGTGGGCCGCGGGGACACGGTCGCCGTGATCGGCTGCGGTGGCGTGGGTGACGCGGCGATCGCCGGGGCGAACCTCGCCGGTGCGGCGAGGATCATCGCCGTCGACATCGACGACCGCAAGCTTCGGACCGCGAAGAAGATGGGCGCCACCCACACGGTCAACTCCAAGGAGACCGACGCCGTCGAGGCGATCCGCGAGCTGACCGGCGGCTTCGGCGCGGACGTGGTCATCGAGGCGGTCGGCCGCCCGGAGACGTACCAGCAGGCCTTCTACGCCCGCGACCTGGCCGGCACGGTCGTCCTGGTCGGCGTCCCCACCCCGGAGATGAAGCTCGAACTCCCGCTCCTGGACGTCTTCGGCCGCGGCGGCTCCCTGAAGTCCTCCTGGTACGGCGACTGCCTGCCCTCCCGCGACTTCCCGATGCTGATCGACCTGCACCAGCAGGGCCGCCTGGACCTCGGCGCGTTCGTCACCGAGACCATCGCCCTCGACGAGGTGGAGCAGGCGTTCGAGCGGATGCACCACGGCGACGTCCTGCGCTCGGTGGTGGTGCTGTGATGGCCGCGCGTATCGAACGACTCGTCACCTCGGGGCAGTTCAGCCTCGACGGCGGCACCTGGGACGTGGACAACAACGTCTGGATCGTCGGCGACGACCACGAGGCGATCGTCATCGACGCCGCCCATGACGCCGCCGCCATCGCCGAGGCCGTCGGTGACCGCCGGCTCACCGCCATCGTGTGCACCCACGCCCACAACGACCACATCGGCGCGGCCCCCGCCCTCGCGGAGCTGACCGGCGCGACCATCTGGCTGCACCCGGACGACCTGCCGCTGTGGAAGCTCACCCACCCGGACCGCGAGCCCGACGCCCATCTGGCCGACGGCCAGGTCATCGAGGCCGCCGGCACCGACCTCACCGTCCTGCACACCCCCGGGCACGCGCCCGGCGCGGTCTGCCTGTACGACGCCGGGCTCGGCGTCCTGTTCACCGGCGACACCCTCTTCCAGGGCGGCCCCGGCGCCACCGGCCGCTCCTACTCCCACTTCCCGACGATCATCACCTCGATCCGCGAGAGGCTGCTCTCCCTCCCGCCCGAGACCAAGGTGCTCACCGGCCACGGCGACGCCACGACCATCGGCGCGGAGGCACCCCACCTGGAGGAGTGGATCGCGCGCGGTCACTGACCCCGCGCCGACGGAAGGCGGAAAAGGGCGAGCCCACGGCCGTACGCCACGCCTACGATCACGCCCATGACCACAGCCAGCACGCTCACGACCCTGCACGCCACCCGCGTCCTGCGCTGCGCCCCCGAGGGGCCGGCGCTGGACGGGGAGCGCGCCGCGCTCGATCTCGTCGGTGACGCGATGGGACAGGACGCGGAGCTGGTCGCGGTCCCCGCCGAGCGGTGCGGGACGGAGTTCTTCCGGCTGCGGTCGGGGGTCGCGGGCGCGGTGGTGCAGAAGTTCGCGAACTACCGGTTGCGGCTGGCCGTCGTCGGCGACATCTCCCGGCACCTGGCCGACAGCTCCGCGCTCCGTGACTTCGTGTACGAGTCGAACCGGGGCCGCCAGCTCTGGTTCGTGGCCGACGAGGGCGAACTGGCGGAACGGCTGCGCCCCACCGGGTGACCGCCGGCGAACCCGCCGGAAAAGGCGACAGAAGATGTCCGGCTTCCACGCGAGCCTCGAATCCACACCGGGGAACACACGAGGAGGCCGGACATGTCAGGTCCGCTGGAGGGCAGGGTCGCACTGGTGGCGGGGGCGACGCGGGGCGCCGGACGGGGCGTCGCCGTCGAACTGGGCGCGGCCGGGGCCATCGTCTACGTGACGGGACGCACCACCCGCGACCGCCGCTCCGAGTACGACCGCCCCGAGACCCTCGAGGACACCGCCGACCTGGTCACCGAGGCCGGCGGGCAGGGCATCGCCGTCCCCACGGACCATCTCGAACCCGACCGGGTCGGGGCGCTCGTCGAGCGCATCGACACCGAGCAGGGCCGGCTGGACGTCCTCGTCAACGACATCTGGGGCGCCGAGCACCTCTTCGCGTGGGACACCCCCGTCTGGGAGCACGACCTCGCCAAGGGCCTCCGGCTGCTCCGCCTCGCCGTCGAGACCCACGCGATCACCAGCCACCACGCCCTCCCGCTCCTGCTGCGGCACCCCGGGGGCCTGGTCGTGGAGATGACCGACGGCACCGCCGAGTACAACCGCGACACCTACCGCAACAGCTTCTTCTACGACCTGGCCAAGACGTCCGTGCTGCGCATGGCGTTCTCCCTCGGCCATGAACTCGGCCCGCGCGGCGCCACCGCGGTCGCCCTCACCCCCGGCTGGATGCGCTCGGAGATCATGCTCGACGCGTTCGGCGTCACCGAGGACACCTGGCGCGACGCGCTGGCCGCCGAACCCCACTTCGCGATCTCCGAGACACCCCGCTATGTCGGCCGGGCCGTCGCCGCCCTCGCCGCCGACCCCGACGTGGCCCGCTTCAACGGCCGGTCCCTCTCCAGCGGGGGCCTCGCCCCGGTCTACGGCTACACCGACCTCGACGGCAGCCGCCCCGACGCCTGGCGCTATCTGGTGGAGGTCCAGGACGCGGGGAAGCCGGCGGACGTGACGGGCTACCGCTGACCCCTCACCCGCCCGAGACCGGCATCGAGGGCCAGCGCGCCGGATGCCCCGGCGGCAGCGCCAGGTCCTCGCGCACCGCCGTGTAGTAGCCCTCACGGCCGGCGCGCTGCCGCTCCAGCAGGCCCTGCCAGGCCTCGGCGTCCACGGTCCCCGCCCGCAGGAACGCCTCCATGTCCATCACCACCCGCACCCACACCCGGGCCCGGTCCACCACCTGCCGGCTGCCCAGCATGATCAGCGCCTCCCCGGCCGGGTCCCGCCCGTCGGAGGCCTCGGCCAGCAGCGGCTCGGCCTCCGTCGGCGCCAGCGGATGCGGATGCGGGTCGTTGCCGAGGTGCGCGGCGACGCGGTACGTCAGGTTCACCGACCTCTTCAACGCCTGCGCGTAGTCGGCGTACACCGACAGCCGCCGCTCCTCCCACCGCGCCGCCTGCTCCCGCCCGAACCGGGCCCGGTCGCTGCGCACGACCGCCAGATACGAGCCGAGGGCACCGATCACCACACCTATGAGAGCGGGAAGTTGCTGGATGAAATCGGACATACGTGAACGAACTCCATTTCGTTGACCCGGTGTACTTCACTGATTCGTCACAGCCTGCCCCGGACCACAACCACGGACCCCGCCCACCGGTCTAGGTTGTCGAGATCGCAACCGCGCCGGAAAGAGGGCACCCATGGGGGACATACGCAGAAGAGGAGCCGTCGCGCTCGGGGTCACGGGGCTGCTCGCCCCGCTGACGCTCGTGCTGGGCGCCGCGCCGGCCCAGGCCGCCACCTGTACCACGCAGGCCGGGCCGTACCAGAAGCAGGTCGAGAAGTTCCTCGGCCGGCCCGTCGACGGCAGGCAGTCGGCCGCCGACTGCCGGGCCATCCAGGCCTTCCAGAACAAGCACGGCATCACCCCGAACATCGGCTACGCGGGTTCCGTCACCTGGGGCGTGATGGACCTCATGAACAAGCAGAAGGCGGTGGGCAACCACCCCAACGCGGCCGGCCGGTGCCCCACCAACAAGGGCCGGATCGCCTGCGTCAACCTCACCCTCCAGCTCAGCTGGATCCAGGACGGCAGCCGGCTCGTCTACGGTCCCGTCCCGGTCCGCACGGGCCGCAACGGGTACGAGACCCGCACCGGGCTGAAGAAGATCTACTGGCGTGACATCGACCACGTGTCGAACATCTACAACGTGCCGATGCCCTACAGCCAGTTCTTCGACGGCGGTCAGGCCTTCCACTCGGTCAACCTCAGCATGTGGAACCCGCCGGGCTCCCACGGCTGCGTCAACATGACCACGACCACCGCCAAGAAGTACTGGTCGCTGCTGAAGAACGGCGACGACGTCTTCGTCTACGGCCGCAAGCCGGGCACCTGACGGCACCCGGCCGCCGGCTCAGCTCTCCGGCGCGTCTCCGAAGTCCGGGATCTCCAGCCGTACCCCGCCCTGCCGTGCCGACTCGTGCGCGACGATGCCCGGCAGGGTGTAGCGGGCCGCGACCCAGGCGTTCACCGAGGGCAGGGTGCGGGTGGTGACGGCGGTCACGAAGTCGTCCACCAGGAAGTGATGGCTGCCCTCGTGCCCGTTGTGCAGGTGGTCGAACTCCCGCGGCAGCCGTGAGCGGTCGTGTACGGGCGCCGATCCGGAGGTGAAGGCGGCCCGCAGATCCGGCGCGATGTGCTGGAGCGACGGATCGTCGGGGGACAGGGTGGGCTTGGGCTCCAGCAGCTCACTGATGTCCTTGACGCCCTTTTTGTCCTGCCAGAGCGCCACCGTGGCGAGCTGCTCCATGCTCGCCTCCGTACCGAAGAAGCGGAACCGGGACTCCCGGATGTGCGAGGGGTAGCCCACCCGCCGGAACTCGTTGGTACGGAACGAGCCGCCGCCCGCCACCTCGAACAGCGCGGTCGCGTTGGAGACGTCGTTCCCGAACTGGCTGACGTCCTTGTCGAACACGCCGTCGCCGCGCCCGTCCACCACCCCGATCGCCGAGACGCTCACCGCGTGCGTCCGCCAGGCGCCGAGCACCCCGCCCACCGAGTGCGTCGGGTACAGCAGGGGCGGATAGCTGGCGGTGGCCTTCCAGTTCTCGCCGCCGCTGTACCGGTACGCCTCGTAGAACCCCAGATCCATGTCGTGGACGTAGTCGCCCTCGGCGTAGAAGAGCCGCCCGAAGGCGCCCTCGGCGATCTGGTTGCGGGCGTGCACGGTCGCCGGGTTGTACTGGCTGGTCTCGCCCATCATGTACGTCAGCCCGGTCGCCCTGACCGCGTCGATGATCGCCGCGATCTCCTCCGTGCTGATCGCCATGGGGACGGCGGAGTAGACGTGCTTGGCGGCGTTCAGGCCCTGGAGCACCAGGGGGCCGTGGGTCCAGCGCTGGGTGAAGATCGCGACGGCGTCCACCGCCGGGGACTCCAGCATCGCCTCGTACGAGGGAAAGGTGCCGGCCAGCCCCTGCGCGGAGGCGAGCTGCTCGGCCCGCTCGGGCAGCAGATCGGTGACGTACACGTCACCGACGTCGGGGTGGGCCTGGAACAGTGTCGCGAACTGGCCGGAGAACTGGCCGGCGCCGACGATGCCGAGCGAGAACGTCATGGGAGGGGTGCCCTTCACTGGGGAGCGGGTCGGGGGAGGCTGGGCTTACTTACTTTCGTTGCAGAAGAATCGAGTCGTCAAGGGGGTTGATTCTGTGCCCTTCCGGGGGGCGGCCCCGCAGTCGAGGAGGGCCTGATACTTTTGCAGCGAAAGAAAGATCCCGCCTCCGGCCCTGGGGGAGACTGACCCGCATGACCGCACGTACCGCCAGCTGGCTGCCGCTGAGCCCCGGAGAGCGCTCGGTCGCGATCGAGGTGCTCGTCCACGGGCCGCTGTCCCGCACCGATCTCGCGCACCGGCTGAACCTCTCCGCCGGCAGCCTCACCCGGCTGACCAAGCCGCTGATCGAGTCGGGTCTGCTCGTCGAGGTGGCCGAAGCGGGAGCCCCGGCCGAGGTGCGGCAGGGGCGCCCCTCGCAGCCGCTCGACGTGGTCGCGGGCTCCCGCTCCTTCCTGGGCTTCAAGATCACCGCGGACATGGTGTACGGCGTCGTCACCACCCTCAGGAGCGACATCGTCGCCCGCCACGACCGCACGCTCACCCGTCATGAGCCCGCCGAGGTGGTCGCCCTCCTCGGCGAGATGACCGAGGAGCTGACCCGCGCGCACCCCGGGATCGCGGGTATCGGCATCGGGGTCGGCGGGTTTGTCCGGGACCGCGCCGTGGTCGGCGAGTCGGTCTTCCTCGGCTGGCGGGACGTGCCGCTCGCCGCGCTCACCGAGGAGCGCACCGGTCTGCCGGTGGTCGTCGAGAACGACGTCGCCGCCCTGGTCGAGGCCGAGACCTGGTTCGGCGCGGGCCGCGATCTCGACCGCTTCGCCGTCCTGACCATCGGTGCCGGCCTCGGCTACGGACTGGTCCTCGGCGGCCGACGGGTCCCGTGCGCCGAGGAGGACCGCGGCTTCGGCCGCCACTGGATCGTGAACCCCCACGGGCCGCTCACCCCCGACGGCGAACGCGGCAGCGCGGTCTCGCTGCTGACCATCCCGAGTATCCGCTACCAGGTCCAGGCCGCCACCGGCCGCACGTGGACGTACGAGGAGATCCTCGCCCGCGCCGCCGAGGGCGAGCCCCTGCCCGCCCGGGTCGTCGAGGAGGCGGCCCGCGCCCTGGGCACGCTGGTGGCCCAGATCGCCAACTTCGCCATGCCGCAGAAGATCCTCCTGGCCGGCGAAGGGGTCGGCCTCATGGAGGTGGCCGGCGTCACGGTCGAGGAGACCGTCCGCTCCCACCGGCATCCGCTGGCCGCCCCCGTCGACCTGGAGACCAAGGTGTCCGACTTCCACGACTGGGCGCGCGGTGCCGCCGTTCTGGCCATCCAGGTACTGGTGTTGGGGGCCGGGAGGGGTGAACTGACCGATGGGGGTTGACAGATGGGGGTGGACAAGGGGACGTGATCAGTAACACGGTACAGAATGCCCGAATTATCCGTACTTACTCACGCGGCCTTCACCTCGGGAGCCGTATGCTTCACACCATGTCCACCACTGTTGAAACCGTTTCCGATCGCTCGGCTGACGAGGTCAACGAGGAGATCCGGGCCCTGTGGCTGCGGTCGGGCGGGACACTGAGTGTCGAGCAGCGCGCGGAGTACCAGCGCCTCGTCCTGGAGTGGGCCGCCGCGGCCCCGCAGCCGCTGAACGCGGTCTGAGCCTCGTAGACCGAAGCGGGCACCCCGACCGGGTGCCCTTTTCGTTTGCCCCGCTCAGCCCCAGGTCGCCGAGTAGTACTCGCGGTAGGCCTTGCGGTCCTGTTCGGCGCGGATGTAGCGGGTGGCGACCAGGGCGATCAGACTGCCGCCGATGACCAGCAGACCGGGGCCGATGGCGTTCGGGTCGGTGAGCCGGGCGGCGAGGGACGTCCCGCCGCCGATGCCCGTCACCGGGGTCGTCGAGCCCGGCGAGGTCGAACCCGGCGCGATCGCCGCCTGGGTGGGGGACAGGGACGGCTGGGGGGCACCGGACGGCGAGGTGCCGCCGCCCTGCCCGTTGCCCGAGGGGGCGGCCACGATGAGCGTCACGCCCAGCTGCGCCAGCGCCCGCGTCACCGGCTGGAAGAACGTCGTACCGCCCGTCGTGCAGTCACCGCTGCCGCCCGAGGTGATGCCGAGCGCGATGCCCTCCGAGAACATCGGCCCGCCGCTGTCGCCGGGCTCGGCGCACACGTTCGTCTCGATCAGCCCGCTGACCGTGCCCTCCGGGTAGTTCACCGTCGCGTCGAGCCCGGTGACCTGCCCGTCCTTCAGCCCCGTGGTGCTGCCGCTGCGGAACACCCGCTGACCGACCGCCGCGTCTCCCGTGCCCGTGATGCGCACCCCGTTGCCGTTGCCGACCGCCACGACGTCGGCGCCGTCGCCGGCCTTGCCGCTCGCGTACTGCACCAGCGAGAAGTCGTTGACCGGGAAGCTCTGCTGGACGGTCTGGCCCACCTGCTGCTTCGCCGTGTTGTCGGCGAACCAGGTCGACCCGGTCGGCCCGCAGTGCCCGGCGGTGAGGATGAAGTCGTTCGTCCCGTTGGTCACGTTGAACCCGGCCGAACAGCGCCCGCCGGTCGACAGGATCGGCTGGGCGCCGTTGAGCCGGGTGGTGAACTTACCCGCGGTGCGCTCCATCCGGACGTAACTGCCGATGCCCGTCGCGGTCTTCGTCAGGCTCGCCCAGTCGGAGGCCGACACCGTGCTGTCGGCCTGCACGATGACCTCGTTGGTCTTGTAGTCCGTCACCCACGCCGTGCCGGGCACCTTGGGGGCCGAACGCAGGGTCGCCGCAGCCGACTTCAACTCGTTCATGCTGTGGTCCACGAGCTTCGGCTCGGCGCCCGCCTTGCGCACGGTGGCGGCCGACCTGTCGTCGGTGACCGCCACGACCGGGCGCCCCTCGTCGTCGAGCCAGGTCCCCGCGGTGCGCGCGGTGCCGAGTTCCTTGACCAGCGCCGTACCGGGGTTGGTGACCACGGACTCCGGTGTGGTGCGCGGCGTCGCCGAGGTGGCGGGCGTCTCGGTGGCCATGGCCGCCTGGGTGACCATGGTCCCGCCCAGGAGGAGTCCGCCGACTGCCGCCAGCCGTGTCACTCGCCGGACGATCCGTCGTCGTGCGTGCCTCATGCCCAGCTCCCGAAAACCCCGGTTGTGCGGCTCCAACACCGCGGGGCGCTCCGGTCGTTGAGTGCCCTCACCCCCATACGTGCGGGGGCCCGGTCATGTTCAGCCCGGAAGTGATCACCTCGCGGATCCGCCGCCGCCCCAGCCCTTTCGAGCCACCGTGCACCGCGCTGTCGCGCCGGGCGTCAGGGTTTGCGCGCCACTCCGCCGAACATCGCGACCTCCGCCGGCTCCGGCCGGCCGGAGCCCCGCGGCTCGGGCCGCCACCGCGAGCACGACACCACGCCCGGCTCCAGCAGCTCCAGACCGTCGAAGAAACGGGCCACCCGCTCGGGGGTGCGCTGGGTCAGCTTCGGGGTGCCGTGCTCGTTCCAGAACCGCACGGCCTCGTCCACGTCCGGCATCGCCGGGGTGGTGACGGTGTGCGACAGCACCAGATGGCTGCCCGGCGGCAGCCGGTCCAGCAGCCGCCGCACCAGCCCGTACGGGTCCTCGTCGTCGCCGACGAAGATGACCACGCCGAGCAGCATCAGCGCGACCGGCTCCGTGAGGTCCAGGGTCTTACCGGCGTGTTCCAGAATGGCGTCGGTGTGGCGCAGGTCCTCGTCGAGGTAGTCGGTGCGGCCCTCGGGCGTGCTGGTGAGCAGGGCCCGGGCGTGCGCGAGGACCAGCGGGTCGTTGTCGACGTAGACGATCCGGGCGTCCGGGGCCAGCCGCTGGGCCACCTCGTGGGTGTTGTCGGCGGTGGGCAGCCCGGTGCCGATGTCGAGGAACTGGCGGATCCCGGCCCCGGTCACCAGATGCGTGACGGCACGGCCCAGGAAGAGCCGGTCGGCGCGGGCGTACTCACCGATGTCCGGGTGTAACTCCCGGATCCGGTCGCCGGCGGCCCGGTCGACCTCGTAGTTGTCCTTGCCGCCCAGCCAGTAGTTCCAGATGCGGGCGGTGTGCGGCTGGGTGATGTCGATACGGGAGTTCTCTGGCGTGGGTGTCAGGGATGTCATGGGTCCGGCTCCGACGGCAGGAGGGGGCGGAAGGGGGCATGTGCGCGATCAACAAGCAATCTATGCAGGAGAGTTGACACCCGTGGCGGGACCCGCGGAATCCATGGCGGGATGCCCGGATTCCATCGCCGCGGGGCTGAGCCGGGCCCAGCTGCGCGCGTCGCCCCACACCGCCGAGGCACCGGTGTAGGGGCGCAGGAGTGCGGCGAGCGCAGGGTCGCCGCGGCCGTTCAGTTCGTCGGAGGCGATGCTGCGGGCGATCCCGGCGAGGAAGTCGGCGAGCTGCACCCGGGCGTCGTACCGGGAGACGACGAGACGCAGCCCGGCGAGTCCGACGCCCTGCCGCCGCGCCGTGCGCTCGATCCAGGCGATCCGCTCCGGTGTGAGCATGTTCTGCCGGTCGTGGGCGAGCCGGACCGGCCGTCCGCCGCGGCTCCAGTGCGCCGCCGTGCGCACGACGGAAGGGAGCAGCGGATTGAGGAGGGGGACGAGCGGGGGCCCCGCGGAATCGATTCCGTCCCGATAGGCGACCGCCCGGGGCCGCTCGGTCGCCAGTCGCGCCAGAACGTCCGCCGCGGGCGTTCCGGAATACGCCCGCAGCAGTCCGTCGACCGTGCGGAAAAACCCCGCCACGGGCTCCTCGGGGCCTTCCGCGGACCGTACGCGCAGCAATCGGTTGGCCGCCGTGAGGAATTCCCGCCATTCCTCCTCCGTGAAGGTGCGGGGCCCCGCACGGAAGAGCGCGCCGGCCGCCCCGGGATCACCCAGCAGCAGGTCCGCGGTGCGGTCCACCACGTAGAACGTCTTCTCCACCAGATGCACATGGGCGTGCCCGAAGAGCGGCCCGGATTCCGACAGCAGCCATTCCAGGACCGTCCGGTGTTTCTCCCGCAGAAGGTGGTTCGCCTTGTACTGCTCGGCGGGGGAGCGGATGCGGCCACGGATCTCCCGTACCTGCGCGGCGGCGCATTCCTCCGTGAGCCGCACACTGGCGTGCGCGAACACATCCGTGTTGCCGCCGGTGAGATTCTCGCCGTCCGAACCGGACTCGTCGCACGCCACTTCCAGGGATGTCCCGTTCACCCGATCCCAGGTCACTCCACGGCCCCCTATCTTGTGCCCCATGAACAGGATCCCGCACGAAACGTCCGGTGAGCCAAACCCTTTTCGGTCCGTCACCCTGGACCGGCTGCGCCGCCGTACGAGCATGAAATGGCGCACCTATCCGGCCGACGTCCTTCCGCTGTGGGTCGCGGAGATGGACGTGCCGCTCGCCGAGCCCGTCGTCCGCGCGGTCACGGACGCCCTGGCGCTCGGCGACACCGGCTATCCGGCGGGCACGGCCTACGCGCGGGCGCTGGCCCGGTTCGCCGCCGAGCGCTGGGGCTGGCACGGGCTCGCGGTCGAGCGGTGCGCGATCGTGCCGGACGTGATGATGGGTGTCGTCGAGATGGTCAGGCTGGTGACCGGGCCCGGCGACCCGGTCGTCGTGAACCCGCCGGTGTATCCGCCGTTCTTCCAGTTCCTCGCCCATATGGACCGCCGGATCGCGCAGGCGCCGCTCGGCGCGGACGGACGGCTCGACCTCGGGGTCCTGGAGGAGGCGTACCGGCGGGCGGTCGCCGGAGGCGGGCGGGCCGCGCATCTGCTGTGCAGCCCGCACAACCCGACCGGCACCGTGCACACCGCCGAGGAACTGGCTGCCGTCGCCGCCCTCGCCGAGCGGTACGGCGTGCGCGTGGTCGCCGACGAGATCCACGCCCCGCTGACCGCCGCCGGCGTGGACTTCGTCCCGTATCTGAGCGTGCCGGGCGCGGGGTCCGGGCTGTCGCTGATGTCGGCCTCGAAGGCGTGGAACCTGGCCGGTCTCAAGGCGGCCCTGGCCGTGGCGGGCCCCGGGGCCGCCGCCGAGCTGGCCCGGCTGCCCGAGGAGGTCTCCCACGGCCCGAGCCACGTCGGCGTGCTCGCCCACACCGCCGCGCTGAGCGAGGGGACGGCCTGGCTGGACGCGCTGCTGGCGGCGCTCGACGCACACCGGCTGCTGCTCGCGGAGCTGCTGGCCGAGCACCTCCCCGGGGTCCGGTACCGGCCGGGGGAGAGCACGTACCTGGCCTGGCTGGACTGCCGCGCCCTGGGTCTCGGGGACGACCCGGCCGCGGTCTTCCTGAAGCGCGGCCGGGTGGCGCTGAGCCACGGACCCGACTTCGGCACCGGGGGAGCCGGGCACGTACGGCTGAATCTCGCCACCTCGCCGGAGATCCTCACCGAGGGGGTGCGCCGGATGGCGGCCGCCCTGCGCTGAACCACCGATATGAACGCGGGAGGCGGTCGCCGCACGAGCACCCGGATCCGCGCACGCGTCGTCACCGCCATCGCCTTCGCCGACCCGCCGCTGCTCAACTCCAACGGCGTCCACGAAGCCCTGCTGCTGCCGACCGTGCCCGGCTCCCACGAACGCGGCTGGACACCTCCGCCGTCGAGACCGCGTGCTGGCTGGAGGCCTTCCCCGGCCGGCCCCTGCGCCTGGACCCCGGCACCGCCTGGACGGGGGAGACCCCGACGACGAGCCGAGGCTGCCGAGGTGGTGATCCCCGTGCCTAGACTGCGGGCATGGACGACAACGCGCTCGACCGGCTCGGAGCGGGCAAGTACCTGCTGATCACCAGCTATCGCAAGAACGGCACCGGGGTCGCGACCCCGGTGTGGGTGGTGCGCGACGGGGACACGCTCGGGGCCTGGTCGGCCGCCGACGCCTGGAAGGTGAAGCGGATCCGGGCCCGCGGTGACGTCCTCGTCGGCCCCTGTGACGTACGCGGCAATCCCACCGGCGAGCCGGTCCCGGCCACCGCCGAGATCTGCGACGCGCCGACCACCGCCCGCTACCGCACGCTGCTCGCCCGCAAGTACGGGATCCTCGGGCGGCTGACGCTCCTGGGCAGCCGGCTGCGGCGCGGGCTGGACGGGACGGTCGGGATCCGCATCACGCTGTGAGCACGGAGAGGGGGGCGTGGACCGCACGGCCCACGCCCCCCTCTTGATGGTTGTTCCCCGTCCTACGGCGTGTCCACGACCGTCCCCGTCAGCGCCTGCTGGCCGGGAACCGGTTCGCCGTTCTCGTCGGTCAGCGCCAGCCGCATCGACTCGGCGGGCTCGGCCACCTGGTCCTTCACCGTGGGCACGGTGAAGTCGACGGTGGTCGCCCCGGCCGGGATGTTCATCCACGCCCACACGTCCGCCTGGGACAGCGGGCGCTCCGGGTCGGCGGGGCCGTCGGCGTGGTCCGCCAGCCACTGCGGGTCCACGTCCTTGGTGGACAGCTCGGTGCCCTCGGTCACCGGCAGCACCCGCACCGGCGTCCAGATGTCCACGCCGGCCGCCTCGGACAGCGAGATCCGCCAGCTCAGCGAGCCGCCCTCGGTCACCCGGTCGGCGATCGGCGTGAGCGACGCCGTCGGCGCCGGGTCGTCGTTGCGGGCGATGACGCCGCCCAGGTACGAGCCGACGACGGCACCGCGGACCGCCTTGGCGACGAGGTCGTACTGCTTGTCGTAGCCGAAGCGGGTGTCACCCTTCACCACGACCGGCACGTCGACGGGCGTCGACCCGGGCCGGACCGTGACCAGCTTGTCCACGGTCCGGCCGGTGTCCGGGTCCAGGACGGTGAAGCGGACCTTGCCGGTGCCGTGTCCGGAGACCTCGACCGGGATGCGGTAGGTGCGGGTGCCGGAGTCGCCCTCGTCGACCGACAGCCGGCCGATGTCGACGCGCGGCAGCCGGGCCGCCGTGACCGCCGGGGTGCCGGGGGCCCAGCCCCAGGCGTCCATCAGCCAGGCGCGCCCGGAGCGTGAACGCGGGGTCAGTTCCAGCGACTTGACGTGCTTGAGGTCGAATCCGGCGCGGGTGGCCGCGGTCAGCGGCACCCGTACCTCGCGCGCCCAGTAGGAGGCGGTGCGCTCGGTGCCGGGCAGCCCGTCGACCTTCACCCGGCCGAGCGTGGCGCGGTGACCGGCGGAGTCGGTGAGCGACACGTCCAGCTTGGTGCCGGTGGTGTTCGGCGGCACGAAGACCCGCAGCGTCAGGTTCCTGGCGCCGGACAGGGAGAGCGGCTTGGCGGGGGTGACCTTCGTCGCCCTGCCGGGCGCCGACCACTTCAGCGCGACCGCGCTGCGGCCGGCCTCCTTCTCCAGGGCCCACGTGGCGAAGTGCGGGGAGGAGCCGTGGGCGGCCGCGCCCAGACAGGCCCTGGCCGGGGCCGGGTCGACCGCCGCGCACAGCCTGGCGCCGGACACCTTCACCCCGGCGTCCGGCAGGAAACCGCCGGTACGGCGGGCGCCGACGGCGTGGGTCAGCACCCGGGCCGGGTCGGCCGAGGGCGCGCGCCGGCCGGTGCCGTCGAGCAGCGGGCGCACCCGGTCGTCGCCGGCCACGAACAGCCGGGCGGCCGCGGCGATGTAGGTGGCGCCGGCCCGGTGCTGCTGGTCGGCGGTCAGCCGGGTGCGGGTGCCCGTGGAGCACACCGGGTCGCGGTCCGTGCTCTCCGGGTCGTCCCAGAAGTCGTCGTTCGCGGGCGCCTGGGCCTTGCCCGGCGTCCACTCCGTGTTGAAGAAGTTGTGGTTCGCGCCCACCACGTACACGGCGCTGTGCAGGGCGGCGCCCTTGCTGACGCCGCGCGTGCCGTCGGCGTACACCTCGCCCTGGAGGTCGGAGACGTCGCCGTCGCAGCCGGGCAGGATCGTCGCGGACGGGACGTCGGCGACCGGGTTCTGGCCGAAGACCGTCGGGCCGATGAGGACGGTGCCGCGGATCTTCCAGCGGACCGGGCCCCGGTAGCCGTCCTGCGCGGCGGGCGCCGGGTAGAGGCTGTCCATCGCGGCCCGGTCGACGCCCTCGCCGCCGCGCGAGTGGCCGACGAGCAGGACGCGGTTCAGGTCGGCCTTCGCGTTCCGTACGGCCGCCGGTGCGTCGCCGGGGTGCGCGGTCCAGCCGGCCCACTTCGCGAGGTGCTGCCGCACCAGCGAGGAACGGGCCTGTGCGCCGCCGTCCTCGGCCGCCCAGTCCTGGCCGTTGATGCCGTTCGCCGAGATCGACACCGTCACATAGCCCTGCGAGGCCAGCAGCTTCTGGTCCTGGAGATAGCCCTGGTAGCTCGGGATCGCCTTGAGTCCCGCGGGGCAGGGCCAGTCGCCGGTCACGCCGTCGTCACCGCCGCCCGGCTTGTAGCAGGTGGCGTGCCGGCCGTGCAGGAACAGCGCCAACGGGCGCTTGCCGGTGGCGCCCTTCGGCGCGACCACCACGGCCTGCATCTCGACCGGCTGGGCGAAGCCGGGCAGCTTCACCGGGGCGAGGTCGTACTCACCGGTGACCGTGCGGTACGCGCCGGGCCTGCCGGGGTCCACGGAGTTCGCCGGGAGCGCGGCCGGTGGCCGCGCGGCCGCCAGGGAACTCCTCGACGGCGCACCGGAGTCCGCGCCGGCCTCGTCCAGCCGGCGTCCGGCCGCGAGGACCTGGAGGTCCGTCAGCGACGTGGCCCGGTCGAAGGGGAGCCGGAAGGTACGGCCGTCCTTGGCCGCCTTCGGCACACCGAGCAGCCGGCCGCCCGCGTGGAACTCCACCCGGGCGTCCCCCATGGGCACGGTCCGGTCCGCGCGCCACACCAGCTGACGTGACGCGCCCTCGCCGGTGACGCGCCATCCCGGTGGCAGTCCGCCGTCGGAAGCGGCCGACGCCGATGTACCGGACGGCTGCTGGGCCTGGGCCAGCCCGGGTGTTCCCGCCAGTGCCGCGAGCACGGCCACGGCGGTGACACCTATGCGCCGGGCATGGAACAAGGGTCCCTCCTCACACTTCGCGCGTGGGCGCCCCGTCCGTACCGGGAGCACCTCACGCCTCGAAGGAGGCGATCAGGGACCTGTGGGTTGCCTGTGACGATCGAATCGGCCCGCGAATGACCGGAATTGAGCCATCGGATGCGACGTCCGGGGGTGTCTAGCGGTGCCAGCCCCGGTACGGCTCGTCGACCAGCTGGAACACCGGCTCGCCGCGTACCGGGTCCTTCACCGTGGAGAGGCGGACGCGGTCACCGCTGTGGATGCCGATGAGGGGGCCCATGACCCGGCCGCGCACGACGAACCCCTCGGCCATCTCGACCAGCGACACATTGCGCGCGGAGGGCGTGTTGCGGTGGACGACGGTGGCGTGGCGGACCGTCCCGATGCCCTCGCTGCGCTCCGTCCGCAGCTCGCTGCCCTGGCACACCGGACACAGCAGCCGGTGGTACATGGCGGTGCCGCACC
Source organism: Streptomyces griseoruber (assembly GCF_001514205.1). Taxonomy (GTDB): domain Bacteria; phylum Actinomycetota; class Actinomycetes; order Streptomycetales; family Streptomycetaceae; genus Streptomyces; species Streptomyces griseoruber. The sequence goes on along the minus strand of NZ_KQ948765.1, from coordinate 179,200 downwards.
AGGTGCAGCGCTGGAAGAGGATCGCCTCACCGTCGGCCTTCGCGCGGTCGAGCAGCCCCGCGGAGGAGCCGGCGGCCCGCTGAACGGCGCTTCCTGAGTGGTGGTACACGCTGGTCAACTCCCTGCCCCGGGCCGGAATCCCCCGTGCGCGGCTCACCCGTGCACGGACGTGCCCGGTCACCGTGCCACCGTGCACGGGCTCAGCGTATGGCACTCAGTGCCAGCGGTAAAGGTACTGCGTACCCCCAATGTGGAGCGGATTCAGCTCCGGCCGAGCGTCGTCTCGATCTCCTGCACCACCCGCCACAGCGGCGCCCCGCGCCGCGAGACCACCACGACCACGTCCTCGGGGTGCTCGTCGGCCGGGGGCGCGGGCGCCGCTCCGAACGCCGCCTGCACATAGCCCAGCGCATGGTCCACGGTGGCCGTCGCGTCGCCCTCGCCGTCCGAACGCAGCCAGGACCGCAGGGCGTTGTTGTGCGCGGCGACCACGGCCGAGGCGATCACATCGGCCCGCAGACTGCCGTCGGACCCGCCGGTGAAGCGGCCCCGCAGATACTCGGCGAGGGCGCGCTCGTAGCGCCACACCACCGACAGCTCGTACGCGCGCAGCCCCGGCACCTTCTTGGTGAGCCGGTAGCGCTGCACCGAGAAGGAGGGGTTCTCGGCGTACATCCTGAGGACGAGCCGGGCGCCGTCGCACACGCGCCGCACCGGCTCCGCGTCCGCCTCGCTCGCGGCGAGGAAGGCGGTCATGTCGGCCAGGCACCGCTCGTGGTCGGGGAAGACCACGTCCTCCTTGGAGGGGAAGTACCGGAAGAACGACCGCCGGCCGACGCCCGCGAGGGCCACGATGTCGTCGACCGTGGTCTGCTCGTAGCCCCGCTCCAGGAACAGCTGGAAAGCCGCCGCGACCAGGGCGTCCCGCATGGGCGGCTTGGCCTCCGCCTTCTCAGTGGCGCTCATGGGCGGGAACGTAACACCTGAGACCCTCCGATGGCACTCAGTTCCCTCCGAGCGGGGAACTGAGTACCTGGCACGGAGTGCCGGGAGAAAGCGGGGGCTCAGAGCCGCTCGGCCGCCTCGACGACGTTCGTCAGCAGCATCGCCCGCGTCATCGGGCCGACGCCGCCGATCGGCGGGGCGAAGGAGCCGGCGACATCGCCGACATCGGGGTGGACGTCACCGAGGACGCCCTCGACCGTGCGGGTCAGGCCCACGGACAGCACGGTCGCGCCCGGCTTGATCCAGTCCGGCCGCACCAGATGGGCCACCCCGGCGGCGGCCACCACCACGTCCGCCTCCCGGGCGTGCGCGGCGGTGTCCTGGGTCGCCTCGTGGCACAGGGTCACCGTGGCGTGCTCGGTGGCACGGGTCAGCATCAGGCCCAGCGGACGGCCGACCGTCACCCCGCAGCCGATGACGCAGAACTGCTGCCCGGTGATCGCCACGTTGTTGCGGCGCAGCAGATCGATGATGCCGCGCGGGGTGCACGGCAGCGGCCCGGGAATGCCCAGCACGAGCCGGCCCAGGTTCGTCGGGTGCAGCCCGTCGGCGTCCTTGACCGGGTCGATCAGCTCCAGCACGGCATGGGTGTCGATGTGGGCGGGCAGCGGCAGCTGCACGATGAAGCCGGTGCACGCCGGGTCGGCGTTCAGCCGCAGCACCGCGGCCTCGACATCGGCCTGGGAGGCGTCGGCGGGCAGCTCCACCCGGATCGAGGCGATGCCGACCTGAGCGCAGTCCCGGTGCTTGCCACCCACGTAGGAACGGCTGCCGGCGTCGTCGCCGACGAGGATCGTGCCCAGACCGGGGGTGATGCCGCGCTCCTTCAGCGCCTGGACGCGGAGGGCGAGTTCGTTCTTGATGTCGGCCGCGGCGGCCTTGCCGTCGAGAAGAGTTGCGGTGGTCACGGAGTGGACGAGCCCTTCGGGAGAGAAACGACGGTCCTGTCATCGTACGACCCCTCCGTCACCCTCCCCGCAGGAGCACCCACCGCCCCGGCGTAACCTTTCCGCACCGCCGCCAGCCCGAGGAGCCCTCCGTGCCGTCCGCCCGCCCCCGTCTCCTCTACGTCACCGACCTGGCCTACCCGGCCCGCGGCCGGCGCTACGGCGACGAGGACGTCCTGCTCACCTCCCGGCTGCGCGCCGACTTCGACCTCGCCCTGTGCCACCCCCTGGACGCGGCGGCCCTGATGGACGGCTTCGACGCCGTGGTCGTCCGCAACAGCGGGCCCGTCCTCGGCTACCAGGACGCCTACGACGCCTTCCGCGAGCGCGCCCTGCGGGACGGCGTCCGGGTCTACAACCCGCTCACCGGGCGCGCCGACATGGCCGGCAAGCAGTACCTCCTGGACCTCGGCGCCGAGGGGTATCCGGTGATCCCCACGGTCGACCGCGCCGAGGACCTGCACCGGCTCCCCGAGACCGGCCGGTACGTCGTCAAGCCCAAGCTGGGCGCGGACTCCCTGGGCCTCAGGATCGTCACCGCGGACGAGCTGCCCGCCCTGGCCGACGGTGCCGTCCTCGTCCAGCCGTGCGTCGACTTCGCCTACGAGGTCTCCTTCTACTTCGTCGACCACGACTTCCAGTACGCCCTGTACGCCCCGGACCCCGCCCGCCGCTGGGAGCTCCAGCCGTACGACCCCACCCCCGCCGACCTGGAGTTCGCCCGCCGCTTCATCGACTGGAACACGCTGGCGTACGGCATCCAGCGCGTCGACGCCTGCCGCGCCCCCGGCGGTGAGCTGCTCCTCGTCGAACTGGAGGACCTCAACCCCTATCTCTCCCTGGACGTCCTCGACGACGGCGGACGGGACGCCTTCGTGGCCGCGACCACGCGTTCCCTGCGCCGCTTCCTGACCGGCTGAACCCGTCCGCCCGTCCGCCCGTATCTCTCCCCGGGGACACGGAACGGAGGGAGACCAGGGTGCCGATACCGGCCGAACCCGGACAGCCGCAGGAGCGCAAGGTCGTGGAGCCCATCCGGGTCCTCAGGCCCCGCAACACCGACGCCCTGGCGGATCTGTTCCGCGAGATGACCGAACTGACCAAGGAGCCCGTCTCCTACGAGTCGATCCCGATGCAGGGACTGCCGGGCGCCACCGACGAGGCGGCGACGGAGCAACTCCCCCCGGTGGGGCACTGGACCGACACCGTCCCCGCGCCCGACGCCGACGGCCACCGGGCGGACGGTCACGATCCCGCCGGACCGGCGCCGGAACCGGCCGTCGGCCAGGACTGGGCGGACGCACAGCCCCCGTACGAGCCCGCCGCGGACTGGGACGGTCCCAAGGCCCACGGGCCCGCCCAGAGCGGGGACGCCGCAGCTCCTGCGGGGTGGGGCGAGCACGTTCACGGGCACGTCCACGAGTCCGCCGCGGGGCAGGACACCGCGCCCCGGCCCGGGTGGGGCGAGCACGCCTTTGCCCCGGCCTCGTCGGGTCCGGCTGAGCGGGCCCCGTACGGATCCCGCCCCGGCCGACCCGCCGGCCGCCCCCACGGCCCCCCTCCGGGGCGCACCCGCGCCGGCCGGCGTCCGAGCGGCGCGTATCCGGCGGCGTCCGCTCCGCGTGGCGCGCGGGGGCGCGACGACGAGGGGTCCGGCAACGGGCTGCGCCGGGCCGCCATCACGATCGGCGTGTGCGCCGCGGCGCTCGTCGGCTTCGCCGGTGCCCTCCTGGTGCCGGGCCGCGGCGGTGAGGCGGCGGCGGAGACCGTGCAGCCGCAGCCGAGCGCCACCCAGCCGGAGACCACCTCGCCGTCCGCCGACCCCGACGGCGCCGGCACCCTGCGCGAGGGCGACAGCGGCCCCGAGGTGACCGACCTCCAGCAGCGGCTGCTGAAGATCCCCGACGTGTACCGCGACGGAGCCACCGACGGTCAGTACAACGCCACCCTCACGGAGGCCGTGGCCCGCTTCCAGCTCTGGTACGGCATCCGCGGCGACGAGGACGGCGTGTACGGCGACGACACCCGCGAGGCACTGGAGTCACGAACCGGCGGATGACGCGGATGACACCGACGGGCTGTCCAGGGGCACCTGGATGTCCACTACGCACACGTCGTCCCGGCCCTCCGGCTCCGGTAGCGCGCCGAGCAGGCGCTCCAGCGGCACCGGTCCGCCGGGGTGGGGTGCCGACGCGGCGCGGGCGAGCCGCTCCAGGCCCCGGTCGATGCTCTCCCCGGGCCGTTCCACCAGGCCGTCGGTGTACAGCACCAGCCGGTCACCCGGGGTGAGCCGGCACTCCGCCTCCGCGTAGCGCGGGGTGTCGCACGCGCCGAGCAGCATGCCGTGCGGCCGTTCGAGGTAGCGGGCCTCGCCGGAGCGCAGCAGCAGCGGCGGGGGATGCCCGGCCTGCGCCCACACCAGTCGTCGCCCGTCCGGGCTGTAGCGGGCCAGGACCATGGTCGCCGTGCCGTGCGGGTCACGGGAGTGCAGCAGGAGGGCGTTGAGGCGGGCGAGCGCGCCGGTCAGCGAGGAACCGGTGATGACCATGCCCTTGGCGGTGAACCGCAGCAGGGCCATCGAGGCGACGGCGTCCAGGCCGTGCCCGGTGACGTCGCCCACCACGAACAGGGCGTCGCCGTCCGGCAGTTCGATGGCGCTGAACCAGTCGCCGCCCACGTTGAGCCCCGACTGCGCGGGCAGATAGGCGATGTCGACGCGCAGTCCGGCCAGCCGTACCGGCTGCTTCGGCAGCGGCAGCAGCGCGTCCTGGAGCCGGGCCGCCACGGTGCGCTCCGCCGTCAGCACGCCCTGCTGGGTGAGCATCGCGCGTTCGCTGGCGAGCAGGGCGAGTTCGGCGCTGCGCTGGGCGCTGACGTCCTGGAGGAAGCCGTGCGCCTCGACGGGGGTGCCTTCGGCGTCCGTCACCGCCTCGGCGACCACCCGCAGATGGCGGACGCCGTCCCGGGCGGCGACCCGGAACGGCACGTCGCACGGCCGCCCTTCGCGCACCAGCTCGCCGACGGCACGGGCCAGCGCGGGCACGTCCTCGGGCAGGGCGAAACCGGGCAGCCGGGTGAGCGGGACCGGCCCGTGCGCGGGGTCGCGTTCGAGGAGGGCGTAGACCTGGGCGGACCAGTTGCCCTCGCCGGTGGCCAGGTTCCAGGTGGCCCAGCCGAGCCGGCCCAGCCGCTGCACCTCCGCCAGCCGCTGCTCCTGGCGGTCCGAGGGGTCGTGCCGCACCCAGCTGACGACCAGTCCGTCGCCCAGCCGTGCCACCCGCGCCACGTAGGTGGCCAGTTCACTGACCCCGGCCACGCTCTGCTGCCGGGCGAACGGCTCGCTCTCGTACGGCTCCTCGCCCTCCAGCGCCTTCAGGCACCCCTGCCACAGCGGCTCGTCCACGGCCGTGGGCCAGCACTCCAGGAAGCGCAGCCCGAGCAGGTCCCGGCCGACGCGGCCGACGGCGTCGGAGGTCCCGGCGGCCACGGCCTCGATCCGGAAGTCCTCGACGGCACCGGAGGGTCCGCGCACCGGGGTGAGCAGCACCGCGGCGACCGGCAGCCGGTCGAACACCGTCTGCACGGCGTCCGCGGCGGCGCCGACGGCGGGTTCCCGGCGGACCCCGAACGTGTGCAGCGGGCCCGCGCAGAGCCGGGCGACGGCCAGCAGATGCTCGCGGACGGCGGCCGGGAACGGACCCGCGCGGTGGCGCAGCACGCCGAGCGCGACCTCGGCCGGCTCCCCGGTGCCCACGGGCAGCCAGGCGCGTGAGCCCCACTGCCCGGACGGGTCCCCGATCAGCAGGTACCGCCTGCGGTCCGCCGCCGGGTCCTCCAGCCAGCGGGCCTCTCCGGCGCTCAGGGCGTCCAGCGCGGCGATCCCGGCCAGCGGCGGCACCCGGCCCCACTGGAGGGCGAGCGTCTCGTCGATCCCCGCGTGCCCGACCAGTTCCAGACCGCCGGAGGGCAGCCGGGCGTAGAGCATGACCGCGTCGGCGTCCAGGTCGGCGGCGAGCCGGTCCAGCAGACAGCGGGCCAGGTCCTGCGGGGTGCCGACCCGCACGAGGGCCCGGGCGAGCCGGGCCAGCGCCGAGGAGCCGGCCTTGTCCGGGGGCGGCAGCGGTGCGTCCCGGACGGCGGTGCCGGCGTCGGCGTCCGCGGGACGGGGTGCGCCGGCGGCCGGCGGGGCCAGTGAGCCGAGGGTGAGCCAGCACTCCTCCAGCAGCGTCCGCCGGGCGGCCTTCGCCCGCCGCTGGAGTTCCTCCTGCGCCGCGTCGGGGGAGCAGCCGAGCCACGCCATGACCGCGCCCTTGGCCCGCTCCCGTACGGCCGCGGTGGCAGCCAGTTCCTGGAGCCGGTCCATCTCCGCGCGCTGACGTGCCACGACCCGGGTCAGGGCGGCCATGTCGGGCGCCTCGCCGGACCCCGAGGGCAGCGCGGATTCGCTCGTCACGCATCGAGCATGGCACAGGTGTGCGGAGGGGATCAGGGCCTTGCGTCAACGCCGGGGGCAGCCGCGGCGTCCGCGACGCTCAGCGGCCCGCGTGGGACTCGACCAGGGCCTGGGTCACACAGCGGACGCTGCGGGCGATGTGCTGGAGCTGCATGAGCTCGGCGGCGTACAGCTTGATGGTGTGCTCGATGACCGACTCGGGCATGCCCAGCCGGGGCAGGTCGGCGCGCGCGGTCTGCAGGGCGGTGCGGGCCACCCGGATCTCCTGCTGGACCTGGATCTGGGCGTGACGGCCCAGCAGCACCGGCTGACGCAGCATGAGCGGGTAGCTCGCGTACCGGGCGGGCACCAGCTCCCGCAGCCACTTCGCGGCCGAACGCTCCCAGTCGTAGCTGCCGGGGGTCTTGACCTGGCACGGCCAGTCCGGGCTGATGCGCTGCGTCGTCGTCAGAGTCATGGTCATCGCTTCCGGGTGTGCGGTGTCGGGACGGGTGGTCCGACGGGTGTGGGGCGGCCCCGGTCCAGGGGATGACCGAGGCCGCCACGGGCGCTCGCGTGAGCGGCGCCCCGAGCACCCTGGGCGCCGACGTGGGTAGGGGACGACGGCTTCGGGTGCCCGTACAGGAGCCCTGCGTGGGCGGGTGCGGCCGTGAGCAGTATTTATATATACCGACGGGTTTGCAAGACGTATGAAAACATTCATGTGCGATGTGCCCGCAATGATCCCTGTGCCCTTTTACGAGGGAGGGGGGTGGGTCACTCACGCAGGAAGAACTGATGCTGCTCGGCGATCTGCTCGTACTCCTCCAGCCGCGCCTGGGTGCGTTCCGGGCCCGCGTCGGTCATGGCCTGGAGCAGCGCGGCGGCCATCACCCCGGGGGCGGCGTAGGAGTCGAACACCAGCCGGGAGCCGGTGCCGCTGGCGAAGGTGACGTCGGCCTCGTCGGCCACCGGGCCGAGGGCCAGGTCGGTGATCAGCGCGACCTTCAGGCCGGCGCTGCGCGCGACCCGTACCGCCGTCAGCGTCTCCTGTGCGTGCCGGGGCATCGAGAACGCCAGCACCCAGGTCCCGCCCGCCTCCCGGGACTGCAGCAGCGCGTCGTAGGCGACGCTGCCGCCCCGGGTCACCAGCCGGACGTCCGGATGGACCCGGCGCGCGGCGTAGGCGAAGTACTCGGCGAGCGAGGCCGAGATCCTCAGGCCCAGGATGGTCAGCGGCGTCGACTGCGACAGCGCCCGCCCGACCTCGATCACCCGGTCCGGGTCGGACAGGTCCCGTCGCAGGTTCTCCAGGTTCTCGATCTCCGCGTCGACCGCCGCCTGGAGTTCGTTGCTGCGGTTCGCCTCGTCCGGGGCGGGCCCGCCGGCCAGCGTGCCGAGCGCGATCGACTGGAGCTTCTCGCGCAGCGCGGGGTAGCCGCTGAAGCCGACCGCCGCGGCGAACCGGGTCACCGAGGGCTGACTGACCCCCACCCGGTCGGCGAGGTCGGTGATCGACAGGAACGCCGCCTCGGTGATGTGTTCGATCAGATACTGGGCGATGCGCCGTTGTCCCGGTGACAGATGGGGCCCGTCGAAGAGGGCCCGGAGCCGGGAGGTCGGGGACACCTCCGCTTCCGGATCCGTCTTGCCCGAGGTGATCGCGGATGCCTGTGCGCGTGCCTGTTGGGGCGATGGCACCGGTGCGCCTCCTTTGTCTCCCACGCAGCTCAACATAGCTCACGGAGCGTGCGGGACAGCGTGCCCGAGCACCCGCCGGTCGCACACCCCGCCGGCCGTCACCGCTGGTAAATCGTGATCGAGTGACCGACCTCGTCCACCTCGTGGCTGGACCGGATCAGCCGGGCGAGCCGCCCCCTGGCCCGGGCCGCGGCCGAGTCCGACACGGCCACCACCCCGTGCACCGTGCGCAGCGGGGCGCGCCGGGGATCGGAGGAGTGGATGCCGTACCACGAGGGCACTCCGCTGCCCTTGTAGACGAGCCAGATCCGTTCGCCCGCGTACCGTCCGTGCAGCCGGACCGCGAGCCGGCCGAGGTCCTGGCCCCAGTCCACGTTGGAGTCGTGCAGCCGCAGATGGGTCTTCGCCGGCCCGCCGAACGCCTCGTTGGAGTACGGCAGGTAGAAGGGGAACGTCCGCAGCGAGCTGACGGCGACGAACGCCACCAGCGCCCAGGTCACCGCCCGCCGCCACCGCCGGCGCACCGCCAGGACGCAGCCGCCGGCCACGGCCAGGAACATCGGCAGGAACACCGCGTACCGGGTGCCGAAGTTCCGCGACCCGGTCATCGCCGAGGCCAGCAGGACCGCCGCGGGGACCAGCACGTACGGCGCCGCGGGCCGCAGCCGCCGCACCGCCACCAGGGCGACCGCGCCCGCCGCCCACAGCGCGAGCATGCCGAGCGGGGTCTTCACCACCAGCGCGACCGGCAGGTAGTACCAGCGCGACCCGGAGTACACGTGCCCGAACAGGAACCCCGACCAGGACTGGTTCTCCAGCCCGAACTGCATCCGCATGCCGTCCCGGTACGCCTCCGGCAGGGGCAGCAGCCGCACCAGCAGCCCGCGCAGCCCGTGCACCGCCGGGACGTGCGTCTGCCGGGGATCCCAGCGCAGCCGGGGGTCCACCACGAGGTACGTCACCCAGACGACGGCCACGGCGGTCACCGCCACCCCGGCCGCCGCGGCCAGGGCCCGGCGCGCCTTCCGCGGCCCCACCGACCAGGCCGCCAGCGCCACGTACACCGGTACGGCGGGCAGCGCGCTCATCTTCGTGGCGAGGGCGGCACCGAGCGCGGCCCCGGCGAGCGGCAGGTACAGCCGGGCTCGTTGGGAGCGGCGGGCCCGCCACAGCAGCCATGCCGAGGTCAGCAGGAAACCGGCCGTCGGGACGTCCAGCGTCGCCAGCGAACCGTGCGCGATCACATCGGGGGAGAAGGCGTACAGGGCGAGCGCGGCCAGGGCGGGGACGGGCCCGGCGAGATCACGGGCGAAGGCGAACACCACCAGCCCGAACAGGAGCGTCAGGACGATCACGGGCAGCCGCGCCCACAGCATCAGCCGCCAGGGGTCGTTGCCCGACTCGTAGAGCAGATGCCGGCCCGCGGCGGTCTGGTCGCCGGTGAAGCGCGGGTCCACGTGCGGGTCGGCGAGGGCCACGCCGACCGCGACCACCAGCTTGCCCAGGGGCGGGTGCTCGGGGTTGTACCGGATCCGGTGCTCGTGCAGATAGTCGGCGGCCGTGGCCACGTACACCGGCTCGTCGACGGTCGGTGTCTGCTGCACCGCCGCCGTCACCGCCGCGAGCGCCGTCTGCGCGAGCAGCAGGGCCACCAGCAGCCGCACCAGCCATGGACGGACGCGGGCCGCCGGCGCCGGGCGCCGCCCGGACGGCGCGGGCTCCGGATGTCGTACGTCTGCGTGCTGTACGTCCGTGTGTGTCGTGCGCGTCATCATGTGCCCCGCGGCGTCGCCCGCGGGGCGGCGGCGGGAGCGGTCCGCGGTGGCCACAGGGCCACTGTGCACCAGCTCCCGCCTTCAGGGGCGTTACCGCTTCAGGAGTCGTACCGACAGACCGTCCGCCGTGTACACGGGTACGGCGCGCAGCGTGGCGGAGTTCAGCTCCACCGTGTCGAACTGGCCGCGCAGCGCGCAGGTGTCGATCACCGGGACGACGTCCCCGGCGCGGGCGGGCTGCCTGTCGTCCAGGCGCAGCGACAGTACCGAGCCCTGGCCGAGGGTCACCCGGCCCGACACGGTGAGCGCGGCGCCGTGGTGGCGGCGCAGCGGCAGCTCCAGCGTCGCGCCCTTCGACTGCGTCCAGGTGCCCCGCACCCGCACCGGCTGCCCGGCGCGGAGCGTGCCGCCGGTGAGCCGGACGTCGCCCTGGCCCAGCGCGGCTGCGTGGCCCGCGACGAGGGTGCCCTCCTCCACGACCGTGCCGCCGTGGTGGCGGTTGTGGCCGGTCAGGGTGAGCGTGCCGGATCCCCGCTTGGTCAGAGAGCCGTCGCCCTCGATGTCGTTGCGCCAGGCGTCGGCCGCGTGGAAGCCGCCCTTCGCCGCGTCCAGGGTGACCGTCACGTCGGAGTCGAACGAGCCGTAGCCGTCGGCGGCGGCGAACAGGTTCAGCCGGCCCCACTGCTCGAAGCCGTCCAGCAGCACGTACCCCGAGGGCAGGGCGGTGGTGCGCAGCACCTCGCGGCGCTGCTCGGCGGTCAGGTAGGGCTGGCGGGTCTCCAGCAGCACCTCGGCGCCCTTGGGCACGGTCAGGGGCTCCTTGCGGCCCTGGCGCTCCAGGACGTACGTCAGGCGCGGCTCGGCGGCCCGCCGGTTGGCGTCCCGGTCGGCGTACTTGTCGGAGGCGTCCGCGTGCGCGTAGGCGAACAGCGTGTCGGCCGTCGTCCCGGTCTTCCCGGTGAAGTGGGCGAGGGCCTGGGCGCGGGCGGCGGCCTTCAGGTCGGCGTTGGCCGGGTCGGCGAGGGTGGCCGCGGCGAGCGCGGTGGCCATGATGCGGCCGCCCATGACGTCGACCGTGGAGTGCATGCCGGACATGATCCGGGTGTGGCTCAGCTCCAGGGCGCGGGTCACCAGCTCCTGGAACCGCTCGGGCACGGCGTACGCGAACGCCAGCGCCGCCAGGTGGAAGGCGTTGGTGTGGCCGCTCGGGAAACCGCCGTCGTCGGTCGCCGAGGTGCCGCGCTGGCGGAGCAGCTGGGGGACGACGACCACCTTCGAGTCGTAGACCGGGTAGCCGAGCGCGTCGGTCTTCCCGGTGTCGACGACCTCGCTGTCCTCGTTCATGCGCCACGGACGCGGGTACTGGAAGGCGTACTTGCCCGGGTTGCCCGAGGCGTACGGGCCGCGCACGGTGTCGACGAGCCTGGCGACCTGGCCGAGGTCGGAGGTGTACGAACCGGCGCCGAGCGCGGAACCGGCGGGCGCGTCGGCGGGCACCGCGTCGCTGATCGTGGTCGCGGGCGTGGTGTCCGGGGCGCTGGTGATCGAGGTGACCGCCTTGGCGCCGGCCTTGTACAGGTCGGCCAGGGTGCCGAGGCCCGCGATCATGGCGTAGCTCTGGTGCTGGCGGTCGTAGACGAACGCCTCCCTGCCCTGCGCCTCCGTGCGGGCGCCGGTGAGCGCGGCGCAGTAGCGCATGTTGGCGCGCAGGATCTCGGGCCGCAGCGGGGTGCCGGTGTTCCACGCCGAGCCGGTCTTCCACACCTGGGCGAAGCCGCCGAGGACCCGCACCACGGCGTTGGTCTCGGGCGTGAGGTTCGTCAGGACGTTCGTCTTGTAGTCGTCGACGAACGGGAGCGGGCTCGTGGCGGCCTTGGCGTCGGCGGCGCCCAGCCAGGAGACCAGCGTCGGCGCGGCGACCAGGGCGGCCGAGCCGCCGAAGGAGACCTTCAGAAAGCGCCTTCTGTTCACGGCCGAGGGGGAGTTGAGCCCGGCGGGTGACGGCATGGGTGTGCCTCTCTTGAGTTCTTCGGCCGTGGGGCCAGAGGGAAGAGATGTGATCACGTACGGCTCGTGGGCCTGGTGACGACTCCTGAGCCGGATGACGCGTACGAGCGAAGATCTACGGCGGGGCCGTGTCGCTTCCGCGAGGGCCCGGCGACCGCCGCATGTCCTGTGGGTGAACGTGAGAGCGGTTTCTCACAGGAGCGCGGTTGCCTACAGGAGCTCGGTTGCTCACAGGAGCGCCCGCGCGAGCGCCACCGCACCCAGGACCGGCGGCCCGGTCAGCGGCCGTGGGCGCGCTCCCGGTGCGGCGGCCCGGAGCGCGGTGGTGAACGCCTCGTAGAGCGCGGGCTGGTGCAGGATCGTGCCGCCCGCCACCACCACGTCGTCGACCGCCACCCCGCGGGCGGCGAGCCGGGCGACGAGCGCGGCGAGCGCCCCGCCCGCCTCGGCGATCACGGCACGGGCGAGCGCGGAGCCGCCGTCGGCGGCCGCGAAGACCACGGGGGAGTGCCGGCCCCACTCGGCCGAGACGTCCGTGGCGCGCTCCAGCGCCGCGCCGAGGGCCGGAACCTCCGGCACCTCGAACGCGGCGACCAGGCCGCGGGCGAGGAGGTCAGGTTCCTCGCCGCGGTCGTGTGCGGCCCATACGGCCCGGGCCGCCTCGCGGACGAGTCCGGCGGCGCCGCCCTCGTCGCCGAGGACCGCGCCCCAGCCGCCGACCTGTACGGGGGTGCCGTCGGGCAGCAGACCCACCGCGACCGAACCGGTGCCGGCCACCAGGCCGGCGCCCTTGTCCAGTCCCGCGGCGGGAACGAGAAGCTCGGCGTCGCCCACGATGTGCGCGGGAACGCCGAGAAGTTCCTGAACGGCGGCGCGGATCCGCGCGCACTGCCGGGGGGTCTCGCAGGCGTGCGCCCCCACGGCGAGCGCGGCGGGGCGCACGCCCGAAGGCAGCGACTCGTGGACGAGGGCGGCCAGCCAGCGGGCGGCGGCCGCGGTGTCGTGCGGCCGCCAGCCGCTGCTGGGCCTGACCTGGTCGGCCACGACGCCGTCACCCGCCATCGCGCGGAGATGCGTCTTGGTGCCGCCCACGTCGACGCCGACCACGAGGGGGCGCGAAGGGGGAGAGTCCTGCACGGATCCTCTTTCGTCGTTGCATCGAGCTGCGACGGTGGGCGAACCGTGACCTGCGGAATTGCGTTTTTCTGGTGAACTAGGGAAGCCCCGGGACGGGCTTCTGACGAGCACGGCAGGCGAGTACCGTGAAGTTCGTTAGGAAGTTAACTAACGAAGTACAGTGCGTCAAGAGAAGTCGCGCACTCGACCTCAGCGGCACCCTCCCGGGCCGTCGCGGGGCGGGAACGCGCGCCGTCGTCGCATCCCTTCGCCGCAGTCCGCCGAACCGATCGGCCGGGTGCGCGGCCCGGTACCCGTGTGGGGGAAACTGTGGAACACGACGTGGCGGAAGCCCCCCGCCTGACCGAGAGCGCCAGCGCGGTCTTCGCCGTGCTGGCGCAGGCGAGCAGAGCCACCCGGCCGCAGCTCGCCAGCCTGGCGGGGCTCTCCAAGCCGACGGTCTCCTCCGCCGTGGCGGAACTGGAGGGCGCCCGGCTCGCCGCGCACTCCGGCACCGCCTCCAGCGGCACCGGCCGCTCCGCCGCCGTATACCGCCTCGGCCCCGTCGCCGGGGCCGTCCTGGCCGTCGACCTCGGCCCCGCGCACACCAGGGTCAGGGGCTGCGCGCTGGACGGCACCCTGCTCGCCGAGGCCACCGCCTCCCGCAAGGACGCGGCCGACGCCGTGCGCGAGGCGCTCGCCGCGCTCCCCGAGGGTGCCCCGCTGCGCTCCATCGTGGTCGCCGTCGGTGACGTCACCGCGCGGGACCTCCAGGGCAGCGGGATGCGTCCGGCCACCGCCAAGGCGGGCCCGGTCTTCGACGCGATGGCCGTGGCCCTGCCCCCGGGCGTCCCCGTCCACCTCGAGAACAACGTCAACTGCGCCGCGCTCGCCGAGCTGCACGAGGGCGCCGCCCGCGGCCGGCACACCTTCGGCTATCTGCGGATCGGCGTGGGTGTGGGTCTCGGCATCGTCGTCGGCGGCCAGGTGCTGCGCGGCTCGAACGGCGCGGCCGGTGAGCTGGCCCGGCTGCCCTACCCCTGGGACGACGGCCGTGAGCCGCGCCGGGAGGCCCTGGAGGAGTACATCGGGGCCCGCTCGCTGCTGCGCCGGGCCAAGGAGGCCTGGGCGGACCGGGACGGGCCGTGCCCGCGTACCACGGACCGGCTCTTCGCCCTCGCCGGGGAGGGCCGGGCCGCGGCCCGTGCCGTCGTCGACCGCCATGCCGCCGACGTGGGCCGGCTGGCCGCCGCGGTGACCGCCGTACTGGACCCCGGGCTGCTCGTCCTGGGCGGCAGCACCGGCGCGTTTCCGCAGCTCCTGCCCGGTGTGCGGGCCGAGCTGGAGCGGCTGAGCTGGCCCACCGAAGTGGTCAGCAGCCAGATCGGTGATCTCGGCACCGTCGTGGGCGCGGCACGGCTCGCGGTCGCCAGAGGAGTCCAAACCGTGACCGAGGCGGCGCGGATGAAGGATTGACGGTTTCGGACTCGGTCTGCCAATGTCCGGACAAGCGCTTTCTAAGTCGGCCGGGACGCCGGCTTGGAGCGAGCGTCCCGCCCGTACTCGACGTAGGGCAACCGCACCAGGGCGTGCTTGTGCGGCGACGGCCACAGCGGCCGGGGACCCTCGCCCGTCAGGATGACGCGGCCGGGCGAGGCCGCGCCCTCGGAAAGCACATTCTCCAGCAAACTGCACCAGTGCCGCTTCGGTCGGCGCCGTGCTCCGTCCCCTACGACGAAACAAGGGATCGAAGATGACCAATGTGGGTGTGCGGCGCTCCAGCCGACTCGGCCGCGGCGGTATGCGCCGCCTGGTTCCCCTCGCTGCCGTTGCCTCGGCGGGTGCCCTGCTGCTCTCCGCCTGCGGGTCGGGATCGGACTCGGGCGGTACCTCCAAGTCGCTGACGTTCTGGATCTCCACGGTTCCCGGCCAGGACGCGGGCTGGAAGAAGCTGGTGGCGCAGTACAAGAAGGAAGCCGGCGTCTCCGTCAAGCTCGTCAACATCCCCTACGACGGCTACACGACGAAGCTGCACAACGCCGCCCAGGCGAACTCGCTGCCCGACGTGGCGGCCGTGCCGGCGCTGGACCCGATCTGGTCGAGCAAGCTGATCGACCTCAAGTCCATCGCCAACAAGAAGAGCAACAACATCAACGCCAACTTCCTCGCCAAGGACTCGTCCGGCAAGGTGCTGGCCATCCCCTCGGACGTCACCGCGTCCGGCCTGTTCATCAACAAGTCGCTCTTCGAGAAGGCCGGCGTCTCCTTCCCGACCTCGCCCGACAAGACCTGGACCTGGACCGACTTCATCGCGGCGGCGAACAAGGTCCGGGAGAAGACCGGCGCCAAGTACTCCCTGACCTTCGACCAGTCGCCGTCCCGGCTCCGCGCCATGGTGTACGAGATGGGCGGGCAGTACGTCCACGCGGACTCCTCCGGCAAGTTCTCGGTGGACGCGGCGACCAAGAAGGCCGTGAACTACTTCGTCGGACTGAACGACAACAAGACCATGCCGAAGTCGGTGTGGACCAGCGGCGCCGACCCGTCCGCCATGTTCCAGAGCGGTGACGTGGTCGCCTACTGGTCCGGCGTGTGGCAGGTCGCCGCCTTCGCGGACAGCATCAAGAAGTTCGACTGGGCGAGCGTCCCGACCCCGGCCCAGCCGGTGCAGGCCAGCGACGTCAACAGCGGCGGCATGATGGTGGGCTTCAACAACAACGGTGCCGCGGCCACCGCCGCGCAGAAGTTCCTGTCCTGGGTCTACGAGCCGGACCACTACCGCGAGCTGTGTGAGGCGTCCGGCTTCCTGCCCGTCGAGAGCGGTCTGAACCCGCAGTACCCGTTCACCTCCGAGGCGGCGCAGGCGGCGTTCAAGCTGTACAACGAGGAGATCCCGCTCTACGCCCCGATCTCCGGTTACTTCAACGGCGCGCAGACGAACTGGGTGCTGAAGGGCAAGAGCCTCACCGAGGACCCGACCAAGACGGAGCTCGGCAAGGCGATCAACGGCCAGCAGTCGGCGGACAAGGCCCTGGAGAACATCGTGGCCGGCTACAACCAGCAGGTCGGCGGCGCATCGTAGGCCACAGGGCCGGGCGGCGGGGTGGAGACACCGCCGCCCGGCCCTGGTCGTCCACGTGACGCCCGGCTCATGCCGTGAGCCCACCGCAATCCATTCCACCAGCACGGAGTCAGGAAGATGACAAAACGCGCCTCGGACGTGTCCGCGAGCCCGCCCAGGAGACGCAGTAAGTACACCCTTGCGCCGCTCGTCCTGATCGCGGCCAATGTCGTGCTCTTCTCGCTGTTCTTCGTCTGGCCGGCGGTGATCGGGCTCGTCTACTCCTTCACGAACTACACGGGGGTGGGGGCGTTCCAGTTCATCGGACTGGACAACTACCACAACCTGTTCGGGGACTCCACGTTCTACGACGCGCTGACCCGGACGCTGCTGTACGCCGTGCTCTTCGTGCCGCTGAACTTCGCGCTCTCGCTGCTCGCCGCCAACCTGGTGGTGAGCAAGCACGCGAAGGGCGCGTCGGTCGCCCGGGTCGTCTTCTTCATCCCATGGCTTCTGTCGCCCATCGTCGTGGGTGTCCTGTGGCGGTGGCTGTTCGGCGAGAACTTCGGACTGGTCAACTACGTCATCGAGAAGCTCGGCGGAAGTGCCGTTCCGTGGCAGTCGAACGCGGACCTGTCGTTGATGGTGGTGGTGATGGCGGCATCCTGGGCCTGGACGGGTTTCTCGATGCTGCTGTTCATCGCGGCGATCAAGAACGTACCGGTGTCGTACTACGAGGCGGCCTCGCTCGACGGCGCCGGCCCGTGGCGCCAGTTCATCAGCATCACGCTGCCGAGCATCGCGCCCACCTCGTTCATCGTCATCCTGCTCAACACGATCAACGCGATGAAGGAATACCCGGTGTTCGTCGCCCTCAACAACGGCGGACCCGGCACGTCGAACAACCTGCTTGTCCAGTACATCTACGAGACCGGCTTCAAACGGGGCCAGATCGGCTACGCGAGCGCCGCGTCATTCGTGCTCATGCTCATCCTGATGGCCGTCGCGATCATCCAGCTGATCGTCAACCGGCGGGTGGAGAACCGATGACAACCACAGACATGCCACGCCCGGTCGACGCCGGTTCCGGACGGGGCGTCTCCAAGAAGCGGCCCCGCGCCGCGGGCAGCGGCGGGCTCCGTCGGGCGGTGCCCGCGACGACACTGCTGTGGATCCTGGCGTGCCTGTACGGGCTGCCGGTGCTGTGGTTCATCCTCAGCTCCCTCAAGCCGGCCAGCGACCTGTTCTCCTATCCGCTGACGCTGGTTCCGCACAACCCCACCCTGTCGGGTTACCTGACCGCGTGGCGCAGTGCCAACTTCTCCCAGTACTTCGTCAACACGGCCATCGTGTGCGTGATCACGACGATCCTCACGGTGGGAGTCAGCTGCTGCACCGGGTACGCGCTGGCCAAGTACGACAACAAGTGGCTCAAGGTCTTCTTCATCTGCATCCTGGCCACCACGATGCTGCCGTCCGAGGTCATGCTCGCCCCGGAGTTCCTGGTGGTCCGCAACCTCGGCCTCTACAACTCGTTCGCCGGCATCATCCTCCCGGCCGTGCTCACCGCGACCGGATGCTTCATGTTCCGCCAGTTCTTCCTGACGGTTCCCGACGAACTCGTCGAAGCCGCACGCATCGACGGCGCCCGCGAACTGTCGATCTTCCTGCGGATCATGGTGCCGCTCTCCCGGCCCATCATGCTGACCCTCGCCATCCTGTCCTTCCAGTGGCGGTGGAACGACTACATCTGGCCGCTGCTGATGCTCAACGACCCCAACAAGTTCACGGTGCAGATCGGCATCCAGAGCATCGTCGGCGCGCAGAACATCAACTGGTCGGTACTGCTCGGCGCATCGGTCATCTCCATGATCCCGCTGATCGTGATCTTCCTGGTCTTCCAGCGCTACGTCATGGGCGCCGACATCAATGCCGGACTGAAGGACTGACCTTGCCCCCGCTCGACCACGAGTTCGTCCGCGCGGTGGCCCGCGCCGCCGACCGGCCGGCCGCCCCGCTGGCGGCCGGCCCCGACGAGGAACCCGCCGGTGTGCCCCACCGCGCTCTGGCCCGCCGGGTGAAGACTCTGGTCGCGGCATACCGATCCCCGGACTCGGCACTGCACGGCAGCAGCCGGGCCGTCGCCGCCGCGATGACCCACCTGCGCGCCCTGCGGGCCGCGCAGACCACCACCGGGCTCTTCGCCGGCGGCGACAACGTGCAGTCCCCACCGGACTCCGCGTTCACCGTCAACGACGTGTGCGACGCGCACGTCCTCGCCGCCGGCGCGGGGCCCGCACTGCGCGAGGTCACGGCCGCGCTCGCCGAGATCGCCGGCGCCGCCTCCGGCAGTCTCCTGACCGGTGGGGTGCACACCCCGAACCACCGCTGGGAGCTGTGCGCGGCGCTGGCCCGGCTGCACCGGTCGTTCCCCGACGACCGGCTGCTCGACCGCGTCGAGGACTGGCTCGCCGAGGGCGTCGACATCGACGCGGAGGGCCTGTACTCGGAACGGAGCGCCAACTACGCGGCCCATGTGTCCAACCCGTCGCTGCTGCTGCTGGCCGACGTGCTCGGCCGCGCCGACCTGCGGGACGCCGTGGAACGCAACCTCGCCACGACCCTGGACCTCATCAGGCCGGACGGCACGGTGGAGACCGTCCACTCGCGACGGCAGGACCAGAACCACCCGTTCCCGCTGGCGCCCTATCTGCCGCACTACCGGCTGCTCGCGGTCCGCACCGGCCGGGGCGACTTCGGCCGGGCGGCGCGGCTGGCGGCCGCCGACGGCATCGACGACCCCAACCTGCTCGCCGAGACCCTCCTCACCCCGGACCTGTGCCGCGTCCTGCCGGCACCGGCCGCCGAGACACTTCCGCGTGACCGGTACCTCACCACCGCGCGCCTCGCCGCACGGGCCTCGGCCACCGCGCACACGGTGGTGTACGGCGGCTCCGACGTGCCCGAGCACCGGCGCATCCGCTCGGGCCTCGCCTGCAATCCCACCTTCCTGCGCCTGTTCGCCGGTGACGCCGTCCTCGACGCGGTCCGCCTCTCCCGGGGGTTCTTCGACCTGGGCCCGTTCCGCGCCGCCGGCATGCAGCAGCCCGCCGACCACCGGTACCGGCTCACCGAAACCCTCACCGCCGCCTACTACCAGCCGCTGCCGCCGGACCGGCGACGGGACGACGGCGCCTACCGGATGGCGGACGAGGGACGCTTCTCGGCCGCGATGGCCTTCCCGGACCGGCCCCGGGACGAGGTCTCCCACACGACCCGCGTCGAGGTGGACCTGAGGGAGGACGGTGCCGACCTGCGGATCGACCTCAGCGGACCACGGGTGCCCTGGGCCCTCGAACTGACCTTCCGGCCGGGTGGCGTGCCCGAGGGAGCCGTACCGATCGGCGAGGGACGCTGGTGCCTGACCACCGGGCCGATGACCTACCGGGTCGGCGACGACGAGATCCGGATCGAGGCCGACGTCGAGGCAGGCGAACCGCTCGCCGGGCCGGACCGGAGCGACATACTGCGGTACGACCCGGGTCAGGACCACACCGTGGTCGGCGGCACCGACGCGACGACCGGGAACCGCGTCTACCTCGGTGGACAGGGCCCGCACACACTGACCGTCGCACTGCGCGCCCACCGGCCCGCGCCCGCCGTGTGACCCCGACCCACCACGCCACGGCCCCCCAGGCATGAAGGATTGATCCCCGTGCACCTCCCACGCCAGCTCGGTCCGCTGCACGACCTGCCGGACACCCCGCAGGCGTACGACGCCGTGCTCGCCGACGTCACCGAGCAGGCCCTCGCGCGCCTCACGCCCGAGGGCAGCCTCGAACACCCCGACTGCGCCGACGACATCGGCGACACCTCCCTCGGCATCACCTCCCTGCTGGCCCTGGCCTGGCAGCGCGGCAAGGACCCGCGTCTGCCGGAGGCGGTCCGCCGCAGCCTCGCCTTCCATCTGCGCGAGCGGGTCTACCGGGACGACAACCCCGGCTACCCCAACCTCAGGGTCCGCGACTCGGGGCTGCCGTACGCCCGGTACGTCCTCGAGGCGGGCGCGCACCCCATCGGCGACTGGCCGAGCACGGTGTGGGCACTGCTCCAGGCCGTGAACCTCCTCGACGCCCTCGACACGGCCGACGGCGGGGCCCTGGCCGGCGACGGGCAGCGCGCGGAGCTGCTGGAGGTGGCGCGCGGCTACTGGAGCTGGCTCACCGAGGCCACCTTCTTCAACCCGCAGGAGGCCGGCAACCAAGCCATCGGCTGTGTGGTCGGCGGCCTCATGCTCGCCCGCCATCTGCCGGGCGCCGAGGGGGAGCGGGTCCGCTCCCGCGCGCTCGAGCTGTACGACGGGAAGATCCGCGCCCACCGGGTCGCCGACCGGGGTGCCCTGCTGCCCCCCGAGCACGGCGGCGCCTACGACAACAACTACGGCCCGATCTCCCTCTCCTTCCTCGCCCAGGCCCACCGGATCAGCGGCGAGGACGTCTTCGCCGAGGACGGCGACACCCTCGCCCGCTACCTCGACGCCCGGCTGACCAACGGCGGCTTCGACAACGGCGGCCCCCGCTACAGCGAGCAGCACTCCGCCTTCGAGTCCGTGCTCGGCCTGCGCTACTTCGGCGCCCGTATCGGCTCGGACCTGGGCCGCTACCGGGGCGACAGCCGCTGGGCCCGGCACGCCGTCAAGCCGGACGGCGGAGTCGACGGCCACTTCGCGTGGATGCTGGTCTGGCAGATCCAGGACACCACCCCCTGGCACCGGGAGCCGTCCGCCGGGGCCGCACGGCACCAGCTGCGGGCCGGCACGGTCTCCGTCGCCTTCGACGACCGGATGACCCCGGCCGTGATCGAGGCGGCCGGCACCTATCTGCTGCCCGCCGCGGTCGACCGCCAGCACGGCTTCGGACCCGTCGTCGACGGCTTCCTGCTGTGCCGCCCCATGGGCGAGGTCCGCGTCCGCGACGTCCGTGCCGACGGGCTGACCGCCAAGCTGGTCACCAAGCCGGTCGTCGGCCGCGACCACGTCCTGCGCCATGTGCGCTCCCTGTACGTCACCGACGGCAGCACCCTGTGGACGACGGTCGCCGTGGAACGCCTCGACGGCAGCCCCTACCTGCTGGCCGGCCTGCCGTACGCCGAGGACGACGGCGACCGGGTCCGGCGTACGGCGCACGCGCCCGTCTCCTCGGCGGGCACCCTGCGCCTGACCCACCCCGAGGCCACGGGCGCCGAGCACTTCGACGCCCGCGCCGAGCTGACCCAGGAGCAGGCCGCCTTCGCCCTCGCGGAGGACCCGCGCGGCTACGGCAACCCGGACCAGGGCTGGGCCCACCTGGTGCGCTCCAGCGCCCTGGAGGCCGGGCCGGTCGCCGACGCCCCCGACGACCTGCACGTCTTCGCGGTGCGCTACGGCACGGAGGAACCGTCCGGTGTGTCCGTGGCGTGGACGCCGGACGGGCTGGCCGTGGCCACGGACGCCTTCACCGCCGTACTCGGACCGGACGACGCGCACGCCGAGCCGCAGCTGACGCTGCGCGCCGCCGTCAGCCGCTGACCGGAGTCCGCAGCGGGTGGGCGGGCAGCCGGGCGTCCTGGAAACAGCCGGGGAAGACCGTTCAGCCCGAACCGGTGCTCCAGGGACGATGACCGTCCGAGGGCGTGTACCGCACGGCTTCGGCGGCGCCCGCGGATATCTCCCCGAGCCGGGCCGCGCCCCGGAAGCCCCCGTGCTCCAGGGCGAACGACCACCCGGCGCTCTCCCCCCACCCGCACCAGACCGCCCCCATCCGCACGGCCGGCTCACCGGGCGGGACTCCGCGCGCGAACACGATGTCGGACGCCTCGGTGTCCAGGCCCGCCGGCCACACGATGCCTTCGGTCATACTCCCGAAGCTAACGCGGCCCACTGACAGCCGACCCGACCAGCAGATCCGCCCGGTCCCGCGTGGCCGCCACCAGCTCGGCGTTGCGCCGGTCGCTGCGCATCACCCACGCCACCGCCTCCTCGTGCCCCTTGCCGAACTCCTCGTGCCGCGCGATCAGCCGGCGTACGCGCTCCTCCTCGTCCGACTCGACGAACCACACCTCGTCCAGCTCGGCCCGCACACGGGCCCACGCGCCCGTGCCGAGGAGGAGGTAGTTCCCCTCCGTGACGACCAGACGGACGGCCGGCTCCACCGGCACCGCACCCGCGATCGGCTGCTCCAGAACCCGCTCGAAACCCGGCGCGTAGACCACGTCCGTGCTGTCGGCGGGCTCCTCCCGCAGCCGCCGCAGCAGTGCCGCGTACCCGGCCGCGTCGAAGGTGTCCGGCGCGCCCTTGCGGTCCCGTCGGCCGAGCCGCTCCAACTCGGCGTCGGCGAGGTGGAACCCGTCCATCGGGACGTGCGCCGCCCAGGGCCCGCCGTCGGCGTTCAGTTCCCTTACCAGGCGCTCGGCGAGGGTCGTCTTGCCGGCACCGGGGCTGCCGGCGATCCCGAGGAGCGCGCGCGGCCGGCCGGACCCGGCGAGGGAACGGGCCCGGCGCAGCAGATCGTCGAAGGTGAGCACACAGCAGAGTGTCGCAGTCTCCTGGAAGGAGACCCAGAGAGATCCGCACGGAAGTCAGCACGGCAAGCAGCACGGAACGGAACGGAAAGGAGGACGACCCGTGTCCGACGACGAGACGCAGATCCGCACCCTGATCACCCGCTGGGCCGACGCCGTCCACCGCGGGGACCTCGACACCGTCCTCGCGGGCCACACCGAGGACCTCGTCATGTACGACGTGCCGGCACCGCACGAGGGCATCCGGGGCCTGGCCGCCTACCGGGCCTGCTGGCCGCCGTTCTTCGCCTGGCAGGCCCAGGGCGCCCGCTTCGACATCGACACCCTCGACGTCACCGCGGGACACGACGTCGCCTACGCCCACGCCCTGCTGCGCTGCGGAACACCCCGGGAACTCGCCGAGAGCCCCACCCTGCGGCTGCGCCTCACCTTCGGCCTGCGCAAGGAGCACGGCCGCTGGCTGATCGCGCACGAGCACCACTCCTTCCCCCACGACTGACGTCATACCGGCGCGGATCCCGGGGAACCGGACCCTGTATGACGACGACGCTCGGCCTACCCGAAGCCATCCAGGCCTGCCTCTTCGACCTCGACGGGGTCGTCACCCGGACGGCCGTGGTGCACGCGGCCGCCTGGAAGGAGACCTTCGACGCGTTCCTGCACGCGCGCGAGGGCGAGGCGTTCTGCCCGTTCGACCCGGTCGACGACTACGACGAGTACGTCGACGGCCGCCCGCGCGCCGACGGCGTGCGCACCTTCCTCGCCTCCCGGGACATCCGGCTGCCCGAGGGCCGACCCGACGACCCGCCCGACGCCCCGACCGTCCACGGGCTCGGCAACCGCAAGAACGAGATCCTCCTGGCGAGGATCCGCACCGACGGCGTCCAGCCCTACGACGGCACCCTCCACTACATCGAGGCGGCCCGCGCGCGCGGACTGCGCACGGCGATCGTCTCCTCCAGCGCCAACACCCGGGACGTGCTGCGCTCGATCGGTGCCGAACACCTCTTCGACGTACGGATCGACGGGGTCGTGGCGGCCGAACGCGGACTGCCGGGCAAGCCGCGCCCCGACACCTTCCTCGCCGCCGCCCGCGATCTCGGCGTCCCACCGGCCCGGGCGGCCGTCTTCGAGGACGCGCTGGCCGGGATGGACGCCGGGCGGGCCGGGAACTTCGGGTACGTCGTGGGCGTTGACCGCGTCGGACAGACCGATGCGCTGTACGCGCACGGCGCCGACGTCGTCGTCAAGGACCTCAAGGACCTCACGGACCTTCAGGAGCGGGGAGGGCAGGCGTGATCACCCACCGTTCGTACACCGTGGAACCGTGGTGCGTGCGCGAGACGGCCCTGGGCCTCGACGTCCTCGCGCAGAGCGAGTCGGTCTTCGCCCTGTCCAACGGGCACGTCGGCTGGCGCGGCAACCTCGACGAGGGCGAACCGCACGGCCTGCCCGGCTCCTACCTGAACGGCGTCCACGAACTGCACCCCCTGCCCTACGCCGAGGCGGGCTACGGCTACCCGGAGTCCGGGCAGACCGTCATCAACGTCACCAACGGCAAGGTCCTGCGGCTCCTCGTCGACGACGAGCCGTTCGACCTGCGCTACGGCCGCCTCGTCGCCCATGAGCGGGTGCTGGACCTGCGGCGCGGTGTCCTGGAGCGCAGCTGCGAGTGGACCTCCCCGGCCGGCACCACGGTCCGGGTGCGCTCGACCCGGCTGGTCTCCCTCACCCAGCGGGCCGTCGCCGCCGTCGCCTACGAGGTGCAGGCCGTCGGCGGCCGCTCCCGGGTGGTGATCCAGTCCGAACTGGTCGCCAACGAGAGCCTGCCCGAGCCCGGCGACGACCCGCGCACCGCCCGCGCCCTGAAGTCGCCGCTGGAGCCGGAGGAGGACGTCGCCGTCGGCAACCGGTTGCGCCTGGTGCACCGTACGAAACGCAGCGGGCTGCGGGTGGCCGTGGCCGCCGACCACACCGTCACCGGCCCCGGTCGGACCACGACGAGCAGCGAGAGCAATGTGGACGTGGCCCGGCTGACCGTCACCTCCGTGCTGGAGCCGGGCGAGACACTGCGGGTGGAGAAGCTCGTCGCGCACGGCTGGTCCGGCGCCCGCTCCCGGCCCGCGATGAGCGACCAGGTCGAGGCCGCCCTCGCCGCCGCCGGACACAGCGGCTGGCAGGGCCTCCTCGACGAACAGCGGGCCTGCCTCGACGACTTCTGGGCCCGCGCCGACGTCGAGGTCGACGGCGACGAGGAGATCCAGCAGGCCGTCCGCTTCGCCCTCTTCCACGTCTTCCAGGCGGGCGCCCGCGCCGAGCAGCGCGCCATCCCCGCCAAGGGGCTGACCGGCTCCGGCTACGACGGACACGCCTTCTGGGACACCGAGACCTTCGTGCTGCCGCTGCTCACCTACACCGCGCCCGACGCCGTCGCCGAGGCCCTGCGCTGGCGGCAGAACACCCTGCCCGCCGCCCGGGAACGCGCCGCCCAACTGGGCCTGAGCGGCGCCGCGTTCCCCTGGCGGACCATCGAGGGCTCCGAAGGCTCCGCCTACTGGCCGGCCGGCACCGCCGCCTTCCATGTCAACGCCGACATCGCCGACGCCGTCGTGCGGTACGTGGCGGCCACCGGCGACCTCGGCTTCGAAGCGGGAACGGGCGTCGAACTGCTGGTGGAGACCGCCCGGCTGTGGCGCTCGCTCGGCCACCACGACACCCACGGCACCTTCCACATCGACGGCGTCACCGGGCCCGACGAGTACAGCGCGGTCGCCGACGACAACACCTACACCAACCTGATGGCCCGCGCGAACCTCCTCTCGGCCGCCGACGCCGTCGAACGCCACCCCGAGGCGGCGGCCCGGCTCGGCGTGGACGAGGAGGAGAGCGCCGCCTGGCGGGACGCGGCCGAGGCGGTGCACCTCCCCTTCAACGACGAACTCGGCGTCCACGAACAGCACGCCGGCTTCACCCGCTACCAGCACTGGGACTTCGCCGGCACCCGCCCCGACCAGTACCCGCTCCTGCTGCACTTCCCATACTTCGACCTCTACCGCAAACAGGTCGTCAAACAGGCCGACCTGGTCCTCGCGATGTACACCTGCGACAGCCACTTCGACGACGAGCAGCTCGCCCGCAACTTCGCCTACTACGAGCCGCTGACCGTCCGTGACTCCTCGCTGTCCGCGTGCTGCCAGGCCGTGATAGCCGCCCAGGCCGGCCATCTGCGCCTCGCCTACGCCTACACGGCCGAGGCCGCGCTGATGGACCTGGCCGACCTGGAGCAGAACACCCGCGACGGGCTCTACATCGCCTCCCTCGCCGGCACCTGGACGGCCCTGGTGGCCGGTTTCGGCGGACTGCGCCGCGACGGCACCGGCCTGCGCTTCGCGCCCCGGCTGCCGGAGCGGTTCAGCCGGCTCGCGTTCAGCGTCCAGCTCCGCGGCAGCCGGCTGCGGGTGGAGATCGGCCCCGACAAGGCGACGTACACCCTGCTCTCCGGCGGCCCCCTGGCGATCCGCCACCACGGCACACCCCTCACCGTGAACGGCGACGGCCCCGTGGTGCGCCCGCTGCCGCCCCCGCCGGTCCGCCCGGCACCGGCCCAGCCGCCGCACCGGTCACCGAAGGGCCGTTGAGCCGTACACGTGTTTCCCGGCCGCCGGAGGCAGGTAGGTAGTGGGGTGTCGGCGACCGGGGCGGGCGAGGGGGAGTGGCATGGCGGCAGAGCGTGGGCACGAGGGACGACTGGCCGGGGAGTTCTTCACACCGGGGGGCTCGTCCTTCACCGAGTTCCTCGCGGCGCACCGCCCCGGACTGCTCCCCACCCGCCCGCCGTTCCCCGACGGCGTCCGCGCCGCCCCCGACGCCTTCCCGCACGGCACCACGGTCCTCGCCCTGTCCTACCGCGACGGAGTCCTGATCGCGGGTGACCGCCGCGCCACGATGGGCAACCTCATCGCCCAGCGCGACCTGGAGAAGGTGCACCCGGCGGACGACCACACCGCCGTCGCGTTCGCGGGCACGGTCGGTCTCGCCCTGGACCTGGTGAAGCTGTACCAGGTCGAGCTGACCCACTTCGAGAAGGTCGAGGGCATCCCGATGACCCTGGGTGCCAAGGCGCGCCGGCTCGCCACCATGATCCGGCAGAACCTGGACCAGGCCATGCAGGGCCTGGCCGTCGTCCCGCTCCTCGCGGGCTACGACTTCTCGGCGCCCGAGGGCGCCAGGGGCCGTATCTTCAGCTTCGACGTGGCCGGCGGCCTCTACGAGAAGGCCCCCTTCCACGCCGAGGGCTCCGGCTCCCCGTACGCCCGGGGCGCCCTGAAGAAGCTGTTCCGCCCGGACATGCCCCGCCGGGAGGCGGCCCTCACCGCACTCCAGGCCCTCTACGACGCGGCCGACGACGACTCCGCCACCGGCGGCCCCGACATCAGCCGCCGCATCTTTCCGATCGTCTCCGTCATCACGGAGGAAGGCTTCGAACGCCTCCCCGAGGAGGAGACGGAGGACCTGACCCGAGAAATGGTGGACCACCGCAGCGTGAGGCCCGACGGCCCGAATGCAACACCGTGACGGGGAGTGCCCCTTCAGGGCGCGGGGAACCGCGCGACCGGCCGCACCCAACCCGCACCCGACGACGCGTCCGTCAAGCCCGCACCACCCACTCCTTCCGCCACCGCACCAGCTGCTGAGCGGGATCCCCGGTGTAGGACCACGGCGTACGCGTCGCGCGCCGACCGAGCAACCGGAGCAACGGGACCGCGACCTCGGCCGCGTCCGCCCAACAGGCCGCATGCGCCAGGTAATGGAAGTCCCGCAGCTCGCCGGGCGCCACGACCGAGTCCGGCCGCCCGGTGATCCACCGCTCCCAGGTGCGCCGTACGTCGCTCACCGCCCCGTCGTTGTTCCAGTGCTGGGCGAGCCCCACCCGGGCGGGCCGGCCCTGGGCGGTGTCGACGGCGTACCGGTACTCCTCGACCCGGGCGTACTGCACCAGGACCGGCAGCGGGCACCCCGGCGGGGCCACCCCCGCCGCGTCGCGCGCGAAGTCGTACATCAGGCCGTGCGAGCCGTGCCAGCGGGCGGAGTAGTAGTGCAGCACCTGGAGGTGGCCCTCCATGCTGTACGGGTCACGCCGGTGCAACTCGTCCCACCAGCGGGCGAGTTCCTGCCGGCGCACCCCGGAGGGGTAGAGCCGCGCCACCGAGATCAGCGAGACCCAGGGCGTGGGGTCGGCCGGGTACGCCTCGGCCGCCGACAGGCACGCCAGCACCGCCGCGTCGATCCGCTGCTGGTCGATCGCCACGCCCCGGCCCGCGGAGATGGCCAGGTTGAACGTCCTGGCGGTCTCGGTGGCCGCCCGCAGCACGAGCGCGTCCGCGCTCTGCGGTTCGGCGGCCAGCCAGGTCTCCACGGTCGAACTGCCCGCGCAGGCCTGCGCCAGCAGCCGCACCCGGTGCCCCCGGGAGAGCCAGTCCGGGCCGGTCGTGCGCAGGAGTTCCCGCAGGCCCTGCCAGCGGCCGATGACGATGTCGTGGCGTGCGGAGGAGAGGGACACGTCCCCGCAGTCGGGGTCGAACTCGGGAGTGAAGCGGTCACGCGCCATCGCTCGGGTTCCCCTCAGAAGTCGGTGGGGAGGCCCTCGTAGGCGGTGGAGTGCGCCGCCGCGTGGCCGTCGGGCGCGTAGTCGGCCTCGACGGTCCGTGAGGCGTCCAGACGGGCCGGGCGGTAGTAGTCGCTGCCCTTGCGCCAGTACCAGAGCATCGGCACCACGCCCACGGCGAGCCCGCCGATGCCGATGGTGATCGCCGCGGGCTCCAGTTCGCCGAGCGACTCCGCGAAGATCCAGAACATGAACACCGCGCCGAACAGCGGCCACAGCCCGCCGAGCAGGAAGTCCGACGGGGACCGCAGCAGGGTCTTGCGGTAGGCCACGACCGCCGCGAGCCCGGCGAGGCCGTAGTAGATCGCGATCTGCAGACCGATCGCCGAGATCGCGTCGGCGAGGATGTCACCGACCGAGCCCAGCGCGTTGGAGGCCACGAACATGACCAGCGCCACCCCGCCGACCACCGCGATCGCGATCCACGGCGTGTTCCAGGTGCGGTGCACCCGGCCCAGCGCGGAGGGCATCGTACGGTCGCGGCCCATCGCGAACAGCGAGCGCGTGACCTGGATGAGCGTGGTCTCCAGGGTGGCGATCGTCGACAGCATCACCGCGACGATCAGCAGCTTGCCGCCCCAGCCGGGGATCAGTTCCTCGCCGAGCGCGGCCAGCACGTTGGCGCCGTTGTCGTCGATCTGCTGGGCGCTGAGGACGACGTTCACCGCGATGGTGAACACCTCGAAGAGCAGGAACACGATGCCGACGCCGATCAGGCCCGCGAGTCCGGTCGTACGGCGGCTGTTGCGGGTCTCCTCGCTGAGGTTGCTGGTGACGTCCCAGCCCCAGTAGTAGAACGCCGCGACCAGCGCGCCCGAGGCGAAGCCGGAGACCCCGTCGAAGTGGCTGAACCCGAGCCAGGACCAGTCGAACGGCAGCGCGTTGTCCTGGGTGTGGAAGCAGGCGAGCAGCGCGAACAGGGCGAGGATCGCCAGTTCCACACCCGACATGATCAGCTGGGCGCGCACGGTGAGCCGGGCCCCGCCCAGCACCACCGCCAGCATCACCACGAACCAGGCCGCGCCCACCACCGTCGACAGCGCGGTGTTGTCGGCGAGCCCCTTGTCGAAGAGGGCCAGCGTCATCGAGCCGGCCGGCAGTGAGCCGGCCACCATGAAGATCGTCGCCGAGACGACCAGCGCCCAGCCGCTGAGGAAGCCCAGGAACGGGTGGAGGGTCCGGCCCACCCAGGAGTAACTGGCTCCCGCGTTCACGTCGATGCGGCTGAGCCGGCTGAACGCGAGCGCGATGCCCAGCATCGGTATCGCGCAGTACAGCAGCGCCGCCGGGCTCGCCAGGCCCACCGCGCCGACGAGGACCGCCGTCGTGGCGGCGATGGAGTACGCCGGGGCACTGCCCGCGACCGCCATCACCACCGTGTCGAAGGTGCCGAGGACGTTCGCCTGCAGCCCTCTACCGGTGCTGTTGCTCATGCTCGTGCTGCTTTCCGTCGTGCACATGGGGGGTGTGGGTGGAGCGCCGCCGGGCACCGAGGGGTTGACCACGGGAAACATCGACGGGGAAAGCCACGGCGGTTACCGTTCCGCTAAGCGTCGCGGGACGGTCACACCGAGTGTGCGTGTGATGATAGCCCCACCTCTTGAGCTTTCAAGATTGACTGGGGGGTAACGTGCGCCCCCTCGCGCGCCCCCCGCGCCGGTTCACTCCCCGATCCGGTCCAGTTGGCGCAGCCGGTTGGTGGCGTCCAGGGCGGCGACCTTGTACGACTCCGCCAGCGTCGGGTAGTTGAACACGGCGTCGACGAGGTAGTCGACCGTGCCGCCGCAGCCCATCACCGACTGCCCGATGTGGATCAGCTCCGTGGCGCCGGTCCCGAAGCAGTGCACCCCGA
The DNA here is from genome assembly GCF_001514205.1 of Streptomyces griseoruber. Lineage (GTDB taxonomy): Bacteria > Actinomycetota > Actinomycetes > Streptomycetales > Streptomycetaceae > Streptomyces > Streptomyces griseoruber. The sequence continues at coordinate 149,081 of NZ_KQ948765.1, read as the reverse complement.
GGAGCTTGCGGTCCTCGGGCGAGACCAGCAGCTTCAGCATGCCGTGCGCGTCGCCGATGATCTGCCCGCGGGCCAGCTCCCGGTACCGGGCCACCCCCACCTCGAACGGCACGCTGTCCTCGGTGAGCTGGTCCTCCGTCCGCCCCACGAAGCTGATCTCCGGGATGGTGTAGATCCCGATCGGCTGGAGGTGGTGCATCCGAGCCACCGGCTCCCCGCAGGCGTGGTACGCGGCCGCCCGGCCCTGCTCCATCGAGGTCGCCGCCAGCGCCGGGAAGCCGATCACGTCCCCGACGGCATAGATGTGCGGCACGCGCGTGCGGTAGTGCTCGTCGACCTCGATCCGGCCGCGCGGGTCGGCCGCCAGTCCGGCCTTGTCCAGGTCGAGTCCGTCGGTCAGGCCCTGTCGGCCCGCCGAGTACATCACCGCGTCCGCCGGTATCTTCTTGCCGCTCGCCAGCACGGTCAGCGTGCCCCGAGGATGCCGCTCCACGGCGGCGACGGTCTCCCCGAACCGGAAGGTGACCGCGAGATCGCGCAGATGGTACTTGAGCGACTCGATGACCTCGACGTCGCACATGTCGAGCATCCCGGCCCGCTTCTCCACCACCGTGACCTTGCTGCCGAGCGCGGCGAACATGGAGGCGTACTCCATGCCGATCACACCGGCGCCCACGATCACCATGGACCGCGGCACCCGCTCGACCGTCAGGACGTTGTCGGAGTCGAGGATGGTACGCCCGTCGAACTCCACGCTCGCCGGCCGCGCCGGCCGGGTCCCGGTGGCGATGACGATGTGCTCGGCGCTGATCGTCCGCTCCTGGCCGCCCGCCTCGCGCAGGGCGACGGTGTGGTCGTCGACGAACCGACCGGTGCCGGAGAACAGGGAGACGTGGTTGCGGGACAACTGGCTGCGGATGACGTCGGTCTCACGGCCCACCACATGCTGGGTGCGCGCGGTGAGATCGGCGACGGTGATGTCCTCCTTCAGCCGGTAGCTCTGCCCGTACAGATCGCGCTGGGTGAGACCGGTGAGGTACAGCACCGCCTCGCGCAGGGTCTTGGAGGGGATGGTTCCGGTGTGGAGGGAGACCCCGCCGACCATGTCGGGGCGGTCGACGACGGCGACGCGGCGGCCGAGTTTGGCCGCGGCGATGGCGGCCTTCTGGCCGCCGGGACCTGATCCGAGGACGAGCATGTCGAAGTCGGGCACCCTCCGCAGTGTGACAGCGAGGGGTGCCGCGGGGAAGGAGCGGAGAAGGATCTAGGGTTTTGTCCGTCCTAGGGCAGCAGCTTCTCGATCGCGGCCGGGCCCTCCTCGGCGAGCTTGCGCCGGGCCCATTCGAGAGTGCGCGGGGTGAGGTCCCGGCCCGTGGCCAGGACCATGTCCTCCGGGGACACCTCGCTGCCCGTGCGCGTGTGGAGCAGCTCGTCCGGGGTGACGCGGTCCGCGGCGGGCCGGGCGCCGCCCGGCTGTGAGGTCGGCATGGTGTCTGCTCCTCGCGTCCGAAGGAATGTACTAACACCATTCATCCTCCCGGCGCACCCTGCAATCCCGATCACCTCATGCCCATGACGTCCGAGATGCCGAGAAGATCGAGCGGACGTGTAATGGGCCCATGGCACCCACCACCGCCGGGACACCGCGACGCGGGGTACTGCGCAGGCTCGGCGCCTGGTGCGCCCGTCACTTCCTGATCGTCATCATCGCCTGGCTGGTCGCCCTGGTCACCCTCCAGCTGGTCGACCGCGCCGTCGGCGGTACCTACGAGGACAACTTCCAGCTCTCGGACACCCAGTCCCAGAAGGGCCTCGACGTCCTCCAGGAGCACGACCCGCAGGCCGGCGGATACAGCGCCCAGATCGTCATGCACGACGACCAGCCCCTGAGCGCACTGAGCTCGCAGATGTCCACCACGGTCGGCGACCTGCAGAAGCTGCCCCATGTCCTCTCGGCGCAGAACCCCCTCTCGCAGACCCCGACCAAGGTCGGCCCGGTGTCGAGCGACGGCAAGACCGGCTACATCACCGTCCGCTTCGACAAACAGCCCAACACCCTCGGCGACGCCTACCTCGACGGCGTCGACCAGGCCGTCCAGCCGCTGCGGGCGGCCGGCGCCGACGTCGAGTACGGCGGCTCGCTCGGCGAACTGGCCCGGCCCAAGGCCAACGACTACCTCAGCGAGGCGATCGGCTTCGCGGTCGCCGTCGTCGTCCTGCTGATCGGCTTCGGCAGTGTCATCGCGGCCGGACTGCCCCTCGTCACCGCACTGATCGGCGTGGTCGGCGGACTCGCCGTCCTCGGCCTGCTGGCCGCCGCCTTCACCTTCGCGACCGTCTCACCGACCCTCGCCACCATGATCGGCCTCGGCGTCGGCATCGACTACGCCCTGTTCCTGATCACCCGGCACCGGCAGAACCTGATGAACGGCGCCGATCCCGCCGAGGCCGCCGGACACGCCACCGCCACCAGCGGCCGCGCCGTCCTGGTCTCCGGCACCACCGTGATCATCGCGCTGATGGGCCTGTACGCGTCCGGGGTGTCCTTCATCGGCAAACTCGGCCTCGCCGCGGCCATCACCGTGATCTCCGCCGTCGCGGGTGCCCTCACCTTCGTCCCCGCCCTGCTCGGGCTCATCGGCCGCACCATCGACCGCTGGCACGTCCGCACACCCGTCGCCGAGACCGACGCCGCACCGGGCGCCACCCCGCACGGCACCTGGCACCGCTACGCCAAGCGCGTCGAACGCCGACCCTGGCGGTACCTCGGCTCCGGCCTCGCCGTCATCGCGATCCTCGCCATCCCCGTCTTCTCCATCCAGCTCGGCCACATCGGCGACGGGGCCGACCCGACCTCCTTCACCGACCGGCGGGCCTACGACCTGATGACCGACGCCTTCGGCCCCGGCTCCAACGGGCCCCTCACCGTCGTCATCGACCAGACGTCCGTCCCCTCCGACAAACGCTCCGACCTCCAGTCCCAGGCGCAGAAGACCCTCAACGCCGTGCCCGACGCGGCGACCGTCACCCCGCTGACGGCCACCCAGGACGGCGACGTGCTGATCGGGACCGTCTACTCCACACAGGCCCCGCAGGACGCCACCACCACCGACCTGGTGAACCGGCTCAAGGACACCACCCTGCCCGACGCGGTCTCCGGCTACGACGCCAAGGGCTATGTCACCGGCACCACGGCCGCCCAGGTCGACTTCCGCGACATCGTCGCCAGCCGGCTCCCCCTGATCATCTGCGTGGTCGTCGGCCTCGCCTTCCTGATCATCCTCGCCGTCTTCCGCGGCCTCCTCGTCGCGGTCAAGGCCGCCGTCCTCAACGTCCTGTCCATCACCGCCTCGTACGGCGTGGTCGTCGCCGTCTTCCAGTGGGGCTGGGGCGGGCCCGCGCTGGGCGTCAACGGCGACGTGCCCATCGAGAGCTATGTGCCGATGATGATGTTCGCGATCATCTTCGGCCTCAGCATGGACTACGAGATCTTCCTGCTCTCCCGCGTCCACGAGAACTGGCTGCGCACCGGCGACGCCAAGGACTCCGTCGCCCACGCCCTGGAGATCACCGCCCGGGTCATCACCTGCGCCGCCCTGATCATGGTGAGCGTGTTCGCGGCGTTCATCATCAGCGACAACATCGTCGTCAAGATGCTCGGCCTGGGCCTCGCCGTCAGCGTGCTGATCGACGCCACCGTCGTCCGGCTGCTCATGGTGCCGGCCGTGATGACGCTGCTGGGCGAGAAGGCCTGGTGGACCCCGCGCCGGCTGGACCGGATCCTGCCGCACATCGACGCCGAGGGCGACGCGGAGACCCTCACCGGTCCGGACGCCAGGGCGCGAGGACGAGCATCGTGACGTCGTCACGGACCTCGGGGGAGTGCCGCACGACATCGGCCCAGACCCGGACGGCCGTGGTCGCCGGATCGGCCCCCGCGGTGAGGGCGGGGAGCCGCTCCGTCAGCGGATAGAAGACGTCGGCGGTGTCCCGCGCCTCCCACACCCCGTCCGAGGCGAGGAAGATCCGGTCACCCGCGCACAGCGGCAGCAGCAGCCCGCCCGGCCGGGGCGCGTCCGGCAGGTCCAGGCCCAGCGGCGCCCCCGGGGTGACGGCCACCTCCGTCGCCGCGCCGTCGCGCAGCAGCACCGGCGGCGGATGCCCGCACACCACCACCCGTACGGCGTCCGCTCCCGGGGTGAACTCCAGCAGCACCGCCGTCGCGAACAGCTCCGCGTGCGGCACCCGGGCCGAGTCCACCGCCAGCCGCCGGTCCAGCCGGGCCGCCACCGCCTCCAGGGACGGCTGGTCCAGCACCGCCTCTCGGAACGCCCCCATCAGGGACGCCACCGTCGCGATCGCCGCCAGCCCGTGCCCCTGCACATCCCCCAGCACCGCCCGCACCCCGTGCGCGCTGTCCCGTACGTCGAAGAAGTCGCCGCCGACCAGCGTGCCGCGCTCGGCCGCCCGGTACAGGCCCGCGCAGGACACCCCGCCCACCCGCTCCGGCACCGGCGGCACCACCGCCTGCTGGGCCGCCTCGGCGATCGTGCGCTCGACGTCCAACTGCACATCCCGGCGGCTGCGCACGAACGCCACGAACACGCTCAGCAGGGCGACGAAACAGATCGTCAGCAGGTCCGTCTGGCCCGGATCGTCCAGCCGGAACGCCGGCACGTTCAGCATCACGACCACCACCGCCCCCAGCACGCCGGTCGCCACCGGGCCGTACGACAGGACCGCCAGCGGCGGGATCGCGCCCAGCAGGAAGCCGATGTCCAGCGGGTCCGGGCTCACCAGGGTGGCCACGCACACCCCCGCGATCAGCGCGATCGGCAGCGCCCGCACCCAGCGCGGCGGCGGCGCGCCCCGCAGCCAGCCCCGCCGCTCCCCGTCCACTCGTGCCACACCACCACGCTCCACCCCGGTACCGCCGGGCGCACGCCGGAAAAACGGGTGGCCGCCCCCTCGGACGATCTCCTACGGTGTGACCGCACGCCCGGACACCACGGAAGGAGGCGAGCGCCGATGAAGCCCTCACGCATCCCGCGCTCCCGTTCCGTGACCCCGGCGTGCCGCGTCTGACCCTCGTCCGACGCCCGGGAGCGCCTCACGTCATTCGCCTCCCGGAGGAATCCCTTGACCGATCTGGTCATCCGCGCGCTCGACGAGCGCGACATCCATCTGTTCGACACCCTGCCCGACCCGCTGGGCAACGCCGAGGCGTTCCGCAACGCCGCCTACCGGCCGCACTGGAAGCGGGTCGCCCTGCGCGACGGGCGGGTCGTCGCCCGCGCCGCCTGGTGGGGCGGGCCCGACGACACCGAGCCCCTCACCGTCGAGTGGTTCGACTTCGCCGACGGCGAGGAGGAGGCGGGCGCCGAACTCCTGCGCACCGCGCCCTGGCGGGTCGGCCTGGAACTGGTCCTGCCCGCCGGCTGGCGCGAGGACCCGGCCCTGCGGGCCGCCGCCGAGGCCCGCCACGCCGCCGCCCGCGCGGCCGGCCAGACCCTGCTCGTGGAGCGCTTCGTCTACCGCTGGACCCCGCGGTGCGGGCTGCCCGAGCGCCCCGGCCGGCTCACCTTCGCCCCCGAACCCGACGACGCGGTGTTCTTCGACGCGCTGTGCCGCATCCACTCCGTCACTCTCGACGCCCACGCCCGCAAGGCCATCGCCGAGGGCGGAGTGGACCAGGCCGCCCAGGAGGAGCTGGACTTCTTCCGCTGGTGTCCGTCCCCGCGCGAGTGGTGGCAGGTCGCCCGCACCCCCGAGGGCGACCCGGCCGGGATCCACATCCCGGCCCACAACCCCTCCGGGCCCTGCGTCGGCTTCATCGGCGTCCTGCCGGAGCACCGGGGGCACGGCTACGCCTACGACCTGCTCGCCGAGTGCACCCACTACCTCGTCGAGCGGGGGGCGGAGTTCATCGCCGCGGCCACCGACCAGGGCAACTTCCCCATGGCGGCCCACTTCACCAAGGCGGGCTACCCCGTCGTGAGGGAGCGGGCGAACTTCGCACCGAGCTGATCAGCGCGGCTCGCCGGCGCTCCGGGCCAGCAGGGCCTCGGCGTCGGCGAGGATCTCGGTGACCCGCAGCCCGAAGGCGGCGTCACACGGGTGCGCACGCCCGTCCCGGGCCGCGGCGAGGAGTTCCCCGGCGGCCCGGGACAGCGCGTCGGCCGCGCTGCCGGTGGGCTCGGGCAGGCGTACGACCCCGTCGTCGCCGTACAGCTCGAGGGCCGACCCCGACGCCGCGGGCGGGGCGGTCAGACTGAGCGTCACGGTGCTGGAGGCGCCGCCGGTGTGCTCCAGGACCAGGTGGACGGTGTCCCGGGGGCCGGGTACTGCGGCGCTCACCCGGCGGACGTCGCCGAGGACCGGCAGCAGCACCGACAGGGCGTGCGGGCCCACGTCCCACAGGGCGCCCTTCTGCCGCCGCCAGGGCGTGGCGAACGGGCTGTCGCCGTCCTCGGCGAACACCGACCCCAGCCAGCGGGCGTGCCCGGTGAACCAGCCCCCGGTCTCCTTCCGCGCGGATATCCAGTCGGCGGTCTCGGTCAGGTACCGGGTGGTGAAGAAGACCACCGAGGCGACCCCCGCCTCCTCGGCCGCCGCCGCCACGGCCCGCGCCCCGGCCGCGGTGGTGGCGACCGGCTTGTCCAGCAGGAGGTGCCGGCCCGCCCGGGCGGCCCGGACCGCCAGCTCCGCCTGGACGTCCGGCGGGAGCGCCACGGCGACCGCGTCCACGTCCGCGAGGAGCGCGTCGACGTCGTCGTAGGCGTGGGTGCCGTGACGGTCCGCCAGTTCCTTGGCGGCCTCGGGGCGGCGGCCCCACACCCCGGTGAAGTCGAGGCCCTCGTGGGAGGCGAGGACGGGGCCGTACACCATCCCGGCCCACGGGCCGGTACCGAGCAGACCGATGCGCATGCCGCTGAGTCTCCCTCGCAGTCGCGGAACCACGCCGAACACGGGCGAGCTTCGCACACCGGTCCGGCCCGGGACACCCCCGGTTCAGCGCCGCGAAGGTGCGGCGAACCCCGTCAGCAGGGCGTCGGCCCGGTCCGAACCGTTCTCCAGGGAGATCTCCCGGGCCGTCTGGGCGGGGCGGACGGTGGCGAAGAGGACGCCGGTGTCCTGTCCGCCGTCCTGGCCGTCGTCCTCGAAGAGACAGCCGTACACGGCGGGCCGGGGCAGGCTGTTGTACGCCCAGGGCGCCGAGAAGTAGTACGCCCCGGTGTCGTGCAGCGCGACCAGATCGCCTTCGGCGAGTTCGGGCAGCGGGTGCGCGTGCGCGACGACGTCTCCGGCGAAGCAGAGCGGCCCGGCGATGTCGTACGGCACCAGCGGACCCCGCTTGGGCGTGCCGTCGGGACCGTACGCGGTGACCCGCAGCGGCCAGGACTGCGGCATGAACACCGTCCGGGTCGCCACCTGGGCGCCGGCGTGGGTGAGCGCGATCCGGCGGCCGCCCGCCTCCTTGACGTACTCGACGCGCGCGGCCGTGACGCCGTGCTTGGCGACCAGGGAGCGGCCGAACTCGGTCACCACCTGGTAGCGGCCGTCCAGCAGGGCGGGCTCCACGGCGGTGAGCGCGGCCACGTACCCGGCGTAGGTCGGTGTCACGGAGTCGTCGGCGAAGTTCACCGGCAGCCCGCCGCCCAGGTCGAGGCTGGTGATCTGACGGCGGCCGGCGCGCGCGTCGATCTCCTCGGCGAGCCCGTGCAGCGCCGCGAGCCCCTGCGCGATCAGCGGCAGCGGGCAGCCCTGGGAGCCGACGTGCGCGTGCAGCCGGGTCAGCCACGGGCGTCGTACGAACGCCTCGACGACCCGCTCACGGGCCCCCGGGTCGCGCAGGGCCACTCCGAACTTGGAATGGGCGGTCGCGGTGCTCATCGCACCGATCGAACCGCTGCCGACCTGCGGATTGACCCGCAGTCCGAGCACGGAGGAGCAGTCCGCGGGGCGCAGTGCGTCGATCCGGTCGAGTTCGCCGAGGTTGTCGGCGTTCAGCGCGACACCGAGGTCCAGCGCCTCGCGGATCTCGCCGCGGGTCTTGGCGGGGGAGTCCAGCACGATCCGCGCCGGGGCGAAGCCCGCGTCCAGCGCCAGCCGCAGTTCGCCGGGGCTCGCCACCTCGCAGCCCATCCCGGCGTCGGCGAGCAGCCGCAGCACCGGCACCAGCGGGCAGGCCTTGGCGGCGAAGGCGTGCAGCACCTCCGGCACCCCCGCGAACGCCTGGTGCAGCGCGGCGACGCTCTCGCGTACGCCCCCGACGTCGAGGAGGCCGGCCACGGGCCGGTCCTCCGCCAGCAGCCCGTCGGTGACCGCCTGCCGTACGGCGCGCGCGACCTTGTCGGTGGAGAACGACACGTCCAGGACTCCTTCGCATCAGGGGCGGGACACCTCCAGGTTCACCCCCGCGGCGGGCCCGTGGGCAGAGGCGGGGCGGAACGGCCTGCCGGGGAGGGGCGTCCATCCGGGTGTCGTCCTCGCCGATTCCGTGTGGGGCCGCGGGACCGGCGTGACTCAGCGTGGACACCCGCGTTACGTACGGCACGAACCGCGTGGCGCGATCGTGCCCCCGGAGGGTGACATGTGTGCCTCGTGTGCATGATTCGCCCAGGTCCGGGCACACGCAGCGCAACAACCGTAGAGAGGGGCGCTCGTGATCGTTCCGGACCCCAAGGTCGCCAGGACGTTGCTGACCCGGTACGCGACGCTGAGGATCGCTCAGGCGGAACAGGAGCGGCCGGAGACGGCCCGTGAACTGCGTGACGTGACCTACACGCTCTGTGTGCTGATGGGCGCGTCCGACGTCCGGGAGGCGGTGGCCGCGGCGGACGCCCTGCTGGAGTCCCGGGCCGCGACCGGCAAGGGGTTGTCGCTCGCCGTCTGAGCCGTGACCGCGCGGCGGGGCCCTGGTGGGGCCGCCGCGCGGTGCCTGTTCAGGAGGCCGCCGAACCGCAGCGGTCGGCGGACCGGGGGCCCGGCCGCGGGGCCGGGCCGGCCAGCCACTCCGCGATGGTGCGCGCGATCGGCTGACCGGTGTCCACCTCCACGAAGCCGAACTGCCCCGACTGGTTGCACTCCAGGAACCACCAGGTGCCGTCGGCGTCCTCCGCGAAGTCGAAGGCACCGTAGGCCAGTTCCGCATCGCGCAGATACGCCCGTACGGCGTCCGCGAGCCGGGGCGGCACGTCGGCCGGGCGCCATGGAGTGGTGGAGGGCGCGTACCGTACGTCCACCACGTCCGGATCGGCGCCCGGGGCCGTGTCCTTGCGGGCGGCGAGGATCCGCTCGCCCACCGCGGTCAGCCGTATGTCCGCCCGTTTGGCTATCCGGCGTTGCAGCAGGGTCGGGCCGTAGGCCACGGCCGCGAAGTCGGCGCCGGGCGGTACCCGGGTGGTGGGCACCGCACGCGGCGGGTCCTGTGGATGCGCCCCGGACACCGGCTTGACCACCAGGTCCGGGTAGCGCTCCGCGAAATCCCGCGCGGCCTGCGGGAAGGTCGTGATGAGGGTCGCGGGCACGGGCAGCCCGCTGCGCTGCGCCAGCCGCAGCTGCCACGGCTTGTGCCGGGCGCGCACGGACGCGTCCGGGTGGTTCATCCAGCGCACACCGGTGCCCCGGAGCATGCCGTAGAGGGCCTGCGAGGCCTCCTCCGTGAGCCACGCGGACGGCTGGGCCGCCCGCGCCGCCGCGGCGCCCGGCCGGCGCACCCACACGGACCGCAGTCCGTCCAGGCTCACCAGCCGGCCGGCCGAGGACAGATGGCCCCGGAACGCACCGTGGACGAACTCGCCCGACAGGGCGACGGTGCTGGTCAGATCGGCCGGGTCGAGCCGGACGACCGGGACGCCCGCGGCGTTCAGGTGCACGACCACCATGTCCGCCGTGACGTCCTCTTCGCAGGTCAGGATGAGCACGGTCATCTTGCGCGGCCCGTGCTCAGTCGTCGAAGTGGGTCTTGGAACCCGCGGTGGAGGTGGTGGTCCCCAGTTCTCTGAGCAGGGCGTGGTCACGAGCGGCGACTCGGCCGTCGAGGAGTACGTTCAACTGCAGTCCGGGGTCATAGGCGTACGGAGTTGCGAACTCCAACTCCGCCGCAGGGCGTGCGTAGTTGAGCGCGAACGGTTGCATGTTCTCTCCCTCGTCGGTACTGCCTCGATCAAGCGGTGCCGCTGTGCGACGTCACTCGGGCCCGCTGCGTTAGGTGCGACCTTCAGTCACTTATACGAATCGAACGGGTGGTTGGTTTCCTTACTCTCCGTGATCATCGGCGAGTCGGGGTTCCAACAGGGCGCGGAGCAGGGGAGATGTGCCGAACGGGGGGTGAAAACGTCTTCAAACACGGTCAGTTGGGGTGCCCGCCGAGTCGGGGAAACGGCGCAGGGAGCGCAGGGCGAGCAGCAGGACACCGATGTCATCGAGGTAGACCGGGTCGGGCAGCAGGTCGGCCGGTAGCACGAAGTACAGGACCGCGCCCCAGAACACCCAGCGCGGGCCGGTGGGCAGGCCGGCGCGTCTGAGGTCCCGGCGGGTGCGGACCAGCCGCACCAGCACCGCGGCGGCGCACGCGAGCAGGGTCGCGGCGAGTACCGCGGCGACGATGAGGAGCGTGGTGGTCGTGTCCACGGGACCTCCCTCCGGGTGCGTCGCGCGGTGTGCCGCCCTTGTTTCGATTTCCCCGATTTCGGTTCCCGGATTCCCCTTTTCCGGCGGGATTACCTCACAGCACACCGGCCGGGTGGGCCCGGCTACCGCTCGGAGGCTTCCCCGGTCCCGTCGGAATCGCCGGCTTCCCTGTCCGCGTCGTCCCGCGACGGCACCGTCGCCGACGCCGGGCGCAGGCCCATGGTGCTCTCCTTGAGCCGTTCCAGGGTCCGGCCCCACTGCTGGAAGGGCGAGCCGCCCTTCTTCGCCGGGGCCGGACGCGGTGGCTCGACGCCCGCCTCGGCCGCCGCCTCACGGTAGGCGGCCAGCGCCTCGTGGGCCTGCTCGGCCGCCTCCCGGTACAGGTCCCGGGACTCGGTCATCGCCTCCAGGGCCTCCTTGTACATGGCCACCAGCTCGCGTTCCCGGGCGAGTTCCTCCTCCAGGGTGAGCAACTGCCACTTCTCCCTGAGCAGGGTGAGCGCGGCGTCGCCGCCCTCCGGCAGCGGCGCGGGCAGCGCGACGTAACGGCGTACGGCGTCCAGCACCTCCGTCGGATGCGAGCCGTCCAGGAACACGCTGCGCACCGAGAAGGACCCGACGTCGTAGCCCTCCGGAGCCGGGCTGCCGGGCAGCACCAGCGCACCGCCGCGCGGCACCTCGACCCCGAAGTCCTTCAGGGCCCAGTTCACGGTCCGCAGCTGGTGCGGGGCCGCCCGGTGCTCCACCACCCGGTGGTGCAGCCCCGGGGGCAGCAGGGAGACCAGCGAACGCCGGCCCCGCTCGTCCGGCGTCATCGCCTCGTGGACGACGACGTCGACGGTCCAGGTGTCGCGCAGGGCGGCCCGCAGGATGCGGCGCAGCTCCTTGTCGTCGGCGGGCAGTGGGTTGACGTCGAGGAACCGCTGGCCGGTCACGGTCTCCTGACCCCACGCGGTGTCCGTCTCCCACGGCCAGAACAGCTCCGCGGGCGACGGCCACCGCAGGTCCCATGGCCGTTCGGCCTCCGCGACCAGCGTCCACTCCTGGCCCCGGCCCGACCACTCCGACAGTTTCAGCCGGGCCCGCACGGTGATGTTGTCGGGTACCTGCCAGCGGGCCTCGAAGGCCGACTCGCCCTCGGCGGTCTCGCTGTCGGGCAGCTCCCGGAAGTCCTGGAGCCTCTCGCCGTCCTTGAGTGCCTGGAGGTGGGTGCGCAGTACCTCCGGTGCGGTGGGACCGGTGTGGCGGCCACGGCCGAGCCAGACCGTGGAGGGGGTGGTGGGCGGGGCGGTCGCGGAGATGTGCATGAGTCCGTTCGTGAGCGGTGGACGAGGGCGATGAGCCGAGCCCAGTATCGCGCGCCGCGGGGTGTGCTTGATCACGCGGGGCCGGGGCCCGGCCTGCTTCGGGATACGCCTTCCCCACCGGGCGCGCCGCCACGCCTCGTTCCCGCACATGCGTACGGGGTGTGCGCCGGGCGCACGGGGTGGCCGCCGTTCACCATGGTCGCCGTCCGCACACCCGTGGGCACACCGTGCCACGCCCCCGAGAATCGATCGCGGCGGCCAGGACTCGCCCGTCATCCGCGTCGGGGCGAGCCCTGGCCGCCGCGTTCGCTCAGCCGCCCAGATAGGCCAGTTCCGGGAAGTGCCGCTGGTAGGCGTCCAGCAGGCGCCTGGCGACCGCGTAGGAGTCGATCAGCGGGTGGATGGTCAGCGCCCGCACCGCGTGGTCGCGCTCGCCGGCCGTCGCGGCGTGGATCACCGCGCGTTCGACGGCCTTGACCGAGCACACCAGTCCCGTGCCGTGGTCGGGCAGTGCGGCCCCGGCGATGGGGTGGGCGCCGTTGGCGTCGACGTGGCAGGGGACCTCGATGACGGCGTCGTCGTCGAGGACGGGGATCCGCCCGCGGTTGCGCACGTTGAGGATGAGGGTCGCCCGCTCGTCCAGCGCGATGGCGCGCATCAGGGCCAGGGCGACCTGTTCGTAGCCGCCGGACTCCAGGTCGCAGGAGTCGCGTTCGCCCATGCCGACGGCCTCGCGGTTCTCGGCCATGTAGGTCGTCTCGCGCTCCAGCCGGGTGGCGTCCCAGGCGTTCCAGGCGGCGCGGGGCACGGACTGCTCCGGGGACGGGGCCAGGGCGTCGTAGAAGCGCTGCTGCTGGGAGTGGAGGAAGGCGCCCCGGGTCTGCCCGGCGGCCCGCGCCGAGCGCACCGACTCGCGGCTGAAGTAGTAGTAGTGCAGGTACTCGTTGGGCAGCGCGCCCAGGGTGCGCAGCAGGTCGGCGCCGAAGAGCCGGCCCTCCTCGAACGAGGTCAGGGCGCCGTCGTCGGCGAGCAGGGACGGCAGCAGGTCGCGGCCCTCGGCGTACAGTCCGCGCAGCCAGCCCAGATGGTTGAGCCCGACGTAGTCGAGGCGCACGCGGGCCGGTTCGACGCCGAGCGCCCCGGCGACCCGGCGGCCGAGGCCCACCGGGGAGTCGCAGATCCCGATCACCCGGTCGCCGAGGTGCGCGGTCATCGCCTCGGTGACCAGCCCGGCGGGGTTGGTGAAGTTGATGACCCAGGCGTCGGGCGCCAGCGCGGCGACCCGGCGGGCGATCGCGACGGCCACGGGGACCGTGCGCAGCCCGAAGGAGATGCCGCCGGCGCCGACGGTCTCCTGGCCGAGGACGCCCTCCTCCAGGGCGATGCGCTCGTCCGCGGCCCGGCCGGCCAGCCCGCCGACGCGGATGGCGGAGAAGACGAAGTCGGCCCCGGTGACCGCCTCGTCGAGGTCGGTGGTGACGGTCACGGTGGGCGGGTCGGGGTGCCCGGCCGCCTGGTCGGCGAGGACCTTGCGGATGATCGCCAGCCGGGAGGCGTCCAGGTCGTACAGGGTCACGTCGGTGACGCGTCCGGCGCCGCGGTCGCCCAGCAGCGCCCGGTAGACCAGCGGGACGCGGAAGCCCCCGCCGCCCAGGATCGTGAGTCTCATACGCCGACCACCTCGTTCATCCGTGAGTCACCTTGCTCATACCGCGACCACCTCGACCCCCGCCTCGCGCAGCCGTGCGCAGGTCTTCTCCTCGCCCGGCGCGTTGGTCACCACCACGTCGAGGTCCTCGGGCCCGCACACCCGGGCCATCCCGGTGCCGGGGAACTTGCCGGCGTCGGCCACCAGGACCACCTGGGCGCTGGCGGCGATCATCGCCCGCTTGACCGGCACCTCGACCGCGGTGGTGTCCAGCACCTGGCCGTCGGGGCGGACCCCGCTGGTCCCGAGGAACAGCCGGTCGGCGTGGACCTGCCGCAGGTTGTCCTCGGTGAGGAAGCCGACCAGGGAGCGGTAGTCGCGCCGGACCACCCCGCCGAGCAGGATCAGCTGGACGTCCTTGTCGTCCTGGAGTTCCTCGTACACGGCCAGGTTGCTGGTGATCACGGTGAGGGACCGGCCGTGCAGATGCCGGGCCACCCGGTGGGCCGTGGTGCCGATGTCGAGCAGCACGGTCTCACCGTCCTTGACGAGGTTTGCGCACCAGGCCGCCAGGGCGTCCTTGGCCTCGACCCGGACACCGGCGACGTCGGCGAACGGGTCGTCCTCGCCCACGACGGGCGCGGCACCGCCGTAGACCCGTTTGAGCAGGCCCTCGTCCTCCAGTTGTGCGAGGTCGCGGCGGATCGTGGCCTGGCTCGCCCCGACCCTCTCGGCCAGGACGGACACCGAGGTCGGCCCGTCCGCACGCAGGGAACGAAGGATCAGCTGATGTCTTCGGTCAGGGAGCATGCGGCAGACCATACTCGCGAACTCGCCAAACTCAAGCAAAGTCGCGCATGAATGTCTCGATACTCGCTTGACCCTTGTCAAACCCGCGCACCGGGTGCACTCTCTTGCGTAATTCGGAGCCAGGCCCGGACCCCACTCCGGTCGGCCGAAGCGGATGAACGGTGCATTCCGCCGTCCCGGACGCGTCGGCACCGTCTGAGAGGACCAGGTCGCACACCCCGGGTGGCTGAAGGGTTCCACCCACGCCGATGCCCTTCAGCCACCCGGCCTCCCCCCCCGCGCCCCACCGCGGCCCCCGACACACAGGTTCTGCCGGACATGCCGGACACGCCGAACCCGCCGAGATCTAGGAGAAGATCGTGGACCTTTCCCGCAGACGATTCCTTCAGGCCGCCGTACTGACGGCCGCCGCGGCCGGCGCCACCGCCGCGTGCGGCGGCGGCTCGGCGTCGAGCGGCAGCAAGGACAGCAAGAACCTGACCTTCTGGTACTGGGCCGGCGGACTGAGCGACAAGGTCGTGGCGGACGCCAAGACCCACTTCTCCGACATCACCCTGAAGACCTCGGTGGTCGGCGGCGACTTCAAGACCAAGCTGCTCACCGGTCTGCGGGCCGCGCAGACCGCCCCCGACATCACCGGCATCAAGGGCGAGGACATCGCCTCCTTCCTGCCCAACGCCAACCGGTTCGTCGACCTGAACACGGTCGGCGCGAAGAAGCTGACCCCGGACTACCTGGCGTGGAAGCTGAAGCAGGCCACCACCCAGGACGGCAAGCTCATCGGCTTCCCCATCGACATCGGCCCCTGCGCCACGTTCTACCGCGAGGACCTCTTCGCCAAGGCGGGCCTGCCCACCGACCCCGTCAAGGTCTCCGCCGAACTGTCCACCTGGGACGACTACTTCAAGGTCGGCGTCGAACTGCACAAGGCCGTGCCCAAGACCTACCTCGTCAACAACATCGGCTCGGTGTTCTCGATGATCGTCGGCCAGGGCACCCGGCGCTTCATCGACGAGGACAACACGTTCATCGGCGACCAGGACCACATCCGCACCGCCTGGACCACCGCCGTCAAGCCCTACACGCTCGGCATCGACGCCAAGATCAACGACAACACCTGGAACGCCGCCATCGGCAACGGCACCCTGGGCACCGAGCTCGGCGCCGCCTGGCACGCCCTCGACATCAGCAACGCCGCCCCCGGCACCAAGGGCCAGTGGCGGGTGGCGAGCCTGCCCGGCGGAGCCTCCAACCTCGGCGGGTCCTTCCTCGCCATCCCGGCGACCAGCGGCAACCCCGAGGAGGCCTTCAAGATCATCAGCTGGATCCTCAGCCCCGAGAACCAGGCCCGCGGCTTCACCGACGCCGCCCTCTTCCCGACCGCGCCGGCCGCCTACAAGCTGCCCGCGCTCACCGGCGGGGACGCCTTCTTCGGCGGCCAGAAGACCATCGAGATCTTCGGCCCGGCGGCCGAGAAGATCCCCGCGGCCTACGAGGCCCCGGCCGACGCGGCGGTCTCCGCGCCGTACTACGCCGAACTGACCAGCATCGAGGCCAAGGGCAAGGACCCGGACCAGGCCTGGAAGGACGCGGTCAGCCAGGCCAAGCAGATCGCCCAGCGGCAGGGAGTGAAGTGACATGTCGTCAAGCCCGGTAGCCGGTCCGGCACCCACCGGACCGACCTCCGGACCCGGCACCGGGCCCCTCGGGCAGGCCGCTCCGGACCCCTCGCGCGGTCCGGGGCGGCGCGCCCCCCGGATCCGGCCGGTGTCGGCCGGGCCCCGGCCCGGGCCGCGCCGGCGGGTCCTCAGGCACTGGCCGCAGTACCTCGCGATCTCGCCGTACTACCTGCTGTTCTCGGTCTTCATGCTCTTCCCGGTGCTCTACACCGTGTATCTGGCGTTCCAGAAGTGGGACGGCATCGGGGAGATGCAGTTCGTCGGCTTCCAGCAGTTCCGCTTCCTGTGGGACGACCCGGTGTTCTGGATGTCCATCCGCAACACCCTGGTCATCTGGGTGCTGTCGACCGTGCCGATGCTCTTCATGGCACTGGTCCTCGCGGTCCTGGTGAACTCCACCAAGCGGTTCACCGCGTTCT
Organism: Streptomyces griseoruber; assembly: GCF_001514205.1. Lineage (GTDB taxonomy): Bacteria > Actinomycetota > Actinomycetes > Streptomycetales > Streptomycetaceae > Streptomyces > Streptomyces griseoruber. The sequence goes on along the minus strand of NZ_KQ948765.1, from coordinate 132,583 downwards.
ACCGGGTCTGTCTGTTCATCCCCAGCATCACCTCGCTGGTGGCCATCGCGATCTTCTTCGGCGCGGTCTTCAGCAACAACTTCGGCCTGATCAACGCCATCCTCAGGGGCCTGCACCTGTCGGCCGTGCCCTGGATGAGCAACGAATGGACGATCAAGCTGGTCATCGCGACGCTGATGACCTGGCAGTGGACCGGCTACAACGCGATCATCTATCTGGCCGGGCTCCAGGCCATCCCCTCGGAGCTCTACGAGGCGGCCCGGATGGACGGTGCGGGCCCGGTGCGGATCTTCTTCTCGATCACCATCCCGCTGCTGCGGCCCATCATCCTGTTCACCGTGGTGATCTCCACGGTCACGGGTCTGCAGAGCTTCACCGAACCCCAGGTGCTGTTCGGCAGCGACGCGGCCACCAACCCCAACTCCGGCGGACCGGGCCAGGCGGGCCTGACCACCCTTCTGTACTTCTACCACCAGGCCTTCGACAACAACGACTTCGGCTACGGCGCCGCGATCGTGTGGGCCTTCTTCCTGCTGATCCTGCTCATCGTGCTCGTCAACTGGCGCCTGGTGCAGCGTAAGGAGCGACGGCCATGAACGGCATGAACCGCACACGCCTGCGGGGGCTCGGCGTCCATGTGATCCTGATGGCCGGCGTCGTCATCTCGGTGTTCCCGTTCTACTGGATCGTCGTCATGGCGACGAACACCTCGCAGGACATCTACCGCTACCCGCCGAAGCTGTGGTTCGGCGACAACCTGCTCACCAATCTGCGGCACCTGTTCGCCAGGATGGACTTCTTCGGGTCACTGGCCAACACCATGATCGTCGCGGTCTGCACGACCGTGCTGGTGCTGTTCTTCGACTCGCTGGCCGCCTTCGCCTTCGCCAAGTACGAGTTCCCCGGCAAGAAGTTCTTCTTCGGCGTACTGCTGTCGATGTACATCCTGCCGACCCAGCTGGCGATCATCCCGCAGTACGAGATCATGGTGCAGCTGGGCTGGCTGGGCACCCTGAAGGCGCTGGTCGTGCCCGCCGCCGCCAACGCCTTCGGCATCTTCTGGATGCGGCAGTACACCTCCACCAGCGTCCCCGACGAACTCCTCGACGCCGCCCGGATCGAGGGCGCCGGGTTCTTCCGCCAGTACTGGCACGTGGTGCTGCCGTGCGTCCGCCCGGCGCTGGCGTTCCTCGGCATCTACACCTTCATCGGCGCCTGGAACGACTACATCCTGCCGTTGGTGATGCTGGTCAACCCGGACAAGCTCACCCTCCAGGTGGCGCTCGCCCAGCTGTACGCCGGTCACTCCACCGACTACAGCATGGTGATGTCCGGGGTGCTGCTGTCGGTCATCCCGCTGGTGCTGGTGTTCACCTTCTTCGCCCGCGGCTTCATCGCCGACGCCACCAAGGGGGCCCTGCGCTGACGGCGCCGGCCCCCGGCCTGAGGTCGCCTGCACGCCGCCCGGCTCAGCCGCGTGTCCCGGTGCCCAGCAGGGCGGGCAGCGGGTCGACGGGGCCGTCGCCCTGGGACCGCCGCGGGGCCGAGGGGCCGGTCGGCCAGACGGCGGGGCAGTGGGTGCCGTCGGCGGGGGGCACCAGGGTGGTCAGGTAGGTGTCGATGGCGTCGCGCGCGCAGGGGCTGCTCCAGTAGTCGCCGTGCCCGGCACCGTCGTAGGTGAGGAACACGGCCTCGCGGCCGATCTGGCGGGCGACGCCGGCGCCCCAGACGTGCGGGGTGGCGATGTCGTAACGGCTGTTGGTGACCAGGATCGGCGGGGTGCCGTCGATGTGCAGTTCGTGCTGCGGGTCGGCGACCTTCGCCGGCCAGCCCTGGCAGCCGGTCAGATCCGTCCAGGCGAGCGTGCTGAACCGGGTGACCGGCGCGACACGGGCGAGCCGCCGCCGATAGCCGGCGAGCGTGGCGTACGAGGGCACGGCGAGGTCGAAGTCCTGGCAGAGCACCGGGAAGTACCCGTACGCGGCCGGTGCGCCCTGCACCCGGAGGGAGGAGCGCGCCCCGGCGGGGTCCGGGGTGTCCAGGTCGGCGAGGAACTCGGCGAACCGGAACCAGTCGGCGGTGCCGTACAGGAAGTTGAGGGCCAGGCGCTGGAGGTGCTCGTCGGTGAAGAGGACATCGCCTCCCCAGCTCAGCTCACCGGCCGCGGCCCGCCGGTACAGCGAGTCGAACAGGGCGCGGACGTCACGGCCGTGGAGCACACAGGACGCGGTGCGGGCGCACCAGTCGGCGAACTGCCCGAACGACTCCTCCATCGCGGTCGCCCTGGTCTTCTGGAGGGTCCAGCTGTCCAGGCTGTGGTCGATGACGGAGTCGAGGGTCATCGCGCGGACCCGGTCGGGGAAGAGCTCGGCGTACCGCTCGCCGAGGGCGGTGCCGTAGGAGACGCCGTAGTAGCTGATCCGCTCCTCGCCGAGGCCCGCGCGGATCGCGTCCATGTCGCGGGCGACGCTGGTGGAGTCCATGTGGTCGACGAGGGACCCGGTGCGGGCGCGGCAGTCGTCGCCGAGCACCCTGTTCGTCCGGCGCAGGGCGGCGAAGGACGAGCCGCTGTCCGGGTACAGCAGCGACTCCTGGGCGGCGATCAGCTCCTCGTCGCAGGTCACCGGGTCACTGAGGCCGATGCCACGCGGGTCGAAGCCCACGATGTCGAAGCGCTCCAGCAGGTCGGGTGAGAAGGACAAGGGTGCGGCGAAGGCGAACTCCCGGCCGGAGCCGCCCGGGCCGCCGGGGTTGACCAGCAGCGGGCCGATCCGGTGCTCGGGGTCGGTGGCGCGATGACGGGCCAGGGCCAGATCGACCGTCGCGCCCTGCGGACGCTCCCGGTCGACGGGGACCGTGAGGGTGGCGCACTCGAAGGTGCCCACGCCGTACGGCGACTCGCAGGGCTGCCAGGTCAGGGGCTCCGGCGCCGGTGCGGCGACGGACGTGCCTCCCAGTAACTGGGCGAACAGCGCGGTGGCCAGCGCCCCGACGGCGAGTCTTCCGCGCCGCTTCGGACGCTCGGGGGAAGGCGGGTACGACGACGACACGAATGATCCTCCGTGAACGTGAAGGAGAAGTTCACCAACGGATCACAGCATCGCAAGGAACATGATCAGCCGTCAGAATCCCCCGGGCACGGCCGGCGGACGCGAGGGCGAAGCCGTCGAGCGGTCAGGGCAGCTCGGGGTCGGGGTCCGGGCCGCCCATGTCGAGGCGGAACGGCGGATAGACGTCCGTCATCAGGGTCACGTACGCGGCGACCCGCAGGACCCAGCGGTTGAGGCCGGTGATCAGGTCGAACAGGTCCCGCGGGTACTTCTCCGTGAAGAGCAGGATCACGGCGGCGATGATCGCCAGTACGGTCACCAGGCCGCCGTTCCACCAGCCGTACCCCCAGCTGCCGACGAAGAAGCCCACGACGATGTAGTGCGGGATGGCCAGCAGCCACCACTTCACCAGGACCAGACCCCGGGAGAGCCGCTCGGGGTAGACGATGTCCAGCCGGGCCGGGTAGTCGGGCTCCTCACCCAGACTGAACGGCGGGTAGCGGTCGGTGGCCAGGGCGCCGTACGCGTAGTAGGTGACCCGCCAGCTCCAGCGCAGCACGCCCAGATTGAAGTCGAACAGCGCACGCGGGTAGCGCTCGGTGAACAGGATCGCGAAGAAGGCGATCACCCCGACCACCGTGAAGGCGATCCAGAGGAAGAACAGCACCACGACGTGCGGGATGACCAGGATCCACTTCACCAGCCACAGCCAGCGCGACAGGGGCGCGTCGAGCCGTGCCGTCACCCGGACCGGCGCGGGCAGGGGATGCGACATTTCTCCCGCCTCCTGATTCACATGCGTGCCATCTGTTTCACGTGTTCCTCCTTCCACTGTGCCCCCGATGGCCCCGCGCCGCAGGGCCGCGGCCCGGTCAGAGGCGGATGACGATCAGGGCGGTGTCGTCGGTGTTGCCGGTCGCGGGGAGCAGATCGGCCAGGAGGGCGTCGGCGAGCTGCTCGGGGTCGTCCTTGCGGTGCCGGACCAGGGAGTCGGCGAGCCGGTCCAGACCGGTGTAGATGTCCTCCGTACGGCGCTCGACCAGCCCGTCGGTGTACAGCACGAGCGTGGCGCCCTCCGTGAAGGACGTACGGGCCTGCGGGCGCGCCAGGTGCTCGGGGCGGGCCGCGAGCGGCGGGTCCGTGGCCTCGTCGAGGAAGCGGACGGTGCCGTCGGGGTGCAGCAGCGCCGGGGGAGGATGCCCCGCACTGCTGTAGGTGACGGTCCGCTCGGCCCAGTCGATGAACGTCGACACGACGGTGGTGGACTCGGCGCCCTCGACCGAACGGGCGTACAGACCGAGGGCCTCCAGGGCTTGGGCCGGGCCGTCCGCCACCCGGCAGGCCGCGCTCAGCGCGCTGCGCAGCTGCCCCATGACACAGGCCGCCGCCAGGCCGTGCCCGACGACGTCACCGACCGCGACCGCGAGGTTCCCGCCCGGCAGATCGGCGAGGTCGTACCAGTCGCCGCACACGTTCAGCGCGCCGATCGCCGGCCGGTAGCGCACCGCCGCCGCGTGCTCCCCGGTCGGCCCCGGCGCGGGCAGCATCGCCGCCTGGAGGGCCAGGGCGACCTCGCGCTCATGGGCGTGCGCCCGGCGCAGCCGTTCGTTGACCTCCTGGAGCTCCCGCGCACGGGTGTACAGCTCGGCCTCCAGCACCCGGGCCCGGCTGTCGTCGCCCGGCCCGCCGAAGGCCCGGATCAGCTCGGTGACCTCCTCCACCCGGTGCACGATCAGCTCCACCTGCCCGTCGGGGCCGAGGACGGGCGCGTTGACCGGGCTCCAGAAGTGCTCCTGCCAGTGGCCGGGCCGGTCGGGGTCCTCGATGTCGTAGCGCAGCAGCGCCATCGTGTCGCGCTCGCCGGTGGCCACCGTGCGCAGCATCGACGTCTCGGTCTCGTGCCGGCCCGCCGCCGCCGGATCGTTGGGGTTCTCGGGGAAGACGTCGAAGATGTAGCGGCCCACCAACTGCTCGCGGGTGCGCCCGGCCAGCCGTACGAAGTCGTCGTTGGCGTCGGCGTAGACGAGATCGGGGGTGAGCAGGGCCACCATGCCGGGCAGGGCCCGGAACACCGCCGTGTAGTCGATCTGCGGTTTCCTCATGTCCTGCCTGTCTGGTTCGCGCCGGGCGTCGGTGTGCCGTTCCACGATAGGAGTCACGAGAGGAGTGCGGACACGGCTCGGTCAGCCCGACGTCGAGTCCCGGGATGCGGAGCCGTCCGTACGGGCTGCGGTGACGGGGACGGTGGACGCTCCGGTCACGGGGGCCTCGGCGGCTTCACCCATCCGAGTGACCGTTCGACGGCCCGCTTCCAGTTCTCGTACTCCGCCTCGCGCCGCGCCGGGTCCATGTCCGGGATCCACTGGGCCGCCCGGTGCCAGTTGCGGCGCAGGACCTCCAGATCGGGCCAGTAGCCGGCGGCGAGCCCGGCGGCGTAGGCCGCGCCGAGGGAGACCGTCTCGGCGACCATGGGCCGCACCACGGGCACGTCGAGGACGTCGGCGACGAACTGCATCAGCAGGTTGTCGGCCGTCATGCCGCCGTCCACCTTGAGCTGCTTCAGGGGCACCGAGGAGTCGGCGTTCATGGCGTCCACGACCTCCCGGGTCTGCCAGCCGGTCGCCTCCAGCACCGCCCGGGCCAGATGCCCCTTGGTGATGTACGAGGTCAGACCGACCATGACCCCCCGTGCGTCACTGCGCCAGTGCGGCGCGAACAGTCCGGAGAAGGCGGGGACGATGTAGCAGCCGCCGTTGTCCTCGACCGTGCGGGCGAGCGTCTCGATCTCCGGCGCGCTGCTGATCAGCCCCAGCCGGTCGCGGAACCACTGCACCAGCGAGCCGGTGACGGCGATGGAGCCCTCCAGGGCGTACACCGGCGGCTGTTCCCCGATCTTGTAGGCGACCGTGGAGAGCAGTCCGTGCCGGGACCGCACGAGGTCGCTGCCGGTGTTGAGCAGCAGGAAGCTGCCCGTCCCGTACGTGCATTTCGCCTCGCCCGGGGAGAAGCAGGTCTGGCCGAACAGGGCGGCCTGCTGGTCGCCGAGGGCGGCCGTGATCCGCACGCCGGGCAGCAGCGAACGGGCGGTGCCGTAGTGCTCGGCGGAGGACCGGATCTCGGGCAGCATGGGGCGCGGCACCCCGAAGAACGCCAGCAGTTCCTCGTCCCAGGTCAGTGTGCGGATGTTCATCAGCATGGTGCGGCTGGCGTTGGTGGCGTCGGTGATGTGCAGTCCGCCGTCCGGGCCGCCGGTCATGTTCCAGATCAGCCAGCTCTCCATCGTGCCGCACAGCACCTCGCCGTTCTCGGCGCGCCGCCGGAGCCCGTCGACCTGGTCGAACAGCCAGCCGAGCCGTAGCGCGGAGAAGTAGGTGGACGGAGGCAGACCGCACCGCGCCAGGAAGAACTCGTCCCCGGGATCGCTTCTGAGAGCCGTGACGAGAGGTTCGGTGCGGGTGTCCTGCCAGACGATCGCCCGGCCCAGGGGGGCGCCCGTGGCGCGGTCCCAGAGCACCGTGGTCTCCCGCTGGTTGGCGAGGCCGATCGCGGCGATGTCCTCGGCCCCGACGCCGGCGCCGGACAGCGTCTCCGGAACGATCCGCTGGAGGTTGCGCCAGATCTCGACGGCGTCGTGCTCGACCCAGCCGGGCCGGGGAAAGTGCTGCTGGTGCTCACGCTGGGCGACCGAGGCGAGCCGTCCGTGGTGGTCGAAGAGGATGCATCGGGTGGAGTTGGTGCCCTGGTCGATGGACATCACATAGCGCGCGACCATGATCGGGTCTCCCTTCCGACTCTTCGACCGACTTCTCGATCCGACTCTTCGACGCGGGCCGCGGTCACCAGCGGCTCGCGCCCAGATCCCTGGAGATCGCCCGTGCGGCCTCGCGCAGCAGGTTGATCAGGCTCGACCGGGGGTGACCCTGGCTGTCGCAGACCCGCTCGAGCTGGCCGGACAGCCCGATCGCGCCCACCACCAGGCCGCCGTGCCCGCGGATCGGCGCGGCGATCCCGGCCTCTCCCATGCTCATCTCCTGGACCTCGTCGGCCCAGCCGCGCTCCCGGATCTCGGCGAGCGCCCGGCTCAGCCGGCTCCGCTCGACCAGGGTGTGCCGGGTGTAGGCCTCCAGCCCCGGTTCCAGGGCCGGCTCCAGGGGCGCGGTGCCGTAGGCGAGCAGGACCTTGCCGAGGGAGGAGGCGTGCAGCGGCAGCAGCGATCCCACGTCCAGGGTCTGGAAGGTGTCGTCCGGCCGGAACACATGGTGGACGACCAGGACCTTGCCCTCCAGGGGGGTGCCCAGACGGACCGACTCCCCGCTGCGGGCGGCGAGGGCGTCGGCCCAGTTGATGGACCGCGAGCGCAGTTCGTTGACGTCGAGGTAGCTGGTGCCGAGGTGCAGCAGGGCCGCCCCGAGCTGGTACTTTCCGGTGGCGGGGTCCTGCTCCACGAAGTCCACGTGCTGGAGGGTGCGCAGGATGCCGTGGGCGGTGCCCTTCGCCAGCCCGAGCGAGGCCGCCACCTCGCCGAGCCCGAGACGACGGGGTCCGCCGGCGAGGAGACGCAGGATCGCCGCCGCCCGTTCGATCGACTGGACCGGGCCGGTCATGAGCCGAGCCTATTACCGTGGTGAGGGCTTCGCCCCCGCTGCGTGGGGACCGCCGATCCCCTGCCGGTCCGTGGCGTTCGGCAATGCCGACCGGGATTCGTTGACCCTCCTCCCCTTTGGTCCCTAACGTGCACTGAGGTCCGGCAAGAGCGCCGGTGCCCGGTATCGGCCGACAGCATTCACCGGAGGAGAGAAGATGGCGGTACAGCTCGGCATACTGTCCCGGGAGACCGTGGAACACGTGTGCCCGCTGCCGCCCGTCCCCGGGGCCGTCGCAGCCGTACGCCGGCGCGTGGGGGAGGTCCTCGCCGACTGGAAGGTGTCCGAGGAGATCGTCGACGACTCGCTCCTCGTGGTGTCGGAGCTGCTCACCAACGCGATCGTGCACGCCCTGCCCCCGGCGGAGCTGCGGCTCTCCTGGATCCGGGGCGAGGGACCCGGCACGCTGCGGGTCGAGGTCACCGACGCGGGTCCCGCCCTCGTGCCCGGCCAGACCCGTGCGGACATCGACCCCGACGAGCACGGCCGCGGCGAGCAGATCGTGCACGCCCTCGCGGCGGCACACGGCAAGCGGGTCCACTCCGGTGGGGTCACCCGGTGGGCGGATCTCGTCGCCGCGTGAACGCGGGCTCTTGATCGCGCTTCGGCTGATCGCGCTTCGGCGCGCGTGATCGACGGCAGCATGTTCCAGCGGAAAATGCCAAAGCGGTCCCCAGTGGCCGGTACTTTCCGTAACCTCGATCTCACCCGCACGCTCCGGGTCGCCTCAACGGCCCTTCCCCGCCCCGCACTTGAACCGCTCCTGCCGCCCACGCGCCGAAAGGACACGGTCATGGCCGTCGAGGCCGAGGTTCTGCACGAACTGCACCGGCTGCGCACGTGCGTGCCGCAGCTGAGAGGAGCGCTGGCGGCCAGCGCCGACGGACTCGTCCTCGCCCGGGACATGCCCGACGTCGAGGCGGAGGCGCTGGCGGCGCTCACCGCGGCGGCGCTGGGCGTCGGCCGCCGGATGGCCGACCTCGCGACGCGCGGGGAGTTCCGCGAACTGCTCGTCCGGGGCGCCGGGGGGTACGTCGCGACCTACGCGGCCGGCCCGTCCGCCGTGCTCACGCTGCTCGCGGACGACCGGGTCAACGTCGGCCGGCTCCATCTCGAAGGGCGGCGCAGCGGGACCCGTATCGCCGAACTGATGGCGACGGACGCCACCCCCGAACGCCCCCGCCTCCCCGACGGGCCGCCGCCCCCCGCCCTCCCGCCCCGCACCCTGGGCTCCCTGCCCCTCCGCATCCCCCCACAGTCCCGCTACGGCTCCTGAGCACGGGGGGCGTCAGACCGGTACCGGGGCGTGCGGGGGCACCGGGCGCAGCGGATGTTCCGGCCGCCGCGGCGGTTCAGCCGGTGGAACCCTCCGCGCGGCCGCGGCGTCGGGTGGCGGTGCGGCGGCGGGTTCCCACCCGTTCGGGGCCGGGGCCGGGGCCGGGGCCCGCGGGGGCGCTGAAACCGCCGGGGACCAGGCGGGGCGGGGCCACCGTCGGGGGCGCGGGCGAGGGGGGACGGGCGTGGCCCTCGCGCTCCCCGTCCCTGGGCGGGGGCGGCGGCGGAACGGCGCGGCTGATCACCCGCGCGTGCGGCATCAACGGGGCGCAGGCGGCGCACACTTCGGTGAGCGTCCACACCTGGCCGACCGCCGGGTCGTGCCGCAGCACGAGGACGACCGTCCCCGCGCAGTTGACCCGGGTGCCCTCGTGCAGCGCGCACCGCTGGCGCCGGCACCAGCAGGCGGCGTCGTGATGCACCGCCGCCGCTCTGGCGTGCGCGGCCGCGTGGGCCTCGGCGAAGCGGCGCAGCGCCGCGAGATCCCGGGAGCGCGGCGGCATCGCGCACGCCGACGAGCAGGTGACCGACGCGGAGCGGTCCCGGTGCCCGACCACGCGGATCGTCCAGCAGCGGCCGGGACGGCGGGCCGAGGGGGCGTCAGGGTACGTAAGAGCCAAAGCACATGTCCTTCGTGGTGATCGTGGGGGGAGGGCGACGAGTCCGGAGTGGTTCCGGCACGGCGGCCCGCCGGAAGAAGTGACCTCGTTCACAGCATGCCCGTGCCGGGGCGGACCATTCGCGCTGTGCCCCCCTTGGCGGACACACCACTGTCCGCGTCTACCCCTAAGCTCCCCCCATGAACACCGGGGAACCCGACAGACGCGTCATCGATGGCCGATTCGAGCTGCTGCACCGGCTCGGAGGCGGAGGCATGGGGTGGGTGTGGCGCGCCCGCGACCTGGCACTGCACCGTGACGTGGCCGTGAAAGAGGTACGGCCGCCGGATCCGGCGCTGGCCGAATACGACCCCGAGGGCGCCCGCACCCTGCGCGAGCGCGTCCTGCGGGAAGCCCGCGCCCTGGCCCGTGTCCACCACCCCAATGTCGTCACCATCCACCACATCGTCGACGGCGGCGAGAACACGTATCCCTGGATCGTGATGGAGCTGGTCACCGGCGGCTCGCTCCAGGACCGGCTCCAGCAGGGCGTGTTGACCCCGGTGGAGGCCGCGCGCCTGGGGCGCGAGGTGCTGTCCGCGCTGCGCGCCGCGCACGCCGTCGGCATCGAGCACCGCGATGTGAAACCGGCCAACGTGCTGCTGCGCCCCGACGGGCGGCCCGTCCTCACCGACTTCGGCATCGCCGCCCTGCGCGAGGCCACCAGCCTCACCGCGACCGGCTCCGTCATAGGCTCGCCCGACTTCATGGCGCCGGAGCGCGTCAGCGGCAAGGACGGCGGCCCGGCCGCCGACCTCTGGTCGCTGGGAATGCTGCTCTACGTCGCCGTGGAGGGGCACCATCCGCTGCGCCGCTCCAGCACCCTCGCCACCCTGGCCGCCGTACTCGCCGAGGATGTGCCGCCACCCCGGCAGGCGGGCCCGCTGACCGGCCTCCTCACCACGCTCCTCGTCCGCGACCCGCAGGCCCGCCCGGACGCCGAGGAGGTCGACCGGCTGCTCGCCGCGGTGACGGGGGAGGCGGTGCACACGCCGGTGGCGCCGCCGGGTGTCTTCGGCGCTCCGGTGGCTCCGGCCATGGGCGTCGCCGCGCAGGCCCCGGCCACGGGTTTCGGGCCGGCGCCCTCGGCTGTCACCGGTGCGCCCCACGGCGGCCCGGCCATCGCCTTCACCGGCGCGCCGACCTCCTATCCGATCGCGCCGCCGGCCTCCCTTCCCACCCAGGCTCCCGCCGCCGGCGATGTGACGGTCCCGGCCGCTCCCACCCCCCGCGGGCCCGGCCGGATCTTCGCGTCGACCGTCGCCAGGGCCGTCATCGGCACCGCTCTGACCGGTGTCCTCGTGTGGGCGGTCCCGCAACTGCAGGACGACGGCGGTGACACCGGGGCCGCGGCCGGGCCCAGCACCTCCGCCTCGCAGGGCGGCACGTCGAGCTCCTCGTCCGGCGCGCAGTCCGGCGGCAAGCTCGACCTGCTCACGGAGGACGGGGTCCGTACGGTGGTGAAGAAGCTGAAGGCCGCCGCCGGCAGTTCGAAGGTCACCAGCCTCGTGGTGTACCCGGAGTACGCCATCGCCGAGGTGCCCGTCGAGGGCAGCGCGAAGCTCTACGACCGCTACGAGTACCGGGGCGGGGACGTGGCCGTGAAGGACGGTCCCGGCGGCACCGTGCGCAGCGGCGACACCCCCGTCGATCTGGATTCCTTCAACTGGGACGCGGTGCCCACCCTGCTCACCACGGCCGGGCGCAGCCTCAACATCAGCGACCCCACCAGCCGCTATCTGGTGATCAACCCGGCGTCCACGATCTTCGACGACCCGCCGACGATGAATGTCTACCTCGCCGACGACTACGGCGGCGCCTACCTGGAGGCCGACCGGAACGGCAAGGTGATCGAGGCCCACGCCCGCGACGACGGCTGACGCCTCAGTGGGGGAACGCCCGGGGCTGCCGCAGGACGGGGAGTTCCTCGCGGAACTCCGCTATGCGGGTACTGATCTGGCGCATCAGGACGGTGTCCAGGAGACGGTCGAGATAGAGGTTGCGGCGGGCGAGGCCCACGGCGTCGACGCAGAAGTACACGGACATGAGCGGATTGACGAAGAGTTCGCTGCCCCGGGTGCGCTCGGTGAAGCGCACGTCGCCGAACTCACCGCGTACGGCGGCGGCGACGGAGCCGTTGACGATGCTCGGGTGCCCCGGCGTCGAGGCCTGGGCGTGCGCCACCGCGTCCAGGTACAGGGACCCCTCACGGCTGTCCCGGGGCAGGGAGAACGCGCCGAGGTAGGCGCCCTCGCGGTCCAGTGCGGCCAGGTTCTCCAGGACGAGCGCGTGGTTGACGCCGTGATAGGCGTCCACGCCGAAGCCCAGGCAGGCCACCAGCCGGTGCTCGACCTCGGCCAGGGCGTGCACGGCGGCCAGGCTGGCCATGTCCTCCTCGGGCGTACCCAGTCCGTGCTCGTCGCCGCGCATCAGGATGTCCGTGCCGCCGTCCACCAGGACGACGGCGTCGACCCCGCCCAGATGGTCCACGAGCGCCCGGTAGGCGTCCCGCAGCGGGGCGACGCCGGTGCGGGGGAAGGCGTACACGGTGGCGGGCAGTCCCTGGCCCTCGAGCCAGCGGGCCAGGGCGTGTTCGGGGAAGTAGTCGCCGCGGGCCGGGGTGTCCGGACGCACCGCCGCCACGTCCGGCTCCAGCCAGACCTCGTCGGGCAGGCCGTACAGCTCGGTGAAGGACAGATTGGCCAGGTGGACGTCCTTGCCGGCCGACCGCAGCGCGAGCGCCAGCGGAAGGCCCGCGTACACGTCGAAACCGCCGCCCGCACCGGCGACGAGCACCCGCCGCGCATCACGCAGACGGGTGAACAGGGGAGGCTCGTGGAGGGAGAACACCCCGGGAAGTTAGCAGGCGGCGATCATGCGGCCCACCGAATACCCGGGGTTCCTGCCACGGTGGTGACTACGCGCCGCTCTCCCGCAGCATGTCCTCGCGCTCGACGAGCTTCACGCGCTCACGGCCCTGCGGCTCGCCCAGCGCCTTCTCGGCGGCGTCCAGCTTGTACCAGCCCTCCCAGGTGGTGAAGCGGACCGCGCGCTCGGCGAGGAACGCGTCCACCGCCTCCGGCTCCGGTGCGGACGGGGCGTGCAGACGGCCGTTCGCGTGGTCGTCCAGCAGGTTCGACACCGTCTCGTTGGCGTCGCCCTTGGTGTGGCCGATCAGACCGACCGGGCCGCGCCGGATCCAGCCGGTGACGTACACCGACTGAAGGTGCGCGCCGCTCTCCTCGATGACCCGGCCGCCCTCGTCGGGGACCGTGCCCGAGCCGATGTCCCAGGGCAGCTTGGGCAGCTTCTCGGAGAGGTAGCCGACCGCACGGTAGATCGCGGTGACGTCCCAGTCCTTGAACTCGCCGGTGCCCCTGACGTTCCCGGTGCCGTCGAGGGCGGTGCGCTCGGTGCGCAGGCCGACGACCCTGCCGTCCTCGCCGAGGATCTCCGAGGGCGACTCGAAGAAGTGCAGGAACAGCTTGTGCGGGCGGTCGCCGGTGTCGCGGATCGCCCAGTTCTCCAGCGTCTTGGCGACCATGTCGGCCTGCTTGTTGCCGCGCCGGGTGGCGATCGAGCCCTCGTCGTAGTCGATGTCCTCGGGGTCGACGATGACCTCGATGTTCGGGGAGTGGTCCAGCTCCCGCAGCTCCATCGGGGAGAACTTCGCCTGCGCCGGGCCGCGGCGGCCGAAGACGTGGATCTCCCGCGCCTTGTTGGCCTTCAGGCCGTCGTGGACGTTCGGCGGGATCTCCGTCGGCAGCAGCTCGTCGGCCGTCTTCGCGAGGACGCGGGCGACGTCGAGGGCGACATTGCCGACGCCCAGCACGGCGACCTTCTCCGCCTCCAGGGGCCAGGTGCGCGGCACGTCGGGGTGACCGTCGTACCAGGAGACGAAGTCGGCGGCGCCGTAGGACCCGTCGAGCTCGATGCCCGGTATGGACATCTCGCGGTCGGCCGTCGCGCCGGTCGAGAAGATCACCGCGTCGTAGAAGGCGCGCAGGTCGTCGATGCTGATGTCGGTCGGGTAGTCGACGTTGCCGAACAGGCGGATCTGCGGCTTGTCGAGGACCTGGTGCAGGGCGGTGATGATGCCCTTGATCCGGGGGTGGTCCGGGGCCACGCCGTAGCGGATCAGTCCGAACGGGGCCGGCATCCGCTCGAAGAGGTCGATGGAGACACCGGGGTCGGCGGCCGCATCGGACTTGAGCAGCGCGTCGGCGGCGTAGATCCCGGCGGGGCCGGCTCCGACGATGGCTACCCGCAGGGGGCGGGGCATGATCAGGTTCCCTTCGAGCGGTGACAGATCGACTCGGGGGAAGCCTAAACTGAGGCATACCTAAGTCGGTACGCGGGTCCGGTCTATGGACTCATAAACGTCATTTATGAGCCAGTGGACGCATCAACCCCGCTCACGGCAGCGGCTGTTCCGCCCAGATGACCTTGCCGGTGGGGGTGTACCGGGTGCCCCAGCGGTCGGTGAGCTGGGCGACCAGGAACAGTCCGCGGCCGCCCTCGTCCGTCATCGCCGCGTACCGCAGATGCGGCGAGGTGCTGCTGGCGTCGGACACCTCGCAGATCAGTGTGCGGTCGCGCAGCAGCCGGACCCGGACCGGCGCGATGCCGTAGCGGATCGCGTTGGTGACCAGCTCGCTCAGGATCAGCTCCGTCGTGAACGACAGCTCCTCCAGCTCCCACACGGCCAGCTGCCGCACGACCGCCGACCGCACCTCGCCCACCGCGGCCGGATCCACCGGTACGTCCCACTCGGCCACCCGGTCGGCGCCGAGCGCCCGGGTGTGCGCCACGATCAGCGCGATGTCGTCGTTCGGGCGGGCCGGCAGCAGCTCGTCCAGGACACTGCGGCAGGCCTCCTCCGGCGTGCCGTCGGCGCTCCGCTCCAGCGCCGTGCGCAGCAGCTCCAGACCGGTGTCGATGTCCCGCTGCCGGTCCTCCACCAGTCCGTCCGTGTACAGCACCAGCCGGCTGCCCTCCGCCAGCTCCAGCTCGACCGTCTCGAACGGCAGCCCGCCCAGGCCCAGCGGCAGCCCGGCCGGTACGTCGGGGTACTCCACCCGGCCGTCGGGGTGGACCAGCGCCGGCGGCGGATGCCCGGCCCGCGCCATGATGCACCGCCGGGACACCGGGTCGTAGATCGCGTACAGACAGGTCGCCCCGGACACCGGCCCGTGGGCGCCGTCCGCCGCCTCGTCCTGGTCGATCCGGGTCACCAGCTCGTCCAGCAGCCCGAGCAGTTCCTCGGGCGGCAGGTCCAGCGCGGAGAAGTTGTGCACGGCCGTGCGCAGCCGCCCCATCGTGGCCGCCGCGTGCAGCCCGTGCCCGACCACGTCCCCGACGACCAGTGCCACCCGCGCCCCCGACAGCGGCAGGACGTCGAACCAGTCGCCGCCCACCCCGGCCTGCGCCGGCAGATAGCGGTAGGCGATGTCCAGCGCGTTCTGCTCGGGCAGGGTGCGGGGCAGCAGACTGCGCTGGAGGGTGACCGCCAGGCCGTGCTCACGGGTGAAGCGGCGCGCGTTGTCGATGGAGACCGCCGCCCGTGCCACCAGCTCCTCCGCCAGCGCCACCTCCTCCGGGTCGAACGGCTCGGGCCGCTCCGACCGCAGGAAACTCACCACGCCCAGTACCAGCGCGCCCGCCCGCACCGGCACCGTGATCAGCGAGTGGATGCCGAACTCCATGATCTGCTCGGTCCGCTCCAGATCCTGCGCCCGCCAGCCCGGCGCCTCCGCCAGCCGCGCCTCCAGCACGGCCCGTTCCGTCTCCAGCGCACGGGCCTGCGGCGCCGAGTCCACGAACCGGATCCGCTCGCCCACGGCGTACAGCGGCGAACCCTTGCGGACCCCGCTCATCGCCGTGCGCCGCAGCGCGCCCCGCGCCTCCGGCTCCTCCCCGGCCAGCACCGCGTCGAACAGGTCGACGGTGACGAAGTCCGCGAACCGGGGCACCGCCAGCTCGGTCAGCTCCTCCGCCGTCCTGGTGACGTCCAGGCTCGTGCCGATGCCCACCCCGGCCGCGTACAGCAGGTCCAGGCGCTCCCGGGCCGCCTCCGCCCGGCCGGACAGGGCGCGCAGCTCCGTGGAGTCACGCAGCGTGGCCACGCTGCCCTCCGGGCCGCCCGCCAGGTCGGTGGGCCGCTGGTTGATCGCCAGCAGCCTGCCGCCGACCAGATGCACCTCGTCCGTGACCATCCGCCCCGACGCCAGCAGCTCGGCGGTACCGGGGTCCAGGCCCAGGTCCAGGACCTGGCGGCGCTCGGCGTCCGGCGGCAGGTCGAGCAGCCGGTGCGCCTCGTCGTTGGCGAGCAGCAGCTCGCCGTCCCCGCCGACGATGATCACCCCTTCGCGTACGGCGTGCAGCACCGCGTCGTGGTGCTCGTACATCCGGGTCATCTCGCGCGGCCCGAGACCATGGGTCTGCCGCAGCAGCCGGCGGCTGACCAGCGCGGTGCTCGCGGTGGCCAGGGCGAGCGCCACGGCGGCGCTGCCGAGGACGAGGGGCAGTTGACGGTCGGCGTTGCCGCCGACGTGCCGGGTGGTGATGCCCGACGACACCAGACCCACCACCGTCCCGTCGGGAGCCTTCACCGGGACGACGGCCTGGACCAGCCGGCCGATGGTGCCGTCGACCTCCTCGACGACGGTGCCGCCCGCCAGCGCGGGCTGGATGTTCCCGACGAACTTCTTGCCGATGCGGTCCGGTTTGGGATGGGTGTAGCGGATGCCGTCGGTGTTCATCACGACGATGAAGTCCATGTCGGCGGCCTTGCGGGCGGCCTCGGCCGACGGCTGGAGCACCGCCGTCGGATCCGGGCCGCGCAGGGCCTCGACGATGCCCGGGGAGTTGGCGAAGGTCTGCGCGACGGCGAGGGAGCGGTTGCGGGCCTCCTGGGTGGTGTCGTGGCGGACCTGCAGCAGCAGCGCCACGACGGCCGCCACGACCAGCAGCAGCACGATCGCCACCTGCAACACGAACACCTGCGCCGCGAGACTGCGCCCGCCCAGCGCGGACTCCGGCGCACGCCGAACTCCCGGGCCCCGGGGACGACGGGCGGGCCGGGCACTCGGGCGCCCCAGGACACGTGCCATGTGCCATTCCTACACTGCCCGGCCCCATGAGGCGAGAGGCGTCACACAGGGTCACGGAACGGGTCGGTCACGCTCCCCCTCCGCGCGAGCTCCGAGGCGGGTCGGGAGGGTGGCGAGCAGCAGCGCGATGTCGTCCGCCCGGTCCACCGCCCGCCGGGCCGAGGCGGTCAGCCGGTCGGCGACCTCCCCCAGGGAACCCGCGGCCCCGTCGCCCGTCCCGTCGCCCGCCTCGGCGAGCGCCGTGCGCAGGGCCGCGATGCCCTCGTCGATGTCCTGCCCGGGCCGTTCCACCAGCCCGTCCGTGTACAGCGCCAGGATCGCGCCCGGCTCCAGCCGCAGCTCCGCCACCGGGTACCGGGCGCGCGGGTCGACCCCCAGCACCACCCCGCCCGGCAGGTCCACCACCGTCGTACGGCCGTCGGGCCCGCGCAGCAGCGGCGGCAGATGGCCGGCCCGGGCCGCCCGCGCCCGGCCCGTCGCCGGGTCCAGCCGGACGTAGCAGCAGCTGGCGAACTGGCCGGGGTCGAGGTCGATGAGGAGATGGTTGGTGCCGGACATGACCTCCTGCGGCGGATGGTCGCCGAGCGCGAACGCCCGCACCGCGCTGCGCAGCTGCCCCATGGTGGCCGCCGCCTGCACCCCGTGCCCCTGGACGTCCCCGATGACCAGTGCGAGCCCTTCGCCCGCCTCCACCACGTCGTACCAGTCGCCGCCCACGTCCATGCCCTCGGTGCCCGGCAGATAGCGCCCCGCGGTCTCCACGCGCGCGTGCTGCGACAGCCGCCGGGGGAGCAGCGCCTGCTGGAGCCCGCGCGCGAGGGCCGCCTCCGTGTCGTAGCGCTGGGCCTTCTCCATCGCGTGGGCGATCAGCCCGGCGAGCGCGGTCAGCACGGTGCGCTCCTCCTGGCTGAAGCTGCGCGGGCCGTCGAAACCGAGGATGCAGGAGCCGACCGGGCGGCCCGAGGCGATCAGCGGGAGGAAGGCGCGGGCGCCCGACGTCGCGTCCAGCTCGATGCCCGGGTAGGCGGCCGAGATCTGCTGCATCGAGTCGAAGAACAGTGGACGGCCGGTGGTGAGCGTCTCCACACCGGGCAGCCGGGCGTCCAGGCCCACCCCCTCGAACGACGTGAGGAAGCCGTCGGGGAAGCCGCTCTCCCACGCCAGGTACAGATGCCGCTCCTGGAGCAGGTAGATCGCGAGCCGGCGGCCGCCGAACGCGGGGAGCAGCTCCTGCATGACCACCTCCGACACCTGGCGGGCGGTCACCGCCTCGGTGAGCGCGATCGCCAGCACGATCGGCCGGTAGAACGGGGCGGTCTGCGCGGCCGGGTCCGGCGCGGAGACCGCGGTGTCCACCGGTTCGACGGCCGCGTCGGGCGGGACACGGTTCGCCGGGACGGCGGTGCAGGTCAGCAGGTCGGGGCCGGGGTAGGCGGAGATGCTCAGCCAGTCGCCCTCGAACACGCGCGGGCCGTCGGCGGGTCGCCGTACATGGAAGTGCACCGGCTCCGGCGACAGCAGGGCGCCCCGCAGATGCTCCTCGCCGGCCGGCTGGTTCAGCCAGGGCACGGCCTCCCACAGCGGCCGGCCGGCCAGCTCTTCGCGGGCCACCCCCAGGAAGTGCGCGGCCCGGGCGTTGGCGTACACGACCAGCCCCAGCCGGTCGACGCAGAACACGCCCTCCGGAAGGAGGTCCGCCGCGCCGTCGGCGAGGGCGCCGGCACCCGGGTCGAGGAGGACTCCGGTGACGGACCCGGCCGGCGCCCCGGCCGCCGCCCACAGCTCCAGCAGCCGCAAGCCGCCCTCGGTGGTGCGCACCTCCAGCGGCAGCGGCGGCGGGCTGCCCCGCGCCGTCTCCTTCAGCAGGTCGGGGAGGCGGTGGGCATCGGCCGGGTCGACGGCCCGGGCCAGCTCCTCCAGCGTGCCGGGGACGTCCCCCGGCGGCAGCCCGAACAGCGCCCGTGCCCGGTCGTCGGCGTCGACGGTGTCGGACGCCGGGTCCCACGAGAACCGTCCGACCCGCCCCGGCGCGGGCCCCGCCGCCGGCGGCCGTACGCACACCGGTGCCTCGTCCCAGGTGACCGGCGCGCCCTCGGCCTCCAGCCGCACCAGCTCCGCCGCGAGACCGTCCGCCACCCGCGCCAGCCGCTCCTGCTCGGCCAGCACCTCCGCCGCGTCGGCGGCCGCCGCCCGCAGCACGATCAGCACCCCGAAGGACCGGCCCCGCGCCGCGACCGGGAGGTACAGCGACCCGAACTGGAACGGCAGCCCCGCCGCCAGCTGCGGATAGCGCCGCATCGTCTCCGTGGCGTTCGCCAGCACCACCGGTACGCCCGTCCGCTGTACGTCCACCACCGGAAACGGCCGGTCCACATGCACCCGCCACCACGGTCGGAACAGCGGGCCGGGCAGCCCCGCGAGCACCGCGAGCCGCATCATCCCGGGGGTGCGTGAGCGCAGGTACACGCCCCCGGCACGCCCGTCCGCCGCCCGCAGCGCGTCAACCGCGGCCGCGGTCAGCAGCGCGGGCGGCGGCCCGGACGGCCTCCGCTCGTCCCCGGCGCTCCCAGTCATCGGCCCTACCTCGTCCGTGCGCCGCCGCGTGGGCCACACAGCAAGAATGCGCCACACCTCCCTTGATGTGCATCCGGACCCGGGCACGTGGCGGGCGGTGAGGCGGGCCTGCCGGGCGGTGTCGGGGCATGGTGCGGGGCCGGTCGGCCGGAGGGCGTCAGGGTGTCGGGCGAGGTGGGGCGAGGTCGGGCGAGGTGGGCCCGGTGGGTGGGGTCAGGGGGTCGTGCGCAGGGTTGTCTTCGCGAGTTCGTACGCCGGGAGCATCTCCTCGTGCTCCTCGTCGTCCAGGCCGCCGAGGTGCAGTACGACCGGGCCGTCGGGGGTGATGACGGCGAGGGCGTGGGAGGTCCGGAGCTCCCCGCTGCCGGGCGTGACGTACTCGACCTCGGTGCCGGTGACGTCGTCGGCCTCGAAGCCGCGGTACTTCTCCCGGGACGCCCCCTCCTCGGCGGCGACGAAGTCCTCCAGCACGGCGCGGGCGCTGGCGTCCCCCGGCTCGCCGGTCCACACCCGCAGGAAGCCGATGTTCCCGGCGGGCTTGGCGTCGATCTCGCAGGCCATGGTGACGGGCCCCTGGCGCAGGAACGCGTCGGCCAGATCCGCCAGGTCCTCGCTCACGCCCGCCAGCCCGGCCTCGGCGTCGACCGCCTTCGGCTTCCAGGACTCGGCGATGTCGAAGGTGACCGGCAGCTCGCAGGCCGATCCGGCCGCACCCACGCTCGCCCCGCGCCGCGCGACCTCGACCCGAGCCGCCGTCGCGTCCCCGGCCCGCGCCGATTCCCCGTCCCCCGTCGAACAACCGCCGACCAGTCCCGTCAGCAGGACCGCCAGGGCCAGCCCCCGCCGTCCGTTCCCCACCCCATGGCGCACCGCGCGGTCTCCTCCCGATGTCGGCGGTGCACTGTAACGCGCGAGGTCAGCCGTCCCGTACCGGAATACGGCCGTGACCGTCCGGACGGAATCCGACGCCCGTTCAGGCCTTCGGGTGAGGGCGGGTGACATCCCGTCACCTCCAGGGCGTGCCCGGGCACCCATGGCCGTATCGGGAACACCGCGCGACGAGGAGGAGAAGGGGAACCCATGACCGAGCTGACGCGCCGCAGAGTCCTGGGCTCGGCCGCCGGCGCGCTGGGCGGCGCCGCGGCCCTCTCCCTGCTCCCGCCGAGCGTGCGCAGGGCCGTCGCGGCCGAACCGCCCCGGCGCGGTTCGCTCGCCGACGTCGAACACGTGGTCCTGCTGATGCAGGAGAACCGTTCGTTCGACCACTACTTCGGCACCCTGTCCGGGGTGCGCGGCTTCGCCGACCCGGACGCCCTGGTCCTCGACACCGGCCGCTCGGTCTTCCACCAGCCGGACCCCGAGAACCCCGAGGGCCATCTGCTGCCCTTCCACCTCGACACCCGCACCACCAGCGCCCAGTCCATCCCCTCCACCAGCCACGCCTGGTCGGTGCAGCACGACGCCTGGAACGGCGGCCGGATGGACCGCTGGCTGCCGGCCCACCGCAGGGCCGACGGCGTCAACGCCCCCTACGTCATGGGCTACCACACCCGCGAGGACATCCCCTTCCACTTCGCGCTCGCCGAGACCTTCACCCTCTGCGACCACTACTTCTGCTCGGTCCTCGGCCCGACCTGGCCCAACCGCCTGCTGTGGATGACCGGCACCCTCGACCCCGGGGGCACGCTCGGCGGTCCGGTGACCGACAACACCGCGCCGGTGCCGTACCGCTGGACGACGTACGCCGAGCGCCTCCAGGCGGCCGGGATCAGCTGGAGGGTGTACCAGCAGGAGGACGACTACGCCTGCAACATGCTGGAGCAGTTCGCCGCGTTCCGCGACGCCCTCCCGGGCTCCGAGCTGTACGAGCGCGGTGTGCGGCCGCAGCCGGAGGGGACCTTCGAGGACGACGCCCGGGCGGACCGGCTGCCGACCGTGTCCTGGATCATGCCGACGAGCCACCAGTCGGAACACCCGGACTATCTGCCGGCCGCAGGAGCCGACTTCATCGCCTCGAAGATCGAGGCCATCGCCGCCCGTCCCGAGGTGTGGCGCAAGACGGCCTTCCTCCTCACCTACGACGAGAACGACGGCCTGTTCGACCACGTCCCCCCGCCGACCCCGCCCCCCGGCACCCCCGGCGAGTTCGTCCGGGGCCTGCCGGTCGGCGGTGGCTTCCGGGTCCCCGCGATCGTCGTCTCGCCCTGGACCGTGGGCGGTTGGGTGGCCTCGGAGCCCTTCGACCACACCTCCTCGCTGCGGTTCCTGGAGCGGGTCACGGGGGTCGAGGAGCCCCAGATCAGCGCCTGGCGGCGGACCGCCTTCGGCGACCTCACCTCCGCCTTCCGGTTCTCCTCCGCCCGCCCCCTCGCACCCCGCCTGCCCGACGACACCGCGGAGCGACTGGCACGGGCGGAGGAGGCGGTGGCCACCCTGCCCGCGCCCACCCCGCCGGGCGGGCCGCAGACGCTCCCGCAGCAGGAGCCGGGGAGCCGACCGCACGTGTGACGTTCCGTCATCGTCCGGATGCGCGCAGTCGCGACCGGCGTCCGAGTGATCCTGGCAGGCCCTCATCGCGTCTTCACAGGAGCGACACCGGCCGACCAGCCGGTGGCGTCCCCCTTCGGTGACGTGCGCCGACCCGCCGCGCACCGCAGGGGGAGCTGTTCCGACCGGCCCGGACACGGACGTCCGTGCGACGAGTTTCTTGGGGGACCCCTTGGTGATCCTGCGTCCAGAGGTGGAGGGACGCCGCACCGGCCGTGCCGGGGACGGCGGGAGGATGCCGCGCCGCAGCCTCCCGCTGCGGGCGGCCGTGTTCGTCGGACGCACGCTGCGCGACGAGTTGTACGGCATCGTCGTCGACCCCCTCCGCCAGCTCCGCCGGCGCGGCCCCGGAGCGCTGCTGCTCGCCTTCGTGGCCTGCGGCGGCGTGATCTTCTTCCACGCCATCGCCCAGAACCCGGCCGGTGCCACCGCCGTGCGGATCCTCGGCGGCGTCCAGGGCGACCTCCCGCTGTGGCTGGCCCTGCTGCGCACCCCGGTCTCCCTGTACGTCCCCGCCCTCGACCTGCCGGTGTGGGCCGGCATCACCCAGCTCTTCCTCGCCTTCGCCCTGGCGGAACTCGCCCTCGGCCGGCTCAGGACCCTCGCCGTCGCCTACACGGCCACCCTGGCCGGCACCCTCACCGTGCGGCTGATGATCGCCATGGGGCCCGGCTGGTGGGGCCTCGGACTGCCGCCCGAGGCGGGCCAGGTGCTCGACACCGGCCCCTCCGCCGCCGTCGTCGGCCTGTTCACCTATCTCTCGGTGGTGCGCCGCGCCCCCGTGGTGTTCTTCCTCACCGGCGGCTCGATGGTCATCGAGTCGATCGCCAAGCCCAACCTGGCCGGCCGCGAACATCTGATAGCCGTCGCCGCCGCAGTCGTACTCGGTCTCTACCACGAACGAGCCCACCTGAGGCGGTTGTTCAAGGCTCCGGCGCTGCTGTCCGCCACGGTCCCGGAGGGCCCGCCGAGGCGTTCCGCCTGAGATCTTGCTATGAATTCGCACGCCGGTTGAACAATCCGGCGCTCGGCTGCGTATGGGACCGGGGATTGCCATGCCCAGGCCGCCGACGACGAATTCGCGTAGGAGCACTCCTTGGTACAGAACAGACGCAGACGCCCGACGGGCGGACGCCGGGCGACCTTCGCCGCGGTCGCCCTGATCCTCGGCGGCGGCGGGCTGATGGCGGTGAACGTCTACGCCTCGGCCACCTCCAACGGCGACACGGTGGAACTGACCGGCGGAGGCTCGGTCACCATCGACTGTCCCGACGTCGGCAACGACCTCACCACCGTCCCCGACGGCGCCCGGGCCGAGGTCGACCGCGAACTCGCCGCCCTGGACCAGCAGATAGCCGCCGCCTACCAGCAACTCCAGGACCAGGCGCAGGCGGTACGGCAGGACCCCGGCTTCGCCGACAACGCGGTGATGAACCCGCTGAAGGAGAAGCGCGGCGCGACGATCGGCCGGATCGCGGAGGCCGTCGACCGCGACGGCGACCGCCCGGACGGCCTGGACTCGCTCGCCGCCTGCTCGCTGCGCATCACCGAGGAGCAGAAGCAGCAGGGGCAGCAGGAGCAGGGACAGCAGCAGGGTCAGGCACAGGGGCAGAACGCAGGCCAGGGACAGGGCTCGGCTCAGGAGCCCGGTCAGAACGGCCAGCAGGGCAACGGCGGCCAGGCCGGCAACGGTCCCGTCGCCGGGGACTACGCCGACATCACCCGCGTCGCGGCCACCCAGCAGCTCCCCGACCCCCGCTCCGGCCCCTCCCGCGGCACCTTCGTCACCAGCTGCGGAGTGAACGAGAACGGCCTGTTCAACTCCGACAACGTCATCGTCGCCCCGGGCGTCAGCAACGGCGCCCACCACTTCCACGACTACATCGGCAACCAGTCGAACACCGCCTTCGCCTCCGACGAGGACCTGGCGAACGCCGAGACGAGCTGTGTGGACCAGGGCGACAAGTCCACGTACTACTGGCCGGTCCTGCGACTCCAGAACGGCACCGAGGAGCAGGACGCCAAGAGCCCCGGCGGCGGTATCGAGGGCAACGCGGGCGAGATCGTCACCCCGAAGGACGTGACACTGACCTTCGTCGGCAACCCGGTCTCCAAGGTCACCGGGATGCCCCGGCTGCTGCGCATCATCACCGGCGACGCCAAGGCCTTCGTCAACGGCCCGGGCAACGCCAACGCCTCCTGGAGCTGCACCGGCTTCGAGGACCGCCAGCTGAAGGACAAGTACCCGCTGTGCCCGTCCGGCAGCGACGTGGTGCGCACCTTCCGCTTCCAGAGCTGCTGGGACGGCAGCAACATCGACAGCGCCAACCACCGCACCCACGTGGCCTTCGCCGCCCCCGACGGCACCTGCCCGACGGGCTTCAAGGCCATCCCGCAGCTCGTGCAGCGCATCGTCTACGACGTGGACGCGCCGAGCCTCGCCGACGGCGGCCGTACGACGCCGCTGTTCGCCGTGGACTCCTTCCCCGAGCAGCTCCACAAGCCGGTGACGGACCACGGCGACTTCATCAACGTCTTCGACGAGGGCCTGATGAAGCAGATGGTCGACTGCATCAACGAGAGCCGCAGGTGCGGCGCCGGGACGGGCGAGGACGGGTCCGGCGGTAACGGGTCCGGTGGCAACGGCTCGGACGGCGGAGCGGACAACGGGTCCGGCAACGGCTCGGACAACGGTTCCGGCAACGGCGGGGGCGACGGCTCCGGCGACGGTTCCGACGGCGGGGCGAACGGCGGCTACGGCGGCGGCTCGGACGACACCTCGGGTGGCGACGGGCAGCAGCCCCCGGCCCAGTCCCAGGCCCCCGAGCCCCCGGCCTCCGAGTCCCCGGCGACCGAGCCCGCCGGCACGGAGCCCCAGAAGGGGAACTCCGGCAACGGCGACGTCCCGGCCGGCACGGACACCCGTGACGACACCAGGCCCGACGCCGACGCGCCCAAGGCGGCCACCTCCGCCCCCGCCGGCAAGCCGGCCGGCGAGGTCGGCACCGCCGCGACCGCCCCGCCCCGGTCCCAGGCCCCGGCGGACACGGGTGACGACACCGGTACGCCGGCCCCGGCCGACAGCGCCACCCAGGCGCCCGTCGACAGCGGTGCCCAGCCCCCGGCCGGCACCGGCAACGTGACCGAGCCCCAGGCCGTCTCGGGCAGCCTCGCCGAGACCGGCGGCAACCTGTGGCCCGCGGCCGCCGGCGGCCTCCTGGTGATCGCCGGGTTCGTCGTGCTCTACCGGAACGTCCGCCGCACCGCCTGAGACACCGGATCACGGCAGAGGGGCCCGTCGCAGCGCCGACGGGCCCCTCACCCCGTACGGGTGCTCCCACCCCCGAGCCACCGCCCCGGCACCGGTCCGCGCGGTATACGTCGCTCGAGCCGCCGCGCGACGATGGGAGCACCATGGAATCCGTGGAGTACTGCTACGACCTCGGCAGCCACGGCCGGCCCGTGACGACCTCCTCCCCGGAGGCCCAGCTGTGGTTCGACCGCGGGCTGGTGTGGTCGTACGCCTTCCACCACGAGGAGGCCGTGGTCTGCTTCGAGACGGCGGCCCGTGCCGACCCCGACTGCGCGATGGCGTACTGGGGCATCGCCTACGCCCTCGGCCCCAACTACAACAAGCCCTGGGAGTTCTTCGACGACCAGGACCTCGAGCGGACCGTGGCCCGCACCCACGCCGCCGTGGAGCTGGCCCACGAGAAGGCCGCCGCGGCGACCCCCGTGGAGCGGGCGCTGATCGGAGCCCTGCGCGCCCGCTGTCCGCAGACCCGGCCCGCGCCGGACTGCGCGGTGTGGAACGAGCCGTACGCCGACGCCATGCGCGCCGTCCACGACCTGGCCCCCGGTGATCTCGACGTCGCCGCCCTCTACGCCGACGCGCTGATGAACCTGACCCCCTGGCAGCTGTGGGACGTGCGCACCGGCCGCCCCGCCGAGGGCGCCCGCACCCGGGAGGCCCAGGAGGTGCTCGACCGGGCGCTCGCCGACCCGGCGGCGGCCGTGCACCCCGGCGTGCTGCACTTCTACGTCCACCTCATGGAGATGTCGCCCACCCCCGAGGCCGCCCTCCGGGTCGCCGACCGGCTGCGCGGGCTGGTGCCCGACGCCGGGCACCTCCAGCACATGCCCTCGCACCTGGACGTGCTCTGCGGCGACTACCGGCGGGTCGTCACCGACAACACCGCCGCGATCGCCGCCGACGCGAAGGTCCTCGCCCGTTCCGGACCGATGAACTTCTACACGCTGTACCGGTGCCACAACCTCCACTTCAAGATCTACGGCGCGATGTTCCTCGGCCAGTGCGGGACGGCCCTGGAGACCGTGGACCGTCTGGAGGCCACCATCCCGGAGGAACTGCTGCGGGTGGAGAGCCCGCCCATGGCCGACTGGCTGGAGGCCTTCCTCGGCATGCGGTTCCACGTCCTGATCCGCTTCGGCCGCTGGGACGACATCCTCGCCCTGCCGTTCCCCGCCGACGGCGCGCTCTACAGCTTCACCACGGCGCTGCTGCACTACGCCCGCGGGGTCGCCCTCGCCGCCACCGGCCGGGTGCCGGAGGCCGAGACGGAACGCGACCTGTTCCGGGCGGCCGCCGGGCGGGTCCAGGAGACCCGGATGCTGTTCAACAACACCTGCGCGGACATCCTCGCGATCGCCGCCGCGATGCTGGACGGCGAGCTGGAGTACCGCAAGGGCCGCCACGACCTCGCCTTCGCCGCCCTCGAACGGTCGATCGCCCTCGACGACGACCTGCCGTACGACGAGCCGTGGGGCTGGATGCAGCCCACCCGGCACGCCTACGGCGCCCTGCTCCTGGAACAGGGCCGGGTCGCGGAGGCGGAGGCCGTCTACCGCGCCGATCTCGGGCTCGACGACACCCTGCCGCGGCCCTCCCAGCACCCGGGCAACGTCTGGTCCCTGCACGGTTTCCACGAATGCCTGGTCCGCCGGGGCAAGGACGCCGAGGCCCGGATCGTCGCCCAGCAGCTGAAGCTCGCGGCCGCGCTGGCCGACGTGCCCGTCCGGGCGTCCTGCTTCTGCCGCCTGGAGCCTTCCGACGCCCCGGCGGTCCCACCGGGTTGCTGTGCCATGGACAATTGACCGACTGCTGTCCAGATACCCGAGGGGACCCCGGAGCATGGCGGGCGCACGGTGAACGAGACGCTTTCGAAGTGGACCGCGGGGATGACGGGCAAGGACGCCGTCGCCCGCGCACGCAGATGGGCCCGGCTCGCCCTGGTCCTCGTGCTCGGCTGCGCGGCGGTCGTGGCGGGCGGCGCGGGGTCCGGGGGCTGGGTCGTCCTGCTCACCGGTCTCGCGGGTCTCGCCCTCGCCGGGGCCGGTGTGTGGTGGGTGCTGGCCCGCCGGGGCGGTGCCCGGTTCCTGGGCGGGGTGCTCGCCGTGATCGCGCCCGTGGGCGTGCTGGTCCTGTACGCCACCTCGGGACTGTGGGTGGTCGCGGTCGGCGCCCTCGCCCTGTGGGGAGCCGCCCTGGCCTCGGCCCGTCAGTCGCTGCGCAGTCTGCGCCGCCCCAAGGGCACCCACGGCCGTCGTGTCGCGCCGCCCCGCCGGCCCGTCCTGATCATGAACGTGCGGTCGGGCGGCGGGAAGGTCGAGAAGTACGACCTCGTGGCGCGCGCCGAGGCGCTGGGCGCCGAGGTGGTGCTGCTCGGCACCGGAGAGGGCTGGACCGATCCGGTCGTGGAGGCCCGCAAGGCGGTCGCCGAGGGCGCGGACCTGCTCGGTGTCGCGGGCGGCGACGGCACCCAGGCGCTCGTCGCGGCCGTCGCCGCCGAACACGACGTGCCCTTCATGGTCATCGCGGCCGGCACCCGCAACCACTTCGCGATGGATCTTGGCCTGGACCGCACCGACCCCGCGCTCAGCCTCGACGCCCTCACCCACGGTGTCGAGCTCCGCGTGGACCTCGGGGACGTCGACGGGCGGCCCTTCGTCAACACCGTCTCCTTCGGGGCGTACGCGGAGATCGTGCAGAACCCCGAGTACCGCGACGCCAAGGCCGCCACCGCCCTGGAGCACCTGCCCGACCTGTTGCAGGGCGCCGCCGGACCGACCCTCGACGTCCGCGCGGACGACACCCTGCTGCACGCCCCGCAGGCCCTCCTGGTCAGCAACAACCCCTACGCCCGCGCCGACCCTTTCGGCGGCGGCCGCAGACCCCGGCTGGACGGCGGCCTGCTCGGGGTGATCGGGATCCGCGTGGAGGGGGCCGCCCACGCCGCCGAACTCGCCCTGCTCGGCGAACGGGCCAGCGGCCTGACCACGCTCACCTCCCACCGCGTGGTCGTCGACGCCGACCGGGACCGCATCTCGGTGGCCGTCGACGGCGAGGCGCTCGAACTGCCCACCCCGGTGGTGTGCACCGTACGGCCGAGTCTGCTCCGGGTCCGGGTGCCCCGGCACCGCCCCGGCGCCGCCTACGCGCCACCGACGGTCGACTGGCGGCGCATCGTGCGTCTCGCCCTCGGCCATCACGACCCCCGGACGATCAAGGATGCCTACGATGTCTGACCGCCTGCCGAAGCTCACCACCCCGGACCTGGTTCACGACCTCGCCACCCTGGACCAGGCGCTCTACGAGACGGTCACCATCACCCGGACCCCCACCCTGGACACCGCGCTGCGCCGGCTGTCCGCGGCCGCCGACCACTCCAAGCTGTCCTTCGCGGTCGCCGCCGGACTGGCTCTGTGCGGCGGCCGCTCGCGCCGCGCCGCCGTCCTGGGCGTGGCCGCCGTCGGGGTGGCCTCGGCGACCGCGAACCTGGTCGGCAAGCGGCTCGTACGGCGGCGGCGGCCGCACCGGGCCGAGGACTCGCCGTTCCCGGGCCGTCATGTGCCCATGCCGGCGTCGGCGTCCTTCCCGTCCGGGCACACCGCCTCGGCCGTCGCGTTCGCCGCCGCCGTCGGCCCGGCGCTCCCGGCCGCCGCCGTCCCGCTGGGCGTGCTCGCCTGCGCGGTCGGCTACTCCCGGGTGCACACCGGCGTGCACTACCCGGGGGACGTCATCGCCGGCGCGCTCCTCGGCACGGGCTCGGCGGCCCTGGTGCTGTCCCTCGCCGCCCGCACGGAACGCTGAGCGGGCCCCGGGGCGACGGGGCCCGACACTAGTCCCGGCCGCAGTACAGGAAGAGGTGGGGTTCGGGCACGGCGTCCGGATGGTCGGGGGTGAACAGTGTGTCCTCCTCGGCCAGCACGGTCAGTCCGGCCGCCCGGACCACCTCGACGAGAGCCTCCCCGGCGAAGCTGGTGACCCGGACCGGCCGGCCCATGAACACCGTGTCCACGCCCTCCACGTCCAGCGGCACGGTGGCCAGCACCAGACTGCCTCCCGGCCGCAGCGCCCGCGCGAGACGGCCGATCAGCCCGGACTGTTCCGCGCGGTCCATCTGGAGCAGCGAGAAGTAGACGCAGACCGCGTGGAACGAGCCCTCCTCCAGCGGGAGGTCCCGTACGTCGGCGCACCGGAAGCTCGCCCCGGGCACCCGCTGTCCGGCGAGCCCGACCATGACCGGGGAGACGTCGACGCCGAGGACGTCGTGGCCCGCCGCCACGAGGGTCGCGGCCGTGGGCCGGCCCGTGCCGCTGCCGACGTCCAGGACCGTGCTGCCGGGCGCGAGCCGCCCGAGCAGCCACTCCAGGGACCTGCGGTGCGCCTCCGAGTGTGCGAACGCCTTCTCGTATGCGGACCCCAGCGCGTCGAACACCGCCGCCGCGTGCCGCTCGTCGTCCTCGCCTGCCAAGTCCCGGCCCCTTTGCCTCGTGGTGAGCGGATCCCGGGCATCCTCGCACTTCGGACGGGGGCCGACGGACGAATGCGCCGTATCGCGGTGACCAGTTCACGCCAGGTGAGCGCGGACCGCTCCCGAAACGGCCGGAATCCCATTTTCAGCTACCGTCAGTAACATGATCCACTCTCCTTCGACGAGGACCTACTCACCAGTAGGCCCGCCCCCGACCACCCGTCATCCCGTTCGGAGGACCCCCATGACCTCTCCCGAGGACGCCCTGCACCAGGCCCGAGCCGCCTACGAGGAGCACACCCGCACCTGCCGGCAGTGCCATGTCGACATGTCGCCCTGCGCGGTCTCCAAACTCCTCCTGCGCGCCTACAACAACGCCCGCAGGGCACAGGGACGCACCGGCTCCGTGATGCGCTGACGCGGCCGCCCGCAGGTCACGCCGGGACGGTCACCGCCAGATTCCTGATCTCGTAGCCGCCGATCTCGTCCTTGAACGACACCCGCGGTACGCCGGTCATCCGCAGCCCGTCGAGCGCGAACAGCCGGCTGAGCAGGACGTCCGCCTCCAGTACGGCGACGGAGGCGCCCGGACAGCGGTGGGCGCCGTCCCCGAAGGCGAGCCCGGCCGCGCCCGCGCCCTGCTCCATCGCCCGGCCGGGGCGCAGCAGACAGGGGCCGTCGCCCGCCACCTCGGGATCGGCGTTGGCCTCGTCCACGTGCACCGTGATCAGCTCACCGGCCGCCATCCGCGTCCCGCCGACCGTCAGCGGCGCGGTGGCCCGGCGGGCCAGCCGCCCGACGACGGGCTCCAGCCGCAGGATCTCCTGCAACAGCGCCAGCCGCTCCGCCTCGTCCGCCGCCCGGTAGCGCTCCAGCAGCCCCGGGTCGCCGAACAGATGCCAGGCGGCCACGGAGATGAACTCCCGTGTGGTGACCATGCCGGCCGCCGCGTACGTCAGGCACTCGCCGAGGATCTCGGCCTCCGAGCAGCCCTCGGCCAGCAGATGCGAGATCAGGTCGTCCCGCTCCCGGCGCCGGTGCGCGCGGATCGCCGGGCGGACGTCGGCGAGATGGATCGCCAGCCAGTTCGCGTTGCCCCGCAGGGTCCAGTACAGACCGCGCACACTGGTCAGCCCCGGCCGCCCGAACTCCTCGGGGAAGAACCGCTCCAGCCGCCGCTTCAGCCCTGGGCGGCTGTGCGTGAGCCCGATGATCTCCCGCACCACCTCGATCGCCATGGTGAAACCCAGGTCGGACAACTGCGCGGTACCGGCCGCCCGCAGCGCCGCCACCTGCTCCACGGCGACCCTCGTCATGAGCGCGCGGTAGTGCTCGTCCACCCGACGGGGCGTGAAGAACCGCGCTGTCTGCCGCCGCTGCTCCCGGTGCTCCGGCCCGTCCCGGTACAGCACGGGCCGCCGGATGCGCCGGGGCAGTTTCTCCACCGTCTCGATCCCAAGGCCGGCCTGGACCGTGTCCGTGCTGCGCAGCACCTCACGGGCGGCCGGGTACCCGTGCACGACCCAGCTTCCGTCCGCCGCACGGCTCACCGGACAGCCGGGCGGCCCCGCCCCCCGGTCCACCTTCCGCACGCTCTCCGGTACGTCCCCCACCGGGACCCCCTCCCCTCACACGGCCATGCCAGTGTGACGGCGGCGACCGACCGCGCGATGGCCTTCTTCCGGCCATGCGCGCTCTGCCGGCGGGGGAGTCGGACGGGGGGACGGCGAGGACGCGGGGTCGGTCACCTCACGCGGGCCGTACGGCGCCCCGGACCGTGCCCTCGCCGACGGCCATGATCGGCTCCTCGCGGATGGCCGCGCCGGGGCCCGGGGCGTGGATCATCATGCCGCCGTCCGTGCACAGACCGACATGGCTGAGGTCGTCGTGGAAGAACACGAGGTCACCGGGGCGCAGTTCGTCGAGACCGACCCGGGTGAAGGCCTTCGCCTGGTCGATCGCGACCCGCGGCAGCGTCACTCCGGCAGCCCGCCAGGCGGCCTGGGTGAGGCTGGAGCAGTCGTACGACTCCGGCCCCGTCGCACCCGGGAGGCAGGGCCGCCCGATCTGCGCCCGCGCGAAGGCGAGCGCCTTGTCGGCCTTGCCGAGGTAGGCGGTGCCGGTGCCGGCGAAGGTGGGGCCGGCGGGGGCGGACACGGGCGCCGGGGTGGGCATGGGGGCTGCGGCCATGGGTGCCGCGGCCGGGGCGGGTGCGGCGGCCGCGAAGGCGGGCTCGGCGAGCGCGCCCACCGGCGGTGCCATGGGAGTGGGCATGGGCGCGGCCATGGGGGCGGCTGCCATGGCCGGAGCCGGGGCCGCCATGCCGGGCATCGCGGCGGCCATGCCGGGCATCGCTCCGGTCATGCCGGGCATCGCTCCGGTCATACCCGGCATCGGGCCCGCCATGGTGGCCGCAGGAGCCGGGAAACCGGTCATGGCGGCGGCACCCACGAGTTCGGGAGCGGGGAAGCCCGGGGCGGGCACGGGGGCGGCCGGGACCGCTTCGGGCATGAGCGTGCCGTTCGGCGGTGTCCCGGGACCTGCCTGCGGCATCGGGGTACCGGCCGGGGGAGTGCCCATGCCCGCGTCGGGCATGGGGAAGGCGAACGAGCCGGTCATGGGGCCGGCCGGGGCCATCGGGACACCGGCGGAGGGCGCGGCCTCGGGGTACGGGAAGCTGAACGGCGGCTGCGCGACACCGAATTCGGACGGCGGGAAGACCGCACCGGCCCCGGGGGTCGGCATGCCGCCGGTGGGCATCGGGGTGCCGGGGGCAGGTGTGGCGGTGGCGGCGCCGGGCATGGGGAAGCTGAACGAACCGCTCGCGGGGCCGTTCTGTGCCGGTGCGGGTGCCGGGGCGGCGTCCGGCATGGGGAAGGTGAACGAGCCGGTTCCAGGGCCCGGTTGGGGCATCGGGGTGCCCGGGGCCGGTGTGGCGTTGCCCGCGTCCGGCATCGGGAAGGCGAACGAACCGGTACCCGGCCCGGCCTGCGGCGCGGGGGCGCTCGGGGCGGGTGCTGCCGCCGGCGCGGGGGCCGGAGCGTCGAAGTCCGGGAGGATGAACGTGCCGGTCGTGGGATCGACTTCGGGCATCGGGAAGCTGAACGCGGGCTTCGACGCGCCGAATTCGGACGTCTGGAAGGCGGGCGCGGGTCTCGCGCCCCTGGCCGCCGCCTTGCCGGCCCCCGGAGTCATGATCTTGGCCTCGGGCATCTGGTCCGTGCCGCCCACCACCGGCTGCGGGCCTGTGTCGGAGCTCAGGAGGGGCTGCGAGGACGTGCTCTGGCCCGCCCACGCGGCCGTGGCCTCGGCGCGGTACGCCTGTTGCGCCGCGGTGTCCCCGGGCCGCGCCACGGGGGTGGCCGGGGGTCTCATCTGCTGAGTCGCCATGGGCTGGGCCGCCATGGCCTGAGGGGGCGTGGCCTGAGTCGCCATGGGCTGCGGGGCCATGGGCTGTGGCGCCATCGGCTGTGGCGCCATCGGCTGCTGCCCGGCCATCGTCTGCGGCACCATCGGCATCGCCATCGTCTGCGGCACCATCTGCTGGGGTGTCATCGACGGGGGTGCCATCGACTGAGGTGCCATCTGCTGCGGCACCATCGGCATCGCCATCGTCGCTGCGGGCGACTGCTGGGACGGCTGCGGCGGTGCGGGTTCCAGGGCCGCGGGGGCGGGCCGGGGCGCCGCGGGCATCGGCTGGGGCGCGGGCGGCAGCGCGGCGAGGGCCCGTGCCGGGAGCTCCGGGACCTGCCGCGCGGGTGCCTCGAGTTCGAGCCGTCGGCCCGACTCCAGGGCTCGCGGCTCCCGCTTCTCGAACGCCTCCTCCAGCTCCTTCGGCACCCGGGGACCGGCGGGTCCGCCGATGGGACGGGCCGGCATCCGGTCGGCCGGGAGAACGGCGGCCACGGTGGGACCGATGCCGCCGCGCGCGACGTCGAACCACTTCCGGGTCATGGCGTCGGTCGACGGGTCGGACCCGCGTCCGCCGCGCGCCAGGGAGACACCGGACCGGCGGCCGCCGGCCTGGGCGCGCGTCACGTTGTACTTCCCGGTGTCGCTCTCGGCCCGGTCGTACAGCGCGTTGACCGCCTGCTGGATCTCCGCCCGGCTCGGCTCGCCGACGTCCGTCGCCATGGAAGACGTACTCCTTCCGTGCTCCGCCGGGCCCTACCGGCCCGCGGATCCGGGCGACCCCACGGAGGGGGTGCCCCAAGCTCAATGCCCTGTCGGGCTGTTGGGCCGCCTGACCCGGCGTTCGTTCGCCGGAGTCGATCGTGCGGTCCGGGCGCAAACCTAACCAACATGTGTGACTGGTGTGAAGATTGAAGTGTTAAATGTCCGATACGTATTCGTGACCTTCGTCTCTCGCCTCTTCGCGCCGACCCGCAATGACCGGTTCGGCACCGTTCATGATCGCGCACGATCGTCGCGATGGCCACCCCCGGGATCCGCCGATCGACGCTCGATTCGATTGTCGTCACGAACGAATCGAGCGTCAGTGCTTGCCGTCGTGGCGCTGACGACCGTAGATTCATCACATTCAGTCGCCCGTTTCGACCAGGGATGTGCCATGGACCGTGCCCGACTCCGTCATCTCCTGGCCCGCGAGAGCGCGGACGCCGAGCGGCGCAACCCCCGCTCCCGGGAGGCCTACGCCCGTGCCGATCATCTCTTCGGCCGGGTGCCGATGACCTGGATGAACAAGACGGCCGGCGCCTTCCCCCGGTACCTGGAGTCCGCGCGGGGCGCCCGGGTCCGGGACGTCGACGGGCACGAGTACATCGACTTCTGTCTCGGCGACACCGGCGCCATGGCGGGCCACTCGCCGGCCGCCGTCGCCGACGCCGTGCAGCGCCGCTTCGCCACCCTCGGCGGTGCGACCGCGATGCTGCCCACCGAGGACGCCGAATGGGTCGGCGCCGAGCTGACCCGCCGCTTCGGTCCCACCCGCTGGAGCTTCGCGCTCACCGCCACCGACGCCAACCGCTGGGCGATCCGCCTCGCCCGGGCCGTCACCGGCCGTCCGAAGATCCTGGTCAACAGCTACTGCTACCACGGCAGCGTCGACGAGTCCCTGATCGTGACCGGCCCCGACGGCCACGGCGTCCCCCGCCCCGGAAACGTGGGCGCTCCCTGCGACGTCACCCTCACCAGCCGGGTCGCCGAGTTCAACGACCTGGACCACCTGGAGCGCGAACTCGCCCACGGCGACGTGGCCGCCGTACTGATGGAACCCGCGCTCACCAACATCGGCATCGTCCTGCCCGAGCCCGGCTATCTGGAGGGCGTGCGCGAACTGACCCGTCGGCACGGCACGCTGCTGATCAACGACGAGACGCACACCTTCTCCGCCGGACCGGGCGGCTGCACCGCCGCCTGGGGCCTGGAACCGGATGTGCTGACCATCGGCAAGGCCATCGCCGGCGGCATCCCCGCCGGCGCCTACGGCCTCTCCGCGGACCTCGCCGACCGGCTGCTGGGCCGCGCCGACCTGGACCTCGTCGACATGGGCGGGGTCGGAGGCACCCTCGCGGGCAACGCGCTCTCCGTCGCCGCGACCCGCGCCACCCTCGAACACGTCCTCACCGACGCGGCGTTCACCCGCATGCACACCCTGTCCGAGCGCTTCGAGGCGGGCGTCCGCGCCGGCATCGACGCCCATGCCCTGCCCTGGTCGGTCAGCCGTCTCGGCGCCCGTACCGAGTACCGCTTCACCGACCCCGCGCCCCGCACCGGCACCGAGGCCGCGGCGGCCGGCGACAGCGAGCTGGAGGACTACCTGCACCTCTACCTCGCCAACCGGGGCATCCTCCTCACCCCGTTCCACAGCATGGCCCTGATGTGCCCCGACACCACCGAGCAGGACGTCGACACCCACACCGAGCTGTTCGCCGCCGCCCTGGCCGAACTGGCCGGCTGAGACCACGAAGAGGGACATGGACGACATCGACCGGGCCATCCTGCGCGAACTCCAGACCGACGGACGCATCGCGTACGCCGACCTCGGCCCCCGGGTCGGCCTGTCCGCCTCCGCCGCCCGCCAGCGGCTGCAACGGCTGCTGGACTCCCGTGCCGTGCAGGTCGTCGGCGTCACCGACCCGATGGCCATGGGCGGCCAGGCCATGGCGCTCCTCGGCATCACCGTCGACGGCGATCCGCGCCCGGTCGCCGACGCGCTGGCCGCCCACCCCGAGGTGGTGTACTCGGTGCTCACCTCGGGCGGCTTCGACCTGTTCGCCGAGGTGGTCAGCCCCACCGCGAAGGACCTGCTCGACTTCGTCAACGACACCGTGCGGCCCATCGAGGGCGTCAGCGGCGTCCAGTCCTTCCCCTACTTCGCCATCCACACCCACCGGTTCCTGTGGGACGTGGGATGACCTGGGACGACGACGGCGCCGTAGGGTGGCCGGTATGCGCGTTGACTTCGATCCCGAGTCCCTGGGCGCGGGAGCCTTCTACCGGCTGCTCACGGCCGTCGTCGTACCCCGTCCGATCGCCTGGGTGTCCACCCTCGCCGCCGACGGCACGACCGCGAACCTCGCCCCGCACTCCTTCTTCACCGTCGCCTGCACCGACCCGCCGATCGTGCAGTTCACCTCCGTCGGCCGCAAGGACTCCCTGCGCAACGTCGAGGCCACCGGCGAGTTCGTCGTCAACTTCGCGCCCGAGCCGCTCCTCGGGCAGATCAACGCCACCGGCACCGACTTCCCCGCCGACGAGGGCGAGTTCGACGCCGTCGGCATCGAACGGGAGCCCTCGCTGCGGGTGAAGCCGCCCCGGGTGGCCGCCTCTCCCGTGGCGCTGGAGTGCCGGCTGCACTCCACCCTCGGCATCGGCAACTCCACCCTGGTCCTCGGCCGGGTCGTGCACGCCGCCGTACGCGAGGACGTCGTCGTGGACGGTCACCCCGACGTACGGCGGCTGAGGCCCCTGTCCCGGCTGGGCCGCGACGAATGGGGCACCCTCGGCGAGGTCCACGACCTCGCCCGCATCGCCTACCGCGACTGGCCGCCCTCCTGACCCCTCCGGCCCTATGATCGGATCATGGCGAGAACGGTGACGAGAGCGGTGACGAATCGGGCCGGCGCGGACGGCTCCTGGCGTTCGCTGTGGTCGAAGGACTCGGCGCTGTCGATCGGCTCGGTCGACTCGTTCCTCTCCATCGGCTCCGTGGGCAGTTCCCTGTCCGTCGCCTCCGTCGGCGGCTTCCTGTCCGTCGGGTCCGTCGGCTCCGCCGCGTCCCTCGCCTCCGTGGGCTCCTGGCTCAGCGCCGGCTCGGTCCTGTCCGCCCAGTCGACCGGCGCGGTGCTCGCCTGGCGCACCCGTGCGGGCGGCGGCCGCGCGCTCGGCGCGGCCGCGGTCACACTCGCCGGAGTGGCGGTGCTCTGCGCCTGGCGGGCGAACCGTCCGGCGACATGACCGCCCGGCGGCCCCCCCGGGCGGCCGACCCCCGCCCCGCGACCTCAGCCGACCGTGCCGTGGCGCACCCAGTCGCGCGGGGAGCGTCCGTAGGCCGCCCGGAACACCCTGCTGAAGTGGGCCGGGTTGGCGAAACCCCAGCGCTGGGCGACCGCCGACACCGTGGGCGCCGCCGGGTCCCGCCGGGTCAGATCCCGGGCGCACCGCTCCAGCCGCAGCCGCCGGATCAGGCGGGCCACGGTGACGCCCTCCTCCTCGAACAGCCGGTGCAGATAGCGCACGGAGATGTGGTGCGCCGCCGCGACGCTCGCCGGGGACAGCCCGGGATCCGCGAGATGCCGGTCGATGTGGTCCCGGATGCGGGGGACGAGAGGGTGGTGCGGGTCGGCGGGGGCGGGCGCGTCGGCGGTCGTCCGCTCGTCCACCAGCGTGCCGAACAGGTCCACCACACTGGCCGCCAGCCTGGTCGCGACCGCCGGGGAGCAGGTCGGAAGGGACGCCGCGAGTCCGGTCAGGAAGGACACCAGCAGCGCACCGGCCCCTTCCGTGCCCGCGAGCGCGGTGCCGGTGACCCGCCGCAGATCCTCCTCCGGCAGACCGACCGCCCGCCGGGGCATGTGCAGCACCCGCGTCGAGAACCGCCCCGGATAGTCCAGGGCGTACGGGCGCGATGTGTCGTACACGACGAGGTCGCCCTCGCCCACGCGCGCGTGCCGACCGTCCTGGAGGAGCGTGGCCGTGCCCGCCGTCTGGACCCCGACGGCCACGCAGTCCGAGGCCGCGCGGGCGATCTGGGCGGGCGTACGGCTGGCGCGCTGCGGGTCCGCCTCGACGGTGGAGATCCACAGGCAGCCGAGCCGTCCGCTGGAGATCCGGCCCGAGAACGGCCCGTCCCCGCGGGCGGTGACGGTCATCGGCACCAGCGCCCTGCTCAGCGCGTCGCGCCAGTACGTGAGCCGCTCCCCCTCGGGAACCGCGTCCGTCGTCCACACCAGGCTCACCCGGTTCTCCCTCTCTGCCGTACGAGGCTTGTGCCGTACGGGGTTTGTGCCTAAGGGGCACCGGAGAACGCGCAGCGGCGGCGGCCCGGTCCCCCCGCCGCCTCCAGCCAAGCAGCCGGCCGGGACCGCCTCCAGGCACGAAGCAGGCAGAAACGTCCCGCCGCGGCTGTGCGCGCACGGAACAGTCCGGTGCGCTGCGGGACAAGACACGGGGGAGCGGGGGCGGCGAGGATGGTGCCACGGCGCGGGGACCTCGCCCGCCGGTGCCGCCCTAGGGTGTGCCGAGGCGGGCGAGGGCGTCGCGGGCCGCCGTGACGCGCTGCGGGTCGGCGTCCGGGCCGAGGGAGACACAGCGGGCGAAGGCCTCCCGGGCCTCGTCCCGCCGCCCTGCGGACGACAGGGCGTGGCCCAGGTGGACGAGCTGGCGGCTCTCCATGGCCGTGTTGCCGTTGCCCCGCCAGATCGCCATGGCGGCACGATGGTGCTCGACCGCCTCCGTCCAGCGCTCCAGCAGGGCGAGGCTGGATCCCATGCCCGAGTGCATGCCGCCCCGGCCGAACTCGGCGATGTGCGGCGCCAGCCGGTCCTGGACCCGCTCCAGGAACGCCAGCGTCTCCTCGTACACCACCAGGGCCTCCTCGGGCCGTCCCGAGCCCATCAGGATCAGGGCGCGCCCGTGCCGGGCCTGGAGGCTGCCGTGCAGATCGCCCGCGGCCTCGAACAGCGTGACCGCGCGGTGCATGTGCCCGGCGGCCGGGGCATGGTCCTCCAGCCGCCGGAACGCCAGCCCCTGATAGACGTGCGCCCACGCCTCCTGCGGTACGTCACCGGCCCGCCGCGCGGCCCCGAGCGCCTCCACGGAGCGCTCCAGGCTGTCGTGCGGACGTCCCTCGCAGGTGAGCAGCGCCCACGCGTGGTAGTTGAGATGCGTCGCCTCCAGCACCGGATCGCCCAGCTCGCGCGCACTGCGGGCGGCCGTGCCGAAGACCTCCGGCCAGTGCCCCCAGAAGATCCACTGGTCGGAGAACCAGTGCAGTGCCTCCGCCACCTCCACCACGGTCAGGTGCGCCCCGCCGGCCGCCGCCGCGCGCAGGGCCGCCAGCCAGTTCGCGCCCTCGGCCTGCAACCAGGCCCGCGCCCGCTCCGCGCTCGACAGATCGACCGCCCCGTCGAAGTCGGCGGGCGGCGCACCGTGGTCCGGCTCGAACCAGCGCCCGGCCACGACCGTGGTCCCCAGCAGCCAGTCGTACAGCGCCTCACGCGCGCGTACGGCGTCCG
Source organism: Streptomyces griseoruber (assembly GCF_001514205.1). Taxonomy (GTDB): domain Bacteria; phylum Actinomycetota; class Actinomycetes; order Streptomycetales; family Streptomycetaceae; genus Streptomyces; species Streptomyces griseoruber. The sequence goes on along the minus strand of NZ_KQ948765.1, from coordinate 93,190 downwards.
GTGCGCTCTCCTCCGCCGCCAGCCGGGTACGCGCGTACAGCCGCAGCAGGTCGTGCAGCCGGTACCGCTCGCCGTACGCCCCGAGCAGCCCGGTCTCGACCAGCTCCTCCAGAGTGTCCTCGGCGTCGAACAGCGCCTGCCCCGTCAGCCGGGCGGCCCCGGCCGCTCCCGTGTCCGGGCCAGGGAGCAGCGCGAGCCGCCGGAACAACCGGGCGGCCGCGGGGGTGAGCTGACGGTACGACAGGTCGAAGGCGGCGGCGACGCGCAGGTCCCCGGCGGACAGGGCGTCCAGGCGCCGGTCCTCGGCGGCCAGCCGGTCGGCGAGCCGGCGTACCGTCCAGCCGGTGCGGGTGGCCAGCCAGTTGCCCGCCACCCGCAGGGCCAGCGGCAGATGTCCGCAGCGGCCGGCGACATCGGCGACGGCGTCCGGATCGGCCGCCGCCCGCTCGGCGCCGACCAGGGCGGTGAGGAACGCGGCGGCCTCCGCCGGGCTCAGCTCCCCGAGCGGCAGCCGGTGCACACTGTCCAGCCCGGTCAGCATGCGCCGGCTCGTCACGACCACCATGGCCGCGCCGGCGGCCGGCAGCAGCGGCCGTACCTGGGCCTCGTCCCGCGCGTCGTCCAGCACCAGCAGACAGCGCCGCTCCGCCAGCACCCGCCGGTACAGCGCCGGATGGCCCTGCGGACCGGCCTGGGCGAGCTCCCGGTCGGCCACCTGGAGCGCCTTGAGCACCCGGAGCACCAGCTCCGCGGGGCCGGGCGGCTCGTCGTCGGTGCCGCACAGGTCGACCACCAACTGCCCGTCGGGGAACCGGTCGGCGAGCGCGCGGGCGGCGTGCAGGGCGAGCGTCGTCTTGCCCGCGCCCGGCGGCCCGGACACCGCCACCACCACCGGCTGTGCGACGTCCTGCCGCCCGGCCAGCTCGGCGAGCCGCGTCAACTGCGGCTCCCGGCCCACGAAGTCGTCGATGCCGCGGGGGAACGCCTGTACGCCCACCGGGCTGTATCCCGGCGCGCGCCCCGCCCGGGCGGCCGCGAGCAGCCGCTCCCGCAGCGCCTCGTCCAGCCCCAGACCGTCCGCGAGCGCCGCGACCGTCCGCCGCTGCGGAGCCGCCCGGCGCCCCCGCTCCAGGTCGCCGATGCCCCGCACACTGACGCCCGACGCCTCCGCCAGCCCCTCGATCGTCTGCGACGCGGCCAGCCTCAACTCCCGCAGCAGCGGCCCGAACGCCGCTCCCTCCCCGCTCAATCCCGCCCCTTCCGCCCCTGCCGGGCCGCCCGCGACACCGACCGTGATCCACCGGATTCTAGGAGAGCGGGACGTTTGCGGTGCGATCCCGACCGGGATCCGGACAGCGTCCGCTCCGCGCTCCGGACGAGGCCCTCCCCACGCGTCACCGGGCATCGTCTGCGCAGGTCGGACGCATTGTCAGTGGTCGCCGATAACGTCATTGGTGTCGCGCCGCTCGGGTGCGGCGAATCCCCCGTGCTGCGCCGCTTCGGCGTGTGCAGCCGTGTGCCGCAAAGGAGATGGTGCGTTGTCGGACCGGGAGAACTGGGAAAGGGCGAGTACGGCCCGGGTGGTGCCGCCCGCCCGTCCGCGCAAGCTCGCGAAGGTCCCCTTCGTCGAACTGGCCGACGGACGCCTGCAAGGGGTCGTCTCCAGCGGCTCGGACATCGAGCGCGTCTACGTCTCGTCGATCGCGGCCGGGACCTATGCCTTCGCGTGCAGCACCAACAACAACCGGCCCTGCGGCGGTGCGCGCGGCTCGTTCTGCAACCACATCCGCGCCCTGGTCGCCGAGGCGGTCCTCCAGTACGGCGGCCCGCGCGTCGCCCGCTATCTGCGCGTCGATCCGACGGGCGGCGAGTCCGACGCCGCCGCCCTGACCGCCGCGATGACCGGCACCCACCCGCAGCAGGCGGACGGCAAGGCGGCCGCCGCCCCCGTCTTCAGCCGGTTCCTGCGCCACCTCGCCTATCTCGAACAGGCTCCGGTCACGGACCCGTTGCCGGAGATGCACTGGTTCGCCCCGACACGGGCGGAGAACACGGGCGCGTCCGCCTCCGAGGGGGCCGCGGACCCGGGCGGCGCGGGGGAGCGCGCGGATGCGGGGGAGTCCACCGGCGTGCTCGGTGCCCCGGTGGACGGGCTGGAGGAGGCCCTGGCCGCGGCCGACGCCTTCGACCGGTGTCTCGTCGCCGGACTGCTGCGGCCCCGGTCCGACCAGGGCGCCGGTCTGGCGGAACTCGCCCGCGCCGTCGCCGGCAGCCCGCTGGCCGCCCGGGTCGCCGAGGCCGCCGAGAAGGCCGCCGCGGGAACCGCGGGCGAGGACCACCTCCTCGCCCTGGCCGCCGCCCGCTCGGCCCTCCTCGGCGCCGTCCACGACGCGCTCACCACCCGCGCCGACGCCTCCACCGGCCGCACCCGCACCGACGACACTCCCGCCGCGGCCGACGACCCGCAGCAGGCCAACCTGCTGGCCGCCGCCCGGACCTGGCTCGCGGACCTCGCCCGCGCCGGCTGGCAGGGCATCGACCACGAACTCGTCGGCGGCGCCGCCCCGATCGTCTCCGCGATGCTGCCCCGGCCCGAACTGCGCCGGCTCGCCGCCCTGCTCGACGGGTTCGCCGCCGAACTCGCCGCCTCCTGCCCCGGATCCGCCCTGGAGCGGATCCCGGCCCGCCGCTGGGGGGACCTCTGGGCGCGCGCCCTGCTGCTCACCCGGCCCGGCGCCGCCGACCGGCCCACGACCGGCACCGCCACCGGCCGGCTGCTGCCGCTCGGTATCGACCTGCACGAACACGCGACCGCCGCCCAGGCGCAGGTCCACGCCGTGTTCGAACCCGACGACGGCACCCCGTCCCGGCTGGTCCGCGCGAGTGTCTCGGTGCCCAAGCCGGACAGTGTGGTCGCGGCCGGCGTCTGGCAGCTCCTGCGGCCGCATCTGTCGCTGCTCGGGGCCCTCGGCGAAGGCCGGGCGATGCACCTGGACGCCATGCCCCTCACCGCGGAGGGCGACCTCCTGTGGGACGACACCCGGGCCCGCCCGGGCGAACCGGCGGACCCCTTCGCCACCGCCCGCGTCGCCCTGCCCACAGCAACCGCGGCGGTCACCGCGCCGCTCGACCGCCACCCCGCGCGCCTCGCCGAACCGGTGTTCCTGGAGGGCTACGCCACCCGGCAGGACGGCGACACCCTCGTCCTCACCCACGCGGGCGACGACCTCCTGGTCGACTCCGACCGCATCCCGGTCGCGGGCCCGCTGACCCCCGAGGCCGTCGCGGCCTCCGGCGCCTGCATCGGTCTGCTCCGCTGGGACGACGGCGCCTTCCGGCTCCAGCCGCTGGCCGTCGAGACCACCGTGCGCAGGAAGACCGCCGCCCTCCAGGCGGGCGCCTGGGCCGGCGGCACCACCGACAGGACGGGCGTCAAGGCGGAGAAGGCCGCCACCGATGCCGTGACCGTCCTGCGGGAGCGAGCGGGAAGGCTGCTGCGCACATGACCGAGCGGACATCCGGGGCGACGACCGCCCCGACGACCACCCCGGCATCCGAACCGGGCGCCACCCCGGCCGCGGCCACCACGACGGCCGCCCCGGTGCCCGAGCCCGCCCCGCACGACAACCGTCGGCAGGTGCTGTACTGGCGGCTCCTCGCCCGGCTCTTCGACCCCGAGGAGCAGGCCGCCCTGGAGTCGGCGAGCCTCGCCGTCGTCGAGGACATCGGCCTCCCGCCCGCCCTGCTGGACCCGCAGGCCTCCGTCGACTCGATCGTGCAGCGCCATCCCCACCTGGCGGACGCGTTCGACGGGCTGATGGTGACCGACGACGCCGACACCGACGACGACCTGCGGGACGGTGCCGCGGAGGTGCGCCGCGCGGCCCTGGTGTCCAAGGTGCTGCTCAACGTGTTCGCCACCGGCAGCGGAGCCGTCAGCGCCGGGCAGCTCTCCCGGTGGCAGTCCGACGCCGGCTGGCTGGAGCGCGCCCTGGGCTGCTCACCCGGCGACCTGCGCGGCGGGCGCGGCGCGGGCCGGGGCGTGAGCCCCACCGGGACCGGCGGCCACCGCGCCACCCCCGACCTGGGCAACCTCATCCCGGCGATCGGACCCGAACTGGGCGCCCTGGAGGGCGACCTCGTCCGCCGTATGCGGCTGCGCGAGGTGCTCGCCGACCCCGCGCTCGCCGCCCGTCTCACCCCGAGCATGTCCCTCATCGAGCAGCTGCTGCGCGACAAGAACAACCTCTCGGGTGTGGCCCTCGCCAACGCGAAGTCGCTGATCCGCCGCTTCGTCGACGAGGTCGCGGACGTCCTGCGCACCCAGGTCGAGAAGGCCACCGTCGGCGCGATCGACCGCTCGATCCCGCCGAAGCGCGTCTTCCGCAACCTCGACCTCGACCGCACCATCTGGAAGAACCTCACCAACTACAGCCCCGAGGAGGAGCGGCTCTACGTCGACCGCCTCTACTACCGGCACACCGCCCGCAAGACGACACCCCAGCGGCTCATCGTGGTCGTCGACCAGTCGGGCTCGATGGTCGACTCGATGGTCAACTGCACCATCCTGGCGTCGATCTTCGCCGGACTGCCGAGGGTGGACGTCCACCTCGTCGCGTACGACACCCGGGCGGTCGACCTCACCCCCTGGGTGCACGACCCCTTCGAGACCCTGCTGCGCACCCAGCTCGGCGGCGGCACCGACGGCACGGTCGCGATGGCCCTGGCCCAGCCGAAGATCGCCGAGCCGCGCAACACCGTCGTGGTGTGGATCTCCGACTTCTACGAATGGCACCACCAGCCGCTGTTCGACAGCATGGCCGCCCTGCACCGCTCCGGGGTCAAGTTCATCCCCGTCGGCTCCGTGACCAGCTCCGGGCGCGGCAGCGTCAACCCCTGGTTCCGGGAGCGCTTCAAGGACCAGGGCACACCGGTGATCTCCGGCCACATCCGCAAGCTCGTCGATGAACTCAAGACGTTCCTCGCCTGACAGCCCACACTCTGAGAAAGGCCCTGTGATGACCGACCTGTTGCGCGCCCCCGCCGAGATCAAGTTCGCCGAGGAACTGGACTGGCTGGAGTCGATCGACGACAACCCCAAGCCGTTCTCCTGGCGGCTGTCGCCGAAGATGATCCGGGTGTTCATCCTGGGCTCCGAGCGCGCCGACGGCCTCGACCGGGAGATCGACCAGAAGTGGTTCGGCGACCGCAGTTTCGTCGAGCGTTCCATCGTGACCCTCGCCTCCGACCGAGGACTGCTGCTCATCGGCGACCCCGGCACCGGCAAGAGCTGGCTCGCCGAACTGCTGTCGGCGGCCATCTGCCGCAACTCCACCCAGGTCGTCCAGGGCACGGCCGGCACCACCGAGGACCACATCAAGTACTCGTGGAACGTGTCCATGGTGATCGCCAAGGGCCAGTCGCGCGAGTCGATGATCCCCTCGCCGATCATGACCGCGATGGAGACCGGCACCATCGGCCGCGTCGAGGAACTCACCCGATCCACCAGCGACGTCCAGGACGCGCTGATCTCGATCCTCTCCGAGAAGTACATCTCCGTCCCCGAACTGGACGGCGCCGGCGGGGAGAACATCGTCTTCGCCAAGCCCGGCTTCTCGATCATCGCCACCGCCAACAGCCGCGACCGGGGCGTGAACGACCTGTCCTCCGCGCTCAAGCGCCGCTTCAACTTCGTCCGCATCCCGGTCGTGACGAACAAGAAGAGCGAGGCGGAGATCGTCCGCTTCCGCACCGAGGAACTCCTGCGCCGCCACCGGATCGAACTCGACGTCCCGCCCACCCTGCTGGACGTGCTGCTCCAGAGCTTCGCCGACCTGCGCGCCTCCGCGGCCGCCGCCGGCAGCGACGACGAGAAGCTGGAGTCCGCGCTGTCCACCGCCGAGCAGATCGGCGTCCTGGAGGACGCCATCCTGCACAGCAACTTCTTCGGCGACCGCGCCCTGACCGCCCGCACCCTCGCCTCCTCGCTCGTCGGCTCCCTCGCCCGCCGCGAGCCCGAGGACCTCGCCATCCTCAACAAGTACCTGCACGGTGTCGTCGAGCCGCGCAGCAAGGAAGAGGGCGGCTCCTGGCCGGAGTTCCTCGAGGGCGGCCGCGACGCGATCGCGACCCTGTCATGAGCGGCGCGGACGGGAGCGGCGCCACCTTCGAGGCGCTCCGCGGCCAGCTCCACGAGGCCGCCACGGCCTTCGCCGACGGACCCGGTGCCCTGGAGGGCATCCTGCGGGGCATCGTGGACGACGTCGAGCGCGCGGTGCGTGAGCCGCTGGAGATCTTCCCGGTCTGCCACCACTCACCGGCCTCGGCGATCGCCATGGCCCGCCGACTGCGCGAGAAGCAGCCGAAGGTGGTCTACCTGGAGCTGTGCGAGGACATGGCCCCCCTCCTCACCGAGCTGCGCAACTGCCGCCTCCCGGTGGCCGTCCAGGCGTTCGCGTCGGAGGTCGAGGGCTTCCCCGCCGACTGGTCCCCGCTGTCGGTCGTCGCCCCGATCACGGAGGCCTCCGCCGAGTACCAGGCCATCGCCTACGCCCTGGACACGCCCGGCGTCGAACTGGTCCTGGTCGACCGCTCCTCGGACCATGTGTTCCAGTGGGAGAAGGACGCGGAGACGGTGGAGGCGAGCCCGGCGGACACGGCGGCGGCCGCCCCGGACCCCGACGCCCCGGCGGCCGGCGAGGAGAGCGCCCTGCACGGCGACGCGGTCGGCGTGGAGATCGGTGATCTGCGCCCGCGCTTCGCCGAACTGGAGGAACACCTCCTGCGCCACGGCCGGGTCCGCCACTGGTCCGAGTGGTGGCACCAGTACGTCGAACTGCCCCTCGGCGACAGCGATCACGACACCTACCGCCAGGTGATGCTGCTCATCGGCAGCCTCTTCCGCCGTCTCGCCCCGGGGGAGGCGCACAGGGTCCGCGTCGACGAGGACCGCGAGCGGTACATGTGGACGCGGATGCGGGAACACCTCGCCGCCACCGGCACCGACCCCGCCGACTGCCTCTACGTCTGCGGAGCCTTCCACGCCGCGAGCCGTGTCGACGAGTTCGGCGTGCACGGCAGCGACACCTTCACCGTCAGCGCGCCCAGCGGCACCACGTGGCGGCACGGGCTGATCCCGTCCAGCCACGCCGCGATCGAGGCCCAGTTCGGGCTGGCCGCCGGCTCGGTCTCCATCGCCGCGACGGAATGGGCCAAGAACCTCAGGCGCACCCGGGTGAAGCCCTACCGGCTGGCGGGCCAGGCGGGCACGAAGCCGAAGAAGAGCCTCCCCGCGCCGACACCCGCCGCCGCCCCGGTCGCACCCGTCGACAAGCTCACCGGGTTCCTGCGGCGGCCGCCCGTCCTCGACGCCCTCGACGAGGCCGAACTGCTCGGCTGGTCGGTGGAGATCGTGCGCGCCGCCCGCCGCAACGGCTACCTCGCCTCCACCGCCGACGCCATCGCCGTCTTCGAGACGTCGATCCTGCTGGCCGGAATGCGCGACCGCGCCAAGCCGACGCCGTACGACTTCCAGGACGCGGCCGTCACCTGCATCGAGAAGGACCGGGTGCCGGGGCGGCGGGACGTGGGCCGGCTCGTCGAGATCATGATGGGCGGCGACCGCGTCGGCCAGGTCGGCTACGACGCGCTGCCGCCGCTGGCCCGGGACGTCCACGACCGGCTCGCGCCGCTGAACCTGAGGCTCCAGCAGCGCGGAGTCCAGCGGGCCCTGCTGGACATCGCCGCCCGGCCGGAACTGGGGCACTGCTCCGACGTGCTGTGGATGCTGCGCCGACTGCTGCCCGAGGGCGCCGCCCGCCCCATCATGGGCGACCGCAGCCTCGGCGAGCGCCCCATCCAGGAGTCCTGGGACCTCGCCCTCGGCACCCATCAGCGGTCGCTCATCGAACTCGGGTACGAGGGCGTCAGCATCGAGCAGGTCCTGGAGCAGCGGCTGCGCCGCACCGCGTACGCACCGCAGGCCACGGCGGCGACCGTCCTCGCGACGGTCGAGGACGCGATCGTGTACCTGCGCAGCCGACGGCTCGCCGACGAGCTGGGCACCCGCGCGCTGGAGGTCCTCGCGGGCGAGCGCAGCGTCGACGGCGCCCCGGAGGTACTGGGCCGTGTGCGCCGGCTGCTGGCGTACTACCGCACCGCCGAACCGGTCCTGCCGTCCTGGATCGAGTCCTTCGTCAAGACCGGGTACGCGCACTACTGCACCCTGCTGCCGAGCGCGTTCACCGACGAGGACGCGACCGTCCGTCAGGTCGCCGCCATGCTGGGCTTCCTGTTCGGCATGGAGAGCCTCGCCCTCTCCCTCGGCTGCGACCGCACCCAGCTCGAACTGGCCCTGGCCCAGTCCCACCCGGCCGAGCCCGCGCGCACCGCCCTGCTGTGGGCGGCCCAGACCCACCTGGGCACCCTGCCCAGGGCGGCGCTGCGGGAGCGCTGCGACGGCCTGCTCGCCAACCCGCTGGTGGTCCCCGCCTACCCGCGCTACCTCAGCGGCTTCGTGCACGCTCTCGAACCGGTGCCGGCCCTGGCCGACTTCGTCGTCGAGGCGGTGTCGAACGCCTTCGCCCGGCTGCCCGACCGGGTCCTGCTGCCCTGGCTGCCGACCCTCATCACCACCCTGCGCGCGGGCGGCACCGAACTCGCCCCGCTGATCGTCCGCGAGGCCGGCCGGATCTTCCCGGCGCGCCTCGCGGAGCTGGACAGCTGGGTTCCGCCGTGGCGGCTCCCGGAGGCACCGCCCCTGGGCCTGCCGTCCGCGCACACCGGCGACGGCGTGGCACTCCTGGCGGCCCACCCCGTGACCTGCGACGCGCTGGCCGCACTGCTGGGCTGCGAGGGCACCTGGGAGACGGCGGAACCGGGCGGCGCGGAACTGCTCACGCGGCACCCGGGAACCGTACGGGCACTGGAGGCCCTGCTGGCGGTCAGCTGACCGGCATTGCCGCCACCAGCCGGCGGACGGCGTCCACTCCCAGCGCCGGGTTGGCGGCGGCGTCCCGCACCAGCTCCTCGTCGTCGAGCAGCTCGGCCAGCCGGGCCGGCGGAAGCCGAGGATGCCGGGCGAACGCGGCCCGCACCCCGGCATCGGGGTCCCGGGTCAGCCGGTCCACGACCTCCGACGGGGTCTCAGGATCCCGGGCGGCCAGGGCCCGGACCGCCGGGTCCGCGTGGTCGGCGTACTCGGCCAGCCCGTCGGTCGGGAAGGCCGGCCGGGTGAGGAGGTGCTCACGTTCCAGGCCGGTGTACTCAAGGAAGCTGCGCAGCAGCAGGTCCGGCGGAGCGTCGGGATGGTTCTGGGCCAGCAGGACGCGTACGCCCAGGTCGTCGTCGGCGCCCAGCAGGGCCACCAGGTCCGGCGGCAGCCCTCGCTCCGTCGCCGCGCGTCGGCGCAGCAGCGGATGCCCGGACAGGGCGTCCCGCCGGACGGCCTCGGGATCGCGGGGGTACAGGCGCTCGAAGTGGGGGCCGAACGTGCGGTCCAGGGGAACCGCGTAGTTGATCCCGGCCCGCTCCTCCTCGCTCCACGCCGGGTGGACGGACACGGCGAGCCGCACCTTCGGCTCGGGATCGACGGCGAGAGCCCGCAACTCGTCAGGCCCGAGGTCGTCCCGGCGGGCGATCTCCTCCCGCACCTCCGGGTCCGGATCGGACGCCAGCAGGACCACCACATCGGAAGGCAGTGAGGCGTTGCCCGCGATCATCGAGCGCTCCTGGGGACCCGCCGGAGCGGTGAGCACGCTGTCCACGACGGACCTGGTCAGCGGCAGGTTCACCAGGACATAGGTCCGCGCGTGGCACGGGCGGTCCGGCAGATTGCTCTCCACCCAGGCCGGATCCTCGTCCTGCCGATGACGTTCCGCCCTCCCGCGCACCTCGTCGTCCGGGTCCGCCAGCAGTGCGGCGCGGCGCTCGGCGGACAGCCAGGTCCACATGCCGACGCCCCAGGCGCGGACCTTGGGGTCGGGGTGTGTGGGCATGGCCCGGCGCAGTTCGTTCGAGAACTGCCGGTAGATGCCGCCGCCCAGCTGTTCGTTGTCGTAGGTGCTGATCATCCGGACGACGGTCGTGTCGGGCAGCGGCCTCGGCCGGTGCGGCCCGGTCGGCAGGGGCCCGTTGGCCAGCCAGGCGCGCACGGTCCAGTCGGGATCGTCCACCAGCCGCGCCCGCTGAGCGGGGTCGGCATGGACGCTGCCGGCGAAGAACCGGCGGGTGAGGTGGTCCGGATGGGTGATCACGGCGTCGGCGACGACCTCGGGCAGCGCGCGGTCCCCGCACAGCACCGTCCGGACGGCGAGCGGGCCGTCCAGGAGCAGGCGCAGCAGGATGTCCGGTGGTGTGGCCGGATTGAGGGCCAGTCCGGCGAGCCGCCGGGTCGTGAGATCGGCGCTCTTCCAGAGCTCGTCGGGTGTCGGCATGGACGAGGTCCTCCCCCAGGACGACGAATGGGCCCCCTGCGTGCGCAGAGGGCCCATGACCTTGACCCGGTGCTAGTGGCGGTGCGTGCCGATCGTCACGGTGCCGGGCTTCACCCCCGCCCCCGTGTCGAGGACGACCGTGCCGTCGGACTTCTTCCAGATCCTGATCGCGAAGGTGTCGGGGTTGTCGGTGGCCGTGACCCGGAAGCCGTAGCCCTTCTTGCCGCCCACCGTGCCGGAGCCCTCGACGACGGCCTTGGAGCCGCTGACGACGAGCCAGTCCAGGCCGGTGGAGCGGAACTTCACCCGGGCCGGGCCGGAGACGTAGGTGACCTGGCCGAGCGGGGTGGCGGCCTGCGGGAGGTAGCGGGCGGCGACGGTGAAGAAGCCCCGGGTGCCGACGGCGCCCGCGCCCACCACCGGACCGGCCGAGCGGTCGTACACGACGATCTCGGGGAGCGTACGGCCGGCCGACGCGCCGTCGTCGTCGGTGACCGTGACCACCGGTCGGCGGATGCCCGCCGAGGTGTAGGTGTGCTCGGCGCGGCAGCCGGTCGCGGTGACGGTACCGGCGGACGGCCTGGTGCCGTCCTTCCAGTCGATGACGCAGGTGTGCTTGTCGGCGGTGCCCGGGTCGGTGAAGGTCGCCGTGACGGCGGTGCGACGGCCGGCCGGGACCGGGCCCGTCGGGCCGGTGGCGGAGGTGACGGCCGGGGCCGCGTTCTTCACCGTGACGACGGCCGTGTCGGTGCTGCGCCCACCGGTCAGGGTGAGGGTGAACGTGCCGTTGTCGGCGCAGGTCACCGTGGTCCGGGCCGCCCCCGCATCCGCGATCTTGCAGGGCGCGCCCTGGTCGGCCGTCCACTTCGGGCTCCCCGCGCCGGAGTGCGTGCCGTTCAGGGCGATCGCGTCGCCCTCCGTGCCCGTGACGTCCGGACCGGCGTGCACGACGGCGACCGGGTCGATGCCGGTCAGCGTGGGCACGACCTTCTCGATCAGACCGTCCGCGTCGAACTCCATCCTGTCGATGGTGGTCTCACGGTGGGTGCCGTCACCGCCGGGGATCGCGAAGCGGTGGTAGGCGATGTACCAGTCGTCCGTGCCCGGGACCTGGACGACCGAGTGGTGGCCGGTGCCCAGGATGCCCTGCGAGGCGTCCTTCTCCAGGATCACGCCCCGCTTGGTCCAGGGGCCGGTGGGGGAGGGACCGGTGGCGTAGGCGACACGGTAGTTCTCGTCGCGGGTGTCGTTCTCCGACCACATGAAGTAGTAGGTGCCCTTGCGCTTCACCACGAACGAGCCCTCGTTGTAGCCGCTCGGCGTGATGTCCTTGATCTGCGCGGTGTCGATCGAGGTCATGTCGGCGTTCAGCGGCGCCACGTACGCGTGGCCGTTGCCCCAGTAGAGGTACGACTGGCCGTCGTCGTCGGTGAAGACGGCCGGGTCGATCATCTGGCCGCTCAGCTGGCCCGCCTTCAGCAGCGGTGCGCCGAGCGCGTCCTTGAAGGGACCCGTGGGCGAGTCGGAGACCGCCACGCCGATGTTCGCGTCGGCGCAGAAGTAGAAGTAGTACTTCCCGTCCTTCTCGGCGATCGTCGGCGCCCAGGCCCTGCTGTCCGCCCAGCTCACGTCAGGACCGAGGTCGAGGATGACGCCGTGGTCCGTCCAGTGCACCAGGTCGGTCGAGGAGTACGCCTTGAACTGGGTACCGCTCCAGCCGTCGAAGCCGTCGGTCGTCGGATACAGGTAGAAGGTGTCGCCGAAGCGGACGATGTTCGGGTCGGCGTTGAGCCCCGGCAGCACCGGGCTCTTCATCTCCAGCGCCGAGACCGTCCAGGTGCGCTTCTTGCCGTCGGAGCCCGTGACCTCGTACTTCACCGGCTTCGTGAAGTCCTGCACGCTGCCGGAGGCGGGGCTGATGGCCGCGCCGTGGGCGAGGCCGAACTCCGGTGCCAGCGCGGTGAGGTCGGTGCCCTCCTTGAAGGGCAGCGTGATGCGGCTGTCGCCGTTGTCGATCAGGGCGTCGACCTTGAGTGCCGGGTGGGTGGCACGCGCGATGCCCGTGGTGTTGCCGCTCAGCTCCATCACCTCGGCCGCCGACAGCGCACGGTCGTAGATGCGGAAGTCGTCGACCTCACCGCCGAAGTACGGGTCGGCCGCGTACAGGGAGCGTCCGATGTAGCCGCTGTAGTCCTTGTCGGCGTCGTACAGCTCGGACGGCCTGATGGTGACGCCGGTCGCCCGGGCCGCCTCGATGCCGTCCACGTAGAGGACCATCGTGCCGGTCGAGCCGTCCAGGGTGACGGTCACGTGCCGCCACTCGCCCGCGGTGAGCTGCGAGCCCGCCGTCAGCTTCGACTCCGCCGACCAACTCGCCTTGGTGATGGCCGAGTACAGCTTGGAGGAGCCGTTGGAGGGGCTTGCGAAGAGGTACTTGTTGCTGTCCGGACCCAGCCCGAACAGCCACTGCCAGCTGCTGCCGCCCTTCCACTTCGCGTACGTGGAGACGGTCACGCTGTCGGCGTTCTTCAGCACACCGTTCGGGATCTTCACATACGGCGAGTCGCTCGCGCCGGACATGCTGAACGAGCCACCGCTCACGCCGGTGCCGAAGGCGGGCGTACGGACGTAGGTGCCGTGGTAGCCGTGGCCGCTGGAGTCGACGGCGATGTTGCCGGACGTCTCGTCGAAGCCGTAGTGCAGCAGCAGGTCGGCGGGCACGTCGGCGCCTTCCGCCGAGACCGTCACCTTCGCCTGTACGGGGATCGCGGCGCCGTCGGGCAGGCTGCCCGTCACCGTGAACTCACCGGGCTGCGCGTACGCCGACTCCGGGACGTCGTCCCAGCTGACGGCCACCGGCCTGTCGACCCCGTCGGAGTAGGTGGCGATCACCGTCGCGGGCAGCACCGGCGCCTCGCCGGTCCGCGTCTTCACCGAGATGTCCTCGACACCGGTGACGAGCTGGTCCGGCTGGTAGGCGGTCAGCAGCCGGTCGTACTCGGCCTGGGTGACCGGCAGGACCGTGCCGTGGCGGGGCCGCGAGGGCAGGTCGTAGTCGGCGACCGGCGTCCACTTGCCGGCGGCGAGGTCGGTGGTCTCGAAGGGGATGTAGCCGCGCCCGCCGAACTCGTCGAGGAAGGCGTACCACTTGTCCTCGGTGTTCGACTTGAACACCAGCGGGCCCTCGGCCGCGCTCATCGCGCCCTTGCCGATGCCCTCGGCGACCGCGTCCCAGGAGAGGTTCAGCAGGGAGTCGCTCTTCTCCTCGAAGATGAACTTGCTGTTGGGCGTGGAGGAGGTGTTGTTCCGCTCGTCCTTCGACAGCCGGAAGTAGGTGCCGTCGTGCTGGATGACCGTGGAGTCGATGACGGAGTAGCCGCGGTCGATCCAGACCTTGGGCGCGCTGAAGGTGTAGAAGTCGCGGGTGGTGGCGTACATCATCCGGTTGTAGGTGTCGCCGGAGTGCGCCTCGTTGTCGTACAGCTTCGACGCCCAGAACACCACGTACTCGCCGAGGTCGCTGTCGTAGTACGCCTCGGGCGCCCAGGTGTTGCCGGCGCTGTCGGGGGAGACCTGCACCAGGCGCTGGTTCGTCCAGTGCACCAGGTCGGTGGACTCCCAGACCATGATGGACTTGCTGCCGGTGCGCTGGGCGGCGTCCCAGTCGCCGTTGCCGTAGATCCTGAGGTCGGTGGCGATCTGGTAGAACTTGTCGCCCTCGGGGGAGCGGATGATGAACGGGTCGCGCAGGCCCCGCTCGCCGAGCGTCGAGGTCAGCACGGGCTCGCCGTCGTTCAGCTCCCGCCAGTGCAGCGGGTCGTTGCCCTTGCTGAGCGCGGCGTAGAGCTGTTCGCCGTTCGCCGTGCCCTCGCCGGTGAAGTAGCTGAACATGTAGCCCTTGAGGGCTTCCTTCGCGGGGAGTTCGGGGACCTTCGCGGTGAACACCCGGGTCGACTTCGCGTCGCCCTTGGTGACGGTGGCGGTGAGGTCGACCGTGGTGGCGCCGGCGCCGTGCGCGGGGCGGTGGACCACGCCGTCGGCCGAGACGACGTCCGGGTCGGCGGAGGACCAGGTGACGTCCGTGCCGTAGGTGCCGGAGGCCGGCAGGGTGAGGTTGCCGCGTGCGTCGTCGAGGTTGCGGACGGTCAGGGCCTCGGCGGCCTGCTCGGTCGCGGTCTGGTCGTCGAACGCCGAGAGGACCGTGATGTCGAACGTCCTTGTCGCGGTGACCGTGCCCTTCTTCAGGGTCGCGGTGAGGGTGGCGTGCCCGTCGGGCCGACCCGCGGTGGGCCGGGTCACCTTGCCCGCGTCCGTGACGAGGTCGGTGTTGTCGCTGGCCCAGGTGATGGTGGAGCCGCCGGCCGCACCGGTCTTCGGCAGCGTCAGGTCGGCGGTCACCGCGCCGGTGTCGCCCAGGTCGAGGGCCGCCTTGTCGTCCTCGACGCCCTGGGTGGCGACGGGCAGCGCGAGCTGTTCGACCTCGGACGCGGCCAGGGCGCGGTCGTACACCCGGAAGTCGCGCATGCTGCCCTTGAACAGCTTGTCGCCCGAGTAGACCGACTTGCCGAGGTAGTTGGCGGTGGTCGTGCCGGAGCCGATCGCGCCGGGGGTGATGGTCACCGAGGTGTTGCGGGCGACCTCGACGCCGTCCTCGTACAGGACACCGGTGGTGCCCGTCTGGGTGTAGGTGACGTTCTTCCACACCGAGCGGGTCAGGTTGCGGGAGTCGGAGGGCTTGGTGGTCTGTTCCGTCGACCAGTTGCCGGTGGCGATCGAGGTGCGCAGGGAGTTGCCGGTGGCGAAGAGATAGCCGTTGCCGTTGCTGCCGCTGGAGTTGCCGAAGCCGTAGAGGAAGTACGGCGTGGTCTGCGCGGCGTCGAGCTTCACGTCGAAGGCGACGCTGATCGACGTCAGCCCCTTCAGTACGTCGTTCGGCACCTTGACGTAGGTGTCCGAGCCGTTGAAGCCGAGACCCTGGCCGGTCCAGTCGGCGGTGCCGTTGAGGGTGCCGTCGAGGCCGTGGCCGGAGGCGTCGGGCACGGTCGTGCCGGAGGCCCCGTCGAGCTTGTACCAGAGGGCGAGTCCGTCGGTGACGTCGCCCGCGGCCTGGGCGGGTGAGGCCGCCGCGGTGAGTCCCATGAGCAGCGAAACGGCGGTCACAGCGCCCAGTTGGCCCGCCCCGCGTCTCGCACGGAAGCGGAAGCGTTTTCTCTGCGTCATAGGAGACCGCCGTTTCAGCCGTGTGACGTGATGTTGCGAGAGTGTCAAACGGTGTACATGGCCGCGTCAAGACTTCTCGAACAATGTCCGGCAGGTCGAACAGAAAGGCCGCGCATTTCAAGCTCCCCTGTTCAGTGCTGTGTTGGCGACTCCAGCCACGCGGTGAGCGCCCACCACCAGTGCAGGGCGGCGAGCGGGCCGCCGTCGCCGTCGGTGAGGGAGGCGGAAGTGATCTGGCGGAGCCGGCCGAGGCGGTAGCGGACGGTGTGGGGATGGGTGAACAAGGCCGCCGCCGTCTGGTCGAGCCGACGGCCGTTGTCCAGGAACGCCAGTGCGGTGAGCGCGAGTCGGCGGTGGAAGGCGTCCGCGGGATCCAGGTCTGCGAGCAGCCTGCGGCTCAACAGCGCACCCAGGTGAGGCTGTTCGGTCAGCGCGATCCGGCCGGCGAAGCCCGTGACGTCGTAGAGGCCGTGCAGTCCCTGGTGCCGGCCGAGGTCCAGGGCGCGCACCAACAGCGGGTACAGGCGGGGTAGTTCCGGCAGGGCGGCGGCGGGCGCGACCACCACGAGCGCCTCCGGCGCGAGCTCCCCGTCCTCCGGCGGAAGCGGGCCGAGGCCCGCCGGGCGGCCGTCGAGCGGCACGGTCACCACATGCGCCGACCGCAGCGTGCGGTCGTCGGCGACTTCGAACTGCGCGCCCAGGTCGTCGTCACCTCCGGAGGCATCGGCGCCGACCACGACCTGGTCCGCCAGAGCTGGCCCGCCCGGATGGGCACCCCGCCGACGTCCATGGTCACCGGCGTCCCCGCGCACGTCGACGGCCGGATGCTCGCCATCACCGAGAAGGCGGGCGGCCGGATCGTCGACCCCGACCGTATGCGGCACTACACCGAGGGCCTCAGGAACTACGTCCCGATCTGGCCCGGCCACGGCATCCGCATCCTGCCCGGACCCTCCTCGATGTGGTTCGACGCGACCGGCAGGCGCTTCGACACGCCCGACATCCCGGGCTACGACACCCTGCACACCCTGCGGACCACGCTCTCCGGCTCCGAACAGGACCCGGACCTCACCAACAAGAACATCTGGCAGCTCCTCACCCGCATCTGGCAGACCCCGGAGCCGATCGAGAAGTTCAAGAACAAGGGCGAGGACTTCGTCGTCGCCACCACCCTCACCGACCTCGTCGCCGGCATGCGATCGACAACGCGTACACCAAGGACGTCCAGGTCATGGGCATCCGCAACGCCCTGAACCACACCGGCGACAGCCTCAGCCCTACGGCGTCCATCCACCGGATCCTCGACTCCAGCGCCGGACCGCTGATCGCCGTCCGCCTCAACGTCCTCACCCGCAAGACCCTCGGCGGCCTCCAGACCGACCTCTCCGGCCGGGTCCTGGACGCCGCCGGCAACCCCGTGCCCGGGCTGTACGCGGCCGGCGAGGTCGCCGGCTTCGACGGCGGCGGGGTGCACGGCTACCGCTCCCTGGAGGGCACCTTCCTCGGTGGCTGTCTCTTCTCCGGACGTCAGGCGGGCCGGGCGGCCGCGGCGGCCACCGCGACCTGATTCGCCCTGCGGAACACGTCTCATTGGGCGAGACCTGCCGGTGAGTGGCCCGGCTCACATGGTCAAAAAAGTCACTCACCGCCACCATGGGTCCCGTCACCGTCAGGCTGAAGGGGTCCAGGATGTTCCGCAAGGTGCTGGTCGCCAACCGTGGTGAGATCGCGATCCGTGCGTTCCGCGCCGGCTTTGAGCTGGGCGCACGCACGGTCGCCGTCTTCCCGCACGAGGACCGCAACTCACTGCACCGGCTGAAGGCCGACGAAGCCTACGAGATCGGCGAACCCGGGCACCCGGTGCGCGCCTACCTCTCCGTGGAGGAGATCGTCGCCGCCGCCCGCCGGGCGGGCGCCGACGCCGTCTACCCGGGCTACGGGTTCCTCTCCGAGAACCCCGAACTCGCGCGTGCGTGCGAAGAGGCCGGCATCACCTTCGTGGGCCCCGACGCCCGCACGCTCGAACTGACCGGCAACAAGGCGAGCGCGGTCGCGGCGGCCCGGGAAGCGGGCGTCCCCGTCCTCGGCTCCTCCGCCCCCTCCAACGACATCGACGAACTCGTCCGCGCCGCCGAGGAGATCGGCTTCCCCGTGTTCGTGAAGGCCGTCGCGGGCGGCGGCGGCCGCGGCATGCGCCGGGTCGAGAACCCGGCCGTGCTGCGCGAGTCCATCGAGGCCGCCTCCCGCGAGGCCGCGTCCGCCTTCGGCGACCCGACCGTCTTCCTGGAGAAGGCCGTCGTCGACCCCCGCCACATCGAGGTACAGATCCTCGCCGACGGCGAGGGCAACGTCATGCACCTCTTCGAGCGCGACTGCTCCGTCCAGCGCCGCCACCAGAAGGTCATCGAGCTGGCCCCCGCGCCCAACCTCGACCCCGAGCTGCGCGAGCGGATCTGCGCCGACGCCGTCCGCTTCGCCCGCCAGATCGGCTACCGCAACGCGGGCACGGTCGAGTTCCTCCTCGACCGCGACGGCAACCACGTCTTCATCGAGATGAACCCGCGCATCCAGGTCGAGCACACGGTCACCGAGGAGGTCACCGACGTCGACCTCGTCCAGGCGCAGCTGCGCATCGCCTCCGGCGAGACCCTCGCCGACCTCGGCCTCTCCCAGGAGACGGTCACCCTGCGCGGCGCGGCCCTCCAGTGCCGTATCACCACCGAGGACCCCGCCAACGGCTTCCGCCCCGACACCGGCCGGATCAGCGCCTACCGCTCCCCGGGCGGCTCCGGCATCCGCCTCGACGGCGGAACCACCCACGCCGGTACGGAGATCAGCGCCCACTTCGACTCGATGCTGGTCAAGCTCACCTGCCGGGGCCGGGACCTCGAGGCCGCCATCCGGCGCGCCCGGCGCGCCGTCGCCGAGTTCCGCATCCGCGGCGTGGCCACCAACATCCCGTTCCTCCAGGCCGTCCTCGACGATGCCGACTTCCAGGCCGGCCGGGTCACCACCTCCTTCATCGAGCAGCGCCCGCACCTGCTGACCGCCCGCTCCTCCGCCGACCGCGGCACCAAGCTGCTCACCTACCTCGCCGACATCACCGTCAACAAGCCGCACGGCGAGCGCCCCGAGCTGATCGAGCCGACCACCAAGCTGCCCCCGCTGCCCGCCGGCGAGCCGCCGGCCGGTTCCCGGCAGCGGCTGGTCCACCTCGGCCCCGAGGGCTTCGCCCGCTGGCTGCGCGAGTCCCCGACCATCGGCGTCACCGACACCACCTTCCGCGACGCCCACCAGTCCCTGCTCGCCACCCGGGTGCGCACCAAGGACCTCCTCGCCTCCGCCCCGCTGGTCGCCCGCACCCTGCCCGACCTGCTCTCCCTGGAGTGCTGGGGCGGCGCCACCTACGACGTCGCCCTGCGCTTCCTCGCCGAGGACCCCTGGGAGCGGCTGGCCGCCCTGCGCGAGGCCGTCCCCAACATCTGCCTCCAGATGCTGCTGCGCGGCCGCAACACGGTCGGCTACACGCCGTACCCCACCGAGGTCACGGACGCCTTCGTGCAGGAGGCCGCCGCCACCGGCATCGACATCTTCCGCATCTTCGACGCCCTCAACGACGTCGGCCAGATGCGCCCCGCCATCGACGCCGTACGCGAGACGGGCACGGCGGTCGCCGAGGTCGCCCTCTGCTACACCTCCGACCTGTCCGACCCGAACGAGCGCCTGTACACGCTGGACTACTACCTGCGGCTCGCCGAGCAGATCGTCCAGGCCGGCGCCCACGTCCTGGCCGTCAAGGACATGGCGGGCCTGCTGCGCGCCCCCGCCGCCGCCAAGCTGGTCTCCGCCCTGCGCCGCGAGTTCGACCTGCCGGTCCACCTGCACACCCACGACACCGCCGGCGGCCAGCTCGCCACCTACCTCGCCGCGATCCAGGCGGGCGCGGACGCGGTGGACGGCGCGGTGGCCTCCATGGCCGGTACGACCTCCCAGCCCTCGCTGTCGGCGATCGTCGCCGCGACCGACCACTCCGAGCGCCCCACCGGCCTCGACCTCCAGGCGGTCGGCGACCTGGAGCCGTACTGGGAGAGCGTCCGCCGCATCTACGCCCCGTTCGAGGCGGGCCTCGCCTCCCCGACCGGGCGCGTCTACCACCACGAGATCCCCGGCGGCCAGCTCTCCAACCTGCGCACCCAGGCCGTCGCGCTCGGCCTCGGCGACCGCTTCGAGGACATCGAGGCGATGTACGCCGCCGCCGACCGCATCCTCGGCCACCTGGTCAAGGTGACCCCCTCCTCCAAGGTGGTCGGCGATCTCGCCCTGCACCTGGTCGGCGCCGGGGTGTCCCCGCAGGACTTCGAGGCGGCCCCCAACCGCTACGACATCCCCGACTCCGTCATCGGCTTCCTGCGCGGTGAGCTGGGCACCCCGCCCGGCGGCTGGCCCGAGCCGTTCCGCAGCAAGGCCCTTGAGGGACGCGCCGACGCCAAGCCGGTCAACGACCTCACCGCGGAGGACCGCGACGGCCTGGAGAAGTCCCGCCGCGCCACCCTCAACCGGCTGCTGTTCCCCGCCCCGACCCGCGAGTTCGAGGCCCACCGCCAGGCGTTCGGCGACACCAGCGTCCTCGACAGCAAGGACTTCTTCTACGGTCTGCGCCCGGGCAAGGAGTACTCCGTCGACCTGGAGCCCGGCGTGCGGCTGCTGATCGAGCTCCAGGCCGTCGGAGAGGCCGACGAACGCGGACTGCGCACGGTGATGTCCAGCCTCAACGGCCAGCTGCGGCCCATCCAGGTCCGCGACCGGGCGGCGGCCTCCGACATCCCGGTGACCGAGAAGGCCGACCGCGCCAACCCCGGCCATGTCGCCGCCCCCTTCGCCGGTGTGGTGACCCTCGCCGTCACCGAGGGCGACGAGGTCGCGGCCGGTGCCACCGTCGCCACCATCGAGGCGATGAAGATGGAGGCGACGATCACCGCGCCCAAGGGCGGCCGCGTGAGCAGGCTCGCCATCAACCGCATCCAGCAGGTGGAGGGCGGCGACCTGCTGGTCGTGGTCGACTGAGCGGACGGCCGCCGGTGGGGTCACTCGGCGGCGGCCACGTACCGCTCCTCCCCCTCCTCCAGCTCAGGCCTGCCGGACACGTCGACCGTCACCCCGTGCGGCTCCAGGGCCTGCCGCACCCGCTCGGCCATCTCGTCCGACAGGTAGTGGTGGTGCAGGTCCAGCTCCTCCAGATGGGTCAACGGCTGACCGGTCAGCAGCGCCTCGGCCCCGGCGTCCGTGAGGGTGCCGCGGCCCAGGTGCAGGGCGGTCAGCCGGGCCACCACCGGCGCCGAGGCGACGGCGGCGGCCACCTCGTCCTGGATGTCGGCGTTCTGCAGGCCCAGCCGGCGCAGCGCGGGCAGCCCGGAGCCGTCGAGGACCGGCGCCAGGTCCTCGACGGTCGCGGTACGGCCGTACCACTCGGCGCCCAGCCAGATGTCCAGGTGCTCCAGGGCCGGCAGCTCCGAGGCGGAGAGCCCGTGCAGCACCTGCGCGGGCAGCCCGCCGTTCTCGAAGCGCAGGACGCGCAGCCCGTCATGGCTGATCGGCTTGAACTCCAGGCCCGGACCGCCGCCGTAGCCGTCGGTCGAACCGCGCACCGCCAGCTCCCGCAGCCCGGGATAGGCCTGAAGGACCGGGCTGACGTCCCCCTGGACGATCCAGGACAGCTCCGCCTCCTCGAACATGAGGTCGGCGAGATAGAGGGCCTGAAGACCGGTCAGCCGGTCGGCGGCCTGGGCGAGCAGCTCCGCCGTCTCCCCGGGTTCGCAGCCGTCCAGGTCACCGCCGTAGGCGCCCCCGCCGAGGACCAGCGCGCGCACCCCCGCCGGGTCCACGGTGTCCAGGAAACGCTGCCAGTACTCGTCGAAGTCCTCCTCGTCGGTCCGCAGACCGCTCACCAGCTTCCAGGCGACCGCCCCGGCCTCCGGCAACGGCCGGTCCCCGGCGCCGGGCTGCGGGAAGACGTGCACGGGCAGGCCGTGCAGACGGGAGATGTGGGCGAGGGACACGACGGGATCCTTCCGCACGCGGACGACGGCCGGCATCCGAGGTCCGGGCCTGTGGCGGCTCTTTCTACCAAGGCCCCCGGCAGGACACCGCCGACCGGTTCTGCCCCTGCGGGCAGCGGTTCTGCCCTCGCGTCCGCTGACACCGGCCCGGCCGCGGGCTACCGTCCGCCCGTGAACAACTGCACACTCCCCGCGGAGCCCTCCGCGTGAGCGAAGAGCACGCCGTCGACACCCCCGTACGGGACACCGGGTCCGGAGCACCGACGCAGACCCCGCCGCCCCCCTCACCCCGCCGGCGCGGTCCCGGCCCCGTCGTCTTCCTCGTCCTGCCGGGCCTGCTCACCCTCTCCGCCGTCGCCGGAGTCCTGGCCCTGACCGGCGGACTCCCCGACGACTGGACACCGGGAGGCGGCACCCAGCAGGACGCGGTGGCCGGCGTCAACGACACCTACGGCCCCTGGCTGCGCAAGGCCGCCGACGCCTGCTCCGTCGTCACACCGTCCGTCCTCGCCGCCCAGATCGACCAGCTCACCGGCTGGGACAACGCCACGGCCGGTGCCTCCGGCGGGCAGGGCATCGCGGCCTTCACCGACGCCCAGTGGCGGACCTGGGGCAAGGACGACGACGGCAACGGCACGTCCTCGCCCGGCGATCCGGCCGACGCGATCATGGCGCTCGGCCGCCAGGACTGCTCCCTCGCCCGAAAGGTCACCGACCTGAGAACCGACGGAACCGTCAACGGGGACCTGGTCGACCTCACCCTCGCCGCCTACGCCGTCGGCACGGACGCCGTGGAGAAGGCGGGACGCGTCCCCGCCGACGCGACGACCTACCTCACCGAGGTCAAGGCCCTGTTCGCGAAGTACGCCGAGTTCGACCGGGAGGACCCGAGCGGCGGCGCGGCGGGCGCCCAGGCCGACGCCATCCTCGCCCCGCCCGTCACCACCCTCACCATCACCTCCCCCTACGGCTCCCGCAAACACCCCCTCACCGGCGTCACCAAGCTCCACACCGGCGTGGACTTCGGCGCACCCCAGGGCGCCCAGGTCTCCGCGGCCCGCGCGGGCACGGTCGTCTTCGCGGCCCTGACCAAGGCCTACGGCAACCGGGTCGTCGTCGACCACGGCACCATCGAGGGCAAGCGGCTGCAGACGACGTACAGCCATCTCTCCCGGATCGACGTCACCGTGGGCCAGGGAGTGCAGACCGGCACGCCGGTCGGACGGGTCGGCTCCACCGGCCTCTCCACCGGCCCCCATCTGCACTTCGAGGTGATCTACGACGGCTACTACACCGACCCGCAGCCCTGGCTGTCGTCCAGCGGCTGACCGGCGGTGCGCCACGGCACGAAGGCGTTCGTCAGGCCCGCCAGCGCGGTGCGCAGCTCCGGGTGGTGGCGCAGCAGCACCGTGATCATGCTGTTGTCGTCGATCCAGGCCAGACCGGCCCGGGAGTACACCTCGGGCGTGTAGTACTCGGTGAAGAAGCGGTCGCTGTTCAGCCGGCGCGAGGCCATCAGGACGAAGATGCGGAACGCCGTGTCGCTGAAGGCGAATCCGGCCGGGCGGCGCTCCGCGTACAGCCCGACCATCAGGTCGACCTTCTCGAGGTCGCCGTCGTAGAGCAGCTCGATCTGCCGCGCCCACTCCGGGTCGTCCGTCAGTTCGGCGAAGCTCCCGGGCGGCTTCAGGCGCAGCAGCCGCCGGAACTCGTTGTAGCGTGGGACGCCCAGCTCGCGGGAGCGCAGGATGTCGGTGGCGGCGAGGTCCTGAAGACGGCCGTCGGGGCGCTCGAACTCCTGGAGGAACCGCGGGAAGTTGTGCAGGGTGACCAGCCCGGGGTGCAGGGTGCCGAAGCTGTAGAGCAGATCCGCCATGTCCGTGGTCTCCAGGACCTTCAGGGCCCCCGGTCCCGAGATGTCCCGCAGGGTGCAGTGGCGCAGCGTCCCGTCGTCGGCGGCGGAGCGCAGCGGCCACTCGTCCCGGATCAGCGGATGCATCCGGTAGACCGCGACGAACTCCTCGGTGAGGGAGTACGGCACGCCGTAGTGGTCGGTCCGGCCGCCGGGGATGCCGCTCACGACCTCGCTGCCGCTGATCCGGCCGAACAGCCGGTGGACCCGCTCGCCCGCGAGACCCCACCAGTTGGCGTGCATGGCCGTCACGGTGGTCGGGTGGCTGATCACGGCCGGTGTCCACTCCACGGTGTGGATCTTGGCCAGCAGTGCCGCGTTGACCAGCCGGGCCCGCTGGAACAGCTCCTCGTCGCCCCACGAGGGGTACGCGCCGTGGAGGTGGTCGCAGATCGCGTTGTGCTCCCGGGCGAACAGGTTCTGCATCATCGCGAGCCCCAGCCAGAAGCCCGGCACCCGGGAGGGATCGCGCGAGGGGTCCGAGGGGAACGGGGACCGCTCGTCGTCCCACAGACGCACCCGGCCCCGCTCGCCGGTGCGCATCAGACGCTGCTCCGTCTCGTTCGAGCCGTAGATCTGCGAGGCGTCCCACCAGTGGGAGGAGACGTTGATCCGGGTGTCGGGCGTCCCGGCGGGTGCCGCGGGGTCGCGGGTCGGGTCGTCCGGCGTCCGCATGATCCGCATCGGGCGCTCCGGCCACGGGTCGTCGTCCAGGAGCGGCACCTCCCAGGGCCGGTCGGTGGGGCTCGTACCGTGGCTGAACCAGTCCCGGATCATGAACTGGAGCCAGGCGGCGACCAGGGAGTTGACCGACTCCGCCGGGGTCATCGCCTCGCGGGTGAGCAGCATGCGGCTGACCTCGCGCGGACTCGGCCGCGACAGGACGTCCTCGGGCGTGGCCGGGGCGATCCGGTCCAGCGGGATGTTCCGGCCGAAGCGGGTGCCCGCCATGCCCATCCGCGGGTCGCCGAGGTCGTTGTGGCTGCCGTCCGCGGTCCGGTCGACGCGGTGCCGCTCGGACGGGGGCGCCGGATCGGGCGGACCGACCGAGGGGAGCCGGCCGGTGTCGTGGAGGTTCCTGCGCCGCAGCCCGACGCGCAGTCCGAGCAGCGTCGCCAGGCCCGGCGGCACGGGCAGCCTGTCCCAGCCGATCCGCCGGTCGAGGAACTGGGCGCCGCCGGTGACGATCCGCCAGGGCAGCGAGCTGCGGTATCCGGCCGGGGAACGCCGTGCGGCGCGTCGTTGCCTGCTCATCGCGGTACCCCACGGGGAAGGAGGACCCCCCTGTGAACACCCGCCTTCCATGCTATGAAGGCCGTCGGCCGCCTGCACCTCGGGAGCGCGCCCGCAGGCAAGTTGAATCCTCCACGGCCTGCTGCCGGTTCAGCGCAGGACGGCCTCCCAGGTGTCGACCGCGTAGTGCACGCCCATCCCGTTGCGGGCGTACAGCTCCGGGGCGCCCGTGGCGTTGGAGGTGTCCACGCCGAGCCCCACGGTGTCCCGGCCCCGGGCGGCGAAGGCCGCGAAGGCGTGCCGCAGCAGCAGCCCGGCGAGCCCGCGTCCCCGGGCCTCGCGCAGCACACCGAGGCTGCGGATCCAGCCCATCGCCTCACGGTCGTCGCGGGCCAGCAGGAACCCGGCGTCCCCGAGCTCGTCCGTGCCGACGATCCACACCAGCGACCAGTCGAGCCCCTCGGCGTCCACGTCGTGCAGCCACTGCTCGTAGCCGCGCGGCTGGAAGTCGAAGTGCTCCGCGAACGTGGCCTGGTACAGCTCGTGCACCCGCCCGCGGTCCGCCTCGGTGGCGCACGGGCGCAGCCGCACCCCGGCGGGCAGCGCCGGCGCCCGGTCCCCGGCCGGGTCCACCGCCCGGCGCAGCACGTGATAGCGCCGTACGACGGACCAGCCGCGTTCCGTCAGCAGCGAGGTGTCCAGCGTGGGCGCGATGTTGAGGTGCAGATGCACCACGGCGCGCCCGGCGCCGTTCTCCCGGGCCCGCTCCAGCGCCCGCGCCTCCATCGCCTCGAGGACGAGCCGTCCCGCGTCCTGCCGGTCGGGCAGGACGTAGTGGTCGATGTCGACGCGCTCGCCGCCCGACTCGTCCCACAGCAGCCCGTAGGCCACCAGCCGGTCGCCGGCGAAGGCGAGCCAGGAGTCCCGCTCCAGATCGGTCTCGGGATGCTTCAGATCGGCCTCGACGGTGTGCAGATCCGTCTCGGGCCGGCCGATCTCGATCAGGTCGACGGCGTTGAGCAGTTCGGTCACGGCGGGCGCGTCGGCGAGAGTGGCGGGGCGCAGGACATAGGACATGGGGCAAGGGTCGGCAGCGGCGGGACCGGCCGCAACGCATTTTGCCCTGGCACCGAGTGCCGCCATGAGCCCTGTATGCGCCCCCGTGTGCCTGGGCAGAATCCGTTCTGCCGTTGATCACACGGGGGAGTGACACGTGTCTCCCCTCGAACTACCCGGGAAGGCAGGTCGGTTGTCGTGCAGTTGCGTCTTCCCTCCTCCATATCCGACGCCCAGCGCTGTCTGGCCGAGGGGGCGATACCGATCGGCGGGGCCACACTGGTGTGGGCCGCCTGGCAACGGGACGGCTTCCCGGAAAAGGCGGTGTCCCTGCGTCATGTGCCGGAGGCGAACGTCGTCGGTTCCGAGGAACTCGGCGGGGCCGTGCTGCTGCACCGCGTCGACGCCACCGTGCCCGAGGTGCTGCACCGGGCGGCCTCCGGCATCGGCACCGGCGCGGTGCGCCGGACCGCCACCGTCGGCGGCAACATCGTCGGCAGCACCCTGCGCTGTCTGCTCCCCGCGGCCCTGGTCCTGGACGCCCGCGCCACGGTCCTGGAACCCGGCAACGTGTACGACACCGATCTCGGCGAGCTGGTGGCCAAGCGTCCGCTGCTGCTCGGCCTGCGCTGGCGCACCCCGCTGGTCAGCGGCTACCGCAAGGTGGAGGGCGACGCGGGCGGCCCGCCCCCGCTCGTCGTGGCCGCCGCGGTGCACGCGGACGGCGACAGCGACGGCAACGGTCCGCGACAGCTGCGGGTGGCCGTACGCGAGGGCTACGAGGTGCTCAGCGAGAGCACCCCCTTCGACAGGGACGCCGACCAGGTGCTGCACGCCCTGGAGCGGACCGACCTCGCCGCGCTGCCCGCCGCGGCCAGGGAACACCTCCGCGCACAGGTCACGGACGTGCTGGTCCGCACGGGCGAGGTCTGAGGCCTCACGTCTCCAGCAGCGGCCGATACCCGTCCGCCGCCAGTCCGAACGTCCAGGCGACCCCCTCCCGTGCCGTCCGGGTCGACGGCGGGACCCGCAGCCAGTAGGTGCGCCGGGTGCCGTCCGGCTCCGGCGTGGAGTTGACGACCTCCACCATCACCACGGGCTCGTCGTCCGCGAGGTCGATCCGCCACAGGATGCCCGTCCCGTCCCGGTGGACGGGGCGGGCACCGGAGTCCGCCAGATAACGGTCGTAGCCGTAGTACTCCAGCATCACCCGGCGCAGTTCGGCGTTCTCCTCGGCGCGGATCCGCTCCGGGGTGAGCGAGGGCAGCTCCGCCAGGAAATCGGCCGGCACCGGCATGCCCCGCCAGGCGTACAGGGCGAAGCCGTCGGGGTAGGCGAGCGCCGGGCCGTCGCCGTGGTCGAGCCGGCCCGCCTCGTCGCGGTGCAGGGCCACCGGCCGCTCCGACACCACCGCCACCCGCGCGAACGGCCACCACCAGCCCGCGTTGCGGGACACCGTGGCCAGCCCGTCGAGCGGACCGCCGTCGGTGGCGAACGCGGCGAGCCACGGCGCGTCGTGCTGCCCCAGCACCGCGTCCAGCAGGACCAGCCGTATCCGCGCGGCCTCCTTGCCCGTGTCCCCGCCCGCCAGTTCCTCCAGGAGCCCGGTCCGGATCCGGTCCACCAGGGCCTGGGTGGAGTCCCACAGCCGGCCACCGGTGGCCGCCCAGTGCGCAGGCCAGCCCGCCGTGCCCAACTCCGCGTGCAGCAGCTGCCGCTCCTGCGCCCAGGGGGCACTGCGCACGGTCTCGCGCACGCTCGGGCCCGTGTCCGTCATCGCCCGGATCAGCGTCACCGCCTCGCGCGGCGAGCCCGCCCACACCACCCGCTCCGGCTCGGCCAGCCCGGCCTGCCGGTAGGCCCGGCGCACACCGGCCTCGGCCGCCGCCCGGTCGGCGGGACCGGTCGCCGTGGCGCACGCCCGCCAGGCGGCGAGATTCTCGTCGGAGGCCACTGCCGTCACCTGCACACCCGTCGTCGTCATCGGTCTTTCCCCCACTCCCTGTCCAGCCCGGCTCAGCCCTGTCCCGCCCTGTCCAGCCCTGTTCAGTCCGCGACGATCCGCACGGACCCCGGCACGTACTCCCGCTGCCGGATCACCCGGTACCAGCCCTTCGGCAGGGCGATCACCGCGTGCTCCTCGTGCACCACCCGGCCGCCCTGCGGCAGATGCAGCAGCAGCGGCCCGAACGGCCCCGGCTCGCGCACCAGGTCACCCGGCCCCACCACGGCGTGGGCATGCCCGGTGACCTCGCCCAGCGCCAGCACCAGCCGACCCCGCCCGTCCCGCGTCTCGCGCGGCGCCTGTGCGACATGCGGCGGCACCGCCTCCGTGTCCACGGGCACGATCAGCACGTCTCCCTGCCGGTACATGGCTCTCCCCTCACCGCCTGGTGCACCTCGCACCGGCCTCATGACCACGACCGTACGGGCCGCCACTGACAACGCCCCGAACCCGCCCCGCAACCCCGCCCCCACCGACGGCCGTTGTCAGTGCCTGTTGGTACAACTGCGGGCATCAGGGATCGCACACGTTTTCCGCACAGGAGCAGTCGTATGTCCTACGCCACCCACCTCGTCTCGCTGTACGGGCTGCCCGTCTACTCCTTCCCGGGCCCCGACGCCCGCACCGACGACCTGCCCGACGCCGACGGCTTCGCCTGGCGGATCACCAGCGACGTCCACGACTCCGACGAGGCGTGGACGGCCGCCTTCGCCCGCTTCTGCGCCGCCGTCGACACCACCCGCGTACGGGCCCTGATCGTCGGACCCTGGCAGGAGGCGTACGACACCGACCCCACCGTCGTCGTCGACGCCCTGGTCGGCGCCCGGGACCGCTTCCCCGCGCTGCGCGCCCTGTTCGTGGGCGACATGGAGTCCGAGGAGTGCGAGATCTCCTGGATCAACCAGACCGACGTCACCCCGCTGCTCACGGCCTACCCCGCGCTGGAGGAACTGGGTGTGCGCGGCGGCTCCGGACTGGAGTTCCCCGCGGTGAGCCACGGCGCGCTGCGCAAGCTCGTCATCGAGACGGGCGGCCTGGGCGCCGAGGTGGTGCGCGGGGTCGGCGGCAGCGACCTGCCCGCCCTGGACCACCTCGACCTGTGGCTCGGCACCCCCGACTACGGCGGCGACAGCGAGATCACCGACCTGGAGCCCATCCTGTCCGGCGCCCGGCTGCCGCACCTGCGTCATCTGGCCCTGCGCAACAGCGAGATGCAGGACGCCGTCGCCGCGGCCGTCGCCTCCGCGCCGGTCGTCGCCCGTCTGGAGGTGCTGGACCTCTCCATGGGCATCCTGACCGACGAGGGCGCCGCCGCACTGCTCGGCGGCCAGCCGCTCACCCACCTCAAGAAGCTCGACCTGCACCACCACTACCTCACCGAGCCGCTCCAGGACCGCCTGCGCCAGACCCTGACGGGGGTCGAGCTGGACCTCGACCGCGACGACGCCGACGAGGACACCGAGGACGACGGCACCGTCTGGCGCTATGTCGCCGTGGGCGAGTGAGCACACCCCTCCCGCCGCGGCCGCGCCTCGCGGTGGTCGGCAACCCCGAGAACCGCCGCGTCGCCCTCTTCGGCGACGCGGTGCTGGCGGCCGGCCTGCCCGCCCCGCGGATCGTCCCCTGGACGGACGTCCTGCGCGACGGTGGAGCCGACTTCGCCGCCGACGAGACCGTCCGCGTCGACTCACCCGGGGAGAACACCGAGGTCGACCGGCTCCTGCGGGGCGCCGGGGACCCCACCCGGGTCGAGGGCTCGGCCCGCTGGTACGCCCGCTTCACCGCCGCGGTGCGCACTCTGCGCGGCGGCCACCGCCTCGACGACCCGGACGACCTCGCCGTGCTGTTCGACAAACGCCGCTGCCACGCCGTCCTCGACGCCGCCGGGGTCCCCGTACCCCCCTCGCCGACCTCCGGCCCGGGCGCGGCCGAGGTGCGCGGCTGGGACGACGTACGGGCGCTGATGCGCGAGCACCGGATGCACCGGCTGTTCGTGAAACCCGCGCACGGGTCGTCCGCGTCCGGCGTCCTCGCCGTCGAGGCGGGCGGCGGAGGCCGGATCAGGGCCACCACCTCGGTGGAGCTGGCCGTGGACGGCCGTCTGCACAACTCCCTCAAGGTGCGCCGCTACGAGAGCGAGCGTGACATCGCGGCCGTCGTCGACGCCCTCGCCCCGGACGGCCTGCACCTCGAACGCTGGCTGCCCAAGGCCTCCCAGGAGGGCCGCGCCGCCGATCTGCGGGTCGTCGTCGTGGCCGGCCGGGCCACCCACGCGGTGGTCCGCACCAGCCGCTCACCCATGACCAACCTCCACCTCGGCGGCAGCCGCGGCGACCTCGAGGCCGTCCGCCGGTCCTTCGAGGCGGCGGGCACCCGCTGGGCCGACGTCCTCGGGGTGTGCGAGCGGGCCGCGGCCTGCTTCCCGCGCACCCTGTGCGTCGGCGTCGACCTGCTCCCGGCCGTCGGCTGGCGCAGGGCCGCCGTCGGCGAGGTCAACGCCTTCGGTGACCTGCTGCCCCGGCTGACCGGCCTGCCCGGCAGCGGCGCCGAGGGACTGGACACCTACGGCGCCCAGGTGGCCGCCGTACTGCACGACCGGCACGACCGGCACGACCGGCACGACAGAGGAACACCCCATGCCTGAAACCGACATGCCCGACATGAAGGACGTCGTCGGCCGTCACGACATCCTCCTGGTCACCCTCGACACCCTGCGGTACGACGTGGCCGTGGAGCTGGCGGCGGCGGGCCGCATCCCGCACCTCGCCCGGCATCTCCCCGGCGGACGCTGGGAGGAGCGGCACGCCCCGGGCAGCTTCACCTACGCCTCCCACCAGGCGATCTTCGCGGGCTTCCTGCCGACCCCGGCCGCCCCCGGCCCGCACCCGCGTCTGTTCGCGGCGGGCTTCGCGGGCAGCGAGACCACCGCCGACGGCACCTTCGTCTACGACACCCCGGACCTGGTCTCCGGCCTGGCGAAGGCCGGCTACCACACCGTGTGCGTCGGAGGCGTGGGCTTCTTCAACAAACAGGGCCCGCTCGGCTCGGTGCTGCCCGGACTCTTCCACGAGTCCCACTGGGCACCGGAGTTCGGCGTCACCTCACCGCACTCCTTCGAGAACCAGATCGCCTGCGTGGAACGGGTCATCGGCGAACTCCCGTCCGACCAGAGGCTGTTCCTCTTCGTCAACGTCTCCGCCCTGCACCAGCCGAACTGGTTCCATCTGCCCGGTGCGACCCGCGAGGCCGGCGACACCCGCGAGACCCACGCCGCCGCCCTGGAGTACGTCGACCGGCACATCGGCCGGCTCCTCACCGCCGCGAGCAGCCGACGCCCCTGCTTCGCGATCGTCTGCTCCGACCACGGCACCGCCTACGGCGACGACGGCTACACCGGCCACCGCCTCGGCCACGCGTCCGTGTGGACCGTGCCGTACGCCCACTTCTTCCTGGACCCGGCGGAGGCCGCCCGATGACCACCGCGACCGCGGCAACCCCCTACCAGCACTACGTCTACGCCTACCCCCACAAGACGGCCTACCGGAAGCTCACGGACCGGCCGACGCTGAGGAGCCTCTGGGCGGCCGAGCCCAAGGACGCCCTCTCCCTCTACCTGCACATACCGTTCTGCGAGGTCCGCTGCGGCTTCTGCAACCTCTTCACCCGCATCGGCGCCCCCGACGGCCTCACCGGCGCCTATCTCGACGCCCTGGACCGCCAGGCCACGGCCGTGCGCGAGGCCCTCGGTGACACCGACGTCGTCCGCTTCGCCACGGCCGCCTTCGGCGGCGGCACCCCCACCTTCCTCACCGCCGCCGAGCTGGAGCGGCTCTGCGACATCGCCGAGCACCGGATGGGCGCCGACCTGCGCGCGGTCCCGCTGTCCGTCGAGGCATCGCCGGCCACCGCCACCGCCGACCGGCTCGCCGTCCTGGCCGAGCGCGGCGCCACCCGGCTCAGCCTGGGCGTCCAGAGCTTCGTCGAGACCGAGGCCCGGGCCGCCGTGCGCCCGCAGCGCCGCGCCGACGTCGAGAGCGCCCTCGCCCGCATCCGCGACGCGCGCATCCCGGTCCTCAACATCGACCTCATCTACGGCATCGACGGCCAGACCGAGCGGAGCTGGCTGCACTCCCTGGACGCCGCCCTCGCCTGGCAGCCCGAGGAGCTCTACCTCTACCCGCTCTACGTCCGCCCCCTCACCGGCCTCGACCGGCGCGCCGCGACCGGCCCCGACCCGGCCTGGGACGAGCAGCGTCTGACCCTGTACCGGACCGGCCGCGACCACCTCCTCGCGCACGGCTACACCCAGCAGTCCATGCGGATGTTCCGCCGCGCCGACGCCCCGCCCCAGGGCGCCGACGACTACGCCTGCCAGACCGACGGCATGATCGGCCTGGGCTGCGGAGCCCGCTCCTACACCGCCGGACTGCACTACTCCTTCGACTACGCGGTCGGTATGCACGAGATCCGCGGCATCATCGACGACTACGTCACCGCCACCGACTTCACACACGCCGAGGTCGGCCACCCCATGACCCCCGACGAGTCCCGCCGCCGGCACCTGCTGCAGTCCCTCCTCCAGGCCGAGGGACTCGGGGTCGCGGACTACCGCGCCCGCTTCGGCGGCACCCCCGCCGAGGACTTCGGCCCGGAACTCGCCGGGTTCGCCGACCGGGGCTGGCTGACGGAGGACGCCCGGCTCGTGCGGCTCACCGCCGAGGGCCTCGCCCACTCCGACGCCATCGGCCCCGAGCTGTTCTCCCCGGCCGTGCGCGCCGCCATGGCCGCCTACGAGAGGAAGTGACGGGCCGCCATGGACCTGACCCTCCTGTACCGGGGCCCGCTCGCCTCCTGCGACTACGACTGCCCCTACTGCCCGTTCGCCAAGCGCCGCGACTCCACCGCCCAACTGCGCGCCGACCGCGCCGCGCTGGAACGGTTCGCGGCCTGGGCCACCGCCCGGACCGACGACCGGCTCTCCCTCCTGTTCACCCCGTGGGGAGAGGGCCTGGTCCGCTCCTGGTACCGGCGCACCCTGACCGAGCTGTCCCATCTGCCGCACATCCGCCGGGTCGCCATCCAGACCAACCTCAGCTGCCGGACCGACTGGCTCGCCGACGCCGACCCCCGGACGCTGGCCCTGTGGTGCACGTACCACCCGGGCCAGACCCCCTACGACCGCTTCCTCACCAAGTGCCACGACCTCGCCGACCGGGGCATCCGCTTCAGCGTCGGTGTCGTC
The DNA here is from genome assembly GCF_001514205.1 of Streptomyces griseoruber. Classification (GTDB taxonomy): domain Bacteria; phylum Actinomycetota; class Actinomycetes; order Streptomycetales; family Streptomycetaceae; genus Streptomyces; species Streptomyces griseoruber. Next base: position 60,033 of record NZ_KQ948765.1, on the reverse strand, counting down.
GGCCTGCCCGGCCACCTCGAAGCGGCCCGCCGGCTGCGCGCCGACCTGCCCGAGCACGTCTATCTGTGGATCAACGCGGCCGAGGGCCACACCTACACCGACCCCGAGGCCGAGGACTGGACCGCCCTCGACCCGCTGTTCCCGTACAGCCGCCATCCGCACACCAGCGCCGGACTGCCCTGCCGCACCGGTGAGTCGGTGATCTCGGTCGACGGCGAGGGCACGGTCCGCCGCTGCCACTTCGTCCCCGCCGAACTCGGCAACCTCTACGACGGCACCTACCGCACCGCCCTGCGCCCCCGCGCCTGCCCCCTCGCCGTCTGCGACTGCCACATCGGCTACGTCCACCTGGAGACCCTGCCGCTGTACGACGTGTTCGCGGGCGGCGTCCTGGAACGCATTCCGGCGGCCGCCCCGGGGACGTCCGGGCGGGTCGGCCGGGTCGGCCGGGCACATTCCGCGGGGCCCTTGCCGCCGGTCATACTTCCGGCATGACGACTCCGCGAGATCCAGGGACACCGGCCGCCCGGCCGCTGAGCGCGAGCACCCGGTGGTCGCGACTGGAGTTCGACGGACACGCCGTCACCCATACGCTGCGTGCCTGGCCCATCCCCTGGGGGCGCACCACGCGGATGCCGCTGGAGGAGCTGCTGATCCTCGACATCCCGCGACGACCCAAGGACCGGGACAACATGCCGCCCGAGGTGCACACCCTCGTGCTGCACCGGGACGACGCGGGTTGGCTGCGCACCGTGCACATCACGCTGGGGAAGACGGGGCGTGCCCTGCGCCTCTTCCGCTGGTTCGCGAACTGTGTGAACGAGGCGCTCACCGAGCAGGCGCGGCTCATCCTGGCGGCCCGTGATCCTGCCGCGCCGCAGGTTCCGGACGCCCCGGACGACCGCTACGCCACATGGCTGACGCGGCTGCTGCAGGACTCCCCGACCGGCCCCCACAGTGACGGGGCGGCAACGACCTCTCCCCGTCCGGGCGACATGTTGCTCCACGAACTGCTCCGGGACGGCCTGCTCGCCGAGTGGTGGCGCTCGCTGCGCACGCCGCCGACGCCACTGGACTGGGCACCGCGGGCCGACGTCCTGCTGAGCTGGAGCCATGAGATGTACTACGACCGTTTCCGGCCCAGCGCGGCGTGGGACCGGCACTTCGACAGAGCCGACTGGAGCCGGTTCCTGGGCGGAGCGAAACACCGGCTGCTCAAGGCGGCGGTCCGGCACGCCTACGACCATCCCGACCTGAGGCTCGAGGACCGGCCGTGGCCACTGCGTCGGCTGTGGAGGTGGGCGGGCTTCGACGAGTACCTCGTCGCACGGCACGCCCAGAGGCGGCTGGAGCTGATCAGGTACGGAGGACGCCCGTGAGAGCCCGGGCGACCGCGGAAGCGTGCCGCCCGCCGACGCGAAGGGGCGCGCGGCGGGCGGTGGCCCGGGCGGGGCGGGTTACGGCGTCACGTCCGTGACCCTCCACCTCTGGTTGGAGCCCGAGTTGGCAGTCCACGTGGTGACCGCCGCCCCCTCGTTGGTGGCCTGGCCGCCGACCTCGAGGAGTCGCCCGGTGGCGACATTGACCAGGGTCCATGTGCCGTCACCCGTGGTCGACATGATCCACTCCGTGGCCGGGTCCCGCTCGCCGGTGTCCGGCTCGACGACCGGCACGTTGTTGCGCACGGCGAGCCGCTTGCCCTCGGCCGGGTTGGCGAACACGTACCGCTGGCGGTTGCCCTTCTTGCCGTGGCGCGCGTCGAGCTGCCATTCCTGCGCGACCGTGCCGTTGGCCGAACCGATGACCAGGTTGGTGCCGTTGGCCCCGACGGTGACCGCCTTGCCGCTCTGCACACCGGTCAGCGTGTAGGAGTGGCCCTTGCTGAAGAGCCCCGCGTTCTTCGCGACACCCGAGACGCCCTTGACCGAGAAGGAGGTCACGGACTGGGCGGGCACGGTGTAGGTGGCCCTGCCGTCCACGACCTTCACCGGCGCCTGCTCCTGGAGCTTGCCGTCGGCGCTGGTCACGACCGGGGTGACGGTCGCGTTGCCCTTGATGGTGCGGAACTTCGACAGGTCGATGGTGACCGTACGGGCCGCGGTGGTGCTGTTGACGTGCACGAGCGAGGCGCCCTTGCCGTCCTTCGTCACGGCCGCGGCGCTGGAGGTGTCGTCCACCTTGATCAGCTTGTCGCCGGGCTTGATGAAGTGCGTGAAGTTACGGGCCGTGTCGAACTTGGTGTTGGTGTGGATCGGGCACGACTGGAGCGTGTCCGTGGAGGTGCAGCTGAACGGGAGCTGGATGGACCCCCAGTTGCCGCCCTTGGCGGACTCGCCGCCCGGCTTCATGTTGTCGTAGTCCTCGACCGGCTGCCAGAACACCCAGGCCTTGGGCTCCAGTTCGCGCAGGTCGTTGACGATCTGCTGGGCGAGGCCGAGGCCCGGGCGCATGTCGGTGAAGCTCTGCCCGTCGCCCCAGTCGCCCTCGACCTCGCTCATCCACAGCGGCTTGTCGGCGGCCTTGGCGAGGTCGCGCACGGTGGTGCGCTGCCCGGTTCCGTAGGTGTGGACGTTCATCTGGCCGACGGCGTCCTTGGAAGCCTGCGAGTAGGAGTTCCAGTTCGTCGCGAAGATGCCCGGGTTGGTCTCGTCCATCGCCGAGATGTCGGCCTTGACCTTGGCCTTCTTCAGCGCGGCGGGGAGCGCGGCGAGCACCTTCTGCTGGAGCTCGGGCCCGATGTGGGCGCCCTCCTGCCGGCCGCCGACGGGCTCGCCGTCCGAGCCCAGACGCGTGCTCCAGTAGCCGGTGTTGGGCTCGTTGAACGGGTCGATCGTGTCGACCTTGATGCCCTCGGACTTCTCCAGGAGCTTGGTCGCCCCGGCGAGATAGGCGGCGAAGTCGTCGACCGAGTCGGCCTTCAGCTGGTCGGCGTTGGCGTTGAACCCGCCGGAGACATACCCGCTGACGGTCATGAACCACGGCGGGGAGTTGCTGAACGTCTCCCAGTGGTCGATGTCGTTCTTGATGCGGTTCACCCACCAGCGCTGGGTGGCGTCGGCGTCCTTGTTCCAGTCCGCCCGGTCGTCCGCGCTCCACCAGTCGGTGTCCGTCCGGGTGGTGCCCGCGGGCGCCTTCCACCAGCCCTCGACCGCGCCGCCCGCGCGCAGATAGTCCTTGACGTCCGGCGCGTTGCCGCCGCCGATGTTGTAGCGGGCGATGTTCAGCGCGAGCCCGTCGTCGCCGAAGAGCAGCTTCGCGAGCTTCTCGCGGATCGCGGGCGGGTAGTCGCCGGTCGCGTTGGCGAACCAGACGAGGCTGGTGCCCCAGCCCTCGAACTTGTCCTGCTGGTACGACGGATCCGGCGTCACGGTGACGGCGGCGTCGGCCCGCGCCTGGGCGGGGACGCTCAGCAGAGCGGCCCCGGTGGCCAGGGCGGTCAGCGCGGCGGCCCCGAGGGACCGTCTGGTACGGCGTGCCATCAATGCTCCCAACTGCGGTGCGGTCGCTGTGGTGGCCCCTCCCACCGCGCGGGCAGGAAGGGATGGCCCCCGGCACGGGTCAGGCCGTGCCGGGGAGTCGTGGGGTGCTGTGTGCGGTGCTGCAGGCGGTGCTACAGGGCCTGGCGCAGTACGGCGACCGCGCGCGGCCCGAGGACGAGGGCGTCGTCCGTGCGGTCGTCGCCGACCAGCACGTCGCCCGCGAGGCCGGTCACCGGCACCGTCTCGTCGGTGCGGTTGACCAGGAAGAGGAAGCGTTCCGTCGCCCCGCGGCGGACGGTCAGCTCGACCCGGCCCCGCGCGTCCTCGGGGAGTTCGCTGCTCACCCCGGCCGGCTCCAGGAGCCGCGGCAGCAGCGAGCGCAGTCCGTCGATGCCGAGCCGGGTGGAGACGTAGGCGGCGGAACCGGTGCCCGTGGTGCGCCGGGTGATCGCGGGCCGGCCGGCGTGCACACCGGTGCGGTAGCTCGCGAGGACCTCGGTGTCGGTCGCGTCGGTGACGGTGATCCGGTCGGTCCACAGGGTGCCCGGGCCGGCGCCGTCCAGCTCGACGTCCTCCCCGGCGAGCAGCGGGCCGAACTCCTCGATGCGGATGCCGAGCAGCTCGCGCAGGGCGCCCGGGTAGCCGCCGAGCCAGACGTGGTCGTTCTCGTCGACGACACCGGAGAAGTAGGTGGTGATCAGGTGGCCGCCCTGTTCGGCGTACCGCGTCAGCTCCTTGGCGAGTCCGGCGGGTACGACGTGCAGCACCGGCGCAATGAGTACCTGGTGGCGGGAGAGGTCGGCGCGGGTGGTGACCAGGTCGGCGCGCACACCGAGGGCGAGGAGCGCCGAGTACCAGTCGAGCGCCTCCTGCCGGTAGTCGAGCAGCGAGGTGGGGTGCGAGTCCTGCTCGCTCGCCCACCACGAGTCCCAGTCGTAGAGGATGCCGACGGCCGCGGTCTCCCGCTCGGCACCGGCCACGGGGGCCAGCGTCCTGAGGGTGGCGCCCAGTTCGGCCACCGCGCGGAAGACGTCGCTGTCGGCGCCGGCGTGCGGGACCATCGCGGAGTGGTACTTCTCGGCACCGGCCGCGGACTGCCGCCACTGGAAGTAGCACACCGCGTCCGCGCCGTGCGCCACGTGCAGCAGCGCGTCACGGGCCAGCTCGCCCGGCCGCTTCGCCACGTTCACGGGCTGCCAGTTGACCGCGCTGGTGGAGTGCTCCATCAGGAACCAGGGCCGGCCGGCGGCGATGCCGCTGGTCAGGTTGGCGGAGAAGGACAGCTCGTCGCGGTCCTGCGGGCCGGGGTGGACGTAGTGGTCGTTGGAGACGAAGTCGATCTCGTCGGCCCAGTCCGGGTAGTTCATGCCCTTGGTGTTGCCCATCACCATGAAGTTGGTGGTGACGGGGATGTCCGGCGTGATCTCCTTCAGGATCTCCCGCTCGGCCACGAGGTGGTCCTTCAGGGCGTCCGAGGAGAACCGCTTGAAGTCGAGCTGCTGGGTCGGGTTCGGGTGCGAGGCGGCCAGCCGGGGCGGCAGGATCTGCTCCCAGTCGGTGTAGCGCTGCGACCAGAACGCGGTTCCCCAGGCGTGGTTGAGGGCGTCGAGCGTGCCGTAGCGGGCGCGCAGCCAGACGCGGAAGGCGCGGGCCGCGTCGTCGGAGTGGTCGTAGACGTTGTGGCAGCCCAGCTCGTTGGAGACGTGCCAGGCGACCAGCGCCGGGTGGTCCTTGTAACGGTCGGCGATCGTGCGGACCAGGCGCAGGGCGTGCTCGCGGAAGACGGGCGAGGTGGGCCGCCAGTGCTGGCGGGCGCCTGGCCACAGGGTCTCGCCGTTCGCGGTCACCGGCAGGATCTCCGGGTGGGCGGTGGTCAGCCACGGGGGCGGGGAGGCGGTCGCGGTCGCCAGGTCGACGCCGATGCCGCCCGCGTGCAGCAGGTCCATGACCTCGTCGAGCCAGCCGAAGTCCCAGGTGTCCGGGCCCGGCTGGATCTTCGCCCAGGAGAAGATCCCCACGGAGACGACGGTCACGCCGGCCTCCCGCATCAGCCGGACGTCCTCCTCCCACACGTCCCGGGGCCACTGCTCGGGGTTGTAGTCGGCGCCGTAGGCCAGACGCGGGGCGGGGTCACCGTCCGCCCCGCGCAGCATGCGGGACTGGAGGGTGGAGATCATGGCGGTCCTTCCGAAAGGTCGTGCACGGGGGCGGCGCGGCCCGGGAGCCGCGCCGCCCGGCGTTGACGTACTGCTGCCCGAGAACTACTTCTCGATGGTGAAGCCCTGCTCCTCGCCGTACTTGACGGAGGCTTCCTGCCAGGCCTTCAGGCCGTCCGCCAGCTTCGTGGAGGAGACGTAGGCCTTGCCGACCGTGTCGTTGAAGATCGAGTTGGCGTACGGCTGGAAGGGCAGGTACGACCAGTCGTCGGCGACGTTCGCGGCCGACTCGGCGAAGATCTCGTTGGCCTTCTGGCCGCCGAAGTACGGGAACTCCTTGTTCTTGAACGCGGTGTCCTGGAGCTCCGCGACGGTCGCCGGGAAGGCGCCCTCGCTCACCCGGGTGGCCACACCGTCACCGGCGTTCGCGTACTCGACGAAGGCGTAGGAGAGTTCCTTGTTCTTGCCCAGCGCGGGCAGCGCGAGGGAGGAGCCGCCGTTCTCGGCGCTCGCCTTGTCGCCCTTGGTCCAGGCCGGCATGGCGGCGGCGCGCCAGTCGCCCTTGGCGTTCGGGACACCGGTCTCGAAGTTGGCGGGCATCCAGGCACCGGTGGCCAGGGTGGCGATGGTGCCGTCGCCGAGGCCCTTGTACCAGTCGTCGGTCCAGCCGGAGACCGGGGCGAGCAGCTTCTCGTCGATCAGCTTCTGCCAGACGGTCTCGAACTTCTTGGCGCCGGCGTCGTCGAAGTTGATGGCGACCTTGGTGCCGTCGACCTTGTACGGACGCGAACCGGCCTGCCACAGCATCGAGGTGGTGAAGCCCGCGTCACCGAGGTCGTTGGCGATGTACGCCTTCGGGTCGGCCTTGTGCAGCTTGCGGGCCGCGTCCAGGTACTCGTCCCAGGTGGTCGGGACGGCGATCTTGTACTTGTCGAAGACCTTCTTGTTGTAGAACAGCGCCATCGGACCGGAGTCCATCGGCAGACCGTAGACCTTGTCGCCCTCGCTGACGGCGTTCCACGGGCCGGGCGTGAACTTGGAGGCGAGCTTCTCCGCGCCGTACGGGGCCAGGTCGGTCAGGCCCTTGGTGAGGGAGTACTGGCCGAGTGCGAAGTACTCGACCTGCGCGACGTCCGGGACGCCCTTGCCGGCGGAGATGGCGTTCGACAGCGCGGTGTAGTGCTTGTCGCCGGACCGCTCGCTGACCAGGTTGATCTTGACCTTGGGGTACTTCTTCTCGAAGTCGGCGGCGACCGACTTCAGGGTGGGCTCCCAGGCCCAGACGGTGATCGAGCCACCCTTCTTCAGGGCCGACTGGATGTCACCGGCGGAGACGGCCTTGGTGTCGGAGCTGTCGTCCGAGCTGCCGCACGCCGTGGCGCCGAGGGCGAGGGTGGAGAGGAGGGCGAGGCCGCGCAGGACACGGCTCGTTGATCTGCGCATGAGGGTGTTTCCACTTCTTCGTGGGTGGGACGGGTGAGGGTGGGGGTGGTGCCGGTATTGCTCACATGTGGGGCTTGGGGGGGCGGCCCTCGTCACTCCTTGACACTTCCGGCGGCGAGGCCGGACTGCCAGTACTTCTGGAGGAACAGGAAGGCGGCGATCAGGGGCAGGATCGTGAGCAGGGACCCGGTGATCACCAGATTGAAGATCACATCACCGCCGATGGTCTGTGCCTGGGAGCTCCAGGCGCTCAGACCCAGCGTCAGCGGGTACCAGTCCGGGTCCTTGAGCATGATCAGCGGGAGGAAGTAGTTGTTCCAGGTGGCGACGGTGGTGAACAGCAGCACGGTCACGATCCCGGGCGCCAGCAGCGGCAGGGCGACCCGGAAGAAGGTCCGCACCTCGCTCGCCCCGTCCATCCGGGCCGCCTCCAGCAGCTCGGTCGGGATCGCCTCGGCGGCGAACACCCACATCAGATAGAGGCCGAACGGCGACACCAGCGACGGGATGATCACGGCCCAGGGGGTGTCGGTCAGCCCCATCTTGCTGAACATCAGGAAGGTCGGCACCGCCAGCGCCGTACCCGGCACGGCCACCGCGCCGATCACCACGGCGAAGACCGCGCGCTTGCCGGGAAAGTCGAACTTCGCCAGCGCGTACCCGCCCAGCACCGCCAGCAGTGTCGCGCCGCCCGCACCGAGCACCACGTACAGCAGGGTGTTGAGGAGCCAGCGGCCGAAGATGCCGTCGTGGTAGGTGAAGGTGTCCCGGACGTTGTCCCACAGGGCGAAGTCGTGGGCGAACCACAGCCCGTTGGACTCGGCCAGACCCGTCTGGGTCTTGGTGGAGTTGATGACCAGCCAGATCAGCGGCACCACGGTGTAGAGGACCATCAGGCCCATCAGCACCGTCAGCAGCACATTGCGCTTCGGCTTGCCCGGGGTGTGCTTCTTGCGGGGGGTCCGCAGCTTGGGGGCGGTGCTCTTCGCGGGGGAGGCGGTGACAGAGGTGCTCATCGGGTCACGCTCCCTTGCGCATGCCGCGCAGCTGGACGGCGTAGGCGACGACCATCGTGATGACGCCCATGATGATGGCCACCGTCGCGGAGTAGTTGTGCTGCTGGCCGTTGAAGGACAGCGAGTACGTGTAGAAGTTCGGTGTGTAGTCCGTGGTGATGGAGTTCAGCGCCAGGGGGCGCAGGATGCTCGGCTCGTTGAAGAGCTGGAAGCTGCCGATGATCGAGAAGATCGTCGCGATGACGACCGCGCCCCGGATCGCGGGCAGCTTGATCGAGCTGATGATCCGCCACTGACCGGCGCCGTCGATCTCCGCCGCCTCGTACAGCGAGGTCGGGATGACCCGCAGCGCCGAGTAGAAGATCAGCATGTTGTACCCGACGAACTCCCAGGTCACGATGTTGCCGATGGAGGCGAGCACCCAGCCCGGGGAGAGCAGGTCCGGCAGCGAGACGCCGAACGCGGAGTTGATGTCGCCCACCAGGCCGTACTTGGTGCCGTACATGAAGCCCCACATCAGGGTGGCGACCACGGCGGGCACGGCGTACGGCAGGAAGATCGTGATCCGGAAGAAGCTCTTGCCGTAGAGCCGGCCGCTGTCCAGTGCCAGCGCCACCAGCAGGGCGATGCCCAGCATGATCGGCACCTGGACCACCAGGAAGAGCGCCACCCGGCCGACCGCCGCCCAGAACGCGTCGTCCTTCAGGGCCTGCGTGTAGTTGTCCAGGCCGACGAAGTGGTTGCCGCCGATGAGCTGGTCACGGAAGAGGCTCAGGTAGATCGAGTAGCCGATCGGAGCCAGGAAGACCAGGGCGAACACGGCCACGAAGGGACCTATGAAACCCCACCCCGCCCAGGAGCGTCGGTCCCGTCTCGCCGGAGGCGGTGCCTGCCGTGGCTCGGCGGCCGCCGGCGGTTGCAGCGTCGTCATGTCGTTCCTCGCTCGTGCGGTGGTGGAACCAGCGGTGGTGCGGATGTTTCCGGCCGCCCCACCGGAACCCATGATGTTTACGCAAACATCGGCCACGCAAGAGCCCTGGCGGACTGTTATGTTTACGTAAACATTGGATGGCGGCATGTCTACACTGCCCTGATTACGATGGTCAAGGGTCCTTTGGGGGAGACCGTGACACCAGTGCGGACAGAGAGGCGGGGACGCCATGGAGATGGCTGAAAGAACCCCGGCGAAGACGCCGAGACAAGGCCGGGTCACCGCCTCCATGGCCGATGTGGCCCGCCTGGCGGGGGTCTCGTCGCAGACCGTCTCCCGGGTCTCCAACGGTTACGCCGGTGTGAACGAGGAGACACGGCGGCAGGTGCTCGCCGCGATGAAGGAACTGGGCTACCGGCCCAACAGCGCGGCCCGCGCGCTCAAGCGCGGGGAGTTCCGCACCATCGGTGTGATCACCTTCTCGCTGTCCTCCACGGGCAACGTCCGCACGCTGGAGGCGATCGCCAACTCGGCCGCCGCCGAGGGGTACGCGGTGACGCTGCTGCCGGTGGCGCTGCCCACGCAGGACGAGGTGCGCGGCGCGTTCACCCGGCTCGAGGAACTGGCCGTGGACGCGGTGATCGTCATCATGGAGGTGCATCTGCTGGACGCGGCGACGATCATGCTGCCGCCGTATGTGCAGGTGCTGGTGGTCGACTCCGACGCGGGCGAGCACTACACGGTCGTCGACACCGACCAGGCGGGCGGCAGCCGGACCGCCGTGCGGCATCTGCTCGGCCTCGGGCACCGGACGGTGTGGCACCTGGGCGGACCCGCGGACTCCTTCGCCGCGCAGCGGCGCACCGACGCGTGGCGGGCCGCGCTGACCGAGGCGGGATGTACGGCTCCGCCGCTGATCCGGGGGGACTGGTCGGCGGAGTCGGGGTACCGGGCCGGTATCGAGCTCGCCGCGCGCGAGGACTGTACGGCGGTGTTCGTCGCCAACGACCAGATGGCGCTGGGGCTGCTGCGGGCGCTCCAGGAGCGGGGGCGGCGGGTGCCCGAGGACGTCAGTGTCATCGGGTTCGACGACATTCCCGAGGCGGGGTCCTTCATGCCGCCGCTCACCACCGTGCATCAGGATTTCGCGGAGGTGGGGCGGTTGTGTGTGCGGGCCGTGTTGCGCAAGATGCGCAATCCGGACGATGGGGCGAGGGGGACGACGTTGGTGCCTACCCGGTTGGTGGTGCGGGAGAGTACGGCTCCGCCGTCGGGGGCTCGGTAGTTTTCGGGGTGCGGGTGCGTCGGGGTTGGTCGCGCAGTTCCCCGCGCCCCCGGTGGCGGGGCAACGCCCCGCCACCGGTCAGTGTGAGCCCGTGAGTGCCGGCTCACCAGCTGCCCTGACCGCCGTACGCCAGGCTGCCGTCACCGCCTGGTGGGCCGCTCTCGTGCCCCGGTCGGTTTCGGCGGGGAGACGGATCGGGGCGCCGACGTGTACATGGCAGCGCGGGCGGCGGATCGGGGCCGTCAGGGTGCCGGCGAGTTGCTTCGTGGGGGAGCCCGAGGCGATACGGCGGGCTCCGGCGTGGCCGATCGGGACCACCATCGCGCCGGTCGTGCGGGCCAGCCGGGCCAGGCCGGTGCGGAAGGGCTCCGGAGGAGTGGGGGCCGCGTCCCTGCGGCGGGGCAGGCCGCCCTCGCCGTAGAGGAGCACATGGCGGCCGCCGGCCAGGGCCTCCGCGGCCGCGTCGAGCGCGAGGGCGGCGTGCGCCGTCCCCCGGTGGACCGGGATGTGCCCCTCGCGGCTGAGCGCCTTGCCGAGCAGCGGGATCCGCCACAGGCCCGCCGTCGCCAGCACCACCGGCTTCAGGTCGAAGCTGCGCAGCGCGGCCATCACGACCGCCGGGTCGGCCAGGGAGTCGTGGTTGGCGACGAAGATGCTCCCCTCGGGCAGCCGCATCTTGATCTCACTCGTGACGGTGAGCCGCCCGAAGAACGGGGTCAGGGCGATGACGGTGCGACTGAACACGGGTCGGCCTCTCGACGGGTGATGATCCGCTCCCAGTCTCGCGGGTGGCGGGGGCCCGGCGCCTGAGTACGGATACTCAACGCGAAAAGCGATCCACGTTCCGGGCGCGGGCGCGGCCGTCGTCCGGTTCGAGGTGCCAGCTGATGATCCGGCGCGGGTGGATCCGGATCACCTCGGCGCTGAAGAAGTCGGGAGCCATGGGCGGGGCGTCGAGCGTGAGCACCTCGGCACGCCCACGGATCTCCACGCCCCGGCCCCAGCCGGCCGCGACCGGGTCGTCGGCCGGTGCCATGTCGTCGATCACCAGGGAGACCTCGGGACGGGCCTGGGCGTTGCGGTACTTCTGGCTGCGGGAGAGCGCGGGGCCGCCGATGTCGATCGTGTCGTCCTCGTTCACGACGAAGCCGACCGGGCGCACCTGGGGGCCGCCGTCCGGTCCGGTGGTCGCGAGGCGGGCCAGTGGCTGGGCGGCCAGGTAGGCGCGTTCCGCCGGGGTGAAGGCGTGTGTGGGTGGCATGGCACCGACGCTAGAACCTCAAGTCCGGTCGAGGTCAAGGCGGCGGCGCCGCGACTCCCCGTGGACTCACGTCGCGGGTGATCACCGCGGCGGGGGAAGATGGAACCGCAAGCCAAATGGTCAACCGACATGGAGGAGCGGGCACATGCAGCACGAGCGAGCGGGCCGGCCGGCCGGCCCCGAGGATCTCGTCGACGTCGCCCGGCTGGTCACCGCGTACTACGCGCTGCACCCCGACCCGGCCGACCCCGCGCAGCGCGTCACGTTCGGCACCTCGGGCCACCGCGGCTCGTCCCTGAACACCGCCTTCAACGAGGACCACATCGCCGCGACCAGCCAGGCGATCTGCGAGTACCGCGCCGCCCAGGGCACCGACGGCCCGCTCTTCCTCGGCGCCGACAGCCACGCGCTGTCCGAGCCCGCGACCGTCACCGCCCTGGAGGTGTTCGCGGCCAACGACGTCACCGTGCTCGTCGACAGCGCCGACGGCTACACGCCCACCCCGGCCGTCTCGCACGCCGTCCTCACCCACAACCGCGGCCGCACCGCAGGGCTCGCCGACGGCGTCGTCGTGACCCCCTCGCACAACCCGCCCGCCGACGGCGGCTTCAAGTACAACCCGCCGAGCGGCGGCCCCGCGGGCTCCGACGCCACCTCCTGGATCCAGGACCGGGCCAACGACATCATCGCCGCCGGTCTGAAGGACGTCCGCCGCATCCCGTACACCCGGGCGCTCGCCGCGCCCACCACCGGGCGCCACGACTTCCTCGGCACGTACGTCGCCGACCTCCCGGCGGTCCTGGACCTGGACGCGATCCGCGCCGCCGGGGTCCGGATCGGCGCCGACCCGCTCGGCGGGGCCTCGGTCGCCTACTGGGGCCGGATCGCCGAGCAGCACCGGCTCGACCTGACCGTGGTCAACCCGCTCACCGACCCCACCTGGCGGTTCATGACGCTCGACTGGGACGGCAAGATCCGCATGGACTGCTCCTCGCCGTACGCGATGGCCTCGCTGATCGACAAGCGGGACCGGTTCGACATCGCCACCGGCAACGACGCCGACGCCGACCGGCACGGCATCGTCACCCCCGACGCGGGGCTCATGAACCCGAACCACTACCTCGCCGCCGCCATCGCCTACCTCTACGCGCACCGCGAGCAGTGGCCCGCCGACGCGGGGGTGGGCAAGACGCTGGTGTCCTCGTCGATGATCGACCGGGTCGCCGCCGACCTCGGGCGCCGGCTCGTCGAGGTGCCCGTCGGCTTCAAGTGGTTCGTGGACGGGCTGGTCGACGGCTCGCTCGGCTTCGGCGGGGAGGAGTCGGCCGGCGCGTCCTTCCTGCGCCGCGACGGCTCCGTCTGGACCACCGACAAGGACGGCATCATCCTGGCCCTGCTCGCCTCCGAGATCACCGCGGTCACCGGGAAGACGCCCTCGGAGCACTACACCGGCATGACGGAGCGCTTCGGCGAGCCGGCCTACGCCCGCATCGACGCGCCCGCCACCCGTGAGGAGAAGGCGCTGCTCGCGAAGCTCTCGCCCGCGCAGGTCACCGCCGACACCCTGGCCGCAGAGGCCGTCACCGGCGTCCTCACCGAGGCCCCCGGCAACGGCGCGGCCCTCGGCGGCATCAAGGTGACCACGGCCAACGCCTGGTTCGCGGCCCGTCCCTCCGGCACCGAGGACGTCTACAAGATCTACGCCGAGTCGTTCCTGGGCACCGAGCACCTCGCCCGGGTCCAGGAGGAGGCCAAGGCGGTGGTGATGGCGGCCCTGGAGTCCTGACGGCACCGGAGCCGAGGTGGCCAGGGGGCGCTCCAACGCCGGCGCCTCTGTGGCCGGTGTCGTCAACGTGCCCTGACCATCGCATCCTTCGGGGGGAGGCCTACGCCGAGCAGCCCGGTGGGGATCACCTTCCGGGCGTCTGCGTCGGCGTGGCCGTCGGTGTCGCCGTCGGTGGCGGCCTCGGCGGCGGCCCCACCCTCGGCCCCAACCCCTGCCCCTGCCCCGGCCCCGCTCCCGGTCTTCGCCGAAGGCCGGCGCGGCGTCGGGCAGAGTGCCCGGGTGATGTGCTCGAAGAGAGCGGCGTCGATGTCGCTGGGTTCGACGGTTCCGTCCTCGCCGAGCCGCTGGTACTTCGTCAGGTTCCACCCGAGGGCGAGCTGGCGCCTGCCGTCCCGGCTGGACAGGGCGATCGTCCCGGCGCCGAACACCGAGCCGTCGTGCCCCCAGAAACGCCCGCAGTCCGGCAGGTCGACGGAGTCGATCCCGAGGCCGTGGCCGAGGCCGTCACTGCCCGGCACGGTGCGCAGCATCTCCGTGAGCGCGGCTCGCCCGAGGAGCCGGCCGCCGAGCAGGGCGCGGTAGAAGGTGTTCAGGTCGTCGGTGGTGGAGATCAGCGCGCCCGCCGTGCTGCCCCAGGACATGTCGTAGACGCTGTAGTCGCGGGGCGGGTCGATCACACCGAAGTAGGCCTCGTACATCTTGGCGTGCGGTCCCGAGATGTAGGGGCCGCGCGGATAGACGGTGTGGCGCAGCCCCACCCGGTCGATGACGTTGCGGGTGAGGTACGTCCCCGCGTCCTGGCCGGTGACCCGTTCCAGGAGCAGTCCCGCGAGCACGTAGTTGGTGTTGGAGTACGACCATGCCGCACCGGGCCGGCCGGTCGCGGGGTCGGCGAGGCCGAGGCGCACCAGTTCCCGGGCCGGGATGCGGCGGAAGCGCCCCTCGTCGATGCTCGAGGTGGAGTTCTGCGCCGGCGACGGGAAGGCGCCCGGCATGTAGTCGCCGATGCCGCTGGTGTGGTTCAGGAGCATGCGGACCGTGACGGTGCGGCCCCGTTTCCCGGGGACCAGGTCCGGGACGTAGTCGCCGATCGGCGCGTCGAGGGCGATCCGCCCCCGTTCCACCTGCTGGAGCACGGCGACGGCGGTGAAGCTCTTGGTGACGCTGCCGATCCGGTGCCGCATGCCGGGTCGCACCGGGCGGCCCGTGTCCACGTCGGCCACACCGGCGGCGCCGGTCCAGGCCGGAGCACCGTCGCGTACCGACGAGTACACGCCGTACATCCCCGCCTCGCGGACGTCGTCCGGACTGGCCCGCAGCGCGGCCCGGTCCAGCTTCTTCGCCGGCAGCCGTACACCCCCGGCGGTGTCGGCGGATGCCGACTGCACCCCGGTGCCCACCACCAGCGTGGTTCCCAGAACGGCCCCGATGAGCCGTATGACGCGCATGGTTCGTCCCCTCCCGGTCGAACGGCCGTGACAGGGACGATTGTTCGGGTTTCCGGGAAATCGGGCATCGGGCCCACGGAGGACGGACGGCTGCGCACCGTATTTATCTGACATCTCATCACCATGGCGGATGTGCGACGGAGTTGACGTGCTGGGGCCGTTGTCGGGGCGGGCCGTGCTGTGGCACCGGAGCGTTCGGCGTGCGCCGCCGGGTGTCGGCCTTCGGGGGTGGCGGGTTGCGGAGCGTGTGTGGGGGTGCGGGGGGCGCGGGCGGGCGCTCCCGTGGCGCCGGACCTCCTGCGGCCGAATATGATCCTGTACACGCAAAATGCCAGATTTGCCCCGGAGTGATCGATGTCCCGCAAGCGCCCCCCGGACGAAGGCGACGAGCTGCTGGCCAGGCTCGGGTCGCTGACCGCCCAGGCGCGGGAGCGCGCGGAACTGCAACGCTCCCGTGTCGAACTGGCGCTCGCCCTCCAGCGCGGCATGCTGCCCCGGGACCTCCCCGTGGCCCCCGGGTACCGGCTCGCGGTCCAGTACGCCCCCGCCTGCTCCGGCCTCAACGTCGGCGGCGACTGGTACGACGCCTTCACCCTGCCCGACGGCCGCATAGGCCTGTCCATCGGCGACGTCCAGGGCCACAACATCGAGGCGACCGCGTTCATGGGGCAGGTCCGGGTCGGCCTGCGGGCGCTCGCCTCCGTCACCGGCGAGCCCGGCGAACTCCTCGCCCGCACCAACGACCTGCTGCTCTCCCTCGGCGGCGATCTCTTCGCCACCTGCACCTTCATGCGGCTCGACCCGGCCAGCGGGGTCCTGGAGAGCGCCCGGGCCGGACACGTCCCCTGCGTCTGGGCCACCGCGGACGGCAAGTCCGGCACAGCCCAGGACGAGGGTGGCCCGCCCCTCGGTGTCGTCGCGGGCATCGACTACCCGGTCACCCGCTACCGGCTCACCAGGGGCGGGTTGTTCGTCCTGCTCACGGACGGTGTCGTCGAGGGCCCCCGGCTCAGCGTCGAGGAGGGCCTCGACCAGGTCGTCCGCCTCGCGGGCATCGCCGCCGTGGCGGGCATGGAGGCCGGTTCGCTCGCCGCCGCCGTGATCAGGGGTGCCGAACGCTCCGGGCACGAGGACGACGCGGCGGTCCTGGTGGTCGGCCACGACGGACTCCTCGCGGACGTACCCCGGATGCAGTCATAGGGCCCCGGCGGCAGGGTCCTCACCTCGCCGACCGCGCCGGGACGGTGTCTGATGGCTGCTGTGGTGGGCATCCGGGACCTCGAGCTGCGCCGGACGGTGGTCTTCGCCGTCCAGACGCTCGCCGTCGCCGTCTGCTACTACGGGGCCGGACGGCTGGGACTCATCCGCCGGCTCGTCGTCGAAGGAGCCGTGTTCACCCCCATCTGGCCGCCCACCGGCGTCGCGGTCGCCTCCCTGCTGATCCTCGGCCTGCGCGCCTGGCTGGGCATCGCCCTCGGTGTCCTCCTCGTCATCCTGTCGATCACCACCCTGCGGCCCGTCGCCCTGGTCAACGTGGTGGGCAACACCGCCGCCCCCGTCTGCGCCTACCTCCTGCTGCGCAAGGTCGGCTTCCGCACCGACCTCGCCCGATTACGCGACGGCCTCGCCCTGGTCTTCCTGGCGGCGCTCACCTCGATGCTGCTGAGCGCGAGCGTCGGCGTGGGCCTGCTGATCCTCACCGGCAAGATCGCCGCGGAGTCCTTCTGGCCGGTCTGGCTGGGCTGGTGGGTGGGGGACGCGATGGGCGTCCTGATCGTCACGCCCGTCCTGCTCCTGTTGCGCACGGCGCGCCGCCCCCTGCTCCTGTCCCGCTGGAAGGAGGCCGCGGGCCTCGCGGTGATCTGCCTCGCCCTCGTCCCGCTGGCCACCCGGAGCACGGTCAGCCTGCTCTTCCTGGTCTATCCGCTGCTGATCTGGGCGGCCCTGCGCTTCCTGCTGGCCGGCAGCATGCTGTGCGCGCTGTTCACCTCCGTCATGGCGACGATCGCCGCCACGGACCGGATCGGGCCGTTCGCCCGCCTCAGCCGGATCGAGGTGATGATCAAACTCCAGGCCTTCAACGGGACGATGGCCCTCACCGCCCTGCTGCTCTCGGCCGTGATCATGGAACAGCGCAACACCCGGCGTTCCGTGGAGCGCGCCTGCCAGGAACTGGTGGAGGTTCTGGAACACCTCACGGCGGGCGAGGCACCGCCCGGCCGGCAGCCGAGGGACCCCGACCGCGGGGGGTGAGCCCGGCATGCCGGCGCCGTGCGGAAGCCCGGGCCGTAGCCCCGGAGACGGTGGCGGGGCTGCCCGATGGGGCGGGCCGGCTTCCGGCTGCCCTGCCTGTGGTCCCGGATGAGCGTGCGCGCGGCCGACGGCATCGTGACGTACACGAGCCGCCGCCGGCCCGGTCCGCGCGGGGCGTACAGCCGTGTCGCGGTGCGCCCCGGCGCGCGTGTCGGGGAACCGACCGGGCTGGAGCACCTCCTCACCGCCCGCCGGGGGATGCACAACGCCTTCTTCGGCGGGGCCGCCTACCTGCCGAACCGAACCACCGTCCGCGCCGGCCGCCGCACCGCGCCGAGCTGATCGTGCGCGAGGAGAACCTGATCACCGCGGCGGGCCGCCCGCGCCGCGCGGGGAACCGGTCAGCGTCCTGTGCTCGCCGGGGGTGCCGGTGCGCCTGGGCCGCCCGTCGCGCCCGGCGGGGCTGCCGCCGCCGTGAGGCGCTCCGGAGCCGCCGTCACCCTCAGGCCCGGCGGGGGCCGGTAGTCCGCACCCAGGCCCAGCCTGGTCGCCAGTTCGAGCATCAGCAGTTCGAACATCGGCTCCTGGTCGAGGATCAACGGGTTGAAGTGCGCGAACACCTCCAGGGCCACCTGCCCGTAGAGCGAGCGCCAGCAGGACAGCATGACGACCAGCGCGCCGAGCGGTATCTCCACCCCGGTGGCCGAGCGGTACGCGGCGATCTGCCGGCGCAGCCGCGGGTCGAGGTCGGCGTCGGCGATGACGGGGTAGGGGCGGGTCGCCCACAGCCGCATGTGCTCGGGGCCCCAGACGGAGGCCAGCTCCCGGATCCAGTCGCCGGTCAGATCGGGCTGGGCGGAACCGGCGGCCGCCGTGGGCGTGCCGAACAGCAGACCGAACTCCTGGCGGTGGGTCAGCCCCCACTGCCGGAACACCCGGCAGGGGGCGACCAGCCGGGCCGCGAGATCGGCCTCGTGCTCGGCCTCCACGGAGTCCCGCAGCAGAGCGGTCAGCTCGGCGACGATGTCCCGGGCGGTGTGCCGGACGATGTCCGCCAGGTCGTCGAAGTGCCGGTAGAGGGCCGCCGGGGTCACCCCGACCCGCCGGGCGATCTCGGCGAGCGTCAGCGCCTCCACCCCTTGGTCCGTGATGACCGCGCGCGCCGCGGCGCGGACCTCCCGCGACATCTGACGGCGCAGCCGCTCGCGGCGCGTGGGGGCGGAGCTCGGGTCGTCGTCCTCGTTCAGTCGTCCTCCTCCGGCCGGTCCGCTCCGAGGGGAGCGGGATGCGACAGTACCGAGGTCGGACGGGTGACCTGCCGGGTTCCGCACAAGAGGCCTTCGGACGGGTCCGGCTGAAGGCCGTGGACGGTCAGGACGGCCACCGCGGTGACGGCGACGAAGCCGCCGGTGAGGAGCATGTCGACGTTCTTCACGTCCCCACCAACGTGCGGGGGCGTCACAAAGTAATGCCCCGTTACTTTGCTGATGGCCGTGACTCGGTGCACCGGGGCGCGCGTGGCGAGGCCCGGCGCACGCCGGTTCAGCTCCTGCGCCGCTCCGCGCCCGCCGCCAGTTCCCGCCGCAGCCGCTCCGGCTCCCAGTCCTCGATGACAGACCGCCAGAGGGTGTCCGCCTGGGAGGGCGGGGCCAGACCGTCGACCGGCGGGTCGAGGTCGAGGTCGGTGGGGAACGGGTAGCCCTCGGCGGTGGCGGCGACCACGCGGCGCAGCCAGTCCTCCCCGGCCCCCTCGGCCCTGCGCTCCCGCAGCACGGGGAACAGCGCGTTCGCCATCGCCTGCCGGTCGACCGTCTCCATCGCCCGGCCGAACGCGGAGGAGATCTGGAGCAGATTGGCCATCCGCCGGATGCCGGAGGAGACGTTGTGTCCGGCCGCGTGGAACAGCGCCGGGTTGAAGAAGGCCGCGTCCCCCTTCTCCAGCGGAAGCTGCACATGGTGCGCGTCGAAGTACTCGACGAACCCGGGCAGCCGCCAGGCGAGATAGCCGGGCTCGAACTTCTGCGAGTGCGGCAGGTACAGCGTCGGACCGGACTCCACGGGCATGTCGCAGTGGGCGACCGCGCCCTGGAGGGTCAGCACGGGCGACAGCCGGTGCACATGCGCCGGGTACGCGGCCGCCTGGGCCTGGGACAGGAAGCCGAGGTGGTAGTCGCGGTGCGGGCTCTGCGCGGCACCGCCCGGATTGACCACGTTGACCTGCGAGGTCACCTGGTAGGCGGGACCGAGCCAGGCCTCGGCGACCAGCTCCAGCATGTCGTTGGCGTAGTAGTCGGCGAACACCTCCGGCGCCCGCACGGCCATCTTGTCGAGCGCGTTCCACACCCGGTCGTTCGCGCCGGGCTTGGCGAAGTGGTCACCGCGGGCCGTGCCCGAGGCGCGCTCCTCCTCGATCAGCGCCCGGAACGCCTCCGACGCCCGGTCCACCACCGCCGGGTCGGTGTACGCGCCCTTGAGGACCACGACACCGGGACCGTCCAGCAGGGTCCGCACCAGCTCGCTCTGCACCTCGCGGCGGCCCTCGGCGGTGGCCGTCAGCTCGCGCAGCCGGCCGCTGTCGTAGAGCGGGACGTTCCGCTCGACCCGCAGGGCCGAGGGGTGGTCGGCGGGATCGGTGCGCTGTTCGACGAGCGAGCGGAACACGTCGAGATCGCAGTCCTCCTCGGTCAGCCAGGTCCGGGAGCGCACAGGGGTGGGGATCATCGCGGGTCCTTTCGCAGCCCTCGCTTTTCTGCCAGTCTTCTGAGATCGAACCCCTCATTCAAGGCTCGGAAGCACATCAAAAACACCTCAGCAATCGTGGGAAACCAGGCATGCGACACCCCTATACGATCAAGGAGATCGCCCGTCAGTCCGGCCTGAGCACGGCCACGGTCGACCGGGTCCTCAACCGCCGCGGCGGTGTCCGTGAGAGCACGGTCCGGGAGGTGCGGCGGGCCGTCGAGGACCTCGACCGCCAGCAGACCCAGGTCCGCATCGGCGGCCGTACCTTCATGATCGACATCGTGATGCAGGCGCCGGAGCGGTTCTCCACCGCCGTACGCGAGGCCCTGGAGGCCGAACTGCCGTCGCTGCACCCCGCCGTGGTGCGCTCACGGTTCCACTTCCGGCAGACCGCGCCCGTCGGCGAACTGACCGCCATCCTCGACCGGATCGCCCGGCGGGGCTCGCAAGGGGTGATCCTCAAGGCGCCGGACCTGCCGGAGACCACCGCCGCCGTCGGCCGGCTCGCCGCCGCCGGCATCCCCGTCGTCACCCTGGTCACCGACCTGCCGTCGAGCGCGCGCGTGGCGTACGTCGGGATCGACAACCGGGCCGCCGGGAGCACCGCCGCCTACCTCCTCGGCCAGTGGCTCGGCGACCGGCCCGGTCATGTCCTCACCACCATCAGCCGGGGCTCCTTCCGGGGCGAGGAGGAGCGCGAGATGGGCTTCCGCAGCGCGATGCGCCTCGCCCACCCCCGGCGCGCCCTGGTGGAGGTCACCGACAGCGACGGCCTCGACGCCACCCAGCACGACCTGGTCCTCGAGGCGCTGCGCCGCGACGAGGACATCGTCGCCGTGTACTCCATGGGCGGCGGCAACCTCGCGACCCTGGCCGCCTTCGACGAACTGGGCCGCACCTGCGCGGTGTTCGTCGCCCACGACCTCGACCACGACAACACCCGGCTGCTGCGCGGGCGCCGGCTGTCCGCGGTCCTCCACCACGATCTGCGCCAGGACGTACGGCGGGCCTGCCAGACGGTGATGCGCGCCCACGGGGCACTCCCCGACGACGGGCCTTCGCTGCCCTCGGCGATCCAGGTGGTGACGCCGTTCAACCTGCCCCCGGAGGTGTCCGCGCGGGCGTAGCCCGCCGGGGAGGAGTGGGCGAGGGATGTCGAAGATCCGGGGAAAGCGGCCCCCGGATGTCGATTGTCCTCGTCCCGGGGGCCCGTGGCTCGCCTGAAGCGGCCGGTGTCACGGAGAGTGGCGGCCGTCAAGCCCCACTCCAGCGCCCGGTGCCCGGGCGCCGTCAGGAAGAGTCCTCCGTGAATGCCACGACCACGGCGCACCCGCCGCGGGAACGACGGACCGCCACGCTCGTCATGGCCTGCGTCGGTGTGTTCGTCGCCTATCTGCCGGTGACCACCGTCTCGGCGAGCCTGCCCGCGATCCAGCGGGCGCTGAACGCCTCGACCTCCCAGCTGTCCTGGGTCTCCGACGCGTTCGTGCTGCCCATGGCCGCCCTCATCCTCACCGCCGGCGTCTTCGGCGACGTCCACGGCCGCAAGAAGGTCTACCAGGCGGGACTCGCCCTCAGCGCCCTCGGCGCACTCGTCGCCCTGTGCGCGCAGAACGTCCAGACGCTCTGGGCCGGCCAGGCACTCGCCGGACTGGGCTCGGCCGCCCTGCTGCCCACCACCCTCGCCCTCATCAGCCACGCCGTCCCCGACCCGCGGGAGCGCGGCAGGTTCATCGGCCTGTGGGCCACCTCCCTGACAGCCGCGCTGGCCCTCGGCCCGGTCATCGCGGGCACGGTCCTCGCCCACGTCGACTGGCGCTGGATCCACCTCCTGCCGATCCCGGCGTCCCTCGCCGCCCTGGCCTGCGCGGCCGGGCTGCTGACCGACTCCCGCGCCCCGGGCTCCCGCCGCCTCGACTGGCCCGGCCAGCTCACCGCCGCCCTGGCGATCACCGCGCTGGTCTACGGCATCATCGAGGGCGGCGCCGGATCCTTCACCGACGTCAAGGTGATGATCGCCCTGTCCACCGCCGCGGTCGCCGCCGTCGCGTTCGTCCTGGCGGAACGCGCCAGCTCCAGCCCCATGCTGGACCTCACCCTGTTCCGCAGCCCGGCCTTCACCGCCACCACCCTGATCGCCATGATCAGCTTTCTGGGCCTGATCGGGTTCTTCTTCGCGCTCAGCCTCTACTTCGGCATGGTCCAGCGGCTGTCCACGCTCGACGCCGCCTGGCGGCTGCTGATGGTGTCCTCGGTCCCGCTCGTGCTCGGCGCCCCCGTCGGCCGGCTCGTCCACCGGGTCTCGGCGCGGCTGCTCATCCCCGGCGGGCTGCTGGTCTCCACGGCCGCCCTGCTCACCCTGACGGACATCGACGCGCACACCTCGTTCGGCTCGCTGGCCTGGCGGCTGGCGCTGCTCGGCCTCGGCATGGCCTTCGTCATCACGCCGATGACGGCCACCGCCGTCAGCTCGGTGCCCTTCCAGCAGGCCGGCATGGCCGCCGCCGGCAACAACGCCTTCCGCCAGGTCGGCGCGGCCCTCGGCCCCGCCGTCCTCGGCGCCCTGCTGTCCGGCAAGGCCGTGGACGCCCTCCCCGGTCACCTCACCGGGGCGGGCCTGAGCGACCGGACGGTGCAGCAGGTCACCGGAGTCGCCGAACAGGGCGGCATCGGCGCCGTGGCCGGGATCGACCTGGGCGCGGACACGCCCCGCGCCCTCGGCGCACTGTCCGAGGCCTTCCTGGACGGCCTGCACCTCTGCCTGATCGTCTCCGCCGTCCTGACCCTGCTCGCCGCCGCCGTGGGAGTGCTCCTGCTGCGGCACCCGCAGCGCACGGCACCGCCCCAGGCCGCGGGCCCGGACCCCGCCGCGGGCCCGGACCCCGTCGCGGGCCCGGACCCCGCCGCGGGCCCGGACCCCGCCGCGGGCCCGGACCCCGCCGCGGGCCCGGACCCCGCCGCGGGCCCGGACCCCGCCGCGGGCCCGGACCCCGCCCCGGGTCCGGACCCCGCCCCGGGCGCGGGCCCCGACGCGGGCGGCCAGGACGCGGCGCCCTCCCTGTCCGGCCACCGCACCGCAGGCTGACCCCCCCGGTGCCCGGTACCCGTCACGGCGGGTACCGGGCACGGCCCCGCTCACGGCGCGAGACGCGCGATCGACAGCGTCGTGGTCGTCGGCGAGGAACCGGACATTCGTCAGACCACCGGCCCAGGAGACCAGCACGTTCCCGCCGTACGGGGCGATGTGGACGTAGACGCGGTCGGTGCCGGGGTCGGCGGTGAGCGTCATGTGCTGCCGGGCGTGCCGGCGTCCTCGAGCGGGCGGCGGTCGATCGAGTACGAACTCTTTCGATACACCAATGCATCCGATACATTCGCGTATCGAACGGAGGTCGGACAATGGCGACGGAGCAGAACGGACGGGCGACCGGCCGGGTCACCCGGCGCCGGGTGCGCACCCGGGCCAATCTGCTCGACGCCGCCTTCGCCGTGTTCGCCGCCAAGGGCTTCGGGCGGGTCTCCATCGAGGAGGTCTGCGAGGCCGCCGGCTACAGCCGGGGCGCCTTCTACTCCAACTTCGGCACCCTGGACGAGCTGTTCTTCGCGCTCTACCGGGAACGCGCCGACCTGATCGCCCAGCAGGTCGCCGACGCCCTCGCGGGCGAAGGGCCCGATCTCGACGTACCGGCCTCCGTGGACCGGGTCACCGAGGTGCTGCTGCTCGACCTCGACTGGCTGCTGGTGAAGACGGACTTCCTGGTGCACGCGGCGCGGGACCCGGCCGTCGCGCAGACCCTCCTGGAACAGCGGGCCAGGCTGCGCCGCGCGATCGCCGACCGGCTGGCCCGGGCGCGCGGCCACATCCCGCTGCCCGCCGTCCTCGGTGACGCCGACTCCGCCGCCCACGCGGTCGTCGCCGCGTACGACGGGGTCACCACCCAACTGCTGCTGGACAAGGACGTGGACGCCGCCCGTGCCTGGCTCAAGCAACTGCTCACCGCGCTGCTGACCGACGGCAGCGCCTCGGAATAGCACCCCATCGCAGCTCCCCCCCAGTCAGAGAAAGGCAACGGTCGCCATGGACGCGGACGTCATCGTCGTCGGAGCGGGCCTCGCGGGCCTCGTCGCGGCGCACGAACTCACCAGCAGGGGCAGGCGGGTCGCCCTGGTCGACCAGGAGAACGCCGCCAACCTCGGCGGCCAGGCGTTCTGGTCCTTCGGCGGGCTGTTCCTCGTCGACTCCCCGGAGCAGCGCCGCCTCGGCATCAAGGACTCCCTCGACCTCGCCTGGAACGACTGGCAGGGCAGCGCGCAGTTCGACCGCACCGAGGACGAGGACTCCTGGGCGGTGCGCTGGGCCCGCGCCTACGTCGAGTGGGCGGCGGGGGAGAAGCGGACCTGGCTGACCGGCCACGGCATCAGCCTGCTGCCCACGGTCGGCTGGGCCGAGCGCGGCGACCTGCGCGCCGACGGCCACGGCAACTCGGTGCCCCGCTTCCATGTCGCCTGGGGCACCGGCACCGGTGTCGTCGAGCCGTTCGCCCGCTACGCCAAGCAGGCCGCGAAGGACGGGCTGCTGACCTTCTACCACCGCCACCGCGTGGACGAGCTGGTCGTGACGGACGGCGCCGCCCGCGGCGTACGCGGCACGGTCCTGGCGCCCGACGACTCCGCGCGCGGTGTCGCCTCCCACCGCGACGCGATCGGCGAGTTCGAGCTGACCGCCCAGGCCGTCGTCGTCACCAGCGGCGGCATCGGCGCCAACCACGAGATCGTGCGCCGCTACTGGCCCGAGCGCCTCGGCACCCCGCCCGCCGAGATGGTCACCGGCGTGCCCGCCTACGTCGACGGCCGCATGCTCGACATCAGCGCCGAGGCCGGCGTCCGGCTGGTCAACCGGGACCGCATGTGGCACTACACCGAGGGCATCCAGAACTGGGACTCCATCTGGCCCGGCCACGGCATCCGCATCCTGCCCGGCCCGTCCTCGATGTGGTTCGACGCGCTCGGCCGCCGGCTGCCCGACCCCTGTCTGCCGGGCTACGACACCCTCAACACCCTCAAGTACCTGCGCACCACCGAGGACATCGCCGGGTACGACCACTCCTGGTTCGTCCTCAGCCAGAAGATCGTCGAGAAGGAGTTCGCGCTCTCCGGCTCCGAGCAGAACCCCGACATCACGGCCAAGGACCGCCGGGCCGTCCTGCGTGACCGGCTGCTCGGCAAGGGTGCCCCGGCCCCCGTGCAGGCGTTCCTCGACCACGGCGCGGACTTCGTCGTCGCCGACACCCTCGACCGGCTCGTCGAGAAGATGAACGCGCTCACCGACAAGCCCCTGCTCGACGCGGACGGACTGCGCCGCCAGATCCGCGCCCGCGACCTGCAGATCGACAACCCGTACAGCAAGGACGCCCAGATCCAGGGCATCCGCAACGCCCGCCGCTACATCGGCGACCGTCTCGGCCGGGTCGCGACCCCGCACCGCATCCTCGACCGCGAGGCCGGCCCGCTCATCGCGGTCAAGCTGCACGTCCTCACCCGCAAGACGCTCGGCGGCATCCAGACCGACCTCGACTCCCGCGCCATCGGCGCCGACGGAGCGCCGATCGAGGGCCTGTACGCGGCGGGCGAGGTCGCCGGCTTCGGCGGCGGCGGGGTCCACGGGTACAACGCCCTTGAAGGCACCTTCCTCGGCGGCTGCCTGTTCTCGGGCCGTGCGGCGGGCCGGGCGGCGGCCCGGCAGACCGGCTGAGCCGCCGTCAGTCCAGCAGCCCCAGCAGTACGGCCGCGTGGCTCTCCTCGGGGGACTTCGCGGCCGTCAGCAGGGTCACCGGCCCCTCCTGGACCAACGTACGGACGTGGTCCAGGAGTTCGGCCGCGTCGGGGGCGGCCAGCTCCGCCTCGTAGCGGCGGGAGAACTCCTCGTACGACGCCTCGCCCGCGTGGTACCAGCGGCGCAGCTCCGTCGAGGGGGTCATCGCCTTGGGCCACTCGTCGATCCGGGCCGCGTCCTTGGCCAGGCCGCGCGGCCACAGCCGGTCGACGAGGACACGGACGCCGTCCTCGGGCTCGGGCGGTTCGTAGACACGGCGCACACGGACAGTCATGGCGCCGAGCCTAGGCCCCGCCCGCGACCGTCCCGCGGCGCCGCGCGGCTTGACCTGGAGGAGGGCGACTCCGGGCGGCGCGTTGCCTAGTCTGATGGGCGTTTGATCACCCGCCACCCCCCAAGGAGCGCACGTGACCCCCTCCCGCAGACGCCCCGCCCTGCTACGGCGGGAAGCCGTCGTCGCCACCGTCCCGGTCGCCGTGGCGGCCCTGCTGACGGCGGCCGGACCCGCCACCGCGGCCGGTTCGGCGGGCGCGCCCGGCGTCGGCGACCCGTACTTCCCGCTCGCCGGGAACGGCGGCTACCACGTCTCCCACTACGGTCTGACGCTCGGTTACGACCCGAGCAGCGGTCACCTCACCGGCAAGGCCGTGCTGACCGCCCGCGCCACCCAGCGCCTCAGCCGCTTCGACCTCGACCTCAAGGGCCTGAAGATCACCGGTCTGACGGTCGATCACCGCACGGCCGCCCACCGGCGCGACGGCCAGGAACTCGTCGTCACCCCCGCCCGCCCCCTGCGCAAGGGCCAGACCTTCCGCGTCACCGTCACCTACCAGGGCAAGCCGGGCCCGGTCACCGACCCCGACGACTCCCTCGACGGCTGGATCCCCACCGACGACGGCGCCTTCGTCGCCGGGGAGCCGCAGGGCGCCATGACCTGGTTCCCCGCCAACAACCACCCCCTCGACAAGTCCGCGTACGACATCACGATCACCGTCCCCAAGGGCCGCACCGCCGTCGCCAACGGCGTCCTGCTCGGACAGAGCACCCGCAACGGGAAAACCACCTTCCGCTGGCGGCAGAAGGAACCCATGGCCGCCTACCTCGCCACCGCGACCGTGGGGACGTTCCAGGTCAAGCAGTACACGACCCGCGACGGCATCAAGGTGTACGACGCCGTCGACCCGCGCGAGGCCAACGCCGCCGCGCCCGTGCTGAAGAAGCTGCCGTCCGTGCTGGAGTGGGAGAGCGGGCTCTTCGGGCCCTACCCCTACCGTGCCGCCGGCTCCATCGTCGACCACGCGCCCAACGTCGGCTACGCCCTGGAGACCCAGACCCGGCCGGTGTACGACAGCGCGCCCAGCCTGAGCACCCTCGTCCACGAGAGCGCCCACCAGTGGTTCGGCGACTCGGTCTCCCTGACGTCCTGGAAGGACATCTGGCTCAACGAGGGCTTCGCCACCTACGCCGAGTGGCTGTACTCGGAGCAGCACGGCGGCGACAGCGCGCAGAAGAACTTCGACACCCTGTACGCCACCCCCGCCACCGACAGCCTCTGGGCGTTCCCGCCCGGCAACCCCGGCAGCGGCGCCAACATCTTCGGCACCCCCGTCTACGCCCGCGGTGCCATGACCCTCCAGGCCCTGCGCGTCGCGATCGGCGACCGGGCCTTCTTCCGCGTGCTGCGTGCCTGGGCGCAGCAGCACCGCTACGGCCACGGCACCACCGCCCAGCTGGAGCGGCTCGCGGAGCGGGAGTCCGGCCAGAACCTCGGACCCCTGTTCCAGAAGTGGCTGTACCGGCCGGGCAAGCCCAGCACCCCGTGACGGCAGGGGCGGCGCGCGTCAGGAACCCCGGCGTGCGCCGGTGCGCCGCCTGAGCGCCCGCCGCTCCGCCTCGGTGGTGCCGCCCCACACGCCCAGTGCCTGGTCCGTGTCCATGGCCCGGTCCAGGCACTGCTCCCGCACGGGGCAGCGGCCGCTTCTCTGGGGTGCTGACCTGCGTGGTGTGTTGTTGCGGGAGGAGGCTAAGTTGATCTTCTGAGACTCGTTCTTGGGTACCTGCTGTGGTGCAGGCGGACGGGACGGCAGTGGCCGCAGGCGGCCCGGGACTTGGGCTTGTTCATGGTCTGGCTGAAGTTCACGCCGTCGACGCCGGACGGCGAACCGGCCCCGGTGGTGCTGGGGCCCGGGGCCATCCCGCCCGGAAGGAACGGCGGATGAACGGGGTGCTGACCGCGGTGCGTGGGCTGTTGTCGTACGCCGTGTCGGTGGGCGAGGCGCCCCGATCGGTGCTGGGGCCGATCTGTGAGCTGGCCGACAGCCGGGACCTGCCGCTGGAGGCGCAGGGTGAGGACTCGGGGCTGTCCTATCGGCTGCGGGCCCGGCATCGGGTGCAGGAGCCGGAGGCGGATGTCGACCGGGCCACCGACAACGAGCTGGTGGCGATGTTCCCTCAGTGCCGCAGCGCACGGGACCGGCTGATTGTGCTGCTGCACGGCCGGGTCGGACTGCGCCGCGGCCAGGTGGCGGGCCTTCGCCGCAGCGACTGCCATCTGCTGCCGGATTCAAAGGCGTTGGGCTGCGACTACGAAGGCCCTCACCTGCACGTTCGACGCCGGGACAACCCCAACGGAGCCTGGTCGCAGGCCACCTCCGAGCGTCGGCGCCAGCGAGTGGCCACCGCGATCAAGAACGCCGCCAAGAACGGCACCCCGATCAGCGTTTCCGCCGTCGCCCGGCAAGCAGGAGTGGACCGCACGTTCCTCTATCGTCACCGCGACCTGCTCGAACTTGTCCACGCGGCCGAACGCGAACCGGGAGCTCAGGACCCGGCCGGCGGCTCGCCAGTGAGCCGGGCCTCGCTCCAAGCCGACCTCGCCAACGCCCAGGCCCGCAACACCCGCCTGGCCGCAAACATCACTCTGGAGATCACTGATGAATGAAGTACGGTCACGCGAAGCAGAGAACGTCCGGCAGGCATGGGGGCGAGTCACGAGGTGGCTTGAGCGGAACGCCCCGAAGAACGCGGCTGCCCTGTGCGGCCCGGCTAGACCGAAGATGATCAGTGACGCCGAAGCCAAGCTCGGTCTGAGCTTCCCGCAGGAAATGTGGACGTGGTTGCTGACCAATGACGGCGTGCGCATGGCCGATGGCGACGCGAGCGGAAAGTTCGTTGGCATTGACAGTAGTTTTCTTCCCTCCGGCTGGCACCTGCTGTCGGTGGAGCAGATCGTGAAGGTCTACGAATGGCGCATCGGGATGGAAGCGATGGAGCCGTCGCCTGACCCGGATCCCGTATGCCTGGGATGGCACCGTGACTGGATCCCCTTCGCCGTGGAGACGGACTGGCTCTACGGCCGGTTCATTGACACAAGTACGGGTCTGCTGGGGTGCTGGAGCGATGGTGACCTGAACCAGTTCGAGACCCATGACTCGTTGGCGGATTACTTCCATTCCCTCGCGAACCAGATGCGCGAGTACGGGAAGACCGAGGACGGCCGTCTCGTCTGGTGACCCGCGCGACCACGTGTGGTGCTGACTTGTGTCAGCCCTGGCCCACGAGCCGAGACGATCTCCTCAGCATCAAGCAGCACCACACGTGTTGCACGCGATAGTGTCGCCCACACCGGCGCTGAGCTGCACAAAGTGGTCCCCAATCGCCTCGCGCCACACGGTTGCCCCCAGCGAATCCTGCAGACCGCCTTCGCCTGCTGGGAGCAGGGCCGGGCCCGACGTGTCCATCGAAGTCGCTCCGATCGAGATCCTCGGTGTTCTTCGTGCTTCGGTCTTCCGTATGCGTTGCTCCGGAGCGGGTCACCGCAGGGGCGGAGGTGAAACGGACGCGACCGGGAAACCCCGTTACTGCTCCCGTATGCCCCAGGGGGAGCCGTACGCCGTCAGAAGGTCGAGGAAGGGGCGGGCGGGGAACGCCTCGGGGCCGAGGACACCCGTGCCGGACCAGGCGCCGCCGGCGAGGAGCTCCAGGGCGACGACGGGGTTGACGGCCGTCTGCCAGACCACGGCCTGGCTGCCGTACTCGGCCATGGACCACTGGTTGTCGACCACGTGGTACAGGTACACCTCGCGCGGCGCGCCGTCCTTCACGCCCCGCACCCAGGTGCCGGCGCAGGTCTTGCCGTGCATACGCTCGCCCAGTGTCGCCGGGTCGGGCAGACAGGCGGCGACCACGTCCCGGGGCGAGACCGGCACCGGGCCCGCCGCGCTCGGCACGGTGACCGGTGTGGTGCGGTCCAGCTCCAGCTTGTGCAGCGTCTTCAGGGTCTCGACGAACTCGCGGCCCAGACCGTACTTGAAGGTGACCCGGCGGGCGTCCACCCAGCGCGGGACGAGCAGCACCTCCTCGTGCTCCACGTTGACGCACTCGACCGGGCCGATGCCCTCGGGGAAGTCGAACACCTCGGGCTCGCTGAAGGGCGCCGTGGTGAACCAGCCGCGGCCGGCCTCGTAGACCACCGGAGGGTTGAGGCACTCCTCGATGGTGGTCCAGATGTTGAAGGAGGGCGCGAAGTCGGCGCCGTCGACGGTGAGGTTCGCGCCGTCCCGGATGCCGATCTCCTCGATCTCGTCGAAGAGCTCGTCGGCGGCGTACCGCGCGAACACGTCCGACAGCCCCGGCTCCACCCCCATGCCGACCAGGGCGAGTCCGCCCGCCGCCGCCCACTCCTCGGCCTGCGCGAACTGCGCGTCGCCGAGCTTGACCCCGCACTCCTCGTAGGGCCGCTCCGGATGCGGCCGGGACAGCGACATCGCCATGTCGACATAGGTGGCCCCGGCGGTGCGCGCCGCGCCGAACAGGGGCATCACGAAGCGCGGGTCGGTGGCGTTGAGGAGCACGTCACAGCGGTGCCGGGCGAGGAGCGCGGCGACCGCCTCCTCGTCGCCGGCGTCGACCCGCTCGGCGGTGAACCGGTCGTCGCCGTCGAGTGCGGCGACGGCGGCCGAGGCACGGGCGGGGTCGTAGTCGGCGACCACCATCGCCTCGAAGAACGGGCGCCGGGCGGCGATCCGGGTGACGGCGGTGCCGACGCCGCCGGCACCCACGAGCAGGACACGCATGACGAGAACTCCCTCGGTCAAGGGTGTGCGAGTGAAGGGGGCCCTGACCGCGATACAACGCCTTCCCCTGCCGTAAGGTCAATGGCGTTGGCATAAGGAGGCGGGCGAGGATGCCGAAGACGGTCGTACCGGAGGAGAAGCGGCGCCGGCGCCGGCCCACCAGGAGCGGCACCGTGCTGTCCGAGCGGCTGATCGTCGAGGCCGCGCTGCGGCTGCTGCGCGAGCACGGCAGCAGCGGTCTGACCGCGCGCCGCCTCGGCCTCGCCCTGGACTGCGACCCCAGCACGCTCTACCGCTACTTCCGGGGCATGGACGAGCTGACCCTGGCCATCGGTGACGCGCTGATCGGTGAGGCGCTGCGCGGCTGGCAGCCGACCGGGGAGTGGCGGGCGGACCTGCACGCGATCGGGCTGCGCATCCACGCCGCGTACGTCGCCCATCCGCAGGCGGCCCAGCTCACCGCGAGCCGGGTCACCGGCCGGGCCAACGAACTCGCCGCCGACGAGGCCGTCCTCGACGTCCTGCGCACCGCGGGCTTCCCGCTCCCGGAGACGGTCCGGATCTACCACGCCTTCATCGACCAGACGCTGGCCTTCGCCGCCCTGGACGCGGCCTCCCTCGCGCTGCCCCGCGCCTCGCAGCGCGCCGACGACGCCAAGTGGGCCTCGACCTACGCCCGCCTCCCCGCCACCACCCACCCCCGTATCGCCGAAGCGGCCCCCCTGCTGTCCGCCCGCATGGTCACCAGCGCCTATCCGACGGCCCTGGCGATGCTCCTGGACAGCGCGGCGGGCACCCTGGCCCGACTCGGCCGCTGAGGGCGGGGTGGCCCGCCGTGTCCCGGACCGGCTTCCGACGCCGGGTGTGCCGGCGGGTCCCGGCTCGGCTCCCCGGTGCGCACCCGGCACGGACGTCCCTCCGGGTCAGCGCCTGAGTGTCCGTGCCGCCTCCTGCGCCACCGCCTCGGCGACCGCCGCCAGGGCCGGTGAGTCGAGCTTCCACTGCTGCCAGTACAGCGGGACGTCCAGCGGACGGCCGGGGGCCAGGGGGACCAGGCGGCCGGTCCGCAGGAGGTCGCCGGCCTGGGCCTCGGGGACCATGCCCCAGCCGAACCCCGCGGCCACCGCGGCCACGAAACCCTCCGAGGTCGGCACGGCGTGCCGTACCGGCCCCGCGCCCGAGGCGCCGCGCCGCAGTCCTCGTACGAACGTGTCCTGGAGGTCGTCGCTGCGGTCGAACGCCATCACGGGGGCCCGCGCCAGGGTCTCCCCCAGGGGGCCGTCCTCGAGATGGCGGGCCACGAAGTCCGGGCTGGCGGCGGCCAGATAGCGCATCGTGCCCAGCGCCCGCACCGAGCACCCGGTCACGGCCTCCGGCGACGAGGTGACCGCGGCCATCACGAGCCCCTCCCGCAGCAGCTCCGCCGTACGGGTCTCGTCCTCGCGATGGAGTTCGAAGCAGAGCTGCGGGTCCCGCGGCACCCGGGACAGGGCGGGCAGGAACCAGGTCGCCAGCGAGTCCGCGTTCACCGCGACCGTCACCCGGGTCGGTTCCCCGGACCCACTCATGCCCAGTTCGGACCGCGTGTCGCGCTCCAGCCGGGCCAGCTGCCGGGCGAACCGGACGACGATCTCACCGGACTCCGTCGGCCGCACCGGCTTGGTGCGCAGCAGCAGGACCCGGCCGGTGCGCTGCTCCAGCGCCTTCACCCGCTGGCTGACCGCCGACGGCGTCACATGCAGGACGGCGGCCGCCGCGTCGAAGGTGCCCTCGTCCACCACGGCCAGCAGTGTCCGCACCTGCTCCAGCGGGAGGTCGATCATCATGACATCATCACGACCGCTAAGGGTACGTAAAAATCTTTAGCTGTACGCGCGGTGATCGTCTCCCTAGCGTGGAAGCCATGTCCACCGCACTGGCCACCGCGGCCGCAGGCTTCGGCACCGGTCTCTCGCTCATCGTCGCCATCGGCGCCCAGAACGCCTTCGTCCTGCGACAGGGGATCCGCCGTGACGCCGTCCTGGCCGTCGTCGGGATCTGCGCCCTGTCCGACGCCGTCCTCATCGCCCTCGGAGTGGGCGGGGTGGGCGCGCTGGTGGTGGCCTGGCCGGACGCGCTGACCGTGGTGGGCTGGGTCGGCGGCGCGTTCCTGCTCGGATACGGGCTGCTCGCGGCACGCAGGGTGGTCCGGCCCGGCGCGGAGGCGCTGCGTACCGACGGCGAGGCGGCCGGCTCACGCCGCCGGGCGGTGCTCACCTGTCTGGCGCTGACCTGGCTCAACCCGCACGTGTACCTCGACACGGTCTTCCTGCTGGGCTCGATCGCCGCCGACCGCGGCCCGCTGCGCTGGACCTTCGGCCTGGGCGCCGCCTTCGCCAGTCTGTGCTGGTTCGCCGCCCTGGGCTTCGGCGCCCGGCTGCTCGGCCGCTTCCTGACCCGGCCCGCCGCCTGGCGGGTGCTGGACGGCCTGGTCGCCGCCACGATGATCACCCTCGGCGTGCTGCTCGTCACGGGCGCCTGACTCCGCACGCCGACATATTCCACACTCTGAGATTGCATGTCCAAAAGGGCCACTTCACCACAGGTGCTGCTGGAATAGTGGCCCTCGATCCGAAAGATGTAACGAGCAACCAGGACGCGCGTGGACACCAGCGAGAGCAGCGGCACGGTACCCGGGGCCGGTACCGACGACGGGCCGAGTACCGAGGAGGCACCCCGGCGCGGCTGGCGCCGCTGGGCGATGGACACCCGCCCCCTGCGCCGTCCCGCCTACCGCAGGCTGTGGTCCTCGACCATCGTCACGGCCGTCGGCAGCCAGCTGACGGCCGTCGCCGTGCCCAAACAGATCTACGACATCACCGGGTCCTCCGCCTGGGTCGGCTACGCCAGCCTCGCCGGGCTGGTGCCGATGGTGCTGTTCGCCCTGTGGGGCGGCGCGGTCGCCGACACCATGGACCGGCGCAGACTGCTGCTGATCACCAACAGCGGGATCGCCGTCACCTCGGTGCTGTTCTGGCTCCAGGCCGTCTCGGGCCTGGACTCGGTGGCCGTCCTGATGGTGCTGCTCGCCGCCCAGCAGGCGTTCTTCGGCCTCAACGCGCCCGCCCGCAACGCCTCGATCGCCCGTCTGGTCCCGGCCGGGGAGCTCGCCGCCGCCAACGCCCTCGGCTCCACGGTCATGCAGACCGGACTGGTCGCGGGCCCGCTGCTGGCGGGCGCGCTGATCCCCGTGATCGGCCTGCCCGAGCTGTATCTGCTCGACGCCCTCGCCCTGTCCGTCACCCTGTGGGCCGTCGTCCGCCTGCCCGCGCTGCCGCCGCTCGCGACCACCGCGGCCAAGCGGGCCGGGGTGCGTGAGATCGCGGAGGGCTTCCGGTACATATCCCGGCACAAGGTCCTGCTGCTGTCCTTCCTCGCCGATGTCGTCGCCATGGTCTTCGGCATGCCCCGCGCCCTGTTCCCGCAGCTCGCCGACCGGACGTACGCCTCCTACGGCGAAGGGCTCGCGCTCGGTCTGCTGTTCGCGGCGATCCCCATCGGCGCGGTGCTGGGCGGACTGTTCTCCGGGACGTTCTCGCGGGCCCGCCGGCACGGCTGGATGGTCATCGGCGCGGTCGTCGCCTGGGGCGCCGCGATCACCGGGTTCGGGCTGAGCACCAGCCTGTGGCTCGCGGTGCTGTTCCTGGCCGCCGCCGGGGTCGCCGACATGGTCTCCATGGTCTTCCGCGGGGCGATCCTGCTCTCCGCCGCCACCGACGAGATGCGCGGCCGGATGCAGGGCGTCTTCACGGTCGTGGTCGCGGGCGGACCGCGGCTCGCCGACGTCCTGCACGGCACGGCGGGCGCCGCCTTCGGCCCGCGCGCGGCGGTCGCGGGCGGCGGCTTGCTGGTCGTCGCCGTGATGCTGGCCCTGGCCACCGCGGTACCGGCGCTGCGCCGCTACCGCGTCTGACGGTCCCGTCCCGGCGGCTGCCGCGGCCGACCGTCCCGTCGGGCTACAGCGACCGGTGCCGGTGCGTCCCGTACTGGTCCAGCAGCCGGCCCCGGGTCATCTCCAGCCGGTGGGCGAGGATCTCGGCCACGATCCGCACCAGCGTCACCCCGAGCGCCGGATCCTCCTCGCACAGCTTCAGCACCGGCTGCGCCTCGAACTCATAGGCGCGGACCGGGCTGAACGCCTCGGCGCCGAAGTCCCACTGGTACGGCGGGAACAGCCAGGACCAGCCGAGCAGATCACCGGCGCCGAGGCTCGCGACGGTGACCCGCTGCACCGAGGTCACCTGCTGGACGAGGGAGACCGCGCCGGAGCGCACGACCCAGAAACGGTCGGCCCGGCCGCCCGCCTCGAAGATCCGGGCGTCCTCCGGGAAGGAGACCTCCCGGGCGAGCTCCATCAGACTCCGGCGCTGGGGCGGGGGAAGGGCGGTCAGCAGTTTGGTCGCTTTGGTCATGGCGCGGTGCTCCTCGCCGGGCGATCGGTCGCGGTGCTTGTCTCCACAGCCCATTTCAGCCGCTGCCGGCCCGCCGGGCACCTCGGCGGAGCCGACTTTCGGCGGAAGGGCAGGAAAAAGCCCTGGCTGGACGGGGGAAGCCAGCCAGGGCCGTCAAGGATGGTGTGCGAAGGAGACAGACGCTCGACCTCGCTCACCGCCTATGGGTGAACCGTAAACCATCCAACGGGATTTCGCGTACCCGGAACCCGGTCACGTGACCTGTTTCACTTCGCCCGCTCAGTGCCGCACACCGGTCCGGCCCGGCGTCACGATCTCGTCCAGGATCCTGAGCACCGCCTCGTACGCCAGACCCCGCACCCGCGCCTCGCGCGCCCCGTCCGGATCGTCCCGCTCCAGCTCACCGCTGCGGGCCCGCCAGCTCCGCAGCTCCTCCCGCGCGCAGGCCCTCGCGCGCTGGATGCGGCGCAGCAGCTCACCCGCGTCCACGACATCGGTCATGACTGATATGTACCCTCCGCGGGCCACTCCGACGACTCCCGGCGCCCCGCATGTTTGGAGTCCGCCGGGGCGGCCAGCCGAACAGGGAGCCCTTCGGGCGACGACGGGAAGGTGACGACAGGACCTGGGTCCGACCACCCGCCCACCCGTCAACCCGCCCACCCGTCCACCCGCACGGAAACGGCCAGGGGAGCGAAAGGATGCGTGTCAACGGAACGACCGACCGCACGGACGCACGCGAGGCACCGTGCGGGCCCGATCCGGACCCGGGGGAGGGTCCCTGCCGGCCCTGCGACGTCCGCCGGGCCGTCCTGCGGGCGGTGACCGGGCGGTGCGGGGGCGGCGGCCGTCCGTACGACGAGGAGGCCCTCTCCGACGCCCTGCTCGTCGCCTCGGAACTCGCCACCAACGCCATCCTCCACGGCGGCGGCGTCACCGCCTACGACGTCGACCTCGACGGACCCGCCGTACGGGTCTCCGTCAGCGACCGCAGCGACCGGCTGCCCGTGGTCGCCCGGCCGCTCGACGGGCACGGGCGGACCCGCACCGGCGGCCGGGGCTGGCCGATCGTGTGCCGGCTGGCCCGGGATGTCCAGGTGTCCGGCCTGCCCTCCGGCGGCAAGCGCATCACCGCCGTGGTCCCCGTGTACTGAAAGGCCGTCCCCCGAACGGAGTTTGTTCCTCCGGCCGCCGGGCAGACGGAGGTTCGTGCTTCGGACCGGAGGCGCGCCGACGGGAGCGGTATGTCCGCTCCGGGCCGCTCCCTCGAGCCCCGGACGACGGCGGCCCTCCCGTGGTCAATCCCCGAGACGACCGTTCAGGAGTCGATTCAGCATGCTCACCGACCTGTCGAACAGCCGTCCCGCAGGATCCGCCCGATCCACGGCGCGGACCCGGCGGCCCCATGACGACGCCCCTGACACCGCCCGCCTGTTCACGCGGCTGACCGGTCTCGCGCAGGGACCGGAACGGGACGCCGTGCGCGACGAGATCGTCACCGCCTGGCTGCCCATGGCCCACCGCATCGCCGGCCGGTTCCGCGACCGCGGCGAGGCCGTCGAGGACCTGCGGCAGGTGGCCGCGCTCGGCCTGGTGAAGGCCGTCGACCGCTTCGACCCCGGGCGCGGCGCCTTCGAGAGCTATGCCGTGCCCACCATCACCGGCGAGATCAAGCGGCACTTCCGGGACCGGATGTGGGCGCTGCGCGTCCCCCGCCGGGTCCAGGAACTGCGCAACAAGGTACGGATCGCCCGTCGCGAGCTCACCCAGAGCCCGGGCTCGCCCGAGCCCTCGGTCGCCGACCTCGCCGCCCGCACGGGCCTGACCGAGGACGAGGTCGGCGCCGGTCTGGAGGCCCTGGACAGCTTCAGCACCCTCTCGCTGGACGCCGAACTCCGCACCGACGACGAGGGCTACAGCCTCGCCGACACACTGGGCGGCCCGGACGCCTCGTACGACACCGTCGTCGACCGCGAGTCCGCCCGGCAGGGCCTGCGCAGCCTGCCCGAACGCGAACGCGCCATCCTCTACATGCGCTTCTTCGAGGACATGACCCAGAGCCGGATCGCCGACCGGCTCGGCATCTCCCAGATGCACGTCTCCCGGCTCATCAGCCGCAGCTGCGAGCGGGTCCGCGAGGAGGCCCTGGGGCGGCGCCGCCCCGACGACGGGGCCTGAACCCCCGCACCGGACCCCGCACCGGACCCCCGCACGTGTACCCGGACGCCGCCGGGGCAGGCGTACCGGAGCAGCCGCATCCGCGCGGTTGTCCGACGGCGACCGGACGGAGATCCCATGACCGCGGCCGCACCAGGCACGGCGGACGAGAACCCGGAGCGCGACGAGGTGCTGCGGCTGCGCGCCGAGGTGCGCGCGCTGCGGGCCCGGGGCCGCGCCCGTCCGCTGATCTCGCAGGCCCAGGGCATGCTGCAGGAGCGGTACGCCCTGCCCGACGCGGACGGCGCGTTCACGCTGATGCGGCGCGCCTCGCAGCGGTACAACGTCAAGCTGCGCACCCTCGCCGGGGTCCTGGTGACCACGCCCCGGCCGGACGAGGGGACGGCGCTGTGGTTCCCGCGGCGGGTGCGCCGGCCCGAGCCGCCGCTGCGCCTCCTGGCGGGGCAGGACCCGCCCGGCGGCCGCAGCCGGGGCGCGGTCCTGGGCGCCGTGCTCAGCCGGACGCTCGACGTGGTCGGCACCGACATGGGCAATGTGCAGACCGTCGACCGGGCCACCGGCCGGCTGCGCATGGAGCGGCACACCGGACTGACGGAGGAGTTCCTCGACTTCTTCGCCTACGTCGGCGAGGAGGGCACCTCCTGCGCCAGGGCCGCCCGCGACATCGCCCAGGTGACCGTGCGGGACGTGGAGCGGGACCCGGTGTTCAACGAGCCCGCCCGCGAGGCCGTCCTCGCCGCCGGCAGCAGGGCCTGTCACAGCGTGCCCCTGACCGCGTCCTCCGGTGCCTGCGTCGGCATGGTCTCGGCCCACTCCGGCCGCCCGCTGGACTCCCTGCGCACCGCCCAGCTCAGGACCCTGGGCGGCCTGGGCGCCGAGGCGGGCCGCTGGCTGGCCTGGCACGAACGCACCGTCCTGCCGGACGCCCTGGAATATCTGCACGCCCTGGGCCGCCGGCGCGAGGTCTGACACCCGGATGCCGGGGAACCCGCAGCACATGAACGAATCCGAGTTCCCGCCGGACGCACGACCCGTCGACATGTACCTCGACCTTCTGCGCCTCCGCATGGAGAGCGAGGACTACCGGCTGCTGATGAGAATCGTCGGCCCGGCGCTGCGCGCCCTCGAAGAACAGCCACCGGAGAGCCTCGACTTCGCCCTGGACCCGGACGACAGCGACGAGCTGCCCCAGGAGATCCGCGACGAGGCCGCCCTGGTCATCGCCACCGCCCTCACCGGCCGACTGGACAATCAGCTGATCGAGATCCAGGTGGACGGCACCGGCCCGGTCCGGGTGGTCACCGACGCGGTCACCGCCGAGGACCCGGCCCGCCTGGCCGAGATCGCCGGCTGCATCCGGCAACGGCAGCACGACATCGAGCAACTGCGCGGTATCGCCGCCGCGAGCGACCTGCCCGCCGACTTCTGACCGCCACGTCACGCTCGTGACCGGCATCCACCCGCGCCGGCGACGTCACGTCGGCCGTGCGACCGGCACGCCCAGCGGCCGGGTCACCGGCACTCCCAGCGGCCGGGCGAGCCCCAGTACCGCCTCGTCCAGCCGCTGGAGATGCCGGAGCACCCGGTCGGTGACCCGGCCGTAGCGGGGGGTGCCGATCCCGCCCGGTTTCAGCAGCGAGGCGATGCTCGGCCCGGTGAGCACCTCGGCCGTGCCCGGCTCCCCGGCGACCCGGGCGGCGATCGCGCCGATGTTGTGCAGGATCCGCCGACCGGCCCCGCGCAGCCGGGGATCCGCCGCGATCGAGGGATGCGTGGGCAGCAGCTCCGCGGTCGCCGCCAGCGACCGGGCGTGGTAGGCGCAGGTCTCCAGCAGCGCGACCACGTACTGCGCGGTGTCCCGGCGGGTCCGCAGCGGGGTCACCGGATGCGTCAGCGGCTGGGTGGCCGCCCGCAGGTCCGCCAGCGCCTGGTCCAGGTCCCGGGCCAGGTCCAGCAGCTCGGCCGGCGGCTCCCCGCTGAGCTGGTCGACCGCGGCCGAGGTGACATCGGTCAGCCGGTCCAGGACGGTCGTCAGCAGCTCGTTCGTCCGGCGGTCCGTGTGCACCGGCAGCACCAGCGCCGCCGCGGCCACCCCGCAGGCCGCCCCGAGCGCCGTCTCCTCGATCCGCAGGACCAGCACCGACAGGCTGTAGGTGTGCAGCAGCGTGTACAGCACCCCGAGCGCCGCCGTGACGAAGAACGACATCAGGGTGTACGACAGCGGCGCCGTGTAGAACATCGCGAACACGCAGAGCAGCACCACCGCGAACGCCGTCCAGGTGTGATGCCCGACGATCCCCGCGAGCAGGATGCCCGCGACCACCCCGAGCACGGTCCCCAGCAGCCGGCGGGAGCCCTTGACCAGGATCTCCCCGGTGGACGCGGTGTTGAGGAACACGATCCAGCAGGTCAGCACCGCCCAGTACCACCGGTGTGCGGACAGCAGCTCGCCCCCGACCATGGCCAGCGACGAGCCGACGGCGACCTGCACCGCGGCCCGGGTGGTCGGCCGGCGCAGCCCCGTCTCCCGTGTCTCCTCCTCGGCGGCGATGGCCGCGTCCTCCGCGTCCAGCTCCTCCCGGGAGCGGGCGGTCTCGGGACTGTCCTGCGACTCGTCCTGCGGCCCGTCGAGCGCGATCCGCAGCCCCAGCACCGCCCGCGCCGCCTCGCCCAGCCCGCGGAACACGTCCTGCACGTCCGGCGACGCCACCGGCAGGTTCTCCTCGTCCCGGTACCCGAGCAGCCGGTTGCGCACCCGTGCCGTGCCCGCGCCGTCCGCCAGGGGCTGCCGGACCAGCAGCTGGAGCGCCGTCAGATCCCGGCGCAGGGTGTCGAGCGCCTCGTCCCGCACCGGCAGCCGGCCGCTTTCCGGCAGGGGCGCCCCGGGCAGATGCATGGTCAGGGTGTCGGCCCGCTCCGCACCGCGTGCCGTCAGCAGCAGCAGGCCCAGCCGCTCGGCGGTGATCTCCGCGTCGGCGATCCGGCGCTGCACCAGCCGGGCCACCGCCTCGTCCGAGGTGCCCTCCTCCAGCCGGCCCTGGATCATCATGGCCGTCTCGTGCAGCCGCGCGGTGCCCTCCCGGGCGTGCTCCAGCGCCTTGTCCACGTCCTCGGGACCGGCGTCCAGCAACTCCAGCTGGGCGTCGAGCAGCTGCGCCAGCCGGGCCCGGAACGCCTGCCGCAGCCGCTCCAGGATCGCCGCCGGGGTCTGCGGCACCAGCACGAACCGGGCCGCCGCGCCGCAGGCGAACGCGACGGCGATCACCCCGCAGAACCCGGCCAGGTCGTCGGTGGTGACGCCGACGAACAGGGCCAGGAAGTAGACCTGGAAGCCGATCAGCCCCAGCGTGGTGCCGCGGTCGCCGAACCGGCGGCCGTACACCGCGCAGAAGATGAGCACCACGAAGAAGACGTCACCGGCCACCTGCCGGGTGCCCAGCAGCGCCGCCACCGACACCGAGGCGAGCGCCGTCGGCAGCCCCAGCGCCAGGGTGACCGCCTGCCGGGACCGCTGCTTCTCCCGGATGGCGAACGTGGCCACCATCGCCGCGATGGCCCCCGCGACCAGATGCTGGACGTCCGCTCCGAGCAGCGCGAGCACGGCCAGCGTGAGCGAGATCGCGGCCACCGTCCGCAGCCCCGCCGCCAGCCGCAGCAGTCCGGGATCGGACGCGGCGACCCGGTCGCGCCACCGGGCCACCGCGCTCGTCCCCGCTGCCGTCACCCGGACCCGGGACCCGAGCCCTCGACGTGCGCCCGTACCTGCTCGGGTGTCAGATAGCTGTCCGTGTACTCGAAGTCCTTCAGCTTCGCGGGCCGGCGCGCCTGGAACCCGGTGCGGACGAAATCGTCGCCCGCGACCGCGTTCAGCGTCCAGTTCGTCAGCACCCGCGCCTTGGCCACGCCCGTGCGCAGCGCCGACCAGTGGTAGCCGCGCGCCACGGCCTGCGCGGGCAGCCCCCGCAGCTCGATGCCGAGCGGCTTGGACACCGCGTCGGTGCCGCCGAGGTCGACGACCAGTCCGAGGTCCTTGTGCACGTACGGCCGCGTCGGCCGCCCGCGCAGCTTCGCGACGACGTTGTCGGCGACGACCTTGCCCTGCCGCATGGCGTGCTGCGCGGTCGGCGGGCAGACCGCGGCCTCCTCGCCGTTGGCGGCCTTCGCCTCGTCCGGCACCGCGGCCGCGTCACCGAGGGCGAACACCCCGTCCTGGCCCGGCAGATCCAGGTGGGAGGTGACCGCGAGCCGTCCGCGCAACGTCTGGGCACCGAGCGTGGCGATCAGCGGGCTGGCCACCACCCCGGCCGTCCAGATCAGCGTGCGGGTCGGGATCACCCGTCCGTCGGTGAAGGTGACCTCCTCCGGGCCGGCCTTGGCGATGGACACGCCCAGCGAGATGTCGATGCCCCGCCTGCGCAGCACGTCCTGCGCGCTGGAGCCCAGCTTGTCGCCGAGCTCCGGCATCAACTTGGGCGCGATGTCGATGAGATGCCACTTGATCAGGGCGGGGTCGATCCGGGGATAGCGCTTGACCGCGTTGTGCGTCAGCAGTTGCAGACAGGCGGCGGTCTCGGTGCCCGCGTAGCCGCCGCCCACGACCACGAACTGGAGCCGGGAGGCCCGCTCGGCCGGGTCGTGACTGGCGTCGGCGAGGTCGAGCTGGCTGATGACGTGGTCGCGGACGTACGCGGCCTCGGCGAGCGTCTTCATGCCGAAGGCGTGCTCGGTCAGCCCCGGGATGTCGAAGGTGCGGGTCACACTGCCGGGTGCCAGCACGATGTAGTCGTACGGCTCGTTCACGATCTCGTCGGTGATGGTGCGGATGACGCAGACCTTCGCCTTCAGGTCCACGCCGATGGCGCCGCCCGGGATGATCCTGGTGCGGTACTTCTTGCTGCGCCGCAGTGACACGGCGATCGACTGGGGCGTCAGCACCCCCGAGGCGACCTGCGGCAGCAGCGGCAGATAGAGCTGGTAGGCGAACGGCGTCACCAGAGTGATCTCGGCTTCCGAAGCGGCGAGCTGGCGTTCCAGACGCCGAACGCATCCCACTCCCGCGAAGCCCGCGCCCACCACCAGGATCCTGGGTCGTGTCACGGTGTCCATCCCTTTCTGCGGCTCCAGGCGTCTGACGTCATGCGTGTGCCCTCCCGCGAGCCGTCGCACCCCATCGATCCCACCCCGCCCGGACCGGTTCCGCCAGCCGGGCGAGGCATGCAGACGAACGTTTCTGCTGAGGCCTCCGTCGTACCCCGCGCAAGGGCCGTGTACGCCAGGTACCTCCGGGTAGGCCGAGGTACATGACAACTGCGGTGGCCGGAGGGTACTGACGTGGAGCGCGCGGAGGGCTCCGACGCCCGGGGAGGCCCGGAGGCGGCGGCGCGGCACCTGGCCGACGCGGTGGAGTCCCTGGTGGCCTGCTGGCTCGCGGCGGCCGAGGAGGCGGTGCCCCGGCTGCCCGCCCGGCAGCTGCTCGCGCTCAGGACGGTCCGGCGCAGACCCGAGCTCAATCTGACCGCGCTCGCCGAGCACCTCGGCATCGGGGTGCCCACCGCGAGCCGGCTCTGCGACCGGCTGGAGGCCGCGGGCCTGATCGAGCGGACCGTGCAGCCGCGCAACCGGCGCGAGGTCCAGCTCGTGGTGACCGCCTACGGAAGCCGGGTCCTCGCCGACGTCACCGAGCGGCGGGTGCGCCGGCTCGCGGCCGTGCTCGCAGGCCTGACCCCCGCCCAGCGCACGGCCCTGGAACAGGGGCTGTACGCCTTCCGGCACGCGTACACCGGGGAGGGCTGAACAGCGGTCAGCGCTCAGCGGCCCCGGCCGCCCCGGTGTCGCCGTCGAGGTGGCACAGCAGCAGACACACGTCGTCGTCGCGCTCCGAGTCGCTCAGCATCGGATCCAGGATGCGCTCCGCCGCACCGTCGAGATCCCCCTCCAGCTCCCGGGTACGGAACCCGCCGAGGGTCGCCGCGAGCCGTTCGATGCCCGGGTCTATGCCCTGGGCGCGCCGCTCGACCAGCCCGTCCGTGTACAGCGCCAGCGTGGATCCGGGCGCGAGCGGGACCGTGTGGTCGGCGATCTCCTGGCGCAGCGGGATGCCGAGCATCGCCCCGGGTTTGGCGTCGAGGGTGCGCACCCGTCCGTCCGGACCGCGCAGCACCGGCGGCGGATGACCGGCGGCGGCCCAGGTCAGCGACGGCTCCCCGGGCCGGAACCGGGCGATCACGGCGGTGGCGTACAGATCGGGCTGGAGATGGTGGAGGAAGACGTGCAGGCGGGTCAGCAGCTGCCCGGGGCTGGCGCCGTCGACGGCGTAGGCGCGCAACGCGGTGCGCAGCTGGCTCATCATCACGGCCGCGTGCAGCCCGTGCCCGGTGACGTCCCCGATGACGACGATCAGACTGCCGTCCGGGCGGCGGAACGCGTCGTACCAGTCGCCGCCGATGTTGAGCCCGTACGTGGCGGGCAGATAGCGGGCCGCCAGGCGCAGACCGGGGACCCTCGGCAGATCGGTCAGCAGGGCCCGCTGGAGCGTCTCGGCGATGTCCCGGTTGTGTGCGAAGCGGCGCGCGTGGTCCAGGGCGGTGCTCGCCCGCCGGGTCAGCTCCACCAGCATCACCGCGTCGTCGGGGTCCCAGCGCTCGCCCGGCGGGGTCAGCGTCAGTACGCCGAGGGGCGCGCGCCGGGTCGCCAGCGGCACGCACAGCATCGGACGGGCGGGATCCAGCGCCGACGGCGGGTGATCGTCTATGCCCGGCAGCCCGCCGGGAGCCGCGGCCGCGTACCGGGGCCGTCCGGTGCGGGCGGCGAGCACGGCCGCCGCCGGGTGCGCGGCACGCTCCCGCCGGTCGTCCTCGGCGTCGAACAGCCAGACGTCGACCGTGCGGGCGTA
The DNA here is from genome assembly GCF_001514205.1 of Streptomyces griseoruber. GTDB lineage: Bacteria > Actinomycetota > Actinomycetes > Streptomycetales > Streptomycetaceae > Streptomyces > Streptomyces griseoruber. The sequence continues at coordinate 15,804 of NZ_KQ948765.1, read as the reverse complement.
CTCGGGGACCAGCAGTTCGGGCAGCCGGCGCACGATCTGTTCCTGGTTCAGGGACGCCGTCAGCGCGGCGCTGGCGTCCGCCAGGAACGTCAGCCGGCGGCGGGCGCTCTCCGCCTCCCGGCGGGCCGCCCGCTCCGCCGAGAACGCCTCGCGCTGGGCCCGCCCGGCGGCGTCGAGCTCCGCGTGCAGCGCCAGCACCCCCTGGTTGGTCTGGTGCAGCTCCTCGCGGTGGAAGCCGACGAGCTCCTCCTGCTCGGCGAGCCGGTCCAGGACCAGCGAGGTGTCCTCGTCGGCGCCCAGCAGAGCCTCCGCGAGCAGCACCGGATCGTCCGCGACACCGGTGCAGACCACGGCGTCGGACGGCTCCGGGCAGGGCACCGCCGTACGCCACACGGGTTCCCCGGCACCGGACAGGGGCAGCACCTCCAGCGCGAGCAGACCGTCCGCGACCCGTGCGGTGAGCCGCCAGTCGCCGCCCTTGGTCAGACACCGGCGCAGCCGCCCGCTGAGTGCCGCCGCGAGCCCGGTGCGCTCCAGGGGCGGCACGCCGTACGCGGCGGCGAGGCGGGCGGTGTCGATCCGGGCGCGGGCCGCGTCGGTGACGGTGGTGATCTGCCAGCTACGGGTCATGGGAGGTCCGGCGGGTCGGGGGACAGGACGGCCACCGCGGTGTCGTCGCGCACCGGGCGCGCGGGACTGCCCGCGTCGCGCACGGTCACCGCGGCGGTGACGGCGGGGTCGGCGCCCGGCAGGCCGGGGCCGGACGGCGGCACCCATCGGCTGGGCAGCCCGTCGGTGTGCAGGATCAGCAGCCGGTCCGCCGCCCAGGGCACCTCGGTCTCCGGCACGGTCGCGGGCCGGTGCACGCCGACGATCCCCGGCCGCGACAGCAGCGGACGCCAGGCGCCGCCCTCGTACAGCCGGGCCCCCGTGTTGCCGACGCCCGCGAACCGCAGCCGCCCGGCCCGCGGGTCGAGCTGCGCCACCGCGACGGCCGCGCCCCGGGTGCCGCGCAGCGCCCCGTCGAGGCACCCCAGCACCTCGGCGGGGGACAGATGGGCGCACCGCCGCAGTTCCCGCGCCGCCGCCGTCGAGGCGTGCGCGGCCTCGGGGCCGTGCCCGAGCCCGTCGGCCAGCATCAGGGTGAGCAGGCCGGCCGCGTGGACGCAGGTCCACAGGTCGCCGGAGTACGCCGCGCCCGCGAACGGCACGTTGATCCCGCCGGCCCGCGCGCCGACGGCGGGCGCCCTCGGTGGGGCGTCCAGCCGGGCCAGGGCGACCGTGCCCCGGCCCGGGGAGCCGTCCAGGCCGAAGGCGTCCGCCAGCCGGCGGCAGGTGCCGAGCCCGGCGCCGAGCGAACCCGTCGTGGAGAACCCGTCCACCAGGGCGGCCGGCACGTCGGCGATGCCCGGACCGTGGTCGACCGCAGCGATCTGGAGCGCCGGCGCCGAGCCCTGCCCGGTGGGCGGCGCCACCGCCTCCACCAGCACCTGCCCCCCGCCCGCGTGCTTGAGGAGGTTGGTGGCCAGCTCCGTCGCGATCAGGGCGGCCGCCGCGGTGCGCGACTCGTCCAGACCGGCCAGCGCCGCCGCTTCCTCCGCGGCCACCCGGGCGTCGCGCACCCGCGTCGAGTCGTGCACCGGTACGTCCCACACGCGGGCCATCAGAACCCCCCGCGCGGCCGGGGCGCACGCGCCGTCCACGAGGTCACCGTGACGGTGGTGCCGACCCCGGGCGTGCTGTCGATGGCGAACTCGTGCACCAGCCGCCGCGCCCCGCCGAGCCCGAGCCCGAGCCCGACCCCGGAGGTGTAACCGTCGCTGAGCGCCCGCTCCAGGTCGGGGATGCCCGGCCCGCGGTCGCTGAACGTCAGCCGCAGCCCCGCCCGGCGGCCGTCTCCGACCATCGTGGCCTCCACCTCGCCGCCACCGCCGTACACCAGGGTGTTGCGGGCCAGTTCACTGGCCGCGGTGACCAGCTTGGTCTGCTCCACCAGGCCGAAGCCGAGCGTGGCGGACGCCTGGCGCACATGCTGGCGGACCCGGACCAGATCCAGGTCCGAGCGGATCGGCAGCCGGGCCTCGACGCCCGCGGCGGCCGCGCTCACCGGGCGTCCCGGTGCGGGCCGCCGGGCCGGGCCGCGTCCGCCCGGCCGAGCAGCTCCAGCGCCGCCTCGGTGCTCAGCGCGGTCCGCAGCCCCGGCAGGGTCAGACCGAGTTCCACCAGGGTGAGCGCGACCGCCGGCCGCATCCCGGCCACCACGGTCCGCGCGGCCAGCAGCCGGGCGTGCGCGGCGATCTCGGCCAGGACCCGGCCGAGGAAGGAGTCGACGATCTCCACCCCCGAGATGTCGATGACCACGCCGGCCACCCGGCTGTCCACGATCGCCTGCGCGATGTCCTGCTGGAGCCGCGCGGCCATGCCGTCGTACAGATCGCCCTGGAGGGTGACCAGCAGGACGTCGCCGAGTCTGAGCACCGGGACGGAGACCGCGCCGGGCCGCGGGAAGTCGTCGTTCACCTGGCTTGTGCACCGCCCGGCGCCGCGCGCACGATGTCCGCGCCCAGCCGGCGCAGGGCGTACCCGAGGGCGTCGGCGAGGCTCGCCCGGGTGATCACCGTGCCCAGGTCGAGGCCGAGGTGCACGATGGTCTGCGCGATCGCGGGCCGGATGCCCGAGACGACGCACTCGGCGCCCATCAGCCGGACCGCCGCCACGGTCTTCATCAGATGCTGGGCGACCAGCGAGTCCACGGTCGGCACGCCGGTGATGTCGAGGATCGCGAACCGGGCCTGCTGGTCGACGACCGACTCCAGCAGCGTCTCCATCACGACCTGGCTGCGGGCGCTGTCCAGGGTCCCGATCAGCGGGACCGCGACGATCCCGTCCCACAGCCGGATGACGGGGGTGGCGACCTCCAGCAGTTGCAGCCGCTGCCGGTCGATCAGGGCCTCGCCCTCGCTCAGCGCGGTCTCCATCACCACCAGGCGCAGGGTGCCCATCAGGACGGTCAGCGCCGTCGTGCACGCCCGCACGTGCTCGGCCGACGCGTCCGGCAGCTCCGCGACGAGCAGCTCGTCGGCCGGCACCCGCAACGCGTCCACCTCGGTCGACACCCGGGACGGGGTGAGCCCGGTACGGGCCCGCGCCGCCGCCATCCGGGACAACTGCTCACGTACGACGGTGAATCCGGGGTCCGCCGGGTCCTCCACGCGTCCGTGCCCGGCCACCTGGGCGAGCGCGTCGACCACGACCCGCCCCGCCTCCACCGCCTCGTCCCGGGCGACGGTGAACACCGTGCGGAACAGGGGCTCGTCGGCCCACCGCTGGGCGAGCTGCTCCCGCCGCCGGCGCAGGAACGCCCCGACCTCGCTGCCGGGGTTCTCGGGCGTCCTGTGCCGTGCGGCCGTCTCGTGCTCCGCCAACCTGCCTCACTCCTCGTCTGCTGCGTGCCGCCGCTGGGTCAGGGGGTGCCGGACGGCGGCGCGGTCGGCCTGCCGAACCAGTCGAGGCACACCACCAGCGCGTCGTCGTCCGGCTCGGGTCTGCCGCGGTGGCCGGAGAGTTCCCGCAGGACCGCGGCCGGCACCTCCGCCGCAGGCAGCAGCGCCGCGGAGTTCACCGCCCGGGCCAGCGCCCGCTCGCCGTAGCTCTCCCCGCCGGGCCCGGGCACCGCGTGCACGCCGTCGCTGACGAACAGCAGCCGGTCGCCCGGTTCCAGGGTGAACTCCTGGGCGACGTAGTCCGTCTCCTCGAACATGCCGAGCGGGAGCTGCGCCTCGAGGTCCACCGCGGTCAGCACCCGGTCGCGCAGCAGCAGCATCCGCGGCGACCCGGCGTCGACGACCTGCGCCCGGCCCGTGGACAGCTCGATGTCCACCAGCAGCACGGACAGATGCGCCTCGCCCCGGTAGTGGGCGTGGATCGCCTGGTCCGCCAGCGCGGCCTGGTCCGCGATGGGGATGCCCGCGCGGCGGGCGTTGCGCAGCGCGTTGATGCCGAGACCGGTGAGCAGGGACGCCTCGATGCCCTCGCCCATGCCGTTGGTGACGTACACCATCAGATGGTCCGCGGACGCCGACCAGTCGAAGTTGTCGCCGTGGATCGCGTACGCGGGCTCCAGCTGGGCGCCGAGCGCGTAGGCGTCCCGGGCGCAGGACCGCGCGGGCAGCAACTGCCACTGCATCTCGGCCGCGAGCGTCAGCCGGTCGGTGCGGCGGGCCTGGAGATAGCGGTCGGTGTCGCGTTCGGCGACCACCAGCTCATGGCCCAGCAGCCGTGCCACCTCGGCGAGTTCGGCGAGCGGGCCGGGTCCGGCCGCCTCGGCGGGCAGGGTCACGGACAGCACGCCGAGCCGGTCGCCGCGCACGGTGACGGGCAGATGCGCGCGTACCCGGCCGCCGTCGAGCCGCTCGACGTGGGGCTCCTGGGCGCCGTAGGCCCGCCCGGGGGCGCCGGCGCGCACGGGCACGGGGTCGGGGGCGACGCCGTACGCCGCGGGGGAGACGGGCAGCAGGACGGTCGCGCCGTAGTCGGCGAGGCACAACTCGGCCGTCTCGGCGGCGTAGTGGGCGCGGAGCACCTCGCGCAGCGCCTCGGGCACCTCGTGGGCGGCCGCGGAGCGCAGGGCGCGCCCGGCGGTCACGAGCCGGTTCACGATGTCGGTCACGCCTTTCTCCGGGTAGGGCCGGGACGGGGGGAAGGGGCCGCGGTGACACGGCTGCCGGGCGGGGTCCGGCGGGGGTGGGCTGACAGCGTCACGGAAGCCTGGGAGAGTGGCTCCGTGATGTCCCCCTCCTCGCGCTCCTCGCGCTCCTTGCGTCCGCAGCCCCAGGAGGTCGCGCGTGTGACCTCGGAGGCGGCGGAGCTGCTGGAGGTCCTGTGGGGCCGTGCCTCCACGGCCCCGGTCTCCGCCTCCCAGCTGCGCGTGCTGTTCATCCTGGAGCACAACGAGGGCATCAACCTGCGGACCCTCGCCGACCACCTGGGCTCGACCCCGCCGTCCACCAGCCGGCTGTGCGACCGGTTGCAGGCCGTGGGCTTCGTCGAGCGCAGGGCGGCCGCGAACAGCCGCCGTGAACTCCAGCTGTTCCTGAGCCGGCACGGGCGTGCCTTCCTCACCGATCTGCGCGCGCGGCGGGAGAGTGCCCTGCAGGCCGTCCTGGAGCAGATGCCGGCCGCGCAGCGCGACGCGCTGCTACGGGGTCTGGAGGCCTTCTGCGCCGCCGCGGCCGAACAGATCCACGAGCCGGCCGGCCCGGCCGACGCGGCCACGGCCTGACTTCCTCGGGCGTCCGCCGCGGGCCGCCGTGGCGCGCCGCGGGTGGTCGTCCTCGCCCACCGGCACATCCGTGATCCCTCCCGCGTGACTGCCCCGCACACTTTGTTGCCTCATGCTCACAGTTGTCAAATGGCAACTGTTGCCCGTGGGGGCCCGTGGGTGCCCGCGCACCTGCGCCTTTCCGGCGGGTGCGGCGCGGCTCCCCGCTCAGGCCTCCTGATCCGTCCCGGCCTCGCCCCGGTCGACGAGGTCCAGCGCGTCACCGACCTCCTCCGAGATCGGCACCGTGAGGCTGACCCCGGTCAGATCGAGCACGCGCCGCACGGCGGGCGTCGGCGCGATGACATGGACGCTGCCGGGCAGCGCGCGGGCCTCGTGGTGGATACGCAGGATGATGTTCATGCCGGACGAGTCCATGAACGGCACGGCCGAGAGGTCGAGCAGGAAGTGCCGGCGGCCGTGGTGGAGCTGGTTCGCCAGCTGTGCCTGGAGCCCGGTCGCGGTGTCGAGGTCCAGATGGCCTTCGACCGTCACCAGGGCGACGTCCTCCCGGACCACGTCGACCTCGACGGACAGGGGGTGCTGGGCGGTGGACACGACTACCTCCGAAAGCTGACGGTCGGGACCGGTCGCCCCGGCGAACGGCTGCGCAGCGGGGGCCGGGGGCGACGGACGGGCGGATTCCTCCAGGGGCTGCGGCCTTCTTCTCGCGCCGAGCGGCTACCCCGGAACCCGTCCCTCATGCCCTGGGTGTCCGGACTGCCTCACCACGGCAGGAACACGTGAATCTCCTTGCCCGCCCCGTCCGGGACCACGCTGACCTGCGTGCCCAGCGCCTCGATCAGATACCAGCCGATGCCGCCGCCCCCGCTCTCCGGCCGGAAGGGCCGCGGGGCCGGCGGTGCGGCGCTGGTGTCGTGCACGGTGACGTGCACCCCGTCGAACGTCGGCCGCAGCGCCAGCTCGAACGGCCCCGGAGCGAACCGGACGGCGTTGGACGCCAGTTCCGTGACGATCAGCACGATGTCGTGCCAGCACTCCGGCGCGGACGGCGGGGTGACCTCCGCGAGCGCGTCGAGGAACTCCTCCGCGGCCAGCCGGGCGCCGGTCACGTCGTGCGGCTCGCCCGCGAACCGTACGGTGCGGCCCGGCACGGCCGCACAGGCCGGGGTGTCGTCGCCGCGCGGGTCGATCGCCATGTCGTGGGTGCGGCCCTCCGGCAGCGGGGGCCGGCGTCCTTTCTCGTACGGATCTCTCTCGTCGCCACTCACAGGGTTCCCGAGCCGGCCCGCCCTACGCGCTCCCGGCCGCCCTCGTCCGCCCTCGTCCGCCCTTGTCCGTACGCACGCCCCGCGCCGCTCAGCGGAACACGTCGTCCGCGTCGTCCCAGCTCAGGATCTCCTCCGTCGGGGCCTGCCGCGGCAGCCGGGCCCTCGCCTGGTACATCGCCTCGATCTCCGCCGCGTAGTGCCGCACGATCGAGTCGCGGCGCAGCTTCATGGACGGGGTCAGCAGACCGTTGGTCTGGTCGAAGGGCTGGGGCAGGATCCGGAAGGCGCGGATCGACTCCGAGCGGGACACCGTGCTGTTGGCCGCGGCGACCGCCCGGGCGATCTCCTCCCGCAGCGCGTTCTCCTCGCGAGCCTCCCGGCTCTCCCCGTACAGGGTCAGGTTGCCGCGCCAGTGCGCCAGGAAATCGGGGTCCAGGGTGATCAGCGCGCCCACGCAGGGCCGGTTGTCGCCGACGACCACCGCCTGGTGCACGAGCGGATGCATCCGCAGCCGCTGCTCCAGCGCGGCCGGGGCCACGCTCTTGCCGCTGCTGGTGATGATGACGTCCTTCTTGCGCCCGGTGATGGTCAGATAGCCGTCGTTGTCCAGGAAGCCCAGATCGCCCGTGGCCAGCCAGCCGCCCCGCAGCGCGGCCCGGGTCGCGCCCTCGTCGTTGACATAGCCCTGGAACACCGACGGTCCGCGCACCAGGATCTCCCCGTCGTCCGCCACCCGGATGTCCGTGCCCGGCAGGGCCTGCCCGACCGTCCCGGACCGCTCCCGGCCGAGCGGCTGCATGGTGACCCCGCCGCTGGTCTCGGTGAGCCCGTACCCGTCGTGCACGTACACGCCGATGCCCTCGTAGAACAGGGACAGGTCGCGGTGGAGCGGGGAGCCGCCGGAGGTGGCGCGGTGGACCCGGCCGCCCAGCGCCGCGCGCAGCCGGCGGTACACCGTCCGCTCGAACAGCGCGTGCTGGAGCCGCAGGTCGAAGCCGGGCCCCGAACCCCGGCCCAGCCGACTCCGTTCGACGGCCGCCGCGAAGTCCCGCGCGGTCTCCGCGGCCCGCTCGAACAGCGCCCCGCGGCCCGCCTCCTGCGCCACCCGCAGGAAATTCTTGTAGATCTTCTCGAACACCGACGGCACCGCGTACAGATACGTCGGCCGGAAGGACTGGAGCGCCGCCGAGAGCGACTCCGCGCCGAGTTCGGGCTCGTGCCCCATCAGGATGCCCCCGCGCAGACACAGCCCCTGGATCATCAGGCCGTACACATGGGAGAACGGCAGGAACGCGAGGACGGAGGCCTGCTCCCCGGCCGGCGCGGCGGTCTGTCCCCAGCCGGCGAGCAGGGTGTCGCAGGGACTGGCCAGGCTGCGGTGGCTCAGCGCGCAGCCGAGCGGACGGCCCGAGGTGCCCGAGGTGTACGCGATCACCGCGGTGGAGTCGGGCAGCACGATCCGGCGCAGCGAGTCCACGGTGGTCACCGGGACGTACTCACCGCGCCGCGCGAGCGCGTCCAGCGCTCCCGTGTCCAGCTGCCAGACGTGCCGCAGCCGGGGCAGGGTCGCACACACCGACCCCACCGTCATGACGCTCTGCTCGTCCTCGACGACCACGCCCACACAGGCCGAGTCCCGCAGGATCCACTCGACCTGGTCCCGCGAGGAGGTCGGGTACACGGGCACCACCTCGGCGCCCACCGCCCACAGGGCGTAACTGAGGACGGTCCACTCGTACCGGGTGCGCGCCATGATCGCGACGCGGTGGCCCGGGGAGATCCCGGACGCCACGAACCCCTTGGCCAGGTCCACCACCTCGTCGCGCAGCTCGACGGCCGTCACCTCGTCCCAGGTGGCGGAGCCGGGCGCACGGCGGCGGGCCAGCACGGCGAGCGTCGGGGTGCGGGCCGCTGTCTCGAAAACGCTGTCGGCCAGCCCTCCGGTCAGGGGCGAAACGGCTGGGGGAGCGACAGCGAAGTCGCGCATACGCTGCTCCTGACATGTACGAAGGGTGACCCCGTCGACGAGAACTGTTATCGACGCTGGCGAATGTAGCCCAGGTGGGACCGGTTGTGGCCGGGAACCGACCAAGTGATGAGCGTCGGTGACCTGGCCCGTCGGAGGGCGCAGACGGAAACCGGCCAAGCGGCCTCAGGTCTGCGTCTGCCGCACGCAGGTGGTGACGACCTCGCGCAGGCTGCCCGTACGCTCGAACACCTCACGCTGCATCTGCGACCCGTTGCCGTTCAGCAGCAGTCCGGCGCACGACTCCCGGGCCCGCTCCAGGTCCCCGCTGTCCGTGAGCGCGTCCTCGACGTACTCCAGCAGCGACCGTACGACGGTCTCGGCGGGCGCGTTCCGCATGGTCAGGGGGTCGACCAGGTCCCCGGTCAGACCGGAGCGGGCGGCCCGCCAGTCGGCCAGCCGCAGCAGGCTGACACTGTGGTCCGCCGGCTCCTTTCCGGCCTCCCAGTCACGGGCGGCCGTCTCCACGAGGGCCCGCGCCAGCGTCGCGACGAGGACGGCGGTGTGCGCGTGCAGACAGACGTCCGCCACCCTGACCTCCACCGTCGGCCAGCGCGCCGACAGCCGGGCGTCGAAGTAGACCATCTTCTCGTCGAGGATCGTCCCCGTGGCCAGCATGTCCGCCACCCGCCGGTGGTAGCGCTCGGCCGAGCCGAACAGCTCGGTCGGGCCGGCCGACGGCCAGCGCAGCCACACCCGGCTGCGATAACTGCTGTACCCCGTCTCCCGGCCCTGCCAGAAGGGAGAGTTGGCGCTGAGCGCGGTCAGCACCGACAGCCAGGGCCGGAGCCGGTCGATGACCGCTACCCCCTCCTCGTCGGAGGCGACCGAGACATGGACGTGACAGCCGCACACGATCTGCTCACGGGTCGCGATGCGGTACTGGTCGGCCATCCACCGGTAGCGCTGCCCGATGCTCACGGAGGGGCGCACCGCCAGCGGGGAGGTGGCGAGCGCGGCGACCGCGCAGCCGGCCTCCCGCGCGTGCTGGGCCGCCTCCGCGCGGATCCGGACGATGTCCGCGCCGAGCTCACCCATCTCCGACTGGGGATGGGTGGCGAACTCGACCATCTGGTTGTGCAGTTCCTTCTGGAAGACGGGCTCCTCCTCCGCCACCTCGTACCGCGCGGCGCGGGCGAGGACCGCGGCGGACAGCGCCCTGGGCTCCCCGGTCTCAGGGTCGACCAGGAGGAGCTCCTCCTCCACTCCGACGGTGCGCACGCGATGCGGCCTTTCTCTGCGTCCTGCCTGCTGACGGGTGGGACTGCTGACGGGTGGCACGCACCCGACTGCCCCCTGGGGGGCTGCCTCACACGGACGACGGCCTCAGCCACACCGTGGCCAGCGGCGGCAGCGTCAGCATCAGCTCCCCGTGCGCCGCTGCCTTGACCGGATCGGCGTGCACGACGTCACCGCCGCCGTACCGTGCCGCGTCGGTGTTGAGGACCTCCTCCCACACGGGTGCCTCACCGGGGACGGGCAGGAGGTAGTCGTGGCGGACCACGGGAGAGAAGTTGCTCACCGCGAGGAGCGGGGTGCCGTCGGCGCCGTACCGCAGGAACGCGAAGACGTTGTCGTCGGCGGCGTCCCCGAGCACCCACCGGAACCCGGCCGGGTCGGTGTCGCGCTCCCACAGCGCCGGGGTCGACCGGTACAGCGTGTTCAGATCACGCACCAGGTCCTGGACGCCCCGGTGGTCGCCCGCGGACGCGTACCCGGGGTCGAGCAGCCACCACTCGGGACCGTGCGCCTCGGACCACTCGGCCCCCTGCGCGAACTCCTGCCCCATGAACAACAGCTGCTTGCCGGGATGGGCCCACATGAACCCCAGATAGGCCCGGTGGTTCGCGCGCCGCTGCCACCAGTCGCCGGGCATCTTCGACACCAGCGCCTGCTTACCGTGCACCACCTCGTCGTGGGAGATGGGCAGCACGTAGTTCTCGCTGTACGCGTACACCATCGAGAAGGTCATCTCGTTGTGGTGGTACTTGCGGTGCACCGGTTCCTTCGCCATGTACTGGAGCGAGTCGTGCATCCAGCCCATGTTCCACTTCAGGCCGAAGCCCAGCCCGCCGCTGTCGGTCGGCCGGGTCACCCCGCCCCAGGCGGTCGACTCCTCGGCGATCGTGACGACCCCCGGGCACCGCCGGTACACGGTGGCGTTCATCTCCTGGAGGAACGCCATCGCGGCCAGATCCTCCCGCCCGCCGTACACATTGGGCTCCCACTGACCGGAGTCCCGCGAGTAGTCCAGGTAGAGCATCGAGGCGACGGCGTCCACCCGCAGCCCGTCGATGTGGAACTCCTCGCACCAGTACGTGGCGTTGGCGACCAGGAAGTTGCGCACCTCGGTCCGCGCGTAGTCGAACTCGAACGTCCCCCAGTCCGGGTGCTCGGCCCGCCGCGCGTCCCCGGGCTCGTACAGCGGATCCCCGTCGAACCGGGCCAGCGCCCAGTCGTCCTTCGGGAAGTGCGCCGGCACCCAGTCCACGATCACCCCGATGCCGGCCCGGTGCAGGGCGTCCACCAGGTACTTGAGGTCGTCCGGGGTGCCGAGCCGGGCCGTCGGCGCGTAGAAGCCGGTGACCTGGTAGCCCCAGGAACCGGCGAAGGGGTGCTGGGCGACCGGCATGAACTCCACATGCGTGAAGCCGAGGCCGTTCACGTAGGCCGGGAGCACCTCGGCCAGCTGCCGGTACGTCAGCCCCGGCCGCCAGGACGGCAGATGGACCTCGTAGACCGAGAACGGCGCCCGGTGCACCGGGACGTCACCCCGGTGCGCCATCCACTCCGCGTCGCCCCACTCGTGGTGCGAGGCGTGCACGATCGACGCCGTGTCCGGCGGGACCTCCGCCTGCCGCGCCATCGGGTCGGCCTTCAGGAACCGCCCGCCGTGCCGGGAGGTGATCTCGAACTTGTACCGGGTGCCCTCCCCGATGCCGGGCAGGAACAGCTCCCACACCCCGGCCGCGCCCAGCGACCGCATCGGGAACGCGGTCCCGTCCCAGCAGCAGAAGTCGCCCGCGACCCGCACGCCCCGGGCGTTCGGCGCCCACACCGTGAACCGGGTGCCGGCCACCCCCTGGTGGGTCATCGGCTCGGCGCCCAGCGCCCGCCACAGCTCCTCGTGCCGACCCTCCCGCACCAGATGCAGATCAAGGTCACCGAGCGCGGGCAGGAACCGGTACGGGTCCTCCACCTCGCACGGATCGCCGGCGTAGGACACCCGCAGGGTGTACGCCGGCACCTCGTCGAGCGGCAGTACGGCGGCGAAGAGACCGTCCTCCTCCGATGCCAGCGCGGTCGCCGTACCGCCGACCACCACGCTCACGGAGTCGGCGAACGGGCGCAGCGCCCGGAACAGCACGCCCCCCGCCACCGGGTGCGCGCCCAGCAGGGCGTGCGGGTCGTGATGGGCGCCCGACAGCAGACGGGCGCGTTCGGCGGGGTCGAGCGCGGGCGCCGCGAGCGGCCGGGGGCCGGCGGCCTCGGGGGGAGCGGTGTCGCGCAGGGCCATGGGGTCAGCCTCCTCGGACGGCGAGTCGTTCGATCGCCGCCATGGGTACGGGTAGCCAGTCGGGCCGGTTGCGGGCCTCGTACAGCACTTCGTAAACGGCGCGATCCGTCTCATAGGCACGCAGAAGGGCGTGCTTCTTCCGGGGATCCCAGCCCGCCCGGGCCGCGTAGCCCGCGCAGTAGGCCTCCCGGCAGCGGCGCGCCCACTCCGGCCGCCAGGGCCGCCGCTGCCGGGCGGCGTAGTCGAAGGAACGCAGCATGCCCGCGATGTCCCGCACCGGGGAGTGGGCGAGCCGCCGCTCGGCCAGCGGACGCGACGGCTCGCCCTCGAAGTCGATGACGAACCAGTCGCGCCCGGCCCGCAGCACCTGGCCCAGATGCAGATCGCCGTGGATGCGCTGGGCGGGCGGACCCTGGTCGCACACCGCGAGCGAGACGAACGCCGTGGTCAGACCCGGGACGAACGGCCGCAGCGCCGGCACGTGGTGCGCCGCCGCCTCCAGCCGCTCCGTCATCGCGGCCGCCGTACGCCCGTCCTCGGCGTCCGGACCGGCCGGCAGGGCCGCCGCGAGCGCCAGATGCACGTCGGCCGTCGCCCGGCCCAGCTCCTCGGCCTCCGAGGTGAAGTCCTCGCCCCGGGCCAGCGCCTGCAGCGCCAGCGTCCAGCCGTCCGCCGCGTCGGGCAGGAACGGCTGGAGCACGCCGAGTGTGGCCTCCTGGGGGTGGGTGGTGCGGAACCAGGCCACCGGCGCCGGGACCCGCCCGCACCCCTGGCCGGCCAGCGCCACCGGCACCTCCAGATCGGGGTTCACCCCCGGCTGGATCCGCCGGAAGATCTTCAGGATGTACGCGTCGCCGTACACCAGCGAGGTGTTGGACTGCTCGGCCTCCAGCAGCCGCGGTGCGAGCCCGGCGGGCAGCGACACCGACGGATCCGACTCGAAGCACAGCGGACCGAGTGTGCCCGGGTGCCGCATCCGCTCCAGGAGCAACTGCGCCGACCGGGGGTCCTGCAACGCGTCATGCACCGTGAGCCCGGCCAGCGGGCCGTCCTCGACCCTGCCGATCAGGGCCCGGCGCAGCCGGGGCGACAGATGCTCCTGGAGACCGAGGAGCAGCTGGTAGCAGTCACCGGCCGGGGGAGTGCCCCCGGGCGTCGGCACCCCGGACTGGCCCGCGTGCACGAGCAGATGCAGACAGCCCGGGTACAGCTCCGTCATCGACAGCATGCGCAGCTCGGTGAGCGGCCGGTCCTTCCCGGCGAACCAGCGCTGCCGGGGCAGCCACTCGCGCAGCAGCGCGACGAGCGGCCCCCCGGAGCGGAAGGCGCTCGCGGTGCTCGGCCTGAGCGGGGCGGTCTTCGTCACGATGACCCATCCTTTCCTCGGCGCACGCTCACGGGCGTCGGCCGACCCGGGCCGCGGCTCGGGTGAGCCGGAACCAGTAGAAGCCGTGCCCGGCCAGCGTGAGCAGATAGGGCAGCTCACCGATGGCCGGGAAGCGCACCCCGCCGAACAGCTCGACCGGATGGCGTCCGTCGAAGCGGCGCAGGTCGAGCTCGGTGGGCTGGGCGAAACGCGAGAAGTTGTGCACGCACAGCACCAGGTCGTCCTCGTATTCGCGCAGGAACGCGAGAACGGCCGGATTCGAGGACGGCAGCTCGGTGAAGGTGCCGAGGCCGAAGGCGGGGTTCTGCTTGCGGATCTCGATCATCCGGCGGGTCCAGTGCAGCAGCGAGGACGGATCCGCCATCGACGCCTCGACGTTGGTGACCTGGTAGCCGTAGACGGGGTCCATGATGGTCGGCAGATAGAGCCGCCCGGGGTCGCTGGAGGAAAAACCCGCGTTG
>NZ_KQ948765.1:0-1260 GCF_001514205.1 Streptomyces griseoruber | reverse complement strand
CGAGGATTTCGGAGACGGGGTGGCGGGATTCGCGGCGGACGGCCATGAAGATGCGCGGCATGACGGGGAAGTGGAACGCCATGTGGCATTCGTCGCCGCCGGTGGTGTAGTCGCCGAAGTAGTCGACCACGTCCTCGGGCCACTGGTTGGCCTCGGCGAGGATCACCGTGTCCGGATACATCGCGTCGATCTCGCGGCGCACCCGCTTGAGGAACGTGTGCGTGGCGGGCAGGTTCTCGCAGTTGGTGTCCTCGGCCGCGTACAGGTAGGGCACCGCGTCCAGCCGGAACCCGTCGATGCCCAGGTCCAGCCAGAAGCGGAGAGCGGCCAGGATCTCCTCCTGCACGGCCGGGTTCTCGTAGTTGAGGTCCGGCTGGTGGGAGAAGAAGCGGTGGAAGAAGTACTGCTTGCGGACCGGGTCGAAGGTCCAGTTGGAGACCTCGGTGTCGACGAAGATGATGCGGGCGTCGGCGTACTGCTTGTCGTCGTCGGCCCACATGTAGTAGTCGCCGTAGGGCCCGTCGGGGTCCCTTCTCGACTCCTGGAACCACGGGTGCTGGTCGCTGGTGTGGTTCATGACGAAGTCGATGATCACCCGCATACCGCGCTGGTGGGCGTGGTCGACGAACTCCACGAAGTCGGCGAGGTCGCCGAACTCGGGGAGCACGGAGGTGTAGTCGGCGACGTCGTATCCGCCGTCGCGCAGGGGGGACTTGAAGAAGGGCGGCAGCCAGAGGCAGTCGACGCCGAGCCACTGGAGGTAGTCGAGTCTGGCGGTGAGACCCTTCAGGTCGCCGACGCCGTCGCCGTCGCTGTCCTGGAAGGAACGGACGAGGACCTCGTAGAAGACGGCTCGCTTGAACCAGTCGGGATCGCGGTCCTTGACGGGGGTGTCCTCGAACGTGTCCGGAACAGGTGAGTTGACGGTCATGGCGGTCTGGGGCCTCCGATCTGGGGTGCGGATCACCGGACGTGGAACACGTGGGCCGGCCTTGTGCCGGGGTCCAGGCGCACGTAGTTGTGCCGGCCCCAGGTGTAGGACTCACCCGTCAGCTCGTCGTGCACCGACAGGAACGCGTGCTGTTCCAGGCCGAGTTGCGGCAGGTCCAGCGAGACCGTGGCCTCCTGGGTGTGGTGGGGGTCGAGGTTGACGACGACGATCACCGTGTCCGCCCCGGTGCGCTTGCTGTAGACGAGGACGGACTCGTTGTCCGCGTCGTGGAAGCGCAGGTTCCTGAGGTGGTGGAGTGCCGGGTGGCT
>NZ_KQ948764.1:195881-881344 GCF_001514205.1 Streptomyces griseoruber | reverse complement strand
CCCAAGCCGGGGACTTTCACGAACGACCTGTCCGGCGGTGAATTCCTGCGTAGAGGGGTGCTGGAGCGTCGTGCTTGAGCCCGCGGTGGGCGGATCACCTCCGCTCGAGCGGAGGTGATCCGTATGGTGGCAGCCCTTTCGCCGGGCGGAATGAGTCCTCACCGTCGAGAGCGCCTTTCTCACGGCCCGGTGTGCCCGCGAAGGACGGTCGGCCTGAAGGCTGGCTCTGCACCGGTAGACGTCCTGGCCGTTGACAGCCAACGACACCGGTCATGGAGGCTCCGCCCCGACGGCCGGGGTGGAGCCTTCGCGCCTGGAAGGGGAATCCGCTGCTCGTGGGTTTGGGGTCCGGCGGTGCTCGGGGGATCTCCAACCCGTCTGACCTGCGGCGAAGTAGGCGATCTTGGTTGTCGCTCGCTGTCCGGGCGACTGCCCTGAGGCGCGATGCCAAGACTCAGGGGCCGGGACGGCGAAGGTGGGTCCAGCTGAGGGTGTCGCCGGGCCGAATCGTTGTCCCCTTTGCTCCGCACGCGGCATGGGCTGCCGTCCATGGCGCCGACAGTGGAGGCGGCGAGGATGCCGTACGCCTGGTGCGCAGGCCCGAGGCGAGGAAACGGCCCGAAGAGGAAACGGTCCTGAAGGGGCACACCGAGCTCTCGCCGGGCTCCCCATGGTTCGGTTGGCCAGATCGCCGGGCGGTCAGTGGGGTTGGCCCGGCCGATCGTCGAGGGAGCAGTCGACATCCGCGCCGACGGGGGGGGGGGTCGGCTGCTGTCGGCGTCATGGGGGCGGCACCCGTATGGGCAACCTCATCTGACCTGCGAAAACG
This sequence comes from Streptomyces griseoruber, assembly GCF_001514205.1. GTDB lineage: Bacteria > Actinomycetota > Actinomycetes > Streptomycetales > Streptomycetaceae > Streptomyces > Streptomyces griseoruber. Next base: position 880,515 of record NZ_KQ948764.1, on the reverse strand, counting down.
TCAAGGACACGAGCGCGCGTCGGAGGACACCAAGGTCACGCGGACCGTCAACGTGGCCCTGACCGGCGACCCCAGCTGGGCGCGGTGACATCAGAGTTGGCCCGAGTCGACGTCGTCCGGGGCAATGTGACCGGCAAGCCTGCCGACAAGGACACCTTCACCGCGTCGACGGCGAGGGGCCAACCCGCATGTGGCCGTCTGCCTGGCAGCCGCCCGCCCCGTAACCGTTCGCGGTCCCCGGGACGCTGTCCCCAGCGCCGGGGTCAGCGGGCGAGGACGCCGTTCAGCCAGGCCAGCAGGTCGCTGACGATCTCCTGTCTGTTGGTCTCGTGGAACAGTTCGTGGCGGGCTTCGGGGTATCTGAGATACGTCACGTCGTTGAGGCCGGCCTCGCCGTAGCGTTCGACCAGCAGGTTGCTGCGTGAGAGATCGGCGTTCAGCGGGTCGTGATCCCCGACCAGGACGCAGAGGGGCAGATCCGCCGGGATTCCCTTGGGCTGGGCGAGTGACGTCGAGGCGATGGTGATGTCGGCCATGCCCTGGGCGTCGAGGCTGAAGCCGCACATGGGGTCGGCGAGGTAGGCGTCGACGGCCGGTTCGTCCCGGCTGAGCCAGTCGAACGGCGTGCGGCTGGGCTGGAACGCCTGGTTGAGCGCGAGGAACGGGTCTCCTCCCTCCGCGGCGTCCCGCGCCTGTGCCGCGAGCATGACGTCGACCGCGGTGGTACCGGCGAGAGCGAGCGCGTCGATCAGGTGGGAGTGGTCCAGGACGTACTGCTGCGAGGCGAAGGAACCGAGGCTGTGCCCGAGCAGCACCAGGGGCAGGCCGGGGTGCTGCTCGCGGATGGTCTCCGACAGGGTGGCCATGTCACCGACGAGTCGGTTCCAGCCGTCGTCCCCGAGATGACCGGGCTCGGCGTGCCTGCTCAGCCCGTGTCCGCGGTGATCGTTGGCATAGACGGTGTATCCCTGGGCGGTCAGCTCCGCCGCGAGGGGGGCGTAACGGCCGGCGTGCTCTCCCATGCCGTGGGCTATCTGGACGACGGCTCGCGGTGGGGTGTCCGGCTTCCATACGTGCACGTGGATCTGGACGCCGTCTTCGCTGTCGAAGGTGAACATCGGACTCCTTGTCCTGGGTGTGCGGGGCAGCCCTGAGTGCCCCGCCGGGTCGCAGGGGGTGGGCTGCCCGAGCGGTTCGGGCTCACGGGGGTTGCGGTGTCGGGCGGTTGGGGCCGCCCGGCCGGGTCAGGCGTGCTGTTCGCCGAGGTAGCCGGCGACGATCCGGGACTGGTCGGCCCGGAGTTCCCGGGCCGTGGCATGCGTGGTGATCTCGCCGTGGGACAGGACGTAGCCGCGGTCGGCGATGTCGAGGGCGAGCCCGACGTGCTGTTCGACGAGCAGCACCCCGCAGCCGGTGTCGTCGGCATAGCGCCTGACGATGGGCAGCAACTCCTCGACGATGATGGGTGCCAGGCCGAGGCTGAGCTCGTCGAGCAGGAGCAGCTGGGGGCCGCGGGCCAGGGCTCGTCCCATGGCGAGCATCTGCTGCTCGCCGCCGGAGAGCAGTCCTGCCTTGCGGTCCTGGAGGCGGGACAGGGCGGGGAAGTAACGCTCGGCGGCCGTCTGGTCGAGGCGCTCGCCCCGGTGACTGAGGCGCAGGTGTTCCGCCACCGTGAGGTCGGAGAAGATGCCGCGTCCTTCCGGGACGTGGGCGATGCCGAGGCGGGCGCGCGTCGCTGCCGGAATCCTGCCGAGGTCCGTTCCGTTGAAGGTGATCGTGCCTGCGAGTGGGCGCAGCAGGGCGGAGACGGCCTTGAGTGTGGTGGTCTTCCCCGCTCCGTTGGCCCCGAGGAGGGCGACGACTTCTCCCTCGCCCACTTCGAGGTCGATCCCGCGGATGACAGCGGCTCCGTCGTATCCGGCGGTGAGGCCGGCCACCTCCAGGACTGGGGTACTCATGGTGTCTCCGGTGTGCTGGTGAGGGCCTTGGCGGAGCCATTGCCCGAAGTGCCGGACGCGGTGGCGGGCTGGGCGGCGGAAGCCCCGAGGTAGGCGGCGATGACGGCTGGGTCGGTTCGGACCTGTGCCGGTGTCCCGGAGGCGATCACCTTGCCGAACTCCAGGACGACGATGTGGTCGCAGATCCCCATCACGAGGCTCATGTCGTGGTCGATGAGGAGCAGCGCGGTGCCGGCGTCAGCGACCGCGCGCAGTCTGTGTCCGAGTTCGGCGCTCTCCGTCGTGTCCAGGCCGGCCGCGGGTTCGTCGAGACAGATGACGCGGGGCCGGGCCGCCAACGCCCGTGCCACACCGACGAGTTTGCGTCTGCCCTGGGACAGCTCGCTTGCCGAGGCGTCGGCCAGGTCCTCCAGCCCCAGGGCCGAGAGGGCCTCCGGGACAGCGGGGTTCGAGGGCGGGCGGCGGCCGAAGGTCTCGCCGAGCGCGGTCCACCACGTCGAAGGGTCCGCCGTGACCTGGAGGTTCTCCGTGACCGTGAGGTCTTCGAAGAGTTCGCTGCTCTGGAAGGTGCGGGCGAGCCCTCGGCGGGCCCGTACATGGGGCGGCCGTCCGGTCAGGTCCTTGCCGTCCAGTTCCACCCTTCCCCGGGCGGTGACGAGGCCGGTGACCGCGTCCACGAAGGTGGTCTTGCCGGCCCCGTTGGGGCCGATGAGCCCCACGAGTTGGCCCTCGCCGACCTCCAGGGAGACATCGCTGAGCGCGTGGACGCCGCCGTAGCTGACGCCCAACTGCCGGACAGAGAGCACGTTCACGATGCGACCTCCTTGGCGTCGGCAGCGGTACGGCCGAGGCGGATCTCCGGGGAGCCGACGGTGGATGCGCTGTCGCTCGGTGGTCCCGTCGTGGCCGCCGCACGTTTCGCCCTCTTCGCCGTCCTCCGGCGGTGGGCGGCGCCCGCGATGCCGTCGGGGTTGGCGATCAGCGTCACGATCAGGGAGACGCCGCCGAAGAGCAGGGCCCAGGTCCCCTTGATCCCGAACCACTTGTCCAGCGCGTGGGGCAGCAGCGCCTCGGTGGACATCAGCCCCGCGATCACGGCTCCGGACACCATCGTGATGCCGCCGATGTAGGCGAATCCGATCAGGCCGAGGGCGGCCAGAGCGGTGAAGCGGGCGGCGCTGATCGAGCCGAAGTTGTAGCCGTAGAGGGTGCCGGCGGCGCTGGCGATGAAGGAACTGATCGCGAACGCGGCGATCTTCACCGCCCGCACGTCGACACCGGCCGCCGCGGCGGCGCGCTCGTTGGAGCGGACGGCGAGCATCCGCCGGCCGAGTCCGGTGCGCCTGAGGTGGGCGACGTACAGTCCGAGCGCGACGGTGACGGCCAGGACCAGGAAGCCGAACATGGGGCTGGGTTCGTTGCCGTCCAGGCCGCGGAAGTCCGCCTTCGGTCCGAGGTCGGTCCCGAACAGGCGCGGCGGGGGTACGGACACTCCGGCCGTTCCGCCGAACCAGGTGTTGTTGAACAGCGCCTGTTCCATGGCCAGGGCCGCGGCCAGGGTGACGACGGCCAGGCTCACACCCCGCACCCGCAAGGCGGAGACGCCCGCGGCCGCTCCGAGCAGTGTGGCCGGCACCATCGCGCCGAGGGCGGAGAACGGGAACGGGATACCCCACCCGACCGAGAGGTGGGAGAGGACGAAGCCCGCGGTTCCGGAGATCGCGAGCTGCATCACGGAGATCTGTCCGACGTAGCCGGTGATGACGACGTACGACAGGACGATGACCATGCCGATCATCGAGTTCGTGAGTGCCTGGCGGAAGTCGAACGGGAGCACGATCAGTGCGGCGACGGCGACCGCGGCGGATATCAGGGCGGGACGCAGCAGCCGCTCGGGCAGGGGCACCTCGGGCAGCCGCTGTTCGACGCTTTCACCGCGGCGCGGCAGACCGGCGCCGCGCACGTACAGGGCGACGACCATCAGGGCGAAGACGAGGAGCTGCTGGAGGCCGGGCATGGCGTTGCCGTTGTCGGTCGGGAACCAGCTCTGTGTGGACAGGTAGTACACGATCGACTGGAGCACTCCGATGAGGATGCCTGCGGTGCAGGCGATCCACAGCGAGGTGAACCCGGCGAAGAGGGCGGCGGCCAGGGCCGGGACCACCTGCAGGGGGAGCGTCATGGAGTCGACCTGGACGATGGGCGCGGCCAGGACACCGAGCAGCCCGGCGACCAGCGCGGCCAGGAGTGTGTTGGCCATCGAGACGCTGTTGGGTGACAGGCCCGCCAGCAGAGCGGCCTGTTCGTTCTCCGCGGCCGCGCGGGTGGCCAGGCCGAAGCGGCTCCACCGGTACGAGGACCCGAGGACCAGGGCGATCACGACGACCAGTCCGGCCAGGACGAAGCGGTCGGAGGGTGTGGTGATGCCCAGCATGGTGACGGTGCCGGCCGGAAGGATGCTCGGTGCCTGCTGCGGCTGAACCCCGAAGACCAGGAGCACGGTGGCCTGCAGGGTGAGCAGGATACCGAGCGAGGCCGCGAGTTTGGCAAGGGGCGAGACGGTTCGCAGCGGCTTGAAGACCGCCACCTCCGTGAGCACTCCGACGGCGACCGCGACCGCGAGGGCCCCGGCGAGAGCGGGCCCGACGGGCAGCGTGAACTCGAAGAAACCGGTGGTCAGGGCCCAGAAGGCATAGGCCGCGACCATGGCGACGGCGCCGGTGGACAGGTTGATGATGCCCGAGCCCCGGTAGGTGACCACGACGCCGAGCGCGATGCCGGCGATCAGTGCCCCCTGGCCGAGGCCGAGCACGGCGAAGAGCAGGATCTGTTCCAATTTCATGACTCCTGTCATGAGTCCGCGAATCCGCGAATCCGCGCTGCTGAGGCTGCGTCCCGCGAGGGCGTGCGGCCTCAGCGGCGGCGGGGGCGGGCGGGTCTCACCGGGGCGGGCGGATCCAGTCGGTCAGGGGCTTGAACTGGCCCTTGCCCTCGTACTGGTAGAACCTCGCCTGGTCGTTGCAGACGGCGGGGGCGTCCGGGTACTTGCCGCACTTGACCTCTGCGGCGCCCATGACGACCGGCCCGGGGAACTTCTTGAGCTGCTCGGTCACCGACGCGGGAGTGATCTTGTCCGGGCCGATGGCGTTGAGCACCTTCGCGTACGTCAGGACAGTGCTCCAGCCCAGCGGCGCGAAGACCTTGGACTGGTCGTCCTTGCCCAGCCCCGCCTGAGCCGAGGCCTTCAGGAACGCCTGGGAGTCGGCGGCCGAGGAGTCCATCGGCAGCGTCTGGGCGACGCCGTACGTCCAGGTGGGCAGGTCCCCTCCGAGACCCTGGGCGACATCGGGGGACATGCACAGCGGCGTGGAGACCACCGGCTTGGTGACACTGAGCTGCTTCAGTGCCTTGGCGATCCCGACGCATCCGCCACCGATGGAGATGGGCACCACGACATCCGCGGTGTTCGCCCCGGCCGCGGTGACCGGGCCGATCAGGTCGGTGGACTGCGCGTCGAATCCGACGGACTTCACCTTCAGGCCGGCGGCTTCCAGGCCCTTCACAGCAGCCCCGGAGGCGATCTTGTCGCCGGGCGTGTTCGTGTGGATCACCGCCGCGGTCTTCGCCTTCAGCACGTCACGGGCATACGTGCCCCAGGTGCCGAAGATGTGCGGCAGGTCGCCGAACGTGCTGAAGGTGTTCTTCGCGGTGGGCATGGTCGGGCCGGTCGCCACTCCGACCAGCACGGGCTTCTTCCCCGCGATCACGGAGTTGAAGGAGGCGTCTCCGAGGTAGAGGTTGCCCGCGCCGATGGCAGAGACTTCCTTGTCGCCGAGCAGTTGCTGGCCGCATTTCTGCCCCTCCTCCTCGGCGGACACGACCGTGCAGACGTTCAGTTTCAGCGGGTGCCCGCCGATACCGCCCAACGTGTCGTTGACGTACTTCACGGCGGCGCGGGCGCCCAGGGTGGCTTCGGGGTTGCCGCCGGGGCCGCCCTCGACGTTCACCCAGCCCAGGGTGACCGGTTCGAGGCCGGCGTCGGCCTTGCCCGCCTTTCCGCCGACGTAGGCGAGGTAGTCGGTCACGACGTCACTCGCCTGGCGGGACTCCGCCTTTGCGGAGGAGCCACCCCCGGAGGTGCCGGTCGATGCGGGGGCGTTGGTGCCAGATCCGCCGCATGCGGCGACGCCCAGCAGGGGCGCCATGGCGGCGGAGACGAGGCCGAGTCTCAGAGGACGTGAGGTTACGGGCATGCGGGATCCTCCTGGATCGGAAAACGGCAGGGCGGCGGTGCCTGGCACGGCATGCGGGGAGAGCACGGAAGGCAGAGGAAGGCAGGCGGGCGCACTGGGGTGACCGGTGTCTCGGACCAGCCCGAGAACTTCGAAAGGCCAGGTGATTGGCGGCTTCCGAGTTTCGTAACTTTCTTACGGATCGGGAATCTAGGTGTACGCTGGCACCCTGTCAACGCCCCGGTTCACACCGAATTAACGATCATGCAATGGGAGGGGAAGGACATGACGGCGGACGCCGTGAGACGCAGGCTCCCTCGGCGCTCACCCGAAGAGACCCGGGCCCTCATGCTGGAAGCGGCCACCAAGCTCGTCTGCGCCGGCACCTCCGACACGAGTGAGGCGGCCGTCTCCGCGGCCCTTGCTCATATCCGCGTCAAGCGGGTCACCGAGGAAGCCACCCGCATCATGCGGGAGCGACTGGGCGACGACACAGCACCGGCGATCACGACCGGATCCATCTACCAGATCTGGCCCGCGCAGGCCGACTTCCAGGCGGATCTCCTCTTCCACCTCACCGGCCGACAGGCTGAACTGGTCCCGGGGCTGCCGGAGAGCGTCCGTCGTTTCAAGGAGGCGGTCGACAGTGGCACGACCTGGCAGGAGGCTCTCAACGACGTCCTGACGGACAACCACGAGAACCATCGCGTGGACCCGATCTACCGCGTGCTGCTCGGCTTCTACGCCAGCGCCGCCAACCCCCGCGTCCGCGACGCCCTGGGGCACTACGGCGAGTCGTTCACCGAGGTCGCCTGCGAGGCGTATCGGACGCTGCTGGACGTCTACGGGCTGCGCATGCGCGCGCCTTACAAGGTCGAACACCTTGCCACCACCATCGCCGCCCTGCTTGACGGTTTCCACATGCGCTGGATCGCCGGACACCCCAACCTGGAGGACCCGGAAGGAGAGGACCGCTGGTCCCTCGCCACCCGCGCCGCCGTGATGGTGTTCGACCAGTTCACCGAACCGGCGTAGATGGGTTCGCACGTCCATGCGTCGATGAGTGCGCCGAAGGCCGCCAGAACGCGGACGGAGCGCGTCACCAAGCTCAAAGCAAGATCTCCGCAGCCCCCGGAACTCAACACCACCGTTGCGTTCCGCCAGGCCGTGATCCTGGTCGTCCTCGGTTGATCCGATCGGCACGCTGCGACCCAGGTCCATGCGCAGTCCGGTGGACAGGATCGTGCACAGGCTGACTCGGATCAGCACGTCTGACCTGCAAGAACGGCGTGAACCGGCAAGGGTCGTCAAGGGTCGTCAAGGGTCGTCAAGATCCTCAAAGGACTCATGATCCGTCGGCCGTGGGTTCGAGTCCCACCCGCCCCACCTTTGCAGGCTTCTGACCTGCGGCGGAGTGAGCGATCGAGGTCGTCGCTCACCGTCCGGGTGACTGTGTCCGGGCCGGCACCGGAGGCAGCGCGAATGCGGGTGCCCCTGGTGCGCGGGCCCGGGGGCAGTGAAAATCCCCAAGAGGAAACGGCCCTACGGCGTCAGCGGCGATTTTCCGAAGCCATGCGGCCGGGGTGCGCAGGAGAAGGCCGTCGTCGAGAGGAACGGGGGCATGCGGTCTTGTCGTAGCAGTTCTGCCGTCGGCGGCTCACGTGCGCGGTCCGTGCAGTGCCCCGCCCGGGTAGCGGCGGCCTGGCTCCAGTTGTGTCTCCTGGTCGTCGGCATGGACGTTGGCGACGCAGGCTACTTCGCGCGTGATCTGCCGCGGGTCGGCTCAGCCGACCGCGCCCGGTACGGATCCCGCCGCGTGGGCACGGCCTGGCAACCGGTCGGCCAGGGTGTCCAGGGGTTGTGCCGTATTCCCTGGTGCTGAGCAGGACATGGTTCGGCGCGGCGCACACGGTGGCGAGGAGCGGGTCGGTCGGCTTCGGCACCGAGAACTTCCATGAAGGTGTCGTCCGTTTCGACCACGACCACTACCTGGAAGGCTGGACCCTGACCGTCGGCGTCGGCGCCGCCGTGATCGGTCTGCTGGTCGGGGACGCGACCCGGGCCGGCTACGGGGTGACGGTCACGGATCCGCGCGCGTTGTAGATGACGGCATCCTCGCGTTCACCATAGGTTTGGAAGACCGTGACTGCCTCGTCACGAAGCACGCCGGACACGACCTGGATGCCACGCTGCTCGAACTGCTCAGCCCAGTCCTCGCGCATGGGGCCCTCGTCGAAGCCGGTGAGTCGTTCCACCTCGGGACCTTCTCCGGCGATGACCAGACGCCGGATTCCGGACCACATCGCGGCGCCGTAACACATGGCGCAGGGGCGCCAGTTGACGACCAGTTCAAGATCAGGGCCGCCAGGGGCGCCGAGGTCCCATACGCCCAGCCGGGTCTGCGCGAGGGAGACGGCGACGACCTCGGCGTGGGTGGAGGAGAGACCTGAGGACAGTACGAGGTTGACGCCGGCCGACACGAGTCGTCCGGTCCCCGTCTCGACGACCAGGGCGGCGAACGGGCCGCCGGTGTCCTCCTGGTGGTTGCGTTCAGCGAGCCGGTTGGTGAGACGGACGCGGTCCTCGTCGGTGGGCAGGGTCTCGGGCACGCCGGCCAGCTCGGTCAGCACCCATGCGGGGAGCTGGGCGCCGAACGTCGTGGCGAGGGCGGAGGCATCCATTGAGCAGGTCTCCAGTCGTGGGCCGGATGGGGTCAGGTGCCCGGGCGGATGTTGGGCGCGAAGCGGGCCAGGGCGACGGTCTCGATGGCCGCGATGATGTTGTACGCCAGTGCGGACACGGCGGTGAGGACGGCGACCGAGGCCCAGAGGTGGTCGTAGTCGAAGGTGGAGGAGTCCTTGAGCATGGCGTAGCCGAGGCCTTGTCCGGTGGAGAGCCATTCGGCGAGCATCGCGCCGATCAGGGCTCCGGGGACGCCGATGCGTGCGCTGGCGAAGAACGCGGGGACCGCGCTGGGCAGCATGACCTTGCGGGCGATGGTCCAGTCCCCGGCGCCGTACGCGCGGCACAGGTCGGCGGCCTGGCGGGAGGCGGAGCGCAGGCCGAAGGTCATGGTGACCAGGGCGGGGAAGAAGACGATCAGGCCGCTGATGACGGTGGTGGCCATCAGGCCGCGGCCGAAGATGAGCGTGATGAGCGGGGTCATCGCCACCAGGGGCACGGAGCGTACGACGACGGCCATCGGCAGCAGGGCCTGCTCGACGCTCCGGAGGAGGACGAAGACGACCGCCACGCCCACCGCCGCCGCCAGCCCGGCGACGAAGCCGAACCCGGCGTCCAGCAGCGTGCGGCCCAGACCGGAGGAGACCAGGGAGCGGTGGGCGCCCGCGTCCGCGCCCGTGAACAGGTAGTGGAATATGTCGACCGGCGACTTGGCCACCAGCGGGTCCAGGTCGTAGACCTGCAGGAAGGCGATCCACAGGACGATGACGGCCGTCATCGTCACGATCACGTTCAGCAGCGGGCGCAGCACGCCCGCCGCGAAGCGCAGCGCGGGGGCCGTCCGTGTCTGGGTTGCGGTGCTCATGCGTGTCCGCCTTCCACTGTCGTCGTGCGCGACCACGGCAGGGCGTAGCGGGTGACGATCCCGACCGCGCTGTACGCGAGGCCTGCCACCGCTCCCGAGACCAGGGCGATGCCCCAGGTGCGGGGCACGTCGAGCTGCTGCTGGGCGATGGTCATGGCGATGCCGAGGCCGCTGTCGACCCGGCCGAGGTACTCGCCGATGATCGCGCCGAGCAGCGCCGCCGGACCGGCGATCTTGAGTGCGGCCAGTGTGCTGGGCAGTGCGGCGATCAGGCGGACCCGCAGCATCTGCTGCCAGCGGCCGCCGCCGTAGGCGCGTACCAGGTCGAGCGTGGCCGGGTCGGCCGAGCGCAGCCCGAGCAGTGCGCCGATGAGGGTGGTGAAGAAGACGGACAGCCCGGCCATCGCGGACATCGGCTTGTCTCCGTCCAGGACGAGGGACAGGATCGGGCCGATCGCCACGATGGGCAGGCAGTAGGAGGCCACCGCGATCTGCGTGATCACCCGCTCCAGTACGGGCACCAGGAGCACCAGCACCGCCAGGCCCAGCGCCAGCCCGTTGCCGACCAGATACCCGGTCAGGGCCTCGCCCACGGTCTGCGTGACATGCGGGCTGTAGAAGGACCAGCCGTCGTCGAACACGCTCGCCACGACCGCCCACGGGGTGGGCACGCCGTCCCCGGTGCTGACGACCGTGGTGGACAGCAGCGACCACGCTCCGATCAGAGCGGTGATGCCGATGGCCCCGCCGGTCCAGGCGGAACGCCGCGCACTCATGACGCCACCGCCGCGGGATCGGGGGCGTCGGCGGAGGCGTCGGCGCGGCCGAACAGGAGTTCCGACAACTGGTCGGCGTAGGCGTGGAACTCGGGCGAGCGCATCATCTCCGGGGTACGTGGCCGAGGCAGGTCGATGGTGACGACCTCCACGATCCGGCCGGGCCGCGGGGACATGACGGCGACGGTGTCGCTGAGCAGCACGGCCTCGTTGATGGAGTGGGTGACGAGCAGGGTGGTCACCGAGCGGGCCTGCCAGATGCGCTGGAGTTCGAGGTTGAGCCGCTGACGGGTCATGTCGTCCAGTGCGCCGAACGGTTCGTCCAGCAGCAGCACCTTGGGGTCGACGACCAGCGAGCGGGCGATGGCGACGCGTTGCCGCATGCCGCCGGAGAGCTGGGCGGGGCGGGCCTTCTCGAAGCCTTCGAGGCCGACCAGCTTGATGAGGTCGGAGATCGCTGCCGGGTCGGGTTTGATGCCGCTGATCTCCAGCGGGAGCCGGATGTTGGCGGCGACCGAGCGCCACGGCAGCAGCGCGGCGTCCTGGAAGGCTATGCCCAGGTGGTGCCGTTTGCGGGCCGCCTCCGGGTCCTCGCCGTGTACGAGGGCCGTACCGGAGGTCGGGCTGTCGAGCCCGGCGAGGATCCGCAGGACGGTCGACTTGCCGCAGCCCGACGGCCCGAGCAGCGACAGGAACTGGCCCTCGGCCGTGTCCAGATCGACGCCGGCCAGTGCGGGTACGCGCTGTCGGCCGAGCTTGAACTCCTTGCTCAGCCCGCGCAGGGACAGCCCGGTGCCGGCATGGGCTGGGCCTCCCGAGTCGTCGGATGGCTCGGGAACGGCTGCTGCGGTACTCATCAGATGGTGACCTCTGTGTGCGGTGCGGGTACGGGAAGCAGGTACCGGCGGGACGACGGGGCCGCACCGGTACCGCCGGGGGCCTTAGATGAGGCTGGGGTTTTCCTTGTAGACCTCTTCGAGGATCGAGAGGTCGAAGAGCTTGGCGGCGGTGATGTCGAGGCCGCCGTACTTCAGCGTCTTGATGTTCTCGTCGATCAGTGCCTGCGTGACCATGAACAGGCCGTTCTTCTTGGTGTCGGCGCTCACCATCAGCTCGCTCTCGTCCTTGGACTCAAGGGTCTGCTCCTCGGTCGTCAGCCCGAGCCCCTTGCCGTACGTCTCGGCCGCGAGCTTCGCGCCGAGCGCCGGGTCGGCGATGTTCGCCTTCCAGCCCTTGATCTCCGCGCGCAGGAACGCCTTGAGCAGGTCGCGCTGCTTGTCGATGGTGTCCTGGCGGACGCAGTACGTCTCCGAGACCAGCGGGTAGCCGGTGTCGGCGAGCAGCATCGTGGCGACCTTGAAGCCCTTCAGGCGCAGCGCGTTCGGCTCGTTCGTCACGAAGGAGAACCAGCCGTCGACGGTGCCCTGGGTCAGAGGCAGCGGGTCGAACTGCACCGGCACCTTCGTGATCTTCGATGCGTCCAGCCCGGTCGCCTTGATGTACGCCGCCCACACGGACTCGTTGCCCGCCTGGACACCGATCTTCTTGCCGTACATGTCCTCCGGCTTGGCGATCGGCGCCTTGGCCATCGACATGATGCAGAACGGGTTCTTCTGGTATTGCGCACCGATGATCTTCAGTGGCGCGCCCTTGGCGACGGCCGCGCCTGTGATGTCGGGGGCGCTGATTGCCACGAGTGCCTTCTTGGTGACGACGTCCGTCTCCATCGGCGTCGCGGACGGCCCGCCGCCGATCAGCGTGACCTTCGAGAAGCCCTCGTCCGTGTAGTAGCCCTTGCTGTCCGCGATGTAGCTGCCCGCGAACTCGACGTTCTTGATCCAGGACAGCCGAAGCGTCAGTTCACCGAAACTCTTGGAACCGGAGGCCGTGGGGGAGGAGGCCGAGGACGACGAGTCGGAACCGCCGCACGCGGCGAGCAGCGGGCCGCCGAGCAGCGCGGCACCGCCCAGCTGCAGTCCCCGCCTGAGGAAGAGACGGCGGTCGGTGGCGGCGGCGAACGCTCTGCCGTCACTGTTCGTACTTCTGGTCATGGCGCGCTTTCCTTTCACTGGCCGGGTGGGCACCGGCACATGGGTGGGGCGTGGCCCGGACAGGCCGGGCCGGTCTCCGGTCGACCTGTGACCTGGGATCAGGGATCCCGGGTCACAGGTCGAGGAGGAGTTCGGGGGTGCGGGCGCGGGAGCAGCAGACGGTGATCCGGTCGTTGGCCGCGCGCTCGTCGGGGGTCTGGACCTCGTCGCGGTGGTCGGGTTCGCCGGCCAGGACGGTGGTGAGGCAGGCGCCGCAGATGCCCTGCTCGCAGGAGAGCTCGACCTCGACGCCCTGGGCGGTGAGGACCTCGGCGATGGTGCGGTCGGCGGGGACGGGATAGGCGGTGCCGGTGCTCGCGATCCGTACGGTGAACGCGGTGGCGGCTTCGGCTTTCGCTGCGTCTCCCTCTCCGCCTCCGGTGGATGGCGGAGCCCCCGGGGCGAAGCGTTCGGTGTGAAGCTGGCCGGGCTGCCAGCCCGCAGCGGTCGCCTTGGCCACGACGTGCGTCATGAAGCCCTCGGGCCCGCAGACATAGACGGCCGTGTCCGGTTCCGGGACCAGGAGTTCGGCGGGCAGCCCCGCGCGGGCGGTGTCCCCCTGGTCGCTGTGGTGGACTACTGTCCGCTCGCCGAGAGCGGACGTCTGGAGCCGCTCCAGGAGAGGGGCCTCCGCCGCGCTGGAGGTGTAGTGGTGCAGGACGAACGACGCTCCCCGCGCGGCCAGGGCTTCGGCCATCGACAGCAGGGGTGTGATGCCGATGCCGCCCGCGACGAGCACGTGATGCTCGGCCGTCACGAGCGGGAAGTGGTTGCGCGGGGGCGAGATCCGTAGCCGTCGGCCCACGGTGAGGTCGCGGTGCAGGGTGCGGGAGCCGCCCCGGCCGGTGTCGTCGCGCCGTACGCAGATCAGGTAACGGCCTTTTTCCCGGGGGGAGTTGCACAGGGAATACTGACGGACGAGGGAGGGCCCGAGATGAACGTCGATGTGGGCGCCGGCCTCGAAGGACGGCAGGGTCCCGCCGTCCGCCGCCCGGAGTTCGTAACTGAGGCTGGTGCCGGAGGCGAGGGAGATCGTGTGGACGATGACGTCGAGTGTCTGCACGGTGGGGGCCCCTACGCGGTGAAGAAGTGACTCAGGCCCAGGTCGCGCAGGCCGCGCCGGTAGGCGATGGAGCTGCGGTCGGCGGGGATGTGGACTTCGAGTTTCGGGTCGAGGGGGAGGTTCTCGGGTCTTTGGACCTCGACGATGGCGCGGTCCTCCTCGAAGACCGTGCGGTTGAAGTCGTATACGGCCTGGACGGGTTGGTCGGTGTCGAAGTTGCGGGCGATCGGGGCGAACATGCGGGTCTGGCGGGCGGAGACCGGGGAGGCGGCGTTCATGATGTTGAGCAGTCCGCCGTCGGGGAAGTACACGACGAGGGTGGCCGTGAAGGGTAGGTGCACGTCGAAGCGGCGCAGCCACTGGTAGCCGGGCGGGGCCTGCTTGGTGCTGCCGTGCGGGTAGTTGCTGACGGTGCTCCAGTAGTCGACGGAGTGGCCGTACTGGTGGCGGACGGGGGTGTAGTCGGGGACCTCGGTGTTGTCGGGGTCGCCGAAGGAGTCGAGGTGGACGAAGCCGAAGTGGGCGACGTCGAGGAAGCCCTCGACCTGGCGTCCGGCGAAGGCGGCGATGTCGATCCAGGGGCAGTTGATCTGCTGGAAGTCCTCGTCGTCCCAGTGGGCCATGGTCGGGATCACCGGGGCCGCGTCGGGCTCCGGGCGCAGGCAGGTCCACACCAGGCCGTACCGCTCGACGACCGGGTAGGTCCGAAGGTTCAGCCGGGACGGGATCTTCGACTCCGGATGGGCCGGCACCTGCACGCACCGGCCGCCCTCGCCGAACCGCAGCCCGTGATAGGCGCAGGTGATGCCGGTCCCGTCGCCGCCGCCGAGGCTCAGCGGCACCCCGCGGTGCGGACAGATGTCGTGGGCCACGACCACGCTGCCCCGCGCTCGGTAGGCCACCAGGGTCTCGTCGAGCAGGCGCACGGCGGTCGGGGTGTCGCCGATCTCGCTCGACAGGGCGACCGGATACCAGTGCCGGGCGAGGATCGCCCAGTCGTCGGGATCGAACGTGCAGTCCCGGGGCAGGACGGGCCGGGGCGGAGCAGTGGTCATGCAAAAATCCTTCTGCGTAGCGCGGCTGGGAACGGCCGGACAGACACCTGTGAGGCGCGCACGCCAGGACGACGGCGTGGGACACGTGCGAGGCGAAAGAGTGCGGCGACAAGCCGATCCCGGGCCAGAGACACCGTGGAACCGCAGACCGGGCAGGGCACCGGCCGCGGTTGTCGGTATGAGGTCAGTTGTGAGAGCCCTCCGACTCCGGATGTGAACCGTGCGCCACGCGTCCGCGCGTCCAGGCCGACTGGTGGGCACGGCACCGGAGGTCTGTGCTGCACTCGCTGACAAAGCTCATCGCGCTTCCCTCCGTGCTCAGTGCCGACTGTCTGTCGCCGGACGACCAAGCCGAGACTGACGCACGGAGATTGCCCTGTCATTCCGTGTTTGTTACTTACGGATTCCATGCCCGGTTTTGGCTCGGGGTGCCGAAGCGAGAGCCCGCGCAACCGTGGCAGGCATTGGAATTCTCCGTGCCTCGGGATCATCGGAATCATGGGAATGGTCTCGATGACCCAGCACTGCCACACTCGCGCCGAACTCGACCAGGCGGAGTGGGAAGCCGTGTTCGGAGCCGGCGGAGGTGGCGTCGTGAACGCGCAGGTTCCAGCGTTCAGGGCGGAACCGGGGTCGGGCCCGTAGCGGGAGACAGGCCGTCCATTCTGGGCAACCAGGTGATCAAGCTGTGGGTGCATGTGATCAATCCCTGGCTGCGGGCCGAGGTGCTGCTGAAGGCCGCCGTGTCCATGAGTGTCTCGTCGAGCCCCGATCCGCTCGGTCAGGCCCGCTGAGCTGCGGGTAATGTGCTGGCCATGCCCGATACCCCGGCCCTGCCCGAACGCGACCGCCTGCTGGGGCTGACCGCGGACTACATCCTGGAGCACGGCGTCGCGGAGATGACCCTGCGCAAGCTCGGCAGCGCGATCGGCACCAACAATCGCATGCTGCTGTACTACTTCGGCTCCAAGGAGGAGCTGATCACGGCTGCGCTGGCCGAGGCGAGCGGGCGCTTCCCGATTCTCGGCAAGGCGTTCGCCATCATGGACGACCAGCCGCGCCCGCTGCGCGAGCGGATTACCGCGGCCTGGGACGCAGTGGCGGCAGCCGAGAACCTGCCGTTCCACCGGACGTTCTTCGAGGCGCTGGGCCTGGCCGCGCATCAACGCGGTCGGTTCGACAGCTTCCTGGGGTCGGTAGGCAGGGACTGGCGCGAACAGCTCGCGGCCTCGCTGGGCGGCGGCGGTGTGCCGAGGGCCGCCGCGGACGATCTGGCCCAGGAACTGGTCGCGCTGTGGCGCGGCCTGCAACTGGACCTGATCACCTCGGGCGACCGGGCCGGGACCGATCGGGTGATCGCGTCCGCCGCCGAGTCGATCGCCCGGCGGGCGGCGACGGCCGCCGCTCCTGAATCCTGATGTTCCGTCACATCAGCCTGGGCGATGGGGTTTTCAAGAAGCCATCGGGATCCGGGGGACGACAATGTCCAGTGGGCCGTCCGGAATGGCGACCGCGTCCTGGCTCCAGCCCCAGATCGAACAGACCTTGCGCAGCGGATCGCTGTGCCCGTCCCTGCCGTGCAGCACCCGGTAGTTGTCGATGCAGATCATCTCACCCGGGCCCACCCGGAACATCGGCCCGCTGTCACGGGCCGCGACGACCGCGTCCTGCCAGGCGCGCACATACGTCCAGTGCTCCGACTCCAACGGGCCCTCGACCGGCGCGAGATAGGGATGGTGACGGCCCTGGAAGCGGCCCGACGGGGTCCGCCGGACGATCGGCGAAAAGCCGCCCTGGGGGTAGTTGGGCTCGGAGTGGTCGATGTCGACAGTGCGGCAGAAGTGGGCAAGCGCGGTGCTGCCGGGATCGGCGGCCAGCAGGTCCAGCAGCCGGGCGGTGTCGATCAGGAAAGAGTCGCCGCCGCTGGCCGCGGGCCGCTCGCACCACAGGAACAGATGGTCGGGGGCGTAGTCACCGAAAGCGAAGCCGTCGTTGTGGGCGACCATCCGCTCCTCGGCCGGGCCGGCGTCGCGTTTGCGGCCACGCCTGTCGGCGGGCTGCGCCCTCATCTTCATCGCCTCGACCCGGCCGCTCTCCTTCGTCGCCTCGAACTGGGTGCCGCAACGCACAGCCCGGTCCCCCATGATCGCGCGGCCCATCGCGACCGCCGTCTCCTCGTCCGGCAGCCCGGTCATGATGGCCGCGCCCTCGGCGGCGAGCACCGCTGCCGCCTCCTGTGGGCCGGTTATTTTGCGCGGGATGAAACTTGCGGTGCTGACGTCCAACACAGCGCCTCCTGAAGTCCGCGGAACCAAGCCCGATTGAACCAATCGGTTCAATCAGCGTAGAAGCCCCGTGTTTCACCAGAGTGACGCACCCGCGTGCTTCGGGTTGCCCATGCGGACCCTGGAGTCCATCCGGCCCCGGGCTCGTGCCATGCACAGCTTGAACCTGATCCAGCAGCGGCCGGGGCGAGAGCGGGGCCGAGGGAGTGGCCCGGCTGCGGGTCGAGAACACGAGGGTGCTGTCCATGGCACCGCGGTCCTTGAGGACGTCGAACTCCTTCATGCCAGGCATCCCGGCCGCCAGCTCCCTGGCGCCGCCGGTCAGCCGGAGCGCCAACCACGAGAGGGAAGCCGATGACCCCGCCCTGGCTGGGGGCGGGGCCTACGTGGACCGCGTACATGCCGAAGACGGCCAGGCCGCGGGCCAGGTCCAGCCCTGTCAGCCGGCCCACGCCGGGCGCGCCGGTCGAGGGCTCGCTGCGCTCGCGTTCGGGGGACGGCGCGTCGGCCGTAAGCGGCGGGGAGTCCGGGTGATGGGTCATGACCCTCAGGCTGGAGACCCGGGCCGATCACGGACTATCCGGCAGAAGGCTGCCATGTCCCTGCCGAGTCGTGGGTGCTACCCCGCCGTGTGGCTGGAGCTGCCGCTCGCCGGGCCGCAAGAGCTCTACGTGGCTTTAGGGTCGAGTCGACATGGGCCGGACGGCATGAACGAAGGTGAGGCGGAGCGCGTGATCCGGGTAGTGGTGGTCGACGACGAGGCACTGGTCCGCTCGGGCTTCGAACTCATTCTGGGCGCGTCCGAGGACATCGAGGTCGTCGCGACCGCGAGCGGCGGCCACGCGGTGGAGGCCGTCCGGCGGGAGCGGCCGGACGTGGTGCTGCTGGACATCCGGATGCCGGACGTCGACGGGCTCACCGTCCTGCGCGGGCTGCGGACGATGCCGGATCCGCCGGTGGTGGCGATGCTGACCACGTTCGACGCCGACGAGTACATCCTGACCGCGCTGAACTCCGGCGCGGCCGGCTTCCTGCTCAAGGACACGGAGCCGGAGCAGCTTGCCCACCTGGTGCGGACCCTGGTCGCGGGCGGTGTGGTGCTGTCGCCCAAGGCGTCGCGGACGCTGGTGCACAGCCACCCCGGCACCGAGGCGGCCGTCGACGAGGAGGCCGCGCGGGTCCGGCTGCTCACCGCGCGGGAGCGCGACGTCCTCGTCCTGGTGGCGGAGGGGCTGTCGAACGCCGATATCGGGGCGCGTATCCACCTGGGGGCGGGCACGGTGAAGGACCACGTCAGCGCGATCCTCACGAAGCTGCGGGTGACGAGCCGGGTGCAGGCCGCGCTGCTGGCGCAGCGGGCCGGGCTGCTCGACGAGCGCCCGCGGTCGGAGGCCGGCCGATGAGCCGTACACGTGCCGTGTGGCAGCGGGTTCCCGCGCCGGTCGTCGACATCGTCCTGGTGACGGTGGCGGCCGTGGATGTGCTGGTGGTGGACATGTGGGAGCACACGCGTCCCGAGGTCACGCTGGCCGCGGTCGGCTGCGCCGCGTTGGCGTTCCGGCGCAGGTTCCCGCTCGGCGTCTTCCTGCTCACCCTGCCCATCGCGCTGATGCAGGATGTCGCCGTCGCTGTGCTCGCGGCGCTGTTCACGCTGGCCGAACGCTCCCGCAACCGCCGTCTCCTCGCGGTGTGCGTCGTCCTGGCCGCCGTCGCGAGCAGTACTCCGTGGCCCCTGGCCGAGGCGGACCGGACCATGACGCTGGTCTTCTTCGTGTACGGCCTGGCAACCAGCGCCGCCCCGGTCCTCTTCGGCCAGCTTCTCCAGGCACGACGGGACCTGGCGCGGCGGCTGGCCGAGGTCGAGGAGGCCAGGGAGCACGAGCGGACCCTGCACGCCCAGGCCGTGCTCGCCCGTGAGCGCGCCCAGCTGGCCCGCGAGATGCACGACGTGGTCTCCCACCAGGTCAGCCTGATCGCCGTACGGGCCGGGGCGTTGCAGGTCGCCACGCGGGACGCGGACGCCAAGGAGGCCGCCCGCACGATCCGTTCGCTGAGCGTCACCACCCTCGACGAACTGCGCACCATGGTCACGCTGCTGCGCGCCTCCGGCGGCAAATCCACCGAGCTGACGCCGCAGCCCACCTTGGCCGACCTGCGCAGACTGGTCGAATCCAGCGGCACTCACACGGAGCTGACGGGTGAACTGCCGCCCACCGTGGGCACACCCGCCCAACGCGCCCTTTACCGCACGGTTCAGGAGGCGCTGACCAACGTCCGCAAGCACGCCCCCGGCGCCAACGCTCGCGTCGAGCTGTGGCAGGACGGGGACGGTATGGGAGTGACCGTCACCAACACCCCTCCCACGCGCCCCTCCCTCTCCTTGCCCGGTTCGCAGCAGGGCTTGGTCGGCCTGCGGGAACGGGCCGAGATCCTGCACGGCTCCCTGGACGCGGGCCCGACTGCTCAGGGCGGCTACCGGGTGCGGCTGAGGGTTCCCCTGAGCGCGGACTGACATGCTGTTCTGTCGGCTTGCGGCTTGCGGCGTGCGGCTCACACGTGAGCCTCAACCGGCAGCGCACGCCGACGCCCCTGGACCGTGCTCCGCCGGCTTGCCTTTCGTCCAGCTCCCCGTCCCGACCGTGTCCGGTGCCACGTCAGCCCGGTGAGGATGCCGGAACCAGGCTGACGGCCCTGATCGCCGCCCCACTTCAGCAGGGTGCTGACCAAGGCGACGGCCCGGTCTGCGGCCCGGGAGGCGAGCAGGCCCCAGCCCAGGAGCAGGACGGTGTTGATTCCGAAGGCGACGTACTCGAGGCCTGTGGAGTGCCACCAGCCAAGGCCCGCCCCCCACAGCAGCAGTGTGGTGGGCAACGCCGCCACTACCAGCGGCCATTCGGCGAGGACTGCGCGCACCACTCCCCGTATGCCGGGACGGCCCTGAGCATCGCGGTGAGCGATCTGGTGGGCGTATCCATGAGCCAGGGCCGGGGCCAGGGCGGCCGCCACGGGCCCATCCGGCAACCGTCGGGTCCACCCCCGCCAAGTGGCCGAACAACACCGCCCGTCCGGTCGCACCGGACCGACCGGTCAGGACGAGACTCCGCCTGTCGGCAGGGCGGTACCCGCCGATCGGCGGGGGAGAGCCCGAAGACTGCCGGATGGTCAGCCCCCGGACGTCCACGCGAGGTTCTCCGTATGACACAGACACAGCCGCCGCAGGAGACGTCAGCTCCGCAGGAGAACTCGCCTCCGCCGCCCCAGACCTCCCCCGAGTCCCCGGCCTCGCCCGGTCCTTCGATGGGACGCATCGTCGGGGTGGACCTGGCCCGCGCGCTGGCGGTGTTCGGCATGTACGTCGTGCACATCGGCCCCCCGCTTTCCGCCACGACTGGCGTCGGCAGCTGGATCCGATACATATCGGACGGTCACTCGTCGGTCCTGTTCGCCACCCTCGCCGGGTTCTCCCTGATGCTGCTCGCCGGCCGCCGCGAGCCCAAGACCGGCCAGGCGGGCCGGCAGGCGAGGGCCCGCATCGCGATCCGCGCCGTGATCCTGCTGGCGCTGGGCACCGTGATGGCGATGGAGTACGGGGGCGTGATCATCCTCGGCTTCTACGGCGTCTACTTCCTCCTCGCCCTGCCCCTGGTGCGACTGAGCGCCAGGACCCTCGCGATCATCGCGGCCGCGTTCGCCCTCGTCACACCGCAGCTGGCGTTCGTCCTCACCTCGCTGCTGACCCCGTCGGTCCAGCAGAGCATCAACACCTACGACCCGCTCCGTCACCTCAGCGAGGTCGGCGTCCTCGATCTGCTGCTCACCGGCTTCTACCCGGCGCTCACGTGGATGTCGTTCGTCATCGCGGGCATGGCGCTGGGCCGCCTCGACCTCTCCTGCGGCACCATCCTGAAGCGCCTGGCCGCGCTCGGCGCCTCGCTCACCGCGGCCGCCTACGGCATGTCCCTGCTGCTCGCCGGATCGGGCGCGTTGAGGAGCACGGCGGAAGACGGGTCGTCGTCCGGCGGCTCCGGTTCGATGCCCACCGGCAGCGGGTCGATGCCCACTGATGCAGGGTCGTTCCCCGACATGTCCGCGTCGTTTCTCCTGAAGGCCGGGCCGCACAGCGGAACCACGTTCGACATCATCGGCAGCGTCGGAATCGCGATCCTCGTGATAGTGGGCGCGACGGTGGCGATGGACCGCCTGCCGCGACTGCGCCGCTTGGCCAAGCCGGTCATCGCCGTGGGCACCATGTCCCTGACCGCCTACGTCGGCCACTTCCTCGCACAGACCGCATTTTCCACGCCCGCCGGAACCGGCACCCAGCAGTCCTGGCTGCCCCTGATCATCTACGTCCTCGGAGCCATCCTGTTCGCCGCGATCTGGTCCCGCTTCTTCCGCCGCGGCCCCCTGGAGTACCTGCTCAACGCCGCCACCAAGCCTGCGAAGCACCTGCGATGAGACCCGGGCCGGGGTGTGAACTCCCACAGTGACCAGGCTGAATCCGCTGCTCGTGAGCTCGACTCCGGTGCCATCAGAGTTACTTGAGGTCACTCTGACCTGCACAGACGTATCAGCCCACGGCTGGAGGACGGTGTCGTGGGTGGGCTGCGCGAGCGTCTGGACGTCGGATTCTGGACGCTGGCTGGACGCGAGGATCCGGGCCTCTTGTATCTGGCCACGGTCATCGGCCTCGCGTCCCGGCGCCTGGCGGGCTGGGCGATCGCCGAAACCCTCCGCCCTCGCTCGCGTCCTGCTCCGCTTATATGTCGCTGCTGGCCGTGGCTGTGTGGGAGACGCATGGATGCGACGGCGCTGCGGCGGCATCCCGGAGGGCGCGGAGTCGGCGCGAGCGTACGAAAAGGGTCGGTACCGTCGCGTCCGGCATTGTCCCGCGATGCCGGGCCGCCCGGAAGAACCGCTCGACCCGCTCACGGTTGCCGGGGATGGCGTCGCCGGGCACGTCCGCGGCGGCCGCCCGGTCCGCGGGCAGCGTCACGTCGTACTCGCCGGCACCACGGCCCGGTAGGGGGCGGTGCTCCTCGCCGAAGTCGAGGCGGTCGACGGCGCCCAGCCTCTCGTACGGGCCCCGCAGGGAGAGCGTCTGGCCCTCCGACCCGACACCGGAGAGCTCGTGCGGGGCCGTCTCGAACTCGTAGCGGCCCCGCCCGAACGGCGTCGACGTCACTCATGGCCGCCCGCCGCGCGGGCGATCTCGTCGAACTTCGCGCCCATCGCAGCGGCCAGCGCGTTCGCGCCCGAGAGCGGGCGGACCATCACCATGAAGTCGTCGATCCTGCCCTCCTCGTCGAAGTGGAGGAAGTCGCAGCCCGTGAGCTGCCTGCCGTTCACGGTGGCGGTGAAGACCAGGGCGTGGTCGCGGCCGTCCGGGTTCGCGATCTCCCGGATGTAGGTGAAGTCCTCGAAGACCTCCGACACGGCGTTCAGGATCGCGGCGGTGATCGCCTTGCCCGGGTACGGCTTGAAGGCGACCGGGCTGGTGAAGACGACGTTCTCGGCCAGCAGGGCGGCTACGGCCTCCTTGTCGCCCGCTTCGACGGCTTTACGGAAGGGATGCATGGAAGGCCACCTCATGTAATCAACGATTTGAATAGGTGCATCGCAGATTAGGGTCGGGATGTGTGGCGTGTCCAGGGTTTACTAATCACTTTTTTGACTAATCAACCAGGTGTTAGATTGACTGGCATGGCTCTGCGCAACGCGGTGATGGCCGCTCTCCTGGAGGGCGAGGCGTCCGGATATGACCTCGCGAAGGGCTTCGACGCCTCGGTCGCCAACTTCTGGATGGCCACGCCCCAGCAGCTCTACCGGGAACTGGAGCGCATGGAGGGCGACGGGCTCATCACGGCCCGCGTCGTGGAGCAGGAGCGCCGCCCCAACAAACGGCTGTTCTCCCTCACCGCGGCCGGACTGGAGGCGGTGCGCGCCTACACCGCCGAATCCCCGTCCAGGCCGACGGCCATCAGGGACGAGCTGATGGTCAAGGTCCAGTGCGTCGACGCCGGCGACACCGAGGCCGTACGGGCCGCGATCGCCGAGCGCATGGAGTCGTCTGCCGCCAAGCTGGCCCGCTACGAGCGGCTGCGCAAACGCCTTCTGGACGGACGCACCGAGGACGAGTTCTTCGCGACCGCCGAGCGCATCGGCCCCTATCTCACCCTGCTGCGGGGGATGGCCCTGGAACAGGACAACCTCCGGTGGGGCACGCTGGCCCTGACCCGACTGGAACAGCGCGCCGCGGCCCCCACCGGTGGGTGAGGCCGGGCGACCGGACCTGCCCGGCGGGCACGGCACGGACACCACCGGATCAGGCCGGCCGGCAGGTACCCGTTCCGCGAGCAGGTGCACCTTGGTCACGGGTGCCGCCGAGCCGTTGGGGTTCAGGTGAGTGTGGCGTGAACGGCCGTCCGGGCACCTGCGGGCAGGTCGTCGGCATCCGCCGATGGCCCGCCGCAACCCGGCCGGGTTCTCGCCGGCCACCGCGAGGTCTGCTGGGCCACCTCCTCGGCGAGCTGGGCGTCGCCGGTGACCGTCACGGCCACCCCGTCGTGGTCGTCGGCCCCGCCGGCAGCGCGTCATCGGGCATCCATGCCGGAGAGAGCCCCCCATGGTGCGCATCACTCATGGGCGGCCTCCTCGCGGAGGGGTTGTCCGGGGGCCGACCCGGATGGTGCTGGTTCCACGTCCCTGCGGTGGAAGGGCAGCAGCGCGTCGAACGTCGCGGCGAGGGAACCGATGTCCGGCCGGGCGGTGGGGTCCGGTTCCAGGCAGGCGTCGACCGCGGCGGCGAGCGCACGCGGCAGCCGGCGCGCGGTGCCCACAGGTGCGGCCCTGCCCTCCAGTTGCGGGTAGAGGCGCTGTCGGCCGTAGGTGTCGTCCGGGCTCACGGACCCGGACGGGGTGTCTGCGCCCGCGTCGCCGGCCGGTTCCCTGTCCGTCGTGGTGGTGGTGATCTCGGGGAAGGGAAGGTCACCGGTGGCGACCTCGTACAGCGTGATGCCCACCCCCCAGACATCCGCGGCGGCGGACAGGTCGGCACCGCGTGCCTGTTCGGGGGCGAGATAGCAGGGGGTGCCGATGCCGGCGGGCGCGGGCCCCGGTGGGCGGGCGACGCTGAGGTCGAGGAGTTTGGCGCGCCGGCAGTCGATGATCACGTTCGAGGGCTTCACGTCCAGGTGCAGCAGGTCCCGGCCGTGCAGGTAGTGCAGTGCGGAGCACAGGTGCAGGCCGAGGAAGGCCACGTCAGGGGCGGCGAGCCGGCGGTGCAGGCGGCCGATGAGGTGGGCGACGGTCTCGCCGGTCAGAGTCTCCAGGACGACGAAGGGCTCGGGGGCCTCGACGGTCTCGTAGGCGCGGACCAGATGCGGGTGGCTGAACGCCTCCAGCCAGCGGCCCTCACGCAGGAGCCGTTCGCGCAGCCGTGGTTCGTGCCGCCGGTCGGGACGCAGCGTCTTCAGCAGACAGCGGCAGTCCCGCTCATGGCTCCAGGCGTCGTACACGTCGAGCCAACCGGTCCTGGTCAGATGGGCGAGGATCTCGTAGCCGGCCACCGGTCTCGTCCCCGGCGGCAGAGGCACGAGCGCGGGCGGCGGGGGTGCGGGCGGCGGGGCGGTCCGGTGCCGGGGGACCGTTCGCGGCGGGGCGAGGTTCGGACGGCTCATGGGAAGGCCTTGGTCGTGGAAGCGGCGACGACGGTGGCGGCCGGGTCCGTGGGCGTGACGGCGGGGTCCGCGGGCGCGTGCAGCCGGTGCAGCCGGGCGTAGGTTCTGCCGCTCAGCAGGAGGTCGTGGTGGGTCCCTTGCTCGACGACCCGGCCGTGGTCCAGCACCAGGATCACGGTGGCGTCGCGGACGGTGAGCAGGTTGTGGGAGATGAGAATCGTGGTGCGTCCGGCCATGAGCCGGCGCAGCGGCTCCATGACACGTCGGCCCGATTCGGCGTCCAGGCCGGTGGTCGGCTCGTCCAGAACGAGGACGGGCGCGTCACGGATCATGGCCCGGGCGATCGCCAGGCGCTGGCGCTGACCTCCGGACAGCAGCCTGCCGCGCTGGCCCACGACGGTGTCGTAGCCCTCGGGCAGCGCGGTCACGAAGTCGTGCGCGTCCGCGGCGCGGGCCGCCGCGACGACCTCCCGCTCACCGGCGTCCGGACGGCCGTAGAGGATGTTCTCGCGCACGGTGCCGTGCAGGACCAGCGTCTCCTGGAGCACCACGGCCACGTTGTCCCGGACGTCGGCGAGCCGCAGGGTCCTCAGGTCCGCTCCGTCCAGCCGGACGGCGCCGTGCTCGGGGTCGTAGAAGTGCAGCAGGAGCTTGGCGACGGTGGACTTCCCCGCACCGCTGGGCCCGACCAGCGCCAGGGTCTGCCCGGGCTCCACACACAACGACACGTCGCACAGCGCGGGCCGGTCGGTTCCCGGATAGGTGAAGCCGACACCGTCGAACTCCACCTGCCCGCGAGCGCGCCCGAGCCGGGCCGGACGGGGGACCTCACTCACCAGCGGGCGCTGGTCGAGCAGTTCGACGATCCGCTCCGCGGCGGCGGAGGCCGTGTAGAAGGTACTGGTCAGGTGGGACATACCCCGGATCGGGCTGTAGAGCTTGCCGAGCAGGGCCAAGAAGACCAGAAGCTCGCCCAGGGTGAGCCGGCCGCGGGCCAGTTGCCAGGTGCCCAGGCCCATCACCAGGAGGGCCCCGCTCAGCTCGACGAGATCGACCAGCGGCCCGAAGACGGCACGGATCCGGGTCGAGGCCATGGTGGCGCGGTAGCGGCCGAGGATCTCGCGATGGAACCTGCTCTGCTCCCACTCCTGGCGGTTGTACGCCTGCACCAGAGCGATGTTGCCCAGCACCTCCTCGGCGAGGGCGCTGACCGAACCGCTGCGTCGGCGGCGTTCCCGGGAGGCGGCCTTCACCAGCCGGGAGAAGTACCGGGCCGCGCACCAGAACAGGGGCACGACCACGAGGGCGAACAGCGTCAGGTCCCAGCTCAGGTAGAAGAGCATGCCCAGGAAGATGCCCAGCCGCATCACGTACCACAGGGCCTGGGCCACGCCCGAGAGCAGGAACGTCTCGACCGCGTCGACGTCACCGGTCACCCGGGCCAGGACGTCACCGAGCCTGCGCCGTTCGAAGAAACCGAGGGAGAGGCGTTGCATGTGCCGGAAGACGTCCGTGCGCAGGGCGATCAGGAAGCGCTCACCGACCCAGACGGAGGTCACGTCGTCGGCGAACGACACGAGGCCCGAACCGAGGCTGAGCCCGACGTACGCCAGCGCGATCGGAAGGAACGCACTGAGGTCGCGTTGGACGAGGACGTCGTCCACCACCACCTTGAACAGCCATATCTCCGCCGCGTCGATGGCGGGGCCGACGACACAGAAGGCGACGAGGGGCAGCAGCCACCTCCGCCCGCCGCGCGTGTAGGGCCAGAACCGCCGGAAGATCTGCCGCAGCGGAAGTACCGGTGCGGCGGCGACGAGCTGCTCGCCCTCCGGCTCGGCGACGGTGAACGACCGTCGCAGCGCCGCGAACAGGGCGGCGCTGCGGGCGGTGCGATGGCAGGGTTTCGTCACTTGTGCGTGCCGGTGCTGGAGGTACGGCGGCGGTGCTTGCGGTGGTGGGACGTCCTCCCGTTCATGCTGGTCGTGGACTTCTTGCCCTGGGAGTGCCGCTTGGCGGGTGCCAGGTGACTGAAGAGGGACATGATCTTTCCCTTCGTCTCGCCGGTTCACTGGGACACCGGTTCACTAGGACATACGGGCGACCTCCGTCACGGGATTGCGAATCCGGTAGGAATTTCCCGTCCTGGGCACGTGCGCACGGACTTCGGGAGGTCGCGGGTCTTGTCACCGGCGTGGCGGACGTGTCAATGTCCGCCATGGTTACGTAACCATGGCCGGTTTGCGCGGGTCCGGATGGCTGTCCTCATCCGGACCCCGGCTCATCAGTGCCTCGGCTCAGGTGACGAACCCGCACTCCGCACTCCGCGATTCCCGTCACTGGAGACGACATGACCAAGACCCTGAAGGGGTCGAGAAAACTGGCCGGTGTGATCATGGCCGGCTTTGGCGCTTCACTCATGTTCCTGACCGGCCCCGCCCCCGCCTTCGCCCAGTCGGCCGCCACGCCGTCAGCCGCCCCGCACGCGCCGGTGAAGCCCGCGCCGAAGGGCGGTACGAGTGACTTCCGCGGGGTGAACTGGGCGGACCCGCGGGACAACTACGCCTCCGACGCCGTGGTGCCCAGCGGGCTGTCGGTGACGGACGACTACCGCACCGTGTACCGCACCACGGGTCACATGGTGCGCGGCTTCAAGAAGAACCTGGGCGCCAACACGCTGCGACTGCCCATCAACCCGGCGAGTGTGGGCACCGCCTGGTGGAAGTCGTACCGGGCGACGATCGACGCGGCCACGGCCTACGGCGACAAGGTCATCGTCAGCTACTGGGAGGCCGACACCAGCAAGGACGGCCTGGTCGACGACACGGCCGCCTGGAACACCATGTGGAACACCGTGGTGCGGGCGTACAAGAACAACCCACGGGTCTACTTCGAGCCCATGAACGAGCCGCACGGCTACACCCTGGACCAGTGGGTGTCCGTCACCAGCGGCTGGCTGGCCCGGCACAAGGACGTCCCGCGCGGCCGTGTCGTGATCAGCGGTACCGGCTACAACGACAACGTCACCGGTGTCGGCGCGGCACGCGCGCTGAAGGGAACGCTGCTGTCGCTGCACTTCTACGGGTACTGGAAGAGCTACACCCAGCAGGCGGACTGGGTCGCCGACCTCGAAGCCCGGATCGGCGGCTACGCCGGCCGGACCGTCATCGACGAGGCAGGCGCCCCGATGACCATCGGTCTGAACTACGGCGCGTGGAACGGCAACGTCTACACCTCGTATCTCGCGTCCGTGACCAACACCGCCCGCAGCAAGGGGATGGGGCTGGTGTACTGGCCGGGGCTGAGGTTCGGCGACGCCTACTCGATCGAGTCGCTGGACTCCGAGGGCAACCTGGTGGACAACAGCACCACCGGAGTCGCGCAACTGCGCTGGGGCTACGGCTTCGGCACGACCTCGCCCGCGAACGACCTGCCGGCCGCGCCTCCCGGTGAGGTCCTGCGCGGAGTGGGCTCGGGCCGCTGCGTCGACGTGCCCGGCTTCAGTACGACCGACAACACCCAGCTCGACCTCTGGGACTGCAACGACGGCGGCAACCAGTCCTGGAACTGGAACGCGGACAGACAACTCACCGTCTACGGCGACAAGTGCATGACGGTGGGAGGCACCGGAGCCACGGCGGGAGACCCCGTGGTCATCTCCGACTGCACCGGCGCGGCGGCCCAGCAGTGGAACGTGAACGCCGACCTCACCGTGACCAGTGTCGCGAACCCGGCGCTCTGCCTGGACGCATCCGGAGCGGGCACCGGCAACGGCACGTCGGTCGACGTCTGGTACTGCAACGGAGGCAGCAACCAGCAGTGGACCAGGAGCTGACACCGGCACCCGCTCCCGTGGAACGCTGACACGGGTCAGCGCCGCCGCGCTTCGCCCTCCGGCGGAGGCGGCGGCGCCGCGGTGCTCGCGCGGACCACCAGCCGGGTCGGGACGAGGGTCTTGTCGATCACGTCGGGCCCGGTACGGCCGATCTTGCCCAGCAGCTTCTGAAGGCTGAGCCGGCCGACCGCGGCGAAGTCCTGCCGCACGGTGGTCAGCGGAGGCCAGAAGGCGTGGGCCTCCTCCATGTCGTCGAACCCCACCACGCTGACATCGTCGGGAATCCGGCGGCCGAGCTCGTGCAGGGCACGCAGGACACCGAGCGCCATGTGGTCGTTCGCGGCGAAGATCGCCGTGACCTCCGGCCTTCGCCCCAGGGTCAACCCGTGCCGATATCCGGATCTGGTGGTCCAGTCGCCGTACAGCACCGGCGGCGGGACGATACCGGCATCCTCCAGGGTGCGCCGCCAGGACTCGACCCGATGCGCCGCGGAGAACGAGGTCGGGGGTCCGGCGATGTGCCACACCTGCCGGTGGCCGAGTTCCAGCAGGTGCTCCGTGGCCTGACGAGCACCCTGCGCCTGATCGGTGTCCACCACGGTGTAGCCGGGGCCGGTGTCGGAGTCGACCACCACCATCGGAACCCCTGGGGGGAGGCTGAACTCCGCATCGTCCAGGAGATGCGCCTCGAAGACGAGGATCACCCCGTCGACGGCCGCCTCGCTGAGACGGTCGTAGGCACCGGAAACCCTGCCCATGGTCGGATCCGAGACGGGGATGAGGGTGACGGCGTACTTGGCGCGTGCGGCTTCCTCGGCTATGGCGTCGAGGGTGCGCGTGTTGCCGAACGTCCTGAGCGTGAACGTGATGACACCGATCGTGTTGAACCG
Organism: Streptomyces griseoruber; assembly: GCF_001514205.1. Taxonomy (GTDB): domain Bacteria; phylum Actinomycetota; class Actinomycetes; order Streptomycetales; family Streptomycetaceae; genus Streptomyces; species Streptomyces griseoruber. Next base: position 851,105 of record NZ_KQ948764.1, on the reverse strand, counting down.
CCCGCTCTTGAGCGCGCGGGCGGCTCCGTTCGGCCGGTAGCCCAGCGCCTGCATCGACTCCACGACCCGCTGCCTGGTCGCCGGGTCGACGTTGCTGTGGCCGTTGGACACGCGCGAGACCGTCTGCGGCGCGACGCCGGCGTGCCGGGCGACATCCGCCATCGACGGCCGGGGCCGTCCGGACATGGGCTTGTCCCGCATCACCATGATCCCTTGTTTCCCCTGCTCTCCGGGCCCTGACCACAGCCTAGGCCCACTCCTCGGGCGTCCCGCGGGTGCGAGAACGCGGTGGGGGCGTCCAGCGGGCGTCGAAGAGGGCGCCGACGTGGTACGGGCGGGGTGGAGGCGTGGTTCACGGTGCGCGCGACGTGCGGGTCCCCTTCCGGTGCCACGGACACCTGGCGTCCTTTCCTCTTTCCGCCAAGGAGATGTTCCGTATCCGCGGCCGCACGACCAACGTACGAAGGCTCCGCAGGCAGAGCCGGATAGGCTTTCGGCTGATGATGGCCAAAACCCGACACGATTCGCCGCGTGAGATCCCGGAGATCCCGTTCGCCGCGCCCGCGGGCACTCCCGCCGGTATCGAGGTCATGTCGCCGGCCGAGCTGCGGCGGCGCGTCTCCGGGCACACCCTGGGCCGGCCCCAGCGCCCCGACTTCCATCATCTGCTCACCCTCACCGCGGGCGACCTCTGGCACGTCGTCGACTTCACCGGCTACGCCCTGCGGCCGGGCTCATGGTTGTGGGTGCGCCCGGGGCAGGTGCAGCAGTGGGGCGACCTCAGCAGGGCCGAGGGCACTCTGATCCTCTTCCGGCAGGACGCGCTGGACCCGGCCACGGCGACGGCCGCCCGTGTCGACGACCCGCACGCCCCGGCCGTCACCACCCCCGTCGCCGCCGACGCCGAGGCGGTCACCATGGCCGCGGAACACCTGAGCCGCGAGTTCCGGGCGCTCGGTCACCTGCCTCTCGAAGCGCACATCGCGGCCCTGCGCCACCTCCTCGCCGTCCTCCTGCTGCGGCTGGCCCATCTCACCGTCCCGGTCGGCAGCCCCGCTCCGGAGCCGGACGAGACCTATCTGCGGTTCCGTGACGCGGTCGAACGGCACTTCACCGCCACCCGACGGGTGGAGGACTACGCCCACCTGCTCGGCTACTCGGGGCGCACCCTCGCCCGGGCGACGCTGGCCAACGCCGGGCTCAGCGCCAAGGAGTTCATCGACCGCCGGGTGGTGCTGGAGGCGAAGCGTCTGCTGGCGCACGGCGACGAGACCGCGGCGCAGATCTCGGACCACCTCGGCTTCGTCACGCCCTCCCAGTTCAGCAAGTACTTCACGCAACGCACGGGTCGTTCCCCGATCGACTTCCGCAGGGGGATCCGGGGACTGGACGGGCCGACCCGCGCGAAGTAGGCGGTGGCGGGGCGACCGGGGCGACCGGGGCGACCGAGGGGGGCCGGAGGCGCGATGGTGGTGCCTTCGTGGTGCGACGCGGTCGGCGGATCCCGTACGGCCCCGCCGTTCGCCGTGGTGTCCAGGGCCCCGTCGGCTCGTCCGCGAGTACCAGGACGGGCCGGTTCCACCCGGTCCAGCGCCTCCAGGGCCGGCGAACGGCGTCTGCCCCGCGGACGAGAGCGGCTTCTTCTTCCGCTCGCGGGACGACGACGTGATCATCACGGTCGGCTGTCGCATCGGCCCCTTCGGCGTCGAGTGAAACTCCGCGCACGCGCCGCCGGGAGCACCCCGGCGCCCGGCCGCCCGACCCCTTCCCCTCCGCCCTGCGCACGGCCCGCGCGGCCTCCGCCGGAGGGACGCGGTAACTTCGGTGGCGGGCAGGGGGCCTTCAGTGACCTGCCCGTACGAGAGGGGTTGGTGGAGATCGGCACGCAGCAGCGCGCGCCCCTGAGCAGGAAGCGGGTGCTGGACACCGCCGTGGCGCTGGCCGACGAGGGCGGGGTCGACGCGCTCAGCATGCGCAGGATCGCGCAGGCGCTCGGTGTCGTGCCCATGGCGCTGTACAAGCACGTGGCCCACAAGAACGAACTGCTCGACGGCATGATCGACGCGCTGGTCGGTGAGATCGACCCGCCGTCCGCCGACGCCGACTGGAAGACCGCCGTCCGCCGGCGGGTGCTGTCGGCCCGCCGGATGCTGCTGCGGCACCCGTGGGCGCCCGCGGTCATCGAGGCGCGGATGAAGGCGAGGGCCACGCCGACGCCCGCCGTCCTGGCGTACCTGGACTCGATGATCGGGATCTTCCGGGCCGGCGGCTTCCCGGTCGACCTGGTGCATCACGCGATGCACGTGATGGGCAGCCGCCTGCTGGGCTTCTCCCAGGAGCTGTTCGAGGACCGGACCGACCGCGCGCCGGATCCGGACGCGCCGCCGCCCGAGGAGATGGCGGCGCGCTATCCCCACCTCACCGAACTGGCCAGGGCGGTCGCCCATGACGAGGAGTCCGTCGTCGGCTCGGGCTGTGACGACCAGGCCGAGTTCGAGTTCGCCCTGGACCTGACCCTGGACGGCCTCGAACGGCTCCTGCGCACGGCCTGAATCGAGGTTCCCGCGCCACTGCGGCTCCCTTGGCGGTTCTCCCCTCCCCTTGACGGGTGTACGCCGTACACCTACCGTGCCGTGCAGGTGGTGTACGGCGTACACCCGAGGGGATGGGGGAAGACCGATGAAGGCGATCGTCCAGGAACGGTTCGGCCCGCCGGAGGCGCTGCGGCTCGCGGAGACGGCCCGGCCCGAGGCCGGGCCGGGCCGGCTGGTCGTACGGGTGCGTGCCGCCGCGCTCAACCCGTACGACTGGCACATGCTGCGCGGCGACCCGTACGTGGCGCGGCTGATGGGAGGCGTGGGGCTGACCCGGCCCAAGGCGCGGGTGGCCGGGATCGACGCGGCCGGCGAGGTGGTGGCGGTCGGCGCCGGCGTGCCCGCGCTCCGGCCCGGCGACGAGGTGCTGGGCTTCTGCCCCGGTGCCTTCGCCGAGTACGCGCGCACCACCCCGGAGCTCGTGGTCCCCAAGCCCGCGGGACTGACCTTCGAGCAGGCCGCCGCCGTGCCCATGGGGGCGGTGACCGCCCTGCGCGGCATCCGGACCGTCGGGCGGGTACGGGCCGGCCAGCGGGTGCTCGTCAACGGCGCCGCCGGGGGCGTCGGCACGTTCGCCGTACAGATCGCCGCCGCCCTGGGCGCGGAGGTGACCGGGGTGTGCAGCGCCCGCAACGCCGACCTGGTGCGCTCGCTCGGCGCCGCGCACGTCGTCGACTACGCCCGGGAGGACTTCACCGAACGCCGCGCGCACTACGACGTGATCCTCGACAACGTGGGAAACCACCCGCCGGGACGGCTGCGCCGGGCGCTCACCCCGACCGGGACCCTGGTGGCCAACGGGGGCGGCTCGCCCGGCCGTGCGTTCGGGGCGGTGGGCTCGCTGCTGCGGGTGGCGGCGGCCGACACCTTCGTACGGCAGCGGCTGCGGCCGATCCTTCCGTCCGCCCCGGCCGGACCGGTCCACGAGGACCTGCTCGCCGTCACCGCCCTCATCGAGGCGGGCGCGCTCACCCCGGTGGTCGACCGGACCTACGCCCTGGCCGACACGGCCGAGGGGCTGCGCCATGTGGAGCGGGGGCACGCCCGGGGCAAGGCCGTGATCCGCGTGTCGTCGTCCTGAGAAGAGGTCGTGGGCACGCGCGGGGCAACCGGGACCGCCCCTCGTGGGTCTAGGCAGCGTGACACATCATCAGGCCCGCCGCGCGGAGGAGGCGGCGGGCCCGAGCGTCCCGAAGGGGGAGTCCATGCGTATCCGCTCGGCTGTCGCCGTCGTATCCCTTGCCACCGCCGTGTCCGCCTCGATCGTCCCGGCCACCGCCGGGGCGGCGGACCGCGCCGCGGCCGGCCCGACGACGTTCACGCACGTCGTCGTCAACGGCGGCAAGGACATCGTGCTCGGCACGACCACCCGCAAGACCGTCACCCTCACCTGGACGGTGACCGACCCGGAGGGTGTCGTCGCGACCTGGGCCTTTCTGTGGCACGGCCCCAACACCGACGACGCCGACGGCCATCTGCCGCAGTACCCCCCGGCGGGCACCTGCACGGTCTCGCCCACCGACCCCACCACCTCCGCCTGCACGATGTCCTTCGAGGTGGACCCCGCACGGGATCTGCACCGCAACAGCCTGGCCGGCACCTGGAACGTGCTCACCGACGCACAGGACGCCACCGACGACTGGACGGACGTGGACGTCGCGGCCACGGCGAAGCTCAAGCGGAACGCCAAGGTCACGGTCAACGCCTCGCCCGAGCCGGTGAAGAAGGGCCGGACCGTCACGGTCACCGGCAAGCTGACCCGCGCCAACTGGGAGACCGGCGGCTACACCGGGTACCGGGGCCAGTCGGTGAAGCTCCAGTTCCGCAAGAAGGGCAGCAGCACCTACACCACCCTGAAGACCGTCACCAGCGGCAGCGGCGGCACCCTGAAGACCACCACCAAGGCCACGAAGGACGGCTACTACCGGTACGTCTTCGCCGGCACGGGCACCACCGGACCGGCCACGGCCGCGGGGGACTTCGTCGACGTCAGGTGAGGTCCCGGGGCGGACGGGGGTGACCGGTCACATCCGTGGGTAGGTACGCCCGGACCACGGGGACCCGGACCACGGAAACCCGGAACACCGGAAGGGGACGCCTCGTTGGCCGTCGCAGCCGAGCAGACCGTCCTGTGGTCCCACGACGTCCTCGGGCTGCACGCCGTGGCGGACTCCGCCGGGGCGGTCCGGCTGGGGGCGTCGGGGCAGGACTGGGACCGTCTGGCGCCCCTCGTCGAGGTCACCGTCACCGGGCACGGCCGCACCTGGTCGGGGGAGCGGTTCATCGACACCACCGTCGGCGGCCGCCTCGCCCACCAGGGCCACCGGACGGTGGTGGACGGCGACCTGCGGACCACCACGATCCGGCTGGCGGACCCGGTGACCGGCCTCGCCGCCGAGATCGCCCTGCGGACCAGCCCCGGCGCCGGCTTCCTGCGCTCGCAGGTGCGCCTGGTCAACGAGGGGAGCGCCCCGCTCCGGCTGGAGAGCGTGTCGAGCCTGGCCCTCGGCGGTCTCGTGGACACCGGCGGTTCCCCGGCCGGCGGTCCGACCCTGCACTGGGCGGACAACGACTGGCTCGCCGAATGCCGTTGGCGGCAGGCCGCCTTCCGTGACCAGGTCGTCTCCCTGAACCGGTCCGCCCACGGCCACGAGGGACGCGGCGCCTTCGAGCGCTCCTCGCAGGGCAGCTGGTCCACGGGCCGCCATCTGCCGCTCGCCGCGCTCACCGATCCGGCCGGACGCGCCTGGCTCTGGCAGATCGAGTCCAGCGCGGGCTGGCGCTACGAGACCGGCGAACGCGAAGGCGCCGCCTACGTCGCCCTGTTCGGCCCCGACGACGCACACCACCAGTGGCACGAGACCCTCACACCCGGGCAGGAGTTCACCACCGTCCCGGCCGTTCTCGTCGGGGCGACCGGGGGCCTGGACGCCGCGTTCGGCGAACTCACCTCCTACCGCCGCCGGACGCGCCGCCCCCACCCCGACCACACGGCACTCCCGGTGATCTACAACGACTACATGAACACCCTCATGGGCGACCCCACCACCGACAGGCTCATGCCGCTCATCGCGGCGGCGGCCTCGGCGGGCGCCGAGGTGTTCGTCGTCGACGCAGGCTGGTACGACGACGACGCCCAGGGCTGGTGGGACGCCGTCGGCGCCTGGGAGGCCTCCAGCAGCCGCTTCCCCGGCGGCATCCAGGAGGTGCTGGACGCCATCGCACGGCACGGCATGACCCCCGGCCTCTGGCTGGAGCCCGAAGTGGTCGGCGTCCGCAGCCCGCTCGCCCGCACCCTGCCGCCCGAGGCCTTCTTCCGCCGGGGCGGGGTCCGCGTCACCGAGCACGGCCGGCACCACCTGGACCTGCGCCACCCCGCCGCCCGCGCCCACCTGGACCAGGTCGTCGACCGGATCGTGGGCGACTGGGGGGTGGGCTATCTGAAGCTCGACTACAACGTCAACATCGGCGCCGGCACGGAGAACGGGACCGAGAGCGCGGGCGCCGGACTGCTCGGCCACCACCGCGCCCACCTGGACTGGCTCGGCTCCCTGCTCGACCGGTACCCCGGCCTCGTCCTGGAGAACTGCGCCTCGGGCGGACTCCGCATGGACCACGCGCAACTCGCCGTCACCCAGGTGCAGTCCACCAGCGACCAGCAGGACCCCGCGCGCTATCCGCCCATCGCCGCGGCGGCCGCCACCGCCGTCACCCCCGAACAGGCCGCCGTCTGGGCCTACCCCCAGCCGCACTTCACCCCGGACGAGATCGCCTTCACCCTCACCGGCGCACTCCAGGGCCGTGTCCACCTGTCCGGATTCCTCGACCGGATGAGCCCGGAGCAGTCCGCACTCGTCCGCTCCGCCGTCTCCGCCTACAAGACCCTCCGCCCGGAGATCCCCGCCGGCCTTCCCTTCTGGCCGCTCGGCCTGCCCGCCTGGGAGGACACCTGGCTCGCCTCCGGCCTGCGCGGCCCGGCCACCGCCGCCACCTGGCTCACCGTGTGGCGCCGCGCGCCGGCCCCCGGGGCCGCGCGGACGCCCGACGACAGCACCCGCACCCTCCCCATCCCCCACCTGCGCGGCACCCACGTCCGGCCCAGGGTGCTCTACCCGACCGCCTCCGACGCCACCGCGACCTGGAACCCCGCCGACTCCCGACTCACCGTCTCCCTGCCCCGCCCCGGCACCGCCGTACTCCTGAACCTGACCGGGGACCACTGACACGGGTACGCCGCCGCCGAGGTCTACTGGCAGCTCCACCCCGCCCGCAGGACCAAGGCCGCCCTCGCCCCCGCCCTGCACGGCGGCGCGTTCATCAACCGCCAGGCCTGGAAGTTCCAGGGCTGGCTCCAGGGCTACAACGGCGGCCCCCTCCGCCAGCCCACCCAGCGCATCCACGACCCCCAGATGACCGCCCTGCGCAAGGGCCTGATCGACGCGGGCCTGGAGCCGAGCATGGACCCGTTCCGGGAGTTCTTCGTGCGGCGGAATCCCGCCTGAGGGCCGGGAGGCCGTCGGCGAGGTCGTCACCCCGTCGCCGGTTCCAGGGGCCCAGGTGCCGGGGCCGGCCTCAGCCGCAGGACCCGGTGAACACGGCCACCTCGTCGTTGCTGCTGCTCGCGACCACGAGGTCCTGGGTGCCGTCGGCGGTCAGGTCGGCGGCCGCCGCCTCGTAGGCGCCGTCGGCCGTCAGTTCGGTCAGCTCGGTGAGCTCGCCGCCCGAGGTGCCCTGGAAAGACGGTGACGGAGTTCTCCTTGAGCGAGGAGACGAGGACGTCCGTCACCTCGTCGCCGTCGATGTCGGCGGCGCCCACGGCGACCGGCAGGGCGGACGTCGTGTAGTCGACGGGGTCCGCGAAGGTGCCGTCCCCGCCGCCGGCGTAGATCTCCAGGGTGTTGGAGCCGTTGCCGACGGTGGCCAGGTCGGTCTCGCCGTCCCCGTCGGGCCGTCGCCGTCGAGGTCACCGGTCGCCACGTGCCGGGGGTTGTCGCCGACCGTGGCGGAGGCCTTCGACTCGGTGAAGACGATGTCGGACGAGCACACGGTGGCCGTGGTGCCGGCGGCCGTGGTGGCCGTCCCGGTCGCCGAGGCCATCGCCGCGACGCTCGCGGAAGAACGGCCTTGTCATGGGCACGGGAACTTAGGGTGTGCGGCTGTGAACCACGTGTAACGGGACCGTGCTTTCGTATAGCGCGGGCCCGTCCGCACTCCACGCTCGGCGTGATCGCCCCGCTGATGTCCAGCGTCCCCGCCCCGTGCGTCGGAAGTCGTCCGGAAGCGGACCCGAAGCGGGTGACGGCTGTCGGGGGAAGCGGCTGCCGATCTTTGCTGGGGGAGTGACCAGGTCAACTCGCTTGCGTCGGCGGGATCGCCGACCGTTCGTCCATGTCCCGCAGAAAGGCCTCGACCGCCGGCAGATCCGTCCGCTCCAGTTCGTCGGCCCGGATGACGACCCGCAGCTCGGGGGAGACGGCGGGGTCGTCACGGAGGCTCTCCGTGAACGTCTCGACGATCAGCAACAGCAGTTGGGTGCGGTCGAGTTCGACGACCCGGGCCAGTCCCGCGCCGATCAGCGGGATCGCCACCGGCTTGAACAGACCGTGCACCGCCACCGCCGGCCACAGGCGCTCCAGGCTCAGCCGCAGGTCCGCCGGCGCGGAGCGGGCGCGCAGATCGTTGCCCAGCCGGGAGTAGGCGAGAGCGAAGACCCGACGCGCGCCGAGGGGCACCGCCACCGCCGTACCGACCGGATAGCGGGTGCGCCGGCCCCGCCGCTTCGCCTGGACGCTCTCCGTGACCAGCGGGGTGACCTCCTTGAGCCCGCGGCGCAGACCGTCGTCCAGCAGCCGGTGCCGGCCCTCGAAGAGCCGCTCCACCAGCTGGCCCTGCACGCTCTCCCGGCTGATCACGACGTCGTCGGCGGAGGTGTCGAAGGTGTCGGAGAAGCCCACGACCAGATTGGCGTCCTCCTGGTCGAACAGATCGCCGCGCACCACGACCACGTCCACCCGCAGTCCGCGCAGGGTGTGGCGCAGCAGTTCGTCGCCGTGCCGCTCCCGCAGCCGGGCGTGCAGCCGGGTGAGGGCGGCGGCGGCCTCGGGGTCGTCCGGCCGTTCCCGGGCCGTCTGCTCGGCGACCGGCAGGGCCAGGTCGTAGCGGCCCAACGCGCTGTGTCCGGCGATCAGTTCGCGCCGGGCGGTCTCGCGGAGCTGGGTCAGCCGCCGTACCGGGCCGGCGGCGAACGCCTCGCCGTGGGCCTCGGCCAGCGGACGGCCCCGCCACAGCCGCAGCGCCTCCGCCAGCAGCCGGACGGCGGAGGCCGGTGCCGCCCGCAGCGCGCCGCCGACCAGTTGGGTGAACTCGGCGCTGTCCAACTCCTCGGTGGCCAGCACCAGTTGGTAGCTGCTCTCCACTCCGCGCGCGGTCGGCAGCTGAGCGGTGCGGACGATCCGGGCGCCGAGACCGGGGCCGGCGAGGTCGAGGGCGCGGCGCAGCTCCAGGATCCGTTTCTGCACCTCGTTGCGGCCCCGCAGGTCCTGGCGGGGCAGTTCGGCGGTCGGCTGCCAGACGTCCCGGTAGAGCTGCCGGGCCGGTACGGCCTCGCCGTCGGCGGCGACCAGCCGGACCAGCAGCCGTGCGGTCAGCGGAGTGAGATGCGCCTCGGCGCCGTTCACGTCCAGCCGGACGGGGCCCAGGACGCTCACGCGCACGCTCGGTGTCCGGGTTTCCACGCGTTCCGCCCCCTTCACCGCGTGACGGCCCGTCAGCAGTGAACTCAGCGTACCAAGGCGTCCTGGAGGGATGTATGCGATCGACCGTGCCGTCCGCGCCGCACCGGCCCGCACGGGCGCGGCTGCCGGGATCACGGCGGACCCGGCGGGTGTTCGCCGGGAGTGTGCTGGTGGCGTTCGGCGCGGTGTCGGCCGTCGTGCAGTTCGTCGGCCAGCTGTTTCCGGACCTCGTCCGGCATCCCGGATGGGTGACGGCCGGCTCCGTGGCGCTCTGCCTGGCCTGGGGGCTGGTCCGGGCCCGTCCGCGGTCCTCCGTACGGCAGGAGTTCGGGCGCCCCGGGATGACGGTGGTGGTCGAGGAGGGCGATCTCTTCGACCAGCCCGGCCATCTGGTCGTCGGCTTCACCGACACCTTCGACACCCTCGTCGACGACGGCTTCGTCATCAACGACACCAGTGTGCAGGGGCAGTTGCTGGCCCGCCGCTACGAGGGGGACGCCGGGCGGCTGGACGCGGAGCTGGCCGCGGCGTTGCACGGGGTGGCGCCGGTGGTGCGGGAACGGGCCCGGGACAAGCCGCGGGGCAAACGCGACCGGTACCCGATCGGCACCGTCGCCGTCCTCGGTGCCCGCCCGCGGCTGGTCTTCGCCGTCGCCTACAGCAGGATGGGCGACGACTGCGTCGCCTCCTCCAGCGTCCAGGACCTGTGGCTCGGCCTGGACCGGCTGTGGGACGCCGTCCGCCGGCACGGCCAGCTGGAGCGCGTCACCATGCCGCTGACCGGGGCGGGCCTCGCCCGGCTGCACGACCTCGACGAGGACAGCCTGCTGCGGCTGATCCTGCTGTCGTTCGTCGTCCACGCCTGGGAGCGGCCGCTCTGCCGGGAACTGCACGTGGTCGTCCGCCCCGGCGAGCTGGCCCGGATCGACCTGCCGGAGACCGCGGCGTTCCTGGCGGGCCTGGCGACGGGAGCCCGGCGCCATGTCTGACGCCGGGCGGCGGTACGGGCCCCTCCCCCGGCCGTGGACGACCACCGGGCCCGTACCGCTGTTCACGGGGTGGGCGGTACTCCCCGCCCGGTGCGGCCGTAGGCCGACAAGCGGCTGTACGGCCAGGTCTGACGCCAGTCGGATCCCGTGTCGTTGACCCGGCAGCCCGCACCCTTCAGCCGCTCCACGATCTTGCCCAGGGCGGCCTGCGAGCCGTCGAAGCGGATGACGTTGCGGCCCCCGATGTCGGAGACCGGGCGCAGCTCGCCGATCTCCACCATCAGCGTCCGCTCCGGGTAGGCCATCAGCACCATGCCCAGTTCGATCAGCACGTTCGGCCGGGGCTGGCCGGTCGGCTCCGTCTCGTACGGCGGCTCGCCCGCGCCCCGGAGCGCCGGGTGCAGCTGGACCAGGTCGTCCGGGGTGAGCAGCACCAGCGCGGCCTGCGCCTGGGCGGGCGCACCGGCGACGACCTCGCCGAGGAACGGCGCCGTCTTCCCGGTGGCCCGGACCAGGTCCTCCCATTCCAGCGGACGCAGATCGAGCAGGCGCAGCAGATCGAACATCTTCATCCGCACCTCCTCGTCCCGCCCGTGCACGACGAAGACGTTGCGGCTGACGTCCGGGGAGGGGCCGTCGTCGCCGGCCCTCGCGGCGGACGGCGGCGGGGCGTCGTAGAAGTTCTGCGTCCCGGAGTTGGCGGTGTTGTTGTTGCCGGTGACGAAGTTGTTGCCGCGCCCGAAGTCGTTGCCGTGCCCGAAGTCGCTGCGGTGACCGCCGCCCGTAGAGGTGTCGCTCATGCGGTGCCGCCCCCCTGACCCGCGCCGGGGCCGCGGTGGAAGTTCTGCGTCCCGGAGTTGGCGGTGTTGTTGTCGCCGTTCATGAAGTTGTTGTTGCTCCCGTAGTCGTTGAGGATGTTCGTCTGGCGCGCCTCGTGCTCCGCCAGGTCCACGTTGTGCTCGTGCAGGAAGCCACGGATGACGTGCAGGAGCTGGCGCTCCACGATCTGCGTGTACTTGATCGTGTCCGTCTCCTGGAAGAAGTGCAGGAAGTCCTCGCTGGTGGCCATCTCCCGGATGCTGGTGAGCGCCCCGCGGTCGAGCACGAGGTCCGCGTAGCGGCCGAGGCGGAACTCGCTGGTGTCCAGCGGCAGCAGCACCCGGATCCGGTTCTTGTTCCAGCGCCAGGGCAGCAGACCGGGCAGCCAGGCACGCAGCCGGGTGAGGACCGGCCGGACCAGCGCCTCGGGGGCGCCGAGCAGGGTGTCCCACCCGACGCGGGCCAGCAGCCGGGCGTTCAGGGCGGCGGGCAGCCGGTCCACGAGGTGGAAGTCGGCCTTGATCGGAGCCAGCACGTACGAGTAGAACTCGGTGTGCAGGGTGTTGCCCTTGAGGTCGAAGCCCACGAACGCCGTGGTGACCAGCTCCTGCTGCCAGGAGCCCACCCGCACGCACAGATACGCGCGGGCGGAGTCGTAGACCTCGTCCCAGCGCCCCTCACCGTCCGCCGGGCCGCGCCCGTCAGGGCCGCGCCGGTTCGGGACGGCCGTGGTGAACGTGGACCGCTCGACGGCGAGGCCCTCGATCCGCTCCGACCGCCGTGCGCTCTCGCGCAGTTCGGCGGTTATGCGCTCGGCGACACAGCGGGTGATCTTCTCGACGGTGAAGGGGATGACCTCCTTGCGTTTCGGTTCCTGGGCGGCCGGGGTCCCGGGGGCCGCTGCCGCGCCCGGGGGCCGCCGGTCGTGTTCGGTCATCGGCAGTGGCGCGCCGACCAGCAGTTCGGCGGTCGACCACTGCCGTACCTGCTCGCCCGCGCCCACGAACGGCTTGTACCCGCCGTAGTGGACCACCGTGCCGTCCGAGGCCTGCTCCTCGTCGATCTTGGACACCAGGTCGGGGGTCAGGTGCGGGTGGCGCGGGTACGCGCCGGTGAACCCGCCGCTGCCGTGTCCCAGCCGGCCCACCAGGGTCTGGAGGGTGACGACCCGCCGCAGGTAGGCGGTGACCCAGCACAGCCACAGCGCCGTCAGGAACCCGGTGAACCCGCCCAGGACCCCGGCCCCGGTCAGGAAGACGGTGGCGACGAGGCCCGCGCCGAGGACGGCCAGCCGGATCCGCTGCAACCGGCGCGCGGCCAGCGCGTGCGCGAGCACGGGTACCGCGTCGTAGCCGTACGACGGTGCCACCACCCGGAACCGGTGGGTCAGCAACTCCCGTATGACGGAGGCCCGGTAGAGCGGATCGAGATACGTGCCCGCGCACAGCAGCCGGGTCGCGTTGCTCGTGGCGTCGCCCGCGGCGCGGCCCGGGGCCGGTCCGGCGACGGAGAGGGTGGTGTCACTGGTCATGGCGTCGCTGCTCCGCTCTCGCCGGTCGGTTCCATGGAGCCGCTCGTGATGACCCCGTCCACCACGGTGTAGGTACCGCGGTACGACTTCTGCGTGCCGTCGGTCCCTTCGGCGACGAGGCTCACCGTGACGGTGTCGCCGTCGACGGACTCGACGGTGGGCTCGGCCCGTGCGGTGTCCTGGTAGCCCAGCACGAAGGCCTGGTAGCCGCCGTCCCCGAGGTTCTTGCCGCCCAGCTCCCAGGCGGTCTCGAAGTCGTGCGCGTTGATGGCGTCGTAGTAGGCGAGGACGGTCGCGTCGGGACCGTCGGAGAGCCCGGTACCGGTGGGACTCGCGCCCGGGTCGGTGCCGGAAGAAGTGACGGTCCCGGTGGGGCCGGCGGAGGGCACCCACAGCCCCGTGTCGTCGTCGGTGCCGGTGTACTCCTCGGTGGGGTACTGCTCGCTGGGGTACTCCGCGCTCGGCGACGCGAACCAGGCACCCCCGGCCCCGTCGGAGGACCCGGACGACCCGGAGGACCCGGACGACCCGGAGGACCCCGTGTTCGCGGACGCCAGCGAGGGCAGGACGGTGATCAGCAGGATCAGCAGCAGCGGTATCCCGGCGACGATCAGGGCGTACGTCCGCTCCTGGCCGGCGGTGGGTAACAGGGTCGGCGTCTCGTAGGTGCCGCCCGGTCTCGTGCGGGCTTCGGGATGGTTCGGCTGGCTCATGGGCCCCTCGCAACTCCCGGCAGGCTGCCGGGTCTTCGCTGTTCTCGCGGCACGACCAGAGTCACTCTGCCCGACATCCGTGGGGCGCGATCCGGTTTCGCGCTGACGAGATGTGACCAGACACCCCGCTTCCCCGGCCAGCCCTTCCACCTGCCGATCCGCTTCCGATCCGCTTCCGGCCCGCGGGGCGGGTCACCAGGGCAGCGGGCCCTCCGCGTCGAAGTAGCCGCCGGTCGGCCCGTCCGGCCCCACCTGGGCCATCCGCACGACGATCGCCGCGCCCTGTTCCACGGTCTGCGTCCCGGTGTTCCCGTTCAGGTCGGTCCGGGTGAACCCGGGCTCGACCGCGTTGATCCGCAGCTCCGGGAACGCCTTCGCGTACTGGAGCGTGACCATGTTGAGCGCGGTCTTGGACGCCGGGTAGGCGACCCCCGGATAGCCGTACGCCGGGGTGCTCGCGTCCGAGGCCAGGGTGAGGGAGGCCAGTCCGCTGCTGACGTTCACCACGACCGGGGCGGCGGAGCGCCGGAGCAGCGGCAGGAAGGCGTGGGTGACCCGCACCGCGCCGAAGACGTTCGTCTCGAACACCTCCCGCATGGCGTCGGCGGTCACCTCGTCGGCGCCGGGGATCGTGTTGCCGGGGCCGCGGGACTCGATGCCCGCGTTGTTGATCAGCACGTCCAGGCCGCCGTCGGCCTCGACCGTGCGCACCGCGGCCTCGACCGAGGCGTCGTCGGTGACGTCCAGCAGGACCGTGCGCGCCCCCAGCCGTTCGGCGGCCAGCCGGCCGCGCTCGGCGTCCCGGCTGCCGAGGTAGAGGGTGTGGCCCGCCGCGAGGAGCTGCCGGGCCGTCTCGAATCCGATGCCCTTGTTGGCACCGGTGATCAGTGTGGTGGTCATGCCCTCCAGCCTGCGGCGGGCGGCCCGGGGCAGCCAGTTCCCCCGGCTTCCTGGGACCGCGGGTACCAGGACGACGGCAGGGGGGCCGGTGCACAGTGGTGGCATGGCGGGTACGGAGTTCGGGCGCACGGTACGGCGGTGGCGGGACCGGGTCTCCCCGGAGGCGGCGGGGCTGCCCTCGGGCGGCCACCGGCGGGCGCCCGGGCTGCGTCGGGAGGAGCTGGCGATGCTGGCGGGCATCTCCGCCGACTACGTCACCCGGCTGGAACAGGGCCGCGCGGCGAACCCCTCGGAGCAGGTCGTCGAGGCCCTCGGCCGGGCGCTGCGGGTGTCCGCCGCCGAGCGCGAGCACCTCTTCCACTCGGCCGGGCTGGTCCCGCCGGGACGCGGCACGGTCCCCGCCTACATCGCGCCCAGCGTCCACCGCATGCTGGACCGGCTGACCGGCACCCCGGTCGCGGTCTCCGACGCGTCCTGGACGCTGCTGCTGGCCAACCCGCTGTACACGGCCCTGATGGGGGAGCGGTACGGCCGGGAGCGCAACGGCGCCTGGCGGATCTTCCTCGGCCGCGGCGAGAACCGGGTCCGGCACACCCCGGAGTCCCGGCGGGCCACGGAGGCGGCGGTCGTCGGCGACCTGCGCGCGGCGGCGGCCCGCTATCCGGCGGACCGCCGGCTGCGGCAGCTGATCGCCGAACTGCGCGCCGAGAGCCCCCGGTTCGCCGATCTGTGGGACTCCGGGGCCGTGGGGCGCCACGAGGCCTCCCGCAAGACGGTCGACCATCCCCAGGTCGGCCCCGTGACCCTCGACTGCGACACGCTCAGCGTCGCGGGCAGCGACCTGCGCATCATGATCTACACGGCAGAACCCGGCACCCGGGACGCCGAACGCCTGGAACTCCTGTCGGTCCTCGGCCTTCAGCCCGTCGGTGTCTAGTGCCGCGGCAGGCAGCGTTCGCCCCGTCGCGACGGGCAAACGTTGCCTGCCGCGGCACTAGACACCGGAGCCCGGCCGCCCCAGGGCCTCCAGCACCGCGGCGAGCTGCCCGAGCGGTTCCGGACCCACCACGCGCAGGACGACGGTGGCGGCGCCGGCCTTCGCGAGGTCCTCGATGTTCCCGGCGGCCTCGCGCGCGGTGCCGGAGACGGTGAAGACCTCCTCCTGCGGGCGGCCGAGCCAGGCGCCGTGGCCCTCGGTGTGCGGATGGAGGGCCCGGGACACCTCGTCGGGGTCGTCGCCCACGCAGGCGAAGGAGAAGACGGTGAGAGTGTGTTCGGGGGTGGCGCCGCCCCGGTCGGTCAGGGTGCGGACGCGGTCCAGGTCGCCCGGGCCGTGGCCCTCGGCGATCAGGGTGCCGTCCGCGACCCGCCCGGACAGCTCCAGCGAGCGAGGCCGTACGACCCCCGCGACGACGGGCGGCACCTCGGCCGGCGGATGCACCAACCGGATGCCGTCCAGGCGTACTTCACGCCCCTCCAGGTCCACCTTCTCGCCGCGCAGCAGCGCCCGCACCGAGGTGATCGTCTCCTCCAGCAGCGCCAGCGGGGAACGGGCCGCGACGCCCGCCTGGGCCATCCACTCCGGCACCCCGTGCCCGATACCGGCCACCAGCCGGCCGGGGAACACCCGGGCCAGGGTGGCCAGTTCCATCGCCAGCAGCGCGGGGCTGCGCAGCGGGGCGGGGGCGATGCCGATGCCCACCCGGAGGCGTTCGGTCGCCCCCAGCGCCACGGCGGCCGCCGACACCCCGCCGTTCCAGCCGAGGTCCTCCACCACCCACAGGTCGTCCGCCCCGAGCGCCTCGGCCCGCCGCGCGAACGCGGGCAGCCCCTCCGGCGCCCAGTCGCGGTCGTACATCACACCGATCCGTACGTTCGTCATGTTCCGGAACCTATGCGTGGGGTGACAGGGGGATCAACGGCATATGCATGCGGGGGAGTCCACTCGGATCCCGGGTGCGGGAAGCGGCGACCGGCCCGCCGGTGTCAGGGTCGGCGGGCCGGTCTGTCCGGGTCAGCCCTGGACCGGCCTGCCGCGGCCCCAGGCCCAGGCGAGGCGGTCCGCGCCGGACTGGTTGGTGGTCTCCAGCCACGGACGGTTGACCGGGCCGACGAGCTTCTGCACGGAGTACGTGTCGTCGGTGCGCAGCCCCGGCCAGTACACCGAGCCCATCTTCAGCTCGCGGAAGGTGTCGGTGACGGCCTGGATGAAGTTGACGTAGTTGTTGTCCGGCGTCTTCACGTCGTAGTTCAGACCGTCGGTCATCGGCGCGCCGAACTCGTCCGCCACGGTCCGGTTCGCGCAGTCCCCGATGCGCACCTTCAGGTCGGCGACCCACTCGTCGTAGGTGGCGTACGACTTCCAGAAGCCGTAGTGGTGCAGGGAGAGGTACGTGCCCTTCAGGCGCGGGTCGGCGCAGACCGAGGTGACGTGGTCGTTGTAGCCGGCGCCGCTGACGAAGACCCGGTTGCGGGGCACGGACCGGTAGGTGTCGAGCCACTTCGCGGCGAGGTCGGCCCACTCGGTGTCGGTGTAGCCGTGCGGCTCGTTCATCGGCTCGAAGTAGACGCGCTTGTCGTTCTTGTAGGCCTTGACGACGGTGTTCCACATCGGCCAGTAGGTGGCCTCGTCGTCGATGTAGCCGTCCTTGCGGGTGCCGGTGCCCTCCCAGTAGGACACGATCACCTTGAAGCCCTGGTCGGAGGCCGCGTCGATGACCCCGCGGTACGACTTCCAGTACGCCCCGTTGACCGTGTACGGGTTGATCGGCAGCCGGACCGTGTTGGCGCCGAGGTTGGCGCGGAAGGCCGCGATGATCCGGCTCGCCTTCGCATACGTCTGCCGGTAGGTGTCCGAGGTCGACAGACCGGACAGCTGGAGGTAGTCGTCGGCGAAGTTGTCCCGCGGGTCGGCCCAGTTCACGCCCTTGAACTGGGTCGTGTCGGCGGCCAGGCCCGTCCTGGCGGGCGCGGCGGAGGCGGAGGCGGGGGCGGGGGCGGCGGCGAGGGTGCTGCCGGCGACCGCGGCCACCGCGACCGCGGCGAGGGCGGCCCGCACCCGGGGCGAGCGGGAGGAACGGGAGGAACGGGAGGAGGCTCTGACGGGGGTCCTGCGCATCGGCTTGCCCTTTCCGGACGACGATGTTTACGTAAACATCCCCGGTCGCGCGTGGCTGATGTTTACGTAAACATGGCGGCGCCGGAAGCTTCGCACTGTGCCCGGTGATCGTCAAGGTTTCGCGCGTGTAACGTTTGCGGGCGAGGCACCCCGCGGGGCAGCTCAGGAGCTGGCCAGCGGGGTGAGGGTCAGCGGCGCGATCTTGCCCTCCAGCATGGCGCCGAGGCCCTGCGCGGCGCAGATGTCGGGCCGCTCCGCGATGTGCACCGGCATGCCGGTGGCCTGCCGCAGCATGTGGTCGAAGCCCGGCAGCAGGGCGGAGCCGCCGACCATCATGATCCCCCGGTCGGCGAGGTCGGCGACCAGGTCCGGCGGGCACTCCCGCAGCACCCTGCCGATGCCGTCGAGCACGGCCGTCAGCGGGGTCTCGATCGCGTCCCGTACCGCGGCGGTGTCGACGAGGACGGAACGGGCCAGGCCCGTTGCCACGTCCCGCCCGTGGATCTCCGTGGAGGCCGGGCCGTGCGGGGTGAGACCGTTGCCGGACAGGGCCAGCTGCAAGGGCCGTACGGACTGGCTCGGCAGCATCAACTCGTGCTCCAGACGCAGGTGCTGCACGATCGCGTGGTCCACGGCCTCGCCGCCCACCGGGATCCGCTCGGCGGTCACGATCGAGCCGAGCGAGAGCACCGCGATCTGGGTGGCGGCCGCCCCGCACACCATGATCATCGTGGCCTCGGGGTGCTCGACCGGCAGCCCGCAGCCGACGGCGGCGGCGATCAGGGTGTCCACCAGCTCCACCCGGCGCGAGCCCAGACCGACGAGGGTCTCGATCGTGGCGCGGCGGGCCAGCGGATCGGCGTCGTGCGGGGTGCAGGCGGCGGCCCGCAGGAACGGCTTGCGGCGCAGCTGCCGGCGGATCTTGTCGCCGAGCAGATGCCGCAGCATGCGCTGGGCCATCTCGATGTCGACGACCGTGCCGCCGGAGACCGGCCGCATCACCCGGATGTAGTCCGGGGTGCGGCCCGTCATCCGCTCGGCGAACTCGCCCACCGCGATCAGCGCGCCGGTACGGGTGTTCACGGCCGCGACGGACGGCTGGTCCACGACCAGCCCGGCCCCCCGCACATACACCCGGGTCCGTGCCGCCCCGAGGTCGACGGCGAAGTGGCAGCGGCGCAACTGCTCCAGACTGGCGGTCATCAGGTTCCTCCGTGGATACTCCGCCGTTCACGGCGGAGAGGAAACGGACTCCTGCGGAGCAGGGCAGGGAGCGGGGGTTTCGCCGCCAGGGCGAAAGGCCGTGCTCTGACCCGCAGGTTTGATATTCACACGCAATCTCACTAGCTAGTGAGCGTGACCACGACGCAGGTGAAGCGGGCGTTCAAGTACCGCTTCTATCCCACGGGCGAGCAGGCAGCCGAGCTGTCGCGCACGTTCGGCTGCGTCCGCAAGGTCTACAACATGGCGCTCGCCGCCCGCACCGAGGCATGGACGCGGCAGGAGCGGGTGAACTACAACGCCCCGTCGGCGATGCTGACGGCGTGGAAGAAGACCGGGGAACTGGCGTTCCTCAACGAGGTCTCCTCCGTGCCGCTCCAGCAGTGCCTGCGCCACCTGCAAGCCGCGTTCACGCACTTCTTCGGCAAGCGGGCGAAGTACCCGCGGTTCAAGTCGAAGAAGAAGTCCCGCAAGTCCGCCGAGTACACCAGCAGCGGTTTCCGCTTCCGCGACGGCCGGCTCACCCTGGCGAAGATGCGTGATCCCCTGGACATCGTGTGGTCGCGGCCGCTGCCGGAGGGCGCTCAGCCGCCGACGGTGACCGTGTCCCAGGACGCGGCCGGGCGCTGGTACGTCTCCCCGCTGTGCGAGGACCCGTCGGTGAAGCCGCTTCCCGCGACAGCAGCCGCCGTGGGTGTGGATGTCGGCCTGGACCACCTGCTGACCCTCTCGACCGGGGAGAAGATCGCCAACCCCAGGCACGAGCGCAAGGACCGCGCCCGGCTCGCGCCGGCCCAGCGCCGCCTGGCGAAGAAGGCCAAGGGATCGGCGAACCGGGCCAAGGCCCGGCAACAGGTTGCCAGGATCCACGCCCGGATCGCCGACCGCAGGCGTGACGGCTTGCACAAGCTGACCACTCGTCTCGTTCGTGAGAACCAAACGATCGTGATCGAGGACCTGACCGTACGCAACATGGTCAGAAACCGGAGCCTGGCCCGCGCCATCAGTGACGCGGCGTGGGCCGAGTTCCGGAGCATGCTGGAGTACAAGGCCGCCTGGTACGGGCGGGAAGTGATCGCGGTGGACCGCTTCTTCCCCTCGTCCAGGCTGTGCTCCGCCTGCGGCACCCTCCAGGAGAAGATGCCGCTGCACGTCCGCACCTGGACATGCGACAGCTGTGGCACGACCCATGACCGGGACGTGAACGCGGCGCAGAACCTGCTGGCCGCCGGACGGGCGGTGTCGGCCTGTGGAGCTGGTGTAAGACCTCAACGGAGTACTCCGGGCGGGCAGTCGGCGATGAAACAGGAAGTCTTACGGCGCGAGCCGTAAGAATCTCCTCCCTTCAGGGAGGAGAGCGTCAAGGCAGGTCCTCCCGAGAGCGCGGCGCGCGAGCGCGGGGCCGCCTGGTCGGCGGGCCTCGTGTGCGGGTGGGCCGCCGGGTGGTCGGCCTCCTTCGCATCCTGCGCGGGCGGCGCGGGGGTACGCCTCTTCAAGGGGGCCGGGCGGGGCGCGCCCGAATGGGGGGTTGTCCCTCGCGGGGCGCCCCGCGAGCCGCTGAGCAGGGGCTCGGCGTCTGCCCCGCCGCTGCCGGGAGCCAGTGGTCAGCGACCCTTCAGCGCCGGTTCCGAAGCGGGTGCGGCCTCCTCCCGGTCCGAGCCGCCGGTCCGGCGGAACAATGCGCCCGGCGACCACATCCAGCGGCTGACGTCCAGGGTCAGCGCGGTGTCTCGCCGAGGGCGGCTCGCAGCCAGTCCAGCGAGCCCGTCTCCAGCACGGCGTCCGCGAGGGCCTGCCCGCTCTTGGTGGTGATTCGCTTGCGGCTGTTGTCGATCCACTGCCTGCGACGCATCTGCGACGGCTACATCGATGGCACCGCCGTCAGCAGTCCAGAGGATCGTGCCCGCTGGAAGGCGCGCGGCACAGCAGCTGCCAAGATGCGCAAGCTCATCGACTACGACAACCCCGCCGCGCACTGATCGTGAGCGTGGCACCAACGTCACGGGATGGCACGAGTAAGTCAGAAAGGCACGCCCGCGCGCTTGGCCAGCCGTGTCAGCCTCGGGTTGCTGCGGCGGTGCAGTGAGGTCAGCACGCGCATCAGCTCCTGGCTCGTCGGGTGGACGCGGGCCATCTCGGGTGCGATGTTCCACGCTTCTTCGAGGGCTTCGAGGGCGGAGTCCCGGTCGCCCAGGGCCAGGTGTGACCGTCCCAGGTTCATGTGCAGTGGTCCGATGCGGGTCGCGGGCAGTGAGGTGCCTTCCCGGATGAGGTCGTCAGCCGTGTCCAGCGCTCGGTGGTGCTGGTCCATGTCGGAGTACGTCGAGATGACGTGGGTCGCGGTCTGGTCCGGCCCGAAGCGAATGCCGTGCTCGTCGGTGTCTGCGCCGTACTCCTCGGCCGTACGCCAAGCCGCCCTGATGTGGTCCCCGGCGGCGGCTTCGTCCTTGAGCCGACCGGCCAGGGTGAGCCCTCGCAGGTGCAGGATGCCCAGACCGAACGCGCGGTCACGTCCCTCACCTCGCGGTGCGCTACGACGGGTACGACATCGCGGAGGTGCTGGCCGCGACGGTGGACGAGGCGCTGACCGTCTTCCGGGGCGTACGGCAGATCGCGGCCCGGCTGCAACGGCTCTCGGACGTGGGCCTCGGCTATCTCCCGCTGGGCCAGCCCGCCACCACCATCTCCGGCGGCGAGGCCCAACGCCTCAAGCTGGCAAAGGAGTTGGGGCGCCGTGCGACCGGCCGCACCCTCTACCTCCTCGACGAGCCGACCACCGGCCTGCACGCCGCCGACACCGCCCGCCTGCTCGAGGTACTCCAACGCCTCGTGGACGCGGGCCACTCGGTCGTCACGATCGAGCACAACCTCGACGTCATGCGCGCCTCCGACTGGATCATCGACCTCGGGCCGATGGGCGGCGCCGGGGGAGGGCGGGTGGTGGCCGAGGGGACACCTGAGCAGGTCGCGCGGGCGGCGGTGGAGGAGGACGGGGGCGGTTCCCGGACGGGTGGGTTTCTGCGCGAGTCCGAGCCCCATGCCTGAGCCCCATGCCTGAGCCCCATGCCTGAGCCCGATGTCCGAGGCCGATGTCCGAGTCCACACTGCTTCGATTCGGCGGGACAATAAATGGGCCGGAAAGCCAGGGCCTGTTGTGGTCACAATGCCCCTGTGAAGTATGCCTATGTCCTGGGCGGGCTTGCCTCCAACGCCTCCCTTCCGTCCGAACTCGTCGACCGTCTGATCGAACTCGCGGTCGCCGACACCGACCGCGACTTCACCTATGACCTCGCCGCCCGCTCCGACCTCACCCACGCGCAGGCGCTCGCGCTGTACGCATGCGACCTGGACAGCGGCCCACGGCTCGCGCGCGAGGGCCGGCTGACCGTCGCCGACGTCGATCCGGCAGCTGATCCGGACACCGCTCTCGCGCTGCTCGGCGAGGGGCGCGGCGATCCGGCGTGGGGCCGGGTCCTCGTGGCGGCGGACCTGGATTCCTGGAGTCGGCAGCGGCTGGCCGAGTGTGTGGGTCTGCCGCCCGATGTCGTCGAGACGCTCGTCGCCGGTCCGGATGTGCGGGTGGTGGGGGAACTCGCCCTGCGGACGACGGATCGGGCGCTGGCCACGAGGCTCGCGGAGCATCCGAACGCCGAGGTCCGCAAGTTGGCGGCCTGGAACGAGGCAACGCCACCGGCCGTACTGGCGGCACTCCTCGACGACAAGGGACTGCTTCCCGTAGAGCGGTGCGAGTTCTGCGGCGGCGTCGAGGAGACCTACTGCGGGGTGGCGCCGTACGAGATCTGTGACGCCACGCACGAGACCCCCGTGCACGACGTACGGCACGGGGCCCTGAGCAACCCCGCCACTCCCATCGAGGCCGCGATCCCCTTCGCCGACCACCCGTCGGAGAACCTGCGCTTGGCCCTCGCCGAGCGCCTCGACCTGCCCCGGGAGGTGAGCCGACGGCTCGCCAAGGACCCCGACGTGCGCATCCGGGCCTGCATCGCCGAGAAGCTGGCCGGCGACGACGGCCTGATGCGGGTACTGGCCGAGGACGAAGACCAGGACGTACGGCGCCGACTCGCGCACAACCCCAACGTGCCCCTCGGCGTCCTCGTTCGCCTCCCCGTCACCACGAAAATCAGCCCCACCCTGCTACCCCGCGTCGAGGCCGCGTCCCCGGCCGAGGTCGAGAGACTGGCCTGCTCGACCAACTCGACCGTACGGATGTTCGTGGCCTTGCGCCGCGACCTGCCCGCCGAGATACGCGACGCCCTCGCCACCGACCCCGACGCGAAGGTGCTCAAGAGCATCGCCCCGCACCCCGGCCTCTCCGAGGCGCGACTGCGGGCCATGGTCGACCGGCAGGGAGACCGGGTCCTGGCGGCGGTGGCGGCCAACCCGGACGCGTCCGGGGCACTCCTGGAACATCTCGCCCACCACTGTCCGCCGGTGCACGAGGCATTCTGCGAAATCGCCGCCCACCCCCATGCGACCCCGCGGGCCCTGCTCGTCTGCCTGACGGACGGCCGGGCGAGGCCCATTGCCGCGGCCCATCCGGCCCTCCCGCCCCAGGTGATCGTGGAGTTGCTCGCCGACGATGACGTTTATGTGGCGATGGCGGCGGCGCGCAATCCTTCGCTGCCGGGTGCGGTGATGCGGGATTTGGTGCCTTAGCGGTCGGCTCCGTAAGTCTTTCGGGGGTTGATCATGTAGCTGGCTCGGCGGAGGATTCTTCGTGGTGATCGGTGGTGTGCCGATCGAGCCTGGCCAGCAGATCGTCCAGGTCGGAGGTGGTGAACTTCCACTGGAACGGCTGTGCTGTGGCGTTGTAGCGGTCTTCGAAGGCGCCAAGCCCGTCGGCGACCTGGGCGAGGTCGGTGAAGTCGTCGGGTGAGACGACCCTGCGCTGTACGACGGCGAAGTAGATCTCCACCTGGTTCAACCCCGAAGCATGCACGGGGGTGTGGACCATCACCGCGTCGGGGAAGGCGGCGGCCAGGCGGTCGGCGGCCTTCTTGCCGCGGTGGGAGGAGCCGTTGTCCACGATCCAGAACACGCGCTTCGCGCTGGGCTCGGTGCTCATGACCTGGGCGACCAGGTTCATGAACGGGTCGATGCCGGTGCGTGGCTCGGTGCGGCCGGACACTTTCGCGGCGTGGACGTCGTAGGCGGCGAGGTGGGCCAGGGCGCCGCCGCGTCCGTAGGTGTGGTTGACGCGCATCGCGCGGGCCTGGCCGGGGGCGAGGGTGGGGTGGCCGCGGCAGCGGGCCTGGATGGAGGTCTTCTCGTCCGCGCTGATGACGTACTCGTCCTCGCCGAGCCGGACGCCTCGCCAGGTGCGGGCGTACAAGCCGGCGTCCTGCCGGAATACCGCGGCCGCGGCCACGGGCGGGCCCTGTGGCGCGGTGCGATGCATTGGGGCCACCTGCACGGCGCGGCGTACCAGCTCCTCCAGACCGAGGTGGGGGGCGTATCTGACCGCCTGTGCCTGGCCGAGGGGCTGACGTCGCTCGGGTTCGTCAATCAGCGGGCTGTCTGACGACCGTTGCTCTGCGCGCTGCGGCATGGAGGAGCCCGCGGTCACCTGGCTCCGAGGACGGATTCGAGATCGGGTCTGTCCGTCGGCGGCTGAAGGGTGGTGTGCCGCCGGAACAGACCACTCGGCCACCACATCCAGCGCCCCACGTCCAGGATCAGCGCGGTGACCAGGACCGAGCGGACGACCAGGGTGTCCAGCAGCACCCCGAACGCCACCGCGAACCCGAGCTCGGCCGCGAACACCAGCGGCAGCGAGGCCATCGCCGCGAAGGTGCCCGCCAGCACCACCCCCGCCGAGGTGATCACACCGCCGGTGGCCGACAGCCCGGTCAGCGCCGCGCGCCGGGTGCCGTGCCGGAGGGCCTCCTCCCGCACCCGGGTGACCAGGAAGATGTTGTAGTCGATGCCCAGAGCGACCAGGAACACGAACGCCAGCAGCGGGAAGGAGGCCTCCTCCCCGGCGAAGTGGAACACGTGCTCGAACACCAGGGCGCTCACCCCCATCGTCGCCCCGAACGACAGCACCACCGTCGCCATCAGCAGCAGCGGGGCGACGATCGCCCGCAGCAGCAGGGCGAGCACGAGGAACACCACCACCAGCACGATGGGGATGATCACCGCCGAGTCGCGGTCGGCCGCCTCCCGCGTGTCGAACAGCACCGCCGTCGTCCCGCCGACCTGCGCCCGCGCGCCCTCGACCCGGTGGACGGCGGCCCTGGCCCGCTCGACCGCGCGCATCGCGGCCGTACTGCTGGGATCGTCCCGCAGCTCCCCGAGCACCAGCGCCTCACCCCCCTTGACCACCGGCGCGGCGACACGGGCCACCCCCGGGACACCGGACAGCGCGGTCCGTACCCCCTGCGCCGCGTCCGCCTGCGCCACCACGAGGACGGGGTCGCCCGAGCCGGCCGGGAAGTGCCGGGCGCGGATCTCCTCCCCGACGACCGTCTGCGGGCGGCCGGTGAACTGGTCCTTGCCGGCCAGCCCGTCGGCCCGCAGCGCGAGCATCCCGAGCGTCATGACGGCGAGGACCAGCGCGGTACCGGCCCACACGAGCCGCGGCCGCCCGGAGACCGCGGCGCCCACCCGGGCCCAGAGGCCGTCGGCGGCCGCACCGGGGGGTGTCGCGTCGTACGACGGTGTCGTCGGCCAGAAGATCCAGCGGCCGCAGACGACCAGCAGGGCCGGCATCAGGGTGGTCATGGCGAGCAGACCGACGAGGACGCCGACGGCGCAGGCCGGGCCCAGCCCCTGGGTGGAGTTGAGGGAGGCCAGCGTCAGCAGCGCCAGGCTGACCGCGACGGTCGCCGCGCTGGCGACGATCGCGGGCCCGGAGCGCCGCAGGGCCCGTTCCATCGCCTCGTGCCGGTCCTCGTGCCGTCGCAGCTCCTCCCGGTAGCGCGAGATGAGCAGGAGGGCGTAGTCGGTGGCGGCGCCGAACACCAGCACGGTCAGGACGAAGCCGGTCTGCTTGTTGACGGTGAGTCCGGCGTTCCTCGCCAGTCCGTAGATCACCGCCTCGGAGGTGACCAGCGCCCCGCCCGCGGTCAGCAGCGGCAGCAGGGGGAGGACCGGGCTGCGGTAGGTGAGCAGCAGGATCAGGACCACCACGGACGCGGTGATCGCCGTCAGCCCGCCCCCGCCGCCGAAGGCCTTGATCGAGTCGGCGGCCTGCCCGGCCGGCCCGGTGACATGGAACCCGAGACCGCCCGCGTCCTCCTTCTTCCCCTCACCGACCTCGGTCAGCGCGTCGACGACCTTGCCGATCCCCTCCCAGCCCGTCCGGTCCTTGTGCACCTGGACCACGGTCTGGAGCGCCTGCCCGTCCTCGGACGGCACCGGGCCCTGCGGTGTGCCCTCGACCCCTTCGACGCCCCGGAAGGCCTCGGCGTCGGCCCGGGCCTTCGCCAGATCGGCGGCGGTGACGCCCCCCGGCCGGTCGTAGACCACGATCGCGGGCACGGTGTCGGCGGGCTGGAACCGCGCCACCCGCTTGACGACCCGGGTCGACTCCGCGTCGCCCGGCAGCCAGGCCGAGTTGTCGTTCTGCTCGACCTCGCCGAGCCGCCCGGCCAGCATCAGGGCCGGGACCAGCAGCACCGCCCAGAGCGCGAGGACGACCCACTTGCCGACCCGGCCGCTCGGCAGGGACGCCAGGGACGCCAGGGTGCGCGCCATCAGAGGGACCTCTCCGTCGCGCCGAGGTGGGAGAGCTTGTCGGGGTTGGCGACGGCGTAGATCCCGCACACCCGGTCCCCGTCCGGGGTGAGGTCGAGGACGAGCACCGCGTACGGGGTGTCGCCGGCGAACAGCAGCGCCGACGGATCGCCGTTGACGCTGCGGTAGGCGATGCGCAGGCCCTGCCCGGAACGCGGGGCGACCGAGGCGAGCAGCCGGGCCACCTTGTCCCGCCCGCGCAGCGGCCGGGGGCCGCCCGCGCCCTTGCCGCCGCCGTCGCCCCACAGCGTCACGTCCGGCGCCAGGAGCCGCAGCAGGGCGTCCAGATCACCGCCGAGCGCGGCCTCCAGGAACCGCTCGGTCACCTGCCGCCGGACCTGCGGGTCGGGCGCGTACCGGGGGCGCCGGGCGTGCACGTGCTCCCGGGCGCGGTGCGCGAGCTGACGGATCGCGGAAGGACTGCGGCCGAGGATCTCCGCGATCTCGGTGTGGGGGTAGCCGAACACCTCGTGCAGCACGAACACGCCCCGCTCCAGCGGGGTGAGGGTCTCCAGGACCACCAGCAGCGCCATCGACACCGACTCGGCGCGCAGGGCCGCGTCGGCGGCGTCACCGGCGTCGGCGGGGACGGGGGCGTCCGGGAGGGGCCCGACCAGCGGTTCGGGCAGCCAGGGTCCGACATAGGTCTCCCGGCGGCGGCTGACGGCGGCCCGGTGCGCGAGCGCCCCGTTGACCGCGATCCGCACCAGATAGGCGCGCGGATGCCCGATCTCCGCCGCGCCCTCCGCCTCGTGCCGGGCCGCCCACGCCAGCCAGGTCTCCTGCATCACGTCCTCGGTGTCGCAGACGCTGCCGAGCATGCTGTAGATGATGGAGAACAGCAGCTCCCGGTGGTCGGCGAACACCTGGGTCGCGGTGCGCGCCACCGGCTGCGGTGGGTGGGACATCGTGGGCCTCCCGTCGCGGATGGTTTCCGCACTGAGAGGGCGCAGACCGCCCGGAGTGTGACATGGCCACCCCCGTATGTGACCCACGTCTCACGAATCCGGGCGCTACAGCGACCGCGCCGCTTCCAGTACGGCGGTCAGCGAGGGCACCGTGATCGCGCAGCCCGCCTCGCGCAGCCCCTGCTCGACCGTGGGATTGCGGGCCAGGCCGACGAACCGCAGGCCCACCTGCTGGGCGGCGGTCAGCTCGGCGAGCGTGGAGCCGATCAGGATCCCGGTGCCCGCCGGGCTGCCCTGCGGGCCCAGGGCGCGCAGTAGACAGTCCGGGTGCGGCATGAGCCGGCCTAGGTCGTCGGACCGGCCGTGCACCCCCGCGAGGAGCGGCAGCCGGTGCGCCTCCAGATGCCGCCGGACGGCCTGCTCGCAGACGTCCGTGGCGACCCCCACCCGGCGCCCGGCGGTGTGCAGGGCGCGTACCAGGGCCAGGGAGTGATGGGTCGTCGGCGCGTCCGGTACGGCCCCCAGCTCCAGCTGGTCGAGCCGGTTCCGCAGCAGCGGGCCGACCCCGTCGTGCGCGAAGGCCCGCAGGACGTCCAGCGGATGCACGAACAGCTCCCGCGCCGCCCCCGCGTCCCCCGCCGCCCGGCCCGCCAACGCGTCCTCGGGATCGCGGTGTTCCACCACCACGCGCAGCAGCTCCACGGCGGCCGCGCGGGCGCCGGCCGCCGTGAACAGCCGGAGCAGCGGCCCGTCGAAGCCGAACAGGACGGTCTCGGCGTCCGCGAGCAGCTCGGACAGGGACCGGGCGGTGGCGTCGGCGCGGGGGATCTCCGGCGGCGGCGCGTAGTCCGGCGCGAGGGCGACCGTGCAGCCGACCTCGAGCCCCGGCACGGGCCACCGCCCGAGCTGGGAGTTGACGGCCCGCTGGGCGCCCGCGGGGCGCCGTACGGAGTGATGGCGGGTGATACGGGGTGCCGCCTCCCGGACATGGTCCAGCAGCCGCTCCGCCACCCCGGCGACCTCCCCTCGGACGAAGGCCACCGGATCGGCGACCCGCCAGGACAGCTCGACGACGGCCGTGAAGTCGCCCTTGCCGGAGCTGGGCAGGGCGACCTGGTGCACGGCGTGCTGCGGGGTGAGGTCCACCTCGTAGTACGTCACCGGGCGGGGCGGGCCGCCGCCGTACGGGTCGGCCGGGTTCAGCAGGGTGAGCGGCCCCTCGGGACCGGTGTGCACGACGGCACTGCGCCCCGGCACGGGAATCCGCAGCCGCCCGAGGTCCCCGACGACCCCGGGCCCCTTCACCAGCTCCCGCTGCCCGCCGCCCGGGTGACACCAGGCGTGGGGCACCCCCCGGTCCCCGTACAACGGCTGGAACCGGTACGGCCCGGAGGCGGCGGAACTGGCCGTGAAACTGCCGTAGAGGGCGGGGGAGACCACGATCAGCAACGGGGAGTCGCCCACCCCGGGAGCCGGGGTGCCGAAGCCCACGGTCAGACGGGGCGGTTCGGTGAGCGCGGCCCAGTGGTCGGGCAGCCAGCGCAGGGCGGCGACGAGGACGGGGAGCAGGTCGGTGCCGGGCTCGACCCGGACCGAGTAGCCGTCGGGGTGGACGTACACCGCGTACTGCTGCGGCGCGAGGGCACCCCGGGACAGGACCTGGTGGACCGCGTACTCGAGGGTGATACGGCTTTCGGGGTGGGCGGAGAGGTCGGTGCCGGTCTTGAAGCGGAGGGCGGGGGCCTCGGCCTGTCCCAGGGCGGTCCGCAGGGACTGGCGCAGGGTGCGCAGACGGGCGCGGGTCGCCTCGGCGGCGGGACCCGGGACGCCGTACAGCGGGTCGCTGCGGAAGAGGTCGAGCGCGCCCTGGAGCAGCCGCCGGCCCAGCTCCGGAGTCAGGTCGGCGGAGTGCTGGGCGAGGGCGTTCTCGCAGGTGAAGGCATCCACGTAGGCGCCGCCCGCGTGCAGCGCGTAGCCGTCGGAGAGGGCGGCCAGGGTGCCGGGGCCGAGGCTGTCGCGGACCTCCGCGGCGAGGGCGTCCATACGGCGGATGGACTCCGGCGCGGCCGGCGGCTGCTCCCACAGCCCCGCGGACAGCTGCTCGTGGGTCAGGCGCCGCCCGGCGTTCATGAGCAGCATGCACAGCAGCGCCTGGGCCTCGGGGGACGGGACCTTCAGCGGCCGCCCGTTGCGGGTGATGCGCAGGGGGCCCAGCAGCTTGATGTGCGGCGCGTCGTACTCCCGCGCGGTCGAGAGCTCCGAGAGCGCGGAGGCGGGCAGGGTGCCCCGCACGATCTCGTCCATGAGCGCCCGGTGGTGCGAGGGGGTCGGCACATCCGGGGCCAGGCGCCCCAGCAGGGAGCCGAATGCGGCCGAGTCCGAGTCCACGGTCCAGGTGCGTGACTCCGACCCCAGGGCGAACCGGCTGAGCATGACGGTGCCGTCCGGACGCAACAGCAGCCCCTGCGAGGATTGTTGTCCGCGCACCAGCCCCCGCTCGTGCAGCGCGTTCAGCCCGGCCGTCCCGTCGCACAGCAGCCGTGCGAACACCGCGAACGACACACCGGGCCCGCTGCCCTCGACCACCTCGGTCAGCGTCACCCCGTCCACGAACTCCGCCACCAGATACGGCGTCCGGCCCTCCACGCCGAAATCCAGCACCCGCACCACACACGGATCCTCGATCTCGGACAGCGCCCGCGCCTCCCGCAGGAACCGCTCGTGCGGAGCCGGCTGCTCCGGGTACCGGTGGACGACGACCGGCCGGTCGGTGCGGACGTCCACCGCGCTCCGCACTCTGCGCCCCGGCCCCCGCCGCTCCAGCAGCCGGTACCGCCCCCCGATCAGCTCCCCGGAGGACGCCCCGCCCAGCCGCCGTACCGTCTCCGGGCTGACCGTCGCGAAGGCCGGGGTGCCGGTGGGCTCCTCGCCCCCGGAGGTCTGCGCGCGGAATTCGCCCGCCGTCAGGCCCGCGCGTTCGTCGATCGCACCGCCGATGCGTGCCAGGAGTTCGCGGGTACGGCCGCGGGTGGAGCGGGGCAGGGTGCGCAGCAGGAGGTCGCGGACACCGGCGCGGAAGTCGTAGGAGCCGGGTGGGCCGGGGACGGCGATGAGCATGCCGCTGAGGATCACCTCGGCGAGGTGCTGCGGGCGGGGGTCGCGGTCCACGGCCCGTTGGACCAGGCGCATCACCGGGACCGAGGGGACGGCCAGGGCCAGATGGCCGGCCAGGCGGAACGCCTCGGGGGAGGCCGTGGCGCGGAAGCGGAGGACCAGGTCCTGGGCCGGGAGGTCCGTGGGGGAGGGGGCGGGGGCCGTGGGCGGTGGGGCGGTCGGCAGCCAGGCCGCCGCTCCGGGGGTGCGGGCGCCGCCGGGGGACGCCACCAGCGCCGCCCAGTTGGCGAGCCACGGCGCGCCCGGCTCCAGTACGGGGAGGGGGAGGGCGGACGGGCCCGGCGGGGGGTCGGCCTCCGGGGCGTGGGGGGTGAAGGCGAGGGCCGTCAGCGGGGCTGCCGCGGCCGGGGCGGACAGGACACCGGGCTCCGCCGGGAGGGCCGTCGTCGGCCACAGCTGTTCCGGGAGCGGCTGTACGACGGCCAGCGGCATCCGGGACGCCCAGTGCCGCAGGGTGCGGTACCAGCGCTCGCCCGCCGGGCCGGTGCGCCACTGCGGGCCCATGCAGTCGCTGACGACCAGCGTGACCGTCCGGCCGTCCCCCGGGTCGGGCACGTGCCGGGCGCTCCCGTCGGGGCCCGCCGGGTGCAGGGTGACCGTGCGGAACACGCCCGACTGGGCCAGCACGGTGTGCAGTTCGCGGACCAGCGGCCGCCAGACGGGCATGGTCGGGCCCGTGTCGTGGACCAGGTTCAGCCGCAGCCAGCGGTCCCGGGCGGGGCGCAGCACGGGCAGCCAGACGTCCGGGTGCGCGCCGAGCCGCGCGATGCGGTCCGCGGTGGCCCGCTCGTCGAGGAGCCGGGCGCGGGCCGCCGGAACCGTGCGCTTCAGCGGACGCAGGGCCCGCTGGAGGGCCAGCGGGCGGGGCAGCATCGGGGGTGCGGGGGCGAGGAGGGGGGTGGTGTCGGTGGTCGCCCCGGTCGCGGTGGCGGCGGGGCGTGCGGGCGTGGGGAGGCGGAGGGGGACGCGGTCGTCGGCCGGGAGCGCGGGCGGTGGGGCGGGAGGGGCCGGGGGCGGCGGCGGTCCGGCTGCCGCGGCCGCCTCCGCCGTGCCCTCCGCCTCCGCTTCCCTCTCCCTCTCCGCCTCCGCCTCCGTCCCGGTCTCCGTCAAGGGCCTCCGTGTGCCCTCCAACTGCCGTGCCAGCCACAGCAGTTCCGCCAGTTCGCGGGCCGTCGGCGGGGTGTCCGCGGCGGCGGTCAGCAGGGCCGTCAGCCGGGCGAGCGCGGGGGTGTCGCCGACGGGGGCCGGGGTGTCAGAAGCCATCGCCGTCCGCCGTGGCGCCGAGGTACGGCATCAGCTGTTCGGCGAGGGCGTCCCGTGAGTCGGCGTCCAGGCCCGCGACCCCGGTCAGGTAGAGGGCGTTCAGCAGCTGGTCGGTGGCGAGTTCGCCGTCGGCCGCGCGGGCCAGGAACCGGCCGATGAGGTGTTCCGCCTCGCCGGGCGGGGTGTCGAGGTGGGCGCGGACGATCTCGGTGAGCTGCTCGCGGCCGGGGCGGCGCAGCTTCAGCCGGACACAGCGGCGCAGGAAGGCGGGCGGGAACTCGCGCTCGCCGTTGCTGGTGAGGACCACGAACGGGAACGCCCGGCAGCGGACCCGGCCCCGGGTGACGGTCACCGGCGCCTGCGTGCCGTCGGCGAGCACCTCGGCGGTGGCGCCCCCGGCGGCGTGGCGGCCGGCCCGCATCAGCTCGGGGATCTCGTACTGGCCCTCCTCCAGCACGTTCAGCAGGTCGTTGGGCAGATCGAGGTCGCTCTTGTCGATCTCGTCGACCAGGAGGGCGCGGGGACGGGCGTACGGCAGCAGGGCGGTGCCGAGGGGGCCGAGGCGCAGGTGGTCCTCGACGCCTCCGCCGCCCGGCAGCGCCTCCGGGGCCCGGGACGCCGCCTGCCGTGCCGCGTACAGCCGGGACAGCGGATCGTACTGGTAGAGCCCGTCGGCGAGGGTGGAGCGGCTGGTGATGTTCCAGCGCAGCACCGGGCCGAGGCCCAGCTCGCGGGCGACCGCGTAGGCCAGGGAGGACTTGCCGGTGCCGGGCGGGCCGGTGACCAGCAGCGGGCGGCGCAGGACGAGGGCCGCGTTGACGAGCTGGACGCTGTCCGGGGTGGCGACGTACGTACGGGCGCGGTGGACGCGGTCGGGGGAGACGGCGGCCTCGTCGTCGCCGTCGCGCGGTGGCGGCAGCACGGGTTCGCCGTCGAACGCCCGCCAGGGCGGCGGCTCGGGCAGCCGGTCGATGCCGTCGTGCGGCTCGCTGTTGCCGGTGTAGACCGTCCAGTGGGGCATGGTTCTCCGAAACTCGAAACTCGGCGTGACTCGGCGTGACTCGGCGTACGCATCCGTGGTGGTGGGGCGGTGGCTCAGGAGACGGGGGAGCGGGCGTGGGCGGGGGCGTCGCCGTGCGGGTCCGTGAAGACGCGCGGGTCGTCCCACAGCAGCTGGATGTCCCGGGCCCAGTGGCCCTCGTCCGCGTCGGCCTCCTCGCGCAACGCCAGTACCTCGCGCGGGAGTTCGGCGGGCGGCACCGCGGAGACACAGGCGTCCAGCTCGTCCAGGAAGGTCTTGCCCGCGCAGCCGTCGCCGCCCGCGCAGCCCTCGGCGCCGCCCGCGCAGCCGCCCCGCGACCAGATGACCACCGGGGCGGGCGCGGTGAGCGAGGTGTCGAAATGGGGGCGGGTGCGCGAGGCGGCCGGGGCGGTGGCGAAACCGGCCAGGCACGCGTCGGGCTTGCGCAACCTGAGCCGCAGCCGGGCGGGTTCCTCGGGGCTGGCGCACTCCACCCGGTGCACCCGCGCCCCCGGCAGGGTGTCCAGCCGCCGCCAGGCCCGGGTCAGCTGGTGCCGGGTGCCCGGCCGCAGCCGCGCCTGGTCGGTGACGACGAGCGGGTACACGGACCCCAGCGGGGTCTCGTCGTCCGGGGCGCTCGCCCAGCGGTCCACCGGCAGGTCGATCCAGTCCCGGGGCAGCGCGAACGCGATCAACTCGTCGCAGCCGGGCGTCAGATACCGGAACGCGGCGTCGATCCGCTCCTGCACATAGGCCCGCACCCGGGCCTGCGGCACGGTCTCGGAGGCGACCGGATGCCGGCGGCCCCCGCTGTACGCGGACACCTCCACCCGCACATGCCCGTCCCCGGCGCCGCTGTGCCGCAGATCGACGAGGATCGGCGACCAGTCGGGCGCGGCGGCCGGCCCGGCAGGGGCCCGGAACAACGCCTCCACCTGGGCGGTGAAGCGGGCGACGGTGCCGGCCGCGTCGGCGCCGTCGATCTCGCACAGCACGAACAGGGCCGCCGACCACAGCGAGTCGAACCCTTCTTCGGGAGCGTCCGGGTCCAGCGGGCCCCGGGCGGCCTCGTAGAGCCGGACGAGCCGTACGGGATCGCAGTCGAGATGCGCGCGCACGGCCCGCTCGACGAGTCCGCGCAGCCGGGCCCGGTCCGCCGCCCCGTGGTCGGAGGTGGGCACCAGGCCCTCCAGGCCGCGCCAGTAGCGGGCCATGACCTCGGTGGGCATCATCCGCCCGTTGTGCACGCCCTGCGCGCCCGCCGCCGCGGTGACCATGCCGACGACCTCGCCGGTGTCGGCGAGGGCGACGGCGGCGCCGCTGAACCCGGGCGCGAGCGGCTGCCCGCCGGGCTGCCAGGCCTCCAGCTGGATCCACTCACGGTTGAGCAACTGGGCTGAGGTGACGCGGTATTCGGCGAGCGTGCCCTCGTCGAAGCCGACCGGGAAGCCGTACACGACGAGTTTGCGGGGCCGGTCGGCGCGCTGTCCGTGCGCCGCGTCGACCGGGGCGAGCGCGGCCGGTGCGATCGGCACCTCGTACGCCAGTTCCAGTACGGCCAGATCGCCGAGATCGGTCGGGCCGCCGCCCCAGCCGCCGTCGGCGATCACCCGCGCCGGTACCGCCGGGAAGCCCGGCCGCTCGGTGAACGTCACCGTCAGCCCGTCCGCCGCGCCGCCCCCGCCCACCACATGGGCGCAGGTCAGCACCTTGCGCGGGGTGATCAGGAAGCCCGCCCCGGCGACCTGGCCCGCGGTCTCGATCCGGGCGTGCCACTCGGCGCTGTTCATGAGGCGGTGGTGGGCTCCGGCCCTCCGTCCGGTGACGGTTGTCGCGTCTCGGCCGGTGCGGGGGACCAGGTCAGTTTCACCACGAGGTGGCCCTCCGCCGTGCCCTTGGCGATGATCGCGCCGGTCTCCGCCGAGAGCTTCACCCCGAACTCGATCTCCACGCCGTCCGGCCGTAACGTGCCGTCCCGGAACACCCGCAGCGCGGACTCGGCCGCCGCCCGCACCCCTTCCAGGGCGTCCTCGAAGGTACGGGCCGCCTGGACCGTGCCGTCGCCGCGCGCCACCAGCCGTGACCCGGGCCGCCGGTCGGCGGCCGCCTCGACGGACACCACGGCCCCGTCGTCGGTCCTGAACTCCACCAGTCCGTCCACGACGCCCCCGTAGCCCCTTCTCTCGCTCTCCCGGCCTGCGCGGGCCCCGCGGCTCTGCGCAGCCCCATTGTTACGGACGGTACTCGGGGTTGTCCTGTTCCTCCGCCCGTTTTCACGGCGTCCCCCGCTCCGGTGACCGGATCACCCCCAGTTCCGCCAAGTCCTGCGGCCGGATCCGGAGTTGCCCGGCCGTCTCCGCCACCTCCGCGGGCGGCCGCTTGAGGATCGCGGCGGCCATCTCGGGCGCGATCACGGAGAAGTAGCTGTCCGGCGCGGCCCAGGTGCGGCCGGGCGCGGCCAGCGCGAGCGCCCCGCCGGAGCCGCCCTCGCCGATCACCAGCGTGGTGACCGGCGTCCGCACGGTGGCGAGGACCCCGAACAGCTCCGCGATCGCCGCGCCCACGCCCTGCCGTTCCGCCTCGGCGTCGTTGGCCGCGCCGGGCGTGTCCACCAGCGTGAGCACCGGGATGCCCAGCCGGTCCGCGAGCCGGATCAGCCGGGTCGCCGTCCGGTATCCGGCGGGCCGGGTGGCGGCCCCGGTCTGCGCGGCGTACGCGACGGTACGGCCGCCGTGCTCGCCGAAGCCGCACAGCATCCCGTCCGGGTCGGTGCCCCCGCACCGGTCGCCGCGGACCGCGACCCGGTGGGTGAAGTAGGCGTCCAGGTACTTCGGGGCGCGCGGCCGTCGGGGGGAGCGGGCGCGGCGTACCGCGTCCCAGCCGGAGGCGGGCAGATCGCGCGCGCCGAGCGGCTCCGGCACCGGGGCCGGCTCGCCGGAGGCCCCGGTCAGCAGCCGCAGCCACCGCCCGAGCGTCTCCCGCAGCTCCCCTTCGGGTACGACGGCGTCCGCCGCCCCCGCCGCGACCTGCGCCTCGGCCGTGTACGCGGCCGGATCGGCGTCCGCCGGCCGCACCCGTGACCCGGCGAAGCCGACCTGGGCGCCGGGCAGCGCGAGGACGACGTCGGCGCCCGCGCCGAGCGTGGCCCAGCCCCCGCCGGTCGTCGGGTCCCGCAGCACCGCGATCTGCGCCAGTCCCGCCTGCCGGGTCAGCGCCGACTCCCGCGCCACCCGCTGGAGTTGGGTGAGGGCGAGCATGCCCTCCTGCATCCGGCTGCCGCCGGTGGCGACCAACGGCACGACGGGCAGCCGGTGTTCCCGGGCATGGGCGTACGCCGCCGCCAGCCGGTCGCCGGTGCGTTCGCCGAGCGAGCCGCCCAGGAAGCCGAACTCGAAGGCGATCAGCACCGCTCGGGTGCCCTCGACCTCCGCGGTGCCGCAGACGACGGACTCGCTCTCACCGGTGCGCTCGGCGCCGCGGGCGCGCGAGAGGTCGTAGCCGGGCCAGGCGAGCGGTCCGTCGCGGCGGAAGTTCCTGGCCGGGTAGGGGAGTTCGGTGAAGGCGTCGGTGACGAGGGCGATGACCTCGCGGGCGCTGGCCCGTCCCGTCATGACGGCAGCGCCCGCTTCATGATCTTCCCCATGTCGTTGCGGGGCAGCGCGTCGAGGTAACGCACCTCGCGGGGCCGCTTGTGCGGTGCGAGCCGCCCGGCCACATGGCCGGCCAGCTCGGCCGCGTCCGGCGGGGACTGCGGATCGGCCGGGACGATCCAGGCGACGATCCGCTCCCCGAGGTCCGCGTCCGGCGCCCCCGTGACGGCCGCCTCCCGCACCCCCGGATGCTCCAGCAGCGCGTTCTCGATCTCCCCGGCGCCGATCTTGTACCCGCCGCTCTTGATGAGATCGGTGGCCTTGCGCCCCACGATCCGCACATACCCGTCCGGATCGAGCACGGCCACGTCACCCGTGCGGAACCAGCCGTCGGTGGTGAAGGCGGCGGCGGTCGCGTCGGGCCGGTTGAGGTACTCCGTGAACAGATTCGGCCCGCGCACCTGGATCTCGCCGACGGTCTCCCCGTCGTACGCCGCGACGGCCGCCCCGCCCTCGTCGACCAGCCGCAGCTCCACCCCCGGCAGCGGCACCCCGACGGTGCCCGCCCGGGCCTCCCCGTCGGCCCGCACCGCCGTGTTCATCAGGGTCTCCGTCATGCCGTACCGCTCGATCACCCGCCGCCCGGTCGCCGCCGCGATCCGCTCGTGGTCGTGCACGGGCAGCGCGGCCGAGCCCGACACCAGCAGCCGCGCCCCCGACAGCGCCTTGACCAGCTCCGGGTCCTGCGGGAGCGTCTCGGCGATCCGGTGGTACATCGTCGGCACCCCGAACAGCATGGTCGCGCCGCCGTTCAGCTCCCGGGCCACGCCCTCCGTGGTGAACCGCCCCAGATGCCGTACCGCCCCGCCCCGCCGCAGCGGCCCGAGCACGCCCAGCACCAGCCCGTGCACATGGAACAGCGGCAGCCCGTGCACCAGCACGTCCTCCCCCGTCCACTGCCAGGCGTCGGCGAGGGCGTCCAGGGTGGCGCCGACGGCCCGCCGGGGGATGACCGCGCCCTTCGGGGGGCCGGTGGTGCCGGAGGTGTAGACGACGAGGGCCGGGTCCCCGTCGTCGGCGGACTCCACCGCGGACGTCGGCCCGACGGCGCGGACATCGACGTCCACCCGCTCGAACCCGGCGAGGGCGGCGGGCAGTTCGTCGCCCGGAGCGGCGAGGACGAGCCCGGGCGCGCTGTCCCGGAGGATGTGCCCGAGTTCCTTGTCCCCCGACTTCGGATTGAGCGGCACGGCGGCGGATCCGGCGAGCAGCACCCCCACCACCGCCACGGCGGTCTCCAGGGCCGGCGTCGCCCACACGGCCACCCTCCCCTTCCCCCGTACCCGCTCCCCGACGGCCCCGGCCGCCGCCGCGAGCTCCGCGTACGTCAGGACCCGCTCACCGAACCGCAGCGCGACGCGCTCGGAGGGATCGCCCGTCAGGGCCGGAAAGAGAGAGGACACGCGGACGCTCCTTGGACTGGTGGGCTGTGGTCGTGTGCCCTCGATCCTGCCCCGGGTCGGGCCGCCTCCACCACCTCCCTCACATCCGCCACCACACAGCTCACGTTGTCCGGGCCACCGGCCGCGTTCGCCTCGGCGACCAGGGCGCGGACCGCGTCGTCCGGGCCGGGTGCGCGGGCGAGGAGGTCGTGGATGCGGCCGTGCCCGACGACACGCGACAGACCGTCGGAGCACAGCAGATAGCGGTCGCCGGGGCGGGCGTCGTGCAGACGGAGGTCGGGGGTGGCGGGGGCGCCGCCGGTCAGGGCCTTCAGCAGCAGGGCGCGCTGCGGGTGGCTCAGGGCCTCCTCCGGGGTCAGCCGGCCCTCGTCGATCATCGACTGGACCACCGTGTGGTCGTGGCTGATGACACGGAGGGCACCCTCGCGCAGTACGTAGCCGCGCGTGTCGCCGATGTGGACCAGGGCCGTGCGGGAGCCCGTCCACAGCAGGGCCGTCAGGGTCGTGCCGACCTCGTCCGAGCCGTCCGCGGCCTCCCGGACCGCGTCGTGCGCGCCACGCACCGCCTCCTCCAGCAGCGCGAGCACGTTCCCGGCCGGAACCTCCTCGGAGTCCAGCCCCCGCAACGCCCGCACCGCCGCCCTGCTCGCAGGCGCCCCCGCCGGTCCGAATCCGTCCGCGACGGCGAGCAGCCGCCCGCCCGCGTACGCCGTGTCCTGGTTCTCGGGGCGGACCAGCCCCCGGTCCGAGCGGGCGCAGTAACGCAGTTCCAGCATGGTGGTGTCCTTCCTCGGTGTCGCCGACAGCTGATCCACGAGGAACGCGGCCAGGTCCCGCCGTACGGCCGTCTCCGCCTCGACCCGCGCCCAGTAGGCGCGGATCTCCCGGGCGGCCGCCGCCGGATCGCCGAGGGCGCAGACCTCACGGATCCGGGCCAGCGGCATCCCGAGCCGCCGCAGCCAGGCCACCAGCCGGGCCTGTTCCAGCTGCCCGGCCGTGTAGTAGCGGTACCCGGTGTCGGGGTCGACCCGTGCGGGCCGCAGCAGCTCCAGCTCGTCGTAGAGCCGCAGCGCCTTGGGCGACAGCCGGCAGGCCTTCGCGAAGGCACCGATCGTCAGCAGGTCCATGCGTACTCCCCGGGTGCCGAGCCGTTCCTCGCCACCGATGCTGTGGCTTCACCGAGGGGGAAGGTCAAGCGGCCTGTGCGGGTTCCCGCGGCGGTTGTTAGCCTTCCGGGGACCGATCATCGGACATGAGTACGAAGAGGGAGTCCCGCTGTGCCCCGTATCGCCCTCGTCACCTGCCGGCCCGGACCCGAGGTCGCCGTCGACCGGGATCTGCCGGGGCTGGTGGCGGCGCTGAAGGAGGCCGGGGCGGACGCGCGGGCCGTCGTCTGGGACGACCCCGACGCCGACTGGGCCGGCTTCGACCTCGCCGTCATCCGCTCCACCTGGGACTACAGCTGGCGCGCGGCCGAGTTCCTGGCCTGGGCCGAGAAGACCGGCGCGGCCACCCGGCTGGCCAATCCGGCCGAGGTGATCCGCTGGAACGGCGACAAGCGCTACCTCGGCGCGCTCGCGGCCGCCGGGGTCGCGACCGTCCCGACCCGCTACCTCGCGCCCGGCGAGCCGGCCGGTCTCCCCGACGACCACGAGTACGTCGTGAAGCCGACCTCCGGCGGGGGCGCCCGCTTCGCCGCCCGCTACACCCCCGACGAGCACGACACCGCCGTACGGCACCTCGCGCGCCTGCACGCCGAGGGCTTCACCGCGATGGTGCAGCCCTATGTGCGGGGCATCGACGCGGCCGGCGAGCGGGCCCTGCAGTTCTTCGGCGGCCGTCTGCTGCACGCCAGCCGCAAGGGCGCCGTCCTCGCGCCCGGCACGCCGTACGACGAGCGCAAGGTGGCCCACCCCGGCCTGGAGGCCTGGCAGCCCACGGACGCCGAACTGGCCGTGGCCGAACAGGCCCTGGCGGCCGTACCGGGGGCCCCCGAGCTGCTGTACGCGCGTGTGGACCTCGTGGACGGCGACGACGGCCGCCCCCAGGTCATGGAACTGGAACTGGTCGAACCGAACCTGTTCCTGTCCCTGCACACCGGCTCGGTGGCGGCGGTCGTGGTGGCGATCCTCGCGGCGGCCCGCTAGCACCGAGCGGCGGCCCGCTAGCACCGAGCGGCGGCCCGCTAGTACTGCCCGTACTGCCGCTCGTGCAGTTCCTGCTGCTCGTACGGGCCGGGCCCGGGGCCGTTCCCGTCCCGGACCGTCGCCCGCTGGAGCAGGCCCCAGGTGAACTCGGCGATCACCTCCCTGGGCGCGCCCAGCGCGTCCGGCGCGGTGAACGCCAGTCCCCAGCGGCCGGGGGCGGTCCCCTCCAGCGGGCGGGCCGGGGCGAAGGCGTGCGCGACCTCGTCGACCGTGCAGGACCAGGGGGCCAGGTCGTCCAGGGTGTTCAGCGCGGGGCCGGGCTGCCGCGGGGCGCGGACCAGCCAGTCGTTCCAGACGGAGTTGTTCGGCGCGAGCAGAACCTCGAAGCGCAGGTCGGGCCAGAGCGGGATCGGCCACTGCCAGGACTCGCAGTCGAGGTCGCCGACGCGGCGGGCGGTCCTCGACTCGGGCTCACCGAGGACCGAGCGGTAACGGGAGAGGGCGCCCCGTGCGTGCGGGGAGTGGACCATGGCCTGCCAACGCTTGTTGGCCTCCCTCATCTGCGCCAGGGACACCCCCAGGTCATGGCGGGCGTCGTCCACCAGATCCGGGTTGTGGTCGGCCATGCGGCGCAGCAGCACGAGTTGGAAGTCGGCGACACTGAAGGTGCCGGCGAGACGTTTCGGGGTCGGCATGCCCCCATCCTGGCCCACCGAGGCGTTCCAGCATGATTCCAGCGACGAACCCCGGGCTTTTACGCCTGGGAGGAATCAAAGACGGTGGGGGGCGTGGCGGTTCACTTCCCTCGATCGGGTGATCCGTCCCGAACGTGTGGTGGTGCCTCGCACGGGTGTGTACGTTCGGTGAGCCGTGCAGGCGGCGGCACTCGGGGCGACCCTGCACGCCTGCGACGAGGCGGCCACCTGGGCGAGCGAGGTCGCGTTCGAGAAGGGCGTGAAGCGCTGCCGGAAAGCCGACGGGAAGCCGATCTTCCGTCCGCGGGGCGCGCAGCCGTACGACGACCGGATGCCGCTGGCGCCCTGCGAGGTGCCCGAGGCGCCGCTGAACACCGATCCGCATGACGTCCCCGGCATCGACCTGGGCATCGTCGACATCCGGCGTACACCTCCCGCACCTGCGCCGAGTGCGGGCGCATCGACAGGGCGAACCGGCATGCCGGAACTGGACGCAAACGCCACGTCACCGCCAGTGGCACCCGTTGTGCAAGCCCGGGACTTGAGTCCCGGTGTAGTTGACGACCATTGCCCAGCGCAGCGCCATATGACAGCCTGTGTTCGCCATGCCGATCGCCTGTTGAAATTTCGAACGCAGGCCAGGGACGAAACAGGGAGGGGGCCGGTCGTGGGACGCCTCGTACCAGCCGTGACCCGAGCTCTCGACATTCTCGAGCTCTTCCTCGACGGGGACGGGACGCTCTCCGCCCCCGACATCGTGCGCAGGCTCCAGCTCCCGCGCACCACGGTGCACGAACTGGTGACCACGCTCGCCGCGCGCTCCTATATCGTCCCCGTGCCCGGACAGCCCGGACGGTACCGCCTCGGGGTCCGCCCGTACCAGCTCGGGAGCCGGTACGCCGAGCAGCTCGACCTCGCCGCCGAGGGTCAGCAGATCGCCCGCAGTGTCGCCGAGACGTGTGACGAGACGGTCCACGTGGCGATCCTGGAGGGGACGGACGTCATCTACATCGCCAAGGTCGACTCCACGCACGCGGTGCGCATGGTCTCGGCCGCCGGCCGCCGGCTGCCCGCCCACTGCACCTCCGTCGGCAAGATGCTGCTGGCCTCCCTGCCCGAGAGCGAGCTCTCCGCCCGGGTCCCCGACGACGCCCAGCTCGTGCGGATGACCCCGAACAGCATCACCGAGCCCGCCGCCCTGCGCACCGCACTCGCGGAGATCCGGCACCGGGGCGTCGCGGTGGAGAGCCGCGAGTCGAACCCCGACGTGAGCTGTGTGGCCGCCCCCGTCCGCGACCGCACCGGCCAGGTCGTGGCGGCCCTGTCGATCTCCGTCCCGATGATCCGCTGGAGCGACGAGCGCCGCGTCGAGCTGGAGCAGCTCGCTGCCAAGGGCGCCGCGGAGCTCTCCGAACTCCTCGGCTACCGGAGCGTGGCATGAGCACCTCGTACGACATCGCGGTACGGGCCGAGGCCACCCTCGGCGAGGGCCCCACCTGGGACCCGGCCACCGGCCGCCTGCTCTGGCTCGACATCCTCGGCTCCCGGCTGCACACCTACGACCCCTCGACCGGCCACCGCACGGTCCGGGTCACCGACCAGCACGTGGGCGCGGCCAAGCCCCGCGAGGGCGGCGGTCTGGTCCTCAACCTCCGTGACGGCGTGGCCCTGCTGGACGAGGACGGCGCCTTCCGCTGGCTGCACCACGAGCCGGTCCCCGGCCGCCGCGCCAACGACGCCGCCGTCGCCCCCGACGGCTCCCTGTGGGCCGGCACCATGCGCTACGACGAGGCGCCCGGCGGCGGCACCCTGTCCCGCTTCACCGGCGACGGCACCACCGAGGTCTTCCTCGACGACGTGGCGGTGAGCAACGGCACGGGCTGGAGCCCGGACCACTCGCTCATGTACTACATCGACTCCCCGACCCGCCGGGTCGACGTCTTCTCCTTCGCCGGCGGCCGGATCTCCGACCGCCGCCCCTTCGTCGGGATCGAGGAGGGCGCCGGCTTCCCCGACGGCCTCACCGTCGACGCGGACGGCTGTGTCTGGGTTGCCCTCTGGGACGGCGGCGCGGTACGCCGCTACACCCCCAAGGGGGAACTCGACCGCGTCATCACCCTCCCCACCCCCCGGGTGACGGCCTGCGCCTTCGGCGGCTCCGACCTCACCGACCTCTACATCACCACGGCGACGGTGGGCCTGACGGCCCCGCACCCGGTGGCGGGCTCCCTGCTGGTGATACCGGGCGCGGGGAAGGGCCTGCCCCAGCCCGCGTTCCAGGGCTGAGGGAGGCCGCCGAGAGGCCGCCTGAGGGGGCCACCCCTACTGCAGCCCCACCCGCTTCAGTTCCTCCCCGGTCAGCGGCGGGCCGCTCAGCGGCGGTTTCAGCGGGCCCGCCGCGGCGGCCAGCAGGACGGACGGGGCCAGCAGGACCCCGGCTCCCCGCTCCAGCGACGTCACGTCCGTCACCCGCCGGGCGATCCGTCCGTTGCCGGTCGCCGTCAGCATCAGCCGGCCCACGTACGCCGACAGCACCCGGTCCCGTACCGTCGGCCCGCCCTCCGTCGCCCCCGGATAGAACACGTCCTGCCCGATCGCGAGATCCCACGCCGCCCCCGCCGGCCGGACCACCGCCCGCTGGACCCGCCGCGCCAGCCCGGCCGCCCCCCATCCGTACCGCCGCACCACGTCCCGCAGCAGCACCGCACTCTGCGCGGCGACGGCGAGACCGTGCCCGTAGAGCGGGTTGTACGCGGCCAGCGCGTCCCCGAGCACCGCGAAGTTCTCCGGCCACCGCGGCATCCGCTCGTAGAAGTGCCGCCGGTTGAGCGTGGCCCGCGTGTACGACACGTCGGTCAGCGGCTCGGCCCGCTCCAACAGCTCCCCGATGACCGGGTGGCGCAGCTCCTCCCGGGCGAACCGGACGAAGTCCCCGGCGTCGGCGGAGGGTTCACCGCCGCGCGTACCGTTGAGGGTGACGATCCAGCGCCCCTCCTCGATGGGCAGCAGAAAGCCGGCCCGCCCCGGACGCGCGTCCCGCGGATCCGGCTGCACGTTCACGATCGGATAGCCGGACCGGGCCTGCTCCGGAGCGAGATAGAGCCGGCTCGCGTAGGCCAGCCCCGCGTCGACCTCACGCCGCTCCACCTCGGGCAGCCCCAGCTCCGTCAGCCACCGCGACGCCCGCGAGCCGCGCCCGGTCGCGTCCACGACCAGCCCGGCCCGCAGCACCCGTACGGCGTCCCCCTCCCGGCTGCGGACCCGCACCCCGGTGACCGCCTCCGCGGTGCCCTCCAGCCCCAGCACCTCGGTGCCGTCGAGCAGTTCGACCCGCTCGTCCGCGAGGACCTGCGCCCGGACCGTCGCGTCCAGCAGGTCCCGCCCGGCGAGGATCACGTGGTGCGACTCGGGCCAGCGCCGGAACCAGCCGCGCGGCCCCATGACGACCATGTCCGTGGTGACCGGATGCCGGCGCGCCCCGGCCGCCCACAGCGCCTCCGTGGCGCCCGGCAGCAGCTCCGTGAGCGCCCGCACCCCGCCCGACCACAGCATGTGGGCGTGACGGGCCTGGGGCAGCCCCTTGCGGGGCTCGGGACCCTCGGGCAGGACGTCCCGCTCGACGACGACGACCCGCTCGGCGAGACCTGCCAGGGCGGCCGCCGCGAGTATGCCGGCATGGGATCCCCCCAGGACTACGGCGGTTCTGGCGGGGGTGGGATCTTCAGTCATGCGGGGACATGCTCTCTGCCGGGGCGGACCGCGAGCTCACGGACCGCGTCGATGTCATCGGGATGCCGGAGAACCTCGGACACGGCCTGGATCTCCCGCAACAGATAAGTCGTGTCCGCCCCGGCCCCCGGCCCCGGCGTTCCGCGCACGGGAACCGACCGAGCCACGGGGCCGGACGCCTCAAGCGGGCCGGACGCCCCGTGTGGGGCGGGCATGCTGCCCGGGTTGGGCGCCCCCTGCGGGCTGGGCACGCTGCCTGTGCCGGACGCCTCGCCAGGGCCGGACGCCTCGCCAGGGGCGGGCATCTCGCCCGGGGCGGGCGCCCTGTGCAGGGCGGGCACGCCGCCGGGGCTGGGCTCCCCGAGCGGGGTGGGCACGCTGCCCGGGCCGGGTACCTCGCCCAGGCCAGACACTCCAAGCGGCGCGGACGCCGAGGCCTCGGCGTGCGTCGGTCCGGGGCTCATGCCCTGGGCTTCCGCATCGTGGGCCTCCGCCCCCGCGCCCCGCGTCGGCGCGCGCGTCGCGCCCCGCGTCCGCGCGCCCGTGCTCCCGGGCAGCGTCTCCTCCAGGCGTGGGCCCGCGCCGCGGGCTCCCGCGATGGC
Source organism: Streptomyces griseoruber (assembly GCF_001514205.1). Taxonomy (GTDB): domain Bacteria; phylum Actinomycetota; class Actinomycetes; order Streptomycetales; family Streptomycetaceae; genus Streptomyces; species Streptomyces griseoruber. Next base: position 806,136 of record NZ_KQ948764.1, on the reverse strand, counting down.
GGCTCCGGTGCCCAGGGCCGGGTTTCCGATCGGCGCGGTGTCACCGGAGCGGGGGGAACGGTCCACCCCGTCGGCCGGGCCCTCCGGCGACGGCTCTCCTCGGCGGCTCGCCGCCACCGCCGCCTGGATCGTCACCGCCGCCGCCAGGGCCTGGGCGCGGCCGCGGTCGTGGCCGAGGGCGACCGCGGCGTCGTAGGAGCGCCTGCGCAGGTCGTCGTCGAGGTGGCGGGAGAGCTGGAGGACGGCGTCACGGATGAAGGTCTCGCGGCGGATCAGCCGGAGTTCGGGGGTGGCACGCAGGGCGAGCGGCTCACGGGTGCCGACGACGGGGCGCATCAGCCGGGCGAGCGGGCCGAGACCGCGGTGCAGCCGGCGGACCCGCCAGCGCTCCTGGAGGTACTGGCCGGCGTGCGGCACGATGAAGCCGACCGCGACCAGGGTGGCGGCGACACAGGCGGCCGACGGCGCGATGTCGGTGTTCAGCCAGTCCAGGTCGTGCCCGGTCCAGCGGGCCACCACGGCCGTCAGCTTGGCCGCGCTGAACAGCAGGTTCGTCGCATACCCGGCCCCCAGGAAGCGCAGCCCCCAGCGCAGCCAGGCGTCGAGGCCCTCGGTGCGGCTCCAGTTCCAGATCAGCCCGGCGGTGACCGAGCAGGCCACGGTGTGCGCGAGCAGATAGAGCAGGATCTCCTCCCGCATGAAGGGCGTGGTGGCGTAGTACGTGTCCAGGTCCCGGATCCGCTCCACGGGCACGTCGGCGAGCGCGAACAGCACCCACAGCGCGACCACGACCCCCGCGTACACGGACACCACCCACCGGGTGGCGCGCCGGGTCTGGGCCGAGCGCTCGGTGAGGTTGTTGCGCCAGGCGATGACCAGCAGCAGCCAGGACGCGGAGAGCGCGGTGAGCAGGGAGTACACCCAGGGCGCCGCGATGTTGGGGACCCCGGTGACCCGGTTGGTCCAGGCGATCGTCCTCGGGGCGGCGAACACGAACACCGCGCAGGCGAACAGCAGCAGCCCGCCGACCGCGCGCAGCAGCGGGTCCCGCCACAGCTTGAGGATGCTGGGCAGCTTGATCGCCAGGGCGGCGCCCAGCACCACGGTGGGCAGCCAGAAGGAGATGTGCAGACCGTGCATCACCGGGCCGCGCCCCCGCGTCCGCGGTAGCCCAGCGTCCGCTGCACCGGTGAGGTCTCCCCACCGGCCCCGCCCTCGGCGAGATAGCGCCGGAAGCGGGCCGCGAGCCGGTGCCCGAAGTCGTCGGCCTCGGCCTCGTCGGCCTCCCGGGACCCGTTGCGGGCGGCCACCGTCAGCGCCATGGACTCCCAGCCGCGCCGACCGGCGAGGACCCCCGCCGCGTCCCGGCCGGCACCGTGGTGGTGCCGGTGCCCGGCGTGCAGATGCCACAGCTCATGGCCGAGGATGACCAGCTGCTGCACGGCCTCGGCCCGCTCCTCCACGATGACCAGGTCGAAGTCGCGGAACTCCACCCACAGTCCGGTCACACCGATCTCGTCCGGGAACCGTTCGAACCGCAGCTCCACGGGGCGTCCGCCGCGCCGCGCGGCCATCGCCTCGCACAGGGCCCGGGACACCTCCCGCACCCCGGCGGGCCGCCGGGGCCTGGCCCGCAGCGCCGCGGAGAGCGCACCGGTCAGTTCGCGCATGGCCGGTCCGGTCCTCGGGCGCCGCAGCGCGGAGGCGATCCGGGCCGCCGTCCCGCGCGCGCCCGCGATGTCCATCAGGTCCCGCCCCCTTCTCGCCGCCGTGGGGCGGCCCGCCCGGCGCCTTCCGGTCGCGGCTTCGAGCCTACGCGGCTGGTTGTGTCCGCGTCACGAAAAGATTCGACGGGGCCGGGACCGGAGCCGCGGCCGCGATAGAAAGCGCTATCAGACTTCGTGTCGAAACCATTGACGCGCAAACGCATCGATTTTACGGTCGCGTTCGAAGTTACGTTCATGATCCGAAATGCCGAACGATGCTGAAGTGATGGACCGACCGACGACAGGGGCAAGGTATGGCACGACCTCGCCTGAATCGCAGGCAACTCCTCACCGCCGCGGGCGGTGCCGTGGTCGCGGGCAGCCTCGGTTTCGCCGCCCTCGGCACCGGCGCCGACGCGCTCGCGGCCGGCAGCCGCACCCGTATCCGCTACGGGAACCTCTTCCAGGGCGGCGACGGCGCCAACCAGGTCGCGATGGTGGACGCCTTCCGCAAGCGGCACCCCAGAGCCAGATCGTGCGGGGCGTCGCCCACACCGGTCTGGCCGGACAGTAGAGGGGACCGCGTTGCGCCAAAGACTCGCAACCCTGCTGGCGGCGGCCACCCTGGCCCTCCTGCCGGCCACGGCCCAGGCCTCCACCACCTACCCCGACCCCCAGCCGGTCACCGGCCGGCGGATCATCCACGACCCCACCGTCCTGCGCCTCAAGTCCGGCGGCTACGTGGCCTATTCGACCGGCGGGATCATCGGCGCCCGCACCTCGAAGGACCGCGTGCACTGGGACGACGCGGGCAACGCCTTCGCCGCGCCGCCGAGTTGGTGGTACGAGTACAACGCCACCGGCGACCCCTGGGCCCCGGACATCTCCTACCGCGCCGGCCGCTACTGGCTCTACTACGCCGTCTCCTCCTGGGGCACCAACCACTCCGCGATCGGCGTGGCCACCTCCCCGACCGGCCTGCCCGGCACCTGGACCGACCACGGCAAGGTCCTCACCTCCGGGACCACCGACGCCTGGAACGCCATCGACCCGGCCGTGATCCACGCGGACGGCCGCCTCTGGATGAGCTTCGGCTCGTACTGGACGGGCATCCGCATGGTCGAGCTGAACCCGATGACGGGCAAGGCCGTCCAGGGCGCCACGGTCCATCATCTGGCGACCCGCCCGGACGCCCCGTACGCGGTGGAGGGCCCGTACATCGTCCGGCACGGCCGCTCCTACTACCTCTTCGCTTCGTACGACCAGTGCTGCGCCGGCGTGCACTCCACCTACAAGATCAGGGTGGGCAGATCGACGTCCGTCACGGGCCCCTACGTGGACAGCACAGGCACGTCTTTGCTGGACGGAGGCGGCGACCTCCTCCTGGAGGGCCACGGCAGATACGTGGGCACGGGCGGAGAGTCGATCTTCAGGGACAGGGGCAGAGATGTCCTGGCGTACCACTACTACGACGCGGAGGACGACGGCACGCCAAAGCTGGGGCTGAACAGGCTCAGCTGGACAAGAGACGGCTGGCCCCGCGTCCTTTAGGGGCGCGGGACCGTATCGAGATGCGGCTCCGCCGCGTGGGCGCGACCAGCCCCCACCCACCCGCAGAAGAAACCGAACCTGGAAGGAAAAGATGAGCACCGCCCGCTTCACCCTCGACCCCGCCTTCACCATAGGCGAGGTCAACCCCCGCGTCTTCGGCTCCTTCGTCGAACACCTGGGCCGCTGCGTATACACGGGCATCTTCGAACCGGACCACCCCACAGCGGACAAGGAAGGCCTCCGCCAGGACGTCCTCGACCTCGTCCGCGAACTCGGCGTCACCGCCATCCGCTACCCCGGCGGCAACTTCGTCTCCGGCTACAAGTGGGAGGACTCGGTCGGCCCCGCACAGGACCGGCCCCGCCGTCTCGACCTCGCCTGGCGCTCCACGGAGACCAACCGCTTCGGCCTCTCCGAGTACATCGCCTTCCTCCGCAAGATCGGCCCGCAGGCCGAACCGATGATGGCCGTCAACCTCGGCACCCGCGGCGTGGCCGAGGCCCTGGAACTCCAGGAGTACGCCAACCACCCCTCCGGCACCGCCCTGTCCGACCTCCGTGTCACCCACGGCGACGAGGAGCCCTTCGGTATCCGGCTGTGGTGCCTGGGCAACGAGATGGACGGCCCCTGGCAGACCGGTCACAAGACGGCCCAGGAGTACGGCCGGCTGGCCGCGGAGAGCGCCCGCGCGATGCGCCAGATCGACCCGGGCGTCGAACTCGTCGTCTGCGGCTCCTCCAGCCAGTCCATGCCCACGTTCGCCGAGTGGGAGGCGACGGTCCTCGCCGAGACGTACGACCTCGTCGACTACATCTCCCTGCACGCCTACTACCAGCCCGAGGACGGCGACGTCGACTCGTTCCTGGCCTCCGCCGTCGACATGGAGTCCTTCATCGAGAACGTGGTCGCCACCGCCGACCACGTGGGCGCGAGGCTCAAGTCCAAGAAGAAGATCAACCTCTCCTTCGACGAGTGGAACGTCTGGTACATCTCGAAGTGGCACGAGATCGAGAACTCCGGCGCGCGGGACTGGGCGGAGGCCCCCCGCCTCCTGGAGGACAACTACAGCGTCCTGGACGCCGTCGTCTTCGGCTCGCTCCTGATCGCCCTGCTGCGGCACGCGGACCGTGTCACGGTCGCCTGTCTCGCCCAGCTCGTCAACGTCATCGCCCCGATCATGACCGAGCCCGGCGGCCCGGCCTGGCGGCAGACGACGTTCTTCCCGTTCGCCCAGGCCGCCCGCCACGGCCGGGGCCGGGTGCTCGACGTCCGGGTGGACTCACCGACGTACGAGACGAAGAAGTACGGCGAGACCGACCTGCTGCACGCGACGGCGGTCCGGGCCGAGGACGGCACGGTCACCGTCTTCGCCGTCAACCGCAGCCGTACCGAGGCGCTGCCCCTGGAAGTCGCCCTCAACGGCCTCGACCTCAGCTCGGTCGTCGAGCACACCGTGCTGGCCGACGCCGACCCGGACGCCCGCAACACCCTCGCCGAACCCGAGCGGGTCCTCCCGCACCCGGCCGAGGGCACGGCGCTGACGGACGGCACGCTGACGGCGACCCTGGAACCGCTCTCCTGGAACGTCGTCCGGCTGGCCTGAGCCCGCGGGACGCGCGGCGCGTCACAATGTCCGCATGAGGATCTCGGCACGGGCGGACTACGCGGTACGGGCGGTACTGGAGCTCGCCGTACGGCAGGGCGGTGACCCGGTGAAGGCGGAGACGGTCGCCGCCGCACAGGACATTCCGCACAAGTTTCTGGAAGGGATCCTCGGCGACCTCCGCCGGGCCGGGGTGGTCGACAGCCGGCGCGGTGGAGGGGGCGGCTACCGCCTGGCCCGCGACGCCGCGTCGATCACCGTCGCGGACGTGATCAGGGCGGTGGACGGCCCGATCGTCTCGGTCCGGGGCGAACGCCCCACCGGTCTCTCCTACACGGGCTCCGCCCAGCCCCTGCTCCCGCTGTGGATCGCGCTGCGGGCGAACGTGCGCCGGATCCTGGAGGGCGTCACCGTCGCGGACATCGCGGCGGACGCCCTGCCCGACCCGGTGAAGGAACTCGCGGCGGAACCGGCGGCCTGGGAGAACCCGTAGGTCTCACAGGTTTCACACGCCGCTCTCAGCTCGGCCCTCTAGCCTCGCTTCCCGTTAATCCCCACCTAACCGGTGGGGAAGGCAGGGAAAACAGCAGGGAACCAGGGAACAGGTATCTGGGATGCGCACGCTCGTACTGCTCGCCCTCGCGGGCCTCGGCGCCCAGCTCGTGGACGGCAGCCTCGGCATGGCCTACGGCGTGACCTCGACCACGCTGCTGCTGGCCATGGGCACCAATCCGGCCGCCGCCTCGGCCACGGTCCATCTCGCGGAGATCGGGACGACGCTGATGTCCGGCGCCTCGCACTGGCGGTTCGGGAACGTCGACCGGAAGGTCGTCGCACGGATCGGCGTACCGGGGGCGGTGGGCTCCTTCCTGGGCGCGACCGTGCTGTCGCGGCTGTCCACGGAGCTGGCCGAGCCCGCGATGTCGCTGATCCTGCTGGGCCTCGGGCTGTATGTGATGTCCCGCTTCACGTTCCGGGGCCTGCCCAAGGACCGGCTGGGCAAGCCGCTGCGCCGCCGCTTCCTGACCCCGCTCGGGCTGGTCGCCGGCTTCCTGGACGCGACCGGCGGGGGCGGCTGGGGCCCGGTCGGCACCCCGGCGCTGCTGGCCAGCGGCCGGATGGAGCCCCGCAAGGTGATCGGCTCGGTCGACACGAGCGAGTTCCTGGTGGCGCTCGCGGCCAGTCTCGGCTTTCTGCTCTCGCTGGGCTCACAGGGCCTGAAGTGGCCCTGGGTGCTGGCCTTCCTGCTGGGCGGCATGGTCGCGGCGCCCCTCGCCGCCTGGCTGGTCCGGCTGCTCCCGCCGCGCGTCCTCGGCTCGGCCGTCGGCGGCGTCATCGTCGTCACCAACATCCGTACGCTGCTGAGGAGCGACTGGGTGGCCGCGCCGGACGCGCTGAGCACCCTGGTCTACGTCGTCCTCTACGCGGCGTGGGCGGCCGCCGTCACCCATTCGGTCCGCGCGCACCGCAGGGAGCGGGCGGCCGGGGCGCCCGTCGCGGAACGCGAGCCGGCGGCGGCCTGAGGAGGGACCGCCGTACCGCCGCGGCCCTGACCAGTGCGTGGCTGGGGGCCGCGGCGGGGGTGGGTGGGCACCGCCCTGGGGGTCAGGCGGAGTTGACGCCCACGGTGAGGGTGGCCTTGTAGCCGTCGGAGACGCTGGAGCCGAGAGCGGTCAGGGTCAGCAGGCCCGAGGAGGCGCCTCCGTCGTCGTAGATGCTGTCGTCGGCGAGCGCGGTCTCCTTGGTGGTGTTCGCGGAGTACGGCGAGGTCGCCTGGATCTCCTCGTTGATGTCCGGGTCGAAGAACAGCTGACCGGTGTGGATGATGTCGCCGCCGGTGTACGAGTCGTCGGTGAGCGTCACCTCCGTGTGCACGCGCATATGGACGTGCACCGCGCGGGAGACGTAGTGGCCGGGCCAGATCGAGGTGATGCTGCACTGGCCGTTCTCGTCGGTCATCTGACCGCCGCGCAGGAAGGTGCCGTTGTCCTCCTCCGTGTGGCCGTTGCCGCCCACGAAGCCGGAGTACTCGCCGAGGGCGTCGCAGTGCCAGATCTCCACGAGGGCGTCGGCGAGCGGCTCGCAGTCGTTGGCCTGGTCGACGACGGTGAAGGTGTACTGGACCTCGAAGCCCTCCTTGTCCTCCCGGATGTCCTCCCGGACGAGGGCGCCCTCCAGGGAGTACGGACCCTCCGTGACCTCGGCGTTCAGGGTGCAGACGCCGGAGGTGGCCGAGGTGGAGGTGGAGGCCTTGGCCTCGGCGGCCGAGGAGCTCGACTCGCTGGTGCTGGTGTCGGCCGAGGCGATGCCGGCGATCGCCAGCCCGCCGGCGGCGGCGACCGCGCTGCCGCCGATCAGAACGCGGCGGCGCTTCACGCTCTTGTCGAGCCGGTGCCTCCCGGGCTGCTGGTTGTCGTTGGTGTCGTTGTTGTCGAGGATCTCGTGGTGCTCGGTGTTTCCCGTCATGCGGAAGAAACTAGGAGCGCAGCTGAGGAAATCCTTAATGTGCGGCTGTGAAGGACCTGGGGATGCAACGGTCAACCCCCCCGTCATTCACGGCGAGTTGGGGCAAGCCCCGGTCAGCGGCGGGTGGCCGGTCGCTTCGGCGGCGCTATCCGGACCCGCTGCTCGGCGGGCGCGCTCTCGATGTCGTCGAGCTGCGCGAGGATCGTGGCGCGCAGGTCGTCGTAGTCGTCGAAGCGGTGGTCGTTGAACAGGGTGTAGCCCGTCCACATCAGGTTGGCGCACACCCGGGCCGGGACCCGTCCGGTCAGCGCGCCCATGCCGACCAGCGCCACCGACCTGATGCCGCCGGGCGTCCCGTCGTTCTTGCGATGGATCGCCTGGAACGCGGCGGCGCAGGCCAGGGCCACGTTCAGCGTCTCGCTCACGTTCTGCGAGGACTGCTCCATCGTGGGCGTCGAGATCAGGAACTTCGGGTTCGTCGCCCCGGACGGCACGCACACCGCGCTGCCCACCGGGAGCCGCCCGCCGAACTCGTCGCGGATCGCCCGCTGCACCCGGAGCTGGATGCCCGCGCCGAGGTGCCGCTTGACGACGGCGTCCACCCCGCCGTTCATCAGCCCGCGCGCGTTGGTCGGGCTGACCCAGGCGTCGGCCCGCACCTCGAGGATCGAGCCCTTGCGGATCCCGATCTCCGGCGTGTCGGCGAACGCGGCCCGCCAGGCCTCGACCACCTGGGTGTTGACGTCGGTCAGCACCACCTCGAGCGGCGGCTGCACATGGTTCACGGTCATCTTCCACACTCCCGTCGGGGACCGGTCCTTCCAGTGATCACGACGCTACAAGGCCCCACTGACAACGCCCCGCGGCCGAAGGGGCGTTGTCAGACCCCGCTGTTAGCGTCCCGCCATGATCGACGCCAACGCCTCCGCGCAGCCCGACCCGAACGACCCGCTGGCCCTCGCCGAACTGTTCCAGGGCGGCGGTGAACCGTGGCTTCCGCTGCTCAGGCCCGTCATCGAGGCACAGCCGGGCGCCGCCTCGTTCATCGGCCCGGGCCGCGGCCCGGACGTGGTCCCGGTCCGTGAGCTGACCTTCCAGGCGCTCAAGCCGAACCCGCCGCACAAGTGGAAGGTCGTCGTCTTCGGGCAGAACCCGTACCCGCGCCCGGAGAGCGCCACCGGCATCGCGATGTTCGACAACACCTTCCACGACTGGAAGGACAGCCAGTTCGGCCGGGTCGTCAGCATCCGCTGCCTCATCAAGGCGGCGGCGATGTGGAAGTACGGCATCCCGAAGAAGACCCCGATAGCCGACGTCCGCGCGCTGCTGAAGAAGCAGGACACCGTCCTGCCGCCGGAGTGGTTCCAGGCGATGCTCACCCAGGGCGTCCTCCTGCTGAACGCGGCCCTCACCGCGAGCAGCGACGGGCCGCGCGGGGCCGATCCGCACACCGCGTTCTGGCGTCCGGTCGCCGAGCGGATCGTCGAGGAGATCCTCAAGGCCAAGCAGGACGCCGAGGACGAGGAGGACCGCGGTGTCGTCTTCGCCTGGTGGGGAGCGCACGCGCGCAGCCTGAAGTCGGTCGTCCAGCGGCTCCAGAAGAAGTACCCGGACGTCGAGGTCCGGCACATCGACCACTGCAATCCCGCCGCGCAGGGCGACATCTTCTGCGACGGCGACCACTTCGCCCTGGTCAACGACGCCCTCGCGGCGGTGGGCGCGGAGCCGGTCGACTGGCTGCCGAGCGCGGGATGGGACCAGCGGGCGGGGGAGGCCGACGGGGCCGGCGGCGGGGTCGCCGAACGCATGGGCGCGTTCATCACGTCCACCATGGAACTGCACCAGCTCTATCTGGAGCGGCTCTCCAGCGTCAAGGACGAGGGTCTCGTCCTCCCCGGGATCACCGGTGTGTTCGACACCCCGCTGCTGGACTTCCGGGACGCCGTCGGCCCCGTCGCCGGCCTGCTGCGCGGCCTCGACCGGCACGTCCAGCGCTCGCACGACTTCGGCAAGCGGCTCGCGGACCAGCAGCCGGGCAGTCTGTCCGCCGACGCGGTCGCCGCGCTCTACCTCTACACCTGCGAGTCGGCCTTCTACCGGGAGATCAACGCCGTCCTGCGCCACCCCGACCGGTCGAAACTGGTCCCGTACCTGCCGTATCTGCGGCTGCTGTTCTCGGCGGTGTCGGGACTGCCGGTGCGCACCGAGCCGCTGTGGCGCGGCGTGCCGCTGGACCTGCGGTCGCAGTACCCGGTCGGACGGACCGTCACCTGGTGGGGTGTGTCGTCCTGCACCTCCGAACTCGGCGTGGCGCGCGCCTTCCTGGGCAGCCGCGGCAAGCGCACCCTCTTCGAGGTCCAGCCCGCGCGGGCCGTCGGCATCCGCCGGTTCTCCGCGTTCACGGGAGAGGAGGAGTTCATCCTCCTGCCCGGCACCCAGCTGAAGGTGACCGAGGTGAAGGCCGAGCGCGGGGGACTGTGCACCGTGCGGCTGACCGAGTCGGAGGAGCAGCCCCTGGTGTCCTAGATCTCCGGCGTGTGAACGGACCGGGGTGAATGGCCGGAGTTCGCCCTGGCCGCTCCCCAGGGGCCTCCCTACGATTCGATCGCCGCGGTGCTCCACAGAAACCTCACAGGTTCTCCACGCTTCAACGAAGTGCTTCCACGAAGAGGAGAGACCCCCCATGGCAAGTGGACTGCTCCTGGGTGGCGCCGTCGCCGCCCTCGTCACCGCGGCGATGCCCGCGCACCAGCCGGGCGGGATCGCCGACCCGCCGCCGGACAAGATCGTCATCGATGTCGCCACGGTCAACGGCTCCGGCTGCCGTCCCGGTTCGGCGGCGGTCGCCGTCTCCGAGGACAACACCGCCTTCACCGTGACCTACAGCGAGTACCTCGCCCAGGTCGGCGGCAACTCCGACCCGACCGCGTTCCGCAAGAACTGCCAGCTCAGCCTGATCGTCCATGTCCCGCAGGGCTTCACGTACGCCATCGCCCAGGCGGACTACCGCGGCTTCGCCTCGCTCCAGTCGGGTGCGAACGCCGTGCAGCGGGCGTCGTACTACTTCCAGGGTTCGTCGCAGACGGTGTTCAAGAACCACACCTTCAACGGCGCGCTCAACGACAACTGGCAGGCGACCGACATCACGGACTGGGCGAACCTCGTCTACGCCCCGTGCGGAGTCCAGCGCAACTTCAACATCAACACCGAGCTGCGCGTGAACGCGGGCAGTTCCTCGCCGTCCAAGGTCAGCTTCATGACGATGGACTCGACCGACGGTGACATCAACACCGTCTACCACATGGCGTGGAAGGAGTGCCCCGCCAAGTGAGCCGGCGCTGACCCTCGGGTCACCTCCCCGCGTGGGCCACGAACTCGGCCCACGCGGTGGGGGAGAGGGTGAGATGGGGGCCGCCTGTCCTGTCCTTGGAGTCGCGGACGAGGATCTGGTGGGGGCGGGTGGCGACCTCTACGCAGTCGCCGGAGCCGCTGCTGCTGTAGCTGCTCTTGAACCAAGCCAGTTCGGGCGTGCTCATAGGTCTCCTCGCATCCGTTGCAACAGGCTCGCTGAGTCCTCGGCAGGAAGGGCCTGTGAACGCATCGTGGCATACCGGCTATGGAGCACGCTGATCGCTTTCGGGTCGGAAAGGAGCTGTCCGCTCTCGGGCGCCTCCATGTAGGCGAACCACTTGTTCTTAGAGGTCTCCAGCAACTGCATCGGTCCGTGCAGCCCGGCGTGTGAACGCCTGACCAGCGGCATGATCTGGATCGCGATGTTCCGTAACTTCCCGATCTCCAGCAGGTGGTTGATCGCTCCGAGGGTGACCTCCGGCCCGCCGGTCTGGCGCAGCAGCACCTGCTCCTCGATGATGAAGCTGAAGCTTGTGTTCGGCCGTTCCCGAAGCAACCGCTGACGCTCGGCCCGCGCCGCCCAGTTGGCCTCGATCTCGTCGTCGGTCAGCGGTGGCAGCTCGTCGATGAACAACTGCCGTGCGTACGCCTCCGTCTGCAACAGCCCCGGGATCATCCGGCACTCGTAGGTGTAGAGGGTGATCGCCGTCTTCTCCAGTCGAGCCCACCGCCGGAACCATGCCGCAAGCCCCGGCTGCCGCTCCAGGAACCCCGCCGCCCGCCTCAACGCCCCCGTGTTCCCCAGGGCCAGCTCCGCCGCCTCCACGAAATCCTCGTCCGGCATCCGCCTCCCCAGTTCCACCGAGGCCACCGTGTGTTTGGAGAAGCCCACGACGTCGCCGAGTTCCTCCCTGCTCAGCCCGTGATGCTCCCGCAGGCCCTGGACGACCGCCCCGAACGTCCGCAGACTGTCCGAGGACTCCGGCTCACCGCTCTCGACCGCCATGGTCACCTCCCGCACCCATGGTTACGGCGAGTCACCAGTACTGTCCACTGCGTAGGCGCGTACGCTCGCGCGGCGTACGCGCCTCCCACCTGGCGTGCCGGGTGCCGGGCCCGACACATTGGCGCCATGACAGTCCGCCCCACCCCCCAACCCCCGGTCACCGTACGTGTGTTCACCCAGCGCTTCAGTGCGACGCCCCGGGGTGCCCGCCTGGCGAGGCGCCTCGCGCTGCACCAGCTCGACACCTGGGGGATCCCGCACGGAACCGAGGCTTCCGACACGGTTGCGCTGATCGTCGCCGAGCTGGCCGCGAACGCCGTGACCCACGGCCGGGTGCCCGGCCGGGACTTCGAGCTGTGCCTGTCCCTGGTGACCGGAAGCGTCCGCATCGAGGTGAGCGACACACACGCAGGGGTCCGTCCGCCCGGACCCCGGGCCGTGCGCGCCCCGGGGCCGCTCGACGACGCCGGGCGCGGGCTGTACCTCGTGGACGCCCTCGCCGCCCGGTGGGAGGTGGTGGACCGGGAGCCGCCGCCGGGGAAGACCGTGCGCGCCGAGGTGGACGTCCTCAACTGGCTCTCCCTGGCCGGGCGGACGTTCCTCAGCGCAGCGCCGAGGCCACCAGTCCCCGGACCTCCTCCGCCGCCACCGCCCCGCCGTTGACCAGCCGGTCGAAGACCAGCCCGTCCACCTTGCCTTCGGGCAGGGTGCCCGGTCCTTCAGGGCCGGGGTGAATGCCCGCTCCCGCGGAGCGGGGCAGGGGAGCCGAATCGCCGTCGGGGCGATTCGGTGTCACCGTGCACGAGGCTGAGGACGCCCTGTGGCTGGGGTTACCTCGGAACGCAGGGCGTGTCGGTCCCCCGACGCCGCTACGACGCCGAACGCCGACGCCGCACCCGGTCCGTGGCCCGTGCCGCCCGCCAGGCCGGCCGGATGGGACACGGGCTCACCCATCCCCTCGCCGCGGCGCTGCGGGATGCGGCCCTGCGGCTGGCCCCCTCCGGGATCACGCTCCGCGCGGCCCTCCGGCACGCGGACTGGGCGCCACCGCGGTTGCGATGACGCCCAGCCGGAAGACAGACGAGGCTCAGCTGTCGACACCCAGGGTCAGCGTCGCCGAGTACCCGGAGGACGTCGAGCTCCCGAGGGCGGTCAGCGTCATCAGACCGGAGGAGGCGCCTGCGTCGTCGTAGATGGAGTCCTGCGCGAGGGTGGTGCGGGTGACCGTGTTGGTCGAGTACGGCGAGACCTTCGCGACGGCGGTCGTGATGGTCTCGTCGATGAAGAGCTGGCCGGTGTGCAGCTCGTTGCCGCCGCTGAAGTGCCCGTCGGAGGAGACCGTGACACCGGTGGCGACCTTGACGTGGATGTGGACGCAGCGGCCGCGGTACCAGCCGGGGTAGATCGTGGTGATCGAGGCGAGCCCGCTGGAGTTGGTGAGCACACCGCCGCGCAGGAAGGTGCCGTCGTCCGGCTCGCTGTGGCCGTTGTTGCCGACGTAACCGGAGTACTCGCCGAGGGCGTCGGCGTGCCAGATCTCCACCAGGGCGTTGCTGAGGGGGGCGCAGCTGCCGGCGTCGACCACGGTCAGGGCCAGCTTCAGCGGGATGCCGGCCTTGCCCTCGGTGACGTCGGAACGGACGTACTGTCCGTCGAGGTAGTAGGGGCCTTCGGTCATCTCCTTGGTGAGGGTGCAGACGGCCGCGGCGGCGACGGGAGCGGTGTCGTCCGCCGTGACGGTGGGGGCTTCGGTCGACGCGGCGGCGCCCACGGCGAGGGTGGCGGCGGTGGCGCCCGTCGCCACGAGCACCGTGCGGCGTCCGATGGGGCTGCGAGTTTCCGAGGTGTCTGTCATGAGCACGGCACCGTAGGAGCGGTTTCTGTCGGGACGCTGTCAGACCGGTAAAGTGAACATCCGTCAAGTTACTTGCAAGGCAAAGTGTCGACACGGTGGTCACCGGTAGCCAAGACGTGGTGCGAGACGGGCGGGAAGAGGCGACAAGCGACATCCGCCGTGATCCCGACTCGGGCCGATCACACCGGAGGCGCACACCAGCTGTCCGCGGGGGAGAAGCGATGCAGGTACGGATCGGGATCGTGGAGCGGGATCAGGGTCGAGTATCCGGCGGCCGCCCACCCCGGGGCCTCGCCGAAGCCGGCCGAGCGTGAGGAGGGCCCCGGCCGGGTGCTCCGGGACCTGGTGGCCGACGCGGACAGTCAGTCGTCGGGCCTGGGCGGCACCGACCTGGCGGACGGGGAGACGATCTCGGCGTACGACTCGGCCCTGACCGCGATCACGGCCATTCAAGGCGGTTCAGGTGGTGGTGCTGGATCCGGTCAAGAAGGCACCCCGACTGGTCACCACTGCCTGGCCCGGAGCCGATCGCTCGGAGAGGGCGAGCTGCGCCCGACCCCTGCGCTTTCAGGGGCGCGGGGCTGTGCGGCTCCGCCGCGACCAGCCCCGCGAAAAACGCACCCGGCTGCGCCCCCCCGCACCCCGAACGGTGACTATCCGACTACCCGACTACCCGGCCTGCCCCATCCCGGCGGCATTCGGCCACGACTGCGCGTTCGGCTGGGCGTTGGGCCACCCGGTGGCCGCCGCGGGCGTCAGCCCGTTGGTCCCCCGCACCTGCGCGGCGGTGAGCCCGCCGCGAGCGGGGACCCCGGGCGGAGTCGGGGCGGGAGCCGGCGCCGGCGCCGGGGCCATCGGCGCCTGCATGGCCGGAGCCATCATCGGCGCGGGCGCCTGCATGGGCGCCTGCATGGGCGCGGGGATCGGCGCCGGGGCCGGAGCGGCCGCGGGCACAGGCTGGGGGAAGACCTGTGCGGCAGCCGGCAACGGCATCCCGGCGCCGTTGGACGGGGCGGCCTGCGCCATCGCGGGCGCCTGCATGGGCAGGCCCGCGGCGGCCGGCGCCGGGACCAGTCCCGGCATGCCCATGGCCTGAGCGGCGAGGCCCTGCATGCCCGCCCCGTTGGTCGCCTCGACCAGCAGCCGGTCCACGGCGGCCGTGCCCGAGCTGTAGCTGATTCCGGGGCTCAGCTCGGGCACGGGGGCTCCCCGCCTGGTCCCGTAGAGCACCTGTTCCAGGCCGGACACCAGGCGACGCACATCCACCTGGGGGCGCACCACGAGCCGCGCGAAGCGGCTGGAGGAGCCGATCTTGTTGCCGCACTCACGGATCAGAATGCGGTGCTCGGTGAGCAGCCGGTCCCGCACGACCGTGCCCTCGGCGCCGACGGGGAGGCGCACGAAGAGGAAGTTGCCCTGGGAGGGGTAGACGGTGAGACCGGGCAGGGCGGAGAGCTGGCTCGCCATGTCGAGGCGGTCCCGGCGCACCTGCATCAGGCTCTGCATGTACTCGGGGCCGTGCTCCTTGAGCATGAAGACCACGTACTCGGCGAAGGCGTTGAGGTTCCACTTCGGCAGCATCGAGCGGACCTTGCCGGCCAGGGAGGGGTTGGCGACCATGTAGCCGAACCGGATGCCGTGCAGACCGAAGTTCTTGCCGAGACTGCGCAGGACGATGACGTTCGGGCGGATCATCGCCTCCTGCACGACGCTGGGCTCCTGCTCCGCGTCGGCGAACTCCAGGAACGACTCGTCGATGATGATCAGGTCGAGGTCGGCCATCGCGTCCATGAACTGCACGAGGGCGTGCTTGTGCAGGAAGCCGCCGTCGGGGTTGTTCGGGTTGCAGATGACCGCGGCCCGGGTCCCGCGGGTGCGGATGAAGTCGGCGTACTGCGCGAGGTCGAGGGCGAAGCCGCTGGACTCCTGGAGCGGGAACATGTCGACCCGCTTGCCGGTCTCCATCGGCTGGTCGGTCCAGCGGCCGAAGGTGGGCACGGGGACGGCGACGGACTCACGGATCAGCAGATGGTCGATCCAGGTGATCAGCTCGGTGGAGCCGTTGCCCATCGCGACGGCGGACGGGGGCAGCTGGAGGAGGTTGCACAGCTCGGCGGTGATCGTGTCGGCGCTGCTGGGGTAGTAGGTGACGATGTCCCGCAGTTTGGCGGACATGGTGTCCATCATGGCCGGCGTGGGGAAATAGGGGTTGCAGGGGATACAGAAGTCGACCGGACCCGTCCCGTCGCCGCCTTCTCGTGTCAGCGCCGCCATCGACGGGCTGTGAGCCGCCGTACTGCGGAACAACGAGGTGACGTTGTCGGCCATGGAACCTCCGTAGGGGGCGGGCCCGCTGGGGACGACCGGGCCCGTCGTCTGGGTGGCCCGCGCGGGGGAGCACGGGCCACCGGTACATACGTGGATGTGAGTCATCCCGTTCAACCGATGTGAAAAAAATGTGAGTTGCGGAACCGGGAACCCAGGTTTCGCATCCGCGTTCCCGGATCAAAAGGCCGGGGCCGGGCCGGGGCTCTACACCCCGAAGGTGTGCACCGTCGTCGAGCGGTAGGTCTCCCCGGGGCGCAGGGTCGTCGACGGGAACGACGGCCGGTTCGGGGAGTCCGGGAAGTGCTGGGTCTCCAGGCAGAGCGCGTCGCCCTGACGGTAGACCCGGCCGCCCGGGCCGGTCAGGGTGCCGTCGAGGAAGTTGCCGGAGTAGAACTGGAGCCCCGGCTCGGTCGTGGCGACGCCCAGGGTGCGGCCCGAGGCCGGGTCGCGCAGGAACGCCACCGGGACGGGCTCCTCGGTGACGCCCTTGTCGAGGACCCAGTTGTGGTCGTAGCCCTGGCCGTGCAGCAGCTGCGGGTCGGCGACCCGCAGGTCCCGGCCGATCTCCTTGGCCGTGCGGAAGTCGAAGGGGGTGTCCGTGACCTCGGCCAGCTCGCCCGTGGGGATCAGTCCGGGGCCGACCGGGGTGTAGCGGGCGGCGGCGATCGACAGCTCATGTGCCGCGACGGAGCCGCTGCCCTCGCCGGCCAGGTTCCAGTAGACGTGGTTCGTGAGGTTGACCACCGTCGGGCGGTCGGTGGTGGCCTCGTAGTCGATCCGCCAGCCGCCGTCCGCGGTGAGGGTGTACGTCACCCGGACCGCGAGCGTGCCGGGATGGCCCATCTCGCCGTCGGGGCTCGTCCGGGACAGCCGCAGGCCGACGTCCGGGCCCTGCGCGAAGGGCTCCACGTCCCAGACCCGGCGGTCGAAGCCCTCCGCCCCGCCGTGCAGACTGTTCGGCCCGTCGTTGACGTCGGCCTGGTGGGTCTCGCCGTCGAGGGTGTAGCGGCCCGCGCCGAGCCGGTTGCCGTAGCGGCCGATCAGCGCGCCGAAGTACGGGGTCTTCTCGACGTACTCCTCGAGGGTGCCGAACCCGAGGCTGACGTTCGCGAGGCGGCCCTCGCGGTCGGGGATCTCCAGGGACCGCACGATCCCGCCGTAGTCGAGGACCCGCAGCCGGGTCCCGCCGTTCTCCAGCGCCCAGCTGTGGATCGGCGTGCCGTCGGCCAGCTTGCCGAAGAGCGACTGCACCGGCATTTCGCCTCCCTGTTCATGGTCCCTGTTCATGGTCCCCGCTCCTGGTCCCCGCTCATGGGAAGGGCCCCGCCGCACGGCGGGGCCCGATCCGGTCTGCTCGGTCGATCCGGTCTACGAACCGGACTTGCGCTTGTTCCAGACGTCGAAGCCGACCGCGAGCAGCAGGGCGAGGCCCTTGATGACCTGCTGCCAGTCGGTGCCGACGCTCAGGAGGTTCATGCCGTTGTTCAGGACACCGAGGACGAGACCACCGATGATCGCGCCGAGGACGGTGCCGACACCGCCGCTCATCGACGCGCCGCCGATGAACGACGAGGCGATCGCCTCCAGTTCGAAGTTCAGGCCCGCCTTCGGCGAGGCCGCGTTCAGCCGGGCCGCGACCACGAGACCCGCCAGCGCCGCGAGCACGCCCATGTTCAGGAAGACGTAGAAGGTGACCTTCTTGTCCTTGACGCCGGACAGCTTGGCCGCCGGCAGGTTGCCGCCGATCGCGTAGATGTGCCGGCCGAAGACCGCGTTGCGCATGACATAGCCGTAGCCGACCACCAGCAGGCCCAGGATCAGCAGCACGATGGGCGCGCCCTTGTAGCTGGCGAGCAGCATGGTGACCGTGAGGACCGCGGCGACGACCGCGACGAGCTTGAGCAGGAAGAGGTTGCGGGGCGCCACGTCGAGCGAGAACTCCTGCTGGCGCTTGCGGTCGCGGATCTCCTGGAGGACCACGAAGACCAGCAGGGCGAGGCCGAGCAGCAGCGTGAGGTTGTGGTAGTTCGTCTTCGGTCCGACCTCCGGCAGGAAGCCGTTGCCCATCTTCTGCAGGCCGTCCGGGAACGGGCCGAGGGTCTGGCCCTTCAGCAGGATCTCCGTCAGACCGCGGAAGAGCAGCATGCCGGCGAGGGTGACGATGAAGGACGGTATGCCGAGATAGGCGACCAGGAAGCCCTGTACCGAGCCCGCCACCGCGCCCACGACCAGGCACAGCAGCAGGGCGAGGGGCCACGCCATGCTGTGCTGCACCATCAGGACGGCCGCGAAGGCGCCCACGAACGCGGTCAGTGAACCGACCGACAGGTCGATGTGGCCCGCGATGATCACCAGCATCATGCCGATCGCGAGGATCAGGATGTAGCTGTTCTGCAGCACCAGGTTGGAGACGTTGCGCGGCAGCAGCAGGTCACCGCCGGTCCAGATCTGGAACAGGACGACGATCAGACCGAGCGCGATCAGCATGCCGTACTGGCGCATGTTGCGGCGCAGACCGCCCAGCACCAGCTGGAGCAGGTTGCCGTCGGACGATCCGCCGCTCTTGCCGGGCGGCGCGGCGGCCGGGACCTTGTCCGTGACTTCGGTGCTCATCGCGTTACCTCTTTGTCCTTCGTCATCTGACGCATCAGCACTTCCTGCGTGGCCTCGGCCCGCGGGACCTCGCCCGTGAGCCGCCCGGCGGCCATGGTGTAGATGCGGTCGCACATACCGAGCAGTTCGGGCAGCTCGGAGGAGATGAAGACGACCGCCTTGCCCTGGGCGGCCAGCTGGTCGATGACCGTGTAGATCTCGTACTTGGCGCCGACGTCGATGCCGCGCGTGGGCTCGTCCAGGATCAGCACGTCCGGACCCGCGAAGATCCACTTGCTGAGGACGACCTTCTGCTGGTTGCCGCCGGACAGCTTGCCCACCGGCTCGAAGACGGTCGGCGCCTTGATGTTCATCGTCTTGCGGTAGCCCTCGGAGACCTGCCGCTCCTCGTGCTCGTCGACGATGCCCCGCTTGGCCACCTTGTTCAGGGCGGTCAGCGAGATGTTGCGGTTGATGGTGTCGATGAGGTTCAGGCCGTAGTGCTTGCGGTCCTCGGTGACGTACGCGATGCCGTGGTCGACCGCCTCCGCGACGGTCTTCGTACGGATCTCCTTGCCGTCCTTGAGGACCGTGCCGCCCGTGTACCGGCCGTAGGTCCGTCCGAAGACGCTCATCGCGAGTTCGGTGCGGCCGGCGCCCATCAGGCCCGCGATGCCGACGATCTCCCCGCGCCGCACCTGGATCGACACGTCGTCGACGACCTTGCGCTGCTGGTCGATCGGGTGGTGCACGGTCCAGTTGCGGATCTCCAGGGCGGGAGCCGCGTCGACCTCCGCCTCGTGCGGGGTGCGCTCGGGGAAGCGGTGGTCGAGGTCGCGGCCGACCATGCCGCTGATGATCCGGTCCTCGGTCGTCTCCGCCGACCTCACGTCGAGGGTCTCGATGGACCGGCCGTCACGGATGATCGTCACCGAGTCGGCGACCTTGCGGATCTCGTTGAGCTTGTGGGAGATGATGATCGAGGTGATGCCCTGCTTCTTCAGCTCCAGGATGAGGTTGAGGAGCTTGTCGCTGTCCTCGTCGTTGAGCGCCGCCGTCGGCTCGTCGAGGATGAGCAGCTTCACCTTCTTGGACAGCGCCTTCGCGATCTCCACGAGCTGCTGCTTGCCCACGCCGATGTCGGCGACGCGGGTCTCCGGGTGGTCGTCGAGACCGACCCGGCGCAGCAGCTCGCTGGCGTGCCGCAGGGTCTCCCGCCAGTCGATGAACCCGCCCTTGGCGTGTTCGTTGCCGAGGAAGATGTTCTCCGCGAGGGAGAGGTAGGGCGACAGCGCCAGTTCCTGGTGGATGATGACGATGCCGCGGTGCTCGCTCGCCCGGATGTCCTTGAACGAACAGACCTCTCCGTCGAAGAGGATCTCGCCCTCGTAGCTGCCGTGCGGATGGACGCCGGAGAGCACCTTCATCAAGGTGGACTTGCCGGCGCCGTTCTCACCGCAGATGGCGTGGACCTCGCCCTGGCGGACGGTCAGTGTGACGTCCGACAGCGCTTTCACACCGGGAAAGGTCTTGACGATCGAGCGCATTTCCAGGACGGGTCCCGCCATGGTCGTGCCTTCCAATCAGTAGGTGCCGGTGGTTACTTGAGCTCGTCGGCGGTGTAGTAGCCGCCGTCCACCAGAACCTTCTCGTAGTTGGTCTTGTCGACGCTCACCGGCTGGAGCAGGTAGGCCGGGACGACCTTCGAGCCGTTGTCGTAGGTCTTGGTGTCGTTGGTCTCCGGCTTCTTGCCGTTGAGGACCGCGTCCACCATGTTCGCGGCGACCTTGGCCAGCTCACGGGTGTCCTTGTAGACGGTCTGCGTCTGCTCGCCCGCGATGATCGACTTCACCGAGGCCAGCTCGGCGTCCTGGCCGGTGAGGACCGGCAGCGGCTTGCTCTTGGAGCCGTAGTCGTCCGACTTCAGCGCCGACAGGATGCCGATCGAGATGCCGTCGTACGGCGAGAGGACCGCGTCGACCTTCTTGCTCGTGTAGGCCTTGGTCAGGATGTCGTCCATGCGCTTCTGGGCGGTGGCGCCGTCCCAGCGCAGGGTGGTGACCTGGGTGAGCTGGGTGTCGCCGGACTGGACGACCAGCTTCTTCTTGTCGATGTACGGCTGGAGCACGCTCATCGCGCCGTTGAAGAAGTACTTGGTGTTGTTGTCGTCGTTGGAGCCGGCGAACAGCTCGATGTTGAACGGGCCCTTGCCGCTGGCCAGGCCGAGCTTGTCGACGATGTAGTTGGCCTGGAGCTCGCCGACCTTGGTGTTGTCGAACGACGCGTAGTAGTCGACGTTCGGCGTGCCGAGGATCAGGCGGTCGTACGCGATGACCGGGATGTCCGCGTCCTTGGCCTGCTGGAGGACGTTGTTCAGGGACTTGTTGTCGATCGCGGCGACGATCAGCGCCTTGACGCCCTGGGTGATCAGGTTCTCGATCTGGGAGACCTGCTGGTCGGGGTCGTCCTCGCCGTAGACCAGCTTGGTCTTGTAGCCCGCGGACTGGAGGTTCTTCACGACGTTGTTGCCGTCGGCGATCCAGCGCTCGGAGGACTTGGTCGGCATCGCGATGCCGATCGTGCCGCCCTTGGCGCTGCCCTTCTCCTCCTTGCTGCCACCCTCGCTGTTCTGGCCACAGGCGCTGAGCGTGAGGGCGAGGGAAGCGGCTCCGGCTATGGCGGCGAGTGCGGCTCTGCGGTTACGCATGGTCATCATCCTTGATGTGTGTGCAGGGCTCGGTCCCGCGGTGCGAGGACGCCCTGGAGGGACGCCGTGAAAAGACCGAGAAGGAGGTGTGTGGGATTCTGCGCGCCTGTGTCGGCTTGTGTGAAGCGAGGTTTCCGGAACGTTATGACCGGGCGTCAAACCTGTTCAGTTCGCCAGGCAGGCGGGAGCCCAGCGGGGCCATGTCACCGTCCGCTCCATGCCGCGCGAGCAGGTCGAGCGCGAGCCGGCCGCGCCGGACCCGCTCCCGGGCGGTGGACAGGGTCAGATCCCTCATGTGGTGGCCGTAAGGGTAGATCCCCGGGGCCTTGGACAGACCGAACTTCAGATACAGAGGTGCGCCGCGCCGGATCAGCTCGGCCACTTCGTACATCCGGATGTACCCGCCGAGGTCGTCGGGTGCCTCGATGTACATGTCCATCGGGGCACCGGAGACCCGGCGGATCTCGGTCAGGTGGTCCAGCGTGAGATCGCTGGGCACATTCACGGAGTCGGCGCCGAGCCGCTCGTAGACGGCGTACGAGGCCGGGTTCACGGGGCCGATCAGCGCCGACACCTTCAGCGTGGTGTCGGCCGGGATGATGCCGGCCGTACGGGCCTGGTGCAGCGTCCACAGCACGCCCTCGTCGGCGACGAGCAGGCACTTGACGCCCAGCTCGGTGGCGCGGACCGCGTCCTCGACACAGCCGGCTACGGCGTCGTGGCCGCGGGCGCGCAAGCCCCCGCCGCGCGAGTCGGTCCGGGTGGAGCCGCCGATGTCCCAGGTGCCGCGCGGACCGGTGAACAGGCAGAGCTCGATGTCCCGCTCGTTCGTCGCGTCGACCATCTCGGTGATCTCGGCGTCGGTCAGCATCCACACACCGCTGCCCTGGCTGATGCGGTGGATCGGCACGTCGAGCCGCGAGGCCTCCTTCAGGATGACGGCCAGCGCCTCGGGACCCTCGCACGAAGGGACCTCGGTGCGCCAGCGGCCGCCGCCGGGGAAGGAGTGCGGCGAGGAGTCGGCGGGGTCGAGGGCGGGTGCGCCCAGGCCGAGTGCGGCGAGCGCCTGCTCACCGGGTCGACGGGCTGCCGGGGCGGAAGCGTCGGTCACAAGGTGTCCTTAGTGTTCGATATTTCGGACGAGGTTCGCGGCTCAGGGCGCGGGTGGGTCTGGATGTACGCCGGTGCGGGGACCGTCAGGTCGCCCCCGCACCGGCGTACGGCGTGAGGGGCCTGCCGCTACGGCTTGAGCAGCACCTTGCCCACCTTCGGGTCGCCGGATCCCACCAGCTCGATGGCCTCGGGGAACTCGGCCAGCGGCAGTTCGTGCGTGACCAGCGGCAGCGGGTCCAGCAGCCCGGCCCCGAACACCCGCACCGTGTGCGACCAGGCGTCCGGCGGTGCCCCGAAGACGGTGTGCACCTCCAGCTGCCGTACGACGAGATCCGTCGGGTCGAGACCGTCGGCACCCGCGGCAGGAATGCCCGTGAGGACCAGCCGTCCGCCCCTGCGGAGCAGCGAGGCGGCCGTTCGGGCAGCGCTCGCGGACCCGGCGGTCTCGATCACGACGTCGAAGTCGTCGGGGAGCTCCTGGTCCTTGGTGCGGAAGTCGGTCGCCCCGAACCGCCGTGACAGCGTTTCCCTGTCGTCGCGGGTGCCCACCACCAGCAGCTCCGCCGGCGAGCCCGCCTTCAGGAACTGCACCGCGAACATGCCCAGCGTCCCGGTGCCCACCACGGCCACCTTCTCGCCCGGCAGCGCCCGCGCCTTGATGGCGGCGGCCGCGATGCACGCGGCGGGCTCCAGCAGGGCGGCGGCCGTGAGATCGGCGTCCTCGGACAGTACGTGCAGCAGCCGCGCCGGGAGGGTGAGGGTGGTGGCCATCGCCCCCGGCTGGGTGAAGCCGGTCTCCTCGTACCCGTCCGTGCACAGCGTCGTCTCGCCCGCGTGGCAGCGGTCGCAGACCTGGCAGTTGCGGAAGCCCTCGCCCACCACCTTCCGGCCGACCAGGCCCGCGGGCACCCCGGCGCCCACGGCCTGCACGGTCCCGGACCACTCGTGGCCGGGGGTCAGCGGGTAGCGGACGTACCCCTCGGGCCGGTTGCCCTGGTACACCTCGCGGTCGCTGCCGCAGATGCCCACCGCGTGGACCCGGACCAGGGCCTCGCCCGGGCCCGGCTCACGCGGTGTGTGCGCGGTGAGCCGGTGCTCGCCGGGCGCCTCGATGACGACCTCGGTGCTCACTTCGTGCCCTTCGGCTTCCGCTGCTCCCAGCCCTCGGCCCACAGGTCGAAGCGGGCCTGCTGCTGCGGGAACTCGGCGGCGGCGTCCACGTCCAGCTCCACACCGAGACCCGGCGCGTCGGAGAGGTGGAAGTAGCCGTCGACGACCTCGGGCGCGCCCTTGACGACCTTCTTGATCTCCGCGTCGGCGAAGTCGTTGAAGTGCTCGAGGATCTTGAAGTTGGGGGAGGTGAAGCCGACCTGGAGGGAGGCGGCGGTCAGCACCGGGCCACCGACGTTGTGCGGGGCGACGAGCACGTAGTGCGTCTCCGCCGTGGCGGCGAGCTTGCGGGTCTCCCAGATGCCGCCGATGTGGCCGACGTCCGGCTGGATGATGTCCACGGCCTGGCTCTCGAAGAGCTCGCGGAACTCGATGCGGTCGTGGATGCGCTCACCCGTGGCGACCGGGATGTCGACCTTGGCGGCGACCTTCTCCAGCGCCTTCAGGTTCTCCGGCGGGCAGGGCTCCTCCAGCCACGCGGGCTTGAAGGGGGCCAGTTCCCTGGCCAGCCGCACGGCGGTGGCGGGGGAGAAGCGGCCGTGCATCTCCAGCATCAGCTCGGCGTCCGGCCCGATGGCGTCGCGCACGGCCTCGATGAGGGAGACGGCGTACAGGCTCTGCTCGTGGTCGAGCTCGAAGTGCCCGGTGCCGAAGGGGTCGATCTTGAGCGCCTTGTAACCGCGCTCGATGACCCCCTGGGCGGCCTTGTGGTAGGCCTCCGGGGTGCGCTCGGTGGTGTACCAGCCGTTGGCGTACGCCTTGACCTTGTCGGTGACCTTGCCGCCGAGCAGCTGCCACACCGGGACGCCGAGGGCCTTGCCCTTGATGTCCCAGCAGGCCATCTCGACGACGGCGATGCCGGACATCACGATCTCGCCGGCCCGGCCGTAGTCGCCGTACTTCATCCGGCGGGTGAGGTCCTCGACAGCGAACGGGTCGGAGCCGAGAATGTGGTTCTGCTCGGCTTCTCTCAGGTAGCCGATCAGCGCGTCGGTGTGGCCCAGCATGCGGGTCTCGCCGACACCCGTGATGCCCTCGTCGGTGTGCACCAGGACGTAGGTCAGGTTGCGCCACGGCGTCCCGACCACGTGCGTGCTGATTCCGGTGATGCGCACGGAAGTTACCCTTCGGCTGTTCGAGATTTCGTCACATGTTCGAAATGCTGGGCAGACAGTAAGGACGGCGCGAGGGGAGTGTCAATGGGTCGAACAGGTAACGGTTTGACGGCTTCGATGCCCCTTTCGCCATCGAAGGGTGTCGGAGGTGTGTGACAGCTCACCCGGGCCGCCGCACCGGTATGGCCGGTTTCCCACACAACTTTCACAGGCGAGCCTGGGAACGTGACCGCCCGGGAACCTAGTCTTCCCGCGTCATGGACTACTGCCACCCGTGCCGACGGCACCTCAACGGCGCCCTCACCTGCCCGGGGTGCGGCGCATCTGCTGATCCGCTACGCGCGTATCCCCGGGACGTGTACACCCCGGAGCCGCGGCCCGGCGCGTCCGACGGGCCCGGCGATCATGACACGCCCGGCGGGGGCGGCCATGTCGGCCACGAGGCCCAGGGTGACGGCCGGGAAGCCCCTGAGGCCGACGGCGACGAGTCGCGGGGGCGGGCCGCGCGTCGGCGTGGCCAGGGCAGGGGTGGTCGCAGGGGTGGCGGGGACGCGGCGGGCGCGGGTCCGGCCGACGCCTCGGACGCGAGCCGGCGGGACCGCAAGGCGGCCGTCCACCGCAGACGCCGCAGACGCGCGGTGCTGATCACCGCCGGTTTCGTGCTGGCGGCGGGCGGGCTGAGCCTCGCCGAACTCGGCGTGGACGCGCCGGGGTTCTCCTCCAGGACGAACCCGGCGGCGGCCGGCGGCGAGTCCTCCGAGGTGGACGACTCGGCGGCGGAACCGAGCACGTCCGCACAGCCGTTGGACGACCGGAAGGGCGCGGGCAAGGACGAGACCTCGGCGTCTCCCAGCGCGTCCGCGTCCCCGTCGGCCTCGGACTCCCCGGACGCGGAGGACGCGAGCCGAACCCCGGACAAGGAAGCCCAGTCGGCGACCGTCCCCGGCTCCTCCTCCGGCGCGACGGCCCCCTCCGGCTCCACCCCGACCGCGGCCCCGACGACCTCGGACCCGTCCCCCGACCCCTCCCCCTCGGAAACCTGCACCCGCTTCCTGTGGTGGTGCTCCTAGGGCCGGTCGTCTGGATCGGGCCGCAGGCGCGGGGTGCCTCCCTCCGGCCCGACCGCCCGGCAGGCCCCGTCCATCCGGCAGCGACCGGAACTCACCCCCTCCGAGCCCCCTCCGAATGGCTCAACTTCGCTGGTGTGAGCGGTGGTTGAGGGATCCTTGGACGGGCGTCCAAGCAAGTCCCGTCACCTGGCGCGTTATTCAACCGTGACGACGTTCCGTTGCAGCCCTCTTGACCGCCATGAATTGTTAGCGCTCACAATGACGTCCGCATTCACCGGTCGGCGTCCAGCGCCAGCGTGGGAGGTATGAGCGTCGTGCCCGTAGTGCCCCAACTTGCCAGTCCCAGCAGTGCTGTTGGGTGCACGGACAGCGCGGAGTGAAACCGGCCGCGCGGAAACCACCGCCCACGACACACGACTTATCCGCAGACGATCGCCAAGGAGGTGCGGCCGTGTCACCAGCGCAGCTGCGGCCGCCCACCATGGCCGACGTGGCACGCCAGGCCGGCGTGTCCCACCAGACCGTCTCCCGCGTCCTGGGGGACCACCCCAACGTGCGGGAGGAGACCCGGGCCAGGGTGCTCCGCGTGATCGAGGAGATGGGTTACCGCCGTAACTCCTCGGCCCGGGCCCTGGCCACCCGGCGCACCCGGACGCTGGGCGTCGTCGCCTCCGACACCACCCTGTACGGCCCGGCCAGCACCCTGTTCGCGCTGGAGGAGGCGGCGCGCGCCGAGGGCTATCTCGTCTCCACGGTCAGCCTGCGCGAACTGACCATGGCGACCCTGTCCGAGGCCCTGGACCACCTCAGCGAGGGCGGGGTCGAGGGGGTGGTCGCCATCGCCCCGCAGCGCTCGGCGGTGGACGCCCTCGCCGAACTCCGCAGCCCCTTCCCGGTGGTGGTCGTGGGCAGCGGGCAGGGCGTGGACATTCCCAGTGTCAGCGTGGACCAGCGTCTCGGGGCCACCCTGGCCACCCGCCATCTGCTGGCCGCCGGCCATCGCAGGGTCTGGCACCTCGCCGGACCCGAGGACTGGCTGGAGGCGGCCGACCGGGCCGCCGGCTGGCGGGCCACCCTGGAGGCGGCGGACGTCGAACCGCCCCTGCTGCTGCGCGGCGACTGGAGTCCGCTGTCCGGCTACCGGGCCGGGCAGGAGCTGGCCGGCTGGGTGGGCCGGGGGCTGACCGCCGTCTTCGTCGCCAACGACCAGATGGCGCTGGGGGTGTTGCGGGCGCTGCGCGAGGCCGGTGTGCGGACCCCGCAGGACGTCGCGGTGGTCGGCTTCGACGACATCCCGGAGTCGGAGTTCTTCGCGCCGCCCCTGACCACCGTCCGGCAGGACTTCTCGGCGGTCGGGAAGCAGGGCATCGCGCTGCTCCTGGAGATGATCGAGGGCCGCTCGCCCGCCACCCCGTCCCCGATCGCGATCGAGCCCCAACTTGTCGTGCGCGCAAGTACGTTCCCGCACGCCGCGCAACCCGAAGGTGTGCCCCTCTGACGGATCCGTAGGCCTCACCGCCCAGCGGTGTGGCCGAAATACCGAACGATGATCGACAGGCTGGACGCAGTGCGGCCGGTCCCCGAGTACCAGCAGGTCCGTCCCCGGGCCGGCTCTTCAAAGGAGAAGAACATGCTCAGCAGAAGGAACTTCCTCACCGCGGCGGTCGGCGTGGCGGCGGCGGGCGGCCTGGCGGCCTGTGCGAAGAAGGACGACAGCTCTTCCGGCTCGTCCTCCGGGGGCAGCAAGACCATCACGCTCGGCTTCTCCCAGGTCGGCGCGGAGAGCGGCTGGCGCAGCGCCAACACCACCTCGGTGAAGGACGCGGCCAAGGAGGCCGGCTACACCCTCAAGTTCTCCGACGCCCAGCAGAAGCAGGAGAACCAGATCTCCGCGATCCGCAGCTACATCGCGCAGAAGGTGGACGTCATCGCCTTCTCCCCGGTGGTCGTCACCGGCTGGGACGCCGTGCTCAAGGAGGCCAAGGCCGCGAAGATCCCGGTGGTCCTCACCGACCGCTCGGTGGAGACCTCCGACGACTCCCTCTACGTCACCCTGGTCGGCTCCGACTTCACCGACGAGGGCCGCCGCGCCGCCAAGATGCTGGCGACGGTCGTCGAGAAGGCCGGCCTCAAGGGCACGGTGAAGATCGCCCAGCTGGAGGGCACCACCGGTGCCGCCCCGGCCATCGAGCGCGCCAAGGGCTTCAAGGAGGTCATGGACGCCGACCACGCCGACGACTGGAAGATCGTCGTCAGCCAGACCGGTGACTTCACCCGCGCCGGCGGCAAGCAGGTCATGGCGGCCTTCCTCCAGTCCAACCCGGACATCAACGTCCTCTTCGCGCACAACGACGACATGGCCATCGGTGCCATCCAGTCCATCGAGGCGGCCGGCAAGAAGCCCGGCAAGGACATCCTGATCGTCTCGATCGACGGCGTGAAGGACGGCTTCGTGGCCATGTCCGAGGGCAAGATCAACGGCATCGTCGAGTGCAACCCGCTGCTCGGCCCCCAGCTGATGGACGTCGTGAAGAAGGTCCACGAGGGCGAGACGGTCGAGCGCTGGATCAAGACCAAGGAAGGCGACTACCTCCAGGACCAGGCCAAGGCCGAGCTCCCGAACCGCAAGTACTGACCCACGGCACCCACCGGCAGGGAGCCCGCGGCCGACCGAGCGCCATCGGTCCCGGGGCTCCCTGCGGGCCTGAACCAATCTCACGAGGAGCGCTGCCATGGCAGAGCCGCGGCCCGTCCTGGAAATGGCGGGCATAGTCAAAGAGTTCCCGGGGGTACGGGCTCTGTCGGACGTCGACTTCCGGCTCTTCCCCGGCGAGATCCACGCCCTGATGGGTGAGAACGGCGCGGGCAAGTCCACCCTGATCAAGGTGCTGACGGGGGTCTACTCCCTGGACGGCGGCACGATCACGCTGGACGGCGAGTCCGTGCGGTTCGCCAGCCCGTTGCAGGCCCAGCAGGCCGGCATCAGCACCGTTTACCAGGAGGTCAACCTCTGCCCCAACCTCTCGGTGGCGGAGAACATCTTCATCGGCCGTGAACCGACCCGCATGGGCCGCATCCAGTGGAAGCGGCTGCGCCAGGAGGCGGCCCGGCTGGTGGACCGGCTCGGCCTCGACATCGACGTCACCGCCCCGCTGTCCTCGTACCCGCTGGCGGTGCAGCAACTGGTCGCGATCGTACGGTCGTTGGGGATCGGGGACGGCGACGGCGACGGGGAGGGCGCCGGCGGCGGACCCGGCACCAAGGTGCTGATCCTCGACGAGCCGACCTCCAGCCTCGACCGCGACGAGGTCCTCCAGCTCTTCGCGCTGATGCGGCGGCTGAAGGACGAGGGTGTGGCGATCCTGTTCGTCTCGCACTTCCTCGACCAGATCTACGAGGTCTGCGACCGTATGACGGTCCTGCGCAACGGCACCCTCGTAAGCGAGCACCTGGTGAGCGATCTCGACCAGGTCGGGCTCGTCCAGCTGATGCTCGGCAAGGCCATGGGCCAGCTGGAGGAGCTCCACGAGCACCAGCTGCACTCCACCGCGGGCGAGACCCTGCTGAAGGCGGACGGACTCGGCCGGACCGGCAGCATCGCCCCCTTCGACCTGGAGATCGACAAGGGCGAGGTGATCGGCCTCGCGGGACTGCTCGGCTCGGGCCGCACCGAACTCGCCCGGCTGCTCTTCGGCGCCGACCACCCCGACAGCGGCACGGTCACCGTCGACGGCAAGCAGGTCTCGCTCAGTGCCCCGAACGGCGCGATCGGCGCCGGGGTCGCGTTCTGCTCCGAGAACCGCAAGACCGAGGGCCTGGTGCCCGACCTGACGGTCCGGGAGAACATCATCCTGGCCCTCCAGGCCGCCCGCGGCTGGACCCGGCCCGTCCCGGCCGCCCAGCGCGACGAACTGGTCGCCAAGTACATCAAGGCCCTCGACATCCGCCCCGCCAACCCCGAGGCGAGGGTCGGCCAGCTCAGCGGCGGCAACCAGCAGAAGGTGCTGCTGGCCCGCTGGCTGATCACCCAGCCCAAGCTGCTGATCCTCGACGAGCCCACCCGCGGCATCGACATCGGCGCCAAGGCCGAGATCCAGAAACTCGTCGTCTCGCTCTCCGAGGACGGCATGTCCGTCCTGTACATCGCC
This sequence comes from Streptomyces griseoruber, assembly GCF_001514205.1. Classification (GTDB taxonomy): domain Bacteria; phylum Actinomycetota; class Actinomycetes; order Streptomycetales; family Streptomycetaceae; genus Streptomyces; species Streptomyces griseoruber. Next base: position 776,355 of record NZ_KQ948764.1, on the reverse strand, counting down.
GCCGAGCTGGAGGAGGTGCTCCGGCTCAGCCACACCATCGGAGTGCTGCGCGACCGCCGGCTGGTGGCGCGGATCACCAACGGGCCCGAGATCACCACCAGCAAGATCCTCGAGACCATCGCGAGCGGAGAACACCAGTGACCACCACCTCCCGCTGGCGAGCACTGACGCACCACCAGCTGTTCTGGCCGGTCGCGGTCCTGATCCTCCTGCTGCTCGTCAACGTCCCGTTCACCCCCGACTTCTTCTCGGTCAAGATGACGGACGGCCACCTCTACGGCAGCCTCGTCTCGATCGTGCTGTTCGGCTCGCCCCTCATCCTGGTCGCGGTCGGCATGACCCTGGTCATCGCCACCGGCGGCATCGACCTCTCCGTGGGCGCCGTGGTCGCCATCACCGGGGCGCTGACCTGCTCCTACATCAGCGACCAGGCCGACCAGGGCGCCCTGTCCGGGGTGCTGCTCGCGATGGGCCTCGGTCTGCTGGCCGCAGTCGTCTGCGGTCTGTGGAACGGCTTCCTGGTCGCCCGGATGGGCATCCAGCCGATCATCGCCACGCTGATCATCATGGTCGCCGGACGCGGTGTCGCCCAGTTCATCACCGACGGCCAGATCATCACCATCAACAGCGAGCCGTACAAGCTGATCGGCGGCGGCTACTGGCTGACGCTGCCCTTCTCCATCTTCGTCGTCGCCGTGGTCGTGGCCGTCACCGTGGCGCTGACCCGCCGCACCGCCCTCGGCCTGCTCGTCGAGTCGGTCGGCGGCAACGCCGAGGCCAGCCGGCTGGTCGGCATCAGGTCCAGCCGCATCAAGATCATGGTGTACGTGTTCTGCGCCCTGTGCGCCGGTATCGCGGGCCTGATGATCAGCTCCAACACCTCCGCGGCCGACGGCAACAACGCCGGCCTGTGGATCGAGCTCGACGCGATCCTCGCCGTGGTGATCGGCGGCACCTCGCTGCTGGGCGGCCGGTTCTCCATCGGTGGCACGGTGGTCGGCGCCCTCGTCATCCAGACCCTGACCACCACGATCTACACCATCGGCGTCCCCACCCAGACCAACCTGGTGTTCAAGGCCGCCGTCGTCATCGTCGTCTGTCTGCTCCAGTCCCCGAAGTTCCGCGCCAAGGTCTTCGGCGCGAAGTTCGGCGCGAGGTTCGGTGCCAGGGGAAGCGCCCGGCCGGCCGCCGCCCCGGCGGACCCCGCCCCGCCCGCCGACGCCGCTCCCAAGATGGAGGTGTCGTGATGACCACGACCACCCAGAGCCCCCAGGCCGCCCCGGACAGCCGTACGCCGTCCAGGGCCGCGCGGCTGCTCGCCGACCGGCGCCTGCCCGTCGCGGCCACGGCCCTGCTCTTCCTCGTCATGTACGGCGTGGGCCTGAGCCGCTACCAGTTCTACGGGTTCGCCGAACCGCAGGTCTTCCTGAACCTGTTCATCGACAACGGCTATCTCCTGGTCGCCGCCGTCGGCGTCACCTTCGTCATCCTGTCCGGCGGCATCGACCTGTCCGTCGGCTCGATGATCGGCTTCACCACGATGTTCACGGCCTGGCTGGTGGAACGCCAGGGGCTGCCGCTCGCCCTCGTGATCCCCCTGGCCCTGGCCGTGGGCGCGTTCGGCGGCTTCCTGATGGGCTATGTGATCCACAACTTCGAGATCCAGCCCTTCATCGTGACGCTCGCCGGCCTCTTCCTCTTCCGCGGCCTGTGCCTGGTCATCAGCAAGGAGTCGATCTCCATCAGCGACTCCGGGGTCAGCAGCATGGCCCAGGCGCAGGTGTCGCTCGGCATGGGCTTCCTGTCGATCGGCGCGGTCGTCTCGCTGGTCGTCCTCGCCCTCGCCTTCTACGTCCTGCACTACACCCGCTTCGGACGCCGGGTGTACGCCATCGGCGGCAACGAGCAGTCGGCCCTGCTGATGGGCCTGCCGCAGGGCGGCACGAAGATCGCCGTGTACACCGTCAGCGGCTTCTGCTCGGCGCTCGCCGGCCTCCTGTTCACCCTCTACATCCAGTCCGGCGACCCGCTGCACGCCACCGGCATGGAACTCGACGCGATCGCCGCGGTCGTCATCGGCGGCACCCTGCTGACCGGCGGCTCCGGTTATGTCCTGGGCACGCTGTTCGGCGTCCTCGTCCTCGGCCTGATCAAGAGCCTCATCCAGTTCGAGGGCACCCTCAGCTCCTGGTGGACCAAGATCGCCACGGGTGTGCTGCTCTGCGCGTTCATCCTGATCCAGCGCTTCATGACGACCCGCAAGAAGGCCTGACCCGCGGGACCGGGAAACACCGAAGGTCCGGCGCACACACCCGTGCGCCGGACCTTCACGTTCCGGGAACCGCGGCCCGGACCCCCGCGTGTAGAACGGCAGTGCCCGTCCGAGAAGGAGCGCCCCGTGATGCTGCTCGCCCTGTCCGTCCTCCTCGTCCTCACCGTCGGAGGATGCGCCTGCGTCTGGTGGGCGGCGCGCGGCGGCCCCCGCTGGACCCGACCCGTGGCCAAGGCGACCCTCGCGGCCGGCCGACTGGCCCGCAAGACCGACATCAGGAGCAACAGCACGGGCCAGAACATGGGTGACTAGGGCGACCGGGGCGGCCGGGGTCCTAGTGCCGCGGCACTAGTTCTTGCCGTTGTCCACGATCACCGGGGTGCCGTTCGAGTCCGTGCCGCACGGGACCGCGTACACCGGGTTGGCCTTGGCGGCCTCCTTGTAGGCCTCCAGGCACTGGTTGTAGAGGACCTTGTCGCTCAGCGAGCGCTCGATGATCCTGTTGGCGTCGGCGATGCCCTGCGCCTCGATGCGCTTGCGCTCCGCCTCCGCCTTGGCCGTGCGCGCCGCCTCCAGGGACCGCTCGGTGGCCTGCTCCTGCTGGATCTTCTTGTCGATCTGCTCCTGGAGCTCCTTCGACGGCTTCACATTGCGCAGATTGACGGCGGTGACGTCGATCCCGCGCGGCGCCAGCCGCTCCTTGATCGAGGCGGCGATCTCCGAGCCGATCTGCTCACGGGCCGAGGCGTAGCCCTCCTCGCTGGTGTGCTTCGCGAAGACGTTGCGGATGATCTCGCGGCTGTCCGGCAGCACCAGCCGCGCCTGGACGGCCTCCGCGCTGCCCGCCAGCCGGTACAGCTCGACCGCCTTCGACGGCATCACGGCCCACTTGATGGTGACGTCCGCGTCCAGCACCCCGCCCTCCGAGGAGCGGACCTCGACCACGTCCTTGTCGTAGAGGTTGAGGTCGACCGGACGGGTGGAGAAGGACGTGACGTCGGTGAACGGCGACTTGAACTGGATGCCGGACTTCATCGGTGAGCCGACCTTGCCGAAGGTCACCGGCACACCGACCTCGTAGGCGCTCACCACGTGCACGCACGAGAACACGCCGAACAACAGGCCTCCCAGGGCGCTGAGCGCCGCCCCGATCTTCCACCCCGACCCGTCGCGACCCCGGCCGACCAGGAACAACACGACCGCCGCCACGAGCAGCAGTATGGACAGCACGAACACAGAGATCCCCCCTTGGACACGAAACCGCGCCGCCGCGGATGCGACGCGCGGCGCAGCGCATCGTAAGGGGAGTGATCCCCGGGCCGTAACGGGTCGGGACCCCGGGTTGTCAGTGATTCACCGCGATGTCAGCCGCCGTTCGCCTCGGCCGCCAGCATCCGCCGGAGCAGCGCCCGCAGCGCCACCCGCTCCTCCTCGGCGAGCCCGGCCAGGGGCTCGCGCGCGAAGCGCAGGGACTCGCGCAGGCCCTTGGCGACGCTGCGCCCCTCCTCCGTCGCCGCGGCCAGCTTCACCCGGCGGTCGGCCGGGTCCGGCCGGCGTTCGACCAGGCCGCGGGACTCCAGGCGGTCGACGATGCCGGTGACGTTGGACGGCTCGCACTTCAGCTTCTGGGCCAGCTTGCGCATGGGGAGCGGTTCGAGGGAGAGCAGGCTGAGCAGCCGGGCCTGGGCGCCGGTGAGGGTGTGGTCGGAGGCCGCCTCCTCGTAGTCCTCGTAGAAGCGGGCCACGACCTCGCCGAAGAGCTCGACGACCTCCAGGGTGAGGGCGTCGGGCAGAGGGGTCCTGGGTGAGGTGGCCATGGGCGCGAGGATACCTCTTTACTTGACAACATGAAATATTCAGGCGCATGGTTGTTTCAGATAGTGAAGCATTTGATGTGAAAGGCGCTCCCCCCATGACTGACTCCGCCCTCCCCGCCACCGGCCGCGAATGGCGTCTGCTCAGCCGTCCCGTCGGCTGGCCGAAGCCCGAGGACTTCGAACTGGCCGAGGCGGAGATCCGGCAGCCCGGCCCCGGTCAGGTGCTCGTGCGCAACGCGTACGTCTCCGTCGACCCGTACATGCGCGGCCGGATGAGCGCCGCGAAGTCGTACGTCGCCCCCTTCGAGCTGGGCAAGGCCCTCCAGGGCGGGGCCGTCGGCGAGGTCGTCGCCTCCGCCGCCGAGGGGATCGCCGTCGGTGACCACGTCCTGCACTTCGGCGGCTGGCGCGAGTACGCCACCTTCGACGCGGCCCAGGCCGTCAAGGTCGACCCCGAGGCCGCACCGCTCTCCACCTACCTCGGCGTCCTCGGCATGACCGGCCTCACCGCCTACGCCGGACTGCTGCGCACCGGCGCCTTCAAGGAGGGCGACGCCGTCTTCGTGTCGGGCGCCGCGGGTGCCGTCGGCAGCCAGGTCGGCCAGATCGCCAGGCTCAAGGGCGCCTCGCGGGTCATCGGCTCGGCGGGCTCGGACGACAAGGTCAAGCTCCTCGTCGAGGAGTACGGCTTCGATGCCGCCTTCAACTACAAGAACGGCCCCGTGGCCGAGCAGCTGCGCGCCGCCGCCCCCGACGGCGTCGACGTCTACTTCGACAACGTCGGCGGCGACCACCTCGAGGCCGCCATCGGCTCCCTCAACGAGCGCGGCCGGATCGTGATCTGCGGCATGATCTCCGTCTACAACAACACCGAGGCCGCCCCCGGCCCGAAGAACCTCGCCCGCCTCATCCAGACCCGCGGCCGCATCGAGGGCTTCCTGGTCGGCGACCACTACGACCTCCAGCCGGAGTTCGTCCGCGAGGTCGGCGGCTGGATCCGCTCCGGCGAGCTGAAGTACCGCGAGACCGTCGTCGAGGGCATCGAGAACAACCTGGAGGCGTTCCTCGGGGTCCTGCGCGGCGACAACACCGGAAAGATGATCGTCAAGCTCTGAGGCCGTCGCGTCCCGGGCGTGACGCAACCCCGGCACCGTCGTTGCGTACGACGAAGGCCGCACCCCTGGACGTGGGGTGCGGCCTTCGCCCGGTGCCGGGTCACCCGCTGAGCGCCGCCCGGTGCACGGCCGCCGCCAGCCGGTCGTTCTCCGGCGCCGGCCCGCCCGGGAACGCGAACCGGCGCCGCGTGTACCCGTAGGCCAGCCCGCTGCGCGGATCCGCGAAGGCCTGGCTGCCACCGGCCCCGGCGTGCCCGAACGTCCCGGCGCCCAGGAACGGGTGGTAGACGTCCGCGGTCGCCTGGAAGCCGAGCCCGTACGCCCGGTGCGCGCGGGACACCAGGTCGTACCCGACCGAGTGCATCTGCCCGAACTCCGCCGCCGTGTCCTCCTTCAGCAGCGGCGCCTTCCCCTCCCGCTCACTGATCGCCGCCGCGTACAGCCCCGCGAGACCACGCGCCGAGGCCACCCCGCCCACCGAGGCCGGACCCTTCGCCCGGACCAGCGGGTCGTTGGGCAGCGCTTCGAGGTCGGTCGGCTCGGCGGTGTGCCGGTTGAAGGCGATCGAGGCGAGCGTGTGCGGTCCGCCCGGCACGGCGTCGAGCAGCGCCCGCTGTTCGGCCGTGGGGGCCATCGGCAGGGTGGTGCGGAACCGCGGCTCGTGCGCGGCGGGCAGCCCCAGGAAGAAGTCCAGCCCGTACGGGGCGCGCACCCGCTCCTCGTACACCTCCTGGAGCGTACGGCCGGTGGCCCGCCGTACCACCTCGCCCGTGAGCGCTCCGATGACCATCCCGTGGTAGCCGAAGGCGGTGCCCGGGCGCCAGAACGGCCGCTGGTCGGCCAGGCGTTCGGCGATCTGCCGGTCGTCGGCCAGCTCCTGCCGGGAGAACCCGGTGTCGGTGCCCACCACCCCGGCCCGGTGCGCGATCAGCTCACGCAGGGTCAGCTGACCCTTGCCCTCGGCCGCGAACTCCGGCCAGTAGTAGGTCACTTTGCGGTCCAGCTCCAGCGTGCCGTCCTGGACGAGCAGGGCGACCACCAGATGGGCCGCGCCCTTGGTGGACGAGTACACGCCGTACAGGGCGTCGGCCTCGCCCCCCACCCAGAGGTCGACGACCCGCCGCCCGTGCACATACGCGCACAACTGACCCTCGTAGTCCGCCTGCTCCTCCGCCACGAACGCGCTGAACTCTTCCCGCACCGCTTCGAAACCGTCGGCCACGGTGCCGTGGATCTCCCTGGTCATCCGCTTCTCCTCGCACTCAGCCGCCTCTGGAGATCGGTACGGCGAGGCGTGCCCGTTCGACTCAACATAGAGTGCGGGCATGCGAGATCTCGGGGTGGGTTTTCAGTATCTGGTGAAGGGCCAGCGGTGGGTGGCCCGCAACGGCAGGCAGTACGGGTTCGGGCTGCTGCCGGGGCTGATCACGCTGGTGCTGTACCTGGCGGCGCTCGTCGCGCTCGCCGTGTGGGGCGCGGACTTCGTGGCATGGGCGACGCCCTTCGCGGACGACTGGTCGAGCCCCTGGCCCGGTCTCTTCCGGGGCTTCCTCCTCGTCGTGCTGTTCGCCCTCGGCCTGCTGCTCGCCGTCCTCACGTTCACCGCCGTCACCCTGCTCATCGGCCAGCCCTTCTACGAGAGCCTCTCCGAGGCGGTCGACCGGGACGTGTCCCCCGACGGCACCGCCCCCGAGTCCGGGCTGCCGCTCTGGCGCGAGCTGTGGATCTCCGCACGGGACAGCCTGCGCATCCTGGTGCGCGCCGGGGTGTGGGGCATCCTGCTGTTCGGTCTCGGGTTCGTCCCCTTCGTCGGGCAGACCGTCGTCCCCGTGATCGGCTTCTTCGTCACCGGCTTCTTCCTCACCGAGGAACTCACCGCCGTCGCGCTCCAGCGCCGTGGCGTCGACCTGCGCGCCCGCCTCGCGCTGCTCCGCTCCCGCAAGACCCTGGTCTGGGGCTTCGGCACCCCGCTGGGCCTCGCCTTCCTGGTCCCCGTCGTCGCGGTGTTCCTGATGCCGGGCGCGGTCGCGGGCGCCACCCTCATGGCCCGCGACCTGCTCGGCGAGGACATCCGGGACGAGGACGACCAGCGCGAGGGGGAACTCACGGCATGACCGCCGCCGTGCCGCCCCTCACCGCCGGCGAGCTCAACCGTGCCACCCTGGCCCGCCAACTCCTCCTGCGCCGCGAGGCGCTGGCGGTGCCCGACGCCGTCCGCCGGGTCGTCGCGCTCCAGGCGCAGCACCCCGCGTCCCCGTACCTCGCCCTCTGGAACCGGGTGGCGCATTTCCGGCCGGACGACCTCGACGAGGCGTTCGCCTCCCGCACGGTGGTCAAGGCGACGCTGATGCGGATCACGCTCCACGCCGTCCACGCCGACGACCACCGCGCCTTCCGCGGCGCGATGCAGCAGACGCTGTACGGCTCCCGGCTCGGCGCCCGGTTCGCGGTGTCCGGGCTCACCCCGGCCGACGCGGACCGCATCGTCCCGGACCTGCTGGATTTCACCCGGCGGCAGCGCACCGCGGCGGAGATCGAGACCTGGCTGGCGGAACGCCTCGGCGCGGAGCGCAAGGCCGCCGCCTGGTGGGGCCTGAAGGCCTACGCCCCGCTGCTGCACGCCCCCGCCGGCGCCCCCTGGTCCTTCGGCGCCCGCGCCTCCTTCGTCGCCGCCCCGCCCGGCCCGCCGCTGTCCGGCCGTACCCCCGAGCCGGACTCGCTCCGCGCCCTGATCCTCCGGTACCTGGCCGCGTTCGGCCCGGCGAGCGTCGCGGACATCGCCCAGTTCGCCCTGGTCCAGCGGGCCCCCGTCCGCGAGGCCCTCGACACGCTCGACGACGGCCGGCTGGTGCGCCTCACCGGCACCGACGGCAGCCTCCTCCTGGACGTGCCCGGGGCCCCGCGCCCGCCCGCCGACACCCCGGCCCCGCCCCGCCTCCTGCCGATGTGGGACAGCATCCTGCTGGCCTACGCCGACCGCTCCCGGGTGATCCCCCCGGAGTACCGCCGCCTCGTCACCCGCGTCAACGGGGACGTCCTCCCCACCCTCCTGGTGGACGGCCGGGTGGCAGGGGTGTGGCGGCCCACCGCGGCGGGCGTGGAGGCGAGCGCGTTCCATCCGCTGCCCGCCGAGGTCTGGGAGGCGCTGTCGGCCGAGGCCCGCTCCCTGGCCGCGCTCCTGGCCGGCCGCGGCGACCCGGACGTCTACGCCCGCCACACGCACTGGTGGACCAAGCTCCCGCCCGCCGCCGAGACGCGCCTACTCGGCGCCGGCGGCCACGGCTAGGACCGCCCGCACCTGCGCGACGATGTCCAGCCGGTTGCGCACGAACTCCGGGTCGGTCACCTCGGTGGTGTTGCCGGCGGCGAACTGGAGCACCGGCGTGTGGAGATGGCCGCCCGGCAGGGTGTCGTGCAGCCCCAGCCGGTCCCGCAGCAGGGTCGCGCGGTAGGCGATCTCGTTGGAGAGGTAGTTCCCGCCGCCCCCGGCCCGTGCGGTGGAGCCGGCGGTCGGACCGTCCGGCCGGACGACGGGCTCGGTGCCCCCCGCCGGGATCTCGGTCACGCCCGTGTTGTCGTACACCGGGAAACGGCCGGTGCCCGCCGCGACGATCGCCGCGTACGGCAGGGTCGTCGTCGTCCACTGCGGCTGCGAGGCCGGGTCGGTCACCGGGACGGTCTCCGTGCGGCCGATGTTCTCGTTGTCCGGGAAGCCGCCCCGCCAGGCCCCGTTGGTGCGCTCCACGTCGAAGCGCCCGACCCGGCCCTGGCTGACGGTCGTGAACAGATCGACGTACGGCAGGTACGGCCGCAGCGTCCGCTCCACCGTGCCCTGCGCGAAGTCCTGCCAGCGCACCGGGAACACGGCCGTCTCCACCCGGGCCGGCCCGTCCGCCGTCTCGATCACCGTGCCGTCCAGCGCGAGGGCGCTCGCGCCGGAGGGGTTGGAGATCCGGATGTCCCGGTCCAGTGTGAACGGGTCGAAGCCGGTGACCAGCACCCGCTTGAGCCCCCGGTGCCCCGCCTTCGGATACCGGATGTCGGTCTGACCGCGTGACGTCCGCTCCAAGTCGGCCAGCAGGGACGAGCGTTGAGCGTCCGTCAGGCCGAACGACGGCTCCCAGGTCCGCACTTCACGGGTCATGCCCAGCCGCGCCCAGTACAACGGCCGGTCGTCGTCCCGGCTCAGGTCGCCGCCCGCCGGGCCCCGCCCCTGCACCCGGTCGACGGCCCGCCGCCACAGCGCGGAACCCTGGTGCGCGACGACGCGGCGGGCCTGTGCGTAGGAGCGTGCGGAGCCCAGCGCGGCGGTGAACCCGGGGGCCACGGAGTCGAATCCGGACCGCCGGAGGATCTCCTGCGGTACGGCCTGTCCGAGCCGCTGTTCCTCGACGGTGGGGGAGGGCGCCGCCGCGGAGGCGGTCGCGGTCGTGGGTGCGGACAGGCCGGCCAGCAGGGCCAGGCCGAGGATGCCGGTGCGAACGCGTAAGGAATTCACGGGAGTTGTATGCCCCGTCGGCCTCGTGCTGCACCTCGCGTCCCTCAGTGCACCGGCTCGCCCAGCAGCCGCAGGAAGTCCCGGAACGCCGCCGCCATGTCCACCGACTCGGGGTCCAGCAGCCACTGGTACTGGAGCCCGTCCATCACCGCCACCAGCAGGGGCGCCGTGCGCTCGGGCGTGAGCCCGTTCGGGAGGCGGTCGCCGTACTGGGCGCGCAGGGCCCGGGCCATGGTCCGCCGTACGCCCGTGTACCGCTCGGTGAAGTACTCCCGCGCCGGATGCCCCTCCGTCACGCTCTCGCCGAGCAGCGCCGAGAAGGTCTGGATGATGCCGGGCCGCATCGCGTTGTAGTCGACGAGCGAGGTCAGCAGGTCGACCCGCCACTGGGTGTCCGGTACCGCGTCCCACTGGTCGCGTTCCTCCAGGACGGCCACCAGCAGCGCCTCCTTGGTGGGGAAGTGGTGCAGCAGCCCCTGCTGGGTCAGCCCGACCCGCTCGGCCACGGCCGCCAGGCTCGCCCCCCGGTAGCCGCGCTCGGCGATCACCTCCAGGGCCGCCCGGACGATCTCGGCCCGCCGCTCCTCGCTCCTGGTTCTGGCGCTCATGCCCGTCACGGTACGGCATCCGGCTGGTGAAAGATAACAGCGAGATAACGAAACCTACCGTTCTACAGGTAGCCGATGCACGATGGGGACAGCGCACCACACGCACTCAACGAGGAGGCACCGCCATGGCGGAAACGGAGCAGGCCGTCGAGGCGGCCCTCGGCAAGCTCGACCTGGACGCCAAGACCCGGCTGCTGGCAGGCCAGGACATGTGGTCCCTGCCCGAGCTGCCGGAGATCGGCCTGAAGTCGCTCGTCATGTCCGACGGCCCGATCGGCGTCCGGGGCGTGCGCTGGACCGCCGACGACCCGTCCGTCGCGCTGCCCTCGCCGACCGCCCTCGCCGCCACCTGGGACCCGGAGCTCGCCCGCCGCGCGGGCCTCCTGCTCGCCCAGGAGGCCCGCCGCAAGGGCGTCCACGTCCTGCTCGCCCCCACCGTCAACCTCCACCGCTCCCCGCTCGGCGGCCGCCACTTCGAGGCCTACAGCGAGGACCCCTACCTGACGGGCCGGATCGGCACCGGGTACGTCACGGGCGTCCAGGAGGGCGGCGTCGGCACCACCGTCAAGCACTACGTCGCCAACGACGCCGAGACCGACCGCTTCACCGTGAACAACCTGGTCGGCGAGCGCGCCCTGCGCGAGCTGTACCTCGCCCCCTTCGAGGCCATCGTCGAGAACGCCCACCCCTGGGGCATCATGACCGCGTACAACACGGTCAACGGCACCACCATGACCGAGCACCACCACCTCGTGAACGAGGTCCTGCGCGGCGAATGGGGCTTCGACGGCTACAACGTCTCCGACTGGATGGCGGCCCGCGACACCGTCGGCGCGCTGCGCGGCGGCCTCGACGTCGCCATGCCCGGCCCGCAGACCGTCTACGGCGAGGCCCTCGCCCAGGCGGTCCGCGACGGCCGGGTGGCGGAGTCCGAGGTCGACGAGGCCGTGCGCCGCGTCCTGCGCCTGGCCGCCCGGGTCGGCGTCCTCGCCGACGCCGAGCCCGCCGTCACCGCCCTTCCCGGGCCCGTCGACGGCGAGGCCCTGGCCCGCGAGCTCGCCGGCCGCTCCTTCGTCCTGCTCCGCAACGAGCGCGCCGCGCTGCCCCTGAGGCCCGGCACCGTCGCCCTCATCGGCGCCGCCGCCCGCGACGCCCGGGTCCTCGGCGGCGGCTCCGCCACCGTCTTCCCGGCCCGGATCGTCTCCCCGCTGGACGGCCTCACCGCCGCCCTCCCCGAGGGCACCGTCACCTACGCCGTCGGCGCCGACCCCACCACCGAACTCGCCGTCGCCGACAGGGGCTTCGCGCTGAGGGCGATCTGCCGGGACGCCGACGGCAACGTCCTCGGCACCGGCTCCGCCCCCAACGGCCAGATCCAGTGGATGGGCACCGACCTCCCCGACGGCGTCACCCACGACACCCTCCACACCGTCGAGCTGACCGGCACCCTCACCCCGCGTGAGAGCGGCCCGCACTCCTTCGGCATCAAGGGCACCGGCGCCTTCACCCTCACCGTCGCCGGGACGACGTACTTCGACGGCCCCCAGCTGCCCGCCGACGGCAGCGACCCCTTCGAGGCGTTCTTCGGCGCCCCCGTGCAGCGCGCCCGGGTCGACCTGACCGCCGGCGAACCCGTCGAGGTCTCCCTCACCTACGTCTTCGCGCTCCCCGACGAGATCCCCTTCAAGGTCGTCGCCTTCGCCCTCGCCCACCAGGAGCCGCAGCGCGGCGAGGACGAGCTGATCGCCGAGGCCGTCGAGGCCGCCCGCGCCGCCGACACCGCGGTCGTCGTGGTCGCCACCACGGACCGCGTCGAGTCCGAGGGCTTCGACCGCAAGGACCTCACCCTGCCCGGCCGCCAGGACGACCTGGTCCGCGCGGTCGCCGCCGCCAACCCGAACACCGTGGTCGTCGTCAACTCCGGCTCCCCGGTCGAACTGCCCTGGCGCGAGGAGGTCGCCGCGGTGCTGCTCACCTGGTTCCCCGGCCAGGAGGGCGGCGCGGCCCTCGCGGACGTCCTCACCGGCGCCCGCGAGCCCGGCGGCCGCCTCCCCACCACCTGGGGCTCCCTCGCCGACGCCCCGGTCACCCGGGTCGCCCCGGCCGACGGCGAACTGCCGTACACCGAGGACCTCTTCATCGGCTACCGCGCCTGGGAGAAGGAGGGCAGGACCCCCTCGTACCCCTTCGGCCACGGCCTCGGCTACACCGACTGGGCCTACGAGTCCGTCGAGGTCGCCGGTACGACGGTCACGGTGCGGCTGCGCAACACCGGTGGGCGCGCCGGACGCGAGGTCGTCCAGGTGTACCTGGCGCCCACCGGGCCCGGCACCGACCGTCCCGCCCGCTGGCTCGCCGGATTCGGCGCCGTCGAGGCCGGCCCGGGGGAGGACGCCGAGGTCACCGTGGAGATCCCCCGGCGCGCCTTCGAGGTCTGGGACGAGGCCGCCCACCGGTGGTTCTTTGTGAAGGGTTCGTACGAAATCCAGGTGGGTAGGTCCCTCGCGGACCGCAGGATCACCGCGACGACTAACGTCTGAGGCGGGTACTCCTCACCCCATGAACAGCCCCGGCCCGGGACCTGACCCCTGGGCCGGGGCTATTTCTCACCGGACGCCGAAGCCGTACACCGTCTCCGACCGGTAGACCTCGCCCGGCCGCAGCACGGTCGTGGGGAACTCCGGGCGGTTCGGCGAGTCGGGGAAGTGCTGGGTCTCCAGCGCGATCCCCTGGCACGGCGTGAACGGCTCGCCCAGATGGTCCGCGGTGTACACCTGGACGCCCGGCTCGGTCGTCGACACCGTCAGCACCCGCCCGCTCGCCGGATCGTGCAGCTCAGCCACCTCGCGCGCCGCGGCCGTGACGCCCTTGTCCAGCACGAAGTTGTGGTCGTAGCCGGAGCCGGTCTTACGGGCCGTACGGAAGTCGAAGCGGGTGCCCGCCACCTCCGCGAGCTCCCCGGTCGGGATCAGATCCGCGTCCACCGGGGTGTACCGCGAGGCGGCCAGCCGCAGTTCATGGCCCCCGGCGTCCCCGCTGTCCGGCCCGCCCAGGTTGAAGTAGCTGTGGTTGGTCAGGTTCACCACCGTCGGCGCGTCCGTGACCGCCTCGTACCCGATCCGCAGCGCCCCCGACGCGTCCAGCGTGTACGTCGCCGAGACCTCCAGCCGCCCCGGGAAGCCCTCCTCGCCGTGCGGGCTCACCCGGCTCAGCCGCAGCCCGTGCTCGACCGGCTCCACCTCCCACACCCGCTTGTCGAAGCCGCGCGGACCGCCGTGCAGCGAGCCCGGCGCGTTGTTGGGCTCCAGCGCGTACGTCAGCCCGTCCAGCGGGAAGCGGGCCTGCGCGATCCGGTTCGCGTACCGGCCGATCAGGGCGCCCAGGAAGGGCTCGGGGTGGGAGAGATACCCGTCCAGGTCCGCGAACCCCAGCACCACGTCCGCCGTCCGCCCGTCCCGGTCCGGGACCTCCACGGACTGCACGATCCCGCCGTACGACAGCACCCGCACCCGGGTGCCCGCCCGCTCCAGGGTCCAGCGGTGTACCGGGGTGCCATCGGAAAGTGTTCCGAAGTGTTCGCTCATGGTCGAAACACTAAGTCACGTGACCCGCTCGGTGACTTTTCGGTAGGCGATCTCCGCGAGCCGCGCCTGACCGTCCTTGCCCGGATGGAACCAGTCCCAGTGACTCAACTGATCCGTGCCGAACCGGAAGTCGTACACCGCGCCGCCGTCGAAGCGGCACCGCGTGTCCTTCGCGCAGACCTCCTTCAGCACCTTGTTGTAGTCCTCCACCCGCCGCTGCACGGTGTCCCGCCGCGCGGTCGCCGCCGCGTCCAGCGCGTCCGCGTCGCCCAGCATCGAGGGGCAGATGCCGAGCTTCCAGATCTGCTTGCCCAGCGCGTTGGTCCGCCCCTGCGACCACAGGCGCTTCAGGTTCGGCACGCTCGCCACGTACACCTGCGCCTTCGGCAGCGACCCGCGCAGCGTGCGCAGCGCCTCCTCGAACTCCGCCCGGAAGTCCGCCACCGGCGTCATCGCCGCCGTCGACTCCCGGCAGGCGTCGTTCGCCCCCGCCATCACCGTCACGAGCTGCGGTTTCTCCGCCACCGCCCGGGTCATCTGGCCCGCCAGATCCGCCATCCTGGCCCCGGTCACCGCGTAGTTCCAGCTGTGCGTGGCCGCCTTCGACGCGCCGAGCAGCCGTACCGCGAGACTGTTCACCTCGGTGCTCGCACCCGTCGCCCAGGACACCTCCGGGCAGTCCTGAAGGACCGTACAGGCGTCGAAGCCACGGGTGATGGAGTCGCCCACCGCCGCCATCGACGCCGGGCTGGTGTCCCACGACGGGGCCCGGGCCGCCTTCGCCTTGCGCGCCCCCGCGCCCCCCGAGTCGCCGCCCCCGCCCAGCGCGTCACAGCCGGCCAGTCCCAGGACGGCCGCGCCGGTGACGGCCAGCACCGCCCGCACCCGCCGGTTTCGCATCCGCATCCCCTGGTGATCCCCTCGCTGCTCGGACAGACGGCCCCACCCATGACAGGCCCCACCCATGACAACGCACAGGAGTTCCCGCGCGCCCGGACCGTCCGCCGGGACCGGGACACAACAGGACCCACAAGATGGAACGCTTCACACCCGTACAGGCGTCCTGCCGAGTGAAAGGCGGACGTTCACGGCACCGGGACCGACGGTACGTCACACTCCTTGCGCCGCCGCACGGTAGCCTCGCCATCAACGCGGCTGCCCCGACACCGCCGCCATGCCCGCCTGCAAGATGTCCCGCTCTGCCCGGAGGTCCCGGTGACGACACGTGGAGTTCTGTACGTGCACTCCGCGCCGCGCGCGCTGTGCCCGCACGTCGAGTGGGCCATCGCCGGGGTGCTCGGCACGCGCGTCAACCTCGACTGGATCCGGCAGCCCGCCGCGCCCGGCACCTGGCGCTCGGAGTTCTCCTTCAAGGGCGAGGCCGGCACCGCCTCCAAGCTCGCCTCCGCACTGCGCGGCTGGCAGATGCTCCGCTTCGAGGTGACCGCCGAACCCTGCGCCACCGCCGAGGGCGAGCGCTACAGCTGCACCCCCGACCTCGGCATCTTCCACGCCGTCACCGGCATCCACGGCGACATCCTCATCCCCGAGGACCGGCTGCGCGCGGCCCTGCTCCGCAGCCGACGCGGCGAGACCGACCTCGAGGCCGAACTCGCCAAACTCCTCGGCAAGCCCTGGGACGACGAACTGGAGCCGTTCCGCTACGCCGGCGAGGGGGCCCCGGTGCGCTGGCTGCACCAGGTCGTCTGAGACGTGAACACGTGAAGGGCCCCCACCTCGAGAGGTGGGGGCCCTTCACGTACGTACAGACGTCTCTCAGACCGTGCGGAACGCCAGCACGACGTTGTGCCCGCCGAAGCCGAACGAGTCGTTCAGCGCGGCGATACGGCCCTCCACGGGCAGCTTGCGGGCCTCGCCGCGGACGACGTCCGCGTTGGCCTCGGCCTCGGGGTCGAGGTTCTCGACGTTGATCGTCGGCGGCGCCACCCGGTGGTACAGGGCGAGCACGGTCGCGACGGTCTCGACACCGCCCGCGCCACCGAGCAGATGACCGGTCATCGACTTGGTCGCCGAGACGGCCATGTGGTCGGCGTCGTCGCCGAAGACCTTGCGCAGCGCCTTCAGTTCGGCGATGTCACCGGCCGGCGTGGAGGTCGCGTGCGCGTTGACGTGCACGATCTCCGCCGGGTCCAGGTCGGTGCGCTCCAGCAGGTTCTGGAGGGCGTGCGAGATGCCGCGGCCCTCCGGCTCCGGCTGCACGATGTCGTGGGCGTCGGCGGAGATGCCCTGCCCGACGGCCTCGGCGTACACCCGGGCCCCGCGCTTCGCCGCGTGCTCCGCGGACTCCAGGACGATCACACCGGCGCCCTCGCCCATCACGAAGCCGTCACGGGCCACGTCGTAGGGACGCGAGGCACCCTGCGGGTCCTCGTTGTTCTTGGACATCGCCATCATGTTGCCGAACGCGGCGATGGGCAGCGGGTGGATCGCCGCCTCCGTACCACCGGCGACGACGACGTCGGCGCGGCCCGTACGGATCATCTCGATGGCGTAGCCGATGGCCTCGGCGCCCGACGCGCAGGCGGAGACCGGGGTGTGCACGCCCGCGCGGGCGCCCACGAGCAGACCCACGTTGGCGGACGGGCTGTTCGGCATCAGCATCGGCACGGTGTGCGGGGAGACCCGGCGGACGCCCTTCTCCTTCAGTACGTCGTACTGGTCGAGGAGGGTGGTGACACCGCCGATGCCGGAGGCGATGACCGCGCCGAGCCGGTCGGGGTCGACCGTGCCGTCACTGCCGTCCTCGCCGGCCTTGCCGGTGAAACCGGCGTCCTTCCAGGCTTCCTGAGCCGCGATCAGCGCGAACTGCGCCGAGCGGTCCAGCTTGCGGGCCTGCGGGCGCGGGATGACCTCGAGGGGCTCCACGGCGACCGGGGCCGCGATCCGGACGGCCTGGTCGGCCGCCCACTCCTGCTCCAGGACCTTGACACCGGACTTGCCGGCGACCAGGCCCTCCCAGGTAGAGGCTGCGTCGCCACCCAGCGGTGTGGTTGCGCCGATACCGGTGACGACCACGGTGCGATTGGTCGGGCTCACGGATTCTTTCTCCAACGTTGCGAGGAGGACTACCCCCGCCAGTGCGGGGAGAGCGGCGCCACCGCCGGGTGGCGGGGCAGTTCAGCCCAGGGGATCGGAAGATCAGCCCTGGTGCTTGAGGATGTAGTCGGTCGCGTCGCCGACCGTCTTGAGGTTCTTGACGTCCTCGTCCGGGATCTTGACGTCGAAGCGCTCTTCGGCGGCGACGACGACCTCGACCATGGACAGCGAGTCGACGTCCAGGTCGTCGGTGAAGGACTTGTCCAGCTGGACGTCCTCAACCGGGATGCCGGCGATCTCGTTCACGATGTCGGCGAGACCGGCGACGATCTCTTCCTGAGTGGCGGCCATGATGGCGCTCCTTCGTTGTGTTCCAGAGGGTGTGGCAGTGGTGCTTTCCGCGACCGGATCGCATGATCCGGCACGGAGTGCCTAGGGGAGGGTAACGACAGTCGCGGCGTAGACGAGACCCGCCCCGAATCCGATGACGAGCGCGGTGTCGCCGCTCTTCGCCTCACCGGTCGCCAGAAGCCGCTCCATCGCGAGCGGGATCGAGGCGGCCGAGGTGTTGCCGGTGGTGCGCACGTCACGGGCGACGGTGACGGACTCCGGCAGCTTGAGAGTCTTGACCATCGAGTCGATGATCCGCTCGTTGGCCTGGTGCGGGATGAAGACGTCCAGCTCGTCGGCGGTGATGCCGGCGGCGTCCAGCGCCTCCTTGGCGACCTTGGCCATCTCGAAGACGGCCCAGCGGAAGACCGCCTGGCCCTCCTGCGTGATCGCCGGGAAGCGCTCGACGGTGCCGTCGCGGTAGTCCGTCCACGGCACGGTCTGCTTGATGGTCTCCGACTTGTCGCCCTCGGAACCCCACACCGTCGGCCCGATCGCGGGCTCGGTGGCGGGACCGACGACGACCGCGCCGGCGCCGTCGCCGAACAGGAAGGCCGTGGCCCGGTCCTCCAGGTCCGTCAGATCGCTCAGCCGCTCCACGCCGATGACCAGGACGTACTCGGCGGAGCCCTCGACGACCATGCCCTTGGCGAGCGTCAGGCCGTAGCCGAAGCCCGCGCAGCCGGCCGAGATGTCGAAGGCGGCGGCCCTGTCGGTACCGAGCTTGTCGGCGATCTCGGTCGCGACGGCCGGGGTCTGCTTGAAGTGCGAGACGGTCGAGACGACCACGGCACCGACCTGCTCGGCGGTGATCCCGGCGTCGGCGATCGCCTTGCCGGCCGCCTCGACCGACATGGCGGCGACGGTCTCCTCGTCGTTCGCCCAGTGCCGGGTCTCGATGCCCGAGCGGGAGCGGATCCACTCGTCGGAGGAGTCGATCGTCTCCAGGATCACCTCGTTGGGCACGACCCGGGTGGGCCGGTAGCCGCCGACGCCGAGGATGCGCGCGTACGGATGGCCCTTGCTGGGCCTGATCTTCGCCATCAGGGCTCCTTGTCAGGCGGCGCCGTGCTCGGAGAGGAGCTCACGAGCGGCGTCGAGGTCGTCGGGGGTCTTCAGCGCGAGCGTCTTCACGCCGGGCAGGGCGCGCTTGGCGAGGCCGACCAGCGTGCCGCCGGGGCAGACCTCGATGATCGCGGTCGCGCCGAGCTCCTTGAAGGTCTCCATGCACAGGTCCCAGCGGACCGGGTTGGCGACCTGGCCGACCAGCCGCTCCAGCACCTCGGCGCCGGTCGCGACGGTCCTGCCGTCCTTGTTCGAGACGTAACGGACCGTCGGGTCGGCCGGGGCCAGCTCCGCGGCGGCCTTGGCGAGGGTCTCGACGGCCGGGGCCATGTGATGCGTGTGGAACGCGCCGGCGACCTTCAGCGGGACGACCTTGCGGACGCCCTCGGGCTTGTCCTCGTTCAGCGCGGCGAGCTGCTCCAGGGTGCCGGCCGCGACGATCTGGCCGGCGCCGTTGACGTTCGCCGGGGTCAGCCCGAGCTTCTCCAGATGCGGCACGGTCACCTCGGGGTCGCCACCGAGCAGCGCCGACATCCCGGTCGCGGTGACCGCGGCGGCCTCGGCCATGGCCAGGCCGCGGCGGCGTACGAGGGTCAGCGCGGCGATGTCGTCGAGGACGCCCGCGGAGACGGCCGCGGTGATCTCGCCGACGCTGTGACCGGCGACCGCGCCCGGCCGGACGGCACCAAGTGCCGTGGTGGAGACGATCCCGGCCGCCACCAGCAGCGGCTGGGCGATCGCGGTGTCACGGATCTCGTCCGCGTCGGCGTTCGTGCCGTAGTGCACCAGGTCGAGGTCGATGGCCGCCGACAGGGCACGCAGGCGGTCCTCGACACCGGGGAGGTCGAGCCAGGGGGTCAGAAAGCCGGGCGTCTGGGCGCCCTGGCCGGGAGCGACGAGTACGAGCACTCTCACACTCTCTCTTGTGGACGGCCGGTGCCGCCCGTGGGGACAGGGACGAAGAACGGCAAGGGGTTTTGTGGACCCCCGACAAAAGCCTACGTCTGGGGATCTCCGTCGACGAGGCGCCCCAGGATGAGCGCGATCCGCAGGGTGAATGCGGAGCGTACATCGGATGGCGACCAGCCGGTGACGTCAGTCACACGTCGGAGCCGGTAGCGCACGGTGTTGGGATGCACGAACAGCATCCGCGCCGCGCCCTCCAGACTGCTCGCCTGTTCGAGATAGACGGAGAGCGTCTCCAGCAGCGCGGAGCCGGCCTCCTCCAGCGGTCTGTAGATCTCCTCCACCAACTGCTCGCGCGCGCTGGGATCACCGGCGATCGCGCGTTCCGGAAGCAGATCGTCCGCCAGGACCGGGCGCGGCGCGTCCTGCCAGGCGGAACACGCCTTGAGCCCGGCGGCGGCGGCCTGCGCGGACCGGGTGGCCGCCAGCAGATCGGGCACCACGGGCCCGGCCACGACCGGACCGGCGGCGAACGGCCCGATCAGGGACTTGGCGACGGCGATCGGATTGTCGCTGCCGCCCGCGATGACGACCAGCCGCGAGCCGAGCACCCCGGTGAGCACCTGGAGCTTGGCGTGCCGGGAAGCGCGCCGGATGGCCTCGACGGTCAGCTCGGAGTCCCCCTCCGGGGCGGTGCCGAGCACGACGCACACATGTTCCGGCGCGTTCCAGCCGAGCGCGGCGGCCCGGCTCACGGCACCCTCGTCGGCCTCCCCGCTGAGCACCGCGTTGACGACCAGCGACTCCAGCCGGGCGTCCCAGGCACCGCGTGCCTCGGCGGCCTGGGCGTACACCTGGGCGGTGGCGAAGGCGATCTCCCGGGCGTAGACGAGCAGTGCCTCGCGCAGCACGCCCTCGTCACCGGGGGCCGCGACCTCGTCGATCGCGGACTCCATGACCTCGATGGTGGTGCGCACCATCTCCACGGTCTGGCGCAGCGTGATCGCCCGGGTCAGCTCCCGGGGCGCGGTCCCGAACACATCGGTGGAGATCGCCTGCGGGGCGTCCGGGTGCCGGAACCACTCCGTGAAGGCGGCGATGCCCGCCTGGGCGACCAGCCCGATCCAGGAACGGTTCTCCGGGGGCATCGCCCGGTACCACGGCAGCGTCTCGTCCATCCGCGCGATGGCCTGAGCGGCGAGGCTTCCGGAGGATTTCACCAGCCGCTTCAGGGTCGCGGGGTGCGGGTGGGCGGGGTGCGCTGCGGCGTCTGGGTGGGTGGTTTCGGGTTCGGGCACGTGCACAAGGTTGCCTTATCGGGAGGGTGGTGTGCGTCGGTGGGGCCACACGTGGGCCGACTCACGCGCCCTGGGGCTACCGTGGGGGCGTGATGGACGTACGCCGCGCCGACGAGCGCTATCCCGGAGGGGACCCGGCGGCCGGCATCGAGACACGGCACGCCTTCTCCTTCGGGTCCCACTACGACCCCGACAACCTCCGCTTCGGCGCGCTGATCGCCTGCAACGAGGAGCGCCTCGCCCCCGGCGCCGGGTTCGACGAGCACCCCCACAGCCACACCGAGATCGTGACGTGGGTCGTGGAGGGCCGGCTCACCCACCGTGACTCGCAGGGGCACGAGACGACCGTCCGGCCCGGGGACGTGCAGCGCCTCAGCGCGGCGGGCGGCGTCCGGCACGTCGAGCGCAACGACGGCACGGCCCCCCTCACCTTCGTACAGATGTGGCTGGCCCCGCTGGACCCCGGCGGCGACCCGTCGTACGAGATCGTCCACGGCATCGCGGACTCCACGCCCTACGCCGTCCCCGGCGCCGGGGCGATGCTCCACGTACGACGGCTGGTGCCGGGGGAGCGGACGGCGGTGCCGGACGCGCCACGGGCGTACGTCCACGTGGTGCGCGGCACCGTCCGGATGGGCCCGCACGAGCTGGGCCCCGGGGACGCGGTGCGCGCCGCGGACGAGAAGGACCTCGAACTGCTCACCCTGACCGGCCCGGCCGAGGTGCTGATCTGGGAGCTGTCCGCCTAGGGCGTGCGTCGAAGGTGGCGTCGTCCGCCCGGAGGGCGGGGCCCGTCACGGCCGGACGGGACTTTCGACACACACCCTAGGTCGCCGGTGTTCTCCTGCGGGCGGCCAGCAGCGCGATGTCGTCCTCGAACATGCCGCTGGTCAGCCGGGTGAGCAGGGTGTCGAGCAGATGCTCCAGCGGGCCGTCGGCCGACAGGCCCATCTCGGTGAGGGCGCGCATGCCGTCGTCGATGTCCACCCCGCGCTGTTCCACGAGACCGTCGGTGTAGAGGAGCAGGACGTCGCCGGGTTCGAAGGAGAACGTTGTCACCTCGTAGTCGCCGAGTTCCGTACCGATCGGGGGACCGGCCGGCAGGCTCAGCACCTTCGCCGCGCCGTCCGGGCGGACGAGGACGGGCGGCAGATGGCCGGCCGTGGCCGCCGTGCAGGTGTCGGTCCCGGGGTCCACGAGGACGAGGAGGCAGGTGGCGACCCGGTCGAGGCCGAGGCGGGCGGCCCGCCGGTCGGCCTCGGCGAGGATGGCGTCGACGGGGCGGCAGGAGGTGCCGATGGTGCGCAGGACGGAGCGGTACTGGCTCATGGCGACGGCGGCCTTGAAGCCGTGCCCCATCACATCGCCCATGACCAGCAGGGTGCGGCCGCCCGGGGCGGCGATGGAGTCGTACCAGTCCCCGCCGACCAGCGCGCTGCGGCCGGAGGGCAGATACCGGGTGGCCACCTCCACGCTGGAGCTGACGTTGTCGGGCTCGGAGAGCAGCGCGCGCTGGAGTTCCAGGGTCATGGTGTGGTCGTGGGTGTACCGGCGGGCGCTGTCGATGGAGACGGCCGCACGACCGGCCACTCCCTGGGCGGTGAGCAGGTCGTCGTCGGTGAAGGGGGCGGAGTCCCCGGCCCGCATCAGGATGACGATCCCGACGGAGCGGCCCGTGGTGCGCAGCGGGGCGACGAGGATCGAGTGGATGCCGGCGGCTCGGATGACCTTGACGTGGTCCGGTTCCACGACGAGCTTCTGGAACAGCTCGTCGGAGGCCAGGTTGCCGCGCCACGGGCGTCCGCTGTCCATGCAGCGGCGGACGAGGGAGCCGCGCGGGACGTCCACGTAGGGGCCGGGGCCGGACAGCGCGCGCAGGTGCCACTTCAGTTCCGGAGGCGCCGCCAACTGCATCTTCCTCAGCCGCAGTACGCCGGGGCGCAGCGGAGGCCCGTCCGGGGGCTCGTCGTCGACGATGGCGACGGCGGCCACGTCGGCCAGGGACGGGGCGAGGAAGTCGGCGAGTTCGCCGCAGGTGGTGGCCATGTCCAGGGTGGTGCCGACCCGGACGGTCGCGGCGTCCAGCAGGGCGAGCCGCTGGTGGGCCTCCTCCAGGTCGTCCATGTACTGGCGCAGATTGCTGACCTCCACACCGATGCCGCAGACACCGACCACCTGTCCCTGCGACTCCAGCCGGTGGATCACCGCCCGCCACAGCCGGCGTCCGCCCGGCGAGGGGGTGAGGGCGGTGGTCAGCGTCACCTCCCGGGACCGCCCGTCCGCCAGCACCTCGATCAGGACGTCGTCGGGTGTCTGGACCTCCGGCAGCGTCTCGCCGAACTTCCGGCCCACGAACGCGGTGGCGGGCAGGCCGGTGGCCTGGGACCAGGCGGGATTGACGTACAGATAGCGCAGATGGGTGTCGAGGATGAGCACGGGTGCGGAGGTGCCCTCGATGATCCCGCGCAGGAAGCCGCAGTCGCAGGCTTCCTGCGGGGCGTCGGCCGTGAGTGTCGGTGCGCGGTCGGTGACCGCCGTGCGCGGCCCCTGGGGCCGGACCGGGGGAAAGAGCCACGACGGCGGGAGTTGTTCAGCGTTCACCGTCTTCTCCAGCTGTCCGGGGAAGCTGTCGGGGAAGTCGATTCCCTTCCCATCCTGTGGGCAAGGAAGGGGCGGCGCATCTCGGCTGATCAGTGACCGCCGGCCCCCGCCTCGGCGAGCACCGCGTCCGTGAACACCGGCCAGGCCTCCACCGCCCAGGGGCCGAAGGCGCGGTCCGTCAGCGCGACGGCCGCCAGCCCCGCGGCCGGGTCGATCCACAGGAACGTACCGGACTGGCCGAAGTGGCCGAAGGTGCGCGGGGAGGACGAACTCCCCGTCCAGTGCGGGGACTTGGCGTCACGGATCTCGAACCCGAGGCCCCAGTCGTTGGGGTTCTGGTGGCCGTAGCCCGGCAGCACGCCCTTCGTGCCCGGGTACTGGACGCTCATCGCCTCCGCGACCGTGCGCGGGTCCAGCAGCCGGGGCGCCTGCACCTCGGCCGCGAAGCGGAGAAGGTCCTCGACCGTCGAGACGCCGTCCTTGGCGGGGGAGCCCTCCAGGGCGGTGGCCGTCATGCCCAGCGGCTCCAGCACCGCCTGCCGCAGATACTCCGCGAACGGGATGTCCGTGGCCTTCGCGAGGTGGTCGCCGAGCTGCTCGAACCCCGCGTTGGAGTACAGCCGCCGCTCCCCGGGCGCCGACGTCACCCGGTGCTCGTCGAAGGCGAGCCCCGAGGTGTGCGCGAGGAGGTGGCGGACCGTGGCCCCGGGCGGACCGGCCGGCTCGTCCAGCTCCACCGCCCCCTCCTCGTACGCGACGAGCGCGGCGTACGCGGCCAGCGGCTTGGTGACCGAGGCCAGCGGGAAGCGCCGCCCGACGGGCCCCTGGGTGCCCAGGACCGTGCCGTCGGCCCGTACGACACCCGCGGCGGCGGAGGGAACCGGCCAGTTCTCGATCAGCGCGAGGCTCTTCAGCGACATGCCGACGAGCCTATGTCCCTCACAGCAGCAGCTCCAGCAAGGGGTCCGGCTTGCGCCGGAAGCCCAGGGACACGTACAGCGGCTCGGCCTCGGCGGACGCGGTGAGGTGCACCTGGCGCACACCCCGCTCCCGGAACCACGCCAGCAGCGCGTCCATGCCGGCCCGCGCGTACCCCCGGCGGCGGGCGTCCGGGTCGGTCGCGACGCTGAAGACGTACCCGAGGGCGCCGAGGGGATTGCCGGCCCGTCCGATCCGGTACTCCACCGTCCCCACCACCAGCGCGGCCAGTGCCCCGGCCCGCTCGGGATGGTCGACGACGAACGCGCCGAAGTCCCCGTCGGGGTCGGCGAGCCGGGCCCGCAGTCCGGGCAGGGACTCCCTCTGCCAGCCGGTCGGCCCGGCGGAGGTGGCGGCCAGGGAGTCGATCATCACCTGACGCAGCCGCAGTACCTCGGCGGCGTCCTCGGGCAGCGCCCGGCGCACAACGGTCATGGCCCCGCACGCTAACCGTCATGATCAGGCCGCGTCCCCCGAATTCTTACCGATTCCGCTTGCTTGGAGCACACTCCAAGGTCATAGCGTGGAGGCCATGACGGTGTTGCAGACCACGCCCGTGACCACCGAGCGAGCCCCGAGCCCCGCAGACGTCTGCTCCGCGCCACCACCGCGGCATCCCCGCCCCGACGGGCAGGACAGCTACACGATCAGCGAGGTCGTCGCGTTCACCGGCCTGACGGCCCACACCCTGCGCTGGTACGAGCGGATCGGGCTGATGTCCCACATCGACCGCTCGCACACCGGCCAGCGCCGCTACAGCAACCGCGACCTGGACTGGCTCGACCTCGTCGGCAAGCTGCGGCTCACCGGTATGCCGGTCGCCGACATGGTGCGGTACGCGGAGCTGGTGCGCGAGGGCGACAGCACGTACGGGGAGCGCTACGAGCTGCTGGAGGCGACGCGGCGGGACGTCACGGCCCGGATCGCCGAGCTCCAGGACACGCTCGCCGTGCTCGACCGAAAGATCATGTTCTATGCGGACGCCTCACGCGTCCAGGCGTACGAAGGGGAGAGGACCACCCGATGACCGACAGCAGGATCCCGACCGCGCGACTCGGCGAGAACGGCCCCGAGGTCGGTGTCCAGGGCCTCGGCTGCATGGGCATGAGCTTCGCGTACGGCCCCCCGGACGCGAAGGAGTCCAGGGCCACCCTGGAACGCGCCCTGGAGCTCGGCGTCACCCTGTACGACACGGCGGACGCGTACGGCGCGGGGGACAACGAACGCTTCCTCTCCCCCTTCTTCAAGGCGCACCGCGACGAGGTCGTCATCGCGACCAAGTTCGCGCTGTGGATCCCGCCCGAGGACCCGTCCCGGCGGATCATCCGCAACGACGCGCCGTACATCCGGCAGGCCGTCGAGGCGAGCCTGAAGCGGCTGGACGTCGACGTCATCGACCTCTACTACATGCACCGGCGCGATGTGGACGTGCCGATCGAGGACACCGTCGGCGTGATGGCGGAGCTGGTCCGCGAGGGCAAGGTCAAGCAGCTGGGCCTGAGCGAGGTGACGGCCGCCGAGCTGCGCGCGGCGCACGCCGTGCACCCCATCGCCGCCGAGCAGTCGGAGTGGTCCCTGTTCAGCCGTGACATCGAGGCCCAGGTCGTCCCGGCGGCGAGCGAACTCGGCGTGACCCTCGTCCCGTACTCCCCGCTCGGCCGCGGCTTCCTCACCGGTTCCTTCACCGACGCCGCCCAGGACCTCGGCGCCGACGACTTCCGACGTACCCAGCCGCGCTTCACCGGCGAGAACGCGGCCACGAACACGGCCCTCCTGGAGCCGATCCGCGCCGTCGCCCGGGCCCACGACGCCACCCTCGGCCAGACCGCCCTGGCCTGGGTCCACCAGCGGTCCGAGGCGTACGACCTCCCGGTGGTCCCGATCCCGGGCACCCGCAAGCCGAGCCGGGTGGAGGAGAACACGGCCGCGGCCACCGTCCGGCTGACGGAGGAGGAACTGGCCGTCCTGGACCCGATAGCGGCGAAGGTGGCCGGCGACCGTTACGCGGACATGCGGTTCGCCTCGGCCGGCCGCGAGTAGTCACAGCTCGGACAGCAGTTCCGCCTTCTTCGCGGAGAACTCGTCATCGGTCACCAGCCCGGCCTGATGCAGCTCTCCCAGATGCCGGATCCGTTCGGCGATGTCCGAGGGATCGCGACGGGGGCCCGTGACCGAGGCCACGGGCCCCCGTGTCCGCACGGCGGCCAGGACCGCCGCGGCGAACGGCAGCGACTCGTGCACCGGCCCGTACCCCAGCCCGAACACCACGGTCCCCGGGTCCTGGTCGGCCTGTGCCGGGGAACCCTGCCCGCGCACCAGCCGCAGATGCCCCTCGAACACCTCCGGCGACCGCCACTCCACCCCGCTCAGCTCGGACACGGCGAAGCTCTGGTCGCCGGCCTTCCACTTCGCCGAGGACGCCCCCGTCCAGAACCACCGGAACCGCACGGTCCGGCCGTCGAAGGACGCCTTCCCGTCGTACGCCTTGAACGACAGAGGCGCCTCCGGCGGGGGCACGAGGAACCGTTCCGCCGGACCGGACTCCGTCAGCCGGGAGCGCAGTTCGTCGGCGTAGTACTCCGCGAGCACCTCCCGCTCGGCGGGCAGCACCAGCCGGTAGGGGTCGGAGCCGTCCTTGAGCTGGCCCGCCGCCGCCTCGATCAGCGGATCGGCCCCCGCCCGCGGCTCCGCGCGCAGCACGACGGTCCCGCGCCGGCCCGGGGTGAGCGTCACCCCGGACAGGGCGGTGAGCGGAATTCTCCGTTCACCCAGCGCCGACAGCAGCCTGGGGGTGCGCATCCCCCGTTCGTAGCGGATGAGGACGGAGTCGGACTCGAACTCCCAGGCGGCATGAAATCCGGCCAGTACGTCACCCATGCGGCTCATCGTATGCGGGACACGCATCTTCGTCCCCTCCCCACGCGCGCCGCAATTCCTGCGTCTCTACGCGCGTCCAGCCGTCGTCGTGTCGGACAAATCCTCCCGGCAGGCGCCGGAGTCGTCGGCGCACTCGACCGAACGGTACGCGCCGGTGCCGATGTCGGCGAGGTTGCGCAGGCTGTCGGTGCCCGGTACGAAGTAGCCGCCGTGGCCCTCCGCGTCCTCGGAGGACAGCACCCGCGCCCCGAACGCCCGGGCCATCGGATCCTCGCCGTGCCCGAGCCCGCCGACCTCCAGATGCGGTACGTCCCCCACCCAGTCGTCGGCGTCCCGCATCGCCCACACCCGGGCGTCGGTGCCCAGCTCGGCCGCCTTCTCCACCCGCATGCCGGGACTGCCGGCCACCGCTATGTCGCTCACCCGGCCCGGCACGGTGTGCGCGGCCACCCCGCACAGCACCGAGCCGTAGCTGTGGCAGAACAGCGAGACGGGCGAGGTGCCGGGCAGGGCGCGCAGCAGCGCGTTCAGCCGTACGGCGCCGTTCTCGGCGCGCATCGCGGTCGCCGAGTCGATGCCGAGGCCGTCGGGGGAGGTGTAGTCGGCCCAGGCGATCACGGCGGTCCGGGTCGCGGGGCGCGCCTCGCGCTCGGCCGCGTACAGCGCCTCGGCCATGCCGACGGGCGCCGAGTACCTGCGGTTGGTGCGCTGGAAGGTGAGCAGATCGGTGTCGACGCCGGGCACGACGACGGAGATCCGCTCGGCGGTGTCCAGGTCGCCGAAGACCTCGGCGGCCCGGCCCGAGCCCTCCGGGTCGAAGGCGAGGATGTGCCGGCCGGTGTCGCTCATCGCCTCGTAGCGGTGCATGCGCCGCCCGGCCTCCTGCTGTCCGGCGGGCGTGAGCCGGCTGTCGTGCATCCGCTTGCGCTCGACGCGGGTCTGCTGGTGCAGCGCGATCCGGTTGGCGCGGTAGCGCAGCTCGACCGGGGCGCCGTTCATGTTGCCCACGGCGAGCGCGTAGTCCTGGGCGAGCCCGGTGCGCTGGGCGGCGGTCAGCGAGGCGAAGAAGCGGGCGATCCGGCCCGGCGCCTCGTCCGGGTCCGGCAGTGCGCGGCCGTCGATCCGGCCGTGCTCCCAGGCCGAGCGCGAGGCCTTCAGCGCGGTGGTCCCCTGGTGATGGCGTACGGCGGTCCAGCCGGTGGTCGCCAGCATCACGAACACCACCGCCAGGGCGGGGAGCGCGCGCCAGAGGCTCAGTTGCGGGGAGGTGTCGAAGGAAGTCACTGGGAGGACACACTAGGAGAACGGCAGGGTCTCAGGTTAATAAAGTGGCGGGGATCACGTTTCGACCGGCGTGTCGATGGTCAGGGAACCTTTCAGGCCTCGCGCCAGTCCCCCAGCAGGGCCGGCCCGACCTGGTCGAGGTAGCGGGACGTCAGCGCGCGGATGCCGGCCAGGCTGAACTCCCCCTCCTCCTGCGCCACCCACTGCCGCTCCGTCACCCGCATCACTCCGCTGAACACGGCCACCGCGAGCCGCGGCCGCGGATCGGCGTCCACGTCCAGACCCTCCCGCTCGGCGATCACCGCCGCGAGGGTCTCCTCGACCTCGGTCGACCGCCGAAGATACGCGGCGAGCAGCACCGGCGTCGACTCGATCACCCGGTACATCCGCAGATACAGCTCCACGGGTACGACGCTCTCCACCACCTCGTTGATCGAGGACCAGCCGTCCAGCACGGCCTGGCGCAGCGCCTCCAGCGGCGGCTCGTGCGCCGGACGCTCCCGCACCGCCTGCACGAACCGCTCCACGGTCAGCTCCACCAGACCGAGCGCGGCCTCCTCCTTGCCGGCGAAGTAGCGGAAGAAGGTGCGCTGCGAGACGTCGACGGCCTCGGCGATCGCGTCGACGGTGGTCGCCTCGTACCCCCGGCTGGTGAACAGCTCCACCGCGGCCCGCAGCAGCGCGTCCCGGGTGCGCCGCTTCTTGCGTTCGCGCAGTGTTTGCATAGGTGTCAGTTACTGACTTGTGAACTCGTTTGTCAATTGTCAGTGGCTGTCCTTAGCCTCGAACGCATGACTAGTCAGACCACCATCGACACGACGGGGCCGGGGGACAAGGCGCAGACAGCCCCGTCGGACCAGCCCCCGGCCCAGGGGCTGCGCGGCCACCCGTGGTTCACCCTCATCACCGTCGCCGTCGGGGTCATGATGGTGGCCCTCGACGGCACCATCGTGGCCATCGCCAACCCGGCCATCCAGAAGGACCTGGGCGCCACCTTCGCCGAGGTGCAGTGGATCACCAACGGCTACTTCCTCGCCCTCGCGGTCTCCCTGATCACCGCGGGCAAGCTCGGTGACCGCTTCGGCCACCGCCAGACCTTCCTGATAGGCGTCGTCGGCTTCGCCGCCGCCTCCGGCGCGATCGGCCTGTCCGACAGCATCGCGCTGGTCGTCACCTTCCGCGTCCTCCAGGGCCTCTTCGGCGCGCTGCTGATGCCGGCCGCGCTCGGTCTGCTGCGGGCGACCTTCCCGGCCGAGAAGCTCAACATGGCCATCGGCATCTGGGGCATGGTCATCGGCGCCTCCACCGCGGGCGGCCCGATCCTCGGCGGTGTCCTCGTCGAGCACGTCAGCTGGCAGTCGGTGTTCTTCATCAACGTGCCGGTCGGCCTCGTCGCCCTCGTCCTCGGCGTGCTGATCCTGCTCGACCACCGCGCGCAGAACGCGCCCCGGTCCTTCGACCTGCTCGGCATCGCGCTGCTGTCGGCCGCGATGTTCTGCCTGGTCTGGGCCCTGATCAAGGCCCCGACCTGGGGCTGGGGCGACGGCATGACCTGGGCCTTCGTCATCGGGTCCGTCGTCCTGTTCGCCG
This sequence comes from Streptomyces griseoruber, assembly GCF_001514205.1. GTDB lineage: Bacteria > Actinomycetota > Actinomycetes > Streptomycetales > Streptomycetaceae > Streptomyces > Streptomyces griseoruber. The sequence goes on along the minus strand of NZ_KQ948764.1, from coordinate 746,415 downwards.
CCTTCGCCCTGTGGGAGACGAAGGTGAAGGAGCCGCTGATCCCGCTGGCGCTGTTCCGTTCCGTCCCGCTGTCGGCGGGCGTGGTCCTGATGGTCCTCATGGCCATCGCCTTCATGGGCGGCCTGTTCTTCGTGACGTTCTATCTCCAGAACGTGCACGGCATGAAGCCCATCGACGCCGGCATGCACCTCCTCCCGCTCACCGGCATGATGATCGTCGGCTCCCCGCTCGCGGGCGCGATGATCACCAGGCTGGGCCCGCGCATCCCGCTGGCCGGCGGTATGGCGGCCACCGCGATCGCCATGTACGGCATGTCCACGCTGGAGACGGACACCGGCAGCGCCGTCATGTCCCTCTGGTTCGCCCTGCTGGGCCTCGGTCTCGCCCCGGTCATGGTCGGCGCCACCGAGGTCATCGTCGGCAACGCGCCCATGGAACTGTCCGGCGTGGCGGGCGGCCTCCAGCAGGCGGCCATGCAGATCGGCGGCAGCCTCGGCACCGCCGTGCTGGGCGCCGTGATGGCTTCCAAGGTGGACGGCGACCTGCCGGGCAACTGGACCGCGGCGGGCCTGCCCGAACTCACCCCCGCCCAGCTCGACCAGGCCTCCGAGGCGGTCCAGGTCGGGGTGGCGCCGGTGACGCCCGAGACGCCCGCCGAGGTCGCCGTGAAGATCACCGACGTCGCGCACGACACCTTCATCTCCGGCATGAGCCTCGCGTCCCTGGTGGCGGCCGGGGTCGCGGTCGTCGCCGTGTTCGTCGCGCTGCTCACCAAGCGCGGCGAGAACGCGGAGGCGGGCGCCGGGGTCGGCCACATCTGAGGCCCGTACCGAAGCCCGTACCGAAGCCCGTACCGAAGCCTGTACCGAAGCCCGTGCACCGGGGGCGAACCTGACGCGACGTCAATGAAATTCCCCTATCAGGGTGACAACGCTAAAGGCCCCTCGCCTCCGGAACACGCCACGGGTCACAGTTAGTCAAGCCCTCCGGATGGGAGGGCGGCCAGGGCTGCGACGCGCTGCCGGAGGGGGACGGCGCGCCGCAGCCCTGGCCGTTCAGCGCTCGACCGGCGGCCGTTCCCGCAGCTCGGCCACCTCCGCGCGCAGCGCCCGGACCTCCTCGGTCAGCGCGAGGATCGCCGCCGTCTGGGCCCGCTCCTCCACGTCGTCCTTCTCGAAGCGCTCGATGAACCAGGCGGCGATGTTGGCGGTCACCACACCCAGCAACGCGATGCCGGACAGCATCAGCCCGACCGCGATGATCCGGCCCATCCCGGTGGTCGGCGCGTGATCGCCGTAGCCCACCGTGGTCATCGTGGTGAACGACCACCACAGGGCGTCACCCAGCGTGCGGATGTTCCCGTTCGGTGAATCCCGCTCCACCGACAGCACGGCGAGCGACCCGAACATCAGCAGCCCGACGACCACCCCCGCGACATACGTCGTCACCTGGATCTGCGTGGCCATCCGCGCCCGCCGCCCCAGCAGCAGGAGCGTGGAGACGAGCCGCAGCAGCCGTAGCTCCGCGACGAGCGGGAGCACCACCGCGCACAGGTCCAGCCAGTGGGTGCGGACGAACGTCCGCCGGTCGGACGTCAGCGCCAGCCGTACCAGGTAGTCCGTGGCGAACGCCCCCCACACCCCCCACTCGACCACGGTGCACGCGGCCGTCACCGTATGGCCGGCCGACGTGTCCACGATCGGTACGGCGTAGGCGACCGCGAACACCAGGGCGAGGGCCAGCAGCGGCCGTTGGCTCAGCTCTTCCCAACGCTCCTGCGCCGTGCGTGCGTGCATGGACGCATCGTAAAGAATGCGTAAGGGGTGGTGGAGCCATCGACTCCACCACCCCTTCGTGCGCTATGCGCTACGCGTCGCCTCCGGCAGCCCCCGGGTCGGCCGCCGCCACGTCGAGCAGCTGGTACCGGTCGATCGCCTGCTTCAGCACCGACCGGTCGAGCTTGCCCTCCCGGGCCAGCTCGGTCAGCACGCCCACGACGATGGACGGCGCGTCGATGTGGAAGAAGCGCCGCGCCGCGCCACGGGTGTCGGCGAAGCCGAAGCCGTCCGCGCCCAGCGACTGGTACGTCCCCGGCACCCACCGGGCGATCTGGTCCGGCACCGCCCGCATCCAGTCGGAGACGGCCACGAACGGCCCCTCGGCCCCGGACAGCTTGCGCGTCACGTACGGCACCCGCTGCTCCTCCTCCGGGTGGAGCAGATTGTGCCGCTCGACCTCGACGGCCTCGCGCCGCAGCTCGTTCCAGGAGGTCGCCGACCAGACGTCCGCCCTGACGTTCCACTCCTCGGCGAGGATCTTCTGCGCCTCGACCGCCCACGGCACGGCCACACCCGAGGCGATGATCTGCGCCGGGACCGAGCCCGCCGTGCCCTCGCTCAGCCGGTGGATGCCCTTGAGGATGCCCTCGACGTCGACGTTCGTGGGCTCGGCCGGGTGCTGGATCGGCTCGTTGTAGACGGTGAGGTAGTAGAAGACGTCCTCGCCGTGCGGATGCTCCGCCGAGCTGCCGTACATCCTCCGCAGCCCGTCCTGCACGATGTGCGCGATCTCGTACGAGTACGCCGGGTCGTACGCCACACAGCCCGGGTTCGTCGAGGCGAGGAGCTGGGAGTGGCCGTCCGCGTGCTGGAGGCCCTCACCGGTCAGGGTGGTGCGGCCGGCGGTCGCGCCCAGGACGAAACCGCGCGCCAGCTGGTCCGACATCTGCCAGAACTGGTCACCGGTGCGCTGGAAACCGAACATCGAGTAGAAGACGTAGACCGGGATCAGCGGCTCGCCGTGCGTGGCGTACGCCGAACCCGCCGCGATCAGCGAGGCCGTGCAGCCCGCTTCCGAGATGCCGTCGTGCAGCATCTGGCCGGTCGGCGACTCCTTGTACGCGAGCAGCAGATCGCGGTCGACCGACTCGTACTGCTGGCCGAGCGGGTTGTAGATCTTCGCGCTCGGGAAGAACGAGTCCATGCCGAAGGTGCGGTACTCGTCCGGCGCGATCAGCACGAACCGCTTGCCGAGTTCCTTGTCCCGCATGAGGTCCTTGAGCAGCCGGACGAACGCCATGGTCGTCGCGATCGACTGCTGGCCGGAGCCCTTCTTCACACTCGCGTACGTCTTGTCCTCGGGCAGCGCGAGCGGCTTGGAGCGCACGACACGGGTGGGGACGTACCCGCCCAGCGACTGGCGCCGGTCGTGCATGTACTGGATCTCCTCGGAGCTGCGCCCCGGGTGGTAGTACGGCGGCAGGCCGGACTCCAGCTCCTTGTCGGAGATCGGCAGGTGCAGCCGGTCGCGGAAGCCCTTGAGGTCGGCCACCGTCAGCTTCTTCATCTGGTGCGTGGCGTTGCGGCCCTCGAAGTTCGGGCCCAGCGTCCAGCCCTTGATCGTCTTGGCGAGGATCACCGTCGGCTGGCCGGTGTGCTCCACGGCCGCCTTGAACGCCGCGTAGATCTTCTTGTGGTCGTGGCCGCCGCGCCCCAGGTGCAGGATCTGGTCGTCGGTCATGCCCTGGACCATCGCCCGCAGCCGCTGGTCGTCGCCGAAGAAGTGGTCGCGGATGTACGCGCCGGACTCGGTGGCGTACGTCTGGAACTGGCCGTCCGGGGTCGTGTTCATCTTGTTGACGAGGATGCCGTCCCGGTCCTGCGCGAGCAGCGGATCCCAGGTGCGGTCCCAGATCAGCTTGATCACGTTCCAGCCGGCGCCCCGGAAGACGGACTCCAGCTCCTGGATCACCTTGCCGTTGCCGCGCACCGGGCCGTCGAGCCGCTGGAGGTTGCAGTTGACGACGAAGGTCAGGTTGTCCAGACCCTCACGGGCGGCGATGGTCAGCTGGCCGAGCGACTCCGGCTCGTCCATCTCGCCGTCGCCGAGGAAGGCCCACACCCGCGACTTGCTCGTGTCGGCGATCCCGCGCGCGTGCAGGTAGCGGTTCATCCGCGCCTGGTAGATCGCGCCGATCGGGCCGAGGCCCATCGACACGGTCGGGAACTCCCAGAAGTCCGGCATCAGCCGCGGGTGCGGATACGAGGACAGCCCGTACGGCGCCTTCGACTTCTCCTGGCGGAACGCGTCGAGGTTCTGCTCGCTGAGCCGGTCCAGCAGGAACGCGCGGGCGTAGATGCCGGGGGAGGCGTGGCCCTGGAAGAAGACCTGGTCGCCGCCGTCGCCCTCGTCCTTGCCGCGGAAGAAGTGGTTGAAGCCCACGTCGTAGAGGGACGCGGAGGACGCGAAGGTGGCGATGTGACCGCCGACGCCGATGCCGGGCCGCTGGGCCCTGGACACCATCACCGCCGCGTTCCAGCGGGTCGCGTTGAGGATCCTGCGCTCGATCTCCTCGTTGCCGGGGAAGAACGGCTCCGCCCTGGTGGGGATGGTGTTGACGTAGTCGGAGCTGCGCATCTCCGGCACGGCCACACGCTTCTCGCGGGCGCGCTCGATCAGCCGCAGCATGAGGTAGCGGGCCCGTTCCCGGCCGCGCTCGTCGATCGCGGCGTCGAGGGAGTCGAGCCACTCCTGGGTTTCCTCGGGATCGAAGTCAGGAACCTGACTCGGAAGGCCGCCAATGATGATCGGGTTGCGATCGGATCCGGAAGCCACGCTGTTCCTTACTCTCGCTGTTAATCTCGCTGGTTCTCCAGTATCTGCACCGCCCCCATCGTGTACCTCGGAAGTCCAAACGTCATCTCTACCCCGGGGTAACCAGTGCCCGTTCGAGTCTCGTACCCTTGGATGGTTCTCAAATGCGCAAACGGGGCAGAAAGGTGTGGTGTACGTCACCATCCGTCCGGATCTCGTGCCTGGAGTTGCGTCGACACGGCCAGGATCGTCACCGTTTCGGCGGTCCGAACCGCCGGGTACTTGCGCGATCCGCCCCGCCCGTGTGGACTACGGCCAATGCTTCGCGCACGCGCGTGGCTGAGTTATTCCCAAGACATGATCAGGAGGCAACCCGTGAGCGCGACCGCGGACCACGCGGAGGAGCGGACGAGCCCTGCCGTCAGGCTGGGTTTCCAGCCCGAGCAGGTGGTCCAGGAGATCGGCTACGACGACGACGTCGACCAGGAGCTCCGCGAGTCCATCGAAGAAACCATCGGCAGCGAGCTGATGGATGAGGACTACGACGACGTGGCCGATGCCGTCGTGCTGTGGTTCCGCGACGAGGACGGCGACCTGACCGATGCGCTGGTGGACGCCACCACGTACATCGAAGAAGGCGGCTCGATCCTTCTCCTCACGCCGAAGACCGGCCGTGACGGCTATGTGGAGCCGAGCGACATCTCGGAAGCCGCGACGACGGCGGGCCTGTCCGCCTCCAAGAGCGTCAGCGTGGGCAAGGACTGGAGCGGCAGCCGGCTGGTGACGCCCAAGGCCGCGAAGTCCAAGAAGTAGACCGTCCCCGGACGGGCCGAGCAGTCGTCGTGCTCGGCCCGTCCGTCGGCTTCGGACGGCGGCTGCGTAGGGTGTTCTCACCCAGACAGCCCCACCCGAAGGGACATCCACGCGATGGCGATCCAGGTCGGCGACAAGGCCCCCGACTTCGAGCTCAAGGACAACCACGGCGCCGCCGTGAAGCTCTCCGACTTCCGCGGTGAGAAGAACGTCGTCCTGCTCTTCTATCCGTTCGCCTTCACCGGCGTGTGCACCGGCGAGCTGTGCGAGGTGCGCGACAACCTGCCGAAGTTCGCCGACCGCGACACCCAGGTGCTCGCCGTCTCCAACGACTCCATCCACACCCTGCGCGTCTTCGCCGAGCAGGAGGGCCTGGAGTACCCGCTGCTCAGCGACTTCTGGCCGCACGGCGAGGTCTCCCGCGCCTACGGCGTCTTCGCCGAGGACAAGGGCTGCGCGGTGCGCGGCACCTTCGTCATCGACAAGGAGGGCGTGGTCCGCTGGACCGTCGTCAACGCGCTGCCGGACGCCCGCGACCTCGGTGAGTACGTCAAGGCGCTCGACACCCTCTGAGCCGCCCCGGCCCCCCGCCGTCGCCGACACCTGTGATTCATCGGCTCCAGGGCCTGCGTGGGTCGGGAACCCGTCACTAGGATCGACTCGTTGATCCGATAGATCCGTTATCCACGCACGATGGGGCTCCCCGCCCCTGGACACCAAGGGAGGACTCGTGGGAGTCAGCCTCAGCAAGGGCGGCAACGTATCGCTGACCAAGGAGGCCCCGGGCCTGACCGCGGTCATCGTCGGTCTGGGGTGGGACGTCCGCACCACGACCGGCACCGACTTCGACCTGGACGCGAGCGCGCTGCTGCTGAACAACGCCGGCAAGGTCGGCAGCGACGCCAACTTCGTTTTCTTCAACAACCTCAAGAGCCCCGACGGCTCCGTCGAGCACACCGGTGACAACACCACCGGTGAGGGCGAGGGCGACGACGAGGCGATCAAGGTCAATCTGGCGACGGTCCCGGCCGACGTCGAGAAGATCGTCTTCCCGGTGTCGATCTACGACGCGGAGAACCGCCAGCAGTCCTTCGGCCAGGTGCGCAACGCGTTCATCCGCGTGGTGAACCAGGCCGGCGGCGCCGAGATCGCCCGCTACGACCTGAGCGAGGACGCCTCGACGGAGACCGCCATGGTCTTCGGCGAGCTCTACCGCCACGGCGCGGAGTGGAAGTTCCGCGCCATCGGCCAGGGCTATGCCTCCGGCCTGCGTGGCATCGCCCAGGACTTCGGCGTCAACGTCTGAGCCGCAGGGCGCCCGAAGGATTCACCCTCCCCCGCTCTCGGCTTCGCTCGAGCGGGGGACCTCACCCGGCGCCGCCCGTTTAGGGGCGGCGCCGGACGCGCAGGACAACCGAAGAAGCACCACGTGGCAGCACCAGGGGAGGACCAGCAATATGGGCGTCACGCTCGCCAAAGGGGGCAACGTCTCCCTGTCCAAGGCCGCGCCGAACCTCACGCAGGTGATGGTCGGGCTCGGCTGGGACGCGCGCTCCACCACCGGAGCCCCCTTCGACCTCGACGCCAGTGCGCTGCTGTGCAACAGCGGCCGGGTGCTCGGGGACGAGTGGTTCGTCTTCTACAACCAGCTCAAGAGCCCCGACGGCTCCGTGGAGCACACCGGCGACAACCTCACCGGTGAGGGCGAGGGCGATGACGAGTCGGTGCTGGTGGACCTCTCCAAGGTGCCCGCCCACTGCGACAAGATCGTCTTCCCGGTCTCCATCCACATGGCCGACGAGCGCGGCCAGACCTTCGGCCAGGTGTCCAACGCCTTCATCCGCGTCGTCAACCAGGCCGACGGCCAGGAACTCGCGCGCTACGACCTCAGCGAGGACGCCTCCACCGAGACCGCGATGATCTTCGGCGAGCTCTACCGGTACGGGGGCGAGTGGAAGTTCCGGGCGGTCGGACAGGGGTACGCGTCGGGGTTGCGGGGCATCGCCCTGGACTTCGGGGTGAACGTCACATAACGCGTTATGAGCAAAAGCCGGTCCCCGGTGGGCTGCGAGGGGGGCAGGACTAGACTTCGGCTTCAAAAGTTCGTAAAGCCGAGTACGGCGCGGGGGAGACCCGTACACACAGGGATTGGGTAGCCAGTGCTTCTGAAAACCTTCGGCTGGTCGTTCGCGGTCACCGCGCTCGGTCTGGCCGCTGCGGTCTTCTACGGGGGGTGGGAGGCCTTCGGCATCGTGGCGATCCTCTCCGTCCTCGAGATCTCGTTGTCGTTCGACAACGCGGTGGTCAACGCCGGAATCCTGAAGAAGATGAACGCCTTCTGGCAGAAGATCTTCCTCACCGTCGGCGTCCTCATCGCGGTCTTCGGCATGCGGCTGGTCTTCCCCGTCGTGATCGTCGCGATCAGCGCCAAGATGGGCCCCATCGAGGCCGTCGACCTCGCGCTCAACAACAAGGACCGCTACCAGGAACTCGTCACCGACGCGCACCCGTCGATCGCCGCCTTCGGTGGCATGTTCCTGCTGATGATCTTCCTCGACTTCATCTTCGAGGACCGGGACATCCAGTGGCTGCGCTGGATCGAGCGCCCGCTCGCCAAGCTCGGCAAGGTCGACATGCTGTCGGTCTGCATCGCCCTGATCGTCCTGCTGATCACCTCCTTCACCTTCGCCACCCACGCCCACCAGCACGGCGGCGGACATGTCGACAAGGCCCAGACCGTCCTGATCTCCGGTATCGCCGGTCTGATCACCTACATGGTCGTCGGCGGTCTCTCCGGCTACTTCGAGGACAAACTCGAGGAAGAGGAGGAGCGCGAGCACGAGGAAGAGGAGGAGGCCGTCCGCTCCGGCAAGCAGCGCTCGCCGGTCGTGCTGGCCGGCCAGGCCGCGTTCTTCATGTTCCTCTACCTGGAAGTGCTGGACGCCTCCTTCTCCTTCGACGGCGTGATCGGCGCGTTCGCCATCACCAACGACATCGTGCTCATGGCCCTGGGCCTCGGCATCGGCGCGATGTACGTCCGTTCGCTCACGGTCTACCTGGTGCGTCAGGGCACCCTGGACGACTACGTCTACCTGGAGCACGGCGCCCACTACGCGATCGGCGCCCTGGCCGTGATCCTGATGGTCACCATCCAGTACGAGATCAACGAGGTCATCACCGGTCTCGTCGGCGTCGTCCTGATCGCCTGGTCGTTCTGGTCCTCCGTGCGCCGCAACAAGGCACTGGCGGCAGCCGAGGGAAAAGCTGAGGGCTCGGACGAGAAGACCGAGGTCTCGTCCGGGGTGTAGGCACGGTGTGAACCGGGTTGCGCCGAGGAACGCTCTGAGCGGGGCGGTCGATGAGGGACGCTGTCCTCCACGGCCGCCCCGCCGTTATGTCGTGCGAGAAACGTGGGGGCGGGAATGGGATTCTTCGACGGGCTTCTGGGCAGCCGTACGGCCGAGTTCGACTCGGGCAGCGCGGCGACCAACGCGATCGAACTGACCAAGCGGCATCACTATGTCTCCCTGACCAAACAGGGCGCGGCCACGGGGAACCTGCGGGTCAACCTGACCTGGCGGATGCGGACCTCGGACATCGGCGGGCCCCAGCGGGAGAGTCTGCTGCGGCACCCCTTCAAGGCGCTCAAACCGCCGGAGGTCATCGGGCACAGCCAGAGCATGGTCAACGTCGACCTCGACCTGGGATGCCTGTACGAGCTGGCCGACGGCACGAAAGGGGTCGTACAGCCGCTGGGCGGGCTGCTGGGGGACGTCAACGCACCGCCGTACGTCAAGCTCAGCGGGGACGACCGGTTCGGGTCGGCGTCGGGGGAGACGATGTACGTCAACCTCGACCACCGGGACGACATCAAGCGGCTTCTGGTGTTCGTGTACATCTACGACCAGACGCCGGCGTTCGACCGGACGCACGCGATGGTGACCTTGTATCCCAGCAACGGGCCGCGGATCGAGATAGGTCTCGACGAGCGGCATCCGCAGGCCCGGTCGTGCGCGGTGGTGATGATCGAGAACGTGAAGGGGGAGCTGCTGGTGCGGCGGGAGGTGCGGTTCGTGTACGGCTTCCAGGCCGAGCTGGACCGGCTGTACGGGTGGGGGTTGCAGTGGGGTCGGGGCTACAAGACCAAGGCGGAGAAGTAGCGCGTGCGCGAGCGACTCCTCACCGTCCGATGAACTGTGGCCCCTGCGGCGGCAGCTGGAAGGAACCGTCCGGGTACGCATAACCATGCGTCGGGAGGTTGTTCGGGTAGCCGTAGGCCGGCTGCTGCTGGGGAACCTGCGCGGTGGGCTGCTCCGGCGGGAGGGGCTGGGAGAGGCTCGGGCCGGGCGGGAGCGGGGCGGGGTCCGCGGTGCCGGCCGCCTCCTCCGACTCGTCCACCGAGATGCCGAAGTCCGTCGCCAGGCCCTTGAGGCCGTTGGAGTAGCCCTCGCCCAGGGCGCGGAACTTCCAGCCCTCGCCGCGGCGGTACAGCTCGCCGCAGATCAGCGCGGTCTCCTCGCCCGTCTCGGGGCGGATGTCGAACGTGGCGATCGGGTCACCGTCGGTGGCCGCGTCGTACAGCAGGATGCTGAGCGACCGTACGGTGTCGAAGGCGACGCCGTCCGCCGAAGCGACCAGGAGAATCTGACTGACGCCGGGCTCGACACCGGCCAGATCTGTCTGGATGGTGTCGGTGAGGCCCTCGGCGCCCCGCTTCTTGCCGAGCCGCCAGACCTTCCCGGAAGGGTGCCGGGGCTGGTTGTAGAAGACGAAGTCCTCGTCGGAGCGCACGCGGCCGTCGGGACCGAGGAGCAGCGCGGAGGCATCGACGTCCGGCACCCCTTGCCCGGGCGTCCAGCGCAGTACAGCGCGTACCGTGGTTGCCTTGAGCGGGACGTTGGACCCCTTCAGCATCGCGTGCGTCATGCGGTCATCCTGCCCTCTCGGTCCTGATCACGACAACGCGGGGTACACGGACACACAGCGGAACCCACACGGGCGAGTTACCTGAAATTCATGCCCGGCGGGAACCCCTGACATGGACTTCTACGTACTATTACCGGCCACCTCATCCGGAATCCACAGCCTGACCTGCAACACGGGGGAGTTTTATGCGTCATTTCGGGCACCTCGCCCCCGAGGTGCGGCAGCGTCTCTTCCACCGGGAGCCCTGCGTCTTCGACGCCGACTCCCCGGCCAGGCTGCTCTCCGCGGCCCTGGGGGCCACGCTCTACAGTCCGGCCACCCGGCCCCAGCTGGCCGACGACATCGTCAAGCAGACCGGGCGCGGCGTGGTCTCGATGGTGCTGTGCCTGGAGGACTCCATCGGCGACGAGGACGTCCCGGCGGGCGAGGAGAACCTCGTCCGCCAGTTCGCCGACCTCGCGGGACGCGCCGATCTGGACCGGCCGCTGCTGTTCATCCGGGTGCGCACACCCGAGCAGATCCCCGACCTGGTCCGCCGCCTCGGCCCGCACACCGGCCTGCTGAGCGGGTTCGTGTTCCCGAAGTTCACCGAGGAGCGCGGCATCCCCTTCCTGGAGGCCCTCGCCGCCGCCGAGCACGCGAGCGGCCGCCGCCTCTTCGGCATGCCGGTCCTGGAGACCCCCGAGCTGATGTACCGGGAGTCCCGGGTGGACGCCCTGGAGGGCATCGCCCGCGCGGTCGACAAGTACCGGGGCCGGGTACTGGCGCTCCGCCTCGGAGTGACCGACTTCTGCTCCTCGTACGGTCTGCGCCGGGCGCCCGACATGACCGCCTACGACGTCCAGATCGTCGCCTCCGTGATCGCCGACGTGGTGAACATGCTGGGCCGCGCCGACGGCACCGGGTTCACCGTGACCGGGCCGGTGTGGGAGTACTTCCGGGTCCCGGAGCGCATGTTCAAGCCGATGCTGCGGCACAGCCCCTTCCTGGAGGGACAGGCCGTGGAGCTGCGCGAGAGACTGATCGAGCACGCCATGGACGGGCTGCTGCGCGAGATCTCCCTCGACCAGGCCAACGGTCTGCTCGGCAAGACCTGCATCCACCCCTCGCACGTCCCGGCCGTGCACGCGCTGTCCGTCGTCAGTCACGAGGAGTACAGCGACGCGGCGGACATCCTGCGGCCGGAACGCGGCGGCGGGGGTGTGCTCAGGTCCCAGTACACGAACAAGATGAACGAGGTGAAGCCGCACCGCGCCTGGGCCGAGCGCACCATGCTCCGGGCCGAGGTCTTCGGTGTGGCCAACGAGGACGTCAGCTTCGTCGACCTGCTCGCCGCCGGCATTCCCGGCTGAAACCACCTCACTCTCTAGGGACGCATGAACAACGCAGTGAACAACGGGGTCTGGTCCGGCAGCTGGGTCGCCGAGCGGCTCGGGGTCGGGATCGCGGGGGACGACACGCTGAAGGAGATGCTGGGACTGGCCCTGCGCCGCAACCCCAAGCGGGCCCATCTGCTGGTGTCCCACGTGCTGGGCAAGCACGTCCCGCAGTCCCCGTCCGTGGTGTACGGCCACGGTCTCGCACTCGGCCGCAGGGTGCGGGAGCTGCTCGGCGAGGCGGACAGCGACCGGGCGGTCGTCCTGGGCTACGCGGAGACCGCCACCGGCCTCGGCCACTCGGTCGCCGACGGCCTCGGTACGGCCCCCTACCTGCACTCGACCCGCCGCCCGGTCGCGGGCGTCGCCCGGGCGGGCGGCTTCGAGGAGTCCCACTCCCACGCGACGTCCCACCTGCTGCTCCCGGAGGACGCGACCCTGCTGGTCGGCACCGGCCCCCTGGTCCTGGTCGACGACGAGTTCTCCACGGGCAACACCATCATGAACACGATCAGGGACCTGCACGACCGCTACCCGCGGGGCCGCTACGTGGTGGTCGCCCTGGTGGACATGAGGTCCCCGCAGGACGCGGGCCGTCTGGAGGCGTTCGCGGGGGAGATCGGCGCGCGCGTCGATCTGGTGGCGACGGCTTCGGGCACGGTACGACTCCCCGAGGGTGTTCTGGAAAAGGGCCAGGACCTTGTGGCGAGGTTCGACCGCAACCCCCCAGGGGCGCGGGGCCGGGTTGACTCTGCGGCCACCGCCGCGTGGGCGCGACCAGCCCCCACGCACCCGCACCCGCCCCACACCCGAGTAGACCTCGACTGGCCCCAGAGCGTCCCTGACGGCGGACGCCACGGCTTCACCCCCGAGCACCGAATACAACTGGAAGCCGCACTCCCCGCGATGGCCGTCCGCCTCGCACAAGCACTGCCGGAAGACGCGCACCGCGTGCACATCCTCGGCTTCGAGGAGCTGATGTACGCCCCCCTCCGCCTGGCCTGCGAGCTGGAGCGGAGCGTGACCGCCGAGATCCGCTACAGCACCACCACCCGCTCCCCCGTCCTCGCCGTCGACGACCCGGGCTACGCCATCCGCAGCCGCCTCACCTTCCCCGCGCACGACGACCCGGCCGACGGCCCCGGCGACCGGTACGCCTACAACGTCGCGGGCGCCGGCTTCGACGCCGTGGTGGCCGTCGTCGACTCGGCCGCCGACACCCCCGCGCTGCACGCCCCCGACGGCCTGCTGGCACAGCTCGCCGCACACACCCCGCACGTGGTCCTGGCGGTCATCCCGTCGTACGTCCCCGAAAGGCCCCCCATGCTGCCCGAGCCCCTCCGCGGCCCCGCCTTCTCCTCGTACGCGCCCGAGGAGGTCGGCTGGCTGCTCCAGGACCTCTCGGACGTGACGCTGGAGGCACCGACCGAGGAGCGGGAGGAGGCCATCCAGAGCGGCGGCGCGCACTACGCCGAGTCGCTGCCGGTCGAGTACCAGCCGAGCGAGCAGTACCAGGAGCTGTTCCAGGCGGCGCTGGAGACGTCGGCCGCGCGCATCGCGCAGGCGGTCGGGGTGGTCACGGAGACGGTGATCGCCGAACGCTCGCCCCGCCCCGTCCTGGTCTCCCTCGCCCGCGCCGGCACCCCCGTGGGCGTCCTGATGCGCCGCTGGGCCCAGTTCCGCCACGGTCTCGACCTGCCGCACTACGCCGTGTCGATCGTGCGCGGCCGGGGCATCGACGCCAACGCGCTGCGCTGGCTGGCCGCCCACCACGACCCGCGGGACGTGGTGTTCGTGGACGGCTGGACCGGCAAGGGCGCCATCACCCGGGAGCTGGCCGCGGCGATCGAGGAGTTCGAGGCGGCGGGCGGCGCGGCCGGGTTCGACGCGGAGATCGCGGTGCTGGCGGACCCGGGCTCGTGCGTGCGGACGTACGGCACCCGCGAGGACTTCCTGATCCCCTCGGCGTGCCTGAACTCGACGGTCTCGGGACTGATCTCGCGGACGGTCCTGCGGGCCGACCTGGTCGGTCCGGACGACTTCCACGGCGCGAAGTTCTACCGGGAGCTGGCCGGCGCGGATGTCTCCGTGGCCTTCCTGGACGCCGTCGCCGCCCGCTTCGGCGAGGTCGCGGAGGCGGTGGCCGCCGCGGTGAAGGAGCTGCTCGCGAGCGACCGTACGCCCACCTGGGAGGGCTGGGCGGCCGTCGAGCGGATCAGCGAGGAGTACGGCATCCACGATGTGAACCTGGTCAAGCCGGGTGTCGGCGAGACCACCCGGGTGCTGCTGCGCCGGGTTCCCTGGAAGATCCTGGCGCGGGCCGGGGCGGGCGCCGACCTGGACCACGTACGGCTCCTGGCGGAGCAGAGAGGGGTGCCCGTGGAGGAGGTCGGCGAGCTGCCGTACACCTGTGTGGGGCTGATCCATCCGAAGTACACGCGCGGGGCGACCGGCGCCGACGGCAAGGCGGTGGCACTCTGATGGCCGTGCTGGTGGCGAGCGACCTCGACCGGACGCTGATCTACTCGTCGGCGGCGCTGGCGCTGACCATGCCGGACGCGCGGGCGCCCCGGCTGCTGTGCGTGGAGGTGCACGAGGCAAGGCCGCTGTCGTTCATGACGGAGACGGCGGCCGGGCTGCTCACCGACCTCGGGGACGCGGCGGTGTTCACGCCGACGACCACCCGGACGCGCAAGCAGTATCTGCGGATCAATCTCCCGGGGCCGGCCCCGAAGTACGCGATCTGCGCCAACGGCGGTCACATCCTGGTCGACGGGGTCACCGACCAGGACTGGCACGCGGGGGTGCTCGCGCGGCTGGCGGAGCAGTGCGCGCCCCTGGACGAGGTCCGCGCGCATCTGGAGGCCACCGCCGACCCGCTGTGGGTGCGCAAGCACCGGGTCGCCGAGGACCTGTTCGCCTATCTCGTCGTGGAGCGCGAGCTGCTGCCCGAGGAGTGGGTGAAGGAGCTGGCGGCCTGGGCGGAGAACCGGGGCTGGACGGTGTCGCTGCAGGGCCGCAAGATCTACGCCGTGCCGAAGCCGCTGACGAAGAGCGCGGCCGTGCGCGAGGTGGCCCGGCGCACCGGCGCCGAGCTGGCCCTGGGTGCCGGGGACTCCCTGCTCGACGCCGATCTGCTGCTGGCCGTGGACCGCGGCTGGCGGCCGGGCCACGGCGAGCTGGCCGACACGGAGTGGACGGCCCCCGGGATCACCGCCCTGCCCGAGCGGGGCGTCCTTGCCGGGGAGCGCATCCTGCGGGAGTTCCTGAAGGCGGTCCGAGGACCCCGGTAGCGGTCAGGAGCAGCAGCCTCCGCCGCAGCAGCCGCCTCCGCCCCCGCCGCCCGCCCTGGGCGCGGGGGCGTTCGCCGTGCCGCCGACGGCGACGGCTGACAGCAGCTTCACGGTGTCGTCGTGGCCCGCCGGGCAGGCGGCGGGGGCGGCGGACTCCGCCATCGGACGGCTCAGTTCGAATGTGTCGCCGCAGGTCCGGCAGCGGTACTCGTAGCGAGGCATGGCGACAGGTTAATCCTCATATGCCGGGCAGACCCCACCGGAGTTCTGCTTCTGTTCACGTCTGTCGATTTCTTATGTGGAGAATTTGCGAAGGGCGCTGGTAATTTGAGGGTGCCGCGATGAACCGCGAGGTCGGGGGGATTCAGGGTTTGCAGCCGAGTCCACGGCAACCATGTCAGACCCTCGTACGTCTGTACGTCTGCCTGTGCGAGCAATACGAAGGTGCGGAGGGAGACGCGTAGTGGACCAGGTGGGGCAGGGGGAGGAGCCCCAAAGGCCGGACGAAACCATGCAGTTGAAGATCCCCGCTGCTTTCCGGGCGGACGAGACCATGCAGCTGCGGATGTCGGACATTCCCAAAGTGCCCGACACTTCGGGGAGTTCGGAGAAAGCGCGTACTTCGGGGAATCGCCGCAAAGCCCCACGCCCCTCCCTGTTTGCCCGAATATCCATGGTTTTGCGATCGCGTTTGGCCCCCCTTGTCGCGGTACTGGGTCCCTATGTGACTCGTGTCACTCCCTACGTCCGCAGGCTCCGCCCGCAGTACCCGCGCCCCGGCCGTACCGACTGGCGGCGCTGGATACCCTCCTGGCGGCAGTGCCTGGGGGGCTTCTTCGCGTCCCTGGGCCTGAGCACCTTCCTCCTCGTCGTCGCCTACGCGGCCACCGACATCCCGGAGAACCTCAACTCCTACGCCACCCAGCAGGACAACGTGTTCTTCTGGTCCGACGGCACGCCCATGGCCCGCACCGGCTGGGTGCAGCGGCAGGCGATGCCGCTGAAGGACATCCCCGAGGACGTCCGCTGGGCGGTCCTCGCCGCCGAGAACGCGAGCTTCTACAGCGACCCCGGCATCTCGGTCAAGGGCATCAGCCGCGCCCTGTTCCGCACCATCGGCCAGGGCGACACCCAGGGCGGCTCGACGATCACGCAGCAGTACGTCAAGAACGTCTACCTGAACCAGGAACAGACGATCGGCCGCAAGTTCACCGAGGCGATGATCTCCCTCAAGCTGGACAACCAGATGAGCAAGGACGACATCCTCGAGGGCTACCTCAACACCAGCTGGTTCGGCCGCGGCACCTACGGCATCCAGCGCGCCGCCCAGGCCTACTACGGCAAGGACGTCGGCGAGCTCAACGCCAGCGAGGCCGCGTTCCTCGCCTCCCTGCTCAAGGGCGCCGGCCTGTACGACCCGACCCTGTCCAGCGCCAACCGCGCCCGTGCCGTCGAGCGCTGGCGGTGGACCCTGGACCGGATGGTCGAGATCGGCAAGCTGACGAAGGCCGAGCGGGCCAAGTACACGAAGTTCCCCGAGCCGCTGAAGAGCAACCCGCTGTACGACACCGGTGAGCAGAGCGACTACCTGGTGGAGCTCGCCTCCCAGTACGCCAAGAAGGCCGGGGGCATCTCCGACAAGGACTTCGACCTGGGCGGCTACCAGGTCTACACCACCTTCGACAAGAAGCGCGAGGACGAGCTGACCAAGGCCGTCACCGACGCCCGCAAGAAGGCCCTCGAGGACGAGCCGAAGAAGGCGAAGGCCGCCCACTACGGCGCCGCCTCGGTCGCCTCCGACGGACGGATCCTCGCCGTCTACGGCGGCCCGGACCACCGTACGCAGGGCTACAACGAGTCCAACGCCACCACCGTCCCGGCCGGCTCCGCCTTCCTGCCCTTCGTCTACGCCGCGGGGCTGGAGAACGGCATCCACAAGACCCGTGACGACGGGGACGCCGCCGAAGTCACCGGCGAGTCGCTCTACAACGGCAACGACAAGGTCCTGCTGACCACCCCCGAGGGCTACTACTGGGACCGCAGCGGCAAACGGGTCGCCGCCGAGAACGACGGGGGCAGGTCCTACGGGCAGATCTCCCTGCACCGCGCGCTGGAGCTGTCGGTGAACACGCCGTTCATGCAGCTCGGCATGGACACCGGCCTGGACAAGGTGCGCGAGACCGCGGAGGCCTCCGGCTTCCTGGCGTCCAGCATCGGCGCCCAGGTGCCCGCGCTGTCCCTGGGCAGCTCCACGCCCAGCGCGATCCGGATGGCGAGCGGCTACTCCACCTTCGCCGCGGACGGCAGGCACACCGAGCCGTACTCGGTGCGGAAGATCACCAGGAACGGCTCCCAGGTCGTCCTGGACACCCCCAAGCCCAAGCGGGCGATGCGCGCCGAGGTGGCCGAGGAGGTCACCTCCGCGCTCACCGACTCCTTCCGCACCGCCCACCCGTCCGACGTGCCCGCGTCCGGGTCCGCCCCGGCCGGCAAGGCCGGCACCACCGACAAGGACACCGCCTCCTGGTACGTCGGCACCGCCGAGAAGGTGTCCACCGCGGTCGTCGTGTACCGCATCGACCTCACCAAGAGCCTTGAACCACTGCCGCTGGAAGGCATCGCCGGAACCACCGACGACAGCGTTCCCTACGGCATCTGGTCAGGTGCCATGAGCCCGCTCGGCTGACCACCGAACGGGCCCCGCGTCCCCACACCCGGAGAATGAGCCGCACATGAAGTCACCGTCGGGCCGCCGCCGCAAGGCCGCGGAACCGCGCCGCACCGCCGCCGCGCACCCAGGGTTCCTCACCCTGGCGGCGCTTCTCGTCGTCGCCTCGCTGATGGGCGGCTACCTGGTGCTCGACCGCACCGACAACACCCAGCCCACGGCGTCCTCGGGGGACAGCAAGAAGGCGTCGGCGAAGGCGAGCAAGGAGCCGGTGTGGGACGGCAAGACCCACGTCCTCGGGGACGGCTCCACCTCGTACACCGGTCCGCAGAAGGACCAGTTGAAGGCGGAACCCCTCAAGCCCGGTGAGAAGCCGCCCCAGTTCGTGGTCCTCTCCTGGGACGGCGCGCTCGCGGGCGACGACGGGCTCTTCGAGCACTACCGCGAGATGGCCAAGCAGTACAACGCCCATATGACCTTCTTCCTCACGGGCATCTACCTGCTGCCCAAGAGCAAGCGGGACCTGTACTCGCCGCCGATGCACTCCAAGGGCGCGGCGGCGATCAGCTTCCCCACCGACGAGCACATCCGCACCACGCTGGAGGAGCTCGCCGAGTCCTGGGAGGAGGGCAACGAGATAGGCACCCACTTCAACGGGCACTTCTGCGGCGCCAAGGGCGGCGGCGACTGGAGCGTCGCGCAGTGGAAGAGCGAGATCGACCAGTTCTACGAGTTCGTGGAGAACTGGAAGACCAACACCGGCTACAAGGACATGGACCCGCTGCCCTTCGACTTCAAGAAGGAGGTCACCGGCGGCCGGGCGCCCTGCCTGGAGGGGCAGGAGAACCTGATCAAGGCGGCCAAGAGCTACGGCTGGCGCTACGACGCGTCCAACCCCGGCGGTCTCCAGGTCTGGCCGACGAAGAAGGACGGCCTGTGGGACTTCCCGCTCCAGGGACTCCCGTACGGCGACATCCAGGCCCTGTCCATGGACTTCAACTTCCTCTACAACCAGTCGAACGGCGAGACCGAGGGCGACCCCGCCAAGTACGCCGAGTGGCAGCAGCAGACCATCGACTCCTACATGTCCGGCTTCAACCGCGTGTACTACGGCAGCCGCGCCCCGCTGTTCATCGGCAACCACTTCGAGAACTGGAACGGCGGCATCTACATGAAGGCCGTCGACCACGTCATCGAGAACGTGTGCACCAAGAAGGACGTCAAGTGCGTGTCCTTCAAGGAGTTGGCCGACTGGATGGACGTGCAGAAGCCCGAGACGCTGGCGGCGCTGCGCAGCCTGGATCCGGCCCAGTCGCCGGCCGACTGGTCGACCGTCGTGAAGTGACGGCGAAGTAACCAAACCTCAACCGTACCCCTCTTCACATGACCCACACACGCCATGCAAAGATGCCCTCTCCGGCATCCCTCCGCCGGGCAAGAGGGGAAACATCAGTGAAGTCAAGGAAATTGAGCCGTTCGAGGCGCCGCGCCACGATATTCGGGGCGGCTGCCGCCTCGGTCGTGGCGGGGGCGGCGCTGCTCCCGAACTGGTCCGCGGGCGCCGCGGTCGTCGACGACCCCACGGTCGACGCCAAGACGAAGGCCACCTTCCAGCGGCTGGCGGACGCGGTCTTCACCGACCGCACCGACGCCCTGGTCACCGGCAAGCAGGGCAACCGTCAGGAGCCGCTGACCAACGGCTTCTCCGGCGACGTCAAGCTGTCCGCCGGCACCGCCCGCACCGAGGACGCCACCCTGTCCTCGCTGGGACAGCGCAAGGACAAGCTGGCCAAGGCCGGCGAGAAGTACAGCAAGGCCGCCACCACCGTCACCCTGAACGCCACGCGTGTGACGGGCCGTACGGCCAAGGCCGCGGTCACCGAGACCACGACCCTGACCTACGCGGGCGCCACCGCCGGCCAGCCGAAGACCACCGGCTTCCAGGCGCAGCACGAGCTGACCTTCAAGGCGGACCGGAGCGGCAACTGGCAGCTCACCGGCGTCACGGACACCGACCAGGGTGGCCTCGCGGTGAACACGCTCTCCAAGCCGGTGGCGTCCGTGAAGGCGACCACGGCGGACGACACCATGCCGAACGCGGCGCGCGCGGCGACCACCCGCAACCCGGCCGCCGTGCCGAAGACGGGTACCACGTACGACTACAAGGCCATGGCGGCCTACGCCGAGAAGTACGTGTACACCTACAACAAGGACTACCCGGACTTCAACAACCACACCGCCGGCGGCGACTGCACCAACTTCGTCAGCCAGTCGCTGAAGGCGGGCGGCTGGAAGCACGTCCCGGGCTACGTCTACGACTACACCAAGTGGTTCGGCAACGCCGACATCCAGTCGGACTCGTTCGTCGGCGTCAACGAGTGGTCGTGGTTCGCCCAGAACTCCAAGCGGACCACCGCGCTGGCGAACGTCTACCAGCTCGAGGTCGGTGACGTCCTCCAGATGGACTTCGACCGGGACGGGTCCAAGGACCACACCATGATCGTCACGTACAAGGCCAACGGCATCCCGTACGTGACCTACCACTCGAACAACACGCTGCGCCGGTCGGTGGCGAGCCTCGTCGCGTCGTACCCGAACGCGTACTACTACGCCTACCGCACCTGATCATTCGATCGCCGGCCGGTCCGCCGCCTCGTCCGGGTGGCGGGCCCGCCAGTACGGGTTGTCGTGCGGCAGGGCGGAACCGACCCTGCCGTACATCCCGAAGACCAGCAGCAGGATCCCGATCACGAAGCTCAGCATGCAGTTCTGGATCTTGAAGGCCAGGAAGTTGTAGTCCGTCTCCAGCAGCGCCATGTTCAGGAAGCCGCTGAGGATGAACAGGATCCCGAGGGTCATGTTGAGCGTGGACGCGAAGTTCCCGCCGATCACCATGCCCACGAAGAGCAGCAGTCCGACCCCGATGGACAGCCAGCTCAGCGCGCCGTTGGTGTTCAGGCTCCAGACCTCGTCCCCGCCGGTGTCGAAGAAACCGATCTCGTCGATGACACCGAAGATCCCGAAGACGACGAGACCCAGCCCCATCAGCCCGGCGCCGATCCGGTAGACCAGGTTCAGCCGGTGATCGACGGGCAGGTGGTCGTCGAGCCTGATCCGCCGACGGGCGTGCAGTGCGTGTGCGGCCATCTCCGCCTCCTTGCGCGTGGATGTGCCGAGGGAGGCCCTGTACCTACCCCAATATCCGCCCGCCCGGCTCGAGCGGCAAACGTCGGTGGCGGCGGCCGTCAGTGGGCCGCGCCGCGCTCCTCGCGGATCCGGGTCACCACGGCGGCCACCGCCTGCCGTACGCCCTCCGTCTCGGTGAGGAAGTGCCAGTAGTCGGGGTGGCGGCCCTCCAGGGTGCCGATCGCCCGCTCCAGGCGGGCCACCGCCTCGTCCAGGGGGCGCGCGTCCCGGGGATCGGGCGTGTTGCGCCCGGCCATCGCCAGCCGCTGCGCGTCCCGGATCGCGAACCGGGTCCGGTCGATCTCGGCCTGCGGATCCTTCTGCACGGCGTTCAGCCGGTTCAGCCGGTCACCGGCGGCGGAGACCGCCTCGTCGGTGGTGTTCAGCAGCGCCCGCGCCGTGGACAGCAGCGAGGTGGCGTCCGGCCAGCGCTGGGCGTCCCGCGCCGCCTGCGCCTCCCGCAGCCGCGCCTCCGCCTGCCGTACGTTCTCCGCGGCCTGCTCGGGCACCCGCTGGAGGTCCTGCCAGCAGGCCGCCGCGAACCGCCGCCGCAGCTCGCTCAGGATCGGGTCGACCTGGCCCGCGCGGGTCGTCAGCGCCTGCGCCCGCGTACGCAGCGACACCAGCCGGTGGTCGATCTCCGCGGCCTTCTCCGGCAGCCGCTCGGCCTCCGCCCGGACCGCCGCGGCCTCCCGGGAGACCCGCTCGGCCCGCTCCAGCGTCTGCGGCACGCCGTGTTGTCCCGCGCCCTGGTTCAGCCTGGTCAGCTCGGGCCCGAGGGCCGCGAGCCGGGCCGCCAGGTCGTCCGCCGTCAGTCCGGTCCGCCGTACGGCGTCCAGCGCGTTCGACGCGGCCAGCAGCGCCTGCCGGGCCCGCTCCACGGCGGGCGCGAGCCGGGCCAGCTGGGTCTCGGCCTTCCCGAGCAGTGGGCCGAGCCCCTCGGCGAAACGATCCAGCTCCTTCTTGACGTTGCCCAGCTCGTCCTTGGCCCGGGTCAGCTCGGTGCGCGCCCGCGCGGCCGCCGAGGCCTCCAGGTCGTCCCGGTCGAGGTCATGGGCGTCGACCGCCTCGATGTAACGGCCGCTGGCCTCGTCGATGCGCCGGCCGATCTCCGCGAAGCCGGAGACCGCGCGCCGGGCGGCCGGGCTGTCGTCCACCGCCGTGATCGTCTCGATGGAGATCCGCAGATCCCGCTGGGCGGTGTCCAGCTCGTAGAACGCGGCCGCCGCCGCGTCCTTCGCGGCCTGCGCCTCGGCGCGCTGGCCCTCCGCCCGCCCGCCGAACCAGCGCCGGGTGCCGCCGCCGGCGAACGCGGCGGGCAGCGCGAGCGCGACGACGAGCGGCAGGGCGAGAAGGGTGAGGGCGTCCGTCACCGGGCGGTGTGCGCGCGACACCAACGGCGAGTACGGCTGCGGTGGTGTCGCCGTCACATCCCTCTCCCGTGCTGTGATTCGCCTGAACCGGTGTTCATTCTCCCACCGGTTGAAGACGAACACACGGGCCGGTCAGTTCACCGTGCGGACCGTGACTTTCCCACCGGCGCCGATACACGTTTGCGGGACACGGCCCAGGGCAATGTAGGCTGTCGACTCGTCCTGGGTGCGTAGCTCAGGGGTAGAGCGCCTGCCTTACAAGCAGGATGTCGGCGGTTCGAAACCGTCCGCGCCCACCAGGAACACCCGAGGGGCCCCCGGAGAGATCCGGGGGCCCCTCGCATGTCCGGGTCGCGCGGTGCCTAGGATGGCGGCTGTGAACGGACTGTGGCGGCGGGCGGTGTGCGTGCTCGGGCTCCTCGTGGGCCTGCTCGGCATGCACGGGCTCGCGCCCGGGGGAGTGTGGTCCGCGCACCCGGAGCCGCGCCCCATGGCGGCCGTCGCGGGCGTCATGTCCGGCGTGTCCGTCGCCTCCGCCGAGGGCCATGACGGCTGTGCGGGGGAGGAGGGCCACTGCGGGGGCGGACACGCCCGGCACGCCGACTCCACCTGTGCCTCGGCCGCCGTGAGCGGGGGACCGGTGCTGCCGGGTCTGCTGCCCGACCCCGCCCCCGTGCCCGTACCGGACGAGACCCTGTGCCCGCACGCGGTCGCGGCCCCCGAGGGCGCTCGCGCGCCACCCTCCCTGGCGGAACTCCAACTCCTGCGGATCTAGACACCGCTGCGCGCACCCACGCCCCCGTACGACGGGCCGGCGGGGTGCGCCGACGTGTCCACGCACCCTTTTCTCGCCAGGAGTTCCCGTATGACCAGCACCACCCGCAACCCGATCCGCCGTGCCGCGCTGGCGGTGGTGACCGTGACCGCCGCGCTGCTCCTCACCGCGTGCGGCGGAGACGGCGAGCCGGCCTCCTCGGCCTCCGCGGACGCCTCCGGCGGCGGGCACAACGCCCAGGACGTCACCTTCGCGCAGGGCATGATCCCGCACCACCGCCAGGCCCTTCGGATGGCGGAGCTCGCCGCCGACCGCGCCTCCTCCGCCCAGGTCAAGGACCTCGCGGCCCGTATCGAGAAGGCCCAGGACCCGGAGATCGAGAAGATGACCGGCTGGCTGAAGGCCTGGGGCGAGGACGTGCCCGAGGAGGGCGCGTCGGCGGACGACTCCATGCCCGGCATGGACCACTCGGGCTCCGGCGGCATGGCCGGGATGATGGACGACGCCGAGATGAAGACGCTGGAGAAGGCGTCCGGCGCGGCCTTCGACACCGCGTTCCTGACCCTGATGGTCGAGCACCACGAGGGCGCCGTCACGATGGCCGGAACCGAGCGGGACAAGGGCCGTTACCAGGCGGCCAGGGACATGGCCGGCGACATCGTCACCGGCCAGACCGCGGAGATCACCGAGATGAAGGGACTGCTCGCCGGGAAGAGCTAGTTCTCTGGTGTGCGGTCCGCTTCGCCGGGTGGGGTGCCGTGTGCGTGCTTGAGGTGCGTGCGGGCCTCCACCCGGTCCTCGGCGGCGATCTCCGACCAGAAGCGGTGGCAGCTCACGAACACCGCGAGCTCGTGCTCGCGCCGCCGCAGCTTCTCCACCTCGGCCTGCTCGTCGGCCGTCCAGCCCGGGGACGCGGGGCGCTCGATCTTGCGCCAGCCGCCCGCGTCACTGAATCCGTCCAGGGGCTCCACCGACCAGGGGAGCCGCTTCAGCAGGGCCGACAGCTCGGCCCGGACCTGATGCAGCTCCTCCTGACCGGCGCGCAGGTCGCTGGGAAAGTCATAGGTCTTAGCCACACGGCAATGGTACGCCTGTTCGATTTTGCGGGGCGAGCTCCTTCGGGGTGTTCGTGTGAACGTATGTTCGACAGAGGGGTGGGGGCTACTCAGGGACCCGCCGGGCGTCCCGCTTGAGGGCGGCGATGCCCATCCGGTCCGTGGTGTCCGTGTCCCCGTTGAGGCGATGCACGACGACCCAGGCACCGTCCGGCAGGGCCCCGGCGAAGACCGAGGCGCGGCCCACCGCCCCGTTGTGCCAGTGCAGCGGCCCGGCCGTCTGCCAGCTCGGCGCGGGATCCCCCAGCCGGCGCTCCACCAGCAGCCGTACGACCAGATCGGCCGTCGCCCGAGGGGTCGCCCACAGACCGCCCGCGGGCAGTATCGCGCCGTCCATGGTCCAGGGCCGCCGGGTTCCGCCGAACCGCCCGGGAGCGAGCAGCCGCCGCTCCGGAGCGGGGTGGGCGCCCACCTCCGTGACGTCCAGCGGGCGCAGCACGTGCTCGGTCACCAGCTCCTCGTACGACGCCCCGGACGCGGCGGCGGTCAGTGCCGCGCCGAGCACCGCATAGCCGAGGTTGGAGTACTCCTCCTCCTGGCCCGGGGGACGGGTGACGAGCGTGTCGAGGCGGCGGACGAGGGCGTGCAGCGCGGGCCGGTCGAAGGCGGCGTACGGGTCCCGGGGCGGCAGCGCGCCGGGTGGCAGCCGGGGGAGACCGGAGGTGTGCCGGGCCAGCTGGAGCAGGGTGATCCCGGTCGTGGGGGCCTCGGGCAGCCACCGTTCGAGGGGGTCGTCCAGGGACAGCGCTCCGGCCGCCGCCATCCGGGTCAGCACGGTCCCGGTGACGGCCTTGGTGAGCGAGCCGATCTGGACGTACCGGTCGACGGCGTGACCGTCGGCGAGGGCGGGCGGGCCCGCGGGGGTCAGCACACAGGTCGGGACACGGAGTCGCATACGGATCCGCCTCACGTGCCGGAGGCGGGCCGTACCGCGCACGCGGGCGTGCCGCCGGGCAGCCGGTGCCGGTTGCGGGACACCCACCGGTAGACCGCGCGGGCACCGCCGCGCACCCCCGGGAGCCGGACGACGGCCGCGAGCACGCGGTACGCGGCCGAGGGCGAGGTCGCCACAGTGCGGGCCAGTGCGTCCGCCCCGCCCGCGAGGACCGTGCCGCCGCGCAGCAGCAGGACCTCCCGGGCGAGCCGTTGGAGGTGCGGCGCGGTCTCCTCGGCGGGCAGGAACCGACACGGCACCGCGTCCAGCGCGGGCGCCGCGAGGGCCCGGACGCGGTCGACGGAGGTCTGGCAGAAGCCGCAGTCACCGTCGTGGGCGAGGACGGGGGGCGCGGAGCCGGGCATGGGGGTCCTTCCGGGTCGGTTCGGGCCGGGGCGGGTTGCCGTCAGGCCAGTAAAGCCAAGCCCCCTCGGCGGACCGTCGATTGTCGGACGTCCGTCCTACGGTGGAGGCATGGATTCCATCGGTGTGGAGCGGGTGCGGCCGGTGCCCTGGGCGGAGGGCGACTTCTGGCTGCTGCGGCGGACCGACAGCCCGGAGATGACCACACATCTCGGCGGACCGCGGACCGCGGACCGAGGAGCGGCTCGCGGACCGGCACAGCCCGGCCGGGCCGGCTTCGCGTCTCCGAAGGGCAACCCGATCAGAGGGAGACTGGTGACATGTGCCGGAGTATCAAGACGCTGCGTCCGCCCGCGTTGCCCGAGCAGGCGACGGAGGAGGACATCCACGCCGCCGCCCTGCAGTACGTCCGGAAGGTGTCCGGGTTCCGGGCGCCGGCCGCGCACAACAGGGAGGTGTTCGACCACGCCGTCGAGGCGATCGCCGAGGCCACGGCCCAGCTGCTCGGCGGGCTGGAGGTGCGGGGCGCGGCGAGCCGGGCGTCGTAGCCGCCCGGCGCGACCGGGCTACGCCGACGGGCGGCGCATGACGTACGCCGCTCCCGCGCCCGCCCCGAACAGGGCCAGCACGGAGACCCCCGTCGCCAGCCAGGTGGCGCCCAGCCAGTGCGCGCCGAAGTAGCCGAGGGCCACGCTGTACGCGGTCCAGGAGAGCCCGGCCAGCGCGGACCAGGGCAGGAAGTCACGGGCCCGGCGGTGCGCGGCACCGGCGATCAGGGAGACGACCGAGCGGCCGGCGGGCGCGAACCGGGCCAGGACGACCAGGGCCCCGCCGCCCCGGGCGAGGGCCTCGCCGAGACGTTCCTGCGCGGTGGTCAGCCGCCGGGAGCGGGAGATCGCGCGGTCCAGGCGCTCACCGCCCCGCCAGGCCAGCCGGTAGGCGACCAGGTCGCCCAGGACGGACGCGGTCGTCGCGGAGAGGATCAGGGCCAGGATGTCCGGCACCTCGTGCGGCACCTGACCGGTCGCCGCGCCCGAGCCGGCGGCCGCCGCGGTGGCCGCCGTGATGACGAGCACCCCGCTCGGCAGTACCGGCAGGAACACGTCCAGAAGGACCGACAGGCCCACCAACGCGTAGATCCAAGGGCTGCCCAGCAAGGCCCCCACACTCTCGAACACCGTTCGCTCCCCCGTGACCATGACAGCCATACAGCGTACGCGGGAGAGGTGACAGAAGGGTCACGGGGGGTGTTTGTGTTCGCAGGGCGCATTCACTCCCGGACCCGCTCGCGGTGGCTGGGCGCCGCGCCTGTGAACACGGGTGCCCTCCCGGTCGTCGTGGCGAGGGCACCCGGCGTACGTCGGTCTGTTATGCCGGTCTGTCGCGTCGGTCAGGCCGCGGCGGTGGCCTGCTGGGCGGCCGGCTCACGCTGCGCGGGCGAGCGCCTGGTGATCAGCCGGTCCACGCTCAGGGCGCCGGAGCCGGTGAAGACCAGCAGCAGGAAGGCCCAGCAGAACATCGCGGAGGGCTCGCCGCCGTTCTCCAGCGGCCACAGGGCGCCCGGCTGGTGCACCTTGAAGTAGGCGTACGCCATGGAGCCCGAGGCGAGGAACGCGGCGGCCCGGGTGCCGAGGCCGACCAGGACCAGGACGCCGCAGACCAGTTGGATCGCGGCCGCGTACCAGCCGGGCCAGGTGCCGGTGTCGACGGTGCCGCCGTCCGTGCCGACGGCCCCGCCCAGGATGCCGAAGAGGGAGGCGGCGCCGTGGCAGGCGAACAGCAGGCCCACGACGATGCGGAACAGCCCTAACGCATAGGGCTGTGCGGTGTTGAGGCGAGCAGACATGGTGGGGGGTGCTCCTTCGGTGTCGGGTCGGTCGGACCGTCCGGGTGGGGCACGGCGGACGGTCCGTCGGTGGGACGGCGGTACCGAACGAGCGGTCAACGCTAGGCGTACCTAATCAATGCTTTCAAGTTCAACATTCGGCCATGGCTCAGGCTCCGTCCGGGGCCCTGTTTCCGCCGTCGCCGCACGTAGGACGGCTCTCGCCACCGCGTCCGCGTCCGAAAGCGTGACCGAATCCACGCCGGGGCGGGCGCCCGCCGCCGTCACCCAGTGCACGCCCTCCGTGGGCACCCCGAAGGCGAACCGCCGTGGGTGCGCCCTACCTTGACGGTCTATCAGATGGTACGGGCGCGGTGTCACGTCCAGTCCGCCGGTGACATGACCGTCGACCGTGTGGGGACGGCACCGGCCGGTCTTCAGCAGCCGGGCCAGCAGGGCGTCGGCGGTGCGGCGCAGCTCCGGTTCCGGCAGCCGGGCCTCGACCAGCGTGGTCACCCGGACCGCCGAGCCCGGTATCTCCGGGGAGCGGGCGACCCACGCCCCGTCCTCCTCGCGCACCTCCAGACGCGGGCCGAGCACCTCCACCACACCCGCCTCGATCAGCGCGGTCAGCTCCTCGATGCGGCGCCGGGGCGGGCCGATGGACAGAAAGGCGTTGAGCGGGGTGTACCAGCGGTCCAGGTGGTCCCGGCGGGAGGCGCCGGCGAGCCCGCCGTGGTCGACGACCAGCCGCAGTTCGTTGCGCAGATCGCGCAGCACGTCCAGGGCCGCCTTCAGCGGGCCCGCCACGTTGCCGCGCTCCGCTTCCTGCGCGTCCCGCCGCAGATACGCCAGCAGCCACTCCCGCCACTGCCCCGGGTGCGCGAACCGCCGCTGCGCGTACGGCCGCGAGATCCGGTCCCAGCTCCAGCGGTCGGCCTCCGCCACACCGAACTCGTCCAGGATCCGGGCCTCTTCGGGATCCCGGTGCGGCACGGCGAGGAACCGGTCCGCGAACTCCGCCCGGCCCGTCAGGGCCGCGTAGTAGACCGTCTCCACCTCCTTGGCCACCAGCGGCCAGACGTCCGCCAGGAAATCGGGCGCCTCCCCGGAGTCCGCCCGCTTGCGCAGCCCCGCGATCACCTCCGGCGTCAGCACCAGCGGGAGGTGCCGCCCGTAGGGCCCCTTGGCGTTGTCCCCCCGCGCCTGGTACGGAACCCCGCGCCGCGACCCGGCGTGGATCCGGGGCTCACGGCCGGACGGCAGGTAACGCAGCCCGACGGCGCCCGAGTCCCGCTCCGCCGGGACGAAGCGGCCGCCCCGCCCCGTCGTCAGCAGGGCCATGTGGTCGAAGAAGTTGAGGCCCAGACCGCGCAGGAGGACCGGTTCGCCGGGGGCCACGGGGGAGAGGTCGACGTCCGCCGGATTGGCGGGGGCGATGTGGCGCAGGCCGTGGCGTTCGGCGTAGGCCGTGTGGCGCTGCTCGGCGCTGTCGGCGATCAGCGGCAGATGGCCCTGGGCCAGGACGACGGCGGAGAGGCCGAACAGGACCCGTCCGTCGTCCAGGGTGAGGACCTGGCGGCCGTCGGCCGCCTCGTCGAGGCGCACGGCGCGGGCCGCGTGTGTCTCCACGCGCACCGAGGGCGGCGCCTCGCGCACGGTCCGCGCGAACACCCACTCCAGGTAGCGGCCGTAGTGGGCGCGGGTCGGGTACTCGTCCGGGCCCAGCGTGCCGCCCGCCCACGCGTGGAGGCTGGGGCCGGGGCGGATCGGGCCGGCGCAGTCCACGCTGTCGTCGGTGAACAGGGTCACCTGCGAGGCCACGGTGTTCATCAGCAGCTCCGGCGACTGCGCGGTGCGCCACACCCGGCCGGGCCCCGGCGGATCGGGGTCGACGACATGGACCGTGAGGCGCACCCCCGGCGGGAGGAGGTCCGGCGCGGACGCGCAGAGGCGTTCCAGGACACTGGTCCCGCGCGGCCCGGCGCCGACCAGGGCGAGGGCGACGGACGCCGTGGGCGCTTGCGCTTCCGCGTTCACTGATGGCAAGGGGATGACTCCTGGGCGTGTGGGGCGCGATGGAGTGGACCGTCCGCGAGAGCTGCTGGAAGCGGACGGTCCGCCTCATCATGCCGCTGGCCGTCACAGAAGCCAACGCGGGCCCCACCGGCCCCAGTTGTCCCGGATACCCCTCAACGGGAGGTCAAGTCGGACTCCTCCACCACTGCCAACGTCCCCTTCCCGCGCGCCTGTTCCAGCTTCAGCCGGGCCGAACGGCCGTGCAGGGCGAGGGTCATGAGCTGGTTGCCGAACCAGGGCCCGCCCGTCCTGCGCCAGGTGACGGGCGGCCGGGCACAGCCGCCGTGCCCGGCGAACCGCCGCCCGAGCGCCCGGGCCACCGCGCTCCAGCCGAACCGGAAGCCGACCCGGATCGACAGCGGGATCGAGTTGTGCACCGGCGAGCAGGTGAGCTGGAGCACCCGCGCGTCCGGACCGCCGTCGCTGCCGCTGCCGCTGCCGCCGGGCCACCGTGGCTCGGCGACGTACGCGTGGTGCACATCACCGGAGAGCACCAGCACCGTCGCCGGAGCGTCCGCCCCCGAGCCCGCCTCGGCGATCAGTTCCGTCAGCGCGGCGAAGGAAGCCGGAAAGGCCGCCCAGTGCTCCAGATCCGCCGCCCGTCTGAGCCGCTCCCCGAACCGCGCCCAGCGCGCACCCCGCTCGCCCCGGCACAGGGCCGCGTTCCAGGCCTCAACGTCGTGCACCAGGTGCGGCAGCAGCCAGGGCAGCGAGGTGCCGATGAGGAGATGGTCGTAGGAGCCCCGGTCCTGGAGGGCCTGCTCGCGCAGCCACGCGGCCTCCCCGGGGTCGAGCATCGCCCGCCGGCCCTCGTCGAGGACCCGGGCGGCCCGGGTGTCCACCATCAGCAGCCGCACCCGCCCGAAGTCCCGCCGGTAGCTCCAGCGCACGGACGCCGGGTCGGCGTCGGCGCGGCAGGCGAAGGCGCGCAGGACGTCGGTGGCGTCGGGGGTGGCGCGTACGGCGGCGTAGAGCGGGTCGGCGGCCAGTTCGGCGGGGGAGAGGTTCCCCAGGTGCTGATGGACCCAGTACGACATCAGGCCGCTCAGCAGCCGCTCCCGCCACCAGGGCGTGGCCCGCATGTCGGCGAGCCAGGCGGCGGAGGTGTTCCAGTCGTCGATGACGTCGTGATCGTCGAAGATCATGCAGCTGGGGACGGTGGACAGCAGCCACCGCACCTCGGGGTCCAGCCAGGACTCGTAGTACAGCCAGGTGTACTCCTCGAAGTCCGCGACCTCGGCGCCGGGCGCGTCCGCGAGGCCCCGGCGGGCCCGTATGCGCTGTTCGACGGCGTCGGAGACCTCGTCGGCGTACACCTGGTCGCCCAGCAGGACGAGCGCGTCGGGCCGTTCGGCGCCGGGGTCGGCGGCGAGCCGGGCGGCCAGGCTGTCCAGGGCGTCGGGGCCGACGGTGTCCTCCGTGTCGGCCGGGGGCGCCGCCCAGCGGCAGGAGCCGAAGGCGACCTTGACGGCGTCGCCGCCGTCCTCGGCCGGGGTCCGGACGACGGAGGGCGGGAAACGGGAGCCGGGCGGCGGCCACACGGAGCGGCCGTCGAGGAGCACCTCGTACGCCGTCGTCGTTCCCGGCGTCAGACCGCTCACCGGGACCAGGGCGTAGTGATGGCCCGCCACCTGGAAGGTGCGGGCCGTGCCGCCGGCGCCGTCCGCGCAGCGCACCTCGGCGGTGCACGGACGGCTCGCCTCGACCCAGACGGTCGCGGACGAGGGGTCGGCGTATCTCAGCAGGGGGCCAAGCCGCAGTCCGGCCACGGGATCACTCTCCTCCGTCGCCCCGTACGGTACGCAGCGGCGGAGGAGAGTGGGGAGGGCCCGGCACCGACCGGTCGATCAGCAGCTCGCGAGGTAGCTGGTGAGCGCGGACTTCTCGGCCGAGTCGACGGAGAGGTCGTAGTAGTACTTCACCTGCACCCAGGCACGCACGTAGGTGCAGCGGTAGGAGGTGACGGACGGCATCCACTCGGCCGGGTCCTGGTCGCTCTTCGACTGGTTCACGTTGTCGGTGACGGCGATCAGCTGCGGGCGGGTGATGTCGTTGGCGAACGCCTGGCGCTGGGCGGTGGTCCAGGCGCTGGCGCCGGAGTCCCAGGCCTCGGCGAGCGGCACCAGGTGGTCGATGTCGAGGTCGGAGGCGGCGGTCCAGGTGGCACCGTCGTAGGGGGAGTACCAGCTGCCGCTGGTGGCGGTGCAGGCGGAGTTGGTGACGACGTTCGTACCGTCCCGCTTGAGGATGTACTCGCGGGTGTTGCAGGTGCCGCTGATGGTGATCCAGGTCGGGAACAGGTCGCGGTCGTAGCCGGTGCGGTTCTCCGTCGCCACGGTGAGCGAGGCGAGGTAGGTGCGGGCGGTGGCCGCGCTGACCGGGGTGGGGAGGGCGGCGGAGGCGGTGGGGGAGTTGAACAGCGCGGCGGAGGCTAGAAGAGCGGTGAGTGCCGCGAGTATGCTCAGGCGTCGACGCGCGTAGAACTTGGGCATGCGAACTCCCTTGAGGGGCGGGGGTGTTGGAGCGCGAGCGGTTGGAATGCTCGTCGCGCCGCATTGCGGGGAGATGTGTGTCCGGTAAGAAGTTAGTGACGGGTACATGACACGACAAGGTTTACGGCGAAACGATCTCTGTCGGCTTCTCGTACACTGGGGGGAGCAGAAGGGGAGTAGCTCTTCGCCGGACCGTCGACATACTGCTCAGCTCGTCTGAGCCGGCGCCCGGAGGCAGGCCCGTTTTCCCGGGGCCGGCCAGCGAGACCTTCGGCAAAGCAGTGCACATCCGTGCCCCACCGGCACGGATGCCGTGTGCTGCCGTGCCGAGGTGTCTTTGCTCGCGAAGTGCGCGGACTCTCGGCGGGGCGGCCCCCGACCGATTGAGGAACCTTGATCAGCATCACCGTCACGGCGCTCGTCTTCGGCGTCGTCTTCCTGGCCGAGCTGCCCGACAAGACCGCGCTCGCCGGCCTCGTCCTCGGCACCCGCTACCGCGCCTCCTATGTCTTCGCGGGCGTCGCCGCCGCCTTCGCGCTCCATGTCGCGCTCGCCGTGGCGGCGGGCAGCGTGCTCACCCTGCTGCCGCAGCAGATCGTGCACGCGCTGACGGGCGTGCTGTTCCTGGGGGGCGCGGCGGTGCTGCTGATGAAGAAGGACGAGGACGAGGAGGAGATCCGGCGGCCGGAGAACCAGTCCTTCTGGAAGGTCGCGGGCGCCGGATTCATGCTGATCCTGGTCGCCGAGTTCGGTGATCTGACGCAGATCATGACCGCCAACCTCGCCGCCCGCTACGACGACCCGCTCTCCGTCGGTCTCGGCGCGGTGCTGGCGCTCTGGGCGGTGGCCGGGCTCGGGATCGTCGGCGGAAAGGCGCTGATGAAGCGGGTGCCGCTGAAGCTGATCACGCAGATCGCCGCGCTGCTGATGCTCGCGCTCGGCGTGTGGAGCCTGTGGGAGGCGATCGCGGGCTGAGGCGGGGTCGGACGGACGTCGGGCCGGGCGTCGGGCCGGGCGTCGAGCCGCACGTCGGGCCGGGCGTCGGGCCGGGCGTCGGGCCGGGCGTCGGGCTGAACGCTCGGTGAACGCTTTCCGGGGCGGGTGGCGGCGGACGCCGATTGTTTTGTACCGTGGAGAAACAAAGTGGCTCCCGCTCGTTTTCCCTGACCGGCGGGCGGGGCCGCCTTGTCTCGTACGAACACTTTCGTGGGGAGCTGCTCATGCCGGTCCTGTCCGCCCGCGCCCTCCTGCTCGACATGGACGGCACCCTCGTGAACTCCGACGCCGTCGTCGAGCGGATCTGGCGGCGCTGGGCCGAACGCCACGGGCTGGACGGCGACGAGGTGATGCGGGTCGTCCACGGCCGCCAGGGGCACGCCTCGATGGCCGTGCTGCTGCCCGGCCGGCCGATGGAGCAGAACGTCGCGGACAACGCGCGGATGCTGGCGGAGGAGACCGCCGACCTGGACGGTGTGGTGCCGGTGCCGGGGGCGCCGGAGTTCCTCGCCTCCCTGATCGCGCAGGGGGTGCCGCACGCGCTGGTGACCTCGGCGGACGTACCGCTGTCCACGGCCCGGATGGCGGCGGCGGGGCTGCCGCTGCCCGAGCTGCGGATCACCGCGGAGTCGGTGGGGGCGAGCAAGCCGGACCCCGAGGGCTTCCTCAAGGGCGCGGCGGAACTCGGTGTCGCGCCGGAGGACTGTGTGGTGTTCGAGGACTCCGGGGCCGGCATCGAGGCCGGGCACGCCGCCGGGATGCGGGTCGTGGGCGTCGGGGCGCGGGCCGGGGTGCACGGGCCGGATGCGGTGGTGCGGGATCTGCGTGCGGTGCGGGTGGAGAGTGCGGGGGGCGGGGTCAGGATCCACGTGGGGTGAGTTCGAAGGCGGTTTCCCGGACCGCTTCCGCGGCTTCCACGGCTGCTACGGCTCCGTGGTCTCCGCCTCCAGGCTCGCCCTCGTCGCCGCGCCGTAGACCCCCAGCTCGTCCTCCTGGAGGCCGCGGGACCACTGGTAGTTGCGCAGGGCGGTTTCCACCTCGCTGGTGAAGGTGCCGTTCGCGTCGCCGTTGTACAGATGCAACTGGCTCAGCCGGAGCTGGAGTTCGGTGACCTCGTCGCCCTTGTCGCCCAGTCGCAGGACGGGCGCGGAGATGGTCTGCCGGCCGTCGTCGGCCTGGCTGCCGGCGCCGATGGTGCCGGTGGCGTGGGCCGTGGGGGCCGTCGTGCTCGCCGTGGCCGACGGTGAGACCGACGGCGCGGCGCTCGACTCCGTGGGGGTCGGTGAGGGGCGCTCGCTCGGCTCGGAGGGCGGCGGTGCGCTCGACTCCGAGGGGGAGGCGGAGTCCCTCGTGGCGGACGCGGAGGCCGCGCTGGTCGAGGAGTCGGGCACGGCGGCCCGTACGTCCTTCGGGGCGGCCCCGTCGCGCGTCGGCTTCTCGTAGGTGAACAGCCCGCTCGCGAACCCGGCCGCGGCCACCACCGCCACGGCGGCACCGGTGGCCGCGATCAGCAGGGCCCGCCGTCGCCGGCCACGGGCCGGCTCCTCGTCACCCGGACGGGGCCGCCCCGCCACCTCCGCCCCCTCGAACGGACTCCGCTCGGCAGCGCCGGGCTCACCACCCGACAGGCTTCCCCGGAACGGCCGAGTCCCGCCCATCGCACCCGACGCACCCGATGCACCCGAGGGGACTCGCCGGTGCCGCTGCGTTCCGTCCGCGGCTTCGGGCGGGATGGGCTGGAGCGGCTGTGTCTGGTCGGCGGCACCCGAGGGGAACCGCCGGAGCGGCTGCGTTCCGTTCCCGACGCCCGGCAGGATCCGCTGGAGCTGCATCGTCTCGTCGGGGGCGGGCGAGGCCCCCAGCGGTGCGGTCGCGGCGGCGCCGGGCACCGCCCGCAGGGGCATGGTCGCATCGACGGCGTACCCCGCCGCACCTCCGCCAGCCCCCGGGCGCTCGCTCGGCCTTGTATCCCTGCTCGGCCCCGGGCGCTCGCTCGGCCCCGGGCGCTCGCTCGGCCCCAGGCCCCCGCTCGGCCCCGGGCGCTCGCCCGGCCCCAGGCCACTGCCCGGCCCTGCACCCTTGCTCGGCCCTGGGCGCTCGCTCGGCCTAGTACCCCTGCTCGGCCTCGGGCCCCCGCTCGGCCCCGGGCGCTCGCCCGGCCCCGGGCGCTCGCCCGGCCCCGCACCCCCGCTCGGCCCCAGGCCCCCCATCGAGCCCCTGCCGACCCCCGGGGGGCTGCTCAGTCCCGGGCCCGTTGCCAAGTCCGCTGCCAAGTCTGCGCCGGCCCCGGTTCGCCCACTCCGGCCGTCCGGGCTTCCACTCGCGGCCCCCGGGTGTCCGCCGGTCCCCGGGTGTCCGCTCCGGCCGAGGTCTGCGCTCCGCTCCAGGTCCGCGCTCGCGCTCCCCCGGCCACCGCCCATCCGCGGGCTCCCTGCCGAGTCCCTGCCGAGGCCCGGGTCTCCGCTTGCGGCCCCCGAGACCCCGTCAGTCCCCCGGCCCCCGCTCGTGTGTCCGTCCAGGGGGCCCGGCTCGCTCGTTCCCCCCAGTTCGACGTACGGCCGTATCCGCAGGGGGTCGAAGTCCTCCGCGGCGGCTGCTTCCGCCGTGCGGGTGTCGCGGAGGGCGTCGGAGGCGCGCTGGGCGCAGGTGCAGGACGGGGTGTTGTCGGGTGCGCGCAGCGCCCCGCACTCCGGGCACGGGTGCCCGTGCGGCGGCCCCGGTCGCCCCTGCCACCCCGTCCGATCGCTCACGTGTTCGTCCCTCCCCATGAGAACTCCAGAGTTTATGCAGATCCTCCACACGGCCGACTCGCCCAGCCCCGGAATGCCGTATTCCGTCGGGTTTTCCCTCGGTGCCCGCAGGGACTCGGGAGGCCATAACGGGTCACACCGATCACGATGGACAGTGGCACGAGAGCCTCAGGAGGTATCCATGGCCTTGGACGCGCACAGCAGGACCGCGGATCCCCATGCGGAACACGTGTCCGGAAACGTCCTCGTCTCCATCGGCGCCCTCCTGCTCGGCATGCTCCTCGCCGCCCTGGACCAGACGATCGTGTCGACCGCCCTGCCCACGATCGTCAGCGATCTGGGCGGTCTCGAGCATCTGAGCTGGGTCGTCACCGCGTATCTCCTCGCGTCGACGGCAGCGACCCCGCTCTGGGGCAAACTCGGCGACCAGTACGGACGCAAGCGGCTCTTCCAGACCGCGATCGTCCTCTTCCTGGTCGCTTCGGCGCTCTGCGGAATGGCGCAGAACATGCCTCAGCTGATCGCCTTCCGGGCGCTCCAGGGGCTGGGCGGCGGCGGGTTGCTGGTGCTGTCGATGGCGATCGTCGGCGACATCGTCCCGCCCCGCGAACGCGGCCGCTACCAGGGCCTGTTCGGCGCGGTGTTCGGCACCACCAGCGTCCTCGGCCCGCTGCTCGGCGGCCTGTTCACCGAGCATCTGAGCTGGCGCTGGGTGTTCTACGTCAACCTGCCCGTCGGTGTCGTCGCGCTCGCCGTCATCGCGACCGTCCTGCGCATCCCGCGCAGGAAGACCCGGCACGTCATCGACTACCTCGGCACCCTCCTCATCGCCTCCGTCGCCACCTGCCTGGTCCTGGTCGCCTCCCTCGGCGGCACCACCTGGGACTGGGCCTCGCCGCAGATCGTCGGACTCGCGGTCCTCGGGGCCGTCCTGGCCGTGGTGTTCGTGGCCGTGGAACGGCGGGCGGCCGAACCGGTCCTGCCCCTCAAGCTGTTCCGCATCCGCACCTTCACGCTCTCCGCCGTCATCAGCTTCATCGTCGGCTTCGCGATGTTCGGCGCGATGACCTATCTGCCGACCTTCCTCCAGGTCGTGCAGGGCGTCTCCCCGACCATGTCCGGGGTGCACATGCTGCCGATGGTGGCCGGCATGCTGCTGTCGTCCACGGGCTCCGGACAGATCGTCAGCCGCACCGGCCGCTGGAAGGTCTTCCCGGTCCTCGGCACCGGCGTCACCACGATCGGCCTGCTCCTGCTGCACCAGCTCGACGAGAACAGCTCGACGGGCGAGATGAGCACCTACTTCTTCGTCTTCGGGCTGGGCCTCGGCCTGGTCATGCAGGTTCTCGTCCTCATCGTGCAGAACGCCGTCGGCTACGAGGACCTCGGCGTCGCCACCTCCGGCGCCACCTTCTTCCGCTCCATCGGCGCCTCCTTCGGCGTCGCCGTCTTCGGCACGGTCTTCGCGAACGGCCTCGGCGACAAGCTCACCGACGCCTTCCGGGGCGCCGACCTCCCCTCCGGCCTCTCGGTGCACGCCCTGGAGTCCGACCCGCGCGACATCGCCGAACTGCCCTCCTCCCTCCAGCCGCAGGCCCTGCACGCGTACGCGTCCGCCATCACCGACGTCTTCCTGTACGCCGCCCCCGTCGCTCTCCTCGGCTTCGTCCTGGCCTGGTTCCTGCGGGAGGACCCGCTGCGTGGCTCGGTCACCGCGCCCGACGTCACCGAGACCCTCGCCAGCAACCCCGTCGAACGGTCCTCGTACGACGAGGTGTGCCGGGCGCTGTCCGTCCTCGGCACCCGCGAGGGCCGCCGCGAGGTCTACCGTACGATCACCGCCCGCGCCGGACACGACCTCCTCCCGGCGGCGAGCTGGCTGCTGCTGCGGATGAAGCGGTACGGCAGCGTCGAGCCGGGCGTGCTCGCCGAGCGCACCACCGTCCCGTTCCCGGTGGTCATCGAGGCCGCCCGCCAGATCGAGGAACGGCGGCTCGCCGTACGTGAGGGACTCGACCTGACGCTCACCCCGCGGGGCCGGGAGGTCGCCGAGGACCTGGCCCGGGTCCGGGAGGAGTCGCTGGCGGAGCTGCTCGGCGACTGGTGGGGCCCCGACCGGCCCACCGACCTCGTGCAGCTGGTCAGGGAACTCAACGACGAACTGTGCGGCTCCGACCGCGAGCAGCCGCACGGGGGGCGGCCGGAGCCCGGGATCAGCTGAGCCGTTTGGTGAACCAGTGCTCGGCGTACGGGTCGTCGTTGTGCCGCGCGGTCTCCGTGTAGCCCAGACGTGCGTACAGCGCCCGCGCCTCGACCAGGTCGCTGCGGGTGTCCAGGATCATCCGGGTGGCACCGAGCGCGCGGGCGGCGTCCTCGGCGGCCCGCACCAGCAGCGGCGCCCCGCCCTTCCCGCGCAGCCCCTCCCGTACGAACACCCGCTTGAGCTCGGCGGTCGCCGCGTCCAGCAGCCGGACGCCCGCGCAGCCGCCCGGCTCACCGTCGTACCGCCCCACCAGCAACCGGCCGCCGGGCGGGGTCAGTTCCGCCCAGGTCCGGGCGGCGATCTCCCGCTCCAGCTCGCCGGGGTCGGTGCGACGGCCCTCGTGCAGCAGGTACCAGCGGTCGCTGACCTCCGTGTAGTACTCCCGCCAGAGGGCGGCGGCGACGGCGGAGTCCGCGGGTTCCGGGGCTACGGTCCAGGTCATCCGCTCATTCTGCGGAGACGGTGTGCGGGGCGCGCAACCGGATATGCGAGTCGGCGTGGCCCGGTGCGGAACTCGTTTGGGAGGGGGCCGGCGGGCAACCCGGGACGGGAACCGGCCCGTGGGGCCGACACACCGGAAGGCAACCATGTCCACAGGCGTGATCATCGCTCTGATCGTGGCCGCGGCGGCCGTCGTCGCCGTGGCGGCGGTCCTGTCCGTGCGGGCCCGGGGCGCGCACGGCGGACGTGGCCTGAAGCAGCGCTTC
Organism: Streptomyces griseoruber; assembly: GCF_001514205.1. Classification (GTDB taxonomy): domain Bacteria; phylum Actinomycetota; class Actinomycetes; order Streptomycetales; family Streptomycetaceae; genus Streptomyces; species Streptomyces griseoruber. The sequence goes on along the minus strand of NZ_KQ948764.1, from coordinate 707,888 downwards.
GGGCCCGAGTACGACCGGGCCGTGGCCCGGCACGACGGGGACGTCAAGGCGGCCGAGCGGGAACTCGGCGGGCTCGTGGAGCGGCACGGCGGGCTGCGTGAACGGCCGCTGGAAGCCGCGGAGCGCGAGCGGTTCGAGACCCGCTGGACGGCCGCGCAGGAGCGGTTCGTCGACTCCCCGGCGGAGGCGGTCGCCGAGGCCGACCGGCTCCTCGCCGAGGTGGCCGGCGCCCGCGGCTTCCCGGACGGCACCCGGTACGAGGACCAGCTCGCCGCGCTCACCGTCCACCACGCCGACCACGTGCACGGCTACCGGCGCGTGCACCGGGCGGCGGGGGTGCGGGCCGGTGTCGGGGGTGGCGGGGACGCCGGGGGTGCCGGAGGCTTGAAGGACACCGAGGACTTCGGGGACGAGGCAGGAACGCACGCCGGGGCGGGGGAGCGGCACAGCTCGGCGCCCGGGACCGAGGACCTGCGGGCCGCCATGGTCGAGGCCCGCGCCCTCTTCGACGACCTGCTGGACCGGCCCCGCCGGCACCGGCGCCAGACGAAGGAAGCGTGAGACGCGATGACCGACACGACTCGGGACGCCAGGGACGCCAGGGACGTACGGGACGCCGGGGATCCCCAGGAGGCGGAGAGCCGCCCGCCGCTCACTCCGCTGGAGAAGGCACGGGCGGCGGTGCGCTCCCGTACCGCCCCGCCCGCCCGGGCCGAGGCGCTGCTGCCGCAGGAGGAGTGCGACGCACTCGCCTCGCGGATGCAGCACGCCGTCGTCGGCTTCGTGGACGGACCCCAGGACGCCGTCGCGGAGGCCGACCACGTACTGGAGGAACTCGCCGCCCGCTTCACCGACGCCGTGAACCGCCGCCGCAGCGCCCTGCGCGGCTCCTGGCAGCCCACGGACCGGCAGAGCGAGGCGACCGCACCGGACACCGAACAGCTCCGGCTGGCCCTGCGCGACTACCGCGAACTGTCGGAGCGGCTCCTGCACGTGTGACCCGTCGCCTGCACGTGTGACCCGTCGCCTACACGTGTGACCCGTCGTCCGCGGTCCCGTCCGTGACCGCGGACGTGGACCCCTTCGCCGCCCGGCGCTCCCGCCACTCCCGTACGACCGCTTCCACGTCGTACGGCTTCATACCCAGCGGGGGGCCGGGCGGCGGCTTGAACATCATGTCCCGGAGCTTGACGTTGACGTCCGTGACGATCTTCCGGACGATGCGCTCCGAGGGCGCCGCGTACGCCGCCGCGAGGGCGTCCTCCGCCTCCTTGCGCAGGGCCAGCGTCGGAGGCAGGACCGAGAGCCCCTCACGGGCCATCTTGCCCTTGATCCACCACAGTTCGTCGTACGTGCTGTCGGTGCCCGGCGGCAACGGCTTCCCCGCGCCCGGCAGTTGATCGAACTCCCCGCGCCGTTCGGCGTCACGGATCTGTTTGTCGACCCAGGACTCGAACGGGACACCCGGTGGCTTTCGCTCGGTCATGCCTCCATTGTGCCGGACGTGACCGGCCCGGGCGATTTATCATGCCGCCGCTGTGCAAACACTGTTCAGCGGCTTTTCCAGTCGCCATCCAGCCGTCGCATCACGGCTTCATGAAGGAGCGCATGTGCTCGAACTCACCATGGCCACCGTCTCCGGGGCGGAAGAGGGCGCCACGGCCGGCATGCTCATGGCCGACGCGCCCAGTGACCCGGGCGCCGTGCTGCGGGTGGGCCGGGACAAGTCCGTGTGCCGTCTCGTGACGCCCGAGGACTGGCTGTTCGTCTCCCGGGTGCACCTGGAGTTCCTGTGCGGCCCCGAGGGCACCTGGCAGGTCTCCTGGCTGCGCGGCTCGCAGGACGAGCCGTCCTCCGAAGTGCGGCTGCTCGTCGGGGAGTACGCCCAGCAGATCGCGTACGGGGGCACGGTACCGCTGCCGCGCGGCGGCTCCGGCGAGATCGTCGTCGTCGACCGCACCGGGCCGCGCAGCGTCAACGTGGGCTTCTACCACGAGATGTAGGCGGCCCGCGGACCGCCGGAGGGGCTACGCCAGGACGCGGGCCAGCGCGAAACCGTCGTAGCCCTTGGTCCCCACCGTCTGGATCGCGGTCCCGCTGAGCCGGGGGTGGGAGCCGATCAGTTCGATCGCGGCGCGGGTGCCCCGGATGTCCCCGTCCGTGCTGCCCGCGTCGACCACCCGGCCGCTCCGTACGACGTTGTCGACGACGATCAGGCTGCCCGTGCTGGTGAGCCTGAGCGCCCACTCCAGGTAGTGGGGGTTGTTGCCCTTGTCGGCGTCGATGAAGACCAGGTCGAACGGCGGCGGGTTCTCGTCGGCCAGCCGGGGCAGCGACTCCAGGGCCGCGCCGACCCGCACCTCCACCACCTTGTCCAGGCCCGCGCGGGCGATGTTGCGGACGGCGACCTCCGCGTGCCGGGGCTCGTACTCCAGCGAGATCAGCCGGCCGTCGTCGGGGAGCGCGCGGGCCAGCCAGATCGTGCTGTAGCCGCCGAGCGTGCCGATCTCCAGGATCGTCCGCGCGCCCTGGATCTCGGCCAGCAGCTGGAGCAGCTTGCCCTGGTTCGCCGTGACGTTGATCCCGGGGAGCCCGGCGGCGTCGCTGTCGCGCAACGCGGCCGCGGTCACCTCGTCGTCCGGGGCGAGGTGGTCGGTGAAGTAGGCGTCGACGGCCTCCCAGACCTGCGACTCGCTCATGCGCTCTGCCTCCCGTGTGCCTGCGACTGGTCAGAACCGCTGACCGGTCCTGTCAACGTGCCCCGCCGTGCGCGGGTTCCCGCCCAGCGGGCCCCTCAGGTTTCCCGCCCCGCGAATTCACCCGTTCGGCCTAGGCGTCACCGGGAGAGTGAAGGGTTTCGGGGGCGTGGGGGTGCGCGGGGGTGTGACGGGCGGGTGAGAGGGGCGCGGAGGAGCGGCGGGGGGCGTGGGGGCGGAGGTTGGCTTGGATGCGGATGCGGATGCGGATGCGGGAGATGGGGCTGGGGTTTCGTGTGCGGTCGGCGGGTGGGGCGGGGGCGGGGGCGTCTGGTGGGTCTGACGCGCTTGTTGCGGCTGCTGTGACCGCTGTGACCGCTGCGGCCGTTGCGTGGACTGCGCGTGACGCGCAGTCGGCTGGGGCTGCGGGGTCTGCTGCGGCTGAGGGGGCATGGGCGGCCTGGGGGGTACGGCCGCCCCGGTCGGGCGGGTCGTGGGCCTCGGGGGGACGCCGGTCGCGGTCGGATGAGCCGTGGGCATCGGAGGCACCGGAGGCACCGGAGGCCCTGGAGGCACCGGAGGGGCACCGGTCGCGGTGGGCCGGGTGCCGGGCATCGGAGGTGTCAGCGGGGTGGTCCGCGGCCGAGTCCCTGCGGGCGCCCCGCCCGGCGCCCCGCCTGGCGCTCCACCCGCCGTCTCGCCCGGCACTCCCGGGGTGGTCCGCCCGGGAGTCCGCGGCCGAGTCCCTGCGGGCGCCCCGCCGGGCGACCCGCCCGCCGTCTCGCCCGGCACCCCGCCCGGTGGCACGGAATGGTGGGCCGAGGCGTGGCGGGGGCCGGGCTGGGCGGCTCGGTGGGCGCGGCGCCTGCGGAGGGCGAGGGCGGCGGGTGCCGCGGCGGCCACCGTGAGGCCGCCGACCACCGTCAGCAGCCACACCGGTATCCCGACCACCCTGAGCAGCCGGTCCTCGTAGATCACCTGCCGGAACGCGGTGTCGGCGGGCGCCCGGCGCAGCTCGTGGTCCCCCGAGATCGCCGAGGGCCGCGGGAACTCCTGGGCGACCGCCGTCAGGAACGGTGTGCCCTGGGCCAGCTCGCCGAGCGGGCCGCCGGCCGAGGCGCCGACCCGGCCCGCGAAGGTGACGCGGGGCCGCTCGCCGCCGATCCGGGACACCGGTTCCATGCGGTGGGCGGCGAGGACGTAGAGACCCAGCGACTGCGGGGTGGCCGCGAGCCGGGACAGCCGCATCGGGTAGACGGGGGCGTCGGCGGCGAACGTGAGGTACAGGGGCTGGAGCTCGCCGTCGAGGACGCTGCCGGCGGTCTCGGGGGTCAGCTTGACGGCGACGTACTCCCACCGCCGGTCGACGTACGGCCGCAGGGCGGTCTCGAGGCCGGGCGGGAGCGCGAAGTCGTTCGAGCTCAGCCAGTCGTCCAGGGCGGCGGGATCGGTGGCGGTCAGCCGGGCCACGTCGAACGGCCCGAGCCGCTCCCGCCCGACCACGGCCACCTCGTCGCTGCCGCCCGGCGGGCGCGGCGGGCCGCCCCGGCCGTCCCCGGTGGTCAGCGGCCAGTCGCCGTCCTGCGGCCAGAAGTGGGTGCGGGTGCGCTGCACCGGGGCGGTGGCGGTGGCCAGCTGGTCGAACAGCTCCGCGTCCCCGAGCTCCACCGTCGCCCGGTGCGGGACCGGCATGATCCAGGCGGCCCGTGCGGCGTCGCCGCCGACCCTCAGGCTCATCACGATCTGCTCCTGCTTGCCGTCCCAGCGCACGACGGACTCCTCCCGGCCGACCGTGAGCCGCCGGCCGTCACCCGGGACCAGGGCACCGCAGGCGCAGGCGTACGCCGGCGCGACGAGCGACCCGAGCTGGAGCGCCAGCAGCGCCAGGAGGACGGCGACGATCCGCGCGTGCAGCCGCATCCCGGCGCCCCGCCGCTCCCCGCGCGGTCTCACGCGCCCCCTCGGTGAACCGATCGTGCCGACCAAGCCGCCCATGTGCCGCAGCCCCTCCGTGGGTCCGTCGCCGTCCGTCGTCCGCCGATGCCGGTCAATGCCCGCCGCTGTCCCTCTTCACCACTGTGCGCCGTTTGTGTGCATGCAGCTGTTTGCCCGTCCGTTCACCACGCGCAGCCGTCCCGCTGCCCTCGGTGTCGTACGGGCGTACGACGGTACGGCTGAAGCGGGCGTTCCGTTCGTGCGAAGTGCCAGTTCCAGCCGTGCTGTGACCCACATCGCGCCCTGCGGAGGCAACCTCGCCCCCGGCGCACTATCGTCTTCCGGACAAAAGGAGAGTCGACGTCAGGTGAAGCGGGGATGGCCTGCGTCTCTCTCCGGGGGCGGCTCGAGCCTCATAGGGTTCGTTCAGGACACACCCACGCGAAGGCGCGTGGGACGCACGGGGCGGGAGGCCGACGAGGCGTGGCGAATGCGGAGCACAGCGGGCGACCGGCGGAGGCCTTCGGGGCGACCGCGGTCGGTACGGCGAGGGCGGCACGTCTGCGCGCGGCCCGTCTTGGCCTCTGGACGCTCGCGGCGGTCCTCGCCGTACGTCAGGTGGCCGTCGTCCTCGGCACCCCGCGCGGGGAACGGCTGACGGACCTGGAGACCTGGGTCGGACCGAACGGCGTCCTGCACGTCAACGGCTCGCTCTACGACTCCACGCGCTTCACGGGCACCCCTTTCGGGGGACTCGTCCTCAAGCCCCTCACCCGGGCGGCGGAACAGGCCCTCGGCTGGGGCTGGACCTTCGGCACGCTGCTCCTGGTCGTCGCCCTCGGCCTGGTGGCCGCGCGCGCCCTCCCACAGCCGGTGAGCAGACGTGCGTCCCTGCTCGCCGCCCCCGTCGCGATCAGCCTGCTCATGCTGTCGCTGCCGGTGCGCAACACGCTCTGGCTCGGCCAGACCAGCATCATCCCGGTGCTGCTGGTGCTCCTCGGCTGCTTCGTCGTACGCGGCCAGAAGGCGGGCGGCGCGCTGATCGGCCTGGCGGCCGCGCTGCAGCCCACGGTGCTGCTCTTCGCGGCCCTGCTGTGGTTCACCGGCCGCCGCCGTGCCGCCGCCGCGACCGGGGCGACGTTCGCCGGGGTCACCGCGCTCGCCTGGGCGGCGATGCCGCACGACTCGTACACCTACTGGGTGCACCACATGGCGGGGGTCGGCCTCGGCGGCAACGCGGACGCCCTCGCCAACCAGTCCCTGCACGGCGCCCTGCTGCGCCTCGGCCTGACCGGCCCGCTGGAGATCGGCCTGTTCCTCACGCTCGGCGCGGCCGTCGCCGTCCTCGGCGTCCGCCGGGCGGTCCGCTACGCCCGCGACGGCCAGCTCCTGCTGGCGGTGGCCCTCACCGGCTGCGCGGCGATCGCGGTCTCCCCGACGACCTGGCAGCACCAGCTGCTGTGGGTGCTGCTGGCGGTGGTGGGCCGCGTCGGCAAGCGCGCCTCCGACCGGTACGTCTGGCCGGTCGCCGTCGTCCTCGTCATGACCCTCCCGGCGCGCATGATGCTGCCGAACATGCCGGCGCTGTACCCGCTGCGGGACAACGCCGTCCTGCTGGCGGCCATCGCCGCGGCGACGGCGATCCCGTTCCTCTCCCGCACGTCGCCCTACTACCGCGCCCCGATCCCCACCGAGTACGCGACCCCGGTCCCGGCGCGGCTGCGCGGCGTCCCGCTGCTGCCGTTCCTCAAGCGTGTCCTGACCCGCCCGAACCTGTTGTTGGAACTGCTCCTCATCCGCGTCACCTACGCGGCGTACCAGCAGGTCCGGCTGGCGGCGACCGGCGGCTCGAACTCGGCGGGCCGGGTCCGCGCGGAGGCCCACGGCCAGCAGATCCTCGACCTCGAACGCTTCCTGCACATCGACATCGAGCACACGGTCAACCACTGGATCGTGGGCGTCGACTGGCTCCGCGACTTCTTCGACTTCTACTACGAGTCCTTCCACTTCGTCGTCCCGCTGACCGTCCTCGCCGTCCTGTACTGGCGCCGCCCGGTCGACTACCGCTGGGCCCGCGCGTCCCTCGGCTTCGCGACCCTGCTCGCGCTGGTCGGCTTCTGGCTCTACCCGCTGGCCCCGCCGCGCCTGATGCCGGCCCTCGGCGTCATCGACACGGTCCACGGCGTCCAGGACTTCTCCAAGCCGGACTACGGCACCCTCACCGCCCTGACCAACCAGTACGCGGCGATGCCGTCCCTCCACTTCGGCTGGTCCCTGTGGTGCGGCCTGGTCATCGCGATCGTCGCCCCCCGCTGGTGGATGAAGGCCCTCGGCCTCCTGCACCCCTTCTTCACGGTCTCGGCGATCGTCGCGACGGGCAACCACTGGGTCCTGGACGCGGCGGGCGGCGCGGCGGTCGTCCTCGCCGGCTTCGGCCTGTCGTACGCCCTGATGGGCCCACGCGCCCGCTCGGCGAAACTCCCGGAACGCACGGACCCGGTCCCGGCGGCGAAGGAACCGACCCCGAGCGGCTGACACCCCGACACCGAACCGTTGCCCGTCGGCCCGCACCGGAAGAGCGGACCGACGGGCATGCTGATGGGGGAGCCGGATGACTGAGGGAGCGGGCCCGACTGCGGGCAGTGACGCAACGGGACGGTCATGCGCGAGCAACCGGCGCACCTGTTGTCGGTCGAGCGGAATCCCCGCATCGACATCCAGGTGCTGCCCTTCTCCGTCGGCGCGCACGCGGGGTCACAAGGCTCTTTGAGCACCTGGCGTACGTCGTCCTACAGCGGTGACCAGGGCGGTGATGGTGCAGAGGCCAGCGCGTACTCCTCCACCGCCGTCGCCGTCCGCGACGCCAAGAACCCGGCGGGCCCGATCCTCACCCTCCAGCCCGCCGTGTTCTCGGACTTCCTCTCCTGGGCGGCGGCGGCCGCTACAGCCGCTGGATGATCGTCCCCGTCGCCACCGCGCCCCCCGCGCACATCGTGATCAGGGCGAACTCCTTGTCCGTGCGCTCCAGTTCGTGCAGGGCCGTGGTGATCAGGCGGGCGCCCGTCGAGCCGACCGGGTGGCCCAGGGCGATCGCGCCGCCGTTGACGTTGACCTTGTCGAGGTTCTGGTCGAAGACCTTCGCCCAGGACAGGACCACCGAGGCGAAGGCCTCGTTGATCTCGATCAGGTCGATGTCCTTCAGCGTCATGCCCGCCTTGCCGAGGACCGCGCGGGTCGCGTCGATCGGGCCGTCCAGGTGGAAGTGGGGGTCCGCGCCGACCAGGGTCTGGGCGACTATGCGGGCCCTCGGCTTCAGTTTCAGGGCTCGTGCCATGCGTTTCGACGCCCACATGATGGCCGCCGCTCCGTCGCTGATCTGGGAGGAGTTGCCGGCCGTGTGGACGGCGGTCGGCATGATCGGCTTGAGGCCGGCGAGGGCTTCGGCCGTCGTGTCCCGCAGGCCCTCGTCCCGGTCCACCAGGCGCCACATGCCCTGGCCTGCCGCCTGTTCCTCCTCCGTCGTGGGGACCTGGACCGCGAACGTCTCCTTCTTGAAGCGTTCCTCCGACCAGGCGACAGCCGCACGGGACTGGGACAGCAGTCCCAGGGCGTCGACGTCCTCCCGCGTCAGGCCCCGGTGGCGCGCGATGCGTTCCGCCGCCTCGAACTGGTTCGGCAGGTCGACGTTCCACTCCTCCGGGAACGGTTTGCCCGGGCCGTGCTTCGAGCCCGAGCCGAGCGGGACCCGGGACATGGCTTCGACGCCGCAGCTGATGCCGACGTCGATGACACCCGCCGCGATCATGTTCGCCGTCATGTGCGACGCCTGCTGCGAGGAGCCGCACTGGCAGTCGACCGTGGTCGCCGGGGTCTCGTAGGGCAGGCCCATGGTCAGCCAGGCCGTGCGGGCCGGGTTCATGGACTGTTCGCCGGCGTGGGTCACCGTGCCGCCGACGATCTGTTCGACCGCGTCGGCGGGGATGCCGGTGCGGCCGAGGAGCTCGCGGTAGGTCTCGCCCAGGAGGTAGGCGGGGTGAAGGTTGGCCAGCGCGCCGCCGCGCTTGCCGATGGGGGTGCGGACTGCTTCCACGATCACGGGTTCGGCGGCCATGGGTGCGGATCCTCCTCCGAGGAACTAGTACGTGTTCTAGTTCTTCCGAGCAGTCTGCGGACGTGATGTGCGTCACCGCAAGGGTCTTGCAGCCTTCAGTGGTCTGAACTACCTTCTCGGCAATCTATTTCTGATGAACCGTCAGAAAAGCTGCCCTCTGGCTGGAGCTGCCGATGCCCTGTCCAGCGCTTCCCGACGGGTTCGACTTCACCGACCCCGACCTGCTGCAACACCGTGTGCCCCTGCCGGAGTTCGCCGAGCTGCGGCGCGCCGAACCGGTCCGCTGGATCCCGCAGTCGGGCAACGCCGCCGGCTTCCAGGACGAGGGGTACTGGGCCGTCACCCGGCACGCGGATGTGAAGTACGTGTCCACGCACCCCGAGATCTTCTCCTCCTACCTCAACACCGCGATCATCCGCTTCAACGAGCACATCCGGCGGGAGTCGATCGACGCCCAGCGGTTCATCATGCTCAACATGGACCCGCCCGAGCACACCCGGGTACGGCAGATCGTGCAGCGCGGGTTCACCCCCCGGGCCATCAGGGGGCTGGAGGACCGGCTGCGGCAGCGGGCCCGGGACATCGCCGAGGGCGCCCGTGCGCACGAGGGCCCCTTCGACTTCGTCACCTCCGTCGCCTGTGAGCTGCCCCTTCAGGCCATCGCCGAGCTGATCGGCATCCCCCAGGACGACCGGGCCAAGATCTTCGAGTGGTCCAACAAGATGATCGCGTACGACGATCCCGAGTACGCCATCACCGCCGAGGTCGGTCAGCAGTCCGCCGCCGAGCTGATCTCGTACGCGATGAACATGGCCGCGGAACGGAAGCGGTGCCCGGCACATGACATCGTCAGCACCCTCGTGGCCGCCTCGGACGAGGGGAACCTCAACTCCGACGAGTTCGGGTTCTTCGTGCTCATGCTCGCCGTCGCGGGCAATGAGACGACCCGCAACGCGATCACCCACGGGATGCACGCCTTCCTCACCCACCCCGAGCAGTGGGAGCTGTACAAGGAGCGCAGGCCCGGGACCGCCGCCGAGGAGATCGTGCGCTGGGCCACCCCCGTCGTCTCCTTCCAGCGCACCGCCACCCAGGACACCGAACTCGGCGGCAAGCAGATCAGGAAGGGCGACCGGGTCGGGATCTTCTACGCCTCCGCCAATCACGACCCCGAGGTGTTCGACCGGCCCGACGAGTTCGACGTGTTCCGGGACCCGAATCCGCATCTCGGCTTCGGCGGCGGCGGGCCGCACTTCTGTCTCGGCAAGTCGCTCGCCGTCCTGGAGATCAACCTGATCTTCAACGCGGTCGCCGACACCCTGCCGGGGCTGCGGCTCGTCGAGGATCCGCGCCGGCTGCGGTCGGCCTGGATCAACGGGGTGAAGGAGCTGCGGGTCGGCGTGGGCTGAGCCGGTCCAGGAAGTCCGCGATCAGCGGGGCGAACTGCGGCAGACGGGTCTCGAGCGCGAAGTGCCCGGTGTCGAACAGGTGCAGTTCGGCGCCGGGCAGGTCGCGCAGATACGCGGACTCCCTCACTCTTTTCCGGACGCCAGCAGCGCCAGGGCCCCGGAGGTCGCGGCCGCGACGAGCAGGGGGAGCGCGATGCCGTGGTGCAGGACCAGGGCCGCGCCCAGGACCGCTCCGGCGAACATCGCGATCACGGCCGCCGTACGACGCAGCGAGTGGCTGCCCGGGCCGCCGCCCGCGTGGGAGTCGGAGGCCAGGCCGGTCAGGGTCATGGTCAGGACGGTGGTCGTGGTGAGGGCGGGCACGGCGAGTTTCTGGACGATCGCGTTGCGCAGGCCCATCGCGTACGCGGTGAGCGCGATCACCGCGTAGATCCGGACCCGGCCGTGCTCGGCGGTGACGAAGGCCACGGCCGAGGCGGCGGCCAGCAGGACGGCCTCGGCGGCGAACGTGACCCGGGCCCGGGTGCGGCGGGAGCCGTCGCCGACCCGCCGGACGACCCGGCCGCCCGTCGCCGCGCCCGCGAGGAAGAAGGCCAGGGAGGTCACGGTGTGGCGGGCGGAGAAGCCGGGGGCGCCCGCGGCGGCGAAACCGAGGACCACGACGTTGCCCGTCATGTTCGCGGTGAAGACATGGCCGAGACCGAGATAGCTGATCGCGTCGATCAGACCGCTGACGCCGGTCAGGGCGAGCAGGACAGGAGTGAGGCGGGCGCCGCGTGCCTCGGGGTCCTTCGCGGCGGGCTCGGTGGTCACCGGCCCAGTGGACCACGCGGGTGGGGGGAAACGGCGAAGGCGGCGGCCCCCGGGATCGGGGACCGCCGCCTCAAGGGCTCATGCCGTGGGTGTGGCTCAGTGCCGGTCGGCTCAGTGCCGGTCGGCTCAGTACCAGTTGTTCGCCTGCCAGAAGTTCCAGGCGGCGGCCGGGCTGCCGTAGCGGGAGTTCATGTAGTCCAGGCCCCACTTGATCTGGGTGGCGGCGTTGGTCTTCCAGTCGGAGCCGGCCGAGGCCATCTTGGAGCCGGGCAGGGCCTGGACGAGGCCGTAGGCGCCGGAGGAGGCGTTGGTGGCGCTGACGTTCCAGTTGCTCTCGTGCTTCACGATGTTGGCGAAGGCGTTGTACTGGGCCGCGTCCGGGATCATCTTGTGCGCGATCGCCTGGGCCTGGGCGGCCGAGGAGGTGGTCGCCGCGTGAGCCGGGGCCGCGGTCATGGCGATGCCCGCGGAGGCGGCGACCAGGGCGACGGCGGTGAGGGCCTTCTTCGGGGCGGCGATGCGGCGGATGACGGAGACGGACACGGAGAACCTTTTTCTTCGGGGGCATGGCGGTCGCCTGCATACGGAGTCACGCGGTGGGTGTCCGCATGCATCGGCGCCGAGGCCCGTGGGCTTGTCGGCGCCGTGCGACGTCATCCAGAGAAGCAGGATCGAGAAGCGTCCGCAAAGACCCCTTTTGCTAGTTGTGGCCGTACTTGGGGTGAAGGCCGCTTGTGTGACCCGGCTCTCAAAGTGCAGGTCAGAGGGCCTGATGGCGTGGACATGGCGTCCGATATGCACCACTAGCGTGGCTAGTAGGTGATGTGAGTCATGTGGGGTGGTTCACCGGTCAACGGTCCTGGAAAGTGACCCCGGTCTCGAACGCGGCCCGTCGGGTGGCTCTGCGTAGCGCCCTGAGCACGGCCGGACCGACCGTCAGCGTCAGCACCACGGTCACGACCGCCCGTCCCAGGTCCCAGCCCAGCGAGGTCGCCACGCAGTACGCGACGAAACGGGCCAGGTTGGCGGAGACCGCCGCGTCCGGGTCGAAGGCGATGCCCGAGGCCAGCGTGCCCATGAAGGGCCAGCCCGCCAGATTCATCGCCGTCCCGTAGGCGAAGGCGGCGAGGAAGCCGTACAGGGAGAGCAGCGCCAGTTCCGTACGGCCCCTCAGGCCCGCCCGGCCCGGGAGCAGGCCCGCGCCCATCGTGAACCAGCCCATCGCCAGCATCTGGAACGGCAGCCAGGGGCCCACCCCGCCCGTGAGCAGGGCGGACGCGAACATCGTGACCGAGCCGAGGACGAACCCGAAGCCCGGGCCGAGGACCCGCCCGCTCAGCACCATCAGGAAGAACATCGGCTCGATACCGGCCGTGCCGGCCCCGATCGGGCGCAGCGCGGCCCCCGTGGCGGCGAGCACGCCCAGCATGGCCACCGCCTTCGCGCCGAGCCCGGACTCCGAGATCGTCGCCGCGACCACCGCCACCAGCAGCACCAGCAGCACCGCGAAGAGCCAGGGGGCGTCCTGCGCGTGGGCGTTCAGGGCGGAGGCCGGCGGGGCGAGGAACGGCCAGCCGAAGGCGATCACCCCCACCGCGCCGACCAGCAGCAAGGACAGGAGGGAGCGTGGGCCGAGGGGGACGGCTCTCATGCCAGCGCCTCCCTCACCTGCGCGACCGTGAGCCATGGCCTCGGGGCCAGGATCTTCGACACCTGCGGGGCGAAGGACGGCGAGGAGACGACCACCTCCGCCGTCGGACCGTCGGCGATCACCTCGCCCTCGGCGAGCAGCACCACCCGGTGGGCCAGCTCGGCGGCCAGCTCCACATCGTGCGTGGCGAGGACGATCGCGTGCCCGTCCGCCGCGAGCCCCCGCACCACGCCGACCAGCCGGGCCTTCGCCGCGTAGTCCAGGCCCCGGGTCGGCTCGTCCAGCAGGAGCAGCGGCGGGCGGGCGGTCAGGACGACGGCGAGCGCCAGCGTCAGCCGCTGCCCCTCGGACAGATCCCGCGGGTGCGTGCCGTCGGTGATGCCGGGGAGCAGCTCGCCGACCAGGTCACGACAGGTGCCGGAGGCGGCCCCGGCGTCCCGGTCGGCCGCCGCGCACTCGTCGGCGACCGTGTCGGCGTACAGCAGGTCACGGGGTTCCTGCGGCACCAGACCGACCCGGCGCACGAGATCACGGGGCGGAGTGCGGTGCGGGGTCGCGCCGCCGACGCGGACCGTCCCGGCGGACGGCTCGACGAGACCGGTGAAGGCGGAGAGCAGGGTGGACTTCCCGGCGCCGTTGCGGCCCATCAGCGCGACGGTCTCGCCGGGGGCGACGGTGAGGTCGACGCGGCGCAGCGCCTGGATCCGGTCGCGGCGGACGGAGAGGGCGCGGGCTTCGGCGGGGGGTGCGGGGGTGGTGACGGGGGCCGGGGCGGTTCTGCGGAAGAGACGGCGGGTGGGGAGACGGGCAGGAGGCGTCCGCACGGAGTGGGCCTGTGGGGAGTGGGCTTGTACGGGGTGGGCTTGAACGGGGTGGGCTTGTACGGGGTGGGCTTGTACGGGGTGGGGCGCCTCGGGTGTCCGGGGCTCGGCCCCGTCGAGGCGTGCGCGCAGGCCGGCCGCCCGGCGGCGGGCGTCGCGCACCGTCAGGGGCAGCGGGGACCAGCCCGCCAGCCGCCCCAGGTCCACCACCGGCGGGTACACCGGCGACACGGCCATGACCTCGGCCGGGGTGCCCAGGCGCGGGGCCGCTCCCGGGGCCGGGAGGAGGGCGACCCGGTCGGCGTACTGGAGGACGCGTTCCAGCCGGTGTTCCGCGAGCAGCACCGTCGTACCGAGGTCGTGGACGAGGCGCAGGAGGACGGCGAGGACCTCCTCGGCGGCGGCCGGGTCGAGCGCGGAGGTCGGTTCGTCGAGGACGAGCACCCGAGGGTGCGGGGTGAGGACCGAGCCGATCGCGACGCGCTGCTGCTGGCCCCCGGAGAGCGCGGTGAGCGGCCGGTCGCGCAGGGCGGCGAGGCCGAGGAGGTCGAGGGTCTCCTCGACCCGGCGCCGCATCACGGCCGGCGGCAGGCCGAGCGACTCCATGCCGTACGCCAGTTCGTCCTCCACCGTGTCCGTCACGAAGTGGGACAGCGGGTCCTGGCCCACCGTGCCCACGACATCGGCGAGTTCGCGCGGCTTGTGGGTACGGGTGTCCCGGCCGTCGACCGTGACCCGGCCGCGCAGGGTGCCGCCGGTGAAGTGCGGCACCAGGCCCGAGACCGCGCCGAGGAGCGTGGACTTGCCGGCGCCGGACGGGCCCGCGAGGAGGACGAGTTCCCCCTCGGGGATGGTGAGGTCGACATCGCGGAGGCTGGGATGGGGCAGGCCGTCGTAGGTCACGGACACCTGCTCGAAGCGGATCACGACGGCTGCTCCTTGGACAGGAAGGCGGGCAGGAGACCGAGGAGGACCGCCGCGGCCGGCCAGAGGGGGAGGGTGGGTGCGGTGAGCGGGACGACACCGGGGTGCAGGGCCGCCGGGTCCGCGGTGGCGGCGAGGGTGAGGAGGGCGGCCGTCGCCATGCCGGAGGCCGCGACGAGCAGGGCGCGCGGGGTCCAGCGGTCGGGACGGTAGCGGGTGCGGGGGGAGCGGCGGCCGCCGAGGCGCAGTCCGGCGAGCGCGGCGGCGAGACCGGCGAGGAGGAGGGGCAGGCCGTACGCCGCTCCGGCCGCGGTGAGGAGTCCGTACGTTCCCGCGCACACGCCGAGCAGGCCGCCGAGGGTGAGGACGGCCGTCGTACGGCGGACGGGGGCGGGGACCTCGGCGGTACGGCCGTAGCCGCGGGCGTCCATCGCGGCGGCGAGGGCGACGGAGCGTTCGAGGGCGCCTTCGAGGACCGGCAGGCCCACCTGGAGCAGGCCCCGTACGCCCCGGTCCGGGCGGCCTCGCAGACGGCGGGCGGCGCGCAGGCGGTGGACGTCGGCGATGAGGTTCGGGGCGAAGGTGAGCGCCACGACCACGGCGACCCCGGTCTCGTACAGGGCGCCGGGGAGCGATGTGAGCAGCCGGGACGGGCTGGCGAGGGCGTTCGCCGCGCCGACGCAGACGAGGAGGGTGGCGAGGCGGAGGGCGTCGTAGAAGGAGAAGAGGAGAGCCTCGGCGGTGACCCGGCCGCCCAGGCGGATGCCCTGCGCCCAGGTGGGGAGGGGGACCTCGGGGAGGGTGAGGAGGGTGTGGCTGCCGGGGACGGGGGAGCCGAGGGCGACGGTGAAGAGGAGCCGGATGGCTATGACGGCGAGGGCGAGTTCGAGGAAGGCGGGGTAGGAGCGGGCCCAGGGGGCGGGGGTGCGGGGGCGGCAGGTGACCACGACGTAGGCGGAGGTGGCGAGGAGGAGGGAGAGGAGGAGGGGATTGGTGGTGCGGGTGGCTGCCGTGCCGAGGGAGAGGGACCAGAGCCACCAGGCACCGGGGTGCAGTCGTGTGCGGGGTGTTTCGCCTGTCCGCGCCGGCAGGGTGCCGCTGCGCGCGCTAGTGCCGCGGCAGGCAACGTTCGCCCCGTCGCGACGCCCGGCACGCACTCTCGCCGCACCGGCCGAAAGCCCAAGTACGTCCAGTACGAGGACTTCCGGCCGGCACGCCGAGAGCACGCACCGGACGCCGCTCCTTGACGGGCAGACGTTGCCTGCCGCGGCACTAGGCATGCCTGCGCCGCCGGGCCTGCCAGATCGCCGCCGCTGCCAGTGCCGCCACCGCTGCCGCGCCCGCGTGGACGCCCACCGATGGGCCGGTGTCCTGGGCGGCGGTCTTCTTCTCCGTCGCCGACACCTGTTCCCCGCAGCCCGTCCTCGGGTAGCCCGCGATGGCGCAGAGAAGGGCGTTGGTGTCGTAGCGGAGGGGTTCGGCGACCGTGGCGAGGGCCTCGGCGGTGGTCGCGCCCGGGGGGACCCGGGCGCAGGCCCAGCGGAGGGTGGGCGGGGTGTCGCCCGAGGGGGCGTCGGACCTGGTGCCGAAGTCGATGACCAGGGCGATGCGTTTCGTGCCGGACGTGGCGGGCGTACGGGCGCAGATCGCGCCGAAGGAGGCCGCGCCGCGGGGGCGGGGCGCGTCGGCGGAGTCCGCGCTGACCGCGAAACGGAAGCCCTGGACGGTGCCGTCGACCGGGCGGGCCGTCCCTGGGCCCTCGGTCGCGTACGTCCAGTGGTCGCCGGTGCGGTCCCAGAAGGACCAGTAGCGGTAGCCGGTGGCGTGGGCCGGGGCCGCGGCCAGGAGGAGGAGCGCCAGGGCGGACAGGAGCAGGGCGCGGGCGGGGCGGATCACGGCCGCTGCCGCTTCCGGCCGCGGCCGATCAGGACGAAGCCGGCGATCGCGCCGACGAGGAGACCGGCGCCGACGGCCCAGACGGTACTCAGACCGCCCCCGTCGTCCTTCTTGTCCTTTTCATCTTCTCTGTCCTCGTCGGTGCTCTGGCCGGCCGTCCCGGTCTCGTCCGTGCTCTCGGGTGCCGGGCCCGTCGCGTTGAGCAGGGCGACCAGGTCCCGGCCGCCGAAGTCGTGGACGTCGCCGTCCCGTGCGGCGTTCGCCGCGAAGACCAGCTGGGCGTACGCGGCCGGGCCGGCCTGGGCGGCCCAGTCGGCGGAGTGCGCCTCCAGCCAGCGCAGGGGCACGGCGGCCTGGTCGTCGAGGTGGGCGGAGGACAGGGCGACGACCGCGTCGGCGGTGTTGCCGTAGTCGGGCTGGTCCTCGGCGCCGGGCAGCGCGGACGTGAGGTGGCCGTCCTCGGCGAGGGCCCGGGCCAGCCAGGCGGCGCCGTTGTCCCCGGCCTGCTCGGGCTCGTCGGCGGGAACCTTGTCGCAGGCCGGCGCGGAGCCGGCGTCGCCCTGGCGGGTCACGGCCAGGGTCTCGCCGTTCATCCCGAGCACGGCCGCCGCCGTCGCGTCCGCGTTGGCCACGAGAGCACCCTTGGTGTCGGGCTGAAAGGCGAAGGCCCCCGCGTCCTCGCCCGTGCAGGGCAGGGCGAGCTTGGCCAGGGCGTCGAACGGGGACCTGCCGTTCCTGCGGACGTCCGGCACCGTCTCGCCGGCCTGTGCGAGCGCGCCGATGACGACCGAGGTGGAGTTGGCGTCGGTGGCCCCGCCGGGGGAGTAGCCCCAGCCGCCGTCCGCGTTCTGGATGGACTTCAGCCAGGCCACGCTCTTCTTGACCCGGGCCTCGTGGCCGCCGATCTCGGCCAGCGCCTGGACGGCCGCACCCGTGCTGTTGGTGTCCACCATCGTCCTGGCGTCGCAGACCTTCGCCGGGTCCGCGCGGAACGCGGCGAAGGAGCCGTCCGTGCACTGCTGCCCCGCCAGCCAGGCCACCGACTCGCGCGCGGGCCACACGCCCACCGTGCGCTGGGCGAGCAGCGCCAGCGACTGGCGCCACACACCGTCGTACGTCGGGTCGCCGGTGCCGTACAGCCCGTCGGGCAGGGCGGCGGACGCGGACGGCGAGGGGGTGGCGGCGGTGGCGGGGACGGAGCCGCCGATCACGGCGAGAAGGGTCGCGGTGGCGGTCGCGCCGGTACCGAGGGCGGCCGCGGCGCTGCGGCGGAACTTCATGATCGGCGGGTGCCTCTCCCGGTCGGGAGGTCCGGGAGCCGGGCAGCACGGGACACCCCGGCGGCTCGACTCCGTAGACCTCGACGGTGCCGTACGACGGCGGGACGCCGCGCACGAGAGCCGGTCAACTTCCGTACGGGGCAGTCCGGCTCGCCACCTGGCGGTGGCTCACGGTTGCGGGTCAGCGCCGGGTTTGCACCGGCTTCCCCCCGTACGGGTGTGATGACGACCCGCACACTGTACCGGCTGGTAGCCGGCACCCTGAGGGGTGGCTGTGAGGCATGCGCCGCAGCTCGCCGCAGACCGCTAGGTTCTGGCCATGACCACTGCGGGGAGGGCGCCGGTCCCGGGCAGACTGCTCGGCTCCGGCCGGACGGCGGACGTGTACGAGATCGACGGGGCGTGGGTGCTGCGCCGCGACCGGGAGGGCTGGTTCGACGCGGCCGCCGAGGCGGCGGTCATGGAGCACGTACGGCGGCACGGCTATCCCGCGCCCGCCGTACGCACCACCGCCTCGCGCACCGACCTGGTGATGGAGCGGCTGGAGGGGCCGACGATGCTCCAGGCGTTCGCGGCGGGCACGCTGGACTCCGCGACGGCGGGCGCCCTCCTCGCCCGGCTGCTGCGCGAGCTGCACGCCGTGCCCGGCCGCTCCCCGTCCAGGCCGGAGCTGCGCGTCCTGCACCTCGACCTCCACCCCGAGAACGTGATCCTCACCGCCGACGGTCCCCGGGTCATCGACTGGGGCACCGCGCAGGACGGCGACCCCGGCCTGGACTGGGGCATGTCCGCGGTGATCCTCGCCCAGGCCGCCGTCTCCGCCGAGCCGTACGCCGCGGCGGCCCGCGCGACCCTGACGGCGCTGCTGGCCGACCCTTCCGGGCTCGACGAGGAGGGCCTGAGGGAGGCGCTGCGGCGCCGGGCGGCGAATCCGACGATGAGCGAGGAGGAGGTCCAACTGCTGGGGGAGGCGGGGGAGCTGATCCGGTCGCTGTCGGCCCCGGGCAGGTCCTAGTGCCGCGGCAGGCAACGTCTGCCCGTCAAGGAGCGGCGTCCGGTGCGTGCTCTCGGCGTGCCGGCCGGAAGTCCTCGTACTGGACGTACTTGGGCTTTCGGCCGGTGCGGCGAGAGTGCGTGCCGGGCGTCGCGACGGGGCGAACGTTGCCTGCCGCGGCACTAGCTCTGTCCTAGAGGCGGGGCGTGGGGCGGTCGCGGGGCAGGCGCAGGGTGCGGGCCGCGAGGAGCCAGGAGCCGTCCGGGGTGCGGTGCAGGGTGTCCTCGTAGTGGCCGATCCCCACGGGCGGCGGGGCCGGGGCCGGGGGCGTCGGCGGGACGGTGTGTGTGCGGTACGTCGTGAAGTACGAGGTGGCCCTCGCCGTGTCCGGGGAGGTCACGTCGACGCGGACGTCCGCCATCAGCCGGCGGGCGTGCTGGTCGGCGGGGCGGGTGCCGAAGTGGGCGCGGAGGGCGGCGCGCCCTTTCACCAGTCGATCGCCCTCCGGCCAGGTCCAGACGCCGTCCTCGGTGAACAGCTCGGCCACGGAGCCGGGTTCGCCGAGGTCGAGGCGGCGGACGAGGTCGAGGAGCAGGCGCCGGCAGGCGCGTTCGGCGAGAAGCTGTGCGATCGGGTCCATGGGTGACGTCACCTGGGGGTCCGGGGCAGAGGTGGGAGCACCGTAGGCCCACGGCGTGAACGGAGCGGTTCCCTTCCGTGAACGGCGCCGCTCCTGCGAAACCCCGGCTTCCCCTAGGCGGCCACGTACGTCACCGGATCGCTCCCCGCCACCGCCTCCGCCCGCCCCAGCTTCACCAGGCGCCGCAGATGGGACTCCGCCTCCGAGACGGCGATGGTGCGGGAGCCGTAGGGGATCCGCTCCCAGGGGCGGTTCCACTCCATGCGTTCGGCGAGCTGCCAGGGGGTGAGGGGGGTGGCGAGGAGGGTGAGGAGACCGGTGAGGCGCATCTCGTGGTGGGTGAGCAGCTCCCGTACCCGGGACGGGGCGTCGGTGAAGGGGTGCTGGTGGGCCGGGAGGACCTCGGCGGGGGCGAGGCGGCCGACGCGTTCGAGGGAGTCGAGGTAGTCGCCGAGGGGGTCGGTGACGGTGGTGTCGTCGGGGTCCTCGTAGAGCCCGATGTGGGGGCTGATCTCGGGGAGCAGATGGTCCCCGGAGAACAGCCGGCCATGACCGGGGAGGCCGGCCGGGTGCTCCTCCTCCAGGTGGAGGCAGACATGGCCGGGGGTGTGACCCGGCGTCCAGATCGCCCGCAGCCGGCGGCCGGGCAGTTCGAGGAGCTCGCCGGGGACGATCTCCCGGTCGGGCAGCGCGGGCGAGAGCCCGGGGAGGGTACGGCGCCGGGCCGACCGGAGCGGGGCGAGGTGCTCCTCGGGGGCCCCCGCCGCGGCGAGCTTGGCCGCCATGTACGTGTACCAGCGCTCGGCGCGGGTCTCGCGCGCCCGGCGCACGATCGAGGCGTCCGCCGCGTGCATCGCCACCCACGCCCCGGAGACCTCCCGCACCTTGCCCGAAAGCCCGTGGTGGTCCGGATGGTGATGCGTGATGACGACCCCGTGCACCTCCGACACGGCCGTATCGCAGGCCGTGAGCCCGTCGACGAGGGCGTCCATCGACGCCGGGTCGTCCCACCCCGTGTCGACCAGCACCGGCCCCCGGTCGGTGTCCACGACATACACCAGCGTGAACCCCAGGGGATTGTCGGGGATCGGCACCCGCAGGGACCGCACACCCCCGCCGTGATCGAACGTCGCCGTCATCTGCCCTCCGTCCCCCGGCCGATCCATGGCCATTGCCCACTATAACTAGAACTGGTATCAGTTTCTGAAACACCGTCAGAAATGATGCGGACGAAGGCAGTGGCCATGGCTGAGCTCGTGGAACACGGAAAGCTGTTCATCGGCGGAGAGTTGACGGACCCCCTGGGCGATGCCGTCATCGAGGTGATCTCGCCGCACACCGAGGAGGTCATCGGGCGGGTGCCGCACGCCTCCGCGGCCGATGTGGACCGGGCCGTCGCCGTCGCCCGGCGCGCGTTCGACGAGGGGCCCTGGGCCCGGCTCTCTCTCGACGAGCGGATCGCGGTCGTCACCCGGATCAAGGACGGGATCGCGATGCGCCACGAGGAGATCGCCCGCGTGATCTCCTCCGAGAACGGCTCCCCGTACTCCTGGAGCGTCCTCGCCCAGGCCCTCGGCGCGATGATGGTCTGGGACGCGGCGATCACCGTCGCCCGGAACTTCACCTACGAGGAGCGCCGCGACGGCGTGCTCGGGAAGATCCTCGTACGGCGCGAGCCGGTGGGCGTGGTCGCGGCCGTCGTCCCCTGGAACGTCCCCCAGTTCGTCGCCGCCGCCAAGCTCGCGCCCGCGCTGCTCACCGGCTGCTCGGTGATCCTCAAGCCGTCGCCGGAGTCGCCGCTGGACGCCTATCTGCTGGCGGACATCGCGCGTGAGGCCGGGCTGCCGGAGGGCGTGCTGTCGATCCTGCCCGCGGACCGCGAGATCAGCGAGTACCTGGTCGGGCACCCGGGTGTCGACAAGGTCTCCTTCACCGGCTCGGTCGCGGCCGGCAAGCGGGTCATGGAGGTGGCCGCGCGCAACCTCACCCGCGTCACGCTGGAACTCGGCGGCAAGTCGGCCGCGATCGTGCTGCCGGACGCCGACCTGGAGTCCGCGGTCGCCGGGATCGTCCCGGCCGCCTGGATGAACAACGGGCAGGCCTGTGTGGCCCAGACCCGCATCCTGGTGCCGCGCTCGCGCTACGACGAGTTCGCCGACGCCTTCGCCACCGCGGCGAGCGCCCTCGTCGTCGGCGACCCGCTGGAGCCGGCCACCCAGGTGGGCCCGCTGGTGGCCGAGCGCCAGCAGCGCCGCAACCTCGACTACATCCGCATCGGCCAGGAGGAGGGCGCCAAGGTCCTCACCGGCGGCGGCCGTCCGGCGGGCCTGGAGCGCGGCTGGTACGTCGAGCCGACCCTCTTCGGCGACGTCGACAACTCCATGCGGATCGCCCGCGAGGAGATCTTCGGCCCGGTGATCTGTCTGCTCCCCTACGGCGACGAGTCCGAGGCCCTGAAGATCGCCAACGACTCCGACTACGGGCTGAGCGGCAGCGTGTGGACGGCCGACGTGGCGCACGGCATCGGGATCGCCCGGCAGGTCCGTACGGGGACGTACTCCGTCAACACCTTCAGCCTCGACATGCTCGGCCCGTTCGGCGGCTACAAGAACAGCGGACTGGGGCGGGAGTTCGGGCCCGAGGGCTTCGGCGAGTACCTCGAGCACAAGATGATCCATCTGCCGGCGGGCTGGGAAGGCTGAGAGGGCCATGGGGGACCGTTGGCACGTGGAGGTCGACCGCTCGCTGTGCATCGGCTCGGCCCAGTGCATCCACCACGCCCCGGACGGCTTCCGTCTCGACACCGCCCGTCAGTCCCACCCGGTCGCCCCGGACGCGGACGCGAACGAGCGCGTGCTGACGGCGGCGGAGAGCTGCCCGGTGGAGGCGATCGCGATCACCCTGCTCGACAGCGGGGAGGCGGTGTTCCCTCCGGAGGACTGAGATCCCCCTCGGGGCGAGATCCCCCTCGGGGTGAGATCCCCCTCGGGGTGAGATCCCCCTCGGGGTGAGATCCCCCTCGGGGTGAGATCCCCCTCGGGGTGAGATCCCCCTCGGGGTGAGATCCCCCTCGGGGTGAGATCCCCCTCGGGGTGAGATCCCCCTCGGGGCCGAAAAATCTTGCCCTCAGGGGGTTTCATCCCCTTCCATCCGTCTTATCCTGTTATTGGCCTACGAGGCGAGTGAGGGAGTCCGACCGGA
The DNA here is from genome assembly GCF_001514205.1 of Streptomyces griseoruber. Taxonomy (GTDB): domain Bacteria; phylum Actinomycetota; class Actinomycetes; order Streptomycetales; family Streptomycetaceae; genus Streptomyces; species Streptomyces griseoruber. Next base: position 685,517 of record NZ_KQ948764.1, on the reverse strand, counting down.
GTAGCCGACCGTAGCGCGACGCGAAGGCATCCGCTGTGGCCGACGTCGACGGTAGGGCTGAGAGGCCGGAAGGCAGCAGTCGGGCCGGAAGGCGACCCCCAACACCTGATCCGGACCATGCCGGCGAAGGGAACCCGTCTCGTAGGTTTTCGCGTGCCGCCGGGTGTCGTAGCGTGCCGGTGTGACGGATCCCCGGTACGACGCCTCGCAGATCCAGGTCCTGGCGTTCGACGCGGCCGTACGCCGGTGGCCGGGCATGTACTTCGGTGCCGGCCCGGACGATCCGAGGCTCCCGACGCGGGTGCTCGGCCGGGTGGTGGGCCCTGCATCCCGACTCGCCCGTGGTGGCGGAGATCCACGGCGACCTCGCCTTCTCCGTCCGTGACGACGCCTGCGAGGCCCTGGACGAGGACGGGATGCCGCGCCTCGGCTACCTCGATTCGCTGATCGGCCCCGACCGCTGGTGCGGCGCGGCCGCGGCCGCGCTGAGCACGCGCACGGTGGTCGAGGTCCGGCGGGACGGGCGGGGTGTCCGGCAGGAGCTGGCGGGGGCCCGACCGCTCGGGGCACCGGAGGCCTTCGTGCCGCCGGCCGGGCGGGGCACGCGGATGCGGTGCGCACTCGACGCGGCCGCCCTCGCGCCCGGTGCGGCGATCGTCGCCGACCCGGCCGCGCCGGACCTGTACGGACCGTGGTGCGAGGAGCTGGACGGCACGGGCCGGCTCCTCCTGCGCGACCTGAGGTGATCAGCCCGACGGCCGCCGCGGGTCCGTCACGTCGATCAGACGGCACACCGTCTCGATGTCGATCCGCACCTGGGCGATCGACGCGCGGCCCGAGAGCCAGGTGATCAGGGCCGAGTGCCAGGTGTGCTCGATGACGCGGACCGCCGACAGCTGCTCGGGCGTGGGGTCGGTCAGGCCCATCGCGTCGAGGATGATCGCCGTCGTCTGCCGGGACACCTGGTCGACCTCGGGGGACACACTGCGGTCGGCGAAGGTCAGGGCGCGCACCATCGCGTCGGCCAGATGCGGCTCGCGCTGGAGCGCGCGGAAGGCGCGCATCAGGGTCTCCGCGACCCGCTCCGCCGGGCGCTCCCCGGACGGGGGCTTCTTGCGGAGCGTGCCGTGCATGTGCTCCAGCTGGTCCTGCATGGTGGCGACCAGCAGATGCACCTTGGAGGGGAAGTACCGGTACAGCGTGCCGAGGGCGACCTGCGAGGACTCCGCGACCTCCCGCATCTGCACCGCGTCGAAACCGCCCCGGCTGGCCAGCTGCGCGCTCGCGTGCAGGATGCGCCGGCGGCGGGCCTCCTGCCGCTCGGTCAGCGGGGAGGGGCGCTGGGTGGTCTCGTCCGCAGGCATGGATGGCCCCGTTCCGTGACAGTCGGTGAGGGTCGGTGATCACACAGCATGGCAGGGTGGCCGGTCATACGCGGGCCGTGGTGTGAATCACCTGATCCACTTCTCTCGGCACCCTTACCTGCGGGTAGATTCAGAGCCTCCCGAACGATCAAGTCTGAAACTTGTTCTAGATTAGCGTCTCGTCGTAATCTCGCGTGACAGTGCAGGCAGAAGGGGGCCCGGAGTGACCGCTGAGGCCAGTCGGGCGGGGTCCCGGAGTGACCTCGCCGCTGACGGCGGGCGACCGCTCGACATCGCGCTCCTCACCTATAAGGGGAACCCGTTCTGCGGCGGCCAGGGTGTCTACGTACGGCACCTGTCGCGTGAACTGGTCCGGCTCGGCCACCGCGTCGAGGTCATCGGCTCACAGCCGTACCCCGTCCTCGACGAGGGCTACGACGGCCTGACCCTGACCGAGCTGCCCAGCCTCGACCTCTACCGCTCCCCGGACCCCTTCCGGACCCCCGGGCGCGACGAGTACCGCGACTGGATCGACGCCCTCGAGGTCGCCACCATGTGGACCGGAGGCTTCCCCGAGCCGCTCACCTTCTCCCTGCGCGCCCGCCGCCATCTGCGCGCCCGGCGCGGCGAGTTCGACGTCGTGCACGACAACCAGACCCTCGGCTACGGCCTGTTGGGCGATGTCGGCGCACCGCTCGTCACCACCATCCACCACCCCATCACCGTCGACCGGCAGTTGGAGCTCGACGCCGCCGACGGCTGGAAGCGCCGCTACTCCGTACGCCGCTGGTACGCCTTCACCCGGATGCAGAAGCGCGTCGCCCGCCGGCTGCCGTCCGTGCTCACCGTCTCCGGCACCTCCCGCCAGGAGATCGTCGACCACCTCGGCGTCCGCGACGACCGGATCCATGTCGTCCACATCGGCGCCGACACCGATCTGTTCTCCCCGGACCCTTCCGTGCCCGTCGTGCCCGGCCGGATCGTCACGACCTCCAGCGCGGACGTCCCCCTCAAGGGCCTGGTCCACCTCGTCGAAGCCCTGGCGAAGGTGCGCACCGAGCACCCCGACGCCCACCTCGTCGTCGTCGGCAAGCGCCCCACCGAGGGGCCCGTCGCCCAGACCGTCGAACGCTACGGCCTCGAAGGCGCCGTCGAGTTCGTCAAGGGCATCTCCGACGCCGAACTCGTCGACCTGGTGCGCTCGGCGCAGGTCGCCTGCGTGCCCTCCCTGTACGAGGGCTTCAGCCTGCCCGCCGCCGAGGCCATGGCCACCGGGACCCCGCTCCTCGCCACCACCGGCGGCGCCATCCCCGAGGTCGCCGGACGCGACGGCGAGACCTGCCTCGCCGTACCCCCGGGCGACGCGGGCGCACTCGCGGCGGGCCTCGGCCGGCTCCTCGGCGACGAGGGCCTGCGCGCCCGGCTCGGCGCGGCCGGACGGGAGCGCGTGCTGCGGAACTTCACCTGGGCACGGGCCGCCGAGGGAACCGTGGCCCGCTACCGCGAGGCGATAGCCGGGGGCGCCCGCCGCCCGGTGACCGCGGTGCCCGAAGATGTTGACGTCGTAAACCGAGCATCCGATCGCGAAAGCAGGGCCACGTGCTGACCGTCGACTTCTCCCGGTTCCCGCTCGCCCCGGGCGACCGAGTCCTGGACCTCGGCTGCGGGGCCGGCCGGCACGCCTTCGAGTGCTACCGGCGCGGCGCCCAGGTCGTGGCCCTCGACCAGAACGGCGAGGAGATCCGCGAGGTCGCCAAGTGGTTCGCCGCGATGAAGGAGGCCGGGGAGGCGCCGGAAGGTGCCACCGCGACGGCCATGGAGGGCGACGCCCTCGCGCTGCCCTTCCCCGACGAGTCCTTCGACGTCGTCATCATCTCCGAGGTCATGGAGCACATCCCCGACGACAAGGGTGTGCTCGCCGAGATGGTGCGGGTGCTCAAGCCCGGCGGCCGGATCGCCGTCACCGTGCCCCGCTACGGCCCCGAGAAGGTCTGCTGGACGCTCTCCGACGCCTACCACGAGGTCGAGGGCGGCCACATCCGCATCTACAAGGCGGACGAGCTGCTCGCCAAGATCCGCGAGGCGGGACTGAAGCCGTACGGCACCCACCACGCCCACGCGCTGCACTCGCCGTACTGGTGGCTGAAGTGCGCGTTCGGCGTCGACAACGACAAGGCGCTGCCGGTGCGGGCGTACCACAAGCTGCTGGTCTGGGACATCATGAAGAAGCCGCTGGCCACCCGGGTCGCCGAACAGGCGCTCAACCCGCTCATCGGCAAGAGCTTCGTCGCCTACGCCACCAAGCCGCACCTGCCTCAGGTGGCGGCCAAGTGACCACCCCCCGGACAGAACACCTCGTCCTGCCCGGGGTCCTCACCGCCGAGCAGGCCGCCGCGACCGTCGCCGGCATCCTCGCCGTACAGCGGGAGGACGGCGCGATCCCGTGGTTCCGGGGCCATCACCTCGACCCGTGGGACCACACCGAGGCCGCGATGGCCCTGGACGCGGCCGGTGAGCACGAGGCCGCCGAGCGCGCCTACCTGTGGCTCGCCCGGCACCAGAACGAGGACGGCTCCTGGTACGCCGCCTACGCCGACGGCGCCTTCGACGACGTCACCGACACCGGCCGCGAGTCCAACTTCGTCGCCTACATCGCCGTGGGCGTCTGGCACCACTACCTCGCCACCGGCGACGACACCTTCCTCGACCGCATGTGGCCGACCGTCTACGCGGCCGTCGAATGGGTGCTGCGGCTCCAGCAGCCGGGCGGCCAGATCGGCTGGCGGCAGGGCGACGACGGCACCCCCACCGCCGACGCGCTCCTCACCGGCTCCTCCTCCATCCACCAGGCGCTGCGCTGCGCGCTGGCCATCGCCGAGCAACGCGAGGAGGCACAGCCGGACTGGGAACTCGCCGCGGGCGCCCTGCGGCACGCCATACGGCGCCACCCGGAGCGGTTCCTCGACAAGGACCGCTACTCCATGGACTGGTACTACCCGGTGCTGGGCGGCGCGTTGACCGGGACGGAGGCCAAGTCCCGCATAGAGGCGGACTGGCAGCGGTTCGTCGTGCCCGGACTCGGTGTGCGGTGTGTCGTGCCCAACCCGTGGGTGACGGGCGGGGAGTCGGCCGAACTCGCCCTGGCGCTGTGGGCGATGGGCGAGTCCGACCGGGCGCTGGAGATCCTCCAGTCCATTCAGCATCTGCGGGACTCGGAGTCGGGGCTGTACTGGACCGGATTCGTCTTCGAGGACCAGGCGATATGGCCTCAGGAGCTGACGACCTGGACCGCCGGGTCGTTGCTGCTCGCGGTGGCTGCGCTGGGTGGGCACGAGGCCACGTGCGCGGTGTTCGGGGGAGAGCAACTGCCTTGGGGGCTCGAGGTGGATTGCTGCGGCTGACCCGTCGTGTGTGGCTGGTCGCGCAGGTTCCCGCGCCCCTGTCAGGGGCGTCCCTGACAGGGCGCTCGTGACAGGGCGCTCCTGACGGGGCGCTCCTGTCGGCGGCTCCCTCAGCGGCGGTGGACGCGATTGGCTATCGCGTGGCCGATGAACAGGTACACCACCGCCGCCAGGCCGTAGCCCGCCACCACCCTCGCCCATGCCTCGTCGAAGGTGAACAGGTCGTGGGACCAGCCCGCCAGCCAGCGGGCCAGCTCATGGACGAACTGGACGAACTCGTTGCCGCGGTTGGCGTCCAGCAGGTACATCAGGATCCACAGGCCCAGGATCAGGGCCATCACGTCGGCCACAACCGCGATGACGGTGCCGGCCTGGTTCGCGCCGTTGCGATATCGGGACATGCTCCTGCGGGTTACCGCTCCCACGCGTCCGAAACCTGACCCGCGAGGGAGCGTCATTTCGCCGCCGTTGGCGCGGAATTGACCCTTCCGGGGACTCTGTTCGAAGGGGTCGCCGATGATCCTGCCCCCTTGAGTGGCAGGAGGGCCGTTGTCCGACTCCGGAAGACACGCGATCGAGGAACCGAGACTCACCACCCGCCGGGTACGCCGCCGGCGGGTGCCCCGGTACGCCGCCGGCGGGTGCCCCGGTACGTCGTCGTCGCGCTGCCCCTCGCCCTCGCCGGACTGATCGCGCTCTTCGGCCCCCACCGGGACGCCACCAAGTAACCCGTCACCGCCTACATCCAGCAGAGCACCCCCATCACCGTGATCCGGCTCCTGATGGACACCATGCGCAAGGAGGACGCCGTCGTGCACGCCGACCTCACCACCGGCGTCACACCCGACCGCGCGCTCGCCGACCGCCTCGCCGAACAGAACGGCGAGGACAAGGTCCCGCTCACCGCCATCGGCGTCGCCACCGCGTTCGTCTCGGTCACCGGCCTGTTCGCCGCCCGCCGCGCCCCCAACGGCGACATCGTGCCGCGCGCCCAGTACGGCACCGGCCGGCCCGCCGCCCAGGTCCGGATCACCCGCGAGGCGGCCGGGGTGCGCGAGGGCTTCCAGAACGCCGAGTACTTCACCGGCGAATTCCAGGCCCGCTGCCTGGGAAAGGTACCCACCGGGAACCGCGAACACGGCGAACTGACCCTGAACCCGATCGCGATCTTCCTCTGACCCCTGGGAGGACTTCAGGTGTTGAGCTCGGCCAGCACCCGCAGCGTCACCGGGTCCGGGGCCACGACCAGCAGGTCCGTCACCGGGCCCTTGCGCCACGACTGAAGCCGCTCCGCGATCCGCTCACGCGGGCCCACCAACGAGATCTCGTCGGCGAAGGCGTCGGGCACCGCCAGCACCGCCTCCTCCCGCCGCCCCGCCAGGAACAGCTCCTGGATCCGCCGCGCCTCCTCCTCGTACCCCATGCGCCCCATCAGATCGGCGTGGAAGTTACGGGTCGCGTGCCCCATGCCGCCGATGTAGAACCCGAGCATCGCCTTGACCGGCAGCAGCCCCTCGGAGACATCGGCACACACCGAGGCCCGCACCAGCGGCGCCACGACGAACCCCTCCCGCAGCCCCTCCAGCCCCGGCCCGTACGCATCCGGCCGGCTCGGCGACCAGTACAACGGCAGCCACCCGTCGGCGATCCGCACGGTCTGCGCCACATTCCGCGGCCCCTCCGCACCGAGCAGCACCGGCAGATCCGCCCGCAGCGGATGAGTGATCGACTTCAGCGGCCGCCCCAGCCCGGTGCCGTCCGCCCCCCGGTACGGATGGGCGTGGAACCGCCCGTCCAGCTCCACCGGCGCGCGGCGCGCCAGCACCTGCCGTACGACATCCACGTACTCCCGGGTCGCGGTCAGCGGCGACTTCGGAAACGGCCGCCCGTACCAGCCCTCCACCACCTGCGGACCCGACAACCCCAGCCCCAGCATCATCCGCCCGCCCGACAGATGGTCCAGCGTCAGCGCCTGCATGGCGGTCGTCGTGGGGGACCGCGCCGCCATCTGCGCCACGGCCGTCCCCAACCCGATCCGCGAGGTCCGCGCCGCGATCCAGGTCAGCGGAGTGAACGCGTCCGACCCCCAGGACTCCGCCGTCCACACCGAGCCGTACCCGAGCCGCTCCGCCTCCAGCGCCAGCTCCACATGACCGGGCGCGGGGCCACGGCCCCAGTAGCCGAGCGCGAGACCGAGCCGCATACCTGCCTCCTGACGATCCGTCAGATACGGGGTCTGCGACTGTACGACAACGGCCCCCCACCCGGAAGGGCGAGGGGCCGTCGACGAGGACCGTGAACTCAGCCGCGCTGGATACCCGAGGTGTCCCGCAGCACGCCACGCCGCCCGTCCTGGGTCTGGGCGACCAGACCCTGGGCCCCCTGCTCGACCGCGAGGTACCAGGTGCCCGGCGCCAGCTCCGCGATCGGCATCGGCGCACCGTCCTCCGCGTACAGCGGCCGCGGCACCGGCACCGCGAACCAGAACGGCGAGAAGTCCGGCGCCGGCGGCTGCGCGGCCGGCCCCGGCTGCGCCCCGAACGGCTGCCCCGGCTGCGGCTGCCCACCGAACCCGGCCGGCTGCTGCGCCCCCGGATACCCGTAACCGGCCGGCGGCTGAGCCCCGTAGGGCTGAGGCGTCGGCGGCTTGGGAGCGGGGACGAGCCCGGCCTGGAGCGCGGGGACGAGGGGGGTGGCGACGGCGGCACCGGCCATGACCAGGGTGGCGATCAGGGCGATGATCAGGCCCGTGCCGGCGCTGGGGGCGTTGGAGCTGCTCCCCTCGAAGTTGTCCAGGCCGCCCACCGGGTCGATGACGTTACCGAGGGCGCTCCACGCGGCGAACAGCGCGAACGCGACGCCGAAGGGACCCAGCTCCAGACCGGCCACCTTGCGGGGCTGCGGCAGGGCGCGGGAGACGACGACGAGCGCGGCACTGATGAGACCCGCCAGGACGACGCTGAGGAGAACCGGTCCGTTCGACCACAGGCTCGGGATGTCGAGGCTGTCGGGGGCGTTGTCGTACGAATAGTTGTCGAGGAACGACGCGATGAACAGCAACACCGCTGCTCCGATCACCACGCCGTCGCCCCGAGTGAGAGAGCGGATATTCACTTCAGGTCCTTCGTCAGTCGTCTCGTCGTCATCGGTACGTCCGGTAGAGGCGTCGCTGTCACCATGCCGCCCTCGGGCCCCGGTGTGAAGCGCGTGGAACCCCCTGATCGCAGGGACGACACTATCGTCCGTGCGATCGGAGTGTCCGCCGGGATCGGCGCGCAGATCACTACCCGCGCAGGAAACTCACGATTCCCTCAGAGATCCCCTGCGCGGCCTTCCGCCTCCGGGCGCCGCTGGTCAGCAGTGCCGTGTCCTTGGTATCGCGCAGGGTGGCGTACTCGATGAACACGGCGGGAACCGTTGACAGATTGAGACCGCGCAGGCTCTCACACGTGACGAGACCGGCGCTGCCCCGATGCGGTCGGAGAGGGTGTCCCGGCGGACGCGGTGACGGCGTGGATGCCGGTGGAGCGCCCGGTCGGCCGGGCTTCGGCTTTCCGCACATGGCCATGGCGCTGTCGCGTCAGCGCCGTGCGCCGTTCAGCCGTGCGCCGTTCAGCCGTGCGCCGTTCAGCCGTGCGCCGTTCAGCCGTGCGCCGATCATTGGCGCAAGAAGCCCGCAATACCCTCGGAGATCCCCTGCGCCGCCTTCTGCCGCCAGGCACCGCTGGTCAGCAGCGCCGCGTCCTTGGTGTCGCGCATGTTGCCGCACTCGATGAACACCTTGGGAACCGTCGACAGATTGAGACCGCCGAGGTCCTTGCGGGTGTCGAGGCCGGTGCCGTCGCCGATGTAGTTGGACGGTGAACTGCCGGTGCTGTGCGCGAAGTCGTCCGCGATCAGCTTCCCCAGCTCCTTCGACGGGGCGACGATCGAGCGGGTGTCGGCGGCGCCCTCGTGCACCAGGCCCGGCAGGATCACATGGAAGCCCCGGTTGCCCTCCGCCGACCCGTCCGCGTGGATCGACACCACCGCGTCGGCGTGCGCCGCGTTCCCGATCCGGGCCCGCTCGTCGACGCACGGACCGAACGGCCGGTCCCCGTCCTGGGTCAGCTTCACCGTCGCGCCCTGCTCCTGCAGCAGCGTGCGCAGCCGGTGCGCCACGTCGAGGGTGAACTTCGCCTCGCTGTACCCCGAGTTGGTGGACGTCCCCGTGGTGTCGCACTCCTTGAGGTTGGTGCCGATGTCGACCTTCCGGTTGATCTCGGCGGTGTGCTCGGAGTTGGTGACGTTGTGCCCGGGGTCGATGACGACGACCCTGCCCTTGAGGGGGGTGGCGGTGTCCTGGCCCGGGGAGGAGGAGGCGGAGGCCGTGGCGGAGAGGGTGCCGGCCTTGTCATCGGGGGCGCCGTCGGAGGGTGAGCCGACGGCCCCTGTCGGGGCCCCCGCCCCCACCCCCGCCGCCCCGGTCCCGCCGTTTCCGGATCCGCCCAGCGCCTCGTACACCAGCCAACCCAGCAGCGCCCCGGGCACGAGCGCGGCCAGCGCCACCGTCAGCGTGCGCCGAAGCGGTGAGCGGCGCGGCTGCGGGGAGCCGTACGGGTCGGTGGGGCCGAAGGGCTCGGAGTGCGGACCGGTGTAGGACACGCCTGCCACCCTAACGGCCACCTCCACCCGCACTCGGGAACCGCGCCCCGTCCGCCCCTGCGTCCTACCCCGTCACCTCCGCCGACTCGTACTCCGTGCCCGTCGGGGCCAGGCAGACGAACCAGTGGTACGGGGAGCCGTCGGCCGTGCGGAGGGTGAGGCCGTCGCTGTCGGCGCCGGTGTGCACGGGAGCCTTGTCGATCTTCGTCGTGGTGCCGTCCTTCCAGGTGCAGGTCACTTGCCGGGCGGTCTTGGCCACATGGCCGATGACCAGGCGCTCGGGGCCTTCGGCGAACGGGGAGAGCGGGACGGCGACGGCGTCGATGTCCTTGCCCGACATCGTGTCGTCCCGGCCGGTCAGGCCCTGCAGCGTCAGGTGCTCCTGGTCGACGCCGTCCTTCGTGGTGGTGCCGCGGTGGACGAACCAGGCGCTGCGCCCGACCAGCTCCTCGGGTGTGTTCACGCCCGGGGTCTCGTCGTACCTCACCATCGCGTTCATCGAGGAACGGGCGTCCTCGACGTCGACCGGCGCCGGCCAGACATCGAGGGTGACGTGCCAGGGCGCACCTGCGTCGGTGCCGGTCGCGAGGGTGACGCCGGTGGGCGGCCGGAGCGGGGGCGGCGAGGCGGTCAGCGTCGGCCGGGTCGCCGTCGGGGCCCCCCGGTCCCCGCCGTCCGCCCCGGGCAGTCCGGTCATGGCCAGCGCGCCCGTCGAGCCCGTGACCACCAGGGTGGTGGCCGCCGCCACGGCCCAGCGGCGGGCCTTGCGGCGGCGGCCGCCGCGGATCAGCGCCTGGGTGGGGGCTATACCGATCTCGACCTCGTCCGCGGCGTCGGCCAGCAGCAGGGCGATGTCGTGCTGTGCCATGGGGTGGTCCGTCTCCCGGTCCGCGCTCATCACTTCCGCCCTCCGTACGTCACCATGTCCGCCAGTGCCGGTATCGCGCGGAGCTTCGCGATCCCCTTCGCCGCGTTGCTCTTCACCGCGCCGACCGAACAGCCCATCGCCGCGGCCGTCTGCGTCTCGGTCAGGTCCTCCCAGTACCGCAGGACCACCGCCTCCCGCTGCCGTGGCGGCAGCTCGGCGAGCGCCTTGAGGAGGGCGTGACGGTCGTCGGCCTGCGCGATGCGGTCGCCGGTGTCGGCGATCTCGTGGGCCGGGCCCGGGTCGTCGCCCTTCGGGGCGAGGAACTCGCGCAGTTTCCTGCGGTGTCTGCGGGCATGCGCGTTGATCATCACCCGTCGTACGTACGCCTCGGGCTCGTCGGCCGAGGCGACCCTGCGCCAGGCCACGTAGACCTGCTCCAGGGTCGTCTGGACCAGGTCCTCGGCGGCGTGCTGCTCCCCCGTGAGGAGAAACGCCGTGCGCATCAGCCGCGGCCAGCGGCCGGTGACGAAGGCCTGGAACGCGCTGTCCCCGGCCTGTTTCGATTCCCCCATTGCGCCTCCTAGATACACAGAGGAGGCCATGAGGGGGCCGGACCGTTGCCTCGGACGGTGCGGGAGTCAAGAGAAGCTAAAGAAATTGTTAGTACGCCAAAGCATCGGAATAGTTGCCCGTGCATACAGGTTCAGCTCCCACGTACCCCCGAACATCCCGCCCCGGAGGCCCCACCCCATGACGCACACGACCGACCGGCCCACCCGCGAAGCGAGCGGAGCCGTCGTCCCCGTGCTCGCCTTCGCGGGCATCGTGGTCGCGGTGATGCAGACCCTGCTGGTCCCGGTCATCAAGGACCTGCCGCAGCTGCTGGACACCGCCCCCAGCAACGCCACCTGGGTCCTGACCTCCACCCTGCTGTCCGGCGCCGTCGCCACCCCGATCATGGGGCGCCTCGGCGACCTCTACGGCAAGCGACGCATGCTGATCCTCAGCCTCGCCGTGATGGTGGCCGGCGCCCTGGTCAGCGCCCTCACCAGCACCCTGCTCCCGATGATCGTGGGCCGCACCCTCCAGGGCTTCGCGATGGGCGCGATACCCCTCGGCATCGGTCTGATGCGCGACATGCTGCCCCGCGAGAAGCTCGGCTCGGCGATGGCCCTGATGAGCTCCTCGATCGGCGTCGGCGGCGGCCTCGCCCTGCCCGCCGCGGCCCTGGTCGCCCAGCACGCCGACTGGCACGCCCTCTTCTACGGCGCCGCGGGCCTCGGCGTCCTCTCCATCGCCCTCACCCTCCTCGTCGTCCCCGAGTCCCCGATGCGCGCCGAGGGCTCCTTCGACCTGCCGGGCGCGCTCGGCCTCTCCGCCGGCCTCGTCCTCTTCCTGCTGCCGATCACCAAGGGCAGCGACTGGGGCTGGACCTCCGGCACCACCCTCGGCCTGTTCACCGCCTCGGCCGTCGTCCTCGTCCTGTGGGGCGTGTACGAGCTGCGCATCGCCGCCCCGCTGGTGGATCTGCGGACGACGGCCCGTCCCGCCGTCCTCTTCACCAACCTCGCCTCGATCATGGTCGGCGTCAGCTTCTACGTCGTCTCGCTCGTCCTTCCGCAGCTCCTCCAGCTGCCCACCGCCACCGGCTACGGCCTCGGCCAGTCCATGGTCGTCGCCGGACTGCTGGTCGCCCCGCTCGGCCTGACGATGATGTTCACCGCGCCCGTCTACGCCCGGGTGTCCGCCAAGTACGGCCCCAAGGTCACCCTGATCCTCGGCATGCTGATCATCGCGGTCGGCTACGGCGCGGGCCTCGGCCTGATGGACGCCGCCTGGCAGAGCCTCGTCATCGCGGTCGTCCTCGGCGCGGGCATCGGCCTCGCCTACTCCTCCCTGCCCGCGCTGATCGTCGGCGCGGTCCCGGCCTCCGAGACCGGCGCCGCCAACGGCCTCAACACCCTGATGCGGTCCATCGGTACGTCCGTGTCGAGCGCCGTCATCGGCATGGTGCTCGCCAACACGGCGAACGACGTGAACGGTGTCGCCGTCCCGACCATGCACGGCTTCCGCGTCTCCTTCCTGATCGCCACCGGCGCCGTCGCCGTCGGGCTCCTCTTCGCCCTGATGCTGCCCAAGGCGAACCGCGCTCCCCAGCCGCGGGCGAGCGCGAGCAGCGAGGAGGCGCTGCGTGGCTTCCGGGGGCTGGTGCTGGACGCCGAGGGCGCGCCGGTGGCCCGGGCCAAGGTCACGCTGATCGACCACCGGGGGCGGCAGGCGGGGGCGACCGTCTCGGGGGAGGACGGCGGCTATGCGCTGACCGTGCCTGCCCGGGGGGCGTACGTCCTCGCCGCGAAGGCCTCCGGGCATGGGCCGCTCGCCTCGTCCGCGTCCCACCACGGGGAGGAGCGGGCGGTCACGATGGATCTGTCCCTGCCGGGGGAGACGGTGACCGCGTAGCGCCTGGTGGGGTGCGGGGGCGTGTGGTCGGGCGGGTGCGGGTGCGGGTGCGGGTGCGGGTGTGTGGTGGCTGGTCGCGCAGTTCCCCGCGCCCCTTCGGGGGCGGTGGACGCACTCCCTGTTGCATGAGCGAGCATGGGGCGCCCAGAGCGTCGTACGACCGAGAGGAAGCCCCATGCCTGCCGCCGCCCCCAAGCCCGAGACAGTGGCCGCGTTCGAGGCGGCCAAGGGGTTCATGCCCGTGGACGAGGGGCTCGCGTTGTACGGCGCCGCCGTCGAAGCCGGCGGGCTCGGGCTGCCGCTGCTGGAGGTCGGGACCTACTGCGGGCGGTCCACGGTGCTGCTGGCCGACGCGGCCCGGGAGGCCGGGGTCGTCGCGCTCACCGTCGATCACCACCGGGGCAGTGAGGAGCAGCAGCCGGGCTGGGACTACCACGACCCGGAGACCGTCGATCCCGAGATCGGGCTGATGGACACCCTGCCCCTCTTCCGCCGCACCCTGCGCCGGGCGGGCCTGGAGGAGCACGTCGTCGCCCTGGTCGGACGCTCCCCGCAGATCGCGAAGATCTGGAACTCGCCTCTCGGTCTCGTCTTCGTCGACGGCGGTCACACCGACGAGCACGCCACCGCCGACTACGAGGGCTGGGCCCCGCAGGTCGCCGACGGCGGCCTCCTCGTCATCCACGACGTCTTCCCCGACCCCGTCGACGAGTTCACCGGGCAGGCTCCCTACCGGATCTACCTGCGCGCCCTGGCTTCCGGAGCCTTCACCGAGGTCTCCGACACCGGCTCGCTGCGGGTGCTGCGGCGCACCGGCGCCGGGATCTGACCCCGGCCCCGACAGTCCCGGCCCCGACGGCCCCGACCCCCGGTCCGCTACAGCCAGCCCTGGCGGCGGGCCTCGCGCAGGGCCTCCGTCCGGTTGCGGGTGCCGGTCTTGCCGATGGCCGCGGAGAGGTAGTTGCGGACGGTGGACTCCGAGAGGTGCAGCCTCGCCGCGATGTCGGCGGCCGTCGCCCCGTCCGCCGACGCCTTCAGTACGTCGCACTCGCGGGAGGTGAGGGGGCTCGGGCCGGCACTGAGGGCGGCAGCGGCGAGCGCCGGATCGACGACCGTCTCGCCGGTCAGCACCCGGCGGATCGCCTCCGCCAGTTCCTCCACCGGACCGTCCTTGACGAGGAACCCGGCGGCCCCGGCCTCCATGGCCCGGCGCAGATAGCCGGGCCGGCCGAACGTCGTCAGGATCAGCACCCGGCAGCCGGGCGCCTCCTCGCGCAGGACGGCGGCGGCGTCCAGGCCGCTCATGCCGGGCAGTTCGATGTCGAGCAGGGCGACATCGGGGCGGTGGACCAGGGCCGCGTCCACGATCGCGTCCCCGGCGCCGACCTGCGCGACGACCTCGATGTCCGGTTCCAGCCCCAGCAGCAGGGCCAGGGCCCCGCGCATCATGCCCTGGTCCTCCGCCAGCAGGACCCTGATGGAGCGGGCGGGACGGCGGTCGCGGGGCATCTCGTTCACGGGCCGGCCACCGGGCATGTCGTTCACGGGCCAAGCGTAGAGCCGGCCTGGAGGGACGGCACCTCCCTTGCGGGTGCGGGGAAGGCGACGACCGCGCCCGGCCGCCCCGGTCCCGGGAACCCCGGCTCCACCGGGAGTTCCGCGGTGACGGTGAAGCCGCCGCGCCGGCCCGGGCCCGCCGTCAGGGAGCCGCCCGCCGCCGCCAGGCGCTCGCGCAGGCCGGTCAGACCCGTGCCGGTGCCGGCGGTGTCAGTGCCGGCGGTGTCAGTGCCGGCGGTGCCCGTGCCGGTGGTGCCCGTGCCGTTGTCCGTGATCGTGAGGGAGACCCGCTCCGGCGTCCCCGACACCGTGATCTCGCAGCGGGTGGCGCCGCTGTGCCGGACCACGTTGGTGACCGCCTCGCGCACCACCCAGCCCAGCAGGGCGGCGGTCTGCGGCTCCACGGGTGCCCCCGCCCGGTGCACGGACGGTTCGACGCCCGCCGCGGTCAGCGCCGAGTGGGCCCGGTCCAGTTCCGTGGCGAGGCTGCCCTCGCGGTAGCCGGTGACCGCCTCCCGTATCTCCGTCAGCGCCTGGCGGCCCACCGACTCTATGTCCGCGATCTGGGTCAGGGCCGCGTCGAGCCGGGCGGGGGCCAGTCTGCGGGCCGCCTCCGACTTCACCACGATCACCGAGAGGGTGTGCCCGAGCAGGTCGTGCAGATCGCGGGAGAAGCGCAGCCGCTCCTGGTCGACCGCCTGGCGGGCCAGCTCCTCGCGCGCCGCCCGCAGCTCCCGGACGGCTTCCGACAGGCTGAGGATCACGGCCGTCACGATGGTCGAGATCCAGGTGGCGTACGCGGTGTCCAGACCGCCCCAGCCCTCGTGGTGGAAGGCGACCGCGCCCGCCACGACGGCCAGCACCACCCCGGCGGTCTTCAGCGGCAGGCCGCGCAGGGACGCGCCCGTGGCGAGGCCGAGCAGCGGGAAGAACAGCACCCAGCTCCCGCCGTAGCCCAGGGCGAGGCCGATGGTCACCAGCGCCATGACGACCAGCGCCACCCGGGTGGAGAGCGACTCCCGCTTCTCCTTCACGAAGGCGCGGACGGCGACGTAGATGTAGCAGGAGTTGAAGGTGAGCACGCCCAGGCCGCCGAGCAGCGGGTTGGGGGTCTCGCCCTGGAAGAGGTTGGAGAAGGCGCCCATCCCCAGCAGCAGCCAGGGCAGCAGGGCGAAGGGGTGCGGCGGCGGGCCCGGGGGCTCGGTCTCCTTGCATTCCCCGGTCCGACGTACGTGCGCGCGCCAGGCCTCCCGGCGGTAGGCGATCGCCTGCCACCACCCGGTCCGTGCCTTCGGTGACCCCGTCATCTCTGCTGCCCCCGTTCCAGCGGTGTCCACGGTGTCGACGCTACGGCTCCGCACGGCGCTCCGGCAGGTCGGGATGTCACCGGTCCACCGGTACAAATGTCACAGCCGGCGCGCCTCCCGGCCCCCCGTCTCTGACACCCCGTCAGGAGCCTTCACAACTGTCGAGCGCTGGGCTATACAAAAGGCGCCGGACTGGAACGCGTTCTAGATCGGTGCGCAACGGCCTCGGTGCGCCCGATCGGTGCGGACGGTCGCACCGAGGTCTTGACAGGACCGTGCCCTCGAAGGACACCCAGGAGCCCCATGCCCATCGACGCAGCCAAGGCCCTCGCCGCCGAACCCCGGTCCGGCGAGATCTCCTGGACCCGCAAGGACGTCCAGCTCTACCACCTCGGGATCGGCGCCGGCCTGCCCGCCACCGACCCCGACGAGCTGCGGTACACCCTGGAGTCGCGTCTGCACGTCCTGCCGAGCTTCGCCACCGTCGCGGGCTCCGGCTCGCCCGGTGTGATCAGCGGACTGTCCATGCCCGGCGTCGACGTCGACCTCGCCCGCGTCCTGCACGGCGGCCAGCGCCTGGAGATCCACCGCCCCCTGCCGACCGAGGGCACCGCCACCGCGACGGGCCGTATCGCCGCCGTGTACGACAAGGGCAGGGCCGCTGTCCTGGTCATGCGCACCGAGGTGGCCGACGCCGAGGGCCCGCTGTGGACCAACGACGCCCAGATCTTCGTCCGCGGGGAGGGCGGCTGGGGCGGCGACCGGGGGCCCTCCGGACGCCTCGACGCGCCCGCCGGGGAGCCCGACCGGACCGTCGAGCGGGCCGTGCGCGAGGACCAGGCGCTGCTCTACCGCCTCTCCGGCGACTACAACCCGCTGCACGCCGACCCCGAGTTCGCCAAGCGCGCCGGGTTCGACCGGCCCATCCTGCACGGCCTGTGCACCTACGGGATCACCCTCAAGGCGGTCGTCGACACCCTGCTCGACGGGGACGTGAGCCGGGTGCGGTCGTACACCACCCGCTTCGCCGGGGTCGTCTTCCCCGGCGAGACCCTGCGCATCCGGATGTGGCGCGGGCAGGGCGCGGCGCGGGTGGCCGTGAGCGCAGCCGAGAGGGACGACGCGCCCGTCCTCGCCGACACGATCGTCGAACACTCCTGAACCCTGGATGACCTGAGGGGAGCCGCACCATGCGCGCAGCCGTACTGCACGAGATCGGCCAGGACAAGCTGGAGGTCCTCGACGACGTCGAGGCGGTGGGGTTCGGCCCGGGCCGGGTCAGGATCCGGGTCCGGGCCACCGGGCTGTGCCACTCGGACCTCTCCGCGATGGGCGGGGTGCTGCCGCAGCCCGCGCCGTTCGTGCCCGGACACGAGGGCGCGGGCGAGATCCTGGAGGTGGGCGAGGGCGTCACCCGAGTGAAGCCCGGTGACCGGGTGGTGGTCTGCTGGCTGCCCGCCTGCGGCGCCTGTCCCGCCTGCAAGCGCGGCCAGACCGAACTGTGCCTGGCCGGGTTCATGAACGCCGGAACGCCCAACTTCCGGCGCCCCGGAGGGGATGTGTTCGGTTTCGCGGGCACCGGCACCTTCGCCGAGGAGGTCGTCGTGGACGCGGGCTGCGCGGTCCCGATCCCCGACGACGTACCCTTCGACATCGCCGCGCTCATCGGCTGCGGGGTGACCACCGGCCTCGGTGCCGCGCTCAACACCGCCGACGTTGCGGCCGGTTCGTCGGTCGCCGTCATCGGCTGCGGCGGGGTCGGCATCTCCGCCGTGCAGGGCGCGCGGCTCAAGGGCGCCGCCGAGATCGTCGCCGTCGACCCGGTCGCCTCCCGCCGTGAGTCCGCGCTCAGGTTCGGCGCCACGCGGGCGGTCTCGCCGGAGGAACTGCCGGGCGCGAAGCAGGAGGTCACCGGCGGCGAGGGCTTCGACTACGTCTTCGAGGTCGTCGGCCGCTCCGCCACCGCCCGCACCGCCTACGAGAACACCCGGCGCGGCGGCACCCTCGTCGTCGTCGGCGCCGGCGCCATGGACGACCACCTCCAGCTCAACATGTTCGAGCTGTTCTTCGACGAGAAGCGGATCCTGCCCTCGATGTACGGCGGCGGGGACGTCCTGACCTCCTACGAGCGGACCATCGCCCTGTGGCGGGCCGGCCGGATCGACCTCGCCGGGCTCATCACCCATCGCGTCCCGCTCGCCGAGATCAACGAGGCCCTGGACCAGATGCGCACCGGGACGGCCCTGCGCACCTGCATAGAGATCTGAGGGGCGGACCCACGGATGTCACAGCTGCCACAGCTGCCACAGCTGTCACTGCCTCTGGAGGGGCTGGCCGCGGTCGTCACCGGTGCCGGGCGCGGGCTCGGCCGGGCCGAGGCGCTGGAGCTGGCCCGGCTGGGCGCGGCGGTCGTCGTCAACGACTACGGGCAGCCCGGGCGCGACGGCTCCGGCGAGGCGTCGGCGGGCCCGGCCGAGGAGGTCGCGGCCGAGATCCGCGCGGGGGGCGGCACCGCCCTCGTCCACACGGGCGATGTCTCCGACTTCCGGCAGGCCCGTGACCTGGTCGAATCGGCGATCACGGAGTTCGGCAGGCTCGACGTCGTCGTCAACAACGCGGGCATCCTGCGCGACCGCATGGTCTTCTCGATGGCGGAGGGGGAGTGGGACTCGGTGATCCGGGTCCACCTCAAGGGCCACTTCAACACCACCCGCTTCGCCGCCGCGCACTGGCGGGAGCGGTCCAAGGCGGCGGGCGCCCCGGTGTACGGGCGGATCGTGAACACCTCGTCGGAGGCGTTCCTCGCCGGGTCGGCGGGGCAGCCCAACTACGCGGCGGCGAAGGGCGGGATCGTCGGCCTGACGACGTCCAGCGCGCTGGCGCTCGCCAAGTACGGAGTGACGGTCAACGCGATCTGCCCGCGTGCCCGGACCCGGATGACCCAGGACGTCTTCGCCGGGCTCGAGCAGCCCACCGAGGGCCTCGACCCGCTCGCTCCCGAGCATGTCGCGCCGCTCGTCGGGTACTTGGCGTCACCGGCCGCCGCACGCATCAACGGGCAGCTGCTCGTCGTACACGGCGGGATGGTCGCGGTGGTCGAACGGCCGCGGGTGCGGGCGAAGTTCGACAGCAAGGGGGACACGTTCGGCTTCGAGGAGCTGGACACCGTCCTGGGCGCCCACTTCGCGGACCGCCCGTCGGGGGAGACGTTCGCGGCGGCGGAGGTGCTGGGCCTGAAGCGCGAACAGCGGTAGGGCGTGATGTGCGAAGGGGCTCCGCCGTCCGGGTATGGACGGCGGAGCCCCTTCGGCGTACTGTCAGGCAGCCGCCTCGGCCTTGTCGTCGGCCGGCTTGCGGTGCCGCCCGCTGGGGGCCGCGTTGCCGTCCTGAGCCGAGATCTGACCCCGGTGCCGCCCGTGACCGGCCGCCTGCTGGGCGTCGGCGGACAGCGGCTGCGTCGTGCTTGCGTCGCTCATCTGGTGAGTTCACCCCGTCAACATGATCTTTTTACAGCCGGGCGATTTTATCCGGCGCACCACGGGGCGAATCCAGGCGGCCACGCCAACCGCAGCTAGTTCGTTACAAGGCGGCTCAGGGGAGCCTGCTGCAACGGCACGGGGCGCGCGGTGGTGGGCTCCGCGACCGTCGGTTCCGGTGCGGCCGGCTCCGCTTCCACGGGGGCGGACGGCGGGATCAGCCGGGCCACCGCGCAGGGCTCGTCCGCGGTGGCGTACGGCAGCCGCAGCACGCCGTCCGGTGTCCACAGGCCGCTGCCCGCCAGCCAGCCCTCGGGGGCGGCGAGCTGATGGAGCAGCCGCTCGGCGGGGCGCCAGGTGCCGACCCAGGTGCCGAAGGCGCCGTCGATGCGCAGCGCCACCGCACAGCGCTCCGGGGCCAGCATCTGGCCGGGCTGGACGGCGAACGGCGTGAGCGCGCAGTCGGGCAGCCGCAGGGACTCCGGGAACCGGACCGGCAGGGTGCTGCCGAGCACGCCCCAGCCGAGCCGGGGCGCGCCGGGGGAGGGGGCGTCCGAGCGGATCAGGAGCAGGCCGCTGTCCGGGTCGGCGAGCAGCAGCCGGTCGTCGCTGTCGGCGGCGATCTGGAGCAGCGGGGAGACCTCGCCGTCCTCCAGGTCCACCACGACCGTCTTGGTCCGGCCGCCCAGCTCCCGGTCCAGGGCGAGCATGCGGCCCGCGTGGTCCAGCCAGACACCGCCCGAGCAGCGGCCCGGGATCTCGGCGAGCCGCTCGGGGCCGAAGGCGCCGCCGGCCACCAGCCACACGGTGCTGGTGCGCTCGCCCACGGCGAGGGCGTGGGCGCGCTCGCCGCAGGGGGCCGGCGGAAGCAGGCGCAGCCGGGCCCGCGCCTGCGGGCACTCCACGGCGCCCAGGGGGAGTTCGCCGGTGCCGGGGCCGGTCGGGTAGAGGAGGGAGAAGGTGTGCCGGTCCTGGACGAACCGGCGGACCAGTACCCGGCCGTCGGCCAGCGGCTGCACCTCCGTGCCGGGCTCCTCGGGCTGGTGGACCGGCAGCGGTACCGCGTAGGGCTCGGGGCCGTCGAGGGTCCAGCGCTCCGGGAACCACGCGTCGGGGTGGGGTCCGCGGGCGAGACGGGCGGCGTAGGCGCCGTCCGCGGTGATCACACAGGGGGCCGGGGGGACGGGCGGAACGGGGTCCTCGTCGCCGCCCTCCGCGGTGGGTTCGGTCGCACAGGCAGTCATGAGTCGGTCACCTCCGCCGACGAAGCTAGTTTTCGCACGCGCGGGCGGGGGAGCCGGAGGCGGGGGGCTTCCCTCGTACGAGTGGTGCAGAAGCGATTCGTCAGAGGCGGATGGGGTGGCTGTGCTGCTCCTCCCGGACGTGGCGCCGGACGTGGCGCCGAGCGTGGCGCCGGACGCGACCGGCACCCGCGGGTGTCATGTGCACGCACTCCCGGCCGTCCCAGGTCCGCGGAGCGGCCAGGTAGCCTTTCCCCGTGCCCCGTCTGTCTGAAGTCATCGCCGCGCTGGAGAACCTGTGGCCCGCCGAGCGGGCCGAGTCCTGGGACGCGGTCGGCACCGTCGTGGGGGAGCCGGATCAGGACGTCTCCCGGGTGCTGTTCGCCGTCGATCCCGTCCAGGACGTCGTCGACGAGGCGGTGAAGCTCGGTGCCGGCCTGCTCGTCACCCACCACCCCCTCTATCTGCGCGGAACGACGACCGTCGCGGCCTCCACCTTCAAGGGCCGGGTCGTGCACACCCTGATCAAGAACGACATCGCCCTGCACGTCGCCCACACCAACGCCGACACCGCCGACCCGGGCGTGAGCGACGCCCTCGCCGGCGCGCTCGACCTGCGGGTCGTAGGGCCCCTCGTGCCCGACGCGAGCGACCCCGAGGGGCGGCGCGGCCTCGGCCGGATCTGCGCGCTCGACCACCCGCTCACGGTCCGCGAGTTCGCCGCCCGTGCCGCCGAGCGGCTGCCCGCCACCGCGCAGGGCATCCGGGTGGCCGGAGACCCCGAGGCGCTCGTGCGCACGGTCGCCGTCAGCGGCGGCTCCGGGGACAGCCTCTTCGACCACGTCCGGGCCGCCGGCGTCGACGCCTTCCTCACCGCGGACCTCCGCCACCACCCCGCCTCGGAGGCCCGCTCCCACAGTCCTCTCGCGCTGCTCGACGCGGCGCACTGGGCCACCGAATGGCCCTGGTGCGAGCTGGCCGCAGCCCAGCTCGACGAGATCTCCGACCGCAACGGATGGGGCCTGAGGGTCCACGTCTCGCGCACGGTCACCGACCCCTGGACCGCCCACGCGGCCTCCAGCACCTCTAGCGCAATGGGAGCCCCCAACTGAATGCCGCGCCCGCCGACCAGATCCGCCTTCTCGACGTCCAGGCCCTCGACGTCCGCCTTCAGCAGCTCGCCCACAAGCGGAGGTCGCTGCCCGAGCACGCCGAGATCGAGTCGCTGACCAAGGATCTGACACAACTGCGCGACCTGCTCGTGGCCGCGCAGACCGAGGAGAGCGACACCGCCCGCGAGCAGACCAAGGCCGAGCAGGACGTGGACCAGGTGCGCCAGCGCGCCGCCCGCGACCAGCAGCGCCTGGACTCCGGCGCGGTCACCTCCCCCAAGGACCTGGAGAACCTCCAGAAGGAGATCGTCTCCCTCGCCAAGCGCCAGGGCGACCTCGAGGACATCGTCCTGGAGGTCATGGAGCGCCGCGAGTCCGCGCAGGAGCGGGTCGCCGAGCTGACCGAGCGGGTCGGCGCCTTCCAGGGCAAGATCGACGACGCGACCGCCCGCCGTGACACCGCCTGCGAGGAGATCGACGGCGAGGCCGCCTCGGTCACCAAGGAGCGCGAGGTCGTCGCCGGGTCCGTCCCCGCCGACCTGCTCAAGCTGTACGACAAGCTGCGCGAGCAGCAGGGCGGCATCGGCGCCGCCAAGCTCTACGCCCGCACCTGCCAGGGCTGCCGCCAGGAGCTCGCCATCACCGAGCTGAGCGAGATCCGCCAGGCCGCGCCCGACACCGTCGTACGGTGCGAGAACTGCCGTCGGATCCTCGTGCGCACGTCCGAGTCCGGGCTGTAAGGGGGCCGTGACGTGCGGGAGTTCATCGTCGAGGCGGACGGCGGGTCGCGGGGCAACCCCGGGCCCGCGGGGTACGGCACTGTCGTGATCGACGCGGCGACCGGGGAGACCCTCGTCGAGCGCGCCGAGTTCATCGGGGTCGCCACGAACAACGTGGCCGAGTACCGGGGGCTGCTGGCCGGTCTGCGCGCCGTCCGCGAGCTCGACCCGTCGGCGACGGTGCGCGTGCGGATGGACTCCAAACTCGTCGTCGAGCAGATGTCGGGCCGCTGGAAGATCAAGCACCCGGACATGAAGCCGCTGGCCGGCGAGGCCGCCCGGCTGCTCCCGCCCGCGCAGGTCACCTACGAGTGGATCCCGCGCGAGCGGAACAAGCACGCCGACCGTCTCGCCAACGAGGCGATGGACGCGGGCCGGCGCGGCGAGCAGTGGGACCCCGAGGCATCCCGGGCCGCCCTGGACACGGCCGCGGCCGCCCGGGCCGCCGTGACCGTGCCGGAGCCGTCCGGCCCGCCCGGAGACGCGGCAGCGGGCGCGGCGAAGGCCCGCGAGGCGCTGGCCCGGGGGCGTACGTCCTCCTCCTCGACGGAGGTCGAGTCGACGGAGGCTGACTCGACGGAGGTTGACTCGACGGAGGCTGATGCCACGGAGGCTGATGCGACGGAGTCCGAGATGACGGGGGCCGACTCGACGGGGGCCGACCCCACGAAGGCCGACTCGACGGAGGCCGAGATGACGGGGGCCGAGATAACGGAGGTCGAGATGACGAAGGCCGGGATGACGAAGGCCGAGATGGCCGGCTCGACAGGCGGCGGCTCGACGCCCGCTGCTGCCGTCGGTTCGGCAGGCGGCGTGACGCCCGCCCGTGCCGCCGGCTCGGCGTCCGGACCCGCCGACGCCGCCGACACCGACCCCACCGCCGTCCCGAAGGCCGCCGCCGACGTGCGGGCGGCCCGCACGGTCGCCGGCCCCTCCGGCAAACCCTCCGTCGGCTGGGGTTCCGCCCCCGATCTGGGCGCCCCCGCCACCTTCGTCCTGCTCCGCCACGGCGAGACCCCCCTCACCCCGCAGAAGCGGTTCTCCGGGCGCGGCGGCACCGACCCCTCCCTCTCGGACGTCGGCCGGGAGCAGGCCGAGCGGGTCGCGGCGGCGCTCGCCCGGCGCGGCACGATCCAGCACATCCTCGCCTCCCCGCTGGCCCGCACCCGCCAGACCGCCGGTGCCGTCGCCGCCCGCCTCGGTCTGGAGGTGACGATCGAGGAAGGGCTGATCGAGACGGACTTCGGCGCCTGGGAGGGCCTCACCTTCGGCGAGGTCCAGGAGCGCCACCCCGAGGACCTGACCCGGTGGCTCGGCGACCCCGAGGCCGAACCGACCGGCGGCGGCGAGAGCTTCGCGGCCACCGCCGCCCGGGTGGCCGCCACCCGCGACAAGCTGGTCGCGGCGTACGCGGGCCGTACGGTCCTGCTGGTCACCCATGTGACCCCGATCAAGACGTTCGTCCGGCTCGCCCTGGGCGCCCCGCCCGAGTCCCTGTTCCGCATGGAGCTGTCGGCGGCCTCGCTGTCGGCGGTGGCGTACTACGCCGACGGCAACGCCAGCGTCCGCCTCTTCAACGACACGTCCCACCTGCGACCCTGAGCCGGGAGGCGGCGCGCGCCAGGTCCTCGATCCGGGCCCAGTCCCGCGCCGCCACCGCGTCCGCCGGAAGCATCCAGGTCCCGCCCACGCACGCCACGTTGGGCAGCGCGAGGTACTCCGCCGCGTTGTCCGGGCCGACCCCGCCCGTGGGGCAGAAGCGGGCCTGGGGGAGCGGTCCGGCGAGCGACCGCAGATACGCCGTACCCCCCGCCGCCTGCGCCGGGAAGAACTTCATCTCCCGCACCCCGCGCTCCAGCAGCGCCACCACCTCCGACGTGGTCGACACCCCCGGCAGACACGGCAGCCCGGACGCCCGCATCGCGGTCAGCAGTACGTCCGTCCAGCCCGGGCTCACCAGGAACCGCGCCCCCGCCGCCGCGCACGCCGTGACCTGCTCCGGCGCGATCACGGTCCCGGCCCCGACCACGGCCTCCGGGACCGCCCCGGAGATCTCCCGGATCGCGTCGAGCGCGACCGGCGTCCGCAGTGTCACCTCGATCGCGGGCAGCCCACCCGCCACCAGCGCCCGCGCCAGCGGCACGGCGTCGGACACGTCGGCGAGGACCACCACGGGCACGACCGGCGCCAGATCCAATACCGAGGCAGCCGAAGAGGAGGGCAGCGGTGAGGTCATGCGCCTCATCCTGTCCCTGCGATGCAACCCGCGCAAAGGTCATTGCGCATGTTGCAACAGACGTCTTGATCGGCCGGTCGGCCGGTCGGCCGGTCGGTCGGTCGATTGGTCGGCCGGTCGGCTCAGTGCACCTCGTCCACCAGCACGTCCAACGTCCAGGGCGTGCCCGCCCGCGCCGGCTCCCGGACCTCCACCACGTACCCGAGCCCACGCAGCGCCTCCACCAGCTCCGCCGGGCCCTTCGGCACGATCCCGGCCGCCAGCAGGCTCCGTACGATCCGCCCCTTGGTCGCCTTGTTGAAGTGGCTGACGACCTTCCGGGTCGGCGCGTGCAGCACCCGTACGGTCGCGGTCCGCCCGGCCACCTCGCCCTTCGGCTTCCACGCGGCCCCGTACGCCGCCGACCTCAGGTCGAGCACCAGCCCGTCCCCGGCCGCCTCGGGCAGCACGGCCGCCATCGGCGCACGCCAGTGCGTGCCCAGCGCCCCGAGCCCCGGCAGCCGTACACCCATCGAGCAGCGGTACGACGGGATCCGGTCCGTCACCCGGACGGCGCCCCACAGCCCGGAGAACACCAGCAGCGACCTCGCCGCGCGCCTCTTCGCCGCCGCGTCCAGGGAGGCCAGGTCCAGGGCGTCGTACAGGACCCCCGTGTAGATCTCCCCGGCGGGCCGCGCCCCCGCGGTGTGCAGCTCCGCGTTCTTGGCGACCTCGCCGCGCAGTCCCTCGCTGAGCCCCAGCACCTCGCGCGCCTTCTCCTCGTCGCTCGCGCACAGCTCGGCCAGCTCACCGAGCACGGCCGCACGGGCGGCGGTCAGCCCCGGCAGCGCCAGCGACTCCAGCTTCAACGGCGCGCCACGGCCGGAGGCGGCCTTTCCCTCGGAGGGCGGCAGCAGGACAAGCACGGGGTCTCCTTCTGTAGAGCTCTGCGACAGCGTACGGCGTGCCACCGGGCCGCCCTCGCCCTACGCTCGCCGTATGCCCCGCCGCCACATCCGCGTGACCGGCGCCCCCGGAGCCGCCCTGCGGGACGCCCTCGACCGGCTGCGCACCGAGCTCGGGGTGCCGCTCGCCTTCCCGCTCGGCGTCCTGACCGAGGCGGAACGCGCGGCCAGGGCCCCGGCGCTGCCGCCGTACGACGCCACCGACATCCCGTTCCTCACCGTCGACCCGCCCGGCGCCACCGACCTCGACCAGGCGCTGCACCTGTCCCGGCGGGGCACCGGCTACCGCGTCCGGTACGCCATCGCCGACGTCGGCGCCTTCGTCGTACCCGGCGGACCGGTGGACGAGGAGGCCCACCGCCGCGTCACCACCCTCTACTTCCCCGACGGGAAGCTCCCGCTGCACCCGGCCGTCCTCAGCGAGGGCGCCGCCAGCCTGCTGCCCGGCCGGGACCGGCCCGCCGCCCTGTGGACCGTCGACCTCGACGCGGACGGCCGCACCCTCGCCGTCGACCTGCGCCGCGCCCTCGTCCGCAGCCGCACCCGGCTCGACTACGCGGAAGCGCAGCGGCGGATCGACGACGGAACGGCGGAGGAGCCCCTGAGCCTGCTCGCCACGGTGGGCCGCCTGCGGGAGACGCTGGAAGCCGAGCGCGGCGGTATCTCCCTCCAGGTGCCCGAACAGGAGATCGTCGAACGGAACCACGGATACGAGCCGACCTACCGCGCCCAGCTCCCCGCCGAGGCCTGGAACGCCCAGCTCTCCCTCCTCACCGGCATGGCGGCGGCCGACCTGATGCTGGCCTCGGGCACCGGCATCCTGCGCACCCTGCCCCCCGCCCCCGACGGCGCCGTCGGCCGGCTGCGCCGCACCGCGCACGCCCTGCGCATCGACTGGCCGCACCACGTCTCCTACGCCGCGCTGGTCCGCTCCCTCGACCCGCACCGCCCCGCCCACGCGGCCTTCCTCCAGGAGTGCACGACCCTGCTGCGGGGCGCCGGTTACACGGTCTTCCGCGACGGGAGGCTGCCGGACATCACCACCCACTCCGCCGTCGCCGCCCCCTACACCCACTGCACGGCCCCCCTCCGCCGCCTCGCCGACCGCTACACCACCGAACTCTGCCTCGCCGCCGTCGCCGGCGAACCCCCGCCCGAAGGGGTGCTCGCCGCGCTGGACGCCCTGCCGAAGGAGATGGCCGAGGGCGGGCGCCGCGCCAACGCGGTCGAGCGGGCCTGCGTCGACCTCGTCGAGGCGGCGCTGCTGAAGGACCGGGTGGGGGAGGTGTTCGAGGGCTGCGTGGTCGACGTGGAGGACCACCCCCCGACCCACCGCCCGAGCGGCCGCCCGACCACCGGCACCGTCCAGCTGGAGTCCCCGGCGGTCGTCGGTCGCCTCGACGGCGACCCGCTCCCGCTCGGCGAACGCCTCCGCGTCCGCCTCACCGAGGCCGATCCGGCGCGCCGGGCGGTGCGTTTCGCTCTCGCGTGAGTTCTTGTTCGAGGGCTTGCGTGAGGGCTTGTACGAGGCTGTCGGCGTCGTCGGCGTGCAGACGGACGAGGGTGAGGTCCCGGCGGCCGCCGAGGAGGGTGAAGTGGGCCACGGGCTCGGTCAGTTCCAGGGTGAGGGACGTCTGTGACCCGACCGCCAGGTTCAGCTCGCCGTCGGCACGCCCATGGGTGTGCACGCGCTCACGCCGTACCGCCGCGATCCGCTCCAGCGGGATCCGCAGATCGACGTGGCCGGCGTACCGGACGCGCAGCTCGTCGCCGTACAGGACATGCGGGCGGACCGCCATGGCGGCGTAGAGCCCGCCGAGGAACAGGAGGGTGTACAGGTCGAGGACCAGCACCACCCGGTGCGCGGTGGGCCGGTCGCGCAGCAGCACCGACATGGTGAACGTCTCGACGAGGCACACGAACCCGAACCCGGCCATCACCGCGCCCTGCCCTCGCGCATACCCGAACGCCCGCCCGTCCCCGACCCCGTGCAGCCGTCGGCCGGCCCACAGCGCCAGGCTGACCAGAAGCCGTATCTCGTGCCGGATGAGGCAACGGGCCGCTCTCACGACTCCTCCGTGAGGATGCGCAGGGTCCGGCGGAGGACCTCCGCCTGGGCGGGGGCGAAGGCGGCGTAGAGGGCGCGCAGGAACGCGTGCTCGTGGTCGACGGCGGCGCTGTCCGGGAGCAGCTCGCGCGGGGTGCACTCGGCGAGCCGTCGGGCGGCCGTCTCCACCCGGGGGTCGGCGGGGCCGGCGTCGGCGAGCGCGTCCAGCAGGGCGTACACCTCGTCGACGCGCGCCACCGCCTCCGGTGCCTCCAGGAGCGAGCCGAGGGCGGTGAGCAGCCGTTCCCGTTCGGCCGGGGGCGCGGCCGTCTCCATCAGGGCGAGGACCTGGCGGTCCAGGGCGGCCATGGGGGAGTCGGCGACCCGGCCCGCCGTCCGCGCGAACAGCGCGGCGAGCTCCGGGGAGACCGGCCCCTCGGCCGGCAGATGCTCCGCCTCCAGCAGCACCCTCAGCCGGGCCCGCCGCTCCCGGATCGCCGCCTCCTGCCGCGCCAGATCCTGATCGAGCTCGGTGAGCACCTCGACGAGATCCTTGCCCGTGTCGTGTGCGGCCGCGTCCTCGGCGAGGACGTCCCGGATCTCGGCCAGCCCGAGCCCCAGCTCGGTCAGCCGCCGGATCCGCGCGAGGACGACGGCGTGCCGCAGCGTGTAGTCCCGGTAGCCGTTGGCCAGCCGCTCGGGCTCGGGCAGCAGCCCCAGCTGGTGGTAGTGCCGCACGGCCCGCGTGGTGACGCCGACGGCCTCGGCGAGTTCTCCGATCCGCATGGCACCAGTAGAGACGTTGACGCTGCGGCAGGGTCAAGCGAGCGGCTCTCGCCGGAACCGCGATCGAGGGAAGGTCCTTCGCCTTCGGCCTGGACACCTCGGACTTTCTCCGACCCGCCCCGTGTTGCACCCTGCGGAGGGAAGGGGCGCGGCATGGAACAGGCACTGTGGACGAGAGCGAGACTGGGCCGCTGCGGTCCGCCCCTGGACCTCCTCACCGCCCGCTTCGACAAGCACGTCTACGCCCCGCACGCCCACGACGAGTTCACGGTCGGCGTCTGCGTCGGCGGCTCGGAGATCATCGACTACCGCGGCGGCCACATCCGCACCGGCCCCGGCTCCATCGTCGTCCTCGCCCCCGGCGAGATGCACACCGGAGGCCCCGGCAACTCCACCGACGGCTACGCCTACCGCGCCCTGTACGCCGGCCCGGCCCTGCTCACGGACGGCGTCCTCGGCGGCGTACCGCACTTCCGCGAGCCGCTGATAGACGACCCGGAACTGGCCACGGCCTTCCGCGACGCCCACACCACCCTGAGCACCTGCCCCGACCCCTTGGAGGCCGAGTCGCGCCTCCCCTGGCTCATGACGGCCCTGTCCCGCCGCCACTCGACGGCCAGACCGGCGCCGGACGCCGTCCCCGGCGCCCACCGCATCGCGCTCGCCGTACGCGACCGCCTGGCCGACGAACTCCTGGCACCCCCCTCCCTCGCCGACCTGGCCGAGGGCCTGGACCTGTCCCGCTACCAACTCCTGCGCGCCTTCCGTACGACGATGGGGGTCCCGCCGTACGCCTGGCTGGCCCAGCACCGGGTGCACCGCGCCCGCGCCCTCCTGGACGCCGGCCTGCGCCCCGCCGAGGTGGCCCCCCTGGTCGGCTTCGCGGACCAGGCGCACCTGACCCGCTGGTTCCGGCGCGTCCTGGGCGTGACTCCGGCGGCGTACCGCAACAGCGTTCAAGACGGCAGGTGGTGAGGAGGGCCAGAGTGGCCGCATGACTGCACGCGGCTGGTTCCTGTTCTCCCTGATGGGAGTGGTCTGGGGCATCCCCTATCTGCTGATCAAGGTGGCGGTGGAGGACCTCTCCCCGGCCATGGTGGTGTTCACACGGTGCGCGCTGGGCGCACTGCTCCTGTTGCCCTTCGCGATCCGCCAGGGCGGATTCGTGAGGACCGTCCGGGCGCACTGGGCGCCCATGCTGGCCTTCGCGTGCATAGAGATCATCGGCCCCTGGTTCACGTTGACGGATGCGGAGAGGCATCTGTCGAGCTCCACCGCCGGGCTGCTGATCGCGGGAGTCCCGATCGTGGGTGTACTGGCAGCCCGCTTCCTCGGAGAGGGCGAGATGCTGGGCGCCCGCCGGATGACGGGCCTGGCGGTGGGCCTGGCGGGAGTGGGAGTCCTGACCGTCCCGCACCTGACGGGAGGCGACGCCCGCTCCCTGGCCGAGGTGCTGCTGACGGTGGTGGGCTACGCGACGGCCCCTCTCATCGCGGCCCGCCGCCTGAAGGACGTCCCGACCCTGCAGCTGATAGCCCCCTGCCTGACCCTCTCCGCCCTGGTCTACGCCACACCGGCGGCACTGACCTGGCCGGACGCCATGCCGTCGGCCTCGGTCCTGTCCGCTCTGGCGGCCCTGGGGACGATCTGCACGGCGATCGCCTTCATTGCGTTCCTGGAACTGATCAAGGAAATAGGCCCGACGCGCTCCACGGTGATCACCTACGTCAACCCGGCGGTGGCGGTGGCGGCGGGCGCGATATTCCTGGACGAGCCGTTGACAGCGGGCGTCCTGGCGGCCTTCGCCCTGATCCTGGCGGGCTCGGTGCTGGCGACGGCGGCTGGTCCCCGCCGCGACAGGCGCCCGGTAACATGGTCGACACGGCAGACGAGCCGGGCGGACGGCCGCGTGGAGTCCCCCTAGGGGGCTTCCCGAGGAACGTCCGGGCTCCACAGGGCAAGGTGGTGGCTAACGGCCACCCGGGGTGACCCGCGGGACAGTGCCACAGAAAGCAAACCGCCCGGCGCTTCGGCGCCGGGTAAGGGTGAAACGGTGGTGTAAGAGACCACCAGTGCCCAGGGCGACCTGGGCAGCTAGGTAAACCCCACCCGGAGCAAGGTCAAAAGGGGCCGCTGTGAAAGGCGCGCCCTGCGCGGACGTTCGAGGGCTGCCCGCCCGAGTCCGCGGGTAGACCGCACGAGGCCGGTGGCAACACCGGCCCTAGATGGATGGCCGTCTCCCCGGCCGCCGCGAGGCAGCCGGGCGACAGAACCCGGCGTACAGCCCGACTCGTCTGCCGCCACCTGCGGCTCTGCCTGGGCAAGGGCACCCTCGAGGCCGCCAAGGTGGCCCAGCGCGTCATCCACCACTTCGACACCTGCCCCCAGCGCACACTCGGCGTGGTCGCGCTCTCGACGGCGCAGGCGGAGGCGATCGAGGAGGCGGTGCAGAAGGCGAGGGCGGCCCGCCCGGACCTCGACCACCACTTCACGGAGGGCCGACACGACGAGGGGCCGGGAGCTTGAACGCACGTACGGGACTCTGCGCGCGCAGGCCCACACTCCGGCAGAATCACGTGCATTGATCGAGAAGCTGTGGGGAGAGAGATGAGCGGGGACAACGCCAGGCCCGGCCTGGACGGACTGGCTTGGTACAAGAGCACTTACAGCGCTGGCAACGGCGGCGAGTGCGTCGAGGTCGCCACCCGCCCCGCCAGGGTCCACGTCCGCGACTCGAAGGACACAACCCGCGCCGCGCTATCCGTAGAACCCACGGCGTGGACCGCGTTCGTCGAGTTCGCGGCCCTCTGACAGGGCAGGGCTCCTGGCTGGGCAGGCGGATGCTTGCCCAGGGGCCCTGCGCACACCCACAACGTCGTCAACGCGCATTCAGCGCTCGGCGGGCCGAGCTGATGAGGTTGTGGGCGTCGGCCCCGTACACCGCCGACTTGCTGAGGGTCTTCCAGACCTTCTTGTACAAGGCGATGTTGTCGGCGTCGTCCAGCCACAGTTCGGCGTGCCAGTCCTCGGCGACGACCAGCCGGTCATCGAGCACCCAGAAGCCGTTGGCAGGCACGATCTTGACGGACGCCGAGACAGCCCTCAGAGCCCTCCTCGACCAGTCCCTGTCCGAGCTGGTCGACGCCGCCGGCGCGCGCTGCGTGCAGAGTCACGGCATCCTGCTCGACAGCGTCGCGGCGGCGACCCCCGCGGACCTGGTGCCCGCCCTCGACACGACAGCCGTCCGGCTGCTCGACGCGGCTGTGCCCGGCCTACCCGACGCTGGTCCGCACGATCCGCGGCTGCGCCTGCTGGTGCCTCACGCGCTGGCCCTGCTGGGGCACATCGCCGCGCCGTCTGCCGCCGCCGACGCCCTGGCCGTCGCGACGCGGCTGGCGGTGGCGCTGCACCGGACCGGTGACTACCTCTCCGCCTGGGAGACCGCCCGCACCGCGGCGGACCTCGCGCAGCGACTCCTCGGCGCGGACCACCGTTCGGTCCTCGGCGCCCGCTCCAGGGCAGGGCGGGCGCTGTTCCGGCTGGGCAGGTACGCCGAAGCCGAAGCGGCGCTCCGCGCGGTCCGGGACGCCCAGGAGTGTCTGTTCGGCGCCGACGACCCCGACACCACGGACAGCGGCTACGGCCTCCAGCTCGTGCTGGCGAACCTCGGCAGACGCGAGGAATCCGTCGCGCTGCTCCGCGACACCGTCGCCGGGCGCCGTTCGGCGCTGGGCCCCGCGCATCCGCTGACCCTGCGGGCCCGCGCCAGCCTGCTGGAGATGCTGCCCGCCGCCGAAGTGCTCACCGAGGAGGGCGGCGCCCTGCTTACGCTGCCGTCGGAATGCGATCGGTTCCTCGGCCCCGACCACACCGTGACACTCGGCGCCGGACACAACCACGCGTGGGCGCTGTACCTCCTGGGCCGTTTCGACGAGGCGGACCGTGAGATCCGGAGGGTCGCCGAGACGTATGTGCGGCGCTTCGGGCCCGAGTACCCGATCGTGCTCGCCGCCCGGCAACTCCTCTCTCGGACCAGGGCCGCGCTCGGTCATGTGGAGGAGGGGATCGAGCTGATGACCGATGTCGTCGCACGACGGGAACGCGACCTGGGCCCCGAGCACCCCTTCACGGTCGCGAGCCGTCAGCTGCTGGACGAGTACCGATCGGGTCGATGGCGCCCGCCGCAACCGTCTGGCGGATGAGGGACGCGGCGAGGTGTTCGGCGCAGGGGCGAGCGGTGGCCTCAGTAGTGGTAGCGGGCCTTGAGGATCTTGACTTCCTTCTCGTCCACCCGGTAGACGAGCCGGTGCTCGTCGTCGATCCGGCGTGACCAGTAGCCGGACAGGTCGCCCTTCAGGGGCTCCGGCTTGCCGATGCCGGTGAAGGGGGTGCGCTGGATCTCGGCGATGAGGCGGGTGATCCTGCGGGCCATGGCGCGGTCCGAGCCGAGCCAGAACAGGAAGTCCTCCCATCCGGCCGGGTCGAAGTGGACACTTCTCACCCGTCACCCGCCAGCTCTTCCAGCTCTGCCATGGTCTTGGTGACCACGGCCTCGCCTGCCTTGTCCCGTGCGACGGCTTCCATGAGGCTTCGGGCGTTCGCGGGGGAGCGCAGCAGGTAGACGGTCTCCTGCCAGGAGTCGTAGTCCTCGGCGGACATCAGTACCGCGTCGCCGTTCTTGGAACTGATGCGCACGGGGGTGTGATCGTCGTTGACGCGCTTGATGAGGGGGAAGAGGTCCTTGCGGGCCTCGCTGGCGCTTATGGTCATCTGCGGCACCTCTCTCCTGGTGGTACTGGAAAACGGTACCGCACTGGTACGGGATTCTGGTACGAGTGGCGCACGGCGCTGAGGGCGCCCTCGGCGGGGCACCCTCAGCGTGTCATCCGTGTCAGCCGACGCTGCCGTACTCCACGGGGAAGTCCGGGGGCCAGGGCTGGGAGAAGTCGAACAGGGACGGGTCCTCGAACTCGCGGTCCGCCTCGCGCCACGCGGGTGCGGCGGAGACGACGAAGCTGTCCCCGCCCGGTTCGATCATCCAGGTGAAGCCCGCATCCCCCGCGGGGAGGTCATGGCGCTCTTTCAGCACCGCGAACTCCGCCTCCGACGCCGGGCGGACGTGAATCCCCTTCGGGTAGATGGGCCTGAGCAGCATGAGCTCCACATGCCCGAAGTACACCTCGACGCGGGTGTCCGTGTTGTCGACGGCGGTGGCGTCGCTGCGCAGCAGCAGCTGTCGGTGTGACGCCGCGAAGCTGACCACCCGGAACAGGCGTCCCTCTCGTACGAAATCCGGCATTCTCTGTGTTTTTCCTGTTCTTCCTGTTTTCGGTGTTCTCGGGTCACTGGGCCCAGTCCGGCTTCGGCATGTCCTTGACGAGGCTCGGCGCCTTGTCACCCGGCTTGGTGAAGTACCAGTCGATGGCATCGAAGTCCCGCACTCCACGGACCACCTTGAGACGCAGCGTCGCCACTTCCCACGCGGTGCCGTTGTCGCTTCCTACTTGGGCCACCGCCTGCCAGTTGCCGCCCAGCAACGGCCTCCCGCGCTCGACGAGCTTGTCCAGCGCTTCCGCCGCGGTCTTCGCGCCCGGGACACCGTCCAGTGAGATACTCAGCTTCACCGACTTGTTGTCCAGCGCCTTCTCGACGCCTGCCATCCGGATCGGCCGCCCGTCACCGTTCGGGGCCGGTTCGCCGAGGATCTTGAGGTTGAACGTCCGTGCCCCGGGGCCGCTCAGGCCCCCGACACCGCCCAAAGTCTCTCTGGCCAGCGTATCGGAGTAGGGGTTGATCCCCAGAACGATGTGGTCGCCGTCCTTGACGAGATTGTCGACGATCCCCTTGAGGCAGTCGTTGTGCACCAGGATCGGCGTCGACCCCGTGTACACGGAGTACGTGTGGTTTCGCGCGACCTCGAAGTCGAAGACGTCGACGGATCCCTTGACGACACTGGTGCCGAGGACCTGTGTGGAGCCGCCGTCCCGCGCCTCGAAGGTGTCTCCGGCGCGCAGTTCACCGGCCTCGACCCAGCCCCGGTTGCGTACCCAGAAGCGGTGCGAGTCGGTCGCTTCGACCTGGCCGTCGGCGGTGCTGATCCGGACCAGGGAGTCGACGGTCCGGTGGAACAGCCTCAACACCGGCCGCAGGGACTTCTTGCCCGTGACCTGGTCCTGCGACCAGACCCGGTCGCCGACCTTGATGTCCTCGATGGACTTGGGACCGTTCTGCGTCGCAACCTTGGTGCCGGCCGGGAAGCACTTGGTCAGCAGGAGCTTTGCGGTGATTCCCTCGATGGCGGCTTCGGTGAGGCCGGCGGTGCGCAGAGCCTTCCATGCCGCGTCGATCGCGATGCCGGTTCTCAGGGCGGCGTCGAGAGCCGTCACGGCGTCCTTGATGGCCTTGAAGGCGACGCTGCCGCGCACGTCGAACTTCCACTGCTGGGCCTTGGCCCTGCCACAGTCCCGTATCTGGATCTTCGTGCCGTGGGCGCTGTTTCCCCACGGGCGCCACGGTTACCAGGTGTAACTGCCCTCTGTGGATGGCGCTCCCCCCCGTGGACACGCCGGCGGAGCGAGGGCACACCCGGATCGACGTGGTCGTCATCGACGAGGCGGGGATGGTCGATCTTCCCTCCGCCTAGAAGGGGCTCTCCGGAGCCGCCTCCGGATCGGCGGCCTCGGTCTGGAGGATCGCAGGACCGTCCGGTCGAGCGGTTTGTGTTACTGGACGGCCTTGGCGAGGGTCGCGCCGAGGACCCGACACTTCGAACGGACCGTGTCCTTGATCGCCCGCCGCTGCTCTTCCAGTGTGTTGATCTCCTGTTGCAGCCTGTCGGCCTGCGACACCAGTGATGCCCGGCTCGGCAGGCCGGACACCGTTGCCTCCTCGGTCGACAGCACGGACCGCAGCCGGGTCACTTCCGCCAGGGCATGCCACGCAGGTTCGAACCTCTGGGAGGGTGATCTCTGGATCTCCACGGGACTTGAGGCCGCTCCGAGTCGTCGAATTCCACTTCAATGCATAGGCCAGACATTGCCGTGGATCCGTTCGCGTACTCAGGGCTGGATTTTGGCCGGATGATCTGACGCTCTGTCACCTGTCGTCATCCGTCGTTCTCTGCACGCTGGCTGGATCGCGGCCGGACGTAGTTGAACGGTGAGTCAGTACGGTGAGGTGGCGCGTATGCCCGCGTGGGCCGAGCGTTTCGGGTGATCGCACCCTGGGGCTTGGATGGGGCGAACGGCCCTGTCGTCGCCCGCACAGGCCGGTTGGCCCGGACGTCATGGCGGTCCCGTGTCCTTTCATGAAATCGAGTCTCCATTCGAGCCGGGGCGGTTCCATTGCGGTGTGCTCCTGGGGTTCTGCGAACGGGATGCTGATCAGCGGGAGCGGTGCCCCGGCGCCCGTAGTCCGGCAGCCGGTGGTGCGGCGAGAGGGCGGCTGGCCGGGGTGCCGGTCGCCCTACGGACGGGTGGCGCAGGGCCACATGGGCGGGCGAGACAGCGGTGGCTGCCCGTGCCCGTGGCTCCGACGGCGGCACGGGGCGGCCATTGCCGCGGACATAGGCGAAGGATGCGAGCGCACGATCGCTCTCCGCGTGCCGACTCTCGACGTACCGCAGGTCGCCCTCGCCGTGGAGCAGGTCGCCCTCGCCCGTCGCCGGGTAGGTACCGACGGCAGGCAAGGTGCCCTCCGGGTCCCGGGTCAGGAGCTGTGCACGCGCCGTTCAACAGACGCGGCACCGAGTTCGAGGAGGCGCTCCAACGCCGTCGGCGACGAGTACACGCTTGCGAGTACGAGCG
The DNA here is from genome assembly GCF_001514205.1 of Streptomyces griseoruber. Classification (GTDB taxonomy): domain Bacteria; phylum Actinomycetota; class Actinomycetes; order Streptomycetales; family Streptomycetaceae; genus Streptomyces; species Streptomyces griseoruber. The sequence goes on along the minus strand of NZ_KQ948764.1, from coordinate 649,490 downwards.
CGATGGCCCCCCATGCGCCGGCGTCGGCGCCTGCTGGGAGCAGCGACGGTATGACCTTTGGCGCACCCCGGGGAGCGAGGGTGTGACGCACCAGGGCCTCACGCAGCGGCTCGAGCAGGACGTCACCGGCCGACGCCGTCTGACCGCCTACGACGACCAGCTCGGGGTTGAGCAGGTTGCAGACGCTTGCCAGTTCCCGACCGACGACACCGCCCACGTCCGCCAGGACATTGCGCACCGCACGGTTGCCTGCGGCGGAGGCGGCCACGATGTCGGAGAGCTTCGCCGAGTCGCCGAGCACGTCGCGCAGATGCCGCCCCACGGCAGATCCGCCCGCTTTCAGCACCAAACATCCTCGATTGCCGCAGCGGCACGCGGGGCCCTCGATATCGATCGAGACATGCCCGAACTCGCCGGCTCCTCCGTCGGCGCCGCGGTGCAACTGGCCGGCGATCACTATGCCGATGGCGAGCCCGCTCGAGATGTGCACGTAGATAAGGTTCTCGACGTCGCGGGCGTCGCCCCAGCGGCATTCTGCGAGGGTCTCGAGCCGGACGTTGTTCTCGACCAGCACGGGGACTCCGAGCCGGTTCGACATCACATCGAGCGCGTTCATGCCATGCCAGGGCTGATCATCGAGCGCGCCATGCACGACGCCTTCGGACGGGTCGATCTGGCCGGGCAGGCCGACCCCGACAGCGAGCAGCCGATCACGATGGCCGCCGGCCCGCTCGAGCGCCTCGTCGAGCGCTTCCGTCGCGAGTTCAGCACGACGCCCTCCGTCGTCCGTCGGTGCGAGCTCGCGCTGTGCGGTACCGAGCTCGCCGCCGGCCAGATCATGAACGCGCGCCGCGACGCCGTCGAGCGTCATGTTGACCCCACCGGCCCACGCCGCCGTCGGAGTGAGCATCAGATGTCCGCCGGCGCGACCGTCGACCTCCGGTCCGCGATCGTCGTCGAGTGACTCGACCAGCACGCCGCCCTCGATCAGCTCTCTGGTGATCGTGGTGACCGTGGTACGCGAGAGTTCGACGCGACGAGCGATCTCGGCGCGGTGCAGCGGACCAGCCTCGGTGACCGTGCGAAGAACGGCGGCCGCGTTGGACAGGCGCAGCGTGCGGAGCGAGCCCCCCGGCGAGTACGACGTCATGGTCGCAAGTATCTCGCGCGCCCCACCGACTCGGTTGCAGCAGGGGCCGGATCCAGATCCGGCTCGGGCTGAGCCTCGACGAGGTGGTGCGCGATGGCTGAGACCCCGTTCTGTGAAGTTCCCCCTGAGCTCGACAGTTGGTGGGCACGCGAGAGCGGTGAATCGGCGAGCTGACCTGCGGCGATGGGCATAGCGAAGCTCCGGGACCGTGCGCCCACGGCTCCGGAGGGCGTTTTCCCAGTTCAGGGGCTATTCGGGGGTCTTCAGGGCGCTCATCTTTGGCGGGAGCGGGACGCCGCAGTCGCGGAAGAGTCTGGTCTGGGTGTCGGTGAGGCGGGTGGTCTGTGGGAGGCTGGTGCGCCGCTCGGCGCGGATCAGCAGCAGGGCGAGCCAGCACAGCAGCACGTGGGCGCGTATCCGCTCGTCCAGGCGCTCGTCCAGTCGTCCGAGGGCGCGACACAGGGTTTCGAAGCGATGACGTGCCCACCGGAGCGGAAAGCGTCCGGTGGGCACGTCATGGGCGCGATCCGGCCCTTCCTCACTGCTCGCTACCTGACGAACACGAGGTTCCAGCTCTGGTCGAGGTTGCCGTTGTCCTGCTGCTGCACCGCGAGCGCGCCTTCGGAAGTCGATCCGTCCTTGATGCCGACCACCTTGGAGCTGTATCGGTTGACCAGCTTGTAGGTGCCGTTCGCCGACGTCACCAGTTGCCACTCGTGGTCGGCGGTTCCGTTGTCCGACCACTGCAGGGCCTGCGCGCCCTCGGCGGTCGACATGCCGCTGATGCCGAGCACCTTGCCGGAGTTCACGTTCGTGAGCTCGTAGTTGCCGTCGCTCAGCTGGGTGAACGTCCACTCGTGGTCGGCGGTTCCGTTGTCCGTCCACTGGAGCGCCTGGGCGCCGTCGGTCTTCAGCATGCCGCTGATGCCGAGCACCTTGCCGCTCTTGGCGTTCTGGATCTTGTATACGTGTCCGCTCTGGATCGAGGCTCCGCTGCCCGCGGCGAAGGTGATGTTGCTGGTGTAGTTCCCGATCGCGAAATGACCGGCGGCGGCATTCGTCACCACGGCCCCATTGACCGTCAGGTTCTCGAAGGCCACGTTCTGGGTTATCCGGGTCGCGTCGTTGCCGTAGATGTTGTTGTCGTATTGCAGGTTGCCGTTGTACGAGAAGTTCTTGACGGTGACGCCGTTGATTCCGCGACCGACCGACAGGCCGTATCCCGGATTCTTGTAGGTGATCACGTCCAGGAACTTGCCGACGAGCACGTCCTCCCACCGGATGTCCGCGAGCAGGACGTTCGTCACGAGGTTCGAATCGCTCGCGGTGAGAGAGATCGGCGAGACGCCGGACAGCGGGTTGTGGGTCAGGATGTCCACGTTGGAGATCGTGATCCCGTTGATCGTGTCGGGGTCGTCCGGATTGCCGTGTGTGCCCACGTTGACAGGGTGCGCTTTGCCCGGCATGAGGATCGAGTTGGTCACGTTGAACACGTTCGTGCTTCCGTAATACCCGAAATCGCCACGCGAGCCGTAGATCGCGATGCTGTCGTCACCGGTGCGGATGTAGCAGTCGTTGACGTTGATGTTGTTCGACGCCATCGCGTCCACTCCGTCGCTCCACTTCCGGTACGCCAGGAGCTTGACGTTGTTGATGGACACGTTGTTCGAGGATCCGAGGTCGACTCCGTAACCACCGTTGTTCAGGTTGCCGTATCCGTTGACGATGATGCCGTCGACGGTCACGTTCGTCGAATTGTCGACCGAGATGCCCGCGCCGTCGGGGCGGTAGAGGATGCCGCGCCCCCTGATCGTCACGTCGGAGACGTTGTCCGCGACGATGCCGCCCCTGATCACGGCTCCGCCGGCGATGTACAGCGTCTTGCCGCTCGGGACGGTGATGTCGCCGGTGTCGTAGAACCCGGGTCCGTAGTAGATGACGTTCGGATCCGACGCGCTGGGCACGTTGGTCTCCAGCGGGTTGGCGAAGATCATCAGGTCCTGGTCGACGTTGTCGTTCACATCGACGACGAGCTTCATCGGCCCCGAGATCGTGAAGGTCGCGGTATTGCCGCTGATCGCCGGTGTGACGCCTCTGGCCGAGGGCTTGACCTTCACCGTCGACACGGTCGCCAGGTTCGAGGTGACGGACAGTTCGACGGGACCGTTGGTGTCGAAGTAGACGAACGAGGCCCACGACGCCCTCGAGGGCCCTCCGACCCGAGTCTGATACTCGTCCAGGTCGATCCAGGTTCCGCCCGGGGGGCGCACCTTGACCGTGAAGTCGGTGCTCAGGGGGTTACCCGCAGGCGCCGGGTAGGTCGTCAACGTCGTGGCGGCGTGAGCGGGTACCGCGAACACGAGCGACATGAACATCGCTGTGATCAGACACGAGATGAGAGCGGCGATCTTGCCTCCGCGATGCAAGGACATCTGTACCTCTAATCGCAACATAGCCGAAGGGGCGAGTGTGTTCACAGAGTGTTTACACTTAAGGCTCAAATTAGATCTAATGCGCGAAGTGCGTCAACTCTCGTGACGTATCTAATGTCGCGCCTGGTCGTCGCGCTGTCGCGATATGACGCGATGTCAGGGTTCTGCTCCGTGCGGCGCGTTGCTGTCAGGCTGCGCGGGTCGCGGAACGAGTCCGTGTCCGTGAGGCGGACGATGACGAGGCAGGCGGCACGTGTGCCTGCACTCGAGGCTGCTCCCAGCCCGATTCCGTGCCACTTGGTCTGAACCGTCGCGGGCGGATCAGGCTGGATACGGTCGGCATCGTCGAGCCGGACCGTGATCCCTGCGCCTGCTCTGCCATCGGCGGTATGCCGAGGCCGCCTGCGTCCTGCGCCCGCACCCAGCGGAGGCAGTGCTCGGCCTGGCCGACCGGTCGAACTCGGGATTCATCGGCAAGAAGCTGGACGGACTTCGAGGGCGTCTTGCCCCGCTCATGTCCGATGGTCGAGTCTCGGATCTGGATCACCGCATCGCGGCGCTGTCGCGCACCGCATGACGAGCGGGACACGTGCATGAGTGACGGTCGGATCTTCCTCGAAGCGTGGATCGCCGGTGTGAACAAGCACTACCGCGGTGAGCCGAAGCCCGGCTACGTCCGGGACGCCCGTACCGACGGGAAGACCTCCGCGCGCCGTACGCGTTGGTCCTCGGCCCCGATTCAGCCCGCTCGGCCTCAACACCATTGACGGCGGCCGGCTCCGAGTTGTGGGCGGGCCGGTCCTTCGCTGCGGCGTCAGGACCGGCGATACGCCTGATCGCACCGTCACGAGCGGCAGGGTGCGTCCAGTTCCTTCAAAGCCGCCTCGTCACGTGCTCGCGGAGTTCACCGGGGCTGAAGTACATGTTTCTCGGGACGGCGCGAGGGCAGCCGACAGGGCAATACGCGACCCGGTACGCGTGATCTGAACGACCGACGGATCAGAGGACCGCCGTCCACTTCTGGTTCTGGGCGCCTGTGCAGGTCCAGAGCCGGAGCGGTGTGCGGTCGCTCCCGCGCGGGTCCGTGGCCTCCACGCATTTGTGAGCCTGAAGGTTGACCAGGTCGTGGGCGGGGTTGAGCCGGAACCTCTGGGAGCCACTGCCGTTGCAGTCGGCCAATTGGATGGCCGCGCCGTTCTCCGTCGAACCGCCCGCGACGTCCAGGCACTTGCCCGAGATCCGGATGATCCTGTCCTCCGACACGATCTGCCACCACTGTCTGTCGCTGCTCGAGCAGTCCCTGATCTGCAGCGGCGTGTCCCCAAGGGTGCCGCCGTCAATGCACCTGTCGGAGGCGTGACTTTGTATGGCCACGCCTGAAGCAGGCTTGGAGGGGGAAGGGCCCGTTGCCGAAGGCCTCGCTGTCGAAGCACCCGCTGTCGAACCGCTCTCGTCGGAGTCCGAGCCCGCTACGAGGTAGGGGATGCACGCGAGCAGGGCCATCGCCAGGCCGGAGCCGGCCAGCATCCAGCGGAGCCGGCGGGTGCGGGTATCCGGACCTCCGGTCTCCTCTCCTACGGCGTCCCGGTCAACTAACATCACCGGACCGTCGTGCAGTTGGGCCGGAACGGCCGGGACCGGGGCGGGCTCGGCCGGGGCCGGGGCGGACAGCGGGGCGGGCTCGGCCGGGGCCGGGGCGGACAGCGGGGCGGGCTCGGCCGGGGCCGGGGCCGGGGCGGGCAACAGGGCGGGCTCGGCCGGGGCCGGCGGAGCGAGGAGCCCGGCGTCGGCCTGCAAAACCCGCTGGTACGTCGCCTGAAGCGCCGGCCCGGGATCGACGCCCAGCTCGCTCGCGAGCAGCGTCTGCACCTCGCGGTAGGTGGCGAGGGCCGCCGCCTGCCGCCCCGAGCGGTACAGGGCGAGCATCAGCATCTCCCGGAACCGCTCGTCCAGCGGATGCTCGGCGACCAGACCGGTCAGCTCCGAGACCGCCTGCTCATGGCCCCCCAGTTCGAGTTCGACCGCCCGTCGGGCCGCCTCCGCCGACAGACGCAATTCGTCGAGCCGCTGCCGCTGGCTGTCCGCGTACTCGCCTCGGACACCGGCCAACGCCGTTCCCTGCCACAGACCGAGCGCATCACCCAGGCACTTCGCCGCGCCTTGGGCGTCTCCCGCACCTCGCAACCGCTCGGCCTGTGCGAACAGTTCCCGGAAGACGCTCAGATCCAGCTCGCCCGGCGAGGTGAGTTGATAGCCGTCCCCCACGGCACGGATCACGGACGACGCGGTGTCCCCGGCGGGCTCCAACAGCTTACGAAGCCGATGAACGTAGGTACGCAGAATGCCACGCGCGGAGGCCGGTGCTTCGGTCCCCCACACCGCGTCGACGAGCCTGCCCACCGACACCTGCGAGCCTTCGGCCAGCAACAGCACGGCCAGCACCGCCCGCTGCTGGGGCGGGCCGAGCGCGATCTCGTCCCGGCCTCGCCACGCCCTGACCGGTCCCAGCAACGAGAACCGTAATCGCTCTTTCAACCAGCGCCCTCCTTCAGGGATGCACGTCCGAAGCCGGCAGGCGAGGCCAGGCTTCCGGGGCAACCGCGCGGATCACGCCCGAAGTCTAACGTTGCCTCTGTCCGGGATCTTGGTGTTCGGATACCGGCGATCATGGTGGTGCGCCAGTCTCACGGGTACGTGGTGCCCGCGAGATTCCTGAGGAGTGCGATATTCCGGTCCGTCCTCGTCCGGGTGCCGAGGTCCCGGTGACGGCGCGGATGGCGCGGGCCGGCAGCCCCTCTGGTGCGACGGTGATGTGGGTGCGTGACCGTCTCGATGGCCTGTGGCGGGACGAGGATTTGCCGACTGGTACCCGCGCGACCGGGGCCCGGGACTCTCGCCCGCGCGGTTGGCCACGGTGGGCGTGTTGCGGAGTTCCTACTGGACCTTTCCGAACGCGATGCCGCCGAGGCCGTGCGCTGCCGCGTCGACTTCACGTACGCGCTCGGCCTCGATCTCGGCGACCCCGGATTCCACCGCATCGTGCTCAGTCCTGGCCATCGTCCGCGATCTGCCACGCCTCGAACTTGTCACGGAGGCCGTGCGCGCGGGCGCCGGCCCTGCCCGGTCCGGTCCGGCCTTGAGGGCACCGTCTGAGAGTCCGCCCACGGCCACGGCATGCGTCGCTGCCGACACTGCGGGCAGGCCAAGGCCCACCCGCAGCACGTACTCACCGCCGTCGCCGTCGCCGTCGACATCGCACGCCTCAGCCGACAGCCTCCCGGCGGAGGCGCCCCTCCACTGGCCATCAGTTCGGCGCGCGGAACGTCCTGCACGTGGCGCGCGAGACCCGGCGAGCGGACGTCAACGGTCCGTGGAGCGAACGTCAACAAGCTATAGACACCCTGGCGGTTGTCTTGGCCAGGCGGCGGTTCGCGCCGTCTCACCCAGGGGTGACACGGACTCACGCCAGGGAACACCGACGCCTTGGGGGAAGATCCCCCGTTTCTCACACATTCGCGGCCTTGAGTCGACCAAGGAGTGGTATTCGCATGCCCACATCCCTCGTCCATCAGTTACCGGAAAGACGCGCTTCTTCTGGCAACTCCACGGTGCTTACAGCACTCACGGTGCTTGTCGCACTGATCGCCGCACTGTTCGTGGCTGCGCCGACCGCCGCGGCGGCGGATGGCCAGATCAAGGGGCTGGCCGGCAAGTGCGTCGACGTCGCGTCGGCGAACAGTGCAAACGGGGCATCCGTGCAGCTCTATGACTGCAATGGGACCAACGCTCAGATCTGGTCCAATCCAGGAGATGGCACCCTGCGTGCGCTGGGCAAGTGCCTCGACGTCGTCGAGCGCAGCACGGCGGACGGTGCGGCCGTTCAGCTGTGGGACTGCACGGGCGGCGCCAATCAGCAGTGGGTGGTCACCGCGGCTCGCGACATCGTCAACCCCGCCGCCGACAAGTGCCTGGATGTCCGCGAGAAAAACTCCGCCAACGGCACCCGGCTGCAGATCTGGACGTGCACCGGCACGTCGAACCAGAAGTGGACGGCGCCTGCGAGCGGGGGCGGTACGACCCCTTCCGGCTTCGTGGTCAGCGAGGCCCAGTTCAACCAGATGTTCCCGAACCGGAACAGCTTCTACACCTACAACGGGCTGGTGCAGGCGCTGAGCTCCTACCCGGCGTTCGCGAAGACCGGCAGTGACACGGTCAGGAAGCAAGAGGCCGCCGCCTTCCTCGCCAACGTCAATCACGAGACCGGAGGCCTGGTCCATGTGGTGGAGCAGAACACCGCCAACTACCCGCACTACTGCGACCTCAGCCAGTCGTACGGCTGCCCGGCCGGTCAGGCCGCCTACTACGGGCGCGGTCCCATCCAGCTCAGCTGGAACTTCAACTACAAGGCGGCGGGCGACGCGCTCGGGATCGACCTGCTCCGCAACCCCCGGCTGGTCGAGACCGACGCCGCCGTGGCCTGGCGCACCGGTCTGTGGTTCTGGAACACGTCGACCGGCGCCGGCACGATGACCCCGCACAACGCGATGGTGAACCAGGCGGGCTTCGGCCAGACCATCCGTGCCATCAACGGCTCTCTCGAGTGCGATGGGAAGAACCCCGGGCAGGTGCAGAGCAGGGTGAGCGCCTACCAAAGGTTCACCGCGATCCTCGGGGTCGGCCCGGGCGGCAATCTCTCCTGCTGAACCCCACCCCTGCGTCGCCGGAGCGGCCGGGATCGCACGGCACCCGAGCCCCGCACCGGGCGGACCACTCAGCGTTCTCGTGACTGTGCGGTGCCCAGAGGCACCGCACAGTCACCGCCGATCTTGTCAAGGAACAGGAAAACTCTCATGAATTCGATGCAGAAGCGCTTCGCGTTCGCGACAGCGTTTGGATTTCTGGTGCTCTCAGGGGCATCAACGAGTGCCGTCGCGGCAGCCGCCGCGCCGCACTCGACTCAGACTTCGACTCAAGCTTCGGCTCCGCGGACTTTCGCGCACCCGGGAGTCAACATAACCTCGACGCAACTCGAGTTCGTGCGGACCAAGGTGCAGCAGAACGCGGCCCCCTGGAAGGGGGCGTACGACGACATGATCAGCGATCCTCTGGCCTCGCTCTCGCGCGTCCCCACCCCTCGCCCGGTCGTCAACTGCGGTAAGAGCAGCAATCCGGACAACGGGTGCACGAACGAACGGCAGGACGCGATCGCCGCCTACACCGACGCACTCGCGTGGGCCATCAACGGTGACGAGCGGTACGCCAAGAAGTCGATCCAGATCATGGACGCCTGGTCGTCCACGATCACGGGCCACACGGGTGACAACACGGGCATTCAAACGGCGTGGTCGGCCGCGTCGTGGGTGAAGGCCGCCGAGCTCATGAAGTACCAGTATCACAATTGGCCGAACGCCGACCGCTTCGCGAGCATGCTGCGTTCTGTCTACCTTCCCGTCGTCGTGAACGGCGACGACAGAACCAGCAACTGGGACCTCATCGAGGCCGAGGCCTCGATGGGGATCTCCGTCTTCACCAATGACGGAGTCACCTTCGACAAGGCCGTCGACCAGTACCTCGCACGCGTTCCCGCTTTCGTCTATCTCGAATCGGACGGGCCCACACCCCATCGGAGCCCGGACGGCGGTTTCAACTGGGAGACCGCGAACCGGTACATCACCGGAATGACACAGGAGACGTGCCGGGACTTCGTGCACACCGGCTACAGCATCGCCTCGATGTCCCACATCGCCGAAACGGCTCTCATGCAGAACGTGGATCTCTACCCTCAGGTGGGAGAACGCCTGCGGCAAGCTCTGGGATGGCAGTCCACCCAAGAACTGAGCGCGGCCCCGGAACCGGCGAATCTGTGCGGCAGAGGACCCCTCCAGCGTGGCCTCGGCCCGGTCACGGAGACCGGGTTCAACGCCCTGCACACGAGGCAGGGAATCGCCATGGCGAACACCCAGGCCCTGACCGAACGCGGTCGCCCCTCGGGAACGAACTACCTGTTCGTGGCCTGGGAGACGCTGACCAACGCGAACAACCCGGTGATGCCCAACACCCAGCTGCCCACCGGGCCCATCACCGGCCTCGGCGGCAAGTGCGTGGACATCGCCGCAGCCAACAGCACCAACAGCACCGCCGTCCAGATGTACGACTGCAACGGCACTGATGCGCAGCAGTGGACCGTGGGCGGCGACGGTACCCTCCGAGCGCTCGGCAAGTGCATGGATGTCACCGCCGCCGGCACGGCGGACGGTACCAAGGTGCAGTTGTATGACTGCAAGGGCAGCGCCGCCCAGGTCTGGCAGCGCGGCAACGGGGACACCCTGGTGAACCCGGCCTCGGGCAAGTGCCTGGACGTCACCGAGATGTCCACCGCCAACAACGCCCGGCTGCAGATCTGGTCCTGCACCGGCACCGCCAACCAGCAGTTCCACCTGCCGGTCTGACCCCGGGTTTCACGGCGTCAAGACGTCGGGACCCGTCCAGCGCCCTCCTGTGCTCACGCCTCGTCGCATGTTCCCCTGAGTGAACGGCCGCAGGGCATGCACCAGCGCCTGACCGCCAGGGGGGCAGCTGACAGCGGATCTGGACGGGCGGGGCGAGGCCCGCATCTGGCGGGTGGCGGGCGATCCCGATGCCGCCCTGGACCTCAGCGACATGGCCATGTCGGCCGTCGCGGGCCAGGACGTGTCGGCGACGATGCTGGGCAACCTGTGGCTGAATCGGGCCTGCACGCTCCTCGGTACGACCCCGACCCCGAAGCGGGCGTCGCGCTGGCGAAGGAAATCCTGGCGCTCGACGACCGGAACACACTGCCGAGCCAGATCCGCAGGGTGGCCGTGCTCAGGGCAGGCAAGGCACTGGCGGCCGAAGACCCGGCGAAAGCCCTGGACGCCTTCGAGCGCGTATGCGTCCCGAGGCAGGCACACCGCGATGCGCGGTCCGAGATCCTCAGCTGACTGGCCGCCGCCCGACTGGCCTGGGACCGTCGTGCCGACGAACGGTTCGCAGGAGTCGACGGACCGGCGCGCTGGCCACAAGGACGCATGCCGTCGCGCTCAAGCAGAACAACCGCCTCCTGAGCGCCCGTTCAGGCCTCATGCTCGGCCGCCGGCTGGGCGCGGCCGACCATACGGAGCGCGATGCGCCGCGGGCGGTGGTGGCGGCCCTCGACGATCTGGGTTCGGCTCTGGCCGGACTGACGGTCGACGCCGGCCGACGGATCCTCCAGGAGCCCGCAGGCGACCGCCGACCCGACGGCGCCCGGACAGCCCGCTACGCATGCGCCGCGACCGCCCCTGGGAGGAACCCGGGCTGGTGGAGAACTACACCACCTTGGGAGAGTATCTGCGCACCACTCCCGAAGCGGTGCGCAAGAGACCGCGTCGCTACGCCGGGCCCGGCGCCGAATCGATCAGGGCCGTTGGTCTGCGCTGATCGGACTCCCGGTCCAGGCGCCGGTGTCCGCCTCGCCTCCGCGTACTCCCGTGCCCAGCGACCTCTCCGCCACCTCCGCCAAATGCCCCCCGAACACCCGCTCAGGCTCCGGCGTCAGCGTCCGCAGCGCCACCAACGCCGTGATCACCACATCGCACAGCTCCCCCTGCACGTCCTCCCACGTATGGCTGTTGCCCTTGCGCGGGTTCTGGCCCATCGCGCCGATGACCGCCTCGGCGACCTCGCCGACCTCCTCGGAGAGTTTCAGCATGCGCAGGAGGAGGCCCGCGGAGCCGTCGTGGGCGCGGTGGGTGTCCAGCCAGGTCCACAGGGCCTCGATCGTGGGCCAGATGTCCGGGGCGGGGGAGGGGGCGGCGCTCAAGTCGGTCATGACGGGCAGCCTGGCAGGTGAGGCCGAGCCGCAGGGCAGGAACCGCCTCCACTCAGCCCAGCAACAGCTCCTGCTCGTCGAACAGCGCCGCCTGCTCGCCCTCCTCCCGGCGCCGCACGCGCCGGTTGCGCGTGCCCACCACCACCGCTGTCAGCACGCCCGTCGCCGCCAGGGCCGTCGGGACCATCCAGCCCCGGTCGAAGACGTGGCCGAGCGCGTGGTCCAGGGAGAGGCGGCCGGGGCCCGTGATCGCGAGGCCCGTGGCGGCCAGGCCCAGGGTGGCCGCGTACTCGTAGCCGCCCTCCATGTTGAAGAAGCCGTTCGGGGCGTGGACCGCCGCCGCGCCCGCCATGCCGCCGGCCGCCGCCGCGCCCGCCGCCGGGGTGGCCAGGCCCAGGGCGAGCAGGGTGCCGCCGCCCGCCTCGGCCAGGCCCGCCGCCGTCGCGCTGGCCTTGCCGGGCTTGTAGCCGACCGATTCCATGAACTGACCCGTGCCCTCCAGGCCGTGGCCGCCGAACCAGCCGAACAGTTTTTGCGCGCCGTGCGCGGCGAGCACGCCGCCCGTGCCCAGCCGTAGCAGCAGCAGACCCACGTCACGGCGGTTGCAAAAGGTCATGGGGACTCACTCCCTGAGCAGGACGGCAACGGCATCCCCCGCGTTTCTGTTCTCCACCGTCGCATTCCCGCGCCCCACCCGGCCCCTCCTGGGCGCCGTTCGGGTGGCGGGGGGCCTGGGGCGGTGTGACGCTGCCCTTATGACGATCAAGACCGGCAAACTCACCGACCCGGCCGTCCGGGCCTTCGTCAACGCCGTCAACGACGGTGACCAGGAGGCCTGCCTGAGCATCCTGACGCCCGACGCGACCATGGCGGACGACGGCTCCGACCGCGACGTCGCGCAGTGGATCGACCGGGAGATCTTCTCCTCCCGGGGCCACATGGACGTCGTCAACGAGTCGAACCGCGGCCAGGACCTCGTCGTGAACTACCGCAACGACACCTGGGGCGAGATGCGCACCCGCTGGCACTTCGACGTCACCGGCGACGGGCACATCGCACGGTTCGAGACCGGACAGGCATGACAGCGGGAAGGGGCCGCCCGCCGTCCTCGGCGGGCGGCCCCTTCCCCGAGGGTGCCCTGCAAACAGCTGCCGCTCAGTAGGCCTGGTACCCCTGCTGCGTGCCGTGCCCCGCGTACGGCTCCTGCTGCCCCTGCCCCTGCCCCTGACCCTGACCCTGCGGCACGTACGTGTTCTGCGCGTGCTGCTCGGTCAGCGTGATCTGGCCCGCCTTGATCGTGGCCAGGCGCGGGGCGCGGCGGGCGATCGACGAGTCGTGGGTGACCATGATGAAGGTCAGGCCGTACTCGTGCCACAGGCCCTCCAGCAGGGCCATGATGTCGTCGCGGGTGCCCTCGTCGAGGTTGCCGGTGGGCTCGTCGGCGAGCAGTACCTTCGGCTTCTTCACCAGCGCGCGGGCGATCGCGACGCGCTGCTGCTGGCCGCCGGAGAGCTCCGAGGGGGCGTGGCCCAGGCGCTCGCCCAGGCCCACCGAGCGCAGGGCCTCCGCCGCGCGCTCGCGACGCTCGGCGGGCTTCACGCCCAGAGGGACGAGCGCCGTCTCGACGTTCTCCTGCGCGGTCAGTGTCGGGATGAGGTTGAAGGACTGGAAGATGATGCCGATCTTCTCGGCCCGCAGCCGGGTCAGCTTCGCCTCGCTGATGCGGGCGAGGTCGACGCCGTCCAGCTCGACGCTGCCCTCGGTCGGACGGTCCAGGCCGCCGATCATCTGCAGCAACGTCGACTTGCCGCCGCCCGTCGGGCCCTGGATGACCAGCTGGTCGCCGTCCTCGATCGTCAGGTCGATGCCGCGCAGGGCCTCCACCGTCTCCTTGCCGCGCGAGTAGCGCTTGGTGACGCCGGTCAGTCTGTACATGGGTGCTCCAGCTCCGTATCCGTAGCCGCGTTGAGAGAAGAGAAGAAGAGGGGTGGGGCGCCGCTGACCCGGGGGGAGAGGGTCGGTTGCGGCGCCCCGGCAGGGGGTGTTAAGACACGCTGCGCAGCGCGTCCGCCGGGCGCATCCGGGACGCGCGCCAGCCGCCCATCGCGCCGGCGATCAGACCGCCGGCCACCGCCAGGCCCACCGCGAGGGCGATGGTGGTCGCGGAGACGGGAGCCGACAGGGCGATCTCCATGGTGTTGGAGGCGGACTGCTGGCCGGGGCCGCCACCGCCGGGGCCGCCGCCCATGCCGCCACCGCCGCCGGTGCTGCCGAGCTCGGCCGTCAGCTTGGGGCTGATCGCGGTCACCGCGTACGCGGCCCCCAGGCCGAGCGCGATACCGAGGGCACCGCCGAGCAGACCGTTGACGATGGACTCGCCGACGACCTGCCGGGTCACCCGGCGGCTCGGCCAGCCGAGGGCCTTCAGGGTGCCGAACTCACGCACCCGGCGGGACACGGCGGAGGAGGTGAGCAGCGCGGCCACCAGGAAGGCGGCGGCGAGCACCGCGATCGACAGCCACTTGCCGACGCTGGTCGCCAGGTTGGAGGCGGTGGAGAGGGAGCCGGAGACGGTCTCCGCGAGGTCGGCGGAGGTGGTGACCGTGGTACCGGAGATGTTCTTCTGGATCGTCGCCTTGACGGTGTCGATCTGCTGGGAGTCGGTCGCCTTGACGTAGATCGTGGTGACCTGGTTCTTGGCGTCGGCGAGGGTCTGCGCCTGCTTCAGCGGCAGGTAGACATCGGTGGTGGAGTCGCTGCTGTCGGGCGTCGCGATACCGATGATCTTGTACTTGGTGCCGGAGATCTTCAGGGTCTTGCCGACCTTGTACTTGTTCTCCTTGGCGTACGACTTGCTGACGACCGCGACCTTCGCGTTGGTCTGGGCGGAGGTGAAGGCCGTACCCGAGGTGATCTTCGAGCCGGCCAGCGGGCCGAGGTCCTGGTTCGTGACGTCCACGCCGGCCACGGAGTAGGAGTTGACGTCGAAGGAGGCGCCGCCGCCCTGGACCTGCGGGGCCGCGGTGGAGCCGCTGCCCTGGCCGCCGCCGGGACCGCCCTGGCCGCTGCCGCTGCCGCTGGTGGAGGACTGCGCCTTGCCCTGGGTGAAGGAGCCGTCGACCTTGGTCACGTTCAGGGTGAGCGCGCCCACCGCGGCCGCCACGCCCTTCTGGTCGGCGACCTTCGTCACCAGCGAGGACTTCAGGGCCTGACCGCCCTGAGTCATCACCCGGTCCGAGCTCTGCTCGGTGTCGTCGTCGTTCGACTTGGCGTCGAACTCGAATCTCGGCTGACCGGAGCTGTTGCTGGTGGGCGCCGTGCGTGCCTTCGTGACCGTCATGTCGGTGCCGAGGCCGTACAGCGACTGCAGGACCTTGTCCTGCGCCTGCGTCATACCGGCCGACACCGAGTTGACGGTGATGACCAGCGCGATACCGAGCGCCAGACCCAGAGCGATGACCAGGGCCGCCTTCTTGCGCCGGCCCAGCTCGCGCTTGAGATAGATGCCAAACATCCCGTTCCTCGAAGGTTCTTGGCGCCCGCTGTGGACGCGACCCAAAAACTAGGGAGGAACCTTTGAGCCGGACTGAGTAAAAGATGTGTAAGGACTGAGAATGAGGACCGATTCCGGACGCCTGGATCAGAATTCCATCAGACAGCTCATTCCTAAGCTGTGGAGGGGGTTTTCCCAGGTGGAAGGGGTTGGCTGGCCGAGCATCACGGTGTTTGGACGCCCACAGGATCCCCTTGTACGGTCCCGCCGTGCACGCATTTTCCCGACGCTCGTTGCTGTCCTCCGCCGCGCTCGCGCCCCTCGCCCTGGCCACTCCCTCGGCCGCCGCGACGGGCACGGCGGTCGGCGGGGCCCGGCTCGCCCGTGACGGCGTCCAGGCGGCCGTCCCCTCCGGCCTGCCGAAGAAGCTCACCGCCCGCGCCTGGCTGGTCGCCGACCACGACACCGGCGAGGTGCTCGCCTCGTACCGCGCGCACCGGCGGCTGGCGCCCGCCTCCACGCTGAAGATGCTGTTCGCGGACACCCTGCTGGGCAGGTTCGAGCGCACCGAGCGCTACACCGTCACCGACGCCGACCTCGCCGGCATCCCCGCCGGCTCCAGCCTCGTCGGCCTCAAGCCCGGCCTCACCTACACCGTCGAGCAGCTCTGGCAGGGCGTCTTCCTGCGCTCCGGCAACGACGCCGTGCACATCCTCGCCCTCATGAACGGCGGGGTCGCCAGGACGGTCGCCGAGATGCAGGCCCGGGCCGCGGACCTCCAGGCCCTGGACACCCACGTCGTCTCCTGCGACGGCTACGACCACACCGGCCAGCTCTCCTCCGCCTACGACCTCACCCTCTTCGCCCGGCACGGCCTGCGGGACGCCGACTTCCGCGCCTACTGCGCCACCAGGGCCGCCGACTTCCCCGCCGGGGGCCGCAAGACCTTCCGCATCGAGAACACCGACCGCCTGTTGTCGGGAACGTACGGCGTCACCCCGTACCAGGGCATGGTCGGCGTCAAGAACGGCTACACCACCCACGCCGGCAACACCTTCACCGGCGCCGCCACCAGAGACGGCCGCACCCTCCTGGTCACGGTTCTGCACCCCAGGAGCGGCAACAACGCGGTCTACGAGGAGACGGCCGCCCTCCTGGACTGGGGCTTCGGAAAGGGCGGTTCGGCGACTGCCGTGGGCCGTCTGGTCGAGCCCCTCGGTGAGGGCGGCGCGAGTGCCTCGCCCTCCGGGGAGGCACCCCACGCGGGAGCGCAGGCGACGAAGACGTCCGGCTCGGGCGGAAGCTGGGGCACGCTCGGCGGCGCGGGAAGCGCGATCCTGCTGCTGGCGGCGGGAGCTTACGAGACCCGCCGCAGGAAACGGGCCAAAGGGGCGCGAGAAACCACGACGCTCCCGCACTCCGCGGACGACAGCGCCCCCCTTCGCGAACCCGGCCCGGCGCCCGAATAAGTGGCAGCCGTTCCGCACCCCCGGTGCGCACCTCGCGGTCCCATGCGAGGTCCACCCCCACCCGGTGATGCGGAACGGCTGCCCTTCCCCCCCTCGGTATGGCTCAATCAGCGAGGCGTTCTCGTGCTGAAAGTGTGAAGTTCTCGTGGAGAAGAGTTGAGCATAAGCCCGCTACCGGCCGCAATGGCCCGGATGGCCAAATTCCGCTTGTATGCGCCGAGGAGTTGACGGCCCGTGGGCCCCTCACCCACGCCCCACGTACGGCATCGCCGTCGCCAACACCGTCGCGAACTGCACGTTCGCCCCCAGCGGCAGCTCCGCCATGTGCCGCACCGTGCGCGCCACGTCCGTCACATCCATCACGGGTTCCGGCGTGATCTCGCCGTTGGCCTGGAGCGCGCCCGTCTCCATCCGGGCCGTCATCTCGGTCGCCGCGTTGCCGATGTCGATCTGCCCGACGGCGATGCCGTACGCCCGCCCGTCCAGGGACAGGGACTTGGTCAGCCCGGTCAGCGCGTGCTTGGTCGCGGTGTACGGCGCCGACAGCGGGCGCGGCGAGTGCGCCGAGATCGAGCCGTTGTTGATGATCCGTCCGCCCCGCGGTTCCTGCTCCTTCATCTGCCGGAACGCCGCCTGCGCGCACAGGAACGCCCCGTTGAGGTTGGTGTCCACCACATGCCGCCAGGCGTCGTACGGCAGGTCCTCGAACGGCACACCGCCCGGCCCGAAGGTCCCCGCGTTGTTGAACAGCAGATCCAGCCGCCCGAACCGCTCCCGCACGGCGGCGAACAGGGCGGCCACGTCCGCGGGATCCGAGACGTCCGTCCGTACGGCGAGACCCGCGGCCCCCGGCACCAGCGCCGCCGTCGCCTCCAGGGTCTCGGCCCGGCGGCCGGCGAGCCCCACCGACCAGCCCGTGCGCAGCAGTTCCACGGCGACCGCCCGCCCGATACCGGATCCGGCGCCCGTGACGACCGCGACCTTCCCCTGTCCAGTGCTCTCCTTGGGATTCATGGGCCCGCAGCGTATGACAGGAAATGCTGGTCGGGCATGCGGCATGCGAACTCGCCGGTCCGCCCTTCGCCTTGTACCGGATCGGCCACGTGGCGATCCCGGCTGCCGGGAGGGCAGTCGTCGGGCGCGCTCGTCGCGTCAAGCCCCCCAGGGCGCCCCCTCAGCACGCCGCGTCCTTCGTCACCGAGGCCGGCGACCAGGGACTGAAGCCCGCCTAGGAAACCGGCGGCCAGGTGTCGCCCCAGTCCGCGTCGCGGGCCGCCCGGTACAGCTCGCCGTGCTTCTTCGTCACCGTCGTCCGGGTCAGCCGCTCCTCGGTCTCGCACAGGTCGAGGAGCACCTGTCCCTTGCGGATCTGCGGCCGGCGTACGACACGGGAGGGCGCGGGGGAGACCGGGAAGCGGGCGGCGGCGACGTACGAGAACTTCTCGTCCTCGTACGGCAGGGAGCCGCCCTTGACCTGCCGGTGCAGGGAGGAGCGGCTGACCCGCGCAGAGAAGTGGCACCAGTCCGTGCCGGGCACGATCGGGCAGCCGGCGCTGTGCGGGCAGGGCGCGGCGATGTGGAAACCGGCGGCGATCAGCCGGTCGCGGGCCTCGATCATCCGGGCGTAGCCGTCCGGGGTGCCCGGCTCCACGATCACCACGGCCTGCGCGGCTCCGGCGGCGGCGTCCACCAGCGCGGCGCGGTCGGGGGCGGCCAGCTCGTTGAGGACGTACGAGACCGTCACGAGGTCGGTCGGGTCCAGCGCGAGGGCCGACCCGATGCGGGCGCGCCGCCAGCGGACGTCGCCGAGCGCCGGGTTCGCGGCGGCGATCTCACGGCCCAGGGCCAGCGCGGGCTCCGCCCAGTCGAGCACCGTCACCGGGCGCGACCCGTCCCAGACGGTGCTCACCGCCCAGGTCGCCGCCCCCGTCCCGCCGCCCACGTCCGTGTGGCTGCCCGGGGTCCACTGCGGCACCGCGTCCGCGAACGCCTCCAGCGCCGAGCACACCGCCTCGAAGGTCGCCGGCATCCGGTACGCGGCATAGGCGGCCACGTCCGCGCGGTCCCGCAGGATGGGGGCGTCGGTGGGGGTGGACCCCCGGTAGGCGGCGATGAGCCGCTCGACGGCCGCGGCGGCCTGCCTGGGCGGCAGGCCGTCGAGGAGTTCCCCGAGGGCGCTACGGAGGGTTTCGGCGGCGGAGACGGAGACGTTCACCCGCTGATTTTCTCAGGTCGCGGCCGGCGGGTTCACCGCACCGCCCTCGCCATCCGCGTCCCCGCCAGCGCCCGCGGCCCGCTGTCCGGGGTTCTGCGCACCGGATGGACCGTGTTCGCCAGCAGGACCACGAAGGTGTCCGTGGCCGGGTCCAGGACCAGGGACGTACCGGTGAAGCCGGTGTGGCCCGCCGCGCCCCCGCCGGACAGCTCGCCCATGAACCACGGTCGGTCGACGGCGAAGCCCAGCCCCGGCGGGGTCAGCAGCAGCTCCACGAAGTCCGGGCCGAGGATGCGCGCGGGGCCGTAGGAACCGCCCGCGAGCAGGGTGCGGCAGAAGACGGCCAGGTCGCGGCCGGTGGAGAACAGGCCCGCGTGCCCGGCCACCCCGCCGAGCGCCCACGCGTTCTCGTCGTGCACCTCGCCCCGCAGCATCCCCCGGTCCGCCTTCGCCCACGGCCGCCGCTGGTCCTCGGTGGCCGCCGCGCCCGGGCAGGGGCCGAAACGGGTCGAGGTCATGCCCAGCGGCCGGGTGATCCCCTCGTGCACCAGGACGTCCAGGGTCCGCCCGGTGAGGCGCTCCAGGAGCTGCTGGAGCAGGAGCATGTTCAGGTCGGAGTAGACGTACGTACCGGGCTCCCCGTCCGGTGTCTGTGCGCGCAGGAGCTCCAGGCGCTCCCTGTCGTCCGCGCAGTCGTACAGCGGCAGTTCGGGGCGCAGGCCCGAGGTGTGGGTGAGGAGCTGCCGGACCGTGATGCCGTGCGCGGCGGCCCCGCGGAAGTCGGGCAGATAGGCGCCGACCCGGGCGTCGATGCCCAGCGTGCCCCGCTCGATCTGCTGCACGGCCGCCACCGAGGTGCACAGCTTGGTGAGGGAGGCCAGGTCGAAGGGGGTGTCCACGGTCATCGGAACCCGTGCCCCGGGCGGCAGCTCCACCCCGGCGTCGGCGCGCGGGTCGTAGGACGCGTACCGCACCGCCCAGCCCGCCGCCTCCTGGACGGCGATCACCGGGCCACGGCCCGCGACGACCACGGCGCCCGCGGCCCAGGGCCGGTCACCGGTGGTCAGGTCCCTGACGTCGAGCGCGAGGAGGCGCATCTCCTCCGGGTCGAGCCCGGCCCGTTCCGGGGTGTCGACGCGCAGTCTCGGTGCGCTCAGCTCTCCTCCACGGTCTGTCTCCAGGGACGGCACATTCCCATGAAACAGGCCAGCGCCACCAGCGCGGCCGCCAGTTGGACGACGGCCATCGGGACGGCGGTGTGCTCACCGGCGATCCCGACCAGCGGGGAGGCGATCGCGCCGATGAGGAAGGAGGAGGTACCCAGCAGCGCGGAGGCGGACCCGGCGGAGTGCCGGACCCGCATCAGGGCGAGCGTCTGCGCGTTGGGCAGCGTCACCCCCATCGCCGACATCAGCACGAACAGGGCCGCCGCCACCGGCGCGAGACCCACCTCGCCGAACACTCCCGACGCCATCAGCAGCAGCGCGGCCGCCGCCAGCGCCACCACCGTCAGCCCCACGGCCAGCACCCGGTCCAGCCGGACCCGGCCCACCAGCACCTTGCCGTTGATCTGCCCGACCAGCACCAGCCCCACCGAGTTGACCCCGAACAGCAGACCGAACGTCTGCGGGGAGGCGCCGTAGATCTCCTGGACGACGAACGGGGACGCCGAGATGTACGCGAACAGCGCGGCGAAGGCGAAGCCGCCGGCGAGCAGGTATCCGGTGAAGGAGGCGTCGGCCAGCAGCCGGCGCATCGAGCGCAGGGCCTCACCCACCCCGCCCCCGTGCCGCCCGGCGGGCTCCAGGGTCTCCGGCAGCCGGGCCCACACCAGCACCGCCAGGGCCAGCCCCACCACCGTGAGCAGCGCGAACACACCCCGCCAGTCCGTCACCCGCAGGATCTGCGCCCCGATCAGCGGCGCCACCACCGGCGCCACCCCGGAGATCAGCATCAGGGTCGAGAAGAAGCGGGCCATCGCCACACCGTCGTAGAGGTCACGGACCACGGCCCGCGCGATCACGATCCCGGCCGCGCCCGCGAGACCCTGCGCCAGCCGGAACGCGATCAGCAGCTCCACGGTCGGCGCGAGCGCGCACAGCACGGTCGCGACGACGTACACCGCGAGCCCGGCCAGCAGCGGGCGCCGCCGTCCCCACCGGTCGCTCATCGGCCCGACCACCAGCTGCCCCAGCGCCATGCCCGCCAGACAGGCGGTCAGCGTGAGCTGGACGGTCGCCGCGGGCGCGTGCAGACCACGGGTGACCTCCGGCAGCGCCGGGAGGTACATGTCCATCGACAGCGGGGGAGTGGCCGTCAGACCGCCCAGGACCAGGGTGACGAGCAGACCGGTCCGGCGCCGGCCGGCCGACGGCGGCGCGACGGCCGTCGTCTCCGACACCTGAGGTGTCGCCCCGCCCTCCGGCATGCCGCCGCCCCTCCCTCATCCCTGTCCTGGCCACCTATGCTCTCAGCTCGGAACGACTGCTGGTACGGCACGAGGACGGGACGGGGTATGACGACGGACACGGTGCGATGGGGAATCCTGGCGACCGGCGGCATAGCCGCCGCGTTCACGGCGGACCTGGTCGACCTGCCCGACGCGGAGGTCGTCGCGGTCGGCTCCCGCACCGAAGCCTCCGCACAGGCCTTCGCCGAACGCTTCGGCATCCCCAGGGCCTACGGCGACTGGGGCGCGCTCGCCGAGGACACGGACATCGATGTCGTCTACGTCGCCACCCCGCACTCCGCCCACCGCACCGCCGCCGGCCTCTGCCTCAAGGCCGGGCGGGCCGTGCTGTGCGAGAAGCCGTTCACGCTCAACGTGCGCGAGGCCCAGGAACTCGTCGCCCTGGCCCGCGACAACGGCCGCTTCCTCATGGAAGCCATGTGGATGTACTGCAACCCGCTGATCCGCCGCCTCAAGGCCCTCGTCGACGACGGCGCGATCGGCGAGGTGCGCACCGTCCAGGCCGACTTCGGCCTCGAAGGCCCCTTCCCGCCCTCTCACCGGCTGCGCGATCCCGCCCAGGGCGGCGGCGCCCTCCTCGACCTCGGCGTCTACCCCGTCTCCTTCGCCCACCTCCTGCTCGGCGAACCCGATGGCATCTCCGCCCAGGCCGTCCTCTCCGCCGAGGGCGTCGACCTCCAGACCGCCCTCGCCCTGTCCTGGGACTCCGGCGCCCTCGCCGCCCTGCACTGCTCGGTCGCCGGCGGCACCGGCACCACCGCCTCCGTCACCGGCTCACGCGGCCGCATCGACATCCCCTCCGGGTTCTTCCACCCCGACCGGCTGGTCCTGCACCGCGCCGGACGCGACCCCGAGGAGTTCACCGCCGACCCCGCCGACGGCCCCCGCACCACCCTCCGCCACGAGGCCCGCGAGGTCATGCGCGCCCTGAGGGCCGGCGAGACCGAGTCCCCGCTCGCCCCGCTCGACGGCACCCTCGCCGTGATGCGCACCCTGGACGCCGTACGGGAACGGATCGGGGTGCGCTACCCCCACGAGTAGGCCGTACCGTCGACCCATGGTCACCCAGCCCGCCAGACCGGCCCCCGACACCAGCCGCCGCAGCGAGAGGTCCCGCCGCGCCATCTACGAGGCGGCCCTCTCGCTCGTCGCCGAGACGGGCTACCCGAAGACCACGATCGAGGGGATCGCCGCCCGCGCGGGCGTCGGCAAGCAGACCATCTACCGCTGGTGGGGGTCGAAGGCCGACGTCCTGCTGGAGGCGTTCCTCGACCTCGGCGAGCAGGCCGCCGAGGCCGCGGGCCACACGCCGGACCCCCTCCCCGACACCGGGGACCTCGCCGCCGACCTCAAGGCCGTCCTGCGCGCCACCGTCGACGAACTCCTCGACCCCCGCTTCGAGGCCCCCGCCCGCGCCCTGACCGCCGAGGGCGTGGTCAACGAACCGCTGGGCCGCGAGTTCGTCGCCAAACTCCTCGAACCCCAGCTCCAGCTCTACGTCGACCGCCTGCGCTCCGCCCAGCGCGCCGGCCAGCTCCGCCCCGGGATCGACCCGCGCATCGCCCTCGAACTCTTCGTCTCCCCGCTCGCCCAGCGCTGGCTCCAGTACACCGGCCCGATCTCGTACGACTACACGGACACCCTCGTCGACTACGCCCTGTACGGACTCGCACCCCGCTGACGGGTTTTGCCCCGTTTGGGGGTACGGGACCCCCGATGCGCAGGATGATGGGACCATAAGGCATGCTGTCCGCATCACCAGCGAGGCGAGGGGATAGATGAGCGCGGAGTTCGGCGGCCCGATCGGCCTGCGGGGCAGACTCGCCCGGTGGCTGCGCGGAAGCGGCCCGACGCAGACCGCCGACGCCGGCGGCCGTGAGGCCCTGCTGCTCGCCGCCGCCGGGGCCGGACTGCCCCTCGCGCCCGCCGCGCACCCCGCCGCCGACTACCGCTGCTCCTGCGACCGCGTCGGCTGTCCCACCCCGGCCCGGCACCCGGTGTCCTTCGCCTGGCAGACCCAGTCGACCACCGACCGCGCCCAGATCGAGCGGTGGGCCCGGCACCAGCCGCAGGCCAACTTCATCACCGCGACCGGTATGACCCACGACGTCCTCGACGTCCCCCTGGAAGCCGGCCGCGAGGCCCTCGACCGGCTCCTCGGCGCGGGCGTGGAGGTCGGCCCGGTCGCCGAGAGCGACGACGGCCGCCTCCTCTTCTTCACCCTCACCCGGGGCACCCCCGAGGACGAGGACGAATGGTGGCCCTGCGAGCTGGACTGCCACCCCGAGACGATGGACGAACACCCCGGCCTGCGCTGGCACTGCCGGGGTTCCTACGTCCTCGTACCCCCCGCCCGCCTCCCCGGCGACGACGGCCGGTCGGTCCACTGGCTGAGAGGCCCGGAACACCCCCTCCCGGACCCCCTGAGCCTCCTGGAAACCCTGACGGACGCCTGCGCCCGCCATGTAGAGGCCTTCGGCCTTTAGGGTTTCACTCCCCCCTTCGGGGTTTCACTCCCCCTTCGCGGCGGTCAGCCCCTCCAGCCGGCTCAGCAAGGACACCTTCCCGTCCCCGGAGCCCTTCACCGGGTCCAGGGCGATCTCGTTCGCGACGAACTCCATCGTCAGCGACTGCTTGATCTCCCCGGTGGTCAACGCCTTCACACTCACGTTCGGCGCCGGCACGGACGCCCCCGCCGCGGCCGTCTGCTTGACGTAGTGGTGCGAGGAGAAGAACACCAACGCCCCGCCGTCCGCCGTCCGCAACGCCAGGGGAGCGAACTCCCCACCGGTCAGCGGCTCGTCGACGTACTGCTGCACCAGCCCCGGCTTCTCGGCGTTCTTCGCCCGCGTGGTGCGCAGGGTGCTGGTGTACGCGCCGTCCGCGAACACACCCCCGCCGTCCTTGAGGTAGGCGGTGTACTCCTTGCTCAGGTCCCCCGGCGCCCGCGTCAGTTCGGCGGAGTCCGCCGGTACCGCCTCGGCCCAGCCGTCCTTGTCCTTGCTGAACCTGGGCATCGCGCCCTGCGCCACCAGCGTCAGATACGTTCCCTGCCACGGCTCGGAGAGGTCGCCCCGGGTGAACACCAGCACCCACCGGGCGTCACCCCCCTTGTTCGCCGTGGCCTCGGCGACGAACCAGCGCGGCCAGCCCGCCTTCTTGGGGATCGTGTACGTCGCGTCCGACAGCACCAGCGGGGTGTGCTGCGGGTTGCCGCCGGGGTTGTTGACCTTCCCGGCCTTCAACCGCGCCGCGTCGATGGCCCCGAGGGCGCCGGTCGTGTACGCGGCGTCCAGGGAACCGTCGTACGCCTGGTCCGCCTTGTTGTACGCGGCCGTGAACTGATCGAGCGCCTTCGCGGCCTCCGCCGGGGTCGCCGAGGGGAGCACCACGCGCTCCCCGTGGACGACCACACAACCGCTCGCCGTCAAGGACAAAGCCGTCGCGGAGGCCGCCCACAGCGCGCTCCGCTCAAGCCTGCGGAGCCTTCGACTGCCTCGATCCGCGGTCGTCAGGTGCGTCATCAGGAGCCTTCACCTTCCCCTTCCCGGAGGCGAACCCTACCGGGGCGAGGAACAGCGCGAGCGTGGGGACCAGGTACAGCAGCCACACCGTGACCTGGAGGACGGTCGGATCGGGCTGGAAGTTGAACACGCCCTTCAGCAGCGTTCCGTACCAGCTGTCCGGCGGGATCGTGCCGCTGATGTCGAAGGCGAGGCTGTTCAGCCCCGGCAGCCAGTCGGCCTCCTGGAGGTCGTGGAAGCCGTACGCCAGCACGCCCGCGGCCACCACGACGAGCATGCCACCCGTCCAGGTGAAGAACTTCGCGAGGTTGATCCGCAGCGCCCCGCGGTAGAACAACCAGCCCAGGAACACGGCCGTCGCGAGGCCGAGGGCCACCCCGATCAGCGGGCGCGGGGTGCCGTCACCGGCCGCGTGCACCGACGCCCACACGAACAGGGCGGTCTCCAGGCCCTCCCGGCCCACCGCGAGGAACGCGGTCGCGACCAGCGCGCCCGTGCCCATCGCGAGGGCGGCGTCCAGCTTGCCGTGCAGCTCCGACCTCAGATGCCGGGCGGTGCGCCGCATCCAGAAGACCATCCAGGTCACCAGGCCGACCGCGAGGACCGACAGTGAGCCGCCGAGCGCCTCCTGCGCCTCGAACGTCAGCTCCTGCGAGCCGAATTCGAGGACACAGCCGAAGCCCATCGCGATCAGGACGGCGATCGCGATCCCGGTCCACACCGGCTTCAGCGCGTCCCGGCGGTCGGTCTTCACCAGGTAGGCGATGAGGATGCAGACGACGAGCGAGGCCTCGAGACCTTCGCGCAGGCCGATCAGATAGTTGGAGAACACGGGCTACGCCTCCTCGGAGAACAGCGTCCGGCCCCACCAGTCGTCCTTGTCCCGGACGCCCGGCGGCACGGCGAAGACGGCCGAACCCACGTGCTGGATGTACTCGTTGAGCGCGTCGGTCGCGAGATTGCGCTGGATGCGGATGAACCCGTTGCTCACGTCGCGCATGTAGGCCAGGAAGAACAGGCCCGCCTCCAGGCGCCCCAGACCGTCGGTGCCGTCCGTGAAGGAGTAGCCGCGGCGCAGGATCGTCGACCCGTGGTTGGCGTCGGGGTGCGCGAGCCGTACGTGCGCGTCGGGCTTCATCGCCTTCAGGAACGGCTCGTCACGCTCCTTCGCCTTGCCGACGGGCGCGCCCTCGCCCTTGTCCCGCCCGAACACGTCCTCCTGCTCCTGGAGCGAGGTGCGGTCCCAGGTCTCGATGTGCATCCGGATCCGCCGGGCGACGACGTACGAGCCGCCCACCATCCACTCGGGCCCGTCCTTCTCGCCGACCCACACGAACTTCTTCAGCCGGTCGGTCTCGGTGCCCGCGATGTTGCGGGTGCCGTCCTTGAAGCCCATCAGGTTGCGCGGGGTCTGCGCGTCCGGGGTGGTGGAGGAGGTCTTGCCGAACCCGAGCTGCGACCAGCGGATGGAGACCTTGCCCATGCCGATGCGGGCCAGGTTGCGGATGGCGTGCACGGCGACCTGCGGGTCGTCGGCGCAGGCCTGGACGCACAGATCGCCGTTGGAGCGGCTCGCGTCGAGGGCGTCCCCGGCGAACTTGGGCAGATCGACGAGCGCGTCGGGCCGCCGGTCGGCCAGCCCGAACTTCGCGAAGAGGGACGGCCCGAAGCCGATGGTCAGCGTCAGCCGCGAGGGCTTGAGGCCCAGGGCCTCACCGGTGTCGTCCGGCGGGGCCTCGGCGAGTCCGCCGTACGCCCCGTCGCCGACCGTCTTCCCGGCGGTCATCCGGCGCGCGGCGGCCGTCCAGTCCTTGAGCATCTGGACGAACTCGGCGCGGTCGGTGGTGTCCACGTCGAACGCGGCGAAGTGCAGCCGGTCCTGGACGGGCGTGGCGATACCGGCCTGGTTCGCGCCGTGGAACGCGACCGCGGCACCGGTCTCGGCGGCCGTCGGCTCGACGTCGTCGCCGGTGCGGGTCATCGCCACCGCGCCGCCGGCCGCGACGGCGCCGAGCGCGAGCCCGGCCCCGCCCCACCCGATGAGCGACCGCCGGGACGGGTTGGTGTCGTCCTTGGTCTCGGTGATCCCGGTCGTCCCGGTCATCTCGGTCATTGCCGTACCCCCTACTTCACCACGGCCGCGGCGAGCTTGGAGAGGGGCTCGGCGAGCGCGTTCACCGCGTCCGAGAGCTCCTTGCGCTGTGCCTCGGTGACCTTGTCGTAGGAGACGAAGTCGTACGAGGCCTTGTCGGTGCGGTACTTGTCGAGCAGCGTGTTCAGCGCGGCGAACTGCTTGTCGAGCTCGGTGGTCAGCGCCTTGTCGTTGGTCTGCGCGACCGGCTTGAGCAGCTCGTACGCCTTCTGCGCGCCCTCGACGTTCGCCTTGAAGTCGGAGAGGTCGGTGTGCGAGTAGCGGTCCTCCTCGCCGGTGACCTTGCCGGTGGCGACCTCGTCGAGCAGTTCCTTGGCGCCGTTGGCCATGGAGGTCGGGGTGATCTCGGCCTTGCCGACCCGGTTCTGCCAGTCCTTCAGGTCGGTGACGAGCTGGTCGGCGAGGGTCTTCTCCTCGTCGCCGATCTTCTTGTCCTCCCAGAGGGACTTCTCCAGCCGGTGCCAGCCGGTCCACTTCTGGCCGTCCTCGAGGCCGTCCGCGCGGGTGTCGGTCAGGGGGTCGATGTCCCCGAAGGACTCGGCGATCGGCTCGGTGCGCTCCCAGCCGAGGCGCGAGGGCGCGTAGGCCTTCTTGGCGGCTTCGAGGTCGCCCGCCTTGATGGCCTTGGCGAAGGTCTCGACGAGCGGGATGGTGGCGTCGGCCTGCTCCTGGGCGTACTCGCGGTAGTCGGCGACCGCCTTGTCGAGCTTGGGATCGCGCTGGGCCACGCTGCCGCCGGTGACCTTGAGGTCCTGACGGATGCCGGTGCCCTTCATACCGGGCTTGCAGGCGATCTGGTAGGTGCC
Organism: Streptomyces griseoruber; assembly: GCF_001514205.1. GTDB lineage: Bacteria > Actinomycetota > Actinomycetes > Streptomycetales > Streptomycetaceae > Streptomyces > Streptomyces griseoruber. The sequence continues at coordinate 621,948 of NZ_KQ948764.1, read as the reverse complement.
GGCCTTCACCTCGGCGGTGACGCGCTGCTTGGTGCCGGGCCCGATGTTCTCCCGCTCGGTCACCACCCGGTCGTCCGGGAAGAGCACGTACACCTCGGTGACCTTGGAGCCCTTGTTCTCTATGGAGAGCTCGACGTGTCCGGCGGAGATCTCCTTCTTGGAGGTCTTGCACGCGGAGTCGGTGGCGGTCACGTTGATGATGCGGTCGCCGTCTTTCGCATCGCTCTTCTCGGTGCAGCCGGTGACGGCGGTCAGTGCGGTCACGGCGGCGACGGCGGTGACGACGGACAGTCTGGCGGCTCGCATTCGGGCTCCCGGCGATGGCGGAATATTCACGTGACGGGACTCACGAGGATTGGTGAGCCTCGCCTAACTTATCCAAGGCTTACCTGCGTAATACCCGCCTGTGCCGTGATTCAGCTCTCATAGACGGTGTAAGAGCACGAGATGATCACGGTGGCTCAAAACAGACCCCAATGAAAGGTCAAAGGAGATTCAAAGATTCCGCTTCGGGGGCACGGTGAGTGCTCCTCACCGGAGAACTCCTGATGCCTGAGCTGGGCCGGCACCCGGCCGGGCCCGACCCGGGCCCGCTCATCGCCGCTCGACGCGGAGAACGGCCGCGCGGCGAAGCCGCCCGAGCGCGGCGAGCAGCGTCGACTTCCCGGCCCCGTCGGGCCCCACCCGTGCCGGCACCTGCCCGGCCCGGCCTGCATGTCCGCCCACTGGAGCACGTCCCGCCCTGCGAGCCGCACCCCCCCGGCGGCTTCGGCGAGCACCGCTCCCGGGGCAAGCGTTCCGGGAGCCGCGGACCGACGACGAACGCGCCCTGCGTCGGAGCCCCGGCGCACCCCGGCGAGGCCCCGACGAGCAGCGCCGGCACGATCCTCGGGACCGCACGTTCCACGGCACCGACTCCGCGACCCGGTCCAGCTCCCGTCCTGCGGGCCCGAGATGGTGCTGCACGGAGGCGAGCACGTCCCCGACCGGCGTCGCGCAGGCCCCGGGTGCCCCGGCCACCGGCACGAGCGCGAGCGGCGCCGGCACCAGCCCGAGGGTGAGCTGCCCCGCGGCCCCACGCCGTTTCCGTGGCGGCTCACCCGCTGCCTCGTCCGCTCACCTGTCTAAGGCACCCCGTCCGGGCGGTGCTTCAATTCCGGAGTGACTGATTACGACGTGCTCCGCGTCTTCTGCGCGCCGAACGGCGGCTACGGCAACGAACTGGGCGTGGTCCGCGAAGGCTCGGTGCTGCCGGACCGGGAGGACCGCCAGGCCCTCGCGGCGAAACTCGCCTTCAGCGAGACGGTGTTCGTCGACGACCCCGAGCGCGGGATCATCGACATCTACACCCCCACCGCCCGCCTGCCGTTCGCCGGCTACCCCTGCGTCGGCGCCGCCTGGCTGCTCGACGTCCCCGAACTGGTCACCCCGGCCGGGGTCGTCGGCGCCCGCCTGGACGGGGAGTTCAGCTGGATCGAGGCGCGCGCGGAATGGGCTCCGCCGCGCACGTTCCGCCAGTACGCGAGCGCCGCCGAGATCGACGACCTGAGCGTGCCGGCGCCCGGCGAGTGGATCTACGCCTGGGCCTGGGAGGACGAGCCCGCCGGCCGGATCCGCGCCCGCGGCTTCCCCGGCCGCGGCGACGGCATCGAGGAGGACGAGGCGACCGGAGCCGCCGCGCTCCTGCTCACCGAGCAGCTGGGCCGCGCCCTGAACATCACCCAGGGCGCGGGTTCCCAGATCCTCACCGCCCCGCAGCCGTACGGATGGGTGGAGATCGGCGGCCGGGTCCGTCTGGAGGGCGCCGAGCGCTGATCGCCGGGGGATGAGCGCCGAACGATACATCCGGCCGCGGGCGTCCGTGGTGTTCCGGGCGGCCGTACGGGTGGTCCCGCGTGTGCGCCGGGAGCCGAACGGTTACCTCTGGCGTGACCACTCCGCCTCCGCGAGAGGAGCATCATGCGTATCCGATCAGTTCTGGCCGCCACCGTCCTGGGGATCGCCCTGGCCGCCGCCGGTGCGACGAGCGCCACCGCCGACGAGGGGCCGCGCCACGGCGGCCACTACGGCTCGGAAGCCGAGTACGGCGTCGACCACGAGCCCGTGTGCAGCCCGTACATCGGCAAGATCGACACGGTCTCCAGCGACATCTTCTGGGGTGGCGCGCACTGCGGCTGGTTCTGACCGGACCGGACCGCGGCAGACGGCGGGCCCCTTCCCGCCACGGGGAAGGGGCCCGCTGCCGTATCCCGGTCCGCGGCCGTCGGCGGCCTCAGGCCGACAGCGGGAACTCCTCGCCCAGCGCCCGGAACACGGCCGTGTTGAGCGCGAAGGCCCGCTTGCACTCGGCGACGATCCGCTGCTTCTCCAGGTCGTCCGCCCGCACCGCGTCGAGCAGTTCCCGGTAGTCCCGCTTGAAGGCCGCCGGGTTGCCGATCCCCTCGAAGACGTAGAAGCGGACGCCGTCGCCCCTCTTCTCGAAGCCCCAGGCCTTCTCGGCCCGGTCGCGGATGATCTGGCCTCCGGAGAGATCGCCGAGGTAGCGCGTGTAGTGGTGGGCGATGTACCCGGCCGGCCAGTCCTCGGCGCAGGCGCGCACCCGGTCCGCGTACGCCCGCGTCGCCGGCAGGGCCGACAGTCCCGCCCGCCAGTCCGCTCCCCGCAGATGCGCCAGGTCCCGCTCCAGCGCGGCCAGCCGGAACAGTTCGGGCCGCACGAACGGTCCGGCCACCGGGTCCGACGCCAGCCGCCCGGCGCCGGTCTCCAGTGCCTCGTAGACGAACCAGAGCTGCTCGGTGTAGCGCGCGTACGCCTGCACGCCGAGCCGGCCGCCCAGCAGGTCGCTCATGAACGTCGAGGTCTCGGCCTCCCTGTGCTGCTCGTGGGAGGCGGTGCGGATGACGGTCGAGAAGGAGTCCATACGGCCCATCCTCCAAAGTAAGGCTTACCTAAGTCAATGCTTTTGCCGACACCCTGTCGGTAAAAGCGTACAAGAAAAGGCCCGCTCCGCACGGGGAGCGGGCCTTCGCCTCCTACGGCAGCGTGAGGATCTCCGCGCCGGTCTCCGTCACGACCAGCGTGTGCTCGAACTGGGCGGTGCGCCGGCGGTCCTTGGTCACCACGGTCCAGCCGTCGTCCCACATGTCGTAGTCGTGCGTCCCCAGCGTCAGCATCGGCTCGATCGTGAAGGTCATCCCCGGCTGCATCACGGTCGTCGCGTGCGGGCTGTCGTAGTGCGGGATGATCAGCCCGGAGTGGAACGAGGAGTTGATCCCGTGGCCGGTGAAGTCCCGGACCACGCCGTACCCGAACCGCTTGGCGTACGACTCGATGACCCGCCCGATGATGTTGATCTGCCGCCCCGGCCGGACCGCCTTGATCGCACGGTTCAGGGACTCCCGGGTCCGCTCCACCAGCAGCCGGCTCTCCTCGTCGACGTCCCCGACCAGGTAGGTCGCGTTGTTGTCGCCGTGCACCCCGCCGATGTACGCCGTCACGTCGAGATTGACGATGTCGCCGTCGCGCAGCACCGTCGAGTCCGGGATGCCGTGGCAGATCACCTCGTTGACGCTGGTGCACAGCGACTTGGGGAAGCCGCGGTAGCCGAGCGTGGAGGGGTAGGCGCCGTGGTCGCACATGTACGCGTGCGCCACCCTGTCCAGTTCGTCGGTCGTCACCCCCGGCGCGATCAGCTTGGCGGCCTCCTCCATCGCCCGCGCGGCGATCCGCCCGGCGACCCGCATCGCCTCGACGGTCTCCGGGGTCTGCACCTCACCACCGGTGTACGGCTTCGGCGCGGGCTTGCCCACGTACTCGGGACGGCGGATGTTTCCGGGCACGGAACGGGTGGGGGAGAGTTCCCCGGGCACGAGCAGCGACTGGCCAGACATACCGGCGAGTCTATCGAGCGGCCACGGGGGAACATGTGGGTGGCGAAAGGAGCCGGTCATGCCCCTGTTCAAACGGCGCGTCACGGGAAAGCCGGGCGAGTGGTACTACTGCCTGGAGCACAAGAAGGTCGAGGAGGGGCCGGACTGCCCCGGCAAGGACCGCTTCGGCCCGTACGCCTCCCGCCAGGAGGCCGAACACGCCATGGAGAGCGCCCGCGAGCGCAACCTCCAGTGGGAGAACGACCCCCGCTGGCACGACGCCCCGAAGACCGAGGCCGGTGACGACTAGGGCCTGTCGTTCGGATCGGGCCGCAGGAAAGTGACGGTGCGACGGGGCCCCTCCCGCGCGAGCGCGGCCGAGCGTGGGGGAGTCGGCGAGTGTCAACGACGCTCGTGATCAGTACACCTGGCCGCCGGTGACCGGTGCGGGCGTCTGTGTCGTGCGCCGCTCGCGTTCGCGGGCCGCGTGCTCGTCGGTCCGTACGTCGTAGCGCATCAGCGCCGGGAGGCACAGGGCCAGCAGCCCCACCGCGCCGGCGCACAGCGCTCCGCCCGACCACACGGACGTCCGCACCCCCAGCCAGGCCGCGAAACCGCCGCTGCGGACCTGGCCCACCGTCGGCCCCACCGAGTACGACAGCAGCTCGATCCCGGCGAGCCGCCCGCGCAGCTCGTCCGGGATCGTCTGGTTCCACATCGCGCCCCGGAAGATCCCGCTGACCATGTCGCACCCGCCCGCGAGGGTCAGACAGAGCAGCACCAGCCATACGTTGCCGACGAGCCCCGCGCCCGCGATCGCCACGCCCCACAGCGCGGCCGAGAGAACCACCGCCCGCCCGTGCCGGTGCACCCGGGAGGTCCATCCGCTCGTCAGGCTCACCAGCATCGCGCCGGCCGGCACGGACGCGTACATCAGGCCCAGCGACCACTCGGCGTCCAGCTCGTCGGCGAGGAACGGCAGCACGGCGAGCGGCATGGCCAGGAACATCGCGGCGAGGTCCACGGCGTACGTCCCGAGCAGCTCCTTCCGGCCCCAGGCGTACCGGGCGCCCTCGGTGATCGCCTGCCAGGACGGCTTCGCCGCCTCGTGCACGGCGGGGGAGGCGGCGATGCCCACGGTCAGGGCGACGGAGACGGCGAAGGTGAACGCGTCGGCGGCGTAGGCCCAGCCGAGGCCCGCGTACGCCACGACGATGCCCGCGACCGCCGGTCCCGCCACCCCGCCGACCGTCCAGCGCAGCGAGTTCAGCGCGGTGGCGGCCGGCAGATGCTCATGGGCGACGATCCGCGGCCACAGCGAGTCCAGCGCGGGCCGCTGCACGGAGTACAGCACGGCCGAGAGCCCCGCGACGAGATACAGCGGCCACACGGCGGGCTCCGGCAGCAGCGCGTTCACCAGCAGCGCGGCACTGAGCAGACCCTGCCCGACCTCCGTCCACACGATCAGGGTCCGCTTGTCGAGGGCGTCCGCGAGCGCGCCCCCGTACAGCCCGAACACGACGAGCGGCACCAGCTCCACGGCCCCGATCGCCCCCACCGCCGCCGCGGACCCTGTCAGCTCCTTCAACTGCACCGGCAGCGCGACGAACGTCAGAAAACTCCCGAAGTTCGAGATCAGCCCCGAGAACCAGAGCCGCCGGAAGTCACGGGAGGCCCGCCAGGGGGCGAGATCGGGAAGAAGCGCGCGCAGTGAGTCGGTAACCACGAGGGGCCATGGTCGGCGGACCGGGGGAGGAGGGCAACGGGTTTTCCCTGACCAGGGAGTTTTCCCCACCAGGAAGCTTTCCCCAGCAGGAAGTCCTCCCTCACCAGGAAGTCCTCCCTCACCAGGAAGTCCTCCCTCACCAGGAAGGCGGGGGCGGGGCCGTCAGGGACTCCGCCAGCCGTGAGAGGCGGTCACGGAAACCCCGCCGCACCCGCGCCGAGCGTCCGCATTCGCCCGCCGCCGCGCTCACCAGGTGCTGCACGGTGTCCAGGTCCAGCTCCGAGCCGTCCGGCACGGACAGCGTCTCGTGGGACAGAGCCGTCAGCTCACCCTCCCCGGGACCGAGGGACAGCACCGTGAGTCCGGAGCGCCGTGCGTCCGCCACCCGCTCCAGCAGCGCCGGATCACCTTCCGGGGAGGCCACCAGCAGCGTCTCGCCCCGCCGCGCCGCCTCGAGCCGCCCGAGGCCCACCGCGAGATGCGCGGGGTCGCGGGGACGCGCGTGATGCCGTACGAGCGTCGGCGCCAGTTCCGGCGTACCGGACCACGCGGCCTCGTCCACCAGATGCGCCGCGAGATGCCAGGGCTCGTACGCCGCCGTCCCCACCAGCAGCAGCCCGCCCCCGTGCGAGACCACCGATCCGCGCAGCACCGCGCCGAACCTCCGGGTGGCCCCCAGCCACTCCGTCCCGGCGAGCACCTCGCGCAGCAGCGCGACCCTTACGGCGTCCATGCGCCCGCATCCTGCCCCAGCCGCCCCGCCTCCGCCCCCGCTTCGCCCCCGATTCACCCGACACGGCGGAAGCGCCCTCGCCGCCCCCACGTAAAGTCGGCCCATGACCTCTACCGACAGCGCACAGAACGCCCCCGCGAAGGCCCCCGCCAAGGACCCGTGGGACCTCCCCGACGTCTCCGGACTGGTCGTCGGCGTGCTCGGCGGCACCGGCCCGCAGGGCAAGGGTCTCGCCTACCGTCTCGCCAAGGCCGGCCAGAAGGTGATCATCGGCTCGCGCGCCGCCGACCGCGCGCAGGCCGCCGCCGAGGAGCTCGGGTACGGCGTCGAGGGTGCCGACAACGCCGAGACCGCCCGCCGCAGCGACATCGTGATCGTCGCCGTGCCGTGGGACGGGCACGGCAAGACCTTGGAGTCGCTGCGCGAGGAACTGGCCGGCAAGCTCGTCGTCGACTGCGTCAACCCGCTCGGCTTCGACAAGAAGGGCGCCTACGCCCTCAAGCCCGAGGAGGGCAGCGCCGCCGAGCAGGCCGCCGCCCTGCTGCCGGACTCCCGGGTCGCCGCCGCCTTCCACCACCTCTCCGCCGTCCTCCTCCAGGACCCGGCGATCGAGGAGATCGACACCGATGTGATGGTGCTGGGAGAGGAGCGGGCCGATGTCGAGATCGTGCAGGCCCTGGCCGGCCGCATCCCCGGGATGCGCGGTGTCTTCGCCGGCCGTCTGCGCAATGCCCACCAGGTCGAGTCGCTGGTCGCCAACCTGATCTCCGTCAACCGCCGCTACAAGGCCCACGCGGGACTGCGCGTCACGGACGTATGAGCGCATGGGGGACACTGGTCGCCGTAGCAGTGTCCCCCGACAGGAGCCCCCGACATGCCCCGCCTCGCCCTCTACACCCTGATCGTCTGCCTCCTCGCCACCGCCGCGGCCGTGGTCTCCTTCGTGCAGGGCAGCTTCCTCGGGATCGTCTGGGTGCTGCTCGCCGGTCTGTCGTCCAACATGACCTGGTACTACGTCAAGCGGGACAAGGCCCGCAAGTCCGTCACCGGCTGACCGCGCAGTACTCGTTCGTCTCCTGCCAGAAGCGGTAGAGGTTCTGGCCGCAGTACGTGTCGAAGTCGCTGACGCCGAGACCGCGCAGCACCGCGTCGACCGCGTCGAAGAACACGGCGTTGACCGACGGCACCCACAGCAGCGCGAACACGAACAGCAGTCCGAACGATGCGAACGGCTCCACCTGCCGCTTCACGTCGTGCGGCAGCCAGGGCTCGACCACGCCGTACCCGTCGAGGCCGGGCACCGGCAGGAAGTTCAGGATCGCCGCCGTGACCTGGAGCAGCGCGAGGAACGCGAGCGCGTACTGGAAGGCGGCCGGCACCCCGTCCAGGGCGTCCAGCCAGAACGGCGCCGTGCACACGGCCGCGAACAGCACGTTCGTCAGCGGACCGGCCGCCGAGACCAGACTGTGCTGCCAGCGCTTGTGGATCCGCCCCCGCTCGATGAACACGGCACCGCCCGGCAGACCGATCCCGCCCATGATCACGAAGATCACCGGCAGCACGATGCTGAGCAGGGCGTGGGTGTACTTCAGCGGATCGAGGGTGAGATACCCCTTCGCGCCGACCGTGATGTCACCGCTGTGCAGGGCCGTACGCGCGTGGGCGTACTCGTGCAGGCACAGCGAGACGATCCAGGCCGCCGTCACGAACAGGAACACCGCCAGTCCGGGCTGCGCGGCGAACCCGGTCCAGGTGGCCCAGCCGGTGACCGCGGTGACGGCCAGGATCCCCACGAAGACCGGGCTGATCCTCCGGTCGCCGTTACGGGTGGTGGCGGTGGTCATGGGGCCCCCTGAGCTTCTCGGCACGCGTGGAACGGCCCGACCGTACCGGGCGCACCGGGAAAACGTCTCGCGGTGGCCCCCCGGTTCCGTGGAAAGGTGGGGACATGGGGCTGTGGCAGGTGTTCTACGAGGACTGGCAGATGGAGTGCTGCGGTGAGCCGTTCGCCGTCGGCGACGAGGTGAGCTGGCCGCTGCTGCTGCAGCGGGACTCCGCCGACCTGCTGGGCGGCGGCTGGGACGAGCACCTCACCGAGGGCGACGCGTGCGACGAGCTCTTCCCCGGCGGCCGGGTCCCTCCGGACGGGCTGCTCGTCGTCAACGGGCACGGCGGCGGACCGCGGGTGACCGGCCGGGTGCGGGCCGTCCGGGTGGTGAACCAGGTGTACGAGGAGAACCCGCCCGGTTCGCGCACCTGGGAGCCGGTACGCGGGGAGCGCACCCTGCGCCCGGTGGACCGCTGCCCGAAGTGGTTCGACGCGGGCACACCGGACGCGCGGGGCCGGCAGCCCCGTGAGTCGGGCGTGCTGGTGACCCTGGAGATCCCTGATCCCGGCCCGGACCGGGCCCCGGATTCCTGACCGCCGTACCCCTGATCCGACCCTGATCCGACCCAGGTCCGCCCCTGCGCCGCACCTGACCCGCCTCTGGGCCGCGCCATCCCCCGTAACTCCGTGACCGACCCCGTTCCCGCCGGAGACAATGAACCCCGTGCGCTATCGCATTCTCGGCACCACCCAGGCACTCCGCCCCGACGGCACCCCTGTCGCCGTGGGCGGGGCGCGGCTGCGTGCGCTCCTGACCGTGCTGGCGTTGCGGGCCGGGCGGAGCGTGCCCACGGGGCTGCTCGTGGAGGAGGTGTGGGCCGGGGATCCGCCCGCCGACGGCCACGCCGCACTCCAGGCACTGGTCGGGCGGCTGCGCCGGGCCCTGGGCGCGGACGAGATCGCCTCCGCCGAGGGCGGCTACCGGCTCAGCGCCACCGCCGACACCGTCGACCTGCACCGTTTCGAACGGCTCACCTCCGACGGCGTCCACGCCCTCACCGACGGCGACCCCGCCAAGGCGGCCGTCCTCCTCGACGACGCCCTCGCGCTGTGGCAGGACCCGCCCCTCGCCGACCTGCCCGACCGCACCACGGAGGCCGCCCGCCTCCAGGCCCGCCGGCTGGACGCGGTACGCGCCCGCCACACCGCCGCGCTCGCCCTCGGCCACGCCGAACGGTCGCTGCCCGAACTCACCGCCCTGTGCGACGCCCACCCCCTGGACGAGCCGCTCCAGGCCCTGCGCTTGCGCGCCCTGCGCGACGCCGGCCGCCCCGCCCAGGCCCTGGCCGCCTACGACGGCGTACGCCGCCTCCTCACCGACCGCCTCGGCTCCGACCCGGGCCCCGAACTCCAGTCCCTGCACGCGGAACTCCTCAACCCACCGGCCCCGGCCCCCCGTCCGCCGTCCGCCCCGCACCCGGGCGACGGCGCCACCCCGGCCGCCCGGCCCCCGCACCCGGCCGGCCCGCCCGCCCCGGACGGCTCCCGTCCGACCCCGATCCAGCCGCCCGCCGACTCGTCCCTGACGGCCAGTCCCACCCCCGCCTCCCCGCCCGGCCTCACCCCACCACCCCCCGGCAACCTCCGCGCCCGCCTCACCTCCTTCGTGGGCCGGGAGGGGGAGATCGGCGCCATCCGGGGGGACCTCGTGGCGGCGCGGCTCGTCACCCTGCTCGGGCCCGGCGGGGCGGGCAAGACACGGCTGTCGCAGGAGGCCGCCGAGGGCGTGCGGGACATCGCGCGCGACGGCGTGTGGCTGGCGGAGCTCGCCCCCGTCGCCGACCCGGACGCCGTACCGCAGGCCGTGCTGACCGCCGTCGGCGCACGGGAGACCGTGATGTACGGCGCCGGCGCCGAGGAGATGCGCGCGGTGGCCGAGCGCACCGACGACCCCGTGGAGCGGCTGGTCGAGCACTGCGCCCGCCGCCGCATGCTGATCGTCCTCGACAACTGCGAGCACGTCGTCGAGGCCGCCGCCCGTCTCGTCGAGGAACTCCTCGTCCGCTGCCCCGGTGTGACCGTCCTCGCCACCAGCCGTGAACCCCTCGGTGTCCCGGGCGAGTTGCTGCGCCCGGTCGAGCCGCTGCCGGAGCCCGTCGCGCTGCGGCTGTTCGCCGACCGGGGCGCGGCCGCCCGCCCCGGGTTCCGGATCGGGGACGACCCCGAGGCCTGCGCCGAGATCTGCCGCCGGCTCGACGGCCTGCCCCTCGCGATCGAACTCGCCGCCGCCCGGCTGCGCATGCTGACCCCGCGCCGGATAGCCGACCGCCTCGACGACCGCTTCCGGCTGCTCACCTCGGGCAGCCGTACCGTCCTGCCCCGCCAGCAGACCCTGCGCGCGGTCGTGGACTGGTCCTGGGACCTGCTGGACCAGGAGGAGCGCGAGGTCCTGGCCCGGCTGTCGGTGTTCGCCCGCGGCTGCGACCTGGCCGCCGTCGAGGCGGTGTGCGGGTCCGCCGCGCACGACGCGCTCTCCTCCCTCGCCTCCCTCGTCGACAAGTCCCTCGTGGTCGCCGCCCCGGCCCCGGACGGCGAGATGCGCTACCGGCTGCTGGAGACCGTCGCCGAGTACGCCGCCGAACGGCTCGACGAGACCGGCGGGCGGGCCGACGCCGAGCGGGCGCATCTGACGTACTACCGCGAACTCGCCCGCACCACCGAGCCCGCGCTGCGCGGCCCGCGCCAGCGGCAGGCCGTCGCGCTCTTCCAGCTCGAGTACGAGAACCTGCGCACCGCGCTGCGCCGCGCCGTCGCCGCCCGTGACGAGCAGGAGGCCCTCAGCCTCTCCCTCTCCCTCGCCTGGTACTGGCAGATGCGGGACCTGCGGATCGAGGCCCGCACCTGGTGCGCCGCGGTCATGGAACTCGGCCCCGACCCCTTCACCGAGCCCGTCCGTCCCGCCGCCCCCGTCCTCAGGCCCGTCATCGAGACCCCGCCACCGCTGTCCGGCGAACTCCTCGCGGAGGCCCGGCGCGGGGTCCACCTCGCCCATCTCGCCTGCATGGACACCGAGCTGGACGCCTGGAACACCCCGGAGGCCCAGCGCAAGCTGCGGATCGTCAGCGCGACCTACGCCCCCGGCCTGCCGCAGACCTGCCGCCCGCCGGGCCTGCTCTGGTTCTACGCCGTGATGATGACCGGTGACATGGAGCGCATCCGCGTCATCCTCGACGCCAACGTCGAGACCTGCCGCACCACCCCCGGCTACGAGTGGGAGCTCGCCACCACGCTGCAACTGCGCGCCAACCTCCTCGCCAACCGTGCCGAATGGGCCGGCACCGCGGGCCGGGACGCCGACGAGGCCCTGGACGTCTTCCGCCGGCTGGGCGACGCCTGGGGCGCGGCCGAGGCACTGTCGGCGCGCGCCGAGGCCCGCGAGCGGACGGGCGACTACCGGGGCGCCGCGGCCGACTACGAGGAGGCCCGCCTCCAGGCCGAACGGCTCGACGCCCGCCACCAGTCGGCGGTCCTCGGCGCCCGGCTGGGCAGCGTGCTGATCGAGGCCGGTGAGGAGGAGCGCGGCGAGCGCCTGCTGCGCGAGGTCGTCGAAGCCACGGCCGACGGCCACAACGAGGCCATGCCCGCCGCCCGCCTCTTCCTCGCCTCGTACCTCGGGCTGACCGGCCGCCACACCGAGGCCCGCGAACAGCTCCGGCTGCTGCGCGAGACGTTCGGCCTCGCGCACTTCGTCGTCTTCGACGCCTTCATCCTGGGCACGGAGGCCTGGGTGGACGTCGTGGACGGCCGCTACGAGCCGGCCCTGGTCTCCGTCCGCAAGGCCATGAAGCACGCGTCCGACCAGCTGTCCATGAACATCGCCCCGCACATGCGCAGCCTCTACCTCGCCATCGCGGCCTACGCCCTGGCCGGGGCCGAGGACGGCGGTCGCGCCGCGGACGCCGCCCGCTGCCTCGGCAGCGCCGCGGCCCTGCTGCCCCCGTCCCATGTCCCCGTCCGCGTCGAGCGCGAGACCGTCGCCCGGGCCACCGGCGCCGCCCGGGCCGTACTCGGTGACACCGCGTTCGAGGCCGCGTACGCCGAGGGCGGCGCCCTCTCCTACGAGGAGGCCGCCGCCCTGGTGTGAGGGCCCGGCAGGGCCCGGCTCCGCAACGGAAGCCCCCGTCTCAGTTCTTGGTGCGGAACTTGTGGATGGCGACCGGCGCCATCACCGCCGTCAGCCCCACCGACCAGGCCAGCGTCACCCACAGGCCGTGTGCGACCGGACCGCCCACCATCAGGCCGCGGGCCGCGTCGGCGAGCGAGGACAGCGGGTTGTACTCGGTGAAGTTCTGGAGCCATCCGGGCATCGAGGCGGTCGGCGCGAAGATCGACGAGCCGAACTGGAGCGGCATCAGCACCAGGAAGCCCATCGCCTGCACCGACTGGGCGCTCTTCATCACCACACCGAGGGTGAGGAACACCCACATCAGCGCCGACCCGAACACCGTGGCCAGCCCCACGGCCGCGAACAGACCGGGCCAGTGGGTGATGTCGAAGCCCACCAGGACGGCCACGACCATGAGGATCACACAGGCGACCAGCATGCGCATCAGCTCGACCACGATCTTGGCGAAGAGCACCGAGCCCCGGCCGATGGGCAGCGAGCGGAAGCGGTCCATGACCCCGGAGTTGAAGTCCGTGTTGAAGCCGGTGCCCACGCCCTGCGCCATGTTCATCCCCATCATGGCCAGCAGACCGGGGACGACGTACTGGACGTAGGCCTCCTGCCCGCCGCCCAGCGACTGCCCGATGGATCCGCCGAAGACGTACACGAACAGCAGGGTGAAGATCACCGGGAACAGGATGGCGTCGAACATCGACTCCGGGTCCTGCCGGATCCACAGCAGATTGCGGCGGATGAGCGCCCCGGTGTGCCGCAGATGGCTGCGCAGGGGTATGCGCGTGTCGGCTGCGCTGATGGTGGCGGCGCTCATACGGCGACCTCCTCGCGGTCGTCGGCGGGCACGGTGTCCTGCGGGGCACTGGCGCGGTGGCCGGTGAGGGACAGGAACACCTCGTCCAGGCTGGGCAGTTCGGTGGTGAGGGAGGAGAGGGTGACGCCGCGCGCGGTGACCGCGCCGACGACGGCGGTGAGCTGCTCGTCGCTGAGCACCGGCACCAGCAGCGAGCCGCGTTCGGTGTCCGCGACGGTGGTGGCCAGGCCGGTGATGCCGAGCTCGTCGATCCAGCCGGCCAGCGGGCGCAGCTGGAGCGGATCGGCGGGCCGGATCCGCAGGGTGCGTCCGCCGACCTTCGCCTTCAGTTCCTCGATCTCGCCGCCCGCGATGACCCGGCCGCGGTCGACCACGGTCAGCTCGGAGGCCAGCTGCTCGGCCTCCTCCATGTACTGGGTGGTCAGCACCACGGTCACCCCGTCCCCGACCATCGTCTTGACCTCGTCCCACACCTCGTTGCGGGTGCGCGGGTCGAGCCCGGTGGTCGGTTCGTCCAGGAAGAGCACGGTGGGCCGGCCGATCATGGACGCGGCGAGGTCCAGCCGCCGCCGCATACCGCCGGAGTACGTCGCCGCCGGCCGCCTGGCGGCCTCGGTCAGGGAGAACCGCTCCAGCAGTTCGTCGGCCCGGGCCCGGGATTCCTTGCGGGACAGGTCGAGCAGCCGCCCGATCATGTACAGGTTCTCCCAGCCGGGGAGCTTCTCGTCCACGGAGGCGTACTGCCCCGTGAGGCCGATGACCCGGCGCAGCTGCCGGGGCTGCCGTACGACGTCGTAGCCGGCGACGGTCGCCTGCCCCGCGTCGGCGGCGAGCAGTGTGCACAGGATCCGCACCAGGGTGGTCTTGCCGGCGCCGTTCGGCCCCAGCACCCCCATCACGGTGCCCTCCCGCACATCCAGGTCCACCCCGTCCAGCGCCTTGGTCTCGCCGTAGTGCTTGACCAGCCCCCGGACGGTCACGGCGCTTCGGGCGCCACCGGGGTTCGTGTCGATTCGCGTCATGCCAGGAACGGTCCCAGCCCCCACCGACAAACCACCGACAGCCCGCCTACAGGCGTTCCCCGGCGCCGACGTCCCGCCGACAGGAAACGGCACCGCCCGCCGACGGGGGAAGATCGGCGGGCGGTGCGTGGTGCGGCACTGGCTCAGTGGACGCTGTGCTCCTCCAGCGGGAACGTCCCGCCGACGACGTCCTCGGCGAACGCCTTCGCGGCGTTGCCCATCACCTCACGCAGGTTCGCGTACTGCTTGACGAACTTCGGCACCCGGCCGCCGGTCAGCCCGAGCATGTCGGTCCACACCAGCACCTGCGCGTCGCACTCCGGGCCGGCGCCGATGCCCACGGTCGGGATGTGCAGCACGCGCGTGACCTCGGCGGCCAGCTCGGCCGGCACCAGCTCCAGGACCACCGCGAACGCGCCCGCGTCCTGGACGGCCTTCGCGTCCCGCAGCAGCTGCTGGGCCGCCTCCTCGCCGCGGCCCTGCACGCGGTAGCCCATCGCGTTCACGGACTGCGGGGTCAGCCCGATGTGGGCCATGACCGGGATCCCGGACTCCACGAGCAGCTCGATCTGCCGGTGCGAGCGCTCGCCGCCCTCCAGCTTCACGGCCCCGACCCCGGCCTCCTTGACCAGCCGGGTCGCGCTGCGCAGCGCCTGGACCGGGCCCTCCTGGTACGAGCCGAAGGGCAGGTCGCCGACGATCAGGGCGCGCCGGGTGCCCCGGACGACCGCCGCCGACAGCATGGTCATCTCGTCGAGGGTGACGGGGACGGTGGTCTCGTACCCCAGGTGACAGTTGCCCGCCGAGTCGCCGACGAGCATCACGGGGATCCCGGCCTCGTCGAACACCGACGCGGTCATCGCGTCGTAGGCGGTCAGCATGGGCCACTTCTCGCCGCGCTCCTTGGCGAGCGCGAGGTCGCGGACGGTGATACGGCGTGTGCCCTTGCCCCCGTACAGCGTCCTGCTGCCGTCGGAGGGGTTTGTCTGGGCAGCCGAGAACTGCGTCATTGCAACGGCTCCTTACGTCATCTCGAGGCGCCCTCACGGCGTCCCCGGACCACCCCCATGGTGGCACCTCGTGCCAGGCAGGGCCAGACCGCCCCGTGTGGCCAAGAACTCGTGAGCGAGGCCGCGAGTAAAGGCTGGGTAAGAGAATCGCGTGTCGATCAGATACGAGACGGTCTCGTATCGAAAAGGCTCTACGCTCGACGGCATGACTACTCCTGCCGTCCCCACCGCGCCCCGGATACCGGAACAGGTGCACCGGCGCCGTTGGGCGATCCTCGGCGTGCTGATGCTGAGCCTGCTGATCGTGGTGCTGGACAACTCGATCCTGAACGTCGCGATCAAGACCATCTCCACCCCGGCTCCGACCGGGCTCGGCGCCACGCAGAGCGAGCTGGAGTGGGCCATAAACGCCTACACCCTGGTCTTCGCGGGTCTGCTGTTCACCGCCGGTCTCCTCGGTGACCGCATCGGCCGCAAGAAGGTCCTGCTCGGCGGGCTCGCCGTGTTCGGCCTCGGCTCCGCGCTCGCCGCCGAGTCCGGCTCGCCGGCCCAGCTCATCGCCTTCCGCGCGCTGATGGCCGTCGGGGCCGCCTTCGTGATGCCGGCCACCCTCGCCGTCCTCATGAACGTCTTCGAGCGGGACGAGCAGCCCAAGGCGATCGGCATCTGGGCCGGCGGTGTGGGCCTCGCCATCGCGATAGGGCCGATCACCGGAGGCCTCCTCCTCGACCACTTCTGGTGGGGCTCGGTCTTCCTCATCAACGTGCCGATCGTGATCCTCGCGTTCGCCCTGATGCTCTGGCTGGTGCCGGACTCCCGCGACCCCGCCCCGGGCCGCATCGACCCCGTGGGCGTCGTCCTGTCCGTCGTCGGGCTGGTGCTGCTCGTCTACGGCATCATCAAGGGCGGCGAGCTGGCCGACTTCACCGACGTCACCGTCCTGTCGACGATCGGCGCCGGTCTCGCCGTACTCGCCGCGTTCGTCGTGTTCGAGGCGCGCAGCGACCACCCGTCGATAGACGTCACCTACTTCAAGAACAAGGTGTTCTCGGCCGCCATGGCCGTCATCACCCTGGTGTTCTTCGCCCTGATGGGCGTGACCTTCTTCTCGGTCTTCTACACCCAGAGCGTGCGCGGCTACTCACCGCTGCAGTCCGGTCTGCTCCTGCTGCCGCTGGCCGCCGCCCAGCTGATCTTCGCGCCGCGCGCCCGGCTGGTCGTCGACCGCATCGGGGTCCGGGCCACCACCACGGCCGCCATGCTCGTGCTCACCGCGACCCTGGCCGCGTTCGCCACCCTGGACGCCGACACCCCGATCTGGCTGCTGGAGGTCGTCTTCTTCTGCATGGGCACCGGCATGGCCCATGTGATGACGCCGACCAGCGTCGTCATCATGCAGGCCCTGCCCCGCGAGAAGGCCGGCTCCGCCTCCGCCCTCAGCAACACCTTCCGCCAGCTCGGCGGCGCCCTCGGCATCGCCGTCCTCGGCTCGGTGCTCTCCTCCTCGTACCGCACCGGCATCGAGGACAAGCTCGGCGCGCTGCCCGCCGGGCTGCGCGAGACGGCGGGCGAGTCCATCGAGGCCACGCTGGGCGTCGCCGCGAAGCTCGGCGCCCGCGGCAAGGGCCTGGTCGGGCCGGCCGACGACGCCTTCCTGCACGCCATGCACATCACCGCGCTGTGCGGTGCCGTGGTGGCGCTGGCCGGGGCGATCGTGGTGGCGCTCTTCCTGCCGGCGAAGCCGAAGGCGCCTCAGCAGGGCGCCCCGGAGGAGGAGTTGGTGCGCACGGAGTCCTAGAACCGTCGTGAGGGGAGAGGCCGTGGGTGAGAATTTCCCCGGAAGTCCCCAGGAGGATGAGAGGAAGACGGACGTGAGCTTCGTCGGCAGTGGCACCGCTCCGGACCAGCCCGTCAGGGGCCGGCCCCGCAGCGAGGCCGTGGAACGGGCCATTCTCGAGGGGACGATGAAGCTCCTGGAGGACGGCGTGCCCCTCGCCGAGATCTCCATAGAGCGCATCGCCCGCACGGCGGGTGTCGGCAAGGCCACCATCTACCGGCGCTGGAGCGGCAAGGAGGAACTCTTCGTCGACGTCCTGCGCACCGCCGAACCCCAGGACCCCGAGCAGCTCCCGGGCACCTCCATGCGGGACGACCTCATCGTCCTGCTGGAGTCCCTGCGCCAACGGGGCCTCGCCAACCGCTCCTCGGCGATCCTGCACAATGTGCACGCCCAGATGAAGAGCAGCCCGAAGATCTGGGCGGCCTACCACAACTCGGTCATACTTCCCCGGCGCAGGGCGGGCGTCGAAGTCCTGCGCCGCGGCCAGCAGAACGGCGAACTCCGCGCCGACCTGGATGTGGAACTGGTGAACGACATCATCGTCGGCCCGATGCTGGTCCGCGCCGTCCTGCGCCCCGAGGCCGACCTCCCCGAGGACCTGGCGGAACGGATCGTCGACACCCTGCTCGCCGGACTGCGCCCCGTCAACTGACGCGCCGGCCGTCGCAATGTGCGCGTTCCGTCACAGAGCGGTACGCGTACCGCGGCTCCGGAACCCCCGGCGCGGCCCCGTTCGTCCTCGTGCCAGTACGGCCGTCGAGGGACGGCAGGATCGAAGCCGATCATCCCCTAGGGTCTATGCCCGGGGGAGAGACGGTGTGCACGGCAGGCAGTGAGGCGACGGTATGGCGCAGCAGGCGTACATGACGGAGACGGACGACAACGGCGGCTCGGGACCCGAGCGCCGGGGAGACCGGCTCCGGCGCCTGATCGGACGTCTGGCCTCGGGCTGGCGCGGTGACCCGCGCATCTGGCGCCGCGGCCTGGTGGTCGCCGCGCTGGCGCTGCTGCTCTCCCTGGTGATGCTGCTGCACTCGCGCATCCCCAACCGCTTCGGCAACCTCGGCAGCCTCACGGAGACGTTCCTGCCGTGGCTCGGGCTGTTCATCCCGGTGTTCGTGCTCCTCGCCCTGGTCCGCAGGTCGGCGAGCGCACTGATCGCGCTGGTCCTCCCGGCCGTCGTCTGGCTGAACCTCTTCGGCGGGCTCCTCAGCGACAAGACCGGCGGCGGCGACCTCACCGTCGCCACGCACAACGTCAACGCCGACAACCCCGACCCGTCCGGCACCGCCCGCGACGTCGCCGCCTCCGGCGCGGACGTGGTGGCGCTGGAGGAGCTGACCGCCTCGGCGGTGCCGGTGTACGAGAAGGCGATGGCGGCGACGTACAAGTACCACTCGGTGCAGGGCACGGTCGGCCTGTGGAGCAAGTACCCGCTGAGCGCCGTCAAGCCCGTCGACATCAAGCTGGGCTGGACGCGCGCGATGCGGGCGACCGCGGCGACCCCGCAGGGCAAGGTCGCCTTCTACGTCGCCCACCTCCCCTCGGTCCGGGTCAAGCTCCAGGCCGGTTTCACCGCCCGTCAGCGCGACAAGAGCGCGGACGCGCTGGGTGAGGCGATCGCCGACGAGCCGCTCGGCCGGGTGATCCTCCTCGGCGACCTCAACGGCACCATGAACGACCGCTCGCTGAACGCCGTGACCTCCCAGATGCGGTCCACGCAGGGCGCGGCCGGCGACGGCTTCGGGTTCAGCTGGCCGGCGTCGTTCCCGATGGCGCGGATCGACCAGATCCTGGTGCGGGGTGTGGAGCCGGTGACGTCCTGGACGCTCCCGCAGACGGGCAGCGACCATCTGCCGATCGCGGCACGCGTGAAGTTGACCGGCTCGTAACCCGCCGGAATACCGGGCCGGGGAGAGTTTGTTCCGTCGTTGAACATACGCTGGGATCCTCCCCGACCGGAAAGGCGACGCCTCCTCATGCCTCTGGCGCTGCTCGCCCTCGCCGTGGGTGCCTTCGGCATCGGCACCACGGAATTCGTGATGATGGGCCTGCTGCCCGACGTGGCGGCCGACCTGCACATCTCGCTCCCCACCGCCGGCCACCTCGTCTCCGCCTACGCCCTCGGCGTCGTCATCGGCGCGCCCCTGCTCGCCGCCGTGACGGCCCGGATGCGCCGCCGCACCCTGCTGATGTCCCTGATGGCCCTGTTCATCGCGGGCAACACCCTCTCGGCGCTCGCCCCCGGCTACGACTCGCTCCTCGCCGCCCGCTTCCTCAGCGGCCTGCCGCACGGCGCCTTCTTCGGCGTCGGCGCGGTCGTCGCCACCGGTCTGGTCGCGCCGGAGCGCAAGGCGCGCTCGGTGTCGCTGATGTTCCTCGGCCTGACCGTCGCCAACATCGCCGGTGTCCCCGCCGCCACCCTCATGGGCCAGCACCTGGGCTGGCGGGCCACCTTCCTCGGCGTCGGCGTGATCGGCCTGGCGGCCGTGGCCTCCCTCGCGGTCCTGATCCCCCGCGACACGGGCGGGGCCCCCGCCACCGGTCTGCGCGGCGAACTGGCGGCCCTGAAGTCCCTCCCGGTCTGGCTGGCCCTCGGCACGACGGTGGCGGGCTTCGGAGCCCTGTTCTCGGCCTACAGCTACATCACGCCGATGCTGACCGACGCGGCCGGCTACGCCGACGGGAGCGTCACCCTCCTCCTCGCCCTGTTCGGCGTGGGTGCGACGATCGGCAACCTGCTCGGCGGCCGTCTCACGGACCACGCGATGCGCCGCACCCTCTTCGGCGGCCTGGCCTCCCTCGCCGCCGTCCTCGCGCTCTTCCCGCTGCTGATGCGCACCCAGTGGACCGGCGCCCTGGCGGTGGTCCTCCTCGGCATCGCGGCCTTCGTCGCGGGAACTCCCTTGAACCTCATGGTCATGGAGAAGGCTTCCACGGCCCCCTCCCTGGCCTCCTCCGCCAACCAGGCCGCCTTCAACCTCGCCAACGCGGGCGGCGCCTGGATCGGCGGCCTGACCCTGGCAGCGGGCCTCGGCGTCACGTCCCCGGCCCTCGCGGGCGCCGCACTGGCGGTCCTGGGCCTCGGCGTGGCGGGGGTGGCGTACGGGGTGGACCGCCGCCGCGCCTTCGGCCGCGGGCACGAGCGGATCGTGGCGACGCACCTTCCGGCGTCTGCGGAGGCGGCGGTACCCAGCTGACGTCTGCGCTCGGCGACGGAGGGCGCGACGGGGCCGCGGCACAGCTATACAGGCAGGCGCCAGGTGGGGCCTTCGGGGGTTCCGATCCAGACGCGTTGCGTGCCGTCGACGTCCACCGTCATTCCGAAGTCGGACTGCGGGGGCGATCCGGCGTCCTGCCAGGCCGAGAGGGCGTCTTCCACGGCGTTCCACAGGCGCAGCGGGCCGTGCTGGTGAACCTGCCAGCCGTTCTCGACCGGTTCCGTCCAGGCCTGCGAGCCGGTCGCGACGTCCACGAGGATCACCCCCTCGCTCGTCGTCATCAGCTCGGCGGAGGGAGCGGCGAGCTGGGCGACGGGGTGCCCAGCGACACACAAGCGGCAACCGCGAGTTGCTGCTGTGTCATCTTCGGGCGCATGACGCTGCGGTAGTAGGCGATCCGGCTGCCTACCCCGCCTTGGGTGCGTGCGGGCATAAGGGCTCCAGCTCGGTGGATTCACTCCGCACCGTACCCAGTTGGAAACGTTGCGTGTGCGCGAATCACCTCGCTGGAGGCTTGTCATACAGCTTGGGACGGCATCGATCCGGCAATCGACGACCTACGACGACGTAGCAGTGAGAAGCAAATTCATCGGGGCCTTCACCCTGGGTCAGTCTTCAGCGATCGTGACCAGTTGGGAGAGGCTGGCGATCCGCCAGTCCGCCGCCGCCCTGACCTCTGCATCGTCGGCCCACAGGTACCCCCACGGCCCACGTCGAAGGTGCGCCACGCGCAGCCCTGCCGCCTTCGCCGGGAAGACGTCGTTGGCCGGGTGATCTCCCACGTACAGGGTTCTGTCTGCCGGGGCCTGCGCGACTTCCAGGACCCGTGCGAAGAACGCTGGCTGAGGCTTTGCGACTCCCCACTCCCCGGATGTCACGATCAGGTCCGCAGGAAGGGCCAGGCCGCGCAGAAGTTCACCCGCACGCGCGGTCTGATTGCCCGCGATGACGACCCGCACACCACGTTCACGCAGTGCGGGCAGGGCAGGGCGCACATCGTCGTAGAGGTCGCTCTCGTCAAGGTGCTCGCCGCGTCCCGCCGCTTCACGGGCGCGGTATTCGGCGGCCACATCGCAGCCGGGCCGCGCGAGCCGTAGGGCGTCGGCGTTGTCCCGGCCCTGTGCGACGACCGCGCCGACGAGGGCGGACAGGGTGTGACGGGGGATCTCCAGCCAGTCGGCCCAGGAGGCCCAGTAGCGGTCATCACGGGTGATCGTCTCGCCGATGTCCAGCACGATGGTCTCCAGCACCCTCCGAGGGTACGGGTCAGCTATGCCCGGCCCAACCCGTCGAAGTCACCACCTCCCGCGCGATGTCCACGACGGGGCGTCCGTCGGTCGTCACCCACACCGTGCCTGCCGGGGACCGTTGTTCGAGGAGCCGGGCCTTGCGGACGCTGCCTTCCCACTCGTGCTCCAGTTCCGAGCCGAGTTCGCGTCCCGTGAGCCGCTCGCGAGTGGTGGTGTCGGAGGCGGTGAGCAGGACTCGTACGATCTTCACGCCCGCTCCCATGGCGCGCTCGAACATGCCCGTCGCCTCCGGCAGCACGCTCACGGTGTTCGTGTAGATCAGGCGTCGGTACCCACGCCGGGCGAAGTTGGCCCACACCGCGGTCAGATTGCACTCGGTGATCTCCGCGCGGTGCGGGTCCCCCTCGGGAGCCGGATGCACCTGCCCCATGAAGTCACCCTCGATGATCGCGTGGGCGATCTCCGCGGCGCGCAGTTGCGCCGAGACCTCCCATCCCACCGTCGTCTTGCCGACGCCGGCCCGTCCTCCGATGAGCAGTACTTCCGGGCGATCCATGAAGGCAGCCTGTCAGTAGGGACCCGCCGCGCGCGATCCGATAGGTGGGCGAAGGGCTACTCGTCGAACCGCGCCAGATCCCGCAGCCAAGCCCGCGCCGAGCTGTCCGACGGTGCCCGCCAGTCACCCCGTGGCGACAGCGAACCCCCCGCCGACACCTTCGGCCCGTTGGGCATCGCCGAGCGCTTGAACTGGGCGAAGGCGAAGAAGCGGCGGCAGAAGACCTCCAGCCACTGCCGGATCTCGGGCAGGTCGTACGCCACCCGCTTGGCCTCGGGGAAGCCCGGCGGCCAGGCGCCGGACTCCCGGTCGTGCCAGGCGTGCCAGGCCAGGAAGGCGATCTTCGAGGGGCGGAAGCCGTACCGCAGGACGTGGAAGAGCGTGAAGTCGTGCAGCGCGTAGGGGCCGATCTTCGACTCGGTCGACTGCATCTCCTCGCCCGGGACCAGCTCCGGGCTGATCTCGGTGTCGAGGATCGCGGCGAGCGTCCTGCCGGTCTCGTCGCCGAACTGCCCGCTGCTGATGACCCAGCGGATCAGATGCTGCACCAGCGTCTTCGGCACACCCGAGTTGACGTTGTAGTGGCTCATCTGGTCGCCCACGCCGTACGTGGACCAGCCGAGGGCGAGTTCGGAGAGGTCGCCGGTACCGAGCACGATGCCGCCGCGCTGGTTGGCCAGCCGGAAGAGGTAGTCGGTGCGCAGGCCCGCCTGGACGTTCTCGAAGGTGACGTCGTACACCGGCTCGCCGGAGCCGAAGGGGTGGCCCATCTCCCGCAGCATCAGCCGCGCCGTGGGCGTGATGTCCAGCTCGGCCGCGGTGACGCCGAGGGAGTTCATCAGCTTGTGGGCGTTGTCCTTGGTGTGGTCGCTGGTGGCGAAGCCGGGCAGGGTCCAGGCCAGGATGTCGCTGCGCGGACGGCCCGCGCGGTCCATCGCGCGGGCGGCGACGATCAGCGCGTGCGTGGAGTCCAGGCCGCCGGACACCCCGATGACCACCTTCGGGCCGCCGATCGAGGCCAGCCGCTGCTGGAGGCCCTCGACCTGGATGTTGTACGCCTCGAAGCAGTCCAGGGCGAGCCGGTCGGCGTCGGCCGGCACGAACGGGAAGCGCTCCAGACGGCGGCGCAGGCCCAGGTCGGTGAGCGGCGGGTCGAGCACGAAGGAGACCGTCCGGAAGTCGGCGGTCCGTGCCCGGTGCGTACGGCGGTTGTCGTCGAAGGTGCCCATCCGCTGCCGCTCCTGCCGCAGCAGGTCGAGGTCCACGTCGGCCACCGCGTACTCGTCGCCGAGCGGGAAGCGCTCGGTCTCCGCGAGCAGCACGCCGTTCTCGTAGACCATGGCCTGGCCGTCCCAGGACAGGTCGGTCGTCGACTCGCCGAGGCCGGCCGCCGCGTAGACGTACGCGGCCAGGCAGCGCGCGGACGCCGAGCGGCACAGCAGCTTGCGGTCCTCGGCCCGCCCGACCGTGATCGGGCTGCCGGAGAGGTTCACCAGGAGCGTCGCACCGGCCAGCGCCGCCTCCGCGCTCGGCGGCACCGGCACCCACATGTCCTCGCAGATCTCCGCGAACAGCGTGAGACCGGGGACGTCGTCCGCAGCGAACAGCAGGTCCACGCCGAACGGCACGCTCGCGCCGCCGACCCGGATCGAGCCGCCGCGCTCGTCGGCGCCGTCCGCGATCTGCCGGCGCTCGTAGAACTCCCGGTAGTTCGGCGGGTACGACTTCGGCACGACCCCGAGGATCCGGCCGCGGTGCACGATCACCGCGCAGTTGTAGATCCGGTTGCGGTGGCGCAGCGGGGCGCCGACGACCAGCACCGGCAGCAGGTCCGCCGAGCCGGTCACCACGTCCCGGAGGGCCTTCTCGACCTCGTCGAGCAGCGCGTCCTGGAGCAGCAGGTCCTCGATGGAGTAGCCGCACAGGCCCATCTCCGGGAAGACGGCGACCGCGACACCCTCCTCGGCGCACCGGCGCGCGTGGCGCAGCACCGCCTCGGCGTTGGCCGGCGGGTCCGCGATGACCGTGTGGCCCGTACATGCGGCGACGCGTGCGAAGCCGTGCTGATAGATCGACCAGAAGTTCAACGGAGGCACGCGGCTCAGTGTAATCGCTGGTGATCGCTGTAATCGTCAGAGCGACGCGATGGGGTGGCACTCCCGTAGCAGGCCACCCCGTCCTCGTACAGGGTGCTGCCCCGGGCCTCAGGTGCCGCCATCGGCGAGACCGAGGTCCGGGCGGGCGTCCCAGCGTGTGTAACACGTGAGGGCGAGCACCACCAGTGTCATGGTGACGACGACGGCGGTCGGGCTGTCCGGGGGCTGAGCCAGGAGTGCCCACGCGCGCGGTGTGCCGTCGTCCGTGCCGCCCGCCAGCAGGTCCGGCAGTGTCAGGACGAGGATCACCAGCCATGCGGCGCGTCCCCCCACGGCGACCGAGGCGAGCACCGCGACGGCGGCCAGCAGCACCGCATTCCGCAGCATCGTGCCGTGCCAGGAGGGTTCGGCGAGGGGGAGCGTGACCGCTGTGGCCATGGTGGCGAACGCCAGGACGGTTGCGTACCAGCCCGCCCGCGCCCGGTACAGCCGCCGTCGTGGCACCCCCGCTTCCAGCGTCGGCATGGGGTTGTCGAGCAGAAGGCCGACGGCGAGGGCGACGACGGCGGGCGCGTACGGAGCCAGGGGCTGTCGTGCGGCCATGGCGAAAGGGTGGGCACGCTGCAGGGGGTGATCGCGGCGGCCAGGAGGACCGCTGCCCCCGTGCCTGCCAGTGACGGGAGCGGGCAGCGAGCCGCCGCGAAACCGGCCGGGGCCCTCACGGCGTCACCCCCTTGGGATAGTCGGGAACCGACGGGTCGCATGCCCACGCCCGCGCATACGCCTCGCGCACCCAGGTCCGCTGGGCCGTGGTGTCGAGCGCCCTCAACTGCCGTACCGTCTGCGGTGGATAGCGGCCCGGAG
The DNA here is from genome assembly GCF_001514205.1 of Streptomyces griseoruber. GTDB lineage: Bacteria > Actinomycetota > Actinomycetes > Streptomycetales > Streptomycetaceae > Streptomyces > Streptomyces griseoruber. The sequence continues at coordinate 596,939 of NZ_KQ948764.1, read as the reverse complement.
CGTCCGTGCCGAACTCCATCAGGAACCAGCCGTACAGCACGGCCTGCCGCTCGACCTGGCCGTTGGTGGGGTGGGCGCATCCCGTCTGCACCGTGGCGGCCATGACGAGCGCTGCCGACGGGACACGGGTCCGGCCGTTCACCGCGTCGACGGAGATGACGCCGTCGCGAGGGTCCGGGATCCTGACGGATTCACCCGCGGCGATGACATAGGTCGTCGGCGGGTCGATTCCCAGCTCCTGGAGTCGCCGGACCACGGGTGCCAGGCTCCTGGCCGCGTGCAGGTACAGAGACTGGAAGCCGTCACCGGCACAGATCGTCAGCCCGTTGTGCTGGCGCGCGCAGTGATCGGCCGCGACCACCGGTCTCCAGTAGGCGCGTCCGGAGGCCGAGGCGGGTACCGCGGCACACACGGCGAGCGCCAGCCCGGCCGCCAGCAGCCCACGGCGGATGACGACGGGCAGGACCACGCGAAATGCTCGACGAAGTCGGCGACGGTGAAGCGAGGAGGGAACCCGAAGGACTGCGGGAGGTAGCCCGTGCCGTGCGCCGGAACATGTACCTCGCCCTGGGCAGGGCGCAGTTCGCCCAGCATGAGCCGGAACAGAGTGGTCTTGCCGGCCCCGTTGACGCCGGCGACGAAGTTCATCCCGGGCGAGAACTGCGCGTCCACGCCCTGGAGCACGAGGCGTGAGCGGTAACTGAAGTGGACTCCGCTGACGGTGACGTCTGGTTGCATGGCCGCCGATCCGCTGGAAAAGTGGGGAGGCGATGCTCGGGGCGGGTGACAGTCGCCCCGAGCATCCTCGGATCAACCGCTCGGTCGACGGAGCGTCGACCGTCGGGTCAGTTGTAGTGCGAACCGCGGATGATCGTGGCCGTGCACTTGTCCTTGTGCCACTTCACGTCGATGCAGCCCTTGAAGGCGCCCCGGCCGCTGTTGTAGCTGGGGTGGACCTCGTCCCACTGGTACCAGTACTGCCAGGTGGTGTTGGCGTTCTCGCGGCCCGTCTCGCTGTTGTCCGTGTGGTACCAGGCCGTCGAGCAGCTGGCGCTCGACATCGAGGTGGGGTAGCAGCTCTGGGTGTTGCCGTACCAGTCGGCCCGGCCGTACACGCCGCGTTCCCGGTCGGGGTCCCCACCCGGTTCCATGAGGTGGACCAGGGCTTCGATGCGGGTGCCGCGGTTCATGTCCTCGACCACGCCGCGGAAGTGACCGCCCCATCGGACGGTGCTGCCGTAGCCGCTGGCCGAGTGATCGGGCCAGCTTCCCCCGGGCATGGTCGCCGCCGCGGCGTCGCGCACGATGCCCGTGGTGTGGTCGGGAGTGTTGGTGAAGATGGAATGGCTGATGGCCGGGGAGTCGGTTTCCTGCTCGGTGAAGTCGGCGTCGAACGTGGCGTCGACGGGATCGGAATCGTCTGCGAAGGCGAGGACGGTGGGGCCGGCCACGAGCGTGACGATGGTCGTGGCCCCCAGAGCGGCCACACGGAGTGATGCGGAAGCGCGCCTCACACCTGTTCCTTTGCTTCGGGAGTTGATCGTTCTCGTCGATCTTCTACTTGTGCATGTCAAATCCACAAGCACCTCACAGGAATTTGATGAAGAGCCGAGGTTGGAGCCAAAGCGTCGGGTAAAAGCAGGAAGTGGCAGCGTAAAAGGCGTCTGGTGAATGCCCTTGTCGTGGGATGCCTGTCGAGAGGGGAAACGAGGGTGGGCTTTGTCGCGTCAATGGCCGGGATCCTGGGGGGCGCAGCTTACGCGCCTCGCACGGAAAATCGGAGTGGTGCATTCCGGGGCGGGCTCCGAGAAACGGGAGGGAGTTCCTGAAGGGCCTTCGACGTATCGGCAATCCGGCAATTCGCCGGGTGCGGAAAGCGATGCCGCGCGTTGTGCGCACTGCGGAAGCACGGAGACGACCGGCCCGGTGTGCGGTCTATGTGGTGCCCCGTTGTTTTCCTGACGGGATGGAAAAGCGTTGTGCCCGCCTCCCGGGGGAGGCGGGCACAGGATGCGTGGAGCGTTTTCAGCGGCGGTACGACTCGACGTAACCGCTCGACGGCGTGCCCACGCCGGTGACGTCGTCGTAACCCTTCACCGCGGTCAGCGAGCTGTCCTTGCCGAGGCTGCGGACGGAGGTCAGCAGGCCGTCGGCGGCGTCGTAGCCGTTGGCGAAGTCGACGCGGGCGACCGCGAGGCCGGAGCCCGTCGGGTCGTCGGTGACGTCGTGGTAGACCCGTGAGCCGTACTTGGAGTAGATCGACGGGTTGGCGAAGCCGATCGCCTTGCCGCCGCGCGCCTCCTGGGCGAGGGCCTGGACGGCCGCGATGACCGGCGCGGCGAGCGAGGTGCCGCCGATGCGGTACTCGCTGTACTGCGCGGACCCGTCCGGGAAGGTCTGCGTCTGGCCGACCTTGAAGCCGGTGTTGGGGTCGGCGATCGCCGAGATGTCGGGGACGACCCGGTTGCCGGCCGCGTTGTTGGCGGTGGCCAGCGCGTTCGGGACGACGCCCTTCTGGTAGTACGGCTCGGCGACGTTCTTGCTGGTGCCGCCGCCCGCGCCCGAGGTGAACGCGCCGGGGAAGTTCGTCCAGCTCTTGCCGTCGTCGGAGAGCAGGGCCTTCTCGGTGCCCCAGCCGGTCTCCCACAGGTACTTGTCGCCCTTGCCGACCGCCAGCGAGGTACCGCCGACCGCCGTCACCCAGGCCGAGTTGGCGGGGGTGTCGACCTGCTTCGTGCCGGTGTTGGCGACCTCGTCGCCGTTGTCGCCGGAGGAGAAGTAGAAGCCGATGCCCTCGACCGCGCCGAACTGGAAGACCTGGTCGTAGGCGGCCGCCAGGTCCGGCGTCTGGTTGGCCTCGATGTCGCCCCAGGAGTTGGAGACGATGTCGGCCAGGTGGTTGTCGACGATCTTGCTGAGCGAGTCGAGCAGGTCGTCGTCGTAGCAGGACGCGGCGCCCACGTACGTGACGTTCGCGGCCGGCGCGACCGCGTGCACGGCCTCGACGTCCAGGGTCTCCTCGCCGTACCAGCCGGCCGCCGAGCACTCCTCGGTCTTCGTGTAGTTCTTCGGCAGGACCTGCGTCAGCTGGCCCGTCTTCCAGGCGGCGTCGCCGTGCTTCTTCGCGTAGGTGGCCGCGTCGAAGGCGATCGTCGGCGAGGCGTACGCGTCGGTGATGGCGATGCGCACGCCCTTGCCGGTGTAGCCGCCCGCGCCGTAGGCGGAGCGCAGCTGCTTGCCGGTGTAGCCCTCGACGGCGTACGGGATCTTCGTGCCGTACGCGTCCGGGAGGGTGCTCGCGACGTTCGAGCCGTAGTACGAGGAGAACGGCCCGGAGTTCTTGAACACCGCGTCCGGCGGCGGGAGCTGGTCCTTGCTGCTCGCCTTGTGCGGCGCGTTGTCCAGGCCGGTGACGGTCAGCACGGCACCGTCGAGGCCCGCGGGCGCGGAGGCCGACTTCGAGGGCGCGCGGTAGGTCTTCGAGCCCTTGGTGTAGTTGTGCAGCTGGGTGCCGAACGCCTTCTCGGCGGCGGCCACGTCACCGCTGACGGAGACGTAGTGCTCCGTGGTGCCGGTGACCTTCAGACCGGCCGCCGTCAGCCAGGCCTTGACCGCGGCCACCTGGGCGGTGGTCGCCCCGAAGCGGGCCGCGGCCTGCTTGGCGGAGAGGTACTTGCCGTAGGCGGGGGAGCGCGGGTCGGACACCGCCTTCGCGTAGGCGGCGAGGCCGTCGGCGTCCCGGCCCGCGAGGTAGACGCGGGCGTTGAGCTGGGCGCTGTTCGAGGTAGAGCCCTTGTCCGCCTTGGCCGTCGCCCACGCGGGCTTGGTCCCGGCCAGCGTGTCACGGGCCGGACCGTCCGCGGCGTGGGCCGCGGGTATGCCGAGCGCGAGAGCGCCGGCGATCATGGGCAGCGTCGCCGCCATGCTCACCCCGGCGCGCAGCGCGGCACGGTTGGATCTCATAGGACCCCCTGTAGGTGGTTCGACGCGAGTGGATCACTCGACGTGACGGCCACTCTTGCGACGAACCCTTCATGCAAGGGGAATGCGAACACCAAGAAGCGCCCAAGTGACCGCTTGCTGGGGTGATTTGACGGACAAGTCCGCGAAGTCGAGGGAAAACCCTATGGGGGACCTACGCTTTCGCCCCGCGCGCCCTCAACATGTCCGCCATCAGCGCGATTTCGGACTGCTGCGCATCGACCATGCCCTGCGCGAGCCGCTTCTCCACCCCGACGGTGCACTTGGCGACACACCCCTCGGCCATGTGGATGCCGCCCTTGTGGTGATCGGTCATCAGCTGGAGGAAGAACACCTCGGCCTGCTTGCCCTTCAGCGTGCCCAGCTTCTCCAGCTCGGTGTCCGTCGCCATGCCGGGCATGAGCGCGCCGTCCTCGCCGTCGGCCATGCCGCCCATCCCCATCCAGGACATGGGCGCGTCGGACGACACCTTCGGCAGCCCCCACAGATCGAGCCAGCCGAGCAGCATCCCGCGCTGGTTGGCCTGCGTCTGGGCGATGTCGTAGGCGAGCCGCCGCACCTCCTCGTCCGTCGTCCGGTCGCGCACGATGTACGCCATCTCGACGGCCTGCTGGTGATGGACGGCCATGTCCCGGGCGAACCCGGCGTCGGCGGAGTCGGCGGCGGGGACCGTGCCGCCGGTCCCCCCGTCGTCCGCGGCCACGGCGTAGGTGATGGCGCCGGCCGCGACGAGCACCGCCGCCGCGGCCGAGGCGATCCAGCCCGCGGACTTCCTCACTTCATCGTCCCGCCCGTGCAGGAGGCGCCCGGCTCGGGCGTCTGCTCGCCCTGGACGAACTCCTCGAAGAACTTGTCGACGGCCGGGTCGTCCGCGCCGGTCACCGTGCGCTGCTTGCCCCAGGCGCTGAGCATGATCGGGTCGGCCTGCTTGTCGTCCGGGCTCATGAACGTGTACGGCGTCTTCTTCACCTTCGCCGCGAGCGCGTCGACGTCGGCCTTCTCCGCCTTGCTGGTGTACGTCACCCAGACCGCGCCGTGCTCCAGCGCGTGCACGGCGTTCATGTTGTTGACGGCCTCGGTGTAGACGTTGCCGTTGCAGTTCAGCCAGACCGGGTCGTGGTCGCCGCCGACCGGGGGCTCCATCGGGTACGTCACGGTCTTGGCGACATGGGTGCGCCCCAGCGTGCCCTTCCAGGTCTTCACACCGTCCGAGCCGGTGACCCAGTGCCCCGAGGCCTTGGAGTCGGAGGCGGTGGTGGAGGAGGAGTCGTCGTCGGACTGCGACCTCACGACGAACACCCCGCCGACGACGAGCGCGGCGACCGCGACCACGCTGCCGGTGATCACGAGGATCCGGTTGCGCCGCTCACGGGCCTGCTGGGCCCGCCGCATCTCTTCTATGCGCGCCTTGCGCGCGGTGCTGCCGGTCTGGTCGGCGGAACCCATGAGGCCTGTCCTTCTGGGGGAAAGGGGCGGGACGGTAGGGGTGTTGCGGGTGGTGTCCAGCGAGTCCACTGATCGTAAGGGGGCGGACGCGGGAAGGCGTAGACACCCGCCCGGCCGCTCCATAATTTGAAGCCGAGATGCGTATTATCTACGCTTCTTCCATGCGGCTGCTGCGATCCACCGACCTGGCCCTGCGGGTGCTGATGCGCCTCGCGGTCGCGGGCGAGAACACCCCGACGACCCGCGAGGTGGCGGCGGCGATGGCGGTCCCCTACACCCACGCGGCCAAGGTCGTGGCCGAACTCCAGCACCTGGGGCTGCTGGAGGCCCGCCGGGGCCGGGGCGGCGGCCTCGCCCTGACCGAGAAGGGCCGTACGGCGTCCGTGGGCGGGGTCGTCCGCACCTTCGAGGGGGACGGCGACGTCGTCGACTGCGAGGGCTCGACCCCCTGCCCCCTGAACTCGGGCTGCCGCCTCCGCGGCGCCCTGCGCCGGGCCCAGGAGGCCTTCTACGCCTCCCTCGACCCGCTCACGGTGTCCGACATCGTGGCGGACCCGACGGGCCCGCTGCTGCTGGGGATCCCGGGATCGGCCGGCCCGGACAGCCCGCAGGGGAGCCCCAGGAGTCCCTAGGTGTTCTGTCTCGGGAGGTTGCGGACGGGTGAGCCAGGTCTCGGCTGAGGGATCTTGACAGGTGAGGGCCTTCCGGTTCGGTGCGGATTGCGACGTCTACACCGACAGAAAGGCCCTCGTGCCCCACCGTAATGCACCCCTGGCCGGGACCGGCCGTCTGCGTCTGGCCCGCTGCGTCGTCGAGGACGGCTGGCCCCTGCGCCGGGCCGCCGAACGCTTCCAGGTCTCGCCGACCACGGCCCAGCGCTGGGCGGACCGCTACCGCAGGCTCGGCGCGGCAGGCATGAGCGACCGCTCGTCCCAACCACCCGCCAGCCGCGTCCCCAACCTCACGGGTCAGTACACCTAAGCCTCCCCTGGGGTGGGACGCCGGTCAGGCGGCCGCCAGCCACAGGTCGGGGCCGAAGACCTCGTAGTGGATGTCGGCGGGGGCGACGCCCTTCCCGATCAGCTGGGCGCGCACCGCCCGCATGAAGGGGAGCGGCCCGCACAGGTACGCGCGCGTGCCCGCCGGGACGGTGACGTCCGTGAGGTCGACCAGGCCCTCGGCGGTCCCCGCCGGGGCCTCGCGCTCGTACCAGAGGTGCACGGAGGCCTCCGGGAGCTTCGCCGCGTACGCCTCGTGGTCGGCGCGCAGGGCGTGGGCCGCGGGGGAGCGGTCGGCGTGGACGACGGTGACCGGGGCGCGGTGGCCGCGCTGCGCCAGGTCCGCCAGCATCGCGACCATCGGGGTCACGCCGATGCCGGCCGAGGCCAGCAGCAGGGGCGTGCCGTCGGCCCCGTCGAGGACCAGGTCGCCGTACGGCTCCGACAGTTCGAGTACGTCCCCCTCGCGCACGCGCGCGTGCAGGTGGTGCGAGACCTCGCCGTCGGGCGTCGTACCGTCGCCGTGCACCCGCTTGACGCTGAACTGGCGGACCGCGTCGTCCGGCGCCCCCGAGAGGCTGTACTGGCGTATCTGCCGGGCGCCGTCGGGGAGCGTGACGCCCACGGAGACGTACTGCCCGGCGCGGAAGGCGCGCACCTCGCCGCCGTCGGCCGGGCGCACCCGGAAGGTCACCACGTCGTCGCTCTCCATGATCCGCTCGACGACCTCCCAGGGCCGCAGCCCCGCCTCCCCGCTCTCCTCGTACAGCCGCTTCTCGACGGCGACGAGCGCGTTCGCCATCAGCCAGTAGACCTCGTCCCAGGCCGCCGCGACCTCGGGCGTGACGGCCTCGCCGAGCACCTCGACGATCGCGGCGAAGAGGTGCTCGTGGACCACCGCGTACTGCTCCGGCTGCACGCCCAGCGAGGCGTGCTTGTGGGCGATCCGGCTCAGCATCGCGTCGGGGCGGCTGCCGGGGTGGTCCAGCAGATGCGTGGCGAACGCGGCGATGGAGCCGGCGAGGGCCTGTCGCTGGGTTCCGGCGGCCTGGTTGCCGCGGTTGAAGAGGTTCCGCAGCAGGTCGGGGTGGGCGGCGAAGAGACGGGCGTAGAAACGCTCGGTGATCTCGCCGATGGCCGCGCCGACGGCGGGGAGGGTGGCGCGGACGGTGGCTGCGGACGGCTCGGACAGCATCGGGGGCTCCTTGGGGCTCGACCGGACGGCTCGGTACCTCGACGCTATTAAAAGTTGCATCTGAGACTCAAATTTAGAGCCCGTGGTCTCCGTCACGTCACCCGGGAGCCGATCCGGCCATTACGGATACGGGTGCGAACAGGCAAGATGGGCGGGAGAGCAGTACATCCGGCGTACGGGAGCCGTTCAGGCCGAGGACGCCGGTGCGATCAAGGTCCGCAACGCGCATGAAATGCTGTTGTGGTGTGATGCGCAGGTGCCCGACCGCCTCCCGTGGGACGGGGAGACAGGCGGCCTGAACAGCAAGGATGGGGAAGCGGAAGATGGACAAGCAGCAGGAGTTCGTGCTCCGGACGCTCGAGGAGCGAGACATCCGGTTCGTACGCCTGTGGTTCACGGACGTGCTGGGCTTCCTGAAGTCCGTCGCCGTGGCCCCGGCCGAGCTCGAGCAGGCGTTCGACGAGGGGATCGGCTTCGACGGCTCCGCGATCGAGGGCTTCGCCCGGGTCTACGAGTCCGACATGATCGCCAAGCCGGACCCGTCCACCTTCCAGATCCTGCCCTGGCGCGCCGAGGCCCCCGGCACCGCCCGCATGTTCTGCGACATCCTCATGCCGGACGGCTCCCCGTCCTTCGCCGACCCGCGCTACGTCCTCAAGCGCGCCCTCGCCCGCGCCTCCGACCTGGGCTTCACCTTCTACACCCACCCGGAGATCGAGTTCTTCCTGCTGAAGGACCGCCCGCTGGACGGCTCCCGCCCGACGCCCGCCGACAACTCCGGCTACTTCGACCACACCCCGCAGAACATCGGCATGGACTTCCGCCGCCAGGCCATCACCATGCTGGAGTCGATGGGCATCTCGGTCGAGTTCTCCCACCACGAGGGCGCCCCCGGCCAGCAGGAGATCGACCTGCGCTACGCCGACGCGCTCTCCACCGCCGACAACATCATGACGTTCCGCCTGGTCATGAAGCAGGTGGCGCTGGAGCAGGGCGTCCAGGCGACCTTCATGCCGAAGCCGTTCTCCGAGCACCCCGGCAGCGGCATGCACACCCACCTCTCGCTCTTCGAGGGCGACCGCAACGCGTTCTACGAGTCCGGTTCCGAGTACCAGCTCTCCAAGGTCGGCCGCTCCTTCATCGCCGGCCTGCTGAAGCACGCCGCCGAGATCGCCGCCGTCACCAACCAGTGGGTCAACTCCTACAAGCGCATCTGGGGCGGCTCCGAGCGCACGGCGGGCGCGGGCGGCGAGGCCCCCTCGTACATCTGCTGGGGCCACAACAACCGCTCGGCCCTGGTCCGCGTCCCGATGTACAAGCCCGGCAAGACCGGCTCCGCCCGCATCGAGGTCCGCTCCCTCGACTCCGGCGCCAACCCCTACCTGGCGTACGCCATGCTCCTCGCCGCCGGCCTCAAGGGCGTCGAGGAGGGCTACGAGCTCCCGCCGGGCGCCGAGGACGACGTCTGGGCGCTCTCCGACGCCGAGCGCCGCGCGATGGGCATCGAGCCCCTCCCGCAGAACCTCGGCGAGGCCCTCGCCCTGATGGAACGCAGCGACCTCGTCGCCGAGACCCTCGGCGAGCACGTCTTCGACTTCTTCCTGCGCAACAAGAAGCAGGAGTGGTACGAGTACCGCTCGGAGGTCACGGCGTTCGAGCTGCGGAAGAACCTGCCGGTGCTGTAAGGGCCGGTCGGGGCGGGTCTTGCGCCCCACCCGCGCATCCCGCCGGAACCGCCGGCCCCCCGTGCTCGTCTTGTGCGCTGACTGTGTACGAAACGGGCAAGTGGGGGACGTTGTGACGCGGAACATGACGAAGGCCGGGCTCATCGCGGTGGCCATGGCGACGGTGCTCGGGGCCTCGGCCTGCGGTGGGGAAGCGGGCGCGGCGGCCTCCGGGGGCGGGGCGCCGTCCGGCTCGGCGGCGGCGTCCGACGCCGGCCTGGCGAAGCTGGCCGCACCGGCCGCGGCGGCGCGCCTCACCCGGAACGTGCCGTGGAACCTGGACATCCTGGACCAGCGGTCGCGGCCGCTGAACGGGAAGCTCACCACCACCGCCACCGGCAAGGGCGTGCACGTCTATGTGATCGACACCGGGATGGACATCGGCCACAAGGAGTTCGGCGGACGGGCCCACCTCGGCGCCGACTTCGTGGGCCCGAAGGACTCCGGAGACTGCTTCAGCGAGGCGGGGACCGGGCACGGCACCTTCGTCGCGGGCATCATCGGCGGCGCGAAGTACGGGGTGGCGCCCAAGGCGGAGCTGGTCCGCGTCCAGGGCGTCCTGTGCGAGAGCGGTGGCGGCGGCTCGGCGGCGGCGGCCGAGGCGGCCCTGGTGAAGTCGGTCAAGTGGGTCACCGCGCACGCGCAGAAGCCTGCGGTCGTGAACATGTCGCTCAACCTCGACCACCGGTCGGCGGCCCTGGAGTCCGCGGTGAAGAAGATGGTCGACGCGGGGATCCCGACGGTGGTGTCGGCCGGCAACTTCCACGACGACGCCTGCAAGCACTCCCCGGCCGGCGTCCCCGGCACGATCGTCGTGGCGGCCTCCACCTCCACCGACCGCGCGTGGAACGACAGCGGCTCCTACGGATCGGGCTACGGACGGTGCGTGGACCTGTACGCCCCCGGACAGAAGGTGACCTCCGCCCTCGCCGGCGGCGGTACGTACACGGAGACCGGCGGCGCGACGTCCTGGGCCGCACCGCACGCGACCGGCGTGATCGCGCTGTACCTGTCGGCCCACCCCCACGCCACGGCCGACCAGGTCCACCGCTGGCTCGACCGCACGGCCACCCGCGGTGTCGTCCGCGGCGTCCGCTCCGACACCCCCAACCGGCTGCTCAACACCGGTGGCATCTGATCCGCGGAGCGCGGGTCACGGGGTCTGCCGGGCCAGCTCCGCCAGGACCTGGTGCAGGGGTTCCGTGGCACGGCGGCGGTACTCCTGGATCGCCCAGCCGTTGCCGTCCGGGTCGGTGAAGTACAGGAAGGTGGCGCCGTCGTCGGGGGTGTAGCGGACCGGCTCGGAGACCTCGAGGCCCCGCTCCAGCAGTTCCGCGCGGGCGGCGTCGACATCGGCCACGCACAGCTGGAGGCCCTGGTAGGAGCCGGGTGCGGGGCGGGGGCCCCGCACCGCCTCCCAGATGCTGTCGCCGAGCGCGATCGAGCAGCCCGAGCCCGGTGGCGTCAGCTGGACGATCCGCATGCCGGGCATGACCTCCTGGTCGATGTCCACATGGAAACCGACCTTGTCGCGGTAGAAGTCGCGGGCCCGGTCGATGTCGCTCACGGGCAGCGGGATCACTTCGAGCGTGTACTGCATCCTGGTCCTCCGGAGCCTCGGTCGAACCGCCACCGCGTCTGGCTGAACGGCTCCCCCTCACCGAAGCCGAAAACCGTCCGCGGCGCCACCGCGAAGACCGGGACGCCACGCTGACCACCGGCGCGGGCCGGGGCGCCCGTCCGGCCGTACCGTCGAGATCCGGAACTCACCGCCCCGCACGCCGACGCTTCCCCGCACCTCTCCGGTTACGCTCAAGTGCGTACGACCTTGATCGCAGTCAGCGCAGTCAGCGCAGTCAGCGCAGTCAGCGGAGTTGAGGAGGCCGGGGATGACGGCGGCGCCGGGGCGCAGGAGCAGCACCTTCACTCGGCTGCTGCGGCACGGGTTCACCGATCCCTCCGCCGCCGAACGGCTGCTGGACGGGCCCGAGCTGTCTCCGGTGCGCAGTGATCCCATCCTGCTGGAGGCGCTGGGCGCGGTCGCCGACCCGGATCTCGCGCTGCGCGGTCTCGTCGGGCTGCTGGAGGCGCAGGCCGATCACACGGCCCGGCGCGGACTGCTCGACACGCTGATAGCGGCCAAGCCGCTGCGGGACCGGCTGCTGGGGGTGCTGGGGGCGTCCGCCGCCCTCGCCGAACATCTGGCCCGGCACCCGCGGGACTGGGAGGCGCTGCTCACCTATGAGCCCCAGGACCTGCACCCCGGGGTGGAGGAGTTCGAGCGGGGCCTCGCGGAGGCGGACGATCCCGTGTCGCTGCGGGTCGCCTACCGGCGCTGTCTGCTGTCGATCGCCGCCCGGGACGTCTGCGGGACGACCGATGTCGCCGAGACCGCCGCCGAACTCGCCGACCTCGCCACCGCCACCCTGCGCGCGGCGCTGCGGATCGCGGGGGCGGCCGCTCCGCAGGACGCCGCGCTGTGCCGGCTCGCCGTCATCGCCATGGGGAAGTGCGGCGGGCACGAGCTGAACTACGTCTCCGACGTCGACGTGATCTTCGTGGGGGAGGCCGTCGAAGGGGCCGACGAGGGCAAGGCCCTGCGGGCCGCCACCAAGCTGGCCTCGCACATGATGCGGATCTGCTCCGAGACCACCGTGGAAGGGTCGATCTGGCCGGTCGACGCCAATCTGCGGCCCGAGGGGCGCAACGGGCCGCTGGTGCGGACGCTCAGCAGCCATCTCGCCTACTACCAGCGGTGGGCCAAGACCTGGGAGTTCCAGGCGCTGCTCAAGGCCCGGCCGGTGGCGGGCGACCTGGACCTGGGCACCGAGTACGTCGCCGCCGTCGAGCCGCTGGTGTGGAAGGCCGCCGAGCGGGAGAACTTCGTCGTCGACGTGCAGAAGATGCGGCGGCGGGTGGTCGAGAACATCCCGGCCGCCGAGGTCGAGCGCGAGCTGAAGCTCGGGCCCGGCGGGCTGCGGGACGTCGAGTTCGCCGTACAGCTGCTCCAGCTGGTGCACGGGCGGTCCGACGCCTCACTGCGCAGCGGGACCACCCTGGACGCCCTTCAGGCGCTGGCCGCGGGCGGGTACGTGGGGCGCGCCGACGCCGTGCAGCTCGACGACGCCTACCGGTTCCTGCGGTCCATGGAGCACCGCATCCAGCTGTACCGGCTGCGGCGGACCCATCTCGTTCCCGAGGACGAGGACGATCAGCGGCGCCTCGGACGCTCGCTCGGCCTGCGGACCGATCCGGTGGTGGAGCTGAACCGGGAGTGGAAGCGGCACGCGGCCGTCGTCCGGCGCCTCCACGAGAAGATCTTCTACCGGCCGCTGCTCGACGCCGTCGCCCAACTCGCCACCGGAGAGGCCCGGTTGAGCCTGGAGGCGGCACGCGAGCGGCTGGTCGCCCTCGGGTACGCGGATCCCGCCGCCGCGCTCAGGCATCTGGAGGCGCTCGCCTCCGGCGTCAGCCGCAAGGCCGCCATCCAGCGCACCCTGCTGCCCGTGCTGCTCGCCTGGTTCGCCGACTCCGCCGACCCGGACGCCGGGCTGCTCAACTTCCGCAAGGTGTCGGACGCGTTGGGCAAGACCCCTTGGTATCTGCGGCTGTTGAGGGACGAGGGGGCCGCCGCCGAGAACCTCGCCCGGGTGCTGTCGGCCGGACGCCTCGCCCCGGATCTGCTGCTGCGGGCCCCGGAGGCGGTCGCCCTGCTCGGTGACGGCGACGGCGACGGGGGCGGGCTCCAGCCGCGCGGGCGGGCCCCGTTGGAGCAGGAGATCCTGGCCACGGTGGGGCGCGCGGAGAACGCCGAGCAGGCGGTCACCGCGGCCCGCGGAGTGCGCCGACGCGAACTGTTCCGTACGGCGGCCGGGGACATCGTCAGTTCCTACGGCACCGAGACCCGGCCCGCCGAGCCCGACCAGGGGGCGCTGGTGGACCGGGTCGGCGCCGCCGTGTCCGATCTGACGGCGGCCACGCTCGCGGGGACACTGCGGGCCGTGGTGCGCGAGGGCTGGGGGGACACCCTGCCCACCCGGTTCGCGGTGATCGGCATGGGACGCTTCGGCGGGCACGAACTGGGCTACGGCTCCGACGCCGACGTGCTGTTCGTGCACGAGCCCAGGGAGGGCACCGACGAGAGGGAGGCCTCCGAGGCCGCGAACCGGGTGGTCGCCGAGATGCGCCGGCTGCTCCAGGTCCCGAGCGCCGATCCCCCGCTGCTGATCGACGCCGATCTGCGGCCCGAGGGGAAGTCCGGGCCGCTGGTGCGGACGCTGAAGTCGTACGAGGCCTACTACCGGCGCTGGTCGCTGGTGTGGGAGTCCCAGGCGCTGCTGCGGGCCGAACCCGTCGCGGGCGACGAGGAGCTGGGGCGGCGGTTCATCGAGCTGGTCGATCCGTTGCGCTACCCGGCGCAGGGGCTCGGGGAGGACGCCGTACGGGAGATCCGGCGGCTGAAGGCCCGGATGGAGTCGGAGCGGCTGCCGCGCGGCGCCGACCCCAAGCTGCACACCAAGCTCGGGCCGGGCGGGCTGTCCGACGTGGAGTGGACCGTGCAGCTGCTCCAGATGCGGCACGGATGGGCGGAGCCGGGGCTGCGGACCACACGGACCCGGGAGGCGCTCGGGGCCGCGTGCGCGGCCGGGCTCATCCCGGCGGAGGACGCGGAGACCCTCGACGAGGCGTGGGTGCTCGCCACCCGGGTGCGCAACGCCGTGATGCTGGTCCGGGGCCGGGCCGGTGACACGTTCCCCTCGGAGAGCCGTGAACTCACCGCTGTGGGGCGCTACCTGGGGTACGGCCCGGGGCGCGTGGGGGAGCTGCTGGACGGCTATCGCCGCACCGCCCGGCGGGCCCGGGCAGTGGTGGAACAGCTGTTCTACGGGGCGTGACGGCGGACGGGGCGGCGGGCGCCGGTGCGGTGCCGCGCCTGCGGGTCAGCGCCACGCCCACCAGGACGACCGTCATGCCGGCGAGGGTGCGGGTGCCGATGCGCTCGTCCAGGACCAGCGCGCCCAGCGCCACGGAGACCACCGGCAGCAGATAGCCGACCGTCGCCGCCGTCGTCGCGCCCTCGTCCGCTATCAGACGGAAGTTGAGGTAGAAGGTCAGGCCCGTGCCCAGGATGCCCAGAGCGGTCACCGCCAGCAGGCCGACCGGGTCCGGGCGGAAGGGGCCGGCCACCGGGAGGGCGAGCGTGGTCCAGGCCGTGGCGGTCAGGAGCTGGGCCGCCGACATGGCCAGCGGAGCCTCCCGTACGGCGAGATGACGGGCCATGTAGGCGAAGGCCACGGCGTAGCTGGCCGCCGCCGCCAGCAGGGCCAGGGCGGGCCGGCTGAACAGTCCCGTGTGCTGCCAGGGGGCGAAGATCAGGACCGTGCCGGCGAAACCGAGGACCAGGCCGGCCAGCCGGATCGGGTGCGCGCCCCGCTCGGTGCCCAGGGCCAGACCGATGAGGAGGGACCAGAGCGGGGTCGTGGCGTTGAGGACCCCCGCCAGTCCCGAGTCGACCCGCTGCTCCCCCAGGGCGAACAGCGCGAAGGGGAGGGCGTTGCAGAACAGGGCGGCCACGGTGAGGTGGAGCCAGGTGGTGCGCTCGCGGGGGAGGCGCTGGCCCGATCGGCCGGCCAGCAGGAGGAGCACGGCCGTGCCCAGCGCACAGCGGATGATCGTGATCTGGGCCGGGGTCAGGCCGTGGGTGAGGGCGAGCTTGATCCAGAGGAAGCCGGAGCCCCAGAACAGGGCCAGGGCCGCCATGCGGAGGGTGGAGGCGAGGGGCATGCCACCACCGTGGCCCGCTTCTTCCGTGAGGACAAGTGAAAGGTTCTGGATGGTTCGTTAAGCTGGGCTGCATGCTTGATGTGCGGCGGATGCAGGTACTGCGGGCGGTGGTGGGGAGCGGGTCCGTGACGGCGGCCGCCGGGGTGCTGGGATACACGCCGTCCGCGGTGAGCCAGCAGATCGCCGCCCTGGAGAAGGAGGCCGGGGCCGAGCTGCTGGAACGGGTGGGGCGCGGGGTGCGGCCCACGGCCGCGGGGCTGCTGCTCACCGAGTACGCCGAGGCCATCGGGCGGCAGGTCGCCGAGGCCGAGACCGCGCTCGCCGATCTGGTGGCGGGGCGGATCGGCCGGCTGTCCGTGCGGTACTTCGCGACCGCGGGGGCGGGGCTCGTGGCACCGGCGGTGGCCCGGCTGCGGGAGCGGCACCCGGGCGTGCGGGTCGATCTGAAGCTGACCACCGACGCCGGGGACGCCCTGGCGGACGTCAGAGAGGGGCGGGCCGATCTCGCCCTGGTGGTGCGCGGGGCGGACCAGCCCCCGGAGAACGGGGTACGGCGTGCGCCGCTGCTCGACGACCCCTACCTCGCCGTACTTCCGCGCGGACACCGGCTCGCCGGGCGGCGCGGGCTGCGGCTGGCGGAACTCGCCGAGGAGGCGTTCGTCGGGAGCGAGTGGCCGGGCCCCTGTCTGGACGCCCAGCTCGACGCGTGCGCGGCGGTGGGGTTCCGGCCGCGGTTCGTCGTCGACAGCGAGGACTACGTGACCGCGCAGGGGTTCGTCGCGGCCGGGCTGGGGGTGAGCCTGGTGCCCCGGCTGGGGCTGGGGAGCCGGCATCCGGGGGTGGTGGTGAAGGAGGTACGGGATCCCGTACCGGTACGCACCATCCACACGCTCGTACGGGACTCCGCGCCACCGCAGGCGGCCCTGGACGCGTTCATCGACGCGCTGCGGGAGGCGGCCCGGCCGTGAGGTGGCTTCGGGCGTGGTTCAGGAGGGCCTCCAGGCCCACCTCGAACGCCCGGTCCGCCCGTCCCTCGGGCACCGCCGCCAGGGCCTCGGCCAGCCGTGGGGTCGGGGTGTCCTCCGTCAGCTCCCACATCGTCTCGGGGGCCGCCAGGTCCAGGGCCGAGCCCAGGACCAGGTTCTCCAGCGCGATGATCAGCGGCATCACGGCCGCCGGGGCGAAGCCCGCGTCCCGCAGCAGGGTCACCGCCCGCTCGTACTGCTCCAGGACCCCCGGCGCGCGCACCGGTGAGGTCATCAGCAGCGGGATCGCCCTCGGGTGCGCGGCGAACGCGGCCCGGTAGGAGCGCGCCCAGGACTCCAGGGCCCGGTCCCAGGGGGTCGCGTCCAGCGTGCCCGGGTCGATCGCGGCCGCCACCCGCTCCCGCAGCAGCTCGACTATGCCGTCGCGGCCGTCCACGTGGTGGTACACCGAACCGGTCTGCGCGCCCAGCCGCTTCGCGATCTGCGGCACGCTGAAGTCGCCCTGCTCGTCGACGAGTTGCAGTGCCGTCGTGGTGATGCGCTCGCGGTCGAGGAGCGGTGTGCGCGGCCGTCCCATGTGCGTGTTCCCCCTGGAGGTCTCGAGACAGGGCTTCCCGGATGCCCAGGAGGAGGCTACATTGCCGAAACCGAAAGCCTTTAGATTTACGGGTCCGGGGCGGAGGACTCCCTTCCGCACGCCCCGGGACGCCGGTCACCCCGCACGCCCGGAACCCTCCCGTCCGACGCGCTCGAAGGGCTCCCCATGTCCGTCACCACCCCCGAGGAGAGAACGCCGTCCACCGCGGCGACCCTCCGCTCCGGCTCGCTCGGCACCGCCGACATCGCCTTCTTCGTCGTCTCCGCCGCCGCCCCGCTCACCGTCATGGCCGGAGTCGCCCCGCTCGCGATCCTGCTCGGCGGCATCGGCGCCCCCGCCGGCTACCTCATCGCCGGCATCACCCTCGCGGTCTTCGCCGTCGGCTTCACCACCATGAGCCGGCACGTGAAGAGCGGCGGCGCCTTCTACGC
Organism: Streptomyces griseoruber; assembly: GCF_001514205.1. Classification (GTDB taxonomy): domain Bacteria; phylum Actinomycetota; class Actinomycetes; order Streptomycetales; family Streptomycetaceae; genus Streptomyces; species Streptomyces griseoruber. Next base: position 579,796 of record NZ_KQ948764.1, on the reverse strand, counting down.
GTACATCACCCGCGGACTCGGCCGCCCCGTCGGCATCGGCGCCGCCCTGCTCGCGCTCATCGGCTACAACGGCATGGAGATCGGCGTCTACGGCCTCCTCGGCAGTGCCACCCGCGACACCGTGCACGCCCTCTTCGGCACCGACGTGCCCTGGCTGCCGATCGCCCTCGCCGGTCTCCTCGTCATCGGCTACGGCGGCTACCGCTCCGTCGACTTCGGCGCCAAGGTGCTCGGCGTCCTGCTCGTCGCCGAGACCGGGATCCTGCTGCTCCTGGCCGGCGGGGTGCTGGTCAAGGGAGGTGCGCACGGGCTGTCGGGCGCGTCCTTCGCCCCGGACCACGTGCTCGTGTCCGGCACGGCCGTCGTCCTCGCCTTCGCCTTCGCCGCCTTCACCGGGTTCGAGTCCACCGTGATCTACCGGCGCGAGGCCCGCGACCCCGAGCGGACGGTGCCCCGCGCGACCTATGTGGCGGTCGGGTTCCTCGGGCTCTTCTACGCCTTCGTGGCATGGGTCGTCATCCAGGCCTTCGGCGATCAGCAGGTCATCGCGGCCGCCGCCAAGGACCCCGGCGGGCTCTTCTTCTCCGCCATCACGACCTTCGTCGGCGGCTGGGCGGCCGACCTGATGCACGTCTTCATCGTCACCAGCGTCCTCGCCTCCCTCCTCGCCTTCCACAACGCCATCAACCGGTACACCCTCGCCCTCGCCGAGGAGGGCGTGCTGCCGAAGGCACTGGGCCGGATCCACCCCCGCCACCGCTCCCCGTACGTGGCGGGCATCGCGCAGACCGCGCTCGGCGCGGTGGTCGTGACCGGGTTCTGGGCGGCCGGCGCCGACCCGTACGGGCAGCTGCTGCTCTGGGTCAACACGCCGGGCATGATCGGTCTCTTCGTGCTCCAGCTGCTCGCCGCCGTCGCCGTGCCCTGCTACTTCCGGCGGGTGGCGCACCAGGAGGGCGCGCTGCGGACGGTGGTCGCGCCGGTGGTCGCCACCGTGCTGCTCGCCACCGCCATAGGGCTCGTCGTCACCCACATCGACCTGTTCACCGGCGCCTCCGACGCCGTGAACAGCGTGCTCATCGGCCTCGCACCCGCCGTCTTCGTCGTGGGCCTCGGCCTCGCGTGGTGGCTGCGCCGCAAGCGCCCCGAGGTGTACGCCGCCTTCGCCGACGAGCCCGCCGGCCAGTCCACCCACCAGCCCTAGGGAACAGGAGCCCACCCACCATGACCGCCGCCCCCGACCTGATCCTCACCGGCGCCGAGGTCCGCACCCTCGACCCCGCCCGCCCCCACGCCACCGCCGTCGCCGTGCGCGACGGGGTGATCGCCGCGGTCGGCGAGGACAGCGACGTACGCGACTGGCGCGGGCCGCGCACCGAGGTCGTCCCCCTGGCGGGCGCGCACCTCGTGCCCGGACTGGTGGACGCGCACAGCCACCCCGTGTGGGGGCTGGACATGGCCACCGGAGCGGATCTGTCGGGGGTGACCGACCTGGCGGGGCTGCGGGCGGCGCTGGCCGGGGCGGAGCGGACCGACGGGTGGGTGATCGGGTTCGGGCTCGACCACAACGCCTTCGGGGGGCGGCCCGTCGACCGGGCGCTCGTCGAGGACGTACTCGGCGGGGCGCCGGCCTTCCTGCGGCTGTACGACGGCCACTCCGCGCTGGCCAGCGGGGCGGCTCTCGCCCGGGCCGGGGTCACGGGGGCGCGGGAGTTCGGCCAGCGCTCGCAGATCGTGTGCGACGCCGAGGGGCGCCCCACCGGGCATCTCGTCGAGCACGCCGCGATGGAGCTGGTGGCGGAGCACGTGCCCCGGCCGTCGTACGCCGCCCGGCGCGAACGGCTCGTCGACCTGCTCGCCGGGATGGCCGCGACCGGGCTGACCGGGGCGCATGTCATGGACGCGGGGGACGCGGAACTGGTCGAGGCGGTGGCGCGGGAGAGCGTACTGCCGGTGCGGCTGCGGTTCGCCCCGTGGTGCATGCCGGGCGTCGACCGGGCCGGTCTCGACGAGCTGGTCGCCGGGCAGGGGCGGGGCGGGCGGCACTGGACGGTCGACGGGGTCAAGTTCTTCATGGACGGGACCGTCGAGGGCGGCACGGCCTGGCTGGAGCACGCGGACTGCCACGGGCAGGGCACCGAGGCGTTCTGGCCGGACCCCGACGGGTACGCCGCCGCCGTACGGCATCTGCACGCCGCCGGGGTGCGCACCGCCACGCACGCGATCGGGGACGCGGCCGTACGGCATGTCCTCGACGTGGTGGCGGGGCTGGGGGAGGGGGCTCGGGGGCGGCACCGGATCGAGCACATCGAGACCGCGCCGGACGCGCTGCTGCCGCGGTTCGCCGAGCTGGGGGTGGCGGCGTCGATGCAGCCGCCGCACACCGCGTACACCCGGGCGGACGGCTCCGACGAGTGGTCCCGCCGGCTCGGCGCCGGCCGGGCCGGGCACGCCTGGCGCCTGCGGGACCTGCGCGACGCCGGCGCCACGGTGGCCCTCGGCTCGGACTGGCCCATCGCCCCCTACGACGTACGCGCCGTCCTCGCGACGGCCCGCGCACCGCGCGGCGCGGCCTCGTCCCGCGCGGGCCTCACGGGCCTGGAGGCGCTGGAAGGCTGTACGACCCATGCGGCGCGCGCGGCCGGAGAAGCCGGCGTGACGGGCCGCATCGCCGTGGGCCTCCGCGCCGACCTCACAGCCCTCGGCCTGAACCCGGTCACGACCCCACCGGACGAACTCGCCCAGTCCCCGGTCCCCCTGACCGTCACCGGCGGCCATGTGGTGCACCGGGGGTGACCCCGCGGGTGGCGGGGGCCACTTCGGACACCGGGACCACCCCGCGGGTGGCGGGAGCCGGTTCGGCGCCACCGGACACCGCTGCGGTGGCGGTGATGGCCGGGCGGCGCCGCACCGGCCTCCGCCCGACGCCACCGGCCCGGCCCGGCGACGATGCCGCCCAGCACAGCCCCCGGCCCCGCCGCCCGCAGGGCTACGCCTTGGTCGGCAGGAGGGCTCCGCCCCGGCCCCGGGGCGGGACCCGGCGGGGGAGGGAGTAGGGGACGGCGCCGTACCACAGGGCCGCCACCGTGAAGCCGAAGGTGAGGCAGATGATGCCGCCGACCGCGTCCAGCCAGAAGTGGTTGGCGGTGGCGACGATGACGGTCAGGGTCACCACCGGGTAGAGGAGGCCCAGGATCCGCACCCAGGGCAGTCTCGCCAGCGCGAAGATCGTCAGGCCGCACCACAGGGACCAGCCGATGTGCATGGACGGCATCGCGGCGTACTGGTTCGACATGTGCTTGAGGTCGCCGGAGGCCATCGAGCCCCAGGTCCGGTGGACCATGACCGTGTCGACGAAGTGACCGCCGGTCATCAGCCTCGGGGGCGCCAGCGGATAGAAGTAGTAGCCGACCAGGGCGACCGCGGTGGTGGCGAAGAGGACCAGCCGGGTCGCGGCGTAGCGGCCGGGGTGGCTGCGGTAGAGCCAGACCAGGACGGTCAGGGTGATGATGAAGTGCAGCGTCGCGTAGTAGTAGTTCATGCCCACGATCAGCCACGTCACCGAGTTCACGGTGTGGTTGACCGAATGCTCGAAGGCGAGCCCCAGATGGTGCTCCACGCGCCAGATCCAGTCCGCGTTGCGCAGGGCCTCGGAGCGCTGCTCGGGCACCGCGTTGCGGATCAGTGAGTACGTCCAGTAACTCACCGCGATGAGCAGGATCTCGAACCAGAGACGGGGCCGGCGGGGGGAGCGGAACCGGGCGAATCGGCGCTCTCGGTCCCCGGCCGCGACGGACTGTGGAACGGCCTGGTCACGGCCTTCCAACGGCGTCACGGTCGATTCACCCATGGACACAAAGTCTGCCAGAAAAGCCCTCTTGGCCCGATCATCCTCCGGTCGGGTTGCCCCCGCATGTTCTACGGCGGACGAACCCCATCGTCTCCTACCGGCGCACGGGAGGAAACCCCCTTTTCCTCCACCCCGGGGACGATCTAAGGACGATTGCGGTCCCCGGGGGCCGAAGCGGTCGAACCGCGCACCACCAGTTCCGGCATGAACACGAACTCGCTGTGCGGCGCGGGCGTCCCGCCGATCTCCTCCAGCAGCGTGCGCACCGCGGCCTGGCCCATCGCGGGGACCGGCTTGCGGATCGTGGTGAGCGGCGGGTCGGTGAAGGCGATCAGCGGGGAGTCGTCGAAGCCGACCACCGAGATGGCCTGGGGGACCGCGAGACCCCGCTGCCGGGCCGCCCTTATCGCGCCGAGCGCCATCATGTCGCTGGCGCAGACGATCGCCGTGCAGCCCCGGTCGATCAGGGCCGTGGTCGCGGCCTGCCCGCCCTCCAGGGTGTACAGGGAGTGCTGCACCAGCTCCGTCTCGATCTGCTCGGCGCTCAGCCCGAGCTGGTCCTGCATCGTGCGGACGAACCCCTCGATCTTGCGCTGCACGGGCACGAACCGCTTGGGGCCGAGGGCGAGCCCGATCCGGGTGTGGCCGAGGGAGGCGAGATGGGTGACCGCGAGGGTCATCGCCGCCCGGTCGTCGGGGGAGATGAACGGCGCCTGGACCTTCGGGGAGAACCCGTCGACCAGGACGAAGGGGACGCCCTGCGCGCGCAGCTGCTCGTAGCGCTGCATGTCGGCCGTGGTGTCCGCGTGCAGCCCCGAGACGTAGATGATGCCGGCGACCCCGCGGTCCACCAGCATCTCGGTCAGCTCGTCCTCCGTGGAGCCGCCCGGGGTCTGGGTGGCCAGCACGGGGGTGTAGCCCTGGCGGGTCAGCGCCTGCCCGATGACCTGGGCCAGGGCCGGGAATATCGGGTTCTCCAGCTCCGGCGTGATGAGGCCGACGAGGCCCGCGCTGCGCTGACGCAGCCGGACCGGGCGCTCGTAGCCCAGGACGTCCAGTGCGGCGAGCACGGACTGGCGGGTGGTGGCGGCGACGCCAGGCTTGCCGTTGAGGACGCGGCTGACGGTCGCTTCGCTCACCCCCGCCTGCGCAGCGATGTCGGCAAGCCGTGTGGTCACAGACGTGGACTGTACCGGCCAGGTGTCGCCTTGCACACCAATCGGACGCCGCGGCCGACCCGTTGGCCTGCCTCGTCCGGGCTGCTGCGTCATCGCGCTCCCTCGTGGTCCTTCGTGAAAGTTGATGGCAAGAGCTTGCAGAGTCTTGCACAGGCCGTCCCACGTGCTCGACGGGCATGAACAAGCGTCTCACGGTGGTCGCCGTCCGGTCACGCCCGGATAACTTCCCGCTCCTCTTGCACATTTTTTCTGCAAGGACTTTCGCGCCGCTTACATGGCTGTTACGTTCGGCCACGCCCGGCGGCGGCAACGGCGCAGTCGGTCAAGTCGACAGGGACGGTGGACGGGACCGCCCCCTGTAGCTACACGGGCTTTCACCCTCAAGGAGAACTCATGCGGCGTGGCATAGCGGCCACCGCGCTGATGGCGTCCCTCGCCCTCGCGGCGACGGCCTGCGGCGGAGACGACAGCGGCAGCGACAACTCGAGCGGGCCGGTCACCATCACCTGGTGGGACACCTCCAACGCCACCAATGAGGCGCCGACGTACCAGGCCTTGGTCAAGGAGTTCGAGGCCGCCCACAAGGACATCAAGGTCAAGTACGTCAACGTGCCCTTCGACCAGGCGCAGAACAAGTTCGACACCGCCGCCGGTGCCTCCGGCGCCCCGGACATCCTGCGCTCCGAGGTCGGCTGGACCCCCGCCTTCGCCAAGAAGGGCTACTTCCTGCCGCTGGACGGCACCGAGGCCCTCACCGACCAGGCCAAGTTCAAGTCCAACCTGATCGAGCAGGCCAAGTACGACGGCAAGACCTACGGCGTGCCGTTCGTCACCGACACCCTCGCGCTCGTCTACAACAAGGCGCTCTTCGAGAAGGCCGGCATCACCGAGGCCCCCAAGACCTGGGACGACCTCAAGAAGGCCGCCGCCACCGTCAAGGCCAAGACCGGCGTCGACGGCTACTGGGGCTCCACCCAGGCCTACTACGCCCAGACCTTCCTCTACGGCGAGGGCACCGACACCGTCGACGCCGCCGGCAAGAAGATCACGGTGAACTCCGACGCCGCGAAGAAGGCGTACGGCACCTGGCTGAGCCTGTTCGACGGCAAGGGCCTGCACAAGGCCGACACCACCGCCGACGCCTACGCCCACATCCAGGACGCGTTCGTCAACGGCAAGGTCGCCGCGATCATCCAGGGCCCGTGGGAGATCACCAACTTCTACAAGGGCACCGCCTTCAAGGACAAGGCCAACCTGGGCATCGCCACCGTCCCGGCCGGCTCCACCGGCAAGGCGGGCGCCCCGACCGGCGGCCACAACCTCTCGGTCTACGCCGGCTCGGACAAGGCCCACCAGGCCGCCGCGCTGAAGTTCGTCAACTTCATGACGTCCGCCAAGTCCCAGTCGGCCATCGCGCTGAAGAACTCCACCCTGCCGACGCGCGACGACGCCTACACCGCCGAGGTCAAGGCCGACCCGGGCATCGCCGGCTACGGCACGGTCCTCGCCGCCGCCCAGCCGCGCCCCGCGCTGCCGGAGTACAGCTCCCTGTGGGGTCCGCTCGACACCGAACTGCCCAAGATCGCGGGGGGCAAGGAGACCCTGGACAAGGGCCTGAGCACCGCCGAGACCGCCATCGCCAAGCTGGTGCCGGACTTCAGCAAGTGAGCCCCGTGTGGCCGCCGGATCCCCCGCAGTACGGGGGAGGGATCCGGCGGCCACCGGCCTGTGAGCCGTACACCCCCTCGAAGATCCAGCGTGCAGAACCAGAAGGTGTCGAACCATGACAGTCGCCATCGACCGCGCGACCGGCAAGCGCCGCGGTGACCGTGAGCCAGGGCCCGGCCTGGGCGGGCGCCTGAAGCGGGGCTACCACAAGCACTGGTACGCCTACGCCATGATCGCCCCGGTGGCGGTCGTCCTCGGCGTCCTCGTGCTCTACCCCCTGGTGTACGGCCTCTACCTGACCCTCACCGACGCCAACAGCCTCAACACCGTGCGCACGATCGGCGTCAACCACATCGACGCCACCTACAAGTTCATCGGCCTCGACAACTACGCCGACATCCTCTGGGGCCCCACGGCGTACGACCGCTTCTGGTCGCACTTCGTCTGGACGATCGCGTGGACGGCCGTCTGTGTCGCCCTGCACTACACCGTCGGCCTCGGCCTCGCCCTGCTGCTCAACCAGAAGCTGCGCGGCCGCACCCTGTACCGGCTGATCCTGGTCCTGCCCTGGGCGGTGCCCACCTTCGTCACGGTCTTCGGCTGGCGGTTCATGCTCGCCGACGGGGGCATCATCAACTCCGCGCTCGACGCCCTCCACCTGCCCTCGCCCTCCTGGCTGGAGGACACCTTCTGGCAGCGGTTCGCCGCGATCATGGTCAACACCTGGTGCGGTGTGCCGTTCATGATGGTCTCCCTGCTCGGCGGCCTCCAGTCGATCGACGCCTCCCTCTACGAGGCGGCCGAGATGGACGGCGCGAGCGCCTGGCAGCGGTTCCGGTACGTCACCGTCCCCGGCCTCAGGACCGTCAGCTCCACCGTCGTCCTGCTCGGCATCATCTGGACCTTCAACCAGTTCGCCGTGATCTTCCTGCTGTTCGGCAACACCGCCCCCGACGCGCAGATCCTCGTCACCTGGGCCTACTACCTCGGCTTCGGACAGCAGCCGCGTGACTTCGCCCAGTCCGCCGCCTACGGCATCCTGCTGCTGGCGATCCTGATCGTCTTCACCTCCTTCTACCGCCGCTGGCTCAACCGCAACGAGCAGCAGCTCGCGATCTGAGGCAGGAGTTCCCGATGAGTACGAGCACCGCTCCCACCCCCGCCTCGGCCCCGGTGAGCAAGGAGAACCCCGTGAAGGCACCGAAGGCACCGAAGGCACCGCGCCGGGTCCGCCGCCGCGGCGAGACCGGACTCGCCGGCTCCCTCGCCTCCCACGGCGTCCTGACCGTCGCGAGCCTGATCGCGCTGTTCCCGATCCTCTGGCTGGTCTATCTGTCCCTCGGCCCGGACAAGGACGACTACCTGCACCCGGGCGGCATCTGGGACAAGATGACGTTCGCCAACTACACGTTCGTCCTCGAACACACCAAGTTCTTCGACTGGCTGAAGAGCTCGCTCATCGTCACCCTCGGCACCACGGCCATCGGCGTGCTCATCGCCGCCACCACCGGCTACGCCGTCTCCCGGATGCGCTTCCCCGGCTACAAGAAGTTCATGTGGGTGCTGCTGGTGACCCAGATGTTCCCGGTCGCCGTCCTGATGGTGCCGATGTACCAGATCCTCTCGGACCTCAAGCTCATCGACAACTACTTCGGCCTGGTCCTCGTCTACTGCACGACGGTCATCCCGTACAGCGCATGGCTGCTCAAGGGGTACTTCGACACCATCCCCTTCGAGATCGACGAGGCGGGACGCGTCGACGGGCTCACCCCGTTCGGCACCTTCTTCCGGCTGATCCTGCCGCTCGCCAAGCCCGGCCTCGCGGTGGCCGCGTTCTACAACTTCCTCACCGCCTTCAGCGAGGTCGCCTTCGCCTCGACGTTCATGCTCAGCGACGACAAGTACACCCTGGCCGTCGGCCTGCAGTCCTTCGTCAGCGAGCACGACGCCCAGCGCAACCTCATGGCCGCCACCGCGGTGCTGATCGCCCTGCCCGCCGCCGCGTTCTTCTACCTCGTGCAGAAGAACCTGGTGACCGGCCTCACGGCCGGCGGCACCAAGGGCTGACCCCCGAACCCGAGGCGGCCGCGGTGTCCTCCCCCAGAGGGGAGACCTCCAGACCCCGCCGGCACCGCGGCCGCCTCGTCATCCCCCTGCCTCCTCCACCCTGACCCGATGACTCCGTTACGTACCAAGGACGCCATGAGCCAGCAGCACTCCGCAGCCCCGGCCCCCACCCCCACCTCCGCAGCGGCCGTCGCCACCGTCGGCACACGCCGCGACTGGTGGCGGGACGCGGTGATCTACCAGGTGTACCCGCGCAGCTTCGCCGACAGCAACGGCGACGGCATGGGCGACCTGGAAGGCGTACGCTCCCGCCTGACGTACCTGCGCGACCTCGGCGTGGACGCCGTGTGGCTCAGCCCCTTCTACGCCTCCCCGCAGGCCGACGCCGGCTACGACGTCGCCGACTACCGCGCCGTCGACCCGATGTTCGGCAATCTGCTCGACGCCGACGCCCTGATCCGCGACGCCCGCGCGCTGGGCCTGCGCATCATCGTCGACCTGGTCCCCAACCACTCCTCCGACCAGCACGAGTGGTTCAAGCGGGCGGTCGCGGAGGGGCCGGGTTCCCCCCTCCGTGACCGCTACCACTTCCGCCCGGGCAAGGGCGCGGACGGCGAACTCCCGCCCAACGACTGGGAGTCCATCTTCGGCGGCCCCGCCTGGACCCGGGTCACCGAGCCGGACGGCACGCCCGGCGAGTGGTACCTGCACCTGTTCGCGCCCGAGCAGCCGGACTTCAACTGGGAACACCCGGCGGTCGGCGACGAGTTCCGTTCGATCCTGCGCTTCTGGCTGGACATGGGCGTGGACGGCTTCCGCATCGACGTCGCCCACGGTCTGGTGAAGGCGGCCGGTCTCCCCGACCTCGGCTCCCACGACCAGCTCAAACTGCTGGGCAACGATGTCATGCCGTTCTTCGACCAGGACGGCGTCCACGACATCTACCGCCAGTGGCGGCTGATCCTCGACGAGTACTCGGGAGAGAAGAAGGGGCCCGAGGGGCCTTCCGCGGAAGGGCGGTGGCGGGAGACGGGCGGGCGCATCTTCGTCGCCGAGGCCTGGACCCCCACCGTCGAGCGCACCGCGCACTACGTCCGCCCCGACGAGCTCCACCAGGCCTTCAACTTCCAGTACCTGTCGACGGAATGGGACGCGAAGGAACTCCGTACGGTCGTCGACCGCACCCTGGAGGCGATGCGCCCGGTCGGCGCCCCGGCGACCTGGGTGCTGTCCAACCACGACGTGACCCGCCACGCCACCCGCTTCGCCAACCCGCCCGGCCTCGGCACCCAGATCCGCACGGCCGGCGACCGCGAGCTGGGCCTGCGCCGCGCCCGTGCCGCCACCCTCCTGATGCTCGCCCTGCCCGGCTCGGCCTACGTCTACCAGGGCGAGGAACTCGGCCTGCCCGACGTCGTCGACCTCCCCGACGAGGTCCGCCAGGACCCGGCCTACTTCCGCGGCGCCGGCCAGGACGGTTTCCGTGACGGCTGCCGCGTGCCGATCCCGTGGACGCGCGAGGGATCGTCGTACGGCTTCGGCGCGGGCGGCAGCTGGCTGCCCCAGCCCGCGGAGTGGGCGGAACTGAGCGTCGAGGCCCAGCAGGGCGTGGCCGGCTCCACCCTGGAGCTCTACCGCTCCGCCCTGCGCCTGCGCCGCACCCAGCCCGACCTGGGTGCCGGTGACGCGGTGGAGTGGCTGAAGGCCCCGGAGGGCGTTCTCGCCTTCCGCCGCGGCGAGTTCGTGTGCGTGGCGAACACCTCCGCCGAGTCGGTGCGCGTCCCGTCCCACGGCCGCGTCCTCCTCGCCAGCGGCGAGGTCGCCGAGACGGACGGCGAGGTCAAGCTCCCCGCCGACACGACCGTGTGGTGGACCACGGCCTGACGGCCCCCCGCACCGGGCCCGCCGCTCTTGGGGGAGCGGCGGGCCTTCGTCGTTCCCGGCGAAGCGTCAATCCACAAGTTCTTGCGGTTCCTTCACTCCGCCCTCTGCCCTTTCAGGCCACTGCACCCTTAACATCGCGCCACCGCAAGGTTTCTGAAAGATTTCAGCAAGAGCCTTCAACGGAGAAGGAACCCCCACATGGCACGCAGCAGATCCCTTTCGGGCGCCGTGGCCCTGGCCGCCGGTCTGAGCCTCCTCGGCCCCGCCGCCCATGCCACCCCGCCCGGCACCAAGGACGTCACCGCCGTCCTGTTCGAGTGGAACTTCGCCTCGGTGGCGAAGGAGTGCACGAACACCCTCGGTCCGGCCGGCTACGGATACGTCCAGGTCTCCCCGCCCGCCGAGCACATACAGGGCTCGCAGTGGTGGACGTCGTACCAGCCGGTCAGCTACCGGATCGCCGGCCGCCTCGGTGACCGCACCGCGTTCCAGAACATGGTCAACACCTGTCACGCGGCGGGCGTGAAGGTCGTCGTCGACACCGTCGTCAACCACATGTCGGCCGGCAGCGGCACCGGCACCGGCGGCTCCTCGTACACGAAGTACGACTACCCGGGTCTGTACTCCTCCTACGACTTCGACGACTGCACCTCCCCGGTGACCAACTACCAGGACCGCTGGAACGTCCAGCACTGCGAGCTCGTGAACCTCGCCGACCTGGACACGGGTGAGGAGTACGTCCGCAAGACCGTCGCCGGCTACCTGAACGACCTCCTCACCCTCGGCGTCGACGGCTTCCGCATCGACGCGGCCAAGCACATCGACACCGCCGACCTGGCGAACATCAAGTCCCGGCTGACGAACCCGAACGCGTACTGGAAGCAGGAGGTCATCTACGGCTCCGGCGAGGCCGTCCAGCCCACCGAGTACACCGGCAACGGGGATGTGCAGGAGTTCCGTTACGCCTACGACCTCAAGCGGGTCTTCCACAACGAGAACCTCGCCTACCTGAAGAACTACGGTGAGGGCTGGGGGTATCTGAGCAGCTCCGTCGCGGGTGTCTTCGTCGACAACCACGACACCGAGCGCAACGGCTCCACCCTCAACTACAAGGACGGTGCCACCTACACCCTCGCCAACGTCTTCATGCTGGCGTACCCGTACGGCGCCCCGGACATCAACTCCGGCTACGAGTGGTCCGACACGGACGCCGGCCCGCCCAACGGCGGCACGGTCAACGCCTGCTGGCAGGACGGCTGGAAGTGCCAGCACGCCTGGCCGGAGATCGTCCGCATGGTCGCCTTCCGCAACGCCACCCGCGGCGAGGCCGTCGGCAACTGGTGGGACAACGGCGGCGACGCCATCGCGTTCGGCCGGGGCTCCAAGGGCTATGTCGCGATCAACCACGAAAGCGGCTCCCTCACCCGCACCTACCAGACGTCCCTCCCCGTCGGCACGTACTGCAACGTGCAGAGCAACACGACGGTGACGGTGAACTCCAGCGGGCAGTTCACCGCCACCCTGGGCGCCAACACGGCGCTCGCCGTCTACGCCGGCAAGTCGAGCTGCTGAGCCGGGCTCACTGCTTCCAGGTGTCGTTCGTCGAGTATCCGGACGAACTGCCCGTCGTGTACGAGCGGTTCGTCCCGGACTCCCAGGTGACGTTCCCGGAGCCGTCCTTCTTGATGAACTTGTACTCGAAGGCCGTGCTCTTCGGGACGATCACGGTCCTGCTCCACGTCGGGTAGGACGCCGAGGACAGCGGGATCGCGTCGCTCGGGTTCCAGGAGCCGAGGGAGGCCACGGAGCCGACGACGAAGACGTTGGTGCCCCAGGTCGTCGTCGCGTTGACGTTGAAGGTGACGTCGGTGGCGCTCGCGTCCGCCACGTTCCAGGAGTTGTTCAGCGAGATCGCCGAAGTCGTCGTCGTGGCCGAACGGTTGGCGTTCGACTCCCAGGTGACGTTCCCGGACGAGTCCTTCTTGATGTACTTGAAGGTGAACGACGTGTTGATCGGCACGCTCACCTCCCCCGACCAGACCGGGTAGCCGGAGGACGACAGGGCGATGGCCTTCGAGGTGTCCCAGGAGCCCAGGGCCGCGACGGAGCCCACCACGTACACGTTGGTGCCGGTCGTCGTCGGGGCGTACTCGTGGAAGGTGGCGCTCACCGTCGATGTCGAGCCGCCGTCGCCCCCCGGGTCCTCGCAGCCGACCGTGCAGGTGTAGGAGCCGTCGTAGAAGGCGATCGCGCCCTTGGCCGGGACGGTGAGGGAGGCGCTGCCGCCCGCGACGGTGACCGTGCTCGCGCCGCCGTCGATCACGTTCCTGTACGTGCCGTCGGCCATGCCGGTCGTGAAGGTGTAAGTGGCACTGCTGGAGCCGTTGTTGAGGGCGAAGAAGCCCGCACCGCCGCGGCCGAAGCCGATGACGCTCGACGACTTGGTCTGCCAGTTCGACACGGCGGCCGTGCCGGTCGCGTTGTGCCAGGCGACCATGCCGACGACCGCGGTGTCCCGGTCGAGGCAGTACCAGGAGCCGTTCGAGCAGTCGGTGTCGGTGACGAAACCGGCGGAGTTCGGCGGGGCCTGGTCGCTCTGTGTCCACTCCCAGCTCGCGTACACGGTCGGCGTGGACCACTTGTAGGCGAGCTGGAAGAGGTTGGCGAGCCGGTAGCTGTCGCCGTCCTTGTAGCTCATGTGCAGACCGTTGCGCTCGGTGTCGTGGTTGGTCACGAAGGACACCGAGTTCGCGGCCGGCAGGATGCCGGAGGAGGACAGCGACTCCAGGTCGCCGACATTGCCCTGGAACGCCGACTTCAGCTTGCTCGCGTAGGTGAAGTCCAGGACGTCACCGGAGGCGTAGTAGTCGGCCGGCTGCGGGGTCGAGCCCGGGTAGATCTCCTGGAAGACGTACGGCGTCGCCCCCGAGGCCGTGGTGGTCAGCTTGGCCTCGATCGCCGCGAGGTCGGCCTCGGGGATGTGCTTGGCCGCGTCCACCCGGAAGCCGTCCACCCCGAGCGCGAGCTGCTTGTTGAGGAAGGCCGCGATGCCGGAGCGGACGCTGTCGTTCTCCGTCTCCAGGTCGGGCAGGCCGAGCAGTTCGCAGTTCTGCACCTCGGAGAGGTTCGACCAGTCGTCGATGATCAGGTCGGAGTCGTTGCAGTCGTCCGACTGGTGGTAGTCGCCCGGGTCCCAGTCCGGGGTGTCGTACTTGTTGGTGACGGTCGTGCCGTTGTAGCCGGTGCCGGTCTGGGCGGCCGTGTGGTTGATCACCGCGTCCGTGTAGACCTTCACACCGGCGTCATGGCAGGCGGTCACCATCGAGGCGAACTTCGCCGCCGTACCGAAGCGGCTGTTCAGGTTGTAGGAGTACGGCTGGTAGACGTCCCACCAGTAGGACGAGGACTGCTTGAGGGACTCGGCGGGCGGGGCGACCTGGACCGCGCCGTACCCGGCCGGGCCGAGGACGTCCGTGCACTCGGCGGCGATGGAGTCCCAGTTCCATTCCCACAGGTTGGCGATGACATCGCCCTTCGCGGTGGTGTCCGCGTGGGCGGTGGTGGCGGGCAGCGCGACGGCGCCGGCCAGGGCGAGGGTGGCGGCGGCCGCGGCGGTGGCGGCGCGCCGGAGGACACCCGGGGGGTGGTGTCTGGTGGTCATGTGCGGCTCCGGAAAGGGGGTTCGAGTTTCAACAACCCGTGAGCGTGCGGCAGTTGAGGAGGCGCGTCAAGGCTTCGGTGAAAGTTCTTGCTGCGAATTGCAAGACTCTTGCTGTAAACCTTTCGTTAGCGATACGGTCGCGCGGGGTCGGACCCAAGAGAGCCGCCATCGCTAGGAGTTCACACCGGTGATACAAGTCAGACGGGTCGCGGCCGTCGCCGCCGCCGCCCTCACCGCCGCACTCGTACAGCCGCTCGCCGCCCACGCGGACAGCCCGCCCCCGCCGCCCTCCGACGCGAGGCTCGCCGCCGAGCCCGCCCGGCACGACGACACCCGCGAGCAGTTCTACTTCGTCATGCCGGACCGTTTCGCCAACGGGGACACCGCCAACGACAAGGGCGGCCTGACCGGCTCACGCCTCACCACCGGCTACGACCCCACCGACAAGGGCTTCTACCAGGGCGGCGACCTCAAGGGCCTGACCAGGCGGCTCGACTACATCAAGGGCCTCGGCACCACCGCCATCTGGATGGCCCCGATCTTCAAGAACCGGCCCGTGCAGGGCACGGGGAGCAACGCCTCCGCCGGCTACCACGGCTACTGGATCACCGACTTCACCCAGGTCGACCCGCACTTCGGCACCAACAAGGACCTTCAGACCCTCATCGCCAAGGCGCACGCCAAGGGCATGAAGGTGTTCTTCGACGTCATCACCAACCACACCGCCGACGTCGTCGACTACGAGGAGAAGTCCTACGACTACCTCTCCAAGGGCGCCTTCCCCTATCTGACCAAGGACGGCGAGCCCTTCGACGACGCCGACTACGCGACCGCCGGAAAGACCTTCCCGGCCGTCGACGCCGACTCCTTCCCGCGCACCCCGAAGGCCACGTCGAACACCAAGGTCCCGTCCTGGCTCAACGACCCGACGATGTACCACGACCGGGGCGACTCCACCTACGCCGGCGAGTCCACGACCTACGGCGACTTCTCCGGCCTGGACGACCTGTGGACCGAGCGTCCCGAGGTCGTCAGCGGCATGGAGAGGATCTACCGGCGCTGGGTGCGGGACTTCGACATCGACGGCTTCCGGATCGACACCGTGAAGCACGTGAACATGGAGTTCTGGACCCAGTGGGCGACCGCCCTCGACGCGTACGCGGCGAAGCGGGGCCGTACGGACTTCTTCATGTTCGGCGAGGTCTACTCCGCCGACCCGGACATCACGTCCCCGTACGTCACCCAGGGCCGCCTCGACGCCACCCTCGACTTCCCCTTCCAGGAGGCGGCCCGCCAGTACGCCTCCCAGGGCGGCAGCGCGCAGCGGCTCGCGGACGTCTTCGCCGACGACTACAAGTACACGACCGACAAGGCCAACGCGTACGAGCAGGTCACCTTCCTCGGCAACCACGACATGGGCCGCATCGGCTCCTTCCTGAACCAGGACAACCCCGGGGCCACCGACGCCGAGCTGCTCAAGAAGGACAAGCTCGCCAACGAGCTGATGTTCCTCAGCCGCGGCAACCCGGTCGTCTACTACGGCGACGAGCAGGGCTTCACCGGCTCCGGCGGCGACAAGGACGCCCGCCAGACCATGTTCGCCTCCCGGGTCGCCGACTACCTCGACGACGACGAGATCGGCACCGACCGCACCCACGCGAGCGACGCCTACGACACCAGCGCCCCCCTGTACCGGCGGATCGCGGCCCTCGCGCGGCTCCGCAAGGCCAACCCGGCGCTGACGGACGGGGTGCAGACCGAGCGGTACGCGGCAGCGGGCGCGGGCATCTACGCCGTCTCGCGCACCCGGTCGGGCGTCGAGTACGTCGTCGCCTTCAACAACGCGGACACCGCGAAGACCGCGACCTTCGCGACCGGTTCCGCGGACATGGCCTTCCGCGGGATCTACGGCACCAAGGACACCCTGACCTCCGGCGCCGACCGGAAGATCACCGTCACCGTCCCGGCCGGCTCCACGGTCGTCCTCAAGGCCGCCGGACCGCTCGCCCGGCCCGCCACCCGGCCGACGGTCACCCTGAAGGCCCCGGCCACCGGCGCCACCGGCACCGTGGAGCTGAGCGCGGACGTCGAAGGCGGTCAGCTCAACCGGGTCGTCTTCGCCGCCCAGACCGGCAACGGCAGGTGGCGGACGCTCGGCTCCGCCGACCACGCCCCCTACCAGGTCACCCAGACCCTCGGCAAGGACGTCCCGGCCGGAACCACCCTGCGCTACAAGGCCGTTGTCGTCGACTCGGCCGGCCGGACCGCGAGCGCCACCGCGGCGAGCACCACCGGCACGCCGCCCGCCGAGGAGACCCCCACCGCCTCCTCCCGCGACTACGCGATCGTCCACTACCGGCGCGCCGACGGCGACTACGCCGACTGGGGCCTGTACGCCTGGGGCGACCTCGCCGACGGCGAGGCGACGAACTGGCCGGACAGCCACCCCTTCACCGGCCGTGACGCGTACGGCGCCTTCGCCTACGTCAAGCTGAAGCCCGGCGCCTCCTCCATCGGCTTCCTCGTCATCGACAAGGACGGCGACAAGGACGTCTCCGCCGACCGCACGATCGACGTCACCGAGACCGGCGAGGTCTGGATCGAGCAGGGCAAGGACGACGTCCTCACGGAGAGGCCGGACCACCCGGCCCAGGACAGGACGAAGGCGGTCCTGCACTACCACCGCGCCGACGGGGACTACGACGGCTGGGGCCTGCACGTCTGGACGGGCGCCGCGCACCCCACCGAATGGTCCAGCCCCCTGAAGCCGGTGACGACCGACTCCTACGGCGCCGTCTTCGAGGTGCCGCTCACCGACGGGGCCACCAGCCTCAGCTACATCCTGCACCGGGGCGACGACAAGGACCTGCCCGCCGACCAGTCCCTCGACCTCACGGCGAACGGCCACGAGGTGTGGCTGCTGAACGGTCAGGAGAAGTACCTCCTCCCACAGCCGGCCGGGTCCGCCGCCGCGCTCGACCTGACCACCTCCAAGGCGGTCTGGATCGACCGGAACACCCTCGCCTGGAACGGCTCCGAGGCCGCCGCCTCCACCCAGCTGCTGTACTCCCACGACGGCTCCATCACCGTCGACAAGGGCGCGCTGACCAGCGACGACGAGCGCTGGCTGCGGCTGGCGAAGACCACGCTCACCGACGCCCAGAAGGCGAGGTTCCCGCACCTGAAGGACTACACCGCCTGGTCCGTCGACCCGCGCGACCGCGACCGGGTGCGGGAGGCGCTCAGCGGCCAGCTCGTCGCCTCCCAGCGGGCCGTGAACGGGGCGGTCCTGGCGGCCACGGGCGTCCAGATCGCGGGCGTACTCGACGATCTGTATCCGAAGGCGACGAAGGCGGTGCTGGGCCCGACGTTCCGGGGCGGCCGCCCCACCCTGGCCGTCTGGGCGCCCACCGCGCGGAAGGTGTCCCTGGAGCTCGACGGCTCCCTCGTGAAGATGCGGCGTGACGCCGGCACCGGCGTCTGGTCCGTCACCGGCCCCACGTCCTGGAAGGGCAAGGCCTATCGGTACGTCGTGCAGGTCTGGGCGCCCACCGTCCGCAAGGTGGTCACCAACAAGGTCACCGACCCCTACTCGGTCGCCCTGACCGCGAACTCCGCGCGCAGCCTCGTCGTCGACCTCGACGACACGTCCCTGGCGCCGGACGGCTGGTCCTCGTACACCAAGCCCAGGGCGGTGCCGCTCAAGGACGCCGCGATCCAGGAACTGCACATCCGGGACTTCTCCGTCGCGGACGAGACCGTGCCGGCGAAGGACCAGGGCACCTACCTCGCCTTCACCGACAAGAGCAGCGACGGCTCGAAGCATCTGCGCGCACTCGCGAAGTCGGGCACGTCGTACGTCCACCTCCTGCCCGCCTTCGACTTCGCCACCGTCCCCGAGAAGAAGGCCGACCGGGCGACCCCGGACTGCGACCTCGCCTCCTACGCGGCCGACTCCGAGCAGCAGCAGGCGTGCGTGGCGAGGACCGCCGCCGAGGACGCCTACAACTGGGGCTACGACCCGTACCACTACACGGTCCCCGAGGGCTCGTACGCCACCGACCCGGACGGCACCGCCCGCACGGTCCAGTTCCGGAGGATGGTCAAGTCCCTGAACGAGGACGGCCTCGGGGTCGTCATGGACGTCGTCTACAACCACACCGCGGCGAGCGGCCAGGCGGACACCTCCGTCCTGGACCGGATCGTCCCCGGCTACTACCAGCGTCTCCTCGCCGACGGATCGGTCGCCACCAGCACCTGCTGCGCCAACACCGCCACCGAGAACGCCATGATGGGCAAGCTGGTCGTGGACTCGATCGTCACCTGGGCCAAGGAGTACAAGGTCGACGGCTTCCGCTTCGACCTCATGGGCCACCACCCGAAGGCCAACATCCTGGCGGTCCGCAAGGCCCTCGACGCGCTGACCCCCGCCAAGGACGGCGTGGACGGCAAGAAGATCATCCTGTACGGCGAGGGCTGGAACTTCGGCGAGGTCGCCGACGACGCCCGGTTCGTGCAGGCCACGCAGAAGAACATGGCCGGCACCGGCGTCGCGACCTTCTCCGACCGGGCGCGGGACGCCGTACGCGGCGGCGGGCCCTTCGACTCCGACCCCGGTGTCCAGGGCTTCGCGTCCGGCCTGTACACCGACCCCAACTCCTCGACCGCCAACGGGACGACGGCCGAGCAGAAGGCCCGCCTCCTGCACTACCAGGACCTGATCAAGGTCGGTCTGTCCGGCAACCTCGCCGCCTACCGGTTCACCGGCACCGACGGCAAGGAGGTCACCGGCGCCGAGGTCGACTACAACGGGCAGCCCGCCGGATACGCGGCCGCGCCCGGCGACGCCCTCGCCTACGCCGACGCGCACGACAACGAGTCCCTGTTCGACGCCCTCGCCTACAAGCTCCCCCAGGACACCTCCGCCGCCGACCGGGCCCGGATGCAGGTCCTGGCGATGGCCACCGCCGCGCTCTCGCAGGGACCGTCGCTCTCCCAGGCCGGCTCCGACCTGCTGCGCTCCAAGTCCCTGGACCGCAACTCCTTCGACAGCGGTGACTGGTTCAACGCGATCCACTGGAACTGCGCCGACGGCAACGGCTTCGGCCGCGGGCTGCCCCCGGCCGCCGACAACGCCTCCAAGTGGTCCTACGCCAAGCCCCTGTTGACAGGCGTCGGGGTGGGCTGCCCGCAGATCACCGGCGCCTTTGCCGCGTACCAGGACCTGCTGAGGATCCGTACGACGGAGAAGGCGTTCTCGCTCGGCACGGCCGCGCGGGTGCAGTCGGCGCTGTCCTTCCCGCTGTCCGGCACGGACGAGACGCCCGGGGTGATCACGATGGAGCTGGGCGACCTGGTCGTCGTCTTCAACGCGACGCCGGACGAGCAGAAGCAGCGGATCGTTTCCCTTGCCGGTCGGGGCTACCGGCTGCACCCGGTGCAGGCGTCGGGCGCGGACTCTACCGTCAAGACCTCGTCCTACGTGCGGGAATCGGGCACGTTCGCCGTTCCGGGTCGTACTGTCGCGGTATTCTCCCGGGTCTCCTGATACAGGACTAGCTTGGTGGGGCGGTCCCGGCGCGGGGCCGCCCCACCACGTTTTCCGAGAGGGCCGGGAGTCCCACGGTGCCCGCCGATCCGCTGCAGACGCAGTCCGCCGTCCGGGCCGCCCTGCGCGGGGCGCGGCGCAGGGGCGACGCGGAGGCGCGGGCGCGACGGCTGACGCTTCTCGCGGAGGCGACGGTCGCCGTGCAGACCGCGCGCTGCCCGGGCGAGCTGGCCGAGGCGGCCGCGGAGGGCGCCGCCCGGCTCGCCGGGTCTCCCGCGGTGGTCTTCGTGGTCGGCCCGGACGGCGGACTGCACCGGGGCACCTCCCTCGACCGCGGCACCCTCGGGCTGCCGGACACCGCCGCGCACGAGGCCGTCGCCCGGCTGGTCTCCCGGCTCGCGACGGGGCACGGCGGGCCGCGGGGCGTGCTCGTCCCGGCGACGGTGTGGCCGGCCGGGTTCTTCCGGCCGGGCCGGCGGGAGGCCGCCCGGCTGGTGCCGGCCGTGACCCAGGGCCGCCGCACCCCCGTCTGTGTGGCGGTCCCGGCCACCGCCCCCGTCGTCGACGACGGACTGCTCTCCCGCCTCGCCCAGGTCACCGCGCTGGCCGCCGAGCCGCTGCTGATGTACCAGTTGGAACGGCATGTCGCGCTCACCCTCCAGCACAGCTTCCTGCCCCGCCCCGAGCGGCCGTCCCGGCTGCCCGGCGTGGACCTGGTGGTGCGGTACGTGCCCGCGTCCCGGGAGACCGAGATCGGCGGCGACTTCTACGCGGCCGTCTCCAGCGGCGCCGGGGTGCTCACCGCCGTCGGGGACGTCGTCGGGCACTCCCTGGAGGCCGCCACGGTGATGGTGGAGATCCGGCACGCGCTGCGCGCCTACTGCGTCGAGGACCCCGACCCGGCGGTGCTGGCCGCCCGGCTCGACCGGATGCTCCAGCACTACCACCCCGACGTCACCGCGACCGTGTGCCTGACCCTGCTGGAGCCCACGACCGGACGGCTGCGGGTGGCCAACGCCGGGCACCTCCCCCCGCTGGTCGTCTCCGGCACCGGCACCGCCGCCTACGTCGACGTGGACGGCCCGCTCCTCGGCCTCGGCCTGGAACGCCCGGCCCCGACCGAGGTGCCGCTGGGCCGCGGCGACCGGCTGCTCATGGTCACCGACGGCCTGATCGAGACCCGCGGCACGGACCTCGGCGTCAGCCTGGAACACCTCCGCACCGCCGCCGCGGGCGCCCCACCGGGCCTGGACGCCCTGTGCGACCTGCTGCTCAGCCGCTTCGCCCACGATCAGGACGACGACATCGCGATGCTTGCCCTGCGGCTAGGGTGACGTGACGCTGTCGCCTTGGAACAGGAGTGCTCATGCCGAACATCACCGTCGACTACTCGGCCGCCGTGACCCACGCCTTCGACAGGGAGGCCTTCGCCCAGGCCCTGCACACCGCGCTCGTCGAGATCGCGGCCGCCAAGCCGGAAGCCTGCAAGACCCTGTTCCGCAAGGCCGACGAGACCGCGTACGGCTACGAGGACCCGCTCGAGCACCGCCACGCGATCGTCCATGTCGCCCTCGGCCTGCTCGCCGGCCGCACCGACGACACCAAGGCCCGGCTGACCGAGGCGGTCCTGGAGCTGCTGCGCAAGCACATCGCGGACGAGGGGATCGCCCTGCACGCCTCCGCCGAGATCCGTGACCTCGACCCGTCGTACCGCAAGTTCGACCGGGAGTAGGCCCAGGCCTAGGACGCCAGCGCGATGAGCCGGGCCGCCAGGTTCCCGAAGGGGCCGTCGGCCGGCTCGCCGGACAGCATGGGGTGCAGCAGCTTGCGCATCTCGTCGTCGTAGGCCGCGCTGACGGCGGTGAGCGCGGCGAAGTCGTGCACGAGCTGCACCTCCAGCTCCTCGCGCGGGATCCGCCGCCCGTCCAGCCAGATCAGCGCGGTCGACTCGGCGAGCGAGATCCAGGAGCGCACCACCAACTCCAGCCGGGCGGGCGGGTCCGTGATGCCCAGGTGGGACAGGATCTGCTCGTAGGCGGCCTGGCGTACGGAGTCGATCAGGGCGTTCGTCGTGGACGAGCCGACGGCCGGGCCGCCGCGCATCAGGGCCGAGAAACCCGGGCCGTGCTCGTCGACGAAGTCGAAGTAGCGGCGCATCACCCGCAGCAGCCGTGAGCCGAGCGGTCCCTCGGCGGGCTCGACGAACCGGGCGGCGAGATCCTCCGAGGCCCGCTTCAACGCGGCCTCGTACAAGCTGAGTTTGCCGGGGAAGTAGTGATAGACGAGGGGGCGCGAGATACCGGCGGCGGCCGCTATCTCGTCGATGGAGACCTCGTCGGGCGAGCGCTGGGCGAACAGGTCGAGGGCGACGCCGATCAACTGCTGCCGACGCTCCTCGACTCCCATTCTTCGACGAACCCCGGTAGTCATGCGCCCACCTTACCGATCGGATCCGGCCCCGAACGGACCGGACCGGCCCCCGGTGTTCACATATCGAGCACCAGCCGTGCGCCGCGCGCCCGGGACACACAGATCAGCATCGAGTCCGCGCGCTCGGCGTCCGTGAGCAGTGCGTCCCGGTGATCCACCTCGCCCGCCAGCACCCGCTGTACACACGTTCCGCAGAACCCCTGCTCGCAGGAGTAGAGCGTGCCGGGGAGCGCGGCGCGTACGGCGGAGAGCACCGAGGAGCCGGCGGGCACGGTCAACGTCCGTCCGCTGCGCCGGAGTTCGACCTCGCAGGCGCCGCCGCCCACGGCAAGTGGCGTGAATCGTTCGACTCGTACGGACGGCACCCGCTCGGCCACGGCCGCCATCAGCCCCTCCGGCCCACAGCAGTGGACGACGGCCCCGGCGGGCAGGTCCTTCAACTCCGCGTCGAGGTCCGGCCGTCCCTCCACCACCTTGACCCTCCCCCGCTCTCGGCTTCGCCCGAGCGGGGGGACCCCCCTCCCGCCGAACCGCTCGACCTCCGCGAGGAACGGCATCGAGGCCCGTGACCGGCCGGCGTACAGCAGCCGCCAGTCGGCGCCCTCGGGGAGCGCCCGCAGCATCGGCAGGAGCGGGGTGATGCCGATCCCTCCGGCGACGAAGACGTACGCCGGGGCCTCGGCGAGCGGGAAGCGGTTCCGCGGCCCGCGCACCTCGACCTCCGTGCCCTCCAGGAGCCGCTCGTGCACCTCGCGCGACCCGCCCCGGCCGTCCTCGACGAGCCGTACGGCGACGGTGTACGCGCAGCGGTCCGCCGGGTCCCCGCACAGCGAGTACTGCCGCACCCGCCCCGACGGCAGCACCAGATCGATGTGCGCCCCCGGCTCCCAGCGCGGCAACTCCCGTCCTTCGAGCCGCAGTCGTACGACACCCTCGGCGACCGTGTCCCGCGCGCTCACCCGCAGTCGCAGGGACCGGGAGCGGGGCCGCCCGGAGACCGGCTCGTCCAGCGCCGGCAGCGGCCACAGCGGCGAGGCCCGGATCCGGCGCCGCATCGCCCGCCGTGCCAGCCAGGCCGTACCGGCGACGAAGGCGGCCCTGCGCAGAGCGTGGGCCATCAGGACGCCCTCCGCTCCGCGGCGAGCGCGGCCAGCGCCGCGGGGGAGGAGGCGAGATAGGCGACCGCCTGCTCGGTGGAGCCCTCCTGCGAGGGGTGGTAACCCCGGCTGAGATAGCGGGGGACCGACCGCAGCAGCGCGCCGGTGGCGGGCAGGGTGCCGCGTCTGCCGCGCACGTAGAAGGCCCGCAAGCTCGCCTTCCCGCCGGTGAGCGTCGGGTCGTTCGCCATGAAGAAGCGGACCCCGCGCTGCCAGAGGAAGACGAGGGCGGCGAAGGCGGTGGCCCAGGTCCGCACCCGGCGGCGGTAGCTGCCGTCGAGGTGCATGAACAGCTCGAAGGCCACGGACCGGTGCTCGACCTCCTCGGCGCCGTGCCAGCGCAGCAGGTCCAGCATGGTCGGGTCGGCGCCCCTGCGGTCCAGTTCGTCCGCGTTCAGCACCCAGTCGCCGAGGAAGGCGGTGTAGTGCTCGATGGCCGCGATCAGCGCCACCCGCTCCTTCAGCCACCAGCGGCGCGCCCGGCCCGGGGGCAGGGTGCGGTCGCCGAGCAGCTTCTCGAAGAGCCAGTCGACCTGCGCGGTGTACGGCGTCGGGTCGAGCCCCTGCTCCTTGAGGTGGGGCAGCACCTCGTCATGGGCCTGGGAGTGCACCGCCTCCTGCCCGATGAACCCGATCACGTCCTCGCGCAGCCGCTCGTCCCGGATGTACGGCAGCACCTGCCGGTAGACGTGCACGAACCAGCGCTCGCCGGCCGGCAGCAGCAGGTGCAGCACATTGATGGTGTGCGTGGTGAACGGATCCCCCGGCACCCAGTGCAGCGGGGTGTCCTCCCAGGAGAAGGACACCTTGCGGGCCTTGAGCGGCACCCGGTCCCCGTCGGACCGACCCTTGTTGGACATGGCGTCAATGTACTGACGGGTAAGGCCGGGGTGAACCCCTCCGCGCCGATCAGTTGAGCCCGTTGACCGACCGCCCGTCCGCCAGCGTGCCCTTCAGCTCCGCCTTCGCCCCCTTCTCGGCCGCCGCGGTGAGCAGCGGGCCCGGCGCGGAGTCCCGCACCCCGCCGGTCGCCCGTACGTTCCGCGTCCCGGAGTCGCCGGCCGCGAGGAGGTACCAGTGGCCGCCCTGCGACTTCCACAGCACCCCGGCCAGCACATGCGGATCGCGCGGACCGCACGCCGGGACGTCCCCGGCCTTCGCCACGGCCGCCCCGAACAGCCCGCCCGGGGTACGGAACTGGGCCAGTACCCGGCTCCCGTCGCCGCGCCAGGTCTCCGCCCGGGTGCACACCCATTCCGCCGAGCCGCTCGCGTCGGGCAGCGGCTGACGCGCGTACGACCACACGTTCACCGTCCGCACGCCCTGCCCGCGCACATCGGCCAGCGAGCAGGCGTACGGCGCCCAGGTGCCGAGCGCCTCCGCTCCCGTGGCCTCCTTCGGCGCGGTGGGCCGGCCGGCGGTCAGCCGGGCGGGGACCAGCTCGCCGAGGTCGGTGAGGAGACGGGAGCCCGAGGCGTCGGTGAGCTGGAGGACGTTCCAGCCGGTGCAGGTGCCGGTCCGGGTCGCGGGACTGGCCAGCGGCGAGGTGATGCCGTCGGTGAGCGTCAGGGCCATCACGCCGGCGCCCGGCTTGCCGAGGTCCCGCTCGCCCGCCGCGGTCACCCAGGGCGCCGTCAGCCAGCGGACATTGCCGTCGGCCCGGTCCAGGACGATCGCGGACGCCTCGGCGCCGGCCGCGCCGTCGACCCGCGCGAAGTCCAGGGCGGCCCCGGCCGTGCCGTCCTTCGGCTCGGCGTAGCGGGCGATGCGCAGACCGTCGTGGAAGAGCACCACGCGCGCGTTGCCCACCTCGGCCGCGTACAGGAGCTGGGGCGGGCCGGACGGGGGGCCGGAGGGGGTGTCGGGAGTCGCCGAGACCTGCACCGTCGCGCCGGGGCGGGCCCAGACCGCGAGGGCGCGGCGCAGCAGCGCGGTGTCGCGGACCAGGGCGCCGCGGGCCGGCCAGACGGAGAAGTCGGTGCGCGCGGACGTCTTCCAGGCGACGGGGGAGACCCGCAGCAGCCGGCCCGGGTCGAGCGCGGCCTCGGCGGCCGGGTTCTGCGCGTACACCGGGGCGGCCGCGCCGTCCGGGCCCCAGCCGTCACCGGGCAGCGCGACCAGCGCGCCGCACACCGCGAGGGCCGCGGCGGCGGCCAGCGCGGCCGTGGTGTGCCGGCGGCGGCGCAGCAGATCGGTGGGCCGGGCCTGGAGGGAGCAGGGGTCGAACTCGGGGGATTCGAGCAGGGCGTACCGGGCGGGCACCGCGTCGGCCTCGTCCAGCGCCGCGTCGGTGTCCGCCACGCCCGCCTCGGCGAGGACCTTGCGCACCTCGCCGTCGGTGAGTTTCTCCAGGCCGCGCAGCACATAGACGGCGCGGGCCGGACCGGCCAGGGCGGACAGCTGCTGGTCCAGGGCGAGTTCGTCGGCCCCGCCGGAGCGCGGGAACAGTCTCAGGCCCCGCACCTGGGGGAGCAGCGGCGGCAGTTGCGCCCGCTTGGGCCAGGCCGGGCGCACCAGCGGCAGGCCCGCCTCCAGCGCCGTCCGCACCACCTGGAGGCGGACGTACGCGTACCCGGGGTCGCCGTCGCGGCCGTCGGCCTGCGCCTGGGCCGGGATCACGGGGGCCGAGGCGCGGCGGCGGGGCAGGGCACGCTGGACGAGGGCGTGGGCGGTCAGGACCCGGCGGCCCCGGCCGAGGCCCGGCGGCAGCACCAGATAGGCGAGCCGGACGAGACGCGGATAGTGCTCGACGAGCGCGGCCTCGGCCTGCTCGACGTCGACGGCCCGGTCGGGGGCGGAACCGGGTGCGGGGCTCGGGGCGACATCCTGTGACTGCACGCCCAGCGCAACGAGCGGCACGAGGGATGGTCACCGCCGTACGGGTCACGCCCCGCCTACGACTCGACGAGCGCCCGTGCGTAGTTCGCCATCGACCGCTGGTAGCGCGGCAGATGGGGGGCGAGGGCGCCGAGGACCAGGGACAGGGCCTCCCGGTCGCGGCCGAGGCTGGACAGGCACAGGGCGAGCGTGGCGCGTACGGCGTCGTCCAGTTCGTCGGACGGGGCGTCCAGTTCGGGGGTGAGCAGCGCGACGCCCTCCTCGGCCTGCCCGATGTTGCGCAGGGAGCTGGAGAGCTGGATCCTGGCGCGCCGGCCCTGGTAGCCGGTCAGACCGAGGGCGAGGGCTTCCCGGTAGAGCGGTACGGCCCGGTCGCTGTGGCCGGTGGAGTCCCAGGCGCAGGCCCGCTCGAAGGGGCCGAGGGGGCTGTTCCCGGGCAGTTCGGCGACGAGTTCGTCGATGACGGCCCGGAAGTCGGCGGCCCGTGCCTGCGGATAGCGGTCGAGGGTGGCCCAGGCGGCCGTCACGCGCTCTTCCCAGTCGTGGTTCACCGGCCCACTCTCGCACGCGTGTGCCAGCCCGGCAGCGTATTTTGAGCGGACCGTACGCGGGAGCCGTATCCAGGACGAGGCTCACGCAGGGAGGACAGATGAAGGTGACCCGACCGATCCTCGCGGCGGCGACCGCCGTGGCGGCGCTGGTGCTGGCGGGGTGCGCGTCCGCAGGCTCCGGGAAGGCCGAGGTGGCCGTCCCGACGGCGGCGACCGGCAGTCTGGAGCACCTGGCCGCCGAGGTGGACTGCAAGCCGAACATGCAGACCGACGCCGACGAACTCCGCCAGGCCATCTGCAAGACCTCCGCGGGGAAGTTCCTCCTGCTGACCTTCGCCACCGACCGGGGCCAGCGCGAGTGGCTCAACGGCGCCAAGGACTACGGCGGCCACTATCTGGTCGGCCGCAAGTGGGTGGCCGTGGGAGAGGAGACCGGCACGGTGACATCGCTGCGCAAGACGCTCGGCGGCGACATCGAGGAGGGCACGGACCACTCGGCGCACGAGTCGGGCGAGCCGTCCGGGAGCGCGACGCACTCCGGCCACTGAGCCAAGCGGCACGGCACACAAGAAGGCCGGCGGTGAGGATTCCTCACCGCCGGCCTCTCAGTTATCGACCGCTGTCGACTACTGGCACTTCTTGCCGGTGTTGATGCAGTTGACCATCTTGTTCATCGTGTTCGTGGAGAAGAAGTTGATGAAGTCGTTGTGGTCGGTGATCGGCTTGTGCAGGTTCTCCGGGAAGCTGTCGACCGCGTAGGCGTTCTTCACGACGCCGTTCTGGATCGTCGGCCGGGTGACGTTGTAGACCAGCCGGACCTTCAGCTGCGGGATCGCCTTGAAGCCGTTGGCGCAGGTGCCGTCCGCCTGGACGAAGGACACGTGCGTGCGGTGGTTGGCGGAGTCGATGTTCTGACCGTCCCAGCAGCTCTGGAAGAAGGTCGTGCGCACCACCTGGCTGCCCTGCGGGCAGATCGGGTACTGGGTCTCCAGCTGCACCTTGTTCTCGAAGCCGGTGCAGGACCAGTTCACGTTGGCGTTGCCGTTGCCGTTGACGAAGGCCTTCGCGTCACCGGTGATGATGCGCAGCGCCGTCGGCATCGCGACGACGTTGCCCTTCTTGTTGCCGACGAAGGTCAGCTGCGCCTGGACGGGCTGGAGGATCTTGCCGACGTTGCCTTCCTTGCCACCGCCGTCCGCGTTCTGGTCGAAGTCCTGCGTGCCGTCCTGGGTGCGCAGCACCGGCCAGAAGTACGAGGACTTGTCGCCCTGGTTCTGGCAGCTGGTCTGGGCCGCCGCCAGCTCCTGGTCGCTCGCGAAAGCGTCGTTGGACTGGTTGCCGACGTAGTCGTGCAGGTGGTGGGCACCGTTGCTGACACCGGGGGCCACGATCACGTTGTCCGTGTTGTGGTTCTTGTTGCCGTTGGTGCCGCACTTGGTGGTGAAGCTGCCGCGGGAGCCGGAGTTGCCGTTGGCCGCGAGGCCGTTGGCCCCCACGCCCAGCTGCGCGTTGGCCTGGACCTTCGTGATGTCCACGAAGTCGGCCGCGGTCGGGCCGTTGCCGCCCTGGCCGTTGGCGCCCGCCTGCTGCTGACCGCCGTTGTTCTGCTGGCCGTTGTTCTGCTGGCCGTTGTTCTGGCCATTGTTGTTCTGGCCGTTGTTCTGCTGGCCATTGTTGTTGTTCTGCTGGCCGTTGTTGTTCTGGCCGTTGCCCGCCTGGCCCGCGTTGGTGTTGGCGTTGGCCGCCTGCGTGGTGCAGGCCGCGAGCTGGCTGAGCTGGGTGTTGAACTGGCCGCCGACCCGCTGGATGTCGATGCGGATCCGGTCGATCGTGGCGGCCCGCTTCTCCTTCAGGGGGCCGACGATCGCGTTCTGCACGAAGCCGGGGTCGTTCGCCTGCGCCTGACGCGTGGAGGCGAGCCGGGCGTAGGCCTCGGTGATCTGCTTGTCGAGGTTCGCCAGCTCGGTGGCGACGCCCTGCTTGGCCTTGTCGGGCACGTTCGTCAGCTTCTGCCCCACGTCCGGGCAGGAGATGGTGGCGACCTGCGCTGCTGCGGTGGCGGCCTTGGTCGTGTTCTGACCCGAGTTGCTCGACTCGTGGGCCGAAGCGTAGAAGTTCGCCCAGATCAGCCCGCCCCCGCCGAGCGCTAGGGCCGCCGATGCTGCCACGGCCTTCGTGGCCATCGACGAACGGCGTTTACGAATGTTGCGTCCCATGGAACTCCTCTGACTTCCTTGGCGGGGTCGCATCGAGGCGCCCGACAGGAGTGAAGCTGCCCCCTCCCATACGCATCCCGTCCCAGAGGTGTTCAGCGGTCTCAGAAATTGATGAGAGGTCCGTACGACAAACCCTCCCCAACGACCCCACACGTCACGGTAGTTGTCCCCCTACCGGTCCCGGTCCAGATAGGCCAGCACCGCCAGTACCCTGCGGTTGTCGTCGTCCGAGACCTCCAAACCGAGCTTCACGAAGATATTCGCGGTGTGCTTGGCGACGGCCCGCTCGGTGACGACCAGTTTGCCGGCGATCGCCGTGTTCGACCGGCCCTGCGCCATCAGCTCCAGAACCTCCCGTTCGCGTGGAGTGAGCCGCTCCACCGGACCCTGCCCGTCGCCCGAGCGGCGGGCCAGCAGCTGCTGGATCACCTGGGGGTCCATCGCCGTACCGCCCGCCGCGACCCGCCGTACGGCGTCCACGAACTGCTCCGCGTCGAACACCCGGTCCTTCAGCAGATAGCCGACCCCGCCGCTGCCGTCGGCGAGCAGCTCGCGCGCGTACAGCTGCTCGACGTGCTGGGAGAGGACGAGCACCGGGAGGCCGGGCCTGCGGCGGCGGGCGGTGAGCGCGCACTGGAGGCCCTCGTCCGTGTGCGTGGGCGGAAGCCGGACGTCCACCACGGCGACGTCCGGCTCCAGTTCGGCGAGGGCCCGCTCCAGCTCGGGCCCGCTCTCCACGGCGGCGGCGATCTCGAAGCCGTAGGCCTCCAGCAGCCGCACCAGCCCGTCCCGCAGCAGGAACAGGTCTTCGGCTAGGACAACGCGCAAGGAATCTCCATGGTCACCATGGTGGGACCGCCCGCCGGGGAGCTGACGGCCAGGACGCCGTCGAATGTACCCAGCCGCCGCTCCACCCCGGCCAGGCCCGACCCCGCCCCGATCGCCGCGCCGCCGCGGCCGTTGTCGGTGACGGAGATCCGCAGATGACCCTCCGCGTGGTGCAGGTCGGCCCAGATGCGGTCGGCGCCGGAGTGCTTGACCGCGTTGGTGAGGACCTCGCTGACCGCGAAGTACGCGGCCGACTCGACCGGCGCCCCGGCCCGCCCCGGCAGCTCCACCGCCACCTCCGTCGGCACCGGCAGCCGTAGCGCCAACGCCCGTACGGCATCGCCCAGTCCGCGCTCGGCCAGCACCGGCGGATGGATCCCGCGCACCAGGTCGCGCAGTTCGGCGAGGGCCTCCGCCGACGACTGCCGGGCCTGCGCGAGCAGCTGCCTGGCCTTCTCGGGGTCCTTGTCGAGGAGCAGCTCGATCGTGCCCAGGTCCATGCCCATGGCCACCAGCCGGGCCTGCGCCCCGTCGTGCAGATCCCGCTCGATGCGCCGCAGTTCGGCGGCCGAGGTGTCCACGGCGTCCCGCCGGGTGTCGGTCAGCACCTTGACCCGCTCGGCGAGTTCGGCCCGGCCGGGCGTGAGCAGACCCCGGGTGAGCCGGAAGTGGACGCCCAGGGCGTTCACGGCGTACCGGTCGGCGACGACCAGCAGCAGCACCGCGAGCGCGCCGGCGGCGAGCGCGGTCGTCCGGTCGCCGACCGGCACGAAGGCGTACCAGTAGGGGCCGCCCGACCCGTCCGTCACGACCCGCCACAGCCCCGCCGCGAGCGCGAACCCCTCCAGCGGGTAGCAGACCAGGACGACCGGCAGCAGCGCGGTGACCAGCCCCGCCACCGTGTCCGCCATCAGCCAGCGCAGGTCCCGCCAGGTCGCCGGGTCCTGGAGCAGCGCGTAGGTGCGCCGCGCCGGGTTGGCGGTCCTGGGCAGCGGCCGGTACGCGGACGGGATGTGCATCCCGCACCATCGCCGCGCGAGATCACGCCGGTTGTCCGCGAGGGCCCGTGCCGCCCGCACCACCCAGGGCGTGGTGACGAGTCCCACGCCGAGGGGGATCAGCGTGAGGGAGACGAGGGCCAGGCAGTAGACCACCACCGTCCAGGGCCACACCGCCAGGGCCAGCACGAGCCCCCGTACGGCGGCGAGCACCATCTCCCGCGTCCTCGAACCACGTCCGCCGCTCTTCGTGTCGGTGTTCATACGGCCAGTCTGGCCGAGCACTCCGGCGCGGTCACTGGCCCGAAGCCCCCGGTCAGGGGGTGGTGCCAGGTACACCCCCCGCCCCGGCCAGCACCCTGGCCTCCACCTCCGGGGCCAGCCCCTTGACCGCACGGTCGTTGCGGTGGGGCGCCGTTCCGCCGATCGACCCCAGCCAGGCCCAGGTGCCGGCGACGGTCTCCTCGACCGGACGGCAGGACAGTCCCGTCGCCACCGCCCGTGAGACATCGGCGGCGTGCAGCGCGTCGTGCATGTCGGTGCCCGGCGGCACCCACACCGGCAACTGGACCCAGGGCTCGATGCCCGCGTCGAGGACGATCTCCGGGGCGGTCCAGCGCAGCCGCGCGTCCGACCCGGTGGTCCGCACGCACGCGTCGAGGAACTCGCCCATGGTGGCGTGTCCTTGGGGGCTCATCAGGTTGTACGGCCCGCTCAGTTCCCGCTCGACCGCGCCGAGGATCCATGCGGCGAGGTCGCGGACGTCGACGTACTGGAGGGGAAGGTCCCGGGGCCCGGGGGCGAGCACCGGGCCGCCGCGTGCGATCCGGCCCAGCCACCAGGGCAGCCGGCCGACGTTCTCGTACGGGCCGAGGATCAGCCCGGCCCGTACGAGCACGGAGTCCTGTGTGCCGAAGGCGTCGACGACGGCCAGCTCACCGCCCCGCTTGTCGCGCTGGTAGTCGGTCGAGCCGGCGTCGGGCGCCGCCCCCTCGACCACGGGCGCCTCCTCCGTGTACCCGGCGGGCGGGGCCCAGGTGTACACCGAGCAGCTCGACACGTACACATACCGGCCGGCGCGGCCCCGCAGCAGCCGCGCCGCCTCGTGCACCGGGCGGGGCGCCGACGACCAGGTGTCGACGACGGCGTCCCAGTCCCCGTCGTGCGCGGCGAGGGCGTCCAGCCCGCCGGGCGCGGTGCGGTCGCCGGTCAGGGCCGTCACCCCCGGGGCGGGGGTGTGCCGCCCCCGGTTCAGGACCGTCACGTCCCAGCCGCGCCCGAGGGCCGCCTCGACGACGGCCCGTCCCACGAACTCCGTACCACCCAGCACCAGAAGTCTCATGCCGGTGACTGTGCCCGGCCGGGCAGCGGGACGGAACCGTCCTCTGCTCAGGGCAGAGCGTCAGCGGCCGGTCGGCGGGGTGTACTTGTAGCCGACCCGGCGCACCGTCTGGATGGTGCCGCGGTGCTCGGCGCCCAGCTTGCGGCGCAGCCGGGCGACATGGACGTCGACCGTACGGCCGTCGCCGACATGGCCGTACCCCCACACCGTGGTGACGAGCTGGTCGCGGGTGTGCACCCGGTTCGGGTGCGCCACGAGGTGCGCGAGCAGCTCGAACTCCAGGTAGGTCAGGTCGAGTTCACGCCCGTCGACCTCGGCGGTGCGCTGTACCGGGTCGACGCGCACGAGCGGGTTGTCCGCGGTGGTCTCCGCCGCCGGCACCGGGACGGGCTGGAACGGCTGCTGCTGGTCCGCCGGGATCAGCACGAGGTAGCCGACCATCGCCGGGTGGCCGGGCAGGTCGGGCAGGGAGTGCTGTGGAGCGGGCAGCCAGGTGGCGCCGGGCGGCAGGAGATCCACGACGTCGGCCACCTCGTCGGGGCCGACGGCCCGCAGCCGGTGCCGGGGGGCGTTCTGGACGGGGTGGGGGAGCGTGGCGGTGGAGAGGGAACGGGTGGTCGCCATGAGAGGTCAGCTCTTTTCGCGCGAGAAGTTCGTCGGGGAGGACGACGGCCGCGATTCGTGGTCGGGCTCGTCGAGGGACGTACGTCGTGCGCGCTGGCCGAAGGCCGGGGTGTACGGCTTTAGAGGGCCGGCGCGTTCGTCGCGCGGCAACACACCCGGTCGAAGTCGTGGTGCTGACGGGAAGGCCAGAAGGGCTCGAGGTCATGGCGACCCGTCGCGGTGTACTTCTGGAAGCTGGCCATGGCTCCATTGAAGCAGACACACGCCCGCAACAGGACCCTCCTCTCACAGCTTGGACGGTTTCCTCGACGCGAAGTTGACCTCAACACGCGGAAGGGGCGCCCCACCGGATCGGCGGGGCGCCCCTTCACGAGCAGTGCGGCACTGCGGGACGGATCAGACCTGGCCGGCCTTCTCCAGGGCGGCGCAGCAGGTGTCGACCAGGAGGCGGGTCACCGTGTAGGGGTCGACGTTGGCGTTCGGGCGGCGGTCCTCGATGTAGCCCTTGCCGTCCTTCTCGACCTGCCACGGGATACGGACCGAGGCGCCGCGGTTGGAGACACCGTAGGAGTACTCGTTCCACGGGGCGGTCTCGTGCAGACCGGTCAGACGGTCGTCGATGCCGGCGCCGTAGTTCTTGACGTGGTCGAGCGGCTTGGAGCCCTCACCGAGCGACTCGGCGGCGGTGATGATCGCGTCGTAGCCCTCGCGCATCGCCTTGGTGGAGAAGTTGGTGTGCGCACCGGCGCCGTTCCAGTCGCCCTTGACCGGCTTGGGGTCGAGGGTGGCGGAGACGCCGAAGTCCTCGGCGGTGCGGTAGAGCAGCCAGCGGGCGACCCACAGCTGGTCCGAGACCTCGAGCGGGGCGAGCGGGCCGACCTGGAACTCCCACTGGCCGGGCATGACCTCGGCGTTGATGCCGGAGATGCCGAGACCGGCGGCCAGGCAGTTCTCCAGGTGGGCCTCGACGACCTCACGGCCGAAGATCTCGTCGGCGCCGACACCGCAGTAGTAGCCGCCCTGCGGGGCCGGGAAGCCGCCCTTGGGGAAGCCGAGCGGGTAACCGTCCTGGAAGAAGGTGTACTCCTGCTCGATGCCGAAGATCGGCTCCTGCGAGCCGTACTTCGCCTCGACCTCGGCCAGCGCGGCACGGGTGTTGGACTCGTGCGGCGTCATGTCGATGTTGAGGACCTCGCACAGGACGAGGACGTCGTCGCCGCCGCGGATCGGGTCGGGGCAGGTGAAGACCGGCTTGAGGACACGGTCCGAGGCGTGGCCCTCGGCCTGGTTCGTGGAGGACCCGTCGAAACCCCAGATCGGCAGCGCGTCCAGACCGGCGGGCTCGCCCGCGATGATCTTCGTCTTGGAACGGAGCTTCGCCGTCGGCTGGGTGCCGTCGATCCAGATGTACTCAGCCTTGAAGGTCACGGGCCACTTCCTTCGGGGGTGTGTCTGAACGCACTTGCGGGTGCTGTTGATGCTGCGGCGCTGCGGCACTGGGGCGCCGTCGGTGTTGACCGGCAGCTTGTCAACGGGCGATTTCCCGGTCGTTGCTCGAATGTGAACCCCGTGTTACCTGCTGGTTCTGTGGTGCGGCTCACGAGGTGAGGGGACGGTCGGCCGCTGCCGCCGCGCCGCGCACCCCTTCCAGGAACCCCCGGATCGCCGCCCGCTCCCGCTCGTCGTAGCCCTGGAGCAGCTCCACCACCTGGCCGATGAGCGGGCCGAAGAACGCCTGCCCCAGGGCCACCGCGCGCTCGTCCACCTCGATCACGACCTTGCGCCGGTCGGTGGCGCCGCGCACCCGCCGGACGTGGCCCGCCCGCTCCAGCCGGTCCACCAGGGCCGTCGTCCCCGCCGAGTTCAGCCCGAGCGCCGCCCCGAGCCGCCCCGCCGTCGTCTCCTCGGCCGCCCGCCGGGCGTCCATGAGGACGATCAGAGCCCGTACGTCCGTCGGATGCATACCGTTGCGGCTCGCGAACCGCGCGCTGTGCAGTCCGAGTTCGACCGCCGCCGCACGCAGCAGATGGACGGTCTCCAGCTCCGGCCCCTCGGTCGGCACCCTCGCCTCCTGGTGGTGTTCGTCTCGCCCGCCAAGTATCTTGCTGAGCGAGATAATAGGGGAAGCGGGGGGAGCGTATGGGAAAGCCCAGGGGACAGGGCAGCGGGGCCTACGACGGTGAGGCCTTCCGGACCGCCTACGACGAGGTCCTCGCCAAGTGGCCCGCCGACCGGGAGGCGGTCACCGTCCCCACACCGTTCGGCGAGACGTACGCCCATGTCTGCGGCCCGCGGGACGCACCCCCGCTGCTGCTGCTGCCCGGGGGCGGCGGAGCGACCTCGGCGTCCTGGTTCGTGCAGGCGGCCGACCTCGCCCGGATCCGGCGGGTGCACGCCGTCGACCTGATCGGCGCGGCGGGACGCACCGAGGCGCGCGGGGCACGGACCGTCGACGATCTGCGGGACTGGCTGGACGCCGTCATGGCAGGGCTGGGGATCGGTCCCGCGGCGCCCGTGGACCTGGGCGGGCACTCCTACGGCGGGTGGATCGCCCTGCACTACGCCCTGCGCGCCCCCGGCCGGGTACGCCGTCTGTTCCTCCTCGACCCGACCCAGTGCTTCGCCGGGTTCGAGACGGCGTATCTGCTGCGCGCCCTGCCGATGCTGCTGCGGCCCACCCCGCGCCGGGTACGGGCCTTCCTGGACTGGGAGAGCGGGGGAGCGGTCATGGACCCCGACTGGCTCCGGCTCCAGGAGGCCGCCGCCGGCTTCCCCGCGGGGCGGCCGGTGACCGGCCCGCGTCCGGCGCCCGAGGCGCTACGGGCCCTGCGTACGCGGGTCCTGCTGTTCGTGGCCGCGAACAGCAGGACCCATGACCCGTACGAGGTCACGGCCCGGGCGGGTGAATGGCTGCCGTACGTGGAGACCGCCGTCCTGCCGGACGTGTCCCACCATCAGCTGCCGGTCGCCGCGCCCTCCGGAGCGGTCCGTCGCCTCAGCTCGTTTCTCGGCGTCTGAACCTCACCCCACCTTCTCGATCACGGCGCGGCGGATCAGGAACTTGCCGGGCTCACGGACCTGCTCGAAAGCCGCGTTGTTCAGCAGCACACAGCTGCCGGAGACCGAGGTCACCTGGACGGTGATGGACTTGTTGTTGTCCAGGTTGGTGACCTTCAGCTTCGTACCCGCCGGGAACTGGTTGCTGGACGCGGCCGGCGCGCCCCCCTCTCCCGAGAGGGTGACGGTCGAGCCGTTGCAGACCTGCTGGCCGGAGGCCGCGGCACCGCCGTTCCCCGCGTTTCCGGTGTTCCCGGTGTTCGCCGCGGGGGTCGAGGCCGCCTGCGAAGGCTGGGTCGGCTGCGCCGCCTGGGAGTCCTGAGCCGACTCCCCAACGGTGCACCCCGACGCCTTCTGCTGGACCTTGATCTGCGCGATGACCGCTTCACGGTTGGCGATCCGGGCCGCCGACTGCGCGTCCGGAGCGGCCCGTTGGCCGTCGATGAACTTCTGGTTGTTGCCGAGGGCGGTGGCGAGCCCCTGGCAGACGGTCGAGTTCCCGGCCGACAGGGTTTGTGGCGTCTGTGAAGCGTTCGAGTTGCCCGCCATGGCGAAGGCCCCACCGCCCGCCACCGCCGCCGCTCCGACGAGCAGGGCGATCGTCTTCTTCGTGCCGAGTGTTCTCCTGCGCGACATGCGCGCCTCCTGAAGAGATAGGGGAGCGTACGCCGCTATGTACGAGATCCCGAACGAAGTTACTCAGGGGTCATGGAGGCCGGCTGGAGTGGCGCGCGTCACACAGCGGCCCGGGGGTGCCTCAGCCCCGCCCCGTCCGCCCCTCCTCGTACGCCACGACCGTGGCGTTGACGTGCCGGAGCAACCCCTCGGTCTGGGCCGTGAGTTCGGCCTCCCGGCTCTCCTTCCCGTCCCCCCACTGCCCGTTGGCGAACACCACCGAGCGGACCGTCATCAGCCGGCGGAAGACCCCGGCCGAACCCGGCGGCACCGTCGGCAGCCCCGCCTCCGGGGGCGGGTCGAGGGAGACGACCTGGTACGTCACCGGATCCGTCGAGGCCATCATGAACACCCGCGAGGCGTCCTCGACCCGGGCGAAGCTCAGTACGGTGACCGTGATCTGCGAGAGCCGGTCGGTGTCCGTGAACAGCCCTGCCGTCAGCCGCGAGCACTCCCCGCCCTGCTCGATCAGCCGGGCCAGTCCGGGGGACGTGCCCCGGGCGCAGTCGGTGGTGGTGGCCAGATCGACCCGGGTGTACCGGGAGCCGTCCGTGAGCCGGACGCTCGTGGCGGGGAAGGCCTGCTCGGGCCGGATCACCGGCCGGGAGAGCAGGGAGGGGAGGGAACGGGGCGCGTCGGAGGGGAGGGTGACGCCGACGGACGGCACGGCTCCGGCGCCCGGGGCGCCCGTGCCCGGGGCCCCGGTGTCCGAGACGGTCGTGCCCGAGGCCGCCGAGGGCCGCTCCTCGTCCACGACCGTCGCCGCACCGGCGGCGATCGCGCCGGCGAGCAGGACACCCGCCCCGGCCCCCACCGCCCGCCGCGTCCGCCGGCGCCGCCGTATCCGCTCCTCCCGTGCCATGAACTCGGCGTACGGGTCGACGCAGGCGTCCGGATTTCCTTGATCATCGAAGGTCATGGCCGCGGAGGGTAACAGCGGTACGCCCCCCGGCTCCCGCCGCCGGACGAACCGTCGCCCAGCCGACTAACGGGACAGAGCGTCCCGTACGGCCTCGTCCGTGCGCGCCACCACGGCCGTACCGTCGTCGGCCGTGATGATCGGCCGCTGGATCAGCCTGGGGTGCCCGGCGAGCGCCGCGATCCAGCGCTCGCGCGAGGCCGCGTCCCGCGCCCACGCCCTCAGCCCCAGCTCCCCGGCCACGGCCTCCTGGGTCCGGGTGATGTCCCACGGCTCGAGGCCGAGCCGGTCCAGTACGTCCCTGATCTCGTCCTCGCTCGGCACCTCCTCCAGATACCGGCGGACGGTGTAGTCGGCGCCCTCCGCGTCGAGCAGCGTCAGCGCGCTGCGGCACTTCGAGCAGGCCGGGTTGATCCAGATCTCCATGGGGCCCACGGTAACGACCTGCCGCAGGGGGTGCCCGAGCGGCAGCCCTGTTCGAATATTTGGCGCCTCTCGCGTACCTCGTGAACCTGGTGTGACACCGCGCCAATTTCGTTGTTCACCTGGGCATTTGAAGGCGATTGCGGACTGCTGAATGTCAGTGGGGGGCAGTAGACTGGATGCAGTGTTCGAGAGTTCCGCCGGAGATCCCGGCGGGGTTCTGACCGCGACAGGAGGATGCCCGTGCCCGCTGCCGCACTGAAGCCGAAGCCGCTGCCGACCCAGTCCACCGCGAAGCGTTCCGTCCAGCTCGACCTGCCCTATGTGCCCGTGGCGAAGCGGCCGTTGCCGGCCGGACGGCCCCGGGAGTGGTATGTGGCGCACAACCGCCGCCTCAAGGCGATGCGCCTCGCCATCGCGCTGCTCGACCTCGGCGTCTACCTGCCGAACCAGGCCCGCAACGAGAAGATCCGCAGCACGGCCGAGCTGATCGGTGTCCACCCGCCGTCGGACACCACGTGCCACATGGTCAGGGCGTACCTGCGCTACAACCGGTGAGCCGGGTGCCGGGTGCCGTTCGTGGGCACGGCACCCGGTGTTCCCTCATCCCGCCAGCTCCTTCTCCACCGGTGTCCGGAACCGGGGCGTCACCCGGGCCTCACCCAGCCGGCCGCCCAGCCGCTCCGCCTCGGCGGCCACCGCGGCCTCCGCGTCCCGGCCGATCCCCTCCCCGGTGAGGATCCGCCAGACGATCTCCCCGTCCGCCCGCTGGGCCCAGCCCCCCACCACCCGGCCGTTCCACCACACCGTCGGCCCGATGTTGCCGCTCCGGTCGAACAGGGCGGGCCGCAGCTCCGGCGCCAGATACCAGTCCCGGCCCTGCCAGCCCATCGCCGTCGGATCGAGAGCCGGCAGCAGGGCCGCCCAGGGCTCCTCCGGCGCCGCCACCGGACCGGCGTCCCCCTCGACGACGTACCCCTCGACGACGTACCCCGTGCCCCCGTCCACCGTCACCGCCTGCGCACCGATCGCCTTCAGCGCCCGCCGGACGTCGGTCACCTTCCACCCCGTCCACCACTTCAGATCCGCCTCGGTGGCCGGACCGCACACCGTCAGCCAGCGCCGCAGCAGCTCCGTCTGGGCCTGCGCGGGGTCCATCTCGGGATGTGCCGGGGCGAGGGCCCAGCGGAACTGGCTGGACGTCCAGGAGCCCAACGGGCGACCCCGGACCACCTTCCCCTCCACCCCCAGCAGCCGCAGCAGCCGGGTCGAGACGGTGTGGACCCCCTCGTAGCTCTTCCCGGCCGCGTACACGAACCGCTCCCGCAGCCGGGGCTCCTCCCGCGCCAGCTCGGCCGCCGTCGCCTGCCCCAGCCGCCCCAGCGCGGCCAGCGCCGACTCCTCGACCTCCTTCAGCCAGGCCGCGTCCGGGGCACCGGCCTTCGCCATGTCGGCCACCAGCGAGGCCCGCGCCCGGGCGGCGACCGCCAGGCCGGTCGAGGCGTGCACGACGGCCGTCAGCTCCGCCGGGAACACGAACACCGTGTCCCGCATGCCGTGCATCCGCACCAGCGTCCGGTCCTCGTACAGCGCCCGCTCCGTCGCCGGCACCGGCCCCGCCGGATCGGCGAGCCGCGCCCCGACCGCCAGATACACCGTCGCCGGATCCGTCCCGTGCAGGGCGACGAGGGACGCGGCCACCGCCTCGGGCGTCGTGGCCCGCCCCGCCGCGGTCAGCCGGTGCCGCAGCGCCAGCCGGGCCCGCCGCTCCGCCCCGTCGACATACCGCATGCTCTCACCCATCCCGGACTCCCGCCCCGCCGTCACCGGTCCCTGAACGCATCCTCCCCGACACCACTGACAATCGGGCCCCGCCCCGCGCGTCACCCGTTCGCCGGACCCGGCATGCGCGCCTCGGCCCCCCGTCCTTCACTGCGAACAAGGGCGTGACGGCGGTGCGTTCGCGACGGGAGGCCGGTGTGGAGCGGAGACGAGGAACATGAGCGCCCCCGGCACCCCCGGCGCCCCCGGCACCCCCGAGGAGCGGACCCGGCGCGGCAAGGAGGCCCGTAAGCGGGTCCCCCGCTCCGCGCACGCCGACTGGCTGCCCCCGGTCGACCGGCCGGACCCCGTCGTCGTCCTGGAACGGCAGGGCCGGGACCGGCTGCCCGAGCTGCTGCCCGTCCGGTACGGGCGGATGGCCGCCTCGCCCTTCGCCTTCCTGCGCGGCGCCGCCGCCGTGATGGCCGCCGACCTGGCCGCCCGGCCGCACACCGGACTCACCGTCCAGCTCTGCGGGGACGCCCATCTGCTCAACTTCGGGCTGTACGCGTCCCCGGAGCGGGCGCTGCTGTTCGATCTGAACGACTTCGACGAGACGTTCCCCGGCCCCTTCGAATGGGACGTGCAACGCCTCGCCGCCTCCGTCGCCGTGGCCGCCCGCGAGAACGGCCACGCCGGGCCCAGGGCGCGCGCCGCCACCGTCGCGGCCGTCGCCGCCTACCGCACCGCGATGCTGCGGCTGGCCCGGCTCGGCGAGCTGGACGTCTGGTACGAACGCATCGACGCCGACCGGCTGCTGCCCCTGCTGCGCTCCGCCCGCCACCGCCGGCGCGCCGAGGCCAGCCTCACCCGGGCCCGCCGCCGCACCAGCCTCCAGGCCCTCGGCAAACTCACCGAACGCGTCGACGGACGCCACCGCATCATCCACGACCCGCCGCTCCTGGAACCCGCCGGCGTCTCGGACTCCGCCGCCCTGCGCAAGATCTTCAGCGACTACCGCTCCACCCTCTCCGAGGAGCGCCGGCTGCTCCTCGACCGCTACCGCTTCGTCGACGCCGCCCGCAAGGTCGTCGGCGTCGGCAGCGTCGGCCTGCGCTGTTTCATCGTCCTGCTGGCCGGGCGGGACGCCGACGACCCGCTGTTCCTCCAGATCAAGGAGGCCCGCGCCTCCGTCCTGGAGGCCCATCTGCCGAGCGGGCCCCACCCCCACCCCGGCCACCGGGTCGTCGCCGGACAACGGCTGCTCCAGGCGGCCAGCGACATCTTCCTCGGCTGGATGACCGGACCCCAGGGCCGCGCCTACTACTGGCGCCAGCTACGGGACATGAAGGGCTCCGCCGACGTCGCCGGCATGACCCCCGCCGACCTCACGGCGTACGCCCGGCTCTGCGGCACCGCCCTGGCCCGCGCCCACGCCCGCTCCGGCGACCGGATCGCCCTCGCCGGCTACCTCGGCACCGGCGACACCTTCGAACACGCGATCGCCGACTTCGCGGAGGCCTACGCCGACCGGACCACCACCGACCACGCGACCCTGCGCGCGGCCATCGCGGCGGGGGTGGTCACGGCGGCCCCCGACGTATGAGAGGGGTTGCCCGGAAAAGGAGATGCACGGTGAGTGACGGTCTGCCTACGCTGAACGACATGGGTACCGTCATCATCACCGGGACCTTCGTCCTGGTCGTCCTGGGATTCGGAAACCCCCTCCACTGGCTGGCCGCCGTCGCCCTGCTCTACGTCTACGTCCAGTACGGCCGGGACACGACCACGTCCTCGTCGTCGTCCTCGTCGTCCTCCACCCCGCCCCCGGGGCCCGCCCCGACCACCTACAAGGCCTACCGCGCCCGTCGCGACCTCCAGACCAAGTGGGAGCGCCGCTACGAACGCGAGCGCGGCAGGTAGGCGAGCGGGACTCACAGGCCGGGCGCGCCCCACACCGGGAACCAGCGGCTGAGGTCCTGCTCGATCCGCAGGTCGTTCGCCAGTACCGCCTTCACCTGGAGTTCGAGCGCGTTGTCGCGCCGCTGCCCCCGCTCGGGCAGCGGCGCGAACGGGTAGAACGTGCCCCGCTTGTACAGGTACACGAGCGCGAGCGACCGTCCGGCGGGGTTCTCGAAGGCGGCCAGGGAGCAGAGCAGCTGGGGGCCGAAGCCGTTGATCTCCATGGCGCTGTTGACCGCGTGCAGGTCGTTGACCAGGGCGGAGAGGTCGTCGGGGGAGCGGTGGGAGAGGAGCCAGGAGTAGCCGTAGTCGTCGCGCAGGAGCTGGACCGGGGGGCCGGTGCGCTCGATGTCGGCGTCGAGGAGGGCCTGGACCTCACGGTGCGTCTGTTCGAAGGCCGCGCCCTCCACGGTCGCGAAACAGACGGCGCCCTGCCCGGTCGGGGTGAAGCCGGCCGCCGCCTCCAGCGTGATCGCCGCCGAAGGCAGCGCGAACAGCTGATCGAGGTCGGGGATGACCGGCTTGGTCCGGCCGAGCAGGATGTCGAGCAGCCCCATGCGTCAGCCTGCCTTCCCGGGGGTGGCCGCCTCACCCAGCTCGGCGGAGATCCGCCCCAACTGGTCGAGCCGCTGCTCAAGGCTCGGGTGGGTGGAGAAGAAGCGTTCGATGCCGGGCTCCCTGCCGGTCGCCGGGGTGAAGTAGAACGCGTTGAAGGCCTGGGCCGTGCGCAGGTCCTTGGTGGGGATCCGGGCGATGTCCCCGGAGACCTTGGTGAGCGCGGAGGCCAGCGCCGAGGGCCGCCCGGTCAGCAGCGCGGCCGCCCGGTCCGCGGCCAGCTCCCGGTACCGGGACAGCGCCCTGATCAGCAGGAAGCTGATCGCGTACACGGCCGCCGACACTCCCATCACGGCGGCGAAGACCGCGGCGGTGTTCTGGTCCCGGCGCCCGCCGAACAGCTGCGAGTAGAACGCGAACCGCACGATCAGCCCCGCGATCACACCGAGGAACGACGCGATCGTGATCACGGCGACGTCCTTGTGCGCCACGTGCGACAGCTCGTGCGCGAGCACGCCCTCCAGCTCGGCCGGCTCCAGCCGCCGCAGCAGTCCGGTCGTCACGCACACCACGGCGTGCTCGGGATTGCGTCCGGTGGCGAACGCGTTCGGCATGTCCATGCTGGACACGGCGACGACCGGCTTCGGCATGTCGGACAGGGCGCACAGCCGGTCCACGACGGCATGCAGCTCGGGATACTCCTCGCGCTCCACGACCCGCCCGCGCATGGCGAACATCGCGATCCGGTCGGAGAACCAGAACTGCGCCACGAACATGGCCGCCACCAGCACGACCACCAGCAGCCACGACTTCAGCAACACGATCAGCGCGGCGACGAACGCCACGTACAGCAGCCCCAGCAGGAACATGGTGACCGTCATGCGCACGGTCAGGCCCCGGTCGCTTTGGAAACGGCTCCGCATCTGCATCACCCCGCAGGCAGTCAGGCACTCGCCCCCACAGCCAGTGTGCACCCGCGCACTCCCATGAAGCGCTCCTGATCAGGCCTAGGAGCAGCAAAGGCTCAGGTCCGGACGCCGGCCTCCCACTTCCGCCGCATCAGCACGTACGCGCTGAACAGATGCCGCGACCGGTCCAGCAGCTCACCCACCTCCGCCGCCGCCTCCCGCGGCACGTCGGCCGTCGGGTGCCAGCCCTGCACGGACTGACGGGCCCACTGCCGGATCCTCTCGTCCGGGTCGTCGAGCGTCGCGACCGCGGCCCGCAGCCGCACCACCCCGCCGCGCGCCTCCAGCAGCCGGAACGCGGCGACCCGCACCTGCCGGGGCCACGCCTCACCGAGCCGCTCCGTCAGCAGCTCCTCGGGCACGTTCCCCGCCGACGGCAGCAGCGCGGCAGTCACCTCCCGCACCACCCCGGGCGCCGGATCGTCGAGCAACGGCCACAGTCGTCGTACGTCCGTCACGTCCAGGGTCCGCAGCCCGGCGACGGCCCGGGCCCGCACGCCCGCGACCGGATGCCCGAGCAGCGCCCACAGCACCTCGGAGTCGGCCCGCTCCCCGCACTCCGCGAGCCCGATCACGGCCCCCGGCGGCGGCCCCTCGGGCTCGGCGCACCGTTCCCGGTACCAGGGCAGCGGATCGTGCCCGCCCTGCCGTACGACGTACCGCGCACAGGCCCGCACCACCGCCGAACGGTCGGCCAGGAACCCCACGGCCCGCTCGCTCCGCCCGGCCCGCCGCAGGGCGGTGACCCCGGCGGCCCGCGCCTGCGGACTGCGGGCCCCGAGCAGTGGTTCGAGGACGTCGTCGTGGTCCCCGCCGTCCGCCACGGCCGCCAGGGCGGCGTCGGCGCACAGGTTCTGGACGACCGTGTCGGGGTCCCGGGCGGCGGCACGGGCGAGTTCCGCGGAGGACAGGAGCCGCTCGTCGACCGCGAGGCGGTACGCGTACCGGCGTACGGCACGGTCGGGGTCGGTGTAGAGCGGCGCGAGGGTCTCCGGCGGAGCGGCGCGCAGCAACCGGTCCGCGAGGTCGGTGGCGAAGTCGCCCCGGCCCCGGCACCCCAGGCGCAGGACCAGCGGCATCAGCCGTACGGCGGTGCGCTCGTCGAGCGCCTCCGCCAGCCGCCGCCGGGCGTCTTCGCGCACCCGCGGGGCCCAGTCGGAGCAGCGCACGACCACCAGCGGCAACAGCCCGGGGTGGTGGGCGGCCTGTTCGAGGGCCGCCTGGCGGATCCTGCCGTCCCCGTGGCACAGCGCCAGCGCGAGCTGGGACTCGGTGAGGGGTCTCGCGGGCCGCAGCCGAGCGGTCAGGCCGGGTGCCCGGTTGCGGCGCACGGCGGCGAGCAGCGCCCGTCCGCCCTCGGTGGCGGCCCAGGGCGGCAGCCGGCCGCGCCCGTCCTGCCACACGCAGCGCCGGACG
The DNA here is from genome assembly GCF_001514205.1 of Streptomyces griseoruber. Lineage (GTDB taxonomy): Bacteria > Actinomycetota > Actinomycetes > Streptomycetales > Streptomycetaceae > Streptomyces > Streptomyces griseoruber. The sequence continues at coordinate 535,220 of NZ_KQ948764.1, read as the reverse complement.
GCGGCGTCGAGCGCGATCCAGGCCCCCGGGTCGTCACCGGGCAGCACCGTGCCGACCGGCTCCCCCCGCACCAGCCGTACCGCCGCCGCTTCCCCGTCCTCGCTGGTGATCGCGTCCATGCCTAGTACGGCGCCTGGAACCGCGCGTACCCCAGGATCAGGATCACCGCCGCCACGCACCCCAGCACGATCACCGTCGACACCCACGACGACCGGCGCGGCCCCACATGCTCCGGGTCGCCCCGGAACGGCACCGGCTCCGGTGGGTTCTCCTTCCAGCGGGCCGCCAGCATCCGGGCCCGCGCCGAGGGCTCCTTGTACTCGGCCTGGTCGGCCCACTTGATGTCGAACTCCCGCTGGTCGTCGTCCTGTTCGGACATCCCCGTATCCCCCTGTTGTCTGTGCTCGAACAGCAGTGCCAGAAGGCAAGTGTCAGAAACCATACGACGGCGCCCCCGCCCTGAGAAACAGGAAACGGGGGCGCCGGCCTACGACAGAGGCTCGATCACACGTCGAAGTACAGCTCGAACTCGTGCGGGTGCGGGCGCAGCTGAAGCGGGGCGATCTCGTTCGCGCGCTTGTAGTCGATCCACGTCTCGATCAGGTCGGACGTGAAGACGTCACCGGCGAGCAGGAACTCGTGGTCGCGCTCGAGCGAGTCGAGGACGGCCGGGAGCGAGGTCGGGACCTGCGGGACGCCCGCGTGCTCCTCGGGGGCCAGCTCGTAGAGGTCCTTGTCGATCGGCTCGGCCGGCTCGATCTTGTTCTTGATGCCGTCGAGACCCGCGAGGAGCAGGGCCGAGAAGGCGAGGTACGGGTTGCCGGAGGAGTCGGGCGCGCGGAACTCGACACGCTTGGCCTTCGGGTTCGAGCCCGTGATCGGGATACGCATCGCGGCGGAGCGGTTGCGCTGCGAGTACACCAGGTTGACCGGGGCCTCGAAGCCCGGCACCAGACGGTGGTACGAGTTCACCGTGGGGTTGGTGAAGGCGAGCAGCGACGGGGCGTGCTTGAGGATGCCGCCGATGTAGTAGCGGGCGGTGTCCGACAGGCCCGCGTAGCCCGCCTCGTCGTAGAACAGCGGCGTGCCGTTGCTCCACAGCGACTGGTGGACGTGCATGCCCGAGCCGTTGTCGCCGAAGATCGGCTTCGGCATGAAGGTCGCGGTCTTGCCGTTGCGCCAGGCCACGTTCTTCACGATGTACTTGAAGAGCTGGAGGTCGTCGGCGGCGGCGAGCAGCGTGTTGAACTTGTAGTTGATCTCGGCCTGGCCGGCGGTGCCCACCTCGTGGTGCTGGCGCTCGACCTGGAGGCCGGAGGCGGCCAGTTCCAGGGAGATCTCGGCACGCAGGTCGGCGAAGTGGTCGACCGGCGGGGTCGGGAAGTAGCCGCCCTTGTAGCGGACCTTGTAACCGCGGTTGTCCTCGAGCGCACCGGTGTTCCAGGCGCCGGCCTCGGAGTCGATGTGGTAGAAGGACTCGTTCTCCGAGGTCTTGAAGCGCACGCTGTCGAACACGTAGAACTCGGCCTCGGGACCGAAGTACGCGGTGTCGGCGATACCGGTCGACGCCAGGTACGCCTCCGCCTTCTTCGCCACGTTGCGCGGGTCACGGGAGTACTGCTCGCCCGTGATCGGGTCGTGGATGAAGAAGTTGATGTTGACCGTCTTGTCACGGCGGAACGGGTCCACGCGCGCGGTCGACAGGTCGGCGCGCAGGGCCATGTCGGACTCGTGGATGGCCTGGAAGCCGCGGATCGACGAACCGTCGAACGCCAGCTCCTCGTCCGGGTCGAACGCCTCGACGGGCAGCGTGAAGTGCTGCATGACGCCCGGCAGGTCGCAGAAGCGGACGTCGACGAACTTGACGTCCTCGTCCGCGATGAACTTCTTGGCCTCGTCGGCGTTCTGGAACATCCAGCTCCTCCTACTCCCGGCCGTCGAGCCGGGGTGGTAGTTCGTTCGTGCGGCCAGTGCGGTGGCACACGCTGTCCTCGACCCTAGGGACGCGTGATTTCTCGGGCGTGACCCATTTGTTTCGCACAAGTTAACCGGACTCCGTCCGAATCACCCACCTGTCCGCATCGCGAAACGGGGGCAGTACCGTGGACGCGTGGACAAGAGGGAAGCAATCGGATCGTGGCTCTCGGGCCCCCGCGCGGCCGCGGAGGAAGCCGGTGTCGACTTCGGATACAGGGGCGAGCAACTGGGTCTGCCGGAGGAGGGACCGGGCTCGATCGCCCGCCCCGGCCGGCGTCTGGGCGCACTCGCCGTGGACTGGGGTCTGTGCCTGCTGATCGCATACAGCTTGATCACCGACGGCTACACCCCCTCCACCAGCAACTGGACCCTGCTGGTCTTCCTGGCCGTGAGCCTGCTCACGGTGGGGACGCTCGGCTTCACCCCCGGCAAGCGGATCTTCGGTCTGCGGGTGGTGTCGCTGGACACCGGCACCGTCAAGCCGCTGCGCTCGGCGATCCGCACGCTGCTGCTCTGCCTCGCCCTCCCGGCCCTGATCTGGGACCGCGACGGCCGCGGCCTGCACGACCGGCTGGCCCGCACGGTCGAGGTGCGGATCTAGGACCCGGACATACGGCGACCTCCGGACATACGGCGAGGGGGGCGCCCGGTGATCACCGGGCGCCCCCCTCGCCGTGCAGGAAGGCTCGGACAGGAAGGCTCAGCGGGCCTTTCCGCCCTTCGGCAGGCGCATCCCCTTGGGCATGGGCCCCTTCGGGAGCGGCATGTTGCTCATCAGGTCGCCCATGGCGCGCAGCCGGTCGGTCGTCGCGGTGACCTGCGGGCCGGTGAGGACGCGCGGGTACTTCAGCAGGGTGGTCCGCAGCTTCTTCAGCTCGGTCTGGCCCTCGCCCGTGCCGACGATCACGTCGTGCACCGGGACGTCCGCCACGATGCGGTTCATCTTCTTCTTCTCGGCGGCCAGGAGGCTCTTCACCCGGTTCGGGTTGCCCTCGGCGACCAGGACGATGCCGGCCTTGCCGACGGCGCGGTGCACCACGTCCTGGCTGCGGTTCATCGCCACCGCGGGGGTCGTCGTCCAGCCGCGGCCGATGTTGTCGAGCACGGCCGCCGCGGCGCCCGGCTGGCCCTCCATCTGCCCGAACGCGGCTCGCTCGGCCCGTCGGCCGAACACGATCGCCGTCCCGAGGAAGGCGAGGAGGAAGCCGAGGATGCCCAGGTAGACCGGGTGGCCGATCAGGAAACCGATCGCGAGAAAGACACCGAGGATGAGGATGAAGACACCCGCGAGCACCAGACCGATCGTCTTGTCGGCCTTGCGGGTCATCTTGTACGTCAGGGCGATCTGCTTCAGTCGCCCGGGGTTCGCGGCGTCCGCCGCGCTGTCACTTCTCGCCATGCCAGGAAGTCTACGTGGCCCCGGAAGTGCCGACGACGGCAGTGTGCCCGGGAGGAAAGCGGCGGGAAGCGGCGGGGAGGGGTGTGGGGTGGGGAGTCGGTGGAGCGGTGGGTCAGGAGGTGCGGGCGGAGGTGACCGCTTCGAGGACGCGCTGCGCCTCGACCCGGTCCTTGGCGCGGCGGCGGTCCTCGAGCACGGAGGTCCAGGCGTTGCGGCGGGCGGTGCGCTGTCCGCTGCTCAGGAGCAGCGACTCGACGGCGCGCAGGGCGGTGGTGAAGGACGGGATCGCGGTGGCGCGAACGGGCGGCGCGGCCTGCATGGGAAGGTCCCCCTCGGGCAGGTTGGGATGGGCATCTACGAGGTGTGACACCAGCGTCACTGTTCGGTGTTACCAGGGCGTGACCGACCGGTCAAACGCCAATGAAGCCTTGATGCGGGGCGCCGGACGGGCGGTGAACGCCGACGCGGTCCCGACCGGGGCCCTCATCTGCGAGGACGGTCGGGACCGCGTCGTTTCGGCCGTTACTGGCCAGTAGTACCTTGTGCGCGAGTTCACACGCTTGCCCGGCGCCCGTATGGCGCAAGGCCGTTGGCGGCTGTCGCCCAGGTCACACGGCCTGCGAGGCCACGTGGGCGACTCCCCGCTGCGGAGCAGCCGAGTGTCGCTGCTCCACGGCCATCTGGTAGAGCCGCCCGGCGCGGTACGAGGAGCGCACCAGCGGACCCGACATCACCCCGGAGAAACCGAGCTGCTCGGCCTCCTCCTTCAGCTCCACGAACTCCTGCGGCTTGACCCAGCGCTCCACGGGGTGGTGGCGCACGGACGGGCGCAGGTACTGGGTGATGGTGATCAGCTCGCAGCCGGCGTCGTGCAGCTGCTTCAGCGCCTCGCTGACCTCCTCGCGGGTCTCGCCCATGCCGAGGATCAGGTTGGACTTGGTGACCAGGCCGTGGTCGCGGGCCTCGGTGATCACCTTCAGCGAGCGCTCGTAGCGGAAGCCGGGGCGGATCCGCTTGAAGATCCGCGGGACCGTCTCCACGTTGTGCGCGAAGACCTCGGGGCGGGAGGCGAAGACCTCCGCCAGCAGCTCCGGCACGGCGTTGAAGTCGGGGGCGAGCAGCTCGACCTTGGTGCGGCCGGCCTCGCGGGCCGCCGTCTGCTGGTGGATCTGGCGGACCGTCTCGGCGTACAGCCAGGCGCCGCCGTCCTCCAGGTCGTCACGGGCGACACCGGTGATGGTGGCGTAGTTCAGGTCCATGGTGACCACGGACTCGCCGACCCGGCGGGGCTCGTCACGGTCCAGTGCCTCGGGCTTGCCGGTGTCGATCTGGCAGAAGTCGCAGCGCCGGGTGCACTGGTCGCCGCCGATGAGGAAGGTCGCCTCGCGGTCCTCCCAGCACTCGTAGATGTTGGGGCAGCCGGCCTCCTGGCACACGGTGTGCAGCCCCTCGCTCTTCACGAGCTTCTGCATGGCGGTGTACTCGGGACCCATTTTCGCCCGGGTCTTGATCCACTCGGGCTTGCGCTCGATGGGGGTCTGGCTGTTGCGGACCTCCAGGCGCAGCATCTTGCGTCCGTCGGGGGTGACTGCGGACACGACCGGCTCCCTGTGACTTCGATTCCTCGGCGCACACCAGGGTACGCCCGTGTTTACTGAGCCCTGCCGTCAGGCCAACCCGACGGACCCCGGGTCCATTCCGGCGTGCACGCCTCAGGCGGTCGCCGTCTCGATGACGCGTGGCTTCAGGTCCGCGCCGCCCAGGACCTCCGTCAGATGGCGCTCGGCGACCGGCAGGACCTCGTCGATGGTGATCTCGCGGCCCAGCTCGTACGCCAGGGAGGTGACACCGGCGTCCCGGATGCCACAGGGGATGATCCTGTCGTACTGGGACGTGTCCGGGTTCACGTTCAGGGCGAAGCCGTGCATGGTCACGCCCTTGGCGACCCGGACGCCCATGGCGCAGATCTTGCGGTCCTCGCGGCGCTGGCCGGCGTTGGAGGGGGCGTACTCCGGGCCGTTGAGCCGGGGGTCGAACTCCTCGTCGGTGAGCCGGGGGTCGAAGTCGAGGGCGAGTCCGCCCGGTGCGGGACGCTGTTCCATCGGGTCGCCCAGCACCCAGACGCCCGCGCGGCCCTCCACCCGGCTGGTCTCGACGCCGAACTCCGCGCAGACGCGGATCATCGCCTCCTCCAGCCGGCGCAGGTGCGCCACCACGTCCACCGGGCGGGGGAGCTGCTGGATGGGGTAGCCGATCAGCTGGCCGGGGCCGTGCCAGGTGATCTTGCCGCCGCGGTCCACGTCGACGACCGGGGTGCCGTCGAGGGGGCGCTCGTTGTCGGCCGTGCGCCGGCCGGCCGTGTAGACCGGCGGGTGTTCGAGAAGCAGCACGGTGTCGGGGATCTCGCCGGCGAACCGGGCCGCGTGCACCCGGCGCTGCTCGTCCCAGGCCTCCTGGTACTCCACGGCCTCGGCTCCGAAACCCATATGGACGAACCGCAACTCACTCACGGCAAACGCCTCCCTGGAAGGTCGTAAGGCACGAAACGCGCCCACGCCACTGTACGTCCGCGGCTACCGCGTCAGCCGCACGGCCAATCCTCACACGATCGGATGAATGAGGGTCGAGATGTGCGACCGGCCGCTTACGCTCCGCTACATTCGCGCCGTTCACGAGGCATCAGACCTGATCACAGCCCTCAGGGCACTTCATCCGGGCACGTCGGAGGCCCGGGAGGCAGGAGACCGCACCGCAGATGACGGAACGACCCGCGCAGCGCACTCCCAACCGCCAGCTCGCCGCGCTCATCGCAGAAGCCGGGTTCTCCAACGCGGGTCTGGCCCGTCGCGTCGATCAGCTGGGCCTCGAACACGGGCTGGACCTCAGATACGACAAGACCTCCGTCACCCGGTGGCTGCGTGGCCAGCAGCCCCGGGGCACCACCCCGGCCCTCATCGCCGAGGTGTTCACCCGCCGCCTGGGCCGCCGGCTCACCGCCCAGGACCTCGGCCTGGACGCGTGCGCCCCGGTGTACGCGGGGCTGGAGTTCGCCGGCACCCCCGAGGAGGCCATCGACATCGTCGGCGGCCTGTGGCGCAAGGACTCCGGCAGCCACGCCGAACTCCGCAAGATCGCCTTCACCCCGGCCGGACTCGTCGTCCCGAGCCGCGACTGGCTGATCGGCCGGGCCGACGAGAAGGTGGCCCGCGGCGGCGAGACGACCCCCCGGGTGCCGGTCCAGAGCCGCCCGGCGGTCCCCCGGGCGACGGCGGCGAAACCCGGCGGGTCCGTCCTCCCCGCCCTCCCGCAGATCGCCGTCCCCCGCCAGCGCGGCCAGGGCGGCGAACGCGGCCCCGGCCAGCGGGTGACCGGCGGCGACATCTCCGCCCTGCGCTCGGTCGGCGAGCTCTTCCGCACCCTCGACGACATGTACGGCGGCGGCCACGCCCGCCAGGCCCTCGTGCGCTACCTGGAGCACGAGTGCGAGCCCATGCTGCGCGGCACCTACGGCGAGCAGACCGGCCGGCGGCTCTTCGGCGCCGCCGCCGACCTCACCCGGCTGGCCGGCTGGACCTCCTTCGACATCGCCGCGCACGGCCTCGCCCAGCGCTACTTCGTGCAGTCCCTGCGCCTGGCCCAGGCGGCCGGGGACCGCGCCTACGGCTCGTACGTCCTGGTCACCATGAGCCGCCAGGCCGTCTACCTCGGGCACGGCCGCGAGGCCGTCCAGCTCGCCCGGGTCGCCCAGCAGGGCATCGGCGGCGGTGCCCCGCCGGTCGTGCAGGCCCTGCTGCACGCGGCCGAGGCACGCGGGCACGGGGTGCTCGGCGAGGTGCGGGCCGGCACGGCCGCGCTGGTGCGGGCCGAGCGGGCCCTGGAGGCGGCCCGCCCGGGGGACGAGGTGCCGCACTGGGCGCGGTTCTTCGACGAGGGCCAGCTGGCCGGCGAGTTCGGGCACTGCCACCGCGACCTCCAGCAGTTCCGGGCCGCCGCCCAGCACGCCGAACGCTCCCTCCAGCTGCGGCCCGCCGCCTACGCCCGGAGCCGCCTGTTCTGCCGTGTCGTCCTCGCCACCGCCCGCCTGGGCCTCGGCGAACTCGACCAGGCCTGCCACCTGGCCGCCGAGGCGGCCGTCCAGGCGGCGGAGATGCGCTCGGTCCGCGCGCTGGAGTACATCAGGGACTTCGAACGCAGACTGGAGCCGTACCGCGACGCGGCACCCGCGAGGACCTACCGGGACAAGGTGTCCGTGCTGGGCTGAAGCGCCCCGAAAGGGGCGCGGGGCTGTACCGGCACACCAACGTCAGGCAGCCTCGACGGCGGCGGGCCGCACGGGGTCCGAACGGTGCATGGATCCCCCGGCCCCCAGATCGGAGAGAATCGCCGCCGCCGCCCGGTGCGCCGAGTGCAGCGCCCCCTGCACGGTGCTGGTGTCCCGGTGATCCCCGCACACGTACAGCCCCGCGAGGAGCCGTACCGCCCGCCGCAGATCGTGCGGCGGGCGCATCGCGGGCACGGCTTCGGCCGTGTGGTGGACGGCGAGCGTCTCCCATCGCGCGGTCGAGGTGCCGTACAGCCGCGCGAGATGCATCCGTACGGCGGTGTCGACGCCGCCGGGCGGGGTGCCGAGGACGGTGGAGGAGATCAGGGCGCGGCCCTCGGGCGCCCGCGAGGGGTCGACCGCGCTGGTCACGGTCGTGTGCGCGACCGGGCCGCCGCGGTCGGCGTCCAGCAGCAGGGACCCGCCCGTCGCCGGGGGCTCGTCCGTGGTGTGGTGCACCACCGTCACCGGGTGGAAGTCCGGCACCCGCAGACCGGGCAGCAGCTCGGCCGCGGTGCGCGCGTCGGTGGCCACCAGGACCGCGCGGCAGCGGAACTCGCCGTGCTCGGCGGTGGTCACCGAGGTCGTGGAGACCGAGGTGACCCGCACCCCGGTGTGCACCACGCCCGGCGGCAGGGTCCGGGCGAGCAGCTCCGGCAGCACCTCGGCGCCGCCCTCCGGCACACAGAGCCGGCCCGCCGCGAAGGCGCGCAGCGCGAGGTCCGCGCACCGGCTGGAGGTGGTGAGGTCCGGGTCGCACAGCAGCGCGGCGAGCAGTGGGCGCAGGAACCCGTCGATCGTGCGGGCGGGCAGCCCGCGCGCGGCGAGGGCCTCGGCCGCCGCCGACTCCGGGCGGCGCAGCAGCCGTTCGGCGGGGGTGGCCGCGATCCGGGTGAGGGCGGCGCCCAGCCGGGCCTGGTCCACGGCCGTGCCCAGCGGAGCGCCGGGCCGCACCCGGGGCGGCGGGACGGCCTGCCGCGGCCGGGGCAGCGCACCCGGCCGAGGGGCGCTCGCCAGGGCGCGTACGGCATGGAGTGCGCCCCTGGCGCTCCCCGCGCCCGCCTGCGCGCCGGCCCGGTGGTGACGCCCGTCGCTGTGCAGCAGGACTCCGGGGGCGAAGGGACGCAGCACGAGCGCGTCGAGCCCCGGGGTCAGGCCCAGTTCGGGGTAGGCCGTGGACAGCAGCTGTCCGATGCGGTCGAGCCGGAAGCCGTCGACCTTCTCGGTCGACATGCGGCCGCCGACGTGGTGGGCGGCCTCCAGGACTGCGGTCGTAATTCCTGCGCTGGTCAGCCGATGTGCGGCGGAGAGTCCGGCGACTCCGGCTCCCACGACGACGACGTCTGCCTGGTACGCGGGCTCAAGCACGTGCCCCTCCTCGAGGTTTGCGCGGCCGGTGGAGACGTCATGCCCCCAACGGGCTTCCGGGATGCCCGAGTTCGGATCGAGGTTAGGGCCGTGATCGGTCAGGGACAGTCGCGCATGGGCAGGGCACGGTCGCACGGCGGTCGCATACGGTCGCCGGGGGTGGGCACGCCCGGTCGCACACCGCCGTACGAGCCCTCTCACGCCGCACGCACGGCGTCCTCGATCCCCGGGAACGCGAAGGTGAACCCGGACTCCAGCAGCCGCTTCGGCACCACCCGTGCGCTGCCCAGGACGTCCCCGGCCATCTCGCCCAGCACCGTGCGCAGCACCGGCGCCGGCACCGGGAACAGCGTCGGCCGCCGCAGCACCCGCCCCATCGCCTCGGTGATCTCACGGTTGGTCAGCGGCTCCGGCGCGGTCAGGTTGAACGGCCCCGACAGCTCGTCATGGTCCATCAGATACCGGATCGCCGCGACCTCGTCGTGCAGCGCGATGTAGGACCAGTACTGCCGGCCGTCGCCCATCCGCCCGCCGAGGCCCGCCCGGAACAGCGGGAACAGCTTCCCCCAGGCCCCGCCGCCGCGCGCCACGACCAGCCCGGTCCGGGGGAACACCGTCCGCACCCCGGCCTGCCCGGCGGGCGCCGCGGCGGCCTCCCACTCCACGCACAGCTCCGGCAGGAAGCCCGTGCCGGCGGGCGAGTCCTCGTCCACGACCCGCTCGCCGGTCTCGCCGTAGATGCCCATCGCGCTGCCGTTGACGAACACCCGCGGCGGCTCGTCGAGCGAGGCGACCGCCTTCGCGAGACCCGCCGTGCCGTGCACCCGGCTGTCGTGGATGCGCCGCTTGTACGTCTCCGTCCACCGCCGGTCCCCAACCCCGGCGCCCGCCAGGTTGACCACGGCCGCGCACCCCGTGAGCCCCGCCGCGTCCACCTGCCCCCGCTCGGGGTCCCAGCGCACCTCGTCCGCGCCCCGGGGCGCGTGCCGCACCAGCCGGACCACCTCGTGCCCGTCGGCCGTCAGGGACCGCACCAGGGCGCTGCCGATGAGACCGGACGCGCCGGCCACCGCGATTCGCATACGTTCGTTCTGCATGGAATCATCCTGCCGCGCAACGGCATAAAAGCCCTGTCGGGTCCCTCCCCGCGCGGCCTAGGGTGACGCCATGCCCGACACCCCCGCCCCCCGGATCCGGCCCGCCCGCCCCGCCGACGCCCCGGTGCTCGCCCGCATCGACCACGCCACCTGGTCGCACCTGCACGCGGTCGGGCCGAAGCCCGCGTCCGACGCCCCCTTCTTCGACGACCGCCACCACCCCGAGGACCACCTGGTCGCCGAGGTCGGCGACCGTGTCCTCGGCTACATCCGCCTGGTGCCGCCGACCTCGCTGGCGGCCACCGCGCACGTACGGCAGATACAGGGCCTCGCCGTCGCCGACGAGGCCCGTGGCAAGGGCGTCGGGCGGGCGCTGGTCCGTGCCGCCGTCGAGGAGACCCGCCGCGTCGGCGCCCGCCGCATCACCCTGCGGGTCCTCGGCCACAACACCCCCGCCCGCAAGCTCTACGAGTCCGAGGGCTTCGAGGTCGAGGGCACCCTGCCGGAGGAGATGTTCCTGGCCGGCGAGTACGTGGACGACGTCCTGATGGGCCGCCGGGTGTGAAGGGCCGCGGCCGCACCCGGACGACGTGATCAGCTCGTCAGCTCACCCGTGTCCACCGCCGCCGTCGACTTCGCCGCCCGCGCCGCGTCCCCGGACACCTCCGCCGCCGTCAACACGTACCCCGTCTCGTTGTCGGACGTGGAGCGCGCGAAGACCACCCCGTACACCTCGCCGTCCGTGGTCAGCAGCGGACCGCCGGAGTTGCCGGGGCGGACCGTCGAACGGATCGAGTAGATCTCGCGGGTCACGGTCGAGTCGTTGTAGATGTTCCGGCCGGTCGCCTTCACCCGGTTCGCGACCGTCGCCGCCTGGAGATTGAGGTCGCCGTCCTGCGGATAGCCCGCCACGACCGCCTCGTCGCCCCGCTCCGCGGAGTCGTCGAAGCGCAGCACGGGGGCGCGCAGCTGCGGCACGTACAGCACGGCCACGTCCTTGTCCGGGTCGAAGAGCACCACCGTCGCCTCGTACGAGGCGCCCACCCCGCCCACCCGCACGCTCGGGTGGTCGATGCCGGCCACCACGTGCGCGTTGGTCATCACATGCTCGTGCGCGTACACGAACCCGCTGCCCTCGCGGCCCTGGTCGCCCGAGGAGCCCTCGATCTTCACCGTGCTCAGCTTCGCCGCGTTGGTCGCGCGCGCCGTCACGCTGTCGCCGCTGGGCTTGGCCACCTCGGCCGTCGACTCGTTCTCGAACGGGTTGAAGACCTGCGGGAAGCCCGCCTGGGTGAGCGCGGAGGTGGCGTTGGAGAACCAGGCCGGGGTGGTGTCCGGCATGGCGTCCTGCACCGCGCCCAGCAGCTTGGAGTCCCGGATCGACGACGTCACCACCGGTGAGGAGGGCGACGCGGCCAGCACGCTCGCCGCCACCCACGCCACGATCAGCACCGCCACCGCGTTCGCCACCGCCCCGCCGATCCCGTCCGCCACCCGCAGCGGCCCCCGGTCCAGCTCGCGCCGCAGCCGCAGCGCGAGCCGCCCCGCCAGCTCGTGCCCGAACGCGGCCGGCACCAGGACCGTGAACACCGCGGCCACCGTCGCCGCCGTGGTCCCCGGTGTCACCAGCTTCATCACCCATGGCAGCACCCACACACCGACCACCGCCCCGCCGACGAACCCGGCGAGCGAGACACAGCCCGCCACCAGTCCGCGCCGGTAGCCGGAGCCGGCGTAGGCGAGGATCACCAGCGCCAGCAGGATGTCGAGCAGGTCCACGGGGCCGCCTTTCTCTAGGACCCTTCAGTACGTGGGGGACGGGCCCAGTGATCAGCCGCACGCGAGCGTGGCTGAACACGATCGGCCCCGCGTGCGTGCACCCCGGGAAACGCCGTGGACGGGGACGATGGTTCCACCAGGTGGCACAGCACACATCGCGGGCGGGACGGAACCGGCCGACAGTGGGTCCATGTGCGCCCTTCGACCGGCCCCGCGCGGGAGCCGGGGAACGCGACGAGGACGGCGCCCGGCGCGGATACCGGGGTCGCTCCTCGCGCTGCTGGGCTGCCTGCCGGGATTCGCCGCCGTCACCGCCCTGGTGCTGTGCACGGGCGGCGCCGACCACATCACCACGGCCCGGCCGGCCGCCCGCGCCGGTCTGCCCACCCCGGCCCGCAGCACGGCGGCGCCCGCGCACACCGCGGTCCGGCCGCCGATCGTGCCCCGCACCGCCTGGCTCGACGCCCGCACCCGGCGCCGCCAGCCGCCGCCGCGCTACGACGACAAGGTCGTCGCCGTCTTCGTGCACCACACCGACTCGCCGAACGGCTACGACTGCGCCGACGCGCCCCGCATCATCCGCTACCTCTACACGGGCCAGACCGGGGCCCGCGACTGGGACGACATCGGCTACAACTTCCTCGTCGACCGCTGCGGGACCATCTACGAGGGCCGCGCGGGCGGTGTCGACCGCCCCGTCACCGGCGCCCACACCCAGGGCTTCAACCACCGCACCGCCGGGATCGCCGCCCTCGGCACGTTCACGGCCGGCAGTCCCGTCCCGCAGCCGATGGTCGACGCGATCGCCGCGCTGACCGCCTGGAAGCTCGGCCTCGCCGACGTCGACCCGCGCACCATGGCCCGCCTCACCTCCAGCAACAGCCTCAGCCGGTACGCCGCCGGCACCACCGCCACCCTGCCCGCCCTGGCCGGCCACAACGACGGCTACATGACGAGCTGTCCCGGCGCCGCCCTCACCGCCCGCCTCCCCGAGATCCGTGCCACGGCCGCCCGGCTCCAGGGCCGGACGGCCGTCACAGCACCCTCGGGGACGCTCACAGGAACGCCTCAGGCAGGATTCAGAGTTCTCCCATTCCCGCCGTCTACGGTCATGAACAACACAAGAAAGACCGACCGGAGGCGGGGACGATGAACAGCAGTCACACGAGCGAGCACACCACCGCCGGCTGGATCAGGGCGGCCCGCGGCCCCTGGACCGTCCTGTGCGCCGTCACCGCGGTCGTCCTGGGCCCGGCCGCCGTCACCGCGTCCGCCCTCGAACAGGCCAACAGGGCCCCGCTGCACCACGCGGTGCGCGCCGACCAGACGCAGGCGTACATCCCGACGGACAGCACCCGCCGCAGGGTGGCCGTATGACGCCGGCCGCCGGACGGGGCGCTCACTCCTTGAAGCGCCCCCACAGCCGGGGATAGCGCTCGGCGAGCGCCCCCTCGTTCTCGAAGTCGACGGGCGTGCCCTCGGGTTCGGACGGCGCGGGTTCGATGCCGAGGTCGGGGGCGACGGTCCCGGTGAGCTGCTCGTAGGCCTCGTCGGCCGCGTACCCGAGCTCCTCCCCGTCCCCGTCGATCTCCTGGTCGAACTCGTCCAGCAGCTCCGCCAGCGCCTCCGGATCGTGCACCGCGCCCTCGAAGGTCTCCCGGCCCTGCCCGATCAGCCAGCACCGGAAGAAGTCGAAGGCGTCGTCGCTCGCCCCGTCGAGCAGCACCCACGCGGCACCCCACAGGTCCCAGGTGTAGGCGCGGTTGTAGCGGGACTCGAAGTGCCGGGCGAAGTCGAGCACGGACTCCGGGTCCAGCCGGATCAGCCGCTCCACGAGCAGGTCGGCCTGCTCCTCGGGGTCGCCCTCCGCGGCCGTACGGGAGGCGTCCACCAGCTCCCAGAACTCCAACTCGTCCATCACGGGTCCAAGCATCGTGCCTGCGGGGGTGCGGCGCACCCCGAGTGCCGGGGATTGTCACGCTCGTCCGTACAACTCCGCCAGTCGTCCCGCGTCCTCGGCGAACCGCCGCCGCAGGGACTCGGGGGAGACCACCTCGGCCTCGGCGCCGAGCCCCGTGAGCTGGCTGTGCGCCACGTTCTCCGACTCCACCCGCAGGGTCAGCGTCACCCGGCCCCGCGCATCGGGCTCCCCGGCCGTCGCCAGCGCGTCCCGGGCGGCCACCGGATCCACGGTGTGCGGCAGCGCGCGCAGCCCGGCCTCCGACAGCCGTACGACGACCTCCGCGCGCAGGATCGAGCGCGCGAACCGTTCCGCCTGCTCGCCCCAGAACGCCGGCAGATCGAAGTCCTCGTCCCGGCTGAAACGATCCTTCAGATCCTCGATCCCGACAAACCGGTCGATACGGTACGTCCGGAAGGCCCCGGCCCCGCCCACCCGCGCGCACAGGTACCAGACCCCCGCCTTCAGCACGAGCCCGTACGGCTCCAGCTCCCGCTCGACCTCGCCCTCCCCGCGCCGGTAGCGCGCCCGCACACACCGGTCGTCCCACACCGCCTCCGCGAGCACCGCCAGCGCCCCCGGGGTCTCCGGCTCCCGGAACCACGCGGGCGCGTCCAGATGGAACCGCTGCGCCGCCGCCTTCGGGGCGTCCCGCAGCGAGGGCAGCAGCGCGGCGGACACCTTCAGCCGGGCCGCCGAGGCGGCGTCCTCCAGCCCCATCTCCCGCAGCGCCCCCGGCACCCCGCTCAGGAACAGCGCCTCCGCCTCACTGCGGGCCAGCCCGGTCAGGCCGGTGCGGTACCCGCCGACCAGCCGGTAGCCCCCGGCCCGGCCCCGTTCCGCGTACACCGGAACGCCGGCCTCCGACAGCGCCTGCGCGTCCCGGGTGACGGTCCGCTCGGACACCTCCAGCTCCCGCGCCAGCTCGGCGCCGGTCATGGCGGGGCGGGACTGGAGGAGCAGCACCATCTTGATGAGGCGGGCAGCGCGCATACGGTCATGATGCCGGTGCCCGCCCACCGGAAAGGGGCGTACGGCAGTCGCCGCACACCCCTTCCCTAAACCGTGACCTACTACAGGCCGTAGCGCTCGCGCGCCTCCTTCACCGCGGTGGCCTTGACCTCGCCGCGCCGGGCCAGCTGGGCCAGGGCCGCGACGACCACCGACTGGGCGTCCACACCGAAGTGGCGGCGGGCGCCCTCACGGGTGTCGGAGAGACCGAAGCCGTCCGCGCCCAGCGAGGACCAGTCCTGCTCGACCCACTGCGCGATCTGGTCCGGGACCTGACGCATGTAGTCGGAGACCGCGAGCACCGGGCCCTCGGCGCCGTGCAGCACCTGCCGGACGTACGGGATGCGCTCCTCGCCGCGCAGCAGCGCCGCGTCGGCCTCCAGCGCGTCCCGGCGCAGCTCGGACCAGGAGGTCGCGGACCACACGTCGGCGGCCACACCCCACTCCTCGGCGAGCAGCCGCTGCGCCTGGAGCGTCCAGTGGATCGCCGTACCGGAGCCCAGCAGCTGGATGCGCGGGGCGTTCGCCGCCGGGGACAGGCCCGCCGACTCCGCCGTGTTGAAGCGGTACAGGCCCTTGACGACACCCTCGTCGACACCGGGTCCGG
Source organism: Streptomyces griseoruber (assembly GCF_001514205.1). Lineage (GTDB taxonomy): Bacteria > Actinomycetota > Actinomycetes > Streptomycetales > Streptomycetaceae > Streptomyces > Streptomyces griseoruber. The sequence continues at coordinate 519,701 of NZ_KQ948764.1, read as the reverse complement.
TCGGCTTCGCGGGCTGCGGCAGCGGCTCGTTGTAGACCGTCAGGTAGTAGAAGACGTTCGGGTCCTCACCCGGGGCGGCCTCGCCGTACATCCGGCGCAGACCGTCCTTGACGATCACGGCGATCTCGTACGCGAACGCCGGGTCGTACGTCAGTGCGGCCGGGTTGGTCGCGGCGATGACCGGGGAGTGGCCGTCGGCGTGCTGGAGACCCTCGCCCGTCAGCGTCGTACGGCCCGCCGTGGCGCCGACCAGGAAGCCGCGGCCGAGCTGGTCGCCGAGCTGCCACATCTGGTCGGCGGTGCGCTGCCAGCCGAACATTGAGTAGAAGATGTAGAACGGGATCATCGCTTCGCCGTGCGTGGAGTACGCGGTGGACGCGGCGATGAAGTCGGCCATCGAACCGGCCTCGGTGATCCCCTCGTTGAGGATCTGGCCGTTCCTGGCCTCCTTGTAGTACATCAGCTGGTCGCGGTCGACCGGCTCGTACGTCTGGCCCTTGGGGGAGTAGATGCCCAGGGAGGGGAACAGGCTCTCCATGCCGAAGGTGCGCGCCTCGTCCGGGACGATCGGCACCCAGCGCTTCCCCGTCTCCTTGTCGCGGACCAGGTCCTTGATCAGGCGGACGAAGGCCATGGTGGTGGCCACGTTCTGCGAGCCGGAGCCCTTGTCGAAGGAGGCGAACGCCTTCTCCGCCGGGGCGGGCAGCGGGGCCAGCGGGTGCACCCGGCGGGCCGGGGCCGGGCCGCCGAGGGCCGCGCGGCGCTCCTGGAGGTAGCGGACCTCCGGGGAGTCGGCGCCGGGGTGGCCGTAGGGCACCACGCCGTCGGTGAAGTCGCTGTCCTTGATGGGCAGTTCGAGCAGATCCCGCATCGCCTTGAACTCGTCCACCGTCAGCTTCTTCATCTGGTGGTTGGCGTTCTTCGACGCGAAGCCCTCGCCGAGGGTGTGGCCCTTGACGGTCTGGGCCAGGATCACGGTCGGCGCGCCCTTGAACTCGACGGCGGCCTTGTAGGCGGCGTAGACCTTGCGCGCCTCGTGACCACCGCGGGAGAGGTGGAAACACTCCAGGATCTTGTCGTCGGACAGCAGTTTCGCCATCTCGACGAGCGCCGGGTCCTTGCCGAAGAAGTCCTGGCGGATGTATGCGGCGTCGCGGGTCTGGTACGTCTGCACCTGGGCGTCCGGCACCTCGCGGAGCCGGCGGACGAGCGCACCGGTGGTGTCGAGCCGGAACAGCTCGTCCCAGGCGTTGCCCCACAGCGTCTTGATCACGTTCCAGCCGGCGCCGCGGAACTGGGCCTCCAGCTCCTGCACGATCTTGAAGTTGGCGCGGACCGGGCCGTCGAGGCGCTGGAGGTTGCAGTTGATGACGAAGGTCAGGTTGTCCAGGCCCTCGCGGGAGGCGAGTGCGAGTGCCGCCGTCGACTCGGGCTCGTCCATCTCGCCGTCGCCGAGGAAGGCCCAGACGTGGGACGCGGAGACGTCCTTGATGCCGCGGTGGGTCAGATACCGGTTGAACCGGGCCTGGTAGATCGCCGACAGCGGGCCGAGGCCCATGGAGACGGTCGGGAACTCCCACAGCCAGGGCAGGCGGCGCGGGTGCGGGTAGGACGGCAGGCCGTTGCCGCCGGACTCGCGGCGGAAGTTGTCCAGGTGGGACTCGGTCAGCCGGCCGTCGAGGAAGGCGCGGGCGTAGATGCCGGGGGAGGCGTGGCCCTGGATGTAGAGCTGGTCGCCGGACCCGTCCGCCTCCTTGCCCTGGAAGAAGTGGTTGAAGCCGGTCTCGTACAGCCAGGCCGCGGAGGCGAAGGTGGCGATGTGGCCGCCGACGCCGTATTTCGATCCGCGCGTCACCATCGCGGCCGCGTTCCAGCGGTTCCACGCGGTGATCTTCCGCTCCGTCTCCTCGTCACCGGGCGCGGACGGCTCGGCGGCGGTGGGGATGGTGTTGACGTAGTCGGTCTCGAGGAGCTTCGGCAGCGTGATGCCGTTGCCCTCCGCCCTCTCCAGCGTGCGGCGCATCAGGTACGCGGCACGGTGCGGGCCGGCCGCCTTGGCGACCGCGTCCAGCGAGGCCTGCCATTCGGCGGTCTCCTCCGGGTCACGGTCCGGGAGCTGGTCGAGCTCGCTGGGCTGGATGGCGTTGGGGTCGGTCATGTCGCCGCCTTCCTCAGTCGAAGGGGGTTCCCTCATCGGTAAGGGTTCGGGGGTGCCCTAGGTCTTTGGCAGGACAGGGCTGGCGGACTCCGGTGGGAGTCCGTCGGCGACTCTAACTCCCTGATCGATGATCGATCAAAGGGTTGAAGGGAAAAACCTCTCGATTCCGAGAAAGTCGGCACGGGGTGTCTTTCGGACAGGCACCCGGTGCCGCTTATATCGGGCGTTTTCGCAGGTGGGGGCACACGCATGAGCGTGTGTACGCTCCACTGAACCCGCCCTAGGCGCGGGGAGCGCAGCCGAGGACATGCGCCTTCACCAGCTCGGCGATCCTCGGGTCCCGGCGCCGGAACGCCTGGACCAGCTCCTCGTGCTCCTCCGCGTACGACTGCTGCACCGTGCCCAGCCAGCGGATGGACAGCGCGGTGAACACCTCGATGCCGAGGCCCTCCCAGGTGTGCAGCAGCACCGAGTTGCCGGCGGCCCGGACCAGCTCGCGGTGGAAGCCGACGGTGTGGCGGACCTGGGCGGTGCCGTCGGCGTTGCGGTCGGCCTCGTAGAGCGCGGCGACGTGCGGCTCCAGCGCCGAGCAGTCCTCGGCCAGCCGCTGGGCCGCCAGCTCGGCGGCGATGGCCTCCAGACCGGCCCGCACCGGGTAGCTCTCCTCCAGGTCGGCCGCGGTCAGGTTGCGCACCCGGACGCCCTTGTTCGGCGCGGACTCGATCAGGCGCAGGCTCTCCAGCTCGCGCAGCGCCTCGCGCACCGGGGTCTGGCTGACCTCCAGCTCGGTGGCGATCCGCCGCTCCACGATCCGCTCGCCCGGCTTCCAGCGCCCGCTGACGATCCCCTCCACGATGTGCTCGCGGATCTGCTCGCGCAGCGAGTGGACGACGGGCGCGGTCATGAGTGCTCCTTAGACAGGGGCCGCCCTTGGGCCCCGGGGGCGTTGACGTTTAGACAATACGGCCGGTTCACGCCGCCGGTCAGGCGGGCGGGGGCGCTTTTACGCAGGTGAGACATGGCGCACATGATCGGGTCCGCCGTCGGGCCGGTACGGGATGAGGCCGGCCCGTGCTGCAAAAGCGGCGCCCCGCCCAGGAAACCCGGGCGGGGCGCCGTACTGCCTGATGCGGTGATCAGAGGCCGAGCTCGACCTCGAACTCGCCCGCCTCCAGGATCGACTTGACCGCGGTCAGGTAACGGGCCGCGTCGGCGCCGTCGACCAGGCGGTGGTCGTAGGACAGGGTCAGGTACGTCATGTCGCGGACGCCGATGACCGTGCCCTCCGCCGTCTCGATGACGGCCGGACGCTTCACCGTGGCACCGATGCCGAGGATCGCGACCTGGCCCGGCGGCACGATGATCGTGTCGAAGAGCGCACCGCGCGAACCGGTGTTGGAGATGGTGAAGGTCGCGCCGGACAGCTCGTCCGGGGTGATCTTGTTGCCGCGGACCTTGCCGGCCAGGTCGGCCGTGGCCTTGGCGATGCCCGCGATGTTGAGGTCGCCGGCGCCCTTGATGACCGGGGTCATCAGGCCCTTCTCCGAGTCCACCGCGATGCCGACGTTCTCGGAGTCGAAGTAGGTGATCGTGCCCTCGGCCTCGTTGATCTTGGCGTTGATGACCGGGTGGGCCTTCAGCGCCTGGGCCGCCGCCTTCACGAAGAACGGCATCGGGGAGAGCTTGACGCCCTCGCGCGCGGCGAAGGAGTCCTTGGCCTGGGCACGCAGCCGCATCAGACGGGTGACGTCGACCTCGACGACCGAGGACAGCTGCGCCTGCTCGTGCAGCGCCTTGACCATGTTGTCGCCGATGACCTTGCGGATGCGGGGCATCTTGACGGTCTGGCCGCGCAGGGGGGAGACCTCCAGCGCCGGGGCCTTCTTCGCGGCGGCAGGGCCTCCGGCAGTCACAGCCGCGGCCGGAGCCGGAGCGACGGCGGCCTTCGCGGCCTCGGCGGCGGCGAGGACGTCCTGCTTGCGGATACGACCGCCGACCCCGGTGCCCTTGACGGAGCCCAGGTCGACGCCGTTCTCGGCGGCGAGCTTGCGCACCAGCGGGGTGACGTACGCACCCTCGTCGGTGGGCTGGGCGGCGGCGGGCGCGGGAGCCACGGGCGCCGGGGCGACCGGGGCCGGGGCGACCGGCGCGGGGGCCGGAGCCGCGGGCTGGACCGGAGCCGGGGCGGCGGCGGCCGGGGCGGCCGGAGCAGCCGGGGCCGGAGCCGGGGCGGCGGGAGCGGCCGGGGCAGCGGCGGCGGGCGCCGGGGCCGGGGCGGCCGGGGCCGGAGCCGCGCCCGGGGCGCCGATGACGGCGAGCTTGGCGCCGACCTCGGCGGTCTCGTCCTCACCGACGACGATCTCCAGCAGGACGCCGGCGACCGGCGCCGGGATCTCGGTGTCGACCTTGTCCGTGGAGACCTCGAGCAGGGGCTCGTCCTCCGCGACCTCTTCGCCGACCTCCTTCAGCCAGCGGGTGACGGTGCCCTCGGTGACGGACTCACCGAGCGCGGGCAGGACCACGTCCGTGCCGGACGCGCCACCGGCCGCAGCGGGGGCGGGGGCCTCGGCGGCGGGGGCGGGGGCCGGGGCGGCCGGGGCCTCGGCCACGGGGGCCGGGGCCGGGGCCGGAGCCGCGGCGGGCTCGGCGGCCGGTGCCGGGGCGGCGGCCGGGGCGCCGGTGCCGTCGTCGATGATCGCCAGCTCGGCGCCCACCTCGACGGTCTCGTCCTCGGCGACCTTGATGGACGCCAGGATGCCCGCGGCGGGCGCGGGGATCTCGGTGTCGACCTTGTCGGTGGAGACCTCGAGCAGCGGCTCGTCGGCCTCTACGCGCTCACCCTCGGCCTTCAGCCAGCGGGTGACGGTGCCCTCGGTGACGCTCTCACCGAGCGCCGGAAGGGTTACGGAAACCGCCATGGTTTCGGTTGCTCCTTACGAGTTGCGGAAGTCTGTGTCGTCGCTTCGTCGACCGAGGGGTCAGTCGTGCGCGTGCAGCGGCTTGCCGGCCAGGGCCATGTGGGCCTCGCCGAGCGCCTCGTTCTGCGTCGGGTGGGCGTGGATGAGCTGGGCGACCTCGGAGGGCAGCGCTTCCCAGTTGTAGATCAGCTGGGCCTCGCCGACCTGCTCACCCATACGGTCGCCGACCATGTGGACGCCGACCACGGCGCCGTCCTTCACCTGGACGAGCTTGATCTCGCCCGTGGTGTTGAGGATCCGGCTCTTGCCGTTGCCGCCGAGCGGGAACTTGATGGCGACGACCTTGTCCGCGCCGTAGAGCTCCTTGGCCTTGGCCTCGGTGATGCCCACGGAGGCGACCTCCGGGTGGCAGTACGTCACCCGCGGGACACCGTCGTAGTCGATCGGGACGGTCTTCAGACCGGCCAGGCGCTCCGCCACCAGGATGCCCTCGGCGAAACCGACGTGCGCGAGCTGGAGGGTCGGGACCAGGTCGCCGACGGCGGAGATGGTGGGGATGTTCGTCCGCATGTATTCGTCGGCCAGGACATAGCCGCGGTCCATCGCGACGCCCTGCTCCTCGTAGCCGAGACCGGCGGAGACCGGGCCGCGGCCGACCGCGACCAGCAGGATCTCGGCCTCGAACTCCTTGCCGTCGGCCAGGGTGACCTTGACGCCGTCGGCGGTGTACTCGGCCTTCGAGAAGAAGGTGCCCAGGTTGAACTTGATGCCGCGCTTGCGGAACGCGCGCTCAAGAAGCTTGGAGCTGTTCTCGTCCTCGACCGGGACGAGGTGCTTGAGACCCTCGATGACGGTGACGTCCGCGCCGAAGGACTTCCACGCCGAGGCGAACTCGACGCCGATGACACCGCCGCCCAGGATGATCGCGGACTTCGGCACGCGGTCCAGGACGAGAGCGTGGTCGGAGGAGATGATCCGGTTGCCGTCGATCTCCAGGCCCGGCAGCGACTTCGGCACGGAGCCGGTCGCCAGCAGGATGTGACGGCCCTGGACGCGCTGCCCGTTCACGTCGACGGAGGTCGGGGAGGACAGACGGCCCTCACCCTCGATGTACGTCACCTTCCGGGAGGCGATGAGACCCTGGAGGCCCTTGTACAGGCCGGAGATCACGCCGTCCTTGTACTTGTGGACCCCGGCGACGTCGATGCCCTCGAAGGTGGCCTTGACGCCGAACTGCGCGCTCTCGCGAGCCTGGTCGGCGACCTCGCCCGCGTGCAGCAGGGCCTTGGTGGGGATGCAACCCCGGTGCAGGCAGGTGCCGCCGACCTTGTCCTTCTCGATCAGGGCGACGTCCAGGCCCAGCTGCGCCCCGCGCAGGGCCGCGGCGTAACCGCCACTACCACCGCCGAGGATCACTAGGTCGAAAACGGTGCTGGCGTCGTTCGCCACGTCACGTCCTCCATGCATGTGCGCCGTGCGCCGGTCGTCGCTGACCGCCGGCGGCTGGTGTCCGGCCGCTCTTTCTCCGGCCCTGTGGTGGGGGCCCTGTCCTGCCGAGCCCCATCCTCGCACTTGTCGGAGGCCGGTGAGACACGGGGCCGGGGTGTGAGACGTCCCACGTTCAGATGAGCGCCCCGAAGGGGCGCGGGGAACCGCGCGACCGGCCCCCACGCCCCTGTAGCCGCCATGCGACGGTATGACCCGAGTTGTCAGGCGGGCGTCAGCCCAGCTCACCCGCGGCGGTCAGCTCCGCGAGCCGCACCAGCGTCCGCACCGCGGTCCCGGTACCACCCTTCGGCGTGTACCCGAAGGGCCCGCCCTCGTTGAACGCGGGCCCGGCGATGTCCAGGTGCGCCCAGGTGATCCCCTCGCCCACGAACTCCCGCAGGAACAGCCCGGCGACCAGCCCGCCGCCCATCCGCTCACCCATGTTCGCGATGTCGGCGGTGGCGGAGTCCATGCCCTTGCGCAGGTGCTCCGGCAGCGGCATCGGCCAGGCCGGCTCGCCGACCTCCTCGGCGGCCTCGTACACCGTCGTGCGGAACGCGTCGTCGTTGGCCATCACGCCGAACGTCCGGCTGCCCAGCGCCAGCATCATCGCGCCGGTCAGCGTCGCCACGTCGACGATCGCGTCCGGCTTCTCCTGGGACGCCGCCCACAGCGCGTCCGCGAGGACCAGCCGGCCCTCCGCGTCGGTGTTCAGCACCTCCACGGTCTTGCCGCTGAACATGCGCAGCACGTCACCCGGGCGGGTGGCGGTGCCGGACGGCATGTTCTCGGCCAGCGCCAGCCAGCCGGTGACGTTGACCTCGAGGCCGAGCCGTGCGGCGGCGACCACGGCGGCGAAGACCGCCGCCGCACCGCTCATGTCGCACTTCATCGTCTCGTTGTGACCGGCCGGCTTCAGCGAGATGCCGCCCGAGTCGTAGGTGATGCCCTTGCCGACGAAGGCGAGGTGCTTGTCCGCCTTCGAGGAGGTGTACGACAGCTTGACCAGGCGCGGGGCCGCGGCGGAGCCGCCGCCGACGCCCAGGATGCCGCCGTAGCCGCCCTTGGCGAGGGCCTTCTCGTCGAGCACCTGGACCTTGATGCCGTGCTCCTTGGCCGCGGTCTGCGCCAGGGTGGCGAACGCCTCGGGGTCGAGGTCGTTCGGCGGCATGTTGATGAGGTCGCGGGCCCGGTTGAGCTCCTCGCCGACGGCGGTGGCACGGGCGAGCGCGGCCTTGTGGGCGGCGTCGCGCGGCTTCCCGCCGAGCAGGGCGGCCTCGGCGAGCGGCGCCTTGGCGTTCTTCGCCCTGGCGTCGGCGCCGTTCTGCTTGTAGGCGTCGAAGGAGTAGGCGCCCAGCACCACGCCCTCGGCGACCGCGCCGACGTCGCCGGCGTCCGTCAGGGGCAGGGCGAAGGCGGCCTTCTTGGAGCCGGTGAGGGCGCGGGCGGCCACGCCGGCCGCCCTGCGCAGCGCCTCGGCGTCGTAGGAGGCGTCCTTCTCGGGCTCCGCGCCCAGCCCCACCGCGAGCACGAGCGGAGCCTTGAAGCCGGCCGGGGCGGGCAGCTTCGTGACCTCGCCCTCGGCGCCGGTGGCACCGAGGGTTTCCAGCACGCCCGCGAGGCGGCCGTCGTAGGCCTGGTCGACGGGCTCGGAGCCCGGGGCAACGATCGGGCCCTTTACGCCCTTGGCGACACCGATCACGATCGCGTCGGCCCGAAGGCCGGGCGCCGCGGCGGTGCTGAGAGTGAGAGCAGTCACGGTGGTGAAATCTCGCTTCCGATGTGGAGTTGCTGTGGCCGGAACGGGTGGGTCGACCGGGCCCGGCAGCAGACCCTAGACGGTGTCTGATCTCGGCCGGAGGAGCGGTCGCATCCGGGGTGCGTCGCATCGGCGCGGCGAACCGGCGTGACGAACCCCGCAACGAGCCTACGCGTGCCTGCGCATTCGCTCATGCACGCGAGCGTTCACCTGTCTGTGGCGTCGTAGCCATTTCTGGATCCTCGCACTCCATGAGGTGGGTCACACTCGTCGGGTCCAGCGAGAGATCACTTCGCTGTTTCACACGATTTCCACGGATCCTTCGCCGTATCGGCACAGCCATGCCTGCTGCCCGCGCGAGGAGATCCATCTCTGGGGGAGGACACACCATGGCGCAGCGTGCGCGCATGTGGAGAAACGCCAAGAACGCCGCCGCCTTCATGGCGGCCGCGGGGCTGACGGCGCTGAGTCTGGGGGCGGCACCCGGCGCCGCCGCGGCAGGGGAGCCGCGGATCGACCTGAGGGTCCTGGTCGTGGACAACGGGGACACCCCCGTGCAGGCCATCACCGCCCAGCTGAAGAGCACCGGCATCCCGTACACCGTCGTCGACCTGAACTCCGCGAGCCGGCCGACGATCACCGCGGCCTTCCTGGCCGACACCGTGAACGGGACCCCGAGGGCGAGGTTCCAGGGCGTCGTACTGCCCAACGAGGCACCGTTCGGCGCCGGTTCGGCCGAGCAGACCGCGCTGGAGACGTACGAGAAGACGTACGGCATCCCGCAGGTCGACGCCTACACCTGGGCGCACCCCGAGGTCGGCCTGGAGTACGCGAACTACTCCGGCTCCCTCGACGGGCAGCAGGCGTCCGTGACCACGGCCGGCAGGTCCGGCTGGTTCGGCTACCTCGACGGCGGCTTCACCTTCGAGGACAACTCGCCCACGATCGGCGAGAGTTACGGCTACCTGGCGGCGCCCAGGGCCGGCTACACCAGCTATGTCGACGCACCGCTGCCGGGGGGCGGCGGGACCGGCAGCCTGGTCGGCGAGTACGCCCACGACGGACGCCGCGAGCTGGTCGTGACGTTCGCCTACAACGAGTACCAGCAGCAGTTCCGGCTGCTCGCCCGCGGCATCGTCGAGTGGCTCACCCAGGGTGTCCACCTGGGCCAGGCCCGCAACTACTTCGCCGTCCACGTCGACGACGTGTTCGCGCCCGACGCCCGCTGGGACGCCGCGCGCAACTGCACGCCCGGCGACATCGACTGCGTCGGCGGCGGGGACGACGACGGCACCCCGATCCGGATGACGGCCGCCGACGCGGCCTACGCCGCCCAGTGGCAGCAGGAACACGGCTTCACCATGGACATGGTGTACAACGCCGGCGCCGGGGAGGAGTGGAAGACCGAGAACGGCGGCACCGACGCCATGGCCGACCGGCTCCTCGCCGACAAGGCCAAGTACCGCTGGATCAACCACACCTACACCCACCCGTTCCTCGGCTGTGTCCAGGACACCTCCACCGTGCCGTGGAGCTGCGCGAAGAACGCCGACGGCTCGACGCAGTACATGAGCCGCGCCGACATCTCCGCGCAGATCCGCGACAACAACGACTGGGCGGCGGCCAAGGGCCTGCCGATCGACCGCACCGAGCTGGTCACCGGCGAGCACTCGGGCCTCAGGACGCTGCCGCAGCAGCCGGACGACAACCCGAACCTGGCCCGCGCCCTCTCCGACAACGGCGTCAAGTGGATCGCCTCGGACAACTCGCGCGAGCCCGCGCAGCGCGCGGTGGGCAACGCGCTGACCGTGCCGCGGTACCCGATGAACGTGTACTACAACACGGGCACCAAGGCCGAGATGGCCGACGAGTACAACTGGATCTACACCGCGAAGGCGAACGGCGGCAGCGGTGTCTGCGAGGGCAACGCCTCCTCCACCTGCCTCTCCCAGCCCCTGGACACGGCCACCGGCTACGACGACTACATCGTCCCGCAGGAGGCCCGCACCGACCTGGGCCACGCCATCAGCAACGACCCCCGGCCGCACTACGCCCACCAGTCCAACCTGGCCGAGGACCGTCTCCTCTACCCGGTCATGGACAAGGTCCTCGCCGACTACAAGGCCCTGTTCGCCGACAACACCCCCCTGGAGAACCTCCGCCAGAGCGCCATCGGCACCGAACTCCAGCGCCGCGCCGCCTGGCAGGCCGCCGTCGCCGCCAACAAGGTGACCGCGTACCGCATCGGCAACACGGTGACGATCACCGCGCCGAACGGCACCCAGATCCCGGTCACGGTGCCCGAGGGCACGAAGAAGCAGCAGCTCCTCGTCACCACCGCGTTCGGCACCCCGTACGCCGGCCGCCGCTCGGACTGGACGGTCGTGAGCGGCCTCCAGAGCGCGGTCACGCTGAAGCTGCCGTAACCACCAACGCCCCCAAGGGGGCGCGGGGAACTGCGCGACCAGCCACAGCAGACCAGCACCCGGCATCCGGTCCGCAGTTCCCCTCTCCACATCCGCGAAAAACAGGGGGGAAGCGGCGCAGCCATGCGCACAGGCCGAAGCGTCACCATGCTCACCGAAGGCACCTACCCGCTCGTCCACGGCGGGGTCAGCACCTGGTGCGACCAACTGGTCAAGGGCATGCCGGAGGTGGACTTCCACGTCGTCTCGCTCTCCGGCAGCGGCCGCGAACCCGTGACCTGGGAGCTGCCGCCCAACGTCCGCCGCCACAGCTCCGTGCCGACCTGGGGCCCGCGCCCCGGCCGCGACCGGCCGCCGTACGGCAGGGACCTGCGCCGCTTCGGCGACGCCCACGAACGTCTGCTGCTGTCGATCCTCGACCCCGAGTCACCCTGCGACTTCGGCGAGAGCCTCTACGAACTGGCCGCACTCGCCCGCGAGGGCCGGCTGTCGGCGGCCCTGCGCACCGAGACCGCGCTGCGCTCCCTGCTGGCGACATGGACGATGCCGCATCTGCCCACCGCGGCCGCCGCCCCCACCGTGCACGACGCGCTCACCGCCATCGACCTGCTGGAACACGCCCTGCGCCCGCTGGGCTTCCGGGTCCCCGGCGACTCGGTCGCGCACGCCGTCAGCAGCGGCCTCGCCACCCTGCCCGCCCTCGCCGCCCGCCACTTCGACGGCGTCCCGTTCCTCCTCACCGAGCACGGCATCTATCTGCGCGAGCGCTACCTCGGCAGCCGCCGCGAGGCACGGCGCTGGCCGGTGAAGGCCTTCATGCTCGGCTTCCACCGCGCCCTGAACTCCCTCGGCTACCGCGCGGCGGACCTCATCACGCCCTGCAACCAGTACAACCGCCGCTGGGAGGAGCGCGGCGGCGCCGATCCCCGGAAGATCCGCACGGTCTACAACGGCGTCGACCCGCACGCCTTCCCGCACGCCGGACCCGAGCCCGACACGCCCACCCTGGCCTGGTGCGGCCGCATCGACCCCATCAAGGACCTGGAGACCCTGCTGCGCGCCTACGCCGTCGTCCGCGCCGAACTCCCCGACACCCGCCTGAGGTTGTTCGGCCCGGTGGCCCCCGGCTGCGCGGAGTACGCGACCCGGCTGGAGAAGCTCGCCGCCGAACTCGGCGTCACCGACGGCCTCACCTTCGAGGGCCGCGTCACCGACGTCTCGCGCGCCTACGCCGCCGGCCATGTCGTGATGCTGTCCTCGATCTCCGAGGGCTTCCCGTTCTCCCTCATCGAGGCCATGTCCTGCGGCCGTACGACGGTGTCGACGGACGTCGGCGGAGTGCGCGAGGCCGTCGGCGACACCGGTCTGGTCGTCCCGCCGCGCGAGCCGGAGAAGCTGGCCGCCGCCGCCCTGACCCTCCTCAAGGACGACGAACGGCGCCTGAGACTAGGCGAGTTGTCCCGACAACGGGTCATCGACCGGTTCACGCTCCGGCGTTCGGTCGACAACTTCCGCACGATCTACCAGGAACTCGCGGGCCTGGACGTCTACGAGCCCACGGTCGAGACGGTCACCGACTGGACCGAGGAACTGCGCGACCCGTGGTACCGGGCCGTGGCGACGGACGGGACGGGCTGGTGAACCGCGGGACCACCGGCCGGGAGACGGCCGCACGGCCTCTCGTCCCTCAGCAGCGCACCGCGCGGACCCCCTCCTGGGCCGCCCCCGACCCCCTCGACCGACTCGCGGCACAGCTCGGCGACTTCGCGGCCGCCGCCGTCCACCCGGACGAGATAGCCGCTGTGCTGGAGTCCGACGGCCTCTCCGACGACCAGATCCGCGAACGCTACGGTGTGCGCAACTCCTTCGCACTCGCCGAGGAGCTCTACGCCCGCGTCCCGCGCCGCCACCCGGAACCCGACGCACCGCCGCACGACCCCTGGCGGGCCGACCTGCGCGCCTGCCTCCTGCGCGGGCTCGCCTTCGCCCTGCCCGGCCTCGCGTACGTCCTCGGCGCCCCGCTGCTCACCGGCCCGCCCGGCGCCCTCGGCCTGCCGCCGGGGACGGTCCCGCTGCTGGCCGGCGCGCTGTTCGGCTGGACCTGGAACCAGGGCCTGTCCCACCGGGCGTACGCCTGGCTGGGGCTGGGCGACCGCCCGGCCGCCCGGCGCTGCCTCCTCGTCGGGGCCCCGCTGGGCGCCCTGCTCGGCGCGCTGACCGCGCTGGCGTTCGCCGGGCCCGCCGACGGGGCGGCCGTGGCCTTCGCCGCCGGCCAGTCCTGCTACCTCGGCGCCTCCACCACCCTGCTCGTCCTCGGCCGCGAACGGGCCCTGCTGGCCGCCCTGGCCCCGCTCACGGCGGGCGCCCTCCTGGCCCTGGCCCGCCCCGTCCCGGACCCACTCGGCCTGACCGTCCTGGTGGGCTCACTGGCCGCGGTGATGCTGCTCGGACTGCTCTCGGTCGCGCCCTCCCTGCGCAAGCCGGCCCCCGCGTCCGACGCCCCCGCAGCGGCAGCCTCCCTGCCGTACGCCCTGTTCGGCCTCGGCAGCGGCGCCCTCGTCCTGTACGCGGCCCTCGGCGACGTCCTGGCGGGGCAGGAGCACAGCGCGCTCGCCGCCCCCTCCGCCGTGGCGCTCACCCTCAGCATGGGCCCCGCCGAATGGCTGCTGTACCGCTTCCGCAGCGGCAGTCTGGCCGGACTGCGCACCACGGGCACCCCGCACGCCTTCCGGCGGGCGACCCTGCGCACCGGCGTCGAGTGCCTCGCCGCCTACCTGCTGGTCCTCCTGGCCCTCGGGCTGAGCGCCACCGCCCTGTGGCCGGACACCCCCGGCCTGACCGCCGTACGCCTCGCGGACCTGCTCCTGCTGGGCGTGGTGCTGTGGACCGGGCTGCTGCTCCAGTCCTTCGGCGCGGTCCGCGGCACGGCCGCCGTCTGCTGCGCCGCCGCCCTCGCCCAGACCCTCGCTCTGCTCACCCACCTCGCCGACCCGCACGGGGTGGCCCTTACGGTGTACGCAACGGCGGCCGCCGTCCAGGCGCTGCTGGTCCGCACACTCCTGGGAAGAGCGACGGCCCACCGATGAACACGCGATCCCTCCTCGCGACCGCGTCCCTGCTCCTGCTGCTCACCGGCTGCACGACGGGCTCCGACGGCAACGACGGCAACGACGGCAAGGGCGACACGGGCGACAGGACGGCGGCCGGCGGGACGGCCGCGGGGAAGCGCTGGCAGCCCCGGCCCGGCACCGACTGGCAGTGGCAGCTCAGCGGCACACTGGACACCTCCGTGGACGTCCCGGTGTACGACATCGACGGCTTCGACCACTCCGAGGAGACCGTCGCCGCACTGCACCGGGACGGCCGCAAGGTCATCTGCTACCTGTCCACCGGCGCCTGGGAGGACTGGCGCCCGGACGCCGACGACTTCCCGAGGTCGGTGATCGGCAAGGGCAACGGCTGGAAGGGCGAGCGCTGGCTCGACATCCGCGCCGTCGACGTCCTCGAACCCCTGATGGCGGCGCGCCTCGACATGTGCCGGGACAAGGGCTTCGACGCGGTCGAGCCGGACAACATGGACGGCTACAAGAACACCACCGGCTTCCCGCTGAAGCCGGCCGACCAGCTCCGCTACAACCGGCTGCTCGCCCGCCTCGCCCACGAACGGGGCATGTCCGTCGGCCTGAAGAACGACCTCGACCAGATCCCCGCACTCGTCGACGACTTCGACTTCGCGGTCAACGAGCAGTGCGCGCAGTACGACGAGTGCGCGGACCTGACACCGTTCATCGAGGCGGACAAGGCGGTCTTCCACGTCGAGTACGAACTCCCGACCAGCGACTTCTGCGCCGAGTCCCGGCGACTGGAACTGAGTTCGCTGCTGAAGAAGTACGAGCTGGGGGTGTGGCGCGAGGCCTGCTAGTGCCGCGGCAGGCAACGTTCGCCCCGTCGCGCAAACATTGCCTGCCGCGGCACTAGCCGCCCAGGGTCAGGGCCACCAGGGCCGTCGTCGCCGCTGTTTCCGCCACGCCGCCGAACACGTCTCCCGTCACTCCGCCGAAGCGGCGGGTGCAGTGGCGCAGGAGGAGTTCGGCGGTGGCCAGTGCGGCCAGCAGGGCGAGCGGGGTGCGGGCGGCGTCGTCGGGGCTCGCCAGGGCGCCGCAGGCTGCCGCGGCGGCCGTGAGGGCGGCTGTCAGCGCGAGGGCGGCCGCTACCGGGACCACGCCCGCCACCGCCGCACCGAGGCCCTCCGGCCGGGCCGGTGGGACACCTGCCCGGGCCGCCAGGGTGAGGGCGAGGCGGGCCGCCACCGCCGAGACGACGGCCGCGACCGCACCCCGCGCCCACGAGTCGTCGTACAGCCGCGCCAGCGCCGCCACCTGCGCCAGCAGCACGAACACCAGCGTGAGCACCCCGAACGGCCCGATGTCCGACTGCTTCATGATCCGCAGCGCGTCCTCGGCGGGCTTGCCGCTGCCCAGACCGTCCGCCGTGTCGGCGAGCCCGTCGAGATGCAGACCGCGCGTGAGCACGGCGGGTACGGCGGCGGAGCCGACGGCGGCGAGCAGCGGGCCCGCGCCGAGGAGGAGCAGCAGCAGACCGAGGCCCGCCGCGCCGACCCCGACGACCAGCCCGACCACGGGCGCGCACAGCATGCCGCCGCGCGCCGCCTCCCGGTCCCAGCGGCTCACCCGAACCGGGAGCACGCTGAGGGTGCCGAAGGCGAAGCGGAGGCCGTGCAGCGGTGGCGGGGTCATGGACACGGCGGCAGACTAGCCCGGACGCCGTTCCCACGAGGCAGCCCACCCCGCCGCCCGCGACACTGGGGACATGGGCGAATGGCTGCAACGCAACATCGTCGAGCCGGGGAAACTCCCCCTGCTCCTCGCCCTGACCGCCTTCGTCCTGACCTTCCTGATCACCCGGATGATCACCCGCCTGATCCGGGCGGGCAAAGGCCCCTTCGGCAACGTCAGCTCCGGCGGGGTGCACATCCACCATGTCGTCCCCGGGGTCGTCCTGATCGTCGCGGGCGGCTTCGGCGCGGTGGCGAGCGGGGTGCGCGGCTTCGGCTCCGGGGTCTTCGCGGTGGTCTTCGGCATCGGGGCGGGGCTCGTCCTCGACGAGTTCGCGCTGATCCTGCACCTCGACGACGTGTACTGGACGGAGGCGGGACGCAAGAGCGTGGAGGCGGTGGTGCTGACGGCCGCGCTCGGGGGGCTGCTGCTGGTGGGGTCGGCGCCGTTCGGGGTCAACGACATGAGCGATGACGAGCTTCAGGACCGGGGGACCGTGCTGGTGACCGTCGCCGTGAACGTCCTGCTGTCGCTGACCGTGCTGTTCAAGGGCAAGATCAAGATGGCCGTGTTCAGCGTGTTCATCCCGTTCGTCGGGCTGGTCGGCCTGGTGCGGCTGGCCCGGCCCGGTTCGCCCTGGGCGCGGCGGTTCTACCGGCGACGGCCGCGGGCCCGGGCGCGGGCGCTGCTGCGGGCGTACCGGCATGACCGGCGGTGGGTGGGGCCGGGGCGGGTACTGGGGGACTGGCTCGGCGGGAAGACGGATGCGGAGCTGTCGCGCAAGGGCGCCTAACGGGGGTGGGTGTGCCTGCAGTCCGGCGGCTGCGGGTGTGTTGTGGCCGGTCGCGCGGTTCCCCGCGTCCCCGAGGCCGGACGCCTTGCCGCGCGCAGGAGGGCGACCGCCGCTATCGCCGCCAAGTGCTCTTTGCCGGCCAGGTTGTTCTTCACAAGGACCTCCACGACCATCGCCAGAACCACCGCACCCGCCGTGACGTACGCCCGACAGCGCCAGCCCAGGTACACCGCCAGGCCCACCACCGCCGCCGACGGGCCGGTGTCGACCACCACGGCGTCGGAGGCGGGAAGCCAGCCGAGGGCGATGCCGGCGCGGGCGTACAGCGTGCCGGCGAGGGTGGCGGTGTAGGCCACGGCCAGGGTGCGGCGGCGGCCCAGGCAGATCTCCGCGAGGCCGAAGACCAGCAGGAGCTGGGCGAGCGCACCCCAGACCGGCAGGTCGAGGGCGGGGACGAAGAGGGAGAGCGGGGTGCGCAGGAGGGCGAGCCACAGGGGGTCCGCGGCCCGGACCGCGCCCAGGTCCTGCACCGGCCGGTAGCCCCAGGACCGGTTCTGCACGAGTTGGAGGACCGACGTCAGACACACCGCCGCGAGCGTCATCGCCACCGCCCGCCACCGCCGCCGCACCAGGGGCCCGCGCACGGCCGCGGACAACGGTCCCCACTCGGCGCGGGCCCACCGGGCGACCCGAAGCCTCACCGACGGGTCCCCTTCATCGATGCGTCTCCAGATGCCTGCGATGCAGCCACTTCGGCAGCCCCGGAGCTTCCAGGAATCCCTCGGCCCGCGCCGACGCCAGGGCGATGCGGGGCAGGTCCGCGCTCTTCTCGAAGAGGAGGAACCTGGGCTCCCAGATGGGCCGGTACTTGGCGTTGGCGCGGTACAGGGACTCGATCTGCCACCAGCGGGAGAAGAAGCTCAGCAGGGAGCGCCACAGCCTCAGCACCGGCCCGGCGCCAAGACGCGCGCCCCGGGCGAAGACCGAGCGGAACATGGCGAAGTTGAGCGAGACCTGGGTGACCCGGATCTCCCGGGCGCGCCGGAGGAGTTCGATCACCATGAACTCCATGAGGCCGTTGTCGGAGTCCCGGTCGCGCCGCATCAGGTCGAGGGAGAGCCCCTGCGGGCCCCAGGGCACGAAGGAGAGCAGGGCGCGGAGGTCGCCGTGCGCGTCCCTGCACTCCAGCATCACGCAGCGGCCGTCCTCCGGGTCCCCGAGCCGCCCGAGCGCCATGCTGAACCCGCGCTCGGTGGCCCCGTCCCGCCAGTCGTCGGCGCGGCGCAGGAGGTACGCCAGCTCGTCGGCCGGGATGTCCTCGTGGCGCCGTACCCGCACCGTGTACCCGGCCCGGTGGACCCGGTTGTACGCCTGCCGGACCGTCCGCATGGCCCGGCCCTCCAGCGTGAAGTCGGCGACCTCGACGATCGCCTCGTCGCCGAGTTCGAGGGCGTCCAGCCCGTGCCGGGCGTACACCGTCCCGGCCTCCTCGCCCGCCCCCATCACCGCCGGGATCCACCCGTGCGCCCGCGCCTCGGCGAGCCACGGCTCGATCGCCCCCGGCCAGGCCTCCGGGTCCCCGAGCGGATCCCCCGAGGCCAGGGACACCCCGCCGACCACCCGGTAGGCGACGGCCGCCTTCCCGGTCGGCGACCAGCGCACGCTCTTCTCCCGGCGCAGCGCGAAGTACCCGAGCGAGTCCCGCTCGCCGTGCCGGTCGAGCAGCTCCCGCAGCCGCTTCTCGTCGTCCTCGGTGAGCGGGTCCACGGCCCGCCGGGAGCGGAAGGCCGCGTACAGGACCGCGAGGACGAGGGCCGTGCTCAGCATGTTGACGGTGACGTCGACCCAGTTCGGCGGGGCGATGCCGGGGGAGCGGAAGTCGGTGATCGAGACCAGCCGGAGCGCCCCGTACCGCCAGCGCTCGGCGAACGTGGAGTGCCCGTGGGCCTGGTTGGTCGCCGTCACCAGCAGGGCCGCGAGCAGCGACGACACGAGCAGCCCGCCGGCGCCGACGGTCGCGGCGAGCTTGGGGTTGGCCCGGTCACCCTTGGCGTAGAACTCCCGCCGCCCGAGCACCAGCGTGCCCACGAAGGCGGCGGTCAGGGTCAGCGACACCCAGTTCTGCGGGTGGCGCCGGATCTCCGGGAACACCATGGCGAAGGCGAGCAGCGCGAGGAACGCCCCGCCGAGCCCGAGGTTGAGGATCCACGCGGCGCGCTTGCGGCGCCGCATGGTGATCGCCAGGAACGCCGTGAACACACCGGAGGCGAAGCCGGCGGTCAGCAGATACGGCGTGAACAGGTCCTCCTGGTTGTGCCGCCGTACGTCCTGCCCCAGGGAAACCCACACCGCGCTGAGGAAGTTGACGAAGGCGACGGCACGCAGATACCAGACGGCGAAGACGGCGGCGACCCGGGCGTTTCCCATGAGCGGTGATCATATGGGTGCACTTCCGGGAAACCGCTCTTTTGTTGCCGCCTGTCCCTTTCAGTCCTCTTCTTTCTCCTTGTCCTGGCCCTCCTCGGAGGATGCGGGCTTCTCGGGCAGCTCCGCCGCCAGCACGGCGGCCGCCTGCACCAGCGGCAGCGCCAGCAGCGCCCCCGCGCCCTCCCCGACCTTCACGCCCTGGTCGAGCAGCGGCTCCAGCGCCATCCGGTCCAGCGCCTTCGCCTGCCCCGGCTCACCGCTCTTGTTCGCCGCCAGCCACCAGTCCGGCGCCCGGAACGCGATCCGCTGCCCCACGAGCGCGCACGCGGCCGCCACGACCCCGTCCAGCACGACCGGCAACTTCCGCACGGCGCACTGGAGCAGAAAGCCCGTCATCGCGGCGAGGTCGGCCCCGCCCACCGTCGCCAGCAGCTGCAACTGCTCCCCGAGCACCGGCCGCGCCCGCCGCAGCGCGTCCCGGATGGCCGCGCACTTGCGCATCCACGCCAGGTCGTCGATGCCCTCGCCGCCCCGTCCGGTCACCACGGAGGCGTCGGTCCCGCACAGCGCGGCGACCAGCACCCCGGCCGCCGTGGTCCCGCCCACGCTCACATCGCCGAGGACGACCAGGTCCGTACCGGAGTCGGCCTCCTCGTCCGCGACCGCCACACCGGCCCGGAAGGCCGCCTCGGCCTCCTCGACCGTCAGGGCGTCCTCGATGTCGATCCGGCCGCTGCCGCGCCGCACCCGGTGCCGCACGACGTCCTCCGGGAACGCGTCCGGCTCGCAGTCCAGCGCCATGTCCACGACCCGCACGGGCACGTCGAGGCGCCGGGCGAGCACCGAGACCGGGCGGCCGCCCTCCAGGATCTCCCGCACCAGCTCCGCGGCGGTGCCGGCCGGCCGGGTCGAGACCTCGAGCTCGGCGACGCCGTGGTCGCCGGCGAACAGCACCACCCGCGGCCGTACGACCGGCCGCACGGGCACCGAACCCTGCGCCGCCGCCAGCCACTCACCGAGGTCGTCCAGGCGCCCCAGCGATCCGGGCGGCACGATCTGGCGTTCCCGGCGGGCCTCCGCGTCGCGGCGCACGCCGCCGTCGGGGCGCTCGATCAGATCGGTGAAGTCGTCGAGATTAAGCGAGCTCATTCGCCGAACAGTACCGGCACCGGGCGACCGGTTCGGCGGCACAGGGGCACCCCAGGGGCGCGACGTCTTTGCACCCAAGATCGGTATCCCATACGTTCCGTTTTGCTGCGGAATGTCGTAGCGCTCGCGTCTGCCCTTCCCCCGGAGCCGCTCATGCCCTCCCGGCCCAGGCCCATCCACGATCCGCGCCGCGACGACTGCCCGTGGTGCGGCTCGAAACGCCTGCGCACCCGACTGCGCTCCCCGGACCTGCGCCACCGCAGACCGGGCACCTTCGTCGTCGACGAGTGCCGGGACTGCGCCCACGCCTTCCAGAACCCGCGCCTGACCCCCGAGGGACTGACGCTCTACGACGGCCCGCGCGACCGGCGCCACAGCCCTCGGCACCTGCGGGCGACGGCCCGCGCGATGCTGCCGTTCCCGGAGCCGGAGAGCTGGCTGGACGTGGGCACGGGGGACGCGCACTTCCCCTCGGCGGCCAAGGCGCTGTTCGCCTACACGGCGTTCGACGGGGTGGACGTGACCCCGCGCGTGCAGCGGGCCCGGGCGGCGGGCCGCCTGGACGAGGCCCACCTGGGCCCTCTCACCGCCCCCGACGTCCTCTCCCGCCTGCGCGGGCGCTACGACGTCGTCAGCATGCTCCACCACCTGGAACACACCCGGGAACCCCGCGAGGAACTCACCGCCGCGCTCACCGCCCTGCGCCCCGGCGGCCACCTCCTCCTCGAACTCCCGGACCCCGCCAGCGCGTCCGCGACCGTCCTCGGCAAGTGGTGGCACCCCCACGACCAGCCCCGCCACCTCCACCTGATCCCCCTGGCCAACCTGCTGCCGGAACTCGAGTCCCGGGGCTGCGAGATCGTCGTCACCGACCGCAGGACCCCGCACACCCCGCACGACCTCTCGACGGCGGCCTCTCTCTACCTGAACCGCACCCGCCTGCACCGGGCCGCGGGACCCGTGACCGTCGTCGCCGCCCTCCTGGACCACGCCCTGGCCCCGGCCCTGCGCCGCACCCGTTTCTCCAACGCGTACCGGGTGATCGCGCGGAAGGCCGAGTGACCGACCACGGGCCGTCGTCGAAAGCCGCCGCGGCTGCGGGCAGTCGTGCCGCCGGGGCGGCACGGGTGGAGGCAGCGGCACCCCGCCGGCGAGGGCAAGCGAGACCCACCCCCGCCCAGCCTCACCCATCCGCGCCGCTCACCCCCGCAGCACCACCGCCTGTCCCGCCACCACCAGCACCACCTCCTCGCACTCGGCCGCCACCGCCGCGTTCAACCGCCCCAGTTCGTCCCGGTACCGCCGCCCGGACGCGGTCGCCGGCACGATCCCCGACCCCACCTCGTTCGACACCAGCACCACCGTCCGCCGAGCCCCCCGCACCGCCCCCGCCAACTCCGCGACCCGCCCCCGCAGGGCCCGCTCACCGCCGTCCGCCCACACCGCGTCGTCCCACGCCCCCACCGAGTCCATGGCATCCGTCAGCCACAGCGACAGACAGTCGATCAGCACCGGCGCCCCCTCCTCCGTCAGCAACGGCACCAGATCGCACGTCTCCGCCGTCCGCCACGACCCCGGCCGCCGCTCCCGATGCGTCGCCACCCGCGCCGCCCACTCGGTGTCCCCGCCCCGCGTCCCCCCGGTCGCGACGTAGAGCACATCGGGGAACGACTCCAGCCGCCGCTCCGCCTCCACCGACTTCCCCGACCGCGCCCCGCCCAGCACCAGCGTCCGCCGCGGCACGTCCGGCACGTCCTCGTACACCCCCGCCACCAGCGTCGTCCCGTCCGGCACCGCCCGCGCCCCGGCCGCCGCCAGCCGTCGCGTCAACTCCGCGCCCGGCGGCACGTCATGGTCCAGATGTACGGCGATGACGTCCGTCGTCGGCCCGACCGCGCCCACCGCCCGCAGCTTCGCCAGCGCGTCCGGCCGCCCCACGAGATCGGCGAGGACCAGGTCGTACCGTTCGGCGGGCTCCGCCCCCTCCTCCAGACCGGCCGGCGCACCCCCCGGCGGCAGATACAGCAGCCGCTGCCCGTCCGGACCGGTCAGCGCGTAGCCGGTGCCGGGCGCGTCCATCGCCACCGCCCGCACCCGATGCCCCGTCAGCAGCGCCAGCTCCCGCCCGTCCGGCACCCGCCCCGGCTGCGGCAGCCCGGCCGGCACCTCCACCGGCGGCCCGTCGTGCGGATGCGACAGCAGCACCTGCCGTACACCGCCCAGCGAATGCCCCACCCGGGCCGCCGCGAAGGCCGCACCCGGCGTGAGATCGAGCAGCAGCGCCCCGTCCACGAGCAACGCGGTCGCCGCCCGCGCGTGCGGGCCCAGCGATGTCGCGCACGCCGCGCAGGGGCAGTCGGGGCGGGGCAGTCCCGCGGGGGCACCGGTTCCGAGCAGAGTCACTTCCACACAGCGTATTTTCGCGTCTCTGACCTGGTCTTGCGCATCCGACTAGGCTGCTCGGCAGGAGCCGGACCAAGATCCGGCTCCTGCTCTGCACGTGGTCATATCAGGGAGGCGTACATGGCGGCATGGACGTGGCGGTTCGAGAAGGCCGACGGGACGGAGGTCCAGCCTGCGGTGGAGCCGGAGGAGTTCACCACCCAGGGGGACGCCGAGTCCTGGATCGGGGAACAGTGGAAGGCCCTCCTCGAAGGCGGCGCGGACCAGGTGCGGCTCTTCGAGGACTCCACCGAGATCTACGGCCCCATGAGCCTGCACGCGAACGAGGCCTAGCCCCGCGACCGTGGGAAGGGGCGGCCCCAGGCCCGGCACGGCCGCCCCTTCGCACCGCCTCACTGCTCACCCAGCGTCACCTGGGCCGTCTTCTCCTTGCCGTTGTGGGTGTACGTCACCGTGGTCCGGTCACCCGGCTTCCGCTCGGCCAGCGCCTCCGTCAGCGAGGTGATGGTGGTGACGTCCGTGTCGCCGAGCCGGACGATGACGTCCCCCGGCCGGATGCCCGCCTTGTCGGCCGCGCCCCCGTCCTTCACCTCCACCACGACCACCCCGGCGGGCTGGAAGTCCGCGTCCACGAAGGTGCGTCCGGTGATGCCGAGGGCCGCCCGGCCCGAGTCGGTCACCCGGCCGCTCCGCACGATCTGGTCGGCGATCGTGCGCACGGTCGACGCGGGGATCGCGAACCCGATGCCGGGCGCCGCGCCGCCGCCGAGTTCGGGATCGGTCGCGGCGAGCGTCGGGATGCCGATGACCTGCCCGTCCAGACCGACCAGCGCGCCCCCGCTGTTGCCCGGGTTGATCGCCGCCGAGGTCTGCACCATGTTGGCGAGGGTCGCCCCCGTACCGCCGTCGTCGCTGCCCTCGCTGACGGTCCGTCCGGTCGCCGAGACGATGCCCTCCGTCACGCTGGACGACAGCCCCAGCGGTGAACCCATCGCCAGCACGACCTGCCCGACCTGCACCTTCGAGGAGTTCCCGAACGACGCCGCCCGCAGCCCGGCCGGCACGGTGTCCAGCTTGACCACGGCGAGATCCTGCTCCGGGTACGAGGAGACGAGGGTCGCCGCCAGCGGCTTCTTGCTGTTGGCGGTGGTCACCCGGAACGTCCGTCCGTCCCCGACGACGTGCGCGTTGGTGACGATGTGCCCCCTGCCGTCGTAGACGACCCCCGAGCCGAGCCCGCTCCCGGTCTCGATCTGTACCACCGACGGCAGCACGTCCTTGATCACCCGCTGGAAGCCGCTCTGCAGATCCTCCGCGGCCTGCCCGGGCGGCCGCACGGCGGCCTGCGCGGCCTGTTCCGTGGTGGCCTCCGGAGTCCGCGAGTCGGCCGGCGCCCCGAGCCCGGAACACCCGGCACAGCACACGAGCAGGGCGAATCCCAGAGCACGGAAACGGGCAGAGTCCATGCCTCGAGTCTCATGGCGGCGGTCGCAACGGGCCCGGTGGAGTCACCCGAACGAGCGAAGCCGACGCCGACCGCAGCACGCCGAGGGGCGCGGGGAACCGCGCGACCCGGCCCCCACCGGCCCGCAGCCTTACTACAGCGCTCCCCGAACCCCACACAGATGCAGCAACGCCGCCACCCCCCGATAGGGATCCGTCCGCCCCGCCCGCTCCTCGACGGCGAGCAGCGTCTCCACGTCCTCGGGCACCGCGGTCCCGTCCGCCGCCGTGTCGGTGAACACCCGCACCCCGTACCAGGCCTGCAACGGCGCCCCGATCCCGGCCAGCGCGTCGGTCAGGGTCGCCAGCCGGTCGGCGCGCACGTCCAGACCGAGCCGATTGGTATAGGCCACCGTGTCGAAGGCGGCCAGCGCGCCCGCCCAGTCGCCGCTCAGCCCCGGCCGCATGGCCAGCGCGTCCGCGTTGCGCACCAGCAGCGACAGCAGCCCGCCCGGGGCCAGCATCCGCCCCAGCCCGGCCAGCAGGGCGTCCGGCTCCTCGACGTACATCAGCACGCCGTGGCACAGCACCACGTCGAAGCTGCCCGGCAGGAAGTGCACACCGGTGTCCCGGCCGTCGCCCTCGATGATCCGCATCCGCTCCCGGATGCCCTCCGGCTCCCCGGCGAGCGACTCACGGGCCGCCGCGGCCATCGTCGCGTCCTGCTCCAGACCGGTCACCTGATGCCCGAGGCGGGCCAGCCGCAGCGCCTGCGTGCCCTGCCCCATGCCCACGTCGAGCACCCGCAGCCGCTGCCCGACCGGATAACGCCCCGTGATCTGCTCGTCGAGCTGCCGGGCCACCAGCTCCTGCCGTACGACATCACGCAGCCCACCCAGCCTGCTCAGCCAGGCCTCGGCCGCTCCCCCGGAGAAAGCCGTCGTGCTCAGGGCCGCTCTCCGCGCTTGACCTGCGGCTTGGGCAGCCGGAGCCGGCGCATCTGCAGGGAGCGCATCAGGGCGTAGGCGACCGCGCCCCGCTTGTTCTGGTCGGGGAACCGCGCGTGCAGCGCCTTGCGCAGCCGGAAGACGGTGACGATCGAGTCGAGCACGATCAGCACGATCACGACCAGCCACAGCAGCAGCGCGACGGTCTGCAGCGAGGCCACCCGGACCAGGCTCAGCACCAGGATCGCCACGGCCATGGGCAGGAAGAACTCCGCCACGTTGAACCGCGAGTCGATGAAGTCGCGCGCGAACTTGCGGACCGGGCCCTTGTCCCGGGCCGGGAGGTACCGCTCGTCGCCGCCCGCCAGCGCCTGGCGCTGACGCTCCAGCTGGGTGCGGCGCTCGTCGCGCTGCCGCTTGGCGGCCTCCTTGCGCGTCGTCGGGGTGTTGGCGACGCTGCGGCGCTGGGACTGGGCCTCACTGCGCTTGGGCGTCGGCCGGCCCTTGGGGGCCTGGGGGTCTCGGGGTTGCTTGGAGTCGGTCACCGCCGCCTTGTCGGCGGGGGCCTTCTCTTCCTTGGCGCGGCTACGGAACACAAAACCCAAGGGTAAGCGCTCACGGGCATGGACCCCAGCCCGGCGGGGAACGATCCGGCAACACCAGGCGTCTGTAGTGAAGACGGACCGGGACAGTCGGGGGAAAACGGAGGAAGAGGGGACGTAAGGGAGGGTGATCGCCCACCCTGAGGGTCACCTACTCCTCACGCCGGAGCAAAGGACTCGGTCAGTCGTTCTCGGGGAGGAGCGCATCCGCCCCCGAACAGTGCGTCAATGGATGCAGGGCCCGTACTGTGGGTTCTGTCGCAGAGCTGGAGCTGGACGTCAGAAGGGGGCGCGCGAAGCCCATGAGCGGTGTCATGAAGCGTATGGGGATGATCTTCCGCGCGAAGGCGAACAAAGCCCTTGACCGGGCCGAGGACCCGCGCGAGACCCTCGATTACTCGTACCAGAAGCAGCTGGAACTCCTCCAGAAGGTCCGCCGCGGCGTCGCCGACGTGGCCACCTCGCGCAAGCGCCTGGAGCTGCAGCTCAACCAGTTGCAGTCGCAGTCCTCGAAGCTGGAGGACCAGGGCCGCAAGGCGCTCGCGCTCGGCCGCGAGGACCTCGCCCGCGAGGCCCTCTCCCGCCGTGCCGCCCTCCAGCAGCAGGTCACCGACCTGGAGACGCAGCACGCCACGCTCCAGGGCGAGGAGGAGAAGCTCACGCTCGCGGCGCAGCGCCTCCAGGCCAAGGTCGACGCCTTCCGTACGAAGAAGGAGACCATCAAGGCCACCTACACCGCCGCCCAGGCCCAGACCCGCATCGGCGAGGCCTTCTCCGGCATCTCCGAGGAGATGGGCGACGTCGGCCTCGCCATCCAGCGCGCCGAGGACAAGACCGCCCAGCTCCAGGCCCGGGCCGGCGCCCTCGACGAGCTGCTCGCCTCCGGCGCCCTGGACGACCCCACCGGCATCGCGAAGGACGACATCCAGAGCGAGCTGGACCGGCTCTCCGGTGGTACGGATGTAGAGCTGGAACTGCAGCGCATGAAGGCGGAGCTGGCCGGAGGATCCTCCTCCGGGCAGCAGGCCATCGAGGGCGGCACGGGCCAGCAGTCCCCGCAGCAGCCGCAGGACACCCCGCGCTTCGACAAGCAGTAGCAGCCCGGCGCCGGGGACCGGAGCCGAGGAGGGCCGACATGATCGTACGGATCATGGGGGAGGGCCAGTGGACACTGGCCGACTCCCACTTCGCCGAGCTGAACAAGCTGGACGACGAGCTGCTCGCGGAGATGGAGGGCGGCGACGAGACCGCCTTCCACCGCACCCTCGGCGCCCTCCTCGACGCGGTCCGCCGCCTCGGTGAGCCCCTGCCCGACGACACCCTCGAGCCCTCGGAACTGATCCTCCCGACCCCGGAGGCGAGCCTGGAGGAGGTCAGGGAGATGCTGAGCGACGACGGACTGATCCCTGGGTGAGGACCCGCGGCCGCAGGTGACACGGTCACGGCAGCCACGGCGAGGAAAGGCGACGGTGACCAGAACGTGATGGCCCTCGCCCGAGCCCGGCGCCAGCTCACGGCCCACCCCCTCGCCCTCGACTCGGCCCTCGCCGCAGGCGTACTGCTCTGCATGCTCGCCGGCTCGTTCGTCGACCCCCACAGCGGCCACACCGTGAGCTGGAGCGTCCGCACCCCCGACCCCCTCAGCCTCCTGCTGATGACCCTCGGCGCCGTCGCCCTGATCTTCCGCCGCCGCGCCCCCATGACGGTCCTCGCCGTCACCGGCACCCTCTCCGTCGTCGAGTCCGTCACCGGCGACCCCCGCGCCCCCGTCGCGATGTCCGCCGTCGTCGCCCTCTTCACCGTCGCCGCCACCACCGACCGCCCCACCACCCTGCGCGCCGCCCTGCTCACGATGACGGCGCTCACCAGCGCCGCGATGCTCGCCGGCCCGCTGCCCTGGTACGCGCAGGAAAACCTCGGCATCCTCGCCTGGACCGGCATCGGCGCCACCGCCGGCGACGCCGTCCGCAGCCGCCGGGCCGTCGTGCAGGCCATCCGCGAGCGCGCCGAACGGGCCGAGCGCACCCGCGAGGAGGAGGCCCGCCGCCGCGTCGCCGAGGAGCGCCTGCGCATCGCCCGCGATCTGCACGACGTGGTCGCCCACCACATCGCCCTGGTCAACGTCCAGGCCGGGGTCGCCGCGCACGTCATGGACAAGCGCCCCGACCAGGCCAAGGAGGCCCTCGCCCACGTCCGCGAGGCCAGCCGCTCCGCGCTCAACGAGCTGCGCGCCACCGTCGGCCTGCTGCGCCAGTCCGGCGACCCGGAGGCCCCCACCGAACCGGCCCCCGGCCTGGACCGCCTCGACGAGCTGGCCGGCACCTTCCGCAACGCCGGCCTGCTGGTCGAGGTGGCCCGCGCCGATTACGACGCGAAACTCCCCGCCGCCGTGGACCTGGCCGCCTACCGGGTCATCCAGGAGGCCCTCACCAACGTCCAGAAACACGCCGGGGCGGACGCGAAGGCCGAGGTCAGCGTCGTACGCGTGGGACCGCACATCGAGATCACCGTCCTCGACGACGGAGCCCCCGGGTCCGAGGAGGCCCCGGTCACCGGCGGCGGGCACGGCCTGCTCGGCATGCGGGAACGCGTCACCGCCCTGCGCGGCACCCTCACCACCGGTCCCCGCTACGGAGGCGGTTTCCGGGTGCATGCGATCCTGCCCGTCAAGACCCGTACCCGGACAGCCGAGGACCCCGTATGACCATCCGTGTCCTGCTCGCCGACGACCAGGCGCTGCTGCGCAGCGCGTTCCGGGTGCTCGTCGACTCCGAGTCCGACATGGAGGTGGTGGGGGAGGCGTCCGACGGGGCGCAGGCGGTGCGGCTGGCCCGCGAGGAGCGTCCGGACGTGGTCCTGATGGACATCCGCATGCCCGGCACGGACGGCCTCGCCGCGACCCGGGAGATCAGCGCCGACCCCGACCTCGCCCAGGTCCGGGTGGTCATCCTCACCACCTTCGAGGTCGACGACTACGTGGTGCAGTCGCTGCGCGCGGGCGCCTCCGGCTTCCTCGGCAAGGGCAGCGAGCCGGAGGAACTGCTGAGCGCGATCCGGATAGCCGCCGGCGGCGAGGCACTGCTCTCCCCGGCCGCCACCAAGGGCCTGATCGCCCGCTTCCTCGCGCAGGGCGACGCCCCCGACGACCACGACCCCGCCCGGGCGCAGCGCCTCGGCGCCCTCACGGTGCGTGAGCGCGAGGTCCTCGTCCAGGTGGCCGGCGGCCACTCCAACGACGAGATAGCCGAGCGGCTGGAGGTCAGCCCGCTGACCGTGAAGACGCACGTCAACCGGGCCATGGCGAAGCTCGGGGCCCGTGACCGGGCCCAGCTCGTGGTGATCGCGTACGAGTCGGGGCTGGTCCGTCCGAGGGTGGAGTGATCCCGCCCCCGTCTACTGCGGCGGGAGTATGAGGGGCATAAGGAAATCGACCTGGAGCTTACGGATCGCCGGGTCGTGAGGGCACAGGGTTGAGGGGCCGTACCCGGCACGACTTCTGCCGCTCACAGAAGAGAGACCCGTATCCCATGTCCTGGCTGTCCCGATTCAGCCTCGCACAACGGGCCCTGATAGGCCTGATGTCCCTGATCGCGCTCGTCTTCGGCGCGATCGCCATCCCGCAGCTCAAACAGCAGCTGCTGCCGACCATCGAACTGCCGATGGTGTCCGTGCTGGCCCCCTACCAGGGCGCCTCCCCGGACGTCGTCGAGAAGCAGGTCGTCGAACCGATCGAGGACAGCCTCGAGGGCGTCGACGGCATCACCGGTGTCACCTCCACCGCGAGCGAGGGCAACGCCCTCGTCGTGGCGTCCTTCGACTACGGCAACGACACCAAGCAGCTGGTCGCCGACGTCCAGCTGGCCGTCAACCGGGCCCGCGCCCAGCTCCCGGACTCGGTGGACCCGCAGGTCGTCGCCGGTTCCACGGACGACATGCCGGCCGTGGTCCTCGCGGTCACCTCCGGCAAGGACCAGCAGGCCCTCGCCGACCAGCTCGACTCGACCGTGGTGCCTGCCCTGAAGGACATCGACGGCGTCGGCCAGGTCTCCGTCACCGGCGTCCGTGACCTCCAGGTCACCGTCACCCCGGCCGACGCGAAGCTCGCCAAGGCGGGCCTGACCACGCAGTCCCTCGCCCTGGCCCTCCAGGCGGGCGGCGCGACCGTCCCGGCCGGCTCCTTCGACGAGGCGGGCAGCAACCGCACCGTCCGGGTCGGCGGCGGCTACAGCTCCGTCCAGCAGATCGAGGACCTGCGGATCCCCGGCACGGCCGGCCGGAAGCCGGTGCGTCTCGGTGACGTGGCCACGGTGCGGCAGGAGGAGGCGCCCGCCGACTCCCTCACCCGCACCGACGGAAAGCCCAGCCTCGCCGTGATGGTCACCATGGACCACGACGGCAGCGCGGTCGCCATCTCGAACGCCGTCGAGGACAAGCTGCCCGGCCTGCGCCAGGACCTCGGCTCCGGCGCGAAGATCACCGTCGTCAGCGACCAGGGCCCGGCCGTGTCCAAGGCCATCGAGGGCCTCACCACGGAGGGCGCGCTCGGTCTGCTCTTCGCGGTCCTCGTCATCCTGGTCTTCCTGGCGTCGGTCCGCTCGACGCTGGTCACGGCGGTCTCCATCCCGCTGTCCGTGGTCCTCGCCCTGATCGTGCTGTGGAC
Source organism: Streptomyces griseoruber (assembly GCF_001514205.1). Lineage (GTDB taxonomy): Bacteria > Actinomycetota > Actinomycetes > Streptomycetales > Streptomycetaceae > Streptomyces > Streptomyces griseoruber. Next base: position 489,732 of record NZ_KQ948764.1, on the reverse strand, counting down.
CCGCGACCTGTCGCTCAACATGCTGACCCTGGGCGCGCTGACCATCGCGATCGGCCGGGTCGTCGACGACTCGATCGTCGTCCTGGAGAACATCAAGCGCCACCTCGGCTACGGCGAGGAGCGGCAGACCGCGATCATCACCGCGGTCCGCGAGGTGGCCGGCGCGGTCACCTCCTCCACCCTCACCACGGTGGCCGTGTTCCTGCCGATCGGTCTGGTCGGCGGCATGGTGGGTGCCCTGTTCGGCGCGTTCAGCCTGACCGTCACGGCGGCCCTGCTGGCCTCCCTCCTGGTCTCGCTGACGGTCGTACCGGTCCTGTCGTACTGGTTCCTGCGTGCTCCCAAGGGCACCCCCGAGGACGCCGAGGAGGCCCGTCGCGCGGCGGAGGAGAAGGAGAACAGGAGCCGGCTCCAGCGGATCTACGTCCCCGTCCTCAGGTTCGCGACCCGGCGCCGGCTCACCAGTGTGGCCCTCGCCGTCGTCGTCCTCCTCGGCACCTTCGGCATGGCACCCCTGCTGAAGACCAACTTCTTCGACCAGGGCGAGCAGCAGGTCCTGACGGTGAAGCAGGAGCTGGAGCCCGGCACCAGCCTCGCCGCGACCGACGCCCGGGCGAAGCAGGTCGAGAAGCTGCTCGCCGGCGTCAAGGGCGTGAAGGACTACCAGGTCACCGTCGGCTCCTCCGGCTTCCTGGCGGCCTTCGGCGGAGGCACCGACACCAACCAGGCCTCGTACCAGGTGATGCTGGAGGACTCGGCGTCGTACGACGACGTCCAGAGCCGGATCGAGGACGGGCTGAAGAAGCTCGACGGCATCGGCACGACCACGGTCGCCGCCGGTGACGGCTTCAGCAGCCAGGACCTGAGCGTCGTCGTGAAGGCGGCCGACGCGGAGGTGCTGCGCACGGCGTCCGAGCAGGTCCGCAGGACGGTCGCCGGGCTCGACGACGTCACCGACGTCACCAGCGACCTGTCGCAGAGCGTGCCGCGCATCTCCGTCCGGGCGAACTCCAAGGCGGCGGCGGCCGGTTTCGACGACCAGACGCTGGGCGCGGCGGTCACCCAGGCCGTACGCGGGACGACGACGGCGAAGGCGGTCCTCGACGACACCGAACGCGATGTCGTCATCCGCTCGGCGAAGCCCGCGCGGACCCTGGCCGAGCTGAAGGCTCTCCGGCTCGGCGCCGTGCGGCTCGGTGACATCGCCACCGTCCAACTGGTCGACGGCCCGGTGTCGATGACCCGGATCGACGGGCAGCGCGCGGCCACCGTCACCGCCCGGCCGACCGGCGACAACACGGGCGCGGTGAGCACCCAGCTCCAGTCGAAGATCGACGCGCTGAAGCTCCCGGCGGGCGCCACGGCCGAGATCGGCGGTGTCTCCTCCGACCAGGACAGCGCGTTCAAGAACCTGGGCCTGGCGATGCTCGCGGCGATCGCGATCGTCTTCATGCTGCTGGTGGCGACCTTCCGCTCGCTCGTCCAGCCGCTGATCCTGCTGGTCTCCATCCCGTTCGCGGCGACCGGCGCGATCGGTCTGCTCGTCGCCACCGGCACCCCGATGGGCGTCCCGGCGATGATCGGCATGCTGATGCTCATCGGCATCGTGGTGACCAACGCGATCGTCCTGATCGACCTCATCAACCAGTACCGCAAGCAGGGGTACGGCGTCGTCGAGGCCGTGGTGGAAGGCGGCCGGCACCGGCTGCGCCCCATCCTCATGACCGCGCTCGCGACCATCTTCGCCCTGCTGCCGATGGCCCTCGGCGTCACCGGTCAGGGCGGCTTCATCGCCAAGCCGCTGGCGGTGGTCGTGATCGGCGGTCTGATCACCTCGACGCTGCTCACCCTGCTCCTCGTCCCGACGCTCTACGCGATGATCGAACTGCGCAAGGAACGCCGGGCCAGGAAGCGGGCCCTGAAGCGGCAGTCCGCACAGCCCGAGAAGACGCCCGAACCGGCCGGCGTCTGACGGCACGTCGGCGCGACGGACACCCCGTCCGTCGCGCCGACGGTTTTTCCGGGGTTCCGGTTCCTTATGCTGTGCGCTCGAACTGCTCGGCGGCGGAAGGGAATCGGGACGTGCCGCTGCACAAGGACGACCCGAGGACGCTCGGCGGATACCGGATCGTCGACCGGCTGGGGGCCGGAGGCATGGGTGTCGTCTACCGCGCCCGCTCACGGTCGGGGCGCGAGGTCGCGCTGAAGGTGGTGCACGCCCAGTACGCCGAGGACGCCGTCTTCCGGGCCCGGTTCCGGCAGGAGATCGCCGCCGTCCGCCGGGTGAGCGGCGCCTTCACCGCACCGGTCGTGGACGTCGACCCGGAGGCGGCCCGCCCCTGGATGGCGACCCAGTACGTGCCCGGACGCTCGCTCGCCGACCGGATCCGCGAGGGCGGCCCGATCCGCGGCCCCGAAGTACGGCTGGTGGCCCTCGGGCTGGTGGAGGCGCTGCGGGACATCCACCGGGCGGGCGTGGTGCACCGCGATCTGAAGCCGGCGAACGTCCTGATGGCCGAGGACGGTCCCCGCGTCATCGACTTCGGCATATCCAGGGCGGCCGAGAACCACAACACCCTCACCGAGACCGGCCAGATGATCGGCACCCCGCCCTTCATGTCGCCGGAACAGTTCACCGACGCCCGCTCGGTCGGCCCCGCCTCCGACGTCTTCTCGCTCGGCGCGCTGCTGGCGTACTCCCTCACCGGCCGCGGCCCCTTCGACGCCGACAGCCCCTATCTGACGGCCTACCGGGTGGTCCACCACGAGCCCGTGCTGGAGGGGGTGGCTCGCCCGCTGCGCACCGTCCTGGAGCGCTGCCTGGCCAAGGAGGCCAAGGACCGGCCCGGACTCGACGAACTGGCCCATGACTTCGCCTCCGTCCTGCCGGAGCCCGTGGGGGACGATCCCCCCACGCTGGCCCTGCGGCTGGGCCCCCTGCGGACCGACCCGGGGACCGACCCGGGGAACGCCGCCGACCGCACCGCCGCCGCCGGCGTCACCACCGGCACCGGCCGCCGACGCCGGCCGCGTCCGGTGTGGGCCGCGGCCGGCACGGTCGGCGCGCTCGCCCTGGGGCTGCTCGGCTACCTCACCTACGGGCCGGGATTCGCCGACGACACCCCGGCGTCGAGCAGCACCTCGGCCCCCTCCTCCGGCCCGTCCGCCGTCTCCCGCCGGGCGGCTCTTCCCTCCGGCTGGAAGCCCTGGCAGACGACCGTGACCGCGGACGCCGAGAGCGGACTGCGCAAGGCCCCGGACACCAGCGGGACCGCCACCGCGCCGTTCTGCGCCATGGGCGAGGGCGCCGCCTACTGTGGGGGCAGCGCGCTCCTCCCGGTACGGATCGACGGCGCCACCGGAAAGATCCTGTGGCGTGCGGACATCGCGCCCGCCGGGGCCTCGGCGGACCTGTACACCACGTCGGTCTTCGGCGTGCAGGACGGCGTGGTGCTCGTGGAGCTGGTCGTCGACGAGGAGTCCGGCGGGACGAAGGTGCAGGCCGTCCTCGGCCTCGACAGCGAGACCGGCAGGACGCTCTGGACCCGGAACACGTACAAGGACGGCCTCGGATCGGTCTCCGCGGACGGGCTGGCCCTGATGGAGGAGGGCGACGGCCGCACCCTGACCGCCCGCTCGGCGAGCGACGGCAGGGCGCGCTGGCAGGTGTCCCTGCCCGCCGGCCACTACTGCACACCGACGGCCCTGGGGGACCGCTTCTACGTGGAGTGCGTCAACCAGGAGGAGGACTCCGACGCCACGCAGTACCTCGTCATCGACTCCACCGACGGCTCCACCCGCCGGGTGTCCTCGGTGGAGGGCAAGGCGATTCTCGTCGGCGCCCTCGACGGGCGGCTGGTCTTCGTGGAGTCGGACGACGAGGATCCCTTCCTCAGCGGGGACATCACGTACCACCGCATCGTGCGCGTCGATCCCGACGGCGGCGAGCGCGAGGTGACCGAGCTGACCGGCACGTTCCGGGGGCGGGCGGTGCTGCGGCACGACACGCTCTGGTTCTCCACCTCCGGCGGCCTGGTGACCGCCGTCGACCCCCGCACCGGCACCCGCAGGTGGGAGAGCCACACCAATATGGAGTCACCGGGCGCGATCACCCTGGACGACGCCGGGAACACGGTGTACCTGGCCACCACCAGCGGCCGGATGGCGGCCCTGGACGCGGCGAAGGGCACCCTGCTGTGGGAGTCGGACGCCCGGGCCGAGGTCCTGGCCGGCGGCGTCGAGCCGAGCGTGCTGATCAACAAGGGGTCGGTGGTGGTGGTGACCGCCGACGGCACGGTCTTCACCGTCGACCCGGCCCACCCCGACCGGACACCGGTCTCGGCGGGCTGACGTTCCATATCCTGTGGACTCGAACTGTCCGGCGGGGGAAGGGAACCGGCACGTGCCGCTGCACAAGGGCGATCCGAAGGCACTCGGCGGATATCGGATCGTCGACCGCCTCGGATCGGGCGGGATGGGCGTCGTCTATCTGGGCCGGTCCCGTTCGGGGCGTGACGTCGCCGTCAAGCTGGTGCACGCGCAGTACGCGGAGGACGGGGTCTTCCGGGCCCGGTTCCGGCAGGAGATCGAGGCGGTCCGCAAGGTGAGCGGCGCGTTCACCGCTCCGGTCGTGGACGCAGACCCGGAGGCCCCACGGCCCTGGATGGCCACCCAGTACGTGCCGGGTGCCGCGCTCTCCGCCCGCATCCGCGACACCGGCCCGCTGAAGGGGGCGGAGCTGCGCCGGCTGGCCCTCGGGCTGGTGGAGGCGCTGCGGGACATCCACCGGGCCGGGGTGGTCCACCGTGACCTCAAGCCCGCCAACGTCCTGATGGCCGAGGACGGCCCCCGGGTCATCGACTTCGGCATCTCGCGCGCCACCGAGAACCAGACCCTCACCGAGACGGGGCACGCGATCGGCACCCCGCCGTTCATGTCCCCGGAGCAGTTCAAGGACGCCCGCTCGGTCGGCCCCGCCTCGGACGTGTTCTCCCTCGGCGCGCTGCTGGTGTTCGCCGCCACCGGCCGCGGCCCCTTCGACGACGAGAGCCCCTACATGACGGCGTACCGCGTCATGCACGAGGAACCGTCGGTGGATTCGGTCGCCGAGCCGCTGCGCGCGGTGCTGGTCCGCTGCCTGGCCAAGGAGGCCGGCGAGCGGCCCGGACTCGAGGAACTGGGCCGTGAGCTGGCGGGCGCGCTGCCCGAGCCGGAGGAGGGCGACGTGGCGACGGTGACCCTGCGTACGCCGCCCGGCCGTGCCGTACCCGGGGAGCCCGCCCGGGCGCTCCGGCCGGGCCGCGGGCCCCGGCTGCTCCGGTGGCCGGTCCTGGCCTCGGTGGCCGGTGTCCTCGCCGTGGCGCTCACCGGCTACTTCCTGTTCGACCCGTTCCAGGGGTCCGACGCGACGGCGGAGCCGGACGCCGCGGGCGCCGGGCCCTCCTCCCGCTGGGACCCCCTCCCCGACAGCTGGAAGTCCTGGCGGACGTCCGTCTTCGGGACGGCCGCGAGCGGGGTGAAGAAGCCGCTGGGCGGCGGGGCCTCCGGCCTCGGCACCACCTTGTCCTGCGCCATGGGGGAGGGCGTCCTGTACTGCGGCGGCAACGGCACCCTCCCGGTCCGCGTCGACGGGGCGACGGGCCGGCTCGCCTGGCGGGCCGAGTCCCTGCCCTCGGGCGTGGCACGGGAGGCGTACGACAGCATGGTCCTCGGGGTGCACGACGGCGTGCTGCTGGTCTCCCAGGCGGTCATGAACAGCGCGAACACCGACCAGACCAGGACCGTCGTCGCCCTCGACTCCGCCACCGGCAAGCGGCTGTGGTCGCGCCCGATCAGCGAGGGCGACGTCACCACCGCCCTCGTGGGCGATCTGCTGATGACCCCGGACGGCGACCGGGTGACCGCCCGAGACCCACGCGACGGCACCGTGCGCTGGACGGCCACCCTGCCCGCCGGGCCCACCTACGGGTGTGAGTTCTACGACGTCGACGGCGTCCCGTACGCCGGCTGTACCGACGCGGGTACACCGTCGCGCACCGTGTTCTACGCCGTCGACCCGGCCGACGGCTCGACCCGGAAGGTGAGCGTGCCGGACGGCGATGCCGTCTACGTCGGCGCTGTCGGTGGCGATCTGGCCTTCGTGATGTTCACCCCGCGGGACACCGGGAGTTCCGCGGAATCGGCGTACGCCGAGGTCCTGCTGATCGACCCGGGCACCGGCGCCGTGCGCAAGCGGAAGCTGGCGGGCGGCCCGCGCGGTGAGGTGGCGCTGGTGGGCGGAGTGCTCTGCTTCGCCTCCTCCGCGGGGCAGCTGGTCGCCCACTCGCCCGAGACGGGCGAGCGGCTGTGGCAGACCTCGACGACCCTTCAGCAGCCCGGTACTCCCGTCGCCGACGAGCGGGGGCAGACGGTGTTCACGGCCAGCGCTTCCGGACGGGTCGCCGCCCTCGGCATCGAGACGGGCACCCTGCTGTGGGAGTCCCCCGCGCGGGCCGAGCAGGTCGTCGGGGCCGGCTATTCCGCGGGCCGGGTGTTCCTCGACCAGGGAGCCCTGGTGGTGCTGACCCCCGACGGCACCGTCTTCAGCCTGGACCCGGCCCACCCCGCCCGGACACCGGCGGCGGAGTGAGCCGGGGCCGGGGCCCCCAGGGGGCCACGGCGGCGCGGGGCTACGGCAGGGCCAGCATCCGCTCCAGCGCCAGCTTCGCGAACGCCTCGGTCTCCCGGTCGACCTCGATGCGGTTGACCAGCTTGCCCTCGGCCAGCGACTCCAGGGTCCAGACCAGGTGGGGGAGGTCGATGCGGTTCATGGTCGAGCAGAAGCAGACCGTCCTGTCGAGGAAGACGATCTCCTTGCCCTCGGGAGCGAAACGGTTCGCCAGCCGGCGCACCAGGTTCAGCTCGGTGCCGATGGCCCACTTCGAGCCGGCCGGGGCCGCCTCCAGCGCCTTGATGATGTACTCGGTCGAGCCGACGTGGTCCGCCGCGGCGACGACCTCGTGCCGGCACTCGGGGTGCACCAGCACGTTCACGCCGGGGATCCGGGCCCGGACGTCCTCGACCGACTCCAGGCTGAAGCGGCCGTGCACCGAGCAGTGGCCGCGCCACAGGATCATCTTCGCCGCGCGCAGCTGCTCGGCGGTCAGCCCGCCGTTCGGCTTGTGCGGGTTGTAGACGACACAGTCCTCCAGGGACATGCCCATGTCCCGGACGGCGGTGTTCCGGCCGAGGTGCTGGTCCGGCAGGAACAGCACCTTCGTCGTCGAGGGGTCACCCTGCCCGAACGCCCACTCCAGGGCCCGCCGGGCGTTGGACGAGGTGCAGATCGTGCCGCCGTGCCGGCCCGTGAACGCCTTGATGTCCGCGGACGAGTTCATGTACGAGACGGGCACGACCTGCTCGGCTATGCCGGCCTCGGTCAGCACGTCCCAGCACTCGGCGACCTGCTCGGCCGTCGCCATGTCGGCCATCGAGCAGCCGGCGGCGAGGTCGGGCAGGACCACCTTCTGGTCGTCCGACGTCAGGATGTCCGCCGACTCGGCCATGAAGTGCACACCGCAGAACACGATGTACTCGGCCTCCGGGCGGGCGGCCGCGTCCCGGGCCAGCTTGAAGGAGTCGCCCGTGACGTCGGCGAACTGGATGACCTCGTCGCGCTGGTAGTGATGGCCGAGTACGAAGACCTTGTCACCGAGCTTCTCCTTGGCGGCGCGGGCCCGCTCGACCAGGTCCGGGTCGGAGGGCGAGGGCAGGTCGCCGGGGCACTCGACACCCCGCTCGCTCTTCGGGTCGGCCTCGCGGCCGAGCAGCAACAGGGCGAGCGGAGTCGGCTGTACGTCGAGCTCCGTGGTCTGGGCGGTGGTCACGTCACGCACCCTTTCTACTTTTCGTCGAACTGACGCTATCTATGATAGCCTGCTTAGTGTCACGTTGACGACGGTCATCGCGTCGATGTGACATGAATCCCGGAGATGGCGTGGAGAAGCCGCTGGGCGGGCCGGGCGGTCGCTGTTCGCTTCGCCGCCGGTGTGCGAGCATGAAGAAGCACGCGAAAGCACCACCTGACGAGAAGTGCCCGGCCCGGAATGAATCCGCGGCCCCGTCGGTTGCAACCGTCGGCAAGCAGCCTCCGTACAACCCGGGAGAGATGTAGATGTCCGTATCGGACGAGACCAGCACCGCCACCGACGGCATCATCCTGTCCGACGCCGCCGCGGCGAAGGTCAAGGCCCTGCTCGACCAGGAAGGCCGCGACGACCTGGCGCTGCGCGTCGCCGTGCAGCCCGGCGGCTGCTCCGGCCTGCGGTACCAGCTCTTCTTCGACGAGCGCTCCCTCGACGGCGACGTCGTCAAGGACTTCGACGGCGTCAAGGTCGTCACCGACCGGATGAGCGCCCCGTACCTGGGCGGCGCCTCCATCGACTTCGTCGACACCATCGAGAAGCAGGGCTTCACGATCGACAACCCGAACGCCACCGGCTCCTGCGCCTGCGGCGACTCCTTCAGCTGAGCCTTGCCGAGACGTACGACGAAGGCGGCGACCCCTCCCCGGGGCCGCCGCCTTCGTCGTCCTCCCGCGGCGCCTACCGGACCTCGGGCAGGCGCGCCCCCGCCTTCTCCAGCGGTACGGCCGCCCCGTCCGAGCCGACCACCTTCCGGCCGCCGAGCGGAGCGTCCAGCCGCACGGTCTCGTGGTACTCCTTGGCGATCAGGATGCAGACCTTGTCCGGCCAGGGCGTCTCGGTCACGGTGACCGTCACCTGGTCACCGGACTCCTTCGCGGTCGCCGCGTAGTCGGCGCACACCCCGCCCGTGAAGCTCACGACGAGTTCCTCGCCCTCGGCCGTGTAGCCGTCGACCTGCACGTTCCGGGTGCCCGAGGTGGCGCTCGGCGCCGGGGTGGGCGTCGTGGCCCCCCGCAGATAGGCCGGGTCGACCGCCGGCTGCGTCACCCGGTACGCGTCCGCGGCCCCCGTGCCCCGCACGTCGAACAGCCAGGACGGCACGAGCACCTGCCGCCCGCCCGAGGTGTGCGGGGCGAGCCCCAGCACCGCGTCCTCGACGGTCACGGTCTCCCCCTGGGAGGAACCGGCCGAGGAACTGCCGGACGAGCCGCACGGGCTCTCCAGCCGGTCCTTCAACGGCACCGGACTGGCACACCCGCCGATGCCCATCCGGTGGTCGCTCCCCGGCGCCGCGTTCAGCGCCTTCAGCGCCTCCGCGGCGGTCAGCAGGGGGTACGCGGCCCCCTCGGCCGGTGTCTTGAGCTGCCCGTTCCCGCCGATGACGACCCCGTCGGCGCCGACGCTGATCCCGGTCGTCCACCCGTAGGTGGGCAGACCGCCGACCTCCGGGTCCGCGTTCACCACCCGCTGGGCGCCCATGACCTGGCCGGCGTCCACCTTGGCGTCGTCCTGCCCGACCGCCTTCAGGATCGGCGCCGCCGCCTTCTTCGCGGCCGCCTCGCTCACCGGATCGGCGGCCGGGGCCGTGGGGTCCCGGGTGCACTTGGCGATACCGCCCTTGCAGGCGTCCGTGCCCGGCGCGTACCGGCTGAACGTCCACATGCCCGGCGCCTGCCGGTTCACCCGCAGCACCGGCCCCGAGCCGTCGTTCCCGGCGCCGACCTTCCAGGCCTCGCCGTCGGCCACGGGCGTCCCGTCCACCCCGAGCGCCTTCGCCAGCCGGGCCACCTCGTCCTTGCCGACCTCGCCCTTCGCCCAGTACACGGGCGCGGAACCGGGACCGTCGGGGAGGGTGCCGGCGGCCTGGTACGTCACCCCGTACGGGTTCGGCTCACCGGGTGCGATGCCGTTCGACGCCCCGCCGGAGCCGGTCCCGGCGTAGTCGTCCAGCACCAGCGGTACGGGGGTGCCGCCACCGGAGGGCGCCCCGGGACCGGCACCGCCGCCCCCGGTGGCCTGCGCGCCGAGATACGCCCCACCGCCACCGACCAGCAGCACGGCGGCGGCAACGGAGAGGACGAGGAACGGGGAACGGCGACGGGGGGCCGCAGAGGCACCGGCGCCGGCACCGTCGCTGACGCCGATGCCGATCGCCGGGGCGTCTTCGGCCGCCTCGGGCTCCGGGGCGTCAGGAGACTCCGCGGCGGCCTCGGTCCCCTCGTCCGGCGTGCTCTGCTCGTCCGGCGTGCTCTCCTCGGGCTCCTCGGCCTCCTCGGGCTCCTCGGCCTCCTCGGGCTCCTCGGCCTCCTCGGGCTCCTCGGCCTCCTCGGCCTCCTCGGCCTCCGGGGCCTGCCGGGCCTCCGGGGTGTCGAGGGGCTCCGCCGCCGCCTCCTGCTGTGCGACCTTCTCGGTCTGCTCCGCGGAGCCCGTCTCCTCCGGCTCGCGCGCGGCGTCGTCGTTCTCGGGTCGCTCGGTGTTCACCGCATCGCTCCTTCGGCTGCCCTGCTGTCGTACCTCACATCCCCTCAACGAGGGACAGCGATGGGACGCGGCGGGGGAGCGCACGGTTCCCTGTGAGCGCCCCGGCCGGCAAAGCCGTAAGGAAGACCGTGAGGAAATCCGTAAGGACCTCCGTAAGGACCTCCGTAAGGACATCCGAAAAGAAATACGGGGAAACCCCCTAGTTGCCGTAGTCCGGCATGGCCTCCAGAAGCCGCGCCGACCTCGCCGGGACGGAGACACCGTGAATGCGTGACGGGGAGACCGGGCGGGAAGCGGTCTTCTCCGGAGCCGCCCAGTGCGGAGCCATCCGGGCGCAGTCGCCCCGCAGCGACGCGAGGCCGCCTTCGAGATCGGCCGGTGCGGGGGCGATGCGGAACTCGAGGTTCGTCATAGCGGAACCGTAAGCACGGAGGAGCCCGCGAAGAAAGATCTACTATCGGGTAGTTTCGGCTGCTTCAGTGGCGCCGCTCCACCGGGTAGCGTGAACTGTCAATCCCCCTCCCCACAGGAGAGTCCACGCCGTGCGCATCGCAGTCACCGGCTCCATCGCGACCGACCACCTCATGACGTTCCCCGGACGTTTCTCCGACCAGCTGGTCGCGGACCAGCTCCACACGGTCTCGCTCTCCTTCCTGGTCGACAACCTGGACGTCCGCCGGGGCGGGGTGGGTGCGAACATCGCCTTCGGGATGGGACAGCTCGGCACCCGGCCGATCCTGGTCGGCGCCGCGGGCGCGGACTTCGACGAGTACCGCGCCTGGCTGGACCGGCACGGCGTGGACACCGAGTCCGTCCGTATCTCCGAGACGCTGCACACCGCCCGCTTCGTGTGCACCACCGACGCCGACCACAACCAGATCGGCTCCTTCTACACGGGCGCGATGAGCGAGGCCCGGCTGATCGAGCTGAAGACCGTCGCGGACCGCGTCGGCGGCCTCGACCTGGTCCTGATCGGCGCCGACGACCCGGAGGGGATGCTCCGCCACACGGAGGAGTGCCGCTCCCGCGCCATCCCCTTCGCCGCCGACTTCTCCCAGCAGATCGCCCGGATGGCGGGCGAGGAGATCCGGATACTGCTGGAGGGCGCCACGTACCTGTTCTCGAACGAGTACGAGAAGGGCCTCATCGAGTCCAAGACCGGCTGGTCCGACGCCGAGATCCTCGCCAAGGTCGGCCACCGCGTCACCACCCTCGGCGCGCGCGGCGTCCGTATCGAGCGGGACGGCGAGGACCCGATCGAGGTCGGCTGCCCCGACGAGGAGCGCAAGGCCGACCCCACCGGCGTCGGCGACGCCTTCCGCGCGGGCTTCCTGTCCGGTCTCGCCTGGGGCGTCCCGCTGGAGCGCGCCGCGCAGGTCGGCTGCATGCTGGCCACGCTCGTCATCGAGACCGTGGGGACGCAGGAGTACCAGCTGCGGCGGGCGCACTTCATGGAGCGCTTCACCAAGGCGTACGGGGAGGAAGCGGCCGAAGAGGTGCGGGCTCATCTTGCGTGAGTGAGCCCCTCGTCGGGTGCGGGAGCGTGGGGGCCGGTCGCGCAGTTCCCCGCGCCCCCGCGTGGCTCAACTCGTCCGGCGGACCAGGTACGCCGTTCCCTTGTCCGCCGGTTCCTCGCCCAGGTACTCCTGGCCCCGCATCTCGCACCACGCCGGGATGTCCAGGCGGGCCGCCTCGTCGTCCGACAGGACCCGGACCCGGCCCCCCACCGGCACGTTCCCGATGACCTTCGCGAGCTCGATGACGGGGATCGGGCAGCGCTTGCCGAGGGCGTCCACGACCAGGACGTCCTCCGCCACGACCGTGGCGGGTGCGGGTGCCCCGAGCTTCTCGCGCACCCCCGCCACCACCCCCGGCAGCACCGCCAGGAACCGCTCCACGTCCTCCTCGGCCACCCCCGCCGGCAGGGACACCCGCACGTTCCCCTCGCTCAGCACCCCCATCGCCCTGAGCACATGGCTCGGTGTCAGTGTGTCGCTGGTGCAGGACGAACCGGACGACACCGAGAACCCCTCCCGGTCCAGCTCGTGCAGCAGCGCCTCCCCGTCGACGTACAGACAGGAGAAGGTGACGATCCCCGGCAGCCGCCGTCGCGGATCGCCCACCACTTCGACGTCCGGGACCAGTTCGGGCACCCGCACCCGGATCCGCTCCGTCAGCTCCCGCAGCCGTACCGCCTCCCGGCCGGCCTCCGCCCGTACGGCCCGCAGGGACGCGGCGGCCGCGACGATCGCCGGCAGGTTCCCGAACTCCTCCGTCTCACGGGCCGCGTACCGCACCCCCTTGCGCACCACGAGCAGCCCGACCCCCGACGGCCCGCCCCATTTGTGCGCACTGGCGGTCAGCGCCGACCAGTCGCCGTCCACCCGCCCCCACCCGAGCGACTGCGCCGCGTCCACCAGCAACGGCACCCCGGCCGCCCGGCACACCTCGGCGACGGCCGCCACCGGCTGCTCGGTCCCCACCTCGTGGTTGGCCGACTGGAGACACGCCAGCGCGGTGTCGGAACGAAGCGCCTCCGCGTAGGCCCCCGCCGCCACCGCCCCGCTCCGCGCCACCGGCACCCGCGTCACCGTCCCGCCGTCCGCCTCCAGCGCTTCGGCCGAATGGAGCACCGACGAGTGTTCAACGGATGACACGATCAGGTGACGCCCGATCCGCCGCCGCCCGGCCAACACCCCGCCCACGCCTGCCTGGACGGCCCTCGTTCCGGAGGACGTGAACGACAGTTCGTCGGGCCGGCACCCGACGGCCTCGGCCGCCGCTTCCCGGGCGGCGTCCACGAGGATCCGGGCCCTGCGCCCCTCCCGGTACAGCCGCCCCGGATCTGCCCACCCCTCGTCCAGCGACGCCAACAGCGCCTGGCGGGCGACGGGATGGAGCGGAGCGGCGGACGCGGCGTCGAAGTAGGCCATACGGCAACGTTAGAACGCAGGGGAGTAGCACAGGGGCGCGGGGAACCGCGCGATCGCCACAAACACACCCGCACCCGCCAAACCAGCGAACCACCCCCTTCAGTAGGCACCCCTCCCCGAGAACCCCCGGAGGGCGTCGGCTAGGGTTTGGTCCGCATAAACATCCAAACCCCTGCCCGACGCAGGGCGGCGACCGACCAGCGAGAAGGCCGCAGCCGATCCGCGCGGGCGAGACTCTCGGGAAGGCGCTACGTGAGTCCCAACGGCTCCGACCGCTCGCCGCGGCGCCCGATGCGGCGGAAGCTGCTGCAGGCAATGACCGCGGGCCTGGTCCTGGCGACCGCCACCGGTTGCACATACAAGGACTTCCCCCGCCTTGGCATGCCCACCCCCGTCACAGAAGAGGCTCCGCGGATCCTCTCCCTGTGGCAGGGCTCCTGGGCCGCCGCGCTGGCCACCGGCGTGCTGGTGTGGGGCCTGATCCTGTGGAGTGCTTTCTTCCACCGGCGCAGCCGCACGAAGGTCGAAGTTCCTCCGCAGACCCGGTACAACATGCCGATCGAGGCGCTGTACACGGTCGTGCCGATCATCATCGTCTCGGTGCTGTTCTACTTCACGGCCCGCGACGAGTCGAAGCTCCTCAGCCTCGAGAAGAAGCCCGACGTCACGGTCAACGTGGTCGGCTTCCAGTGGAGCTGGTGCTTCAACTACATCGCGAACGTCGAAGGCTCCACCGGCGACGCGAAGACCGACGAGAACCTGGCCGCGATCCCGGACCGGTACAAGAAGGACTTCCCGGCCGACGCGGGCGGTGTCTACACCTGCGGTGTCCCCGGTGAGCGGAACCCGCAGACCAACAACCCCGGCCCGACCCTCTGGCTCCCCGAGGGCAAGACGGTCCGCTTCGTCCTGACCTCGCGTGACGTCATCCACTCCTTCTGGGTGGTGCCGTTCCTCATGAAGCAGGACGTCATCCCCGGTCACACCAACGCCTTCCAGGTGGTCCCCAACCATGAGGGCACCTTCCTGGGCAAGTGCGCCGAGCTCTGCGGCGTCGACCACTCCCGGATGCTGTTCAACGTGAAGGTCGTCTCCCCCGAGCGCTACGAGCAGCACCTCAAGGACCTCGCCAAGAAGGGGCAGACCGGTTACGTTCCCGCGGGCATCGAGCAGACCGCCCATGAGAAGAACCGGGAGACGAACAACCTGTGAGCATCCTCAACGAACCCCAGGGTGCCGCGGCAGCTGAAGACTCGTACGAGAGCGAGCTGCCGGTCCGGCGCAAGCAGCCCGGCAACGTCGTGGTCAAGTGGCTCACCACCACCGACCACAAGACCATCGGTACGTTGTACCTGGTGACGTCGTTCGCGTTCTTCATGATCGGCGGCGTGATGGCGCTGTTCATGCGCGCCGAACTGGCCCGTCCGGGCCTGCAGCTGATGTCGAACGAGCAGTTCAACCAGGCGTTCACGATGCACGGCACGATCATGCTGCTGATGTTCGCGACGCCGCTGTTCGCCGGCTTCACGAACTGGATCATGCCGCTCCAGATCGGCGCGCCCGACGTGGCGTTCCCGCGGCTGAACATGTTCGCCTACTGGCTGTACCTGTTCGGCTCGCTCATCGCCGTCGGCGGCTTCCTCACCCCGCAGGGTGCGGCCGACTTCGGCTGGTTCGCCTACTCCCCGCTGTCGGACGCGGTCCGCAGCCCGGGCATCGGCGCCGACATGTGGATCATGGGTCTGGCCTTCTCCGGCTTCGGCACCATCCTCGGCTCGGTCAACTTCATCACCACGATCATCTGCATGCGCGCGCCGGGCATGACCATGTTCCGCATGCCGATCTTCGTGTGGAACGTCCTGCTGACCGGTGTCCTGGTCCTGCTGGCCTTCCCGGTCCTCGCGGCCGCGCTGTTCGCCCTGGAGGCGGACCGCAAGTTCGGTGCCCATGTCTTCGACGCGGCGAACGGCGGCGCACTGCTGTGGCAACACCTCTTCTGGTTCTTCGGCCATCCAGAGGTGTACATCATCGCGCTACCGTTCTTCGGCATCATCAGTGAGATCATCCCGGTCTTCTCCCGCAAGCCGATGTTCGGCTACATGGGCCTGATCGCCGCGACGATCGCCATCGCCGGTCTCTCCGTGACGGTGTGGGCGCACCACATGTACGTCACCGGTGGCGTGCTCCTTCCGTTCTTCTCCTTCATGACGTTCCTCATCGCCGTCCCGACCGGCGTGAAGTTCTTCAACTGGATCGGAACGATGTGGAAGGGCTCGCTGTCCTTCGAGACACCGATGCTCTGGGCGGCGGGCTTCCTCATCACCTTCACCTTCGGTGGTCTGACCGGCGTCATCCTGGCCTCGCCGCCGATGGACTTCCATGTGTCCGACTCGTACTTCGTGGTGGCGCACTTCCACTACGTCGTCTTCGGCACCGTCGTCTTCGCGATGTTCGCCGGCTTCCACTTCTGGTGGCCGAAGTTCACCGGCAAGATGCTCGACGAGCGCCTCGGCAAGATCACCTTCTGGACGCTGTTCTTCGGCTTCCACGGGACCTTCCTGGTCCAGCACTGGCTGGGCGCCGAGGGCATGCCGCGTCGTTACGCCGACTACCTGGCGCAGGACGGCTTCACCGCCCTGAACACGATCTCGACGATCAGCTCGTTCGTCCTCGGTCTGTCGATCCTGCCGTTCCTCTACAACGTGTGGAAGACGGCCAAGTACGGCAAGAAGATCGAGGTGGACGACCCGTGGGGCTACGGCCGCTCCCTGGAGTGGGCGACCTCCTGCCCGCCGCCGCGGCACAACTTCCTCACCCTGCCGCGGATCCGCAGTGAATCCCCGGCGTTCGACCTGCACCACCCGGAGATCGCCGCGCTCGAGCAGCTGGAGCACGCCGGCCACGGCGCCATCGCGGGCAGCAAGGAGGCCGGCAAGTGAAGGTCCAAGGCAGGATGTTCACGTGGCTGAGCGTGTTCATCCTCATCATGGCGATCGTCTACGGCGTCTGGTCGAAGGAGCCGGCGGGCACCACGGCCCTCTTCCTGGCCTTCGGTCTGTCCATCATGATCGGCTTCTACCTGGGCTTCACGGCCCGTCGGGTGGACGCGGGCGCCCAGGACAACAAGGAGGCGGACGTCGCGGACGACGCCGGCGAGCTGGGCTTCTTCAGCCCGCACAGCTGGCAGCCGCTCGCGCTCGGCGTCGGTGGCGCCATCGCCTTCCTCGGTGTCGCGATCGGCTGGTGGCTGCTGTACTTCTCCGCCCCGATCATCCTCATCGGCATCTGGGGCTGGGTCTTCGAGTACTACCGCGGTGAGAACCGCACCCAGTAGCACGCGCCGAACCCACGGGAGCCCGGACACTCCGTCAAGGAGGGTCCGGGCTCCTTCGTTCGCCGCAATCCCTGTCCGCCATCCGTGGCGTCCAGCGCGCCGTGATTGACGCGGCTCCCTAGCGTGAAGTCATGAGCCACACACCCCGCCCCCGCACAGTCGTCAGCTGCACGGTGCTGGTGATCGCCCTCGGAGCGGGCGTCGTCACCGCCTGCGGATCCGACGGCAACCCCCTCGCCGAGCGCCCCTACGACGCGAGCGACCGGATCTCCTTCAACGGCCCCGACGGCGACGGCGGCAAGAAGGCCGACCCGGACAAGCCGCTGGAGGTCGTCGCCCGGGACGACGACGAGCCCATCACCGACGTCACCGCCGTGGACGCCTCAGGGCGCTACGTGGCGGGCGAACTCGCCGCCGACGGCAGCCGCTGGCACAGCACCGAGCCGCTGGCCGCCGACGCCCACTACACGGTCCGGGTGAGCACCGAGGACGCCGACGGCGCCCCCGGCCGCCGGGTCATCGCCTTCGACACCGGCAAGCCCAGCGGCAAGAAGCGCCTCGCGGTCGAGTTCGGCCCGGACCCGGGCACGTACGGCGTCGGCCAGCCCGTCACCGCCAAGCTCAGCGAGCCCGTCAAGGACCCGGCCCAGCGGGCGATAGTCGAGCGCGGTCTCAAGGTCGACTCCACGCCCTCCGTGCAGGGCGCCTGGTACTGGGTGGACGACAAGGAACTCCACTACCGCCCCCAGGAGTACTGGCCCGCCCGCGCCACGATCCGCGCCCACAGCAACCTCGACGGCATCCGGATCAGCGACCGTCTCTGGGGCACCACCTCGAAGGACGTCAGCCTCACCATCGGGGACCGCGTCATAGCCGTCACGGACGCCTCGTCCCACTCGCTGACGTTCTACAAGAACGACGAGGTGATCAACACCATCCCGGTCACCACCGGCAAGCCCGGCTTCGAGACCCGCAACGGCGTCAAGGTCGTCCTCGGCAAGGAACAGTTCGTCCGGATGCGCAGCGCCACGGTCGGCATCGCCGAGGGCTCCTCGGAGTCGTACGACCTGCCCGTCTACTACGCCACCCGGCTCACCTGGAGCGGCGAGTACGTCCATGCCGCCCCCTGGTCCGCGGGCTCCCAGGGCTACGCGAACGTCAGCCACGGCTGCACCGGCATGAGCACCGCCAACGCCGAGTGGTTCTTCGAGCACGTCCGCCCCGGAGACGTCGTCAAGGTCGTCAACAGCTACGGGGACACGATGGAGCCGTTCGGCAACGGCTTCGGCGACTGGAACGTCGAGTGGCCGAAGTGGAAGACCGGCAGCGCCCTGACGACGGGCAAGCACAAGACCCAGCCGGACACGTCCACACTTCGACCCACGGCTGTGTAGGAGCCTTCAAGGGCGCGGGGACGCCGGCCGGCCCACCGGCGGGCCCGCAGTCGCCCCACAGCCCCCGCACGCCCCTCTCAGGCGCTCTGAAGCCTCTTCTCCCGCAACAGGGAAGCCAGCGCGGCCGCGAACTCCACCGGCTCCACGGGCAACGTCACCGCCGCGTCGGCGCGACTCCACGTGGCCAGCCACGCATCCTGCGGCCGAGCGATCAGCAACAGCACCGGCGGACACTGGAACACCTCGTCCTTGATCTGCCGGCACATCCCCATCCCCCCCATCGGGACGGCCTCGCCGTCAAGCACGCACACATCGATCCCCCCCTTGTCCAGCTCCCGAAGCACCGCGTCCGGAGTGGCGCACTCCACGAACTCGACCACCGGTACATCGGGAGCCGGCCGCCGGCCGGTGGCCAACCGCACCTGCTCACGCGTGCGGGAGTCGTCGCTGTAGACCAGCACCGTCGCGGTCGCCTGCATGCTTCCTCCGTGACCTCAGCGTCGTACGGACAGAACCGATGCGGCGGATGCTACTCCCTTGAACACCTCGTCAACAGCGCTTGGAACACCACTTCGATGGGCCATACGGGCCCTACACGGCCTGCGAACACTCCGAACGGCACCCCCCGGAGTGAGGGCGGGATAAGCGACCGACATAATGTCGGTCGTGGCGACAGCAACGACAGTAGAAACCGGGCACGCGCACCCGTCGGTCAATCGGCCGAACCTCACCAGCGTCGGAACCATCATCTGGCTGAGTTCCGAGCTGATGTTCTTCGCGGCCCTCTTCGCGATGTACTTCACCCTGCGTTCGGTGACGGGTACCGAGCACTGGAAGGAAATGGCCGAGGCCCTGAACTTCCCGTTCTCGGCCACGAACACCACGATCCTGGTGCTCTCCTCGCTCACCTGCCAGCTCGGCGTCTTCGCCGCCGAGCGCGGTGACGTGAAGAAGCTCCGGGGCTGGTTCATCATCACCTTCATCATGGGTGCGATCTTCGTCGGCGGTCAGATCTACGAGTACACCGAGCTGGTGAAGAAGGACGGGCTCTCGCTCTCCTCCGACCCGTACGGCTCGGTCTTCTACCTGACCACCGGCTTCCACGGACTGCACGTGACGGGCGGCCTCATCGCCTTCCTGCTGGTCCTGGGACGTACCTACGCGGCCAAGAGGTTCACCCACGAGCAGGCGACCGCCGCGATCGTCGTGTCCTACTACTGGCACTTCGTCGATGTCGTCTGGATCGGCCTCTTCGCCACGATCTACATGATCAAGTAGCCCGGCCCGTTCCACGCGCCCGCGGCCGCGCACCTCGCACCGCGTGAGCGCACACACCAGAAGCATCGACGCAGAAGATCCTGACACCGGGGTAATCCGTGAAAAAGCTCTCCGCACGACGACGCCATCCGCTGGCGGCGCTCGTCGTCCTACTCCTCGCGCTGGCGTGCACGGGGGGGCTGTACGCCGCGTTCGCGCCCGCGAGCAAGGCGCAGGCAGATGAAACCGCCCAGTCCCTGGCCATCGACGAGGGCAAGAAGCTCTTCGCCGTAGGCTGCGCCAGCTGCCACGGCACCAAGGGTCAGGGCAGCTCCGACGGCCCGAGCCTGGTCGGCGTGGGCGCCGCCGCCGTCGACTTCCAGGTCGGCACCGGGCGTATGCCGGCCGCGACCTCCCAGGGCGCCCAGGTGCCCTCGAAGAAGGCCGTCTACACGCAGGCCGAGATCGACCAGCTCGCCGCGTACATCGCCTCGCTCGGCGCCGGCCCGAACGTCCCCACCGAGGCCGAGTACGGCACGGAGGGCGCCGACATCGCCAAGGGCGGCGAGCTGTTCCGCACCAACTGCGCGCAGTGCCACACGACCGGCGGCAAGGGCGGTGCCCTGACCCACGGCAAGTACGCCCCGACGCTCGAGGGCGTGGCCCCCAAGCACATCTACGAGGCCATGCAGACCGGCCCGCAGAACATGCCGTCCTTCCCGGACACCACGCTGACGGAGCAGAACAAGAAGGACATCATCGCGTACCTGAACGCGATCGACAGCGACGAGACGGTGAACCCGGGCGGTCTGGAGCTGGGCGGGCTCGGCCCGGTCAGCGAGGGTCTCTTCGCGTGGATCTTCGGTCTCGGTGCGTTGATCGCGGTCGCCGTCTGGGTCGCCGCTCGGACCGCAAAGGCCAAGAAGTCATGAGTAGCCAAGACATTCCAGAAGAGAACCTGCCCGCTGAGCAGGACAGCCACGGCCACGGTGGGGTAGCCGTCGCGGACGAGAAGAACCCGTTCGCCGACCCGGGACTGCCGCCCCACGAGCACCGCATCCAGGACATCGACGAGCGGGCCGCCAAGCGGTCCGAGCGTGCGGTCGCCCTGCTGTTCACGGTGTCGATGCTCGCCACCGTCGGTTTCATCGTCTCGTACGTCGCGATCCCGATCGACAAGTCGATCTTCGTCTTCCCGATCGGGCACGTCAGCGCGCTGAACTTCGCGCTGGGTCTGACCCTGGGCACGGCGCTGTTCACCATCGGCGCCGGCGCGGTCCACTGGGCCCGCACCCTGATGTCGGACGTCGAGGTAGCCGACGACCGTCACCCGATCGCGGCCGAGCCCGAGGTCCGGGCGAAGGTCCACGCGGACTTCAAGCAGGGCGCCAAGGAATCGGCGATCGGCCGTCGCGGCCTGATCCGCACCACGATGTTCGGCGCGCTCGCCCTGGTCCCGCTCTCCGGCGTCATGCTGCTGCGCGACCTCGGTCCGCTGCCGGAGGACAAGCTGCGCCACACGCTGTGGGCCAAGGGCAAGCTCCTCGTCAACATGAACACGAACGAGCCGCTGCGTCCCTCGGACGTCGCCGTCGGCTCGCTCACCTTCGCCAAGCCCGAGGGCCTGGAGGAGCACGACGAGGACTTCCAGAACGAGATCGCCAAGGCGGCCCTGATGATCGTCCGGCTCCAGCCGGCGGACATCAAGGACAAGCAGGAACTCGAGTGGTCCCACCAGGGCATCGTGGCCTACTCGAAGATCTGCACCCACGTCGGCTGCCCCATCTCGCTGTACGAGCAGCAGACGCACCACGTGCTGTGCCCCTGCCACCAGTCCACCTTCGACCTCTCCGACGGCGCCAAGGTCATCTTCGGCCCGGCCGGTCACGCCCTGCCGCAGCTGCGCATCGGTGTGAACGACGAGGGCTACCTCGAGGCGCTCGGCGACTTCGAAGAGCCCGTCGGTCCTGCCTTCTGGGAGCGCGGATGAGCACCAACGAGAACGCACAGTCCCGCGAACGCGGGAAGGCGCCGGCCGGCGAGCGGGTCGCCGACTGGGCCGACGGCCGGCTGGGGATCTACTCCCTCGCCAAGGCCAACATGCGCAAGATCTTCCCCGACCACTGGTCGTTCATGCTGGGCGAGATCTGCCTGTACAGCTTCATCATCATCATCCTCACGGGTGTGTATCTGACGCTGTTCTTCCACCCGTCGATGAACGAGGTGGAGTACCACGGCAGCTACGTCCCGCTGCAGGGACAGCTGATGTCCGAGGCGTTCAACTCGACCATGCACATCTCCTTCGATGTGCGCGGTGGTCTGCTCATCCGGCAGATCCACCACTGGTCGGCGCTGATCTTCCTCGCCGGCATGTTCGTGCACATGATGCGGGTGTTCTTCACCGGCGCGTTCCGCAAGCCGCGTGAGATCAACTGGCTGTTCGGCTTCCTGCTGTTCGTCCTGGGCATGTTCACCGGTTTCACCGGTTACTCGCTCCCGGACGACCTGCTCTCCGGCACCGGTGTCCGCTTCACCGAGGGCGCCATCCTGTCGATGCCGATCGTCGGCACGTACATCTCGATGTTCCTCTTCGGCGGGGAGTTCCCGGGCCACGACTTCGTGGCGCGGTTCTACTCGATCCACATCCTGCTGCTGCCGGGCATCATGCTCGGCCTGGTGGTGGGCCACCTGATCCTGGTCTTCTACCACAAGCACACGCAGTTCGCGGGCCCCGGCAAGACCAACAAGAACGTCGTCGGCATGCCGCTGCTGCCCGTGTACATGGCGAAGGCGGGCGGCTTCTTCTTCCTGGTCTTCGGCACGATCGCCGCCATCGCGGCGCTCGCCCAGATCAACCCGGTGTGGGTCTTCGGCCCCTACCGGCCGGACCAGGTGTCCACCGGCGCCCAGCCCGACTGGTACATGGGCTTCGCCGAGGGTCTGATCCGCTTCATGCCCGGCTGGGAGGTCAACATCTGGGGCCACACGCTGGTCCTGGGCGTCTTCATCCCGCTGGTCCTGTTCGGTGTCGTCCTCGCGGCGCTCGCGCTCTACCCGTTCATCGAGTCGTGGATCACCGGCGACAAGCGCGAGCACCACATCCTGGACCGTCCGCGCAACGCCCCCACGCGCACCGCGCTGGGCGTCGCCTGGGTCACGATGTACATGATCACGCTGGTCGGCGGTGGCAACGACCTGTGGGCCACCCACTTCCACCTGTCGATCAACTCGATCACCTGGTTCGTCCGGATCTTCTTCTTCGTCGGACCGGTCATCGCGTACATCCTCACCAAGCGCATCTGCCTCGGCCTCCAGCGCCGCGACAAGGACAAGGTGCTGCACGGTCGTGAGACCGGCACCATCAAGCGCCTGCCGCACGGTGAGTTCATCGAGGTCCACGAGCCGCTCAGCCAGGAGCAGCTCTTCACCCTCACGGCGCACGAGCAGTACGAGCCGGCCGCGGTCGGCCCGGCGGTCGACGAGAACGGTGTCGAGCGCAAGATCAAGCGGTCCGAGAAGCTGCGTGCCAAGATCAGCGGCGCGTACTTCGGCGAGGACCAGCAGATCCCGAAGCCGACCGTCGAGGAGTACAAGGAGATCACGAGCGGCCACGGCCACCACTGATCGTCCGGCGTCGCCACGCCACGAGTGAAGGGCCCCGTCCGGTGTTCGGACGGGGCCCTTCGCGGTGCCCTGGCCTGGATAAGGTGGCCCCACATGGTTCTACGACACCCAGGAGCGGCTATGAACGCTGTGACCCCCGCTGGAGGCGACACCGCGGCGGGCCGTTCCTGGCCCGACGTCCTGAACGCCCTGCTGTACGGCCGTGACCAGAGCGCCGACGCCACCGCGTGGGCGATGGACCGGATCATGCGCGGGGAGGCGACGGACGCGCAGATCGCCGGGTTCGTGGTGGCGCTGCGGGCCAAGGGCGAGACCGTCGAGGAGATCAACGGGCTCGTGCGGACGATGTACGAGCACGCCAACACGATCGAGGTGCCGGGCCGGACCGTCGACATCGTCGGCACCGGCGGCGACGGCGCCAAGACGGTGAACATCTCCACCATGTCGGCGATCGTGGTCGCCGGCAGCGGTGCCACCGTCGTCAAGCACGGCAACCGGGCCGCGTCCTCCGCCTCCGGGGCCTCGGACGTGCTGGAGAAGCTGGGCGTCAATCTGGAGCTGACCCCGGCGCGGGTGGCCGAGGTGGCCCGGGAGGCCGGGATCACCTTCTGTTTCGCGATCAAGTTCCATCCGGCGCTGCGTCACGCGGGCGCCGCCCGCGGCCAGTTGGGCATCCGCACGGTCTTCAACATCCTCGGCCCGCTGACCAACCCGGCCCGGGTGCGGGCCCAGGCGGTCGGGGTCGCGGACCCGCGCATGGCGCCGGTCGTCGCGGGCGTCTTCGCCGAGCGCGGCCACTCCTCCCTGGTGTTCCGGGGCGACGACGGCCTCGACGAGCTGACCACCACGGCCACCTCCCGGGTGTGGGTGGTCCGCGACGGCAAGGTCACCGAGGAGGTCTTCGACCCGCGGGACGTCGGCGTCGAGCTGGTGCCGGTGGAGGCCCTGCGGGGCGGCGACCCGTCGTACAACGCGGAGGTCGCCCGCCGCCTCCTGGACGGCGAACAGGGCCCCGTGCGGGACGCCGTGCTGCTGAACTCGGCGGCCGCCCTGGTCGCCCTGGAACCGGGCACGGGCACCCTGGCGGAGCAGATCCGGTCCGGCATGGACCGGGCGGCGGAGTCCATCGACTCGGGCGCCGCCAAGCAGGCCCTGGAGCGCTGGGTGGCCGCCACCCACGCCTGACCGTGCGTGTCGCGGTCCCGTCATTCGGACACGAGTTGCGGGACCGCGATCACTTCCCGTACGTTCCTGTACAGGTCATGAGTGACAGTCATGAGGCCCCGGCCGACTGTCCGGCAACCCTCCGTCCGTGGCGGGGTGCCCCGGGTGAAGACCAGGCCGTGGGCAGCGAGGTCCACGGCAAGCGCGGACCCCTCGCACACCAGGGGTCCTGGGTCTCGAGGGAGCCTTCTGTGAGCAAGCGAATGCGATAGGGCGCCGAGCCCCGCCTCCGCACACCCCTTTTCCTCTTCTCCCGTGCCGTCGACGTACCGTCCGGCGCGGTGAATTCGCCTGCCTCTCACAGGAGTTCGCCATGTCTGTCGTCACCGCTGCCTCCCACCCGACCGTTTGTGCCCCGCTGCCCGTTCTGGGCCGGGATGTCACCGTCCCGCTCGTCACCGGCGGCGAGGTCACCTACGCGGCGCTCGACTACGCCGCCAGCGCCCCCGCGCTCCAGCGCGTCTGGGACGACGTGGCGGCCTACGCCCCGTACTACGGCAGCGTCCACCGCGGCGCCGGCTACCTCTCCCAGCTCTCCACGGACCTCTTCGAGAACGCCCGCCGCACGGTCACCGAGTTCCTGGACTGCCGCGAGGACGACCAGCTGGTCTTCACCCGTTCCACCACCGACTCCCTGAACCTCCTGGCCGCCGCCCTCCCGGCCGGCTGCCAGGTCTTCGTCTTCGAGACCGAGCACCACGCCAGCCTGCTGCCCTGGAAGGACGCCCGGGTCACCTACCTGGACGCCCCGCGCACCCCGCGCCAGGCCGTCGAGACCCTGGAGCGCGCCCTCGCCGCCCGTGACCCGCACGGCCCGGCCCTGGTCTGCGTCACCGGCGCCTCGAACGTCACCGGCGAGCTGTGGCCCGTGCGCGAGCTCGCGGCGGCCGCCCACGCGCACGGGGCCCGGATCGTCCTGGACGCGGCCCAGCTCGCCCCGCACCACCCGGTGTCCGTCCGCGACCTGGACGTCGACTACGTGGCCTTCTCCGGCCACAAGCTGTACGCCCCGTTCGGCTCCGGCGTGCTGGCCGGCCGCGCCGACTGGCTCCGGGCGGCCGACCCCTACCTCGCGGGCGGCGGCGCCAGCCGCAAGGTCACCCGGCGCGAGGACGGGGGAGTGGACGTGGAGTGGCACGAGACCGCGGCCCGCCACGAGGCCGGCTCCCCGAACGTCATCGGCGCCTACTCCATCGCCTCGGCCTGCAAGGCCCTCACGGAGGCCGGCTTCGACGCCCTCGTCGCCCGTGAGCAGCACCTGATCAGCCGGGTCCGCGCGGGCCTCGCCGAGGTTCCGCAGGTCAGGATCCTGTCCCTGTTCGGCGACGACGCCCCGCGGGTCGGCGTGATCTCCTTCGTGGTCGAGGGCTGGAACAGCTCCCACTTCGCCGCGGCCCTGTCCGCCGAGTACGGCATCGGTGTCCGCGACGGCCTGTTCTGCGCCCACCCCCTGGTCCGCACGCTCCTGGGCAGCGACCCCCAGACGCAGGGAGAGTGCGGCGCCCCCGAGGCGGCCCCGGGCGAGAAGTCCCTCAACGCCATCCGGGTGAGCTTCGGCGCGGGCACCCCCGACGAGCACGTGGACCGTTTCGTCGCGGCCGTACGCGAACTGGTGACCGAGGGTCCGAAGTGGACGTACCGGACGGAGGAGGGCCGCTGCGTCCCGGCGGTGTGACGCGCTCTTCCGCCGGAGGCGGTGTTCAGCCGGTCAGGAGTCCAGGCCGATCGCGAACGCCGCCTCCAGGTCGTGCTGGGAGTACGTACGGAACGCCACGTGCGTGTCCGTGGCCTCGACACCGGGGATCTTGCTGATGCTGCCCGGGATGGCCTCCGCGAGGTCCTCGTGCTGCTTCACCCGGACCATGGCGATCAGGTCGTAGGTCCCGGTCACGGAGAACACCTCGCTCACGGAGTCCAGCGCGGCGATCCGCTCGGCGATCTCGGGGATCCGGTCCACACTGGTCTTGATGAGGACGATCGCGGTGATCACGGCTGGTTCTCTCCCTCGGGGGCCGGAGCTGGGGCGGCCCTCACTCTAGTCGTACGGCCGAAACGCGCCCACGCGTAGGCGAAGCCCAGCCCGAAGCCCACCAGGTGCGCCAGATACGCCACCCCGGGCCCCTGGTCCGCCTGCCCCACCGCGATCCACTGGAGCGCCGCCCAGAACGGCAGCACCACCCACGCCGGGAAGCGCAGCGGCAGGAAGAACAGGAACGGCAGCAGGCTGGTCACCCGGGCCCGCGGGAACAGGTACAGGAACGCGCCGAGGACCGCCGAGATCGCCCCGGAGGCTCCCACCAGCGACTGCGGCGACCCGGAGTGCGCGGCCGCGTACCCGAGCAGGGCGAGGCAGCCGCAGCCCAGGTAGAAGAAGGTGAACTCGACGCGGCCCATCCGCTCCTCGGTCATGGCCCCGAAGACGTACAGGAAGAGCATGTTGCCCAGCAGGTGCACCCAGCTCCCGTGGACGAAGAGGGCGGTGGCGGGGGTCAGGACCGCGCGCGCGGAGCCCGTGAAGAGTTCCACCGGGACCACGCCCCAGCGGCGGAAATAGGCCCGCTGGGCGGCCATCAGCCCGTCCCCGGTGCCGTACGCCGGATCGAGCCCCGAGGCCGGGCCGATCACGAAGACCAGACAGCACAGGGCGATCAGCCCGTACGTCACCGGTGCCGAAGGGCTGCGCAGAGCCTTGCGGACGGCCCCGTTCCAGTTGCCGATCATGAACACAGAGCATGACGTAACGGGACAGAACCTCCCGGTGCGCCTCGCCGCCGTGGACGGATGGGCGGCGAGTACCCGCCAGGCCGTAGGGTTACGAGCCATGCACAGCGGGGAGCCTCCGGCGCGACCCTGATGGAAGACCGACACTAGAAGGACAGTCACGATGACGGTTCCCCTGCCTACCGCGACCACGCGGTGGCGCTGCACCCTCTGCGGCAACCTGACCAGGTTCGACGTGACGCGCTCGTCGAAGGTCGTCGAGTACGTGCACCTCGACCTCGCCGGAGAGCCGAAGGTGGAGGAGCGCGAGGTGGTCAGTGAGACCATCGAGTCGGTGCGGTGCCGCTGGTGCAACGCCGTGGATCAGGTGGAACTCGTGGATCGGCCGGGCGCCGGCTCCTGAGCGGAGCGGGCCCCGTACAGGTATTGGGGTGTGACGGATGGTGGAGAGCGCAGGCGGGGGGCCGGGCGACGGCGCCGCCGAGATGCTCGACCGTCCGCTGCCCGACGGCGTGCGCCGCCGGGTCGTGCAGATCGTCTCCGACGGCTTCGGCGGCCTGACCGTCGCCGAACTACCGGCACAGTTGCGGCAGTACGCCCGGTTCGCACCGAATCGCCGGGCGAAGTTCGCGGGCAACGCGATGGCGGCCGCGCTGGAGACGGATCCGCTGTTCCGGCAGCGCATCGCCGAGAAGTTCAGAGACGCTCAGCCGGAGCTGTCCGGCGCTCTGGACTCCGGCTCGCCGACCCCGGCCGCGGACCCGCTCGACGTGGCGGCCGCGGCCTATGTGCTGCGGCCCCCCGGCTGGGTGAAGCTGGTGACGGCGGCCGGCGAGGAGGCCCAGCGGGCGGACGCCGAGCGGGCCGACGAGGAGAGCCGGGCCGAACTGGAGCGGCTGCGCGAGGAGCTGGCGCAGGCGCGCGAGCAGACCCGCACGGACACCGAACGGCTGCGCACCGAGCTGGAGACCGCCAGGAAGGAAGCGGAATCGCTTCACCGCAAGCTGCGTTCGGCCCTCAGTGACGTCAAGCGCGGCGAGGCGGCCCTGCGCAAGGTGCAGGGCGAGGCCGAGGCCGTACGCGCCGAGGGGCAGGCCCAGGTGTCCGCCGCCGAGAGCGAGACCCGGCGGCTCAAGGCGCGCCTGGGGGAGGCCGAGGCGGCCCTGGAGGCCACCCGGCGGGCGGCCCGTGAGGGGCGCAGCGTCGAGGACATGCGGGTACGGCTGCTGCTGGACACCGTGCTCGACGCCGCCCAAGGGCTGCGCCGGGAACTGGCCCTGCCGCCGGTGTCCGTCCGCCCGGCGGAAACGGTCGATGCGGTCGAACCGGGGCGAATGACCCCGAAGGACATTGCCGCACGTGCCCTGTCGGAGCACGATCCGGCCATTCTGGACCAGTTGCTGGCACTTCCTCAGGCGCATCTGGTCGTCGACGGCTACAACGTGACCAAGACCGGCTATCCGCAGATGCCGTTGGAGAAGCAGCGGCTGCGGCTGCTCGGGCAGCTCTCGGCGCTCGCCGCACAGACCGGCGCCGAGGTCACCTGTGTCTTCGACGGGGCCGAACTGGCCGCTCCGGTGCTGCTGGCGCCGCCGCGCGGGGTGCGGGTGCTGTTCTCCAAGGCGGGGGTCACCGCCGACGAACTCATCCGGCAGCTGGTGCGGGCCGAGCCTCCGGGGAGACCGGTCATCGTCGCCTCGACCGACCGCGAGGTCGCCGACGGGGTCGCGAAGGCGGGTGCCCGACCCGTGGCTTCCGCGATGCTTCTCAAGCGACTGTCCTGAAGGTCGAAGTTGCAGGTTTAATGACCGAATTGGCGGGATCGTCACGCAACGTAGGGTCAAGCGCGCGTCACAGCAGGTGAGTTACGTGAAAAAACTGCGTTGCGTGAGGTGATTTTTGTGGCTGGGGATTTGAACTGATCACGGCGAGGTCACTAAGGTCTGGTGCTCGAACCTCCACACGGGTGATCACTCAAAAGAAGGAGCCCGTCTCCGTGGCGTCCCACCGTCGACCGAAGCAGCCGAGCCGCGCACGCGTGACCGTGCTGACCACCGCAGCCGCCGCTGCCGTCGTGCTGAGCTCCCAGGCCGCCAACGCGGCCCCCAGCGAGAAGCTCAGCAAGGACGAGGTGAAGACGAAGGTCGACAAGCTCTACGAGGAGACGGAGCAGGCCACCGAGAAGCTCAACGGGGCCGAGGAGAAGCAGGAGAAGCTCCAGAAGGAGATCTCCACCATCCAGGACAACGTCGCCCGCGGCCAGGAGGAGCTCAACGAGCTGCGCGACTCCATAGGCCTGGCGGCCGCCGCCCAGTACCGCACGGGCACCATCGACTCCTCCCTCCAGCTCTTCCTGTCGTCGAACCCGGACGACTACCTGGACAAGGCGTCCACCGCCGACCAGCTCAGCGCCCAGCAGGTCGAGGCGCTGAAGAAGATCCAGGAGAAGCAGCGCGAGCTCGCGCAGGAGCGTTCCGAGGCCGCCGACAAGCTCAAGGACCTCTCGGCCACCCGCGCCGAGCTGGCCAAGCAGAAGAAGGCCGTCCAGAGCAAGCTCGCCCAGGCGCAGAAGCTGCTCAACACCCTCACCGCCAAGGAGAAGGCCGCGCTCGCCGCCGAGGACGACCGCGCCAGCCGCTCCTCCGCCGAGCGCGTCGACCTCGGTGACACCGGGACCGCCTCCGGCCGCGCCGCCGCCGCCTTCTCGGCCGCCCAGTCCAAGATCGGCTCGCCGTACGTCTACGGCGCCTCCGGCCCCTCCTCCTTCGACTGCTCGGGTCTGACCTCCTGGGCCTACGCCCAGGCCGGCGTCTCCATCCCGCGCACCTCCG
The DNA here is from genome assembly GCF_001514205.1 of Streptomyces griseoruber. Lineage (GTDB taxonomy): Bacteria > Actinomycetota > Actinomycetes > Streptomycetales > Streptomycetaceae > Streptomyces > Streptomyces griseoruber. The sequence goes on along the minus strand of NZ_KQ948764.1, from coordinate 460,029 downwards.
AGGCGCAGTCCAGCTACGGCACGAAGATCTACTCCGCCAGCGACCTCAAGGTCGGCGACCTGGTGTTCTTCTTCAACGACCTGCACCACGTGGGCCTCTACGCGGGCAACGGCCAGATCCTGCACGCGCCGCGCACCGGCACCGTCGTCCGCTACGAGTCGATGAGCACCATCGGCGGCCCCTTCATGTGGGGCGTCCGCGTCTGAGCCGTCCGGGATCCTGAGCCGTCCGAGGTCCCGGTCCTTCCAAGATCAGGACACGGCACCGCCCGAACGGGCGAATTGCGACAACCCGAAGTGACCCCCCGCCCCGCCGGTGACCTGCGTCAGCGGCGGGGCGTCACGTTGTGTGCCCGCGAAGGTCTTTGGCCGCCCCCCTGACACGGGGCTACTGTCTGCCGCGTTTCGTCCGCCAGTGGAAGGAGCGCGGCTTCCCGTGGGGTCCCATCGCCGCCTTGCACCGTCCGGGTTCGACCGGGGCGCCGTCAGCGCCCTCGGTGTGCTGTCCGCCGCGGCCGCCGCCCTCGGCGCCCTGACCGCCGTACCGGCCTCGGCCGCGCCGCACGACGACACCCGATCCGAGGTGGACCGCCTCTACGAGGAGGCGGAGCAGGCCACCGAGGCCTTCAACCGGGCCGGCGAGCGCGCCGGCACCCTGCGCCGGCAGTTGCGCCAGGCCCAGGACCGGATCGCCCGCCAGCAGGGGCGCATCAACGATCTGCGCGAGCAGCTCGGGTCGCTGGCCGGCGCCCAGTACCGCTCCGGCGGACTCGACCCGTCCCTGGCCCTGCTGTTCTCCGACGACCCGGCGGACTACCTCGACAAGGCGTCCGTCCTGAACCGGATCTCCGCCCACCAGGCGGGCGAACTCAGGGAGCTCAGGCTCGCGCTGCGCGAACTCGCCCAGGAGCGCACCGAGGCGGCCGGGCAGCTCGCCGCGCTGGAGAAGAGCCGCAAGGCCGTCGCCGGCCACAAGCGGACCGTCGAGCGCAAGCTCGCCCGGGCCCGGCAGCTCCTCGACGCCCTGCCGGCCGCCGAACGCGCCGCCTACGACCGGGCCTCCCGCTCCGGCCGCACCGACCTGCCCGGCCTCACCGGCGCCGTCCCCGCCTCGGGCCGTGCGGCCGCCGCTCTCGCCGCCGCCCGCTCCGCCCTCGGCAGGCCGTACGTCTGGGGCGCCAACGGGCCCACCGGCTTCGACTGTTCGGGCCTGATGCAGTGGTCGTACGCGCAGGCCGGGGTGGCCCTGCCGCGCACCTCGCAGGCCCAGGCGCACACCGGCCGCCGCGTCCCGCTCGCCCAGGCCCGGCCGGGCGACATCGTCACCTACCGCTCCGACGCCGGCCATGTCGGCATGTACGCCGGCAACGGCCAGGTCATCCACGCCCCGTACCCGGGCGCCCCGGTGCGCTACGACCCGGTCGGGATGATGCCGGTGTCCTCGGTGACACGGCCCTGACCGGGGTCCCCCGGTGGGGACGGCCGTACGATCGGGAGGATGGCTGGTCGTGGGAGGGCGCGCGGATCCGGGGTCCCGGGTCTCTGTCTGCTGCTCGCCGGTCTCTTCCTCGTCGGCTGCGGCGGCAGGCCCGCCACCGACACCTCCCGGACCGAGGTGCAGCGGGTGCTGGACCGGCGGGCGGCGGCCGTCCTGCACCACGACGCCGACGCCTACGCCGCCACCGGCGCCCGCGCGGACTACGCCCGGCTGCGGACCGTACCGCTCGCGGCCTGGTCGTACCGGGTGACCTCGGTGCGCCGGGACGGCGACGCGCTGACCGCCGGCGCCGAACTGAGCTACCGCATCCGGGACTACGACAGCGCCCCGGTCACCGTCGCCCGCACCCTGCGGCTGGCCCGGGACGCGGGCGGGCGCTGGGGCGTGATCTCCGAGCGGCCGGCGAAGAAGGCGGCCGAGCAGCTCTGGGACCAGGGCGCGGTGACCGTGGTGCGCGGTGAGCACAGCCTGGTGCTGGGCACCGGGCAGAGCGCGGCGACGCTGCGGGCCTTCGCCGATCTCGCCGACGACGCCGTCCCTTCGGTGTCGGCGGCCTGGGGCACGGACTGGGCGGGCCACGTCGTCGTCCTCGTACCGAAGTCGCTGGACGGCATGGCGGCCCTGCTCGGCTCGCCCGCCTCCTCCTACCGGGGCATCGCCGCGGTGACGACCGGCGAGACCGGTGGCGGGGCCGACGGCAGAAAGCGGTTCCCGGCCGACCGGGTGGTCGTCAACCCCGACGCGTACGCCCTGCTCGGCGCGCTCGGCCGGCAGGTCGTCCTCACCCACGAGACCACCCATGTGGCCACCCGCGCCCACACCGACGAGGCCACCCCGCTGTGGCTGTCCGAGGGATACGCCGACTGGGTCGGCTACCGCGACTCCGGGCGCACCCCGCGCCAGGTGGCGACCGAGCTCCAGGGCGCGGTCACCGGGGGGCGCCTCCCGGCCGTGCTGCCCACCGACGCGGACTTCGGCTTCTCCGGCGACCCGGACCGGCTGGCCCGGGCCTACGAGGGCGGCTGGCTGGCCTGCCGCATGATCGCCGAGCGGTGGGGCGAGGTGAAGCTGGACGCGTTCTACCGGGCCGTCGGGGCGCACCAGGAGCGGGCGGGGGCGGTCGAGGGGGCCCTGCGGAGCGTGCTGGGCGTGTCCCTGCCGCGGTTCACCGCGGACTGGCAGGCGTATCTGCGCGCTCAGCTCGGCTGAGCCGGCACGTCGGGCTGGTGTCGCGGGGCGTGTGGGGTCAGGAGGGGGCGGAGGCGGCGGTCTCCCCGGTGCGGGTGGGCTGATCGGCGTCGGGCTCCAGGGGGCGTACACGTTCCCCTGCGGGCTCCTGCACGGTCGAGCGCCACAGCAGTACGGCGGCGGCCAGCGCGGCGGTCAGCAGCAGGCCGTTGCGCGCGAAGAGCAGGGCCATTCCGAGCGGTGTGCTGTCGACGACGTCCGCGAAGTACACCGGGAACTCCAGCACGGTCACCGAGGAGGCGGCCAGGACCAGTGCGGCGGGGCCGGTCATGCGGGTCGCGCGGGAGCACAGGCAGACCGCGGCCAGGCCCACCAGCCACACCAGGTACTGCGGGCTGATCACCCGGCTGGTCACCGTGAAGAGCAGGACGGCCGTGAACGCCGCGTCGGCCGGCGTGTGCGCCGCGATCCGGCGGGCCGTCAGCCGCCACAGCAGCAGCCAGCCGAACGCGACCGCCGTCAGGAGCAGCGCCCCGTCGCTCACCACGGACACGTACGGGCCGAGGAACTCCACCGAGCCGTAGTTCAGCAGCACCCGCCCCTGCCAGCCGAACTGCCGGGCCACGTGGAGGACGAGGGCGCCCAGCGACTCCACCTCGGTGCCCCGGTCGCGCTGGAAGGTGAGGAAGGCGAAGGCGCCCGGCATCAGCAGGGCGAACAGGGCCGACAGCGCGGCGCCCGTCACCGCCGCCGCACCCCACGCCCGGCGCCGTACCGCGCCCGCCAGCAGCAGCACCGGCCACACCTTCAGCAGCGCGGCGAACCCGGTGAGCGCGCCCATCACCCGGGGATGCCGGACGCCCGCGAGCAGGGCCGCCACGGCGACCGCGGTGACCATCACGTCGTAGCGGGCGTAGACCGTCGGGCCGAGCAGCGGGACGCCCGCCACCCACATCCAGGCGCCGCGCGGCGAGCGGCGGGGACGCAGGCCCGCGTTGAGCAGCAGCACGAGGACGGCCAGGTCGGCCAGGAAGGCCAGGACGAAGAACGCCTGCGCGTAGTCGAGGAACGGCAGCAGGGCGGGGGAGAGGATCGCGAGGGCGGCGGCGGGCGGGTACTGCCAGGTGACGTCCGCCTGCGGGAAGCTCCCGGTGCGCAGCACCTCGTACCAGCCCTGGTAGATGGACGACACATCGGTCGTCACGTCCGGACCGGGGAAGAGGAACACCCTGAAGACGAACAGGAGCAGGACGAGCCGGGTCACGCCCCAGGTCGCCAGCAGCCAGGTGAGCGGCCGTCTCGCTTCCGTGATCTCCACCGGTGCCCGTCCTGTTGTCCTGTGCGCGCCCTGTGGCGCTCTGCAGCGATCTGTCCGGCACTGTCCGCCCCGTGGGCCCATGATCCCCCCGTCGGCTGTGAGGCGCGGCCGGGCGCGGCTGTGAGCGGGGTTTGGATAGGGTCGGCCCCGATGCACAAGACCCTGATCGTGACGAACGACTTTCCCCCCCGTCCCGGCGGCATCCAGGCGTTCCTGCACAACATGGCGCTCCGGCTCGACCCCGGCCGGCTCGTCGTCCACGCCTCCACCTGGAAGCGGGGCCGGGAGGGGGTCGAGGCGACGGCCGCCTTCGACGCCGAGCAGCCCTTCACCGTCGTACGGGACTCCACGACGATGCTGCTGCCGACGCCGGGGGCGACCCGGCGGGCCGTCGGGCTGCTGCGGGAGCACGGCTGCACCTCGGTGTGGTTCGGGGCGGCCGCGCCGCTCGGGCTGATGGCGCCCGCGCTGCGGAAGGCCGGCGCCGAGCGGCTCGTCGCGACGACCCACGGGCACGAGGCCGGGTGGGCGCAGCTGCCGGCCGCCCGGCAGCTCCTCGGCCGGATCGGGGAGACCACCGACACGATCACCTACCTCGGCGAGTACACGCGCTCGCGGATAGCGACCGCGCTGAGCCCCGCGGCGGCCGGGCGGATGGTGCAGCTGCCGCCGGGCGTCGACGAGAAGACCTTCCACCCGGGCTCGGGCGGCGAGGAGGTGCGGGCGCGGCTCGGGCTGACCGACCGGCCGGTGGTCGTGTGCGTCTCGCGGCTGGTGCCGCGCAAGGGCCAGGACACACTGATCCTCGCCCTGCCCCGGATCCTGGCCGCCGAGCCGGACGCCGTGCTGCTGATCGTCGGCGGCGGGCCGTACGAGAAGGACCTGCGCCGGCTGGCCCGGGAGACCGGGGTCGCCGCCTCCGTGCGGTTCACCGGGCCGGTGCCCTGGAGCGAGCTGCCCGCGCACTACGGCGCCGGGGACGTCTTCGCGATGCCCTGCCGGACCCGGCGGGGCGGACTGGACGTCGAGGGGCTCGGGATCGTCTACCTGGAGGCGTCCGCCACCGGGCTGCCCGTCGTCGCCGGGGACTCCGGCGGGGCGCCCGACGCCGTGCTGGACGGGGAGACCGGCTGGGTCGTGCGCGGCGGCTCCCCGGCCGAGACCGCCGAGCGCGTCGTCGCCCTCCTCGGGGACGCCGAGCTGCGCCGCCGCATGGGTGAGCGGGGGCGGCGCTGGGTGGAGGAGAAGTGGCGCTGGGACCTGCTCGCGGAGAAGCTGAAAACCTTGCTCTAGACTTTTCCCCTTTTGCTCTAGCCGGACGGCGGAAATCCGCTGATGCTGCGCACATGACAGCCAAACTGATGCAGCGTCAGCTGACGAGACGTCAAATCCTTGGTATGGCCGCCCTCCAGACGGCGGCCACCCTCGGTTTCACCCGCATCGGCCTTCAGTCGGCCCGTGCGGACGAGCCCGCCGCGGTCGAGTCCGCACCCGCGATCGTCATCGGCTCCGGCTACGGAGCCGCCGTCGCCGCCCTGCGCCTCGGCCAGGCCGGCATCCGCACGCTCGTCCTCGAGATGGGCCGGCTCTGGAACACCGCCGGCGCCGACGGCAAGATCTTCTGCAACACCGCCAGCCCCGACCAGCGCTCCATGTGGTTCAAGACCCGCACCGAGGCGCCGCTGGCCACCTTCCTCTGGCTGGACGTCGTCAACAAGGACATCAGCCCCTACCCCGGCGTCCTGGACCGGGTGCACTTCGACAACATGTCCGTCTTCGTGGGCCGCGGGGTCGGCGGCGGCTCCCTGGTCAACGGCTCGATGGCGGTCACCCCGCTCCAGTCCTACTTCGCCGAGCAGTTCCCGACCGTCGACGTCACCGAGATGTACGGCACGTACTACCCGCGCGCCCGCGCCATGCTCGGCGTCAACACCGTCGACCCCGCCTGGTTCGAGTCGACCGAGTGGTACCGGTTCAGCCGGACCTCCCGGAAGGCCGCCGCCAACACCGGTCTGAAGACCACCTTCGTGCCCAGCGTCTACGACTTCGGCTACATGCAGCGCGAGGCCGCCGGGACCGCCACGAAGTCCGCCCTCGGACAGGAGGTCATCTACGGCAACAACTACGGCAAGAAGAGCCTCGACAAGACCTATCTGGCGTCCGCGCTCGGCACCGGCAACGTCACCCTCCACACCATGGAGAAGGTGACCGCGATCAGCCGGGCGGGCGACGGCACCTGGCTGCTGACCGCGCAGCGCATCGACGACACCGGCGCCGTCGTCGAGACCAAGCAGTACGGCTGCACCTATCTGTTCCTCGGCGCGGGCAGCCTCGGCACCAGCGAACTCCTGGTCCGGGCACGGCAGACCGGCGCGCTCCCGGCGCTGGACGCCAGCGTCGGCACCGGCTGGGGCACCAACGGCAATGTGATGCTCGGCCGGGCCAACCACCTGTGGGACACGGTCGGCGCCAACCAGTCGACCATGCCGGTCATGGGCATCGACGACTGGGCCAACGCCGACAACCCCGTCTTCGCCGAGATCGCCCCGCTGCCGACCGGTCTGGAGCACTGGGTCAGCCTCTATCTGGCGATCACCAAGAACCCCGAGCGGGCCGCCTTCTCCTGGACCAACGGCGCGCTCAAGCTGAACTGGAGCGCCGCCCAGAGCGCGGTCTCCGTGAGCATGGCGAAGAAACTCTTCGACCGGATCAACTCCGCCAACGCGACGATCTACCGGTACGACCTCTTCGGCTCGTCCAGCAAGATCTTCGCCGACGACTTCACCTACCACCCGCTCGGCGGCTGTGTGCTGGGCAGGTCCACCGACAATTACGGACGTGTGAAGGGGTATTCCAGGCTCTACGTCACCGACGGCTCGCTGGTACCGGGAAACATCGGCGTCAACCCGTTCGTCACGATCACCGCGCTCGCCGAACGCACGATGGCGCGGGTCCTCGCCGAGGACACCGCGCCATGATCGTGCCGCGCGCGTGACTACTTGGCGTAGATCGCTTCGATCTCCGCCGCGAAGTCCTTCGCCACGACGTTGCGCTTGAGCTTCAGCGACGGCGTCAGATGGCCCGAGTCCTCCGTGAACTGGGAGGAGAGAATGCGGAACTTCCGCACCGATTCCGCCTTCGACACCGCGGCGTTGCCGTCGTCGACCGCCGACTGGATCGCGGCCAGCAGGTCCGCGTCCTGGTGCAGCGACGCCGCGGTGGACCCCGCGGGCTTGCCGTGCTCGGCGGCCCAGCGGCCCAGGAACTCCTCGTCGATGGTGACCAGCGCGCCCACGAACGGCCGCCCGTCGCCCACCACCATGCACTCCGCGACCAGCGCGTGCGCCCGGATCCGGTCCTCGATCACGGCCGGGGCGACGTTCTTGCCGCCCGCGGTGACGATGATCTCCTTCTTGCGGCCGGTGATCCTGAGGTAGCCGTCCTCGTCGAGGGTGCCCACGTCACCGGTGTGGAACCAGCCGTCCGCCAGCGCCTCCGCGGTCGCCGCGGGGTTGTTCCAGTACTCCTTGAACAGGTGCTCGCCGTGCAGCAGCACCTCGCCGTCGTCGGCGATCCGCACCACCGAGCCCGGCAGCGGCTGCCCGACCGTGCCGATCTTCTGCCGGTCCCAGGGGTTGAACGCGGTCGCCGCACAGGACTCCGTCAGACCGTAGCCCTCCAGGACCGTGAAGCCGATGCCGCGGAAGAAGTGACCGAGCCGCTCACCGAGCGGTGCGCCGCCGGAGATCGCGTACTCGCCCCGCCCGCCGAGCACCGCCCGCAGCTTGCTGTAGACCAGCCGGTCGAACACCTTGTGCTTGATCTTCAGACCGAGCGACGGCCCCGAGGGCAGGTCCAGCGCCCGGCTGTAGGCGATCGCGGTGTCCGCCGCCTTGTCGAAGATCGCGCCCTTGCCGTCCGCCTGCGCCTTGGCCCGGGCCGAGTTGTAGACCTTCTCGAAGACGCGCGGCACACCGAGGATCAGCGTCGGCCGGAAGGCGGCCAGCTCGTCGGTGAGGTTCTTGATGTCCGGGACCGTGCCCAGCTTGATCGGCGCCATCATCGGGGCGATCTGCACCAGCCGGCCGAACACGTGCGCGAGCGGCAGGAAGAGCAGCACACTGCACTCGCCCGTGCGGAACAGCGGCCGCAGCCGCTCCACGACGTTCCCGCACTCGGCGAAGAAGCTGCGGTGGGTGAGCACACAGCCCTTGGGCCGGCCGGTCGTGCCCGAGGTGTAGACGATGGTCGCCGGGTCGTCCGCCTTGGCGAGCGAGCCGCGTTCCTCGACGGTGTCGTCGGAGACGCCCTGGCCGAGCCGCCCGAGCTCCTCGACACCCCCGCCCTCGATCTGCCAGACGTGCTTCAGCGCGGGCAGCGTGTCCCGCACCGACTCCACGGCGGCCGTGTGCGCGTCCAGCTCGACGATCATCGCGGTGGCGCCCGAGTCGGAGAGGATCCACTGCACCTGCTCCGGCGAGCTGGTCTCGTACACCGGCACGGTGACCGCGCCCGCGCACCAGATCGCGAAGTCCAGCAGCGTCCACTCGTAGCGGGTGCGCGACATCAGGGCGACCCGGTCGCCCGGCTGCACACCGGAGGCGATGAGGCCCTTGGCGGCGGCGTTCACCTCGGCCAGGAAGGCCGTCGCGGTCACGTCCTGCCAGGCGCCGCCCACCTTGCGGGCGATGACGGCGACATCGGGGTGCTGCGCGGCGTTTCTGCGGACGATGTCGGTCAGATTGCCGTCCGCGGGGACCTCGTACAAAGCCGGAAGGCTGAACTCGCGCAAGACTGCTGCTCCTCATAGGGCGCCGGCGCCACGACGTTGTGTGATGCGACGGTGCGGTCCACGGCTCGGGCGGTGCTCGGACATCGATCGTTGAAATCCTGAGCACGACTGGACTGCCCGGACGTTACCCGCCGGTATGGCCTCTTCGACAGGGGGGTCCGACGAGATGTTCGCTGCGTCACACAGATTGGTGTTTCCTCGCGCACAGTAGTCCACCCCTTTACTGACTGGCCAGTAACCGCTATTTCCGTCGCCACTGTTCACTTATGCCGCACACGCCTACTCTTGATCGTCATGGCCTCCACACCCGCCGGTAATCGCAGGACACGCATCCACGTGGTCAGTGACGTGCACGGCAACGCCCGTGACCTGGCCCGGGCCGGAGAGGGCGCGGACGCGCTGATCTGTCTGGGCGACCTCGTCCTCTTCCTCGACTACGCCGACCACTCCCGCGGGATCTTCCCCGACCTCTTCGGCGTCGAGAACGCCGACCGGCTCGTCGAGCTGCGCACCGCCCGCCGCTTCGAGGAGGCCCGCGAACTCGGCCACCGGCTGTGGGGCGGCGTCGACGGCGACCGGGCCGCCGTCATCGAGAAGGCCGTGCGCAAGCAGTACGCCGAGATGTTCCCGGCCTTCCCGACCCCGACGTACGCCACCTACGGCAATGTCGACATGCCCCAGCTCTGGCACGAGTTCGCCGGCCCCGGCACCACCGTCCTGGACGGCGAACGGGTGGAGATCGGCGGCCGCGTCTTCGGCTTCGTCGGCGGCGGGCTGAGGACGGCCATGCGCACGCCGTACGAGATCAGCGACGAGGAGTACGCCGCGAAGATCGAGGCCGTCGGCGAGGTCGACGTGCTCTGCACCCACATCCCGCCGGAGGTGCCCGAACTCGTCTACGACACCGTCGCGCGCCGCTTCGAACGCGGCAGCCGCGCCCTGCTGGACGCGATCCGCCGGACCCGCCCCCGGTACTCCCTCTTCGGACACGTCCACCAGCCGCTGGCCCGCCGGATGCGGATCGGCGCCACCGAATGCGTCAACGTCGGACACTTCGCGGGCACCGGTAAGCCCTGGGCACTGGAGTGGTGACGGGGACGGTGACCTGATCACGAGGTGGGGTGAAGGCGGCAGGTCGGGCGCGCGGTAGCCTTCACGCTGCACACACGTACCTTTACGGGCCCGTATCCGGAGGAGTCACGGCGATGGCGGAACACACCAGTTCGAGCATCACGATCGAGGCGGCACCGGCCGACGTCATGGCCGTGATCGCGGACTTCGCCCGTTACCCGGACTGGACCGGCGAGGTGAAGCAGGCGGAGGTCCTCAAGGAGGACGGCCAGGGGCGCGCCGAGCAGGTGCGGCTCGTCATGGACGCCGGCGCGATCAAGGACGACCAGGTGCTGGGGTACACCTGGACCGGCGAGCACGAGGTGTCCTGGACGCTGGTGAAGTCCCAGATGCTCCGGCAGCTCGACGGGTCGTACCTCCTCAAGCCGGCGGGGGCGGGCGCCACCGAGGTCACGTACCAGCTGACCGTCGACGTCAAGATCCCGATGCTGGGGATGATCAAGCGCAAGGCCGAGAAGGTCATCATCGACCGGGCGCTGGCCGGTCTGAAGAAGCGGGTCGAGTCCGGTAAGTAGGCTGTGGGTGCGTCTCGGTTAGCGTTCCTCCTCATGCGCACCATCTTGATCATCGGGCCCGGCGGCAGCGGGCGTACGACCGTCGCGGCCGCCACCGCGCTGGACGCCGCCCGCGCGGGCATCCGGACCCTCGTTCTCAGCGCCGACCGGGGCGACAGCCTCGGTGCTGCCCTCGGCGTCGCCACCGGGGGCGAGCCGGTGCGGGTCCTGTCGCACCTCACCGCCTGGCGGCCCGACGCCACCACCGGCTTCCGCGACGACCTCGCCGGTTTCCAGGACCGTGCCTCCACCGTCCTCGATCTGCTCGGCGCGGCCCGGCTCGACACCGAGGAGGTCACTCCGCTTCCCGGGGCCGAGGAGCTGACGCTGCTGCGGGCCCTGCGGGACGCCGCGCTCGCCGAGGCGCACGATCTGCTCGTCGTCGACCTGCCGCCCACCGCCCAGGCCCTCGCGCTGCTCGCGCTCCCCGAGGAACTGCGCCGCTATCTGCGCCGGCTGCTGCCGCCGGAGCGCCAGGCCGCCCGTGCGCTGCGGCCCGTCCTCGGGCGGCTCGCCGGGGTGCCGATGCCCGCCGAGTGGCTGTACGAGACCACCGGCCGCTGGGACATGGAGCTGGCCGCCGTGGAGGCGGTCCTCGCCGACCGCCGCACCGCCGTACGACTCGTCGCCGAACCCGGCCCGGCCGGGGCCGACGCCGTCCGGGACGCCCGCCTCGGCCTCGCCCTGCGCGCCCTGCCCGTCGAGTCGCTCGTCGCCAACCGGGTCCTGCCGGAGGCCGCGGCCGACGGCGGCTGGCTCGGCCGGCTCGTCGGCCAGCAGCGCAAGGCCCTCGGGGAGTGGGAGGGCACGGCGCGGACCGTCGCCCACCTGGGCCACGACCCGCGCGGCGCCGACGACCTCACGGCGCTCGCCGTGCCCCCCGTCAACACGGCCGCCTCCCCGGTCGAGTGGGCCGTCGCCGACCGCCTCGCCGAGGACGGCGTCCTCGTCTGGCACATCCCGCTGCCCGGCGCCCTGCGCGACGAGCTGGACCTCATCCGCCGCGGCGACGAACTCGTCCTCGCCGCCGGACCCTTCCGCCGGATCGTCCCGCTGCCCTCGGCCCTGCGCCGCTGCACCGTGGACGGCGCCGCCCTGCGCGACGGCGAGCTGCGCATCCGGTTCGCGCCGGATCCCGGCCTGTGGCCGCAGGGACGGTGAACGGCATACCCCCGTTCGGGTAACGTCGAGGGGGACGATCCGTCATCGGCATCGTCCCCTCAGGACAGCAGAAGTCATCAGGAGTCCGTCATGAGCGAAGAGCGCCCCACGCCCGACGCCGCCCGGGACGAGGCCGCCGAGGAGCCCCGCGCGACCGACGCAGACGCCTGGGCCACCGCCTGTGCCGAGGATCTGGCCCGTGAGAAGGCCCGCCGCCGGGCCGGGCAGGGCCGGCCGGAGGGCTCGGCCGCGGAGGAACTGCGCAAGCTCGTCGAGACCGTCGCCGACAGACTTTCCGGCATCCAGTCCCCGCTGCTCGGCGCGGTCGCGGGCGGCGCCGCCCAGCAGGTGGTCCGCCAGGTCGTCCAGCAGGCCAAGGCCGCCGTCGAACCCGTCATCGAGCGCAACCCCGATGTCTTCGACCACCTCGCGGCGGCCGGCGGCGAACTCCTCGCCGCCTACCGCTCGGCCGTCCAGCACCAGGAACAGCGCTGGACGAGCCCCGACCGCGACCTGGAGGACGACCCGCGCGACGACCCCCGCGACGAGGGCGAGGGCACCGGCCCGGGACAGCGCATCGACCTCGACTGACCGCGCGGACCCTCACGGACGCCCCGGGCGCCTGTCCGCCCGGCGGACGACGGGAATCCGGGAACAGCGGCTCGGGTACCGTTGGCCGTAGCGGGGCTCGACCGAAACTGAGGGATTCATGGGACTCACCATCGGCGTCGACATCGGCGGCACGAAGATCGCGGCCGGCGTGGTCGACGAGGAAGGCAACATCCTCTCGACCTTCAAGGTGCCGACCCCCACCACGCCCGAGGCCATCGTGGACGCCATCGCCTCGGCCGTGGAGGGCGCCCGCGCGGGCCACGAGATCGTCGGTGTGGGCATCGGGGCCGCCGGTTACGTCAACCGGCAGCGTTCCACCGTCTACTTCGCGCCCAACATCGACTGGCGCCAGGAACCGCTCAAGGACGACGTCGAGGCCCGCGTGGGTCTCCCGGTCGTCGTCGAGAACGACGCCAACGCGGCCGCCTGGGGCGAGTACAAGTTCGGCGCGGGCAAGGGCCACCGCAACGTCATCTGCATCACGCTCGGCACCGGCCTCGGCGGCGGCATCATCATCGGCAACAAGCTGCGCCGCGGCCACTTCGGCGTCGCCGCCGAGTTCGGCCACATCCGGATGGTCCCGGACGGCCTGCTGTGCGGCTGCGGCTCGCAGGGCTGCTGGGAGCAGTACGCCTCCGGCCGCGCCCTCGTGCGGTACGCCAAGCAGCGCGCCAACGCCACCCCGGAGAACGCCGAGATCCTGCTCGCCCTCGGCGACGGCTCCCCCGAGGGCATCGAGGGCAAGCACATCTCCATGGCCGCCCGCCAGGGCGACCCGGTCGCCGTCGACTCCTACCGCGAACTGGCCCGCTGGGCCGGCGCCGGTCTCGCCGACCTCGCCTCCCTCTTCGACCCCTCCGCCTTCATCGTCGGCGGCGGCCTCTCCGACGAGGGCGAACTGGTCCTCGACCCGATCCGCAAGTCGTACAAGCGCTGGCTGGTGGGCGGCAACTGGCGCCCGGTCGCCGATGTGATCGCCGCCCAGCTGGGCAACAAGGCGGGCCTGGTCGGCGCGGCGGACCTGGCGAGAGAGCCGGACCCGATCATGTAGGGGACCTTTCGGGGGCGCTGACCGTGCCCACCCAGGGGCGCGGGGCTGTATAAACATGCGGCTCCGCCGCGTGGGCGCGACAAGCCACGACGATCCGGCGGTCGCGCACAACCTCGCGTCCCGGGCCAATGGGCGTAAATTGATCCACATGCCGCAGCTCCCCAACTCCCGCACCGAGCCCGACGGTTCGGTCGTCATCCGGGTCCTGAGCTACAACATCCGCTCGATGCGCGACGACACCGGCGCCCTCGCCCGGGTCATCACCGCCTGCGCCCCCGATCTGGTCCTCCTCCAGGAGGCTCCCCTCTTCTTCCGCTGGCGCAAGAAACTCGCCCGCCTCGCCGCCGCCACCGATCTGGTGATCCTCACGGGCGGCGGCACGGCGGCAGGCCCGGCGATGCTCTGCTCTCTCCGCGTCCTCGCGGAACGCACCGAGGACGTCCTTCTCCCCCTCACCCCCGGCCGGCACCGCCGCGGCCTCGCGACCGCCGTGGTCCGGATCGCCGGCGCCCGCCTCGGCGTGATCAGCTGCCATCTGAGCCTGCACCAGGACGAGCGCCACGACCAGGCGGGCCTGCTCCTCGACCGTCTCGCGGGAATGGGCGTGGACCATGCGATCGCCGGCGGCGACATCAACGAGCGTCCCGGCGGCCCCGCCTTCACCCGCCTCGCCGACGCCCTGAGCGACTGCCGCACCGCCGCGCCCTGGGGCACCGAGCACACCTTCCCCGCCACCGCCCCCGACCGCCGGATCGACGGCATCTTCGTGACGAAGGCCGTGGAGGTCCTCGGCTGCGGTGTCCCCCTCGGCCTCCCCGGCGTCACCGAGAACGACCTGAGGGCGGCCACGGACCATCTCCCGGTCCTGGCCGCCCTCAGAATCCCCGCGAACTAGTGCCGCGGCAGGCAACGTTTGCCCGTCAAGGAGCGGCGTCCGGTGCGTGCTCTCGGCGTGTCGGCCGGAAGTCCTCGTACTGGACGTACTTGGGCTTTCGGCCGGTGCGGCGAGAGTGCGTGCCGGGCGTCGCGACGGGGCGAACGTTGCCTGCCGCGGCACTAGAGAAGGAGAAAGCTAGACCACGGCTCCCCGCCCGGGATCCCCGTCGTCCTCGTCGTCCGACCGCATCCGCACCACCAGCGTGGCGAAGCCGCCGAGGAAGCCGCCGACGCAGACCGTCGTCAGCCACCACGTCATGTCCCAGCCCAGCAGCACCGCCAGCAACAGCAGCAGCGGTCCGCCGATCACCCCGAGCCAGGCGAACTTGGCCGTGGTGTCGGCGGCCGGCAGCGGCGGCGGCTCCGGCGGCACGAAGTGCCCCTCGTCCTCCTCGTCGAAGTCCTCCTCGGCCGGCTCCGGCGCGCTGTAGTCGCGCGGGCCGACCCCGGGCGCGAACGAGACGGAGCTGCCGAGCGGCTTGGCCGGTTTCGGCTCCTGTTCGTCCCCGGAGTCACGGGGTTCGTCGTCGTTCGTCCGGGTCTCCAGCAGTGCCAGGTCCTCGATCGACTTGAACGGCTTGGCCCCCGGCGGGTCCGGTGGTTCGTCCCCGTACCCCGCGACGATCGCCGCCCACGCGGCGTCCTCGTCGAAGGGCACGTTCTGCTCCTCCGGCTCCCGGCCCCGACGGGCATCCTGGCCGTCCAGGCCCTCCCGCTCGTCCCGGTTCTCCCGGTCCTCGCGGTCGGAGTCGTGCTCAGCCACCTACGGCCGTCCCTTCCTTGCCGACACTGGGCGCGATCCGGGCGATGAACGCGTAGCTCTCCTCGAAGATCCGGTCCGCGTCGTGGTCCAACGTTGCCACGTGGTAGCTCTGTTCCAGCAGGATCTCGGTCACGTCCGTGGACGAGACCCGGCTCAGGACCCGGGCCGAGTCGGCCGCCGGGACGACATGGTCCTGGACGCTGTGCAACAGCAGCAGCGGCTGCGTGACCTGCGGAAGCTCCCCGTCGATCTGCCGCAGCAGGATCCGCAGGGAGTGCGCCGCGCGCAGCGGCACCCGGTCGTACCCGGTCTCGACGATCCCCTCCTTCGCGATGTCGCTCGCGATCCCCTTCGTGGACCGCACGAAGTGGTGGGCCACCGGGAGGGCGTACGCCGACAGCCCGTGCACCTTGTTCGCCGGGTTGACCACGATCAGGCCCTCGATGCCCGCGCCGTGCTTGGCGGCCAGCCGCAGCGCCAGCGCGCCGCCCATGGACAGTCCGGCCACGAACACCCGGGAGCACCGCTCGCGCAGGGCGCGCAGTTCGCGGTCCACCTCCGCGTACCAGTCGGGGCCGCCGGTGAGGGCCATGTCCTCCCAGCGGGTGCCGTGCCCCGGCAGCAGGGGCACCGACACGGTGAGACCCCGATCGGCCAGATACCGGGCCCAGGGGCGCAAGGACTGCGGGGAACCGGTGAAGCCGTGGCAGAGGAGGACCCCGACCTCCCCGCCCTCATGGCGGTACGGCTCGGCTCCAGGAAGGACCGGCACCTTCGGTCTCCTGTCTTCGTCTGTTCTTCATGAGAGGGACGTGAGGTTCACGGTACGCGACCCCACTGACACCGACCAGGGCCGTCGGAGCCTTTGCCGCTGCCCCGGGTTAAGGTCTGAGGACACATACAGGAGGCACTGGGTTGTTGTACGGCGCGATGAAGGTCGCTATCGGGGGACCGCTGAAGGTCACCTTCAGGCCCTGGGTGGAAGGCCTCGAGAACATTCCCGCCGAGGGCCCCGCGATCCTGGCGAGCAACCACCTGTCCTTCTCGGACTCGTTCTTCCTGCCCGCGGTCCTGGACCGCAAGGTCACGTTCATCGCGAAGGCCGAGTACTTCACCACGCCCGGCCTCAAGGGCAGGCTCACGGCCGCCTTCTTCAAGGGCGTCGGCCAGCTCCCGGTGGACCGCTCCGGCGCGCGCGGCGCGGGGGAGGCCGCGATCAGGAGCGGCATAGACGTGCTGGAGCGCGGTGAGCTGTTCGGGATCTACCCCGAGGGCACCCGCTCGCCCGACGGCCGCCTCTACCGCGGCAAGCCGGGCGGCCTCGCGCGCGTGGCGCTCGCCACCGGCGCGCCCGTCATCCCCGTCGCCATGATCGACACGGAGAAGATCCAGCCGCCGGGCAAGGTGATGCCCAAGGTGATGCGGCCCGGCATCCGGATCGGCGAGCCGCTGGACTTCAGCCGCTACGAGGGCATGGACCACGACCGTTTCGTGCTGCGGGCACTGACGGACGAGGTGATGTACGAGATCATGAAGCTCTCCGGCCAGGAGTACGTCGACATCTACGCGACCGCCGCCAAGCGGCAGATCGCGGAGGCGGCCAAGGCCGGCAGGGAAGCGGAGAAGGCCGCGAGGGCGGCGCTCGCACAGGCCGCGAAGGACCAGGCCGAGAAGGAACAAGAGCAGTAGCGGAACAAGAGCAGCAGGGGACGCTCCGGGGGCGGGGGGACTGGACGGATGGCCAGGCGCGAGAGAGTCATGAGAATGTCGGTGGAGCTGCCGCTGTGGCGCGCGCTCTCCGGCTACCGGGTCCTGACGATGCTGTACGCGGTCGGCCTGTTCGCCACCGCCTACGACGACTACGACCGTCCCGGCGTCGCCATCGCCTACTTCGCCGTGCTGTTCGTCTGGACGCTCGCCACCCTGCCCCGGGTGCAGAACGCGGCGGCCTGCACCAAGCGTTTCCTCGCCGTCGACCTCGCCGTCGCGCTCACCGGCATCGTCCTCACCCCGCTCGTCGTCAGCGAGCAGCACATCCAGGACGGCGGTCCCACCCTGCCCTCGATATGGACGGCCGGCTCGGTCCTCGCCTTCGCCATCAAGGGCGGCTGGCGCTGGGCCGCGTTCGCCTCCACGCCCGTCGCCGTCGCCAACCTGATCGAGCGCGGCCACCCGGCCCGCGACACCGTCCACAACGTGATCCTCGTCTGGGTCGCCTCCATTGCCATCGGGTACGTCGTCGAGGTCGCCCGCGCCTCCGAGCGCACCCTCGCCCGCGCCCTGGAGATCGAGGCCGCGACGAGGGAGCGGGAGCGGCTCGCCCGGGACATCCACGACGGGGTGCTCCAGGTGCTGGCCATGGTCCAGCGGCGCGGCACGGTCCTCGGCGGCGATGCGGCCGAGCTGGGCCGGCTGGCCGGTGAGCAGGAGGTCGCGCTGCGCACCCTGGTCTCCGGCGGGCTCGTACCGGTCTCCCGGGTGTCGGAGGACCTGGCCGAGGGCGCCGTCGTGCGCCTGGTGGAGGTGCCCGAGGAGCCGGAGGGGAGCGACGGCCCGGTCGATCTGCGCACCCTGCTCGCGCCGTACGCCGCCGCGAAGGTCGCTCTCGCGGAGCCGGGCGCGCCGGTGCTGCTGGAGCCGGCCGCCGCCCGGGAACTGGCCGCCGCGGTGGGCGCCGCCCTGGACAACGTACGCCGGCACGCGGGCGAGGAGGCCCGTGCCTGGATCCTGGTCGAGGACGAAGCCGGCGAGGTGATCGTCACCGTGCGGGACGACGGGCCGGGCATCCCGGAGGGGCGGCTCGCCCAGGCCGAGGGCGAGGGGCGGCTCGGGGTCGCCCAGTCGATCCGGGGCCGGCTGCGCGACCTCGGCGGCCGTGCCGAACTGATCTCGACGCCCGGACAGGGCACCGAAGTGGAGTTGACCGTGCCGAAGGCCGTGGCGGGGAAGGACAGCGCGCGATGAGCATCAAGGTCATGGTGGTCGACGACCATCCGATGTGGCGCGACGCGGTCGCCCGGGACCTCGCCGAGTCCGGCTTCGACGTGGTCGCCACCGCGGGCGACGGCGAGCAGGCGGTGCGCCGCGCCAAGGCGGCCGTGCCGGACGTGCTCGTCCTGGACCTCAACCTGCCGGCCAAGCCCGGTGTCCAGGTGTGCAAGGAGGTCGTCGCCGCGAACCCCGCGCTGCGGGTCCTGGTGCTCTCCGCGAGCGGTGAGCACGCCGACGTCCTGGAGGCGGTCAAGTCCGGTGCGACCGGCTATCTGCTGAAGTCGGCGTCCACCGAGGAACTGCTGGACGCGGTGCGCCGTACCGCCGTCGGCGACCCGGTGTTCACGCCCGGTCTCGCCGGACTGGTCCTCGGCGAGTACCGCCGGCTGGCCTCCGACCCCGGCCCCGCCTCCGGCCCGGACGAGCCCGACGCGCCGCGGCTGACGGACCGGGAGACCGAGGTGCTGCGGCTGGTCGCCAAGGGGCTCAGCTACAAGCAGATCGCCGAACGCCTCGTCATCTCCCACCGCACGGTCCAGAACCACGTCCAGAACACCCTCGGCAAGCTCCAGCTGCACAACCGGGTGGAGCTGGTCCGGTACGCGATCGAGCGGGGTCTCGACGACGAGTGAGCCCCGCAGGACACTGACTCCTCGTCAGGCAGCCGCCGCCTCTCGGCGAAGGGACTTCTTCCCTGCGCGTCGGCACCGTCCCCGGCTCCTCCCGCACGAACCCGCTGAAGGAGGAGGACGGCATCCGCCGGATCAAGGCTCGGTGTCGCCGCCGCACTCACCGAGGCCATCGACCGGCCGCACACCACCGCCGGGTCCGGGTCGTCGAGGTGATGGGCCGTCAAGCGGGCTGGATCGCCCTCCCCTCGGGCCTGGCCGGCGGCGCCCACGTCCTCCTCATCCCCGAGCAGCCCTTCGACGTCGGGCAGGTGTGCGCCCGGGTGACCTCCAGGGACGGCGGTCCGGTCCTCGAGGACGGCTCGCCACCCTCCCCCACGGGGGCGACCTCGGCACGATGGTCGCCCCGCGCGGCACCGACGTCGTCCGCTTCCCGCTCGCCGAGGCGACGGCCCGGCTGAAGCCGGTGGACCCGGGGCTGTCCGGCGAGGTGGGCGTGTTCCCGGGTCAGCCGACCGGCCGCAGCGCCCCCATCAACTCCCGCACGACAGCGGCCCCGTTCAACGTCAGCACCGACTCCGGGTGGAACTGCACCCCGGCGAACCCGGGCCCTCGTACGGCGTGCACCTCGCCGTTCGCGGCCCGGCTCACCTCGACGCCGTGTGCTGCCAGCTCCTGTGCGGTCCGGTCGTCGCACCGCGCCACGAAGCTGTTGTAGAAGCCGACCGTCTCCGTCCGCCCGAACAGCTCGATCCTTGTCTGCGCCCCCTGGTACGGGACCTCCTTGCCCACGATGTCCAGGCCCAGCTCGGCCGCGATCAGCTCGTGTCCGAGGCAGACGCCGAGCACCCCGTGCCGGTGCTCCCGCAGCACCCGCGCGGTCAGCTCCCGCAGGAAGCGCATCTTCGGGTCGTTTGGATCGGCCGGGTCACCGGGACCGGGGCCCAGCACCACCGGCCCCTCGTGCGCCAGCACCCTCTCGCGCAGCCCGGGCTCGTCGTAGCGCCGGACGGACACCTCCAGGCCGCCGGAGCGCAGCACGTGCGCGAGCATCGCCGTGAACGTGTCCTCCCCGTCGACGACCAGGGCATGACCGGTGAGGTCCTGCGTCCGCTCCTGCATCCGCAGCCAGAACGGCGCCAGCGACGAGCGCCGCCCGTCCAGCGCGGCCCGCACCCGGGGGTCGTCCGCGAGCCGGGGACGCGTGTGCTCCTCCGGGGGCCGGCCCGGCCGGACGCCGAGCGCCGCCAGCACCCCCGCCGCCTTGGCATGCGTCTCGGCGACCTCGCCCGCCGGGTCCGACCCCCGTACGAGCGTGGCGCCGACCGGCACCCGCAGCCGTCCGGCCGCGTCGATGTCGGCGGTCCGGATGAGGATGGGGGAGTCGAGGGTCTGCGCCCCGCCGGAGTCCCGGCCCAGCAGTGCCAGGGCGCCGGCGTAGTACCCGCGCCCACCCGGCTCGTGCCGCTCGATGACCCGGCACGCGTTCTGCACCGGCGACCCGGTGACCGTCGCCGCGAACATGGTCTCCTTCAGCACCTCCCGCGCGTCCAGCGAGGACTTCCCGCGCAGCTCGTACTCGGTGTGCGCGAGATGCGCCATCTCCTTCAGCCGGGGCCCCACGACCACCCCGCCCATGTCACCGACGGTGCACATCATCTTGAGCTCCTCGTCGACCACCATCGACAGCTCCTCGATCTCCTTGTCGTCGGCGAGGAAGGCGAGCAGCCGCTCCGGGGTCGGGCCCTCCGCCGGATAGCGGTACGTCCCGCTGATCGGGTTCATCACGACCGTCCCGCCGGACATCCGCACATGCACCTCCGGGCTCGCGCCGACCAGCGTGCGGTCCCCGGTGTGCACGACGAACGTCCAGTACGCGCCCCGCTCGCCCTCCAGCAGCCGCCGGAACAGCGCGAGGGCGTCCGCCCTGCCGAATCCGGCGATCTCCCCCTCGTACGTCCGCCGGATCACGAAGTTCGCGCCCTCGCCGCGCCCGATCTCCTCCCGCAGCACCCGCCCGACGATCCCGGAGTACTCCTCGTCGGTGACGTCGAAGCCCCCGCCCTCGACCCGCACCTCGTGCGTGGGGAGCTGGGCGAGCGCCTCGGCGAGCGGGATGTCGTGGCGCTCCTCGGGGGTGAGGACGGCGAGCGGGGTGCCGTCGTCGCGGACGTCGAAGCCGCGCTCACGGATCTGGCGGAAGGGGACGAGCGCGAGGCCCTCGTCCGGGAGGTCGGCCAGCCGGTCGCAGGTGGCGACCGGGCCGAGCAGCAGCTCCACGGTGTTCTCGTCGTGGCCCGGGGTGCGGCGGCGCAGCAGGGCGAAGGGGCGGTCGTCGTGGGACAGCTGGGTCAGGTCCATGGTTCCTCTGCAAGGTAGGCGAGGAACGGACCCCGGAAACACCGAAGGCCGCCCCTCGGGCGGCCTTCGCGACGTCGTGCGTACGCGCAGTCAGTGGGCCGCCGGATGAGCGGTCCACCACCAGTTCTGGGTCGAAAGCGCGAACATGCGACGCACCCTACCCCACGCGCACCTGAGCATGGGGGCGTCTCACCTGTCGAGCCGGGGCGAAAAGGACTCGACACGACCCCGTAATGTTGAGGGCGTGACCGTGAACGCTAAGACCAGCGCGAGCGCTGGCAACACCTGGCGAGACCTGCCCGCGGCGCAGCAGCCCGAGTACCCCGACACCGAGGCTCTGCGCGCAGTCGTTGCGGAGCTGGAGTCGTATCCGCCGCTCGTCTTCGCGGGCGAGTGCGACCAGCTGCGCGCCCGGATGGCGGCCGTCGCCAAGGGAGAGGCGTTCCTCCTCCAGGGCGGCGACTGCGCCGAGGCCTTCGACGCGGTGTCGGCCGACCACATCCGCAACAAGCTGAAGACCCTGCTCCAGATGGGCGCCGTGCTGACGTACGCCGCGTCCGTCCCCGTGGTGAAGGTGGGCCGGATCGCCGGCCAGTACTCCAAGCCGCGCTCCAAGGGCACCGAGACCCGCGACGGCGTGACCCTGCCGACGTACCGCGGCGACTCGGTCAACGGCTTCGACTTCAACGAGGCCGCCCGGATCCCGGACCCCGAGCGGCTGAAGCGCATGTACCACGCCTCGGCCTCCACGCTGAACCTGGTGCGCGCCTTCACCACCGGCGGTTACGCCGACCTGCGCCAGGTCCACGCCTGGAACCAGGACTTCGTGAAGTCGTCCCCCTCCGGCCAGCGCTACGAGCAGCTGGCGCGCGAGATCGACAACGCGCTGAACTTCATGCGCGCCTGCGGGACCGACCCGGCCGAGTTCCAGACGGTCGAGTTCTACTCCTCGCACGAGGCGCTGCTGCTGGACTACGAGGCGGCCCTCACCCGCGTCGACTCCCGCACCGGCCGGCTGTACGACGTCTCCGGGCACATGGTGTGGATCGGTGAGCGCACCCGGCAGCTGGACCACGCGCACATCGAGTTCGCCTCGAAGATCCGCAACCCGATCGGCATCAAGCTCGGCCCGACGACCACGGCCGAGGAGGCGCTGCAGTACATCGAGCGCCTCGACCCCGACCGTGAGCCCGGCCGGCTGACCTTCATCGTCCGCATGGGCGCCGACAAGGTCCGCGACAAGCTGCCCGAGCTGGTCGAGAAGGTCACCGCGTCCGGCGCGGTGGTGGCCTGGGTGACCGACCCGATGCACGGCAACACCTTCGAGGCGGCCTCCGGCCACAAGACCCGCCGCTTCGACGACGTGCTCGACGAGGTCAAGGGCTTCTTCGAGGTCCACAAGGGCCTGGGCACCCACCCGGGCGGTATCCATGTCGAGCTGACCGGTGACGATGTCACCGAGTGCGTGGGCGGTGGCGACGAGATCTTCGTCGACGACCTCCACCAGCGCTACGAGACGGCCTGCGACCCGCGGCTGAACCGCAGCCAGTCCCTCGACCTGGCGTTCCTCGTCGCGGAGATGTACCGCGACCAGTGACCTTCCGGTCAGTGGAGTGGGGCGCGGATCACATGCGATCCACGCCCCACTCCACTTTTGCGCTCACTGAGGGCCGGGTAAGGTTAGGTTATCCTTATTGATCTCGGCAGGAGGTGAGTCCGCGTGTACGTCTGCAGCTGCTTCGGAGTGACTGAAGCGCAGGTCCGGCAGCACGCGGACGACGGAGCCTGTACACCGCGCCAGATAGCCTCCGCCTGTAAGGCCGGCACGGACTGCGGCTCGTGTGTCCGCCGTATTCAGGCGATCCTCGGCCGGGGGGCCTGCCCCCGCCGCGAGCTGGCCGATCAGGGCCGCCCCATGCTGACGGACCTGGAAGAAGCCGCCTAGCTCTCGGGCTGCTCGATCAGCTGCGCGATGTACAGGGCGTCACCGAGCTTCTCCACCAGCTCCAGCTGGGTGTCGAGGTAGTCGATGTGGTGCTCCTCGTCCTCGAGGATCGACTCGAAGATGTTCGCCGAGGTGATGTCGCCCTTCTCGCGCATCACCTTGATGCCGCGCTTGAGGCGGTCGATCGCCTCGACCTCGATCTGCCGGTCGGCCTCGAACATCTCCTTGACGGTCTGGCCCACCCGCACATGGAACAGTCGCTGGTAGTTCGGCAGGCCCTCGAGGAACAGGATCCGGTCGGTGAGCACCTCCGCGTGCTTCATCTCGTCGAAGGACTCGTGCCGCGTGTACTTCGCGAGCTTCGTCCAGCCGAAGTTCTCCTGCATCTTGGCGTGGAGGAAGTACTGGTTGATCGCGGTGAGCTCACCGGTGAGCTGCTCGTTCAGGAACTCGATGACCTCGGGGTCGCCCTGCATCGCTAAGGCTCCTTCCACCTGGGGGGTCGGGGAGGTTGCCGCCGCATGATTGCACCGGTGGGAAAGATCGTCCAGTAAGTGCGTACTTAGTAAGTTAGTGCATGCTTAGTCGGTGTTGCCCGATTCGGGACATGGCCGGTCATGTGCACTGTGTCGGGTCTGTCAGGATGGAGACATGGGTCAGCCGGTGGAGCGCGAATCTGGAGAAGCAGCGGCGTCCGAGCTTCCGCCGGGACAGCGACTCCAGCGCGGCTGGCCGGTCACCCACTACGGACCCGTCCCGAAGTTCCGGCCCGAGCGCTGGGAGTTCCGGGTCTTCGGCGGCACCGCCGACGGTGAGAAGCGCTGCTGGAACCACGAGGAGTTCACCGCCCTCCCGTACGCGACCGTCGTGGCCGATCTGCACTGTGTGACGAAGTTCAGCATGCTCGGCGCCGAGTGGGGCGGGGTCCCGGCCCGGACCGTCCTGGAGATCGCCCCGCCCGCCGCCGACGTCACCCATGTGATGGTGTGGGCGGAGTACGGCTTCAGCTCCAATCTGCGCCTGGAGGACTTCGCCGCCGAGCGCACGATCTTCGCCACCCACAAGGACGGTGAACTCCTCACCGCCGAGCACGGCTTCCCGGTCCGGCTCGTCGTGCCCCACCTCTACGCCTGGAAGGGGCCCAAGTGGGTCCGCGGCGTCGAGTACATGACCGCCGACCGCCGAGGCTTCTGGGAGGAGCGCGGCTACCACAACATCGGCGACCCCTGGAAGGAGCAGCGCTACTCCTACCAGGAGGGGCCCGGGGACGGCCCCGAACTCTGAGCCTCAGTGGTGGTACCGGTGCACCACCGCATGACCCTTGCCGCGCCCGATCATCCACTTGTTGACCGGCACGGTCACCACGAAGGCGACGGCCAGCGAGATCGCCAGCGAGGCCCAGAACAGCACGTCGGACAGGGTCGCGTCCATCGCGTCGGGCCACAGCACGATCACACCGTTGTCGACCAGCTCCATCACCGCGATCGACAGCGTGTCCGCGGCCAGCGCCACCCGCAGCGCGGCACGGAAGCCGAGGCCGGCCCTCAGCACCCCGCGCAGGGTGAGCGAGTAGCCGAAGAAGAAGGCCAGGACGATCGCCAGCAGCGTGGTCGGCAGATTGCCCCAGCCCAGCGCGGTGCCCACGACCATGCCGAGCACCTCGCCGATGGCGCAGCCGGTGAGGCAGTGCAGGGTGGCCTGGGCGGCCATGGCCCAGGTGGCGGCCGGTGCCGCGGTGTGGTGGACGTGCGCGGTGTGCGTCTCGTGCTCCATGGGTGCCCCCAATGCCGGATGACGGTTCCTGAGTCGCTCGCCTGTGGCGCTCACCTCTGGGAACCGTATACCCCCCTGGGGTATTCCGGTATTACGCGTCCCGGAGTTTCTTCAGCCGCTCCACGTCCGCCGCGTGGCCCTCCTTGCCGCCGGGCGTCTCGATGATCAGCGGTACGCCCTCCGTCGCCGGGTGGGTCATCAGCGCGCGGAACGGGTCCTCGCCGATGTGCCCGGCGCCGATGTTCTCGTGCCGGTCCTTGTGGGCGCCGACCACGTCCTTGGAGTCGTTGGCGTGGATCAGCTTCAGCCGGCCCTCGCCGACGGTGTCCACCAGCAGGTCCAGCGTCTCGTGCATCCCCGACGGGCCGGTCAGATCGTGCCCCGCGGCGAAGATGTGGCAGGTGTCCAGACAGACGCCGAGCTTCGGATGCGCGTCCAGTGCCTCGAAGTACGGGCCGAAGTCCCAGGTCCGGGAGCAGAGCGAGGAGCCCTGCCCGGCGGTGGACTCCAGCAGCAGGAACGGGTCGTCGTCCTGGGTCAGCTCGTCCAGCAGCGGCAGCAGGTGCTCCCGCACCTGCTTCAGCGCCACGGACCGCTCCCGCCCGCCCGTCGCGCTCCCCGTGTGCACGACCACGCCCAGCGCGCCGATCTCCCGGCCCCGGCGCAGCGAGTGCCGCAGCGACTCCACCGACCGCTCCACCGTCGCCTCGGTGTGCGACCCGAAGTTGATCAGGTACGGCGCGTGCACGTACGCCGGGACCGACTCCGCCGCGCAGGCCTCCCGGAACGCCTCGTCCTGCGCCGGACTGCCCACCGGGGTGGCCCAGCCGCGCGGGTTGGCGACGAACACCTGGACCGTCTCGGCCTTGAGGTCATGGGCGTACGACAGGCCCACCGAGTGCAGTCCGCCGGCCACGGGGACATGGCCGCCGACGGGGTTGCGAGAGGGGAAGGGCGCTGCGGGGCGGGGTGGCTGACTCACCCGTTCAGGGTGTCATGCCCGCACGGGTGTCCCGGACGGGTGTCCCGCCCGGGCCCCTTCCGGGCTGCTCGACGGCCGGTCACCGGATGGTGATGGTGATCGTCGATCCCTTGGGCGCGGTGTCGCCACCGTCCACCGACTGCTTCTTCACCGTGTCGCCGAACAGCCCGAGCAGCCCGCGGTCCTCGCTGACCTCGAAGCCGGCCTGTTCGAGCGCCGTCTTCGCGTCGTCGACGCTGTCCCCGACCACGTCCGGGACCTCGACCATCTCCGGGCCCTTGGACAGCGTCAGCGTCACCGTGTCGCCGTCGGCGGCCTGGCTGTCGGCCTCGGGGGTCTGCGCCGCGACCTGGCCCTTGTCGAACTCGGAGGTGACCTGCTCGGCGGAGACCTCCACCGTCAGTCCGGCCTCCTCCAGCTCGGCCTTCGCGTCGTCCAGGTCCTCGCCGGTGACGTCCGGGACGTCGATCGCGGCGCCCTTGCTCACGACGATCGAGACCGCCGAGCCCGCCCGCCGCTTCGTGCCCGCCTCGGGGGAGGTGCTGATCACGAAGCCCTTGATCACGTCGTCGCTGAACTCCTGGGTGACCTGCCCCGGCTCCAGCCCGTCCGACGTCAGCAGCTCCTTGGCCTTGTCCAGCCGGGACCCCGTCACATCCGGCACCTTCACGGTCTGCGGGCCGTCGGAGACGGTGAGCGTGACCGAGTCGTGCTTGCGGATCCGGGCGCCCGGCTCCGGGTCCGTGCTGATCACGGTGCCCCGCTTGACGGTGTCGCTGTAGGAGTGCTTGACCGGCCCCACCTCAAGTCCGGCGGCCTCCAGCCGCTGCTCCGCCTTCGCCCGCGACTGCGTCAGCACCGCCGGCACCTTGGTGAACTGCCCGGAGTTGATGTACCAGACGCCGGCGCCGACGCCGATCACCAGCAGGACGACGGTGACGAGGGCGAGCAGCCCGCGCCGGGGCCGCGCCCCCCGCCGGCGGGGAGGCAGCGGAGGGGGACTCTGGAACCGGGAGGTCCGGTCGACCTCGTCCGGGCCGAACCCCTCCTCCTCGTCGACCGGCAGTGGCCGCGGCACGGTCAGCGAGCGCGGGATCACGCTCGTCCGGTCCTCGGCGTTGTCATGGGCGGCGGACACGGCCTGCGGGGGCACCGCGTCGAGCTGCTCCTCGGTCAGCCCGGCACGGGCGTCCCGCACCTGGCCGAGCAGCGCGACCGCGTCCTGCGGCCGGACCTCCCGGGTGCGGGCGGTGGCCGACGCGACCAGGTCGTCCAGCGCGAACGGCAGCCCGGGGACCTCGGCGGAGGGCGGCGGCACGTTCTCGTGGAGATGCTTGTAGAGCACGATCGCGGGGGAGTCGCCGTCGTGCGGCTTCTCCCCGGTGAGCATCTCGTAGAGCACGACACCGCACGCGTACACATCGACCCGGGGGTCGGCGGCGCCGGGCGTCTCGATCTGCTCGGGCGCGAGATAGGCGACGGTCCCGAGCACGGCGCCGGTCGTGCTGGTGACGGTGTCGACGGACCGCACCAGCCCGAAATCCGCGACCTTGACCCGCCCGTCGTCCCCTATCAGAACGTTCTCGGGCTTCATGTCGCGGTGCACGAACCCGGCCCGGTGCGCGGCGCCGAGCGCGGCGAGCACCGGCTCCAGGATGTCGAGCGCGGCCCGCGGCTGGAGCGCCCCGCGCTCACGCAGCACGTCCCGCAGGGTGCAGCCGGCGATGTACTCCATCGCGAGATACACATACGACCCGTCCGTGCCCTGGTCGAACACCTGCACGACATTGGGGTGGGCGAGCCGTGCGACGGACTTGGCCTCCCGGATGAACCGCTCGACGAACGACCCGTCGGCCGCGAGCGCCGGATGCATCACCTTGAGCGCGAGCACACGGTCGAGGCGGGTGTCCACGGCCCGGTAGACCGTGGCCATCCCGCCCACGGCGATCCGCGCGTCGATGCGATACCGCCCGTCGAGCACCTGCCCGACCAGAGGGTCCTGAAGGGTCGTGTCCACGCAGCGAGTCTACGAGCCACGACCGACACCCCACCCACACCCACCCATTCGGAGCACGACTGCAGCCGACCTGTGACGCGAACCACGGGCGGGCGGGAAGGGGGTGCGGAGCCCGCCCGTGAGGGGGGAGCCGCCGATGGACGGGCGGGGTCAGAAGGCGGGGCGTTCGGGGTCCAGGGCGGCCACACCCTCCGTCGGGGACGACGCCTGCGCGAAGTAACGGCGGGGGATGCGCCCCGCCAGCCGCGCCAGGCGCCCCGCCTCCACCCCGGCCCGCATGGCGGACGCCATCCGCTCGGGATCCGGCGACCGCGTCACCGCCGACGCCAGCATCACCCCCGCACACCCCAACTCCATCGCCAACGCCACATCCGACGCCGTCCCGGCCCCCGCGTCCAGAATCACCGGCACCCCCGCCCGCTCCACGATCAGCTGGAAGTTGTGGGGGTTGCGGATGCCGAGCCCCGACCCGATCGGCGACCCCAGCGGCATCACCGCCGCACACCCCACGTCCTCCAGCTTCCGCGCCAGCACAGGATCGTCGTTCGTGTACGGCAGCACCGTGAACCCGTCGTCCACCAGCGTCTCCGCCGCCTCGAGCAGCTCCACCGGATCCGGCAGCAGCGTCCGCTCGTCGGCGATGACCTCCAGCTTCACCAGCGACGTCCCGAGCGCCTCCCGGGCCAGCCGCGCCGTCAGCACCGCCTCCCCGGCCGTGAAGCACCCCGCGGTGTTGGGCAGCACCCGGATCCCCAGCCGCTCGAGCACCGACAGCACGGAGCCCCGTACGGCGGGGTCCACCCTCCGCATCGCCACCGTCGTCAGCTGGGTCCCGGACGCCACCAGCGCCCGCTCCAGCACCTCCAGGCTCGGCGCACCCCCCGTACCCATGATCAGACGCGACGAGAAGGACGTACCGCCGAGAAGGAACGGATCGTCGGCCATGGCGCTCACCCTCCCTGCACGGCGGTCAGGACTTCCACCCGGTCGCCCTCGCGGAGCGCCGTCGCGGACCACTGCGTGCGCGGGACGACCGTCTCGTTCAGCGCGGCCGCCACCCCGGAGGGTGCCGCCGTCAGGGACCGTACGACGCTGTCGAGTGCCGTACCGGGGGCGACCGCCCGCCGCTCCCCGTTCACCGAGATGTTCACCGAGATGTTCATGGACATGGTCATACGAGCTGCTCCGAGAGGGCGTCGGCGCCGAAGCGCCGGGGGGTGAAGGGGCGGGCCTCGTCGGGGAGTTCCCCGGTGGCCAGGGCATGCGCCAGGGCGTCCCCGGTCACCGGCGTCAGCAGCACCCCGTTGCGGTAGTGCCCGGTGGCCAGCAGCAGCCCCTCCAGCGCGGTCGGCCCGAGCAGCGGCGCGTTGTCGGGGGAGCCGGGCCGCAGCCCCGCGCGCGTCTCCGTCAGCGGCAGTTCCGTGATCCCCGGCACCAGCTCGTGCGCGTCGCGCAGCAGTTCGTACACGCCGCCCGCCGTCACCGCGGTGTCCCAGCCCAGTTCCTCGCTCGTGGCGCCCACGACCAGCTCGCCGTTCTCCCGGGGCACCAGATACACCTGGCTGCCGCGCACGACGGCCCGCACGGTACGGCTGAGGAACGGCGCGTACCCGGCCGGCACCGTCAGCCGCAGCACCTGCCCCTTCACCGGCCGCACCGGCGGCCGTACGTCCTCCGGCACCCCCGCCAGCCGCCCGCTGAGGCTCCCCGCCGCGAGCACCACCTGCCCCGCCTCCAGGGCCGTACCGTCACCCGTGACGACCCCCGCGGCCCGCCCGCCCACGACGGACAGCCGCTCCGCCCACGCCCGGTGGAGGACCACCCCGGCCCGCTCGCACGCCACGACCAGCGCGTCGGCCAGCCGCCGGGGATCGATCTGGTGGTCGCCGTCCACCCGCAGCCCGCCCCGCACCCCGGGCGCGAGCATCGGCTCCAGGCGCCGGCACTCCCGCCCGGTCAGCCACTCCGACTCCAGCCCCGACTGCGCCTGCAACGCGTGCAGTTCCCGCAGATGGGCGCGGTCGTCGGCGTCCAGCGCGACCGCGAGCGTGCCGCACCGGCGGTAGCCGAGGTCCAGCCCGGTCGCCTCCGTCAGCTCGGCCGCGAAGTCCGGATACCGGCGGGCCGAGGCCAGGTTGAGCCCCAGCAGGGTCTGCTCGCCGTGGTGCAGTTCGGTGACGGCGGCCAGCATCCCGGCCGCCACCCGCGCGGCCCCGCCGCCCGGTTCGGGGTCCACCACCGTCGTGCCGAGGCCGCGCTGCGCGGCCCGCCACGCCGTGACCAGCCCGATGATCCCGCCCCCCACGACGAGGACGTCGGATGTACGTGTACGCGACATGGGCGTCCAGCCCCTCCCTTCGCCGGCATGACCCGGATCAGGTTCGTACGGTCGGAGGCCGGCCAGCCTCCCTCTCAGCCCGGTGCGTCCGGGCTCCCGCGAGTGCTCTACGTTGGCCACACCCTAGCCCGTGCTTCTGCGCCTCTGTAAAGGGAGCCTCCCGCCCATGCCCCGCTCGCTCGACGGTCTCGTCCTCGCCCCCGTCGCCGACCAGGCCCCGGGCCAGGTCGGCACCCGCACCCGTTTCACCTACCACGAGGAGGACGGTGCGATCTGGGCGGACTACGCGGGCGGCGACGTCGTACGCGGCCATCTCGTGGGTACCCGTACGGGGGACCGGCTCGACTTCCGGTACGTCCAGCTCAAGCAGGACGGCACGACCTCCTCGGGGCACTGCGTCTCCACGGTCCTCGCCCTGCCGGACGGGCGGGTCCGGCTGGAGGAGACCTGGTCCTGGGAGTCGCAGGAGGGCAGCGGCACCAGCGTTGTGGAGCAGGTCACGGAGCACGACCGCTGACTGACGAACCGTCAGTTGTCTATGGTGATCAGGTGAGCGAGCTGAGCAGGGAAGAGGACAGGCGGGCCGGGCGGCGCGTGGTCGTCGTCGGCGCGGGCATGGCCGGGGTGCAGACCGCGGTCGCCCTGCGCGAACAGGGCTTCGGCGGCACCGTGACGCTGATCGGCGCGGAGCCCCACCAGCCCTACGACCGGCCACCCCTGTCCAAGGCCGTGCTGCTCGGCAAGGCCGAGGGCTCCGCCTTCGACGTCGACTTCGAGAGCCTCGGCGTCGACCTGCTGCTCGGCCGCGAGGTGCTCGGCCTGCGCCCCGCCGACCACGAGGTGGACACCGAGGCCGGGCCCGTCCCGTACGACGTCCTCGTCCTCGCCACCGGCGCCGAACCGGTCCGGCTGCCGGGCGCCGAGGGCGTGCCCGGCGTCCATCTGCTGCGCACGCTGGACGACGCCGAACGGCTGCGGCCCGTCCTCGCCCGGCAGCACGACATCGTCGTCGTCGGCGCCGGCTGGATCGGCGCCGAGTTCGCCACCGCCGCGCGCGAGGCCGGCTGCGCGGTCACCGTCGTCGAGGCCGCCGACCGGCCCCTCGCCGGTGCCCTGCCCGCCGAGGTCGCCGCTCCGATGACCTCCTGGTACGCCGACAGCGGCACCGATCTGCGCACCCACACGCGCGTGGCCCGTGTCGAGCCCGGCGCGGTGGTGCTCGACGACGGCTCCCGGCTGCCCGCGGGTGCCGTCGTCGTCGGCATCGGCGCCCGCCCCGCCACCGCCTGGCTGGCCGGCTCCGGCGTCGAGCTGGGCCCCCACCACGAGGTCCTGGCCGACGACCGGCTGCGCACCAGCGTCCCGGACGTGTACGCGGTCGGCGACTGCGCCTCCTTCCCCTCGGCGCGCTACGGCGAACGCCTCCTCGTCCACCACTGGGACAACGCCCTCCAGGGCCCCCGCACGGTCGCCGCGAACATCATCGGCACGGCCACGGACGAGCCCCCGGCCGTCTACGACCCGGTCCCGTACTTCTGGTCCGAGCAGTTCGGCCGCTTCGTCCAGTACGCCGGCCATCACGCCACGGCCGACCGCATGGTCTGGCGCGGCGACCCGACGGGCCCCGCGTGGAGCGTGTGCTGGCTCCGCGAGGACCGCCTCGTCGCCCTCCTGGCGGTGGGCCGCCCCCGCGATCTGGCCCAGGGCAGACGCCTGATCGAGGCGGGCACCCGCATGGACGAGGAAGCACTGGCGGATCCGGGCCGCCCTTTGAAGACCGCGACCGCGGCTGCCTAGGGGCGCGCGACCGGCCCCCACGGAGCCGCACCCGAGGAACGACCCATCGCCGCCCACCCGAAGATGCGCCTACCCTTGACCCCGTGACCGAGATTGACGCAAAGACCGATGCTCTCGTCCCTGCCTGGCTCACCGTGCCCGACATCGCGGAGATGCTCGATGTCGACGTGATCCGTGTCCGGCAGCTGATCAAGGAGGGCCAGCTCATCGCCGTGCGCCGCGGTGAGAACCGCGCGCTGCACGTGCCCGCCGCCTTCATCGACGGCGACAAGGTCGTCAAGGGCCTCGCCGGCACCCTGACGCTCCTGCGGGACGACGGTTTCACGGACGAAGAGATGCTGGAGTGGCTCTTCACGCCCGACGACAGCCTGCCCGGCACCCCCGCACAGGCCCTCAGCGAGAATCGCGGCACGGAGGTGAAGCGCCGCGCCCAGGCGCTCGCCGTCTGAGGCAGCCAGTACCGACACCACGGGGGACACCGATGACCGACACCGCTCGCGCCCGCCTGGCCGACGCCCGGCTCTATCTGTGCACGGACGCCCGCACCCGCCAGGGCGACCTCCCGGAGTTCCTGGACGCGGTCCTCGCCGGCGGTGTCGACATCGTGCAACTGCGCGACAAGGGCATGGAGGCCGCCGAGGAGCTGGAGCGGCTGACGGTGTTCGCCGAGGCCTGCGCCCGGCACGGCAAGCTCCTCGCGGTCAACGACCGGGCCGATGTGGCCCACGCGGCCCGCGCCGGCGTCCTCCACCTCGGCCAGGGCGACCTGCCGGTCCCCGCCGCCCGCGCGATCCTCGGCGACGACGTCCTCGTCGGCCGC
This sequence comes from Streptomyces griseoruber, assembly GCF_001514205.1. Taxonomy (GTDB): domain Bacteria; phylum Actinomycetota; class Actinomycetes; order Streptomycetales; family Streptomycetaceae; genus Streptomyces; species Streptomyces griseoruber. The sequence continues at coordinate 427,373 of NZ_KQ948764.1, read as the reverse complement.
TCCACCCACTCCGAGGCGGAGGCCGAGGCCGCCGCCGTCCAGGAGGGCGTGGACTACTTCTGCACCGGCCCCTGCTGGCCCACCCCCACCAAGCCCGGTCGGCACGCCCCCGGGCTCGGCCTGGTCCGGCACACCGCCGCCCTCGGTACCGACCGCCCCTGGTTCGCGATCGGCGGCATCGACCTCGGCACCCTCGACGAGGTGCTGGAGGCCGGAGCCCGCCGGGTCGTGGTCGTCCGGGCCATCACCGAGGCGGACGATCCGGGCGCGGCGGCGGCGGAGTTCGCGAAGCGGTTGCGCCGGCCGTAGGACGTCCGCCCGCACGTCTGCCCCTACGTCCGCCCGCTGTCTGCCCGTATGCCTGTCCGTATGCCTGTCCGGATGTGTGTCCAATGAGTGGACAACGGGCCGACAATTCGGGCAAATATCCGGCATCCGGTTGGGTGACCGTCGGCCCCTGGTTAACCTGCGGGTATGGCCCTCGGAACCGCATCCACCAGGACGGACCGCGCACGCACCGTGCGTGACATCCTGGCGACCGGCAAGACGACGTACTCGTTCGAGTTCTACGCGCCGAAGACGCCCAAGGGCGAGCGGAGCCTGTGGGACGCGCTCCGCCGGGTCGAGGCGGTCGCCCCCGACTTCGTCTCGGTGACGTACGGCGCCGGTGGCTCCACCCGGGCGACCACGGTCAAGGAGACCCAGCAGATCGTCGTCGACACCACCCTCACCCCGGTGGCGCACCTCACCGCCGTCGACCACTCCATCGCCGAGCTGCGCAACATCATCGGCCAGTACGCCGACGCCGGGATCCGCAACATGCTCGCCGTGCGCGGCGACCCGCCGGGCGACCCGATGGGCGACTGGGTGCCGCATCCCCGAGGCCTCACCTACGCCGCCGAGCTCGTCCGGCTCATCAAGGAGTCGGGCGACTTCTGCGTCGGCGTCGCCGCCTTCCCCGAGATGCACCCGCGCTCCGGCGACTGGGACACCGACGTCGCGCACTTCGTCGACAAGTGCCGGGCGGGCGCCGACTACGCCATCACGCAGATGTTCTTCCAGCCCGAGTCGTACCTGCGGCTGCGCGACCGGGTCGCGGCGGCCGGCTGCGAGACCCCCGTCATCCCGGAGGTCCTGCCGGTGACGAGTGTGAAGATGCTGGAGAGGCTGCCCCAGCTCAGCAACGCGCACTTCCCGGACGTCCTGAAAGAGCGGATCCTCACAGCCAAAGAGGATCCGGCCGCTGTACGCTCCATTGGCATCGACTTCGCCACGGAGTTCTGCGCGCGGCTCCTCGCCGAGGGAGTGCCCGGACTGCACTTCATCACGCTCAACAACTCCACGGCGACACTGGAAATCTACGAGAACCTGGGTCTGCACCACCCGCCGCAGGCCTAGACCGGTCGCTCCGATTTACGACACACTGCGTAGCGGCCACTGGGAGAGGGGCGTACATGGGCTGGACGGTCCTCTACATCGCGTTCGGCATCGTCGCGCTGTGGCTGCTCGGTGAGGTGTTGCTGCAGTACAAGGCGCGCCTGCGCTGGCGCCTGCTGGCCTTCGTGGGCTTCCTCGGTGTCGTGCTCGGTGTGCTGATCCCCTCGGTGATCGTCATCGGGCTGGGCGCGGCCGCCTTCGCGGTCGGCCAGACGTACGTCACGCTGTCCTTCCGCCGCGGCTTCGCCGAGGGCTGGGCCGTGCGCCGCGGCGACGGCGAGGGACCGCTCCCCAAGGGCCTGGGCAAGGGCCGCCGCACCAAGGGCGACCGCGAGGAGGACCTGGAGGGCGCCGAGCCCGGGACCGGGAGCCTCCCCGGTTACGGCGACATGGACTCCTCCTTCGGCGGCGACGGCCTGGGTTACGGCCAGGACAAGGGCGCGGGCGCCTTCGCCGAGGAGGACTACGACCGCGACGACGTCTTCACCCCGGCCGCCCGCCCGGCCCAGGCCTCCGCGGCCGAGACCACCGTCTACTCGCCGCAGCCCATGCCCGACGACACCAACGCCTACGGCATATACACCGACTCGGAGTTCGCGGGCGCCACCGGCCACTCCCAGGACCAGTACGCGACGGCCGCCCAGGGCACCGACCAGAGCTACGGCTACGACGGCTACTCCGGGTACAACCAGCAGCAGTACGGCTACGACACCACCGGCGAGCAGCAGTACGCCGCCTACTCCGACCCGTACATCGGCACCCAGACCTACGGCGGCGGCTCCTACGACGGCGGCTACGACCAGCAGCAGTACGGGCAGCAGGGCTACGGCCAGGACCAGTACGGCACCGGCGGCACCGCGAACTACGGGGAGACCCCGGCGGGCGGGGTCTGGGTCCCGCAGCAGCGCACCGACGACCCGTTCGCCGGTGAAGTCCCGCCCGAGCAGCAGCAGTACCCGTACCAGGGCGACGGCCAGCAGGGGCAGCAGGGCCACGGGTACGACGACCAGCAGTACCGCTTCTGACGCCCGGCCGACGGGTCCTCACTGCGAGCCGCGGAACTCCGGTCCCTCCACGATCAGTCCGGCCACCAGCGCGCCCGACATGCCCGCGTGGGGCAGCCCGCCCCCCGGATGCGACCAGCCACCGGCCGTGAACAGCCCTTGCAGACCGGTCGAGTTGGCCGGGTGCAGCAGCCGGCCCCCGGCCGCCGCCAGCGCGGGCGGCGGGACGGCACCGCCCGGGGCACCCGTCTCCGCCGCGATGTCGGCGGGGGTGCGCACCTCGCGCCACAGAACGCGGTCGCGCAGCCCCGGCACGGCCCGCTCGGCGGCCGCGACCAGCGCCTCCACGTGTTCCTCGCGTATCTCCGCCCCCGCGGGCACCGTGGCACCGAGCGTGACCGCCTCGTGGTCGGCGTCCGGCACCAGCGCCGGGTCGCCGGGCCGCAGCACCGTGACCGTCGGCCGCGCGGGCACCGCGGGCACCGTACCGAACAGGCTCTCCAGCTCGCCTTCGCGGTCCCCGGTGTGCACCACCGTCCGGTGCGCGGTCCCCTCCGGCCGGGCGCCGCGCAGCGCGAGCAGCACCGTCAGCCGGCTGGGCAGGCCCTGCCGGGGCGGCACCTCGCCCTCGCCCCGGACGGGCAGCCCCGCCGCGCCGCCGGGCGCGACCACGAAGTCCGCGTCCACGACCTCGCCGCCGGCCAGCTCCACACCTGTCGCCCGGCCGTCCTTCTCCAGCACCCGGGTGACCTCGGCGCCGAAGACGAACGCGACCCGGCGGGCCACGCACCGCTCGTACACCGCGCGGGCCAGCTCCCGCAGACCCCCGCGCACGTACCACATGCCGAAGGCGTGCTCCATGTACGGCAGCACGGCCGCGCTCGCCGGGGCGAGGCGGGGATCCAGGCCGCAGGCGAGCGCGTGCCCCTCCAGCAGGGCGGCCAGCCGGGGGTCGCGCAGCTCCCAGGCGCCCACCTCGGCGAGGGTGCCCGCCCGGCGGGTGCGCAGCAGCCGCTTGTGCGGCACCGCCGGGTAGGGCTCACGGTCGGCCAGCACCCGCCAGTTCGGCCACAGGGGCTCCTCCAGGAGCGGGCGGCGGGTGCGGTCCCAGGCCTCGCGGGCCCGGACCAGGAAGTCGCCCCAGCGCAGCCCCGCGCCCGGGCCGAGCGCCTCGTCCAGGGCGGAGACGACCCCCGCGCGCGAGGCGTTCGGCAGGGACACCTCGGTGCCGTCCGCGAACACGTGCCGGGCCGACGGATCGACCTGGACCAGCTCGACACAGGCCTCCAGCGGCTCCTTGCCGGTCTTGACGAACAGGTCCCGGTAGACCGCGGGCAGGGGCAGCAGCCCCGGCCCCGTGTCGAAGCCGAAGCCGTCCCGCTCGAAGCGGCGCACCGCTCCGCCGTACGTCTGTGTACGTTCGTACACCGCCACCCGGTGGCCCGCGACGGCCAGCCGGGCGGCGGTCGCCAGCGCGCCCAGCCCGGCGCCGATCACCGCAATCCGTGCCATGCCTGCGACTTTATCGGCCGCCACTGACAGTCACGTCCGCAGCCCGGCGGGCGGCGGTCCGGGGCGGGGGAGTACGGCGACGGACGCGATCGTGACCAGACGACCGCGGAGCGTTCTGGGGTTGAGCACACAGCCCTGAGTACACGTACCTAGGGAGTGAGTTGAGTACGCGCGCGGATGGGGGCGGGCCTGCGCGAACGCGACAGTGGAGACACGGAAAAGGGGCGCGGCTCCGGCACCGGCGACACGGGGCGCCGGAACGGAGCGGCCCTTGCTCCGCTCCTTCCGCCGACCAGTCGGCGGGAGCGAGGCACGGGGAGACCCGGGGAACGACCGCACGGGGGAACAACGGGGGAACAACGGGGGGAATCAGGGGAACGGGGGGAGCACGAGGAAGCGCCGGTGCGCGGTGGCCCGCGGGGGACGTGGCCACCGCGCACCGGCGCTTCCGGGTGGGCGTGTCCCGCCGTCAGCGCGGACCGCTCACCCGCCCCTGCAACAGCCGGGACAGCGCCGCGTGGACATCGTCCAGCGAGCGCTCCGGCTGGAACGCCTGCCAGTCCAGGGCGGCCACCAGGACCATCCCGACCAGCGCGGACGCGGTCAGCTGGACGTCGATCTCCTCGCTGAACTCGCCGTTCTGCACACCCTCGCGCAGCACGCCCTCCACGACGGCCACCGCCTGCTCGCGCACCACCATCAGCGTCGACTGCCAGGTCCGGTTGGTGCGCCACAGCTCGGCCACGTACAGCTGGGTGAAGGACGGGTAGCGCTCGATGAAGACGAGACCCGCGCGGACCATCGCGTCCAGGGCGTCGACCTTGCTGCCGCCCCGCTGCGCGGTGTCCTCGGCGGCCTGTCTCAGGGAGGCGGTGAGCAGGCCCACGCCGTGCCGCAGCAACTCCTCGAAGAGGACCGACTTGCTCGCGAAGTTGTAGTAGACCGTGCCCTTCGCGACGCCGGCCCGCTCGGCGATCTCGTCCACCGTGGTGGCGGAGAAGCCCTGTTCGGCGATGAGGGTGACGGCCGCCTCGTAGAGCTTCTGCCGGGTGGCCTCGCGGCGGGTGCGGCCGCCCGACGTGGTGCTGCTTTCCATGGTCCCGATTGTCACAGGAACCCGACCTCCCGTACGCCGGATCTTCACAGGCTCAGTTCGGGGTGCAGCCGGTCCATCGTCCACACCTGGCGGCGGCGGGCCGACAGGGCGGTCAGCGCGAGCGCTCCCGCGGTGAACAGGACGAGCACCACGCACGCGTGCCACACCGGTTGCAGACCGCCGCCCGTGATGAGCCTGCGCAGCGCCTCGACGACGTAACTCATCGGCAGCCAGGGGTGGATGGCGTTGAAGAAGCCGGGGCTGGTCTGCACCGGATAGGTGCCGCCCGCCGAGGTCAGCTGGAGCATCAGCAGCGCCAGGACGAGGATCCGGCCCGCCGCGCCGAAGCGCGCGTTGAGCCACTGCACGAGGGCCGCGAAACACGCCGTGACGAGGAACAGGAAGCCCACCGTCCCGGCCGCGCGGGCCATCTCCAGGCCGATCGCCCAGTGCAGCACGGCCATCAGCGCCGTCGTCTGAAGCACCCCGACGGCGGCCACCGGCAGCCAGCCCGCCAGCGCGATCCGCCAGGCCGAGGCGCCCACGGCGAGGGCGCGCCGGTTCATCGGCGGGATCAGCATGTACGCCACCATCGCGCCCACCCACAGCGACAGCGGGATGAAGTAGGGGGCGAAACCGGTGCCGTAGTTCGCCGCCCTGTGCAGGTCCTGGGCGGCGAGTCGCACGGGGTCGGCCATGACGGCGGTGCGCGTGTCGCGCTGCTGCTCGTCGTAGTCGGGGATCCGCGCGGCGCCGTCGTGCAGTCCGTCGGCGAGCCGGCCGGAGCCGTCGGAGAGCTTGAACATGCCGCCGGTGAGATCCTCGGCCCCGGTCCTGAGCCTGCCGACGCCCTGGTCCAGGGTGCCGGCGCCGGTGCTGGCCGTGCCGAGCCCGGTGTGCAGCTCCCGCGCTCCCGCGGCGACCTTCCGGGCGCCCGTGTTGAGGGCGTTGACCCGGGTCACCGCGTCGTCGAGGTCCTCGGAGAGGTGCGGGGCCCGGTCGGCGAGGGCCTGTGCCTGCTCCTGGAGCGTGCCGAGGCGGGCGCGCAGGGTCGTCAGGTCGCCGTCCTGGTCGGCGATCAGCGTGTTGAGGTCGTCCGCGATCGTGGCGACCTCGGCGGCCGTGTCCCGGGCCTTCTCCAGGTCCGCGCAGGCGGGGTCGGGCAGCACCGGGTTCTCGCAGCGCGCCCGGTGGACGGCGGCGAGGGCGTCCGAGGCGGCGTGCGCGCCCTGGGCGGCGGTGGGCGCGGCCTTCACCAGCGTGTCGAGGTGGGCGCCGACCGCCTCGGCGGAGTCCGCGACCAACTGCGCGGTGTCGCCGATGCTCTTCTCGTTGTCCTTCAGGAAGGGCCCCACCTTGCCCGCGACCCCGTTGACCCGGTCGGCGAGCGTCTGGGTGCCGTTCGCGACCTGCTGTGTGCCGTCCGCCAGGTCGCCGGCTCCCGAGTCGAGCTTCTCCAGGCCCGTGGCCAGCGAGCCGCTGCCCTTCTTGGCCGCGGACAGCCCGTCGGCGAGGTCCTTGGAGCCCTTCTCGGCCTTGCCGATGCCGCCGTTGAGGTCGTCGGCGCCGTCGGCCGCCTTCGCGGTCGCGCCGTGGATGTCGGAGAACGAGACGAAGATCTTGTCGAGGAACGACCGCGAGGCCTTCGTGGAGGCGGCCGTGCGGACCTCGCTGAAGACGGTCCGTGAGATCTGCCCGACGATGTAGTTGTTCGCGTCGTTCGTCCGCACCCGGAGGGCGCCGGTCTCCGGCGTGGCGCCCGCGCTGGAGGCGATCCGCGCGCTGAGGTCGGCGGGCATGGTCAGCGACAGGTAGTACGTGCCGTCCTCCACGCCCGCGCGTGCCTGCTCGGCGCTCACCTCGTGCCAGTCGAAGACCTCGCTGTCCCGCAGCCCCCGGGTGATGTCGTCGCCGGCGGTGATCCGCTTGCCGTCGGCGGTCGCCCCCTGGTCGTCGTTCACCAGCGCCACGGGGATGCGGTCGAGCCGGCCGTAGGGGTCCCAGAACGACCACAGGTACAGCGCCCCGTAGAGCAGGGGCAGCAGCAGAAGCGCCACCAGGGCGGCCCGCGGCAGCTTCCCCCTGCCGAAGCGGCGCAGCTCAAGCGCGGCCAGTCGCGGCGAGCGCATCGACCTTCTCCTTGTCGTCGGGTCCGGGGGCGGCCACCTCGGTGTCCGGTGCCGTGTCCTCGGGTGTGCGGGTGGACACCGCGGTGATTCCTTCGGGGGCCTCGGCGCAGACCGCCAGGACGGTGGTCCCGGACGCGGCGATCGCTCTCAACAGGTCCCAGACCGCGCCGCGTTCGGCCTCGGACAGCTTCAGGTCGGTGTCGTCGACGCCGAGCAGCGCCGGCCGTCCCACGAGCGCGAGGGCCACCGACAGCCGCAGTGCCTCGATCCGTTCCAGATCGCGTACGGCGGTCCGGCCGCCCTTGGGCAGGGCCGCGCGGTCGAGGCCGGCCGCCTCCAGCGCGGTGTCGATCCTGAGCTCCGCCTCCGCGGCCCGCTCCGCGCGCGGGCGCAGCAGCTGCCGTACGGAGCCGCCGAACCGCCGCTGGAGCAGCGCCCGTTCGCGCAGGTGCTCGCCGACGGTCAGCGCCGGGTCGAGGTCGGTGACGCCGGAGACATGCGCGAGCGCGCCGATCCGGCGCACGACCGCCGACTGCTTCGGCAGCCGTGCCGTGCCCACGGTCGCCGTTCCCTCGGTGGCCCTCATCCGGCCGGTGAGCGCGAGCAGCAGGCTCGTGCGGCCGGAGCCGGACGGTCCCTCGATCGCGAGCAGCGAGCCGGGTTCCGCGTCGAGGTCCAGGCCCCGGAAGGCCCAACCCCGGGGGCCCTCGAGGCCGAGGCCTTCGGCTGTGATGCGGACGCCGCCCACGGTCCCCCCTGGTGCAGTGGTGAATGCTGGGAACGAACTTTTTGAACTGACTGGTCAGTGCAAAAACTAGCCCGAACCTTCGATCGAAGCAAAAGCGCAGGTCAGAACGGATTGTCAGTGGCATACCGCACGATGGGCACATACGGCACCACCGGACAGGGAGTGCCGTCACCCAGACGACAGGAGGTTCGTCATGGCCAGCTCCCACGCAGCCGCCGCACACCGGCGCCGCGCCACCGGCCCTGCCCCCTCACTGACCGGGCCGGCGAGCGACGTCCACCCCGTGCTGCGCCGGACGACGGCACCGCCCGCCGCACTCGACCTGCTCGCCCAGGCCCGCGCCGGCCTGGAGGAGGCGGCCGTCCTCGAAACCCCCAACGAGCGCTACGCCACGGCCCATCTCGCCGCCCTGCGCACCGCCGCCGCCGTCCTCGCCGCCCGCGGCCGCCCCGACCCCTCTCCCCGTAAGCGGGCGCGCATCCGCAGCGCCTGGGAAGTGCTTCCCGAGATCGCGCCCGAACTCACCGAGTGGAGCGCCCTGTTCGCCTCCGGGGCCGGGCGCCGTGCCCGGGCCGAGGCGGGCATCCAGGGCGCGGCCGGCCGCCGGGACGCCGACGACCTGATACGCGACGTGGCGATGTTCGTCCGCCTCGTCGAGCGCATGCTGGTCCTCCAGCCGGTCCTGCCGCAGCCCCGCCAGGACGGGGACGACCCGGACGGCAGGGGAGCGGGGCGGGCCATGCCGGACGCGGGCTGAAGCCGGGCGGGGCCGGTCCGGGCCGGTCCGGGGGGATCCCGGGTGCGGTGGGACGGAGTGCCCGGTCCGGGCGCCGGAGGCAATAGGGTGGACGGTGTTTGAAGCCTTCCCTCCGCCCGGCCCGCTCCGGTCGCGCCGGTCCGGGAGGCAGCCCGTTCGCTCCGCCGCGCAAGAGGCGGTGCCGCGCCGAGGAGTCAACTGCCGTGCCGGACCCGATCCGCCCCCGTGCCGCTCTCCGTACCGCCGTGGTCTGGGAGGTCCTCCAGGACGCCCTCGAGCGCCGGGTCAAGGCCACCGGTCGCGAGGCGCTCGACGTCCTCGACACCGGCGGCGGCAGCGGCAACTTCGCGGTACCCGTCGCCCGCCTCGGCCACCGGGTCACGGTCGTCGACCCCAGCCCCAACGCGCTCTTCGCGCTGGAGCGCCGCACCGCCGAGGCCGGCGTCGCCGACCGGGTCCGCGGCGTCCAGGGCGACGCCCACGGCCTCTTCGACGTGGTCGAGCGGGGCGGCTACGACGCCGTCCTGTGCCACGGCGTCCTGGAGTACGTCGACGACCCCGCCGAAGGCGTCCGCAACACCGTGGCCGCCCTGCGCCCCGAGGGCTTCCTGAGCCTCCTCGCCGCCGGCCTCGGCGGAGCCGTCCTCGCGCGGGCCCTCGCCGGTCACTTCAAGGAGGCCCGGCAGGCCCTCTCCGACCCGGACGGACGCTGGGGCAGCGGTGACCCCGTGCCGCGCCGCTTCACCGCCGAACAGCTCACCGGGCTCGTCGAGGGCGCGGGCCTCGACGTCACCGCCGTGCACGGCGTACGGGTCTTCGCCGACCTCGTCCCCGGCGTCCTCGTGGACACCGAGCCCGGCGCCCTCGACGCCCTGCTCAAGCTCGAGGAGGCCGCCGCCGAACTCCCCGCCTTCCACTCCGTCGCCACCCAGCTCCATGTGCTCGGTGAGACGCGGGGGACCGAGGAGGTCTGAGCGCTCCCGGACCCCGCACGCTGATCAGGGGCTTGGCGGCACATGGAGTACGCCACAGGCCCCCCGTTCGGGCGCTGTGCGCCGTATGATCGAGGGAGACCGCCCGGCATGACGGGTCGGCCGCCGGGGAATGCAAGCCTCAGCGGACCGGGACGCCCATGGCGGGCTCCGGTTGGCCAATTGGCGTAGAGGGGCGGGTTTCACGGGGGCGAATCCCTGCCTATCCTGAAGGGACCCCCGAGTCGCCCCGGCGACTGCACGATGAGGAGGACTCCGTGCCGCTCTCGGAGCACGAGCAGCGCATGCTCGAGCAGATGGAGCGAGCGCTGTACGCCGAAGATCCCAAGTTCGCGTCGGCGCTCGAGGGAAGCGGGCTGCGTACGTACACCCGGCGGCGGGTCTACCAGGCGGTCGCGGGCTTCCTCGTGGGTATCGCGCTCCTCATGGCGGGAATGGTCGCCAAGCAGGTGTGGCTCAGTGTCGTGGGCTTCCTCGTCATGCTGGGCTGTGCGGTGCTCGCGGTCACCGGCTGGCGCAAGGCCCCCAAGCCGGGCGAACACCCCGCGGGCGCGCATCGCACCCGCGGCCAGGGACGGCAGAAGCGCTCACTGATGGACCGGATCGAGCAGCGCTGGCAGCGCCGCCGAGACGAGCAGGGCGGCCACTGACCGGCCCCCACCCCGGACGACGTCGAGGGGGTGACCACCCACCGGGTGGTCACCCCCTCGACGTATCCGTCCCTCGATGTTTCCGTCCTCCGCGGCTCAGCTCTGCTGGCCCGAAGGGCGCCGGCGCAGCAGGCTCGCCAGATGAACCGCCCTGGCCGCCCAGGACGCCTTGAGAGCCGTCCAGCGGTCCGAGAGGTCCCAGACCGCCCGGATGGCCGACCGGGGTGCCACGACCGCCCGTACCCGGGTGGTCCAGCCGCCCCTGGCCCGCAGTGCCGCCCGCACCCGGTGGACCTCCTCGGACAGCCCGGTCCCGGCGCTCGGGCGCGGCGCGAACAGCACCTGCTCCACGGCCCCGGCCACCCGGTGCACCGCTCCGGCCACCGTCTCGTCCAACTCCCCGATCCGCACGATCCGCGCCGCCGCCCGCCGGGGGGTCAGCGCGTCGTCCGGCTCGATGCCGTAGTCCCAGGCCGTGTCGATGAGTTCGCGCCAGACCGCCAGCACATGCGCCACGACGGCCTCGGCCGCCTCGTGCGACGGCGCGTCCAGCAGCACCGCGGAACCGGCGTCCCCCGCCGCGAGCCCGTCGGTGCCGCCCGTCGGATGCCGTCCGCCGGCCGCCACGGCCCCGGAGTGCCGGGCCGACGCCAGCCGCACCGACCGCCGCCGCAGCCGCCACAGCATCGGCAGCAACGGCAGGGTCAGCACCAGGGCGCCCAGCAGGATCCAGCCGACCGTCTCGTACAGCGGGGTGCCCTGGTCGCCCTGCTCCGCCTCGTCCAGCGGGAGCGCCGCACCGCAGCCATCGAGCTTCTTGTCCTGCGCCGAGCAGCTCGTGCTCGCCGAGGGCTCCGCCGACGGGGCCGCGTCCGCCGACTGGGAGGACTGCGGCAGGTCGGGGGTGTCCGTGTTCGAGGCGTCCGGCACCGTGTACGAAGGCGTCGTCCCGCGCGTCGGGGTCGGCTCGAAGCGGGTCCAGCCCACACCCTCGAAGTACAGCTCGGGCCAGGCGTGCGCGTCCTTCAGGCTCACCGCCACCGAACCGTCCGCCCGCGGGGAGCCCGGCGCGAAGCCCACCGCGACCCGGGCCGGTATGCCCAGTGTGCGGGCCATCGCCGCCATCGCGAACGAGAAGTGGACGCAGAAGCCCTGCTTGTCGCGCAGGAAGCGGGCGATCGCGTCGGGGCCCGAGCCGACCTCCACATCGGTGTCGTACTCGAAGCCGCCCGTGACCGCGAAGTAGTCCTGGAGCGCGACCGCCTTCGCGTAGTCGCTCGTCGCGCCCTCGGTGATCTGCTCGGCCTGGCGGGCCACCACCTTCGGCAGCGAGCCCGGCACCTTGGTGTACTCGTCGCGGAGCGAGCTCGGCGCCTTGGGAGCCGCCTCCAGCTGCTTCGCCGTCGGCTGCACATCGAGGCTCGTCACCTCGTACGTCTTGCCGCTGGTGTCCTCGCCGTGGTCGCCGACGAGGGTCATGCCGACCGGTTCGTACCGCCAGTCGCCCTTGATCTTCACGCGGCTCGGCGGATACGGCATCGGCAGCCAGGCCTGGGCGTAGCCGGCGGCGGCCGAGATCCGGGTGGAGACCGCCGAGCGCTTGATGTCGGGCCCCAGGCCGGTGGGCGTGGGGAACTCGTCCGGCACGGCGACGATGTGGCGCTTGGAGGGCTTCCAGGTGGTGCCGTCGAAGTCGTCCAGGGAGACGATCCGCAGATACATGTCCGACAGGTCGTCGGCGTCGGTGTTCAGCGTCAGGACCGTGCGGTCCTCGTTCACGTTCAGGCTGTCGCGCAGCGACACCAGCGGGTTGACCGCGGAGATCGTGCCCCCGCTGCCGTTGCCCGCGCCGACGCCCGTCCCGGCGCCCGCCAGCAGGCCGCCCTGGATCGCCGGCAGGGGCAGCAGCGGCACCACCAGGGCCACGCCCAGCGCGGCCATGCCGATGCGCCGCCCGGTGCGCACCGGAGCCACCGCCCCCGGCTGCTCGCCCGGGGTGCGCGGCGCGCCCGCGAAGACCCGGCCCCACTGGGAGAGCCGCTCACGGCCCTCGGCCAGCAGCAGCATCAGATAGCCGGCCGCGGCGACCAGGAACCACACCCAGTCGCTCGACCCGTCGGACAGCCCCGCGGCCACCGAGTACAGCGCGAGCAGCGGCAGACCGGCCGGGGCGGCGTTGCGGAAGGTCACCGCGAGGGTGTCCACCGCGAGGCCGATCACCAGCACACCGCCGACCGTCATCAGCCGGATGCCGTCGGACAGCGGGGCGGGGATCGCGTACTGCCCGACGTCCTCGGTGCCCGCCCGGAACAGCTCCCCGAAGTGCCGGATCGCCTCCGGGCCCGGGACCACCCCGAGCAGAGCCTGCTCCCGGGCGAAGACCAGGGTGAGCAGCAGCAGCGTGACCAGCGCCTGGGCGGCCACCGTCAGCGGCCGGGCCAGTGGCACCCGGCGGGCGGCCGCGCCCACCCCGGACTGGATCGCCAGCAGCACCGCCGCCTGGAGGATCCAGGTGGCCGGGTCGACGAGGGGCAGCAGGGCGCACGACGCCATCAGCGTGGCCGCCGCCGAGCACAGTGTCAGCCGAGCCCGTCCGCTCATGATCCCGCCTCCCCCGCACGTGTCCCGCCCGCCGTGACGACCCCCGCCCGCTCGCGGTCGGCCTGACGCCACAGCTCGTTCAGCGAGGTGCCCCGCGGTACGCCCAGGACGGTCCAGCCCGCCTCGCGCAGCAACCGCAGCCGCTCCTCCTGACTGTTCATCGGATGGGCCATGCCGTCCGGTTCACGCCCCCAGGTGTCGCTGTCCAGCAGGAAGGCGACCGCGCCCCCGCTGCGCTGGCGCATCTTCGCGGCGATCGCCGCCTGTTCCTCGTCGATGTCGCCGAGGAACGCGATCAGCAGTCCCTCGTTGCCGCCGCGCAGCACGTCGTAGGCCCGCGACAGGCTCGCGCCGTCGGAGTGGTCGACCACCGCGAGGGTGTCCATCATCAGCCCGGCCGCGTCCGCCGACTCCCCGCTGGCCCCGGCGAATCCGTCGGCGCCTTCCCCGGGCACCGAGGTGCCGGTGTCCGTCAGCAGCCGGACCGAGAAGCCCCGCTCCAGCATGTGCACCAGGACCGACGCGGCGCCCGAGACCGCCCATTCGAAGGCCGAGTCCGGGCCGGCGCCCGCGTAGGCCACGGCCCGGGTGTCCAGGAGCACCGTGCAGCGGGCCCGCTGGGGCTGCTCCTCGCGGCGCACCATCAGCTCGCCGTACCGGGCGGTCGAACGCCAGTGCACCCGGCGCAGGTCGTCGCCGTAGCGGTAGCCACGCGGGATCACGTCGTCCTCGCCGGCCAGCGCCACCGCGCGCTGCCGCCCGTCGCCGTACCCCTTGGCCTCGCCGCTCAGCCGCACCGGCGGCAGCGCCTCGACCCGGGGGATCACCGTCAGCGTGTCGTACGTCGAGAAGGACCGGGTCAGTTCGCACATGCCGAACGGGTCGCTCAGCCGCAGCTGGAGCGGGCCCAGCGGATAGCGGCCGCGCAGATCGGAGCGGACCCGGTAGGACACCTCGCGCCGGCCGCCCGCCTCCACCCGGTCCAGGACGAACCGGGGGCGCGGGCCGAGGACGTAGGGCACCTTGTCCTGGAGCATCAGCAGTCCGGTGGGCAGCCGCGAGACGTTGTCCATCCGCAGATGGACGCGGGCCTCGCTGCCGGCCGGCACCCGGGCGGGGGCCAGCCGGCGGCTGCCCGCGACCCGGTAGCGGGTGCGGTAGACGACGGCCGCGCAGATCAGCGGCAGTGCCGACAGCAGCAGCCCGACCCGCAGCAGATTGGGCTGCCCGAGCACGTACGCGCAGACGGCGGCGGCTATGCCGGCCGCCAGGAAGGAGCGCCCGCGGGTGGTCAGACCCGCCAGGGCGGTCCGGGCGCCGCCCTTCTCGAGGCGGCCGCCCTGGGGCTGTCCGGTCCGGCCGGTCCCCCCGGTGGTCATCAGATCCTCCGCGGCGGCTGCTGCGGGTACGCGGGGGTGTTCTGGCCCAGGCCGCCGTAGGTGTGCTGCTGGCCGCCGGTGGGCACCGGGATGCGCTGCAGGATCTCCTCGACGACCTGTTCCGCCGTGTGGCGGTTGAGCTGGGCCTGCGCGGTGGGCAGCAGGCGGTGGGCCAGGACGGCCACGGCGAGGTTCTGCACGTCGTCCGGCAGGGCGAAGTCCCGGCCCGAGAGGGCGGCGGACGCCTTCGCCGCGCGCAGCAGATGCAGCGTCGCGCGCGGCGAGGCGCCGAGTCTGAGGTCGGGGTGGGTGCGCGTGGCGGCGACCAGGTCGACGGCGTAGCGGCGAACCGATTCGGCGACGTGGACCGTGCGGACGGCGTCGATCAGCTTCACGATCTCGTGCGCGTGGGCCACCGGCTGGAGGTCGTCCAGCGGGCTGACCCCGCCGTGCACGTCGAGCATCTGCAGCTCGGCCTCCGCGCTCGGGTAGCCGATGGAGACCCGGGCCATGAAACGGTCGCGCTGGGCCTCGGGCAGCGGGTAGGTGCCCTCCATCTCGACCGGGTTCTGCGTGGCCACCACCATGAACGGACTGGGCAGCTCGTACGTCTGCCCGTCGATGGTGACCTGGCGCTCCTCCAGGGACTCCAGGAGCGCCGACTGCGTCTTGGGCGAGGCCCGGTTGATCTCGTCGCCGATCACGATCTGGGCGAAGATCGCGCCCGGCTTGAACTCGAAGTCGCGGCGCTGCTGGTCCCAGATCGACACGCCCGTGATGTCCGAGGGCAGCAGGTCCGGCGTGAACTGGATCCGGCGCACCGAACAGTCGATGGACCTCGCCAGCGCCTTGGCGAGCATCGTCTTGCCGACGCCGGGGACGTCCTCGATCAGAAGATGTCCCTCGGCGAGCAGCACGGTCAGCGAAAGCCGTACGACCTCGGGCTTGCCCTCGATCACTCCCTCCACCGAACTGCGGACTCGATCCACAGTGGCGGTCAGATCCGTGAGGCTCGCTCGATCGTCATAGGTCGTCACCCGGCCCTCCTCGGCCCTTACATTCCTCCGGGCCGACGCTCTTCACCGCGAACCGGCCCACCCCGAATCACGTGCGCCACCCGTGAAATGTTCGGAGTGGCGTCACAACCGCATTCTTGCTGCCGTTACCGATTCGTGTCACTCGCCTGTGGACAACTGCCCGCGATATGTCGGTTCTATGGCCTTTTGGGCATCGATGCAGGAGAAATCAACAGGCAAACGACAGCGAACGGACGACGCTACGAGCGGTCAGGCGGGGTCGATCTCGCGCAGCAGGCCCGTCTTCACGTCGAACACGAAGCCGCGCACGTCGTCGGCGTGCAGCAGGAACGGCGAGGTGCGCACCCGCTGCATGGACTGCCGCACGTCCTGGTCCACGTCCCGGAACGCCTCCACCGCCCAGGCCGGACGCTGCCCGACCTCCATCTCCAGCTCGGTGCGGAAGTCCTCGGTGATCGCCTCCAGGCCGCAGCCCGTGTGGTGGATCAGCACGATGCTGCGGGTGCCCAGCTTGCGCTGGCTGATCGTGAGTGACCGGATCACGTCGTCGGTGACCACCCCGCCCGCGTTGCGGATCGTGTGGCAGTCGCCCAGCTCCAGGCCGAGCGCCGCGTGCAGGTCGAGACGGGCGTCCATGCAGGCCACGACCGCCACGTGCAGCACGGGCCGGGCGTCCATGCCGGGATCGGTGAAGGCGGCGGCGTACCGCTCGTTGGCGTCGACGAGACGGTCGGTCACCGTGCCGCCGCGTATGGCGCCTTCGGACTCGGTGGGTACGGATGCGGAAGTCGTCATAACCATGACGGTACTGGTCACGGCCGTTGCGGTCCTGTTGTGAGAAGGGAAAAAGAGCGTCATCACGTCGCGTTTGTGAGGTAAGCCACAGGGGTGAGGTCGAGCCACCCGGCCGGGTGATTTCCGCCGCCCCGGCGCTTCACGTCGGCGCCCGCCCGCGACGCGCAGGCCGGTTGATTGACCGCGCGACACCGTGGACTAAAGTGACGCGAAGCGGGAGGCGGCGATCTCGACGGCGATCTCCCTGCTGGACTGACTTCCCCGCACGCCGCGGCAGGCCTTCCCCAGACGAGAGGGCGGGGACCCGGCGGTGCGCGTTCCCGCCGGATCTGAGAGGGCCCCGTGAGCCAGAGTCGACACGTCCCGGTGATGCTCCAGCGGTGCCTGGACCTGTTGGCCCCCGCCCTGCAGCGGCCCGGAGCCGTCGTCGTCGACTGCACCCTCGGCCTCGGCGGGCACAGCGAGGCCCTGCTCACGCGGTTCCCCGAGGTCCGGCTCGTCGCCCTCGACCGCGACAAGGAGGCCCTCCGGCTCTCCGGCGAGCGCCTCGCCCCCTTCGGCGAGCGCGCCACCCTCGTGCACGCCGTCTACGACGAACTCCCCGACGTCCTCGACCGGCTCGGCCTCCCGCACGTACAGGGCGTCCTGTTCGACCTCGGCGTGTCCTCCATGCAGCTCGACGAGGCCGGCCGGGGCTTCGCCTACGCCCAGGACGCCCCGCTCGACATGCGCATGGACCAGACGACCGGCATCAGCGCCGCCGAGGTCCTCAACACCTACCCGCCCGGCGAACTGGTGCGGATCCTGCGGGCGTACGGCGAGGAGAAGCAGGCCAAGCGGATCGTCTCCGCGATCGTCCGCGAACGCGACAAGGAGCCGTTCAGCAACAGCGCCCGGCTGGTCGAGCTGATCCGCGGCGCCCTGCCGCAGGCCGCGATGCGCACCGGCGGCAACCCGGCCAAGCGCACCTTCCAGGCGCTGCGCATCGAGGTCAACGGCGAACTGTCGGTGCTGGAGCGGGCGATCCCGGCCGCGGTCGAGGCGATCGACGTGGGCGGACGGATCGCCGTGCTGTCGTACCACTCGCTGGAGGACCGGCTGGTCAAGCAGGTGTTCGCGGCCGGCGCCGCCACCACCGCCCCGCCCGGGCTGCCCGTCGTCCCCGAGCGCTACCAGCCCCGGCTCAAGCTGCTGACCCGCGGTGCCGAACTTCCCACCGAGGAAGAGGTCGCCGAGAACCGGCGCGCGGCCCCGGCCCGGCTGCGCGGGGCCGAACGCATCAGGGAGTCCATCGAATGAGGGCGCGGCGGGCGCAGGTGGGAAAACCGGACTCGGGGGAGGGCGAGTGAGCAGGAAACCCGAACTCAAGGGGAGGGCGGCCCGGCTGGCCCAGCTGTTCCCCGCGGGACCGCGCCAGGCGGCCCGCACCCCCTTCGTCCTCCTCGTCGTCCTCCTGCTCGGCGGCGGCCTCATCGGACTGCTCGTGCTGAACTCCGCGCTCAGCGAAGGCTCGTTCCGGATGGGCGACCTCCAGCGGGACACCAAGAACCTCACCGACGAGGAACAGGCGCTCCAGCGCGACATCGACTCCTACTCCGCCCCGGACGCCCTGAAGCGCCGTGCCGGTGAACTCGGCATGGTCCCCGGCGGCGACCCCGCCTTCCTGGACCCCGACGGCACCGTCAAGGGCGTCCCCTCGGCCGCGGCCCGGCAGTCCGCGCGGGGCGCCGCCGACGTCGTACGGCCGCCCGAGGCGATGACGCTCTCCCCGACGGCCGCCTCGCCGTCGGCGTCACCCTCGCCCGCCCCGCCCGGCGGCTCTCCCGCGCCGAGCGCGTCGCCGGCTCCGACCGCAGCCCTTCCCACGACCCCCGGCAGGTGACGGAAGTGTCCGACAGGGAACCGCCCCGCCGCCGCGTGCCCGGCCCCGCCCGGCCCTCCCGCCCCGCCTCCGCACAGCGACGGCCGGGCCCCGGCGCCCGCCCGGCCCGCCGTCCGGCCGCACCGCGCCCCCCGGCCCCGCGCGCCATCCGGCTCGGCAGCCCCCGCCCCCGGCTGCGCATGGTCGGCCTCGCCCTGACCCTGGTGATGGCCGCCTTCGTCGTCCGCCTCCTCCAGGTCCAGGCCGTCGACGCGGGCACCTACGCCGCCAAGGCCGACAGGAACCGTTACGTCGGCCAGGTGCTGGCCGCCGAACGCGGCGAGATCACCGACCGCAGCGGGGTCGCCCTCGCCAGCAGCGAGGACGCGTACGACATCACCGCCGACCCGACGATGTTCAACCGCGAGAACCTGAAGATCGACGACGGCCCCGAGCAGGCCGCGGCCCTCCTCGCCCCGATCCTCGGCCAGGAGCAGTCCACGATCGTCGCGAAGCTGCGGCCCGAGAACACCAGGTCGCAGTACGCGCTGCTGGCCGTCCGGCAGACCCCGGAGGTCTGGAAGCAGATCAAGGACCTGCGTTCCGCGCTCGCCGCCAAGTCCCGGTCCGACGGCACCACGGTCAACGTCCTCGCGGGCCTCTTCGCGGTGCCCAGCAGCAAGCGCGTGTACCCCAACGGCGATCTCGCCGCCTCCGTGCTCGGCTGGGTCAACGCCGCGGGCAGGGGCGGCGGCGGCATCGAGCAGCAGCTGAACTCCGTCCTGGCCGGCAAGGACGGCAAGATCCGCTACGCCCAGTCCGGCGGCCTCCAGGTGCCCACCGCCGGCTCCACCGAGACCCCCGCCGTGCCCGGCTCCGACATCGAGCTGACGATCGACCGGGACATCCAGTGGGCCGCCCAGAACGCCATCACCGAGCAGGTCGAGGCGTCCAAGGCGGACCGCGGCTACGTCGTCGTCCAGGACACCCGCACCGGCGAGATCCTCGCCATGGCCAACTCGCCCGGCTTCGACCCCAACGACCTCACCACCGCCGACCCGGGCGCCCTCGGCAACGCGGCCCTCCAGGACGCCTACGAGCCCGGCTCCACCGCCAAGATCATGTCGATGGCGGCCGTCCTCGAGGAGAACGTCGCCACCCCGCTCACCCATGTCGTCGTACCGAACCGGCTGCACCGCGGCGACCGGCTCTTCAAGGACGACATCGACCACGCGACCTGGAACCTGACGCTCAACGGCGTGCTCGCCAAGTCCAGCAACATCGGCACGATCCTCGCCACCGGGGAACTCGGCAAGACCCAGGCCGAGGCCAACCGCGTCCTCTACTCCTACCTGCGCAAGTTCGGCATCGGCAGCTACAGCGGACTCGACTTCCCCGGCGAGACCAAGGGCATCCTCGCCGCGCCGGACAAGTGGTCGACCTCGCAGCAGTACACGATCCCTTTCGGACAGGGCGTGTCGCTCAACGCGCTCCAGGCCGCCTCCGTCTACTCGACCATCGCCAACGGCGGCGTACGGATCGAGCCGACCCTGGTGCGCGGCACCCAGGGCCCCGACGGCCGCTTCACCCCCGCCGCCGCGCCCAAGAAGACCAGGGTGGTCAGCGCGAAGACGGCGAAGACCCTCGCCCAGATGCTGGAGTCGGTCGTGGACGACCAGGAGGGCACCGGCGCCAAGGCGCGCATCCCCGGGTACCGCGTCGCGGGCAAGACGGGCACGGCGAACCGCGTGGATCCGGCCACCGGCAAGTACAAGGGATACACCTCGTCCTTCGCCGGCTTCGCCCCCGCCGACAAGCCCCGGGTCACCGTCTACTGCGCCATCCAGAACGCCACCCAGGGCAGCTACTTCGGCGGCCAGATCTGCGGACCCATCTTCAAGCAGGTCATGGAGTTCGCCCTGAAGACCCTCCAGATCCCGCCGACCGGGGCGAAGGCGGCCAACCTGCCCGTCACCTTCTCCCCCTGACCCCACGCCCGCCCAGCCCATCGCTGTTCAGCGCCGAACCAGCCAGGAATCAGCCCGTGACCATGATCACTCCCGAACCCGGGAACCACGCGTCCCCCTCCGCCTCGCTTCGCCCGCAGGCGGGTGCGCCCGGTACGCTCACCGCCGTGCCACACGCTGATCAGTCCCAAACCACCCAGAAGGGCGCTTCCGTGACATACCCGGGACCGCCCAGGCCGGTCCAGGTCTCCGCCACACCCCTCGCGGAGCTCGCCGACCAGCTGGGTGCCACCGACGTGCGGAGCGAAGCGACCGTCACGGGCATCACCCACGACTCGCGCGCCGTCCGCCCCGGCGACCTGTACGCCGCCCTCCCGGGCGCCCGGCTGCACGGTGCCGACTTCGCCACCCAGGCCGCCGGCCTCGGCGCGGTCGCCGTGCTCACCGACCCGACCGGCGCCGAGCGCGCCGCCGCGACCGGACTGCCGGTCCTGGTCGCCGACGACCCGCGCGCGCGGATGGGCGAGCTGGCGGCCACGATCTACGGCCGCCCGGGCCGCGATCTGCTCCAGATCGGCATCACCGGCACCTCCGGCAAGACCACCACCGCCTATCTGGTGGAGGGCGGACTGAAGTCGCTGAAGTCGACCGGGCTGATCGGCACGGTCGAGATGCGCATCGGCGAGGAGCGCCTCAAGTCCGAGCGCACCACCCCCGAGGCCACCGATCTGCAGGCCCTGTTCGCCGTCATGCGCGAGCGCGGGGTCGAGGCGGTCGCCATGGAGGTCTCCAGCCACGCCCTGGTCCTCGGCCGGGTCGACGGCTGCGTCTTCGACATCGCCGTCTTCAGCAACCTCAGCCCGGAACACATGGAGTTCCACTCCGACATGGAGGACTACTTCCGGGCCAAGGCGCAGCTGTTCACCCTTAAACGCAGCAAACTCGGCGTGGTCAACCTCGACGACGCGTACGGCCGCCGGCTGGCCCACGAGGCCGAGGTCCCGGTCGTCACCTTCTCCGCCGAGGGGCACCCCGACGCCGACTGGCGCGCGGCCGAGGTCCACATCGGCCCGATGGACTCGACGTTCACCGTCCTCGGCCCGGACGGGGTACGGGTCGCCGCCAGGGCGCCGCTGCCCGGCTCGTTCAACGTGGCCAACACCCTCGCCGCGATCGTCGCCCTCGCCGCCGCGGGACTCGACCCGCAGACCGCCGCCGACGGTGTCGCGGCCGTACCGGGAGTGCCGGGCCGTCTGGAGCGCGTCGACGCCGGCCAGCCCTATCTCGCGGTCGTCGACTACGCCCACAAGACGGACGCCGTCGAATCGGTGCTCAAGGCGCTGCGCAAGGTCACCAAGGGCCGGCTGCACGTCGTCATCGGCTGCGGCGGCGACCGGGACCGCACCAAGCGCGCGCCGATGGGCGCCGCCGCGGCACGGCTCGCCGACACCGCCGTACTGACCTCCGACAACCCCCGCTCCGAGGACCCCCTCGCGATCCTGGCGACCATGCTCGAAGGGGCGGCCTCGGTGCCCGCGCACGAGCGCGGCGAGGTGCTCCTGTTCGAGGACCGGGCCGCCGCGATCGCCGCCGCCGTCGCCCGCGCGCACGCCGGGGACACCGTGCTGGTCGCGGGCAAGGGCCATGAGCAGGGCCAGGACATCGCCGGGGTGGTCCGTCCGTTCGACGACCGCCAGGTGCTTCGCGAAGCTATCCAGCAGACCCAGGGATGAACTTGTGATCGCCCTCTCCCTCGCCGAGATCGCAGCAGTCGTCGGCGGGCAGACGTACGACATACCGGATCCGTCCGCGGAAGTCACCGGACCGGTCGTCCGGGACTCCCGCGAGGTGGAGCCCGGCAGCCTCTTCGTCGCCTTCGTCGGCGAACGCGTCGACGGCCACGACTACGCGGCCGCGGTCGTCGAGGCGGGCGCGGCGGCCGTACTGGCCTCGCGCCCGGTCGGCGTGCCCGCGATCGTCGTGGACGACGTCCAGGCCGCCCTCGGCGCCCTCGCCCGGCACGTCGTGCACACGCTCGGCACGACCCTCGTCGCGCTCACCGGCTCGGCCGGCAAGACCAGCACCAAGGACCTCATCGCCCAGGTGCTCCGGCGCAAGGCGCCGACCGTCTTCACCCCGGGCTCCCTCAACAACGAGATCGGGCTGCCGCTGACCGCGCTGTCCGCCACCGAGGAAACCCGGTTCCTGGTGCTGGAGATGGGTGCCCGCGGCATCGGGCACATCCGGTACCTCACGGATCTGACGCCCCCGAAGGTCGGCCTCGTCCTGAACGTCGGCACCGCCCACATCGGTGAGTTCGGCGGCCGCGAACAGATCGCACAGGCAAAGGGCGAGCTGGTGGAGAGCCTTCCCCCGGCGAGCGAGGGCGGGGTCGCGATCCTCAACGCCGACGACCCGTTGGTCCGGGCCATGGCCTCCCGTACGAAGGCGAAGGTGGTCCTTTTCGGAGAGTCCGGCGAAGCGGACGTACGGGCCGAGAACGTACGACTCACGGACAGCGGACAGCCCTCCTTCAGCCTTCACACACCCTCCGGGTGCAGCGATGTGACCATGCGCCTGTACGGTGAGCACCACGTGTCGAACGCGCTCGCCGCGGCCGCCGTCGCCCATGAGCTGGGCATGTCCGTGGAAGAGATCGCCACCGCACTCTCCGAGGCGGGCTCCCTCTCCCGCTGGCGGATGGAGGTCACCGAGCGCCCGGACGGCGTGACGATCGTCAACGACGCCTACAACGCGAACCCCGAGTCCATGCGAGCCGCTCTGCGCGCCCTCGCGGCAATGGGAAAGGGGCGGCGGACCTGGGCGGTGCTCGGCAAGATGGCCGAGCTCGGGGACGAGGCGCTCGCCGAGCACGACGCGGTCGGACGGCTCGCCGTCCGGCTCAACGTCAGCAAGCTCGTCGCGGTCGGGGGCAGGGAAGCCGCCTGGCTGCAACTGGGCGCATATAACGAGGGTTCGTGGGGTGAGGAGTCGGTGCACGTGTCCGACGCACAGGCGGCGGTCGACCTGTTGCGCAGCGAGCTGCGCCCGGGGGACGTCGTACTCGTGAAGGCGTCCCGATCGGTGGGCCTCGAGAGCGTCGCGCAGGCGCTGCTCGCGACCGGTGCCGAGGGTGAGGTTTCCGCCCGATGATGAAGCAGATCCTGTTCGCGGGCGTCATTGGCCTCTTCCTGACGCTGATCGGCACGCCGCTGCTGATCAAGCTGCTGGCGCGCAAGGGCTACGGCCAGTACATCCGCGACGACGGTCCGCGCGAGCACGCCAGCAAGCGCGGTACGCCGACCATGGGCGGTATCGCGTTCATACTGTCGACCGTCGCCGCCTACTTCCTGTCCAAGCTGATCACGGGTGTGTCGCCGTCCTACACCGGCCTGCTGGTGCTGGGCCTGATGTGCGGCATGGGACTGGTGGGCTTCCTCGACGACTACATCAAGATCGTCAAGCGGCGTTCGCTGGGTCTGCGGGCCAAGGCGAAGATGGCGGGCCAGCTCATCGTCGGCATCGCCTTCGCCGTGCTCTCGTTGCAGTTCGCGGACGCCCGCGGCAACACCCCGGCCTCCACGAAGCTGTCGTTCATCACGGACTTCGGCTGGACCATCGGCCCCGTGCTGTTCGTCGTCTGGGCGCTGTTCATGATCCTCGCGATGTCGAACGGCGTGAACCTGACGGACGGTCTGGACGGTCTCGCCACCGGCGCCTCGGTCCTCGTCTTCGGTGCCTACACGTTCATCGGCGTCTGGCAGTACCAGGAGTCCTGCGCCAACGGCGAGACCCTGACCAACCCCGGCGCCTGCTACGAGGTGCGCGACCCCCTGGACCTCGCGGTCATCTCGGCCGCGCTGATGGGTTCCTGCCTCGGCTTCCTGTGGTGGAACACCTCGCCGGCCAAGATCTTCATGGGTGACACCGGTTCGCTGGCGCTCGGCGGTGTCCTCACGGGCCTGGCCATCTGCTCCCGCACGGAGCTGCTGGTGGCCATCATGGGCGGTCTGTTCGTCCTCATCACCATGTCGGTGGTCATCCAGGTCGGCTCGTTCCGGCTGACCGGGAAGCGGGTCTTCCGGATGGCGCCGCTCCAGCACCACTTCGAACTCAAGGGCTGGTCCGAAGTCCTTGTCGTGGTCCGATTCTGGATCATTCAGGGCATCTGTGTGATCGTCGGACTGGGTCTCTTCTACGCGGGATGGGCAGCAGACAAGTGACCGATGGGCAGGGGCTCTCCTGGGAGGGCAGGCACGTCACCGTCGCCGGACTCGGCGTCTCCGGCGTCCCGGCGGCCAAGGTGCTGCACGGACTCGGCGCGCGGGTCACCGTCGTCAACGACGGCGACGACGCACGCGCGCGTGAGCAGGCCGCCGAACTGGAGGCGCTCGGCGTCACCGTGCGGCTCGGCGACGGAGCGACCCTGCCCGAAGGCACCGACCTCATCGTCACCGCCCCCGGCTGGAAGCCGGACAAGCCGCTCTTCGCGGCGGCCGCCGAAGCCGGCGTGGACGTCTGGGGGGACGTCGAGCTGGCCTGGCGCCTCAGGGGCCGGGACGGCAGAAAAGCAGCCCCCTGGCTGTGCGTCACCGGCACCAACGGCAAGACGACCACCACCCAGATGCTGGCCTCCATCCTGAAGGCGGCCGGACTGCGCACCGCGGCCGTCGGCAACATCGGCGTCTCGCTGCTCGACGCCGTCCTCGGCGACGAGGAGTACGACGTCCTGGCGGTGGAGCTGTCCAGCTACCAGCTGCACTGGGCGCCCTCCCTGCGGGCGCACTCGGCGACCGTGCTGAACCTCGCCCCCGACCACCTCGACTGGCACGGCTCGATGGAGGCCTACGCGCGCGACAAGGGCCGTATCTACGAGGGCAACCGCGTCGCCTGCGTCTACAACGTCGCCGACAAGGCCACCGAGGACCTGGTGCGCGAGGCGGACGTCGAGGAGGGCTGCCGCGCCATCGGCTTCACCCTCGGCACCCCGGGACCGTCCCAACTCGGCGTGATCGACGGCATCCTGGTCGACCGCGCGTTCGTCGAGAACCGGCAGAAGAACGCCCAGGAACTCGCCGAGGTCACGGACGTCACCCCGCCCGCCCCGCACAACATCGCCAACGCCCTCGCCGCGGCGGCCCTCGCCCGCGCCTTCGGCGTGCCTCCCACGGCCGTACGGGACGGCCTGCGGGCCTTCACCCCGGACGCCCACCGCATCGCCCACGTGGCCGACGTGGACGGCGTCGCGTACATCGACGACTCCAAGGCCACCAACACCCACGCGGCGGAAGCCTCGTTGGCGGCGTACCCGTCGATCGTGTGGATCGCCGGCGGGCTCGCCAAGGGCGCGACCTTCGACGAACTCGTCGCCAAGTCCGCGCCGCGGCTGCGCGGGGCCGTCCTGATCGGCGCCGACCGCGCGCTGATCCGCGAAGCCCTCGCGCGACACGCCCCGGAAGTACCCGTCGTGGACCTCGACCGGACCGACACTGGGGCGATGCTCGCGGCTGTCCAGGAGGCCCGGCGCCTCGCCCGCGCGGGAGACACGGTCCTGCTCGCCCCGGCCTGCGCCTCCATGGACATGTTCGTCAACTACAACCAGCGCGGGGACGCGTTCGCCGAGGCAGTGCGCGAACTCGCCTGACGGCGGGTCGTTTGGAGGACGCGTGACGGTGTCGTTGGGGTGCGGGCCGGTGGCGCCAGGTCCCGCCCGCGCGGCGGAGCCGCACAGGTCATCGCCCCGCGCTCCCAGGGGGTTGCAGTCACGTGCCCAGTAGTCGTACCGGGCGGCCGCCCGTTCAGCGGGCCGTCCGTCGCCCCTCCGCCCCGCGGCCGGCCCGTGACAACCCGGTTCTGCGGCTCTACACGCGCGCGCGCAAGGCCTGGGACCGGCCGCTCACCGCCTACTACGTGATCTTCGGCGGCAGTCTGCTGATCACCGTGCTCGGGCTGGTGATGGTGTACTCCGCCTCGCAGATCACCGCGCTGCAGATGTCGCTGCCCGGGTCGTTCTTCTTCCGCAAGCAGTTCCTGGCCGCCTCCATCGGGGCCGTACTGCTGCTGGTCGCCTCCCGGATGCCGGTCAAGCTGCACCGGGCGCTGGCCTACCCGATGCTCGCCGGAGCCGTCTTCATGATGGCCCTGGTGCAGGTGCCCGGGATAGGGATGGCCGTCAACGGCAACCAGAACTGGATCTCCCTCGGCGGCTCCTTCCAGATCCAGCCCAGCGAGTTCGGCAAGCTCGCCCTGGTGCTGTGGGGCGCCGACCTGCTCGCCCGCAAGCAGGACCGGAAGCTGCTCGCCCAGTGGAAGCACATGCTGGTGCCGCTGGTCCCGGTGGCCTTCATGCTGCTCGGGCTGATCATGCTCGGCGGCGACATGGGGACGGCGATCATCCTCACCGCGATCCTCTTCGGGCTGCTGTGGCTCGCGGGGGCGCCCACCCGGCTGTTCGTCGGCGTGCTGTCGGTCGCCGCAGCGATCGGGTTCGTCCTGATCAAGACCAGCCCCAACCGGATGGCCCGGCTCGCCTGCATCGGCGCCACCGAGCCCAAGTCCGGGGCCGCCGACTGCTGGCAGGCCGTGCACGGGATCTACGCCCTGGCCTCCGGCGGGATCTTCGGCTCCGGACTCGGGGCAAGTGTGGAGAAATGGGGACAACTCCCGGAAGCCCACACCGACTTCATCTTCGCCGTCACCGGTGAGGAACTGGGTCTCGCGGGGACGCTGTCGGTGCTCGCCCTGTTCGCGGCTCTAGGCTATGCGGGTATCCGCGTGGCCGGACGCACGGAGGACCCCTTCGTGAGGTATGCCGCGGGAGGTGTGACCACCTGGATCACCGCGCAAGCCGTGATCAACATCGGTGCGGTGCTCGGTCTGCTGCCGATCGCCGGCGTCCCCCTCCCGCTGTTCTCCTACGGGGGCTCCGCCCTGCTGCCGACCATGTTCGCGATCGGGCTGCTGATCGCCTTCGCACGTGACGACCCCGCTGCACGGGCGGCGCTTGCGATGCGGCAACCCCGCTTTGGTAGAAAGCGGGGGGCCGGGGGTTCCCCGGTGAAACGGGAACCCCGGAGATGGAACACGATGCGACGGCGTGCCTCGGCGGCGCGTTCGTCCGGAGAGCGGTGAATTTCGGTGCATGTCGTACTCGCTGGTGGGGGGACCGCCGGCCACATCGAGCCCGCGCTCGCCCTCGCGGACGCCCTGCGCAGGCAGGACCCCACCGTGGGGATCACGGCGCTGGGCACGGAACGCGGCCTGGAGACCACGCTCGTTCCGCAGCGGGGCTACGACCTCGCGCTGATCCCGGCCGTACCGCTGCCGCGCAAGCCCACCCCCGAGCTGATCACCGTCCCGGGCCGGCTGCGCGGCACGATCAAGGCCGCCGAGCAGATCCTGGAGCGCACCAAGGCCGACGCCGTCGTCGGCTTCGGCGGTTACGTGGCCCTGCCCGGCTATCTCGCCGCCAAGCGCCTCGGGGTGCCGATCGTGGTCCACGAGGCCAACGCCCGCCCCGGCCTGGCCAACAAGATCGGCTCCCGGTACGCCGCCCGCGTCGCCGTCTCCACGCCCGACAGCAAGCTGCGCGACGCCCGCTACATCGGCATCCCGCTGCGCCGCTCCATCGCCACCCTGGACCGTGCCGCGGCCCGTCCCGAGGCCCGGCACATGTTCGGCCTGGACCCCAATCTGCCGACGCTGCTCGTCTCCGGCGGCTCGCAGGGCGCCCGCCGGCTCAACGAGGTCGTCCAGCAGGTCGCGCCCTGGCTCCAGCAGGCCGGCATCCAGATCCTGCACGCGGTCGGTCCGAAGAACGAACTGCCTCATGTCCAGCAGATGCCGGGAATGCCCCCCTACATCCCGGTGCCGTACCTGGACCGGATGGACCTCGCGTACGCCGCCGCCGACATGATGCTCTGCCGCGCGGGCGCGATGACCGTCGCCGAACTCTCCGCCGTCGGACTCCCGGCCGCCTACGTCCCGCTGCCCATCGGCAACGGCGAGCAGCGGCTGAACGCCCAGCCGGTGGTCAAGGCCGGCGGCGGGCTCCTCGTCGACGACGCGGAACTCACCCCCGAGTGGGTGCGCGAGAGCGTCCTGCCGGTGCTCGCCGATCCGCACCGGCTGTACGAGATGTCCCGCGCCGCCAGCGAGTTCGGCCGCCGGGACGCCGACGACCTGCTCGTCGGCATGGTGTACGAGGCGATCGCGGCGAGTCGCGCCCAGCGATAGGCGCCGTTTTCCAGGTGAGCGAAAGGGCAGGGAGCGTGGCCGGATCCGCCACCGTCGAGCGCGGTGCACGCCAGGAGGAGCCGTCCGGCCCGCCCCTCGTCCGAAGACTGGGCGGCCCGCGCCGATTCCGTATGATCATCATCCTCGCGCTCGCCGTGCTCCTCCTCGGCGGGGGCACGGTCTGGGTGTTGTACGGCTCCCCGTGGACGAAGGTCGAGCGCGTCGCGGTGTCCGGCACGGACGTCCTGACGCCCGGCCAGGTGCGCGAGGCCGCGGCCGTACCGCTCGGATCCCCGCTCGTCTCCGTCGACACCGGGGCGATCGCGGCGCGGCTGCGCGCACGGCTGCCCAGAATCGACGAGGTTGACGTGGTCCGTTCCTGGCCCCATGGAATCGGCCTGAAAGTGACCGAGCGGCAGCCCGTCCTGCTCATCGGAAAAGGGTCGAACTTCGTGGAAGTGGACGACGAAGGCGTCCGTTTCGCCACGATTTCCCAGGCGCTGAAGAACGTACCGCTTCTCGAAATGGCCGTCTCCGCGTCGAGTTCGGGCGGGTCCGGCGCCGCGAGCCTGCGCCGCTTCGGCGAGGACCGGCTGGTGCGTGAGGCGGTGAGGGTCGCCGGTGACATTCCGGACGCCGTCGCCCAGAAGACCCGCGCCCTCAAAGTCCGTTCCTACGACGACATCTCGCTGGAGCTGGCCGACGGCCGCACGGTCGCCTGGGGGAGTGCCGACCAGGGTGCCCTGAAGGCGCGTACGCTCGGTGCTCTCATGAAAGCCTCCCCGGCCGCGCGGCACTTCGATGTCAGCGCTCCCACGGCGCCTGCGTCATCCGGGAGTTGACGCACATCAGCGCAGGCCAGCACCCTGGTTGGGCAGCGACACGGCTGATCACATAGGGTGAAAAGAAAAACGGGAGGTTCGGCGTGTTCGTTGAACGGGCGCCACTTGTCGACTTAGTGTCCTGTCCAGAAGACTCCAAGGAACAGACACACTGGTAACCCTAAACTTCAGCGTTAGGGTTCGGGTCGGCGAAACGGACCGTCCCATTCGGCATCAGTCGTCGGATCGCACCATCTGCGAGGCGGCGACACGTAACTCGAGGCGAGAGGCCTTCGACGTGGCAGCACCGCAGAACTACCTCGCAGTCATCAAAGTCATCGGTGTCGGCGGCGGTGGTGTCAATGCCATCAACCGGATGATCGAGGTCGGTCTCAAGGGCGTCGAGTTCATCGCCATCAACACCGACGCGCAGGCGCTGTTGATGAGCGACGCCGACGTCAAGCTCGACGTCGGCCGCGAACTGACCCGCGGACTCGGCGCCGGCGCCAACCCGGCCGTCGGCCGCAAGGCCGCCGAGGACCACCGCGAGGAGATCGAGGAGGTCCTCAAGGGGGCCGACATGGTCTTCGTGACGGCCGGTGAAGGCGGCGGCACCGGCACCGGCGGCGCGCCCGTCGTGGCCAACATCGCCCGCTCCCTGGGCGCCCTGACCATCGGCGTGGTCACCCGCCCGTTCACCTTCGAGGGACGGCGCCGGGCCAACCAGGCCGAGGACGGCATCGCGGAACTCCGCGAAGAGGTCGACACCCTCATCGTCATCCCCAACGACCGGCTGCTGTCCATCTCGGACCGCCAGGTCTCGGTCCTGGACGCCTTCAAGTCGGCCGACCAGGTCCTGCTCTCGGGTGTCCAGGGCATCACCGACCTCATCACCACCCCCGGCCTGATCAACCTCGACTTCGCCGACGTCAAGTCGGTCATGTCCGAGGCCGGCTCGGCCCTCATGGGCATCGGCTCGGCCCGCGGCGACGACCGCGCGGTGGCCGCCGCCGAGATGGCGATCTCCTCGCCGCTCCTCGAGGCCTCCATCGACGGCGCCCGGGGCGTGCTGCTCTCCATCTCCGGCGGCTCCGACCTCGGCCTGTTCGAGATCAACGAGGCCGCCCAGCTGGTCAGCGAGGCCGCCCACCCGGAGGCCAACATCATCTTCGGCGCGGTCATCGACGACGCGCTCGGCGACGAGGTCCGGGTCACGGTCATCGCGGCCGGCTTCGACGGCGGCCAGCCCCCGGCCCGTCGGGACAACGTCCTCGGCTCGGCCGCGGGCTCCTCCCGCCGCGAGGAGCCCGCTCCGGTACGGCAGCCGGAGAGCCGCCCGTCCTTCGGCTCGCTCGGCAGCGTCACGCCGAAGGAGGAGCCGGAGCCGGCCCCCGAGCCGGTGGCCGAGATCCCCGTCGCCCCGCCGGTCCCGCCGTCGCGGACCTACTCGGACAGTGCGGCCGAGGAGCTGGACGTGCCGGACTTCCTGAAGTGATAGGACGGCGCGAGAGCGTGAGCGGCGCGCACTTCGCCTTCACCGACCGGTGGGGCGGGGTGAGCGCCGCTCCGTATGAGGAGCTCAACCTCGGCGGGGCGGTCGGCGACGACCCCGCGGCCGTGCACGCCAACCGGGAGCTGGCCGCCAAGTCGCTGGGGCTGGATCCCGGAGACGTGGTCTGGATGAACCAGGTGCACGGCGCCGACGCGGTGGTCGTCGAGGGCCCCTGGGGTGACAGGCCGGTGCCGCGGGTCGACGCGATCGTCACCGGGCGGCGCGGGCTCGCCCTCGCCGTCCTCACCGCCGACTGCACCCCCGTCCTGCTCGCCGATCCGGTCGCCGGGGTCGCCGCCGCGGCCCACGCGGGCCGGCCCGGCATGGTCGCCGGGATCGTCCCCGCCGCCGTACGGGCCATGGTGGAGCTCGGCGCCGAGCCGTCCCGGATCGTCGCCCGCACCGGGCCCGCCGTCTGCGGCCGGTGCTACGAGGTACCGGAGCGGATGCGGGCCGAGGTCGCCGCCGTCGAGCCGGCGGCGCACGCCGAGACGAGCTGGGGCACGCCGGCGGTCGATGTGACCGCGGGGGTGCACGCGCAGCTCGACCGGCTCGGGGTGTGCGACCGGGAGCAGTCGCCGGTGTGCACCCGTGAGTCCGAGGACCACTTCTCCTACCGCCGCGACCGCGCCACAGGGCGACTCGCGGGATATGTCTGGCTGGACTGATGGGCATGACGGACCGTAAGGACGAACTCGCCGTAAACCTGGCGAAGGTCGAGGAGCGCATCGCCCGCGCGTGCGCCGCCGCCGGTCGTGAGCGGGAGGAGGTGACCCTGATCGTGGTCACCAAGACCTACCCGGCCGACGACGTGCGGATCCTGGCCGACCTCGGAGTGCGGCACGTCGCCGAGAACAAGGACCAGGACGCCGCGCCCAAGGCCGCGACTTGCTCGGACCTGTCGCTTTCCTGGCACTTCGTCGGCCAGTTGCAGACCAACAAGGTGCGATCCGTGGTCGGTTACGCGGACTTCGTGCAGTCCGTGGACCGCTCCCGGCTGGTGAGCGCGCTGTCGAAGGAAGCGGTGCGCGCCGGGCGGGAGGTCGGATGCCTGATCCAGGTCGCCCTCGACGCCGGGGAGAGCGGGCGCGGGGACCGGGGCGGCGTGGCGCCGGGCGGGATCGAGGAGTTGGCCGGCCTGGTGGCCGGCGCGCCGGGACTGAGGCTCGCCGGACTGATGACCGTCGCACCTCTGACCGGGGAGTACGCGGGACGCCAACGCGCCGCCTTCGAGCGGTTGATGGATTTGTCGACCGACCTGCGCCGAGCCCATCCCGGTGCGAACATGGTGTCCGCGGGGATGAGTGCGGACCTCGAGGAGGCCGTGGCTGCCGGGGCGACACATGTACGCGTCGGCACTGCGGTACTCGGAGTCCGCCCCAGGCTCGGGTAACGTCGCCAGGAAGTCGGACCACAGCAGAAAATATGGTCATTACCGCCGGTAGGCGGGCACAAGGGCCACGTGGATCGCGGGACTTGGCAGTCGAAAGCCGATCCACCACAGAGCGGAGGACTCAGAGCATGGCCGGCGCGATGCGCAAGATGGCGGTCTACCTCGGCCTCGTGGAGGACGATGGGTACGACGGCCGGGGCTTCGACCCCGATGACGACTTCGAACCCGAGCTCGACCCGGAACCCGAGCGGGACCACCGGCGACACGAGCCGTCCCACCAGTCACACGGAGCGCACCAGTCCCAAAGGGACGAAGAGGTGCGAATCGTACAGCCGCCGGCTCCGCGCGAGCCGGTGGCCCGATCCGCTTCGCTCGCTGCGGAATCCGGGCGTCCGGCGCGCATCGCGCCCGTGGCATCCATCACACAAGAACGTCAGTCCCTGGAGAAGAACGCACCGGTGATCATGCCCAAGGTCGTGTCGGAACGAGAGCCGTACCGGATCACCACGCTTCACCCCCGGACCTACAACGAGGCCCGTACCATCGGGGAACACTTCCGCGAGGGCACCCCGGTGATCATGAATCTGACTGAGATGGATGACACAGACGCGAAGCGACTTGTCGACTTTGCGGCCGGTTTGGTGTTTGGTCTTCACGGCAGCATCGAGCGGGTGACGCAGAAGGTGTTCCTGTTGTCGCCTGCTAACGTCGATGTCACGGCGGAGGACAAGGCCCGCATCGCAGAGGGCGGGTTCTTCAACCAGAGCTGAGACGCAAGACCGGAAAAAGCAGTACAAAGAAGTACACCGCAGTACAGAGCGGCACGGAAACAGGGGAGAGGGAAGCACCGAACATGGGCGTGGTCCTGGATGTCGTCTACATCGCGCTGATGGTCTTCCTCATCGTGCTCATCTTCCGGTTGGTCATGGACTACGTCTTCCAGTTCGCCCGCTCATGGCAACCCGGCAAGGCGATGGTGGTCGTTCTGGAGGCCACCTACACTGTCACCGATCCACCGCTCAAGCTTCTGCGGCGAGTCATCCCGCCGTTGCGTCTCGGGGGCGTGGCGCTCGACCTGTCCTTCTTCGTACTGATGATCATCGTCTACATCCTGATCTCGATCGTGAGCCGGCTGTGAGCGATGTGAACTACCGTCTTGCCGATGCCGACGACTACGTTGAGGTGAAGAGATGCCGTTGACCCCCGAGGATGTGCGGAACAAGCAGTTCACGACCGTCCGCCTCCGAGAAGGCTATGACGAGGACGAGGTCGATGCCTTCCTCGACGAGGTCGAAGCCGAACTGACCCGCCTGCTCCGCGAGAACGAGGATCTGCGCGCCAAACTGGCCGCGGCCACGCGCGCTGCTGCCCAGAACCAGCAGAACATGCGCAAGCCTCCGGAGCCGCAGGACCAGCAGGGCGGCATGCCTCAGCAGGGTGGGATGCAGCAGGGCGGCATGCCCCAGCAGGGCGGGATGCCCCAGGGAATGCCCCAGCAGGGTGGGATGCAGCAGGGCGGCATGCCCCAGCAGGGCATGCCTCCGCAGGGAATGCCCCAGCAGGGGATGCCGCAGCAGGGTATGCGAGGTCCCGGCGCTCCGGTGCCCGCCGGCATATCGGGCCCGCCGCAGCAGCAGATGGGTGGCCCCATGGGTGGCCCGCCCCAGCTGCCGAGCGGTGCCCCGCAGCTGCCCGCCGGCCCCGGCGGTCAGGGTGGTCCCCAGGGTCCCGGTCCGATGGGTCCGGGGCCGATGGGCCAGGGCCCCATGGGCGGTCCCATGGGTGGTCAGCCCCCGATGCAGCAGCAGATGGGTGGCCCGATGGGCGGCCCCATGGGCGGTCCGATGGGCGGCCCCGGTCAGGGCCCCGGTGGCGACAGCGCCGCCCGAGTCCTCTCGCTGGCCCAGCAGACCGCCGACCAGGCGATCGCCGAGGCCCGCTCCGAGGCCAACAAGATCGTAGGCGAGGCGCGTTCGCGTGCCGAGGGTCTGGAGCGTGACGCCCGTGCCAAGGCCGACGCCCTGGAGCGGGACGCGCAGGAGAAGCACCGCGTCGCCATGGGCTCCCTGGAGTCCGCCCGCGCCACGCTGGAGCGCAAGGTCGAGGACCTGCGCGGCTTCGAGCGCGAGTACCGCACGCGCCTGAAGTCGTACCTCGAGTCCCAGCTGCGTCAGCTGGAGACCCAGGCCGACGACTCCCTCGCTCCGCCGCGCACCCCGGCCGCCGCTTCCCTGCCGCCGTCCCCGGCACCCTCCATGGCTCCGGCCGGCGCCGGCGCGCCGTCCTACGGCTCCGGTGCTCCGGGTATGGGTTCCGGCATGGGCTCGGGCATGGGGTCCGGCATGGGTTCGGGCATGGGCGCGCCCAGCCCCGCCGCGCCGTCCTACGGCGGGCAGCAGCAGATGTCCCCGGCCATGACTCAGCCGATGGCACCGGTTCGTCCGCAGGGTCCCTCCCCGATGGGCCAGGCTCCCTCGCCGATGCGTGGCTTCCTCATCGACGAGGACGACAACTGACGGCCAGTAGTACGCCTTAGGCGTCGGCAGCGTTCAAAGGGCGGGCCCCGGATTTCGATCCGGGGTCCCGCCCTTTTTACGCGTGTTGACGACAGCGCAGGTGGTGACGGTGTCACAGGGGACGCATACGGAAGAGCCCGGCCTCCAGGAGACCGGGCCCTTCTCGTGCGTCCTTGCGCCTTGCGCCTTATGCCTTGCGCCTCACGCCTTGCGCAGACGGAACGTGAGGGTGAGGCCGTCGTCGGTGAACGGGGTGCCGTAGCTGTCGTCGGCCTCGCCCTGGGCGAAGTCGGTCGACAGGACCTCGTCGGCGATCAGGGCGGAGTGGCCGGACAGGGCGTCGGTGGTGGCCGGGTCGGTCGCGGTCCAGCGCAGTGCGATGCGGTCGGCGACGTCGAGGCCGCTGTTCTTGCGGGCCTCCTGGATCAGCCGGATCGCGTCCCGGGCGAGGCCGGCGCGGCGCAGCTCCTCGGTGATCTCCAGGTCGAGGGCGACGGTGGCGCCGGAGTCGGAGGCGACGGACCAGCCCTCGCGCGGGGTCTCGGTGATGATGACCTCGTCGGGGGCGAGGGTGATCGTCTCGCCGTCGACGTCCACCGAGGCCGTTCCCTCGCGCAGGGCGAGGGAGAGCGCGGCGGCGTCCGCGTTCGCGACGGCCTTGGCCACGTCCTGGACGCGCTTGCCGAACCGCTTGCCGAGGGCCCGGAAGTTGGCCTTGGCGGTGGTGTCGACCAGCGACCCGCCCACCTCGGAGAGGGAGGCGAGGGACTCGACGTTCAGCTCCTCGGTGATCTGCGTGTGCAGCTCGGGGGAGAGCGCGTCGAAGCCGGCGGCACCGACCAGGGCACGGCTCAGCGGCTGGCGGGTCTTGACGCCCGACTCCGCGCGTGTGGCGCGGCCCAGCTCCACCAGGCGGCGCACCAGGACCATCTGCTTCGACAGCTCCGGGTCGATCGCGCTCAGGTCGGCCTCGGGCCAGGCGGCGAGGTGGACGGACTCCGGGGCGCCCGGGGTGACGGGGACGACCAGGTCCTGCCAGACCCGCTCGGTGATGAACGGGGTCAGCGGGGCCATCAGCTTGGTGACCGTCTCCACGACCTCGTGCAGGGTGCGCAGCGCGGCCTTGTCGCCCTGCCAGAAGCGGCGGCGCGAGCGGCGGACGTACCAGTTGGACAGGTCGTCGACGAACGCCGAGAGCAGCTTGCCGGCGCGCTGGGTGTCGTACGCCTCCAGCGCCTGGGTCACCTGGTCGGTGAGCGCGTGGAGTTCGGAGAGCAGCCAGCGGTCGAGCAGCGGACGGTCGGCCGGGGCCGGGTCGGCCGCGCTGGGCGCCCACGCGGACGTGCGGGCGTACAGGGCCTGGAAGGCGACCGTGTTCCAGTAGGTGAGGAGTGTCTTGCGGACGACCTCCTGGATGGTGCCGTGGCCGACGCGGCGGGCCGCCCAGGGGGAGCCGCCGGCCGCCATGAACCAGCGGACCGCGTCGGCGCCGTGCTGGTCCATGAGCGGGATCGGCTGCAGGATGTTGCCCAGGTGCTTGGACATCTTGCGGCCGTCCTCGGCGAGGATGTGGCCCAGGCAGACGACGTTCTCGTAGGAGGACTTGTCGAAGACCAGGGTGCCGACCGCCATCAGCGTGTAGAACCAGCCGCGGGTCTGGTCGATGGCCTCGGAGATGAACTGCGCCGGGTAGCGCGACTCGAACAGGTCCTTGTTCTTGTACGGGTAGCCCCACTGCGCGAACGGCATCGAACCCGAGTCGTACCAGGCGTCGATGACCTCCGGCACGCGCGTGGCCGTCCTTCCGCAGCCCTCCTGCGGGCAGGCGAAGGTGACCGCGTCGATGAACGGGCGGTGCGGGTCCAGTTCGGACTGGTCGCTGCCGGTCAGTCCGCTCAGTTCCGCGCGCGAGCCGACGACGGTGAGGTGGTCGTCCTCGCAGCGCCAGATCGGCAGCGGGGTGCCCCAGTAGCGGCTGCGGGAGAGCGCCCAGTCGATGTTGTTGTTCAGCCAGTCGCCGAAGCGGCCGTGCTTGACGGTGTCCGGGAACCAGTTGGTCTTCTCGTTCTCCTGGAGGAGACGGTCCTTGACCGCGGTGGTGCGGATGTACCAGGACGGCTGCGCGTAGTAGAGGAGCGCGGTGTGGCAGCGCCAGCAGTGCGGGTAGCTGTGCTCGTACGGGATGTGCTTGAAGAGGAGGCCGCGCTGCTGGAGGTCCTCGGTGAGCTGTTCGTCCGCCTTCTTGAAGAAGACACCGCCGACCATCGGGACGGACTCCTCGAAGGTGCCGTCCGGGCGGACCGGGTTGACCACGGGCAGGCCGTAGGAGCGGCAGACCTTGAGGTCGTCCTCACCGAACGCGGGGGACTGGTGGACCAGACCCGTACCGTCCTCGGTCGTGACGTACTCGGCATTGACGACGAAATGCGCCTCGGCCGGGAACTCCACCAGCTCGAACGGACGTTGGTATGTCCAGCGCTCCATTTCGGCGCCGGTGAAGGTCTGGCCGGTGGTCTCCCAGCCCTCGCCGAGCGCCTTGGCGACGAGCGGCTCGGCGACGACGAGCTTCTCCTCACCGTTGGTCGCGACGACGTAGGTGACCTCGGGGTGCGCGGCCACGGCCGTGTTGGAGACCAGTGTCCAGGGGGTCGTCGTCCACACCAGGAGGGCGGCCTGGCCGGCGAGCGGACCGGAGGTGAGCGGGAAACGGACGTACACGGACGGGTCGACGACCGTCTCGTAGCCCTGGGCCAGCTCGTGGTCGGACAGGCCGGTGCCGCAGCGGGGGCACCAGGGGGCGACGCGGTGGTCCTGGACCAGCAGGCCCTTGTCGAAGATCTCCTTCAGCGACCACCAGACCGACTCGATGTACTCGGGGTCCATCGTGACGTAGGCGTCGTCGAGGTCGACCCAGTAGCCCATGCGGGTCGTCAGCTCGGAGAAGGCGTCGGTGTGGCGCAGCACGGACTCACGGCACCTGGCGTTGAACTCGGCGATGCCGTACGCCTCGATGTCCTTCTTGCCGGCGAAGCCGAGCTCCTTCTCCACCGCCAGCTCCACCGGCAGGCCGTGGCAGTCCCAGCCGGCCTTGCGGGCCACGTGGTAGCCGCGCATGGTGCGGAAGCGGGGGAAGACGTCCTTGAAGACGCGCGCCTCGATGTGGTGGGCGCCCGGCATGCCGTTGGCGGTGGGCGGGCCCTCGTAGAACACCCACTCGGGGCGGCCCTCGGACTGCTCCAGGCTCTTGGCAAAGATCTTCTGCTCGCGCCAGAAATCGAGCACGGCGTGCTCGAGGGCGGGCAGGTCGACCTGGGCGGGCACCTGGCGGTACTGCGTCATCGATCTTCCTCCGGCGGACGTACTGCCTTCCGTCGGAGGGACGAGAGCCTTGCTGTCCGTCTACGCCGTGTGCGGCGCGCTCCCGCGGTACCACCCTCCTTGGCCCTCCGGTGCGCCCTGCGCTCCGGTGAGCCCCCTCATTGGGGTCGCGATGCCGGTTCTACTCGCCCTGCGCGGGCTTTCCTCCGGCGGCTCCGGGGTGATCTTCACGTCGCGCTCGCCCCCGGGCTTCCACCGTCCCCGGGTCGCTCTGGGCTGCGTACGTCGCTACTCGTCCCCATCCACGCTTTTCGCTCCGCCCAGTGTACGGCGCCGCACGGACAGCGGCCGACCGGTTTTCGCGGTCCGCGGGCGCGGCGGGCGGACCGGCGCGGGGTGACCCGATTGGTGGCCCCGGGGCGGGGTACGCGTGTCCGGGTTCCGGGGCGGTCGGCCGGGCGGATTACCCGTCGGGGAGCTGGGCACAACGCAGGCAGGCCGACCGCGTGGCGTGCGCGAGGCGGGCGATTTCGGCGGTGTGCCCCGTTGCCGCGGCTCTCAAGTCGATTTATCGTCCCAGCACGATTCGCGCGCAAGATCACCATATGTGAAGGGGCCGCGGCCATGGTGGCGAAGAAGACCACTGCCGAGAAGCCGAAGGTGACTGCCGACAAGCCGGCGGCGCAGGCGAGGGCCGCACGGTCGGCAGATGCCGTGAAAGGCGCTGCCAAGAAGCCGGCAGGGCGCAAGAGCCCCGCCAGGAGGACCACCGGGGAGACGTCTCCCCGGGGCAAGCCTGCCGCCGCGCGGGAGGCCGGTGCCGCGGGGGCGGGGAAGAAGGCGACCGCCGACAGGACGGCCGCTCCCAGGGCGGCCGCCAAGAAGGCGGCTGCTTCCGGGGCGGCCGCAGCAAAGAAGGCGGCTGCTTCCGAGGCGGCCGGAGGGAAAACGGCTGCCTCCGAGGCGGCCGGCGGGAAGGCGGCCGCCCCTGGGGCGACCGCCAAGAAGGAGGCGGCTGCCAAGAAGGCGGGCGCTTCCGGGACGGCCGCCAAGAAGGCGGCCGCGAAGAAGGCGGCCGGCAGGAAGACGGTCGCCGGCGGCAGGGCCGCGGACGCCGAGGGCGTGGCAGCGGCGGGTGCGGGAAAGAAGAGCACGGCCAAGAAGGTGGGCGCGGCCACGGCCGCGGAGCAGACGGGAGCCACGACAGTGGTTGCGAAGAAGACTCCTGGCACGGCCACGGCGGCGACGACCGCCGTTCCCAAGGCGCGCCTCGCCGCGGTGGAACCGGGCGAGCTCGCGGTACGCCCCGGAGAGGAGCCCTGGACCCCCGAGGAGGTCGAGGAGGCCCGCACCGAGCTGCAGTCCGAGATGGAGCGGCTGCGGGCCGAGCTGGTCTCCTCCGAGACGGCCCTGGTGGGGCTGATGCGGGACTCCGGGGACGGCGCCGGCGACGACCAGGCGGACACCGGGACGAAGAACATCACGCGCGAGCACGAACTGGCGCTGGCCGCCAACGCGCGCGAGATGCTGATCCAGACCGAGCACGCCCTGGAGCGGCTGGACGCCGGTACGTACGGCCTGTGCGAGAACTGCGGCAAGGCCATCGGCAAGGCCCGGATGCAGGCCTTCCCCCGCGCCACGCTGTGCGTCGAGTGCAAGCAGAAACAAGAGCGCCGGTACTGATCGCGTGCCGGTGCGGGGGCGTGTCGTACCCTCGTCCTCAGTCAGGTACCTAGGTTGAGGGACTCACGTGGCAGAGGCGGAGCGCATCATCGGTACGCCGGACATCCCAGAGGCGGCAGGAGCCGAGCCGGAGCAGTCGTCCGGCCCGGACCTCCCGGACGGGCAGGAGAGCACCGAGGCGCGGCCCAGGGGCAAGCGCCGCATCGCCGTGCTCTTCGCCGTCGCCGCGTTCGCGTACGCCATCGACCTGGTCAGCAAGATGATCGTGGTCGCCAGACTGGAGCACCACGCGCCGATCGAGATCATCGGGGACTGGCTGAGGTTCGAGGCCATCCGCAACGCGGGCGCGGCCTTCGGTTTCGGCGAGGCCTTCACGATCATCTTCACCGTCATCGCGACCGCGGTGATCGTGGTCATCGCGCGGCTCGCCCGCAAGCTCTACAGCCTGCCCTGGGCGATCGCGCTGGGCCTGCTGCTGGGCGGTGCGCTGGGCAATCTCACCGACCGGATCTTCCGCTCGCCCGGTGTCTTCGAGGGCGCGGTCGTCGACTTCATCGCGCCGAAGCACTTCGCGGTGTTCAACCTCGCCGACTCGGCGATCGTGTGCGGCGGCATCCTGATCGTGCTGCTGTCCTTCAAGGGGCTGGACCCGGACGGGACCGTCCACAAGGACTGATTCCGCCGCGGGGCCCCGCCCGGGTTGTCCACAGGCCCGTACGGGGCGGTCGGAGCCGTCCGGCATACTCGACGGGTGAGCACGATTCCCGAGATCCGCACCCTGCCCGTGCCGGACGGTCTGGAGGGCGAGCGCGTCGACGCCGCCATCTCCCGCATGTTCGGCTTCTCCCGTACGAAGGCCGCTGAGCTCGCCGCGGCGGGGAAGGTCTCGGTCGACGGCTCGGTGGTCGGCAAGTCCGAGCGGGTGCACGGCGGGGCCTGGCTCGAGGTCGAGATGCCCCAGGCGCCCGCACCGGTGCAGATCGTCGCGGAGCCCGTCGAGGGCATGGAGATCGTGCACGACGACGACGACGTGGTCGTGATCGTCAAGCCGGTGGGCGTGGCCGCGCACCCGTCGCCCGGCTGGAGCGGCCCCACCGTCATCGGCGGGCTCGCCGCAGCCGGCTACCGGATCTCCACCTCCGGCGCCGCCGAGCGCCAGGGCATCGTCCACCGCCTCGACGTGGGCACGTCGGGCCTGATGGCGGTCGCCAAGTCGGAGCGGGCGTACACCTCGCTCAAGCGCCAGTTCAAGGAGCGCACGGTCGACAAGCGCTACCACACGCTCGTCCAGGGCCACCCGGACCCGACCAGCGGCACCATCGACGCGCCCATCGGCCGGCACCCGAACCACGACTACAAGTGGGCGGTCACCGCCGACGGCAAGCCCTCCGTCACGCACTACGACCTGATCGAGGCGTTCCGCGCGGCCTCCCTGCTGGACGTGAAGCTGGAGACCGGCCGCACGCACCAGATCCGCGTCCACATGTCCGCCCACCGCCACCCCTGCGTCGGCGACCTGACCTACGGCGCCGACCCGACGCTCGCCAAGCGGCTGCGGCTGACCCGCCAGTGGCTGCACGCCGTACGGCTGGGCTTCGAGCACCCCGGCGACGGGCAGTGGGTGGAGTTCGCCAGCGACTACCCGGCCGACCTGGAGAAGGCCCTGGACCAGGTCCGCGAGGAGACCTACGGATGAGCGGCACGCCCGCTTACTCGGTGCGCGTCGCCGGGGACCCCGCCGACCTGGAGGCGTGCCGTGCGGTGCGCAAGGAGGTCTTCGTCCGCGAGCAGGGCGTCCCGGAGGACCTGGAGTACGACGAGCACGACGCCGGCGCGGTGCATGTGCTGGCGGTCCGTGAGGATGGCGTACCGCTGGGGACGGGGCGGCTGCTCTTCGGCGCGGCGGCCGCGGAGCGCACCGGCGGCGACCCGGCGGTCGGGTCGCTGGGGCGGCTGGCCGTCGCGCGGGAGGCACGCGGGCTCGGCGTCGGGGTCGCGCTGGTGCGGGCCATCGAGGAGGCGGCACGCGCGCGGGGGCTGACGGCCGTCGACCTGCACGCGCAGACCCAGGCCCTCGGCTTCTACGAACGGCTGGGGTACGCGGCGTACGGCCCCGAGGAGCTGGAGGCGGGGATTCCGCACCGGTCCATGCGGCGTTCTCTCTAGCGACCGGTGGCGCGTGCGAGGCTGGACGTCTGGATGCCCTTGATCGTCTAGCCGTCCGGAGCGCCGCCCGTGGACCAGTTGGCCCTGCTGTTCGTGCTGTTGCTCGGGGCCGTGGTGAGTGTCCCGGTCGGGGACCGGTTCGGGCTGCCGTCGCCGGTGCTGATGACCCTGCTCGGGATCGTCCTCGCGGTCCTGGACTTCGTGCCCAACGTCGACGTCCCGCCGGACCTGATCCTGCCCCTGGTGCTGCCGCCGCTGCTCTACGCGGCCGTACGGCGCACCTCGTGGCGGCAGTTCGCCGCCAACAAACGGCCCATCTTCCTGCTCGCCGTGGCACTGGTGTTCGTCACCACGGTCTGTGTGGCCGCCGTCGCCCACTCGGTGATCCCCGGGCTGCCGGTCGCCGCCGCCGTCGCGCTGGGCGCCCTGGTCGCGCCGCCCGACCCGGTGGCCGCGACCGCCGTCGCCGGACAGCTCGGGCTGCCCCGCCGGCTCGTCTCCATCCTGGAGGGCGAGGGACTGTTCAACGACGTGACGGCCATCGTCCTGTACCACGTGGCGATCGCCGCCGCCGTCAGCGGCGAGTTCGTGCCCGGCGAGGCGGCCCTGGAGCTGGTGCTGTCCGCCGTGGTCGCGGTCGCCGTGGGCGTCGGGCTCGGCTGGGGCGCCAACCGGCTGCTCGATCTGCTCGGCGACGCGACCCTCCAGATCGGGCTCACCCTGCTCGTGCCGTACGCCGCCTACGTGCTGGCCGAGGAGCTGCACGGCTCCGGTGTGCTCGCCGTGCTGACCTGCGCGCTGTTCCTCGCGGAGTACGCCACCGACCCCGACGACGTGCTGACCCGGCTCGCCGGGCACGCCTTCTGGGACATCGTCGACACGCTGGTGACAGGGGTGGCGTTCGGGCTGATCGGGCTCGAACTGCA
This sequence comes from Streptomyces griseoruber, assembly GCF_001514205.1. Lineage (GTDB taxonomy): Bacteria > Actinomycetota > Actinomycetes > Streptomycetales > Streptomycetaceae > Streptomyces > Streptomyces griseoruber. The sequence continues at coordinate 384,798 of NZ_KQ948764.1, read as the reverse complement.
CAACGCGATCCGTACGGCGTCCGGGCGCTGGGGCGAGATGCTCGGCTGGGCCGGGATCGTCGCGGCCGTGGTGATCGTCGTACGGCTGGCGTGGCTGTTGCCGGCGACCTGGCTGACGAAACGGCTGCACGCGCGGCGGGACTACGACGAGGACATCCCGCTCAGCTGGCGGGAGACCGTGATCATGTGGTGGTCCGGGATGCGGGGGGTGGCGTCGGTCGCGCTGGCACTGGCGATTCCGCTGGAGACGGAGGCGGGGGACGCGTTTCCCGATCGGGACGAGATCGTCTTCGTCGCGTTCGGGGTGATCATGGCGACGCTGGTGCTCCAGGGGCTCACCCTGCCGTGGCTGGTGAAACGGCTCGGGGTGCGGGCCGACACCGAGCGGGAGAAGGCGTTCGAGCGGGAGCTGGCGGTGCGGGCGGCGAAGGCGGCGAAGCGCAGGCTGCGGGAGATCGAGGAGGTGGAGGAGCTGCCGGAGGAGCTGAGCGAGCAGCTGCTGCGGCGGGCGTTCGAGATCGGGGTGCGGATCAGTCCGGAGATGGGGGAGGAGGAGCGGCGGGAGGGGCATGAGAAGCGGGTGCGGAGGCTGAAGCGGGTGCGGCGGATCCAGGGGGAGCTGTTGAGCGCGGCCCGGCACGAGGTGCTGGCGGCGCGCGGTGAGGTGGGGGCGGATCCGGAGGTGGTGGACCGGGTGCTGCGTCAGCTGGACGTGCGTAGCCTGCGATGATCTGCCCCCCGCGTGGCAGTCGTGTGAACCGGCATGCCTTCACGGGGCCCCCTCGTTAGCCTCGGATCATGGCACGCAACGTGGTGATCAGCGGTGGTGGTACGGGGATCGGGCTTGCCGCGGCGCGGGTGTTCGCGGCCGACGGCGATCGGGTGCTGTTGCTCGGGCGGCGGATCGAGGTGCTGGAGAGGGCGGGGGTCGACGGGGCGTTGGCCCATGCCGCCGATCTCAGCGAGCCGGAGGAGGTCAGAGGGGTCGCGCGGTTCGTCGCGCAGGAGTTCGGGACCGTCGACGTGCTCGTGCACAGTGCGGGTGGCGCCGGGCATCTGGAGCCGCCGAGCGACAGCGAGGACCCGCTGGACCGGGTCTTTCACCACTGGACCGTGAACTTCCGGATCAACACCCTCACCGCCGCCCTCCTCACCGAGGCCCTCAAGGACCGGCTCGCCTCCCCGGGCGGACGGGTGCTGTTCGTCAGCTCCATCGCCGCCTACCGCGGGTCCGGGAGCGGGGCGTACGCCGGTGCCAAGGCCGCGCTGCACCCGTACGCCCGCGATCTCGCCCGGGAGCTGGGTCCGCGCGGGATCACCGCCAACACCGTCGCGCCCGGCTACATCGAGGACACCGGGTTCTTCGGCGAGGCCATCGACCCCGCCCGGCGCGAGCGGCTGGTGGGCGAGACCTTCGACGGGCGGGCGGGGACGCCCGGGGACGTCGCCGCCACCCTGCACTGGCTCGCCTCGCCCGGCGCCGCGCACATCACCTCGCAGGTCGTCCAGGTCAACGGCGGCGCCGAACGCGGCAACTGAGGCCCCGTGTCATGGGTGACGCGCCGCGGCCCCGTCCGAGGAGGAGGACTGGCCGGGGAGCCGGGCCGGCGGAGGCGTCGCGTCCGCCGTGTTGACGCGCGGCAGCGCGTACGGGTGCTCCTTGGCCAGCCAGCGGACCATCTGCTCGCGGACCGTGACCCGGACCTTCCAGATGTCGTCGGCGTCCTTCGCCGTGACCAGGGCCCGCACCTGCATGGTGTTCGGGGTGGTGTCCGTGACGTCCAGCCCGCAGGCGCGGCCGTCCCAGGCCGGGCACGCGCGCAGGATGTCCCGCAGCTTCTCGCGCATCACGTCCACCGGCGCCGTGTGGTCGACGTGGAAGTAGACGATGCCGGTCATCTGCGGGGTGCCGCGCGACCAGTTCTCGAACGGCTTGGAGGTGAAGTACGACACCGGCATGGTGATCCGGCGCTCGTCCCAGGTCCGCACCGTCAGGAAGGTCAGCGTGATCTCCTCGACGGTGCCCCACTCGCCGTCCACCACGACCGTGTCGCCGATGCGCACCATGTCGCCGAAGGCGATCTGGAGCCCCGCGAACATATTGCTCAGCGTCGACTGGGCGGCCACGCCGGCCACGATGCCGAGGATGCCGGCCGAGGCCAGCAGCGAGGCGCCCGCCGCCCGCATCGCCGGGAACGTCAGCAGCATCGCCGCCACCGCCATCACCCCGACGACGGCCGACACCACCCGCATGATCAGCGACACCTGGGTCCGCACCCGCCGCACCCGCGCCGGATCGCGGTGCGCGCGCGCGTAGCGGGAGTACGACGTCTCCACGACCGCCGCCGCGATCCGGATCACCAGCCAGGCCACCGAGCCGATCAGCACCAGGGTGAGCGCCTGGCCGACGCCGGTGCGATGGTCCTCCAGCAGCTTCGCCTGGTCGTACGAGCCTCTCAGCAGGGCCGCGCACAGCACCAGCTGGTACGGGATGCGGCCGCGCCGCAGCAGCCCCCACAGCGGTGTCTCACCGTGCCGGGCGTCGGCCTTGCGCAGCAGTAGGTCGGTGGCCCAGCCGATGAGGACGGTCAGCAGGACCGAACCGCCGACCACGATCACGGGGCGGATCAGGTTCTCCATGCCCCCGAAAGTAACCGGGCGGGCGGGGCCTTGAACATGTGACTTCCGTGCAGAGACGCACACACGGCGTTGTCGGTGCGGGCTGGCACCATGGGCGCATGAACATCATGCTCTTTCACTCGACCTACGGACTGCGCCCGGCCGTGCGCGCGGCGGCCGACCGGCTGCGCGCCGCCGGGCACGAGGTGTGGACCCCCGACCTCTTCGAGGGACGCACGTTCGACACGGTCGAGGAGGGCATGGCCCACAAGGAGCAGATCGGCAAGGACGAGCTGCTGAGGAGAGCCGTCCTGGCCGCCGCGCCCTACTCGGAGAGAGGGCTCGTGTACGCCGGGTTCTCGCTGGGCGCCTCGGTCGCGCAGACCCTCGCCCTCGGCGACGAGAAGGCGCGCGGCCTGCTCCTGCTGCACGGCACCTCCGACCTCGCGCCGAACGTCTCGGTGGACGGACTCCCGGTCCAGCTGCACGTGGCGGAGCCGGACCCGTTCGAGACCGACGACTGGCTGAGCGCCTGGTACCTCCAGATGGGCCGGGCGGGCGCCGACGTGGAGATCTACCGGTACGCGGGCGCCGGGCACCTGTACACCGACCCCGAGCTGCCGGACTGGGACGAGGAGGCCGCCGAGGCCACCTGGCGGGTGGCGCTCGGCTTCCTCGGCTCGCTCTAGCCGGCTCAGACCGGGTCGTACGTGCGCTCCACCTTCTGCGTACCGCTGCGCGTGCGGTACGAACGGGACCAGGAGGAGGTCGCGGTGGCGCTGGTGCGGTCGGACAGCACGTAGTAGTCCATCTGCGCGCGGTCGGCGGTGATGTCCAGGACGCCGTAGCCGTGGCGGTCGGTGTCGACGAAGTGGACGTGCCGGTTGGCGGCCCGGATGATCGGCGAGGCGATCGCGGTCAGCGTGCCCTCCGGGACCTTGACGATGTCGTCGAGGTTGTCGGAGGTCACCGAGGTGACCACGAACTCGGTGGCGGCCGAGGCCGACAGGGGATAGGTCCCCGCGTCCACGGGCACGTCGTTGGCCCACGCCATGTGGATGTCACCGGTCAGGAAGACGGTGTTGCCGATGGCGTTGGAGCGCAGGTGCGCCAGCAGCTCACGGCGGTCGTCGGTGTAGCCGTCCCACTGGTCGGTGTTGAGGGCCAGGCCCTCCTGGGGCAGACCGAGCAGCTTGGCGAGCGGCTTGAGCAGATCGGCGGTGAGGGAGCCGATCGCGAACGGCGAGATCATCACCGAGTTGCCGACCAGCCGCCAGGTGGTGTCGGACGCCTTGAGCCCGGCCTTCAGCCAGTCGAGCTGGGCCCGGCCGGTGAGGGTGCGGTCCGGGTCGTCGACCGTGCCGTTGCCGACCGCGACCTGCTGCGAGCGGAAGGAACGCAGGTCGAGCAGGGACAGATCGGCCAGCCTGCCGAAGCGCAGCCGACGGTAGGTGGTGCCGGCGATCGCCGGACGGACCGGCATCCACTCGAAGTAGGCCTGCTTGGCGGCCGCCTGACGGCCCGTCCAGGTGCCCTCGGTGCCCTCGGTGTGGTTCTCCGCCCCGCCCGACCAGGCGTCGTTGGCGAACTCGTGGTCGTCCCAGATCGCGACGACCGGCGCCTTCGCGTGCAGGGCCTGGAGATCGGGGTCGGTCTTGTACCTGCCGTGCCGGGTGCGGTAGTCGGCGAGCGTGAGGATCTCGTGCGTGGGCGAGGTCGGCCGGACGACCGTGCCGCGCGCGCCGTACTGGCCGGTGCCGTACTCGTAGATGTAGTCGCCGAGGTGCAGCCAGGCGTCCAGGTCGCCGCGGGCCGCCAGGTGACGGTACGAGGAGAAGTAGCCGGCCTCCCAGTTGGCGCAGGAGACCACGCCGAAGCGCAGGCCGCTCACGGAGGCGTCTGCCGCCGGCGCGGTGCGGGTGCGCGCCACCGGGGAGTTCGTGCCGCCCGCGGTGAAGCGGAACCAGTAGTCGGTGGCCGGGGCGAGGCCGCGGACGTCCGCCTTGACGGTGTGGTCGGAGGCGGCGGTCGCGGTGAGGGAGCCCCGGCCGACGATGTTCGTCAGCGCCCTGTCGGTGGCGACGACCCAGCCGACCTCGGTGTCCGGGCCGAGCCCGGAGCCGGGCACCGCCTCGGCGGTGGGCGTCACCCGCGTCCACAGCAGGACGCCGTCGGGCAGGGGGTCGCCGGAGGCGAGACCGTGCAGGAAGGCCGGGGCCTCGGCGGCCGCGCGGGCCGGTATCGCGGCGGCGAGCGGTCCGGCGAGGACAGCCGTGGCCGCCGCGGCCTTGACGACCGTACGGCGGCGGGGGGACAGCGAGTCGGCGCGCTCTGACGGAGTGTCGGCGCTCTCGGGTGATCTGTGTCGACTGGTCACGGGCGATGAGATTACTGACCAGTACGACGAAAGAGCGGGCGAACGTGAAATGTTCGCCCGCTCTTTGACTACGTGTTGGATCAGGCCTTGAGGGCCGCCGCGATCGCCGTGTTGAAGTCGGCGACCGTCATCGGGGCGTTCTGCCCGTCCGAACCGGTCAGCGTCTTGCCGTCCATCTTCAGGGTCGGGGTGCCCGAGACGCCGCTGCTGTCGAAGGTCTTCGACATCTCCAGCGCCCACCGGTCGTAGGTGCCGTTCTTCACCGCGTTCTGGAACTTGGTGTTGCCCTTCAGCTCCTTGACCGTGTCCGCGACCTTGATCAGGTACGAGTCGTCCTTGAACTTGTCGTCGTTCTCGTCGGGGTGGTACTTCGCCGAGTACAGGGCGGTCTTGTACTCGAGGAACGCCTCGGAGCTGACGTTCAGCGCGGCGCCGAGGGCGCTCAGCGCGTTCTTGGAGCCCTCACCGGTCAGGCTGCGGTCGAGGAAGGTGGCGCCGACGTACTGGATCTTGAACTTGCCGTCGTCGTAGTCCTTCTTCACCGTCGAGCCGACGGTCTGCTCGAACTGGGCGCAGATGGGGCAGCGCGGGTCCTCGTACATCACGAGGGTCTTCTTGGCGCTCGCCTCGCCGAGGACGACGGTCGTGCCGTTCTTGCCGCTGGTGTTGGCCGGCTCGACCAGCTTGGCGGTCTTGGCCTCCTCCCAGTAGCTGGGCTGGTTGGCCTGGACGACGGCGTAGCCTATGCCGCCGGCCGCGGCCAGCACGCCGACCGCCGAGGCGGCGACGATGATCTGCCGCTTGGCCTTGGCCCGCTTGGCCTGCTTCTCGCGCTCGACGCGCAGCCGCTCCCGGGCCGCCGTCTTCGCCGCCGCGCTGTTTCGCTTGCTCATGTCGGTGTTCTCCATCGGGGACGCGCACAGTCGTGCGCGGATACGTGTGGGTGACTGCTCGTGCTCGGCGATCTCGGGTGTCGCCGGGGCGTGCCGCTCAGGCGGCGGGGGCGAGGGCGGCCGGGTGCGGTGGTCCGCGCCGGCCCAGCGAGTGCACGAGGATCAGTTCCCGGGCGGTGGCCGTACGGTGCGCGGGCCGCGGCAGGCGGCGGGCCGCCGGGGCGCGTCGTACGGTCACGGCCCGGACCGCGAGGAGCAGGGGCCGGAAGGTGGTCGCGCCGGCCGCCCGCAGCAGCTGGGCCAGGGCCCGCTCGCCCCGGCGCAGCCAGGCGGCCGCGATCAGGCCGACGGTGAGGTGCGCGGCGAGCAGCAGCCAGGCGGTGACCGGGTCGGAGTGGGCCATCAGCCCGGCGAGCCGGTCCGGGCCGGCTCCGGTGACCCGGGCCAGCGGGGTGCCGACCCGGCTGCCGTCGCCGCACAGCACGTCCCAGCCGACCGCGGCCAGCGGGCCGGCGACCGGGCCGCCGGCCCGGCCGTAGCAGACGTGCTGGCCGGTGGTGAAGACCGTGTCGGCCGCCAGCTCCAGCGGGATCAGCAGGGCGGCGATCCGCCCGAAGCCGCACTCGCGGCCCGCGAGGGCGTACGCGAGGAGAAACACGGCGGCCGCGACGGCGGCCACCGTGTTGAACGGCAGCGGGGCCCGGGACAGCAGGACGTGCGACGCGGTGCTGAGCGTCACGACGACCGCCGTGAACAGCGCCGCGCGTACGGCTCTGAGTCGGGTCCCGGATATGTCCATTGCGCAGGAAGTGTGTCACGGGCTCCCGTAAGAGACCCCTAAAAGGTCCCTGTGAGAAGCCCGACCGTTAGCCGGCCGTTGTCAAGGCCTGCTGTCAGAGGCCGGGGATCCGGCCGTTGCGGAACAGGTCGACGAAGATCTGGTGGTCGGCACGCGCGCGTGCGCCGTAGCTGTGCGCGAAGTCCACCAGGAGCGGCGCGAAGCCCTCCTCGTCGGCGGCGATGGCCGCGTCGATGGCCCGCTCGGTGGAGAACGGCACCAGGGACTCGCCGGAGGTGTCGTCCGCCGCCGCGTGCATGGTGGCGGTGGCCCGGCCCAGGTCGGCCACGACGCCCGCGATCTCCTCCGGGTCGTCGATGTCGCCCCAGTCCAGGTCGACGGCGTACGGCGAGACCTCGGCGACGAGCTGGCCCGCGCCGCCCAGCTCGGTCCAGCCCAGCCACGGGTCGGCGTGCTGCTGGAGGGCGCGCTGGGAGATCACCGTGCGGTGGCCCTCGTGCTGGAAGTAGCCGCGGATCGCCGGGTCGGTGACGTGCCGGGAGACGGCCGGGGTCTGGGCCTGCTTGATGTAGATCACGACGTCGTTCTCCAGGGCGTCGCTGTGGCCCTCCAGGAGGATGTTGTACGACGGCAGACCCGCGGAGCCGATACCGATGCCGCGGCGGCCCACGACGTCCTTCACCCGGTAGGAGTCCGGGCGGGCCAGGGAGGTCTCCGGCAGCGTCTCCAGATAGCCGTCGAAGGCCGCGAGGACCTTGTAGCGGGTGGCCGCGTCCAGCTCTATGGAGCCGCCGCCGGGCGCGAAGCGGCGCTCGAAGTCACGGATCTCCGTCATGGAGTCCAGCAGCCCGAAGCGGGTGAGGGAGCGGGCGTCGCGCAGGGCGTCCAGCAGCGGGCCCTCGGCGGTGTCCAGGGTGAACGGCGGCACCTCGTCGCTCTTGGCGCCGGTGGCCAGCGCGCGCATCCGGTCGCGGTACGCGCCCGCGTACACCCGCACCAGCTCGGTGATCTGGTCGTCGCCGAGCGCCTTCGCGTACCCGATGAGGGCGATCGAGGCGGAGAAGCGCTTGAGGTCCCAGGTGAAGGGGCCGACGTAGGCCTCGTCGAAGTCGTTGACGTTGAAGATCAGCCGGCCGGTGGAGTCCATGTACGTGCCGAAGTTCTCCGCGTGCAGATCGCCGTGGATCCACACGCGCGAGGTGCGGTCGTCCAGGAACGGTCCGCTGTATGTCTTCCCGCCACCCCGCCCGGCGTTCTCGGCGTCGAGGTCGTGGTAGAAGAGCGCCGCCGTGCCCCGGTAGAACGCGAAGGCCGAGGCCGCCATCTTGCGGAACTTCACCCGGAACGCTGCCGGGTCGGCGGCGAGGAGCTCGCCGAAGGCGGTGTCGAAGACGGCGAGGATCTCCTCGCCGCGCGGCTCGTCGTTGAGCTGGGGAACCGACATCGCTGGGTGCCTCCTGGGACAGATGGTGCGTGACCTCGGGACGGATCGTCCGTCCCCTTCCAACGTTCGAAGGTACGTGGGAGTGCCCGCCGGGTGTCAGTGGCGAGGCATAGACTTCGACGCTGACCCCCGGACTGTCCGCCCGCCCGTCGTCGAGTGTTTCCCTTGGAGGCCACGCCGTGTCGAAGCCGCCGTTCACGCACCTGCACGTCCACACCCAGTACTCGCTGCTGGACGGTGCCGCGCGGCTGAAGGACATGTTCAACGCGTGCAACGAGATGGGCATGACGCACATCGCCATGTCCGACCACGGCAACCTGCACGGGGCGTACGACTTCTTCCACACCGCGAAGAAGTCCGGGATCACCCCGATCATCGGGATCGAGGCGTATGTCGCGCCCGAGTCGCGGCGCAACAAGCGCAAGATCCAGTGGGGCCAGCCGCACCAGAAGCGGGACGACGTCTCCGGTTCCGGCGGTTACACCCACAAGACGATCTGGGCGGCGAACGCGACGGGTCTGCACAACCTCTTCCGCCTCTCCTCCGACGCGTACGCCGAGGGCTGGCTCCAGAAGTGGCCGCGCATGGACAAGGAGACCATCGCCAAGTGGTCCGAGGGGCTCATCGCCTCCACCGGCTGCCCCTCCGGCGAGCTCCAGACCCGGCTGCGCCTCGGCCAGTACGACGAGGCGCTGAAGGCGGCCGCCGACTACCAGGACATCTTCGGCAAGGACCGCTACTTCCTGGAGCTGATGGACCACGGCATCGAGATCGAGCACCGGGTCCGCGACGGTCTGCTGGAGATCGGCAAGAAGCTCGGCATCCCGCCCCTGGTGACGAACGACTCGCACTACACGTACGCGCACGAGGCGACCGCCCACGACGCGCTGCTGTGCATCCAGACCGGCAAGAACCTCTCCGACCCCGACCGCTTCAAGTTCGACGGCACCGGCTACTACCTGAAGTCCACGGACGAGATGTACGCCATCGACTCCTCGGACGCCTGGCAGGAGGGCTGCGCCAACACCCTCCTGGTGGCCGAGCAGATCGACACCGCCGGCATGTTCGAGGCCCGCAACCTCATGCCGAAGTTCGACATCCCCGAGGGCTACACCGAGGTCACCTGGTTCCGCGAGGAGACCATGCGCGGCATGCACCGCCGCTTCCCCGAGGGCATCCCGGACGACCGCATGAAGCAGGTCGAGTACGAGATGGACACCATCATCTCGATGGGCTTCCCGGGCTACTTCCTCGTCGTCGCCGACTTCATCATGTGGGCCAAGAAGCAGGGCATCGCCGTCGGCCCCGGCCGGGGCTCCGCGGCCGGCTCGATCGTCGCGTACGCCATGGGCATCACCGACCTCGACCCCATCCCGCACGGTCTGATCTTCGAGCGGTTCCTCAACCCCGAGCGCATCTCGATGCCCGACGTCGACATCGACTTCGACGAGCGCAGGCGCGTCGAGGTGATCAGGTACGTGACCGAGAAATACGGCGCCGACAAGGTCGCCATGATCGGCACCTACGGCAAGATCAAGGCCAAGAACGCGATCAAGGACTCCGCGCGCGTGCTGGGCTACCCGTACGCGATGGGCGACCGGCTCACCAAGGCCATGCCCGCCGACGTCCTCGGCAAGGGCATCGACCTCAACGGCATCACCGACCCCTCGCACCCCCGCTACAGCGAGGCGGGCGAGATCCGGGCGATGTACGAGAACGAGCCCGATGTGAAGAAGGTCATCGACACCGCCAAGGGCGTCGAGGGCCTGGTCCGGCAGATGGGTGTGCACGCCGCCGGAGTGATCATGTCCAGCGAGACCATCACCGAGCACGTCCCGGTGTGGGTGCGTCACACCGACGGCGTGACCATCACCCAGTGGGACTACCCGAGCTGTGAGTCGCTCGGCCTGCTGAAGATGGACTTCCTCGGCCTGCGCAACCTGACGATCATGGACGACGCCGTCAAGATGGTGAAGTCCAACAAGGACGTCGACATCGATCTGCTGAGCCTCCCGCTCGACGATCCGACGACCTTCGAACTGCTCCAGCGCGGCGACACCCTCGGCGTCTTCCAGTTCGACGGCGGCCCCATGCGCTCCCTGCTGCGCCTGATGAAGCCCGACAACTTCGAAGACATCTCCGCCGTGTCGGCGCTCTACCGTCCGGGCCCGATGGGCATGGACTCGCACACCAACTACGCGCTGCGCAAGAACAAGCTCCAGGAGATCACCCCGATCCACAAGGAGCTGGAGGAGCCCCTCGAGGAGGTCCTGGCCGTCACCTACGGCCTGATCGTCTACCAGGAGCAGGTGCAGAAGGCCGCCCAGATCATCGCCGGCTACTCGCTGGGCGAGGCCGACATCCTCCGCCGCGTGATGGGCAAGAAGAAGCCCGAGGAGCTGGCGAAGAACTTCACCATCTTCCAGGCCGGCGCCCAGAAGAACGGCTACAGCGACGAGGCCATCCAGGCCCTGTGGGACGTCCTGGTCCCGTTCGCCGGCTACGCCTTCAACAAGGCCCACTCGGCCGCGTACGGACTGGTCTCGTACTGGACCGCCTATCTGAAGGCGAACTACCCGGCCGAGTACATGGCCGCGCTGCTGACGTCCGTCAAGGACGACAAGGACAAGTCGGCGATCTACCTCAACGAGTGCCGGCGCATGGGCATCAAGGTGCTGCCGCCCAATGTGAACGAATCGGTGCACAACTTCGCCGCCCAGGGCGACGACGTGATCCTCTTCGGCCTCGAGGCCGTCCGCAACGTCGGCACCAACGTGGTCGAGTCGATCATCAAGAGCCGCAAGGCCAAGGGGAAGTACGCCTCCTTCCCCGACTACCTCGACAAGGTCGAGGCCGTCGCCTGCAACAAGCGCACCACGGAATCGCTGATCAAGGCGGGCGCGTTCGACACGCTCGGGCACACCCGCAAGGGCCTCACCGCCCAGTTCGAACCGATGATCGACAATGTGGTCGCGGTCAAGCGCAAGGAGGCCGAGGGCCAGTTCGACCTCTTCGGCGGCATGGGCGAGGAGGAGAGCAGCGAGCCCGGCTTCGGCCTCGACGTGCAGTTCACCGAGGACGAGTGGGACAAGACCTATCTGCTCGCCCAGGAGCGGGAGATGCTCGGTCTCTACGTCTCCGACCACCCGCTGTTCGGCCTGGAGCACGTGCTGTCCGACAAGGCGGACGCGGGCATCGCCCAGCTCACCGGAGGCGAGCACGCGGACGGCGCGGTCGTCACCATCGGCGGCATCATCTCGGGCCTCCAGCGCAAGATGACCAAGCAGGGCAACGCCTGGGCCATCGCCACCGTGGAGGACCTCGCGGGCTCCATCGAGTGCATGTTCTTCCCGGCGACCTACCAGCTGGTGTCGACCCAACTCGTCGAGGACGCGGTGGTCTTCGTCAAGGGCCGGCTCGACAAGCGCGAGGACGTGCCCCGGCTCGTCGCGATGGAGCTCCAGGTCCCCGACCTGTCCAACGCGGGCACCAACGCGCCGGTGATCCTCACCATCCCGGCCACCCGGGTCACCCCGCCGATGGTCAGCCGCCTCAACGAGATCCTCACCCACCACCGCGGGGACAGCGAGGTCCGCATCAAGCTCCAGGGCCCGACCCGGACGACCGTTCTGCGCCTGGACCGGCACCGGGTCAAGCCCGATCCGGCGCTGTTCGGCGATCTGAAGGTGCTGCTCGGCCCGTCCTGCCTGGCGGGCTGAGGCCGGGCCCGGGGAACAGCGCGAGGGGCGCGTCCGGTTCCGGACGCGCCCCTCGGTGTGCCTGGGCTGCAACAGCCCATCGCGTGGATGTCAGTTGTGCCCGAACCGCTTCTGCCGGCCCTTGCGGGCGACGTCGGCCGGGGTCACCTGGGAGATCCGCTGTTCGGCCTGCTCCTGCATCGAGGACTGCTGGGCCTGCTGCTGACCACGCTCGGACTGCGGCTGTTTACGGTCCTGCTTCTTGTTCTTGGCCATGGGGATCTGCCTCCTGCGGGGGATGTGGGGACCAGGGCCGCGACCAGATTCACATAGGCTGATGTAAGCCGCATTTCGGATAATTACCGTCCGTGACAGGGGTTCTCGGAGCGCATCGCCCCGAAACGCCACGCCGAAGATCGAGTTCGGGCCGTTAACCCCCGCACGGTCGGGCAGACTCGAAGGAAGCCCGAAGCAAACCTCCCGGGAAGAGGGTGAGTCGTGTGGACCGCTGCATCGTCCTGGTGGACGCCGGGTATCTGCTGGGGGCGGCCGCGAGCCTCCTCGCCGGAGAGCCCTCGCGGTCCCGCATCACCGTCGATCACTCCGCGCTCGTCCAGGGACTGCGCGAACAGGCCGAGTCCGACACCGAACGCCCCCTGCTGCGCATCTACTGGTTCGACGGCGCCCCCGACCGCGTCCCCCAGCCCGAACACCGCAGGCTGCGCGTGATGCCCCGGGTCACCGTCCGGCTGGGCGCGCTGACCCGCAGCGACGGACGCTGGGCCCAGAAGGGCGTCGACGCCGCCATGCACGCCGAACTGACCGAGCTGGCCCGCAACCGCGCCTGCTCCGACGTCGTCCTCGTCACCGGCGACGGCGATCTGCTGCCCGGCATGATGGCCGCCAAGGAACACGGCGTCGCCGTCCACCTGTGGGCCGTCCAGGCCGCCGACGGCGACTACAACCAGTCCGAGGACCTGGTCGCCGAGGCCGACGAACGGCGCGTCCTGGACCGTACGTGGATCACCAAGGCCGTCCGCGCCAAGGAACTCGGCGGGGTGTGCGCGCCGCAGCCCGTACCCCGGCCCGAGATCGCCGCGATCCTGTCCGCGCCGCTGCCCGACACCGGCCTCGCCCCCGCCGCCGAGCGGCCCGCGGAGGAGCCCGAGCACGCCGGCGCGGACGCCGCCGACCGCTCCGGCGTCCAGGAGCGTGTGCCCGCCACCAAGGGCGTCCCCACCCCCAAGGACCTGGCCGCGCTGCGCGCACCCGGCAGCCACCCCGCCCCGCACCCCGCCACCGCCACCCTGCGCTGGTCCTCCGACAAGGGCTGGGTGGACCGGCCCGGTGTCGTCGCCGAGCCCGCCGAGGCCTCCTCCATGCCGACGCTGGCCCAGCTGACCACGGCGGAACAGCGCTGGGCCGACCGCGAGGAGGACATCACCACCGTCGGCGGCGACCCGTTCGAGGTGGGACAGGTCTTCGCCCGGCGCTGGATGGGCCGCCTCGGCGACCAGGGCCATCTGCAGAAGCTGTCGGGCATGTACCCGCGCATCCCGCACCGCATCGACGGCGAGCTGCTCCGGTACGCGGCCCGCTTCGGACTGCTCGCGCACAAGGACGACCAGATCGACGAGCACGACCGCTACGCCATCCGGGCGGGCTTCTGGCGCGAGGTCGACGTCCGCACCGCCGCCGAGCACGCGCCCGCCGGGGAGTGACGGCCGCCGAGAGCGGCCCCAAGGACGAGCGGGGCTTGCCGACCCCGTAGGCTCGTCCCTTGTGAGTACGCGCGCGGCATCGGCCATCCGGCACCCGGACGAGGTCGTGTGTGCCGTGCGCGGACTGACCAAGACCTATCCGGCGGTACGGGGCCGGCGCGGCACCCCGGCGACCCCCGAGGTACGGGCCACCGACGGGGTGGAGCTGGACATCCGCCGCGGGGAGATCTTCGGGCTCCTCGGCCCGAACGGAGCCGGCAAGTCCACCCTCGTACGGCAGATGACCGGGCTGATGCGGCCCGACGCGGGCACCGTGGAGATCCTCGGCCACGACATCGTGCGCCACCCCGAGCGGGCCGCGCGCATCCTCGCCTACCTCGGCCAGGAGTCCACCGCCCTCGACGAGCTCACCGTCTCCCTGGCCGCCGAGACCACCGGACGGCTGCGCGGTCTCGACGTACGGCAGGCCCGCCGGGAACGGGACGCCGTCCTCGACGAACTGGGGCTCACCCCGCTCGCCGGCCGCACGCTGCGCAAGCTGTCCGGCGGACAGCGGCGGCTGGCCTGCTTCGCGTCCGTGCTGGTGGGGGAGCGGCCGCTGCTGGTGCTCGACGAGCCGACCACCGGGATGGACCCGGTCGCGCGGCGCGCCGTGTGGTCGGCCGTGGACCGGCGGCGCGCCGAGCAGGGCACGACCGTCCTGCTGGTCACCCACAACGTCATCGAGGCCGAGACCGTCCTCGACCGGGTCGCCGTCCTCGACCGGGGCCGGGTCATCGCCTGCGACACGCCGGCCGGGCTCAAGGAGCAGGTCGCCGGCGAGGTCCGGGTCGAGCTGGTGTGGCGGGAGCGGGCGCCGCTGGACGTCCCCGAGGTCGCCGCGCTGCGCGAGCGGGCCGTGGAGTCCGGGCGCCGCTGGACGCTGCGGCTGGCCCCCGACGAGGCCCGCGCCGTCGTCGCCACCGTCACCGGCGGGGCCGCCTTCGCCGCCCTGGACGACTTCACCCTGGCCACGCCCAGTCTGGAGGACGTGTACCTGGCGCTGGGCGGGGCCGCGCGGCAGGGGCTGGTGCGGGCGTGAGCGATCTGAGCGGGGTGGGCCCCGGGTCCGTATGGTCCGTATGGTGCGTGGGGGACGGTATGAGAGCCGCAGGGAAGAGGAGCAGCGCCACGTGAGTGTCGTACCCGCAGAGGTTCTGCCGGGCGGCGCCCGGGCCGTCACCGGCACGGTCCGCGCGACCGTGACCGCCGAGTTGGGGCCGCGCGCGCGGCTGTGGCCGTCGCTCGTGGCCGTGTACCGGGCGCAGCTCTCGCGTGCGCGGGTGGCGCGGATCCCGCTGCTGTTCGTGGCGACCTTCCAGTCGGTCGGCATCCTGATCATGATGCGGGGTGTCGTGGACGGGGGCAGCGAGGCCGAGTCGGTCGTCGCGGGCTCCGCGGTGCTCGTCGTCGCGTTCGTCGCGCTCAATCTGCTCGCGCAGTACTTCGGGCAGCTGCGGGCGAGCGGCGGGCTCGACCACTACGCCACCCTGCCGGTGCCGCCGGCGGCCGTGGTGCTGGGCGCGGCGGGGGCTTACGCCTCCTTCACCGTGCCGGGGACCCTGGTGACCGCGGTGTTCGGGTGTGTGCTGTTCGGGCTGCCGCTGACGCATCTGTGGGTGCTGGCGGCCGTGATCCCGCTGGCCGGGGCCGCGCTGTCCGGGCTGGGCGCCGCGTTCGGGCTGCTCGCGCCGCGGCCGGAGCTGGCGACCGTGCTGGGGCAGCTGGGGATGTCCGCCGCGCTGCTGCTGGGGGTGCTGCCGCCGGACCGGATGCCGGAGGCGGTGCGGTTCGCCCGGGATCTGCTGCCGTCGACGTACGGCGTGGAGGCCTTCGCGCGGACCTTCGGGGCGGATCCGGACTGGGCGCTGGTGCTCGGGGACCTCGCGGTGTGCGCCGGGGTGGGCGTCGTGTCACTGGCCGTCGCCACCTGGGCCTACCGCCGGGCCGCCGTCCGGTGACGCGCCGCACAGCCGGGCCTGGCACGATGTCAGGGTGACCGCACCGCTGACTCCGCCTCCGCCGCACGAACCGTCCCCGCACGAACCGTCCCCGCAGGGGGCCGCCTGGCCGCCCCCGCCCGGGGAGCCGCTGGGCGTGGCGGCCGTGCCGCAGGACGCCGCGTACGGACAGGACGGACCCGGGATGAAGACCGAACTGCGGGAGGCCGCCGTGGTGACGGTGGCGGTCGCGGTGGCCGGGGTGCTGCTCGGGGTGCTGTGGAAGTATCTGGCGCCCTCCGTGCCGCTGGTGGGGGACGTGGTGAACGGGGGGTGGGTCGTCTACCTCAAGGACACCGAGGGGGAGCAGGCGATCGGGGTGGACGGGACGTTCACCCTGCTGGCGCTGGCGTTCGGCGCCGTGAGCGCGGCGGTGGTGTTCGCCTGGCGGCGGCGCGGCGGTGTGCCGTTGGTGGTGGCGCTGATGGCCGGGGGGCTGCTCGGGTCGGTGCTGGCGTGGCGGCTGGGGGTGTGGCTGGGGCCCGGGTCGGACGTGATCGCCCAGGCCAAGGCCGCCGGGAAGGGCGTGACGTTCTCGGCGCCCTTGAAGCTGGGGGCGCGGGGGGCGTTGCTGGCCTGGTCGTTCGCGGCGCTGCTGGTCCATCTGGGCCTCACGGCGCTGTTCGGCCCGCGTGACCCCGACCCGTACGGGCAGGGGCCGGTCCCGAAGGACTCCTACGGCGCGCCGCTCGCGTGACGGCGACGCGTTCCCCCGGTCAGCCCCGGCCGATCGGGGCCAGGACCGCCTCGGTCAGGGTGGCCAGGTCGGTCGGGGACAGCTCCACCTCCAGGCCCCGGCGGCCCGCCGAGACACAGATCGTGGGGTGGGCGGTGGCCGAGGCGTCGAGGACCGTGGGGAGTTTCCTGCGCTGGCCGAGGGGGGAGATGCCGCCCCGCACATAGCCCGTGGTGCGTTCGGCCAGGGTGGGGTCGGCCATGGCGGCGCGTTTGCCGCCCACCGCCGAGGCCAGGGCCTTCAGGTCGAGGGAACCGGCCACCGGCACCACCGCGACCGTGAGCGCGCCGTCCACGTCCGCCACCAGGGTTTTGAAGACCCGGTCGGGGGACACGCCCATCGCCTGCGCGGCCTCCTCGCCGTAGGACGGGTGGTTCGGGTCGTGGTCGTAGGCGTGGACCGCGAAGTCCACGCCCGCCGAGGTGAGGGCCACCGTGGCGGGGGTGCCCCCGGACTGCTGCTGCTTCTTCGGCTTCTTCGCCATGGGTTCGAGCGCCTTCGGGGGTTCAGTTGAGACTCGTCGGGCCGCGCGTCAGGTCCGACGCGGGCAGCGAGGGCAGGCTACGGATGATCGCGGTCTCGGTGCGAAGGAGTTTCAGTTCGTCGCGGAGCCGGGAGGCGATGTCGGGGGCCTGGAGGAGGCGCTGCTTCGTGGGTGTGTCGAGCATCATCGCCGCGGCCACCAGGTAGGACACCACCGCGGGGTCGTCGGGCAGGTCCGCGCCGGTGGTGAGGGAGCGTTCCCGGGCGCCCGCCAGGCGCTTCTGGTACTGGCGGAAGGCCCGCAGGACGCCTTCGGCGAGCGCGCCGGCCTCGTCGCCCGGTTCTTCGGGGAGTTCTTCCAGCTCCGCCGTGAGGAACGGGCCCGAGGCGTCCACCGAGACGAGGCGGACCCGGGTCGTGCCCGTCGCCAGGACCTCGAAGGTGCCGTCGGCACGCTCGCGGATCGTCGCGGCGTCGGCGATGCAGCCGGTGCCCTGGAAGGCCTTGAGGGGATCCTCGCCGAAGCCGGCCGCCGGGCCGCGCACGGGCAGCGCGGTCTGGTCGGGCAGCCCCGGCGCGCTGGGCGCGACCTCGTGGCCGTCGCGGATGGCGACGACGGCGAACCGGCGCGGTTCGTCCTCGGCGGTCTTGAGCAGTTCGCGCATCATGGCGCGATAGCGCTCCTCGAAGACGTTCAGCGGGAGCACCAGACCCGGGAACAGCACCGAGTTCAGGGGGAAGAGCGGCAGACGGACGGTGGTCACGGCGCAGAAGCCTAATGGTCGTCCGGGTGGGCTCGGTCGCCGTGCCCCTTTCGTGGATGCCACGGTTCGGGCACGGCCCGTCCGGTGTACACGGCCTCGCGCACCGCCAGGAAGTGGCCGAGGGGGTCGTCGGAGAGCCGGCTCCAGGGGAAGGAGGTGGCGTACGGGCCGATCAGGCGCAGCTGGACGAGGGCGTCGTCGAGGCGGCCGAGGCGGACCAGGACGTACACCAGCAGGTTGCGTATCTCGGCCGGCCAGGGGTCCAGGGACGGGAAACGGGCCGACAGGGCCATCGCGCGGTCGGCCGCCGCGTCCAGCCGCTCGCGCGGCACCTCGGGCCCGCAGCCGTCGGTGAGATAGGCGAAGGCCGCCCGGGCCGGGAGCGCCTGGACCAGCGAGCCCGCCGGGGCGTCCTGGGCGGCCCGGTCGGCGAAGTCGAAGCACTCGCGGTGCGAGCCGTGCCAGGACTCGGCGAGATAGCGCTTGGCGGCGACATGGCAGCCGTAGTGGTGCGGGGCGCGGCGCACCGCCGCCTCCCACAGTTCGCCGAAGTACTTGTGCCCGGCCCGCGCGCCGCGCGCGTGGTCCAGGGCGATCCGCCACGGCACCGGGTCGCCGTGGTCGCTCTGCGCGGCCGCCGTGATCAGCGGGCTCACCTCGCGCAGCAGTTCGGCCCGCGCCGGCGAGAGCCAGGCCCGGTCCACCGCGAGCTGGGCCGAGACCAGCAGCAGGTCCGGATCGCGCGGCGCCGCGGCGCGCCACTCCTCGAACCACTCCGTGCGGGAGTGCGCGAAGGAGGCCAGACGCGTCACATAGCGGTCGCGGTACTCCCACTCGGCCCGTTCCCGGGTGCGGGACAGCAGCGCGGCGGCCGTCTCGTACGCGCCCCGTCCGGCCGCGACCAGGGCCGGGCCGAGCCGGTCGTCGGGCACATCGAGGAGCACCTCGTCGTCGGCGGGGAGCCCGGCGCCGGGGTGGGGGGCGGCGGTCGTCCGTGCCGCCCGGGAGATCCGGGAGGCGCGGATGAAGGGGGGCAGCAGAGCCATGGTGCCGCCCATTGAAAAGCCGCAGGTCGGGTTCCGCCAGAGGGTGCGGGCAAGCCCAGGAAAGTTGTACGCCGGAAGGTCAAGGAACGGTAAAAGGTGAGCCCTGTTCAGGGATTGTTCGTGCACGGACAAGGGGGTTGTGTGGAGATTCGGCCGACCGGGTTTCAGCCCGCGGGGGCCGGGCGCGTCACCCCCGCCGCAGCAGCCTCGTGGCCCCCGCCGCCACCGTCGTCGCCAGCACCCAGCCCAGCAGGATCAGCGCCGTCGACAGCCACTGCCAGCCGCCGGTGAGCCGCCACTGGCCGACCTGGCCCAGGTCGATCACCGGCAGCAGCAGGTCCAGGGTGAACAGGGCCGGGTTCCAGGGCGGGTGCCCGCCCGGGTTCACCGGGGGATGCGGGGCGTTCGCGAAGGCCAGGGTGCTCGCCGCCCACAGCACCGCCATCCACACCGCCGCCCGGCCCGGCCGGTACCCGTAGGCGACCGTCCAGTCCTGCGCGTAGCCCACGAGCTTCGCGGCCGGCGGCAGGGTCTCGCGGCGCCGGCGCTGCTTGGCGAGCAGCACCTCACGGGCGTCCTCGTCCTCGCCGCCCGCCCGCAGCACCGTCGCCAGCCGTTCGTACGGCTCCGGCGCGTACTCGGCGGTCGCCGCGGCGATCCACTCCAGCCGCGCGGCCAGCGGGAACGGGCCCTGCGGCACCAGGTTCTCGTAGGCGAAGCCGCCCATGTGCAGACTGCCGGGACCCGGCCACGCGCTCGCCCGGTCCACCAGGTTGATCACCCGGGCGCCGGACAGCACCACCTTGCCGCGCCGCGGCCGCTCCCCGAGGAACCGCAGCTCGGGCGTCTGGACCCGGACCAGTGACAGCTCCTGGTCGTCCGTGAAGGTGAACCGGGCCCGCTCCAGGTCGACCGCGTCTCCGAACCGCCCGTCGTCCAGCCGGACCCCGCCCCGGCACTCGAACCGCTGGATCCGTGTCCCGCGCGCGGGCGTCGTCCCGCTCAGCGCCTGCCGGCCGACGCCCGCCGGCGTCAGGTACAGCGAGCGCTCCACCGTCAGCTGCGGCGCGTTCAGCGCGAGCCGGGTGTACGGATTGACCAGCCGGGCGCCCCGCAGGCTCAGCGACACGCCGATCTTGGCGCTGCGCAGGCTCAGCTCGCCGTGCGACTCCAGCAGCTCCGCCTGGAGGTCCTGGCCGACCGTCATGCCGTCGGCGGCGATCGAGCGGCCGGTGCGGTCGCGGTACACGATCGCCTGGTTGAGCAGCAGATCCGTGCCGATGTGCGCGTCGGTGAGCCGTACGCCGTTGTGGAAGCGGCAGCGGGGCAGATGCAGATCGCCCTCGGTGTGCAGCCGGGCCGCCTCCAGCCGCGGCACCGCGCAGTCCACCATCCGCAGGGTCGTGAACCGCGCCTCCGGCAGCAGCACGTCCCGCTCGAACCGGCAGCGCCGCAGTTCGACGTACGGCACCACCGTGCCGCCCGCCAGATCGAGGCTGCCGCTGATCCGGACGCCGGCCAGCTTGAGGCTGGACACCCGGCCCGCCAGCGCGGGCGGGCCGGCCAGCAGCAGCCAGGCGACGATCCGGGCCCGCACAGTCCGCTCCTCACCCCACGGATGCCCGCCGTGCGGATCGTCCACGACCGTGTCCCCGCTGCTCAGGTCGTACACGCTGCCGTTGCGGAAGGCCTGCCACATCCCGGCCTCGGCGGCGGTCAGATCGTCCGGGATGTCACCCGCGGCCGCTCCGTCCCCTTCGGTCACCATCTGTCACCCCCTTGGTCGCTCACAGCCCTTGATGCCCTTGCGTGACTCCCCGGAAGCAAGACGTGAAGGTGATCTTCCGGGTTCCGGCCACGCTCCGTATCAGCCACTGATACGCGCGGACGGTGCCGGATCCCGGTCTGAGAGAATTGGGCTGTGATCTCTCGAATCGATCTGCGCGGCGACGCCCTTCCCGAGGGCCCCGCCCTGCGTGACCTGCTGCCCCGAGCCGACTTCGACGTTCAGGCCGCCCTGGAGAAGGTGCGTCCGATCTGCGAGGCCGTGCATCATCGGGGCGACGCGGCGCTGATCGACTTCGCCGAGAGGTTCGACGGGGTACGGCTGGAATCCGTACGGGTCCCCGCCGAGGCCCTCACCGACGCGCTGGCACAGCTCGACCCGGCCGTGCGCGCGGCCCTGGAGGAGTCCATCCGCCGGGCCCGGCTCGTCCACCGCGAGCAGCGCCGCACGACTCGCACGACCCAGGTCGCGCCGGGCGGGTCCGTGACCGAGAAGTGGGTGCCCGTGGAGCGCGTCGGGCTGTACGCGCCCGGCGGCCGGTCGGTCTACCCGTCCTCCGTGGTCATGAACGTCGTGCCCGCACAGGAGGCCGGCGTCGAGTCCGTCGCGCTCGCCTCGCCGGCCCAGGCCGACTTCGGCGGCCTGCCGCACCCGACGATCCTCGCCGCCTGCGCCCTGCTCGGCGTGGACGAGGTGTACGCGGCCGGTGGCGCGACCGCCGTCGCGATGTTCGCGTACGGCACCGAGTCCTGCGCCCCCGCCAACATGGTCACCGGGCCCGGCAACATCTGGGTCGCCGCCGCCAAGCGCTACTTCACCGGCAGGATCGGCATCGACGCCGAGGCCGGCCCGACCGAGATCGCGGTCCTGGCCGACGCGACGGCCGACCCGGTGCACGTGGCGTCCGACCTGATCAGCCAGGCCGAGCACGACCCGCTGGCCGCCGCCGTCCTGGTCACCGACTCCGTCGAGCTGGCGGACGCGGTCGAGAAGGAGCTGGAGCCGCAGATCGCGGCCACCAAGCACGTCGACGACCGGATCGTCCCGGCCCTCAAGGGCCGGCAGTCCGCGATCGTGCTCGTCGACGGCGTCGACGAGGGCCTGCGGGTGGTCGACGCGTACGGCGCCGAGCACCTGGAGATCCAGACGGCGGACGCGGCGGCCGTGGCCGACCGGGTGAAGAACGCCGGCGCGATCTTCATCGGACCCTGGGCGCCGGTCTCCCTCGGCGACTACGCCGCCGGGTCCAACCACGTGCTCCCCACCGGCGGCTGCGCCTGCCACTCCTCGGGTCTGTCGGTCCAGTCCTTCCTGCGCGGCATCCACATCGTCGACTACACCAAGGACGCGCTGGCCGAGGTCGCGCACCACGTGGTCACGCTGGCCGAGGCGGAGGACCTGCCCGCGCACGGCGCGGCGATCAAGGCAAGGTTCGGGTGGAAGGTACCGGCGAGCAAGTGAACCTCGGAATCGACGATCTCCCCGTACGGGACGAGCTGCGCGGCAAGTCCCCCTACGGCGCGCCCCAGCTGGACGTCCCCGTACGGCTGAACACCAACGAGAACCCCTACCCGCTGCCCGAGCCGCTCGTCGAGCGGATCGCGGAGCGGGTCCGCGAGGCGGCCCGCGACCTCAACCGCTACCCCGACCGGGACGCCGTCGAGCTGCGCACCCAGCTCGCGAAGTACCTGACGGACACCTCCGGGTACGAGGTCGGCCTGGCCAACGTGTGGGCCGCCAACGGCTCCAACGAGGTCCTCCAGCAGCTGCTGCAGACCTTCGGCGGACCGGGCCGTACGGCGATCGGCTTCGAGCCGTCGTACTCGATGCACGCGCTCATCGCGCGCGGCACCGGCACCGGCTGGATCTCCGGGCCCCGGGGCGAGGACTTCACCATCGACCTCGCGGCGGCCGAGAAGGCCCTCGCCGAGCACCGCCCGGACGTCGTCTTCATCACCACGCCCAACAACCCCACCGGCACCGCCGTCCCGGCCGGGACCGTCCTCGCGCTGTACGAGGCGGCGCAGGCGGCCAAGCCGTCGATGGTGGTGGTCGACGAGGCGTACATCGAGTTCAGCCACGGCGACTCGCTGCTGCCGCTGCTCGAAGGTCGGCCGAATCTCGTCGTCTCGCGGACGATGTCCAAGGCCTTCGGCGCGGCCGGGCTGCGCCTCGGCTACCTCGCCGCGCACCCGGCGGTGGTGGACGCCGTCCAGCTGGTGCGGCTGCCGTACCACCTGTCGGCCGTCACCCAGGCGACCGCGCTGGCCGCCCTGGAGCACACCGACACGCTGCTGAAGTACGTCGAGCAGCTCAAGTCGGAGCGGGACCGGCTGGTGAGCGAGCTGCTCGCCCTCGGCTACGAGGTCACGGCGTCCGACGCCAACTTCGTGCAGTTCGGCCGGTTCGCCGACGCCCACGAGGTCTGGCGGAAGATCCTCGACCGGGGCGTCCTGGTCCGCGACAACGGCGTACCGGGCTGGCTGCGGGTCACCGCCGGAACCCCCGAAGAGAACGACGCGTTCCTCGACGCGGTCCGTGAAGTCAAGAAGGAGCAGAGCGCATGAGCCGCGTAGGACGTGTAGAGCGCACGACGAAGGAGACCTCGGTCCTCGTCGAGATCAACCTCGACGGCACCGGCAAGGTCGACGTGTCGACCGGCGTCGGCTTCTACGACCACATGCTCGACCAGCTCGGCCGGCACGGTCTGTTCGACCTGACCGTGAAGACCGACGGCGACCTGCACATCGACTCGCACCACACCATCGAGGACACCGCCCTCGCCCTCGGCGCCGCCTTCAAGCAGGCCCTGGGCGACAAGGTGGGCATCTACCGCTTCGGCAACTGCACGGTCCCGCTGGACGAGTCCCTCGCCCAGGTGACGGTGGACCTGTCCGGCCGCCCGTACCTCGTGCACACCGAGCCCGAGAAGATGGCGCCGATGATCGGCGAGTACGACACCACGATGACCCGGCACATCCTGGAGTCCTTCGTCGCCCAGGCCCAGATCGCGCTGCACGTGCACGTGCCCTACGGGCGCAACGCCCACCACATCGTGGAGTGCCAGTTCAAGGCGCTGGCCCGGGCTCTGCGGTATGCCTCCGAGCGCGACCCGCGCGCGGCCGGCATCCTCCCCTCCACGAAGGGTGCGCTGTAAAGCCATGACCGGTCTGTCGACCCTTCTGATCGTCGTCGGCCTGTTCCTGGCCGGCGGCATCTACTCCTTCGTCAAGCAGGACATGCCGAGGAGCCTGATCGTGCTGCTGTCGATCGGCGCCGGGATGTGTCTGGTCGCCGGTGTGCTGCGGCTGGAGGTGTGGAATTGAGCGCGGTGAGCAAGAAGGTCGTCGTCTTCGACTACGGCTTCGGCAACGTCCGCTCCGCCGAGCGCGCCCTCGCGCGCACCGGGGCCGAGGTCGAGATCACCCGTGACTTCGACCGGGCCATGAACGCCGACGGGCTGCTGGTGCCCGGCGTCGGCGCCTTCGCCGCCTGCATGGCCGGTCTGCGCGAGGCGCGCGGCGACTGGATCATCGACCGACGGCTGTCCGGCGGCCGCCCCGTGATGGGCATCTGCGTCGGCATGCAGATCCTGTTCGCCCGGGGCATCGAGCACGGCGTCGAGACCGAGGGCCTCGACGAGTGGCCCGGCTCGGTCGAGCCGCTCCAGGCCGAGATCGTGCCCCACATGGGCTGGAACACCGTGGACGCGCCCGCCGGCTCCGAGCTGTTCGCCGGTCTCGACGCGGACGCCCGGTTCTACTTCGTGCACTCCTACGCGGTCCACGACTGGTCGCTGGAGACCCACAACCAGGCCATGCGCGCACCGAGGGTGACCTGGTCGACGCACGGCAAGCCGTTCGTGGCCGCCGTGGAGAACGGCGCCCTGTGGGCCACGCAGTTCCACCCCGAGAAGTCCGGCGACGCCGGAGCCCAGCTCCTCACCAACTGGATCGGAACCCTGTGAGCAAGCTCGAACTCCTCCCCGCCGTCGACGTCCGCGACGGCCAGGCCGTCCGTCTCGTCCACGGCGAGTCCGGCACGGAGACCTCGTACGGCTCCCCGCTGGAGGCGGCCCTCGCCTGGCAGCGGGCGGGCGCCGAGTGGCTGCACCTGGTCGACCTGGACGCCGCCTTCGGCACCGGCGACAATCGGGAGCTGGTCCGCGAGGTCACCCGGGCGATGGACATCAAGGTGGAGCTGTCCGGCGGCATTCGGGACGACGCCTCGCTCGCCGCCGCGCTGGCCACCGGCTGCACCCGCGTCAACCTCGGCACCGCCGCCCTGGAGACCCCCGAGTGGGTCGCCAAGGTCATCGCCGAGCACGGCGACAGGATCGCGGTCGGCCTGGACGTGCGCGGTACGACCCTCAAGGGCCGCGGCTGGACCCGGGACGGCGGCGACCTCTACGAGACGCTGGCGCGGCTCGACACGGAGGGCTGCGCCCGGTACGTCGTGACCGACATCGCCAAGGACGGCACCCTCCAGGGCCCCAACCTGGAGCTGCTGAGGAACGTCTGCGCGGCCACCGACCGGCCGGTCGTGGCATCGGGCGGCGTGTCGTCCCTCGACGACCTGCGCGCCATCGCCGAGCTGGTACCCCTCGGTGTCGAGGGCTCCATCGTCGGGAAGGCGCTCTACGCGAAGGCGTTCACCCTGGAAGAGGCCTTGGAGGCTGTGTCGCCATGACGTCGGAAGCCGTACGGCGGGTGCAGAGCGGAAGTCCCTGGGAGGAGAGTTTCGGGTTCGCACGCGCCGTCGCGGCGGGAGACCGTGTGCTGGTGGCGGGCACCACGTCCTTCAAGGGCAGCGTGCTCTACGGGGAGGGCGACCCCTATGAGCAGGCCAAGGTGGCCTTCACCGGCGCGGTCGAGGCGATCGGCGAGTTCGGGCTCGGCGTGGAGTCCGTGATCCGTACCAGGATGTACCTGACGCATTCGCGGGACGTCGACGAGGCGGCCCGGGCCCACAAGGAGATCTTCGACTCCGTGCGCCCGGTCTCCACCCTGCTGGTCGTGGAGGGTTTCGTCGACCCGCGCATCCTGGTCGAAGTGGAACTAGAGGCATTCAGAGGAGCCGTGAACTCATGACCCTGGCGGTCCGAGTCATCCCCTGCCTGGACGTGGACAACGGCCGGGTCGTCAAGGGCGTCAACTTCCAGAACCTGCGCGACGCGGGCGACCCCGTCGAGATGGCCAAGGTGTACGACGCCGAGGGCGCCGACGAGCTGACCTTCCTGGACATCACCGCCTCGTCCGGCAACCGCGAGACCACCTACGACGTGGTGCGCCGCACCGCCGAACAGGTGTTCATCCCGCTGACCGTCGGCGGCGGGGTGCGCACCCCCGAGGACGTCGACAAGCTGCTGCGGGCGGGCGCCGACAAGGTGGGCGTCAACACGGCGGCCATCGCCCGTCCGGAGCTCATCAAGGAGATCGCCGAGCGGTTCGGCAGCCAGGTGCTGGTGCTGTCCGTGGACGCGCGCCGCACCCCCTCGGGGACCTTCGAGGTGACCACCCACGGCGGCCGCAAGGGCACCGGCATCGACGCGATCGAGTGGGCGCACCGGGCGGCCGAGCTGGGCGCCGGCGAGATCCTGCTGAACTCGATGGACGCGGACGGCACCAAGGACGGCTACGACCTGGAGATGATCGCCGCCGTCCGCAGGCACGTCACGGTCCCGGTCATCGCCTCCGGCGGCGCCGGAAAGCTCGGCGACTTCGCGCCGGCCGTCGAGTCGGGCGCGGACGCGGTACTGGCCGCGTCGGTGTTCCACTTCGGCGACCTGCGGATCGGGGAAGTGAAGCAGGCGCTGAAGGAGGCGGGCCACCCGGTGCGGTGACGCCGCGCTCGGCTCGAGGAACCCCGGCTGTACGGCCGGGGTTTTTCCCGAGCAGATGGGAAAGAAATATTGCGCAACTTATATTGCGCAACTTTTCTTTCCTGTCTAGCGTGCGGGACATGACAGGCAAGGAGAGAAACCGCCGCATCACCGACCTCGGCACCCTCAAGGCGCTCGCCCACCCCCTGCGGATGCAGCTCTACCGAGCGCTGACCGTCGCCCGTGTGGCCACCGCCTCCCAGCTCGCCGAGCAGGTCGACGAGGCCGTCTCCCTCGTCAGCTACCACCTGCGCAAACTCGCCGAGCACGGGCTCATCGAGGAGGCCGAGCCGCAGAGCGCCGACGGCCGCGAACGCTGGTGGCAGCCCTCCTCCGACGGGGTGAGCATCCGCGACGAGGACTTCCGCGACGCCCCCGAGAAGGCCGCCGCGCACACCGCCGCCAGCCGCCTCTTCTTCGAGCAGCGCGCCGACCTGTACCGCCGCTTCCTCGACGAGCGCACCCACTGGGGCGAGGCGTGGAACTCCGCCGCCGAGTCCTCCGAGTCCCACATGCGCCTCACCGCGGCCGAACTCACCGAACTCAACCGCGAGGTCCTCGCCCTGCTCCACCGCTACGAGGAGCGGGGCCGGGCCGCCGACGAGGCGGGCGACCGCGAGGGCCGCGAGAGCGTCGCGGTGCACACGTACGCGTTCCCGTTCCGGATCTGAGAAGGAGCCCCGCCATGAGCACGGCC
This sequence comes from Streptomyces griseoruber, assembly GCF_001514205.1. Lineage (GTDB taxonomy): Bacteria > Actinomycetota > Actinomycetes > Streptomycetales > Streptomycetaceae > Streptomyces > Streptomyces griseoruber. Next base: position 357,815 of record NZ_KQ948764.1, on the reverse strand, counting down.
CTCGTCCGCACGGCCCCCGACCGGGAGCGCGCGGCGCACCGGGACCCCGACATCCTGCGCTGGCTCGGCGGCTACACCTCCTCCGCCGTCGGCGACAGCGTCTACTACCTCGCCCTGTCCTGGGCCGCCGTCCAGTCCGGCACGCCCGCCCAGGCCGGGCTCGTGACCGCCGTCAGCGCCGTGCCGCGCGCCCTGCTCATGCTCGGCGGGGGAGTGGTCGTCGACCGCTACGGACCCCGCCGGGTCGTCCTCGGCGGCACCGGGGTGCGCTGCGCGCTCGTCCTCGCGGCGGCCGCGCTGCTGCTCCTGACCAGCCCGGGGCTGTGGGCGCTCGGCGCGGTCGCGCTGCTGTTCGGGATCGTCGACGCCGTGTTCCTGCCGGCCGCCGGAGCCCTGCCCGCCCGGATCGCCGACCGCGGACAGCTCACCCGGGTCCAGGGGCTGCGCGGACTGGCCACCCGGCTCGCCACCGTCGTCGGCGGGCCCCTGGGCGGCCTCGGCGTGGCCCTCGGCGGCACCGTCGGCGCGTTCGGCCTGGCCGCGCTGCTGATCGGCGTGTCGCTGCCCCTGCTGTTCGGCGTCCGGGTCCGCGAGCTGCCTCCCGACGACGTGCGCTCCGACGGCACGCCGTCCGGGCGCACGCCTTCCGGCGACCTGAGGAACGCCCGCCACGGAGTCCTGGCCGAGCTGCGCGACGGACTGCGTCACATCCGCCACGACCGCGTCCTGCTGCCGCTGGTGGTGTCCATCGCCCTCGGCGACCTCGGCTTCGTCGGCCCCATGAACCTCGGGCTGACCCTGCTCGCCGAGGAGCGCGGCTGGGGCTCGTCCGGCATGGGACTGGTCCTCGCCGGGTTCGGTGTCGGCGCCGGAGCCGCCTCCCTGCTGCTCGCCTGGCGCGGCCGGGTCCCGCGCGCGGGACGCGTACTGGCGCTCGGCACGATCGCCGGTGCCGCCGCGATCGCCGCCCTCGCGCGCGTGCCCTCCGTCGCGGGAGCCGCCGCCGTCGCCCTGTGCATCGGACTGCTGGCCGGGCTCGGCGGCGCCCTGTCCGGGGCGCTGGTCCAGGCACGCGCGGGTGCCGCCTACCTCGGCCGGGTCACCGCCGTCTCCACCCTGGTCGGCTTCGGCGTCGCCCCGCTCACCTTCCCGCTGGTCGGCTGGAGCATCGGCGCGTGGGGGACCGGCCCGGTCTTCGCCGCCTGCGCGGCCCTGTGCACCCTCAGCGGCGCCCTCGCGCTCGCCGTGCGGCCGCTGCGCCGCGCCGAGCTGCCCCGCTGAGGGGCCCTCGTGCCCCGCCGATCAGCCCTTGGGCTGCGCCAGCTGCACCAGATTGCCCACCGTGTCGTCCAGCACGGCCGTGATCACCGGCCCCTGCTCGGTCGGGGCCTGCGTGAACGCGACACCCAGGGCGCGCAGCCGGTCGTACTCCTGCTGGACGTCGTCCACGGAGAAGACGATGCACGGCAGCCCCGCCCCCTTCACGGCCGTGCGGTACGGCTCCGCGATGGGCCCCTGCCCGGGCTCCAGCAGGAGCTGAAGGTCCTGCTGGGCGCCCTCGGCCGCCCCGACGGTGACGAACAGCGTGCCGCCGCCCAGGTCCATGTGCGTCCGGGTCTCGAAACCCAGGACGTCCGTGTAGAACGCGTGGGCCTTCGCGACATCGTCGACGTACACGCTGGTCATGGCTACCTTGATCACGGGGGTGCCCTTTCAGCCCGCTCGGAATCAGCCCGCTCGGAATCAGCCCGCTCAGATGCCCAGCTGCTTGCCGCTGTGCAGCTTCTCGACGGCGTCCTCGTCGCCGTCCAGCTCCACCTTCGCGGCGTTCTGCCGGCCGTACAGGAACAACAGCAGCTCCGACGGCTCTCCGGTGACCGTCACCACCGGTGCGCCGCGCTGTGCGACCACCGTACGGCCGTCCGCGCGGCGCAGCACCAGACCGGTCGGGGAGCCGCGCCCCATCAGCCGGGCCGTACGCTCCAGCCGGGACCACAGGGCGTCCTGGAAGACCGGGTCGAGCTCCCGGGCCGTCCAGTCGGTCTGGGCCCGCCGTACGTCCTCGGTGTGGACGTAGAACTCGATCGTGTTGGACGCCTCGTCGATCTGTTTCAGCTGGAAGGGTGAGAACCGCGGCGGGCCGGTACGGATCAGCTGGATCAGCTCCTCGTACGGCTTGGCCGCGAACTCCGCCATCACCTTGTCCAGCCGCGGTGCCAGCTGCTTGATCAGGATGCCCCCGGCCGCGTCCGGACGACGCTCGCGCACCACCACGTGCGCGGCCAGGTCCTGCGTCTCCCAGCCCTCGCAGAGGGTCGGGGCGCCCGGACCGGCGGTCTCCAAGAGGTCGGCGAGAAGGAGCCGTTCACGCTTGGCGAAAGTCGACATGCGGTCAGCCTACGACCGCGTACAGGGTCCGCACAGTGGACACGGCCCCGTCACTGTCCGTGGCGCGCGGCACAATGGCACCCATGACCAGCACGCCCCCGCCCAGCACCCTGGACCCCGAGATCGCCGAGCGCCTCAAGCGCAGCGCCGACGGGCTCGTCCCCGCCATCGCCCAGCAGTACGACACCGGTGAGGTGCTCATGCTCGGCTGGATGGACGACGAGGCGCTGCACCGCACCCTCACCACCGGCCGCTGCACCTACTGGTCGCGCAGCCGCCGGGAGTACTGGGTCAAGGGCGACACCTCCGGCCACTTCCAGTGGGTCAGGTCCGTCGCCCTCGACTGCGACGCCGACACCCTGCTGGTCAAGGTCGACCAGGTCGGCGCCGCCTGCCACACCGGCGCGCGCACCTGCTTCGACGCCGACGTGCTCCTCGCGGACGGCGTCGATTCCGGCACTTCCGCCGCGGATCAGTAAGGTCAGCCGCCATGGACCTCGAGACGTTCCGCAAGCTGGCCACCGACCGAAGGGTCATCCCGGTCACCCGCAAGCTCCTCGCCGACGGCGACACCCCGGTCGCGCTCTACCGCAAACTCGCCGCCGAGCGCCCCGGCACCTTCCTCCTGGAGTCCGCGGAGAACGGCCGCTCGTGGTCCCGGTACTCCTTCGTCGGCGTCCGGTCGGCGGCGACCCTGACGGCCCGTGACGGACAGGCCCACTGGCTCGGGGTCCCGCCCGTCGGCGTCCCCGTCGACGGCGACCCGCTCGCCGCCCTGCGCGCCACCATCGAGACGCTGCACACACCCCACCAGGAGGGCCTGCCGCCCTTCACCGGCGGCATGGTCGGCTACCTCGGCTACGACATCGTGCGCCGCCTGGAGAAGATCGGCCCCGGCGAGCGGGACGACCTGCGGCTGCCCGAGCTGACCATGCTCCTCACCAGCGACCTCGCCGTCATGGACCACTGGGAGGGCTCGGTCCTGCTGATCGCCAACGCGATCAACCACAACGACCTCGACACCGGCGTCGACGAGGCCTACGCGGACGCGGTGGCCCGCCTCGACACCATGGAGGCCGACCTCACGCGCGCGGTGGCCCAGCCCCCGGCCGTGCTGCCGCCCTCCGAGCTGCCGGAGTACACCGCGGGGTGGGGCGGCCCCGACTTCCAGGTGGCCGTCGAGGACATCAAGGAGCGCATCCGCGCGGGCGAGGCCTTCCAGGTGGTCCCCTCGCAGCGCTTCGAGACGCCGTGCACGGCGAGCGCGCTGGACGTCTACCGGGTCCTGCGGGCCACCAACCCCTCGCCGTACATGTACCTGTTCCGCTTCGACGGGTTCGACGTGGTCGGCTCCTCCCCGGAGGCCCTGGTCAAGGTCGAGGACGGGCAGGCCATGGTCCACCCCATCGCCGGCACCCGGCACCGCGGCGCCACCCCGCAGGAGGACCAGGCCCTCGCCGACGAACTCCTCGCCGACCCCAAGGAGCGCGCCGAGCACCTCATGCTCGTCGACCTGGGCCGCAACGACCTGGGGCGGGTCTGCGAGCCCGGCTCGGTCGAGGTCGTCGACTTCATGTCCATCGAGCGGTACTCGCACGTCATGCACATCGTCTCGACCGTCACCGGCAAGGTCGCCCCGGGCCGCACCGCCTTCGACGTCCTCACCGCCTGCTTCCCCGCCGGCACCCTCTCCGGCGCCCCCAAACCCCGCGCCATGCAGATCATCGACGAGCTGGAGCCGTCCCGGCGCGGCCTGTACGGCGGCTGCGTGGGCTACCTGGACTTCGCGGGCGACTCCGACACCGCCATCGCCATCCGCACCGCCCTGCTGCGCGACGGCACCGCCTACGTCCAGGCCGGCGCGGGCATCGTCGCCGACTCCGACCCCGTCGCCGAGGACCAGGAGTGCCGCAACAAGGCGGCCGCGGTGCTGCGCGCGGTGCACACCGCGAACCGGCTCGTGAAGTAATACGCGCGCGCGGTGGGGCGCGAATCACTGAGCCCCGGGTGACGGTTCGCCCGGGGTTCAGGCGATAGTGGACTCCGTGACTGCTGTACCGCACCCCCGTTCCGTATCCGCCGCCTCCGCCCGGGCCGGCCGGCTGAGCCTCGGCCTCGCCCTGCTGTCCGGTGCGCTGGGCGCGGCCGTGGCCCTGCTCTCCACCCGGCAGCGCTGGTCCGAGGGCACGGCGACGGTGGCCGGCGGCCCCTTCGCCCTCACCGCCAGGGGCAGCGACGTCACGGGCGTGCCCGCGGCGCTCGCCATAGTGGGCCTCGCCGCCCTCGTCGCCGTCTTCGCCGTCCGCAAGGCCGGCCGCCTCGCGGTCTCCGCCCTCCTCGCGCTCTCCGGCGTCGGCATCGTCGTCGCCGCCCTGACCGGCGCCTCCGACGACTCCGCGCTCGACGAACAGGCCGCGCGGGCCTCCGGCGACACCTCCGCCTCCGTCGCCTCCTTCACCCACACCGCCTGGCCCTACGTCGCGGTCGTCGGCGGTGTCCTGATCCTCCTGGCCGGCCTGCTGGCCCTGCGCTACGGCCGCCAGTGGCCCGCCATGTCCGGCCGCTACGAACGCTCCGGCGCCCCCCGGCAGCGGCGTGCGGCCAAGCCCGTCGACCCCGAACGGCCCGAGGAGATCTGGAAGGCCCTGGACCGCGGCGAGGACCCCACGGGTACCGACCCGGCCTGACCACCCGCGCGCACCTCCCGTGCGGCTTCCCGTGCGGCTTCCCGATGTGGCGCATCAGACGCGAACGGAAGCCACCCCCGCGTCCGCCACGCGTGCGCGTACGGGACAATGGACCACGAGCCTCCGGCTCGGACGGACACACAGACAGCGACACATAGACAGCAATGAGGAGCAAGTCATGGCGGGCAGCAGCCACGGACACACCCCGGCCGCCTGGACCGGTGTCACCATCGCCTTCATCGGTTTCTGCGTCGCGGGCGCGTTCATGGTGATGGCCCAGCCCGTGGGCTTCTGGGCCGGCATGGTGATCGTGGCCCTCGGCGGGGTCGTCGGCGCCGCCATGCGCGCCGCGGGCCTGGGCCAGCCGAAGGACGTCCACCCGGTGCACAAGGCCACGGCGACGGTGAAGGCCGAGCCCGCCGCCGAGGGCTGAGCCCGCACGACTCCCCGTGAGGGGCGGCCGGTGACCGCACCGGCCGCCCCTCACGCGCGGGTGCGTCCCGCCCGGGGCACAATGCGAGACGTGAACGCCGACAGCCAGCGGGTGACGACCACGGCCGTGGGACGCCTGGGCGTACCCGCCGGGATCCTCGCCGCCGTCGCCGGGGCCTTCGCCTACGTCGGTGCCGTCGACCCCAACGAACCCGGCCACTACCCCGTCTGCCCCCTGCTGCGCGTCATGGGCCTGTACTGCCCCGGCTGCGGCGGTCTGCGCAGCGCGCACGCCCTCGTCCACGGGGACGTCCTCACCGCCCTGCACGCCAACGCGCTCGCGGTGGCCGGCTACCTGCTCTTCGCCGTCCTGTGGACCGTCTGGGTGGTCCGCGCGGCCCGCGGACAGCCCCCGCGGATCGACCTCGGCCCGGTCACCCTGTGGTCGCTGGGCGCGTTGGTGCTGGTCTTCACGGTTGTCCGGAACCTGCCGTTCGGTGGCTGGCTGCACCCTTGATCAACTGCCGAACGTCCAGGTAGTGGGACCGCGCTCCACCGGATGTGAGGCCTCCCCCCTCCTGCGGATACCATCGCAGTGACCATCGTTTTCCACTGGTTGCCCGAAAGGGGGCCGCTCGCGTGAGTGTGCTCGACGAGATCATCGACGGAGTCCGTGCCGACCTCGCGGAGCGGCAGGCGCGCGTCAGCCTCGACGAGCTCAAGGAGCGCGCGGCCAAGGCGCCCGCCGCCAAGGACGGGGTCGCCGCGCTCAAGGGCGACGGCGTCAAGGTGATCTGCGAGGTCAAGCGCTCCAGCCCGTCCAAGGGCGCGCTGGCCGCCATCGCCGACCCGGCCGGCCTCGCCGCCGACTACGAGGCGGGCGGCGCCGCCGTCATCTCCGTCCTCACCGAACAGCGCCGCTTCGGCGGTTCGCTGGCCGACCTGGACGCCGTCCGCGCGCGGGTGGACATCCCGGTCCTGCGCAAGGACTTCATCGTCACCTCGTACCAGCTCTGGGAGGCCCGCGCGCACGGCGCCGACCTCGCGCTGCTGATCGTGGCCGCCCTCGACCAGCCGGCCCTGGAGTCGCTGATCGAGCGCGCCGTCTCCATCGGTCTCACCCCGCTCGTCGAGGTGCACGACGAGGAGGAGGTCGAGCGCGCGGTCGACGCGGGCGCCAGGATCATCGGCGTCAACGCGCGCAACCTGAAGACCCTCGAGGTCGACCGCGGCACCTTCGAGCGGGTCGCCCCCGAGATCCCCGACCACATCGTCAAGGTCGCCGAGTCCGGCGTCCGCGGCCCCCACGACCTCATCGCGTACGCCAACGCGGGCGCCGACGCGGTCCTGGTCGGCGAGTCCCTGGTGACGGGCCGCGACCCGAAGACGGCGGTGGCGGACCTGGTGGCGGCGGGCGAGCACCCCGCACTGCGCCACGGCCGGGGCTGATCACCCGCTAGGCTTGCCGCGATGACTCTCACCGTGACGACCGTGGACCGGTACGCCCGCCTCGCGCGCGGCTGCCGCCCGAGGGGCTGCCGAGCCCCGGCGAGGCGTGTCCACGGGCGCCGGGTGCGGTACGTCATCGGAGACGAGCCGGGACAGGTCAACGGACGTCGATGGCAGCGCGCCCTTCAGGGGCGCGGGGAACTGCGCGACCAGCCACACACGGCCTGAGGTCGTACGACAGGCTCCGCCCCCACGGCGAACAGTGTCTTTTCACACGCACCCACCGTGAGGTACACGCATGCCCAGCGACTTCTTCATTCCCGACCCCGAGGGTCAAGTCCCCACCGCCGAAGGCTACTTCGGCGCGTTCGGCGGCAAGTTCATCCCGGAGGCCCTCGTCGCCGCCGTCGACGAGGTGGCCGTCGAGTACGACAAGGCCAAGCACGACCCGGAGTTCGCCCGCGAACTCGACGACCTGCTGGTCCACTACACCGGCCGCCCCAGTTCCCTGACCGAGGTGCCGAGGTTCGCCGAACACGCCGGCGGAGCAAGGATCTTCCTGAAGCGGGAAGACCTCAACCACACCGGCTCCCACAAGATCAACAACGTCCTCGGCCAGGCCCTGCTCACCAAGCGCATGGGCAAGACGAGGGTCATCGCCGAGACCGGCGCGGGCCAGCACGGCGTGGCCACGGCCACCGCCTGCGCCCTGTTCGGCCTCGAGTGCACGATCTACATGGGCGAGATCGACACCCGGCGCCAGGCCCTCAACGTCGCCCGCATGCGCATGCTCGGCGCCGAGGTCGTCGCGGTGAAGTCCGGCAGCCGCACCCTGAAGGACGCCATCAACGAGGCGTTCCGCGACTGGGTGGCCAACGTCGACCGCACCCACTACCTCTTCGGCACGGTCGCGGGTCCCCACCCCTTCCCGGCGATGGTCCGCGACTTCCACCGGGTCATCGGCGTCGAGGCCCGCCGCCAGATCCTGGAGCGCGCCGGACGCCTCCCCGACGCGGCGGTCGCCTGCGTCGGCGGCGGCTCCAACGCCATCGGCCTCTTCCACGCCTTCATCCCGGACGCCTCCGTCCGCCTCATCGGCTGCGAGCCGGCCGGTCACGGCGTGGAGACGGGCGAGCACGCCGCGACGCTGACCGCCGGCGAGCCCGGCATCCTGCACGGTTCGCGCTCCTACGTCCTCCAGGACGACGAGGGCCAGATCACCGAGCCGTACTCCATCTCGGCGGGCCTGGACTACCCGGGCATCGGCCCGGAGCACTCCTACCTCAAGGACAGCGGCCGCGGCGAGTACCGGGCGGTCACCGACGACGCCGCCATGCAGGCCCTGCGCCTGCTGTCGCGCACCGAGGGCATCATCCCGGCCATCGAGTCCGCGCACGCCCTCGCCGGCGCGCTGGAGGTCGGCAAGGAGCTGGGCAAGGACGGTCTGATCGTCGTCAACCTGTCCGGCCGCGGCGACAAGGACATGGACACGGCCGCCCGCTACTTCGGGCTGTACGACACCGACGCCGAGGTCGCGGCCAACGCCGCCGACGTCGCCGAGATCGAGGGGGACGCCCAGTGAGCGGGAACATCCAACTGCTGTCGGACACCCTCGCCGCCGCCAAGGCCGAGGGCCGCTCCGCGCTCATCGCCTACCTCCCGGCCGGGTTCCCGACCGTGGACGGCGGCATCGAGGCGATCAAGGCCGTCTTCGACGGCGGCGCGGACGTCGTCGAGGTCGGTCTGCCGCACAGCGACCCCGTCCTCGACGGCCCGGTCATCCAGACCGCCGACGACATCGCCCTGCGCGGCGGCGTCAGGATCGCGGACGTCATGCGCACGGTGAAGGAGGCCCACGAGGCCACCGGGAAGCCGGTGCTCGTCATGACGTACTGGAACCCCATCGACCGCTACGGCGTCGAGCGGTTCACCGCCGAGCTGGCCGAGGCGGGCGGCGCGGGCTGCATCCTGCCCGACCTGCCCGTGCAGGAGGCGCGGCTGTGGAGGGAGCACGCCGAGAAGCACGGCCTCGCGACGGTCTTCGTCGTGGCGCCCAGCAGCAAGGACGAGCGGCTCGCGCAGATCACCGCGGCGGGCAGCGGCTTCGTCTACGCCGCCTCGCTGATGGGTGTCACCGGCACCCGTGAGTCGGTCGGCACGCAGGCCCAGGACCTGGTCGAACGCACCCGGGCCACCGGCTCCGGCCTGCCGGTCTGCGTCGGCCTCGGCGTCTCCGACGCCCAGCAGGCCGCCGAGGTCGCCGGCTTCGCCGACGGCGTGATCGTCGGCTCGGCCTTCGTCAAGCGGATGCTGGACGCCCCGGACGACGCGGCCGGTGTCGAGGCCGTCCGCGCGCTCGCCGGTGAGCTGGCGAAGGGCGTGCGCGGACAGGCGTAACAGAGCGGGACATTTCGTGTGCTTCACCCGTACGGGTGGACCTGGGACCGGGGAGGCGCAATGCGCCTCCCCGGTTCGTTCTGGGGGTGTGAGCGAGAAGAATCGTGAGGGAAAGCGCACCGCCCGGGAGCGGCTGGCGGTGGAGCGCGAGAAGCAGAAGGCCGCCGAGCGGCGCCGGCGCACACTGATCGTCGGCGCGAGCGTCGTCTGTGTGCTGGGCCTGGCCGCGGTGATCGGCGTCGTCGCGGCGAACTCCGGCAAGGACGAGGACAGTGCCAAGTCCGGCCCCGTCGTGGCGCCCTCGGGGGCCCAGGGCAAGGACGCCCTGGCGATCCCGGCCGGCAAGGACGACGCCAGGGCGACGCTCACCGTGTGGGAGGACTTCCGCTGCCCGGCCTGCAAGGCCTTCGAGACGGCGTACAGACCGACGATCCACGAGCTGACGGACGCCGGGAAGCTGCGCGTCGAGTACCACCTGGCCACCCTCATCGACGGCAACATGGGCGGCAGCGGCTCCCGCAACGCGGCCAACGCGGCGGCCTGCGCCCAGGACGCCGGGAAGTTCACCGCGTACCACGACGTGCTGTACCAGAACCAGCCGGAGGAGACGGACGACTCCTTCAGCGAGAACAGCAAGCTGATCGAGCTGGCGGGCAAGGTCGACGGCCTCGACACGCCGGCGTTCCGCGCCTGTGTCGAGAAGGGCACGCACACCAGCTGGGTCGTGAAGTCCAACCAGGCCTTCCAGAGCGGCGGCTTCGGCGGCACGCCGACCGTGCTGTTCAACGGCAAGAACATCTACCAGGACCAGACGATGACACCGGCGAAGTTCAAGCAGATGGTGGAGGAGGCCAACCAGGGGTGAGCGTTTCCCACCGGCCCGTTATGGAGCCGTAGCCGGGCTGCCCGTCGTGGGCCCGGTGCGGCAGGGTAGCGTCGGACCTGCCATGGAACTTGCCTACATTCCCAGCCCGTCGCGCGGGGTGCTGTACCTCGGCCCCATTCCGCTGCGCGGCTACGCGTTCTGCATCATCATCGGCGTCTTCGTCGCGGTCTGGCTCGGCAACAAGCGCTGGCTCGCCCGGGGCGGACGGGTCGGCACGGTGGCCGACATCGCGGTCTGGGCGGTGCCCTTCGGACTGGTCGGCGGCCGGCTCTACCACGTGATCACGGACTACGAGCTCTACTTCACCGAGGGCCGTGACTGGGTGGACGCCTTCAAGGTCTGGGAGGGCGGCCTCGGTATCTGGGGCGCGATCTCCCTCGGCGCGGTCGGCGCCTGGATCGGCTGCCGCCGCCGGGGCATCCCGCTGCCCGCCTACGCCGACGCCATCGCCCCCGGCATCGCCCTCGCACAGGCCATCGGCCGCTGGGGCAACTGGTTCAACCAGGAGCTGTACGGCAAGCCGACCGATCTGCCCTGGGCCCTGCACATCACCTCCTCCGCGGACGGCCGGGTGCCGGGCTACTACCACCCGACGTTCCTGTACGAGTCGCTGTGGTGCATCGGCGTCGCCCTCCTCGTCATCTGGGCGGACCGCCGCTTCACGCTGGGGCACGGCCGGGCGTTCGCGCTGTACGTCGCCGCGTACTGCGTGGGCCGGGCTTGGATCGAGTACATGCGCGTCGACGACGCCCACCACATCCTCGGTCTGCGGCTGAACGACTGGACCGCGCTGATCGTCTTCCTGCTCGCGGTGACGTACATCGTGGTGTCGGCGAAGAAGCGGCCGGGGCGGGAAGAGGTCGTGGAACCCGGTGCGGACGTCTCCGACGGCGAGGGTGAGCCGGAGGGCGAGTCCAAGGCCGAGACGAAGGCCGAGACGAAGACCGAGACGAAGACCGGGGCGAAGGACGAGACCGCGGCTGACGAGGAGACCTCGGAAGCCGCCAGGTCCGAGGACGCCGTCGAGGACGAGGACGAGGACGAGGCCAAGGGCAAGGACGGGGCCGAGGCCGAGTCGGCGGGGAAGAAGAGCTGACGGCCGGTTCCACCGGTTCTACGACGACGAGGGCGCCCGGGTTTTCCGGGCGCCCTCGTCGTGGCACAGGCCCTAGGCGCGGCGGGCCAGGGACAGGGTGCGCTGGGCCGCCGCCACCACCGCCGCGTCGATGAAGCGGCCGTCCGGGAGGGCCTGGGCGCCCTGTTCCGTCACCGCCGCCTTGACGATCGTCTCGGCCTCGTCCAGTTCCTGCTCGGTGGGCAGATAGGCGCGCTCGATGATGGGGAGCTGGCGGGGGTGGATCGCGGCACGGCCCAGGAAGCCGAGGGTGCGGCCGTGGGCGCAGGAGGCCGCGAGGCCGTTGAGGTCCCGGGTGTCGGGGTGGACGGACTGCGGCGGCGGGGCGAGTCCCGCGGCGCGGGCGGCGACGACGACCCGGGAGCGGCACCAGTCGAGGCCCGCGTCGGCACGGATGCCGAGGTCGGCGCGGAGGTCGGCCTCGCCGAGGGCGATCCCGCGCAGGGCCGGGTGCGCGCAGGCGATGGCGTAGGCGTGTTCGATGCCGAGGGCGCTCTCCAGCAGGGCGTGGAGCGGGGGTGCGCCGCCGTCGGCGGGGGCGGTGGTCTCGGCGATGCGGGTGATCTGGTGCGGGGCCGTCACCTTCGGCAGCCGCAGTCCCGCGACGCCCGGCAGAGCGGCCACCGCCTGGAGGTCGGCGGAGGCCAGCGGGCCGTCGAGGGCGTTCACCCGGACGTGCACCGGAACGGGCTGGGGCTCGGCGAGGCGTTCGGCGGTGGCCTTGCGGGCGTAGGTCTTGCGGTCGGGGGCGACCGCGTCCTCCAGGTCGATGATCACGACGTCGGCGCCCGAGGCGAGGGCCTTGGTGACGGTGTGCGGGCGGTCCCCGGGGGCGTACAGCCAGGTCAGCGGGAACGGGGTCACAGGGCGCCCTCCGCTCGCAGGGCGGCCAGTTCGGCCGGGGTCAGACCCAGCTCCGTGAGCACCTCGTCGGTGTCGGCGCCGTGCGGGCGGCCGGTCCAGCGGATCGCGCCGGGCGTGGCCGAGAGCCGGAAGAGGACGTTCTGCATACGGATCCGGCCCAGCTCCGGGTCGTCCACGGCGGTCACCGTGCCGAGGGCCTGGTACTGGGGGTCGTCCATCACGTCCCGTACGTCCTGGATCGGGGCGACGGCGGCCTCCGCCTTCTCGAAGGCGGCGAGGACCTCGGTGCGGGAGCGGGCCGCGATCCAGGTGCCGACGGCCCGGTCGAGGACATCGGCGTGCGCGGCCCGGCCGGCGCCCGTCGCGAACCACGGCTCGTCGGTCAGTTCCGGGCGTCCGACCAGGCGCAGCACACGTTCCGCGATCGACTGGGCCGAGGTGGAGACGGCGACCCAGGTGCCGTCGGCCGTGCGGTAGGTGTTGCGCGGCGCGTTGTTCGCGGAGCGGTTGCCGGTGCGCTGCTGGACGTAGCCGAGCTGGTCGTACCAGAGGGTCTGCGGGCCGAGGACCGCGAGCATCGGCTCGATGATCGCCATGTCCACGACCTGGCCGCGGCCGGTGCGCTCCCGGGCGGCGAGGGCGGTCATGACGGCGTAGGCGGTGGCCAGGGCGGTGATGGAGTCGGCGAGGCCGAACGGCGGGAGCGTGGGCGGCGCGTCCGGCTCCCCGGTGATCGCGGCGAAGCCGCTCATCGCCTCGGCGAGGGTGCCGAAGCCGGGGCGGTGGGCGTACGGTCCGAACTGGCCGAAGGCGGTGACCCGGGTGAGGACCAGCCGGGGGTTGGCGGCGGACAGTTCCTCCCAGCCGAGGTCCCACTTCTCCAGGGTGCCCGGGCGGAAGTTCTCGACGATCACATCGGCGTCGGCGGCGAGCCGCAGCAGGGTGGCGCGGCCTCCGGGGGTGGAGAGGTTCAGGGTGATCGTGCGCTTGTTGCGGCCGAGGAGTTTCCACCACAGACCGATGCCGTCCTTGGCGGGGCCGTGCCCTCGGGACGGGTCGGGTTTCGTGGGGTGCTCGACCTTGACGACCTCCGCGCCGAAGTCACCGAGCAGGGTGGCGGCGAGCGGGCCGGCGAAGAGGGTGGCGAGGTCGAGGACGCGCAGCCCGTGCAGCGGGGTGGTCGGCCCGGTCATGAGGCGTACTGCTTCTCGATCTCGGAGCGGTACGGCATCGACGCGGAGGCGCCCGGCCGCTGGACCGAGAGCGCGGCCGCCGCGGCCGCCCAGGCCAGGGCCTCCCGTACGGGGCGTTCCTCGCCGAGGGCCACCGCGAGGGCGCCGACGAAGGTGTCGCCCGCGCCGGTGGAGTCGACGGCGGCGACCTGCGGGGCGGTCACGGTGAGCGGCTCGGTGCCGCGCGCCGCGTGCAGGCTGCCGGCCGCGCCGAGCGTGATGACGACCTCGGGGACGAGCTCCAGCAGCGCGGCGGCGGCCTCGCGGGGGTCGGTGCGGCCGGTGAGCGTGGTCGCCTCGTGCTCGTTGGGCACCAGCAGGTCGGTGGCGGCGAGCAGTTCGGGCGGCAGGGGCTGGGCGGGGGCCGGGGTGAGGATCGTACGGACCCCGTGGGAGCGGGCCGCCCGGGCGCCCGCGACGACCGCGGGCAGCGGGATCTCCAGCTGGAGCAGGAGCGCGTCGGCGGAGGCGATGAGGCCCTCGTCGCCGGGGGCGAGATGGTCGACGGTGCCGTTGGCGCCGGGGACGACGACGATCGCGTTGCCGCCCTCCTCGTCCACGACGATGTGCGCGGTGCCGGAGGGGAACTCGACCGTGCGCAGATGGTCGGTGTTGACGCCCGAGTGCTCCAGGGTGGAGCGGAGGCGGGCGCCGAAGGAGTCGTTGCCGACCGCGCCGATCATCGAGACGGTGCCTCCGGCGTGGGCGGCGGCGATCGCCTGGTTGGCGCCCTTGCCGCCGGGGATCGTACGGAACTCCCGTCCCGTCACGGTCTCCCCGCGCTGCGGGGCCTTCTCGACGTAGGCGACGAGGTCCATGTTCGTGCTGCCGAGCACGACGATGTCGGTCATGGGCGGGATGCCTCCCGGTGGGTGAGGGACCAGGTGAGGTGGGCGAGGGCGTCGAAGCCGATGCCGTCGAAGCCGGTGACGGAGGTGGCGAGGCGGTTCTTCAGCGGGGCCGTCCAGCGGGCGGGGAGGGCGGCGGGGTCGCCGGCGAGGAGGCCGGCGATGCTGCCCGCCGTCGCACCGTTGGAGTCGGTGTCCCAGCCGCCGGACACCGCGCGGCAGACGGAGCCGGTGAAGTCGCCGTCGGCGTGGGTGAGGGCGGCGGCGATCAGGGCGGTGTTGGGGATCGCGTGGACCCAGTGCAGATCCTTGTGGATGGTGTGGAGTTCGTCCACCACCGTGTCGAAGTCGCGGTGCGTCTCGGCGAGTTGGATCGCGTGGGTGACGGCCTTCGCGAGGCGGGAGCGGGGCGGGACCACCGTCAGACCGGTGCGCAGACAGGCATGGACGTCGTGGGCCGCGGTGGCGGCCGTCGCGAGGGTGGCCGCGGCGAACATGGCCGCGTAGACGCCGTTGGCGGTGTGGGTGAGGGTGGCGTCGCGGTGGGCCTGCTCCGCGGCGGCGGCCGGGTCGCCGGGGTTGGTCCAGCCGTGGACGTCGGCGCGGATGAGGGCGCCGATCCACTCGCGGAAGGGGTTGCGGTGGCGGGCGGTGTGCGGGGGTTCGATGCCGGAGAGGAGGTTGCGGAAGGCGACGCGTTCGGCGGTGAAGGTGCGGCCGGGGGGCAGTTCGTCGAGCCAGAGCCGTGCCACGTCGGTGGTGGTGAAGCGACTGCCGTGGCGTTGGCGCAGGAGGAGGTTGAGGAGGGGGTAGTTGAGGTCGTCGTCCTCGGGCATGCCGTCGATGTTCTCGGCGAGGGAGGTGGCGGCCGAGCGGCGGTTCCAGGGGTGTTCGGTGAGCAGGTCCGGGGGGACTCCCCGGGCTGTGAAGTAGGTGGTGAGGGGCCAGTTGCCGGTGGACCCGGCAAGGGCCCGGATGGCGTCGAGGGGGAGTTTCTCCACCGGTTTGCCGAGGAGGCAGCCGACTGCTCTGCCGAGCCAGGCTGCTTCGAGGGCGGCCCGGGTGGGGGCAGCGGGACGGTCCGCCACGGGGCGAGGCCAGTCACAGCACCGTTGGACGGCGATCAGGTCTGTCGGTTCGTCTTCCGCCGACCTGCTGGGCAGGTCGGCGAGTTCGTCCAGCAGGTCCTCTGCCAGCTGGCGCAGATAGCGCGAGGCCCTGTGGGGGGACGCCCCCGCGCTGTCCGGTGCCTCCGGGCCGCCTGCTGCCCGCCAGCGCGCGGCGACAGCCGACGGCTCGCGGCCGTCCTCGGCGGCCTGGCGGAGTTCGTGGCCGAGGAGGTCCTCCGGCTGGACCCAGGTCAGGCGGAGCATCCCGGGCCTCCGAGCAAGGTGGTGAAGGCCGCTTCGTGGGAGCGGTGTCTGCGGACGTCCTTCTCGAAGATCTCGCGGGTGACCTCCGCCAGCGTGCGGGCCGGTTCCCAGAGGTCCAGGCGGCTTGCCTCCGCGACCTGCTTGGACCAGTCGTCGGGGACGGGGGAGCCGAGGGCGCCCGCGAGCGCGCCCGCCATCGTGGCGATCGAGTCGCAGTCCCGGCCGTAGTTCACCGCGCCGAGCACCGCCTGGCGGTAGTCGCCGTTCGACACCAGCACCATGCCGAGGGCGATGGGGAGTTCCTCGATCGCGTGCAGGCGGGAGGGGCGGCGGGCGGCCAGGGAGGGGGCGCGGTAGTCGGGGCCCACCGTGTCGTACGGGGCCACCGCCTCCCGCAGCGGGAGCAGCGCCGACTCGAAGTCCCGGTGCCGGGACGCCTCTTCGCAGACCTTCTCGATCGCCGTGCGCGTGCCGTCCTTCGCCAGGGCGAGGCAGGCGGTGACGACCGAGTCGGGGGTGGCGTCCGGGGCGCAGGCCGCCGCCACGCCCGCCGCGAGGACGCCCGCCGCCTCACGGCCGTACGAGGACTGGTGGGCGCCCGCGATGTCCAGGGCCTCGGCGTACGCCCCCGCCGGGTGGGCCGCGTTGACCAGGCCGACCGGGGCCATGTACATCGCCGCCCCGCAGTTGACGATGTTGCCGGTGCCGGCCTCGCGGGGGTCGGCGTGGCCGTAGTGGAGCCTGGTCACCAGCCACTTCTCCGCGAGGAAGAGCCGGTGCAGGGGGAGCGCCTCGGTCTGAAGTTCCGGGATCCAGCGCGGGGTCGTCATCAGGTCCGGGACCAGGTGGTCCGTGATCGCGTACGCGTCCAGGTGGTCGCGGACCCGGTCGTAGACCCTGATCAGGGCGTGGGTCATCAAGGTGTCGTCGGTGACGTGTCCGTCGCCCTTGTGGTACGGCGCGATCGGGCGGGCGGTGCGCCAGGCGTCGCCGTTCCAGGGGCCGACGACGCCGTGGACGCGGCCGCCGTGACGTTCCACGATCTGGTCGGGGGAGTAGCCCTCGACGGGGCCGCCCAGGGCGTCGCCGACCGCCGCGCCCACGAGGGCCCCGGTGATCCGTTCTTCCAGAGTGGTTTCTGATTCTTTGGGCGTCATGCCCCGAATCATCCTCCTGGTGGCGCCGGTTGTGCGGCTTCCAGGAGTTCGGCGAGTTCCACCAGGTCGGTGCCGGTGAGGCGGGGGAGCGCGCAGCCGGAGAGGACACGGCAGGCGTCGCGCCAGGAGCCGGGGATCGCGTCCTTGCCGCCGAGGGCGCCCGCCAGCGCGCCCGCGAGCGCCGGGGCCGAGTCGGCGACCCGGGACAGGCAGGCCGCCGCCGGTACCGCTTCGCTGATACGGCCCCGGGCGGCGCTGACCAGGGCCAGGGCCACCGGGACCGTCTCGGCGGCGGCGATGCCGTAGCTGTAGACGTGGTCGACGATCTGGTGTTCCAGGAGGGGGATCAGGGCGAAGGCGCTGTCGGCCTCGTGCGCGAGGCGCAGTGCGTGGCGGGCGTTGCGGCCGATCTCGGTGCGCTCGGGGAGTTCGGCGAGGGCCGCGGCCGTGCAGGCCTCGGGGGGTGCGCCGGTCAGGGCGAGGGAGACGGCCGCGGCCATCGCGCGGGCGCCGTGCACGCCGTCGCCGTCCTGGGTGTAGCGGGCGTCGAACTCGGCCAGTTCGGCGGCGAGTCGGGGATCGCCGGGGTGGGCGACGGCGAGGACGCAGGCGCGGACGCAGGCGGCGTCGTCGAAGTAGTGCGGGTTGTCGTGGCCGGTGGCGGGGGGCCGCAGGCCGGTCGCGAGGTTGCCGAGGCCGGCGCGGACGGAGATGCGGGCGCGCAGGGGGAGGACGGCGGACTCGATCTCGGGGGCGCGGTCGGCCGCCGCGGCGACCTCGCAGGCGAGGGCGTTCCAGGTGAGGTCGATGGCTGCGCGCGTACGGCGTTCCCGGCTGAGGTCGCCGAGGGCGGTGTCGTCGCCCGCGCGCAGGACCGCTTCCGCGGCGAAGGCGGCCCATTCGGCGTCGTCGGAGGGGCCGAGGCGGAGGGGTTCGGGGGGTTGGTTGAGGGCGATGGGGACGGGGAGGGTGGTCGTGGCGTTGTGTTCGGCGAAGGTGTCGAGTTCGCGGGTGAGACGGCGGGTCCAGTCGGGCATGCGGGACGCGCGGTGGCGGGCCGCGGGCCAGCCGGCGGCGTCGCCTGCGGCGAGGCCGAGGAGGAGGCCGTGGATCCGGGCCCCGGCTTCGCCGTCGGCGACCGCACAGGCTCTCCCCGCCCCCGTCCCCGTCCCCATCGCCGTCCCCGTCGCCCTCTCCGTCGGTGCTCCCTCCGCAGTCGTCGACGTTCCCCCGTCTCCCGGTGCCGTTCCGGTCGGGGTGCCCTCGTCCCAGGGGGCCGGTGGTCTCATGCCCTTACCTCTGTCTCGGTGGTGTGGTGGACGCGGTGGAGGAGGTCGCTGACCGATTCCGGGGCCACCAGGTCCGCTCCCCATTTGCCGCCGTCGTCCGGGACCAGGAGTTCCGCCACGTCGAGGATGTGGTGGCCGGCCATGGCGGGCAGGCAGGTGCCGCGGGCGGGGCCGATGGCCGCCGCCCAGGCGGTCGGGATCGCCGAGGCGCCCCGGGTGGCGCCGGCGAGGGCGCCGGCCACCGCCGCCGTGGTGTCGGCGTCGCGGCCCATGTTGACGGCCGTCAGGACCGCCTCCGGGAAGTCGCCGTCCGCCGCCGCGTACGCGCCGAAGGCGAGGGCGACGGCCTCGGGGGCGAGGTCGGTCCAGGGGTAGCCGCCGATGACGACGGCGGAGCGCACCGCGCGTTCGCCCCGGTGCGCGACGGCCACCGCGCGGCGCAGGGAACGGGCCGTCCAGGAGTCCTCGGGCACGACGGCGAGGGCGGCGGCGACCACCGCGGTCGTCGGCGCGCCCGCCATCGCCGCCGCCACGCCCGCCGCGACCGCCTGGCCGCCGTAGATGCCCTCGCCGTCGTGGCTCACCGAGCCGTCGATGGCGACGAGGCGGGCCGCCTCGGCGGGGCGGCCCGCCGCGAAGACGCCGAAGGGGGCCGCGCGCATGGCCAGTCCGTCGCTCCAGGCGTGGCGGTGCTGGGCGGAGATCGGGGCGGCCAGGCCCCGGCGGAGGTTCTCCAGCGTGCCGCGTTCACTGAAGCCGGCTCCCCGGAAGGGGCCCTCGTCGCGGTCGGCGATCCACTCGTGCCAGGCGGTCTCGACATGGGCCTGGGTGAGGGCCGAGCCGTGCCGGGCCAGCAGCAGGCCCGAGAAGATCGTGTACTCGGTGTCGTCCGTGCCGGCCGGCCGGTCGCTGACATAGCCCGTGATACGGCCCCAGCGGGCGCGGATCTCGGAGGGCTTCATGTTCTCGGCCGGTGCCCCGAGGGCGTCCCCGACGGCGAGGCCGAGCAGGGCGCCGCGGGCTCGTTCACGGATGGTTGGCATGCAGGGCCTCTCCTCCGCAGGCTCCGCACGGGCGCGGAACCGTTTGCGGATGTGTCCCACCATCGGCGGTTGACCCGAGCCTCGGATCCCCTCATATCACCCGGTCGACATTTGTGCGGCCTCCCGATCGAATGAGCGGTCGAGGGTAAAAGTGCAGGTTAGCCGAGCCTTTCCTTGCTGGCGAAGGGGAATGGAGGGGCGTACTTTGGCGTTGTCAGAAATTAGAATCTGTCCAAAGTTAGCTTTGGCTCACCTTGCCTGGCATGCCTTCTCGCTCACCGTCTCGCTCACCTTTCCGGGGGACTTCATGGCCATCATCGACATCGAGGCGCCGCTCCACGAGGCGCACCGTGACAACCACACGCACCGCGATGTGAACGGCGGCTGGCTGCGCCCCGCCGTCTTCGGCGCGATGGACGGCCTGGTCTCCAACCTCGCCCTGATGACCGGTGTCGCCGGCGGAGCCGTCGGTCAGCAGACCGTCGTGCTGACCGGGCTGGCCGGGCTCGCCGCCGGTGCCTTCTCCATGGCCGCCGGCGAGTACACCTCCGTCGCCTCGCAGCGCGAACTCGTCGAGGCCGAGCTGGACGTCGAGCGCCGGGAGCTGCGCAGGCACCCGAAGGACGAGGAGGCCGAGCTCGCCGCCCTGTACGAGGCGCGGGGCGTCGACGCCGACCTCGCCCGGCAGGTCGCCGCGCAGCTCTCCCGTGACCCCGAGCAGGCGCTGGAGATCCACGCCCGCGAGGAGCTGGGCATCGACCCCACCGACCTGCCCTCGCCGCTGGTCGCCGCGGTGTCGAGCTTCGGCTCCTTCGCGCTCGGCGCGCTGCTGCCCGTACTGCCCTATCTGCTCGGTGCGAGCACGCTGTGGCCGGCTGTGCTGCTGGCGCTGTTCGGGCTGTTCGCGTGCGGGGCCGTGGTGGCCCGGGTGACCGCGCGGACCTGGTGGTACAGCGGGCTGCGGCAGCTCGCGCTCGGGGGTGCCGCGGCCGGTGTGACGTACGCCCTGGGCAGTTTGTTCGGAACGGCCGTAGGATAGTTCGACTGCTACTTATGCGTTGGGCCGCATAAGTAGCCGTTACCGACTGGTTTCGAGTGCTTAACCAGTGGGCATGAGCCGTAAGCGCTGTGGGCAATGACGCCTGCGGCGCACTCGCGGGGTGAGCGACGACGCTCTTCCCGCCCCGGATCGACGGACACCGATCTGTCCCGTTCGATCCCCCCACACACTTTCAGCCACGCGCACGGTACCCCCACCGCACGCCCGTGGCGTCCGCATGTTGGAACGGAGTATCCGGTTCCCGAGAACCGCTCCATCATGTAACCTGCACGAAATTTTGCGCACACGCAGAGGGCCAACGTCGTCCCTCGGCACGCAGATATGCCACTTGAGACGACGACGGGAGAGCCGATGCGTACGCCGCGCCAGCCGTCCCAGCATTCCGCGAATGGCCAGAACTGGTCCTTCATGGATGCTCGCCCTGCTGCGCAGGGTATGTACGACCCCCGCAACGAGCGCGACGCCTGTGGCGTCGGCTTCGTGGCCACCCTCACCGGTGAGGCGAGCCACACGCTGGTCGAGCAGGCGCTGACCGTTCTGCGCAACCTCGAGCACCGCGGCGCCACCGGCTCCGAGCCGGACTCCGGCGACGGCGCGGGCATCCTCACCCAGGTCCCCCACGCGTTCTTCCGCGAGGTGGCCGGGTTCGAGCTGCCCGAGGCCGGCTCCTACGCCGTCGGTATCGCCTTCCTCCCGGAGGACGGCATCCAGGAGACCGTCTCGCAGATCGAGACGATCGCCGCCGACGAGGGCCTGACGGTCCTCGGCTGGCGCGAGGTCCCGGTCGCCCCCGAGCTGCTCGGCGCCACCGCGCGCTCGACGATGCCGGCCTTCCGCCAGATCTTCGTGACGGACCATGCCAGCCAGGGCATCGCCCTCGACCGCAAGGCGTTCGTGCTGCGCAAGCGCGCCGAGCGCGAGGCCGGCGTGTACTTCCCGTCGCTCTCCGCCCGCACGATCGTCTACAAGGGCATGCTGACCACCGGCCAGCTCGAGCCCTTCTTCCCGGACCTGTCCGACCGCCGCTTCGCCTCGGCCGTGTCGCTCGTCCACTCGCGCTTCTCCACGAACACCTTCCCGTCGTGGCCGCTCGCGCACCCGTACCGCTTCGTCGCGCACAACGGTGAGATCAACACCGTCAAGGGCAACCGCAACTGGATGCGCGCCCGTGAGTCCCAGCTGGTCAGCGACCTGTTCGGCACCGACGAGAACGCCATCGAGCGGATCTTCCCGGTGTGTACGCCGGACGCCTCCGACTCGGCGTCCTTCGACGAGGTGCTCGAGCTGCTCCACCTCGGTGGCCGCTCGCTGCCGCACTCCGTGCTGATGATGATCCCGGAGGCGTGGGAGAACCACGACTCCATGGACCCGGCCCGGCGCGCCTTCTACCAGTTCCACTCCACGATGATGGAGCCCTGGGACGGCCCTGCCTGTGTCACCTTCACCGACGGCACCCAGGTCGGCGCGGTCCTCGACCGCAACGGTCTGCGCCCCGGCCGCTACTGGGTCACCGACGAGGGTCTCGTCGTCCTCGGCTCCGAGGTCGGCGTCCTCGACATCGACCCCGCCAAGGTCGTCCGCAAGGGCCGCCTCCAGCCCGGCAAGATGTTCCTCGTCGACACCGCCGAGCACCGCATCATCGAGGACGACGAGATCAAGGCGCAGCTCGCCGCCGCGGCCCCCTACGCCGAGTGGCTGGAGGCCGGCGAGATCGAGCTGGGCGACCTGCCCGAGCGTGAGCACATCGTGCACACCCACGCCTCCGTCACCCGCCGCCAGCAGACCTTCGGCTACACCGAGGAGGAGCTGCGCGTCATCCTCGCGCCGATGGCCAAGGCCGGCGCCGAGCCGATCGGCTCCATGGGCACCGACTCGCCGATCGCGGCGCTGTCCTCGCGCCCGCGGCTGCTCTTCGACTACTTCACCCAGCTCTTCGCGCAGGTCACCAACCCGCCGCTGGACGCGATCCGCGAGGAGCTGGTCACCTCCCTGCGCTCGTCGCTGGGCCCCGAGGGCAACCTGCTGGAGCCGACGGCCGCCTCCTGCCGTACGGTCACCCTGCCCTTCCCGGTGATCGACAACGACGAGCTGGCCAAGCTCATCCACATCAACGCCGACGGCGACATGCCCGGCTTCAAGGCCGCGACCCTCTCCGGTCTGTACCGGGTGCACGGCGGCGGTGACGCCCTCGCCGCGCGCATCGACGAGATCTGCGCCGAGGCCGACGCCGCCATCGACAACGGCGCCCGGCTGATCGTCCTGTCGGACCGCCACTCGGACGCCGAGCACGCGCCGATCCCGTCGCTGCTGCTCACCGCGGCCGTCCACCACCACCTCATCCGCACCAAGCAGCGCACCCAGGTGGGCCTGCTGGTCGAGGCCGGTGACGTCCGCGAGGTCCACCACGTCGCCCTGCTGATCGGCTTCGGAGCCGCCGCCGTCAACCCGTACCTGGCGATGGAGTCCGTCGAGGACCTGGTCCGCGCCGGCACCTTCCTGTCGGACATCGAGTCCGAGAAGGCGCTCCGCAACCTGATCTACGCCCTCGGCAAGGGTGTTCTGAAGGTCATGTCCAAGATGGGCATCTCCACCGTCGCCTCCTACCGCGGCGCCCAGGTCTTCGAGGCCGTCGGTCTCGACGACGCCTTCGTCGAGAAGTACTTCAACGGCACCGCCACCAAGATCGGCGGCGTCGGCATCGACGTCGTCGCCCAGGAGGTCGCCGCCCGCCACGCCAAGGCCTACCCGGCCTCCGGCATCGCTCCCGCGCACCGCGCGCTGGACATCGGCGGCGAGTACCAGTGGCGCCGCGAGGGCGAGCCGCACCTGTTCGACCCGGAGACGGTCTTCCGCCTCCAGCACTCGACGCGCTCGGGCAGCTTCGACATCTTCAAGAAGTACACGGACCGGGTGAACGAGCAGTCCGAGCGCCTGATGACGCTCCGCGGCCTGTTCGGCTTCTCCTCCGACCGCCCGTCGATCCCCGTCGACGAGGTCGAGCCGGTCTCCGAGATCGTCAAGCGCTTCTCCACCGGCGCCATGTCGTACGGCTCCATCTCCATGGAGGCGCACGAAACCCTCGCCATCGCCATGAACCAGCTGGGCGGCAAGTCCAACACCGGTGAGGGCGGCGAGGACCCGGAGCGCCTGTACGACCCGGCCCGCCGCTCCGCGATCAAGCAGGTCGCCTCCGGCCGCTTCGGCGTGACGAGCGAGTACCTGGTCAACGCGGACGACATCCAGATCAAGATGGCCCAGGGCGCCAAGCCCGGCGAGGGCGGCCAGCTGCCCGGCCACAAGGTCTACCCGTGGGTCGCCAAGACCCGGCACTCCACCCCGGGTGTCGGTCTGATCTCCCCGCCGCCGCACCACGACATCTACTCCATCGAAGACCTGGCCCAGCTGATCCACGACCTGAAGAACGCGAACCCGCAGGCGCGGATCCACGTGAAGCTGGTCTCCGAGGTCGGCGTCGGCACGGTCGCGGCGGGTGTGTCCAAGGCGCACGCGGACGTGGTGCTGATCTCCGGCCACGACGGCGGCACCGGTGCCTCCCCGCTGACCTCGCTGAAGCACGCGGGCGGCCCCTGGGAGCTCGGTCTCGCCGAGACCCAGCAGACCCTGCTGCTCAACGGCCTGCGCGACCGGATCGTCGTCCAGACCGACGGCCAGCTCAAGACCGGCCGGGACGTCGTCATCGCCGCGCTGCTCGGCGCCGAGGAGTTCGGTTTCGCGACCGCGCCGCTCGTCGTCTCCGGCTGCGTCATGATGCGCGTCTGCCACCTGGACACCTGCCCGGTCGGCATCGCCACCCAGAACCCGGTCCTGCGCGACCGCTTCTCCGGCAAGGCCGAGTACGTGGTGAACTTCTTCAGGTTCATCGCGCAGGAGGTCCGCGAGCTGCTGGCCGAGCTGGGCTTCCGCTCCATCGAGGAGGCCGTCGGCCACGCCGAGGTCCTCGACGTGCAGCGCGCCGTCGACCACTGGAAGGCGCAGGGCCTGGACCTCGCCCCGCTGTTCTACGTGCCCGAGCTGCCCGAGGGCGCGGTGCTCCACCACGCCGTCGCCCAGGACCACGGTCTGGAGAAGGCGCTCGACAACGAGCTGATCAAGCTCGCCGCCGACGCCCTGGCGGCCTCCGACGCCACCGAGGCCCAGCCGGTGCGCGCCCAGGTCAAGGTCCGCAACATCAACCGCACGGTCGGCACCATGCTCGGCCACGAGGTGACGAAGAAGTTCGGCGGCGCGGGTCTGCCCGACGACACCATCGACATCACCTTCACCGGTTCCGCGGGCCAGTCCTTCGGCGCCTTCCTCCCGCGCGGTGTCACGCTGCGCCTGGAGGGCGACGCCAACGACTACGTCGGCAAGGGCCTCTCCGGCGGCCGGGTCGTCGTCCGCCCGGACCGGGGCGCCGACCACCTCGCCGAGTACTCCACCATCGCGGGCAACACCATCGCCTACGGCGCCACCGGCGGCGAGCTGTTCCTGCGCGGCCGCACCGGTGAGCGGTTCTGCGTCCGCAACTCCGGCGCGCTGGTCGTCTCCGAGGGCGTGGGCGACCACGGCTGCGAGTACATGACCGGCGGTCACGCGGTGGTCCTCGGCGAGACCGGCCGCAACTTCGCGGCCGGCATGTCCGGCGGCATCGCCTACGTGATCGACCTCGACCGCGACAACGTCAACGTCGGCAACCTGGACGCCGTCGAGGCGCTCGACGACGCGGACAAGCAGTGGCTGCACGACGTGGTGCGCCGCCACGCCGAGGAGACCGGTTCCACGGTCGCCGAGAAGCTCCTCGCGGACTGGGACGCGT
Source organism: Streptomyces griseoruber (assembly GCF_001514205.1). Taxonomy (GTDB): domain Bacteria; phylum Actinomycetota; class Actinomycetes; order Streptomycetales; family Streptomycetaceae; genus Streptomyces; species Streptomyces griseoruber. Next base: position 332,759 of record NZ_KQ948764.1, on the reverse strand, counting down.
CCGTGGCGCGCTTCAGCAAGATCATCCCCAGCACGTACAAGGCAGTGCTCGCCGCCAAGGACGCCGCCGAGCAGGCGGGACTCTCCGAGTCCGAGATCACCGAGAAGATGATGGAGGCGGCGACCCATGGCTGACCCGAAGGGCTTCCTGAACCACGGCCGTGAGGTCGCCAAGTCCCGTCCCGTCGACGTGCGCCTCAAGGACTGGAACGAGGTCTACGTCCCCGGCTCGCTGCTGCCGATCATCAGCAAGCAGGCCAGCCGGTGCATGGACTGCGGCATCCCGTTCTGCCACAACGGCTGTCCGCTCGGGAACCTCATCCCCGAGTGGAACGACTACGCCTACCGCGAGGACTGGTCGGCCGCGTCGGAGCGTCTGCACGCCACGAACAACTTCCCGGAGTTCACCGGCCGCCTCTGCCCGGCGCCCTGTGAGTCGGCGTGCGTGCTCGGCATCAACCAGCCGGCCGTGACCATCAAGAACGTCGAGGTCTCGATCATCGACCAGGCGTGGGACGCGGGCACCGTCGCCCCGCAGGCCCCCGAGCGACTGTCCGGCAAGACCGTCGCCGTCATCGGCTCGGGCCCGGCGGGTCTCGCCGCCGCCCAGCAGCTCACCCGGGCGGGCCACACCGTCGCCGTCTACGAGCGCGCGGACCGCGTCGGAGGCCTCCTCCGCTACGGCATCCCCGAGTTCAAGATGGAGAAGCGGCACATCAACCGCCGTATCGAGCAGATGCGCGCGGAGGGCACCCGCTTCCGCACCGGCATCGAGATCGGCCGCGACCTCAAGGCGACCGACCTGAAGAAGCGCTACGACGCGGTCGTCATCGCCGCCGGCGCCACGACCGCCCGTGACCTCCCGGTCCCCGGCCGTGAGCTCAAGGGCGTCCACCAGGCGATGGAGTACCTGCCGCTGGCCAACAAGGTCCAGGAGGGCGACTACGTCACCTCCCCGATCACGGCCGAGGGCAAGCACGTCGTCGTCATCGGCGGCGGCGACACCGGCGCCGACTGCGTGGGCACCGCCCACCGCCAGGGCGCGGCCTCCGTCACCCAGCTGGAGATCATGCCCCGTCCGGGCGAGGACCGGGCGCCGCACCAGCCGTGGCCGACCTTCCCGATGCTCTACAAGGTCACGTCCGCGCACGAGGAGGGCGGTGAGCGGGTCTACTCCGTCTCCACCACCCACTTCGAGGGCGACGAGGACGGCAACGTCCAGTGGCTGCACCTGGTCGAGGTGGAGTTCGTCGAGGGCAGGCTGACCCAGAAGCCGGGCACCGAGCGCAAGATCCCCGCCCAGCTCGTCACCCTCGCCATGGGCTTCACCGGCACCGACCGGGACAACGGCCTGGTCGAGCAGTTCGGCCTGGAGCTCGACGAGCGCGGCAACGTCGCCCGCGACGCCGACTTCCAGACCAACGTGCCGGGCGTCTTCGTCGCCGGTGACGCGGGCCGCGGCCAGTCGCTCATCGTGTGGGCGATCGCCGAGGGCCGCTCCGCCGCCCGCGGCTGCGACCGCTTCCTGACCGGCGCCAGCGACCTGCCGGCCCCGATCCGCCCGACGGACCGGTCCCTGATGGTCTGACCCCCAGGGTCGACAGACGTCCCGTACAACGGCGTACGGAACACTGGCAGCGTCTGCCCCACAGTCCCCGACCGGACGACTGGGCAGGCGCTGTCGCATGTCCTCAGCCGATCCCGTCCGGCCACACCTGGATGTGGTCCTCCTCCAGCTCCAGCAGCACCCGGTCCGCCATGCCCAGCGCGAGCGTGTACTCGGCGGGCAGCTGAAGCCGCCCCGCCCGGTCGAGCATCGCGTACTCCCGCGCCACCAGGGACTCCTGGCCGTCCTCGCCGACCTCCGTGCGCCGCAGCACCTCCGTCGAGGTGCGGCCGTCACGGATCGCGACCGTGCGCCGGACCTCGCCGGCCACCGCCTGGTCGTGGGTGACCACGACGATCGTCGTACCCAGCTCCTCGTTGGCCCGCCGGAACGCGGCGAACACCTGCTGCCCGGTCGCCGAGTCCAGCTCACCGGTGGGCTCGTCGGCGAGCAGCACCGAGGGCGCGTTGGCGAGGGCGACGGCGATCGCGACCCGCTGCTGCTGGCCCCCGGACAGCTGCCGCGGATACCGGTCGCCGCAGTCGGCGACCCCGAGCAGCGCCAGCAGCTCCCGCGCCCGCCCGGCCCGCTTCCCGCGCCGCACCCCCGCCAGCTGCATCGGCAGCGTCACGTTCTGGGCGGCCGTCAGATACGGCAGCAGATTCCGCGCCGTCTGCTGCCACACGAAGCCCACCACCTCACGCCGGTACCGCAGCCGCGCCTTCGCGTCCATCGTCAGCAGATCGCGGCCCGCCACCCGCGCCGAGCCCGCGGTGGGGACGTCCAGGCCCGCGAGGATGTTCATCAGGGTCGACTTGCCGCTGCCGGACGCCCCGACCAGCGCCATCAGCTCGCCCTCCCGGACCAGCAGATCGAGCCCCTGGAGCGCCTGCACCTCCACCGCGTCCCCGCCGCCGCGCCCGGAGAAGATCCGCACCAGCCGGTCACAGGCGATCAGCGCGTCGTGCCCGTACGCGGGCCGGTCGCGCCGGTCGGCCGCCCGCCGCTCCAGCTCCGCCAGCGACCGTGTGGTCCCGCTCATCGCATGTCTCCCGCCCTGAGATGGGTGATCGGTGTCCGGCGCCCCGCCCACCAGGCCTGCCCGACGGCCACCGCGCCCGCCAGCAGCACCGCGCCCGCGGCGGGCAGTACCAGCGACCACAGGTCGGCCCGCAGGGCCGCGCCGTGCACGGTGGCGCCGGCCGGCAGGGCCAGCCGGTCCAGGTCGACGCCCGGCGCGAGCAGCCGGACGGTGGCCCAGCCGACGGCCACACCCCCGCCCGCCGCGATCAGCGCCTGGGGCAGGGCCTCCAGACCGAGCAGCCGCCGGCCCTGCCGGGTCGTCAGGCCCAGCGTGCGCAGCCGGGCCAGCAGCGCGGCCCGCTCCGGCGCGGCCCGCAGCAGCGAGAGCACCAGGGCCAGTACGGCATACCCGGCGCCCGCGGCGACCGCCCAGCCGTAGATCCGCCCGGCGCCCTCCTGGAGCGGTGTGTCGGACAGCGCCGCGCGTTCCTCGGCGCGCAGCGTCACCGTGAGGTCCGCCTCGCGCACGGCCGCCCGCAGCGCCCGCGCGTCGAGTCCGGCACCGGCCGCCAGCAGGGTCGTGGGCCCGCCGGAACCCTTCAGCCCCGCCGCGTCCACCAGCAGGAACTCGCCGTCGGGCACGGCGGGTGTCCGGTCGCGCACCGCCGTGATCCGCACCGTGACGACTCCGCCCGGCGTCACGATCCGGCGCGCCGCCCGCCCCAGCCGCTCGGCGACCCCGGGCGAGGCGACGGCGTCCAGCACCCCGCCCGCCGACGTCAGCCGCCCGTCCGGGAAACCGCCGAGCCCGACCCGCCGGGCCAGCCCCGTGTACGCGTCCGGCTCGACCCCGACCACGGTCAGCGGATGCGTCTCGTCGGACGCGCTCGTCGAGGCCCGCTCGATCCGTACGCCCGCCACCTCCCGGACCCCCGCCACGCCCCGCACCGCTCGCGTCAGGTCCGCCGGGAGCGGGGTGCCGTCGGTCGTGGAGAGCCGTGCGTCGGCGCCCGTCGTCAGCAGCGCGGCCCGGTCCCGGGCGTCCGCGACCCCCGTCAGCACGGAGCCCCCGAACGCCGCCGTCGTCAGGGCCGTCAGCAGGGCGAGCAGCGGCAGCGCCGCGACCCCGGCCGAGGAGCGGCCCGCCCGGGCCAGCGCCAGGAACCCCACCGTGCCCCGCAGCCGCGCGGCCGGCCCGGCGGCCCACCGCAGGGGCAGCGGATACAGCCGTACGAGGACCAGCGCCGCGACCAGCCCGACCAGCACCGGCGCCGCGCTCACCAGCAGATCGCCCGACGCGCCCGTGCCCCGGCGGCGCAGCGCCGCCACCGCGCCCACGGCCAGCACCAGCAGGGTCAGTTCGGCGACCGTGCGGCGCGCGCCGGGCCGGGCACGGGCGAGATCGTCCCGCTCCTGATGCGCCCGCGGCCTGCGGTGGGCGACGACCGCGCGCACCGGGAGCGCCGCACAGGCGAGCACCGCCACACCGCCCGCACCGAGCACCGCGGGCAGCAGCCGCGCCCCGTCCACGGCGACCACGGCGAGCAGCAGTCCGCCGGCCGCCGAGGGCACCGCCACCACGGCCGTCTCGCCCAGCAGCCGCCCCGCGATACCGCGCAGCGAGCCGCCCCGGGCCCGCAGCAGGGCCAGTTCCCGTTCCCGGCGGGCGGCCGCCAGACCGGCGCTCATGACCAGGACGACGACGGCGATCGCCGCGATCCCGAACGCCCCGACGGCGACCACGGGCGTGATCGCGTCAGAGACTGCTGTACTGGCCCCGACGACCTGCTCCAGCCCCGTGGAGAGCGCGGCCGTGGGACCGGCCGCCGTGCGCAGCCGCAGCAGCCCGGGCCCGCCTTCGAGGGAGGCGACCGCCTCGACGAGCGGTACGGCGTCCCGCGCGGTGAGCCGCCCGGTGGCGGGGGCGATCCGCCAGTACTTCTCCGGCTCGCCCTGGCCGCCGAGCAGCGCCGGGGCCGCCTCGGGCGCCAGCAGCAGCCCCGCCTCCCAGTAGAACTGGGGCGGAGTGGCCTTGACGTAGGCCAGGGCGGGCGTGCGCAGGGTCGGCTCCACCGCCCAGTAACTCCCCTGCGGATGCCGGGGTTCGAGGATCCCGGTGATCCGGACGGTCAGCGGTGCGCCGGTGAACCCGGCCAGGGTGACGGTGGAGCCGGCCCGCAGCTTCAGCGTCCGGGCGGTCTCGCTGGTCACGGCGCCCTCCAGCAGCCGGGTGGCCGTCGTCACCGGCCCCTCGGCGGAGGGCAGCCGGCCCTCCCGTACGGTGGCGTGCCCGGCGATCCCCGACTGCGTCAGCAGAGTGAAACGGGGCGGCAGTCCGTCGGGCCGGGGCAGGGACGCCTCCTGCGCCTGAAGGCTCTTCGCGGTCCGCACCCCGTACGCCGAGTCGGCCGGGTCCGCCCGCAGCGGTCCGGGCAGCGCGGCCGACGCCTCGGCGGCGACGGCCGCGAGCGCCCCGGGCCGTACGGCGTCCTCGCGGGCCTCCCGCGGCAGTTCGAGTCCCGGCTGCGGGGTCTTCAGCTCCAGCACCGTGGACTGCGGGGGAGCGTCGGCGACGGCCTCGCGCAGCCCCCGGGTCCCGTAGGCCTCGACGGCCCGGGGCAGCAGGGCCGCGAGGAACGCCGTGAGCAGCACCAGCACACCGAAGGCGACGGCGGCCACCGGCGCGGTGCGCAGCCGGGTCCGCACCCAGGGCGCGCCATGACGGTCCGGGCGCATCTCAGTCCTCCCCCTGGTGGCGCAGCGCGACCGCGGGTTCCGTCCGGCGCAGCGCGGAGGCGGCGGTGATCAGCAGGAGCGGGGCGGCGACCCCGGCGAGCAGCAGGGCCACCCTCGGCAGCGGCAGCTCGACCAGGACGGGCGGGACGGGCCGCGCCGCGTCGGAGGTCAGCACGATCAGCGGGACGACGGCCCGGGTCAGCACGGTCCCCAGGCCCAGCCCGGCGAGCAGCCCGGCCCCGACGAGCAGGCTCTGCTCGGTCGCGACCAGCCGGGCGAGGTCCCGGCGCGGCGCGCCCAGCGCGCGCAGCACCGCGAACTCCGCCGCGCGCTCGCGCCGCGCCCCGGCCGCGCTCACCGCGAACCCCCCGGCCGCGAGGGCCACGGCGGCCACCGCGACCGCCGTCAGGGCCGAGCGCGGCCCGGCGCCGAGCGGGTCCCGCAGCAGTTCGGCGGCGATCTCGTCCCGCACCAGCACCTGGTCCGGGGCGAGATCGGGGCGCGCCCGCAGCGCGGCGGCGACCCGCGCGGTCTCGCCGGGGGCGGCGTCCACCCACCACTCGTTCGGCGTGAGCGGCACACTCGCCCGCTCGGCCAGCGCGGCGTCGACGGCCCGCAGATCGAGCAGCAGCGCCCCGCCGTCCACGGCCCGTCCGTCCGCGTCGGCCGCGGTGGTCGGCAGTGCCTCGACGGACCGGACGATCCGCACCCGCAGCCGCTCCCCGGCCAGCGTCACGTCGATGCCGTCGCCGGCTTTCGCGCCCGCGGCGTGCAGGAACTCCTCGGTGGCCAGGCCGGGCAGGCTCGCCGCGGCCGGGGCGCCGGCGGTGTCGACGCGGACGGTGAACACGGGCGGGGCGAAGCCGCGACCGTTGTCGACGCCCGTGGCGTACTCGACGGCCATCAGCCCCGGTTCCGCCACGGGCCTCAGCGTCGTGCGGGCCATGACCGTGCCGTTCTCCGACACGGTCCAGCCGCCCGACCAGCGCAGTCCGGCGGGCGCCGGAACGGTCCGCGCGGGGCCGTCCGGGCCGGTGGCGAGCAGGCGCTCGACGGTGAGCCGGTGCCCTTGGGGACGGCGCTCGGGGGAGGCGCCGTCGAGTTGCAGACCGGTCAGCCGCAGCGGTCCGGCCGGGGCGGCCCGGCCACCGGTCGCCGTCACGTCCAGGTCCACGGCGGTCCGGTGCACCCGGCCGTCCACGGGGATCTTCCCGGCGCTCATCCGGTAGGTGATGCCGTAGCCGTCCTCGACGACCAGGGTGAGCTGCGGCGCGAGACCGGAGGCGCGGGTTCCCGGGTCCGTGACGTCGGTGATCCGTACGTCGAGCGCGAGCCGCCGGGTGCCGTCGGGCAGCCGGACCGCGCGGTCGGTGTCCCGCCCGTCGGGGGCCGGCGCCCGCAGCAGCTTCGCCGGGGGCTCCTCGGCGAGATCGCCGCGCAGCAGCAGGTCCCCGGCGTGGGCGGTGTCCAGGGCGAGGACCGTGGCCGTACGGCCGCCCGAGAGGTCGAGGGTGGTGCGGTGGGCGGGGGCGGCGTCGCGGGCCCCGGGCAGCGCGGCGTACAGACCGGTCTGGCCGGGGCTGCCCGGTCTGGTGTCGAGGACCCGCACGGCGGCGCCGGTGCGGAAGTCGGCCTGGTCGTCCTGCGACCGGTCCCAGGACGCGCCGTGTCCGATCGCCAGCATCCCCGTCGCCACCGCGACGACCAGCAGCAGCACCGGACCCGCCCCGCGCAGCGGCCGCCGGCTGAACTGCCAGCCCGCCAGCGCCGCGGGCAGCCCCCGTCCGCTCGCGGACCGCCGCTCCGCGAGCCGGGCCGCGAGCGGCAGCAGCCGCAGGGTCAGCACCGTGCCCGCCAGCAGCGCCAGCGCGGGCGCGGCGACCAGCAGCGGATCCACGCCCAGCTCCCCGGCCCGGTCCCGGCTGAGCGCGCCGCCGCTCGCGTCGGTCTGCCGGCCGAGCTGCCAGTAGGCGATGCCCGCGATCAGCAGCAGCCCGACGTCGGCTCCGGCGCGCACCGGCGCGGCCGAGGCCGTGGCCCGGATCCGCCGCAGCCGTACCGGCGTCCCGGCCGTCGCCGCCAGCGCGGGCGCCACGACCGCCGTCGCACAGGCCGCCGCCACCCCGCCCGCGACCAGCCACACCCGGCCCGCCGGGGCCGTGTCCAGGCGCAGCCCGATCCGGTCGAGCGAGGACCAGTGGGCGAGCAGCCGGGCCAGCGGGCCGGACAGCAGCGCGGCACCGACCGCGGCCGGCACCGCCAGCAGCAGCGCCTCCAGCGCGGCGAGCGAGGCGATCCGGCCGCGCGATCCGCCCCGGGCCCGCAGCAGTTCGGTCTCGCCCGCCCGCTCGCCGTCGAGGAGCCGGGCCACCAGCAGCAGCGCGTACCCGGCGAGCAGCACCAGCTGCACCGAGACGATCATCAGGGTGGAGCGGGAGACGAGCAGGGCCCGCGCGGTCCGGTCGAGCAGATCCGGCAGTGCGGTGTACACGGACGCGCTCTCCCCGAGCGTCCTGCGCAGCTCCCCGGCGGCCCGCGCGTTGGCCGCGCTCAGGCGGTCGATGCCGGCGGTGGTGAGCGTGCGGTAGTCGGCCGTGGCCACCCAGGTGGTGCCGTCGACGGCGGCGCGGCCCGAGGTGAGCACGGAGGCGTCGGTGAGCAGCGGGCCGTAGGTGGTGAAGACGACCGTGCGCACCCCGTGCCCGGCGAGGGTGTCCGCCCGCCAGTACGGGTCGGCGGTGTCGGCCGCCCGGTAGACCCCGGTCACCCGGACCGTGAGGGGCTTCCCGCTCAGCCGGTCGGTGAGCTCCACCCGGGCTCCGGGCCTCAGCCGCAGCCGGCCGGCGGCCGCCTCGGGCAGCGCGACCGGCACCGGCGCGGTCCGGGCCGCCGGCGCCGGACCGGGCAGCGCGCCCGCGACCAGCCGGATCCGGGACCGGTCCAGGGCGGCGAGGAAGGTGAGGTCCGGCTGCCCGGCCTGCGGGGTCCCGGGCAGGGCGTACGCCGTCGAGCGCTCCAGCGACCGCACGGTCACCGGCAGCCCGCCGAACGCCTCCCGCGCCCGCCGGGCGACGGCCGCCGCCGTCTCGTCCCGGGGTGCGTCCGTGTCGACCACCAGCGCCGCCGAGGCCGCGGCCCGGCCGCCGAGCGTGGTGCGCAGGGCGGCGTCGCCGACGGAACCGGAGAACGCGGCGAGGGCGGCGAGCACCGAGGCGGTCAGCAGCACCGCGAGCAGGGCGGCGGCGAGCAGCAGCCGGTGTGCGCGCACGCGCAGCACCAAGAAGCCCGTCACGCTTTCCCCGTTCCCCCCGAAGTCCCCTACGCGGCATACATATCACGGGGTTACCGGGCGGGTACATGTGTTCGGGGCGGGATGCCTGCGGCTCTTGACGGTGCGGGCGGGCAGCGGATGTGATGCCGGGATGACGGAGAACACCGCCGCCCTCGCGACCGGCACCACCGATCTTGCGGCGGACCCCATGCTGCTGGTGGAGGATCTGCACCACTCCTACGGCACGGGCGCCGCCGCCGTGCACGCGCTGCGCGGGGCGTCCTTCGCCGTCCGGCGCGGCGAACTGGTCGCCCTCAAGGGCCGTTCGGGCTCCGGCAAGACGACCCTGCTGCATCTCGTCGGCGGCCTCGACTCCCCGCAGCGCGGCCGGATCGTCCTCGACGGCACCGATCTGTCGGCGCTCGGCGAGAGCGGGCTGCTGGAGCTGCGCCGCGACCGGATCGGCTTCGTCTTCCAGTCCTTCGGGCTCATCCCCATCCTCACCGCCGCCGAGAACGTGGGCGTGCCGCTGCGGCTGCGCCGGGCCGAGCCGCGCGAACGCGAGGAGCGGGTGGCCCTGCTGCTGGCCCTGGTGGGTCTCGCCGGCCATGAGACACAGCGGCCCGCCGAGCTGTCCGGCGGCCAGCAGCAGCGGGTCGCCATCGCCCGCGCCCTCGCCAACCGGCCCGCGCTGCTGCTCGCCGACGAGCCGACCGGCCAGCTCGACGCCGCCACCGGCCTCGCGGTGATGGAACTGCTGCGCGCCGTGGTCCGCAGCGAGGGCGTCACGGCCCTGGTCGCCACCCACGACCCCCAACTGCTGGGCCTGGCGGACCGGGTGCTGGAGCTGGGCGACGGACAGGTCGTCGAGAGCCTCTGATCAGGCGAGTTGACCCGCCTTCAGTACGGCGCACACCACCAGCAGCACCAGCAGGGCCGCGCACGCCCCCGCCTGGATCCACGGCCGGCGCCGGTCCCGGGGCGCGTAGGCGAAGGCCAGCGCCACCGTGCCGCCCGTCAGCAGGCCGCCCAGGTGTCCCTGCCAGGAGGTGAGGCCCGCGGAGATCACCAGCCACAGCAGCAGGCCCGCCATGAACCGGTTGACCTGGCTCATGTCGGCGCCGAGCCGGCGCGCCAGGACGTAGTAGGCGGCGCCGACCCCGAAGATCGCGCCGGAGGCGCCGACCGTGAAGACCATGGGGGTGATCAGCAGCACCAGCACCGAACCGCCGAGCGCCGACAGCAGGTAGAGGGCGAGGTAGCGGATCCGGCCGAGCTGGGCCTCCACCACCCGGCCCAGGTTCCACAGCGACACCATGTTCATCACGATGTGGAGGATCCCGAACGTGCCCTGGGTGGGCGGCTGATGCAGGAACGCGCCGGTCAGCAGCCGGTACCACTCGCCGTGCGCGACGCCCAGCGGGACGTAGCCCGGCGGCAGGCCGCCGAGCACGGCGAACCGTTCGACGACGTCCTCGTCCACCAACTCCGCCAGATACGCGAGCACGTTGAGCCCGATCAGCACGTACGTCACCAGCGGCACCGCCGACACCCGGCCGCCGACGACGGTGCGGGCCCGGCGTACGGACCGCGCGCCTTCCTTCACACACTCCGGGCACTGGTGGCCGACGGCCGCCTCCCGCATGCAGTCCGGGCAGATGAACCGCTCGCAGCGGGTGCAGCTGACGTAGGACTCCACCTTGGGGTGGCGGTAGCAGGTGGTGACGGTGGACTCGGACTCCACGGACCGGCTCCTCTGGGCGCTTCTCGGCAAGAGCGAACAAAATAGCGAACACCGCTGGGTGTGGGAGGGTGGGGCCATGGTCGCGATCAGTCTGAGCAAGGTCCAGGAGACCGCTCCCGCGCTGGTGAACCTCTACAAGAGCGCCGGGGTGTCCCTGACGAAGCACGGTCTCGACGGGCAGCGGGCCGCCGTGTACCTGGTGGTCGACTACTCGGGGTCGATGAAGCCGTACTACCAGGACGGCAGTGTGCAGGCGCTGGCCGACCGGGTGCTGGGCCTGTCCGCGCACCTCGACGACGACGGCCGGGTCCCGGTGGTGTTCTTCTCCACCGACGTCGACGCCGTCACCGACATCGAACTCGCCTCCCACCAGGGCCGGGTGGAGCGGATCGCGGCCGGGCTCGGGCACATGGGCAGGACCAGCTACCACCTGGCGATGGACGCGGTCATCGACCACTACCTCGACAGCGGCGCGCGTGAGCCCGCCCTCGTCGTCTTCCAGACCGACGGCGGCCCGATCAACAAGCTCGCCGCCGAGCGCTATCTGTGCAAGGCGGCCCGGCTGCCGCTGTTCTGGCAGTTCGTCGGCTTCGGCGACCGGGGCAGCAAGCAGTTCGACTTCCTGCGCAAGCTCGACGAACTCGCCGTCCCCGGCAAGCGGGTGGTCGACAACGCCGGCTTCTTCCACGCCGGTCCGGATCCGCGCCGGGTGTCCGACGCGGAGCTCTACGACCGGCTGGTGGGCGAGTTCCCGAAGTGGCTGGTGGCGGCGCGGGCGGCGGGGATCGTCCGGCCGTAGCCCCTACAGGCCGAGCAGTCGTTCGGCGAAGCGCTCTGCGATGCGGCGGTGGGTGGCCGCGTCCGGGTGGAGGCCGTCGGGGAGGGGGAGTTCGGCGGCGTCGGCCTCGCCGTAGAGGTCGCGGCCGTCGACGTAGTGGAGGTTCGGGTCGGCTGCCGAGCGCTGCTCCACCAGGCGGGCGAGGGTGTCGCGGATGACGCGCAGGGTCAGCTTTCCGCTCGCCACCTCGGCGGGGTCGCCCATCGGCTGGAACCACGGCTGCCCCTCGGCGACCGTGGTGAAGTCCAGGGCGGTGGGGCCGGGGGTGTCCTCGTGCATGGGGCACAGGATCGGTGAGACGACCACCAGCGGGACGGACGGCCGGCCCTCGCGGATCGTGTCGAGGAAACCGTGGACGGCGGGGCCGAAGGCGCGCAGCCGCATCAGATCGGTGTTGACCAGGTTGATGCCGATCTTGACGCTGATCAGGTCGGCGGGAGTGTCGCGCAGGGCGCGGGCGGTGAACGGGTCGAGCAGGGCGCTGCCGCCCAGGCCGAGGTTGATCAGCTCCAGCCCGCCGAGCGCCGCCGCGAGCGCCGGCCAGACGCCCGTGGGGCTCGCCGCGTCGGAGCCGTGGCTGATCGAACTGCCGTGGTGCAGCCACACCTTGCGGCCCGAGGGCCGGGCGGGTTCGACCGGGGCGTCGGTGCGCAGGGCGACGAGTTCGGTGGTCTCGTTGTGCGGGAGCCAGATCTCGAAGTCCTTCGTCCCGCCCGGCAGCCCGGCGAAACGGACGGTGCCCGGCTTCCCTGGGCAGAAGGCGCTGCTGCCGGCCGCCAGGTCGACGGTCAGCGTGTGGCCGCCGCCCGTCACGCTCGCCTGCCCGGCCGGGCGGCCGTCGACGAGCAGGTCGTACACGCCGTCCGGCCGCGGCGGCGCGCCCACATAGGTCCGCCGGGTGGGCAGCGCGTCCAGTTCCACGGTGGTGGCGGCGCTGCGGAAGACCAGCCGTACGCCCGAGGGCTGGGACTCGGCCATGAGCAGCTGAGCGTCGGAGCACTGGGCGCGGGCCCGGGCCGGCAGCCGGTGCGGCAGGACACCGTGCTCGGTGCGCTCGACGTCCAGGGCGCCGCGCAGCAGGTCCGCGGTGACGGGCGTGGTGATCCACACGGGCCCGGTCATACGGCGGGCCAGGTGCGCAGCAGCGCGTCGAGGGCGTCCAGGACGCGGGTCCAGGTCTCGTCCGTGTCCGGGGCGCTGTGGCTGAAGCCGCCGCCCAGCTCCAGGCTGACATAGCCGTGGAAGACGCTGCCGAGGAGGCGGACCGCGTGAGTCCGGTCCGGTTCCGCGAGGTCGTAGCCGCGCAGGATCGCCCGGGTCATCCGGGCGTGCCGGACGCCCGCGCTCGCGGCCGCCGTCTCCGGGTCGAGCCGGAGCTGGGCGGCGGCGTAGCGGCCGGGGTGCTCATGGGCGTAGTCGCGGTAGACGTTGGCCAGTGCGGTCAGGGCGTCCTTGCCGGCCCGTCCGGCCAGCGCCTCGGAGGCCCGGTCGGCGAGCTCCTCCAGGGCGAGCAGGGCGATACGGGTGCGCAGGTCCTGGGAGTTCCGCACATGGGAGTACAGACTCGCCACCTTGACGTCGAACCGCCTGGCCAGCGCCGAGACGGTCACCTCGTCGAAGCCGACCTCGTCGGCCAGCTCGGCGCCCGCCCTCACCAGGCGTTCCGTGGTCAGCCCGACCCGCACCATGTTGTCCCTCCCATCGCCTGAACCGAGTATGCATTTGCCTAAAAGATTTAGGCAAATTACCGTCGCCCATATGAAGCCCCTGACCGAGCAGCAGATCCGCGCCGCCTTCGTGAACTGCACCAAGGGCGAGGCCAAGCGCCTCTCCGTCCCGCGCGACCTGGCCGAGCGGCCCTGGGACGACCTGGACTACCTCGGCTGGCGCGACCCCCAGGCCCCCGACCGGGCCTACCTCGTCGCGGAGCTGGACGGCCGTCCGACGGCCCTCGCCCTGCGCGCCTCCGCCGGCGCCGTCGGGCAGGCCCGGCGCAGCATGTGCTCGATGTGCCTGACCACCCACTCCGGCGGCGTCGCCCTGATGGTCGCCCCGAAGGCCGGCCGGGCGGGCCTGCAGGGCAACTCGGTGGGCGCCTACCTCTGCGCCGACCTCGCCTGCTCGCTCTATGTGCGCGGTCTGCGCGACGCGGGCATCGGGGCCCGGCTGCACGAGACGATCAGCCTGCGGGAGAAGACCGACCGGACCGTGGCGAACCTCGCCGCGTTCGTCGCCAAGGTGACCGGCTGAGGGTCAGCCGTGCGCGGCGAGCACGTCGGCCCGGCACTCCTGCGGCGTCCCCCACGCCGTACGCAGCGCCCGCGCCTTGGTCAGCCAGAGCGACAGGTCGTACTCCTGCGTGTACCCGATCGCGCCGTGGAGCTGCAGCGCCGTCCGCGCACAGGCGTACGCCGCCTCGCAGGCGCTCACCTTCGCCGCCGCCACGTCCGCCGGTGCCATCGTCACGGCGGCGCCCAGCACCAGCGGCCGGGCGAACTCCAGGGCCATGCGCGCGTCCGCCAGCCGGTGCTTGACCGCCTGGAACGAACCCACCGCGACCCCGAACTGCGTGCGCCGGCGCACGTACCCCACCGTCCGCTCCAGCAGCGCGAGACCGACCCCGAGCGCCTGGGCGGCGGTGGTGAGCCGGGCCAGGAGGAGCGCCTCGGGCGGGGGCGGCCCGGCGGCGAGCAGCTCTCCGCCCGGCCGCAGCCGGGTCAGCCGCCGCGCCGGGTCCAGGGAGGGCCGTACGGGGTCATGACCGGGGGCCAGGCGCACCCCGCCGGGCCCGACGGACAGCCGTACGTCCGCCAGGTCGCCGTCGAGCGCGTACGCCCCCTCGTACGCCACCGTCGCCACCGACCCGCCCGCCGCCAGCGCCGGCAACAGCCGCTTCGCCGGGCCCGGTGCACGGATCAGGGCCGCCGCGGTCACCGTCTCCACCAGCGGACCCGGGACCGCGTGCCGCCCCAGCTCCACGAACGCCACGGCCAGGTCGACCGGCCGGGGCCCCAGCCCCTCGTACTCCTCCGGGACCGCCAGCGCGAACACCCCCGCGTCGGCGAGCCGCGACCACAGCGCCCGCCCGCCCGCGTGGTCCCCCCGGCTCCACTCCCGCACCGCCTTCGGTGTGCCGGCCGCCGTCAGCAGCGCGTCCAGGGAACCGGCGAACGCCCGCTGCTCGGCGTCGAGGAGGAAGCGCATCAGCGGCGTCCCTTCGGCAGGCCGAGCAGCCGCTCGGCGACGATGTCGCGCTGGATCTCGTTGGTGCCCGCGTAGATCGGACCGGCGAGCGAGAACACATACCGCTCCGCCCACTCGGTGTCCGCCCGCTCGCCGTCCTCGCCCAGCAGGTCGAGCGCCGTCTCGTGCAGCGCGATGTCGTACTCGGACCAGAAGACCTTGTTCAGGCTGGACTCCGGGCCGAGCCGCTCGCCCGCAAGGAAGCGGGAGGCGGCCGCGTAGGTGAACAACTGGTGGGCGCGGGCCCCGACGAGCGCGTCCGCGACCCGCGCGGCCGACTCCGGCGGGCTGCCCTGGGCGCGCCACAGGCCGTACAGGCGGTCGGCGGAGGCGAGGAAACGGCCGGGGGAGCGCAGGGTGAGCCCGCGTTCGTTCGCCGCCGTCGACATCGCGATCCGCCAGCCCTGCCCGGGCGCGCCGATCACGTCCTCGTCCGGCACGAACACCTCGTCCAGGAACAGCTCCGCGAACGCCGGCTTCCCGTCGAGCCGGCCGATCGGACGCACCGTCACCCCGGGCGCGCGCAGGTCGAACATCACGTAGGTGAGGCCCTGGTGGGGCTGCGGGGCGTCCGGGTCGCTGCGGAACAGACCGAAGGCGCGGTCCGCGAAGGCCGCGCGGGACGACCAGGTCTTCTGGCCGCTCAGCAGCCAGCCGCCGGCCGTGCGGACCGCCCGCGCGCGCAGCGAGGCCAGGTCCGAACCGGCCTCCGGCTCCGACCAGGCCTGCGCCCACACGGTCGCGCCGCGGGCCATCGGCGGCAGCACCCGGGCCCGCTGCTCCTCCGTACCGTGCTCCAGCAGGGTCGGCCCCAGCAGGCCGATCCCGTTCTGGTTGACGCGCCCCGGGGCGCCCGCCGCGTAGTACTCCTCCTCGAACAGCAGCCAGCGGATCAGTCCGCACTCCCGGCCGCCGTAGCGCGCGGGCCAGTCCACCACCGACCAGCCGTCCGCGGCCAGTTCGGCCTCCCACGCGCGGTGCGCCGCGAACCCCTCGGCCGTCTCCAGGGAGGGCGGCGCGACGGCGGGCACATGCGCGTCCAGCCAGGCGCGGGCCTCGGCGCGGAACGCCTCCTCTTCCCGGGTGAGGGCGAGATCCATGCGCGGCCGTCCCTTCCGTGGGCGCCAATCTTCCCTAACAAGTGTTTGGTAGGTTAGCGTGGAGGTATGACAGACGTCGAGACTCCGGCGTACGTACCCGGCCACGGACTGCTCGCGGGCCGCACCGCCGTCATCACCGCGGCGGCCGGCGCGGGCATCGGCGGCGCCACCGCCCGGCGCTTCCTGGAGGAGGGCGCCCGGGTCCTCGTCAGCGACGCCCACACCCGCCGCCTGAAGGAGTACGAGGCCGAACTCGCCGGGGAGTTCGGCGCGGCCTCGGTCACCGCGACCCCCTGTGACGTCACCGACGACAGCCAGGTCCGGGCCCTGTTCGAAGCGGCCGTGGAGACGCACGGCCGGCTCGACGTCGTCGTCAACAACGCCGGCCTCGGCGGCACCGCACCCCTCGTCGACATGACCGACGACCAGTGGACCCGCGTCCTGGACGTCACGCTGAACGGCACCTTCCGCTGCACCCGGGCGGCGCTGCGCCTGATGCGCGGGAGCGGGCGGGGCGTGATCGTCAACAACGCCTCCGTCGTCGGCTGGCGCGCTCAGGCCGGACAGGCCCACTACGCCGCCGCCAAGGCCGGGGTGATGGCGCTGACCCGCTGCGCCGCCGTCGAGGCCGCCGCCTACGGCGTCCGCGTCAACGCCGTCGCGCCGAGCCTCGCCATGCATCCGCACCTGGTGAAGGTGACCACGCCCGAACTCCTGCGGGAGCTGACCGCGCGCGAGGCCTTCGGCCGGTACGCCGAACCCTGGGAGGTCGCCAACGTGATCGTGTTCCTCGCGTCCGGCTACTCCTCGTACCTCACCGGCGAGACCGTCTCCGTCAGCAGCCAGCACGCGTAGGACGACAATGGGCCCGTGCCGACCAAGAAGAAGCCCCAGGTGACCGCCGCGCCCGCGCGGCGGCGCGAACTCCTCGACACCGCCGCCGAGGTCTTCGCCGAGCAGGGCTACAACGCCACCACCGTCCGCAAGATCGCCGACCACGCGGGCATGCTCGCCGGCAGCCTCTACTACCACTTCGACTCCAAGGAGTCGATGCTGGAGGAGATCCTGCGCACCTTCCTCGACGAGCTGTGGGACGGCTACGACACCGTCCTCGGTGCCGGCCTCGGCCCCCGCGAGACCCTGGAGGCCCTGGTCACCGAGTCGTTCCGGGAGATCGACCGGCACCGCGCCGCCGTCGCGATCTACCAGAAGGAGAGCAGACAGCTGGTCGCGCAGGAACGGTTCGCGTTCCTCGCCGAGTCCCAGCGCAGATTCGAGAAGGCGTGGCTGTCCACGCTGGAACGCGGGGTCGCGCTCCAGGTCTTCCGCGCCGACCTCGACGTCCGCCTCACCTACCGGTTCGTCCGCGACACCGTCTGGGTCGCCGCGTCCTGGTACCGGCCCGGCGGACAGCACAGCCCGGAGGAGATCGCCCGGCAGTACCTGTCGATGGTGCTGGACGGGATCGCCGTACGCATCTGACCCACTGGGGAGCAGCCATGGCCGAGGCCTACATCGTCGAAGCGGTCCGCACGCCCGTGGGGCGGCGCGGGGGAGGACTGAGCGGGGTCCACCCGGCCGATCTGGGCGCACAGGTGCTGAAGGAACTGGTCGCCCGCGCGGCCGTCGACCCGGCCGCCGTGGAGGACGTCGTCTTCGGCTGCCTGGACGCCGTCGGGCCGCAGGCCGGGGACATCGCCCGCACCTGCTGGCTGGCCGCCGGGCTGCCCGAGGAGGTGCCCGGCGTCACCGTGGACCGCCAGTGCGGCTCCTCCCAGCAGGCCGTCCACTTCGCCGCGCAGGCCGTGCTCTCCGGCACCCAGGACCTGGTCGTCGCGGGCGGCGTGCAGAACATGTCGCAGATCCCCATCGCCTTCGCCACCCGCCAGGCCGCCGAGCCCCTCGGCTTCACCCAGGGCCCCTTCGCGGGCAGCGAGGGCTGGCGCGCCCGCTACGGCGACCGGCCCGTCAACCAGTTCGCCGGTGCCGAGATGATCGCCGCGAAATGGGGCATCAGCCGCCAGGACCAGGAGGAGTTCGCCCTGCGCTCCCACCGGCGGGCGGTACGGGCGATCGACGAGGGCCGCTTCGCCCGGGAGACCGTCGCCCTCGGTGACGTGACCGCCGACGAGGGGCCGCGCCGCGACACCTCCCTGGAGAAGATGGCCGCCCTCCAGCCCGTCATCGCCGGCGGGACCGTCACCGCCGCCTGCTCCTCCCAGGTCTCCGACGGCGCCGCCGCCATGCTCCTCGCCTCCGAGCGCGCGGTGCGCGAACACGGGCTCACCCCCCGCGCACGCGTGCACCACCTCTCCGTACGCGGCGAGGACCCCATCCGCATGCTGACCGCGCCCATCCCGGCCACCGCCCACGCCCTGAAGAAGACCGGCCTCACCCTCGACGCCATCGACCTCGTCGAGATCAACGAGGCCTTCGCCCCCGTCGTCCTCGCCTGGCTGAAGGAGACCGGCGCCGACCCCGACAAGGTCAACGTCAACGGCGGCGCCATCGCCCTCGGCCACCCCCTGGGCGCCACCGGCACCAAGCTGATGACGACCCTGCTGCACGAACTGGAGCGCACGGGCGGGAGGTTCGGCCTCCAGACGATGTGCGAGGGCGGGGGGCAGGCGAATGTGACGATCATCGAGAGGCTGTGACGCCGGCGGCGAGGACCGTCCCACCCGGCGGACGGAGTCCGGCGCAGGCTCCCGAAGCCTGTGCGGCCCCCTGGGGCCGAGTGGTGCGAGGGGGCCGTCGGGGGTGGTGCCGGTGTGCGAGGGCGGGGGGCAGGCGAGTGTGACGGTCACCGAGAGGCTGTGAGCCTCTCCCGGACCTCGTCCGCCTCCTTCACGAGCCGCTCCACCAGCTCCGCGCACGACGGCAGGTCGTCGATCACCCCGGCGACCTGCCCGGAAGCCATCACCCCCAGATCCGTACGGCCGTCCACCATCGCCGACTTCAGCAGCATCGGCGTGTTGGCGGCCAGCAGGACCTGGCTCCAGGACAGCTCCTTGCCGTGCCTCATGGCGAGCCCGTCGCGGACCAGCTGCCGCCAGGTCAGCCCGGACAGCTTGCGGAAGCCGGCTGCCCGGCGGACCGCGTGCAGCAGCGCCCGCGCCCGGCCGGCGCCCTCCAGCGCCGCCACCAGGTCCGTCCGCAGCATGCGGTGCGGCAGCCCGTCCACCGCCCGCGTCACGGTGACGTCCCGGACCGTCGCCGCCAGATAGCGGGCCTTCACCGGGGCGGGCACCGTCGAGTCCGACGTCAGCAGGAAGCGCGTGCCCATCGCCACGCCCGCCGCCCCGTAGGCCAGCGCCGCGACCAGACCCCGTCCGTCGAAGAAGCCGCCCGCCGCCACCACCGGGATGTCCACCGCGTCCACCACCTGCGGCAGCAGCACGGTCGTCGCCACCTCACCGGTGTGCCCGCCGCCCTCCCCGCCCTGCACCACCACCGCGTCCGCCCCCCACGCCGCGACCTTCTCGGCGTGCCGGCGCGCCCCCACGGAGGGGATCACGACGACCCCGGCCTCCTTCAGCTCGGCGATCAGCTCCCGGGAGGGCGCCAGCGCGAAGGACGCCACCCGCACCCCCTCGTCGACGACGATCCGCACCCGGTCCCCGGCGTCCCCCGCGTCCGCCCGCAGATTCACCCCGAACGGCGCGTCCGTACGGGACTTGACCTCCCGGACCGCCTCCCGCAGCCCGTCCAGGGTCATCGTCGCCGAGCCGAGCACGCCCAGCGCGCCCGCCTCCGCCACCGCCGACACCAGCCGGGGGCCCGCCACCCAGCCCATCCCGGTCTGCACGATCGGATGCCGCACCCCGACCAGCCGCGTCAGCGCCGTCTCCATCACAGGGGGACCTCCCGCGCGCGGGTGTTCCCCGGATCGAGCACCTCACGGATCAGCCGCAGCTCGGCGGCGGTCGGCTCGCGGGTGCACGGCACCTCGTCCGCGACCACGAGCGCGAACCCCGTCGCCTCTTGCACCTGCTCCACCGTCACCCCCGGGTGCACCGAGGCCAGCCGCATCGCGCGGTCGGGCGTGGCGAAGTCGAAGACGCCGAGGTCGGAGACGACCCGCGGGACGCGGTGGTGACGGGCGCCGGCCGCACGGTCGTATCCGACCCCGCACACCATGTCGACCCGCTCGACGAACACCCGCCGGGAGTGCTTCGGGATCCAGTAGCTGGTCGGGTTGTTGAGGGTGTTGACCGGCGCTCCGCGCACCCCGAGGAGCTGGCGCCGCGGCCGCGCCCAGTCACCGATGCAGGAGATGTTCTGGTTGCCGTACCGGTCGATCTGGCTCGCGCCCATCATCACGAGCCGCCGCCCGCCGGTGACCAGCTCCAGATGCTGCCGGTACGGCAGCCAGCCCTCGGCGGTGCCGTCCGGGCGGACGAGCGTCGCCTCGCCGTCGGTGAGCAGCAGGTCCGGCGCGAAGGTGAGCCGGGCCAGCCGGGCCCCCACGGAGGGGATCAGGCCCATCGGGCTGGCCAGGATCTCGCCGCCGTCCCGCCAGGCCTCGGCGCAGGCGATCACGCAGTACTCGGCACGCGTGGTCATGCGTCCCCCCTGGCGGCCGCCTGGTACGCCGCCTCGTCCCCGGCCAGGTACCGTGCCGCGAACTCCTCCCACGGCGTGGTCGCGTACCGCTTCTGGAACACCTCGTCCCGGCCGTAGTCGGGCGCGCAGGACGTGAAGTGCGCGCCGCCCGGCGCCTCCACCACCCCCGTCACTGCATGCCGCTTGACCAGCAGGGTCTGCGGCGCCGCCGCCTTCGTCAGCTCGGCCGTGTCGACGATCCGTTCGCAGGAGAGGTACGCGGTGTCCGCCGCCGCGCAGAAGAGGTCGTCGAAGTACGGGTCCGGGCCCAGATACTGCCCGTTGCCCAGCCGGTCGGCCCGGTTGACGTGCACCAGGGCCGCGTCCAGCCGCAGGGCGGGCATCGCGACGAACGTCTCCCCGTCGTCGTACGGCGAGGTCACCGTCCGCAGGGCGGGGTTGACCCGCATCACGTCCGAGCCGAGCCCCGCCCGCACCGGCAGGAACGGCAGCCGGTTGGCGGCGGCCCGCAGTCCCCACATGAACATCGCCTCGTCCACCTCCACCAGCTCGAACGCACCCCGCTCACGGGCCGCGCGGTAGTGCGGTTCGAGGGGGATCGAGTCGAGGGTGACGAAGGCGGCGACCAGGGTGCGGATCCGGCCGGCCGCCGCCAGCATGCCCACGTCCGGGCCGCCGTACGACACCACGGTCAGGTCGGTGACCCCGGACCGCAGCAGGGCCCGGACCAGGGCCATCGGCTTGCGGCGTGAGCCCCAGCCGCCGATGCCGAGGGTCATGCCGCTCTCCAGCCGGGAGACCGCCTCCTCGGCGGTCATCGTCTTGTCGGTCACCTACCCGCGCTCCTTCCCGAACGTTTCGCGGACCCGGTCGGCCACCCCCGAGACGCTCGCCTCGAAGGTGAACCCCTGCTCGAAGCGGTAGCTGCGGCGCACGTCGACCGGGTCGATGCCGTTGAGGGCCGCCTTCGCCAGCCGCAGCAGTTCCCCGTCCTTGGCGGCGATCTCCCGCGCCACCTCCAGCGCGGCCGCGCGCAGCTCCTCGCGCCGGACCACCCGCCACACCGAGCCGTGCGTGTGCAGCTCGGCCGCGGTGACCGTGCGCGAGGTGAAGTACAGGGCGCGCATCAGGTGCTGGGGGACCAGCCGGGCCAGATGGGTCGCCGCGCCGAGCGCGCCCCGGTCCAGCTCGGGCAGCCCGAACACCGCGTCCTCGCTCGCCACGATCAGGTCCGCGTTGCCGGCGAGTCCGACGCCGCCGCCCAGACAGAAGCCGTGCACCGCCGCGACCACCGGGACCTCGCACTCGTACACCGCCGCGAACGCCTCGAAACAGCCGCGGTTGACGCCGACGAGCGCGCCGGGCCCCTGTGTCTGGAGCTCCTTGATGTCCACGCCCGCGTTGAACCCCCGCCCCTCGGCGGCCAGCACCACACACCGGGTCCCGGGGTCGCGGCCGGCCGCGCGCACCGCGTCGGCCAGCGCGAACCAGCCGCTCACCGGCAGCGCGTTGACCGGCGGGACGTCGACGGAGACCAGTGAAATCCCCTTTTCGGGGGACGAGGTGGAGACACCCATGGAAGCATCAGCTACCTTTCCACCAAACGTTTGTTAGGTGGAAGGTAGCAGTGAATGGAGCTGGACGGGAAGGTCGCCGTCGTCACGGGCGGCACCCGGGGCGTGGGTGCCGGCATCGCGCGCTCCTTCGCGCGCGCGGGTGCCGAGGTGGTGGTCGTCGCCCGCCACCCCCCGGAAGTCCCGCTGCCCAGGACCGAGTTCGCGGCCCTGGACGTACGGGACGCGGACGCCGTACGGGAGTTCTTCGCCCGGCTGCCCCGGTGCGACGTGCTGGTCAACAACGCGGGCGGCGCGCCGTACCGCCGGCTCGCCGACGCTCCGGCCGAGCGCCACGCGCGCGTGGTCGAGCTCAACCTGCTCGCCCCGCTGACCGTCTCCCTCGCCGCCCACGAGCACCTGAGGCGGGCCGGCGGCGCGGTGGTGATGATCGGCAGCGTCAGCGGCAGCCGCCCCTCGCCGGGCTCGGCGGCCTACGGCGCCGCCAAGGCCGGTCTGGAGCACCTCGCCCGCTCGATGGCCGTCGAGTGGGCCCCTCGGGTGCGGGTCAACACCCTGGTCGTCGGCATGGTCCACACCGAGCTGGCGCACCTCCACTACGGCGGCGCCGAGGGCGTCGAGGCCGTCTCCCGCACGGTTCCGCTGGGCCGGCTCGCCCAGCCCGCCGACGTGGGCGCGGCGGCCGTCTTCCTCGCCTCCGACGCGGCCGCGTACATCAGCGGGGCGAGTCTGCTCGTGCACGGGGGAGGGGAGCGGCCCGTGTTCCTCGACGCCGCGACAGCCAACAAGGACAGCGAGGAGGCCTGAGATGACAGCACTCTGCGACGGCCGGGTGGTCGTCGTCACCGGCGCGGGACGCGGCCTCGGGCGGGCGCACGCGCGCGCGTTCGCGGCCGAGGGCGCCCGGGTCGTCGTCAACGACCTGGGCGTCGGCCTGGACGGCGCGCCGGGGCCCGGCAGCCCGGCCGGTCAGGTGGTGGCGGAGATCCGCGCGGCGGGTGGCGAGGCGGTCGCCCACGGCGGCGACATCGCCACCCCCGAGGGCGCCGCCTCCCTGATCGCCACCGCCCTGGAGGCGTACGGCCGGCTCGACACCCTCGTCAACAACGCGGGCTTCCTGCGCGACCGGATGCTGGTCAACCTGGACGAGGACGACTTCGACGCCGTCCTGCGCGTCCACCTCAAGGGGCACTTCCTGCCGCTGAGGCACGCCGCCGCGCACTGGCGCGCCGAGGCCAAGGCGGGGCGCGCACCCGTCGCCCGGATCGTCAACACCGCCAGCGGGGCGGGGCTGCTGGGCTCGGTCGGGCAGGGCAACTACAGCGCGGCGAAGGCCGGGATCGTCGGACTGACCCTGGTCGCCGCCGCCGAACTCGCCCGCTACGGCGTCCAGGTCAACGCGATCGCGCCGGCCGCCCGCACCCGGATGACGGAACGGACCTTCGCGCAGACCATGGCGGCCCCGGAGTCCGGCTTCGACGCCATGGCCCCGGAGAACGTCTCGCCGCTCGTGGTCTGGCTGGGCTCCGCCGCGAGCGCGGGCGTCACCGGCCGCGTCTTCGAGGCGGAGGCCGGCCGGATCACGGTGATGGAGGGCTGGCGGCCGGGCCCCACCGCCGACAAGGGCGCGCGCCGGAGCCCGGCGGAGGCGGGGGAGGCCGTACAGAAGCTGCTGGCGGCGGCCGAGCCGCCCGGCGCCGTGTACGGGGCGTAGGGCGGACTCAGCCGGTGAGCCGGGCCGTCGCCCGGCTCTGGGCCTCCGTCATGACCTCCAGGAACCGGTTCACCGTCTCCAGCTCCTGCGCGTCGAACTCCTCGCACGCCCGGACGATGTCGCGGGCCCACTCCTCGAAGAACACCGCCAGCTCGGCGAGCCTGGTCTCGTCGAGCTCGACGAGCACCCGCCGCTTGTCCGTGGGGTGCTTGACCCGGCGGACGAACCCCTTGGCCTGGAGCCGGTCGAGCATGCCGGTGACGGAGGCCGGGGCCAGGCCGGTGTGCTCGGCCAGGTCCTTCGCGGTGAGCGGGCCCCTGCGCTGGAGGACGTCGAGGGTCTTCTCCTCCGTGGCGTTCAGCCCCTGCTTCGCCGCGATCGCCGAGTGGAACATCACCGTGACCATGCTGTGCTGCCGGCCCACGGTCATCAGGTGTTCCAGGGCGGCGGCCCGCCGTTCGTCGGTCATGGGTCCAGGTTAACAAATATTTCGTTCGGACGAACTAACTACTTGCGGCCGCAGGTCTCCCGGTGCAAGTCTTTCGTTAGGTCGAACGAAATAAATCCGCCCGGAACAGATCCCACGCAACAAATCCCACGGAACAAATCCGTACAAGACCCGGAGACTCCCATGACCGCGCCCCTCACCGCCCCGCCGACCCTCGCGACGGAACCCCATCCGCATCGCTGGGCCGCCGCCGTCGTCATGATGGTCGCCGCCCTGATGGACCTCCTCGACACGACCATCGTCAACGTCGCGATCCCCTCCATCGCCCAGGACCTGCACGCCTCCGCCGGCGCGCTCCAGTGGACGGTCTCCGCCTACCTCCTCGGCTTCGCCGCCGCCCTGATCGTCTCCGGCCACCTCGGCGACCGCTACGGCCGCCGCACCCTCTTCCTCGTCGGCACCGCAGGATTCGGACTGGCCAGCCTCGCCTGCGGGACCGCCCAGACCGCCGGCCAGCTGATCGCCGCCCGCGCCGTCCAGGGTGTCCTCGCCGCCGTCCTCGTCCCCCAGGTCATCGGGTCCTTCCCCACCCTCTTCCAGGGCCGCGAACGCGGCGCCGCCTTCGGGATGTACGGCGCCGTCGCGGGCTTCGCCTCCGCCGTCGGACTGCTGCTCGGCGGAGTACTCACCAACGCCGACCTGTTCGGCTGGGGCTGGCGGTCGGTGTTCCTGGTGAACGTGCCCGTCGCCCTGATCACCCTCGTCGCCGGAGCACTCCTCGTCCCCGCCACCCGGGAACGCTCCGCGGGCCGCCCCGACGCCCTCGGCAGCCTCGTCCTGGCCGCCGGTCTGGTCGCGATCGTGCTGCCCCTCGTCCAGGGCCGCGAGAACGGCTGGCCGCTGTGGGGCTGGATCTGCCTGGCCGCCGGCGTGCTCACCGTCACCGGCCTCGGCGTGTTCCAGGCCCGGCGGCACACCACCGCCACCGTCCCCCTCCTCCCGGCCCGCGCCTTCCGGCTCCCCGCGTTCTCCGTCGGCGTCCTGGTCCAGCTCCTCTTCTCCGTCGCCATGCAGGGCTTCTTCCTCGTCTTCGCCGTCTGGCTCCAGTCCGGCCAGGGCTACACCCCGCTACAGGCCGGCCTGCTCACCGTCGCCTTCTCCGCCGGCGGCTTCCTCACCGCCCCGGCCGCCGACGCCCTCGCGGTCCGCCACGGACGGCTCGTCCTGGCCGCCGGAGCACTGCTCATGGCCGGCGGCTTCGGCTGGGTGTGGGCCGCCGTCGACCGCGCCGCCACCGTCCACACCGGCGCCTGGCCGCTCGCCCCCGGCCTGGCCGTCGCCGGCGCCGGCCTCGGATTCCTGGTGGTGCCCCTGGTCAACGTCGTCCTGTCCGCCGTACCCGCCGACCTCGCCGGCGGCGCCTCCGGGATCTTCTCCACCGCCCAGCAGTTCGGCGGCGCCCTCGGCGCGGCGATCCTCGGCACCGTGTTCTTCGGCCACGCCGACCAGGGGCTCACCGAGGCGCTGGGCACCGCGATGCCCTGGGTGACCGGCGGATTCGTGGTGTGCGCGGTGCTGTGCACGGCGCTGCCCCGCACGGCGATCTCCGGCTCCTGAGGAATCCCCGGCCGGGAAGCACTACGTGTCGCACTCCAGAACCGTCCGGCACAGCCCGCACCGCGCCCGGACCCGGCCCTTCACGGGCACCCTGATCCGCTGATGGCAGGTGGGGCAGGGAAACGTCACCCGCAGCGGCCCCCGCGGATCCGGCGCGAACGCGTACGGCGGGTCCGAGGCCGCCGCGGGCCGGTGGTCCTCGCCGTGCCCACGGTCCTGCGCGTGCCGCCGGTCCCGGGCGTACCGCCGCCGCCCCGCCCACCCCGCCGCCGTCAGCGGGGGCTGCCGCCCGTCGTGCAGAGCCCGCTCACGGCCCCGCACATACGCCGTGTACGCCTCGGCGCTGGTGAACCACACCGACGGGTCCTCCCCGAACACCAGCGACCGCTTCGCCAGCACGTACCCGAACTCCTCCGGCGTCAGATACCCCAGCTTCTGCGAGGAGGCCGCGTCCTCCCGGTAGGCGTCCAGCAGCAGCCAGCCCGCCCCCAGATACGTCGTCGCCGTGTCCGTGAGGATCTCGTTGTCCCGCGTCCCCGGGAACGACAGATCCAGCCGGTGCAGATACACGTGCATGATCTCGTGCGCCAGCGCCGCCCCGATGTCCCGCCGATGTGTCCGGAAACGGTCGTTCAGCTCGACGAAGTACTCCGGGCCCGCCGTCAGCTCCACGTGCGCCGCGTGCTCCATCTCCCGGAACGCCACGATCATCCGCGCGTCCGGCAGCCGGTAGTGCCGCACCAGCTCCCGCGCCACCCGCTGCGTCCCCAGATGCAGATCGTCGGTGTCGCAGAACGTCACGTCCACCGGCGGCACACTGGCCGCGAACTGGTGGATCGTGTCGTACGACAACCTCTTGTACAGCGCCGTGACGGCGGCCCGCACCGTCTCCAGATGCGGAAAACCGTGCTCGACCGGTCCGCCGTTGGCCACGCCCGCACCCCCAAGACGCCCTGCACCCGATTCCACTGTACGGGCAGGACGGACGCCTCGAACGGCATGCCCTAGGGTGATCGCCCATGACCACCCGCAACACCCCCGGAACCGGCACCGGAGACGTCGACCCCGCCGTCCGCGCCGAACTCGACCGGCTGCGCGACAGCATCGACAACATCGACGCGGCCGTCGTCCACATGCTCGCCGAGCGCTTCAAGGCGACCCAGCAGGTCGGCCACCTCAAGGCCCGCCACCAGCTGCCCGCCGCCGACCCGACCCGCGAGGCCCGCCAGATCGAACGGCTGCGCACCCTCGCCGAGAACGCCAAGCTCGACCCCGCGTTCGCCGAGAAGTTCCTCAACTTCATCATCGCCGAGGTGATCCGCCACCACGAGCGCATCGCCGAGGACACCGCGGCCCCCACGGCCGGCTGACCGGCCCGCCCCTCGACGACGAGATCCGGCCGGGCCCCGCCCCCACCACGGGCGATGCCCGGCGCCTCCGGCGCGAGAAGGGACATTGGGCACGTAACGATCCGCCCCTGTGCCCGGCCTGCGGTATCAGGCAGCATGTCGTTCATGTCCGTACTGACGCGCGACGAAGCGCTAAGCCGTGCCCGGCTCCTCGACGTCCACCGCTACACCATCGAGCTCGACCTGACCACCGGCGACGAGACCTTCGGCTCCCGCACCGCCATCAGGTTCACCGCGCACACCGATGGGGACACCTTCGTCGAGATCAAGCCCGCCGACCTGCGCTCGGTCACGCTCGACGGACAGCCGATCGACCCCGACAGCCTCGACGGCAACCGGATCGCCCTGAACGCCCTCGGCGCCGGCGAGCACGAGCTGCGCGTCGACGCCCGCATGCGCTACTCCCGCACCGGCGAGGGCATGCACCGCTTCACCGACCCCAGCGACGGTGAGACCTACCTCTACACCCAGCTCTTCATGGACGACGTCCAGCGCGTCTTCGCCGCCTTCGACCAGCCCGACCTCAAGGCCGTCTTCGACCTCACCGTCAAGGCCCCCGAAGGCTGGACCGTCCTCGCCAACGGCGTCACCGAACACCTCGGCGACGGACAGTGGCGGGCCGCCACCACCCCCCTGATCTCCACCTACCTCGTCGCCGTCGCCGCCGGCCCCTGGCACTCCGTGCGCACCGAACACCGCGGCCTGCCCTTCGGCCTGCACTGCCGGCGCTCGCTCGCCCCCTACCTCGACGCCGACGCCGACGAACTCCTCGACATCACGCGCGCGTGCTTCGACCGCTACCACGAGAAGTTCGAGGAGCCCTATCCCTTCGACTCCTACGACCAGGCCTTCGTCCCCGAGTTCAACGCCGGCGCCATGGAGAACCCCGGACTCGTCACCTTCCGCGACGAGTTCGTCTACCGCTCCGCCGTCACCGACACCGAACGCCAGACCCGCGCCATGGTCGTCGCCCACGAGATGGCCCACATGTGGTTCGGCGACCTCGTCACCCTCACCTGGTGGGACGACATCTGGCTCAACGAGTCCTTCGCCGAGTACATGGGCTACCAGACCCTCACCGAAGCCACCCGCTTCACCGACACCTGGACCGACTTCGGCGTCGTCCGCAAGGCCTGGGGCTACGACGCCGACCAGCGCCCCTCCACCCACCCCGTCGCCCCCGAGGACGTCCCCGACACCGCCTCCGCCCTCCTCAACTTCGACGGCATCTCCTACGCCAAGGGCGCCTCCGCCCTGCGCCAGCTGGTCACCTGGCTCGGCGAGAAGGACTTCCTGGCCGGCATCAACACCCACTTCGCCCGCCACCGGTTCGCCAACGCCACCCTCGCCGACTTCATCGACTCCCTCGCCGCCGGCACCGACCGCGACGTCCACGCCTGGGCCGACGCCTGGCTGCGCACCACCGGCGTCGACACCCTCACCCCCGTCGTCACCGGCGACAACGGCGACCACCTCCTCACCGTCGAACGCACCGGCAGCCGCCCCCACCGCATCGCCGTCGGCCTCTACGACCTCGACCTCCCCGGCGACGAGGGCCGCCTCACCCGGCGCGGACGCCTCGAACTCGACGTCCCGCAGCACACACCCGTCCCCGTCGGCAAGCGCCCCACCCTGCTCCTCCTCAACGACGGCGACCTCACCTACGCCAAGATCCGCTTCGACGCCCACTCCTTCCAGGGCGTCACCGCCAACCTCTGCGGACTGCCCGACCCGCTGACCCGCGCCGTCGTCTGGAACGCCCTGCGCGACGCCGTGCGCGACGGCGAACTCGCCCCCACCGCCTACCTCGACGCCGCCCGCGCCCACCTCCCGCACGAGAGGGACCTCGCCCTCGTCCAGGGCGTCCTCGCCTTCGCCGGCGCCCAGATCGCCGGCCGCTACCTCGGCCCCGCCGACCGCCCCGCCGCCCTCGCCACCCTCTCCGCCCTGTGCCGCGACCTCATCCGCCGCACCGAGGACGGCGACCACCCCGGCCTGCGCCTGATCGCCGTACGCCACTTCATCAACGCCGCCGCCCAGCCCGACACCATCGACGCCTGGCTCGCCGACGGCACCGTCCCCGGCGGCCCCGAACTCGACCCCGACCTGCGCTGGCGCGTCCTCGCCCGGCTCGCCGTCCTCGGCGCCACCGACGAGGCCGCCATCGCCGCCGAACTCGAGCGCGACCCCTCCGCCACCGGCCGCGAGGGCGCCGCCCGCTGCCGCGCCGCACTCCCCGACGAGGACGCCAAGGCCAGGGCCTGGGCCGCCATGTTCGCCTCCGACGACCTCTCCAACTACCTCTTCACCGCCACCGCCCAGGGCTTCTGGCAGCCCGAACAGGCCGACCTCGTCCGCCCGTACGTCGCCCGCTACTACGAGGCAGCCGTCGCCGTCGCCGCCCGCCGCGGCCCCGCCATCGCCGACGCCGCCGGCCACTGGGCCTTCCCCGGCCACGCCGTCGACCCCGAGACCCTCGCCCTCGGCGAGACCTGCCTGCGCGACGCCGACCCCATCCCGGCCCTGCGCCGCAAACTCACCGACCAACTCGACGACCTGCGCCGAGCGTTGAAGGTGCGCGCCTCCTAGCCCGGACCGGCCCCGCAGCACGACCACGACGATCGGTACCCCCTTTCGGGTACCGATCGTTGCTCTTTACGGGCGTGTCCCCGCAGCGGCGTACAAGGTGGAACCCCCCCGCCACGCGCCCGCCCGGAGGACCCCATGAGCACCCCGCCGCTCGCCTCAGGCCCCGAAGCCACCGACGCACTCCGGCCGCTGCTCGCCACCGTCCTCGACGCCCTGGACGCCGGCCGCACCGCCCGCGGCGGACCCCTCCCGGCCGGCGGCCCCGGCGCGGTCGCCGCCCGACTGGGCGCCGCCGTCGGCGACGTACTCCCCGAACACGGCGACCCCCAGGCCCTGCCCACCCTCGTCCGCGCCCTCGCCGAAGGCTCCGCCGACCCCGCGCACCCCCGGTGCGCCGCCCATCTGCACTGCCCGCCCCTCGCCGTCGCCACCGCCGCCGACCTCGCCGTCTCCGCCCTCAACCCCTCCCTCGACTCCTGGGACCAGGCCCCGGCCGCCTCGGCACTCGAAGCGCTCGTCACCCGGGCCCTCGCCCGGCTGGCCGGCCTCACCGACGCCCTCGTCACCACCGGCGGCACCGAGTCCAACCAACTCGCCCTCCTCCTCGCCCGCGAGACCCTCGGCCCCGGCGTCCGCCTCCTGTGCGGCGCCAACGCCCACCACTCCCTGGCCCGCGCCACCTGGCTCCTCGGCCTGCCCGGACCCGTCGTCGTCCCCGCCCCCGCCGGCACCCTCGACCCCGCCGCCCTCGACGCAGCCCTCACCACCGTCCCCGGTCCCCACCTGGTCGCCGCCACCGCGGGCACCACCGACGCCGGACTCATCGACCCCCTCCCCGACATCGCCGCCGTCTGCGCGGCCCACGGCGCCCGACTCCACATCGACGCCGCCTACGGAGGCGGTCTCCTCTTCAGCGACCGCCACCGCCCCCGGCTCGCCGGACTCGACGCCGCCCACACCGTCACCCTCGACCTGCACAAACTCGGCTGGCAACCCGTCGCCGCCGGACTCCTCGCCGTCCGCGACCCCGCCGACCTCACCGCCCTGAACCAGCACGCCGACTACCTCAACGCCGACGACGACACCGAAGCCGGCCTCCCCGACCTCCTCGGCCGCTCCCTGCGCACCACCCGCCGACCCGACGTCCTCAAGATCGCCGTCACCCTCCGGACCCTCGGCCGCCGCGGCCTCGGCGCCCTCGTCGACCAGGTCTGCGACCACGCCCACGCCTTCGCCGCCCTCGTCCGAGACCACCCCGGCCTGGAACTCCACGCCCCGCCCACCATCAGCACCGTCCTCTTCCGCCCCACCGGTGCCACCGACACCGCCGTCGCGGAGATACGCCGCCGCCTCCTCACCGACGGCCACGCCGTCCTCGGCCGCGCCCGCCTCGACGGCCGCCTCTGGCTCAAGACCACCCTCCTCAACCCCCACACCCGCCCCCACGACCTGGCCGCCCTCCTCACCACGGTGGCCTCCTGAAAACGGTGGAAGGAAGCACCCCCGCATGAACACGCCCCCACCCCCGGACACCGACACCCCCCGCGACCTCGTCGGCATCGGCATCGGCCCCAGCAACCTCTCCCTCGCCGCCCTCGCCCACCCCCTCGCCGAACTCGACGCCGTCTTCTACGAACAACGCCCCCGCTTCGACTGGCACCCCGGCCTCCTCCTCGACGGCGCCCGCGTCCAGGTCCCCTTCCTCGCCGACCTGGTCACCCTCGCCGACCCCACCAGCCCCTGGAGCTTCCTCAACTACCTCAAGACCCACCACCGCCTCTACCCCTTCTACTTCGCCGAGCGCTTCCACATCCAGCGCGCCGAATACGACACCTACTGCCGCTGGGTCGCCGACCACCTCCCCGGACTCCACTTCCGCCACCAGGTCGACGCCGTCCGCTGGAACCCCGAACGCGACATCTTCGAAGTCGACTTCACCCAGCTCGACACCGACGGAGAAGCCGAAGCCCTCGGCCGCACCCACACCCGCAACATCGTCCTCGGCATCGGCACCGAGCCCTACGTCCCCGACCCCCTGCGCCCCCTCGTCGAGGCCCCCGGCGTCCCCGTCCTGCACGCCGCCGACTACCTCGCCCACCGCGACACCCTCCTCGCCGCCGGCCATGTCACCGTCGTCGGATCAGGACAGTCCGGCGCCGAGGTCTTCCTCGACCTCCTGCGCCACCGCCCCGCCGGCCACGAACGACTCCACTGGATCGGCCGCACCGAGGCCTTCGCCCCCATGGAGTACTCCAAGCTCGGCCTCGAACACTTCACCCCCGACTACACCCGCTACTTCCACGCCCTCACCGAACCCGTCCGCGACCGCCTCGTCAGCGCACAGTGGCAGCTCCACAAGGGCATCGACGCCGGCACCCTGGCCGCCATCCACGACGAGCTCTACCGCCGCACCCTCGACGGCGGCTGGCCCGACGCCGTCCTCACCCCCGGTGTCCGCGTCAGAACCGCCGGCCGTATCTCCACCACCCGCATCGAACTCCACCTCGAACACACCCAGCAGAACACCCGCTCCCGCCTCACCACCGACGCCGTCGTCCTCGCCACCGGCCACCGCGAACGCCCCCTCGACCGCATCCTCGCCGGCCTCGACCCCTACCTGCGCCGCGACAGCCGCGAACGCCCCCGCATCGACGAACGGTTCCGCCTCGTCCTCGACCCCTCCGTCACCGCCACCGGCTGCCAGGTCTACGTCCAGAACGCCGAACGCCACACCCACGGCGTCGGCGCCCCCGACCTCGGCCTCGCCGCCTGGCGCAGCGCCACCGTCCTCAACACCCTCACCGGCAAGGACAACTACCCCCTGCCCACCCGCACCGCCTTCACCACCTTCGGCCTCGAACAACGACAGCCCCAGATCCCGCCCGCACGCCGGCCCCCCACACTGACCCCCCTGCGCGACGGAATCTGAGGCCGCCACCTCAGCCCGGCCGGCCGACTAGAACACCGGCGTACCGTCCCGCGTGAGCTTCCAGTCCACCGACGAGAAGTCCTTCGGGTCCAGCACACCCTTCGCGGTCACCCACTCCGCGATCCGCGTCCGGATCTCCGTCGACTCCGACCACAGCTCGGTGGCGGAGGCCACGTACGGGAACGCGCCGCCGCCGTTCGCCCGGTAGTTGTTCACCGCGAACACGAACTGCTGGGCGTCGTCCAGCGCCGCCCCGCCGAACGTCAGGTTCTTGATCCGCGACCCCGCCGCCTGCGCGATGTCGATGTCGTACGACAGCCCCGAGACGTAGTCGTAGTTGTAGTCCGGCCGGTTGTTGGCGTTCGTCAGCTTGTCGACGTCCACGACCGTACCGGCGGCCGTCTGCACGAAGTACTCCGCCGAGTACTCCAGGTACGCCTTGACCTGCGCGCCCGTCAGCAGCTTCGCCACCAGTGTGTTGTCGTACACGTACAGGCTCGACAGATCCCGGATCGTCACATTGCCCGCCGGGATCTCCGACGTACGCGAGAACGGCGACGCCTGCGAGATCACCGGCAGCGACGCGTACGACGTCCCCGCCAGCGCCGCCTTGACGACGTCCTCCTGGACCTTGGTGATCAGATCGATGATCGGGGCGTCCTTGTACCGCGCCTCGACCGTCGTCAGCGTCTCCGTCGCCGAACCGACCACCTGGTTGACGTACTCCACGACCTTCGCGTGCTCGTCGGAGAGCAGCTTGGTGATCTTCGGGTCGTCGGCCACGGTGTTGGAGTTCAGCACCTTCGACGCCACGGACTCGACCGTCCACCGCCCCTTGTCGAACACCAGCTCGATGTCGAACACGGACAGCCGCTCCGCGTACGCCAGCGGCTCCGACAGGACGACCGTCTTCCCGGTCTTCTCGTTCGTCACCTTCAGCTCGGGAATCTCCACGTGCGCGTGCCCGACCAGCACCGCGTCGATGTCCGGCACCTGCTGCGCCACCAGCGCCGCCGAGTTCTCGACGTACGGCAGCTGGTCACCGTACGAGGACGTACCGGAGGACCCGGAGTGCGCCGAGACCACGACCACGTCCGCGCCCATCGCCTTCAGCCTCGGCACCCACTTGGCGGCCTGCTCCTCCAGCCCCGGGAACGCCAGCTTGCCCTGCACATAGGCCTTGTCCCAGATCGCGATACCGGGATTGGTGAGGCCGAGAATCGCGACCTTGACCGGCGGCGCGCCCTTCACGCAGAACGTCCTGATCGCGTACGGCTGGAAGGCCGGCTTCAGCGTCTTCGCGTCCACCGCGTTCGCGCCCAGCAGCGGGAACCGGAGCTGCGACTCGAACTTCCGCAGCGTCTCGATGCCGTAGTTGAACTCGTGGTTGCCCAGCGCCGCCGCGTCGTACCCGATCGCGTTCATCGCCTGCGCCATCGGGTGCACCGGACCGCCCTTGGCGGTGATCGGGTCCACCTTCGCGTAGTAGTACGTCAGCGGCGTGCCCTGGATCGTGTCGCCCGCGTCCAGCAGCAGCACGTTCTCCCGCCCCTTCTCGGCGCGGATCTGGTTCACCAGCGTCGAGATGCGCGCGAGGCCCTGGGCGTTGCCGGCCTTGTCCGTGTACTCCGCGTTCTTGAAGTAGTCCCAGTTGAAGACATGACCGTGCAGGTCCGTCGTCCCCAGCACGGTCAGGGCGTACCGCTTCGGCTGCCCGACGGGCTTCCCCGGCTTCTTCGCCTCCGCGGCCTGCGCCGCCGGAGCCGCAGCCGCCCCCGCGATCGCCACCCCGGCCCCGGTCACGGCGGACTTCTTCAGAAACTTCCGGCGGTTCAACGGCATGTCGCGAGCTCCTAGGGGAATGGTCAACAACGCGCGTAGACAAACGCGCGTAGATTCTGACCCGTCCATGACCGACGGCAACAGGTCCCGGAGGTTTCGATCTGGTGACCAGAGCGGTCAACTCCGGCCCGGCAAAAGGGAAAGGCGTGACATGGTGGGGCGTATGACCTCACCGCAGATTCCCCCGTACGGCACCCCCGACGCGCCCCTCCTCGCCGTACGCGGCGAGGCCGAACTGGAGACCGACCCCGACCTCGCCCGCATCACCGTCACCGTCACCGCACGGGGGCGCGACCGGCGCACCACCCTCGACGACCTCACCCGCCGCAACACCACGGTCGTCGAACTCGTCAAGTCCTACGGCGACGCCGTCGAGGACGTCTCCACGGGTGCCGTCTCCCTCACCCCCGAACTCGGACAACGCGGCCGCGGCGAACGCGTCCGCGCCTACCACGGCCGCGTCCACCTCACCGCCGAGCTGACCGACTTCACCGCCCTCGGCGAACTCACCACCCGCCTCGCCGACCAGGACCTCACCCGGGTCGACGGCCCCTGGTGGACCCTGCGCCCCGACTCGCCGGTCTACCGCCGCGCCCGCCGGCAGGCGGTCCAGGACGCCGTACAGCGGGCGAAGGAGTACGCGGAAGCGCTGGACACGACGATCGGCGCGCTGATCGAGCTGGCCGACACCGGGACCGGACCGGCGCCCGGCCGCCCGCAGGCCGGCTTCGGCCGCCGTATGCGCCGTATGTCGGCGGCGGCCGACGAAATGGAGTCCGCACCCGACCCCCTGAACCTCGAACCGGAGCGGATGCGAGTCCGGGCCGAGGTGACCGCGCAATTCACGATGGTGCCGCCGACCCTGTGAATTCATCCTTTCGGGGAATCCGGGCGCGCTATCGGTATGCTCATAAGAGCGGCACCCCGCACAATTCAACAGTTGTCAACTCCCCTTCACTAAACGGATGTTGGCCGGTCACGTCCCCCCAATTCGCTACCGCCCGGTAAGACATAGGCTCGAAACATGCGCCGAGCAAAAATCGTCTGCACCCTGGGCCCCGCCACCGACTCCTACGACCAGATCAAAGCCCTGGTCGACGCCGGAATGGACGTCGCCCGCCTCAACCTCAGCCACGGCTCCCACGCCGAACACGAGGAGCGCTACCACCGCGTCCGCAAGGCCTCCGACGAGACCGGCCGCAGCGTCGGCATCCTCGCCGATCTTCAAGGCCCGAAGATCCGCCTCGGCCACTTCGAGGAAGGACCGGTACTCCTCGAACGCGACGACACCTTCACGATCACCGTCGAGGACGGCGTCGCGGGCGACGGCAAGCGCTGCGGCACCACGTACGCCGGCCTCGCTCAGGACGTGACCCCGGGCGAACGGATCCTCGTCGACGACGGCAAGGTCTGCCTGGAGGTGATGGACGTCGTGGGCCACGAGGTCCACACCCGGGTGGTCGAAGGCGGCGTCATCTCCGACCACAAGGGTCTCAACCTCCCCGGCGTGGCGGTCTCGGTCCCCGCCCTCTCCAAGAAGGACGAGGAGGACCTGCGCTGGGCGCTCCGCACGGGCGCCGACGTGATCGCCCTCTCGTTCGTGAGGAGCGGCCGGGACATCCTCGACGTCCACCGCATCATGGACGAGGAGGGCCGCCGCCTCCCGGTCATCGCGAAGGTGGAGAAGCCGCAGGCGGTGGAGGCCATCGACGACATCGTCGCGGCCTTCGACGGGATCATGGTCGCCCGCGGTGACCTCGGCGTCGAGATGCCCCTGGAACAGGTCCCGATCGTCCAGAAGCGAGCGATCAAGCTGGCGAAGCGCAACGCCAAGCCGGTGATCGTCGCGACGCAGATGCTCGACTCGATGATCGAGAACTCGCGCCCCACCCGGGCTGAGGCCTCGGACGTGGCGAACGCGGTGATCGACGGCACGGACGCGGTGATGCTGTCCGGCGAGACCAGCGTGGGCAAATACGCCATCCAGACGGTCCGCACGATGGCGAAGATCGTCGAGGCGGCGGAGGAGGACATCCTCGCGAAGGGCCTCCCGCCCCTGACCGAACGCAACAAGCCCCGCACCCAGGGCGGCGCGGTCGCCCGGGCGGCGGCGGAGATCGGCGACTTCCTGGACGCCAGGCTCCTGGTCGCCTTCACCCAGACCGGCGACACGGCCCGCCGCCTCTCCCGCTACCGCTCCCCGATCCCCCTCCTGGCCTTCACCCCCGAACAGTCGACCCGCTCCCAGCTGAGCCTGACCTGGGGTTCGGAGACCTTCCTGGTCCCGCCGGTGGGCTCCACGGACGAGATGGTCGACCAGGTGGACGAGCTGCTGCTGAAGTACGGCCGCTGCGAGAAGGGCGACGTCATCGTCATCACGGCCGGCTCCCCGCCTGGGGTGTCGGGCGCGACGAACCTGGTCCGGGTCCACCATGTGGGGGAGGACGACAGCCCGAAGTAGGGGCCTGGGGGCCGGTCAGTGCTTGGGGCCTACGTGGGCGTCGAGGAGGGCGACGGAGGCTTTGCGGGCGACGGAGATGTTCTTGGCGTTCGCCTGTTTCCACTCGACGCCCACGTGGTCAACGGCTTCGGTGAAGAGCTGGTCGACCCTGGCTCGCTGCCAGGCTTCGAGTGCGATCCGACGCTCGTGTTCGATAGAGGCCGAGCAGGTAGGCATACGCGGGCTCGTCGAGGGGCCGACCATCACACCGAGGGCACTTCGGGTGTGGGCGCCCGGGACAGGTTCCACGTTTCGCCCGGTCCGCGCGCACCTCGGATCCATGAACAGCCATGCGCACACCGTGTGTCACTGATCGTGGGCTATGTGCAGCAAAAAGCGGAGGTTCACGAGAATGTGAGCCTCCGCTTTTCTGCAAATGTGCCCGGTGTGGGATTCGAACCCACATGCCCTAGGGCACGGTGGTTTGAGCACCGCGAGTCTGACCAGTTCCTCCAACCGGGCAGGTTGGTGAGCTGTCGGGAAGTGTACCGGGTCACCGCAGCTCGTTGCCTCTAGGTAGGCTGCATGAGCAGCAGCACCTGCCCGGCCCGCAACAAGGAGCCCCCGTGACCGCCCCCGAGTCGCCCCAGCCCGTAGACGTGCCCGATGACGACAAGTCGCACGTGCCTCCGCTGACGACCCGTGTCGTCATCGCCGAGGACGAGGCCCTGATCCGGCTCGATCTCAAAGAGATGCTGGAGGAGGAGGGCTACAGCGTCGTCGGTGAGGCCGGTGACGGTGAGCAGGCCATCGAGCTGGCCCGCGAGCACCAGCCCGACCTGGTCATCCTCGACGTGAAGATGCCCAAGATGGACGGCATCTCCGCCGCCGAGAAGATCGCGGAAGAGCGCATCGCGCCCGTGCTCATGCTCACCGCCTTCTCGCAGCGGGACCTGGTCGAGCGGGCCAGGGACGCGGGGGCCATGGCGTATCTCGTGAAGCCCTTCAGCAAGAGTGACGTCGTCCCGGCCATCGAGATGGCGGTCTCGCGGTTCAACGAGCTGAAGGAGCTGGAGAAGGAGGTCGCCGACCTCACGCTCCGCCTGGAGACCCGCAAGCTGGTCGACCGGGCGAAGTCGGTCCTCCAGACGGAGTACGGGCTGACCGAGCCCGCCGCGTTCCGCTGGATCCAGAAGACGTCCATGGACCGGCGGATGTCGATGCAGCAGGTCGCCGAGGCGGTCATCCAGGACGCCGCGGAGAAGAAGAGCAACAAGGGCTGACGTCGGCAAGCCCGGTACATACGACGAGGCCCGCGCCCGGAGAAGGGGCGCGGGCCTCGTCGTAGCCTCAGGACTTCAGGGCCTCAGTCCTCGCCGAGGTAGGCCTTGCGGACCGACTCGTCGTGCAGGAGGTCCTGGCCGGTGCCGGAGAGGACGATGTTGCCGACCTCCATGACGTGGCCGTGGTCGGCCAGGGACAGCGCCGCCTGGGCGTTCTGCTCGATGAGCAGGATCGTCATGCCCTGGGACTTCAGCTCGGCGATGGTGGCCATGATCTTCTGCATCATGATGGGGGACAGGCCCATGGAGGGCTCGTCCAGCATGAGCAGTTTCGGCTGGGACATCAGGGCGCGGCCCATGGCGAGCATCTGCTGCTCGCCGCCGGACAGGGTGCCCGCGGCCTGCTTGCGGCGCTCTCCCAGGATCGGGAAGAGGTCGTAGGCGCGCTGGATGTCCTTCTCGATGCCCGCCTTGTCGCTGCGGAGGAAGGCGCCGAGGCGGAGGTTGTCCTCGATCGTCATGCGGGGGAAGATGTGCCGCCCCTCGGGGGAGTGGGCGAGTCCCAGCGAGACGATGTCGTGGGCCGGGACCTTCTTCAGCGACTTGCCGTTGAACTTGATCTGGCCGCCGACCGGCTTCAGCAGACCCGACAGGGTGCGCAGGGTGGTGGTCTTGCCGGCGCCGTTGGTGCCGATGAGGGTGACGACCTCGCCGGCTTCGACCTTGAAGGAGATGCCCTTGACGGCTTCGATCTTGCCGTAGGCGACCCGGAGGTCCTCGACTTCGAGCAGTGCGGTCATCGGTCGTTCTCCTTGCCGGGCGCGGCGTCCGTCGGGGTCCCGGCCTGTGCTTCGGCGGCTTCGACCTCGGCCACTTCCTCGTCGCCGGGGGCGTTCTCGAAGGGTTCGCCGAGGTAGGCGGCGACGACGCGCTCGTCGCCCTGGACGGTGGCGCTGTCGCCCTCGACGAGCTTCTCGCCCTGGACCAGGACGGCCACGCGGTCGCAGAGGTTGAAGATGAAGCGCATGTCGTGCTCGATGACGAGGACGGCGATGCCCTTGTCGCGGATGGCGAAGACGAGTTCCTCGGTGGCCCGGGTTTCCTGGGGGTTCATGCCGGCGGTGGGCTCGTCCAGCAGGAGGAGTCCCGGCTCGCTGGCCAGCGCTCGCGCGATCTCGAGCTTGCGCTGCTCGCCGTAGGGGAGGTTGCGGGCGAGGTGTTCGGCCTTCTTCTCCAGTCCGACGAACTCCAGGAGTTCCATGGCGCGTTCGCGGGAGGTCGCCTCGGCCTTGTGGAAGCCGGGGCCGCGCAGGACGGCGGACCAGAAACCTTCCTTCGTCCGCGTGTGACGGCCGACCAGCACGTTCTCCAGGACGGTCATGTTGGCGAACAGGCGGATGTTCTGGAAGGTGCGGGCGATGCCGGCCGCGGTGACCTTGAAGGACTTGGGCGGCAGGACGTTGCCCTTGTAGCGGACCTCGCCCTCGGTGGGGATGTAGAGGCCGGTGAGGCAGTTGAAGAAGGTCGTCTTGCCGGCGCCGTTGGGGCCGATGAGGCCGACGATCTCGCCGCTGTTGACGGTGAGGTTGACGTCGCGGACGGCGGTGAGGCCGCCGAAGCGCATCGTGACGCCGCGTGCGTCGAGGACCGTCTCGCCGGTGGGGGCGACCGTGGTGGTGGTGTCGGTGGTCATGGTGGTCAGGCCCCTGCCTTCGTGAGGACGGTGGGCGCTTCCGCTTCCTCGTGGAACTCGAGCTGGCGGCGGCGGTTGGGGATCATGCCCTCCGGCCGGAAGCGCATCAGCAGGATGAGTGCGAGGCCGAAGGCGAAGAGCTGGTAGTCGCCCAGGAACTGGAGCTTGTTGGGGATGAGGAAGAGCAGGGAGGCGCCGATGAGGGGGCCGCCGATGGTGCCCATGCCGCCGAGGACGACCGCGGCGAGGAGGAAGGCGGAGTTGGGCGGGATGGCACCGGCGAACAGGTACTGCTCGGGCGTCACGGTGTAGGTGACGTGGGCCTGGACGGTGCCGGCGAGGCCGGCGAGGGAGGCGCCGACGGCGAAGGCGATGAGCTTGACGCGGAAGCCGTTGATGCCCATGGCGAGGGCGGCGGTCTCGTCCTCGCGGATGGCGACCCAGGCGCGGCCGATGCGGGAGTCACCGCTGCGCCGGAAGACCAGCACGACGATGGCGGTGATGATGAGCATCAGGAAGAAGTAGTTGGCGAAGCGGCCGATGTCGACGCCGAGGATGTTGTGGACGGCGCCGAAGTCGAACCCGAGGATGTCGAGGTTCGGGATCGAGGAGATGCCGTTGGATCCGTTGGTGATGTCGGGGCCGGAGGTGCCGTCGAGGTTGTTGGCGGTGATGCGGAAGATCTCACCGAAGCCGAGGGTCACGATGGCGAGGTAGTCGCCGCGCAGTCGCAGGGTCGGGGCGCCGATGAGGACGCCGAAGACCAGGGAGGCGGCGCAGCCGACGAGGGCGGCGGCCCAGAACGGGAAGTGCACGTCGAAGGGCGAGCTCGGGGAGCCGGAGACCATGGCGGCGGCGTAGGCGCCGACGCCGAGGAAGGCGACGTAACCGAGGTCGAGGAGGCCGGCGAGGCCGACGACGATGTTCAGGCCGAGGGCGACGGTGGCGAAGATGAGGATGTAGACGCCGAGGGTCGCGTACTGGTCGTCGGTCTGGGTGAAGGGGAACAGGGCCGCCGCGACGAACGCGCCGCAGATGGTGATGTTCTGGTGCCGGGCGGTGATCTGGCTGGCCTGGGCGACGAGGCCGGACTTGTTCAGGGCGGCGAAGCCGAGGCCGGCGGTGATCAGGAAGCCGATGAACAGCTCGTCGTACTCGGTGCCGATGCCGTAGGTGAAGACGGCGAGGGCGAGGGCGAGGACGGCGACGATGATCAGGATCTCGGCGTACGAGGGCAGGGCCGGGGCGGGGCGCGCGGTGCCGGTGGCGAAGGCGGCCTTGACGGTCTGCCACTGGTGGCCGAGCTTGTGCTTGGTGTGCTCCCACGAGGTGTCGTCGGGGTCGATCGGGTCGGGCTCGGGGTGCTCGAAGGGCAGGGCCAGGGCGCCGAGGAGGGTGGCGAGGCTGGCCACCGCGACGACGTAGCCGCCGGGTTCGAGGTTGACGACGCCGCCGAGGTTGACGCTGATCGCGATGACGGTGTACCAGGCGGTCGCGAAGGTGGCGAGCGCGGCGAACTTGATG
The DNA here is from genome assembly GCF_001514205.1 of Streptomyces griseoruber. GTDB lineage: Bacteria > Actinomycetota > Actinomycetes > Streptomycetales > Streptomycetaceae > Streptomyces > Streptomyces griseoruber. Next base: position 291,571 of record NZ_KQ948764.1, on the reverse strand, counting down.
GCGCCGTCGGCGCCGGCCGGGACGAGCCAGCCGAAGCCCTTGACGGAGTAGGAGGCCAGGGAGAACAGGGTGGTGAGGAGGCCGCCGATCAGGACGAGGACCTGGAGGCCGCCCGGGTAGCCGTAGACGGTGAGGTCGCCGGGGAAGTCGGCGGTCCAGGTCCAGGCGAGGAAGGTGGAGATGATGGTGAGGATCGCGCCGCCGGTGGCGAGGGCGCGGGCGGCGTTCTCCGGGATGCCGATGAGGCCGGCTCGTGCGGGCGTGGTGTCGCCGAACGCCTCGGGTGTGGTGGTCTGTGTCGTCATCGGTGTCACGCCCTGTCCGCGACGCGCTCGCCGAGCAGGCCCTGGGGCCGGAACAGCAGCACGAGGATGAGGAGTACGAAGGCCCAGACGTCGGCCCAGGACTGGCTGCCGAACTTGTCCATGCCGGGGATGTCGGCGATGTAGGCGGTGGCCAGGGTCTCGGCGATGCCGAGGACGACGCCGCCGATCATGGCGCCGTAGATGTTGCCGATACCGCCGAGGACGGCCGCGGTGAAGGCCTTGAGACCGAGGATGAAGCCCATGCGGAAGTCGATCTGGCCGTACTTGAGGCCGTAGGCGACGGCGCCGATGGCGGCGAAGGCGGCACCGAGGGCGAACGCGATCACGATGATGCGGTCGGTGTTGACGCCCATCAGCTTCGCGGTGTCGGGGTCCTGTGCGGTGGCCTGCATGCCGCGTCCGGTGCGGGTCTTCATGACGAAGTAGGCGAGGACGGCCATGCTGATCGGGGCGGCGATGAGCAGGAAGATGTCACCGGTCTGGATGGTGACGTCGCCGAGCTTGAAGGGGCCGCCCGGGATCTCGGGGAAGGTGCGGGCGGACTTGGCCTCGGGGTACCAGGCCCAGACGGCCTGCTGAAGGGCGAGCGAGAGGCCGATGGCGGTGATGAGCGGCGCGAGGCGTGGTGCGTTGCGGAGGGGACGGTAGGCGAACCGTTCCGCTCCCACGGCGACGGTGACGGAGACCAGGACCGCGCCCACCAGCATCAGCGGCAGGGCGATGGCCATGGAGGTGCCGTCGGGCAGAATGTATGCGTAGACCGTGAGAGCGCCGAACGCTCCGGTCATGAAGATCTCGCCGTGGGCGAAGTTGATGAGCTGGACAATGCCATAGACCATTGTGTAGCCGATGGCGACCAGGCCGTACATGGATCCCAGTAGCAGGCCGTTGACCAGCTGCTGCGGCAGTTCGTTCACCGCATGTCCTCCGAGACGGTTCGGATGTTTCGACGGGTGGGGCCGGATGTGAGTCCGCGCGGGGCGCCTGTGGAACAGCGCCCCGCGCGGCTCAAGGAGTGGTGCGGGTGGGTCAGCCGGAGTAGGTACCGGACTTGACGGCCTTCCAGGCACCGTTCTCGACGGCGTAGACGGTGAGCTGCTTGTTGGTGGCGTCACCGAACTCGTCGAAGGAGACCTTGCCGGTCACACCGTCGAAGGAGACGTTCTGGGTGGCGGCGGTGATCTTCGCGCGGGCGTCGTCGGGAAGCTTGCCGCCGTTGTCGTCGACGACCTTCTTGACGGCCTCGATGATGGACCAGGCGGAGTCGTAGGCGTAGCCGCCGTAGGCGCCGTAGGCCTCCTTGTAGCCGGCGGCCTTGTAGTTGGCCACGAACTCCTTGGCGGAGTCCAGTTCCTCGACCGGGGCGCCGACGGAGGTGGCGAGGTCACCGGTGGCGGTGGCGCCGGCCAGCTTGATGAAGTCGTCGGCGTAGATGCCGTCGCCGCCGATGAGCGGGATCTTGGCGCCGGCGGCCTTGATCTGCTTGCTGAGCGGGCCGGCCTGCGGGTACTCACCGCCGTAGTAGACGGCCTCGGCGCCGGAGTTCTTGACCTTGGTGGCGACCGCGGAGAAGTCCTTGGAGTCGGGGTTGATGTGCTCGGTGCCGACGACGGTGCCGCCGAGCTTCTTGAACTCCTCGGTGAAGGTGCCCGCGAGGCCGGCGCCGTAGGTCTTCTTGTCGTCGATGACGAAGACCTTCTTCTTCTTGGCGTCGTTGAAGACGTACTGCGCGGCGAACGGGCCCTGGATGGCGTCCGTGGTCGCGGTGCGGAAGTACGACGTGTAGGGGCGCTTCTTGGTGGTCGCCCAGTCGGTGCCCTGGGTGAGCGCCGGGTTGGTGTTGGCCGGGGAGACCTCGACCAGCTTGGCGTCGTCGAAGACCTTCTGCATCGACTCGGCGACGGAGGAGTTCAGCGGGCCGACCACACCGAGGACGGTCTTGTCGGCGACGAGGGCGGTGGCGTTCTGCTGGCCCGCGGAGGGCTGCGCCTGGTCGTCCTTGGCGACGATCTTGAAGGTGACGCCGTCGACGGTCTTCTGCTTGTTGGCCGTCTTGGCGGCGAGGTCGACGGAGTTCTTGATGCCGAGGCCCAGCGCGGACAGGTCGCCGGTGAGCGGGGCGTCGACGCCGATGGTGACGGTGGTGCCGCCGCTGTCGGAGCCCTTGTCGCCGCCGCTGTCGCGCGAACCGCAGGCGGTGAGGGTGAGTGCTCCGGCGGACAGCGCGGCGGTGATGGCGATGAGCGAACGTTGACGCACGTTCCAGTCCTTTCCCTGGGCGGCCCTCCCCCCTGGAAGAGGCCGAGTCGAGCGCTGAGGCCGAAGGGGTATTCCAGCCGCGCGGTGACTGGGCGTGACTCTAAGCGGGTGGAGGGAACGGGGAGGAGGGTCTGAAGCAGGCTGTGACTCTCTTGTTATGACACGAGGTAATGCAGAGCGGTACTTGGCGGGTGGAACAGCGAATTTCAGGCCGATTCGCCCTGTCCGCATGTTGAGAACGTGCAGGATGAACCCCGGTGTGTTCAGGAGTCTCGGACGTTTTGGTGATTACGTCGAATCGTTGCTACAGGCGACTTGTAGGGCCCGGGAGAGGTCGTGCGCATAGCGGGGCCCCAGGATGAAACTCTGCACTTGTATTGCACGCTTATTACGCAGAGTTACGTCGATGAAAGGCAGCCCGGCATTCTCCGGTACTTTCCCGCATTCCGCCACATGCATGGTGACCACGATCTTGCGGGCGGACCCCGCCTTCGTACGGAACGGGGCCCGGGGCGCCGAGGTCAGGGAGACGCCGGCGTACGGCTGGGACACCCGGGTCACCGTGACCGGCGGGCCGGAATCCACGCTCAGCAACACCTCGAAGGCGAGGGTGTGCGGACGGGTGCCGGGTGGCACGGTGTGTTCGCCGACATAGGTGACATCGACGACCTGGGCGGGGAACGGCGGTTCGGGGATGGCCGGTTCCCGCTCCTGGGGCCGGGTCACGTAGAGAAGGGCGCAGGCGGCGAGGAGACCGACGGTGGTGAGGGCGGCCAGGGCGGCCCTGCGGTGGTCCGAGAGGAGGCGGCGCAGACGGGCCGGGGGAGTGCGCGGGGGAGCGGGGGTGCCGGCCGGGGGTTCCGCCGGGTGCGTGTCCCACGCGTGCGTGCCCTCGCCGGGCTCGATCGGGCCGACGCCGCTCACCGCCACGCACCTTCGCCCGGGCCGCCGGAGCGGTACCGGTCGACGCAGCCCGCGCGGGCCTCGCGGTCGATCAACGCGTCGGCGGCCTCGGCCCCTTGGCGCTTCCTCTCGGCCCGTGCCGCGTCCACGACGCTCCGCAGGATGTCGTACTGGCCGTTGGAGAGCCCCATCGACTGGTAGTCGCCGTAGGTGTGGCTGTCCAGTACCTCGCGAGACCAGTGGGCGACCACGCGCGTGCACAGCTCCTCGGGCGAGATGGTGGAGGGGGAGGCGGAGTGGGAGACGGAGGGAGAGGCGGCGGGGGCCTGGCTTCGGGCAGCGTCACCGCAGGCGGCTGCCGAGAGCGAGGCGAGCAGCACCCAGGCCGCCGCCCGCCCCGCCGGCCCTGCCGCCGCCCGCGCTCCGCGCGCGCCTCCCGTGGTCATGCCCCGACGCTAGGGCGCCGGGGCACCGGGGGGCAACGGGCCTTGCGGCGCGTCGCGTTGGGGGCCGTCGCCCGCCGTGGGGTCGTCAGCCCGCCGTGGGGGCGTCCCGCAGCAGACAGGTCAGCCGGGCGGTGCACACCCGGCGCCCCTCCTCGTCGCTGATCACGATCTCGTACGTCGCCGTGGACCGCCCCTGGTGCACGGGCGTGGCCACGCCGGTGACCAGGCCGGAGCGGACGCCCCGGTGATGGGTGCAGTTCAGGTCGACCCCGACGGCGATCTTGGAGCTGCCGCCGTGCAGCATCGACCCGACCGAGCCGAGGGTCTCGGCCAGCACCGCGGAGGCGCCGCCGTGCAGCAGGCCGTACGGCTGGGTGTTGCCCTCCACCGGCATGGTGCCGACGACCCGGTCCGCGGAGGCCTCGACGATCTCCACGCCCATGCGGGATCCGAGGTGTCCGGCCGAGAACAGGGCCACGATGTCGATGCCGAGCGCGGCGTACTCCTCGATGACCTCCGGTGGGAACTTCACGTGCTGCTGTTCGCCCATGGGGCCGGGCTCCGTTCGTCGATCCGGGTCCAGTCACTGAGCAAACGCTCAGTCGGTCGACGATTGTTCCAGACGCACCACGACGGACTTGCTGGCCGGGGTGTTGCTCGTGTCGGCGGTGGCGTCCAGCGGCACCAGCACGTTCGTCTCCGGGTAGTAGGCGGCCGCGCAGCCCCGGGTGGTCGGGTACAGCACGACCCGGAAACCGGGCGCCCGCCGCTCCACGCCGTCCTCCCACTCGCCGACCAGATCCACGTACGAGCCGTCCGCGATCCCGAACGCGCGCGCGTCCTCGGCGTTGACCAGGACGACCCGGCGGCCGTTCCTGATCCCCCGGTAGCGGTCGTCGAGGCCGTAGATCGTGGTGTTGTACTGGTCGTGCGAGCGCAGCGTCTGCAGCAGCAGCCGGCCCTCGGGCAGCCTCGGGTACTCGACCGGCGCGGCGGTGAAGTTCGCCTTGCCGGTGGCGGTCGGGAAGCGGCGCTCGTCGCGCGGGGCGTGCGGGAGGGTGAAGCCTCCCGGGTGGGCTACGCGCGCGTTGAAGTCCTCGAAGCCGGGGACCACGCGGGCTATCCGGTCACGGATCGTCGCGTAGTCCTTCTCGAACTCCTCCCAGGGCACCTTGCTGTCCGCGCCGAGCACCCGGCGGGCCAGCCGGCTGACGATGGCCGGTTCGGACAGCAGCTGGTCGCTCGCGGGGGCCAGCCGGCCGCGCGAGGCGTGCACCATGCCCATGGAGTCCTCGACCGTCACGAACTGCTCGCCACCGGCCTGGAGATCGCGCTCGGTGCGCCCGAGCGTCGGCAGGATCAGCGCCCGCGCGCCCGTGACGACGTGCGAGCGGTTCAGCTTGGTCGACACGTGCACGGTCAGCCGGGCGCGCCGCATGGCCGCCTCGGTGACCTCGGTGTCGGGGGAGGCGGCGACGAAGTTGCCGCCCATGGCGAAGAACAGCTTCGCCTCGCCGTCGCGCAGGGCGCGGATGGCGCGCACCACGTCGAAGCCGTGCCCGCGCGGGGGCGCGAAGCCGAACTCCTTCTCCAGGGCGTCCAGGAAGGCCGGGGCCGGCCGTTCGAAGATGCCCATGGTGCGGTCGCCCTGCACGTTGGAGTGGCCGCGCACCGGGCACACGCCCGCGCCGGGGCGGCCGATGTTGCCGCGCAGCAGGAGGAAGTTGACCACCTCGCGGATGGTCGGCACGGAGTGCTTGTGCTGGGTGAGGCCCATGGCCCAGCAGACGATGGTGCGCTTCGAGGCGAGCACCATGCGCAGGGTCTCCTCGATCTCCGCGCGCGTGAGGCCGGTCGCGGTGAGCGTCTCGTCCCAGTCGGCGGCGCGGGCGGCCTCGGCGAACTCCTCGAAGCCATGGGTGTGCTCGGCGATGAACGCCTCGTCGAGCGCGCCCTGCGTCTCCAGCACCAGCTTGTTCAGCAGCCGGAACAGGGCCTGGTCGCCGCCGATGCGGATCTGGAGGAACAGGTCGGTGAGGGCGGCGCCCCGGAGCATGCCCTGCGGGGTCTGCGGGTTCTTGAACCGCTCCAGGCCCGCCTCGGGCAGCGGGTTGACGCTGATGATCCGCGCGCCGCCGGCCTTGGCCTTCTCCAGGGCGGAGAGCATCCGCGGGTGGTTGGTGCCCGGGTTCTGGCCGGCGACGATGATCAGGTCGGCCCGGTACAGGTCCTCCAGCAGGACGCTGCCCTTGCCGATGCCGATGGTCTCCGACAGGGCCGAGCCGGAGGACTCGTGGCACATGTTGGAGCAGTCCGGCAGGTTGTTCGTGCCGAGCTCGCGCGCGAAGAGCTGGTAGAGGAACGCGGCCTCGTTGCTGGTGCGGCCCGAGGTGTAGAAGACGGCCTCGTCGGGGGAGGCGAGCGCGGCCGTCTCCTCGGCGATGATGCCGAAGGCGCGCTCCCAGGTGACCGGCTCGTAGTGCGTGCCGCCCTCGGGGAGGTACATGGGGTGGGTGAGCCGCCCCTGCTGGCCGAGCCAGTAGCCGCTGCGCGTGGCGAGGTCGGCGACGGGGTGGGCGGCGAAGAACTCCGGGGTGACCCGACGCAGGGTCGCCTCCTCCGCGACGGCCTTCGCGCCGTTCTCGCAGAACTCGGCGGCGTGCCGGTGCTCCGGCTCGGGCCAGGCGCAGCCGGGGCAGTCGAAGCCGTTCTTCTGGTTGACCCGCAGCAGCGTCAACGCGGTGCGCCTGACGCCCATCTGCTGCTGGGCGATCCGCAGGGAGTGTCCGACGGCCGGCAGGCCCGCCGCCGCGTGCTTCGGCTCGGCGACCTCCGGCACGTCCTGGACCGGATCAGCCTCGGGCGGCTTCGTTGCCATCGCACCCTCCCCTTCGTCCTGCGGTGTGCGCCGGTGCCGTGTGCGACACGCTCGCGAATCCTCGCACGGGGCACGGACGGTCGAGGCGGCCGGGCGGGCGAGGACTGGACCCATGGTTGCGTATGGAGCAATGGTTGCGGAAGGGGCAACACCCTCGGGTGGGCGTGACCACGCGGTCACGGCGCGTCGGAGTCCGCGGACCGCGGGCGGAGCCGAGTGTCGGTGGGGCGTGGCAGGATCGGGGGCGTGGCAGAGACAGCATCGAAGAAGACCGAGACCCCCGACGCCGGGAGCCGCCCGCGCCTGATGCTCATGGACGGGCACTCGCTGGCCTACCGCGCGTTCTTCGCGCTGCCCGCGGAGAACTTCACCACCGCGACCGGCCAGCCGACGAACGCGATCTACGGCTTCGCGTCGATGCTGGCCAACACCCTGCGTGACGAGGCGCCCACGCACTTCGCCGTCGCCTTCGACGTCTCCCGCAAGACCTGGCGCTCGGAGGAGTTCACCGAGTACAAGGCGAACCGCTCGAAGACCCCGGACGAGTTCAAGGGCCAGGTCGAGCTGATCGGCGAGCTGCTCGACGCGATGCACGTCTCACGGTTCGCGGTCGACGGCTTCGAGGCCGACGACGTCATCGCCACGCTCGCCACCCAGGCCGAGGCCGAGGGCTTCGAGGTGCTGATCGTCACCGGCGACCGCGACTCCTTCCAGCTCGTCACCGAGCACACGACCGTGCTGTACCCGACGAAGGGCGTCTCGGAGCTGACCCGGTTCACCCCGGAGAAGGTCGTCGAGAAGTACGGGCTGACGCCCGCCCAGTACCCCGACTTCGCGGCGCTGCGCGGCGACCCGTCCGACAACCTCCCGGGCATCCCCGGCGTCGGCGAGAAGACGGCCGCGAAGTGGATCAACCAGTTCGGCTCGTTCGCGGATCTCGTCGAGCGCGTCGAGGAGGTCAAGGGCAAGGCCGGGCAGAACCTCCGCGACCACCTGGAGGCGGTCAAGCTCAACCGCCGCCTCACCGAGATGGTCCGCACCGTCGAACTGCCGAAGACGGTCACCGACCTGGAGCGCGCCCCGTACGACCGCACGGCCGTCGCGATGGTCCTGGACACCCTGGAGATCAGGAACCCCTCCCTGCGCGAGCGGCTCCTCGCCGTCGACCCGGGCGGCGCCGAGGCCGAGACCACCCCGGTGGTCACCGCCGGCGTGGAACTCGACGGCACCGTGCTGGGCACCGGCGAGCTGGCCGGCTGGCTCGCCGGCCACGCCGAGCAGCCCCTCGGCGTCGCCACCGTCGACACCTGGGCGCTCGGCACCGGCTCGGTCGCCGAGATCGCGCTGGCCGGCGCCGACGGCCCCGCCGCCTGGTTCGACCCCTCCCAGCTCGACGAGGCCGACGAGACGGCGTGGGCGGCCTGGCTGGCCGACGGGGACCGCCCCAAGGTCCTGCACAACGTCAAGGGCGCCATGCGGGTGTTCGCCGAGCACGGCTGGTCCGTCGCCGGCGTCCGCATGGACACCGCCCTCGCCGCCTACCTGGTCAAGCCGGGCCGCCGCTCCTTCGACCTGGACGCGCTCTCCCTGGAGTACCTGGGCCGCGAACTGGCCCCCGCCGCCGCGGCCGACGGCCAGCTCGCCTTCGGCGCGGACGACGGCGCCGAGGCCGAGGCCCTCATGGTGCAGGCCCGCGCGATCCTCGACCTCGGCGAGGCCTTCCGCGACAAGCTCGAGGAGGTCGGCGCGGCCGAGCTGCTCCAGGACATGGAGCTGCCCACCTCCACCCTCCTCGCCCGCATGGAGCGGCACGGCATCGCCGCCGACCGCGCCCATCTCGAGGCCATGGAGCAGATGTTCGCCGGCGCCGTCCAGCAGGCCGTGAAGGAGGCGCACGCGGCGGCCGGGCACGAGTTCAACCTGGGCTCGCCCAAGCAGCTCCAGGAGGTCCTCTTCGGCGAGCTGGCCCTGCCCAGGACCAAGAAGACCAAGACCGGTTACACCACCGACGCCGACGCCCTGGCCTGGCTCGCCGGCCAGACGGACAACGAACTGCCCGTCATCATGCTCCGCCACCGCGAGCAGGCGAAGCTCCGCGTCACCGTCGAGGGCCTGATCAAGACGATCGCCGCCGACGGCCGGATCCACACCACGTTCAACCAGACGGTCGCCGCGACCGGCCGCCTGTCCTCCACGGACCCCAACCTCCAGAACATCCCGGTCCGCACGGACGAGGGCCGGGCGATCCGCCGCGGCTTCGTCGTCGGCGAGGGCTTCGAGTCCCTGATGACCGCCGACTACAGCCAGATCGAACTGCGCGTGATGGCCCACCTCTCCGAGGACGAGGGCCTCATCCGGGCGTTCACCTCCGGCGAGGACCTGCACACCACGGCCGCCTCCCAGGTCTTCGCCGTCGAACCGGGCGCGGTGGACGCGGAGATGCGCCGCAAGATCAAGGCCATGTCGTACGGCCTGGCCTACGGTCTGTCCGCGTTCGGCCTGTCCCAGCAGCTGAACATCGAGGCGGGCGAGGCCCGCGCCCTGATGGACGCCTACTTCGAGCGCTTCGGCGGCGTCCGCGACTATCTGCGCCGCGCCGTCGACGAGGCCCGGGCGACCGGCTACACGGCGACCCTCTTCGGCCGCCGCCGCTACCTCCCCGACCTCAACAGCGACAACCGCCAGCGCCGCGAGGCGGCCGAACGCATGGCCCTCAACGCACCCATCCAGGGCACCGCGGCCGACATCGTCAAGATCGCCATGCTCAAGGTGGACGGAGCCCTGCGCGCGGCGGACCTCACCTCCCGCATGCTGCTCCAGGTCCACGACGAAATCGTCCTGGAGATCGCCCCCGGCGAGCGCGCGGCCGTGGAGGAGATCGTCCGCCGCGAGATGACGGGCGCCGTCCACCTCAGGGCCCCGCTGGACGTCTCCGTGGGCGCGGGCTCCGACTGGGAGTCGGCGGCGCACTAGGGTCCCCGGGCCCTGCCGGTCTCGGCAGGGCCCGCTTCCCCCGAAGGGCCCTCACCCACCTGGCCCCCGAGAACACGCCCCTCACCGACTCCGCCCGCCACGATGCCGCCATGGGTATACGTACGCACCACCGCCGGACGGCCCTCTCCCGGGGCACGGCGACCGCAGACACGCAGGGTGACCACGACCCGACTCCGCCCCGGCGCCGGCTCCCCGCCCTCGCGCCCGGTGCCTCCACCGCCCGCGTCCCCGGCACCCCGGGCGGCACCGGCGCCACCCTGCGCCTCCGGGCCGAGCAGGCCCGCGCCCACCTCACCCTCGCCCTGGCCACCCTCGGCCGTCCGCACAGACGAAAGCCGGCCCGCCGTATCACCGTCTTCGTCGCGACGCCGCCGTCCCTCAGCGCACGTCCTGACGGCTCCGCCCCACGCTGACCTCCCCGGGCCGCCCGCCCGCCGCACCCCCGGCGACCGGACGCCACACGCGCACCCCGACGGCGTACAGCAGCAGCCCCAGCACCAGGCCCGCGCCCGCCCCGAAGCAGACCGTCGGGACCAGCTCCCACGGTTTCGCGGCGCGCGGCTCCCCGTAGGTCCACCACCGCGACACCCGCTGCACGGCCCCCGCCAGCCCGCACCCGCCGATCACCGCCGCCGCCGTCCACCGGTCCCGCGCGGACAGCGCCGGCACCCCGACCGGCCCGCCCGCCGGCGCCCGGCGCAGCGCGTGCACGACGAACACGGCGATCACGACGGCGGCCACGGCCGAACCGCCGTACTGGAGATACCAGTACAGCGGCGAACCGGCCACCGTCTCGCCCAGCACCGGGAACAGCCGCATGCCCCAGCGGTCCAGATGCGTGAACGCGTCCCACACCACATGCGTCGACGCGCCGAGCACCGCGGAGACGTACCACCACGCCACGGTGGCCGCCCGCACCCGCGCGCGTGGCGCACCACAACGGGTCAGCGCGGCCGTCCGCGCCTGCCGCGACGGCGGCAGCAGCGCCACCAGCGGCTCACGCAGCAGCAGCCACAGCCCCACCAGCGCCCAGGCGATGACCACGTCGACGGTGAACACACCGGGGAAGGAGTGCGTGACGTCGCCGAACTCCATCGCCCCGGACAGGACACTTGCCGCGTAGTAGGTCAGGTCGGGCGCGAACGACCCCGCCACGAGAACGGCCGGGACCAGCCGTCCGCGGCCGGTCCCGTCGGCGCGTACCCCGGGCAGCACCGCCGCCGCGTGGCTCAGAGTGAACGGCAACGCGGCTCCCGGGGGCGGAGGGTGGAGGTCTCGACCGGCACGGTGACGGAAGACGTCCAGTATGCGGCGGTGGTTCCCGGACGAACGGAACCCGGCCAACCGGTGAAATGGACGTGCGAACGGGTGCCGGTGCAAAAGAAGTTGTCGTAGGGTCGCTGGGGTTGTCGTGCCGCCGCGGGCAGTCGAACAAAAGAACAGACCCATACGGTCGCTCCGCGTGCAACCCTCGGGGCGGTCCGATCGTCACAACAGCCGCAGGGGTCGCCACAGCCCACACGGGTGTGGCGCAGACACGGACACGGACGCCGGGCGTCCACGGGAGGGGTTCGCTTCATGTCGTCGGCGCATTTCGGCAGGAGGCTGCGCAAGGGAGCGGTCAACACCACCGTGGCCGCACTGGCGGTCGCGGCCCTGGCCGCCTCCCAGGCACCGGACGTCACGGCCGGCGGCGTGAGCGGGAGCGGCAGCGGACAGACCGCCGCCGACACCCCGGCGGCCGCGGACGCGAGCACCGACGGCAGCGCCACCGGCAACTCGCCGTACTACACGGACCTGCCGCCGCTGAACAGCCCGAACCCCGCGCCCAGCGCCACCACCAGCCCGGTCGGCACCGGCAGCTCCGAGGCGGGCATCCCCGCGACCGTCCTGGACGCCTACAAGAAGGCCGAGGCGGAGCTGGCGCAGTCCAAGCCCGGCTGCAACCTGCCCTGGCAACTCCTCGCCGCCATCGGCAAGGTCGAGTCGGGCCAGGCCCGCGGCGGCAACGTCACCGCCGACGGCACCACCATCACCCCGATCCTCGGCCCGGTCCTCAACGGCAACGGCTTCGCCAACATCAGCGACACCGACAACGGTGCCTACGACGGCGACAGCACCTACGACCGCGCCGTCGGCCCCATGCAGTTCATCCCCTCCACCTGGGCCTGGGCGGGCCGCGACGGCAACAACGACGGCAAGAAGGACCCCAACAACATCTACGACGCCGCGCTCGCCGCCGGCCACTACCTGTGCCGCAACAACTGGGACATGTCCACCACCTCGGGCATGCGCAGCGCGATCCTCAGCTACAACAACTCGACGGACTACTACAACACCGTCATGTCGTGGCTGGAGTACTACCGCAAGGGCACCCACACCATCCCCGACGGCACCGGCACCGTGCCCTCCGACCGCAGCGACGACGACACGAGCACGCCGTCCACCCCGTCGACGCCCGGCACCCCCTCGACCCCGGGCACGCCCAGCACCCCCTCGACGCCGAGCACCCCGGCGCCCACGCCGACCGACACGGTCGACCACCTCGAGAACGCGGGCAGCACGACCAAGCTCACCGCCATGGCGGGCGACGCCTTCACCACGAAGGTCAGCACCCGCGCGGAGACCGCGGCCGGCAAGGCCGTCGCCAAGGTCAGGGTCCGCTTCACCATCGTCGGCGACACCGACCTCGCGTTCGCCGGCGGCGAGAGCGTCGCCACGGTCGCCACCGACAGCAAGGGCGTCGCCGTCGCGCCCGCGCTCCAGGCGGGCGAGAAGACCGGCACGTTCACCGTCCGCGCCACCATCGTGGGCCGCACGATCACGGCCGTCGACTACAAGGCCACCGTCACCGCGCGCGCCGCCGACGCCCTCGCCCGCACCGCCGACACCGCGCTGACCTGTGTCGCCGGCGGCGAGTTCGCCGACCAGGTCGAGGTGAAGGCCACCTACAAGGGCGCCGTCGCCGACAAGGTCGCCGCGACCGCCACCCTGGTCAAGTCGGCCGACGACCCGACCGCGAACGACAAGGGCCCCTACTTCAAGGACGCCTCCGGCAACCCCGTCCGCACCCTCACGGACCTGCAGACCGACGCGGACGGCGTGCTGCAGCTGCCGAAGCTGTACGCGGACGACACCGCCGGCACCTACCTGCTGCGCATCACCACCACCGGCGGAGCGACCCTCACGGTCGAACTGACCGTCACGGCCGCCGCGTCCACGACCCCGGACCCGACGCCCAGCGAGTCGTCGAGCACGAGCCCGTCCCCGAGCGCCGACGCCGGCACCGGTTCGAGCGAGAGTGCCGACGCCTCGGCGAGCGCCTCGGCGTCCGCCTCCGGCTCGTAGCCCTGCCCCACCCGCTCCCGCACGGCCACTGCGGCGCCCTTCCCGACGGAGGGGCGCCGCAGTGCTGTCCGACGTGTTCTCATCTCACCCGCCGGTTGCTACGGTGCCGCACCTGACGCACAGTCAGCTCCGAGACCGTTCTCGCCGGGAGGTCCGTATGCGCGCCCTGATCGCCGCCGCGACCGGTCTCGCCGTCGCGCTCGCCCTCGTCCTCACGCTCTCCGCGATCGGCACACCCGCCGGCAAGACCTCACCGGAACCACTGCTGACGACCGTGCCCCCACACCCGTGACCGCCCCGCCGGGAGGCCGAGATGCGCCGCAAGACAAGCCTGGTCCTGCTCGCCCTCGCCGTGTTCTGCGCGGCACTCGCCCCACTCGTGCGCTGGTACGCCTTCCCGCGCCTGGCCAAGATCCCGGCGAACGAATACCAGACGATGGTCCTGGAGGCGAAGAACGCCACCCTCCTCGACTACGGCACCATGACCGCCCGCACCGTCCCCAAGGTGACGATCGTGCAGACCCTCAAGGGCGATGTGGCGGCCTCCGAGAAGATCGAGAAGACGGCCGACCGGGACGTCGTCGTCTGGGACGGCCTGTCCTACATCCAGGGCCCCGACGGCAAGATGGTCTCCAGGGTCCCCGAGCGCTACATCTTCGACGCCCACACCCAGGAGCCCGTCCACGCCACCGGTGAGTCGGTCGACGGCGACCCCGTCCGCCGCGAGGGCATCGAGTTCAAGTGGCCCTTCCTGACCGAGAAACGCGACTACGAGTACTTCGACGCCCAGACCCGCACCAGCAACCCCATCCACTACAAGGGCACCCAGGACTTCCGCGGGGTGAAGGTCTACTACTTCGAGCAGACCATCCCCTGGACCAAGGTCGCCATGCCGAAGACGATGCCCGTCGCCGGCATCACCCCCGAGACCGTCGCCAGGACGGGCACCACCCGCTGGTACACGACGGTCCGCAAGTTCTGGGTGGAACCGCTCACCGGCGCACCCGTCTACGGCGAGGAGATCCACCAGGAGGAACTGCGCGGCGGCACCCTCCTCGGCGGCCGGGCCAAGGTCACGGCGTTCGCGGGCGACGTGAAGATGCGCGAGGACTACGTCGAGCACACCGTCGCCCTCGTCAAGCACAACCGCACCCTGGTCCTGCTCATGACGTCCTCCGTGCCCTGGGGCTGCCTCACCCTCGGCGCCCTGCTGCTCGCCCTGTCCCTCTGGCTGGAGGCCCGGGGCCGCCGCCCGGCGGGCCCGCCACCGGCGAGGGCGCCGGAACGGGAGACGGTCACCGCCTGAGCCGCGCGCTGGTGTGCCGCGTCGGCTCGGCGGACGCCGGGTCCTCCGGCCACGGATGCTTCGGATACCGGCCCCGCAGCTCCGCCCGTACCCCCTTGTACCCGTCTCTCCAGAAGGAGGCGAGGTCGGCCGTGACGGCGGCCGGACGCCCCGCGGGCGACAGCAGATGCACGAGGACCGGCACCCCGGCCACCCGCGGCGACTCCTGGAGCCCGAACATCTCCTGCAGCTTCACCGCGAGCACCGGCCGCTCCGGATCCCCGTAGTCGATCCGGATTCTGGACCCACTCGGTACGGCGATCCGCTCGGGCGCCAGCTCGTCCAGCCGCCCCGCCTCCCCGGACGCCCAGGGCAACAGCCGCCCGAGCGCCTCCCCGGCGTCGATCCGCCCCAGGTCCGCCCGCCGCCGGGCCCGGCCCAGCTCGGGTTCCAGCCATTCGTCCACCCGCGCGTGCAGCGCCTCGTCCGACACCTCGGGCCACGGCTCACCCCGGTGCAGCCGCAGGAACGCCAGCCGCCGCCGCAGCGTCTCCGCCTCCGCGGACCACCGCAACAACCTCCAACCCTCCCGCCGCAGCCCCTCCAGCAGAGCGTCCCGTACGAGACCGGCGTCGGCCTCCCGCAGCGGACGCGCCGTCACCTCCACCGCCCCGAGCCGCTCGACCCGCCGCGCGACGACGTCCCCGCCCGCCCAGCGCACCTCGTCCCGCTCGTCCAGCAACGCACCGGCGGCCCCGCGCGCCACGTCCTCGTCCACCACCGCGGCGAGCTGCACCCGAGCGTGCCCCTTCCCCAACGGCCGGTCGGCGACAGCGACGGCGAGCCAGTCCGCGTCCCGCAGCCGCGACCCTCCGGGAAGCTCGGCCCGGGTCCCGGAGACCATGAGGTACGAGCCACCGTCGGCTCGGGCGACCCGCTCGGGAAAGGCGAGGGCGGCGACGAGTCCGGCGAGGCCGTCGACGGTGGCGCCGGCTCCGCCATCGCCCTTGACGTGCACCTCCGTCAGCAGGGCGTCACGGCCGGGTGCGTGGGACATGTCGGCCAGAACGCCCCGCAGCCGCCGAACCTCCGCCCGCCACCTCCCGGCATAGGCGTCACCCCCGCGCCGGACACTCCTCAGGACAGCGCCCAGATCGTCCCCGTACTCCCGCGGAGCCGCCTCGCTCAACAACGCGACGACCTCCGCGGCACGCTCCACCCCCACCAGCGAGGCCCCGTCCAGCAACGCCCGCCCCAGCCGGGGGTGCAACCCCAGCTGCGCCAGCCGCACCCCCCGAGGAGTGGCCCGACCGGCGGAGTCGACCGCCTGCACGGCCGTCAGCAGACTCCGCGCCGCCGCCATCGCCCCGCCCGGCGGCGCATCCAGCAACGCCAGCCCCGACGCCCCGGGATCACCCCAGCAGGCCGCCTGGAGAGCGAACGCGCTGAGATCGGCCACCTTGATCTCCGGCGCGGGGAAACGCGGCAGACGGGCGTCCTCCGCCTCCGTCCAGCACCGGTACACCACCCCCGGCGCCTCCCGCCCGGCCCGCCCCGCCCGCTGCCGCGCCGCCGCCCGCGAGGCCCGTACCGTCGCCAGCGCGCTCAGCCCCCGCGCATGGTCCACCCGCGGCTCCCGCGCCAGCCCCGAGTCGACGACCACCCGCACCCCCGGAACCGTCAGCGAGGACTCCGCGACGGAGGTGGCCAGCACCACCCGGCGCCGCCCACCCGGCGCGAGCACCGCGTCCTGCACCGCGGCCGGCGCCCGCCCGTGCACCTGGAGCACGTCCACCCCGTCCAGGCCCCCGAGCTGCCCGGCCACCCGCGCGATCTCCCCCACGCCCGGCAGGAAGCACAGCACGTCCCCGGGCCGCTCGGCCAGCGCCCGCCGCACCACCGACACCACGTGCGCGAGGAGTGCCGGATCCACCCGCATCCCGTGCGGCGGCCGTACCGGGCGGACCGGGGGAGCCCAGACCACCTCCACGTCGTACGAGGACCCGTGGGCCTCCACCACCGGCGCCCCGCCCAGCAGCCGCGCCCACCCCTCGGTGTCGGTCGTCGCGGACGCGGCCACCAGCCGCAGCTCGGGCCGCAGCGTCTGCCGTACGTCCCACAGGAAGGCGGCCGCGGTGTCCGCGTCCAGATGCCGCTCGTGGCACTCGTCGAGCACGACGACGTCCACGCCGGCCAGCTCCTGGTCGCGCTGGAGCCGCTGCACCAGCACACCCGTCGTGACGACCTCCACGCGCGTGTGCCGCCCCACGACCCGCTCCCCGCGCACGGTGAACCCGACGCTCCCACCGGCCTTCTCGCCCAGCAGCCACGCCATCCGCCGGGCCGCCGCCCGCGCCGCGATCCGCCGCGGCTCGGCCACGACCACCCGCCGCGCCGGCCCCTCGCCCAGCAGCCCGGCCAGCGCCAGCGGGACGAGCGTCGTCTTGCCGGTGCCGGGCGGCGCGGCCAGGACGGCGGTGCCGTGCCCGTCCAGAGCCTCGTTCAGGGCGGGCAGGACGGCGCGCACGGGCAGCGCGGCCAAGGCGTCTTCACGGAGGATCACGCCCCCAGTGTCGTACGGCGGCCGGTGCCGTACGGCGGCTCAGTCCCGTGCGCAGACGAAGATCGCCGTGCCGGGGATCAGGTTGCCGCGCAGCGGGGACCAGCCGCCCCACTCGGAGGTGTTCCACACCGGCCACTCCGGCTCCGCCACGTCGACCAGGCGGAAACCGGCCGCGGCGATGTCACGGACCCGGTCGCCCAGCGTGCGGTGGTGCTCGACGTAGACCGCCTGGCCCCCCTCGTCCACCTCGACGTACGGCGTCCGGTCGAAATACGAGGCCGAGACGGTCAGCCCCTCCGGGCCCGGCTCGTCCGGGAACGCCCAGCGGATCGGGTGGGTCACCGAGAACACGAACCGCCCGCCCGGCCGCAGCACCCGGCGGACCTCCTTCAGGACCAGCACCGGATCGGCCACGAAGGGCAGCGCCCCGTACGCCGAGCAGGCCAGGTCGAAGGAGCCGTCGGCGAAGGGCAGCGCCCCGGCGTCCGCGCACACCAGCGGGAACGCCCCGCCGATCCGCAGCGCGTGCTGGAGCTGGCGGTGCGAGAGGTCCAGGGCGACCGGACGCGCCCCCTGGGCGGCCAGCCAGCGCGAGCACTGGGCCGCGCCCGCGCCGATCTCCAGGACGTCCTTGCCCTTGAGGTCCTCGGCCGGGCCGAGCAGCTCGGCCTCCACCTCGTCCAGCCCCTCGGGACCCCACACGAAGCGGTCGTCGCCGAGGAACGTGCCGTGCTCGATCTGGTACTCGTCCGCGTTGCGGTCCCACCAGCCCCGGTTGGCCCGGGAACTCTCCGTGACATCTGCGTCGCGCCTGGTGGCCTCCGGCTCCGGGGCCGGCTCGGACAGGGGCGCGGACGATGCGGGCTCTTGGATGATCGGCTCCCTCGTCGTACTCTTCCGTGCAACCCGCCCGACGGTGTCACTCGCGGTGTCACCGGAGGGGCTTCCTGCGGCCTGTGTGACCTCAGGAGAAAGGTTGTGTGCCGGTTATGCGGCGTTCTGCCCCGGGTGTGCGCCTTCGCGCATTGACCCTGCCCGGCTGCCCCCGTATGCTACAAGTTGCGCTGCGGGCCTGCGCGCCTCAGACGGAGCAGGCTGCGCTCGCATCTGTTGTATGTCCCCTCGGTTGTCGAGGCGTATCACCGGTTCGTCGGTGAGGCGCTTCCTAAGCTGTCCGGCTTCATCAGAGCGATACGGGCTCCCGGCGTAGCAGTACCTACGACTTTCTGTCCGTAACCGGAGCCCTTTCCCACATGACGAGCAGCACCGAGACCACCGCCACCACCCCGCAGGTTGCGGTCAACGACATCGGTAACGAGGAAGCCTTCCTCGCCGCGATCGACGAGACGATCAAGTACTTCAACGACGGCGACATCGTCGACGGCGTCATCGTGAAGGTCGACCGGGACGAGGTCCTGCTCGACATCGGTTACAAGACCGAAGGCGTTATCCCGAGCCGTGAGCTCTCGATCAAGCACGACGTCGACCCGAACGAGGTCGTCGCCGTCGGTGACGAGATCGAGGCCCTCGTCCTCCAGAAGGAGGACAAGGAAGGCCGCCTGATCCTCTCGAAGAAGCGCGCCCAGTACGAGCGTGCCTGGGGCACCATCGAGAAGATCAAGGAAGAGGACGGGATCGTCACCGGTACCGTCATCGAGGTCGTCAAGGGTGGTCTCATCCTCGACATCGGCCTCCGCGGCTTCCTCCCGGCCTCCCTGGTCGAGATGCGCCGCGTCCGCGACCTCCAGCCCTACGTGGGCAAGGAGCTCGAGGCGAAGATCATCGAGCTGGACAAGAACCGCAACAACGTGGTCCTGTCCCGCCGCGCCTGGCTGGAGCAGACCCAGTCCGAGGTCCGCCAGACGTTCCTCACGACCCTCCAGAAGGGTCAGGTCCGTTCCGGTGTGGTCTCCTCGATCGTCAACTTCGGTGCCTTCGTGGACCTGGGTGGCGTCGACGGTCTGGTCCACGTCTCCGAGCTGTCCTGGAAGCACATCGACCACCCCTCCGAGGTCGTCGAGGTCGGCCAGGAGGTCACGGTCGAGGTCCTCGACGTCGACATGGACCGCGAGCGCGTCTCCCTGTCGCTGAAGGCGACCCAGGAAGACCCGTGGCAGCAGTTCGCCCGCACCCACCAGATCGGCCAGGTCGTGCCCGGCAAGGTCACGAAGCTGGTTCCGTTCGGTGCGTTCGTCCGCGTGGACGAGGGCATCGAGGGTCTGGTCCACATCTCCGAGCTGGCCGAGCGCCACGTGGAGATCCCGGAGCAGGTCGTCCAGGTCAACGACGAGATCTTCGTCAAGGTCATCGACATCGACCTCGAGCGCCGTCGCATCAGCCTCTCGCTGAAGCAGGCCAACGAGGCCTTCGGTGCCGACCCGGCCACGGTCGAGTTCGACCCGACCCTGTACGGCATGGCCGCGTCCTACGACGACCAGGGCAACTACATCTACCCCGAGGGCTTCGACCCCGAGACCAACGACTGGCTCGAGGGCTACGAGACCCAGCGCGAGGCGTGGGAGCACCAGTACGCCGAGGCGCAGACCCGCTTCGAGCAGCACCAGCAGCAGGTCATCAAGTCCCGCGAGGCCGACGCCGCTGCCGCGGCCGAGGGCGGCGAGGCCGCGGCTCCGGCCGCGTCCGGTGGTGGCTCGTACTCCTCCGAGGGCGCGGACACCTCCGGTGCCCTGGCCTCGGACGAGGCGCTGGCCGCGCTGCGCGAGAAGCTGGCCGGCGGCCAGAGCTGACGCTCACTGAGCAGTAGTTCCTGACTGAGGGGCCGTACCTTTCGAGGTGCGGCCCTTCAGCGTTGCCGCGCGGCGTTCCCCGCGCCCCAGGGGGGAGTTGTCCTCACCTCGGGAATGCCGGGGCTCCCAGGCGCGTTGTGATGGAGGAACACGAGGAGGAGCGGTCCAGGTGCTTGATCCGCAGGGTTTGTACGCATGGGAGCCGAAGGGGCTGGCCGTCGTCGACATGGCGCTCGCCCAGGAGTCGGCCGGACTTGTCATGCTCTACCACTTCGACGGATACATCGACGCGGGCGAGACCGGCGAGCAGATCGTCGACCGGCTCCTCGACTCGCTGCCCCACCAGCTCGTCGCCTGCTTCGACCACGACCGACTGGTGGACTACCGCGCCCGCCGGCCGCTGCTGACCTTCAAGCGCGACCGCTGGACGGAGTACGAGGAACCCGCCATCGAGGTACGGCTCGTCCAGGACACCACCGGAGCACCCTTCCTGCTCCTGTCCGGCCCCGAGCCGGACGTCGAGTGGGAGCGCTTCGCCGCCGCCGTGAAGCAGATCGTCGAGCGTCTCGGCGTACGCCTCTCGGTGAACTTCCACGGTATCCCCATGGGCGTCCCGCACACCCGCCCGGTCGGCCTGACCCCGCACGGCAGCCGCACGGACCTGGTCCCGGGCCACCGCAGCCCCTTCGACGAGGCCCAGGTCCCCGGCAGCGCCGAGGCGCTCGTCGAGTACCGCCTCATGGAGGCCGGCCACGACGTGCTGGGTGTCGCCGCGCACGTCCCGCACTACATCGCCCGCTCCGCCTACCCGGACGCGGCGCTCACCGTCCTCGAAGCGATCACCGCGGCGACCGGCCTGGTCCTGCCCGGCATCGCCCACAGCCTCCGCACGGACGCCCACCGCACCCAGACCGAGATCGACCGACAGATCCGCGAGGGCGACGAGGAACTCACCTCCCTCGTCCAGGGCCTGGAGCACCAGTACGACGCCGCCGCCGGCGCCGAGACCCGGGGCAACATGCTCGCCGAACCGGCCGACATCCCGTCGGCGGACGAGATCGGCCTGGAGTTCGAGCGCTTCCTGGCGGAACGCGAAGGCGACAACTGAGCCACCCCTGATGCCCGAAGCCGGAACAGGACGAGCAGGGACGGGACGAGCAGGGACGGGGCCTGTCGGGACGACCGTCGCCGACAGGCCCTAAGCTTCGCCTCATGCTGAAGGTGGGCCTGACCGGCGGGATCGGCGCCGGCAAGAGCGAGGTGTCGCGGCTGCTCGTCGAGTGCGGGGCCGTGCTGATCGACGCCGACCGCATCGCACGCGAGGTCGTCGCGCCCGGAACGCCGGGACTCGCCGCCGTCGTCGACGCCTTCGGCGAGGACGTCCTCACCCCGGACGGCAGCCTCGACCGGCCCCGGCTCGGCTCGATCGTCTTCGCCGACCCGGAGAAGCTGGCCGTCCTCAACCGGATCGTGCACCCCCTGGTCGGCGCCCGCTCCCGCGCACTGGAGAGCGCCGCCCCCGAGGACGCCGTCGTCGTCCACGACGTCCCCCTCCTCACCGAGAACGGCCTCACCGCGCTCTACGACCTCGTGATCGTCGTCGACGCGGCCACCGAGACCCAGCTCGACCGGCTGGTGCGCCTGCGCGGCATGACCGAGGAGGACGCCCGCGCCCGGATGGCCGCCCAGGCCACCCGGGAGCAACGCCGGAAGATCGCCGACGTCGTCATCGACAACGACGTACCCCTGCCGGAACTCGAGCGGCGGGTGAAGGACGTGTGGGCCGAGCTCACGCGCCGAGCGCGGCAGTCCACGCAAGAGGGCCGCCCGGACGAGGCCCGCCTGGAATAGGGGCGCTCGTTCCGCGCGTTGAACCCTCCCAGCAAGGGAAGGATTTTTCCGTGCCCGATACCAGCGGTTCGACCGGACGTACTCCGGAGACGCATGTCATCGACTTCCGTGCCGCGGAGCAGCTGCTCGCCGCACGGGATCCGCGGGGCGCGGTGAAACTGCTCGACAGTGTCATAGCCGCACACCCCGAGAACACCGCCGCCCGCCTGCTGCGCGCCCGCGCCTTCTTCGCCGCCGCGCAACTCAGGCCCGCGGAGCTGGAGTTCACCGTCGTACTGGAGCGGGAACCGGACAACGCGTACGCGCACTTCGCGCTCGCCCGCACCTACGAGCGGCAGGGCCGCGGCGACCAGGCCAAACGCCACTTCCGCCTGGCGGCCGCACTGGACCCCAACCCGCAGTACCTCAAGGCGGCCCGCTTCGAGACCTGACCGCGCCCGACACTCACGGATGACGCCGCTCCGGCGGCCGGTACGGCGGGATGTCGCGACCGGGCTGGTAGTGCGGGCCCTGCCGGAGGTGCCTGAGGATCAGCGCCAGATCCACGGTGACCACCACCCAGAGCACCCCACAGGCGGCCGCCCAGCCGGGACGCCCCGCGAGGGAGAACGCGACCGTCCCGAAGATCGCCCACACCAGTCCCCACACGCTCAGCCAGGCACGCATCCGCAGTGCACTGCGCGCTGTCGTCGGTTCACTGCCCGTACGCATCGGGAATCACCACTCCTCCCTTGAAACGTACTCTTCCGTCCGGACGTTCTCCAGGCAGACAGGGACCGACGGAGAGGGGCGGGATCGGTGCTGCCGGAAGCCGACGAACTGGCCGAGGCGCTGCTCGACCTCGGCGTACCGTACGAGGACATCGACGAGGCCGTCCGACTGAGCCGCCGTCTCCCCGACGACACCGAGGCACTGCGGCTGCTGGAGGAGACCGTCAGGGAACTCGTACCGGAGACCGCCGGGACCGGCGAGACCGGGGTGGCCGGCCGCTCGGCGACGGAGGGGATCCTCGGATCGATCGAGCTGCCCGAGCTTCCGGACGCCGCCGGCCCGCACGCCCGCTACTTCCCCCTGTACGTGTTCGCCGCGGCGCTGCCCCGGGCGCGGGCCCGGCACCGCGCGCGAGGCATTCCGGAGCCGGTCAGCCGGCTCACCCTCGCCGACGTCGGCCGGTGCGTCGCCCTGCACCGGCGCCGGCACGGCACCGGCGGAGTCCTGAACGCGGGGTGGCCGACCCTGCACTTCCGCGGCGAGCTCTACCAGTTGGGGCGACTTCAGTTCCAGCGCACCCGCATCGGCGGCCGGACCGGCGACCTGCTCGCCGCGGCCGGGCTCCCGGTCGGCCCCGGCGACCCGGCGCTCGCCCTGCACGTCCCCGACTTCATGGGCCCGCTGACCCCCGGGGCCGTCGATCGTTCCCTCGCGCTGGCACGGGAGTTCTTCCCCCGCCACCACCCCGAGGAGCAGTACACGGTCGCGACCTGCGCCTCATGGCTGCTCGACCCGCAGTTCAAGCGCCACCTGCCCGGGGACTCCAACATCGTCCGCTTCCAGGACCGGTTCCGCCTCGGACCCCCGCCGGCCGAACCGGAGGACTCGGTCCCCGTCCGCTTCGTCTTCGGCACCACCGACGAGCCCCTGGACCGGCTGCCGCGCGACACGGTCCTCCAACGGGCGGTCCTGGACCATCTGCGGGAGGGCGGGCACTGGTTCATCGGACACGGCTGGCTCCCGCTGTGACACGAACGGGTGAACCTGTGCGGGAGGGGAACGGCTGACCGAGGGCGGCCCGTTGGACGGGCATGCGACAAGACATGCGACATGGATACGCGGGCACGGGCCCCGGAGCGATCACCCCGGACGGCTGCGCGGTCGAGCTCTACTCACGCCTGCCGGTGCGGGACGAGCCGGACGTCATCGCCGCGGCGGTGCCCGCCGGCGCGCACATCCTCGAACTCGGCAGCGGAGTCGGCCGGATCACCCACGCCCTCCTGGACCGAGGATTCACCGTCACCGCGGTGGACGAGTCCCCCGAAATGCTGGAACGCGTCCGGGGCGCGCGCACCTTATGCGCCTCCATCGAGACCCTCGACCTGGACGAGACCTTCGACGTGGTGCTGCTCGCCTCGTTCCTCGTCCACAGCGGGGACATCGAGGTCCGCCGGGGCATGCTCCGCGTCTGCGCACGGCACCTGGCCGACGGAGGGTGCGTCCTGATCCAGCGCGAGGGCGCCGACTACCACACCGACCTGCCCCGCGAACGCGTCGACCCGACGGGCTTCACCCTGCGCATGGTCTCCTCGGACCCGATGGGCGACGGCGTCCACTCCGTCCGCGCGGAGTACGCGTTCCCGGACGCGACCTGGACCCAGACCTTCCTCGCCCGCCCCCTCACCGAGGAGCAGTTCGAGGAGGCACTGGCGGAGGCGGGTCTGAAGGTCGACCGATACCTGACGGAGGACGGGGTCTGGGCGAGAGCGGTCCGGTCGCAGCGATGAGTTCCGGGCGGCGGCACGGTCTCCTTCCGCGGCGGCGGTGGCGCCGAGGGCGCTGATGGCGGGCGCGTGCACCGCCCGGATCGCGGTCCTCGAGGCCGTACGGTGGAGGCATGGATGCCGCACACCGCTCCGGCCTCGCGGGTCTCGCCGGTCTCGCGGGTCTCGATCGGCGGGTCGTGGGGTGTCGGGCGTGTCCTCGGCTGGTGGCGTGGCGGGAGGAGGTGGCCGTCGCCAAGCGGGCGGCCTTCTCCGACTGGACGTACTGGGGCCGGCCGGTGCCCGGCTTCGGCCCGCCGGACGCGCGGCTGCTGATCGTGGGGCTCGCCCCGGCGGCACACGGCGGCAACCGCACGGGCCGTATGTTCACCGGCGACCGCTCCGGAGACGTCCTGTACCGGGCGCTGTACGAGGTGGGGCTCGCCTCGCAGCCCACCTCCGTCTCCGCGGACGACGGGCTGCGCCTGTACGGGGTCCGGGTGACCGCGCCGGTGCACTGCGCACCGCCCGCCAACAGGCCCACCCCCGAGGAGCGGGACACCTGCCGGCCCTGGCTCGTCCAGGAACTGCGGCTGCTGCGGCCGACGCTGCGCGCGGTCGTCGTCCTCGGCGCGTTCGGCTGGCAGGCCGCACTGCCCGCGTTCGCCGAGGCGGGCTGGAGCGTACCCCGGCCCCGGCCGGCGTTCGGGCACGGGGCACGGGTGACGTTGGCGAGGCTGGAGGGGGAGGGCGGGAGGGAGGGGAGGGAGGGGAGGGGGCCCCGGGAAGGGCGGGAAGGGCACGAAAGCCCCCTCGAACTGTTCGGCTGCTTCCACGTCAGCCAGCGCAACACCTTCACCGGCCGGCTCACCCCCGAGATGCTCAGGGACGTACTGCGCACGGCGGCGGACGCGGCGGGGCTGCCGCGGTAGAGGGCGCCGACGCGATGGCCGAAAGGGGTGCGACCTCGGTGGGGCGAACGTTGCCTGCCGCGGCACTAGGGTGCCCGGATGACCCTGTATCCGGAGATCGAACCGTACGACCACGGCCTGCTCGACGTGGGGGACGGCAATCGCGTGTACTGGGAGACCTGCGGCAGTCCACGGGGCAAGCCGGCGCTGGTGCTGCACGGAGGTCCGGGGTCCGGGGCGAGCGCGTGGGCGCGGCGGCTGTTCGATCCGCAGGCGTACCGGATCGTGCTGCTCGACCAGCGGGGGTGCGGGCGTTCCACGCCGAGCGCGAGCGCGTACGACACCGACATGAGCGTCAACACGACGGCTCACCTCATGGCGGACCTGGAGCTGCTGCGTGAGCGGCTGGGGATCGAGCGGTGGCTGGTGTGGGGAGTGTCGTGGGGGTCGGTGCTGGGGCTGCGGTATGCGCAGACGCATCCCGGTGCGGTGAGCGAACTGGTGCTGACCGGGGTGGCGTCGGGATCCGACGCGGAGGTGGAGCTGCTGACCCGGGGGATCGGGAAGTTCTACCCGGAGGCCTTCGAGGAGTTCCTGGGCGGGCTGCCGGAGGGGGCGGCGCGGGAGGGGAATCTCCCCGCCGCCTACAACCGGCTGCTGGAGTCGCCCGATCCGCAGGTGCGGGAGCGGGCGGCGCGGGCGTGGACCGACTGGGAGACGGCGATCATCCCGGCGCCGCCGCGTTCGGTGGAGCGGTTCGAGGATCCGGCGTTCCGCAGGGGGTTCGCCCGTACCGTCACGCACTACTGGGGCAACGGGCACTTCCTGGGCGAGGAGGGGGAGGAGGGTGTGGTCCTGCGCGACGCGCATCTCCTCGAGGGCATCCCGGGCACCCTCGTCCAGGGCAGCCTCGACTTCGGCAACCTCGTCGGTGTCGTCTGGCGGCTCCACCACGCCTGGCCCGGCAGTGAGCTGGTGATCGTGGACCAGGCCGGGCACAACGCGAGCGCGCCGGGCATCGCGGAGGCGCTGGTGGCGGCCACCGACCGGTACGCCCGCCGCTGACCGGCCCACCCCGCACACGGCACGGCATCGAGGAGGTGCGGGGCGGCGACCGGGGTGAACGGGGTCCTTTTTCTCCTCCCGTTGGGTGTCCGACCCCGGGAGTCTATTCGGACTGCTGTTCGAGTGCCGGCTTCTGTGGTGTCTGTCGTCGGGGTGCCGGTCCGGAGAGGTCTCCGAAGAGATGCCGCACGCTGGAGCGGTAGTTGGCCTGGACGTGGTGCAGTGCGTGGGTGCGGGCCCGGTCGGGGTCGCCGGAGGCGATGGCGTCGTACAGCTCGCGGTGTTCGGTGAGGAGCTGGGGCCATTCCTCGTTCTGCCGGGTGAGCCAGCGCATCCGGCCGTCGACGGGTTCCATGACCGAGATCAGCAGGCTGTTGCCCGCCATGGCGAGGATGCCGTCGTGGAAGCGGGTGTTGACGTCGGTGATCGTCTCGGCGTCCCCGGCGGCGGTCGCGGTGGCCGCCTGGTCGAGGAGTTCGCGCAGCTCGGCGAGGGCGTCCGGGGTGGCGCGGGCGGCGGCCAGTCCGGCCGCGTACACCTCCAACGCCTCGCGCAGCTCGAAGAGTTCCTTGACGTCGTCGGGGGTGAGGCGGCGGACGACGGTGCGGCGCGCCGACTCGAAGAGGACGAAGCCCTCGGCGACCAGGGACCGGATGGCCTCCCGGACCGGTACCCGGGAGACGCCGAACCGCTCGGCCAGTTCGCGCTCGACGAGCCGGTCGCCGGGGCGCAGGCGGCCCGCGATGATGTCCTGCCTGAGGGTGGCCAGGACGCGTTCGCGTACCGCTCCGAGGGGTTCGATCTTCGCCGTGGGGCTCATGGGGCCATCTTCGCCGACCCGTGGGTGCTTTTACGGAGCCGTAACGGGACGGACATCGGTCGCAACGCTTGACGGGAGGACGATGACCGCAGTTTGGTATACCAAACGAGGATTCCGCATCCGGCGATCCACCTCATGGAGGCCCCCGTGTCCCTCGCCGACCGCGCCGAAGCCACCGGCGCACCAGCGTTCGTCCCCGATCCCCGGCTCACCAACGAAGACCTCGCCCCCGCCGAGAAGCGGAACTGGAAGGTCTTCGACCTCTTCGCCATGTGGATGTCCGACGTCCACAATCTCGGCAACTACACGTTCGCCGCCGGTCTGCTCGTCCTCGGCATGAACGTCTGGCAGGTCTTCACCTCCCTCCTCGTCGGCTTCGTGCTCATCTACATCGGCATGAACTGGATGGGCAGGATCGGCCAGCGCCACGGCGTGCCCTTCCCGGTCGTCAGCCGGATCAGCTTCGGTGTCTGGGGCGCCAACATCCCCGCCCTCATCCGGGCCGTGATCGCCATCATGTGGTACGGCATCCAGACCTATCTGGCGTCCGTCGCGGTCAATGTGATGCTGCTGGCGGCCTGGCCGGGCCTGGAGTCCTGGACGCACCACTCCTTCCTCGGCCTCGACGCCCTCGGCTGGGTCTCCTTCGTCTCCCTCTGGCTGATCCAGGCGCTGATCATCAGCCAGGGCATGGAGTCGGTCCGCAAGTTCCAGGACTTCTGCGGCCCCGCGATCTGGCTGGTCATGATCGCGCTGGCGGTCTGGGTGCTGGCCAAGGCCGACTGGACCATCTCGCTCACCACCACCCCGCACCCCGTCTCCGTGGGCGAGCAGTGGCGGCAGTGGTTCGGCGCGATCGGCCTGATCCTCGCCACCTACGGCACCCTGATGCTCAACTTCTGCGACTTCTCCCGCTTCGCCCCCGACTACCGGACCGTGCGGCGCGGCAACTTCTGGGGCCTGCCGATCAACTCCACGGCCTTCGTGGTCGTCTCGGTCATCGTCACCGCCGGCTCCCTGGAGGTGTTCGGCGAGGCCATCACCGACCCGGCGGAGCTGGTCGCCAAGGTCGGCAACACCTGGGTGCTGGTCCTGGCCGCGCTGACCTTCGCCGTCGCCACCATGGGCGTCAACATCGTCGCCAACTTCGTCTCCCCGGCGTACGACCTCGCCAACGTCTGGCCGCAGAAGATCAGCTTCAAGGTCGGCGGCATGATCAGCACGGTCGCCGCGCTGGTCGTCACCCCCTGGAACCTCTTCTCCAACCCGACCGTCGTCAACTACTTCCTCGGCGGCCTCGGCGCCTTCCTCGGCCCGCTGTTCGGCGTGATCATGGTCGACTACTACCTGGTCAAGCGCGGCCGCGTCGACGTCCGTGAACTCTTCGACGCCACCCCCGGCTCCCGCTACTACTACCGCAAGGGCGTCAACCCCAAGGCCCTGGGGGCGTTCCTGCCCTCCGCCGCGGTCGCGGCCGTCCTCGCCCTGGTGAAGACCTTCAGCGACATCGCCCCGTACTCCTGGTTCATCGGTACGGCCCTCGCGGCCGGCCTCTACGTCCTGCTGACCCGCACCGAGCGGGCGGCCGTCCCCGAACAGCCCGCGGAGGTCTGAGAAGCGTGCGGATCGTCGTCACCAACTGCAACACCACGCAGGAGATGACCGAGGAGATCGTGCGAGGTGCCCGGGCCGCGGCAGGCCCGGGCACCGCCGTGCTCGGCCTCACCCCCGCCTGGGGACCGGAGTCGGCGGAGGGCTGGCTCGACAGCTACCTCTCGGCGGCGGCCGTCATCGACCTCCTGCGCACCTACGACGGACCGCCCTACGACGCCGTCGTCATGGCGGGCTTCGGCGAGCACGGCCGCGAGGGCGTCCGGGAGCTGGTCGACGTCCCCGTCGTCGACATCACCGAGGCCGCCGCCCACCTGGCCTGCCTCCTGGGCCGCCGCTACGGCGTCGTCACCACCCTGGAGCGCTCCTGCGGCCAGATCGAGGACAGCCTGGAACTCGCCGGCGTCGGCCGCAACTGCGCCGCCGTCGTCGGCACCGGCCTCGGCGTCCTCGACCTCGGCGACGGGGAACGCACCGAGGCGGCGTTCCTCGCGGCGGCCGAACGGGCCCGCGACGCGGGCGCGGAGGTGCTGGTCCTGGGCTGCGCCGGGATGACCGGCCTCCAGACGGCGGTGGGGGAGAAACTGGGGCTACCGGTCGTGGACGGCGTGGGAGCCGCGGTGAAGCTGGCGGAGTCCCTGGTGCACCTGGGTCTGACGACGAGCAGAGCGGGGAGTTTCGGGCGGCCGGTGCCGAAGAGGCGGGTGTGGGGGACGCCCTGAGCACGGCGCCGCCGGGGCGCCGTCGGCGATAACCGTTCGACACCGGCCGCGCCGCCCGCCACCCTTGCCTCCCGGAGCGCCCCCGCCCCGCCACCGTCACCATGACCTCCGGGAGACCGATGCCCGTGCCCGCCCTGAGCGACGCCGAGTTCCTCGACACCACCGCCGACCGACTCGCCGCGCTCCCCGCGGTCCGGGCCGTGGCGCTCGGCGGGTCGCGGGCCGAGGGGACCCACCGCCCCGGCAGCGACTGGGACCTCGCCGTGTACTACCGGGGATCCTTCGACCCCGACGACCTGCGGGCCGTCGGCTGGGAGGGCGAGGTGTCGGAGATCGGCGGGTGGGGCGGCGGGGTCTTCAACGGGGGCGCCTGGCTCACCGTGGACGGGCGGCGGGTCGATGTGCACTACCGGGACCTCGACGCCGTGGAGCACGAGTGGGCCGAGGCCGAGGAGGGGCGGTTCCGGGTGGAGCCGCTGCTGTTCCATCTCGCCGGCATCCCCAGCTATCTCGTCGTCGCCGAGCTGGCCGTCGACCGGGTGCTGCGCGGTGAGCTGCGGCAGCCCTCGGCCTACCCCCGGGCGCTCCGCCGTACCGCGCCCGACCGCTGGTACGGAACCGCCCGCGCCACCCTCGAGTACGCCCGGGCCCATCACGCCCCCGCCGGACGGCGGACCGAGGCGGCCGGAGCGCTCGCCGTGGCGGCCGTACAGACGGGGCACGCCGTGCTGGCCGCCCGCGGGGAATGGGTGACGAACGAGAAACGGCTGCTGGAAAGGGCGGGACTGCGCGGTGCGGACGAACTCGTCCGCCTTCTCGGCAGTGTCGGGGACGATGCGCTGCCGGGCGTGATGGAGCGGGCCTCGGATCTCTTCGGGGAATGCGTCCGGACGGCCCTGGAAAATCGCACCCTCGAATAATCGTTGGAAACCGGTGAGTTGGCGTTGCTACGGTCTTTCCCGTGGCGAAACTCAATCAGATCATCGCAGTCGAGAAGGGCATCAAGTCCAAGGCTCACCAGGACCTGACCGCGGCTCATCACGGGCTCCAGAAGCCCGCGTTGCTGGCCGGTATCTCGCGTACCTATCAGCCCAAGGACGAGGAGGGCGAGCAGCTGCCGCCCGAGTCGACGCGTGTGCAGGTGCAGGCCGAGGACGTGCTGCGGGAGACCGCGGCCACCCTGACCCGGCTGTTCGACGTGACCGCCACGAAGGACTGGGCCAACTGCACCGCCCGTGCCGACGTGACGGTGGACGGACGGGTCCTCGTCGCCGACGCCCCCGTGTCCTACCTGCTGTTCCTGGAGAAGCAGCTCGTCGACCTCAACACCTTCGTACGGAAGCTGCCGGTCCTCGACGCCTCCGAGGCCTGGGTCGAGGACCCCTCCACCGACGCCTGGAAGACCGAGCCGGTGCGGACGCTGCGGACCAAGAAGGTGCCCCGCAACCATGTGAAGGCGGAGGCGACCGAGAAGCACCCGGCGCAGGTCGAGGTGTACTACGAGGACGTGCCGGTCGGTTACTGGACGACCGTGAAGTTCTCCGGAGCGCTTCCCGCCCGCCGGATCAACGAAATCCTGACCCGGGTGGAGAAGCTGCAGCAGGCCGTGAAATTCGCCCGCGAAGAGGCGAACGGCGTCGATGTCGTCGACCAGCGGGTGGGTGACTCGGTTTTCGGCTACCTCTTCGAGTGACCCCGTCACGGAGAAATCCATTACAGACCCCCCGGCCCACTGAGGCCGGGGTGCGCGAGGAGCGCAAGCTGAAACTGAAGCCTGTCGTGATGATCACCAAAAATCGGTGATCGTTGAATCTCAGACTCTTGCTCCAGACTCAGCATTCGCCGCCGATCGCCGGATCGACCGGGCCCAGGGCCCCGGACGTCGAATTGCTGGTTCAAGTCCAGCCCGCGCAGCTCGATGCGCGGTGGTCCAAAGGCAGGACGCGACGACATCAGACTGACCTGGGTCCTCAAGCGTGCCGGCGTGCCGCATGGGTGGCATCTACAGGGGCCGGGGGCAGGCTACGCCTCCGGTCCCGCTCCCGTCTTTCCGCTACCGCTCCCGCATTCCCGCTCCCGTATTCCCGCTCCCGCATTTCCGTTCTTCCGGTACGAGGAATGCCTTTCCGGACGTTGCGTTCATAAAGAAAGCGGGATCCGGCCCAGCCGTCACCTCGCCGAAACGCGACCGTCCCACGATCCCCGGAACCACCCCCTACCGTGGACAGCACAGCTCACCGCTGACCGCCCCGGCCGCCGTCGCCCGAAGGCACACCTGCCCTCGACACGACAGGAGCCCTGTGTCCCCGCGTTCCGCCGTTGCCGTTCGCACCGTCCTTCCGCCCTGGCTCGCCCACGCCCTGCGCGCCCAGCGCGGACCCGTCCCCTGGAGCGCGGTCACCCGCGGCGCGCTCGCCGCCGGGCCGCTGCTGCTGGTCGCCGTCCTCACCGACCGTGTCTCCCTCGGGGTCGTCGCCGCCATCGCCGCGATGCTCGCCGGGATCAACGACCGGCCCGGCAGCAGGCGGGCCGCCGTCAAACGGCTCGGCGCGCCCGCCCTCGCGGGAGCGGGCGGGATGCTCGTCGGGACGTACGTCGGCGACCAGGTGGGTGCCGTCGCGCTGACGGCCGTACTCACCGGGCTGGGCCTGCTCGCCGGCGGGATGAGCGCCATCGGGCCCGTCGCCTCCGGCGCCGCGACACAGCTGCTGGTGGCGGCGGCCATCGGCGCCGGGATGCCGGTGCCCGAGGCCGGCTGGACGCGCGCCCTCGCCTTTCTCGCCGGCGCCGGCTGGCTGCTCGTGCTGCGGCTCGCGCTGCCCACCCCCGGCGCCCTGACCGGCGACTTCCGCTTCGACGGGGAACGCGCCGCCGTCTCCGGGGTGTACGACGCCGTAGCCGACCTCCTGGACGCCGCCGGCACCGCCCACGCCACCGCCCGCCGCGCCGCCCTCACCGCCGCCCTCGACCACGCCCAGGACGCCCTCACCGGCCCCCGTCTGCGCCGCTTCGCCAGCTCCGCCGCCGAACGGCGACTGCATGCCCAGTACGCCGCCGCCCTGCCCCTCGCCGAAGCCGCGACCGCCCTCGCCTGGGGCGGGGAAGCCGTCTCCGCACGCGCCGCCGAAGGCCTCCGGCGGCTCGCCGTCGCCGTCCGCGACAACACCCCCACCGGGCCGCTGCCCGCCCCCTCCCGGTCCGCGCCCGCGCTGCGCGCCCTCGACGACGCGCTGCTGCACGCCGCCGAGGCCTTCGACCGGGGCGGCGGTGGCGATCTGCACACCCGTCGGCGCAGTCCCCGCGATCTGCTGCGGACCGCGTTCGGGGCGGGCGGGCGCGAGTACGGCCTGCGGGTCGCCCTCTGCTTCGGGGCCAGCGCGGCCATCGCCCAGGCCCTGCACCACTCCCACTGGTACGGGCAGCACACCCACTGGTACTGGCTGCCCGCCACCGCCGTCTTCCTCGTCAAGCCCGACCTCGGACCGCTGGTGTCCCGGGTGCTGTGCCGGGCCGCCGGGACCGTGCTCGGCGCGCTGCTGTTCGCCGCCTTCGCCGCCGTGCTGCCCCGGCCGGAGGGACTCGTCGCGCTGGTCGCCGTCTGCGGGGCGCTGGTCCCCGTCTCCACCCGGCACTTCGCCGCGCAGACCGCCGTCGTCACCGTGCTCGTGCTGTCCCTCGTGATGGTCGGCGGCGAGCCGCAGGCCTCCGTCAGCCGCATCGCCGAGACCCTGCTGGCCTGCGCGATCGTCATCGTCGTCGGACATCTGCCGATGCCGGGGGAGCGCGGCGGCCAGGTGCGCGCCCGGCTCACCGCGGCCACCGGCGCCGCGCACGCCTACCTCACCCACGTCCTCGACGGCCCCGACGACCGCGCCCACCGCTGGACCCTGCGCCGCGAGGCCTACCGCACCCTCGCCGAGGCCCGCACCGCCATCGCCCTCGCCGCCCATGAACTGCCCGCCCTCGCCCGCCACACCGAGGGCACGGACGAGGTCGCCGCCCTCCTCGAACGGCTCGTCGACACCACCACCGCCTGTGCCGTCCACCTGGACGACACCGGCCGGCTCACCCCCGGGCACCGGGCCCAGCTCACCGAACTCCTCGGTGAACTCGCCGTACGCCGGGACCGCCTGGGCCTGACGAGCCCGGCCCCCGAGCTGCCGCTCGCGGTCTGAAGGTTCCAGGTGCTGACACGACGACGCCTTCTCCCCATGGCGCGCGGCACGTGAGGAACTGCTGAACCGTGACGTCGAGGCCGCGCGGGAGCAGGACGGCGGCCGCGTCCGCCATCACGACGCGTACGGCGTCCGACACGTGCGGTGCCGGAGATGTCCGGAACGTGACCGGATCCTCACGGTCCGCGCCGAACCCGTGTCAACTACGTCTCAGTAACGCAACCGAGCGAGCTTCCCGGCCTCCGGAGGGCGTTAACTCCTACAGGTACGACGCTTTCTGGAGGTGCGAGATGGTGAACGGGCGAACCGTGCTCGAGCGCTTTCCCGCAGGCGGGCCGCGCGGATCGTGGCCCGCGGAGGAGTTCGCGCACGCACGCCGCATGGAGGGACTGGCCGCCGAGGTCGTCATGGACCTCGCGACCGACACCTTCCTGGTGATCGTCCGGGGCGGCGACGCCGCGGACTGACCCTCAGCCGACGCTCGACGTGGGCGCCGTCGGGCTGAACTGCTCCGCCTGGAGCGCGTACAGCTCCGCGTAGACGCCACCGCAGGCCAGCAGCTCGTCCGGGGTCCCGGACTCCACCACCCGGCCCTGGTCGAGGACGTGCACCAGGTCCGCGTGGCGCACCGACGCCAGCCGGTGGGTGATCAGGACGACCGTCTGGCCGCTGTCCGCCAGCGCTCGGATCTTGTCGAAGACCTCCAGCTCCGCGCGGGCGTCCAGGGCCGCCGTCGGCTCGTCCACGATCAGGATGCGGCCGCGCCGGTACGCGGCCCGCGCGATGCCGAGCCGCTGCCACTGGCCGCCGGACAGCTCGTGCCCGCCGCTGAAGTTCCGGGCCAGCAAGGTGTCCAGACCGCGCGGCAGATCCCCGACCACCTCCGCGGCGCCCGCCTGCGCGATCGCGTCCGCCAGCCGCTCCTCCGTCAGCGGCGCCGACGAACGCCCCACGGCCACGTTCACCCGCGCGGTGAACGGCCACCGCTTGAAGTCCTGCGCCACCATCGCGATCCGCTCGGCCAGTTCGTGCCGGTCCGCGTCCGCCGCGTCCACGCCGTCCCACAGGATCCGCCCCCGGTCCGGCCGGTACAGCCCGGCCAGCAGTTTCACCAGGGTGGTCTTGCCGGAGCCGTTCTCCCCGACCAGCGCGACGATCCGGCCCAGCGGGAGGGAGAGCGTGACGTCCTCGAGGGCGGGCCGGGCCGACTCGCCCGGATAGCCGAACGTGACGTTCTCGAAGCGGATCTCCCGCGGATCCTCCGGCAGGGCCGCTCCGCCCACCGGGATCGCCCGCTCGGCCGCCTCGACGTACAACCGCTGGAGATCCCCCACGAACAGGGCCTCCTCGTGCAGCTGGTTGACCTCCAGGACCAGCGTGTTCAGGCTCGCCGAGCCGCTGCGGATCGCGATCACCGCGGTGCCCGCGACCGCCAGCGCCATCGTCCCGGTGAGCAGCAGTCCGCCGAGCGTGGCGTACGTCGCCAGCGTCGCCAGGCCCGTCCAGGTGGCCGCGAACAGACCGGTGCGGGCGGCGAGCCGGGCCAGCCGGGCCTGCTCCGCCTCCGCGGTCTCCGACATCGCCCGGAAGTGCCGCAGCAGGAACGGGCCGACACCGTGCACCCGGATCTCCGGCGCCGCCTCCGGCTCGGTGAGCAGAGCGGCGATGAGATGACCCGCGCGCGCGTGCTGCACCCAGGTGTGGAACGACTCGTAGCGGCGTCGCGCGTTCGTCAGCGCGCTCCAGGCGCTCGGCAGCGTCATCGTGATCAGCAGCGGCAGCAGGAGCGGATGCAGCACCGTCAGCACACCGGCCGCCGCCACCAGCGAGATCATCGCGTTCACCACGCGCGTGCCGTAGAGGATCATCCGCCGGGCGGAGGAGGCGCCGTACTGTGCGGTGTCCAGCAGCTTGTGGAAGGCGTGGTCCTCGATCGCGGCCAGCTCCACCGCCGCCGCCCGTTCCAGATACAGCTCGGTCGCCACCCGCTCCACCTTGGGCTCCAGCCGCCCGGTGGCGTACGTGGACGCGGCCCGCAGCAGCGCTCCGACGAGGAGTACGACGGCCATGACGACCAGGGCGGGAAGGGCGCCGCGCAGCCGGTCCTCGATCGGGCCGCCGCCGATCAGCCGGCTCAGCACCGAGTTCACCGCGAGCAGACCGACCGCCTGGGCCATGCCCCGGCCGACCTCGGCGGTCAGCACCGTGCGGGCGGCCCGCGGGTCGGCCTGCCGGGCCAGCCGCAGGCTCACGCCCAGCAGGGAGGGCAGCCGGGTCACCATGGCGCGGAAGCTCAGCTCCAGGAAGGCGTCCCGGTGCTGGTTCCAGCCCATGTCGTAGCGGAGCGGGCCACCGAAGAGCAGCCGTTCCGACTCGGACACCTCGCGGTCGTCGGGCCCCTTCGGTTTCTGTGCCTCTCCCGTCTCTCCCGCCTCTCCTGGCTTCCCCGCCTTCCCCACTTTCCGGCCTCCCGCGATCGTGGACGAACGGCCACTATCCCGAGAGGCGACGGGTCAGGACAGGGCGCGGGACGCGGAAGCGGGATGCGCGGGGGCGTACGCCGGGGGCGGCGGAACGGGGCGCCGGCTGCGCGGCCGGGCGGTGCGGCCGGCCGAGGAGACCGGCGGTGCGTGCCGGCCGGGGGGACCGGCTAGGCACTGATCGGCCGTGACCAGGTGGGGGTTGTGCCCGTGAGGCGGCACAGGGCCAGGTAGAGCGGGATCGGCGGGGTGTACGGAAGCGTACCCTCCGGTCGGTGGATGAGGTCCGGGGCGGGCAGCGACTCCGGGACGATCGCACCCGGTGTGTAGCGCGCGGGGGCGGGCCACTCCAGGGCGTAGTCGGAGTCGGACGGAACGAGCCACCACCAGTGCGCCTCGTCGGCGTAGACGCAGCCCACGCGGGGCAGCCGGGGCATGAGCAGCGGGCCGATCCCGGCCGGTACGGCCACGGCGTCACAGCCCAGTGGGGCGGTCATGCCGTCCGGCACGGTCAGCCGGCGGGGAGGCTCCGGGGCGGGGCCCAGGTCGCGCCGCAGCCGGACGAGCGTGTCGAGGGAGCGCACCGGCCTGCGGCCGGGCGCGCCGCTCATGCCCTGCCTCGCTCTCGGCTTCTCTCGAACCGAGGGAGCCCCGTGCCGCCCCCGACAGCGGGGAACGGAGGCGGGACGGAGGCCTCGCCGGCGGGGGTGACCGGAGCGGCGGGGCCGACGGGAGCGGGGGACTGGCTGGTGGCCTGGTGGGGCGAGGTGCGGTGGTCCGGGCCGCGCTCGTCCGCGCGGTGGGCGTCGACGGTGCGGTGATCCGGTGCGCGGTGAGCCGGTGCGCAGTGGTCTGGCGTGCGGTGATCCGTCGCACGGTGGTCTGCCGCACGGTGATCTGCCGTGCGGTGATCCGTCGTGCGGTGGCTCAGCGGGGTGTGACTGTGGCTGTGGCCCGCGGAGGTGTGGCCCAGAGGAGTGTGCCCGAAGGGGGTCTGGTCCAGGGCGTGATGGCTCGGGCCCTGGTGCTCCAGGACGCAGAGGTCGGACACCCGCTGTTCCGGGGTGCGGCGGTCCGGGCCGAAGAGGTTGGCCGCGCGCTGCTCCGGGCCGCGGTGCTCCTTGGCCGAGGGCCTGCCCGGAGTCTGGCCGGCGGGCTTCGGTATGCCGGACGGCGCCCTGCGCATCAGCTCGGCCGCGTACGCCTCCGCCGCGCCGCGCGAGGGCGCCGGACGTATCGCCCGAGCGGAGCCCTGCGGTCCGCGGTCGCGGCCGGTCTGCTCGGGGAGGGCCTGCTCGGGGAGTGCCTGCTCGGGGCGGACCGTGTCGCGGAGGGTCCGGTCGTGGTGGATCTGCTCCACCGCCTCGTCCTCGTCCCCGGAGCCGTCGGCCGGGCCGGGCTTGGGACGGACGCCCCAGCCGAGATCGTCGCGCGGCTCGGCGTGTTCCCCGGCGGCGGCGGAAGCGTCGGCGCGGTCACCCGGCTCCGCGGCCTGCGCCGGTCCGTCCGTGCCGCGCGGCAGGTCCGCCCAGACCAGCAGGCCGGAGCCGTGCTCCTGGGCGCCCCACGCGTGACAGAGGGCTTCGACGAGGAGCAATCCCCTCCCGTGCTCCTCCTCGGGACGCTGCGGGGAGGGGTGCGGATCGTCGGCGGTACAGCCCTGATCGCGCACGGCTATGCGCAGCACGTCGTCACCGTCGAGCAGTTCGCACACGACGACATCGCTGGCCGTGTGCACGATCGCGTTGGTGACCAGCTCGGATATGACGAGAGCCGCGGTGTCGCAGGTGTCCTCGCACACCGACCAGCCGGTCAGCCGGGCCCGTGCCAGGCGTCTGGCCTGGGCGGGGGAACCCGGATGGGCGGCCAGTTCGAATCGGAACCGGCGCTCGGCAGCGGCCTGGTCGGGGCCTGCTCCCGGGGCGGCACCGAGACCCTGGGGGCGGCCTGCGGCGGCGTCTGTTCCTAAAGGCGCGGACGGAATCACGCTTGCCACTATCGCCGCGCCGTGAACACTTGGCAAGTGTCACTCTGAAAAATGCAGAGTGCTGTGTGACGCGGTGGAGGGCCGTGGCACACTGCTCGCAACAGCATGTTGAGCGGCGCCAGTTGGGATCACCGGGCATCCGTACGTAGTCGTACAGATCGTTCGAATAGGTCTTCGAATGGCGCCGTAAGGCTGTCAGGATTCGTTCCGTCACCGGCCGGTCGGGGCTGCGCCCAGCGCGGCCGAGACGACCGGGCGGCCGGGGCCCTTCGTGGAGGTGGAGCGTGAGCGAACCGCGGTCCGCGCCGACCGTCGGACAGGTTGTCCTCGGCCGGCGCCTGCTGGACCTGCGGGAACGCGCAGGGCTCAAGCGTGAGGAGGCCGCCCGCATTCTTCGGGTCGCCCCTGCCACCGTCCGCCGGATGGAGATGGCCGAGGTCGGCCTCAAGATCCCGTATCTCCAGCTGCTGCTGAAGGCCTACGGCGTCACCGACGAGGAGGCCGAGGGGTTCCTGCGGCTGGCCGAGGAGGCCAACAGGCCCGGCTGGTGGCAGCGTTTCCACGACGTCCTGCCCGGCTGGTTCTCGATGCACGTCAGTCTGGAGGGCGCGGCCGCCCTGATCCGCCAGTACGAACCGCACTTCGTCCCCGGTCTGCTCCAGACCGAGGACTACGCGCGCGGGGTCCTGAAGTCCGGTGCCATCGGCCAGACCCGGCCGGAGGACATCCAGCGTCTCGTCGACCTGCGCATGCAACGCCAGGAACTGCTCACTCGTGAGGACGCGCCCCGGCTGTGGGTCGTGATGGACGAGACGGTGCTGCGCCGCCCGGTGGGCGGCCCGGAGGTGATGCGCGCGCAGATCGACAAACTGCTCGAGGCGACGAAGCTGCCCCATGTGACGCTTCAGGTGGCCCCGTTCTCGAACGGACCGCACCCCGGCACCTACGGGCCCTTCGTGCTGTTCCGATTCGCCATGCCGGAGCTTCCGGACATGGTCTACAGCGAGTACTTGACCGGCGCCGTCTATCTCGACGCGCGCACCGAGGTGGCGACCCATCTCGAGGTCATGGACCGCATGGCGGCGCAGGCCGCTACTGCACATCGCACGAAGGAGATCCTCAGGGATTTCCGCAAGGAGCTGTGAATGGATCGCATCAAGCCGCGCAAACGGGTCTACAACGGCATGCCCGCGCGGGACTTGGGCAGCGAAGGCTGGCACAAGCCCTGGAGCGGCGGAAACGGCGGCAACTGCCTGGAGGCGATGAAGCTCGCCGACGGCCGGATAGCCGTCCGCCAGTCGACCGACCCGGACGGTCCGGCGCTGATCTACACCACCGACGAGATGACGGCCTTCATCGAGGGGGCCAAGGCGGGGGATGCCGACTTCCTGCTGTCCTGACCTGATCGCCATCGATTGCCTTTCGATTGCTCCCCTGCCACCCCGTTCGGTCCCCTTCGTTTCTGTCGTTCGACTTCCTTGATTTGGCACTGACTTGATTATTCGTTGCGTCTTACGGAGCGTTTCATGACCGGGCAGGAACCCGCCCCCGCTGTCGAGATCGACACCAGCAAGCCCCACCCCGCGCGGATGTACGACTGGTACCTCGGCGGCAAGGACAACTATCCCGTCGACGAGGCCATGGGCCGCCAGATGCTCGCGCTCGACCCGCGCGTGCCGGTGATGGCACGAGTCAACCGCGCCTTCATGCACCGCGCCACGCGCTGGCTGGCCGGGAACGGCATACGCCAGTTCCTGGACGTCGGCACGGGCATCCCCACCGAGCCCAATCTGCACCAGGTCGCCCAGGAGATCGCGCCGGACGCCCGCGTGGTCTACTGCGACAACGACCCGATCGTGCTGGCCCACGCGGCGGCACTGCTGCGCAGCACCCCCGACGGGGTCACCGAGTATCTCCAGGCGGACGTCCGCGACCCGGCCACCATCGTCGAGGGGGCCCGGAAGACCCTGGACCTCACCCGGCCGGTGGCCCTGTCGCTGGTCGCGCTGCTGCACTTCGTCCCCGACGAGGACGGCGCGCACGAACTCGTCGACCGGCTGCTCGCCGAACTCCCCTCGGGCAGCTACCTGATGATGACCCACGCCACCGCCGACTTCACCCCGGAGGAGTCCGCGGCGGCCACGGAGAAACTCAAGGCCGCGGGCGTCACCCTGGCCCTGCGCTCCCGCGAGGAGTTCGGCCGCTTCTTCGACGGCCTCGAACTGGTCGACCCGGGTGTGGCGGTCGTACCCGACTGGCACCCCGAGCTCGGCGAGCCGGTCCCGGGCCAGGAGGACGGGGTCATCCCGGGCTACGGGGCGTTGGCCCGCAAGCCGTAGCCCGCAAGCCGTAGCCCGCAAGCCGTAACCCGCAAGCCGTAGCCCGCAAGCCGTAACCCGCAAGCCGTAGTTCGGACCCCCGGGATCCCTTGACGACCGACGACCGCCCGCAGCGGGAGGCCGTCAGGGGATCCCGGCACACCTCCCCGCGGAGCCCTCATCCCGGGGCCGGCGACGGCCCGCGGCGCCTCCTCCGGAGGCAGGGACGGGTTCCGCAGGGACGGGTTCCGCAGGGGCGGGGTGCGCAGGGACGGGTTCCGCAGGGGCGGGGTGCGCAGGGACGGTTTCCGCGCCCGGCGGCGGCAGAGCCTCGCACAGCGCCTCCAGGGCCGCCCCGTACCCGTGCTCCGAAGGCGTCGCGTACCCGACGACCAGGCCGTCCCCCGCCGCCATGTCCGTCTCCGGGTGCCGGTAGTCGGCCAGCCCGTCCAGCGCGACCCCGTGCCAGGCGGCCGCCCTGACCGCCGACCGCTCGGTGCCCGCCGGCAGACGCAGCACCGCGTGCAGACCCGCCGCGACCCCGGTGACCTCGATGTGCGGGGCCTGCGCCGCCAGCGCCTCCACCAGCCGGTCCCGGCGACCCCGGTAACGCTGTCGCATACGGCGTACATGACGGTCGTACGCCCCCGACACGACGAAGTCGGCCAGGCTCAGCTGGTCCAGGACGCTCGCCCACGCCTCCCGCTCGCCCTTGGCGGCGAGGACGGCGTCGACGTACCGCTGCGGCAGCACCATCCAGCCGAGGCGCAGCGCGGGCGACAGGCTCTTGCTGACCGAGCCGACGTAGATCACCCGCTCGGGGTCGAGGCCCTGCACGGCGCCGACCGGCTTGCGGTCGTAACGGAACTCGCCGTCGTAGTCGTCCTCCAGCACCACCGCGCCCCGCGCGCGTGCCCAGTCGATCACCGCCGCGCGACGGCCCGCGTGCAGCGGTCCGCCGGTGGGGAACTGATGAGCGGGCGTCAGCAGGACGGCCCGCTCGCGCCCCAGCAGATCGACGCGCGCCCCGGCCTCGTCCAGCGGCAGGGGAACCGTCCGCACCCCCGCCGCCGCCAGCAGCTCCCGGTGGAAGCCCAGCCCGTACGCCTCCACGGCGAGCGGGCCGCGCAGCACCCCGCCCGGACCGCACAGCAGCCGCAGGGCGTGGGCGAAGCCGGAGCAGACCACGATCCGCTCCGGCTCGGTCCGCACACCACGCGCGCGTGCCAGGTACTCGGTCAGGGCCTCGCGCAGCTCCCGCCGCCCGGCCGGATCACCGGGTCCGAACACCTCGTTCGGCGCCCGTTGCAGCGCCCGCCGGTAGGAGGCCAGCCAGGCCGCGCGCGGGAACGCCGAGACGTCCGGGGTGCCCTGCCGCAGATCGTGCCGGGGGCCACGCGCGCGTAGAGGTGCCTTCACGGGCACCCGCTCGGCGGGTCGCAGCGGGTGGACGCGGTCGGCGACCCGGGTGCCCGAGCCCTGACGCGCGGTGAGCCAGCCCTCCGCCACGAGCTCGGCGTACGCGTCCGCCACCGTGTTGCGCGCCACCCCGAGATCCGCGGCGAGCGAGCGGTACGGCGGCAGCCGCGTCCCCGGTGCCAGCCGCCCGCTGCGCACGGCCTCGCGCAGCGCCCCGATCAGCGCCGCCCGCCGACCGCCCGGCCCGGACAGCTCCACGTGCAGGTCGGCACCGATCCGTTCCGCAGAATTGACCCACGAATCCGCCATGGAAATGCACCCTACCGGCGGTCTTTCACGCCCCTAGGTTTACGTACATGACGACGCACACGACCGACACCACGACCGCCTCTCTCCCCGCCGCCTCTCTCCCGGCTGCCGCACGCCCCTCCGAGGCGATCGCCGCCGCCGAGGCCGCACGGACCCGGCTCGACTTCGGGAAGTCCGCCCGGTCGGCCTTCCGCGCCCTCATCGGCCTCGACGCCGCCGCCCGCGAGGGCCTCGACCCCGCCCTCGTCGAACTGATCCAGATCCGCGCCTCGCTGCTCAACCACTGCGCGTACTGCCTGCACATGCACACCAACGACGCCCGCAAGGCCGGCGAGAGCGAGGACCGGCTGCACCTGGTCGCCGTCTGGCGCGAAGCCCGCCACTTCTACACCGAGAAGGAACAGGCGGCCCTCGCCCTCACCGAGGCGGTCACCCTGGTCGCCGACGGAGGCGTCCCGGACGACGTCTACGCCGAGGCCGCCGCCCACTTCGACGACCGCGAACTGGCCCAGGTGCTGGCCCTCATCTGCACGATCAACACCTGGAACCGGGTGGCCCTCGCGACGGGCAAGGTGGCGGGCACGGACGAGCGCCGCTGACCGGCCGTAGCGGCGGGGCCGTCGGGCCGTCACACGCTCATGGGCCGGTCGTACGGAGAGATGGGCGCCGGCAGCCGCGAACCGCCCGAGAGCCGGCGGTCCACCGCCGCCGCCACCGCACGCCCCTCCGCGATCGCCCACACGATCAGTGACTGGCCGCGTGCCGCGTCCCCGGCGGCGAACACGCCGGGGACGTTCGTCGCGAAGTCACGGTCCCGCGCGATGGTGCCGCGCGGCTCGAGCGTCAGCCCCAACTGGTCCACGAGCCCGTCCGCCCGGTCGGGCCCGGAGAAACCGAGCGCCAGCAGCACCAGGTCCACGGGCAGCTCCCGCCCGCTGCCCGCCACCGGCCGCCGCCGCGCGTCCACCTCGACGAGATGCAAGGACCGCACCCGCCCGTCCTCGTCCCCGGTGAAGCGGAGCGTGGACGCCGCGAACAGGCGCGCGTCCGCGTCGGCCGCCGGCGCACTGCGCAGATCGCGCGCCTCCTCGTGCGCGGCCGACAGCCGGTAGATCTTCGGGTACGTCGGCCAGGGATCCGTGTCCTCGTCGCGGTCCGCGCCGGGCTGGGCGTAGATGTCCAGCTGGGTCACCGAGGCCGCGCCCTCCCGGACCGCCGTCCCCAGGCAGTCCGCGCCGGTGTCCCCGCCGCCGACGATCACCACATGCAGGCCCGCCGCCGACATCGGCGAGACCTCGAGATCGCCCTCGCACACCCGGTTGGCCAGCGGCAGATACTCCATCGCCTGATGTATCCCGGCCAACTCCCGCCCTGGCACCGGAAGTTCCCGCCAGGCCGTCGCCCCGGTGGCGATCACCACGGCGTCGTAGCGCGCCCGCAGCTCCGCCGCGCCCACGTCCCGGCCCACCGCCGTCCCCGTACGGAACCGCGTCCCCTCGGCGATCATCTGCTCGATCCGCCGGTCCAGATGGTGCTTCTCCATCTTGAACGCGGGGATCCCGTAGCGCATGA
Source organism: Streptomyces griseoruber (assembly GCF_001514205.1). GTDB lineage: Bacteria > Actinomycetota > Actinomycetes > Streptomycetales > Streptomycetaceae > Streptomyces > Streptomyces griseoruber. Next base: position 248,108 of record NZ_KQ948764.1, on the reverse strand, counting down.
GACCGCCGATCCGGTCGTCCTTCTCGTACACGGCGACCGTGTGCCCGGCCCGGGTCAGCTGCTGCGCGGCGGCCAGCCCGGTCGGTCCGGAACCGATCACCGCCACCGTCTTCCCCGAGAGCCGGTCCGGCGGGTTCGGCGGTGCGAACCCCTCGGCCCAGGCCCGGTCGGCGATCGCCACCTCGACGTTCTTGATCGTCACGGCGGGCTGGTTGATGGCGAGGACGCACCCCGCCTCGCACGGCGCCGGACACAACCGTCCGGTGAACTCGGGGAAGTTGTTCGTCGCGTGCAGCCGGTCGCTCGCCGCCCGCCAGTCCTCCCGCGACACCAGGTCGTTCCACTCCGGGATCAGGTTGCCGAGCGGACACGCGTCGTGACAGAAGGGGACGCCGCAGTCCATGCAGCGGTCGGCCTGCTTGCTGACGATGGGCAGGAGCGCGCCGGGGGCGTACACCTCGTCCCAGTCCCGGACCCGCTCCTCGACCGGCCGGCGGGGCCAGTCCTGGCGGGGGGTGGTCATGAATCCCTTGGGATCGGCCATGGGCGTCTTCCTTGCGTACGCGTGGACAGGCCGAGCGTCATCGGGCGGCACTCTTTCGGCCACGATACGTCCGGTCCGTCCCCTGTGCCGAGAGGCGGACCGAGGCCCGATCGGAGACCAGGCCGCTCAGAACCGGTCCGGATCGGAACCGGACCAGATCGGAATCGGTCCGGTTCAGACCAGGGACATCGCGTACACGATCGCCGCCGCCGCCGAGGTGGCCGCCCGCACATGGTTCCAGCGCGTCCACTGGCGCACGTACGTCGGCCAGTACGCCGCCGCTTCCGGCGCTCCCGGCTCCAGCTTCATCAGTCTGTCGTTGCGCGGCACGTTCGCCATGACGGTCACCCCGAAGGCGCCGACCAGGTACAGCCCACTGCCCAGCAGCAACGGGAGCGTCCCCTCGTCCGGCCACAGCAGGAACGTCACCATGGCGATCCCCGCGCACAGCCCCGCCGCCCCCAGGAACAGCACCAGGAACACCGGCGTCATCGCCGAGGAGTTGATCGCGTTCATCGCGGCGACCCCCTGCGCGGCCGGCAGCTGGGCGAGCCCCCGCATCACCAGCACCGAGAACGCGCAGAACACCCCCGCCATCACCCCCGTCGTGACGGCGCCGAGCAGCGCGAGCATCGGATACGGCCCATCGATCACTGTCACCGTGCACTCCCCCTGTCGTCCGGAGATCCTGCCCGCCCCTGCCCTGTCACCTCAAGTGATATCCCGTATGTGATCGGTGACCGGGGTGGGGCCCTCCCCCTCCCCCTCCCCCTCCCCCTCCCCTCCCTCCCCGCCCCCGCCCTCCCTCCACTCCCGCAGCCGTGCCTCCACCCGCGCGGCGATCCGCCGTCGAGCCTCGTTGCGTGGCACGCCGTTCATCAGCAGCTCGTCGTACGGCGTCTCCACATGCCGTACGGAGGCGGCGACCGCCGAGACCACCGCGCCCTCGGACAACGCCCGCCCGGCGGCGCTACGGCCCACCCGCCCGCTGCCCCGCACCGAGGCGTGGGCCGCGATCTCCCGGGCCCGTGCCACCGGGCAGCCGGGCAGCAGGCGCAGGATCTCCGCCGCGAACGCCTCCGTGAACCGCGCGTCCGCCACGGCCCGCCGCCGCGCGTCCCGCAGCCGGCGCCGCAGCCGGGCCTCGGCGTCGGCCAGGCATCGCCGCTCGGCCCGGGCGAGCCCCGCCTCCTCGACCAGGACGCCCTGCCGCTCGTAGCGCCCCTTGCGCCGGTTGAACCGCACGACCACCGCCGACAGCCCGCTCTCCTCCCGCGACCGGCGGGTCAGCGCCGTGTCCCCGCGCGGCAGGAACACCAGGTGCCCCAGGTCGGCGCAGTCCAGGCAGCGGGCCCCGCCCTCCCCCAGCACCAGCATCGGCTGCGGCCCCCGGCGGCAGCCCGCACAGTACTTCCGCCGAAGCGGCTGCACGACGAGAAGGCCGGTGCGGGGCGGGGGAGTTGCCGGTGCTGCCATGCAGGCTTCATTCCCGCTGGTGGGCGCGGTAGCACCCGGCCGCCGCCTCGGCTCGCGCCCGCACGGGGCGATCTGCCGCCGGAGGGCGACTGCGACGCGTCGCGACCGGTGCCTGACGCATCATGGGCGGTGTGCGACTCGAAGCGATCACCTGGGAACGGCTCGGCGACCTCCTTGCCGAGCGGCTGCTCGACCTGAAGCCGGCGGACGGCAGCCCCTGGCCCCGCATCGCCTTCGACGGCGCCCCGGCAGCCCGCCCCGGAGACCTCGCCGCCCGCGTCGCCGAGGCGCTGCGGATCCACGGCCGCGCCTCCCGCGTCGTGGACGCACACGGCTTCCTGCGCCCCGCCTCCCTCCGCCTGGAGTACGGCCGTCACGACGTCGAGGCCTACTACGACGGCTGGTTCGACACCGGCACCCTCTGGCGCGAGGTGTTCGGCCCCCTGGAACCGGGCGGGGACGGGCGGATCCTGCCCGACTTCTGGGACCCGGCCACGGACCGGGCCACCCGCAGTTCCTACGTCGGCCTCCCGCCGGGCGGTTTCCTGCTGCTGCACGGCCCCCTCCTCCTGCGACACTGGTTCCCCTTCGACCTCACCGTCCATGTCCAGCTCTCCCCGGCCGCCCTGCGCCGGCGCACCCCGGAGGCGGACCGGTGGACCCTGCCCGCCTTCGACACCTACGCCGCCGAGACCGACCCCGCCGCCACGGCCGACGTCCTGGTCCGTGCGGACGATCCGCGCCATCCGGCGTGGGGCGGATGAGCCGAGACGGAGCCGGACGGCCGGTGAGATGCGGGCACCCCCGGGCACGGCGAGAATGGAGGGGCGCCGGGACCAGCGGTGCCCCCCGCGCCGCGCCGGCCGTCCGGTACCGGGAGGTACCCATGACCACAGCCGGAGACATCATGCACCGGGGCGCCCGATGGATCCCCGCCCATGAAACCCTCGACCGCGCCGCACAGTTGATGCGCGAACTCAACGTCGGAGCCCTGCCCATCGGCGACGACAACGACCGGCTCTGCGGCATCCTCACCGACCGCGACATCGTCGTCGGCTGCGTGGCCATGGGCCGCGACCCGGCGAAGGTCACCGCCGGAGAGATGGCCCGGGGCACCCCGCGCTGGATCGACGCGAGCGCCGACGTCGGTGACGTGCTCGGCGAGATGCAGGACCATCAGATCCGCAGGCTCCCCGTCATCGAGAACAAGCGCCTGGTCGGCATGATCAGCGAGGCCGACCTCGCCCGGCATCTGAGCGAGGGCCAGATCGCCTCCTGGGCCGAGAGCGTCTACGCCAGGACCGGCCCCTGACCGCACTGACGACGACCCGGCCCTGCCGCCGCCCGGGGCCGGGTGCCCTCACAGCCAGCCGTTGCGCCGGAATCCGCGGTACAGCACCAGACAGGCCACGGATATCACGCCGAGGACCAGCGGATAGCCGAACCTCCAGTGCAGCTCCGGCATGTGATCGAAGTTCATGCCGTACACCCCGCAGACCATCGTCGGCACCGCGATCACCGCGGCCCAGGCGGTGATCTTGCGCATGTCCTCGTTCTGCGCGACCGTGACCTGCGCCAGATGTGCCTGCAGGATCGAGTTCAGCAGTTCGTCGAACGCGGCGATCTGCTCCGTGGCCCGCAGCAGATGGTCGGAGACGTCCCGGAAGTACGCCTGTATCTCCGGTTCGATCACTCGCACCGGACGGTCGGCGAGATCCAGCAGCGGGCGTTTCAGCGGGACCACCGCGCGCTTCAGCTCCAGGAGTTCACGCTTGAGCTGGTAGATGCGCCCCGGGTCGGCCCGCGCCCCGTTCTCCGCGAAGACGTCCGCCTCGACCTGGTCGATGTCCCCCTGCACCGCGTCCGTGACGTTCAGATAGTCGTCCACGACATGGTCCGCGATCGCGTGCAGCACCGCCGACGGGCCCTTGGCGAGCTGCCCCGGATCGGACTCCAGCTCCTCGCGCAGCGGTCCCAGCGAGCCGTGCCGCCCGTGCCGGACCGTGACGACGAAGTCCCGGCCGACGAACACCATGATCTCGCCGGTGTTCACCACCTCGCTCGTCGCGGTGAGCTCCTCGTGCTCGACGTAGCAGACCGTCTTGAACACCGCGAACAGCGTCTCGCCGTACCGCTCGACCTTGGGGCGCTGATGGGCCTCGACGGCGTCCTCCACGGCCAGCGGATGCAGGTCGAAGAGCTCGGCGATGCCCGCGAACTCGGCGTTCGTCGGCTCGTGCAGCCCGAGCCAGACGAAGCCCTGGCCGCTCTTGCGCACCCGCTCGACCGTTTCGACCAGATCCTCGCAGACAGGGGCGCGCACACCCTCCTGGTAGGTCACGCAGTTCACCACGGAGGAGCCCAACGGGGAGCGCGCGTGGTGACTGAGGTCGACCCGGGCACGACGCCGGGCCAGCCGCGCCACCCCGCGCAGGCCGCCGACCCGGCCGAGGCCGGTGACCTTCCGCAGATTCCCTGCCATGGTCATCTGGATCTCCTTGCGTGGCTCTCCTCGCGCCGCACTCCCGCGCCCTCGTCGGCCAGTCTGCCAGGCTCGCGCATGCCGTGGGTAAGCCTGTGGAAAGGGCCGGTTCCGGTTTGTTCCCGCCTGTGGACAAAGGGGCTCCAGGCCCCGACCGATACGGATTTTCCGCCCTCTCCGACATGAACACCGCTGCGCCCCGCCATGGATTCATGGCCGCGTCGACCGCCTCCGGCAAGCGGGACAACTGGGATGATCGGCACATGACGCGAACCGACGGGTACCTTCTCGACAACCGGCAGACCGAGGCGGCGGAACGCTTCGACGCCTTCGCCGCCCTCTTCGACCCCACGACGTTCCGCCACCTCGAAGGGCTGGGCGTCGGCCCCGGCTGGCGCTGCTGGGAGGTCGGGGCCGGCGGGACCTCGGTGGTGACCTGGCTGGCGAAGAAGGTCGGCCCCACCGGCAAGGTCGTCGCGACCGACATCGACACCTCCCGGCTCGCCCCGGCCGGCCGCCCCCCGGTCGAGGTGCGCGTCCACGACGTCGGCGTCGAGGAACCCCCCGCCGAGGGCTTCGACCTGGTGCACGCCCGGCTCGTCCTGGTCCATGTCCCGGACCGGGAACGGGCGTTGCGTTCCATGGTGAAGGCCCTGCGCCCCGGCGGACGCCTCCTCGTCGAGGACGGCGACCCCGCCCTTCAGCCCCTGCTCTGCCCCGACGAGCACGGCCCCGAGCAGCAGCTCGCCAACCGGCTGCGCCACGGCTTCCGCACGCTGCTCGCCGACCGGGGCGCCGACCTCTCCTACGGCCGCAAGCTCCCGCGTCTGCTCCGCGAGGCCGGACTCCAGCGCGTGGAGGCCGACGCCTACTTCCCGGTCACCTCACCCGCCTGCGCCGCCCTGGAGTCGGCGACGGTCCGCCAGATCCGGGACGGACTCGTCGGCGCCGGTCTCGCGACCGCAGAGGAGATCGACCGCCACCTGGCCAACGTCGCCTCCGGCACCATGGACCTGGCCACGGCACCGATGATCTCCGCCTGGGGACGCAAGGCGTAGAGCCGGCGGGACCGCCCGTCGGGGACGGGCAGCCTCAAGGACCGCGGGGGGTGCGCGGGCAACGGTGACGCCCGCGCCGGGCGGGCCGTCCGCCGGGGACCGCTGGGCCGCCCGCGCGGACCGAGCCGATACGCCCCGCCGACGCGGCCTCAGCCGGTCGGACGGGCCCCGTTCATGACCGCCGGTGTCGTCCCGTCGCCGGGCGTGGGCGGCCGGGCGCCCACCCGTTCCACCGCGCGGGCGCCCGCCCGACACCCCTCGGCCGCCGCTGCCGCGGGCCCGTCGCCCCGGAGGAGGGAGGCGAGGAAGGCGCCCGTGAAGGCGTCACCCGCGCCCGTGGTGTCCCGGGGCGTCGCGGGGACGGCCGGGACAGCGGCGACGACCGCGCCGCCGCGCGCGATCAGCGCCCCGCCGGCCCCCTGCTTGGCCACCACGAGCGGGACACGGCGACTCAGCTCGGCCGCCGCCTCCGCCCCGTCCGGCGACCCGGTCAGCAGACACGACTCGTCACGGCTGGGCAGCAGTACGTCCACCCCCTCGACGAGCGCGAGGAAACGCCCGGCGCCCAGCTCCGCCAGGAAGCCCGCCGACGCCGGATCGAGGCTCGTCGGCACGCCGCGCGCCTGTGCCGACGCCAACGCCGTACGCACCAGGGCCCGCCCGGACGCGGAGAACAGCAGATAGCCCGACAGATGCAGGCGGCCCACCCCGTCCAGCAGGGCGTCCGACCAGTCGCCGGGCTCCAGGCGCAGCGAGGCCCCGCTGCAGGTGAGGAACGTCCGCTCGGCCGCGGCCTCCGCGTCCACCAGACAGATCACCGTCCCGGTCGGTGCCTGCGGATCGACGACGAGCCGGGGCCGTACCCCGCACGCGGTCAGTTCCCGTTCGTGCCAGGCCGCCGAGTCCGCACCCACCCGGCCGAGCAGCCGTACGTCCGCACACCCCCGGTGCGCCGCCCAGCACGCCACATTGGCGCCCGCGCCGCCCGGCAGGGTCCGGATCACGGCGGCCGTGTCCGTACCCGACGCCAGCGGCCCCCGGTGCCGGGCGACGACGTCCGTCACCACGTCCCCGACGACCAGCAGCGCCCCGCCCTGCGGGTTCCCGCCCTCGGCCGGTCCCGGAGCCGGTCCCGGAGCCGGTCCCGGAGTCGTGCCCGGTCCGCCGCGCAGGTGCGCCGATCCGCCCGGGTGTCCGGTCATCCCTCGGCCCAGGCCGCCGCGATCCGGGCCGCCAGACGTACGTTGCCGCGCACCGCCGCCAGATTGGCGCTCAGCGACGCCCCGTCGGTGTGCCGGACGAGATGGTCGAGGAGGAACGGAGTGACCCCCTGGCCGGTGACGCCCGCCTCCTCGCACGCGTGCAGCGCGTCCGCGAGTACGCGCGCGTGCACCTCGGGATCCAGTTGCTCCTCCTCGGGAACCGGGTTGGCGACGATCAGCGCCGACTCCGGCCCGCCGAGCGTGTCCTGGGCCCGCATCACCCCGGCCACCTGCGCGGGGGTCTCCAGCGTCCAGTCCACGGGATGCCCCGAGTCGGACAGGTAGAAGCCCGGGAAGCGGTCCGTGCCGTAGCCGGCGACGGCCACGCCCAGGGTCTCCAGACGCTGCAAGGTCGCCGGAACGTCCAGGATCGACTTCACGCCCGCACACACCACCGTGATCCTGGTACGCGCGAGCAGCCCCAGGTCGGCCGACTCGTCCTGGGTCACCGTCCACTCCCGGTGCACCCCGCCGAGCCCGCCCGTCGCGAACACCCGGACCCCCGCCAGCGCCGCCAGCAGCGCCGTCGCCGACACCGTGGTCGCCCCGCTCGCACCCGAGGCCACCGCGAGCGGCAGGTCACGGTGGCCCAGCTTGCGGATGCCGTCCTCGTTGGCGACCCGCTCCAGCTGCTCCTTGTCGAGGCCGACACGGGGCCGCCCGTCCAGCACGGCGATCGTCGCCGGAACGGCACCCTCCGCGCGGACGGCGGCCTCCAGCTCCCGCGCCACCTGGAGGTTGCGCGGGCGCGGCAGCCCATGAGCGATGATCGTGGACTCCAGAGCCACCACGGGTCGACGCGCGTCGACCGCCTCCCGCACCTCTTCCGACACCACCAGCACCATGCGCCTGTCTCCTGTCCTCGGGCCTTCCCTCATCTCTGGCGGGCGGCGCACCCGGCCAAACCCCGGCCGCCTGTGGGGGACGCCACCGGCCCGCGACGCATGGCGGACGCGACCCCCGCCGGCGAGGAGCCCGGCGCCCCCGGAGGCCCCTCAGAACAGCGGCTCGGGCAGTACCCCTTCGAGCGCGAGCAGTTTCCGCTTGGTCTCCAGACCGCCCCCGAACCCGCCGATGCCGCCGTCGCTCTCGACGACCCGGTGACAGGGCACGACGACCGGCAGCGGATTGGCGCCCATCGCCGTCCCCACCGCCTGCGCCGCCCCCGGCTGCCCGACCCGCCGGGCCAGATCGCCGTAGCCGACGACCGCGCCGTACGGCACTCCGGAGGCGAGCTCGCGCAGGACCTGGCGGTTGAAGCCCGAGATGAGCGACCAGTCCAGGGGCAGCTCGAAAGCGTGCCGCTCACCCGCGAAATAGGCGTCGACCTGGCGTATCGCCTCGGCCAGCAGCGGCGAACCGGGTGCCTCGACGGGCTCCGTGCCCAGCCGGTCCGCGAGCCTGCCGAGCGCCTGGTCACGGACCACCTCGGTGGCGTGGAACACGACGTTGACCAGGCCCTCGCGGGTCGCGGCCAGCAGCAGCGGACCGATGTCGGTGCCGACGACGGCCCAGACGACCTGCTGCCCGTCCCGCCCAAGACTGTTCATGCGCCCCACCGTACGACCTGCCACTGACAGCGCCACCGACAACGCCATCGACAAGGCCACGGACAAGGCCATGGACAACCCGGTCAGTACCGGTACAGGGCCCTGCGCACCACGTCGGGCCTGTTGGTGATCACACCGTCGACCCCGTACCGGGCGACGGTCCTCGCCCTGGCGGCGTCGTCGACCGTCCAGACGAAGACCTTCATCGGCTTGCCGTGCGGTCCCTTCAGCGCGTGCACCGCGTCGACATAGCCGCGAGACAGAGCGGTGTGCGAGGGGTTGATCAGGTCGGCGAAGACCGCGTACCGCGCCAGGTCCGCCTCGGCCGGCGCACCCAGCAGACCGGTCCGCACCGCCGGTTTCAGTTCGTGCACCGTGCGCAGACTGTCGGCGCTGAAGCTCTGCACGATCAGCCGTCCGGTCACATGCCGCTGGTCGAGCCAGCCCTCGTTGCTCAACAGCTTCAGCGTCTGCTGCTCGATGCCCGGATACAGCTCGGGGTTCTTGATCTCCAGAAGCAGCTTCTGGTGGTTGTGCTCCACGCGCTGCATGTACTGCTCCAGTGTGGGCACGCGCGTGCCCGTGTACGTCGCGCCGAACCAGCTTCCCGCGTCCAGCCGGGCGATCTCGGCCGCGGTGAAGTCCTTCACCTTCCAGGGGGCACGGCCGGGAAAGACCTCCTCCACGTTCGTCGTACGGCGGAGGCTGTCGTCGTGGATCACCACGAGTTCGCCGTCCTTGGTGCGCTGGACGTCGTTCTCCACCCAGACGATGCCCAGGGCGGCGGCTTCGTCGACGGCGCCCAGGGTGTTCTCCGGGGCGAGCGCCGAGGCACCCCGGTGGGCGACGACCACGGCATGGGTGGCGATGCCCGCCCGGGCGTCGTGGACGGGGAGCAGAAGGGCGACGGTACCCAGGAGCGCGGTGGTCGTTGCGGCTACTGTGCGCGCATGCATGCGTACTCCTCGCGTCGTTGCTCACGTACAGCTCAACTGTGACAGCACAGAGTCGACGGCGGAGGTGGTGCGGGGTGACCGGAGGATGAAAGAAGGAGGCGCCCGAGGTCGCTCACGGCTGCCGCACATGTGCGGCAAGGACGTGTTTCTTTGCCGGAAAATCGTTCGACCATTCCGGTGGGAGTCATACTCTCTCTCACCTTGACCGCTCGCGCGGTCCTGGGAGGGGCGCGTAAAGGAAAAAAGCAAGCAACAGGGCGGAAGGGCAACCGCGCATGCACGGCACGGTCGACGGATTCAGCTACGGAATCGTCACCCCGCTGGTGGCCTACCTCATGGCCTGCCTCGGCGGTGCGCTCGGCCTGCGCTGCACCACCAGAGCCCTGCTCGTCGCCCATTCCTGGCGCCCCGGATGGCTGGCCCTCGGCTCCGCGGCGATCGGCTCGGGGATCTGGACCATGCACTTCATCGCGATGATGGGCTTCACGGTCAGGGGAGCCCCCATCCACTACGACAAGCCGACGACCTACGCCAGCCTCGGCGTCGCCATCCTCATGGTGGGCGTGGGCGTCTTCATCGTCGGCTTCCGGGGCGCGACCGGAACCGCGCTGTTCACCGGCGGCACCATCACCGGCCTGGGCATCGCGTCGATGCACTACCTCGGCATGGCAGGGATGCGGTTCAACGGCAAGCTGGAGTACAACACGTTCACCGTCGGCGTCTCCGTCGCGATAGCCATGGTTGCGGCCACCGCGGCGCTGTGGTCGGCCGGACAGGTCAGAGGCTTCCTGTGGAGCGTGGGCGCCAGCCTCGTCATGGGGCTCGCCGTCACCGGCATGCACTACACGGGCATGGCCGCGCTGAGCGTCCACCTGCACACGACCGGCAGCCCGGCCGGAGGCGACTCTCCCGCGACCCTCCTCGCGCCGATGCTGATCGGCCCCCTCGCCTTCCTGGTGCTCGCCGGCGTCGTCGTGATGTTCGACCCGCTGATGGTGGGCAAGCCCCGCTGGACCCCCGTCGAACACAAGCCCGGCGTTCCGGCACACCCGAGCGTGCAGCACGCCGCCCGCCGCCCGGCGCTGCGCCCCCGCCGCAAGGTCTCCCACCGCGAGTCCCGCACTCCGCAGAACCGCTGACCCCGCCCCTCGGACCGGGGCCCGCCCGCACGAAACCGCTGATCCGGCCCTGTTGTCAGTGGGGGGTCGTACGGTGGATGGCATGCGGCCCGTCTCTCACATCGAACGCACGGTGGCGCCCTTCGAGGTCGTCAGCCCCTACCAGCCCAGCGGCGACCAGCCGACGGCCATCGCCGAGCTCGCCCGGCGCGTCGAAGGCGGCGAGAAGGACGTCGTCCTCCTCGGCGCGACCGGCACCGGCAAGTCCGCCACCACCGCGTGGATGATCGAGAAGCTCCAGCGGCCCACCCTGGTGATGGCGCCGAACAAGACCCTGGCCGCCCAGCTGGCGAACGAATTCCGCGAACTTCTCCCGAACAACGCGGTCGAATACTTCGTCTCGTACTACGACTACTACCAGCCCGAGGCGTACGTACCGCAGTCGGACACCTACATCGAGAAGGACTCCTCGATCAACGAGGAGGTCGAGCGGCTGCGCCACTCCGCGACCAACTCGCTGCTCACCCGGCGGGACGTCGTCGTGGTCGCCTCGGTGTCCTGCATCTACGGCCTCGGCACGCCGCAGGAGTACGTGGACCGGATGGTCCCGCTGAAGGTCGGCGAGGAGATCGACCGCGACGAGCTGCTGCGCCGCTTCGTGGACATCCAGTACACGCGCAACGACCTGGCGTTCACCCGCGGCACCTTCCGGGTGCGCGGCGACACCATCGAGATCTTCCCGGTCTACGAGGAGCTCGCCGTCCGCATCGAGATGTTCGGCGACGAGATCGAGGCCCTGTCCACGCTGCACCCCCTCACCGGCGAGATCATCAGCGACGACGAGCAGCTGTACGTCTTCCCGGCGTCCCACTACGTCGCCGGCCCGGAGCGGATGGAGCGGGCCGTCAACGACATCGAGAAGGAGCTGGGGGAGCGCCTGGCCGAACTGGAGAAGCAGGGCAAGCTCCTGGAGGCCCAGCGGCTGCGCATGCGCACCACCTACGACATCGAGATGCTCCGCCAGATCGGCTCGTGCTCCGGCGTGGAGAACTACTCGATGCACTTCGACGGCCGTGAGCCCGGTTCCCCGCCGAACACCCTGCTCGACTACTTCCCGGACGACTTCCTGCTCGTCATCGACGAGTCGCACGTCACCGTGCCGCAGATCGGCGCGATGTACGAGGGCGACGCCTCCCGCAAGCGCACCCTCGTCGACCACGGCTTCCGGCTGCCCTCGGCCCTCGACAACCGTCCCCTGAAGTGGGAGGAGTTCCAGGGGCGCATCGGGCAGACCGTGTATCTGTCGGCGACGCCCGGCAAGTACGAGCTCTCCCGCGGGGACGGCGTCGTCGAACAGATCATCCGCCCCACCGGCCTCGTCGACCCCGAGGTGGTCGTCAAGCCCACCGAGGGCCAGATCGACGACCTGGTGCACGAGATCCGGACCCGCGTGGAGAAGGACGAGCGCGTCCTGGTCACCACGCTCACCAAGAAGATGGCCGAGGACCTCACGGAGTACTTCCTGGAACTCGGCATCCAGGTGCGCTATCTGCACAGCGACGTCGACACCCTGCGCCGCATCGAGCTGCTGCGCGAGCTGCGCGCCGGGGAGTTCGACGTCCTGGTCGGCATCAACCTCCTGCGCGAGGGTCTCGACCTGCCCGAAGTGTCCCTGGTGGCGATCCTCGACGCCGACAAGGAGGGCTTCCTGCGCTCCGGCACCTCGCTGATCCAGACCATCGGCCGCGCGGCCCGCAATGTCTCCGGCCAGGTGCACATGTACGCCGACAAGATCACGCCCGGCATGGAGCGGGCCATCGACGAGACCAACCGCCGACGCGAGAAGCAGATCGCCTACAACAAGGCGAACGGGATCGACCCGCAGCCGCTCCGCAAGAAGATCAACGACATCGTCGCGCAGATCGCCCGCGAGGAGGTCGACACCGAGCAGCTGCTCGGCACGGGCTACCGGGCGAAGAAGGACGGACGCGGCACCAAGGCACCCGTGCCCTCCCTCGGCGACAAGGCGGCCAGGACGGCCACGGGCGCCACGTCCAAGTCCGCCAGGGGCAAGGCCAAGGAGACGGTCCCCACCGACCGTCCGGCGGCCCAACTCGCCGAACAGATCGAGGAGATGACGGAGCGTATGCGGGCCGCCGCCGCGGACCTGCACTTCGAGGTCGCCGCCCGGATCCGCGACGAGGTCTCCGAGATGAAGAAGGAACTGCGTCAGATGAGGGAGGCGGGTCTGGCCTGAGGGACCCGTGCGGTCGCCGTGCCCGGGCCGCGACGCGCAGTGTTGCAAGACCGACACAAAGTGCGTGCCCGGGTACGGCACTGTCAGTGCCTGTGCGTAGGGTTTTCCGCAACCGCGGACTCCGCGGCAACAGGGGACAGTTCGAGAGGGGAATCAGCCCGTGACCGTCAACATGACCAAGGGCCAGGCCATCAGTCTGCAGAAGAACGACGGGGGCAGCCTGACCGCGGTCCGTATGGGTCTCGGTTGGCAGGCGGCCCCGCGGCGTGGCCTGTTCGGCTCCCGCACCCGGGAGATCGACCTCGACGCCTCCGCCGTGCTGTTCGCGGACAAGCAGCCCGTCGACGTCGTGTTCTTCCGTCACCTGGTGAGCGACGACGGCTCCGTCCGGCACACCGGTGACAACCTCGTCGGCGGCGTCGGCCAGGGCGGCGACGACGAGGCGATCCTCGTCGACCTCGCGCGCGTACCGGTCCACATCGACCAGATCGTCTTCACCGTGAACTCCTTCACGGGCCAGACCTTCCAGGAGGTGCAGAACGCCTTCTGCCGCCTGGTCGACGAGACCAACGGCCAGGAGCTGGCGCGCTACACGCTCGCGGGCGGTGGCGCCTACACGGCCCAGATCATGGCCAAGGTGCACCGCTCGGGCGCGGGCTGGACGATGACGGCCCTCGGCGCCCCGGCCAACGGCCGTACCTTCCAGGACCTGATGCCGGCCCTCGTGCCGCTCCTGTAACAGGCCCCGGCCGACCGACACGACACCACCACACGCGACACAGGGGGACAGGCGATGACGGCCGAGCTGGTGCGGGGGCAGAACCACCCGCTCTCCACGGTTCGCCTCGAGATCAGGGTCTCGGCCGGCACGCCGGTCGTGGCCGCGGCCACGCTCAGCGACGAGAACGGCCATGCGCAGGGCGTCGAATGGGTGGCCCACCCGGGCTCCCCGACCCTGCCCGGTCTGGAGGTCTCCCGGCAGGCGGCCGCCGATCACCGTCTCGCCGTGGACCTGGACGCCATGCCGGCGAGCGTGCACCGGGTCAACGTCCTGCTCTCCCTGCCCACGGGCGACGGGGGAGGCCCCGTCAGCTTCGGCTCCGTCCCGCCCCCCGCCGTCAGGGTGACCGGCCTCGACGGCACCGAGGTCGCCGGGTACACCGTCACCGGTCTGAGCGCCGAGTCGGCGGTCGTCGCCCTGGAGCTCTACCGGCGCCAGGGCGCCTGGAAGGTGCGGGCCGTCGGCCAGGGGTACGCGGGCGGCCTCGCCGAACTCCTCACCGACCAGGGCCTGCCGCAGGCGCAGCAGCTCGCGGCCGGTATCAACGAGGCGGTGGCCCAGGGCCTGGCCCGCTCGGTCCCGGCCCCGCCCCCGCCCCCGCGTGCGCCCGACGGCGACCGCTCGCGGCAGGCGGCCGCGTCCGCCCTCGGCCCGGACCAGAGCGGCTCCGCGTACGGGGCACAGGGCGCCACCGGCTGCCCGGCCGGCGCGCCGACGGGTTCCGTGCCGACGGGCGGGCCGACGGATCCGGTTCCCGCCGCTGCGGTACCGACGGACCCCGCCACCCCGCAGCCGGCTCCACCGCCTCCGCCCGCCACCGGCGGCCCGGTCGACTACGTCCACCCCGGTCGGCGGAACGCCGCGCCGCCGCCGCCCCCGCCCACCGCGCCGCCCGCCCAGCCGGGGCAGCCCGCCCCGCCCGTCGCGGGCGACGCGACCGGCTGGTCGATGGAGGAGCGGCTCTACAACCAGGTCTGGGGCATGTTCGAGGACCTGGCCCGGACCACGGCCGCCTACCGCAGCGCCGTCGACTTCGCCGACACCCGTATGGAGAGGGAGCTGGACCAGGTCCTGTCCGACCCGCGCAGCAGGATCGGCGGCCAGGGGGACGCGGCCCGCGAGGCGGCTCAGGCCCGGCACATCCAGCTCGTCGACCAGGCCCGCCAGGCCCTGGAGCGGGACCTCGTCCAGCTCGGCGCCGAGTCCGACGTCGTCGAACCGGCGCTGCCCCCGGCCTACGCCCGCTGGGACAACCCCGTCTGGCACGCCTACCGCGTCCCGATGGAGATGCCCATGGCGCTGCGCCTCGGCGACCTGCACCTGCCCGAGAGCGACTCGCTGCGCATCCCGATGCTGGTCCGCCTCCCGCTGGAGCGCGGGCTGTGGATCGACAGTGGCGGTACGGCATCGGCCGAGGAGCCGTTCACCGACTCCCACGAGCTGCGGCACCTCGCTCTGGTGTCGGCCGTGGCGCACACCGCCCGGCTGCTGGCGGTGTATCCGGCGGGCGAGTTCACCGTGCACGTCATCGACCCGGCGGGCTCCGGGGCGCAGGCCCTCGCACCGCTCGTCCGGGCCGGGGTGCTCGCGACCCCGCCGGCCGCCGGCGCGGCGGGGGTGGCGGACGTCCTGGGCCGGCTGACCCAGCGCGTCGACCTGGTGCAGATGGCGGTGCGCGGTGGTGTCGCCGACGCCCTGCCGCCCGGCTTCGACACCTCCCAGCAGCTCCTCGTCGTCAACGACTTCCCGCACGGCTTCGACGACCGCGCCGTGAACCAGCTCCGGTACCTCGCGGACGAGGGTCCCGCCGTGGGCGTCCATCTGATGCTGGTCGCCGACCGGGAGGACGCCGCCGGTTACGGTCCGTTGCTGGATCCGCTGTGGCGGGGGCTGCTCCGGCTGACCCCGGTGCCCGACGACCACCTCGCGGACCCCTGGGTCGGGCACGCCTGGACGTATGAACCGGCGCTCGTGCCGCCCGGCAGTGAAGTGCTCCAGCAGGTGCTGGCCCAGGTGGCGATCGCGCGTACCAAGCACACGTAAAGCATCCCTGAACAGGTAATTTGGTCTTTCTTTTGCCAATCACTTTACCTTTCCTTGGTGATTGGGGTACTGTTTTCCGTACGGAGGGGAGTACTCCCTGCTGCGGCGCACCCGTCAATACGGATCGAAGTGGATCCCGGGACGCCGGCCCAGTCCCGCCCGGGACGGGGTGGAAGAGACCTCCGGCAGCGCGACGACGCTGATTACCTGCCGTTACGTACTGCCGGAGGCGCAGTGGATGTTTCCCTGAACCTATGGGTTCTCACCATCGTGGGTCTGGCCGCCCTGATCGCGGTCGACTTCTTCATCGGCCGCAAGCCGCATGACGTGTCGATCAAGGAAGCGGGCATCTGGACCGTCGTCTGGATCGCCCTGGCCGGACTCTTCGGCCTCGGCCTCCTCGTCTTCGGCGGCGGCCAGCCGGCCGGAGAGTTCTTCGCCGGCTTCATCACCGAGAAGTCGCTCAGCGTCGACAACCTCTTCGTCTTCGTCCTGATCATGGCGAAGTTCGCCGTCCCGTCGCAGTACCAGCAGCGGGTCCTGCTGGTGGGCGTCCTCATAGCCCTGGTCCTGCGGGCCGTCTTCATCGCCGCGGGCGCCGCGATCCTCGCCAGCTTCGCCTGGGTGTTCTACCTCTTCGGCGCTTTCCTGATCTGGACCGCCTGGAAGCTCATCCAGGAGGCCCGGGCCGACGAGGAGGACGAGGAGTTCGAGGAGAACAAGCTGCTCAAGGCGGCCGAGCGCAGGTTCGGCGTCGCCGACCGCTACCACGGGACCAAGCTGTGGATCGAGCAGAATGGCAAGCGGGTCATGACCCCGATGCTCGTCGTGATGCTCGCGATCGGCACCACCGACGTCCTGTTCGCGCTGGACTCCATCCCCGCGATCTTCGGCCTCACCCAGGACCCGTACATCGTCTTCACGGCCAACGCCTTCGCGCTGATGGGCCTGCGGCAGCTGTACTTCCTCATCGGCGGCCTGCTGAAGAAGCTGGTCCACCTCAGCTACGGCCTGTCGGTCATCCTGGGCTTCATCGGCGTCAAGCTGGTGCTGCACGCACTGCACGAGTCCGGCGTCCACGTCCCCGAGATCAGCATCCCGGTCTCGCTCGGCGTCATCTGCGCCGTCCTGATCGTCACCACGATCACCAGCCTGCGCGTCTCGAAGAAGCAGGCGGCGGCCGAGGCGGCGCGGACGGAGAGCGAAGGCGCTCCGAAGGACAGCATCCAGGCCTGACCGCGGACGACACAGGAACAACCAGCCCGGTGAGCGGTGCGCGGCGAATCGCCGAGCGCCGCTCCCGGTGCTTCCTTGGGACGGGAACCCTTGGGACAGGAACCGGCCGGACCGCTACCCGACGTCGAGGACGTCACCGCGTTCGAGTGACGCGAGGGCCGCACCGGCCGTAGGAGCCGGAATGCGAAGCCCTGACAGCTCTGCGACGATCCCTGCATGATCGCTCGGCTCAGGACGCTCACCACCCGGTGGACGACCCTCGTGCCGGTGCTGGCCGTGGTGCTCCTGGTCCTGACCTGGGGCCGCGATCTGCCTGTGGCGGTCGTCGTGCTGGTCACCGTGGTCCTCGCCGGATCCGTCCTGGCCGCCGTGCACCATGCCGAGGTCGTCGCCCACCGGGTCGGCGAACCCTTCGGCTCGCTGGTCCTCGCGATCGCCGTGACGGTCATCGAGGTCGCCCTGATCGTGACCCTGATGGTGGACGGCGGCGACAAGTCCTCGACCCTGGCGCGGGACACGGTCTTCGCCGCAGTGATGATCACCTGCAACGGCGTGGTCGGCGTCTGTCTCCTCGTCGCCTCGCTGCGGCACGGCACGGCCGTGTTCAACCCCGAGGGCACGGGCGCCGCCCTGGCCACCGTGGCGACCCTGGCCACGCTCAGCCTGGTCCTGCCGACCTTCACGACCAGCACACCGGGACCGGAGTTCTCCTCCGTCCAGCTGACCTTCGCCGCGCTGTCCTCGCTGATCCTCTACGGCCTGTTCGTGGCGACCCAGACCGTCCGGCACCGCGACCACTTCCTGCCGGTCACCCGCCAAGGAGAAGTGATCACCGCCGACGACCACGCGGGAGTCCCGTCCTCACGGGACGCACTGATCAGCCTCGGCCTCCTCGGCCTGGCCCTGATCGGGGTGGTGGGCCTGGCGAAGGGCGTCTCGCCCACGATCGAGTCCGGGGTGGAGGCGGCCGGACTGCACCAAGCCGTCGTCGGAGTGGTCATCGCCCTGCTCGTGCTGCTCCCCGAGACCATCGCGGCGCTGCGCTCCGCCCGCCGCGACCGGGTGCAGACCAGCCTCAACCTCGCGCTCGGCTCCGCCATGGCCAGCATCGGCCTGACGATCCCCGCGGTCGCCCTTGCCTCCATCTGGCTCTCCGGCCCCCTCGTCCTGGGCCTGGGCGCCACCTACATGGTGCTGCTCGCGCTGACCGTGGTGGTCGGCTCCCTGACCGTGGTGCCGGGACGGGCCACCCCGCTCCAGGGCGGTGTGCACCTCGTCCTGTTCCTGGCCTACCTGGAACTGGCGATCAACCCCTGACCGCCTTGACCGTTCGGCGCCGGTCACTCCAGGACCGGCTGCACGGCCGTCAGCCGCACCGGCCGGGTCTCCGGCAGCAGTGCGAAGCAGCCGAGACTGACCAGCGCGATCACCGTGAGATAGGCGCCCACCCCCCACGGGACCCGCCCCGAGTGCTCCGCCAGCGCCGTCGCCACGATCGGCGTGAGCGCACCCCCGAGGACACCGCCGAGGTTGTAGCCGACCGCCGCGCCCGTGCACCGCACCCTCGGCTCGTACAGCTCGGGCAGATAGGCCGCGATCACCCCGAACATCGTGACGAACGCGAGGAGCGCGCCGAGGAACCCGAGGAACATCGGCAGGGGAGCGCCGGTCGACAGCAGCGCCACCATCGGCAGCATCCACAGCGCCGCCGCCGCGCAGCCCACGAGACACAGGGGCCGCCGTCCGAAGCGGTCGCCCAGCATCGCCGCCACCGGCGTCAGCGCGCCCTTCACCACCACCGCGCCCATGATGCAGGCCAGCATGACGGTGCGGCTCACCCCCAGGCGTTCGGTGGCGTACGCGAGGGACCAGGTCGTCACGGCGTAGAAGATCGCGTACCCGACGGCCAGCCCGCCGGCGGTCAGCAGGACCAGCCGCCAGTGGTCGCGCACGACCTCCGCGAGCGGCACGCGCGCGTGGTCGCCGATCTCCAGGAACCGGGGGCTCTCCGGGAGCGACGACCGCAGCCACAGGCCGAGCACGGCCAGCACCCCGGCCGCCCAGAACGGCACCCGCCACCCCCACGCGGCGAACTGCGCCTCCGTCAGCGTCGCCGACAGCACCAGCACCACCCCGTTGGCCAGCACGAACCCGACCGCCGGTCCGACCTGCGGAAAGCTCGACCACAGCCCGCGCCGCTCGGCGGGCGCGTGCTCCGCCGTGAGCAGCACCGCGCCGCCCCACTCCCCGCCGAGTCCCAGCCCCTGCAGAAACCGCAGCACGAGCAGCAGCAGGGGTGCGGCCGCCCCGATGCTGGCGTACGTCGGCAGACAGCCGACCGCGACCGTGGACGCCCCGGTGAGCAGCAGGGAGGCGACGAGGACCGGACGCCGGCCGCGCCGGTCCCCGACGTGCCCGAAGAGCACCGATCCGAGCGGCCTCGCCACGAAGCCCACGCCGAACGTCGCGAACGCGGCCAGCGTCCCGGCCAGCGGCGAGAACGTCGGGAAGAACAGCGGCCCGAGAACCAGCGCGGCCGCGGTGCCGTAGACGAAGAAGTCGTAGAACTCGATGGCCGTCCCCGCGAGCGAGGCGGCGGCGAGCCGTGGCATGGAGGGCGCCCTGACGGTGCGTACATCGTGCATGCCGCGTCAACTACCCATGGTGACGACCGGTTACGGGGGCGCACGGGGGTGACCGGAGGGGCGGCGGGTGATCGAGGCGGCCTCTCGGTGCGCCGTTCCACCGTGATAGACCGGGTCCGAGCGGCGGTTCCCGACGGACCGCCCCGAACGGACCGGAGGAACCGTGCCGCACACCCTGGCCACCGCCCCGATCATGATCCTGAACGGCCCCAACCTGAACCTCCTGGGTCAGCGCCAGCCGGAGATCTACGGGTCCGACACGCTCGCCGACGTCGAGGCGCTGTGTGTGAAGGCGGCGGCGGCCCACGGCGGCACGGTGGACTTCCGGCAGTCCAACCACGAGGGGCAACTCGTCGACTGGATCCATGAGGGGCGCCTGAACCACTGCGGCATCGTGATCAACCCGGGCGCCTACTCGCACACGTCGGTCGCGATCCTGGACGCGCTCAACACCTGCGACGGACTGCCGGTGCTGGAGGTCCACATCTCCAACATCCACCGGCGCGAGTCCTTCCGCCACCACTCCTACGTCTCCCTGCGCGCCGACGGGGTCATCGCGGGATGCGGAGTCCAGGGATACGTGTTCGGGGTCGAGCGGGTCGCCGCGCTGGCGGGGACGGGCAAGGCCGACGCGTAAGCACCGGCCTCCCGGAGCACGCCCCTTACCTGCCGCTGATCACAGCCGGCCGGCCTCCACGATCCGCCGCAGGAAGCGCCGGGTGCGTTCCCGCCGCGGGTCGCCGAAGATCTGCTCGGCCGTGCCGCGCTCCAGCACGACCCCTCCGTCCAGGAAACAGACCTGGTCGGCGACCTCGCGGGCGAAGCCCATCTCGTGCGTGGCCAGCACCATGGTCATGCCGTCGCCCTTCAGATCGCGGACGACGTTCAGGACCTCACCGACCAGCTCCGGGTCGAGGGCCGCGGTGATCTCGTCGAGCAGCAGCAGCCGGGGACGTACGGCGAGGGCGCGCGCGATCGCCACACGCTGCTGCTGGCCGCCGCTGAGCCGGTCGGGGTACTCACCCGCCCGGGCGCCCAGCCCGAGCCGCTCCAGCAGCTCCCTGGCGCGTTCCTCGGCCTCCGCGCGCGCCACGCCGTGCACCCGGCGCGGAGCCAGCGTGATGTTCTCCAGCACGGTCATGTGCGGGAACAGGTTGTACGACTGGAAGACCACGCCGATACGGCGCCGTACCGCGTCCTGGTCGGTGCGCGGGTCGGTGATCTCCTCGCCGTCCAGCCAGATCGCGCCGTCGTCGATGTCCTCCAGGAGGTTGGCGCAGCGCAGCAGCGTGGACTTGCCGGAGCCGGAGGCGCCGATCAGCGCGGTCACGGTGTGCGGGGCGACCTCCAGGTCGACGTCCCGCAGGACGACCGAGCCGCCGAAGGTCTTGCGGACGGACTCCATCCGCAGCACCGGGGCGTCGCTCATGTCGTTCCTCCCTGGGCCCGCCGGCCGTCCATCCGGGCCGTCACCCAGTCGGTGAAGCGGGTCATCGGAATGGTCAGCGCGACGAAGACCAGCCCCGCCACGATGTACGGCGTGTAGTTGAGACTGCGGCCCACGATGATGTCCGCCGCGCGTACGGCGTCGATGGCGCCGCCGATCGACACCAGACCGGTGTCCTTCTGCAGGGACACCAGGTCGTTCAGCAACGGCGGCACCTGGCGGCGCACCGCCTGGGGGAGCACGACGTACCGCAGCGCCTGACGGTTGGACAGGCCGAGCGAGCGGGCCGCCGCGCGCTGCGAGGGGTGCACGGACTCGATGCCGGCGCGGAACACCTCGGCGACGTACGCCGAGTACGTCAGTGTCAGCGCCGTACCGCCGAGCAGCACCGGGTCGACCGTCACGCCCTGGAGCCGCAGCGCGGGAACGCCGAGGACCACGATCATCAGGTTGATGATCAGCGGCAGTCCGCGGAAGAAGTCCGTGTACGCGGCCGCCAGCACCCGCAACGGGAAGAACACCGGACCGCGCAGGGTGCGGGCCACGGCGATGAGCATGCCGAGGACGAGCACGGCCACGCCGCAGACGAACAGCAGCCGGACGTTCAGCCAGAGCCCTTCCAGGACCTTGGGGAACGCCTCGCGCGCGTACTGCCCGCTGAAGAACGTCTCCTTGGTACGGGGCCAGCCGGGCGCGCCGACGACGACCAGATAGAGGACGACGGCGGTGACCAGGGTCGACAGGGCGGCGATCGCCGTGGCGCGGCGGGCCCGCGTGCGCTGGTAGCGCTCGCGCTCCAGCCGGCGCCGCGACGGGACGTACGCGTCGCCGCCCCCGGACATGTCACCGTTGTCGTCCGCGCCCTCCTGGCCGGACTCCTCCTTCGTGACCGTCACTTGAGCACCGGGGCGTCGACGGCGTCGGAGAGCCACTGCTGCTCGATCTTCGCCAGGGTGCCGTCCGCACGCAGGGCGTCCACGGCGTCCGTCACGCACGAGGTGAGGACGCTGCCCTTGTCGAGGACGAGCCCGAACTGCTCGGGCGTACCGCCCTGGTTCTCGAACTGGCCGACGATCTCGGCGTTCGTCACCTCGGCGGAGGTGATGTAGAACGCGGTGGGCAGGTCGACCACGATCGCGTCCACCTGGCCGTTCTTCAGAGCGGACTTGGCCTGGTCGTTCTTGGCGTAGACGGCGGCTTCCCGGCTCGGCTTCACCACGTCGTCGATGTAGTCGAGGCTCGTCGTGCCGACCTGGGCGCCCAGCTTGAGGCCCTTGAGGTCCGCGATGCTCGTCGCCTTCGCGGCCTTGCTGCCCTTCAGCGCGATGACGGCCTGGCGGACGTCGTAGTAGCCGGAGGAGAAGTCCACGGCCTTCTTGCGCTCGGCACTGATGGACACCTGGTTGATGTCGAAGTCGAAGGTCTTCTCACCCGGTGCGAAGGCCTTGTTGAACGGCACGCTCTGCCAGACGACGGCGCCCTTGTCGTACCCGAGCTGCTTCGCCACGGCGTACGCCACCGCCGACTCGAAGCCCTCGCCGTTGGACGGCTTGTCGTCCTTGAACCAGGGCTCGTACGCCGGTTCGTCGGTGGCGATCGTCAGCTTTCCCGAGGTCTTGGTCGCCAACTCGCCCTTGGCGCAGGTCTTTTTGGCCGAGGCGGAGGACGTGGCGGACGCGTCGGCCTCGGGCTGCGGGGCGCAGCCGACCGCGGTCGCGAGGAGGGCGACGGTGGCGCCGGCGGCGGCGCGGCGCAGAACACGAGGGGCGAGGTGCATGGCGGGAGAGTGGCAGCGAAATCCGTGTCTGTCCAGGTCACACCCGTGTTTGTCCGCATGGTGGGAACGGGTGTTGCGTTCTCGTGAACAGGTGCGCGTCCGCGAGGTCTGGGCCTGGGCCGCCGGCCGAGGGCGGGGATCGAAGACCGGCGGCCCATTCCGCGCCGGAGCCGTCATCCCGCGCGGGGCTGAGACCAGTTGACCGCGCAACCAGGTGTGCGGGGAGCGCGCGCGAGGCACCGGCGCGTGCGCACGATTCACACGGGGCGCGCGAACGACTCCGCGCGCCCCGTGGCGGGAACTCACCACCCGTGCCCCTGTGTCGGACTCACCACCCGCGCGCGTGCCACTCCGGCAGATGCGGCCGCTCCGCGCCCAGCGTGGTGTCGTTGCCGTGGCCCGGGTAGACCCACGTCTCGTCCGGGAGCACGGCGAAGATCTTCGTCTCGACGTCGTGGATCAGGCTGGCGAACGCCTCCGGATCCTTCCAGGTGTTGCCCGGTTCAAGCGGCGCGGCCACAGCCTCAGCGCCGACGCCCTGAACAAGATCGAAAATGGGCGGACCCCCGAGACCGGCGCCGAGCCTGCGAAGAACGTCCGGACCTCGACGCCGTCCGCGCCACGTACGAGCGGCTCGGGCTCGGCCCGGTCCCGATGAGGCCGGTTCACCGGCGAGCGGACGCCGTCCTCCCGGACGACCGTGCCGAGGGACGCCGCCCGCTCACTGTCCCGGAGGACGACGACGGGACCGCGACGCCGCCGGCCCAGCATGACGCACCTGCCCGCCTTCCATGCCGCCGCCACGGCCGGGGTCGAGCATCGTGCGGGCCCTGCGCTTGCCCCGGTCGGCGGCGCGGTCGACGGCGCAGCGCCTCGCCCCGCTCGTCGAGGCCGCCCTCGCCGAGGGCTGCACCGCAGAGGCGCTGCGGGCCCTGCGCCGGTCAGGGCGATGCTGCCTGATTGCTGGTGGGAGAAGGTGCTGGGCAACCGGAAGACGGGTACCGGTGAGGTGCGGCAGTCGCCGGGCGGGGAGCTGATCATCCCGCCGGTGTCGGCGGAGGACATCCCGGCCGAGGCCGCCGAGCTCAAGGAGGAGCTCTCGGAGCTGCTGCCGCTGGCCCCGATCGCCCCGCTGCTGGTCGAACTCGACCGCCGTACCCGCTTCCTGGACTGTCTGACGCACGCCGGGAGCAAGCAGTCCCGCTCGCCGGAGCTCAAGCGGAACCTGCTGGCGGTGCTGATCGCGAACGCGACGAATCTGGGCCTGGTGAGGATGGCGGAGGCGTGCGGGATCTCCTACGACATCCTGGCCTGGACCCAGGAGTGGTACATCCGGGAGGAGACCCTGGCGGCGGCGAACGCCGCGGTCGTCAACTACCACCACCGGCTTCCGCTGACTCAGGTGTTCGGTGGAGGCACGCTGTCGTCCTCGGACGGGCAGCGGTTCCCGGCGAAGGGGAAGTCGACGACGGCGTGGGCGATGAAGAAGTACTTCGCCGGTCAGGGCCTGTCGACGTACACGCACGTCTCGGACCAGCACACGACGTTCGGCACGAAGGTGATCGTGGTGAGCCGCCGGGAGGCGCACTACGTGCTGGACGACCGGATGGACCCGCAGCGGGACGTCAACAGCCTGTGGCCGGTGGCGGGGCCGCTGCTCACCCAGAAGAGGAGTACGGAGCGCTTCGCCGTACGATCTGCGCCGCCCGCTATCCGGCCGACGAGACCTACCGCAGGAAGATCGCCCGACAGTTGAACAAGGGCGAATCCCTGCACTCGCTGCGCCGCAGCCTGCTCTCCGCGCACGAGGGCGCGATCCGGCACCGCCACCTTGCCGCGCAGACCGAGCAGGCATGGTGCCTGACGCTGCTGACCAACTCGGTGGTCACCTGGACGACGGAGAACTACGGCCTGGCCATCGCGCAGATGCGCGCCGAGGGCCGCGCGGCCGACGACGAACTGCTGGCACACATCTCCCCGGCCCACAGCGAGACCGTGAACTTCTTCGGCACCATCAACGTCGAGGTCGACACCGAGCTTGCCGAGCTCGACCCGGCCGGCTACCGGCCGCTGCGCCCCCGCCGACCGGAGCGGGCCTGACCATACTGGCCGATCGGCATGACACGATCACATCAGTGGTCAAGGTTCCTCCCGCGACGCCTGCTTCATGCCAAGGCCCCGCTGAGGTTCTGGAGCATGCTACGGATCCGGTCCAGTTCGGCTTCGTGGTGACCTGCGTCGGTGAGGATGTCGATGGCCCGTTGCCAGGCGTCCTGTGCCGCGTTGAGGGCGCCGGTGGCACGGTGGGTTTCCCCGAGGTGGACGAGGGTCTCTGCCTCGTTGTAGCGATGCCCGAGTGTCTGGTTGAGTTCCAGACTGTGCTGGTAGCAGTCGATGGCGTTCGGGTAGTCGTTGATCTGCTGGTAGGCGTTGCCGAGGGTGTCCCATGTGCCGGCTTGGCCGCGTTCGTCCTGAAGTTGTTGTTGCAGGGCCAGCGCCTCCCGGCAGTGGGAGATGGCCTGCTGGTGGTGACCGAGCTGGATGTGGTCCCAGCCCACTGCATTGAGTGCTCTGGCGCGTCCGGGCCGGTGGCCGAGCGAGGTGAAGAGCTCCAGGGCAGTGAGATCGTGGCGGAAAGCTGTCTGCTGATCGCCTTGGTACTCGTGCAGCCAGCCCAAGGCGATGTGGGTGTGGGCCTGTCCCAGGACATCGTTGAGCTCCGTGGACAGTTCGAGGGCCTGTAGGAGTGCGCGGCCGGCTTCGGGGCCGCGGCCCGTCAGTGCGAAGGCGTAGGCAAGCTCTCGATGGCACTCGGCCTGTGCCGAGTGATCCCCGAGCCGCACGGCGGCTGCCAGGGCCGTTCGTTCGACGGTCTCCACGTCGTGCCACAGTCCGCCTCGGCTGAGGAAGGTGATGATCGTCCACGCCAGCTGCCAAGCGTGCACATCGCTGCCGGCGAGCGCCGCGTGTTCAACGGCCGCAGTCAGACACGCTCGTTCACGGGTGAACCATTCCAGGGCCTGGCGATGGGTGGTGAGCTGTTCGGGAGAGACGCCGTCTGCCGCAGGTGTCAGGCTGATGGGGTCCCGGTGGGGCAGCAGCAGTCTGTCGGCTGCGTACGCGGTGTGCACGTAGTGGTCGAGTATCCGGCCCAGCGTCGCGCTCCGCTCCCTGTCGGTATCGAAAGTGTCGGCGAGTTCGGTGGCGTAGGCACGCAGCAGGTCGTGGAAGGTGTAGCAGCCGGGTGTGTGTTCCTGGAGCAGGTGTGCGGCCTGCAGTTCGCGCACGTGGGTACGGAGGCGGGGGAGCGGAAGGGCGGTGAGGCTGGCTGCAGCAGGCAGGCTGATGTCGGGGCCAGGTGCCAGGGCGAGCTGCCGGAACACGTCGGCTGTCTGGGGGGCGAGGGCGCGGTAGGAGGCGGCGAAGA
Organism: Streptomyces griseoruber; assembly: GCF_001514205.1. Taxonomy (GTDB): domain Bacteria; phylum Actinomycetota; class Actinomycetes; order Streptomycetales; family Streptomycetaceae; genus Streptomyces; species Streptomyces griseoruber. Next base: position 222,049 of record NZ_KQ948764.1, on the reverse strand, counting down.
CCGCACGTAGGTTGGCGGTCGTTTCGCCGGCGTCCAGGACGTCGAGCCGGGGCGTGGTCTCCTGGAGCTCTGCGGCCAGTGCTGCCAGGGTGAGTGCGGGGTTCATGGTGGCCCGGGCTGCCAGGATGCTGATGGCCAGGGGCAGGCCGGCGCAGTGCTTCAGGAGGGTACGGGCGGCCTCGGGTTCGGAGGCAATCCGGTGGGGGCCGAGGTGACGGGTGAGTAACTCGTCTGCCTCGGTATCGGTCAGCACATTCAGGGTGAGGGGGGTTCCGCCATGAGCGGTGATCAGGCCGCCGAGTTGGTGACGGCTCGTGACCAGGACGGTGCAATTCGGGCTGCCGGGGAGCAGAGGCAGAACTTGGGCGGTGTCACGGGCGTTGTCCAGGATGATGAGCAGGCGCCTGTCTGCGATCAGCGTGCGGTAGAGCGCGGCCTGGGCGTCCAGGTGTGCGGGGATCTGCGCAGGGGCAGTGCCCAGGGCGCCGAGGAACATACGCAGCGCCGCCTCGGGCGGTACCGGTTCTTCGGAGGGGGAGAAGCCGCGCAGGTCGGCGAACAGCTGCCCGTCCGGAAAGCGTTCCTGCTGCTGGTGGGCCCAGCACAGAGCCAGCCAGGTCTTACCGATCCCGCCGGTGCCGCCAATGGCGGAAATCACCACCGTGCCACCCCGCTCGGCCTGTGACTCCAGCAAGCGATCCAGACGGGCCAGTTCGCGGTCCCGGCCGACGAAGAACGAAGGCGGCGCCGGAAGCTGCCGGGGCACCGCAGCGGATTCCGGTCCGGCCCCGGTCTCGGACTTAGGGTCGGCTGTGGTGAGCGCCGGGTCGGCTGTGAGGACCTGCTGGTGGAGCTGCCGCAGCGCAGCGCCAGGGTCGGTCCCCAGCTCTTCCCCCAGTCGCCGCCGGATCTCCTGGTAGCGCGTCAGGGCGTCGGCAGACCGGCCGCCGCGATAGAGCGCCAGCATGAGCTGACCGGCCATCCGCTCGTCCAGCGGATGGGCCTCAGCCCGCGCGAACAGTTCGGCCAGTACCCGGTCGTGCTGTCCCAGACGCAGCCGGATGTCGGCCAGGTCCAGCTGCGCGGCCAGCCGCTCCCGTTCGAGGAAGTCGCGCTGGGCGTTGAACCACGGGGTGTCCACCCCGGCGTAAGCCTCCCCGCGCCACAGCCCCAGCGCCTCTTCCCACAACGAGGCTGCTTGCTCGTCGTCGCCTACCACGCGGGCCTGGTCGGCCAGGTCACGGAACCGGTGCACATCCACCAACCCGGCCGGCACCTCCAGGCGATAGCCACCCTGGTCCCGCACGATGTCCGCCCCGACCCCGGACAGCACCTGCCGCAGCCGGGACACGTATCCGTACAGCGCTTGCCGACCACGATCTGGTGCATCCGCGCCCCACACCCGATCCACCAGGACATCCGCCGGCACCACACCCTCAGCATCGGCGAGCAACGCCCCCAACACCCACCGCTGCCGCGCATGACCCACATCCACCGGCACCCCGTCCCGCCACACCACGATGGCGCCCAGGACCCCGAACCGCACCGCCACACCCATCCCCCTCATGGTCACGTCACTCTGCTTACCCGCCGCTGACCACCGGGTAAAGCCCGATTCCAGACTTCCCGAAGGTTTCCCGAAGACCGCCCCGACACATTGGGAACACGCGAAATCCCGTTGTCTTCACGGCAATTGATACCGGGACCCTTTCGCAGACGCCCACCACCGTCAGAACCCCCACCGCTGCGAGCGGTGAAACCAGACCCACCTACGACAGGAACCCGACATGCGTACACACCGTGCCCTGGCAACCGCCACCGTGCTCGCCGCCACCCTTACGGTGAGCGGCATTACGGCGACCACCGCCAGCGCGACCGGGGCGGGCGCCGCCGCAGTCACCTGCAGCGGCTGGTCACACTCCGTCGAAGACGGCCGAACCGGGGCCGTACGAGCCTCCGCCGCCCCCGCCGCAGTCCACACAGGCCCCTACGGCGCCTGCACCACAGTCGGCACCATCAGCGACGGCGTACCCATCCAGTACGACTGCTACGTGGTGAACGACTACGGCAACACCTGGACCTGGGTCCACGGATTCGGCTGGGTGTTCGACGACTACCTCGTCGGCAACGGCGCCTACACACACTGCTGAATCACCCACCAACCACACCCCACCGAACCGGAACCGCACCCGCGGCCGCACGGGCCAGCCGTGCTGCCGCAGGTGCGGGCCCTTGCCGCGCGCGTGCTGCCGGAGAACAAGTGCCGGGTTCGAGAACCGGCGAGGCATCGATCCACTGCCCTTACCGGAGGAGGATGTGAAGAAGATGGGAACGGCAGCGGCCGGCTTGGCACTCGCCGCCCTGGGAGTACTCGCATCGCCGGGATTGGCCCACGCGACGGCTTCGGGGTGCACACATGGCCATCGCGCTGCTGGCGATGTTCGCGCAGATGGAACGGATCTACATGCTGGAGCGTGCCGCCGGCGCCCGTGCCGCCAAGGAGGCCCGCGGACTGCCGACCGGACGGCCCGCGAAGCTCAACGCGACCACCCGCGCCGGAGCCGCCCAGCGGATCAAGGACGGCGCGATCCCCGAACAGGTCGCCGCCGAGCTCGGCGTCAGCCGCTCCACGCTGTACCGGGAACTCCGCAAGCACCGCGAAGGCGCCGCTGTCGAACCCGTGGGACAGGAAGGCTGACCGCCTTCGGGCCGGGGCGCATCACCGCAGGTCAGGGATATCCGTTGTTTTCTCGGCGATTACTACGGGGACCCCCCATGAGGGCATCGCTGAGGACGAACTGGCTGAAATGCTCGACAGTCCCGGGCGGGCGGTAGCGCTGCACCGTATGGTCGACCGCTTGCAGGCCGGTACCTGCCCGGATTGGTTCACCGCGATCATCGGGCGGACCTGGGAGCGGGCCGTCTACTGGCCTTTGTCCCAGGTCGCCGCGTTCACCAGCGGTTCCGGTTGGGCCTTCGCCGGGTTCGCCGTGGGAGCGCTGAGACAGCCTCCATGCTGACTCTGGACGGTCCCAGTGGCGACGGGCCCGGTGTCCCTTTCGATCGGGGGATACCGGGCCCTCGTCGCGTCCGGCTGCGTCACGCGCGGCGCCCCGCCGCCGGGTGTCCGGGACGGGGCGCTGGAGGGGTTGGGTGCTGGTCGTCAGTTGGCGCAGATGGCGTAGACGCTGATGCCGACGCTGCTGTAGGCGTTCTGTCGGCCGAGGGCGATCCAGCCGGTTCCGTCGGGGGTGGGGAAGCTGCCGACGAGGATCGCGTCGTTGCCCTGGGCCTCGGCTCCGCCGCCGATGACGTGCTTGCCGGGCGGGCAGTAGACGGTGCGTCGCTGGAAGTTCGGGACGTTGGCGTTGGGGAGCGTGACGATCTGGTAGCCGTCGACGACGCGGGTGTGTGCGGGCTTGGTGGCGGGGGTGTGCTCGGGGGCTGCCTGGGCGGCCCATCCGGCTCCGGTGGCGATGGTGAGCGCCAGTGCGCCGGCGGTGAGGGCCGTCTTTGCTCGCATGCGTTTCCTCCTGGTCGTGCGGGGCGCCTGTGGTGGTGTCCCGTCACAAGGCGTAATCGTTGCGTGCACGGAGGGTGCGGGCTGGGCTGTTGAGAGCGAAACGCCCTGATCGTGGGAGGTGGGTGCGCGGAGCGCGGGAGGGGCGTGGAGGGGGGTCGGGGCTGTCGAGGTGGGCCGGCACCTCGACGACTGTGCGGCCTCGATGCGGCCGCCGTTGAACGTCCGTCGACGCACGTTGCATGTCCGTTGAGGACGGCTGTGCCTCCGGCGGGAGGCCTTGTGGCCATGACCGCGTCTGCGGGGATCAGCTCGGCGTCCTGGGGCTCGCTCGCCGTCAGTCGGGCATAGCGTGCATGCATGCACTTCCGTCGGAACTGGCTCGTACGCCGGGCCTACGACAACACCCCGGCTGGAGGATCGGCGAGTCTTCAGGAGTTCGCCGGAGACGAGCACTGGTGGTTCGCCGGCACGGGGGTCACCTGGGACGAGGTGTTCGCCGCAGTCGACTTCCTCGAGGCCGAGAACCTCCTCGCCGTAGAGCGCATCCCCGGCCGTATCGGCGTCCGGCCGACTCCCCTGTGCATCGAGTTCGCCCTCTCCCGAATGACCTTGAGGACCTTCATGAGCACTCAGCAGCCGCACTCGTCCAGCGTCACCAACCACTTCGGCAGCATCGTCGTCCAGGGGAACGCGACCGGCAACAACCTCGCCACGGGCGGCGGCAACACCCAGACGGTCAACCAGGGCGTGGACGGAGACGCGCTTGCCTCGCTCGTCGCCCAGCTGCGTCAGATCGCGTGGAGCTCTCCCAGGAGGACGCCGAGGAGCTCGCCGAGGAGATCGACACCCTTGAGAGCGTAGGGGCCGAGCCGACCCGGGGCCGCAGGATCATGCGTCGAATCGCACGCATCGTCACGCCCGCCCTGCCCGTAGCTGCGGCGGCGGGTGCCGATGCAGCTGTCCAGGCGTCCATCGCGGCCGGTACGGGCTCTTCGGCTGACCGTTTTCGTGCGGTGGCCTCTGGCTCCGACCGACTGCCAGAGGCGCGGCTATACCCCAGGGGCCACCGGGGCGGCGATGCCGCCGACCTACCAGCCCCGCTCGTGCCACTCGCCGAGGTGAGGCCGCTCGGCGCCGAGCGTGGTGTCGTTGCCGTGGCCCGGGTAGACCCACGTCTCGTCCGGGAGCACGGCGAAGATCTTCGTCTCGACGTCGTGGATCAGGCTGGCGAACGCCTCCGGATCCTTCCAGGTGTTGCCCACGCCGCCCGGGAACAGGCAGTCGCCCGTGAAGACATGGGGATGCCCGTGCGGGTCGTCGTAGACGAGCGCGATCGAGCCCGGTGTGTGCCCGACCAGATGCCGCGCGGTGAGCTCGACGTTGCCCACCCGGACGGTGTCGCCGTCGTCGAGCGGGACGTCGGTCGGCACGGGGATGCCCCCGGCGTCCTCCCGGCCCGCGTACGTGCGCGCGCCCGTGGCCGCCACGACCTCGGCGAGCGCCTGCCAGTGGTCGCCGTGCCGATGGGTGGTGACGACGGACGCGATGCCGTCGTCACCGATCGTCCCGAGCAGCGCCTGTGCGTCGTTGGCCGCGTCGATCAGCAGCTGCTCGTCCGTGGCCCGGCAGCGCAGCAGGTAGGCGTTGTTGTTCATCGGGCCGACCGCGATCTTGGTGATCATCAGGTCCTTGAGCTCGTGCACGTCCGCCGGGCCGCCGACCGTCACCTCTCCGCTGTACGTCATGACGGCCAGCCTATAGCGGGGGCAGGGCCGGGAGCGGACCGCCGGACACGGTCAGCCCGGATCCGTCGCGGCGCCCGGCGAGCCAGCCGAGGAGGTCGGCCGGGGCTCCGGTGACGGTCACCTCGGGGGTGTCCGCCTCCCGCCCCGTGCGCCACGCGCGCGTGCCGTCCGTCAGCCGGGTCGGCGGCACGTCGGGGTGCCCCGCGAAGCGGTCCGCGAGGAAGTCGGTCTGCCGCCCGGTGAACTCCTGCGGCAGGTCCTCCAGCGCGTAGCCGATGCCGAGGTCGACGTGGTGCAGCTCGACCTCCACCCAGCGCCGGAACGGCACCCGGGCCGCCGTGTCGGTGACGCCGTTGCGCAGTTCCACCGTGCGGGACCAGTCGGCGGGCGCGGCCGCGGCCGCCTGGAAGCGGGCCGCGCTCTCCCGGACGTCGGCGAGCTGGACCTCCAGGGGGCGCGGGGCGTCCCGGTCGATGTCGGCGTCGCGGACGGTCGCGTCGGCGTACATGGGGCGGCCCTCGAAGACGTTCACGAGGGCGTCCGCGTTGCGGGCGAGATGGGCGAGGACGTGACCGCGGCTCCAGCCGGGCAGCAGCGACGGCTCCGCCACCGCCGCGTCGTCCAGTTTGCCGACTGCGGTGAGGAGCCGGTCGGTCGCTTCACGTACAGACGCCAGGTCATGAGCGTGATCAATCATGCTGCTGACCTTAGTACCACCACTCCTTCGGGTGAAGGTGGCGGACCACGGCCCAAAATCGAATGTGCGTGCTATAAGGTCGGTGACGGCATCGGGCATGCTGGATGACCGGGGAGTGTTGTGAACCGGTGAATCCGAACCGGCGCTGTCAGTGGCTCCCCCTAGTCTGAGAACGACGGGGGCCCCGCCCCTGTCACTCCTCTCCAGCAAGAAAGGTGCGGACCGGCGTGGCCGACCGTCTCATCGTCCGTGGCGCGCGCGAGCACAACCTCAAGAATGTCTCGCTCGACCTGCCGCGCGACTCGCTCATCGTCTTCACGGGCCTGTCGGGGTCGGGCAAGTCCTCGCTGGCCTTCGACACCATCTTCGCCGAGGGGCAGCGGCGCTACGTGGAGTCGCTCTCCTCGTACGCCCGCCAGTTCCTCGGCCAGATGGACAAGCCGGACGTCGACTTCATCGAAGGTCTCTCGCCGGCCGTCTCCATCGACCAGAAGTCGACCTCGCGCAACCCGCGCTCGACGGTCGGCACCATCACCGAGGTCTACGACTACCTGCGGCTGCTCTTCGCGCGCATCGGCAAGCCGCACTGTCCCGAGTGCGGCCGCCCGATCTCCCGCCAGTCGCCGCAGGCCATCGTCGACCGGGTCCTGGAGCTGCCCGAGGGCAGCCGCTTCCAGGTGCTCTCGCCGCTGGTGCGGGAGCGCAAGGGAGAGTTCGTCGACCTCTTCGCCGACCTCCAGACCAAGGGCTACTCCCGCGCGCGGGTGGACGGCGAGGCGATCCAGCTCTCCAGCCCGCCCACGCTGAAGAAGCAGGAGAAGCACACCATCGAGGTGGTCGTCGACCGCCTCACGGTCAAGGACTCCGCCAAGCGCCGCCTCACCGACTCCGTGGAGACCGCCCTCGGCCTCTCCGGCGGCATGGTCGTGCTCGACTTCGTCGACCTCCCCGAGGACGACCCCGAGCGCGAGCGCATGTTCTCGGAGCACCTCTACTGCCCGTACGACGACCTGTCCTTCGAGGAGCTGGAGCCCCGTTCCTTCTCCTTCAACTCGCCCTTCGGCGCCTGTCCCGAGTGCACCGGCATCGGTACGCGCATGGAGGTCGACCCCGAGCTGATCGTCCCGGACGAGGACAAGTCCCTCGACGAGGGCGCCATCCACCCCTGGTCGCACGGCCACACCAAGGACTACTTCGGCCGCCTGATCGGCGCCCTCGCCGACGCGCTGGGCTTCCGCACCGACATCCCCTTCGCGGGGCTGCCGCAGCGCGCCAGGAAGGCCCTGCTGTACGGCCACAAGACACAGATCGAGGTCCGCTACCGCAACCGCTACGGCCGCGAGCGCGTGTACACCACGCCCTTCGAGGGCGCCGTCCCGTTCGTGAAGCGCCGGCACGGCGAGGCCGAGAGCGACGCCAGCCGCGAGCGCTTCGAGGGCTACATGCGCGAGGTGCCCTGCCCCACCTGCCAGGGCACGCGCCTGAAGCCGATCGTCCTCGCGGTCACGGTCATGGAGAAGTCGATCGCCGAGGTCTCCGCGATGTCCATCAGCGACTGCGCGGACTTCCTGGGCGAGCTCAGGCTCAACGCCCGCGACAAGAAGATCGCCGAACGCGTCCTGAAGGAGGTCAACGAACGGCTGCGCTTCCTGGTCGACGTCGGCCTCGACTACCTCTCCCTCAACCGCGCGGCCGGCACGCTCTCCGGCGGCGAGGCCCAGCGCATCCGCCTGGCCACCCAGATCGGCTCCGGACTCGTCGGCGTGCTCTACGTCCTCGACGAGCCGTCCATCGGACTGCACCAGCGCGACAACCACCGGCTGATCGAGACCCTGGTCCGGCTGCGCGACATGGGCAACACGCTCATCGTCGTCGAGCACGACGAGGACACCATCAAGGTCGCCGACTGGATCGTCGACATCGGCCCCGGCGCCGGCGAGCACGGCGGCAAGGTCGTGCACAGCGGCTCCCTGAAGGAACTGCTCGCCAACGCGGAATCGCAGACCGGCCAGTACCTGGCCGGCAAGAAGTCGATCCCGCTGCCGGACATCCGGCGCCCGCGCGACCCGTCCCGGCAGCTCACCGTGCACGGCGCCCGCGAGAACAACCTCCAGGACATCGACGTGTCCTTCCCGCTCGGCGTGTTCACGGCCGTCACCGGTGTCTCCGGCTCCGGCAAGTCGACCCTGGTCAACGACATCCTGTACACCCACCTGGCCCGAGAGCTGAACGGCGCGAGGAACGTCCCGGGACGCCACACACGCGTGGACGGCGACGACCTCGTCGACAAGGTCGTGCACGTCGACCAGTCGCCCATCGGCCGCACCCCCCGCTCCAACCCGGCCACGTACACCGGTGTCTTCGACCACGTCCGCAAGCTGTTCGCCGAGACCACCGAGGCGAAGGTCCGCGGCTACCTGCCCGGCCGCTTCTCCTTCAACGTCAAGGGCGGCCGCTGCGAGAACTGCGCGGGCGACGGCACCATCAAGATCGAGATGAACTTCCTCCCGGACGTCTACGTCCCGTGCGAGGTCTGCCACGGCGCCCGGTACAACCGGGAGACCCTGGAGGTCCACTACAAGGGCAAGTCCATCGCCGACGTGCTGAACATGCCGATCGAGGAGGCCACCGACTTCTTCGAGGCCGTCCCGGCGATCGCCCGCCACCTCAACACGCTCAAGGACGTCGGTCTCGGCTATGTCCGGCTCGGCCAGTCCGCGACCACCCTCTCCGGCGGCGAGGCCCAGCGCGTCAAGCTCGCCAGCGAGCTCCAGCGCCGTTCCACCGGCCGTACGGTCTACGTCCTGGACGAGCCGACCACGGGCCTCCACTTCGAGGACATCAGCAAGCTCCTCAAGGTCCTCGCCGGCCTCGTCGACAAGGGCAACACGGTCATCGTCATCGAACACAACCTCGACGTGATCAAGACCGCCGACTGGGTCGTCGACATGGGCCCCGAGGGCGGCGCGGGCGGTGGCCTGGTCGTCGCCGAGGGCACTCCGGAGGAGGTCGCCGGGGTCCCGGCCAGCCACACCGGCAAGTTCCTGCGCGAGATCCTCGGCGCCGACCGCATCAGCGACGCGGCGCCGGTGAGGGCCCCGCGCAGGACGGCGGCCAAGAAGACGGCCGCGGCCAGGACCGCCACCAACACGGTGACGAAGAAGGTCCCCGCGGCCGCCAAGAAGGCCGCCCCCGCGAAGAAGACGACACGGGCCCGCAAGGCCTGAGCCGCACGGCGGGCACACCCCGCCTCACCCACAGGACGGCGCCCCCGGGACTTCCCGCGGGGCGCCGCGTGGCGCACCGGGCCGTGCCCTCAGTCCCGAACCGCCCACGAGCCGCCCAGTTCCGAGGCGTACGGCGGCTCCGCGCCCGCCCGGGAGCAGGTGATCGCCGCCGCGCGGGCGGCGAACCCCAGCAACCGCTGCCAGCCCTCGGCACCCAGCCCCGCGAGGCCGGCCGGGGACAGGGCGTCCCGCGCCGCCAGGCCGTGCAGCAGAGCCGCGTTCACGGTGTCCCCGGCCCCGATGGTGTCCACGACGTCGACCGGCTCGCCCGGGACGGCGTACACGGCGTGGTCCCCGGTGACGACGCTCAGCCCCGCGGCGCCGTGCGTGATCACGACGGCCGAAGGACCGGCCGACAGCCACTCGTGCGGAGTGCCGCCCAGCCACAGGGCGTCCTCCTCCGAGAGCTTGAGCAGGTTCACCGAGGACAGCCAGCCCTTGAAACGGGCCCGGTAGGCGTCGGCGTCGGGGATCAGCCCCGGCCGGATGTTCGGATCGAGCATGGTGAACACCCCCTGCCCGGCCGCGCTCCGCAACAGCTCCTCGTACGCGCTCGCACCCGGCTCCAGCACCAGCGAGCAGGTGCCGAAGGACACCGCGCGCGTCCCCGCGGGGAGGGCGGCCGGCGCGGTGAACAGACGGTCGGCGGTGCCTTCGACGTAGAAGGAGTACGCCGCCGAGCCCTCGTCGCCGACCGTGGCGACCGCCAGGGTGGTCGGCTCGGGGCCCCGCTGCACGGCGGAGGCGTCCACGCCCGCATCCCGCAGCCTGCCGAGCAGCGCCTCCCCGAACGCGTCGTACGACACCCGGGAGCAGAAGGCGGTGGGCGAGCCCAGCCGGCCGAGGGCGACGGCCGTGTTGAAGGGCCCGCCGCCGAGCGTCGGCCGCAGAGCCGCGAGGGCGCCCGTGCCCCGGGGTACCAGGTCGATGAGTGCCTCACCGGCGACGACGATCACGGGGCGGTTCCTTTCGCGGACACTACGGGCTGCTCATGCCGAGTCTGCCCGCTCCCCGAGGCGGCGCGGGACGGAACGGACGACTCCGGGCGGTCGTCCCCACCGCACGCCCCGCCGCCGAAGCCGCCCGGCCATCGCCCCCGACGGCGCCCCGCTCACTCCCAGTCCCAGCCGATGCCCACCATCCCCGACCGCACCCGGGGCTCGACGAGGTGGACCGAGCAGTGACGGAAGCTGAGCGGCAGCTCCTGACGGCCGCCGCGCGGTGCCGCCGCCGAGTGCTGGGTGAACCGGTGACAGCGCACGGGCAGCGCCTGGTCGGCGAACCGGATCTGGAGCGCGTACTGGCCACCCGCCGTGCCGAAACCACGGACGTACTCCCGGCAGACACCGGCGGTGCCGTCCTCGACGGCGTAGCGGAAGAGAAAGGTCTCCCCGGCCCGCAGTCGGGTGTCGAACAGCAGCTCGGCCACCAGGACGCCGGTGTCGTGGTGGCGGCGCAGCCGTCCGGCGCGGCAGTTCTCCAGGGCGTGCACGGTCATCCGCTCGGGCGCGCAGCCGGGATCCCCCTGGTGGACGGCGAGGAAGCGGTCGACGCCGTCGCGGTGGGCGCGCACGATGTGCTGCGACTCGCGGCCCAGCAGCTCGCGGCGCGCCCCGATGCGGACGCGCTCATGATGGCCCAGGGTGTGCAGCCCGCTGTCGAGTGGGCACTCCAGTTCGGCGTGCAGACGTTCAAGGACGCCGGAGGCCTCCAGGACGGAGCGGTAGGACCGGCCCGTGGGCTGCCCGGCGGCGGTCGCGGTGCCGGTCTGCGTGCCCGTGTCCTCCAGCAGCCGGATCAGGGACTCGTCCGGCAGGCGGAGGATCTCCTCCAGCGCGCGGACGGCCCGCAGCGACTCCGGACGCTGGGGACGCCGGGCGCCCTGCTGCCAGTAACTCAGACTCGTGACGCCGACCTTGACCCCGTGGCGCGACAGATGGTGCTGGACGCGCTGCAGGGGCAGTCCACGGGCGGCGATCGCGGCACGCAGCGCGACATGGAACGGGCCGCCCCGCAGGACCGTGTCCAGTTCCGCGACGGCGACGTCCTCGGCGGCGTCCGCGTGCTGTGTGGCGTGCGGCATGCAGGGGCCTTTCTGTGAATGCTCGCGACGGCTGGTCGGACCGCGCGTGAGGGGTCGGGGCTTCCCCGCTGACGCCGGGGGCTCCTTCACATCCGTAAGGCGTCCTTCAGGGCCCCGAGTTCCCCCGCATTGAAGCGTGTTGACCAAGTCCCGACAACACCTGATGTCCGAGTGGCACATGCGTCTGGCCGGTGTACGAGGCTCGCCCGGGGGACGGAGATCCCGTGGCCGGGCACCGCTCCGGGCCCGTCACCGTCGGCGGCGACGAGGGTCCGCCGTACGAGGGATCACGACCGGCTGTCCGGAAACATGCGGAATCTCCTCACCGGCCTGCGGAACCTCCCCGCCGCCCGAGCCCCGCCGCACAGGCGTTCTCCGGGTTTTCCACAGGGCGGCCGACAGCGGCCCATGGTTGTCCACAGAGCCGTCGGAGTGTCACCCCGCGCCAGTAGGGTGTGAGACATGGCCGACCCCTCCAGCTACCGCCCCAAGCCGGGACAGATCCCGGACTCTCCCGGGGTGTACAGGTTCCGCGACGAGCACCGCCGGGTGATCTACGTCGGAAAGGCGAAGAGCCTGCGCCAGCGCCTGGCGAACTACTTCCAGGACCTCGCGGGCCTGCACCCGCGCACCCGCACGATGGTCACCACGGCCGCGTCGGTGGAGTGGACGGTCGTGTCCACGGAGGTCGAGGCGCTCCAGCTGGAGTACTCCTGGATCAAGGAGTACGACCCCCGGTTCAACGTGAAGTACCGCGACGACAAGAGCTACCCCTACCTCGCGGTGACGATGAACGAGGAGTTCCCGCGCGTGCAGGTCATGCGCGGCCACAAGAAGAAGGGCGTCCGCTACTTCGGGCCGTACGCGCACGCGTGGGCGATCCGCGACACCGTCGACCTGCTGCTGCGCGTCTTCCCCGTGCGCACCTGCTCCGCCGGCGTCTTCAAGAACGCCTCCCGCACCGGCCGCCCCTGCCTGCTCGGCTACATCGGCAAGTGCTCCGCGCCCTGCGTCGGCCGGATCTCCGCCGACGACCACGGGGAACTGGCCGACGAGTTCTGCGACTTCATGGCCGGCCGCACCGGCACCCACCTCCGCCGCCTGGAGAAGCAGATGACGGAGGCCGCCGAGGAGATGGAGTACGAGCGGGCCGCCCGCCTGCGCGACGACATCGAGGCCCTGAAGAAGGCCATGGAGAAGAACGCGGTCGTGCTCGCGGACGCGACCGACGCCGATCTGATCGCGGTCGCCGAGGACGAGCTGGAGGCCGCGGTCCAGATCTTCCACGTCCGCGGCGGACGGGTGCGCGGACAGCGCGGCTGGGTCACCGACAAGGTCGAGGAGATCACCACCGGCGCCCTCGTCGAACACGCCCTCCAGCAGCTCTACGGCGAGGAGACCGGCGACGCCGTCCCCAAGGAGGTGCTCGTCCCCGCCCTGCCCGACCCGGTCGAACCCGTCCAGGAGTGGCTCACCGTCCGCCGCGGCTCGGGCGTCTCGCTGCGCATCCCGCAGCGCGGCGACAAGCGGGCCCTGATGGAGACCGTGGAGCGCAACGCCCAGCAGGCGCTCGTCCTGCACAAGACCAGGCGCGCCTCGGACCTGACCACGCGCTCGCGCGCCCTGGAGGAGATCGCCGAGGCCCTGGACCTGGACAGCGCCCCGCTGCGGATCGAGTGCTACGACATCTCGCACCTCCAGGGCGAGGACGTCGTGGCCTCCATGGTCGTCTTCGAGGACGGCCTGGCCCGCAAGAGCGAGTACCGCCGCTTCCAGATCAAGGGCTTCGAGGGCCAGGACGACGTCCGCTCCATGCACGAGGTGATCACCCGCCGCTTCCGCCGCTACCTCACGGAGAAGGAGCGCACGGGGGAGTGGACCGACGCCGGGAGCGCCCTCCCCGACGGCGACGGCCCCGGCGAGGAAACCGCCGAGGACACCGCCACCGACGGCGCGATCCTCGCCAACGGCAAGGAAGTCCCCCTCGCCACCGGCCTCAAGGACGACGAAGGCCGCCCCAAGCGCTTCGCCTATCCGCCCCAGCTCGTCGTCGTCGACGGCGGGCGGCCCCAGGTCGCGGCCGCCCGCCGCGCCCTGGACGAACTCGGCATCGACGACATCGCCGTCTGCGGCCTCGCCAAGCGCCTGGAGGAGGTCTGGCTGCCGCACGACGACGACCCGGTCGTCCTGCCCCGCACCAGCGAGGGCCTCTACCTCCTCCAGCGCGTCCGCGACGAGGCCCACCGCTTCGCGATCACCTACCAGCGCACCAAGAGGGCCAAGCGGCTGCGCTCCGGCCCCCTGGACGACGTACCGGGCCTGGGCGAGACGCGCAAGCAGGCGCTCATCAAGCACTTCGGCTCGGTGAGGAAGCTGCGCGCCGCGACCCTCGACCAGATCCGCGAGGTCCCGGGCATAGGCCGCAAGACGGCCGAGACGATCGCCGCGGCCCTGGCCCAGGCGGCTCCGCCCGCCCCCGCCGTGAACACGGCGACCGGAGAGATCATTGAAGACGAGGAACCCGGTACGACGGCGGGTTCCCCCGGAGATCCCGTCACCGCGGGCGCCCCGGAAGAACGACGGGGGCAGGAGACATGACCGAGCACGAGCACGACGCACACCCCACGGACGAGCGGGACCAGGCGCTCCACTCAGCGCCCCATGAACACGACACAGGTCACGAAGACGGAGCACAGGTGAGTACGGACAGCACGCCGCCCGGGATCCCCGAGGCGGCCATCCCCGAGCTGGTGATCATCTCCGGCATGTCCGGGGCGGGCCGCTCGACGGCAGCCAAGTGTCTGGAGGACCTCGGCTGGTTCGTCGTCGACAACCTCCCGCCCGCCCTGATCCCCACCATGGTGGAGCTGGGCGCCCGTTCCCAGGGCAACGTGGCGCGGATCGCGGTCGTCGTCGACGTCCGCGGCCGGCGCTTCTTCGACAACCTCCGCGAGTCCCTCGCCGACCTGGAGTCGAAGAACGTCACCCGGCGGATCGTCTTCCTGGAGTCCTCCGACGACGCCCTGGTGCGCCGCTTCGAGTCCGTGCGCCGCCCGCACCCCCTCCAGGGCGACGGCCGGATCGTCGACGGCATCGCCGCCGAACGCGAACTGCTGCGCGAGCTGCGCGGCGACGCCGACCTGGTGATCGACACCTCCAGTCTCAACGTGCACGAGCTGCGCGCCAAGATGGACGCCCAGTTCGCGGGCGAGGAGGAGCCCGAGCTGCGGGCCACCGTCATGTCCTTCGGCTTCAAGTACGGCCTCCCGGTCGACGCCGACCTGGTGGTGGACATGCGCTTCCTGCCCAACCCGCACTGGGTCCCGGAGCTGCGCCCCTACACCGGCCTCAACGACGAGGTCGCCACCTATGTCCTCAACCAGCCCGGCGCGAAGGAGTTCCTCGACCGGTACGCGGAGCTCCTCCAGCTGATCGCCGCGGGCTACCGCCGGGAGGGCAAGCGCTATGTGACCATCGCGGTCGGCTGTACGGGCGGCAAGCACCGTTCGGTCGCGATGTCGGAGAAGCTCGCCGCGCGTCTCGCGGCCGAGGGCGTGGAGACGGTGGTCGTGCACCGGGACATGGGACGGGAATGACAGGACGTACTCCGCGGCTGGGCCGACTGCGCAGGGTGCCCGCCGAGGGACGCGCGAGCCGGCCGGTCGAGGCCCGGGGCGCGAGGCCGCGCCGCCGTGGCACCCAGCCCAAGGTCGTCGCGCTGGGCGGCGGGATGGGCCTGTCCGCCTCGCTCGCCGCGCTGCGCCGGATCACCGGTGACCTCACCGCCGTGGTCACCGTCGCCGACGACGGCGGCTCCAGCGGGCGGCTGAGGGACGAGCTGGGCGTGCTGCCGCCCGGCGATCTGCGCAAGGCGCTGGCCGCGCTGTGCGGCGACGACGACTGGGGCCAGACCTGGTCCCGGGTCATCCAGCACCGCTTCCAGTCCCAGGGCGAGATCAACGGCCACGCGGTCGGCAATCTGCTGATCGTCGCCCTGTGGGAGCAGCTCGGCGACCACGTCCAGGCCCTGGACCTGGTCGGCAAGCTGCTGGGCGCGCACGGCCGGGTGCTGCCCATGTCCGCCGTACCGCTGGAGCTCCAGGCCCTGGTCAAGGGGCACGATCCGCGCCGGCCGGAGGACGTCGACACGGTGCGCGGACAGGCGACCGTGGCCCTCACGCCCGGCGAGGTGCAGTCCGTGCACCTCGTGCCGCACGACCCGCCGGCCGTCCCCGAGGCGGTGGCCGCGGTCCTGGACGCGGACTGGGTGGTCCTCGGCCCGGGATCCTGGTTCTCCTCGGTGATCCCGCACCTCCTCGTGCCCGAACTGCTGGACGCCCTCATCGAGACCAAGGCGCGCCGGGTACTCTCGCTGAACCTCGCGCCGCAGCCCGGAGAAACCGAGGGCTTCTCCCCGCAGCGTCATTTGGAGGTTTTGGGACGACACGCCCCTAAACTCGCCCTGGACGTGGTGCTGGCCGACGAGGCCGCCGTGCCCGACCGCGACTCCCTGACCGATGCCGCCACCCGGTTCGGGGCCGCTGTCGAGCTGGCGAAGGTGGCCCGGACCGACGGAACGCCCCGGCACGACCCGGAGCTCCTCGCCGCCGCGTACGACCGTATTTTTCGGATGCATGGAAGGATCGGCCCATGGCGATGACGGCAGCGGTGAAGGACGAGATCTCCCGGCTCCCCGTCACCCGGACCTGCTGCAGAAAGGCGGAGGTCTCCGCCGTGCTGCGGTTCGCCGGCGGCCTGCACCTGGTGAGCGGCCGCATCGTGATCGAGGCGGAGCTGGACACGGCGATGGCGGCCCGCCGGCTCAAGCGGGACATCCTCGAGATCTTCGGCCACAGCTCGGAACTGATCGTGATGGCCCCGGGCGGTCTGCGCCGCGGCTCGCGCTATGTCGTGCGCGTGGTCGCCGGCGGGGACCAGCTGGCCCGCCAGACGGGCCTGGTCGACGGGCGCGGGCGGCCGATCCGCGGGCTTCCCCCGCAGGTGGTCTCCGGCGCGACCTGTGACGCCGAGGCGGCCTGGCGCGGGGCGTTCCTGGCGCACGGCTCGCTGACCGAGCCCGGCCGCTCCTCCTCCCTGGAGGTGACCTGCCCGGGTCCCGAGGCCGCGCTCGCGCTGGTCGGCGCCGCCCGCCGGCTGTCGATCGCCGCGAAGGCGCGCGAGGTGCGCGGGGTGGACCGGGTGGTCGTGCGCGACGGCGACGCGATCGGCGCGCTGCTGACCCGCCTCGGCGCGCACGAGTCGGTGCTGGCCTGGGAGGAGCGCCGGATGCGCCGCGAGGTGCGGGCCACGGCGAACCGGCTCGCCAACTTCGACGACGCGAACCTGCGCCGTTCCGCCCGCGCGGCGGTGGCCGCCGGGGCCCGCGTCCAGCGCGCCCTGGAGATCCTCGCCGACGAGGTGCCCGAGCATCTCGCGGCGGCCGGCCGGCTGCGGATGGAGCACAAGCAGGCCTCGCTGGAGGAGCTGGGCGCGCTCGCCGACCCGCCGCTGACCAAGGACGCGGTCGCCGGCCGGATCCGCCGTCTGCTGGCGATGGCCGACAAGCGCGCCTCCGACCTCGGCATCCCGGGCACGGAGGCCAACCTCAGCGAGGAGCTGGCCGACAACCTCGTGGGCTGACGGACGCTCAGAACGCCGTGCCGCGTTCCCAGGACGCCGGTGGTGTGACCCAATTGGGTGATATCACCGGCGTTTTGCTGTCCTTGAGGCGCCCTTGACTGGATCATGAACTGTCATGAGCCTGGCAGAGTTCGCTGCTGTGGCGAACCTATGCAAGGGGGGTTCATGAGACGTAGAGCGAGATCGATCCTCGCCGTCGGCACACTCCTGCTCGGCGGAGCGGCACTCGCGCCCATCGCCCAGGCACAGCCCGCACAGGCCACGAAACCCGGCCCGGACGAGGTCAAGGTGTTCCGGGCCGAGGTCACCAAGAAGCAGGTACCCCTGCTGCTGGCGGCCGGCCAGGACGGACACGAACTCAGTGAGCAGGCGCCCGAGAAGGGCACTGCCACCGTCGAGGTCTACCTCACCGACAAGCAGGCGGCCAAGCTCGAGAAGCAGGGTGTCGAGCTCACCGAGCACACACTTTCGGCCAAGGCCGAGAAGCGCGTGGAGGCGGCCTCCGACGGAGTGTTCCGCCCCTACAGCGGCAGTGGCGGCCTGAAGGAGGAGATCGTCCGCACCGGGCAGCAGAACCCGGGCCTGACCAAGGTCGTCTCCATCGGCAAGACGGTGGGCGGCCAGGACATCCTCGCGCTCAAACTGACCAAGAACGCGAAGAAGTCCAAGGACGGCTCCAAGCCCTCGGTGCTGTACATGTCCAACCAGCACGCCCGTGAGTGGATCACGCCGGAGATGACCCGCCGGCTGATGCACTACTACCTGGACAACTACAGGACCGACAAACGCGTCAAGAAGATCGTCGACTCCACCGAGCTGTGGTTCGTCCTGTCGGCCAACCCCGACGGCTACGACTACACCTTCCGGAGCACCGACAACCGCCTGTGGCGCAAGAACCTGCGGGACGTCAACGGCGACGGCGCGATCTCCACCGGCGACGGCGTCGACCTCAACCGCAACTTCCCCTACAAGTGGGGCTACGACGACGAGGGGTCGTCCCCCAACCCCACCAGCCAGACCTACCGCGGCGCCAGTCCCGGCTCCGAGCCCGAGACCAAGGCGCTCGACGCCTTCGAGAAGCGGATCGGGTTCACGTACGGCATCAACTACCACTCCGCCGCCGAGCTGCTGCTCTACGGCGTCGGCTGGCAGGTCGCCACCGACACCCCGGACGACGTGCTCTACAAGACGCTCGCCGGCACCCCCGACAACTCCGCGATCCCGGGCTACCACCCGCAGGTGTCCTCGGAGCTGTACACCACCAACGGCGAGGCGGACGGCCACGCGGCGAACGTCAACGGCACGGCGATGTTCACCCCGGAGATGTCGACCTGCCAGACCGCGTCGAACCTCGACCCGAACGACCAGTGGAAGGCCTCCGACTGCCAGTCGGTCTTCAACTTCCCCGACGACGAGAAGCTGATCCAGCAGGAGTTCACCAAGAACATCCCGTTCGCGCTCTCCGTCGCCGACTCCGCCGCCCGCCCCGACCGGCCCAAGTCCTCGGTCGGCCTGAGCGCCGCCGACTTCACCCCGGCGCCGTTCACCACCTCGTACGCGCGCGGCGCCGACCAGCAGGTCTCCGTCGTCGTACGGAAGGCGGTCCGCGACAAGAAGCTCAAGTACCGCGTCAACGGCGGCCGTACGCAGGACCGGGCGCTCAAGGCCTGGAAGGGCGGCGAGACCTACGGCGGGGACGACAACCTGTACTTCGACGAGTACCGGGCCAAGGTGCGGGCCGGCAAGCCGGGCGACAAGGTCGAGGTGTGGTTCACCGGTGAGACCAAGGCCGGCAAGAAGGTCTCCAGCTCGCACTTCACGTACACGATCGCCGCACGGCCCCAGGCCGACACACTGGTCGTGGCCGAGGAGGGCGCGGCCGCCACACAGGCGCAGACCTACGTCGACGCGCTGAAGGCCAACGGCCGCAAGGCGATCGTCTGGGACGTCGCCACCCAGGGCGTGCCCGACGCGCTCGGCGTGCTGAGCCACTTCAGGACCGTCGTGCACTACACGGGCGCGAGCACACCCGGCAACCCGACCCAGCTCGAACTGCGCGCCTTCCTCAACGAGGGCGGCAAGCTGATCGAGGCGGGCGAGCTGGCCGGCGGCACCGTCGACCTCGGCGACGGCACCCCCTCGGACGACTTCAGCCAGTACTACCTGGGCGCCTACTCCCGTACGTCGACCCCCGGCGCCACCGGCTTCACCGGCTCCGGCGCGCTCACGGGCGCCGACGGGGCCCTCGGCGCCGCCCCCGGCAACCCGCTGGACAAGGCGGGCACCTACGGCGTCACCTCCGACGAACTGCCGGCCGCCACGTATCCGCAGTTCGCCAGCTCCGGCGCCGGCCAGTTCTCCGGGACGGTCAACCCGTACGGCCCGTACGCGGGCTCGTACATGGCCGCCGCGGTCCACACCGACGACGCCTACAAGCGACTCACCCGCACCATCGACCTCAGCGGTGTCACCGCGGCGCAGCAGCCCGCCCTGCGCACCCGGCTGCTGTGGGACACCGAGCCCGGCTACGACAACGCGATCGTCGAGGTCCACACCGTCGGCGCCGACGACTGGACCACGCTCCCCGAGCAGGGCGGCGCGACCGGCACCGCCGTACCGGCGGAGTGCGGCGCCGGCTTCTACATCGCCGACCACCCGTGGCTCAAGCACTACCTGACCCTCGGGAACAACGACTGCACCGCGACCGGCACCACCGGCGCCTGGAACGCCTTCACCGGCGCCTCCAGCGGCTGGCAGCAGGTCGCCTTCGACCTGAGCGCCTACGCGGGCAGGAACATCGAGGTCTCGATCAGCTATGTCACCGACCCCGGCAGCGGCGGCCACGGCGTCCTCGCCGACGACGCCTCGCTCGTGATCGGCGGCACGGCCACCGAGACCGAGGGCTTCGAGACCTCGCTCGGCGCCTGGCGGGCCGCCGGTCCGCCCGCGGGCAGCCCCGCCGTCCTGAAGGACTGGACCCGCACCGGAACGCTGTTCCAGACATACGGCGCGGTCACCACCGACGACACCGTGCTGCTCGGCTTCGGCCTGGAGCACGTGACCTCCGCGGCGGACCGCAAAACGCTCATCGGAAAGGCCCTCGCATCACTTGATCAGTGACACACCGGTCAACGGCTTTTGACGCACCGTGACGAAACAGGGCGACAAAGGCCTCAGGTCTGGGCGGTCCGTACCCCTACTGGCGGGTACGGACCGTCCTGCCGTGTATGGGCGAAGTCGATGTCACCGACGGGGCCTCGGAGAGGTAGGGTCGTAGGCGGTCGGGGACATCCCAAATACAGCTCGCCGGCACCGCATGGCCGGCGTACCAACGAGGAGATCGGTTCGTGACGATCCGCGTAGGCATCAACGGCTTTGGCCGCATCGGTCGTAACTACTTCCGCGCGCTGCTGGAGCAGGGTGCTGACATCGAGATCGTGGCTGTCAACGACCTGGGTGACACCGCGACCACGGCTCACCTGCTCAAGTACGACACCATCCTGGGCCGCCTCAAGGCCGAGGTGTCGCACACCGCCGACACCATCACCGTCGACGGCCACACCATCAAGGTCCTGTCCGAGCGCAACCCCGCCGACATCCCGTGGGGCGAGCTCGGTGTCGACATCGTCATCGAGTCGACCGGCATCTTCACCAAGAAGGCCGACGCCGCCAAGCACCTCGCCGGCGGCGCCAAGAAGGTCCTCATCTCGGCTCCGGCCAAGGACGAGGACATCACCATCGTGATGGGTGTCAACCAGGACAAGTACGACCCGGCGAACCACCACGTCATCTCCAACGCCTCCTGCACCACCAACTGTGTGGCGCCGATGGCCAAGGTCCTCGACGAGAACTTCGGCATCGTCAAGGGTCTGATGACGACGGTCCACGCGTACACCAACGACCAGCGCATCCTGGACTTCCCGCACTCGGACCTGCGTCGCGCCCGCGCCGCCGCCGAGAACATCATCCCGACCACGACGGGTGCCGCGAAGGCCACCGCCCTGGTCCTCCCGCAGCTCAAGGGCAAGCTGGACGGCATCGCCATGCGCGTCCCGGTCCCGACCGGCTCGGCCACCGACCTCGTGGTCACCCTCCAGCGCGAGGTCACCAAGGACGAGGTCAACGCCGCGTTCAAGAAGGCCTCCGAGGACGGCGACCTCAAGGGCTACCTGGCCTACACCGAGGACGAGATCGTCTCCTCGGACATCGTCAGCGACCCCGCCTCCTGCACCTTCGACTCCTCCCTGACCATGGTCCAGGAGGGCAACACGGTGAAGATCCTCGGCTGGTACGACAACGAGTGGGGCTACTCCAACCGCCTCGTCGACCTGACGGTCTTCGTCGGCGGCCAGCTCTGATCGTCGGATCAGGCACCACGGTGTGAACGCAGGGCCCGGGCGGCGCAGGGACGCGCCGCCCGGGCCCTGAGTCGCGTGCAGAACCGCCCTGTCTACGATCACGGAGCATCACCAGCCCTCGGGAGCCCTTTTCATGAAGACGATCGACGAACTCCTCGCCGAAGGAGTGGCCGGCCGGCGGGTCTTCGTCCGCGCCGACCTCAACGTGCCGCTGGACGGCACCACCATCACCGACGACGGCCGGATCCGCGCCGTCCTGCCGACCGTCAAGGCCCTCGCCGAGGCGGGCGCCAAGGTCGTCGTCGCCTCCCACCTGGGCCGCCCCAAGGGCGCCCCGGACCCGGCGTTCTCCCTCGCCCCCGCCGCCGCCCGGCTCGGCGAACTCCTCGGCTCCGCCGTGGCCTTCGCGACCGACACCGTCGGCGACTCCGCCCAGGAGACCGTCGCCGGCCTCGCCGACGGCCAGGTCGCCGTCATCGAGAACCTGCGCTTCAACGCGGGCGAGACCTCCAAGGACGACGTCGAGCGCGGCGCCTTCGCCGACCGGCTCGCCCAGCTCGCGGACGTCTACGTCGGCGACGGCTTCGGCGCGGTCCACCGCAAGCACGCCTCCGTCTACGACCTCCCGGCCCGGCTGCCGCACGCCGCGGGCTTCCTCATCGCCACCGAGGTCGGCGTCCTGAAGAAGCTCACCGAGGACGTCAAGCGCCCCTACGTCGTCGCCCTCGGCGGCGCCAAGGTCTCCGACAAGCTCGCCGTCATCGACGAGCTGCTCGGCAAGGCCGACCGGCTGCTCATCGGCGGCGGCATGGCGTACACCTTCCTCAAGGCCAAGGGCTACGAGATCGGGACGTCCCTCCTCCAGGAGGACCAGATCCCGGCGGTCCAGGAGTACATCGAGCGCGCGGAGAAGACCGGCGTCGAGCTGGTCCTCCCCGTCGACGTGGTGGTCGCCCCCGCGTTCCCGGACCTGGCCACCAAGGCCCCGGCCGACGCCACCACCGTCACCGCGGACGGCATCCCGGCCGACCGCATGGGCCTGGACATCGGTCCGGAGTCCCGCACGCTGTACGCCTCGAAGATCACCGACGCCGCCACCGTCTTCTGGAACGGCCCGATGGGCGTCTTCGAGCACCCCGATTTCGCCGAGGGCACCAAGGCGGTCGCCCAGGCCCTCCTCGACTCCCCGGCCTTCACGGTCGTCGGCGGTGGCGACTCCGCTGCGGCCGTCCGCCTCCTGGGCTTCGACGAGAACGCATTCGGCCACATCTCGACCGGCGGCGGCGCCTCCCTCGAATACCTCGAGGGCAAGACGCTCCCCGGCCTCGCCGCACTGGAGGACTGACCGCTCATGAGCACCCGTACGCCGCTGATGGCGGGCAACTGGAAGATGAACCTCAACCACCTCGAGGCCATCGCCCACACCCAGAAGCTCGCCTTCGCCCTCTCCGACAAGGACTACGAGGCCGTCGAGGTCGCCGTCCTGCCGCCCTTCACCGACCTGCGCTCCGTGCAGACCCTGGTCGAGGGCGACAAGCTCGCCATCAAGTACGGCGCCCAGGACATCTCGGCCCACGAGTCCGGCGCCTACACCGGCGAGATCTCCGGACCCATGCTGGCCAAGCTGAAGTGCACGTACGTGGCGATCGGCCACTCCGAGCGCCGCCAGTACCACGCCGAGACCGACGAGCAGGTCAACGCCAAGGCCAAGGCCGCCTTCAAGTACGGCCTCACCCCGATCCTGTGCGTCGGCGAGGAACTGGAGGTCCGCGAGGCGGGCAACCACGTCTCCCACACCCTCGCCCAGGTCGAGGGCGGTCTGAAGGGCATCCCGGCCGACCAGGCCGAGACCGTCGTGATCGCCTACGAGCCCGTCTGGGCCATCGGCACCGGGAAGGTCTGCGGTGCCGGGGACGCCCAGGAGGTCTGCGCCGCCATCCGCGGCAAGATCGCCGAGCTGTACGACCAGGAGCTGGCCGACAAGGTCCGCATCCAGTACGGCGGCTCCGTCAAGTCCGGCAACGTCGCCGAGATCATGGCGCAGGCCGACATCGACGGCGCGCTGGTCGGCGGCGCGTCGCTGGACGCCGACGAGTTCGTCAAGATCGTGCGCTTCCGCGACCAGTGAGCCGAGCTGTGAGTAGGCGGTAGCGGCGATCCGTCGTACTCTTGCGGGGGCATGGCCCCGGTGCCGTGCCCCCGTCGTTATCCGAATCCGAGGAAGTTGGTCCAGCCGTGGTTTTGGGGTTCTCGATCGCCCTGATCGTCTTCAGCCTGCTGCTGATGCTGCTGGTGCTGATGCACAAGGGGAAGGGCGGCGGCCTCTCCGACATGTTCGGTGGCGGCATGCAGTCCTCCGTCGGCGGCTCCTCGGTCGCCGAGCGCAACCTCGACCGCATCACCGTCGTGATCGGTGTGCTCTGGTTCGCGTGCATCATCGTCCTCGGCATGCTGATGAAGACGAGCAGCTGATCAGACTCGCACAGGCACGCACAATCCATACGTAAGGCCCCATGTTCGGTACGCGCAGCTGAGCGCGGCCTATCATGGGGCTTGCGTCTAGGTGCGGGAGCTGTAACTCCAATCACTGGACGCGCGTTGGGCCTTACGTAGACTGAGGCGCTCGCAGCGAAGCGAAACGCCGACTCGCTTTGCGGCACCATCACGCAGGGAGTTACGACCGTGGCAAGTGGCAACGCGATCCGAGGAAGCCGGGTCGGGGCGGGGCCGATGGGCGAGGCCGAGCGGGGCGAGTCCGCGCCCCGTCTGCGCATCTCCTTCTGGTGCTCCAACGGGCACGAGACGCAGCCCAGCTTCGCCAGCGACGCGCAGGTTCCCGACACCTGGGACTGCCCGCGCTGCGGCTTCCCGGCCGGACAGGACCGGGACAACCCCCCGGACCCGCCGCGCACCGAGCCCTACAAGACGCACCTCGCCTATGTGCGGGAGCGGCGCAGCGACGCGGACGGCGAGGCGATCCTCGCCGAGGCGCTCGCCAAACTGCGGGGCGAGATCTAGGAGTCGACACCGGCCGGGTGCCCACGAGGTACCTGGCCGGACCCGTTGTCAGTGGTCTCCTCTACGGTTTTCCGTGTGGGTTCCCGTTCGCGCGGTGACCCGGAGAACCGGAGGGGGGAGCCGTGACGGGGGAGACGCGGGCGCCCGCGTGGCGCGGGGGGTTCGGACGGCTGTGGAGCGCCGCCGTGATCTCCCGCTTCGGGGACGCGCTGCGGACCACCGCCCTGCCGCTGCTCGCCGTGCGGCTGACGGACGAGCCACTGGCCGTCGCCTCCGTGACCGCCTGCGCCTCTCTCCCCTGGCTGCTGTTCGGCCTGCTCGGCGGGGCCGTCGCCGACCGGGTGGACCAGCGGCGCGCGATGTGGGCCGTCGACATCGTCCGGGGACTGCTCGTCGCCGCCTTCGCCCTCGCCGTGGGCCTCGGTCACGCCGGTGTCCCGCTGCTGATCGCCCTCGCCTTCCTGCTGACCACCCTGCAGACCCTCTTCGACAACGCCGCCACGGCCCTGCTGCCCTCCCTGGTGCCCCGCGCGGCCCTCGGCGGCGCCAACGCCCGGCTGCTGACCGGCCAGCAACTGGCCGGCGGCCTGCTGGCCGGACCGTTCGTCCCCCTGCTGCTGGGCGTCGGCGCCTTCCTGCCGTTCGCCGCCGACGCGGGCACCTATCTGCTGGCCGCCGCCCTGGTCGCCTCCCTGCGGACCCGGCCGTCCGATCGGGAGCCCCGCCCCTGCGGCAGCACCCTGCGCAAGGACATAGGCGACGGACTGCGCCACCTCTGGCAGGACCGCGTCCTGCGCGCGATCTGTTCGGCCACTCTCCTGTGCAACATCGGCATGGGCGCCCTCATCGCCACCCTGGTCCTGCACGTGACGCGCTGGCTGCACGCGGACACCACCGGATACGCCGCCGCCATGACGGCGTACGCCCTCGGCAGTCTGGCCGGCGGCCTGCTCGCCCAGCGCCTCGCGCTGCGCACCGGCCGGGCGCGGGCCCTGCTGCTCGGCGGCGCCGTCCAGACCGCCGCCCTGCTGCTCATGGGCACCGTCCGAAGCCTCGGCGCGCTCCTCGCCGGCATGCTGCTGCTCGGGATCATGAACATGGTGTGGAACGTCAACCAGGTCACCCTGATCCAGCAGCGCAGCCCCGCATCCATGACCGGCCGGATCGCCTCGGCGTTCCGTACGGTGTCCACGTCCGGCGCGCCGACCGGCGCGCTCCTCGGCGGGGCGGCCGCCGACGCCCTCGGGCTGAACGCGCCCGCGCTG
Organism: Streptomyces griseoruber; assembly: GCF_001514205.1. GTDB lineage: Bacteria > Actinomycetota > Actinomycetes > Streptomycetales > Streptomycetaceae > Streptomyces > Streptomyces griseoruber. Next base: position 196,433 of record NZ_KQ948764.1, on the reverse strand, counting down.
CTGGCGGCCGTGCTCTTCGCCCTCGCCGTCGCCGCGTTGATACCCGTGGGCCGGGCGGACGTACCTGTTGTTGCCCCGCAGGACGGTTCCGCGTCCGCTCGCGTGACGCGCTGATCAACTAGGTTGGAACCGGCGGGGCAAGGCGTGCACAGCAGCACGGACAGGCAAGGAAGGGCTGAAGTCCGACATGAACGCAGACGGCCGTACGAGGCTCAACCAGACGCCCGAGTGGACGGCTCTGGCCAAGCATCGGGAGGAGCTCGGCGAGGTACAGCTGCGCGAGCTGTTCGCCGCCGACCCCGAGCGCGGCAGCGGGTACACCCTGCAGGTCGGCGACCTGCACATCGACTACTCCAAGCACCTCGTCACCGACGAGACGCTGAGGCTGCTGCGGGAACTGGCCGCGGCAGCCGACGTCTTCGGCCTCCGGGACGCCATGTTCCGCGGTGAGAAGATCAACACCACCGAGGGCCGCGCGGTCCTGCACACCGCCCTGCGCGCGCCCGCCGACGCGGTCGTCGAGGTCGACGGGGAGAACGTGGTCCCCGCCGT
>NZ_KQ948764.1:0-195856 GCF_001514205.1 Streptomyces griseoruber | reverse complement strand
AGCGGACTTCGGTATCGACACGGCCAACATGTTCGAGTTCTGGGACTGGGTCGGCGGCCGCTACTCCTACGACTCCGCCATCGGCCTGTCCCTGATGATCGCCATCGGCCCGGACCGCTTCCGCGAGATGCTCGACGGCTTCCACCTCGTCGACGAGCACTTCCGCACCGCCCCCGCCGAGGCCAACGCCCCGCTGCTGCTCGGCCTGCTGGGCATCTGGTACGGCAACTTCCACGACGCCCAGTCTCACGCCGTGCTGCCCTACAGCCACTACCTGTCCAGGTTCGCCGCCTACCTCCAGCAGCTCGACATGGAGTCGAACGGCAAGTACGTCGGCCGGGACGGCAAGGAGGTCGACTGGCAGACCGGGCCGGTCGTCTGGGGCACGCCCGGCACCAACGGGCAGCACGCCTACTACCAGTTGATCCACCAGGGCACCAAGCTGATCCCCGCGGACTTCATCGGCTTCGCCCGCCCGGTCGACGAGCTGAGCGACGGACTCAAGGCCCAGCACGACCTGCTGATGGCCAACTTCTTCGCCCAGACCCAGGCGCTGGCCTTCGGCAAGACGCCCGAGGAGGTGCGCGCGGAGGGCGTGCCGGAGGAGCTGGTGGCCCACAAGACGTTCAAGGGCAACCACCCCACGACCACCGTCCTCGCCGCCGAGCTGACCCCGTCGGTCCTCGGCCAGCTCGTCGCGCTGTACGAGCACAAGGTGTTCGTGCAGGGCGCCGTGTGGAACATCGACTCCTTCGACCAGTGGGGCGTGGAGCTCGGCAAGGTCCTCGCCCAGCGCGTCGAACCCGCCCTCACCGAAGGCGCCGAGGTCCCCGGCCTGGACGCCTCCACCCGGGCCCTGGTCGCCAAGTACCGCGAGCTGCGCGGCCGTTAGCCGGACAGGCCCCTTGTGTAGACTCCCGGGCGGTCATGAACACGATCGCTCGGGGGCGTCACGTGGGCAGCGCACACCGCAGGAACTGGACCGACGGCAGTCTGACGGCCGGCTCCTTCCTGAAGCCCCATCACGTGGCACGAGCCGTGTTCCACCCCTCGTGGATCCCGGAGGCACTCGACCCCACCGTGGAGCGGCTCAAGCGCGCCAGGGTCGTGATGGGAGCGGTCGCGGCCCTCGGCGTCCACTCCTTCGTCGAGGGCGGGTTCGCCTGGGACGAGCTGGTGAAGAACGCGGCGACCGCGTCGCTGGTGCTGCTCTGCGTCACACCGCTCACCGTCGGCGTGATGCTTCTGGTGTGGCGGCGCGGCGGCCCCGTGCGCCGGCTGGGAGCGCGGCTCCTCGACTCGCTCAAGCTGCTGGCACTGTTCATCGCCTCGGCTTTCGCCGCCCTCGGGCTGTTCGCCGCCGGGGACATGCTCGGGACCGGCCCGAAGATCGTCCTGAGTGCCCTGGGCCTGTGGATGGCCTTCTTCGTGATCGCGGGAGCGGTCCGGCTCACCGGCAACTTCTTCGGCACCGCCGCCGTGCACCGGTGCCTGCCGCCCCTGCTGGCCACCGTGACGACCTGGCTGATGGCCGTCCCCGACCTCGTCACCAGCGACCTGCACGGCCTGGGCCGGGGTTTGGGCGTCGCCTTCATCCTGGGCGCACCGGTGACGGTCACGGCGATCGCCCTGCTGGAGGCGCGTCGCCTCAGCAGACGGTACGGCATCCGGCTGACGGCCCACCCCGCCCCGCGGACCCCACGGACCACTCCGGCGTACCCCCAGTACAGCGCCCACAACGGCCGGAACCCGTACGGCGCTTGACCGTACGGGTTCCGGGAACGACCGGGAGTCTCAGGGAGACGCCGGCGGATACAGCGACCTCGGCAGCCGGGAGGCCGCCGCCTGGTCCAGCAGCCACAGGGTGCGGGCCCGGCCGCGGGCGCCCGCCGCCGGTGCCTGGATCTCCCCCGCGTCCGACAGGGCGATCGCCGCGGCGTTCGCCTTGTCCTCGCCCGCCGCGAGCAGCCACACCTCACGGGCCGCCCGGATGGCCGGCAGGGTCAGCGTGACCCGGGTCGGCGGGGGCTTGGGCGCGCCGCGCACCCCGACCACCGTGCGCTCGGTCTCCCGTACGGCCGGCAGCTCGGGGAAGAGCGAGGCCACATGGGTGTCCGGGCCGACGCCCAGCATCAGGACGTCGAAGGTGGGCACGGTGCCGTGGTTCTCGGGGCCGGCCGCACGGGCCAGCTCCTGCGCGTACGCCTCCGCGGCCGCCTCGACGTCGGCGCCGTACGGACCGTCGGACGCGGGCATGGCGTGCACCCGCTTCGGGTCCAGCGGTACGGCGTCCAGCAGGGCCTCCCGGGCCTGGGTGACGTTGCGCTCCGGATCGCCCTCGGGCAGGAACCGCTCGTCGCCCCACCACAGGTCGAGCCGGCCCCAGTCGATCGCGTCCCGGGCCGACGCGGACGCCAGCGCGGCCAGCAGACCGTTGCCGTTGCGGCCGCCGGTGAGGACCACGGACGCATAGCCCCGGGAGGCCTGCGCGTCCACGATCCGCGTGATGAGGCGGGCCGCGGCGGCCTGCGCCATCAGCTCCTTGTCGCGGTGCACGACCAGCTGCGGGGCGTTCACCGCGTCGCCCTGCCGGACAGGCCGGAAGGGACCGCCTTCAGTGGTGCCGGCGTCGCCCCTTCCGCCCCGGAAGCTTCCGCAGGCCCCTGGCGGGTGTCCGGTTCTCCTTTGGCAGGCTCCGCCACGCCCTTGTCCGGCTCCGCCACGCCCTCGGCGGGCTCGGCCTCGGCCTTCCCGACCGCCGCCCCGGCCTGTTCGACCGCGGCACCGGCCTTCTCGACCGCGGCCAGGGCCCGCGCGACCGCGTCCCCGCCCGGCGCGGCCGCCGGTACCGGGACCGAGGCCGAGGCCGAGGCCGACGCGTTCAGCCGCTCCACCCCGAACCGCAGGGCCGAGGCGTAGGTGTCGTCCGGGTCCAGCCGGCGCAGCTCCTCCGCGATCAGCTCGGCCGTGTCGCGGCGCTTGAGCGCCACCGCGCGGTCGGGCTGGCCCTCGATGGAGAGTGTGGCCAGCGAACCGTCGGCCCGGTCCAGGGTGATCGGCCCGCAGCTGGTGGCCATGCGCACGGCCGTGAGCCCCGGGCCGCCGGACAGCGAGCGCCGGACGGGGACGTCCAGCCGGTCCGCGAGCCACATCGCCAGCAGCTCGCAGCTCGGGTTGAACTCCTCGCCCTCCACCTCGACCGACTCCACCTCGCAGGTGACCTGGTCCAGTGCCGCGGCCAGCATCGAACGCCAGGGCGTGATGCGGGTCCACGACAGGTCCGTGTCGCCGGGGGTGTAGGTGTCGGAGCGGGCGCCCAGCTCGCGCACCGGCTGCTCGCAGGCGTAGGTGTCGGTGACCCGGCGCTGGGCCAGCGCGCCGAGCGGGTCGGCGGCCGGGTCCAGCGGGGCGTTCACCGGCCACCACACGACGACCGGGGCGTCCGGCAGCAGCAGCGGCAGGACGACCGACTGGGCGTGGTCGGACACCTCGCCGTGCAGCCGCAGCACGACCGTCTCGCCGGTGCCCGCGTCCGCGCCCACCCGCACCTCGGCGTCCAGCCGGGACTGCGTGCGGTCGCGGGGCGTGCGCGAGACGCGCCGGATGACCACGAGCGTGCGCGAGGGGTGCTCGCGGGAGGCGTCGTTGGCGGCCTTGAGCGCGTCGTACGCGTTCTCCTCGTCGGTGACGATGACGAGCGTGAGCACCATGCCCACGGCCGGGGTGCCGATCGCCCGGCGGCCCTGCACCAGCGCTTTGTTGATCTTGCTGGCGGTGGTGTCCGTGAGGTCTATCTTCATGGCCGGCGCCAGCTCCGTCCGTCTCGTTCCAGCATCTGGTCCGCCTCGACGGGCCCCCAGGTGCCGGCCGGGTACTGCGCGGGCCGGCCGTTCTCGTCCCAGTACCGCTCGATCGGGTCGAGGATCTTCCAGGACAGCTCGACCTCCTCTGTGCGGGGGAAGAGGTTCGAGTCGCCGAGCAGCACATCGAGGATGAGGCGCTCGTACGCCTCGGGCGAGGACTCCGTGAACGACTCGCCGTAGGCGAAGTCCATGGATACGTCCCGGATCTCCATCGAGGTGCCGGGCACCTTGGAGCCGAAGCGGACGGTCACGCCCTCGTCGGGCTGGACGCGGATGACGATCGCGTTCGACCCGAGTTCCTCGGTGGCCGTCGTGTCGAAGGGGGAGTGCGGGGCCCGCTGGAAGACGACCGCGATCTCGGTGACCCGGCGGCCGAGCCGCTTGCCGGTGCGCAGATAGAAGGGGACGCCCGCCCAGCGGCGGTTGTCCACCTCGACCTTGATGGCCGCGTAGGTGTCGGTCTTCGACTTCGGGTCGATGCCGTCCTCTTCGAGATAGCCGATGGCCTTCTCGCCGCCCTGCCACCCGGCCGCGTACTGCGCCCGCACGGTGTCCCGGCCCAGGTCCTCGGGCAGCCGTACCGCCCCGAGCACCTTGGTCTTCTCCGCGGCCAGTGCGTCCGCGTCGAAGGAGGCGGGCTCCTCCATGGCGGTCAGGGCCATCAGCTGGAGCAGGTGGTTCTGGATGACGTCACGGGCGGCGCCGATGCCGTCGTAGTAGCCCGCCCGGCCGCCGATGCCGATGTCCTCGGCCATCGTGATCTGGACGTGGTCCACGAAGGACCGGTTCCAGATCGGCTCGAACATCGTGTTGGCGAACCGCAGCGCCAGGATGTTCTGGACGGTCTCCTTGCCCAGGTAGTGGTCGATACGGAAGACCTGGTCCGGGGCGAAGACCTCGTGGACGACCTTGTTGAGCTCCTCCGCGGAGGCCAGGTCGTGCCCGAACGGCTTCTCGATGACGGCGCGCCGCCAGGAGTCCTTCGTCTGGTCGGCCAGCCCGTGCTTCTTCAGCTGCTGGATGACCACGGGGAAGGAGCGCGGCGGCACCGACAGGTAGAAGGCGAAGTTGCCGCCCGTGCCCTGTGCCTTGTCGAGCTCCTCGATCGTCGCGCGCAGCCGTTCGAAGGCGTCGTCGTCGTCGAAGGTGCCCTGCACGAAGCGCATGCCCTGGATGAGCTGCTGCCAGACCTCCTCACGGAAGGGCGTGCGGGAGTGCTCCTTGACGGCGTCGTGGACCTCCTGTGCGAAGTCCTCGTGCGCCCATTCGCGGCGGGCGAACCCGACCAGCGAGAAACCCGGCGGCAGCAGACCCCGGTTGGCGAGGTCGTACACGGCGGGCATCAGCTTCTTGCGGGACAGGTCGCCCGTCACGCCGAAGATGACCAGGCCCGACGGCCCCGCGATGCGCGGGAGCCGTCGGTCGGCGGGATCGCGGAGCGGATTCGCTCCGGAACCGGAGAGGGGAGGCAAGGAATCAGCCCTCCGAAGGCGCGAGGCGCGCCAGCTCCGCCTCGGTCGACTTGAGCAGGTCGTTCCAGGAGGCCTCGAACTTCTCGACGCCCTCGTCCTCGAGCAGCTGTACGACCTCGTCGTACGAGATGCCCAGCCGCTCGACGGCGTCGAGGTCGGCGCGGGCCTGCTCGTAGGTCCCGGCGATGGTGTTGCCCGTGATCTCGCCGCGCTGCTCGGTCGCCTGGAGGGTGGCCTCCGGCATGGTGTTGACCGTGTTCGGCGCGACCAGGTCGTCGACGTACAGGGTGTCCTTGTACGCAGGGTCCTTCACACCGGTCGAGGCCCACAGCGGACGCTGCTTGTTGGCGCCGGCGCTCTCCAGCTTGCTCCAGCGCTCGGTCGAGAAGACCTCCTCGTACGCCTCGTAGGCGAGCCGGGCGTTGGCGACGGCGGCCTTGCCGCGCGCGGCCTTGGCCTCGTCGGTGCCCAGCGCGTCCAGGCGCTTGTCGATCTCGGTGTCCACGCGGGACACGAAGAAGGACGCCACCGAGTGGATCAGCGAGAGGTCGAGACCCTTCTCCTTGGCCTTCTCCAGACCGGCCAGGTAGGCGTCCATCACCTCGCGGTAGCGCTCCAGCGAGAAGATCAGCGTGACGTTGACGCTGATGCCGTTGCCGATGACCTCGGTGATGGCCGGCAGACCCGCCTTGGTGGCCGGGATCTTGATCAGCGTGTTGGGGCGGTCCACCAGCCAGGCCAGCTGCTTGGCCTCGGCGATCGTGGCGCGGGTGTGGTGCGCCAGGCGCGGGTCGACCTCGATGGACACCCGGCCGTCCTGACCGCCGGTGGCGTCGTAGACCGGGCGCAGGATGTCGGCCGCGTCCCGGACGTCCGCCGTGGTGATCATGCGGATGGCCTCGTCGACGGTGACCTTGCGGGCCGCGAGGTCGGCGACCTGCTGCTCGTAGCCGTCGCCGCCGCTGATCGCCTTCTGGAAGATCGACGGGTTGGTGGTGACGCCCACGACGTGCTGCTGGTCGATCAGCTCGGCCAGGTTGCCGGACGTGATCCGCTTGCGCGACAGGTCGTCCAGCCAGATCGCGACGCCCTCCTCGGAGAGGCGCTTGAGTGCGTCTGTCATGGAAAATGCATCTCCTACGTGTCGTATGTGAGCGTCAGCGCCGGGCGTCGGCGAGGGATTCCCGCGCCTTCGCGGCCACGTTCTCGGCAGTGAAGCCGTACTCCTGGAAGAGGACCTTGCCGTCGGCCGAAGCACCGAAGTGCTCCAGGGAAACGATGCGGCCGGCGTCCCCGACGTACTTGTGCCAGGTCAGACCGATACCGGCCTCGACCGAGACGCGGGCCTTCACGGACGGCGGCAGAACACTGTCGCGGTACTCGCGCGACTGCTCCTCGAACCACTCCACGGACGGCATGGACACCACCCGCGTCGGCACCCCGTCGGCCTCCAGTGCCTCGCGCGCCTCGACGGCCACGTGCACCTCGGAACCGGTGGCGATGAGGATGACCTCCGGCGCGCCGTTCGACGCCTCGAAGAGGATGTAACCGCCACGAGCGGCATCCTCGTTGGGCTCGTACGTCGGCACGCCCTGACGGGTCAGCGCGAGGCCGTGCGGGGCGCCCTTGCCGAAGACCTTGGTGTACCGCTTGAGGATCTCGCGCCAGGCGATCGCGGTCTCGTTGGCGTCGGCCGGGCGGACCACGTTCAGGCCCGGGATGGCGCGCAGCGAGGCCAGGTGCTCGACCGGCTGGTGGGTCGGGCCGTCCTCGCCGAGACCGATGGAGTCGTGCGTCCACACGTAGGTCACCGGCAGGTGCATCAGCGCCGAGAGCCGGACGGCGTTGCGCATGTAGTCGGAGAACACGAGGAACGTGCCGCCGTAGATCCGGGTGTTGCCGTGCAGCGCGATGCCGTTCATCTCCGCGGCCATGGAGTGCTCGCGGATGCCGAAGTGGATCGTGCGGCCGTACGGGTTCGCCTCCGGCAGCGGGTTGTCCGCCGGGAGGAACGACGACGTCTTGTCGATCGTCGTGTTGTTGGAGCCGGCCAGGTCGGCCGAGCCGCCCCACAGCTCCGGGACGACCGCGCCGAGCGCCTGGAGCACCTTGCCGGAGGCGGCACGCGTGGCGACGCCCTTGCCGGGCTCGAAGACCGGGAGCTTCTCCTCCCAGCCGGCCGGCAGCTCGCCCGCGGCGATCCGGTCGAACTCGGCGGCGCGCTCGGCGTTGTCGTCCCGCCACAGCTGGAAGGACTTCTCCCACTTGGCCTTCGCCTCCGCGCCGCGCTCCAGCGCCCCGCGGGTGTGGGCGATGACCTCGTCGGCGACCTCGAAGGACTGCTCCGGGTCGAAGCCGAGGACGCGCTTGGTCGCGGCCACCTCGTCGTCGCCGAGCGCCGAGCCGTGCGCGGCCTCGGTGTTCTGCGCGTGGGGGGCGGGCCAGGCGATGATCGAGCGCATCGCGATGAAGGACGGCTTGTCCGTCACCTGCTTCGCGGCCTCGATCGCGTTGTAGAGGGCGTGCGGGTCGAGGTCGCCGTCCGGCTTCGGGGCGATCCGCTGCACATGCCAGCCGTAGGCCTCGTACCGCTTGACGGTGTCCTCGGAGACGGCCGTCTCGGTGTCGCCCTCGATCGAGATGTGGTTGTCGTCCCAGAGCAGCACCAGGTTGCCCAGCTTCTGGTGGCCGGCCATCGAGGACGCCTCGGCGGAGATGCCCTCCTGGAGGCAGCCGTCACCCGCGATCACGTACACGAAGTGGTCGAAGGGGGACTCGCCCTCGGGGGCCTCCGGGTCGAACAGACCGCGCTCGTAGCGGGCGGCCATCGCCATGCCGACGGCGTTGGCGACACCCTGGCCCAGCGGACCGGTGGTGGTCTCGACGCCCACCGTGTGGCCGTACTCGGGGTGACCCGGGGTCTTCGAACCCCATGTGCGGAAGCTCTTCAGATCGTCCAGCTCAAGGCCGAAACCGGCCAGGTACAGCTGGGTGTAGAGGGTCAGGGACGAATGGCCCGCGGACAGCACGAAACGGTCGCGGCCCACCCAGTCGGCGTCCGCCGGGTCGTGCCGCATCACCTTCTGGAAGAGGGTGTAGGCGGCAGGCGCCAGGCTCATCGCCGTACCGGGATGGCCGTTGCCGACCTTCTGTACGGCGTCGGCGGCCAGGACACGCGCGGTGTCGACGGCCCGCTGGTCCAATGCGGTCCACTCGAGGTCTGTGGTGGTCGGCTTGGTGCTCACCCTGGGTCAGGGCTCCTCTCCACATGTCGAATACCGGCTGTTCCGGGCACGCGCCCACCGGCTTCCGGGGGACTGGATGCCCACCGGCCGCTGTCGAGCCTACCCCTGCGGGGACGTGCGTTTTTTCGAGTCATTCCAGACTGCCGGGCCTTGCCGCGATCCGCCTGCCGGCTGGCCGGAACCGCACTTGGCACTTGAATACGGAGCCGCTCATCTGACTGCTCAATCGAGCCCCAGTACGACTCATCGGAAGCCCTCCGCACACCCCTCCCCGGGGCCCCTCCCAACACGACCCCACCCCCGCGAAGGCCGGGGTATGGGCAACGTCTACAGTGGCGTGGTACGCGCGAGCCTTTACCCCGCATTCACATGGGGAGGCTTGCTGGGAGTCTCTGTCAGGGGTGTGCGTGACGGCCGTTGAATCCCGTCCAGTGGGGATGATCGGGACGAGCCAGAGCCCGAGCCGGCGGCCGCTGAGGGCCCGGGTCATGGGGTTCGTGGCGCTGACCAAGCCGCGGATCATCGAGCTGCTGCTGATCACCACCGTTCCGGTGATGTTCCTGGCGCAGCAGGGTGTGCCGGACCTCGGCCTGGTGCTGCTCACCTGCGTCGGCGGTTATCTGTCCGCGGGCGGCGCCAACGCGCTGAACATGTACATCGACCGCGACATCGACGCCCTGATGGACCGCACCTCGCAGCGGCCGCTGGTCACCGGCATGGTCTCGCCGCGCGAGTGCCTCGCCTTCGGCATCACCCTCGCCGTGGTCTCGACCCTGCTGTTCGGGTTGACCGTCAACTGGCTGTCCGCCTGGCTGTCGCTCGGAGCGCTCCTCTTCTATGTCGTCGTGTACACGATGATCCTCAAGCGGCGCACCGCGCAGAACATCGTCTGGGGCGGCATCGCCGGCTGCATGCCGGTGCTGATCGGCTGGTCGGCCGTGACGAACTCACTGTCCTGGGCCCCGCTGATCCTCTTCCTGGTCATCTTCTTCTGGACGCCGCCGCACTACTGGCCGCTGTCGATGAAGGTCCGCGAGGACTACGCGCGCGTGGGTGTCCCGATGCTGCCGGTCGTCGCCTCCAACAAGGTGGTCGCCAAGCAGATCGTCATCTACAGCTGGGTGATGGTCGTCGTCTCGCTGCTGCTGACGCCCCTCGGCTACACCGGCTGGTTCTACACGGGCGTGGCCCTCGCGGCCGGGGGCTGGTGGCTGTGGGAGGCGCACGCCCTGCAGAACCGGGCGAAGGCCGAGGCGACGGGCGGGAAGCTGAAGGAGATGCGCCTGTTCCACTGGTCCATCACCTATGTGTCGCTGCTGTTCGTCGCGGTCGCCGTGGACCCCTTCCTGAGGTGAGCGTCACTCACCCCGGCCGTCGCCGATCGATCTACCCGTCGGTAGCATCCTGACCATGGCAGACACGCAGCAGGTTGACGCGAAGGACGGGCGCCGCATCGCCCGCCTCGCCCACCAGATCAGCGCCTTCTCCAAGGAGCACGGCGGGGCCGAGGGCCAGGTCGCGTACATCGGGGAGCGCGGGGCCCGGATCGTCCTCGTCGGCGAGGACGGCGGCTGGGGCGACCTCGTGGCGCCCTCCGTGGAGATCGCCGAGAAGGCCGTGGAGAAGGCCGGCATCACGGTCCACGAGTCCTTCGACGGCGAGTTCGCGGCCAAGGTGAGGACGGGACCGTACGAATGGACCCGCATGGCCGGAATCCAGGTGGGCGGACCGAGCAACGGCTGACCGACCCAACACCTGACACCGGGTTCACCCGTTAGGACCTTCAGCGGTACGAGGTCCAGTCGCGGGAGTCCCGATGATCGAAACGCCGTCCCTGGTGGACCAGTACTGCCACGGCGTGCTCAGAACCGAGCTGGGTCTCGGCACCTTCGAGGCCCAGCTGGCCCGTACCGAGGGCCCGCCCGCCCCCGGTACGACCCTCTTCGACACCCAGACCGGGTTCGCCGTACGCCGCTGGTGCCCCCCGCTGCTCGGCCTGGAACCGCACTGCACACCCGCCCGCTATCTCGCCCGGCGGCGTGAACTCGGCGTACTGGAGTCGGGCCGCAGACTGCTGCGCGGCAGCGGCATCACGACCTACCTCGTCGACACCGGACTGCCCGGCGACCTCACCCACCCGCAGGAGCTGGCCTCCGCGGGGGCCGCCGACGCCCGGGAGATCGTCCGCCTCGAACTGCTGGCCGAGCAGGTCGCCGACACCTCCGGCACCGTCGAGGCCTTTCTCGCCAATCTCGCCGAGGCCGTCCACTCGGCCGCCGCCGGCGCCGTCGCCTTCACCTCCGTCGCCGGGGTCCGGCACGGCCTCGCCCTGGCGCCCGAACCGCCCGGCCCCGGTGAGGTGCGGGGCGCCGCGGGCCGCTGGCTGGCCGCCCGCCGCGTCGGCGGCGAGCTGCGCGACCCCGTGCTGCTACGGCACCTGCTGTGGATCGCCGTCGCCTCGGGACTGCCCCTCCAACTGCACGCCGGACTCGGCGAACCGGGCCTGCGCATCGACCGCACCGACCCCGTGCTGCTCACCGGCTTCCTCCGCGCGACCGCCGGCCTCGGCACCGACCTGATCCTGCTGCACGGCTACCCCTACCACCGCCAGGCCGCCCACCTCGCCGCCGTCTTCCCGCACGTCTACGCCGACTCCGGTGCCGCGCTCGTCCGCACCGGCGCCCGCGCCGCGACGGTCCTCGCGGAGATCCTGGAACTGGCCCCCTTCGGCAAGGTCCTGTTCTCCAGCGGGGCACAGGCGCTGCCCGAGCTGCACGTGGTCGGCGCCCGGCTGTTCCGTGAGGCCCTCGGCCGGATCCTGGGCGGCTGGGTCGCCGAGGGCGCGTGGTCCCTGACGGACGCCCAGCGGGTGGCGGGAATGGTGGCGGCGGGGAACGCCCGGCGGGTGTACGGGCTGAGCTGAACGTCAGGCGTTCGAGCGGACCGCGGCCTCCGCCACCGGACCCGGCAGACCGGCCGTCGCCGCCGGACGCTCACGCAGCGCCAGCAGCACCAGCAGCACCCAGATCCACACCAGGGCCGACCCGAGCATGTGCAGTCCCACCAGCACCTCGGGAAGGTTGGTGAAGTACTGGACGTAACCGATGACACCCTGCGCGAGCAGCACCAGGAACAGTTCCCGGGTACGGTTCAGCGGACCGCGCGGGGCGTCGACCGCCTTGAGGATGAACCACAGGGCGAAGGTCAGCGTCACCACGATCCACGCGAGCACGGCGTGCAGCTTGGCCACCGTCTCCCAGTCCAGCGGCATCCGCTCGACCTCGCTGGAGTCACCCGCGTGCGGACCCGCCCCGGTCACCACCGTGCCGACCGCGATCAGCAGCGACGAGGCGAGGACCAGGAACCACACCAGCTGCTGCACCGGCTTGCCGACCAGCGGCCGGGGCTCCCCGTCACCCTCCCGGGTGCGCTGCCACATCAGCGCGGCGACCGCGATCAGCGCCGAGGCCAGCAGGAAGTGCGCGGCGACCGTGTACGGGTTGAGGCCGACCAGCACCACGATCCCGCCGAGCACCGCGTTGCTCATCACCAGCCAGAACTGCGCCCACCCCAGCCGGGTCAGCCCCGCACGCCGCGGCTTCTCCGAGCGCGCGGCGATGATCGCCCAGCCGACGGCGGCGCACAGCACGTACGTCAGCATGCGGTTGCCGAACTCGATGGCGCCGTGGAAGCCCATCGCGCTGGTCGCGGTGAGCGAGTCGGCCGTGCACTTGGGCCAGGTCGGGCAGCCCAGACCGGAGCCCGTCAGGCGTACGGCCCCGCCGGTGACCACGATGACCACCGACATCACGAGCGCGGACAGGGCGGCCCGCTGAACCGTCCGGGGCGCCGGGGTCCAGCGTTCGGAGATGAAGGCGAGCGGGTTGCGCAGCGCTGCCACGGCGTCGGTACGGGTCACGTTCGGCACGCCCACCATCGTAGGCCGCCGCTTGTGCACGCTTTCACGAGGGTCGGCTCCCGGCGTCACGAAGGCCGGGTCTCGACGAGCGCCGGGTCCTCGCGGGTGTCGTCGGGCGGCGGCGGGGTGCCGTGCCACAGGGCCGTGGCGATGCGCTCGGCCCGGCCCAGGAAGTCCGCGGCCTCCCGCTCGTCGTCGGTGCACTCGGCGAGCCGTTCGTACACCGCCACCAGCGAGGGGTGGTCGTCGCCCAGACGGGCCCGGAAGATGCGTTCGGCCTCGCGCAGCACCACCTCCGCGCCCGCCCGGTCCCCGGCCGTCAGCAGGACCGGGCCGAGACGGGAGAGGGTCTTCGCCCGGTAGTGGTGGTCGCTGCCGTACTTCCGCGTGTAGATGCCGTGCGCCCGGTCGAACGTCTCCAGGGCCTCCACCAGCAGCCCCTGCGCGGCCTGCAACGAGCCCATCTTGTTCAGGCAGGCGGCGTACTTGTGCGGCTCGGCCTCGCTGCGGTTGTAGTGCAGCTCCAGCACGGGCTCCAGCAGCTCGGCCGCCGAGCGCAGCTTCTCCTCGCCCTGCCGGTGCAGCTCGCGCCGGCGCAGCGGATGCCAGGTGGCCCGGGCCCGCTCGCGCAGGTCCTCGGCCTGCCGGCGGCGGACGTCGGCCAGGAACTTGGCGACCTGGGACGTCTCGAAGTCCTCCAGCCCCCGGTGCTCCCGGAACACCGCGAGGGCGTCCTCCAGCATGGCCTCGGCGGTGCCCAGGTCGCCGCGGTCCTGCGCGACGATGCCCACGTCCCGCCGCAGCATCGCCTGGAACAGCACATGCTGGGCCGGCACCTGGCTGGCCCGCTGCGGGATACGGGCCTCGGCGCGGGCGTACGACTCCAGGGCGAGCGAGAGCCGGCCCGCGTTGCGGTGGATCATGCCGATCTCCTGCTCGGCGACCGCCCACTCCAGGCTCTCCCAGCCCGGCTCGTGGTCCTCCTGGGCCTCGTAGATCCGGACGGCCTCGCGGACCGCGTCCAGCGCCCCGTCGAAGAGGATCTTCTCGCGCAGGATGCCCCCGTACTGGCGGTGGCACAGCGCCTCCAGCTCGACGAACGCGGGGCCGTCGCCGGTGTGACGCCGGCACTGCACCAGCGCCTTGAGGCATTCGTCGTGCGCGTCGTCGAGGTGGGCCAGCAGATAGTGCTGCCGGGCCACCGCGAGCCGGGCCGTGACCCGGCCGAGCGCGTCCGCGCCGTCCGGGGCACCGGAGCCCTGCCGCAGCTCCGCCTCCCACTGGAAGAAGGTCAGCGCGCGCGTCCAGTTGCAGCGCTGCTCCTGGTAGACGCGACGCGGTGGAGTAACTCGATCAGCGCCCGGCGGGCCGTCCCGCGGGCGACCCGGTCGTCCGAGGCCCAGGACACCTCGGTGATCACCGCGTCGGCGTGCGGCATCAGACGCTCGCAGGCGCTGCGCACCTCCGGCTGCTCCGGCCACGCCGGGAACGCGGCCTCCACCAGCCGCACCGCGACCTGCGACCACAGGACCCGGTCGTCCTGGTCCATCCGGCTGCGGATGAACTGGCGCACCCGCGGATGCACCCCGAACGTCACCGAGCCCCTGCGCTGGTCACCGCTCACCGTGAGCAGCGAGTGCTCGACCAGCTCCCGGACCATGGGATGGAAGACCCGCTCGCTCTCCATGGCCCGCCGCAGCCCGTCCGGCAGCACCGCCCGGTGCTCGTACAGCGCGGAGTGCGGTACGTCCTCGGAGGCCAGGTAGGAGCACAGCCGCAGCAGGTTCTCCGCCTCCGGCGCCTCGCGCGAGATCCGCTCGACCGACAGCCGGAACGTCTCGAAGCCGTTCGTCGAGGTGTGCTCGGGCAGCTGGGCCAGATAGTCCTCGACGCTGATGCCCTCCCGCTCGATGTAGGCGCCGGCGGTCTCCAGGTCCAGCGGCAGCCAGCCCAGCTGCCGGCCCAGCGCGTCGAGCGACGCGTCCTCGGTGTCCTCGGCCGCGCCGTCTATGCGCAGCCGCAGGAAGGCGCGGCCCCGGGTGGGGCTGAGGCCGAGCAGCTCCAGCCGGTGCTCGGTCAGCTCGGCCCAGCCCTGGCGGACCCGGGTGGTGATCAGGATCGTGCCCCGGCACTGGTCCGACGGCAGGAACTGCTCCAGCCCGTGCGGGCCGTCGGCCGGCGGCCCGGCCCCGTCGCCGTCCGGCTGCACGTTGTCGTACACCAGCAGCCAGCCCGGGTTGTCGCGCAGCCACCCCCACAGCCGGGACAGCACCACGTACTCGCTCTCATGGGCGGGCAGGCCCAGGATGGCGGCGAGTTCGAGCAGCCGGTCGCGCAGCCGCTCGGTGCTGGTGGCGGGCAGCCACCAGGTCAGCGTGGTGGTGTCGGCCTGCGCGTGGGTGCGGGCGTGGGCCACGGCGAGCTGGGTCTTCCCGGCGCCGCCCATGCCGTGGATGACGACGATCCGCCGCGGGGCGCCCTGCTGGTCGCCGTCCGTCAGCATCTCCCGGACGCGCCCCAGTTCGGTGTCCCGGCCGGTGAAGTAGCGGGAGAGGGAGGGCAGGTTGTGCGGAGGGACGTACGGGGACTCCGTGGAGCCCGGCTCCTCGGCGGAGGATCCCGCGCCCCGCCCGAGCGAGTGCCGGGTGAAGAAGGCGGAGGCGGCGCCGAGAAGGCCCGTCACCGAGACGACGGCCCACAGCGCGGGGCCGTTCGCGTGATCGGCCACGATCGGCAGCACCGCCACCGAACCCGTCGTGGCCGTGTACAGGCCGACCAACAGCCTCTTGCCCGATCCGTCCCCGTTGTTCCTTGACGCTCCCATGGCGGCTCCCCCGTGTCACATCCCCTGCCCGCGCCGTGTGTGCGACGATTCCCGCGCCGGTCGAGGTTGAACCCCTCATTGTCCAAGGGCCATACTCCGTCTTCCATATATGTGCAGCAGAATTGTTCCTACGTCTGCGCACCTCCCAATCGCCCTCGGAGGCGGCGTGGACGCACTGTCAGAGGATCAGAGAATGCATGTGGGACTGGTGCACTGGTCCTTTCCCCCCTGCGTGGGCGGGGTGGAGACCCATCTGTGGCAGTTCTCGCGCCTGCTCGCGGCCCACGGGGTGGATGTCACGGTCTTCACCGGGACACCCGGGGCGGCGGTGCCGGGCCGGTCCGGCACCGGGGGCGAGGGCACCGTCACCATCGAGCGGCACTCGGGACTGGACCTCTCGCCGGACGCGCTCCCGGCTCCCGGGGAGCCCGGACTCACGTCCTGGTTCAGAGAGTTGATCACCCGTCGGGGGATCAGGATCGTCCACGGCCACAATCTGCACCACTTCTCGGACGCGCCGGCCCGCGCGCTCGCCGGACTCAGCGAGGAACTCGGCCTGCGGCTGCTGCACACGTACCACAGCATCTGGCACGAGGAGACGAATCCGGCGGCCGAGGCCTGCCGCGACTGGCATCTCCACTTCGCGGTCTCCGACTTCCTCAGCGAGGCCTGCACCCGGCAGCTCGGCTTCAAGGTCGAGCGCCGCTACCTGGGCATCGACACCGCGGCCTACCTCGACGTGCCCGTCTCCGGAGTGCAGGAACCAGGGATGGTGCTGCTCCCGGCGCGGCTGATCCCCGACAAGGGGGCCGAGCTGGCGATCAGGGCCGTGCACCACATCATCCAGAACCGGCCCGGACCCCGGGTGACGCCCCGGCTGGTGCTGATGCGGACCGGTGTCGAGAATACGGTCGATTTCCACGGCGAAACGGTCGGATTCCATGGAGAATTGCAGGAACTCATTAAGGAACTGAACATTCCGGAGGGGGTCGTCGAATTCACCGAGGCCGGAGTGGACCATATGCGGGCGCTCTACGAAAGAGCCTCCGTCGTGGTTTATCCGTCGATGTTCGACGAGCCCATGGGACTGGCCCCGCTGGAGGCGATGTGCGCGGCCCGGCCCGTCGTCGTCACCCGGATGGGCGGACTGGACGAGGGCATCGAGGCGGACGAGGAGATCGGCTTCCTGGTGCCCGACCGCAACGTGGCCGGACTGGCCGACCGCATCGCGCTGCTCCTCGACGATCCCGCCCGCGCCGAGGCGGTGGGACGACGCGCCCGGGAGCACGTCGTACGCCACTTCGATCTGCGGCGGTTCTATCTGGAACCGATGCTCGACCTGTATCGGGAGCAGCTCAGCCCGTCGTGACGGCCCAGCCCTTCGGCAGCCCCGACACCCCGCTGCGGCCCTCCCGGTCCACCCGGACGGAGAGCTCCTGGCCGGCCAGCCGCAGCCCCGACACATGCAGCGGACCGAACGGCGTCGGCCGTACGCGCAACGTCCGGCGCCCCGCGTCCGGCCGCAGCCCCAGCAGCGCCGCCAGCACCGCCACGCCCGACGCCGCCGACCAGCCCTGCGGCCGGCACGCCGCCGGATAGGCGAGCGGGGCGGGGGAGCCCTCCGTGCGGGCGTCCCCGCCGTACAGCTCCGGCATCCGGTGGGCGAAGTGGGCGGCCGCCTCCAGGAGGCCGTCGGCGAGCTGGGCGGCCTCGGCGGCGCACCCCGCCGCGCACAGTCCCTGGATCGCGATCGCCGTGTCATGGGTCCACACGGAACCGCCGTGGTAGCTCATCGGATTGAAGCCGGGCAGCGCGGCCGAGCGGCTGCGCAGACCCCACCCGGAGTTCAGCTCCGGGGCGGCCAGCCAGGCCGCGACGTCCCGGCAGCCCCGCGGGTCGAGGATCCCGGTGGACAGCAGCTGGCCCATGTTGGACGCCGGCCCGCTGACCGGGTCGAGGCCGCGGCCGACCGCGATCGCCACATAGCGGGGGGCGGGACCCTCGGGCGAGTCCAGCCAGAACGCGTCCGAGAAGCGTTTGCGCAGCCCGGTGGCCCACAGCCGCAACCGTTCCGCGTCCTCCTTGCGGGCCCGGGCCGCCAGCAGCTCGGCCAGTCCGGTCGCCGCCTGGTAGGCATACCCCTGCACCTCGCACAGCGCCAGCGGCGGCTCGATACGGCGGCCCGCCGCGTCCCGCACCGCGTCCTCGCTGTCCTTCCACGACTGGTGGCGCAGCCCGCCCGGACGCGGGTAATAGCGCAGCAGTCCGTCCTCGTCCCCGGCGCTCGTCTCCAGCACCCACTCCATCGCGCGTTCGGCGTACGGCAGCAGCGCCGCCACGTCCTCCTCCGGCAGACCCCAGTGCCAGGCCTCCACCAGCAGGGTCACGAACAGCGGGGTCGCGTCGACCGAGCCGTAGTAGCGCGAGGGCAGCCGCAGCCCGTGGCCGTGTTCGGCGTCGGCGGGGCGCAGCTCGTGCAGGATCCGGCCCGGCGCCTCCTCGCGGAACACGTCGTGGGCCGTGCCCTGGCGGCGGGCCAGCGCCCACAGGGTGCCGCGGGCCAGACCGGTGCCGAGCGGCAGCATCATCCGCGCCGACCAGATCGAGTCCCGCCCGAACAGCGCCAGGTACCAGGGGCAGCCCGCCGCGATGAACTGGTCCTCGGGGCCGTCGGGCGCGGTGCGCTCGGGGTCCGCGAGCCGCAGGGCCCCCAGGTCGCCGAGGCCGCGGCGGACCAGGGCGACGAGCCGCCGGTCGCCGCGCACCACCGGCTCGCTCCAGGGCGCCCCGGTGCTCGGGGCCCCCGGATGCCCGGGCGGGGCGGGGACCGCGCCACCGTCGACCGTCAGCCTGAGCTGCCGGCTCTCGCCGGGCCGCAACAGAAGCCGGGGCCAGGTGAAGGTGCCGCCCTCGGGCCCGTCGGTGACACCGGGCGGGTCGACCGGACGGTGGCCGGCCGAGCCACCAGCCGCGCCGGGCCGGCTGCCGGGGTTCCCGTGCCGGTTGCCGGGGTTGCCGGGGTTGCCGGGGTTGCCGGGGTTGCCGGGAGTTCCTTGCCGGTTGCCGGTGTTGCCGGGCGGACCGTCGGGGTTGCGGGGGTTACCGGGTGGATTGTCCGGGTCGCGGGGGTTGCCGGGCGGACCGTCGGGGGCGCCGGTCCGCCCGTCGGGGGTGCCGGTCCGGCCGTCGGGGGCGCCCGGCCCGCGGTCCGGCTTCAGGGTGCTGGTCCTGAGGTCCGGTTCCGGGGCGCCCGGCCTGTGGTCCGGCATCGCGGCGCTGGTCCTGTGGGCTGGCTCCGGGGTGCCGACCCTGCGGTCCGGTTCATGGGCGCCCCTCCCGCCGTCCGGCTGAGCGGTGCCGGTCCCGTGGTCCGGCTGAGTGGTGCCGGTCCCGCGGTTCGGTTGAGTGGTGTCGGTCCCGTGGTCCGGTTGAGTGGTGTCGGTCCCGTGGTTCGGTTGAGTGGTGTCGGTCCCGTGGTTCGGTTGAGTGGTGTCGGTCCCGTGGTTCGGTTGAGTGGTGTCGGTCCCGTGGTCCGGCTCAGGGGTGCTGGTCCCGCCGTCCGGTTCCAGGGCGCGTGCCGGGGCTTCCGGGGCGGTTGCGCGGACCTCTGCCCGGCCCGTCGGTGTTTCCCACACCAGCCCGCGGCCGGCGGCGTCGGCGGTGCACCGTACCGGCGGACCGGTCCGGCCGCGCTTGACCTCGGCGATGTCCGCCAGATCCGTGGCGAGCGCCAGCTCCACATGGAGGAGCCGGGAGACCGTACCGACGTTGCGCAGCAGGATGCTCTCGCCCCGGCCGGCCGTGCGCACCCGCTCGATGATCACGGTCGGGTCGTCCGTGCGGTCGGCCGGATAGCGGTGCACGGAGGTGAACCGCACCTGGTCCGGCCCGAGGGGCTGCACACCGATCGGCTCCGGCTCACGGCGGTCGATCAGCAGACAGGCCGTGTGCAGCAGCCTGCGGTCATGGCCGTAGAAGCCCTCCGCCTGCAGACCGCGCAGCTGCCCGTCCCGGGGCGAGGCGGCGAAGGCCGGGGCCGCGACGCAGATCACCACGTCGTGCAGAAGGGGTTGCAGCGCACGCACACCCGAGGAATCCGCGGACTCGTACACGGGGCGTCTCTTCCCCCTTCGCCCGCGCGTCACTCTCACGGCCTACCGTGCCGGACACATCAGGGACCGGATCCGGCCCCATCCACTGCCTCACTCCCAGCGGAAGAACCGCCCGGCCGCCGCGAGCCCCGCCACCGCCCACACCGCCAGGATCCCCAGATCCCCCCACGGCATGCCCGCGCCGTGCTGGAGGACGTCGCGCAGGCCGTCGGAGAGGGCCGAGATCGGCAGCAGGCCGAGGACGTCCTGGGCGGCGGGCGGGAACTTGTCCAACGGGACGATGACCCCGCCGCCCACGAGCAGCAGCAGGAAGACCAGGTTGGCGGCGGCCAGGGTCGCCTCCGCCTTCAGGGTGCCCGCCATCAGCAGACCGAGGCCGGAGAAGGCCGCCGTGCCGAGGACGAGGAGGAGCAGTACGGCGAGCGGGCCGCCGTGCGGGTCCCAGCCCAGCGCGAAGGCGATCACCGTCAGCAGGATCACCTGGAGGACCTCGGTGACCAGCACGGACGCGGTCTTCGCCGCCATCAGCGCCCAGCGGGGGAGCGGGGAGGACGCGAGGCGCTTCAGGACGCCGTAGCGGCGCTCGAAGCCCGTCGCGATGGCCTGGCCCGTGAAGGCCGTGGACATGACGGCCAGGGCGAGGATGCCGGGGGTGAGGAAGTCCACCGCCTCGCCCGCGCCGGTGTCCACGATGTCCACGCTGCCGAACAGCACCAGCAGCAGCGTCGGGATCACCACGGTGAGCAGCAGCTGCTCGCCGTTGCGCAGGAGCATCTTCGTCTCCAGTGCCGCCTGCGCCGCGATCATGCGGGGGAGCGGGGCCGCGCCGGGCCGGGGGGTGTAGGTGCCGGTGGCGGTCACGAGCGCAGCTCCTTGCCGGTCAGTTCCAGGAAGACGTCCTCCAGGGTGTGGCGCTCGACCGAGATCCGGTCCGGCATCACCCCGTGCTGCGCGCACCACGAGGTGACCGTGGCCAGCAGCTGCGGGTCGATCTTGCCCACCACCCGGTACGAGCCCGGCGTCAGCTCGGCCGCGGAGGAGTCGGCGGGCAGCGCCTTGAGCAGGGAGGCGACGTCCAGGCCGGGGCGGCCGCTGAAGCGCAGGGTGTTCTCGGCCCCGCCGCGGCACAGTTCCTCGGGGGAGCCGTGGACGACGACCCGGCCCGCGTCGATGATCGCCACGTCGTCGGCGAGCTGCTCGGCCTCGTCCATGTGGTGCGTGGTGAGGATGACCGAGACGCCGTCCGCGCGCAGGTCCCGTACCAGGTCCCAGGTGGCGCGGCGGGCCTGCGGGTCGAGACCGGCGGTGGGCTCGTCCAGGAAGACCAGTTCCGGGCGGCCGACGACCGCCATCGCCAGCGCGAGCCGCTGCTGCTGGCCGCCGGAGAGCCGGCGGTACGCCGTCCGGCCGCAGGAGCCGAGCCCGAGCCGCTCGATCAGCGCGTGCACGTCCAGCGGATGCGCGTGCAGCCTGGCCACGTGCCGCAGCATCTCGTCGGCCCGCGCCCCCGAGTACACGCCCCCGGACTGGAGCATCACCCCGATCCGGGGCCGCAGCTCGGAGGCCTGTCCGACCGGGTCGAGGCCGAGCACGCGGACGGTGCCGGAGTCCGCCCCGCGGTACCCCTCGCAGATCTCGATCGTGGTCGTCTTGCCGGCGCCGTTGGGTCCGAGGACGGCGGTGACGCCCGCCCGGGCCGTCAGCTCCAGGCCGTCCACCGCGGTCTTCGTCCCGTACCGCTTCACCAGGGCCTGGACCCGGACGACAGGCTCAGTTCGCATGGCTCCAGAGTCTAGGTTCGCCGCCGGGCGCTCCGACCGCCGGGTACGGGAACCCGGCCGAAAGCGACCGCGCGCCGGGCGGCCGGAGGTCAGAACTCCTCCTCGCGCGGGCGGTGCAGCGCCAGCCAGCGCTCGGCGTAGGCGACCGCGTCCGCGACCGGGAACAGCCGTACGTCGGCGGCGCCCGCCTTCCCCCGGACGACGGGCCGGTCCCGTTCGAAGTCGTGCCCCAGCTCGTCGAACCGGTCGGAGTCGATCGACACCTCGGTCACGGTCTCCCACCCGTGCAGGCCGGGCCGGCCGACCTCCACCAGCGGGGCGGCGATCCGGTACTCGGCGAGGTGGAAGCTGGTGCAGGTGGCGTACCCGGCCCCGAGCAGCAGCACCCGTGCCCCCAGCCGCTCCAGCCGGGCCAGCGGACTGCGCTCGCCCAGCCGGCAGTCGGGGGCGTGCCCCTCGACGATCTCCGCGGCCCGTGCCCCGAGCGCCGCGAACGAGGTCTGCGGATGGGCGCTGCGCAGCGCCCCGGGCCAGGTGCGCACGGTCTCCGGGATCACCCCGAGCCCCCGGCTGGGGGTGATGAGGGGGTCGTAGGCGGGCATGGTGGCGCGGATCGTGTCCCACCACTCGCGCGGCACCGGCGGGCGGCTCCACTCCGCCGGATCGGACAGGTCGCCGGTCTGCGTCGGGACGACGAGCGTGCCGTCCGGCCCCAGGGCGTCCCGAAGTGCCTGGACCACCGCGACGGGGCCTCCGCAGACCCAGCCGAGGGAGCTGAGGGAGGAGTGGACGAGGAGGATTTCTCCCGGTTCGACACCCAGGTCCCGCAGCTGCGCCGCCAGGGTCTCCCGGGTGACAAGTGGGCCGGTCGGAGGGGGTGTGGGCATGGTGGTGCAGTGTCCCTGTCACGGGCCGTCGGAGCCACTGGTTTAATCGGGGCTTTGATCGATCAGTGATCGTTTCCGCAGGTCAGATTAGGTATACCTAAGTGACGCAGGGCACCGCCGGCCGGAGCGGGCGCGGCTTGCCTGCTCTCGAGGAATTACGCAACAATGGCGTTGTGAAAAACGTCGGCGAGGCTCGGGAGACCCCTGCGGGGACCCCCCATGAGGAGCTCGCGGCCGGGATGCGCTCGGACCGTTCCACGCGCAACCGGGTCGCGCGATCCATCCTGGACCACGGGCCGTCCACCGTCGCGGAGCTGGCCGACCGGCTGGGGCTCACCCCCGCCGCCGTCCGCCGCCACCTCGACGCGCTGGCCGCCGACGACGTCGTACAGCCCCGCGAGCAGCGGGTCTACGGAGCGCGCACCCGAGGCCGGCCGGCGAAGGTCTTCGCCCTCACCGACTGCGGCCGGGACGCCTTCGACCAGTCCTACGACACCCTCGCCGCCGACGCCCTGCGCTGGATCCAGCAGCAGTTCGGCGGGGACGAGGCCGTCGTCGCCTTCGCCCGCGCGCGGATCGCCGAGCAGGCCGGCGCCTACCGCGAGGCCATCGAGGCCGCCGCCCCCGAGGAGCGCACCGAAGCCCTCGCCAAGGCCCTGAGCGCGGACGGGTACGCTGCTACGGCGCGCAGCGCACCGGTCGGCGAGCAGCTGTGCCAGCACCACTGCCCGGTCGCCCACGTGGCGGAGAAGTTCCCACAGCTCTGCGAGGCCGAGACCGAGGTCTTCTCCAAGCTGCTCGGAACGCACGTCCAGCGACTGGCCACCATCGCCCACGGCGACGGGGTCTGCACGACGTTCATCCCCAAGATTTCCCACAACGCATCTGCAAGCACGGCCGGGAGGAACCCCGCATGACTCTCCCCACGGAGACTGCCCACCCCGAACTCGAGGGCCTGGGCAAGTACGAATACGGCTGGGCCGACTCCGACACCGCCGGTGCCTCTGCGCGGCGCGGCATCAACGAGGAGGTCGTCACCGACATCTCCTCGAAGAAGTCCGAGCCGGAGTGGATGACCAAGCTCCGTCTCAAGGGCCTGAAGCTCTTCGAGAAGAAGCCCATGCCGAACTGGGGCTCCGACCTCTCCGGCATCGACTTCGACAACATCAAGTACTTCGTGCGCTCCACGGAGAAGCAGGCGGAGTCCTGGGAGGACCTGCCCGAGGACATCAAGAACACCTACGACAAGCTGGGCATCCCGGAGGCCGAGAAGCAGCGCCTCGTCGCCGGTGTCGCCGCCCAGTACGAGTCGGAGGTCGTCTACCACCAGATCCGCGAGGACCTGGAGGAGCAGGGCGTCATCTTCCTCGACACCGACACCGCCCTGAAGGAGCACCCGGAGCTCTTCAAGGAGTACTTCGGCACCGTCATCCCCGCCGGTGACAACAAGTTCGCCGCGCTGAACACGGCCGTGTGGTCCGGCGGCTCCTTCATCTACGTGCCGAAGGGCGTGCACGTCGAGATCCCGCTCCAGGCCTACTTCCGGATCAACACGGAGAACATGGGCCAGTTCGAGCGGACCCTGATCATCGTCGACGAGGGTGCCTACGTGCACTACGTCGAGGGCTGTACGGCCCCGATCTACAAGTCGGACTCCCTGCACAGCGCGGTCGTCGAGATCATCGTCAAGAAGAACGCCCGCTGCCGCTACACGACCATCCAGAACTGGTCGAACAACGTCTACAACCTGGTCACCAAGCGCGCCGTCGCCTACGAGGGCGCCACCATGGAGTGGATCGACGGCAACATCGGCTCCAAGGTGACGATGAAGTACCCCGCCGTCTACCTCATGGGCGAGCACGCCAAGGGCGAGACCCTCTCCATCGCCTTCGCGGGCGAGGGCCAGCACCAGGACGCCGGCTCCAAGATGGTCCACATGGCGCCGAACACCTCCTCCAACATCGTCTCCAAGTCGGTGGCGCGGGGCGGCGGCCGTACCTCCTACCGCGGTCTCGTCGAGATCGGCGAGGGCGCCCACGGCTCCAAGTCCAACGTGCTGTGCGACGCGCTGCTCGTCGACACCATCTCCCGCTCGGACACCTACCCGTACGTGGACGTCCGCGAGGACGACGTGTCCATGGGCCACGAGGCGACCGTCTCCAAGGTCTCCGAGGACCAGCTCTTCTACCTGATGAGCCGCGGTCTCTCCGAGTTCGAGGCGATGGCGATGATCGTGCGCGGCTTCGTCGAGCCCATCGCGAAGGAGCTGCCGATGGAGTACGCGCTGGAGCTCAACCGGCTGATCGAGCTGCAGATGGAAGGCGCGGTCGGCTAACCACCGCTCCGCCCCCCATCAAGCCCCTTACGTAACGGAAAGCGAGCATTACGACAGCCATGGCTGAGGCTCAGAACATCCCGGTGGGGTCCACCACCGCCGGCGCGATCGCGGTCGCCGCCGAGTCGACCGTCGCCACGCGCATGAGCGCGCCCCCGTCCTTCGACGTCGCGGACTTCCCGGTCCCGCACGGCCGCGAGGAGGAGTGGCGGTTCACCCCGCTGGAGCGCCTGCGCGGTCTGCACGACGGCACCGCCGTCGCGTCCGGCGAGGGCGTCAAGGTCGCCGTCGAGGCCCCCGAGGGCGTCACCGTCGAGACCGTCGACCGCGACGACCCGCGCCTCGGCAAGGCGGGCACCCCGGTGGACCGGATCGCCGCCCAGGCCTACTCGGCGTTCGAGAAGGCCGGCGTGATCACCGTCCCCAAGGAGACGGTCCTCACCGAGCCCATCCGCATCGCGGTGCACGGCGAGGGCGGGGTCTCCTTCGGCCACCAGGTGATCCGGCTCGGGGCCTTCGCCGAGGCCGTCGTCGTCATCGACCACACCGGTGACGCGGTCCTCGCCGCCAACGTCGACTACGTCCTGGGCGACGGCGCCAAGCTCACCGTCGTCTCCGTCCAGGACTGGGACGACAAGGCCGTGCACGTGGCCCAGCACAACGCCCTCGTCGGCCGCGACGCCTCCTTCAAGTCGGTCGTCGTCACCTTCGGCGGCGACGTCGTACGCCTGCACCCGCGCGTCGCCTACGCCGGCACCGGCGCCGAGGCCGAGCTGTTCGGCCTGTACTTCACCGACGCCGGCCAGCACCAGGAGCACCGCCTGCTGGTCGACCACAACCTCCCGCACTGCAAGTCCCACGTCGTCTACAAGGGCGCCCTCCAGGGCGACGCCGCGCACGCGGTGTGGATCGGTGACGTGCTGATCGAGGCCAAGGCCGAGGGCACCGACACCTACGAGATGAACCGCAACCTGGTCCTCACGGACGGCGCGCGCGTCGACTCGGTGCCGAACCTGGAGATCGAGACCGGTGAGATCGTCGGCGCCGGCCACGCCTCCGCCACCGGCCGCTTCGACGACGAGCAGCTCTTCTACCTGATGGCCCGCGGCATCCCGGCCGACGAGGCCCGCCGCCTGGTGGTCCGCGGCTTCTTCGCCGAACTGGTCCAGCAGATCGGCGTCCCGGACATCGAGGAGCGCCTGCTCGCGAAGATCGAGGCCGAGCTGGAGGCCACGGTCTGATGGCCTTCGTACGCGCCTGCGGACTCGGCGAGCTGGAGGACGACACCCCGAAGCGGGTGGAACTCGACGGCACGCCGGTCTCGGTCGTCCGTACCGAGGGAGAGGTGTTCGCCATTCACGACATCTGCTCCCACGCGAACGTCTCGCTCTCCGAGGGCGAGGTGGAGGACTGCCAGATCGAGTGCTGGCTGCACGGCTCCGCGTTCGACCTCCGCACCGGCAAGCCGTCCGGCCTTCCCGCGACGCGCCCCGTCCCCGTATACCCCGTCAAGATCGAAGGGGACGACGTGCTCGTCTCCCTCACCCAGGAGTCCTGAGGCCACCATGGCAACGCTTGAAATCCGAGACCTGCACGTCACCGTCGAGGCCGACAACGCCACGAAGGAGATCCTCAAGGGCGTCGACCTCACCGTGAAGCAGGGCGAGACGCACGCCATCATGGGCCCCAACGGCTCCGGCAAGTCGACCCTGGCCTACTCCCTCGCGGGCCACCCGAAGTACACGATCACCGGCGGCACCGTGCTGCTCGACGGCGAGGACGTCCTGGAGATGTCCGTCGACGAGCGCGCCCGCGCGGGCCTGTTCCTGGCGATGCAGTACCCGGTCGAGGTTCCCGGCGTCTCGGTCTCCAACTTCCTGCGCACCTCCGCCACCGCCATCCGCGGCGAGGCCCCCAAGCTGCGCACCTGGGTGAAGGAGGTCAAGGAGGCCATGGAGCGCCTCAACATGGACCCCTCCTTCGCCGAGCGCAACGTCAACGAGGGCTTCTCCGGCGGTGAGAAGAAGCGCCACGAGATCCTCCAGCTCGAACTGCTCAAGCCGAAGGTCGCGATCCTCGACGAGACGGACTCCGGTCTGGACGTCGACGCCCTCCGGATCGTGTCGGAGGGTGTGAACCGCGTCCGCGAGTCGGGCGAGGTCGGCACCCTGCTGATCACCCACTACACGCGCATCCTGCGCTACATCAAGCCCGACCACGTCCACGTGTTCGCCGCCGGCAAGATCGTCGAGTCGGGTGGCCCCGAGCTCGCCGACAAGCTGGAGGCCGAGGGCTACGAGGCATACACGAAGGGTGGCGCATCCGAGTGACACAGCTGCCGGGCCTCCTCGACACCGAGGCGATCCGTAAGGACTTCCCCGTCCTGGACCGGCTGGTCCACGACGACAAGAAGCTCGTGTACCTGGACAACGCGGCGACCTCGCAGAAGCCGCGCCAGGTGCTGGACGCCCTGAGCGAGTACTACGAGCGCTACAACGCCAACGTCCACCGCGGTGTGCATGTGCTCGCCGAGGAGGCCACGGCGCTGTACGAGGGCGCGCGCGACAAGGTCGCCGCGTTCATCAACGCGCCCAGCCGCGACGAGGTGATCTTCACCAAGAACGCCTCGGAATCGCTGAACCTCGTGGCGAACATGCTCGGCTGGGCCGACGAGCCCTACCGGGTGGACCGCGAGACCGAGATCGTCATCACCGAGATGGAGCACCACTCCAACATCGTGCCGTGGCAGCTGCTCGCGCAGCGCACGGGCGCGAAGCTGAAGTGGTTCGGCCTCACGGACGACGGCCGCCTCGACCTCTCCAACATCGAGGAGATCATCACGGAGAAGACGAAGATCGTCTCCTTCGTCCTGGTCTCGAACATCCTCGGTACGGTCAACCCGGTCGAGGCGATAGTGCGCCGCGCCCAGGAGGTCGGCGCGCTGGTCTGCATCGACGCCTCCCAGGCCGCGCCGCACATGCCCCTGGACGTCCAGGCCCTCCAGGCCGACTTCGTGGCCTTCACCGGCCACAAGATGTGCGGCCCGACCGGCATCGGTGTGCTCTGGGGCCGCCAGGAACTCCTGGAGGACCTGCCCCCGTTCCTCGGCGGCGGCGAGATGATCGAGACGGTGTCGATGCACTCGTCGACGTACGCTCCCGCCCCGCACAAGTTCGAGGCGGGCACCCCGCCGATCGCCCAGGCGGTCGGTCTCGGCGCGGCGATCGACTACCTCAACGCCATCGGCATGGACAAGATCCTCGCCCATGAGCACGCGCTGACGGAGTACGCCGTCCGCCGCCTGGCGGAGGTCCCGGACCTGAGGATCATCGGCCCCACCACGGCCGAGGACCGGGGCGCGGCGATCTCCTTCACGCTCGGCGACATCCACCCGCACGACGTGGGCCAGGTGCTGGACGAGCAGGGCATAGCGGTCCGCGTCGGCCACCACTGCGCCCGCCCGGTCTGTCTCCGGTACGGGATTCCCGCGACCACGCGAGCGTCGTTCTATCTGTACTCCACGCCGGCCGAGATCGACGCACTGGTCGACGGCCTGGAGCACGTACGGAACTTCTTCGGCTGAGGGGCGTGCTGAAACCGTGAAGCTGGACTCGATGTACCAGGAAGTCATCCTGGACCACTACAAGCACCCGCACGGGCGTGGTCTGCGGGACGGCGACGCCGAGGTGCACCACGTCAACCCCACGTGCGGTGACGAGATCACCCTGCGGGTGAAGTACGACGGCACGAAGATCGAGGACGTCTCCTACGAGGGCCAGGGCTGCTCCATCAGCCAGGCCAGCGCGTCCGTCCTCAACGACCTCCTGGTCGGCAAGGACGTGTCCGAGGCGCAGAAGATCCAGGAGACCTTCCTGGAGCTGATGCAGTCCAAGGGCCGGATCGAGCCCGACGACGCGATGGAGGAGGTGCTGGAGGACGCGGTCGCGTTCGCCGGTGTCTCCAAGTACCCGGCCCGGGTCAAGTGCGCCCTCCTGAGCTGGATGGCGTGGAAGGACGCGACGGCCCAGGCTCTGGGCGGAGACGCCGAAAGGAAGACGGCATGAGCGACACCGTGGAGATGAAGCCGGCCTCCGAGGAGGAGGTCCGCGAGGCCCTGTACGACGTCGTCGACCCCGAGCTGGGCATCGACGTCGTCAACCTGGGCCTCATCTACGGCATCCACATCGACGACGCGAACATCGCGACGATCGACATGACCCTGACCTCCGCGGCCTGCCCGCTGACGGACGTCATCGAGGACCAGGCCAAGTCCGCCACGGACGGCCTCGTCAACGAACTCCGCATCAACTGGGTCTGGATGCCCCCGTGGGGCCCCGACAAGATCACGGACGACGGCCGCGAGCAGCTGCGCGCGCTCGGCTTCAACGTCTGAGATCACCGACGTCCGAGATCACCTGCCGGAAACGGCGAAGTGGCGGCATCCCTCCCGGGGTGCCGCCACTCGCGTTTCTCCGGCTGCCTCAGCCCAGTCCGGCCACGAACCGGAACGCCGAGTCGGCGCGGTACAGGTCGCTGTTCTGGTACGTGTCGAGGCGGATCTGGAAGTCCTTGTGGCGCAGGTAGCGGCCCGGGTAGTTCACCGACTCCAGCATGACGGCGCCGGAGTAGGAGGAGGGGCGGGCGCAGAAGGTGGCGTCCTGCTTGAACAGGGAGGAGCCGTCGTAGCCGTCGGCGCGCAGCACGAAGTTGCGGTGCCGCAGATACCGGCCGTCGTCCGTCTTGAAGGAGTAACAGGAGCTGTCCGTCAGCCCCTTGACCACGGTGAACGTGGAGTCCTCGCGGGACTCCGAGCCGCGCAGCGGGTCGAGCTTCACCAGACCACTGCTCAGATGCCAGTAGCGGTCCGGGTAGTTGACCGACCGCACCGACCGCTCGTAGCTGGTCGGCGTGGGCTCGGAGGGCTTCTTGGTCGGCGACGCCGAGGCCTTGCCCGAGGTGTGCGGCGAGGGGCTGGCGTTGTCTTCCGCCCCGGCGGTCGGCGAGGCCTCCCCGGCCGCCGAGGGCGAGGAGGAGACGGACGCGGAGGGGCTGTCGGAGCCCTCGGCGCCCTGGTGGCCGCCTGCCGTCGAGGAGATGACGCCGCTGGCGGAGACCGACGGCGTGGCGAACGAGATCAGCCCGTCCGAGTTCGGGTCGCCGGACAGCGCCCGCCCCTCACGTGCTTCCGAACTCCCGTCGGAATTCCGGTCGTTGACCGCGATCGCGGTCACGCAGGCGACGACGGTGGCCACGGCGAGTCCGCCGGCCAGCCAGAGCCGTCGGGTTCCGGGAGCCCGGGAGGTGTCCGGGGCCCAGCCGTTCTCCCACGGTTGCTCCTGGGGCGGCCGGGACTTGTTTTCTGGCATGCGCTAGTTCCTCCAGCGGCGCTGCTGACGGCGGCCGCGGCTGCGATGGCCCGGTGTATGAACGGTGAAACAGTAGTGGACGCCGTGGCTCACGTTCAGCCGTTTGGGTGAGCGCTTTCGATAACGCTTTCGTAGCTGTTCGCGCGCTGCATGCGTACGTCCGTACATATCACCCCGATTCGTTGTGTACGCTCGTACACATGGGATACCTGACGCTCTCCGGAGCCATCGCCGCCGAGGTCGCCGCGACGACCGCCATGAAGTACAGCGAGGGCTTCAGCAGGCTCTGGCCCACTCTCCTGACGACGGTGGGCTACGCCGTCTCCTTCCTCCTCCTCTCCCAGACCCTGAAGTCGGTGGGGATCGGCACGGCGTACGCGATCTGGTCCGGCGCGGGCACCGCGACCATCGCCGTCCTCGGTCTCGCCCTCTTCGGTGAGTCCCTCACCCTCACCAAGATCGCCGGAATCGTGCTGATCATCGGCGGAGTGGTGGTCCTGAACCTCGGCGGTGCGCACTGATGGCCCGCCGCTACGACCCCGAGCGCCGCCAGCGGATCATCGACGCGGCGATCCGCGTGGTCGGCCGCAAGGGCCTGGCCGGCCTCACCCACCGCTCGGTGGCGGCCGAGGCGGACGTCCCCCTGGGCTCCACCACGTACCACTTCACCACCCTCGACGACCTGATGACGGCCGCCCTGCGCCAGGCCAACGAGGGCTTCGCCAAGGCGGTCGCGGCCCGCGGCGCCCTGTCGGACCCGCAGGCCGACCTGCCCACCGAACTCGCGGCCTGGCTCGGCGCCTGGCTGGCCGGCGACCGCACCGGCGTGGAGCTGGAGTACGAGCTCTACCTGGCCGCCCTGCGCCGCCCCGCCCTGCGCCCGGTGGCGGCCGAGTGGGCCGACGCGATGGCCGCCCTCCTGGCCCCCCGCACCGACCCGCTGACGGCCCGCGCCCTGGTGGCCCTCATGGACGGCATCTGCCTCCAGGTCCTCCTCACCGACACCCCCTACGACGAGGAGTACGCCCGAGAGGCCCTCGCGCGCCTCATTCCCCCGTCGCCGTCCCCGCCCCCAGCCGCCGCACCACACTGAGCGCGGCCTCCACGCTCCCCGCCACGTCGGTCACCGGATACTGCACGTCCCGCACCACCCGCTCCCGGTCCACGACCAAGGTCAGCCGCTTCAGCCGAGTGGCGCCGGCCGCCCGGAACGTGGGCAGCCGCAGGGCCCCGATGAACGACAACTCCGCATCGGACAGCAGCGGAAACCCGAGCCCCTCCTTCTCGGAGAACTCCCGCTGCTCGTCGGCCCGTTGGGTCGACACCCCCCGCACGGCACCTCCCGCCTCCCGGAACTCCCCCCTCCGGTCCCGGTACGTGCACGACTCCAACGTGCATCCCGCGGTTCCCGGAATGTCGGCCCACCCGGGCGGATAGGACGCCCCCCGGGCGTAGGCCCCCGGAAAGCAGTACAGAACGGTGTACGGCATCCCCCCGTCCACCGGATCCCGCGGCTCCCCCCGGTCGTCGACCAGCCGAAGCCCGGGCAACCGGGTCCCCAGGAGGGCATGCACCCGCCGCCCCTCGGCGGACGCCTCCTCACCCGTGGCCGTGGTCGCCCCGTCCCCCAGCACCCACGCGTCCCCCCAGTCCTGAAGGGCCACCAGTACCGGCAGCAGCGCACGCCCCCTCGGGGTGAGCCGGTACTCGTAGCGCACGGGCCGCTCCTGGTACGGCACCCGCACCAGCACCTCGGCCTCCACCAGCAGCCGCAGCCGCTCGGTCAGCACCTTCCGGGACAGACCGAGTTCACGTTGCAGCGCGTCGAACCGATGCACCCCGCGCGCCGCGTCCCGCACGATCAGCAGCGTCCACCAGTCACCCACGACGTCCAGGGCCTGCGCGATCGCGCAGGTGGAGTCCTCGAGGCTCGTCCTGCGGGCCATGACAGGCCTCCCTTCTCCATTGACCCGAGGCTGTCATGCTGACACAGTGAGTTCCCAAAAGGAACTCACTCAGAGGGGGACGGGTGCGAGGACTACGGCAATTACCGCGACCGGTGTGGCTGCTGGCGGCCGGCACGTTCGCCAACATGACCGTCAGCGTCGGTTTCGTCTTCGTCTTCCTCTACCTGACCGGCCCCCGCGCCATGAGCCCCGGCGAGGCGGGCCTCCTGGTGGGCCTCGGCGGCACCGGCCTGCTGGCGGGCAACTTCACCGGCGGCTGGTACGGCGACCACCTGGGCCACCGCCGAGTCCTCCTCGCCGCCGCGACCGCCTCCGGCGCCCTGCTGGCAGCCGTCCCCGCCCTCCCCACCCCCGCCCTCTACCTCGCGCTCCCCCTCGCCCAGTACACCTCCGGCGTACAACGCGCGGCCAACTCCGCCCTCGTGGCGGTGATCGTCCCCGACGGCGCCCGCCGCCAGGCCTTCGCCCTGATCCGGGCCTCGGCGAACGGCGGCTTCACCATCGGCCCCGTCCTGGGCGCCTTCGTGGCCACCCGCCTCTCCTACGACTACCTCTACGCGGCCGAAGGCATCGGCAGCCTGGCCCTGGCCGCCTGGACGGCCCGGGTGGTCCCCGGCGGAACCACCCCCCACCCCCGCCCACCCCGTCGTGAGGCGGGCGGCCTCTGGCCGGAACTGCGCACCCGCCCAGCCGTCCTCACCCTCCTCCTGGCGATAGTGATCACCGACATCGTCTACCGCCAGCAGTACTCCACGTTCCCCCTCTACCTGGCCGACCACCACATGGACACCGGCGTGTACGGCGCACTCCTGGCGGTCAACGGAGCGGTCCTCCTCTGCCTGGAACTCCCCGCGGCACTGGCCCTGCGCCGCCACGCCCCCCTGCGCATCGTCGGAACGGGCCTCCTCCTGGTGGGCGCCGGCTACGCGACCCTCCTCCTGGGCGCGAGCATCACCACGGCGGCCGCCATGATGATCCTCCTCACCCTCGGCGAACTCCTCTACAAGACAACGGCCACGGCCTACATGGCGGACGAGGCACCACCCCATGTCCAGGGCCGCTTCCAGTCCCTCTACGCCGGCGCGTCGATCACCGGCGTGGTCCTCGCGGCCCCTCTGGGAGGCACCCTCTACGCGGCACACCCGACCGCCCTCTGGCCCCTGTGCGCGACACTCGCGGCGCTGGCGGGAGCGGCGGTACTGGCCACCACCCACCACAGGCCGCGCGGCAGCGAGAGAGGGAACCCGACGGAAGCACCCCGGACCGAAAGCACACAGCAGGCAGTCGGCTGACAACCGCCCCGGACTTCCCCCGCCCCCCTTGGCCCGCTACCTGAGACAACGCCCCGCTGGTTAGCCTCCGCACTCTTCGTCCGGTTAGGTTTTTCCCATGACCGATACGACTGCTCCAAGCACCACCGGCGCGGTGGCCACCGGCCTCGCCACCCTCGCCGCCGACGGCACGATCCTCGACACCTGGTTCCCGGCCCCCGCGCTCGTGACCGACCCCGGCCCCTCCGGCACCGAGCGCCTCTCGGCCGACCGGGCCGCGGAGCTTCTCGGCGACGGTGCGCGCGCGGCCGTCGGCCCGGACCCCCGCCGAGGTGTGGAAGTCGTAGCGGTCCGCACGGTCATCGCCTCCCTCGACGCCAAGCCGCTCGACGCGCACGACGTCTACCTCCGTCTCCACCTCCTCTCCCACCGCCTGGTCCGCCCGCACGGCCAGAACCTGGACGGCATCTTCGCCCACCTCGCCAACGTCGCCTGGACCTCCCTCGGCCCGGTCGCCGTCGACGACGTGGAGAAGGTCCGCCTGAACGCCCGCGCCGCGGGTCTCCACCTTCAGGTGACCTCGATCGACAAGTTCCCGCGCATGACCGACTACGTCGCCCCCAAGGGCGTGCGTATCGCCGACGCCGACCGCGTCCGCCTCGGCGCGCACCTCGCCGAGGGCACCACGGTCATGCACGAGGGCTTCGTCAACTTCAACGCCGGCACCCTCGGCACCTCGATGGTCGAGGGCCGCATCTCGGCCGGCGTGATCATCGGCGACGGCTCGGACATCGGCGGCGGCGCCTCCACGATGGGCACGCTCTCCGGCGGCGGCAACGTCATCATCTCCATCGGCGAGCGCTGCCTCATCGGCGCCGAGGCGGGCGTGGGCATCGCGCTCGGCGACGAGTGCGTGGTCGAGGCCGGCCTCTACGTCACCGCGGGCACCCGCGTCACGATGCCCGACGGCCAGATCGTCAAGGCCCGCGAACTCTCCGGCGCCTCCCACATCCTCTTCCGCCGCAACTCGGTCACCGGCACGGTGGAGGCCCGCCCGAACAACGCGGTCTGGGGCGGCCTGAACGACATCCTCCACAGCCACAACTGACCCCCACGGGCTCACCCCTCACAGCGCCCCTCCCCACCCCGGAGGGGCGCTCGTGCAGGTGCCCCAGGCCGCGCTCTGCCTCGTCCGCACCGCGTCCCGCACCCGCTGGCGACCGGTGAGCCGGGGACCCCTACACACCGAGACCCGAGGCGAACCCCCGCAACGTCTCGAAGTCCCCGTCCCTCAGACCCACGCGCGGACTGACGTGATGCAGCAGAGCCGGGGCCGGGTGATGGGTGGTGACGAAGTCGGAGTCGGCGGCGGTGAGTTCGTCGTCGACCCAGGCGAAGGGGCGGCCCCCGGCATGGGCGACGAGTGTCTCCGTCTTCCAGTGGACGCCGTCGGCGCGCTCGGCTGACAGGGCCGGGCCGAAATCGACGTACGGAAGGTCGGGGAGCCCCAGCACCGGCCCGATCCAGCGATTGGCCAGGGCCATCCAGGTCGTGGCCCAGATCAGCTCGTAGGGAAGCCGCAGCAGCGCAGCCCCGTGCCCCGGGTTCAGCCAGACCCGCAGCGGGCGCCCCGGCCGCACGGACGCCCTGATCGTCGTATGGCCGTCGGGGCGCCGCTCGGGCTTGGCGGCGTACGGGTTCAGCGGCCTTATGCGGGCATGAGACACGTCCGCGACTTTCGGGCTATAGGCCACACAGGCGAGTGGGCGACCGTAGCTTCGCCGTACATCAAGCCGGGTACGGTGTACACCACAGAGCGAGCAGAGGTGGCAGGGTGGACGCAGGAGATTGGATCGCGGCCGCTGCAACGAGCATCAGTGTTGTTGCTGGTGTGTTCTCCTGGTCTCAGGCTCGCAGCGCGAAGGTTCAGGCGGAGACCGCCAAGGAATCTGCCCTCTACGCCCAGCGACAGACTGTGGCCGCCGAGGAACAGCTGCGCCTCGCCAGGGAGCAGTTTGCCGCTGAGATCGCTGTGCAACACGAGGCCGGCGGCCCCACATTCGAGCTCGAACCTGGTTCCGTCTTCTACGACGAGCAGCGGTACGCCAAGATGACCCTGTGTCAGGTAACAGGTCCGGTCCTGGCGTCCGTCGTCATCTCCTACCCCGACGACTACGACAATCTCTCTGGTCTCGACGGGCGGGATCTCGGCGCGTCCTCCCCAGGCTCGCGGATTCCAGTGCAGTGCGACGCGGAGTACAACATGGTGACACCGGTCGCCGTGTCTCTCACTCTCACGTGCACTGGGGCGAACGGGGAGACGTGGGTTCGCGGCGCTGGGTGTCAGCTGGACAGCGAGCCGGATCCGGCGCCTTCATGGCGCTCGCGATCACGCCGCCGCTGATGCGTCTCCACGACTAAATGGCGAGTGTGGTTGCGTTCGCTGCCAGTAGCAGCATTTGTAAGTGAGCTCGGGCCCTGGCTCTCGTTCTGTCAAGCGACTACGCAGTGTGTGGACCCGGGGGACTCGTCGGTGTGTCACGAGGTTCAAATGATCGTCTCTCGATCAAGAGGGAGGTTCGTGGTGGGGAGTTGGACGCCGGAGGTGTGCGAAGTGCTGAACACCGCTGGCTGGGCACCCGGCCGGAAGGTTGACACAGGGCCCTGGCGGATTCGGTTCGCAGTATGTGAGCGTCCACGGCCCCGGGATCAGCGTCGCTCGAACACCCTTCGAGTTCGATCCTGAGCTGCTGGTCGGTGAGGAGGACCGGTTCAGTGAGTGGGGCGACGAGATTGGGCGCCGCATCCTTCCGCTGGGTGAGCTGGATGAGGGGCGGCATTTCCTCGGCATCGACGAGTTCAGCGAGATCTACCTCGTTGACATGTGGGTGGGCAGTTTCGGCCGGATGCCGGAGGCCATGGAGAACCTGGTCCTCGGGGTCATGCCACGTCGCCTCGCTGGCTGAATCCCTAGGAGAGTAAGGCCCGTTGACGCAGGGAGAGTGGTCGGCCGCGCAACCATCGAGAGGTTGTACTCCATCACCACCAGGGCCCCTTGCTTTGGCGTTCCGTCGTCAGACAGGGGCGCCGAGGTTCATCGTGGAGGCACCACGCGCAGGCCCCCTGCGGTGGTCTCGCTGAGCTCGCGTCTCAGCGACACGATCTCCTCGTGCTGGGCGGCCAGCCGGGACAGGGCCGTGGTTCGGAAATCCTCTGCCTCGGAGCGTTCTTGGCTCATGCGTGCGATCCGCCCCCGTAGCCGAGCGACGTCCTCCTTGAGTCGGTCGATTTGGACAATCCGGGGGTCCGGCTCGCCTCCGGTTTCCCGCACCCGGCCCAGTCGTTGCTCGAATTCCTGCTTGAGGTGCGGATAGGTGCGATACAGCGTCGCTCTGGGGACCCGTGACAGGATGCTCAGAGACTTGATGTCGCACCTCAGCCCTTCGGGGATGTCCCCGCCCAGGAGCTGCTCCATCGCGGCCCGGATTCGGGCCTCCGCCTGGGCATGACGTTCACTGGCCACTGTCAGTCTCCTCGGTGTTCAATCCCGTCGATGCGGCATCGATGGCGTCTACGATCCGCATCGCTCGGTCGTAGGCGTCCTGAGCCCGCCGCCGCTCCAGCGGGGCCAGCCTCGGGTTGCCGAGGAACACTTCCTGAGTGTTCTTTGCCTGGTCCGCCCATGTCTGCCGGTGCTGCGGATGGTGGGTAGCCTGCGGGCAGCGTGCAGAGTCGCACATGCCGATCAGCGGTTCCGTCGCTTCCGGAGTCCCGGCCAGTGTCAGACACAGAGCCTTTTTCGGGTCGGTGAACCAGCAGTAGTTTGCAGCCCCCACGTGCAGGGTCTTCGCCCTGGTCTTGAGCAGCCGTTCCAGCCGCCGGTCATCTGCGAGGACGGGGGGTTGAGTTTCATGCGCGGCCAGTTCCTCATCCACCGTACGAAAGGCCGCGATGAGATCGCGTGCTCCCCGGCCGGACGGCAGCTCCCCCTGCCGGTAACTTTCGTAAGCCGCGGTGGTCAGTCGGGTGTGCTCGGCTTCCTCTTCGGCTTGTACCTCGGCGAGGAACACTGCTTGGTGTCCGCCCGGCCGAGCTAATGGTGGAGTCGGGTATTGGAACTGCCTGAATGCCTGTGGTTCTGAGCGGCGGTGGCTTGCCGGACCTGGCATCAGCCGTCGTGTGTCGACGTGCGAGGGCATTGATCAGACCTGTTCGAAGTGGAACGCTTTGATGAAGCAGTCGCGGGGCTGGGCGACAGCGAAGAGGATGCATTCCACGAGCGAGTGCGCGGTGAGGGCGTCCTTGGCCTCGCGCGGGGTGGTCTCCCACTCCTCGGAGAGCGGGTCGGCGTTGTCGAAGTCGGGCGGGTAGAGCGAGATCACCCGGACCCCTTGCGGACGCAGGCGCTTGGAGAGGATCTCGGCGAACCCTGCCTGGGCGCTCTTGGCCGCGTAGAAGGCGTCGTGCGCGTCCGACCGGTGGTGGCCCGGTGTTCCGCAGGCAGAGACCATCGTCACAACATCTGGTATCTCCGAGTTGAGCAGGAGAGGGAGGAAGCTCTTCGTGGTCAGGACCGTGCCGGTGGCGCCAGAGGCGATGGTGTCGACAACGTCGGCGTCGGTTGCGGACAGCAGGTCCGGCCCTGCGAGGTAGCGAGAGCCGTTGTTGATGAGTACGTCGACGCGGTCCGTGTGTTCCGCGACGCTGGAGGCGAAGTCACGGATCGAGGCGGGGTTTGTCAGGTCGCAGGCGAAGGCGTGCACCCGCTGATGGCCGCGGTTGCGAATCTCGTCGCGGACTCGTTGAGCGGCGGTGAGTTCGCGCGCAGAGAGGAAGATCTCGGCGCCAAGGTCTGCGAGGCGGATGGCCAGGGTTCGCCCGAAGTCGCGGCCAGCGGCCGTGATGACGACGCGGTGGTTGTCCCATCTCATGGTGTCGCTCCTGGTTCGTGGATCGGTTGGTGCGGTGCATTGCGGCCGCTGACGTCGGCGGCGTAGGCGGCCCAGTCGCCGGCCGATGCTTTTTGCCACTGGACGGCGACCTTGATGTGGATGCCGAGCATCCGGGCGAGGATCGCGGCGGGAAGCTCGGTCGCGAGGGTGAACAGCGCAGTGGACCGATCCTGTTTGGGTCGAATTCCGATGCCGTGGAGGCGCTTGCCGATCTGGCTGTCGGTGAGAGGGAGCCCTGGATGGCCGCCCGGGAACAGCCAGGGGCAATCGTCCGGACTGCCGATCTTGGCCTTGCCTCGGCGGTTCGCGACGAGCTCACGGACCAGGCTGGCCAGCGGTGTGGGGAGGACGACTGGCGAGCTGCCGAATGTGATCGTGACGGTGTCGCCGTCGATGTGGACGTCGTCGACGGTGAGTTGGCTGATGGTCGCGATCTTCTGCGCGTAGAGGATCAGCAGCAGGCCAGCGACGCGATCCGGGGTCGGCAGCGTGTCGTCGTTGAGGAGGCGCCGGGCGTCGGCCCACCGTTTCTCGCTGTCGATGGTGCCCTGGGGGCCGGCCCAGCGGACGGTGCCATAGGTGAGTCCGCGGGCGTGCCCGTGCTGTACCGACCAGCGCACGAAGTGGCCGGTCTCGTCGCGGTAGCTGACCGTGGCATCGGCCATCCAACGTTCCAGGTCCGGCTGGGTGCACGTCCCCAGCGTGAGCCCTTCTCGGTTGAGCCAGGTCAGGAAGCTGTCGGCTGCGGTGACGTGGCAGCGAACGTTCAGATCCTGGAGTCGAGTCGTGTGGTCTTCGCCGAGGCGTCGTCGGAGTCGGCGCATGTGGTGCCAGACCGCGTAGCCGTGCAGGATCCGGCGCTCGGCGAGATCGGTGCGGGTCTGGACGGTCTCGGTGATCCATTTCTCCAGGGCGATGAGCCGTTCGTCGCGGGGCGGGAGGGTGCCGGTCGCGACCAGGACACTGCGCAGGTGGGCCAGCACTTTGCCCGGGGGCAGTTCGTCGAGTACCTCGTGGGTGACGGGCCGCTCGTCGCGTCCTATGTGCTCCAGGAGATCGCGGGCCTTTGAGCGGGAGATCCAGGCGATGGCGACGTCGGGGCGCTCGGCACTGGTCAATGCTTCGTGGAACGGGGCGAGTTCAGGACGAAGGGCCCCGGTGGCGTCACCCAGGAGGTCGCGTACTTGCTGGTCGAGGACGCACCGCTGGCAGGGGCGGGGGCTGAGCTGCCAGGTGGTGGTGCAGACCGGGCAGCGGCCCCAGAAGTCGGGGTCGGGGTTGGTGCACTTCGCGCACAACGGTGCCTCCCAGGTGCCGCCGCGGGCCTGGGCGACGGAGTCGCAGCCGCTGCAGGTCACCCATCGGTGCTGGCAGCGTTCGCACCACGGCTGGCCGGTGGCCCGGGACATCTCGCAGGGCGCCATTCGTCGGCAGATGCCGCACTCAGCGGTGATCCTTGGGCGGCAGTTGTTGCAACGCGGGCCGTCGGGCAGCCTCGTTGCGACGGGCATGCGTCGGCGGCAGCCGACGCACTCCTCCAGGTTCGCGGGCTGTCTGATCATGCAGTTCGGACACAACGGCCGCCCCTCGGAGTCGCGGGTGGCAGGCTCGCGCACGGCTCCGCAGCCGGAGCAGGCAACGGCCGCGTGGCGGGCAAAGCAGGCCCGGCAGATCCTCTTGCCCTCCAGCAGTTTGGACAGCGCCTTCACTCCGTGGCAGCGCGGGCAGGCCGGCCGGACCACCTTGGTCGCCCCGGCCTCGACGAGTTCATTGATGAACCGCAGGGCAGCAGGGGTGGGGGCTTCGTAACCGGCCCCGGTCAGCAGCTCGGGGCGGGCGACGACGGCCCAGGCCAGGCGCCGCTGCCCGGCGGGCCGGACGGTGGCGCGGCCGAGCGCGGCCAGGATCGCGTCGGTGTTGAGGCCGGGATCGAGGTTCGTGATCAGCTCGGTGAGTTCCCGCAGCGGATCGCCGTCGGTGTCAGGGCAGTTCTGACAGCGGGGCTCGCCGTGGCGGTCCCGGCTGGTGACGCGTCGTTCTTGGTGGCAGCCCGCGCAGACGGCCGGCTTGTCGAAGCAGGGCGAGCATCCCCACCGTCCGCCGGTGCTGCTGCCGACGTAGCGGCATGCGCGTCCGCATTCGCCGCAGCGGGGCAGCGCGACGTTCTGGGCTCCGGCGTCGTTCAGGGCCATGAGGAGTTTGGCGACGCAGTAGGGTGCCGGTGGTTGTCCGGTCCTCAGTAACGACGGGTCGTCGTGCAGGGCCTGGGCGAGACTGCGGCGGCCTGCTCGTGTGTGTACGACCGTGAGAACGATGTCTCGGATGTGCTCGGCGGGCAGATGCTTTTCGGCGTTGCCGACCAGGCGCACGACCAGGCCGACTGGATCCGCGAGGACCTCGTCGGCGAGACCGGTCACCGGTCGACACCTGTGATCCGGGCCCTCCGGGGACGCAGGTCGCCGACTCCTTCGGAGATCGAAGTCCCGCCTGCTGCGGCCTTCTTCGGCTTCGTTGCGGAGCCGGCCACGGCGATGGGCTCGATGAGGTCGTCCATGGTGCAGTCGAGGATGTCGAGCAGGGCCATGAGGATCTTCAGGCTGAGGCGTTCGGGCCGCTCGACGACGAGCCGGTAGACCTGGCTCGACGACAGTGTGATGCCGCGTTCCTTCAGCGGTGGGATGAGGTCGGTGGTGGAGAACATCCCGCAGTCCGCCATGACCTTGCGCAGGTGCCAGTGGTAGTCGAGCTTGGCGGCCATCATCGGGTCCTTCCTCGTCAGACGCCGGCGAACGCCGGGGCCAGTGCCTTGCTCAGGGCAGTGTTCATGAAGTCGTCGCTGACGTGGGTGTAGATGGCCGTGGAGCTGTCGCACTCGTGACCGGCCTGCTGCTGGATGAAGCGCCGGTCCACCCCGTCCTCGGTCAGATGCGTGACGTAAGAGTGACGAATTGAGTGCGGAACTAGTTCTTTTGGGAGCTTTAGGGCGTCTCGGTATGCCTCGAACCGGTCGTTGATCGAGCTCGGCTGCAGGCGTCCCCCGCGTTCGGTGATCCACAGAGCGGGGTGATCGGGGAAACCGAAGCGCGGCCGGACGTTCTCGACGTAGTCCTCGACCGCCTCGACGGCCCAGTCCATCACCGACAGCACGTTCCTTCGTCGTGGCGGCTGGCCCTTCTTTGCTTTGCCGTAGCGGACGTTGAGCGTGCCGTACCGGCCGAACTGGCGAGCCTTCGGGTTCCGTCCGAAGTCGACCACGTCGAGCTTCGACGTCTCGGTCCGGCGAAGGCCCCAGCCGTAGATGACCTTGAAGAGGGTGGCGTCGCGGTAGGCGGCGAGGGCGCCCTTGCGCTTGGACTTCACGGCGCGTGCGACCTGGTCGTCGGCGTAGTCGAGGAACCGCTGCAGTTCTTCGCGGGTGAACGGCCTCGCTTCCGGATCGCCTTCGTAGTCCTGCAGGTGGGGCAGGGTGTTCCACTCGTGCGCGATCGCCACCGGGTGAACGCCGAAGGCTTCTTCACAGGCAGGTCCCCAGCCGTAGCGGCCGTCGATGAGGAACTCGGTGAACAGCCGGATGTCACCCTGGTAGCTGCGGATCGTGGACGGCGCCAGATGCTTCTCGCCCGTCAGCGAGGCGGACCACTCGTCCATGTGGGCCGGCGTCCACTGCCACGGGTAGTCGTTCGTGAACTCGAGGAACCGGCGGACCAGCCGTTCCCGGGGGTCGATCGTCTCGTCCTTCAAGCCGCGCGACTTCTGCTGAGCCCGCCAGCCCCTCAGCATCGCGTCGAACATCGCGTCCTCCGGACGCAACTGAACCACCCCGGACACGAGCTCCAAACGAGCCGCCCCGGCCAGGGCCACCTTCTGCTGATGCACCACTCCAGACCATCCCTTCTGGAGGGCAGATCATGCATCAAACGGGATCGCCTCGGCAACATGTCTGCTCAGGCCGCTAGTTCGTAGTAGCGTCGGAGACCGTGAAGCCGTGTCCGTGAGCTGGCGACCTGCGACTTCTCGCCCATCTGATGCAATTCCCGAGGGTCGGCGTAACCCTCTGTCGTAGCCACGGATACGTGCTTGAGATGCCATTTCGCAGCCAGGAGGCCGTGCGGGCGCTGGGCGATGGACAGCGCGAGAGTACGGCGGAGAGCGCGCGGGTGCACCGGCCCATCGGGGATGGGGGCAAGGCCCAGACGCTGTCCGCAAGATCCGTTGACCCAGTTCCGGAGAGCGGCATAGCGGTTGCCGGAGTTACTCCCCGAAGCGAAGAGGAGTTCGCCGGGCTTGGTGCCAATGACGGCCTCGGCCGCGCCCAAGGCTCGGTGAACCTCTTCGATCACCACCCAGGAGTCGGGTACCCCGCCGAATTCCTCTCCCTTGATACGACGGGAGTCCACCCAGAGCCGGGGACCTTGGGAGCGGTCTTCGCGTCGACAGGCCCCGCCGGTGAGCTCGGCCAGCTCGGAGGCCCTCATTCCGGAGAGCGCGGCGGTGAGGTAGAACGCGGCGCTGGCGATGACGTGGACCATGGTCTCCAGTCCGAAGTGGTCCACAGGGATGGCGAACGGAACGGCGGAGTGGTTATCGGCCCGGGGAACGGCGGTGGCATCCCGACACCATGGCGGTTCGGTTCCGCAGTGCCTGATCCAGGCTTCCAGGTGAGGTCGGAGACGTTCCAGATCGCGCCTCTTGGAGAGCGAGAGTGCGGTGTCCCTCACGAACGAGTCGAAGGCGAACGGCAGTAGTGGGTCGTCTTGTTCCCAGCCCGTCGCAAGTCGCTTGCCGATGTAGCCGGGCGTGGTGCGGGGGGCGGGGATACCCGCCTTCATCTGTCGCTGGATTTCACCAATGACCTGCGGATACTGGTCGATGCGCAGTGCGGATCTGATTCCTGCCCGTGAAGCGATGACTTGTCGGGCTCGGGCGGCTTCAGCTGTGAGGTGAGGCCCGACCACGTCGATGAGGTAGATCGAGTTGCAGAGCAAGGGCCGCAGGATGTCGTCGGGCACGGGCGCGGTCCGATTGGCGTCGGCGCGTTCGTAGCCGGCGACTTCGGCGGCACTGCGGTCACCCCAGGGACGGAAACCGGGTGGGTAACAGTCTGGAAGCAACGGCGAGTAGGCCATCAGAGCTTGGGCTGTCAGGACGTACCCCGCGACGGTGCCGGGAGTGACGGACCGCTCCGGATCCGTGCGGCTGCGGGAGATGACACTCAGGTAGGTGTCGCAGTGGGGCTGCCTGACGAGCGAGAGGCTGTTGATCCCAGCCCCGGTGAGGTGGTTGAGCCAGGCAGTCAGTCGGCTGACTTCGTGACGAAGGGTGGGGAGTGCGAGAGGGGTTCGGTAGGCATGTGGAAGAACGGCGACGTCCGGGTGGGTGGGCAGGATCCGGGCCATCAGGTAGGCCCGGGCGACGCTTCGCCAGCGAGGGTTGGCGATGGTGGTGAAGTCCAGGATCTTCTCGCTGCGGGGCCAGGACGCAGGAGCGTCGGCGACCGCCGTCAGGTCCCAGATGTCTTGATCGAAGCAGGGGCCGCGCATACCGGGCTTGATGCGGTATCCAGCGGTTTGGAGGATGTTCATCCCTAGGAAGGGGTGCCGGTTCGGGTTGGTTTGGGGCAGCGGGATGGCGCTGGTCATGGGGCTTCCTCCGGGTGCAGGGGTGCGAACGCGGTGTCGGTGGCGACTCGGATGGCCGCAGAGCTGAAGCGCGGCAGTACGTCGGCATCGAGTCGATCGACATAGGGGCCGAAGACCGCCAGGAACTGCGGCGTCGTCATGTTCCTTGCCTGATCCGAGAAGTACTTCTTGAGGCGGAGCAGGTTGGGCAGGTGACGTGGAGCGAAAACCGCGAGCGGGCACAGCAGGCAGACCCAGGGACGGGCCGGGCAAAGGGTTTCGGCTGGGGCGTGTGGGCTGTTGTAGGGGTTTACGCAGGAGGCCAGAAAAACGTCCTGTTCACCGGTCAGCAGTCGCTTGAGGGCGTCGGCGTCGAGCCCGTTCTCTTTGGCGAGGTGGGGGAAGTCGGCGGCGAAGCGGGCTGTGTCTTGATGAGTGACGACGACCGGCGGTTCGGCTTTGCGTCGGATGTCCCGCTGAGCGTCTTCGATGATCCCCTCGATGGCGTCCACCTGCGCGGGGGTGTGGTGGGACAGGTAGTGGTCGCCTTCGACCGTGGGGGTGTGGTTGGGGTCGATCGTGGTACGACCGGTCCAGGCGGAGCGGTCGCGACGGTGGTGGTAGGTGGCGCGGATCCGGCCGCTGTGCGGGACGAGTGGCTGTCGGTGGTCGTCGAGCAGACCAGTCTCCTGCGCCCAGCGTGTTCGCCACCACGGGGTGCGTGGGGACGAGG
Organism: Streptomyces griseoruber; assembly: GCF_001514205.1. GTDB lineage: Bacteria > Actinomycetota > Actinomycetes > Streptomycetales > Streptomycetaceae > Streptomyces > Streptomyces griseoruber. Next base: position 151,511 of record NZ_KQ948764.1, on the reverse strand, counting down.
ACAGGTCGTGTCTGCCCGAATAGTGGATCCACATGTCATCAGCGGCGTCTGCGGCGTGCTCCCGGAGCGGCGCGGAGTGCTTGAGCCACTGGTCCAGGAGCCGAACCGCGGGCCCGTTGATGTTGAGCGATTCGCGGCCGGTGCGTCCCTTGATGTAGGACAGCAGGGCGGTGGATGGACTTGTACGGGTGAGGTTGGTGCAGGTAAGGGCATCAATGCCGTCCGGAACGATGCCGGTCAGCATCGCCAGACGTAGGTTGTAGGCGAGTGCGACCGGGGCCGTGGGATAGAAGCCGCTGCGGATCACGGCAATCGTCTTCTCGGCCGTTGCAGGAGCCGCCAGGATCATGGAGCGGATGGCCTTGGCTGTGAGGGGGCCGATGCGGTGGACCATCCAGGCGAGATTGTCGAAGGTGATGCCGTGCGCCGCTGGGTCGGCTCCTCGGTCGGCGGCTTCCAGGATGCTGCGATGGTCCCGCCAGGCGGTGGTGATGGTGGCGTTGGTGGCCTCATCGAGGCGACGCCATTCCGCTTCGCTGTAGGGCCGGTTGGGGGTGGACTCGCGCATCCGGTTGACGGACCGCCCGTCGAGATGGGCTTGGATGCTGGCGTGTAGCTGGCCGCCGTTCGTGCGGTAGCCGTTCAACATGATCCGGCTGTGCCGTTCGAAGGTGAACCCGGATGCAAGCCAGTACTGGGTGACCTGGGCGGGGGCAAGATGGCTGAGGCCGCCCCTGAACCCGGTGGCGCTCAGGTGCCGGGCGAAGTGGCGCGCGCAGCGGACGGCATGCCTTGCCTCGCCGTAAGTGCGGATCGGCCCGACGGGGTGGGTGGCTGAGATGAGCCCTTGGGCGAGATCGGCGGCGAGAACGGCGTCGGGGAGCTCGTGGAGAGTGCCGAGGTAGGGGCGCTGTCCAGGAAGCATGAAGTGGACAGCGAGAGGGTGGCGGAGTTCAGCGGGCATCGAAGTCCTGGAATTCGGCGGCGGCCTCGACCAGTGCGCGCGGAGTGGGGGAGGTTTCCTCATATGCCTCGCGGAAGATCCGTTGCGTGTCCAGCAAGTGGAGGTACGCCTGAGTGGTGGCGACGCTGGCGTGTCCCATCAAGTCCCGCAGAACCAGCAGTGGATCGGCCTTGGTGAGGTAGAGGGCCATGGAGTTGTCGCCGCCTGTGTCCACTACGAGTTGAGCCGCTCGCTGGTAGTAGCCCCGCACCAGTCGCTCCAGGGTGGCCATGGCAAAGGTGTGCCGGGTCATATGGGGAAAGACGTGCGGGAACGCAGGGTCGAATCGCTCGCGAACGCGGGCTGAGGTGCGTCGCAGCACAGTCGCCCAGTCCACGAAGGGGGACCCGTCCGACTGCACGGCGAGCAGGCCGCTCCCGCCCCCAGGAGCAACGAGGCGGCGCCGTTCGTCTGGGGTGAGAACGTGCCACCGCCGGAAGGTGCCGTTGATGCGGGCACCTGCATATGTCGGCTCTTCGATGTGCAGAGGATGCCTGGGCAGCCAGTGTGAGCCGTCGACGGAGGCCGCCCGCTCCAGCGTCACGTAGTCGTGGATACGGGCCAGAGCCTCGCAGTCGATCCACGTCTGCCGCCCCTTGCCGCCCTTCGCCGTGGGCGGGGCGAGCGCCAGCGGGACCGGCACGGTAGTGGGCAGACGTGGTAGCGGCGGAATCTCCCACACCGTCAGGTGGGACAGCTCTCGCAGCCGTAGGCCCGTAGCGAGGGCCAGGCTGATTCCAGCCGTATTCCGGCCGGTTTCCCGGCCTCGGAACTTGTGGTCGGGCTCGCCATCAGGATCGTTGCCGGCCAAGGCGTTCATCAGCAGCTCAACATAGGGCCGCTCCAGGTACTTGCGGGTTGCGTGCCGCTTGGCACCCCGCACGGTCGCCATATTGCGTACCGACTGCATGCGTACGCCGTCAGGCCGCCTGTATGAGCCTTCGGTGTAGCTGAACGGCACATCGGTGCAGTGACTGTTACGCACGGACCACTCGTAGAAGGCGGCGATCGTCTTGACCGCCAAGTTCCAGCTCGTCCCCTCCAACCGCGCCTCCAAGGGCCCCGACAGCCGGTGCTCGGCGTAGGCGGACAGCGCAGCACGGAGCCGGAACTGGTCGGCGAACACGTTGATGCCGTGCTCGGACAGGAACTCGGACCAGAACTTGAGCTGCTGGGCGTAGGTCCGCCAGGTGTTGGGGCTGGTGGCTCCTGTGATGGGCAACTCCTGGAGCCACCGGTTCATGGCGACGGTGGGGCGAGGGCCGTCCTCGTCTTCGAAGCGGAGGTCTTCGTCGACGAGGACGGGCATTCCGTGGCGGATGAGAGGCCGAGACGGAAGGTCCCAACTTTCCCAGCCAGTAGAGGAGAAGAGGTGCAGGATCACGACCGGCACGTTATGTGAGACATCACCGACTGCAAGGTATAAGGGCGAGTTTGGCACTCTTTCGAGTGAGACAAAGAGACACGCTCAAACTGCAAAGCTAAGCGGCCCGTCGACGTCGAGGAACAGCAGCGGCCGGCTCATACGGCCACCGTAGGGCAGCACCCCTTCCCGGCCGGCGGAATTATTTCCGCGCCGACAGGCATAGCGGCGCCCGCCCGGAGGCGTCACACGGGGCACAGGGATCGGGCAGCGGGTCCGCTCCGGGGGAAGAGAAGGTGACGATGGATGCCGAGGGACTGGAGAGCTTCCGCGACTTCGTGGACAGCAGGTCGTCCGCGCTGCTGAGGACCGCCGTCCTGCTCAGCGGCGGCGACCGGCACGCCGGCGAGGACCTGCTCCAGAACGCTCTGGCCAAGGCCGCGGGCCGCTGGCACCGCATCGAGGAACCCGAGGCGTACGTACGGCAGGTGCTGTACCGCCAGCAGATCAGCCGCTGGCGGCTGAAGTGGCGTCGGCGTGAGGTCAGCGTCGCCGAGCCGCCGGAACCCGGCGCCGACCCGGACGGCTCCTCCGCCGCCGACCTGCGCCTCGTGATGCGCGCGGCCCTGTCCCGGCTGACCGCCCGTCAGCGCACCGTCCTCGTGCTGCGCTACTTCGAGGATCTCCCGGAGGCCGACGTGGCCCGGATCCTGGGCTGCTCGGTGGGCACCGTACGGTCCACCACCCACCGTTCCCTGGCCCGGCTGCGCTCCCTCGCGCCGGAACTCGCCGCCCTCGGTCCCGCGGACGTCGAGCAGCCGCCGTCCCGTGACTTCTCGCCCGTGGAGGTGCGTCCGTGAACGTCGACGAACTCGTGCGTGACTCCCTGCGCGAACAGGCCGCGGGGCAGACGCCGGCCGCACCGGGACTCGCCGACCGTGTGCTGGGGCTGCGCCGGCGCCGCCGTACCCGCAGGCTGGTGTCGATGGCGGCCGCGGCCGCCGCCGTGGTGGCGGTCTCCGTGGCGGTGCCGATGCTGGATTCGGGCGGGACGAGGGACGTGCGCCCCGCGGACGTCACGGAGCCGAACCGGACCTCCGCACACCCCGACCAGTCCCCGCCGCGGGATCTGATCGCCGCGGGGCGGACGGCGCTCGCCGCGTACTACGGGACGGTCCCGGTCGCGCAGTCCAAGGAGATGGCGGTGGCGACGCGCACGTACTGGCTGCTGAACCCGGTGACCAAGAAGTACGTGAAGACCACCAAGTGGTCGTGGGTCGCCGTCGCACCGGGCCTGGAGACCGCCGCCGTCCTGGAGCAGAACCTGCCGGCGAGCCGGATCGGCCTGCTCGACATGGCCAGCGGCGAGGTCAAGCGGTGGATCAAGGTCGACCACACCGTCGGCGGGCTCGCCTTCTCCCGCGACGGACGGGAGCTCGTCGCGACGACCTACAGCGAGAACCCGGACCTCAGGCCCATCCCGAAGAAGCTGAAGGGGGGCGGCGAAGTGACCGTGGAGACGCGTTCGCACCGCACCGGCTTCTACGTCATCGACGTGGCGTCCGGGAAGGCGCGGTGGAGCCAGGTCGACGCGGGCGGCGGCCCCGGTTCGCTCGACATGATCAACACCCGCCAGGACTTCGCCTTCAGCCGCGACGGCAGCCTCATCTGGTCCGGCATGCCCATGGATCCGGGCTACCAGTACTACGACCGGGACGGCACCGAGGTGGGTCCGCCCGCCGACGCGAAGTATCTGCGCTGGTACGTCGACGCGGGCCTCTCACCCGACGGCAGCCTGCTCGCCGGGGACTTCGCGGGCGAGAAGTACAAGACGTCCTCCTGGATCCTCGACCCGGGGACCGGCAACAAGATCACCGAGACGCACGGCCAGCAGCTGCTCGCCTGGGCCGGCGACGACTCGCTCGTCGCCTGGGACATCGGCAAGGACGGCAACGAGTACCACCAGCGGCTCGTCCTGGTGACGCTCGACAGCGACAAGGTGGTCCCGCTCAGCGACTTCCGCTCGACGAAGGACGACACCCTGGGCCGCTGGGAACCGGTGTTCGCGGACCGATGACCGTCCTGGCCGTCAGGCGACGCATCGCTCGTAGGCGTCCCGCAGCCCGTCGACCGCCTCGCGGCCCGCCGGGCGCAGCGGGGCGCGGACCGGGCCCGCGGGCAGACCGAGCGCGCCGAGGAGCGCCTTGGCGGTGACGGCGCCGGGCAGGCCCGCCGCCATCATCGATTCGATGAGTGGTGCGGCGCGTTGCTGGAGGCGGGCGGACACGGGGGTGTCGCCCGCCTCGAACGCGTCCAGGACGGCGCGGAGTTGTTCCGGCACCACATTCGCGACGGTGCTGACGTACCCCGCCCCGCCCACCGCGTACAGCGCGAGATTGTGCTCGTCGCATCCCGCGTAGTACGCCAGCCCGGTCCGCCCGATGACCTTCTGGGCGCCGAGGAAGTCGTAGGAGCAGTCCTTGACGGCGACGATCCTGGGATGCCCGGCGAGCCGCAGCAGGGTCTCCGGCTCGATCCGGGTGCCGGTGCGGCCGGGGATGTCGTACAGCATTACGGGCAGCCCGGACGCGTCGGCCACCTCCCGGAAGTGCGCCTCCAGGGCGTCCTGCGGGGGCCGGCTGTAGTACGGGCTGACCACGAGGACCCCGTCGGCGCCGGCCTTCTCGGCGGACCGGGCGAGTTCGACCGTGTGCCGGGTGTCGAAGGTGCCGACGCCGGTGACGAGGGACACCCGGTCACCGACCGCCTCCCGCACGGCCGTGACCAGCTCCGCCTTCTCGGCGTCCGAGGTGGTCGGAGCCTCGCCGGTCGTGCCGGACAGCACCAGCCCGTCGCAGCCGTGCCCCACCAGCCACTCGGCGAGCCGCTGGGCCCCGTCGAGGTCGAGCGCACCGGACGGGGTGAAGGGCGTGACCATCGCGCAGAGGGCTCGGCCGAAGGGTGGGGTCTGGGAAGCCGCGTATGTCATGACAGCAGTCTCGGTATCACCACCGTGAAGCTCCACTTAAATCTGCTACGAGGTATTCCTAAGCACATCTGAGAGGTGAGGGTCCGGCCCGCCCGGGTACCCGGAGTCCCGCAACCGGGACGAGGGAAGGGGCGCACCGATGACGGACAGGGGATCGGCCAGGGGATCGGCCAGGGGGACGGCGACGCGGCTGCGCCGGCGGATGGCCCGGACCGGGAGCCGGCTGGGGGGCACGGTGGGGGAGTTGGCCGGCCGGGCGGACGTGGGCGGCCGGGCGTGGGTCCGCACGGCCGACCTCCGGGACCGGGCGGGCGCGATGACGTGGCAACTGCGCAGCACCGCGGCCCAGGCGGGCCACGCCCTCCGGGACCGGGCGGCCCGTACCGCCCACGCCGGTCACGCCGGTCACGCCTTGGAGCGTCAGGCCCCCGCACCCGCGCGGTTCGCGATGCGGCAGGCCGGGCCGGTCGTGATCGCCGGCGCGGCGGGCGCGGCGCTCACCGCGGCGGTGATCCTGAGGAGGCGCCGGCCGAAGTGCTGAACACCGTCCCGGGCGGGCACCGAAAACTCATTCCTCCTGGACAAAAAAAGTTTTCGGTGAGACGGTGGACGCATGCTGGATGTGACCGTGATCGAGGACCCCGAGGCCGCCGCCGTCTCCCTGGACCCCATACGGGCCAGGCTGCTGGCCGAGCTGGCCGCGGGGCCCGCGTCCGCGGCGATGCTGGCCGGGAAGGTCGGCCTGCCGCGACAGAAGGTGAACTACCACCTGAAGGCACTGGAGCGGCACGGCCTGGTCGAACTGGCCGGCGAGCGCCGCAAGGGCAATGTCACCGAGCGGCTGATGCGGGCCACCGCCGCCTCGTACGTCATCTCGCCGCTCGCCCTCGCCGAGGTGCAGCCGGACCCCGACCGCTTCCGCGACCAGCTCTCCGCGCGCTGGCTGCTCGCGCTCGGCGCACGTCTGGTGCGGGACGTCGGTTCGCTGATCACCGGAGCCGCGAAGGCCCGCAAACGGCTGGCGACCTACGCGCTGGACGGCGAGGTCCGCTTCGCCTCCGCCGCCGACCGCGCCGCGTTCGTCGAGGAACTCACGGCGGGGGTTGGTGCCCTCGTCCGCAAGTACGACTCCCCGGACGCGGAGGGCGGCCGCGACCACCGGATCGTCGTCGCCGTGCATCCCACGCTGAAACCGCAGGACCCCGGACCTCCTGCGGTCACCCCGCAGGACCCCGAACTTCCCCACCCGTGAGACCGGTTCAGGAGCAGAAGATGTCCAAGGAATTCGAGATCGTCCGTGAGTTCGAGGTCGACGCCACGCCGGAGGAGGTGTGGGAGGCGATCACCCACGGCACCGGGGCGTACCTGTGGCCGATGGAGGCCCCGGAGCCCAAGGTCGGCGGCACGGCGGCCTTCGGGTCCACCGTCACCGCGTACGACGCCCCGCACCACCTCACCATCCGCAGTGAGGACGTCGGCATCCCGATCCAGAGCCTGAACCAGCTCGAGCACGTCATCGAGGCGCGCGACGGCGGCCGGCGCGCCTGGGTGCGCTACGTGCACAGCGGGATCTTCACCGACGACTGGGACAACCAGTACGACGGGGCGAGCAGGCACACCGACTTCTATCTGCACACCCTGCGCGAGTACCTCACGCACTTCGCGCCCCGCCCCGTCACGTTCGCCCAGCTCAACGGGCCCGAGTCGGCGAGCGCCCCGGGGGCCCTCACCGAGGTCGAGCGGGCGCTGGGCCTGGCCGGGGACGCCGCCCCCGGCGACCGGGTGACGGTGCGCGGTCCCCGGGAGTTCGACGCCGTGCTCGACTACCGCAACCCCTACTTCGTCGGCCTGCGCACCGACGACGCCCTGATCCGCGTCTTCGGGCGCAACCACTGGGGCGCCCCGGTCGGCATCAGCATCCACGACTTCGCCGCGGACGCCGACGCCGACGTCAACGAGACCGCCTGGCAGGTCTGGCTGGACAAGGTGTACGGCCAGACCTCCTGACGGACGGGATCACGGCTCGAAGCGCAGCACCTGCGGGTCGTGGTCGCTGATCTGGTCGTGGAACTCCGCGTTGATGTGCACGCTGTCGTACGCGAAGTCGCAGGACCGCCGGACCGACGGGCTGACCAGGATCTGGTCCAGGACCTGCTGGTTGCCCTGGTAGTCGTAGCTGTACCGCTCGCTCCTGGGCAGCGACTTGATCGCCGACCACAGTTCGCCGTCACCCTCGAGGATCTTCGCGGTGTCGGAGAACTCGAAGTCGTTCATGTCGCCGAGCGCGATCACGTCGGCGTTCCGCTGCACCTTCAGCAGGTCCTTGACGAACGCGTTGACGAGCGTCGCCTGCTGGTGGCGCTGGACCTCCGAGCTGCGCACCACCGGCTGGTACTGCGCGTGCAGCGCCTGGTCGCCGCCCTTGGAGTTGAGGTGGTTGGCGATCACGAAGACCGTCTGTCCCCGGAAGACGAACTCGCCCACCAGCGGCTTGCGGCTGGCGTTCCAGGCCGTGTTCGCCGGGGCGATCCGGCCCGGGGACACGGTCAGCCGCGCCGTGCCGCGCACCTTCTCCACCCCGACGGCCGTGGTCGCGTCGCCGCCCGCGCGGTCGGTGAACGACACCCGCTGCGGGTTGAACAGGAACACCTGGCGGATGTTGCCGCCGGGCTCACCGCCGTCGGTGTCGTTCGCCGGGTCGATCGAGCGCCACTCGTACGCCGGACCGCCCGCCGCGACGATCGCGTCGATCAGCTTGGTCACGGTGACGTCCGCGGCGGTCGTCCCGTCGTCCTTCGCGCCGGTGTTGTCCTGGATCTCCTCCAGGGACACGATGTCGGGCGAGCGCAGGTTGTTCACGATCGCGGAGGCGTGGGCCGCGAACGTGGTGTCGGACGGGTCCAGGTTCTCGACGTTGTACGTCGCGACCGCGAGCTCGCCCTTCTTCTGCTTCTGGGTCGTCTCCCGCTCCAGGCCACCGCTCTTCAGCGAGCCGAGCGCGTTCGCCACCAGGGTGTAGCCGCCGAACTGGTTGTAGTCCAGCGGGCCCGCGGTGGTGCCGGTCAGGGTGTCGCCGACGTTCGCGGCCGGGAAGTCGGCCGTCGGGCCCAGCGACTGGATCTGGAGCCGGCCGGTGTTCTGCGAGGTGTACGAGCCGTACACCGTGCCGCCGCGCCGGCTGGCGTTCTCGTGCGGCTTCACCGTGACCCACAGCTCGCTGTACGGGTCGGTGGCGGTGACCACCCGGGCGTCGGCGACCTGGACGTTCATGCCCTCCAGGGACTCGTAGAGGTCCAGGGCGTACTTCTTCGGCTCCAGGGTGAGCGCGTTGATCGAGTTGCTCGCGGCGCTGTCGCCGGCCGGGGCGTACGCGGCCGGGACCGACCGCGCGTCGATCACCGTGGCGGCCGGGACGGCGTTGCCGCCGGAGACGACGGTCACCGTCGGCTTGACGATCTCGGTGACGGACTGGTTCCCGGACGACGTGCCGCCGGGGACGTACTCGGAGACCGTGCCGTTCACGGTGACCGAGTCGCCGACCGCGACCTTCGGGACGGAGCTGGTGAAGACGAAGACGCCCTCACTGGTGGCCGGATCGGCGTCCGGGTTCGGATCCTGGATCCAGAAGCCTCTGGAGGAGCCGTAGGTGCGTACGCCGGTGACGATTCCGGGTACCCCCGTGACGGCCTGGCCGGCGTACGGCGAGATCCGGGTCGTGCCCTGGATGTCATGGACGGCCACCGTGTCCGCGTGCGCGGGGGAGGTGAGAGCGACGGTGGACGCCGCGGAACAGACGGCGGCGACGGTGAGCGCGGCGACGCGCGCGGACTTCTTGCTCGGCAACGGGATCCCTCCGGGGACATACGTGGGTGCCGGGACGAGGGTGGAGCGGGAGCGCGTATGACGCGCGTAGAAATACGCGGAGAAATGAGTGAACAGTCGTTCCCCCGAACTTCTACGCGCGTCAATCTCCTGCCTGATCAGGCCAGTTGTCAAGGATTGAGCCATGTATGACTCCTGGCGGGGAGATGAACCGGACGTGATGGGTGGAAATCCCTCTAGGCTGAACGCCTGAGTGGTACGACGCCCTAGGAGACCCCACCGATGTCAGACAGCTCCCCCCTGCCGCCCGTACGGCTGCACCCCGAAGCGGAGCTGGCGCGTGACGCGCTGTCCACGCCGTTGCTCTCCCGGGCCGCCCGGCTCGCCCGCTGGGCCGGCCCCGGCGCCCGCGTCGACGCCGGAGGCCGGCTGACCGAGGAACTGCTGCCGGCCGCCGCCGAGGAGCTCGGACTGACCGGCGACGACGCGGCCGCCGACGTGGCGGACGCCTGGCGGGTCGCCCTGGACATCGGCCTGCTGGAGGTCGTCGACGAGCAGGCCGACACCGTCACGCCCGGCGAGGACCTCGCCCTGCTGACCGGCGGCTCCCCGCACGACGTGCTCGGCGTCTGGCTCGGCGCGCTGGAGTCGGTGATCGCCGACGCGGCCGTGCCCGATCTCGACGGCCTGATCGACGCCATGGACGAGGGCGGCGCCGTCGACTTCTCCAAGCTGGACTGGGACCCCGAGGGCGAGGCCGCCTTCCTCGACGGCGTGCTCGGCAACCTCTATCTGCTCACCGCCAGCGAGGACGGCCCCGGCGACGGCCCCGTCCCGCTGCCCGCGCTCGCCGCCTCCATGATCGTCCCCGGTGACATGGGCGAGCCCACCAACGACGTCCTGGAACAGGTCTCCGACGCGATGATGCGCCTCGACGACCAGTTCCGGCTCCTGGAGCCGATCGGTCTCGTCACCTACCGGCCGGTGGACGAGGCACTCATGACCGAGACGGACGAGGAGGGCGCCGGGACCTCCGTCGACGAGACGGACGTCTCCCGCTACGGCATGGTCAGCCTCACCCCGCTCGGCCTGTACGGGCTGCGCGCGCGTCTGCTGGAGTCCGGCTTCGAGGCGCCGTCCGTCGGCGAACTCTCCGACAAGGGCGCCGACGTCCTCCTCGACGGCAGCGCCGGGTACGGTCCGCGGGCCGCCCGCGCCGAAACCGAACAGTGGCTGGAGCGCCGCGAACCCCTCGACGCCGCACGGGAGTTGCTCGCCGCCGCCCGGGGCACCGACCCCGGTGCCCCGCTGCGCCGGCTCCGCTGTCAGGAGGCACTCTCCCTCGTCGGCGCCCTGGCCGAACCCGCCGTGCGCGAGGTCCTCGACGACCCCGAGCTGGGCGGACTCGCCCGGGTGTGGCTGAGCGAGCTGGGCGCGACCGACGTCCCCGCGCCCTCCGAGGACCTCGTCTTCTGGCTCACCATCGACACCGTCGCCGCGCAGCTCGCCGCCGAGGGCAACTCCGCGGAGCTCCAGGCACTCGTCGAGGGCCTCGCCGCCCAGCACAGCGGCTTCTTCGCTGCGGCCTGGCGCGTCGGCCACCCGGCGACCCCCGACGTCCTGGAGGCGATGGGCCGCCTCCACCCGGACAAGCGCATCGCGAAGGAGGCCCGCAAGGCGGCCTTCAAGGCGAGATCCCAGCAGAACGGCTGAGCACCTCGCCCGGCCACGCGGACACCGGACCACCGACGGGTGGGGGTGGCGCAGTGCTTCTTCGGCACGTTCTGGGCTGGACGACGGGCAGGCTCGCCCCGCAGGATTTCGGCGGCACCCCCGGGACACCGCTCCGACCGAGGCGCACCGGGGACCGGGGGCCGGGGACTGGGGGAGCTGGCGGATTGACGACTGGGGACCCGCGCCCGGCGGGCAGGGACAACGCGGGCTTCCGTGGCGGGAGCGGTCCCGCGTCCCCGGCGGTGGGCCGGGAGGACGCGTCCCGCCCGCTCAGTGGGCGTGCTCGGCAGTCGGCCGGGGAGCGAGACCGGTCCCGGGTCTTTTGGTGGCCGGTGGGGATGTGGCTGGCCCCGTGCCCTTTGGCGGTCGGTGGGGAAGTGGCCGGCCCGTGCTCTTCGGCGGTCGGCGGGGGGAGTGGTCGGCCCCGTGTCAATCGGCGGTCGGGGCCGGGTTGCGGGCGAGAATGGCCCCGTGTCCTTCAGTGGCCGGTGGGGAGTGCCCCGTACCCGCTTCGACAGTCTTCGGGCAGCAGCCCTTTCCGGCCTCGCCCCGGTCTTTGCCCGCCGCAGCCTCGCCCCGGTCTTTGCCCGCCGCGGCGTTTGTCCGTCCCGGCCTTCGCCCTCCCCGGCCTTTTGCCCCCGCCTCACCAGCGGCCCTTCGCGCTCCCGGCTTTCCGCGTTGCTCCCGGCCTCGTCCCCGGCCTTTCGCCCTTCCGGGCCTTTGCTCCCGTCTCGTTCCTGGTTCGCTCTGCCCCGGCCTTTTGCTCCCGTCTCGTCCCCGGCCTTTCGCCCTCCCGGCCCTTCGCCCTCCACCTCACCTCGGCCCTCGCCCCCCACCTCACCTCGGCCCCCTCGCCCCCGGCCTGTCGCCCCCGCAGGGGGTCTCTTTTGGCTTCCATGGCTGGATCCGTACGGATTCATGGAACCGGGGCCCCGTCCGCCGCGCGCCGTTCAACTCCCGTTCACGCATGGGCGGGACGGTGTCGCCCGAACGAGGTCCGCCACCCTCCACGGCACGTCCACCGTCTCAGGAGACTTCATGTCGCTCACCCGCAGGGACTTCGCCAGACACTCCGCGCTCACCGGTGCCGGGGTGGCACTGGCGGGCACCGTCGGCGCCCTCGCCACCGCGCCGAACGCCCTCGCCTCGACGGAGACCGAGAGCGCGACGGAGGAGTCCGCGGCCGCGCACGGCGGCGTCGGCTACGGGGCGCTCGTCCCCGACCCCGACGGCATCCTCGCGCTGCCCGCCGGGTTCAAGTACCGGATCATCACGTACAGCGGCAGGACCAAGCTGGAGTCGGGTGAGTTCACCCCCTCCAACCACGACGGCACCTCCACCTTCGACGGCCCGCGCGGCGCGACCCTGCTGGTCAACAACCACGAGCTCAAGGGCCCGCGCGCCAACTGGAAGTACCCCGTCCCGCTCACCGAGGGCCTGGTCTACGACCCCGCCGCCTCCGGTGGCTGCACGGTCGTCGAGGTCCGTCCCGGCGGCAAGGTCGCCGAGTGGGTCGGCATCGCCGGCACCTCCACCAACTGCGCGGGCGGCAACACCCCCTGGGGCACCTGGCTGACCTGCGAGGAGACCGAGGACAAGGCCGGCCAGAACGGCATGACCAAGGACCACGGCTATGTCTTCGAGGTCGACCCCGAGGACCGCCGCGCCAACCTGAGCCCCAAGCCGGTCAAGGCGCTGGGCCGCTACGCCCACGAGGCCGTCGTCGTCGACCCCAAGCGCGGCCACCTGTACCTCACCGAGGACGCGGCCGGCCCCAACGGCCTCCTCTACCGCTGGACCCCGCCGGAGCACTTCTGCCACGGCCGCGGCAAGCTGCGCACCCTCGCCGACGACGCCGGCGTCCTCGAGGCCTTCAAGTGCTTCGACTCCGGCGGTCAGTTCGTCGACGACCTGTCCCGTGCCACGAAGATCGGCACGGTGTACGGCGTCGACTGGGTCACCGTCCCCGACCGCGACGCCAGGTCCACGGCCGTCCGCAAGCAGTTCGCCGACGGCCAGGTCACCCGCGCCCGCAAGCTGGAGGGCATGTGGTGGGGCGACGGCGGCACGTACATCGTGTCCTCGTACGCCCGCAGCGAGAGCCCCGTCCAGCACGACGGCGCCGTCTGGTTCTACGACCCCAAGCGCCGCACCCTCACCCTGAAGGTCCTCATCGGCGTCAACCCGGACCCGGACGCGGACGGCAACTTCGACGGCCCGGACAACATCACGGTCTCCCCGTACGGCGGACTGGTCATCGCCGAGGACGGCGAGGGCATCCAGCACCTCTTCGGCGCCACCGACAGCGGCCGCACCTACCCGATCGCCCGCAACGAACTCAACATCGGCACCGCGGAGGAGCCGGAGTACAGCGAGTTCACCGGCGTCACCTTCTCCCCGGACGGCAAGACCCTCTTCGCCAACATCCAGGACCCGGGCATCATGCTCGCGATCACCGGTCCGTGGAAGCGCCAGAAGCGCGGCTGAGCGGCCCGGCGGAGTAATCCGCTCGCGACCCGCGTGCTGCGTCTCCTACCTTGAGATCAGGAAAGCGCACCTCCCGGTGCGACGGCGGCGGCTCCTTCTTCTGCCAAGAAACCAGCGCCGCCGCCGACTTGATCCCGGGAGGCGCAGCATACGGTGGGTGCCCGGTGCGCAGGCAACGGCTACTTCATCGGATCGGACGGTTGCGGGTTCGAATCCCGTCATCGACTTCGGGTCGATGTAGCTCAATCGGGCAGAGCATCCGACTGAGTCCGTCGCCGACGCCTGATCTCGGGCACCCTCCCTTTGCCGTACTGCCAAGGCGCAGCCCGTCCCGCCCGTGCGCACGACGGGCCCGCCCGCTCCGCACCGCTCCGGGCGGCCGGGGCTCCGAGCGGGACGCCCGCTTCTCCGAGCTCGTCCGCGAACTCGCCGTCGGCGAACCCGAGTGGACGGCCGGTCTGCTCGGCCGGCTGCGCGGCGAGGGCAACCTCCGTACGGCCGCGCTCGTCGGCGCCGCCGCCTCGGTGCAGGCCCGTCGCGCGGCCGGCGCGACCGACGGCCCCGCCGGCTGCCGGGTCGTGGACTCCGCACGACCCGCCGGCCGCCGGGTGGTCGTGGACTCCGCACGACCCGCCGGCCGCCGGGTGGTCGTGGACTCCGCACCCCGACGGCCCGACGAGCCCGGCGAACTGCTCGCCCACGGGACGGCACCGACACGACCGGGGCCGTGCGCCAGGCACCACCAGGGTGCACGACCGGGTCCTGATCCTCACCGACGAGCAGTACGCGGCGAGCCGGCACGGCGACCCCACCGACCAGGCGCCGGCGGGCGCGCCGGTCCGCACCTGGAACCTGCCGGGCCACCGACCGGGCCACGGCCCGTCGGGAAAGGCGAACCGGCACACGCGGGAGGGTGCGGGCCGCACCCTTGTCCGCGTGCGAACTGACATCTAACATTTCAGTTCATGGAGGCCGTACCCCGCACCCTGCTCAGGGACCGCGCCTATGCCGCGATCCGGGACGCCATCGTGACCGGGGCCATCGAGCCCGGGGCGGTGGTGCGGGACGCCGAACTCGCGGAGCGGCTCGGGCTGTCCCGGGGGCCGGTGCGGGAGGCGTTCGCCCGGCTGGTGGACGAGGGGCTGCTGGAGAGCAAGCCGCAGAGCTACACCCGGGTGACGCCGGTGGTCGCGGCCGACGTACGGGACGCGGCGGCGGTGGTCGGCGCCATGCACGAGCTGGCGACGAGGATCGCGGTGCCGCGCCTGTTCGCCGCGGACATCGAGTCGATGCGTACGGCCAACGATCGGTTCACGGCCGCCGTACGGGACGGCGACGTGGACGCGGCCCTGCGCGCCGACGACGCACTGCACGACGTCCTGGTCCGGGCCGCCGGCAACCGCGCGGCCGCCGCGACCGTCGCCCGCTACACCCCCCTGATCCGGCGGCTGGAGCGACGGCGCTTCGGCGAGGGCGGCACCTGCCGCTCGGCCGGGCTGCACGGACGGCTGATCGGGGCCTGCGCCGACGGTGACGTGGACGAGGCGGTCCGGATCACGGCGGAGATCTGGCGCACCCTGGCCGACCTGGCCGACACCGAATGAGCCAAGGAGGCTCCATGCCCGCGAAGTCCCTCTCCTCGTACGAGCGCTACCCCCTCCTCTTCGGCCCCTCTCCCGTCCACCCGCTGGAACGGCTCACCGCCCACCTCGGCGGCGCCGCCCTGTGGGCCAAGCGCGAGGACTGCAACTCCGGGATCGCGTACGGCGGCAACAAGACCCGCAAGCTGGAGTACCTGGTCGCCGACGCCCTCGCGCAGGGCTGCGACACCCTCGTCTCGATCGGCGGGGTGCAGTCCAACCACACCCGCCAGGTCGCCGCCGTCGCCGCCCGCGCCGGGCTGAAGTGCGTGCTGGTGCAGGAGAGCTGGGTGGAGTGGCCCGACGCCGTGTACGACAAGGTCGGCAACATCCTGATCAGCCGGCTGGCCGGGGCCGACGTACGGCTGGTGCGGGCCGGGTTCGGGATCGGCTTCAAGGAGAGCTGGGAACTGGCGCTGCGGGAGGTCGAGGAGTCGGGCGGCAAGCCGTATGCCATCCCGGCCGGCGCCTCCGACCATCCGCTCGGCGGACTGGGCTTCGCCGGCTGGGCCTATGAAGTGGCCGAGCAGGAAAGGGAGTCGGGTGTCTTCTTCGACACCGTGATCGTGTGCTCCGTGACCGGCTCCACCCAGGCCGGCATGGTCGCCGGGTTCGCCGCGCTGGAGGAGGCCGGCGGCCGGCCCCGCAGGGTGATCGGGATCGACGCCTCGGCCAAGCCCGCCGAGACCCGCGAGCAGATCGCCCGCATCGCCCACCGCACCGGACGACTCATCGGCGTCCGGAGTGAGTTGACGGTCGACGACATCGAACTCGACGAGCGGTACCACGCGGGTGTCTACGGCGTCCCCGACGACACCACCCTGGAGGCGATGCGCCTCGCCGCCCGCACCGAGGGCATGGTCACCGACCCCGTCTACGAGGGCAAGTCGATGGCCGGCCTGATCGACCTGGTCGCCCGGGGCGAGATCGGCGCCGACTCCACCGTGCTGTACGCGCACCTGGGCGGCCAGCCGGCGCTGAACGCCTACAGCGCGCTGTTCTGACCGGCGGCCGGGGCGCCCCGGCGCGCCCTGATCGCGAAGGCCGCCGTGAGGAGTGCGGCCAGGGCGATCGGGGCCGCCGCGCCGAAGGAGCGGGAGGCGCCGTGGGTGAGGATCTCCGCCGGGCTGCCCGTGGCCTGCCGGGTGGCCGTGCCGTACACAGGACGCCGGCGGTGAGGGTGCGGCCGCGGCCCAGGAGGCCGCCGGTGCGGCCGCCGAGCGGCAGTAGCCCGCCGAAGGCGAGGGTGTGGGCGTTGAGCACCGGCGGGTCGCGGACTCGGGTGCCGGGTGCGGGGGTGCGCCGGTGGTGGACATGGGGTGCTCCCTGTCTGGTGTCCCCGCGTGAAGTGGTGGAGCATGCGGGCAGCACGACGTAGCCCGCAGAGACAAGCGAATTAAGCGGGGACAGTCTCCGTTTAGTGCCCGTAAAATACGGAGAGGGTCCCCGGTTCGCGAGGAGTAACTGGATGACGCAGGTCAGGCCCATGCGCGCGGACGCTCGCCGCAACTATGAGCGGTTGCTGAAGGTGGCGGCCGAGGCCTTCGCCGAGCATGGGGAGGGGGCGTCCCTGGACGACATCGCCAAGCGGGCCGGGGTCGGCTCCGGCACGCTGTACCGGCATTTCCCCACGCGTCAGGCGCTGTTGGAGGCGGCGTACGTCGACCGGATCGAGGCGCTCGCGGCGCGGGCCGATGAGCTGGGGGAGACGCTGCCGCCGGGGGAGGCGCTGGTGGAGTGGCTCAACGAGCTGTGCGCGGGGACGATCGAGGTGCGCGGCATGAAGGCGCTGCTCGGCTCCGCCGTCACGGACGGGAGCGTGGCCGCGGTGACGGCCTGCGGGACGAGCATGAAGGGGGCGGCGACCCGCCTGGTGTCGGCCGCGCAGGCGGCCGGAGTGCTACGGGGCGACCTCGAACCGATCGATGTCCTGCGGCTGGCCCACGGCGTGGCCACGGCATCGGAGCTGGCGAAGGGGGACGGCACGGTGATCCGACGGTATGTGGGCTTGCTGCTGGAGGGGTTGGAGGCGTAGCCCGGGTGACCGCGCCCCCTTCCCGGCCCCCCGGCTACAGCGACTGCGCCGCCGGCTTGACCATGTTGCGAACGGTCCTGGCCTTGACGAAGTCGCCCATCGCCGTCATGTCCCACTCCCCGGAGAACTGGCGGATCAGCTTGGCCATCATCACACCGGTCTGGGGTTCGGCGTTGGTGAGGTCGAAGCGGACGAGTTCCTCGCCGGTGACGGCGTCGAGGAGCCGGCAGTAGGCCTTGGCGACCTCGGTGAACTTCTGGCCGGAGAACGAGTTGACGGTGAAGACCAGACCGGTGACCTCCTGCGGGAGCCGGCCGAGGTCGACGGCGATCACCTCGTCGTCGCCCCCGCCCTCACCGGTGAGGTTGTCGCCGGAGTGCTTGATCGCGCCGTTCACGATGGACAGCTTGCCGAAGTAGCAGCTGTCGATGTGGTTGCGCTGGGGGCCGAAGGCGATCACGGACGCGTCGAGGTCGATGTCCGCGCCCCGGAAGGCGGGCTCCCAGCCGAGACCCATCTTGATCTGCGAGAGCAGCGGCCGGCCGCCCTTGACGAGGGACACGGTCTGGTTCTTCTGGAGGCTGACCCGGCCCTTGTCCAGGTTGATCTTCCCGGTGCCGGGCGCGGGCGGGGCGGGCGGCGGCGGCGGGGTCTGCGGCAGGGGAGGGGCGGCCGGCGCCACCGGGGCCGGAGCGACCGGCACCGGGGCCGCGGGCGCGGCGGCCGGCGCCGCCGGCTCCTCCACCGTCACCCCGAAGTCGGTGGCGATGCCCGCCAGCCCGTTGGCGTACCCCTGCCCCACCGCCCGGGCCTTCCAGGCGCCGTTGCGCAGATAGATCTCCACGACCACCAGCGCCGTCTCGCTGCCGAGCTGCGGCGGGGTGAAGGTGGCGAGGACGCTGTCGTCGTCCGCGTTGCGGAGGGTGGCCGTCGGTTCGATGCCCTGGAAGGTCTGACCCGCGGCGTCCGGGCTCGCCGTGACGACGATCTTCTCGATGCCCGGAGGGACGGCGGCCGTGTCGACCGTGATCGCGTCCGGTGACGTACCGCCGCCGGAGCGGTACGTCACACCGGGGCCGGAGGGCTGGTTGTAGAAGATGAAGTCGTCGTCGGAGCGCACCTTGCCGTCGCCGGTGAGCAGCAGGCCCGACACGTCGAGCCGCACCGGGGCGGCGACGTCCACCGCCACCCGGGGGACGGGGAGAGGGATGTTCGAGCCAGGGGTCATAGCTGTCATGCCAGGTAGAACGAACGAACCCGCTTTACCGTTCCCTTACCGTCCTGGCGTTGTCGGCGTTGTCGGCGTTGTCGGCGTTGTCGGCCGAATCGGCGCGGGGGACCGTGACGCGGGAGACGAGGGGTCAGTACGGCCAGATCGGCGGGTCGCTCACGAAGTGGCCGCCCAGGTAGGCGTGCGCGATGTTCTCCGGGTCCAGCTCGCCCTGTTCGGCGATCAGCTTCTCGGCGTACGGCTCGGAGTCGTCCTGCGGCTCGTAGCCGAGCGCCCGCGCGGAGCTGAGGTCCCACCACAGGCGGGTGTTGGCGGAGGAGCCGTAGACGATCGTGTGGCCGACGTTCTCGGCGGTGAGGGCCGCGTGCAGGAGGCGGGCGCAGTCGGCCGGACTCATCCAGATGGAGAGCATGCGCACGCTGGTGGGCTCGCCGAAGCAGGAGCCGATGCGCACCGACACGGTCTCCAGGCCGTGCTTGTCCCAGTAGAGCTGGGCGAGGTCCTCGCCGAAGGACTTGGACAGGCCGTAGAAGGTGTCCGGGCGGCGCGGGGTGTCGACCGGGATCAGCGCGCCCGGATCAAGGGGCGTGTCGCCCCGGGGGCGGGGGGTGAAGCCGACGGAGTGGTTGGAGGAGGCGAAGACGATCCGGCCGACGCCCTCCTCGCGGGCGGCCTCGTAGAGGTGGTACGTGCCCTCGATGTTGGCCTTGAGGATCTTCTCGAAGGGGGCTTCCAGGGAGATGCCCGCGAGATGGACGATCGCGTCGACGCCCCGGACGGCCTCCCGCAGGGCCTCCCGGTCGGCGAGGTCGGCGAGGATCGCGTCCGGCTCGCCGTCGATCGGGCGCAGGTCCAGCAGGCGCAGCTCGTAGCCGTGGGCGGGGAGCAGGTCCCGCATCAGGGTGCCGAGGCCGCCGGCGGCCCCGGTGAGCAGGACGGTGCGGGGAGCGGGCATCCTCGGGTCTCCTTGGGTCACAGGCTTCATGCGCGCACGGTATTCACATTCGTGGACAAGTTAAGGATCACTGCCTTGCCCGGTCAAGAGTGGCGCAAGGTATGTTCATAAATATAAACTCCGATCAGAAGCATGCACGCCTCGGTATTATCTCCAGGGAGAGCCCGTGACGCCTGCCGACCTGGCCACTCGCCTCGGCATCCCCAGTGGACCGCTGTTCTTCCCCGTCACGGCCTACGGCCCGGACGGGGCCGTCGCCCTCGACGTCTACCGCGCGCATGTCCGCCGGGGCGTGGAGGAGGGCGCCGCGGCCGTCTTCGCCTGCTGCGGTACGGGGGAGTTCCACGCGCTCACCCCGGAGGAGTTCCAGGCCTGTGTCCGGGCGGCGGTCGAGGAGACCGGCGGACGGGTCCCGGTCGTCGCGGGCGCCGGGTACGGGACCGCGCTCGCCGTGCGCTACGCGCGGCTCGCCGAGGAGGCCGGCGCCGACGGGCTGCTCGCCCTGCCGCCCTATCTCGTCCTCGCCCCCCAGGAGGGCCTGCTGCGGCACTACCGGGAGGTGGCGGCGGCCACCGCGCTCCCCGTGATCGTCTACCAGCGCGACAACGCGGTCTTCACCCCCGGGACGGTCGTCGAACTCGCCCGCACCGAGGGGATCATCGGCCTCAAGGACGGCCTCGGCGACCTCGACCTCATGCAGCGGATCGTCAGCGCCGTCCGCACCGAGGCCCCCGGCGACTTCCTCTACTTCAACGGACTGCCGACCGCCGAGCAGACCCAGCTCGCCTACCGCGCCCTCGGGGTCACCCTCTACTCCTCCGCCGTGTTCTGCTTCGCCCCCGAGATCGCCCTCGCCTTCCACCGCGCGCTCACCACCGGCGACGAGTCCACCGTCCACCGCCTGCTCGACGGCTTCTACCGTCCGTTCGTCGAACTGCGCGCGCGTGGCCGCGGATACGCCGTCTCCCTCGTCAAGGCGGGCGTCCGGCTGCGCGGCCTCGACGTCGGCGAAGTCCGCCCGCCGCTGCACGAACCGGGCGAGGATCATGTCAAACAGCTCGCGCGGCTGATCGAGCGCGCCCACGCGCTCCTGGAGGAGGAGAAGAAGTGAAGGCGTCGACGTTCGTCTACCCCTGGGACGTCAACGGCGATCCCGCGGCCCCCGCCCGGATCGCCTCCCTCGGCGTGGAGCAGGTGACCCTGGCCGCCGCGTACCACTCCACCCGCGCCCTCACCCCCCGCCATCCGCGCCACCGCATCGTCACCGCCGAGCACGCGGCCGTGCTGTACCCGGCGGACGCCCGCTGGGAGGGCCGGGAGCTGCGTCCGTACCCGGCGGGCGCCTGGGCGCCCGGCGACGCCTACGGGGAGGCCGCCGAGGCCCTCACGGACGCCGGTCTTGAGGTGCACACCTGGGTGGTCCTCGCCCACAACTCCCGTCTGGGCGCCGACCGTCCGGACACCTCGGTGGTCAACGCCTACGGCGACCGCTACCCCTGGGCGCCGTGCATCGCCCAGCCCGCCACGCGCGCGTACCTCGTCGACCTCGCCGCCGAGGCCGCCGTACGCCCCGGCGCGCACGGCACCGAACTGGAGTCCCTCGGCTGGTACGGCCTCCAGCATCTGCACGCCCACGACAAGACCGCCGGGGTCGGCCTCGGCGACGCCGGCCTGTACCTGATGGCGCTCTGCTTCTGTCCCGCCTGCCGGGCCGGCTACGGCGCACAGGGCCTGGACGCCGACGCGCTCGCCGCCGCGGTGCGCGAGGCGCTGGAGCCGCTGTGGCGGGGCGCGCCGGACGACGGAGGCTGGGCGGGCGTCGAGAAGCTGCTGGGGGAGGAGACGGCGGCGGCCACGCGCGCGTGGCGCGACGACACCGCCCGCACGCTCCAGGAGACGGCGGTCGCCGCCGTCCGCGCGGCCGCACCCGAGGGCTTCCAGGTGCTGCTGCACGCCGACCCCGTGACCTACCACGTGGGCGCCAACCCGGGTGTCGACCCGGGACACGTCCTGTCCGTCGCGGACGGTGTCGTGGTGCCGTGCGCGGGCGGGCCGGGCCTGCTGACGCCCTTCGCCGAGCAGGGCCGCGCGGACGCGGTGATCGCCGCCAACTTCGGCGTCGTCTCCGGCATGGGCGGCAGCCCCGGCACGCTCACCGCCGACACGGCACGCGCGCGTGAGCTGGGGGCGACGGAGATCCGGCTGTACCACGCGGGCCTGGCGTCGGACGCCGACCTGACCGCCGTACGGGAGGCACTGGCGGCGCGCTGAACGGGCGGCGATGAGTTTTCGCGTCCCGGACGGTCCACCCTCCATGACCGACACGACGACCCGCATTCTCGACCTCGGACCCCAGAGCCGGATCGTGGCGCGCCTCGCGGCGGCCGTCCGGGACGAGCAGCTCACGCACGGCACGCCCTGCCCGGCGTACCCCGTGGGTACCCTGCTCGGCCATCTGGCCGGCCTCGCCGCCGCCTTCCGGGACGCCGCGCGCAAGGACCTGGGGGCCACCACCGACACCCCGCCGACCGACTCCGAACCCCGGCTCGGGCCCGGCTGGCGCACCGAGCTGCCCCGGGTCCTCGGCGAACTGGCCGAGGCCTGGCGGGAGCCCGCCGCCTGGACCGGTATGACCCGCGCCGGCGGCGTCGACCTGCCCGGCGCGGTCGCCGGAGCCGTCGCCGCCGACGAACTGGTGATCCACGGCTGGGACCTCGCCCGGGCCACCGGCCAGGAGTACACCCCCGACCCGGCCGCGCTGGAGGCGACGTACGCCTTCCTGCGGGCCGCCGCCGACGATCCGAGCCGCGGCGGCGGGATCTTCGCTCCCGTGGTGCCCGTACCGGAGGACGCCCCGCTGCTGGACCGGGCGGTCGGCCTGAGCGGACGGGACCCGGGCCGGACGCCCCGGTGACCGCCGCGGGGGCCGGCAAGGGCTGCCCAGGGGCCGCAGGGGGCCGCGGCGGGCCGTAGACGGTCTTGTACGGATGCCGTAGACCGACGCAATCGGGGCCCGCCCGGCAGGGGCGGACCGTACGCTCCCCACCATGCCCCTGAGTCTCACCATCCTCGGTACCGCCTCCCCGCACCCCCGTCCGGGCCGCCCGTGCTCGGGCTATCTGCTGCGCGGCGGGAGCGCCGAGATCTGGGTGGACGCGGGCCCCGGAACGTTCGCCGAGTTGCAGCGGCACACGGATCCAGAGCGGCTCACGGCGATCTGGATCTCCCATCTCCACGCCGATCACAGCGCCGATCTGCTCTCCGCCGCCTATGCGTTCGCCTACGGCGGCCTGACCCCGCCGGTGCCCATCCTGGTGTACGCCCCCATGGACTGCGCCCGGCGCCTGGCGGGGTTCTTCGGGCGGCCGGACATCCGGTTCCTGAGCGAGGTCTTCGACTTCCGGCCGCTGTACGACGGCCACACCGTCCGGCACTGGAACGTGCGCCTCACCTCCCGCGCGGTGGCGCACGGCACCGAGGCGTACGCCCTGCGCGCCGAGTCCCAGGGGAGCGTCTTCGTGTACTCCGGGGACAGCGGCCCGTGCGACGCGCTCACCGAGACCGCCTCCGGGGCCGACCTCTTCCTGTGCGAGGCGGACATCGACCTCCATCGCGAAAGCGAACGGGTGCATCTGACTCCGGAGGACGCCGGTGACGCGGCCCGCAAGGCGGGTGTGCGCGAACTGTTCGTCACCCATGTGGGGCCCACGCTCACCCGCGAGGAGGCGACCGCGCGGGCCGCGGCGGCCTTCGGCGGACCCACCCGCACGGCACGCGAGGGCGAGACCGTCCCCTTCTGAACCGGCGTCCGGCAATGCCGACTTCCTTTGTCAGAAGCATTGACGAAACACAGGACCCCTCCCTACCTTCAACGCGTCGTACTTCGTACGTCATATATGAGACGCGATATGTGAGATCCGATCCTTGAGATCCGAGAGGCGCGCATGACCTCTGTGCCCACGCCGATCCCGTCCCGCACGCAGTACGTGCTGGAGGAGATCAAACGCCGCATCCTCACCGGGCAGCTGACGCCGGGGCAGGCCCTGGTCGAGACCGAGCTCGCCGCACGGTTCGGGGTGTCCAAGACCCCGGTGCGCGAGGCGCTCAAGACCCTGGCCGGGACCGGACTGGTCGTCATGAGCCAGTACAAGGGCGTCACGGTGCGCATGGTGGACGCGGACATGGCGCGCGAGGTCTACGACGTACGGCTGCTGCTGGAGCCCGAGGCGCTGAAGCGGGCCGTCCGGCGCGGGGCCTCGCTGGACGCCGCCCGGGACGCGCTCGCCCGGGCCGACGACGCGGCCGACACCGCCGAACGCTCCCTCGCCAACCGGGAGTTCCACCGCGCCCTCTACCTGCCCTGCGGCAACCCGCTGCTCGGCCGGATGCTCGACGAGGTCCGTGACCAGGCCGCCCTGGTCTCCGCCGTAGCCTGGGCCGCCTCCCCGTCCTGGGAGCGCGAGGCCGGCGAGCACCGGGAGATCCTGAGGCTCGCCCTCGACGGCGACGCCGACGGCGCGGCCCGCGCCCTGCACGCCCACATCGCCTCGTTCGTCGAGCGAGCGTTCCCCGAGGCAGCGAACCAGGAAGGCCAGGAATGAGCAGCGTGGCGTTCGAGACCGAGCGTGCGGCCCTGGCCGACGTGGTGGCGATCCCGGTGACCCCGTTCGCCGAGGACGGCACCGTCGACGCGGCCGCCCACCGGGCCCTGCTGCGCCGGCTGCTCGACGGCGGGATCACCACGCTCACGCCGAACGGCAACACCGGCGAGTTCTACGCCCTCACGCCCGAGGAGCGGCGGCTGGTCACGGAACTGACGGTCGACGAGGCGGGGGATCGTTCGACGATCCTCGTGGGGGTCGGGCATGACGTCCCCACCGCCGTCGCCTCCGCCCGGCACGCCCGGGAGCTGGGCGCCGGGATGGTGATGGTCCAC
This sequence comes from Streptomyces griseoruber, assembly GCF_001514205.1. GTDB lineage: Bacteria > Actinomycetota > Actinomycetes > Streptomycetales > Streptomycetaceae > Streptomyces > Streptomyces griseoruber. Next base: position 127,316 of record NZ_KQ948764.1, on the reverse strand, counting down.
CAGCCCGTCCACCCGTACGTCTCCCAGCGCGGCTGGGTCGACTACCACCGGGCCATCGCCGAGGCCGTGCCCGAGCTGGGTGTCGTCCCGTACATCCGCAACGCGCAGCTGCACGGCGACCGCCTCGCGGAACTCGCCGACGCCTGCCCCAACGTGATCGGCGTGAAGTACGCCGTCCCGGACGCGGCCCGCTTCGCCGCCTTCGCCCGGGACGCGGGCCTGGAGCGCTTCGTCTGGGTGGCCGGGCTCGCCGAGCCCTACGCCCCCTCCTACTTCTCGGCGGGCGCCACCGGCTTCACCTCGGGGCTGGTGAACGTCGCCCCGGCCGTTTCGCTGAACATGATTGAAGCGCTTCGATCAGGGGACTATCCGGCGGCCATGAAGGTCTGGGAGCAGATCCGCCGCTTCGAGGAGCTGCGGGCCGCCAACGGCTCCGCCAACAATGTCACGGTGGTCAAGGAAGCCCTTTCCTCCCTGGGGCTGTGCCGCAGCGAGGTGCGCCCGCCGAGCCGCGGGCTGCCCGAGAGCGAGCGCGCCGAGGTCGCCGCCATCGCCGCCGGATGGTCCCTGTGATGCGCTTCGACGATCTTCCCCGCAAGCGGCCCGAAGAGCTGCGGAGCCACCAGTGGTACGGCACCGACGGCCTGCGCTCCTTCAGCCATCGCGCCCGCACCCGCCAGCTCGGCTACCTCCCCGAGGAACACCTCGGCAAGCCGGTCATCGCGATCCTCAACACCTGGTCGGACATCAATCCCTGTCATGTGCACCTCCGTGATCGCGCGCAGGCGGTCAAGCGGGGCGTCTGGCAGGCCGGCGGTTTCCCGCTGGAGTTCCCGGTCTCCACGCTCAGCGAGACCTTCCAGAAACCGACCCCGATGCTCTACCGCAATCTCCTCGCGATGGAGACCGAGGAGCTGCTGCGCTCCTACCCGGTCGACGGGGCCGTCCTGATGGGCGGCTGCGACAAGACCACCCCCGCGCTGCTCATGGGCGCGGCCAGCGTCGACCTGCCCACCGTCTTCGTGCCCGCCGGGCCGATGCTGCCGGGGCACTGGCGCAATGAGGTGCTCGGCTCCGGCACCGACATGTGGAAGTACTGGGACGACAAGCGCGCCGGCCTCATCGGCGACTGCGAGATGGCCGAGCTGGAGAACGGCCTCGCGCGCTCGCCGGGCCACTGCATGACGATGGGCACCGCGTCCACGCTGACGGCCGCCGCGGAGGCGCTGGGCGTGACGGTCCCGGGTGCGTCGAGCATCCCGGCCGTGGACTCCGGACACGACCGGATGGCCGCACGGGCCGGCCTGACGATCGTCGAACAGGTCCACAAGGGGCGCGTCCTCTCCGAGATCCTCACCGCCGAGGCCTTCGAGGACGCCGTCACCACCGTCCTCGGCCTCGGCGGCTCCACCAACGCCGTCATCCACCTCATCGCCATGGCCGGCCGGGCCGGAGTCCGCCTCACCCTCGACGACTTCGACCGCATCGCCCGCACGGTCCCCGTCCTCGCCAACGTCCGTCCCGGCGGACGGACGTACCTCATGGAGGACTTCCACTTCGCCGGCGGCCTGCCCGGCTTCCTCTCCCGGATCCCGGACCTGCTCCACCTGGACCGGCCGACCGTCTCCTGCGACACCCTGCGCGAGCAGCTCGCCGGCGCCCAGGTCCACCAGGACGACGTCATCCGGCCCCGCGACAACCCGGTCGCGAGCGAGGGCGGGGTCGCCGTACTGCGCGGCAACCTCTGCCCGGACGGCGCGGTCATCAAGCACATCGCCGCCGAACCGCACCTGCTCAAGCACACCGGTCCCGCGGTCGTCTTCGACGACTACCGGACCATGCAGCGCACCGTCAACGACCCGGAGCTGGGCATCACCGCCGACAGCGTGCTGGTGCTGCGGGGTTCCGGCCCGAAGGGCGGCCCGGGCATGCCGGAGTACGGCATGCTGCCCATCCCCGACCACCTGCTCAGGCAGGGCGTGCGGGACATGGTCCGGATCTCCGACGCCCGGATGAGCGGCACCAGCTACGGCGCCTGTGTGCTGCACGTGGCGCCGGAGTCGTACGTCGGCGGGCCGCTCGCGCTGGTCCGCACCGGCGACTCGATCACCCTCGACGTCGAGGCCCGCACCCTCCATCTCCATGTCGACGACGAGGAGCTTCAGCGGCGCAGGGCGGCCTGGACACCGCCGCCCACCCGCTACGAGCGCGGCTACGGCGCGCTCTACAACGAGCAGATCACCCAGGCCGACACCGGCTGCGACTTCGCGTTCCTGGCCCGCCCGGGCAAGGTCGCGGACCCGTACGCGGGCTGAGCACGGCACCCGCACGACAGCGCACACCCCTGCACAGGGAGAAAGCGCTTCCTGTACGACGCACGCACGACGTACCAGAACGGAGAACAGTCATGGCCCAAGCCGCAGCCGTGGCGAAGCCGCCCGCGCCACCCCGGCGGCGCCGTGCCTCCGCCACGCCCCGCAGGCTCCCGTACCTGCTGATCGCGCCGGCGGCCCTGCTGATGCTGGGCTTCATCGCCTACCCGGTGATCAGCGTCTTCTACTACAGCCTGCAGAACTACAACCCCACCAAACCATGGCGGAACGGCTACGCGGGCTTCGACAACTTCGTCCACGCCTTCACCGACGACCCGCAGTTCTGGGACACGCTGACCTTCAGCGCCAAGTGGGTCGTCGTCGAGGTCGGACTGCAACTGCTGTTCGGTCTGGCGCTGGCGCTGATCGTCAACCAGACCTTCGTCGGCCGGGCGCTGGGCCGCGCCCTGGTCTTCTCCCCGTGGGCCGTCTCCGGCGTGCTGACCTCCGCGATCTGGGTGCTCCTCTACAACTCCCAGACCGGCATCACCCGTTACCTCGCCGACGCGGGCATCGGCGAGTACGGCACCAGCTGGCTGTCGGACACCTCCACCGTCTTCCCGGCGGCGATCGTCGCCGACCTGTGGCGCGGGGTCCCCTTCTTCGCGATCCTCATCCTCGCCGACCTCCAGTCCGTCTCGAAGGACCTGTACGAGGCCGCCGAGGTCGACGGGGCCAGCAGACTCAAGCAGTTCTGGCACATCACCCTGCCCCATCTGAAGGACGCCATCGTCCTGTCCACGCTGCTGCGCGCGGTGTGGGAGTTCAACAACGTCGACCTGCTGTACACGCTCACCGGCGGCGGCCCGGCGGGGGAGACCACCACCCTCCCGCTCTACATCGCCAACACCTCCGTCGACGCCCACAACTTCGGCTACGCGTCCGCCCTCACCACGGTGGCGTTCGTGATCCTGCTCTTCTGCTCGATGGTCTATCTGCGGCTCAGCAAGTTCGGAGGTGAAGGCAAGTGATCACCAAGGAGGCCACCGAGGTCGCGCCCGCACCCGCGCCCGTGACCCCCGCCGCCGACCAGCGGCCGCGCACGAGCCACCGTGCCTGGGACGAGGTCCCCCGCTGGCAGATCTACGTCCCCCTGTCGATCTACCTGATCTTCACCCTGATCCCGTTCTACTGGATCCTGCTCTTCGCGCTGCGCCCGGCCGGCTCGACCTCGCTCGTGCCCTGGCCGATGACCTTCGAGCACTTCGAGAAGGTCTGGAACGAACGCGACTTCGGGATCTACTTCCAGAACAGCGTGCTCACCGGCGTCGCCACCCTGCTGCTCACCACCCTCGTCGCGCTGACCGGCGGCTACGCCCTGGCCCGCTTCGACTTCAAGATCAAGCGCGGGTTCATGCTGGCCCTGCTGTGCACCCAGTTCGTCCCGGGCGCGCTGCTGCTGGTCCCGCTCTTCCAGATCTTCGCCGAGCTGAAGATGATCAACTCGCTGGGCAGTGTCATCATCGCCGAGACGGTCTTCCAGCTGCCCCTGTCGATGATCCTGATCAGCGGCTTCATCCGGAACGTGCCCTACTCCCTGGAGGAGGCCGCCTGGGTCGACGGCTGCGGCCGGCTCACCGCCTTCCGGATCGTCGTCCTCCCCCTGCTGCGCCCCGGTCTGATCGCCGTCGGCTCCTTCGCCTTCGTGCACGCCTGGAACCACTTCCTGTTCGCCCTGATGTTCCTCTCCGACCAGACCAAGCAGACCATCCCGGTCGGTCTCAACACCCTGATGAGCGCGGACAGCGTCGACCTCGGCGCGCTCGCCGCGGGCGGCATCATCGCCGCCGTCCCCGTGGTGATCGTGTTCGCCTTCATCCAGAAGTGGCTGATCACCGGCTTCAGCGCGGGGGCGGTGAAGGGATGAGACTCCGTCAGATCGCCTTCGTGGGCGTACTGGTGGGCGCCTTCCGCCTCCCGGCCCACGCCGAGGCCCGGGACATCGGCCGCGACACCCTCGCCCCGGACGACGGCTGGGCGGCGTACGGCACCGGCACCACCGGTGGCGCGGCCGCCGACGACGCCCACGTCCACACCGTCACCAACCGCGCCGAACTCGTCCGGGCCCTCGACAACGGCAGTGACACCCCCAAGATCATCAAGATCGCCGGGACGATCGACGCCGACACCGACGACGACGGCGACCACCTGTCCTGCGCCGACCACGCCACCGACGGCTACAGCCTGAAGAAGTACCTGGCCGCCTACGACCCCCGCACCTGGGGCTCCGCCAAGCCGGCCGGCGCCCAGGAGGAGGCCCGGCAGGCCTCGGCGGCCCGCCAGGCCGAGCGGATCGTCCTGACCGTCGGCTCCAACACCACCCTCGTCGGTCTCGGCAAGGGCGCCGTCCTCAAGGGCGCCAGCCTCCAGGTCAGGAACGCGGACAACGTCATCCTCCGCAACCTCGACCTGCGCGACGCCTACGACTGCTTCCCCGTCCGGCAGCCCGACACCGGCGGCCTCGGCGACTGGAAGACGGCGTACGACACCGTCTGGCTCACCGGCGCCCCCCATGTCTGGGTCGACCACATCACCGCGAGCGACCGGGGCCGTCCGGACGAGGACGAGCCCACCTACTTCGCCCGCACCTACCTCCGCCACGACGGCCTGCTCGACATCACCAACGGCTCCGACCTGGTCACCGTCTCCTGGAGCCGGTTCGCCGACCACGACAAGGCGATGCTGATCGGCAACAGCGACTCCGCCACCGGGGACCGGGGCAGGCTCCGGGTCACCCTGCACCACAACCAGTTCGAGTCCGTCGTCCAGCGCGCCCCGCGCGTCCGCTTCGGACAGGTGCACGTCCACGACAACCGGTACGTCGTCCCCGAGGGCACGGAGTACCGCTACTCGCTCGGCGTGTCGACCGAGTCGGCGATCCACGCCGAGAACAACGCCTTCCACACCCCCGGGCACGTCGAGGTGGCCGACCTGGTCAAGAGCTGGAACGGCACCGCCCTGGACCAGAGCGGCACCCTCTGGGGGTCCCCCCGGACGAAGTCTGGGGGAGGCTGGCCCGTCGACCTCCTCGCCATCCACAACGCCTGCAACAGCGGCAGCGAGCGCGATCTCGCCGCGGACGTCGGCTGGACACCTACCCTGCACGGAAAGATCGACAGCGCCGCGGTGGCCGACCGCGAGGTGGCACGCGGCGCGGGCGCAGGGAGGATCCCATGACCATCGACATCGTCCAGGCGGGCGCGCGCGGCCACGGCCGCTGGCACCTGGACAACATCCGCCGGCTCCAGGACAAGGGCATCGTCCGGCTGGCGGGCGTCTGCGAGCTGACCCCGCTCACCCCGGACGAGCTCCCCGAGGGCCTCGGCACGCCCGAGCAGTCCGCCGACTTCGGGGCGCTCCTGGACTCCACCGGTGCCCGGATCGCGGTGATCTGCACCCCGATCCCGACCCACACCGACCTGGCCCTCACAGCCGCCGCCCGCGGGGTGCACGTACTGCTGGAGAAGCCGCCCGCCCCGTCCTACGCCGAGTTCCGCCGGATGGCCGACGGGGTCGCCGCGGCGGGCGTGGTCTGCCAGATCGGCTTCCAGTCGCTGGGCTCGCACGCCGTACCCGCGATCCGCCGGCTGCTCGCCGACGGGGTGATCGGCGAGATCAGCGGGGTCGGCGGCGCCGGGGCCTGGGCCCGCGCCGAGGCGTACTTCCGGCGGGCCCCCTGGGCGGGCAAGCGACGGCTGAACGGGGTCGACGTCATCGACGGCGCCCTCACCAACCCGCTCGCGCACGCCGTCGCCACCGCCCTCGCCCTGGCCGGCGCCACCCGCGCCGAGGACGTCGCCGGCATCGAGACGGAGCTGGCGCACGCCAACGCCATCGAGTCCGACGACACCTCCTGCGTCCGCGTCACCACCACGGACGGCCTGCCGGTCGTGGTCGCCGCGACCCTGTGCGCCGAGGACCCCGACGACCCCTATGTCGTCGTCCACGGCGACCGGGGCCGGATCACCTACTGGTACAAGCAGGACCGCGTCCTGCTCCAGCGGGCCGGCCACGGTCCCGAGGAGTTCGAGTACGGCCGCACCGACCTGCTGGAGAACCTCGTCGAGCACCTCACCGACGGGACGGACCTGCTGGTCCCGCCCGCCGCCACCGAGGCCTTCATGCGGGTCGTCGAGGCGATCCGCGTCGCCCCCGACCCCGTGCAGCTCGACCAGGACACCTGGCACCTGCTGAAGGACGAGGACCGCAGGGTCGTCCCCGGCATCGACGGCCTGGTCGCCGCCGCAGCCGACACCCTCGCCCTCTACTCCGAACTGGGCGCCGCCTGGGCGCTCACGACCGCGCATCCGAAAGAGGTGAGCACCTGATGGCACCGGCACCCGACGCACCGGTCGTGCTGCGCGTCGCGGGCCGCCCGGTCGGCCGCTACGTCATCCGGCCCGAGCTGCCCGCCCGGCTCTCCCCCCGCCCCTACCTCCACCCCGTCACCACCCTGGCCGGCACCCAGGTCACCGAGCTGGCCCCCGCCGACCACCTCCACCACCTCGGCGTCGGTGTAGCCGTACCCGACGTCGAGGGGCACAACTTCTGGGGCGGACGCACCTACGTCCGCGACCGGGGCCCGACCGAGCTGGAGAACCACGGCGTCCAGCGCCACCACTCCTTCCAGCTCCGCGACCCCGACGGCTTCGTCCAGGAGCTGCGCTGGGTCGCCTCGGGAGCCGAGCTGCTGCGCGAGCGCCGTACGGTCGCGGCCACCGAACTCACCGACACGGCCTGGGCGCTGGACTTCACCTTCTCCCTCACCGACGTCACCGGGGCCGGGCTGTCCATCGGCAGCCCGGCGACCAACGGACGCCCCGGCGCGGCCTACGGCGGCTTCTTCTGGCGGGCCCCCAAGGAGGACACCGCTCCGGACGTCTTCACCGCGCACACCGAGGGCGAGGAGCGGGTGCACGGCGGCCGGGCCGACTGGCTGGCACTGGCCGGCACCGGCTGGACCCTGGTCTTCGCGGGCGCCACCGACGCCACCCGCCGCGACCCCTGGTTCGTCCGCACCGCCGAGTACCCGGGCGTCGGCTCCTCGCTGGCCTCGGCCGCCCGCCTCCCGATCGCCCCCGGCGACACCGCCGTACGCCGGATCGTCACCGTCGTCGCCGACGGCCGCCTGGGCCGCGACGAGGCGGCGGCACTGGTCAGGAAGGCGGTGAGCCAGTGACCGCCGACACCTACACCAATCCGATCCTGAACGCCGACTGGTCCGACCCGGACGTCGTCCGGGTCGGCGACGACTTCTACCTCACCGCCTCCAGCTTCGGCCGCGCCCCCGGACTGCCCCTGCTGCACTCCCGGGACCTGGTCAACTGGACGCTGGTCGGGCACGCCCTCGAACGCCTCGAACCGGCCGCGGAGTTCACCGCGCCCCGGCACGACTGCGGGGTGTGGGCCCCGTCGATCCGCCACCACGACGACCGCTTCTGGATCTTCTGGGGCGACCCCGACCAGGGCATCTTCCAGGTCAACGCCGCGCAGATCAGGGGGCCTTGGACCCGCCCGCACCTGGTGAAGGCGGGCAAGGGGCTCATCGACCCCTGCCCCCTGTGGGACGAGGAGACCGGCGAGGCGTATCTCGTGCACGCCTGGGCGAAGTCCCGCGCGGGCGTCAAGAACCGGCTCACCGGCCACCGGATGCACCCCGACGGCACCTCCCTCCTCGACGAGGGCAAGCTGATCGTCGACGGGGACAGCATCCCCGGCTGGTTCACCCTCGAAGGCCCCAAGCTCTACCGGCACGACGGCTGGTTCTGGATCCTGGCGCCCGCCGGGGGAGTCGAGGCCGGCTGGCAGGGCGCCTTCCGCGCACGGGACTTCTTCGGCCCGTACGAGGAGAGGGCCGTCCTGGAGCAGCAGGACACCGAGGTCAACGGCCCCCACCAGGGCGGCTGGGTGCGCACCGCGGCCGGCGAGGACTGGTTCCTGCACTTCCAGCAGCGCGGTGCCTACGGCCGGGTCGTCCACCTCCAGCCGATGCGCTGGGGGACGGACGGCTGGCCGGTGCTCGGCGACGAGGGCGCCCCCGTCCTCGTCCACCGCCGCCCCGGCCTACCGGCGCAGCCGCCCGCCGCACCCGCCACCGACGACGACTTCCCCGGCGGACGCTTCGGCCGCCAGTGGCAGTGGACCGCCAACCCCCAGGTCGGCTGGGCCACCCAGCACTCCGGCGACGGCCTGCGCCTGTCCTGCGTCCGGACCGGCGACGCGCACGACCTGCGCAGGCTGCCGAGCGTCCTCACCCAGCGGCTCCCCGGCGTCCCGTCGGCCGTCGAGGTGGAGCTGACCCTGCACGGCGAGGAGCCCGGTGCCCGCGCCGGACTCGCGGTCCTCGGCGACGCGTTCGCCTGGATCGGGCTGGAGCGGGCCGGCGACGGAGGCGTCCACCTCGTCCACCGGTTCGCCGAACCGGTCGCCGAACGGGAACGCGACGCCGCCCACCCACGGCTCGCCCCCAGGGGCCGGGCCCGGCTGCGGATCGAGATCGGCGCGGGCGCCCGCTGCCGGTTCGCCTACGACATCGGCGAGGGCCTGCGCTGGTCCGGCCCCGTCTTCGCCGCCACCCCCTGGCGCTGGGTCGGCGCCCTGCTCGGTCTCTTCGCGCTCGCCCCCTCGGGACCGGGGCACGCCGGAGCGGCCTCCTTCACGGAGTTCCGGATCAGACCGCTCTGACCCCTTCCCCCGTACGCCTGTCGGGAGCCGCATTGGCTTCCTCCCCTGCCTGACGGCGGGGGATTCCAGCGGTCGCCCGCTGGGTTTCCTGCTTCACCGACGACCGCCCCGTCCGGGAGGACTCCCGTTGAGGTCTTACACCGTCTCCACAGGCAGACGCCGCCAGCCCGGCGGCCAGGATGTTGCGTGCCGCGTTCGCGTCGCGGTCGTGCACGACACCGCAGTTGTCGCACGTCCACTCGCGGAGGTTCAGCGGCAGCTTCTCGCGGACCGCGCCGCAGTTTCCGCACAGCTTGCTGCTGGGGAAGAAACGGTCGATCACGACGAGTTCGCGCCCGTACCAGGCGCACTTGTACTCCAGCATCGTGCGGAGTTCCGTCCAGGACGCCTCGGAGATGGCGCGCGCGAGCCTGCCGTTCTTGAGCAGGTTGCGGACGGTGAGGTCCTCGATCACGACCGTTTGGTTCTCACGGACGAGCCGAGTGGTGAGCTTGTGCAGGAAGTCTCTGCGACGGTCGGTGATCCGCGCGTGCACACGGGCCACCTTTCGGCGGGCCTTCTCCCGATTCTCCGAGCCTTTGACCTTGCGGGACAGCTCCCGTTGCGCGCGGGCCAGTCGGGTGCGGTCCCGGCGCTCGTGCTTCGGGTTGGCGATTTTCTCCCCGGTGGACAGGGTCACCAGGGAGGTGATCCCGGCGTCCAGGCCCACCACCGCGTTGGTGGCGGGGGCTGGAGCGATGACGTCCTCGACGAGCAGCGAGGCGAACCAGCGGCCCGCGCTGTCCCGGGACACCGTCACCGTGGACGGCTCCGCGCCTTCTGGGAGCGGACGCGACCAGCGGATGTCGAGGGCCTCCGCCATCTTCGCCAGCGTCAGCTTCCCGTCACGCCACTTGAACGCGCTGCGGGTGTACTCGGCCGACGCACGGGACTTCTTCCGCGACTTGAAACGCGGGTACTTCGCCCGCCTGGCGAAGAAGTTCCCGAACGCCGTCTGAAGATGGCGCAGCACCTGCTGGAGCGGGACGGAGGAGACCTCGGTGAGGAAGGCGAGTTCCTCAGTCTTCTTCCACTCCGTCAGCGCTGCGGACGACTCCACATAGGAAATCCGGCGTTGCTCGCCGTACCAGGCGCGAGTGCGCTCCTCCAGTGCTGTGTTGTACACGAACCGGACGCAGCCGAACGTGCGCGACAGCTCCGCCGCCTGCTCGTCCGTGGGGTAAAAGCGGTACCTGAAAGCCCGCTTGACCTGCTGCGCCATGCCTCACATTCCACCGGTTCCCGTGTGAGGGCCGCCGTGTGGTGATGGGCGGACGCCGCATCGCCCTGGCGACGATTCACCTTTCCCCGCCCCGTTGTGCGGGAGCTTCGATTCCTTCCCCGGTTGAAGCCGGGGGTACCCACGAGGGAGAGCCGCAAATGAACAGCAGCATCCGCAGAAGCAGGCGCGCCGCACTGGCCGTCGCCCTGGGCTCCGTGCTCGCGCTGACCGCCACCGCCTGCGGTGACGACGGCAGCGGCAGCGCGGGGGACAAGGGAGGCGAGGGCTCGGGCAAGGGCGAGATCACCTTCTGGGACAACAACGGCGGTGTCCGCACCGACATCTGGAAGGAGATCATCGCCGACTTCGAGAAGGCGAACCCGGACATCAAGGTGAAGTACGTCGGTGTCCCCGCCGACAGCGTCCAGTCCAAGTACGACACCGCCATCCAGGGCGGCGGCCTGCCCGACGTCGGCGGTGTGGGCACCGCGATGCTCGCCGAGGTCGCGGCGCAGGGCGCCCTCGAACCGCTGGACGACCGCCTCGCCGAGAGCGACCTGAAGGACCAGCTCAACGCCAAGTTCCTGGACAGCGTCAAGGCGGCCGGGGTCGACGGCAAGACGTACAGCGTGCCGACCTCCGCCAACAACGGCACCCTGTGGTACCGCACCGACCTGTTCGAGCAGGCGGGTCTGGAGGCGCCGACGACCTGGACGAAGTTCTACACGGCCGCCGACAAGCTCACGAACAAGGGCAAGAACGCGTTCGGCTACACCATCCGCGGCGGCGCCGGGTCCATCGCCCAGGCGCTCGACGCCACCTACGGGCAGAGCGGCATCACCGAGTTCTGGAGCGGTGACAAGACCACGGTCAACGACCCCGAGAACGTGGCCGCGCTGGAGAAGTACGTCGGTCTGTACAAGAAGGACACCCCGGCCGCCGACGTCAACAACGACTTCACCAAGATGGTCGCCCAGTGGGACAGCGGCACCATCGGCATGCTGAGCCACAACCTCGGCTCCTTCGCCGACCACCAGAAGGCGCTCGCGGGCAAGTTCAAGGGCATCCCCGCGCCGACGCAGGACGACGGCACGCGGGTGCAGGTGTCCAACCCCGTCGACGGTCTCGGGCTGTTCAAGTCCAGCAAGAACAAGACCGCCGCCTGGAAGTTCATCGAGTTCGCCGCGGGCCATGAGGCGAACAGCAAGTGGAACGAGACGGCCGGGCAGGTGCCGGCGAACCTGGAGGCGGCGCAGGACAGCTGGGTGCAGTCCTCGGAGCCGACGAAGCTCGCCGCCGAGGCGCTGTCGGGGGACGGCACGAAGATCGTGCAGCTGCCCTACTACCTGCCCGACTGGAACACGATCTCCAAGGCCGACAACGAGCCGAACTTCCAGAAGGTGCTGCTCGGGAAGATGAGCGCGAAGGACTTCCTGGACACGCTGGCCGAACAGCTGAACGCCGCTCAGGCGGACTGGAAGAAGAACCACGGATAACTCGGGTGGTTGCTGTCGCGGGGCGACTGCGGGCCGGTTGTGGCTGGTCGCGCAGTTCCCCGCGCCCCCAAGAAGACATGAGGTGGACGTTCGTTGTCTCTTACCCGCAGACAGGTCACCTCGGCGGCCCTCGCCGCCGTACCCCTCTCGCTGGCCGCGGCCGGTACGGCCGAGGCCCACGGCCGGCCCCGCACGCTCTACATCGCCGGTGACTCCACCGCCGCCCAGAAGTACTCCGACGCCGCGCCCGAGACCGGGTGGGGCATGGCGCTGCCCTTCTTCCTCCGTTCCGGTCTGTCCGTCGCCAATCACGCGGTGAACGGGCGCAGTTCCAAGAGCTTCGTCGACGAGGGGCGCCTCGACGCCGTCCTCGCGGCCATCAGGCCCGGTGACTTCCTGATCGTGCAGTTCGCGCACAACGACGAGAAGACCACCGATCCCACCCGCTACACCGAGCCCTGGACGACGTACCAGGACTACCTGCGCCTCTACATCGCGGGTGCCAGGGCGAAGGGGGCGCGGCCGGTCCTGGCCACGCCCGTGGAGCGGCGGAGGTTCGACGCCGAGGGGAACGCCGTGCCGACGCACGGGGAGTACCCGGCGGCCATGCGGGCGCTCGCCGAGGAGGAGGGCGTGGCGCTGCTCGACCTCCAGGCGCTGTCGCTGGCGCTCTGGCAGGAGCTGGGCGTCGAGGCGACCAAGACCTACTTCAACTGGACCGACACCGAGCAGGACAACACGCATTTCAATCCGCCGGGCGCGATCGCCGTGGCGCGGCTTCTCGCGCGGGAGCTGCTGCGGACGCGGGTGCTCGGCCCGCGTGACGTGGTGCGGCTGCGTGACGAGATCCCGACGTCCTGGATCACCTGGCCCGAGCCGCTGACGTAACAAGAGGAGACCCGCACAGTGCGTACACAGAAATGTCATGGACGCGTCATTGCTGCCCTGGTGGGGTGCACCGCACTGGTGCTGTCCGTCACCGGTACCGCGTCCGCCCACACCACGTCCCGCGACCTCGGCCGCCAGGTGCTCGCCGCGAACGACGGCTGGGGCTCGTACGGGACCGGGACCACAGGCGGGTCGGCCGCCGACGCCGACCACGTGTACACCGTCACCACCTGGGCCGAGTTCAAGGCAGCCCTCGCGGCCGGTGGCTCCGCCCCGAAGATCATCAAGGTGAAGGGGGTCATCGACGCCGTCGCCGAGGGCTGCGACGCCTTCGCCGCGCCCGGCTACGACTTCGACGCCTACCTCGCCACGTACTCCCCGCAGGCCTGGGGTCTGGACACCGACCTCAGCGCCGAGCCCGACGACAGCCCGGAGGGGCTGCGCCGGGTCTCGCAGGCCAACCAGGACAAGGCGATCAAGGCGAGCATCCCCTCCAACACCACCATCGTCGGCATCGGCCGCAACGCCGGGTTCAAGGGCGTCAGCCTCCAGATCAGGGCCGTCGACAACGTGATCGTCCGCAATCTGTCCTTCGAGTCGCCGATCGACTGCTTCCCGCAGTGGGACCCGACCGACGGCACCAACGGCAACTGGAACTCCGAGTACGACACCGCCGTGGTGTACGGGGCCACCCATGTGTGGCTGGACCACAACACCTTCACCGACGGCTCCCACCCCGACAGCGCCGCCCCCACCTACTTCGGGATGCTCTACCAGCAGCACGACGGCGAGCTGGACATCGTCCGCGGCGCCGACTACGTCACCGCCTCCTGGAACGTCTTCACCGAGCACGACAAGACGATCCTCATCGGCAACAGCGACAGCGAGTCGACCGCGGCGGGCGACCGGGGCCACCTGAAGGTGACCTTCCACCACAACCTGTTCTCGAACCTGGTCGAGCGCGCCCCTCGCGTCCGCTTCGGCCAGGTCGACTCCTACAACAACCACTTCGTCGCGAACGGCGACTACTCCTACAGCTTCGGCATCGGCAAGGAATCCCGACTCGTCGCCGAGCACAACGCGTTCACCCTGCCCGAGGGGGTCAGCGCGGCCAAGGTGCTCAAGCGCTGGAACGTCTCGCCGCTGACCGCCGAGGACAACTACGTCAACGGCACGGCCACCGACCTGATCGCCGTCCACAACGCCGAGATCCCCGGCGAGGTCCTCCAGTCCGGGGCGGGCTGGACCCCGACCCTGCGCACCAAGGTCGACCCCACGAGGTCCGTGCCCCGGATCGTCGACTGCGGCGCGGGCGCGGGACGCCTGGGCTGAGGCCTCCCCCTTCTTTCAAGGCCGGGGCGGCGGCGTCCCGTCGTCACCCCGGCCCCTCCCCGCACCGCCGCACACCGCCAAGGAGCACCCGCATGCCCTCCCTTTCCAGAAGGCGGTTCCTCGCCGCGACCGGCGGCACGGTGGCCGCCCTGGGCCTGGCCGCCCGGCCCGCGCAGGCCACCCCCGGCAGACGCGGCCCGTTCGGCCGCCACGGCAGCCCGGCCGCCCGGCTCACCCCGCAGACCCTGTACGTCGACCCGCTCGGCCGGGGCGACTTCAGCACCGTCCGCGACGCCGTCGCCGCCACCACCGGCAGCGGCTGGACCCTCGTCCTCGCCGCGGGCGTCTACCGCGAGACGGTCGTCCTCGACACCACCCGCACCGAGGCCACCTGGATCGGCGCCGCCGAGGACCCGCGGGCCGTCGTCATCGTCTACGACAACGCGGCCGGCACCCCCAAGCCCGGCGGCGGCACCTACGGCACCACCGGCTCGGCCACCACCACCGTGCAGGCCGCCGGCTTCACCGCCCGCTGGATCACCTTCGCCAACGACTGGCTGCGCGCCGACCACCCCGACATCACCGGCACCCAGGCCGTCGCCATCAAGGTCCAGGGCGACCGCTCCGCCTTCCACCACTGCCGCTTCCTCGGCCACCAGGACACCCTGTACGCCGACTCGATCGCCCTGACCGCCTTCGCCCGGCAGTACTACGCCCACTGCTACGTCGAGGGCGACGTCGACTTCGTCTTCGGCCGGGCCACCGCCGTCTACGAGCACTGCCACTTCCGCACCCTGAACCGCACCGACCTGGCCGCCGCCCCCTACGGGTTCGTCTTCGCCCCCTCCACGGCGGGCGCCAATCCGCGCGGCTACCTCGTCACCCGCGGCCGGATCACCAGCGAGGCCCCGGACGCCTTCTACAAGCTGGCCCGCCCCTGGGTCCCCAGTTCCGACACCACCGCCCGGCCCTCGCTGACCGTCCGGGACACCCACCTCGGAGCCGGCGTCGACGCGGTGGCCCCCTACACCGACATGTCGGCCTCCTTCCCCTGGCAGAACCAGCGGTTCGCCGAGTACCGCAACACCGGCCCGGGCGCGGAGATCACCGTCCCCGAGAACCGGCCCCAGCTCACCGACGAACAGGCCGAGTCGGCGACCCGCGCCGTCCACCTCGGCGACTGGGAACCCTGGAAGGGGGAGTGCTGACATGGCACTGCGCAGACGCACCCTCCTCGCGGGCCTCACCGGCGCCGCGCTGCTCCCCGCCGCCCCGGCCCCGGCGGCTGAGGCCTTCCACCCCCGCCGCGTCCTGCACGTCCACCCCGGCGACTCCGTCCAGGCGGCCGTGGACACCGTCGACGGCCCCGGCCGGACGATCGTCGTGCACCCCGGGACCTATCGCGAGGTCGTCAACATCCCTGCGGAAAAGGAGGAGTTGACGATCCGGGGCGCGAGCCGCGACCCCCGTGCCGCCGTGATCGTCTACGACAACGCCAACGGGACGCCGAAGCCGGACGGATCCGGCACCCACGGCACGGCGGGCTCCGCCACCTTCACCTCCGCCGCCCCCGGGCTCACCGTCCACGGCCTCACCCTCGCCAACGACTGGCTGCGCGCCGACCACCCCGACATCACCGGCACCCAGGCCGTCGCCGCCTACGTCACCGGCGACCGCAGCCACTTCGAGAACGTGCGCCTCCTCGCCCACCAGGACACCCTCTTCGCGGACACCACCGCGCTCGACGCCTTCGACCGGCAGTACTACCGCCACTGCCACATCGAGGGGGACGTCGACTTCGTCTTCGGGCGGGCCCGGGCCGTCTTCGACGGCTGCCGCTTCCACACCCTCCAGCGGGACGTGACGTTCACCCCCAAGGGCATGGTCTTCGCCCCCTCCACCGCCCGGGCCAACCCCTACGGCTTCCTCGCCCTCCGCTCCCGGATCACCTCCGGCGCCGAGGACGCGGCGTACAAGATCGCCCGGCCCTGGGTGCCGTCGTACGAGACGACCGCCTGGCCCTCCCTCGTCGTCCGGGACACCTGGATCGACCCCGGCATCGACGCGGCCGCCCCCTACACCAACATGCGGGACGCCTACCCCTGGCAGACCATGCGCTTCCGCGAGCGCGCCAACTCCGGCCCCGGCGCGGAGATCTCCGTACCGGAGAACCGCCCCCAGCTCACGGCCGAGGAGGCAGCCCTCCACACCCCGCGGACCTACCTCGGGAACTGGAGGCCGTATGACCGGCGGCCGTGACCGGCTGGGACGGCGGGCGTTCGTGACCGGGGCGGGTGCGGCCCTGCTGGCCGGGGGAGCGGCGGGGCCTGCGGCGGCGAAGGACACCGGGTCGGCGGGCGCCGGGCCGAGCGGCGTTGTCACGTCGGCCGGTGGCGGGGCGGCGCGCGCGGGGGCGGGGCGCGCGGGGCCGACCGGCGTTGTCCCGTCGGCCGGTGCCGGGACGGCCGAGGCCGAGGCGACCGGTGCCGAGGCGACCGGCGTCGCGTCGCAGGCCGGCGCCGCCGCCGAGACTTCCGCCGACACCACTGCTGCCGAGACTTCCGCCGACACCACTGCTGCCGAGATCTCCGCCGACACCACTGCCGCCGAGACGGCCGGCGCCGGGGCTGCCGACTTCGAGGCTGCCGTCGCAGAGACCGCCGTGGTCGACGGCCCGCTCCCCGGCTTCCACCCCGCGCTCGAGGCCGCCCTGACCTTCCCCCTCGCCTGGGGCACCGCCCCGGTGCGGGACTTCCGGGCCTGGCGCCGGGCCGCCCGCTCCAAGGTGGACGAGCTGCTGATCGTCGACCGGGAGGACGGGACGCCGTACGCCCCCGAGTTCGGGGAGCCCGTCCGGCAGGACGGCTACCGGGCCCAGTCGGTCACCCTCTCCCTCACCCGGCACGAGCGCGTCCGCGCCGCCCTGCTCACCCCCGACGGACCGGGCCCCTTCCCGGCGGTCCTGCTGCTGCACGACCACGGGGCGAAGTTCGACATCGGCAAGGAGAAGCTGGTCCGGCCCTGGGACGACGACGTCCGGCTGGCGTCCGCGCAGGCGTGGGCGCAGAAGTACTTCGGTGGACGGTTCGTCGGCGACGAACTGGCCCGGCGTGGGTATGTCGTGCTGTGCGCGGACGCCCTCGGCTGGGGCGACCGCGGCCCCCTCGCCTACGACCAGCAGCAGGCGCTCGCCTCGAACTTCTTCAATCTGGGCTCCTCGCTCGCCGGCCTCATGGCCCGCGAGGACGCCCGCGCCGCCGGCTTCCTGGCGGGCCTCGACCGGGTGGACGCCCGCCGGGTCGCGGCCGTCGGCTTCTCGATGGGCGCCTACCGGGCCTGGCAGACCGCGGCCCTGACCGACGCCGTGCGCGCCGCCGCCTGCGTCTGCTGGATGACCGGCCTCAAGGAAATGATGGTGCCCGGCAACAACACCCTGCGCGGGCAGTCGTCGTACTACATGCTCCACCCGGGACTGCCCCGGTTCCTCGACTTCCCCGACGTGGCGAGCATCGCCGCACCCCGGCCGATGCTGTTCTTCTCCGGAGCACTGGACCCGCTGTTCCCCACCGACGGCGTCCGCACCGCCCACGAGAAGCTGCGTGCCGTCTGGCGCTCACGCCACGCCGAGGAGCGGTTGCGACTGGAGACCTGGCCCGACCTCGGCCATGTCTTCGTCGACCGCATGCAGGACGAGGTCTTCGACTGGCTCGACCGCGTCCTGTGAACCACCCCTCTCCCCACACGAGAAAGGACCCGCACTCCATGTCTCGTCGCACCGCCTTCGCGCTCGGCGCGGCCCTCGCGCTCGGCGCAGGTCTCGCCGTCCTCCCGACCCAGGCGCAGGCCGCCACGGTGGTCGTCAGCAACTCCACCGACCTGTCCAACGCCATCAAGAACGCCACCGCGGGCACGGTCATCCAGGTCCGGGGCGGCACCTACTACCCGACGGCCACCCTCCAGTCCACCGCCAACGGCAGCTCCTCCTCGCCGGTCACGCTCACCGCGTACGGCTCGGAGACCGTGAAGATCGACGGCTCCTCGCTCCCCGACGGCGACTGGATCTTCAAGCTGACCGCCGACTACTGGAACGTCTCCAACATCACCTTCCAGAACTCCCCGGACAGCGCGGTCGTCTGCCAGTCCTGCACCGGGACGAACTGGAACAACATCAAGACGATCAACGGCGGCGACTCCGGCTTCACGCTCACCGGCGACGGCACGGTGAACAACACGGTCAGGAACATCGACTCCTACGGCAACTACGACGCCGCCAACCACGGTGAGAACGCCGACGGGGTGGCCGTGAAGTTCGGCTCCGGGACCGGCAACCTGATCACCGGGGCCCGCCTCTACAACAACGCGGACGACGGGATCGACTTCTGGTCCTTCTCCTCGCCGGTCACCATCGAGCACACCTGGTCCTTCGGCAACGGCGTCAACCGCTGGTCGGACTCCGCGTTCGCGGGCGACGGCAACGGCTACAAGCTGGGCGGCGACGGCGAGGTCGTCGCGCACGTCATCAACAACTCGGCCGCCTGGGGCAACGCGGGCAACGGCTTCACCGAGAACTCCAACACCGGGGCGATCGTCATCAACCGCACCACCGCCTACGCCAACAGCAAGTGGGGCTACTACTTCGCGACCAGCTCCGCCAAGCTCGGCAAGAACCTCGCCGTGAGCAACGGCGGCGGCTCGGTCAACAAGGGCTCCTCGGTCACCTCGGCCGGCAACAACTGGGACAGCGGCGTCTCGACGCCCGCCTTCCGGTCGACGGACGCCTCGACGACGTACAACGCCCGCAGTTCCAGCGGCACTCTGCCCACCACCACGTTCCTGACGACGGGTTCGACGACGATCGGGGCGACGATGGACTGACCCCGCCGCTGAGCCAACCGGGCGCTTGACCCGATTTTTGCCCGCCGAACGGGTATCGATCGGGCAACGGGTCTCGCGCCCGACCGCGTGACGCGCGTAGAAAGCCTGTCATGCATAAGTCACTGCGCATCGCGGCCTCCGTCGCCGCCTGTGCCGTCGCCGGTGCCGCGCTCTACGGCGCCGGCGCGGCCACGGCCGGCCAGTCCACGGCCAACTCCACCCACGAGCCCTACAACATCGGGCTCCTGGTGAAGGACATCGACACCTACTACGGCACCGCGGCGGACGCCAACGGCGTGTACCAGGCGTCGCCGACCAGCCCGTACGCCAAGGACCTCGCGGCGATCGACAAGTCCGCGCGGAAGTACATCGACCAGGCGGCCCGCAAGGCCCGCCACCACGGCGAGAAGCCCGCGGTCGTCTTCGACATCGACGACACGCTGCTGCTCAGCCTCGACTACGAGAAGAAGACCAACTACACCTACAACTCGGCCACCTGGGCCGAGTACGTGGCGAAGGCGGACCGTCCGGCCGTCTTCGGCAGCCCCGAGCTGGTGCAGTACGCGAAGTCCAAGGGCGTCGAGGTCTTCTACAACTCGGGCCTGAAGGAATCGCAGCGCGTCTCCGCCGTGGAGAACCTGAAGAAGATCGGCGCCGATGTGAACCTCGACGCCGACCACATGTTCCTCAAGGACGCGGCCAACCCGCCGGCCTACCTGAGCGCCTGCGCCACCCCGAACAGCTGGACCTGCACCACCGTCCAGTACAAGGCGGGCACCCGCAAGCACATCGAGAACGACCTCGGGTACGAGATCATCGCCAACTTCGGCGACCAGTACTCGGACCTCGAGGGCGGCTACGCCGACCGGCGCTACAAGCTGCCGAACCCGACGTACTTCGTCAGCTGAGACCGCGTACGCACCCCGGGTTGGACGGTAGGGCCGGCAAAGGGTTCGAGCGCCCGTGAACCTCAGCTCGTGAGGGCTGGAATCCCTTGGCTTCGGCCAACCGAGGATGTCAAGGGGTGCTGACCGGTGGCCAGGATGCCGTGATTCGGGATGCTTGGACAGGATCGTCCCCCGCTCGGTCCACGGGCCCAGCGGGGACGGTCCCGTCGCGCTCGGCGACCGCCGGCGCCCAGGCGTACCTCTCCGCCCAGCCCACGGCGGACCCCGGATCGAGGATCACCCCGTGGTCCTTCCGGTGGACCAGGTCCTTCGAGGCGCGTCCCGTCGGCCGCCGTCACCGTGTACGTCCGCGGTCCGCGGAAGTCCCGGCGGGTGCCGGAGCGCGGGCTCACCGTCGCCCCCTCGCCCACCCACAACGCAGGTGCCGGTGAACGCAGTTCCGCGTCCGGCCGCATCGGCGTACTTCGAGTGCGTCACGGACGGGGCTCCCGAGGGTCTGTGGGGCGTCGGGCCTTCGGAGTGTCACCAGCGGCGGACGGCGCGTCAATCGGTGCGGGTGCGGGTGCGGGTGCGGGTGCGGGTGCGGGTGCGGGTGCGGGTGCGGGTGCGGCGGGGGGCGGCGAAAGTTTCGTCGATCCTTTCGCCCGGCGCGGCAACCCTTTTCGGCCATGGCGGCGACTGGTGTGCGGAAGCGGGCCGGGGCGGCCCCTCCGGCCCGCTTCCTCCCGGCAGCCCCACGTTGAAAGGAACGCCCGTGCGTTTGAGCACCGGACGCCACCGCAGGACGCGCACCCTCTCGATCGCCGCCGCCGTGGCGCTCGCCTCGGGGGGCGGCGGGGTCTACCTCGGCCTGTCGGGCGGCGGCGCCCAGGCCACGTCCGCCACCGTCACCGTCTCCACCACCGCGCAACTGGAGTCGGCCGTGAGGAACGCGGTCGCCGGCACGGTCATCCAGGTCCGCGCCGGCACCTACTACCCGACGGCCACCCTCAAGTCCACGGCCGACGGCACGAGTGCGTCGCGCATCACGCTCCAGGCCCACGGCGGCGAGAAAGTGAAGATCGACGGCTCCAAGCTGCCCGACGGCTCCTGGCTCACCGGCATCTACGGCAGCTACTGGACCGTCCAGAACCTCACCTTCCAGAACTCCCCGGCCCAGGGCTTCGTCGTCACCTCCTCCACCGGCGGTGTCTTCAGGAACCTCGTCACCGCGAACAACGGCGACTCCGGGTTCACCCTGCGCGGCGACGACACGGTCGGCAACCTCGTGCAGAACCTGGACAGTCACGGCAACTACGACGCCTCCGGGCACGGTCAGAACGCGGACGGCATCGCCGTCAAGTTCGGCTCCGGCAGCGGCAACAGGATCACCGGCGCCCGTCTGTACAACAATTCGGACGACGGGCTCGACCTCTGGCAGTTCTCCACGTCCGTCACGATCGAGCACAGCTGGGCCTTCGGCAACGGCAGGAACCGCTGGGGCGACTCGGCGTTCGAGGGCAACGGCAACGGGTTCAAGCTGGGCGGCGGGGGTGTCGCCGTCGCGCACGTCGTCAACAACAACGCGGCCTGGGACAACACGCTCAACGGGTTCACCGAGAACTCCAACACGGGCGCGATCGTGCTGAACCGCAACACCGCTTACTCCAATGCGGCGGCGGGATTCTATTTCGCCACGGGTAAGGCGCGGCTCGCCCGGAATCTCGCGGTGAGAAACAAGGGCGGATTGTCGAAGCTGGGGTCGTCGGCGGTGTCCGCCGCGAACAACTGGGACAGTGGGGTGACTGCGCCCAAGTTCGTTTCCACCGACGCGAGTTCCGCGTACGGGGCGCGGAAGTCGGATGGGGCGTTGCCGGTCACGACGTTTCTCACCACCGGGTCCACGATCATCGGGTCCACCATGAACTGAAGAAGTCGGGAAAGCCCCCGCCGGGTTCCAGCGACGGGGGCTTTCCCTTTTTGCCGACCTCAGAGGGGCTGAAGCCGGCAAGTCCTTTTCAGGCGAGGAGATCCATGCAGTCGAAGGACGTGCCCGGGCTCAGATACGCCGTGCCGGACGAGCCGCTGACGATGGTGAGCTTGAGGACGTTGTACTGCGAGACGTCCGTCCTCCAGGCGGTCGCCGGGACGTGGTACGTGAAGGTGTGGTTGTTGCCCCGGTAGGACCCCGTGGTGAGGGAGCGGGTCGAGGGCTGGGTGACGGCCGCCGGGACCGCGGAGACCCAGTCGTTCACGCTGACGCGCGGACGGCCGTTCGCGAAGGCGTCGGTGACGCCGATGCGGAGGGTGTGGGCGGCCGCCGCCTGTTCCCCGGTCAGCTTGAAGTAGATCAGGACGCCGTCGTTGACGTCCTTCCACAGGTACGCGGGGAAGGACCGGGCGGGGTCGCCGCTGCCGATCGTGACGTTGCCGGTCCACTTCGCCGCGCGGGCGTCGGAGGGGTGCGCGTACGTCATGAGCCGGGCGTTCTTGAACTCCCCGGGCGTGCCGTCCCAGTCGCCGAGGCGCCAGACGGTCTTCGCCGTGGAGGGGTCGCCGGTGATCGTGAGGGTGTGCAGGCTCGTGGTGGTGCCCGCGGTCACCTTCACCTGCTGGGTCAGGACCGCCAGTTCGCCCTTGAAGACGGTCAGCGTGTACGTCCCCGGCAGCATCCCCTTGCAGGAGAACGCACCGGTCCCGGCCGCCGCCCTCGCCCAGTACTGGGCGTCCTTGTTGGCGAAGCCGACCGTGTACGGGTACTGCGCGTCCATGCCCTTCAGGCCCACGCCCGCCACCTTGCCGCGGCCGGCCTTCCCGACCCAGCCGGTGATGCCGAGGCCGTCCACCCAGGAGGTGTCCAGGTTGGCGGCGGAGAGGGACGAGGGGGGCGTGCCGCCGTCCGTGAAGGCGAGGACGTACGGGCCCTGGAGGCCGAAACGCTCCGCCTCGGTCTGGGCCTCGTTGTAGTGCAGGATCTCGTAGAGACCCGCGCCCTTGTCGTTGGAGTGGCGCAGCAGCGAGCGGTAGAAGGGGCCGCCCGAGGCCTTCTCGTGGTGGGAGCGGACCAGGTACAGGCCGACCGAGCCGGTGGTGAAACCGATGTGGTCGTAGTCGATCGTCCGCTTGCCCGAGTAGTGCTTGGAGTGGGTGGTGCCGTCCGCCCGCTTCCAGACGTCCCCGGCTTCGATGACCGTGTCCGAGGCCTCGATCCAGGAGTCCGGGCCGGTGTTGGGGAACATGCCGGGCTTGAGGCGGACGATGTAGCGGGTGGCGGTGAAGGAGGCGTCCGCCTTGTCCGTCCACAGGTAGACGTTGTTCTCGCCGTTGCGGGCCGCGTACCACTGGGTGATCGCGCCGTGCACCACCTTGATCAGGATCGTGGACCCCGACTGCCTGATCGTCACCGTCGAGGCGCCGAGGCCGGACTCCACGTGCGAGTGCCGGCCGCCGTAGCCCTCGTACTCCTTGCCCCGGTAGACCAGGGAGGTGAGGTCGCCGGTGGTCTTGGAGACCTTGAAGACGAGCGAGGACCCGGTGTCCACGACGTAGTTCCGGCCGTCGTCCCGGTAGCCGAACGCGGCGGCGGACGCGGACGGGAGCAGTCCGGCACCGCCCGCGACGGCGGCACCCGTGGCGGCGACCCCGATCGCGGAGGCCCCGAGTACGCGTCGCCGCGTGAGAGGTCGTCTTCTGTGCGTGCTCAAGGGCCGTTCTCCGTCGCTCTGTGCGGAATGTGTCACTTGTACGTGAGGGCAGATGACGAGAACCTGCAGGTGGTTCCGTCCGCACCGGACCCGATCTCGGTGGGCTCCCTGTCGGTGTTGTTGCCCTGGAACCGCACGCAGATCCTGACCTTCTTCTTCGGGTCGTTCTGGATGCGGATCTTCGACAGGGTGGCGGTGTCGCCGTGGTTGGCGTTGACGCCGACGATCGCCTTCAGCGGGGCCACCACGTCGATGTCGCTCAGCACGACGTGCGCGCCACCGCCGATGACCTTGTACACGGCCGAGGACGACGTGCCCTTGAAGCTGGCCGCGTCCTCACCGACGTCCGGCCACCACACGTTCCGCAGCGTGCAGGAGCCCTTGCAGTGGACGCCGTCCGCCGCCGGGGACCCGATGATCACGTTCTTCAGGACCGCGCCGTCGGCCAGTTCGAAGAGCGCACCCTGCGACTCGTCCTGGTCGGAGGTGCCGAGCGCGCCCTTGCCGTAGAACTTCCGCAGCCTGCCGTCGTGGGTCCCCGAGACCTTGATCGTCGAGGGGACGGCCTTGCTGCCGGTCGCCGTGGGCCAGGCGGTCGTGGCGCCCGCCGAGGACAGCGGCGTCGTGGTGACGAGCGCCGCGCCGGTGATGCCCAGGGCGGTGGAGCCCGCGATCAGCGCCCGCCGCCCGGTGACGCTGCGGCGGTGCCGGATGCGCGGTTCTGCGGAAGCAGTCATGTGCCGGATCCTCGGGTGGTGGTGACTCTTGCGCCGTGTGGTCGCCACCGGTGAGGAAAGGGTTGCCGCCGTTCCGGAAATTTTCTAGGAGTCGCCGCCGGAGGTGTCCTGGGCGGCGAAGCCGCTGCCCAGGGTGAGGGCCTTGCCGTCCGACCGGCCCGTGATGACATAGCTGTCGCCGCCGGCGTCCCGGCCGCCGCGGTCGTGGTCGTACTGCCCGGCGAACACCCACTCGCCCACGGGGACCGTACGGCCCTCCTTGAGCACCCAGGTGTAGACCAGGAAGCCGTCCTGCTCGGTGACCGTGAGGTCGAAGTCCTGCTCCGGCAGCGACCGCCAGGCCCCGGTGTTGGACACCCCGCCGGTCTGGGCGATCCTCAGCTGCACGGTGAGCGCGGTGGCCACCTGCTTCGCCCGGACGGTGATGTTGCTCTGCGCCCAGAAGTCGTTGCTGTGCGGATCCACGGAGCCGTCCGACCAGAGCGGCCCGTCGTCATCGTCGTCGGTGCCCGGCAGGAGCACGACGGCCGATGTCGTCGGGGACGAGGTGGCGGAGGGCGTCGGGGAACCGCTCGGCTTCTCCGGATCCTTCGCCCCGCCGCCGGACCCGGAGGTCGGGGTGGCCTTCGGGGAGGCCGGCGGCCGGCTCGTGGCGTCGGGGGACTGCACCGGCGTCGGCGAGACGGAGACCGTCTGCTCCACCCGGGTGTCGTCCTTCACCGCGGACGCCACCGCGTAACCGCCGACCGCGAGCATGCCCGCGACCGCGGCCGTGGCTCCCACGACCCGCGTCCAGCCCCAGACCAGCGGGCGGGTCGCGCGGTGCGCGCGCCGGTCCTGGACCTGGGTCTCGCCCGCCATGCCGCGCTCGACCCGGGCGAGGATGCGCGCCCGGTCCGGCTCGTAGCCCTCGGCCGCCTGGTGCAGCCGGGCGCGCAGTTCGTCGTGCACGTCCCGCTGCATCGTCATCGGTTCCTTCCCGAGGTCTCGCGGGTGCGCGCCATCGCGTGCACCTTGAGCGGAGCTCCCTGTGCGCCGAGCAGCTTCTGCAACTCGGCCATTCCCTTGGAGGTCTGGCTCTTCACCGTACCCACCGAGACCCCCAGAGCGAGCGCGGTGTCCTTCTCCGAGAGGTCGAAGGCGTGCCGGAGCACCACGCAGGCCCGTTTGCGGAAAGGGAGTCTACGCAGCGCGGACTGCACGTCCACCACGCCGGCGACATCGGGGTTCTCGGTCTTCTCCTCGCGCTGCGACCAGAACAGGGCGATCCTGCGGCGCTCGCGGACCGCGCTGCGGATCCGGGTGCGGGCCAGGTTGGCGACGACGCCGCGGGCGTACGCCACCGGGTGCTCGGCCGCGCGCACCCGGTCCCAGCGGTTCCACAGCGCGAGGAGCGCGTCCGCCGCCAGGTCGTCGGCGGCGTCCGCCTCACCTGTCAGAAGGTGGGCGAGCCGGGCCAGTTCGGCGTAGTGGCGGTCGAAGAAGGCATGGAATTCCACGGAGGCGGCGTCGTCGACGACTGTGCCCACGGGTGACCTCTTCTCGATGGCTGCTGTGCGTGTCATGCGAATGACATGGGGATGTCCCGGGGAGGGTCTGGGACGAGATCCGGAAGCGTAGCAGTGATCATCCACTTGGTTTGGTACTGGGGTTCGAACATCATGTGGCCGCCCGGAGCTGCGCGGGAGCCCGATTCCGTAACACGCAGAAAACCTGAGCACGGTTCAACGACGCAACAATCCAGCCGGCATCCGCACACGTTCGAACAGGCAGCAGGGAGTTACACGTGGACAGAGTCGACCAGTTCTTCAAGATCTCCGAACGGGGTTCCACCTTAGGCCGGGAGATACGCGGCGGCTTCGCCACGTTCTTCACCATGGCCTACATCCTCGTGCTGAACCCGATCATCCTCGGAAGCGCGAAGGACAAGTTCGGCCACAGCCTCGACACTGTCCAACTCACCACCGCCACCGCCCTGGTGGCCGCCGTGATGACGATCATCATGGGTGTCGGCGGCAATCTGCCCCTCGCGCTCGCCGCCGGCCTCGGCCTCAACGCCGTGGTCGCCTTCCAGATCGCCCCGCTGATGAGCTGGGACGACGCGATGGGCCTGATCGTCCTCGAGGGCCTGCTGATCTGTGTGCTCGTGGTGACCGGCCTGCGCGAGGCCGTCATGCACGCCATCCCGCAACCGCTGAAGCAGGCCATCAGCGTCGGCATCGGCCTGTTCATCGCCTTCATCGGCTTCGTCGACGCCGGCTTCGTCAGCCGGATCCCCGACGTCGCGAACACCACCGTCCCGGTCCAGTTGGGCGGCACCGGCACCCTCACCGGCTGGCCGGTGCTCGTCTTCTGCCTCGGTGTGCTGCTGACCGTCGCGCTGCTCGCCCGCAAGGTCAGGGGCGCGATCCTGATCAGCATCGTGACCATGACGCTGCTCGCGATCGTGATCGACTCGATCGCCGACATCAAGTCCTGGGGCCTGACCACCCCGTCCTGGCCCGACAAGATCGTCGACGCCCCCGACTTCGGGCTGATCGGCCACTTCAGCCTGTTCGGCGCGTTCGGTGAGGTCAGTGCGGTCACCGTCGTCCTGCTGGTCTTCACCCTGCTGCTGTCCGACTTCTTCGACACCATGGGCACGGTCGTCGGCATCAGTGCGGAGGCCGGACTCCTCGACGAGGACGGCAAGGTGCCGAACCTGGGCCGTGTGCTGCTCATCGACGGCGCGGCCGCGGTGGCCGGCGGCGCGTCCTCCGCCTCCTCCGCGACCGCCTACATCGAGTCCGCGGCCGGCGTCGGCGAGGGCTCGCGCACCGGCTTCTCCAACCTCGTCACCGGCGGCCTCTTCGGCCTCGCCCTGTTCCTCACCCCGGTCCTGACCATCGTCCCGCTGCAGGCCGCGGCCCCCGCCCTGATCGCGGTCGGCTTCCTGATGATGACGCAGGTCAAGAGCATCGACTGGGACAAGTACGAGATCGCCGTCCCGGCGTTCCTCACCATCGCCGTGATGCCTTTCACGTACTCGATCACCAACGGCATCGGCGCGGGCTTCGTGGCCTACGTCCTGATCAAGACGGTCCTCGGCAAGGCCAAGGAGGTCCACTGGCTGCTGTGGACGGCGTCGGCGCTGTTCGTGGTGTACTTCGCGATCGACCCGATCGAGCAGATCCTGGGCGTCAAGTAGCTTCACGGGGTCAGTTCTTGAGTGCCGCCTCCATCATCGCCCTGGCGACGGGGGCGGCCAGGCCGTTGCCGCTGACCTCCGAGCGGGCCGCGTCCGACTGTTCCACCACCACCGCCACGGCCACCTCCTTGCCGTCGGCCTTGCCGTAGGACGTGAACCAGGCGTACGGGGCCTTGCTGTTGTTCTCCCCGTTCTGGGCCGTGCCCGTCTTGCCGCCCACGGTGACGCCGTCGATGAGCGCGTTCGTACCGGTGCCCTTCTCGACGACCGTCTGCATCGCCGACTGCAACTGCTCGGCGGTGGAGGAGCTGACGATCCGCGTGGTGGACGCCTCGTCGTCGTAGTCCTTCAGCACGTCACCGCCGCTGTCGGTGATCTGCGCGACCATGTGCGGCGAGACCAGCTCACCGCCGTTGGCGATCGCGGCCGACACCATGGCCATCTGCAACGGGGTCGCGGTCACGTCGAACTGGCCGATACCGGTCAGGGCGGTGGACGACTCGTCCATGCCGGAGGGGTACACGCTCGCGTACGCGCGCACCGGCACGTCCAGCGTGTCGTCGTTGAAGCCGAACTTCTCGGCCATCGCCCTGAGCTTGTCCTGCCCGAGCTGCACGGCCAGGTGCGCGAAGACGTTGTTGCAGGAGTACTGGAGCGCCACCCGGATCGAGGCGTTCTCACAGGGGGCGGAGGTGTTCTCGTTCTTCAGGACCGTCCGGGTGCCGGGGAGCGTGTAGGGGTCCGGGCTGTCCGTCCTCTCGTCCACCGACGAGTACAGGCCGTCCTCCAGCGCGGCCGCCGCCACCACCAGCTTGAACGTCGAACCCGGTGCCAGCGGCTGCCGCAGCGCACGGTTGACCAGCGGCTTGTCGGAGTCGGAGGTCAGCTTCTTCCAGGCCGTGCCCGCGGTGTTGGCGTCGGTGAGCGAGGACGGGTCGTACGACGGGGTCGACACGACGGCCAGGATCCTGCCGGTCCTCGGGTCGATCGCGACCGCCGCGCCCTTCTTGTCGCCGAGGGCGTCGTACGCCGCCTTCTGCACGGCCGGATCGATGGTCGTGAGCACATCGCCCGGGTCGGCCCGCTGGTCGGTGACCGTGTCCATCACGGTCTTCAGCCGGGTGTCCGTCCCGTTGAGCAGGTCGGCGTAGATGCCCTCGAGCTGGGTGGGGGCGTAGGCCTGTGAGGCGTACCCCGTCACCGCCGCGTACAGCTCGCCGTTCGTGTACGTGCGCTTGTACCTGAGGTCGCCGCCCGTCGTGCGGGCCGAGCCGGTGACCGCCTTTCCGGCCACGATGATGTTCCCCAGCGGCTGCGAGTACGTCTCGATCGCGTTGCGCCGGTTGTGTGTGTCGTCCGCGAGAGCCTGGGCCTCGTAGTACTGCACCCAGGTCGCCCGGATCAGCAGGGCGAACACCAGCAGCAGCGAGAAGACCGAGGCACGCCTGATCGTCTTGTTCATTGCGATCAGGAAGACGAACGGGCCGAAGCGCATCGTTCCCTTCGGCCTGTTTTCTCACCGTACGTTCATGCGTCCAGCTTCAGGACGACCTCCGGGATCTCCTCGCCGCGTGCGGGGGCGAAGCCCGAGGCGTGTTCCGTGACCCGGAAGCCGCACTTCTCGAGCACCCTGAGGGAAGGGGCGTTGTCGGCCGCCGCCCGGGCGTACAGCGGGCGCTCGGGGGCCTCGGCCAGCAGCGCCCGCAGCGCCGCCGTCGCGATGCCCTTGCCCCAGTGGGCGCGGTCCACCCAGTACGTCACCTCGCGCTCGCCCGGCTCCCCGTACACCGCCGCATGACCGACGACGTCCCCGTCGGTCAGTACGGTACGGACCAGCGCGGAGGAGGACCTGACCCGTTTCCAGTGCGCCTCGAAGAGGGACCGGTCGGCGGGATGCTCCGGGGTGAAGGCGGCCATCCGCAGAGCTTCGGGGTCGTTCAACTGCCGGTAGAACACCGGCAGATCACTGTCGTGGACCGGGCGCAGCACGATTTCCATCACCCGAGCCTACGCCGGTCGGGCTCAGAGCCGGCGGGTGGCGAGCGTCAGCCGGTCCCGCGCGTCGAACAGGGCGTCCTTCACCAGTTGCTCGTGCGCCGGGGTGAGGCGGGCCACCGGCACCGAGCAGCTGATCGCGTCCCGGGACGGGGTGCGGTACGGGATCGCCACCCCGAAGCAGCGCAGGCCGAGCGTGTTCTCCTCGCGGTCCACGGCGAAGCCCTGCTCGCGCACCTGGTGCAGCTCCTCGATGAGCTTCTCGCGGTCCGTGATGGTGTGCTCGGTGAGCGCCGGGAGTGTCTCGGGGAGCAGCTTGCGGACCTGCTCGTCGGTGTACGTGCTCAGCAGCGCCTTGCCGAGGGAGGTGGAGTGGGCGGGCAGCCGGCGGCCGACCCGGGTGAAGGGGCGCAGATAGTGCTGGGACTGGCGGGTGGCGAGGTAGACCACGTTCGTGCCGTCGAGCCGGGCCAGGTGGATCGTCTCGGTGGTGTCGTCCGAGAGCCGGTCCAGGGTCGGCCGGGCGGCGGCCACGACCTCGTCGCCGTCGATGTAGGAGGTGCCGACGAGCAGCGCCCGCACCCCGATGCCGTACCGGGTGCCCGTCGCGTCCGTCTCCACCCAGCCGAGTTCCACGAGCGTGCGCAGCAGCATGTAGAGGCTGGACTTGGGGTAACCGACGGCCTCCTGGACCGCCGCGAGGGAGTGCATCCCGGGGCGGCCGGCGAAGTATTCCAGCAGCTCAACCGTCCGCACCGCGGACTTGACCTGGGCCCCGCCCCCCGTCTCGCCAGCCGACATCGCCCTTGACCCCTTCGTTCGACGGGAAATAGTCTCCGACAGCATATTCACCATGAGAAACGCTGTTCAGTATATCGAACATCCCTGGTGAATCAGCCAGTACCAAACGTGGCCAGTAGCAAGCGTGGAGGGACCCGCGGTGGCAGCAGCACCAGTCTGGAGTGTCGACCCCCGAACCGGGAAGCAGCGTGAACAGGTTGCGGTGGAGGCCACGGCCCAGGAGGTGGACACCGTCGTCCGTGCCGCGCACGCCACGCGCGGCTCCCTCGCCGACCGTGCCGTCCGCGCCGCCTTCCTGCGTACCGCCGCCGACAAGCTGGAGGCGGCCAGGGAGCAGCTGGTCGAGGTCGCCGACGCGGAGACCGCGCTCGGCCCGGTACGCCTGAACGGCGAGCTGGCCCGCACCTGCTACCAGCTGCGCGCGTTCGCCGGGATCGTCGACGAGGGCGCCTTCCTCGACGTCGTGATCAACCACCCCGACGACACCGCCACCCCGCCGATCCCGGACCTGCGCCGCTACAAGGTGCCGCTCGGCGTCGTCGCCGTCTACTCGGCCTCCAACTTCCCCTTCGCCTTCTCCGTCGCGGGCGGTGACACCGCGAGCGCGCTGGCGGCGGGCAACCCGGTCGTCGTCAAGGCGCACCCCGACCACCCGGCGCTGTCCGAGCTGGTCGCCAAGGTCCTGCGCACGGCCGCCGCCGCGCACGGCATCTCCGAGGACGTCCTCGGTCTCGTGCACGGCTTCGAGGCCGGCGTCGAGCTGATCAAGCACCCGCTGGTCGCCGCGGCCGGCTTCACCGGGTCCATCCGGGGCGGACGCGCGCTGTTCGACGCGGCGGCGGCCCGGCCGGTGCCGATCCCCTTCCACGGCGAGCTGGGCTCGCTGAACCCCGTGGTCGTCACCGAGGCCGCCGCCGCCGAGCGCGCGGAGGCCATCGGCACGGGCCTCGCGGGCTCGATGACCCTGGGTGTCGGCCAGTTCTGCGTCAAGCCCGGACTGGTCCTCGTACCGTCCGGCGCGGCCGGTGACGGGCTGGTCAAGTCGCTCACCGACGCGGTGAGCGCCACCGATGCGGGCGTGCTGCTCGACCACCGGATGCGGGACAACTTCATCGCCGGGGTGGCCGAGCGGGCGGAGCTGCCCGAGGTCGAGTCGCCGGTGACGCCCGGCGCGGGCTCGGAGCACACCGTCAGCGCGGGCTTCCTCACGGTGCCGGCGAGCCGGCTGACCGCCGCCGGCGACCACGATCTGCTGCTGGAGGAGTGCTTCGGGCCGGTCACCGTGGTGGCCCGCTACGAGGACGACAGCGAGGTCAGGGCGGTGCTGTCGCGGCTGCCGGGGAACCTCACGGCGACCGTGCAGCTCTCCGACGAGGAGGCCGCCGGGGCGGGACGGGGCGGGGAGATCCTCGCCGAGCTGACGCCGCTGGCGGGGCGCGTCCTGGTGAACGGGTGGCCGACCGGGGTCGCCGTGGCCGCCGCCCAGCATCACGGTGGGCCCTACCCGGCCACGACGTCCACGTCGACCTCCGTGGGCGGGACCGCGATCGAGCGGTGGCTGCGGCCGGTCGTCTACCAGAACGCTCCGGTCGCGCTGCTGCCGGTGGAGCTTCGGGACGAGAACGAACTGGGGCTGCCGCGGCGGTTCAACGGGCGGCTCGAGCGGTAGCGCTCCGCGCGTGCTCCGTAGGGGCGCGGGTGGACCGGCGGGTGCGGCGCCGTCGCGGCCGTTCACGCAGTTCCCCGCGCCCCTGAGTTGCTCCGGTCGCCTGGATAATCGGTTCATGGACGTCTCGCTTCCCGAACTGCCTTTCCCCCTTCGTACCTATGGGCCCGATGGGCACTGGGCCCATGAGGACGGGGTGCTCAGTGCCTGGGCCGGGCCGCGGCAGGATCGGTTCGTCACGCCCACCGGGGAGGCGCTGGAGCCCGCCGGGGACGCGCCCCGGCTGCTCGGCGCGCCCGAGGGGGACTTCCAGCTGATCGCACGGGTCACCGTGGGCTTCAACTGGGCTTTCGACGCCGGGGTGTTGTACGTCCATGTCGGTGAACGCGCCTGGGCCAAGCTGTGTCTGGAGTACTCGCCGGATGTGGCGACCGTCTGCACGGTCGTCACCCGGGGGCACTCGGACGACGCCAACTCCTTCACCGTGGAGGGGAGTTCGGTCTGGCTCCGGGTGAGCCGGACCGGGCGGGCCTTCGCCTTCCACGCCTCCCGCGACGGCAAGCGCTGGACCTTCGTCC
Organism: Streptomyces griseoruber; assembly: GCF_001514205.1. Classification (GTDB taxonomy): domain Bacteria; phylum Actinomycetota; class Actinomycetes; order Streptomycetales; family Streptomycetaceae; genus Streptomyces; species Streptomyces griseoruber. The sequence goes on along the minus strand of NZ_KQ948764.1, from coordinate 94,853 downwards.
GGCTCTTCACGCTGGGCGACGAGAAGGAGACCGGCGCCGCCCTGGTCGGCTTCATGACCCAGTCGCCGATGGGCGAGGGCTGTGTGGTGACGTACGACCACATCGAGTTCCGGGACCGCTGGCCGGACGATCTCCGGGACGGCAGCTAGGGCCCGGGCCCGGTCGGAACCGGGACGGTGGCTGTGTCGTCCTCCCGGGCATGATCGGAGAACCCCCCACCCCGAGCCGAGTGATCCGCACCGTCGTGCCCGCCGAGGCGGAGGCCGTCGTGGCGCTGCACGCGCGTGCCAGGGCCACGTACTACCCCGACGGGATCCCGCAGGACGGCAGTGACTGGCTCGCCAACTGGCGCGCGGCCATCGAACGGCCCGACGGCCAGGTGCTGTGCGTCGTCGAGCAGGGACGGATCGTCGGCCTGGCCTCGTTCCGGGTGCCGGAGGGCGCCGACGCGGACACCGTCAAGCTGTTCCAGTTCCATGTCGACCCGGACCGCTGGCGGGCCGGCATCGGTGCGGCCCTGCACACCGCCTGTGTGGAGCAGTGGCGGGCGGACGGGCGTCGTTCGGCCGTGCTCGACGTGCATGTCGGCAACCGTCGCGCCCAGGCCTTCTACGCGCGTCAGGGCTGGGTCCCCGACCCGGAGAACCCGCCCGCGGACGGCGACCACCATCTCTTCCTGCGCTTCCCCGTGAACGGGGAATGAACCCCGCTGCTTGAACGTTCATGCACTCGGCGGAGGGAGTCTCCGTCCCCCGTACGAGCTGGAGAGAGCCGAGAAGATGCGCGTCGAGATCTGGTCGGACATCGCCTGTCCCTGGTGCTACGTCGGCAAGGCCCGCTTCGAGAAGGCCCTCGCCGCCTTCCCGCACCGCGAGCAGGTCGAGGTCGTGCACCGCTCCTTCGAGCTCGACCCGGGACGCGCCAAGGGCGACGTCCAGCCCGTGATCACGATGCTCACCAAGAAGTACGGCATGAGCGCGCAGCAGGCCCAGGCCGGTGAGGAGAACCTGGGCACGCAGGCCGCCGCCGAGGGACTGGAGTACCGGACCCGGGACCGCGACCACGGCAACACCTTCGACATGCACCGCCTGCTGCACTTCGCCAAGGAGCGGGGCCGCCAGGACGAGCTGATCCAGCTCCTCTACCGGGCGAACTTCGCCGAGGAGCGGTCCGTCTTCACCGAGGGCGACGAGCGGCTCGTGGAGCTGGCCATCGAGGCAGGCCTGGACGCCGACGCCGCCCGCGCGGTCCTCGCCGACCCGGCCGCCTACGCCGACGACGTCCGCGCCGACGAGCGCGAGGCCGCCCAGCTCGGCGCCAACGGCGTCCCCTTCTTCGTCCTCGACCGCGCCTACGGCGTCTCCGGCGCCCAGCCCGCCGAGGTCTTCGCCCAGGCGCTCACCCAGGCCTGGGGCGACCGCTCCCCGCTGAAGCTGATCGACGACGGCGGCGCCGAGGCCTGCGGCCCGGACGGGTGTGCCGTGCCCCAGCACTGAGAACCGCAGGTCGGGAGGGACGTATAAGCGTTCCTTAGGAGTTCCGCGCAGAAATCCGCAATGGACTTCGACTTCACCCGGCCGCACAGTGGTGCCATGGAGACCTTCGAGAGCCTCGTCCGTTCCGAGTTCGCCCCGAAGAACACCTTCCTGAACACCGCGAGCAACGGACTGCTGCCGGCCCGTACCGTGGCGGCCCTCCACGAGGCCGCCCTGCTGCGGGCCGAGGGCAGGCCGCTGACCTCGCTGTACGCCGATGTCGAGGCGGCCCGCGCCGGCTACGCCCGGCTGGCCGGCGTTCCCGTCGAGCGGGTCGCGGCCGGTGCCTCCGTCGCCGCCCACACCGGGGTGATCGCCGCCTCGCTGCCCGCCGGCGCCGAGGTGCTCACCGCCGAGGACGACTTCACCTCCGTCCTCAACCCGTTCCATGTCCGCGGCGACCTCAAGGTGCGCTCCGTCCCCCTGGAGCGGATCGCCGAGTCCGTCCGCCCGGGCACCGCGCTCGTCGCCGTCAGCGCCGCCCAGTCCGCCGACGGACGGATCGCAGACCTGCCCGCGCTGCGCGAGGCGGCCCGCGACCACGGGGCCCGCACCTACGTCGACTTCTCCCAGGCCGCCGGCTGGCTGCCGCTGGACGCCGACGCGTACGACTACAGCGCAGCCGTCTGCTTCAAGTGGCTGCTCGGCCCGCACGGCGCGGCCTTCCTCGTCGTCCCGGAGGACTTCGGCGGGCTGACCCCGGTGCTGGCCGGCTGGGTCGCGGGCGAGCGGCCCTGGGACAGCTGCTACGGGCCGGTCGCCGAACTCGCCCGCTCGGCACGGCGGTTCGACCTCACCCACGCCCTCTTCACCTACGCCGGCCTGCGCCGCTCCCTCGAACTCCTCGAGGAGCTGGGCCTGGACGCCGTACGCGCCCACGACCTCGCCCTCGCCGACCGCTTCCGCGCCGGACTCGCCTCCCTGGGCCACGAGCCCGTGCCCGCCCCCGGCTCCGCGATCGTGTCCGTGCCCGGACTCGGCGTGCGCCAGCCCCGGTTGAGCGAGGCCGGCATCGAGGTGTCCGACCGCGCGGGCAACCTGCGCGCCTCCTTCCACCTCTACAACACACCCGCCGACGTCGACCGCCTGCTGGACGCCCTGTCGGACTGACCCCCTCTTGCCGCCCGCGTGCCCGGGACGCTAGGAAAGGCACCAGGGGTGGTGGTGCCGGTGGATCCGACGGACGCGGACACGGATGGTGCGGCGGGGGCGGGCCGTGCGCGTGCCCGCCCCGCCGCGGACGCCGAGCTGCACGGACGGCTGGTGTACGGCGACGCATCCGCGCTGGCCGAGACATACGCCGTGTACGGCGGACTGGTGCGGCGGATCGCCCTGCGCGTCACCCGCAGCCCGGCCGCCGTCGAGGACATCGCCCAGGAGGTCTTCACCGAACTGTGGTCCCGGCCCTACGCCTTCGACGCGCGCCGGGGCAGCCTGCGCACCTGGCTGTCGATGCTCGCGCACCGGCGGGCCGTGGACTGGGTGCGCCACGAGGCACGGCACCGCAAGGCCGCCCCCGCCGACGACAGCGCCCTGCACACCCTCCCGGACGCGGCGCCCGGCCCCGTCGAGACGGTCATGGACCGCGAACGCTCCCTGCTGCTGCACTCCGCGCTCGCCGAACTCCCGCCGTCCCAGCGGGAGGTGGTACACCTCGCCTATTTCGCGGGCCGCACCTACCGCGAGGCCGCCGCCGAACTCGGCATCCCCGAGGGCACCGCCAAGACCCGGCTGCGCACCGCCCTGCGCAGACTGGCCGAGACACTGGCCGACCCGCCCGAACCGTCCCTGGGAAGAGGCGCATGATGGCGACGGCGGAGACGGCGGAGACGGCGGAAGGAGGCGACCGGTGAGCACGCACGACGGGCAGGACGACGCGGACGACCACGACGAGCTGCGCGATCTGGTGGCCGCCGCGGCCTTCGACGCCGTCACGCCCGCCGAGCGGGAGAGGGTGACACGGCACCTGGGCGGCTGTGCCGAGTGCGCGGCCGAGACGGACCGGCTGCGCGAGACCGTACGGCTGCTGGACGTGCCGCCCGGGGAGGGCACCGGACCGCACGGGCCCGCGCCTTGGTGGTCGACCGAGGAGAGCGGGTCCGAGGACGTGGTGGCGGGACTGTTCCACGGCCGCCGCCACACGTGGCGGACCTCCCGCCCGCAGGCCACCGAGGTGGCCGCGCACGCCGCTGTCTATGCCGGAGCCGTGGCCGCCCTCACCGCGCTGCTGCCCCATGTGGACGTCAGGTGGGGATACGACCGCTGGAAGGTCCCCGTCGTGCACGACTGGAACGTCCAGGCCACCCTCGCCCATCTGCTCGCCGCCGACGAACAGCTCGCGGTGGAGCTCGGTGTGGAGCCGAGAGTGCCGCCGTCACCGGCCGTGCGGGACGAGACCTGGGAGGCGTACTGGAACCGGCGCACGGCCGACACCATCCGCCACGAACTCGCTCACGCGGCCGAGCTGACACGCCACGCCTGGCAGTCCCAGACGGCCGCGCTGCTCGCCACACCCGAGGCCCACGACGCCGAACGGGCCGCGCGCCCCGTGGAGTTGATGGGGATGCGGCTGCCCGTCGCCGACCACTTCGCCGTCCGGGCCTTCGAGACCTGGATCCACACCGACGACATCGGCCGCGCCCTCGGCCTGCACGTCCCGCCGCCGCCCGCGCCGCATCTGGAGCGGCTGGTCCGGCTGGCGGCGGGCGTCCTCGGCCAGGCCCTCGGCCCCGGCACGCCGCCCGTGCGCTTCACGGTCACCGGCATCGGCGTGTGGACCCTCGGTGCCCCGGCCGTTCCGGTGCGCGCCGAACTCGCCCTGGAACCGGTCGACTTCTGCTTCCTGGCGGGCGGCCGGCGCGCCCCGGACACGGTGCCGCACAGGGCCACGGGCGACGCCGCCGCCGTACGGGACGTACTGGAGCGGACGGCGTCGCTGGCGTGGCTGTAGTACCCGGCCCTCGGCGGCGGGCCCGGTCCTCAGCGCACCGGGGTGAAGTCCCTCGCGCCGATGAACTCCGGCCGCCGCACAGGGGCCGCGAACGGGTCGACCGCGGTGTTCTCCACGCTGTTGAACACGATGAAGACATTGCTGCGCGGGAACGGCGTGATGTTGTCGCCCGAGCCGTGCATGGCGTTGCAGTCGAACCAGGTCGCCGAGCCCGCCCGGCCGGTGAACAGCCGGATGCCGTACTCGCCCGCCAGCGCGGTCAGCGCCTCGTCCGACGGGGTGCCCGCGTCCTGCATCCGGAGCGACTTCTTGTAGTTGTCCTTCGGGGTGGCGCCCGCGCATCCGAGGAACGTCCGGTGCGAGCCCGGCATGATCATCAGGCCGCCGTTGGTGTCGAGGTTCTCGGTCAGCGCGATCGACACCGACACCGTCCGCATGCCCGGCAGCCCGTCCTCGGCATGCCACGTCTCGAAGTCGGAGTGCCAGTAGAAGCCACCGGCCCCGAAGCCCGGCTTGACGTTGATCCGGGACTGGTGGACGTACACGTCCGAGCCGAGGATCTGCCGGGCCCGCCCGACGACCCGCTCGTCCCGCACCAGCGCCGCGAAAACCGGGCTCAGCCGGTGCACCTCGAAGACCGAGCGGATCTCCTGGGAGCGGGGCTCCACGACCGACCGCTCGTCGGCCCGGATCTCCGGGTCGGAGACGAGCCGCTCCAGCTCCCGCCGGCAGACGGCCACCTCGTCGTCGCCGATGAGCTGTTCGACGGTGAGGAAGCCGTCGCGTTCGTAGGCCCGCAGGCCGTCCGCCGGGATCGGGCCCGGTGTGCCGGGGGAGCCCCAGACGACGGGGTCCCGGCGGGGGACGGCCACCTCGGTGGTGCCGCGGGTGGGATAGAGATCGGTGACGGTGGTCATGACGGTCACACCTCCTCGGGTTCGGTGAGCTCGGGTTCGGTGAGCAGGGGATAGACGCCGTTCTCGTCGTGGTCCTCCCGGCCCGTCACGGGCGGGTTGAACACGCAGAGGCAGCGGAAGTCCTCCAGGACACGCAGCGTGTGCCGCTCGTGGCCGTCCAGGAGGTACATGGTTCCGGGAGTGATCGCGTACGACCTCCCGCTCTCGTGGTCGGTGAGCTCGGCGGCGCCCTCCACACAGACCACGGCCTCGATGTGGTTCGCGTACCGCATCGATGTCTCGGTACCGGCGTACAGAATCGTTTCGTGCAGGGAGAACCCGACCCGCTCCCGGGCGAGGACGATCCGCTTGCTCTCCCAGGTGCCGGACGCGGCCCGCACATGCCGGTCGGTGTTCTCGATGTCCTCGAACGAACGGACGATCATGGTGTCCCTCTCCCTGTCAGACGGTCTCCCGGACGGCACGGGCGAGCACGCTCAGCCCCTCGTCCAGTTCCTGCGGGGTGATGGTCAGGGCCGGCAGCAGCTTGACGACCTCGCTCTCCGGGCCGGAGGTCTCGATCAGCAGCCCCAGCTCGAAGGCGCGCCGCGCGACCCGCGAGGCCCGCTCCTTCTCGTGGAACTCCAGCCCCCACACGAGACCGCGCCCCCGGTACTCCTTCACATCGGCGAGGTTCTCCTCGGTGATCGAGATCAGCCCCTCCTCCACCTGCTCGCCGCGCGCCCGGGTCTGCTTCTCCATCACGGACCCGTCGGCCCAGTACGCCTCGAGCGCGGCCGTCGCGGTGACGAACGCCGGGTTGTTGCCGCGGAAGGTGCCGTTGTGCTCGCCCGGCTCCCACACGTCCAGCTCCGGCCGGAACAGGCACAGCGACATGGGCAGCCCGTACCCGCTGATGGACTTGGAGACGGTGACGATGTCGGGTGTGATCCCGGCCTCCTCGAAGGAGAAGAACGCGCCGGTGCGCCCGCACCCCATCTGGATGTCGTCGACGATCAGCAGCATGTCCTGCCGCTCGCACAGCTCCTTGAGGGCGCGCAGCCATGCGGGCCGGGCCACGTTGATCCCGCCCTCGCCCTGCACGGTCTCCACGATCACCGCGGCCGGCCTGTTGAGCCCGGACCCCTGGTCCTCCAGGAGCCGCTCGAACCACAGGAAGTCCGGGACGGTCCCGTCGAAGTAGTGGTCGAAGGGCATCGGCGTGCCGTGCACCAGCGGAATCCCGGCCCCGGCCCGCTTGAAGGCGTTCCCGGTGACGGCCAGCGACCCGAGCGACATGCCGTGGAAGGCGTTGGTGAACGACACGATCGCCTCGCGCCCCTTCACCTTCCGCGCCAGCTTCAGCGCGGACTCCACCGCGTTGGTGCCGGTCGGCCCCGGGAACATCACCTTGTACGGCAGGTCGCGCGGCCGCAGCACCAACTGCCGGAAGGTCTCCAGGAACGTCCGTTTGGCGACGGTCGACATGTCGAGCGCGTGGGTGACCCCGTCCCGCGACAGGTAGTCGATCAACGCCCGCTTCAGTACGGGGTTGTTGTGGCCGTAGTTGAGGGATCCGGCGCCGGCGAAGAAGTCCAGGTACCGGTGGCCGTCCTCGTCGTACAGGAGGCTGCCCTGCGCACGGTCGAAGACGACGGGCCAGCCGCGGCAGTAGCTGCGCACCTCGGACTCCAGGGTCTCGAACACGCTCAGGTCGGGCTGGGTGATGGTCACGACGAATCGCTCCTCGGTGTGGGGGAGGGAGGCTGACGTTCTTCTCCGCGGCGGTGGCAGGGGGTCAGCGGGGACGGGAGAGGGGTCCGATGCGGTACAGCACCTCGGGATCGTGCGGTCCGTCCGGGAACAGCCCGGCGCCGAACAGCACCTCGCGGCCGACCTCGGCCCCGTGCCGGGCGGCGTACGAGGCGAACAGCCGCTCGGAGGCGGTGTTGCCCGGGGTGATGGTGGTCTCGACGGCCGTGATCGGGCGCTCGGCCATGAGCCGCGCCGTCAGCCCGTCCAGCAGGGCGGCGGCCAGACCGCGGCCCCGGTACGCGGCGTCCACGGCCACCTGCCAGACCAGCAGGGTGCGGGGGTCCGCCGGCCGTACGTACCCGGTGACGAACCCGACCGCATCCCCGCCCTCCGCACGCACCACCGCCGAGGTGCCGGCGAAGTCGCGGCACCACAGCAGATAGCTGTAGGACGAGTTCAGATCCAGGCTTCCCGATTCCCTGGCAATACGCCAGAGTGCGGCGCCGTCGGCCACGGACGGACGGTCGATGCGGAGTTCTGCTGGTGCGGCAGTCATGCGGAAGGAACTTACCCAGGCGAATGAGAAAACGCATGGAGAGGCCGTGGGGATTCCGTGATACAGGTGGGACGTGGGAAGGTTATGCGGCTTTTGTGGTAGCCCAAAAGCCGCATAACGCCCCACCTGTGCAATGTGTCACGCATGTATGAGGGGTGGAGAATCTCCTGGGTTTAGCAGTGGGAAATGAGGGCAGAAGAACTTGGGAATTCCCTGGATTAAGGCGCCGGTAATTCCGTCGATATGTTCCCGGAGAATGTCCGGACCGGCCCTATGCCCAGGCCTCCTCCACCGCCCGCAGCGCCCCCGCCACATCCACGTCCAGCCCCGCCCCGGCCAGCGCGTGCCCCAGTCCCACCAGGCTTCCCCGCACCGCACCCCGCGTCGCATCCACCCCGTAGTGGTTCACCCGGATCATCTCCTTGGCCAGCACGCCCCCGCCCGCCGCCAGCGGCAGCGCCGGATCCACCGCCAGCGCCCGCCCCACCAGCTCCGACGCCACCAGCCCCGCGGGGACCCGCAGGGTCGTGGCCACCGGCGCCGCCTCCGCCGCCCGGTGGACGTACGGCTCCAGACCCCCGCCCAGCGCCACCGCCCCCGCCCGCGTCGCCGCCGCGGCGGTCGCGTGGCGGCGCATCACGGTCGCCGGTCCCTGCGCCTCGATCCGCTCCAGGCACGCCTCCAGCGCCAGCATCTCCAGCTGTGCCGGGGCGTGCGGCAGCGCGGCGCGCCCGCCGTCGATCCACCGCGCCTTCCAGTCCAGCAGGGAGAGGTACGACCGCCGCGGCGCCCGCGGGTTCGCCGCCATCCGGGCCCACGCCCGCTCGCTGACCGACACCGCCGACACGCCCGCGGGCCCGCCCATGGCCTTCTGCGCGCCGATCACGCACAGGTCCACGCCCCACGCGTCCGGCAGCACCGGCTCGGCCCCCACGGAGGCCACGGCGTCCAGGTAGAACAGCGCCCCCCGTTCCTTCACCACCTCGCCGATCTCCGCGACCGGGTTGGTGTTGCCGGTCGCCGCCTCCGCGTGCACCAGCGAGACGAAGTCGATCTCCGGGTGCTCGGTGAACGCCTCCCGGATCCGCGCGGCCGTCACCGCCGTGTGGAACGGCACCGCCAGATCGATCACCGTGGCGCCGCAGTCCCGCAGCCAGTCGCCGAAGGTCTGCCCGTAGGGACCGGTGATCACGTTCAGCGCCACGGTGCCCGGCCCCGCCGTCCCCCGGATCGCCCCCTCCAGCGGCAGCAGCGCCTCCCCCTGCATGATCACGACGTCCTGCTCGGTGCCCAGCAGTCGCGCCACCCGGTCCTCGATCGACGCGAAACGGGCGGCGCTCAGCGGGGCCAGGTCCAGGAACGGGTGCGTCACAGTGGTGCTCTCTTCTCACTCACGGGGTAGAGGTCACGAGAGTAACCGCCACCCCACCCCGACCCCCGACCGGCGACTTCTTAGGTCGAGCAGCCCTGTAACCATCGGTTTGATTTGAGAGACCCAAACATCTCCTTATAATCGGAACCCATAGTTCCCTCACAGGAGGTCCCCGTGAACACCGTCCCCGGCCGCCGGGCCCGCACCCTGCCCCGCGTCCTGGCCGCCCTCACCGCGACGGCCGGTCTGGTGCTCGTGTCCGCCTGCACCTCCAGCGACAGCGGCTCGAGCGGCTCCAAGACCGCCGCCGGCGGGGTCGAGCTGGTCAAGGCCGGACAGCTCACCACCTGCACCCACCTCCCGTACCCGCCCTTCCAGTCGGAGATCGACGGCAAGGTGCAGGGCTTCGACGTCTCGCTGATCGACCTGGTCGCCAAGGACCTCGGAGTGAAGCAGCAGATCCTCGACACGCCGTTCGAGAACTTCAAGACGGGCGCCTTCCTGAACGCGGGCGAGTGCGACCTGGCCGCGGCCGGTATGACCATCACCGCCGAGCGCAAGAAGAACGTCGACTTCTCCGACCCGTACTTCGACGCCACCCAGGCCGTCCTGGTCGACCGGAACGCCGGGGTGAACTCCCTCGCCGACGTGAAGTCCAAGAACGTCAAGCTGGGCGCCCAGGCGCAGACCACCGGCGAGGACTACGCCAAGAAGCAGGGCTTCGACCCGGTCTCCTTCGAGTCCTCCGACGCCGTCCTCAACGGACTGCGCACCGGCCAGGTCAAGGCCGTCGTCATCGACTACCCGGTGGTCCAGGGCTGGCTGAAGGACAAGGCCAACGCCGACGCCTTCGAGGTCGTCGACAACCTCAACACCGGTGAGCAGTACGGCTTCACGGTGAAGAAGGGCAACACCGAACTCCTCGCCGCCATCAACAAGGCGCTCGCCGACGCCAAGGCGGACGGCACGTACAAGAAGCTCTACGAGCAGTGGATCGGCCCCTACGACGCCTCGGCCGCGTCGCCGTCCGCGTCGCCGTCGGCGTCATGACCGCCGCGGACGTACCGATCCAGCCGAAGAAGAAGGGCCTGACCCGGCGCCAGAAGCGCAGACTCTCCCGGGGCGCGCAGTACGTCGTCTTCGTCGCCGCCGTGATCGCCTTCGCGGTCTCGGCGGACTGGGGCCGGCTGAAGAACCAGTTCGCCCAGTGGGACATCGCCCGGCAGATGTTCCCGGACGTCATCACGCTGGCCCTGAAGAACACCGTGCTGTACACGGTGTCCGGCTTCGCCGTCGGACTGGCGCTCGGCATGCTGATCGCGCTGATGCGGCTGTCCTCCGTCGGCCCCTACCGCTGGCTGGCCGGGATCTACATCGAGATCTTCCGCGGGCTGCCCGCCCTGCTGATCTTCATCTTCATCGGCGTGGCCGTCCCGCTGGCCTTCCCCGGCACGGAGATCGTCGGCGGGACGTACGGCAAGGTCGCCCTCGCGCTCGGCCTGGTCGCCGCCGCCTACATGGCGGAGACCATCCGCGCGGGCATCCAGGCCGTCCCCAAGGGGCAGATGGAGGCGGCCCGTTCCCTGGGCTTCTCGCCCGCCCGCGCCATGGTCTCGATCATCGTCCCGCAGGCCTTCCGGATCATCCTCCCGCCGCTCACCAACGAACTCGTCCTGCTCTTCAAGGACTCCTCGCTGGTGCTGTTCCTCGGTGTCACCCTGGAGGAGCGCGAACTGTCCAAGTACGGCCGCGACCTCGCCAGCACCACCGCCAACTCCACCCCCATCCTGGTCGCCGGCCTGTGCTATCTGCTGGTGACCATCCCGCTCGGCTTCGTCGTGCGCCGTATGGAGGCCAAGGCCCAGGAGGCCGTGCGATGAGCCGACCGGAGATCCAGGTCAAGGGCCTGCACAAGTCCTTCGGCGACAACGAGGTGCTGCGCGGCATCGACCTGGAGATCGGCCAGGGCGAGGTCGTCTGCGTCATCGGCCCCTCCGGCTCGGGCAAGTCGACCCTGCTCAGGTGCGTGAACCTGCTGGAGGAGCCGACCAAGGGCCAGGTCTTCGTCGGCGGCACCGAGGTCACCGACCCCGACGTCGACATCGACGCCGTACGCCGCCGTATCGGCATGGTCTTCCAGCAGTTCAACCTCTTCCCGCACCTGACCGTGACCGAGAACCTCACCCTGCCGCAGCGCCGGGTGCTCCGGCGCGACAAGGCCGGTGCCGCCCGGACCGCCGCGGAGAACCTCGAACGCGTCGGGCTCTCGGAGAAGGCGGACGCCTATCCCTCCTCCCTCTCCGGCGGCCAGCAGCAGCGCGTCGCGATCGCCCGCGCGCTCGCCATGGGGCCCGAGGTCATGCTGTTCGACGAGCCGACCTCGGCGCTCGACCCCGAACTCGTCGGGGACGTCCTCGCGGTCATGCGCAGGCTCGCCCGGGAGGGCATGACCATGATGGTGGTCACCCATGAGATGACCTTCGCCCGCGAGGTCGCCGACCGGGTCGTGTTCATGGACGGCGGAGTGGTCGTCGAGGACGGCGCCCCCGCCCAGGTCATCGGCAACCCGCAGAACGAGCGCACGCGTCACTTCCTCTCCCGGCTGCTCGACCCGGCGATGGCGGAGGTGGAGGAGGAGAAGTCCTGACGGAGGCCGGGTGTCAGTGCTCCGTGACAGGCTGCGGAGCATGACCGAGACCACCTCTCTCACGTGGGACGAGACCGTCGCCGTGTTCGAGCGCCGGGGCCTGCCCGAGTCGTCGTACGAGAACCTCTACGACGAGACCTACGACCTGCGCCCCGGCCCCCTCGTGATCCGGGGCGCGCTCGACCTGGGCGCCGAGGACTGGACGCAGGACACGGGCGTCGTCGTCGACGGCGATCTCACCGTCGAGGGCAACCTCCTCACCGTGGACGACGGCTGCCCCGCGCTGATCGTCCTCGGCGACCTCAAGGCGGCCGACGTCTACCTCGAAGGGGACGTGAAGCTGCTGGTGCTGGGCTCGGTCACGGTGGAGGGCGCCTTCATCGGGAACATGACCGAGAAGCTGGTGATGATCCAGGGCGACCTGAAGGCGGCCGTGACCGTGCTGTCCAGCGAGTTCGAACCCGATCTGATAGGCGGCACCCTGCACGGCCCGGTCCTCGCGCCCGCCTACCTCGACCTCGCCCAGGACGTCGACCCGGCCGCCCTCCTGGTCCCGGAGGTGCTGCGCGCCGAGGGCGACGACGACTCCGGCGACCTGCGCTGCTTCGACGCCCCGCGGGTGCACGGCGGCCGGCTGCTGGCCCGTATCGAGGAGGGACTGCCCGTCGTCCTAGGCTGACGCCCATGAGCGATCACGCGGTGCTGCACGTGAAGGGCAGGGTCCTGGCCGGACCCGACGACGTCCGCGACGAACTGTGGGTCGTCGCCGGCCGGATCTCCTACGACCGTCCGGCCGGCGCCCGCGACGTACGGACCGTCCAGGGCTGGGTCCTGCCCGGGCTGGTCGACGCCCACTGCCATGTGGGCCTCGGACCCGGGGGCCCGGTCGGTCCGGACGTCGCCGAGAAGCAGGCGGTGACCGACCGGGAGGCCGGCACCCTGCTGATCCGCGACGCCGGCTCGCCCTCCGACACCCGCTGGGTCGACGACCGCGCCGACCTCCCGAAGATCATCAGGGCCGGCCGGCACATCGCCCGCACCCGCCGCTACATCCGGGGCTACGCCCACGAGATCGAGCCCGAGGACCTCGTCGCGTACGTCGCCCGGGAGGCGCGGCGCGGCGACGGCTGGGTCAAGCTGGTCGGCGACTGGATCGACCGCGAGGCGGGCGACCTGGCCCCCAGCTGGCCCCGGGAGGCGGCCGAGGCGGCCATCGCGGAGGCCCACCGGCTGGGCGCCCGGGTCACCGCGCACTGCTTCGCCGAGAACTCCCTGCGCGACCTCGTCGAGTCGGGCATCGACTGCATCGAACACGCGACGGGCCTCACCGAGGACCTGATCCCGCTCTTCGTCGAGCACGGCGTCGCGATCGTCCCCACCCTCGTCAACATCGCGACCTTCCCCCAGCTCGCCGCGGGCGGCGAGACCAGGTTCCCGCGCTGGTCGGCCCATATGCGCCGGCTGCACGAGCGCCGCTACGACACCGTGCGCTCCGCCCACGACGCCGGCATCCCGGTCTTCGTCGGCACGGACGCCGGCGGCGCCCTCCCGCACGGGCTGGTGGCCGCCGAGGTGGCGGAGCTGGTGACCGGGGCGGGCCTCCCGCCCCTGACGGCGCTCGCCGCGACCACCTGGGAAGCCCGCCGCTGGCTCGGCCGCCCCGGCCTCGACGAGGGCGCCCCGGCCGACCTCGTCGTCTACGACGGCGACCCGCGCGCCGACGTCCGGGTCCTCGCGGCACCCCGCCGGGTGGTGGTCGACGGCAGGGTCGTGGGCTGACCCTCCGTGCCGCACGAGTCGAAGACGTGTGCGGCAAACTCACGTTGGAGTGAACTCCCGTCAGCTCACTGACCGTTCACCCTTCGTACGTAATTCTTGCGGGGTCCCGAAGCGCGTCTCTTCTGGGGGTCCCACCCATGAGCACCCTGTCCTTCCGCCTGCCCGCACGCCGTCTCGCCGTCGTCGCGGCGGCCGGCGCCCTGGCCGCCGGCCCCCCCGCCCTCGCCGGCGCGGGCCCGGCACACGCCACCGACGCCGAGGGGAGCGCGAGCGCCGCCGTCCTGCGCACCGGCCTCGACGTGGCCCTGGCCGACAGAACCGTCGTCATGCCGCTCGCCGTCTCCCTCAACGAGGTGCGGGCACCGCAGAGCGCCGAGAGGACCGCTCTGACCGCCGAACTGGACGGCGTCGACGGCGGGCAGCCCTTCAGCGTCCTGCGCGCCGACGTCGCCGAGGCGAAGGCCGTCGTCGACGGCACCGGGGCCGAGGCCTCCACCCGGCTCGCCCGCGCCCGGCTGCACGTCCCCGGCCTGCCCCTGCTCTCCCTGATCGAGGTCGACGCGGTCAGCTCCACGGCGACCTGCGAGGCGGGGAGGACCCCGGTCGCCACCTCCCGGCTGCCCGGCTCGGTGACGGTCCTCGGCAAGAAGGTCGCGGTGAGCGCCGGCGGCCCCACGGCCGTGAGGGTGCCCGGCGTGGGCGAGGTCCGGCTCGCGTGGTCCCAGCGCGAGACCACCTCCCGCACGGCCGCCGCGACCGCCCTGCGGCTCACCGTCTCCGTCGACCCGCTGAAGCTGAACGTCGCCGAGGTCACCGGCACCCTGACCCTGGCCGAGGCGCGCTGCGCGACCCCGCCCGCGGTCGAGCGGACGGCCGGGCCGAGCCCGACCCCCGAGACCGACGTCAAGCCGCAGAGCGCGCCCGCCGGGGCGGACCTCGCCAGCACCGGCGGCAGCCCGCTCACGCCGTACCTCGCGGGCGCAGCGGTGGCGCTGCTGGCGGCGGGCGGGGGAGCGGTGGCCCTGGCCCGCCGGAACCGCGGCTGAGAGCCCCTCGGAGCCGGGTCCGCGGGCGGGCGGTCAGCGGTGGGCCAGGGCCATCGCCCGGTCCAGGGCCTGGAGGAACGAGTTGACCGTGCTCCGGTCCCGGACCGCGAGCCGCAGCCACTCCTCGTCGAGCCCGGGGAAGGTGTCCCCGCGCCGGACCGCGAACCCCAGGTCCCGCAGATGCCGGCGCACCGCCACCGCCCTCGGCAGCCGGACCAGCACGAAGGGGCCCTCGGCCGGTCCGGCGACCCGCACCCCGTCGGAGGCGAACTCCTCCAGCCCGGCGACGAGATGGGCCCGGTCCGTGGCGACCCGGTGCGCGGCGTGGGCCGCCTCCGCCAGCGCCCGGGGGGAGACGCACGCCTCGGCCGCGGCCAGCGCCGGCGTGGACACCGGCCACAGCGGCTGGGCGCGCTCCAGGGCGGCGACCGTCTCCGGGTCGCCGAGGACGTACCCGATCCGCAGTCCGGCGAGCCCCCAGGTCTTGGTGAGGCTGCGCAGCACCACGAGACCGGGCACGTCCGTGCGCCCGGCGAGGGCCTCGCGCTCACCGGGCACCGCGTCCATGAACGCCTCGTCGACCACCAGCGTCCGCCCCGTCCGGGCCAGCCGCGCGATCGTCTCCGCCGGGTGCAGCACCGAGGTGGGGTTCGTGGGGTTGCCGATCACCACCAGGTCGGCGTCCTCCGGCACCGCCGCCGGATCCAGCCGGAAACCGTCCCCGGCCCGCAGCACCACCCGGTCCACGCTGTGCCCGGCGTCCCGCAGCGCCGCCTCCGGCTCGGTGAACTGCGGGTGCACCACGACCGGCCGGCGCACCTTCGGCGCCCGGGCCAGCAGCACGAACGCCTCCGCCACGCCGGCCGTCAGCAGCACCCGCTCCACCGGCAGCCCGTGCCGCGCCGCCACCGCCGCCCGCGCGGCCCGCCCGTCCGGGTAGGCCGCGAGGCCGGTGAGCGAGGCGGCTATGTGCTCGCGCAGCCAGTGCGGGGGCGTGTCCGCGCGGACGTTCACCGCGAGGTCGACCAGCGCGGAGCCGTCGTCGCGCACCTCGGCGTCCCCGTGGTGCCGGAGATCGTGCCCGTCAGTGCGCATGGGCGTGTCCGCCGTGAT
The DNA here is from genome assembly GCF_001514205.1 of Streptomyces griseoruber. Lineage (GTDB taxonomy): Bacteria > Actinomycetota > Actinomycetes > Streptomycetales > Streptomycetaceae > Streptomyces > Streptomyces griseoruber. The sequence continues at coordinate 79,204 of NZ_KQ948764.1, read as the reverse complement.
GGTGGTGCCCGTGAGGGTGACCGTCGTCGTCGGGGTGGAAGTGCGGCTGCTGCGCCAGGCCCACCTTGTCCTCGAACCCGGGCAGCGCGATCCGGTACACGCACGAGTCGCAGTTCATCCGCAGATCGCCCTTGAGCGCCTCCTCGTACCGCTCCATCACCAGGTCGAGCAGCTCCGGCTCGGGCCCGATGACGTCCGCCGAGCGCACCTCCACCTCCGGGTGCGCGGCCGCCCAGCCCTCGGTCTGCCGGCGCACCCGGTCCGGCAGGATGCCGGTGAAGAGGAAGTAGGGCAGGACGACGATCCGGCGGGCGCCCAGGCGGACGCACCGGTCCAGGCCGCTCGGTACGTCCGGCGCGGCCAGCGACACGAACGCCGTCTCCACGCCCGCGTATCCGCGTCCCTCCCACAGCAGCCGGGCCGCCTTGTGCACCTCGGCGTTGGCGTCCGGGTCCGTCGACCCGCGCCCGACCAGCAGCACCGTGACGTCGGACCGGTCGTCCGGGGTGCGCCCCGCCGGGCTGCCCAGCGCCTCGTCGAGGCGCCGCTCCAGGACGTTCAGCAGCGCCGGGTGCGGACCCAGCGGACGGCCGTAGGTGTACGAGATCCCCGGGTGCCGTTCCTTCTCGCGGGCCAGCGCGGCCGGGATGTCCCCCTTGGCGTGCCCGGCGGACACCAGCATCAGCGGGACGGCGGCGAACCGGCGCACCCCGCGCTCCACCAGCTCGGTCACGGCCTCGCCGAGCGGGGGAGGCGACAGCTCGATGAATCCGCCCGCTACGGGCAGTTCGGGGTGGCGGCGCCCCAGCTCCCGTACGAAGTCGCGGAACGCCTCGGCTCCGGCCTCGTCCCGGGTGCCGTGGCCGGCGATGAGCAGGGCGGGCGGCGGGGTGGTCACTGTTTCTCCTCGGCGGGAACGGGGTGCTTCGAAAGGGTCTGGTCGGGCAGGGGGCCGTTCACTCCGGCTCCTCCTGCCAGCGGTAGCCGCGGGGCGTCACCATGCGCCCCGCGACGGTCCGGGTCGCGGTGTTGCCGACGGTCACGACGGTCATCATGTCGACCGTCGCCGGGTCGAGGGCGGCCAGGGTCGTCACCCGGGCGGTGCCGTCCGGGCGGGAGGCGTTGCGCACCACCCCGACGGGCGTGCCCGGCTCCCGGTGCTCCGCGAGGATCGCGAGCGCCTTGGGCAGCTGCCAGTCGCGGCCCCGCGAGCGCGGGTTGTAGAAGGTGACCACGATGTCCGCCTCGGCCGCCGCCCGCACCCGCCGCTCGATGACCTCCCACGGTGTGTGCAGATCGGACAGGCTGATGGAGACATGGTCGTGGCCGAGCGGCGCGCCGAGCAGCGCGGCCGCCGCCAGCGCCGCGGTCACCCCCGGCACCCCGACCACGTCGATGTCGGCGGAGGCCTCGGCGAGCGCCGGGGAGGCCATGGCGTACACGCCGGCGTCCCCGCTGCCGATCAGCGCGACGGCGTGCCCGCGCCGGGCCTCGGCGACGGCCGTACGCGCCCGCTCCTCCTCGGCGCCCAGGCCCGACTGAAGGATCCGGGTCCCGGGCCGCAGCAGATCGCGGATCTGGTCGACGTACTGGTCGAGCCCGACGAGCACGGAGGCCCGCCGCAGCTCGTCCCTGGCGCGCGGGGTGAGCAGGTCCCGGGCGCCCGGGCCGAGCCCGACCACCGCGAGCCGCCCGCGCCCCGGACGCCGTACGACGGCACAGGTCGCCATCGCGGGGGAGCCGCCCGACTTCCGCTTGGGCACGAGGAGTTCGCCCCCCTCGCGCAGGGCGGCGGCCTCGGCGACGGAGGGGGTGCCGACGGCGGCGAGCGGTGCGTCGGAGGGGTTCGGCACCGCCACGGACGCCAGCTCCCCGGCGGTGTACGTCACCACGGGCACCCCGAGCCGCGCGGCGGCCTCCAGGATGCCGGGCTCCTCGGCCTTGGCGTCCACGGTGGCGAGCGAGGCGACGCTACGAGGGGACAGCCCCGCCTCCCGCAGCGCGCTCTCGATCACCTCCAGGACCTCCTCGGCGGGGGCACCCCGGGACGCGCCGACGCCGACGACGAGGGACGGCGGCCGCAGCAGCACCTCCCGGGCGCCGGGCTCGACCGCGCGGTCCGTGAGCCGTACGACGTACGTCCCCGCGGCGGCGAACGGCAGCGGCGGCAGCGGCCACGCCACCTCCGTCTCCAGCGCCACCGGCTCCCCGTCCAGCAGGGCCCGGGTCACCGCGGCGACCCCGCCCTCCACGGGCAGCCCGAGGGTGTCCAGGCCGGGGATGCCGACGGCGTCCGTCGCCGTGGTCACCACCGGCTGGGCGCCGAGCAACTCGCCCACTTCCAGGGCGAGTTCATTGGCGCCGCCGGCGTGCCCGCCGAGCAGCGGCACGGCGAACCGCCCGCCCTCGTCGACGCAGACCACCCCCGGGTCGGCGGCCTTGCCGCCGAGCAGCGGGGCGACGAGCCGCACCACGGCGCCCGTCGCGAGGAAGCACACGAGCTGCTCGCACTCCGCGAACGCCCGCCGGACGGCGTCCCCCACGGGCCCGTCGTACACGCGCGTGCGGTCCGGCCACGCCACGGCCAGCCGGTCCCGCGCCGCCGCCCCCGCCGCGGTGGCGGAAATGAGGCCGATCACTGAGCTACTCCTTCACTGGACACCGGGGCGCGCACACCCCACAGCAGAAAAACGGGATTGGTCGCCGCGAGCCGGGTCACGTCCCCCGGCAGCGGCGCGAGCCGTGAGGACTGGAGCAGGACGCCGTCCACGTCATACCCGGCGTCCAGCAGCGCGGCCCGCGCCGCCGGCACCCGGTCCAGTGCGGCCAGCGCGACCACCACCGTCCGCCGAGCCCGCCGCGCGCACACGCCCACGATGTCGGCCAGCTCCGCGCCGCCGCCGCCCACGAACACGGCGTCGGGCTCGTCGAGGCCGGCCAGCGCCTGCGGCGCCCGGCCGTGCACGGCGTCGACGTAGACACCGTGCGCGAGGGCGTTGGCGCGGATCCGCTCCACCCCGTCCGCCGCCCGCTCCACCGCGTCGACGGCCGCCCCGAGCCGGGCGCACTCCACGGCCACCGAGCCCGAGCCGGAGCCCACGTCCCACACCAGGTCGCCGGGGCGCGGCCCGAGCCGGGCCAGGGCCAGCGCCCGCACCTCGAACTTGGTGATCATCGAGTCGCGGTGCGCGAAGCCGTCCTCGGCCAGCGCCCACCCGGCCGGGCGGACGGCGGGCCCGGCGAGCGTCCGCACGGGAGAGAGGACCCGGCTCTCGTCCAGACTGAGGACGACACTCACCGCCGTACCCCACTCCCGTTCCGCGGCCTCGGCGGCGGAGATCCGCACCACCCGCTCGCCCTCCGGGTCACCGAGCGCGGAGGCGACCACGAGCGTCCGCCCCGACCGCGCGAGCGCGGCCCCCAGTTCGGCGGGCCCGGCGCCGGGCCCGGTCAGCACGGCCGCCTTCGGATACGCCCGGCACACATGGACCGCCGTCCGCAGATCCCGTCCGTGCGCGCTGACCACGACCGCGTCGTCCCAGGTCAGCCCCAGCCGGGCGAACGCGGTGGCGACCGACGACACCCCGGGGCGCACCTCCAGCCGCGCCGGCCCGAACCGCTCGGCGAGCGCCCGCACGATCCCGAAGAACCCCGGATCGCCCGAGGCCAGCACCACCACCGCCCGGTCCTTCGCGTCGTACTCCGCGATCGTCTCCAGGGCGGGCGCGAGCGGACCGAGGACGATCCGCTCGGCCCCGACGGGCAGCCGCACGGCGTCCAGATGGCGCCGCCCGCCGACGACCAGTTCGGCGCCGGCCAGCTCCTCGGGGCCGGGCGGGGCGCCCGTGCCCGTGCCGATGACCGTGATCACGTACTCGCACCCCGCTCGCGCAGTGCCCGCCGCGCCTCGGGGTCGGCCTTGCGGAAGCCGTGGAAGTGGCCCGGGTGGTACAGGTGCGAACGGGTGCCGTGCGCGTCCAGGGCGGGGCCGACCAGGAAGAGGGTGTGCTTCCAGAGCTTGTGCTCCTTGACCGTCTCCTCCAGCGTGCCGATCGTGCACTTCACGACCAGCTCCTCCGGCCAGGTCGCCTGGTACGCGACCACGACCGGGGTGTCCGTCGGGTAGCCGCCCTCCAGCAGCTCCCGCACCAGCTGTCCGCTGCGGGCGGCCGACAGGAACACCGCCATGGTGGTGCCGTGCCGGGCGAACTCCCGCACCTCCTCGCCGGGCGGCATCGGCGTCTTGCCGCCGCCGAGCCGGGTGAGCACGACGGACTGCGCGACCTCGGGGATCGTCAGCTCACGCCGGGCGAGCGCGGCCACCGCCGAGAACGACGACACACCCGGCACGATCTCGGTCTCGATCCCGAGCGCCTCGCACCGGTCGAGCTGCTCCTGGGTGCCGCCCCACAGGGCCGGGTCGCCGGAGTGGATCCTGGCCACCCTCAGCCCCTCCCGCAGCGCCCGCCCGTACACGGCCACGACGTCCTCCAGGGACATCGTCGCCGAGTCGAGGATCTCCGCACCCTCCCGCGCGTGGTCCAGGACCTCCGCCTGCACCAGGCTCGCGGCCCAGATCACGACGTCCGCCTCGGCGATGGCACGCGCGGCGCGGAACGTCAGCAGATCGGCGGCGCCGGGGCCGGCACCGACGAAGGTCACCTTGCCGGCGGGGGCATCGGCCATGGTCTCGGGTCCTCTCATAACGGGTCACTACGGGGCACAACGGGTCGTGGGGCGGGTCAGGGACGTGGGCGGATGTGCGCGGCCGGGGGCTGATCGGATACGAAGGGCCCATGGCGGTCTTCGTCGCGCTCGGCGCGTTCCTCATGACGCTGGCCGGCGGCTGGACGGCACAGCGTGTCACCGACCGCCGCCATCTCGTCCTCGGCCTGGCCGGCGGCCTCATGCTGGGCGTCGTCGGCCTGGACCTGCTGCCGGAGGCCCTGGACGCGGCCGGCACCGAGGTCTTCGGCGTCCCGGCGGCGCTCCTGCTCTTCGTGGCGGGCTTCCTGCTGGCCCATCTGGTGGAACGCCTGCTCGCGGTACGCCAGGCCGCGCACGGCGCCGACGAGCAGGACGGCCGGGCCCCCGAGGTGGGCCTGACGGCCGCCGCGGCGATGGTCGGCCACAGCGCCATGGACGGCGTGGCGATCGGCGCGGCCTTCCAGGTCGGCGGCGGCATGGGCCTGGCGGTGGCCGTGGCGGTGATCGCCCACGACTTCGCCGACGGCTTCAACACGTACACGATCACGAGCCTGTACGGGAACGCCCGCCGACGGGCCCAGCTCATGCTGCTCGCGGACGCGGCGGCACCGGTGGCCGGCGCGGCGGCGGCGACCGTCGTCACCGTCCCGGAGCAACTGCTCGGCGGCTATCTCGGCCTCTTCGGCGGTGCGCTGCTCTACCTCGCGGCCGCCGAGATCCTCCCCGAGGCCCATCACGAACACCCCGCCCGCTCGACCGTGCTGTGCACGATCGCGGGCGCCGCCTTCATCTGGCTGGTGGTGGGCCTGGCGGCCTGAGCCGGCCGCTCTCACAGCTTGCCGCCCCGCCCGCTCTCGCGCCGCGCGGGCGCGATCAGCGTCGAGAGGTAGGGCAGCGGCTCCCCGTCCAGCTCACCGGCCGGCCGGATGGACTCCTCCGGGAGCCCCAGCGCCGACCCCCACACCGCGTCCTCGATCCGCCCGGTCTCCCGCAGCGCCTCGGCGACCTCGGCGGCCTGCCGCCCGAACTTGTACGCCACGACCGTCCCCGGCCCGGCCAGCGCGTCCTTCAGCACGTCCGACCCGGCGGTCACCGGCACCAGCGTCAGCGGCTCGGTGCCCTCGGTGAGCACCGCGCCCGAGCGCGCGGCGAGGTCCTGCATGGCGGTGATCCCCGGGACGGTCCCGATCTCCGTCCCCGGCACCAGCTCGGCGATCGTCTGCGCGAGATAGGTGAAGGTGGAGTACACGTTCGGATCCCCGATGGTCGCGAAGGCGACGCTCCCGTGCCGCCGCAGCAGCTCGGCGACCCGCTCCCCGGCCGCGTCCCAGGCGGCCTCCCGCCGCCCCCGGTCGGTCCGCTCGTTCAGCGCGAACACCACCCGGACGACCTTCTCCCGCGGCACGTAGTGCAGCACGGTCGCCTCGGCGCGCCCCCGCTCCCCGGTGTCCATCACCGGTACGACGACGACATCGGCGGCCCGCAGCGCGTTGACACCCTTGACGGTCACCAGCTCCGGATCCCCGGGACCCACCCCGACCCCGACCAGCCTGCTGCGCTCGCTCATGACGTCCGGCACCTCTCCACGAACCTACGGGCCACACCGGGCTCGGCCGCCCAGTGCGTGTGCAGATAACTCGCGTGCACACCTTGTTGTACGAAGCCTTCGACGCGCCGTTCGGGGGCACGCACCCCCCACGCCGGAGCCGCCCCGGCCCCCGGCTCGACGACCGTCCGGTGGAACTCGTGCCCCCGCATCCGCGTCCCGGCGGGCGCCAGCACACTGTCGCTCACGGCGACCGCGTCCCGATAGCCGAGGGTCAGCCGCTCCGACATCCGCGCGGTGGCGTCCAGCACCCCGCACATCGGCTGCCCGTCCAGCTCCCGGCACAGATACAGCAGCCCGGCGCACTCGGCGGCGACGGGCGCGCCGCGCTCCGCGAGGGCCGCGACGGACTTGCGCAGCGGCTCGTTGGCGGACAGCTCGGCGGCGTACACCTCGGGGAACCCGCCCCCGATGACGAGCCCGGCGGTCCCTTCGGGCAGCTCCTCGTCCCGCAGCGGATCGAAGACGACGACGTCGGCCCCGGCGGCGGTGAGCAGCTCGACGTGCTCGGCATAGGAGAAGGTGAAGGCGGCCCCGCCGGCAACGGCGACGACAGGTTTTCCGTCGGTCTGCTTCTCGCCCGACCGTGGCGGGTGGCCGTGGGTGGTCAGGACGGGAGTCCAGGGGGCGGAGCCCCCTGGGACGGCACGGGCGGTGCGGGCCAGTCCTTCCAGCGACGCGAGGTCACAGCCGTCGGCGACCAGCGCGCCCATCGCCGCGACCGCCTCGACAGCGGCACCCCGCCGTTCGGCGACGGGAACCAACCCGAGGTGCCGAGAAGGGGTCTCCATGGGCGCGGCCCGCCGCAGGGCGCCGAGCACCGGCACCCCCGCCGACTCCAACGCCTCCCGCAGCAGCGCCTCGTGCCGGTCCGAGGCGACCTTGTTCAGGATCACGCCCCCCACCCGCACCCCGGGATCCCAGGAGACGAACCCGTGCACCAGCGCCGCCACCGACCGTGACTGCGAAGACGCGTCCACGACGAGCACCACCGGCGCCCCCAGCAGCTTCGCGACCTGAGCGGTGGACGCCAGTTCACCCTCCCCCGCGGCCCCGTCGTACATCCCCATCACGCCCTCGACGACGGCGAGGTCACACCCGCGCGCCCCGTGCAGGAAGAGCGGAGCGACCAGCTCCGGCCCGCACAGGTACGCGTCGAGGTTGCGCCCCGGTCGCCCGGTCGCGAGCGCGTGATACCCGGGGTCGATGTAGTCCGGTCCGACCTTGTGCGGGGACACGGTGAGTCCCCGCGCGGCGAACGCGGCCATCAGCCCCGTGGCGACGGTGGTCTTGCCGCTGCCGGACGACGGCGCGGCGATGACCAGCCGGGGTACCGCTGTCACCACTCGATGCCCTTCTGGCCCTTCTGGCCGACGTCCATCGGGTGCTTGACCTTGGACATGTCGGTCACCAGGTCGGCGAACTCCACCAGCTTCTCCGGGGCGTTGCGGCCGGTGATCACGACGTGCTGGGTGCCGGGCCGGTCACGGAGCACCTCGACCACCTCGTCCGTGTCCACCCACCCCCAGTGCATCGGGTACGCGAACTCGTCGAGCACGTACAGCCGGTACGTCTCGGCGGCGAGGTCCCGCTTGACCTGCTCCCAGCCCTCCCGGGCCTTCTCCTCGTTGTCCATCTGCGCATCGCGCTGCACCCACGACCAGCCCTCGCCCATCTTGTGCCAGTCGACGGACCCGCCCTCGCCGGAGGCGCCCAGCACCCGCAGCGCGTTCTCCTCGCCGACCTTCCACTTCGCCGACTTGACGAACTGGAACACCCCGATGGGCCACCCCTGGTTCCAGGCCCGCAGCGCGAGCCCGAAGGCGGCGGTGGACTTCCCCTTGCCGATCCCGGTGTGCACCACGACGAGCGGCCGGTTGCGCCGCTGCCGGGTCGTCAGACCGTCATCGGGCACGACACTCGGCTGTCCCTGCGGCATTACGCGGCCCTCCTCGAACGACTGTGCACGTCCTTCACCAGTCCGGCGATCGAGTCCGCCCGCAGTTCGTCGAGCGTCACCGCCGCCCCGCCCAGGTCACCCGCGAGCTGCCCGGCGAGCCCGAGCCGCACCGGCCCCGACTCGCAGTCCACGACCACGGACGCCACGCCCTCGGCGGCGAACAGCCGGGCCGCCCGCCCCGCGAGCGCCACCGGCTCCGGACCGCCGGTGGCCCGCCCGTCCGTGACGACCACGACCAGCGCCCGCCGCGCGGGATCCCGCAGCCGCTCCACCCGCAGCACGTCGTGCGCCTTCAGCAGCCCGGCGGCGAGCGGAGTACGGCCCCCCGTCGGCAGCGACTCCAGCCGGGCCGCGGCGGCGTCCACCGACGAGGTCGGAGGCAACGCGACATCGGCCGCCGTCCCCCGGAACGTCACCAGCCCCACCTTGTCCCGCCGCTGATAGGCGTCGAGCAGCAGCGACAGCACGGCGCCCTTCACGGCGCTCATCCGCTGCCGCGCCGCCATCGACCCGGAGGCGTCGACGACGAACAGCACGAGGTTGCCCTCGCGCCCCTCCCGGGTCGCCTGCCGCAGATCGTCCCGGCGCAGCACCAGCCCCGGCCCGGACCGCCCGCGCGCCCGCTGATGCGGCGCCGCCGCCTGCACGGTCGCCGCCAGGTGCAGCTTGGTCAGGGTGCCGCGGGGCCGCCGGGCCCCGGTGGTCCGCCCGTGCTCGGTCCGCGCCCGCGAGCGCCGCCCGGCGGCACCCGCACCGATCCCGGGCACGCTCAGCACCTTCGTGCGGAACGGCTCGGCGGCCCGTACGGCCGACTGCTCGCCCGCGCCGGAGGCCTGCGGCTCACCGCCCTCGCCCTCCTCGGGCCGTGCCCCGGTGTCACCGCCCTGCGGACCGGCGTCCGGGGCCGGCTGCCCACCGCCGCCGCCGGGGCCGTCCGGCTCCGGGTCCTCGTCGTCGGAGCCGCTGAACTCCTCCAGCGTCTGGTCCAGCTTGTCCTCGTCCAGTCCCGGCGCGTCGAAGGGGTTGCGGCGCCGGCGGTGCGGCAGCGCGAGCAGCGCCGCCTGGCGCACGTCCTCCGCCAGCACCTCGGTCCGCCCCGCCCACGCGGCCAGCGCCGTCGCGGTGCGCGCCATCACGATGTCGGCGCGCATGCCGTCCACCTCGAAGGCCGCGCAGGTCGCCGCGATCTGCCGCAGCGCGCCGTCGCCCAGCCGCACCGACCCCAGCAGCTTCCGCGCCGCCACGATCCGCGCCCGTACGGCGGCCTCCTCGTCCGCCCACCGCGCGGCGAAACCCGCGGGATCGTCGTCGTGGGCGAGCCGCCGCCGTACGACCTCCACCCGCTGGTCGGGCTCCCTCGAGGCGGCCACCTCCACGGTCAGCCCGAACCGGTCGAGCAGCTGCGGCCGCAGTTCGCCCTCCTCGGGGTTCATGGTCCCGACGAGCAGGAACCGCGCGGCATGCCGTACGGAGACACCCTCGCGCTCCACGTACGAGGCGCCCATCGCCGCCGCGTCCAGCAGCAGGTCGACCAGGTGGTCGTGGAGCAGGTTGACCTCGTCGACGTAGAGGATGCCGCGGTGCGCGTCGGCCAGCAGTCCCGGCTCGAAGGCCTTCACGCCCTCGGCGAGCGCCCGCTCGATGTCGAGGGCGCCGACCAGCCGGTCCTCGGAGGCGCCGACGGGCAGCTCGACCATCCGGGCCGGCCGGGTCTCGAACGCCCCCGGCTCGTGCGGACCGTCCGGGCAGCCCGGGTCGGGGGAGCCGGGGTCGCAGGAGAACCGGCAGTCGCAGACCACGTCCAGCGCCGGCAGCAGTGCCGACAGGGCGCGTACGGCCGTGGACTTGGCGGTGCCCTTCTCGCCGCGCACCAGCACCCCGCCGACCGCCGGTGACACGGCGTTCAGCAGCAGCGCGAGCCGCAGGTCGTCCTGGCCGACGACGGCCGTGAAGGGGAAAGGGGTGCTGCTCACTGGTCGCCCTCCAGGTCGCCTTCCAGCTCCAGATACGTGGCCCGCAGCCGCTCCAGGGTGTCGGCGTCCGGTTCCGCCCACAGCCCGCGCTCGGCGGCCTCCAGCAGGCGTTCGGTGATCCCGCGCAGGGCCCACGGGTTGGACTTCTTCATGAAGTCCCGGTTCTCCGGGTCGAAGACGTACTCGGCGCTGAGCTTCTCGTACATCCAGTCGTCGACCACACCCGCCGTCGCGTCGTAGCCGAAGAGGTAGTCGACGGTCGCCGCCATCTCGAAGGCGCCCTTGTAGCCGTGCCGGCGCATCGCCGCCATCCAGCGCGGGTTGACCACCCGGGCGCGGAACACCCGGTGCGTCTCCTCGCCCAGCGTGCGGGTCCTCACCTGGTCCGGTACGGCGGAGTCGCCGACGTACGCCTCGGGGCTGGCGCCCGTCAGATGCCGCACCATGGCGACCATGCCGCCGTGGTACTGGAAGTAGTCGTCGGCGTCGACGAGGTCGTGCTCACGGGTGTCGACGTTCTTGGCGGCGACGGCGATCCGCCGGAACGCGGTCTCCATGTCCCCGCGCGCCGCCCGCCCGTCGAGCCCGCGCCCGTAGGCGTAGCCGCCCCAGACGGCGTACACCTCGGCGAGGTCGGCGTCGCTGCGCCAGTTGCGGGCGTCGATCAGCGGCAGCAGACCGGCCCCGTACGCCCCCGGCTTGGAGCCGAAGACCCGGGCCGTCGCGCGCCGCCGGTCGCCGTGCGCGGCGGTGTCCTCGTCGGCGTGCGCCTTCACGAAGTTGCTCCCGGCCGGCTCGTCCAGCTCGGCCACCGTCCGCACGGCGTCGTCGATCAGTCCCACCACGTGCGGGAACGCGTCCCGGAAGAAGCCGGAGATCCGGACCGTGACATCGATGCGCGGCCGGCCCAGCTCGGCCGGGGGGATCACCTCGAAGCCGGTCACCCGGCGCGAGGCGTCGTCCCAGACCGGACGGCAGCCCAGCAGGGCGAGGATCTCGGCGATGTCGTCGCCCTGTGTCCGCATGGCGGAGGTGCCCCAGACCGTCAGGCCGACGGACTTCGGGTACGCACCGGTGTCCTGGAGGTAGCGCTGCACGAGCGAGTCGGCGAGCGACTGCCCGACCTCCCAGCTCAGCCGGGACGGGATCGCCTTGGGGTCGACGGAGTAGAAGTTGCGGCCGGTCGGCAGGACGTTGACCAGACCGCGGGTCGGCGAGCCCGACGGGCCGGCCGGGACGTAACCGCCGTCCAGCGCCTTGAGGATGTGCCCGATCTCGTCCGTGGTCCGCGCCAGCCGCGGCACCACCTCGGCGCAGGCGAACTCCAGCACCGCGACGGCGTCCGGGAGTTCGGTGCCGAGGACGTCCCGCACCAGCGACCGGGCGGCCGTGACGTCCCAGCCGCGCGACTCCATGCCCTCCGCGACCCGCCGGCACAGCTGCTCCAGCAGATCGATCGCGTCGGCCGCGGTCCGCGCCGGCCCCTCGACCAGGTCCGACAGCTCCACCGGCACCTTCACCGGCGCCCCCGGCTCGGCCAGCAACTCCTTCTCGACCAGGCCGAAATGGGCCGCGAAGGACGCCCGGAGCCCCGGCAGCGCGTTCGCCTGCCCGCCCCACACCTGCGAGGCCCGCAGCACCGCCAGCACCAGGTTCACCCGTGCCTCGTCGACCGGGCCGCCGCCCAGGATGTGCAGACCGTCGCGGATCTGCACGTCCTTGATCTCGCACAGATAGCCGTCGATGTGCATGACGAACGCGTCGAAGTCGTCCTCGTCCGGCTGCTCGTCCACATGGAGGTCGTGGTGGAGCTCGGCCGCCTTCACCAGCGTCCAGATCTGCGCCCGCACCGCCGGTGCCTTCACCGGGTCCAGATCGGAGACCAGCGCGTACTCGTCGAGGAGCTGCTCCAGCTTCGCCAGGTCGCCGTACGTGTCCGCCCGCGCCATCGGCGGCACCAGATGGTCGACGACGGTGGCGTGCCCGCGCCGCTTGGCCTGGGTGCCCTCACCGGGGTCGTTGACGATGAACGGGTAGATCAGCGGCAGATCGCCGAGGACCGCGTCCGGGGCGCAGCCGCCGCCGAGCCCGAGGCCCTTGCCGGGCAGCCACTCCATCGTGCCGTGCTTGCCCATGTGCACGATCGCGTCGGCACCGAAACTGTTCTCCAGCCACCGGTAGGCGGCCAGGTAGTGGTGCGACGGCGGCATGTCGGGGTCGTGGTAGATCGCGATCGGGTTCTCTCCGAAGCCGCGCGGCGGCTGGATCATCACGACGACGTTCCCGAACTGGAGGGAGGCGAGGACGATGTCGTCCCCGTCGACGTAGAGGGACCCCGGCGGCTCACCCCACGCCTCCAGCATGGCGTCCCTGAGCTCGGGGTCGAGCTTGTCGAACCACGCCCGGTAATCGGCGAGCGGCACCCGGGCGGGCGCGGCGGCCAGCTGCTCCTCCGTCAGCCACTCCACGTCGTGCCCGCCGGCCTCGATCAGCCGGTGGATCAGCTCGTCGCCCTCGGCGGGGTACGCGGTGAGGCCGTAGCCGGCGTCCCTGAGCGCGTCCAGCACCCGTACCGCCGACGCGGGCGTGTCCAGCCCGACCGCGTTGCCGACCCGCGAGTGCTTGGTGGGGTACGCGGTGAAGACCAGCGCGATCCTCTTCTCGGCGTTCGGCTTGTGCCTGAGCCGCGCGTGCCGCACCGCGATCCCGGCGACGCGCCCGGCCCGCTCGGGGTCGGCGACGTACACCGGGACGCCGTCCGGTCCCTGCTCCTTGAAGGAGAACGGGACGGTGATCAGCCGGCCGTCGAACTCCGGGATCGCGACCTGCATCGCCGCGTCCATGGGGGAGAGAGCGGCGTCGGACTCGTCCCAGGCCTGCCGCGACGAGGTCAGGCACAGTCCTTGCAGCACGGGGACGTTCAGCTCGGCGAGTGCCCCGATGTCCCAGGCCTCCTCGTCGCCGCCCGCCGAGGCCTGCGAGGCGTGCGTACCGCCCGCGGCGAGCACGGTGGCGACCAGGGCGTCCGTCCCGCCGAGGATCTCGTACAGCCCCGCGTCCGCCCCGCGCAGCGAACCGCAGTACACGGCGAGGGCGTTGGCCCCCTGCGCCTCGATCGCCTCGCACAGCGTGTCCACGAACGCGGTGTTGCCGCTCAGCTCGTGGGCCCGGTAGAAGAGCACGCCGACGGTCGGCCGGCCCGCCACGAAGGCACGCTCCCCGTGGACGCCGTACTCGGGCATCTTCCGCGGCTCGACGAACCCCTCACCCGTCAGCAGCACGGTGTCCGAGAGGAACCGGGCGAGTTCGGTGAGGTTGTCGGGGCCGCCCTCGACCAGGTACCGCAGCGCCTCGGCCACCACACCGGCCGGCACCGAGGACTCGGCCATCAGCTCGGCGTCCGGCACGCTCTCGCCGCCCAGCAGCACGGTCGGGATCCCGGACGCCTTGAGCACGGCCAGCCCGTCCTCCCAGGCCCGCCTGCCGCCGAGCAGCCGTACGACGGCGAGGTCGGCGCCGTCCAGGAGAGCGGGCAGCTCCTCCGTGACGTCGACGCGGGTCGGGTTGCCGATCCGGTAGCCGGCGCCGGTGGCGGCCCGGGCCGCCAGCAGATCGGTGTCGGCGGTCGACAACAACAACACAGTGCTCATGCGGGCGCTCCCGGTGGAATGAAAGGCAGTCCTTGCGGCGCGCCCGACTCGATGAGCCGCCAGAGCGCGTCGGTGTCCGCGTGCTGTTCGATCAGGTCGCCGAGCCGGTCGAGCTGCTCCTCGCGCAGCGCGGCGAACGAGGTGTCCGGGGCCGGCACGAACCGGCGGCCCGCGGCGGCCGCCACCTCGCGCAGGAACGCCCGCCGGAACCCGTCGGACTCCAGCGAGCCGTGCCAGTGGGTGCCCCAGGTCTGCCCGACCCGGCAGCCGTCGAGGAAGGCCTCGCCGCCGCCGACCTCGGCGACCCCGTGGTGGATCTCGTACCCCTCGACCCGCTCGCCGAGGGCTTCGCCGACGGGCCGGGTGAGGGTCTTCTCGCGGGCGAACCGGACGCGGACCGGCAGGACTCCGAGCCCCGCCACCCGTCCGCGCCGGCTCTCGACCTCGTCCTCGATGTGCTCGCCGAGGATCTGGAAGCCGCCGCAGATGCCGAGCACGGGCCGTCCTTCGGCCGCCCTGCGCACCAGGGCGTCCGCGAGCCCCCGCTCCCGCAGCCACTCCAGCGCCCTGACGGTCCCCCGGGTCCCCGGAATCACGACGAGGTCGGCGTCGGCCAGCTCCTCGGGCCGGTCCACGAACCGCACCACGACCCCGGGTTCGGCGGCGAGCGCGTCCACATCGGTGAAGTTGGACATCAGCGGGATCGCGCACACGGCGACCCGCAGCACGTCCTCGCCGACGGGCGGCGAGACGTTCGACTCCCGCACGGTCCCCCGCAGGGAGACCCTCAGCCCGTCCTCCTCGTCGATCCCGAGCCCGTGCCGGAACGGCAGCACCCCGTACGTCCGCCGCCCGGTCAGCCCGTGGAGCATGTCGAGCCCCGGCTCCAGGAGGGAGACGTCCCCCCGGAACTTGTTGACGAGGAACCCGGCGACGAGCGCCTGGTCCTCGGGGGAGAGCAGCGCGACGGTGCCGAAGAAGGAGGCGAAGACCCCGCCGCGGTCGATGTCGCCGACGACGAGGACCGGGAGCCCGGCGCCCCGGGCGATCCCCATGTTGACGATGTCGGTCCGCCGGAGATTGATCTCGGCGGGAGAGCCGGCCCCCTCACAGATCACCGCGTCATACGTGCCCCGCAACTCGGCGAGACAGTCGAGAACGGTCCCGAGGAGTTTGTGCTGCCGCCCCCCGTGGTAGCCCCGCGCGCTCATTTCGCCCACCGGCCTGCCGAGCAGCACCACCTGGCTGCTCTGCTCGCCACCGGGCTTGAGCAGCACGGGATTCATCAGCGCGGTCGGTTCGACCCGGCAGGCCTGCGCCTGCATGGCCTGCGCCCGTCCGATCTCGGCGCCCTCCCTCGTCACGAAGGAGTTCAGCGACATGTTCTGCGCCTTGAAGGGCGCGACCTTGACCCCCTGGCGGACCAGCCACCGGCAGATCCCGGCCGTGACGACACTCTTGCCGGCGTCGGAGGTGGTGCCGGCGACGAGGAGACCCCCGCTCATGACCTGTGCCCCCTTGCGATGAGGCGCCCGGCGACGCAGACGCCGAGCGCGAGCAGACCGACGCGCCGGGAGAGCCGTACGGCCCGCTCGATGTCGCCCGTCGCGACCGCGCGTCCTTCCCCGTTGAGCACGGGCCGGTGCTCGACCCGGCCCCCGTACGACAGCGTCCCGCCGAGCCGCACCCCGAGGGCCCCCGCGAACGAGGCCTCGACGGGCCCGGCGTTGGGGCTGGGGTGCCGGTCCGCGTCCTGCCGCCAGGCCCGAACGGCACCTCGGGGATCGTCGCCGGTCACCGCGGCGAGTACGGCGGTCAGCCGCGCCCCCGGCCACCCGGCGAGGTCGTCGAGCCGGGCCGAGGCCCACCCGAACCGCCGGTACCGGGCGGACCGGTGACCCACCATCGCGTCCAGCGTGTTGACGGCCCGGAACCCGAGCAGCCCCGGCACCCCGCCGACGGCACCCCACACCAGGGCGCCCACGACGGCGTCGGAGGTGTTCTCGGCGACGGACTCCACGACGGCCCGCGCGATCCCGTCGGCGTCGAGCGCCTGTGGATCCCGCCCGCACAGATGCGGCAGCCGGGCCCGCGCCGCCTCGACGTCCCCCGCCTGAAGGGCCCGCCCGACGGTCCGGGCCTCACGGACGAGCGAGGTCCCGCCGACCACGGCCCAGGTGGCGGCGGCGGTCAGGAGGACGGAGCCGGCAGGGGAGCGGCGTACGGCCCGCTCGGCGACGGACCCGAGAGCGACCACTCCCCCCGCGCACACGGCGGTGTGCAGGGCGCCCCAGCCCCGGTGGTTCCGCCACAGCAGCCGCTCCGCGGCACCGGCGGACCGCCCGAACGCGGCGACCGGATGCGCCCGGCGGGGATCGCCGAGGAGCAGGTCACCGAGGAGGCCGGCGGCGGCGCCGTACGCGAAGACGCGATCGGCTCGCATCGGCTCAGCCGGCCGTGGGGGCGGGCAGCGATCCTGGGCTGTACCTCGAACGGCAGGCGAGCATGGCGATATGTCCTCACTCAGGGTGTCCACGCCCTGGTTCGACGAGACCGGCGGCGAGAGTTCCTGGCTCCCGGGGCTACCTACCCCGGTGACAGTGGCGGGACCGCGCCGGATTCTCACCGGCTTCCTCTTCTGCCGCCGTACATGGCTCCGGCAGTCCACCACGCCCCCGGAAGGGCCGTCAACTTGCCGTTGACCTGCGTGGGGAGAGTGTGCAGAACCCCACACGGGGGTGGTTCGCGAGGTCATGCAGAAGGGGTGCGGGACGGCGAACCGTCCCGCACCCCGGGGGTGTCCTGTGGGTGTCAGGCCACGATCAGGGAGATCCCGTACGCCACCGCCGCCGCGCAGGCCGCGAAGCACACGTACGCTCCCGTCACCGCGAGGCCGGCCGAGCCGCCCTCGGCGGTGGCCCGCTCCTGGCGGGACAGGCCCATGACGCCGAGGGTGAACAGGGCCACCAGGGCCACCGTGACCACGAGGCTGACGCCGAAGACGGAGCCCAGGGCCGCCCAGTCGATGTCCATGCTGTTTCTCTTCCTTCGTACCGGGAGGGTGGCGGGCTCAGGCGGCCGGAGCCGTCGGCTCGGTGGTGGTGGCCGCGGCGGCCGGGGACGGGATGGTGGCCGTCAGGTCCTCGGAGACCGTGCCCGCCGGGGGCGGGGTGACGGCCGCGATCGCCGTGGTGACCACACCGGCCGGCTCGTCGGTCGCGTTGACGTTCGAGGCGTCCACGACCTCGCGGCGGGAGATCTTCCAGATCGCGGCGCTGGAGGCGATCAGGAAGACCGCGACGACCGCGGTGCCCCAGTCGCCCAGGTCGGTGACCGACTCGGCCAGCGCGCCCACCAGGGCGGCCGCCGGGAGCGTCAGGCCCCAGGCCACGAACATCCGGGTCGCGGTCGACCAGCGGACCACACCGCCCTTGCGGCCCAGACCCGCGCCCATCACCGAACCGGAGACCGAGTGCGTGGTGGACAGGGAGAAGCCGAGGTGGGAGGAGGCCAGGATGACCGTCGCCGCGCTGGTCTGGGCGGCGAAGCCCTGCTGCGGCTGAAGGTCGGTCAGGCCCTTGCCCATGGTGCGGATGATGCGCCAGCCGCCGAGGTAGGTGCCGAGCGCGATGGCCATGCCGGCGGAGAGGATGACCCAGGTGGGCGGGTCCGAGTCGGGGGCGACGGCGCCGCCCGCGACCAGGGCCAGGGTGATGATGCCCATCGTCTTCTGGGCGTCGTTCGTGCCGTGCGCCAGGGAGACCAGGCCGGCCGAGGCGATCTGGCCCGCGCGGTAGCCCTTCGCCGCGGCCTTGCCGTCGGCCTTCCTGCCCAGCGTGTAGGACAGCCGGGTCGCGAGCATCGCGGCGACGCCCGCCACGATCGGGGCCGCGACCGCCGGGATCAGGACCTTGGTGACCAGGACGTCACCGTGCACCGCGCCCAGGCCGGCCGAGGCGATGGTGGCGCCGATCAGGCCGCCCATGAGGGCGTGCGAGGAGCTGGAGGGCAGACCCACCAGCCAGGTCAGCAGGTTCCAGAGGATCGCGCCGACCAGGGCGGCGAAGATGACCTCGGGACGGATGCCGGTCTCGTCGACGAGACCCTTGGAGATCGTGTTCGCGACCTCCACCGAGAGGAAGGCGCCCACAAGGTTCAGCACGGCGGACATGGCCACCGCGACCTTGGGCTTGAGTGCACCGGTCGAGATGGTCGTGGCCATCGCGTTGGCGGTGTCGTGGAAACCGTTCGTGAAATCGAACGCGAGTGCGGTGACCACCACAATCGCGAGGATCAGCGAGAAGTTTTCCATTTACCCAGGCAATCGTTCGAAGTCATTGGTTTGTTGAAGGTAAGTAACCTGGGTAAACGGGAGGTGAACTGAGGGGGGCGTCAGGGTGTCCGAATGTGGTCGTCGTCACTAAGTTCGAGTGCCGGCCCAAGTGCCGCCCGGCCCCTGCCCTCACCGTCAGGCCCGTCCGGCCGCGGAGAGACACTTGTCACCCGGCTGCTTCCCGTGTCGGGCGGCCGCGCCCCCTGGCAGGATCGGGGCATGGGCGAACAGCTGAGCGACGAACGGCAGGCATGGGCGGCGCTCGTCGCGACGGCCCGCCGCACCGTCACCGACGGCCTGGTCGTCGGCACCTCCGGCAATGTCTCCGTACGGGTCGGCGACACCGTGCTCGTCACCCCTTCGGGCGTGCCCTACGACCGCCTCACCCCGGACGACGTCACGGGCGTCGACCTCACCGGCCGGCAGGTGCGCGGCACCCTCGTCCCGACCAGCGAGCTGCCCATGCACCTCGCCGTCTACCGCCGCACCGACGCCCGCGCGATCGTGCACACCCACGCCGTGCATGCCACCGCCGTCTCGACGCTCGTCACCGAGCTCCCGACCGTCCACTACATGGCCGGCGCCCTCGGCGGCCCGGTCCGGGTCGCCCCCTACGCGGCCTACGGCACCGAGGAGTTGGCCGAGCACACCCTGCGCGCCCTCACCGACCGCACCGGGTGCCTCCTCCGGAACCACGGCACCCTCACCTACGGCGCGACCCTCGACCAGGCATTCGATCGAACGGCCCAGCTGGAGTGGATGTGCCACCTCTGGCTCACCGCGTCCTCGGTCCCCGGCCACACCCCCACCCTCCTGACGAAGGCCCAGGTCGCGGAGGCGGGCGACCGCCTGCGGGGCTACGGCCAGCGGAGCTGACCTCCTGCCCCGCACCGCCCGGCGGCCTTGCGCCACCCCACCGGCTCCGCCCCGCTTCACCCCCACCCCCGCCACCACTGGCCGCCACGAGGGATGGCCAGGACACTGGACGGGTGCGCACTGTCACCGCGACGGCCGCCGCCGTCACCGCAGCCCTGGCCGCCGGCGCCGCCAGTGTCGCCGCCGGCCGGCTCGCCAGCGACGCCGCACTCAAGGCGCCGCCCGGCCGTCCCCTGCCCACCGAACCCCGGCTCACCGTGCACGGCACCGCCGCCGGCCAGGTGACCCTCACCCGGCACCTCGCCACCCTGCGCCCCGGCACCTACGGCCTCGCCGGCGACGGCTCCCACGCGGTCGTCGGCCCCGTCCTCCCCGGCGCCGCCCACTCCGCCGACACCGTCGTACGCCGCCTCGAACGCGTGACGCACGGCACCCTCGACCCCGGCGACGCGGTCTGGCTCACCCCCAACCTGTACGTCGGCACCCCGAGCGGCACCCTGGGCCTGGACCACGCCGACGTCGACGTGCCGGGAGAACTCGGCAACCTGCCCGCCTGGTTCGTCCCCGGCGCCCGCCGCACCTGGGTCATCGCGGTGCACGGCCTCGGCACCACCCGCGAGCAGGCCCTGAACCTCCTCGGCTTCCTGCACCACCGCCGCTTCCCCGTGCTCGCCCTGTCCTACCGCGGCGACCTCGGCGCCCCCCGCCCCACGGACGGCCTCAACCACCTCGGCCAGACCGAGTGGCGCGACCTGGACGCGGCGATGCGCCACGCCGTCCGCCACGGCGCCGAGCGCCTCGTCCTGCTCGGCTGGTCCACCGGCGCCACCATGGCCCTGCGCGCCGCGGCCCGCTCCGGACTGCGCGACCGCGTCTCCGGCCTCGTCCTGGACTCCCCGGTGCTGGACTGGCAGTCCACCCTGCGCGCCCTCGCCGCCGCCCGGCACACCCCCGGCGTGCTGCTGCCGCTCGCCGTCCGCGCCGCCCAGGGCCGCACCGGTCTGCACGCCGCCCCCGACGGCCTCGGCGACGACATCGCCGACCCGGCCCGGCTGACCGTGCCGACCCTGCTCTTCCACGGCCCCGACGACACCGTGGCCCCCTGGCACGTCTCCCGTCGCCTCGCCGCCCGCCGCCCCGACCTGGTCGCCCTCCGCACCGTCGCCCAGGCCCCGCACGGCGCCATGTGGAACGCCGACCCCAAGGCCTACGAAGAGGCCCTCCGCCGCTTCCTCACCCCCCTCAGCTGAACCGCGCGACACCGCCCCGCCGCACCGGTCCCGAAGGTTCCGTTCAAGCCCGTACCACTGGCCGGAACCCGTCTCCTCGCCGCTCCTCGGACCTCGTGCGTTGGCCAGTCCCGTCGCCCGCCGTGACATTCCGTTTGGGTTTTCGGACCGTCAACCGGAAGACTGCACCCGTGACGTCCCGTATCCCGCGCGACTCCAGGCTTCGACTCGTCCGCCCGCGACCCCTGGCCGCCGCCCCCACAGCTGTGAACCAGCGGCGCCCGCGCCGCCCCGCGCCCCGCCCCCCGGAGGGCACTCCGGCACCGGCGGTGCTGGCCAGAATGGCACGCTCAGGTCTGGCCGCCGCGGCGCGTGTCGCCCGCTGGGCCGACACCGCCCTCGGCCCCGGCGGCGACGCCGCCACCGCCGACGGCAAGGCCACGCTCTCCGGCCCGACCGCCGAACGCGCGGCCCGCGATCTGGGTCTGAGCCTGGATCAGGTCCGCCACGACTGGGACACCGCCCGGCTGGCTGGCCTCGTCGAGGTGCACGGCGACAGCGCCCGCCCCGGCTGGCGGCTGCGCGCCTGGGACCGCGACGACACCGCCGTCCTGCGCGGCTGGGTCGCCCTGTTCGACGCCTGGTCGCTCGCCACCCCGGAACCCGCCGAGGAGGAGCCCGCAGCCGTCGCCGAGGTCGTCTCGGCCATGCCCCAGGTGCTCTCCTTCCTCCAGCTGTCCGCCGGGCCCGTCCCCGTGGACCAGCTCCTGGACCTGCTGCGCCAGCGCGTCACCGAGCTGCGCACCGAGCGCTGCGAGGTCCCCTACGCCGCCGACGCGGCCGGTCCGCCGGCTCCCGCCGCCCCCGGGCCCTCCGCCGACGCCGACCCGGCGGAGCCCGCCCGGGACGCCGAGCTCGCCCCCCTGCTCGACTGGGCCCTGCACGCGCTCGCTTCCGTGGGCGCCCTCACCTGCGGCGACGGCCAGGCCACCCTGACCCCGCTGGGCAACTGGGCGGTGTGGGTCAAGCTGGAGCAGATCTGCGTGGCCGCGCAGAGCCCCGCCGGCAACATCGAGCAGGCCGCCGAGGACATGCTCCGCGGCTGCGCCCAGCTCCGCCCCAACGCGGCCCGCGCCGAGTACCGGGCCTGGCTCGCCGCCCGCCCCGTCGGCAGCGCCGTCACCGAGCTGCTCGTCGCCGCCCGCGGCGAGGACGCCCTGCTGCGCGGCCTGGCCTTCGAGGCGCTGCGCGTCGTGGGAGCCCCCGCCGAGCCCGACGTACGCGCCGTCGTCGACGTGGCCGCCCTCAGACCGTACGCACTGCTCTGGCTCGCCGAGCACGACGGCGTCGACCCCGAGGACGCCCACGAGGTGCTCACCCGCGAGGAGGCCACCTGGCTGTGGGTCGACACCGCCGCCGCCGTCGCCGACCACGGCGAGGCCCCGATGCTGGTCCGGCACCTGGAGTCCGCGCTCCAGCCGACCGTGCCCGCGCTGCTCGCCGAGGTGCGCGCCGTCGGACACCCCCGCACCGTGCAGGTGCTGGTGGCGCTGGCCGCCGCGCACCCCGACCCGGCGCTGGCCAAGGCCGTCCGCCGGGCCGCCTTCCAGGTGCACACGGGCGGCTGAGCCCCGGGGCCCCGGGCGGGGCCCCGGCCGTCGGGCCCGTCAGGCCTGCCCGTCAGGCCTGCCCGTCAGGCCTGGATGTCCGGCGCGTACGAGCCGAAGCTCCAGACATTGCCCTCCAGATCGCGGGCCAGGTAGTCGCGGGAGCCGTAGTCCTGGTCCGTCGGGGGCATCAGGACCTCGGCGCCGTGCTCCACGGCCCGCCGGTGGTGCGCGTCCACGTCGTCCACGACGACGTACACCCCGATCGGGCCCGCGTCCTTCATCGCCGTGTCGAAGACACCGCCGCGGCCCTTCGAACCGAGCATCACCGCGCCGTTGCCCTGCACCAGCTCGGCGTGCATCACGGCCCCGTTCTCGCCCTCGTACACCGACAGTTCGGTGAACCCGAAGGCCTCGGTGAGCTGGCGTATCGCCGCCTTCGCGTCGGCGTACAGCAGCGTGGGGTAGACGCTCGGGCGGCCGCTCGTACCTGTCATGCAGATCACTCCCTCGTCAAGATCGAACGCCTGAACACAGAAAAAGTGCTTGCACGGGGCCGTTAGACTGGCCTCATGGCCATTCTCCTCGCGCATTAGACGGCGGGAACGTCCTCAGCCGCCCAACCCGCCACCGACCCCGCACAGGAGTCTGACCGTGATCTCCGCCTCCGGCATCGAGCTGCGCGCCGGTGCCCGCATCCTCATCGAGAGCGCCTCCTTCCGTGTCGCCAAGGGCGACCGCATCGGCCTGGTCGGGCGCAACGGCGCGGGCAAGACGACGCTGACCAAGGTCCTGGCCGGTGAGGGCATCCCCGCCGCGGGCCAGGTCACCCGCTCCGGCGAGGTCGGCTACCTCCCGCAGGACCCGCGCACCGGCGACCTCGACGTCCTCGCCCGCGACCGCATCCTCTCCGCGCGCGGCCTCGACGTCCTCATCCGCAAGATGCGGGAGAACGAACAGCGCATCGCCAACGGCCAGGGCGCCACCCGCGAGAAGGCGATGCGGCAGTACGAGCGCCAGGAGACGGAGTTCCTCACCAAGGGCGGGTACGCCGCCGAGGCCGAGGCCGCCACCATCGCCGCCGCCCTCAACCTGCCCGACCGGGTGCTCGGCCAGCCCCTGCACACCCTCTCGGGCGGACAGCGCCGCCGTGTGGAGCTCGCCCGCATCCTGTTCTCCGACGCGGACACGCTCCTGCTCGACGAGCCGACGAACCACCTCGACGCCGACTCGATCGTCTGGCTGCGCGACTACCTCAAGACCTACCGCGGCGGCTTCATCGTCATCTCCCACGACGTCGACCTGGTCGAGACGGTCGTCAACAAGGTGTTCTACCTGGACGCCAACCGCTCCCAGATCGACGTCTACAACATGGGCTGGAAGCTCTACCAGCAGCAGCGCGAGGCCGACGAGAAGCGCCGCAAGCGCGAGCGGCAGAACGCCGAGAAGAAGGCCGCCGCCCTGCACTCGCAGGCCGACAAGATGCGCGCCAAGGCCACCAAGACCGTCGCCGCGCAGAACATGGCCAAGCGCGCCGACCGGCTGCTCGCCGGCCTGGAGGCGGTCCGGGCCTCCGACAAGGTCGCCAAGCTCCGCTTCCCCGAGCCCGCGCCCTGCGGCCGGACCCCGCTGATGGCCGAGGGCCTGTCGAAGTCGTACGGCTCCCTGGAGATCTTCACCGACGTCGACCTCGCCATCGACAAGGGTTCCCGGGTCGTCATCCTCGGCCTCAACGGCGCCGGCAAGACCACCCTGCTGCGTCTGCTGGGCGGCGTGGAGCAGCCCGACACCGGTGAGGTCCGCCCCGGTCACGGCCTCAAGCTCGGCTACTACGCGCAGGAGCACGAGACCCTCGACCCGGAGCGCAGCGTCCTGGAGAACATGCGCTCCGCGGCCCCGGACCTGGACCTGGTCGAGGTGCGCAAGGTGCTCGGCTCGTTCCTGTTCTCCGGCGACGACGTCGACAAGCCCGCCGGTGTCCTCTCCGGCGGCGAGAAGACCCGCCTCGCCCTCGCGACCCTCGTGGTCTCCTCGGCGAACGTCCTGCTGCTCGACGAGCCCACCAACAACCTCGACCCCGCGAGCCGTGAGGAGATCCTCGGCGCGCTGCGTACCTACAAGGGCGCGGTCGTCCTCGTCACCCACGACGAGGGCGCCGTGGAGGCGCTCCAGCCCGAGCGGATCATCCTGCTCCCCGACGGTGTCGAGGACCTGTGGGGTTCCGACTACGCGGATCTCGTCGCGCTCGCTTGATCATCCGTCTTGGATCATTCGGCCCATGGGTGATCCATCATCTGTGTGAGATCTCCTCGTATCGAGGTGTGTCCTACATCCATTTTCCGGCCGATCCCTTTGTCGACAAGGGATCGGCCGTCGTGCGTCTCTGACCTGGTACTTCGCTGAAGAACCCGTTCGGCCGTACGAACGTCTCCGGGTGGAATCACAGGTTCCGCTTGTGGGGACGCGCTCCTGTCGTCAAAACCCTCTCGCACGGACCTTGCCGAATGGGTGGCCATCGGGCCCCGGAGGGGTGATCATGAGGGGACCAGAGCGCACTTCCCATGAGGAGGCACGGGTGGCCGAGACTCTGAAGAAGGGCAGCCGGGTGACCGGCGCCGCGCGCGACAAGCTCGCGGCAGACCTGAAGAAGAAGTACGACTCCGGTGCGAGCATCCGGGCGCTGGCCGAGGAGACCGGCCGCTCGTATGGCTTCGTGCACCGGATGCTCAGCGAGTCGGGCGTCACGCTCCGTGGGCGTGGCGGTGCGACGCGAGGCAAGAAGGCCGCCTCGTCCTGACCCGGGCGGCCCGCCGGCTTCGATGGTGCCACCCGGTCGGTTCTCCGATCGGCCGGGTGGTTACTGTGCAGTCACTTAGCTGTTCACCAGCTGACCGCTGACTGACCGCACGCATCGGAGGCGCCCCATGGCCACGCCCGACCAGGAACTCGTTCCCCTGCTCGACCAGGACGGCGTACGGCTCACCGTCGACGACGCGCTCGCCACGGTGACGCTGACCAACCCGGCCAAGCGCAATGCGCAGAGCCCCGCGATGTGGCGGGCGCTCGCCGAGGCCGGGCGGCTGCTGCCGGGCTCCGTCCGGGTGGTCGTGCTGCGCGGCGAGGGCAAGTCCTTCTCCGCCGGCCTCGACCGGCAGATGTTCACGCCCGAGGGGATCGAGGGCGAACCCTCCTTCATCGATCTCGCGCGCAGTGGCGACGCCGAACTCGACGCCGCCATCGCCGGGTTCCAGGAGGGCTTCACCTGGTGGCGGCGCAACGACGTCGTGACCGTCGCCGCCGTCCAGGGCCATGCCATCGGCGCGGGATTCCAGCTGGCCCTCGCCTGTGACCTCCGCGTCGTCGCCGACGACGTGCAGTTCGCCATGCGTGAGACCGGCCTCGGCCTGGTGCCGGATCTGACGGGCACGCATCCCCTCGTCTCCCTCGTCGGCTACGGCCGAGCGGTCGAGATCTGCCTGACCGGGCGGTTCGTGGGCGCACAGGAGGCGGTGAACTCCGGGCTCGCGAACCTCGCGGTACCGGCTGCCGAACTCGACGCGGCGGCACGGGACCTGGCCACGGCGCTGCTGGCCGCGCCGCGGGAGGCCGTGATCGAGACCAAGGCGCTGCTGCGCGGCGCGCCGGACCGGGACTACGACGGTCAGCGTGCTGCCGAGCGGGCCGCGCAGGGCAGGCGACTGCGGGACCTGGCCGGCCTGGGCGAATGAGCGGAGCCCGCCCTCACCCCACCCCCGTCACCAGCACCGTGACCGTCGGGTGATCCGCCAGGGCCTCGCTCACCGTCACGCGGACCTGCCGTGCCACGTCCACGGCCCGGTGGTCCGCCCCGACCGTGATCTCCACGCGGGTGTGCCGGTGCGGCAGGGCCGCGGCGGTGGTGTCCTCGACGCTCTCCAGACGTACCGCCCTGCCCAGCACCCCGGTCAGGCCCGTCACCCCCGGCACGGACAGGGCCGCCTCCGCCGCGAGCGCCTCCTCGCCGGTGAGGGGCGGGCCGGCGGGCGGTGCGGCCGGGGGCGCTGCCGGTGCCGGGGCGGGCTCGTCCCCGTCGAGGAGCTCCGTCACCCGCAGGTCCACCTCCGAGACCGCCAGGCCGAGCCGCTCGGTCGCGGCCGTCGCCAGTGCCCGCCGCAGCCGGGTCGCCGTCGACGGGAGCGGCTGCGCGGGTGACGCCGCGAAGTCCGCCGTCACCCGGAGGGGCCCCGGCGGCAGCCCGCTCGGCGGAGGCGGTACGACGGGTTCGTCCGCGTCCCCGGGATCCGCGGGGGCCAGCCGCAGCACCCCGAGCCGCACCCCCGGCACATCGCGGACCGCCGCCCGCAGTACGCCGTTCGCCGCCTCCTCCACAATCCACGCCCCGTCGCGCGGGCCGCCCAGGGGCAGCAGTCTGCCCAGGCCCAGCTGATGCCGTACCGCACGCGCCGCACTCGTCGACCTGTTCATTCCTCCAGCCTGCCGCATCCCCGGGGCGCGGAGGCGCAACCGCGCTTACCGTGGTCGAAGGGACGACGACCGAGAAGGACGTACGGCCATGACTGAGGCAACGGAGCAGACCCGGACGCAGGGCACGGACGGCGGCACGGAGACCGTCTCCACCCGCAAGCCGACCCGGCGCGGGGGCGGTGACCCCTCGACCCGGGGGCGGACCACCATCGCCGACGGGGTCGTGGAGAAGATCGCGGGCCTCGCGACCCGGGACGTCGTCGGCGTCCACGCGATGGGCAGTGGCCTCAGCCGTACCTTCGGGGCGGTGCGAGACCGGGTGCCCGGCGGGGCCAAGTCCGTGACACGCGGCGTCAAGGCCGAGGTCGGCGAGGTGCAGACCGCGCTCGACCTGGAGATCGTCGTCGACTACGGAGTGTCGATCACCGAGGTCTCCCGGGACGTCCGGGAGAACGTGATCGCGGCCGTGGAGCGGATGACCGGTCTGGAGGTCGTCGAGGTCAACATCGCGGTGAGCGACGTGAAGCTTCCCGATGAGGAGGACGAGGAGCCGGAGCCCCGCCTCCAGTGACGTACCGGCCGACGAGCGGAGGAACACACTATGAGCAGGGCCGTGATCGGGATGATCGCCGGTATGGCACTGGGCTTCGCCGGATACTTCGGCGGGTTCGGCGCCTTCGTCCTGGTGGCCGCCCTCGGCGCCATCGGGTTCGTCGTCGGCAGGCTTCTGGAAGGGGACCTGGAGGTCGGGGACTTCTTCCGCACACGTGACGACCGGCGCAGGTGACGGACGTGAGCGAGGGGACGGGCGCGGTCGTCCGGCGACCCGCCGACGTCCCGTCGGGAGAGCGCGGGGCGACCCGTATCGCGGACCGGGTCGTGGCGAAGATCGCCGCCCAGGCCGCGCTGGAGGTGATCAGCCCGCTGCCCCCCGAAGCGGCCCGTCCCCACGCCACCGTCGTGGTCCATCATGACGCCGCGCACCTCCACGTCCACCTCGAACTCGACTACCCCACCGACATCGGCCCCCGCTGCCAGGCCGTGCGTCGGCATGTCACCGAGCGGGTAGGCGCGTTGGTGGGAATGCAGGTTCCGGAGGTCGCCGTCCAGGTGGAGAAGCTGCATCTGACGGCGGCCCACGGCGCGCCACACGGGAGGACGCGATGAGCGAGCCCCGGGGCTCGGAGGCCACCACCCCCCTGCCCGTACTGGAGAAACCCCCGCGGGCGGACGACCCGCCCGCGGCCTCAGGCACCGGCGAGGTGCACCGCTTCTGGTCCTCGCGCCGCGTCCCGTCGGCGATCGTGGCGGCCGTGCTGTTCGTCGTCATGGGCACCTTCCTCTACGACGTCTGCGCGGTCCGGGCCGGCCGGTCCGCGCTCGCCTGGCGCCGCGAACTCGCCACCCAGCTCGCCGAACGCCCCCTCGACGACACCTGGGTGCTGGTCGGCGCGGGTGTCGCGGCGGCCCTCGGCCTGTGGCTGATCCTGCTCGCCGTCACCCCGGGCCTGCGGGCCGTCCTGCCGATGCGCCACATCCACCCCGACGTACGGGCCGGCCTGCATCGGGACGCGGTGGCGCTGGTGCTGCGCGACCGGGCCATGGAGGTCGCCGGCGTCCAGTCGGTGCGGGTCCGCGCCCACCGGCGCAGGGCCGACGTCCGCGCGCTCTCCCACTTCCGCGATCTGGACGCCGTGCACGCCGACCTCGACACGGTACTGAACCAGGCGGTCCAGGGCCTTGGCCTCGTAAGGCCGCCGCATCTGGCGGTGCATGTGCGGCGGCCCGGGAAGAAGGGGTGAGGGGCATGCTCAGGACCCTCAACCGTGTGCTGCTCGGTCTCGTCGGGCTGGTGCTCCTCGCCGTCGGCGGCGCGGTGCTGGCCGTGGGCCTGGGGGTCTCGCCGCCCTCCTGGTGGCTCCACGAGGGCCCCCACGACGTCCTGCTCAGCACCGCCGAACGCACGAAATGGAAGGACGAGAGCTGGTGGTGGCCGACGGTCATCGCCGTCCTCGCGGTCCTCGTCCTGCTCGCCCTGTGGTGGCTCACGTCGGTGCTGCGCCGCCGCCGGCTCGCCGAGGTCCTGGTGGACACCGGCGACGGCGCGGGCGCCCTGCTGCGGGGCCGCGCCCTCCAGTCGGTGCTGGCGGCCGACGCGGGCGGCCTGGAGGGGGTGTCCCACGCCCAGGTCCGTCTGACCGGCCGCAGGGACGCCCCGGAGACCCGGGTACGAATCCGGCTGGAACCCCACGTGGACCCGGGAACGGCCCTGCGCGAACTGGCCGACCGGGCCCTGGCCCACGCGCGGGACTCGGCGGCCCTGAAGAGACTCCCGGCGGACGTCAGGATGAAGGCGGCCAAGCACAGGGCAGAGAGGGTGAGCTGAGGCTTTCGGCTTCTGGCCTTTGGCCTTTCGGGGCGCGGGGAACCGCGCGAACAGCCCCCACCACCCGCACCCGGCGACGCAACGCTCAGAACCCGTGCCGCATCCCACCGTCGACAGGCACCATGATCCCCGTCAGATAGGACGCAGCCGGCGACAACAGAAACGCCGCCGTCCTGCCGAACTCCTCCGGTGTCCCGTACCGCCGCAGCGCGATCCGGGACTCGTTCGCGGCCCGGGTCGCCTCGGGATCGGCCGACAGTCCGTCCAGCTCCCGGACCCGGTCCGTGTCGATCCGCGACGGCAGCAGCCCCACGACCCGGATGCCGCGCGGCCCCAGCTCGTCGGAGAGCGACTTGGCGAAGCCCGCGAGACCCGGCCGCAGCCCGTTCGAGATCGTCAGCCCCGGGATCGGCTCGTGCACCGACCCGGACAGCACGAACCCGATCACCCCACCGGACTCCAGCTCGGCCGCCGCCGCCCGCGCCAGCCGCACCGCCCCGAGGAACACCGACTCGAACGCCGACTGCCACTGCTCGTCGGTGTTGTCCGCGACGAACCCCGGCGGCGGCCCGCCCACGCTCACCAGCACCCCGTCGAGGGCGCCGAAGGTCTCCCGGGCGGTGGCGATCAGCCGCTCCGCCGCCCGCGGATCGGCGTTGTCGACGGCCAGCCCGACCGCGTTCGGCCCCAGCTCGGCCGCCGCGTCCGCGACCCGCCGGTCGTCCCGCCCCGTCACGACCACCTTCGCGCCGTCCGCGACGAGCTCGCGCGCCGCCGCGTTGCCGAGTCCGCGCGTGGCCCCGGTGACGACGTACACCCGGTCCTTCAGTCCAAGATCCATGGCCCCTATCCTGCCTGCTCGCCCCCGTACAGGGCGAGGGCGGTGTTCACCAGGCCGAGGTGGCTGAAGGCCTGCGGGAAGTTGCCGAGATGACGGCCGGCGACGGGGTCGTACTCCTCGGCCAGCAGGCCCACGTCGTTGGTGAGGCCCACCAGCCGTTCGAACAGCTCCCGCGCCTCCTCGGGGCGGCCCGTCTCCTGGAGCGCGTCCGCGAGCCAGAACGAGCAGGCCAGGAAGGTCCCCTCGTCCCCGGGCAGACCGTCCACCGTCGCACCGTCGGTGCTGTAGCGGCGCACCAGACCGCCGTGACCCAGCTCCGCGCGGACCGCGTCGACCGTGCCCACCACCCTCGGGTCGTCCGACGGCAGGAAACCGAGGCGCGGAATGAGCAGCAGGGCCGCGTCCAGGTCGCGGGAGCCGTAGGACTGGGTGAAGGTGTTGCGCTGGGGGTCGTAGCCCTTCTCGCACACCTCCCGGTGCACCTCGTCGCGCATCGCCCGCCAGCCCGCGAGGTCCCCGCGCAGCTTCGGGTTCTCCTCCAGCGCGCGGACCGCCCGGTCGGCGGCCACCCACACCATCACCTTCGAGTGCACGAACTGCCGGCGGCCCCCGCGCACCTCCCACAGCCCCTCGTCCGGCTGCCGCCAGTTCTCGCTCAGCCAGCTC
Organism: Streptomyces griseoruber; assembly: GCF_001514205.1. Classification (GTDB taxonomy): domain Bacteria; phylum Actinomycetota; class Actinomycetes; order Streptomycetales; family Streptomycetaceae; genus Streptomyces; species Streptomyces griseoruber. The sequence goes on along the minus strand of NZ_KQ948764.1, from coordinate 48,906 downwards.
ATCAGCGCGCACTGGATCGCCCACACATGCGGTTTCGTCGGCAGGCCCGCGGCGCGCGCCAGCGCCATCGAGTCGATGACCTCGCCGTAGACGTCCAGCTGGAGCTGGTTCACGGCCTCGTTGCCGACGCGTACGGGGCGGGAGTCGGCGTAGCCGGACAGCCAGGACACTTCGAACTCGGGCAGCCGGCGCTCGCCGCCGAGCCCGTACATGATCTGCAGGTCGGCGGGGTCGCCGGCGACGGCCCGCAGCAGCCAGTCCCGCCAGGCCTCGGCCTCGTCCTGGTAGCCGGCGGACAGCAGCGCGCCCAGGGTGAGGGTGGAGTCGCGCAGCCAGCAGTAGCGGTAGTCCCAGTTGCGCACCCCGCCCACCTGTTCGGGCAGGGAGGTCGTCGGGGCGGCGACGATGCCCCCGGTGGGCCGGTAGGTGAGCGCCTTCAGAGTGATCAGGGAACGGACCACGGCGTCCCGGTGCGGCCCGTCGTAGCGGCAGCGCGCGGCCCACGCCCGCCAGTCCTCGACGCTGGAGCGCAGCGCCTCGCGCGGGTCGATCAGCGGGGGACGCCGTTCGTGCGAGGGGTGCCAGGTCAGCACGAACGCGACGGACTCGCCCTCCCCGACGGTGAACTCGGAGTGGGTGGCGAAGTCCTCGCCCCAGGTGCGCACGGCCGGTTCGCTGCGCAGCCAGACCGCGTCCGGCCCGGCGACCGCCACCCGGTGGCCGTCCGCCCGGCGCATCCACGGCACGATCGAGCCGTGGTCGAAGCGCAGCCGCAGTTCGCTGCGGACGGCGACCCGGCCGCGCAGCCCTGCCACGATCCGGACCAGATCGGGATGGCGGTCGCGCTGCGGCATCAGGTCGGTGACCCGGATCGCGCCCCCGTCGGTCTCCCACTCGGTGTCCAGGACGAGGGTGTCGGGGCGGTAGGCGCGGCGGGTGCAGGCACCCTCGACGCCCTTGGGGGCGATGCGCCAGTGGCCGTTGTGCCGGTCGCCCAGCAGGCGGGCGAAGCAGGCGGCGGAGTCGAAGCGGGGCAGGCAGAGCCAGTCGACCGAGCCGTCCCGGCCGACCAGGGCGGCGGTCTGTTCGTCGCCGATGAGGGCGTAGTCCTCGATGCGGGGGTGCACGCCCTTGCGGGTTCCCGGCGGGACGGGCGGGCAATCAGGGGTTCGGCCGGGGGAGTGACGCCCCGTTCACGGCGTCCCCCGTCCCCGAGAAGATCACTCCGGGGTGGGCGGGTGCCTGGTTCAGCACCCACAGACCGATCAGGGTGGCCAGGGCGAAGACGACGGCGACCAGCACGGCCAGCACGAGCCTGCGCCGCCGCTCGCGCCGCAGCCACTCACCGCGCGCGGTGCGGTAGGCGTCGGGCAGGGGGCGCGTGGGCCGCACCCCTCCGGCGAGCGCTTCCAGCGCGTCCTGGAGCTCCCGCTCGGTCCGGGTGGGGCCGGGTCCGGTGTCGTTCATCGCCTCGGGTCCGGTGTCGTTCATCGCCGGGCCTCCATCGCCTGGGTGAGTGCGGCGAGGCCGCGTGAGGTGTGGGTCTTGACCGACCCGCAGGAGATGCCCATCGCGGCGGCGATCTCGCTCTCCTTCAGGCCCAGCCAGTGGCGCAGCACGAGCGCCTCGCGCTGCCGGGCCGGCAGCTGTTGCAGGGCGTCGATCAGCACGCGCTGGTCGTCGCGGAGCAGCGCCGCGCTCTCGGCGGAGGCGACCGTCTCGTCGGGGAGCTCCGGCGGGCTCTCGACATGCCGGCGGGCGACCTGGAGGTGCCGTATCCGCATCCGGGTCAGATTGCAGACGGTGGAGCGCAGATAGGCCTCGGCGGCCCGGACGTCCCGCAGCCGCCGCCACTTCCGGTAGATCTGGTAGTAGGCCTCGGCGACCACGTTCTCCGGATCGTCGGCGCCGAGCAGCACGGCGAGCCGCAGCATCGAGGAGTAGTGCAGCTCGAACAGCCGGGCGAGCCCGGCCTCGCGTTCCAGCTCCGCCGGGTCGGTCACGGGCAGCGCGAGCGGCTCGGCGTACGTCTCGGCCACGGGGGTCGGTTGTCTGCGTCTCACGGGTGGTTCGCTCCCGTCGTACGGGGCCGCCTGACGGTCAGGCGGGAGGGCAGGTCGGTGGTGTCGGCGCCGCGGGCGACGCCGAGGCGTTCCAGGACCGCGGTGCCGGTCACCGCGACGGTCAGATTGAGCAGCAGGGCGGCGAGCCCGGCGTAGATCTCCAGTGGTCCGAAGCCGAGGGTCACGATGGAGGAGAACCCCTCGCGGACGACCAGGACGGTCCCGGCCGTCATGCCGGCCGCCCAGCCGGCGAGCAGCGCGCGCGGATGCAGCCGCCCGGTGAACAGCCCCACGGCCACGGCCGGGAAGATCTGGAGGATCCACACCCCGCCCAGCAGTTGCAGGTTGACGGCGTCCTGGTCGCGCAGCCCGAACACGAACGCCACCGCCCCCACCTTCGCGGTCAGCGACACCGCCTTGGCGATGCGCACCTGCCGCTTGGGCGTGGCGGTGGGCTGGACGTACTCGACGTAGACGTTGCGGACGAAGCTCGTGGCCGCCGCGATCGACATCACGGCGGCCGGCACCAGCGCCCCCACGGTGATCGCGGCGAACACCAGCCCGGCCAGCGGCCCCGGCATCAGCCGGTCCACCAGCATCGGTACGGCGGCCTCGGCGCCGCCCGCCGGAGCGCGCACCCCCGCCGCGAGCGCCGCGACACCGAGGAAGCCGAACAGGGCGAGCAGCCCCGTCCACGCGGGCAGGGCCACCGAGACCTTGCGCAGGGTGCGCGCTCCGTCGGCGGCGAACCCGGCGGTGAGCACATGGGGGTACATCAGCAGCGCCAGCGCGGAGCCGAGCGCGAGGGTGGCGTAGGCGGGCTGCTGGGCGGGGGTGAGGACCAGCGGCGAGTGGGCCACGTCCGTGCCGCCGAGCCGCCGGGCCGCGCCGTCGAACACCGGGCCGGGCCCGCCGAGCTGCCGCAGCACCAGCCAGCACACGGCGGTCAGCGACACGAACACCGCCACCGCCTTGAGCGCCGAGATCACCGCCGGTGCCCGCAGCCCGTGCCGGTACGTCGCCACCGCCAGCCCCGCGAACAGCGCCACCATCACCAGATCCCCGGCCGCGCCGCGCGGGTACACGCCCCCGGCGGTCAGCACCGCCCGTATCCCCAGCAGTTGCAGCGCCAGATACGGCATGGTCGCGAGGATCCCGGTGAGCGCCACGACGAGGGCCAGCGGCGGCGAGCCGTAGCGGCCCCGCACGAAGTCGGCGGCGGTGACATAGCCGTGCCGCCGGGCCACCTCCCACAGCCGGCTCAGCAGGACGAAGGCGAGCGGGCAGACGATCACCGTGTACGGCACCGCGAAGAACGCGGGCGCCCCGTTGCCGTACGCCAGTCCCGGCACGGCCGTGAAGGTGTACGCGGTGAAGATCGTGCCGCCGAGCAGCAGCCAGGTCCACACGGGGCCGAGGGAGCGGTCGGCCAGCGCCCAGCCCTCCAGGGCGGGCAGCCGGTCGCTGGGGCGCAGCCGGCGCGCGGTCACGGCGAGCAGCGACGCCCCGCCGATCACGGCGAGGAACGTCGTCGTCATGGCGCCGTCGGCCATGGGTCACCGCCTTTGGTGTGCCTGAGCCCTCACCGGTCCAGTTGCGCGAGGGGCCCGTTCGGTTGACGGGAACCGGCGGGAAATCGCGCGGAGGATCGTCCGGGGAACCGCTGGGGAATCGCTGGGGAATCGCCGGGGGATTCGCTGTCAACCGGTGTCGGGGGGTGGGCAACTCTTGCACAGACCGACAGCGGACGGGAGAGCCGTCACCGCTGGTACCGGTCGCCGATCTCGCCCGCCTCGGGTCCCGAGGCGTACCGCACCGCCCAGGTGAGGAGCCGCCATGCCTGCGTCAGCCCTGCCCGAAACCGGCCGTCCGGCGCCGGAAAAGTCACGTATGTCACTGAAGTCCCTCGCGTTGTGGACCGGTGTCGCCCTGCTCGGCGCCGTCGCCTGGGGCGTCCTCGCGCTCTCCCGCGGCGAGGAGATCTCCGCGGTCTGGCTGGTGGTGGCCGCGCTCGGGTCGTACGCCATCGCCTACCGCTTCTACTCGGGGTTCATCGCCCGCCGGGTCCTTCAGGCCGACGACGGCCGGGCCACCCCGGCCGAGCGGCTGGAGGACGGGGTCGACTACCACCCCACCGACCGGCGGGTGCTGTTCGGCCACCACTTCGCGGCCATCGCCGGCGCCGGCCCGCTGGTCGGCCCGGTGCTGGCCGCGCAGATGGGCTATCTGCCGGGCACGGTCTGGATCATCACCGGGGTGATCTTCGCGGGCGCGGTCCAGGACATGATCGTGCTGTTCCTCTCCATGCGCCGGGACGGCAAGAGCCTCGGCCAGATGGCCCGGGACGAGATCGGCAGGGTGGGCGGCGCCGCCGCGCTGATCGGCGTCTTCGCCATCATGATCATCCTGCTCGCGGTGCTGGCGATGGTCGTCGTCAACGCCCTGGCGGAGTCCCCCTGGGGCACCTTCTCGGTCGCCATGACCATCCCGATCGCCCTCTTCATGGGCTTCTACCTGCGCTATCTGCGCCCGGGCCGGGTCGTGGAGACCAGCGTCATCGGCGTGGCCCTGCTGCTGCTCGCCATCCTCGGCGGCGGCTGGATCCAGAACTCCTCCCTGGCCGAGTACTTCGTCTGGAGCCCCGAGACCCTCGTCTTCTGCCTGGTCGGCTACGGCTTCGTCGCCTCCGTGCTCCCGGTGTGGATGCTCCTGGCGCCCCGTGACTACCTGTCGACGTTCATGAAGGTCGGCACCATCGCCCTGATGGCCGTGGGCGTGGTGATCGCGGCCCCGACCCTCAAGGCGGGCGCGGTGACCGAGTTCGCCCACACGGGCGCCGGACCGGTCTTCGCCGGCTCCCTCTTCCCCTTCCTGTTCATCACCATCGCCTGCGGCGCCCTCTCCGGCTTCCACGCCCTGGTCTCCTCCGGCACCACCCCCAAGCTCATCCAGAAGGAGTCCCAGGTCCGGCTCATCGGCTACGGCTCGATGCTCACGGAGTCCTTCGTCGCCGTCATGGCGCTGATCGCCGCGTGCGTCCTCGAACCCGGCCTGTACTACGCCATGAACTCCCCGGCCGCCCTGCTCGGCCCGACCGCGCAGAGCGCCGCCGAGGCGGTCAAGGGCCTCGGTTTCGCCATCACCCCGGACCAGTTGACCGCAGCCGCCAAGGCCGTCGAGGAACAGACGCTGGTCGGCCGCTCCGGCGGCGCCCCCACCCTCGCCGTGGGCATGTCGGAGATCTTCTCCAGCGTGTTCGGCAGCGGACTCAAGGCCTTCTGGTACCACTTCGCGATCATGTTCGAGGCGCTGTTCATCCTCACCACCGTGGACGCGGGCACCCGGGTGGGCCGCTTCATGCTCCAGGACATGCTCGGCAACGTCTGGAAGCCGATCGGCCGCGTCACCTGGAAGCCCGGCATCTGGATCACCAGCGCCCTCGTCGTCGGCGCCTGGGGCTACTTCCTCTACGCCGGCGTCACCGACCCGCTGGGCGGGATCAAGCAGCTCTTCCCCCTCTTCGGCATCGCCAACCAGCTGCTCGCCGCCGTCGCCCTCGCCGTCACCACCACCATGCTCGTCAAGTCCGGCAAGGCACGCTGGGCCTGGGTGACCGGCGCCCCGCTCGCCTGGGTCGTGGCCGTCACCTTCACCGCCGGCTGGCAGAAGGTGTTCTCCGACAACCCGAAGATCGGCTTCTTCGCCCAGCGCGACGTGTACGCCGACGCCGCCGACGCGGGCAAGCTCCTGCCCGGCGCCACCGACCTGGACGACATGCACACCATCGTCGTCAACAACACCGTCGACGGCGTCCTCATGGCGGTCTTCCTGCTGCTGGTCACGATCGTCCTGGTCAACTGCGCGGTGGTCTGCGTACGGGCCCTCAGGGCCGGCGAGCCGCTGCCGACGACCGAGACGCCGTACGTCGCCTCCCGGATCGAGGGGCCGGAGTCCCGCGACACCAAGCCGCTGGTGGGGGCGGGCTCATGACCGTCGTCCGCAGGGCGGTGGGCGTCCTGCTCTGGTACGCGCGCGAACTGACCGGCGAGGCCGAGTACGACCGCTACTGCGACCGGCACCGCCGCCACCACCCGCACGCGCCGGTACCGACCCGCCGGGAGTACCAGCGGATGCGCACGCTGTGGCGCGAGGGCGAGTCCCCCGGCCGCTGCTGCTGATGTCCGGGGCGGGCGGGCCCTGCGACGGCCCGCCCGCCCCCTGCCCTCCGTCACCCGGGGAACGAGATGCTCAGACGCCGGCCCTCCCTGCTGATCCGCCCCGCCCTCGACGACGACCTCCTCCACGCGACCCTCGCCGAACTCCGGCCCGCCCGGCAGCTCCACGGGCTCGGCGCGGGTACCACGCGTCCCGTCTGGGAGCCCGCGGCCCGGCTGCTGCGCGGCACCGGACGGGACTGGGACCGCCGGGCGCACCGGGTCTCGGTCCTGGCCGGGCAGCTGCCGGCCGTGGTCTCGCAGCGCTGGTCCGCCGACCGGCCCGGCGACGGGGACGCCCTGGTCCTGCGGGCCTGTGTGGAGACGATCCGCGCGCCCGCCGAGGGTCACGCCGCCGTGCGCGCGGCCGAACGGACCTGTCTGCGGGCCGCCGACACCTGCCCCGGGGACCCGACGCCGTGGCTGGCCCTGCTGTCCCTGATGCACTCCTGCGCCGTACCGGTGCAGGACGCGGTGCCCGTGTGGCGCGAGGCCGTCCGGCGGGCGCCGTGGCACCGGACCGCCTACCACCGGCTGCTGGGATATCTCTCCCCGCGCGGACACGGGACGCTCCCGGAGATGATGGAGTTCGCCTGGCAGGCCGCCGCCCGCGCACCGCACGGTTCACCGGTGGCCCTGCTCCCCGTCGCCGCCCGCGTCGAGCTGACGGCCCATCGTCGGGCGGCGTCCCCCCTCGACGCTCTCGGCACGAACGTCGACTGGAGCGGACCGCGCGCGGTCCAGGAGATCGACATGGCGCTCACGGGCTGGTTCCGCACCGCCGCCCCGGCCCACGCCGAGGCCGTCGCCGACCTCAACGTCCTCGCCTTCGCCCTGACCCGCGCCCACCGACCGGACGAGGCCGCCCCCGTCTTCCGGCGCGTCGGCCGCCATATGACCCGCCACCCGTGGGACCTGCTGCCCGACCCGGAACGCACCTTCGTGTACTGGCGGAACAGCCTGGCGGGCCACCGCCGGGGCTGAGGGCAGCTACACCGGAGCCGGCGCCGCTTCCTTCTCCTGCGCCGAGACGGCCGCCGCGTCCCGCTCCCGACGCTCCCGGCGGACCAGAACCACCCAGCCCACGGGGACGCCCGCGGCGAACAGCCACCACTGGATGGCGTACGCGTAGTTCAGCGCCGCGTCCTCGCTGCCGGGCTTCCCGACCAGCTCCGGGGTGTCGCCCTTCGGCTCGGGCGCGGTCTGCGCGATGTACCCGCCGAGCACCTGCGCGCCGAGCCGCCGGGCCTGCTCCTCGCTGTTGATCAGCATGATCTGCCGGTCCGGCAGGCCCTTGAGGTCCTTGATGCCGCTCGCCGCGGTCGTCTCGTCGGGCATCAGCCGCCCGGTGACGGTGACCTTGCCGGCGGGCGGCGCGGGGATCTTCGGGAACGCGGTCTGGCTCGGGCCGTTCGCGGGGATCCACCCCCGGTTGACCAGCAGCACCTTGCCGTCCGTCAGCACGAACGGGGTGAGGACGTGGAAGCCGACCGTCTCGTCGGCGTTGACCCGGCGCCGTACGACGACCTCGTGCGCGGTGTCGAAGGTGCCCGTCGCGGTCACCGCGCGGTAGCGCTCGTCACGGGTGACGGTGTGTCCCGGGGACGTCATCCGCTCCACCGGCACCGGCTTCGCGGACAGCGCGTCGGTGACCAGCTGGTTGCGCGCGGCGCGCTCGTCGTGGCGGTGCATCTGCCAGAAGCCCAGCCGGATCATCGTGGGGATGAGCAGCAGGGCGACCAGCGTGAGGATCACCCACTGCCGGGACAACAGGAAGCGGTACACCCCACGACCGTACCTCTCGGGCCGTGGGGTGCTGTCGCAGGGGTGCCGTAGGCGGGCGTCGTCAGACGCGGTCGATGATGCCCGCCTTCCCCTCGGCCCGTGCGCAGTGGGCGCCGCAGTACCAGTGGCCCTCGACCTCGACTCCCTGGCCGATGATCTGGACCCGGCAGTGCTCGCAGATCGGGGCCATGCGATGAATCGCACAGGAGAAGCAGTCGAAGACGTGCACGGCGCCCTGCGCGTGCACCTCGAAGGTCATTCCGTAGTCATTGCCGCAAACTTCGCATCTCGCCATGCGCCACAGGGTGAGCGCTCGCCCCCGCGCGGGCGAGCGGGCGGTGGGCGAGTCGCCCGGCAATCACCCGTACGTACGGCTCACCCGTCGGCTGCCTCGACATCGCGCAGCAGCTGCCCGAACGCCGCCTCGTCCACGACCGGCGTCCCGAACTGCCGCGCCTTCACCACCTTCGACGTACCCGAGTCGGGATCGTTGGTCACCAGCAGACTGGTCAGCCGGGACACACTGGTCGCCACATGCAGCCCCGCCTCGGTGGCCCGGTCCTCCAGCAGCTCGCGGTCCACGGACGTGTCGCCCGAGAAGGCCACCCGCATGCCCTGCTTGAGCCTTGTGCCGTCTTCGTACCGCCCGGGGTTCGGGTGCGGACAGAGGGGCCGCTTGCGGGACGGCCGCCAGCCGCCCGGCCGGTAGCCGCCGTAACCGCCGCCGCCCTGGCGGCCGATGCGGGGCGCGGGCCCGTCGGTCCACTCCGTCAGCGGCCGGCACTCGAGCAGCGGCAGCCGCACCCCGCCCGCCGCCGCGGCCCGCAGGCTCGGCCGGAACGCCTCCGCGAGGACGCGCGCGTCGTCGAGGGCGTGGTGCGCCTGCCGCTGGACCACGCCGAAGTGGGCCGCGAGCGACTCCAGTTTGTGGTTGGGCAGCGGCAGCCGCAGCTCCTTGGAGAGCGCGATCGTGCACAGCCGCTGCCGCACCGGCGCCTCGCGCTCCGCGCGCGCGTACTCCCGGGCGATCATCTGCCAGTCGAAGACCGCGTTGTGCGCGACGAGCACCCGCCCCGCCAGCCGCGCCGCGAACTCCTCGGCCACGTCCTGGAAGAGGGGCGCGCCCTCCAGCACCTCGCTCGTCAGACCGTGTATCCACACGGGCCCCGGGTCGCGCTCCGGGTTGACCAGTGTGTACCAGTGGTCCTCGACCTCACCGCGCGCGTCCAGCCGGTAGACGGCGGCGGAGATGATCCGGTCGTCCCGGGCCAGCCCGGTGGTCTCCACGTCAACGACCGCGTAGCCCTGGGGATACGCGGCCGGCCACTCCGTGGGGGAGGACACTGCGGTCGTGTGGTCTGCGAGCATGGTCATTGAGGATACGGGGCGCCACCGACACCGGGACACGGAAGCCCAGGAGACGCCCCCGCGGTGACGAGTCGGCGCGACACGCTGACGCACCGGATGCCATCCTCTCCTCCCGTGACGGAACGTGAGACGCACCCCGAGGCGGAACCACCCCACCGCGAGGCCCACGAGGGCACCCTCGGCTCCCGGTTGAACTGGCTGCGCGCCGCCGTGCTCGGCGCCAACGACGGCATCGTCTCCACCGCGGGCCTGGTCGTCGGCGTGGCCGGCGCCACCGACGACCGCTCGGCGCTGCTGACGGCCGGTCTGGCCGGTCTGCTGGCCGGCTCCCTGTCGATGGCGGCGGGGGAGTACGTGTCGGTGTCGACCCAGCGCGACTCCGAGAAGGCGGCCCTCGCGCAGGAGCGACGCGAACTGCGCGAACAGCCGGAGGCCGAACTGGAGGAACTCACCGAGCTGCTGGAGGAACGCGGCCTCACCCGCGCGGTGGCCCGCGAGGCCGCCGTCCAGCTGACGGAACGTGACGCCCTGCGGGCCCACGCGCGCGTGGAGCTGGGCATCGACCCCGACGACCTCACCAACCCCTGGCACGCGGCCTGGGCGAGCTTCCTCGCCTTCACCGCCGGCGCCCTCCTGCCCCTCCTCGCGATCGTCCTGCCCCCGGCCGACCGGCGCCTGCCGGTGACGGTGGTGTCGGTTCTCCTCGCCCTGGTCTGCACCGGCTGGAGCAGCGCCCGGCTGGGGGCGGCCGCTCCCCGGCGGGCGATCCTGCGGAACGTGTGCGGGGGAGCGCTGGCGATGGGGGTGACGTACGGGGTGGGGGCCCTGCTGGGGGCGGCGGGGGTGTGAGCGCCCGGCGCCTCGGCCGGCTCTCGCGGCTCTTGGCGGAGATCGCCAACAAGCAAGCGCATACCCCCGCAAATACTTGTGGGTAACAACGTCTAGCCCCGGCCGACCTGCGGTTCTACGGTGCCCACATGCCGAACCTGCCCGATGTCGTGCTGTGGTCGATACCCGCCTTCGTGCTGCTCACCCTGGTCGAGATGATCAGTGTCCGGATTCACCCCGACGAGGAAGCCGCCGGATATGAGGCGAAGGACGCCGCGACCAGCGTCGGCATGGGGCTGGGGAGCCTGCTCTTCGACTTCTTCTGGAAGATCCCGATCGTCGCCCTCTACACGGCGATCCACGAGCTGACGCCGCTGCGCGTGCCCGTCCTGTGGTGGACCGTCCCGCTGATGCTGCTCGCACAGGACTTCTTCTCCTACTGGTCCCACCGCGGCCACCATGTCGTCCGCGTCCTGTGGGCCTGTCACGTCGTCCACCACTCCAGCGAGAAGTTCAACCTCACCACCGCGCTGCGCCAGCCCTGGACGACCCTCACCGTCTGGCCGTTCTACGTCCCGCTCATCGCCCTCGGCGTCCACCCCGCCGCGCTCGCGTTCTGCTCCTCCGCCAACCTCGTCTACCAGTTCTGGATCCACACCGAGCGCATCGACAGGATGCCCCGGTGGTTCGAGTACGTGTTCAACACGCCCTCCCACCACCGCGTCCACCACGCCTCCCAGGGCGGCTACCTGGACCGCAACTTCGGCGGCATCCTCATCGTGTGGGACCGGCTCTTCGGCTCCTTCGTCCCGGAGGTGGAGCGGCCCGTCTACGGGTTGACGAAGAACATCAACACGTTCAACCCGATCAAGGTCGCCACCCATGAGTACGTCGCGATCGTCAAGGACATCAAGACGGCTAGCGGCTTGCGCGAGCGCGCGGGGCGGGTGTTCCGGGGGCCGGGATGGCAACCGGCCCAGCCCGTCACCGGCCCGTCCACGCCGGTCGGCCCGTCCACGCCGGTCGAGGAGAGCAGCGCCGCGTGACCCTCCGCCCCCGCCCCTTCCGCCCCCGCCCCCTCCTCGCCGCCTTCGTCCTCGCCACCGCGGTCGACCTCGGCTCCCTCGCGGTCGGCTGGCACCCGGGGCACGCCGTCGCCAAGCCGCTCCTCATACCCCTCCTCGCCGTTTGGGCGGCCGTGAACGGCGCACCGCGCCTGCTCCTCGCCGCCCTGCTCTGCGGCTGGGGCGGCGACGTCCTCCTCCTGTCGGACGCCGACCCCGCCTTCCTCGCCGGCATGGCGTGCTTCGCCGCCGGACACGTCTGCTACCTCGTGCTCTTCACGGCCGGCGCCCGCACCGGCCGCCCCCGCGCGCGTGGCACTGTCCTCGCCCCCTCCTACGCCGCCGTCCTCATCGCCACCCTCACCCTCCTGTGGCCCGGTCTCCCGCCGGACCTGCGCGCGCCCGTCGCCGTCTACAGCGCCCTCCTCACCGCCATGGCGTACACCGCCGCCACCCGCCTCGGCCCCCTCGCCGGAGCCGGAGGCGTGCTCTTCCTGCTCTCCGACACTCTCATCGCCACCGGCGTCGCCGGCCTGCCGCAGCCCCCGCGCCCCGACCTGTGGATCATGCTGACGTACGCCGCCGCGCAGTGCCTGCTGGTCCGGGGTGTCCTCGAGGAACGGGCGGCACCGCCGACGGCGTACCGTGAAGTGCGCTCGACCACCCCCTGAGCGCACCCACGCACCCGCACGAGAAGGACCCTCGCCATGCGCGCCACCACCATCCACGCCCCCTACGACATGCGGGTGGAGGACGTGCCCGACCCCGTGGTGCAGCTGCCCACCGACGCCGTCGTACGGGTGCTGCGCGCCTGCATCTGCGGCAGCGACCTGTGGGCGTACCGCGGCGAGGCGGCCCGGCAGCCGGGGCAGAGGATCGGGCACGAGTTCCTCGGTGTGGTCGAGGACACCGGCTCCGAGGTGGGCACGGTCCGCGCCGGTGACCTGGTCGTCGCGCCGTTCATGTGGTCCGACGGCGTGTGCGACTACTGCCGCGAGGGCCTCACCACCTCCTGCGAGCACGGCGGCTTCTGGGGCTCCGTCGGCTACGACGGCGGCCAGGGCGAGGCGGTCCGTGTGCCCTTCGCCGACGGCACCCTCGTCCGGCTGCCGAAGGAGGCGGCCTCCGACGACCACCTGCTCTCCGCGCTGCTCACCCTCTCCGACGTGCTGGGTACCGGCCACCACGCCGCGCTCGGCGCGGGCGCCCGTCCCGGCGCCACCGTCGCGGTCGTCGGGGACGGCGCCGTCGGCCTGTGCGCGGTCCTCGCCGCCAAGCGGCTCGGCGCCGAGCGGATCATCGCCCTCGGCCGCCACCAGGTCCGTACGGACATCGCGCGCCGCTTCGGCGCCACCGACGTCGTCGCCGCGCGCGGGGACGAGGCCGTCGCGGCCGTCCGCGAACTCACCGGCGGCCAGGGCGCCCACGCCGTCGTCGAGGCCGTCGGCACCGAGCAGTCCATGCGCACGGCGGTCGGCATCACCCGCGACGGCGGCGCCATCGGCTACGTCGGCGTCCCGCACGGCAGCGGCACCGGACTCGACCTGGGCGTCATGTTCGACCGCAACCTCACCCTGCGCGGCGGCGTCGCCCCGGTCCGCGCCTACATCCCCGACCTCCTGCCCGACGTCCTCGACGGCACGATCGACCCGTCCCCCGTCTTCGACCTCACGGTGGGCATCGGGTCCGTACCGGACGGCTACAAGGCGATGGACGAGCGCACGGCGCTGAAGGTCCTGGTGACGAACTAGTGCCGCGGCAGGCAACGTTTGCCCGTCAAGGAGCGGCGTCCGGTGCGTGCTCTCGGCGTGCCGGCCGGAAGTCCTCGTACTGGACGTACTTGGGCTTTCGGCCGGTGCGGCGAGAGTGCGTGCCGGGCGTCGCGACGGGGCGAACGTTGCCTGCCGCGGCACTAGAACCGGACGGCGGCCGCCCCCGAGGCGCTCACGCCCAGGCCGCCGGATCGGCCCCCCAGGGCCCCGGCGGCCGTCTCCACTCCCGGGGACCCCCCTCGAAGAACACCGGCGGCCTCGCGTACCGTAGCCGCCCCACAGGACTGTCCGTCTCCCCGAGCCACACCCCGGCCCCGGGGACGGCCTCCCCGCCCTCCGCTTCCCTCCCGGCACCGCTCATGAGCCACGCCGCCGTCCGCGCCAGCGCCACCCGCACGACCCGGCTCCCGCCGTCGTACGACTGCTCGGTGAGCGCCCGCAGCACGCCCGCCGCCAGCAGATATCCCGTGCCGTGGTCGAGGGCCTGCGCCGGCAGCGCACCGGGCCGCCCGGCCGACCCCTCGACGGCCGCGATGCCGGTGGCCACCTGGACGAGGCTGTCGAACCCCCGCCGGTCACCCCACGGCCCGTACGCACCCCACGCGGACACCTGCGCCACCACCAGCCCGGGCCGCCGCTCGGCCAGTGCCTCGGGGGAGAGGCCGAACCGGTCGAGGGCGCCCGGCCGGTAGCCCGTGACGACGACGTCCGCGTCCGCGAGCAGCTCCTCGAAGCGGCGCCGGTCGGCGGTCAGGTCCAGCAGGGCCGAGCGCTTCCCGAACCCGGTGTCGGTGTGCTGGTCGGGGAGTTCCGGCAGTCCGGGCGCGTCGAGACGGAGCACGTCCGCGCCCAGCAGGGCGAGCGTGCGGGTGGCGACCGGCCCGGCCAGCACCCGCGTGAGGTCCAGGACACGTAGCCCGGCGGCGGGCAGCAGGGCAGTCCCGGTGAGATCCGGGAACGTACGCGCGCGGGCGCCGTCCAGCCGGCCGCGCTCGACGAGCGGGCGTGCGGCCACCTCGGCCGCCTGCGGGTGCGCGGCCCACTCCTCGGGCGTGCGCAGCGCGACCGCGAGACCCCCGGCCGCGTACACCGCGTCCTCGACGTCCCGCGCGGACCGCCCGGCCATCGCGGCCTCCACGGCGGCCGGGTCGTCCGGCACGTCCAGCGACTTCAGCAGCCGCTCGCGGTGGTGCGGATAGTTGGCGTGCGTGCGCACCCATCCGTCCGCCGTCCGCCAGAACCGCGACAGCGGCGCGAACAGCTCCGGTGCCCGCCCGTCGACCAGCAGCCGCCGCTCACTGGTGAACGCGGTCGCCACCGCCCCGTCGTCCACCCGCACGCCGGGCACCCGGTCGAGTCCCGCCCGCCGCGCCCCCAGCTCGGCACCGGCCAGCGCACACGCGCCCACACAGGCCCGCGCCAGCTCCCGCACGGGCAGCCGGGCGGGCAGCAGGCCCTCGCGCACGACGGTCGACACGCGTGCGAGCCGGGCGGGATCGCCGCCCAGCTCCGACCACACGTACGTGATTGATGTCATGACTGCATTGTGCACTATTGATTAGCAGTATTGATTCAATCAATATGTGGGCCCCTGGGGTCGCGGGGTCGTTACTTGACGGCCCGCAGCGCGTTCACCACGCCGTACCCGAAGAACCCGTTGACGTGCTTGCCGCCCACGCAGGTCGCGTCCACCACGCCGTCACCGTTGCCGTCGTACGGCTCGGCCGGGCAGCCCGGGTTGTCCGCCTGCGCCTTGAGCAGCCGCTGCAACTGGGCCGGGGACGCGAAGGGGTGCGTCGACTTCAGCAGCGCGGCCACGCCGGCCACGTGCGGGGACGCCATCGACGTGCCCTGGAGGAAGCCGTACGTGTTGTTCGGCAGCGTCGACAGGATGCGGCCGTTGGCCGACGGCGTCTCCGGGATCTGGTACTTGTCGCCGCCCGGAGCGGCCACGTCGACGGCGCCCAGTCCGTAGCTGGAGTAGTACGACTTGGTGCCCTTGACGCCCGTGGCGCTGACCGTGACCACACCCGGCAGCTGGGTCGGCACGTCGAAGCACTCGTGCGGGTCGACCGTCCGCGTCACCGGCGTGGAGTCGTCCGGGCTGGACGAGTCCTCCAGCGCGTCGGAGTCCAGGTCGTGGTTGGAGTTGCCCGCCGAGGCCACATTGAGCGTGCCCTTCTTCTGGGCGTACAGCTGGGCCCTGTTGACCGCGTCCACGATGGCCCGCTGGTCGGGGTCGTCCATGCAGTTGTACAGCCATGGATCAACGTAGTAGCTGTTGTTCGTGATCTCCACGCCGTGGTCGGCGGCGAACACGAACGCGCAGACGACGTTCTCCGGGTAGAAGAGGCCGTCCTTCGGGTCGCTGACCTTGATGCCGGCGACCTTCACACCGGGGGCGACACCCGCGACGCCGATGCCGTTGCGGGCCGCGGCTATCTCACCGGCGACATGCGTGCCGTGGTAGTCGTCCGCGGTGTACGGCCGCCAGGCGCCCTCGCTGGTGTCCGCGACACCGCCCACGCAGTTGGCCGACTGGGACGCCGAGAAGTTCGGCGCGAGGTCCGGGTGGGTGTCGTCGACGCCGGTGTCGATCACGGCGACCGTGACCTTCCGGCTGCCCGGGTTGATCGCGGCGGTCCTGTCGGCGCCGATCGCCCGCAGATCCCACTGGTCGGCCTCGAGCGGCTCGCTCTGGCCGGCCGCGTCGGACGCCTTCTCGATCTTCGCGGCCTCCGCCTTCGACAGGACCTGCGCGGCCCCCTCGTCGGTGGTCCCCGCGGCGCTCAGCGGCGCGGTGCGCGTCGCACCCGCCGACTGCACCCCGCGCACCGCGCGGATCCGCGGCCCGAAGTCGGGGTTCGCCGAGTGCACGACGAGCACACCGATCCTGTCGTACGACGCCACCAGGGTGCCGTCGGCCGCGGCGATCGCCTTCTTCACCGACGCGATCGTGCGGTGGTCCACCTTCGTGTTGACGACATAGGCCAGCGTCCCGGCCTCGGCCGCCTGGGCGGTCGACACCGCGGCCGTGGCCGAGGCCGGAGTCGCGGTGGCGGCCGTCGGCAGGAAGCCGACGGCGGCGGTCAGCGACAGCACGACGGGCACCGCGAGAGCGAGGCGGCGTCTGGAAGGCAGATGAGCCATGGGGTCTCCACATCATCCGGAAGAAGAGGACCCGCCCGCGGCGTCTGGGCAGGTACATGACGGGTGGTGCTCCGCCGAAGCTATCTCCCCGACTCACCCCCCAGCAACGGCCATCGGACGATCAAGGCGACGACTTACGAAAGAACCCGATCGGGTTGAACCCGCCCTAGCGTGCCGCCGTGCCCTTGGACAGGGAGCCCGTGCACGATCGAGCACCCGCCCGACCCACCGTCCGCAAGCGAGGAGACTCCGTGGCCACCGAGACACCGCCCCCCTCGAAAACCCAAGCCCAACTCCCCTCCACCGAGGAGTTCGTCGCGGTGCAGGAGAGCGCGGAGTTCGGTGAACTGCGCGGCTCCTACCGCGGGTTCGCCTTCCCGCTGACCGTCGGCTTCATCGCCTGGTACCTGCTCTACGTCCTGCTCTCCAACTACGCGGGCGACTTCATGGGCACCAAACTCCTCGGCAACATCAACGTGGCCCTGGTCCTGGGCCTCGCCCAGTTCCTCACCACGTTCCTCATCGCCTGGTGGTACGCGCGCACCGCCGCCGCCCACCTCGACCCCAAGGCCGAGGCCATCAAGTCCCGGATGGAGGGCGGCGCATGAGCCCCGCACAGCACACCACCTGGCTCGCCGCCGGTGAGGCGAGCGAGCACCGGCCGCTGATCATCACCCTGTTCGCGATCTTCGTCGCGGCGACCCTCGTCATCACGGTCTGGGCGGGCCGTCAGACCAAGGACGCGGCCGACTTCTACGCGGGCGGCCGCCAGTTCACCGGCTTCCAGAACGGCCTCGCCGTCTCCGGCGACTACATGTCCGCCGCGTCCTTCCTCGGCATCGCCGGCGCCATCGCCCTCTTCGGCTACGACGGCTTCCTCTACTCCATCGGCTTCCTCGTCGCCTGGCTCGTCGCCCTCCTCCTGGTCGCCGAGCCGCTGCGCAACTCCGGCCGCTACACCATGGGCGACGTCCTCGCCTACCGCATGCGCCAGCGCCCGGTCCGCACCGCCGCCGGCACCTCCACGATCGTCGTCTCGATCTTCTACCTCCTCGCCCAGATGGCGGGCGCCGGCGTCCTGGTCTCGCTGCTCCTGGGCATCACCAGCGACGGCGGCAAGATCGGCATCGTCGCCCTGGTCGGCGTACTGATGATCGTCTACGTGACCATCGGCGGCATGAAGGGCACCACCTGGGTCCAGATGGTCAAGGCGGTCCTGCTGATCGCCGGGGCCCTCCTGCTGACCTTCCTGGTCCTGCTGAAGTTCGACTTCAACGTCTCCGACCTGCTCGGCTCGGCCGCCGACAACAGCGGCAAGGGCGCCGCCTTCCTGGAGCCCGGCCTGAAGTACGGCGCCACCGGCACCACCAAGCTGGACTTCATCTCCCTCGGCATCGCCCTGGTCCTCGGCACCGCCGGTCTGCCGCACATCCTGATCCGCTTCTACACGGTCCCCACCGCCAAGGCCGCCCGGAAGTCGGTCATCTGGGCCATCGGCCTGATCGGCTCCTTCTACCTGATGACCCTCGCCCTCGGCTTCGGCGCCGCCGCGCTGATCAAGCCGGACGAGATCGTCGCGTCGAACAAGGCCGGCAACACGGCCGCACCGCTCCTCGCCCTCCACCTGGGCGGCGTCGACTCCAACTGGGGCGCGATCCTGCTGGCCACCATCTCGGCGGTCGCCTTCGCCACGATCCTCGCGGTCGTCGCCGGCCTGACCCTGGCCTCGTCCTCCTCCTTCGCGCACGACATCTACGCGAACGTGATCAAGAAGGGCCAGGCCGACGAGAAGCAGGAGATCAACGCCGCCCGCTGGGCCACCGTCGGCATCGGCGCCGTCTCGATCCTCCTCGGCGCCCTCGCCCGCGACCTGAACGTCGCCGGCCTGGTCGCCCTCGCCTTCGCCGTCGCCGCCTCCGCCAATCTCCCCACCATCCTCTACAGCCTCTTCTGGAAGCGGTTCACCACCTCCGGAGCCCTCTGGTCGATCTACGGCGGCCTGGTCACCGCGGTCGGCCTGGTGCTGTTCTCCCCGGTCGTCTCCGGCAAGCCCACCTCGATGTTCCCGGACGCCGACTTCCACTGGTTCCCGCTGGAGAACCCCGGCATCATCTCCATCCCCGTCGGCTTCCTCCTCGGCATCCTCGGCACCCTCCTGTCGAAGGAGGAGCCCGACCGGGGCAAGTACGCCGAGCTGGAGGTCCGCTCCCTGACGGGCACCGGAGCCCACTGATCCCCTCCGGGAGCGCGGCCGCGTCGTGGACCCCCGCGACGCGGCCGCGTCTTGTCTCGTGGGATCGGCCTCTTTCCTTGTCAGCGGCGTCACGTAGGCTCGCAGGTGACGACAGACGAAACGCGATCCGCTACGGGGAGGGGGCCCACGTGCTCATCGACACCTACGGCCGAGTGGCCACCGACCTGAGAGTCTCGCTGACCGACCGCTGCAACCTGCGCTGTACGTACTGCATGCCCGAGGAGGGCCTGCAGTGGCTGGCCAAGCCCGACCTCCTCACGGACGACGAGATCGTCCGCCTGATCGACATAGCGGTCTCCACGCTCGGCATCGAGGAGGTCCGCTTCACCGGCGGCGAGCCGCTGCTGCGCCCCGGCCTGGTCGGCATCGTCGAGCGCGTCGCGGCCCTGACCCCGCGCCCCCGGATGTCCCTGACGACGAACGGCATCGGCCTGGGGCGCACCGCGACCGCGCTCAAGGCGGCAGGCCTGGACCGGGTCAACGTCTCCCTCGACACCCTCCGCCCGGACGTCTTCAGGACCCTCACCCGCCGCGACCGCCACCAGGACGTCCTCGACGGCCTGCGGGCCGCCCGTGCCGCCGGCCTCACCCCGGTCAAGGTCAACACCGTCCTCATGCCCGGCCTCAACGACGACGAGGCCCCCGACCTGCTGGCCTGGGCGGTGGAGCACGACTACGAACTGCGCTTCATCGAGCAGATGCCCCTGGACGCCCAGCACGGCTGGAAGCGCGAGGACATGGTCACCGCCGGGGACATCCTCGCCTCGCTCCGTACCCGCTTCGACCTCACCGCAGAGGGCCAGGACGAGCGCGGCTCCGCCCCCGCCGAACGCTGGCTGGTCGACGGCGGTCCGCACCGCGTCGGCGTCATCGCCTCCGTCACCCGCCCGTTCTGCGCGGCCTGCGACCGCACCCGCCTCACCGCCGACGGCCAGATCCGCACCTGCCTCTTCGCCCGCGAGGAGACCGACCTCCGCGAGGCCCTGCGCTCCGGCGCCCCCGACGAGGAGATAGCCCGCCTCTGGCGGCTGGCGATGTGGGGCAAGAAGGCGGGAGCGGGCCTGGACGACCCGAGCTTCGTCCAACCCGACCGCCCCATGTCGGCGATCGGCGGGTGACGGGCTTCAGACGTCCCGCGCGTCCCAGTCGCTCAGCAGGACCACGTCCTTCAGGAACCCCCGGACACCGAGGAACTGCGAAAGATGCTCCCGGTGCTCCTCACACGCCAGCCACGTCTTCCGCCGCTCCGGCGTATGGATCTTCGGGTTGTTCCACGCGAGGACCCACACCGCGGCGACCCGGCACCCCTTGGCGGAACAGATAGGCGTCTCGTCAGTCACAGTTGCGTCGTTCCGTCCCACAGATACCCATAAAAAGGCGACGCCGAGCAGCCACGGGGGGAGCTGCCCGGCGTCGGTCCGTCGCTCCGACGGGGGATGCGGAGCGCGTACGAAGTATGTCACGGCCGACCCGTCGCACGGCACTGGAACAGCATGATTGATCTGAGCTTTTCCTGAGCTTGTCGCACAGGCCCGTCATGGCCGCCGCTCAGCCTGGTCCTCCGGAACCGATTCCGTCCCGGAGTCGTCCGCCCGGGGCGGCGCGATCACGGGCCGCACCTGGGCGGTGACGAACGTGGAGGGCAGCCCCGGCGCGTTCTCCCGCCCCGCGTTGGCGATCACCACCGCGATGTACGGCAGGACCGCCCCCAACACCAGGGCCACGAGGGCGACATGACGCTCCACGTTCCAGAGGGTCGCCGCGAGGATCACCGCCACCGTACGGACCGTCATCGAGATCACGTACCGCCGCTGCCGGCCGCGCACATCCTCCTGGAGGCCCTGCCGGGCCCCGGTGATCCGGAACACCTGGGCTTTCCCGCCGCCACCCTGCTTCCGCATCGCATTCCACCGTCCGCCCACATCGAACACTCCCCGGCATCCACGTTACGCCGCGGCTGCGCCGCCTTCGAGACCGGGTCGCCTCCCGCCCGGGCGAACGTCCTGCGCCGTACCGCGTACGGCCGCACCCGACATGCGCCGTACGGGGCACGGAACAAGACTGTGGGCAAAGCTCACGTCGAGCCGTACGAGGAGGCAGCCATGGGCTGGTTGTGGGCGATCATCGTGGGATTCGTACTCGGTCTGATCGCCAAGGCGATCCTCCCGGGCAAGCAGCACAGCCCGCTCTGGCTGACCACCATCTTCGGCATCATCGGCGCGGTCATCGGCAACGCGATCGCCCGCGGCTTCGGCGTCGAGGAGACCGCGGGCATCGACTGGTGGCGCCATCTCTTCCAGCTGGTGGCAGCGGTCGTGGTGGTGGCCCTGGGGGACAGGGCGTACATGGCGACGCTCGGCAAGAGGAAGCAGCGGGCGTGAAGCGCCCGCGGGGGCGCGGGGAACTGCGCGACCGGCCACGGCGAACCCGCAGCCCGCAGAAGACCCGCACCCCTACGGCGCCTACGCTCCCGTCACCTCGACGGCGGCGAGGTTCTTCTTGCCCCGCCGCAGCACCAGCCACCGCCCGTGCAGGAGCTCCTCCTTCACCGGGACCGCGTCCTCGGCCGTGACCTTCACGTTGTTCACGTAGGCCCCGCCCTCCTTCACGGTCCGCCGCGCGGCCGACTTGCTGGCCACCAGCCCGACCTCCGCGAACAGGTCCACGACCGGAGCCGGCTCGGCGACCCGGATGTGCGGCACCTCGGAGAGCGCCGCGGCCAGCGTCCGCTCGTCGAGGTCGGCCAGCTCGCCCTGCCCGAACAGCGCCCGGCTCGCGGCGATCACCGCGGCCGTCTGGTCGGCGCCGTGCACCAGCGTGGTCAGCTCCTCCGCCAGCGCCCGCTGCGCTGCCCGCGCCTGCGGCCGCTCCGCGGTCTCGCGCTCCAGCTCCTCCAGTTCCGCACGGGACTTGAAGGACAGGATCCGCAGGTAGCCGGAGATGTCCCGGTCGTCCACGTTCAGCCAGAACTGGTAGAACGCGTACGGCGTCGTCATCTCGGGGTCGAGCCAGACCGCGCCGCCCTCGGTCTTGCCGAACTTGGTGCCGTCCGCCTTGGTCATCAGCGGCGTCGCCAGCGCGTGGACGTCGGCCTGCGGTTCCAGCCTGTGGATCAGATCCAGACCGGCCGTGAGGTTGCCCCACTGGTCGCTGCCGCCCTGCTGGAGCGTGCAGCCGTAGCGCCGGAAGAGCTGGAGGAAGTCCATGCCCTGGAGGATCTGGTAGCTGAACTCGGTGTAGCTGATGCCCTGGTCGGACTCCAGGCGCCGGGCCACGGAGTCCTTCGTCAGCATCTTGTTGACGCGGAAGTGCTTGCCGATGTCCCGGAGGAACTCGATCGCGGACAGACCGGCGGTCCAGTCGAGGTTGTTGACCATCACGGCCGCGTTCTCGCCCTCGAAGGACAGGAAGGGCTCGATCTGGGAACGCAGCTTGCCGACCCAGCCGGCGACCGTCTCCGGGTCGTTCAGCGTGCGCTCCGCCGTCGGGCGCGGGTCGCCGATCAGTCCCGTGGCCCCGCCGACCAGTGCCAGCGGCCGGTGACCGGCCTGCTGGAGCCGGCGCACGGTGAGCACCTGCACCAGGTGCCCCACGTGCAACGAGGGCGCGGTCGGGTCGAAGCCGCAATAGAACGTGACGGGGCCGTCCGCGAGCGCCTTGCGCAAGGCGTCCTCGTCGGTGGACAGGGCGAACAGGCCCCGCCACTTCAGCTCGTCGACGATGTCCGTCACGGTTCTCGTATCTCCTTGTGGTGGGCTCGTGGTCAGTACGAGGTTATACGCCCTGACTGACAGAGCTCATATTGAAGTCCGGCACCCGCAGCGCGGGCATCGCAGCCCTAGTGAACCAGTCGCTCCACTCCCGGGGCAGCGTCTTTTCCGTGCGCCCGGCCTCCACGGCGCGGCCCAGCAGGCCGACCGGCGACTCGTTGAACCGGAAGTTGTTCACCTCGCCCACGACCTCGCCGTTCTCGACGAGGTACACGCCGTCCCGGGTCAGACCGGTCAGCAGCAGGGTCGCCGGGTCGACCTCGCGGATGTACCACAGACAGGTCAGCAGCAGCCCGCGCGTGGTGCTCGCGACCATCTCCTCCAGGGAGCGGTCCGCGCCGCCGTCGAGGATCAGGTTGTCGACCGCGGGCGCGACCGGCAGCCCGGTCAGGCCGGCGCTGTGCCGGCTGGTGATCAGGTTCTTCAGCGCCCCCTCGCCGACCCACTCGGTGGCGGCCAGCGGCAGCCCGTTGTCGAACACCGACGAGTCGCCCCCGGAGGAGTGGGCGAGGACGAAGGGCGCCGACTCCAGGCCCGGCTCGTTCGGGTCGCTGCGCAGGGTCAGCGGCAGGTCGGACAGCTTCTCGCCGAGCCGGGTGCCGCCGCCGGGCCTGGAGAACACCGTCCGGCCCTCGGCCGCGTCCCGGCCCGACGCCGACCACATCTGGTAGATCAGCAGGTCCGCGACGGCGGTCGGCGGCAGCAGCGTCTCGTACCGCCCCGCCGGCAGCGCGATCCGCCGCTCGGCCCAGCCGAGACGTACGGCGAGCTCGGCGTCGAGCGCCGCCGGGTCGACGTCCTTGAAGTCCCGCGTGGAGCGCCCCGCCCAGGCCGAGCGCGTACGGTCCGGGGACTTGGCGTTGAGCTCCAGCGTGCCGTTCGGCTGGTCGTGCCGCAGCCGCAGCCCCGTGGACGTCCCCATGTACGTCGACACCAGCTCGTGGTTGGCGAAGCCGTACAGCTCACGGCCACCGGCACGCGCGCGTGCGAAGGACTCGCCCAGCGCGGGCGCGAAGTCGGCGAAGACCGCGGAGGAGGTCTCCGCGGGGGCCTCGGTGAACTCCGGGACCACCACCTCACCGGTGACCAGCGGCTGCGCGTCCTCGGCGGCCCCGGCGCCGCGCGCCGCGGCCTCGGCGGCCCGCACCAGCGGCTCCAGCTCGTCGGCGGTCACGGCGGCCCGCGAGACGACCCCGGAGGCGGTGCCCTCCTTGCCGTCGACCGTCGCGATCACGGTGAGCGTGCGCGAGCGTGTGACGCCGTTCGTCGTCAGCGCGTTGCCGGCCCAGCGCAGATTCGCCGTCGACTGCTCGTCGGCGATCACCACACACCCGTCGGCCCGCGACAGCTCGAGGGCGCGCTCGACGACCTCGTGCGGCTTGTTGGTACGGGCGCTCATCGACCGGCCTCCTGCGTGGTGTTCAGAATGTTGACGCCCTTGAACAGGGCCGACGGGCAGCCGTGCGACACTGCCGCGACCTGCCCCGGCTGGGCCTTGCCGCAGTTGAACGCGCCGCCGAGGACATAGGTCTGCGGACCGCCCACCGCCGCCATGGACCCCCAGAAGTCGGTGGTCGTCGCCTGGTAGGCCACATCCCGCAGCTGCCCGGTGATCCGCCCGTTCTCGATCTTGAAGAACCGCTGGCCGGTGAACTGGAAGTTGTACCGCTGCATGTCGATGGACCACGACCGGTCCCCGACGACGTAGATCCCCCGGTCGACGCTCCCGATCAGATCCTCGGTCGACATCCCCGCCGGATCCGGCCGCAGCGACACGTTCGCCATCCGCTGCACCGGCACGTGCCCGGGGGAGTCGGCGAAGGCGCACCCGTTGGAGCGGCCCAGGCCGGTCAGCTTCGCGATCCGCCGGTCGAGCTGGTAGCCGACGAGCGTGCCGTCCTTCACCAGGTCCCAGGACTGGCCCTCGACGCCCTCGTCGTCGTAGCCGACCGTCGCGAGGCCGTGCTCGGCGGTGCGGTCACCGGTGACGTTCATCAGGTCGGAGCCGTAGCGCAGCTTGCCGAGCCGGTCGAAGGTGGCGAAGGAGGTGCCGGCGTAGGCGGCCTCGTAGCCGAGCGCCCGGTCCAGCTCGGTGGCGTGCCCGATGGACTCGTGGATGGTCAGCCACAGGTTGGACGGGTCGACGACCAGGTCGTACAGCCCGGCGTCCACGCTGGGCGCCCGCATCTTCTCGGCGAGCAGCTCCGGCATCCGCTCCAGCTCGTCGTCCCAGTCCCAGCCGGTCCCGGTGAGGTACTCCCAGCCCCGGCCCGCCGGCGGCGCGATCGTCCGCATCGAGTCGAACTCACCGCTGGACTCGTCGACCGAGACCGCCGTCAGCGAAGGGTGCAGCCGCACCCGCTGCTGGGTGGTCACCGTCCCCGCCGTGTCCGCGTAGAACTTGTTCTCGTGGACGGTGAGCAGCGAGGCGTCGACGTGGTTGACGCCGTCGGCCGCCAGCAGCCGGTTGCTCCAGTCGGCCAGCAGCGCGGTCTTCTGCTCGTCCGGCACGCTGAACGGATCGATCTCGTACGACGAGATCCACGTCCGGTCGGTGTGCACCGGCTCGTCGGCCAGCTCCACCCGCTCGTCGGACCCGGCGGCCTTGATGACCTGCGCGGACAGCTTGGCCATCGCCACGGCCTGCGAAGCCACCCGGGCGGCCGCGTCCATCGTCAGATCCACGCCGGACGCGAACCCCCACGTACCGCCGTGCACCACCCGTACCGCGTACCCCAGGTCGGTCGTGTCCGACGACCCGGACGGCTTGGCGTCCCGCAGCCGCCACGACGCACTGCGCACCCGCTCGAACCGGAAGTCCGCGTGCTCGGCCCCCAGCGCACGCGCGCGTGCGAGAGCGGCGTCGGCGAGGGCGCGCAGAGGTAGGGCCGTGAAGCTTTCGTCGATGGTATGAGGCACCTACGTATCTCCCTGGTGTCGTCACGTGTGTGGCCCCGATCATGTCGCGCCGGGTGGCTCCCGGACCACACCTTTCGGAGCCCCTCCCGCAAAGTTTCTGTAGGGACCCCACAGTCAGTCCCGTGCCCCACTGTCGGTGCCCGAATGTCCGCGCGCGTGGCCGGACCGATAGGTTTCGAGGGAAGCCGCCTGCCGTCCAGGTCCCGGGCAGGTGTGTCAGACCCCTATCGAAAGGGTGATCCGTTGAGCCGCTCGGTTCTCGTCACCGGAGGAAACCGGGGCATCGGCCTCGCCATCGCCCGCGCGTTCGCCGACGCCGGCGACAAGGTCGCGATCACATACCGCTCGGGCGAACCGCCGCAGGCCCTCACCGCATTGGGCTGCCTGGCCGTCAAGTGCGACATCACCGACGCCGAGCAGGTGGAGCAGGCCTACAAGGAGATCGAGGCCGAGCACGGCCCCGTCGAGGTCCTGATCGCCAACGCCGGCGTCACCAAGGACCAGCTCCTGATGCGCATGTCCGAGGAGGACTTCACCTCGGTCGTCGACACCAACCTCACCGGCACCTTCCGCGTGGTCAAGCGCGCCAACCGCGGCATGCTGCGCGCCAAGAAGGGCCGGGTCGTCCTGATCTCGTCGGTCGTGGGGCTCTACGGCTCGCCCGGTCAGGCCAACTACGCCGCGTCCAAGGCCGGCCTCGTCGGCTTCGCGCGCTCCCTCGCCCGTGAGCTGGGGTCGCGCAACATCACGTTCAACGTCGTCGCGCCCGGCTTCGTCGACACCGACATGACCAAGGTGCTCACCGATGAGCAGCGCGCGGGCATCGTCTCGCAGGTCCCGCTCGGCCGGTACGCGCAGCCGGAGGAGATCGCCGCGACGGTGCGGTTCCTCGCCTCGGACGACGCCTCGTACATCACTGGAGCCGTCATCCCCGTTGACGGCGGACTGGGAATGGGTCACTGATCACCATGAGCGGAATTCTCGAGGGCAAGCGCGTCCTGATCTCCGGTGTGCTGATGGAGTCCTCCATCGCGTTCCACGCCGCCAAGCTGGCCCAGGAGCAGGGTGCCGAGATCATCCTGACCGCGTTCCCGCGGCCGACGCTGACCGAGCGCATCGCCAAGAAGCTGCCGAAGCCCACCAAGGTCATCGAGCTCGACGTGACGAACGCCGAGCACCTGGGCCGCCTGGCCGACGTCGTGGGCGAGGAGCTCGGCGGCCTCGACGGTGTCGTGCACTCCATCGGCTTCGCGCCGCAGGACGCGCTCGGCGGCAACTTCCTCAACACGCCGTTCGAGTCGGTCGCCACGGCCATGCACGTCTCGGCGTACTCCCTGAAGTCGCTGACCATGGCCTGCCTGCCGCTGATGCAGAACGGCGGCTCGGTCGTCGGTCTCACCTTCGACGCGCAGTACGCCTGGCCGCAGTACGACTGGATGGGCCCGGCCAAGGCCGCCCTGGAGGCCACCAGCCGCTACATCGCGCGTGACCTGGGCAAGCAGAACATCCGCTGCAACCTGATCTCCGCGGGCCCGCTCGGCTCCATGGCCGCCAAGTCCATCCCGGGCTTCAGCGACCTGGCCGCGGTGTGGGACACCCGCTCCCCGCTGGAGTGGGACCTGAAGGACCCGGAGCCGGCCGGCAAGGGCATCGTCGCCCTGCTGAGCGACTGGTTCCCGAAGACCACCGGCGAGATCATCCACGTCGACGGCGGTCTGCACGCCATCGGCGCCTGACGCCACCCCCCTTCCGTGTCACCCGTCCGGCCTATCAGGCCGGGCGGGACACGCCCGCGAACAGGCACGATGAAGTGCGCGTCCACCTCCGCGCAGCCCTCCCCAGCCCTGCCGAGGAGGTTCCCTTGTGCGTCTGTTCCGAGCTCTCGCCCCAGTGACCGCCGCCGTCGCGCTCGTGCTCTGCGCGCCCCACGAGGCACTGCCCCACGAGCATCCCGACCCCTTCGGCGCGGAGTGCCGCATCACCGTCGACGGCTCCCATGTCGTCGCCCACTGCCACAACCCCTACGCCGACACCGACCGCGTCACCCTGCACATCGAGTGCGCGCGCTGGTGGGACCTCGACACCGACGGCACCCCCGTCGACGCCGGCCCCGCCCTGACCGTACGGCTCACCGGGCGCTGCTGGAAGGAGGTGGGCAGGGCCTGGATCACCCACGAGAAGGTGTGACCGACCATGTGTGACCGGTCCGCGCTCAGCCCTCGCCGGACCCCGTGATCCGCCCCGGACGGCAGGACAGCGGATAGCCGGCCGCCTGCGCCGCGGCCGTCTCCGCGTCGCCCGCGCGGATCGCGTCCACGAGCCGCGTGTGGTCCATGTACGTCTCCGGCGTCAGCTCGTCGCCGACGTCCTCACGCAGCCAGTCCCGCAGCACCTCGCCCAGGTCGGCGTGGAGCGCGGTCATGACGTCGTTGTGGGAGGCGGCCACCACCGCCAGATGGAAGGTCGCGTCGGCCGCCACGAAGGCCTCCGCGTCCCCCGACTCCCAGGCCTCCTCGCGCCGCAGCAGCAGCGCGTCCAGCTGCTTGAGGTCCTTCTCCGTGCGCCGCTCGGCCGCGAGCCGCGCCGCCCCCGACTCCAGGTTGGAGCGCAGCTCGGCGATGTGCCGGGGGTCGGCGTCCGCGAACCGCCGGTGCATCACGCCCGCCAGCTCGCTCGTCGCCACGACATACGTCCCCGACCCCTGCCGGATGGCCAGCAGCCCGTTGTGCGCGAGGGCGCGCACGGCCTCACGGACCGTGTTGCGGGCGACGCCGAGCTGCTCGACCAGCTCGGGCTCGGTGGGGATCCGCGAGCCGACCGGCCACTCGCCCGAGGTGATCTGGTGGCGCAGCTCGGCGATGACCTGCTCGGAGAGGGCCGAGCGACGGGGATGGCTCAGGGGCATGGCACACCTTCTCACAGGGCGTCACAGGACTGGACAGGCATTCATCCCATCATTCTATGATGGGCGGCATGGCCAGCGAGGACACCAGGACGATCAGCACGACGACACCCCCGCCCACCCGTACGCCGGTGGCCGCCTCCGCCACGCGCACGGGCACGCACGCGTGGCGCACCCGGCTGCTCATCGCCGGCATCGTGCTGGCCGCGCTCAACCTCCGGCCCGCCATCACCAGCCTCGGCGCGCTCCTGGAGGAGGTCCGCGACGGACTCGGCATGAGCGGCGGCATGGCCGGGCTCCTCACCTCCGTGCCCCCGCTGTGCTTCGCCGTGTTCGGCGTCATGGCCCCGCGCCTCGCCCGCCGCTTCGGCCCGGGCGCGGTGGTCTGCGCGGGCATGGCGGCGATCACCGCGGGCCTGCTCATACGGCCGTACACGGGCGGTACGGCCGGGTTCCTGGCCGCCAGTGCCCTCGCCCTGATGGGCATCGCCGTCAGCAACGTCCTGATGCCGGTCATCGTCAAGCGCCACTTCCCCGACCGGGTCGGCTCCATGACCGGCCTCTACTCGATGGCCCTCGCCCTCGGCACCTCGGCCGCCGCCGCGCTCACCGTGCCCCTGACCGAGGCACTGGGCGGCGGCTGGCGGCCCGGTCTCGCACTGTGGGCGGGCCTGGCCGCCGCTGCCGTACCGCCGTGGCTGTTCTTCGCCCGGGAACACCGGCAGCGGCCGAAGACACCCGCCCCGGAGCCGGCGCCCGGCGGGCCGGCCGCCGCGCACGCGCGCGGGGAGCTACCGGACCGGCTGCGCATCACCCGCAGCCGCACCGCCTGGGCGCTCGCCGTCTTCTTCGGGCTCCAGGCCACCGCCGCCTACATCACCATGGGCTGGATGGCCCAGATCTTCCGGGACGCGGGCGTGTCCGCGGGCGAGGCCGGTCTGCTGCTCGCCGTCACCATGGCGATGGGCGTGCCCCTGGCCTACGTCATCCCGCGCGTCGCCTCCCGGCTGCCGCGGCAGGGCCCGATCGTCGTCGTGCTCGGTGTCTGCGGCCTCGCCGGCTACACCGGTCTGTACCTCGCGCCCGCGGAGGGAGCCTGGGCCTGGGCCGTGCTGCTCGGCGTCGCCAACTGCGCCTTCCCGCTGGCCCTCACCATGGTCGGCATGCGCGCCAGGACCGGCGCGGGCGTGGCCCAGCTGTCCGCCTTCGCGCAGAGCACCGGCTATCTGATCTCGATCCCGGGCCCTCTCCTGGTGGGCGTGCTCTACCAGCACAGCGGCGGCTGGGGGCCGCCCCTGGCGCTCATGGCGGCACTCATGCTCCCGCAGATGGCCGTGGGCGTCCTGGCGGGCCGCCCCCGCACGGTGGAGGAGGAGGCGGCCGCCCGCTGACCCCGGCGGCCGTGCGGCGGACCACGGGTGCGACACTGGGCGCATGGTGCTCGACCCGAACCCCCAGAACGGCCAGAAGAAGATGCTGATGGTCTTCGGCTCGTTCCTCGCCATCTTCGTGATCATCGCCGTCATCGCCACGATCGCCGCACCCTGAGGGTGGGGTTAACCCCCCTGTCCCCTAGGGGGTGAGGGTCAGGGTCAAGTGGGTGGATCACCGGATGGGTTGCGGGCCGCCGATTCCGTAGCTTCGAGATGTGGCCGCACGACGCGGACCACGGACCGCTCGAAGACGACCGGAGGCATCCATGTCGGCCCCTGTGCTCACCCGGCCCCGCCCGACCGCCACCCGGGCCCGGATCGACGCCCGGCTGCCCTGGTGGGCCCTCGCCCTGCCGACGCTCGCCTTCATCACCCTGCTCGTCCTGATACTGAACCCCTCCGACGCCCACGCCGCCGGCAGCGACCCGGCGATCACCCACCTCGTCGAGCGCGTGCAGCTACTCCTCGCGCGCCAGCCGTGACGAGCACGCCCCGGACGCACTCCACACCCCCGGGGCGAGCGGCAAAGCCCCATGTCAACTCCCTGCGCCCCATGGCCTGTTTCATGCGAAGCTGGGACGCATGAGCGTCGCAGAACCCCGCAGGATCGTCCTCTTCCGGCATGCGAAAGCCGACTGGCCACAGGTGAACGACCGTGAGCGCCCGCTCGCCGAGCGGGGCCGGAAGGACGCCGCCGTCGCCGGACGCAGACTGGCCGACAGCGGCATTCCCCTCGACCTGGCGCTGTGCTCCACCGCGGTCCGGACCAGGGAGACGTGGAAGCTCGCCGTCCACGAACTCCCGCACCGGCCGAAAACGGTCTACGAGGAGCGGATCTACGAGGCCTCCCCGGGCGAGCTGATCGCCCTGCTCAACGAGACCCCGGACGACGTGCACAACGTCATCCTGATCGGCCACAACCCCGGCGTCCACGCCCTCACCGACATCCTGACCGACTCGGCCGAGAGCGAGGCCCACGAGCGGATGAGCCGCCGCGGTTTCCCGGCCTCCTCCTTCGCCGTCCTCACCTTCGACGGCTCCTGGAAGTCACTGGAGCCGGCCGTCGCCACGCTCACCGACTACTGGGCGCCCGAGGAGTGACCCGTCCGGCACGAGCGAGGGCCCGGCACCCATCGGTACCGGGCCCTGCCTGTCCTCCGAGGCCTCCTCGACGTACGAGGTGCTACTCGGTGTGGGTCTCCGCCGCCTCGACCTCTTCGCGGGTGATGCCCAGCAGATACAGGACCGTGTCGAGGAACGGCACGTTCACCGCCGTGTGCGCCGCCTCGCGCACCACCGGCTTGGCGTTGAAGGCGACCCCGAGACCGGCCGCGTTCAGCATGTCCAGGTCGTTGGCGCCGTCGCCGATCGCCACGGTCTGCGAGAGCGGTACGCCCGCCTCCGCGGCGAACCGGCGCAGCAGCCGCGCCTTGCCCGCCCGGTCCACGATCTCGCCGGTGACCCGGCCGGTCAGCCTGCCGTCGACGATCTCCAGCGTGTTGGCCTGGGCGAAGTCCAGCCCCAGCCGCTCCTTCAGATCGTCGGTGACCTGGGTGAAGCCGCCGGAGACGACCCCCACCTGGTAGCCGAGCCGCTTCAGCGTACGGATCAGTGTGCGCGCGCCCGGCGTCAGCCGGACCTCGGCGCGCACCTTGTCCACCACCGAGGCGTCCAGCCCCTCCAGCAGCGCCACGCGCGCGTGCAGCGACTGCTCGAAGTCCAGTTCACCGCGCATCGCCGCCGCCGTCACCTCGGCGACCTTGTCCTCACAGCCTGCGTGCGCCGCGAAGAGCTCGATCACCTCGTCCTGGATCAGGGTCGAGTCGACGTCCATGACGACGAGCCGCTGGGCCCGCCGGTGCAGACCCGCGTCCACCACGGCGACATCCACCCCGAGCACCCGCGCGTCCGTGACCAGCGCGGTGCGCAGCGGCCCGGTCTCCACCCCGGAGATCGCGAACTCGACGGCCGTGACGGGGTACTTGGCGAGCCGGAAGATCCGGTCGATGTTGCCGCCGGCCTTGGTGATCTTGGCGGCGACCTTGGCGGTGGCCTCCGCGGTCAGCGGATGACCGAGGACGGTCACCAGGGAGCGACCGAGGCCGCGCGGACGGTTGTCGCCGAGACCCGAGATGATCTCTGCCTGCATCTTGATCGACTCGGCCCAGTTGTGGACCGTGCGGCGGAGGTCACCCTCCTGCGACCGCGGTGGCGCGGTCACGAGCGCGCACAGCACCATCCGGCCACGCGTGACCACCTGCTCGATGTCGACCACGTCGACGGAGTAGGCCGCGAGGGTGTCGAAGAGACCGGCCGTGATGCCGGGCCTGTCCTTGCCGAAGATCTTGACAAGGAGCGTGGGGGCATCAGAGGACGAGGTCGGCGAAGTCTGCGAAGCTCTCATGATGTATCCCACCGTATCCGGCACCCAGTGCCTTTCGCCTCAGAGGTCCGTCCAGCGGACACGGAACACTGGGCGAACCGGTGATGTCGGCTTCATGAACTCCGCCGATCGGCCCCGTGGAGCCCTCGCCCCCCGGTCACCGGGGCCGCTCGGGGCGCTCAGGCCGCTTCGGCGGCAGCGGGGGAGGAGGAGGGGGAGGCGGAGGCGGCCCGTCGTCCCCGGCGGGGCCCCCGGGCCGCCGAGGAGCCGGCCCGACCGGCCCGACCGGTCCCACCACGGTCGGCGCACCGAACACATCCCCTGACCGCCGCCCCCCGGCCGAAGGCCCCGCCCGCCCGTCACCACCGGGCGGCACCGGCCCGCCCCCGCGCCGCCCCTCGTCCGGGCGCTCCACGCCGGGCCGCTCGCCGGGCCGCGCGTCCTCCGGCTCCCGCGGCCCGTCCGGCTCCCGCAGCCCGTCCGGCACCCGGAGATACGGATTGGTCGCGGGGTTCGGCGCCCGGTACGACGCACTCGGGGCATACGGCCCCGCCTTTGCCCCGGCGGGCCGCGCGGCCCCGCCCTCGCCCGGGTACGCCCCACCCGCCCCCGTCACGTCACTGAGTGCCAACGGCGCGGCACGCCGTCCCGCCGCCCCCGTGGCGCACGCCAGCAGCGCCCCCGCGGCCCCCGCTCCGGCCCCCCACGCGGCCCCGAGGAGCAGCGCCGCACCGAGGTGCGCGCGCAGCTCGATCCCGGCCCCGAACGCGTCGAACCCCAGCACGGACAGCGAAGCGTCCACGGACAGCCCCGTCAGCAGCCCGAGAGACGGCACCGCCACCGCGGTCACGGCCCCCAGCCGTACGGCACACCCCCCGACGAAACCCCGGACCCCGGCCCCCCGCGAGCCGCGCCCCCCGGCCCCCGCCGCCACCCCGACCGGCGTCCGCACCGCCACCAGCACCCCCGCGAACAGCATCATCACGGCCGTGGCCACCGCGAGCAGCCACACACGGCCCTCCAGGCCGGCCAGGCGGCCGAGGGTGACCGGCTGGTCGGTGCCGACGGAGAGGAGCCTGTCGAGGGGGTCCGGCAGGACCTGCGTGAGGGCCCCCGTGGCGCGGCCGTCCCAGGGGACGAACAGGCCGATCGAGACACCCAGCCACACCCCGTTCGGCGCGCCGAGCAGCGCCGCTCCCGCGATCCGCTTCGGATGGTCGTCGCCGATCGCCGCGTACGCCGCCGCCGCGAGCCCGGCCGCCACGGCCACCAGCACCACGGTGACCACGGCGGACACCGCGGGCCGCACCACCCGGTGCACCGCCTCCCACCCGCGCGGCAGCGGCGTGCGGCGCGAGGCCAGCAGGGCGATCAGCAGGATCCCCGCCGACCAGAGGAGCCCGCCCAGCAGGGTGGGCGCCGTGTCGACGGTGAAGCCGACCGCCGCCTTCGCGTCGATCAGATCCCCGATCCGGTCGGGCAGCAGCCCCCCGATGTCACCGAGCCCGGGGATCTCCAGGCCGCCGCCGCCCCCACCGCCGCCTCCGCCGGGCAGGTCGTCCAGGCCCAGCGCGCCGCCGTCGAGGGTGATCACGTCGTGCCCCGCCCAGGCCAGCCCGCCCAGCATCGCCACGAACAGCGCGACCACCGCGCCCGCCCGGGCGAGGAGTTCGGCCGGGGCGACGACAACCCCGGCCGCGCGCAGGGACCGTAGGAAGAACCACGACAGCAGCAGCGCGCCGACCAGGCTCACCCCCAGTGGCGTGATCTCGATGGCGGTGTTTGCTTCGGCTCCGGTGAGGCCGAAGGCCGACACATCGCCCGACGGCGTGACCGAACCACCTGCCCCCAGTGCCACGACCGCCGCCGTCATCGGGCCCAACGAGCCCGCCGTGTCCGCCCCGAGCAGATGCAGACCGAGCGCCGCGGTCCCCGCCATCCCGATCAATGCCCAGCTCACGGAGGCGATCGCGGCCAGCGCCACGTCCACCCACGGCACACCGCCGCCGTACCCCGCGTGCCCGTTGCTCTCCACCCCAGTGCCGGCACTCATGCAGACCCCCCGATCCGCGGTGCGGTTCGGCGAAGATCGCCGTATCCGTCCCCCTCGCGTGCGTTTACCACTCTCCGGGGCGATTTCAACCCCGTCAACGGGAACGGCCGATGTGCTCGTGCAAGCTCGTCCCCAGGCCCGACTTTCGGTCAGGGGGCCCGTACTGAAATAGTTCCCGACGATGTTCGACATCCCTAGACTCCCTGTGATGGGGGTAACTCGGGGGACTACTCATGGGGCATGGAGTGCCGGAACTCGTACTGGAATTGAACGGACGTACCTGGACGCTCGATCCGTCCAGGTCATACACCCTCGGACGTGATCCGCAGGGGGACATCGTGTTCGAGGACGCCAGGGTCTCCTGGCGCCACGCCACGGTCAGCTTCAACGGCCGCAGTTGGGTCGTCGAGGACCACGGCAGCACGAACGGCACGTTCGCGCAGGGGCAGCGGATCAGCCAGTTGGAGATCGGCCCCGGCTCGGCGCTGCACCTGGGCAACGCCAACGACGGCCCGCGCGTGACCCTGTCGGGAGCGCAGGCGCCGGTCGCGCAGCCCGCGGCACAGCCTCAGCAGCAGCCTTACGCCGCACAGGCCGCGAACCCCGGCTGGGCCGCCCCGCCGGCCGCCCAGCCGCAGGCCGCGCAGGCCGGCTGGCAGCCGCCGCCGCAGGCCGCGCCGCAGGTCCCGCAGCAGCCGGGGCCGAACGAGCCGTACGCGCAGAACGTGTCCGGTGGGGGCGCGGGGGCGCCGCCGGTCTACGGAGACCGCAGCCCGACCACGTTCCACCAGTTCTCCCTCGGCCGTGTCATGCGCATCGGCCGTGCCCTGGAGAACGAGCTGGTCGTCTCCGACCTCCAGGTGTCCCGCAACCACGCCGAGTTCCGTTCCATGCCCGACGGCAGCATGGAGATCCGCGACCTCGGCTCGCACAACGGCACCTATGTCAACGGTCAGCCGATCCCCAAGGGCGGCACCCAGCTCCTGGGCGCGGCCGACATCGTCGGCGTCGGCCACTCGACGTTCCGGATCGTCGGCGACCGGCTCGAGGAGTTCGTCGACACCGGTGAGGTCTCCTTCTCCGCACGCCACCTCACCGTCACGGTCGACGGCGGCAAGCAGATCCTCAAGGACGTCTCCTTCGGCGTCCCGGAGAAGTCCCTGATCGCGGTCATCGGACCGTCCGGTTCCGGCAAGTCCACGCTGCTCAAGGCGCTGACCGGCTACCGCCCCGCCAACCAGGGCGATGTCCTCTACGACAACCGGAACCTCTACAAGCAGTTCGCCGAGCTGCGCCAGCGCATCGGTCTCGTCCCGCAGGACGACATCCTGCACAAGGAACTGACCGTCAAGAAGGCCCTCAAGTACGCGGCCAAGCTCCGCTTCCCGGCCGACACCACGGCCGCCGAGCGCGAGGCCCGCATCGACGAAGTGCTGCGCGAGCTGAAGCTGGACATCCACAAGGAGAAGAAGGTCACCTCCCTCTCCGGCGGCCAGCGCAAGCGCGTCTCGGTGGCCCTGGAACTGCTCACCAAGCCCTCGCTGATCTTCCTGGACGAGCCCACCTCGGGCCTCGACCCGGGCATGGACCGCGATGTCATGCAGCTGCTGCGCGGCCTCGCCGACGACGGCCGCACGGTCCTCGTGGTCACCCACTCGGTGGCCGAGCTGGCGCTGTGCGACAAGCTCCTGGTGATGGCGCCGGGCGGCGCGGTCGCCTACTTCGGCCCGCCGGAGGAGGCGCTGAACTTCTTCGGCTACGACACCTGGGCCGATGTCTTCTCCGCCTTCGAGAACTACCGCGACTACGACTGGGCGGGCCGCTGGAAGGGCTCGCAGCACTACCAGATGTACGCCGCGGACATCGACGCCGTCGCGCCGCAGTCCGTACAGATGCCGCCCATGCAGGCCATGAAGCCGCCGAAGCCGCAGGGCTGGATGTCGCAGTTCATGACGCTGGTGCGCCGCTACACCTCGGTGATCGTGTCGGACAAGGGCTTCCTCGCCCTGTCGGTGATCCTGCCGGTCGTCCTCGGCGCGGTGAGCCTGCTCATCGACTCGGGCAACAGCCTGCTGCCCAACCCGGTCAACCCCAAGAGCGGCCGGATCATCCCCAACGGCACGGCCACCACGGTCCTGCTGATCCTCGCGGTCGGCGCCTGCTTCGCGGGCGCGGCGAACTCCGTCCGTGAACTGATCAAGGAACGGGTCATCTACGAGCGTGAGCGGGCCACCGGCCTGTCGCGCTCGGCGTACCTGATGTCCAAGGTGTTCGTGCTCGGCCTGGTCACCGTGATCCAGGGGCTGCTGGTCGGTGTCATCGGCTTCTCCAGCCGGGAGATCCCGGAGGAGGGCCTGATCCTCACCAACGCCCCGCTGGTGGAGCTGTGCCTGCCGATCATGGCGCTGGGCTTCACCTCGATGATGTTCGGCCTGATCATCTCCTCGCTGGTGAAGACGGCCGAGAAGACCATGCCGCTGCTGGTCATGTTCGCGATCATCCAGGTGGTCTTCACCGGCTGTCTGTTCGCCCTGAACGGCTCGATCGGCGTCAACGAGTTCTCGTACCTGATGCCCTCGCGCTGGGCGGTCGGCGCGGCCGGCGCCACGCTGGACTTCAACAAGATCAGCCCGCCCAAGGACGGCGGCGACAACGACCCGCTGTGGGAGCACACCGTCGGTGCCTGGAGCCTGGACATGATCGCGCTGATCGCCCTCGGTGTGATCTGCGCCTTCTTCGTGGCCCGCTTCCTGCGCCGGCACGAGCCCGAGGTGATGCGCAAGTAGTCCGTCCCGAACGACGCGAAGGGCGGCACCCCGGACCGGGGTGCCGCCCTTCGGCGTGCGTGTGTGCGTGTGTGTGCGTCCGTGCGTCCGTGCGGACGAAGGATCAGTACGCGCTGTTGACGTTGTCCATGGAGCCGTACTTGTCGGCCGCGTAGTTGCAGGCGGCGGTGATGTTGGCGACCGGGTCGTAGATGTTCCAGGAGGTGCCGGCGACGTGGTAGGCGGTGAACGTCGGCGGGATGACCTGGAGCAGGCCCTTCGACGGGACGCCGTTGACGGCGTTGATGTCCCAGTCGTTGATGGCGTTCGGGTTGCCGGAGGACTCCCGCATGATGTTGCGCTTGATGCCCTCGTAGGAGCCCGGGATGCCGTGCTTCTTCATGATGTGGAGCGACTCACGGATCCAGCCGTCGAGGTTGTTGGCGTAGCTCTTGGCGGCGACCGGCTTCACCGTCACGCGGTGCGTGGAGCGGCTCGCGGCCTGCTTCGCCTTGTGCGCGGCGGCGGCCTTCGCGGCGGCGGCCTTGCGGGCGGCCTCGGCGGCCGCCTGCTTCTTCGCGGCGACGGCCCTGCGCACCGCCTCGGCGGCGGCCTTCTTCTGCGCGGCGGCGTCCGTCGCGGCCTTCTTCTTCGCCTCGATGGCCTCGATCTTCAGGTTCGAGCCGGCGAGCTGGTCGGTCACCGTGCCCTTCACGCCCTGCACCGGCTCGGTGCTGTAGGCGACCCGGGCCGAGGAGACGGCGTCCGTCGTGGTCGTGTGCGCGTCGGCCGGCACCACGGAGAAGGCGAGGGCGGCCGCACCGAGGGTGGCGGCACCGACGATCGCGATCTTGTGAGTGTTCTTGGGCATGGCGAATGACCTCTTCGAAGGAGCGCGGAGGTCGCTCGTCCGACGGTGGACACGGTGCTCTTGGCACGAACGAACGCCGCGGCGGAAACCCGCGGCGCTGAGCGACGAGAGCAATTCTTAGCGGCCGCAAAATGCCCAGGCAAAGGTGTGACCTACGATCCCGGGTAGTGGATCAGGGAAGGGCAAAACGGGACAGACTGGAATGTCTGCCCCGTTCGCAAGGGACCGCTTTCTCTCCTATGTGCCGTAGTACGTGATGTGCGCCCTATGCGAGGCCTCACATCGCCCCACCCTCGTTCTCACGGGCAGTTGCTGAAGCAATGCTCTCCGTGAGGGCCCTCTGCCGGACCCTCCTCCGGCAGGAGGAGATGGACGTCCCCGAACTCGTGCCACAGATAGCGCCCCCGCAGCGCCTCCTCGTACCCCCGGTCGATCGCGGCCCGCCCCGCCACCGCCTCCAGCATCAGCAGATGCGAGGCCTCCGGCTCGTGCAGCCCGGTCAGCAGCCCGTCCACCACCCGCACCCCGCGCCCGGGCGTCACCACGAGGTCCGTCCACCCCTCACGCGCGCGTACGACCCCGTCCGGCCCCATGGCCGACTCCACCGCCCGCACGGCCGTCGTCCCCACGGCGATCACCCGCCCGTCCCCGGCCCGCACGGCGTTGATCAGCCGCGCCGAGGCCTCCGGCACCGAGAACCGCTCGGGATACGGCGGCTCGTGCACCTCCGCCGAAGCCACCCCGGTGTGCAGCGCGACCGGCGCGAACTGCACCCCCCGGCTCACCAGCTCCGCCACCAGCCCCGCCGTGAAGGGCCGCGCCGCACTCGGCATCTCCGCGCTGCCCGCACCGTCGGCCGACGGCAGCGCGAACACCGTCTGATGCACGGACAACGGCTGGTCCCGCTCCGTGTAGGAGTAACGGATGGGCCGCCCGTGCTCCCGCAACAGCCCCGGTACGTCGGCCGCGCCCCGGCCGCCGGCCCCCGCCCCACCGGCCGCCCGTGCCCACCACAGCCGCCCGCTCCCGGGGCTCAGCGGCTCCTCCAGCGTCAGCCGCACACCCCCGGGCAGCCGCACCTCCGTCCCGGCGGGCCCTCCCGCACGCGCGCGTGTCGTTCCCCTCCCGTCCGGATCCCGCAGCTCGACCGCCCACCGCGCCGCACCGCCGTACGCCGCGTCGCCGCGCGTCGAGAAGTGCACCACCACGCGCGCGTGCGCGATCCGCCCGTTCACGGCCGCCGCCAGCGTCGGCGAGGTGTTCACCACCAGCAGGTCCCCGGCCCGCAGCAGACACGGCAGCTCCCGGAACGCGTGATGCGCCGGCTCCGTCCCCCGCGACACCAGCAGCCGTACGTCGTCCCGCTGCCGCCCCGGCCCGCGCTGCTCGGCCGGCACCCGCGCCGACAGCTCCTCCGGCACCCTCACCGCCAGCGTCATCGCCGTCCCTCCAGCAGCGCCGGAGCCGCGTACCGCCCGCTCGCCGGACGCTCGTCCAGCAGCCGCAGGAAGGCCGGCACCACACTGCCCGGCTCCGGACGCGGATCGTCGTCGTCCGGTACGGCCGCCGCGTACAGGTCCGTGCCCATGTCCCCGGGATCCACCGCCCACACCCGCAACCCCGGCTCCTCCTCGCCGAGCACCGCCGCGAGGTGGTCCAGAGCCGCCTTCGACGCCCCGTAGCCGCCCCAGGTCTCATAGGCCTCGGCCGCCGCGTCCGAGCTCACGGTGATCACCGCGCCCGCCCGCGCCGCCCGCAGCAACGGCAGCGCCTCCTGGACCAGCCCCAGCGCCGCCACCACGTTCACCTCCAGCGCCCGCCGCAGTCCTTCCAGCGGCAGCTCGTCCAGCCGTACCAGCGGCTCGGCACCCAGCGCGCTCGCGTTGCTCACCACCAGATCGCACCCGCCCAGCCGCCGGGCCGCCGCCACCAGCGCCGACCGGTGCGCGGGATCCGTGACATCTCCCGCCGGCGCCCGGACCTCCGTCCCGTGCCCCGACACCCGGGCGGCCGTCTCCTTCAGCACCCCCTCGTTCCTCGCGTCCAGCACCAGATCCCAGCCCCGCGCGGCCAGCGCCTCGGCCAGCGCCCGCCCCAGTCCCTTCGAGGCCCCCGTGATGATCGCTACCGGCATGACAACCGTCCCCTCGTCAGCCCGCCTCCGCTCGGCGGTGACCCCAACCTAGGAACCGGACCCACGCCCCCGCCTCCGGCGCGGGACCGGGTCCGCCGGGCCCTTCGACGTACGCCCGCGCACCCCGTCCGGGCGCCCTACGCCGAGGGACCGGGGACCTGCGGCCTAGGACCCCCGCCCTACCCCCGGCCGTCACAGGTCGGATCCGGGCTGTCACACCCCGCCGGTACCGTGAAGACATGAGTCAAGGTCCCCGGTCCGGCCTCGCCGCGGTGAGTTCCGCGCTGCTGGCCATGAGCAGGCATCTCGAGGTGCGCGACGTCCTCAAGACGATCGTCGCCTCCGCCCGCGAGCTGCTCGACGCCCAGTACGCCGCACTGGGCGTCCCCGACGACCACGGAGGCTTCGCCCAGTTCGTCGTCGACGGCGTCACCGACGAGCAGTGGAAGGCCATCGGCCCCCTGCCCCGCCAGCACGGCATCCTCGCCTCGATGCTCCGGGAGGCCCGCCCCGAGC
The DNA here is from genome assembly GCF_001514205.1 of Streptomyces griseoruber. Classification (GTDB taxonomy): domain Bacteria; phylum Actinomycetota; class Actinomycetes; order Streptomycetales; family Streptomycetaceae; genus Streptomyces; species Streptomyces griseoruber. The sequence continues at coordinate 8,662 of NZ_KQ948764.1, read as the reverse complement.
GCCTCGCCGACGTACGCAAGGACCCCCGCTTCGAGGGCTGGCCCTCCGCCCACCCCGACATGTCCGACTTCCTGGGCCTGCCCATCCGCGACGGCGACGAGGTCATCGGCGCCCTCTTCCTCGCGAACAAGAACTGCCCCAAGCCCGAGGGCCGCTGCGGCTTCACCGAGGAGGACGAGGAGCTCCTCGCCATCCTCGCCCAGCACGCGGCCATCGCCCTCACCAACGCCCGCCTGTACGAACGCAGCCGCGAACTCACCATCGCGGAGGAACGCTCCCGGCTGGCCCACGAACTGCACGACGCCGTCGCCCAGAAACTGTTCTCCCTGCGCCTGACCGCCCAGGCCGCCGCCGCCCTCGTCGACCGCGACCCCTCCCGCGCCAAGGGCGAGCTCCAGCAGGTCGCCACCCTGGCCGCCGAAGCCGCCGACGAACTGCGCGCCGCCGTCGTCGAACTGCGCCCCGCCGCCCTCGACGAGGACGGCCTCGTCGCCACCCTGCGCACCCAGATCCAGGTCCTCGACCGCGCCCACACCGCGCGCGTCACCTTCACCAGCCACGGCGTGCGCGCCCTGCCCGCGGCCCAGGAGGAGGCCCTGCTGCGGGTCGCCCAGGAAGCCCTGCACAACGCCCTGCGCCACTCCGGCGCCCAGCACGTCGACGTGACCCTCCGCAAACGCGGCCCCGACACGGTCCTGCGCGTCACGGACGACGGCACGGGCTTCGACCCCACGGCGGTCCGCAGAGCCGGCCGTCACCTCGGCCTGGTCTCGATGCGGGACCGGGCCGGCGGGATCGGCGGCGGCCTGACGGTGCAATCGGCGCCCGGCAAGGGCACCACGATCGAGATGGAGGCCCCCGGTGGCTGACGCAATCAAGGTGCTGCTCGTCGACGACCACCAGGTCGTCCGCCGCGGTCTGCGCACCTTCCTCGAGGTCCAGGACGACATCGAGGTCGTCGGCGAGGCCGCCGACGGCGCCGAAGGAGTCCAGCGCGCCGAGGAACTCCGGCCCGACGTCGTCCTCATGGACGTCAAGATGCCCGGCATGGACGGCGTCGAGGCCCTGCGCCGCCTGCGTGAACTCGACAACCCCGCGCGCGTGCTGATCGTCACCAGCTTCACCGAACAACGCACGGTGGTCCCGGCCCTGCGCGCCGGCGCCGCCGGATACGTCTACAAGGACGTGGACCCCGACGCCCTCGCCGGCGCCATCCGCTCGGTCCACGCCGGCCACATCCTGCTCCAGCCCGAGGTCGCCGGCGCCCTGCTCTCCCAGGAGGAGACCAACTCGGGCCAGGGCAGAGGCGGTTCCCTCACGGAACGGGAGCGCGAGGTACTCGGCCTGATAGCGGACGGCCGCTCCAACCGTGAGATCGCCCGCGCCCTGGTCCTCTCCGAGAAGACCGTCAAGACCCACGTCTCGAACATCCTGATGAAACTCGACCTCGCCGACCGCACCCAGGCCGCGCTGTGGGCCGTACGGCACGGAGTGGCCCGCTGAGAGACAGCCCGGTCCGCTTGTCACTCCATAGCCCTGTCGAGCGAATGATCCGAACGGGCCGTTCCCCCACGGTCTCCCGCACCGTTCCCGATCACTCCCCGTTGATCAGCGCACGACCCGTGGCCGGGTCGGACACGCACACGCAGGAGGATCGCAACCCATGAACATCGCCAAGAAGGCTGCTGTGGCCCTCACCGTCGCCGGTGTGGCCGCCGGTGCCTCGGCCGGCGTCGCTGCCGCCGACTCCGGCGCCGAGGGCGCGGCCGTGAAGTCGCCGGGCGTCGCCTCGGGCAACACCGTCCAGATCCCGGTCCACATCCCGGTCAACATCGTCGGCAACACCCTCAACGGCCTCGCCGCCCTGAACCCGGCCTTCGGCAACACGGGCATCACCAACTGACCCGCGCCGACGACACAGGGCCCCTCACGGCACAGGGCGTGAGGGGCCCTGCCCGTGCGGGCCCCGGGCAGCACAGACCGGCACGACCCAGCCCGTCCGGCGCTTGAGGACGAGTCCGTTCAGCCACCCCCGACGGTCACCCCCGCTCCTGCTCCTCCACATACGCGTTGTAAGCCGCGACCTGCGCCCGCCGAGCCGTCCGCTCCACCGGCCGCAACGCCTCCGCCCGCGCCGCCATCTCGGAGGAACTCACCGCGCCTCCATGCCCCCGATCCACCGCCAGCGACACCAGCAACCCCACCCGCCGCGCCAGCTCCAGCACCCGCACCGCCCGCGGCGGATACCCCGGCGCCAGCACCTCCCGCCCCCGCTCGGCCCGCGCCCGGTACGCGTCGATCGCCGCCTCCGCCACCGGCCCCGACCCCGCCACATCCAGCCTCGACAGCACCGCCGTGGCCTCCCGCAACGCCTCCGCCAGCTCCCGCTCGGCCTCACCCAGCGACGGCACATCGGCCGGTGGAGCCTCCCGCACCGGCAGACAGTGCCACACCACCTCGACATGGACGTCGCCCGCGGGCCCGGCCTCGTCCACCTCCGGCACCAGCCCCAGCGCGACCCCGTGACAGACCACGGCCTCCTGGGCCTCCAGCGCCCGCGCGTTGAACTCCGGCGGCCCGCTCAGGCCCAGCGGATGCCCCGGCGCGGGCAGCGCCACCCGCAGCCCCCGTACCCCCAGCGCCCGCAGCCGGCCCAGCGCCAGCGTCAGCCCGACGGGCGCCGACTCACCGGGCAGCCCGAACACCCGGTGCACGGCGTCCTCCCCGACGACGGCGAGCACGGCGTCGTCCGGCGAGACAAGTCCGGCCAAAAGGGCATTTCCCCAAGCGGCAAGGCGACCAGAGCGCGGTTCCGAGATCATCCCCCCACCCTAAGGACCGGACCGATGGAACGGCCCACCCGGCCGGTGGCGTAGATTTTCCCGAGGGGCCGCGCCCACCCGCGCGCGGCGGTCCAGCCACAGGCACCCGCGACAACCGAGACCGGCCACACTGCAAGGGGAGACAACGCGCTCATGAGCGATGTTCTGGAGCTTCAGGACGTATCGGTGGTCCGCGAGGGCAGGGCTCTGGTCGACCAGGTCTCGTGGTCCGTGAAGGAAGGCGAGCGCTGGGTCATCCTCGGTCCCAACGGAGCGGGCAAGACCACCCTCCTCAACATCGCCTCCACCTACCTCTTCCCCAGCTCGGGCACCGTCTCCGTACTCGACGAGACCCTCGGCGCCCCCGGCACCGACGTCTTCGAACTGCGCCCCCGCATCGGCATGGCCGGCATCGCCCTCGCCGAGAAGCTCCCCAAGCGCCAGACCGTCCTGCAGACCGTCCTCACCGCCGCCTACGGCATGACGGCCGCCTGGCAGGAGGAGTACGAGGCCATCGACGAGCAGCGCGCCCGCGCCTTCCTCGACCGCCTCGGCATGAGCGAGTACCTCGACCGCACGTTCGGCTCCCTCTCCGAGGGCGAGCGCAAGCGCACCCTCATCGCCCGCGCCCTGATGACCGACCCCGAACTGCTCCTCCTGGACGAGCCCGCCGCCGGCCTCGACCTCGGCGGCCGCGAGGACCTCGTACGCCGTCTCGGCCGCCTCGCCCGCGACCCCATCGCCCCCTCGATGATCATGGTCACCCACCATGTCGAGGAGATCGCCCCCGGCTTCACCCACGTCCTCATGATCCGCCAGGGCAAGGTCCTCGCCGCGGGCCCCGTCGAGCTCGAACTCACCTCCCGCAACCTCTCGCTCTGCTTCGGACTCCCGCTCGTCGTGGAACAGGTCGGCGACCGCTGGACCGCCCAGGGCCTGCCGCTGTCCTGACCCCGCCCCGGGGCCCACGGCGGCCCTGCCCCGTTCCTGACCCCGTGCGCCCTGTCCGCAACGGGACATACGGTCCTACCATGACCCTGTGAACGACATCGACGCGTGGGTCTGGTGGCTCGTCGGCGCGGCAGCGCTCGGAATCCCGCTCGTGGTCACCGCGATGCCGGAGTTCGGCATGCTCGCCGTGGGCGCGGTCGCCGCCGCGATCGGCGCCGGCCTCGGCCTCGGCGCGGTCGCCCAGGTCCTCGTGTTCATCGTCGTCTCGGTCGCCCTCATCGCCGTGGTGCGCCCCATCGCGGCCCGGCACAGCGCACAGCGCCCCCAACTCGCCACCGGAGTGGACGCGTTGAAGGGCAAACAGGCCGTCGTGCTGGAGCGCGTCGACGGTTCCGGGAACGGTCGGATCAAACTCGCCGGAGAGATCTGGTCGGCTCGCTCCCTCGACACGGACCGCGCGTACGAAGTCGGTGAGGAAGTCGACGTCGTGGACATCGAGGGGGCCACGGCGATCGTCATCTGACCTTGCACAACTCCCGCACTACGCAAGTGAGGCGAAGGCCTCCCGAGGTACGCGACGGTCTGTCAGACTCGACCAGCAAGATCTTCACAAACGTAGGATCTTCCGAAAGCGCTCGTGGCGGAGAAGCGGAGAAGGGGACGGGGACGCACGATGGAACCGGTCATCATCGTCTTGATCATTCTGGTGGTGTTGGTCTTCATCGCCTTGATCAAGACCATCCAGGTCATCCCACAGGCGAGCGCCGCCATCGTCGAGCGCTTCGGCCGTTACACACGCACCCTGAACGCGGGCCTCAACATCGTGGTCCCGTTCATCGACACCATCCGCAACCGCATCGACCTGCGTGAACAGGTCGTGCCGTTCCCGCCGCAGCCGGTGATCACCCAGGACAACCTGGTCGTCAACATCGACACGGTCATCTACTACCAGGTCACCGACGCCCGCGCCGCGACCTACGAGGTCGCCAGCTACATCCAGGCGATCGAGCAGCTCACCGTCACCACGCTCCGCAACATCATCGGCGGCATGGACCTGGAGCGCACCCTGACCTCCCGCGAGGAGATCAACGCGGCCCTGCGCGGCGTCCTCGACGAGGCCACCGGCAAGTGGGGCATCCGCGTCAACCGGGTGGAGCTGAAGGCCATCGAGCCGCCGACCTCCATCCAGGACTCGATGGAGAAGCAGATGCGCGCCGACCGTGACAAGCGCGCCGCGATCCTCACCGCCGAAGGTACCCGCCAGGCCGCGATCCTCACCGCGGAGGGCGAGAAGCAGTCCCAGATCCTGCGCGCCGAGGGTGAGGCCAAGGCCGCCGCCCTGCGCGCCGAGGGCGAGGCCCAGGCCGTCCGTACGGTCTTCGAGGCCATCCACGCCGGCGACCCGGACCAGAAGCTCCTCAGCTACCAGTACCTCCAGATGCTCCCGAAGATCGCCGAGGGCGACGCCAACAAGCTCTGGATCGTCCCCAGCGAGATCGGCGACGCCCTCAAGGGCCTCTCCGGCGCGATGGGCAACTTCGGCGCCATGGGCGGCGGTTCCGGCAACGGCGGCTCGGACAAGAAGATCCCGGAACGCCGCGAGAAGCCGTCGATCGACTGACGGCTCTTGACAGCAGAGTTCCCCGCACCCCACCTGCTCAAGGGGCGCGGGGAACTGCGCGACAAGCCACGACGAACCCGCGGCCGACGAGGGACAGCACCCCTTACGGCGAACAGCTAGGCCGCGTCCAGCGACAGCCACTCCGGCAGCGCAGCCAAGTCGTCCTGCCCGAGCGCGAGCAGCATCGCGTCCTGAGGACTCGGCTCGAACGGCACCCGCAGCAACGGCATCCCCGCCTGCTCCGGAGTCCGGTCCGCCTTACGGTGGTTGTCCTCCGAGCAGGACGCCACCGTGTTCAGCCAGGTGTCCTGACCACCCTGCGCCCGGGGCACCACATGGTCCACCGTGGTCGCCCGGCGACCGCAGTACGCGCACCGGTGCCGGTCCCTGACCAGCACCCCCCTCCGCGACCAAGGCGCTTGTCTTCGGAACGGCACCCGTACGTACCTGCACAGTCGGATCACCCGAGGCGCCGGTATGTCCACATCGGCGCCCCTCATACGCAGTTCGGGGTGGGCCTGCTCGACGACGGCCTTGTCCTGGAGCACCAGGACGACAGCTCGGTTCAACGTCACCGTAGACAGCGGCTCGAAGCTCGCGTTCAGGACCAGCGTGTCACGCATCCAGCCCACCTCCCCATTGCATCTGCCCGCCCTGCGGCGAGCTCGGATCAACTCTGGACGGGCACGCCGAGATGGACAACGCAATAAAAAATGCCCGCCTCTGATCACTTCCAAGACCAGAGGCGGGCAAACGTTCAATGAACGATGAGCTGACTATCCCTGCGCGGGGTTCTCGTACTCACCGATCAGCTGAGCGCGCGCGATCGCGTGGAACCGCAGGTTGAACCCGACGACGGCAGGCGAGGCGTCGGCATCCGGACCGAGCTTCTCCTGGTCCACCGCGTACACCGTGAAGACGTACCGGTGCGGGCCGTCCCCGGGCGGCGGCGCGGCACCGCCGAAGTCCTTGCCGCCGTAGTCGTTGCGCGCCTGTACGGCACCCTCCGGCAGCCCCTCGAACGTGCCGCTGCCCGCCCCCGCCGGCAGCTCGGTCACCGAGGCCGGGATGTCGAACAGGACCCAGTGCCAGAACCCGCTGCCCGTCGGGGCGTCCGGGTCGTAGCAGGTCACGGCGAAGCTCTTGGTCTCGGCCGGGAAACCCTCCCAGCGCAGCTGCGGCGAGGTGTTCCCCTGCGCGTGGACCTGCGCGGCCTTGAGCGTCGCACCCTCCTCGACGTCCTCGCTCGTCACCGTGAACGACGGCACGGGCGGGTGGAAGTCATGGGGGAGCGGCCGGCGCTTGAGCTCGGTCACCTCGGTACCTCCTGAACGAATGCTGATGGAACTCGGTGATGCCGAGCCTAGAACCAGTTGCGCTTGCTGCCGACCTCGGACAGCCACTGGTTGAGGTACGCCGCCCAGTCGGTCGCGTGGTAGTCGTGCAGACCCACCTGGAAGGACCGGAAGGTGTCGCTCCCCTCGCTGAACAGCCCCGGCTTCTTGTCCATCTCCAGCACGACGTCCATCGCGTGCTCGTCGGCGACGAAGCTCAGTTCGACCTGGTTCAGCCCCCGGTACTGCGACGGCGGGAAGAACTCGATCTCCTGGTAGAACGGCAGCTTCTGCCGCGTACCCCGGATGTGCCCGCGCTCCATGTCCGCGTTCTTGAACCGGAAGCCGAGCTGGAGGAACGCGTCCAGGATCGCCTTCTGCGCCGGCAGCGGGTGCACGTTGATGGGGTCCAGGTCCCCGGAGTCCACCGCGCGGGCGATCGCCAGCTCCGTCGTGACACCGATGTGCATCCCGCGCAGCGCCTGCCCGTCGATCATCGTGACGGGGGTCTCCCAGGGGATCTCCAGACCGAACGGCACCGCGTGCACCGCACCCGCCTGGAGCTCGAAGGCACCGCCCAGCTGCAGCTTGGTGAACTCGATGTCCTGCTTGTACTCCTGGTCGCCGCTCTCGACCTCGACCTTGGCCTGCAGCCCGACGGACAGTCCCTCGATGTTCTGGTTGACGGAACCGCCCTGGATCCGCACCTCGCCCTGGACCACACCGCCCGGGACGACGTTGACCTCCGTCAGCACCGTCTCGACCGAAGCCCCGCCGGCCCCCAGACTCGCGAGCAGCTTCTTGAACGCCATGACTCTCCCTCTACGACTACTTCTGACGGGATCCCTTGATCCCTAGAAACGCGATCCGGACCTGGCCGGTTCCGCGTCCCACACCCTGGCAAGCCGAGTGCCCGCTGACCACCCCGGCGCACCCTTCGTTCTCCACTACGCTCGGAGGGCATGATCGCGACCCCCGACCGTACGCCTCTCTCCAGGGCCTTCTTCGACCGCCCTGTCCTGGAGGTCGCCCCCGACCTCCTCGGCCGCCTCCTCGTCCGTACGACGCCCGACGGTCCGATCACTCTCCGCCTCACGGAGGTCGAGGCCTACGACGGCCCGAACGACCCGGGTTCCCACGCCTACCGAGGCCGCACGCCCCGCAACGAGGTGATGTTCGGTCCCCCCGGACATGTGTACGTCTACTTCACCTACGGCATGTGGCACTGCATGAACCTCGTCTGCGGCCCCGACGGCAGGGCGAGCGCGGTGCTGCTCCGCGCCGGCGAGGTGATCGAGGGCGCGGAGCTGGCCCGCAAACGTCGACTCTCGGCCCGTAATGACAAGGAACTGGCCAAAGGCCCCGCCCGCCTGGCCACGGCCCTGGACGTGGACCGCACCCTCGACGGCACGGACGCGTGCGCCCCGGACGACACCCCCCTCAGATTGCTGACCGGCATGCCGATCCCCTCCGACCAGGTATGCAACGGTCCCCGCACCGGGGTCGCCGGCGAGGGCGGCGACGGGGACGTCCACCCCTGGCGCTTCTGGGCGGCCGACGACCCGACCGTGAGCCCTTACCGCGCGCACGTCCCCAGGCGCCGCCGAAGTTGACTCGCCTTTGACGGGGGCGTAACGTAGCCCGAGCCGCTTGAACCGGGTACGGCATTCGCCAGCAGCCGGAAGCGGCCAACCCACTACCTACGACATCCCTCAGCGGGATCGTTTTCGGCATGCCCGCATGCCTGAATTCGAACTCGCAGGAACTCGATTATGAGTTGCCGAGGGAATCGGCTAACGTAGTGAATGTCGAAAGGCCGACAGGCGAAAGCCGGAAGCCGGAAGACAATCCCGCCGACAGGGAATCGGACACTGAAAAGGTCTGATAGAGTCGGAAACACCGAAGGGAAGCCCGGAGGAAAGCCCGAGAGGGTG
>NZ_KQ948763.1:809083-1014016 GCF_001514205.1 Streptomyces griseoruber | reverse complement strand
CCTCGCCACGGACTGCGCCGAGGACGGCGTGTACGAGTTCTGGCTCACCGCCGCGCCCCTGCCCATCACCGGAGCCGTCGGCTCCCCGCTCAACCCGATCGCCGTCAAGTAACCGGCGGAACAAAGGAGTTCCCCATGCCCGAGACCCTCCCCCAGCCTTCGGCCGGGGGCACCCCCAGCGTCCTCGTCATCGGCGGCGGCGCCTCCGGCAACGCCGTGACCGTCCTGCTCCGCAGAGCCGGCCTCGCCGTCGACCTGATCGAGGCGAGACCCGACTGGAACGCCGGTACCGGCTCCGGCATCACCCTCCAGGGCAACGCCCTGCGCGTGCTGCGCGAAATCGGTGTCTGGGAGCAGGTGGAGGCGTCCGGGTACACCTTCGACTCGCTGGGGGTGACCGCCCCCGACGGCACGGTCCTGTTCGTCGGCGACGTCATCAAGACGGGCGGCGAGGACCTGCCCGCCACTCTCGGCATGCAACGCCCCCGCCTCCAGCAGATCCTCAGCGACGCGGTCCGCGCCTCCGGTGCCGGAGTGCGCCTGGGCACCACCGCCGAGACCCTGGAGCAGGACGCCGACGGGGTCTCGGTGCGCTTCAGCGACGGCACGAGCGGCCGCTACGACCTGGTGATCGCCGCGGACGGCCTCAACTCGGCCACCCGCGCCGCGATCGGCATCACCGAGAGACCCGAACCCACCGGCATGGCGATCTGGCGCATGCCCGCCCCGCGCCCCGAGGGCGTCACCCGGTCCGACCTGGCCTACGGCGGGCCCGCCTTCATCGCGGGCTACACCCCCACCAGCGAGAACACCATCTACGCCTATGTGGTCGAGCGCGGCCGCGACCGCGCCTCGGTCCGTCCGGAGTCGTACGCGGACGAGATGCGCCGACTCGCCGACCAGTACGGCGGCGCATGGCCCGAGATCACCCAGCACATCACCGACCCGGACAAGGTCAACTACACCTGGTTCCAGCGGTTGTTGGTCGAGGGCTCCTGGCATCGCGGCCGGGTCGTCCTGGTCGGCGACGCCGCCCACTGCTGCCCGCCCACCCTCGCGCAGGGCGCGGCGCTGTCCCTGGAGGACGCCTCCGTGCTGGCGGAACTGCTGACCGGCGATCGGGAGTGGGACGACGACCTTCTCCAGGCCTACTACGAGCGCCGCGTCACGCGGGTGCGGACCGTCGTCGAGGCGTCCCTCCAGATCGGCCAGTGGCAGCTGGACGACGTCCGGGACGCCGACGTGCCCGGTCTGATCAACCGCACGATGGACTTGCTCAAGGAGCTGCCGTGACGACGCCCACGATCGACGTGCACGCGCACGTCCTGCTCCCCGAGATCGAGGCCCTGGTGGCCGGCCTGCCGGGTCTCGCCGAGGCGCGGGTGCTGGACGCCCGCCGCAACGGCCCGGCCGCCCTCGCCGTCAACGGGCCCATGGTGCGCGAGCGCATCCCGAGGCTGACCGACGTGGCCGTGCGCCTCGCCGCGATGGACGCGCAGGGCGTGGACGTCCAGCTGGTCAGCCCCTCCCCCTCCCACTACCACTACTGGGCGGACGAGGAGACGGCCGAGAAGCTGTACCTGCTCGCCAACCAGGCGACCGCCGCGCACTGCGCGCAGGCACCCGGCCGGCTGCGAGGCCTGGGTCTCGTCCCCTTGCAGCATCCGGAGCTGGCGGTGCGTGCCCTCGAACACGCTGTCGGCCTGGGTCTGACGGGCGTGGAGATCTCCTCGCACGCGCCGGGGCGCGAGCTGTCGGACCCGGCGTACGAGCCCTTCTGGGCGCGGGCCGAGGAGGCGGGCGCGATCCTCTTCCTGCACCCGTTCGGCTGCACCCTCGACGACCGCCTGGACCGGTGGTACCTGTCCAACACCGTCGGCCAGCCCACCGAGAACGCCGTCGCCCTCTCCCACCTCATCTTCTCCGGCGTTCTGGACCGCCATCCGGGACTGAAGCTGATCGCCGCGCACGGCGGCGGCTACCTGCCCACCCACCTCGGCCGCTCCGACCACGCCTGGACCACCCGCTCCGACGCGGGCGCGGGCTGCGCCCACCTGCCGAGCAGCTACCTCAAGCGCCTGTACTTCGACTCCTTGGTCCACGACCCGTACGTGCTAAGGGAGTTGATCCGGGTCGCCGGTGCCGACCGGGTGCTGCTCGGCTCCGACTTCCCCTTCGACATGGGCACCGAGGACCCGGTCGGCGCGCTGCGCGCGGCCCGGCTGTCGGATGCCGACCTCCACGCCGTACAGGGCGGCAACGCGGTTGCCCTGCTGCGGCTCACCTGACCCCCACACAGGAGGAAACCCACCATGAGCGCACGTCTGCTCACCCACCTGCGGCACGTCGACCTGGCCGTGCCCGACTACGACAGGCAGCTCGACTTCTACGCCGGCGTCTGGGGCCTGACCAAGGTCGCCGAGGACTCCGGGATCTCCTTCCTGGCCGCCGAGGGCAGCCCCGAGAGTTACGTCGTCCGGCTGCGCAAGGCCGAGGAGAAGCGCCTCGACCTGATCTCCTACGGCGCCGCGAGCGCGGCCGATGTCGACACGCTGGCGGAGCAGCTCCTCACCGGAGGCGTGCGGTTGATCTCCCAGCCGGGGAAGGTGGACACGCCCGGCGGCGGCTACGGCTTCCGCTTCTTCGACGTCGACGGACGCACGATCGAGGTCTCGGCCGACGTCGACGTACGGCAGCACCGCAAGATCGAGGAGAAGGAGTCGATCCCGGTCAAGCTGTCGCACGTGGTGGTCAACTCGCCGGATCTGCAGCGGACCCGCCAGTGGTACGAGACCCACCTCGGTTTCCGTCACTCCGACACGCTCAGCTCGCCGCACATGGGCGAGGTCATGCACTTCATGCGGATCAGCAACCAGCACCACTCGATGGCCATCTCGAAGGGCCCGCACACCTCGCTGCACCATGTCTCCTTCGAGATGCGCGGCCTCGACGAGTACATGCGCGGGTCGGGCCGGGTGATGCGGGCCGGGTTCCAGAAGGTCTGGGGCCCGGGCCGGCACATGGCGGGCGACAACACCTTCACGTACTTCCTCGACCCGCACGGCAACACCGTCGAGTACACGACGGAGCTGGAGGTCCTCGACGAGGACACCTGGCACCCGCACGTCTACGACTTCTCCCAGCCCGAGGTCTCCGACCAGTGGGGCACCGCCAACCCGATGAACGAACTCGTCGCCAAGGAGTCGTTCAACGACGTCGACCGCGGCGTGTTCGTCGCCCCGCCGGTCTGATCCCCCGAGTTCCGGGGGCGCGGTGGCCCTGTCAACTGCCCTGACTTCCCACCCCGCGTCCCCGGTCCCCCCTCTTCCCCCTCCCGTTGGGGCCTGGAGCCGTACACATGCGTTTCGCCACCTATGAACACCAGCACCGACGCCGGGTCGCCGTCATCGAGGAGGACGGGACCCTCCACCCGGTCCCCGGGGCGCGGTCCCTCGTGGAACTGATCCGGTCCGGCGACGGACTCGACGCGCTGCTCGACGTGGGCGCCGCCGCTCTCGACGACCCGCCGGGACCCCAGGTCTCCGGGGTGCGGCTGCTTCCCCCGCTCCAGCCGCCCACCGTGCGGGACTTCGTCACCTTCGAGGAGCATGTCGAGGGAGTACGGCGGTCCGTTGACGGCGTCGGCGGGGTGCCCGATGCCTGGTACGACGCGCCGACCTTCTACTTCACCAACCCGTACGCGATCATCGGCCCCCACGACGACGTGCCCGTTCCCCCGGGCAGCGGCGTTCTCGACTTCGAGCTGGAGGTCGCCGCCGTCATCGGCCGGGAAGGGCGTGACCTCACCCCTGAGAATGCCCGCGACCACATCATCGGCTACACGATCTTCAACGACTGGTCCGCGCGTGATCTCCAGTCCCGCGAGATGCAGGTCCGCCTCGGCCCCTGCAAGGGCAAGGACACGGCCGCCACCCTCGGCCCGTACCTCGTCACCGCCGACGAACTGGAGCCCCACCGCGACGCCGACGGGTTCCTGCGCCTCGCGCTGACCGCCGAGGTCAATGGCGAGGTGGTCGGCAGGGACCTGCTGTCCAACATGAGCTGGACCTTCGAGGAGATGGTCGCCTACGCCTCACGCGGCACCGTCGTGGGCCCCGGTGACGTGCTCGGCTCGGGCACCTGCGGCAACGGCGGCTGCCTGGCGGAACTGTGGGGCGTCCGGGGTGAGCAGTCCCCGCCCCCGCTGAAGCCCGGCGACACCGTCACCCTCACCGTGGAGGGCCTCGGCTCCGTCTCCAACACGGTGGTCGTGGGCGCCGACCCGGTGCCGCTGCCGACCGCTCGCCGCCGCACCCGGGAGCGGCCGTGAACGACCTGTATCCCAAGAGGCTCCTCGGCAAGGTCGTCGTCGTCACCGGCGCCGCCCGCGGCCAGGGTGCCGCCGAGGCCGAGGCCCTGGTGCGGGAAGGTGCCCGGGTGATCGCCACCGATGTGACCGACGCCCCGGGCTGCCGCCGTCTCGACGTCACCAACGAGAAGGACTGGGCCGAACTCGCCGCGACCCTAAGGGAGTCGTACGGGCAGGTGCACGGCCTGGTCAACAACGCGGGCATCACCTGGCGCGCCCGCATCGACGACGTACGCCCCGAGGATTTCGCCCGCGTCCACGCCGTCAACGTCACCGGGCCGCTCCTTGCCATCCAGCACCTCGCCCCGCTCATGCCGCCCGGCTCCGCCATCGTCAACGTCGGCTCCACCGCCGCGCTCACCGGCCACTACCCGGTCGCCTACACGGCCAGCAAATGGGCCCTGCGCGGTCTGTCGAAGAGCGCCGCGACGGAGCTCGGCCCGCGCGGGATCCGCGTGAACACGATCCACCCCGGTTTCATCGAGACCGAGATGACCGCGTCCGCCGCGCCCGCCTTCCGCGCGGCGAACATCCGCGAGACACCGCTCGGCCGCACCGGCACGGTCGACGAGGTCACCCCGCTCGTGGTCTTCCTGCTCTCCGACGACGCGTCCTTCATCACCGGGGCGGAGATCCCCGTGGACGGCGGCCTCACCGCGCACGGCGGCGTCAAGTCCATCTCCGACGCGCTGCGCGAGGACGCGACGTGACCAGGCCTGACAGCGAACCACACCGGCACCGCTGATCGCCGCATCGGACAACGACCGTGGACACCGGCCGTGCACCCGCCCGGACGCTCTGCCGCAGTGAGGGCAGGGCGCATCGGCCCCACGCACCCGGGCGGGCATCGTGATCCCGCCGACCGGCCGCTCGACCAACTCCACCACTGCGCCGGCCAGATGGGGAAGCGCGGCATCCGGGGGGTTCGCGCGAGCGGCCGGGGCGAGTGCGACGACGTGGTCTTCTCGATGCTCCGCGTCGGCACCCGTCCACCAGCCCGGTCCGCCCACAGGTCGACGAAGCCGAGAAAGCCGCCTGCCCGGGCCCGAAGGCTGCGCCCTGCCGGCGGGGTTACGCCGTCGCGGGCGTACGCAGCGGGCGCAGAGCCTCGGCTACGCGGACGAGTTCGTCGAGCATCGCCGTCGCGGAGCCGGTCATGACGTCGTTCGGCACCAGGCCCTCCTCCGCGTCGAGGAGCTGGTGCGCGAAGGGAATCGCCACCGACTCGAGGACCGGCGTCATCTTCAGGGTGGTCACCACCTGCTTGATCATCTGCGCGGCCCGGGTCCCCGCGGAGACGCCGCCGTAGCTGACGAGGCCGACCGGCTTGTACTGCCACTCGCGGTGCAGATAGTCGATGGCGTTCTTCAGTTCGGCGTTGTAGCCGAAGTTGTACTCCGGCATCACGAACACGAAGGCGTCCGCCTCCGCGACCTTGGCGCTCCAGTCACGGGTGTGCTGGTGGGTGTACTGGCCCAGGCGCGGGTGGTGCGGCTCGTTCATGAACGGCAGGCTCACCTCGGCCAGGTCGACCAGCTCGATCTCGTCGAATCCGCCGTGTTCCTTGGCATGGGTCTCGAACCACTCACCGATGGTGAGGCCGATCCGGCCCGGCCGCGTGCTCGCGATGATGATCTCCAGCTTGGCCATGGAAAGTTCTGTGCTCCTCTACGGGGTGTGGGGGTGCGGGGTCTCAGAAGGCTCGGCCGAACAGATCCGGCGCAGCCTCGCGCGCCGAGCGTCTCGACCGTGGAATCGGCGTTGTCAAGAGCCCTTCCGGTCGTGGTTCAGAGGTAGTCGGGGAATGCCTGATCCATTCCGAGCAGGCTGAGGGCGTACTCCTCCCGGTTCATGAGAACGTTGTTCAGGCCGTGGCGGCCGGCGACTTCGATGTCGCGCCACACCCGCTGGAGTGGGTTCGACAGCGCGAAGCTGCGGGTGCCCCCGATGTCGAGGAGCAGATCGACGGCGTTGCGGAAGCTGAGGGTCGCGACGGCGGTGTCACCGCGCAGTCTCGCTCGCTCACCGGCCTCGAGGATCCGGCCCTCGTGGGCCGCGCTGTCGATGGCGTCGGCGGCCCGGAGCAGGTGGAAGCGTCCGGTGTCGATCGCCGTTCGCGCGTCCGCCAGAGCGAAGCGGTAACCGGGTGCCTCACGGATGTCGCTGTACGCGGACGTGATCGGTCGGCCGGACTTCGTCGAGTCCAGCACCAGATCCCAGGCCGCTTCGGCCATTCCCATGATCGGCCCTACGATGCCCAGACAGGCAAGGGTGGCGAGCGGGGCTCGGTAGCCGGGCTCCTCCGGGGAGCCATGGCGCGAACCTCCCGCCCATGAAGGTGTCCAGAACGAGTGTGAACGCGCTCGGCACGAACAGGTCGTTCGCGACGTAGGTGTTGCTCGGCGGTTCCGGCCGTCCCCGCGACATACCAGGTGTCCTCGATCGTGAGATCGGCCGCGGACATGAGGGCGTAGCGGACCTCCCGCACCTCTCCGGCGCCGTCCAGCACCCTGAAGGCGGTCAGCGTCCACTGTGCCTGGTGGCTGCCGGACGCGAACGGCCACTTGCCGGTGAGCCGGTACCCGCCGTCCGCCTCGGTCGCCACCGCGATCGGTGTGAACTGGCTGATCGCCACGTTGTGGGGATCCGTGTGGACGGCGGCCCGCACGTCGTCGGGGAACAGTCCCCTGCCGAAGGCAGTGGCGTTCGCGATGAACGCGACCCATCCCGTGGAGCCGTCGGAAGAGACCGGCGGATCGCACCGCGTCGGTCACCTCGTCCGTAAGACGGCGATCACGCTCTGTGCGTTCCGCGTTGTCCCGGAGGAGGGGGATCAACTCACATGCAGTGTGCACCAGTTTCTCACGTGTGCCTGCTGCGTCGGCTGCCGCTTCCGTGGCGCTGACCGCGTGCATCGTCATGATGTGTGCTCCCTTTCCGGGCAGAGGTCCGCCTGGATTCGGCTCCGGCCGAGGGGCCGGTCGCCGAATCGGAAGGCGATCGCGCTACTGCGCGCCCGACACCAACTCGGACAGCTCACTCAGCTGATGCCAAGTCCGGTTGTGGTAGATCAGTGGGCGCGAGGCGTCGCTCGGAGCGGCGACGGCCGTCGGTGCGTAGTGCGCGTGGGTGGCATTGACGACGACGAGCGTCGAAGCTCCCGCTGCGAACGTGGCCACGATGCTGCCGCGGATGCCTACCGGGGCGGCGACGAAGTACGGCTCGCCGGTTGCCAGCCGGGTCCAGGCAGCGGTGTCCGCGAAGCGATCCGCCCCGCTGGTCGCACAAAGACGCGCGAGGTCGACCTGCCCGGCCCCCAGCAGGTGCACGACCACGGACGACGACTCCAGGATCGTCGGCGTCGCCGAGGAGAGGGCCGACACCGAGAACACGAGGAGAGGTGGCGTCGCGCTCACCGATATCACCGACGTCGCGGTCAGTGCGACCGGGCCCCGGCCGGCATCGGCGGTCACGACCGCGACCCCGCCCGCATGATTGCGGAACGCCTCACGGAAACCCTCGGCCGACAGCCCCGGTTCCAGAGAGACATCATCGATCAACGCAACGTGCTTCCGTAGGTGATCGCGATCAGTGATTTCGGACATCTGCGGCGTCTCCAGTCAACATCGACGAAACGATGTGTTCATGGAACCCGACGTGCCGACCTGACCTCTTGCCCGATCTCACCAAATCGTTCGCCGTCGGTTGCGCCGACGAACCAACGCCTCGACAGGCGACCGGCTACCTGGCGGGCGAAGCGGAGCCCGCGTCCGGGCCGATGACGGCCGCGAGCCGCAATGCGACACCCAGTTCGAGCTGCCGGGCCCGGATGTCATGGCCGAGCAGCTCCTCCGCACGTTTGACGCGGTAGATGACCGTGTTCTTCGCCACGAACAGGGTGCGGGCCGTGTCCTGCGGTCTGCAGTTGCATCCCAGGTACGCCCGCAACGTCTCGCGCAGCACGCTCGGCGTCTCTCCGCTTCCGCCCAGCCCGCCGAGCTCGTCATGCATGAAGCTCAGCGCGTCGGACGAATCGACAGTGAGGAGCGCCACCAGGCGAACGCCGTGGAAATCCACCACCTGCCCACCCCCGATCGCGGTGGTGTTCAGGTCGCCGCATGCCCGGCCTGCCGTACCCGCACAGGGCGGGGCCGCCCGGTGGGCGGCCCCGGATTCAGCTCCGCAACTGCGCGAATACCGGTACGAACGAGTCTCACAGCGCGACGTTGTTCATGGTCGTTCTGACTCCCTCGTGATCCGGCTCCCTCGTGATCTCGCTGCGTCGCTGGGCGGACGTGTGCTCAGGAGGCAGGGGGCTGTCCGGACCAGGCGGCGCGCAGGAGTCGGCCGAGGCCTTCCGCGGTCACCTCTCGGGGGTTGGCGTAGGGGTTGGCCAGCGCGACCTGGACGATCCGGTCGATGTCGCGCTCGGCCATGCCGAGCTCCCGCAGGGACCGCGGGGCACCGAGCCGGCCGGCGAGATCCCACAGACAAGCGGCCGGGTCGGCGGAAGTGCCCAGAGCGCGGCCGAGCGCGGCCACCGCCTTGGGCGCCGCGTCCTGGTTGTAGGCGAGGGCGTGCGGGAGCACCACGGTGTGAGTGGGGGCGTGCGGCAGGTCGAGGGTACCGCCGAGGGCGTGGCAGAGCTTGTGGTGCAGGGACATGGTGGTGGCCCCGAGGCAGGCACCGCACAGCCAGGCGCCGTACTGGGCCCGGGCGCGGGCGTCCAGATCGGCGCCGTCGGCGACGATGTCCGGGAGCGCGGCGGCCAGCGCGCGTACGCCTTCCTCGGCCATCAGGTCGATGATCGGTGAGGCGTCCGGGGCGTACAGGGCCTCGACCGCGTGCGCGATCGCGTTCATGCCGCTGGTCACGGAGACCGAAGGGGGCAGGGTCACGGTGAGCGCGGGGTCGTACAGCACCGAGACCGGCAGGACGCGGGGGTCCCGGCCGGTGCGCTTGACGCCGTTCTCCGTCAGACCCCACACCGGCGTCATCTCGGACCCGGCGTACGTCGTCGGTACGGCGATGACCGGCAGGCGGTACTGAAGGGCGACGATCTTGCCGAGGCCGATCGCGGAGCCGCCGCCGACCGCGACACAGCCGTCCGCGTTCACCTCTTTGGCGCGCCTCTGGGCCTCGGCCGCCGACTCGACGGGCACGTGCATACGGGCGTGGGGGTGGATGTCGACAGCTCGGGCGCCGATGAGGCCGGCGACGGTCTCGGCGAGCTCCCGCTGTTCGGGCGAGCACAGCACCATGACCCGCTCGAGGCCGGCGTGGTCGATCTCGTCGGCGAGCCGGTCGAGGGCGCGGGGGCCCATCACCACGCGCATCGGGAGCGCCTGGTAGCTGAAGTCGAGCGGGGTGTTCATCGGGCGTCCTTGTGGGTCTCGGGCTCGATCGTCTCGGGCTCGATCGTCTCGGGCTCGACGGTGATGTCGAACTCGGCCATGCGGAACGGAGCGGTGACCTGGTACTCGCGGGCCTTCTTCTCGTCGTCGACCTGCGGGAAGTCGACGACCAGGCTCTCCTTGACGGCGAAGACGGCGTCCGAGTCCTGGTAGGGGCTGCCGGCGACGAAGATGTGCGTCGTCAGCGGTCGGTGGCCGGCGGCCTCGACGATGAAGTGGATGTGGGCGGGCCGGTACGGGTGCCGTCCGGTGGCGTCGAGCAGGCGTCCCACCGGGCCGTCGGTCGGAATGGGGTAGTGGCTCGGCACGACCGTGCGGAACCACAGGCGGCCTTCGTCGTCGGTCCGGAAGAGACCGCGTCCGTTGCCCAGCGGCTGGACGTCGGGCTGCTGCACGTCGTAGAAGCCGTCCTCGGTGCACTGCCAGACGTCGACGCTCGCTCCGGCCAGCGGGCTGCCGTCCGCCGACGTGACGCGGAGCGACACGACGCAGGGCTCTCCGGTGCCCATGAGATCGATGGTGTCCCCGCTCTCGCGCTTCGGGGACTCCACGACGTGGAACGGTCCCAGGACCGTGCTCTCGGTGCCGCCGCCCTGCTCGTTGACGGTCTCGACCAGCATGGAGACACCCAGCACGTCGGAGAGGAGGATGAACTCCTGCCGGGTGGGATCGCATTTCTGCCCGACGGCGGTGAGGTACTCCACGGCGTACTCCCACTCCTGGATCGTGGGGCGCAGCTCACGGACGTAGCCGTGCAGATGGCGGACGAGCCCTTGGAGCAGTTCACGCAACCGGGGGTCGGGGGTGTCGTGGAAGCTGCCGACGGCCGCCGCGGTAATGGCCTTCGCTGCTTCGTCGGTGCCGGGCATGACATACCTCCAGTGGGGTGACGGGCGTTCTTCGGCCGGGCCGGACGGCGATCGCTCCTCCTCGCGCCGGGCGGCGCCCGGCGAACAAGCTGAGGAAACGCTAGGGAGCCGCAGCCGGGGGCGATATCCGCTGAGCGCGGCCGGCAGCCGAATCGCGCGACGCGTTCCGAACGGCCTGTCCGGGTGGGCGGGTGCGGCCGGGGGAGGTCCCGCGGAGATCTCGCGTCCACCACCCGTGCAAGAATGGACTATGGTCCGCTCCATGCTGGCGAGCCACGTGTTGTGCCGCGATTCAGGCTTCGAGGACTTCCGCGAACGCCTCAACGACCTGTTCTATCCGGCGGACGTCACCCCGCTGTCGGGCATCGAGGGCCCCGGCGGGGAACTTCGTGGTACGCGCACCGAGCACCTCACCATCGGCCTGATGACCTTCGGCCAGCGCACGCGCGTCGATCCCGGGCGGACGCCGGCGCACTACCACGTCAACGTCGTACTCCGAGGCGCCATCGAAGCGGCCACCGGACGTCAGGAGATGGTGGCCACCGCCGGCGACGCCATGGTCTTCGCGCCGACACAGCAGCACCGGCTGCTGAGCTGCGACCACGGCGAGCAACATCTGGGAATCAAGATCGACCGGAGCCTTGTCGAGGCCGAACTCGAGGCTCTCCTGGGCCGCCCGCTGCAGGCTCCGCTGGAATTCGCGTTCGACTTCGATCTGACGTCCGCGCCCGGTCGCAGTTGGCGCAACACTCTGGACCTGTTGCTGGCCGAGTCCGACAGCGCCGGAGGGCTCATCGGCCGGCACGCGATCCAGCAGCACTTCGAGCGCCTCCTGGTGAGCGGCCTGCTGCTGGCCCAGCCGCACAACTACACGGAGGCGCTGCTTCGTCCGCGGCCTCCCGCCTACCCGCGGACGGTACGCAAGGCCGTCGACCTGATCGACGCCCGCCCCGAGACCCCCTTCACCGTCGGAGCCCTGGCCCAGGCGGCGGGCGTCAGCGCCCGACGCCTCCAGGAAGGCTTCCGGGAGTACCTCGGCGTGACCCCGATGACGTATCTGCGCAACGTCCGTCTGGACCGTGTCCACGCCGAACTCCTGACCGGCGCCACGGGGGTCACCGAAGCGGCCGGGCGGTGGGGCTTCACCCACCTGAGCCGGTTCTCCGCCGCCTATCGCCGGCGCTTCGGTACCGCGCCCTCCGAGACCCTGGCCAGGGCCGGCGGCCCGGATCTCGGTGAGCGGGGGGACCTCGGGTTCGGCGGCCGACGTATGCCGATCAGCTGATACGGCCGCGGCTGCGCCCACCCGAGGGGGTGGCATGGGCGGGTGAGCAGAGCGTGCGGGTGGCGCGGGTCTTGCCGGTGCATCCGAGGAGGCACCCCGCCGGGGTCGGGCGCACCGCGGTCTCGGTCACGTCGCAGTCCATGGCGATCCGACCGAGGGAGCGGTCACCACGGTGACACGGCTCTTTCTCCGCAACAAGGGCCACCGCGGGCACCACCAGCGCATGAAGACGGCCATCGCGCCCCTGCGACGCGAGCCGCCGCTGGGCCGGCCCCGCAAGCGCCCGGCGTCCCCGCGCGAGACCGCCCGCTGGAGCGCGGTCGGCCGCCCTTGGGCAGCGGGACTGCACCCCCCTTCCTCCTGTAACGCTCAGGTTACGAAATCGCCCTGCGACCTTCCCCGCCCCACGCTCCCGGTCTACGTTCCAGCGAAAACCAACCACATGGTAAATATTGACGTCCGAGCACAGCCGTCACTTGAATCCACGTCCCGCCGGGCTCCTCACATCGGCGCTCAGGAAGGCAGTCGACGATGACCGCACTCGCTCCCGGTCGCCTCCGGGGCGCATCCCGGGCATGGAGCACAGCGGCGACGCCTGTGACAGCTACCACCGGTACCGCGAGGGACATGCGGTTGCTCGCGGACGCCGGGCTCAACGCCCATCGCTTCGGTACCGAGTGGGCGCGGATCGAGCCGATCCCCGATGCCGCAAGCCGTCGTCGGTCGGGAGCCGAAGACCTCAGAACCCGCTGATTGGAAACCCTCAAGTGACGTCGTCAGAACGCACCTTCTGCAATCCGCTCGATATTTCCTACCGCTATCAGGACATCCGGTTCTCCGGCACGGTCGGCGGCATCAAGCTCGGCGAGCCGCGGCGGAGCGTCCACCGGGAGGCAGCGGATCCCTCGATCGTGCTGTACCGGGACCGCTACTACATGTTCGTCTCGATGTCCGCGGGGTTCTGGCACTCGACGGACCTTCTGCGGTGGGAGTACCGCGCGACGTCCAAGCTGCCGGCCCTCGACTACGCGCCGGACGTCCGCGAGGTGAACGGGGCGCTCCACATCAGCGCGTCCCGCAAGGAGGACAACTGCCCCTTCTTCCGGAGCGTCGACCCTCTGTCCGACGACTTCGTCGAGGTCACGCCGGGCACCTTCCCCTTCTGGGACCCGAACCTCTTCCAGGACACCGACCAGTCCGTATACCTCTACTGGGGGTGTGACAACAAGACACCCCTCTACGGGGTCCGGCTCTCGGACAGCTTCAGTCCGATCGGCGAGCCTTCGCCTCTGATCAGCTCCGATGTCCTCGCCCACGGCTGGGAGCAACTCGGCGAGGACTACGTCGTCGCACCGCCGCAGAACGAGCGGGAGAGGCTCCTCGCCCAGGTCACCGGCACCACCCCCTACATCGAGGGCGCGTGGATGACCGAGCGCGACGGTACGTACTACCTGCAGTACTCGGCGCCCGGCACGCAGTTCAACACCTATGCCGACGGGTACTACACGGCGTCATCCCCCCTGGGGCCCTTCACCTACTCCCCCGACAGTCCCTTCTCGTCGAAGCCGGGCGGATTCATCACCGGCGCCGGACACGGCAGCACGTTCCAGGACCGGCACGGAAACTGGTGGCACGCGGCGACCATGCGCATCTCGGTGAACGACGTGTTCGAGCGCCGCGTCGGGATCTTCCCGGCCGGTTTCGACGACGACGGTGTGCTGTTCTGCAACCAGAACTTCGCCGACTACCCGACGACGGTCCCGGACGGCCCGTTCGATCCGTGGACGCCACCCGCCTGGATGCTGCTCTCCTACAAGGTGGCTGCCGTCGCCTCGTCCTCGGCGCCCGGCCACGACCCGGCGTCCGCCGTCGACGAGGACGTCCGCACCTGGTGGGCGGCCGCGAGCGGCGAACCGGGCGAGTCCCTCACCGTCGACCTCGGTGCGGGCAAGACCGTGCACGCCCTGCAGATCAATCTGGCGGACCACGAGCTGGCCGACGGCGCGCCGCACACCTCCGAGGGAGTGGACAAGGGCCATTCCTGGCGGGGCATCTTCCCGAGCCACCAGCCGGCGGAGTTCGTGGTCGAGATCTCGCGGGACGGGCAGGACTGGACCGTCGTACGCGATTCCCGCGGGACGGGCGTCGACGCTCCCCACGCCTACATCGTCCTGGACGCGCCGCGGCGGACCCGCTTCGTCCGCGTGACCAGCGGCCGGCTGCCGTTCGACGGCGTCTTCGCCGTCAGCGGGGTGCGCGTTTTCGGGACCGGCGACGGCGACGCCCCGCCTCCGGTCCGTGCGCGGGCCACCCGCGTGGACGACCGCACCGCCCGGATCGAGTGGGACGCCGCCGCCGGAGCCGTCGGGTACAACGTCCGCTACGGCCGTCACCCGGAGAAGCTGTACCACAGCTGGCTGGTGTACGAGCGCACGGCCCTCGATCTGCGTTCCCTCAACGCGGGCGCGGAGTACTGGGTGGCCGTCGACGCCTTCGGCGAAGCAGGTGTCACCTCCGGCGAACCCGTGCCCGCGGCATGGACCGAACGCGCCGCGGACGACTACCCCATCTGACCGCCTGTCTCCTCTCACGACGCCGTTCCTGTGGGGAGCCTCCAGCTCCCCGCACCAGACCGAGGGCAACAACGTCAACAGCGACTGGTGGGCCCTGGAGGGGCAGCGGCCCGGGCTGGAGCGCAGCGGCGACGCGATCGACAGCTACCACCGTTTCGAGGAGGACATGCGGCTGCTCGCGGACGCCGGACTCAACGCCTACCGGTTCGGTGTCGAGTGGGCGCGCGTCGAACCGGTGCCGGGACACTTCGCCCGTGCCGAACTCGCCCACTACCGGCGGATGATCGACACCGCCTTCTCGCTCGGTCTGACGCCCGTCATCACACTCCACCACTTCTCCAACCCGCGGTGGTTCGCCGAGGAGGGGGGCCGGCCCGCCGCAGTGGCGCGTCGCAGGGCCTGGCCGGCGCCGACAACGCGCCTGTGAGGCTGCCCGCCCCCGACCCGGAGATCGGTGCCGCCCTGGTGAAGGCCCATCACGCGGTCCGGGAGGTGGTCCGCGCGAACACCGACGCGGCCGTGGGCTGGACCGTCGCCAGCCGCGCCCTCGCCGCGAGGCCCGGAGCCGAGGACAGGCTCCGCGAGATCGAGTACGTCTGGGAGGACCTGTACCTCGAAGGCTCGCGGGGTGACGACTTCGTCGGTGTCCGGTCGTACACCAGCGAGTGGGTCGGACCCGAGGGCATCGAGCCGCATCCGCCGCACCCCGACAACACCATGATGGGCAAGGCGTACCGGCCCGACGCTCTCGGCATGTCCGTCCGTCACACCTGGGACGTCACGGGCGGGATCCCGGTCCTCGTGACCGAGAACGGCATCTCCACCACCGACGACAGCCGACGGATCGCCTACACGCAAGGGGCTCTGAACGGTCTGTTCGCCGCGATCGACGACGGCATCGACGTCCGGGGCTACCTGCACCGGAGCGCCCTCGACAACTACCGCTGGGGCGACTGGAAGCCGACTCTCGGCCTGATCGCCGTCGACCGGGAGACCTTCGAACGCCACCCGAAGCCGAGCCTCGCCTGGCTGGGCGACGTCGCCCGACGCGGGCGCCCCTGAGCCCGACGCCGAGCCCGGCCTGCCGGAGCCACGTTCATGTGTACGCCGACAACTCCGATCCGATGCCGAGGCGAAGCAGGACCGGTTGAGCCGGGACCGTGGTCAGAGGCGCAGGGGGCGGCGGGACACCTCGAAGAGGCGGGGGTCGTTCCAGTCCCAGCCGGGGACGTCGGTGTAGAGCTCGACTTCGAAGCCGTCGGGGTCATGGACGTAGAGGGAACGGATGAAGCCGCTGTCGACGGCGCCTGCGAGGGTGACGATGTCGGGGTGGGCCTGGATGCGGCCCAGGAGGGCGCGCAGGTCGTCGTCGCTGTCGCCGACCTTCACGCCGAAGTGGTACATGCCGACGTGGGGGCCCTTGGGAATGGGCTGGGCGTTCTTGCCGACCTCGATGAGCAGGAAGTCGTGGTGGGTGTTGCCGGCGCGGAAGACGGCGGCGCGGAAGTGCGGTCGGGCGGGGGTGACGATGGGCCAGCCGAGTATGTCGCGGTAGAAGACCAGGGAGCGGTCCAGGTCGGAGACGTAGAGGACGAGATGGCCCAGTTCGCGGGCTCGGCCGAGCATGTCGGTGAGGGTGGGGTTGTCGGGCTGGTGGCGGTCGGTCACGGGTTTCTCCTGGGCGTGGTTGGGGGCACCGGTGAGGCGGCCCGGTCGGCGTCGGGCCGCTCTGGGGGACGGGTCGGTCACAGGACAGGACCAGACCGCGAGACCCTCGATGAGCCACCGCGTGATGTCCAGCGGTTCTGCTCGCTCGATGAAGGAGCCGTGAGCACCGACGAACCCCTCCGGCTGGACGCCGAGGAGAACGAGTGACCGACGCAGGCCGGGAGATGTTGACGATGCTCCGGTCCGTGTGCGACGCCGCCACCGGCGCATCTGGACCGACATGAGCGACCACGACCGGGCCGGCAGAGACCTCCAGCGTCCTGCGCAGATCCGGGGCACCCTCTTCTCCGTGACTTCCTGGTCCTTCTCCGCTCAGGCGTTCCGTGCCTGCCAGGCGCGCACGTAGGCGCGGCCGTAGTCGTTGCCGTGCGGGGTGCGCAGCACGGTGTGGATGTGGAACGGCTTCGGGGTGTCGTAGTCGAGGAAGACGCCGCAGTGGTGGTCGAGTTCGGCGATGAGCACCGGCGACTGGAGCCGGTAGTAGAAGACGTCGCCGGCCTCGTGGCCGCCGATCCAGCTGAACCAGGTCTCGTCGAGGTGGTCGCGGATCTCGCGCATCCGGGCCGCGCGCGGGCCGTCCGGCAGCAGGGACACGAACGACTCGGCGATCCCCAGGAGGATCTCCCGGGCCCGCTCGGGCATGTCCGCGGCCCTCAGGCCCTCGACCGGAATCACCCGGTTGTCCTGGAAGGCCCCGGCGAGATGCCGTTCGTCGCCGGGGTGGATGCGGCCGGGCGGCATGGCGGGGTCGACCATGTGCTCGTACACGGTCGCGGTGGCGCGCTGGTCCTGCGGGAGCGCGGCCATCAGGTCCGTGCCGAGCCGGATCCGGTCGGTCAGGGCCACCGTGCCGGCGCGGGGGCCGTCGTCGATCTCGTTGGGTTCGGCGCCGAGGAACGCGGGACTGACGACCATGCGGCCCTCGACGACCAGGCAGTTCACGGCGCAGTGGTGGCCGTACAGCTGCCAGCCCCACGGGGCGGTGGGGTCGGGATTCCCGTAGAGCGCGAAGTTGTAGCTGAACTCGTTGAGGATGCTCTGCAGACCGACGACCTCACCGAGGAAGCCGTTGATCAGCATCATGTCGTGCACCAGGCGGAAGCCGTCGGAGCTCAGCGACGCCTCCACCAGTGCGAGGGCCTTCTGCCGGACCTCCGGCGGCTGGAACTCCAGACGGAGGCCGGTGTCGAACTGCAGGAACTCGGGGTTGGCCCAGGTCTGCCACTCGACCGCGTCCACCGGGTGGAGCAGCTTGGCGCGGGTGTCCTCGTCCAGCGCCGCCAGCAGGTCCCGCGCCGCGGCGACCATGTCGGCGACGGGAGCCTCCTCACCGGGGTGGGCCGGCTCCCAGGCGTGCACCCCGGGCCGCAGCGTGCCGTCCTCGGTCACTCCCCTGAACTCGGCGTGCTGCAGGGGTTTCCAGCCGCGGATCAGCTCGCCGGTGAACGGGGCCGCCTTGGCCGTCTCCCGGTACGCGTAGGCGTCCAGGCCCCTGATCGAGGCCAGGCGCGGCGAGTTGGAGGGGTAGAGGTACTGGCGGTACTCGGCTGATGGCATGACGGCTCCCGTGACTCCGTGCGTTCAGTCGGTGTGGTTGTGGCGCGCGACGGCGGCGCGAACGGCGTCCTCGTCCCCGGCGGCGATCGCCTCCACCAGGTCGGCGTGGATCCGCAGCCGCCTCGCCCGGTAGGCATCGGCGTCCCGGTCGGCGGCGCGCGCGGTGGATGCCGTGAGGTGGCCGAGCGTGCCGAGATAGACCGCGCGGGCCATCGCGTTCGGGCACAGCTGCGCGATGCGCTCGTGCAGTGCCCAGTTGGCGCGTACGAAAGCGTCCCAGTCCGGCGCGGCCGCCATGTCGTCCAGGCAGGCCCGCAGCGCGGGGATGTCGCCTGCGCCCGCGCACCGGGCGGCGCCGACGGCGACGAGCTCCTCCAGATGGTTGCGGAGCTCGATGGCGTCCGCGACCGTGCCCGGTTCTCCCACGACGCCGAGCAGGGTGTGACGCAGCCGCACCACCGGGCTCTGGTCCGCGACGAACAGTCCGCCGCCGCGACCGGGGCGGATCTCGAGCACCCCTCGGTCGCGCAGGAGCCGGATGGCCTCGCTGACCGTGGCGCGCGCCAGACCTGACTCCTGCCGGATCTCCTCGATGGTGCCGATCGCGGAGCCGGGACGCAGTCCGCGGACGCGGTCTTCGAGGGCGCCGGCGAGTTGCTCGGCTCGTGTGCCGCCGGGAGCGCTCAGGCCGGCCAGCAGGGCGCGGTTCTCGGTAACCATGACGGCATTCAATCATAAAGGTTGTAACCTTTAGAAGGTTATGGCGGTACAGTCTTCCCCGAACGGAGGAGTGCGCATGCAGATCGTGGGAGTGGCGTACGGCGACGAGGTACGGGTGGCGAACCTGTCCCCGGGCGGCGGGAGGCTCACCGTTGTGGCCGGCGTGCGGGAGTTCTGGGCCGACCCCGAAACATGGCTGGCCCGCCCGCCGACCGGCGAGGTGGTGCCGGCGGGTGAGGCGCACCTGGTGCCGCCGGTACTGCCGGAGGCACAGATGCTGTGCGTCGGTCTGAACTACCTCGAACACGCCGCCGAAGGGTCCTACCGGGACCAGGAACTGCCCGAGTACCCCACGCTCTTCGCGCGGTGGACGCGTTCGCTGACGGTCGGCGGGGCCGAGATCCCCGTGCCCTCCACCGAGGACGGTCTCGACTGGGAGGGCGAGATCGTGGCCTGGGTGGGCCGGACGCTGGTGGACGCCGACCCCGCGGAGGCGCTCGACGCCGTGGTCGGCTACTCGACGTTCAACGACGTCACCGCGCGGCGGGCCCAGAAACTGACCTCGCAGTGGACCCTCGGCAAGAACGCCGACCGCTCCGGCCCGCTCGGTCCCATGGTGCCTGCCGGCGAGGTGGGTGACCTGCGGGACGGACTGCGGGTGCGGACCCGCGTCAACGGCACGACCGTCCAGGACGCCTCCACCAGCCAGATGATCCACCACGTGGGCGAGACGCTGGCCCACATCTCGCGCACCCTCACGCTGCGCCCCGGTGACCTGCTCGCCACCGGCACCCCGTCCGGTGTCGGCTACGCCCGCACACCGCCCTGGCTGCTGCGGCCCGGCGACGTGGTGGAGGTCGAGGTCGAGCGCCTCGGGGTCCTGCGCAACACGATCGTGGGCGGGGAGCACCGCCGAAAGCTCCTCTCGGGTCCGCTCGGCTGAGGACGCCGGTGTTCCCGGGGCCGCCTCCGGAACCGGGCTGCCGGGCCGCCGGCGACAGGCGCCTGTCCGCTGGGGGCATGAGGGATGATCGGGGTGTCGATCTCGCACGGTCGCCTCGCGGTTGACGTTGACGGTCCGCACGCGGACCTCGCGGAGGAAGCGTGCAGGTTCGTTCCCCACCAGGGCGTGCGTCAGCTGCCGAGCCGGGGGTCCGGAGTGCTCTCGGAGGACGCGAGCACCGTCCGGACCGGTTCGTCCTCGGTCCGACGGCGTCGATCCGCGGAGACGGCCACGATGTGGTTCCTTCGGTCGTCGGAGCAGGAGTTCACGAAACGGGCACCTCCTCGGCGTCGTAGCCGTAGATCCAGCCGTTGCCCACCAGGGGGTCGGACCCGGCGAGCGCCGTGTCGCGGGCCTGTTGTTCGGGGCCGTCGGGCAGGTGGTTGACGTCGCGGCGGCCATGACTGATCTGCTGGAGGCGTGTGGTGCGTTCGATGCGTACCGCCTCGTACTGCTTCAGCGCCTGCTCGGGATCGTCGACCAACTCGGCCAGGCAGCGCGCCAGTACCGCGGCGTCCTCGATGGACTGGGCCGCGCCCTGGGCGAAGAAGGGGAACATGGGATGCGCGGCATCCCCGAGCAGGGTGGCCCGGCCCCGGCTCCAGCGCCGCAGCGGCGCCCGGTCCAGCAGCGCCCAGCGGCCGGGGACGCCGCCGGCGGCGATGAGGTCCGTCACCCGCGGGTCCCAGCCGGCGAACTCGGCGTGGAACTCCTCCCTCGTGGCCGTCGCGCTCCACGACTCCTCGGTGTAGTCCCCGGCGGGGGCGAAGGCGACGACATTGACGGCCCGTCCACCCTTCATCGGGTAGTGCACGAAGTGCCGTCCCGGCCCGAGCCAGAGGGTCTGGGCGGGGCGCCGGGCGAAGTCGGGTGCGGCGGCGGCGGGCACGATGGCGCGGAAGGCGCAGATGCCGGAGTACTCCGGCGGTGTGGGCTCGGCAACCATGCTCCGCACGACGGAGTGCACGCCGTCCGCGCCGATGACGACGTCCGCCTCTGCGCGGCTGCCGTCGGCGAAACGCAGTCGCACGCCGTGCGGGCTCTCGTCGACCGAGGTGCACCGGGCGCCCAGGCGGATCCAGTCGCCGGGTACGGCCGACTTGACGGTGTCGAGCAGGTCGGCCCGGTGGACGACGTAGGTGCGCTCGCCGTAGAGCCGCTCGCACACGCCGCTCAGCTTCTCCACCGACAGCACGCCGCCGTCCGCCCAGCGGCGGAATTCCCAACCCCAGTCCAGCGGCAGGGCCCCGCGCAGGAACCGTTCCATGACGCCGAGACGGCGCAGCAACCGCACGGCGTTGGGCGCCGCGACGAGTCCGGCGCCGACCTCGCCGAGCGCGGGCGCCTGCTCGTAGACGGTGGCGGTCAGTCCCGCGCGGTGCAGGAAGGCCGCGGCGGCAAGACCGCCGATGCCGCCCCCGACGACGGCGATCCGCAGGCCGGGCACATGGGTGGGCATGGATTCACTCCTCTGTCTCAAGGGCGAGCGTCCTGGCGACCTGGATCCTCGCCGACGCCCCGACAGCCGCGAAAGTGCTACGTTCATTCAATGGACGTCGCCTATCGGTGGCCCCGGAGTTGAAGACTGATGCCGCGTACCAGTCAGCCCGGCCGCAGCGTGAGTTCGCGGCTGCTCGACGTTCTCTTCGCGTTCCGGCCCGGACACTCCCGGCTCACCCTCGCCGACCTGACCCGGGAGACCGGGCTGCCCCATGCCACGGTGCGCCGACTCGCGCTGGAACTCGTCGGGGCCGGGGCGCTGAAGCGGGCACCGGACGGCGCGTTCAACGTGGGCATCCGGCTGTGGCAGCTGGGCACTCTGGCACCGCCGAGCGTCCCGCTGCGCACCGCCGCACTCCCCTTCATGGACGACCTGCACACCGCGTTGCGCCAGCACGTCCAGCTCGCGGTACTGGAGGGCACCGAGGCCGTGCTCGTCGAGCGGCTGCCGGCGGGCAACGCGGTGGACGACATGTCGAGGCTCGGCGGGAGGCTGCCCCTGCACTGCTCCGGCGTGGGCAAGGTGCTGCTCGCCCACGCCGGCCCCGAGCTGATGGAACAGGTCGTCGCACAGGGGCTGACCGCGTACACCGAACACACCGTCACCGATCCCGCGCGACTGCTGGAACAGTTGGACGAGTGCCGCGAGACCGGCGTGGCCGTCGTCCTCCAGGAGACGACGCCGGGCGCCGACTCGGTGGCCACCCGCGTCCTCGACGACGAGGGCAAGGTCGTCGCGGCCCTGTCGGTCGTCGTGAGCGCCGGTTCGGTCGATCTGCGGACGTTACGGCCGGCGGTCGTCGCCTCCGGACTGGCCGTGTCCCGCAGACTCGGCTGGCATCCCTCGGCGGGAGTCGAGGAAGCCCAGTCGGACAGGTCTCGATGACGGAGCCGTCAGGGATCCGTCCGGGGATGCCGCCGGTGGATCGGCCAAGGCAGTGGCCGTACGTCCCGCCGGACCGCTTCCCGGCCGGTGGGGACCATCAGGCGCACCGTTTCGCCGGCTTCGGCACCGAGGTCCCTCGTCGCGGGCAGCGTGGCAGGACACTGGCCACCGCGGGCGCCGACGACGCGTTCCGAGCACATGATCGGCGACGACGAACAGCGGGCCCGTGTCAGGACTCGTACAGGAACCCCTCGTCCGGCGCCTGAGCCGCCCCGAGCACATGGCGCGAGCGGGAACGTCCCGCCGGGGGCGGACGCACCGGCCGGACTGGTGGTGGACGGCCCGTCGGCCCCGAGCGACGCAAACCGCCGGTGGCGAGGCGTGCTGGGCGCCTCGTCGCACGTCGTTCGGCGTCTCCGTCGTCCGCCCGCCGACCGGCCGCCGCTTCCACAGGAAGCCGGCGGTCGCCACCGTTCCATGGCTCTCCCGACCGTCGACGGCGCGCCGCTGACGACCCTGGCCAAGCCCCGGTGGCGACGCAGCTCGGGTGCCGCGCCGCGCCGAGCATCGGGCCTCGGACGGTCGTCACCTGCACTGCTTCGCGCACTTGACCACCTGCCTGATGGGGGCCTAGCTTCCCCTTGGGCCGATTGTGGTCCAGTGGTCCGCCATTCGGACCACTGCCGCTTCAGGACCGGCGGTGCTCGATGAGGGAGCGACGTTCGAAGATGCCGACGAAGCAAACCGCCGCAAGCCGGGGACATCGGCCACACGGACGTTCTGGTCCTCCCGCACAGCAGGCGGAACGACGAGCAGCAACCGAAGATCGTCGACGGCCGGGCCGCGGTACCGCCCGGCATCAAGACCGCGGGTCGTCCAGACCGCCTGCTTCCTCTGGTTCCAGGCCGCCGACATCAGCACGCGGGCGTACGCCATGCTGACGGCGGCAGGCGCCGACCCGCAGCTCACCCACGGCGCCGACGAACAGGTCACCGCCTACGTCCGCCCCATCGTCGAGGGCCGCTTCCACGGCACCGTGTGTCCGTCCGAGCCGCAGGCGGGATCCCCGCTCTCTTCCACCGCTGTGGACCACCGTGCACCGAGCCGCAGTTCGACCTCCGCTCGCGCCCGGAGACGACGGCGCACGATACCGATGACACCTGGTTCCGAAGGGACGACACCGATGACATCACCGGTCCGCATCGAGTACGACAGCGACGGTGCCCTCGCGGTGGTGATACTCGAAAAGCCGCCGCTGAACCTCTTCGACGAGGCGCTGTTCGCCGCGTGGGAGCGCGTCGTCGACGAGCTTGCCGCCGTCACCGATCCGGCGCGCCCCGGTCGTGCCAGAGCGGTGCTCATCGAGGCACGGGGCACAGTCGTCTCCGGCGGCGTCGACGTGGCGACGTTCGCCGCCATCGCGGAAAGCCCCGGTGCGGTGCAGCGCGCCGGGACCCTGTGGAAGCGACTCCTGCGGATCGTCCAGGCGCTGGAGGAGCTGCCGGTGCCGACGGTCTTCGCCGCGCACGGACTGACCCTCACCGCGGCGTTCGAGATCGCTCTGGGGTGCGACATCCTGCTCGCCGCCCAGTCCGCGTCATTCGGGCTGGTGGAGATCGTCGTAGGGCTGACGCCCTCGATGGGAGGGCCGCAGCGCCTGGCCGAACGTGCCGGGCCGGCCAGAGCCCGTGAGCTGATCTACACCGGGGAGCGCTGTTCGGCGGCGACCCTCGAACGCTGGAACGTGGTGAACCGCGTTCTCCCCGACGAGGGTTTCACCGAGGCAGCGCGGGAGTACGCGCGCCGCGTCGCCGCGGGCCCCACCTGCGCCCACGCGGCGACCAAGCGGCTGGTCGCGACGGCTGTCCGCGACGGTGTGCGGGCAGCGGACGACGCCGTGCCGGCGGTGTCCGGTGCCCTCTTCGCCACCGACGACCTGCACGACGCGATCGCCTCGTTCCTCCGTGACGGCCCGGGCAAGGCGACCTACCAGGGCAGATGAGCCGGCCACTGGTCGGCTTCGGCTCCTGGCGGGGTGGCGGGGCGTCCGTGCGGGTGGATCCGCCGCGGGTGGGATGACGGCCCGGTGTGTGACCGGAGAACCGGTCGCACACCGGGCGGCAGAGGCAGGCCTGCCGCAACCGGACGCCGAGGGCCGAGGAGTCCAGCGGCGCCACCCTGTCGTGGTTCCGCTCGCACCTCGACCCGGTCGCGGTCTCTCTCCCTCGCGGAGCGCTTCCGGAACATGGCAGCCACGTTCATGCGCCATCTTGCCGGTCGACCACGCTCTCGGGCACTGCTCAACCAGGAGAGGGGGCGTCCGGTGCGACACGTCGACGAATCAGGCGCGACGGGACGCGGCGTCGGCTCACCTGTGCAGGGACGCCGCGGGTCGCACGACGTACTGGCGCAGATACAGGTCGCGGTAGGTGACGGGGCCGCGGGGGCCGGGGACGCGGTCGATGTTGATGCCGGTTTCCGGCAGGCGCAGGAGCTTGAAGCCGTCGAGGAGGCGTGTGGTGGAGTTCCAGAAGACGCCTGATCCACCGTAGGTGTCCATGAACCGGGCTGCGGTGTCCGGGTCGTGGGTGGCGATGGCGGCGGCCAGTCCGGAGGTCTCCTCATTGGCGATCCGTGCGGCTTGAACAGGTCCGTCCGCCTCGTCGATCGTCACCGTTGCCGCACGCTCGGAGTCCAGGGACCACTCATAACCGCGCGCGTGGGCGTGCGGCGGCAGCGATGCCGCAATGCCCAGGTCTTCGAGGGTCTTCAGAATGCCCGGCAGTAGCCTGTCGTGGACAGCCCGGTCGATGAGCAGCAGATTGAGCCGGTTGCAGACGCCCAGCCGGTCCAGGCTGCTGGTGACCAACTCGTGCACGAGCTTCTCGTCGGCGTCCCGGGCCACATAGAGCACTCCGCCGCCGTCCG
Source organism: Streptomyces griseoruber (assembly GCF_001514205.1). Taxonomy (GTDB): domain Bacteria; phylum Actinomycetota; class Actinomycetes; order Streptomycetales; family Streptomycetaceae; genus Streptomyces; species Streptomyces griseoruber. The sequence goes on along the minus strand of NZ_KQ948763.1, from coordinate 989,184 downwards.
CGTGGGCCAGCGTGCGCACACCGTGCCGGGCGGCCTCCCGGCCGAGTTCCCGGGTGCTGTCGCCGCTGCCGCGCAGGATGACAAGAGGGACGGTCTCGGGCAGCGACACCAGCGCGTATGCCGCCGCTCGGTCCTCGCTCGGCACCAGCTGGATGGCGTCCGGGTTCAGTCCCGCGTCGGTGAGAGAGGGCGTGATCACATGAGTGATCAAGGCCTGGGAGGAGCGCAGGGCCGCCGAACCGGTGCGCAGCACCCCGCCGTTGCGGGACTTGAGGAACTGGGAGGCGACGTCGAGTGTCACGTTCGGACGCGCCTCGAAGTTCGCGCCGATGACCCCCACCGGGCGGCGGCGCTCCAGCAGGACCAGGCCGTCGGGACGCTCTTCCAGGACGGTGTCCCGCGGCTCGTGCGGCACGTCCGCCAGCGTACGCAGCGCCGCGGCCATGTCCTCCAGCCGTGGGCCGGTCAGCCGCAGGCGATCCTGCAGTGCCGCCGACATTCCGCTCGTGGCGGCCGATCGCAGGTCCTCCTGATTCGCCGCTGTCAGCACGTCGCGTGCCGTGTGCAGCCGCCGCGCCATGGCCCGTAGCGCGGTGTCGATGCCTACGTCCGACGCCCGGGCCAGGGCCGCCGAGCCCTGCGTCGCCCGGACTGCGCAGGCATGAACCGCCTCTTGGACGGAGCGGGGCACAGATCGTTCAACAATCCTCACGCAGGCCACTGTAAACTGCTCGGTTTCCTCACGGCAAGGGCGGAAGCGGTGGGGGTGCAGCACCAGAGAGGTACCACCAGAGAGCGACCACCGGCTAAGCATATACGAAACGAAAGCATTTCGTTTCGTTTGCTTGTACACTTGTCGCGTGACCTACCGCACCCCTGCTCGACGTTCCGTACGGCAGCCTGACCATCCAGTCCGCTCCGCCGCCCACGAGCCCCGCCGGATCTCTTCGGGAGCCGCCTGATGACCGGGCCGCAGCCACGCCGGGGGCGCCCCCGCGATGCCTCTCGTGACCGTGCGCTGCTGGACGCGACTCTGGCCGTCCTGACCGAGAGCGGTTACGGCGCGCTCACCACCGCCGCCGTCGCGGCCCGCGCCGGAGTGTCCACCGCGACTCTCTATCGGCGCTGGCCGTCCAAGGAGGTCATGGTCGTCGACGCCGCAGCCGCGTACGCCAAGGGACTGACGGCGCAGACGGACACCGGCACACTCGAAGGTGACCTGCGTGCCCTGCTCCGGGACAAAGCAGCGTCTCTGACCGGCAACGAAGGAGGGGTGCTGCGTACTCTGATCGGCGAGGCCGCGTACAGCCCCTCCCTGGCCGAGGCCCTCGCGAACGCCTTCATGGTGCCCGTGCGCCAACGTGTGGAGGAGATGGCGCAACGCGCGGTGGACCGGGGCGAGATCCCGCCGGTGGAGCACGCCGACCTGCTCGGCGACATGGTGATCGGCCCCATGATGAGCAGGTTCTTCCTCACTCCCCTGCCTCCGAGCCAGGTCGACGCCGCCACCGCGGCGGAGACCGCCGACCGCATACTGCCCTTCCTCCTGCGCGCCTTCGGACACGAGAGCCACGGCACAGTGACGAGCGAGAAGTAGCTGCCCGGACGGCAGGCCTTCGAGGAGGATCACCACGAGGGGGCCGACAGGCGGACGCATGCCACGAGCTCGGCGACAGCTGCGTGAACAGCGCCGCCGAGCCCTGGGGAGCTCCGAGCGACGCGCACCGAGGGAACTCCGGTCCGCTACGCCGGGACAGCAGGCTCCTCGCGCTTCGCCTCCGCAGGGGTACGGTGCAGTCCCTTGCGGTCGTACCAGCTCGTCGTACCGAAGCCGAACAGTGCGGCTGCCGCGAGGCCGACGGCCATCATGACCCAGCCCCGGGTCAGGCCCGCGTCGCACCGCAAGCGCGGCGCCCGGCCCTCGCGGTGCGCTGCCGCTGACGGCCACGACGGTGGCCACGGCGAAGTCCCGCCCTTCCTCGAGCCACCGGTTCAGTCGTCCGCGTTGTCCGGCATGGGAGTTCCCTTCTTGTCGTGTGCGCAGATCGGGCCGTCGTCCCAGAGCAGCCTGTCCAGCGTGATCGGCAGGTCCCGGATCCGCCTGCCGGTCGCGTGATGGACGGCGTTCGCGATCGCGGCCGCCACGCCGGTCATGCCGACCTCGCCCAGCCCGATGATGCCCAGGGTCATCGTCCTGTCCGGTTCGTCGGGCCTCGGAGCGGTTCAGGACATGGCCGCCGCCGGCAGGTCCGGCTGCCGGGGTCGCCGCTCGGGTGCCGTGCGCAGGGCGAGCACCATGGTGAGGCCGCCGCCGGGGGTGTCCTCGGCGTGCAGGGTGCCGCCGACGGCCTCGGTGAAGCCGCGGGCGACCGCGAGGCCGAGTCCGACTCCGGCGCCGCGGGGCGAGTCGCCGTAGCGCTGGAAGGGTTCGAAGATGCGGTTCTTGGCGTCGTCCGGGACACCGGGGCCACGGTCCACGACCCGTACCTCCACCCGTTCGGCGAGGGCGCTCGCGGACACCAGGACCTTCTCGCCGGGCGGGCTGTACTTGACGGCGTTCTCGACGATGTTGGCGACGGCCCGCTCCAGCAGCCCCCGATCGACGTGGACCATGGGAAGTGTCTCGGGGATCTCCAGCTCGACGCTGTCCTCGGGGACCCCGCCGAGTGCCATCGGCACGACCTCGTCGAGGTCGGTCTCGCGGAGGATCGGGGTGACGGTGCCGGTCTGGAGGCGGGACATGTCGAGCAGGTTGCCCACCAGGAGGTCGAGCCGGTCGGCGCCGTCCTCGATGGCCTCCAGCAGATCCGACTGGTCCTCGGGCGACCAGTCGACGTCGTCGGAGCGCAGGGAGGTGACGGCGGCCTTGATGCCGGCGAGCGGAGTGCGCAGGTCATGGCTGACGGCGGCGAGCAGCGCGGTGCGGATGCGGTTGCCCTCGGCCAGCTCCTTGGCGCGGTCGGCCTCCCTCCGCAGGCGCTGACGGTCCAGGACGACGACGGCCTGCGCGGCGAAGGCGGCCAGCACCCGGCGGTCGGCGGCGGGCAGCACCCGGCCGCGCAGGGACAGGGCCATGTGGTCGCCGACCGGTACGTCGACGTCGGCGTCCTCGGGGATCTTCGCGGGCCCCGGGCCCACGCTGCCGGCGCAGGTCCAGGGGTCCGTCTCACCGGACCGCTCCAACAGGGCCACCGACTCCATCCCGAAGGTCTCCCGGACCCGCTCCAGCAGCGCCTCCAGCGTGGTTTCCCCGCGCAGGACGTTCCCCGCGAGGTAGGACAGGATCTCCGCCTCGGCGCGCAGCCGGGCCGCCTGGTGGGTGCGGCGGGCCGCCAGGTCCACCACCGAGGCCACGGACACGGCGACCCCGACGAAGATGGCGATGGCGACGATGTTCTTCGGGTCGGCGATGGTGAAGGTGTGGACGGGCGGTGTGAAGTACCAGTTGAGCAGCAGGGAGCCCACCACCGCGGAGGCCAGTGCCGGGAAGAGCCCGCCCAGCAGGGCCGCCGCCACCGTCAGCGTCAGGAACAGCAGCATGTCGTTGGCCAGGCCGACGTCCGGGGTGGCGCTGGTCAGGAGCCAGGTGAGGAGGGCGGGGCCGAGCACGCCGACGAGCCAGCCCCAGATGACCCGGGACCGGCCGAGCCGTGCTCCGCGCGCCGCCGGCAGTCCTCGGCCCTTGCCCGCCTCGTCGTGGGTGATCAGATGCACGTCGAGGTCGGGCCCGGAGTCCCGGGCCGCCGTGGCGCCGACACCGGGACCGAAGATGCTCTGCCAGCTCCTGCGGCGGGACACGCCCAGCACGATCTGGGTGGCGTTGACCCCGCGGGCGAAGTCCAGCAGGGCCACCGGGATGTCCTCCCCGACGACCTGGTGGAAGGTGCCGCCGAGGTCCTCGACCAGGGTGCGCTGGTCGGCCAGCTCCTTCGGGGAGGCGCTGGTGAGGCCGTCGCTGCGGGAGATGTAGACGGCCGTGACCTCACCGCCGGCTCCCTTCTCCGCGAGGCGCGCGGCCCGCCGTATCAGGGTGCGCCCCTCGGGCCCGCCGGTCAGTCCGACGACGATGCGCTCGCGCGAGCCCCAGATCGTGGAGACCTGGTGCTCGCTGCGGTACTCGGTGAGATAGGCGTCGACCCGGTCCGCCACCCACAGCAGCGCCAGCTCGCGCAGGGCGGTGAGGTTGCCCGGCCGGAAGTAGTTGGACAGGGCCGCGTCGACCTTGTCCGACTTGTAGATGTTGCCGTGGGCCATCCGACGGCGCAGGGCCTCCGGTGACATGTCGACCAGCTCGATCTGGTCGGCCCGCCGGACCACCTCGTCGGGCACGGTCTCGCGCTGCCGCACCCCGGTGATCGACTCGACGACGTCGCCCAGCGACTCCAGGTGCTGGATGTTGACGGTGGAGACGACGTCGATGCCGGCCGCGAGGAGTTCCTCCACGTCCTGCCAGCGCTTGGTGTTGCGGGAGCCGGGGACGTTGGTGTGGGCGAGTTCGTCGACCAGGGCGACGACGGGAGCGCGCCCCAGGACGGCGTCCACGTCCATCTCGGTGAACATGGCGCCCCGGTACTCGATCTCCGCGCGCGGGATCTGTTCCAGGCCGTGCAGCATCACCTCGGTGCGCGGCCGGTGGTGGTGCTCCACGAAGGCGACCACGCAGTCGGTGCCGCGCTCGACACGGCGGTGCGCCTCGGAGAGCATGGCGTAGGTCTTGCCCACGCCGGGTGCCGCGCCGAGGTAGATCCGGAGCTTGCCGCGTGCCATGTCATCCCTCGAAGCGGTAGCCCATGCCGGGCTCGGTGATCAGATAGCGGGGGTGGGAGGGGTCCGTCTCCAGTTTGCGGCGCAGCTGTGCCATGTACACGCGCAGATAGTTGGTCTTGGTGCTCTGCGAGACACCCCAGACCTCCTGGAGGAGTTGCTTCTGCGTGACCAGCCGGCCCGGATTGGTCACGAGGATCTCCAGCAGATGCCATTCGGTCGGGGTCAGTCGCACGTCCCGTCCGTCCCTGACGACCTTCTTGGCGAGCAGATCGATGCTGAAGCCCGCCGTTTCGAAGAGCGACGCCTCGGGGACGAGCGGCGTGTCCTCGGTGCGGCGGACGGCGGCCCGCAGCCGGGCGAGCAGCTCGTCCATGCTGAACGGTTTGGTGATGTAGTCGTCGGCGCCCGCGTCGAGAGCGGCCACCTTCTCCTCGGATCCCTGACGGGCGGACAGGACCATGATCGGCACCCGGGTCCAGCCCCGCAGGCCCCTGATGATGTCGACGCCGTCCATGTCGGGCAGGCCCAGGTCGAGGAGGACCACGTCGGGCTGACGCGCGGCGGCGAGCCGCAGAGCCGTGGCACCGTCGGGGGCGGCGTCCACGCCGTACTGCCGTGCCTGCAGGTTGATGACGAGGGCCCGTACGAGCTGCGGGTCGTCCTCCACCACGAGCACCCTGGTCATGGGTGTGTGCCTCTCCTGTCGTCCGCCGGCCGCGCCCGCCGGAAGCGGGACGGCCGGCTGCATGGCGACGGGAGCCGGCGGGTCCGGGCTGTCTTGCGGACCGCCGCCCCCCATGGGGTCGCGTAAGGCCGTCACGTCTTCGCTACGAGGTCCCTGAGCGCGATGTTGAGTTCCAGGACGTTCACCCGGGGCTCTCCGATGAAGCCGAGAGTACGGCCGTCGGTGTGCTCGTCGACCAGCTTCTGCACCTGGGCGACGGACAGGCCGTTCTCCGCGGCGACCCGGTGTACCTGGAGGTCGGCGTAGGCCGGGGAGATGTCCGGGTCCAGGCCGGAGCCGGAGGAGGTGACCGCGTCCGCGGGGACGTCCGACGGCTTGACGGTGTAGCCGGACACGGAGTTGTCCTTGACGACCGCGGCCTTGGCGTCCTCGACCTGCTGGATCAGGTCCTTGTTGTCGGCGGACAGGTTGGTGGCACCCGACAGCAGCAGCTTGTACCGCGTGTTGATGCTGTTGGCGCCGAGACCGTTCGCCGGACGGCCCTGGAACCACTTCAGGTCCGCGTCCGGGGTCTCCTGGCCCTTCTTCAGCGGCAGGTCGTACGACTGGCCGATGAGCGAGGAGCCGACGACCTTGCCGTCCGACGTGATCTCGGAGCCGTTCGCCCTGTCGTGGAACAGTGCCTGCGCGACGCCGGTGACGGCCAGCGGGTAGACGACGCCTGTCACCAGGGTGAGCACGAGCAGGGCGCGCAGGGCCGCGCCGAGCAGCCGGACGGTGTTGGATACCGATGTGTTCATGGTCCTTCACCCGATCCCGGGGATCAGAGAGATGAGCAGGTCGATGAGTTTGATGCCGACGAACGGCGCGATCAGCCCGCCGAGGCCGTAGACGGTCAGGTTGCGGCGGAGCATCTTGTCCGCGCTGACCGGCCGGTACTGCACGCCCTTCAGGGACAGCGGGACCAGCGCGACGATGATCAGCGCGTTGAAGACGACGGCGGACAGGATCGCGGAGTCCGGCGAGGACAGGTCCATGATGTTGAGCTTGTCCAGGCCCGGGTAGACGGCCGCGAACAGCGCCGGGATGATCGCGAAGTACTTCGCGACGTCGTTGGCGATGGAGAACGTGGTCAGCGCACCGCGCGTGATCAGCAGTTGCTTGCCGATCTCCACGATCTCGATCAGCTTCGTCGGGTTGGAGTCGAGGTCGACCATGTTGCCGGCCTCCTTCGCGGCCGACGTGCCCGTGTTCATCGCGACACCGACGTCGGCCTGTGCGAGCGCCGGGGCGTCGTTGGTGCCGTCACCGGTCATCGCGACGAGTTTGCCGCCCGCCTGCTCCCGTTTGATGAGGGCCATCTTGTCCTCGGGGGTGGCCTCCGCCAGGAAGTCGTCGACACCGGCCTCCTCGGCGATGGCCTTCGCCGTCAGCGGGTTGTCGCCCGTGATCATGACGGTCCTGATGCCCATCCGGCGCAGTTCCTCGAACCGCTCCCGCATGCCGGCCTTGACGACGTCCTTGAGGTGGATGACACCCAGGATCCGGGCCCCTTCGGCGTCCTCGACCGCGACCAGCAGCGGGGTGCCGCCGGCCTCCGAGATACGGTCCGTCAGCTGCTGGGCGTCCGCGGCGACTTCACCACCCTGCTCACGGACCCAGGTCACGACCGATCCGGCCGCACCCTTGCGGATCTTGCGCCCGTCCACGTCCACGCCCGACATCCGGGTCTGGGCGGTGAAGGCGATCCACTCGGCAGCGGCCAACTCGCCCTGGTGGCGCTCACGCAGGCCGTACTTCTCCTTCGCCAGTACGACGATGGAGCGGCCCTCGGGGGTCTCGTCGGCCAGCGACGACAGCTGGGCCGCGTCGGCCAGCTCGGCCTCGGTCGTCCCGCTCACCGGCACGAACTCGGACGCCTGGCGGTTGCCGAGCGTGATGGTGCCGGTCTTGTCGAGCAGCAGGGTCGAGACGTCTCCGGCGGCCTCGACCGCCCGGCCGGACATGGCCAGCACGTTCCTCTGCACCAGCCGGTCCATGCCCGCGATGCCGATCGCGGAGAGCAGGGCACCGATGGTGGTCGGGATGAGGCAGACCAGCAGCGCCACCAGCACGACCATCGTGAGGTGCGTGCCGGCGTGGTCCGCGAACGGCGGCAGGGTCGCCACCGCCAACAGGAACACGATCGTCAGCGAGGCGAGCAGGATGTTCAGCGCGATCTCGTTCGGCGTCTTCTGCCGCGCCGCGCCCTCGACCAGGGCGATCATGCGGTCGATGAAGGTCTCCCCCGGCCTCGTCGTGATCTTGACGACGATGCGGTCGGAGAGCACCTTCGTACCGCCGGTGACCGCGCTGCGGTCGCCGCCCGACTCGCGGATGACCGGAGCGGACTCACCGGTGATCGCCGACTCGTCGACGGAGGCGACGCCCTCGACGACGTCTCCGTCGCCGGGGATGATGTCGCCGGCCTCGCAGACGACCAGGTCGCCGATGCTCAGCTCCGTACCCGGGACACGTTCTTCGGAGCCCCCGACGAGCCTGCGCGCCACGGAGTCGGTCTTGGCCTTGCGCAGGGTGTCGGCCTGCGCCTTGCCGCGACCCTCGGCGACCGCCTCCGCCAGGTTGGCGAAGACGACCGTCAGCCACAGCCAGACGCTGATCGCCCAGCCGAACCAGTCGCCCGGGTCCTTGAAGGAGAAGACGGTGGTCAGGACGGACCCGATCCACACCACGAACATCACGGGCGACTTGACCATCACCCGTGGATCGAGCTTGCGCAGCGCGTCCGGCAGTGACGTGAGCAGCTGCTTGGGGTCGAAGAGGCCGACGCCGACACGGCCCTCGGGGGACTTGTGCCCGGTGGGCACGTCGCTGTGCGGCGCCCGGGTCGGAGTGGCTGTGGACATCGAGTCCTCCGACTTCTCTGTACGGGTGGTCATGACGCCAGCCCCTCGGCAAGCGGACCCAGCGCCAGGGCCGGGAAGTAGGTCAGTCCCGTGATGATCAGGATCGCGCCCACCAGCAGTCCGGTGAACAGCGGTTTCTCGGTGCGCAGGGTGCCTGCGGTGGCGGGGACCGGCTTCTGCTCGGCGAGCGAGCCGGCCAACGCCAGCACGAAGATCATGGGCAGGAAGCGGCCGAGCAGCATCGCGAGTCCGAGCATGGTGTTGTACCAGTCGGTGTTCGCGTTCAGACCGGCGAAGGCCGAACCGTTGTTGTTCGCGGCGGAGGTGAAGGCGTACAGCACCTCGGAGAACCCGTGCGCGCCGGAGTTCAGCATCGAGTTCGGCGGGGTCGGCAGGGCCATGGAGGCCGCCGTGAAGACCAGCACCAGCGCAGGGGTGATCAGGATGTAGCAGGCGGCGAGCTTCATCTCCCGGGCGCCGATCTTCTTGCCCAGGTACTCGGGCGTGCGGCCGACCATCAGACCGGCGATGAACACCGCGATGACCGCCATGATCAGCATGCCGTAGAGGCCGGAGCCGGTACCACCGGGGGCGATCTCGCCCAGCTGCATGCCCAGGATGGTGATGCCGCCGCCGAGGCCGGTGAAGGAGGAGTGGAAGGAGTCGACCGCGCCGGTCGAGGTGAGCGTGGTCGACACCGCGAAGATCGACGACGAACCGACGCCGAAACGGACCTCCTTGCCCTCCATCGCCCCGCCCGCGAGCTGGAGCGCCGGGCCGTGGTGGGCGAACTCGGTCCACATCATCAGGGCGACGAAGCCGACCCAGATGGTCGCCATCGTGGCCAGGATCGCGTACCCCTGCTTCACCGAGCCGACCATCACCCCGAACGTGCGGGTCAGGGAGAACGGGATCACCAGCAGCAGGAAGATCTCGAAGAGGTTGGTGAACGGGGTCGGGTTCTCGAAGGGGTGCGCGGAGTTGGCGTTGAAGTAGCCGCCGCCGTTGGTCCCCAGCTCCTTGATGGCCTCCTGCGAGGCGACCGCGCCACCGTTCCACTGCTGCGAACCGCCCATGAACTGACCGACCTCGTGGATGCCGGAGAAGTTCTGGATCGCGCCACAGGCGACCAGGACGATCGCCGCGACGAAGGCGCCGGGCAGCAGGATGCGGGTCACACCGCGCACCATGTCCGACCAGAAGTTGCCGAGTTCACCGGTCCGGGAGCGTGCGAATCCTCGTACGAGGGCCACCGCGACGGCGATACCGACGGCCGCGGAGACGAAGTTCTGCACCGCGAGGCCGGCCGTCTGCACGACGTGGCCCATGGTCTGCTCGCCGTAGTACGACTGCCAGTTGGTGTTGGTCACGAAGGACACGGCCGTGTTGAACGACTGCGCCGGGTCGACCGAGTCGAAGCCGAGCGAGCCGGGCAGGACGCCCTGCAGGCGCTGGAGCAGGTAGAGGAAGAAGACCGAGACGGCTGAGAAGGCGAGGACACCGCGCAGGTACGCGGGCCAGGTCATCTCGGTGTCGGGGTGGGCACCGATGCCCTTGTAGATCCACTTCTCCGCGCGCCAGTGCCGGTCGGAGGAGTAGACCTTGGCCATGTAGGTGCCGAGGGGGATGTAGGCGAGCGCCAGCGCGCCTGTCAGGGCCAGCAGCTGGAGGACGCCGGCGAGTTCGGGACCCATGACGATCTCAGAACCTCTCCGGGAAGATCAGGGCGAGGACGAGATAGCCCAGCAGGGCGACGGCCACGACCAGGCCGACGACGTTTTCGACGGTCACAGCTTCGTCACCCCCCTGGCGACGAGAGCCACCAGCGCGAAACCCGCGATCGTGGCGAGAACGAAGGCCAGATCGGCCATCGCGAACTCCTGGAGTGAGGTTCGGTGGAAACGGACGATTAGAGGAAAGCGTGTCCCTGGCCGGATCGGACCGTCCGTTGACGGCTCTCTTACGGCGATCCCCTGGGCTTTGACGGGACTCTTACGCCCTGGTCCCCGCTGGCGGGACGGCTCGGTGGCCCGGCTCACAGCAGCCGGAACCGGAGCCGACAGATCACCGCGTCCGTCTCCCGCCGCACGGCGTGCGCGACGACCGCGCCCCGCTGGTGCTGCGGCAGCCGCTGCCACAGCCGCTCCGGCTCGGTCGCCGGGATCAGCACGGTGACCCGAGTGCCCGGCTCGGCGACAGCCACGTCGGACGTACGCGGCGACCGGGCGGCCCGGACTGCGCCGCTCGCAGACAACCGGACCACAACGTCAGTAGCGGTTCCTTGCCGCCCGCCCCGGGGACCTTGACACTGTTTTGACGTGAGCCGGACCGGATAGGGTGGGGACCGGTGTGCCGGGAAGTCTGGTCGGCCGGAAGCCACGGTGGCTCCGTTCAGGGCCCCAGGGGGACGGCATGCGCGGCGTCGGTACGGTTCTCGCACTCGTGGTCCTCGCCACGGTGGTCGCCACCTTCGCGCGCCGGTGGCGCATCCCCGCACCCTCCCTGCTGGTCGTCGCCGGTCTGGCGGTGGCCCTGCTGCCGGGCACGCCACGGATCGAGATCGGCCCCGAGATCATCGGCCTCGTCGTGCTGCCGCCGCTGCTGTACGCGAGCGCGGAGGACATGCCCTGGCGGGAACTGCGGGCGGTGTGGCAGCCGGTCGGGATCCTCGCCATCGGGCTGGTGCTCGCCTCTGCCGCCGCCGTCGGCGCGGTGGCCGCGCTGGTGACACCCCTGTCGTGGCAGATGGCCTTCGTGCTGGGCGCGGTGCTGGCCAGCACCGACCCGGTGGCGGTCACCGCGCTGGGCCGACGGCTGGCCCTGCCGCCCCGGGTGCAGGTCCTGGTGCAGGCGGAGAGCCTCTTCAACGACGCGACCTCGCTGGTGCTGGTGCGGGTGGCGGCGGGTATCGCCGTGGCCTCCGCCGCCGCGGACTGGGGTGCGGCGGGGGGCGGGTTCCTGGTGCTCGCGGGCGGCGGCACGGTGATCGGGGCCGCGGTGGCCGGGGTGGTCGCGCTGATCCGGCGGCGCACCGAGGATCCGGTCCTGGAGACGGTGATCGCCCTGGTCACGCCGTATGCCGCCTATCTGCTGGCGGAGGTCTCGCACACCTCCGGGGTGACGTCCTGTGTGGTGGCCGGCGTCGTCCTCGGCGGGCGGGGCGAGAAGCTCACCAACGCCCGTGTCCGCCTCCAGTTGCACGCCGTCTACGGCACGGTGGTGTTCCTGCTGGAGAGCGTCGTCTTCAGCCTCATCGGGCTGGCCCTCCCCGCTCAGGTGCGGGCATTGGGCGACGGCGACCGGGCCTGGCCGCTGTACGCCCTCGCCGTCGCCGCCACGCTGATCGCCGTACGCATGCTGTGGCTCGCGCCGCTGTCGGCGGTCGTGCAGCGCAAAGGCGGCCTCGCGCGGGTGAACTGGCGGGTGCCGATGGTGCTGACCTGGGCCGGCACCCGCGGGGTGATGCCGCTGGCCGCCGCCCTGTCCGTGCCCGAGGTCATGAAGGACGGCACCCCGCTCGCCGGCCGGCCTCTGGTCCTGGTGCTGACCACCTCCGTCGTGGTCGTCACCCTCGTCGTCCAGGGCTTCACCCTCGCGTCCGTCGTCCGCCGCTCCGGCATGGCACTGGAGCCCGCGCACACCGCGCGCGAGGAGGCCGAGGCCCGCTCCCGCCTCGCCCACGCCGGCCTCGTCCGCCTGGAGGAACTCGCCGAGCTGGAGGTCGTCCCCGAGGTCGTCCTGGACCGCCTCCGCCGCGGCCTGACCGCACGCCTGGACGACGCCCGCGACCGCCTCGCCGGGCACAACGGCTCCGACGGCGCGGCGACCGAGTCCGCCGACCGCGTCTACCGCCAGCTCCGGCGCGACCTGATCGCCGTGGAGACCGCCGAACTCCAGCATCTCTACGACGGCCACGCCATCAGTGACACGACGCGGCGGCGGCTTCAGCGGGGGCTGGATCTGGAGGAGGCGCGGCTGGCGGATGTGTAGGGTTGCGGGGGTACTTGGGGACTTCAGCGGAACTCGGCCAGGCGGGGCCGAAGTCCCAGTGCCGTCAGGACCATCGCCACGCACAGCAGTCCCGCCGCCCACGGAAGCAGGTCTCCCAGCGCGGAGCGGCCGTCCTCGACCGACGACGTGAAGTGGGCGCGGTTGATGCCCTCCACCCTGTCCAGGGCGGCCATCCACGCCCCGAAGTGGGTGTTGGACGTGCCGGGTTGCCAGCCCATGCAGAACTCCACCGCCTCCCGCTCCTTCCCCGCCGCCAGCAGTGCACGGATCTTCCGGTCGTCGCGCTGGTAGACGGCGTACGTCTCCACCGTCTTCTCCGCAGCGGCGCGCTCGCCGGGAAAGGTGATGTTGTCCAGCTCGCGCCGGAACTCGCCGGTGAAGCGCAGGTCTTGGTGGTCGCCCTCGTAGGTCTGCCAGGTGGCGGCGAGTCGCGCGTCGTACGTGGCGAGCGTCGCGCCCTTCAGGCCGTACAGCTGCTGGGACTTGGCGAGGAACGCGTCCGCGTACTGCCCGCGGCGCTGCGGGTCGAGCAGATAGCGGCTCTCGTCGGCGTTGGCGTCGTAGGCGACGGCACGGGCGCGGGACAGGGCGACGACGGAGTCGAAGGCGTCGCGGCGGGCCACCCGCAGCTGCTCGGCCGAGGTGGACAGCAGCTGGGCCCCGAGGACCACCGCGAACAGCGTGCAGAAGGTGGCGGCCAGCACTCCGGGGTTGAGGATCCGCCGGAAGCGACGGGCCAGGTACCACTGCAGAACGCCGAGGACGGCCAGCAGCAGTGCGCCGAGGGCGAGGACGGCGTCGAGCCGGGTGGCCAGGGTGTGACGGGCCGAGGAGTACGCGGCGTCGAAGGCCGCGTCGTTGGAGGACACCAAGGTGCGTGCGGCGGGCAGGAGCCGGGTCCGCAGCAGGCCCGTCGCACGGCGGTAGTCGGTGAGGGCGGCAGGTCTCCCGCCGTGGTGGTCGTCGTTCGCCAGTGCCCGGCCGATCAGTTCCTGGTACTCGGCGAAGTCGTCGGTCAGGGTCTCCACCGTCTTCTCGTCGGCCCGGCTGCCCTGCGCGGCGACGGCAAGGGTGCGCAGATCGTGCCCGATGCGGCGCCGGGCGTCGCCGTAGAAGCCGACCGCCTTCTCGTACGGCGTCTTCAGGCGCCCCTGTCCCGCGTCCCCGTTGGCCAGCAGGATGTTGGCGGCCTGGGCGTCCATGTCGTTCAGGGCCAGGTCGAGATCGGCCGCGCTGGTGGTGCGGGGCGCGTCGCGGTCGGCGACACCGCCCCAGGTGCCCAGCGTGGTGAGCCCGGCCACCAGCAGCAGCACGGCGAGGGCGCCGGTGAGCAGGACCGTGGCCGCGCGGAGAAGGCGCAGCCGCGTGGGCACGGTCGCCCGGTAACGGCGGCGCAGAGCGGCCTGCACGGCCACAGCCCGCTGACGGACGCGTCGCCCCGTCCCCGGAGCACCCGTTCGCGACCGCTTTCCGCGTCGCGGCCCGGGACGGCCTCCGGGCGGAGCGCTCGCGTGGCCCGGCGGCTTCACGCCGCCGCCGGTCCCGGCTCCGTGTACCGAGCCCGCCGTGACGGTCACGGTTGCCTCCCACGTCATGCCACGAGGGCGACCGCCCCCGTCGCCGCTCAGTCTGGGACCGGATCGGGCCACCGGCGGCCCACGTTGACGCTCCTCTGACGGCCTGCCGGGATTCCTTGACGGGACCTTGTCGGGGGCTACGGCGCATCGGTCACGGGACCTTGGTGGCGGACCACAGCGACGAGGACGTCGACACCGCGATCGACATCCTCGGCACCTGCATCCGCGAGGCGCGTCAGGGCACAGCCCCCACCCCCTGAGCCCCGACCCGCCGAGTCCGGCTCACGCCCCGCGCCCGGCCGGCCTTAACGGCATCTTGACGCGTTCGGCGCACGCTCCCATGGGCCTGGGCGTCACTCTCTGCTTACGCTGGTGCCGCCGTCCGCGTGATGGCCTGTCCCCCAACGGAGCCATGCACCGGGAGCACGCCGATGGCCACCACCGAACGCCCACAGGGGCGCCTGCGTGCCTGGATGCTGGAGGGCCTGTCCGACATGGGCAAGGGCCACGCTCAGCAGGCCAGGCAGACCGAGTCCGAACCGGAGCACAAGGGCCAGCGCTGGTACCGGGTGATGTGCCTGACCGGTGTCGACTACTTCTCCACCCTCGGTTACCAGCCCGGCATCGCCGCGCTCGCGGCCGGTCTGCTGTCACCCATCGCGACCATCGTGCTGGTGATCGTCACCCTGGCCGGCGCGCTGCCGGTCTACCGGCGGGTGGCCGACGAGAGCCCCCACGGCGAGGGCTCGATCGCGATGCTGGAACGGCTGCTGTCCTTCTGGCAGGGCAAGCTGTTCGTCCTGACCCTGCTGGGCTTCGCCGCCACCGACTTCCTGATCACCATCACCCTGTCGGCCGCCGACGCCTCCACCCACCTGGTCGAGAACCCCCATCTGACCAGTGCCCTGCACAACCAGCAGATGATCATCACCCTGACGCTCGTCGCCCTGCTCGGCGCGGTGTTCCTCAAGGGCTTCCTGGAGGCCATCGGCGTCGCGGTCGCCCTGGTGGTGGTGTACCTGGGCCTGAACGTCGTGGTCGTGATGGTCGGCCTGTGGCATGTGTTCACCGCGGGCCATGTGGTCACCGACTGGGCCGACGCCCTGACCGCCGAGCACGGCAATGTCTTCGCGATGATCGGTGTGTCCCTGCTGGTCTTCCCCAAGCTGGCCCTGGGCCTGTCCGGCTTCGAGACCGGCGTCGCCGTCATGCCGCACGTCAAGGGCGACCCGGGCGACACGGAGGAGACCCCCAGGGGCCGGATCCGGGACACCAAGAAACTGCTCACGGCCGCCGCCCTGATCATGAGCGTCTTCCTGATCGCGACCAGCTTCATCACCACGTGGCTGATCCCGGAGAAGGAGTTCGAGTCCGGCGGCCAGGCCAACGGCCGCGCCCTCGCCTATCTGGCCCACGAGTACCTGGGCAGCGCCTTCGGCACGGTCTACGACATCTCGACCATCGCGATCCTCTGGTTCGCCGGCGCCTCCGCGATGGCCGGCCTGCTGAACCTGATGCCCCGCTACCTGCCGCGCTACGGCATGGCCCCGCACTGGGCGCGGGCCGTCCGCCCGATGGTGATCGTCTTCACGCTCATCGGTTTCCTCGTCACGTGGGTCTTCGACGCGGACGTGGACGCACAGGGCGGCGCGTACGCCACCGGCGTGCTGGTGCTGATCAGCTCGGCCGCGATCGCCGTGACCATCGCGGCCCGCAAGGCCGGACAGCGCAACTGGACGATCGGCTTCGCGGTCATCGCGGCGGTGTTCCTCTACGTCACCGTCGCGAACGTCATCGAGCGTCCCGACGGCGTGAAGATCGGTGCCTGCTTCATCGCCGGCATCATCCTCGTCTCCCTCCTCTCCCGGCTGGCCCGCGCCTTCGAGCTGCGCGTCACCAGCGTCACGCTGGACGACATGGCGGAACGATTCGTCCGGGACATGTCCCACCGCCGCATCCGGTTCATCGCCAACGAGCCGGACCAGCGCGACCAGGCCGAGTACCGCGACAAGATCGAGCAGATCCGGGCCGACAACGACATGCCGGAACAGGAGGACTTCGTCTTCGTCGAGGTGACGGTCACCGACCCCTCCGAGTTCGAGGCGGGCCTGACCGTCCGCGGCGAGGTCCTGCACAGCCGCTACCGCGTCCTGACCCTGGAATCCTCCTCCATCCCCAACGCCCTCGCCGCACTACTCCTCCACGTCCGCGACGAGACGGGCTGCACCCCGCACATCTACTTCGAGTGGACCGAGGGCGGCCCCTTCGCCAACTTCCTGCGCTTCTTCCTCTTCGGCCAGGGCGAGGTCGCCCCGGTCACCCGCGAGGTCCTGCGCGAGGCCGAACCGGACCGCGCCCGCCGCCCACGCGTGCACACCGGCTGAGGCTCCGACCGGCGACCGCGTCAGAGTCCCGTCAATATTCACCCGTACGGCGTCAGGACCCCGTCAGCGACAGGCCCCCGACCCCACACAGCCGCCTAGCGTCAGCGACATGACGCAGATGGACCCGTGGGCCCCGGCCGGCGACCGCCACTGGCGCGGCAGCGCCCGGCTGGCGGCGACCTGCGCCCTGGTGTTCTGCGCCTTTTCGCTGCTCGTGGACTGGGACGCGGGCAGCCTTACGCTCCTCCGAGCCCTGCTGTGGCTGGCCTTGTCCGCCGCCGTCCTCTCCGTCCTCCTCCCGCCCCGGGTGACCGCGGGCCCCGGCTGGCTGACGGTACGCACCCCTTGGCGGCGGCACATCGTGCGTACGGACGCGCTGGTGGCCATACGGCAGTACGACGGCGTCTCCTCGCACCTGATCCTGCGCGACAACCGCGGCGGGCGCCTGGAACTCGACCCGCGCGTCCTCACCGCCAACCCCCTGATCTGGCACGAGCTCGACACCGGCGTACGCCGCTCCGTCGAACTCGGCACGCTCCGCCACGGCGCGGACGTCCTGGAACGGCTCGGCCACCGGATCGACGACGAGACCACCCGAGCGGTCCTGAGGGCATCCGGCCTCTCCTGACTCCGGACTCCGGACTCCGACTGAGATGACACAAATAATTGTCATCTCAACTGAAATTGACACCCTCAAGAGCGTGCCGAACGACGCCCAACTGCTCTTCGCCGACCACGTCGGCCGTTTCCACGCCCGCCAGTACGGCTTCCCTCCCATGGCCGGACGCCTGCTCGGCCATGGGTTCGACACATGTCGTCCGGGTCGAACGCACAGTACAGCAGGCCCTCTTCGCGCATGACGTCACTGATCACGTCCCCGAAGGGATCAAGGACCGGCGACACTCCCCTCGTGCTCTCCTCGGCAACCCGTGCTGCCTCCTCGCCCAGGCTGCCGAGCGTCCTCGCCGACTGCTCGCCGAAGACACCCAGGTCGTAGTCCTTGCCTGCCGAGCCGGGATCGCGGGTTGGCCACAGCGGCGGATAGGTCGAGATGTGCACCTGCTCGGCTTCGGCCATCAGCGTGTAGCGCGCGAGTGGGGTGGTGTTCTCGCCGCAGAGCAGCGCACCGAGGCGCCCCAAGGGTGTGGGGACGACTGATGAGACGCAGCACCTGGACCGCGCCCATCATCACGTCCGGGATGACGGCGGCACGGTCGACCGATGCCCCGTCCCAGTTCCAGTGCCGGGAGGCGACCGCGGACCCCTCGTGCAGCAGGTCGTCGCCGAAGCCGATGATCGCGCCGTCGATGTCGCCCATGTCCTCGGACCGGTACACCTGCCCTCGGCCGACCAGTGTCAGCGTCGGAGAGCCCACTCTCACCGGCTTCCCGTCGATGAACTGCGTACCGGTGCCGGATCGGAGCCAGAACAGCGAGTGGAAGCCCTCGCGCTGCTCCGCCTGACAGCCGGTCTCGGTGTCAGGCACCCCCGACCGGATCCTCACCACGTCGACGGATCGCCCACCCTCCGCAAGGCCGCGCACCGGCAGGTCACGCGGGTCGCCCGACCGCCGACGGAACCGTGCCGGCTTCCGTCTCGCGGCCTGCCGCACATCCCCACTCCCGTTCCCCTGCGACGCGAGGGCGCCATTCGCGCCGGTCGGGTCCAGCTGTTCCGCATCCATGGGCCGGGCACATCCTCCACAGCCTGGGAACCGTCCCGTCGCGGGCCCTCCACGTTCACGCTCGCAGCCGTCCACCGGGTGTGAGCCCGTGGCTACGACCGCGCGGACACCCCGCCCGCTACCGACAGGGCCCGTACGGCCCGGGCGACGTCCGTGCCTCCGCTGCGCCGAGCGGGCACCGGTGCCCAGCGCAGCGTCGAGGGGGCGGCACGGACTGGCACGGCACCCCGGCCGGCGTTCAGCGACAGCACAGGCGCCGTCTCAGGCGCCGAGGTCGGCGGTGGCCTCGGCGCCGACGCCCGAGCATCCGGATCCGTCGTCCGCGGCACGAGTTGCGCCCGGCCCTTCCGCCATCCGGCGGGCCGCTTCGCCGAGGCCGTCGGCGAGCGCCCGCACCTGACCGGGCGTGAGCACGTCGAAGAGCAGCTCCCGCACCGTCTCCACATGACCGGGCGCCGCACGCTCCAGCAGCGCCATTCCCTCGTCGGTGAGTACGGCGAAGACCGCCCGGTCGTCACTGGGACAGGATCGCCGGCGCACCAGCCCGGACTTCTCCATCTGCCCGATCTGATACGTCAGCCCGCTCTTGGAGTTGACCAGCGCGCCGGCCAGCTCGGCCATCCGCATCTCCCGGTCCGGCGCCCCGCTGAGCCGGGCCATGATCTCGTACTGCAGGCCGGACAAGCCGAAATCGCGCTTGAGTCGCTGCTCAAGACGCCGGTACAGCAGCGCGTGCGCGGTGGTGAAGGCCGTCCAGGCACGCTTCTCCTCATCGTTCAGCCAACGCGTATGACCCACGTCACACCTCTCTCGGTTATTCAAATTGGAACTCGCAGTCTATCGTCCATCTAGCGTTCAAATTTGAATCAATCTACGCCACGGGAGATGCCATGACCACCAGCACCGCCGCCGCCACCGTCCGCACCCGGGTCCGTATCCCGCTGAGCTTCGCCGACGGCTACCAGGTGACCGCGGAGGTGGTCACCTTCAACGGCCTGGCCGACGGTGCCGAGCACGTCGCCCTGGTCCTGGGCGATCCGGCCACCGCTGCCGCCCCGCTGGTGCGTCTGCACTCCGAATGCCTCACCGGCGACGTCTTCGGCTCCGCCCGCTGCGACTGCGGACCCCAGCTGCGCGAGGCCGTCGAGCGCATCGCCGCAACCGGCGGCGTCCTGCTCTACCTCCGCCAGGAAGGCCGCGGCATCGGCCTCTACAACAAGCTCGACGCCTACGCCCTGCAGGACGCCGGCCTGGACACCTACCAGGCCAACACCGCCCTCGGCCTGCCCGAGGACGCCCGCGACTACACCGCCGCCGCCCAGATGCTCACCGCCCTCGGCACCACCGACCTCGACCTCCTCACCAACAACCCCGACAAGGAACGGCAGTTGCGGAACCTCGGCATCACCGTCACCCGCACCGTCCCCACCGGCGTCCACACCACCCCCAGCAACCTGCGCTACCTCCACGCCAAGATCCAGCACACCCACCACACCATCACCCTCGGCCCGGCGCCGGTTCTGGTCGGCTGACGCCCGGAACCTCGACGTCGTCCTCGGGATCTGTTCCCGGTGGAGTTCCCCTCCGGTCAGGGCAGCGACCTCGCCGGCGTCGTCACGGCTGTCGGTGACGGAGTGGACGGACCGGCCGTCGGCGACGAGGTGCTGGGCTGGACGCCGGGGCCGGCCGCCCAGGCGACCCATGTGGCCGTCCCGGCGGTCCAGTTGGTGGCCAAGCCCCCTCTGGTTGGCCGGGATGTGGCCGGCGCCCCGCACATGGCCGGTGCCACGGCCCACGCGTCTGCCCGTGCCGTCGCCCCCCGGCCCGGGGAGACGGTCGCCGTGTCCGCCGCCGCGGGCGGGGTCGGCTCGTTCCTCGCGCAGATGCTCACCGGCCGGGGCGTGCGCGTGCTCGGCATCGCCTCGTCGGCCAACGCCGAGTGGCTGGAGATGCACGGCGTCGTCCCGGTGCCCTACGGAGACGGCCTGCGCGAACGGCTCGAAGAGGCGGCGGGAGCGGACGGAATCGACGCGGTCATCGACCTCTACGGGCCGGAGTACCTCGACCTCGCCGTCGGCCTTCGCATACCGCCGGAACGCATCCAGACGACCGTCGCCATGCAACGTGCCGCGGAGACCGGCGCCAGGACCGACGGCCGCCACAACGCGACCGCACGCGAGATCCTGGTGGAGCTGGTCGACCTGGTCGCCTCGGGTGCCGTCGAGATCCCGAGCGCCGCCACGTACCCGCTCGACCGCGTCGCCGGCGCCTTCGCAGAGCTGGAACAGCGTCACACCCGGGGCAAGATCGTCCTGATGCCCTGACGGGGGCCGAGGGCGGCCCGGGAAGACCGCCCGGGCCTCGCACGGTCTTGTGGCGCCGCCGTAGGCCACTTCGGTGCTGTTCGCACTCGCGACCTTGCCGCTGCGCGGAGATCCGCCTCACCGGCCCGGTTCCGACCTGGACGTCGTACGCCGTCTGCTGCGGATCCACAGGTTCGGAACCGTGTCGGCCGGGGCGTCATAACGCCGAGCATGTACCGGCGGCTCAACACAGTGAGTGCCCAGTGGATCGACCAGGGCCTACGCTCGTGAGGCCGTCCGTGAAACGGCACGGGGACCTCGAGCACCGTGCGCTGGTGCGACGACGTCCCCACGGCGACCGCGGAGGCGGTTTCGGAGCGGTTGTGAGAGCGGCTCGCTGTGGAGGGGCTTCTCCGTCGGTTGGCGGTGGCGTCGACGCTGGACGATGCGCGAGCAGCGAGCGAGTTCCATCGGCTGGGCGGCTTCTGCCTCGCCACGCGCGCATGGGGCAGGGAGTCGACTTCCCGGCGCGGCGGCTGGGCTTGGTGTGGATCAACAAGCCCCCGTGCGCGCCCTTCGCGGACCGGCGTCGCCGCCCGGCGCGCGGCGGCCGCGGAGTGGGCGAGGGCGGTCGGCACCGAGGCGGCCCGCGACGCGTGAGCACTGCCCGCAGCTGGCGGCTACGGACCAGCGGCAGGATGGGACGGCTGCCGCGCTCGGTGGACCATCGGGGCAACGTGGTTCAGCGACCGCAGAACTCGCCGACACGACCGCCTTGCGCCGAGCCTGTCGCGAGGCCTTTCTGGAGTCGCTGGACCCGGGAACTGCTCACAACCGATCCGATCACGGGCGAGGCGGCGGGCGAAACGTCGTGACGATGGCGCAGGGAGGGGAAACGATCTGGCGCCTTCTGGCAGAGCAGGACCACCTCGGCGCGGCGCGTGCACGTGGGTGGGGCACACCGCCGGACAGAGCAAGCCGACAGGTGCTGAGGACCGTACCGGGTGCGACTCCGTCGACGCGGGACCACTCGTGCAGGGCGGGCTGTTCGCCCCGGACACGCCCGCCTGCGGTGCTCCCTGCGCGGAGCTGCCCAGCGGCTCGTTCGGCTCTGTGGCGGCGGGCCCCGCCACAGCCGAACCGCGCGGACGTCTGTGACAACGGCTCTCCCCGCGAGCGAGGAAGCAGGACAACGCACGCCCTCCCGCGTCGCGCTACACCGCTTCGCCGAGCTGTGCCGCCGGTCGGCGGCTGCCGAGCAGCAGTCCGCCGGCCGTCAGGGCCGAGGCGAGGCCGAGGATGCCGACGGCCCTGGCCAGGCCCCCGGTGGCCGATTCCAGAGCGAGCAGGACGAGCGGGCAGATGAACTCGCCCGCGAAGAAGGCGGCCGTCCACAGTCCGGTGCCGCGGCCGCGGTCCGCGTAGTCCAGCCGGGACATGGCGATGGTCAGCAGTGAGGGCAGCAGCATGCCGGTGCCCAGGCAGTTGAGCACCGCACCGGCGATCACCACCACGGGGCTGCTCGCCAGGGCGATCACCACGAATCCGGCCGCGCACAGGGCGAAGACCAGGGGCAGCCTGCCGGCGGGGTTGCCTGCCCGTTTGGCGAAGACGACGGAGCCCGCCACCGTGGCGAGACTGGCGATCGCGGTGGCCAGGCCGATGATGCCGGTGGACTTCACGCCCAGGCCGTCGAGCAGGTAGGACATCTCGACGGGCACGGTGTAGAAGACCATCGCACCGAACACCGTGAGCGTGCAGATGCCCGCCAGCCGTCGCACGGGGAACTGCTTCTTCTCGGCCGCCGGCTCTTCGGGCGCCGCCGCGTTCTCCGGCCGGGGCTTGGACAGGACGGCGGCCATGGCGGGGGCCAGCAGCAGGCCGACGGCGTAGATCCAGAAGGGCGCGCGCCAGCCCGCCGAGCCGGCGGCGCCTCCGATGACGAAGAACGCGGTGGCGGAGACGGAAGCGCACATGGTCTGCAGGGCCAGATACCGGTCGCGCACCCGGCCGCTGTAGTGGTCGCCGATCAACGTGGTGCAGCAGGTCATGATGGCCGCCTCGGTGACGCCGACCAGCGCCCGGCTGATCACGATGGCTTCCAGCGAGTCCAGCCACAGCGGAGCCGTACCGAGCAGCGCGTACAGCAGCGTCGCCCACACCAGGAGTCGTATCCGGCCGAGGCGGTCCACGATGACGCCCGCGAAGGGGGCCAGCAGTGCGAGCGCGAGCGCCGGGATGGTCAGGACGACGGGGACAAGGGTCTTCGCGCCGGGTACGGCAGCGAAGTGCTCCTGCATCTTCGGCAGGACCGGCGCGATCAGGACGGCCCCCAGCACGGGCAGACAGCTGCCGGCCATCAGCAGCATGGCGCGCAGCGGGCCCGCGTTCTCGGTGCTCGGGTGAGTGCTGTCGGTGGGCGAGGGCAGGGAAACGGGTCTGGACATGCCGAACTCCACATGTGGTGGCAGGGTGGGCGCCGTCCCGTGCCGTGGCTGTGCCACGCGGTGGGGCGCCGACGCATTCGAGGGATCGCGCCCAGGACAGCGCGTCAGGAACTGCCCCGACTATGAGCCAGCCCGCCGCCGTCGCCTACCCTTCGCGCCATCGAACTGCCGGATCCCCTCATCCGCTCAGCGGATGGCCGGCCGACGCCACGCGCGCCGCCGTCTCCCGCAGCCAGATGTGCGCGGCGTCGCGGGTGTGGACGGGGTGCCACCACAGCGCCTCCTGCAGCGGTACGGAGTGGTAGGGCGGTTTCATGATCCGTACCGGTGCGCTACCGCGGAGGCGTTCGGCGAGGAGTGCGGGGATGAGGGCGATGCGGCGGGTGCCGGCGACCAGGAAGGGCAGCGCCGTGAAGCTGTCGACGGAGACGCCCACCCGTGGTTCGATGCCGAGCATGCCGAGTTGGCGGACCGCCGGGGAGTCGTAGGCGCGCAGGTACGTCACCCACGGCAGCCGTGCCACGTCGTCACGGGTGAGGTCATCGCCCACCTCGTGGTTGTCCTCGGCGACGAGGAACACCCAGTGGTCCTGGAACAGCTCGGTGGTGGGGAAACCGCTGATGATGCCGTGCGGCAGGATCATGCCGTCCACGGTGCTCAGCAACGCGCCCGGCTCCTCGACGATGCCGGCGGGGATCTGCGTGAAGCGCACGCGGATGCCGGGGGCGTCACGGTCGAAGGCCCGGGCGAGTTCGGCTCCGAAGACCGTCACCGAGTAGTCGGTGGCGGCGAGAGTGAATTCTCGCGACTCCACGGCCGGATCGAAGTCGGCCTGGCTGGTGAAGAGGCGTTCCAGCAGGCCGCAGGCCGCCGTGGTGCGGTCGAGGAGGACCTCGCCCAGGGCTGTCAGCTCGTAGTGGCCGCCGACGCGGGCGAGCAGGTCGTCGTCGAACTGGCGGCGCAGCTTGGCCAGGGCGGCGCTCATCGCGGGCTGGCTCAGCCCGATGCGGCGACCGGCCCGGGTCACGTTGCGCTCCTCCAACAGGGCGCGCAGGGCGACGACCAGGTTGAGATCAAGGCTTGCCAGGTTCACGGCGCGCTCCAGCATGCGAGGACGGCGATCCGTCGCCATCAGCGGTACGGATGATCAGATCCACAGAATCAATTTCTCAGATCGGGCGAGTGCGGCCAGATTAGTCCCATCGCCATCAGGAGGACATGTTCGTGAAACCCGCAGCCACGTCCGTGCCTTTCGCCGGCCCCTACGCTCTCGGCACCCTCTCCGGCCCTGACGGGGTCCCGTTTCCCGCTCTGGTCACGCCGGACGGCCGCGCTCTCGACCTGCGCACCGCCCTCGGTGAACAGGAGGCGGCGTGAACCGGCACGACCCCGAGGGCGCGATCGCCGAGGCCGCCGAGGCCTACTCCAACTGGGGCCGCTGGGGCGAGGACGACGTGCTCGGCACCCTCAACTTCCTCGACGAGAGCAAGCGCCGTGAGGGCGCCGCACTGGTCCGCCGAGGCACCAGCTTCTCCCTCTCCCAGCGTTTCGACATGAACGGCCCGCAGAAGGGCTGGCGGCGGCGCACCAACCCGGTGCACACCATGCTCGACACCGGCACCGACGCGGCCCTCGGCAACCAGGGCTTCCCGCACGGCATCGGCGGCGCCGACGACGTGATCGCGATGCCGTTGCAGTGCTCCACCCAGTGGGACGGGCTCGGGCACATCTTCGACCACGGCAGGGCATGGAACGGGCGGGCGGCCGAGAAGGTCGTCACCTCCGACGGCGACCTCGTCACCGGCATCGAGCACATGGCGCCGTACGTCGCCGGGCGCGGCGTCCTGCTGGACGTCGGACGGGTGATCGGTGACCGTGGGGACACCTCCCGCTCGAGCGCAGCCGAGAGTGGGGGAGAGTTGCCGGACGGGTTCGCGATCACCGAGGAGCACCTGGCCGCGACCGCCGAGGCGCACGGGGTGACCGTCGGCCGCGGCGACATCATCCTCGTCCGCACCGGTCACCTCACCCGCGCCCGGCGCGACGGCTGGGGCGACTACGCGGGCGGACCGGCACCCGGCCTGTCCTTCACCACCGCCGGCTGGCTGCACCGCACCGAGATCGCCGCGATCGCCACCGACACCTGGGGCTTCGAGGTCCGGCCGAACGAGTTCGAGAACGCCTTCCAGCCGCTGCATCAGGTCGTCATCCCCCACATGGGTCTGCTGATCGGTGAGATGTGGGACCTCGACGCCCTCGCCGAGGACTGCGCCGAGGACCGCGTGTACGAGTTCTGGCTCACCGCCGCTCCCCTGCCCATCACCGGAGCCGTCGGCTCACCCGTCAATCCCATAGCTGTCAAGTAACCCACGGGACAAGGGAGTTCCCATGATCACAGCCAGGAGAGTCCTCGTCATCGGCGGCGGCTTCGCCGGCAACACCGTGACGATCCTGTTGCGCCGCGCCGGCCTCACCGTCGACCTCGTCGAGGCCAAACCGGACTGGAACGCCACCACCGGCTCCGGCATCACCGTCCAGGGCAACGCCCTGCGCGTCCTGCGTGAACTCGGTTTGTGGGAGCAGGTGGAGTCCTCCGGCTTCCCCTTCGGCTCGCTGGGCATCACCGCCCCGGACGGCACCCTCCTGCACGTCGTCGAGGACATCAGGACCGGCGGGGAGGATCTGCCCGCCACCCTCGGCATGCGGCGCCCCCAGCTCCAGCAGATCCTCAGCGACGCGGTCCGCGCCTGTGGCGCCACCGTCCGCCTGGGCACCACCGCCGAGATCCTGGACCAGGGCACGAAGGGCGTCCGGGTGCGCTTCAGCGACGGCACCGAGGGCCGCTACGCCCTGGTCATCGGCGCCGACGGCCTGAACTCCGCCACCCGCGCGATGATCGGCATCACCGACAAGCCCGAACCCACCGGCCAGGCGATCTGGCGCACCCCCGCCCCGCGCCCCGCAGACGTCACCCGCACCGACCTGACGTTCGGCGGCCCCGCGTACGCCGCCGGGTACTGCCCGACCAGCGAGAGCACCCTCTATGCCTACGTCGTCGAGGCATGCCGCGGCCGTGACACGATCCCGCCGGGGTCGTACGCGGACGAGATGCGCCGCCTCGCCGACCAGTACGGCGGTGTCTGGCCCGAGATCGCCCAGCACATCACCGACCCGGGGAAGATCAACTACACCTGGTACCACCGGTTGCTGGTCGAGGGCTCCTGGCACCGCGGCCGGATCGTCCTGATCGGCGACGCCGTCCACTGCTGCCCGCCCAGCCTCGCGCAAGGGGCGGCCATGTCGCTGGAGGACGCCCTCGTCCTCGCCGAGCTGCTCACCAGCGGACGGGACTGGGACGACGACCTGTTCCAGACCTACTACGAGCGCCGCATTCCCCGGGTGCGGACCGTCGTCGACGCGTCCGTGCAGCTCGGCCAGTGGCAGCTGGACGAAGTGCGCGGCGACGTGCTGGGGCTGATCGGCCGGTCCATGACCCTCCTCAAGGCGCTCCCGTGATGCAGCCCACCGTGGATGTGCACGCACACGTCCTGCTGCCCGAGGCCCCGGCTCCGACCACCCCTTCGACATGCGCGCCGAGGACCCCGTAGGCGCGCTGCCTGCCGCCCGCCTGCCCGACACCGACTTCGACGCCGTGCGCGGCGGCAACGCGGCCGCGCTGCTCAACCTCACTGAGGAGGAACCCCCACAATGAACCACCTGCTCACCCACCTGCGGCACGTCGATCTCGCCGTGCCCGACTACGACAGACAACTCGACTTCTACTCCGGCGTCTGGGGCCTGACCAAGGTCACCGAGGACTCCGGCATCTCCTTCCTGGCCGCCGAGGGCTCCCCCGAGCAGTACGTCGTCCGGCTGCGCAAGGCCGACGAGAAGCGCCTCGACCTGGTCTCCTACGGTGTGGCTTCACCGCAGGACGTGGACACCCTCGCCGAGCGGCTCCTGGCCGGCGGCGTGCAACTGATCTCCCAGCCGGGCACGGTGGACACCCCCGGCGGCGGTTACGGCTTCCGCTTCTTCGACGTCGACGGGCGCACCATCGAGGTCTCCGCGGACGTCGAGGTACGACAGCACCGCAAGATCGAGGAGAAGGAGTCGATCCCGGTCAAGCTGTCACACGTCGTCCTCAACTCGCCGGACCTGAACAAAACCCGGGAGTGGTACGAGACCCACCTCGGTTTCCGCCTCTCCGACACGCTCTGGCATCCCCGCATGGGGGAGGCCATGCACTTCATGCGGATCAGCTCCCAGCACCACTCCATGGCGATCGCGCAGGGCCCGCACACCGCCCTGCACCACGTCTCCTTCGAAATGCGCGGCATCGACGAGTACATGCGCGGCACCGGCCGTCTGCTGCGGGCCGGTGTCCGCAAGCTCTGGGGCCCGGGACGCCACACGGCGGGCGACAACACGTTCACGTACTTCCTGGACCCGCACGGCAACACCGTCGAGTACACGACGGAGCTGGAGACCCTGGACGAGGACACCTGGCACCCGCACGTCTACGACTTCTCCGAGGACGGCGTCGCCGATCAGTGGGGTACGGCCAACCCGATGAACGAACTCATCGCCAAGGAGTCGTTCAACGACGTCGACCGAGGCGTGTTCGTCGCCCCGCCCGTCTGATCTCCCGAGTTCCGGGGGGCGCGGCGGCCCCGTCAACCGCCCTGACTGCCCTGACTGCCCGTGCCACGTCCCCTGCCCGCTTCCCGCAGCCCTCGAAGCCGTCGAAGCCGTCGAAGCCCTCGAATTCCCGAAGCCTGGAGCCGCACATGCGCTTCGCCTCATACGAACACCAGCAACAGCGCCGGGTGGGCGCCGTCGGCGAGGACGGCCGTCTCCACCCGGTCCCCGGCGAGCGCACCCTCGCCGAACTGATCGCGGCCGGCGCCCTGTCCGAGGCGGGCGCCACCGCCCTCGACGCCCACGCCGGACCCCATCTGTCGGCGGTGCGACTGCTGCCGCCGCTCCAGCCCGCCACCGTCCGCGATTTCGTGACCTTCGAGGAGCATGTCGAAGGCGTCCGGCGCTCGGTCGACGGAGCGACCGGTGTGCCGGACGCCTGGTACGACGCGCCGACCTTCTACTTCGGCAACCCCTACGCGGTCATCGGCCCCTACGACGAGGTACCCCTGCCACCGGGGTCGAACGTGCTCGACTTCGAACTCGAAGTCGCCGCCGTGATCGGCAAGGAAGGCCGGGACCTCACCCCCGAGCAGGCCCGCGACCACATCGTCGGCTACACGATCTTCAACGACTGGTCCGCCCGCGACCTGCAGTCCCGCGAGATGCGGGTCGGGCTCGGCCCCTGCAAGGGCAAGGACACCGCCACCACCCTCGGTCCGTTCCTCGTCACCGCCGACGAGCTGGAGCCTTACCGCGACGCGGACGGCTTCCTGCGCCTCGCCCTGACCGCCGAGATCAACGGCGAGGTCGTCGGCAAGGACCTGCTGTCCAACATGAGCTGGACGTTCGAGGAGATGACCGCCTACGCCTCACGCGGCGCCGTCGTCCGCCCCGGTGACGTTCTGGGCTCCGGGACCTGCGGCAACGGCGGCTGCCTCGCCGAACTGTGGGGCGTACGCGGAACGCAGGACCCTCCGCCCCTGGGGCCCGGCGACACGGTCACACTCACCGTCGAAGGCCTCGGCACGGTCTCCAACACCGTGACGACCGGCCCCCCGGCCGTGCCGCTTCCGGCAGCCCGGCGCCGCCCGCGGGAGCGGCCATGACGGACCTCTCCCCCAAGAGGCTGTCGGGCAAGGTCGTCGTGGTCACCGGCGCGGCCCGGGGCCAGGGCGCCGCGGAGGCCGAGGCACTGACCCGCGAGGGCGCCCTCGTGATCGCCACCGACGTGACGGCGACCTCCGGCTGCCGCCGCCTCGACGTCACCAGCGAGGCGGACTGGGCCGAACTCGCAGCCGAGTTGCGCGAGATGCACGGACAGGTGCACGGTCTGGTCAACAACGCGGGCATCACCTGGCGCGCCCGCCTCGACGACGTGCGCCCCGAGGACTTCGACCGCGTCCACGCCGTCAACGTCACCGGCCCGCTGGTGGGCATGCAGCACCTCGCCCCGCTGATGCCGCCCGGAGCGTCCATCGTCAACGTGGGCTCCTCCGCCGCTCTCACCGCCCACTACCCGGTGGCGTACACGGCCAGCAAATGGGCGCTGCGCGGCCTGTCGAAGGCCGCCGCCCTGGAACTCGGCCCGCGCGGCATCCGCGTCAACACGATCCATCCCGGCTACATCGAGACCACGATGACCGCCTCCGCGGCCCCGGCCTTCCGCGAGGCCAACATCCGCGAGACCCCGCTGGGGCGTACCGGCACCGTGGACGAGGTCGCCCCGCTGGTCGTGTTCCTGCTGTCGGACGAGTCGTCGTTCATCACGGGCGCCGAGATCCCCGTCGACGGCGGCCTCACCGCGCACGGCGGCGTCAAGTCCATCTCCGACGCACTGAAGCGCACCGCACACTCGACAGACTCAGGGAGCACCTGATGACCCTCTTTCTCACCGACGCCGACGTCAGAGCCGCCTTCGACTGGGCCGACGCCATCGCCGCACTCCGCGGAGCCTACGCCGCACCACCCGACGAGACCCGCTTCCCCTCGCGCTCCATGGCCCGCGGGGACGGCCTGTGGCTGCGCACGCTCAGCGGTGTGCCCGGCGACGGCGGCCCGATGGGCGCCAAACTGATCGCCGCCTCGCTCCGGAACCGCCGCGCCTCGTATCTGATCCCGCTGTTCGACCAGGAGACCGTGGAGCTGACCGCGCTCCTGGACGGGCACTCGATCACCGGTTTCCGTACCGCCGCCACCTCCGCGCTCGCCGCCGACCTGCTGGCCCCCGCCGGTCCGCTGCGCGTCGCGGTGATCGGGTCCGGTTTCGAGGCGCAGAACCACGTCCGGGCCCTGGCGGCGATACGCCACCTGTCGTCCGTCACCGTGTTCAGCCCCACCCCGGCCAGCCGCACCCGGTTCACCCAGGAACTCGCCGATCTGCAACTGCCGACCGCCACCGCTCAGAGCCCCGAGGCGGCCGTCGCCGGTGCGGACCTGGTCATCTGCGCGGCCCGCTCCCGGGACGAGCAGCCGACCCTGCGGGAGGCTCCGGCCGGGGCCACCGTCGTCTCGATCGGGTCCACCCTGCCCGAGCAGCGCGAACTGGCGACCGAGGTGATCTCGCGCGCCGAGGTGATCGTCGCCGACCTGGTCCATGAGGTCACCGAGGACACGGGAGACCTGATCGCGGCCAGGAAGGCGGGCGTCGACTTCGCCGCCAAGACGGTCTCGCTCGCCGACGTCGTCTCCGGTCGCGTGGCCGGCCGGCCGGCGCACGACCCCGACGCGGTCGTGATCTACAAGTCGGTCGGCTCGGCGGCGCAGGACCTCGCCGTCGCCGCGATGTGCGTGCGGCGGGCCGCCGAGCTGTCCCTGGGCACCCGGCTGCCCGTCACCATTTCCCCGGTATCGAAGTGAGCACCCCCGTGAGCAATCCCGTGCGCCGAGAACTCGACGACCCGTCCCTGCTGAAGACCGCCGCGTACGTCGACGGCACCTGGATCACCACCGCCGGCACCCTCGCCGTGCACAACCCGTCCACCGGCGACCTGCTGGCCGAAGTGCCGCTCCTCGACGCCGCGCAGACCACCGCGGCGATCGAGGCGGCACACCGCGCGCTGCCGGCCTGGCGGGCCCGCCCGGCCAAGGAACGGTCCCGGATCCTGCGGCGCTGGTTCGACCTGGTCACCGAGCACGCCGAGGACCTCGCCCGGCTGATCGTGCTGGAGGAGGGCAAGCCCTACCCGGAAGCCGTCGGCGAGGTCGTGTACGCGGCGTCGTTCCTGGAGTGGTTCGCCGAGGAGGCCAAGCGCATACGGGGCGACGTCATGGAGGCTCCGGAGGCGTCACGCAGGATCGTCGTCCTCAAGGAGCCGGTCGGCGTCTGCGCGGCGATCACCCCGTGGAACTTCCCCGCCGCGATGATCACACGCAAGGCGGGTCCCGCGCTGGCCGCGGGCTGCACGATGGTGCTCAAGCCCGCCGAGCAGACCCCGCTGACCGCCCTGGCGCTCGCCGAACTCGCCGAGCGTGCGGGCATCCCGGCGGGGGTGTTCAACGTGGTCACCGGCGACCCGCGCGAGATCGGCCCCGAGCTCACGGGCAACCCGCTCGTCCGCAAGATCACCTTCACCGGCTCCACCGAGGTCGGCCGGCTGCTGCTGGCCCAGTCGGCGCAGACGGTGAAGAAGACCTCGATGGAGCTGGGCGGCAACGCACCCGTCCTGGTCTTCGACGACGCCGACCTCGACGAGGCCGTCGAGGGCCTGATCGCCACCAAGTACCGCAACACCGGCCAGGCGTGCATCAGCGCCAACCGCGTCTACGTCCAGGACGGGATCCACGACGCGTTCGCGAAGAAGCTGGCCGAGCGGGTCGCCGCCCTCGCCGTCGGCGACGGCTTCGACGAGGGCGTCCAGCAAGGCCCGCTCATCGACGAGAACGCCGTGGCGAAGGTGGAGTCCCACGTCGCCGACGCGCTCGCCCACGGGGCCGTCGTCCTTCAGGGCGGCAGGCGCCACGCACGTGGCGGTCTCTTCTACGAGCCGACCGTCCTGACCGGCGTCACCGCCGGGATGGCCGTCACCCGCGAGGAGACCTTCGGCCCGGTGACCCCACTGGTGCGGTTCACCGACGAGAGCGACGCGATCCGCTGGGCCAACGACACCGAATTCGGCCTCGCCGCCTACCTGTTCGCCAAGGACGCCGAGCGCATCTGGCGCGTCGCCGCCGCCCTGGAGGCAGGCATGGTCGGCATCAACACCGGCCTGATCTCCAACGAGACCGCCCCCTTCGGAGGCGTCAAGCAGTCGGGCATCGGCCGCGAGGGCTCTGTCTACGGCCTCGACGAGTTCCTGGAGCTCAAGTACCTCGCCTGGGAAGGCGCGAAAACCCCGCACGCCTGATCACGAAACCCCCACGTCTGATCACGAAAGACCGAGGAGCACACCACCATGGCCCGCTACACCCGCGCCGAAGCCCGCGAATGGGCACGCGAGAACCTCGTCGGCGTCGTCAACTGCACGATCCCGTCCTTCACGGGCGACCTGAGGAACATCAACGAGAAGGCGATCCGCCACGACACCCGGCTCGCCATCGAGCACGGCTTCATGGGCACCCTCGGCGTCTCCGAGGTCGCCATCCAGCTCCCCGAGTATCTGGACTTCCTGAACATCGTCAAGGACGAGGCGGGCGACCGGTTCCTGCTGGTGCACCACGCCAGCTGGAGCACGCTGGAGCAGAACATCGAGGCCGTGAAGGGCGCGGAGGAGGCGGGCGCCGAGCTGGTGCTGCTGTCGTACCCGCCGAACTTCTACCCCGAGTCCGAGCAGGAGATCCACGACTACACCAAGGCCGTCTGCGACGCGACGAACCTCGGCGTCATGCTCTTCCCGATGTACCTGTGGGGCTTCAGCCCCCGCATCCACCCCTCCGACATCCCCGTACGCCTGATCCGGCGCCTGATCGACGACTGCCCCAACATCGTCGCGATCAAGGCGGAGGGCGGCTTCCCCGGCATCCAGAGCGTCATCGAGTGCCACCGCCACTTCGGCGACGAGGTCGTCATCTCCATGCCCATCGAGGGCGAGCTGATCCCGCTGTCACAGATCATGCCGATCCAGTTCTCGGCCACCAGCGACCACGAGTACTACGGCCCGATGATCCCGCGCGCCTTCCACCTCCTGCGGGAGGGCAAGTACGACGAGGCCGCCGACATCTACTGGCAGCTCCACCCCGCCCGGAAGATCAAGGCCGGTCTCGCCCCGGCCCTGCACGGCGGGGCGTTCATCAACCGGCAGGCATGGAAGTTCCAGGGCTGGCTCCAGGGCTACAACGGCGGCCCTCTCCGCCAGCCCACCCAGCGCATCCACGACGCCCAGATGACCGCGCTGCGCAAGGGTCTGATCGACGCCGGCCTGGAACCGAGCATGGATCCCTTCCGCGAGTTCTTCATGGGCCGCAACCCGGCGTGAGACGCCGGCGGACCCGCGGCAGGCGATGCGTCATGTCGTTCCCAGCGCGGGTCCGCCACCCGGCACGGCAGGCGCGTCCCTCATCGCTCCGGCCCCGAAGTGCGCACCGATCGAGTACCGGCCCCGCTGCCTCCACGCCTCCCGGTCCGGCGTCGTACCGTCGGCGGAGGACAGGACGGTGGCAACGTCCGTGATCCCGTTGACCACAGCTCGGCTGGACGTACTTGCGCACGGTCGGCTTGTTGGCGACTGCTGTCAGCCGTGCGCCTTCTCGATGTACTCGGCCTCTTCGGTGTGCGTCAGCCGGGGTGCCGCCGTACGGCGGCCACCAACTTGATCACGCGAGGGTTCCTTTCAGGGCCTGAGTGAGGAGGAAGCGGAGGGCCTGCGCGGTGACAGGGCGTGGGTTGGCGTAGGGCTGGGCCTGTGCCTGGGCGGTGATCTCGTCGAAGTCGCGCTCGGTCAGGCCGAGTTCCTGCCACACGTCGAGTTCGGCGCTCTGAAGCGGTGTTGCGTCGGCGGCGCGCACTCGGCCGCAGACCACTCAGGGACGGTCGGTGCCGAGGAGGTCGATGGAGTCGCCGCGTTCGCGGCGGGGGGACTCGGTCATGTGGAAGGGGCCGAGGACGGTGCTCTCGGTTCCCTCCTCGGCCCCGTTGCTCGTCTCGACGAGCAGGGAGGCGCCCAGGATGTCGGAGAGCCGGACGAACTCCTGGCGGGTGTCGTCGCCCTTCTGGCCGACGGCGGTGAGGAAACCGATAGCGGCCTCCCACTCCTGGATCGTGGGTTCGATGTCCCGCACGAAGTCGTGGAGGTGGCGGGTGAGACTCTCCTCGGTGGCGGTCTAGACGGTGAAGTCCACTGATGGTCCTAACCTCTCGGGGTGCCCTGGCCGGTGAGGTGGTCGGTGAACCAGTCGCCGGTGAGCGCGTCGCGTTCGGCCGCGTGGTTGTAGAGGGTGTGCTCGCCGTCGGGCCAGATGCGGACGGTCGCGGCGGCGGGGTCCGCGGCGCGCAGGAAGGGCTCCTGGTCCTCGTAGCGGGCCAGAGGGTCCTGGCCGCCGTGCAGCAGGAGCAGCGGGCAGGTGATGCGGTGCTTGTCCGGGTCGAAGCGCAGGGCGTCCATGACCTCGGTCACCCGGTCCGGGTCGTCGGTGCCGACCACAGCGGCCATCTGTTCGCGGGCGGTGCGGTATTCGGGGACCGTGGGCGTGGCCGGGGCGCCGTTGACCAC
The DNA here is from genome assembly GCF_001514205.1 of Streptomyces griseoruber. GTDB lineage: Bacteria > Actinomycetota > Actinomycetes > Streptomycetales > Streptomycetaceae > Streptomyces > Streptomyces griseoruber. Next base: position 955,132 of record NZ_KQ948763.1, on the reverse strand, counting down.
CACCGCGCCGACGCGCGGGTCGGCGGCGGCCAGGTGGGCGGCGAACAGGCCGCCGAAGCTGACGCCCTGGATCCCGATCGCGCCGCCGAGACGGGGATCGGCCTCGACCAGGTCGACGAAGCGGGCGAAGCCCTCGGTGACGCGCTCGTCGACGTACAGTCCGTGACGCAGCCGCGACTCGCCCTGCCCGGGACCTTCCGCGAGCAGGCAGGCCAGGCCGCGAGAGGTGGAGGCCTCAGCGACGGGCAGGTACGCGGCGCCCCAGCCGCTGAGGCCGCCCCAGACGATGACGGTGGCCTGCGCCTCGCCCGTCGGCGGCAGGCACAACCAGCCGCCGAGCCGCCCGTCGCGATACGGGATCTCCACGCGCTCCACGGCCGGTGCGAGAGCGGCGGTCGCGGCGGTGTGCCGGGCGTACAGATCCCGCTTCTCCGCGGTGTCGGTCTGGTACGCCATCTGCGCGAACATCCAGGCCGCGGAGGCGTGGCGGTACGCCTGCCGGGCGGTCGTGCGGTGCCCCGACCGCTCTGCCTCGCGGGCCCGTTCCAGCTGCGTCTCCGCGATGGCCGCGGCGGCGTCCTGCCACGGCGTCCCGGCCGCGGTGTCGGCGAGCAGGCGGCGGGCGTCGGCCGGGTCCATGCCGCAGTCGGTGAGCCGCGTGAAGGGCATGGCCCGGTGCTGGGCCGCCACCAGCGGCGGCAGAGAGGCCGTCCCGGGGACCGCGGCCGTCATACGACCGCCTTGGCCGTGGCGGACAGTGCCTCGTCCAGGTCGTCCACGAGCGCGCCGAGGTCCGTGCTGTCCGCCGCCACGCCGAACAGCACGAAGTCGGGGCGTGCCAGGTAGGCGACCGCGCCGAGCCGCTGGAGGTACTCCCGGTGCCGCCCGTCGAGGTCGTCGACGGTGTCGAGGGCGACCACGGTGCAGCCCAGGCGCGTCAGCCTGGCGAGCCGGTCGGGGCCGAGGGCGGCGGTGGGATCTTCGGCGGTGACCAGGGTGAAGCCGTATCCGGTCAGGTCGTCGAAGCGTCCCGTGCGGCCGTCGGCGAGGCGGACGCGGCCCTGGGGGGTGAGGGTGCCGACGGGCGCGTCCCCGTCCGGCCTGAGGACTCCGCCCGCAAGGGGCGGGAACGGGGGCGGCGGGGGTACCTTGCCCGCGAAGAAGGCCGCGTCCCGGGCCGCCGCTGCCTCGACGTCGTGGGTGTTGGCGACCTTGCCGAGGCCGATCGCCATGTGGGTGAGGGCGGTGACGTGCGGGCGGCGCTCGCTCTCGTAGGTGTCCAGCAGAGCCTCGGGCGCCAGCCCGCCGAGGACGAGGTGCAGTTTCCAGGCGAGGTTGGTGGCGTCGCGCAGGCCGCTGCACGCGCCCTGGCCGAGGTAGGGGGGCATGGTGTGGGCGGCGTCGCCGGCCAGGAAGACCCTCCCGGTGCGCCAGCGGGTGGCGATGCGGGCCTCGAAGCCGTAGACGAGCTGACGGGTGATCCGTACGTCGTCCGGTCCCAGGTCGTGGTAGTCGCGCAGCAGCCGCCAGGCCGTCTCCGGCGCGGTCATCTCCTCCCGGGACTCGCCCGGCAGCAGGGCGAACTCGAAGCGCTGGCGGGTGGTGCCGATGTTGATGGTCATGTGGCCGCGCGCGGGATCGCAGTACTGGGTTCCGTAGGCGAACTCCGGGGGCTGGGGGCGCAGCCACTCGGTGTCGATGTTGACCCACTGCTCGTTGAACCCGAGGTCCTCGCGCTCCACGCCGAGCAGTTCCCGTACCCCGCTGCGGCTGCCGTCGGCGGCGATCACGTAGCGGGCCCGGACCTCGTCGCGCGGGCCGTCCGCACAGCTTGTCTCGGCGTTCCAGCCGCACAGGCGCAGGGTGACGCCGTCGTCGTCCTGGTCGAGGCCGGTGACCGCCCAGCCCTGTCGGACGTCGACCGAACCGTAACCGCGCAACCGCTTGTCGATCGCCTGCTCCACGTCCGGCTGGTACATGGAGATGTGGTCCGGATATCCCATCGGGCCGTCGGGGTTCGCCGGGATGCGCACGAGCGTCTCGCCCTTGCCGTTGACCCACAGGTACTCGCACGGGGACGAGTCCCGCAGCGCCTCGTCGACGTCGCCCGCCGCCTGGACGGTACGTGCGGTCTCGTCGTCGATGTGGGTGAGCCGGGGCAGCCCGTACAGGGCCGGCCAGCGTTCGCAGACCACCACCCGGTGGCCGAGCCGGCCCAGCAGGGACGCCGCGGCGAGTCCGGTCGGACCGTAGCCGACGACGGCGATGTCATAGCGCGGAGCCATCGGACACCTCCAGAGACAGCCCCGCGCCTTTGCGAGGGGTCGTGGTGGGATGGGAGAGGGGTACGGCTCGACCGTGCGGTGCGTGCCGGGCCTTCGCGTGAATTCGCATTCACAGTTAGAGTGAAGTGAGATTCACACGACGGCAACATGGACGTCAAGAGCCCGGTCGATAAACTGCGCAAATGACCGAGTCCCCCATCCGCCGGCCCACAGCTCTCCGTGAAGGCAGTCGCCGTTCGCAGCAGGACCTCATGCAGGCCGGGTACGCCCTGCTCGAAGAGGGCGGAGTGGACGCACTGACCGTGGCCGCGGTCGCCGAGCGGGCCGGCATGGCGGTCGGCAGCATCTACCGCCGGTTCGGCGACAAGGAAGGGCTCCTGCTGGCCATCCAGCACGCCTTCACCGAGAACCTCCAGGCCGAGATCACGGAACGCATGTCCGTGGAGCGGTTGCGCCTCCTGCGCGATCCGGCCGTGGCGATCGCCGAGGCGGTCGGCGCGATCACCGACGCGTTCCGGACGCACGAGGCGTTGTTGCGCGTTTTCCTGCTGCTCGGCACCCGGCACGAAGCGGTACGGGTCGAGGGCTCGCGCGTCAGCGTCGAGGGCAACCGCAACTTCGCCGAGGCCCTGCGCCACATCCCCGTCGCACACCCGGATCCCGCGGCCGCGCTGGACTTCGCCTTCCGTCTGGTCTACGCCACGATCGCGCACCGCGTCACCCAGGGCGAGTTCCTGGAGTCCGACCGCCCGCTGCCCTGGAACGAGCTGCGAAGCCACCTCCAGACCGCGGTCATCTCCTACCTCCTCGGCACCCCGGACGGCCGCTGACCGCCTGGATCGCCGTGGCACACACGTGCATGCACGGGGCTTGACGCAGCAGGAGCAGTTGTGAGCTGATGCTCACCACAAGTGTGAGCGTTGACTCACACAGGTTCGCTCTCTTCGTTTCCCACCCCCTCGTGCCGACGGCTCGGCCCCCCTTCCGTCCCGGAACTCCGTCGTGGCCCGAGCAACTCGAAGGAGAGTTGTCGATGCATGCGACCTTGCCTCTGCCCACCTCCGACGTCGATCTGTTCGCCGACGACGTGCTGCACGACCCGTACCCCGCGCTCCGCCACCTCAGGGAAGTCGCCCCCGCGATACGGCTGACCACCTTCGACGCCTGGGTCCTTCCGCGCTACGACCACGTGCGCACGGCTCTGGCCGACCACGAACGCTTCTCGTCTGCGCACGGCGTCGGCTACGAGGACCAGTTCAACGCCCAGATGAAGGGCACCGTGCTGGCCAGTGACCCGCCGGACCACACCCGGCTGCGGGCTCTGCTGTCCGACAAGCTCGCCCCCAAGGCCCTGGCGGGGCTCCGCACCCGGATCACCGCCCTCGCGGACGACCTCGTCGCCGACGCCGTGGCCAAGGGCGACTTCGACGCCGTAGCGGATCTCGCCGCGGTGTTCCCCGTGACCGTGGTCGCCGAACTGGTCGGGCTCGCCGAGGAAGCACGGGGCCCGCTGCTGTCGTTCGCGGACGCGGCGTTCAACACCTTCGGCCCGTTCAACGCCCGCGCCGAGGCATCCATCCCCTTCGTCAGCCAGATGTTCGGGTACCTCAACACGGTGATGGTGCCGGAGAACCTCCGCCCGGACGGCTGGGCCGCCGCCATCCACCAGGCCGCGGAGCGGGGGGAGATCGAGGCCGCCTCCGTGGTGCCCCTGCTGTCCGCGTACGTGATCGCCAGCATGGACACCACCATCAACGCGATCGGCAACACGATCCTGCTCTTCGCCCGGCACCCGCAGGCCTACCAGGAGGTGCGCGCCGAACCGGCGCTCGTCGGCCCGGCGTTCGAGGAGTCGTTGCGGCTGGAGTCCCCCGCACAGGGCTTCTTCCGGCGCACCACCCAGCCGGTGGACATCGAGGGCATCACCATCCCGGCCGACACCAGGGTCCTGCTGTCCTTCGCCTCGGCCAACCGGGACGAACGCAAGTGGCAACGCCCCGAGGAGTTCCTCGTCCGCCGCAACCCGGTCGACCACGTCGCCCTCGGCTACGGCGTGCACGGCTGCGCCGGCCAGGGGCTGGCCCGGCTGGAGGCGCAGGCGGTGCTCGGCGCGCTGGTACGGCGGGTGTCGTCGATCGAGCTCGCGGGCGAGCCGGTGCGCAAGCTCAACAACGTCATCCGGGGCATCGCTTCGCTGCCCGTCACGGTACGCACGGAAGGGCAGTGAGATGTCCAGGATCCTGGTGGACTTCGACCGTTGTGAGGGCCACGGGCTGTGTGAGCAGACCGCGCCCGAGGTGTTCCGGCTCGACGACGAGGGCGAGCTGCACCTGACCCGCGAGGAGGTGGCCCCGGAGGACGAGAGGGCGGTCGCCGCCGCCGTACGGGTCTGCCCCGTCGCGGCGCTGAAGGTGCGGCCGTGAGGCGGATCGTTGTCGTCGGCGGGTCCATCGCCGCGCTGACGGCGGCGGAGAGCCTGCGGGCCGGGGGCTTCGACGGACAGGTGACCGTCGTGTCCGAAGAACCTCACCAGCCCTATTCCCGCGTCCCGCTGTCCAAGGGCGTCCTCGCCGGCCGGGAACCCGCGAAATCCGCCCTGCTCCCCGCGCCGGGCGAGGACATCGAGTTCCGTACCGGGGCGCGGGCCGTACGGCTGGACGTCCGCGGCCGTACGGTGACGCTGGCCGACGGCACCGAGGTGCCGTACGACGGGCTGGTCGTCGCCACCGGAGCGAGGGCACGCCGCCTGACCGGCGGCTCCGACCTGGTGGTGCGCACCCTGGACGACGCCGAGGCCCTCGCCTCCCGGCTGGCCACCGCCCGCAGCGCGATCGTGCTGGGCGGCGGCTTCCTCGGCATGGAGGTCGCCACGACCTGCCGCGCGCTCGGCCTGGAGGTCACCGTGGTCGACCTCGTCCCGCCGCTGCTCAGGCTGCTCGGACCGTGGCTGGCCGATCTCGCCGTCGCGGCCGCGCGGGACCACGGCATCCGTGTCCGCGTCGCGCCGGACGGCGTCACCGTGGTGGGCGAACACCGCGTGCGCTGTGGCGAGTCGGTCCTGGAGGCCGACGTGATCGTCTGCGCGGTGGGCGACGTACCGAACACCGATTGGCTGAGAGACTCCGGCCTGCCCTTGGACGCCGGTGGCGGCCTCGTCGCCGACGCGTGCTGCCGCGTCGCTCCCGGCGTGGTCGCCGCCGGGGACGTCGTATCGCGGGAAGGGCGCCGAACTCCTCACTGGACCAACGCTGTTGAGCAGGGCCGGGCGGCCGCGGCCGGCCTGCTGGAGGGCGCGTCGGCACGGCCGTACCGACCGGACCCGTACTTCTGGACCGAGCAGTGCGGACTCGACATCAAGATCAGCGGTGAACTGCCGCTCACCGGGCCCCCCGACATCCTCGCCGGATCGGTGAACGACCGCAGTGCGCTGCTGCGGTGGCGCCATGACGGAGGCGCGGCCACCGCCGTCGCCGTCAATCACCGCCTCCCCGTGATCAAACTCAAGCGGCTCGGCGCCGGAGTTCCCGCCCCTGCCCCAGCCCGTACGTAAGGACGTCACCATGGCTCAGCCGCACCCTGCCCCCTACGATCCGGTCGATCCCGCCCACCACGCCGATCCCGCCGCCCGGCTCGCCGAGGCCCGTGATCGCTGCCCGGTGTCCCAACCCCGCCCCGGTGTGCACTTCCTCGCCCGCCACGAGGACGTACGGGACGTGCTCACCGACCACGAGACGTACTCGTCCGTCGACAACTTCGCCCTGGAAGGCGGCACCAGGACGGCCGACCTCCCCGCGGTCCCGATCACCATGGCGGACCCGCCCTACCACACGGCGCTGCGCGGGCGTCTCAGGCGCTGGTTCGCTCCGGCCCGGCTCCGTGCGCAGGAACCACGCGTCCGCGAGATCGTGGCCGGTGTCCTGGACGCGTGGCAGCCCGGCCAGAAGGCCGAGATCCACACCGACCTGGCCCGTCAGATCCCGACCCGGGTGGTGTACGCCTTCCTCGGCCTGCCGGAGCAGGACTGGGAGCGCCTGCACCAGTGGGCCGACGCGATCGACGACGTCCTCCCCGAACTCCGCACCGACATGCCGGAGTTCCTGGCCCTCACCGGCTACCTCGGCCAGCAGCTCGCCGCCCGCGCCGCCGCCCCGCCCACCGGGGCGGACGTGCTGGACGGTCTCGCGCACCCCGCCGACGGCGAGCCACCGCTCACCCCTGTCGAGGCCGTCATCCACTCCTTCCAGCTGATCCTGGCCGCCACGGACACCACCGCCGGCCTGATCACCAACCTGCTCCACGAACTGCTCGTCGACCGCACCCGCTGGGAACGCCTCCTCGCCGACCGGTCGCTCGTCCCCGCGGCGATCGAGGAGTCACTGCGCCACGACGCGCCCCTGCAGTACGTGTTGCGCACGGTCACGAAGGAACGGGAGATCTCCGGCTGTCCCGTCAAGCCCGGCGACCGCCTCGCCGTCAGCCTCCAGTCCGCCAACTGGGACGAACGGGCCTGGGGCGCCGACGCCGCGGACTACTCGCTCGACCGGCCCGTCGGACAGGCCACCACCATGACCTTCGGCTACGGCATCCACACCTGCCTCGGCGCACCGCTGGCCCGGCTGGAGGCCCGCGTCGTCCTGGAGCAGTTGCTGGACCGCTTCCCCGAACTGCGGCTCGCTCCCGGCTACCACCGCGAGCCGCCTCCCGGCCTGGTCATGATCCGCCGCCCGGCCCGACTCGACGTCGTGCTCTGAGGTCGGCAGCCGGGTGTCCCTCTCGGGCGGCCGGCCTCGAAGGCAGCCATGACCGTGGCCAGATGGTGCGGCTGCCGTCCAGACCTGACCGGCCCCTCCCGGTACGGGTCGAGGGCAGCGCGGTCGTTCATGGACACCGGCGGACGCACCCGACTCGGCATGGAGTACGACTCGGCTGCGCCGGCATCAGCCGGCGCAGCCAAGAGCGAACCACTCCGGGCGCGTGCTGGATCGCCGCGAACCGGAGTTGTTCGACGACCTCGCCGCCCTCGCGCCGGGTGAAGGCGGCCGATCGCTTGCCCAGTTCGTCGCCGCGGATGACAGCGCTCCAGCCGGGACGGACGTCGGCTGCGACCTGAAGCAGTTCGCTGTCGGGGCTGGTGATCGTGACGAAGGGCTTCTCATCCTCGTACGGGTCGTGCTCCTCCTTCGTCAGCTCTCGCATGAGGAGGTACTCCTCCACGGTCTGCCCCTCGTGGTGGCGGGCGAAGGTGCAGAGGCGGAAGTTCGCCGGGGACGTAGTGGCCGACGACCGCCGTCCACTCGCCCTGCGCGACCTGCGGGTAGTGCTGGAGGATCCGGGCCTCGGGGTTGTCGACCAGGATGCCCTTCATGGCGCCGATGTGCTCGTCGTCGTCGGCGGTCGCCACGCCGCCCATCTCCACGTGGACGTCCGGTGCGTGGTGGTAGGCCTGCATGTCGAACCTGCGGTGGTTCAGGCGACGAAGTCGACCATGGGGAAGCGGATGCAGTTGTCCTTCTCCGGTTCAACGAGGGCCAGGTTGAGTTGGGCCGACCTGGCCGAGCCTTGGCCCGAGGCGGGGGTACGGCTTCGAGTCGAAGCCGAGAGCCCGTCAGCCCTGGGTGCCGTCGCGGTTGATCGGGTACAGGCCGAGGACGCCGCCCGGGTCGGAGGGGTCGACGCCCTTGACGTCGCCGACGTAGAGGGTGACCAGCGCCTTGTACCGGTCGAGAGCGGCGCGGTTGTTCATGAACTTGCCGAGGCCGAGCGGGTTCGTGTTCTTGTAGTCGAAGATGCCCTTGCGGCCGGCGGGTGCGGCGACGTCGGACCGTGCGCTCCAGGTGAAGATGGAGTTCTGCTGGGCGTCCTTGGACAGCAGCCAGCTCAGGTAGAGCTTGGCGGCGGCCTTGTGCGGGGCCTTCTTGAGGATGGCGGCGGTCTGCGGCCAGGTGACCCAGGGGCTGTGCTGGGGGATGCTGGTGGTGGACAGGCCGGAGAAGCTGCCGGCGCTGCCGAAGTTGGCGACGTGGCCCGGAGCGATCAAGCGGAATTGCTGGGCCACAATGACGCCATGACCGACAGTCCTTCCCGCAATGCGCCTCGTCCCCTCCTGCGCCGCCCCTCGGACGGCGAGCTCATCGATGTCGCCGGTGTCGCGCACTTCTTCCGGCTCACCAGCGAGCAGACGGGAGGACGCTTCGCCTTCGAGGAGTTCAGCCTCGCGCCGGGCACCATCGGAGCCAGGCCCCACGTACACGAAGGACACGACGAGTACTTCTACGTGCTCGAAGGCGAGTTGACCCTCCACACCGGGGACGGCGAGGTGACAGCCGGCCCGGGGTATCTGCTCGCCGCGACCCGCGGCACCCCTCACGGCTTCCGCAACGAAGGCCCGGCTACCGCGCGAGCCCTGTGCCTCTACACCCCGGCGGGCTACGAGAACTACTTCCGCGACGTCCACGCCGCGGTGAGCGCCGGCGCCGAGGCGACCGACCAACTGCTCGCCGAATTCCGCAGCCGCTACCGGACCAGCTCGTACCCGCCTCCGGGTGCGTCAATTTAACGGCCCTGGCTCACATTCGGTGGTGACGGAGCGTGCTGTTATCCGAGGAGGATGCGGTGCCGGAGCAGGGTGAAGCTTACTCGTCCGTGCAACTGGCGCGACCCGTTTGGTCTTGGTGTTGACGCCTCCGGAGCAGTGCCAGTCCAGTAGTACTGACCGGGGCCGGGTCGCGGTCAGATGCGTCAGGTCAGGTGCGGCATCGCTTGGGGCGTTTCGGCTTCGATGGCAGCGGCGGCCGTCAGCAGTTGCTCCTCGCGGAAGCGTCCGCCGATCAGCTGGACGCCGGTGGGCAGGCCGTCCTGGAGCCCGGTCGGGACGGAGATCGCGGGGAAGCCGAGCACCGGGACACAGGTCATCGGCCACTGCGCGGCCGCGATCCGGTCGAAGCGCTCCTGGCCGGAGAGGTCGGCGTCGTGCTCGAAGGGGACTTCCGCCGAGACCGGGGTGAGGATGATCGTGTTGTCCGCAAGCATCTCCTGCAGCTTCCTGATCAAGGTCCCTCGGCGGGCCCAGCCTCGGATGTAGGCGTCCAGGCCCGGCGCGGCACCCCACATGTCGGCGCTGACGGAGTACATGCCTGCGAGGGAGGTCTTGATGCCGTCGTCGCCGAACTGCTCGATCATCGGCTGCAAGGTGGCACGGACGTCCTCCCAGAGCAGCAGGAACCACAGCCGGGAGGCCTCCGCGAGCAGCGGCAGGTCCTCAAGTTCTTCGACCGCGTAGCCCGCGTGCGACAGCCTGGCAGCTGCCTCGTCGAGTGCCCAGCCGACCGCAGGCTGCGGTTTGGCCAGACCCACGTCGCGCACGAGCAGGACACGGCCGGGCGCCTGGCTCTGGTCCGGTGCGGGAGCGAGCGGGACTCCGAACGGATCACGCAGATCCGGCGTGGTCATGCTGTGCAGGGCAAGGCGGGCGTCCTCGACAGTGCGTGCCAAGGGGCCGTGAACGGCCCAGCTCTGAAATGTGGGCGGGAGGTCGACCTCCAGCTCTCCGGTGGGTTCCCAGCCGGAGACCATGCCGACGGTGGGGCGAATGCCGACCAGCCCGCAACTGTGGGCGGGATAGCGCACCGATCCGCCGATGTCGTTGCCGTGCGCGAGCGGGACCATCCCCGCGGCGACGGCGCTGGCGGCTCCGCCGCTGGATCCGCCGGGGGTACGGGACGGATCCCAGGGGTTGAGTGTGCGGCCGTGCAGGGCGTTGTCGGTGAACCAGCGCAGCGAGAACGTCGGGGTGTTGCTGCGGCCCACGAGTACGGCACCGCCCTCACGCAGGCCCTGGATGCAGGCTGCGTCACCCGGGGCGGTGAGATCGGCGAACGCGGTCACGCCGTGGGTCACGGCGTGACCGCGCTGCGAGGTGTTGACCTTGGTCGACACGGGAACGCCGTGCAGAGGCCCCAGGTCCACGCCGGCCGCCACCGCCGCGTCGGCTTCGCGCGCCGCCTCGACGGCCTCGTCACGACGCACTTCGACCAGAGCGTTGAGCGCTGGGTTCACCTGCTCGATGCGCCCCAGACAGGAGTCCAGCACAGCGGCGGCGGAGATCTCGCGGGTCCGGATGCCTTCGGCCATCTGGCCGGCCGTCCAACACCACAGCTCGGAGGGGTTGTTCGACTGGTTCATTGCAGGAGCTCCAGGATTCGGTTGGATGGGTGGGTAGGGCGATGAGGCGAAGCCAGGAGCCGAATGCGTGACCGGCCTGCTGGGCGCTCCCGTCAGCGAAGCCGCGGCGGACCAGGGCCTTCACAGCGGCGGAGGCGCCTCCGGATCGCACCCCTTCGACACTCGGTCATCCCGTGTGTCCCACATCACAACCTCTCTAGTTGTTCAAATTGGAACCCACATCTAAGGTCCGTAGTGTATTCAAATTTGAACCTGCCGCCTGCCACGGGAGATGCCATGACCACCAGCACCGCCGCCGCCACCGTCCGCACCCGGGTCCGTATCCCGCTGAGCTTCGCCGACGGCTACCAGGTGACCGCGGAGGTGGTCACCTTCAACGGCCTGGCCGACGGTGCCGAGCACGTCGCCCTGGTCCTGGGCGATCCGGCCACCGCTGCCGCCCCGCTGGTGCGTCTGCACTCCGAATGCCTCACCGGCGACGCCTTCGGCTCCGCCCGCTGCGACTGCGGACCCCAGCTGCGCGAGGCCACCGAGCGCATCGCCACCACCGGAGGCGTCCTGCTCTACCTCCGCCAGGAAGGCCGCGGCATCGGCCTCTACAACAAGCTCGACGCCTACGCCCTGCAGGACACCGGCCTGGACACCTACCAGGCCAACACCGCCCTCGGCCTGCCCGAGGACGCCCGCGACTACACCGCCGCCGCCCAGATGCTCACCGCCCTCGGCACCACCGACCTCGACCTCCTCACCAACAACCCCGACAAGGCACGGCAGTTGCGGAACCTCGGCATCACCGTCACCCGCACCGTCCCCACCGGCGTCCACACCACCCCCAGCAACCTGCGCTACCTCCACGCCAAGATCCAGCACACCCACCACACCATCACCCTCGGCCCGGCGCCGGTTCTGGTCGGCTGACCGGTCCCCCTCATCGGAGAGAGCATTCGCCATGAAAGCCGTCGTCGTCACCGAATTCGGTGCCCAGCCCGAACTTGTCGACCTGCCCACGCCCGAGCCCGGCCCCGGCGAGATCCTCGTCCGCATCCACGCCGCCGGAGTCAACCCCTTCGACTGGAAAGTCACCGACGGCGCCCTCAAGGACTCCGTCCAGCACGCCTTCCCCCTGGTCATGGGTTCCGACGGAGCCGGCGTCGTCGAAAAGACAGGCCCCGGCGTCACCCGCTTCCGCCCCGGCGACCGCGTCTACGGACAGTTCATGCGCCTGCCCCAGGGCCAGGGCTCCTACGCCGAGTACACCCTCGCCGAACAGGACGGCAAGATCGCCCTCATCCCCGACACCCTCTCCTACACCCTCGCCGCCGCGCTGCCCACCGCCGGCGTCACCGCCTACCAGGCCGTCCAGGCCGCACACCTCGAACACGGACACACCCTGCTCATCAACGGCGCCAGCGGCGGCGTCGGCCAGTCGGCCATCCAGTTCGCCGCCCGGTTCGGCGCCCGCGTCCTGGCCACCGGAACCCCCGACCTGGCCGACCACCTGCGCGAGCTCGGCGCCCACACCGTCATCGACTTCACCCAGGCCCCCACCCACGAGCAGGTGACCGCAGCCCACCCCGAGGGCATCGACGCCGTCATCGATCTCGTCACCCCCACCGCAGGCGACATCGACCCCATCGCCGGCCTGCTCCGCACCGGTGGCACCCTGCTCAGCACCAACCACGCCACCGACCCCGACACCCTCGCCATCCGCGGCGTCCGCGGCATCAACCTCGCCAACAACCCCACCGCCGAGACGCTCACCACGCTCGCCGAACTCGCCGCCATCGGGGAACTGCGCGTCCGTATCGACACCGAAGTACCGCTCGCCGACGCCCCCGCCACCATCGCCAAGACCCGCGCCGGCCACGCCACCGGAAAGACCGTCGTCATACCGCTGTGGGAGGCGGCCAAGACGAATCGTCTTGACGCCACAGGGATCCGATGAGATCCGCCGCCCATGTCCATCGCTTCGGCCGCACACGGGCCGAGCCGCACCGCAGTGGGATCGCGTCGCCAGTTGCGGCGGTCCGGTGGAGTCCGGGACGCGTGCTCGCGGGCGTGGCCGGGACCGGGCTCGTGTACGTCGTCCTCCTTGCCCTGTCCGCCCGTGAGGAGCCCTTCGGCAAGGCCGTCTGGACGTCGTCCACCGTCGAGCGCCTGCGTCCTTACGGGGCCACCCTTGCGGAGAGGGGAGCGGCATTCGGGCAGACCGCGGTACATGCGCTGACCCGGATCCACGCTCTCGCCCCGCTGCCCCTGGTGGCGCTGAGCCTGCTCTGGTTGGCCCACCGGGACCAGAAGGTCTACGCGCGCCTGGCCACAGCATTGCTGCTGTCCGGCACGGTCGGTCTCGCCGTCTTCGCCGCGGCGCAGGGCCGGCCGGTGGGAGAAGTGCCCTTGGCCCGTGAGTACCTGACGATGCCCGGCGTACGTGCGGGCTGGTACGTGCTGATGGCTCTGGCGGTGATCGCCACCACCACGAAGGTCCGGCCACGGGTCGCCGTGACGCTGATCGCGCTGTCCTCGGCAGCGGCGGCGGTCCCGACCGCGGACCGCCCATGGCTCTCAGCGCTGTCGGCCGCGGCTGTACCGCTCCTGGCCTGGTATGCCGCGGGGCGTCTCCTGACACGAGAAGAGAAGTCGCGCACGGCTGCTGACGCCTCGCGTGCGGCGGAGCCTCCGGGGCACGTGGTGCCGTTTCGGCCCCGCACCCTGCCCCCGGAGCCAAGGGGTGTCCAGGATCTGGTACCGCTGGGGCGGACTGGCTGACAGCCGTCAACGTCGAAGCCCTGATCAAGGCGGCAGGTCCGGTCCCGGGTCCCGGCCCCATGGTGACGGTCAGTGAGACCGGCGCCGCCGCTCCGTCGGCCGCTGCCCGGCGAGACCGTCGTCCGCCTCGCAGCCGAAGCTGTCTCGTTCTGCATCAACCCCCCGCTCGGCATGTCGCACCGACTGCCGTCGGCCCCGTGCTGCACCAGCCGAAGAGGGCGGGTGCGCCAAACGCTCAACACGACACGATCGACGTCCACCGCATGGCGGTGGAGTCGGGCATCGAGGAGAGGAACGTTCATGCACGCCCGGAGTATCGGCGCGGCCGCCGCAACGGCATTGGCACTGGTGGCTGCCCGCGATCTGGTCCAGAAGAAGCACGCATTGCTCCGGAACTTCCCGGTGATCGGGCACGCCCGGTACCTGTTGGAGACGGTGGGACCGGAGTTGCGGCAGTACATCGTGACCTCCAATGAGGAGGAGCGCCCGTTCAGCCGTGACCAGCGCAGCTGGATCTACGCGTCGGCGAAGGGGGAGAACAACTACTTCGGGTTCGGAACCGACGCCGACGTCGAGCACATGCAAGGGCACGCTTACCTGAAGCAGCGCACCTTCGCCGACACGCTGCCCGACGCGCACGACCCGCAGGCCCCACTGCCCTCGGCCAAGGTGCTGGGCGGGCCGCGCGGGCGCGCCAAGGCGTTCCGTCCGGCGAGCGTGGTGAACATCTCGGCGATGAGCTTCGGATCCCTGTCCGGCGCGGCGATCACGGCGCTCAACAAGGGGGCGGCGCTGGCGGGCACGATGCAGAACACGGGCGAAGGCGGCCTTTCGCCGTACCACCGCAACGGCGGCGACCTCGTCCTCCAGCTCGGTACGGCGTACTTCGGCTGCCGCAACGAGGACGGCAGTTTCCACCTCGACAAGCTCAAGGACGTGGTCGCCGGCGCCCCGGTCAAGGCGATCGAAATCAAGCTCTCCCAGGGCGCCAAGCCGGGGCTGGGCGGGATGCTGCCGGGCGCGAAGGTGACCCCGGAGATCGCGGAGATTCGCGGCATCCCGGTCGGCAAGGACTGCGCCTCCCCGTCGCGCCACACCGCGTTCAGCGACGTCGACTCGATGCTCGACTTCGTCGAACTGCTCGCCACCGAGACCGGTCTGCCGGTCGGGGTCAAGAGCGCGGTGGGAGAGATGGACTTCTGGCAGGAGCTGGCCACGCTGATGGCGCGTGGTGACCGCGGAGTCGACTTCGTGACCATCGACGGCGGCGAGGGCGGCACCGGGGCGGCGCCGTTGACCTTCGCCGACTCGGTGTCGCTGCCGTTCCGGATGGGCTTCTCCCGGGTCTACGGCGCTTTCGCCGAGCTGGGGCTCACCGATGACCTGACCTTCATCGGCTCCGGCAAGCTCGGCCTGCCCGAGAACGCAGCGGTCGCCTTCGCTCTGGGCGCCGACATGATCAACGTGGGCCGTGAGGCGATGCTGTCGATCGGCTGCATCCAGTCGCAGAAGTGCCACACCGACAGGTGCCCCACCGGCGTCGCCACCCAGAACCCGTGGCTGGCCCGCGGCCTCGACCCGGCCTCGAAGGCCACCCGGGCCGCTGTCTACCTGCGCACCCTCCGCAAGGAGCTGATGAAGGTCTCGGCGGCCGTCGGTGTCGCCCACCCGGCACTCATCACGGCCAGAGACATCGAGATCATGAACGGCGACTACGAAGCCCGCACCCTGGCCGGCGTCTACGGCTACAAGGACGGTGGGCGAGCTCGGCCCGCACCTCGCCGACGAGATCGCCGCACTGCTCGCCGCCCAGCCGACCTCCGTCCAGAAGCCGGCCGTCTGACGCGCCGACAGTGGCGAGCACCGCGCTCACTGCTCGCCTGCTCGGAGCAGGCACGTGGCACCAGCCGGTGTCGCCCTCATCTCCCCTCCCACGGACAGTCCATGCCGAGGTGATCACAACATGACTGAAGAAGTGAGATTCAAGAGCATCGTCGGCCCCGAACTGGCTGGAACGATCGACCTGCCGGACGGCGAGATCCGAGGCTGGGGAATCTTCGTCCACGGATTCACCCTCGGCAAGAACTCGCCGGCCGCCTCGCGCGTCAGCAAGCAACTGGCACGCGAGGGGATCGGAATGCTGCGCTACGACAACCTCGGGATCGGAGACTCCGACGGCGACTGGGGAGACGGATCCTTCACCATCAAGGTCCAGGACACGGTCCGTGCGGCAACTCTGATGGCGGAGCGAGGGACTCCGGCAGACCTGCTGGTGGGGCACTCATGGGGAGGCGCCGCCGCCATCGCCGCAGCGGCAGAGGCAGGCGTCCGCGCGGTCGCCACGATCGGGGCGCCCGCCGACCCCAGCCACGTCGAGCGGCAGTACGACGCGATCCTGGATCGCGTGCTCAGTGAAGGCTCGCACGAGTGGTTCGTCGGCGGGAGGAGCCTGGTCCTCAAGCGCGCCTTCGTCGAAGACGTACACCATGCTCGCCTGCGCGACCGGATACGCGAGTTGAACCTGCCGCTGCTTGTCCTGCATGCGCCCACCGACAACACCGTCGACATCGCCAACGCAGGGGAGATCTTCCTCGAGGCACGACACCCGCGAAGCTTCGTCGCGCTCGAAGGAGCAGACCATCTCCTGACCGCACGAGGACAGGCACAGCGAGCCGCCCACATCATCAGCGCCTGGGCCGACCAGTACATCCACGTGTCACACCCTGAGGAAAGACATCTCAGAGGATGACGATGACTGACTTCGGCGTCGTATGGTCTGGGTCTTCTCGGATCTGGTGACGGCGTCCGCGTTGGCCGGCACCCGGAAGGCATGCGGCACCCGGAGGGCGGCGGGCTGACCGCCCGGCAAGCGGCGCAAACGGGTACGGATGCGGGCCTTCGACCTCTTCGAGGAGGCGCTCCGCCCAACAGGGGCACGCTCGCTGCGCCGTGCCCACGCACAGGACGACCGGCGGCAGAAGCATTGACGCGCGGGCCTGCCGACGAGCCGCCCCCTGTCGCGGAGGCGAGGCGGCTCAGGCAAGAGCACGCCTCGCCTCCGCTGTCCGCGACGGCCGGGCAACCCTTTACGGGCCGGGATCGGTCGCGGTCGCGGTCGCGGTCGCGGTCGCGGTCGCGGGAGGAGAGCACGCGGTGCCGACGGTCAGACGGCGGCTCGCTTCACCGAGGCCGTCGGCGAGCGCCCGCACCTGCTGGGGCGTGAGCGCGTCGAAGAGCAACTCCCTGACCAGGCCCACGTGGCCGGGTGCCGCTCGCTTCAACAGAGCCAGCCCCTCGTCGGTGAGGACGGCGAAGACGGCGCGCTCGTCAGGAGCACCGGCGCGTCTGCACACCAGGCCGTTCTTCTCCATCTGCCCGATCTGATAGGTCAGCCCGCTCCTGGAGTTGACCAGGGCGGAGGCCAGCTCGGCCATCCGAAGCTCTCGGCCCGGGGCCCCGCTGAGCCGGGCGAGGATCTCGTACTGCAGGCCGGACAGGCCGAACTCCCGCTTGAGCCGATGGTTCAACCGCGGATACAGCAACGCGTGTGCGTTCGTGAAGGCCCTGAAAGCGCCCAGCTCACTCTCATCCAGCCATCGAGTGTGACCCACGTCACCACCCTCCTTATTGTTCAAATTTGAACTTGGCCCCTATCGTAAATGCTGCGTTCAAATTTGAACTCATGCGGGGAGTGGGAGTGATGACAGACACACCGACGGCCGGCGCAGAGGGCACAGGGACGGGACGGCATCCGGGGAGCGGAAAGCAGCCCAGGAGTGTGCGGGTCGTGATCCTCGCGCTGCTGATCGCGATGATGCTCGCGATGCTGGACAACACGATCGTGGGCACGGCGATGCCGACGATCGTGGGCGATCTGGGTGGCATCGAGCACCTGGCGTGGGTTGTGACGGCGTACACCCTCGCGACCGCGGCGGCGACCCCCGTTACCCGTGTCGTGCCGACACGTTGCCTCCCTGTCAGTGCGTGGCCCGTCAGCGCAATCAAGATCACGCCGCCCGGCAAAATATTCACTTTGCCGGCAAGGCCCCAGCCATGAAGCCCCCCGAGCAGCCGGCAGACCGCCCGCCCCCTACGTCATTTGTCGCGTCTCCGGCCGGGCAAAGGACCCGGCCGACGGCGTCATCCGCTCGTTCCGCGGTCGCTGGTCACCGGCCTACGGTCGGTTCTCGCCAGGCATTTCGGCCGGCCCGCACAGCGAGGGACGATATGAACTACACGGTCAGCAGCATGCGCACGCCTCTGGAGGGCTACGCCTGGAGCCGGTTCGGGCAGCCCGAGTACACCGACTGGCTCGACGAGAGCATGTCCTGGAAGAACACCTGCTACATCGGGGACTGGTCGTTCCTGTGGCAGCACCGGATCACCGGGCCGGACGCGCTCAAGATGCTCGGGGACATCACGGTGAACAGCTTCGCGAAGTTCGCCGTCGGCCAGTCCAAGCACGCTGTCCACACCAACCAGGACGGCAAGGTCATCCACGAGGGCATCCTCACCCGCTTCGGCGACGAGGAGTTCATGCTGCACGGCCGCGGCGGCTTCTGGGTCCGCCACTACCTCGGCACGACCGACTACGACGTCAAGGTGGAGCGGGACGACTGGTTCATCCTGCAGGTCTCCGGGCCCGACTCGGTCAGGGTGCTGGAGAAGGCCACGGGGACCTCGAACCTGCGGGACACCAAGTTCATGTGGGTCAACTCCGTCAAGATCGCGGGCCACGACGTCTGGGCCCTGCGCCAGGGCATGGCCGGGGAGATCGGCTTCGAACTCCAGGGGCCGATGGCCGCCAAACAGGAGGTCTACGACGCGGTCGTCGAGGCGGGTCAGGAGTTCGGGATCCGCAAGCTCGGCGCCCGCACCACCATGATCAACCACCTGGAGGCGTGTTTCCCCACCATCGGCACCGACTACATCCCCGCCATCTTCGACGAGGACATGACGGGCTACCGGGAGTTCTTCACCTCCTCCATGCCGTCGTACGCGCAGCCCGCCTACATCGCCGGCTCCTACGACGGCGCCGCGATCAGTGACTACTACCGCAGCCCCGTCGAACTCGGATGGGCCCGCAACATCAACTTCGACCACGACTTCCTTGGCCGCGAGGCGCTGGAGGCCGAGAAGGCCGCACCCCGCAGGGTCATGCGGACCCTGGTGTGGAACGGCGACGACGTGACCGACGTGTTCGCCTCCATGTTCCGCCAGGGCGAGCACTACCCCTTCATGGACATGCCCCGCGACCAGCGCGGCTTCATGTGGGCGGACAAGGTCACCGTCGACGACGAGGTCGTCGGCGTGGCCACCTCTCGGGGCTACAGCTACTACTACCGGCAGATGCTGTCGCTGTGCACGGTCGATGCCGCGCGCAGCGATCCGGGCACCGAGGTGACCGTCCACTGGGGCGAGCCCGGCGGACCGCAGAAGGCGATCCGGGCGACCGTCGCCCGCGCGCCCTACAAGCCCGACCGGCGCCGGGCCGACCTGCACCAGGCGTGATCACCGTGATGAGGAATGGCGACTGAGATGTCCAGTACGTTCACCCTGAAGTTCGCCTGCGAGGACCGCCCAGGGATCGTCAGCCGGGTCACCACGAGCCTCGTCCGGATCGGCGGCAACATCCAGGAAGCCAGCCACTTCAACGACCCGCTCTCCGGCCGTTTCTTCTGCCGCCTCGCCTTCGCGGTCCCGCCCGGCGTGAACGAGTCCGTCGTACGGGAGAACGTCTCCGCGAGCCTCACGCCGCTCGACGCCTCATGGACCATCACCGGGCACGAGGCGCGAATGAAGGTCCTCATCATGGCCTCCAAGCTCGACCACTGTCTCGCGGACCTGCTCTACCGCTGGCGCATCGGCGAGCTGCCCATGGACGTGGTGGGCGTGGTGTCCAACCATCCGCGCGAGGTGTACCGGCACATCGACCTGGCGGACGTCCCCTTCCACCACCTGCCGGTGAACAGGGAGAACAAGCCCGAGCAGGAGGCCAAGCTGCTCGCGTTGGTCGACGAGTACCGGGTCGACCTCGTCGTCCTGGCCCGGTACATGCAGATCCTGTCGGACGAGCTCTCGACGGCTCTGGAAGGCCGGTGCATCAACATCCACCACTCGTTCCTGCCCGGGTTCAAGGGCGCGAAGCCGTACCACCAGGCGTACGCGCGCGGGGTGAAGCTGATCGGCGCCACGGCGCACTACGTCACCGGCGACCTCGACGAGGGGCCGATCCTCGCCCAGGACGTCGAGCCCGTCACCCACCGGGACACGCCGGAGCAATTGGTCCGCAAGGGCCGTGACATCGAGCGGCGGGTGCTGGCCCAGGCCGTACGCCACCACCTGGAGAGCCGGGTGCTGCTCAACGGGCGGACGACCGTGGTCTTCGCGGACTGAGAGCCGCCGACAACCGCGTGTGCGGATGCCCGGGACACCGGTGCCGGGCATCCGCACAGGCTTATCGGCGGACGATCAGTCCGGGAAGCGTCGCCTGTCCGACACTAGGAGGAACGCGCCGGACCGCGCGTCGGGCGTACGGCGCGACGAGCGTGGTGATCGTGGGTGGCTCGGTGAGGACAGATGACGTACGTATCCGACGGCCGTGAGGGAGCTGCGGTGACGACTGACGCGTGGGAGCCGGCGCTCGACGGTCTGCCGACGGGCGTGGCTCTCGTGGGCGCCGACGGAACGATCCGGTGGGTCAACCGCGCCGGGGCGGCCGTCCTCGGCGGCACCCGCCGGCTGCTGGCGGGGGTGCGGGCGCCCTTCACGGTGGAGGCCGGTGCCGAACCGGGCGAAAGCCTGTGCACCTGGTTGGCCGACGCGCAGTCTCCCCGGTGGCTCGCCTACACGGAGGGGGCCGACGTGCACCTCGGTGTCGAGGGCACTCTGGTCGTCTTCCGTGAGTCACCGAGCAGCAGCAACAGCACCGGCGCGTGGCGGCGCTGGCGCGGACCGCGGCGAGCACGGCATCCAACAGCTCCCTGGAGGAGGTCCTGGGCGCGATGGCCGCCGAGATACAGCTCTCCCCCGGCATCGCAGGCACCCAGATCATGACCTTCGCGCCGGGCGGGGACCGCTTGCAGCTCATGGGGTCGGCGGGCTTCTCGGACGTGGAGACCTTCTTCGATCTGCTCATGGCCTCACGCGACCGGGGCGCCGAGCTGGCCACGCTGCGCAGCATGGGCGAGCGACGGCAGTGCGTCCTGCCGGGGCGACGGGCGCAGATGCTGGCGGACCCGAACTGGGAGCCGATGCACGCCTACGTCTCCCAGCTGGACTGGGAGGACTTCGTCAGCACCCCGCTGCTCTCCCGGGGCAAGGCGCTCGGCGCCCTCAACGTCTACCTGGCCCCCGGTCCCGGGGCGACTCCGGTGATCCTGGACTTCCTGGGCGCCATGGCCGAGCAGGCGGCGCTCGCCGTCGACTACGCCACCCTGATCCACGAGGAACGCGACGCCGTCCGGCGCGAGGAACGCAAGAGACTGGCACGTGACCTTCACGACTCGGTGGTCCAGCACGTGTTCTCCATCGGCATGCAGGCCAAGGCGCTCGGCGGTATCGCTCGGCGCCTCACTGATCCGCTCGCGCCGCGGGTCGACGCCGTCGCCACCGAGGTGACGGGACTGGTCGACGCGGTCCAACGCGACCTGCGCGGCGTCGTGCTCGCGCTGCAGCCGTCCGTCTCCGCCAAGCTGGGACTCCTGCCCGCCCTGCACGCCCTGGCCGAGGGCATCGAACGCCGGCACGGCGTGAGTGTCGACCTCGCCGTCGACCCGCTGCTCGAAGAGGACGTCAAGGAACCGGCCTTCACCGAGGACGTGTACCAGATCATCAGCGAGGCCCTGCACAACGCGGTCAAGCACGCCGCGCCGACCCTCGTCCGTGTCAGCGCCTGGCGCGAAACGGACCGGCGCCGCCTGCGGATCGACGTGGTCGACGACGGACTCGGTGTGCCGACCGACGCCGCCGAGCGCAGCGGCTACGGTCTGGTCTCCATGCGGGACCGGGCCAGCAGATGGGGCGGTTCGGTCGCGGTCACGGCCGAGAAGAGAGGCACCCGGGTACGGGCCGAGCTACCGGTCCCGTACGTCGGCGCGGAGCAGCGGGACAAGGGGACGGCATGAGCGAACAGACCACGGAGATCAGGGTGTTCGTCGTGGACGATCACGCCGTGGTCCGGCGCGGTATCGCGAGCTTCCTGGAGTTCACCGACGACATCATCCTCGTCGGGGAGGCCGTCGACGGCCAGGAGGCCTTGGAGAGGCTGGGCGGGATGCACGTACGGGGCGAACTCCCCGATGTCGTCCTGCTCGACCTGCAGATGCCGAGGCTGGACGGCATCCAGACCGCGGAAGCAATCGCCCAGAGGTACCCGCATGTCCGTACGGTCATCCTGACCAGCTTCTCCGAGATCGAACGCGTCCACGCCGCCCTCGCCCGGGGCGTGTCCGGATACGTCCTCAAGGACGCCTCCTCCGACGAACTGGAGAACGCGATCAGGGCCTCCCAGAGGAACGAGGTGTTCCTCGACACGGCCGTCACCCGGCAGGTCACGCAACGGCTGGTCACCCCCGCCCACGGCTTGGCCGCGCTCAGCGCCCGAGAGCGCGACGTCCTCGTCCTGGTCGCCAAGGGCCTGTCGAACCAGGCCATCGCCGACCGACTCCAGATCAGCGAACGCACCGCCCGCACCCACGTCAGCAAACTCCTCACGAAGCTGGACCTCACATCGCGCACCCAGGCCGCACTGGTGGCCGTACGCGAGGGACTTGTGCAGCCGTAGCAGGAGTCCGTCACGAGCCTCTCAGCCGCCGTTCCCCACCGGTCCGTCCGCTATCAGCGAAGGGCGGGCCGACCGGGCAGAGTCGCTCGACGTGATCCCTCGGCGGAACCGACCGCGGGTGAGACCTGCTTCGGGAGCGGGAGGCCACCTGTCACAGCGAAGCGCAACGGCTTGGGGCCGAGGCTGAACGGTTCATGGTTCGACCGGTGATGTGCGAGCAGGAGCCGGCCCGTATCTCAACGGCGTGCGAAGTCGTCGGTGAACTGCCGCGAATCGAGCCGGTGCCGGTATCCCCTAAGCGGGTGAACGTGCGGCAAGAGGACGGTCTTCTCCTCGATGGCCGGTTGATCTGCCTGGCGCGCAAGAAGGAAGACCTGGTGGCATTTTATGTGTCCGAGCCCCGCGCGGACGGGTGGGTGCGCACGCGCGCGGAGCGTGGGCTCGTGCGGCAGTTGGCCACCGCCGTCGGGCGCGTGGACATCTCCAGGGTCACGCTCGCCGACGCCGAACCTGCACGTACCCGACAGCTCGTCTCCGAACGATGTTTCGCCCCGACAGCCGGAAGGTCCCATGAGCGCGCGTCGCCTGTTACCGAACGACGAGTCCCTTGACCTCATCATCGTACGCGGACGACCACCGACCACCAATCACCAACGAATCTCCGACTCAGTTCACCAGCTGGTCACCGTCGTCGTCTTGGAGCATGTGGCGGCGTTCCTGTTCGCGCTTGGAGTAGGCGGCTGCCCGGATCGCCTCGTCGCTCTCCAAGCCCGATCCCAGCGCGCCGCCCACCGTGGCGACCGAAGCGACGAACCAGGACAACGTCCAGTATTCCGCGGCGTCCAGCGGGGTTCCTGTCGTGGAAGCGAACACTTGGCCGTTGAGGATGAAAAGGGCCCACACCAGGTTGATGACGATCAAACCCACGTAGCAGACGAGCACCCCGATACCCACCGTCAGGACCGTCGAGGCGTTGTAGAGCCTCGCCCTCTGCCTCGCCTCCGGCGAGACCTCTGTTGATCGATGCCACAGCTGCGCGTCCACGATCAGCCAGCCGATCATGAGCGCGACAGACCCGACCGCGGCGATCACGAGGCGTGGCGCGCTCAGGGACTCGGCCAGGTTCCAGATGGTGGAGTTCACGGTGGCGACGGCTCCCGTGGCGAGTGCGGCCGCCAGGGCCTTCGACAAGCCCGGCACCAAGCGCCACGGCCGGTTGGCGCGGACCATACCGACGAGCACTCTCAGGTAGCCGCGCGGCCCGCTGACGACGTACCGAAGATCAGCGGTCTCCTCCTCACCGACCTGGCCCGGGTGAATAGGCGCGAGACGACTGACGAAGGGCCCCAGAAGCGGCTGACTCTGCGGTCCTTCAGCCCCGGTGGCCCACGGGCCCGCC
Source organism: Streptomyces griseoruber (assembly GCF_001514205.1). Classification (GTDB taxonomy): domain Bacteria; phylum Actinomycetota; class Actinomycetes; order Streptomycetales; family Streptomycetaceae; genus Streptomyces; species Streptomyces griseoruber. The sequence goes on along the minus strand of NZ_KQ948763.1, from coordinate 931,713 downwards.
AAGCTGAGCACGGCCTCTTCCACGGCCCGCCGGGCCCTCGTCTGCAGACGCAAGCCCCCCAGCGGAGGAAGGGACAGCAGCGCCAAGCCGTGTTCGTGACTCAGATCCACCACGAGCCTGCGCCCGTGTGAGTGCAGCGGAAGGTCGGTGAGGGCCACGACGATGTCCCAATTCTGCGCACTTCCACGGTCCATGATCCGGCGCATCAAGGTGGGCAGGTCCTCCGTCCCTGCGGTGAAGGGCTCACTGACCACCTCGACGTCGAACCGTCGCCCATGGCCCCACTTGTCGGCGAGCCGAGTGGGAAGTATCTGGGCCATGCGCTGCGCGATCTCCGTCGGCGCGTCCGGATCCGCCAGGAGAGCCACGACCGTCACGCCCTGAGACGACACCCTCATGACTCCTTCTCGTCGGCTGCCCCCCGCCATCGCAAGTGCCCACAGGATGCCCGCGAGGTGACGTCGACACCGCGTGACACGCTGGCCCCCGCCAGCAGGTGCAGGCGGTACGGCCAGACCTCCTCGTCCTTCCCGTACGGAGGGTCTGCCTTGTTCATCGGCATCACAGCCTCTACGCCACGCTGTTCGTGCTCGTCCGTGTCACCGCGGCGTTCCTGCTCACGCCGCAGTCGTTGCGCCCGCTCGTCGGGCATCAGCACGATGCCGGCCATTGACTTCCCTCGGGAGGACGACCGTGGGGTGGGCCGGGCCGTCTACGGGGCAGTCACGGGGCAGTCAGGGGGTGGTTGAGCGCCGGGACACGGACTGGCCCGCCACCGGCCGAGACTCCTCGGGGCCCGCGGTGCGGACCAGGTTGCCCGTCTTTTCCCGGTGCTCGTGCACGAGGCGGATCGCCATGGCACCTTCACCGGCCGCCGAGGCCACCCGTTTGACCGAGCCGCTCCTGACATCGCCGGCGGCGAAGACCCCGGGAAGGGTGGTCTCCAGCAGCAACGGACCACGGCCGAGCGAGTCCCACCGGGTCGCGTCGGCCGCCGCCTGGGCGTCGGCGCCGGTGAGGACGAAGCCCTTCTCGTCCAGGGCCAGCACGCTCCTGAGCCATTCCGTGCGTGGCCGGGCCCCGATGAACACGAACAGCGCCGCGGCCCGCAACTCCCTGCGCTCGCTGCTTGCGTTGTCCTCCACGATCAGCGACTCCAGCTTCACCTCCCCGAAGACGCCCCGGACTTCGGTGTGGAGCAGCACCTCGATGTTCGGGTGCCGTTCCACCTGGTCCACCAGGTAGCGCGACATGTCCGCGGTGAGGTCACCGCCCCGGACGAGGAGGTGGACCCTGGGCGCGTGATGCGCGAGGAACAGCGCCGCCTGCCCGGCGGAGTTCCCGCCGCCGACCACGGCGACCGGATCCGCCTGGCAGAGACTGGCCTCGTGCACCGTCGCCGCGTAGTAGACGCTGATGCCCTCCAGGCGGTGGATGCCGGGCACCTCGAGCCTGCGGTACCGCACGCCCGAGGCGAGCACCACGGCGCCCGCCCGGGTCCGGGACCCGTCTGTGAAGGTGACGACGTACTCGTCGTCCTGCGGGGTGAGCCCGCAGACCTCGGCGGGCACCATGAGGCGGGCACCGAACTTGTGGGCCTGGAGCACCGCGCGTTCGATGAGCTCGCCCCCGGAGATGCCCGACGGGAAGCCGAGGTAGTTCTCGATGCGGGACGAGGTGGCGGCCTGGCCTCCGGTGGCCACGGCGTCGACGGTGACCGTGGTGAGGCCGTCGGAGGCACCGTACACGGCGGCGGCGAGTCCCGCGGGGCCCGCACCGACCACCATCACGTCGCACCGCCCGGCCTCAGGCGAGGGGGCGGGCAGCCCGATGAACCGGGCGAGTTCGGCGTTGCTCGGATTGCGCAGCACCCGCTCGCCCTTCCAGATGACGACCGGAGTTTCCTCGGGACGGATGGAGAACCGACGCAGCAGCGCCTCCGCCTCCTTGTCCTTCTCCAGATCCACCCAGCGGTGGGGCAGCCGGTTGCGGGCGGCGAACTCCCGCAACCGCACCGTGTCCGGTGAATAGCACGACCCCAGGATCCGGAAGCCGGCGCCGAGGCCGATGAGCAGATACCGGCGGCCCAGGTAGGCGCGGAGGATCAGGTCGCCGAGGACGGGGTCGCGGCCGACCAGGGCGCGTTGCCGCTCCACCGGTACGGCCAGGATCTCGCCCGCCTCGCGCACCACGGCGGTGTCGAACGCCGCCTCGTCCTCCAGCAGCCCGAGTTCACCCAGGAACCTGCCGGGTCCGAGCACCGCCACCGTGCGCTCCTCGGGCCCGCCGTGGTCCTGGAGGATCTCGGCGGTCCCGCTGAGGATCGCGAGGAACTCCCGGAACGGCTCGCCCTCGCGGTACAGCACCTCGCCCCGGGTGGTCCTGCGGCGCTCACCGTGCGCGCTCAGGTCCTCGATCTGCTCCGGTGTCAGGCGCGGGAACGCCCCGTATCGGTCCGGGGTCTCGCGGACCGCACCATGCTTGTGCTCGGCCGTGCTCATCAGACCAGGCCTTCGTGGACGTAGCACCAGCGCCAGTCCTCTCCCGGCTGGAAGGACTGCACGATGGGGTGACCGGCGCTGCCCGCGTGCCGCCTGGCGTGCTTGAGGGGCGAGGAGTCGCAGCAGCCGACGTGCCCGCAGCTGAGGCAGAGCCGCAGGTGCACCCACGGGGAACGATCCCTGAGGCACTCCTCGCAGCCCTCCGGGGTACGCGGCGTCACTGGGCGCACCATCGCCAGGTGAGGATCAGGAATCGTGACCATGAGACTTCTCCTTCCGTGGGTGGGACTGCTCAGCCGCGGCCCGCGGTGGTCTCCTCCACGAACCGGTGCGCGACGGCGGCGACCGGTCGATGTCGACCTTGACGCGATGGAGCTCGCCCGCGAGCTGGTGTTCGGGTCACCGGGTTCAGCTCGGTCCTGGCCTGCTCCGCAGCCCCGAACAGCCGCTGCAGCGTGCGGGGCCTTACGCAGGTCGATGCCGTTCTCCTGCTGGAACGTGTCGGCGGGGTGGTCCACCAGGCGCCGGTCGAAGCCGTGGCCGCACAGGTGACTGTCGCCCGCCGAGGACCGCACATCGACCACGCCATCGCCGACGTCGAGGAGGCTGACCTCGAAGGTACCGTCGCCCAGGTCGAAGACGAGCCCGGTTTCGTGCTGCTTCTTGTCCAGACCGAAGGCGACTGCGGCCGCGGTCGGTTCGTTGACGCCTCCGTCACGCGTTGCCGCGTCGGGGGCGAGCTTTCGCAGCACCAGCGCGCCGCTCTCCTCCGGCGCGCACAGCTTTTCGGGGACCTCGTCGAAGCAGCGGCCGGTGAGTCACTCCGCGGAGCAGATGGTCCCCTTGGGGTTGGGGATCGCCTTCCTGCGGGCGAGCCGGCCGACAAGGGGTTCGCCAGTGTGGGATGAAGGCGACGACTGGCGGAGTGGTACGGCTGCCGGCGGAGTCGTTGCGGCAGCCGAGGAAGCAGAACTCGCTGACGCTGTTCGGGGCGTGGCCCGCACAGCCTGGTCCAGTCGCCACTCACAGCAGGAGGTCGAAGACGGCTCGGGCCTCGTCCCAGTGCTGGGTCCGAGGGATCTTCAGGTCGGGGTGGAGGATCTTGAAGCTCTGGGCAAGGGCCAGGCTGAGTCCGCCGATGACGTCCGGAAAGGCCGCCTCGGTCTCGTCGTCGGGTGTTCGATCCAGAGCGGGGTGGATGGCGAGCTGTTCCAGGATCGGCTTGAGTTCTATTTCCTGGTCGATCTTCTGGAAGTGGTGAATGCTCTCCTGCAGACCTTTCGTGATCGGTAGGTCAGAGGTCCGGATGATGTCGCGCCCGTTGGCCTTGGCAGTGGCCTGGGCGACGGTCAGCAGATCGTAGAGCTTGGCGTCGACGAAGTCGCTGTAGCGCTTGAGATCGTTCTTGTCGACGTCCAGCCCCGCGGCCGCGCGGAAGAACCTTTCGAACCTGGCGATGGACATCACGGTCATGACGGCAACCTCCGGCTGCGGGTGCCGGGATGGCTCCCGGCCCCTGGGCTTCCCGTTCAGCCTGGCCGACGCGGCGCGGCAACGCATGCGCATGTCGGGACCAATTAGCCTCCCGGTATCACCCTGCCAGGCCCAGGGGTCCGGCTGCCCGGGCGGTCGGACGGATGTGCGATCCGTCGGACGCAGACCGTGCCTGCCGGCCCTGGCAGCCGGGTGAATTTGGGCCCAGGCGGACGCAGGCCCCATCAACCCTGGCACCACGACGCTGGACCGGCTGGAGCGCCCCAAGGCCCGGAAAGCCTGTCTCGACGCGTCATGCTCCGGGCTGGTGACCGGTTTGGCCCCGGTTGCCGCACACGGCTCTGCGGACCCACCCCACGTTCCAGGAGTCTCGACGCATGAGGACTTCTATGGCCAAGGCAGATCCCGCCGGCCGCCGCAGGGCCTCATCCGCGTCCAGGGTGCTGCCAGGAGCGGGCGATGTTCTCCGGGGACTGCTGTTCGGCACGGACGCCGAAGAACAGCTCGGCGAGTCCGCGTGGTGGCGGTCATGGTTCACACCCTCATCGCCGAGCCGGCGGCGGAATGGCCGAGGTGTTCGTGGACGAGATGGACGGCCATCGCCCCATCGCCCCCTTGCCGACCGCCGAGGCGACCCGCGGGCCGGCCCCTCGTGTTCACCCTCCTGCAGTGGTGTGCCGGCCCGCTATCGCCTGCTCGACCCACGAGCGCAGGACGTCCGCGGGAGCCGCGCCGGCCTGCCGGGCGACGGTCTCGCCCTGGTCGAGGACGAGCAGGGTCGGCACCGCCTGCACCTCGAACCGCTGGCTGAGCCGTGGGGTCTTGTCCACGTCGACCTTGACGAGCTTGATCCGTCCGGCGAGGTCCCGGGCGACGTGTTCGAGGGCTGGGCTGACCATGCGGCAGGGGCCGCACCAGGTGGCCCAGAGGTCGACGACGACGGGCTGGGTGGCGTTGTCGGCGACCTCGGCGAAGTCGTCGTCGCCCGCGTCGACGATCCAGGGCAGGGGCTGCTTGCAGTGGCCGCATACGGGGCGTCCCTCGGCGGCCACGGGAATCCGGTTGCCGCGCCCGCAGTTCGGGCAGGTCACCGTCGTCGTCCGGTTGGTGTTCACGCCGCCCTCGCTTCCCGGGCCCCCTCCGGCTGGTCGTAGGTGACCACCAGCTCACCGTGCTCGGCGTCGACGCGCACCGTCGCGCCGTCCTGGACGTCGCCGCGCAGCAGGGCGCGTCCGACAAGTGTCTCCACCTCGTGGGAGATGTAACGCCGCAGCGGCCGGGCCCCGTACACCGGGTCGTAGCCCTGGTGGGCAATCGACTCCCGTGCCGCATCGGTGAGTTCGACGCTGATGCGGCGTTCGGCGAGCCGCTGCCGCAGCTCGTCGAACTGCAGCTCCACGATCCGCTCGATCTGCCGCTCACCGAGCGGCCTGAACAGCACGATGTCGTCGACACGGTTGAGGAACTCCGGGCGGAAGTGCCCGCGCAGCTCGCCCATCACCAGGGCGCGGGCGTCGGGTTTGATCTCGCCCTCGGCGGTGGCGCCGTCGAGGAGGTGCTCGGAGCCGATGTTGGACGTCATGATGATCACGGTGTTGCGGAAGTCGACGGTGCGGCCCTGAGCATCGGTGATGCGGCCGTCGTCGAGGATCTGCAGCAGGGTGTTGAAGACATCGGTGTGCGCCTTCTCGATCTCGTCGAACAGCACGACCGAGTACGGCTTGCGGCGTACGGCCTCGGTGAGCTGGCCGCCTTCCTCGTAGCCGACGTATCCGGGCGGTGCGCCCATGAGCCGGCTGACGGTGTGCCGCTCCTGGTACTCGCTCATGTCGAGGCGGACCATGTTCTCCTCGGAGTCGAACAGGGCCCGGGCGAGGGTCTTGGCCAGCTCGGTCTTCCCGACGCCGGTGGGGCCGAGGAAGATGAACGAGCCGATGGGGCGGCGAGGGTCGCGGATGCCGGAGCGGGCGCGGATGATGGCGTCGGCGACGAGCTTGACGGCCTCGTCCTGGCCGATGACGCGCTCGCGCAGGATCTCGTCGAGGCGCAGCAGTTTCTCGCGTTCGCCCTCCTGGAGACGGGCTACGGGGACGCCGGTCCAGGCGGCGACGATCTCGGCGATCTCCTCCTCGGTGACGACCTCGCGCAGCAGCCGGTTCTGCCCTTGTTTGGCGGCCAGTTGCTCCTCCTCTGCGGCGAGCCGGCGCTCCAGGTCCTGGAGGCGGCCGTAGCGGAGTTCGGCGGCGCGGTTGAGGTCGTAGGCGCGTTCGGCCTCCTCCGCATCGTGGCGGACCTGCTCCAGTTCCTGGCGCAGTTCCTGCACGCGGCGGATCGCCTGCCGTTCGGCCTCCCACTGGGCGTGTTGGGCGTCGGCCTCGCCGCGCAGGTCGGCCAGTTCCCTGCGCAACTCCTCCAGGCGGGCCTTGCTGGCGGGGTCGGTCTCCTTGGAGAGGGCCGCTTCCTCGATCTCCAGGCGGGTGACGCGGCGGGTGATCTCGTCGAGTTCGGCGGGCATCGAGTCGATCTCGGTACGCAGCCGGGCGCACGCCTCGTCGACGAGGTCGATGGCCTTGTCGGGCAGGAATCGATCGGTGATGTAGCGGTGGCTGAGGGTGGCCGCGGAGACCAGCGCGGTGTCCTGGATCTTCACGCCGTGGAAGACCTCCAGGCGTTCGCGCAGTCCGCGCAGGACGGAGATGGTGTCCTCCACGCTCGGCTCGTCGACCAGGACCTGCTGGAAGCGGCGTTCGAGAGCGGCGTCCTTCTCGATGTGCTTGCGGTACTCGTCGAGGGTGGTGGCGCCGATCATGTGGAGTTCACCGCGGGCGAGCATCGGCTTGAGCATGTTGCCCGCGTCCATGGCCCCTTCGGCGGCGCCCGCGCCGACGACGGTGTGCAGTTCGTCGACGAAGAGCAGGATGCGCCCCTGGGCGGCCTTGACCTCGCTGAGCACGGCCTTGAGGCGTTCCTCGAACTCACCGCGGTACTTGGCGCCGGCGACCAGGGAGCCCATGTCGAGGGCGAACACGATCTTGTCGCGGAGCCCTTCGGGCACGTCGCCGCGGACGATGCGCTGGGCGAGGCCCTCGACGATGGCGGTCTTGCCGACGCCGGGGTCGCCGATGAGGACGGGGTTGTTCTTGGACTTGCGGCTGAGGATCTGGGTGACCCGGCGGATCTCGGCGTCCCGGCCGATGACCGGGTCGAGCCTGCCGGCCCTGGCCTCGGCGACGAGATCGCGGCCGTACTTCTCCAGCGCCTCGTAGGCCACTTCGGGGTTGGCGGAGGTGACCCGCTGGTTGCCGCGGACCTGGGTGAGGGCGCTCAGGAACGAGTCCCTGGTGATGCCGGCCTGTTTGAGCAGTCGCCCGGCGGCGGTCGAAGAGCTCTCCTCAGCCAGGGCGAGCAGGAGGTGCTCCACGGACACGTACTCGTCCTTGAGGCGTTTGGCCTCCCGTTCGGCGGCGTCGAGCAGGCGGGCGAGGCGCTGGGTGACGAAGACCTGGCCGGGTGCCGCGCCGGGGCCGGTGACCTTCGGGCGGCGGGAGAGTTCCTCGCGCACGGCAGCGCGCAGTTCCTTCGGCTCGGTGCCGGCCTGTTGCAGCAGCCGCGGGATCAGACCGTCCTCCTGATCGAGAAGTGCGAGCAGCAGGTGTTCCCCGTCGACCTCGGTCTGCCCCATGCGGACGGCCGCGGTCTGGGCCTCCTGGAAGGCGTCCTGGGACTTCTGGGTGAGCCGGTTCATGTCCATGGGGGTGTTTCACTCCTCGTGCCGCGGCCGCGCAGGGCGGCTTCGAGCAGGCTGATGCGGTCGAGCAGGTCGAGCACCAGGCCGATGGATGCGTAGTTGAGGCAGAGCCCGGAGCGCAGCCGCTGGATGCGGGCGAGGACCGCCGGGGCCGTGGGGTCGAACACCAGGTGCCCCGCGGCGTCGCGCTCGGCGTCGACCAGGCCGAGGGCGACGAACCGGCGGATCAGATCGGGGTGGAGGCCCGAGCGACGGGCCACGGCGTCCAGCGAGAGCCTGGGGGCGGGCACGAGCGCGTACCGGACAGCCGCCGAGGCGGTGACGTCGGCGCCCGTCCGTACCGGACGGTCGCCCACGCCGGGCCGGCCGATGCCTGCCGCTCTCGCGGGTCGGTCGTTCATCGCGTCCTCCTGGGGTCGTACGAGGATGTGGCGGCGAGCTCCTCGAACAGTTCGCGCTCCCGGTCGCCGAGGCTGGGCGGCACCATGACGCGGAGTTCGGCGTACAGGTCGCCGTTCGCGCCGCGCGGGTTCGGCATGCCCTCGCCGCGCAGCCGCAGCCGCCGGCCGCTGGACGAGCCCGCGGGCACCGTGACCTTGGCCGTGCCGCCGCCAGGGGTGGGCACCGGCACGGTCGCCCCCAGGGCCGCCTCCCAGGGGGCGACCGGGACCTGTACGTGCACGTCGCGGCCGTCCAGCCGGAACCGGGGGTGGGGCTGGATACGCACCCGCAGGTACAGGTCGCCCGCGGCGGCGTCACCACTGCCCCGGCCGCCCTCACCCGCCAGCCGGATGCGCTGCCCGTCGGTGACGCCCGGCGGCACGTCGACCTCGTACCGCCGCGGCTGCCCATGGGGACCGGCGAGCGTGACGGTGCGACGGCCGCCTCGGTACGCCTCCTCGACGGTGAGCGGCAGTTCGGCCTCCTGGTCCGCTCCGGGGACGCCGCCTCGGGCGGCGCCGGCTCCGAACATGGAGCCGAGCAGGTCCTCGATGTCGATGCCCTCCGCGCCCTCCGCGCCGAAGTCGTCGCCGAAGCCGGTGCCGTACCGGACGCGAGGACCGCCACCGCCCGCGGTCCTCCGGCCGCGGAAGCCGCCGCCCGCTCCCGCCGCGACCCGTTCGTCGAAGTCCTCGGGGATCTTGCGGAAGTCCTCGCCGAAGCGGTCGTAACGGGCCCGGGTCTTCGGGTCCGACAGGACGCTGTATGCCTCGTTGAGGTCCTTGAAGCGTTCCTCCGCCCCCGGGTCCTTGTCGACGTCGGGATGGTACCTGCGGGCGAGCTTGCGATATGCCTGCTGGATCTCGTCCTGGCTCGCGGTCCGCGACACGCCCAGCACCTCGTAGAAGTCCCGTGCCATCGCCGGTCACTCCCGCTTCGCGACGGTCACCGCGGCCGGCCTGAGCTGCCGCTCGCCGTCCCCGTAGCCCGGGCGCAGCACCTCGACGACCGTGCCCGGTGGGGCGTCGGGGTCCTGGACGACGCCGACCACCTCGTGCCGGGCCGGGTCGAAGGCGACGCCGGTCTCCGCGTGCCGCGGGTAGCCGAGCAGTTCGAGCACGTTCACCGCCTGGTCGCGGACCGCCCGGACGCCCTCCACGATCGCGCCCGGATCGGCGCCGGCATGGGTCAGGGCGAGTTCGAGGTTGTCCAGGACGGGAAGGAAGGCGGCCGCCGTGCGGGACCGCTCGACCGCCCGTTCGCGCTCCAGTTCCCTGGCGTGACGTTTGCGAAGGTTGTCGAGGTCGGCGAGTGCGCGCCGCCAGCGGTCCTCCAGTTCCTGGATCGCGGTCGTGTACTCGTCCTCGGCACGCGCGGGGCCGGCGGCGTCGGGTCCCGGTTCGCCGTTCGCCGCTTCCGGCCGGGTCGGCGGGCCCGGTTGCGGCAGATCCCCGCGCGGCGGGCGTACGGCGCCTTCCGGGACCGGTTCGACCGGATCCGACGCGGCCCGGTCGGGTTCCTGGGGGTGGCTGGGCATGGCGCGCCTCAGTCCTTGTCGAACTCGGCGTCGATGACATCGTCGTCACCGCCACCACCGCTCGTGGGACCACCGGTGGGGGCGGCGCCCTGGCCGGGACCGCCGCCCGTGGTGGCGGCGCCCTGATGGGCCGCCAGCCCGGCGAGCACCTGCTGGAGTTCGGAGGTCAGGGGCCGCACGCGCTCCACGCCCGCCTCTTCCTTGACCGCCGCCCGGGCGTCGGACACGAGCATCTCGGCGCGCGCCTTCTCGTGCGCGGGCGCTGCGTCGCCCAGTTCGGCGAGACGCTTCTCGACCTGGTACGCGACGGCGTCGAGCTCGTTGCGGGCGTCGACGGCCTCGCGGAGTGCCTGGTCCTGACCCTGGTTGCGCTCGGCCTCCTGAACCATGCGTTCGACCTCACTGCGGTCCAGGTTGGAGCTCTCGCTGATGGTGATGCCCTGTTCCTTGCCGGTGTCCCGGTCGCGGGCCTTGACGTTGAGGATGCCGTTGGCGTCGATGTCGAAGGTGACCTCGATCTTCGGTTCGCCCCGCGGCGCCGGCCGGATGTCGGTGAGCTGGAACCGGCCCAGCACCCGGTTGTCGGCGGCCCGCTCGCGCTCGCCCTGGAGGACCACCACATCGACGGCCGGCTGGTTGTCCTCGGCGGTGGAGAAGGTCTCGCTGCGGCGCACCGGGATGGTGGTGTTCCGCTCGATGATCTTCGTCATCACTCCGCCGCGCGTCTCCACGCCCAGCGACAAGGGTGTGACGTCGAGCAGCAGGACGTCCTTGACCTCGCCCTTGAGCACCCCGGCCTGGATCGCGGCACCCAGGGCCACGACCTCGTCGGGGTTGACGCTCATGTTGGGTTCCTTGCCGCCGGTCAGCCGGCGGACCAGGGCCTGGACCGCCGGGATCCGTGTGGAACCGCCTACGAGGATGACCTCGTCGATGTCGCTCTCGCCGACCTTGGCGTCGGCCATCGCCTGCTGCACCGGTCCCAGGCAGCGTTCCACCAGGTCGCCGGTGATCTGCTCGAACGTGGACCGCATGACCGAGTCGGTGAGGTGCTTGGGCCCCGAGGCGTCGGCGGTGACGAACGGCAGGCTGACCTGCGTCTGCGTCACCGAACTGAGCTCGGTCTTGGCTTTCTCCGCCGCCTCGAAAAGGCGTTGCAGCGCCTGCGGGTCCTGACGCAGGTCGATGCCGTTCTCCTTCTGGAAGTCGTCCGCGAGGTGATCCACCAGACGCCGGTCGAAGTCGTCGCCGCCCAGGTGACTGTCGCCGGCGGTGGAGCGCACCTCCACCACGCCGTCGCCGACGTCGAGGATGCTCACGTCGAAGGTGCCGCCGCCCAGGTCGAAGACGAGGACGGTCTCGTGCTCCTTCTTGTCCATGCCGTACGCGAGGGCGGCCGCCGTCGGCTCGTTGATGATCCGCAGCACCTCCAGTCCCGCGATCCGTCCGGCGTCCTTGGTGGCGGTGCGCTGAGCGTCGTTGAAGTAGGCGGGCACCGTGATGACCGCCTCCGTGACCCGCTCCCCCAGCTGCTTGGAGGCGTCGTCGGCGAGTTTGCGCAGCACCTGTGCGCTGATCTCCTCAGGCGCGTACAGCTTGTCGCGCACCTTGAAGCGGGCCGCCCCTCCGTCGCCCTCGACGACGTCGTACGCCACCGCCCTGGCCTCGTCGGAGATCTCGTCGAAGTGCCGGCCGATGAACCGCTTGGCCGAGTAGATGGTGCCCTTGGGGTTGAGGATCGCCTGGCGCCGGGCCAGCTGGCCCACCAGACGTTCCCCGGTGTCGGTGAAGGCCACCACGGACGGTGTCGTGCGGTTGCCCTCGCTGTTGGGCACGACGGACGGCTCACCGCCCTCCCAGACGGCGATCACCGAGTTGGTGGTGCCCAGGTCGATGCCCACTGCCTTGGCCATGGGGAACTCCTCCCGGTACGGCGCCTGCGCCGACTCTGCGGATCACGTTCGTTCAGGTACGGGTGGACCCTCCGCCGGTGGTCTGCGGCCCGCCGATCAGCCGTACAGCCCCGTCGGCGACCTCCCCGTCCACGACGACCTCGTACCGGCTCGCTGCGTCGAGCGGAGCGAGGCGAAATCCCGGCGCCGGCCCTGCAGGACGTGCAGCAGCATGCCGGACGGTGCGCCGACGATCGCTCCGAAGGTCAGCCCGTACAGGGACGTGCTCCTGGTCGAGCAGGTGATCGGGCGGATGGACCACGGGGCAGGGATCCTCTCCACGGGAAACCCCTGGTCAGAGAGGTGGTCAACGGCGCGTTCGGCTTCCCGGGACGAGTTGTACGAGGTGTACGAGGCAATCGGCCTGCGATGCTGCCCGGTCATCGCCCAGCCCTTTCTCTGCCGGTGCGCACGGAGGGTTTCGAACAGTCCCCAGCGTGGCGAGCCGATTGGCTCCACGCCTGCGCCTGGCGAGTCAGAAATGCACGGGTCGGATCGCCCCACGAGTACGAGAGGAATAATCCGAACATCTCGGATAGGCCGGCCTGTGAGCGGGTACGCGGAACACCGCTCGCTTCCCTGAGGGCTCGGGGAGAACGGAGTGATCCCATGGCCGGCAGCCGGGCGCACAGCCTGTACCACCGCTGCTCCGACCGGGAGGGCGGCCTTCCGCGGGGCGGCGGGCGGCACCCCACGACCGTGCGGCGAGGGCCCCGCCCACCCGCTTCAACCCCGGCCGACCATGCCCTCCGCAAGCTGACGGTGCTCTCCCGCGCCCTGTTCGACACCCCGGACGAAGGCGAGATCCTGAGCCTGGCCATGGACCACATAGCCGCCGCAGGGCCGTACAGCGCCGAGGCCGGATACCTCAAGGTGGACGGCGACCTGGTCCCCAGCCCGAGGAACGGGCAGATCCATGCCTTGGCCGTGGACCGGAGGGTGCGGGAGCTGGCCGGGCAGGACGGCCCCGTGACCGTACCCGGCAGGCCCTGGGGCCGGGCCCTGGGGCTACGCGGACTGGAGAGACTCCACGGCTACCTCGTGGTGACGTCCCGCTCCCGGCCCACCGAGGCCGAGCACTCCCTGCTCGCCACGCTCGTCCGGCACACCGCCGCTGCACTGTCCGTCGCCCACGCACACCGCCGCCGTCGCGAGGACGCGCTGGAGCTGCACCGGCTGAGGAAGGAACACACAGCCCTCCAGCGGCAGCTGATCTCCGTCGTGGCTGAGCTGGGGTACCAGCGGGCCGTTCACGCGCTCATGGCCGACGTCGCTGCCTCGGGCGGCGGCGAGGAAGCCATCACCCGCGCACTGCACAGGCTCACCGGGCTCCCCGCGCTGGTCGAGGACCGCTTCGGTCGGCTGAGGTCCTGGGCCGGTCCCAGCCGCCCCGACCCCTATCCGGAACCGGACCCCGTGCGCCAGGACGAAATGCTGCACGCCGTCGCCCGGGAGGCCGGGCCGGTGCGGATAAAGGACCGGCTGATCACCCTGATCCGCCCGCACGGCGAGATCCTGGGCGTGCTGGCCCTGGTCGACGCCCTGGACGAGGCCGACGAGCACACCGTGCTCGCGCTGGAACACGCCGCCACGTCGCTGGCCCTGGAGCTGGCGCACCTGCGCAATCTGGCCGCAGTGGAGCTGAGGCTGCACCGCGAGCTGGTCGACGACCTCCTGGCAGGGACGGACGAGGCGAGCGCCTACGCCCGGTCCGAGGCAGTCGGACACGACCTGCACCGCAGCCACTACATCGTCGTGGTGCAGTGGTCGAACCGGACTGTGGACGATTCCTTCGCGCAGACGGTGAGCCGGGCGGCCTCTGCCGTGGGCATGCGCTCGCTGCTGACCCGCCGTTCCGACCACGTCGTCCTGGTCGCCGACGGCAGACCGCACGTCCGCGCGTTGTACGAGGCGCTCACCCGGGAGACCGGGACCCGGTCCGGGACGATCGGGGTGAGCGCCCCTTGCGACTCCCTGGACGACATCCCCCACCACTACCAGGAGGCGCAGCGCGCCCTGGAAGTGCGCCGCCACTCCCGCGAGCGCTACGGCACGACGTTCTTCGACGAGCTTGGCCTCTACCGCATCCTGGGACCTGGCAACGACTACCGGGAGCTGGAGACGTTCGTCCAGGAGTGGCTCGGGCAGCTCATCGACTACGACTCCCGGCATCACGCGGCCATGGTGGAGACCCTGACCCGGTACTTCGACTGCGGCGGCAACTACGACGAGACCGCCGAATCCCTCGCGATCCACCGCAGCACGCTGCGCTATCGGCTCCAGCGCATCCGTGACATCAGCGGCAACGACCTCGCGAACGTCGAGGACCGGCTGAACCTCCAGGTGGCGACCCGGGTGTGGAGGATCGTGCTGGGCGGACCCGGCTGATGCTCTGCTGGAACGATCCGGACCAGACGCGGACCAGTGATTCCGATACTGGACTTTCAACTCCCCATGCATGCTGGTCAGAGCCGCGTGGGCAGGTGTACCACCAGCAGACCAAGAACGCATTCGACCCAGATTTCGACCCCACCCCCTCCCATCGCGGCAACGACCATCCTTGATCTGCAACTATGCGAATTCTGCCGCTGTACCAGCCGCATGCCGCCGCCTAGCAAATTATTGATCACGAACCAACACCGGTCGGCAGCCCAGGCACAGGCCACGCCTGCCCACCATCCACTCCTGGGTGCACTACATGGAGGCCTTCGGCGAGATCCCGACCGAGCTGAGCGAGTACGCCGAGCTGATGAAGAAGCTGGCCGCAGCATGACCGAACGCATGAAGCCCCCACCCGACGCACCGGCCGCACCCTGGGCGGAGCCAGGAAGACGACCCCTCCGCCTCCTCCCCCGGCCGCCGAGCTCACCCCCGAGCAGTACGCCGCCGAACAGGCCTCCGCCCCGGGCGAAGGCCGTCCCGCTGCCAGCGGGCCGCCCACTCCTTCGGCCGCTCCCGTCGAGGGATCGGCACAGGGCCGGACCGAGGCGGTGCCCGGATCGCGGACAGCCACAACGGCCCCTCCAGCGTCGTGACCATGGTCAGGTCGGTGACCCGCAATCGGTTCGGTCTGTCCGCGGTGAAGTCGTGTTGCACCAGGTCAGGGGCGAGGTCGGCGCCTGGGTCCCGGCGGGTGGAACCCCTGCCCCGGCGGGGGCTGATCCCGGCGAGGCCGGCCTGGCGCATGAGCCGTTCGACACGCTCGAGACGACGGCAACACCACGCGGAAGTCGTGGGGTAGCCGACATGGGTGTGAATCATGGTCCGGGTCTCGTCTCAGCCACGTTGCAGACACCGAACACACGCATGAGGCGGACCGGGTTGGCGGTCTTCCGGGCTTCGCCGAGGAGCCGGCCCTGGCAGATTGTGTCCGGGCGGATATCCGCCGACAGCCGGGCCGCCTCTGGGCCTGGGCGGCATGCCCTCCGAGGCCGCCGAGTTCCACGTCCCCGAAGGCAGCGTCCTCGCCCTGTACACGGACGGACTGATCGAATCCCAGGTCCGCGACCTGGACGACGCCTGCGAGCTCCTGCGCTCCGGGCTCGCCGAACCCGGCCGCCCGCTGGAGGAGACCTGCGACCGGATCCTGCACGACCTACTCCCTCAGCCCCCAGACGGACGACGTCGCTCTCCTTCTGACCCGGACCAGGACCCTTGGCACCAGCCAGGCCGCCAGTTGGGAACTGCCGGCCGAACCCTCCGTCGTGGCCCCGGCCCGTGAACTCGCCTGTGAGCGTCTGGCCGCCTGGCACCAGCAGGAAGCGCCTTCACCGCGGAACTCGTGATGAGCGAACTGATCACGAATGCCATACACTACGGATCCCCACCGATCCACCTGCGGCTCAACCGTGACACGGCGTTGATCCGCGAGGTCAGCGACGCCAGCAGCATGGCCCCGCATCTGCGACGCGCCCGCCTGTCCGACGAAGGCGGCCGGGGACTCCTCATCGTCGCCCAGCTCGCCCAGCGGTGGGGCAGCCGTCACACCCGGACCGGCAAGACGATCCGGGCCGGGCTACCCCTCACCCCTGCGCAGCATTGATCTTCATCCGCGGGGAAGTCCAGTAGCGGGCGTGGTGCGCGGTAGGCGGCAGGGCCGGGAGCGGCCATCAGGCGTTCGCCACCGCCGACGTCAGCCGTGCCGCGCTCCGCAGCGAACGGGAAGCGGTCAACGCGAAAAAAATCGGTGGCTCTTCGCGGCAACCTTTTCGGCCTCTGGGACCACTCGGTGTTGTCCGGCCAGGTGGTCGGTCAGATGCAACGGCTGAAAGAGAGCACAGACGTGTCCCCGGAACGAGAGCACAGACATGTCCCCGGCCCACCCACGTCAGCGGTGGCGTCCCCCGTCGGCGGCCTCCGTGCCGACGGTGGCGCGCGCGGTGGTCAGCCGAAGCATCGTGGCCGTCGGTTGCTCGCGCGTCGGGGTCTCTGGGCGGGTCTCACCATGGTGGTCGTGGCCGGCTCGGCCGTCGTGGTCAGCCAGGCTTCGGCGCAGCAAAAGACCCTGGATCTGAAGAAGTGGTACGTGTTGGTCAACCGCAACAGCGGCAAGGTGCTGGACGACCGCGCCTCCGCCAAGAACGACGGCGCGGCGGTGGTGCAGTGGAGCCGTCATGGCGGCCCCGACCAGCAGTGGCGGTTCATCGACGCGGGTGACGGGTACTACCGGCTGCAGAACCGGACCTCCGGCAAGGTGCTGGACGACCTCGGCTGGTCGAAGACCGCCGGCTCCGCCATCGTGCAGTGGACAGACCTGAACGGCGCCAACCAGCAGTTCAAACTGGCCAAGTCGCCGAACGGCTACGTGCGTTTGGTCAATCGCTTCAGTGGCATGGCCGTCGATGTCCACAACGCCGCCAAAGCCAACGGGAGCGGTGTCGTCCAGAACCGCAACCGGGGCGGCGCCGATCAGCAGTGGAAACTCGTCCCGGTCGGGAGCGTCGGCAGCTCCGGTACGCCCACCGCGCCGAGCAGCAGCGTTCCCACCAGCCCGGATCCGAGCAGCTCGCACCCGTCGTCGACGCCGTCGTCCACGCCGTCTCCCGTGGCCGGTGGCGGCAGCTCGACGACACGATTCATGGGCAGCAGCACGGTGCTCATCGGCGGCTCGGTGTCCGACGCCTCGGCGGCCGCCGCGCCGTTCGACGTGCGGTACGCCTATGTGCACAGCCAGCCCGCGCCCTCGTCTGACTACTACTCGGCGGCGCGCTGCCACGACGACTGGTCGGGTTGGTGGGGCTGCTGGAACGGCAGCACCACGGCGCCCGGCACTTACGTGACCTGGCGGGACAGTGTGGTGGCCCAGGCGACGTACAAGGGCAGCGCGCGTCCGCAGAAGATGCTCTGGACCTGGTACTCGTTGCGCGACCTCGGGGATGCGGCAGGCCAGGGCGACGGTCCGGGCGAGGTCAAGGCCATCAACCGGCTCGACCTGCTCACCCGGTACCTGAACGACTACCGGTTCTTCCTCCAGAAGATCGGCACGTCGCACGAAGCGATCGACCTCGAGCCCGACTTCTGGGGCTACGTCCGGTCGCTCGGCAATCCGCACCAGGTTCCCGCACAGGTCTCGGGCGCGAATCCGACGGATTGCGGATCGCAGGAGAACAGCGCCGCCGGACTCGCCCGCTGCCTGATCTCGATGGCACACAAGTACGCGCCGAACACCGCCGTGGGGCTGCACCTTTCCTGCTTCGACTGGCAGACCAACACACAGGCATGCGTCAAGGACTACGCGAACCTCGGGGCGCAGAACGCCGACTTCCTGGCCACCGACGTGTCGGACCGCGACGCGGGCTGGTACGCACAGCCGGCCCACGGCGGCAGTGACCACTTCTGGAACGACCAGAAGGCCGCCGCCGCGCTGCAGTTCTACAAGACGATGGCCGAGTCCGTGGGCAAGCCGGTGGTCCTGTGGCAGATCCCCGTGGGCAACATGGCGCAGAACAACACCCTCAACCATTACAAGGACGACAAGGTGGACTGGTTCTTCGCACACATGGACCAGGTCGCGAACGCCCATGTCGCCGGCCTGCTCTTCGGTCCAGGACAGCAGGAACAGACAACGGCCGAGACCGACGGCGGAAACCTGATCCGCAAGACGATCGCCTATCACAACTCGGGCGGTACAGCGCTCAAGTAGGCGAAGATGACGAAATGCGCCCCCATCGCTTCGATGGGGGCGCATTTCGTCAGGCGAGGTAGCGGACGTGGAGGAACTGCACGATGGGGCGTGCCGGTCAGCAGACCTCCGGGGTTGGCGAGGGATCGCCCGGCGTCACCCAGGGTCTGAATGCACCGGAGTCGATCAGAGGCGGCGGGTGTGAAGTGCCAGTGTCCGTCGCAGGCCAGCGAGCCCGGAGGCCGACGGGCAGGCCATGGCGTCGCGTGCGGGGAAGGTGACGGCATGGGCCAGACGACACCAGGCTCCGCCGTCGCCTGCGGGATGAGCGACGCCTGAGCTGACATGCCGGCGGAAGTCGACGAGCGCGCTGACTGCCGATGGTTCGGTGCTGCTCCTCATCTGGCCGATGCAGGCTGACCTGCGGTGCTTGCTCGGCCTGTTCACGCGTCAGCGGGCCCGGGTGCAGGCCGGCAGAGCACCGCGGTCAGCGCTTCCCGCAGCAGCCGGGTCGCCTCGGTGATGTCGGCGGCTCCACTCGGCCGACGCCAGGCCACGTACCCGTCGGGGCGGACGAGCAGCACGCCCTCCTCGTCGATCTCCGCACGGCGGCTCCAGTCGCCGTACGCGTCGTGCGCGTCGCGGTCGATGACGACGCCGCGCAGGTCGAGGCCGAGTTCCCCGGCCAGGATGCCGGCGGCGTCGGCCCATGGGGTGCCGGCCAGGCCGGTCAGGACTGTGAAGCCGCCCTTGCCGATCAGGTCGAGGGTCGAGATCCGCCCGCCCTTGTCGTCGACGAGCCAGGCGTGCGGCAGCTTGGCGCCGGGGCGGGAGGTCGGGCGTCCGAAGAGTTCGTCGTCGCGGGTGACCGCCTCGGCGGTGCCGTCGGGGATGACGGCCGCGGACGTGTAGCGCTGGTTGTGCTCGACGCCGTGGGCGTTGAACTCGTAGTGCTTCAGCTCGATCGCCTCGCGGATGGCCCGCCGTTTCCCGGCGCCCTCGGCATCCGGCCGGCGGGCCGCCTCCAGGGCCTCGGATATGCCCTTCTCGCCGCCGCCCACGACGCCGAGGGCCTCGAACAGGGGGAGGAACTGGTCCCGGGAGAGATTCGCGCGTTCGACGATCTGCCGGGCGACGGGGGCCCGTTCGTCGGTGTAGGTGTCCAGCAGTTCGGGTCCGGCGTGCCCGTTGATGACGGCCGCCAGCTTCCAGGCCAGGTTGTAGGAGTCCTGGACGGAGGTGTTGGAGCCGAGGCCGTTGGACGGCGGGTGACGGTGGACGGCGTCTCCGGCGCAGAAGACGCGTCCGCTGTGCAGTCGTGTCGCGTAGGCGTGGTTGACGGTCCACAGGGAGGCGCTGTCGATCCGCACGTCGAGTTCCTCGTCACCGACGAGGTCGCGGACGATCGCCGCCGCCGCTTCGTCGGTGACCTCCGGCGGGGGGTTGTCGATGTCGTAGCCCCAGACGATGAGCCACTCGTTCCAGGGCCGGACCATGCGCAGCAGGCCCATGCCGATGCCGCCGACGTCGGCGCCCGGCCGCATGATCCAGTACAGGACGCTGGGACGGTGCTCGACGTACCGGGCGAGGTCGGCCCTGAAGACGATGTTCATGCTTCCGGCCTTGCCCATCCGCCCCTCCACGGGCAGTGCGAGCTTGTCGGCGACGATGCTGCGACCGCCGTCGGCGCCGATCATGTAGCGGGCCCGGACGGTGTGTTCGGTGCCGCTGGGCCGGTCGCGCAGGCGCGCGGTCACGCCGTCGGCGTCCTGCTCGAAGTCGATCAGCTCGGTGTTCAGCCGGATCACGGCGCCCCGCCGGGCGGCGTTGGACAGGAGGATGGGTTCCAGGTAGGTCTGCGGGAGGTCGATCATCCCGCAGGGGCTCTGGGCGGCGTACTCGGTCAGGCTCTCGTCGCCGGTGCCCCAGGTGCGGATGCGGCCGATCTCGTCGCCGAGGAGTGAGGTGGCGAAGACGGTGTCGCCCATCAGGTGGCTGGGGGTGCCCTTCTCCAGGGCCTCCCGCTCGATCCCGAGGTCGCGGAAGACCTCCATGCAGCGCTGGTTGGTGATGTGGGCGCGCGGTGTGTCGGCGAGCCATCCGTACTTGGTGACCAGCTGGGTGCGTACCCCGTAGGTGGCCAGCAGCAGGGCCGCGGTGCCGCCGGCCGGGCCGCTGCCGATGACGAGGACGTCGGTGTCGTAGTGCTCAGGGGTGCTCATGCTGTCTCCGTGGAGTCCGTGGGAAGGCCGTCGCGGGGTCAGGGGGTGGGCCGGCGTGCTCAGTGCCCGGGGCGCGCGATGCGGAAGGTGAACTCGAGCAGGCGCCACTCGCCGTCGACCGGCCGGCCGTCGGGCGTCGGGCCGGTGTGCCGGACGAAGTCGGTGATGAGGTCGTCCTTGACGCCGAAGACCGCGTCGCGCTGCCCGGGGGCTCCGTCGAGGTAGGCGCCGCCGCGGACGAACAGCTGGGTCACCAGCGGCTGGTGGCCTGGTGCGCTGATCAGGAAGTGCACGTGCGGTGCCCGGTAGGGGTGGCGGCCCACGGCGGACAGCATCCGGCCGACCGGGCCGTCGTCCGGGATGGGGTACTCCGACGGGAGGATCGACCAGAACGTGAACCGCCCGTCGGCGCCGGTGGTGAACCGGGCGCGCAGTACCGGCCCGTCCAGGTCGGGGAGTTGGACGTCGTAGAAGCCGTCCTCGTTGGACTGCCAGACGTCCACCACGGCATCGGCGACCGGTTCCCCCTCCTGGCCGGTCACCGTGATGTCCGCCCACATCGGCGTGCCCGTCAGGCCGCCCGCGATGTCGCTGCCGTGCCCGGCGGCGGGCGGCCCAGCGACGTAGAAGGGCCCGAGGATCGCGGAGGAAGTCGCTTCCGGCGTACGGGAGTTGGCGAGGGCGTCCACGACGCTGGACACGCCGAGGGTGTCTGAGAGGAGGATGAACTCCTGCCGTGTGTCGGTGGTGAGGTGGCCGGCCTCGGTGAGGAAGTCGACGGCCCGCTGCCACTCCCGCGGGGTGAGGTCGTTGCGGATCGCGTAGGAGTGCAGGGTGCGGGCGAGGTCGCTCAGCAGCTGCCGCAGGCGCGGGTTCGCGCAGCCGTCGAAGCTCGCCACGACCTCGCCGGTCAGCGCCCGCAGGTCGAGCGCGGAGCCGGCCGTCGGCTGCGGGCGGCGGCCCTGCCAGGCGTCCCGCAGCAGCCCGGCGAGCCCGGTGCGGGTCACCTCGCGCGGGTTCGGGTACGGCTGCGCGGTGGCCGCTTCGGCCGCGCGGTTCAGGTCGGCCTCGGCCATGCCGAGTTCACGCAGTGACGTCGGCCCGCCGACCCTGCGGATCAGGTCGAAGACGCCCGTGGGAGCGTCGGGCACGCCCAGGGCACGCGCGACGCGGTCCATCGCGTCCGGGGCGGCGGCCGCGTTGTATGCCATGGCGTGCGGAAGGACCACGGTGTGGGTGTCGGCGTGTGGCAGGCCGAAGGTCCCGCCCAGCGTGTGGCAGAGCTTGTGGTGCAGTCCCATGCCGACGGCGCCGAGGCAGGTGCCCGCCAGCCACGCCGCCTGCAGCAGCTCCGCCCGCGCCTCCAGGGCGGACGGGTCGTCGTGGAGGGCGGGGAGGGCACGGGCGATGGCGGCGACCGCCTCCAGGGCCATGGCGTCGGTGACCGGAGTGGCGTCTGGCGAGTAGAGGGCTTCCACGGCGTGGGCCAGTGCGTTGACGCCGCTGGTCACCGATATCGGGGCCGGTAGTCCGAGGGTGAGCTCGATGTCGTACACGACCGTTTCCGGCAGGATCCCGGGGGCGGACCGGGTGACCTTCCGGCCGTCCACCGTCTCGCCGAGCACGGGGGTGGCCTCGGAGCCGGCGTAGGTGGTCGGCACGATGATCTGGGGCAGGTCCGTGCGGACGGCAAGGGCCTTCGCGAGGCCGGTCGTCGAGCCGCCGCCGATCGCCACCAGACAGTCCACGCGCTGCTCGCGCACCGTTCCCAGGGCCTGCTCGGTCACCCCGACGGGGGTGTGCATGGCCGCGCCGTCGAACTCGGCCACCGCCAGGTCGCCCAGGGCTGCGCGGAGCCGTTCGACGTCCTTGCGCAGGGCCGGTGATCCGTCGGAGAGGAGCAGTACCCGGGCCCCGCCGAGACGCTCGACCTCATCGCTGACCTGCGAGAGCGTACCCGCGCCGAAGACCACCCGGCTCGGGCCGGTGGTGTGCACAAAACTCCTCATGAAGCTGCTCTCCGTGCTGCGGGGCCAGTGGGTCTCCCGCAGTATTGGAGGCCGTGCGCCGGCCGTTCCTGCATAATCTCCGCATCGTCTTGCACAAAAACGGCGTCGGCCGCGGCTCGGTCCGTGCTTGCCCGCCTGTGCCGGAGGGCAGCAGGACCGTGCCCCGAAGGAGGGCCTCATGAGCGAGATGGGCCTCGGTGACACCCACGGCATCCTGACGCGGCCCGGGGTGCGTCCCGTCCGCACCAGCACGGGACTCGGCTGGGAGCAGTTGTATCTGTCGACGCAACGGGAACTGCCGTATCGGGACGCCTTTCAGGGAGCCGGCAGCCACTTGGTGATCCTGCATCTGGACGGCCCCGTCACGGTCCGGAGGGGACGCCGGGGGTTGACGGCCGCACGGCAGGTTCCGCCCGGTGGCCTGTTCCTGCATCCGGCCGACACGGAGCTGGACGTGGAACTCGGCGGTCATCTGAACACGGTGCACGTCTACCTGTCGGACGTGGCCCTCCAGGCGACGGCGGAGGACGGCCGGCCGGTGCGGCTGAAGGAGGAGTTCGGCACCACGGATCAGCTGCTGGAGCAGCTCGTTCTGGCGCTCGACGGTGTGGTTCGGCACTGGGAGCCCAGCGGGAGCACCTATGCGGATCAGCTCGCCCTCATGACCGCCGCCCAGCTGGCCCGCCGCCACAGCGTGCGGCAACGCGTCGCCGAGCCGACGCAGTGGCAAGTGGGTCTGAGCGACCGGCAGTTCACGGCCGTTCGGGAACTCATGAACGCCCGGCTTTCCGAGCCGCTGTCGCTGGAGGACCTCGCCTCCGCCGCGGGGCTCGGTGTCAGCCAGTTCGCCCGGCGTTTCAGGGCTCGCACGGGATGCCCTCCGCACCGGTACCTCGTGCGGCTGCGCGTGGAGCGGGCCGCTCGCCTCCTGCGCGCCGGATCCATGCCCATCGCCCAGGTGGCGGCCGCCTGCGGCTTCTCCCACCAGGAACACCTGACCCGGGTGATCCGCTCGCACCTCGGTACGACGCCGGCCGCGCTGCGCCGCGAGGGCTGACTCACTCCGGTGATCGGCGCGGCTATAGTTCCCCGGCACCGAACGAAGGGAGCGACGATGGTCGCCCGCCTGGCCGGGTTTCTTCCCGGCGATATGAGCGAGGAACAAGCCGCCGTCTACCGGTCGATCTCCGGAGGCCCCCGTGCCGCCGGTCCTCAGCTCTTCGCCCTCACCGACAGCGAGGGACGGCTTCGGGGGCCGTTCAACGCGATGCTGCTCAGTCCTCCGGTCGGAGCCGCGCTACAGACCGTGGGTGCGGCGGTGCGCTACCGGTCCTCTCTCAGCGACCGCGTGCGTGAAATGGCTGTGCTCCTCGTCGCCGCGCACTGGGGCAGCGCGTTCGAACGAGAAGCGCACGAAGCCGTGGGGCGCGCTTGCGGTCTGACCGAGGAGGAACTCGCCTCACTGCGCTCCGGTGTGCTGCCGGACGTGACCGACCCGGACGAGACGACCGCCCTGCGGACCACGGCCTCGCTGCTGCGCTCCGGCAGCCTGGGCGACGACGAGTACCGCACGGCGGTGTCGGCGATTGGTGAACGCGGCCTGTTCGAGCTGACGACCCTGGTGGGCTACTACTCCACCCTCGCCCTGCAGCTCCGCGTCTTCGCAGGTGAGGAAGGCAGGCCAAGGCCCTCGGCGCCCTGAGGGCAGCATGGTCACCCCTCCGGTGAGCGCTCTGCCATCCGTTTCGCGACGCGCGCGATGGTCTCGCGAAGCCACATGTGCGCCGCGTCGTGCGTGTGTACGGGGTGCCACCACAGGGCTTCGTGGAGGGGCACCATGCCGTGCGGCGGCTCCATGACGCGGATGCCGGCCGTTTCGCGCAGTCGCTCGGCGAGCCGGGCCTGGACGAGGGCGATTCTGCGGGTTCCGGCGACGAGGAAGCACAGTGCCTGGAAGGTGTCGGCGGAGACCTCCGAGCGGGGCTCGATGCCGAGCATGCTCAGCTGCCGGGTGGACGTCGTGTCGTACAGCCGCCGATACGTCACCCAGGGCAACCGGTTCAGATCGTCGGGCGTGAGCGCGTCCCCCACCTCGGCATTGTCCCGTGAGACCACGAAGACCCAGCGGTCCTGGAAGACCTCGACCGCCGGGTAGCCGCTGATGAAGCCGTGGGGCAGGAGCATCCCGTCAGTGGTGCTCAGCAGTGCGGCTGTCTCCTCGGTGACCGTGGCGGGAGTCAGCTCGAAATGGAGCCGGACGCCGGGCGCCTCCGCGTGGAGGATGCGGGTCAGTTCGGTGCCGAAGACCGTCACGGCGTAGTCCGAAGCGATGATCTTGAACTCGTGGCCGTCCTGGACGGGATCGAACTCGGCCTGGCTGCTGAAGACCCGTTCCGCCATGTCGCAGGCCCGGGCCGTCCGGTCCAGCAGCGCCTGGCCGAGGGCGGTCAGCTCGTAGTTGTTGCCGGTCCTGAAGAGGAGCTCGTCGTCGAAATGCCGGCGCAGTCGCGCGAGGGCGCCGCTCATCGCCGGCTGGCTGAGCCCGATGCGCTGCCCCGCCCTGGTGACGTTGCGTTCCTCCAGCAGAGCGCGCAGAGCCACCAGAAGATTCAGGTCAAGGCTGGCCAAATGCATGACACTCCCGAGCGCTGGTCGGCCGTCGGAGACGAGACCTGAAGCTCATCGGTGACACCGATGAGCTTCATCCGGTGAATCGATTTCCCCAATTGATTCGGGACGGCCAGATTAGTCGCACCGCCACTGAGAGGACACATCCGTGAAACGTGATGTTGATTCACCGCTCTTCTCCGGCTCCTTCGCCCTCGGTACCGTCAGCGCACCAGGCAGGACGCCCTTTCCCGCTCTCGTCCTGTCGGACGCCCGCGTGCTGGACCTGCGTACCGCGCTGGGCGCACCAGAACTCACTGTGCGCACGCTGCTGGAGCGCTGGGACGAGGTCCTGCCCCGTCTGCGCGGTCTGGCGGCGGATACGGCCGGTGACTGGCTGCCGCTGGACGGTCTGCGGATACACGCCCCCGTGGAGCCGCGGCAGATCTTCCAGTCCGGTGCCAACTACCGGCAGCACGTGATCGACCTTGCAGTCGCCCACCGCTCCCCCGACGACCCGCGCACCGTCGAGGAGGCACGTGCGGAGATCGCCGCGGTCATGGACCGGCGGGCAGCCGAGGACCTGCCGTACGTGTTCATCGGCCTGCCCAGCGCGATCACGGGCCCGTACGACGACGTCGTACTCCCCGCTTGGGCCGAGAAGCCGGACTGGGAACTGGAGCTGGCGGCCGTGATCGCCAAGCCCGCCCACCGGGTCTCCGTCGAGGAAGCCCTGACGTACGTCGCCGGGTACACGATGGCCAACGACCTCACCGACCGCGCCACCGTCTTCCGCCAGGACATGCCCGCCATCGGCACCGACTGGCTGCGCAGCAAGAACGCCCCCGGCTTCACCCCGCTCGGCCCGTGGATCGTGCCGACCGAGTCGATCGCGGACTCCGGTGATCTGCGGGTCACGCTGAAGCTGAACGGCGAGACCATGCAGGACGAGTCCACCAAGGACATGATCTTCGGTGTCGCACGCATGGTGTCCTACGTCTCCCAATCGGCCCAGCTCCTCCCCGGCGACCTGGTGCTGACCGGCAGCCCGGCCGGCAACGGGATGCACTGGGGGCGGCTGCTGCGTGACGGCGACGTCATGGAGGGGACCATCACCGGCCTCGGTGCCCAGCGCACCCGATGCGTCGCGGAGAAGCCGTCATGACCTTGGACCACACCGATCCCGTGGGTGCCATAGCCGAGGCCGCCAAGGCGTACAGCAACTGGGGCCGCTGGGGCGACGACGACGTGCTGGGCACCCTGAACTTCCTCGACGAGGCCAAGCGCCGCGAGGGCGCGGCCCTCATCCGGCGGGGTATCAGTTTCTCCCTCTCGCAGAGCTTCGACATGGACGGCCCGCAGAGGGGCTGGCGGCGGCGCACCAACCCCATCCACACCATGCTGACCACCGGCACCGACGCGGCCCTCGACAACCAGGGCTTTCCGCACGGCATCGGCGGCGCCGACGACGTCATCACCATGCCGTTGCAGTGCTCCACCCAGTGGGACGGGCTCGGCCACATCTTCGACCACGGCAAGGCGTGGAACGGACGCGACGCGGAGAAGGTGGTCACCGCCGAGGGCGACCTGGTGACCGGTATCGAGCACATGGCCCCGCATGTGGCCGGGCGCGGCGTCCTCCTCGACGTGGGACTGGTCCTGGGCCGGGACGGCGAACTGCCGGACGGCTTCGCCATCACCGAGGAGCACCTGACCGCCACCGCCGATGCGCATGGCGTCGGTGTCGGCCGCGGTGACATCGTCCTCGTCCGCACCGGCCAGCTGGCCCGGGTCCGCCGCGAGGGCTGGGGCGACTACGCGGGCGGTGACTCGCCCGGCCTCTCCTTCACCGCTGCGGGCTGGCTGCACCGCACCGAGATCGCCGCGATCGCCACCGACACCTGGGGCTTCGAGGTGCGGCCCAACGAGTTCGACCACGCCTTCCAGCCCCTGCACCAGGTCGCCATCCCCCACATCGGACTGCTCATCGGCGAGATGTGGGACCTCGACGCCCTCGCCGCCGACTGCGCGGGCGACGGCGCGTACGAGTTCTGGCTCACCGCCGCACCCCTGCCCATCACCCGCGCCGTCGGCTCCCCGGTCAACCCCATCGCCGTCAAATAGCCCGTCCCCCCGCAGAACCCGCAGTCCCACCCCATCCGCGTCCAACAAGGGAGTTGGTCATGAGCAGCGACGCCCGCAGCGTCCTCGTCGTCGGCGGCGGTACCGCAGGAAACGGCCTGGCCGTCCTGCTCCGCAAAGCCGGCATCGACGTCGACCTCGTCGAAATCAGACCCGACTGGAACGTCTCCGGATCCGGAATCACCACCCAGGGCAACGCTCTGCGCGTCCTGCGCGAGATCGGAGTGTGGGAGGAAGCCGAGAAGCACGGCTTCGGATTCGACACCCTCGGCCTCACCGCCCCCGACGGGACCGTGCTGCACGTCCAGCCGGACCACCGCACCGGCGGCCCCGACTTTCCCGCCGTCGTCGGCATGCAGCGCGCCGACCTCCAGCGCATCCTCACCGAGGCGGTACGAGGATCCGGCGCCCGGGTCCGGCTCGGCACCACCGTCCAGAGCCTGGAGCAGGACGGGACCGGGGTCGACGTCGGTTTCAGCGACGGCACCACCGGACGGTACGACCTGGTCGTCGCCGCCGACGGGCTGCACTCCGCCACCCGCGCACTGATCGGTATCAGCGAGCGGCCCGAGCCTGTCGGCATGGGCATCTGGCGCGTCTCCGCCCCGCGTCCCCAGAGCGTCGAGCGCACCGACCTCACCTACGGAGGGCCCTGCTACATCGCCGGCTACACCCCCACAGGCCAGAACACCCTCTACGCGTACCTCGTCGAACCGAAGCGGGACCGGGCGAGCCTCGACCCCGACACCCACGCCGATGAGATGCGCCGTCTCGCCGAGGGATACGGCGGCGCCTGGAACGAGATCCGCGAGTCCATCACCGACCCGAAGAAGGTCAACTACACCTGGTTCACCCGGCACCTGGTCGAGGGCTCCTGGCACCGGGGCCGCGTCGTCCTCGTCGGCGACGCCGCGCACTCCTGTCCTCCCACGCTCGCCCAGGGCGCCGCGATGTCCCTGGAGGACGCACTGGTCCTCGCGGAACTGCTCGCCGCCCACGACGTCTGGGACGACGACCTGCTCACCGCCTACTACGAGCGCCGCGTCCCCCGGGTCCGGATGGTGGTCGACGGCTCCGTCCAGATCTGCCAGTGGCAGCTGGACGGGGTCCGCGACGCCGACGTGCCCGGTCTGATCGGCCGCACGATGACCGCGCTGACGGAGTTGCCGTGACAACGCCGACCATCGACGTCCACGCCCACGTCCTGCTCCCCGAGGTCGAGGAAACCGTGGCCGGGCGGCCGGAACGGGCCGCCGCCCGCGAACTGGAGGCCCGCCGGGCCGGCCCGCAGGCCCTCGCCGTCAACGGGCCGATGATCCGCGACCGTATCCCCAAGCTGACGGATGTCAAGGCCCGGCTGGCCGCGATGGACGCCTGCCGTGTCGACGTACAGCTGGTGTCCCCTGTCCCCGACTACCACTACTGGGCCGACGAAGACCTCGCCCGCACCGTGTGGGAGCTGGCCAACACCGGTACCGCGGCGCACTGCGCCCAGGCCCCGGAGCGACTGCGCGGTCTCGGGCTGGTCCCGCTCCAGCATCCGCGCCTGGCCGTCGAAGCTCTCGAACACGCCCTGGAGCAGGGCCTGTCGGGCGTCGAGCTCTCCTCGCACGCACCCGGCCTCGAACTGTCGGATCCGGCCTACGAACCCTTGTGGACCCGCGCCGAGGAGACCGGGGCGCTGCTCTTCCTCCACCCCTACGGCTGCACCCTCGATGAGCGCCTGGACCGCTGGTATCTGTCCAACACCGTCGGCCAGCCCACCGAGAACGCCGTCGCGCTGTCTCATCTGATCTTCTCCGGGGTCCTGGACCGGCACCCGGAGCTGAAGCTGATCGCCGCGCACGGAGGCGGATACCTCCCCGGCCACATCGGCCGCTCCGACCACGCCTGGCGGGTCCGCCCCGACGCCCGCGGCTGCGCCCACCCGCCCAGCAGCTACCTCAAGCGGCTGTACTTCGACTCGCTCGTCCACGAACCGTCCGTCCTGCGCGAGCTGATCCGCAGCGCGGGCGCCGACCGAGTGCTGCTGGGCTCCGACTTCCCCTTCGACATGGGCACCGACGACCCGCTGGCCGCCCTGCGCGACGCCGACCTGCCCGATCTCGACTACCACGCCATCCGCGGTGCCAACGCGGCATCGCTGCTGCGCCTTGTCTGAGGCCACGAGAACAGGAGCCCCACCCATGAGCGACCGCCTGCTCACCCACCTGCGCCACGTCGACCTGGCCGTTCCCGACTACGACAAACAGCTCGACTTCTACGCCGGCGTCTGGGGCCTGACCAAGACCAGCGAGGACTCCGGGATCTCCTTCCTCGCCGCCGAGGGCAGCCCCGAGCAGTACATCGTGCGGCTACGCAAGGCCGAGGAGAAGCGCCTCGACCTGGTCTCCTTCGGAGCGGCCACCCCCGCCGACGTCGACACCCTCGCCGAGCGACTCCTCGCCGACGGCGCCCGGTTGATCTCGCGGCCCGGCAAGCTCGACACCCCCGGCGGCGGCTACGGCTTCCGCTTCTTCGACATCGACGGCCGCACCATCGAGGTCTCCGCGGACGTCGCCGTACGGCAGCACCGCAAGATCGAGGAGAAGGAATCGATCCCGGTCAAGCTGTCGCACGTCGTCCTCAACTCCCCCGATCTCAACGTGACCAGGGAGTGGTACGAGCGGCACCTGGGCTTCCGCCTCTCCGACACCCTCTGGCACCCGCGCATGGGCGAGGCCATGCACTTCATGCGGATCAGCAGCCAGCACCACTCCATGGCCATCGCTCAGGGCCCGCACACCTCCCTGCACCACATCTCCTTCGAGATGCGCGGCATCGACGAGTACATGCGCGGCACCGGCCGTCTGCTGCGGGCCGGCGTGCACAAGGTGTGGGGCCCCGGCCGTCACCTGGCGGGCGACAACACCTTCTCCTACTTCCACGACCCGCACGGCAACACCCTGGAGTACACCACCGAGCTGGAGCAGCTGGACGAGGACACCTGGCACCCCCACGTCTACGACTTCTCCACCGAACAGGTCTCGGACCAGTGGGGCACCGCGAACCCCGTCAACGAGATGGTCGCCAAGGAGTCCTTCAACGACGTCGACCGCGGCTGCTTCGTCGCCCCGCCGGTCTGATCCTCTCCCACTCCGGGGGCGCGGTGACACCCCGCTCCGGCCCTGAGTGCCCGCCGCGTCCCCGGTCCAGCCCAGACCCTTGGAGTCCCGCATGCGCTTCGCCACGTACGAGCACCGAGGCCGCCGTCACTGCGGCGTGGTCGACGGTGCCGCCGTACGCCCCTTCCCCGACGGCAC
The DNA here is from genome assembly GCF_001514205.1 of Streptomyces griseoruber. Classification (GTDB taxonomy): domain Bacteria; phylum Actinomycetota; class Actinomycetes; order Streptomycetales; family Streptomycetaceae; genus Streptomyces; species Streptomyces griseoruber. Next base: position 901,637 of record NZ_KQ948763.1, on the reverse strand, counting down.
GACGCTGCTCGGCCTGATCCACTCCGGTCTCCCACGGGCAGCCACAGAGCTCGCAGCCCTGTCGGACCCGGTGTCGCTGGACGCGGTACGACTGCTGCCGCCCCTCGAACCGCCGTCGGTGAGAGACTTCGTCACTTTCGAAGAACACATCGAGGGCGTGCGGCGCTCCCAAGAGCGCACTCAGGACGTACCGGAGGCGTGGTACGACGCGCCGACCTTCTACTTCACCAACCCGCACGCCCTCATCGGCGCACACGACGACGTACCGTACCCGCCAGGCAGCCGGCTGCTGGACTTCGAACTCGAGGTCGCGGTAATCATCGGCCGTGAGGGTCGCGACCTGACCCCCGAGCAGGCACGTGACCACATCGCCGGATACACCCTGTTCAACGACTGGTCGGCCCGCGACCTCCAGATCCGCGAAATGCAGGTCGGACTCGGTCCCTGCAAGGGCAAGGACACCGCCACCACCCTCGGCCCCTACCTCGTGACGCCGGACGAGGTGGAACCGTACCGGGACGCCGACGGATGTCTGCGACTCGCCCTGACCTCGGAGATCAACGGCGAGGTCGTCGGCAAGGACCTGCTGTCCAACATGAGCTGGACCTTCGAGGAGATGGTCGCCTACGCCTCGCGCGGCACCGTCGTCCGCCCCGGCGACGTACTCGGCTCGGGCACCTGCGGCAACGGCGGCTGCCTGGCGGAACTGTGGAGCATCCGAGGCGAACAGGTCCCGCCTCCGCTCAAGCCCGGCGACACCGTCACTCTCACCGCGGACGTCCTCGGCTCCGTCCGCAACACCGTCGTCCCCGGCCCCGAGCCGGTACCCCTGCCGACCGGCCGCCGACGTCCCCGCAGCCGCCCCTGAGCGGATCCGGACGCAGCCGGTCGAGGCCCGGTCTGTGCCCTGGCCCCGACGCACGTGCCCTGCGCGCCCGGGCCTTTCGGGCTCCCCGGAACTGCTCACATGTCACAGCCCGACCTGCTCGGGCCGCCACACCCCATTCGTCGCGCGGATGCGCCACATCCGGGATACCGATCGCACGGAGGGTGGGCGGCTGCCCCCGGAGACCGCATAGTCGTCCCACCCGCACGCCACGTCCCCGCCCCCCGTCGGCGTGATGTCCTCCGCCGCATGCCGAGCGCCGCCCGCGCCGGTGCGGCATGCCCGCTCCCACACATCGTCCCCTGGAGTCACCATGCCCGCTTCCGCGCCCTTGTCCTCCCCCGCGATCGATGACTCCGCCCCGCCGCCCGTGAGCGTGTCGGGCCCGGCGCACCGGCTGAGGGTGACCGCGCTGATGGCGGGCAGCTGTCTGCCCGTGCTGGGGGCGGTACTGATCGCTCCTGTGCTGCCGAAGATGCAGGACCACTTCGCGTCGATCCCCGGCGCCAAGGCGCTGGTTCCGCTGGCGCTGACCGTTCCGGCCTTGGCGCTGGCGCTGCTGGCCCCGTTCGCCGGGGTGATCGTCGACCGCTTGGGCCGCAAGCGTCTGCTGCTGGTGGCGACCGTCCTGTACGCGCTGTTCGGCACAGCACCGCTCTGGCTGGACTCGCTGGGCGCGATCATCGCCAGCCGAGCCCTGGTCGGCGTCACCGAGGCCGCCATCATGACCTGCTGCACCACCCTGATCGGGGACTACTACTCCGGTCACCGGCGGGTGAAGTACCTCGCCCTGCAGACCATGTGCGCCTCCGCGGCCGCCACGGCCTTCTTCGTGCTCGGCGGCGCTGCCGGCGCGGCGGGCTGGCGAGTTCCGTTCTGGGTCTACGCGGTGAGCCTGCTGCTCGCCCCGATGCTGGCCCTCGCCCTCCCCAGTCCGGCGGTGCGCGAGGCCACGGAGAGAGCCACGGAGGGTGTCCAGCCCGCACGTCGCCCGTTCCCTTGGCGGCAGATGGCGGGCATCTGCGCCTTGACCTTCTTCGGGGCGACGGTCTTCTACACCGTCCCGGTGGAGATGGCGTACCTGCTCGACGGCCTCGGGGTGGAGAACACCGGTGTGATCGGTCTGGCCACTGCGGTCGCGAGCGCCGCCACGGTGGCCGGAGCAATCACCTTCGCGCGTCTGAAGCGCTCCCCGGACCCGATGATGCCCACCGTCTTCGCCATCTGCGCGGCCGGCTTCGGCGTGATGTTCCTCGCCGGCAGTGTCCCCCTGCTGGTGGTCGGTGCGGTGATCAACTGCCTGGGTACGGGGATGCTGTTGCCGGCGCTCCTCACCAGTGCCATGTCCCGGCTGGAGTACAGGGACCGCGGCCGGGGCACGGGGCTGTGGATGGCGGCCTACTTCGGTGGCTGTTTCGTGTGCCCGCTGGTGCTGCTCGCCGTGGAGTCGGCGGTCGGCACTCTGGCCGGCGCCGTGGGACTGCTGGGGCTGGCAAGCGCGGCGGTCGCGCTCGGACTGCTGGTGGCCCGGCGGCGGGCCTGGAACCCGGCCCGCACAGCATCCGCCTGAACCCCGCTCCACGCCAGCCACACCGAGACCGACATGACCGCATCCGCCCCGCCCGCCTTGCGCAAGGCGGGCGTCCAGAAGGGTGCGGCCGGCCATCGCCGCGAGCGGGTTGAAGTTGGCCGACGCCTTGCGGAAGACGAGGTTGCCGTGGCGGTCGCCGCGCCAGGCGCGTACGAGTTCGACCTCCAGTGTACTGGCGGGCGAACTCCTTGTTCTCGCCCACGTAGGAGCCGGTGACGCGAGCGATCCGGCCCGCGGCGAGCAGGATGCCCAGACCCTGTCCGTCCACGCCGCAGTTGTTGGAGCCCCACAGGGTGCGCCGGACGAGAGTGACCACATTCTCCGGCTGGACGCGGAACCAGATGGCCGCCCGCGCCGCCGCCGAACTCGCCCGGTGGTGGAGCTGACCGGCGAACAGGCCGCGGACAAGCAATACACCCAAGCGCGAACACAACCTGCACATCTTCGGCGGGTATACCTTCGACGAGGACGTCCGGGCGGAGAGAGGACTGCGCGTCATCTCCCACAACCGGACGGTGCAGGGCAGTTGGACCGCCATCCGGCACAAGGGTCGCGACGGATTCCAGTGGTGGGTCCTCAGCGCTCACGACGCCCGCCAGGAGTTCACGGGAGACCGGCACGCCACCGCCACAGCGATGGGCGCCGACTTCGCCGCCCCGCTGCCGCAGCTGATCGCCGCCACCGACCCGGAGAACGTGCAGCACTGGGTGCTGCGCGACCGCAAGCCGATCAAGCAGTGGTCGAAGGGCCGGGCCACGCTCGTCGGCGACGCCGCCCACGCCACCTCGCCCTGCGCCGCCTACGGTGCCGGGATAGCCACTGAGGACGGCTACTTCCTCGGCCGCCGCCTGGCCGGAGTAGACCTGTCCGACTACATCGCCGTGCGGGCCGCACTCGACGCGTTCGAGGCACCGCGCAAGCCGCACACCGCCCGCCAGGTCCAGCAGGCATGGATGCTGGGCCAGGTCTTCCACCACGCACCGGCACCACTGCGGCCCGCACGCGATGCCCTCCTCGACCGCACACCGTTCCTGCAGAAGGTCATCGGGGATTCCTCGGGAGAAATCCTCGCTCAGCTCACTGCCCTCGACGAGACCGAGCATCGCTTCACGGCCGTCCGCATGCCGAATGCACAGTGACGACCACATCCGGCTCCCGGCCGGAGAATGGCCGCGTCCCTTCAGTCGCGGCCTTCGGCCTTCGGAGGGGTGCTTGCTCCAGTACGGTCGATCACATCGGCCGAGAAAAACCGGCTCGCGTCGTCAACACCGCGCGGCGGCGGCCACCCGGTCCCGGAACCAGCGGTGGGCCGGGTCGTACACCCACCGCGGAGACCACGCCATCGCGATGACGAAGGGCCGGGCAAGAGATGCGGGGACCCGGGCGGGGCGCGTTCCCGTCGACCCGCACCACGCGTCTGCCAGCCGCCGGGGCACGAGCGCGGTGAGATCCGCACCCGCCACCAGCGGGAACAGTTCCACGAAGCTCTCCACTCGCACGGCGATCGCCCCGGCGACGCCCTCCCTCTCCAGCAGCTGGCCCGGCGACCATGGCATCAACGGCGCGTCGTAGCAGACGGCCCACCGTGCCTGCTCGAGATCGTCGTCCTCGGACTGCCGCGTCGCGCTGACGATGCGCACCCACTGGTCCTCGTAGAGGTCGAGCGACGGCGTCCCGTCCGGGAGCGCGACCCGGGGCACGATCACGGCATCATGCCTGTCGATCTCCTCGACGATCCCCGCCCGCATGTCGTTCGTGAGCAGATCCAGGCGGATACGCGCACCGGAGCCGTGCGCCGTGACTTCGCGCACCAGTGGCGGGGCGAGCGCGCTGCATTCGGCGTCGGAGAGCAGCAGGGAGAACTCACGGTCGAGCGACCCCGGTTGCAGGCCGGCGTTGGCCGCGAAGACGCCGTCGAGTTCCGCGGCCAGCAGTGAGACCCGATCGCGCAGGCGCTCGGCCAGCAGCGTGAGCTGGGTTCCCTGGCCGGGGACTCGGACCAGCAGTTCATCGCCGAAGTGCCTTCGCAGTCGCTTGAGCGCCGCGCTGCAGGCCGGTTGGGAGAGGCCGATACGGTGCGCCGCGGCCGTCACGCTCCGCTCCTGGAGCAGCGCGTTCAGCGGCACGAGCAGATTCAGATCGAGACCCATCGCGTTCCGTCTTCATCCATGTCGTGAATGAAACCCATAACAAAGTTCCACTGTACAGATGTTGTGGTCGCGATGAGACTGGAACAGCGGCTGTACGGCCCTGATGAGGACGCCCGGCCGAGACGGATCGAGCATCGTGAGCGAGTCAGAGAGGACACGCGCATGCACCATTCCTTGGACATCCCGGTGGGGGAGATCACCCTTCGCGGCAGGCTCTACCTTCCCGAGGACGCGACAGGGCCGGTGCCCGTCGTGATCGCCCATGAAGGCATCGGGAGCGTCGCGGAGATCGGCTTCCCGTACGCGCATCTGTTCACGGACGCGGGTCTCGGCGTCGCCTTCTACGACCACCGCGGACTCACCGTTTCTTCCTCACGCCGACCGCCCACGTCGGTGACAGCACGAGCAGACGAGAGAGCCCAGTCGCCACCACACCGCACCTACCCTGCTACACCCCTGAGCAGCATGGATGGATCGGCACCGGAGCGCCCCCTTCCGGTTTCCTCGCGTCCAGCCAGCGTCCAGAATCCAGTGCCCGACCAGCCGCCGGAGCCGTGTACCGCGAGTACAACCGCAGCGACCTGGAACATCCGCGCAGGTCAGAGACGTGCACACCACCGGACCCGGCAACGAGGCCGAACCCACGGGCAGCGGATTCAGTCCGTTCAGACGAAGTGGACGATCCGGCAGGACAAAATGAACGTTTCCGCAGGTCAGGGACCTGCACAGGTGGGGCGGGTGGGACTCGAACCCACGGCCGACGGATTATGAGTCCATTGGGGATCTTGGCGGTCCTTGCCGATCAGTGCCGATTCAGGCCGTTCTTGCAGGTCAGACGTGCCGATCCGTGTCAGCCCTGTGCAGTGCTTGTCGGTCTGTTCCTGTCCTTGTGGCCCCTCAATGGCCCCTGGGAGTCGATGAGTTGGACGCTTACCACAGCAGCAGCCGCGTCCGCCCAGTTCAGCCAAAGGGATAGAAACCCTCGTACAGCGGATTTCCTTTCCAACGCGCAGAGGCTCCGCCTCGGGACGGAGCCTCTGTGGCCGTAGTCGCAGGCCAGGACATCTACGGGCACGGTGCGGTCGCACAAGACGCGGGATACGTCAGCGGCCTTCTGGTGTCGCGTGTCATAGCCGATAGGAGAAGCGCAGCGCGCCGCCCTCCTCGCGGTAGCGGCCGCGTCCTTGTTTGCCGAAGGGGTTCGGGAGCATGTGGATGTCTACTCGCTCAGGATCAAGGACGGAGGTGACCACGAGGAGCCGCCAGCGTTCATTGCCTGCGTGCTGCTGCGCCGCGCGTACCTCGCTCTCCCCCAGTTCGATCTGACCGCCGTCGCCTCGAGTCGCCTTCCCTTCGAACATCATGGGCCGCTTACCAGAGCCGACCTTGAAATCGAACCCGAGGCCGTCGTCTCCGGACGGCCCGGGGAAGGCCTTTCGGCGATTGCTGGACACCAGCTGGTCTCGTCCATACCGACGGAGTAGCGCCCGCGGAGCCAGTGGTAGGCGGAAGGCGATGGAGATCAGCTCAGACCGGCGGACGTGAGCCAGGCCTTGGCGACGTCGCTCATGTCGTCGAGCTTGGCGACCTTGCTGTTCAGCTCCATGAGTCCCTCGGTGGTCAGCGCCGCGGACACGGCGTTGAGGGTGCTGGTGACGGTGGGGGTGACCTTGTCCTTGTTGATGACGGGCAGGATGTTCTCGGCCAGGAAGAGGTTCTTGTCGTCCTTGAGGGTGACGAGCTTGTTCTTGGCGATGGCGGGGTCCGTGCTGGTCAGGTCACCGACCTGCACCTGGTTGTTGGTGATGGCGGCGAGGGTCAGCGGGCCTCCGGCGTCCAGCGAGACGAACTTCTTGAAGGACAACCCGTAGACGCTCTTCAGCCCGACCACGCCGTTGACCCGGGTCTTCCACTCCGGCGGTGCGCCCAGTGCCATCGTGCCGGCCACCGGGGCGAGGTCGGAGATGGTGGTGAGGTCGTGGGCGGTCGCCGTCTTCTGGGTGACGGCCAGCACGTCCTTGTCCTCCGCCGTGGACTGCTTGAGCGCGGAGATGCCGGAGGGCAGCGCCTTGGTCAGCGCGGCGGAGACCTCGGCCGGGCTGCTGGCCTTCGTCTTCGGGTCGAAGTACTGGAGCAGCGCGCCCGTGTACTCCGGGAGGAGATCGATCGAGCCGTCCTTGAGCGCGGGGATGTACGTCTCCCGGCTGCCGATGTTCAGCCGGGTCTTGACCTTGACGCCCTTGGCCTTCAGCGCCTCCGCGTAGATGGTGGCGAGGAGTTGGCTCTCCGTGAAGTTCGCCGACCCTACGGTGATGGTGTCGGCGGCGGACGAGGCGCCGGCCGTGGCGCTGGTGCTCATCGGGTCACCGCCGCTGCCGCACGCGGTGAGGACGAGGGCGCCGGTGGCGGTCAAGGCCGCGAGGCCGAGGAGCTTCTTGCTTCTTGTGGACGCGCTGTTCATGGGACTCTCTTCACTGTGCGGTGGCGGTGGCGGATGCCGGTACTGCGGGAGGGGAAGTGCGGCGGGAGACCCTGCGGGTGAGGCCGGGCGAGACGAGGAGCCTGGCCAGCCCGAGCAGGAGGAGTTCGACGGCCAGGGCGAGCGCGGCGACGAGGATCGCTCCGCCCGCCATCTGCGCGTAGTCGCTCTGGGCGAGGCCGTCGATGAGGAACCGGCCGAGACCGCCGAGCGAGACGTAAGCAGCCACGGTCGCGGTCGCGATGATCTGCAGCGCCGCGGCCCGGATCCCGGACAGGATCAGCGGCAGCGCGCACGGCAGTTGAACGCGCAGCAGGATGTCCCGGCCACGCCAGCCCATGCCGCGCGCGGCGTCGACGGCAGCGGCGTCCACCGCGAAGACACCCGCGTAGGTGTTGGTCAGGATCGGCGGCACCGCGAGCAGGACGAGCACGATCAGGCTCGGAATGGTGAACGCCAGGTCGGAGGCGATGTGCGGGGTGATCAGCAGCACCGCGATCATCAGCACACCCAGCGTCGGCAGGGCACGCAGCGCGTTGGCGAGGCCGCCGACCAGGAAGGCGCCGCGCCCGGTGTGACCGATCAGGAGGCCGACGGGCACGCCGATGACGAGGGCGATGGCCAGCGCCATGCCGGACAGTTCGAGGTGGGCCAGGGTCTGGGCGGGGATGCCGTCGGGACCGCTCCAGTTGACGGGATCGGTGAGCCAGCCGGTGATGCTCGTGCTCATCGGGCGGACCTCCTGGGCTGCCAAGGGGTGAGCGAGTGGCCGGCGAGCAGGATCAGCCCGTCCAGCACCAGCGCGATGACCAGGCTCAGTACGACGCCGGTGACGATCGGGGTGAAGAAGTGCAGCTGGAAGCCCTGCGTGAACAGCGAGCCGAGCTGCGGCACACCGAGCAGCGCAGCCATCGACACGATGCTGACGTTGGAGACCGCCGCGACCCGCAGCCCGGCGGCGATGACCGGTACGGCGATGGGCAGTTCGATCCGTATCAGCCGCTGGTGCGACCGGTAGCCCATGGCGTGGGCGGACTGGATGACGTCGGCGGGTACGGCCGCCAGCCCGTCGGCCACGACCCGCACCAGGAGCGCCGTTGTGTAGACGCTCAGCGCGATGACCACGTTGACCGGGTCGAGGATGCGGGTGCTGAGCAACTTCGGCAGCAGGATGAACAGAGCGAGGGAGGGCACCGTGTAGACCAGCCCGGCCAGCGCCACCAGCATCGGGTAGAGCCGGCGGCTGCGGTGGGCCAGCCGGCCCAGCGGCAGCGCGACCAGCAGGCCGATGAGCAGCGGCAGTATGGACAGCCAGAGGTGCCATGCGGTGAGGTCGGCGATCTCTCCGGCGTTGTGGCGGAGCCATTCCGCGGCGGTCACAGGTGGCTCCCGGCGGGGGCCTCGGCGGCGGACCCGGCGGCGGGTTCGACGGACCCAGCGGTGGCCCCCGCAGGGGCGGTCGCCGACGCGGCCTCTTCGATCGCGCGGGCCACGGCTGTCGGCGACACGGTCCCGGCCAGGTGTCCTTCGGCGTCGACCAGGACGCCGCGACCGCTGGGAGAGGACAGTGCCGCGTCCAGCAGTTCGCGGAGGGTGCCGTCCGTACGGGCCGTGGTGGCGCTGAGGTTGAGGTCCTGCTCGGTGACCCGGTCGCCGTCGAGCCGGTCGAGCGCGGCCCAGCCGACCGGCTCACCGCCGGGGGCGGTGACCAGGATCCAGCCGTCCAGCGCCGCCGCCTCGGCCTCGGCGCGCGTCGCGCCGAGCACGACGGCAGGCTCGGCGGCGGGAATCACGCCGTCTCCCGTACCGGCGAAGCCCAGCGCCCGGTAGCCCCGGTCACGGCCGACGAAGCCCGCGACGAAGGCGTCGGCGGGCCGGGCCAGCAGCTCGGCCGGAGCCGCGGCCTGTGCGAGCCGCCCGCCCTCGCGGAGCACCGCGACCTGGTCGCCGAGCTTGAGCGCCTCGTCGATGTCATGGGTGACCAGCACGATCGTCTTGCCGATCTCGCGCTGGAGGCGGAGGAACTCCTCCTGCAACTGGGCGCGTACGACCGGGTCGACGGCGCTGAACGGCTCGTCCATCAGCAGGTAGGGCGGGTCGGCGGCCAGCGCGCGGGCGACACCGACGCGCTGCTGCTGGCCGCCGGACAACTGCCAGGGGTAGCGGTCGGCGAACTGCGGGCCGAGGCCGACCCGTTCCAGCAGTTCCAGGGCCCGGGTCCGGGCCTCGCGGCGGCCGAGCCCGAGGAGCCGGGGCAGCGCCATGACGTTGTCGGCGACGTTCTTGTGCGGGAAGAGGCCGGCGTGCTGGATGACGTAACCGATCTTCCGTCGCAGCTCGGTGGCGTCGGTCCCGGAGACCGGCTGTCCGCCCAGCGTGATGGTGCCGGAGGTGGGCTCGATCAGGCGGTTGACCATGCGCATGGAGGTGGTCTTGCCGCAGCCGGACGGCCCCACCAGAACGGTGATCTTCCCGGTCGGTGCCTCCAGACTGAGCCGGTCGACGGCGACCGTACCGTCCGGATATGCCTTGGTGACGTTGTCGAATCGGATCATGACATTCTCTCCGTTACGGTGCCGTATGTCGGCTGTGCCGGCTGTGCCGGCGGCGGTAGCTGCCCGCCGAGCGAACGCGACAGGTCGTGGGCCTCACCGGCGAGCCGGACCCCGATCCGTACGACCTTGTCGCCGCGCAGCCGGTAGTCGGGGACCACCACGCTCAGGGCGGCGATCACCCTGGACCCGGTGAGCAGTGGTGCCGCGATCGCGGTGACGTCGTTCTCGACGCCGTCCTCCACGACGACGTAACCCCGGGCCGGCGTCTCCCCCGCGAACACCGCCCCGACCGCGCTGGCGCGCCGGGGGATCGTCCGGCCCACCCAACTGGTGTGCCGGACCGAGTGAGTGCCCTCGGTGATCGCGATGTACAGGGCGGTGTCCTCGTGCGAGGGGATGCTCAGGTACACCGACTCCCGGGTCACCGCGACGATCCGTTCCATCGCCTCGCGGCAGTACGGCACCAGGGACTCGTGACTCAGGGCCCGTGCCCCGAACTGCACGATCCGGGTGCCGGGGCGGAACGATCCGTCGGCCTCGCGTCGTACGAAACCGCCGTTCTCCAGCGCGCGCAAGAGGCGCAGCGCGGTGCTGGCCGCCAGCCCGGTCTCCCGGGCGCTCTCCGCCAGGGTGATGGCCCCGTGCTCGCAGACCACGCCGAGCAGAGCCATCGCCCGCTCCGCAGTCCGTGTCGACGTTTCACCCATGCCCCACCTCCTGAATAGGTGGCAACACTAGGGACGGTTCTTTTCAGATGTATTCAGTACGGTTTCTGTTGAGTGAATCCCGATTGCCACCAGACGGAATATGTGAAACGCATGGTGGCAATGTGCGCACGAAGAGTCACTGCTCGGCAGGGGAAATGCTCCCAGAAGGGCAGGATTGCACTGCCACAGATATGCGCGGAGCCCGAAAGAACATCCTGAGCAGGCCGCTCTGCCACCTGGTGGCAATCGGGTTTCATCGGGCAGAAACCTCGGCGAGTGAGACGCGAAACCGGGCGTCCATAGCGTCCGATTCCATACACACGCACCGCTGGGAAGGAATACCGTGAGTGATTCTCGGGAGCCGGTGGCCATCGGATCCACGCCGCTGTCCATTGACGACGTCGTGGCGGTGGCGCGGCACGGCGCCCCGGTGCTGCTCACCGAGGAAGCCGCCCTGGCGGTCAAGGACATGCGCGTCCGGATGCTCGCGGGCCTCGACGCGGACGGACCGCCCGTCTACGGGCTCACCACGGGCGTCGGCGACCTCTACGACGTGTCGGTCGCCCCGGAGCACGTGTCGTCGGCCCAGCTGAAGATGCTCAAGAGCCATGCCTGCGGGGTGGGCGAGCCCTACCCGCCCGAAGTCATGCGCGCCATGATCCTCCTGATCGTGCGGGCGATGGCCCAGGGCCGCAGCGGAGTGGGCCTCGGTCTGGTCGAGACCCTCGTCGCGATGCTCAACCGAGGCGTCACCCCCTGGTCCCCCGGCCGCGGCTCGGTCGGCTATCTGATCGGCACCGCACACATCGGCCTGGTCACGGCCGGTCTCGGCCGGGCGTACTTCGAGGGCGAGCTGCTGCCCGGCGCCGAGGCGATGCGCCGCGCCGGTCTGCCCGTTCTCGAACTGGGCCCCCGCGAGGGCCACGCCCTGGTCAGCGGCACGTACGAGGTGACCGCGATGGCGGCGCTCGCCGTCCACGACGCCCGGCTGCTGACCGCCGCCGCCGACATAGCGGCGGCGATGAGCCTGGAGGCCCTGCGCGGCAACGACCGCGCCTTCGACCCCCGCGTCCAGCAGGTCCGCCCGCACCCCGGCCAGGCGGCCACCGCCGCGAACCTGCGCGCCCTGCTCGACGGCAGCGCGATCGTGGCGGCGCACCGTCACCACCGCCTCCAGGACCCGCTGAGCCTGCGCTGCGCGCCCCAGGTCCACGGCAGCGTGCGCGACGCGCTGGACTACGCCGAGCGCACGGTCACCATCGAGGCCAACTCGGTCACCGACAACCCGCTGTTCTCCGTCGCCGGCGACGAGCTCACCGCCCACACCGGCGGCAACGGCCACGGGGCCCCGGTCGCCATGGCGCTGGACGTCCTCGCCATCGCCGTCACCCACCTGCTCAACATCTCCGAGCGCCGCACCGACCGCCTCACCAACGCCCACTTCAGCGAACTGCCGGCCTTCCTCGCGGCCCCCGGCGGCGAGGACTCCGGCTTCATGATCCCGCAGTACGTCGCCGCCTCGCTGGCCGCCGAGGCCCGCGCACTCGCCCAGCCCGCCTCCGTGCACAACATCCCGACCTCGGCGATGCAGGAGGACCACGTCAGCATGGGCGTCCCCGCCGGCTGGCAGGCCCGGCAGGCGGTCGAGTACGCACAGCAGGGCCTCGGCATCGAGATCCTGGCGGCGGCGCAGGGGCTGGAGCACCACGGCACCCTGCGCCCGGGAGCCGGGACGGGGGCCGCGTACCGAGCGGTCCGGGAGCGGGTGGCCGCCCTGGAGGAGGACCGCGAGATGTACCCCGACCTCGCGGCGGCCCGGGAGCTGGTCGCGGACGGCAGCCTCGTGGCGGCCGTGGAAGCAGTAGTGGGAGGACTGGCCCGATGAAGAGCACGGTGACGAGCGAGAACAACGCAGATCAGAAAGGCCCGCTGTCCGGCGTCAAGGTCCTCGACCTCTCCCGGGTCCTGGCCGGTCCGCTCTGCGGGGCGCTGCTCGGTGACCTCGGAGCCGAGGTCACCAAGGTCGAGATGCCCGGCGCCGGCGACGACTCCCGGCACTTCGCCCCGCACATCAACGGCGAGAGCTCGTACTTCATGATGCTCAACCGGGGCAAACGCGGCATCACCCTCAACCTGAAGTCCGATGAGGGCCGCGACCTGCTGCACCGCCTGGTGCGCGACACGGACATCCTGATCGAGAACTACCGGCCCGGCGTCACCGCCCGCCTCGGCATCGACTACGACACCCTGGCCGCCGTCAATCCGCGCCTGGTGTACGTCAGCATCTCCGGCTTCGGCCAGACCGGACCACTCGCCCACCGCCCCGCCTACGACCACATCATCCAGGCCATGGGCGGCATCATGAGCCTCACCGGCTGGCCCGGCACCGGCCCGACCCGCGTCGGCGAGTCCATCGGCGACGTCGTCGCCGGGATGTACGGCTCGTACGGTGCCCTGGCCGCGCTCCGGCAACGCGACGTCACCGGGCACGGGCAGCACGTGGATGTCGCCATGCTCGACTCCGTGCTGTCCCTGCTCGTCGTGTCGCTGTCCCAGTTCACCGCCGACGGCACCGAACCCGAGCGGATCGGCAACCGTCATCCGGTCTCCGCCCCCATGGACAGCTTCCCCGCCCGCGACGGACAGGTCGTCCTCGCGGTCGCCAACGACGCCCTCTTCGCCCGTCTGTGCAAGGAGACCGGCATGCCCGAACTCCTCGACGACCCCCGCTTCGCCACGGACGCCCAGCGCGCCCGCCACCACGCCGAACTCCGGGTACTGATCGAGAACTGGACGCGTGGCCTGACGGTCGACGAGGCCGTGAACCGGCTGGAGGCGGCGGGCGTACCGGCAGGTCCCATCTGGAGCCTCAAGGAGGCCCTGGACAGCGACCACGCGCGGCAGCGACAGCTGCTGGGCACCGCACGGCACCCGGTGGCCGGCGAGGTCGCCGTGATGCGACAGCCCGTCCGCTTCTCCGGAGCGCAGCCCGCCGCCCCCGCACCCGCGCCGGTCCTCGGGCAGCACACGGACGAGGTGCTGGCCGCCGCGCTCGGGCTGAGCCCCGACGAGATCGCGGGCCTGCGCGCCCGTGGCGCGATCTGAGCCCCTGAATGGAGAGAGACATGCCGGAGAAGAAACTGCCCACCGTGGCGGTGATCGGCGCCGGGACCATGGGCGCGGGCATCGCCCAGGTCTTCGCCCGAGCGGGCTGCCGGGTCGCCCTGTGGTCCCGCAGCGAAGCCACCCTGGACGCCGCGCGCGCTCTCGTCCCGGACGAGGTCCTCCGCACGCGTTCGCTGCCGGAGGCGCTGGACGGCGCGGACGTGGTGAGCGAGAACGTCGCCGAAGTGGTCGCCCTCAAGCAGGACGTCCTCGCCTCGATCGAGGCCGCGGTGACACCGGACTGCCTGCTCACCACCAACACCTCCAGCGTGCCGATCACCCTGCTGGGCACGGCACTTGACGACCCCGGCCGGTTCCTCGGCATGCACTGGTTCAATCCCGCGCCGGTCATGCCGCTCGTCGAACTCGTCGCCGGCGAGGCCACCACCGCGACGGCGATGGAGCGCGCCGAGTCGCTGACCCGGCGGCTCGGCAAGCTGCCCGTCGTCGTACGGGCGGATGTCCCCGGCTTCGTCGTCAACCGTATCCAGTACGCGGTGCTGCGGGAGGTGCTGCACCTGGTGGAGTCGGGCGTGACCTCCGCGGCGGACGCCGACCTGGCGGTCCGTACGACGCTCGCCCCACGCTGGGCTGCCTGCGGCCCACTGGAGCTGATGGACCTGGCCGGGCTGGACGTGGTCGAGCAGGTGTCGACGATCCTGATGCCCGAGCTGAGCCGCTCGGCCGAAGTGCCTGAGTCCGTGAGGAAACTGGTGGCCGAAGGCGCTCTGGGCGCCAAGTCGGGACGCGGCTTCTACGAGTGGCCCGGCGAACGGGCCGACCGGGTCAAGGCCCACCGGGACGCCGTCGTCAGGCAGTTGACCCACGATGGCTGACGGCACCGGCACCATTCTGACCCGTACCGAGGACGCGGTCGGCCACGTCCGCCTCCACCGCCCCGAAGCGGCCAACGCGCTGAGCCGCGCCATGATGACGGCTCTGCTGGACGCCGTACGCGCCTGGGACGCCGACCCCGACGTCCGCTGCGTCGTCATCAGCGGCACGGAACGCCTCTTCGCGGCCGGCGCCGACATCGCCGACCTGGCGGAACTCTCGGAGTCCGGCCCGGTCGGCACGTACCTCGATGATTTCAGCGACCTGTGGGAGGCCCTGTACGCCACCCGCATCCCTCTCGTCGCGGCGGTCAACGGCCATGTCCTGGGCGGCGGCTGCGAACTCGCCATGATCTGCGACCTCGTCATCGCCTCGGACACCGCCCGCTTCGGCCAGCCCGAGCTGCGTCTCGGTGCGATCCCCGGTGCGGGCGGCACCCAACGCCTCGTCCGCGCGGTCGGCAAGGCCCTCGCGATGGACATGATCCTCACCGGCCGCACCATCACCGCCCCCGAAGCCCTCGCCGCCGGCCTCGTCAGCCGCGTCGTACCCCCCGACCAGCTCGACCGCACAGCCCACGACACGGCCCGCACCATCGCCGCCCACCCCGCGACCGCGGTCCGACTCGCGAAGGAGGCGGTGCTGACGGCCTTCGAGACGCCCCTCTCTGTCGGCATCCGCACCGAACGCCGCCTGGCCGCCCTCAACTCCTCCACCGACGACCACACCCAAGGCCTGCGGGCCTTCCTCGACAAGCGCCGGAGCAACGAACGATGACTGGAATTTCTGGACCGAGGACCGTGCGCGCTCCCCGCGGGAGCTCGCTCAGCGCGCAGGGCTGGCAGCAGGAGGCGGCGCTGCGGATGCTGCAGAACAACCTGGATCCGGAAGTCGCCGAGCACCCCGACAAGCTCGTCGTGTACGGCGGAACGGGAAAGGCGGCGCGGGACTGGCGGTCGTTCGACGCGATGGTCCGCACGCTCCAGGGGCTGAGGCAGGACGAGACGATGCTGGTGCAGTCCGGCCGTCCGGTGGGGGTGATGCAGACCCACGAGTGGGCCCCGCGGGTCCTGATCGCCAACTCCAACCTGGTCGGCGACTGGGCCAACTGGGAGGAGTTCCGCCGCCTGGAGGCCCTGGGCCTGACCATGTACGGGCAGATGACCGCCGGTTCCTGGATCTATATCGGTACGCAGGGCATCCTCCAGGGCACCTACGAGACCTTCTCCGCCGTCGCCGCGAAGAAGTTCGGCGGCACCCTCGCGGGCACGATCACGCTGACGGCCGGCCTCGGCGGCATGGGCGGCGCGCAGCCCCTCGCCGTGACCATGAACGACGGCGTCGCGATCTGTATCGACGTCGACCCGCGCGCCATCGAGCGCCGTATCGAGCACCGCTACCTCGACGTGCGCGCGGACTCGCTGCAGCACGCCCTGCAGCTGGCGGTGGAGGCCCGGGACGCCCGCCGGCCTCTGTCGATCGGCCTGCTCGGCAACGCGGCCGAACTGCTCCCGCAGATGCTCGCCGAGGGCGCCCCCATCGACATCGTGACCGACCAGACCTCGGCCCACGACCCCCTCGCCTACCTCCCCATCGGCGTCGACTTCGACGACATGGCCGACGCCGCGGCCAAGGACCCGGCGGGCTTCACCACCCGCGCCCGTGAGTCCATGGCCAAGCACGTCGAGGCGATGGTCGGCTTCATGGACGCCGGCGCCGAGGTCTTCGACTACGGCAACTCCATCCGCGGCGAGGCCCAACTCGCCGGATACGAGCGGGCGTTCGCCTTCCCCGGCTTCGTGCCCGCGTACATCCGCCCGCTGTTCAGCGAGGGCAAGGGGCCCTTCCGCTGGGCCGCCCTGTCCGGTGAGGCCTCCGACATCCACAAGACCGACAAGGCGATCCTGGAGCTCTTCCCGGAGAACGAATCCCTGCACCGCTGGATCAAGATGGCCGGCGAGCGCGTCCACTTCCAGGGCCTGCCCGCCCGGATCTGCTGGCTCGGCTACGGCGAGCGGGACAAGGCCGGCGAGCGGTTCAACGACATGGTCGCCAGTGGTGAGCTGGCCGCCCCGCTCGCCATCGGCCGCGACCACCTCGACTCGGGCTCCGTCGCCTCCCCGTACCGCGAGACCGAGGCCATGCTCGACGGCTCCGACGCGATCGCCGACTGGCCGCTGCTCAACGCCATGGTCAACGTGGCCTCCGGCGCGTCCTGGGTCTCCCTCCACCACGGCGGCGGCGTCGGCATGGGACGCTCCATCCACGCCGGCCAGGTCTGCGTCGCCGACGGCACCGTACTCGCCGGCGAGAAGCTGCGCCGCGTGCTGACCAACGACCCCGGCATGGGCGTCATCCGCCACGTCGACGCCGGCTACGACATCGCGGAGACGGTCGCCGACGAGCGGGGCGTCCGGGTGCCCATGCGCGAAGGCGTCTGATCCCCGGAACGCGCATCGCTCTCCCAGAACGCGCCGAGGTCACCGCCGCTCACTCCACGAACAGCCCGCGCGCCGCCTCCCCCGCGTCGAACTGCTCCAGCCGGGCCTGCGCGTCCGGCAGGTCGTCGCAGATCGCCTCCAGCAGCACCCGGCCCAGCAGCATCGGCGCGCAGGCGGTGTCGAAGGCGAGCCCGGTGCCGACGGCGGCCGGCAGCAGCAGGTCGGACACCTTGGCGACCGCCGCGAACGCGGAGTCGGTGACCCTGACGGCGGTCAGTCCGGCCTCCTTCGCGTACGTCAGCGTGTCCACGACCTCGCGGGGATGCCAGGGCAGCGCGAAGCACAGCAGCGTGGAGGCGCCCGCGCGGACGGCCGCGTCGATCCGGTCGTGGATCATCGTGCCGCCCTCGTTGAGCAGCCGTACGTCCGGATGGACCTTGGCGGCGAAGCAGGCGAAGCCGTACGCCTAGAAGATCACTGAAAATGTTGCGGGTTCTGGCCCCGGCCCGGCCCGGCAGGGTCGGGGCCGGTCTTGTGGGCATGCAGGGTGAGTGGGCCGAGGAGTTGGTCGGGCCGGATGTGTGGGAGACCTGCCGGGAGTTGATCCCGGTGGGGAGTGTGTTCGCGTTCCTGGCCGAGCACCGTGAGGTGCTGTTCCCGCCGGGGATGTTCGCGGACATGTATCCGTCGGCGAACGGGCGGCCGAGTCTGCCGCCGCAGGTGCTGGCCGCGACGGTGGTGCTGCAGAGCCTGCAGGGTCTGTCGGACTTCGAGACGGTCCAGGAACTGCGGTGTGACCTGCGGTGGAAGGCCGCTTGCGGGCTCGGGCTGTACGACACTGCGTTCGCCCCGTCGCTGCTGACGTACGTCCGGCGCCGACTTCGCCACTCGGCCGATCCGACGCGGATCTTCACCAAGGTGAAGGAAGTCGTGGCCGCGGCCGGTGTGCTCAAGGGCAGGCAGCGGCGCGCTTTGGACTCCACGGTGCTCGATGACGCGGTGGCCACCCAGGACACCGTCACCCAGAGCGTCTCCGCGATCCGCCGGGTGATCCGCGAGGTCCCCGGCGCTCAGTTCAAGCGCGTCTGCACCGGCTGCCCCCTGCGGGAACGCTGCACCACCTCCCGGACCGGACGCACCCTCAACGTCCACCCCCAGTGCGAACTGCTGGCCGCCGCCCGGGCCCAGGCCGCCACCGACACCCTCTGGCCGGACGAGTACCGCCGATGGCGGCCACCCGTCTCCGTCGCACGGCAAAAATGACACGGGGCCAACATGCGATCGCGCCAGCTCGGAGGGGGATTTCGACCCTGCCCGCAGCGGATTCCCCTTCCATCGCACAGCAGCTCCCACCCAACCTCGGGACGGACCTCCAGCGGCCGTGGCTGCAGGTGGCCCTGCCGTACGCAGGGGCCCAAACCTTGCGATGCGGGGAGCAGGGCCGAGGTGCTCCCACATTGCGTCCGCGTGGCCGTCAAGGCCGAGCATTGCCACCAGGCGTGAGTGGCGCTGACATGTTTGGCGACGGCAGCCGATCGGTGGCTCCGGCGCCTGCCGAGCAGTTGCGGCTCAGCCGCGTGGTCCTGCGCCGTGCAGGAGGGTGTCGATGACGAGCGTGGCCAGTGCGTCCGGGTCCTGCGCGGCAGGGTCCTGCTCCGCGCCGGGCCTGTTGATGGCTTCGCTGAGGAGGGCGTAGTACACCTGCCGCGTCCACTCCAGGTCTGCGTGGGGGGCGAGTAGCCCCTCGCGCTGCGCCCGGTTCATGAGATCGACGGTGTGGGTGTTGATCTCGTCCCAGAGGGCGGCTGCGGCGGGGGTGTGAGCGTTGGCGTGGCTGAGGGTGAAGCGCCAGGTGTTCTTGACCCGTAGGACGTTCGCCGTCACTCGGTGCAGCGCCACGAGTGCGGGAGCGGCGTCCGGCCGGGCTTCCTTGATGGCGTCGATGAGCTGCTGCTTGGCGGAGACGGCGAGCGCCTCCAGGAGGGCCTGCCGGTTCGCGAAGCGGCGGTGAACGGTGATCCTGGTCAGTCCCGCCGCCTCGGCGACCTGTTCCATGGAGGCGCCGGCGTCCTGGGCGAAGACCTGCTCGGCCGCCTCCAGAATCGCGCGCACACTGCGCTCGGCATCTGCCCGCAGTGCTCGCAGGTCAGAAGGCTTCTCCCCGCGTAGCGCACAGTGGGGCGGGTGGGACTCGAACCCACGGCCGACGGATTATGAGTCCTTTGAGGATCTTGACGACCCTTGTCGATCATTGCTCATCTTGGCCGTTTTCACAGGTCAGAAGCGGTTTGGCGCCTCAGTCCTTCCCCGCCCTTGTCAGTCTTTTCCGATCCTTGTGTCCAACCTGCGTCCAGAACGCGGCCTTGAAGGACAAGCTCAACGAGCTTCCGAGGCGATCGCCCCAGTTCGGGAGTGCGCTTCGGACTCGCCCGCAGCGGATTTCCCTACCAACGCAGAGAGGCTCCACCCTCTGCGCAAGGCGGAGCCCCATCGCCGCACTGGGCGGCGGCATCGGCCTGGCGAGCAGATGGAGGCCCGTCGGCGCGGAAGGGCGGACACACGGGTGCCCGCGCCGAGGGCCTCGCCAGGCAGAATGCCCGCCACCGGCCCACGCGCGGGGCGGTGGCACAGGTTCGTGGCACGTCGGCTGTCGGCATCCCGACCAGCAGGCGGGTCGACGCACATGCCCCTCCAGCAGACAGCCGCGATGCTCACGCCGCCGGACCCAGGTCGTCCCAGCGGACCAACCGACCGCACCAGCGGTTCAGGAGCGCGTGGTCGTGGCCGACCGCGAGGAGACCGGCGCCGGTCTCCGCTCGGTAGTCCTCGACTGCCGCCACCAGTGCGGCGCTGGTGGAGGCGTCGAGCATGGCGGTGATCTCGTCGCAGATCAGCCAGCGGGGGCGCAGGACGAGGGCGCGGGCCAGGCAGGCGCGTTGGAGCTGGCCGTCGCTGACCTCGTGGGGGCGGCGGGTCAGCAGGTCGGGGGTCAGGCCGACGGCGGTGGCCAACTCCGCCACTCGATCGGGTATTTCGTTCCTGCGGCCCGTCGCGCGCAGCGGCTCGGCCATCAGGTCGGTGAGGCGCAGTCGCGGGTCGACGGAGAGCCTGGGTTGTTGGAAGACCACGCCGAAGGCGGTGCGGTGGGCGCGCGGGGCGCGGTGGCGCCAGCGGTGCACCGGCTCTCCGTCCAGGAGCACGGTTCCGGAGTCGGGGCGGTGCAGCAGGGCCGCGACGCGGGCGAGGGTGGACTTGCCGCAGCCACTGGGGCCGAGGAGGCCGACGGCCTCGCCGGGCTCCACGCTCAGGGAGACGTCACGGACCACCGGAGTCCTGCGGTCGTATCCGGCGGTGATGGCGCGCAGTTCAAGCACGGATGCCCTCCGGGACATGCGGGTGGTGGCAGGCGACCGCGTCCGTCAGGTGCGGTACGGCGGTGCAGGCCGCGGTGGTCCGGTCGCAGCGGGCGGCGAAGGCGCAGCCGTCGGGGAGGGCGCCGAGTTCGGGGGGCATGCCGGGGATGGGGGTGAAGGCGCGGTCGGGCAGGGCCGCCAGGAGGCCGCGGCTGTACGGGTGGCGAGGGCCGGTCTCCCCGAAGAAGGCTGCCGCGTCGGTGAGTTCGACGATGCGGCCCGCGTACATGACGGCCACCCGGTCGGCGATGCGCTCGGCCGCCGCCAGGTCGTGGGTGATCATCAGTAGGGCGCGGTCGGCGGTGTCGACGTGACGGCGCAGTTCGTCGACCGTGTGGTCCACGAGGTCGCGGTCGAGTCCGGTGGTGGGTTCGTCGGCGAGCAACAGGGGCGCGTCGCCGACGAGGGCGAGGGCGGTGGCGGCCCGTTGGGCGAGGCCGCCGGAGAGTTCGTGGGGGTGGCGGTCGAGGTGGTCGGCAGGGAACGCGGCGCGTTCGGCAGCCTCCTCGGCGGCGGCACGCAGAGCCTTTCGGCCTTGGACGCCCCTCAACGCGGCGACCGTTTCCTCCAGTTGGGAGCGGATCGTACGGACGGGGGTCAGGTGGGCCGCCGGGCTCTGCGGGATCAGTCCGATACGGCGGCCCCGTACCGTGCGGGCCAGGGTGCGTTCGTCGGCCGCGAGCAGGTCGAGGTCGGCCAGATGGGCCTCGCCCGCCGTCTGGGCGTTGGCGGGGAGCAGGCCCAGGAGCGCGGAGGCCAGTACCGACTTGCCGCAGCCGCTCTCGCCGATCAGGGCCAGGCACTCCCCCGCCGTCACGTCGAAGTGCGCGTCGGTGACAGCGGCGATCCGGCGCCCACCCGGCATGAGGAAGCGCACCGACAGGCCCCTGACGGACAACACGACAGAGGTCACAGCATCAGCTCCGATCGGCGGCGGGGGTTGATCCGCTCCCGCCACGCCCCGGCGAGCCCGGCGATCGCGAGAGTCGGGACGACGAGGAACAGGCCCGGGAAGAGCGTCGGCCACCACTGGCCCGCGAGCAGCGAACCGCGGGCGGTCTGGATGAGGTTGCCGAGGCTGGCCATGTGGCTGGGCAGGCCCAGTCCGAGGAAGGACAGCGCGGACTCGTGCCACATCGCGTGCGGCACCATCAGTACGGCGGCGAGCGCGGCCTGCGGCAGCACAGCGGGCAGCAGGTGTCGTACCGCCACCCGCCACCTGGAGGCGCCTCCGGAGACCGCCGCGTCGATGTACGGGCGTGAGCGCAATGACAGGACCTCGGCGCGGACGATCCGGGCGGTGGACAGCCAGTGGGTGAGCCCGACCGAGACCACGACCGGCCAGACACCTGGGCGGAACAGGGCGACGATGAAGATGCCGAGAAGCAGGTGCGGGACGGAGGAGAAGGTGTCGACCAGCCGCATGACGCCCCGGTCGAACCAGCCGCCCAGCGCCCCGGCCGTGGCTCCGACGGCCGTGCCGATCACGGTCGCCGTCAGTGCCGCCACGACTCCGACGAAGAGGGACACCCGCAGGCCGTAGACACAGCGCAGCAGCAGGTCCCGGCCGACGTCGTCCGTCCCGAACGGGTGTGCCCAGGAAGGCGGTTGGAGTTTCAGTGCCAAGTCCACTGCCTGCTGGTCGAGTTGGATCAGCGGCGGGACCAGCAGTACCGCGAGGACGGTCACGGCGACCAGGGCGACGGAGGTGCGCACCCGGACCGTCCGGGTAGAGCGGCGGCGGGTGCCGTACGACCGCCACCTCGGCTCGACTGCCGTCTCAGCCATGGGAGTCACATTTCACTGAGCTTCACCCTCGGGTCGAAGAGTCCGTACAGCAGGTCCGCGAGCAGGTTTCCCAGCAGGACGGCGAGCGTCGCGAGCGCGGTCAGGGCGGCCAGGAGCGGGAAGTCGACGGCGGTGGCGGCCTCCACCGTGGCCGCGGCGATGCCCGGCCAGCTGAAGACGCTCTCCACCAGCAGGGCGCCGGTGATGAGTTCGGGGACGCGGGAGCCGATCAGGGTGAGGACAGGGAGCAGCCCAGAGCGCAGGGCGTGGCCCACCAGCACCGTGCGCTCGCTCAGCCCCCGCGCCCGGGCGCCCCGTACCGGATCCTCGGCCAGGGCATCGGCGACGCCCTGGCGGACGTACAGGGTGAACCACGGGAGTTGGGAGACGGCGAGGACCCCGGCGGGCAGCACGAGGTGGCTCGTCACCTGGCCCGGGGTGACCTGTTCGCTGGCGGTGTCGGTCAGGCCGCCCGCCGGGAGGAGGTCCAGCTCGAGGGCGAACAGCCAGATCACGAGCAGGGCGGTCCAAAACACCGGGGCGGCCGAGAGGGTGTAGGCGAGCGAGGTGACCGTACGGTCGAGCCATCCACCCTGCCGGCGTGCGGCCAGCACCCCGAGCAGGGTGCCGCCCAGAACGGCCGCTGCGAATGCGACCGCGCACAACAACGCCGACCACACGAGGCGTTCACCGATCACCTCGGCCACCGGCTGGCGCATGACGCTGGACTGGCCGAAGTCGCCGGTGAGCGCGGAGGTCAGCCAGTCCCACCAGCGCGCGGCGAACGGCCGGTCCACACCGAGGTTGGCGCGCAGGCGGTCCAGGGTGTCCTGGTCGGCGCCGAGGGCCGCGGTCCCGGCGTAGGCCCGCACCGGGTCGAAGGGGGAGGCGGCGGCGATCGCGAACATGCCGAAGGTGACGACGAGCAGGACCGGGGCGGCGAACAGCGCGCGCCGCCCTGCCAGTCGCGCCATGTCACGCCAGGGCAGTGGGCTCACGGCTTGGGCTGCCAGTCCTCGAGGTTCCACCAGGGGCCGCTGGCGAAGCCGTGCTCGTGCGGCTCCAGTTGGGTGGTCAGGCCGGTCCAGCGGTCGGCGAGGACGTAGACGTGGTCGATGTGGGTGAGGAAGGTGTAGCCGGGGTTCTTCACGAGTTCGCGCTGGAGGCTGTCGTACGCCTGCTTCCGTGCGCCCGGGTCCTGGCTGCGGCGGCCGGTGTCGAGGGCCGCGTCCACCACTGAGTCGTCATAGCGGGCCATGTTGTTGAAGCCGTCGCCGGCGAGGGAGGAGTGCAGCAGGGTGTAGAGGCCGAAGTCGGGGTCTCCGGTACTGCCGCCGCCGGCGAGGACCGCGTCGTCCTTCATGCGCGGCTCGATGACCTCCCAGGTGGCGCTCTCGACCTTGACGTCGATGCCGGCTTTCTTGGCGTCGGAGGCGTAGGCGAGGGCGTGGTCCTGGCGGACCTTGTCGCCGGAGGGGTAGAGGAGGGTGAAGGCCGCCTTCTGGCCGCCCTTGGCACGGATGCCGCCTGTTCCGGTCTTCCACCCCGCCTGGTCGAGGATCCGCCTGGCCCTGGCGAGGTCCTGGTTGCGCTCGATGCCCTGGGCGAACCACGGGTCGTCGACGGGCAGCGGGCCGTAGGCCGCCCGGCCGGCGCCGTCGAGGATCTTGTCGACCATGGCCTTCCGGTCCACGGCCGCGTCGAGGGCCTGGCGGATCGCGCGGTCGGCGGTGACCTTGTTCTCCTGCGGGAGCGTGACCGTGCGGAAGTCGTAGGACTTGGCGTCGTACGTCTTCTTGTCGCTGTCGCTCTTGAAGGCGGCGGCGAGGTTCGGCGGCAGGACGGCTCCGTCCAGGTCGCCGGAGCGCAGCCGGGTGGCGCGGACGTCGTCGTCCTCGATGATCGCCATGGTGACCGTCTTGACCTTCGGCACACCGCCCCAGTAGTGCGGGTTGGCCTTGAAGGTGAGCTTCTCGCCCTTGCGCCAGGCGGAGAGGACGTACGGACCGGTGCCGACGGGCTTGGCGTTGAAGGAGCCGGTGTTGGGGTCCTGTGCGCCGGCCACGTGCTCGGGGACGATGGGCAGGACCGTGCGCCCGGCGAAGGGTGCGTAGGGGTACTTGAGGGTGAAGACGACCTTGTCGTCGCCGTCCGCCTTCACGTCCTTGACGGCGTCGAGTTCGCTGCGGGAGGTGTTGTTGGTCTTCGCGTCGAGGATCGTCTCGTACGTGTAGACCACGTCGGCGGAGGTCAGGGGCTCGCCGTCGCTGAACTCGACGCCGTCGCGCAGGGTGTAGGTGTAGGTGAGGCCGTCGCGGCCGACTTCGGGGAGCGCCTGCGCCAGTGCGGGCCTGAGCTTCAGCTCGGCGTCCCGGGCGAGCAGGCCGTCGAAGATCTTGGAGTTGCCGTCCTTGCCGTAGCCCAGCAGGGGGCTGAGCGTGTCCGGTTCCGAGGCCACACCGATCACCACCGTGTCGGCGGCCCCGTCGGCACCGGCCTCCCCACCGGGTGCCGAGCACGCGGTGACCCCGCCGGCCATCGCCGCGACGACGGCGGCCCCACGTATCCATCGGGTCGTCATGAGCCCCACCCTTACTGCTGAGAACAAGTTGTTGCATATTAATTGCAACTAGGGGGGCTGGTAAGGGGGCATGGGGAGCGAGCGGGGCGAACGCGTCCGGGTGGCACGGCAGAAGGGCTCCCCCGAGTCACGTCCCCGCGGGAGCCCTTCGTCCTACCGCCTGCAAGTGAAGGTTGAGAAGACGATCACGAGCAGGACGTCTGTGCCGCCGGCGCGGCTACGTCGTCACGGGCGCAGCAGCAGGCTGTCGCCGCGCTCCTTGGCGGCCGCGTAACGCTTCGCCACGTCCTGCCAGTTGACGACGGCCCACATGGCGTCGATGAAGTCGACCTTCTGGTTCTTGTACTGGAGGTAGAACGCGTGCTCCCAGGCGTCGAACACGAGGACCGGGGTCGAGCCCTGGCCGACGTTGCCCTGGTGGTCGTAGACCTGCTCCACCACAAGGCGCCCGCTGAGCGGCTCGTAGGCCAGGACACCCCAGCCCGAACCCTGCGTGGTCGCGGCGGCCTTCGTCAGCTGGGCCTTGAAGCCCGCGAAGGAGCCGAAGGACTCGGTGATCGCGTCGGCGAGGTCGCCCACGCCGTCGGCCGCCAGGGGCTCGCCGCCGCCGTCCTTCGGGCCGGTCATGTTCTGCCAGTAGATGGAGTGCAGGATGTGCCCGGAGAGATGGAAGGCCAGGTTCTTCTCCAGGCCGTTGATCGAGCCCCACGTCTCCTTGTCGCGTGCCTCCGCCAGCTGCTCCAGCGTGTCGTTGGCGCCCTTGACGTAGGCCGCGTGGTGCTTGTCGTGGTGCAGTTCGATGATCTCCGGGCTGATCACCGGCGCGAGCGCCGAGTAGTCGTAGGGAAGCTCCGGGAGCGTGTAGACCGCCATGTCCAATGTCCTCCGACATTATTGCCACTCATGTGCAGTTGCACGCTAGCAGCAGGAACTCTAACTGCCGATCAGGCGTTGGTCCTAGGACTCGGGGCGGGTCGAACGGCCTCATGGGACGACTTTTGCTGTTGCGAGACGCTCGCAATAACCTTTGTGGGGGATTCTGGTGGCATATCGGCCCGAGAGAAGCAGCACCGTGAGCGTGGCCACGCAGAGCGAGCGTGACGGTACGGCGACCCCCGACGAACCGCGCGTTCGGCTGCGACAGCAGGGGCTGCGGTGCACTCCGGGGCGGCTGCGGGTCCTGACCCTGCTCATGGTCTCCGGGCGCCATCTGTCCATCACCGAGACCTGGGAGGAACTGACCCGCGCCGGCGAGGCCATCCATCCCGCCACGGTCTACCGCACCTTGGAGACCCTCACAGCCGTCGGCGTGACCCACGCGGTGCACGGGCCAGGCCCGACGCGCTACGGCGCCACCGGGGACCCCCACCATCACACGGTGTGCCAGCGATGCGGTGCGGTGGCCGCGCTCTCCGGTGAGCACCTGGTCGAGGCGGCGGCGAGGATCGAGGAGCTGACGGGTCTGCGACCCGACTCGTCGGGTTCGTTCCTGGTTTCCGGCCGATGCGCTCGTTGCAGCGGCTGAGTCCCCCGCGGCACGGCGGCGACCGCGCGGACGGCCCTCGACGGCGATCGGGTTCTCACTGTCGGGGGCCGCACGAACACCCGCCGGGGTTCACACGCTGAGCGCGGCACGCACCGTCGGCTCGGCGCCCGTGCCGCCCTCGCCCGAGGACGTCACCCGGCCCGCTTCCAGG
Source organism: Streptomyces griseoruber (assembly GCF_001514205.1). Taxonomy (GTDB): domain Bacteria; phylum Actinomycetota; class Actinomycetes; order Streptomycetales; family Streptomycetaceae; genus Streptomyces; species Streptomyces griseoruber. Next base: position 875,350 of record NZ_KQ948763.1, on the reverse strand, counting down.
ACGTAGTACTGCTGCGCGGCCCGCATGGCGAAGCCGACATGCTGCTCCACGAGCAGGACCGAGAGGCCGCCGCGCCGGGTCAGGGCGAGGATCGTCTCCTCGATCTCGGCGACGACGGACGGCTGGATGCCCTCGGTCGGTTCGTCGAGCAGCAGCAGCCTCGGCCGGGTGATCAGGGCGCGGGCGATGGCGAGTTGCTGCCGCTGCCCGCCGGAGAGCAGGCCGGCGCGGCGGCCGGACAGTTCACGCAGGACGGGGAAGAGGTCCAGGGCCTCTGCGGTCGCCTCCTTGCCGTCGGGACGTCCGTCGGCGACGAGCCGGAGGTTCTCGGCGGTCGTCAGATGCGGGAAGGACTGCTGGCCCTGGGGGACGTACGCCATGCCGCGGGCCACCCGCTGGTGCGGGGCGAGGCGGGTGATGTCCTCGCCGCCCAGCAGGACCGCGCCCTTCTTGGGCTTGAGCAGGCCCATGGCGACCCGCAGGAGGGTGCTCTTCCCGGCGCCGTTGTGGCCGAGGACGGTGGCGACCGCGTCCTTCGGGACCGAGACCGTCACACCGTGCAGCACGGTGGTGCGGTCGTAGCCGGCCTGTACGGAACTGATCTCCAGCATGGGTCTCAGGCCTCCTCGGTGACGGCGACGGGTGTGGTGGGCGTCGCTTCGGGTTCGGGTTCGGAGGCGCGTCCCAGGTAGACCTCCTGGACCTTGGCGTCGGCCTGCACCTCGGCGACCGTGCCCTCGCTGAGCACCTTGCCGGCGTGCAGGACGCTGACGCTGCGGGCGAAGGAGCGCATGAAGTCCATGTCGTGCTCGATGACGACGACCGTGTGGTCCTCGCTCACCCGCCGCAACAGCTCGCCGGTGGCGTCGCGTTCCTCGTGGCTCATGCCGGCCACCGGCTCGTCGAGCAGCAGCAGCTTCACGTCCTGGACGAGCAGCATGCCGATCTCCAGCCACTGCTTCTGCCCGTGGGCGAGAACGCCCGCGGGGCGGTCGCGCAGCTCGGTCAGACCGGTGGTCTCCAGTGCCCTCGCGACCGGTTCGGGGATGTCCTTGCGGCGCCGCAGCATCGTCCACACGCCCCGCCCCGCGCCCGCCGCGATGTCGAGGTTCTGCAGGACGGTCAGTTCCTCGAAGATGCTGGCCGTCTGGAACGTACGGCCGATGCCCAGGCGGGCGATCTTCTGCACGGGCTTGCCCAGCAGGTCCTGGCCGCCGAAGCGGACGGATCCGGTGGCCTTCACCAGGCCGGTGACCGCGTCGACCAGAGTGGTCTTGCCGGCGCCGTTCGGGCCGATGAGGAAGCGCAGGTCGCCGGGGCGGATGTCGAGGTCGACGCCGTCGACGGCGGTGAACCCGTCGAACGTCACCCGGAGGTCGCGGACGGTCAGTCCCTCGCCGCTCATGCTGTCTCTCCAGTCGCAGGAGTACCGGTACGGGTGCGGCGTCTGCGCAGGACGACGCCCAGGGATGCCAGGCCGCCGGGCAGGAAGCCGACCGCGAGCACGAACAGCAGTCCCTGGAGGTAGGTCCACGCGGCGGGGAACTCGTCGGACAGGGTGCTCTGCGCCCAGGCCACGGCGACCGCGCCGAGCACCGCTCCCACCAGGGACGCCCGCCCGCCGACCGCCGCGCCGATGACGAAGCCGATCGAGGGCACGATGCCGATCAGGGCCGGGGAGATGATCCCGACGGCCGGGACGAACAGGGCGCCCGCGAGGCCCGCCATGCCGGCCGCGACGACGTACGCGACAAGCTTGATGTTCGCCGGGTTGTAGCCGAGGAAGCGCACCCGCTCCTCGGAGTCCCTCACGGCGACGAGGAGTTCGCCGTAACGGCTGACGAACAGCTGGCGGGCGAGGGCCATCAGCAGGAGCAGTACGGCGGCGATGACGAAGTACACCATCCGCTGGTTGACCGGGTCGTCCAGCGAGTAGCCGAAGAAGCCCTGGATGTCGGTGAGTCCGTTGGTGCCACCCGTGGTCGCCTGCTGGCCGACCAGCCAGATGGAGAGGGCGGCGGCCAGTGCCTGGCTGAGGATCGCGAAGTAGGCGCCCTTCACCCTGCGCCGGAAGACGAGGAAGCCGAGCACCGCGGCGACGGCCATGGGCAGCAGCACCGTCATGGCGAGCGCGAAGCCCGGGTTGGCGAAGGGCTTCCACCACCAGGGCAGTGCGTCGCCGCTGCCGTACAGCTGCATGAAGTCCGGCAGCTTCTCGCCGTTGGCGGCGGCGTCGGTGAGCTTGAGGTGCATGGCCATGGCGTAGCCGCCCAGGCCTAAGAAGACACCCTGGCCGAGCACCATGAGCCCGCCGCGGCCCCAGGCCAGGCTGACCCCGACGGCCACGATCGCGTAGCACAGGTACTTCGCGAGGAGGGAGAGGCGGAAGTCGGAGAGGGCGACCGGGGCGATGCCGAGCAGGAGCACGGCACCGAGGGCGAAGCCCGCGGGCACGCGGAAGCGGTTCAGCAGGGGCGTGGAGGGCGGGGTCACGGTGCTGGGGGGCGTGGTCGTGGTCGTCGTCATGCCAGGCTCCGGGTGCGCAGTGTGTACAGGCCCTGAGGTCGCCACTGGAGGAAGGCGACGATCGCCACCAGCACCACGACCTTGGCGACACTGACGGTGGTCGAGTACTCGAGGACGGACTGGAGCACGCCCAGCGCGAACGCCGTGATCACGGCGCCCTTCAGCTGTCCGATGCCACCGACGACCACGACCAGGAAGGCGTCGACGATGTAGTTGGTGCCCATCGTCGGGCCGATCGGGCCGACCAGGGTGAGCGCGACACCGGCCACGCCCGCCAGACCCGAGCCGATGAAGAAGGTGATCCGGTCGACCTGTCCGGTGGCGATCCCGGACACCTCGGCGAGGTCGCGGTTCTGCACGACGGCCCTGATCCTGCGGCCCAGCGGGGTGAACCGCAGGATCAGGGTCAGGCCGAGGACGCAGAGAAGTGCGAGGCCGAGGATGAACAGGCGGTTGTTGGCGAAGGTGACCGAGCCCGCCGAGATGTTGCCGGTGAGGATGTCGGGTGCGGCCGTCTGCACGTTGGGGGCGCCGAAGACGTCCCGGGCCAGCTGCTGGAGCATCAACGAGACGCCCCAGGTGACCAGCAGGGTGTCCAGCGGGCGTGTGTAGAGCCGCCGGATGAGGAGCCATTCGAGCAGCGCGCCCATGGCTCCCGCGACCAGGAACGCGAGCGGCAGGGCGACGAGGAGGGAGACTCCGGCGCTGCTGATGGACTTCTGCAGGACGTACGTCGTGTAGGCGCCGGCCATGATGAACTCGCCGTGCGCCATGTTGATCACGCCCATCTGACCGAAGGTGAGGGTCAGACCGAGGGCGATGAGAAGCAGGACGGCACCGATGCTGATGCCGGTGAAGGACTGGTTGAGGACGACCGTCATGAAGCGGCTCCGGGTCGGGTACGGACGTGCGGGCTTGCGTCGCGCAGGCTTGCCATGGGCGTGACCCGGCGCCGTGACGGAGCCGGGTCGATCCCGTGGGGTGTGGCTCAGGACAGGCCGGAGGCCCAGGAGTAGCCCTTGAGGTACGGGTCCGGCTTGATGGGCTTGCCCGAGTTCCAGACCTCCTCGATCAGGCCGTCGGAGCCGACCTTGCCGATGCGGGCCGTCTTGTAGACGTGCTGGGTGGCGCCGTCGACGGTGACCGTGCCTTCCGGGGCGTCGAAGACGATGCCGTCGGAGGCGGCCTTCACCTTGGCGACGTCGAAGGACCCGGCCTTCTCGACCATCGCCTTCCAGAGGTAGACGGAGATGTAGGCGGCCTCCATCGGGTCGGAGGTCGGCTTGTCCTTGCCGTAGGCCGCCTGGTAGGCCGCGACGAACTTCTTGTTCGCGGCGCCCGGTGTGGTCTCGTAGTAGTTCCAGGCGGTCAACTGGCCGTCCAGGTACTGCGTTCCGATGCTCTTGACCTCCTCCTCGGCGATGGAGACGGAGAGCACGGGCAGGCTCTTGGCCGTGAGACCGGCGGACTTGTACTCCTTGAAGAAGGCCACGTTGCTGTCGCCGTTGAGGGTGTTGAACACGGCGTCGGCGCCGGCGCCCTTGACCTTGTTGACGATGGTGCTGAACTCCGTGGAGCCGAGCGGCGCGTAGTCCTCGCCGACCACCGTCAGGCCCTTGGCCTTCGCGTACGCCTTGATGATCTTGTTGGCGGTGCGCGGGAAGACGTAGTCGCTGCCGACCAGGTACAGCTTGGTGAGGCCCTGCTTCTTCAGGTAGTCGAGGGCGGGCACGATCTGCTGGTTGGTGGTGGCGCCGATGTAGAAGATGTACGGCGACTCCTCCAGGCCCTCGTACTGCACGGGGTAGAAGAGCAGCGACTTGTACCGCTCGAAGACCGGCTTCACGGCCTTGCGGCTGGCCGAGGTCCAGCAGCCGAAGGTGGCCGCGACCTTGTCATCGGTGATGAGGGCCTCGGCCTTCTCGGCGAACGTCGGCCAGTCAGAGGCGCCGTCCTGGCTGATGGGCTTGAGCTTCTTGCCCAGGACTCCCCCGGAGGCGTTGATCTCCTTGATGGCGAGCAGCAGCGAGTTGTGGACGGTGACCTCGCTGATGGCCATCGTGCCCGAGAGCGAGTTGAGCAGACCGACCTTGACCGTGCTGCCGGACGTGTCGGCCTTGGCCGCGGAGCCGGACGAGGTGTCGCTTCCGGTCTTGGCGCCGCAGGCACTGAGCGCGGCGGTCGCGCCGGCCGCCGATATGCCGGCCAGAAGACCGCGTCTGCTGATACTGAGCCCGGACATGCACAACCTCCTTGCCCCGAAGGGCGAAGCGAAATGAGCGGAGGGGCTCGGAAGAGCCCTGGGAGGAATGGGAGGTACACGCTTCAGAAGTGGCGGCGCGTTGTCGCACGGGTTCCCCAGCCGTTCCGGGGTGGCGTCCGGGCTGGTCGCTGAAGTGCGACCACAGCCTGCGAGGAGACTGTTTCCGGTGCGTTTCACGGCAATTGAAGAATGGTTTCCAGTGGAAGCAATATTGCTGGCACAGGAAAAGAGCACCCGATGGAGATGCACGCTCAACAGCGCCTTGAGGGCCGAAATTAATGCTTCCTGAGGAAAAGATCGCTTTACTGGGTTCTCCCTTGCCAGGGGCCGGGTGATCACATGTAGGCTCGGACACCGTCCGACAGCACGAGCGGAGGAGCACGATGGCAAGGCAGCCCCAGGAACTGCTCCACCTGCTGACCCGGGCCGAACGTCTCGCCGTGCGCCGAGTGCAGTCGCTGCTGGACGAGTTCGACTGCTCGGTGGAGGCGTGGAGGGTGCTCGACCTGCTGTCCGACGGGCAGGGGCACAACATGACCGCCCTCGCCGACCACGCCTTCCTGCCGGCCCCGAGCCTCACCAAGCTGGTCGACCAACTCGTCGACCAGAACTGGGTCTACCGCCGCGTCGATCCCGTGGACCGGCGGCGGGTGCTGGCCCATCTCACGCCGCGCGGCATGCAGCGATGGCGGATGCTGGTGCGTGAAGTACGGGCCGACTGGGGGGACTTGCAGCAGTCACTCCCGGACGAGGAGCTCGAAGAACTGCTCACGCGGCTGGCCGAGGCCCTGGAAGGCCCGGCCACTCCCGGCCCCTGGAAGGCGTCACACGAGGTCGTGCGGAGCCCGGAGCTGGGCTAGCACGTTGAAGTCGAGTCCGTCCGCCTCCGCCAGGTAGATGCGCTGGCGCACATGCCGGTCGCGGAGGTGGAGCAGACCGCGCGGCCCTTCGTAGGAGACGGTTTCGGCCGCCGCCGAGATCGCGGAGACATCCAGGGTGCGGGCCCGCTCGATGAGTGACGCGAGCAGCAGCACGCCCTCGTAACAGGATTCGCCGAGGCTTCCGGGGGCCGGAGCCTCGATGCCGAAGCGGTCGGCGTACTGGCCGTGGAAGTCCAGGGTGTCCTGGTTGGCCAGCGAGGCGAAGAACCCGGCCGTGCTGAAGAGGTCACCCGTCGCCTCCGGACCGCTGGCCATCAGCATGTTCTCGTCCATGAGCGTGCTCAGCCTGAGGCATCGCCGGTCGAGGCCGGAGGCGGCGAAGGCCCGGTTGAAACGGACGGCGTCACTGCCGACCAGCAGCATCAGCACGCCGTCCGCGTCCGCGTGCTCGATGCGCCGCAACACGTCACGGAAGTCCTCGGCGCCCAGCGGGAGGTACGCCTCACCGCAGACCCGCCCACCCCCGCACGCTCGGGCGTAACGGCGAGCCGCCCGGGCCGTGCTCCGCGGCCAGACGTAGTTGTTGCCGACGACGAACCATCGCCGCACCCGCCGTGTGTCGGCCAGGAGCCGCATGGCGGGCAGCAGCTGCCAGTCGGGGGTCTCACTGGTCATGAAGACACCGTCCGTGCGCTCCCCGCCCTCGTACAGGGCCGTGTAGACGTACGGCACCAGGTGCGCGACACGGGGCGCCACCGCCTGCCGGACCGAGGATATGTGCCAGCCGGTGACACCTTGCACCGCACCCGTCGCCACCAGGGCCTCGACGTGCTCGGCGACCTCCTGGGGGTCGGCGCCGCCGTCGACCTCCAGCAGCCGGAGTTCCTTGCCGAGCACACCGCCGGCCCTGTTGATCTCCTCGGCCGCCAGCCTCGCGCACGCCTCGCAGGCCGGACCGAAGATGCCGGCAGGCCCCTGCATCGGGTACACGAAAGCGACGTTCAGGGCCGAGTCGTCGGCCGTGAACCACTCGGGGGCGAGGCTGAGCGGCCGGTGCATGGCGACATGATGGCCGGACGGCCGTCAGCGCCCAAGGATCGGCTGGGATTGAGACCGTTTCGTAGGCATAGCGGCAAGCTCGCGCGCGGGAGGAGCGCGGGGCGGCGTCCGAGGACGGACGAGGTCGTGAGACGCGCCCCGCGCCCAGGACAGTCTCGCCTGAACCCGCACCCTCTTGCAATACAAAAGCTATTGCAAAATATATGCAATAGCAGGCCACCTCACTCGCCGCCCTCCAGGTCCCCCTCCGCCTCCAGGTAGACCCGCCGCAGCTCCTCCAGCACGCCCGGGTCCGGGTCATGCGGCTGGCCAACCTGGATCCGGCCGAGGTCGACATGCGGACCGTTGTGCTGGTGGGGTCCTCGCAGACGCGAGCGGTACGGCGGGGTGCCGGCGAGGAGATCGCCTGGCCCCTCGCCGGTACCCCGAGACACAGGAGCGTGCGCTCAGCCCTGCTCAGCCGAGGCCGACGCCGGGGCGGGTTGAGCCAGCCCCGCCGTCCACTTCTCCTCGATCCGGCCGACCTTCCACACAAGCAGGGCCACGGCCCAGGTCGCGAAGAACAGCCCGACGATGACGTAACCGATGATGTTGAGATCCAGGCCGGAGACCCAGTCCCAGAAGGGGCCGTGCAGGTCGGCCTTCTCGGCGACCAGGCCCAGCAGTTCGACCGTGCCGATGATGAGGGCGACGGCGACGGACAGGCCGGTGATGGTGAGGTTGTAGTAGACCTTGCGGACCGGCTTGGAGAAGGCCCAGCCGTAGGCAAAGTTCATGAACGAGCCATCGATGGTGTCCAGAAGCGACATGCCGGCCGCGAACAGGATCGGCAGGCACAGGATCGCGTACCAGGGCAGCCCGGAGGCCGCGCCCGAACCGGCGAGGACGAGCAGCGCGATCTCGGTCGCGGTGTCGAAGCCGAGGCCGAAGAGCAGGCCCAGGGGGTACATCTGCCACGGCTTGGTGATCGACTTCATCAGACGGCCGAGGATGCGGTTCATGAAGCCGCGGTTGTTCAGCTGTTCCTCCAGGGCGGCCTCGTCGAAGCGGCCGGTGCGCATCTCCTTGAAGACCTTCCAGATGCCTACCATGATCACCAGGTTGATGATCGCAATGACGTAGAGGAAGGTCCCGGAGACGGTCGTCCCGATCCAGCCGGTGACGCTGTGGAGGGTGGAGTCGTCGTTCTCGACCGGTCCTGCCAGCGCCTTGACACCGAGGGAGAGCAGGAAGGCGAGCGCGAAGACGATCGACGAGTGGCCCAGGGAGAACCAGAAGCCGACGGACAGCGGGCGCTGGCCCTCGCTCATCAGCTTCCGGGTGGTGTTGTCGATGGCGGCGATGTGGTCGGCGTCGAACGCGTGCCGCATGCCGAGCGTGTAGGCGGTGACGCCGATGCCGATGCCGAAGGTCTTGGTGCCGAGGCTGTAGTGCTCGGGGGCGACGATCACGACGAGCGTGAACCAGCCGATGACGTGCAGCGCCAGGATGAAGGCGGCCATCCCGCCGACGCTCGCCCACTCCTTTCGGGTCATGGAGGTACGCAGGCGCTGCCGGACGGAATCGGGAGCGGTGGTCATGGGGACGTGGGCCTTACTTCTCGGCGAGCGGCTGTTTTCAGCCGCGCCTTCAAGGTTTCTGCGCATTGGTTGCAGGTACAAGCTGCATGCGGCAAAGCCCGCGTCAGGATTCAGCCAGCGACCGGGAAAATGCACAGGTCACTGATCCACCGTGCCGCCGACTCCGGATCACCCACTGCCGGAACGCCATCGGGCACCGGGGGCCGCCGGACCACGACCACAGGCAGCCCGGACGGTGGCACGGGACCAGGCCCTCGCCGTGCTGCGGGGCGCGCCGGTCGCGGTCGACCTGGTCCGCATCGACCGGGCGGGGACAGTGGTGGGGCGCAGCACAGCGGCAGGGCCGCTCAGCGGACGGTGAACCACAACTCCGGGCGTTCCCACGTGACCTTCGGCGGCACCGGACCGACCGTCCCCACGCGCTCGGCGCCCATGCGGCGGTAGAAGTCCTCCGCCGGCGGATGGGACACCACACGCACTCCGGTCAGGCCGGCCGCGCGGGCCTGACCGAGCACGTGCTCCACGAGGAGCCGCCCGACGCCCCTGCCCTGGAGATCGTCCGCGACGAACGCCAGGTCCAGCTCCGGCGGTTCCAGGATCAGTGAGTAGAAGCCGAGCAGGCGCCCGTCCGGGTCCTCGGCGAGGAACACCGAGTGGCGTGCAAGGTAGTCCGGGCCGACCCGGTAGCCGGAGATGATCGAGGCGTACGCGCCCTGGTAGGCACCGGACGCCTGGACCATGTCGGTGAGCCGGTCGGCGTCCTCCGCGACGGCCCTTCTGATCAGTGTGTCAGCAGACATGCCTCTCCCGCTTCGCCGTGTACAGGTGTCTGTCCCGGAACTTCTCCGCCCCCAGCGTCCGCCCCACCATGATCACCGCGGTCCGCAGGACCCCGGCCCCCTTCGCCTTCCCGGCGATCTCGTCGAGCGTGTTTCCGTGCTCGGGTACACAACACGGCCCGCTTATTGCACACTATTCGCAATAACATTGACTATGCAGGAAGAGGTGGAGGCGTGAGCTCACCGATCGTGCTCGGGATCGAGTCGTCCTGCGACGAGACCGGCGCGGGCCTGGTCCGGGACGGGCGGCTGCTCGGCCACGCGCTGGCGTCGAGCATGGACGAGCACGCCCGTTACGGCGGTGTCGTGCCCGAGATCGCCTCCCGGGCCCACCTCCAGGCCCTGCGGCCGGTGGTCCGGCAGGCGCTGGAGGAGGCCGGGCGACGGCTGTCCGACATCGGCGCCGTCGCCGTGACCACCGGGCCCGGACTGTCGGGCGCGCTCCAGGTGGGCCTGGCGGGGGCGAAGGGCCTCGCCTACGCCCTGGGGGTCCCGCTGTACGGCGTCCACCACCTCGCGGGGCACGTCGCCGCCGACACCCTGGAGCACGGGCCGCTGCCGGACCCGTGCATGGTGCTGATCGTCTCCGGCGGCCACACCTCGCTCCTCCTCGTCCGCGACATGGTCCGGGATCCGATAGTCCACCTCGGCGACACCCTCGACGACGCCGCTGGGGAGTGCTTCGACAAGGTCGCGCGGGTCTTCGGGCTGCCGTATCCCGGGGGCCCGGCCATCGACCGGGTGGCGCGGGCCGGAGATCCGGGCGCCGTCGCCTTCCCCCGCCCGCTGCCGGGGTCGTACGACTTCTCCTTCTCGGGGCTGAAGACCGCCGCCGCGCGCTGGGCCGAGGGTCACGCGGGCCGTGAGCTGCCGGTGGCGGACGGGGCGGCCTCGCTCCAGGAGGCGGTGGCCGACGTACTGACCCGCAAAGCGGTCGCGGCCTGCGCCGAGCACGGCGTAGGGACGCTGGTCGTGGTCGGCGGGGTCGCCGCCAACTCGCGGGTGCGGCGGCTGGCCGAGGAGCGGTGCCGGGCGGCCGGGATCGAACTGCGCGTGCCGCCACTGAAGTTGTGCACGGACAACGGCGCGATGATCGCCGCCGTGGGCGACCTGTTGGTCCGCGCCGGGGCGGAGCCGGCGCCGCTGGACGTGTCCATCGACCCGTCGGCGCCGCTGGAGTGCGCCTCCCTCAACCCCGTCTCGACGGCCGGGGCGGTGGCGGCCTGATGGACATCCCGGACAGCCCCGTCAGCCCGGCAATTCCCGCCGTCCCCGCCGTCCCCGCCGTCCCCGCCGTCCCCGCCGTCCGCGTCTTCAGAGACGGCGACCTGCTCGCCCACACCACTGCCCTGCGCTCCGTGTACGCCGACGCCTTCTGCGCGCCGCCCTGGAACGAGGACGAGGAGAAGGCCGTCGAGTTCGGGGAGCGGCTTCCGGTGAACGTGCGGCGCCCCGGTTTCATCGCGGTGCTCGCCTTCGCCGGATCCGACCTGCTCGGCTTCGCGACGGCCTGGACCACGCCGGCCCCCTTCCCCACCGACCGCTGCTATCCGCAGGCTGCTGCGGGGCTGGGTCCCGAGCGCACCGCCGCATGGCTGTGCGGGGCCCGGGAGATCGACGAACTCGCCGTCCTCCCCGGGGCCCGCGGCACCGGTCTCGCGGGCGAGTTGCTGGCCGCGGTCACCGAGGACGCCCCCGACGGCCGCTCCTGGCTGCTGACTTCGGTGCGGTCGACGCGGGCGATGTCCTTCTACCGGGGCCGCGGCTGGGCCCAGGCCACCCACCCCTCCCCCGACGGCGAGGGAATCGTGGTCTTCCTGGGCCCCCGCCACCCCGCCCGCGCCCTCGCACCACAACCCCTGTGAGGCCGATCGGGGGAACACGGACCGTGCCCACTCACAGGCGCGGGCAGCAGGGGAAGAAAGGACGTCCTCGCGATCGGGAGGCACAGACTGCGACGGCTGCGCGCCGAGCACGACATCGAGATCCAGCCCGTCGGACAGAACGCCCCCTCCGGGCGGCACGCGCGCGTGCGGCGCAACGATGGGTCGGCCACTGAGCGCGTCCAGGTCACGGACATGGCGGTGTCGCTGGGTTGGTAGCGCCGTTGAACATCGAACTCGGCGCACAGGTGACCAGTCGCAGCCCCGCCTGGTCGATGTTCTCGTAGACCTCCAGGGTCGGGAACTCGGCCTTCTCGTACTCCTCGACCCGCTCCACCGTGAACGTGGCGGTCCTTCCGTCCTCGCGTTCCACCTCAACCGTGTCCACAGCCTTCACCGTCTTCAGCTTCTTGAAGACCGCGTCCGCGTCGTTCCAGGTGACGTGTCCGGCGATCACGGCGGGCCCCTCGGAGCCGCGAGTGGGTCCGGGTTCGTACCAGCCCCGCCAGATCGGGGTCCTTGGGGGTCGTCATGGCCCTGTTCTGTCCGAGCGTCTCCAGCGTGCTGGAGACGCCGATGGAGGGGATGGAGACGCGCTACGGCACGGACCTCTCCAGCGCGGCGACGGCCTGTCCCGTCGCGGGCTTCTCGGTGCCCAACGCACCCAGGCTCACGCTCTGTCCGGGGGAGGTCTGCCGACCCGATGTGTCCTGGCCTCCGCAGACGATGATCAGCAGGGCCGCGGCAGCAGCGGCGACCAAGGCCGTCGCCGCGCGCCCGCTCTTGACCGTCGTACGCACGGTATCCAGCTAGGCGAAGGGACTTACCGGTATGACCTCTGGGGCGGCCGCCTCCCGCCTCCTCACTGCCGGAGTTACGCAGTTCCCAGAACATCAGCGCCACGGCGGGAGGGAGTAGCGTCCAGCCGCATTCAATTGGGAGCCGACCCGATAGGCATCGGACAATGGAATGTATGCGGTGACGGCGAGCAGCCAGGCCAGAGCCGTGCAGGCGGCGCTTACCGCGGAGGCCAAGAGCAGGGCGAGGGGGAGCAGGCGGCGTACCCGGGCCAAGTTGACCATGTTGGGGCTAATCAGCCCTTGTCGTTCTGTCCCTGTCCTTCCGGCATCAACTCGGTCTCAATGAGGCCTGACAGGATCGCGCCGAAGGGATGAAGGACGATCGCGCCAGCTCAAGGAAGGCGGTCCGCACCCTCGGACCGGTGTGTACGCTGGCCTTGCAGCTGGTTCGCCCTGCCCGCCAGGCAGGCGCGTCGCAAGAGGGAACCCGGTGGGAATCCGGGACTGCCCCGCAGCGGTGAGCGGGAACGACCGCCGTCATAAAGCACTGGGTCCGACGTACCGGGCCCGGGAAGCGACGGCCAGTAGGTGTCCTCCGAGGAGGGCGTGCCCGCGAGTCCGAAGACCTGCCAACTGCCCGCGTGCGGACCGTTCCGTGCGCGGACATCCCGGTGACCTCGAGGGCGGGTCGGCGTACACACCAGACGGAGCGACCGTGCCCATGCCGCGCGGGGTCGTGGCCGTCCGGTTCGTCGTTCCCTTCGCGCTCTCGTCCCGTCCCCGGGATCTCAGGGATTCATCTCGCGAAGGAGATCTCCGTGACAGCAAAGTCCGCAGCCGCGGCAGCACGGGCCACCGTGTACGGCTACCCCCGCCAGGGCCAGAACCGGGAACTGAAGAAGGCCATCGAGGGCTACTGGAAGGGCCGCGTCACCGCCGACGCCCTCCACGCAACCGCCGCCGAGCTCCGCCGGAGCAACTGGCAGCAGCTCGCCGAGGCCGGCATCCACGAGGTGCCCACCGGTGACTTCTCGTACTACGACCACGTCCTCGACACCACCGTGATGGTCGGCGCGATTCCCGACCGGCACCGCGCCGCCGTGGACGCCGACGCTACGGACGGTTACTTCGCGATGGCCCGCGGGACCCAGGAGGTCGCTCCACTGGAGATGACCAAGTGGTTCGACACCAACTACCACTACCTGGTCCCCGAGCTGGGCCCGGACACCGTCTTCACGGCCGACCCCGCCAAGCAGGTCTCCGAGCTGAAGGAGGCCCTGTCCCAGGGCCTGACCGCCCGGCCCGTACTGGTCGGATCTGTCACGTACCTCCTGCTCGCCAAGCCCGCGCCCGGCGTGGCCGCGGACTTCGAGCCGCTCACCCTCCTGGACCGGCTGCTCCCTGTGTACGCCGAATTGCTCGCCGACCTGCGCGCCGCCGGTGCCGAGTGGGTGCAGCTGGACGAGGCCGCCCTCGTCCAGGACCGCACCCCGGCCGAACTGAACGCCGCGACACGCGCCTACCGCGATCTCGGCGCCCTGACCGACCGGCCGAAGCTGCTGGTGGCCTCGTACTTCGACCGGATCGGCGACGCCCTGCCGGTGCTGGCGAAGGCGCCGGTCGAGGGTCTCGCGCTGGACTTCACCGAGGCGGCCGCCGCCAACCTGGACGCCCTGGCGGCGGTGGGCGGCCTGCCCGGCAAGCGCCTGGTCGCCGGTGTGGTCAACGGCCGCAACATCTGGATCAACGACCTTCATAAGTCCCTGTCCACCCTCGGCACCCTCCTCGGGCTCGCTGACCGCGTCGACGTGGCCGCCTCCTGCTCCCTTCTGCACGTGCCGCTGGACGCCGCCGCCGAGAAGGACATCGACCCGCAGATCCTGCGCTGGCTGGCCTTCGCGAAGCAGAAGACCAGCGAGATCGTCACCCTCGCCAGGGGCCTCACCCAGGGCACCGACGCGATCACGGCGGAACTGGCCGCCAACCGCGCCGACCTGGCCTCCCGGGCGAGTTCACCGATCACCCACGACCCTGCCGTCCGCGCACGGGCGGCGACGATCACCGCGTACGACAGCCGCCGATCCCACCCGTACCGGGGGCGTGCCGCCGCCCAACGCGCCCATCTGCAGCTGCCGTTGCTACCCACGACCACCATCGGCTCGTTCCCGCAGACCGGCGAACTGCGCACCGCCCGTGCCGACCTGCGTGCCGGGCGGATCGACACGGCCGGCTATGAGGAGCGCATCCGGGCGGAGATCGGCGAAGTGATCTCCTTTCAGGAGAAGGCGGGCCTGGACGTCCTGGTGCACGGCGAGCCAGAACGCAACGACATGGTCCAGTACTTCGCCGAGCAGCTCACCGGCTACCTCGCCACCCAGCACGGCTGGGTGCAGTCCTACGGCACCCGCTACGTACGCCCGCCGATCCTGGCCGGCGACATCTCTCGTCCCGAAGCGATGACGGTGCGCTGGACGACGTATGCCCAGTCCCTCACCCCGAAGCCGGTCAAGGGCATGCTCACCGGCCCGGTCACCATGCTCGCCTGGTCCTTCGTCCGCGACGACCAGCCCCTCGGCGACACCGCCCGCCAGGTCGCCCTCGCCCTGCGCGACGAGGTCAACGACCTTGAGGCGGCCGGGACTTCAGTCATCCAGGTGGACGAGCCCGCACTGCGCGAGACGCTCCCCCTCCGGGCCGCCGACCGTCCGGCGTATCTCATGTGGGCCACGGAGGCGTTCCGGCTCACCACCGGCGGCGTACGACCGGACACCCAGATCCACACCCATATGTGCTACGCCGAGTTCGGTGACATCGTCCAGGCCATCGACGACCTCGACGCCGACGTCATCAGCCTGGAGGCCGCCCGCTCTCACATGCAGGTCGCCCGCGAACTCGCCGCGCACGGCTACCCGCGCGAGGCGGGGCCGGGCGTGTACGACATCCACTCCCCGCGCGTACCGAGCGCGGTGGAGGCAGCAGCCCTTCTGCGAGCGGGGCTTGAAGCGATTCCCGCCGAACGTCTCTGGGTCAACCCCGACTGCGGGCTGAAGACCCGCGGCTGGCCCGAGACCCGGGCTTCCCTGGAGAACCTGGTCGCCGCGGCACGCACGGTGAGGAGTGAGCTGCCCGCCTCTTGACGGCAGCGACGGCCGAGGCGGAGTGCTTGAGCTCCGGCCCCGGCCGTTCGCCGGACTCGGCAGGAGAACCCGCTGCTACGGACGGTAGCGTGCGCGTGCTCGGGCAGTGCCCCGGGCAGCGAAGACTTGCACCCCACGATTCCCCGACGGCAGGAGCGACCGCGTGACCAGCCGCGTCACCTTCATCTCGCCCGCGACGAACCCGTCGCTGCGCCAGGCCCGCTTCGACGACAGCCGGACCCCGCTCGACGACGCGGGCAGGGCGCAGGCCCGGGCGGCGGCCGGCACGCTGCGTCCGGCCGACCGGGTCGTCTCCTCGCCCGGCGTGCGCTGCCAGGAAACGGCCGCGGCACTCGGACTCGCCGATGCCGAACCGGTGGCCGAACTCGCCGGCCCCAGGTGGGCCGATGGCAGGGCCGCACGCTCGACGAGGTCGGCGCGGCCGAGCCGGATGCAGTGGCGCAGTGGCTGGCAGACCCGGCCTCAGCCCCCCACGACGGGGAGTCGGTGCAGGACCTGTGTCAGCGCATCGGACGCTGGCTGGACAACATGGGGGAGGTGGACGGTCGTACGGTCGCCGTGGTGGAGCCGGATGTCGTGCGCGCGGTGGTGGTGCGGGTGCTGGGAGCGCCGGTGGCGGCGTTCTGGCGTGCCGACGTGGCGCCGCTGACCGCGACGGAGATCAGCGGACGGTCCGGACGCTGGAACCTGCGCATGGGGCACCCGCTCGGTCCGCACGCCATCGGCAGCTGAATCGCCGCTCATGTGGCCGAGTTGCGGTGACGGCGCAGCAGTGCGGCGATCGCGCACCGCAGGCAGTCGGCGTCCTCCCGCTCAGCCGCACGGCCGGTGCGGCACGCGGTGGTGCAGCCCGGCGGTGAGAGCTCGGCCACCGTGCCGCCGTCCTCGGGAACGGCGATCAGGCGCTCCAGATCGCGCAGGAGTTGCTCCGTCCGCTTGGCCTGCTCGGCGAGCACCCTGACCCGGGCGCTCTGGCCACCGATCTGGCGGCGGCTCGCGATCAGTTGCTCGTACTCCTCCAGGGGCAGGGCGACCGCCTCACGGCCGCCGAGGGTGATGTGGCGGGGCTGGGGGCGTCTGGGCACGTAGGTCCTCCGCTGCTCGCCTCGGTCGTCCCCGTCCTGTCGGCAGGAGCGGGCAGACGGGCCAGGTCGGTCGGTCGTTGCGTCATACCGGGTCCGGGTCGGGTGTCGGAAGAACGCGAGAGGGCCCCCGGATGGTTCCGTGGGCCCTCGAACGTGTGGCGGCTCCTGTTAGTTGGGGGCGGCCACCGGGTGGCGCGCGGTGGCGGCCGTGGCGGGCTTGGGGTTCAGCAGCCGCTGGGCCAACTCGCCGAAGACCAGCCCGAACCCGGTCCACAGGGTGAGCTGGATGGCCAGCGCGGAGAGGCGGAAGCGCCACAGCACGGTGGCCGGGAACTCCTGGGGCACCTCGTTGATGACCGGCAGGAACGCGAATGCGAGCCCGATCACGACCGCGAAGGCGGCCACCGCGGCCACGGTCGCCCACCAGGTGCCCAGGCTGGGCGCCAGGCGCTTGCCGAGGATGGTCGCGGCGATCGCGAGGAGCACGCTGAGCAGCATCATCAAGAAGTACAGGGTGGTGCGCCTGCCGATGGTGTCGGGGTTGCCGACGGACGGCGGGTTGGCCGGGTACTTCAGGAACGGCACGACGTAGACGGCGAGCAGGGCGCAGCCGGACAGCAGCAGCGCAGTCGCCCGGGGACTGAAGCGGCCCACGCGGCCGAGTGCGAAGGCGTAGGCGAGGGCGGCGATGCCGCCGAAGGCAACCCCGTAGACGAGGACGCCGGTGGCCAGACCGGCGGTCGACTGAAGGGAGCGGGAGACGACTTCCATCTCGTGCTCGTGGGAGTGCGCCTCCTCGAAAGCGATCGCCTTGTCGACGTACGGCTCGCCGAGCAGGTAGGCCACGACCAGGGCGAGCACACCGGCCGCGAGGCCGGCGAGCATGCCGCGGACGAGCAGGTTTCTTACCGTTGCGGAGTTCATGGGATGGCCGGTTTCCCTTGCGTCAGTGGCAGGGGAAACCGAGCAGGTGGCGGGCGTCGTGCACCCACTCGTGGACGTCCGTGCCGTTGAACACGGAGGTGGCGCCCTGCTCGGAGCCGACGAAGTACAGCAGGACCAGCATCAGGATGCCGAAGAAGACCGCCCACGGAGCGATCGCGCCGATCGGCAGCTTGGCGGGAAGAGCGGGAGTGGTGGCAGTCGGCGGGGCGACATGCTGCGCCATGGCAGGGCCTCCTCTGGGAGTTCGCGTCCCATCTCGGTGGTGCACATGACGACGGCTACGGGTCTGACTCGCCGCCACCCCTCGCGGGTCGGCGGCACACAGTGGCGCGACCGTGCCGGATTCCCACCGGCTTCCGTCCTGCCGTCGTCGATATCCACCAGACCGTACCGCGTGTCACGAACATGACCAATACCGCGTCCTGCGGACAGATACCGGAGTCAAGAATCGAGGCCGGCCTCCGCCGCAACGCCCGCGACTCTCACTGACCCCTCCCACTCCTCGGCCTCGGACGATCACGAACGGGACGCCATGCGGCTGGGCCGACCCTAAGTACGCAGGCAGCCCTCGCCTTGCACGCCTCGAGGAAGCCGTGAGGCCCTGGGAGTGACTCCCTGGTGCGACCTGGGGCCGTTTTCAGTACGGGCCGTTTCTCTAGCACACCGACCGGCCACGTCGGCCATAACTCGAGCAGGCAAAAGTGGACGGATCGGCGCCGGAGCGAGTCCCTCCGGTTTCCTCGCGTCCAGCCAGCGTCCAGAATCGAGCGCGCAACCAGCCACAGGAGCCATTTACCGCAAGCCTCAACAGCTACGAGCCGGAGCGTCCATGCAGGTCAGGGGGCATTCGCGCTACAGGCGCCGACACCGAGGCCAAACTCGCGCGCAGCGGATTCTTTCCGTTCAGGCGAAGTTGACGATCCAACAGGACAAATTGAACGTTTCCGCAGGTCAGAAGCCTGCACAAGTGGGGCGGGTGGGACTCGAACCCACGGCCGACGGATTATGAGTCCGCTGCTCTGCTCCACAGCGAGATTCGCTCCTTCAACACCCCCGGTCGCCAACATCCGGCGGGCCACCCCAGGACCAAGCATCCCGGCGCTACGCCGCCCACCGAGCCCCCGCCACTCGGCAGCAGGGTGCGTTGAAAAGCCTGCCGTCCATCCTGGGCTCCCAGGATGGTCTGAGGCGCGCGCCCGAGTCCAAGATCCGGGCCATTCCCGGACTGATGCGTCCTCCGCCGACGGCAGCAGCCCCGTTTCCACAGGTCAGTGCGGGTACCGCACGTGCACAACCATGAGACCAAGAATCTGCTCGGGGGCGCCCCTCAAGGCCACAGCCTCAGCAATCGGTCTCGCACTGCCTGCCATCACGCCCTCTCACCCCGCTCCTGACCCCATGGCCTGTCAACGCGGAAACGATCAAGGTTGATCTGCGGCGACACAACTTCTGCCGGTGTACCACCAGCTTGCGGCGCAATAGTCAACACAAAATGCTCAGAGCTGCTATGTCTCGCAAAGCGGGAGTGTAAAGCTCGACACAATCATCGACGGAAACGCCCAGCAAGGTCGTCGGCTCAGCGCGCTCCTCATGTCGCTCCCACAGACGATCACGCGCCCTGAACAGGCAATTTCCCCTGCCCCTTCCGTAAGACGGAAGAGGTATTGCGCCCCCGCGACGCCCTTCCGGACGATGGCGCCACCACCCAACGACGGGAGCCGCATCCATGCCGCACACGACCGCCTTCGCCAGGAACCAGTGGTACGTCGCCGCCTACAGCCACGAGGTCGGGCGCGAGGAACTGCTCGGCCGGACCGTCCTCGGCGAGCCCCTCGTGTTCTACCGGACGGAGGAGGAGGGGACCCCGGTCGCGCTGGCCGACCGCTGTGTGCACCGCCGTTTCCCGCTGCACGAGAAGCCCAGCCGGCTCGACGGCGACCGACTGGTGTGCGGCTACCACGGCTTCACGTACGACACGAGCGGCACCTGTGTGTACGTGCCGGGCCAGAAACGCATCCCGCGCACGGCCCGCGTCGCGTCGTACCCGGTCGTCGAGCAGGACGCCCTGGTGTGGGTGTGGATAGGCGACCCGGCGCTGGCCGACCCGCTGACGATCCCGCGCGCCCGGCACCTCGACTCCCCCGGCTGGACCACCGTGCGCGGCATGGAGCCCATCGACGCCGACTACGGGCTGCTCGTCGACAACCTGCTCGACCTCTCGCACGAGACGTATCTGCACGGCGGCTACATCGGCACCCCCGAGGTCGCCGAGACGCCGATCACCACCGAGGTCGACGAGGGCGCGGGCGTCGTCCGGGTCAGCCGGCACATGGCCGACGCCGAGTGCCCGCCGTTCTACGCCCGTTCGACCGGTATCGAGGGCCGGATCACCCGCTGGCAGGACATCGAGTACCACGCCCCCTGTCTGTACCTGCTGCACAGCAGGATCGCGCCGGTGGGCGTGCTGCCGGAGGCCGACGGCAGCGATCCGAACGGCTTCCACACCGAGATCACGTACGCCATCACCCCGTCCACCGACGGCAAGGTGTACGACTTCTGGATGGTCTCGCGGGACTGGGCGACGGACGACGACGAGGTCACCGAGTTCCTGCGGAGCAACAACCACACCGTGGTCATGCAGGACGTCGACGCGCTCAACCTCCTCCAGCGGACGCTGGGTTCGGAGCGGGCCGGCTACCAGGAGCTGAGCATCAACATCGACACCGGCGGTCTGGCGGCCCGCCGGATCCTCGCCCGGCTGGTCGAGGAGGGCGACAAGCCGGTGGAGAGGGTCCTGTGAGCAACAGCCCCACCGGCGAGATCTACCGCATCGACTGGCTTCCGGGCACCGATGTGCTGCACGGCACCTGTCACTGCGGCGCCGAGCACTCCGCCCAGGACCCGGTCGAGATGTGGGAGTGGATGCTCGGCCACCCCGAAGGACACGAGCCGCGAGGAAGCGCTTCATGAGTGACGTGTACGAGGCCGAACTCGTCGTCGAGCGACGGGAGCCGGCCGCCGACGGCGTGCTCGCCCTCACCCTGCGCCACCCGCTGGGCGAGCCGCTCCCGGCCTGGGAGCCGGGCGCTCATGTCGATGTCCTCCTCGGGCCGGATCTGGAACGTCAGTACTCGCTGTGCGGCGACCCCTCGGACCGTTCCGCCTGGCGGATCGGCGTACTGCGCGAACCCGACGGGCGCGGCGGATCGGCCTATGTGCACGAGCAGTTGAGGCAGGGCGCAAAGGTCCGAGTGCGCGGCCCTCGCAACCACTTCGCCCTGCATCCCGCTCCGCGCTACCGCTTCGTCGCGGGCGGCATCGGCATCACCCCGCTCCTGCCGATGCTGGCGGCGGCCGAGGCCGCCGGCGCCGAGTGGACCCTGCTCTACGGCGGCCGCAGCCGCGACTCCATGGCGTTCACCGAGGAGCTGGCCCGGTACGGCGACCGGGTGACCGTCGCCCCGCAGGACGAGACCGGGCTGCTCGACCTCGGCCCGGTGCTCGACGCGCTGCCCGGGGGAACACTGGTCTACTGCTGCGGTCCCGGGCCGCTCCTCGACGCGGTGGAGGAGCGCTGCCCGGCCGGGGCCCTGCACATCGAGCGGTTCCAGCCCAGGCAGCAACAGACGGACGAGGACGCCGAGTTCGAGGTGGAGCTGGCACAGAGCGGCCGGACACTGACCGTCGCGCCCGGCGTCTCCGTCCTCGACACCGTGCGCGCCGCCGGCATCGAGGTGCTGTACTCCTGCTCCGAGGGCACCTGCGGCACCTGCGAGACAGACGTGCTCGACGGCACGCCGGAGCACCGGGACTCCGTGCTGAGCGCCGAGGAACGGGCGGCCGGCGAGACGATGATGATCTGCGTGTCCCGGTGCAGGGGCCGGAAACTCGTCCTCGATCTCTGACCCGGGCTGGTGGCCGACGCACTGGGTTCGGTCGGGCTCGCGGACGCCGCGGGGGCGTACCCGTGGCAGCTGTCCGGTGGGATGCAGCAGCGGGTCGCGATCGCCCGGGCGCTCGCCTACGAGCCCCGGGTGCTGCTGATGGACGAGCCGTTCGCGGCGGTGGACGCCCAGACCCGCGCCGATCTGGAGGACCTCGTCCGGGGTCTGTGGCGGGAGCGCGGCATGACCGCCGTGTTCGTCACCCACGACATCGACGAGGCCGCTGGTGCCGTGCGGGAGCGTGCCGCTGGTCCTGGTGACGAGGGGCCGTGAGCGGCCCGGCCGCACGCCTCGCCGAACCGGGCGCCGTCGGCGACCTGAACGCCGACGGTGCCCGGTCAGGCCCGGGGGGCGGGGACCACGCTGAGGTGGCTCGCACTGCGCCGGGTGGCGGTACGGCGGGCTCTGCGGGGCGCGGGCGCCGGGCGGGGCTCCTGGAACACCATCGTCAACCGTGTGTATCCCATGTCCCGCAGGGCCCGCGGGGTCTCGCCGACGATACGGCACCGGGTGGCGCCCCGGCGCGGGTCGGGGTGGTGCAGCGGGCGGACCGCCCCGTCGTGCTCCACGGCGACCTCGCCGACCGCGCGGATCCAGTGCGGCAGACCCTGGCGGTAGGCGGCCTCCATGATCGGGTCCTGGGCGATCTCCCGGCGGATCGCCTGGAGCCCGGCGTCGTGCCCGTGCCGCTCCACGGCCGCCGCGAAGCAGGCCAGCATCGGCAGACACCAGCTGGCCTCGTGGTCGCCGAGGACCGAGGCCGCGTCGGGGTGGAAGAGGACGAACCGGAGGAAGTTGTCGCCCGGCTGGGCCGTCGGATGCGGGCCGACCTCACGGAAAAGTGTCTCGAAAGCGGTGTTGGCCAGGACCACGTCCCACCGGTGGTCGAGGACGACGGACGGGAAGGGGACGGCTTCCAAGTAGACGGCGTAGTCCTGGAGATACGCCTGGGCCTCGGGACTCTCGGGGACGGGCCGCGGTGCGGACCGCTGCCCTCCTGCCTGAAACGCCATCGGGAGGTCACCCCTCTTGCCGGTGCCGCCTTCACGCGGCGCCCCGATCCTGCTGCCCGGGTACGTGACGTGTCAACTATCGTGGCATTCCATGCTCATTGACGGCTGAAATTGGCCACAGTTGTGGCGAGACCTGGATGTGAGTTCGAAAGACCGGCTAGTCTCCACGCAGTTCACGGCGATCGCCTGTGCGGTGGGCCTGTGCCGGTGAAAGCGACGTGAGAGACGTAGGAGACCTGTCGGTGTCGGATGGCTTCGAGGTTCCGGGCGCCACGGCGACGGTGCCGCTGTCGGCCGTCGTCGCCCGTGTCGCCGTAACTGCCGACCGGCTCGGTGTGCCGCACGCGGAGGTCTTCGACACCGGACGGCTGTCCGTCGCCTCCGGGGTCCCCGAGTCCGTCGTCAAGGCCCTGCTGAGCGGCCGCCCGGCGGGCGAGCCCGATGTCCAGGCCCGTTTCCTGCAGCGCCTGGACCTGCTGCGCCGCACCCGGCTCAAGCCCAACGGCCGCAAGTACACCCAGCAGGAGATCGCCGACGGAGCCGGCATGTCCCGGCAGCAGGCGGGCGCCCTCATCAACGGTGACCGCCGTCCCACGATGGAGCACTGTGACGCGATCCAGCGGTTCTTCCGGGTGCACGCCGGCTTCCTGACCGCGGAGGACCCCGAGGCCCTCGCGGGCGCCCTCCAGCACACCGAGCAGGAACTGCTGCAGAAGCTCGCCGCACGGGAGGCGGCCGCGGCCGCCGAGGACCCGCTGGAGCGGCTGCTCCAGGACCACGGCGTGCGCGGGATCGCCTGGCGGGCGGCCCAGCTGCCCACCGACCAGCACCGGGACAAGGTCGCGGAGTGGCTGGACATGCTCCTGGAGAGCGTGAAGCGGCCCGAGTCGTGATCCGGGGGAGAACAGTGGGCATCGCCAGGGAAATGCGCCGTCTGTGCGGCGGACTCGTCTCCGAACTGACCCTGCCGGCGCCCGCCGCGCCGGCCGACCTGTACACCGCGCTCTGCGACGGGATGAGCAGACGCCGCGGCCGGCCCGTCCACTTCCGCACGGCGGCCTTCCCGACCGACACCGCGAGCGGGCTGTGGCTCGACATGGCCGACCAGGACCTCGTCGTCATCGAGGAACGCACCGCGCCCGACCACCAGTTGGTGATCCTCGGGCACGAACTGTGGCACATGAACGCGGGCCACTGCGGCCTTCACGTCGAGGGCGCCTCGGTCGCGGCGCGTTTACTCACCGACGGGGCCGACCTCCAGGCGACGGTCCGCAGGGTCGCCGCGCGCACCCGCTTCGACCTCTCCGACGAGAAGGAGGCCGAGAGCTTCGGCCTGCTCCTCGCCAGCAAGTGCCGCGCGTGGCTCGCCGGTTCGTCCCCGCGCGGCCGCGGCCGTGATGATCTGGCGGGCCGCATCGAGGCGTCGCTCGGCTATCTGGGACCGAAGAACTGACCTCTGCGTACGGCCATCAGGTCGCGCTGCGGCGGCTCGCCTCCCGCAGCTCCCGCACAGCCGCCTCGGGCAGGTCGGGGTGCGCCCGCGGGCGGCCCTCACGCAGGAGCCGGCGCCAGTGGTCGCGGCTCCAGTCGGCCGGGGCGGTGGTACGGGTGAACTCCTCGACCAGGGCGAGGAACCGGGCCGGGTCGGTGTGGAACGGGAAGTGCCCGGCGCCCTCGAAGATCTCCAGCCGGCTGCCCGGCATCGCCTCGTGGGCGCGGTGGGCGTGCCGGACCGGCACCACGCTGTCCCGGTCGCCCCACAGCAGCATGGTGGGCATCCCGGCGGTCAGATAGCAGCGGTCGAGCATGGTCACCACCTGCCCGCGCCAGTCGACGACGGCACGCAGGGTGCGGACGAAGACGTCACGGGAGGTGGCGTCCGGCAGGGCGTCGACGAGGTGGAGCAAGTCGGGTGCGTCCTGGCCGAGATCGGTGTCCAGAAGCTTCATCAGCCCAATTGCCAGGCCGACTTGGGTACGCATGCCGGGCAACCGTAGTGCGGAGAGGGCGAGATGGGCGCCGGGCAGGGAGACCAGCCGCAGGGCGGGGGTGACCTCGCGGCCCACTCCTCCGGCACTGACGAGGACGAGCCGTTCGGTGCGCTCGGGGAACTGGTAGGCGAACTGCATCGCCACTCCCCCGCCGAGGGAGTGCCCCACGAGGGTCGCCGACTCGATGCCGAGCGTGGTCAGCAGGTCGCGCAGTCCGTTGGCGTACGCGGCGACCGAGTAGTCGGCACGCGGCCGGTCGGAGGCGCCGTGGCCGAGGAGGTCGGGCGCGACGACGGTGTGGGTGCGGGCGAGGCCGGGGATCAGCTCGGCCCAGGTCGCCGAGGAGTCCCCGATGCCGTGGACGAGAACCAGCGCGGGGCCCTGTCCGGCCCGGCGGAAGGCACGCCGGTGACCGTGCACGACCCGGTACTCGAGGGCCGGCTCCCGGCCGCCCGCGGCGCGCGGTCCGACGGCGCCCAGCGGACGCCGCATCGAGACGTCGAACACCCGTCCTCCTCCCTGGTCGACACCGCTTCCTCCCAGCGTAGGGAGCGTTTCCACCCGGGGATTTCGGAGAGGTTTCACCTCCGCTAAGCGGGCGAACCGGGGGCGGTGCGACCGGATTGTCAGTGGTGGGCGGCAAGCTGGGGGGTGCGCCGTCGCAGGGCGGCGTCCGCGCCGCCCCGGCGGCGTGGAGACGACGCCGAGACGGGGAGAGCCGACCGATGATGCCCACTGCCGTACTGACCGACCGCGAGCGCACCGCCGTCCAGGCCTATCTGCGGCTGCTGCACACCGTCCGGGCCGCCTTCGGCGGGGATGTACCCCGGGTGGTCCCGCCCGCCGTGCTGGCGGAGGCGGAACGGGCACTGGCGGAGGCGGGACTCGCGGGCAACGAGGAGGAGTTCTTCAGACTGCTGCAGAGCTGGTGCCCCGCCCCGTGACGGGGCTCCGGCTCCGGGCTCCGGGCCGCGGCCGGGTCAGCGGTGGTGGACGGTGACCGTCGTGGCCACCAGGCCGCGGCGGACCGTCCAGGAGCCGTCGAAGTGCCCGAGCCGGTGGCCGCCGAGCACCGGTCCGGGCACGAGGAGCCGGGCGCGGAAGGTGCCGCGCCCCTCCCCGTCCGTCCCGGCCGAGACGTCGATGTCGGCCTCACTGAAGTCCAGCCACTTACGGGTGAGGGGGAACCACGCCTTGTAGACGGATTCCTTGGCGCTGAACAGCAGCCGGTCCCAGTGCACCTCGGGCCGCCGGGCGCTCAGCCGTGCGAGCCGCTCCTGCTCGGCGGGCAGGGCGACGGCCTTCAGCACCCCCTCCGGGAGCGCCTCGTGGGGCTCGGCGTCCATGCCGAGGGCCGCCAGGTCGGCGGCGCGGACGAGGGCGGCGGCACAGTAGCCCTCGCAGTGGGTCATGCTGCCGGTCAGGCCGTCCGGCCACTGCGGCGCGCCGCGCTCGCCGGGCAGCACCGGCTGCGGCGGCACCCCGAGCTTCTCCATCGCGCGCCGGGCGCAGGAGCGTACGACGGTGAACTCCCGGCGCCGCTTGGGCACCGCGCGCGCCACCAGGGCCTCCTCCTCGGGGTAGAGCGGCGCGTCCCCGAACTCCCGGACGCCCTCCTCCCCGAAGGCCTCGACGGCCACCACGGACTCCGGCAGCAGTTCCTCGATCACCGGTCCTCGCTCTCCGCCGGCGTCTGCCGCCGCGTCAGGGTCGTGTCCTCGGCGGGTGCGGGCAGGATGCGGCGCAGCCGGCCCGGCGGCTGCACACGCTGGCGCCACTCGCGCGGATAGCCCACCGAGACCTCCTCGAAACGGACGCCCTCGTGCCAGGTGGTGCGCGGGATGTGGAGATGGCCGTAGACCATGGTCGCCACGCGGAAGCGGCGGTGCCAGTCGGCGGTCAGCCCGGTGCCGCACCACATGGCGAACTCCGGATGCCACAGCACGTCCATCGGGTGGCGGTGCAGCGGATAGTGGTTGACGGGAACGACCGGGAGATCGTCGGGCAGTTCGGCGAGTCTGCGTTCGGTCTCGGCGACCCGGGCCCGGCACCAGGCCTCGCGGGTCGGGTAGGGGTCGGGGTGCAGCAGATACTCGTCGTTGCAGACGATGCCGGTCCCCTGCGCGTACGCGAGCCCCTCGGCCTTGGTCGTGCAGCCGGCCGGCAGGAACGAGTAGTCGTACAACAGGAACAGCGGCGCCACGGCCACCGGGCCGCCCGGGCCCTCCCACACCGGGTAGGGGTCCTCGGGCGTCACCACGCCCAAGTCCCGGCACAGGCCGACCAGATGCTCGTACCGGGCGACGCCGCGCAGGGTGACGGGGTCGGAGGGGTGGGTCCACAGCTCGTGGTTGCCGGGCACCCAGACCACCTTGCGGAAACGGCCGGCGAGGGTCTTCAGCGCCCAGCGGATGTCGGCCACGTTCTCCGAGACGTCCCCGGCCACCAGCAGCCAGTCCTCGTCCGTGTCCGGCGCCATCCGCTCGACCAGGGCACGGTTCTCGGGATAGCCGATGTGCAGATCACTGATGGCCAGCAGCTGCCCGGCACCACCGGCCGTCGACGTCACCTCGCGTCCTTCCGTTCACCACTCACGAAGGTCACCACGACAGCACATTCGCGGGCGCGGAACAAGGCCGCCCCTGTCGTGTCACGCAGGTGTACGCCATGGTTACCGAGCGGTCACTTCCTTACCGGACGGGATGACATCGGTGAACAAGATCAGAAAATCCGTAACACGCGCGTTGCACGCGGCACGGCTGGGAAGCCGTATGATCGCCCCAACACCACCGCCATGGATGCCCCTTCAGCAGGGCGGTTTGGTGACCCTCCAATCCCCCTGCCCGGGCACGGGCTCGCTTTGCCCTGCCCGCGAACCCTGAAAGGCGGCCTCGCATGGTCTCTCGCGTACGCGTCTGGCTCAACCGCACGTACGCGGAGAACGTGTTCTTCATGGATCAGCTGCGGAGAAATCCGAGCGATCGCGCGGTCGAGATCCATGCGACGCACGGTGACGCGGACTCGCCCGTGCTGGCCGCCGCCGACACCGCCGACCTGGAGCCGGAGGGCCTGTCACCCGCCGCCTACGTCGAGTACGCGCTGGACCAGTGCCAGCGCCGCGGCATCGACGTGTTCGTGCCCCGGCTGGAGCAGGCGGCGATCGTGGCGCACCGCGCCGATTTCGAGGCGATCGGCACGGCCCTGCTGGCGCCCACGCCCGAGGCCGTCGCCGTGTTCGAGGACAAGGTCGTCGCGTACGAGGCCGTCCGGGCGATCGGTGTGCCCGTGCCGCCGTGGCACCGGGCCCGCAACGCCGACGAACTCGTCGCCGCCGTGGAGGAGTTGGAGGAGGCGGGGTACCGGGCGTGCTTCAAGCCGGCGTCCGGCGCCGGCGGGGTGGGCTTCCGGGTGATCACGCGCGCCCCCTTCTCGCTCATGCACCTCAGCGGCTTCCCGACCCCGTACGTCCAGCTGGACATGGTCGTCGAGGCGCTGAAGCAGGCCGACGAGGCCGTGGACTGGCTGGTGATGCCCCGTCTGGAGCAGCCGGAGGTGTCCGTGGACTGCCTCACCGGCCCCGACAACCGGGTGCGGATGGCCATCGGCCGCACCAAGAACGGCCGCCGCCGCGGCTTCACCCTCCAGGAGCAGTGGCTGGAGCCGGCCCGGCGCATCGCCGAGGGCTTCGGGCTGCACTACCTGTCCAACATCCAGTTCCGTATGTTCGGCGACGAGCCGGTCCTCATGGACGTCAACACGCGCCCCGCCGGCGGGCTGCACCAGCTGTCGCTGTGCGGGGTCAACGCCCCTTGGGCCGCTGTGCAGTTGGCGCTCGGGGAGGACCCGGGCGAGGTCGTGCCGCCGTTCCTCGGGCAGGACTACACGGTGGTGTCCGGGCCGCGGCCGCTGCGTGCGGTGTCGCTGCCGCACCAGCGGATCGAGGACAGCACCGAGCCGCTGCTGCCCGCCGTGCCCGCCCAGGCCGAGGCCGTCGTCCCCGCGCAGACCGGGGTCGTCGAGGTGACGCCCGCCGGCGCGGCGGAGGTGCTGCCGCTCTAGCGGGCGTTTCTCTCACCGGTATGGACCAATTCCGTCTCTCACCTTGACAGGCGGATTGGTCCATACCAACTTTGTTGCGCACCCCCCTTTGCAGTTCTGCACTCCCGAACACCCCCATACCTTCAGGGAGATCGCGTGCGCACGACACCCCGCAGACGCCCCTGGCGTCGAGTTCTCGCCCTGCTGGGCTCCGCGGCACTCGCGCTCGCCGGGGCCATCGCGCTGCCCGGCACCGCCGAGGCGGCGAACATCCTCACCAACCCCGGTCTCGAATCCGGCTCCCTCTCCCCCTGGTCCTGCACCGGCAGCCTCGGCCAGGTCGTCTCCTCGCCCGTGCACAGCGGGTCCAAGGCCCTCGCGGGGGCGGTGAGTTCGAGCGACATCGCGCAGTGCGGCCAGACCGTCCCCGTCCAGCCGAACACGACGTACACGCTCAGCGGCTGGGTCCGGGGCAGCTACGTCTACCTCGGCGTCGACGGCGGCGCCTCCACCTGGACCTCCTCGCCGTCGGCGTACAGCCGGCTGTCGGTGGCCTTCACCACCGGTGCCGCGCAGACCAGTGCGACCGTCTATGTGCACGGCTGGTACGCCCAGGGCACCTACTACGCCGACGACATCGGTCTGGACGGGCCGGGCGGCGGGGGCGGCGGCCCGGACACCCAGGCGCCCAGTGCGCCGACCGGGCTGACCTCCACCGGCAAGACCTCCTCCAGCGTGTCGCTCACCTGGGGCGCCTCCTCGGACAACACCGGCGTCACGGCGTACGACGTCTACAGCGGTTCCTCGCGGGTGCTGAGCGTCTCCGGCACGTCCGCCACCGTGGGCGGGCTCTCCCCGAGCACGGGTTACACCTTCAGCGTGCGGGCGCGCGACGCCGCCGGGAACGTCTCCGGAGCCTCCAACTCGGTGTCGGTGACGACGAACGCGGGCAGTGGCGGGACCGCGTTCAAGCAGGCGGCGCCCTATCTGTACGAGGGCTGGGGCGATCCGCCGAATGTGCCCACGGTGATGAGCGCGACGGGCGTGAAGTGGTTCACGATGGCGTTCATGCTGGACGGGGGCGGCTGCAACCCGATGTGGGACAGCACCCGCCCGCTGACGGGCGGAGTCGACCAGAGTGTCATCAACCAGGTCCGTTCGGCGGGCGGCGACATCGTGCCGTCGTTCGGCGGCTGGCAGGGCAGCAAGCTCGGCGCCAACTGCTCCTCCGCGAGCGCCCTGGCGGGCGCGCTCCAGAAGGTGATCGACGCCTACGGTCTGAAGGCGATCGACATGGACATCGAGAACACGGACGAGTTCGAGAACGAGGCCGTGCAGGCGAGGATCCTGACCGCGCTGAAGACCGTGAAGGCCAACAACCCCGGGCTGAGGACCATCGTCACCTTCGGCACCTCGACCACCGGGCCGTCGTACTACGGCAACCGTCTCATCGAGCAGGCCAAGTCGATCGGCGCCGACATCGACGTCTTCACCATCATGCCGTTCGACTTCGGCGGCGGCTCCGACATGTACGGCAACACCGTGAACGCCACGGAGGGGCTGAAGGCCAAGCTGAAGTCCACCTTCGGCTGGGACGACGCCACCGCCTACGCCCACATCGGCATCTCCGGCATGAACGGCCTGTCCGACCAGCAGGAGAACACCACCCCGGCGATCTGGACGCAGATCCGGGACTGGGCGAACTCGCACCACATCGCCCGGCTCGCCTACTGGGCCGTCAACCGTGACCGCTCCTGCCCCGGCGGGGGCGTGGTGAGCAACTGCTCCGGCATCAGCCAGAGCACCTGGCAGTTCACCTCCATCACGGCGGGCTTCACCGGCTGAACCGGCGAACCCCCGCGAGGAAATTTCTTTCGCCCGGGGTGTATCACGGAGCGAGGTGCGGGTTCTAAAGGGTGTAACCGTGAAGGCCCACCGGGGACGACGGGGGAACGTGAGGGTCCCGGTGGGCCGGCGCGGAGGCACCGCGGTTCAGGGTTCACCGTTCAGGGTCCGGTGCACGGGGGATCGGGGAAGCACCAGCCCCCGGGAGTCATGGGGGATGCCCGGGGGCACGGGGGATCGGGGCGGACGGCCGCTGTCACGGGGAGCGGCCGCCCGCTCCCGCCCTGTCCTCAGCCCGTCGGACAACCCCAGGCGCGGGCGATCTCACCTGGGTGTGTGCTGGGTGTGACGGCGCACGGGATCCTCAGAACCTGCCCGAGCCCCGGTAGAGCTCCAGCTCACCGTCCAGTTCCACGGCGAGCACGGTGGCGTACGGGTCGAGGTCGGCCCCGGCCGGCGGGTCGATCCACAGCACCCCGACCGCCTCGTGCAGCCCACCCACGACCCGGTGCCCGAGTTCCGTCCCGGTGCCGAGCACGGTGACCCTGCGCACCGGTGTCGCCAGCCCCCGTACCCCGATCTCCGCGCGCGGGGCGTCGAACAGGGTGAGGTAGAGGGTGCGGCCGTCGGCGGAGAGGGTGCTGGGACCGTAGTGGTGCCCGGCCGGCAGCCCGCGGACCGTCCCGTACACGGCGTCGGCGTGCCTGCGGATCCACTCCCCCAGTCCCTCCAGCCGTTCGACCTGCGGCTGCGGGACGGTGCCGTCCTCCATCGGGCCGACGTCGAGCAGCAGATTGCCGCCCCCGCCGATGGTCTCCGTGAAGTAACGGATCAGCTGGGCAAGGGACTTGTGGTTGTGGTCGTGATGCTGGTAACCCCACGAGTCGTTGATCGTCAGGCACAGCTCCCAGGGGCCGTCCGGCGGCACGATCGGGGCGCCCTGCTCGGGGGTCGCGTAGTCGCCCTCGCTGAGCATCCGGGCGTTGAAGACGACGTCCGGGCTGTACGAGCGGATGAGCGCCGCGAGTTCGGGGATGCGCCACTGCTCCTCGCTGCGGTCCCACTCCCCGTCGAACCACATCAGGTCGGGCCGGTAGCGGGAGGCCAACTCCCTGATCTGGCCGTCCCGGTAGGCGATGAACCGCTCCCAGGCCTGAAGATCCTCGTCCTGTGCCGAGCACTCCGAGTAGCGGTTGTCCTCCATCTCCGGCGGGCGGCCCGGCTTGCGGGTGCTGGCGTAGTCGGGGTGGTTCCAGTCGGAGTGGGAGTAGTACAGGCCGACCTTCAGGCCCTTCTCCCGCAGCGCGTCGGCGTAGCCGGTGAGGTAGTCGCGCCCGAGGCTGAGATCGCCGTACGCCGTGTCCCACAGCGCCACACCGTCATGGTGACGGCTCGTCAGCACCGCGTACCGGGCGCCGGCGCGGGCGAACAGGTCGGCCCAGGCCTTCGGGTCGTAGCGAGCTCCGGTGAAACGGCCGAGCTGGGACATGTACTGCTCGTGCGGCACGATGTCGTCGTAGAACGACCAGGACTCCTGGACGCCGTCGACGGCGTAGATGCCCCAGTGGACGAAGATCCCCAACTTGGCGTCGGTGAACCAGGGTTGCATGGGCACGGCTGAACTCCTCGACAACGAAAGGGACTGCGGGAAGGGCGGGCACGGTGGTGCAGTACCGTGCCCGCCCGGCACAGGTCCGGGCGTGCCCGCCCGGACGGGGTCCGGCCCTACGCGCCGCGCCGCAGCCGGAGCGTGAGGACCTGGAAGGGACGCAGGCTCACCTCGACCGCGCCGCCGGCGTCCGTGGCCGCCTCCGCGTCCTCCTCACGGGGCCGTTCCAGCAGGTCGGTGACCTGGAAGCCGGCCAGCGGGAACCCGGTGCGCACAAGGCCCCGGGCCCGGCCGCCGCGCGACTCGTACAGACGCACCACCACATCGCCCGACCGGTCGTCGGCGAGCTTGACCGCCTCGACGGTCACGCCGTCGCCCTCCACGCTCACGACCGGCTCCGCCGCGCCCGCCGACTCCGCCACCCGCAGCGGCAGGTTGAGCGCGTAGCCCTCGGCGACCGCGTCGCCGATCGTGGCGCCCGGCAGCAGGGAGTAGGTGAACCGGTGCCGGCCCTGGTCGGCCTCGGGGTCCGGGATACGCGGGGCGCGCACCAGGCTGAGGGCGACCGTGGTCGTCGTACCGCCGTCCTCGCGGACCGTGCGGGAGACGTCGTGGCCGTACGTCGAGTCGTTGAGGACGGCGACACCGTAGCCGGGTTCGCCGACGTGCACCCAGCGGTGGCCGGAGACCTCGAAACGGGCCGACTCCCAGCTGGTGTTGGTGTGCGTGGGCCGCTGGACATGACCGAACTGGATCTCGGCGGAGGAGTGCGCGGCCCGCACGTCGACCGGGAAGGCCGCCTTGATGATCTTCTCGGCCTCGTGCCAGTCGATGTCGGTCTCGATGTCGATGCGCGGGCTGCCGGCCCGGACCGTGATCGTCTGGGTGAGGGTCGACCCCTTGCCGAAGGAGCGGGTGACGCGGATCGCGCCGAGCAGCGGGTCGTCCTCGACGACGGTGACGGAGTCGGGGTCGAGCAGGTCCGTGAAGCGGTTCTTGTAGTGCTTGTCGATGTCCCAGGCGTCCCAGTAATTGGGCAGGTCGGTGTGCAGCCGGAGCAGGTTGCCCTGGCCGGCGAGGACCTCACGACCGGCCCGGATGTCGTATACGGAAGACAGTGTGCCGTCGTCCGCCACCTGTACCCGGACCAGTCCGTTGTCCAGCACCCGGCCGCCGGAGACCGTCACCGGCTGCGGCGAGCTGCCGGCGGCGGCGAGCGGCGCGCTGCCGCTCCCGGGCACCTCGACGTACGCCGGCGCGCCCGCCGAGGTGCGGATCACCTCGGCACGGTCGTACGGGCCGGCGTTGAACACCCGGGTGCCGCCCGCGCCGAGCGCCACGACCGCCTCCGCCGTCAGCGCCTCCAGCTCCTCGGCGACACGGGCGTACTCGGCCTCGGCCTCGCGGTGCACCCAGGCGATCGAGGAGCCCGGCAGGATGTCGTGGAACTGGTGCAGCAGCACCGTCTTCCACAGCCGGTCCAGCTTCTCGTACGGGTAGGAGTAGCCCGGCGCGTGCAGCGCGGCCGTCGTCGCCCACAGCTCGGCCTCGCGCAGCCGGTGTTCGCTGCGCCGGTTGCCCTGCTTGGTGCGGGCCTGGGAGGTGTAGGTGGCGCGGTGCAGCTCCAGGTAGAGCTCGCCGACCCAGACGGGGGCGTCCGGGTACTCCTCGCGGGCCTTGGCGAAGAACTGGTCGGGGTGCTCGACGACCACCTTGGGCGAGCCCTCGAGGTCGGCGAGGCGGCGGGCCCGCTCCATGATCTCGCGGGTGGGACCGCCACCGCCGTCGCCCCAGCCGAACGGGGCGAGCGAGCGCGTACCGCCGCCCTTCTCCGAGTAGTTGCGGACCGCGCGGTCCATCTCCTCGCCGCTGAAGCGGGCGTTGTAGGTGTCGACCGGCGGGAAGTGGGTGAAGATGCGGGTGCCGTCGATGCCCTCCCACCAGAAGGTGTGGTGGGGGAACTTGTTGGTCTGGTTCCAGGAGATCTTCTGGGTGAGGAACCAGTCGTTGCCGGCGAGCTTGGCGAGCTGCGGGTAGGCGGCGGTGTAGCCGAAGGAGTCCGGCAGCCAGACGCCCTTCGTCTCGACGCCGAAGTGCTCGATGAAGAACCGCTTGCCGTGGATGAGCTGGCGGGCGATCGCCTCGCCGCCGGGCAGATTGCCGTCGGCCTCCACCCACATGCCGCCGACCGGCGCCCACTGGCCCTTCTTCACCGACTCCTGGATGCGGGCCCACACGTGCGGGTAGTTGTCGCGCACCCACTCGTACTGCTGGGCCTGCGAGCAGGCGAAGATGAAGTCCTCGTACTCGTCGGCCAGCGACGTCACGTTGGAGAAGGTGCGGGACGTCTTGCGCTTGGTCTCGCGGATCGGCCACAGCCAGGCGGAGTCGATGTGCGCGTGGCCGACGCCCGAGATGGTGTGGGCGCTGGCGTGCGCGGGGCGGGCCAGGACGGGCGCGAGCACCTCGCGGACGGCGGCGGCGCTGCCGGAGACGTCGTCCAGGTCGAGGGCGTCCATGGCACGGTCGAGGGCGTGCATGATCTCGTGGCGGCGCGGCTCGTGCTCGCCGAGGTGGACCATCAGCTCGCGCAGCACCTGGAGGTCCAGGTCGAGGTGCCAGACCTGCTCGTCGAGGACGGCGAGGTCGGCGCGGCGGAATGTATACAGTGGACGGTCGCCTGCCGTCAGTACATCGCCGAGCAGCGTCGGCTCGGCGAAGTCGTTCGCCAGGATGTCGGGGTTGGAGGCCGCCTCGACCAGGTAGTCGATCCGCTCGCCGCCGGCCGCCGGGTTGCCGACGGCCACGTACTGGTTGAGCGGGTTGACCGCCTTCAGCGGGGTTCCGTCGGTGCGGTGGACCAGGGCCTCGGCCTGGTTGCCGGGCCAGTCGCCGACGAAGCCGAGGTCGATGACGGCCTCGACGCGCCGGCCCGCCCACTCGGCGGGCACCTGCCCGCTCATCCGGAACCAGGTGGTCCCCCAGGGCGGACCCCACGGGGTGCCCATCGCGAAGGGCTCGTAGACGGCGCCCGCGGCCTCCTCGAACGGCACGGGCTCCCCCGGCGCCTGCCAGGCCTCGACCTCGAAGGGAACGGTGGCCGCGTAGATCGCGGGCTTGATGCGCTGGTTGTGGACGCGCTCGACGCGCTCCTCGATGCGGCGGCGTTCGTCGTGCATGGGTTGTCTCCAGGGAACCGGGAAGTAGGAACCGGGTGGGGAGAGCCGTCGGGCTCGGAAAGCGCTTTCTCTCTACGTCAGCGCCTAAGGTACGCGAGCCCCGGATGGACCTCGGTGTAGCCCTCCACGAGCCTGCGGGCGACGTTCACGGAGTCGACCAGCGGATGCAGCGCGAACGCCTTCACCGCCGTCGCCCACGACCCGGACTCGGCGGCCGCCAGCACCTCGCGCTCGACCGCCTTGACCGCGCACACCAGGCCGGTGGCGTGGCCGGGCAGCGGGTCGACCGCGACCGGGTGGGCGCCGTTGGCGTCGACGAGGCAGGGGACCTCGATGACGGCGTCGGCGTCCAGCGCCGACAGGGTGCCCTGGTTGCGCACGTTGAGGATGAGCGTGGTGCGCTCGTCGCGGGCGATGGCCCGCATCAGGGCGAGGGCCACCTTCTCGTAGCCGCCGGAGAGGTCGTCGGCGTCGCGCTCGCCGGCGCCGGCCGTCTCCCGGTTCTCCGACATGTAGGTGGCCTCGCGCTCGGCGCGGGTGCGGTCCCAGGCGGCCAGGGCCACCGCGCCGGGGTCGCGCATCTCCTCGTAGAAGTGGGCCTGCTGCTCGCGCAGAAAGGCGCCGCGGGTCTTCTCGGCCTGCTGGTAGGCGCGGACGGCCTCGCGGTTGAAGTAGTAGTAGTGCAGGTACTCGTTCGGGATGGCGCCGAGCGACCGCAGCCAGTCGACACCGAACAGCTTGCCCTCCTCGAAGGAACCGAGCAGGTCGGGGTCGGCGAGCAGGCGCGGCAGTTCGTCGCGGCCCGCGACGCGCAGGCCGCGGACCCAGCCGAGGTGGTTGAGGCCGACGTAGTCGATCCACGCGTCCTGCGGGTTCGCGCCGAGGACCCGGGCGATCCGGCGGCCGAGGCCGACCGGCGAGTCGCAGATGCCGATGACCCGGTCGCCGAGGTGGCGGGACATGGCCTCGGTGACCAGTCCTGCCGGGTTGGTGAAGTTGATCAGCCAGGCGTCGGGGGCGAGCCGGGCGACCCGCCGGGCGATGTCGACGGCGACGGGCACCGTCCGCAGACCGTAGGCGATGCCTCCGGCGCCGACCGTCTCCTGGCCGAGGACGCCCTCGGCGAGGGCGACCCGTTCGTCGTCGGCGCGACCCTGGAGACCGCCGACGCGGATCGCGGAGAAGATGAAGTCGGCGCCGCGCAGGGCCTCGTCGAGGTCGGTGGTGGCCGTGACGGTGGGGGCGTCGGGGATGCCGGCGGCCTGTTCATCCAGCACACGGGCGACTGCATACAGTCGACTGTCGTCGAGATCGTGCAGAACGACTTCGGTGACCCGCCCCTCCGCCCGGTCACCGAGGAGCGCCCCGTACACGAGCGGCACCCGGAACCCGCCGCCGCCCAGAATCGTCAGCTTCACGCTTGCACCTTTCCTGCCACGACCACCTCGACGCCCGCCTCCTCGAAGGAGGTGCGGGTCGCCGGGTCGACCGGCGCGTTCGTCACCAGCACGTCCAGGTCCTCGGGACCACAGACCTTCGCCATCCCGGTACCCGGGAACTTCGCCGCGTCGGCCAGCAGGACAACCTTGTCACCGGCCTTGATCATGGCCCGTTTGACCGGCACCTCGACGACGGTCGTGTCCATCACCTGCCCGCCCGGGCGCACTCCACTGGTACCGAGGAAGAGCCAGTCCGCGTGGAGCTGGCGCAGGTTGTCCTCGGTGAGGAAGCCGACCAGGGAGCGGTACTCACGGCGGACCATCCCGCCGAGCAGCACCAGCTCGATACCCTCGTCGTCGGCGAGCTCCTCGTAGACCACCAGATTGCTGGTGATCACCGTGAGACGGCGGCCGTGCAGCTGTCGGGCGAGGCGGTAGGCGGTGGTGCCGATGTCGAGCAGGACCGACTGGCCGTCGGCGACCATCGCCGCCGCGTGCGCGGCGATCGCGTCCTTCTCGGCCACCCGCACCTCGGCGACCTCGGCGAAGGGCTGGTCGCCCTCGTCGACGACGGCCCCGCCGTGGACCCGGGTGAGCAGGCCCTCCTCCTCGAGTTTGACCAGGTCACGCCGGATCGTGGCGGGGCTCACGCCGAGTTGTCCGGAGAGATCCGTCACTGCCGCGGGACCACCGGAGCGCAGGGCCCGCAGGATGAGTTGATGTCGTCGTTCTGCCAGCACGTCGTGAACACTACTCGTCATCTTCAATCATTTCTATGCTCAGTTCTGCTCGGGTATTGACCGGAGGCCGCTGGCGTCGCACGATTCCGGTCACGAAATGAAGAGTTTTGACGAGCTCCCCGACAGCGACATCCCGCACCGACGAGAGGACGCCCCCGTGGACGACGACCGGCCCGACGTACTGCTGACCGGGCTGCTCTTCTACGACCTCGTCCTCACGGGCCTGGGCAAGCCGCCGACGCCGGGCGAGGAGATCTGGACCGCCGGCATGGGCTGCGGCCCCGGCGGCATCGCCAACCTCGCGGTCGCCGCCTCCCGCTTCGGCCTGCGCACCTGTCTCGCCACGGTCTTCGGCGACGACTTCTACGGCGCGTACTGCCGGGAGGTCATCGCCGGCCAGGAGGGCGTCGACCTCTCGCTCTCCCGGGTCGCGCGGAACTGGCCCACCCCCGTCACCGTCGCCCTCGCGCACGGCCACGACCGGGCGCTCGTCACCCACGGCCAGGAGCCGCCGTACTCCCAGGACGTCCTGATGGGCGACCCGCCCGAGGCGCGCACCGCGCTCGTGCACATCGAGACCGAGCCGCAGGCCTGGCTCGCCAAGGCCGCGGCGAACGGCACCCGGATCTACGCAGACGTCGGCTGGGACCCCACCCAGCAGTGGTCCGCGGAGTTGCTCGAGCAACTCGCCCTGTGCCACGCCTTCCTCCCCAACGAGACCGAGGCGATGGCCTACACCCGCACCGACAGCGCGGTCGCGGCCCTCGGCACACTCACCGAACTGGTGCCGGTGGCCGTGGTCACCCGGGGCGGCGACGGCGCGCTCGCGGTGGACCAGACGACCGGCGAGTACGCGGACGTCCCGGCCCTTGACATCGATGTCGTGGACGCGACCGGCGCCGGTGACGTGTTCGGCGCGAGCTTCGTCGCCGCCTCGCTCGGCGGCTGGCCGCTGGAGGAACGGCTGCGGTTCGCCGTACTGGCCGCCGGCCTGTCCGTACGCCACCACGGCGGAGCGCTCGCCGCGCCCGGATGGTACGGCGTCGACCGGTGGTGGCGGTCGCTGAGGGACCCGGAGCTGAGGCGGGCGTACGGCTTCCTCGCCGACCGCATCCCGGCGGACGTCGGCCCGCCGGTGCGCCACGCCCCGGTCACCCCGCCCGCCCAGCCGGCCTGACCAGCCCCTCCTTCTTCCCTCCCTGAAGCTCTCTCTTCTCTTTCCCTGCCCGAAGCTTTGCCCCTGGTTGTGCATCACGTCTGTGAAGACGCGAACAGATCCGAAAGGCGGTGGGAGCAGTTGCGGCTCTCACGTAGAGGCCTGCTGCGCGCCGGTCTGGCCGGTACGGCCGCGACCGCGCTCGGCGGCCTGGCGTCCGGCTGTGCCGTTCCGACCGGTTCGACCGGCCGGAACATGGTCCTGTGGTACTGGGACGGCGGTCTGGGCGACACCGTCGTCGAGAAGGCCCGGGCCCGCTACGGCGGCACGGTCGACCTCAAGGCCATCAAGATCGGCGGCTACTACCGTTCCAAACTGATCACCACCCTCGCCGGCCGCGCCCACATCCCCGACGTCGCGGGTCTCAAGGGCGAGGACATGGCGTCCTACCTGCCCAACGCCGACCAGTTCGTGGACCTGCGCACGCTGGGCGCGGAGAAGTACAGGAGCCGGTACCTGGCGTGGAAGTGGGACCAGGGCATCGCCGACGACGGCTCGATGATCGGCTTCCCGATCGACTGCGGCCCGGTCGCGCACATCTACCAGTACGACGTCTTCCGCCGGGCCGGGCTGCCGTACGAACCGGACGACGTGTCGAGGGAGCTCGACACCTGGGAGAAGTTCTTCACGGCCGGCGAGCAGCTCAAGCGGCGGATCCCGGGCACGTACCTGCTCACCGACGTCAACTCCGTGTTCGAGAACGCGGTGCAGCAGGGCGGCAAGCGGTACGTCGACAGGGACCGCCACTTCATCGGCGACCAGGAGCACATCCGCGCCGCCTGGGCGCTCGCCGTCGAGGCCAAGCGGCGCGGGATCGTCTCGGACCTGGTCAACGGCACCCCCGACCAGCTCTCCGCCCTCCAGGACGGCAAGCTGCCCAGCCAGCTCGGTGCCTCCTGGGCGACCAGCGACATCAAGAACGGCGTCCCGAAGACCAAGGGCCGGTGGCGGGTGGCCGACATGCCGGTCAGGCCCGCCAACAACGGCGGTTCGTTCCTGGCGATCACCAAGGCCTGCCGGGAGCCCGAGCAGGCGTTCCGGATCATCACCTGGATGCTGGACGCGGCCAACCAGGCGCAGGGCTATGTCGACGCGGGCCTCTTCCCGTCCACGCCCGCCTCGTACGGTCTGCGGCAGCTGCGCGAGCCCGACGAGTTCTTCGGCGGCCAGGTCACCATGGACGTCTTCGGGCCCGCCGCGCAGAAGATCGCCGTCGCCTACAACAGCCCCTACGACGTGGCGCTCGGCCAGCCGATCAAGGACGAGATCAAGAACGTCGGCGTCCTCGGCAAGAACCCCGACCAGGCCTGGAAGGACGCCATGAGCACATGCCGGCGGATCGCGGACCATCTGGGGGTGAGCCACTGATGGCCACCGCGCTGGAGAAGCCCACGGTCACCGTGGAGTCCGCCCCCGCTCCCCCGCCCCGCAAGGGGTTCCGCGCATACTGGCATCTGTATGCGGCGATCTCACCGTTCTATCTGCTCTTCATCTGCTTCGGCCTGGTCCCGGTCGGCTTCTCGCTGTATCTGTCCTTCCACCGCTGGGACGGGCTCGGCCCGATGGAGTGGGCCGGACTGTCGCAGTACCAGTACCTGCTGGGCGACAGCGACTTCTGGAGCTCGATCGGGAACACGATCGTCATCTGGGCGCTGGCCACCTTCCCCATGATCTTCCTGGCGATGGTGACGGCCGTGCTGCTGAACTCGGCGGTCCGGTTCAAGAACGCCTACCGGTTCGCGTACTTCCTGCCGAACGTCACCTCGGTCGTGGCGATCGCGATCATCTTCGGCTCGGTGTTCTCCACCAACTTCGGCCTGGTGAACGCCCTGCTGCAGGCCGTCGGACTGGACCAGGTGGCCTGGCTGAACACGCCCTGGGGCATCAAGGTCGCCGTCGCCACGCTGATGACCTGGCAGTGGACGGGATACAACGCGATCATCTTCCTCGCCGGACTGCAGACGATCCCCGGTGAACTGTATGAAGCAGCCCGTATGGACGGGGCCGGTCCGGTGCAGACGTTCTTCCGGATCACGCTGCCGATGATGCGGCCGGTGCTGCTGTTCGTGCTCGTGATCTCCACGGTCACCGGTCTGCAGAGCTTCTCCGAGCCCCAGGTCCTGCTGCAGAACACCTCCAACGACTCGACGTTCTCCGGCGGCCCCGGCCACGCCGGCCGGACGATGGTCCTCTACTTCTTCCAACAGACCTTCGACAACAACGACTTCGGCTACGGCGCCGCCGTGGCGTGGGGCATCTTCCTCGTCGTCGTCCTCTTCTCGATCATCAACTGGCGTCTGGTGCAGCGCCGGGGCGAAGACTAGGAGGCCCCACCCCCATGGCAACCATCAAGGGTTCCCGGCGCCGCGCGCTCGCCCTGCACGCGACACTCGTCGTCGGCGTGCTGCTCTCGGCCTTCCCGTTCTACTGGGCCGTGATCATGTCGACGCACACGTCGAGCGAGATCTTCTCCTACCCGCCGAAGCTGCTGCCCGGCACCCACTTCCTGGACAACCTCCGCCATCTCCTCGACGCGATCGACTTCTACGGCTCGATGGCCAACTCGCTCCTGGTGGCGGGTTCGGTGACGTTCCTGGTGCTGTTCTTCGACTCGCTGGCGGCGTTCGTCTTCGCCAAGTTCCCGTTCCCGGGCAAGCGCTTCCTGTTCGCCTCGCTCATGATCATCTTCATGGTGCCGGCGCAGCTCGCGGCCATCCCGCAGTTCGTCATCATGGCCAAGCTCGGCTGGATCGGCTCGATGACCTCGTTGATCGTGCCGGCCGCCGCCAACGCCTTCGGCATCTTCTGGATGCGCCAGTACATGAAGAGCGCCATCCACGACGAACTCCTCGACGCCTCCCGCATCGACGGCGCGAACTTCCTCCGCCAGTACTGGCACGTGGCCCTGCCCGTCGTCCGCCCCGGCCTGGCCTTCCTCGGCATCTTCACCTTCATGGGCCAGTGGAACGACTACGCCTGGCCCCTCATCGCCCTCACCAACCCGGACAACGTCACCCTCCAGGTCGCACTGTCCCAGCTCAACGGAACCCACGGAACGACGGACTACGGAATGGTCATGACCGGCGCACTGCTCGCGCTCATCCCCCTGCTCATCGTGTTCGCGGTCGGCGCGCGCCAGATCATCGGCGACCTCGCCAAGGGAGCGATCAAGTGACGGACCCCCTGCTGACGCTCCGCCCCTGGACCGCCCCCGAGGTGACCTCCTGGGGGCGGCTGCCCATGAACGCCGTCGACCGGCGCACCGGAGCACACTCCCTGGACGGCGACTGGCGCTTCCAGTTGCTGTCCGCTCCGGACGCGCCGGTCGGCGGTGCCTGGTCGACGGCGGCCGTGCCGGGCGTATGGACCATGCAGAACACGGACGACCCGCTACGGTCGACGGTCGACCTTCCGCAGTATCTGAACATCCGTATGCCGTATACAGAATTCCCTCCACTGTCGCCCGTCGACGACAACCCGACGGGTGTCTACGAGCGAGAGATCGACGTCCCCGCCGACTGGACCGGCCGCCGTATCGTCCTCCAGGTCGGCGCCGCCGAGAGCGTGCTGCTGGTGCACGTGGACGGGCGCCCCGTCGGCGTCTCCAAGGACTCCCACCTCGCCGCCGACTTCGATCTGTCGGACGTCGTACGCCCGGGCGGCCGGCACACGCTGCGGCTGACCGTCGTCAAGTGGTCGGACGCCTCGCACATCGAGGACCAGGACCACTGGTGGCACGGGGGGATCACCCGTTCGGTGCTGCTGTACACGACGGACCCGCTGCACCTGGCCGATGTCACCGTGCGCGCCTCCCGGGACGGGGAGCTGCGCGTCGACTGCCGGGTGCGGGACACGGGCGGGGCACTGCCCGAGGGCTGGTACGTCAGCGGGGAGCTGGACGGGCTGGAGCTCACGCAGGACACCGGGTTCGACCGGGCCAACGCCGAGGACGAGCGGGTCTCCGCCTTCCTCGGCGAGGCACGGATGCAGACGCGCGTGCCCGAGGTGCGCGCCTGGACCGCCGAGACGCCCGAACTGTACGGCCTGACGGTGCGGCTGCACCACGCCGACGGCGGCGTCGCCGACAGCTCACGGCACCGGGTCGGCTTCCGGGACGTCGAGATCGTCGGCCGGGACCTGCTGGTCAACGGCGAGCGGATCTACATCCGGGGCGTGAACCGGCACGACTTCCATCCGCTGACCGGGCGGACGGTGTCGTACGACGACATGCGCGCGGACCTGGTCCTGCTGAAGCGTTTCGGCTTCAACGCGATCCGCACCGCGCACTACCCCAACGACCCGACGCTGTACGACCTCGCCGACGAGCTCGGTTTCTACGTGGTCGACGAGGCGGACATCGAGTCCCACGACCACGCCCATGAGATCGCCGACGACCCGCGCTATCTGAACGCATTCGTGGACCGGGTGTCGCGGATGGTGCTGCGGGACAAGAACCACCCCTCGGTGATCATCTGGTCGCTGGGCAACGAGTCGGACTACGGCGCCAACCACGACGCGGCCGCCGGCTGGGTGCGCCGGCACGACGCGACCCGGCCGCTGCAGTACGAGGGGGCGGCCAAGCGCGGCTGGGCGGACCCGGACCTCGCCTCCGACATCGCCTGCCCGATGTACGCGCCGCTGGAGGACTGCGTGGCGCACGCGCTGTCCGGGGAGCAGACCAAGCCGCTCATCCAGTGCGAGTACTCGCACGCCATGGGCAACAGCAACGGCACGCTGGCCGACCACTGGGCCGCCATCGAGGCCACCCCGGGTCTTCAGGGCGGGTTCATCTGGGAGTTCTGGGACCACGGAATCCTTCAGTCCGTGAACGACGGAAGACCGGTCGGGCGTGGGGGCGCCGGGCTCTACGACAACGGTGTCACCGCCCCCGGCTACCGCTGGGCGTACGGCGGTGACTTCGGCGAGAAGGACCACGACGGCGCGTTCATCGCGGACGGCGTGGTCTTCCCCGACCGCACCCCGAAGCCCGTCATGTTCGAGCACCGTGAACTCGCCGCGCCGGTGCGGCTGGAGCTGTTCCGGCACGAGGGGCTGGTCGTCGCCAACCACCAGCACTTCCGGGGCCTTCAGTGGCTCGCGGGCGAGTGGCGACTGGCGCTCGCGGACGGCCGTACGCTGACCGCTCCCGCCGAACTCCCCTCGCTGCTCCCCGGTGAGACGGCGGTGGTCCCGCTGCCGCTGGCGCTGCCGGAGGACGGCGGCGAGGCATGGCTGACGCTGCGGGTGACGACCGCCGAGGACCTGGCGTGGGCTCCGCGCGGTACCGAGGTGTGCGCACCGCAGGTGCTGCTGCGGGCGGCCGTGCCCGCCGAGGAGCTGCCGGTGCCCGGCACCGTGGAGGTCGACGCGGACGGGCTGCTGGTCCATCCGCTGCTGACCGCGGGGCCCGTGCTGTCCCTGTGGCGGGCGCCCACCGACAACGACGAACTGGGCGGCATGGCACTGCGCTGGCGGACGTGGGGCCTCGACGCCCTGGTGCGCAAGGTGGTGTCGGTACGGCGGGACGGCGACGCG
The DNA here is from genome assembly GCF_001514205.1 of Streptomyces griseoruber. Taxonomy (GTDB): domain Bacteria; phylum Actinomycetota; class Actinomycetes; order Streptomycetales; family Streptomycetaceae; genus Streptomyces; species Streptomyces griseoruber. Next base: position 831,782 of record NZ_KQ948763.1, on the reverse strand, counting down.
GTGACCGTGCTCGCGGAGTACGCGGGCACCACCGGCGTGGTCCGCCACCGGCAGGTGTTCACCCCTGTCGAGGGCGGCATCCGGGTGGACGAACTCGCCGAGCTGCCGGAGGAGTTCGACGACGTGGCGCGGGTCGGGACGGTCTTCGAGACGGTCGCCGGGCTGGACCGCCTGGAGTGGTTCGGACAGGGCCCCTGGGAGTCCTACCCGGACCGCAGCGGGGGCGCCCCGGTGGGCCATCACACCCTTGCCGTCGACGAGTTGTTCACCCCCTATCTGCGTCCACAGGAGAGCGGCGGCCGGCACGGCGTACGGCGCTTCGTGCTCTCCGGGCCGGACGCGCCGGGTCTCGTGGTCACCCCGGACGAGCCCCGGCAGGTCTCCGTCACGCGCTACCGCGCCGACGACCTGGCGGCCGCCGCCCATCACGACGAACTGGTGCCGCGCGCGGGCTGCGTGGTGCATGTCGACGCGGCGCACCGGGGCCTCGGCACGGCCTCGTGCGGTCCCGACACCTTCCCCTCCTACCTCGTCGCGCCGGGCGTCCATCGCTGGAGCTGGACCCTGCGCGCCCTGTAACCCCCCATCACCGCAAGGACTTTCCCCGGCTCTTCCCCAGCTCTTCCCCGGCTCTTCCCCAATGGAGCACACGTGTGTACTTCGCATGCCCAAGAACCGTGCGAGGCCGCGCAGGCCGGCGCCGGACGACGCAGCTTCCTGCGGGCCACGGCGCTGCTCGGCGCCGCGGCCACGGCCTCGGCAGCGCTGCCCTCGGCCTCCGCCGAGGCGGCCGCCGCGCAGGCGACGTCCGCCGCCTGGCGCCCGGACACCGCCGGTCACCGCTTCACGCTCGCCGTGATGCCCGACACCCAGTACCTCTTCGACGGTCCGAGCATCGACAAGGCGCCGGTGGAGGCGTCCCTGCGGTACCTCCTGGAGCACGGGGGCGAGAAGTCCCGGAACGCCGAGAACATCGTGTTCCTGTCCCACCTCGGCGACCTCACACAGAACGGCGCGGCCGCCGAATTCGCCGCGATCGGGGAGGCGTTCGAGCTGCTCGACCGGCGCGGGGTCGGCTACAGCGTCCTGGCCGGCAACCACGACGTGAAGTCCTCGACGACCGACCAGCGCGGGTCGACCCCGTACCTGGACACCTTCGGGCCCCGCCGGTTCCGGGGGAAGTCCTCCTTCGGCGGGGCCTCCCCCGACGGCTACAACACCTTCCACCTGTTCCGGGCCGCCGGGCGGGAGTGGATGGTGCTGGCGCTGGACTGGCGGCTGTCGGACCAGGGGCACGCCTGGGCGAAGGAGGTCCTGGCCGCCCACCCGACGACACCGGTCGTCCTCACCACGCACGAACTGGTCGTCGAGGACGACTCCCTGTCGGCGTACGGGCAGCAGCTGTGGGACCGGCTGATCCACGGCCACGACCAGATCTTCCTCACCCTCAACGGGCACTACTGGCCCGCCGGCCGGGCGACCCGCAAGAACGCGGCGGGGCATGACGTCCATCTGCACCTGACGAACTATCAGAACCGTTACTTCGGCGGCGCGGCGATGATCCGTCTGTACCGCTTCGATCTCGACCGCAATGTCATCGACGTGGAGACCGTCTCCCCGTGGATCCTCGGCCGGGCCGCCAAGGGGCTCAACGAACTGGAGCGGCAGGAGATCGAACTCAGCGGTGACGCCGACCGGTTCTCGGTCGACATCGACTTCGCCGACCGCTTCTCCGGCTTCGCCCCGGTCCCGGCCCGCCCCGCGCGCCCGGCGTCGAAGGTCCTCGTCCGCGACACGGCCGCCTACTGGCGCTTCGACGGCCACGCCGACGGTACGGCCGTCTCCGGCACCGTCCGCGACCTGTCCGGACGCGGCAACGACCTCACCCTCGTCACCGTCGGCGGCGGGACCCTGGGCTGGTCCTCCGACCACCACCCGGACCAACCCGGGCACGGCAGCCTGGAGTTCCGCGGCTTCAAGTCACCGCTCAAGGGCGCGTACCTGCGCACGGTCGACGGCGCTCCGCTGAACTCCGCGACATTCGAGGACGGTTACACCCTCGAGGCGTTCTACCGTCTCCCGGCGGACTGGGACCCGGCGCACCACGCCTGGTCGGGGCTGGTCAGCCGGACGGGAACCGGTGGCGCGGCGGGCAGGACCGGCGACGACCCCGACGAGCCGCTCGCCACCCTGTCGCTGTCCAACGACCGCGAGCCGCAGTGGGCGATGCGCCCGCTGAACCAGGAGGGCATCGCCACCAACTGGGGCCAGGAGACCCCGCTGGAGACCTGGTGGCACCTCGCGGTCGTCAACGACGGCACGCACACCACGCTGTACGTCGAGGGCTGCCCGGTCGTGCGCAACCCGAAGGCGAAGGCCGTGGGCATCACCTCCGTCGGACTGCCGTGGCTGCTCGGCGGCTACGAGTACGGCGGGAAGATCGACCAGATCCTGCACGGCCGCCTCGGCGACGTCCGGATCGTCGCGCGGGCGCTGCCCGTCTCCTCCTTCATGAACCACTGACGCCCCCGAAGAGGACTCACACCACATGACCGAGCAGCAGCTCCCCGAGTGGGCCGACCCGTCCGTCTCCCCCGATTCCCTCGACGCCCAGGGAGTCTCCCGCCGCGGACTCCTGCGCCGCGCCGGTCTGTTCGGCGCCGCGTTCGCCCTCGGCCCGGCCGTGACGCCCGCGTTCGCCGCCTCCGACCGGGGCCTCGGCGGCCTCGGCGGCCACGACCCGCGCCTCGCGTACCTCGTCGGCGACCATCACGTGCATTCCGTCTACAGCCACGACGCCAAGTACACGTTCTCCCAGCAGGCCAGGGCCGCCGCCAGGTACGGCCTGGACTGGATGGTGTTCAACGAGCACTCCAACTTCGGCCACGCCCACTACGGCGCCGCGCTGGAGCACCAGGAGATCCTCAAGGCCCGTGCGGAGAACCCGCGCCGGCTGATCTTCCAGGGTCTGGAGTGGTACATCCCGGCCGCCGAGCACTGCACGGTGTTCGCCGCGCCGGGAGCCCACGAGGTCGATCTGCTGACCCGGTTCGAGCTCGCCTACGACGGCAAGCTGCTCGGCTACACCGAGGGTTCCGCCGGTGCCGCCGACACCGCCCGCAACGAGGCCCACGCCGTGAAGGCGATCAAGTGGCTGGCCGAGCAGCGCCGTTCGGGCTATGTCGACGACGTCCTCGTCCTCGCCAACCACCCGCTGCGCCTGGGCATCGACTCCCCGCACGAGATGCGCAACTGGCGCGACGCGGCCCCCGAGATCATGATCGGCATGGAGGGCGCGCCCGGCGCCCAGGGCGCGGCCATCCCCGGCTGGCGCGGTGCCACCTCGATCCGCGGCGAGTACGAGAACAAGCCTTCGGCGCAGTCGTGGTCGGGCTACCCGGCGGACGCCTATCTCACGTACGGCGGCTTCGACTGGGCGACCGCGACCGTCGGCGGTCTGTGGGACGCGCTGCTGGCCGAGGGCCGGCTGTTCACGATCACCACCAACTCCGACAACCACCGGACCGTCTTCGACACCTGGAAGAACGGCGACTGGCCGGCCGGGCAGAACTTCGACAACACCGGCAAACTGCCCGACCCGGTGAACACGGACACCGCGCAGCCCGGAAGCGACTTCTGGCCCGGCGAGTTCAGCCGCACCCATGTCGGCGTCACCCGCTACGGCTACCGCGCCGTGATGGAGGGCCTGCGGGCCGGCCGCGTCTGGCTCGACCACGGGCATCTGCTGGACGGGCTCGAGGTGCGGGTGAAGCGGGACTGCGACGGCGGCCGGGGCGTCACCCTCGGCGGTCGGCTGCGGGTCCGCAAGGGCGAGAGGATCACGCTGTACGTCACCGTGACGACCGCCTCCCGGACCAACTCCCAGGGGGTCCTGCCGGAGTTGGCGCACGTGGACGTGATCCGGGGCACGGTGCGCGGCCCGGTGACCGACCGGGACGCATGGCAGGCGCCCGACACGAGGGTCGTCCACACGGACGACGTGTCGGGCCGCAGGGGGACGTACACCCTGCGCATCCCGCTGACCGTCGGGGACGAGTCCTTCTACGTCCGGCTGCGCGGCAGCGACGGCAACCGGCACGGAACGGGCTACCTCGGCGCGGCGGTCGACCCGCACGGCCCGATCCCGCACCAGCCGGGCGACGGCGACCCGTGGGCGGACACCTGGTTCTACTCCAACCCGGTCTTCGTCGACGTCGTGCGCTAGGAATCCCGAAAAGGGGTCGGGGAACCACGCGACCGGCCAGGACGGTCGCGTGGTTCCCCGCTTTCCGCTACGCGTAGAACCGGGAGAGGCTCTGCAGCACCGCCGCGGGCTTCGCGCCGCCCTCGATCTCGATCGCCCCGTCGACGGTGATCTGGACCCCGCCCGGCACCTCCTCGACCTCGGCCAGCTTGCCGACCAGCCGGATGCGGGACCCCACCTTCACGGGCGAGGGGAAACGCACCTTGTTCAGGCCGTAGTTGACCTTCGTCGTCACTCCCTGGACGTCCAGCAGCTCGGTGAACAGGGGGATGAAGAGGGAGAGGGTCAGGTAGCCATGGGCGATCGGGGCGCCGAACGGACCGGCCGCGGCGCGCTCCGGGTCCACGTGGATCCACTGGTGGTCGCCGGTCGCGTCGGCGAACGTGTCGATGCGCTCCTGGGTGACCTCGATCCACTCGCTGGTGCCCAGGTCGCTGCCGGCCAGCTTCTTCAGCTCGTCGAGGCCGTTGACCGTGATGCTCATATCGCTGTCCTTAGCTAAGAGTTGGTGCCGAAGCGCTGGCGCACCCGGGCTTTGAGGAGCTTCCCGGAGGCCGTGCGCGGAAGTTCGTCCGCGACCACCACCGACTTGGGGATCTTGTACTTGGCGAGCCGTCCGGCCAGGGAGGCCAGCACCTCGTCGGGGTCCAGTCCGGCGCCCTCGCGGGGCACGACGACGGCGCGCGGCACCTCGCCCCACTTGTCGTCCCGCACACCGATGACGGCGGCCTCGACGATGTCGGGGTGGGCCAGGAGGAGGTCCTCGATCTCGGCGGGGTAGATGTTCTCCCCACCGGAGATGATCATGTCCTTCATACGGTCGACGATGTACACATAACCGTCGTCGTCGACCTTCGCCGCGTCCCCGCTGCGGAACCAGCCGTCGGCGAAGGAGGCGGAGGTCTCCTCGGGCAGCCCCCAGTAGCCGGGCATGACGTGCGGACCCCGGACGAGGACCTCGCCCGTCTCGCCGGGGCCGACCGGGGTGAGGTCGGGGGCGAGGACACGGACATCGCTGAAGAAGTGCGGGACTCCGGCCGAGCCCGCCTTGCTGATCGCGTGCTCGGCGTCCAGGTACAGCGTTCCGGGGGACGCCTCGGTCATGCCGTAACCCTGGAGGAAGGTGAGTCCGCGTTCCTGGTAGGCGGCGATCAGCGGGGTCGGGACCGGGGAGCCGCCGCAGGTCAGGATGCGCAGGCTGGACAGGTCCGCGTCGGCCCAGCGTGGATGCCGGGCCACCTGGTCGAACATCGTCGGCACCCCGAACATGAAGGTGATCCCGTGCCGTTCGATCAGGTCGAAGGTGGCCTCCGGGTCGAAGGCCTCGACCAGGACGCAGGTGCCGCCCTTGAGGAACACCGGGAGCGTCAGCATGTTCAGCCCCGCTGTGTGGAACAGCGGCGCCGAGACCAGGGCCCGCTCGTCGGCGATCAGGTCGGTGTCGACGAGGACGTTGATCGCGTTCCAGGTGAGGTTGCCGTGCGTGAGCATGGCGCCCTTGGGCCGGCCGGTCGTGCCCGAGGTGTACATGATGATGCAGGTGTCGTCGGCGCCGACGGGCTCGTCGATCGGCTCGTCGGAGGCCGCGGCCAGCACCTTCTCGTACTCGGCGCCGACCTCGAGGTACGTCCGTACGTCCGTGCTGCCCGGCAGTCCCGCGACCAGGCCCGCGTGCGAGGGGCCGTAGACGAGGGCCTTGGCGCCGGAGTCGGCGAGCTGGTAGGCGATCTCGGGGCCCGCGAGGCGGGTGTTGAGCGGGACGAAGACCGCGCCGAGCGTGCCGGCCGCGAACAGGGTCTCCAGGTAGGAGGGGTGGTTCGGGCCGAGGTAGGCGACCCGGTCGCCGCGCCGGACGCCCCGGGCGCGCAGGGCGTGGGCCAGCCGCGTGACGCGTGTATGCAATGTGCGGTAGTCCGTCGACTGTTCACCGTGGACCAGCGCGGTGCGGTGCGGGGTCTTGCGTGCCCGGCGTGCGGGCCATGACCCCAGTCCCTCGTTGCGCATCTGCCACGCCCCTTATGGTCTCGTCAGCCCGAGCAGCCGGGCGGCGTTCTCCTTGAGGATCTTCGGCTTCACCTCGTCCTTGATCGTCAGCTTGTCGAAGTCGGCGAGCCAGCGGTCGGGGGTGAGGACGGGGAAGTCGGAGCCGAAGAGGACCTTGTCCTTCAGCAGCGTGTTCGCGTACTGGACGAGCTGCGGCGGGAAGTACTTCGGCGACCAGCCGGACAGATCGATGTGTACGCCCGGCTTGTGGGTGGCGACGGCGAGGGCCTCGTCCTGCCAGGGGAAGGACGGATGCGCCAGGATGATCTTGAGGTGCGGGAAGTCTGCGGCCACGTCGTCGACGTGGAGGGGGTTGGAGTACTTGAGACGGATGCCACCCCCTCCCGGCACCCCGGCGCCGATCCCCGTCTGGCCGGTGTGGAAGAGGGCGATGGTGCCGGTCTCCTCGATGACCTCGTACAGGTCGTACGCCACCGCGCGGTCGTTGGGGAAGAAGCCCTGGATGCTGGGGTGGAACTTGAATCCCTTCACCCCGTACTCCTCGACCAGCCGGCGCGCCTGCCTGACGCCCGCCTTGCCGCGGAAGGGGTCGATGGAGGCGAAGGGGATGAGGACGTCGGCGTTGGCGGCGGCGGCCTCGGCGACCTCCTCGTTGGGGACGGGGGCCGTGCCGGTCGCGGACTCGGCGTCCACCGTGAAGATCACGGCGGCCATCTTCCGCTCCCGGTAGTAGGCGGCCGTCTCCTCCAGGGTGGGCTTCCGCTTGCCCTCCACCTTGAAGTAGGCGGAGGACGCGTCGTGCAGGTCGTCGTCGAGGGAGGAGTGCCCCTTGGAGGACACCTCCGCGTGGGTGTGGACGTCGATCGCGACGAGTTCCTCGACATTGAGGGTCGTCATGGGTCAGGCCTCCGGGAACTTGGGCGCCGGGATACCGACGGTCTGCAGTTCGGCGCCGACCGAGGTAGGGAAGGCGGCGGCCAGGCTCTCGGGGGTCCAGCCGCCGTCGGCGTAGGCCGCCTTGATCTCCTGCGGATGCGACCAGAGTGCCACCTTGTCGCCGCCGATGCCGATGGCCTGGCCGGTGACGCCCCGGGCGGCCCCGGAGGCGAGGAACGGCACCAGCGCCGCGCAGTCCTCGGGGGTGCCGAAGCCCTCGCCCTTGCGCAGGAAGTCCGGCAGCGGCTCGCCGCTGCGCATGGCCTCGATGTACGGGGCGAAGGCGGGGATCGTCTCGGTCATCGCGGTCGCGGCGACCGGCACGATCGCGTTGACGGTGATGTTCGCGCGGCCCAGCTCCATGGCCCAGGTGCGGGCGAAGGCGGCGATGCCGGCCTTGGCTGCGGCGTAGTTCGTCTGGCCGAAGTTGCCGCGCTGGCCGGCCGGGGAGCCGACCAGGATCAGGGTGCCGCCCTCGCCCTGCTCGCGCATCCGCACGGCGGCGGCACGGGCGCAGGTGAAGGTGCCCTTGAGGTGGGTGGTGATCACCGCGTCGAAGTCGTCGTCGGTCATCTTCCACAGCACCTTGTCGCGCAGGATGCCCGCGTTGGTGACCAGGATGTCCAGCCGTCCGAACTCCTCGACCGCCCGGTTCACCAGCCGCTCGGCGGCCTCGGTGGTGCCGACCGGGACCACCTCGGCGACGGCCGTGCCGCCGGCCTCCGCGATGGACTTCACGGCCGCCTCGGCCACGGCCTCGTCGACGTCGTTGATCACCACGCGGGCGCCGTGTGCGGCGAGGGCCTGGGCGTACGCGAGGCCGAGGCCCCGGCCGCTGCCGGTGACGACGGCGACCTTGCCGGTGAGATCGATGCTGGTCACGAGCGAGTCCCTTCAGAAAGAGCCATGACCACGAGGGGGTCACGTGGAGCGGCGGGAGGTGCGGCTGCGAGATCGAAGCTAAGAGCAATAATTGTTGACGTCAATAGTTGTTGTCCACCTGCGGGTGAGTCATGCTGGAATCTGTACGACACACCGCCCCCGCCGGCCGTACGGGGGCCGAGACCAGGGAGCCCGCCATCGCCCGCCAGGACAACGCAGTGAACGCCGCCGCCCCGATCGACGGGAACGAGCCGTGGATGCGGGGACTGCACGCGGACACGGGCTATCTGCTCTACCGGCTGGGCCTGCGCTCCGGCCAGCTCTTCAACTCCTTCCTCCAGGAGTCGGGGCTGCGCCTGCGCCACTACGCCGTGCTGCGCTTCCTGGCCACCGCCGAGGGCGCGCTCCAGCGCGAGCTCAGCGCACGGCTCGGCTACGACCCGAGCGCGATCGTCGGCCTGGTCGACGACCTGGAGAAGCTGGGCTTCGCCGAACGCCGGCCCGCCCCCGACGACCGGCGCAGCCGGATCGTCGTCCTCACCGGGGACGGCCGCGCCTTCCTGCGCGGCACCGACGAGGCCGGACTGCGCGTGACGAACGAGCTCCTCGGCCCGCTCGACCCAGCCGAACGCGAGACGCTGCACACACTGCTGCTGCGGGTCACCGAGGACGGGCCGAGCTGATGCCATGGGGGCGACCGGAGCGACCGGAGCGACCGGAGCGACCAGAGCGACCAGAGCGACCGGAGCGACCGGAGCGACCGGAGCGACCGGAGGGGAACGGGGACGCCCCGCCCCGCACTCCCGGCCCGGCTTGTAATCCGGCACAGCCATGCACTCCCGGCCCGCCATGACCTCCCGTTCCGCGCCCGACCGGCTGCTGGCCGTGCTCGCCGCGTTCGACCACGCCCATCCGGCGCTGTCCCTGAGCGACATCGGCCGGCGCGCAGGGCTGACCCTGACCACCGCCCACCGGCTGGTGGGAGCGCTGACGGAATGGGGCGCGCTGGAGCGGGACGCGTCCGGCCTCTACCACGTGGGGCTGCGGCTGTGGGAGATCGCCGCGCTCGCGCCGCGCGGACTGGCCCTGCGGCAGGTGGCGTTGCCGTATCTGGAGGACCTGTACGAAGCCACCCACGAGAACGTGCAGTTGGCGGTGCGGGACGGATCCGAGGTCGTCTACACCGAGTGGATCTCCGGGCGTTCGGCCGTCGGAGTGCACATCCGGGTGGGCGCCCGCTGGCCGCTGCACGTCACCGGGGTCGGCCTGGTCCTCCTGGCCCATGGCGACGCGACGTTCCAAGAGACGTACTGTGCCGGACGGTTGGCGTCCTACACCGCTCACACCGTCACCGATCCGGCCCGGTTGCGCCGCATGCTGGCCGAAGTCCGGCGCACCGGCGTCGCGGTGAGCAGCCGTCAGGTCACCGACGACGCCCTGTCGGTGGCCGCACCCGTGCGCGGGCCGGGCGGTACGGTGGTCGCCGCCGTGTCGGTGGTCGTCCCCCACGCCGACGCCCAGGTGCCGGTCCTCGCCCCTGCCGTACGGGTCGCCGCGCGCGGAATCTCACGGGCGCTGGGGTGGCAGCCGGAGGGGGCGCGGGACTGAGCTCCGTCGCGCTTCCTCCCGCTCCCCGATTTCCTGGCGCCCCCCAAGCTCCTCAGTCCTCCTGCTCCCCGAGTTCCTCGAAGAGGGTGAGCTGGAGCGCGCCCGGAGCCTGGAGGCGGGCGTTCAGGGAGTTCCACGGGGTGCGGGTCGGCTCGGCGACCACCTCGGCGCCCGCGGCGGCGAGCCGGGCGGTCGCGGCGGTGGAGTCGTCGACCTGGAAGGCGACCCTGACGGGTCCGGCCACCCGGCGGCCGACCTCGACGTCGTCGATGAACGCGGCGTGGTTCGGGTCGGTCAGCTCCAGGGTGGCGCGGCCCGCGTCAAGGAGGGTGACCCGACCGTCGGGCGAGGAGAACGCGGCCCGCTCGGGGAGGCCGAGGACGTCCCGGTAGAAGCGCAGGGCCTCCTCGTAGTCGTCGGCGGTCACCACGAGACGGAGTTCACGGACTGCGGGCGCTTCGGACGCGTCGGACATCGGGGCTCCTCGATGATCACGGGTGTCGCCGGTTCCTTTCCCTGATCAACTCCGACCCCGATCCTTTTCTTTCCCTTTCTTCGCCCTTCCTTCCTCTGCCCCCTCTCCGCCTGCCTCCGCCCAGCCTCTCCTCACGGAAATCTCAGCCTGCGGTATGGGTATTCAAAGGATCAACCCATGTGCGGGGCGCAGGATGCCGGTGCAAAGGCGGACAACTCAGGAAGGCGTGCCGTGGGCGTCTCGCACATATCGAACCGGTCCGAGCAACGGACGCAGGGGTGGTCCCGGCGCGGGATCCTGTCCGTACTGGGGGTCGCTCCGGCCGCCGCGCTGACCGGCTGCAGTTCCGGGTCGGCGGACGCCTCGGAGGGCTCGGGCGGCGCCCAGGCGTCCGCCGCGGCGAAGGCCTCGGCGGCCGCCAAGACCCCGGTGATCACGGTCACCCCCGCGAACGGCACCAAGAAGGCCGCCTTCGGCAGTCCCGTCGAGGTGGCGGTGACGGACGGCACCCTGGCGTCCGTGAAGGTGACGGGCAACGACGGCTCCACGCTCGAGGGCTCCCTGAACGACGCGAAGACCCGGTGGACGTCGTCGAAGAACCCGTACTCGGGCACCAAGTACACCGTCACCGCGCAGGCCGAGGGCGCCGACGCCGAGACGGCCACCTTCACGACCAAGTCGCCCGGTGAGACCTTCGTCGGCTATTTCACCCCCGAGGCGAACTCGACCTCCGGCGTCGGCATGCCCGTGTCGATCAACTTCACGAAGGCCGTGAAGGACCGGGCCGCCGTACAGAAGGCGATCACGGTGACCGCCGAGCCGGCCGTGGAGATCGTGGGCCACTGGTTCAGCGACACCCGGCTGGACTTCCGGCCGGAGACGTACTGGGCGGCCGGCACCAAGATCACGCTCGGTCTGCGATTGAAGGACATCGAAGGACAGGATGGTGTCTACGGTATACAGTCGAAGGACGTCACCTTCCACATCGGCCGCGAGCAGATCAGCACCGTCGACCTGTCGTCCAAGGAGATGGTGGTCAAGCGGGACGGGGCGACCTACGCCACCTACCCCGTCTCCGGCGGCAACGCCGAGCACACCACCTGGGCCGGGATCATGGTGATCAGCGAGCGGTTCAAGCAGACCCGTATGGAGTCCTCGACGGTCGGCCTCGGCGACGAGTACGACATCTCCGACGTGCCGCACGCCCAGCGCCTGACCACCTCGGGCACCTTCGTCCACGGCAACTACTGGGCCTCCACCTCCGTCTTCGGCAGCCAGAACACCAGCCACGGCTGCGTCGGTCTGCACGACACCAAGGGCGCGAGCGACAGCTCGGTCGCGGGCTACAAGTTCTACGAGAGTTCCATGCTCGGCGACGTGGTGATCGTGAAGAACTCGGGCGACAAGACCGTCGAGGCGTCCAACGGCCTCAACGGCTGGAACCTGTCGTGGGCGGACTGGAAGGCGGGCAGCGCGGTTTAGCCCGTTTGCGTGCTTCACGCCCTGAACTTCCTTGCAGCGAAAGGACTTTCCTCGCTTTAAGTCTTGACGACTCTCGGGACGGAGAGCACATTGGGCGCACTTTGAGAGCGCTCTCAAAGCGTGCTCCCACAGTGTCACCCGCACCCCACCCCTCCGTACCCGAGAGGTCCCCCCATGAGTGCTCCCTCCGGCATGTCCAGACGGCGACGCGCCCTCATCGCCGTCCTCGGCACCCTCGGTCTGGCGGCCGCGGCGGCGACGGCCGTCACCCTGCCCGCGAACGCCTCCGCTCCCACGCCCCCCTCGGGCTGGACCCAGGTCTTCCTCGACGACTTCAACGGCACCGCGGGAACCGGTGTCAACACCTCCAACTGGCAGTACAGCACCGGAACTTCATATCCCGGCGGCCCCGCCAACTGGGGCACCGGCGAGGTCGAGACGATGACCAGCAGCACCAGCAACGTCTCCCTCGACGGCAGCGGCAACCTGCGCATCACCCCGCTGCGCGACTCGGCGGGCAACTGGACCTCGGGCCGGATCGAGACGGTCCGCACCGACTTCCAGCCCCCGTCCGGCGGCAAACTCCGCGTGGAGGCCCGGCTGCAGATGCCGAACGTCACCGGCACCGCGGCCGAGGGCTACTGGCCGGCGTTCTGGATGCTCGGCGCCCCCTACCGTGGCAACTACCAGAACTGGCCCAGTGTGGGCGAGCTGGACATCATGGAGAACGTCCAGGGCCTCAACAAGGTCTGGGCGACGATGCATTGCGGCACCAACCCGGGCGGCCCGTGCAACGAGACCACCGGCATCGGCAACTCCACGGCCTGTCCCGGCACCACCTGCCAGTCGGGCTTCCACACCTACACGATGGAATGGGACCGCTCGGTCTCCCCCGAGGCGATCCGCTTCTACGTCGACGGCGTCAACTACCACACGGTGACGGCAAGTCAGGTCGACGCGACCACCTGGGCCAACGCCACCAACCACGGGTTCTTCGTCATCCTGAACGTGGCGATGGGCGGCGCCTTCCCCGACGCCCTCGGCGGCGGCCTGGACAGCGCCACCGAGTCGGGCCACCCGATGGTCGTCGACTACGTGCAGGTGCTCCAGGCCGCGGGCAGTGGGAGCGGTACCACCTCGCCCACGTCCGGCAGCCGCGACGCCTACTCCACGATCCAGGCCGAGTCCTACGACAGCCAGTCCGGCGTCTCGACCGAGACCACCACCGACACCGGCGGCGGCCAGAACATCGGCTACCTCGCCAACGGCGACTGGGCGCTGTACAAGGGCGTCACCTTCGGCTCCACGGCGGCGACCCAGTTCAGCGCGCGGGTGGCGAGCGGCGCGGCCTCCGGCATCAGCGGTCTGGTCGAAGTACGTCTGGACAGCCCCACCAGCACCCCGATCGGCAGCTTCGCGGTGGCCAACACCGGCGGCTGGCAGACCTGGAAGACGGTTCCGGCCAACATCAGCTCCGTCACCGGCACGCACGACGTGTATCTCACCTTCACCAGCGGGCAGTCGGCGGACTTCGTCAACGTCAACTGGTACACGTTCGGTCACTGACACAGACCCACACCGGTGCCGGGCCCCCACCCGCACGAACGGGGGCCCGGCACCGCACGATTCGCCCGTCAGGCGGGGCAAGAGGTCTGCCCCGCCGCCCCTTTCCCCGACCCGTCCCGCAAGAGCCCGGCGACCTCGGCGAGCATCCGCGGGCCGGACCAACGCCTCCTCACCCTGCGGCGCACGGCCGGCAACACGGCTGCCGTCCAACTGCTCTGCGGGAAAGACCCCTTCGCCGCTCCGGCACAGGAGGAGCACCGGCACGGACCCGACTGCGGCCGGGGCGAGGCGGGACCGGACAGCACGGGCCGGGCGGTCCGGGCCGGGCTGGGCCGGGCCGGGCCGGGCTGGGCCGGGCCGGGCCGGGCCGGGCTGGGCCGGGCTGATCAAACCGAGCGCGTCCCGCAGGCCCGGACCTGACGATCCGCCCGCTCGAGGCGGTGCTGCTCATCAAGCTTGCCAAGGGCCGTACTTGAGGAAACTCAGCCACCACCGACTGGTATCTGACGGAACGTCACCAAGGCAGTGGCCGCTCGTCGTGGAAGAAGCCGCCGGTGGGGCCGTCGTCGGGGAGCGTCGCGGCCCATACGATCCCGGCGGCGCCCTCAGCGACGGGCCGCCCGCCCGGACCGCCCATGTCGGTGGCGACCCAGCCGGGACAGACCGAGTTGACCAGCACACCGTCGGCACGCAGTTCGCCCGCCAGCATCCGGGTGAGCGCGTTCAGCCCGGCCTTGGACACCGAGTAGGCGGGCGTGCCGCCGGTCATTCCGGCCAGCGATCCGCCCTCGCTGGAGACGTTCACGACCCGTGGCCGACGGCTCGCCCGCAACAGCGGCAGCACAGCCTGCACAAGCCGCCAAGGCCCGTACAGATTGGTCTCCATGGCCTCGCGTACGACGTCCAGATCGGCGCCGACGGCCCGTTGCCAGGTGTCGTAGGTGATCGCCGCGTTGTTCACCAGCACGTCGAGCCCACCGAACCGCTCCCGCAGCACCCGGGCCACTGCCTCCGTGTCGGCCGGGCTTCTCACGTCCAGCCGCAACGGGTGCGCGCCGGCACCGAGCCGGGCGGCGGCCTCCCGCGCGGCCCGCTCGGACCGGGCAGTGACCAGTACCGTCCAGCCCAGACCGAGGAGTTGACGGGACACCTCGTGCCCGATGCCACGGTTCGCCCCGGTCACCAATGCGATCACTGCGCGCCCTTTCACCGTCCGGCCCGTACCGGGCACAAGCCTTGCAGAGGGCAGCACCGGATCAGCGGCGCCCCGCCTCCGGTACGGCGGTGAAGGTCCCGTCCGTGAGAACGGGCACGGCGGTGGACGCGTCCAGCTCAGTCGCGATCACCACGTCGTCCGGGAAACCACCCCGGGTCAGCTCCCGCCCCGAGGCGCAGTCGGCCACCGTGTCCGCCACGTCCGGAGTCCCCATGAAGGCGGCCCGTGCGGCGGACGCCTCGGGCGACAGCGGGCCGGCTCCCTGAGCACGCAGTTCCGCGATGATCGCACCGGCCCCCAGCAGGTCCTCCAGCGCGGGCCGCAGGCTGCCGTCGGGCCAGCGCTCACCGGCGGCGACCACACCGACCGGCCGGTCCTCGGTCCCGTACCCCTGAGCGGCGAGCCGCCGTCCCACGGCCGTCGCGTTGCGCAGACAGCCCGCGATCACGGTCGTGCCGCCGGCCGCCGCGGCGATCGCCGAACCGTTCGGCGACGGCAGCACCAGCCGGGAAGCGAAGGGCGCCCGACGGAGAGCGGCGGGCGAGAGCGACCAGGGTGCCTCCGGGGTCATCTCCCTTCGGCCAACGGCGAGTTCGGCTTCCCGTGCGTCGGCGAAGGCGCGTGCGGTCGCGTCCCGCCAGGCGTACGGGTAGACGTGGGTTCCGCGCTCGACGGCGACGGTGACCGAGGTGGTGAAGGAGAGGACGTCGACCACCACGAGACAGGCGACGTCCCCGGCCAGCTCCCGCGCACCGACGGGACCCCACTCGAACCGGACGCCGTGCCCTTGCTGAAGGAACCAGTCAGTCATGAGAGGGGAGTCTCACCGCATACCGTCACCGGGATCAACCCCGCCGGTCGGCCGAAGGCTGTCTACAATCGCCCGCCGACTGTCGCCCGGCGACCGCCGACCGGCAACCGGCGACCGCCGACCGGCGACCGGCGACCGGCGACCGGCGACCGGCGACCGGCGACCGGCGACCGGCGACCGGCGACCGGCGACCGGCGACCGGCGACCGGCGACCGGCGACCGTCCATGTTCGCCCGCCGACTGTCGACCGCCGCTTGTCGACCGCCGACCGTCGACTGCCCACCGCAGACCGCAGACCGACACCCATCCACCATCCACCACCGCCGCCGCCACCGCCGGCCGCCCCGCCCACCCCTCACCGCAGCTCCGCCCGAAACCCCACCGGCGACATCCCTGTATGCAGGTGGAAGAACTTGGAGAAGTTCGCCGGATCGGGGAATCCCACCGCCGCTCCGACCCGCCCGATCGGCAGATCCGTGTGGGCCAGCAGCCGTTTCGCTTCCAGGACGACCCGTTTGTCGATGAAGCCCTTGGGCGTCTCGCCGGTGGCGGCACGGACCGCGCGGACGAGGGTACGGCGGGAGTAGCCGAGGGCGTCGGCGTAGGCGCTGACGCTGTGCTGGGTGGCGAAGTCCCGTTCCACGGCGTCCCGGAAGAGGGTGAACGTCGACTCGGTGCGCCGTCCGGCTTCCGCGGAGCTGGTCGCGAGGTGGGCGAGGCGCAGCAGGAAGGCGGTGAGTGAGTGCCGGAGCACGGCCGTGTGCAGGGCTGGAGGCAGGGGTGCGCTGTCCTCGTACTCCCGTTGGAGGTGGCTGAGTGCGGCGCGCAGGGAGGCGAGTTGCGGGGCGTCCGGGCGGAGCAGGGGCGGCAGGTCGTAGCGGTAGAGGCCGGTGGCCTCGACGGTGGTGCGGGGGAGGAAGCCGGGCTGCATGGTCAGGACGGTTCCGCGGTACTCGTTCGACTTCGAGAAGCGGTGGACCTGGCCCGGGCGGATCCAGAGCAGTTCGCCGGTGGTCGCCTCGTACTCCGCGAAGTCGATCATGTGGCGTACGGGGCCGTCGTCGAACAGCATCACCACGTGGAAGTCGATGCGGTGGACGCGGTCCAGCGGTGTGTCGTCGGCGTGCCAGGTGCGGCCCGCGCCCATGGGGCCGACCTGCATACCGACACCGCCGACGCTCAGCTCGGCGGGGAAGGGGAGGGTTCTGATGCCGTCGCCGGCGGTTCCGCCTTGGGGCCGTATGTCCGCCATGTCGTTCTCGTGCCGTCCTGCCGCTGCTGCCGGTGTCCCACTTTCACCACAGGCTGACACAGGAAGACCTTCCCCCGTAAAAGTCAGACTTTTAAGTTTGAACGCGCTAGGACGCTTCTCCCTCTCCCATCGAGGATTTCTTGAAGATGAGCACGCAGACTCCGAACAGTTTCGAGTGGACCGAACTCGACCGGCGTGCCGTCGACACCGCCCGCCTTTTGGCGGCGGATGCCGTACAGCGGGTGGGCAACGGCCACCCGGGCACCGCGATGAGCCTGGCGCCCGCCGCGTACACGATCTTTCAGAAGGTGATGCGTCACGATCCGGCGGACCCGGAGTGGACGGGCCGTGACCGCTTCGTCCTCTCCCCCGGCCACACCTCGCTGACGCTCTACACCCAGCTGTTCCTCTCCGGCTACGAGCTGGACCTGGGGGACCTGAAGAGCTTCCGGACCCATGGTTCGAAGACGCCGGGCCACCCCGAGTACGGGCACACGGCGGGCGTCGAGACGACCACGGGCCCGCTCGGCCAGGGGGTCGCCAACGCCGTCGGCATGGCGATGGCGGCCCGCTACGAGCGCGGCCTGTTCGACCCCGAGGCGCCGGCCGGCGAGTCCCCGTTCGACCACACCGTCTGGGCGATCGTCTCCGACGGCGACCTGGAGGAGGGGGTCTCCGCCGAGGCCTCCTCCCTCGCCGGGCACCAGAAGCTCGGCAATCTGGTCCTCCTCTACGACGACAACCACATCTCCATCGAGGGCGACACCGCGACGGCGTTCTCGGAGGACGTGCTGAAGCGGTACGAGGCCTACGGCTGGCAGGTGCGGCGCGTGGAGCCCGCGGACAACGGCGACACCGACGTATACGCCCTGTATGCAGCCCTGGAGGCGGCGCGGGCCGAGACCGCGCGTCCCTCGATCGTCGCACTGCGCACGATCATCGCCTGGCCCGCTCCCCATGCCCAGAACACCGAGGCCTCCCACGGCTCGGCGCTCGGCGCGGAGGAGGTCGCCGCCACCAAGCGCGTCCTCGGCTTCGACCCCGAGCGGTCCTTCCAGGTCGACGAGGACGTCCTCGCCCACACCCGCGGCGCGCTCGACCGGGGCGCCGAGGCCCACGCCGCCTGGGACAAGCGGGTCGCCGAGTGGCGCGCCGGCACCCCGGAGAGGGCCGCCCTGTTCGACCGGGTCGTGGCGGGACAGCTCCCCGAAGGATGGGAGGACGCACTGCCGGTGTTCGAGCCGGGCACGTCCGTCGCCACCCGTGCCGCCTCCGGCAAGGTGCTCCGGTCGCTGGGCGCGGTCCTGCCCGAACTCTGGGGCGGCTCCGCCGACCTGGCGGGCTCCAACAACACCACGATCGACGGGAGTTCCTCCTTCCTCCCCGAGGGCAATCCGCTGCCCGGGGCCGACCCCTACGGCCGTACGATCCACTTCGGCATCCGCGAGTTCTCGATGGCGGCGGAGATGAACGGCATCGCGCTGCACGGCAACACCCGTGTCTACGGCGGCACGTTCCTGGTGTTCTCCGACTACATGCGCAACGCCGTGCGGATGTCGGCGCTGATGCAGCTGCCGGTGACCTACGTGTGGACGCACGACTCCATCGGTCTCGGCGAGGACGGCCCGACCCACCAGCCGGTCGAGCACCTGGCGTCGCTGCGCGCCATCCCCGGGCTGAACGTGGTCCGGCCGGCCGACGCCAACGAGACCGCCGTCGCCTGGGCCGAGATCCTCCGGCGGCACGCCACCCGCCCCGCCCCGCACGGACTGGCCCTGACCCGGCAGGGCGTGCCGGCGTACGCCCTCAACCCCGATGCCGCGAAGGGTGGTTACGTCCTGCGCGAGTCGTCGACGGAGAGCCCTGAGGTCATCCTCGTCGCCACCGGCTCGGAGGTGCGGCTCGCCGTCGCCGCGCGGGAGCGGCTGGAGTCCGAGGGGATCGGGACGCGGGTGGTGTCGATGCCGTCCGTGGAGTGGTTCGAGGAGCAGCCGCGGGAGTACCGCGAGAGCGTGCTGCCGCCGGCCGTGAAGGCCCGGGTCGCGGTCGAGGCGGGCATCGGTCTCACCTGGTACCGGTACGTCGGGGACGCCGGCCGCATCGTCTCCCTCGAGCACTTCGGCGCCTCCGCCGACGCGGACACCCTGTTCGCCGAGTACGGCTTCACCCCTGAGAACGTCGCCGCCGCAGCCCGGGAATCCCTTGCTGCCGCGCGTGGTTGATCCGAACGCCAGAAAGAAGATGATCACAGTGACCGAAGCGACCGCGCCCACCGCGGAAGCCCTGAAGCGCCTGTCCGACGAGGGCGTCTCCATCTGGCTGGACGACCTGTCGCGCAAGCGGATCCAGTCCGGCAACCTCGCCGACCTCGTCGCCACGCGGCACGTCGTCGGCGTCACCACCAACCCGTCCATCTTCCAGGCCGCCATCGGCTCCGGCGAGGGCTACGAGGAGCAGCTCGCCGATCTGGCCGTGCGGGGTGTGACGGTCGATGAGGCCGTGCGAATGATGACGACGGCCGATGTGCGTGCGGCAGCCGATATCCTGCATTCTGTATACACAACATCGGATGGTGTCGACGGTCGTGTGTCGATCGAGGTCGATCCCCGCCTCGCCCACGACACCGCGGCCACCGTAGCGGAGGCCAAGCAGCTTGCCTGGCTCGTCGACCGACCCAACGTGATGATCAAGATCCCGGCGACGAAGGCCGGTCTCCCGGCTATCACCGAGGTCATCGGCCTCGGTATCAGCGTCAACGTCACGCTGATCTTCTCGCTGGAGCGCTACCGCGAGGTCATGGAGGCCTACCTGGCGGGCCTGGAGCAAGCGCTTTCCAACGGCGTGGACCTCTCCACCGTCCACTCGGTGGCCTCCTTCTTCGTCTCCCGCGTCGACTCCGAGATCGACAAGCGGCTGACCGTCCTCGGCACGGACCAGTCGCTCGCGCTGAAGGGGCGGGCGGCGCTGGCGAACGCACGGCTGGCCTACGAGGCGTACGAGGGCGTCTTCGCCGGTGAGCGCTGGGCCGCTCTGGCCGGGGCGGGGGCGAACCGGCAGCGTCCGCTGTGGGCATCCACCGGTGTGAAGGATCCTGCATACAAGGACACGCTGTATGTGGACGATCTGGTCGCGCCGGGCACCGTCAACACCATGCCGGAGGCCACGCTGGACGCCGTCGCCGACCACGGCGCCGTCATCGGCGACACGGTCACCGGCGGCTACGGCCAGGCCCGCGCCGACCTGGCCGCCGTGGCGGCACTCGGTGTCTCCTACGACGAGGTCGTCACCCGTTTGGAGGACGAGGGTGTCGCCAAGTTCGAGGCGGCGTGGGAGGACTTGCTGAACACGGTCACGAAGTCGCTGCAGAGCAAGGGAGCTGACGCGGAATGAGCACCATCCCTGTGTGGGACAACCCCCTGCGGGACCCCCGTGACCGGCGCCTGCCCCGTATCGCGGGCCCGTCGGGCCTGGTGATCTTCGGGGTGACGGGCGACCTGTCCCGCAAGAAGCTGATGCCGGCCGTGTACGACCTCGCCAACCGCGGGCTGCTGCCGCCGGGCTTCTCGCTCGTCGGGTTCGCCCGCCGGGACTGGGAGGACCAGGACTTCGCGCAGGTCGTGCACGACGCCGTGCGCGAGCACGCGCGGACCCCGTTCCGCGAGGAGGTCTGGCAGCAGCTCGCCGAGGGCATGCGGTTCGTGCCGGGCGACTTCGACGACGACACGGCGTTCAAGCAGCTCAAGGCGGCCGTCGAGGAGCTGGACACCTCGCGCGGCACGGGCGGCAACTTCGCCTTCTATCTCTCCGTACCGCCGAAGTTCTTCCCGAAGGTCGTCGAGCAGCTGAAGAGGCACGGGCTGGCGAAGGCCCCGGAGGGCTCCTGGCGACGGGCGGTCATCGAAAAGCCGTTCGGACACAATCTGGCGAGCGCCCGTGAGCTGAACGCGGTCGTGCACGACGTGTTCGAACCGGACCAGGTGTTCCGCATCGACCACTACCTGGGCAAGGAGACCGTCCAGAACATCCTGGCACTGCGGTTCGCCAACACCATGTTCGAGCCGATCTGGAACCGGTCGTTCGTCGACCATGTGCAGATCACCATGGCCGAGGACATCGGTATCGGCGGCCGCGCCGGCTACTACGACGGCATCGGCTCGGCCCGTGACGTCATCCAGAACCACCTGCTCCAGCTGATGGCGCTGACCGCCATGGAGGAGCCCGCCTCCTTCGACGCGTCCTCGCTGCTCACCGAGAAGCTCAAGGTGCTCAGGGCGGTGAAGCTGCCGGAGGACCTCGGCGGGCACACCGTGCGGGCGCAGTACGCGGGCGCCTGGCAGGGCGGCGAGAAGGTGCGCGGCTATCTGGAGGAGGAGGGCATCGACCCGGCCTCGACGACGGACACGTACGCCGCCGTGAAGCTGAACGTCGACAACCGGCGCTGGGCCGGCGTCCCGTTCTATCTGCGCACCGGCAAGCGGCTCGGCCGCCGGGTCACCGAGATCGCGGTCGTCTTCCAGTCGGCGCCCCACTCCCCCTTCGACTCCTCGGCGACGGAGGAGCTCGGCAAGAACGCGATCGTCATCCGCGTCCAGCCCGACGAGGGCATCACCGTCCGCTTCGGCTCGAAGGTGCCGGGCACCTCGATGGAGATCCGGGACGTGACGATGGACTTCGCCTACGGCGAGTCCTTCACGGAGTCGAGCCCCGAGGCGTACGAGCGCCTCATCCTGGACGTACTGCTCGGCGATGCCAACCTTTTCCCGCGCCACCAGGAAGTGGAAGAGTCCTGGAAGATCCTCGACCCGATCGAGGAGTACTGGGCGGCCCACGGACGGCCCGCGCAGTACCCCTCGGGCAGCTGGGGCCCGGAGGAAGCCGACGAGATGCTCGCACGAGACGGACGGAGCTGGCGCAGGCCATGAAGATCGACCTGACGGACACCACGGCAAGCAAGATCAACAAGGCGTTGGTGCAGGGTCGCCGCGCCATCGGCACACCCGCCGTGGGCATGGTCCTGACGATGGTGATCGTCACGGACGAGGAGAACGCCTACGACTCGATCAAGGCGGCCGAGGAGGCCTCGCACGAGCACCCCTCGCGCACCCTCGTCGTCATCAAGCGGCACGCCCGCACCCCGCGGGAGCGCACGCAGTCGCGGCTGGACGCGGAGGTGCGCGTCGGCTCCGAGGCCGGCACCGGCGAGACGGTGATCCTGAGGACCTACGGCGAGGTGTCCGACCACGCCGACTCGGTGGTCCTGCCGCTGCTGCTGCCGGACGCGCCGGTCGTCGTGTGGTGGCCGGTGGACGCCCCCGAGTACCCGTCGAAGGACCCGCTGGGCGCGCTCGCGCAGCGCCGGATCACCGATCTGTATGCCGTCGAGAACCCGCTGCAGACGATGGAGACCCGGATGCGTTCCTACGCGCCCGGTGACACCGACCTCGCGTGGACCCGGCTGACGCCGTGGCGTTCGATGCTGGCGGCGGCCCTGGACCAGGCCCGGGTGCCGATCGTGTCGGGGGCGGTGGAGGCCGAGGCGGAGAACCCGGCCGCCGAGCTGCTGGCGCGCTGGCTGGAGGCGCGGCTCGGGGTCCGGATCGACCGTGTCGTCACCGCCGGACCGGTCGTCACGGCCGTGCGGCTGGGCACCGCGGGCGGCGAGATCGTCATCGACCGCCCCGAGGGCCCCCTCGCCACGCTGACCCTGCCGGGCCAGCCCTCGCGCACCCTCGCGCTGAAGGTCCGCACCACCTCCGAACTGATCGCCGAGGAGCTCAGGCGCCTCGACGCGGACGAGATGTACGCCATCGCCCTCAGGGGCGAGGGCACCAAGGAGAACCCCTCTCATGTCTGACTCACCCCAGCTGTCGGAGCGGCCCGAGTGGGCCGCCCTGGCGGACCACCGTGCGCACGGAACCCCGGGTCTGCGTGAGCTGTTCGCGGCGGACCCCGGGCGCGCGGAGCGGTACGTGGTGCGCGTCGGCGACCTGCGCATCGACTACTCGAAGAACCTGGTCACCGACGAGACGCTGGCCCTGCTCACCGAACTGGCCGCCGCCACCGGTGTGTTCGGGCTGCGGGACGCCATGTTCCGCGGCGAGAAGATCAACACCACCGAGGGCCGCGCGGTCCTGCACACCGCCCTGCGCGCGCCCGCCGACGCGGTCGTGGAGGTCGACGGCGAGAACGTCGTGCCCCAGGTG
>NZ_KQ948763.1:751256-808356 GCF_001514205.1 Streptomyces griseoruber | reverse complement strand
CGCGGACTTCGGTATCGACACGGCCAACATGTTCGAGTTCTGGGACTGGGTCGGCGGCCGCTACTCCTACGACTCCGCCATCGGCCTCTCCCTGATGATCGCCATCGGCCCGGACCGCTTCCGCGAGATGCTCGACGGCTTCCACCTCGTCGACGAACACTTCCGCACCGCCCCCGCCGAGGCCAACGCCCCGCTGGTCCTCGGCCTGCTGGGCATCTGGTACGGCAACTTCCACGACGCCCAGTCCCACGCCGTGCTGCCCTACAGCCACTACCTGTCCAAGTTCACCGCCTACCTCCAGCAGCTCGACATGGAGTCCAACGGCAAGTCGGTGGACCGCGAGGGCCGGCCGGTCGACTGGCAGACCGGGCCGGTGGTGTGGGGCACGCCCGGCACCAACGGGCAGCACGCCTACTACCAGTTGATCCACCAGGGCACCAAGCTGATCCCCGCGGACTTCATCGGCTTCGCCCGCCCGGTCGACGAACTGAGCGACGGACTCAAGGCCCAGCACGACCTGCTGATGGCCAACTTCTTCGCCCAGACCCAGGCGCTGGCCTTCGGCAAGACCGCCGACGAGGTGCGGGCCGAGGGGGTGCCCGAGGAGCAGGTCGCGCACCGCACCTTCCGGGGCGACCACCCCACCACCACGATCCTCGCCGCCGAGCTGACCCCGTCGGTCCTCGGCCAGCTCGTCGCACTGTACGAGCACAAGGTGTTCGTGCAGGGCGCCGTGTGGAACATCGACTCCTTCGACCAGTGGGGCGTGGAGCTCGGCAAGGTCCTCGCCCAGCGCGTCGAACCCGCCCTCACCGAAGGCGCGGACGTCCCCGGCCTCGACCCCTCCACCGCCGCCCTCGTGGCCGCGTACCGCGAACTCAGGAAGTAGTGAACTGATATGCAGCTCGGTCTCATCGGTCTCGGCAAGATGGGCGGCAACATGCGCGAGCGGATCCGCCGCGCGGGCCACACCGTCGTCGGCTACGACCGCAACCCCGAACTCTCCGACGTCAAGGACCTCGCGGAACTCGTCCAGCGGCTCGAAGCGCCGCGCACCGTATGGGTGATGGTCCCGGCCGGCGCCCCCACCCAGTCCGTCGTCGACGAGCTCGGCGACCTGCTCCAGGCGGGCGACGTCGTGGTGGACGGCGGCAACTCCCGCTGGACGGACGACGAGAAGCACGCGGCCGAACTCGGCGCCAGGGGAATCGGGTTCGTCGACGCCGGTGTCTCCGGCGGCGTCTGGGGCCTGCAGAACGGCTACGCCCTCATGGTCGGCGGCGACAAGGAGCACGTCGACCGGCTCCAGCCGGTCTTCGACGCGCTCAAGCCGGAGGGCCCGTACGGCTATGTGCACGCGGGCAAGGTCGGCGCCGGGCACTTCTCGAAGATGGTCCACAACGGCATCGAGTACGCCATGATGCAGGCCTACGCCGAGGGCTGGGAGCTGCTGGAGAAGGTCGACTCCGTCACGGACGTGCGCGAGGTCTTCCGCTCCTGGCAGGAGGGCACCGTCATCCGGTCCTGGCTGCTCGACCTCGCGGTCAACGCCCTCGACGAGGACGAGCACCTCGACAAGCTGCGCGGCTGGGCCCAGGACTCCGGCGAGGGACGGTGGACCGTCGAGGCCGCCATCGACCACGCCGTGCCGCTGCCCGCCATCACCGCCTCCCTCTTCGCGCGGTTCACGTCCCGTCAGGACGACTCCCCGCAGATGAAGATGATCGCGGCGCTGCGCAACCAGTTCGGCGGCCACGCCGTCGAGTCGGCGAAGGAGTAGCCGGCCGTGGGGGATCTGCTGCTGGTCCGCCACGGCGAGACGGAGTGGAGCCGGTCGGGACAGCACACCAGCTTCACCGACCTGCCGCTCACCGACAACGGTGAACTTCAGGCGAAGTCACTCGCTCCGTTCTTCTCCCGCCGGACCTTCTGCCTCGCGCTGACCAGCCCGCTCGGCCGCGCGGTGCGCACCGCCGAACTCGCCGGCATCGGCGGGGCGGTCACCTCGCCCGACCTGCACGAGTGGGACTACGGCGGGTACGAGGGCATCACCACCGTCGAGATCCACCGCGACCGGCCCACCTGGGACCTGTGGACCGACGGGGTGCCGCCCGGCGCCGACGGTCACCCCGGTGAGTCGCCCGAGGAGATCGGGCGGCGGGCCGACCGGGTGCTGTCCCGGGTCGACGCGGCGCTCGCCGACTGCGGCGGAGACGCCGTGCTCGTCGCCCACGGGCATTTCCTGCGGGTGCTGACGGCTCGTCGGCTCGGACTCCCGCCCGGGCAGGGCCGGTTGTTCCAGCTGGCGACGGGAACGTACAGCAGGCTGTCCACGGAGCACGGGTGGCCCGTGATCGCCGAATGGAACGTACGGCCATAGACGGTTGACACCGCCCGAGGGGCCCGCCAGAGTCGCGGCTGATGGAGATCGACGATCTGACACCGGCCGAACGACGTGTCTGGCGGGCCTTCGCCAAAGGCACGGAGGTGGACTTCCGCGACGGATCCGACGACTGGGGTCCCGAACGGACCGTACGCGCAACGGTGTTGCGGGCCCTGCTCCTCAACGGCCCGCAGGAACAAGGGGAGACGGCGGCCCTCAAGATACGCGGCGCCCGCATCACCGGCGCCCTGGAGCTGCGGTACGCGACCGTCGACAGCGTCGTCCATCTCACCCACTGCCGCTTCGACGAGGCGCCCGACCTCATCGGCGCCCGTCTGCGCTACGTCAGCATGCGCGACTCCGACATGCCCGCGCTCTCGGTGACCCGCGCCCGGATCGACGGCAGCCTCAGGCTGACCCGCTGCCGGTTCGCCGGGCCGGTGCGCCTGGACGGGGCGCAGATCGCCGGCGCGCTGTTCCTGGAGGAGGCCGAGGCCACCGACGCCGACACGGACCGGCCCGCCCTCCACCTCCACCAGGTCGTCGTCGACGACGACCTGTGCGCCCGCGGTCTGCGCGCCCGGGGCCTGATCCGGCTCGACGGGGCCACCGTCGCCGGATCGCTGGACCTGGAGGACGCCGAGCTCAGCAACCCGGACGCCAATGTCCTGGAGGCCGACGCGCTGGAGGTGGGCGCCAATCTGCTCGGCCGGCGGCTGAGCACGCGGGGCCGGATCGACCTGCGCGGGGCCCGGATACCCGGCCGGGTGGACCTGCTGCACGCCCGGCTGTCCAACCCCGGTGGCACCGCCCTGCGGGCCAGCAGCTGTGTGATCGGCGAGCTCTGGCTGCGCCGGGGCCCCCGCGTGGAGGGCATGCTGAACCTGCGGCGGGCCGAGATCAACCAGCTCAGCCTGGAGCCGGAGATGCTCCCGGACCAGGTGCGCCTGCTCGACCTCACCTACACCTTCCTCACCCCGCACGTGCCCGCCGAGGACCGGCTGCCCATGCTGGAGCGGGACGGCCAGGGCTTCGACCCGCACGCATACGAACAGCTGACGGCTGCATACCGCAGGACCGGCGACGACCAGTCCGCTCGGGTCGTCCAGCTCGCCAAGCAGCGCCGCCGCCGGTCCACGCTCCCCTGGCACGGGCGGCTGTGGGGCCACCTCCAGGACGCGGCCGTCGGCTACGGCTTCCGTCCGCTGCGCGCCGCCGTCTGGCTGCTGTCGCTGCTCGCCGTCGGCTCGATCGCCTACGCCGGGCACCGTCCGCCGCCGCTCAAGGCGGACGAGGCACCCGAGTTCAACCCCGTCTTCTACACCCTGGACCTGCTGCTGCCGGTGATCTCGTTCGGTCAGGAGGGCGCGTTCGCCCCGCGCGGCTGGTACCAGACGCTGTCGTACGTCCTCGTCGTCACCGGCTGGATCCTGGCCACGACGGTCGTCGCGGGCGTGACCCGGACGGTCAGCCGCCAGTGAGTCAGCGGGCGGTGTGCTGCGCGGCGAGCCGCACCGGCGCGTTGGCGGCGCCGTACCCCCGGTAGCCGCCGTCGCGCTGGACGAGTTCGAAGAACACGCGGCCCACGGTGCGGGTGTAGCAGTGCCGGAAGACACCGTGCGTGTCCCGGTCGTAGAGGATGCCGAGCTCCCGGTAGGTCTCCAGCTCCCCGTCGGCGAACTCGAAACGGGCGGCGAGGTCGTCGTAGTAGTTCGCGGGGATCGGCAGCAGACGCCCGCCGGCCGCAGTGAAGCGGCGGGCGGCGGCGACCACGTCGTCGGTGGCCAGCGCGATGTGCCGGGCGTGCGCGGTGTCGTCGCCGGGGGCGGCGCCGACGGTGAGCGGGACGCGGACGGCGCCGTCGCCACTGGTCACGGCCCGGCTGCGGAGCAGCCCGTAGGGGTCGGCGACGTCGACGCTCTCCTGCGGGTCGAGGCCGAGGACGCCGCGGTGGAAGAGGACGGCCTCGTCGAACTGGTGCCAGGGCTGGGTGAGCGCCACATGGTCGACGCGCAGCTCGCCGGGGGGTGCCGGGGTGTGCGGGTCGTCCTCGAAGTCGGCGCGCCAGTCGGGCAGTCCGGGGCGGCTGGTGGCGCAGAGGAAGAGTTCGGTGCCGTCGGGGGCGGCGACCGCGTCGAGCGGGGCGTCCTCGGCGGCGCGGCGGCGGGGCAGGACGGGGGCGAGGAGGGCCTCGGCGCGGCGGGCGGCTGCGGCCGGGTCCGGGGACTCCAGGCCGATCGCGGCGAGGGTGGTGCCGTCGAGGGGGGTCCCGGCGCGCGAGCGGAGCCGGGAGTGGGGGAGGGCGGCCGGTCCGGTGTTGACGAGGACCCGGGCCTCGCCCTGCTCCCACAGTTCGACGGGCTTGTGCCGGTGGCGTGCGGTGCGGGCGAAGCCGAGGGAGCCGAGGAGCGCGCCGACGGGTTCCGCGTCGGGGGTGACCACCTCGGTGAAGGCGATCCCGGTGGGGGTGGCCGGGGCGGGGAGGGCGACGATGCCGAGTTCCTCCTGGAGCAGCAGCAGGGAGCGGCGGGCGTCGACGGCGGTGGGACCGGCCTCGGCCTGGCGGAGGACGTCGTTGAAGACCTCGAGGGAGAGCGGGCCGTCGTATCCCGTATGCAGTACACGGCGTACGAGATCCACCACATCGAATCCACCCTGCCCCGGGAAGCAGCGGTGGTGGCGGCTCCACTGCAGGACGTCCATGCCGAGCAGCGGGGCGTCGGCCAGCTGGAGGAAGAAGATCTTCTCGCCGGGGATGTCCGCGATGCCTTTGAGGTCCTGGGGTTCAGAGCCCCGGGACAGGATGTGGAAGCTGTCCAGACAGGTACCGAGCGCGGGGTGGTCGGCGGTGTCGACGATGCGCCAGGCGTGGTCGTACGTGCTGACGTGCCGTCCCCAGGCGAGCGCCTCGTAGGCGACCCGGACGCCGAAGTCCTGGGCGAGGTCGGCGAGCCGGGCGAGCTGCTCGGCGGCGAGGGCGTCGTCGTCCTCGGCGAGCGGGTGGACGCTGGAGCAGACCAGGACGGTGTCCGCGCCGAGCCGGCCCATCAGCTCGAACTTGTGCCGGGCGCGGCGCAGATTGCGGGCGAACTCGGCCTCGGGGACGGCCTCGACGTCGCGCATCGGCTGGTAGAGGTCGACGGTCAGCCCGAGGTCCGCGCAGCGGGCGCGGATGTCCTCGGGGGCGAGGGGGCTCGCGAGCAGGTCGTTCTCGAAGATCTCGACGCCGTCGAAGCCGGCGCGGGCGGCGGCCGTCAGCTTCTCGGTGAGGGATCCGCTCAGGGAGACGGTGGCGATGGACGTACGCACCTGGGCACCTCGTGGTTCTGGTCGCTTCGGAGTGGCGCCGCCGGCGGGACTGCCGGGAGACGGACGGGAGACGGACCGTAGACGGACGGGAGACGGACGGGAGACGGGCAGGCCGCGGCTACTTGGGGGCGGGGACGGCGCCGGCCAGTTCGGCGATGTCGGCGAGCATGCGGGCGCTGTCGGGTTCCCGCCCGGTGAACAGGCGGAACGCGTCCGCCGCCTGGAAGACGGCCATGCCGCCGCCGTCAAGGGTGGCACAGCCGAGGGCACGGGCGGTGCGCAGCAGTTCGGTCTCCAGGGGGCGGTAGACGACCTCGGCGACCCACAGTCCCGGCCGCAGCAGGGCGGCCGGGAAGGGCAGGCCGGGGTGGGCGGCCATGCCGGTGGGCGTGGCGTGGACGACACCGTCGGCGTGCGCGAGCAGCCCGGGCAGCCGGTCGGGGCCCGACGCCGCCGCCCGGCCCTCGCCGAAGTGACGGTTCAGGGCGGCGGCGAGCTGCGCGGCCCGCTCCGGCAGCGCGTCCACGACGGTGACCCGGCCGGCGCCGAGCGTGAGCGTGGCATGCGCGACGGCCGCGCCCGCACCGCCCGCGCCCAGCTGCACGACCCGCTCCAGGGGGACGTCCGGCAGCCCGCGGGCGAACGACGCGGCGAACCCGGTGACGTCCGTGTTGTGGCCCACGGCCCGGCCGCCGCCCTCGAAGACGACCGTGTTGACCGCGCCGAGCGCCTCGGCCTGCGGGGACAGCGCGTCGAGGTGCTCGATGACCAGCTGCTTGCACGGGTGGGTGATGTTCAGCCCGTCGAAGCCCAGGTCACGGGCGTCCCGCACCAGATCGCCGACCGCCTGGGGAGCGACCCCGAGGACGTCGATGTCGATCAGCCGGTACAGGTAGCGCAGCCCCTGCCGGTCCGCCTCCCGCTCGTGCAGCGCCGGGCTGAGCGACGGGCCGATACCGGAACCGATCAGACCCACGAGATACGAGTCCTTGGTCACGTCCTTGGTCACGGAGGACCTCCTGAGCGGCTGGCTAATGTACGAACTGGTAAGTTAGTCATAGCACCCTACGGTGGCACCGGGGAAGCCCCGCTCGCCTCGCGGGACGGGATCGGCTCCTAGAATCGCTGCACCGCAGCCACGCCGCCCGAAGGAACCCGATGACCAGCGTCGACGAACCGGCACGATCCAACGGGCGCACGCGCGACGCCGCCCGGACCCAGGCCGAGATCCTGGACGTGGCGACCCGGGAGTTCGCCCGCGTCGGC
Organism: Streptomyces griseoruber; assembly: GCF_001514205.1. GTDB lineage: Bacteria > Actinomycetota > Actinomycetes > Streptomycetales > Streptomycetaceae > Streptomyces > Streptomyces griseoruber. The sequence goes on along the minus strand of NZ_KQ948763.1, from coordinate 801,398 downwards.
TACGCCGGGGCCCGCGTCGACGACATCGCCGCCCGCACCAGCACCACCAAGCGGATGATCTACTACTACTTCGGCGGCAAGGAACAGCTGTTCACCGCCGTCCTGGAGCGCGCGTACGGCGTGATCCGCGAGGCCGAGCAACGGCTCGACGTCGAGCACCTGGACCCGGTGGCGGCGATCCGGCGCCTGGCCGAGCTGACCTTCGACCACCACGAGCAGCACCCGGACTTCATCCGGCTGGTCAGCATCGAGAACATCCACGAGGCCGAGCACATCGCCGCCTCCGAGAAACTCGGCCGGATCGGCTCCCCCGCGCTCGACGTCATCCGCCGCATCCTCGCCGCCGGCCGGGAGTCCGGGCTGTTCACCGCCGAGGTGGACGCCGTCGACCTGCACGCGATGATCAGCTCGTTCTGCTTCTTCCGGGTGGCCAACCGGCATACCTTCGGCGCGCTGTTCGGGCGCGATCTGGTGGATCCGGCGCAGCGGGAGCACTACCGGACCATGCTCGGGGACATGGTGATCGCGTATCTGACGGCGGAGCGGACGGGGGGCTGACGGCGGCGGGCTTTCGGCGCTCCGTCGACTGCGCGCCGTCGACTGCGGACCGGCGGCGGTCGACCGGCGACAGTCTGCGGTCGACCGGCAACCGGCAACCGTCGACAGCCTGCGGTCTGCGGTCTGCGGTCTGCGGTCTGCGGTCTGCGGTCTGCGGTCTGCGGTCTGCGGTCTGCGGTCGACTGTGGACCGTCGACGGCTGACGGTCGGCGGGCGGCCGTCGACCGTATGCGTTCGGCGGACAGCGGTCGTCGACCGACCGCATACGGCAGATCGCATACCGCCGCCCCAGATCCCTCCGCCGAGACCTATTGACAGCGGCGAAACAACGGCGCAACATCACTGGCCATCCGCTACTAACTACCCAGTGGGTTAATTAGCCGGGCCACCGACCCGGCGCAGCCGCCCCGCACCCCAGGGAGCCGGCCCTTCCCCTTGTCCCACTCCCGCGTACGTTGGAGTTCCCCCGAAGGAGCACGCCGTGTCCGTCCCCGCCGCAGCACCCCCCGGCCAGCCGAAGAAAGCCGCGACCGCGGCGTGGATCGGGAGCGCCCTGGAGTACTACGACTTCTTCATCTACGGCAGCGCGGCCGCGCTGATCTTCCCGAAGGTCTTCTTCGACGAGTCGGACCCGGCCACCGCGACCCTGCTGTCGCTGGCCACCTTCGGTGTCGCCTACGCGGCCCGGCCGGTCGGTGCACTCTTCCTCGGGCACTTCGGGGACCGTCTGGGCCGCAAGAAGATCATGGTGTTCACGCTGATCCTGATGGGCGTGTCGACGTTCCTGATCGGCTGTCTGCCCACCCGCGCCCAGGTCGGCACCCTCGCCCCGGTCCTGCTGGTCCTGTGCCGCGTCCTGCAGGGCATCTCCGCCGCGGGCGAGCAGGCCAGTGCCAACTCCATGACGCTCGAACACGCGCCGCCGCACCGGCGCGGCTTCTTCACCAGCTTCACCCTGAGCGGCACCCAGGGCGGGCAGCTGCTGGCCACCCTGGTCTTCATCCCGGTCGCGGCGTTGCCCGAGGACCAGTTGCTGTCGTGGGGCTGGCGGGTGCCGTTCTGGATGAGCATCGCGGTCGCCGTGGTCGGCTATGCGATCCGGCGGAAGCTGGAGGAGACCCCGGCCTTCGAGGCGCAGCAGGCCACCGGTGAGGTGGTGAAGCTGCCGCTGGTGGTGCTGCTGCGGGAGCACTGGGCGGATGTGCTGCGGGTGATCGGGGGCGCGCTGATCGCCTCGGTCAGCACCATCTTCACCGTGTGGGCGCTGGCGTACGCGACGAGCGACGCGGTCGGCATGGACCGTTCCTCGATGCTGTGGGTCGGTGCGCTCGCCAACCTGGTCGCGCTGGGCGCCATCCCGGCGTGGGCCACGCTCTCCGACCGCATCGGCCGCCGCCCCGTGTACCTGGTCGGCGCGGTGGGCAGCGCGGTGGCGATGTTCTCGTACCTGTGGGCGATCTCCACCGGCTCCTACCCGCTGATCCTGGTCCTCGGCATCGTCGCCTTCGGTGTGGTCTACAGCGCGGCGAACGGTGTGTGGCCCTCCTTCTACGGCGAGATGTTCTCGACCCGGGTGCGGCTGTCGGGCATGGCGATCGGCACCCAGATCGGTTTCGCCGTGGCCGGTTTCGCGGTCACCTTCGCGGCGCAGATCGCCGGCCCGGACGGGGACGACTGGTCCTCGGTCGCCCTGTTCACGGCGGCACTGTGCGTCCCGCCCGTGATCGCGGCGCTGTCGGCCCGGGAGACCGCGAAGATCCCGACCGAGCGGCTCGGCGAGCGGGGCGCCCGCGAGGTCTCCCAGCCGGAGACGGTGACCGCCTGACCCCACCGCCCGCTCCCCCGGAGTCTCGAGCCCCCGGATGCCGCCATGGCTCCGGGGGCTCGGGCGTGCGCCGTCCTGCGCCGTCCTGCACCGTCACGTGTCGTCACAGGGCGTCACGTGTCGTCACAGGGCGTCGGGCTGCCGGGGAATCCCGTACGCCCGCTCCACCCTGAGCCGGGCGACCAGGCGGTGGTCGCGGACCATGGCGGTGCGGAAGTCGTCCCAGTCGGGGTGTTCGCCGAGGACGTCGCGGTAGAGGCGGACGAGTTCCTCGACGGTGTCGTCGTAGGGGTCGGCGGCGACCGGGGTGAGGTCGGCGACGGCCTCGACGACGGTGTAGGCGCGGCGGTCGGCGGTGGTGACGTGGTAGGAGGCCCGGGGGTCGCGGCGCAGGTTGCGGGTCTTGGCGCGGTCGTCGGTGACGGAGATCCGGATCACGCCCTCGTCCGGGTCGTAGTGGTGGCTGACGTTCGACAGCTGGGGTCGGCCGTCGCGTTTGAGGGTGACCAGTACTCCGCTGCGGCCCTCGGAGAGCAGGGCGAGCAGGGCGTGGCGCGTCGTGTCCCGAGTCATACCTCGCACAACCAGCGCACCACCGAGGCGCATTCCCTCGCCCGCATGCCCTCATCGCACTCCAGTGAGCTGACGGAGCGGGCGTAGACACTGTCTACCGACCGGTGGTAGACAGTGTCTATGAGCGAATCCGAGAAACCGGACCCCGATCTGCGGACCCGTCTCGTCGACGTCGGCGTGGATCTGGTCGCCCTGGAGGGGGCCGGTGCGCTGACCCTGCGGGAGATCGCCCGCCGGGCCGGCGTGTCCCACGGCGCGCCGCGCCGCCACTTCCCCACCCATCTGGAGCTGCTGTCGGCCATCGCCCGCCGCGGCTTCACACAGCTGGGGATCCGGGTGACGGCGACGCTCGCCGACGGCGGCGCGGGCCCGCGCGCCCAGCTCACCGAACTGGGCCGGGCCTACCTGGAGTTCGCCCTGGACAACGCCGGGATGTACGAACTGATGTTCCATCACGATCTGCTGGAGAGCGGCCACTTGCGGCTGCGGGACACCAGCCTTCCGCTGTTCGGCGTCCTGGTGGACCTGGTGGGCCGGGCCCGTCCCGACGCCGACGCGCGGGCGGTCGCGGGCGCGCTGTGGGCGAACCTGCACGGCATCGCCCAGCTGTGGGGCTGGGGAAGTCTCCAACTCGCCACGGGAGCCGACGACTTCACACCTCTTCTCCGGACCGCGCTCGACGCGCACCTCGGGCCGGAGGACGGCCGGTGAACCGTCCTGTGACGCTGGCGAGCAGTGTGGCGGGGGCCGTGGTCGTCGCCCTGGACGGCACCGTGCTCACCGTCGCCCAGCCGACCCTGCGCCGCGACCTGCACGCCTCCCTCGCCCAGGCGCAGTGGACGAGCACCGCCTATCTCGTCGCCGTGGCGGGCCTGTTGGTGTTCGCCGGGCGGCTCGGCGACCGGTACGGACACCGCCGTACCTTCGCGGTCGGCATGCTCGGCTTCGGTGCCGCCTCGGCGGGCATAGCGGTGGCGCCGGGGGTGGGATGGGTGATCGGACTGCGCGTCGTCCAGGGGGTGTTCGGGGCGCTGCTGCAACCGGCGACGCTGGGGATGCTGCGGGCGTCCTTCCCGCCGGACCGGCTGCGTACGCCGATCGCGGTGCGGACGGCGGCCATCGGGGTGGCGGCCGCGGCCGGGCCGGTGGTGGGCGGGGCGCTCGCCACCTCGTTCGGCTGGCGGGCGGTGTTCCTGCTCAACGTGGTGCCCGCGCTGCTGTTCGGTGTGCTCGCCCTGGCCGCACGTGAGGAGAGGCGGCCGCCGGCCGGCGCCCCGCTGGACGTGCCGGGCGCCCTGCTGCTCGCCGTGGCGCTGGCCTGCCTGGTGCATGCCCTTCTCACGCTCCCGGGCGCGACCTGGTCCGCGCCGGCCGCGCTCCTCGCGGCGGTCGTCTTCGTACGGCACGAGCGGCGGGCGCCCGCGCCCCTGCTGCCGCCGGGCGTCGTCCGCTCCCCCGCGGTCGGGGGCGCGCTCGCCCTGCTGGTGACCGCCTCGGCCGCCCTCAACGGCGGGCTGTTCGCCTGTGTCTACGTCCTCCAGGACGGTCTCGGGCTGACCGCCCTGCACAGTGCGCTGCTCAGTCTGCCGCTGGCGGTGTTCCTGATCGCGGCGGCGCCCGTGTCGGCGCTGCTGCTGCGCCGGGCGGGCGCCCGGGCCGCGGTCACCGGGGCGACGGCCGTGCTCGGCGCCGGTCTGCTGGTGCTGGCCCGGGCGCCGGGCGAGGTGACCTTCGCCGCCGGGTTCGCGCTGGTGGGCGCCGGGTTCGGGACCGTGATGGTGGCGGCCACCCATGTCGTCGTACGGCAGGCTCCCGCCGAGGCGGCCGGGGTGGCGGGCGGGCTTCAGCAGACGGCGATGAACGTCGGGCCGGTGCTGGGCGTCGCCTCGGCGACCGTGCTGATGGGCCTCGGCCCGGCCTGGACCCCGATGGCCGTGCTGGGCGTGGCGGCCCTCGCGGCGCTCCCGGTCTGCCGTGCCCTGCCGGGACGCCCCGTACCCACCGGCGCACCCGGGGCCGCCGCCACCGACGTCACCCCCGCCCTCACCCCTGCCGGGGCGGCGGCCGGCCGAAGCGACACACCCCACACCGCTCACGGCGTGGAAAGCGGTCCGTACGCCCGTTCCCTGGGCGACCATGAGCACTGAGGTCGTACCGGAGGGGCAACCCGGACCGCACCTCGCACGAACGCACCGGAGGAGAACGATGGCACTGCTGCGACAAGAGGTCGACCCGAGCGAGGTCGGGCTGGACGCCAAGGCGCTGGACCGCCTCGACCAGCACGTCGCCCACTACGTCGACGAGGGACGGCTGCCCGGTTTCCTCGTGGCGGTCTCCCGGGGCGGCCGCGTCGCGCACCTCACCACGCACGGCCACCGTGACGTCGCCGCCGGACTGCCCGTCGAGGCCGACACCCTGTACCGGATCTACTCGATGACCAAGCCGGTCACCTCCGTCGCCGCCCTGATACTGATGGAGGAGGGCCGGCTGCGGCTCGACGACCCGGTCGCCGACCACCTCCCGGCCTTCGCCGACCAGCGCGTGTACGCGGGCGGCTCCGGCGCGGACCTCACCACCCGCCCGGTGGAACAGCCGCTGCTGGTGCGGCATCTGATGACCCACACCTCGGGACTGACCTTCGCCTTCTACCACTGTCACCCCGTCGACGCCCTGTACCGCGAGGCCGGGCTGGAGTCCGCGGTGCTGCCCGGCTCGGACCTGGCCGAGACCGTGGAGGCGTACGCGCGGCTGCCGTTGCAGTTCGAGCCGGGCACACAGTGGAACTACTCGGTGTCCACCAACGTCCTCGGCCGGATCATCGAGGTCGTCTCCGGACAGCCCCTCGACGCGTTCGTCGCCGAGCGGATCTTCCGCCCGCTGGGCATGCCGGACGCCGGCTTCCAGGTCACCGACGAGCAGGCCGCCCGGCTGGCCGAGCTGTACGGCGACACCGACGGCGGCGGCATCGAACCGATCGCCGGCCTGCCGCTGTTCGGCCGCCCCCGGTTCCTGTCGGGGAGCGGCGGTATGGTGGCGACCGCATACGACATCCACCGCTTCAGCGAGCTGCTGCGCCGCCGCGGCGAACTCGACGGGGTGCGGCTGCTGGCGCCGGAGACCGTGGACCTCATGACCCGCAACCACCTCCCCGGCGACGCGGACCTGCGCACCTTCGGCTGCCGTCCGGCGCACGACGAACCGGGCAACGACGGGGTCGGCTTCGGCCTGGGCGTGTCCGTGGTCGTCGACCCGGACCGCACCCAGGCCCCGGCGGGCCTCGGCACCTATGGCTGGAGCGGTGTCGCCACGACCACCTTCTGGATCGATCCGCAGCACGACCTGAGTGTGCAGTTCCTGACGCAGGTGCGGCCGAGGAGGTCGCTGAAGCTGTACCCCGATCTCAAGCGGCTGGTGCACGAGGCCATGCTCGACTGACCGTCAGGCGTCCCCGCTCCGGATGAACTCCATCCCTTCTGCGGCCAGTTCACCGAGCCACTCCGCCGACCGGGTCGCCGTCTCGGCCGCCCGGTTCAGGCCCGGCGGCAGCGCGCCGGCCAGGATCTGCCGGACGCCGAGGGCGAGCGTGCGCGAGACACAGCGCGCCATCGCGCTCTCCGCCTCGTCGCCGACCAGGTCCAGCAGGTAACTCCCCGACCAGGACGCGCCCTTCCCCGACGCGGAGCCGGTCGCAGCGGCGGTCGCGCCCGTCCCCACCTCCAGGGCGACCTCGAGGATCACCCGGTCGCGGTCGGTGTCCGTGGTCGGGTAGGCGTCGGCCAACTCCCGTGCCAGGGCCGCGATCCGGGTGTCGTCGCCCGCCTTCAGCTCCTCGAACACCGGTTGCCAGGCGTGCAGCCAGCCGTCCAGGCGCAGGGTGCCGCGCACGAACCCGGCCGGTTTCCAGGCCGGTGGCAGCCCGTACTGTTCGACGAAGGGCACGCTGTCCCGGTTGGGGTACACCTCGAAGGGCTCCCCGTCCACGACGTGCCGGCGGGTCGCCTCCCAGGGCCGGGCGGCGACGGTCTCGGCACCGTCCTCGATGTAACGGGCGGGCGAGCGCAGGGCGTTGAGGACGCCGAGGGGCGCCCAGCTGAAGCGGTAGCGGAAGTCGTTGGGGACCGCGGGAACGCCTCCGCAGTACGAGGTGAGGCGGTAGGAGGCCGCCGTGCCCGCGCCGATCGCCTCCCGTGCGCGGGCCACCAGGGCGTGGGCGAAGAGGTGGTCGATGCCGGGGTCGAGCCCGGCCTCGGTGAGGACGACCAGCCCCGCCCTGCCGGCCGCCGGGACCTGCTCCAGCACCGCGTCCGAGACATAGCTGGAGCAGGCGAAGTGGGCGCGCCGGGCGACGCAGGCGGCGAGCAGCGGGGCGTGGTCGGGGGCGGGCAGCATCGACACGACGACGTCACCGGGGGCGAGTTCGGCCGTGAGCGCGTCGAGGGTGTAGGCGCGGGGTGCGGCGCGTCCGGTCAGGCCCAGCCGGTCCAGGGCCTCGGCCGCGCGGTCCGCCGTACGGTGCCAGAGCCGGACGCCGTCGGTGCGCGCGCACAGGTCGGCGAGCCCGCTGCCGGTGGACAGTCCGGCACCCACCCAGTGGACGGCACCGCTCGCTCGAACCACCTCACTCATGGCCGAACCCCCCTCGATCGGTGCCGAGTTCACGCTCCGCCCGGCGGAAACGCTCCAGGCACCGCGCCCACGCGTCCCCCGCGGGGAGCTCCAGCAGCTGGGGCAGCAGGGCCGCCGAGAAGTCGGTGCTGGACTCGCGCGGCAGCAGCGAGGGCAGGTTGTCGATGGCGATCAGATCCAGCGGGGGTTCCTTGCGCAGGGTGCGCACGGGGTCCGTCCACTCGGTGGTGCGGTCGTAGACGGGCAGGACGTTGAGGGGGGAGCCGACGTCGCAGGTGACGTCGGAGAGGGTGCGCAGTCCGCGGGCCGGGTCGTCCAGGTCCTCCTCGCGGACGAACGGCGGCACCGGGGTGGTGGCCAGGACGCAGTTGACGAGCAGGTCGTGGCCCAGGAGGGCGCGGCGGTCCAGGTCCCGGGTCTCGGCCAGGTCCCAGCAGGTGGGGTCGGCGCCGGCCGTGGCGAGTGCGGCGCGGGCGCCCCGGCCGCTGCGGCCCAGGGCGCCGACCACGAGGGCGGTGAACTCCCCGTCGCCGGTTAGCGGGCGCAGGGTCTCGTCCAGTGTGTCCTTGTCGGTGGGGCGCAGCGGCGCGGTCAGCCGGCCCCGGTGGTGCAGCACCGCGAGGGCGGCGCCGAGGTAGCCGGCCCAGAAGCCGAACGCGGCGAGCCTGCGGCCCTGTTCGTCGACCAGGTACTCCAGGTCCAGGAGCGCCCCTCCCCCGGCGGCGAACCGGCGGAGCAGATCGGCGGCGCCGGGCTGCTGCTTGTAGGCGTGCCCGAAGAAGATATGGCGGTGCGTCAACTCGGTCGGCTGGTCGGGGAGTTCCTTCAGGCCGAGGACGACCGTCTCCGGCGGCGCCGACACCCAGGAGCCCGCGGCGGCGACTCGGGCGCCCACCGCCTCGTACTCCTCGACGGGGAAGATCCGCTGCGGGGACTCCTCGACGGTCAGCCGCACACCGGCCTCGACGAGGCGGCGGGCGTCCTCGGGGACGACCGGGGTGCGCCGTTCGGTGGTGCGGGCCTCGTGGCGCAGCCACAGGTGGGGGGCGGTCGGTGCCGTCATACGCAGTTGACCTCCGGACGCGGGGCGTCGGCCGCGAACCGGCCGGCGCTCAGGGGGGTGACGTCCACGAAGGGTACGCGGCCGAGGTAGAGGTCGCGGACGACCTCGCCGACGGCCGGTCCCTGGAGGAAGCCGTGCCCGGAGAACCCGGTCGCATACAGAAAACGGGATGTCGAAGACGCCTCGCCGATCAGTGCGTTGTGGTCCGGGGTGACCTCGTACAGGCCCGCCCAGCCGCCCGTGCGGCGCAGCTCCAGGATGTCGGGGGCCCGGTGCTCCAGCGCGCCGGCGAGACGGGGGATCCAGCGGTCGTGGGTGTCGGTGGCGAAGCCGGGGCGCTCGTCGGGGTCGGACATGCCGACGAGCAGACCGGGGCCCTCGGAGTGGAAGTAGAGGGTGGTGGTGAAGTCGATCGTCATGGGCAGGTCCGGCGGAAGTCCGGGCACCGCCTCGGTGACCGCGATCTGGCGGCGCAGCGGCTGCACCGGCAGGTCCACGCCCACCATCGCGCCGACCGACCGGGACCAGGCGCCGGCCGCGCAGATCACCGTGTCGGTGGTGATCGGGCCGAGGGTGGTGGTGACGCCGGTGATGGTGTCGCCGCGGGTCTCGATGCCGGTCACCGCGGTCCGGCGCAGGATGCGCGCACCGCACCGGCGGGCGGCTGCCGCGTATCCCTGGACGACGGCCTCGGGCGTGCAGTGCCCGTCGTCGGGCGAGAACGCGGCCGCCCGTAAGCCGTCGGTGGTGATCAGCGGGGAGAGCCGGCGGGCCTCGGCCGGGTCGATCATGCGGCTGGGCACCCCGAGCGCGTTCTGCAGCCGCACGCCCGCCTCGAAGGAGGCGACCTCCTCGGGGGTGGAGAGCAGGAACAGGTAGCCGACCCGGTGCAGTCCGATGTCGTGCCCGAACTCCTCGCCGAACCGCCCGAACGCCTCCAGGCTGCGCGCCCCGAGCTGGATGTTCAGCTCGTCGGAGAACTGGGCGCGCACCCCTCCGGCCGCTTTCGAGGTCGACCCGGCGCCGAGGTCGTCCCGCTCCACCAGCAGGACGTCCCGTACGCCCGCGGCGGCCAGGTGGTAGGCGATGCTGGTCCCGATCACTCCACCGCCGATGACGACGACCGAGGCATGCGTGTTCACGCGAGCGGCTCCTTACTGTGCGGCGGCCCCGGCCCGAGTACCGAGGCCGGGGCTGTCACCCGCGGTGACCGTCGTGATCCCTACCCGCGGGACGGCGCGGGGATCCCGGCCGCAGCGCGCTCAGGACCAGTGCGCGACCGCGTCCAGGTGCGGCAGCCGGTGGTCCATGCGCTCCCGCTTGGTGCGCAGGTAGGTGATGTTGTTCTCGCACGGCTCTATCAGCAGCGGCACCTCCTCGGCGACCTGGATGCCGTTGTCGACGAGCGCCTCGCGCTTGCGCGGGTTGTTCGACATCAGCCGCACGGACCGTACGCCGAGGTCGCGCAGGATGTCGGCGGCCACCTTGTAGTCGCGGGCGTCCACCGGGAAGCCGAGCGCCACGTTCGCCTCGACGGTGTCCAGCCCCTCCGCCTGGAGGGCCATCGCGCGCAGCTTGCCGAGCAGACCGATGCCGCGGCCCTCGTGGCCGCGCAGATAGACGACGATGCCGCTGCCCGCGGCGACGACGGCCCGCAGCGCCGACTCCAGCTGGTCGCCGCACTCACAGTGCTGGGAGCCGAACGCGTCGCCGGTCAGGCACTCCGAGTGCAGCCGGGTCAGCACGTCCTCGCTGCCGATCTCGCCGTACACCAGGGCGACTTGTTCGTCACCGCGGTCGTGGTCGAGGTAGCCCACCGCCTGGAATTTCCCGTACACGGTGGGCAAGGGGGCATTCACCACGCGTTCCACACCGGTGCGCTGCGCGGTCTGCTTGCCGAGTACGCCCATTTTCTCTGTCATGATCTGATTCCTAAGCGGAGACGAAAGGCCGGGAAAAGATGAGTGGTTCGGAGATAAGGACGGCGGCGACGGCGGGGGCGGCGTACGGCCTGGTGCCCGTGGACACCACCGAGGACGTCCGCTCCCGGGGTGCGGGCGTCGCGACGCAGGTGGCGGTCCTGCCGGTCGGCAGCTTCGAACAGCACGGTCCGTACCTGCCGCTCGCCACCGACACCCTGGTCGCCTGCGCCGTCGCCCGGGAGATCGCCGAGGCGTACCCGGTGCACCTCCTTCCGCCGGTGACCATCGCCTGCTCGCACGAGCACGCGGCCTGGCCGGGGACCGTCAGCATCTCCTCCGTGACCCTTCACGCGGTGGTACGGGACATCGCGGCGTCGCTGCGCCGTTCGGGCGTCGAGGCCCTGGTGCTGGTCAACGGACACGGCGGGAACTACGTCCTGGGCAACGCGGTCCAGGAGTCCTCCGCCCGCGGTGAGCGGATGGCGCTCTTCCCGGCCCCGGAGGACTGGGAGGCGGCGCGGGCACGGTCCGGGGTGGTGACCTCGCTCCTCACCGACATGCACGCCGGGGAGATCGAGACCTCGATCCTGCTGCACGCCCATCCGGAACTCGTCCGGCCCGGTTTCGAGTCCGCCGATTTCACCGCGGACGACCGTCGCCATCTGCTCACACTGGGAATGTCCGCCTATACCGATTCGGGCGTCATCGGCCGTCCTTCCCTGGGGTCCGCGGAAAAGGGGAAGGAACTCCTGGCGAGCCTGGCGGATTCCTTCGGCGCGTATTTCTCACTGCTGACTTCGGAGAAGCCGTCGGGCCCGGAGAACGCGGCGGACTCCGGGAGCACCGGGGACACCGGGCCGCTGTAGGCCACCTGGGACGCGGGCCCGGCAGTCACACCGGCCTCACCGGCCTCACCGGTCTGATCCGTCGTGACCGCCCCGGGCGCCTCGGCCGCCCCAGCCGACGCGCTCGCCTCGGCGGCCCCGCTCGCCTCGCTCACCCCGGCCGTCTCGTCCCCCCGCGCCGTCGTCGCGGTCGTGGCCGTCACGGTCGCCGCCGTCGCGGTCGTCGCCGTCGCGGTCGTCGCCGTCACGGTCGCCGCCGTCGCGGTCGTCGCCGTCACGGTCGCCGCCGCCGTCTTCGTCGACGCCGTCTTCGTCGCGTCGGCGCGTACGGCGGCGTACCAGCGCACCACGAGGACGACGGCCCCCGGCAGCGCGGCCACGAAGCTCAGCACGCCGTACACCACCGCCACCGACAGGCCGGTGCTCGCACCGAGGCCGGCCGCGCCGAACGCCCAGGCGGTGACGCCCTCGCGGGGGCCCCAGCCGCCGACGTTCAGCGGCACGGCCATGGCGAGCAGGGCGAGCATCGCGATCGGCAGCAGGCTGAGGACGGAGGCGCCGGAGCCGACCACCCGGGCGGCCACGACGAACATCGCGACGTACCCGCCGAGCACGACCACCGACGACACGGCCACCCCGGGCCCGTTGCGCCGGGACAGCAGCCCCTCGCGCGCCTCGGCCAGCGCCTTGCCCAGGCGTCCGGCCGGGCGCGGCCGGGAGGAGTTCATACGCAGCGCGAGGACGACGGCGAGCGCCCCCGCCGCGGCCAGCAGGACCAGCGGGGCGAGGCTGCGCAGCTCACCCATGACCGGGGACGGCAGCACCAGCAGGACCGTTACGCCTGCGCCGGCCAGCGCGAGCTGTCCCGCCGTGCGCTCCAGCACGACCGCCCGTACACCGCGCCCGACGTCACCGGCGCTCTGCCCGTGCCGCACGGCGCGGTGCACGTCGCCGAGGATGCCGCCGGGCAGGGCCGCGTTCAGGAACAGCGCCCGGTAGTAGTCGGCGACCGCCGCGCCGAACGGCAGCCGGATCCGCAGCCCGCGGGCCACCAGCGCCCACCGCCAGGCGCTGAACACGGTGGTGACGGCGCCGATGCCGAGCGCGACCAGCACGGTCGGCACGTCGATCCGGCGCAGCCCGTCCAGGAACACGCCCGTTCCCATCCGCCACAGCAGCACCGTGAGGATGAGGACGCCGGCGACCGTCCCGAAGTGGGTGCGCAGGGCGCGCGAGGCGAACACCCTGCGCAAGGGGGACGGCGTGCGGTGCGGCTCGGTCACGATGACACCGATACGGGCCTCGGACACGGCGGGCCCGGTGCGCGCCACCGACGGGGCGCGGGGCGGCCGCCGTACGGCCAGGGTGCCCTCGCCCCACACCGCGGGCGCGGCCGTCTCGGCCCGCGCGCTCACCGTCTCGGCGCTCATCAGACGCGCCCCGTCGGCCGGGCCAGGGCGAGCAGGTCGCTGTGGTGGACGGTGACCCTGAGCTCGCCCGCCTGGCAGGCCGTGACGCGGGCCGCGAGATAGCCCTCGGCGCGTTCGGCGAGGTCGGGGCGCTGCTCGACGGCCGCGCCGACCCAGCCGCGCAGCCACTGGGCGGTGAGCGCGGCGTGCTCGGGGCCGAGCCGCCAGGGGCTCGGGTGGACCTTGACGGTGGCGCCGTGGTCGGCGAACGCCTCGCAGGCGACGCCCACCGCGTCGGGGCCGAGGAGGCCGCCGCGCCGCTGGTGGTCGTTGAAGGCGGCGGCGAGCTCCTCGTCCAGCGGGTCCGGCGCGGAGAACTCGACCCGGCCGGCGACGGACAGCGTCAGCAGCGCCGGGCAGCCGGCGCCCGCGCAGGCCGCGGCGAGCGTCTCGACCTCCTCGCGGGTGAGGACGTCGAGGAGGGCGGAGGCGGTGACGAGGGAGGCGCCGGTCAGGGCGTCCGGGGTGAGCCGGGCGACATCGCCGCGCCGGGTCTCGACGGTGACCCGGCTGCCGTCGGCGGCCGCGCGCGGCGAGGCGACGGCCGCGAAGTGCAGCAGGTAGGGGTCGCGGTCGTGCAGGATCCAGTGCTGGCCGCCGTCCAGGCGGGGCGCGAGCCAGCGGCCCATCGAGCCGGTGCCGCAGCCCAGGTCGTGCACGGCGAGGCCGCCGCTGCGCCCGTTCGGCAGGTTCGCGAGCCGGATCCGCAGCGGGTCCAGCAGGTCCACGGCCCGCGCCGCCGCGTCCGCGGGCTCGCGCAGCTGGAGCCACTCGGGCGCGTACCGGGGCTGGTCCTCGGGACCGGCCTCCCGCAGCCGTACGGTGGGCCGCTCGCCGGGGCGGGTGACGGGGCCCGCGCCCGCTATCACCGCGTCGGGGTCGGCCGCGGCGTCGTGGTCCACGGCCGGGACGTCGGTCACGGCGTCGGTCAAGGTGTCGGTCACGGTGTCGGTCACGATGTCCGTCATGGTGGGGGCCTCCTTCGGGCCCGGCTGGGTGGGGATGGCTCCCACGCGCCGCGCCGCCATGTCCGCCGGGGTCGCCGTCGTCTTCCTCATGCCGCCCTCCGCGGTTCGCCGGGCAGCCGGCCCAGCACGCCGGCCAGGCTCTGGGCGGTGGACGCCCAGCCGTTCAGGGCCGCCCGGCGGCTGCGTGCGGCCGCCTTCAGCCGGCGCCGCACGTCCGCCTCGCCGAACCAGCCGCGCAGTTCCGCGGCGAGGGCGGCGGGGTTCTCCGGCGGGACGAGGATGCCGGGCATCCCGCCGTCGGGGGCGCGGCCGACGGCCTCGGGCAGCCCGCCGACGTCGGTCGCGAGGACCGGGATGCCGCGGGCGAGGGCCTCGGTGACCGCCATGCCGTAGGTCTCGGCGTAGGAGGTGAGGACCATCAGGTCGGCGGAGGCGTACGCGGCGTCGAGTTCGGCGCCCGCCTTCGGGCCGGCCAGCTCCAGCCGGTCCTCGAGGCCGTACCGGCGGATGAGGCCGCGCAGATGGGAGACGTACTCCGGGTCCTGGCCGAGGCCGCCCACGCACACGCAGGACCACCGCAGGTCGGTCACCGCGGCCAGCGCCTCCACCAGCCGGTGCTGCCCCTTGCGCGGGGTCACGGCGGCCACGCACAGCAGCCGGGAGACACCGTCGGTGCCCGAGGCGAGGGGTGCGATGTCGGCGCCGGGGGCGGCGCAGTGCACCTTCTCCGGGGCCAGGCCGTGGTGTGAGACGAGCCGGCGCACCGCCCAGTCGCTGGTGGCGATCACCGCGGGCACCGCCCGCAGCACGGCCCGCTCCTTGGCGTCCAGCTCGGCGGCCACCTGCGGTTCGAGGCCGGTCTCGTCGCCGAGGGGGAGGTGGACGAGGACCGCGAGCCGCAGCCGCTCCGCCTCCGGCACCACGATCTCCGGGACGCCGCAGGCGACGAGCCCGTCGAGCAGGACGACCGCGCCGTCGGGGAGCTCGGCCAGGGTGCGCGCCAGTTCCGTACGGGCGGCGGTCTCCGGGCGCGGCCACAGGCCGTTCACCAGGTGCTTGTGGACCTGCCAGCCGAAGCCGGGCAGGTCCAGGCAGACCCGCCGGTCGTAGGCGTTGCCGCCGCTGGGGTTGGCGGTGTCGTGGACCCCGCCCGGCATGACGAAGTGCACGGAGCGCAGAGACATGGGGATGAGGTCACCCGCCTTCCGGGCCGTCGGGGCCGTGGGGGTCTTGGGTGCCGCGGTCTGCGCGGGCACGTAGGCGAGCGGGGCCTTCTCCAGGGTCACCTCGGTCACAGCGCACGCTCGTAGCTCGCCCAGGCGATGTGCGACTCGTGCAGGGTGACGGAGAGCGAGGCGATGCCGCGGGCGCCCTCGCCGAGCGCGCCCTTGTGGATGCGCTCGGCGAGCCGGTCCGCGACGACCTTGGCGAGGAACTCGGTGGAGGTGTTGATCCCGGCGAAGTCGGGCTCGTTGTCCAGGTTGCGGTAGTTCAGCTCGCTGACCACGGCACCGAGCTCCTGGGTGGCCAGGCCGATGTCGACGACGATGTTGTCGTCGTCCAGCTGCTCGCGGCGGAACGTGGCGTCCACCAGGAACGTCGCTCCGTGCAGGCGCTGCGCGGGTCCGAAGACCTCACCGCGGAAGCTGTGGGCGATCATGATGTGATCGCGGACGGTGACACTGAACAACGGACGACCCTCCAGGTGCGGCGCGTCTGGTCCCCCGGCCGTTGGCCGCCGGGGGATGCCGTGTAGTACGGCTCTTGGCTTCCCCTTGTTCAGAGCGATCTCACTCTTTTCTCAGGTCAGGCGCTCTTGCCGGACTCCGACGCGTACCTGACACGGTGACAGAGTGCGGGGATCTCGCCCGAGGCCAGCCCCGGCATGACCTCCGGCAACTCCTCGAACGCGCTTTCCCCCGTGACGAGCGCGTCGAGTGCCGGATCGGCCAGCAGGTCGAGGGCGAGCGCGAGCCGGTCGGCGTAGCTGCGGTCGGCGCGGGCCGGGGAGACGGTGCCGACCTGGCTGCTGCGGATGACCAGCCGGCGCGAGTGGAAGGCCTCGCCGAGCGGCAGCGCCACCCTGCGGTCGCCGTACCAGCTCAGTTCGAGGACGGTGCCCTCGGCGCGGAGCAGCTCCAGTGACCGGGTCAGGCCCTGTTCGGTGGCGCTGGCGTGCACGACCAGGTCGCAGCCGCCGAGCGCGTCCTCGGGCAGCGCGAAGCCGACGCCGAGCGCCTCGGCGGTCTTCGCGCGCGCCGGGTCGGCGTCCACCAACTGGACGCGCACGCCCGGGAAGCTGGCCAGCAGCGCGGCGACCGAGCAGCCGACCATGCCGCCGCCGACCACCGCGATCCGGTCCCCGACCAGGGGCTTCGCGTCCCACAGCGCGTTGACGGCGGTCTCGACGGTGCCGGCCAGCACGGCCCGCCCCGCGGGCACGGAGTCCGGTACGACGGTGACGGCCGTCGCGGGGACGACGTACCGCGTCTGATGCGGATACAGACAGAACACGGTCCGCCCGACGAGCCGCGCGGGCCCCTCCTCCACCACGCCGACGTTGAGGTAGCCGTACTTCACGGGCGCCGGGAAGTCGCCCTCCTGGAACGGCGCCCGCATGACCGCGTGCTGGCTCTCGGGCACCTGTCCGCGGAAGACGAGGGTCTCCGTGCCGCGGCTGACCCCGGAATACAGCGCACGGACGACGACCTCGCCCTCGGCCGGCTCCGGCAGGGCGACGTCCCGTATCCCGCCCCGGCCCGGGGCGTCGATCCAGAACGCGCGTCCGCTGCGGTTCATCGGCATCCTCCTGAACGATCTGCGACTGGTGCACGTACCGAGGTGTGCACAGGTCGCGCACAGTACGCGGCACTGATCATCTCTGTCACCTGGCCGGAGGAATGTGCGGTGGCCCTGAACAACACTTACGACGCAAGGCTGGTCCAGCAGGAGACCGCTGTGGGAGCGGGCGTTCAGATCCTGTTGCTGGCCCTGCTCGGCTCGGCGATCGGCATGGGGCCGGCGGGCTGGGTCACCGGCCTCGTCTTCGCCGTCGCCACCTGGGCCGTCCTCTCCCGGGCACTGCACCGCTCGCGGCTGCGCTCCTTCGGCCCCGCCAACCGGGTCACCCTGGGCCGCGCCACCCTCGTCGGCGGGGTGACCGCCCTGGTCGCCGACTCCTTCGAGTCCACCCCGCCGGTGACCCTGCTGGTCGGCCTCACCGCCGTGGCCCTGATCCTCGACGGCGTCGACGGCAAGGTCGCCCGCCGCACCGGCACCTCCACCGCGCTGGGCGCGCGCTTCGACATGGAGGTCGACGCGTTCCTCATCCTCGTCCTGAGCGTGTACGTCTCCATGGCGCTCGGTCCGTGGGTGCTGCTGGTCGGCGCCATGCGCTACGTCTTCGTCGCCGCCGCCCGCGTCGCGCCCTGGCTCAACGCCCCGCTCCCGCCGAGCATGGCCCGCAAGACCGTCGCCGCCCTCCAGGGCATCTGCCTGCTGGTCGCGGGCGCCGACCTCCTCCCCCACGCCGGCAACGTCGCCGTCATGCTGCTGGCCCTCGGCACCCTGCTGTGGTCCTTCGGCCGCGACGTGCTGTGGCTGTACCGCACCTCCCGGATCCGCACGGCACGTCCGGCGGAGCAGCGGGTGCTGGAACTCGCCTAGACCGCCCAGGGGTTCACGCCCCCCACCGTCGCCCCCCCACGGGAAAGGGCCCGCACCGTCACGGACGGTCCGGGCCCTTCCGTATGGCCTCTTCCGTAGGGCCTCTTCCGTACGGCCTCTTCCGTAAGGGCCTTGCCTGGGGCTACGGCCGTGTCGTGTCCGGTTGTACGGCCCTGTCGGCGACGTCGCCACGACGGTGGGCGCGGCCCCGGCCGGGCAGCAGGGCGATCGCGGCGGCCGGTACCGCGGCGAGCAGCAGCCAGGGCACGGCCGGCGGGAGCCCGGTGTCGAGGAGGGTGCCGGTGGCCGCGCTGCCGAGCAGCACGATCAGACCGGAGACCGAGGACAACGCCCCGGTGTAGAGGCCGAGTCGGCCTCTCTCCGCGAGGTCGGGGACCCAGGCGCGGACGGCGGGCGCGATGAGCATCTGGCCGAGGGTGAGCAGCACGACGAACCCCGCGGCGGGCAGCAGCCCCGCCGTCCCGGTCCGCCCGGCGGGCAGCGCCGCTGCCACCACCGCGAACCCGGCGGCGATCAGCGCCAGCCCGGCCGCCGTGCAACGGTGTGCGCCGATCCGCTCACCCGCCCACCGGGTGAGGGGCAGTTGGGCGGTCACCACCAGCAGCGACGACAGCGCGAACAGCCAGGCCAGCGGCGCCTGCGAACCCGCCGCGCGCTCCACCTCGGCGGGCAGGGCGAGGTACAGCTGGTTGTAGGCGAGGAGGTAGGCGCCGTAGGCACAGCACAGGGCGAGGAAGCGGCGGTTGCGCAGCAACGGTCCCATCCCTCCACGGACTTGGACCCGCTCCCGGCCGGGAAGGCGCCGCGGCAGCAGCCGGGCGTGGGCGAGCAGCACGAGGACGAAGACCCCGGCGCCGGCGAGGCACACGGTCCGGAAGTCGACCGACAGCAGCAGCGCGCCGAGCAGCGGTCCGACGAACGCCCCGGCCTGTCCGGCGACCGTGAACAGGGCCAGCACCCGGGTCCGCGGACCGCCGCCCGCCTCCTCGTGCGCGACGGCCTGCCGGGCCACCTCCGACTCGACCGCCGGGGAGAAGAGGGCCGCGGCGAACCCGACGAGCAGCACCGCGCCGGTCACCGTCCAGGCCCGCTCGGCGTACCCGAGCCAGACGAACCCGGCGATCCGCAGCGCACAGCCGGCCAGGACGACGGGCCGCACCCCGTACCGGTCGGCCAGGGCACCGCCGACCACGAACAGCCCCTGCTGGCTGAAGGTCCGCAGGCCCAGCACGAACCCCACGAGCCATCCCGCCATGCCGACGGCCCCGCCCAGATGCCCGGACAGGAACGGCAGCACCGCGAAGAAGCCGATGTTGAAGGCGAGTTGGGTGAGGACGAGCAGCCGGAGGAGCGCGGGGAGCCGAAGGAGGTTCACCGTGCCCCGCCAACTCGCGCACCCGCTCGCCCCGTCGCGGTGACCGCGAGGGCGCCCAGCAGGGCGAGGACGGCGGCGGGGGCGAGCACGGCCCAGGGAGCGCGTTCGGCGTAGGGCTGGTTCTCGGCGAGCAGCAACCCCCACTCGGGCGACGGCGGTTGGGCGCCCAGCCCGAGAAAGCCGAGCGAAGCCAGCGCGAGAGCGACCCCGGGCAGCCGCAGCAGGCCGTGCCGGACCACCGGCGGCAGCACGGCGGGCAGGATCCCCCTCCGCAGCAGGTACCAGCGCCCGGCACCGAGAGCACGGGTCGCGGCCAGATGCAGGGTGGCCCGCTCCTGCCGCAGCAGCGCGGAGGTGTGCGCGGCGAGCGGCACCCACGCCACGACGGCCACCGCGACCACGGGCGTCGCACCCCCGCCGCGCCAGAGCGCGGTGACCAGCAGGGCGGCGAGCACGGGCGGTACGGCGTTGACGGTGTCCACGAGCGGCCCGGACAGCCGGGGCAGCAGCCCGAGCAGTACCCCGGCGACCAGGGCGAGCGCGCTGACGGCGAGGGCGAGGAGCAGGGTGTCGAGGGCGCCGTGGGCGACGCGGGCGAGCATGTCCCGGCCGAGGGCGTCGGTGCCGAAGGGGTGGGTGGTGGAGGGGGGTCGGAGGCGGGTGGTGGTGTCGAGGGCCAGGGGGTCCCGGGGGAAGCCCGCGGCGATGACGCCGAGCAGCAGGATGCCGTATGCAAGGGGCAGGATCCTGCGGACGGTAGACGGCCGACCGTGAAGTGTGTGCAATGGCCGGTGGAGTGTATGCAACGCTCCGTCACGCAAGGCGGTGCCGACGAGCCGCCCCACGGCGAGGCGGGCAGCGGCCGTCGTGACGGCGGCGAGCGCGACGAGCGCGAGGGCGGCGGCCTGGAGGACGGGGAGGTCCTGGGCGAGTGCGGCCTGGAGGGTGGTCCGGCCCAGGCCGGGGATGTCGAAGATCTGTTCCACGGCGACCGCGCCTCCGGTCAGTCCCACGGCGAACAGCCCGAGGTTGGGCAGCAGTCCGGGTACACAGCGCCGGAGCGCCTGGCGGGCGATGTTCCGGCCGGGCAGGCCGCGTGCGGTGGCGGCGGACGCCCAGGGTTCGGCGAAGGCGGCGGGCAACCGATCGTCGAGGAGTCGGCCGAGGACGGCTCCGGCGGGCAGGCCGAGGGCGAGGGCGGGCAGGACGGTCCACTGCGGCCCGTACCAGCCGAGGGCGGGCAGCCAGCCGAGCCGTACGCCGACGACGGTGGCGAGGACGGAGGCGGTGAGGAACTCGGGCAGCGCGGCGAGCACGGCGGAGAGCGAGCCGCCCGGGATCCGCCCGTGCAGTCGGCGACGGGCGCCGAGGTGGAGCGTGCGGGCGCACACCGCGGCGGCCGTGCAGCAGGCGACGACGAGGGACACCGCCATCAGCAGCAGGGACGCGCCCAGCGCCTGCCCGACGGCGGGGGCGACCTCGGTGCCGGAGATCCAGGACCGTCCGGCGTCCCCGTGCCACAGCCCGCCGAGCCACCGCCCGAGAAGCACCGACGGGCCTTCCTCCAGGCCGAGTCGGGTGCGAACGGCGGCCAGGGCCTCGGGGTCGGGGTCGCGGTCGGCGGAGCGGGCCTTGAGGACGGTGAGCGCGGGGTCGGTGTGCGAGAGCCAGGGCAGCAGCCCGATCCCGCACACCAGCGCCGCGGCCGGTGCGGCGCGCCACAGCAGCGCTCCCCCTCTGCTTCCCATGCGGTTCAGCGCCGGGTGCCGGTGCCGACCAGGGTGCGTTCGTACGGGTCGAGGAGCACCCCGCCGACGGTGTCCGCGACCCCGGTGACGACACGCTGGTGGACCAGGGGGACGACGGCGTCGGTCGCGAGGATCACGGCCTCGGCGGCCAGGGCGGCGTCCTGCCGCTCGCTGGTGTCGGCGACCGTCCGTGCCCGCTCGACGGCCCGGTCGACGTCCTTGTCGCACAGCAGCGCGAGGTTGTAGCCGCCGTCGCAGGTGAAGTCACTGGCGAGCAGCGAGACGGGGTCGCCGGTGTCGAGGAGGCTGTTGCGGGCGCCGACGAACGCGTCGAACTTCCCGGCCAGCGCGTCGCTCTCCAGCCGCGAGTACTCCCGTACCTCCAGTTGCACCGTGAATCCCGCCTTCTCCAGCTGCTGCTTCAACACCTGGGCGGCTTCCGGGAGTTCGGGCCGGTTGTCGTAGGTGGCGAGGGTGACCGGGGCGCCGTCGGGCTTCTTCGCCTTCGCGCGTCCGGTCGGCGTGAGCCGCTTGCCCCCGGCCCAGGTGACGGCGGGGCCGTAGATGCCGGCGCCGGGGTCGGCGTGGCCCTCGTAGACGCCCTCGGCGAGCGCGCCGGTGTCGACGGCGGCGCGGGCGGCGGCCCGCAGTGCGGCGTCCTTGAAGGTGCCCGACTCCGTGTTGAGGAGCAGGCTCGTGGTGCGGGTGGTGGCGGTCTCGCGGCGGCTGCCGGCGTCCAGCGCGGCGGCCTGGGAGACGGGTATCGCCTCGGCGAGGTCGATCTGCCCGGTGCGCAGGGCGTTGGCGCGGGCGGTGCCGTCGGCGATGAAGCGGGCGTCGATGCCGGAGGCCTGGGCGCGGCCGCCCCAGTAGTCGTCGAAGCGGTCGAGGGCGGCGGAGGTGGTGCCGGTGACCGCGGTGAGGGTGAAGGGGCCGGTGGCGGTGCCGACCGGGTCGACGGCGCCCTTCCCCCCGTACGCCTTCGGGGCGAGGACGGCGAGGGACGGGCTGGTCAGCCGCAGCGGCAGGACGGGGTCGGGGTCGGTCGTGGTGATCCGTACACCCGTCGCGCCCTGCGCCCGGGCCGTGAGGGTGACGCCGGACAGGGCGGCCGGGGCGGGCGCGGCGCGGCCGGCGCGGGTGAGGGCGGTGACCACGGCGGCGGGGGTGACCTCCGTGCCGTCCTGGAAGACGGCCTCGCGCAGGGTGAACCGCCAGGTCCGGTCGTCCTCGCGGCGCCAGGACGAGGCGAGCGCGGGCACGGCGGCGCCGTTGGCGTCGAGGGCGGTCAGGCCCTCGGTGACGCCGAGGCGGCTGAGGATCGTGGCGTCGGCGCCGTACGGGGAGAGGTTCTCGGCGGGCGGGAAGGCGAGGGCGACGCGCAGCCGCGCTGCGTCCTTGCCGCCGGCTGCCGCTCCGGCGTCGCCGGTGGCGGCGAAGCAGCCGGTGAGCAGCGGGGCGAGGAGGAACGCGGTGAGGAGGCGCGGGCGGCGGGGAGGGCGAGGCGGGTGCATGGGGGGACGACCTAGGGGGTGAGGGAGGGCAGGGGGACCTCGAAGTGGATGATCCGCTGGCCGCCGTCGGGGTCCTCCCGCTCGTCGTGCACGACCTTGCCCAGCGACCGCCAGAAGCCCTCGGCTCCCTCGACGGCCGGGTCGGTGTGCAGATAGACGGAGCGGTATCCGCCGTCGGCGGCGGCGAAGGCGAGGAGTTCCGCGACGAGTCGGCGGGCGAGACCGCGCCGCCGGTGCTCGGGACGCACGTACACCCGGCGCAACTGTGCGGTCCCGCCGGACGGGAAGCGCTCGGCGACCTGCCGCGGGTTCGGCGGATGGGCAGGCCCACGGGAGTCGAGCGCGGCGGTGCCCACGACCTCGCCGCCGACGCCGTCCAGCGCCACCAGCAGGGTGTGGCGGACCGGGGTGAGGTAGGCGGCGGCCGGGTCGACGATGTCGCCGTGCCAGCGGGGGACGTATCCGGTGCCGAAGTCGCGGTAGACGGTGTCGAGCATGACGGCACGGGCACCGTCGAGGTCGTCGTGGCCCGCGGGCCTTATGCAGTAGCAACGCACCTGCACATCATATGCATTAAGCGTCCCACCAATGATCGCCACCCTTCCCGACCTCCCCGGCCTCCCCCCTCCCCGACTTGACAGTGATCACGACCGAGCCCTAAACCTAGCCACATGACATTCATTTTCAAAACGGCGGGCCGGTAGATGCGCGTCGCGTTCGTCGGCAAGGGCGGCAGCGGCAAGACCACCCTGTCGGCGCTGTTCGCCCGCGAACTGGCACGGTCGGGCGCCCCCGTACTGGCCGTCGACGGCGACATCAACCAGCACCTGGCCGAGGCGCTCGACCCCGGCGCCGGACCGTTCACCGCTCCGCCCCTGGCCGCGCACACCGGCGAGATCAAGGACCTCCTGCGCGGCACCAACCCGCGGATCGCCTCCCGCGAGGCGATGATCAAGACCACCCCGCCGGGCCGGGGTTCACGCCTGCTGCACCTTCTGGGCGACGACGCGTTGCACGCCCGCCACGTCCAACAGGTCGGCGGCGTCCCGCTGATGGTCACCGGCGCGTTCGACGAGAGCGATCTGGGGGTGGCCTGCTACCACTCCAAGCTCGGCGCCGTCGAGCTCTACCTCGGACATCTGGTCGACGGCCCCGGCGAGTACGTCGTCGTCGACATGACGGCGGGCGCCGACGCCTTCGCCTCCGGCCTGTTCACCCGCTTCGACATGACGTTCCTGGTGGCCGAACCCACCCGCAGGGGCGTCTCCGTCTACCGCCAGTACCGCGACCACGCCGCCGAGTTCGGCATCCCGCTCGCCGTGGTCGGCAACAAGGTGACCGGCGAGGACGATCTGCTGTTCCTCAAGGAGCAGGTGGGCGACGACCTCCTCACCCACCTGGCCCTCTCCCCCTGGGTCCGCTCCGCCGAACGCGGCACACCGCAGGGCGAGTTGGAGTCGGCCAACCGCCACGCGCTCACCGTCCTGCGCGAGACGGTCGACGCCCGCCCCAAGGACTGGCCGACCCTCCACCGGCACGCCGTCGAGTTCCACCTGCGCAACGCCCGCGCCTGGGCGGACACGGCGACGGGCCAGGACCTGGCGACCCAGGTGGACCCGGAGTTCGTCCCGGGCCCCGCGTCGCTCACCTGACCACCCCGGCGTTTCCCCCTTTCCCTTCCCCTCCCCCCTACAGAAACAGGACACCCATGTCTCTCGACGTCTCCCCGAAGCTCCTCGCCGAGGCCGAAGCCGGTGACATCCGCGAGGCGGACTTCGTCGACACCGTCCGCACCTCGCTGCCGTACGCCTACGACCTCGTGGAGTCCCTCTCCGTCCGACTGCACGCCGGCATCGCCGAGTTCACCGACAACCAGACCCCGCCGCCGTCCGAGCAGGAGCGCGGCCAGCTGCTGCGCGCCCTCGCCAGCGACGCGATCCGCGGCAGCCTGGAGCGCCACTTCGGCGTGGCCCTCGCCTTCCAGAACTGCCACCGGGTGGCCGCGTTCCGTCCGGAGGCCCGGGACGGACAGACGTACACCCGGTTCACCTCGACACGGGCACAGGTGCTGAACCAGTCGGCGGAGCTGCGGGACTGCTGACCGGCGAGCCCAGGGTGACGGCGGGCGCTCCTCGCCCGTTCACCCGCCGGCGTCACAGCCCCCAGTCCGGCAGGCGCGGATCACTCACCGCCCCGGGGACGTCGCACCCCGGGCGCAGTTCCTTGTACGCCTTGGCCTCGTCGTAGGTGAAATCGGCTCCGTACCCGCTGTACGACACGGCCAGGGCGACACAGGCGGCCTCGGTCCCGGTGTCCACGGTCCCCGGGTCCAGTTGCCCGGCGCCGTGCACCGCGGCGTCCTGGCAGTTGGCGAGGGAACCGTGGTCGTCCGCCTGCTCACCGCTCGCGGCCGCCTTGTCGAGCGCCACGACGGCGTCCGCGCAGTCGCGCGGCATCTTCGTCGCCTCGAAGCCGATCCCTTCGATCAGCGCGTCCACTGCCGCGTCGGTGGTCTCGTCCGGCTTCCCGTAGGTGTAAAGGAGGTACTTGCTGTACGGCAGCCACCACACGCGGTGACGACTCTTGCGCGAGCCGTCGTAGTCCGGGAGCACATCGGTGCCCATGGTCCAGCTCATGGCCTTCCGGCCACCGATGTCGGTCAGCGGGCGCGCCCTCACGGAGATCACCGACTCGTCCGTGGACGTGGAACCGTCCTCGCTCTCGATCGTCCACATGGAACCGGAACCCGACTGCCCCTCCCGGATCTCGTCGAGCGTCAGGCTCGGGGCGTACTGGATCCGGACGCCGGTGTCGGGGTCGCTCTGCGCCGAGAAGTCGACGCTGGTCGCGACGGTCGGTTCCTCGGAGGTGTCCCCGTCGTATCCGGCGTCGGTGTTCTCGTCGCCCGACTGGAACACCAGTCCCGAGTCGGCGGCAACGGTGACGCGCAGGCCACCGAACACGGCCACCGGTTCGGGCTCCTGTTCCTGTTCTGCCACGGCCCCTTCCGCACCCGGCGACTCGTCCGCCGCGGGGGTCGCCGTGGTCGGGGCCGGGCTGGGCGCCGTCCGCTGCGGCTCGGCCGCCGTACTGGCGACGGTGTCCGGACCGGTGGCTCCGGTCTCGTCGTCACCACCCCCCGTGACCGCCGCCACGGCCCCGGCGGCCGCGCCCAGGACCGCGGCGGCCGCCAGCGTGTAGGCGACGGCCCGGCTCCGCCTACGACGGCGGGCGGGTGCGGGCGCCGGGACGGGAGGCGGTACGGAATCGGGGGGCGAGGGCGGAGTGGGTGGAGTGGGCGGAGCCGGGGGAACCCGTCCGTCCGCGGGCGCGCCTCCCGGTGGCGTCGTCGCACCGGACGTCACCGGGCGGGAGGGCTCCCGCGGGGGCACCGACGGGCCGGCGGGTTCCGCACCGACGGGCCGTCCGTCGACGGCTTCCTCGTCGGCCGCTTCCTTGCCGATGGCTTCCTCGCCGGCCGGATGTCCGGCGGGCAGGGGAACGTCCCATCGCCCGCGGTCCAGAGCCACCGTGACCTCGGCGTCGACACCGGCGTCGGCGTCGGTATCGCTCCGCCCGGGACCGCGATCGACGGACCGCGTGTAGGACACGGTCGGAAAGACAGCGGTACCGGTCGGCCCGTAGATCGCCGCGGTCCGTCCGGCGATCTCCGCCGCCACCGGTCGCTTCCCGGGCTCCTTGTGCAGGGCATCCCGGACCAGGGGCAGCAGGGCGTCGGGCACGCCCACGAGCGAGGGCTCGGCGCTGACGATACGGTGCGTGATCCCCGTGGGGGCACCGAAGGGGTGGGAGGCGGCCGCGGCGTAGGCGACGAGCATCCCCCACGCGAAGATGTCGCCCGCGGGAAGGGTGGTGCCTTCGGTGAGCTGCTCGGGGGCCATCCAGCCCGGGGTCCCGGTGGTCATCGAGGTCGCGGTGATCGCGGTGGCGTCCAGGTGGTGGGCGATGCCGAAATCGACGACGCGTGGTCCGTCGGCCGCGAGGAGCACGTTCGTCGGCTTCAGGTCGCGGTGGGCGACCCCGGCGTCATGGATGCAGGCCAGCGCGTGCGCGACGGCCGCCGCGAACGTCAGCAGGTTGTCCGCGCGCATCGGGCCGGTATCACGGACATGCTGGTGGAGGGTGTTGCCGTGGACATAGGCAGTCGCCAGCCAGGGAAGCGCGGCTTCGGCGTCGGCGTCGACCAGGGGGACGAGATAGGGACCCGTGACCTTGCCGAGCATGGTGGTCTCACGGCGGAAGCGGGCCCGGTGCGCGGGGTCGGCGGCGAAGTTCTGGTGCAGGACCTTGACGGCGAGGGGGGTGCCGCCGTCGGGGTCGGTCGCGTAGTACACCGACCCCATGCCACCGGTTCCGAGGTGCCGGATCGGCCGGTAGGGACCTATGCGTTCGGGGATGTTCACCGGCACGGCCCGTTCCCCGCCGGGCAGGGCCGCTGTCCGGCGGACGGCGCACGCCCCCGGAGACCGCACTGTCGAGTCATGTACCCCCCTGGTGTCCTACGCCCTACGGCCACCGATCGGACCGGCGCGGCACGGCCGACCGGCACACCGCCCCGACGGGCAGGGGTGACGGCGGCTCGACGAAGCCCCCCTCATCAGCGGAGCCACTTTAGTACCGGACTGCCGAGAGGTGACAAAGGGGCTGTTGGACCTGGTTGCGGACGATGCGGCCGGATGTACGCGGGACGCCCGCCCACGCCGCCCGCCGCACCCCCTCCCGATGCCACCGGATGATCTCCGCATACCGCCACCCGCTCCCCTTCACCGTCCGCGCCTGGGTCCGGTAGTCCACGTGGACGAGGCCGAAGCGTTTGGCGTAGCCGTAGGCCCATTCGAAGTTGTCCAGCAGGGACCAGGCGAAGCAGCCGACCAGCGGGGCGCCCTTGCAGGTGGCGGAGGCGCAGGCAGCGAGGTGGGCGGTGAGGTAGGCCAAGGCCTGGCGTTCGGGGTCGTGGACGGTGGCCGTCGGGGCGTACGGCGTCCGGGTAGGCGGAGCCGTTCTCGGTGACGTACAGGCGGCGGGCGCCGTACTCGTTCGACGGGAAGCCGCAGCCGTGGACGGGGTCGAGCCAGCAGCGGTTGGCGTGGCCATCCATGCGGTGGGCGGCGGCGAGGTCCTCGGGGCGGTCGTCGGCCGGGTGCACGGTGGAGAGGTTGTTGACGATGCCGAGCCGCGCGTGCGGTACGGCGGCGCGGACGGCCTGGACGGCGAGGCCGTGGCCGAGGAGCAGGTGGTACGAGGCGCGGACCGCGGCCGTCAGGTCGGTGAGGCCGGGGGCCATGGTGCCTTCGAGGTGACCGATCCAGGCCGCGCAGAGGGGTTCGTTGAGCGTGGTCCAGTGGGTCACCCGGTCGCCCAGGCGCTCGGCGACCAGCGAGGTGCAGCGCTTAATTTAGGACGTGAGTTAAACCTCGGAAGAGGGAGGCGTCAAGAGGTGCGGCATCGCTCGGGGAACTCGCGCACCACCACTTGACGTAAGCGTTCGGGTAGTTGAAGCATTCAGCGACGAGAGAGCGCTCTCAACAGCACTGCCGTTCACTTCCTGAATCAGCTGTCTCCGTCCCGTGTGTCAGCCGTTCGCCACGAGCCGCCCGAGCCGCCCCACCGAGGAGAGCCGCCCATGACCCACACCCCCGAGCAGTCGCCCGCGCAGTCCACCGGGCAGTCCCCGGCGCAGTCCGCCGGGCAGCCTGCCGGCCCGCGCCGCAGAGCCGTCCTCGCGGCGGCCGCCGCGGCCGCGCCCGCCCTCGCCGGGGGGCCGGCCGCACCGGCCTCGGCCGCTCCACACACCCCGCGCGCCCCGCGCACCCGCCTTCTGCCGGGCGGCGGGGATCTCGGCCCGAACGTCCTCGTCCTCGATCCGTCCACCCCGGACATCCAGGCCCGCCTCGACCAGGTGTTCCGGCAACAGGAGTCCGCCCAATTCGGCACCGGGCGTTACGCGTTGCTGTTCAAGCCCGGCACGTACCACGGCCTCAACGCCCAACTGGGCTTCTACACCTCCATCGCCGGCCTCGGGCTCTCCCCCGACGACACCACCATCAACGGGGACGTGACGGTCGACGCCGGCTGGTTCGGCGGCAACGCCACGCAGAACTTCTGGCGTTCGGCGGAGAACCTCGCGCTCGTCCCCGCGAACGGCACCAACCGGTGGGCGGTGGCCCAGGCGGCCCCCTTCCGCCGGATGCACGTCCACGGCGGCCTCAACCTGGCGCCCAGCGGCTACGGCTGGGCCAGCGGCGGCTACATCGCCGACAGCCGCATCGAGGGTGAGATCGGACCCTACTCGCAGCAGCAGTGGTACACCCGGGACAGCGCGATCGGCAGCTGGCTCAACGGCGTGTGGAACATGGTCTTCTCCGGCGTCGAGGGCGCCCCCGCCCAGAGCTTCCCCAGCCCGCCCTACACCACCCTCGACACGACGCCGGTCTCCCGCGAGAAGCCGTTCCTGTACGTCGACGGCGGCGGCGCCTTCCGGGTGTTCCTACCCGCCAAGCGGACCGGCGCGCGCGGGGTCAGCTGGGGCAACGGCACCCCGCGCGGCACCTCCCTGCCCCTGTCGCGGTTCTACGTGGCCCGGCCGGGCGTCCCGGCGGCGACCCTCAACCAGGCCCTCGCACAGGGACTCCACCTGCTGCTCACCCCGGGCATCTACCACCTCGACCGGCCGATCCGGGTCGACCGCGCCGACACCGTCGTCCTGGGCCTCGGGTACGCCACCCTCATACCGGACAACGGCGTCACCGCGCTGAAGGTCGCCGACGTCGACGGGGTCCGCCTCGCGGGCTTCCTGGTGGACGCCGGTCCCGTCAACTCGCCGACCCTGCTGGAGATCGGCCCGCGCGGCGCCTGGCGCGACCACTCCGCCAACCCCACCACCGTCCAGGACGTGTTCGTCCGGATCGGCGGCGCGGGCGCCGGCAGGGCCACCACCAGCATGGTCGTCAACAACCGGCACACCATCGTCGACCACACCTGGGTCTGGCGCGCCGACCACGGCGACGGCGTCGGCTGGGAGACCAACCGCGCCGACTACGGCGTCGTCGTCAACGGCCACGACGTGCTCGCCACCGGACTGTTCGTGGAGCACTTCAACAAGTACGACGTGCAGTGGTACGGCCAGCGCGGCCGCACCATCTTCTTCCAGAACGAGAAGGCCTACGACGCCCCGAACCAGGCCGCCGTCCAGAACGGCCCCCTCAAGGGCTACGCCGCCTACAAGGTCGGCGACGACGTCACCACGCACGAGGCCTGGGGCCTGGGCAGCTACTGCTACTACAACGTGGACCCCACGATCGTCCAGCACCACGGCTTCGCGGCCCCGAACACCCCGGGCGTGAAGTTCCACGACCTGCTGGTGATCTCCCTCGGCGGCAACGGCCAGTACGAGGCGGTGATCAACGACACCGGGACGCCCACGTCGGGGACCTCGACCGTGCCGTCGACGGTGGTGTCGTATCCCTGAGCGTGTATCCCGGAGGCGGCATCTCGGATGCGATATCCGAGATGCGGTATCCGAGATGCGATATCCGAGATGCGGTATCCGAGATGCGGTATCCGGGAGGCGGTATCCGAGATGCGGTATCCGGGAGGCGGTATCCGGGAGGCGGTATCCGGCATACAGCCCTCCGGATGTCGTATACCGCAGACGGTCGACTCCGGTGCGCCCTCGGGGGCTCCGTATACAGGAGCCCCCGAGGGCGGCGGCGGGGAACCTACGGCGTCATCGCCGCCGCGGGTGCCGGGGCGTACCCCGTCGGCCGGGCCGTGAAGATGCCGCGGCCCTGCGTGCGGCTGCGCAGCCGGGTCGCGTATCCGAAC
The DNA here is from genome assembly GCF_001514205.1 of Streptomyces griseoruber. Lineage (GTDB taxonomy): Bacteria > Actinomycetota > Actinomycetes > Streptomycetales > Streptomycetaceae > Streptomyces > Streptomyces griseoruber. The sequence goes on along the minus strand of NZ_KQ948763.1, from coordinate 771,380 downwards.
AGCTCCGCCAGCGGGACGGTGGCGGTGACCACCGCCGAGCCGCCGCGCACCACCGAGTCGGTGACCCGGCCGCGCCGGGCGGCGAGGTCGCCGAGGACCCCGCCGACGGCGTCCTCGGGCACGGTGACCGTGACCTCGACGACCGGCTCCAGCAGGACCATCGCACAGGCGCGCAGGGCCTCCCGGAGCGCGAACCGGCCCGCCGTGCGGAAGGCCGTGTCGGAGGAGTCCTTCACATGGGTCGCCCCGTCGGTCAGGGTGACCCGCAGCCCCGTCACCGGGTGACCGCCGAGGGGGCCCTCTGCGAGGGCGTCCCGGCAGCCGGCCTCGACGGCCCGCACGTACTCCTGCGGCACCCGACCGCCGACCACCGCCGACCGGAACTCGAACCCGTCCTCCAGCGCCTCCACATCGAGCACGACGTGCGCGAACTGCCCTGCCCCGCCGTCCTGTTTGACGTGCCGGTACACCACACCGGACACACCCCGGCCCACCGTCTCCCGGTACGTCACCCTGGGGCGGCCGACGTTGACGTCCAGCCCGAGGTTGCGGCGGATCTTCTCCACCGCGACCTCCAGGTGCAGTTCGCCCATGCCCGACAGCACGGTCTGCCCGGTCTCGGGATCGGTCCGCACGACCAGCGACGGATCCTCCTCCGCCAGCCGGGCGAGCGCCGAGGCCAGCCGGTCGGTGTCGGTGCTCCGGCACGCCTCGACCGCCACCGACACGACCGGGTCGGCGACACCGGGCGGCTCCAGGACCAGTGGGTCCCCGGGCGCACACAGGGTCGAGCCGGGCCGGGCCGACTTCAGCCCGACCACGGCCACGATGTCGCCCGCGACCGCCCGGTCCACCTGGGCGTGCCGGTCGGCCTGCACCCGCAGGATCCGGCCGATCCGCTCGACACGCCCCGTACCGGACTCCCACACCGGGTCTCCCTTCTCGATCGTTCCGGAGTACACCCGCAGGTAGGTGAGCCTGCCGGTGGGGGTGGCGCCCACTTTGAAGGCGAGGGCGGCGAACGGGGCGGCGGGGTCGGCGGGGCGTCGCTCGTCGGCGGTATGCCGCATACGATCGGCCGCATGGTGCATACGGTCGGCGGCATGGTGCATATCGTCGACCGTCGCCTGGCTCCGACCGCGCCGCATACCGTCGACGCCATCCCGGATCCCGCATACGGCCGGCATGTCCAACGGCGACGGCAGATAGTCGACGACGGCGTCCAGCAGCGGTTCGATCCCCCGGTTGCGGTACGCCGATCCGCACAGGACGACCACACCGTCCCCCGTGCGGGTCAGGTCCCGCAGGGCGGCGGTGAGGGTCTTCGCGGAGAGTGTCTCCCGGTCGCAGAACTCCTCCAGCGCGGCCGGGTGCCGTTCGGCGACCGTCTCCTCCAGGAGCCGGCGCCGGCGCAGCGCCTCCTCCCGCAGTGCCTCCGGTACGTCCCCTTCGACGGCGGTGTCGCTGCCGTCGCCCCAGGTCAGTGCCCGCAGGCGGAGCAGGTCCACGACACCGGTGAAGGTGTCCTCGGCGCCGATGGGGAGGTGGACGACGAGCGGGACGGGGTGCAGGCGGGCGCGGAGGGAGGCGACGGCGGTGTCGAGGTCGGCGCCCGCACGGTCCATCTTGTTGACGAACGCGATCCTCGGTACGCCGTGCCGGTCGGCCTGCCGCCACACCGACTCGCTCTGCGGTTCCACGCCGGCGACGGCGTCGAACACCGCCACCGCCCCGTCGAGGACCCGCAGGGCACGTTCCACCTCGTCGGCGAAGTCGACGTGTCCGGGGGTGTCGATCAGGTTGACGCGGTGACCGTTCCAGTCGCAGCTGACGGCCGCGGCGAAGATGGTGATGCCGCGGTCGCGCTCCTGGGGGTCGAAGTCGGTGACGGTCGTGCCGTCGTGGACCTCGCCGCGCTTGTGCGTGGTCCCGGTGGCATACAGGATCCGCTCGGTGACGGTGGTCTTGCCGGCGTCGACGTGGGCGAGGATGCCCAGGTTGCGTACGACGGAGAGGTGACGACGGTCGGGGTTGTTGCGCACGGCCCTTGGCCTTTCGGGTGTTCTCGGGGAACGGGCGGCGCGATGGGCTGATGCCACGTGAGGGTCGCGCCGTCGGCTCGGTGGAGCGGACGGCGCGTTGGTGTGGCCGGACGGGCGTCAGCGCATCCGGTGTCCGGCGCGCAGCGGACACCGGACGGACCAGGACACGAGGATCACCTCGTAGCGGGCGCGGGGAGCGACGGTGGCGGTGCGGTCTCGCATGGCCGTGCTCCCTTCGTTCGTCATGGTGCTGGTTCGTCTTGGTGGGCCGCGGCCCGGTCGTGGGCGGCGCTCGGCCTGCGGTGAGTGTAGGAGCGAGACGGTCTGCCCCGCACGGCATTTATCTCACGCCGGTGTGGTCGACTCTGTGTAGAAGTGCCGCCGGACCCGGCGCAGCCAGGCCTCCGCCGCCCGTTCGTCGGGCTGTTCGGGCAGCACGCTCGGGGTGTCGGCGAACTTCTCCTCGAAGCCGCGCAGCAGCGGCAGGGCGGCCTCGGGGTCGGCGGCGACCTGTTCGCCGAAGCGGCGGTAGCTCTCCGGGTCGTCGACGCGGATCGTCAACCGGCCCTCGGCGTACAGCTCGTAGCCCTGGGTGCAGAGCCGCTTGAGGTGCCGGGCGTGCTTGGCGATGCGCCGGGTGGTGTGTTCGGTGGGTGTGCGGTCGCCGCGGTTGTGCAGCTTGCGGAACTGCTGGGTGGCGTAGCCGAGGTAGGCGTCGCGGACCCGCCGGGAGCCGAGCAGTGTGGTGCGGATGTCGCGGAGTTCGTCGCCGAGGGGGGTGCGGACCTCGTACAACTCGTCGGGGAGCCAGACGAGTTCCATGACGGTCGGGTTGCCGCCGAGGGCGAGCCGGCACCACTTGGCGGCCTCGTGCAGTGTGCGGTCGGGCGCGGTGGAGACGTGGGACTCCTTCGGCGTGTGCAGGCCGTGCAGTTCCTCGGTGGGGGCGGCGAAAATGCCGAGGCGGTCCACGTCGGATCCCGCGTGGGCGAGCCCGTAGGCGGTCGAGCCGACGACGCCGGACAGAAGGATGTTGCTGACGGTCACTGGTGCCCCCGCTGGTGTGCGCCCGGCGGTGTGCCCGGGCGACGGAACCGCCATGATGCCCCGGCGTGCGCCCCGCCCACCTCACCTTTTTCGGCATGCGGCGACGGCCGGTCGGCCCTCCGCCGTGTTCCGGCCTTCTTCCGCCCATCCAGAACCATGTGACATATTACTGTGGTGACCAAGCGACCTTGCGGTGACGTGGTGGTCGTCGGCGCCGGCATGGTGGGCGCCGCCTGTGCGCTGTACGCGGCCCGTGCCGGGCTCGATGTCGTCCTGGTGGACCGCGGTCCGGTGGCGGGCGGCACCACCGGCGCGGGTGAGGGCAACCTTCTCGTCTCCGACAAGGAGCCCGGTCCCGAACTCCGACTGGCCCTGCTGTCCCTGCGGTTGTGGGCGGAGCTCGCCGAACCGCTGGGCGCGGCGGTGGAGTACGAGCCGAAGGGCGGACTGGTCGTCGCGTCCACGCCCGAGGCGCTCACCGCCCTGACGGACCTGGCCGCCGGCCAGCGCGCCGCCGGGGTGGCGGCGGTCGCCGTCGGGCCGGATCAACTCCGCGACCACGAACCGTACTTGGCGCCCGGTCTCGCGGGTGCTGTGCGGTATCCCCAGGACGCCCAGGTGATGCCGACCCTGGCCGCCGCCCATCTGGTACGGGTCTCCGGTGCGCGTCTGGAGACGGGCCGGACCGTGACGGGTGTCCTGCGCGGCGCCGACGGTGCCGTGCGCGGGGTACGCACCGACCGGGGTGATCTCCTCGCGCCGGCCGTGGTGAACGCGGCCGGTACCTGGGGCGGTGAGGTCGCGGCGATGGCCGGGGCGGCCCTGCCCGTGCTTCCCCGCCGCGGGTTCGTGCTGGTCACCGAGCCGCTGCCGCCCCGGGTGCGGCACAAGGTGTACGCCGCCGACTATGTGGCCGACGTGGCCAGCGACTCCGCCGCGTTGCAGACCTCTCCGGTCGTCGAGGGCACCGCCGCCGGGCCCGTGCTGATCGGCGCGAGCCGTGAACGGGTGGGCTTCCACCGGTCGTTCTCCCTGCCGGTCGTACGGGAACTCGCCGCGGGGGCGACCCGGCTCTTCCCCTTCCTGACGGACGTACGGGTGATGCGCACGTATCTCGGCTTCCGCCCCTACCTGCCGGATCATCTGCCCGCGATCGGTCCCGACCCGCGTGTGCCGGGGCTGTTCCACGCCTGCGGGCACGAGGGCGCGGGCATCGGGCTCGCCACCGGCACCGGTCGTCTCCTCGCGCAGGTGCTGACCGGCGAGAACCCGGAGCTGGACCTGACGCCGTTCCGTCCCGACCGCTTCGCCGAGTCCGAGGAGGCCGCACAGTGAGCCCGCACAAGTCCCCCCGTGGAGCCCGCTCGTGAACCCGCTGCGGCTGGTGCGGGCCCGGCCCGGTGCGCCGTTCACCGTCACCTTCGACGGCCGTGAGATCGAGGCGCTGCCGGGACAGACCCTCGCGGCCGTGCTGTGGTCCGCGGGCGTCACCGCCTGGCGGAGCACACGGGGCGACGGCCGGCCGCGCGGGGTGTTCTGCGGGATCGGCGTGTGCTTCGACTGCCTGGTCACCGTCGACGGCCGCCCCAACCAGCGGGCCTGTCTGGTTCCCGCCGCGCCGGGCGCGGACGTCCGCACGCAGGAGGGGACGGGCCACGATGCCTGAACGCAGCCCGGTGCTCGCGGTGATCGGGGCAGGACCGGCCGGTCTCGCCGCCACCCTGGCGGCGGCCGGGCGAGGCGTCCGGGTGGTGCTGGTCGACTCGGCCGCGGAGCCGGGCGGCCAGTTCTACCGGCAGCCCGCGCGCGGCCTCGGCGCCCGCCGCCCCAAGGCGCTCCACCACCAGTGGCGCACTTGGCGGCGCCTGCGTACCGGCCTCGACGCGCGGCTCGCCGCCGGACAGGTCACGTACCTGAGTGAGCATCATGTGTGGTGCGTGGAACGGGAGTCGCCCGGTTTCACCGTGCACGCACTGCTCGGACCGGAGCAGCGGGAGTCCGTCGCGCTGCGTGCCGACGGGGTGCTGCTGGCGACCGGCGGATACGAGCGGGTCCTGCCGTTCCCGGGCTGGACGCTGCCCGGGGTGGTGACCGCGGGGGGCGCGCAGGCGCTGCTGAAGGGCGGACTGGTGCTGCCGGGCCGTACCGTGGTCGTGGCCGGGACGGGCCCGCTGCTGCTGCCCGTCGCGACCGGTCTCGCGGCGGCGGGCGCCAAGGTGGCCGCCCTGGTCGAGTCGGCCGACCCGAGGGCCTTCGCACACCGCGCCCGGTCCCTCGTGGGAGCCCCGGCCAAGCTCGTCGAAGGCGCTGGTCACGCCGCCCGACTCGGTTGGCACGGCGTCCCCCTGAGGGTCCGTCATACGGTGCTGGAGGCGCACGGCACCGAGCGGCTGGAGTCCGTGACGATCTCCGCGCTCGACTCCGAGGGGCGCCCGGTGCCGGGCAGCGAACGCCGTGTCCTCTGCGACACCCTGGCCGTGAGCCACGGACTGCTGCCGCACACCGATCTCGCCGACGGGCTCGGCTGCGGTCTCGACGGGGTGACCGTGCGCGTGGACGAGGAACAGCGCACCGACGTCCCCGGCGTGTGGGCGGCCGGCGAAGCCACGGGCATCGGCGGCGCGGCCCTGTCGCTGGCCGAGGGCCACATCGCCGGACGCTCGGCGGCGGCCCGGCTGCGGGGCACCACCCCCGACCCTGGCGCATGGGCTTCGGCGGCCCGCACCCGTACCCGACTGCGCGCCTTCTTCGCCGCACTCGACGGCGCCTACGCCCCCGCTGCCCGCTGGGTGGAACGGGTGACCGACGGGACGGTGGTGTGCCGGTGCGAGGAGGTCACGGCCGGGGCGGTCCGTGCGGCCGTGGGCTCGCTCGGCGCCGGCGACCTGCGCACCGTGAAGCTGCTGACCCGGGCCGGGATGGGCTGGTGCCAGGGCCGGATGTGCGAACCCGGGGTGGCGGGCGTGGCGGGCTGCGCGCCGGCCCCGGCCCGCAGACTGCTCGCCCGCCCGGTCCCCCTCGGCGTCCTGGCCGAACCCGCCGACCCTCCGCCGCCGCAGTGAACCGCTCACACCGCACCCCCCGACGCGAAGACCGGAAGAGAGGCCCGCGCCCATGACCACCTCAGAGCAGCGCCCCTGGCGGGGCGTCCTCGTCGCCACCGCGCTCCCGCTGCGCGACGACCTCTCCGTCGACCACGACCGCTACGCCGAGCACTGCGCCTGGCTGGTGGCGAACGGCTGCGACGGCGTCGTACCGAACGGCTCGCTCGGCGAGTACCAGGTCCTCACGCCCGAGGAGCGCGCCCGGGTGGTGGAGACCGCGGTGGCCGCGATCGGCGGGGACCGGGTGATGCCGGGCGTCGCGGCGTACGGCTCGGCGGAGGCGCGGCGCTGGGCGGAGCGGGCGCGGGAGGCGGGCTGCGGGGCGGTGATGCTGCTGCCGCCCAACGCCTACCGCGCCGATGAGCGGGCGGTGCTGGCCCACTACGCGGAGGTCGCCGAGGCGGGGCTGCCGGTGGTGGCGTACAACAACCCGATCGACACCAAGGTCGACCTGGTGCCGGAGCTGCTGGCCCGGCTGCACGGGGAGGGGCTCATCCATGCGGTGAAGGAGTTCTCGGGCGATGTCCGGCGCGCCTATCGGATCGCCGAACTCGCCCCGGACCTCGATCTGTTGATCGGTGCGGACGACGTACTGCTGGAGTTGGCGGTGGCCGGGGCCAGGGGCTGGGTCGCCGGATACCCCAACGCGCTGCCGCGGGCCTCGGTGGAGCTGTACCGGTCGGCGGTCGCGGGGGATCTCACCACCGCGCTCCCCTTGTACCGGCAGTTGCATCCGCTGCTGCGCTGGGACTCACGCGTGGAGTTCGTACAGGCGATCAAACTGTCGATGGACGTGGTGGGCCGGCACGGCGGCCGGTGCCGTCCGCCGCGTGTCCCGCTGCTGCCGGAGCAGGAGGCGGCGGTCCGCGCGGCCACCGAGAAGGCCGTCGCCGCCGGTCTCACCTAGGAGCCGTGGCCGGGCGCCACAACACCACCGCACAGAAGGGGACTTCATGCGCAGCAAACTCGTCCTGCACGCCGTCGACTCGCACACGGAGGGCATGCCCACCCGGGTGGTCACCGGCGGGATCGGCACCATTCCGGGCGCGACGATGAACGAGCGGCGGCTGTACTTCCGAGAACACCGTGACGACGTCAAGCAGTTGCTGATGAACGAGCCGCGCGGCCACTCCGCCATGAGCGGGGCGATCCTTCAGCCGCCCAGCCGGCCCGACTGCGACTGGGGTGTCGTCTACATCGAGGTCTCCGGCTATCTGCCGATGTGCGGGCACGGCACGATCGGGGTGGCGACCGTGCTCGTGGAGACCGGCATGGTCGAGGTCGTCGAACCGGTCACCACCATCCGGCTGGACACCCCGGCCGGGCTGGTCGTCGCCGAGGTGGCGGTCGAGGACGGCGCGGCCACGGCGGTCACCCTGCGAAACGTGCCGTCGTTCTCCGTCGGCCTGGACCGCAAGGCGACCCTGGCCGACGGCCGTACGGTGACGTACGACCTGGCCTACGGCGGGAACTTCTACGCCATCCTGCCGCTGGAGGAGTTCGGGCTCCCCTTCGACCGGGCACGCAAGGACGACATCCTCGAGGCCGGGCTGTCTCTGATGGAGGCGATCAACTCCGAGGAGGAGCCGGTCCATCCGGAGGATCCGTCGATCCGCGGCTGCCACCACGTCCACCTGTACGCGCCCGGCGCCACCGCCCGCCGTTCCCGGCACGCGATGGCCATCCATCCGGGCTGGTTCGACCGCTCCCCCTGCGGTACGGGGACGAGCGCGCGGATGGCGCAGCTGCACGCGCGGGGTGAACTCCCCCTGCACACCGAGTTCGTGAACGAGTCGTTCATCGGCACCCGGTTCACGGGCCGGCTGCTCGGCACGACGGAGGTGGCCGGCCGTCCCGCCGTTCTTCCCAGCTTCACCGGGCGGGCCTGGATCACCGGAACCGCACAGTACCTGCTGGACCCGACGGACCCGTTTCCGGCGGGGTTCGTGCTGTGACGCCGGGGACTTCACCGCCGTAGATACTGGTGATACGTGATATGGCACAGCCCGCACCGAGGAGATCCGCCATGGCCGCCCCGCCCCCGAGCAGCAGCCCGACGCCCGCAGTGCCGTCTCCGCTCTCGCTCCCCGTGCTCGGCGGCCGGCGCAGCAGCTACCGCGAGCGGGTCGTCGACGCGCTCCGGGCCGCGCTGATCGCCGGCGAGCTGCTGCCCGGCGAGGTGTACTCGGCACCGGCCCTGGCCGCCCGCTTCGGCGTGTCGGCGACCCCGGTGCGCGAGGCGATGCTGGACCTGGCCAAGGAGGGCCTGGTGGACGCGGTGCCCAACAAGGGGTTCCGGGTCACGGAGGTCTCCGACCGGCAGCTCGACGAGTACACGCACGTCCGCGCGCTCATCGAGATCCCCACGGTGGCGGGGCTGGCGACGACGGCCGACCCGGTGTCGCTGGAGGCGCTGCGGCCGGCCGCCCGGGAGATCGTGGCCGCGGCGGTGGCGGGTGATCTCATCGCCTATGTGGAGGCCGACACCCGTTTCCACCTGGGCCTGCTCGCCCTGGCCGGCAACGCCCACCTCGTGGAGGTGGTGCGGGACCTGCGGGGCCGGGCCCGGCTCTTCGGCCTGACCGCGCTGTCCGCGTCGGGCCGTCTGCTGGCCTCCGCCGAGGAGCACCTGGAGCTGCTGGACGCCCTTCTGGCCCGCGACGAACGCGCCGTGCGCGAGGTCATGACACGGCACCTCGGGCATGTACGGGGCCTGTGGGCGTCGGCCCACGGGTGACCGGCGACCGACCGACCAGGGAGTAACCGCTTGCGCCCCTGGTCACACCTTCTTCCCCACCGCTCGCCTGTGATCCTTGTCGCGGGCGGGCGACGCGTGGCAGATGCGCCGGATGGGCAGTCACTTGCCCGTGCGTGAAAGGATGGCATCTCACTTGTGGGGGAATTCGTGCGGTTGTGTGTGATCGGTGCGGGTCTGTCAGGTCTGGCGACGGCACACGCCCTCAGGGCCGCGGGGGTCGACTTCGTCTGCCTGGAGCAGGCGAGCGACGTCGGGGGGCTCTGGCGCCGCCCGGAGGCCGGCGAGCGCGGTCCGGGCTATCTGTCGCTGCACCTCAACACCGCCAAGGATCTCACCGGTTACGCGGATTATCCGATGCCGGCCGCCTACCCGCTCTACCCGCGGCACGATCAGATCGCTGCATATCTACGCGCGTTCGCCGACTGGGCCGGCATCCGGGACCATGTCGAGCTGGGAACGACCGTGGAGTCCGTACGGCGGGACGCCGACGGCGAGTGGACGGTCGTCAGCCGGGACACCGAGGGCACGGTCTCGTCCCGCCGCTTCACCCATGTGGTCGTCGCCTCCGGGCACAACTCCGAGCCGTCGATGCCCGCGCTGCCGCAGGGCGCGGACACGTTCACCGGGACGATCCGCCATTCCGTCGACTACCTCGACGGCAGCGAATTCGCCGGACAGCGCGTCGTCGTCGTGGGGCTCGGCAACTCGGCGGTGGACATCGCCGCGGACCTCTCCCGGCATGCCGAGCTGACGGTCCTCTCGGTGCGCCGAGGGCTGCACATCATGCCCAAGCAGTTGTTCGGCATGGCCCTCGACCAGATCGCCGACGCGGCGTGGTGGGTCAGCATGTCCCTGCCCGAGCAGCGCCGTTTCATCGAACAGGCCCTGTTGGTGGCCCGTGGCAAGCTCCGCGACCACGGACTGCCCGAGCCGGACCATCCGGTGTTCTCCTCCGCCGTCACCATCTCCGACGAGATCCTCAGCCGTATCCGCCACGGCGCGGTCACCCCGAAGCCCTCGATCGACTCCCTCGACGGCGACCGGGTCTCCTTCACCGACGGTACGTCCGTGCAGGCGGACGCGATCGTGTACTGCACCGGGTACCGGATGTCCTTCCCGTTCCTGGAGCCCGGCTCCCCCATCGGCGCGCAGGGTTCCGTCGAGCTGTACAAGCGGGTCGTCCCCCCGGATCTTCCGGGGCTGTTCTTCGTCGGTCTGGTCCGCCCCGTCGGGTCGATCACGCGGTTGGTGGAGGCCCAGGCCCAGTGGATCACGCGGCTCGTCACCGGCGACGCGGTGCTGCCGGACGAGGGGCTGATGCGCAAGGAGATCGCGACCTATCTGAGCGGTGTCGCGGGTCAGTACGGGCAGCGGGAGGGGGCGTCGGTCCAGGTCAACGTGGCGCCGTATCTCCAGGAGCTGCGGGAGGAGTACGCCGCCCGGTGAGCGGCCCGAGGCCGTGTCCGGGGAAGGGAAATGCCCGCCCCGGAGGGCGGGCATCGTCTTCCCGTGGGTGCGGCCGGTGTTTCAGGGGGCCGGCGCGGCCACGGGGTGGCTCACTTGGTCAGCCAGTTGAGGAACTTGCTCCACACACCTGCCTGTTCGGGCTGACGTGCACCCGGCGCGGTCGGGCGCGGCGGCGCCTGGACGGTGCTCTGCCGGGCCGGCCGGCTCACCGGCTTGATCGGGGTGAACCGCGTGGGCAGGGTGACGAGACCACGGCTGAAGGCGCCCGGACGCCACGTCAGGCTCTGCTCCGGCACGCTGATCTCGACGTCGGGCAGCCGGTTGAGGAGGTTCTCGACGGCCGACACGACGATCTGCCGGGCGGGCTCCTTCGAGGGGCAGGCGTGCGGGCCGGCACTCCAGGCCAGATGCGCGCGGTTGCTGCCGGCCTTGCGGGCCGCCGACAGTGTGGGGCCGGTGTTGGCGGCGGCGATGCTGACCAGCATCAGGTCGCCGGCGGTGAGCTTCTGCCCGGCGAACTCCATGTCGGACACCGGGTAGTGGGCGGCGAAGTTCGTCATGGGCGGGTTCTCCCACAACGTGTCGTCCATCGCCTCCTCGATCAGGCCGCCCTCGTGGGCGTACCGGTCGTCGGTGAGCAGCCGGTGCAGGGTGTTGCCGATGAGGTTGACCAGGGGTTCGGCCCCCGCGCCCAGCAGCAGGGAGACCTGGTGGAGCATCTCCTCGTCGGACAGGCCGGTGTGATGCTTCAGCAGCCAGGAGGTGACGTCCTCACCGGGCTTGCGCCGCTTGAGGGCGATCAGTTCGCCGACGGCCTGGAACAGCACCTCGCTGGCCTTTTCGGCGTTGATTCCCTCGAACATGCCGGAGATGCCGAAGAAGACACGGTCGCCGATGTCGGCGGTGCAGCCGAACAGCTCGTTGAACACGAACAGCGGGAGCTGCTTCGCGTAGGAGCCGACGAGGTCGGCCGAACCGCGTTCGCTGAACTGGGAGATGAGGAAGTCGGAGATCCGCTCCACGCTCTGGCTCAGTCGCATCGGGTCGATGCGGGCCATGCTGTCCGTGATGGACTGACGCAGCCTCAGATGCTCGGCGCCGTCGGAGGACATGCAGTTGGGCCGGTAGGCGAGCACGGGAAGGACGGGGCTGTCGGGGGCGATCCGGCCCTCGTTGAAGTCCCGCCAGCGGCGCGCGTCCTTACGGAACGACCCGGAGTCCTGGAGGAGTTGGAGTGCGGTGGCGTATTCGGTGACGAGGGTGGCCTCGACTCCCGGGGCGATCTCCACGGGCGCGGTGGGCCCGTAGTGCCGCAGGTAGGTGTAGTAGGCCTGCGGGTCGGCCGCGTACTCCGGCCCGTACAGCGGCACTCTGCCGCCGGGCTGGTGCGCCGGGCAACCCGGAGGGGGCACGGGGGCGGTGGGTTGGGCGTCCATTTCTGCTCCTAGTGGGCACGGTCCTGCAAGTGACGGACGAGGGTGATCAGCGCTTGGGCCGAGGACTTCTCGTCCCGTGCGTCGCAGGTGACGACGGGGGTGTCGTCGAGCAGGTCCAGTGCTTCGCGCAGGGCCGTCACGTCACGCGGGGGCGCGCCGTCGAAGTGGTTGACGGCGATGGCGTAGTCGAGTCCGTACTGCTCGATCAGGTCGATCACGGCGAAGGAGTCCGCGAGTCGCTCGGGGTCGACCAGCACCAGCGCGCCGAGCGCGCCGCGTGCCATGTCCTCCCACATCTGCACGAAGCGCTGCTGGCCCGGCGTTCCGAACAGGTACAGCACGACGCGGTCGCTGATGGTCAGCCGGCCGAAGTCCATGGCGACCGTGGTGGTGGTCTTGCCCTGGACTCCCTTGAGGTCGTCGACCGATTCGGCTGCCCGCGTCATCGTCTCCTCGGTGGACAGCGGCTGGATCTCGGAGATGGCCCCGATGAACGTGGTCTTGCCCACCGCGAAGTGGCCGACCACGAGGATCTTCACCGCGGTCTGCGTGGCGCCCTCACGGACGTACGCCGTCTCATCCAAACTTGGCCCTGAGACCATTCAGCACCTCCTCCAGGATCTCCCTGTCGGCGAGCGGGGCCCGCTGTACGGGCGGGCGGGTGACGAGGTAGCCGCCCTCGGTGAGGGCGGCGAGGAGGATCTTGACCACGCCGAGGGGCAGTTGGGTGTGCCCCGCGATCTCGGCGACCGAGAGGTAGCCCGCCGAGCACAGGTCGAGCAGGTTCTGCTCCTCCGGGGACAGCCGGGTGGGCCGCTGCTGCCGGTCGGCGACAGCGGTGACCAGGGTGATGAGGGAGAGCTTGTCCTCATCGGGCAGTCCACGTCCCTTGGTGATGACGTACGGACGCACTAATTCCGGTGTCTGGGGTTCCAGTTCGTCGAAACCGGTCATGACCGTACGCCGAGGTTCTCGCGCGGCGGGGTCGTCAGGGCCTTGCCGAGCTGACCGACGAGTTGCTGCATCCGGAAGGTGATGTCCTGCATGTCGACGTCGGGCGAGGCGGAGACGCCGAGGTAGGCGCCCTCACCGGCGGAGATCAGGAAGACCCAGCCCCCGTCGAACTCGACGAGCGTCTGGCGCCACCGCTGGCCGGCGTCCTCGCAGAAGAAGGCGAGCGAGCGGCTGAGCGACTGCACACCGCTCATCGCCGCCGCCACCCGGTCCGCGTCGTCCTTGCCGAAGTCCTGCGTCCGTGCCATCAGCAGGCCGTCGGCGGAGATCAGGACGGCGTGCAGGGCCCCGGGGATCTCCAGGGCGCTGTCAAGCATCCATGACAGGTCGTCGTTCACGAGAACTCATGCCCTTCGCTGCTTGCACCACGGGTGCTGCTCGACTGTTCCGCGGGGTCCGTCTGCGTGGCCCGTCCGGACCGGGTGCCACGCTGGAAGGCGCCCATGATCGCTGCCGTCTCCGCGCCCGAGCGGGCGGGACCGGCACCGTTCGAGGCGCTGCCGGGCACGATGGCCATCGGCCGCTTGCGGCGCCGCTTCGGCAGACCGTCGGCGGTGGTGGCCATGGTCAGCGGAGCCTCGGGACCGCCGGGGGCCGGCGCGGCCGTCACGGGGGACGGGGCGGGGGTCGGATCCTTCTGCTCGGGTGCGGTGGTGAGCAGGTCGTGCGGCAGGAGAAGGACCGCGCGGACGCCGCCGTACGGCGAGGAGGAGTCCACGGACACCTCGAAACCGAAGCGCTCGCTGAGCACACCGATGACCGCGAAGCCGAACTGCGGCGGGTTGCCGAGTGCGGAGACACCGGAGACGCGATCGCTGGACAGGAGTTTCTCGGCGCGGGCCCGTTCCTCGTCGTTCATACCGACACCGGCGTCGTCGACGACGATACAAATGCCCTTGGGCACGGTGCGGATGTTGATTTCGACGACGGTGTCCGGGCTGGAATAGCTGGTGGCGTTGTCGAGGAGTTCGGCGAGAGCGAGGGCGACCGGTTCAACGGCGCGGCTGGTGATGCCGAAGTCGACCTGCGAAAGAATTTCCACCCGCCGGTAATGGCGGACCCTGCCCTGGGCGCTGCGGACGACGTCGTAGACCGAGGCGACATCGCGCTGACGTCCGAGCCAGCCGTCGCACAGGACGGCGATGGACTGGGCGCGTCGGCCGAACTGGGAGTTGGTGTGGTCGATCTCCAACAGGTCCTGGAGGATGACCGACTCACCGTATTTGTTCTGCAGCCGGGAGACAATCAACTGCTGTTCCGCGGCAAGGCCCTGAAGGGTCCGCATGGCGGACTTCAGGACCGTTTTCGTAGCCTCTTCGGCTCTTTCCTGAGCTGCCTCGACGGATTTCGCGTACCCGTTCTCGAGCTCGGCATGGCGAGCCCGGACATCTGCGAACTCCTGCCTTAACGTCCGCGCCGCCCTGCGCTGGCGAACTATGACGGCGACTGCGACGAGTACGGCGACGAGGAGAGCCCAGAGTACCGGGTTCTGTATGTAATCAGTCATAAGACTCTCTTCAGGCGGCCTCGACTGACGGCCAGTTGCTGAATTCCCGTCAATATGCGGGTGGATCGGCGGACCGCCCGCATCGGGGTTGCCGCCCGGACCGTCCCCGTAGTCGGAGATGTCGTCTTGCACCCATCCGCCCGCTCTACAAGCGAGCGTGATCGTATCACCACAAGATGGCGCTACAGACCGTCAATATGCGGACCCTGATGAACATTGACAGACCGTCAGCCGTACCGGGAGGTGACGGCGCGACGGCCCGCGCGAGGACCGCGACAGAACAAGTGATAAACGGTCTTCCGCGACATTCGGGCGAGATGCAAACAATTACTGCGCGCCAGGGAAGGGCCAGGAGCGGCCCGGAACTGCCAGTCCGGTCAGTCCGGCCAGTCCGGCCAGTCCGGCCAGTCCGGCCAGATGCGGCGACGAGAAAGCCCGCACCGGCATGAGCCGGATGCGGGCATCAACTAGACATCTAACAGGCATCAAGCACTCACCGAGCGGATTCGACTCGGCACGGAGAGTGAGAGTGTCCGAGGGGGGACTTGAACCCCCACGCCCGATAAAGGGCACTAGCACCTCAAGCTAGCGCGTCTGCCATTCCGCCACCCGGACAAGGTGTGTGTCGGCCGACGGGGTGTTCCCCGCGGCGACATGGACAACAATACCAAGCTTTCGGAGTGCGTTTCACCTGCATATCCGCACGCCAGACGGCCGCGGCGGGGTCGCACCGAGGGGTGTCACCCGGGGTGACGGACCGGTCACCGCGCCACCGAATCACCACCGCCCTTCCCGCCGCCCGCGCCCTCGGCACCCTCGGCGGCAGGGATGTGGCAGCGCGCGCAGCGGCGGTCGCCGTCGGCTCGTCCAGCGGGACGAGGAAGCGGCGTTCCGCGGCCTCGGGCGCCCGCTCGCCCCGGTGCCGACAGTCGCGGCCGGCCGGGCGGGGTGCGTTCGACGGTGTCGCGGCGGCGGTCGCGCGGGCTGTGCCGTCAGGTCACCGGTCCGTGGTCCTCCAGACCGTCGACGAGCGAGGGCGAGCGCCGCCGCGGACACCCTCGCGAACCCGGCCCGGGCGTGCTCGAGGAGACGGCCGAGCCGGTGCTCCAGGGACGCGACCCCGCTCCCGCGATCACCGGGTACGAGGCGTACGGCCTCGCCCTCGTCCCGTCCGCCGAGGGCATCGCCCGTCTCGCGGAGACCGTGGAGATCCTCCGGCGGATGTGGACCCTCGACGTCTTCGGACCCTCGACGTCCTCGGCTTCGACGGCGCCCACCACCGGCTCAGCGGCACCCGGCTGCCGCGGCCGGTCGCCGGGCACGGCGGCATCCGGAACATCCCCGGACCACCGCACCACAGCGTCGGCTCCGTCGCCGAGCGCGCCCGGATCCTCGACGCGCGCTGCACCGACCTCGGCCGTGCCCCCCGGCCCGCCA
Organism: Streptomyces griseoruber; assembly: GCF_001514205.1. Taxonomy (GTDB): domain Bacteria; phylum Actinomycetota; class Actinomycetes; order Streptomycetales; family Streptomycetaceae; genus Streptomyces; species Streptomyces griseoruber. Next base: position 755,568 of record NZ_KQ948763.1, on the reverse strand, counting down.
CGATCACATCGTGCTCAGCCTGCCGTGCCCCTACCCGCGGGGCGTGGCACGGTGGCCGGCCGACGAGGTCGCCGCCCGGGTGAGGTGACGCGGACGCCGTCAGGGCATCAGGTGGTACTCCGGGAAGTTCCCCGGCAGCCGCTCCCCCGCCGGTCCCCGGGTCACCGCGCGCACCAGCAGCTCGCCGCCGACGACCGCGCCCCGCCAGGACGCGCCGAAGCCGCCGAACAGCTCCTCCCGGTCGCCGCGCGAGCGGGGCCGGCCGTGCCCGACCTTGCACGCGCGGATCTGCGGGGCCAGTCGCGCGTAGGTCGCGCGGTCGTCCGTGGACAGGGTGGCGACGAGCGCGCCGTTGGACGCGTTCATCGCGGCGAGCAGCTCTGCCTCCGTGTCGACCAGGACGATCGTGTCGACCGGCCCGAACGGCTCCGCGTGGTGCAGCGGCGAGGACGGCGGCGGGTTGAGGAGCGCGACGGGCTGCACGTACGCCGAGGTGTCCTGGCCGGGGAGGACCCGGGCGTCGGCCGGGTCGCCGCGGTACAGAAGGACGGCTCCGCGGTCGACCGCCTCGGCGACCTGGTCGCGCAGCTCCTTGGCCTTGGCCGCGTTGATCACCGGTCCGAAGTCCAGCCGGGGGTAGGGGTCGGTGCGGCGCTCCACGGCCAGCGGGTGTCTGGTGGTCAGGGTGCGGACCACCGGGAGGTAGGCGGTGAGGAACGCGTCGAACGGCTCGCGCTGGACGACGAACCGCGGATACGCCGTGCAGCGCTGCTTGCCGTAGTCGAACAGTTTGGGGATCACTGCGGCCAGGGTGTCGAAGTCCGAGGGGTTCCAGATGCCCCAGGTGTTGAGTCCCTCCTGTTCGAGGACGCGCCGTTTGCCGAGGTCGGTGACGGCCGTGGCCACCGCGGCGCCGGTGTCGCGGCCGCCGGCGAAGGAGACGCAGCCGATCTCGGGCGCCCGCACCGGCGCCTGCGACACCGTGTTGCCCGCCAGTGCCAGTGCCAGCACCAGCACCAGCACCAGCACCAGCACCAGCACCAGCACCAGCACCGCGTGAACGAGCACGCTCATCGGGTAGTTCCAGCTCGCGATGTTGGAGACCGGGCCGTCCAGCGGGGCCCGGCCGGCCAGCATCGGCTCGATCCCGTCGACGTACCAGCGCACCCCGTCGACGGCCGGTCCACGTCGGCCTGCGCGAACCACGGCAGGGGGCCGGTCGGCGGGAAGGGAGCACGCACGAGCGGCGCCACCGCCTGGACAGGCGCACGACTCAGGGCCCACCACGACGTGGCGGGCCCCGATCGGCATGTCTGCGAATGTTTTTGAGCGGCCGTCAGCTGAGCCCGGAGCCCCGGGGTGCAGGACCGTCAGGCCCTGCACCCCGGGAAGGGTCAGGACTTGGCGCGGGCGTGGTACGAGCGCCGGGTGTGCTCGGTGTGCTCCCGCATGAGCCGGGTGGCCAGCTGTTCGTCGCGGTTGAGGATCGCGGTGATCAGATCGCGATGCTCGATCCAGGACTGCTCGCCGCGCTGCCGGGCGACCGGCGTGTAGTACCAGCGCACACGCCGGTCGACCTGTGCCGCCAGTTCGGCCAGGACCGCGTTGCCCGCCAGCTCCATGATCTTGGCGTGGAAGCGGGCGTTGAGGGCGACGGCGGCGTCCACGTCGTCGTCGGCCACGGCCTGCAGGCCCAGGGCCAGAATCTCGTCGAGGGCGTCGATGTCGTACGTCTTCGCCTGCGCGGCCGCGAGCCGGGCCGCCTCGGCCTCCAACAGCGTGCGGACCGTGAGGAGTTGGTCGGCCTCCTCCTCGGTCGGCTCGTGCACGAACGCGCCCTGCGCGGGCCTGAGGTCCACCCAGCCCTCGGTGTTGAGCCGCTGCAGCGCCTCGCGCACGGGCTGGCGCGAGACGCCGAGGTGGTTCGCCAGCTCGCTCTCGACGAGGTGCTGGCCCGGCTGGAGGGCACGGGTGGTGATGAGCTCGAGCAGCGCCTCGTAGACGCGGTCGCGCAGCGGGCCTGGCCGTTCGAGCTTGGGCACCGCACCCTGCGGCAGTCCTGTCGACAACATCGGTCGGTTCCCCTTCTGGGCAGCGCCGGGCAGCAACGGCAGCCGGGACAGCCACGAATGCGAAAGACGTATGGGGGCAGACTGTATGGAGTCGGCTGTCCACCGTGTACTGCGTACTGTCTACAGCCGACCTTTCGATTGTCTTTCGTCTACAGTCTACGGCGCACTGTGGCCAGTCCCCGGGCCGTCGGACGCGTCACACCGCCGCCGGCGAGCCGTTCACGGGCAGCGTACGACCTGTCCGGCGTACGACAGGTTGCCTCCGAAGCCGAAGAGCAGCACCGGATCCCCGGTGGAGATCGCGCCCTGCTCGACCAGCTTGGAGAAGGCGAGCGGGATGCTGGCGGCGGAAGTGTTCCCCGAAGCGGTGACATCGCGGGCGACCACCGCGTTGACGGCGCCGATCTTTTGGGCCAGCGGCTCGATGATCCGCAGGTTCGCCTGGTGCAGCACGACGGCGGCGAGATCCTCGGGGCGCAGTCCGGCGCGCTCGCAGGCCTGGCGGGCGAGCGGCGGAAGCTGGGTGGTGGCCCACCGGTAGACACTCTGCCCCTCCTGGGCGAACCGCGCCGGCTGGCCCTCGATGCGTACCGCGTGCCCCATCTCGGGCACCGATCCCCACAGCACGGGCGAGATCCCGGGCTCGACGCCGTCGGGACATGCCTCGACGACCGCGGCGCCCGCTCCGTCACCGACGAGGACACAGGTCGTGCGGTCGGACCAGTCCGTCACCTCGGACATCTTGTCGGCGCCGATGACCAGGGCACGGGTCGCGGCGCCCGCGCGGACCGTGTGGTCGCCGGTGGCCAGGGCGTGGGTGAAGCCGGCGCACACCACGTTGACGTCCATGGCGGCCGGCCGCGGGATGCCGAGGCGGGCGGCGACCCGGGCGGCCATGTTGGGCGAGCGGTCGACGGCGGTGGACGTGGCGACCAGTACCAGGTCGATGTCGGCCGGGGCGAGGCCGGCGGCGGCGAGGGCCTTGGCGGCGGCGTGTGCGGCCAGCTCGTCCACGGGCTCGTCGGGGCCGGCGATGTGGCGGGTGTGGATGCCCACCCGGCTCCTGATCCACTCGTCACTGGTGTCGACCATGCCCGCCAGTTCCTCGTTGGTGAGCACCTTGGCGGGCTGGTAGTGGCCGACGGCGGCGATACGCGAGCCGTTCATGTGGGGTCCCCCTCGTTGCCTTGGGTAGCGGGATCCACCAGTCTGATCAGTGACTCGCGGGTACGGGGACAGGTGTTGCGACAGGAAACGGGCGCCGGGGTTGTCAGCTTCCCTCTAACCCTCGGACGCCCGAACACCTCCCGAACACCTGCCCATGAGCAGCCTGAACGGCTACCCGGTGAACAGTTTCGCCGCCTTCTGCACCAGCTCGTACAGCCCGTAGGCGAGCGGGGCGCCCACCCACAGCCAGGCGAGCGCGATGAGCGGCCGGCGGTCCGGCTCAGGCGGACTCGGGCTGCTGTCGGGCTGTGACATCGGCGGCCTCCTTCGTCGGGGCGGGCACATGGTGGCGGGCGGCGACGGGGCGGACCAGCTCGTTGGCGACGAAGCCGACGGCGAGCAGCCCGATCATGATGAACAGGGACAGGGAGTAGAGGTCCGCGCCGTGCTTGCCGGCCTCCTCCTGGCGGTCGGCGATCCAGTTGACGATCAGCGGTCCGAGGACGCCGGCCGTGGACCAGGCGGTGAGGAGCCGTCCGTGGATCGCGCCGACCTGGTAGGTCCCGAAGAGGTCCTTCAGGTAGGCGGGGACCGTCGCGAAGCCGCCGCCGTAGAAGGAGAGGATCACCAGGGCGCACAGGATGAACAGCGGTTTAGAGGAGTCGCCGAACAGCGCGATCAGCGCGTACATGAGCGCGCCGACGCCCAGGTAGAGGCGGTAGATGTTCTTGCGGCCGATCAGGTCGGAGGTGGACGACCAGCCGATGCGGCCGGCCATGTTGGCCGAGGACAGCAGGGCGACGAACCCGGCGGCAGCCGTCACGGACACCGGGGTGGAGGTGTCGGCGAAGAAGTCCGTGATCATCGGGGCGGCCTTCTCCAGGATGCCGATGCCCGCGGTCACGTTCATGCACAGGACGACCCACAGGCACCAGAACTGCGGGGTCCGCACCGCGGAGCGGGCCGAGACCTGCACGCCCGTGACACTGCTCGGCCCGGCGCTCGACCCGTTGCTCGGCCCGCTGCTCGCCTCGTCGGCGACGGCCGGGACGGTGCGGGGGACGCGGACGAGG
>NZ_KQ948763.1:702801-750654 GCF_001514205.1 Streptomyces griseoruber | reverse complement strand
AACACGCCGAGGGTCATGAAGACTGCATACGATATTCCGTGGACAAGGAACGCGAGAGCGATCCCGGAATGGTCGGCGCCGAACGACTCCAGCATCTGCGCCGACCAGGGCGAGGCGATGAGCGCGCCGCCGCCGAAGCCCATGATGGCGATGCCGGTGGCCATGCCGGGCCGGTCGGGGAACCACTTGATCAGGGTGGACACGGGAGAGATGTAGCCGATGCCCAGGCCGATGCCGCCGACGAAGCCGTAGCCGAGGACGATCAGCCAGTACTGCTCGGTGGCGGCGCCGAGCGCGGAGATCAGGAAGCCCGAGGAGAAGCAGACCAGGGCGACCGTCATCGCCCAGCGCGGCCCGTTGCGCTCGACGAGCGTGCCGCCGAACGCGGCGGACAGGCCGAGCATGACGATGGCGAGCTGGAAGGGCAGTGCGCTCTGAGTGCCGCTGAGGCCGAGAGCGGACTCCAGTGGGGGCTTGAAGACGGACCAGGCGTAGGCCTGGCCGATGGAGAGGTGGACCGAGAGTGCGGCCGGGGGCACGAGCCAGCGGCTCCAGCCGGGCGGCGCGACAGGGGGACTCATGAATCCCGAACGGTAGGAAGGATCAAGGGCGTTGAGAAGGCGGCGCGTCGACCGTATGCGATGAACGGTATGCAGCCTGCGCCGAACGGTCGGACCGGCCGGTTTCCCCGTGCACGGTCGATGCCGCGCGGACCACTGCCTCCGCAACCACCATACTGTAGACAATATTCAGTCGACAGTGTTCGGGCAGTGCCTCGGTACCCTCGACCGAACGGAGCGCCCTCGGTAAGTGCATCCTCTGCAGGACGCCCCCGCTGACCGACTCGGCGTGTCTGTACTGCGGGAACTGCATCGAGGTGTGCCCGACGGGGGCGCTGTCGTTCGGGTCGGAGTACGACCGGCGGGAGGCGGGCCCCTGGGACGAGTCGGCGCGGACCCGGACGACGACGGTGTGCGCCTACTGCGGGGTGGGCTGCAATCTGACCCTCCACGTGCAGGACAATAAGATCGTGAAGGTCACCTCCCCGCACGACGACCCGGTGACCCACGGCAATCTCTGCATCAAGGGCCGCTTCGGCTACCAGCACGTACAGAACCGGGGCTGATCACCACATGGGACGAGTGACCGAACGACGCAAGGTGCTCCGCATACGCGACGGAGCGGTGTCCACCCGCCCGGACACCCTCGTCGCCGAGGAACCGATGGAGATCCGGCTGAACGGCAAGCCGCTCGCCATCACCATGCGCACGCCGGGCGACGACTTCGCGCTGGCGGCCGGATTCCTGGTCAGCGAGGGCGTGCTGGCCGACGTATCCGATCTGCAGAATATTGTCTACTGCGCCGGGGCGACCGCCGACGGCTCCAACACCTACAACGTGGTCGACGTGAAGACGGCCCCCGGTGTGACGCTCCCCGACATCACCCTCGAGCGGAACGTGTACACCACCTCGTCCTGCGGTCTGTGCGGCAAGGCCAGCCTGGACGCGGTGCGGACGACGACCCGCTGGCCGATCGCCGACACTCCCCCGGTCCGTGTCGACGCCGACCTGCTCGCGGCGCTCCCCGACCGGCTGCGCGCGGCCCAGCGGGTCTTCGACCGGACCGGGGGTCTGCACGCGGCGGCCCTGTTCAGCGAGGACGGCGAGCTGCTGGACGTACGCGAGGACGTGGGCCGGCACAACGCGGTCGACAAGCTCGTCGGGCGCGCCCTGCAGAACGGCGACCTGCCGCTGTCCCGCACGATCCTGCTGGTGTCGGGGCGGGCCTCCTTCGAGCTGGCGCAGAAGGCCGTGATGGCGGGCATCCCGGTGCTCGCGGCGGTCTCGGCACCGTCCTCGCTGGCCGTGGACCTGGCCGCGGAGACGGGGCTGACGCTGGTGGGCTTCCTGCGGGGCAGCTCCATGAACGTGTACGCGGGTGAGGACCGCATCGCCCTGCGGACCGCGTCCGCCCGCGGGTGACCCGGTCCCCCCACAGCACAGCGGCGAGGTCCCGAACGGCGGGGAGCGCCCCCTGCGCCGCGGGGGTCCCGCCTCAGTCCGCCGCCAGACGCAGCCGCGCCGCCCGTACGACCGTGCCCAGGCGCGGGAAGTCCAGCTTGACCGACGCCTCGTGCTCGGCCTCGGTGAGCGCGGCCATGGCGTCCTCGACGAAGACGAGGTCGTAGCCGAGGTCGCCGGCGGCGCGGGCGGTGGACTCGACGCCGAGGTTGGTGGCGATGCCGCCGAGCACGACGGTGGTGACGCCGCGGGCGCGCAGCGCCTCGTCCAGGCCGGTGCCCTGGAAGGCGCCGATCGTGCGCTTGACGATCTCCACGTCGCCCTCGGCGAGCAGCCCGTGGACGAGTCCGCTGCCGGGCGGCTGGTCGGCGACGCCGGGGCGTTCGACGCGGACGAGGACGACCGGGGCGCCGGCCGCGCGGAAGGCGTGCGCCAACTCCTCGGCGACGGACAGCACTTCGGTGCCCTTGCGGGGTTCCAGGGGCAGGGCGACGATCCGGTCCATCAGGTCGACGAGGACGAGGGCCGTGCGCGCGGGGACGAGCGTGAGAGGTGCGGTCATGACGGAACGTTATCCGTCATGAGCGTTCCGTGCCCGGTATCCGGATCAACAGGCCCGTACGGCGGTCGCGTTCGGGTGCCTCACACCGCCGCCGAAGCCCGCTGCTCGGCATCCGCCGACGGCTCCTCCAGCGGATCCTGTGCACGCCGCTTGGCGATCACCGCGCACACCATCAGCTGCATCTGGTGGAACAGCATCAGCGGCAGCACGGCGAGGGAGGCGTGCGCGCCGAACAGAACGCTCGCCATGGGCAGTCCGGAGGCGAGGGACTTCTTCGAGCCCGCGAACTGGATGGCGATCCGGTCCTCCCGGCCGAAGCGCAGCGCCTTGCCGCCGTACCAGGTCAGGGCGAGCATCACGGTGAGCAGCACGGCCTCGACGACGAGCAGCCCGCCGAGGCGCAGGGGGCTGACCTGGTGCCAGATGCCCTGGACCACGCCCTCGCTGAACGCGGTGTAGACGACCAGGAGGATCGAGCCGCGGTCGACCAGCCCGAGGACCTTCTTGTGCCGGGCGACGAAGGGGCCGATCCAGCGGCGCAACAGTTGTCCGGCGGCGAACGGCACCAGCAGTTGCAGCACGATCTCCACCAGCGAGTGGGCCGAGAAGCCTCCCCCGCCGGCACCGAGGAGCGCGGCCGCGAGCAGCGGGGTGACGACGATGCCGACCAGGGAGGAGAAGGAGCCGGCGCAGATCGCCGCAGGAACGTTCCCTCGGGCGATCGAGGTGAAGGCGATCGACGACTGGACGGTCGAGGGGACGAGGGTGAGGAAGAGCAGCCCCTGGTAGAGCGGCTGGGTGAGGAACACCGGCACCAGACCGCGGGCGGCGAGACCCAGCAGCGGGAAGACGACGAAGGTGCAGACGAGGACGGTGGTGTGCAGCCGCCAGTGCTTGAGGCCGTCGAGCGCCTCGCGGGTGGAGAGGCGGGCGCCGTACAGGAAGAAGAGGAAGGCGATGGCGGCCGTGGAAGCCCCGGAGGCCACGTCGGCGGCGGTGCCACGGGCCGGGAACAGCGCCGCGAGCCCGACCGTCCCGAGCAACAGCAGGATGTAGGGGTCGACCGGCATCCAACTCGGCCACTGCAGGCGTTTCACGGTGCTCCACGTACGTTCGATGGGGGTGCGTCGGGGCCGGAGGGCCCCTCTCCATCGTCCTCTTCCGGTCCGTGATCGGGAATCCGTCATACCGCTCTGACTGCGATCGCGGTATGCGATAACCAGTACAGTGCCGACTGTGTACGATCCCTCCCATCTGCGGACCTTCCTCGCGGTCGCGCAGACACTGAGCTTCACCCAGGCCGCGCGCCGGCTAGGGCTGCGTCAGTCCACCGTCAGCCAGCACGTACGGCGACTGGAGGACGCGACCGGGCGGTCGCTGTTCACCCGGGACACGCACTCCGTGGAACTCACCGAGGACGGCGAGGCGATGCTCGGCTTCGCGCGCCGGATCCTGGAGGTCCACGAGCAGGCAAGCGCTTTCTTCACGGGGACGCGACTGCGCGGCCGGCTCCGCTTCGGCGCCTCCGAGGACTTCGTCCTCACCCGGCTGCCGGAGATCCTGGAGGGCTTCCGCTACGACCACCCCGAGGTCGACCTCGAACTGACCGTGGAACTGTCCGGCACCCTCCACGAACACCTGGCCGCCGGAAAACTCGACCTGGTGCTCGCCAAGCGGCGCCCCGAGGACCCGCGCGGCGAACTGGTCTGGCACGACGACCTGGTGTGGATCGGCGCCGAACGGCTCCGCCTGGACCCCGAGCGCCCGGTGCCGCTCATCGTCTTCCCGCCGCCGGGCATCACCCGCGCCCTGGCCTTCGAGGCACTCGAACGGCAGGGGCGCGCCTGGCGCATCGTCTGCACCAGCGGCAGCCTCAACGGACTGATCGCCGCGGCCCGGGCCGGCCTCGGCGTGATGGCGCACTCCCGCGGCCTCGTCCCACCGGGCCTGGTCCGGGTCCCCGACCGGGCGGGACTCCCGGAACTCGGCCGCGTCGACTTCGTCCTGGTGCACGGACGGCGGCGCACATCGGCCCAGGGAGCGGCGGACGCGCTGGCGGCGGCGATCCTGGCGGGCGGGGACCGCCTGCAACGGCGGCCGACGGCAGGGGGCGGTCGACGCGGCGGTTCACGGGAAGGCGGGGAGGGCGGCTGAGGGGGAGAAGGGTGCATACACAACCCGCAGATCGCATACCGAACATCGCACACCGCACACCGCACACCGCACACCGCCTACTGCACGCCGCGTACCGCATATCGCATACCGGAGACGGCAGACGGCAGACGGCAGACGGCAGACGGCAGACGGCAGATCGCATACCGCGGTCCGCGGTCCGCGGTCCGCGGACCGGGATGGCACCGGCACACGCCTCGCGCATGACGGGCCCGGCAGAGTGACGGAATCAACCGCCGCGGCGCTGACCGAGGAGGAAGCGGCGCGTCGTCCGGGAGCCTCGAGGGAGGGGTCGGGCGGCGTAAGCGCTGCGGGCAGATTCGGTGGAGATCACGGCACCGAAACTTACTGAACCGTCAGTTTTCTGTCCGACCCTTCCCCATGTGAGCCCATTTTCCGGCACTGACCAGCGCAGACGAGAGCATCGCTCGCTTTCCGGCCCCTCCCGCCCCGCCCGAGGGTGGGGTAGCTTTCACGGCGCTGCGCGGCCTTGAGAAGCGGGGTGCTGGTTTTGCGCGAGTTCACCAACCCTCCGTTGGCGTTGGCGCCGCCGGTCGGCGGTCTGGCCGACGTCGTCTTCCAGCACGCCCAGGAGGACCCGCTCCATGTGGCGCTGGGCCGCAAGGACGAGCACGGCCGGTGGCGGGACGTGACGTCGGCCGAGTTCCGCGACGAGGTCCTCGCGCTCGCGAAGGGCCTGCTCGCGCGGGGTGTCCGGTTCGGCGACCGGGTCGCGATCATGTCCCGCACCCGCTACGAGTGGACGCTGTTCGACTACGCGCTGTGGACGATCGGCGCGCAGGTGGTGCCGGTGTATCCCACGTCGTCGGCGGAGCAGTGCTTCTGGATGCTGTACGACGCGGAGTGCACGGCCGCGGTGGTGGAGCACGAGGACCACGCGATGACGATCGCCACGGTCATCGACCGGCTGCCGCGGCTCGGACAGCTGTGGCAGCTGGACGAGGGGTGTGTGCAGGAGCTGTACGACGCGGGCGCCCCGGTGGAGGACGAGGTGGTGCACCGGCACCGGGAGGCGGTCACGCCGGACTCGGTCGCCACGGTGATCTACACGTCGGGCACCACCGGCCGCCCCAAGGGCTGTGTGATCTCGCACGGCAACTTCATGTTCGAGGCGGACACGGTCATCGAACGCTGGGAGCCGGTGTTCCACTCGCGCAAGGGCGACGAGGCGGCGACGCTGCTGTTCCTGCCGCTCGCGCATGTGTTCGGGCGGATGGTGCAGATCGCCGCGATCCGCGGCAAGGTCCGTTTCGGTCATCAGCCCCAGATGAACGCGGCGGCGCTGCTGCCGGACCTGGCCGCGTTCCGGCCGACCTTCTTCCTGGCCGTGCCGTACATCTTCGAGAAGGTGTTCAACGCGGCCCGCCGCAAGGCCGAACGGGAGGGCAGGTCGGGGCCGTTCGAGAAGGCGGTGGAGGTGGCGACGGCGTACGCGGAGGCGGTGGAGGCGAAGGCGTGGGGCACCGGGCCGGGTCCGTCGGCGGGGCTGCGGATGCAGCACCAGTTCTTCGACAAGGTCGTCTACGCGAAGGTGCGCGCGGCGATGGGCGGCCGGGTGCGGCACGCGATGTCGGGCGGTTCGGCGATGGACCGCCGGCTCGGGCTGTTCTTCGCGGGCGCGGGCGTGCAGGTCTACGAGGGGTACGGGCTGACCGAGACGGCGGCGGCCGCGACCGCCAACCCGCCCGGCCGCACCCGCTACGGCACGGTCGGGCAGCCCATCCCCGGGATGACCGTGCACATCGCGGACGACGGGGAGATCTGGCTGCGCGGCGACAACGTGTTCCAGGGCTACCTCAACAACCCCAAGGCGACCGACGAGACCCTGCACGACGGATGGCTGGCCACCGGCGACCTGGGCTCCCTCGACGAGGACGGCTATCTCACCATCACCGGCCGCAAGAAGGAGATCCTCGTCACCTCGGGCGGCAAGAGCGTCTCGCCGGGGCTGCTGGAGGAGCGGGTGCGCGACCATCCGCTGGTCGGTCAGTGCATCGTCGTCGGCAACGACCGGCCGTTCGTCGCCGCGCTGGTCACGCTGGACGCCGAGGCGGTGGAGCACTGGCTGCAGATGCGCGGCAAGCCGCAGATGACGCCCGCCGAGCTGGTGCGGGACGCGGATCTGGAGGCGGAGGTGCGCCGGTCGGTGGTGGCCGCGAACACGCTGGTCTCGCAGGCGGAGTCGATCCGCACCTTCCGCATCCTGGCCCAGCCGTTCACCGAGGAGCACGGGCTGCTCACGCCGTCGCTGAAACTGAAACGCAAGGCGATCGAGAACGCGTACGCGAACGAGGTCGACGCGCTGTACCGGACGTGAAGCCCTGGGGTCCGAATCCGGGGTCCGAATCCGGCATCGGGATTCGGGATCGGGATTCGGGATCGGGATTCGGGATTCGGGATTCGGGATTCGGGGTCAGGAATGCATCACGGCGTGTGATCGTTGACGATGGGAGTACGACTTTGACGGACAACCGAAGGATCGAGAGCTCGTGAGCAGCAAGGTCCCCCCGATCATCCTCAACAACGGCGTGGAGATGCCCCAGCTGGGCTTCGGCGTCTGGCAGGTGCCGGACGACGAGGCGGAGCGGGCGGTCTCCACCGCGTTGGAGGCCGGGTACCGCAGCATCGACACAGCGGCGATCTACGGCAACGAAGAGGGCACCGGCAAGGCGATCACCGCCTCCGGGGTGCCCCGCGAGGACATCTTCGTCACCACCAAGCTCTGGAACTCCGACCAGGGCTACGACGCGACCCTGCGCGCGTTCGACACCTCGCTCGACAAGCTGGGCCTGGAGTACGTCGACCTGTACCTCATCCACTGGCCGCTGCCGGCCCGGGACAAGTACGTCGACACGTACAAGGCGTTCGAGAAGCTGTACGCCGACGGCCGGGTCAAGGCGATCGGTGTCTCCAACTTCCCCGTCGAACAGCTGGAGCGGCTGACGGGCGAGACGGCGGTCGTCCCGGCGGTCAACCAGATCGAGCTGCACCCGCACCTCCAGCAGCACGCGCTGCGGGAGTTCCACGCGGAGCAGGGCATCGCCACCGAGGCCTGGTCGCCGCTGGGCCAGGGCAAGGGGCTGCTGGAGGTCCCGGCGATCGTCGCGATCGCCCAGAAGCACAACCGCACCCCGGCCCAGGTGGTGCTGCGCTGGCACCTCCAGATCGGCAACGTGGTGATCCCGAAGTCCGTGACGCCGTCGCGGATCAGGGAGAACATCGCGGTGTTCGACTTCAGCCTGGACACCGAGGACCTGGCGGCGATCAGCGCGCTGAACGAGGACCGGCGGATCGGTCCGGACCCGTCGACGTTCGACATCGGCTGAGCCCGGGATCGTCGTGGGTGAGGGGCGTGGCCGCCGGTCACGCCCCTCTCCTCTCGTCGTTCTCTTTTCCCTCGTCGTTCTCTTTTCCCTCGTCCTGGCCCGTTCTCTCACAGCCGGGCCTGTGTGACCGGGGCCGCGCCGTCCACCGACTCGGACAGGACGACGGGTACGGCGGTGGGCGGCGGTGCGATGAGCCTCGGACCGGTGCCGCCGCCGACGAGATCGCGGACGCACGCGTCGAACGCCGGGTCGGAGAAGTAGTCGGAGTGTCCCTTCGGGGGCTGGTAGCAGGTGTCGCCGGGCTGCTTGCACAGCTTCATCGGGTCGAGCAGTTGCCGGTCCCCGCGGCGTAGCGGGTCGCCCGGCCGCAGCGGGGCCGTATCCCGTACGACCCACCCGCCGATGGGGTCGCTGGCGCGGTACAGGTTGTACCAGCGCGTGTCCTTCGCGAGGCCGGGATCCTCCCCGGGGGCGGGCAGCTCCCCCTCCTCGTGCGCGAGGAGCTGCCCGAGGCGGTGTACGGCGCCGGCGTCGAAGTAGGCAGGGAAGAACCGCGCGTACAGCCCGGTCAGCGGGCAGCCGTAGGTCAGCAGGGCGGTGCGGACGCCGGCCGCGGTGTTCGCCTGCATCAGGACGGCCGCCCCGATCACGGAGCCCTGCGAGTGACAGGACAGCAGGACCCGGCCGCCCCGCGGAATCTGAGGCTCCTGGGGCTCAGGGTGCTCCCGGTGCTCCCGGTGCTCCCCGGTGGTACCGGTGAGGTGTTCCAGGCGGGTCAGCAGGTCGGGCACGGTCCGCTCGGCGTAGCAGGGCGGGGCGAAGGGGTGGGTGGCGCGCGGCCAGAAGGTGCCGACGTCCCAGAGGATGCCGACCGTGCGCCGGAAGCTTTCGTTGCGGTAGGCCTGGCGTCCGGCCCAGAGCAGTCCGGCGACCAGGCCGGTCAGGACGAGGTTGGCGGCGGTGGTCAGCCAGCGGGAGCCGTCGGTGACGAGCCGGGTGCCGAGGGCCAGGTCCAGGGCGACTCCGGCCGCCACGATCACGGCGGCGGCGAGCAGCAACAGGCCGAGAGCGCTCTCGGCGGCGGGGCCGAGCCCCCGCGCACGGGCCCACACGCCGGCGATGTGCCGGCGCCGCCCCCGCGGTGCGGTGCGGACGTCGCCGGGAGGGTAGAACGCCTCGACGTGGTGCAGCTGCTCCGCGCGGCCGCGGCGCATTCCCGCCCAGGCGCGGGCGGCGAGAAGCAGCGCCACGACGACGAGGGCGAGTGCGCACACCGCCGCCCAGAAGTAGACGATCGACACCACCAGGGGCCGCTGATCGCCGGTGGAGTGTCCGGGGACCGTGGGGGCGCCCAGCATCTCCGCCACGCGCAGGGTGACGCCGGCGGCGAGGGCGGTCGCCAGCAGGGTGGCGAGGAGGGCGACCCCGGCCATGCTCATGCCGCCCCAGGCCGGGCGGGGGAAACCGGGGTTGCCGAGGACGTCGCGATCGGCCGGTGTCGTCCTCGCCGTGCCCCGTACGACGTGGGAGGCGGCGAGGAGCACCAGCAGGGCGCCCTGTGCGATGAGCAGCCAGCGCACCGCGCCGGTCTGCCAGGGCAGCGCGGTCGTCCCGGCCGTGGTGTCCGTGGGGCCGGCGTTCGCCGCGCCCCAGCAGGCCACGGCGAGGGCACACGCCACGAGCGCGGCCACGAGCCAGGGCAGGATGCGGTAAAGATCGCCGTCGTCGTCCGTGCGGGGCGCGTCCTGCCCGGGCCGGTCCCGGTCCTTCACCAACGGCACCCAGGCCACCACCAGCGCGACGACGAGGAGCAGGGCGAGCAGCAGGAGGTTGCGGACGACGGCCGCCGCCGGGTGCCAGGTGCCGCCGTGGGACAGGGTGGTGAGATCCGCGCCGGGCAGCAGTGGCGCGAGCAGCAGGACGCCCACGAGGGCGAGGGCGCCGGCGACGTGCAGGGCGCGCAGCTTGCGCACGGGTCCGCGGCCGTTCCACAGCCGGCGGTCCTCCAGCGGCAGTCGGACGTCCGCCACGCGGTCGACCTGCGGGACCTGTTGGGCCTCCATGGTGGCCCAGGTCCTGCGGGCCGTCCACCACAGCAGCCCGACGAGGGCGAGCGGCACGATCGAGGCGACGGCGAGGTGCCGGCCGGTGGAGTCGAGCCAGCCGTAGTGCAGCCAGTTCAGCCAGAACCCGCCGCTGGAGCAGGTGGGTTGGGACGGGCCGGTGTGCGCTCCGCACTGCCAGGCGACCAGGTCCATCGACACGGAGGTGGCGGCCAGGACGTAGGTGCCGGTGAGGGAGAGTGCGAGGAGCCGCTGGACGGCGTTGCGTTCCGGCACGACCCGGGTGTGGCCGCCGACGACGCGGTGTCCCGGGTCCATGTAGTAGGCGAGGTTCAGGAACATGAAGGGCAGCAGGAGCAGCCACAGGGCACGGGAGTTGTCGCCCGAGGTGAGCTTCCCCCAGGCGTATCCCTCGCGGCGGAAGTCCGGCCTGTCGGGGGCGCCGCGGGCGCACTCCCAGATCCGCCGGTAGAAGCCGGCGAGGCGGTCGCCCGCCACCAACGCGACCGCGGGGTGGCAGAGTTCGGTCTCCGGCGGCGTCCCCGACACCCCGTGGACGCGCAACTCGGTCCAGCCGCTGATGTCCTGACTGACGTAACGGTCCATGACGGCCCCCGTCTCCCCCGCACGGACCGCGTCCGGGATGCCGCGAGCGGAACCGCACTCCCATCGTACCGCCGACATGTGACCCAGGTCACCATGGACGACGGAGGGGAGGTGGGCGTGCGGGGGCTCGCCGTCGGGGCTACGCGGGCTTCACCGCCGTATGCACGGTGTGTGCGGCCAGCACGAACACGTCGGACCTGCGCCGCACGCCGGCCGGGTCGGCGGGGTCGAGGAGGCGGTCCAGTACGGCGCGGTCCTCGGGGTCGAGGATGTCGGCGTAGACCTCGCGGAGCCGGCCCAGCGAGTCGGTGACGTAGGCGCGGGCCCGGTCGGAGGCGGGGGCGGGCAGGTCGAGCAGGAAGCTGCGGCTGCGGGTGTGCTTCAGGCCGGCGGAGCCGAGCAGGGCCGGCCAGTCCTCGGTCACCTCGACGGAGCCGGGCAGATCGGCCCGCATCTGCGCGAACCACTCCTCCTGGAGCGCGTCGAGCCGCGCCTCCAGGCCGGGGCGGCCGATGCCGATGTCGCGTGGCAGGAACCGGCTCGGCAGACCCCCCTCCATGATCGCCAGCGTGCCGCCGGGCGCGAGCCGCTGGGCGAAGGTGGTGAGGGCGGCGCGCTGGTCGCCCAGGTGGTGCAGACTGCGGCCCGCCCACAGCAAGTCGGCGGGGTAGTCCAACTCGTCCAGGGCGCCGGGGAGTTCACCGGCGAGGGTGCCGAAGCGGTCGGCGTAGCCGAGCCGGGCGGCGCGCTCGCCGGCCTGCTCCAGCAGCGGCTCGGAGCCGTCGACCGCGAGGACGCGGGCGCCGGGGAAGGTCTCGGCGAACAGCCCCGAGACGACGCCCGGACCACTGCCCAGGTCGACGATCAGGCCCGGCTCGGTCACCTCCTTGGCGAGCCAGGCCAGGGCCCGCTCGTACAGCGGCGTGAACAGTTCCGCCTGGGCCACGAGGTGCGGGGCCATCTCCGCCCAGTCGATGTCGGTGTGGTGGCCGTGCCCGTGACGGTGCCGGTGACCGCCCTGCCCGTGTGCGCCGTGCCGGCACTCGCCCTGCTGGTGTTCGCCGTGCCCGTGCTCGCCGTGCTTGTGTTCGCCGTGCTTGTCTTCGCGGTGCTTGTCTTCGCCGTGCTTGTCTTCGCCGTGCCCGTGCGGGTGGTGCGCCATGGTGGTCAGCCTCTCGTCGGTGTGTCGCAAGAGTGCTCCGACGCACCGCGCGAGGGCCATGATTGTTGCCGGGACGGCAAAAATTTCGCTCCTCCGGTCCCGGAATCCGCCGCGTCCGGCCGCTCCCCGAGTGCGGGAGCGGCCGGACGGGACCGCGCCGGTTCCTACAGCGGCGGGTAGGCGTTCTGCATCAGCTGCTGGAACTGGGCCGAGAACCAGTGCCCGGACAGCGGAGCGTTGGCCAGGGCCCCCGACATGCTGTTCCCGTTGCGGGCGTTGCCCGTGTACGTCGGGTCGCACATGCGGTCGAAGCCCTTGCCCTCGTCGTTGGCGATGGCGGAGCTGGAGCCGTCGGACTCACCCGGCGGCTTCATCCACACGTACGCGTCGATCCCGGCGGCCGGTGCGGCCTGCGGGCGCTCGCCGAGGCCGGCGCCGGACTGGTTGCACCAGTTGCCGATGTGGATACGGCGGTCGTAGCGGCCCCCGTTGACATACGTGTCGACGCTGGTCGTGGCACCCGGGCCGGTCGGGCGTGCGGTGCCGCCCCAGCCGTTGCGGGAGGTGTCGATCAGCATGCCGATGCCCGACCGGAAGCCGGTGGACACCAGCTGGGTGCGGAAGGCCTGCGCGTACGACAGCTCGTCGACGTACCGGTTCCAGTCCACCCACTTCGACTGGCGTACGGAGGTGCCGTTGACGCTGTCGTTGATGGTGAAGTTGTTCTCCTTCAGGGCGCTGTAGTTCGCCGTGTTGGTGATGAAGCCGTGCACGTCGTCCACGGTCGCCCCTTCCGCGGTGGCGGCCTGGTAGAACAGCTGGGCGGACGGGGCGAAGTTGTCGTCCCAGCCGAGCCAGCCGTGGTGGCCGGCGTCGATGTAGTTGTAGACGTTGGGGATCGCGCCGAGCTTGTTCAGCGCGTAGCCGACGCCCTTCACGTAGTTGCCGTTGGCCTTCATCGTGTCGCAGGCCGCGGTGGCGGTGGGCCGGCTGCCGGTGTTGGTGACCAGGTTGGGCAGCGAGTCGATCTCGATGGTGGTGACGATCCGCAGCGAGGCGTACTTGCTGTCCGCGAGGATCGCCGCGATCGGGTCGATGAACTGCGTCTTGTACTTGTCGATCTCCGTCGGGCCGAGCTCGCCGTTGGAGGCGAGGGCGGCGCAGTCACGGCCGGGCAGGTCGTAGACGACCAGCTGGACGACCTCCTCGCCGCTGCCCTTCTGGGCGAGGGCCGCGTCCAGGTGGGCGCGCAGGCCCATGCTGGTGCTGGTGCCGTTGATCGCGGCGATGCGGTCGAGCCAGACGCCGGTGGGCTGGTTGGAGATGCGGGAGCCGCCCGTCTCGGCGGCCGCCTTCGCCGACCACTCCGGGTTCACGTACACCTTGGCGCCCGCGTAGGGGTTGTCGACCTTGGTGGACGGGGTGCCCGGGTCGGTGGGGGTACCGGGATCGGTGGGGGTGGGGGTGCCGCCGCCGCTGTCGACGTTGCAGGTGACTCCGTCGAGCGTGAACGAGGCCGGGACCGCGTTGCTGCCGCTGTAGGAGCCCTGGAAGCCGAAGCTGACCGAACCGCCGTTCGGCAGCGTCCCGTTGTAGGTCTCGTTGTTCGCGGTGACGGCCGTACCGGACTGGGTGATCTTCGCGTTCCAGCCGTTGGTGATCTTCTGGTTCCCGGCGTACGCCCACTTCACCGACCAACTGGTCTTCGCGGCCGAGTTGTTGGTCACGGTGACGTTGGCGGTGAAGCCGGTGTCCCACTGGTTCTGCACGGTGTAGGCCACGGTGCAGGGGATGGCGGCGATGCCCGGATCGCCCGGGACCACCGCGAGTGCCGTCCCGGAGGCGCCGGCGACCAGCGCCAGCGCGGCGAGCATCGCTGTTCTGCTACGGCTCATGAGTGCGGGTTTCCTTGTCCGTCGCGGGTGTTGTCCGTTCCTGACGTCCCTTGCTGCTGATGGCGCCTATCCGTCGAGGGCGCGCAGGTGGTCGCGCAGCCCGGTGCCGTACGCGGTGGGGGTCCCGTCGTAGCTGGAGATCAGCGACGGGCCCGAGGAGCAGTCCCAGGTGTTCCAGGTCCAGCCCAGGTACGACAGGTCACGGTCGTCGAACCACTTCATGACCTGGTCGACGAACGCGTGCGAGCAGGTGTTCTCCCCGATCTCGCCCGCCACGAGCGGCACCTGGGCGGCGACGGGGGCGAGCGTGGAGTTCCAGCAGCTCTCGCTCGCGCAGGAGTTGAAGTTGTAGACGTGGTAGGCGGCGGCGAGATTGCCGGCCGGGTCGGTGGGCTTGTACGTCAGCCACTGGCTGAGGTCGTTGGAGTAGGCGAGGCCGCCGGCGAGGATCACGTTGCGGGCGCCGGTCGACCGTATGGAATCGACGAGATCCTGCATACCGGCGACCTCGTACCCGATGCCGGGGCAGGTGCCGCCGTCCCGCCAGCACTGCCAGGCCTGGGTGGTCGTGGAGGTCGCGCGGTCCGGGTAGGGCTCGTTGAACAGGTCGAACACGACCGCCTGGTCGCTCTTGAAGGTGTTCGCGACCGACGTCCAGAACGCGGGGGTGTACTGCATGTCGGGCATCGGCTTCTGGCAACTGGCGTGCACGTCCGCGCAGCCGGCCGAGTTGCCGGTGTACTGGCCGTAGGTCCAGTGCAGTTCGACGACCGGGGTCATGCCGTGCGCCTTGACGCGGGCCACCAGGTCCTTGACGGCGTTGATGTAGTTCGCGCCGCCGTAGGCGGAGTTGATGTTCGACAGGCCGAGCCAGCACTCCTCGTTGAGCGGGATGCGGACCGTGTTCGCGTGCCAGTCGGCGATCGCCTGGACGGCCGTGTCGTCGACCGGTCCGTCCCAGATGCCGCGGCCCTGGACGCACATGAACTCGCCGCCGGACCGGTTCACGCCGAGCAGCCGGCGGGTGCGGCCGTCGGCGTCCACGAGCTTGTTGCCGGAGACGTGCAGCCGGGGTGGTGCGTCACCGGTGCCGGGCGGGGTGGTGGCCGTCGCGGTGGGGGTCGGCGTCGGGGTGGAGCCGCCGTCGACGTTGCAGGGGGTGCCGTTGAGCCGGAACGTCGTCGGCACGGCGTTCGTCGCGCCCTTCGACGCGATGAAGCCCGCGTCGACGCTCACGCCGGTGCCGAGCGAACCGTTCCAGCTCTCGTTGGCCGCGGTGACGGCCGTACCCGACTGGGACCACTTGGCGCTCCAGCCCTGGGTGACCTTCTGCCCGTTCGCGAAGTCGAAGGTCAGGGTCCAACTGCTCACGGCGGCCGCGTTGTTGGTGATCCGCACCGCGCCCTGGAAGCCGGCGTCCCACTGGCCGGTGACGGAGTACTCCACCGTGCACGCGGGCGTGGCTCCCTGCGCCGTCATGACCGGCAGGGTCACGCCCGTCCCGAGGGCGACCGTGCCGGCGACGGCTAAAAGGATTGAACGAGGGGGGTGTCGCATGAGCGACTCCTTGCAGCTCAGCGCGTCGTGACGGACGCGTCGACTGATGGAATCGCTCCCACTGGTGTTTCGAAGCTAGCGCCAAGCGCTGGCAAAGAACAGGGGAGACGCTGACTTTCCCTCAACTTCTCGCGTCGAATGTTTTCGACTCTTCAAGCACCTTGACCGCCTTCACCCCTTTCCCCACTATGGGAGCGCTCCCACTGGTTCAGGGCTTGTTGCTCCTCCCCCCACCGCTTAGAGCCGCAAGGAGGAACCGGAACCATGGATCCCGTACGCAGACGTCGCCCGACGCGGCGCCTGTGGACCGCCGTAGTCGCGGCCCTCGCGCTTCCCTTCGCCATGCTGAGCACGCTCCCGACGCCCGCCCAGGCGGCGGCGCTCCAGTGCAGCGTGGACTACAAGACCAACGACTGGGGCTCCGGCTTCACCGCCGACCTCACCCTCACCAACCGCGGCAGCGATCCCATCAGCGGCTGGACCCTGACGTACGCCTACACGGGCAACCAGAAGCTGACGAACGGCTGGAACGGCACCTGGTCGCAGTCCGGCCAGCAGATCACGGTGAACAACGCCACCTACAACGGGACCATCGCGGCGGGCGCCGCGGTGAGCACGGGCGCGCAGTTCACCTACAGCGGCACCAACACCGCGCCCGCCGCCTTCGCGATCAACGGCACCACCTGCACCGGTGCGCACCAGCCGCCGGTCACCGTGCTGACCAGCCCCGCGGCGGGCGCCGTCTACACCCAGGGCAACGCGGTGCCGCTCGCGGCGACCGCCGCGGCCGCCGACAACGCGACCGTCACCAAGGTCGAGTTCTACGACGACACGACCCTGCTGGGCACGGACACGACCGCGCCGTACACGCTGTCGGCCTCCGGGTTGTCGGTGGGCAGTCACTCACTGGTGGCGAAGGCCTACGACAGTCTGGGCGCGTCGGGCTCGTCGACGCCGGTCGGCATCACGGTCGCCTCGGGACCGGCCGTGGTCGCCTCCACCAACCAGCTGGCGGTGCAGCAGGGCAAGACCGGCACCTACGAGGTGAAGCTGTCGACCCAGCCGTCGGCCGGTGTGACCGTCACGACCGCCCGGGTCAGCGGCAACACGGGTCTGACGGTGACCGGGGGCGCCTCGCTCACCTTCACCCCGTCGAACTGGAGCACCGCCCAGAAGGTGACCGTCACCGCGAACGCCTCCGGCACCGGCGCGGCCGTCTTCGAGTCGACGGCCACCGGACACGCGAAGGCGTCGGTCACGGTCACCGAGATCGCCGGCAGCAAGGTGTACGACGCGCGGTTCCTGGACCTCTACGGCAAGATCACCAACCCGGCGAACGGCTACTTCTCCCCCGAGGGCATCCCTTACCACTCCGTGGAGACGCTGATCGTCGAGGCGCCGGACCAGGGCCACGAGACCACGTCCGAGGCCTACAGCTACCTTCTCTGGCTGCAGGCCATGTACGGCAAGATCACCGGCGACTGGACCAAGTTCAACGGCGCGTGGGACATCATGGAGAAGTACATGATCCCCACCCACGCCGACCAGCCGACGAACTCCTTCTACAACGCGTCGAAACCGGCGACGTACGCGCCGGAGCTGGACACGCCGAACGAGTATCCGGCGAGGCTGGACACGGGTGTGTCGGTGGGATCGGATCCGATAGCCGGTGAACTGAAGACCGCATACAGTACGGACGACGTCTACGGTATGCACTGGCTGCAGGACGTCGACAACGTCTACGGCTACGGCAACGAGCCCGGCAAGTGCGAGGCGGGCCCGACCGCGACCGGACCGTCGTACATCAACACCTTCCAGCGCGGTGCGCAGGAGTCGGTGTGGGAGACGGTTCCGCAGCCGACCTGCGACGCCTTCAAGTACGGCGGCACGAACGGGTATCTGGACCTGTTCACCGGCGACTCGTCCTACGCCAAGCAGTGGAAGTACACCAATGCCCCGGACGCCGACGCGCGGGCGGTGCAGGCGGCGTACTGGGCGGACGTCTGGGCGACCGCGCAGGGCAAGGGCGGTGACGTTTCGGCGACCGTCGGCAAGGCCGCGAAGATGGGCGACTATCTGCGGTATGCGATGTACGACAAGTACTTCAAGAAGATCGGCAACTGTGTCGGTCCGACCGCGTGCGCGGCCGGCACCGGCAAGGACGCCTCGCACTATCTGCTGTCCTGGTACTACGCCTGGGGCGGCGCCACGGACACCAGCGCCGGCTGGGCCTGGCGCATCGGCTCCAGCCACACCCACGGCGGCTACCAGAACCCCCTGGCCGCCTACGCGCTGAGCAGTTACGCCGACCTCAAGCCCAAGTCGGCGACGGGGCAGTCGGACTGGGCCAAGTCCCTCACCCGGCAGATGGAGTTCTACCGCTGGCTGCAGTCCAGCGAGGGCGCCATCGCGGGCGGTGCGACCAACAGCTGGGCCGGCCGTTACGCCACTCCCCCGTCCGGCACGTCGACCTTCTACGGCATGTACTACGACCAGCAGCCCGTCTACCACGACCCGCCGTCCAACCAGTGGTTCGGGTTCCAGGCCTGGTCGATGGAGCGGGTCGCCGAGTACTACCAGCAGACGGGGAACACGGCCGCCAGGACGGTCCTCGACAAGTGGGTCGACTGGGCGCTGTCCAAGACCACGATCAACCCGGACGGCACCTTCCTGATCCCCTCCACCCTCCAGTGGTCGGGCCAGCCCGACACCTGGAACGCCTCGAGTCCCGGTGCCAACACGGGACTTCACGTCACCGTCGCCGACTACACCAACGACGTCGGCGTGGCCGCCGCGTACGCCAAGACCCTGACGTACTACGCCGCCAGGTCCGGTGACACGGAGGCGAAGACGACCGCCAAGGCGCTCCTGGACGGCATGTGGACCAACTACCAGGACGCCCTCGGCATCGCGGTCCCCGAGACCCGCGCCGACTACAACCGCTTCGACGACGGCGTGTACGTCCCGAGCGGCTGGAGCGGGAAGATGCCGAACGGCGACACGATCAGCTCCTCCTCGACCTTCACCTCGCTGCGTTCCTTCTACAAGAACGACCCGGCGTGGTCGAAGATCGAGAGCTATCTCGCGGGCGGTGCCGCGCCCGTGTTCACGTACCACCGGTTCTGGGCCCAGGCCGACATCGCCCTGGCCATGGGCTCGTACGCGGAGCTCCTCGAATAAGTCCCCGCTAACGCTCCGCGTACCGCGCCGGGCGGCCCCTTCCCGCATGGGGGCCGCCCGGTAGTGGCGCATCCCGCACCCGGCACGTCGTACTTCCCGCACCTCCCCCCGCACACATGGCTTCGCGAGGAAGGACCCCCACCGTGCGAAGAAAGCGCATTCTGACGGCTGTGCTGGTGCTCGCCGCCGGCCTGCTCGCCGGCGGCCCGCCCGCACTGGCCGCCGGCCCCACCCCCGAGGCGACGCTGGCCGCAGAGTCGTACACGTGGAAGAACGCCCGGATCGACGGCGGCGGCTTCGTCCCGGGCATCGTCTTCAACCGCAAGGAGAAGAACCTCGCGTACGCCCGCACCGACATCGGCGGCGCCTACCGCTGGCAGGAGTCCGGCAAGACCTGGACGCCGCTGCTGGACTCGGTCGGCTGGGCGGACTGGGGGCACACCGGCGTGGTGAGCCTGGCCTCCGACGCGGTCGACCCGAACAAGGTGTACGCGGCGGTCGGCACGTACACCAACAGCTGGGACCCGGGCAACGGCGCCGTCCTGCGGTCCGGGGACCGGGGCGCCAGCTGGCAGAAGACGGATCTCCCCTTCAAGCTGGGCGGGAACATGCCCGGCCGGGGCATGGGTGAGCGGCTCGCCGTCGACCCGAACCGGAACAGCGTGCTGTACCTCGGCGCGCCGAGCGGCAAGGGGCTGTGGCGGTCGACGGACTCGGGGGTCACCTGGTCGCAGGTGAGCAACTTCCCCAATGTCGGCACCTACGTACAGGATCCCAGCGACACCAGCGGGTACGCCAGCGACAACCAGGGGATCGTCTGGGTCACCTTCGACGAGTCGACGGGCACGTCCGGTACGGCGACGAAGACGATCTACGTCGGGGTCGCGGACAAGGACAACGCGGTGTACCGGTCGACGGACGCGGGGGCGACCTGGTCGCGGCTGGCCGGGCAGCCGACGGGCTATCTGGCGCACAAGGGTGTACTGGATACCGTCAACGGCTATCTGTACATCGCATACAGCGACAAGGGCGGTCCGTACGACGGCGGCAAGGGCCGGCTGATGCGGTACGCGACGGCGACCGGGACCTGGACGGACATCAGCCCGGTGGCGGAGGCCGACACCTACTACGGTTTCAGCGGGCTGACGGTCGACCGGCAGAAACCCGGCACCGTGATGGCGACCGCATACAGTTCCTGGTGGCCCGACACCCAGATCTTCCGCTCCACGGACAGCGGCGGGACCTGGACGAAGGCATGGGACTACACCTCGTATCCCAACCGTGCGAACCGGTTCACGATGGATGTCTCCTCGTCGCCGTGGCTGACCTGGGGCGCGAACCCGTCGCCGCCGGAGCAGGCGCCCAAACTCGGCTGGATGACCGAGGCGTTGGAGATCGACCCGTTCAACTCCGCCCGCATGATGTACGGGACGGGCGCGACGGTCTACGGCACGGAGAACCTCACCAACTGGGACAGCGGCGGCCAGTTCACCGTCAAGCCGATGGTGCAGGGGCTGGAGGAGACGGCGGTCAACGACCTGGCCTCTCCCCCGACCGGCGCGCCGCTGCTCAGCGCACTCGGTGACGTCGGCGGTTTCCGGCACACGGATCTGACGAAGGTGCCGTCGATGATGTTCACCTCGCCGAACTTCACGACGACGACCAGTCTGGACTTCGCGGAGACCAGCCCGAACACGGTGGTCCGGGTCGGCGATCTGGACTCGGGCCCGCATGTGGCGTTCTCGACGGACAACGGGGCCAACTGGTTCGCCGGGACGGATCCTTCGGGGGTGAGCGGCGGCGGGACGGTGGCCGCGGCGGCGGACGGCAGCCGGTTCGTGTGGAGTCCGGCGGGCACCGGGGTGCAGTACACAACCGGTTTCGGTACGTCGTGGCAGGCGTCGAGCGGGATCCCCTCCGGTGCGATCGTCGAGTCGGACCGGGTCGCCCCCAAGACCTTCTACGGCTTCAAGTCCGGCAAGTTATACGTCAGTTCGGACGGCGGGGCGACCTTCACCGCGTCGTCGGCGACGGGCCTGCCCAGCGGGGACAGCGTGCGTTTCAAGGCGCTTCCCGGTACGAAGGGCGACGTGTGGCTGGCCGGCGGGGCAAGCGACGGGGCGTACGGGCTGTGGCACTCCACCGATTCCGGCGCGACGTTCACCAAGCTGTCGGGGGTCGAGCAGGCCGACACCATCGGCTTCGGGAAGGCGGCGACCGGTGCCTCGTACCAGACGCTCTACACCAGCGCGAAGATCGCCGGTGTGCGCGGGATCTTCCGTTCGACCGACAAGGGCGTGACCTGGACCCGCATCAACGACGATGCCCACCAGTGGGGTTGGACGGGCGCCGCGATCACCGGTGACCCGCGTGTCTACGGTCGGGTGTACGTGTCGACGAACGGCCGGGGAGTCATCTACGGCGACACCTCCGACCCGAGCGGCGGCGGAAGCGGGGGCGGCGACGGTGGCGGCGGTACGGATCCCACCCCAACCGGGGCCTGTGCGGTGACGTACACGATCACCAACCAGTGGTCCGGCGGCTTCCAGGCGGACGTGAAACTCGCCAACACGGGCACGAGCGCGTGGTCCGGCTGGAGCCTCAACTGGTCTTTCCCCAACGGCCAGACGGTCTCCCAGCTCTGGAACGCCGACTACACCCAGTCCGGTACGGCGGTGACCGCGAAGAACGTCACCTGGAACGCCAACGTGGCGGCGGGCGCCTCCGTGAGCTTCGGCTTCACGGGCAGCTGGACGGGCTCGAACGGCAAACCGACGGCGTTCAAGCTGGGTGATCAGAGCTGCACGGTGGTGTGAGCCCGGCACCGGCCAACCGGATGATCTGGTTCAGCACCACGGCCCGGGTTTCGCTCATACGATCGATCCCGCCTTCACCCAGGGGGCAGGAGAAGGGAATGGGGGAAACATGGGAGTGTCCAGACGTGCCCTGCTGGTCTCTTCGGGCTCGGCGGCGGCGGGCGCGGTCCTCGCGTCCGCCGGCGCGGCCCAGGCCGAGGAGGCCGCGGTCGCCGAGCAGACGGACGAGTCGACCCCGGCGTGGGGCTACAACGTCCCGTTTCATGGGGTCACCCAGCCGGGCCCGGAGGATGGTTACATCAGCGTGAACTTCACCATCGACATGATGCCCGGGCCGCCGGAGAAGGACGTCACCGCGCTGGATGTCGCCAACGCCATCAACGAGCTGCTCACCTCTCGCGGATGGTCCGCCATCCAGTTCTACGGGAACGTGCCCAAGGCGCTGAACTGATCCGCCGCACGAGCGTGCAGAGGCCCCGTCCGACCTCGGGCGGGGCCTCTGCACGCCCCGGTCAGGGGGTGTACACCGTCGGCCGGGGTGCCGTCGTCATGCCGTTGCCGATGAAGAAGCCCGGATGCGGGGGCTGGTTGTAGGCGGTGTTCTGCCAGGCCAGGCCGGTGCGGTACATCGTGTCGTGCAGGAGGGTGGTGATGCGCGTCGTGGTCTCGTACGGGGTCGAGTAGATCCGCAGGGCGGTGTTGTCGGTGGTGGGCCAGACGACCTCCTCGCGCCAGTCGCCGAGGAGGTCCCCGGACAGCGACGGGGTCGCCTTGGTGCTGTTGTTGGAGTGGACGCCGGAGCCGGTCAGCAGGCGGGTGTCGGAGGAGGTGCCGTACTTGTCGATGTGGGTGCCGTCGAGGAGTTCACGGGTCGTGTCACCGTCCCACCAGGACAGGAAGTTGACGGAGGACGGTTCGCGGCCCTTCGTCGCGCCCGCCTCGTCACGGACGGAGGAGTCGGAGGCCGACCACACCTCGGCGCCGTCGTTGCCCGCCCAGATGTCGCCGGCGACGCCGCGGCCGTTGTCGCAGCAGGCGGCCAGCTGCCAGGTGACCGTGCCGTTGGCCGGGTCGATGTACAGCTCGGCGGGCTGACTGCTCGACTCCGAGACCTTGAAGTACTCCAGGCCCGCGTGGGACGGGTCGAGGTCGCCGAGGTGCTGCGCGTCACCGTGGCCCGTCTTCGTCGTCCACAAGCCGTTGCCGTTGTCGTCGACCGCCATCGCGCCGTAGACGATCTCGTCCTTGCCGTCGCCGTCGACGTCCCCGACGGAGAGACTGTGCGAGCCCTGGCCGTCGTACCCCTTGCCGCTGTTGGTGGAGGAGTTGGTGTCGAACGTCCAGCGGCGGGTGAAGGCGCCGCCGCGCCAGTCCCAGGCGGCGATCACCGTACGGGTGTAGTAGCCGCGCGCCATGATCAGGGAGGGGCGGGAGCCGTCGAGGTACGCCGTCCCCGCGAGGAAGCGGTCGACGCGGTTGCCGTACGAGTCGCCCCAGGACGACACCGTGCCGCGGGCGGGGACGTAGTCGACGCTCTGCATCGCCTTGCCCGTCAGCCCGTTGAACATGGTCAGGTACTCGGGGCCGGACAGGACATAGCCGCTGGAGTTGCGGTGGTCGGCGGAGGAACTGCCGATCACCGTGCCGGTGCCGTCGACCGTGCCGTCGGCGGTCTTCATCGCGACCTCGGCCTTGCCGTCGCCGTCGTAGTCGT
The DNA here is from genome assembly GCF_001514205.1 of Streptomyces griseoruber. Classification (GTDB taxonomy): domain Bacteria; phylum Actinomycetota; class Actinomycetes; order Streptomycetales; family Streptomycetaceae; genus Streptomyces; species Streptomyces griseoruber. The sequence continues at coordinate 727,559 of NZ_KQ948763.1, read as the reverse complement.
ACACCTGGAACTGCGTGTAGTGGGCGCCGGAACGGATGTTGCGGCCCAGATCGACCCGCCACAGCCGGGTGCCGTCCAGTCGTATGCCGTCGACGATCGTGTTGCCGGTGTATCCGGACTGGGAGTTGTCCTTGGCGTTGGTCGGCTGCCACTTGAGGACGAAGTCCAGGGCGCCGTCGCCGTCGAGGTCACCCACGGAGGCGTCGTTGGCCTCGTAGGTGTAGGCGACACCGTCGGGGGTGGTGCCGCCGGCCGGCGGGGTGATCGGGACGTCCTTGTAGCCGGTGCGGAACTGGATGGCGTGCACCGAGTCGGCCTGTTCGACGCCGCCCACGATCGCACGGACCGTGTAGTCGGCCTGGGCGGGGGCGCCGGAGTGGAAGTAGTTGGTGGAGCCGGTGACCGCAGTCGCGTTGACCTTGGTGCCGGCCCGGTAGACGTTGAAGGAGACGCTGTCGGGGTCGGTGCCCAGCCAGCGCCAGCTGACCAGGTTGCCGCTGTCGGTGTGGACGCTGACCACGCCCCGGTCGAGGGCCTCGACCTGGCGGGCGGTGGCGGCCGAGGCGGTGCCGGTGCCGAGCGCGGTCAGGCCGGCGGCGACCAGGGCCGCGGCGGCTGTCGTCGCCGAGAGGAGGGCTCGGCGTCTGCGGTGCCTGCGCGGGTGCTGCACGGGACGAACCTCCAGAGAGGACGGACGGGTTCCGCACTCTCAGTCGCCGTGGGGTTCGGCCGCGTTGCCGCATGTTTCGGCCACTTCGGGGCCGCCGAATTCAGCTGTTCGACGCCGGATCCGGCAGCACCTGCGGTGGTTTCCGGAACGCGCGCAGGGTGAACTCCGGTTCCGGGCGCGGCCGTTCCTGGTCGGGCAGGGCCGCGAGGCGGGCGGCGAACTCCTCGGCCAGCGGGTCTCCGGGCGGCAGGGTGACGAACCAGCCGCGCCTGAGGTCGGCGATCGCCCGGCGCGGACTGCGCCCCTGCCCCCGGCCGGCGAAACGGGCCTGCCCGGCGGGGATCAGGCCGCAATCGGCGGCATACGACTCGACGAGCACGGCTGCGTCGGAGGCCGGGCGGCGCGGGCGGGACGAGAGGACGCCGTCGATGTCACTGCCCACGTTGTGCGAGGCACCCTTGTCGACGGTGGTGACATAGACCCCGCCCGGCCGCAGCACCCGGGCGCACTCGGCGACGATCCTCCGCACGTCCCCGGGATCCTCGACCAGATGCAGCAGCCACACGCTGCTCACCGCGTCGAACCGCCCGTCGCGAAAGGGCAGTCGGCGGCTGTCCGCACGTACGATCGCGCCGGGCAGCCGGGCACCGGCATGCCGGGCCATCTCGGGCGACAGATCGACGCCCGTCACCTGGGGGGCGCCGGGACCGGACGCGAGCCGGCGGGTGACGATGCCCGTGCCGCAGGCGACGTCCAGCAGACTGCGGGTTCCGGGCGGCAGCAGCCCGAGGACGGCGTCCGCGGCGGCGGCCGCGCGGGGTTCGCCGCCGCGTGAGGCGTCGTAGCGTTCGGCTTCCTTGTCGTAGTCCAGCACGCGCGCTCCCCGGTCCGCCCGTCGGCTGTATGCGATGTGCGATGTGCGATGTGCGATGTGCGATGTGCGATGTGCGCCACACTGTAGGCCGCGAGCCGCATACAGCTCGCCGGATGTCGTCTGTCGAATGCTGTAGACCGGATGCGGCATACAGGTGACCGACCCCCGCACACAACATTTCGCAGACTGTATGCCGTCGCCCGACGGCGTCAGTCCGCTCCGTGTCCGCCCGCCGCCGCCTCCACCCGCCGCGCCAGCTCGAAGTCCAGCGCGGTGACGGCCCCGCCGACGCTGTGGGTGTTCACGGCGAGGGAGACCGTGTTGTAGCCGAGGGTGAGGTCCGAGTGGTGGTCGAGCGCGTCCTGGATCTGCGCCACATGGACGACGAGGGCGGTCGCGGCGAAATGGGAGGCCAGGCGGTAGGAGCGGGTGAGGCGGTCGCCGTCCACGGCCCAGCCGGGCAGTTCGGACAGACGGTCCTCGATCTCCTTCTGGGAGAGCGGTTCCACAGCCACGGGGTGACTCCGTTCGTGGGTGTCGCGTACCCGTCCAGCCTGCCACAGCGGAGCGGCGGCGGCCCTGGTCAGGGGACTGGCGTTGCTCCGCCTGACGACCACCGAGACGGACGTCGCCGAGGACCCGATCCGGGGTCTGCTGCGCGAGCAGTACCCCGACCCGTCGGATCGGCCCCTGAGACTCGCGGCGCTCGGCTGGGACAACCAGCGCGCCCGCGGGCTGGGCGGTGTTGCGGGCCCTCGCCCTCCTCCCCATCGGAGACGCCGGTGTCCACGGCCGCCCCGGAGGCAAGCCCACCTGGGGGCCGTCCGCCCAGGCCTCCCTGCGACGCCTCCCTGCGCCGCCTCCCTGCGACGCCTCGGCGCGACGGTCGGGCCGTGATCACGGATCCCGGCCGGAGGGCGTGAAGCCGGCTCAGGCCCGGGCCGCCTCGTCGGCGAGGTCGTCGGCGAGCGCGGCGATACGGGCCCGGCCCTCCAGCCGGCGCAGCCAGGTGTGCGGGAGGCCGTGGTCGCCGTGGCGGGTGCCGACGAGGTTGCCGCAGAGGGAGCCGGTGGAGTCGCTGTCGCCCGAGTGGTTGACGGCGAGCAGCAGGGCGCGTTCGACGTCGGTGTGGGCCAGGGCGGCGTACACGCCGATGGCGAGGGCCTCCTCGGCGATCCAGCCGGCGCCGAGCCGTTCGGTCTTCTCGGCGGTGGGGTCGCCCTCCGCCGCCAGGTCCAGGGCCTGCCGCAGGGCGGTGCTCGTCTCCTGGTGGCCGGGGTGCCGGGCCAGCAGGCGCAGGGTGCGCAGGACCGCGCCCTCGAGGGACTCGCCGTCGACGAGGTGCCGGACGATCGCGGCGAGGGCGCCGGCCGCGTAGTAGCCGGTGGGGTGGCCGTGGGTCATCTGGGCGCAGACCGCGGCGAGTTGGAAGGCGGACTCCGCCGAGGCGCCGGTGAGGCCGAAGGGTGCCGCCCGCATGACGGCGCCGCAGCCCTTGGAGTCCGGGTTGACCGGTCCGGGCGGGCCGAGTTCGGCCCAGGGCTCGGGGACGAAGTCCTGCTGGAGTCCGCTCAGGCAGGCGTTGCCCGGGGCGCGGCGGGCGTACAGCCAGGGCTCGGTGACCAGTCCGCCGGCCGGGCCGGCGTAGCCGTGGGCGGTGGGGCCGCCGTCGGGTGCCGGGACGCGCTGGGTGTGCAGCCAGCGTTCGTAGGCCCAGCGCACCAGCCGGGGAGCGCCGCCGCCGATCCCCTTCCCGCGTTCGCGGCGCACGGCCTGTTCGACGCCCTCGGCGGTGAACAGGGTCATCTGGGTGTCGTCGCTGATCCGGCCGACCACGCCCGCCGCGTCCGGGACGAGCCCGGTGACGCCGTGTTCGCCGTGCGTGGCGCGGATCCGGGCGAGGGAGTCGAACTCCACCGGGTAGCCCAGCGCGTCGCCGAGCGCCCCGCCCAGCAGACAGCCGCGCACCCGCGCCCGGTACACCGCCTCGGCCTCGAACGCGTTGCTCCGCGCGATCCACGGCACGGTCGTCCACCACCTCTCGCCCACGCCCCTGCGCGGGCTCTGTCGACTACGGTCGTGCGTATGGCCATTGTCGCGACCAGTACGAACGCCGCGTCCGCCGCCCCCGCCGAGCCCGGGGTGGGCCCCCTGCTGCGGGCCTGGCGCGAGCGGCGGCGGGTCAGTCAGCTGGAGCTGGCGCTGCGGGCGGGTTCCTCGGCCCGGCACGTCAGTTTCGTGGAGACGGGCCGCTCCCGGCCCAGCGAGGAGATGGTGCTGCGGCTGGCGGAGCATCTGGAGGTGCCGGTGCGGGAGCGCAACGCGCTGCTGCTGGCGGCGGGTTACGCCCCGCGCTATCCGGAGACCCCGCTCGACGACCCGGCGCTGGACGCGCTGCGGGCCGGTCTGGAGCGGCTCATCCAGGGCTACGAGCCGTATCCGGCGCTGGTGGTGGACGCGAGGTACGACGTCGTGGCGGCCAACCGGGGCATCGCGATGCTGCTGGAGGGGCTGCCGGAGTCGCTGCTCGCGCCGCCGCTGAACGCGATGCGGCTCACCCTCCATCCGCGGGGGCTGGCGCCGCGCATCCGCAACCTGCCCGAGTGGCGGGGCCATCTCCTGGCTCAGATGGAGCGTCAGATCGCCCTGCACCGCTCGGCTCCGCTGCGGGCGCTGTACGAGGAGGTCGCCGCCTACCCGGTGCCGGAGGAGAGCGGGCGTCTCGCCGAACCTCCGGAGCCCGTACCGTACTTCGCGCTGCCGATGCAGATCGAGCACGCGGGGCGGACCCTGTCGTTCATCTCGTCGATCTCCACGTTCAACACACCCATGGACGTGACCGTCGCCGAGCTGGCCGTCGAGACGCTGCTCCCGGCCGATCCGGCGACGGTCAAGTTCCTTCATTCACTGATGAGTTGATGCCTTCAGGGCGAAGTGCTGGAGTACGGCGAAGCCGGCCACCGTCAGGGCCTGGAGCACCGTCCACACCGCGCCGGCCGCGGTCGGCGACAGCCAGAGGGCGAGGGCGACGCAACTGAGCACGGTCCAGGTGAGGTTGGCCTCCACCACCGCCCGCACCGGCAGCGCCGCCGGTCGGGCCCGGGAGGCCAGTACGCCGACGGCGACCGCGTACACCGTGAGGAACGAGCCGAGTGCGAGGAGCAGGGTGGCGTCGACGCCGAGGAGGCGGCCGAGCGGGCCGGACGCGGCGAGGTACGCGAGACCGTTCACGCCGGTCACGACGGCGTCCACGGCCAGGAAGCGGCGCAGCGCGGCGTACGGCTCGGCGGTGCGGGCGAGTGCGGTGAGCGGGGTGGGCTGGGCTGCGGACATGGCGAATCACCCTCCGTCGAGGTCGGGATCGGGTTCGAGATCGTGAGCGTGAGCGGGTACGGGATCGTGAGCGGGTACGGGTACGGGTGCGTGATCGGGCCGGGTTCCGGGCCGGAGTGCGCCGGCCCGGAACCCGGTGACTCCATGATCCCGCCCGGAACGGGACGAGTCGATTACCCCGGAGGTCATGGCCCGCTGACTTCACGTGCCCCTGGCGTCACACGTGGCAAGGACCTCATCGCCGTACCCGTGTGACTGCGGCCGGAACATGACACACTGACCCGCGTGCCTCGACACGTAGGGGAGACGTGGCGTGAGTGAACGGCGGCCCGCGCCCACGGTGGGCCAGGTGGTGCTCGGCAGACGGCTTCAGGAGCTGCGCGAGGCGGCCGGTCTCGGCCGCGAGGAGGCGGCCCGCGCGCTGCGGGTGGCTCCGGCGACCGTACGGCGCATGGAGATGGCCGAGGTCGCGCTGAAGATCCCGTACGTGCAGGTGCTGCTGGAGGCGTACGGCGTATCCGACGGCGAGGCCGAGGCGTTCGTCCGGCTCGCCGAGGACGCGAACCTCCCCGGCTGGTGGCAGCGCTTCCACGACGTACTGCCGGAGTGGTTCAGTCTGTACGTCAGTCTGGAGGGCGCGGCCCGGCTGATCCGCAGCTACGAACCGCACTTCGTGCCGGGGCTGTTGCAGACGGAGCGGTACGCCCGTGCCGTGCTGGAGGCCGGCACGGTCGGACGGACCACGCCGGACGCGATCGAACGGCATGTGTCGCTGCGCATGGCCCGGCAGCGGCTGCTGGACGGTGCGAACCCGCCGCATCTGTGGGCGGTGCTGGACGAGACGGTGCTGCGCCGCCCGGTGTGCGAGGACCCCTCCGTCCTGCGGGAACAGCTGGACAGGCTGCTGGAGTTGACCGAGCGGGACCGGATCACCGTGCAGATCGCCGAGTTCGCCGACGGCCCGCATCCGGGGACGGCCGCGCCCTTCTCGCTGTTCCGTTTCGCCGAGCCCGAGCTGCCCGACATGGTCGTCACCGAGTATCTGACGGGCGCCCTGTATCTCGACTCGCGCAAGGAGGTCTCCGCGCATCTGGAGGTCCTCGACCATCTGACGACGCACGCCGCGTCCGCCCAGGAGACCCGCGGGCTCCTGGAGGACCTCCGCGAGACCCTCTGAGCACGACCTGACCGCCCTGTCCGCCCCACGCGCGAGGAGCAAGAGCCCGTATGACCGGATCCGAGGACCGGAAGGCACCCGTCCGCATCGACACCGGCAGGCCGCATCCGGCGCGTGTCTACGACTGGTGGCTGGGCGGCAAGGACAACTACCCGGTGGACGAGGAGCTGGCCCGGAAGATCCTCGCCGTGGACGGCACGGTGCTGCGCGGGGCGCGCGCCAACCGGCGTTTCATGCAGCGCGCCGTGCGCGCCGCCGCCGAGGCGGGGATCCGGCAGTTCCTGGACATCGGCACGGGTATCCCCACCGAGCCGAACCTGCACCAGATCGCCCAGGGCGTGGCGCCGGAGGCGCGGGTGGTGTACGCGGACAACGACCCGATCGTGCTGCGGCACGCCGAGGCGCTGCTGCACGGCAGCGCCGAGGGCTCCACCGAGTACGTGCACGCCGACGTCCGTGACCTCGCGGCGCTGCTGGAGCGGGCCGCGCGGTCCCTCGACCTCGACCGGCCGGTGGCACTGTCCCTGGTGGCGCTGACGCACTACCTCGACGACGGCGCCTACGACCTCGTACGGGAGTACGTCGCGAGGCTGGCTCCGGGCAGCTGGCTGATCCTCTCGCAGGTGACCCCGGACCTCAGCCCCGAGGCCATCGAGAACGCGGCGAACCACTTCCGGCGCAGCGGTACCCCGTTCTTCCCGCGCTCCCTCCCCGAGTTCGCGCGGTTCTTCGAGGGGCTGGAACTGCTCGGCCCCGGTCTGATCCCGGTCTCGGGCTGGCGGCCGGAACCGGAGGACGTGGCGGCGCAGGCGGAGGGCATCGTGCCGGTGTACGCGGGGGTCGCCCGCAAGGCGTGACCCGGGGGGCGCCGTACGCGGGTATCGGCGACGGCGCCCCGTCCGGCCGCCCCCCTCCGGCCGCCCCGTCCGGCCGCCCCCCCCTCCGGCCGCCCCCCCCTCCGGCCGCCCTGTCCGGCCGCCCCCTCCGGCCTCCTCGTCAGGCTCCCTTGGCCTGGTCGCTGTCGTCGTCGACGATCTCCGCGTCGACGACCGTCTCGTCGTCGTCCGTCGCCCGGCCGGCACCTCGGCCGGCACCGCGCCCGGCGTCGTCGTCGGCCGTGGGGGTGGCGGTCGGCGTCTGCTGGGCCCGGGCGTACATCGCCTGGCCCATCTTCTGGCTGACGCCGGCCAGTTGGTCGAGGCCGGTCCGCAGGGCGGCGGTGTCGGCCTGCTGCTCCAGCAGGCCCTTCAGCTCGGTGATCGCCGAGGACACCTCCTCCCTGGTCTCGGCGGGCACCCGCTCCTCGTTCTCGCGGAGGAACTTCTCGGTCTGGTAGACGAGTTGCTCGGCCTGGTTGCGGGTCTCGGCGGCCTCGCGGCGGGCGCGGTCCTCGTCGGCGTACTGCTCGGCCTCGCGCATCATCCGGTCGATGTCGTCCTTGGGGAGCGCCGAGCCGCCGGTGACGGTCATCTTCTGTTCGCGGCCGGTGGCGAGGTCCTTGGCGAAGACGTGCATGATCCCGTTGGCGTCGATGTCGAAGGCGACCTCGATCTGCGGGACCCCGCGCGGGGCCGGCGGCAGACCGGTCAGGTCGAAGACGCCGAGCTTCTTGTTGTAGGCGGCGATCTCGCGTTCGCCCTGGTAGACCTGGATGCCGACGGAGGGCTGGTTGTCGGTGGCGGTGGTGAAGATCTCCGAACGGCGGGTGGGGATCGTGGTGTTGCGTTCGATGAGCTTGGTCATGATGCCGCCCTTGGTCTCGATGCCGAGGGACAGCGGGGTGACGTCGAGGAGGAGGACGTCCTTGACGTCGCCGCGGATCACGCCCGCCTGGAGGGCGGCGCCGACGGCGACGACCTCGTCGGGGTTGACGCCCTTGTGCGGGTCCTTGCCGGTCAGCTCCCGTACCAGATCGGTGACCGCGGGCATCCGGGTGGAGCCGCCGACGAGGATGACGTGGTCGATCGCGGACAGCTTGACCTTGGCGTCCTTGACGGCCTGGTGGAAGGGGGTGCGGCAGCGGTCGAGCAAGTCGGCGGTGAGCTCCTGGAACTGAGCGCGGGTCAGTTTCTCGTCGAGGTGCAGGGGGCCTTCGGCGGAGGCCGTGAGGTAGGGGAGGTTGATCGTGGTCTCGGAGGACGAGGACAGTTCGATCTTCGCCTTCTCGGCTCCCTCGCGCAGGCGTTGCAGCGCCATCCTGTCGTTGCCGAGGTCGATGCCGTACTGGCCCTTGAACTTCTTCACGAGGTGCTCGACGACCCGCTGGTCCCAGTCGTCGCCGCCGAGCAGGGTGTCGCCGTTGGTGGCCTTGACCTCGATCACGCCGTCGCCGATCTCCAGGAGCGAGACGTCGAAGGTGCCGCCGCCGAGGTCGAAGACGAGGACCGTCTGTTCCTGGCTGCGGTCGAGGCCGTAGGCGAGGGCGGCGGCGGTCGGCTCGTTGATGATCCGCAGCACCTTCAGGCCGGCGATCTCCCCCGCTTCCTTGGTGGCCTGCCGCTGGGAGTCGTCGAAGTAGGCGGGCACGGTGATCACCGCGTCGGTGACGTCCTCGCCGAGGTAGGCCTCGGCGTCCCGCTTCAGTTTCTGCAGGACGCGGGCGGAGAGTTCCTGGGCGCGGTAGCGGGTGCCGTCCACATCGCCCTGTTCGGGGAAGCGCCACTGCGCGTCGCCCATGTGCCGCTTGACCGAGCGGGCGGTGCGGTCGACGTTGGTGACGGCCTGCCGTTTGGCGACCTCGCCGACGAGTACCTCGCCGTTCTTGGCGAAGGCCACGACGGACGGGGTGGTCCGTGCGCCCTCCGCGTTGGCGATGACCGTGGGGTCGCCGCCCTCCAGGACGGCCACCACCGAGTTCGTGGTGCCGAGATCGATGCCGACCGGACGTCCCATCGCCGTCACCTTCCGCCAGGGAGCCACGCGTGCCACCGGACTTCCAGCACAAATCGTGCGCGGGTTTCTGTCAATGGGGCGTCGGGGCCGCACCCTCGGGCGGGTGCCCCTCAGCGAGGGTCCGTCGCGTCTCGTCGCGCAGTGCCACCGCCCGCCGGGGCCGGTCGGTGACCAGGACGTCCACCCGGGTGTCGGCGAGGAAACGGCGCAGTCCGGGGTCGTCGTTGACCGTCCACACCAGGGTGAACAGGCCGTGCCGGGCCGCCCGGCGCAGCACGGTGGCGCGGGCGAGGAGATGGTGCACGGCCACGCCGTGCGCGCCGCAGGCCCGCAGTCGGCGCAGCGGGAACAGTTCGCCGGCCCGGGTCGCGGCCAGCCGGGCCAAGCCGACCTCGCGGCGGTCGCGGCCCAGCGACAGGGCGGTGCGCACCCCGGGAAAGGCCCGGGTGATCGCGGCGACGGAACGGTCCTCCAGGGTGGTGGCGACGAAGCCGTCCCGGCCGAGCAGGGCCACCGCCCGGTCGACGACCTCGTGCTCGTAGCCGGTCTCCTTCAGGTCCAGGTGCCCGGCGAGCCGCCCGGCGACCAGGGCCATCACCTCCTCCACGGCGGGCACGTCGTAGCCGGCGCGCCCGCACAGCTCGGTGTACGTGATCCGGCCGACCGGCGGTCCGGTGGGGCCTCCGGCCCGGGCGTCGTGGTGCACGACGAGGACGCCGTCGGCGGTACGGCGGATGTCGAACTCGGCGTACTCCGCTCCCGAGCCGACCGCGTCCTCGTACGCCCGCAACGTCGCGGCACGCCCCCGCTCGGAACCACCGCGGTGAGCGGAGACGGCGGGGATCCCTCGCGGGCCCCCGGGCGGCGACGGGGGGAGGGAGAACCGTGGGGTCTGGGAGGGCTGGGGGGTGCCCGGGAGCGGCGGGGGTCCGGAGGACCGCAGGGTGCCCGGAAGCGGCGAGCGCTCGGAGGACCGGGAAATGTCCGCAGGCGGCGGAGGTCCGGAGGGGTGTGGGGTGTCCGGGAAGGGTGGGAGCGTGGAAGGCGGTGAGGGGTCTCGGGGCGGGGTGGGTTCGGGGGGCTGTGGGCGGCTGGGCACCGCTTCATGATCGGTGATGTCCGGCACCGGCGCCCTCCCTCCGTCGCCCGGCGGGGCCGTCGTGCGGGCGGCCCGGGCGGGTATACCCGCGGCGCGAACGCGCCGAACCCGGGTGGTGCGCGGGGCGGGCGGAGGGCGTCGGCGTCCGGGGCGTGCGGCACCGGCCAGTGTTCCTGGCCCCCGCCATCGGCCGCTGCGCGCGTTTTGCCGGACCCCGCTCACCCCACCGGCGTGACCTTGCCGTCCTGCCTCACCAGCCGTGCCGCCACCCGGCCCGCCGCACCGGGCGTGCGGCACCGGCCCCGCGCAGCCCCTGCGCGCCGCCGGCCGGTACGCGGGGTGCGTGCCGGCCGGTGGGGTGGGTCTGTCGGGTCAGGCGAGCTTGGCCGACAGGGTGATCGTGGTGCCGGTGAGGGCCTGGCTGACGGGGCAGTTCTTCTTGGCGTCCTCGGCGGCGGCGACGAACGCGTCGTTGTCGAGGCCGGGGACCGTGCCCTCGACGGTCAGGTGGATGCCGGTGATGCCCTCACCCGGCTGGAAGGTGACGTCGGCCGAGGTGACGAGCTTGGTGGGCGGGGTGCCCGCGCCGGCCAGCCCGTGCGACAGGGCCATGGAGAAGCAGCTGGAGTGGGCGGCGGCGATCAGCTCCTCGGGGCTGGTCTTGCCGTTCGCCTTCTCGGCGCGCGACGGCCACGACACCGGCTGCTGACCGATGCCGGAGGAGTCGAAGGTGACGACGCCGTTGCCCTCGAGCAGGTTGCCTTCCCAGACGGTGTGAGCGGAGCGCGTGGTGGCCACGGTTGTTCCTTTCGCGTGGGTTTCCCGTCGGACGGGTTTCCGTGGACCCCATCCGATCACACTCTGGCTCACCGCACCCGGAACACCGGCCCCTGAGCCGTGAACGGCAGCCGGCCGCCCTGCGGGATCAGGTAGGCGTGCTCGCGCCGGATGCGCAGGACGTCGCACCAGCCGTCGGTGATGACCAGCACGGGAGCGTCGCGCGGGAAGTCGTCGGCGCGGTGCAGCAGGTCGATGCCGGGCTGCAGGACCGTACCGCCGCGGCCGCGCACCCTGACCCGGCCGGCGATCTCGGTGACGGGGAGATAGCCGGCGTCGTGCGGGGCGGCGTCGCAGAACACGACGCGGGCGGCGGGTACGTCGCGGGCCTCGGCGTAGGAGGCGATGGCGCCGAGGGCCTTGCCGAGCAGGGCGGTGTTCATGGAGCCGGAGGTGTCCAGGACGACGCCGAAGGTGCAGCGGGGCGTCTCCTCGGGCGGGAAGTACCGTCCGGCGCGCGGGATGTCGGGGGTGGAGGCCTGGCGGCGCGCGGGGCGGGCGTACGACCGTACGGGCTCCGGACGGGGGACGAACTCGTCGAACCAGCGGGCCAGCCGGGCGTCCCAGGGCAGCGGAGGATGGCTCAGGGCGCGGATCTCCTCGACGAGCCCGCCGGGGAGCAGGCCGCGTTCCTCCCGTTGGTGCAGGTCGAGGCCGTGGGCGAGGCCGCGCCGGTAGAAGCCGTCGAGGTCGACGCAGTCGCGGGGCGGGCCGAGGGGGCCGCCGAGGACGTCGCCGACGCCTCTGCCGCGCAGGGTGGACAGACGGCGCAGGCGGCGCAGATCGCCGGCGATGCGGTCGTAGACCTCCTCGGCGGACAGACCGGCGAGCTCCGGGTCGTACAGCAGTCCGTCGGGCATGGTGCCGATCTGCATCTCGCGCAGCCAGCCGTTGATGACGTAGTCGCAGGCGACGTTGAAGAGGTAGGGGTCGCGGGTGCCGCAGCGGTCGCCGTGACGCAGGGCGGCGTGCAGCATCTCGTGGGCGAGGACGAACCGCCATTCGTCGTCCTCGAGCCGGTACAGCGGGTTGAGGTAGATCTCGCCCGCCTCGGCGTCGACGGCGGCGATCTGGATGCCGTGGGCGCGGGCGAGCTCGGCGTCGGGGACGAGTGTGATGCCGGCCGCGATGCCGCCGAGCAGCGGGTAGGAGGAGATGAACCAGCTCAGGGCCCGTTCCCAGGGGCGCGCGGGGTCCAGGTCGTCGTCGAGGGAGGCGCGCCGGCCGCCGGCCATGTCCATGGCGGCGGACACGGTCCGGGTGAGGGCGGTGGCGAAGGCGAGCTGCCGGTCGGGGGGCCGGCCGCCTCGCCAGGTGTCCCAGGGCAGCAGCAGCTGGTCGGGGTCCGGGCCCGCGGTGCCGCAGTGCTGGTAGGCGGTGGGGAGGCCGTCGCGGCGCCAGCGGGCGGCGAGCTGTTCCTCGTCGCCGTCGGGGTGGGTGAGCGGCTGCTCCTCGGGGGGTCTGCCGACGGGGAAGGTGAGCAGGAAGCGGTTGACGACGGTGCAGCGGGCGGCGATGTCGTACCGGTCGGGCTGGACGCGGGCGCCCTCGGCCGCCGGGAGGTGGCCGAAGCCGAGGTGGAGGGCGGCGTGGGCGAGGGACCAGGCCCAGACGGCGGGGTCGGCGATCCGGGCCGGGTGGGCGTGGAGGGTGCCGTCGGAGTCGGCCCGGACGAGGCCGTCCCGGGGCGCCGACTTACACTCCTCCTCGCGGCACACACTGAACGCGACGGCGTCGAGGGCCGGATTGGCGTGCATCAGCCGCAGCCCCTCCGCGAACGCCTCCGCCGCCAGGTCCCGCTTCTTCTTGCCCCGCCCGCCCCGGCTCATCGCCCCTCCTGCGTCCGTCTCATCGCCGTGCCTCCACCAGCCGGGGCATGTCGCGGGCCGCCTCGACCAGGAACCAGGAGGGCAGGACGGGGTTGCCGTCGGTGTCGGAGGCGATGACGGTCTGGGCGACCTCAACGGAGATCTCGGCGAGCTGCACGAGGAGCGACTTGGCGCGGTACGCGGTCTGCCGGCCGTTCGCCGACATGTGCTCCTTGACGGCGGGGAGTTCCTTGACCAGCCGGCCCCGGAAGGAGTCGGCGAGGTAGTAGAGCAGGTCGCGGTCCTCGACGCGGTGCGGCCAGGGCGCGTCGCCCCGCAGGACGGCCTCGATGCCGTACCGGCTGCGGACGATCTTGACGTAGCCGCAGAAGGCGGTGGCGTGCGCGGGGGTGAGCGTGCCGTGCGCGAGGACCCTGAGGGTGTCCTCGTCGAGGCCCTGGCCGAAGGAGTGCAGCGCGTCGGAGAGCATGTGCCAGGAGCGGGGCGTGGAGAAGGGTTCCTCGGTCTTCGGCGGCTTGGACCACAGGTGGTCGGGCCGGTCGGTGAGGTGGTCGAGGACCCAGGGGTGGATGCCGTGGGCCGCCGCCCAGGCCAGCCAGTCCCTCGGGGAGGCCTCCAGGTGGACGTGGGTGAGGCGGTTGACGAGCGCGGAGGCGATGGGCCGGGCGAGCGCGTTGTCGGTGGCGCGGTTGCCTGCGCCGATGACGATGGAGCCCTGGGGGAGTTCGTAGGTGCCGATACGGCGGTCCAGGATCAGCGAGTAGAACGCCTTCTGCACGTCCGGGGTGGCCGCGTTCAGCTCGTCCAGGAACAGGCAGTACGGCTCGTCTCGGGCGATCGCCTCCGGCGGGCAGAACACCGAGCGTCCCTCGCGGATCTGGGGTACGCCGATCAGGTCCTCCGGTGCGAGCTGCGTACCGAGCAGGCTCACGCACTCCAGTCCCAGCGACTCGGCGAACTCCCGGACCAGGGAGGACTTCCCGATGCCGGGGGCGCCCCAGAGGAAGACCGGCCGCACGGTGGCGAGGCCGAGGAGGAGTTCGGGGATGCGGGAGGGCGTGACGGTGACGGCAGCCTGCAACGCTGCTGCTCCTTGGGGCCGGAGGGGAGTGCGACCCGCCCAGTGTGGGTGTACGGCCGTGGCGGCGCAGCCGATTTTCAGGCGGCCCGCTCCTCCGGGGCCGGCTCCAGGGGTATCTGGGGTCCGTCGGATTCGCGGAGCCAGCGGCGCAGGACGCGGTGGACGTGTTCGGCGCCGGTGAGGAGCCCGCTGTCGTCGACGGGGACGGACAGGGTGAGCGGGGACAGCAGGAAGGGTCTGGACTGGGCGCCGCCGAGGCCGCCGTGGGAGCCGATCTGCTCCTCGAAGGCGAGGACCTCGCCGTCGGCCGGGTCGTGGAAGGAGTTGACCATGATGTCGGCGGTGTGCGGGAAGGAGTGGGTGCGGCGCACGGCGTCGGCGGCGCCGGGTCCGAAGGGGGCCAGCGGGCCGGGGTCGTCGTCGAGCCGGGCCAGGGGTGTCTCGGCGCCGTACGCGCCGAGGACGACGCCGCCGTGCTCCTCGCTGCGGACCAGGAGGAAGCCGATGCCGGGGTGGTTGGCGAGGGTGGACAGCAGGGCGGGGTGACGGGCGTCGATCTCCTCCTTGGTCATCCGGTGCGGGACGTCCGGGAAGGAGATCAGGCCGAGGTTCCCGGAGGCGAGCACGATCGGCTCGGAGCGGCGGCCGGACGGGCGGTGCCGTTCGCCGCTCTCCTCGACGGGCCGGCGCAGTGCGGCGCGGACAGCCGCGCGGGCCTCGGCACCGCTGTGGGTGTGTTCGGCGCGGCGCGGCACGGGCAGCCCGCAGCCGGCGCGCACCAGGTCGCCGAGGGTGAGGCCGTAGCGGGCGCGGAAGGTCTCGCCGGGGCTCTGGCCGTGGTCGGACAGGACGACGATCCGGTAGGGGCGGGGGGCGTGCTCGGCGGCCTTCTCGATCAGGGCGAGGGCGCGGTCGAGGCGGCCGAGGACCTGTTCGGTGTCCCGGCCGAGCGGGCCGGAGTGGTGGGCGACCTCGTCGTAGGCGACCAGGTCGGCGTAGACGGCGGTGCGGCCGGCGAGCAGGTCGCCCATGACGGCGGCCACGACGACGTCGCGTTCGACGACGGTGGCGAAGGCGCGGACGAACGGGTACAGGCCGCCGCGGCTCACGCGCGGGCGCTCCTTGCGCAGCCGGGCGCGGGTGGACTGGGCGATCTCGCGGACCACCTCGGCGACGAAGGACAGGGCGGTGCGCACGGCGTTGGCCGGGTCGGAGAAGTAGGCGAAGTAGCCGGCGCGGGAGCGGGTCTCGCGGCCTCGCCTGCGGGTGGCGATGGACAGCACGAGGGCCTGTTCGTCGGCGCCGCCGCCGAAGAGGTTGCCGCGGCTGGCGCCGTCCAGGGTGAGGAGTCCGCCGTCGCCGGTGCGCTCGACGGCGCGGCGCTGGAGTTCGGCGGCGCTGGTGGGGCGGTTGCAGACCATCACCTCCCGGCTGTCCTTCTCGTACCAGCGGAAGGCGGGCACGTCGTGGTTGCTGCCGTGCAGGATGCCGAGCTGGCTGGCGCCGGTCTGGCTGGACCAGTCGGTGTGCCAGGGGGTGAGGCGGTGGGTGGGGCGGGGCCCCGGGCCGGGTCGGCCGTCGGTGGCGGAGGCCGGGCCGGTGCCCGGGGTCCGGCCGAGCCAGGTGGCGATCGTCGGCATCAGGCCCTTGTCGACGGCGGCGGACAGCACGTCGTGGCCGACGCCGTCGAGCTGGAGGAACACGGTGCCCGGGGTGGCTGCGCAGGGCGGGCCGCCCCGGCGGCGGCGGTCGGCGAGCCGGTAGAGGCGGCGGCGGTAGGCGTCGTCGTCGCGGACGGCGAGGGCGCCGCCGGTCGCGGAGGCGACGGCGGACATCACGGCGGCGACGATGACGGCGGTCTCGGGCGCGGCCTCGGTCTGTCCGGAGGGGGTCAGCCGCAGCGCTATCAGCAGCAGGGAGCCGTTGAGGAAGAACACCAGCAGGCCGAGGACGAGCGCCGGCACCAGCAGCAGGAGACGGACCAGGAGGGGCCAGACCAGGGCAGAGAGGAGACCGAAGACGCCGGCGCCGACGGCCGCGGTGACGGCGATGGTGGTGGCGCTGTCGCCGTCGGCGGACTGGAGCCGGAAGTCGGGCAGGATCCCCGCGAGCACCAGCATCGTCAGCGTGGAGACGGCCCACACGGCAAGGCTCCGCCCCGCCTGGCTGACGGCCCGCCGCCACCGCACCCCACGCACGCCCCGGTCACCTCGTCTTCCGGCCCCGACGCCGAAAGGAGGGGCCGTCGTCCACCCTGTCACACGGGACTGACAACCGGCCCGGTCGGCGTCCTCACCGTCCGTCGTAGCCGGCCGTGGGCATCGACAGCCGCCGGTGGACGCGGGCCTTCATCTGGGCGTCGTAGGCGGGTTCGGCGTAGCCGACGGTCTCCACGCGGACCCCGCGGCGGGCGCACTCCTCGGTGAACTCCTCGACGTCCGACAGGGCGCTCTCGAGGACCCGGCGGCTGGGGGCGACGAACAGGTCGACGCCGGGCCGCACCCCGTCCCAGAGCACGCAGTGGTCGGCGCGCAGCGCGCGCACCAGCAGTTCGCGGCTGACGGTGTAGCCGCGTTGGGCGGCCCAGCGCGCGCACATCGCGTGCTGGCTGCGGGAGTCCACCAGGAAGGGATCGGCGTCCAGTTCCTCGAGCGGCGTCAGACTCGCGATCGCCGTGACCCGCACCGGTCCCATGGCGTCCCCCTCACCTCCGGGTTTCGCCGCCGACCCTACTCCTGCCCGTAGGCTTCGGGGGAGTCGCGCGAAGGAGGCAAAGGGGTGCCGGTGGAGATCACCTGGTGGGGTCACGCGACCTGTACGGTCGAGGATGCGAACGTGCGCGTGCTGACCGACCCTCTGTTCGTGCGCCGGCTCGCGCATCTGCGGCGCCGCCGGGGCGTGCTCCCCCCGTCGGCCGCGTGGCGGGCGGACGTGGCGGTCGTCTCCCATCTGCACGCCGACCATCTTCATGTGCCCTCGCTGGCGCGTCTCGCGCCGGGCACGCGCCTGCTGGTGCCCCGGGGTGCGCCGCGCGCCGTACCGGGGCTGCGGCGGCTGACGCATCTCCAGGTCAGCGAGGTGGAGCCGGGGGAGGTGACCTCGGTGGGCGGGGTGCGGATCCGGGCGGTGTCCGCGCGGCACGACGGGCGGCGGCTGCCGGTGGGCCCGCACCGCTCCCCCGCGCTCGGGTATGTCATCGAGGGCGAGGCGCGCACCTACTTCGCCGGGGACACCGGGCTGTTCGAGGACATGGTGCGCGAGGTCGGGCCGGTCGACGTGGCGCTGCTGCCGGTGGGCGGCTGGGGCCCGTACCTGGGCGAGGGGCATCTGGACGCGGGCCGGGCGGCCGAGGCGCTGGCCCGGCTGGCGCCGGGGAGCGCGGTGCCGGTGCACTACGGCACGTACTGGCCGATCGGGATGGACGCCGTGCGCCCCCATGAGTTCCATGCGCCGGGTGAGGAGTTCGTGCGCCTCGCGGCGCTGCGTGCGCCGGGCGTGACGGTGCACCGGCTGGAACACGGCGAGAGCGTGCGCCCCGAGGTCGTGCGGTGAGGTGGTGGCTCGCCGCGGCCGCGACGACGGTCGTACCGGCGGAGTCCACGCAGCAGGCGATCGGCTATCCGTCGCTGTTCCTGCTGGTGCTGATCGGGGCGCTGGTGCCGGTGGTGCCGACGGGTGCGCTGGTGAGTTCGGCGGCGGTGGTGGCGTTTCATCAGACCGCGCCGTTCTCGCTGGCGCTGGTGTTCGTGACGGCGTCGCTGGCGGCGTTCCTCGGGGACGCGACCCTGTACTGGCTGGGGCGGCGCGGGATGCGCTCGAGGAACGGCTCGCGCTGGCTGGAGGCGATCCGGGCGCGGGCGCCGGAGCAGCGGCTGGAGCAGGCGCAGACGCGGCTCGCCGAGCACGACGTGGCGGTGCTGGTGCTGTCGCGGCTGGTGCCGGCGGGCCGGATACCGGTGATGCTGGCCTGTCTGATGGCGGACTGGCCGCTGCGGCGGTTCGTGCGGGGCAATCTGCCGGCCTGTCTGGCGTGGGCGCTCACTTATCAGTTGATCGGGATTCTGGGTGGTTCGTTGTTTCCGGAGCCGTGGCAGGGGGTGGTGACGGCGGTCGCGCTGACCGTTCTGATCAGCGCGGCGCCGAGTGTGTGGCGGAGGTTCCGCTCCGCCGGGTGAGGCCGGAGGAAGGCCGTGGTCACCTGCGGGCCGGTTGGGGCCGGTCGCGCGGTTCCCCGCGCCCCTGAGGGGGGTGCAGCAGGCGTGAGCCTCCGATGGGGAGGTCCCACAGGTCGTCGCGGGCCAGGCCTTCCTTCTCCCAGGCGGCGCGTACCCGCTCCAGGGGTTCCAGGACCGGTTCCGCGGAGAGGACGAAGGTCGCCCAGTGCATGGGGGCCATGCGGCGGGCGCCGAGGTCGAGGGTGGCCCGGACGGCCTCCTCGGGGTCGCAGTGGACGTCGCTGAGCCACCAGCGGGGGTCGTAGGCGCCGATGGGCAGCAGGGCGAGGTCGATGCCGGGGTGGCGGCGGCCGATGCGGGAGAACCAGTGGCCGTAGCCGGTGTCGCCGGCGAAGTACAGGCGCTGTCCGTCGGGGGCGGTGAGCACCCAGCCGCCCCAGAGGGAGTGGCAGGTGTCGAGGAGGGTGCGCTTGGACCAGTGGTGGGCGGGGACGAAGTCGAAGCGGACGCCGGACAGTTCGGCCGCCTCCCACCAGTCCAGCTCGGTCACGGCCGTGAACCGGCGCCGCCGGAACCAGCGTCCGAGTCCGGCGGGCACGAACACGGGGGTGTCGCGCGGGAGTCGGCGCAGTGTCGGCGCGTCCAGGTGGTCGTAGTGGTTGTGGCTGATGACGACCGCGTCGACGGGCGGCAGGTCCTCCCAGGGGACGCCGACGGGGGTGATGCGGGCGGGGGTGCCGAGGATGCGGCGCGACCAGACCGGGTCGGTGAGGACGGTGAGTCCGCCGATGCCGAGCACCCAACTGGCGTGTCCCGCCCAGGTGACGGCGAGGGTGCCGGCGTCCGCGCGGGGCACCGGGGCGGGCGCGACGGGCAGCCGGGGGACGTCGGCGAGACCTTCCCTGCCGGGGCGTACGGAGCCCTCGCGGGCGAAGCGGGCGAGGGCCTTGAGACCGGGCAGCGGGGCGGTCAGCCGGTCGTGGAAGGTGCGCGGCCACACCCGCCGCTCGCCCAGCGGGCGGGGCTCGGCGAGCGGGGGGAAAGGGGGCGGGACCAGGGTGTCGGTGTCCTGCGGGGGCACGGGTCCGGCGGTGGTGGTGGTCGACTCGGACTGCTGCGTCATCGAGGAGGCTCCCGTCGCTGAGCGTCGTCACGGAGATCGTCGAAGACCGACCTCAGAAGCGTCAACGCGCGTTGCACGTGTGGCAGTTCCAACGGCGTGGGCGAGGTGAGGCATTCCGCGCGTTCGGCGTCCGTGCCGCCCAGCAGGGAGCCGGTGGACAGCCGTACGCGCAGCGCGCCGAGGTCGTCCCCGAAGCGGTGGCCGCCGGGGGCGGGCATGCCGAGCCGGGCGGTGAGGAAGTCCTCCAGGTCCTGTGCGTCGCCCACACCGCGCGCGGCGAGCGCCTCCCGCAGGGGGCCCAGGTCGGCGTACAGGTGGCGTCCGGCCCGCGGCGGCAGGGCGAGGGCTCCCGCGGCCACGACCGTGGCGTGCAGCGCGTGGGCCACGCGCGTGTGCAGCCGTACGGTGGCGGCCACACGCGCGGCGACCGGTTCGGGTTCGGCCAGGGCGTACGCGGCGGCAGCGGCGACGGGTGCGGCCACGCGCGCGTCGAGGGCGGTGAGGACGTCGAGGACGCGCGCGTGCAGGTCGTCCCCGGCGGCCGAGGCGGGCAGCCGGGCGACGGCGGCGGGCCAGCCGCCGGGCAGCAGCGCGCCGGCCAGGTCGGTGACGACGGTGACCCGCTCGGGCAGCATCTCGGCGGGACCGACCAGTACGGTGTCGTGCGGGGTGTGCAGGGTGTCGCGCCAGGTCTCGTCGCTGACCAGGTGCAGGCCTTCCCCGGCGGCGGCCTCGACGGCCTCGTGGAGCACCTCGGGCGGGGCGACGGTGGCGGTGGGGTCGTCGGCGACGGACAGCACCAGAAGCCGCGGCTCGCCGCCCTCGGCGCGCACCCGGCGCACGGTCTCCAGGAGGGCGTACGGGTCCGGTACGCCCCCGCACTCGGCGGGCGTCGCCACGTGGAAGACGGGACGGCCCAGGAGGCGGGCGTACGGCGCCCACCAGGCCGCGCAGGGCCGGGGCACCAGGACGTCGCCGCCGAGCGCGGCGGTCAGCGCGACCAGCAGCGCGGGCGCTCCGGGCGCGGCGACGGTCCGGCCGGGCCCGGCGGGGGCGCCGCGCCGTTCCAGGTGGCCGCGGGCGGCGTCCAGGAGTTCGGGGCCGCCGCCGACGGGTTCGCCGTACGCGCGCGTGGCGGCCCGGGCGAGGACGTCGGCGAGTTCGGGGAGGACGGGCAGTCCGTCGGGCGGGAGCGGTGGGCCGTAGCGGACGGGCCCGTGGCCTTCCGGTTCCGTGCGCCGCATGGGGTCCTCCGCGCAGTACGTCCCTGGTGCCGGATGCCGGCGCCCGCCGGGCCGCGTGGGGTGCGGTGCCCGGGGTGCCGGTGGTGTGTGCCGTCTCGTACGGGGCGGGTCGTGCCCCCGCGCTCTGTGTACCCCGTGGGTCCCGGCCCCATGGCCGCCCGCCCGCGTCGCGCCGGTCACAGCGGGGCCGGACCGTGGGGCGGGGTCAGGCGTCCGCCGGGGTCCTGCGGCGGCGCAGCAGGCGGTGGGCGGCGGCGCCGAACGCGCCCGCGATCAGCAGTCCGCCGGCGACGAGGGCGGGCACGGAGTCGCGGAAGGTACCGCCCGTGCCGGCCCGTACGCCGTGCTCGACGGTGGCCGGGGTGGTGGGCCGCTCCGTGGGGCGGGCGGTGGGGCAGGGGTTGCCGTGGGGGCAGGTGCGGCCGCCGTCGCAGGAGGAGGCGCTCTGGCCGGGGGCCGGGGGGCAGGGCGGTACACCGCCCCCGCCGGCACCCCCGCCGACACCCGCGCCGGCACCCGCGCCGCTACCCGCGCCGACACCCCCGTCCAGGCCCGCGCCCCCGCTTGCGGCGGTGGTGCCGCCTGCGGGGGTGGGCCGGTTGACGTCGAAGGTGGCGCTCCAGGGGCTGCCCTGGCCGCCGGGGGGTGCCGGGCAGGTGCCGTCGACGGTCCAGGCGGTGTCCGGGCCGAGCCCGCCGTCGTCCTCGCCGAGGTCGGGGGCGACGTGGGCGCTGCCCTGGTAGGTGGGCCCGGCGGCCGTCTCGTCGCCGCCGGGGACCTTGGTCAGCTTGACGGTCCCCTCGGAGAACGCCGGTGAGGCGGCGTCCAGGGTCTCCGGGGCGGTGCCGCCGAGGGGGTCGCAGGAGACCGACACGGTGACGCTGCCCCCGGGGTCGGCGCTGCCGGGGCCGACCTCGGCCGCCGGATCGGCGACCGCGACCGGCCCGGCGGCGACCAGCAGGGCGGCGGCGAGGAGGAAGGGGGCGGTGCGGCGCATGGGACGGCTCCTTCGGCCGGCGAGGACGGGGCACGGCGTTCACGCCCCGCCCTCATCACAGCCGCAGACGACCGCGGCCGCGCGCGGCCGCGGTCCATTGGCGGGACGGGGACCCGCCACACGGGTGAGTGCGGACGGGGGGGTGGGGCAGGAACACGGCCGATCCGGCCGAGGCGGTGGCCGCGAGCGGCCGGTGAGGTCTGCGCACGGTTCCGAACGGGTGACTTCGGCGCTCCCGTGTCCCCCGGGTGGCATGCCAGTGGTTGCCGTGGATGGGTCGGCGTGTTGGGGTGCAAAAGGTGCAATCGTAACATACGGTGCACACTCGTAACGTTCAGTTACATCACAAGACACACACCCAGAAAGCAAAGGGGATGTAATGCGCACGCTTCGCAAGGCCGGCCTCGTGGCCGCAATGATCGGCAGCCTCACCCTCGCCGGTGCGGGAGTCGCCTCCGCCAACGGCTCGGACGGCAACGCCCAGAACTGCACCCAGACGGGCGAGGTCAACGTCGGCCTGGTGAACCTCTCGAAGCTGAACCTCGGACTCGGAGCGCTTCTCGGCCTCGGGTCGGCCAACCAGGACAACGGGGCCCAGTACAGCTGCATCAACGGCAACGGCAACGGCAGCGTACAGGCCGATGGCGGCGAGGACAGCGGCCAGTAAGGCACAGCACTGAACAGGGCGGCCCCGGGATCCGGCTGCGGATCCCGGGGCCGCCCCGCGCCCGGACGGCCGTCCGGTCGGCTCACGTCGCCCCGGAGCCCCCGCCCGTCGAGCCCGGCCCCCACTTGCCGACCGGAGTGCGCGCCGCGACCGTCCCGGTCACGGGGCGTGCGCCGCGGCCGCCCTCGGCCGCGACGGGCCGCTCCCTGGCCCCGTCGCGGGTGCGGCCGGGGGCGACGAAGCGGCCCGGGTTGCGGCGCAGGTACTCGCCCTCCAGCTGGGCCATACGGTCGTTGTGGGCGCGCAGGGCGTCGTTCGAGCCGTACAGCAGGGTGTCGTGGCGCGTGCGGTGGATCGTCTCCAGCTCTTTCATGAGCTGCTGGTCGTCCAGCCGGTCAGGGTCGACTCCGGTCATGGTGGTGCCCCGCTCGTCGTTCCGCCTACTGCGTCCACTCCACTGTACGAACATTCGGGCCCCCGGGCCCCCGGGCGTCGCCTACCGGGCCCGCTCCACGCGCCGTTCGTCCCACACCGGCTCCGGTGTCTCGCGGACCCGGCCGTCGCTGCCGAAGACGAGGTAGCGGTCGAAGGAGCGGGCGAACCAGCGGTCGTGGGTGACGGCGAGGACCGTGCCCTCGAAGGCCTCCAGCCCCTCCTGGAGGGCCTCGGCGGATTCCAGGTCGAGGTTGTCGGTGGGCTCGTCGAGCAGGAGCGCGGTCGCGCCCTCCAGTTCCAGGAGCAGGATCTGGAAGCGGGCCTGCTGGCCGCCGGAGAGCTTGTCGAAGGCCTGTTCGGCCTGCTGGGTCAGCTCGTAGCGGCGCAGCCGGGACATGGCCGCGCCCCGGTCCTGGGAGTGCTCCTTCCACAAGATGTCGAGGAGGGTGCGGCCCTGGAGCTCGGGGTGGGCGTGGGTCTGGGCGAAGTGTCCGGCCACGACCCGCGCGCCGAGCTTCCACTCGCCGGTGTGGGTCACTCCGTCACCGGCGAGGAGGCGCAGGAAGTGGGACTTGCCGGAGCCGTTGGAGCCGAGGACGGCGACCCGTTCGCCGTAGAAGACCTCCAGGTCGAAGGGTTTCATCAGGCCGGTCAGTTCAAGTCCCTTGCAGGTGACGGCCCTTACTCCGGTGCGGCCGCCCTTGAGCCGCATCTTGATGTCCTGCTCGCGCGGCGGCTCCGGCGGCGGTCCGGCCTCCTCGAACTTGCGCAGCCTGGTCTGGGCGGCCTGGTAGCGGGAGGCCAGCTCATGGCTGATGGAGGCCGCCTGACGGAGGTTCAGGACGAGCTTCTTCAGCTGGGCGTGCTTCTCGTCCCAGCGGCGGCGCAACTCCTCGAAGCGGGCGAAGCGTTCACGGCGGGCCTCGTGATAGGTGGCGAAGCCGCCGCCGTGCACCCAGGCGTCGGCACCGGTGGGCGACGGCTCCACGGAGACGATCTTCTCGGCGGCGCGGGAGAGGAGTTCGCGGTCGTGGGAGACGAAGAGGACCGTCTTGCGGGTCTCCTTCAGCCGCTCCTCCAGCCAGCGCTTGCCGGGGACGTCGAGGTAGTTGTCCGGCTCGTCGAGCAGCAGCACCTCGTCGGTGCCGCGCAGCAGGGCCTCCAGCACCAGCCGCTTCTGCTCGCCGCCGGAGAGGGTCCGTACGAGCCGGAACTGCGCCGTGTCGTAGGGCACGCCGAGCGCCGCCGTCGTGCACATGTCCCACAGGGTCTCGGCCTCGTAGCCGCGGGCCTCGGCCCAGTCGGAGAGGGCCTGCGCGTACTGGAGCTGGGCGGCCTCGTCGTCGACGGTCATGATCGCGTGCTCGGCCTTGTCGACGGCCTTCGCGACGTCCTGGATACGGGGCGAGGACACCGAGACGAGCAGGTCGCGTACGGTCGTCTCGTCGCGTACGGAGCCGACGAACTGGCGCATCACGCCGAGGCCGCCGCTGACGGTCACGGTGCCGCCGTGGGGCTTCAGCTCGCCGGAGATCAGGCGCAGCAGGGTGGTCTTGCCGGCGCCGTTGGGGCCGACCAGGGCGACCACGGCCCCTTCGCCCACCCGGAAGGACACGTCGCCGAGCAACGCCCTCCCGTCGGGGAGGTAGTACTCGAGGTGCGCGGCTTCCAGGTGTCCCATGAGGAGGCATTCTGCGGGCCGCCCCCGCCGGGCGGCAAACTCTTAATCCCGCCGGTCCCCGGTGGCGGGCTCGCCCGCCGGGCCGCCCCCGCCCGCCGGCCGCACCGCGGCGCCCGCCCAGGTCAGGACCTGCCAGCCGGACGCGGGGTCGCCCTCCAGGATCACGGTGCCGGTGTTGGCGAGCCCGTGGGCGGCGGCGAAGGGGACGTCCACGTTGCGGGCGCGGGCGGCGGTCCAGGTGCGGATGGCGGCCCCGTGGCTGACGAGGGCGACGGCGGACGCGTCGCCGGCGGCGGCCTCGGCGACCACGGCGTCGTAGCGCGCGAGGAACTCGGCGCCGCTCTCGCCGCCCGGTATGCGCAGGCCCAGGTCGCCGGCGGCCCAGGCGAACACCGTGCGCATGTAGAGCGCGGCGTGCGCGGACTCGCCGGCCTGCATCTCCAGGTCGCCGGCGAAGACCTCGCGGATGCCGTCGCGGACATGGACGTCGAGGCCGCGGGCGGCGGCCAGGGGGGCGGCGGTGAGCTGGGTGCGTACGAGGGTGGAGGCGTACAGCGCGTCGAGGTCCTCGCCGGCGAGGGCGTCGACCAGGGCGGCCGCCTGCTGTTCGCCGAGTGCGGTGAGGCCGGGACCGGGGACGGCGG
>NZ_KQ948763.1:591299-702648 GCF_001514205.1 Streptomyces griseoruber | reverse complement strand
TGTCGAGGAGGTGGTCGACGTTCGTGGGGGTCTGGCCGTGGCGGACGAGCAGCAGGCGCATGCGAGGACCCTCCCGGTCGCGGATGCCGCCCGCACGGGTGACGGCGGCTTCAGGGTACCCGGCGGGGCATCCCAGCTCCCTGACACACCATCAGTCCACATGTCGAAACAGATGGTCTCAAGATGCGGTCGATGCGCGTACGGTGACGAGCATCGCCCCGGACTCCCGGAGCCCGGGGGCCGGTATGTCGAGAAGAGGGGCTGAGCCATGCCGAAGGCACAGGAGACCGCCGTCTACACGCACGGGCACCACGAGTCGGTGCTGCGTTCCCACACCTGGCGCACCGCCGCCAACTCCGCGGCCTACCTGCTCGGTTCATTGAAGCCGCACATGCGGATCCTGGACATCGGCTGCGGGCCGGGCACGATCACCGCCGACCTGGCGGCCCTGGTCCCCGACGGGCACGTCACCGGCGTCGACCGCGCCGAGGACGTCCTGGAGCAGGCGCGGGCCACGGCCGCCGACCGGGGCCTGACCAACGTCGACTTCGCCGTCGCGGACGTCCACGCCCTGGACCACCCGGACGACTCGTTCTGCGTGGTCCACGCCCACCAGGTGCTCCAGCACGTCGGCGATCCGGTGCAGGCGCTGCGCGAGATGCGGCGGGTGACGAAGCCGGGCGGGTACGTCGCGGTGCGCGACTCGGACTACTCGGCGATGATCTGGTACCCCGCCTCGCCCGGCATGGACGACTGGCAGGACCTGTACCGGCGGGTGGCGCGGGCCAACGGGGGTGAGCCGGACGCCGGGCGGCGGCTGAAGTCCTGGGCGCTGGCGGCCGGTTTCACCGACATCACGGCGACCTCCGCCACCTGGACGTTCAGCAGCCCCCAGGAGCGGGCGTGGTGGAGCGGTCTGTGGGCCGACCGCACCCTGGCGTCGGCGTACGCGGAACGCGCCACCGGGGGCGGCCACGCCACGCCGGAGCAGCTGCGGGCCGTGTCGCAGGCCTGGCGGGACTGGGGCAGGCAGGAGGACGGCTGGTTCGCGGTGCTGCACGGAGAGATTCTGTGCCGAAAGGACACCTGAGCCGCGGATGATTCGCGGATTCCGGGAAACCCGCACTGCAGGAGGTTGACACTATGGTTCCCATCCTGCTGGTTCTGTTGTTGGTACTGCTGCTTTTCGGCGCCGGGTTCGCGGTGAAGCTGCTGTGGTGGATCGCACTCGCGGTTCTCGTCGTCTGGCTGCTCGGATTCCTTTTCCGCGGGACTTCCGCGGCGGGGGGCAGGGGCCGTTGGTACAGGTGGTGAGGTAGAAGCCCGTGCGGCCCGAGGACCAGATCCAGGTCCTCGGGCCGCACGGCGCTCCACGACCGTCATGCCTGCTCCCCCGGTCCACCGGATTCCCCTTCGCCTCCGCGCTCGGCGGACGAAGGCTCGGCGGACGAAGGCTCGACGAACGAATAGGCGGCCCACGGTCCGGTGAGTTCCACACGGATTCCGGTTTCCTCGCCCTTCGTACGGTCCACGATCTCCACGAATTCCTCGGATTGGGCACGCGGAACCAGATAGGCGGCATTCAGCACGTTCTGCCCCGCACCGGCCGAGGAAAGGGAGGAGTTCTGCGGCGGGTGGAGCCGGGCGTCCTCGGCGTGCGCGAGGAGAGTGGAGTGCAGCCGGGCCGCGTAGCGTTCGGCGCGCCGCCGGATGTCCTCCTGCGCGGCCGGCGGCGCCGTCGCGAGGGGCTCGGGTTCCGGTTCGACGTACACCTTGACGCCCCACTCCACGCGGCCGGTCAGCCGGTCCAGCGTGCGGCGAAAGTGGTCCTCCTGTTCCTCCATCATCACGCGTACGCCGCTGTCGTCGCGGAAGACGGTGGCGAGCCGCAGCGGCAGCGGGGTGGTGACGGCGGTGAGCGCGTCGACGACCTGCTGGTGGGCGCGGACGGTGGCGGCCAGCCAGTCCAGGTCCTCCCGACGGCGGCGCAGCGCCTCCGCGGAGAAATCCCGTTCCGGTACATGGCTGACGACGGCGATCAGACCGTGGTGGGTGAGCAGCCGGGGCGGATCGCCCGCGACCCCCGTCAGATCGGCCTGCAAGGGTGCGCCGAGCGGCCGGCACACGGCGTAGACGTAACGCAGTCCGGTCATGGAGCTTCTCCTCACGGACGTCCTGCCGGGCGCACCGGGCGCCTGCCCCCGACGGGGCGACCACGAGCCGGAGCCCGACGGCGAGCAGTTCGACGGTGAGCAGCCCGATGTCGAGCAGGTTGATCCGGATGCCGCCGGTGATGGCGATCCCCTGTCCTCGTCCTCGTACCCACCTCCTCCTCGTCCTCCCGGTTCCCCTCATCGTCCTCCCGGCCGTCCGCCCGCGCTACCGCGTCCTCCGTACGCGACGAGGTCCTCCCCTGGTGTACCCGCGTGTACCCGCCCGCAGGGTGGGTACGCCGTCGCCGGCGGCCCGGCTCACGGCACGACCGCCGTCTCCACCAGCAGCCGGACGGACGCGGCGATCGACTCGGCGTCGATGCCCGCGGCGTGCAGCTGCTCGGCCGGGGACGCCGAGCCCGGTGTCGTACGGACCGCGAGCCGCGCCAGACGGGGCACGGGACGGCCGTCGAGGAACGCGTCGAGGACGGCGTCGCCGAGACCGCCCTGCGGATGGTGGTCCTCCACCGTCATCAGGCAGCCGGTCTCCTCGGCCGCGCGGCGCAGGGTGACCCGGTCGACGGGCTTGACCGAGTACAGGTCGACGACCCGTACCGCGATGCCCGCGCCCGCCAGCGCGTCGGCCGCCGAGAGGGCCTCGGGGACGGTGACACCGGCGGCGACGATCGTCAGCCGGTCGCGGTCACCGGAGCGCAGCACCTTGCTGCCGCCGACGGGGAACTCCTCGTCGGGCCCGTACAGCGCCGGGCCGCCGCCGCGCGAGGTGCGCAGATAGCGGATGCCCTCGAGCCCGGCCATGGTGGTGACCAGGTGCGCGGTCTGGTTGGGGTCGCACGGGTAGAGCACGGTCGAGCCCTGCACGGCCCGGAACATCGCGAGGTCCTCCAGCCCCATCTGCGAGGGCCCGTCCTGCCCGATGGCGACGCCCGCGTGCGAGCCCACCAGGTTGATGCCGGCACCGCTGACCGAGGCCATGCGGACGAAGTCGTGGGCGCGGGTCAGGAAGGCGGCGAACGTGGAGGCGTACGGCACCCAGCCGCGCGTCGCGAGGCCGACCGCGGCGGCGACGAGCTGCTGTTCGGCGATGTAGCACTCGAAGAAGCGGTCGGGGTGTTCCTTGGCGAAGTACTCGGCGCGCGTGGAGTCGCTCACCTCACCGTCCAGGGCGACGACGTCGGGGCGGGCGCTGCCGAGGGCGGCGAGGGCCTGCCCGTAGGCGTCCCGGGTGGCGACCTGCTCGCCGGAGTCCTTCTCCCAGCGGGGCAGGTCCGGCTGTCCGGTGGGGACGGAGTGCAGTGCGCGGGCGGCGGGCGGCTCATGGACCTCGACACGCAGGTCGCGCGGGCCGCCCAGTTCCTCGATCGCCTCCTCGGGGTCGGGCAGCGGCTTGCCGTGCAGGCCCTCGCGGTCCTGGACGCCCGCCACGCCCCGGCCCTTGAGGGTGCGGGCGAGGATCACGGTGGGCTGTCCCCGGGTGGAGACCGCCTCGCCGTACGCCCGGTCGATCGCGTCCACGTCATGGCCGTCGATCTCGACGGTGTGCCAGCCGAAGGCCTGGAAGCGGCGGGCGTAGGCGCCGAGGTCGTGGCCGTGCCGGGTCGGGCCGCGCTGGCCGAGCCGGTTGACGTCGACGATCGCGGTGAGATCGTCCAGATGCTCGTACGCCGCGTGCTCGGCGGCCTCCCACACCGAGCCCTCGGCGAGCTCGCTGTCCCCGCACAGCACCCACACCCGGTAGCCGGTGCGGTCCAGTCGCTTGCCGGCGAGGGCGATACCGACGCCGACGGGCAGGCCCTGGCCGAGCGAGCCGGTGGCCGTCTCCACCCAGGGCAGCCGCCTGGGGGTGGGATGCCCTTCGAGACGGCTGCCGAGCGTGCGGAAGGTGAGGAGTTCGTCGTCGCCGATCGCGCCGGCCGCCTTGTAGGCGGCGTAGAGGAGGGGGGAGGCGTGGCCCTTGGAGAGGACGAAGCGGTCGTTGGCCGGGTGGGCGGGCCGGTCGAAGTCGTAGCGCAGGTGGTGCGCGAGCAGCACCGCCATCAGGTCCGCGGCCGACATCGACGACGTCGGATGCCCGGAGCCGGCGGCGGCCGCCGCACGCACACTGTCCACGCGCAACTGCTGTCCGAGTTCGGTGAGTTCAGCGGTGTCCATCGGGCCGGCCTCCTTCGGAAGGGGTGTGGGGGCGGGTCGCACGGGCGTTCACGGTGCGGGGTCGGGCCACGGTTCACCTCCGGGTGCCGATCGGTCGTCCGGGGCTTCCGCGTCCCCCCGGCCTGGGCGGCCAAACATGTGCCTGGACCCGGCTGCCCGACGCGGGCCCCCGCGCGGCGAAGGCCAGGGCCGTGGCCCGGCCGGGGACCGTGTTCCGCGCGCCGGGCGGCGTGGCTCAGCCGGGGCGCCACGGGCCCACGGGCGGGACCGGGTGAAGGAATCCCGGTCGCCGCGCGCCGCGGCCAGGCTCGCCGCATGGACATTCTGGGAGCCACGCTGCGGGTCTGCGTCGACGATCTGGAGGCCTCGGTCTCGTTCTACGAGCGGCTCGCGGGCACCAGAGCGCTCCGCTTCGGGCGCGGGGGTGTGGAGGTGGCCGCGGTGGGCTGCTTCCTGCTGATGAGCGGGCCCGAGGAGGAGCTGGAGGTGCTGCGCAAGGTGGCGGCGACGATCGCCGTCAAGGAGGTCGAGGAGGCCCACCGGACGCTCTGCGAGCTGGGCGCGGACATCATCGCGGGCCCGGTGCCGACCCCGGCGGGCCGCACCCTGGTCGTCCGCCACCCGGACGGCTCGGTGTACGAGTACGTCGACCGGAACGCCGCCGGGTAGGGCCTACTCCCCAAAGGGGGCGAGCGCACACCACGATGTCGGTGAGGAGGGTGCCGGCGGTGCCGTCGGGGTCCAGATCGGGGTCGTAGATGGTGACGTTGAGACCGACGCAGCGCGGGGAGGCGAGCAACGGCCGCAGCAGGGCGAGGAGTTCGCCGGGCAGTAGTCCGTCGGGGTCGGGGCTGTCCACGGCCGGCATGACCGTCGGGTCGAGCACATCGGCGTCCAAGTGGACCCAGAAGCCGTCCAGTTGCGGGATCTCGAAGGCCTGGGCGGTGGCGTCGCCGAGCGCCTCGGGCTCCCAGGTGCGCAGCTCGCCGACGGTGACGACGGGCACCTTCAGGGCGCGGAGTTCGACGACCTCGGGATCCTCCGCGTAGGCGTCGCGGACACCGGAGAAGCGGATGTCCTCGTCGCGGAGGTACGGGCCGAGACCCTCCAGGTGGGTGAGGTCGCGCTGGCCGCGGCCGGTGGCGAGCGCCGCCTCCTCGCCGCCCGCGGCGCCGACGCGGTCGGAGTTGCCGGGGTGCCGGAAGTCGGGCGAGGCTCCCCCACTGCCTTAAGGGCGTGGGAGGTGCCCCCATCGGCCGCCAGCCCGTACCGGCCGAGGCGGCGCAGCGCGAGCGACGCGCCGAGCTGGATCGAGCAGTCCCCGCCGAGGACGACGGGAAAGCCGCCGGCCCGGACGTGCCGTTCGATCCGGTCGGCGAGCCGGCGGGTGTACGCGGCGAGGGCGGCCGCGTTGAAGACGCCGTCGCCCTCCCGCCAGTCGCCCCGGTCGTAGCGCGGCGGGACGACCACCCCGCCCTC
This sequence comes from Streptomyces griseoruber, assembly GCF_001514205.1. Taxonomy (GTDB): domain Bacteria; phylum Actinomycetota; class Actinomycetes; order Streptomycetales; family Streptomycetaceae; genus Streptomyces; species Streptomyces griseoruber. The sequence goes on along the minus strand of NZ_KQ948763.1, from coordinate 696,844 downwards.
GGCCGCGCCCAGCCGCCGCAGGATCCCCTGCTCGCGCAGGGCGCCGGCGAGCTTGTGGCAGCCGGGGACGGTACCGGATGCGGGCGGCCGCAGACCCAGGTTCGAGGGGGCGTCCACCACGACGAAATTCCGCATGCGCCGCATCCTCGCCGACGTACCCTCGGCCGTCCAAGGAGTTGAGCGAGGAGCGAACATGACTGAGCGGCACACCTACCGGGTGATCGTCCGGGGTACGTGGGACGGTCTCACCGAGGAGGCCCGTGCCCGGCTGGTCGCCGAGGCCGCGGGCCACGGCCTGGACAGCATGCGCTTCACCGAGGAGGGCACGCTGTCGTACGAGCCGCGGCCGCTGAAGCACTTCTCGATGCGGTTCGTGGTGGTGTCGGACGCGGCGGACGGCGAGGAGATGGCGGGCGCACTCGCCGAGGACCGGGCGGAGACGGCCCTGCGCGAGCTCGGCTACGGGTTCGCCGGGCTGAGGTCGACGGTGACGGACCTCGACACCATGAAGATCAACCGGAAGTCCGCATCTCGGCGGTGAGCGCCCACCGTTCGTGGTCGCGCCACTCCCCGTCGATGTTGATCATCTTCGGGGAGAATCCCTCCAGCCGGAACCCGCACGAACGGGCGAGGGCGATCGAGGCGGCGTTCCCCGGCTGCACGTTGATCTCCAGCCGGTGCAGCCGCATCGGCCCGAACGCGTACCCGACCACCAGGTCGAGCCCCTCGCGCATCAGCCCCCGGCCGGCCGCGTGCGCGAAGGCCCCGTAGCCGAGCGCACCGCACTGGAAGGCGCCGTGCACGATGTTGTTGATGTTGATGAACCCGGCGACGGCCCCGGCGCCCGCCCCTTCGTGCTCCTTCTCGTGCTCCTTCTCGCAGACGAGGAATCCGGCCTTGGTGGGGTCCTCGATCAGCCGTCCCGCGTAGGCGGCGTACGCCTCGGGGGTGGCCGGCGGGAACAGCCACGGACGGTGCAGGTCCTCGCTCTCCCGGACCCGCGCGGTGAACTCGGCCCCGTCGGCGTAGGTGAAGTGACGTATCCCCACGCGGGGGCCCTCGGCGAGGTGGCGAGAGGCGGTGTGCGGCATCCCGCCAGCCTACGGCCGGTCAGCGGCGACGGCGGCCCATACGGAAGTACGCCCCGCACAGCGCGCCGATCAGCCCGGTGGCGAGCAGCGCCGCCCACAGCGGCATGGTCACCTCGGGGATCAGCAGTCTGATCCTGGTCTCCTGGGTGTTCTCGAAGATGAAGATCAGAGTGAGCGCGGCGAGCACCAGCATGGTGACCCGGCCGGGCGTCAGCGACGCGCGCCAGCCACCGGAGCCGCGGTGCGTCCCGGAGGCCTTCGCGGACTTCGCCGTCTTCGCGGACTTCGCGGTCATACGTCCAGGGTGGGCCGCGAGCGGCCGCCCCGCACGTCAGCGCAGGGCCGGCTCGTCCAGGGTGAGGGTGCCGGCGTCCGCGTCGAGCACGGCGCCCACCCCGAAGGGCACGGTCAGCGCGCCCTCGCAGTGCCCGAAACCGAGTTCCTCGACGACCGGCACCCCGAGCCCGCCGAGCCGGTCGGCGAACACCGGCCGCAGCTCCTCGTACGGCCCGCAGCGGTCCCAGGAACCGAGCGCGACGCCGGCCACGCCGTCCAGCCACCCGGTGCGCAGCAGCTGGGTGAGGGCACGGTCCACGGCGTACGGCGGCTCGGCCACGTCCTCGATCAGCAGCAGCCCGCCGCGTGCGCCGGTCCGGGTGTGCGGGGTGCCGTGTCCGGTGGCGAGGAGGGTGAGGCAGCCGCCGAGGGTGACGCCCCGGGCACGGCCGGGGGCGAGGGTGCGGCCAGGGGTGGCGGAGGTGAGGGTGCGGACGGTCTCGGGGGCGAAGAGGGTGGCCCTGAGATGGTCCTGGGCGCGGGCGTTCTTGACGAAGTCGACGCCGGCGGCGACCGGGCCGTAGAGCGTGACCAGGCCGAGGCGCACCGCGAACGCCTCATGGAGCGTGGTGCTGTCGCTGAACCCGACGAACACCTTCGGCCCGGCCGCCCGCATCGCCGCCCAGTCCAGCAGGTCGACGACGCGCTGGGCGCCGTAGCCGCCCCGGGCGCACAGCACGGCGTCCACGGACGGGTCGCACCAGGCCCGCTGGAGGTCGGCGGCCCGGTCGGCGTCGGTGCCGGCGAGATGCCCGAGGTCCGGGTGGCGGTCCAGGACGTGGGGCGCGGCCACCGGGTCGAGGTCCCAGCCGCGCAGCAGATCGAGCCCGGCCTGGAGCCGCTCCTCCGCCACGGGTCCGCTGGGGGCGACGACGGCCACCCGGGCGCCGGGGGCCAGCCGGGACGGCCGCACGAGGTCCTTCACTGCGTGAACTCCAGGGTGGGGATGCCGGGCGGGCGCAGCCCGAACACCTGAGCGTACAGGGACAGCTCGGCCTCAAGCGCCCGCACGGTGGTCTGCGCCCGCCGGAACCCGTGCCCCTCGCCCTCGAACGCGAGATAGGCGTACGGCACCCGCCGCCCCGCCAGCCGGGCCAGGAACCGTTGGCACTGCACCGGCGGGCAGATCACGTCGTCCAGGCCCTGCAACAGCAGAAACGGTACGGTGATCCGCTCGGCGTGCTCGACGGGCGAGCGCTCCGCGTACCGGGCGGGCACCTCGGCGAGCGGCCCGACCAGGGTGTCCGGGTAACGGGACTCCAGGTCGTGGGTCTCGCCGGTCGCCCAGCCCACCAGGTCCAGTACGGGATACCGGATGGTGGCGCACGCATACACCTCGGTGCCGGTCAGCGAGGCGGCGGCGGTCCAGCCGCCGGCGCTGCCGCCGCGGATCGCCAGCCGGTCCCGGTCGGCGGTGCCCTCGTCGGCGAGTGCCCGGGCGACGGCGGCGCAGTCCTCGACGTCCACCACTCCCCACTGCTCCCGCAGCCGCTCCCGGTACTCCCGCCCGTATCCGGTCGACCCGCCGTAGTCGACCTCGGCGACCCCGATGCCCCGGGAGGTGAAGTAGGCGATCTCCAGATCCAGCACCAGCGGCGCCCGGTCGGTGGGCCCGCCGTGCGCCCACACCACGTAGGGCGGCAGCTCGTGTCCGGGCGCCGCGCAGGCCGGGTGGTGCGGTGGGTAGACATGGGCGTGCACCTCCCGCCCGTCGGGGCCGGCGAAGGTGCGGATCTGCGGCTCGGGGTAGTACACCGGATCCACCGCGTCCTCGTGCGCACCCCCGATCACCCGGGCGCGCCCGGTCCGGGCGTCCAGCTCCACCACCTCGTAGCCGGTCCGCGGACTGGCCGCCACCGCGACCACCCGGTCCCCGCGCACGGCCAGCGTGGACGCGAACTCCGTCCACGGCCCCGCCGCGTCGACCAGCTCCCCGGTCTCCGGGTCGAGGATGCCGAGGGCGGTGGCGCCCCGGCCGTGCACGACGGCGACGAGCCCGTTGTCGAGGGGGGCGAACCAGCGCAGGCCGAGCTTCCAGAGGGCGCCGCCGAACTCCTCCTCGCGGGGGCAGAGGGGTTCGTGGTCCCGGTAGAGGTTCCACCAGCCGGTGCGGTCGCTTGCATACAGGAGGCGGTCGCCCGTGGGCTGGATACGATCGCCGGTGGATTGCATACGGTCGCCCGCGGACCGCACGCCGTCGACCGCGGACTGCATACCGCCGCCCGTCGACCGCTGCCAGTCCACCTGGGCGATCGACTCCGCCGGGCCGCCCGCCACCACCCGGGCCCCGCTCAGGGGTCCGTCCGGTCCGTCCGGGGTGACCTCGGCGACGATCACCTCGGTGCCGTCCCAGGGCATCCGGGGATGGTCCCAGGCCAGCCAGGCGGCGTGCCGGCCGTCGGGTGAGAGGCGGGGGCCGGTGAGGAAGCGGTGGTGGTCGTCGGTGAGTTCACGGACGGCGGTGCGGTCGCGGGCGGCCGAGCCGTCGAGGGGGACGGCGGCCAGGAGACGGCGGACGTCGGTGGGGGCGGGTCCGGTGAACTCCTCCAGGACGCACCAGACTTCGCCCCGATCGATGATCAACTGGGGTTCCGCCCAGCGCAGTCCCCCGCCGAGGGCGGAGAGGGGGGTCAACGGGCGCGGCTCGTGGCCGGGTTCGCGGACGTACAGACGCTGGTCGGCGTGGTGGACGAACACCAGCAGCGGGCCGTCGGGGAGTCGGGCGGCCGCCCAGGGGTGGCCGCCGTATTCGTGGACGCGGCTGCGGACGTTCCAGGGCGGGGGCAGGAGGGATTCCTCGGTGCCGTCGGTGCGGCGGCGGACGAGGGTGCGGCGGCCGTCCTCGGTGGGCCGGGGCGCGGTCCACCACACCTCGTCGCCGACGAAGCCGACGTACTCGGGCCGGCCGTCGTGGGCCGCGGCGAGGCGGGCGTCGAGGGGTGAGGGCCAGGAACCGTACGGCAGGATCTGCACGTTCTCCCCGCTCGTCTAGGCCGTGCGCAGGAACCGGTCGAGGACGCGGACGCCGAAGTGCAGGGCCTCGACGGGGACGCGTTCGTCGACGCCGTGGAAGAGGGCCTGGTAGTCGAAGCCCTCGGGCAGCTTCAGCGGTGCGAAGCCGTAGGCGGCGTCGATGCCGAGCCGGGAGAACTGCTTGGCGTCGGTGCCGCCGGACATGCAGTACGGCACCACATGCCCCTCGGGGGCGAACTCCTCGACGGCGGCCCGCATCTTGGCGTAGAGGGGGGCGTCGACGGGTGCCTGGAGGGCGACGGAGCGGTGGCGGAACTCCCAGTCGACGTCGGGGCCGGTGAGTTCGTCGAGGGTGGTGGCGAACTCGTCCTCGGTGCCCGGGAGATAGCGTCCGTCGACATGGGCGACGGCCTCGCCGGGGATCACGTTGAGCTTGTAACCGGCTTCCAGCATGGTCGGGTTGGCGCTGTTGCGGACCGTCGCCTCGACGAGGGAGGCGGCCGGGCCGAGCTTCTTCAGCAGGATGTCCACGGCGTCGGGGTCGTCGAGGGCGCTCTCCAGGCCGTAGAGGGCGGCGAGTTCGGTGAGTGCGGCGCGGACGGTGGGGGTGAGGCGCAGGGGCCATGTGTGCTCGCCGATCCGGGTGACGGCGGCGGCGAGCCGGGTGACGGCGTTCTCCCGGTTGACCTTGGAGCCGTGACCGGCGCGGCCGCGGGCGGTGAGGCGGAGCCAGCCGGTGCCGCGTTCGCCCGCCGCGATGGGGTAGATCTCGCGGCCGGCGCCGTCGTGGAAGGTGAACGCGCCGGACTCGCCGACGGCTTCGGTGCAGCCCTCGAAGAGGGCGGCGTGACGGTCGGCGAGGAATCCGGCTCCGTCCTCGGCGCTGGCCTCCTCGTCGGCGGTGAAGGCGAGGACGATGTCGCGGCGGGGGCGTACGCCCTGCCGGGCCCAGGCGCGCACCACGGCGAGGATCATCGCGTCCATGTTCTTCATGTCGACGGCGCCACGGCCCCACACCACCCCGTCGCGGACCTCGCCGGAGAAGGGGTGCACGGTCCAGTCGGCGGGCTCGGCGGGGACGACGTCGAGGTGGCCGTGGAGCAGCAGGGCGTCGGCGCGGGGGTCGGTGCCCTCGACGCGGGCGACGACGTTGGTGCGTCCGGGGGTGCGTTCGAGGAGGGCGGGTTCGAGGCCGGCGTCGGCCAGCCGTGCGGCCGCGTACTCGGCGGCGGGCCGTTCCCGGCAGTCGCCGCCGCCCCGGTTGGTGGTGTCGATGCGGATGAGGTCGGAGGTGAACCGGACGACCTCGTCCCGTGCCTGCGCGTCAGCCATCCCGCTCCTGTTCCCGCCGTGCGGCCCTGCTGCTCGGCCGCTGCTGTGCCGCTTCAGCCGTACTGCTCCTCGATCGCGGCCGAGACGACGGTGGTGACCGCCTTGAAGGTGCGAATGCACTCGTACATCGTGCCGCTGGTGTACGCGATCCTACGTTCGCCGGTGCGGATCACGCCGGGTACGACGGTGGCGGCGAGGGCGAGGTGTTCGGCGTCGACCTCGACGGCGACCGTGTACGGTCCGCCGTCGACCGGATCCCGTCGCACGGCGAGGGCCGCCGCCTCCTTGGCGGCGGCGCGGATGTCGGCGGCGGTGCGGGCCGGTGTCCGGCACACGGCGGCGTAGCGGGAGACGTGGTCCTTGACGGCCACCTTCAGGGCCTCGGGGGCGTAGCCGAGGGCGTCCTCGCAGGCGACGTCGTCGCCGGTGACCAGGACGACGGGGACGCCGTACTCGGCGACGACGTGGGCGTTGAGGAGGCCCTCGCTGGCGCGTACGTCGTTCAGCCAGACGCCGGTGAGGGAGTTGGCGAGGTAGGTGTGGGCGAGGACGCCCTCCATGCCGGCGCCGGCGTGGTAGCCGACGAAGGCGATGCCGTCGATGTCCGCGTGCTGGACGCCTTCCACCATGGAGAGGGACTTGTGCCGTCCGGTGAGCATCTCGACGCGGTCGTCGAGGCGTTCGAGGAGGAGGTTGCGCATGGTCCAGTGGGCCTCGTTGACGACGACCTCGTCGGCGCCGCCGTCGAAGAAGCCGAGGGCGGCCGCGTTGACGTCGGAGGTGAACATCGACCGGCACCGTTCCCACTGCGGGGTCCCCGGCAGCACGTCGGCCGGCCAGGTGACGCCGGTGGCGCCCTCCATGTCGGCGCTGATCAGGATCTTCACGTCCGGGCCCCTTCCGCTGGAGGCTGCCGAGCCTAGTGCGGGGCACCCCGGTCGCCCGGGGAGCGACTCCGGTCGTAGGCGAGTTGTTTCACCTGACGGAGTGCCAGGAGGGTTTCGACGGACCGTACGCCCTCCAGGGCGCCGATGCGCTCGCTGAGGTAGGCGTAGAGGGCGCCGGGGCCGGTGTGCAGGGTGGCGGCGAAGAGGTTGGCCCGACCGGTGGTCGCGGCGGCGAAGCGGACCTCGGGGTGGGCGGCCAGGGCGTGGCCGGCGCCCGCCAGGGAGGCCGGTTCCACGGTGAGCCAGAGCATCGCCTCGATCTCCTGGCCGAGGGGTTCCACGTCGTGCTGGACGTCGAAGTAGAGCACGCCGGTCGCGAGCAGCCGCTCCAGGCGGCGGCCGACCACGGACTCGGTGAGGCCGGTGGCGGTCTGGAGTTCGGTGAGGGGGGCGCGGCCGTCCTCGCGGAGCAGGGCGAGCAGGCGTTCGTCGTCCGGGTCGACGTCCACCGGTGCGGCGGGTGTGCCGGGGTGGGCCCGGCGCAGGGCGGCGGCCTCGTCGGGGGTGAGGGCGTCGGTCTTGGTGAGCCAGCCGAGGGGGCCGCCGTAGAAGGAGTGCAGGAGGCAGTGGGCGCTGATCGAGGTGACGCGCGGGGTGCGGCGGAGGTGGCCGAGGAGGAGTTCGTCGCGTTCACGGCGGCTGCGGGGCCGCATCGCGCACATCACCTCGGTGCCGCCGGAGATCAGGGCGACGTACATGGTGTCGGGGCGGCGGGCGAGGGCGGCGGCGAGCGGGTCGGCGACGTCGGGGGTGCAGGACAGCCGGACGATCCAGTTGCTGCGGCCGAGCCGGACCTCGTCGGTCATGCCGAGGACGCGCAGCCCGGCGGTGGTGCGCAGTCGGCGGAAGCGGCGGGCGACGGTCTGGTCGGAGACCCCCAGGACCTGGGCGATACGGCTGAACGGCGCCCGTCCGTCGAGTTGCAGTGCCTGGAGCAGCTTCAGGTCGAGGGCGTCGAGCGTGGGTGGGTTCACCGGGTGGTTCTCCTGGGCCGGGGGCGGGGGTGTCCGGGGACACGGTGCCATCCGGGGCGGGCGAAGTCGCGCGGGACCGGGGCCGGGAAACACCCGCCGGAATACCCCGGGGGGTATCTCTGTTACGGTGAGGAACAGATACCCCCGGGGGTAATTTTCCAGCAAGGGAGAGTGCCGTGTTCTTTGCCGACGTCCTGAAGACCGAGGGGCTGGGAAACCGCAGCTATCTGGCGGGCGGCGCCCGGGCCGCGGTGGTCGTGGATCCGCCGCGGGACATCGACCGGGTGATCGCCGCGGCGGCCCGGCGCGGGGTGCGGATCGTGGCCGTCGCCGAGACCCACGTCCACAACGACTACGTGACCGGCGGCCTGGAGCTGGCCCGGCTGACCGGGGCCCGCTACCTGGTGCCGGCCGGGGCGGAGGTGGCGTACCCGCGCGTGCCGGTCGCCGACGGGGACCTGGAGCCGGTCGACGAGGACCTGGTGCTGCGCGCGGTGGCCACGCCCGGGCACACCCCGCACCACACGGCGTACGTCCTTCAGGAGTCCGGGCGGCCGGTGGCGGCGTTCACCGGCGGGTCGCTGCTGATCGGCAGCGTGGGCCGCCCGGACCTGGTCGAGCCCCGGCTGACCGAGCGGCTGGCCCGGGCGCAGCACGCCTCCGCGCACCGGCTCGCGGCCGAGCTGGGCGACGAGGTGTCCGTGCTGCCGACGCACGGTTTCGGAAGTTTCTGTTCCGCCGGGCAGGCGGGCGGCGAGAGCAGCACGATCGGCGCGGAGAAGGCGTCCAATCCGGCGCTGGCGCAGGACGTGGACACGTTCGTGAAGGAGCTGCTGGCCGGTCTGGACGACGTGCCCGCGTACTACGCGCACATGGGCCCGGCCAACGCGGGCGGGCCGGCGCCGGTGGATCTGACGCCGCCCCGGCGGGCCGACGCGGCCGAGCTCGCCCGGCGGCTCGCGGCCGGTGAGTGGGTGGTGGACCTGCGCGGCCGGGTGGCGTTCGCCGAGGGGCATGTGGCGGGCGCGTTCAACTTCGAGGTCGACGGGCAGCTGGCGACCTATCTCGCCTGGATGGTTCCGTGGGGCAAGCCGGTGACGCTGCTCGCGGCGAGCGCCGAGGACGTCTCCCGGGCGCAGCGGGAGCTGATCCGGGTCGGCATCGACCGGCCGGCCGCGGCGGCCGTCGGTTCCCCGGCCGACTGGCTGCCCGAGGGGACGGCGCCCGCCTCCTTCCCCCGGTCGACCTTCGCCGGGCTCGCCGCGGCCCGGGCGCGCCGCGACGACGTCGTCGTGCTGGACGTGCGCCGCGAGGGCGAGCGGGCCGCCGGCTGGATCGAGGGCAGCGTCCACATCCCGGTGCACCAGCTGCACCGGCGGCTGGACGAGGTGCCGGCCGGCACGGTGTGGGTGCACTGCGCGGGCGGGATGCGGGCGGCGATCGCCGCGTCCCTGCTCGACGCGGCGGGCCGGGCGGTGGTGGCCGTCGACGACGGCTTCGCCGCGGCGGCCGGAGCCGGTCTGCGTCTCGGCACGAGCCGTGTCACCCCTGCCCAGGCGCACCGGCTGCTCCAGGCGGGGTCGGCCGTGCTGGTCGACGTCCGTGAGGAGGACGAGTTCGCCGCCGGTCACGCGCCGGGCGCCGTCCACCTGCCGCTGTCCGTGCTGGCGGACGCGCCGGCGGGGCTGCCCGACGGCCGGGACCCGGTGCTGATCTGCCGGTCCGGCAACCGTTCCCGGCAGGCGGCCGAGCTGCTCGCCGCGCGGGGTGTGTCCGCGCCCGACGTGGTCGGCGGGATGCGGGAGTGGGCCGCCCTGGGGCTGCCCGTCGAGAGCGCGCGCGGGGCCGCCGGGACCGTGCGGTGAGCGCGTTCGCGCTGGCGCTGCTCGCCGGGGCCCTGGTCGGTGTCGCCCTGGGCGCGCTGGGGGCGGGCGGCAGCATCCTGACCGTACCGGCGCTGATCTATCTGCTGGGTTTCGACCCGGCCTCGGCGACCACGGCGAGCCTGGTCATCGTGATCGTCACCTCGGTCACCGCGCTCGTGGCCCACGCGCGCGCGGGGGCGGTGCGCTGGCGGGCGGGGCTGCTGTTCGCGGCGGCGGGTGTACTGCCCGCCGCGACGGCCGGCGCCCTCTCCGCGCGGATCCCGCAGTCCGTGCTGACCTCGATGTTCGCGGTGCTCGCCGCCGTGGCGGCCGTGCGGATGCTGCGCCGCCGTGCCCCACGCGGGCGTGCGTCGGTCTCGGCGGCCCGGGCGGCCGGGGCGGGGGCGGGTCTCGGCGCGGTGACCGGGTTCCTCGGGGTCGGCGGCGGCTTTCTCGCCGTACCGGCGCTGGTGGGTGTCCTGGCCGTGCCCATGGGGGCCGCCGTGGGCACGAGTCTGCTGGTGATCGTCGCCAACGCGCTGGTGGCCCTCGGGGCGCGCGCCTGGACGGCGAGCGGCCTGGACTGGGCGCTGATCATGCCGTTCCTGGCGACGGCCGTGCTGGGGGCGTGGGACGGGCGGCGGCTCGCCGCGCGGGTCTCCCCCGCCACCCTCCAGCGGATCTTCGGCGCGGTGCTGCTCACCGTCGCGGCGGGGATGGGCCTGACGGCCGTGCTGTGACCGCCGGGCCGCTCCCGTCGGCCCCTCCCCCGGCTCACGCCGGCTCACCCCGGCTCAGGCCAGCGAGAGGAACAGCTTCTCCAGGCGGGCGCGCATCTGTGCGGAGTCCCGGACCTCCGGGTCCTCGCTGGTCATGCACTGCTCCAGGCCCGTAGCGATGATCGCGAAGCCGGCCCGGTCCAGGGCCCGGGAGACCGCGGCGAGCTGGGTGACCACGTCCTCGCAGTCCCGGCCCTCCTCGATCATCCGGATCACGCCCGCGAGCTGTCCCTGGGCGCGTCGCAGCCGGTTGAGCGCGGACTTCAGCTCCTCGGCCGACATGTCGAGTTGCACCTTTTCTCCTCCTCTATACCCCCGCGGGTATCCTACCCGTGCGGGACAACACCCCACAGAAAGGTTCTGTTCCGTGAACGGACCGCAGACCACCCCGACCGCCCCGACCGCCCCGACCGCCCCGACCGGCTCCACCACGTCCACCACCCCCACCGCGCTGACCACCGCCGAGGCGGCCGCCCGGCTCGGCACGTTCACGGTCGTGGACGTACGCACTCCGGGCGAGTACGCCTCGGGTCATCTGCCCGGCGCGCACAACGTGCCGCTGGACCGGCTCGACGAGGCCTCGACCGCGCTGACGGAGGCCGCACTCCGGCGCCCCCTGCTGATCGTGTGCGCCTCCGGGGCCCGGTCCGCGCGGGGCTGTGCCCGGCTCGCGGACCTCGAGGTCCCGGCGGCCACGCTGGAGGGCGGCACCGGGGCGTGGGCCGCGGCCGGTCACCCGCTGGAGCGGCAGGCCGGTGCCCGCACCCCGTGGCCGATGGAGCGCCAGGTGCGGCTGGCCGCCGGCTCCCTGGTCGTCGCCGGGTTCCTGGCGGGCCTCGCCCAGCCGTCGGCGCACTGGCTGTCGGGACTGATCGGCGCCGGACTGGTGTTCTCCGGCGCGACCAACACCTGCGGCATGGCCGCCCTCCTCGCCCGCCTGCCCCACAACCGCCCGGGCCGGGACGCGGCCCCCTTCGAGGAAACACTGACCCGGCTCACCGCCTGACCCGGTTCGCCCGTCGGGCGGACACAGCGCCGGGTCCTGCGCGGGCGCGCCCGCCGGCCCCGCTCGGTGGTCAGTCCGTTCGGCCTGCCACCAGCCAGTTCGACGGCAGTTCGAGCACGGTGCCGTTCGGGGTGGACTCGGTGGTGATGAGCGGGAGTCCGCCGCTCGCGAGGACGGTGAGACCGGCCGCCTCGAGGAGGGCGGGCACGGCGGCGTCGGAGACCTCGCCGGGCGCTATGCCGTGACGGAAGATCGGTGCGAGCTTCGGGGGCGGGCCGGCCGGGCCGTGGGCGAGGCCGCCGAGGACGGCACCGGCGGCCTCGGACGGTTCGACGAGGAAGACCCGGCCCCGCTCGCCGAGCAGCGCGGCGATCCCGTCGGCGAGGGGCTGCCGGTCGGCGGGCTCGCACTGGTGCAGGACGCCCCTCATATAGACGTGGGTGTCGCCGAGTTCGGCGTGCAGGGCCTCGGCGGCACCCCGTTCGACGGCGTCCAGCAGCCGGTACCGCGCACGGCCCTCGGGGTCGGCGTGCCGGGCGTGGTCGAGGGCGGCGGCGGCCAGGTCGACGCCGAGGACCTGCGGGAAGCGGTCGGCGAGGAAGCGGGTCTGGGTGCCGTTGCCGCAGCCGAGATCCACCAACGGCAGTACGGCGTCGGCGACATACGGCTCGAACAGGGCGAGATGGAGCGCCGCGGTCACCTTCGGGTCCGCGTCCCAGAACACCGCACCGGTGTCGTGCGGGGCCTCGCGCCAGAAGCCCTCCCAGGCCTCCCGGTATCGCATCGTCACACTCATCCCAACTCCCCAGGGTGCGGCGCCGATCCGTCATGAGTGACGGGCGAGTACGGTCTACCGCTCCGGGGTTGCCGCGACAAGCGGGGCGCGCGGATCCTCCGGCGAGAGCCGACGGGCCGAGGGGGACGGTGGGTTGTTCAGCGTCTCGGCAGAGTCAGTTCGAACCACACCGACTTGCCGGCGCCCGTACGACTGGTTCCCCACTCACGGGCCAGGGTGCTCACCACGCGCAGTCCCCGTCCCGCCTCGTCCTCGGGCCCGGCGCTCAGCAGGGTCGGCAGGTCGTGGTTGTCGTCGTCCACCTCGCACAGCAGCGTCTCGCCGCGCACCAGCCGGAGGGTGACGGGCAGCCGGTGGGAGTGCCGTACGGCATTGGTGACCAGCTCGCCGACCATCAGTTCCGCGTGGTACGCCAGTTTCGCGAGCCCCCAGTCGTGGAGCTGCTCGCGGACGGCCGCGCGGGCCCGGGGGACCTCGGCCGCGTCGAGCGGGAAGCGCCATTCGGCGACGTCGTCGGGTTCGACGCCGTTGAGGCGGGCCATCAGCAGGGCGACGTCGTCCTTGCGGTCGCCGTGGCCCGCTTCGGTGAAGGTCGCGGCGAGGGCGCGGATGATGGTGTCGCAGGCGTCGTCCATGGAGGCGGCCGGGTGGGCGGCGGACTCGCACAGGGCCGCCAGGCCCACGCCGATGTCCTCGCCGCGCACCTCCACCAGACCGTCGGTGCACATCACGAGCCGGTCGCCGGGGTCCACGCGGACGGTGACCGATTCGAAGGGCACTCCGCCGACGCCGATGGGTGCGCCGGTGGGCAGGTCGAGCAGCTCGGTGCGGCCGTCCGCCGCGCGGACCAGCACCGGCGGGATGTGGCCGGCGTTGGCCAGGTGGAGCTCGCCCGCGATCGGGTCGTAGACGGCGTACAGGCAGGTCGCGAGGTAGGTGTCGCCCAGGCGCTGGGCGAGGTCGTCGAGGTTGCGCAGGAGTCTGGCGGGCGGCAGGTCGAGGGCCGCCATGGTCTGTACGGCGGTGCGCAACTGGCCCATCATGGCGGCCGAGTTGAGGCCGTGACCCATGACGTCGCCGACGACGAGGGCGGTGCGGGCGCCGGGGAGTTTCACGGAGTCGAACCAGTCGCCGCCGACCCTTCCGAGGAGGGTGCCGGGCAGATAGCGGGTGGCGATGTCGCAGCCCGCCATGCGCGGCGGGATGTGCGGCAGCATGCTGTCCTGGAGGGTCTCGGCGACGGACTCCTGGTAGGTGTACATACGGGCGTTGTCGAGGACGAGGCCCGCGCGGGCGGCGAGTTCGGCGCCGGTGACCCGGTCCATGTCGTTGAACTCGGTGCGCTCGGGGTGGCGCAGCAGGACCATGAAGCCGAGGACGACGTTGCGGGCCTTGAGCGGGACGACGAGCATGGAGCGGCCGGTGATGAGGGGCCGGATGTCGCGTTTCTCGAACTGCGCGGCGATGGCGTGGCCCATCTGCTCGCTGATGCGCGGCACGAGGACGGGCTGGCCGGTGGTCATGCACTGGAAGAACGGGGTGTGGGCGGGGAAGGGCATGGCTTCGCCGACGGGGACGACGTCGTCCCAGCGGCCGGGTTCGTCGGTGTGTTCGACGGCCACCCGGTGCCACAGGGTGCGGGTGTCGGGCACGCCGTCGGGGAAGCCCTCGCCGGCCACGACCTGTTCGCGCAGATAGGTGCCGGCGACGTCGGTGAAGCGGGGGACGACGGCCTTGCTGACCTCGATGATGGTGCGGGAGAGGTCCAGGGAGGTGCCGATCCGCCCGCTGACCTCGTTGAGGAACTCCAGGCGCTCGCGGACCGCGGCGTGTTCGAGGTCCTCGCCCTCGTCGGCGAGGTCGTCCGGCAGGGGCAGCCCCTCGGCGGCGGCGCGGGCCGCCCGCTCCCGGCGGGCCCTGCGCTCGACGCGGCGGGCGACGCCCCAGTCGGGGGTGACCGGGACCCGGTCGTTCTGGCTGAACTCCAGGACGGGGTAGCCGAGTTCGAGAACCTGGGCGACGATGCGGGCGCTCTCGCCGACGCTCATGCTGGGCAGGATGTCGGGGAGCCGGCGGGCGAGTTCGTCGGCGCCGGGGAAGTCGGTGTGCAGGGCGAAGCCGGGCGCGATGCGTTCGACGGCGACGGCGGCGGCCGAGGAGGAATCCGGGGCCTGCTGCTCCGGGGCCTGCTGCTCCGGCGTCCGCGGCTCCGGGCGCAGCACGGCGGTCGCGTCGGCGGCGAGCACGAGGAGCCGTTCGCGGCCGGGGCCGACCAGCGGGTAGGCCCACCACAGGACATCGGCGCGCTCGCGGTCCAGTCCGGGGACGGTGAGGCGGGCGCGTCCGGCGGCGGGGTAGCTCAGGCCCCGGTCGAGGGAGGACTCCAGGCCCGGTCCCAGGCCGTCGTAGGCGCCGTAGTCGCCGTAGGTGTCCTCGGGTTCGGGGAGGGCGCCGGAGACGGGGAGCAGATCGATGGCGGGCTCGCCGATCGCCTCCTCCTTGGCGACGCCGAAGAGCCGGCGTGCGCCGGTGCTCCAGTGGGAGACGAGGCCGTCGCGGTCGACGACGACCACGGCCAGGGGGACGCGACCGGGATCGGCGGTGTCGTCCGCCGCCGCGCTGTTCGCTCCGCGGCTGGGAGGTGCGTCCCTCTCGGTGCCACGGTCCATGGCCCAGGCCCTCTCTCCCCAGAGCTGTGCAAGATCTGTCCGCAGCAACAACCGTACGGCGCGCGCAGGTCGGGATGTGCGGCAATTCTGTAATTGGTTTCACCGGAGCGCGCCGGGGTACGCCGCCGGGCCTGCGGACCGTTCAGTGCTCGTGGCCGAGCCGCACGTCGTGTTCGGTGCGGCCGCCGCCGGCGACCTTCAGGACGGTGGCGACGGGCGGGTATCCGGTGGCGATGACGGTGTACTGGCCCGAGGCCAGGTCGACGAAGCGGAACGTCCCGTCGGGGCCGGTGGTGAGGGTGTCGAGAACGGTGCCCGCCGCGTCGAGGAGGGTCACGCGCGCGTCCTCGACGGGGCGGCCACAGCCGTCGCGGACGGTGCCCCGGACCACGGAGCCGCCCGCGAGTTCGACGTCCTGGCGGGTCTCCAGGGAGGCGGCGACGGTGACCGGGAGGGCGGACGGCCGGAAGGCGGGGGCGCTCGCGGCGAGGGTGTACGCGCCGGCGATCAGCCCGGTGACGGCGTAGTCGCCGGCTCCGTCGCTGCGGGTGCTCGCGACGACCTCGCCGTGGGCGTTGGCGAGGGTGACGACGGCGTCGGGGACCGGGGTGCCGTCGGCGGTGACGACGGTCCCGGTGAGGCGTCCGGCGCCGCCGAGGACGAGGTCGAGCTCGACGGGCCGCTCCGCGACCGTGACGGTGACGGCCCGGGGGCGGTGGCCGCCGGCTGCGGCGATCAGGACGTAGGCGCCGGTGCCGGGCGTGGACAGGGCGTAGCGGCCGTCCTCGCCGCTGGCACCGCGGCCGACCTGTGCGCCGGTGGCGTCGATGAGGGTGAGGGCGGCGTGGGGTACGGCGCTGCCGTCGTGGTGGCGGACGGTGCCGGAGACGGGGACGCCGGCGGTGTACGGCGTGCGGGCCTGCGGGATGCGGGCGGTCACGGTCACGGGCTCCGTTTCGGCGGCGGGGCGGGCGGGCGCCCCGGTCGGCAGGGGGGTCTCCTTGCGGAACGGTGAGGTCTCCCTGAGGAAGCAGGCGGTGAGCAGGCCGAGCAGCAGGGCCGGGACGAGGAGGGGGAAGATCCCGGGCAGCGCGTCGGCGTAGGCGCCGGTCCAGGCGTCGCGCAGGGCCGGGGGCAGGGTGTGCACGAGGTCCGGGGTGAGGGAGCGCGGGTCGGGCAGGCCGGCCGCCGCGGGCGCGGGCAGGCGGTCGGCGAGGGCGTCGGTGAGCCGGCCGGCGAGGAGGGCGCCGAACACGGCGGCGCCCAGGGCGCCGCCGAGCCGGCGGAGGCCGGTGTGGGCGCCGGTGGCGGCGGTGAGGTCGGCGGGGCGGGCGGAGTTCCGCACGGCGAGCAGGAGGACGGGCGTCACAAGGCCGATGCCGGCGCCGAGGACGGCGGTCCACAGGCAGGAGGTCGGCCGGGGCGTGCCGGTGCCGAGGCGGGACAGCAGCCAGGTGGCGAGGACGGTGAGGGCGCAGCCGAGGACCGAGGGGGTCCGGTGCCGGCCGGTGCGGCGGACGAGCCGTCCGCACAGCACGGAGGCGCCGACGACGGAGCCGGTGAGCGGGAGCATGAGGAGTCCGGCCTCGGTGGCGGAGGTGCCGTCGGCCAGTTGCAGATAGGCCGGCAGACAGCTCGCCGCGCCGGCCAGGGCGGCGCCGGTGATCAGGCCGACCAGGCCGGTGACGGTGAAGACGGGGTCGCGGAACAGGCGCAGCGGGATCAGGGGGTCGGTGGCGACGCCCTCGGCGAGGAGGAAGAGGAGGACGGCGGCGAGCGCTCCCGCGCCGAGGCCGACGACGACGGAGTCCCCGGCGTGGCGGGTGCCGGCCAGGCCGGCCAGCAGTACCAGACAGGTGGCGGCCGCGGTGAGCAGCAGGGCGCCGAGCACATCGAGGCGGGGCCCGGTCCGCGGTCCGGGGAGTTTCGGGGCGAGGGTGACGAGGGCCAGGGCGAGCAGGCCGACGGGGATCCCGGCGTAGAAGCACCAGCGCCAGGAGAGCCGGTCGGTGAGGTAGCCGCCGAGGGGCGGTCCGGCGACGCAGGCAAGTCCGGACGCGGCCCCGATGAGCCCGCTCCACCGGCCGCGCCGCCGGGGCGGGACGAGGTCGGCGACCATCGTCCGGACACCGCCGAGGAGTCCGCCGGCGCCGAGGCCCTGGAGGGCGCTGAAGGCGACCAGCTGATCCATGGTCCGGGCGCGTCCGGCGAGCGCGGCGCCCGCGACGCACATCAGGAGCGCGCACTGGAGGACGCCCTTGCGGCCGAAGCGGCCGCCGAGCATGCCGTGCACGGGCAGCCCGACGGCGGTGGCGAGGAGGGAGGCGGTGACCGGCCAGGTCATCCGGTCCAGGGCGTGCAGGTCGCCGGCGATCGTCGGCAGGGCGGTGGCGACGGTCGGCTGCTCCACGGCGGCGAGGAACAGGGCGAGCAGCAGTCCGAGCAGGGCCGGGCGGGCCCGGCGGGGGCTCGGGGCCGTACCGGTGGCGGGTGGCGGGGGCGGCGGGGGCGGGTGGTCCCCCTCGGCCCCCTCGGCCCCCTCGGCCCCCTCGGCCCGGGGGTGGGGTGCCGTGACCGGCTCGTCCCGCGCCGGTGTGGTCCCGCCCATGGGCCGCTCCCCTCGTCGCACCTGCCGCACGGTTCCCGCGTGAAGCGGCAACTCGGGGCAGGTGCGAGGGGTTACGGCGCCGTCCCGGTCGCGGGCGGAATCCACCCGAACCGGTGAGAGGGGTCAACGGGCTTCCGGCGCCCGGGGGTTGCTACTTCTCGACCTCGGTGGCGAGCTTGCCGAGGATCTCGTCGTAGATGCGGGCGAGGCCCTTGGGCGCGAACGTCCGCTCGAAGAAGCCGCCGATGCCGCCGGCGCCCTTCCAGGTGCTGGTGACGACCACACGGGCCTTGCCCTCGCCGGCCGGGGTGACACGCCAGACGGTGACCATGGAGGAGTTGCGGTCCTTCTCCACCAGTTCGCCGTCGGTGGGCTCGGTGACCTCCAGGAGGCAGTCGCGGACCCGCTTGCTGGTGGCCTGGAGCTTCCAGTGGACGAGGGTGCCCTCGCCGTCGCCGCCCTCGCGCACCTCGTACTCGCTGAAGTGGGCGGGCAGCAGGTTCGCGCGCGTGCCGCTGTAGTCGGCCAGCGTGTCGAACACCTTGTCGGGGTCCGCGGCGACGACGCGCTCGGTGGTGGCCTCGACCTGCGCCATGAAGTTCCTCCAGGTCCGTGTTGCTCAGGGTTGCTCGGAGTTCTCGGGAAGGGCAAGCCAACCACCCCGCTCCACGGCCGCCCAAATCGGGGTGGGGAAAACGATCACGGGGTGCGCGAAACGCCGAGGCAGACGCCCGTTCGCACGATCATGGGAACAGATGTTCTATTGTGGGTCCAGGTGCATGGGCAGTGCTACGGAGGAGGCGTCATGCGCTGGGAGAATCTCGCCCTGGAATCCCGCCACGACCGTCCGGCGGACCCCGCGCTGTTCGGCGCGGACGCGGTCACGACCCGTACGTTCGACACGCCCGAGTTCGCCGGCATCACGTTCCACGAGGTGCGGGCCCGCACGGTCCTCAACCGGGTGCCGGGCGCCTCCCGGATGCCGTTCGAGTGGACGGTGAACCCCTATCGCGGCTGCACGCACGCGTGCGTCTACTGTTTCGCCCGCAAGACGCACAGCTATCTGGACCTCGACACCGGCATCGGCTTCGACACCCAGATAGTCGTCAAGGTGAACGCGCCCGAGGTGCTGCGCCGCCAGCTGGCCTCGCCGCGCTGGCACGGGGACCACGTGGCGATGGGCACCAACGTCGACTGCTACCAGCGCGCGGAGGGCCGCTACCGGCTGATGCCGGGCATCCTGGCCGCCCTGCGCGACCGTGCGAACCCCTACTCGATCCTGACCAAGGGCACGCTGATCCTGCGCGACCTGGAGCTGCTGAAGCAGTCCGCCGCGGTGACCGACGTCGGCCTCTCCGTCTCGGTCGGCTTCACCGACACCGAGCTGTGGCGGACCGTGGAGCCGGGCACCCCGGCCCCCGAGCGGCGGCTGGACGTCGTACGGACCTTCACCGAGCACGGTCTGGGCGTCGGGGTGCTGATGGCGCCGGTGATCCCGTTCCTGTCCGACGAACCGGCGCAGCTACGGGCCACCGTGCGGGCGATCGCGGCGGCGGGGGCCACCTCCGTCACCCCGCTCGTGCTGCATCTGCGGCCCGGGGCGCGCGAGTGGTTCATGGCCTGGCTCGGGCAGCACCATCCGCATCTGGTGCGCCGCTACGAGCGCTTGTACGCCGACGGCGCCTACGCCCCCAGGTGGTACCAGCGCCGGATCACCCGTCAGGTGCACGAACTGGCCCAGGAGTACGGCATCGGGCCCGCGCCCGCGGGGATGCCGCGCCGGATCCGGCCACCGGAGCAGGAGGAGCACGCGCCGGCCGCGGAGGAGCCCACGCCGACCCAGCTCACCCTGATCTGACCGCGTCCGAGCGCATCGCGCGCCCGAACGGGTCGACTCGCCCCGCAATACCTCTCTCCGGACGATCTTTCCGGGACGATGCCGCGAGGGCCGTGAGCCACGCGGCCCGGCCGCCTTAAGGCCCCCTCCGTCCTGGGAGGACTCCTTGAACACTCGCGCAGCCGTGCTGTGCGCCACCGCCGTCGTCCTGGCCGGGACCGTCACGGCCGTACCGGCCGGAGCGACCCCGGCGCCCGCAGCCGCCGCCCGGGCGACACAGCTCACCTGGAAGAAGTGCGCCACCACCGACCAGCCGACGCTCCAGTGCGCGTCCCTGAAGGTGCCGCTCGACCACGACGACCCGGGCGGGGAGCAGATCACCCTGGCGCTCTCCCGTGTCCCGCACACCGCGCCGACGTACCAGGGTCCGCTGCTGGTCAACCCCGGCGGGCCCGGTGGACGCGGTCTGTCCCTCGCCGGTTTCGTCGCCTCCGCGCTGCCGAAGGCGGTCGCGGCCCAGTACGACGTCATCGGCTTCGACCCGCGCGGGGTGGGCAAGAGCACGCCCGCGCTCGACTGCGCCCCCGGCCACTTCGCCCCCGTGCGCCCGGACTCCGTGCCGGAGGGCGAGGCGGTCGAGCAGGCCAACCTGGAGCGGGCGCGGTCCTTCGCCGAGGCGTGCGGCAGGAAGTACGCGCGCGTACTGCCGTACATCGACACGGCCGGCACCGTGCGCGACATGGACGCGATCCGGGCCGCCACCGGCGCGCCGAAGCTGAACTACTTCGGCTACTCGTACGGCACCTACCTCGGCGCGGTCTACGCCAAGCTGTACCCGCAGCGGGTAAGGCGCCTGGTCCTCGACTCGGTCGTCGACCCCACGGGCGTCTGGTACGACGACAACCTCACCCAGGACCTCGCGTTCAACGACCGGCACCGCGCGCTGATGGCGTGGATCGCCACGTACGACGACACCTACCGGCTGGGCCGCGACCCGGACGAGGTCGAGGCGAAGTGGTACGCGATGCGGGCGGCGCTCGCCCGCAGGCCCGCCGGCGGCAAGGTGGGCGCCGCGGAACTGGAGGACACCTTCCTGCCGGGCGGCTACTACAACGGCTACTGGCCGCACCTCGCCACGGCGTTCGCGGCGTACGTCAACGACAGGAAGACCGGTCCGCTGGTGCAGGCGTACGAGAACTTCGCCGCCGTGGACGCCTCCGGGGACAACGGGTACAGCGTCTACGCCTCGGTGCAGTGCCGGGACGCCTTCTGGCCGCACGACTGGGAGGAGTGGCGATCGGACAACTGGGAGACGTACCGCAAGGCGCCGTTCATGGCCTGGAACAACGCCTGGTACAACGCGCCGTGCGCGTTCTGGCCGACCCGGTCGCGGGGCCCGGTGAACATCGCCAACGGCGCCCTGCCGCCGGTCCTGCTGTTCCAGGCGACGAACGACGCGGCCACCCCGTACGAGGGCGGTGCCATCGTCCACGCCCTGCTGCGCGGCTCCAGCCTCGTGGTCGAGCAGGGCGGCGGGAACCACGGCATCACGCTGAGCGGGAACGGCTGCCTCGACAAGCACCTGGCGGCGTATCTGACCGATGGCACGGTCCCGCGCGGCATCGGCCCGGTCGACGCGACCTGCCGGGCCCAGCCCGACCCCAAGCCGCTGACCGGCAAGGTCGCCTCACGGGCGGCGCACGGCTCGGTCCTGCACGGGCTGCTGGGCTTCCGCGGCTGAACAGGGCCGAACGGGGCTGAACAGGCAGCCCTGCGAAAGGGGTGCCGCGAGGGCTCCGCGAG
This sequence comes from Streptomyces griseoruber, assembly GCF_001514205.1. GTDB lineage: Bacteria > Actinomycetota > Actinomycetes > Streptomycetales > Streptomycetaceae > Streptomyces > Streptomyces griseoruber. The sequence goes on along the minus strand of NZ_KQ948763.1, from coordinate 675,828 downwards.
GTCGCCGTTGACCGCACGGAGCCGTTGCGCCGGTCCTGGAGGGGCCCCTGAAGGGCCGTCGCCTCACTGGGACGGGTCGCTCCGGGGTCAGGCCGGGATGCCGGCCTGATGCTGGGCGTACGTGCTGAACCGCAGGTACAGACCGATGTCCGCGGGCGTCCGCGGCGAGATCGTCCGGTAGCTGCACAGTTCCTGGAGCCCGCCGCCGGCCCCCGGGCCGCCCGCCCCCAGTTCCCGCAGGATTCCGGCGAGCGGGCGGGGGTCGACCCCCTCCAGGTCCATGAGCCGGGCGACGCGTGCGGCCGCCTCCGCGTCGTCGCGGGTGTTGTCCGGCAGGCGCAGATAGAGGTTGGCCTCCTCGGGGCCCGGCGTGCCCTCCCGGAACGCCAGGCAGGTCATCGGCTCGTTGCTCACGGTGCCGCCGTCGCGCCCGTAGATGACGGACCGCGCCCGGGCCGCCCGCTCGGGCTCGTAGCGGTGCGCCAGGGCCGCCACCGTGTCCAGTTCCGCCATCTCCATCGGAAGGTGCCGGTAGTAGACCTTGACCCGGGAGGTGTTCCCGGCGTCCAGGTCGAGGGCCATGAGCTCCAGCTCGTGTCCCTGCTTGGCGAGTTCCTTCCCGCGTTCGGCCACCGGCCGCCAGGCGTCCGCGAGGCCCAGCCGGTGCATGGCTTCGGCCATCACCTCGTACGCCCGGTCCAGGCCGTTCACCTGCGGGTTGAGGTAGACCTTGTAGTGCGGCCGGTGCCCCGGTCTCCAGGCCAGGGAGTGCCAGAGGGTGGCCCGGTAGCGCTCGGGGTCGGAGGTGAGGAACAGGTCCTCGATGCTCAGGTACCGCGCGATGTCCGTCCCGGGGCTCCCGGCGAGCCGGCGCGTCAGTTCCCGGCCGGCCTCCTGGCAGCCGAGCGGGGTGCCGTCGGAGCCGAGCGACTCGAAGAGGATGCGGACCTCGGGCCGGCCGGCCTTCCAGCTGACGGAGAGTTCGGCGGGGAAGCCGTCGGCCGAGACGAACGAGGGCGGTTCGCAGCGCGTTCCGACGGGCCGCGCGCCCCAGGGGTGGAGCACCTCTCGCAGATCCCCGAGGACGGTCTCGGTCTGCCACGGGTCTATCTCCAGACCCCGGCAGACCGCCGTCCACTTCTCCTCGAGGAACCGCCCGAACGTTTTTACCGGGTCTTGACGTAGGGCCAGGTCGGATATCTCGTCCATCTCGTCCGGGAGTTGCGCACTGGTCACTGTCTCTCACCCTCCGTAGCCGGAATGGTCCGGCCTTGTCCGCGGTCAGTTCGGCAGCAGCCCTGCGGGCACACCGAGCCGGATTTCGGCGGAAGGCGATCTTCCCCTCGAACGGGTATTCAAATCTCGAACTAATTGGCGATAAAACGCTGTTGACGGTGAGTCAGCGCTGCCGGGGGATCCGGGCCAGCGCCCGCACGGCCGCCTCCGCGAGCGCCGGATGGGCGAGGGCGTCGCTCAGAACCGGCCGGGCACGGTCGTCGCCGAGCGCGCCGAGACCCTCCACACAGGCGAGGGCCACCCGCCGGTAGGGGTCGTGGGGCGTCAGCCGCCGGCGGAGGGTGGTGATCAGCGCGGGCACCGACTCCGGCGCCCGCAGTTCCACCAGGAGGCGGACCGGGTGCAGGGCGTAGGCGACCCGCAGTTCGTTGGTGGCGAGCGCCGCCGCCGCGCGGGCGGTGCGGGGGTCGCCGAGCCGGGCCAGGGCATGGGCGGCCGAGGCACAGCGCGGCGGGTCGCGGTGGTTGAGCAGCAGGACGAGCGCCTCGAAGGCGCGCCGGTCCCCGGCGAGGCCCAGCCGGAAGGCGGCGAGTTCCCGGGCCCACAGCGGCCGCCCCGGTTCGGTGAGCACGGCCGCCAGTTCGTCGGGGCCCGCGTCCGCCGCCAGCCGCTCGTAGGATGCCGTGCCGCCCGACTCCTGCCGTAAGCGCTCCGTGAGCGCCCGCAACTCTTCGTCCATGGCGCCGAGCCTAGGGCGTGGGCGGCTCGGCGAGTTACCTCACATTTCGGGGGCTGGCGCGCTCGTTACCCGCCGGTTAAGCTCAGGAGAGCGAGTCACCCACTCGCACCCTCCTCGCGGCGGCCTGGTGACGCAGCCTCCGCCAAGGAAGTCGGTTCGGTACCACGTACCGCTGTACGACCCGGCCACGGGACAGGGCCGGTCGGATCTCCCGTTCGTCCGCAGGGCGTTGTGCGCGCCCCCGGCGACCGGCACCGGGCGTGTGCGCTCGTAGCCCGGCACCACCCGCATCCCTTTTCCGCACCCGGTGCGCCCAGCCTCGCAGAGGTTCCCGCGGCGCACCCGGGGGCGTTCCCAGTCGTCACCCTCTTCTTCTGGAGTCCCGCGATGGCCACTCCCCTCTCCGACACCTCTCTGTCCCCGCTCCGGACGATCGCCGTCGTCGGCCTCGGCACCATGGGCACCGGCATCGCCGAGGTCCTGGCCAAGGCCGGCCGTGAGGTGATCGGCATCGACATCAGCGAGGAGCGCACGGCCCGTTCGCTCGCCGTGCTGGAGGCCTCCACCGCCCGCGCCGTGCGGCGCGGCCGGCTCACCGAGCAGGAGCGCGCCGACGCCCTGGCCCGGATCCGCACCGCCACCGACCTGGGCGCGGCGGCCGACGCCGAGCTGGTGATCGAGGTGGCCCCGGAGTCGTACGAGATCAAGCAGCAGATCTTCCGCGAGCTGGACGGGATCGTCCGCCCGGAGACGATCCTCGCCACCGGCACCAACGCCCTGTCCGTGACCCGGCTCGCCGCCGAGTCGGCCCGCCCGGAGCGCGTGCTCGGTCTGCACTTCTTCAACCCGGCGCCCGCGATGAGGCTGGTCGAGGTGGTCTCCTCGGTGCTGACCGCGCCGGCCGCCGTCAGCGCCGTCACCAACCTCGCCCTCGACCTCGGCAAGGAGCCCGTCGCGGTCGGCGACCGCCCCGGATTCGTCGCGGACGGACTGCTGTTCGGCTACCTCAACCAGGCCGCCGCGATGTACGAGGCGCGCTATGCCTCCCGTGAGGACATCGACGCCGCGATGCGGCTCGGCTGCGGGCTGCCGATGGGCCCGCTGGCGCTGCTCGACCTGATCGGCGTCGACACGGCCCGTACGGTCCTGGAGGCCATGTACGCCGAGTCGCGCGACCGGCTGCACGCGCCCGCCCCGATCCTGGGGCAGCTCAGCGCGGCCGGACTGACGGGCCGTAAGGCGGGCCGCGGCTTCTACACCTACGAGGCGCCGGGCAGCGCGACCGTCGTCCCGGACGCACTGACGCCCGCCGCCGGCGGGACCGGCACCCCCGGCCGCGAGGTCCGCAGCGTCGGTGTGGCCGGTTCCGGCACGATGGCCTCCGGGATCGCCGAGGTGTTCGCCAAGGCGGGCTACGACGTCGTCCTGGCCGCCCGCAGCGAGGAGAAGGCGCAGACGGCGAAGGCCCGGATCGGCAAGAACCTGGCGCGCTCGGTCGACAAGGGCCGGATGACCGCCGAGGCCGCCGCGCAGACGCTGGAGCGGATCACCCCGGCCGGCTCCTACGACGCGTTCGCCGACGTCGACCTGGCCGTCGAGGCGGTCGCCGAGGACCTGGAGATCAAGCGGCAGCTGTTCGCCACCTTCGACAAGGTCTGCAAGCCGGGCGCCGTGCTGGCCACCACCACCTCCTCGCTGCCGGTCATCGCCTGCGCCCGGGCCACCTCGCGCCCGCAGGACGTCATCGGGATGCACTTCTTCAACCCGGCGCCCGCCATGAAGCTGGTCGAGGTCGTCCGCACGGTGTTGACGGCCGAGGACGTCCACACGACGGTCCACGAGGTGTGCGGACGGATCAGGAAGCACGCCGTCGACTGCGCAGACCGTGCGGGGTTCATCGTGAACGCCCTGCTGTTCCCGTACCTCAACAACGCGATCAAGATGGTGCAGGAGCACTATGCGTCGCTCGACGACATCGACGCCGCGATGAAGCTGGGCGGCGGGTACCCGATGGGTCCCTTCGAACTGCTGGACGTGGTCGGGCTGGACGTCTCGCTCGCGATCGAGAAGGTCCTGCACCGGGAGTTCCGCGACCCGGGACTCGCCCCGGCCCCGCTGCTGGAGCACCTGGTGGCCGCGGGCTGCCTCGGCCGCAAGACGGGCCGGGGTTTCCGCGAATATGCCCGCCGCTGACGGCGCCGGCGACTGGTCCGAAGGCGACCGGGACTGGGGCGGACTGCTCGACCCCGGCGGGCCCCTGGTGCCCGCCGGGCCCGGATCCCCCCCGCCCGTCAGGGGCGGGGGAAACCCCGGACCTGCGCAGAGAGCTGCGCGCATGCAGTACGTTCGGGGCATGTCCCAGCCCGCCAGGTCCCCACGTACACCAGCCACGCCCGACGTTTCGGAGAGTGCCGCGGGCGGCCGCGCGGCCGCCCAGCGGCTCAGGATGCGCCGCGAACTGGCGGCCGCGGCCATGGAACTGTTCGCCACGAAGGGGTACGAGGCGACCACCGTCGACGAGATCGCGGCCGCGGCCGGCGTCGCCCGCCGCACCTTCTTCCGCCACTTCCGCTCCAAGGAAGAGGCGATCTTCCCCGACCACGACGACACCCTGATCCGCGCCGAGGCCGTCCTCAACGCGGCCCCGGCCCACGAGCACCCCCTCGACACCGTGTGCCGCGGCATCAAGGAGGTCATGAAGATGTACGCGGCGCGGCCGGAGATCTCGGTCGCCCGCTACAAGCTGACCCGTGAGGTGCCCACGCTGCGGGAGGCGGAGATCGCCTCGGTGGCCCGCTACGAGCGGCTGTTCACCCGCTACCTCCTCGGCCACTTCGACGAGCACGCGCACGACGACGACGCCAACGACGACCCGCTGCTCGCCGAGGTCGCCGCCTCCGCCGTGGTCACCGCCCACAACCACGTCCTGCGGCGCTGGCTGAGGGCCGGCGGCCAGGGCGACGTCGAGACCCAGCTCGACCACGCCTTCGCGATCGTCCGCCGGACCTTCGGCACCGGTATCGGTGCCGGACGCAGCGGCGGCGCGCCGGCCAGGCCGGCCCCCGCGGCGGTCTCCGCGCAGGGCGAGGTGCTGGTGACGGTCGCCCGTACCGACGCCCCGCTCGACGAGGTCATGCGCACCATCGAACAGGCGCTCAAGGAACGCTGACCCCACCCTTCCGCTGTGATGACGGCCACCCGCTCCGGGTGGCCGTTTTGGCATGTCAGAGCCCCTTTTCAGGTGGATTTCAGACCCTGTTCGATCGATCATCGCTCATTTGTTACGTAAAGATTTCACCTGAGGGGAAGTTCTGGCACTCAGTGCCTTGCGGGGTGACACGCGGTGTCATACGTTGAAGGTGTCCGGGCGGCCGGCGTGCAGAGACCTTTCGTACGCCGGCTGTCCCCGCAGCGCATGGCCTGCGCGCCCGGACGCCTGCGTCACAGGCAACCTCCCGCGCCACAAAGCGCCGCCGAACAGCACCGAAACAACCCTCAGCGCCCCTCCCTCAGGGCGCTCACCGCCGGAGGCAACACCGTGACCACTCAGGACATCCTGGACGCGATCCAGTCGCCGGACGCGACGCCGGCCGACTTCGCCGCCCTGCCGCTTCCCGAGTCGTACCGCGCGATCACCGTCCACAAGGACGAGACGGAGATGTTCGCCGGGCTCGAGACCCGCGACAAGGACCCCCGCAAGTCGATCCACCTCGACGAGGTTCCGCTGCCCGAGCTCGGCCCGGGCGAGGCCCTGGTGGCCGTGATGGCCTCCTCGGTCAACTACAACTCCGTGTGGACCTCGATCTTCGAGCCGCTCTCCACCTTCGGCTTCCTGGAGCGCTACGGCCGGCTCAGCGAGCTGACCAAGCGCCACGACCTGCCGTACCACGTCATCGGCTCCGACCTCGCGGGCGTCGTCCTGCGCACCGGCCCCGGCGTCAACGCCTGGAAGCCGGGCGACGAGGTGGTCGCGCACTGCCTCAGCGTCGAGCTGGAGTCGTCCGACGGCCACAACGACACGATGCTCGACCCCGAGCAGCGCATCTGGGGCTTCGAGACCAACTTCGGCGGCCTCGCCGAGATCGCCCTGGTCAAGTCCAACCAGCTGATGCCCAAGCCGGACCACCTCAGCTGGGAGGAGGCCGCCGCCCCCGGCCTGGTCAACTCCACCGCCTACCGCCAGCTGGTGTCGAGGAACGGCGCCGGGATGAAGCAGGGCGACAACGTCCTGATCTGGGGCGCGTCCGGCGGACTCGGCTCGTACGCCACCCAGTTCGCGCTGGCCGGCGGCGCCAACCCCATCTGTGTCGTCTCCAGCCCCCAGAAGGCGGACATCTGCCGGGCCATGGGCGCCGAGGCGATCATCGACCGCAACGCCGAGGGCTACACGTTCTGGAAGAACGAGCACGAGCAGGACCCGCGCGAGTGGAAGCGGTTCGGCAAGCGCATCCGTGAGCTCACCGGCGGCGAGGACGTCGACATCGTCTTCGAGCACCCCGGCCGCGAGACCTTCGGCGCCTCCGTCTACGTCACGCGCAAGGGCGGCACCATCGTCACCTGCGCCTCGACCTCGGGCTACAACCACGAGTACGACAACCGCTACCTGTGGATGTCCCTGAAGCGGATCATCGGCTCGCACTTCGCCAACTACCGCGAGGCCTGGGAGGCCAACCGGCTGATCGCGAAGGGCAAGATCCACCCGACCCTGTCGAAGGTCTACGCGCTGGAGGAGACCGGCCAGGCCGCCCACGACGTGCACCGCAACCTCCACCAGGGCAAGGTCGGCGTCCTGTGCCTCGCCCCCGAGGAGGGCCTCGGCGTGCGCGACGAGGAGATGCGCGCCCAGCACCTCGACGCCATCAACCGCTTCCGCAACATCTGAGACACCCGGGGTCATAGATGACTGAGCGTCAGCCCGCCGAAGGCACGCGGGAGAAGGACCGGCCGTGGCTCATGCGCACGTACGCCGGTCACTCCACGGCCGAGGCGTCCAACGAGCTGTACCGGCGCAACCTCGCCAAGGGCCAGACGGGCCTGTCGGTGGCGTTCGACCTGCCGACCCAGACCGGCTACGACTCCGACCACGTCCTCGCCCGCGGCGAGGTCGGCCGGGTCGGCGTGCCGGTGGCCCATCTCGGTGACATGCGCCGGCTGTTCCAGGACATCCCCCTGGAGCAGATGAACACCTCGATGACGATCAACGCCACCGCCATGTGGCTGCTGGCGCTCTACCAGGTCGTCGCCGAGGAGCAGGGCGCGGACATCACCCGGCTCCAGGGCACGACCCAGAACGACATCGTCAAGGAGTACCTGTCCCGGGGCACGCACGTCTTCCCGCCGGGGCCGAGCCTGCGCCTGACGACGGACATGATCGCGTACACGGTCTCCCACATCCCGAAGTGGAACCCGATCAACATCTGCAGCTACCACTTGCAGGAGGCGGGCGCCACGCCGGTCCAGGAGATCGCGTACGCGATGTCCACCGCGATCGCGGTGCTCGACGCCGTGCGCGACTCGGGGCAGGTCCCCGCCGAGAAGTTCGGGGACGTCGTGGCCCGGATCTCCTTCTTCGTGAACGCGGGCGTCCGCTTCGTCGAGGAGATGTGCAAGATGCGGGCGTTCGGGCGGATCTGGGACCAGGTCACGCGGGAGCGGTACGGCATCGAGAACCCCAAGCAGCGCCGCTTCCGGTACGGCGTCCAGGTCAACTCGCTCGGCCTGACCGAGGCGCAGCCGGAGAACAACGTCCAGCGGATCGTGCTGGAGATGCTGGCCGTGACGCTGTCGAAGGACGCACGCGCGCGGGCCGTGCAGCTGCCGGCCTGGAACGAGGCGCTGGGCCTGCCCCGGCCCTGGGACCAGCAGTGGTCGCTGCGGATCCAGCAGGTCCTGGCGCACGAGAGCGATCTGCTGGAGTACGAGGACCTCTTCGAGGGCTCGCACGTCGTCGAGGCGAAGGTCGCACGGCTCGTCGAGGAGTCCCTCGCGGAGATCGGGCGGATCCAGGAGATGGGCGGCGCGATGGCCGCGGTGGAGTCCGGCTACCTGAAGTCGCAGCTGGTCTCCTCGCACGCCGAGAGGCGCGCTCGTATCGAGTCCGGTCAGGAGAAGATCGTCGGCGTCAACATCTTCGAGACGACCGAGCCCAATCCCTTGACCGCCGATCTCGACACGGCGATCCAGACGGTCGATCCGGCTGTCGAGGCCCGGGTCGTCGCCTCGCTTCAGCACTGGCGCGACACCCGCTACCAGCCGCCCTTCAACCATCCGCGGCCCTGCAAGGCGCTGGAGAGGCTGAAGGAGGCCGCCAAGGGCACCGACAACCTCATGGAGGCCACCCTGGAGTGCGCCCGCGCCGGGGTCACGACCGGTGAGTGGGCCGGGGCCCTGCGCGAGGTGTTCGGCGAGTTCCGGGCGCCGACCGGGGTCTCCTCGGCGCCGGTGGCGGTCCCCGCCGAGGAGGGCTCGGCCATGTCGGAGGTCCGCCGCAGGGTGGAGACGACCGCCAAGGACCTCGGCACGGGCAAGCTGCGCTTCCTGGTCGGCAAGCCGGGCCTGGACGGGCACTCCAACGGCGCCGAGCAGATCGCCGTGCGCGCCCGCGACGCCGGCTTCGAGGTGGTGTACCAGGGCATCCGGCTCACCCCGGAGCAGATCGTGGACGCGGCCCTCGCCGAGGACGTGCACGCGGTGGGCCTGTCGATCCTGTCCGGCTCGCACGCGCAACTGGTGCCGGACGTCCTGCAACGCCTCCGTGTGGCCGGTGCCACAGATATACCGGTGATCGCCGGTGGCATCATCCCGAATGGTGACGCCGAGCAGCTCAGGGCCGCCGGAGTGGCCGCCGTCTTCACCCCGAAGGACTTCGACATCACCGGAATCATCGGCCGCATCGTCGACGAGATCCGCAAAGCGAACAAGCTCGACCCCCTGGAGGTCCCCGCATGACCGTCAACCGTCTGCGTCCGCGCCGCTCGTGTCTCGCGGTCCCGGGCAGCAACCCCCGCTTCCTGGAGAAGGCGCAGGGCCTGGCGGCGGACCAGGTCTTCCTCGACCTGGAGGACGCGTGCGCCCCGCTCGCCAAGCCCGAGGCGCGGCACACCATCGTCAAGTTCCTCAACGAGGGCGACTGGACCGGCAAGACCCGGGTCGTGCGCGTCAACGACTGGACGACCGAATGGACGTACCGTGACGTCGTGACGGTCGTCGAGGGCGCCGGCCCGAACCTCGACTGCATCATGCTGCCGAAGGTCCAGAACGCCCAGCAGATCGTCGCCCTGGACCTGCTGCTGACGCAGATCGAGAAGACCATGGGCTTCGAGGTCGGCAGGATCGGCATCGAGGCGCAGATCGAGAACGCCCAGGGCCTGAACAACGTCAACGAGATCGCGCAGGCCTCCCCGCGCATCGAGACGATCATCTTCGGCCCGGCCGACTTCATGGCGTCGATCAACATGAAGTCGCTGGTCGTGGGCGAGCAGCCGCCCGGCTACCCGGCGGACGCCTACCACTACATCCTGATGAAGATCCTGATGGCCGCCCGCGCCAACGACCTCCAGGCGATCGACGGCCCCTACCTGCAGATCCGCAACGTGGACGGCTACCGCGAGGTCGCCCGGCGCGCCGCCGCCCTCGGCTTCGACGGCAAGTGGGTGCTGCACCCGGGCCAGGTCGAGGCGTCCAACGAGATCTTCTCGCCCTCGCAGGAGGACTACGACCACGCCGAGCTGATCCTGGACGCGTACGACTACTACACGTCCGAGGCGGGCGGCAGGAAGGGCTCGGCGATGCTCGGCGACGAGATGATCGACGAGGCCAGCCGCAAGATGGCGCTGGTCATCTCGGGCAAGGGCCGCGCGGCCGGCATGAAGCGCACCAGCACGTTCGAGATCCCGGAGGCGTGACGATGCAGTTCGGGCGCACCTACGAGGAGTTCGAGGTCGGGGCGACGTACAAGCACTGGCCCGGCAAGACGGTCACCGAGTACGACGACCATCTGTTCTGTCTCCTCACCATGAACCACCATCCCCTCCACATGGACGCCAACTACGCCGAGAACACCACGGACTTCGGCAAGAACGTGGTGGTCGGGAACTACATCTACTCCCTGCTGCTCGGCATGTCCGTGCCGGACGTGTCCGGCAAGGCGATCGCCAACCTGGAGATCGAGTCGCTGCGGCACGTGGCGCCGACCTTCCACGGCGACACGATCTACGGCGAGACGACCGTGCTGGACAAGTGGCCGTCGAAGTCGAAGAACGACCGCGGGATCGTCCACGTCGAGACCAAGGGCTACAAGCAGGACGGCACGCTCGTGTGCGTGTTCCGCCGCAAGGTGATGGTGCCGACCGAGACGTACATCAAGGAGCGCGGCGGCGAGCAGCCCGGCCGCCCGGAGCCGAAGCAGCAGGAGAAGTAATGGCCCGCCTCGCCCAGACCGCCGGTCTGACCGACGTCCAGCAGGAGATCCTCTCCACCGTCCGCGACTTCGTGGACAAGGAGATCATCCCGGTCGCCACCGAGCTGGAGCACCGCGACGAGTACCCGCAGGCGATCGTCGACGGGCTCCGGGAACTCGGCCTGTTCGGCCTGATGATCCCCGAGGAGTACGGGGGCCTGGGCGAGTCGCTCCTCACCTACGCGCTGTGCGTGGAGGAGATCGCCCGGGGCTGGATGTCGGTCTCCGGGATCATCAACACGCACTTCATCGTGGCGTACATGCTCAAGCAGCACGGCACGCAGGAGCAGAAGGACCACTTCCTGCCGCGGATGGCGGCCGGCGACATCCGGGGCGCGTTCTCGATGTCGGAGCCGGGCCTCGGCTCGGACGTGTCGGCGATCACGTCGAAGGCGGTGAGGGACGGCGACGAGTACGTCCTGAACGGTCAGAAGATGTGGCTGACGAACGGCGGTACGTCGTCCCTGGTGGCCGTTCTGGTCAGAAGTGACGAAGGACACCCCGAGGGTACGGCGCCCCACAAGTCGATGACGACCTTCCTGATCGAGAAGGAGCCCGGCTTCGGAGAGGTCCGCCCCGGCCTCACGATCCCCGGCAAGATCGAGAAGATGGGCTACAAGGGCGTCGACACCACCGAGCTGATCATGGATGGCCTGCGGCTACCCGCCGATCGGGTGCTCGGCGGGGTCACCGGCCGAGGTTTTTACCAAATGATGGACGGCGTCGAGGTGGGACGCGTGAATGTGGCGGCGCGTGGCTGCGGTGTCGCTCAGCGTGCCTTCGAGCTGGGCGTCCGGTACGCCCAGCAGCGGCACACGTTCGGCAAGGCGATCGCCCAGCACCAGGCCATTCAGTTCAAGCTCGCCGAGATGGCTACCAAGGTCGAGGCCGCGCATGCCATGATGGTGAACGCGGCACGCAAAAAGGACTCCGGCGAACGAAACGACCTTGAGGCCGGTATGGCGAAGTACCTCGCCTCCGAGTACTGCAAGGAGGTCGTGGAGGACGCCTTCCGGATCCATGGCGGCTACGGCTTCTCCAAGGAGTACGAGATCGAGCGCCTCTACCGGGAGGCCCCGATGCTGCTGATCGGTGAAGGTACCGCCGAAATCCAGAAAATGATCATCGGGCGCCGACTGCTCGAAGAGTATCGGTTCCAGGGCTAGATGTCCGGGTTGGGGGTGTTTTCTTCGAGAAGAAGATCACACCCCGTCAACTTCCCCCGGCCGTCGACTCGGCTTCCTGGCTTACCCAGTTGCGCCCCCGAACCGCTACGATCGCCGGAAAGCCGCCGTCCCCCGTCGAAGCGCGGCATCGTCCGCTACGAAGGTCATCCATGCCCCACAGCCAAACCTCTGCACACCGCGACCGCCTGGTAGGCGCACGCCTCGCGCGCGGAGCATCGCCGTGGCTTCTGCCGACCGTCGCCACCGCAGCCGTCAGCCTGGTCCGCGCCCGCCGCTCGGGTGTCGCCAAGGCCGTCGCCGTCCCCGCCACCGCTCTCGCGGCGGGCATGCTGTGGTTCTTCCGCGACCCCGAGCGCGAGATCGCCTCGGGCCGGGTCATCTCCCCCGCCGACGGAGTGGTGCAGAGCATCATGCCGTGGAAGGACGGGCGCACCCGGGTCGCGATCTTCATGAGCCCGCTCAACGTCCACGTCAACCGCGCGCCGCTCTCCGGCACGGTCACGTCCGTCGAGCACATCCCCGGCGGGTTCGTTCCGGCGTTCAACAAGGAGAGCGAGAACAACGAGCGCGTCGTCTGGCACTTCGACACCGAGCTCGGTGACATCGAGATGATCCAGATCGCCGGTGCCGTCGCCCGCCGTATCGTCCCCTACCTCCCCGAGGGCACGAAGGTCGAGCAGGGCGAGAGGATCGGCCTCATCCGCTTCGGCTCGCGTGTCGACATCTACCTGCCCGAGGGCGTGGAGATCGCGGTCGAGGTCGGACAGAAGACCGTGGCGGGGGTGACTCGCATTGACCGTGATTGACCCTGAGACCCAGGCGGGCTGGGTGCCCGAGGCCGACGACGCGGACGACGAGGAGGAGATGCCCCTCTCGCTGCGTCTGTCGATAGCGGACACCCTCACCCTCGGCAACGCCACGTGCGGCTTCATGGCGGTGTACTTCACCACCACCGGCATCCTGATCCCGCACCTCACCGGGGACCAGGAGACCGGCATGGCCCGCCACAGCGCGGCCACGGCGGTCATCCTGATGCTCTGCGCGGCCGTCTTCGACCTGTTCGACGGCCTGGTCGCGCGCAAGCTGCGCAGCTCCCCCATGGGCGCGGAGCTGGACAACCTCTCCGACCTGATCAGCTTCGGCCTGGCCCCGGCGTACTTCGTCCTGGTCTACGGCATGGTCGCCGACGACGCCCACCAGCGGGTGGCGGCCCTCGGCGCGATCGTCGTCCTGCTGGCCGTCGTGCTGCGGCTGGCGAGATTCTCCTGCGTGACGCCGCCGAACGGCATGTTCCAGGGCATGCCCTCGCCGTTCGGCGCACTCACCGTCGTCTCGATCGTGCTGCTCGAGCTGCCGTTCGTGGCGACGCTGCTGGCCATCCTCGGCACCGCCTGGCTGATGGTGAGCCGGGTCGAGTACCCCAAGCCGCGGGGCCGCCTCGCCGGCGCGGTGCTCGTCTGGATCGTGCTGTCGATGGGGCTGCTGGCGGCCTGGGCGTTCGACGCCCCGAGCGGTCAGCTGCTGCTGCAGACCGGCTGCGCGCTGCAACTGGTCATGGGCGCGGTGATCCCGCTGTTCGCCACGGCCCGCCGGGTGAACAACTTCCGCGACAACCGACGCGAGGCACGGGCGGCCCAGCTGCCCTGACCCTCCCTCACCGCACACGGGTGTGGCCCGAGCCCTTTCCGGCTCGGGCCACACCCGTTTCGGGTTCAAGGGCGTCCGGCGTGTGCCCTTGACCTGTCAACTACCCGCGATCCGCGCGCGGTTACAGAGAGTGAGGAAGGAGAGGACGGTGGAAAGAGGGGGAATTTTCCAGGAATTGACCTATTGGCACCCTTCGGGAGATGGTCATGTCCTCACTCGTCCTCACGGAACACAAGGTCCCGCACGTCTCCACGATCCCGGCGAACCTCGACGAGGCGGTGCAGCTCCCCGTGCGGGAGTACGACGGCACCAACGGGAACAACCCGCGCAAGCCGGTCCTGATGCTGCACGGCAGGAGCGTGCCGGCGCTCCCGGGCTTCGACCTCCCGCCGGTCCCCGGCGGCTCCCCCACCCGGTACAGCTGGGCGCAGGAACTGGCCGGCGCCGGTTTCGACGTCTTCATCATGGATCTCCAGGGATCCGGACGCTCGCCCCGCCCGAGGATGGACGACGCGTGCAACGCCAACCCCGCCCAGCAGGAGCTGCTCCTCGTCCCCAACCCGCTCCCGGCGTCCTGCCCGCCCCCGTACCCCCACCAGCTCGGCAACTCGGAGAGCGAGGAGGCGGAGCTGCGCGCGGTGGTGAAGTACATCAGGGCCCTGCCCGGCAGGGACAAGCCGGTCCGCTTCGTCGGCTGGTCCGCGGGCGCGCTCGTGATGGGTCCCTACACCCTCAAGCACCCGGAGGACGTCGAGAGCCTGTTCCTGCTGGCTCCGGTCTTCCCGCCGAAGGGCCGGTGGTCGGAGAAGCCCGACGACCCCTTCGGACGCCCGCCCGGGGCCCAGACGCTGCCGGTGTCCGCGCCGCCCAGTATGTTCGGCTTCCCGATGCACGTCGCCGGCAAGACCGGCGTCAAGGCGTCGCTGAGCAGCACCCCCGCCCTGTGGGAACCCGGCATCGAGGACCACGTGTGGGACGCCTGCATGCAGAACGACCCCGTGGGCAGCAAGTGGGGCCCGGAGGAGGCGCCGGGCGACTACGAGGGTGTCCTGCGGTACCGGAACACCTACTGGTGGGGCTGGAACAACCAGACCGCCCCGTACAAGAACCCGGCCGGCACGTATGTGCTCGGCGACCGGGTTCCCGTGGCCATCGTCTACGGCGAGCTGGACCGGACGGCCAACAGCCCGGCGACCTTCCCCGACATCCTGCGCTTCTCCGTGCCGGACCTCTACAAGGCCGTCGGGGGACCGAGGAAGCTGATGTTCTGCCTCGAAGGCGCCGGCCACTCCCTGGTCTGGGAGACCACCGCGAAGATCGTCCACCAGATCTCGAGACAGTGGTTCAGGAACGGCAAGGTGTACGGCCTCGAAACCGGCAGCTTCTTCAGGGACCTGGGCGGCGAGCTGAGCCCGCTGCCGTGACCCCGGCTCAGGTCAGGAAGTCGTGACCGATCCGCTCCGCGACCCGCTCCAGGATCGGGCCGGCGTCGGAGATGCAGGTCGCGACGTCCGGCTCGATCCCGGTCAGGGGGTAGGCCCGGCGGATCCCGGCCCGGCCGAGGGCCGCCGGGGGCAGGGCGAGGCGCCCGCAGACCGCGACGACCTCCTTGCCGGCGGCGCGGGCGGCGGCCGCGACCCCGGCCGGGGCCTTGCCGTGCAGGGTCTGCTCGTCCAGCGAGCCCTCGCCGGTGATCACCAGCTCCGCCCGCTCCAGGGCCGACGCGAAGCCCAGCACATCCAGCATCACCTCGATGCCGGCCCGGAACCGGGCACCCAGCAGCAGGGCGCCGTAGCCGATGCCGCCCGCGGCCCCGGCGCCCGGCGCGACCGCGTACTCCGCGGCCCGCGGACCCACGGCCGCCTCCAGCACCTTCGCGTAGTGCGCGAGCGCCTCGTCCAGCGCCGCCACGTCGTCCGGGGAGGCGCCCTTCTGCGGCCCGTACACCGCCGGGGCGCCCTTCGGGCCGGTCAGCGGGTTGTCGACGTCGCTGGCGAGGACCAGTTCCACGGAGGACAGCCGTGGGTCGAGGCCGGACAGGTCGGCGCGGTCCAGGTCCGCGAGTCCGCCGCCGCCCGGCGCCACCGGCTCGCCGTCCTCGTCCAGGAAGCGCGCCCCGAGCGCGGACAGCATGCCCGCGCCGCCGTCGGTGGTCGCACTGCCGCCGACCCCGAACACGATCGTCCGGACACCCGCGTCCAGTGCGGCCCGCAGCAGCTCTCCGGAGCCGTACGTCGAGGCCGTCAGCGGGGCGAAGACACCGGCCGGCAGCCGTTGCAGCCCGCTCGCCTCCGCCATCTCCACCACGGCGGTGTCGCCGCGCAGCGCGAACGCGGCGGTGACCTCGTGCCCGAGGGGACCGGCGACCCGTACCTCCCGGCGTTCGAACCCGGCCGCGACCGCCGCGTCGACCGTGCCGTCACCGCCGTCGGCGACCGGCAGGGCCTCCACCTCGACGTCCGGCACGGCCCGGCGCAGCCCGGCCGTCACCCGCTCGGCGACCTGTACGGCCGTCAGCGACCCCTTGAACTTGTCCGCGGCCACGAGCACCCGTCGTCGGGTGCCCTGCGTTGCAGCGTCCGCCACCGTTTCCATCCCCTTGCTCTCCGGGCCCCGCGCACGTCAGGGCCAGTCGCGCCGCAGCGACCTTAACCGGAGGACGCCCCCGCCGTCATGCGGTGCCCGCACCCTGGAACAGTCTGAGCGCCGCCTGTGGAGGCCGCCGAAAACCGCGCGAGGACGTCCGGAATCGGGTAAACCGGAGCCATGACCCCCGTGGGGACTGCCGGGACCACCGGGCCCGCCCTCGCCGACCGTGTGCTCGGCGGCTGGCTGGGCCGGATCGCCGGCAACATGCTCGGCAAACCGGTCGAACAGGGCGAGGTGTGGACCCGCGACCGCATCGACGGCTATCTGCGCCGCGCCGGCGCGCTCCCCCTCACTGACTATCTGCCCGAGCCCGCCACCGAGGAGGACCGCGGGCGGCTGCGGCCCGAGTGGCGCCGCTGCGTGCGCGGCCGGGTCCACGGCAGCTGCCGCGACGACGACGTCGACTACGCGATCCTCGGCCTCGACCTGCTGGAGACCCACGGCTTCGCCTTCACCACCGAGCAGCTCGGCGACCTGTGGCTGCTGCGGCTGCCGTACCTGCAGACGTTCACCGCGGAACGCGTCGCCTACCGCAACCTCGCGGGCGGCATCAGACCGCCGCTGACGGCGACGTACGACAATCCGTACCAGGAGTGGATCGGCGCCCTCATCCGCGCCGACGTCTACGGCTGGACCAGCCCCGGCGCCCCGCGGCGCGCCGCGGCCCTCGCCCGCCGGGACGCGGTGCTCTCGCACACCGGGAACGGGGTCTACGGCGCCATGTGGTCGGCGGCGCTGATCGCGGCGGCGTTCACCGCGCCCACGGTGCGCGGCGCGCTCGAGGAGGCGCTGGCCGTCATCCCGGCGAGCAGCCGTCTCGCCCGGACCGTACGCCGGGTCACCGCCCTCCACGACACGGGCCTGAGCTGGGCGGACACCCTCGCCACGATCGGCGGCGAGACGTCCGGCCTGGGCTGGATCCACACCGTCCCGAACGCCGCCGTCCTCACCGCGGGCCTGCTCTACGGCGACGGCGACTTCACCCGCACCATCGCCCTCACCGTCCGCGGCGGCCTGGACACCGACTCCAACGGCGCCACTGCGGGCTCGGTGGCCGGCGTCCTGACCGGGGCACGGGCGATCCCCGCCCACTGGACGGACCCGCTGGAGGACACCGTGCACAGTGCGGTGTTCGGCTTCGACGGGGTCCGTATCAGCGAGCTGGCGGAGCGGACGGTGCGGTTGGTGGAGACGTAGGGGACGGTGGAGGAACAGGGGCGTAGGGGGCGCGGGGGCGTGCGGGTGGGTGTGCGAGCGCACCGGGGCGCCTTGGGCGGGCGCGTGCGGTCGCGGGCGGCGGGAGGGGGCGACGGGGCTGGATACCCTGCTGGGATGACTGCCTCCAGCACCTCCGACTTCGCCGATTACATCGCCTCCCTGCCCCGCATCCTGGCCGGCGCCGCCGCTCTCTTCCGGGACGCGCGGGGGTGGGTGCTGCTCGTCGAGCCGAACTACCGGGACGGCTGGGCGTTGCCGGGCGGCACCGTGGAGTCCGACCGGAACGAGACCCCCCGGCAGGGCGCGCGCCGCGAGACGCTGGAGGAGATCGGCCTCGACCGTCCGCTCGGCCGGCTGCTCGCGGTGGACTGGTCGGTCGGACCGGGCAGGCCGCCGCTGGTGGCGTACCTCTACGACGGCGGGATCCTCGACGAGGACGACCTCAAGGCGATCCGGTTGCAGGAGGAGGAACTGCTGTCCTGGCGGCTGGTCCCGCGCGAGGAGATCACCGGCCATCTGCTGGGCGCCCTCGGCCACCGCGTCCTGGCGGCCCTGGACGCCCTGGCGGACGGCTCGGGACCGGTCGAGCTGGAGAACGGCCACCCGGCCGGCTGACCCGCGGACGCCGTCGGCTCGGCCGTGACCGCGCTCGACGCAGTCCCGGACGACGGGTTCGACGGGTTCGACGGCCGCGGGCAACCGGCGAACAAGCTCCGGGCAACAACGGGCGTCGACAGCGTGCGGGGCATGCGCCATGATCGGCCGACGGTGGCCGTGGACCCGGCGGGGGGGTGAGTGGCCGGACAGGGCCTAGTCTGTTGCCTCTTGAACAGCTTTTCGGAGCCCTGCACTTGGAAAAGGTGACGCGCGATGTCGCTGAGCCCCGGCGATCCGCAGTCCATGGGCGGCTACACCTTGGTCGGCCGGCTCGGCAGTGGTGGCATGGGCATCGTCTATCTGGGCCGTTCGGACTCCGGGCGGCAGGTGGCGGTCAAGGTCGTGCACCCGCCCTACGCGCAGGACGAGGAGTTCCGGACCCGCTTCCGGCAGGAGGTCACGGCGGCCCGCAGAGTCAGCGGGGCCTTCACCGCGCCGGTGGTGGACGCCGATCCGGACGCGGCGCAGCCGTGGATGGCGACGCTGTACGTCCCGGGCCGCACGCTGTCGGACATCGTGGCCGAGGACGGCCCGCTGCGCGGACGCGCGTTGCGGGTGCTCGCGCTGGGTCTCGTCGAGGCGCTGCGGGACATCCACCGGGCCGGTGTGGTGCACCGTGATCTGAAGCCGAGCAATGTCCTGATGGCCGAGGACGGCCCCCGTGTCATCGACTTCGGCATCTCGCACGCCGTGGACAACGAGGCGCTCACCATGACCGGCCGGCTGATCGGCACCCCGCCCTTCATGTCGCCGGAGCAGTTCACCGCGCCGCGCGAGGTCACCGGGGCCTCGGACGTCTTCTCGCTGGGGTCGCTGCTGGTCTACGCGGCCACCGGCAACCGCCCGTTCGACGGCAGCAGCCCGTACTTGACGGGCTATCGGGTGATGTACGAGGCGCCGGCCCTGGACGGAGTCGCCGAACCGCTCCGCGGCATCGCCGAACGCTGCCTGGACAAGGACCCGGCCGCCCGCCCCGGCCTAGACGAACTGCGCCGTACGCTGCGGACGTTGCCGGATTCCGAGGGGCCGACGGAGCCGGTGGAGCCGGTGGAGCCGGCCGCGCAAGGGGCCCGGGCCGGTCACGGGCGTCGAGGGCGGCGCGTCCTCGTCGGCCTCGCCGCGGCCCTGGCCGTCACCGGGCTGAGCATCGCGGCCGTGAAGGTCACGTCGCGTCCCCAGAGCAGCGCTTCCGCGTCGCACGCGCCCGGCGCGGGCACGTCCCCGTCCGGGTCCCCGTCCCCCTCGGCGTCCGCGTCCCCCTCGGCGTCCGCGTCCGCCGCCGCCGTGGTGCCGCCGCCGAAGCATGTGCGGTGGGACTACCAGATAGGCGGCGCGTACACCCCTCAGGCCGGGGTGAAGGTGGTGAGCCGCAGCCACGAGAGCGCCCCCGCGCCCGGTGTCTACAGCATCTGCAACATCAACGCCTTCCAGGCACAGCAGGGCGCGGAGGGCGACTGGGACGCCGATCTGCTGCTGCGCGACGCCGGCGGCGAGGTCGTCTACGACACGGACTGGGACGAGGCGGTCCTGGACATCCGCACCGACGCCAAGCGGCGCCGTATCGCCGCCGAGCTGAACACCTGGATCGACGGCTGCGCGGCCAGGGGATACCGGGCCGTGGAGCCCGACAACTACGACACCTTCACCCGCTTCCCGTCCTACCTCGAGGCCGGCCAGGCCGAGGCGCTCATGAAGCTGCTGGCGGCGCACGCGCACGCCGAGGGCCTGGCCGTCGCCCAGAAGAACACCGTCGAACTCGTGGCCGACCGGGCGGCCGTGGGCCTGGACTTCGCCGTGGTGGAGGAGTGCGCCGACTACGACGAGTGCGGCGCGTTCGCCGAGGCGTTCGACGACAACGTGCTCGTGGTCGAGTACACGGCGAAGGGGCTGTCGCAGGCGTGCTCCGGCTGGGGCGACACCCTCAGCGTCGTGCGCCGCGACGAGGAGGTCGTGCCCGAGGGCTCCGACGGCTACGTCCACCAGACCTGCTGACGCCCCGGCCCGCGCGCCGGATATCCGTTCGCCCCGAGCGGGCGGGAACCCTACCCTCGGGCCCATGAACAGGCCACTCGTCGCCATCCTCAGCGGTGCCGGCATCTCCACCGATTCCGGGATCCCCGACTACCGCGGTCCGAACGGGCTGTGGCGGCGGGACCCCGAGGCCGAGAAGCTCGTCACCTACGAATTCTACCTGCGGGACCCGGAGATCCGGCGGCGCTCCTGGCTGATGCGGCGGGAGACGGGCGCGCTGCGGGCCGAGCCGAACGCCGCGCACCTGGCCGTCGCCGAGCTGGAGAGGTCCGGGATCCCGGTGCGGGTGATCACCCAGAACGTGGACGGGCTCCACCAGCGCGCGGGCCTGCCCGACCGCAAGGTGCTGGAGCTGCACGGCACCGCGCACGGTGTGGTCTGCACGAAGTGTCACGCCCGCGGGGCGATGGCGGACGCCCTCGCCCGGGTGGACGCCGGCGAGGCGGACCCGCCCTGTCTGGAGTGCGGCGGGATCCTGAAGACGGCCACCGTCATGTTCGGCGAGCGGCTCGACCCGGTCGTCCTCGGCGACGCGCTCGCGATCAGCAAGGCCTGCACCGTGTTCATCGCCGTCGGCACCAGCCTCCAGGTCCAGCCCGCCGCAGGCCTCGCCGGTGTCGCCGCCGACCACGGCGCCCGCCTGGTCATCGTCAACGCCGAGCCGACCCCTTACGACGAGATCGCCGACGAGGTCGTCCGCGAGCCCATCGGAACGGCCCTGCCCCGGCTGCTGCGGGAGCTGGACGCGCGACCGGCCTGAGCGGCTCACCGCTCGCGGCGGGCGCGGGCGCGGGCGGTGGCGTGGGCGGCGCGCAGGAGCCGCAGGACCAACTCCGTGGTCCCCTCGGCGGGGTTGACCACCGAGATCCAGCCGAGCGCGCCGTACGCGGGGTGGGGCAGCACGGTGTCGGCGGCCGCGTGGTCACGGGGAAGGGTGAGGGCGCGCGGTTCCTCCCCGGTGAGGTCGAGGAACGTGGACCGGTCGACCTTGACGTTGACCCGCCAGCGGTCCGGCGGGGCGAGGTCGGAGGCGGTGTCGCCCGGGTAGTCCTTGGTGACGATCGTCCCGTACGGCTGGGTGCGCAGGGGCATCCGGCCGTCGGGGGCGTAGTAGAAGAACGCGTCTCCCCACGCGATCTCGGGAAGGCCGCCCCCCGGTGCGGGGACGACCACGAGCGCGCCGTCGAAGGAACGCACCGTCTCGATGATCTGCTCCATACTCATGGTTCGAGCATGACCTTCAAGTGCTGGTGTGGGGTTGGCGGGTGGAGGGGGTGGAGCCGTTGCGCACGGTCGATGTCGCCCGGGAGTCGGGGTACTCGGTGCAGCAGGTGCGGGATCTGGAGCGGCTGGGGGTGATTCCGCCGGCCGACCGGTCGGCCAACGGCTACCGCTCCTACACGCCGGTCCATGTGCACGCGGTGCGCGCCTACCGGGGACTCGCGGGGGCCGTCGGGCCCGTCGAGGCACGGGAGTTGCTCGCGCGGCTGCGGACGCTGCCGCTCCCGGAGGCGGCCTCGGCGATCAGCGCGGTGCACGTCCGGCTGGCCCGGGAACGCGAGGAGGTCCTGCGCGCCCAGGAGGCGCTGCGGGCGATCCGGCGGGAGGCGGGGAGCGGTGAGCCGGAGGCCGGGAGCGACGCGATGACGATCACCGAGCTGGCCGGGGCGCTGGGGGTGCGACCCTCCACTCTGCGGTTCTGGGAACAGGAGGGTCTGGTCACCCCCGAGCGGGTGACCTCGCTGCGGGCGCGCCGCTACGGTCTCCCGGCGGTGCGGGCGGCCCGGGTCGTCGCGGCGCTGCGCGGCGGCGGGTACGGGATTCCCGCCGTGCGCGAGATCATGGGCTCCCTCGACCGGCTCGACGGGCTGGAGGCCACCGGGCGCGTCCTGCGGGAGCGCCTCGACCGGATCGCCGACCGGACCGTGGCGCTGCTCCGGGCGGGCGCGGACCTGGCGGCGGTCTGCGGGACGTGAGGGGTCAGAACAACGCCGTGCCGCTCTCGAAGTCCAGCAGGCGCTGTTTGCGGTCCAGGCCGCCGCCGTATCCGGTGAGGCCGCCGTTCGCGCCGACAACGCGGTGGCAGGGGACGATGATCCCGATCGGGTTCCTGCCGTTGGCGAGGCCCACGGCCCGGGAGGCGCCCGGATTGCCGAGGAACTCGGCGAGTTCGCCGTAGGAGCGGGTCTCGCCGTACGGGATCCTGCGGAGCTGGTCCCACACCCTGCGCTGGAACGGGGTTCCCGCCATGCGCAGGGGGAGCGTGAACTCCTTGAGCCCGCCCTCGAAATAGGCCTCCAGCTGTTCCTCGGCCGCACCGAAGAGGGTGTCGTCGCGCGGGCCGAAGCTCTCCTGCGGTGGCCGGTGGCGCTGTCCGGTCATGTAGAGGCCGCACAGCACGCCGTCGTCGTCGGCGACGAGGGTGAGGGGGCCGTAGGGGCTGTCGGTGACGGTGTGCTTCTTCATCCGGGAGTCCTTACGCGGGAAGGAAGTTGATCGGGTGGCCGCCGGTCGCCCACAGGTACTGGACCGCGTAGGCCCGCCAGGGGCGCCAGGCCGCCGCGCGGGCCGTGAGGGCCGCCGGGGTGGACGGCAGGCCCGACTCCTGGGCGGCACGCCGGATTCCGAGGTCGGTGGGGAGGAAGGCGTCGGGGTCGCCGAGGGCGCGCATGGCGATGACGTCGACGGTCCAGGGGCCGAAGCCGGGGAGGGCGAGGAGCTGGGCGCGGGTGGCGGGCCAGTCGCTCTCGGGGCCCAGATGGAGGGTTCCGTCGGCCAGATGGCGGACGAGGGTGGTGAAGGTGGTGCGGCGGGTGCGGGGCATCGCCAGGGACTCGGGGTCGACGGCGGCCAGGGCCCCGGGGGACGGGAAGAGATGGGTGAGGCCGCCTTCCGGGTCGTCGACCGGGTCTCCGTACGCGGTGACGAGTCGGGCCGCGTGGGTGCGGGCGGCCGCGGTGGACACCTGCTGGCCCAGCACGGCGCGTACGGCGAACTCGGCCTCGTCGACCGTGCGCGGTACCCGGCGGCCGGGCGCCTTGTCGACCAGGGGGGCGAGCAGCGGGTCCGTGCGCAGCTGGTCGTCGACGGCGACCGGGTCGGCGTCGAGGTCGAGCATGCGCCGGCAGCGGCTGGTGGCGACGGTGAGATCGCGCAGGTCGGTGAGGGTGAGCCGGCAGCCGATGTGGTCGGGGTGCGGGGTGAGCGCGACGATTCCGTGGCCGTACGGGAGCCGCAGGGTGCGCCGGAAGGCGCCGTCCCGCCACTCCTCCACGCCGGGGACACCGGTCGCGGCGAGGTGTCCGAAGAGGTTGTCGGGGTTGAGCGGGGCCCGGAACGGCAGCCGGAGCTGGAGGGTGCCGCCGGTGGACGGGGCCGCGGGGCCGGGGGCCGGGGGCTGGTCCTTCTTCGGGGTGCGGGCGCGCAGTTCGCTCGGGGACAGCGCGAACACCTCGCGCACGGTGTCGTTGAAGGTGCGCACGGAGGCGAAGCCGGCGGCGAACGCCACGTCCGCCATGGGCAGTGCGGTCGTCTCGACGAGGAGGCGGGCCGTCTGGGCGCGCTGGGCCCGGGCCAGCGCCAGGGGGCCCGCGCCGAGTTCGGCGAGGAGCTGGCGTTCCACCTGGCGGGTGCTGTAGCCGAGGCGGGCGGCGAGTCCGGGCACGCCGTCCCGGTCGACGACCCCGTCGGCGATCAGCCGCATGGCGCGGGCGACCAGGTCGGCCCGCCGGTTCCACTCCGGGGAGCCCGGGCTGGTGTCCGGCCGGCAGCGCTTGCAGGCACGGAAGCCGGCCTGCTGGCAGGCGGCGGCGCTGGGGTGGAAGACCATATTCTGCGGCTTGGGCGGTACGGCGGGGCAGCTCGGCCGGCAGTAGATCCCGGTGGTGAGGACCGCGGTGAAGAACCATCCGTCGAACCGCGCGTCCTTCGACTGCACGGCGCGCACACAGCGCTCGCGGTCGGTGTGCATCGCGTTCTGCATGCGTCCAGCATCGACCACCGGCCGCCCCGTCGCTGGCGAGAATCCGACAGGGACATCGCCTGTCCCGGGCCGTCGCGGCGGGTCTCAGGGCGCGCCCGGTCCCGTCCGCTCCGGGAGCATGGCCAGGGACCAGATCACGAAGACGTCGATCGCCATCACGGTGACCGACCACGGCGGTCCGTACGGCAGGAACAGCCACTGGGCGACCAGGCTGAGCGCGGCCAGGAGGATGCCGGCGAAGCGGGCCCAGGCCGCGCCCCGCAGGAGGGCCGTGCCGGTCGCGGCGGCGAGGACGCCGAGCGTGAGGTGGATCGCGCCCCAGCCGGTGAGGCTGAGCTCGTAGACGTAGGAGCCGACACTGGCGTAGACGTCGTCGTCGGCGAGGGCGGTCACGGCCTGGACGACGGCCAGGAGGCCGCCGCAGAGCAGCAGGACGCCGGCGAAGACGGTCCCGCCGGAGGCGAAGCTGTCGCGCGCGGTCGCCGTGGACCGGCGCGGGCCGCCGGGCGGGGCCGACCAGGCGGTGCCTATCTCGCCCTGGGTGGGGCCGTGGGGAGAGGGGTGGGAGGTCATGGGGGGCGTCCCTTCCGGTGCTGCGCCGCGGGGGCCGTCGCTCGGGTCCTGCGGCTGTGCCAGGACATCCCGGGTGCCGGGGGGCGGCGAGCGCGGCGAGGCCGTTCGGGTGAGCGACCCGTCCGGCCCCGCCGCCCGGGCTCACATGTTGATCATGTGCCCGGCGAGTCCGTGGACGGCTTCCTTGACGGCTTCGCCCAGGGTGGGGTGGGCGTGGACGTTGCGGGCGACCTCGTGGACGGTGAGGTCCCACTGCTGGGCGAGGGTGAGTTCGGGCAGGAGTTCGGTGACGTCGGGGCCGATGAGGTGGCCGCCGATCAGCTCGCCGTACTTCGCGTCGGAGATGAGTTTGACGAAGCCGGTGGTGTCGCCGAGGCCGTGGGACTTGCCGTTGGCGGTGAAGGGGAACTTCGCGACCTTGACGTCGTAGCCGAGCTCGCGGGCCTGGGCCTCGGTGTAGCCGAAGCTGGCGATCTGCGGCTGGCAGTAGGTGGCCCGCGGGATCATCGCGTAGTCGAGTTCCATGGTCTCGGCGCCGGCGAGGGTCTCGGCGGCGATCACGCCCATGGCCTCGGCGGTGTGGGCGAGCATCAGCTTGGCGGTGACGTCGCCGATGGCGTAGAGGTGCGGGACGGAGGTGCGGCAGCGGCCGTCCACCTCGATCGCGCCGCGCTCGGTGACGGTGACGCCGGTGTTCTCCAGGCCGAAGCCGGTGACGTTCGGGGCGAAGCCGATGGCCTGGAGGACCTTGTCGGCCTCCAGGACCCGCGGGGCGCCGTCCTTGCCGGTGACGGTGACGCGGACCTGCGGCCCGGACTCGTCGATGGCGTCGACGCGGGTGGAGGTGAGGACGTCGATGCCCAGCTTGCGGTACTGGCGGGCGAGTTCGGCGGAGACCTCGGCGTCCTCCAGGGGCGCGACGCGGTCCAGGAACTCGACGACGGTGACCTTCACGCCGTAGTTGTTCAGGACGTAGGCGAACTCGATGCCGATGGCACCGGCGCCCGCGATGATCACGGACTGCGGGAGCTCCTCGGCGAGGATCTGCTCCTCGTAGGTGACGACGCGGGAGGTGCGGCGGGTGCCGGGGAGCAGCTTGGGGGTGGCGCCGGTGGCGATGATGCAGTGGTCGAAGCCGATCGTGCGGGTCTCGCCGTCGTAGCCGGTGACCTGGAGGGTGTGCGGGTCGAGGAAGGTGCCACGGCCGTCGTACTCGGTGATCTTGTTCTTCTTCATCAGGTAGTGGACGCCCTTGACGCGGCCGTCGGCGACCTTGCGGCTGCGGCGGTAGGCCTCGCCGTAGTCGAAGGACACCGTGCCGTCGACCTTGATGCCGAAGGTCTTCGCCTCGTGGGTGAAGATGTGGGCGAGCTCGGCGTTGCGCAGGAGGGCCTTGGTGGGGATGCAGCCCACGTTCAGGCAGACCCCGCCCCAGTACTTCTCCTCGACGACGGCGACGCGCTTGCCCAACTGGGCGGCACGGACCGCGGCCACATAGCCGCCCGGGCCGGCGCCCAGTACGACAACGTCGAATCGCTCGTCCTGCTCGGTCATGAGAGGTTCCTGTTCCCTGGGTACCGTTTCGTGTTCCGTGGGGAAACGGTACCCAGGGCGGGGCCGCGGACGAGCCACGGGGAGGGCGGCTCGCTACTGCGTGGCCGTCGGCCGGCGCGAGGCCCGCGTCGCCCGGGCGAGGTCGGTCAGGGGGCGCAGCCGGTAGGTGTGGGCGTAGTCGCGGTCGGCGAAGAGCTTGTACTCGTCGTGGGTGTGGGCGCCCCAGCTGTTGTCGCCGCCGATGCCCATCTGGCGGTGGTTCACCCGCAGGACGACCTCCCCCCGCGGGGTGAGCTGGTAGTCGTGGCGGGCGCCGACGGAGAGGTCCTCGGGGGTGAAGTGCGAGGCGTTGAACTCCAGCAGCGGCTCGCCGCTGACGAGCAGTCCCGTGCCGTCGCGGCCGGTGAGGGCGACCCAGCGGACGTCGGTCCTGTTGCCGTTCTCCTGCGGGCGCAGATAGGGGGTCCACTGGCCGGTGACGGTGCCGGAGTGGAGGCCGACGTCGGTGGCGTCGTTGCGGTCCCAGTGGTTCTCCTCGGGGCCGCGACCGTAGTAGTGCAGGTGTTCGAGCCGGGCGGGCAGGAACAGCAGCGTGCCCACCTCGGGGAGGTAGGGCAGGGTGGAGGCGCCCGGGTGGAGGGTGTGGTCGACCTTGATCTCACCGTTGCCGAAGACGGTGTAGGTGGTGGTGTACGCCGACTCGGTGGTCGTGGGCAGGGTGCCGGTGACCTTGATCTCGACGGCCCGGTCGCGCAGGGCCCGTACGGCGGTCCCGGTGACCCTGCGGCGGGCGCCGGCGTCGCGCCAGGTCTGGTTGCGGGTGTGCTGGCCGTTGCCGCGGTCGTTGTCGGTGGGGGCGCGCCAGAAGTTGGGGGCGGGCCCGGAGACGATCAGGGGGGAGCCGCCGAAGCGGTAGGAGGTGATGACGCCGGTCCGCTTGTCGACGGTGACGGAGAAGTCCTTGCCGGTGACGGTGACGGACGTGGCGCCGTCCTCGTGGGTGAGGGCGGGGACGCCGGCCAGGGGCACGGGGGTGACGGCGGGGCCGCCGGCGTCGACCGGGATCTGCTGCCGGGCCACTTCGAAGCCGGCCTCGGCCCACCGGGTGGCCTCGCGGGTGGTGAAGGACAGGTTCAGGAAGTACTCCGTCCCGGGCGCGGGGTCGCGCGGCGGGGCGAAGGGCACGGTGATGTCCTTGGCGGACAGCGGGGCCAGCTTCAGCCGGTCGCGGCTCAGTCGGCCGCGCTGCACCGCCACGCCGTCGGCGAGCAGCTCCCAGTGGCCGTCGAAGTCGCGGAGGTCGGTGAAGAGGTACTCGTTGGTGAGGGTGACGGGGTCGCCGGGGGCCAGCCGGTCGCCGGTCGCGGGGCGGGCGTGGACGGCCTGGTAGACGCGTTTGACCTGGGCGGACTTTCCGGTGAGGCCGCGGTCGGCCAGCACGATGCCGTCCCCGGAGAACGCGCCGTCGTTGGGGTTGTCGCCCCAGTCGCCGCCGTAGGCCATGAAGGTCTTCTCGCGGGGCCGCTTCTCGGTGACCTCTACCGTGGCGGCGTCGAACCAGAACCGTACGCCGTCGTCGCCGGGTCCGCGGTCGTCGGAGGCGAGTTCGGCGGCGGTCAGCGCACGGGCGTGCACGCGGGCGGCGCGGATCGTGCCGCTGAACTCCCGGGTCGCGTTGTCGACGTCGGTGCCCAGGGACAGGGGCGCGGTGTTGACGGCGGGGCGCACGGTGGTGGTGCGGGTGGCCCGGACCGACCCGTCGACATGGAGGGTGAGGGTGCCGGCGTCGGCGTCGTAGACGCCCGCGACATGGTGTTCGCGGCCGGTCCAGTCGTCGGGGACCGCCCAGCTCGCGCTGATCCACTGGCCGCTGCCGTGGATGAAGAACTCCAGGGTGCGGCCCGACTGCTTGAGGGAGTAGTGGGTGTCGCCCTTGACCAGGATCGGCTGGTGGTAGCCGGTCACGTGCGGGGTGACCCAGGCCTCCAGGGTGAGGGAGCCGGTGAGGTCCAGACCCGGGTCGCGGGCGAAGACCGTGGCGCCGAAGACGCCCTTGTCGCGGCTGAAGCCTCCGCTGGGGTTGACGATCTCGCCGGTCAGCGCGGCGGGCCCGGACTCGGTGAACAGGGTGCGGACGGGGGTGGGCCAGCTCAGGGCCTGGTCGGCGAAGTCCCAGATCCAGCCGCCCTGGAGGACGTCGTGGCCGCGGATCAGGTCCCAGTACTTGGTGAGGTTGCCGGTGGAGTTCCCCATCGAGTGGGCGTACTCGATCATCACGTACGGCCGGGTGTCGGCGGTGTCCTTCGCCCGGGCCTCGACGCGGGCGGGGGTGTCGTACATCTCGGAGCGGATGTCGCTGATGCCGGGGCGGTCGTCGCCCTCGTACTGGATGACTCGGGTGGTGTCGTAGGAGCGGATCCAGTCGTGCATGGCGGTGAAGGTGCTGCCGCCGCCGGCCTCGTTGCCCAGGGACCAGATGACGACCGAGGCGTGGTTCTTGTCGCGGTGGACCATGTTCTGGGCGCGGGCCACACAGGCCGCGGTCCATTCGGGGTGGTCGCCGGGGTACTGGCCGCGGATGCCGTGGGTCTCGAGGTTGGTCTCGTCGACGAGGTAGAGGCCGTACTCGTCGGCGAGTTCCAGCCACAGCGGGTTGTTGGGGTAGTGGGAGGTGCGGACGGTGTTGATGTTGAGGCGTTTGATCAGCCTGATGTCCTCGACGAGGTCCGCGCGGGTGAGGGCGGAGCCGTGCACCGGGTGCATCTCGTGCCGGTTGGTGCCGCGCAGGGAGACGGGCCTGCCGTTGATGCGCATCAGCCCGTCCTTCAGGACGAACTCGCGCAGGCCGACGCGGTGGGAGAGGGTCTCCGTCACCCGGCCGGCCGGGTCGCGCAGCCGGAGCACGGCGGTGTAGAGGTACGGGTGCTCGGCCGACCACAGGCGCGGCGCGGGCACGGCCTTCTCGGCCTGTACGGTCCGCTCCTCGCCGGCGCCGAGGTCGACGGCCTGCCGCAGCGGCCGGGACCACACCGGGTGCCCGGCGGCGTCGTAGAGCTGGGTCTCGACGGCGTACCGGCCGGCGCCCCGGCCGCCGTAGTCGCGCACGCTCGCGGTGACCGCCAGCGCGGCCGTCGTGTGCCCGTCGCCGAGCGGGGTGTCGAGGCGGAAGTCGCGCAGGTGCACGGCGGGGGTGGAGTAGAGGTACACCGAGCGGAAGATGCCGCTCAGCCGGATCATGTCCTGGTCCTCCAGCCAGTCGCCGTCGGAGTAGCGGTAGACCTCCACGGCGATCTGGTTGGTGCCGGGTCTCAGGTACGGGGTGATGTCGTACTCGGCGGGGGTGTAGGAGTCCTCGTGGTAGCCGGCCAGTTGGCCGTTGATCCAGACGTAGTGGGCGGACTTGACGCCCTCGAAGTGGAGGAAGGTGCGCCGTCCCGCCCAGCCGCGCGGGACGGTGAAGGTGCGGCGGTACTGGCCGACGGGGTTGTGGCGGGTGGGGGCGGCGGGGGGCTGCGCGTCCTCGCCGAGGCCGTTGGGGCCCCACCAGGGGTAGGTGATGTTGACGTAGACGGGGCGGTCGTATCCGTGCAGCTGCCAGGCGGAGGGGACCGGAAGGGTCGCCCAGCCGCTGTCGTCGAGGTCGGTGCGGTGGAAGTCGGGGTCGCGGTCGTCGGGCCGGTCGGCGTGGGCGAACTTCCAGGTGCCGTCGAGGCTCAGCCGGTAGGGGGAGCGGGTGCGGTCGGCGGCGAGGGCCTGGGCGAGGTCGGCGTACGGCATGAGGGTGGTGTGCGGGGCCTCGGTGCCGAGCCGGAAGACGTCGATGCGGCCGTTCCACTCGGGGTTGTCCACGACGGCGCCCGCGGCGGCGGCGCGGTGGGTGCCGGCCGGGGCCGACAGGGCGAGGGCGCCGAGGACGGCGGCCGATCCCTCGAGCAGACGGCGACGGCTGACGGCCACCCGCTCGGGGCGGTCCGGCCGGTCCATGGGCGACGCGTGCGGGTGCGACATGACCACGACCTTCCTCTGGGGGACCCGTGCGGCTGCACGGACGGAGGGTGCGTCAGATCTTGTCGGATAGTGTTGATAAACCGAACAGGGGCGCGCCGTTCTGGCCGGATTTCACCGCTCAGTACACGTCCCGCACGTACCGCTTGTCCGAGGCGAGCTGCTTGACATACGCCGCGGCCTCCGCCTCGCCCAGTCCGCCGTGCACGACGGCGATGTCGCGCAGCGCCTGGTCGACGTCCTTGGCCATCCGGGAGGCGTCGCCGCAGACGTAGAAGTGGGCGCCGTCCTGGAGCCAGGACCACAGGTGGGAGCCGTGCTCACGCATCCGGTCCTGCACGTACACCTTGGCGCGCTGGTCGCGGGAGAAGGCGGTGTCGAGGCGGGCGAGGCCGCCGTCGGCGAGCAGGGCGGTGAGCTCCTCCTCGTAGTAGAAGTCGGTGGACCGGCGCTGTTCACCGAAGAACAGCCAGTTGGGGGCCCGGTGGCCACGGGCCCGGCGCTCCTGGAGGAAGCCCACGAAGGGCGCCACTCCGGTGCCGGGGCCGACCATCACCATCGGGGTGTTCGGGTCGGCCGGCGGGCGGAAGTGCGGGGAGCGCTGGACATGCACCGGGACCTCGGTGTCCGGGGCGGCGTCGGCGAGGAACGGCGAGCAGACGCCCTGGCGGGGACGGCCGGCGAGGTTCTCGTAACGCACCACGGAGACGGTCAGCGAGACCAGGTGGGGGTCGGTCAGCGGGCTGCTGGAGATCGAGTACAGGCGTGGCTGGAGGCGGCCCAGCGCCTCGGACCACTCCTGGGCACCGGCCCGGATCCCGAACTCGGCGGCCACGTCGACGGCCTGCCGGCCCCAGGACCACTTCGCCAGCTCCCCCTTGTTGTCCGGCCGCAGCAGCTTGCGCAGCTCGCGCGGGTCGCGGGCGCGATCGGCGGTGAAACGCAGCAGGGAGGGGGTGATCCGGGTGATGTCGAGGTGCCGCAGCAGGGCCTCCCCGAGGGCGACCTCACCGGCACCGGCCACCTGTACGGCCGCCTCCGCGTCCAGACCGGTGACGGCCAGCCACTCCTCGACCAGCGCCGGGGAGTTGAGGGGCCGTACGCCGAGGGCGTCGCCCGCCTCGTACACCAGGGGGGTCTCGCCGCCGCGGGTGTCGAAGGTGAAGCGGCGGACCTCCTTGCCGGAACCGGGCCCGCTGAGTAGCCGGTTCCCGGCGAGGCGGGCGGTGACGGGGGTGGGGCGCTTCGCGCGGGGCGGGGCGGGCGCCGGGGCCGGGACCGGTGCGCGGACGGGTGCCGGGACGGCGGGGGCGGCCACGGAGGAGGCCGCGCCCCCGTGCTCGGTGGCCTCCTTCAGTGCCGTGAGTACCTGGTCCAGCCAGACCTCGGCCTGCGGCTCGTAGTCGGGTTCGCAGTCGGTGCGCGGGGCGAGCCGTACCGCGCCCAGTTCGTCCATACGGCGGTCGAGGCGCCTCCCGTGCCCGCAGAAGTCGTCGTAGGCGGAGTCCCCGAAGGCCAGGACGGCGTAGCGGCGCCCCTCCAGGCGGCCGGTGTCCAGCGCGTCGAGGCCGTCCCAGAAGCCGGCGCCGTTGTCGGGGGCGTCGCCGTCGCCGAAGGTGCTGGTGATCAGCAGCAGGTCGGCGCCCGCGGGCAGGGCGGCCGGGTCGGCCTCGTCCATGGCGACGAGGGAGGGGGCGTGGCCGCCCGCGGTGAGGCGCTCGGCGGTGGTGGCGGCGAACTCCTCGGCGTTGCCGGTCTGCGAGGCCCACAGGATCACCACCTGGCGCCCGGGGCGCTCCTCGGGCAGCGGTGCGGTCGCGGCGCGGGAGTACATGCCGGCGAGGGTGCCGTTGACCCACAGGGCGTGGTCCGGGCTGAACGGGGCGTCCGGCGGCAGGACGGGCACGCCGGGGGCGCCGGCCGGGATGCCCGCGAGGAAGCCGACCAGGTACCGGCGTTCGTCTTCGGTGAGGACCGGCGGCGGGGTGGGCTCCAGGCCGAAGACGGAAGCGGCGTCGGAGGCGGGCCGTACCGCGGTGGGGACGAGCACCGGCGCCGGCGCGCTCAGCGGGGCGGACACGCTCACCGGGGTCGACACCTTCGTCAGGGACACCGCGCACACCTTCAGCTCCGGCTGGAAGGAGAGCGGGTCGACGGCGTCGCTGGTCACGGCGTTGACGCTGAGGTACTCGCCGAACAGGTCGTTCCAGTGGAACGGCGCGAAGCAGGACCCGGGCAGCACCCGGTCGGTGACGACGGCGGGCAGCACGGCCCGGCCGCGCCGCGAGGCGACCTCGACGGAGTCGCCGTCGGCGAGGCCGAGCGCGGCCGCGTCCTCGGGGTGCACCTCGACGAACGGGCCGGGGTCGAGTCTGTTGAGCTTGGCGACCCTGGCGGTCTTGGTGAGGGTGTGCCACTGGTGCTGGAGGCGGCCGGTGTTCAGGACGAACGGGTAGTCGTCGTCCGGCATCTCGGCCGGGTCGAGATGCGGGCGGGCGTGGAAGACGGCGCGGCCGGAGGGGGTGGCGAAGGTGAGGGTGCCGTCGGGGTTCACGTACCGGACGGGATTGCGGGCGGGGCCGTCGGGGGTGGCGGCGGGCCACTGGACCGGGGTCTCGCGGAGCCGGTCGTAGGTCACGCCCCGCAGGTCGTAGCCGGTCTGCGGGTTGTGGAAGCGCTTGATCTCCTCGAAGATCTCCTCCGCGCTCGTGTACGAGAAGCCGTCCTCGTGGCCCATCGCGCGGGCGACGTCGGCGATCAGGCGCCAGTCGGCGGTGGCCTCGCCGGGCGGGTCGGCGGCGGGGCGGGCGAGGGTGAGGTTGCGCTCGCTGTTGATGAGGACGCCCTCGGCCTCGGTCCACAGCGCGGCGGGCAGCACGACGTCGGCGTACGCGTTGGTCTCGGTGTCGGCGAAGACGTCCTGGGCGACGACGAACTCGGCGGCCTCCAGTCCCTCGATGACGGTCCTGCGGTTGGCGACGGAGGCGACCGGGTTGGTGCAGATGATCCAGCAGGCCTTGATCTCGCCGTCGGCCATCTTCCGGAACAGCTCGATCGTGCCCTTGCCGACGCCGTCGGCGCGGATCGTGCCGGGCGCGAGGCCCCACACCTCCTCGGTGAAGGCGCGGTCGGCGTCGACGAGGACGGAACGCTGGCCGGGCAGCCCCGGTCCCATGTAGCCCATCTCGCGGCCGCCCATGGCGTTGGGCTGGCCGGTGAGGGAGAACGGGCCGCTGCCGGGGCGGCAGATCTTCCCGGTGGCGAGGTGCAGGTTGATAAGGGCGTTGGTGTTCCAGGTGCCGTGCGTGGACTGGTTGAGGCCCATGGTCCAGCAACTGGTCCACTCCCCCGCCTCGCCGATCAGCCGGGCCGCCTCGCGCAGGTCGGCCTCGGGGATGCCGGTGAGCCGCGCGACGGTGGCGGGCGGGTAGTCGGCGAGGAACTCCTCCATCGCCTCCCAGCCCTCGGTGTACGCGGCGGTGAACTCGGGGTCGGTGTGGCCGTTGTCGTTCAGCAGGTGCAGCAGTCCGTTGAGGAGGGCGAGGTCGGTACCCGGCCTGACCTGGAGGAACAGGTCGGCCTTGGCGGCGGTGGCGGTGCGCCGGGGGTCGACGACGATCAGTTTCGCGCCCGCCTTGACCCGGTCCATCATGCGCAGGAAGAGGATGGGGTGGCAGTCGGCCATGTTGGAGCCGATGACGAGGAACACGTCCGCCCGGTCGAGGTCCTCGTACGAACCGGGCGGGCCGTCGGCGCCGAGGGACAGCTTGTAGCCGGTGCCGGCGCTCGCCATGCACAGCCGGGAGTTCGACTCGATGTTGTTGGTGCGCAGATAGCCCTTGGTGAGCTTGTTCGCGAGGTACTGGGCCTCCAGGCTCATCTGGCCGGAGACATAGAGGGCGACCGCGTCGGGGCCGTGCTCGTCGACGATTCCCCGCAGCCGGCGCGCGGTCTCGGCGACGGCCGCCGCCACGGGGGCGGGCTCGGCCTCCTCGCCCCGGTCGGCGCGGACCAGGGCGGTGGTGAGACGGCCGGGGGCGGCGAGCAGGTCGGCGGTGGTGGCGCCCTTGGTGCAGAGCCGGCCGGCGTTCGCCGGGTGCTCCTTGTCGCCGGACGCCTTCAGGATCGTACGGCGTCCGTCGGGGCCGCGGCCGATGTCGAGGACCATGCCGCAGCCGACACCGCAGTACGAGCAGACCGTGCGCACCTTCGTCGCGCTGTCGGTCCGCGGGTCCGGCACGGCCACGGGCGCCCCTTTCGTTCTGCCGCGTTCTGGTGAACGGCCCTGGTGGGGGCCTTGTCGACGGTACGAAGTGTGCATTACGCAGGTGTCTCCCGGATGCGGCGCCGGGAGTTAAGGGTGGCGCACAGCGGGGGCGGGGCGGGTGTGAGCGGGGCTTTGCGGGGTGTGAGATGCGTCGTCCGGCCGGTGAAACGGCCGCCGGCTGTGAGATTCCTTTGCCGTGCCGCTGTGGCATGGACTCGTCAAATCTGTCAGGCTTCCCCCACCCGTCGCACACCGCCGCTCTTCCCCACCGGACACCCTGAAGGAGCCACGTGTGAGACCCACCCCCCGCACGGCCCTCGCCGCGAGCGCACTCGCCCTCGCCGCGACGGCCGCCCTCGTCCTGCCCGCCGCCCCGGCGAGCGCCGCCCCCGCGGCGGCCGAGGCCTGCACCCCCTCCCAGGTCGTCGCCAACGGCGGCTTCGAGAGCGGTGCCACCTCCTGGACCCAGTCCTCGACCACCGTCGTCACCAACCGCACCGGCCAGAGCGCGCACGGCGGCGGGTACTACGCGTGGCTGGACGGCACCGGCGGCACGCACACCGACACGCTCTCGCAGAGCGTCACCGTCCCGTCCGGCTGCGCGAAGGCCACCCTCACCTTCTGGCTGCACATCGACACCGCCGAGACGACGTCCTCCACCGCCTACGACAAGCTCACCGCCAAGATCGGCTCGACGACCCTCGCGACCTTCTCGAACCTCGACAAGAACACCGGGTACGTCCAGAAGTCGTTCGACGTGTCCGCGTTCGCGGGCCAGACCGTCGCCCTGGCCTTCACCGGCACCGAGGACTCCAGCCTCCAGTCGAGCTTCGTCCTCGACGACATCGCCCTGGACACCTCCGACGCGACCACCCCGCCCGCCGACTCGACCCGGACGCCCGCCGCACCCGCGTACACCGTCAGTCTCAGCAGCAACACCGCCGGCACGGTGTGGACCGGGCACGAGAGCGCGACCTTCACCAACGCCTCCGCCACCGCGCTGAGCGAGGTCTACCTGCGACTGTGGGACAACTACCACGGCACCTGCTCCGCGCCGCCGATCACCGTCACCAACGTCACCGGCGGCACGGCCGGCGCCCTCGCGGTCTCCTGCACCGCCCTGCCGATCACCCTGCCCACGCCGCTCGCCCAGGGCCAGAGCGCCACCATCGGCTTCGACCTGGGCATCTCGGTGCCCAGCGGCGCGGACCGGTTCGGCTACGACGGCTCCTTCAGCTTCATCGGCAACGCGCTGCCCGTGCTCGCGGTCAAGGACGGCGCGGGCTGGCACCTGGACCCGTACACCAACAACGGCGAGTCCTTCTACTCCCTGGCCGCCGACTTCAAGGTGACCCTCGACCACCCGACCACCCTGCTGGTCCCGGCCACCGGCACCTCCGTCGACACCGCCGGCTCCAGCGGACGTACCGTCACCACGGCCACCGCCACCCAGGTCCGTGACTTCGCCTGGGCGGCCGGACCCTTCAGCAAGATCTCCGGCACGTCCACCGCCGGCACACCGATCAACGTCTACTCGGTCTCCGGCATCAGCTCCGCCAACGCCCAGTCGATGCTCAGCACCGCCAGGACCGCGGTCGACGCGCACGCGGCCCGCTTCGGGGCGTACCCGTACGGCGAACTGGACGCCGTCATCGACAACAACTTCTGGTTCGGCGGGATGGAGTACCCCGGATTCGTCCTCGACCTGGTCAGCACCACCGCGCTCACCCATGAGATCGGCCACCAGTGGTGGTACGGCATCGTCGGCGACGACGAGTACAACAGCCCCTGGCTGGACGAGTCGTTCACCGACTACGCCACCGACCTGGCGCTGGGCAGCACCGGCACGAACTGCTGGAACAGTGTCTCGTGGGCGTCGTCCGCCGAGAAGATCACCAACTCGATGGCCTACTGGGACGCCCACTCCTCCCGGTACGGCACCGTCGTCTACACCTACGGCAAGTGCGCCCTGCACGACCTGCGGCGGCTCATCGGGGACACGGCGATGGCCAACCTGCTGAAGAGCTACGCCACTTCGCACTGGTACGGCGTGTCGACCACGGCCGAGTTCAAGGCGGCCGCGCAGGCCGCCACGACCACGGACCTCACCTCGTTCTGGAGCACGCACCGCATCGAGGGCTGAGCGGGCGGCGGTTCGTCACGGGTGGCGCCGGTGCGGCGTCACCCGTTCGCCTGTGCGGGTGTCAGCACGGTGAATCGGGTGGGTCAAGCGGGTGAAGCGGCTGCGGGCCGAGGCGGTGTCCGCCGTGCGGGGCAATGCATGAAGACCGCGGCCCCATTCCGGTGGAGTCGGCGGACATGGTGCCCGGAGGCGAGTGAGTGATGGAGGAATGACGACGGAATGACGAACAAGACAGCCGGCGGAGCCGGCGAGAAGGTCCACAAGGTCCCGGTGCTCATCGTCGGCGGTTCCCTGGTGGGCCTGTCGACGTCCCTGTTCCTGGGCCGGCTGGGGGTGCGGCACACCCTGGTGGAGCGCCACGCCGGCACCTCCGTCCATCCGCGCGGCCGCGGCAACAACGTCCGCACGATGGAGCTGTTCCGGGTGGCCGGAGCCGAACCGGGGATCCACGAGGCCGCGGCGACGCTGGCCGACAACCACGGCATCCTGCAGACACCCACCCTGGTCGGCGACGCCGGCGAGTGGCTGTTCAAGGACATCGACCCGGGCGGCGGCCTGGCCCGGTTCAGTCCGAGCGCCTGGTGCCTGTGCAGCCAGAACGACCTCGAGCCCGTCCTGCTCGACCGGGCCGCCGCGCTCGGCGGCGACCTGCGCTTCCACACCGAGCTGATCTCGTTCGACGCCGACGGCCAGGGCGTCACCGCGCTGGTCAAGAGCCGGGACACCGGCGAGCACACCACGATCCGCGCCGACTACCTGGTCGCCGCCGACGGCCCGCGCAGCCCCGTGCGGGAGGCGCTCGGCATCGGCCAGAGCGGTCCCGGCGACCTGTTCCACAACATCAGCATGACGTTCCGCTCCCGCCGGCTCGCCGAGGTGGTGGGCGAGCGCCGCTTCATCGTCTGCTACCTGACCGAGCCGGACGCCGACGGCGCGCTGCTGCCCGTGGACAACCGTGAGAACTGGGTCTTCCACGCCCCCTGGCACCCCGAACACGGCGAGACGATGGAGGAGTTCACCGACGAACGGTGCATCGAGCACATCCGCCGGGCGGTCGGGGTCCCCGACCTGGACGTGGAGATCACCGGCAAGGCGCCCTGGCACGCCGCCCAGCGGGTGACCCGCGCCTACCGGTCGGGGCGGGTCTTCCTGGCCGGCGACTCGGCGCACGAGATGTCCCCCACCGGCGCGTTCGGCTCCAACACCGGGATCCAGGACGCCCACAACCTCGCCTGGAAGCTGGCCGCGGTGCTGGACGGCTGGGCGGGCGACGGGCTCCTCGACACCTACGACGCCGAGCGCCGGCCGGTCGCGGAGGCCACCAGCGCCCGCGCCGCCGCCCGCTCGGCCGAGCACAGCCACCCCGGCTTCGCCCCGCCGCCCGGCGCCGGCGCCGGCGGACCGCAGCGCGGCATCCTGAACGTGGCCCTCGGCTACCGCTATCCGCGAGGCGCCGTGGCCGGCGCCGACCCGGCGACCCCCGTCGTCCCGGACGGGCTCTCCCTGACCGGGGAGCCCGGCAGCAGGGCACCCCATCTGTGGGTACGGCGCGCGGGCGAGCGGATCTCCACGCTCGACCTGTACGAGCGCACCCTGGTGCTGCTCAGCGACGCCGACGACGACGGCGCGGTCGGTGAGCCGGGCGCCTGGCAGGAGGCCGCCGCCCGCCTCGCCGACCGGGAGGCGATCCCGCTGGCCCCGTACCGGGTGGGCGCCGCGCGCGACGCCGACCTGACCCCGCTGGAAGGCCCCGCGGGCACCGACTGGCGCGCCGCGCACGGCGTCGGCCCCGGCGGCGCCGTCCTCGTCCGGCCGGACGGATTCGTCGCCTGGCGCTCCTTCGGTCCGGTCCCCGATCCCCAGTCGACGCTGCGTCAGGTGCTGGGCACCGTACTGTCCTTGCCCTGACCCACGCCCCCCGCACGACCCCGGCCGGCAGCCCCCGTGCTGCCGGCCGACTCTTTTGGCGGGGCCCGTTCACCCGCGTGACCGCCCCGAGTGGTGGGGGGCGCCGACGTGACTGACGGTGGATCACGTCAGGGCCGGTTCATCTCAGCTGACGAAGCACCAGCTGCCCGGTCATGGCGGAAGGAAGGATCCCCGCACATGCGTTCTGCTCGCATCATCCTGGCCAGCGCGGCGGCCTCGGCCGTCCTCGCCCTCACCGCGCCCGGCGCCTACGCGGCCGACGGCGACTGGGAGAAGGGCGACTCGTCCTACAGCAAGAAGGACGAGTCGTCGACGAAGGAGGACTCCGGCTACAGCAAGGACGACTCCTCGTGGAGCAAGGAGGAGGACTCCGGCAAGGAGCACGACAAGGACTACGGCAAGCCGCACGGCGGCGTGCACACCGGCGGCGGCGCCCTGACCCTCGTGACCGACGGCCACGAGAAGGGCGCCAAGGAGTGGAGCAAGGAGGACGGCTCCAAGGAGGAGTCCTGGAGCAAGGACGACTCGTCGAAGGAGAGCTCCTGGAGCAAGGACGACTCCTCCTGGAGCAAGGAGGACGGTGAGGACTCCTGGAGCGGCAAGGACAAGCCCCACGGCGGTGTGCACACCGGCGGTGGTGCCCTGGCCGCGCCTGGCGTGACCGCGGGCGGTCTGGCCGTCCTCGCGGTCGCCGGAGCCGGTCTGTACGGCGTGCGCCGCAAGAAGTCGGCACACGGCCTGGCCTGACCATGCCGGACGCGATAGAGCCGCGGCCGCCACCGGTGCATCGTGTGGCGGCCGCCCGGCCGGTTCCCGGCCCCGCCCCGTCCGCTCCGCAGACCTGCCCTGTCCGAGGTGTTACCCGATGGCAGTCCCCCCTCCCTCCCCCGCCGACGAGCCGGACGGCCAGGAGTCCCGCTCGACGCTGACCGTGCTGTGCGCCGTGGCGCTGCTGATCCTGGCGGTGAGCCTGATCGGCGGCAACGACGCGTCGTCCTCCGGCTCCTCCTCGGTCCCGCCGCAGGCCCGGCAGGCACCCCAGGTCCCCGGGACCTCGCCCTCCTCGGCGCCGCCGCGGTCCTCCGCCCCCGCCGCCGCGGGCGCCGGCCGGCCGGTGGGCCGGCATCTGCCCCGCTCCCGGCCGGTCCGGCTGCGCATCCCCCGGATCTCGGTCGACGCCCCCTTCACGGACCTCTCCCTCAACGCCGAGGGCCAGCTCCAGGCCCCGCCCCCGAACGACACCAACCTCGTCGGATGGCACGCCGCCGGCCCCTCCCCCGGCGAGACGGGCACCGCGATCATCGCCGGTCACGTGGACACCAAGACCTCCGCCGCCGTCTTCGTCGGGTTGCAGTACCTGAAGAAGGGCGATGTCTTCGACGTCGTGCGCGCGGACCGGAGCGTCGCGCACTTCGAGGTCGACGACACCGAGACGTTCGCCAAGGACGACTTCCCCAGCGAGCGGGTCTACGCCGACACGCCCCGGGCCGAGGCCCGGCTCATCACCTGCGCCGGCACCTACGACCACTCGGCCAAGGACTACGAGGACAACCTGGTCGTCTTCGCCCATCTCCGATGATCCGTCACCGAACCTTCACCCCCAGGGGTGAGCGGTCACCCGCGTAGTCCCCACCGAATCGCGCGCCCGCAGGGAGCGGCCCACGATCGAGTCACGCCCACCACGAAGGAGATGTGCCCCGCATGACCACCACGTCCGCTCCCGCCTCCGCCCCGCTGACCCGCCGTGTGTCGCAGCGGGTCTCCCAGTCCGTGTTCGACGGCTCCCGGCTCCGGGTCGTTCTGCTCGTGGACGTCCACGACGGCGCCCAGCAGCAGTTCCTGGAGGCCTACGAGCAGCTCTGCAACCAGGTCGCCTCCGTCCCCGGCCATGTCAGCGACCAGCTCTGCCAGTCGATCGAGAACCCCTCCCAGTGGCTGATCACCAGCGAGTGGGAGAGCGCCCCGCCGTTCCTCACCTGGGTGAACAGCGAGGAGCACGTGGAGATGGTCAAGCCGCTGCACAGCTGTGTCCGCGACACCCGCAGCCTGCGCTTCCACGTCGTACGGGAGACCGGTGGCCCGGCGTCGGCCACCGCGCGCAGCCTGCAGACGG
This sequence comes from Streptomyces griseoruber, assembly GCF_001514205.1. Lineage (GTDB taxonomy): Bacteria > Actinomycetota > Actinomycetes > Streptomycetales > Streptomycetaceae > Streptomyces > Streptomyces griseoruber. The sequence continues at coordinate 635,440 of NZ_KQ948763.1, read as the reverse complement.
CGCCCCGGATGGGGGACGGCGTGATCCGGCACGCGCTCACCTTCACCGTGAAGCCCGGCAGCGAGGAGGCCGTGGCGAAGATCCTCGCCGACTACGCCTCGCCCGAGCCGAAGGTCGACGAGACCACCCGGCTGTGCCGTACGTCCCTGTTCATGCACGGCAACCGGGTGGTGCGGGCCGTCGAGGTGCGGGGCGACCTGATGGCCGCGCTGCGCCATGTCGCCCGGCAGCCCGAGGTGCGGGCCGTCGAAGAGGCCATCAACCCGTATCTGGAGCAGGACCGGGACCTCGACGACCCGGACTCCGCGCGGGTCTTCTTCACCCGGGCGGCGCTGCCCGCCGTCCATCACGTGGCGGCGGACCAGGAGGACCCGAAGGCCGAGCGGCACGCCCTGTACTACCCGGCGAAGGCCGGCCACGGCCTGGAGCTGGCCCGGCTGCTGGCCGAGCAGGACGAGGCGGCCGCGGACGACCCGAAGTGCCCGGTGCTGAGCAGCACGATCTTCCAGCGCGACGACGTCGTGGTGCGCCTGGTGGACGTACGGCACGGTGTCCGCGCCGACGACCCCGCGCTGTCCCCGAAGGCGGCCGAGCTGAAGCGGCTGCTGGACGGCCGCGCCGCCAAGGGTGCCGCCGGGCCCACCCGGATGGCCCTCGTCACCGACCGCCGCTCGCCCGGCGCCTGATCCGTCCCCGCACCCGCCCTTCGGCACAGCACAGCACACGATCGGAGCAACGTCGTGATCAATTCCCGTCCCAGAGTCGTGGATCTCAGCGAGGTCGAGCCCAACACCCGGCGCGGCGGCGACCTGCGCGCCATGCTCACCCCGGCCACGGTCGGCTCCACCAGCGGTTTCATGGGCGTGGCCCTCATCCAGCCCGGCGACCGCATCGGCGAGCACTACCACCCGTACTCCGAGGAGTTCGTGTACGTCCTGTGCGGACAGCTGGAGGTCGACCTGGACGGCGAGCCCGTCCCGCTCCAGCCGGAGCAGGGCCTGCTGATCCCCATGCACATGAAGCACCGCTTCCGCAATGTCGGCAAGGTGGAGGCGCGGATCGTCTTCCACCTGGGGCCGCTGGCCCCGAGCCCGCCGCTCGGTCACGTCGACACCGAGGAGACCGCCGAGGTCGTCTCATGAGCAGGCGGGTGGCGGTCACCGGCATAGGCGTGGTCGCACCCGGCGGCATCGGCGCACCGGCGTTCTGGGACCTGCTCTCGCACGGGCGGACCGCGACCCGGGGCATCACCTTCTTCGATCCGGCCGGCCTCAGGTCGCGGATCGCCGCCGAGTGCGACTTCGACCCGGCGGCCTCGGGGCTGGCCGCCGAGGAGGTCGCCCGCAGCGACCGGTACATACAGTTCGCGCTGGTCGCCGGGGAGGAGGCGGTGCGCGACGCGGGCCTCGACCTCGCCCGGGAGAACCCCTGGCGGGTCGGGGTGTCGCTGGGCACCGCGGTCGGCGGCACCACCCGGCTGGAGCACGACTACGTCCTGGTCAGCCATCACGGACAGCGCTGGGACGTCGACCAGGGGCGCGCGGAGCCGGAACTGCACCGCGCGTTCACGCCCGCCACGCTCGCGGCCACCGTGGCCGAGCGGTTCGAGGCGCGCGGCCCGGTGCAGACCGTCTCCACCGGCTGCACCTCGGGGCTGGACGCCGTCGGGTACGCCTTCCACACGATCGAGGAGGGCCGGGCCGACGTCTGCATAGCCGGCGCGTCGGACTCGCCGATCTCCCCGATCACCATGGCCTGCTTCGACGCGATCAAGGCGACGTCGCCGAACAACGACGACCCCGCCCACGCCTCCCGCCCCTTCGACGCCGACCGCAACGGCTTCGTGATGGGCGAGGGCGGCGCCGTCCTCGTCCTGGAGGAGCTGGAACACGCCAAGGCCCGTGGTGCGCGGGTGTACTGCGAGCTGGGCGGCTACGCCACCTTCGGCAACGCGTACCACATGACGGGCCTGACCAAGGAAGGCCTGGAGATGGCCCGGGCGATCGACTTCGCCCTCGACCACGCCCGGCTCGACCCCACGGCCATCGACTACGTCAACGCGCACGGGTCGGGCACCCTGCAGAACGACCGTCATGAGACGGCCGCCGTGAAGCGGGCCCTGGGGCAGCACGCGTACGCCACCCCCATGAGCTCCATCAAGTCGATGGTGGGTCACTCGCTCGGCGCGATCGGCGCGATCGAGGTCGTCGCCTGTGTCCTGGCCATGGCCCACCAGGTGGTACCGCCCACCGCGAACTACGAGACCCCCGACCCCGAGTGCGACCTCGACTACGTGCCGCGGGTCGCGCGCGAACGGACACTGAACAGCGTGCTCTCCGTGGGCAGCGGGTTCGGCGGGTTCCAGTCCGCGGTGGTCCTGACCCGGCCGAGGGAGAGGACATGATGAGCGAACCGCGTCCACGGCGCGCGGCCGTCACCGGAATCGGTGTCGTCGCGCCGAACGGAACCAGCACCCAGGCCTTCTGGAAGGCCACGCAGGAAGGCATCAGCGTCCTGGACCGGGTCACCCGCGAAGGGTGCGAGCACCTGCCGCTGCGGGTGGCCGGCGAGGTCCGGGACTTCGACGCGGCGGCCACCGTGGAGGAGCGTTTCCTCGTCCAGACGGACCGGTTCACGCACTTCGCGATGGCCGCCGCCGATCTCGCGCTGGACGACGCCGGGCTCGGCCAGGCCGACACCGCCGAGGCCCCCTACTCGGTGGGCGTGGTCACCGCGGCCGCCAGCGGCGGCGGCGAGTTCGGGCAGCGCGAGCTCCAGCAGCTGTGGGGCAAGGGCAGCCGGTTCGTCGGGCCGTACCAGTCGATCGCCTGGTTCTACGCGGCGAGCACCGGCCAGATCTCCATCCGCCGCGGCTTCAAGGGGCCCTGCTCGGTGGTCGCCTCGGACGAGGCGGGCGGCCTGGACGCCCTCGCGCACGCGGCGCGGGCGGTGCGGCGCGGCACCGATGTGCTGGTGACCGGCTCGACCGAGGCCCCGCTCGCCCCGTACTCGATGGTCTGCCAGCTCGGTTACGACGCGCTGAGCACCGTGGCGGAACCGGACCGCGCCTACCGTCCGTTCACCGCCTCGGCGTGCGGGTTCGTACCCGCCGAGGGCGGCGCCATGCTCGTCGTGGAGGCGCAGGCCTCGGCGCGGGAGCGGGGGGCCCGGGTGCGGGCCACGCTGGACGGGCACGCGGCGACGTTCACCGGCGCCGCCCGCTGGGCGGAGTCCCGCGAGGGGCTCGCCCAGGCCATCCGGGGCGCCCTGGACGAGGCGGGCTGTGCCCCGGAGGAGATCGACGTGGTCTTCGCCGACGCCCTCGGTGTGCCGGAGGCGGACCGGGCGGAGGCACTGGCGATCGCCGACGCGCTCGGCGCGCACGGCCGCAGGGTGCCGGTGACGGCGCCGAAGACCGGTATCGGCCGGGCCTTCGGCGGGGCACCGGTGCTGGACACGGCGGCCGCGGTGCTGGCGATGGAGCACGGTCTGATCCCGCCCACCCCCCATGTCTTCGACATCTGCCATGACCTCGACCTGGTGACCGGACGCGCCCGTGCCGCACAGATGCGTACGGCGCTGGTCCTCAGCCGGGGCCTCATGGGGTCGAACTCGGCGCTGGTGCTGCGGCACGGCGCCGACCACGCCTCGTAGCGGGGCGCGGCACAGCACGAAGGAGAGGTATCGCATGAGTGACCGCATCACCCTGGACGAACTCGCCGGCCTGATGAAGAAGGCCGCCGGGATCACCGTGACGCCGGAGCGGCTCAAGGAGCACGCGGACGGCGAGTTCGGCGAGCTGGGCATCGACTCGCTCGGCATGCTCGGCATCGTGGGCGAGCTGGAGAACCGCTTCGGCACGCCCCTGGACCTGGACATGGAGGCCTGCCGGACGCCCCGGGAGTTCCTCGACCGGGTCAACAGCGCGCTGCCGGCGGGGGCGTGACGCCATGACCGGACACACACAGAACGAGATCACGATCGGCGCTCCGCTGGACCTGGTCTGGGACATGACCAACGACCTGGAGAACTGGCCGCGGCTGTTCAGCGAGTACGCGTCCGTGGAGATCCTCTCCCGCGAGGGCCGGAAGACGACCTTCCGGCTGACCATGCACCCGGACGACAACGGCAAGGTCTGGAGCTGGGTCTCCGAGCGCGAGCCGAACCGTGAGACGCTCACCGTCCGCGCCCGCCGGGTGGAGACGGGGCCGTTCGCCCACATGGACATCCACTGGCGGTACGAGGAGGTGCCGGCCGGGGTGCGGATGATCTGGACGCAGGACTTCGCGATGAAGCCGGACGCGCCGGTCGACGACGCGTGGATGACCGACAACATCAACCGGAACTCCAAGGTCCAGCTGGCCCTGATCCGGGACCGCATCGAGAAGGCCGCCGCGGAGCGCGGCACCACTCCGGGCCTGACCGACTGAGCCGGACGGAGGACACTCCCCCATGCACCAAGCCCTGATCGTCGCCCGTATGGCCCCGGGCTCCGCCCCCGGCATCGCCCAGGTGTTCGAGGAGTCGGACCGGGGAGAGCTGCCGCGTCTCGTCGGGGTCGTCCGGCGCAGCCTCTTCCAGTTCGGCGACGTGTACCTGCATCTGATCGAGTCGGAGCGCGACCCCGGCCCGGCCATCGCCAAGGTGACGAACCATCCCGAGTTCCGGGACGTCAGCGAGCGGCTGACGGCGTACGTCAGCGCGTACGACCCCGAGACCTGGCGTTCCCCGAAGGACGCCATGGCGCAGCGCTTCTACCTCTGGGAGCGCGAACCGGCCGGCTGAGTCCGCGCCGGTGTCACCGGTCGCCGGGTCCGCGACGCTGCGGACCCGGCGACCGGTGGTTCGGGGACGTCAGTCCGGTACGTGGCAGTCGAAGGCGTGCAGATAGGGGTTGACGGGCCGGATGTCGTCGATGACCAGGCCCGCCTCGGTGAGCCGGCTCACCATGCTCTCGGTGGTGTGCTTCGCCCCGCCGACGTTGAGGAGCAGCAGCAGGTCCATGGCGGTGCTGAACCGCATGGAGGGGGTGTCGTCGACGAGGTTCTCGATGACGACGACCCGGGTGCCGGGGCCGCCCGCCCCGATGACGTTGGCGAGGGTCCTGGCGGTGGAGTCGTCGTCCCACTCCAGGATGTTCTTGATGACGTAGACGTCGGCCTTGACGGGGACGGCCTTGCGGACGTCACCGGGGACGATCCGGGCGCGGTCCGCGAGGTCGCCGCCCTCGCGCAGCCGGGGTACGGCGTTGTCGACCACCCGGGGCAGGTCGAGCAGGGTGCCCCGCATCGCCGGGTACTTGTCGAGCAGGCTGGCCACCACATGGCCCTGGCCGCCGCCGATGTCGGCGACCGAGGCGGCGCCGGACAGGTCGAGCAGGGCGGCGACCTCCCGTGCCGACTGCTCGCTGGAGGTGGTCATGGCCCGGTTGAAGACCTCGGCCGACTCGGGGGCGTCCTCGTTGAGGTAGGTGAAGAACTCCTTGCCGTAGAGGTCCTCCACGACGTTGTGGCCGGTGCGCACCGCCTCGTCCAGCTTGGGCCAGGCGTCCCAGGTCCAGGGTTCGGTGCACCACAGGGCGATGTTGCGCAGGCTGTGCGGGTCGTCCTCGCGCAGCAGCCGGGACATGTCGGTGTGGGTGAACATGCCGTCGGGGCACTCGGCGAAGACTCCGTAGCAGGACAGGGCGCGCAGCAGCCGGCGCAGCGGCTTCGGCTCGGTCTTCACCGCGGCGGCGAGGTCCTCCACGGTCATGGGGGCCTCGCCGAGGGCGTCGGCGACGCCGAGCCGGGCCGAGGCACGCAGGGCGGCGGCACATGCCGCCCCGAACACGAGCTCCCGCAGCCGCATGGGTGGGGGCGGTGCGCTTTGAGCAGTCGTCATGTGCCGCCTTCCTTCCTCTTCTTGATGGACCTGTTCGTGCTCTCGGGGTGTCCCGTCAGCACAGACCCGCGGGCTTGGAGGCCTTGCAGGAGTTGCGCTCGAAGGTGTTGCCCTTGCCCTCGGTGTCGGTGACGACGAGGTCGGCCGGGGAGTTGCCGGACAGTGTGTTGTCACTGATCCGGTTCCGGTCGCTGGTGGTGCCCACGAAGCTCTTCAGCAGGACGATGCCGCCGGACAGCGAGGAGGTGCCGGCGTTGTCGCGGATCACGTTGCGGGTGATCACACTGTCCTCGGCGCCGGTCAGGACGATGCCGGTGCCCTGGAGGGCGTCGAGCCGGGCGGTCTTCGGGCAGGACTTGTTGTTGGCGACGATGCGGTTGTCGCGGACGGTGACGCGGCCGGCCTTCGGCTTGTTCTCGTCGCCGACGACGAAGACGGCCGCGCAGTTGCCGGTCATCTGGTTGCGGGCGACGGTGAGGTCGCGCAGCCGGCGGACGGTGACACCGATCCGGTTGCCCTCCAGCCGGTTGCCCAGAACCTGTGTGCCCCGGGTGTCCGTGGCACCCTGCTCCTCCTTGACGGTGTTGGCGAGGAACAGTCCGGCGTCGCCGTTGTCGCGGGCGGTGTTGCCGCGCAGCACCGTGCGCTCGGAGGCCTCGGTGGCGATGCCCCAGACGCCGTTCTTCTCGGCCGTGACCTGACGTACGGTCAGCTTGTCGGTGGCCGTGGCGTACACGCCGTTCCTGGTGAAGCCGGTGACGGTCAGTCCGGCGACGGTGACGTTCTTGACCTTGTGGTCCTTGGTGCCGGTCACACAGATGCCGTTGCCGTCGGCGGCACAGGTGCCGACGGCCTTCTTCTTGACCGGGGCCGGTCGCAGCACGGCGCGGGGGCCGCCGGCCAGGGTCACCCCGTCGGTGGCGACGGTGACGCTCTCGCGGTAGGTCCCGGCGGTCACGTACACGGTGTCACCGGGGGCGGCGGCGTCCACCGCCTTCTGGATGGATTGTCCCTGCCGGACCACATGGGTCACGTGGTGGGGGTGCCCGGCGGCCGCCGGGGCGGCACCGAGCCCCGTCCCGACGATCGCGGCGGTGCACGCCAGGTAGAGAACATGGCATTTCGTCATATTTCATAAGATATGCACGAATTCTTCGGAAGCCGTGTCTTGGGCCTCCCGGCGGCGTGTCATCTCACCCGGTGTGGCGCGCGCCGTCTCCACCGCGAGGGGAACCGTGGTGCGAGAAGGGCACCGAAGCCGACGCCCGCCACCGTGTGATCTCCAGGGCCACGGCGACGTGGACGCTGTTCTCCGCGAGGGGGCGGGGCAGCAGCCGTTGCGCGCGGTCGAGGCGTCGCGGCAGCGGGTTGCGGTGGATGAAGAGGTGGTGAGCGGCGAGGATGACGCGGACGCCGGGGGCGGCGGTGAGGAGGAGTTCGACGGCCTCGTGGCGCTGTGCCTGCACGCCGCCGGTCAGCTCCGACCGGTTCGCCCCACCGTGGTTCCCTCAGCCGAGTTGCCGGACGAAAGCGTCGTACGCCCGGTCGTCGAAGAGGACGAACCGCACCTCTTCGACCGCTGTCGGTGTGCTCCGCACGGTCTGCACCGCAACACGAGCCGCGTCCTCCATCGGCCACCGGTACACACCGGTCGAGATCGCCGGGAAGGCGACCGTCCGCGCGCCCAACTCGTCGGCCACCCGCAGAGACTCCCGGTAGCAGGAGGCGAGAAGCGCGGCATCGCCGCCGCCCGTCCGCCAGACCGGGCCCACGGTGTGGATGACCCAGCGGGCGTCCAGCTCGCCGGCCGTGGTGGCGACCGCCTGGCCGGTGGGCAGGCCCCTGCCGTACCGCGAGGCGCGCAGACGCCGGCATTCGGCGAGGATCTCGGGGCCGCCCCGGCGGTGGATGGCGCCGTCGACACCGCCGCCGCCGAGGAGCGAGGAGTTGGCCGCGTTGACGAGGGCGTCCACGGACTGGCCGGTGATGTCGCCCTGGACGAGCGTGATGAGGGTCATGGCTGTGTATATCAACCGGCCCCCCGGTCGGCCCGCCCTTTTCACCCGGGTGTCAGGGCTGGGCGCGCAGCCTGCGCCACACGGCCTTCGCCGCGTTGTGGCCCGACATGCCGTGGACGCCGGGGCCCGGCGGGGTGGACGAGGAACAGAGGAACACGGCCGGGTGCGGGGTGGCGTACGGGCGCAGGGAGAGCTTGGGGCGCAGCAGGAGCTGGAGGCCGGTGGCGGCGCCGGAGGCGATGTCGCCGCCGACGTAGTTGGCGTTGCGGGCGGCGAGTTCGGCCGGGCCGGCGATCGCGCGGGCGAGGACGCGGTCGCGGAATCCCGGGGCGAACCGCTCCAGCTGGCGTTCGACGGCGTCGGTGAGGTCGCCGGTCCAGCCGTTGGGCACATGCCCGTAGGCCCAGAACACCTGCTTGCCGGCCGGGGCGCGGGTGGGGTCGGCGACGCCGGGCTGGACCGTGATCAGGAAGGGGCGCTCGGGTGCCCGGCCCTCCTGGGACGCGGCGCGCAGGGCGGTGCGGATCTCGGTGCTGTCGGCGCCGATCTGCACGGTCCCGGCCAGCCGTGCCTCGGGCGCGGTCCAGGGGACCGGTCCGTCGAGCGCGTAGTCGATCTTGAAGGCGGCGGCGCCGTAGCGGAAGCGTGCGTAGTGGCTGCCGAAGCCGGCGATACGGGCGAGGGCGGTGGGGGTGGTGTCGAAGACGTAGGCGCGGGCCGGGGGCAGGTCGTCGAGGCGCTTGACCTCGTAGTCGGTGTGGACGCTGCCGCCGAGGTCCTCGAGGTAGGCGGCGAGGGCGTCGGAGATCGCCTGGGAGCCGCCGCGGGCCACCGGCCAGCCGCGGGCGTGCGCGGCGAGGGCGAAGACCAGGCCGACGGCGCCGGTGGCGAGGCCGCCGAGCGGGGCCATGACATGGGCGACGAGTCCGGCGAAGAGGGTCCTGGCCGGTTCGTCGCGGAAGCGGCGCATCAGCCAGGTGGAGGGGGGCAGGCCGGCCAGGCCGAACCGGGCCAGGGTGACCGGGTCGCGCGGGAGCGCGGTGAGCGGGAGCGACATGAAGTCGCGGACGAGGGTGTCCCAGTGGGGCAGGAACGGCTCGACGAGCCGGCGGTAGGTGCCCGCGTCGCGCGGACCGAAGGAGGCGGCGGTCTCGGCGACCGAGCGGGACAGCACGGCGGCGGTGCCGTCGGGGAACGGGTGCGCCATGGGCAGTTCGGCGTGCAGCCACTGAAGGCCGTAGCGCTGGAGGGGCAGGGCGCGGAACGCCGGTGAGTTGATGCCGAGGGGGTGGGCGGCGGCACAGGGGTCGTGGCGGAAGCCGGGGAGGGTGAGTTCCTCGGTGCGGCATCCCCCGCCCACGGTGTCGCGCGCCTCGAACAGCGCCACGGAGAAGCCGCGTCTGGCCAGCTCCACTGCGGCGGTGAGCCCGTTGGGCCCCGCCCCCACCACGACCGCATCGAGCATCGACGGCACTTCGACCCCTTCGTCAGCGGGCGGCCTCCGCAGCCCGGCGGCCTCCGGGATCAGGATATGCCGGGGGTACGACAGCCCGCCGAAGGGCACCCGCCGCCGGCCGCGAGCCCGATGCGCGGGGCCCCCGGCGCCGCGGTCAGCCCGTCGTGGCCGGTCCGCTCGCCAGCAGGTCCGCCACACGGCGGGCCGTGGCCGCGTCGCGGGCGGCGGTGAAGGGCAGGGAGTTGCCCCCGGTGATACGGAACGGCATGCCGCTGAGGGTCAGGTGGGCGCCGCCCGCCTCCTCGACCAGCAGCAGTCCGGCCGCGTGGTCCCAGGCCGCCTCCCAGGAGAAGGCGGTCGCGTCCAACTCGCCCCGGGCCAGGGCGAGATACTCCAGGCCGGCCGATCCGCAGGGGCGGGGTGCCACGCCGTCCGTGCGCAGGGCGAGCAGGGCGCGCTTCTGGTCGTCGGTGGTGTAGTCCGGGTGGGAGGTGGCCACCACCAGGTCGCGGCCGGGGGCGGGCCGTCCGGCGAACAGCCGCTCGCCGTCGAGGAAGGCGCCGCCGCCGCGCACCGCGGTGGCGAGCTGGTCGCGGGCCGGGGCGTAGGTCCAGGAGGCGAGGAGGACGCCGCGGTGGGCGAGGGCGACCAGGGTGCAGAAGCCCTCCTCGCCGCGCACGAACTGGCGGGTGCCGTCGACCGGGTCGACGATCCACACCGGCGCGTCGCCCTGTATGGCCCCGTACGACGCCGGGTCGGCGTGGACCGCCTCCTCACCGACGACGACCGAGCCGGGCAGCAGGGCGCCGAGGGCACCGGTGAGGAACAGCTCGGCGCCCCGGTCGGCGTCGGTCACCAGGTCGTGGGGGCCGCTCTTCTGGTCGACCTCGTGGTCGGCGAGCTGCCGGAAGCGGGGCATGATCTCGGCCGCGGCGGCCTTGCGGACCGCTTCCTCCACGTCGGCCGAGTGACGGGCGAGGAACTCGTCGATGCCGTTCATGCCGTCGCTGGGTTCCTTGTCTTCGATCATGCCTCCCATGAGAGCACGCCCCACTGACAATCCCCACCCCGCCGGTGCACTCCGGGCGGAATCGGGATGAAGAACCGGTGCGGCCCGCACCGGAGCATCTCCGGCGTCAGCGGCCCACCGCGTACCCCTGCATCCCCCGCGGGTTCGCCGCCGCCGACAGGATCCCGGTCGCCGGGTCACGGGCGACGGCGCACAGCCGGCCCTCGGACCAGGGCGCGCCGACGGTCACGTCATGGCCGCGCCGCCGCAGCCCCTCCACCACCTCGGCCGGCGTCCGCGACTCGACGGTGACACTGCCGGGCCGCATGCCGCGCGGGTAGAAGGAGCCCGGGAAGGAGTCGTTGTGCCAGTTCGGGGCGTCGATCGCGCCCTGGAGGTCGAGGCCGCCGCGCACGCGCGCGTGGTGGGCGACGGCGAGGAAGAAGTGCAGCTGCCACTGGTCCTGCTGATCGCCGCCGGGGGTGCCGAAGGCCAGCACCGGCACCCCGTCGCGCAGGGCCAGGGAGGGGGTGAGGGTGGTGCGGGGGCGGCGGCCGGGGGTGAGGGAGTTCGGCAGGCCCTCCTCCAGCCAGGTCATCTGCAACCGTGTGCCGAGCGGGAAGCCCAGCTCCGGGACGACCGGGTTGGACTGGAGCCAGCCGCCGCTGGGCGTGGCCGCGACCATGTTGCCCCAGCGGTCGACGACGTCGAGGTGGCAGGTGTCGCCCCGGGTGAGCCCGTCCGCCCCGACCGTCGGCTCCCCCGCCCCCGGCGTGTCATGGCCGGGTCGGTCGCCCACGACGGTGTACGCGTGCGTGCTCAGCCGCGCGACGCGTCCGCCCGGGCTGCCCGGCCGCAGCTCGTAGGACGCCTTGTCCCCGACGAGTGCGCGGCGCCCCGCGTTGTAGCCGTCCGAGAGCAGGTCGGTCAGCGGGACCTCGGCCGCGTCGCCGTACCAGGCCTCGCGGTCGGCCATGGCGAGCTTGCAGCCCTCGACCAGCAGATGGACGTACTCCGCGGAGCCGTACGCGGGCAGTTCGGGCGGGAGCAGGGCGAGCTGCTGGAGGAAGACCGGGCCCTGGCTCCAGGGGCCGGCCTTGCACAGGGTCCAGCCGTTCCAGTCGTACGTCGCCGGTGTCTCGTAGGTCGCGGACCAGCCGGCGAGGTCGGCTGCGGTGAGGGTGCCGGTGTGGTGGGCGCCGCTGGTGTCCAGGGTGGGCCGGGCGGCCTGGCGGACGAGCGCTTCGGCGATGAAGCCGGTGCGCCACACCTCCCGCGCGGCCTCGATGCGCGCCTCGCGGCCCCCGGCCCCGGCGGTCCCGGCGAGGAGCCGCTGCCAGGTGGCGGCGAGGGCGGGGTTGCGCAAGAGCGCGCCGGGCCGGGGCGCCCGGCCGCCGGTCAGGTACACCTCCGCCGACGAGGTCCACTCCGTCTCGAACAGTTCCCGTACCGTCTCGACGGCGGCGCCGAGGTTCTCCACGGGCGCGTGCCCGTGCTCGGCGTACCCGACGGCGTACTTCAGGACATCGGCGAGGTCCTTGGTGCCGTGGTCGCGCAGCAGGACCATCCAGGCGTCGAACGCGCCGGGCACGGCGGCGGCCAGCGGGCCGGTGCCGGGGACGAGGTCCAGGCCGAGGCCCCGGTGGTGGGCGACCGTCGCGCCCGCCGGTGCCACGCCCTGCCCGCACAGCACCCGCACCTCGCCGCCGGCCGGGGCGAGCAGGATCGGGACCTCGCCGGCGGGGCCGTTGAGGTGCGGTTCGACGACGTGCAGGACGAACGCCCCGGCGACGGCGGCGTCGAAGGCGTTGCCGCCGTCCTCGAGGACGGCCATCGCGGACTGCGAGGCCAGCCAGTGCGTGGACGACACCATGCCGAAGGTGCCCTGGAGGGTGGGCCGCGTGGTGAAGCTCATCTCTCCAGGCTGTCCAGCCGGGGAGTGCGTCAAGCGGGCTGCGGGGTGAGGCGTTTGTGGCCCTTGCGGTCGTAGTAGCGGGTCATCGCGAAGCCGAAGACGAGGGCGAGGGCCGTACCGATCGCGATCATGATCCAGGAGCGGGTCAGTCCGGCGTCGCCGCGCGCGTCGAAGAAGAGGATGGCGCGGACCCCGTCGCTGAGCTGCCGCATGGGCTCGAAGTGCGAAAGGAAGCGGTAGAAGTCGGGCACCGCCTGGAGGGGGACGGTGGCACCGGAGGACGGCAGGCCGAGGACGATGAAGACGAACATGGACACCAGCTGGCCGATGCCGCCGAAGGCCGCGTTGATGGCCTGGACGCCGAGGCCGACCGCGAGGGTCGCGCAGTAGGAGTAGATCCACAGCAGCGGCAGGTGTGAGGCGTCCATGTCCAGGACGGCCACGCAGGCGAGCATCACCAGGGAGACGCTGACGAGGGTGATGCCGGCGGTCATCGCCATCTTCAGCAGCAGGGTCTGGGTGCGGTCGATCGGCACGGTGGGGCGGCGGGTGTGCCAGGGGCCGATCTCGTTGTCGGCGTAACCGAGGGCGGTGTCCACGCCGTTGCTGATGACGTTGCCGCCCATGAAGCCGGCGAGGACGAGCAGCAGGGTGTAGTAGAAGGCGGTCAGGCCGAGACCGCTGTGGGTGCCGATGGGGTGCCCGACCCGGGTGACGACGTTCACGGGGTCGGCGAGCAGCAGCGCGGTCGTGGAGTCGGCGGCGGGGGCGGCGGCGGTGAGCCGCTTGCCGATGGTCAGGGAGACCTGGTGGGCGGCCTTGGTGGTGATCTGGCTCGCCAGGGAGGAGCCGAGGCTGCCCTTGCCGGGGTTGGTGAGGGTGGTGAGCGTGGGCCGCACGGTGGCGTGGGTGGTGGTGAGCGCGGTGAGGGAGTCGGTGAAGTCCGCGGGGATGACGAGCGCGCCGTACACCTTCCCGGAGTCCAGTTCGTCCTGCGCCTCGGCGCGGCTGAGGAGGCGCCAGTCGACCGAGCCGCCCGCGGTGTCGGCGGCGACGGCGGCGGCGACCTGGGTGCCCAGGTTCTGCCGCTGCCCGGCGGGCGGCGCGCCCGTGTCGCTGTTGACCAGGGCGACGGGCAGGTCGCGCAGGTCGCCGTTGGGGTTGACGATGCCGCCCATGTAGAGGAGGGACAGGAGCAGGGCGAGCAGTCCGGTCAGGACCGTGGGCAGCAGCCACAGCTTGGGGCGGCCCAGCAGGGTGAGGGCGCGGGCCTCGGGGGCGGCGGATTCGGGCATGGCTCTCCGTAGGTGACTGGTCGTGGTGCCAATTTATCCCCGCACACCCGAAAAATCCGACGATATGTCAGGAGGGGCGCGTCTTCTCGTGCCCCTTCGTCACCGCGCGCGCACGCTGCGAGTTTTCCCTTCCGCCCCACAGGGAGTCGTGTGACACTGGCGTCCTTGTCCGCACTGCGGACTGCTGTCCGCACCGTCCCCCACGAAAGTGCGCCGTGCGTTCTCTCCCACTGCCGCTCGCCCTCACCGCCCGTCTGACCCCGGTGGTCGTGCTGGCCTGCGCGGGCTGGGCGATGACGTCCGGTCCGGACGCCGACGCCCAGGACTCCGCGGCCAAGGACACCCAGCAGACCCAGTCCGAGAAGAAGTCCGCCGACGGCGGCTCGTCCGACACCGCCGCGTCCAAGACGTACGACGCCGCGCTCGCGCCGTGCACGAGCGTGGCCGCCAAGACGATCACCTCGCTGGTGCCGGGCGCCAAGACGGCCGGCAAGGAGATCCCCTCCACGGACACCAGGCTGCGCCGCACCTGCTCCTGGAACGCGCTCAAGGGGTTCGACTACCGCTGGCTCGACATCTCCTTCGAGATCACGGACTCGGACGACGCGGCGCGGTCGTCGTACGCGGACCGGCTGAAGGAGAAGAGCGGCGGCGGCGATGTGCCGGGCCTCGGCGACGCCGGGTACTCGGTGGTGAACCTGACCACGGAGGACAAGCAGCAGACCCGGGAGGGCACCGTCATCGCCCGGGTCTCCAACGCGCTGGTCGTCGTCACCTACAACGGCAGTGACTTCGAGTCGAAGAAGGCCCCCGGCACGGACGTGATCAACACGGGGGCGATCAAGGCGGCGAAGGAGGCCGTGGCGGCGCTCCTGAAGAGCGCCGGCTGAGCGACCCGTGCCCCGGCGACGGCCGGAGGAGTCCCGGACGGGATCCTCCGGCCGTCGCCGTGTGGCCGTGTTTCCGTGTTGCCGTGCGCCGCAGGTCAGGCCGCGCTCCGCTCCCGTCGTCCGGTGACGGTCATCAGGACCAGGTACACCAGGGTCGAGGTGCCGAGGCCGACCGCCCAGCCGTAGTCGGCGAGGGGCTCGAGGGCCGCGATGGGCCGGCCGTCGATGATCGGCTCGAAGCTGGCGCCGCCGATCGCGAGGACGCCGCCCGTCAGGAAGGCCACCACGGCGGGCCAGTTCCAGCCGCCGTCGTACCAGTAGCGGCCGCCCGCCCGGTACAGGTCGCTCAGGTCGAGCCTGCCGCGGCGCAGGATCCAGTAGTCGGCGATGAGGATGCCGGCGACCGTGCCGAGCAGACCGCCGACCAGACCGAGCCAGGTGAAGATGTAGCCCTGCGGGTCGGAGTACAGCTTCCAGGGGAAGATCAGCACCCCGATGACACAGGTGGCGAGGGCGCCGGTACGGAAGCTGATCCTGCGCGGCGCCACGTTGGAGAAGTCGAACGCGGGCGAGACCAGGTTGGCCGCGATGTTCACCGACAGGGTCGCCACCAGCACGGTCACCAGCGCGAACAGCAGCCCGAAGACGTTGTCGGTCTTGGCGGCGAGCTGGACCGGGTCCCAGATCGTCTCGCCGTAGACGGCCTGCGAGCCGGAGGTGACCAGCACCGACAGCAGCGCGAACAGCGTCATGGTCGTGGGCAGACCGAGCGCCTGGCCCCAGGTCTGCGCCTTCTGGGACTTGCCGTAGCGGGTGAAGTCCGGGATGTTCAGCGACAGCGTGGACCAGAAGCCGATCATGCCCATGAGGGACGGCCAGAACAGCTTCCAGAAGTCGCCGCCCCAGCCGAGCTTGGACGGCTGGTCGAGCAGCGGGCCGAAGCCGCCCGCCTTGTTGCTCATCCAGATCAGCATGACCAGCGCGCCGACGATGACGAAGGGCGCCGCCCAGTTCTCGAAGCGGCGGATGGTCTCCATGCCCCGGTAGATGATGGCGACCTGGATCGCCCAGAAGATCGCGAACGACAGCCACATGGTCCAGGGGTGGCCGCCGATCGTCCCGGCGTCGCTCCAGCCGTTGCCGATCAGCTTCCCGGCGAGGAAGTAGATCGCCTCGCCGCCGATCCAGGTCTGGATCCCGAACCAGCCGCAGGCCACCAACGCCCGGACGACGGCGGGGAGGTTGGCGCCGCGGATACCGAAGGAGGCGCGCGCGAAGACCGGGAAGGGGATGCCGTACTTCGGTCCGGCGTGCCCGGTGAGCAGCATCGGGACCAGCACGATCACATTGGCCAGGGCGATGGTGAACACCGCCTGCTTCCAGTCCATGCCGACGGCGATCAGACCGGAGGCGAGCGTCCACGACGCCGTGTTGTGGGCCATGCCGACCCACAGCGCGGAGAAGTTGTACGTGGTCCAGGTGCGCTTCTCGACGGGAACCGGCAGCAGGTCCTCGTTGGCGTAGGGGCCGCTGGGCGGCGGGGCACCCGGGGCGAACTCCACGCGCCCGTCGGGGAGGGTGACTTGATCGGACACGGGTATGGCCGTGGGAGCGGTGTCGGTCATGGGCAGGCCAATCAAACGAGGGGCGGATCCGGAAAGGCCGTGCGGGTCTCCGGCCCCCTCCTCCAGGACGGTGGAGGAGGGGAGAACTGGAGTGGGGGGATGGGGAGGTGCTCGGTTGCGGGGTCAGCCGTTGACGGCGGGGATGACCGTGCTGCCGTACGCGTCGATGACCTTCTCGCGCGCGTCGTGCATGTCGTAGACGGCGAACTGGTCGACGCCCAGTTCGCGCAGGGCGTTCAGCTTCTCGATGTGCTTCTCGACGGGTCCGATGACACAGAACCGGTCGACGATCTCGTCGGGCACGAACGCGGTGTCGGGGTTGTCGCTGCGGCCGTGGTGGGAGTAGTCGTACCCCTCGCGGGCCTTGATGTAGTCGGTGAGTTCCTCGGGGACCCGGGAGGAGTGCGCACCGTACTTGGACACCAGGTCGGCGACGTGGTTGCCGACCATGCCGCCGAACCAGCGGCACTGGTCGCGGGCGTGGGCGAGCGCCTCGGGCGAGTCGTCGTCGGTGACGTAGGCGGGGGCGGCCACGCAGATCTTGACGTCGTCGGGGTCGCGCCCGGCGGCGACGGCCGCGTCCTTGACCGCCTTCACCATGTACTCGGTGAGGTACAGGTCGGAGAGCTGGAGGATGAACCCGTCGGCCTCCTCGCCGGTCATCTTCAGCGCCTTCGGCCCGTACGCGGCCATCCAGACGGGAAGCTCCGCGCCCTCCTTGATCCAGGGGAACCTGACCACCGTGCCGCCGAGGTCCGCCTCCTGGCCCGAGCCGAGGGCGCGGATGACCTTCATGGCCTCGCTGATCCGGGCGAGGGTGTTCGGGGCGCGGCCCGCCACCCGCATCGCGGAGTCGCCGCGGCCGATACCGCAGACCGTGCGGTTGCCGAACATGTCGTTGAGGGTGGCGAAGGTGGAGGCGGTGACCTCCCAGGTGCGGGTGCCCGGGTTGGTC
Organism: Streptomyces griseoruber; assembly: GCF_001514205.1. Lineage (GTDB taxonomy): Bacteria > Actinomycetota > Actinomycetes > Streptomycetales > Streptomycetaceae > Streptomyces > Streptomyces griseoruber. The sequence goes on along the minus strand of NZ_KQ948763.1, from coordinate 618,394 downwards.
ACCATCGGCCCGACGGTCAACCTGCTGGTGCCGGCCAGGATCTGGCTGTAGATCACGAACGGTTCCTGCCACAGCACGGCGGAGTCGAAGGTCCAGCCGTAGGTGAAGCCGTTCTCCTCCGCGCGTTGCATCAGCTCGACGACCTTCGAGGCCGGCGGGTCGGTCTGCAGGACGAGTCCGAAGTCCATGGGCACCCTTCCTAGGTGAGGTATTGACAGGTGGAGCGCGGGGTGTAGACGCCGTGACCCGCGCGTCCGGTGTACTCCCGCCCGGTGATGACGAGTTCGCCCCGCGACAGGACCGTCTCGACCCGGCCGGTGAGGCGCTTGCCCTCGTACGCCGAGTAGTCGACGTTCATGTGGTGGGTCTCGGCGGAGACGGTCTGCTCGGTGTGCGGGTCGTAGATCACGACGTCCGCGTCGGCGCCGGGGGCGATGGTGCCCTTCTTCGGGTACATGCCGAACATCCGGGCCGGGGTGGCACAGGCGATCTCGATCCAGCGGCGGCGCGAGATGTGCCCGTCGACGACGGCCTGGTGGAGCAGGTCCATCCGGTTCTCGACGCCCGGCAGACCGTTGGGGATCTTGGAGAAGTCCCCGCGCCCCAGCTCCTTCTGGCCCACGAAGCAGAACGGGCAGTGGTCCGTGGAGACCACCTGGAGGTCGTTGGTGCGCAGGCCCTGCCACAGCTTGGCCTGGTGCTCCCTGGGCCGCAGCGGGGTGCTGCACACGTACTTCGCGCCCTCGAAGTCCGGCTCGGCGAGGTTGTCCGTCGACAGGAACAGATACTGCGGGCAGGTCTCGCCGAAGACGTTCAGCCCCTCGTCGCGGGCCCGGGCCAGCTCGGCGACGGCCTCCATCGCCGAGACGTGCACCACGTACAGGGGCGCGCCGGCGACCTGCGCGAGCTTGATCGCCCGATGGGTGGCCTCGGCCTCCAGCAGGGCCTTGCGGACCTCGCCGTGGTACCTCGGATCCGTCTCCCCGCGCGCCAGCGCCTGCTCCACCAGGACGTCGATCGCGATGCCGTTCTCGGCGTGCATCATGATCAGGCCGCCGTTGTCGGCCGAGCGCTGCATGGCGCGCAGGATCTGGCCGTCGTCGCTGTAGAAGACCCCCGGGTAGGCCATGAACTGCTTGAAGGAGGTGACGCCCTCCTCCACCAGGTGGTCCATCTCCTTGAGCGTCTCCTCGTTCACATCGGAGACGATCATGTGGAAGCCGTAGTCGATCGCGCAGTTGCCCTCCGCCTTGGCGTGCCAGGCGTCCAGGCCGTCGCGCAGGGTGTGGCCGACGCTCTGCACCGCGAAGTCGACGATCGTGGTCGTACCGCCCCAGGCGGCGGCCCGGGTGCCGGTCTCGAAGGTGTCGGAGGCGAAGGTGCCGCCGAACGGCAGCTCCATGTGGGTGTGGGCGTCGACCCCGCCCGGGATGACGTACTTCCCGGTGGCGTCGATGACCTGCCCGTCGGTCCAGGCCTCGGCGGCCGGGGTGCCGGAGGCGGCGAGGGCGGCGATGCGGCCGTCCTCGATCAGGACGTCGGCGTGGATCTCGTCGGATGCGGTGATGACGAGACCGCCGCGGATGATTTTACGGCTGCTCATGTTCCGGCTCCGGAGAGGTAGTCGGTCGGATGCGGGACGGTGGGGGCTGGTCGCGCAGTTCCCCGCGCCCCTGAAAGGACACCGGCGCGGGGAGCTGCATCGGTCACGGGGCCGTCAGCGGGCCGTACGCCTCCGGGCGGCGGTCGCGGTAGAACTGCCAGCGGTCGCGGACCTCGCGGAGCTTGGCCATGTCCAGGTCGCGGACGACGAGTTCGGTCTCCTTGTCGCTGGCGACCTCGCCGACGAACTGGGCCTCCGGGTCCACGAAGTAGGAGGTCCCGTAGAAGTCGTTGTCGCCGAGTTCCTCGGTGCCGACCCGGTTGATCGCGCCGACGAAGTACTCGTTGGCGACGGCCGCCGCCGGCTGCTCCAGCTGCCAGAGGTAGGAGGACAGACCGCGGGAGGTGGCCGACGGGTTGAAGACGATCTCGGCGCCCGCGAGGCCGAGCGCCCGCCAGCCCTCGGGGAAGTGGCGGTCGTAGCAGATGTACACGCCGATCTTGCCCACGGCGGTGTCGAAGACGGGCCAGCCCGCGTTCCCGGGGCGGAAGTAGAACTTCTCCCAGAAGCCCTTGACCTGCGGGATGTGGTGCTTGCGGTACTTGCCGAGGTAGGAGCCGTCGGCGTCGATCACCGCGGCGGTGTTGTAGAGGACGCCCGGCTGCTCCTCCTCGTACATCGGGAGCACCAGGACGATGCCCAGTTCCCGGGCGAGCGCCTGGAAGCGCTGGACGATCGGGCCGTCCGGGATCTGCTCGGCGTACTCGTAGAACTGCGGGTCCTGCACCTGGCAGAAGTACGGCCCGTAGAACAGCTCCTGGAAGCACAGGACCTGAGCACCCTGCGCGGCCGCGTCGCGGACCGCCTGCTCGTGTACCTGGATCATCGATTCCTTGTCGCCGGTCCAGGCCGTCTGGAACACGGCGGCGCGGATCACTCTGCTCATCGGGACCTCCGGTCACTCGGTGTGAGAGGACCTTAGAAAGCCGGCGAGCCCGCTTTGAGTTGCACGGTGTCACGTCTGGGGGAGCTGGGCGTGCCACCGTGTCACGTCCGTCAAGTCCCATGTTTCACCGCCGTTTTCGCAGGTCGTTCCATGTTTCGGGGCTGTTGCCCGGGGCCCCTGGGGACTGTGGGTCAGGCTTGCTGGGCGTCGTGCGCGAGCAGGGCGATATGCACCGAGGCGGCCTGTTCGAAGTCGTCCAGGTCCACCCCGAGCCGGGCCTGTATCGCCTCCAGGCGGCGGTAGAGGGCCGGCCGGGAGACATGGTGGAGCTGGGCGGTGCGGGACTTGTTGCGGCCGGTGGCGAGATAGGTGCGCAGGACGGCGAGGAGGTCGTCGCCGGCCGCGCAGAGCAGTCCGTCCAGCTCGCGCTCGGCGAAGGCCTGGACGTGCGGGTCGTCGCGCAGCAGCCGGATCAGGCCGCGCAGATGGACGTCCCTGAGGCGGACGACGGGCGGCAGGTCGAGGGCGGCCGAGGAGTCGGCGACGGCGTCGGCGACGTGCTGGGCCTCGCGCAGCCCGGCCGGGACCTCCTCCCAGAGGGTGCGCGGTCCGGCCGAGGCGACGACGGTGCGGGCCTCGCCGGACTCGGTGCGCAGCCGGGCCGCGAAGTGCGCGGCGAGGGCCTCGGCGTCCTGGTCGCGGGCGAGGCTGAGCAGCACGGCGGTGGCCCCGTCGGCGAGTTCCGCGACCAGCCCGGGCAGGCCCAGCAGCCGCAGCATGCGGTCGAGCTGGGCGGGGTCGCCGTCGCGGACGACGAGGGGGACGAAGCTGCGCCGGTTGACGGGCAGTCCGGCCGCGCGGGCCCGGGGCAGCAGCTGCCGTGCCGGTACGACGCCGGAGGCGAGGTCGGTGAGCAGGCTCTGTGCGGACTGCTCCTCCCAGGTGTGGGCGGAGGCGCCGCCGAGCATGCGGTGCAGGACGAGGGCCTCGGCGGCCCGGTCGGCGAGCAGGCGGCCGCCGGCGGTGTCGCCGCGGTAGCCGCAGAGCATGATCTCGCCCCAGCGTTCGCCGCGGCCGCCCAGTTCGGCGCGGATCCAGCCGTCGCCCTCGCTGCCGCCGGCCTGCCGGGCGATGCGTTCCCAGTCCCGCAGCACGTCGTCGACCGCCGACCGCTCCCCGCCGGTGGCCAGCACCCGGTGGGCGAGGTTGGTGACCACGACGGGGCAGCCGGTGTGGTGGGCGATCTCGTCGAGCAGGCGTTGCAGCGGCGCCCCGGCGGTCATCAGCCCGGTCAGGGCGGTCCGTACGGCCTCCGAGAGGCTGACGGCGGCGAACTTGCGGCGTACCAGCCGGGACTGGACCTCCTCGGTCAGCTCGGCGAACGGGAACGGCCGGTGCAGGACGACCAGGGGCAGCCCGCACCGCTCGGCGGCGCGCCGCATGGCGTCGGGCGGGGCGGGGAAGGCGCGCCCCAGGCCGAGGACCACGGCGGCGGCCTCGGCGCGGTGCAGGGACCGGATGTACTCGGCCTGGGCGGTCTCGTCCCCGGCGAGCAGGACCCCGGTGGTGAGGACCATCTCGCCGCCGCTGAGCATCACGCCGACGTCGGGGGCCTCGGCGACGTGCACCCAGCGCACCGGCCGGTCGAGCCGGTCCGCGCCGGCCACCACCTCGGGGTCCCCGGCCAGGACGCGTTCCAGGGACAGGACCTGACGGACCGACAGGGCGGGTTCCAGGGGCTCGACGGGGCCCCAGGTCTCCAGGGTGGTGGTCATGGCGGTGTTCCCTTGCTCGACCGGCGCGGTGCCGGGACTGCGCGGCGGGCGCCGCTGCTACTGCGTGCTCCTCAGCGCGCTCTCGAGGATCGCGGCGCCCTCCTCGGCCTCCGCGACGGTCAGGGACAGCGGCGGGGCGATCCTGAGGGCGCTGGTGTCGTGTCCGCCGCCCTTGCCGATCAGCAGGCCGCCCGTGCGGGCCGCCTCCAGCACGGCGGACGCCCGCTCCGGGTCGGCCCGGTCGGTGCCGGGTTTCGTCAGCTCGACACCGATCATCAGGCCGCGCCCGCGCACCTCCCGTACGCCGGGGTCCTGGGCGGCGACGGACCGCAGCCGCTCGATGAGCAGACCGCCGACGCGCCGGGCGTTGCCCTGGAGGTCGTGTTCCAGGAGGTAGGTGAGGTTGGCGAGGCCGGCGGCCATGGTGAGCTGGGTGCCGCCGAAGGTGGAGATGCTGTTGGCGTCCAGGCAGTTCATGATCTCGGCGCGGGCGATCACGCCGCCGATGGAGGAGCCGTTGCCGATGCCCTTGGCGAAGGTGACGATGTCGGGCGGGCCGCTCTGCCCGTGCGCCTGCCAGCCCCAGAAGTGGTCGCCGGTACGGCCCCAGCCGGTCTGGACCTCGTCGGCGATCCACAGGATGCCCCGCTCGTGCAGCACGTCCCGGAAGGCCGCGTACAGGCCGTCGGGGGGCGAGGTGAAGCCGCCGACGCCCTGGATGGGCTCGGCGATCAGCGCGGCCGGCGGGCGGGTGTGGCCGAGGAGGTCCTGGAGGTCGTCGACACAGGCCGCGATGTACGCCTCGTCGTCCATCGCGGCGAACGGGCCGCGGCCGCGCACCCCGCCGTGCACGTACAGCGTCTGGAGCGGGGACAGCGAGGTCGGGGACCAGCCGCGGTTGCCGGTGATGCCGACGGCGCTGAAGGAGCGGCCGTGGTAGCTGTTGCGCATCGCCAGGATCGTGTTGCTGCGCCGGTACGCCGTGGCGAGCAGCAGGGCGGTGTCGTTGGCCTCGGTGCCGGAGGTGGTGAAGAAGACGCGGGCGTCCGGGACGCCGCTGAGCTGGGCGATCCGCTCGGCGAGTTCGACCATCGGGCGGTTGAGGTACAGCGTGGAGGAGTGGACGATCCGGCCGGCCTGCTCGCTGACCGCCTTGGTCACCTCGGGCAGGGCGTGGGCGGTCATGGTCGTCAGGATGCCGCCGAAGAAGTCGAGGTACTTCGTGCCGTCGGCGCCCCAGACGTGCCGCCCCTCGCCGTGGGTGATCTCCAGGGGTTCCTCGTAGTAGAGCGCCAGCCAGTCCGGCAGGACGCTCCGGTGACGCGCGTACAGGTCGCTCACGGCTGTACCAGCCCTTCGTAGGCGTCGGGGCGGCGGTCGCGGTAGAAGGCCCACTGCTGCCGCACCTGTTCGATCAGGTCGAAGTCCAGGTCGCGGACGACGAGTTCCTCGCTCCTGTCGCTCGCGACCTCGCCCACGAACTGCCCTCGCGGGTCGACGAAGTACGACGTCCCGTAGAAATCGTTGTCCCCGTACTCCTCCACTCCCACACGGTTGATCGCGGCGACGAAGTACTCGTTGGCGACGGCCGCGGCGGGCTGCTCCAGCTGCCACAGATGGCTGGACAGGCCCCGGTGGGTGGCGGAGGGGTTGTAGACGAGCTGGGCGCCGTTGATGCCGAGCTGCCGCCAGCCCTCGGGGAAGTGGCGGTCGTAGCAGATGTACACGCCGATCCGGCCCACGGCGGTGTCGAAGACGGGCCAGCCGAGGTTGCCCGGCCGGAAGTAGTACTTCTCCCAGAAGCCCTTGACCTGCGGGATGTGGTGCTTGCGGTACTTGCCGAGGTAGGAGCCGTCGGCGTCGATCACGGCGGCGGTGTTGTAGTAGAAACCGCTCTGCTCGACCTCGAACACGGGGACGACGATCACCATGCCCGTCTCGCGCGCGAGGTCCTGCATACGACGCACGGTCGGCCCGTCCGGCACCGGCTCGGCCCAGCGGTAGTGCTCGGGCTCCTGCACCTGGCAGAAGTAGGGGGCGTTGAAGACCTCCTGGAACCCGATCACCCGGGCACCCTGCCGGGCCGCCTCGCGGGCGTGCTCCTCGTGTTTCGCCACCATGGACCCGGTGTCGCCGGTCCAGGTGGCCTGGACCAGTGCGGCACGTACGACGTCGGTCATGAGCTGCTCCTTCGACGGGACGTCAGAGCCTCTACGCCCGTAGACGAAGGTCGTAGAGGGACGAACGTAAGCCTCCGGGAGGGGCTTGCCAAGACCATCGTCGTTAACCCGCGGAGTCGATCGCGTTTCACACTCACGTGGGTGAGCCGGGAGGCGTACGGCGTACGGCGCGCTCCCCGTCAGGCGGTGAAGCCGGCCACCCGCAGGGCGTGGACCAGGTCCCAGCCGCGTTGTTCCGAGACGCCCCGGGCGGCCTCCAGGAGCAGCGGGACGAGGGCCTGGGGGTCGGGGGCGGCGCTGCGGGCGGCCTCCTCCGGGGTGCGGACGCGGACGTAGGCGTCGAGCAGGGCCCGAACCTCACGGCGGCGGCCGTCGGTGTGCAGCCCGAGGACGGCCTGTCCGATCTCCTCGGCCGGGCGGGCGACGCCCTGCCGCAGGATCTGCTCGCCGTCGGCCGTGCGCCCCACCGCGACCAGGGCGTCCGCGGCCTCCACCAGCCGGTCGGCGGGCAGCGAGGCGGCCTCCCAGAGCAGGGTGGTCCAGTCGGCGCTCAGCCCGGCGCGCTGGAGCTCGGCGGCGAGCAGCGGGATCCGGGCGGCCGGCCAGTACGCCAGCTCGACGAGCAGCGCGTGCGCCTCGCCGCTGCGGCCCTCCCCGCGCAGCCCCACCAGCCGTTCCACCGCCCGCACGGTCTCCCGCCGTGCCTCGGCGTCCAGCGGCTCCCGCTGCGGTTCCTCCCGCCGCTCCGCCCGCTCGGCCGCCCCGGCGAACCGGGCGCCCCGCAGCGTCCGCCGGGCGGCGGGAGCGGGCTCGGGTGCCCCGGGCCCGGCGGTCGGGGGTACGACGACGGCGGCGTCCTCCTCCTCGGCCATCCCGGCGAACCGCGCACCGCCCCGCCGCCGCTTGCGCTGCTTGGGGCCCTTCTCGGGCTCCGGCCCGGGGACGACCGGCGCGCTCCGCGGGGCCGGGTCGGACACGGAGGCGGAGGCCGGGGCGGGGGCGGAGGGGGAACCGGCAGCCGGCCCGGCGGCGCCGTACCCCGAAGACCCCGGCGCCGGCACCGTCTCGGCCCGCAGGTGGCCGCCGGGTACCGACACCGTCTCGGCTCCGCGCGCGTGCCCGCCGGGTCCCGCCGCGGGGCCGCCCGCGGTCCTGTTCCCGGAGACCGCAGGGCCGCCCTGCGCCTCGCGCCCGCTCCCGCTCCCGTTCCCGTAGGCCGGTGCGGTCCCGTACACGGTCGGCGGCCGGCGTACCGGATGGGCGTCGGTGATCCGCCCCTCCCCCGCCCGGCGCTCCCACTCGGTCATCCGGTGACGGAGTTCGGCGCAGCGCGCGAGGGCGCGTTCGTGGTCGTCGTGGGCCCAGGCGAGGTCGAGGCGGATGGCCTCGGCGTCCTCCCGGGTGGCCGCGGCGCCGAGCAGACGCCCCAACTCGGCCTGGCGTTCGGCGGCGTAGCGCTGTTCGCGGAGCATCACGTCGAGCCGGTCGCCGAGTGCCTCACGGCCGCCGGGCCGGGCGTCGTACGCGGTGAGCGCGGCGGCGTGCAGGGATCGTGCGCGCTCGGCCTCCTGGGCGGCGGCCGGGGTGCCGTACGCGGCGGCGAGGTCCTGGAGCAGGGCTTCCACGACGTCCCAGGGCGGCACCTCACGCCCGTCGAGACAGGCCTGCATTCCGTCGGGATCGCGCTGCCAGAACACCGCGCACCAGCCGGCCCCCTGATCGAGGCGCGCCAGCAGCCCGTTCAGGTAGTTCGCGAACTCCCGCACCCGGACCGGGAGTTGATCCACACCCATCGCACAGCTCCCGCCCGACCGGAACACTCCGGTTCGTAGAAAACACCAGCTGTGTTACAGCCGGGCTACGACGAGTTTTCAAAGCGGACGCGGGGGGGGGGCGCCCGGCGCGACCTTGGCCGGAAAGAGCCCTCGCCCCGGCCGAGTTCGCGCCGGTGTCACACCCCGGCCAACGCACACCGCCCGGCCAGCTCGTCCATGGACAGCCCCAGCGCGACGGCCAGCGCGGCGACCGTGAAGAACGCCGGGGTCGGCGCCCGTCCGGTCTCGATCTTGCGGAGGGTCTCGGCGGAGATACCCGCGCTCGCCGCGATCTCGGCCATGCTCCGGCCGCCGCGCGCCTCACGCAGCAACCGTCCGAGCCGCTCGCCGCGCTCGCGCTCTTCGGGGGTCAACGGGTTACGCACCATGCCGTCATTCTAATACCGGTATAGTAATTGGCATGGTGGAACTCAAGACCCGGGCGTCGATCGACGCCATGTACGAAGCCGGCCAGGTCGTCGCGCGGACCCTGATGGCGGTGCGCGAGGCGGCCGGCGTGGGCGTCTCCCTGCTGGAGCTGGACGAGGTGGCCCGCGGCGTCCTGCGGGAGGCGGGCGCGGACTCCCCCTTCCTCGGCTACCGCCCGTCCTTCGCGCCGACCCCGTTCCCGGCGGTGATCTGCGCCTCCGTGAACGACGCGATCGTGCACGGCATCCCCACCGGCCACCGGCTGCGCGACGGCGACCTCGTCTCCATCGACTGCGGGGCACGGCTGGGCGGCTGGGTCGGCGACTCGGCGATCAGCTTCACCGTGGGCCGGGCGCGCCCGGCGGACGTCCGGCTGATCGAGACGGCGGAGCGGGCCCTGGCGGCCGGCATCGCGGCGGCGGTCCCCGGCAACCGCATCGGCGACATCGCCCACGCGATCGGCACGGTCTGCCGCACGGGCGGCTACGGCGTCCCCGACGGCTTCGGCGGCCACGGCATCGGCCGCCACATGCACGAGGACCCCGGGGTCCCCAACGAGGGCCGCCCCGGCCGGGGCCTGCGCCTGCGCGCCGGCATGGCGATCGCCATCGAGCCCATGCTCATCGCGAGCGGCCGCGACGACTGGCACGCGGCCCCCGACGGCTGGACCCTGCGCACGAACGACGGCTCGAGAGCCGCCCACACGGAACACACGGTGGCCATCACGGAGGAAGGCCCGAGGGTCCTGACAGAGAGGCGGTGACCGCAGCCGGCCTCACGGGGCGCGGGGCCCTGACATCCGCGGCGCCGCCGCGTGGGCGCGAGCAACCACCCACACCCCGCACACGCCTTACCGCACCAGGCAGCCAGGACATGCCGCGCCATTCGGAACGTGCAATCGTGGTGTAGCCCGGCACGGCCAGGGCACCCGTCCGCCCGGCCACGCACGTCGATCGAACGGAACGCCATGACCAGCGGCTACATCGGCCCGGAGGGCGACCCCTTCGGTGAATTCCTGGCCCGCTTCTTCGGCGGCCCCCGCCCCGGCCCGCGCCAGATCAACATCGGCCAGCTGCTGAGCCAGCCGGCCCGGGAGCTGGTCCAGGGCGCGGCCCAGTACGCCGCCGAGCACGGCAGCCGTGACCTGGACACCGAGCACCTGCTGCGCGCGGCCCTCGCCGCGGAGCCGACCCGGAGCCTGCTCAGCCGGGCCGGCGCGGACCCCGACTCGCTGGCGACGGAGATCGACAAGCGGTCGGGGCCGGTGCAGCACCCGCCGGGCGAGACGCCCCCGCCGACCTCGCTGTCCCTCACCCCGGCCGCCAAGCGGGCCCTGCTGGACGCGCACGACCTGGCCCGGTCCCGCGGGGCGGGGTACATCGGCCCCGAGCATGTGCTCAGCGCCCTCGCCGCGAACCCGGACTCGGCGGCCGGGCACATCCTGAACGCGGCCCGGTTCGCCCCCGCCGGGCTGCCGCCGGAGGCCACGGAGACCGCGCAGGCGCACCCCGAGCGGCAGCGCCCCACCGGCACCCCCACCCTGGACAAGTACGGCCGGGACATCACCGAGCTGGCCCGCCAGGGCCGGATCGACCCGGTGATCGGGCGGGACGACGAGATCGAGCAGACCATCGAGGTGCTGTCCCGGCGCGGCAAGAACAACCCGGTGCTGATCGGGGACGCGGGCGTCGGCAAGACCGCCGTGGTGGAGGGGCTCGCGCAGCGCATCGCGGACGGGGACGTGCCGGACGTGCTGGACGGCCGCCGGGTGGTCGCCCTGGACCTGACCGGGGTGGTCGCGGGCACCCGCTTCCGGGGCGACTTCGAGGAGCGCCTGAACAGCATCGTGGGCGAGATCCGCGGCCACTCCGACCAGCTGATCGTGTTCATCGACGAGCTGCACACGGTGGTCGGCGCGGGCGGCGGCGGCGAGGGCGGCTCGATGGACGCCGGGAACATCCTCAAGCCGGCGCTGGCGCGCGGCGAGCTGCACATCGTGGGCGCGACGACGCTGGAGGAGTACCGGCGGATCGAGAAGGACGCGGCGCTCGCCCGTCGCTTCCAGCCGATCCTGGTGCCCGAGCCGACCGTGCCGGACACGATCGAGATCCTGCGCGGGCTGCGTGACCGCTACGAGGCCCATCACCAGGTCCGCTACACCGACGAGGCGCTGGTGGCGGCCGTGGAGCTGTCGGACCGCTATCTCACCGACCGCCGGCTGCCCGACAAGGCGATCGACCTGATCGACCAGGCCGGGGCCCGGGTGCGTCTGGGCGTCCGGACGAAGGGCACGGACGTACGGGCCATGGAGCGCGAGGCCGAGCAGCTCGCCCGCGACAAGGACCAGGCGGTGGCGGACGAGCAGTACGAGCTGGCCACCCAGCTGCGGGACCGTATCGTCGACCTGAAGCAGCGGATCGCGGACGAGACCGGCGAGGAGGCGGCCGACGAGGGTCTGGACCTGGAGGTCACCGCGGAGGCCGTCGCCGAGGTGGTGTCCCGGCAGACCGGCATCCCGGTCGCGAGCCTCACCCAGGAGGAGAAGGACCGGCTGCTCGGGCTGGAGGAGCATCTGCACGAGCGGGTGGTGGGCCAGGAGGAGGCCGTACGGGTCGTCTCGGACGCGGTGCTGCGCTCGCGCGCGGGGCTGTCGAGCCCGGACCGGCCGATCGGCAGCTTCCTCTTCCTCGGCCCGACCGGGGTCGGCAAGACCGAGCTGGCCCGCGCGCTCGCGGAGGTCCTGTTCGGCAGCGAGGAGCGGATGGTCCGGCTCGACATGAGCGAGTACCAGGAGCGGCACACCGTCAGCCGGCTGGTGGGCGCCCCGCCCGGGTACGTCGGTCACGAGGAGGCCGGGCAGCTCACCGAGGTGGTGCGCCGGCACCCGTACTCGCTGCTGCTGCTCGACGAGGTGGAGAAGGCGCACCCGGACGTCTTCAACATCCTGCTCCAGGTCCTCGACGACGGACGGCTGACCGACTCCCAGGGCCGTACCGTCGACTTCACCAACACGGTGATCGTGATGACGAGCAACCTGGGCTCGGAGGCGATCGACCGGCGCGGCGCCGGCATCGGCTTCGGACCGGGTGGCACCGAGGCGGACGAGGAGGCGCGGCGGGAGCAGATCCTGCGGCCGCTGCGGGAGCACTTCCGGCCGGAGTTCCTCAACCGCATCGACGAGATCGTGGTCTTCCACCGGCTCACCGGCGACCAACTGCGTCAGATCACCGACCTGTTGCTGGAGAAGACCCGGCAGCTGCTGCACGCGCAGGGCATCGGTGTGGAGTTCGCGGCCGGGGCGGTGGACTGGCTGGCCGAGCGCGGTTACCAACCCGAGTACGGGGCACGGCCGTTGCGCCGCACGATCCAGCGCGAGGTGGACAACCGGCTCTCGCGGCTGCTGCTCGACGGCCGGGTCAAGGACGGAGACCGGGTGCGGGTGGAGGTCGAGGACGGGCAGCTCGCGTTCCGCACCGAGCCGCCCGTCCCCGCCCCGGAGCTATGACGCGGGGCGCACGACCTGGGCCGAGCCGCCGCCGCGCCGTACGGTCTCGGCGGCGGCCAGCCACTTCCCGCCGGGCAGCCGCTGCACCCCGGTCGCCGCGCCGATCTCGGCGTTCAGCCTGAACGAGTGCCCGATGGCCTCCAGTTGCGAGCGGAGGCTGTCCGCACCGGTGTCGTTGTAGAGGGCGGGTTCCATGTCCGTCTGGGCCGCGTTGCGCTGGCTGACGCGCGGCGCGGCGATCGCGTCGACGAGCGGCAGGCCCCGGTCGAGGAACTCGGTGAGGGTCTGCAGCACGGTGGTGATGATGGTGGCCCCGCCGGGCGAACCGAGCGCCACGACGGGCCGGTTGTGCCGGTCGAGGACGATCGTCGGCGAGATCGACGAGCGCGGCCGTTTGCCCGGGCCCGGCAGGTTCGGGTCGTGCACGGCCGGGTTGGCGGGGGCGAAGGAGAAGTCCGTCAGCTCGTTGTTGAGGATGAAGCCCCGGCCGGGGACGGTGATCGCGCTGCCGCCGGTCTGCTCGATGGTGAGGGTGTAGGAGACGACGTTCCCCCACTTGTCGGCCACCGTCAGATGGGTGGTGTTCTCACCCTCGTACGTCGTCGGCGCCGCCGTGCCCCCGGTGCCGCAGGCGGCCGGGTGGCGCGGGTCGCCGGGTGCGACGGGGCTGGTGAGCACCGCGTCGTCCTTGATGAGGCAGGCGCGCGAGTCGGCGTACCGCTGCGACAGCAGCTGCTTCGTCGGCACGTCCTCGAAGGCGGGGTCGCCGACCCAGCGCCCCCGGTCGGCGAACGCGATCCGGCTGGCCTCGATGTAGTGGTGCAGGTACTGGACCTCGCTCGCCTTCGAAAGGTCCGTGTTCTCCAGGATGTTGAGGGCCTCGCCGACGGTGGTGCCGCCGGAGGAGGAGGGGGCGATGGAGTAGACGCCGAGGCCGCGGTACGTCGTCCTGGTGGGCGCCTGGAGCTTGGCGCGGTAGGCGGCGAGGTCGTTCGCGGTCAGTTTGCCGGGGCGTGCCTTCCACCCCGAGGCCGGGTCCACGGGCGGGTGGTTGACGGTGTCGACGATGTCCTCGCCGAGGTCGCCCTTGTAGATCGCGGAGACGCCCTCGCGGCCGAGTTCGGCGTAGGTCCGGGCGAGGTCGGGGTTCTTGAACGTGGAGCCGACGACGGGGAGTTGCCCCCCGGGCAGGAACAGCTTCGCGGTGTCCGGGAAGTAGCGGAAGCGGGTCTCGTTGGCGGCGGTCTGGGAGCGGAAGGTGTCGTCGACGGTGAACCCCCCGCGGGCGATGCGCTCGGCGGGCTTCAGGACCGAACCGAGCTTCCTGCTGCCCCACCGGTCCAGCGCGGTCGCCCAGGTGGCGGGGGTGCCCGGGGTGCCGACGCTCAGCCCGCTGGTGACGGCGTCGGCGAAGGCGAGTGGCGCGCCGTTCTCCAGGAACAGGCCCGAGTCGGCGGTCAGCGGCGCGGTCTCCCGGCCGTCGATGGTGTGCACCGTACGGGACTTGGCGTCGTAGTAGACGAAGTAGCCGCCTCCGCCGATGCCGGAGGAGTAGGGCTCGGTGACGCCGAGGGCGGCGGCGGTGGCGACGGCCGCGTCGACGGCGTTGCCGCCCTTCCTGAGCACCTCGATACCGGCGGCGGAGGCGTCCGCGTCGACGCTGGCGACGGCACCGCCGTAGCCGACGGCGACGGGAACCTTCGCAGGGGTCGTTCTCCCGGTGGCGGGCGGCGCTGCGGCCCCCACCGTGACCACGGCGGCCGAGACCGCCAGGACCGACAGTTTCCGCGCGACAGAGCGACGCATCCGTACCTCCAGTCGGGAACCGTCCGCGCAGCGTAGCCAGATTCGGGGGGCCTCGACAGGCGCCTTCCGGGCACTGTCATACGACTGCCACACCTCGAACACGGGTACGTCCAAGGCATGTCCGCCCGCTACCATGCGCGCCCATGAACGACGACGTGCGCAACATCGCCCTGGGGGTCATCGCGACCGGCCTGAGTGCCGCGCTCGGCTGGGTGGCGCGGACCTACCTGTGGCGCCGGAAACTCCGGCGCAAGCAGGCGTTCTTCGGGCTGCCGGAGCACTCCGAGTGCCTGCTCGTCGTCAACCGCGACGCGGGCGGCCCGGATCTCGCGGTGCACCGCCACGACGTGTTCGCGCTGCTGGAACTCGCCGCGCTGATCAAGGACTGCGGGGCGGGCGCCGAGGTGGTCACCCAGGACGCGGCCCGGCAGGGGTTCGGGGAGCGGACGGAGTTCTGTGTGGGCGGCCCGGGGTCCAACCGGCGGATGGCCGCCCATCTCCAGGCGATGCTGCCCGGGGTGCGGGTCAACACCGACCGGGAGCCGGGCCCGGACCGCCTGGCGTTCCGGATCGGCACCGAGCTGTACCGGATGGACGCGGGCGTCACCGAGTACGTGCTGCTGGCCCGGCTGACGGCGGGTCGGCGGCGGGAGGCGCGGCCGGTGTTCCTGTTCTGCGGGCAGCGCGCCATCAACAACCAGGCCGCCACCCGGTATCTCGTCCGGCACCACGAGCGGCTGGCCCGCAAGCACGGCGGCAACTCCTTCGTCCTGCTCCTGAAGGTCGTCAACTCGCAGGCGTACGGCCCCGATGTGGTCGAGCTGGTCGAGGACGTGACCCGGGCGGCCCAGACGCCGCTGCCCGCCGAACCGATCGTTACCGCCACGTAACTTACTGACGGGTTACTTCCGGTAAGGCCACCCGGTTACCGTCGGGTCACTTTGCACGGACGTATGCCGAGGAGTGACCCGTGGGACGACGACCGCACCGTAGGGCCCTGCGCACGACCGCCGTCGGCGCCGTCTCCGCCTCCCTGGTCGCCGCCGGCGTCCTGGCCCACGCCCCAGCCGCGCAGGCCGCCACGAGCCCGGTCCGGTACGTCGACATCGCCGGGGACGGCGGCACGGTCCTGAAGGCCAACGTGATCACCCCGGCCGGCGCCGACGACACCCGCCGATACCCGCTGATCGTGCTCCCCACCAGCTGGGGCTTCCCGCAGGTGCAGTACCTCGCCCAGGCGCAGCGGCTCGCCGACGACGGGTATGTCGTGCTCGCCTACAACGTGCGCGGGTTCTGGCAGTCCGGGGGCGAGATCGACGTGGCCGGTCCGCGCGATGTCGCCGACGCCTCGAAGGTCGTCGACTGGGCGCTCGCCAACACCCCGGCGGACCCGGGGCACATCGGCATGGCGGGCGTCTCCTACGGTGCGGGCATCAGCCTGCTGGCCGCCGCGCACGACCCGCGCGTCAGGGCCGTCGCCTCACTCAGCGGCTGGGGCGATCTGATCGACTCGATCCACTCCGGCCGCACCCAGCACCTCCAGGCGGCCGCCGTGCTCGACACGGTGGGCACGGTCACCGGCCGGCAGAGCGCGGAGTCGCGGGAGATCTTCTCCGCCTTCTACGACTCCGACCTGACGAAGGAGCAGGAGATCGTCGCCTGGGGGAAGAAACGTTCCCCCGCGAGCTACCTGGACCGGCTCGACAAGAACGGCACGGCCGTCCTGATGGCCGGCGCCTGGGGCGACACCATCTTCCCGCCCAACCAGTCCGCCGCCCTCTACGAGCGGCTGACCGGACCCAAGCGGCTGGAACTGCGCCCCGGCGACCACGCGACGGCCGAACTCCCCGGCCTGTTCGGCCTGCCCAACGACGTGTGGACGGACACCCGGCGCTGGATGGACCACTACCTCAAGGGCGTGGACAACGGCATCGACCGCGAGCAGCCGGTGCAGCTCACGTCCCGCTCCACGGACGGCTACGAGGGCTACCCGGACTGGAAGTCGGTGGGCGCGACCCGCGAGAAGATCGCCCTGGCCGGCACGACCACGATCCGCACGAACGTCGACTCGGGCGCCGACGGCGGGATCGTGTTCCTCTCCAGCATCCTCGACCAGGTGGCGCGGGTCCCCCCGGTCGCCTCGATCCCCCTGCTCCCCCGGTACTGGGCCGCCGTGTGGCAGTCGCCGAAGTACGCCTCGGCGCAACAGGTGCGCGGCACCGCCCGGTTGCACACCACGCTCACCCCGACCGAGGAGAGCGGCACCCTCGTCGCCTACCTCTACGACGTGGGGCCGCTCGGCCTCGGCAAGCTGGTCTCGCACGCGCCGTACACCTTCCACGGGGCGACGCCCGGAAAGCCGTTCGGCCTCGACCTGGAGCTGTTCTCCACGGCCTACGACGTCCCGGCAGGGCATCGGCTGGCCCTGGTGGTCGACACGGTCGACCCGCTCTACATCGAGCACAACCCGTCCGGCGCGCGGCTGACCTTCTCCTCGCCTGCGACCGATCCGTCGTACGTGTCGGTCCCGCTGCGCGAGCAGTGATCTGCGACCGGCGCCGGCCGGGCAGGGCTCTGTGACTTCCGCCCCCTACGGCCGGATTGCCGCGGAGAGTCCCCCACCACCTGGCAGCAGCGTCCCCGGTTCTGCCGCCGCGGCGGTCGCGACCCCGGTTCTGGGGGATGAACGGCCCATCCTAGTCGCCCCCTTCAGTGCTTGAGAATCTTGGAGGAAACTATCCAGCGCGGTCCCGCCCCAGGACACGACACGCACCCAGCGGACATAAGCCGTATTTACGTCGGGCTTATGCCGGTGGTGCGGGGGCTCAGTCCTCGGCCACCTCGCCGTACAGCTGGGACAGTTCGGGCACCCCGCTGACCGCCCACTCGTGCCCGGAGTCCACGACGTCGAACTCCCGCCCCGAGGCCAGCCGCACGACGGGCTGCCCGTCCGCCCGGAACTCCCAGGCGGCGCCGGGCACGGTCCGCACGATGACCGTGCCCAGGTAGAGCCCGGCGTCGTTGCCGAGCCAGGGCAGGATCTCCTCGTCGTCGCGCCAGCGCGGCACCATCTGGTCGAGCGCCTCCAACGAGGCGACGGTGTCGTCGAGTCCGATCCCCGCCCGGGCCGCCTGGGAGCGCAGCAGCTCGCATTCGGAGAGGAGCTCCGCCACCCCCTCGGGGTCGGCGGCCAGGACCGCTTCACCGTGCTTCTTGCGCTTGTTGCCCAGGAAAGGGATGTACATGCCTCCAGCGTGTCATTCGCACCGACGTACGCACCACAGGCGCGCTGGCACGTACGTACGGTCGAATCCCCGGCCCGGGCCCGCATGGCGCGTTGACCGGGCCCCGCTCGCCGCCTACCGTCGCGAGGCGCTGTCGGCTGACGGGTGTGCGGGAGGGATCGGTTCGTGTGCCGAGGCGCGTGGGGGGTCGCCCTGGCCCTCGTGGCTCCGGGCTGTTCCTCGCCCCCGCACGGGCCGCCGAGCCCGGTGCGGTGGTGCTGCTCGGGGACTCGATCACCGACGGCGACCGGTCGACCGGTGGGGGCGAACCGGCGCTGGCCGGACGCCCTCGCGGCCCGGCTGCGCCGGCAGGACGTGGTGCCGCGCTACGGGGTGCTCAACGCGGGGATCGCGTCGAACCGGGTGACGGCCGACCGCTACCCGGGCGACGGGATCGCGCTGGTCGGCGGCTGGGTCGGCGCCCCGCACCGGCTGGACCGGGACGTCCTCCCCCAGACCTCGGTCCGCACGCTGGTCGTGTTCGAGGGCATCAACGCTCTGCGGGACGGGACGACCGCCGTCGAGGTGGCCGCGGGGCTACGGGAGACCGCCGGGCCGGGCGCACGGGCTACGGGAGACCGCCAGGCCAGGCGCGGGCGCACGGGCTACGGGAGACCGCCAGGCCAGGCGCGAGCACACGAGCTACGGGAGACCGCCAGGCCAGGCGCGAGCACACGAGCTACGGGAGACCGCCAGGCCAGGCGCGAGCACACGGGCTACGGGAGACCGCCAGGCCAGGCGCGAGCACACGAGCTACGGGAGATCGGCGCCTCGCTGGCGGCCTGCGGGGGCTCCGCGGGGTGCACGGCGGCCGTGGAGGCCGAGCGGGCCAGCTGAACGCATGGCTCCGGACCACCGGCGCCTTCCACGGCGTCCTCGACTTCGACCGCGCCCTGCGCGACCCCGCCGCCCCCACGCGGATGCTCGCCGCGGACGGCAGCGGGGACCATCTGCATCCCGGGGACGCGGGGTACGCGGCGCTCGCCGGTGCGGTGGACCTGCGGCTGCCGCGCGGGCCGGACGTCCGTGCGGCCTAGACGTCGAGGTCGACGACGACCGGAGCGTGGTCGGAGGCGCCCTTGCCCTTGCGCTCCTCGCGGTCGACGTAGGAGTCCTTGACGGCCTTCGCGAACGGTTCGTTGCCGTAGACCAGGTCGATGCGCATGCCGCGGTTCTTGGGGAAGGCCAGCTGACGGTAGTCCCAGTACGTGAACGGGTGGTCGTACTTCAGGGGCCGCGGGACGACGTCGGACAGACCGGCCTCGCGCAGGGAGGTCAGGGCGGCGCGCTCGGCCGGGGTGACATGGGTGAGGCCCTCGAAGGCCGCCACGTCGAAGACGTCGTCGTCCGTCGGCGCCACGTTGTAGTCGCCGAGGACGGCGAACGGGCGGCCGCCCGCCGCGTCGCCCGCGACGGCCGCCTTCAGAGCCTCGAACCACTGGAGCTTGTAGGCGTAGTGCGGGTGGTCCACCTCGCGGCCGTTCGGCACGTACACCGACCAGACGCGGACCGGGCCGCAGGTCGCGGAGATCGCCCGGGGCTCCACGGAGCCGTCGTAGCCGGGGTCGCCGGGCAGGCCCTTGACCACGTCCTCGATGCCGACGCGGGAGATCACCGCCACGCCGTTCCACCGGCCGGTGGCGTTGACCGTCGCCTCGTAGCCCAGCTCGCGCAGCTGGTCGAAGGGGAACTGCTCCTCGGCCAGCTTGGCCTCCTGGAGGCACAGCACGTCCGTGCCGCTGCTCTCCAGCCAGGCCAGCAGCCTCGGCAGGCGGGCGGTGATCGAGTTGACGTTCCAGGTCGCGATGCGCATGCCTCACAACCTACCGGGCACCACCGACACTCACAGTGCCGTGCTCTCCCCGGACGCCAGCCGCCGGTGCGGCGCGCCGCCGAGGGCGCCGATCTGGTTGTCGTAGATGGGGCGGGCGAGGTCGGTGAGCAGGGCGTCGTGGATGTCGTAGGCGCGCTGCGGCTTCACCTCGCGGACGTAGTCGATGACCTCGGAGATCTTGCTCCAGGGGGCCATGACCGGGAGCATCAGCGTCTCGACGGCCCGGTCGGGGACGGTGAGGGCGTCGCCGGGGTGGAAGACGCGGCCGCCGTCGATCAGATAGCCGACGTTGGTGATGCGCGGGATGTCCGGGTGGATGACGGCGTGCAGTTCACCGTGGACCTGGACGTCGAAGCCGGCCGCGGTGAAGGTGTCGCCGTGGCCGACGGTGTGCACGCGGCCGGGGAAGGCCGCCGAGATCCTCTCCGCGACCGAGCGCAGGGTCCAGATCTCGGCGGCCGGGTTCGCGTCCAGGGCCGCCCGCAGCCGCCCCTCGTCGAAGTGGTCCGGGTGCTCGTGCGTGACCAGGACCGCTTCGGCGCCGACGGCCGCGTCCGCCTCGCTGAACCCGCCCGGGTCGAGGACGAGTGTGCGCCCGTCCTTCTCCAGACGGACGCAGGAGTGCGACTTCTTCGTCAGCTTCATGGTCGTCGTGCTCGTCATGGGGTCCATCCTCTCCCGGTGCGGGCGGCGCGGCTCAGTCGACCGGGGTGGTCTCCTCACGGATGATCTGCTGGGCCACCCGGAAGGCGCTGTTGGCCGCCGGTACACCGCAGTAGACCGCAGCCATCAGCAGCACCTCCTTGATCTCGTCGGGGGTGAGGCCGTTGCGCAGGGCGGCCCGGGTGTGGAACGCGAGTTCGTCGAGGTGACCGCCGGCGACCAGGGCGGTGAGCGTGACACAGGAGCGGGAACGCCGGTCGAGGCCGGGGCGGTCCCAGATCTCGCCCCAGGCGTAGCGGGTGATGAACTCCTGGAAGTCCCCCGAGAAGTCGTCGGCCTGGGACAGCGCCCGGTCCACGTGCGCGTCCCCGAGGACCTCGCGGCGCACCTTCAGCCCGGCGTCGTACGGGTCCGGACGGCCCATGACCTGCGGCGGCTCCTCGACGGGGGCGGGCGCGATCTCGGCGATGGCCACCGGCTGCGGCGGGGCCGAGACCGGGAGCTGGGTCTGGGTCGTCACCGCGCGGACGGGGATGCCCGGGACGGCCGTCTGCCCGGTCGCGGTCTCGTAGGCGGGCTGCCAGGCCGTGGAGAAGTGCCGCACCAGGAGGTCGGTGACGGCCGCGGGCTGCTCCACCGGGACCAGATGGGAGGCACCGGGTACGACGGCCAGGCGGGCGTCGGGGATGCCGGCGACCAGGGTGCGCGCCTCGGCGGGGCCGGTCACCTGGTCGTCGGAGCCGACGAGGACGAGTGTGGGGACGCCGATCAGACCGAGTTCGGCGCGGACGTCGAACGCGGCGAGCGCCTCGCAGGCCGCGATGTAGCAGCCGGGGTCGGTGGTGCGCACCATCTGCACGGCCCATTCGGTGATCGCGGGCTGCGCCGCCGCGAAGCCGGCCGTGAACCAGCGGTCGGGCGAGGTGCGGGCGATGGGGTCGAGCCCGTTCGTACGGACGATCACGCCGCGCTGGCGGAACTCGTCCGCGGTGCCGAACCTCGGCGAGGCGGCGATCAGCCCGAGCGAGGCGACCCGCTCCGGGTGACGCAGCGCCAGTTCCACGCCGACCGCGCCGCCGAAGGCGCAGCCCGCGTAGCCGAAGCGCTGCACCCCGAGCCCGTCGAGGGTGGCGAGCAGCCGCTCGGCGAGATCGGACACGGAGCCGGCCGGGTAGGCCGGGGCGCCGCCGTGACCGGGCAGGTCGTACCGGAAGATCCGCCACTGCTGGGCCAGTTCGGGGACCTGACGGTCCCACATGTGCCAGGTGGTGCCCAGGGAGGGCCCCAGGATCAGGACCGGGGCGTCTTCCGGCCCGTCAAAGCGGTATTGAAGGGTGCTGGACGTACTCTCACTCACCCGACTCACGCTCCCACATCTCACGGCTTCTCACGCACCTGGGTCGGAACCCCGTGCAACCCGTCCCACTTTGTGGCAGCGTCCCCACGGTGTGGCGGCGTCGGGAAGACCCTCCGGGGCGTGCGCTGCCCACGGCACGGTGCGCGTGCATCGTACAGACGGTGCGCCTCGCTACGGCTCCCCGGTGCCGCCCAGGCCGGTCAGGGCGCCCACCGGGTCGGGGTCGGGGGTGCCGCGGGGCCACCAGTCGTCGTGGCCGGGCTCGGACTCGTACGGATACCACAGGCCGTCACGGCCGAAGCGGAGCTGGACATGGCCGCCGGGGTGGGTGAGGTGGTTGCGCCAGGGGCGGAACGCGGGGAGGTCGGCGGCGAGGAGCAGCGGGCGGGCCCGGTCGAAACGGCCCGCCGGCGGGTCCCAGGGCTCCTCCAGGACGGTGAGGCCGTCCGGTCCGCCCTGCCGCCAGGCGGCGACCGCGCGCGCCAGTTCGGACGGCGTGCGTCCGGCGGCGGAGGCGAGCGAGGCGTACAGGGCGCGGGTGGCGACGGTGAGCCCGGAGCCGGGGCGGGCGGCGGCGAGCCGTACGGCGTCCTGCCACAGGGTCAGTTCGCCGATCTCGTCGTGGCCGGTGACGAGCAGGGCGTGGGCACGGGCCGCGGCGTCGGTGGCGAGCTGGTCCAGGGCGAGGGAGTCGGGGCCGTGCGGCGCGGAGGGGTAGGCCGGGGGCTGCTCGGGGTGCGGTGGGACGGGCAAGGGGGCGGGCAGCGGCGGCAGGTGACGTCCCGGGCCGCCCGGGGTCACCGCCTCCGTGGCGCGGACGCCCGGCAGGATGGCCGGTTCCTGCTCCTGGGCGGCCCGGGCCGCGCGGGTGGCGTTACGGCGGGACAGCGCGTCCAGCAGCTCGCGTTCGCCCCGGCCGCGCAGCAGGAGCAGGACGAAGGGGTCGGCGTCCAGCAGACGCGCGGTCTGGTAGCAGAGGGCGGCGGCGTGTTTGCAGGGGTGGGCGCGGTCGGGGCAGCTGCACTGCGGTTCGAGGTCACCGGGGCCGGGGAGCAGCGGCACCCCGCAGTCGGCGAGGGACTCCGGCATCTTCTTGTCGAGCAGCGCGGCGATGTGCGCGGGGCGGTCCACCGCGGCGGCCAGGAACCGCTCCCAGTCCTCCTCCCCGAGGGTGCGCAGCCGCACCTGCACGCGGTACGGGCGGGGGCGGCTGCCCTGCACGTACGCGAGGACGAGTCCGGGGGTGACGGTGATGGCGTCCACATGCCCCTGCCGGGCGTAACCCCGGCCCCGCGCCAGCCGCTTGACGTCCAGCGCTCCTTCCTCCAGCGCGCCCACCCAGGCATGTCCCCACCAGGTCTCGGCGAACCGGGACTCCTCCTCTCCGGGCCCGGGGAGCGGCGGGAAGGCGGGAAAGGTACGCCGGTGGTCACCGTCACGGGAGGGGGCGGCCATGGAGCGGGGGGCGACGGGGGCGGGCGCCGGGTGAGGGGGGTCGGGGAGGGCGGGCGAGGTGAGGGGGGCGGGAAGGGCTGAAGAGACAGGAGGGGCAGACGGGGCGGGAGGGGCAGACGGGGCGGGAGGGGCAGACGGGGCGGGAGGGGGCGGGGACGGCTCGTGCGCAGGGACGGGGCGGGACGCATCGGCGCCTGCCGGGGTGGGGTGGGGGTCGGCGGTGGGGTGGGGGTCCGGTGCGGTGGACGGGGGCAGGTCGTCGGAGGGCATCCGGAAGGCGTCGGCGAGCGACTCCCGTACCAGCCGGGCCCGTTCGCGGGCCTTGCCGTCACCGCCGGTGAGGTCCCTCGGCCGGCTCGGGCGTCGCGGGGCGTCGGAGGTGGCGGGCCGTTCGGCGCCCCTGGCCGACGGCCGAGCCCGCCCGGCGTCGGTCTCCCCCGGGTCGACCGCGTTGCGCCGGGCCTGAGCCCGGGCGGCCCGCAACGCCTCCCGCGCGATGTCCCCGGGACGGGCGGCCTGCTTGGGCGCATGCGCCGTGCCCGTGCCCGTGACGGGGCCGGGGCCCACGCCGGAGCCGACGCCCGGGGCAGGGACGGCGGCCGGGGCGGAGGCGGCCGGGCTCGGCCCGGCTTCGGTGGCCTCCGGGGTGGCGGCCTCGCGTGCCGGTCGGCCGAGGGGGGCGGCCGGGGTCCGTGCCGGTCGCTCCGCGGTCGGCTGTGCGGTGGCCGTCGCCGGTGCCTCGCTCCGGCTGCCCCGCTCCCGCGCCGCCCGCAGGGCACGACGTGCGGCGTCGGCCGGCCGCCCGGCCTCCGTGTCGCCCGCCCCGGACGTCTCCGCCGGCTCCCCTCGGCCCTCTCGCTCGCTCATCACGCCTCCCTCCGCAGTCGCACCAGGTCGGTCAGCTCGCGGTGGGTCAGCTCGGTGAGGGCGGACTCGCCGGAGCCCAGGACCGCGTCGGCCAGCGCCCGCTTGGACTCGAGCATCTCGGCGATGCGGTCCTCGACCGTGCCCTCGGTGATGAGGCGGTGGACCTGGACGGGCTGGGTCTGGCCGATACGGTACGCGCGGTCGGTGGCCTGTTCCTCCACCGCGGGGTTCCACCAGCGGTCGAAGTGGACGACATGGCCCGCGCGGGTGAGGTTCAGGCCGGTGCCGGCGGCCTTGAGGGAGAGGACGAGGACGGGGGTGGCGCTGGCCTGGAAGCGGTCCACCATGTGCTCGCGCTCCGGGACCGGTGTGCCGCCGTGGAGCAGGTCCACGGGGATCGCCCGGTCGGCGAGGTGGGCGGTGATCAGCCGGGCCATGCCGACGTACTGCGTGAAGACGAGCACCGAGCCGTCCTCGGCGAGGACGGTGTCCAGCAGTTCGTCGAGGAGGGCGAGCTTGCCGGAGCGGGCCGCCAGACGTTCACCGACGGAGGTGGTCTCCTCCTTCAGGTACAGCGCGGGGTGGTCGCAGATCTGCTTCAGCGCGCCCAGCAGCTTCAGCACCAGACCCCGGCGCGCGATCCCCTGCGCCGTCTCGATGGCGAGCAGCGACTCGCGCACCACCGCCTCGTAGAGGGAGGCCTGTTCACGGGTGAGCGGCACCGGATGGTCGGTCTCGGTCTTGGGCGGCAGCTCGGGGACGATCCCGGGATCGGACTTCTTGCGGCGCAGGAGGAACGGGCGGACCAGGCGGGCGAGCCGCTCCACCGCCTGTGCGTCCTCGCCGTTCTCCACCGCGCGCGCGTGCCGGGCGCGGAAGGATTTCAGGGGGCCGAGGAGGCCGGGGGTCGTCCAGTCCAGCAGGGCCCACAGTTCGGAGAGGTTGTTCTCGACGGGGGTACCGGTGAGGGCCACGCGCGCGGGGGACGGGATCGTGCGCAGCGCCTTCGCCGTCGCCGAGTAGGGGTTCTTCACGTGCTGCGCCTCGTCGGCGACGACCATGCCCCACGGTTGGGCGGCCAGTGCCGCGGCGGTGGAGCGCATGGTGCCGTACGTGGTGAGGACGAAACCGCCGGTCAGGTCGGCCAGGGAGCGGTCGGGGCCGTGGAAGCGGCGGACGGGGACGCCGGGTGCGAAGCGGGTGATCTCGCGCTGCCAGTTGCCCAGGAGGGAGGCCGGGCAGACCACGAGGGTGGGTTCGGTGCGGTCCCGTCGCAGATGCAGGGCGATCACGGTGATCGTCTTGCCGAGGCCCATGTCGTCGGCGAGGCAGCCGCCGAGGCCGAGGGAGGTCATGAGGTCCAGCCAGGCCAGGCCGCGGAGCTGGTAGTCGCGGAGGGTGGCGCGCAGGCCGGGGGGCGGGGCCGCCGGGTGCACCCCGGCCGTGAGGCGGTCGCGCAGGGCCGCGAGGGCGCCCACGGGCACCACCTCGACGCTCTCGCCGTCGACCTCGGCGGTGCCGGTGAGGGCGGCGGACAGGGCGTCCACCGGGTCCAGCAGGCCCAGTTCGCGTTTGCGGGCCTTGCGGACCAGCGCCGGGTCGACCAGGACCCACTGGTCGCGCAGCCGCACCACCGGGCGGTGGGCCTCGGCCAGCGCGTCCATCTCGGCCTCGCTGAGCGGATCGCCGCCGAGCGCCAGCTGCCAGCGGAACCGAAGCAGTTCCTCGCTGTCGAAGAAGCCGGTGCCGTCGGTCGCCGAGCCCGGCGCGGGCCGGACCACCGCCGTCGCGCTGAGGTCCTGCGCCAGGTCCCTCGGCCAGTGCACGGCGACCCCGGCCGCCGCGAGCCGGGTGGCCGCCACGCCGAGCAGATCGCCCAACTCGTCCTCGGACAGGGCCAGTACGTCCGGCGTGTCCTGTTCGGCGAGCCGGGCCAGCGGCGGCCACACCCGCGCCGCGCGCCGCACGGCGAGGGCGGCGTCCACACGCGCGCGGGGTCCGAAGGCCGTGTCCGCCTCGCCCGCCCACAGGGCCGCCGCGTCGGTCACCAGGGTGGGGTCGGCGAGGCTGTGCACCTGGACGATCGCGGCACCGGCGGCACGCCCCCGCCCGGCGTCGTCGGACGCGTCGAACATGTCGTACGCGGACAGGTCGAGGCGGAGCGAGACGCGCACGCCCGCGTCCATGCCGGCGGCGACCTCCGCCGCCCAGTCGTGTGCTCCGGGCAGCCGCTGGGGCCGGCGGTCGGCGAAGGGTTTCCCGGCGGCGTGCGGCGCTGCCGGGGTGCGGGGCAGGGTGTCGGCGACGGCGTCCAGGAAGGCCCGCAGCAGGGCTTCCGGCTGCGGCAGCCGCAGCGGTCCGGGGCCGGGCAGGGGGACGGCGTGCCCCTCGTGGGGCAGGGCGGCGGCGATCGCGCGCAGGTGCGCGATGTCCTCCGGGTCCAGGGGGCCGGCCCGCCAGGCGTCATGGCCGGAGGGGGTCAGACCGGGGAGCAGACGGCCCCGGGCGGTGAGCCGCAGCGCGTGCAGCGCGGCCGCGCCCCAGCAGGCGGTGGCGG
Source organism: Streptomyces griseoruber (assembly GCF_001514205.1). Lineage (GTDB taxonomy): Bacteria > Actinomycetota > Actinomycetes > Streptomycetales > Streptomycetaceae > Streptomyces > Streptomyces griseoruber. The sequence goes on along the minus strand of NZ_KQ948763.1, from coordinate 592,319 downwards.
GGTGGGCGGCGGGGTCGCGGCGGGCGCGCACCAGCAGCGGGAGCGCCCGGTCCAGCGGCAGGGTCAGGGCGGGGACCTGCTTGCGGCGGACGGTGGTGCCGTGCGGGCGGACGACGGTCAGCTCGGTCCGCTCGGCCGCTCCCCCGCCGCCCGAGCCGATCTGGCCGTCCGAGCCGTCCTGGCCGTCCGGGGGCGCCGTGGGGTCCCAGAAGACCATCCGGCCCTCGCGCGGGAGCGGGGCGGGCAGGAAGACCGCGGCGAGGCGCACCGGGACGCCCGCCTGTTCCGCCGGAGCCCTGTCGCCCGTACGCACTGTCCACCTCCCGCCCGCAACCCGGATCACTCGTCTTCGACTCTACGGGCGGGGTCTGACAATCGGTCCCGGCGCCGGGACCGGGTGCGGCGTGCAGGCCCTAGGGAACCGTGCGCGAGACGACGTACACGAAGGGGTAGACGGGGTTGCCGTAGTTCACGACGACGTCGAGGGTGGGCGTGGGGTCCTTCTTCTCGACGACCATGCCGTAGAACCGGCCCGTGCGGGCGCCCGGCCCCTTGAACCGCCAGCCCGTGATGCCCTGGTCGCGGGCGCTGATGGTGATGTCGCCCTGTTCGAGGTCGGTCCGGTCGGCACCGATCTGCCGGAGGAACTGGTCGAGGCCGGCGTGCGTGGTCTGGAACTGCACGTAGAGCCGGCTGGTCTTCCAGTTGTTCGTCTCGTAGTAGGCGACCTGGTTGGACGGGTGCGGGACCGGCACCTGGTAGAGGCGGCGCTGGACCTTGGAGGGCCAGCCGGCGGTCAGGCCGGTCGCCGAGTACTTGGCCTCCTTGTCCTTGCCGCTGTCACGGCTCTGGTTGGCGGAGATCACCAGGTACCCGGCCGGGACGCCGATGAGCAGCACGATGATCAGCAGGGTGAGCGCCCTGCGCCGGATCACATGGCGGCGGTCCTCCGGCGGCCGGGGCGGCTCGTCGGGCGGCGCCGCCTGGCGGGGCAGCGAGGCGGTCATGCGGTGTCCCTGG
>NZ_KQ948763.1:349886-590726 GCF_001514205.1 Streptomyces griseoruber | reverse complement strand
TGGTGCGGGCGGTGCCGGTGGTGCGGGCGGTGCCGGTGGTGCGGGCGGTGCCGGCCCCGCGGCCGGTGCCGGCCGCGGGGGTCGTGCGGGGTGGTGCCTGGATCATGCCGTGTCCCGGGTGCGGCGGGCGGCGTCCGTGAACCGTTCGAAGCGTTCGTAGCGCTCGACGCGGCGCCGCTTGGCGCGCCGGAAGCGGCGGGCGACCAGGCGCGCGAGGTCCGCGGCGCCGACCATGCCGGCCTCGGGGCCGAGCTGGGCGCGGACGATCCGGGCCTCGGGGCGGTAGCCGCGCCCGGTGAGCTGGCGCTTGAAGGCGTCGCGCGCGGGGGCGATGAGCAGCTCGTCGGCGGCCGACACACCGCCGCCGATCACGAAGCAGGAGGGGTCGAGCGCGGCGGCCAGGTTGGCGATGCCGACGCCGAGCCACTGGCCGATGTCCTGGAGCAGCTCGATGCACATCGCGTCGCCCTCGCGGGCCAGCTCCGTGATCATCGGGCCGCTGATGTCGCCGATCTGCCCCTTGACGTGCTCGATGATCCCGTACGCCACCGGGGAGTCGGCGGCGGCGAGCTCCTTGGCCTCCCTGACCAGGGCGTTCCCCGAGCTGTACTGCTCCCAGCAGCCGCGGTTGCCGCACGGGCAGCGGTGACCGCCGGGCACCACCTGCATATGGCCGAACTCACCCGCGACGCCGTACTTGCCCCGCTTGACCTGGCCGTCCTCCAGGATCGCGCCGCCGATGCCGGTACCCAGCGTGATCATGACCAGGTGGTCCTCGCCGCGGCCCGCGCCGAAGCGCCACTCCGCCCAGGCGGCGGTGTTGGCGTCGTTGTCGACGAGGACGGGGACCGAGAGCCGGCCGGAGAGGCGGTCGCGCAGCGGCTCGTTGCGCCAGGACAGGTGGGGGGCGAACAGGACGCGGTTGCGTTCGGCGTCGACCCAGCCGGCCGCGCCGATGCCGACGGCGTGCACGTCGTGCCGGTCGGAGAGGTCCAGGACCAGTTCGACGATGGTGTCCTCGACGACCTTGGGGCTCTTCGACTTGTCCGGGGTCTCGGTGCGGACCTTCTCCAGGATGTTGCCGTCGGCGTCGACGACGCCCGCCATCACCTTGGTGCCGCCGATGTCGATGCCCACCGTCGGTACGCGGGGCGCCGTCAGGTGTGAGCGGCGCTCTCTGGTGCCCACTGTCCGCAGTGCGGGGGCACGCCTGGAGCCGATGGGGGCGCTGAAGTTGCCGTAGGTGCTCATCGTCGCCGATTCTGCCTCACGGTTGTGCCAGGTGCCGAGCGGGGCGGAAACCGGGTGGTTCCGGACCGATGCCGGCTGCGGGTGTGCTGTGGCTGGTCGCGCCCACGCGGCGGAGCCGCACAGTGATACAGCCCCGCGCCCCTTGAGCGCTCTCGTGCTGCTCTCAGGAGCGTACGAGCAGCTGGAACTCGAAGGAATAGCGGCTCGGGCGGTAGATGTGGTCGCCGAATTCGACCGCGCGGCCGGTGTCGTCGAAGGTGGTGCGCTGCATGGTGAGGAGGGGGGCGCCGGGCTCCTCGGTGAGGCGTTCGGCCTCGGCGGGGGTGGCGGCGCGGGCGCCGATGGACTGGCGGGCGCTGTGCAGGGTGATCCCGGCGGCCCGCATCAGGCGGTAGAGGCCGGTGGCCTCGAGCTGGCCGGTGTCCAGGTCGAGCAGACCGCCCGGGATGTGGTTGCAGAGGTACGCCATCGGCTCCCCGTGCGCGAGCCGCAGCCGTTCCACCCGGTGCACCTCGCTGCCCTCGGCGACCGCGAGCGCGGCGGCGACCTCGGCGGAGGCGGGGACGACGGTGTTGAGCAGGACGGTCGTCGCGGGGCGCTGACCGGCCGCCTCCAGGTCGTCGTAGAGGCTGCTGAGCTCCAGGGGGCGCTTGACCTGGCTGTGCACGACCTGGGTGCCGACGCCCCGGCGGCGCACCAGCAGGCCCTTGTCGACGAGCGACTGGATCGCCTGGCGCACGGTCGGGCGGGACAGGCCGAGCCGTGCGGCGAGCTCGATCTCGTTGCCCAGGAGGCTGCCGGGGGTGAGCGATCCGTGCTCGATCGCGGCCTCGAGCTGCTGGGACAGCTGGAAGTACAACGGCACCGGAGAGCTTCGGTCCACTCGGAGTTCGAGCTGCACGGTCGGGTCCACTTCTGGTTTCGGCACCCGCCGAGCGTAGCCCCGCGCGCTGTTGACGGGAAGTTGTGTAGTTCGGTTGTCCGGACATACGGATTGACATCGTGTGGCCTGCGAGGTCACTTTGTTTTCATGCGCATCGGGGTCATCGGGACGGGCCGCATCGGCACGATTCATGCGAACACACTCAGCCGTCACCGCGAGGTCGGATCCCTGATCCTGACGGACGCGGACCCCGCGCGGGCTCAGGAGCTCGCGCTGCGGCTGGGCGAGACGGCCGCCCCCGGGGTGGACGAGATCTTCCGCTGGGGCGTGGACGCGGTCGTGATCACCACGGCCACCTCGGCGCACGCCGAACTGATCGGTCGGGCAGCACGCTCCGGGCTTCCGGTGTTCTGCGAGAAGCCCATCGCGCTGGACCTGGCGGGGACCTTACAGGCGATCGGGGAGGTGGAGGCCGCGGGAACGGTGCTCCAGATGGGGTTCCAGCGCCGCTTCGACACGGGCTACGCGGGGGCGCGGGAGGCCGTACGGTCCGGTCGGCTCGGGCGGCTGCACACCGTACGGGCGCTGACCTCCGACCAGTCGCCGCCGCCCGCCGAGTGGCTGCCGCTGTCCGGTGGGATCTACCGGGACGCCCTGATCCACGACTTCGACTGTCTGCGCTGGGTGACCGGGCGCGAGGTGCGCGAGGTGTACGCCGCCGGGTCCGACGCCGGTCCCGCCATGTTCCGGGCGGCGGGGGACGTCGACACCGCCGCGGCGGTCCTCACCCTCGACGACGGCACCCTCGCCACCGCCACCGCGACCCGGCTGAACGGCGCCGGCTACGACGTCCGCATGGAGCTGGCCGGGGAGCTCGACCAGATCGTGGTCGGTCTGGACGACCGTACGCCGATCGCCTCCACCGAACCCACCGGTCCCCCGGCCGCGGACAAGCCCTGGGGCGGCTTCCTGGAGCGCTTCGGACCCGCGTACGAGGCGGAGCTCGTCGCCTTCGTGGAGGTGCTGCGGGGCGGGCGCGCCAACCCCTGCGACGGGCGGGAGGCGTTGCAGGCCCTCCGGATCGCGGAGGCCTGCGACGTCTCGCGCCGGGAGCGCAGACCGGTGTCCCTGGCGGAGATTCCCGGCGCGTGAGCCCTTCCTCCTCCCCCTGGTCACCAGCGCACCGGCATACTGCGCATACCGCGCATCAGGGGGCCGGGGAGCCAGTCGCCCGGGGGGCCGTCGAGGGCCAGGGCGGGGGCGCGGTCGAGGAGGGAGCGCAGGACGGTGCGGGCCTCCAGGCGGGCCAGCGGGGCGCCCAGGCAGTAGTGGACGCCATGGCCGAAGGCGAGGTGGCCGCGGGTGTCGCGGCGGATGTCGAACCGGTCGGGGGCGGGGAAGCGCTCCGCGTCCCGGTCGGCCGCCGTGAGGCCGATCATCACGGCCTCACCGACGGCGATGGGCGTGCCGGCGATCTCCAGCGGCTCGGCCGCGAAGCGGAACGTGGCGTTCTCCACCGGGCCCTCGTAGCGCAGGGCCTCCTCGACCGCGCCGTCGAGGAGGGTTGTGTCGGCGCGCAGGGCGGCGAGTTGGTCCGGGTGGGTCAGCAGGGCGTGGACGGCGTTGGTGATGAGGTTGACCGTCGTCTCGTGCCCGGCGATGAGCAGGACGAAGGCCATGCCGCGCAGTTCGCCGGGCGAGAGCCGGTCGCCGTCCTGCGCCGTGGTGCGGATCAGGTCGCTCAGCAGGTCCCCGCTGGGGCCCGCGCACCGCTTGTCCTCGATCAGCTCGGTGAGTTGGCCGGCGAGCCGGACGAACGCGTCGTGCTCGCTCTCGGCACTGGTCGGCGCGACGGCCTCGGTGGACAGCGCGCGGAACCCGGCGCGGTCCGGCTCGGGGACGCCGAGCAGCTCGCAGATGACCGTGAGGGGCAGCGGGTGGGCGAGGAACTCCACGAGGTCGGCGCGGCCGCGCGGCAGCATCGCGTCGAGCAGGTCGTCGGTGATGCGCCGGATCCTCGGCCGCAGTTCCTCCACCCGGCGCGTGGTGAAGGCGCGGGAGACCAGCGCGCGCAGCCGGGTGTGCCGCGGTGGGTCGGCGGTCAGCAGGTACGGGCCGATGAGCTGTTCGTCGAGGAACGTGACGCCGATGCGGCTGCCGTCCTTGGACAACCGGGGGTCGGCGAACGCGGCGCGCGCCTCCTGGTGCCCCACGACGAGCCAGGTCTCGTGGTGCGCGTCGGGCGCGGGCAGCCGCACCCGGTGCACCGGGCCGCGCTCGCGCAGTCGCGCGTACACCGGGTGCGGGTCCCGGCGGAACGCGTCGCCGTACTCCCCCAGATCGATCACCTTGGTCACGGGATCCCCCTCCCCGTCACCGGGACGACGTCACGCGGACGACGTCACACGGACGACGTCACGCGGACGACGTCACCCCGTACAACGCGCGGCTGCCGCGGCTAGTGCCCGTCCTCGTCGTCCAGGAGGCCCGCGTCGTACGCCAGGAGGGCGATCTGCACGCGGTTGTTGAGGCCGAGCCGGGCCAGGATGCGGGACACGTGGGCCTTGACCGTGGCGACGCTCATGAAGAGCGCGGCGGCGATCTCGGCGTTGGACAGGCCCCGGCCGACCGCGACGGCGACCTCGCGCTCGCGCTCGGCGAGGACGGTGAGCCGCTCGCGCGCGCGGGTGCGGCGGGCGTCGGCGGCGGAGCCGGCCGCGTGGTCCATGAGCTGCCGGGTGACGGTGGGCGACAGCACGGGGTCGCCGCCCGCGACCCGGCGCACGGCGTCCAGGATCTCGGCGGGCGGGGTGTCCTTGAGGACGAAACCGGCGGCACCCGCGCGCAGGGCGCGCAACACCTGCTCGTCGGCGTGGAAGGTGGTGAGGACCACGACCTGGGGGGCGTCCGTGCGGCGGCGCAGCCGTTCCGTCGCGGTCAGACCGTCCACGGCGGGCATCCGGATGTCCATGAGGACGACGTCGGGCCGGACGCGGTCGACGAGCGTCTCGGCCTCCCCGCCGTCGGCTGCCTCGCCGACGATCTCGATGTCGTCGGCGCCGCCCAACATGAGGGACAGACCGGCGCGCACCAGGGGATCGTCGTCGACGAGGAGGAGTCGGATCGCAGTCATGGCCTTACACAACCAGGTTCGCGAGGTGGGCGACGCCGGTTTCCCGCCCGGGAGTCGCGCGGCCGGTGCGTGCGGTCCCGGGGGCCGTCACCGGGCCGCCCCGGGCCACGGCAGCCAGCCGCGCACCTCGAACCCGCCGTCGTCCCGGGGCCCGTGCGCCAGCCGTCCGCCGGTCAGGGTCGCGCGTTCGGTCAGCCCGATCAAACCCTGGCCGGAGCCGGGGACGGGCGGGACGTCGCCGTCGGGGGCGGCGTTGCGCACGACCACCGTGAGGCCCTCTCCCGGGCCGCCCGCGACGGTGACCTCGGTCTCCGCCCCCGGGGCGTGCTTGCGGGCGTTGGTGAGGCCCTCCTGGGCGATGCGGTAGGCGGTGCGGCCGACGGAGGCGGGCACGGCGCCGGGGTCGGTGACGCGCTGGTCGAGGGTGACCTTCAGACCGGCCTCGCGGGACTCGGCGACGAGGGCGTCCAGGGCGCCCAAAGTGGGCTGCGGGCGTCCGCCGTCGTCGGATTCGCCGGCCCGCAGGACGCCGATGATCTCGCGCAGGTCCTGGAGGGCCTCGTGGGCGCTCTCCCGGATGACACCGGCGGCCCGCGCGATCTCCTCGCGGGGCGCGTCCGGGCGGAACTCCAGCGCGCCGGCGTGCACGCTCAGCAGGGTCAGCCGGTGGGCGAGCACGTCGTGCATCTCGCGCGCGATGGCCTCGCGCGCCAGCCGCTGCGCCTGCTCGGCCCGCAGCCGCGCCTCCGTCTCCGCGCGCCGGGCCCGGTCGCGCAGGCTCAGCATGAGCTGCCGCTTGGACCGGACGAACATGCCCCAGCCGATGACCGCGACGGTGAGGATGACCGTGAACACCACGGCCGCCGGGTAGGCCAGGTCGGGTTCGGGGCGCAGCCAGAAGAACAGCGGGATCAGCGCGAGGTCGGCGCCGCCGACGAAGGCCACGTACCGGAAGGGGCGGTGCACGGCGAGGGTGAACAGGGCGACCATGCAGGCGCCGCCCGCGGTGTCGGAGAGGAAGCCGACGGGGACCATCGCCACGGCGAGGCCGAGCGGCCGGCGACGGCGCACCCAGAGCGCGGCGCAGGACAGCACGCCGAGGAGCTGGTCGGTGACGAGGAGGGCGCGCGGCAGGTCCTCGCCGGTGCCGAGGCTCTCGGCGGCCACCAGGCCGACGACGACCGCGAGCAGGAAGCAGGTGAAGTCCACGGCCCAGTCGCGCGCGGTGCGCCGGGGCGGCCGCCCGGACCGCTCGGCGTCCGGTTCGAGCTCGGCGACCAGCGCGGACGGCAGCAGCCAGGTGCGGCGTACGAGCCGCGGCGCGGTGTGCAGCGCGTCGGGTGTCCGTACCGCGCCGTCCTGTCCCCTCATGGTCGGCAATCTACGCAGCGGGGAGCGCCGGCACCTCCCCGTCGGCGGGACCGTCGACGAAGGTCGCGCCCTCGCCTACTTTCGGCGCGCCCCGCCCGTCCGCCGCGCGCCTTCCGTCCCGGCCGCCCCGTTGCACGGGGGTGCCTACCAGGAGCCGTACTGCTGCGACGGCTGGGCGGAGTAGTCGCCGGCCGGGTACTGGGCCGCGGGCGCCGGCTGGCCCCAGTCGTCGTCGCCGAGCATCATGTCGGGGTCGAACATGACGATGACCGCGGCGATCAGAAGGACCGCGAGGGGGCCGGCGAGCATGACGAGGAGGAACGACAGGAGGCTGGTGGAGGACTGGGCGACGGCGGATGTGCCGGTGAGGTGGACGGAGACCGCGGCCATGCCGGTGTAGTGCATGCCCGTCACGGCCACGCCCATGACCAGGGCCGCGCCCAGGCTGGACCAGAGCGTGTGGATGGAGACCGCCGCCCAGAGGGCCGCGGTGGCGGCGGCGACGGCGATCGCCACCGACAGCCCCACCGTCACGGTGTCGTAGTGCAGGGTGCCGTTGGTGTGGATGGCGCCCATGCCGAGGTAGTGCATGGCCGCGACGCCGAGGCCGGTGACCGTGCCCGCCATGGCCAGGTTCGCCGGGGAGCCGCCCCGGTAGCCGACGAGGAACACACCGAGGGCGACGACGACGATCGCGACGGCGAGGCTGAGGAGCGTCTTCGTCGTGTCGTAGCCGACCAGGGCGCCCTGGACGCTGAAGCCGATCATGGCGATGAAGTGCATGGTCCAGATGCCGCAGCCGATGGAGACGGCGCCCAGCGCCAGCCAGGCGGCCCGGCGGTGCGAGCGGCGCAGCGATCTCGTCGTGCACCGCAGCCCCAGTGCCGCGCCCAGACAGGCCATCAGATACGCGGAGACCGGAGTCACCGCGCCGTAGTAGAAGTTGGAGACGGTCGCGGTCATCGAGGGGTCCCTTCCCGTGCGTTTCGGCTCGGCCGGTGGCCCTGACCCGGGCGCACGGCAGTCCTGATAGGGGATGCAGGACACGGGGGATCCGGTCGATCAGATCAAGCCACCTGGCCGAGTTGCGCATGATTCAATCACACAAAGCACACACGCCCTCCACATTGCGCATCTGTTCGCCGAATCGATACTTCAGGGCTTGCCGCCCGAAATGATGACCAAATCGCCCATTCCGGACGGACGGATGGACGGATGGACGGATGGACGGACGAGCAGGCAGGCGGGCGCCGGCGGGACCACCGGGGTGCGCACCCCCGTTCGCTCGGCCGACCACTTTTCTGGAAACCCGGATATCTGGATTTATTCACGCACCACAAGGTCGAACTGATATGCGGGTGCAATTGGTCGTGCTTTTCCGGGGAGGGGTGGGCTTCGCGCGCTCGACGAGAGCGCTGAATGCGCCCTGCCTGCACAAGCCGACCCTACGTTACCTTCACATCGTGGACGCAAACCGGCCACAGTATCACCGCCCTCGGGGGGTGAAACGGTCCGGCGTTGCCACTGCATCCGTCCGGGAATGTCGAATCACTGCGATGGGGGGCCTTATGGACATGCGCTACGAGGCGTTTTCGTATGCCGATCCGGTGTTCTACGACTCGCCTGTCCGCTGGGCGACGGTGGAGGAGTTCGACGCCGTCGGCGAGCCGTTGCCGGCCGGCTGGGCCGGCAACGCGCGAGACGTGTGGGTGGGGCGGCAGCTCGCGGACGTCGAACTCCCCGACCAGGGCTGGAAGATCCATGTGTCCGCGTGCATGGACAACGCGGAGCACATCCTGTCGGTGGTCGCCGCCTACTGCTTCGAGAACCGCGTGGCGTTCAAGTTCCTGCGCAGCCCGGCGCTGGTGCAGACCCAGAACGCGAAATACGCCTCACGGGGTTCGAGCGGGAAGTTCATGACGCTGTATCCGGTCGACGAACCGACGCTCGAGCGATGTCTCGACGACCTCGACGCGGCCCTCGCGGGGCAGCAGGGGCCGTACATCCTGAGCGATCTGCGCTGGCGTGAGGGGCCGCTGTACCTGCGCTACGGCGGGTTCACCGAGCAGTTCTGCCGCTCGGAGACCGGCGAGCTGGTCCTGGCGCTACGGGAACCCTCGGGCCGGCTGCGGCCGGACGTGCGGCGCGCGGTGTTCGAGGTGCCCGACTGGGCCCCCGTACCGGGTGTCCTGGCGCAGGCGCTGGCCGACCGGGCGAGAGCGAGCACGGCCGAGTTCCGCTACTCCGTGGAACGGGCCCTGCACTTCTCCAACGGCGGGGGCATCTACATCGCCCGCCCCGCCGGCGGGGGTGAGGAGGTGGTCCTCAAGGAGGCCCGCCCGCACGCCGGGCTCGACCAGCGCGGGGACGACGCCGTGCTCCGGCTCGGCAAGGAGCGGGACATCCTCCATCGGCTGGACGGGGTGTCCGCCGTACCCGCGGCCCTCGACTACTTCACCGCCTGGGAGCACCACTTCCTGGTCCAGGAGTACGTGGAGGGCGAGCCGCTGAACCGGTGGTTCGCGCGGCGCTACCCCCTGGTCCATCCCGATCCGGACCAGACGGACATCGACCGCTACAGAGCGGAGGCGCTGGATGTCCTGGAGGGCATCGAGGAAGGTCTGCGCGCCATCCACGACCGCGGGGTCGTCTTCGGGGACCTCCATCCGCGCAACCTGATCGTCCGTCCCGACGGGCGGGTCTGCTTCGTCGACTTCGAGCTCGCCTCCCCCGTCGACGCGTTCGTCAGACCCGGACTCGGCGCCGCCGGCTTCGCGGCCCCCGCCGACCTCCACGGGTTCGCGATCGACCGCCACGCCCTCGACGCCCTGCGCCTGTGGATCTTCATGCCGCTGATGCAGCTGACCTCGCTGGACCCCGGCAAACGGGCGCAGTTGGCCGGCGCCGCGGCGGACCGCTTCGGACTCCCCGCACCCGCACCCGCCTCGTCGCCGCCCTCACCCCCATCGCCATCCCCATCGCCATCCCCATCGCCATCGCCGTCGCCGTCCCCCTCCGCATCCCCCTCCGGCCCACCCGGGCCCGATCCGCTCACCGCCCTCTTCGGCGGCGACCGCGCCTCCTGGCCCGCCCTGCGCGACTCGCTGGCGGCGGCGATCACCGCCAGCGCCACCCCGGAACGCACCGACCGTCTCTTCCCGGGCGACCCGAACCAGTTCACCCACGACGGACTCGGACTCGCGTACGGCGCCGCGGGCGTGCTGTGGGCCCTGCACTGCACCGGCGCACCCATCGCCCCCGACCACGTCCAGTGGCTCCTGGACGCCGTCGCCCGCGAACCCTGCCGCCCCGGTCTCTACACCGGCTCGCACGGTGTCGCACTGGCCCTCGACCGCCTCGGCCACGCCCGGCAGGCGCACAACCTCCTCGACCGGCTGCTGAAGGACCCGCCGGACGGCCAGGGCAGCGATCTCGCCGGCGGACTGCCCGGCATCGGACTGACCCTGCTGCACTTCGCCGGCACCACCGGCGACGCCTCCCTGCACGCCGCCGCGGCCGACACCGCCGGACGCCTCGCCGACCGCCTGCGGGCACCCTCCGGCGAGGGCGGCCCACCGGCCGCCGCGCGCAGCGGGCTGATGCACGGCAGCACCGGAGCCGCACTGCTCTTCCTGCGCCTGTACGACAGCACCGGCGACCGCGAGCTGCTCGACCTCGCGGAACGGGCGCTCGGCCGGGACCTGGACCGATGCGTCCTCGGCGAGGACGGCACCCTCCAGGTCGACGACGGCAGCCGGGTGCTGCCGTACCTGGAGTCGGGCAGCGCAGGCATCGCCGCCGTACTCCACTGCTATCTGCGCCACCGTCCGGATCCGGCACTGCGGCAGAGCCTGGAACGCATCCGCGGCGCCGCCGAGCCCGAGTTCATCGTCCAGCCCGGACTGTTCAACGGGCGGGCGGGACTGATCTGGCTGCTGTGCCTGCTCCAGGACGACAGCCGGGTCCACGACCGGGTGATCCGGCGTCACATCCGGCGGCTGGTCTGGCACCTCATCCCCTATCAGGGACATGTGGCCTTCCCCGGCGAGCAGCTCCTGCGGCTGTCGATGGACCTGGCCACCGGCTCCGCCGGCATCCTGCTCGCCCTGGGATCGGCCCTCGCCGACACCCCGGCGCTGCCCTTCTGGCAGCGGGCGGCCTGACACCACCGCGGTGTCCCCTCCGCGAACCACCGTTCGCGGCCCAGAGTTTCCGGCGCCCGCCGGGAAGCAGAAGCACCAACGAAGTGACAGGAGTGCACCATGTCCATCCTCAGCCTGCAGGCCCTGGAGACCCCCGAAGAGACCACCGAGTACATGTCGGTGCTCAGCTCCCTCTCCGCGGTGAACTGCACCAACAGCACCGTCAGCACCCTGCTGTGCCTGTAGTCGGCACCCCCGGGGACGGTGCGCCCCACCACCGGACGGCCGGGTGACCGGTAGGCCGGATGAACAGAGCCGGCCCGGGCTGAGCTAGAGCCCGGGCCGGCGCTCATGTGCCACCCGTTCGGACCGTCCGTCCCTCTCCCGCAGGAGCCCCGTATGCGGCACGGCCTCACCACCACCGTACTCCGACTGTGGTGGCCCACCGCGCTCGTGCTGTCCGTGGCGGCCGGCTCGCTGGCCGCGCTGCTCCTGCCCGCCGCCGTGTCGCGGGCCGTGGACCGGGCCCTGTCCGGTGGCGGCGGCGCGGAGGTCGTCCCGCTGGCCGCGGTCGTCGCACTGCTCACGGTGGCGGAGGCCGTCGCACAGTACGCGGGACCGCGCGCCACCGCCGAGACGACGGCCCGGCTGCGCGCCGCCCTGGTGCGGCACATCATGGCCGGCGGCCCCCACCCCGCGCGGCAGACGGCGACCGGCGACCTGGTGGCCCGGCTCACCGCCGGCACCGCGGAGGCCGGGCTGGCCGGCCAGGCGATCGTCTACGCGGTCGCCCAACTCGCCATGGCGACCGGCGCCGTGGTGGCCCTCGGACTGCTCGCCCCCGAACTGGCCGCGGCCTTCCTGGTCACGGCCCCGGCCGGCTGGCTGCTGCTGCGACGGCAGCTGCGGCGCACCGTACGGCGCGGCACGGGCTACCAGAGCGCGCAGGCCGCCGTGGCCGCCCGGCTGCTGGACGCCCTCGCGGGCAGCCGTACCATCGCGGCCGCCGGAACCGTCGAGCAGGAGATCGAGCGCGTGCTGCGGCCGGTGGCCGAACTCTCCCGGCACGGACGCGCGTTGTGGGACAGCCAGCGCCGCGTCGCCTGGTCCACCGGTCTGCTCGCCCCCGCGACCCAGATCACCGTGCTCGCGGTCGCCGGACACGAGCTCTCCACCGGGGCGCTCAGCACGGGCGAGCTGATCGCCGCGCTCGGCTACACCGCGCTCGGTCTGGGCGGCTTCGGCACGGCACAGAGCCTCCTGGACCTCGCCCGCGCCCGGGCGGGACAGGCCCGGGTGTCCGAGGTGCTCGAGGCCCCCCGGGCGCCGGTGGGGCTGCGCGGTCTGCCGCCGGGGCCCGGACGGGTGGAGATCCGTGAGGTCACCGTACGGCGGTCCGGACGGGCCGTGCTGGACCGGCTCGAACTGGTCCTCCCGGCGGGCACCTGCACCGCCCTGGTGGGGAGTTCGGGGTCGGGCCGCTCCCTGCTGGCCGCGGTCGCCGGCGGACTGCTGGTCCCGGACGGGGGCCTGGTCCTGCTGGACGGCGTGCCGCTGGACGAGATCCGTCCGGCGGACCTGCGGACCGCCGTCTCGTACGCCTTCGGCGACCCCGCGCTGACCGGGGCCACCGTCCTCGACGCCCTCACGGCAGCCGTGAAACCGGTTTCCGCCGCCGACGCCCGCCGGGCCGCGCGCGCGGCGCAGGCGGACACCTTCGTGCGCCGGCTGCCCGCCGGTTACGACACCCCCCTCGCCGACGCGCCCCTGTCCGGGGGGCAACGGCAGCGGGTGGGACTGGCGCGCGCCCTGGCCCGCGACTGCCGGCTGCTCGTCCTCGACGACGCCACCTCCAGCCTCGACACCGCCACCGAGGCCGCGGTGCTGCACGCCGTGGACGTCTCCCACGGGGACCGCACCCGGCTGATCGTGACGCACCGGACGTCCACGGCGGCCCGGGCGGACGCGGTCGCCTGGCTGGACGAGGGACGCATCCGGGCCGTCGCCCCCCACCACGAGCTGTGGCGGACACCGGCCTACCGCCGCATCTTCACCGGCACGGGGGACCCCGACGGACCCGGGCGCTCCGGGGACTGAGGCCCGTACGGCCGGACGCGGACCACGGACGAAAGGACAGGCACGCATGGCTCGTACGACGGTCCCGGCGCCGCTCACCACCAGCGGCGCGGCGCTGCACCTGGTCCGCGGCACCCTGGCCCACAGCCGGGCCGCGGTGCTCCGGCTGGCCTGGTGGACGCTGGTGTCGGCCGCGCCCGCCCTTGTCTCCGGCAAGGCCCTGGCCCTCGCCGTCGACGAGGGTTTCCTGGCGCACCGCCCCCGGACGGCGGCCCTGGGCCTGGCCGTGTTCGCCCTGTGCACCCTGGGCGGGGCCTGGGCGAGCCGGCAGACCTACCCCTGGCTGGCCGAGATCGTCGAGCCGCTGCGGGACCGTCTCCTCGGCGACGTCGTGACCGGCACGCTGCGCCGCGCGGTGGGGCGCGGCGCTCGGCGGGACGGCTTCGACGCCGTCGCGGTCGCGCAGCTCACCCGGCAGGTGGAGGCGGTCCGCGACGCGCTCGCCGGACAGCTCATGCTCGTCTGGCAGTTCGTCCTGACGGTCGGGGCCGTCGTCGTGGGCACCGCGTTCATCGCCCCGGCCGCCGTACCGCTCGTCGCCGTGCCGCTGGTACTGGCGCTGGGTGTGTTCGCCGTCCTGGCTCCGGCGACCGTCCGTCGCCAGCATGCGGCGTTCCAGGCCGAGGAGACGCTCGCGCGGGAGACCGTCGCGATCGTCGGAGCCCTGCGCGACATCGTCGCGACCGGCACCCACGACCGGGCGGAGCGCGAGGTGCTGGACGCGGTGCGGGCCCAGTTGCGCGCCTCGCGGAAGCTGGCCACCGTCGCGGCGGTGCGCCGGGTGATCGTGGCGCTGGGCGCGCACAGCCCGCTGCTGCTGGTGGTGCTCGCCGCGCCGGGCCTGGTGGACCGCGGCATGACACCCGGCGATGTCGTGGGCGTGCTCAGTTATGTCCTGTCCACGCTCGAACCCGCCGTCCGGCTGCTGGTGCAGGGGGTCGGCGCCTCCTGGCTGCGGCTGTCGGTGGCGGCGGAGCGGCTCGCCGGGGCCGCGCACCATCCCGGGCCGCCCGAGGACCCCGATCCCGCGCTCCGGCCCGCCGACGGATCGGTCGTGCTGTCGGACGTCACCTTCGCCTACGGCCCGGACGCCGAGCCGGTCCTCGACGGGCTCGATCTCTCCCTCGCCCACGGCGACCACCTGGCCGTGGTCGGCCCTTCCGGCGTGGGGAAGTCCACGACGGCCGACCTTCTCACCGGGATCCTCCCGCCCGACCGCGGGCGGGTCGTCCTGGGGGGCGTGCCCCTCGACCGGGTCGCCCGGGACGATCTGAGCAGGGCTCGGGCCCTGCTGCCGCAGAACCCCTATGTGTTCGCGGGGACGGTGCGGGAGAACCTCTGCCAGCTCGCCCCCGGCACCCCGGACGAGGTCGTCGCCCGCACCGTGGAGGAACTCGGCCTGGGCCGGGTCGTACGGCGGCTGGGCGGGCTCGACGGCCTGGTGGACCCGGCCGGGCTGTCCTCGGGCGAGAGGCAGCTCGTCGCGCTGGCGCGGGTCCATCTCTCCCCCGCCGCGCTCGTCGTGCTCGACGAGGCGACGCGGCACCTCGACGCCGAGGCGGAACAGCGGGTCGAGGAGGCGTTCCGGCGGCGGCCCGGGACGGTCGTCACCCTCGCGCACCGGCTCGCCCTCGCCCGCCGCGCGGACAAGGTGCTCCTCCTGGACGGGCGGCGCGCGTGGGTCGGCACGCACGACGCGCTGCTGGCGCAAGTGCCGTTCTACGCCGACCTGGTGGGCATCTGGAACACCGGTACGGCCGGGCCCGGCGACGACGGGCCCGGCGCGGGCGGGAACCGGCTCAGCAGCCCGGACGCAGCATCAGATCGCTCATCGTCGCGTCCTTCGGCAGACCGAGCGCCGTGACGACGGCGGCGGCCACGGAGGCGGGGCTCATATGGGCTTGCGGTTGGTAGGGCAGCCCGAACTCCTTGTGCAGCCGGACCTGCATCGGGGTGTCGGTCTCGCCCGGGTAGACGGTGGTGACCCGGACGCCGTGCTCGTACTCCTCCGCTCTCAGTGTCTCGGCCAGCGCCTTCAGACCGAACTTGGACGCCGCGTAGGCGCCCAGCCGGGGTGGCGCGTGCACGCCCGCTCCCGAGTTCATGAAGACGACCTGCCCGCGGGCCGCCCGCAGCGCGGGCAGCAGCAGCCGGGTGAGCTCCGCCGGAGCGACGAGGTTGACCGCGAGCGTGCGCTCCCAGACCTCCGCGCCGACCTCACCGACCCGCCCCGACTCGGCCACACCGGCCACGTGCAGCAGCGAGTCCAGCCGCGGGGGCAGCGCCTGCGTCTCCAGCCGGGTGCGCAGCGCGCCCGGCTCGGCCAGGTCCGCCACCAGGGTCCGGCTCCGGGGGAACCGCGCCCGCAGTGATCCGGCCCTTGTCTCGTCCCGCGCCAGCAGCCACAACTCGTGGCCCCGCTCGGCGAAATGGGCGGCCAGGGCCGCTCCGATGCCGGAACCGGCACCTGTGATCAGAAACACTCCCATAACCTGATACTTACCCAATATGGCGTTCTTTCCCCCTGCGGGGAGGGCGAGTTCGGGAGGGCGCGTGTGGGAGGGCGCGTGTGGGAGGGGCGTGCGGGCGGACATGCCTCGCCCCGCGGCCGTGGTGCGTGGGGGGGTGGCCGCGGGGCGGGGGGCGACTGGACTCAGAACCGGATGCTCAGCCGCTCGCGCTGTTCCTCGGGCTGGTCCGTGGGGGGACTCAGCAGTCGTAGTCGATCAGGTCGAAGGTCGCGTAGTGGTCGGAGGTGTAGTAGTCCTCCTCGTACTGCCGACCCGTGACGATGCGGCGTGCGCCGCGCGTGGAGGACCCGGGGGTCTTCACGGTGTACTCGTGGTAGTAGCCGGTGGACCGGCTCGGCAGGACGCCTTCCCGGTTCTGGAAGACGCTGCCGTCCTGCGAGTACGGGTACGGGCCGCCCTGCTCGATCAGTTCGAGCGTGTCATACGCCTGGGACGGCAGATCGCCGTAGCAGATGCTGCCGACCGCGGCGGCCGCGGGTGTGGCGGTGACGGCGCCGCCCACCAGGAGGGCGGACAGCACGGCGGCCGCGGCGCCGGTGCGGGTGATTCGTGGGGGGAATCTCATGACCTCATGATGACGCGCGTAGACGATGGCATGTCAATGACAACTCCGGAGATTTTCCCGTCAAGTCCCATGAGTTTTCCGCGAATTAACGTCATGCCGGGAGCACGGCTGTGCCGCCCGGGTCCACGGGTGCCGGTCCGGCTCAGGCCTCTTCCGGGGGGCCGAAGGAGCCGTAGTTCGGGCGGCCCGCGAAGTCGTACGTCTGGATGGAGACGCCCGCTCCGGTGACACGGCCCGCGGTGCGGCGGAAGGCCGTCGGGACGGCGCCCTCGGCGAAGAAGCGGAGGCCGGTGCCGAGGACCACCGGGAAGGTCAGCAGATGGAGCGTGTCGACGAGGTCGAGGGCGAGCAGCGACTGGACGAGGGCGCCGCTGCCGTGCACCTGGAGTTCGCCGTCGGTGTTCTCCTTCAGGGCCGTGACCTCCTTGGCGAGGTCGCCGTCGAGGACCGTGGTGCCGGACCACCGCGGGTCGGTCAGGGTCGAGGAGGGCACGTACTTCGGCAGTGCGTTCAGCTTGCCGGCCACCGGGTGGGCGGGGTCGGTCACCTTCGGCCAGTACGACGCGAAGATGTCGTAGGTCCGGCGGCCGAGGAGGAACGCCCCGACCCCGTCGAAGACCTCGTCGACGAAGCCGCCGAAGTCCGCGTCGGCGAACGCGAAGCTCCAGCCGCCGTGCGCGAAACCGTCCCGGGTGTCCTCCTGGGGACCGCCGGGGGCCTGGTAGACGCCGTCGAGGGTGACGAAGATGGTGGAGACGAGCTTGCCCATGGCGGGTGCCTGCTTTCTTGTGCGGGGTCCCTTGTCATCACCTCAGACCCCGCAGCAGCCCGCAACTCATCGGTGCGCCCGCACTCAGCCCGCGTTCGTCGAGAACAGCCCGCCCGTCGGGCCCTGCTTGTCGCCGCCCTGGGCCTTCTTCAGGGCGTTGGCGAGGCTCTCGATGGTGAGGGACTGGAGGATGACGCGGCCGTTGCCCTCCAGGGTGGCCAGGGAGAGGCCCTCGCCGCCGAAGACCGCGTTCATGAGGCCCTGGCGGTTGAGGCCGCCGACGCGCTGGACGCCGTACTGGATGCCCTCCTCGAAGGCGACCACACAGCCGGTGTCGACCTCGATGCGGCCGCCGAAGTCGGCCGGGTTCAGGTCGATGAAGTTGCCCGCGCCCGCGATGATCACCGTGCCGTACCCGGTGAACTTCTCCAGGACGAAGCCCTCGCCGCCCTTCATGCCGGTGCGGCCGCCCTGGAAGGCGATGCCGAACTCGACGGTGGACTCGGCCGCGACGAAGGCGTCCTTCTCGGCGAACCACGCGCGCGTGCCGTTCAGCTCCAGGGCGCGCATCTCGCCCGGGAGGACGCCCGCGAAGCCGACGGTGCCCTCGCCGCCCTGGGCGGTGAAGTACTGGAACGCCAGCGACTCGCCCGCGAGGGCACGCTGGCCGACCTGCATGGCGGTGCCCATGGCCTGGCGGAGCATGCCGCCCATGCCGCCGCCGCTGCCGCCGTCCTGCGGCTGCCGGCCGCCGTTGCCGGAGGGGCCGCCCAGGCGGGTCTCCATGGTCACGTTCGTGGTCTTGAACAGGAACTTTCCGGCTTCGCAGTACACGGTCTGGCCGGGGGCGAGGTTGACGATCGCCATCTGCATGGCGTTGCCGACGATTTCTTGCTGAAGGGTCACGGAGGGAGAACGCGGGAGCCGGAGGGAAGAGTTCCGCTCCGCGGGTGTGAGCCGAGGTCGGCGTCCGTCGACCGCCGGCGCGCGCAGGTGCGGGCCGGTGGGATGGACCCATGACAACGACTTGCGGAACTCTGCACGGCAAGGTGGCCCTGGTGACCGGGGGCGGCCGGGGCATCGGTGCCGCCACGGCGCTGCGGCTGGCCCGGGAGGGCGCGGACGTGGCGGTGACGTACGTGAACGGCGAGGAGGCGGCCGCGGAGGTCGTACGGGCCGTGGAGGCGCTCGGGCGGCGGGCGGTGGCCCTGCGGGCCGACTCCGGGGACCCCGAGGAGGCGGCCGGGGCGGTGGAGCGGACGGCACAGGCGCTCGGCGGGCTCGACGTGCTGGTGAACAACGCGGGCGTGGGCGTGCTGGGGCCGCTGGAGGGGCTGGGGCCGGCCGACGTGGACCGGGTGCTGGCGGTGAACGTGCGCGGGGTGTTCCTCGCCTCGCGGGCCGCCGCCGGGCGGATGACGGACGGGGGGCGGATCATCACCGTCGGCTCGTGCATGGTGCGGCGGGTGCCGGGGCCCGGGGGGACGCTGTACGCGATGAGCAAGGCGGCGCTGGTGGGGCTGACGAAGGCCCTGGCCGGGGAGCTGGGGCCGCGGGGGATCACGGCGAACATCGTGCACCCCGGGCCGGTCGACACGGACATGAACCCGGCGGACGGACCGTACGTGGCCGGGCAGGCGGCGATGACCGCGCTGGGGCGGTTCGGGCGGGCGGAGGAGGTGGCGGCGACCGTCGCGCACCTAGTGCCGCGGCACTAGCCGGGGCCGGGTACGTCACCGGGGCGGAGTTCGCGGTGGACGGCGGCCACGGGGCGTGACCGGGAGGCTCCGCCCCCCCCCTGGACCACTCGCGGGGAGGGAGGCGGGCCGTCCTCCCGGGGGTCAGCCGCTCAGTTCCCGGTGGTGGGCCGTCAGGCGGTTCGCTCCCTCCGTGGTGAGGGTGCCGTGGAGGCGGAGGCGGGAGATGCCGCCGTCGGGGTAGATGTCCACGCGGGCGTGGGTGGCGACGGCGGGGGTGGGGAGGGGGAAGCGGTGGTTGGTGTCGGGCTGGAGGCGGGTGCGGGGGAGGATCTCGGTCCACTCGGCGTCGTCGCCGTCGCGGACGGAGACCGCCGCCCAGCCGGCGCTGTTGCCCTTCAGGTACGCCGTGTCGATCTCCACGGCGCGGATCACGGACTGGGCGACCAGGCGGTAGCGGATCCAGTCGTTGCCCTGGTCGCGGCGGCGGCGGGTCTCCCAGCCGTCGTCCATCTGGCGGGAGCGGCCGGGGCGGATGGTGTTCGACGGGGGTGAGTAGAAGCGGTTGGAGGCGTCCTCGGCCCGGCCGCCGTTCTCCAGGGCGACGACGTCGAAGCTGCCGAGCAGCGCGAGCCACGCGGGGTCGGGGACGACCTCGCCGTACACGCGCAGGCGCGCGATGCCGCCGTCGGGGTGCTGGTTGACGCGCAGGTGGGTGAAGCGCTGTTCGAGGGAGACGGCGAACCCGTTCGCCGCGTGGCCGCCGACGGGGGTGCGCGGGACCAGGGTCGTCCATTTCACGTCGTCGCCGAGAAGGTCCTCCGGGGACGGGGTGCCGGGGACGGAGGTGCCCTCGACCGAGACCGCCTGCGGGTAGTTGCCGCGGAAGTGGGCGGTGTCGACGACGATCCCGCGGATCACCCCGGGGGCGCCGAGGCGGACCAGCGCCCAGTCGTGGTCGTCGGCCGTGGGCCACGGGTGGGCGGCGGAGGCACCGCGGCGGCGGCGGGTCTCCCAGCCGTCCATGATCTTGCCCTTGTGGCCGAAGCGCTCGGGGTCGAATTCGGCGCGACGGGGCAGCAGCAGGTTCTCGCGCTCGGCGAAGAACTCGTCGTTGGCGGCGACGACGGCGGCGCCGAGCTGCCGGTCGGCCAGGTCGGCGAGGTGCGTGAAGGGGAACTCGGCGGTGCGGTAGTCCGCGTACGGGTCGCCGCCGCCGTAGGGGTTCGCGTCGCCGGTGAACGTCGGTATCGCTGCCACGGGGTGTGCCTTTCGGAGTCGGCCGGTGCGGGTGCGCTCAGGGGGTACGGGTGAGCAGGGTGCCCTTCGGTGCGGTGAACTCGCCGTCCGCGACGATGCGTTCGCCGCGCAGCCAGGTCGACCGCACGACGCCGTACAGGGTCCGGCCGGCGTACGCGGTGACCCGGTTGCGGTGCTGGAGGGCGGCCGGGTCGACGGTGAAGCTCGCGTCGGGTGCGAGGACGGCGAAGTCGGCGTCGCGGCCCGCCTCGATGGCGCCCTTGCGGGTGTCCAGGCCCACGAGCCGCGCGGTGTTGGCCGACATCCAGCGGACGACGTCCTCCAGGCCGTGCCCGCGCCGGCGGGCCTCGGTCCAGACCGCCGCGAGGCTCAGCTGGAGGCCGGAGATGCCGCCCCAGGCCGTCGCGAAGTCGCCGGTCTTCAGGTCGGCCGTCGACGGGGAGTGGTCCGTGACCACGCAGTCGATGGTTCCGTCGGCGAGCGCCTGCCAGAGCAGGTCCTGGTTGGCGGCCTCACGGATGGGCGGGCAGCACTTGAACTCGCTGGCGCCGTCCGGGACCTCTTCGGCGGTGAGGGTGAGGTAGTGGGGGCAGGTCTCGGCCGTGATGCGGACCCCCTCCGCCTTGGCGGCCGCGATCAGCGGCAGCGCGTCGCTGGAGGACAGGTGCAGGACGTGCACGCGCGCGTGGAGGCGTTTCGCCTGGGCGATCAGGGCGGCGACGGCGCTGTCCTCGGCGGCGCGGGGGCGGCTGGCCAGGAAGTCGGCGTAGCGGGGGCCGCCTCGCTGCGGGGCGGTGTCGAGGTGGTGCGGGTCCTCGGCGTGGACGATGAGCAGGCCTCCGAAGCCGGCGATCTCGGTCAGGGACCGGGCCAGTGCGTCCCGGTCCAGGTGCGGGAACTCGTCCACGCCGGACGGGGACAGGAACGCCTTGAAGCCGAAGACACCGGCGTCGTGCAGGGGACGCAGGTCCTTGACGTTGTCGGGCAGGGCGCCGCCCCAGAAGCCGATGTCGATGTGCGCCTTGTCGGCGGCGACCTCCCGCTTGACGCCCAGGTGGTCGACGGTCGTGGTGGGCGGCAGGGAGTTCAGGGGCATGTCGACGAGGGTGGTGATGCCGCCGGCCGCCGCGGCGCGGGTGGCGGTCCAGAAGCCCTCCCAGTGGGTGCGGCCGGGGTCGTTGACGTGCACATGGGTGTCGACCAGGCCGGGCAGCAGGACGTCGTCGCCGAGCTCCTCCAGGCGGGCCCCCGCAGGGAGGGGGGCGTGGTACGGCAGTACGGCCGTGATCGTCCCGCCGGAGACGGCGACCGAGGCGGCGCGCGTCCCTTCGGGGGTGATGACGCGCGTCGAGCGCAGCACCAGTTCAGCGTCGGACACCCGGACCCCTCTCTGCCGCCGTTTACTTCCGCGTAACGGAATTCAACGTTCTGTTGAAGGAGTCTTCCCCGCCGCCTCGCGAGCGTCAAGGGCACCCCGCCTCCAGGGTGCCTCCACCACCGCCACTCTGGATGTTTCCATGAAGCGGAAACATAATTCCAACCGTAAGAACGTAGCTACGCACGACCGGGGAGTCAACCGACCGCCGGGTAGGCTTCAGCTCCTCCCGCCAGTGTCGAAAGGAACGCGCCGTGCCGACGTCGAGCGCCAGCACCTCCGACTCCGCCCGGTCCGCCGGCGGAGGGGTCCAGTCCCTCGAGCGCGCCTTCGACCTGCTGGAGCGGATGGCGGACGCGGGCGGCGAGGTCGGACTGAGCGAGCTGTCCGTGAGCAGCGGGCTGCCGCTGCCCACCATCCACCGGCTGATGCGCACGCTGGTCGTCTGCGGGTACGTCCGTCAGCAGCCCAACCGCCGGTACGCGCTCGGCCCCCGGCTGATCCGGCTCGGCGAGTCGGCGTCCCGGCTGCTCGGCACCTGGGCCCGCCCCTATCTGGCCCGCCTGGTCGAGGAGACCGGCGAGACGGCGAACATGGCGCTGCTCGACGGGGACGAGATCGTGTACGTGGCCCAGGTGCCGTCGAAGCACTCGATGCGGATGTTCACCGAGGTGGGGCGGCGGGTGCTGCCGCACTCCACGGGGGTGGGCAAGGCGCTGCTCGCGGGGTTCCCGGACGCCGAGGTGCGCGCGCTGCTCGCCCGTACGGGCATGCCGGCCGCGACCGAGAAGACGATCACCACACCGGAGGGTTTCCTCGCGGCGCTGGCGGACGTACGACGCACGGGCTACGCGGTCGACGACAACGAGCAGGAGATCGGCGTCCGCTGCCTCGCGGTGTCCGTCCCCGACTCCCCCACCGCGGCGGCCGTCTCCATCTCCGGCCCGGCGGGCCGCGTCACGGATTCGGCAACGGAACGCATCGTCCCGGTGCTCCAGCAGGTGGCCGGCGAACTCTCCCGGGCCCTGGCCAACTCGGGCCCGGCGGCCTAGGGCGTGTGTCGAAAGTAGCGTCGTCCGCCCGGAGGGCGGGGCCCGCGGCGTCTGGTGCGGTGCATCGCACGGCGGAGGGTCGTCCGCGTACTGGGCGTACGCGGACGATCCCGACAACGCGGCGAGGCGCCGTGCCAGGCGTCGCGGGCCAGACGGGACTTTCGACACACGCCCTAGGTCTCGTCACCTTCGCCGTCGACCCGGCGAGCGCGTGCACGCCCGGCACCCCTCAGCCGCGTGGTGGCCCGCCGAACCGGTCGACCGCCTCACGGACCTGGGTGAGGCCGCGGGTCAGGGCGCTGACCGAGCCGATGGCCCCGGCGATCAGGAGCAGGGAGCGGCGCAGGCGCGGTATCTCGGGGGCACCGCCGGCGGCCATGGCGTCCAGGGCGGCGAGTTCCTCCTCCGCGATGTCCCGGTCCCGGAACTCGGCGGGGTGTGCGGCGAGTTCCCGGCGCAGCCGGGACACGGCGGAGCGCAGCTCCACCACCCGCGGGTCCTTGTCGCTGCCGGTCACAGGCCTCTGCTCCACGCTCCGCAACACAGTCCTCCCCCTCGCACCCCGTTGTGCGCGTGCATGTTCCCGCGCCGGGTGCCGGTCGGGCCCCGGTCGGTGCGGGCGCCCAGTTAACGCCACCTCGGGCCATGGGCGCCAGTCCGCTGCGTCACCGAGTTGCTGCACAGCGTGATCCACGCCTCGCCGGCCGCGTGCGGTATGCAGGATCCATGACGTACGACGTGGACGAGGTCGCCGGGCTGGTGCTCGCGGCCGGGGGCGGGCGGCGGCTCGGCGGGCGCCCGAAGGCGCTGCTGACGCACCGGGGACGGCCGCTGGTCGAGCATGCGGTGGGGGTGCTGCGGGCGGCCGGCTGTACGCGCGTGCACGTGGTCCTGGGGGCCGCCGCGGGGGCCGTACGGGAGCGGGCGCGGCTCGACGGGTGCGTGCTGGTGGAGAACCCGGGGTGGGAGGAGGGCATGGGTTCCTCGCTGCGGGCCGGGCTGGACTCGCTCGCGGGGACGGGGGCGCGGGCGGCGCTGGTGTCGCTCGTCGACCAGCCGGGCATCGGAGCGGAGGTGACGGCCCGGGTGCTCGCCGCGTACGAGGGGGAGGAGTCGCTGGCCGCGGCGGCCTATGACGGGGTGCGCGGCCATCCCGTTCTGTTCGGCGCGGCCCACTGGGCGGGCGTGACGGAGGGCGCGCGGGGCGACCAGGGGGCGCGTGCGTATCTGAAGGCGCACTCGGCCGAGGTCGTCCTCGTCGAGTGCGGTGACGCGGGCCTGCCGTACGACATCGACACCCCCGGGGACCTGGCCCGGCTCAGCCCCGATCCGGAGGCGCCCTGAGATCAACAAACCATTGAACTTCCACGATGAGGAAACTAGTATCCACTTTTACCAGGGCACCCGGTCCCACGCTCGCTGAAGGAAGTGACGTTCATGTCCGCACCAGCGCCGTCCCCGCTGGCCATCGTCGACGCCGAGCCCCTGCCGCGGCAGGAGGAGGTCCTCACCGGGGCCGCCCTCGCCTTCGTGGCCGAGCTGCACCGGCGGTTCACCCCGCGCCGCGACGAACTCCTCGCCCGCCGCGCGGAGCGCCGCGCCGAGATCGCCCGCACCTCCACGCTCGACTTCCTGCCGGAGACCGCCGCGATCCGCGCCGACGACTCCTGGCGGGTGGCCCCCTGCCCGGCCGCCCTGGAGGACCGCCGGGTGGAGATCACCGGCCCCACCGACCGCAAGATGACCATCAACGCCCTCAACTCGGGGGCGCGGATCTGGCTCGCGGACTTCGAGGACGCCTCCGCGCCCACCTGGGAGAACGTGATCCTGGGGCAGGTCAACATGGCCGACGCCTACACCCGCGCCATCGACTTCACGGACGCGGCGAGCGGCAAGTCGTACGCCCTGCGGCCGGACGAGGAGCTGGCGACGGTCGTCATGCGCCCGCGCGGCTGGCACCTCGACGAGCGGCACCTGGTCGACGGGGACGGCACCCCGGTCCCCGGCGCCCTCGTCGACTTCGGCCTGTACTTCTTCCACAACGCGCAGCGGCTGCTCGACCTCGGCAAGGGCCCGTACTTCTACCTCCCGAAGACGGAGTCGCACCTCGAAGCCCGGCTGTGGAACGAGGTGTTCGTCTTCGCGCAGGACCACATCGGCATCCCGCAGGGCACGGTCCGCGCCACCGTCCTGATCGAGACGATCACCGCCGCGTACGAGATGGAGGAGATCCTCTACGAACTCCGCGACCACGCCTCGGGACTGAACGCGGGCCGCTGGGACTATCTGTTCTCCATCGTGAAGAACTTCCGGGACGGCGGGCCGAAGTTCGTCCTCCCGGACCGCAACCAGGTCACGATGACCGCCCCGTTCATGCGCGCGTACACCGAACTCCTGGTGCGCACCTGCCACAAGCGCGGCGCGCACGCGATCGGCGGCATGGCGGCCTTCATCCCCTCCCGCCGGGACCCCGAGGTCAACAAGGTGGCCTTCGAGAAGGTCCGTGCCGACAAGGACCGGGAGGCGGGCGACGGCTTCGACGGCTCCTGGGTCGCCCACCCCGACCTGGTGCCGATCGCGATGGAGTCCTTCGACAAGGTCCTCGGCGACCGGCCGAACCAGAAGGACCGCCTCCGCGAGGACGTCCGGGTCGAGGCCGCCGAGCTGATCGCGGTCGACTCGCTGGACGCCAGGCCCAGCTACCCGGGGCTGGTCAACGCCGTGCAGGTGGGCATCCGGTACATCGAGGCCTGGCTGCGCGGCCTGGGCGCGGTCGCCATCTTCAACCTCATGGAGGACGCGGCCACCGCCGAGATCTCCCGCTCGCAGGTCTGGCAGTGGATCAACGCGGGCGTGGAGTTCGAGAACGGCGAGAAGGCGACCCCGGAACTGGCCCGGAAGGTCGCCGCCGAGGAACTCGCCGGCCTCCGCGCCGAGCTGGGCGAGGAGGCCTTCGCCGCCGGTCACTGGCAGCAGGCGCACGACCTGTTCCTGGAGGTCGCCCTCGACGAGGAATACGTCGACTTCCTCACCCTGCCCGCGTACCGGCAGCTCAGGGGCTGACGTCCGTCGCGCGGTCGGAGTGGCCCAGGGGCTTCCCCGGGGCCACCCGGTCGCGGACCAGCCGCTTGACCGCCGTCGGCTCGGGGAAGCCCTGCTCGCGGCGGTCCCACACCACCTCGTCGTTCACCCGCACGACGAAGACCCCGCCCTTGCCCGGCTTCAGCGCGAGCTCCGTCAGCTCGGTCTCGAACGTCGTCAGCAGTTCCTGCGCCAGCCAGGCGGCGCGCGGCAGCCAGCGGCACTGGGTGCAGTACTCGATCTCGACGCGTTGGCTGTCACTCATCCGAGGTGCACCGACCAATCCTGTTCCGCCGCCGGCTTGCCGTGCAGGTCGGGGACCCGCTTGAGCCAGCCCGGACGGCCCTGCTGGGTACGTGCCGCCCGGAGGGCCTCCTCGGCGGCGAGTTCCTCCCGTGCGGGGAAGTCGGTGGGGAGCCAGGCCGCGGAGGCCTCCACGCGCGCGTGGAGGTAGTCCACGTACGCCGTCCTGATGTCGTCCGGCGTGGCGAAGCCCTCCTCGCCGAGCAGCCAGGCGTCCGGCACCTCGGCCACGATGTCCCGCAGCAGCTCCCGGGTCACCCTCGGTGCCAGTTCCGCGTCGGCGGCGCGCACGTCCGGGCCGTAGTGGCCGAGGGCGTGGTGGCGGAAGTCGTAGGCCTTGGTGGGGTCGGAGGCGTCCCAGCGGTGGTGGAAGACGAGGGCGGCGCCGTGGTCGATCAGCCACAGGCGCGGCGGCGCGATGCCGAGGGTGGGCCAGATCATCAGGTTGGAGCTGTGGACCGTGCGGTCGACGTTGACCGTGAGGGCGTCCAGCCAGACGACCTTCCCGGCCTCCCGCGGATCCACCGGGAAGGCCTTCGCCACCTCCGGTGTGAAGTCCTGCGCGCCCGGGAGGTAGTCCATCCCGAGGTTGAGGCCCGCGCTCGCGCCGTGCAGGTCGCGCACCTCCTGGTGGGGCTCGTCGTCGGCGATCGCGGGGTCGAAGTGCACCAGGACCAGCTCGGGGAAGCGCAGCCCCAGCGCCCGGGCCAGCTCGCCCACGATCACCTCGGCGACCAGCGCCTTGCGGCCCTGCGCGGAGCCGGTGAACTTCACGACGTAGGTCCCGAGGTCGTCGGCCTCGACGACTCCGGGCACGGAGCCGCCGGACCGCAGCGGGGTCACGTATCGGACGGCAGTCACTTCGCGCAGCACGGACGCCAGCCTAATGGAGATGTCTGATTCGGATCAGGTGCGGGCCAGCGGGTTCGGCAGGGGCAGGTAGCGGGCGTCGGCACCGTCCGCGCCGGTCCAGCGCAGCAGCAGGTTGGTCTTGCCGGGCAGGGTGGGGGCGGTGAGCAGGGCGTGCGCCTCGGGCAGGTCGTGGCGGGCCAGCTCGCGGCGGACCGCGGGCCAGGGGTCGAGGCCGGGGTGCCGCTCGGCGAGGACGGCGGCGATCTCGGTGAGGTGGTTGACGACCAGGCAGTACACCAGCCGCTCCCAGCCGGCCGCCCGCTCCACGTCCGTGAGGAGTTTGACGCCCTCGGCGTCCCGGAACAGCGCCTGCACCGGCAGGCCGGCCGCGTCGACGGCGACCAGCGTGTTCTGCAGGTGCGCCTCGAGGACGACGCCGTGCTCGGCGAAGACCGTGAGCGCGGGCGGCACGACGGCCCGCAGATACGCCTCCCACCAGGCCGCCGGGTCCGTCGCGGTGTCGAGCGGGCTGCCCGCGAACCCCTCCGTGAGGCCCGCCGCGAGCAGCGGGGTGGCACCGGGCGGCACCGGGCCGTCGAGGCCGTCGCGGACCAGGACGGCGAGTTCCTCGAAGGCGAAGGACGCGGTGCGGTAGCCGCGGTCGCTGAGCCAGGCCGCCGGGCCGTCGAGGGCGGCGAAGGCGCGGGTGACGGCCGCGTCGGTGCGGCGCAGCTTCAGCAGGTCGTGCCGCCACAGCCGGCGGACGTCGTTGGTGATGCGCACGTCGAGGCTGAACTTCAGGAACAGGTCGCGCCCGGGCGCGTACAGGGTGCGCACGGCGGCCGTCGGCCAGGCCTCGAAGGGGGTCGTGCCGAGCCGCAGGAGACGGCCGTCGGCGAACGCGGGGGCCAGGTCCCGGGCCGTCAGGTCGAGCTGCCAGGGGTGGGCGGGCAGCAGCCGGTAGCCGGCCGGGGCCTCGCCGAGGGCGTCGAGCGCACGGGTGTCGCCCTCCTCGACGACCAGGTCCTCGCGGACGGCCAGGAGGATGAGGGGGAAGCGGGCGTGCGCCTCCGGGGCGTACGGCAGCCAGCCGGTCACCGGGCCCCCGCCGCGCGCCTTGGGGGCGGGGTGGTGGGGGTGGCCGGTGACGAGGGACTGCTCGGAGAGCAGATAGCGGCCGGCGGGCGGGGTGGCCCGCGCGCGGGCGGCGAGCAGCGCGGCGACCGCGTCCCGGCTGTCGATCATCTCGGTGGGCAGCTCGTGGTTGGAGAGGCCGGTGTGGCGGCGCAGTTCCTCGGCGACGAGTTTGACGAGTTCGGGGTGGCCGAGCGGCCGCCAGGTGTCCGCCGTGCGCAGCTCGGGTCCGGCGGGGCGGCGGGTGCCGCGCACGCGCAGCAGCCGGCCGGTGCCGGGCAGCCGGTACACGCGCCCGCCGTCCGGCCCGGGGGGCTCGGGCAGCGGCTCGGCCACCTCCCTCAGGAGGCAGTTGAGCAGCGGCGCGACCGCGCAGGCGTCGGCCCGGCCGTCGTCCACGGCGGGGTCGGCGGGCCCGGCGGCCTCGGCGGGCGGGGGGATGAGGTCCACGCGTTGCACTCGTTCCCTACGGTTCTTCTGGGCGGAGATGATCAGTATCGCTGTCGTCGCGACCCCTCCGTGACTCACGTACCCGCACCCCGAGGAGCCCATCCGTGGACCGACCGCCCACCGCCGAGGCCGAGGTGGCCGCCGAACTCTCCGCGCTGCGTCCGGACCTCGTCCCCCGGTACGCCGCGGCGCTGCCCGGCGCCCGGGCGGCCGTGCTGACCCGGCTGTGGCGGGCGCTCGCGCACGAGCCGCTGCCGTGGATCACCGGCCGGGAGTTCGGCCGGGACGCTCTCGTGCTGCGGCTGGCGGACGGCCGCCGGCTGCACGGACCGCGCGCCGACCCGTACGCGACCGACGGGTATGTGACCCGGGTACGGCTGGACTCGGCGGCGTACGACGATCCCGCGCGCCTGATGACGGCGCTGGCGGTGCCCCACGGCGGGGGCTTCGCCGCCGAGCTGGGGCACAGCGCGGCGTCGCTCGCGCTGTCGCGGGCCGGGCAGGAGCCCGTGGCACCGAAGGAGCCGGTGCACGACTGGGAGTGGGAGCAGCGGGTGGTCGACGGGCATCCGTATCACCCCAACTGCCGTTCCCGGCCCGGCTTCTCGGTCGCCGAGCAGCTGGCGTACGGTCCGGAGCA
Source organism: Streptomyces griseoruber (assembly GCF_001514205.1). Lineage (GTDB taxonomy): Bacteria > Actinomycetota > Actinomycetes > Streptomycetales > Streptomycetaceae > Streptomyces > Streptomyces griseoruber. The sequence continues at coordinate 562,101 of NZ_KQ948763.1, read as the reverse complement.
CCGGCCGGTGGTGCGGCTGGCGCTGGTGCCGGTGCCGGCCGCGGAGTGCGTGGTGTCGGGTGAGTGGCCGGACGACCTGCGGGACGGGGAGCGGCTGCTGATCCCGGTGCATCCGTGGCAGGCGGCGCATGTCCTGAAGCGGTCCGGCGGGCAGGAGGTGCCGGCGCATCCGCTGATGTCGCTGCGGACGCTGGCGCTGCCCGGCGGGCCGCATGTGAAGACCTCGCTGAGCGCCCGGCTGACGTCCTCGGTGCGGGACATCTCGGTGGGGTCCGTCGCCGCGTCGGCGGCCCTGTCGGCGTTCGCGGAGACCCTCGCCGCGCGCACGGACGGCCTGCTGCACGTCACGCGCACGCTCGGCGCGGCCACCCCCGACTCCCCCGAACTCGCCGCCGTGCTGCGGGAGTCGCCGGCGGTGTACGCCGGTCCGGGCGAGCGCGTCGTCCCGGTGGCCGCCCTCGCCGGCACCGGCCTGCCCGCGTCCCCGGCCTGGACGGCGCGGTTCGCCCGCCTGGCCCTCACCGTCGGGCTGCGGCTGCTGGAGCTGGGGGTGGCGCTGGAGGCGCACGGGCAGAATCTGCTTCTGGTGCTGTCGGCGTCGGGGGCCCCGCTGCGGCTGGTCTACCGCGATCTCGCCGACATCCGCGTCGGGCCCGCCCGGCTGGCCCGGCACGGTGTCGCGCTGCCCGAGGGCCTGCCCGCGCGGATCCTCACCGACGAGGAGTGGGCCCTGCGGCGCAAGCTGTTCGGCTCGCTGGTGGCGGGGTCGCTGGCGGCGACGGCGGGCAGCGGTACGGCCCTGGGCGCGGCGCTCGGCACCGCCGTACGGGATCTGCCGCGCACCCCCGATCTGGTGGCGCTGTGCGAGCGGCCGCTGCCGGCGAAGGCGCTGACACTGATGCGGCTTACGTCCGGCACGGCCGGGGACCAGTGGGCCGAGCTGCCCAACCCGCTTGCGGAACACGGGAACTGACCTCGTATCCGGTGTGCGTTCACGCGCTGTAGTCGACCCCGTTTTGTGGCGGGACACCCCTGATCAATAAGATCCGCCGATGATCAGAACACAACGGCTGGCGGCGGGCGTCTGCGCCCTGCTCGCCGCGCTCACGGCCGGGCTCGCGTTCCCGGCCGGGGCGGTCGCCGACGAGACCACCGCCCTCGCGCCCAAGGTCGACCTGGTCCTCGACGTCAGCGGTTCGATGCGGACGAAGGACATCGACGGCGGGACGCGGATGGCCGCGGCCAAGCAGGCGTTCAACGAGGTGCTGGACGCGACCCCGGAGACCGTCCTCCTCGGCATCCGCACCCTCGGCGCCAACTACCCGGGCGACGACCAGAAGACGGGCTGCAAGGACACCGCGCAGCTCTACCCGGTCGGCCAGGTGGACCGCACCGAGGCCAAGGCGGCGGTGGCGACCCTGTCCCCCACCGGCTGGACGCCGATCGGTCCCGCGCTGCTGAAGGCGGCCGACGACCTCGACGGCGGCACCGGCTCCAAGCGGATCGTGCTGATCAGCGACGGCGAGGACACCTGCGCCCCGCTCGACCCGTGCGAGGTGGCCCGGGAGATCGCGGCCAAGGGCATCGGGCTGACCATCGACACCCTGGGCCTGGTGCCCAACACGAAGATGCGCCAGCAGCTCAGCTGTATCGCCGAGGCCACCGGCGGCACCTACACCTCGGTCGAGCACACCGACGAACTCACCGACAAGGTGAACCAGTTGGTGGACCGGGCGGCCGACCCGGTGGTGACGCCGGTCGCCACCGAGGGCAAGGACTCCTGCCAGGCCGCGCCCACCCTGAAGTCGGGTCTGTACACCGACCGCGAGGAGTTCGGCCAGGAGCGCTGGTACCGGGTGGACGTCGAGCCGGGCCAGGAGCTGCGGGCCTCGGTGAGCGTGGCCTCCGACCGGGCGATGAACCCGGACTACGGGGTGCTGCTGCGGGCCGTCACGGTGCACGGCCGGGAGATCGTGCGCGGTGAGGCGGCGGGCAACGGCCGTACCGACGTGGTCTCGACCGGTCTGCGCTACCCGAAGGCGGAGAGCGACGACGAGGACCCGCCGGCCGAGACGGTCTGCCTCCAGGTGACGAACTCCTTCTCGGCGGGCGCCGGGGTGAAGACCACCCCCGGTATGCCGGTGGAGCTGACCGTGGACGTGGTCGACGCGCCGTCGCAGGCGAGCGATGTGGCGTCCTTCGGTCTCGGGCGCGGCTGGTGGCTGCTCGGCCTGCTGGTGCTGGTCGGCTTCCTCGCGGGTCTGATCTGGGGCTGGCTGTCACGCTGGCGTGTCGCGGTCTGGAGGACCAACTGATGCGGATCACACGAGTGCTGGGCGGCGCGCTGCTGGCGCTGGGCCTGGCGGCCGGACCGGCGACCGCCGACTCCTCGCCCTCCGCGAGCCCCTCCGGGGACGGTGCCGCGCCGACCTCGGCGGGCACCTCCTTCCGTACGGCGGTGGAGGTGGAGCAGGGACAGACGGCCACCGCGAGCGCCTCCACGGGTGACTACCTGTACTGGTCGTTCCCGGCGGACTCGGGCCAGCGACCCACCGTGAAGGCGACGGTGAAGCTGCCTCAGGCCCACCTCGCCCAGACCTGGCAGATCGATGTGTACGACGGTCTGCGGCGCCGTCAGGCCTGCCAGTACGGCGCCCAGACGCGCACCGCCGCCCAGGACGCGGCTGCGGTGGAGCTTGCGTGTGTGCTGCGCACGGTCCGCGCCTGGTCGGAGCCGTGGGCGAACGACCCGCTGCCGGGCACGTACTACGTCCGGCTGACGGCCGTCGGCCTGAAGGCGGCCGACCTGGGCCAGCCGGTGAGCGCCGAACTGCGCGTCGACTCCAAGGACATCGGCGGCGCGGCGGCCGTGGACGGCTCGCTGGCGAAGCCGCTCGTCCCGGGCATCGCCGTCAAGTCCGCCGCGGAGGACGAGGACGCGTCGGCGACGGCCGTGCTGTCGAGCATCGAGCCGGACGACGGCTGGGCCTCGGGCTGGTGGTCCGACCGCTGGGTGTGGACCGCGATCGGCGCGATCCTGGCCGCGCTGGCCGGTATCGGCGGCTACACGCTGACCCGCGGCTCGAGACGGCCGCGGCACGTACCGCCGCCCCCGGGCGCCTGACGCCCGCCCAGGAGGCCCATCACCGTGCGGTGGTGGGCCTTCGGCATGTCGGGCCTCGGGTCACGCCTCGCGCAACGCCTTCGCGAGCGTCCCCTCCCCGCTGACGGCGATCCGCCCGGCGCGCACCGCGTCCAGCACCCCCAGCTCCCCCCGGGCCACGGCCGCGCAGGTGGCGGCGTCCAGCACCAGGCGCGCGTCGGGCTCCCGGGGGGCGGGGCCGTCGCCGTGGACCGGGCCGTCCTGGGCACCGACGTACAGGTGGAAGTCCCCTTCGTCCAGGTGGACTTCGAGGAGCCCCTCACCGTCCAGCGCCCGCAGCAGCGGCAGCGCGAACCAGTGGGCGCGGACCGCGTCGGTGGGGCGGCGCTCGCCGAGTTCGCCCTCGCCCCACCGGCCCAGCGCCTGGAGCACCGGCAGCAACTCCCGCCCGCGTGAGGTGAGTTCGTAGACATAGGCGGCTCCCGGCGGGGGCAGCCGACGGCGGCTGGCCAGGCCGTCGCGTTCCATGTCCCTCAGCCGTCCGGCGAGCACGTCCGTGCTGACGCCCGGCAGGTCGGCGTGCAGGTCCGTGTACCGGCGCGGGCCCGCGAGCAGCTCCCGGACGATCAGCAGGGTCCAGCGGTCCCCGACGGCGTCGAGCGCGCGGGCGGCGGAACAGTACTGGTCGTAGCTTCGACGAGGTGACATGCGACGCAGTCTAGACATGTCGTTGGACTTTCCAAGCTGGAACTTGGTAAAACCAAGCAACACACGAAACCGGAGGGGCGAGCGCGCATGGAGTTCCGGCAGTCGAACAAGCTCAGCGAGGTCTGCTACGAGATCCGCGGCCCGGTGGTCGAGCACGCCAACGCACTGGAGGAGGCGGGCCACAGCGTGCTCCGCCTGAACACCGGCAACCCCGCGCTCTTCGGTTTCGAGGCGCCGGAGGAGATCCTCCAGGACATGATCCGGATGCTGCCGAAGGCGCACGGCTACACCGACTCGCGCGGCATCCTCTCCGCCCGCCGGGCCGTGGCCCAGCGCTACCAGACCCTGGGCCTGGAGGTCGGCGTCGACGACGTCTTCCTGGGCAACGGCATCTCCGAACTGATCGCCATGGCCGTACAGGCGCTGGTCGAGGACGGCGACGAGATCCTCATCCCCGCCCCCGACTTCCCCCTCTGGACGGCGGTGACCACCCTCGCGGGCGGCAAGGCGGTCCACTACCTCTGCGACGAACAGGCCGACTGGTACCCCGACCTGGACGACATGGCGTCGAAGATCACGGACCGCACCAAGGCCGTGGTCATCATCAACCCCAACAACCCCACCGGCGCCGTCTACCCCAAGGAGATCGTCGAGGGCATCCTCGACCTCGCCCGCCGGCACGGCCTGATGGTCTTCGCCGACGAGATCTACGACCAGATCCTGTACGACGACGCCGTGCACCACTCGGCCGCCGCGCTCGCCCCCGACCTGGTCGTGCTGACCTTCTGCGGGCTGTCGAAGACCTACCGGGTGGCGGGCTTCCGCTCGGGCTGGCTGGTGGTCACGGGCCCCAGGCAGCACGCGCGCGACTACCTGGAGGGCCTGACCATGCTGGCCTCCATGCGGCTGTGCGCCAACGCGCCCGCCCAGTACGCCATCCAGGCCGCGCTCGGCGGCCGCCAGTCCATCCGCGACCTCACCACGCCGGGCGGCCGGCTGCACGAGCAGCGGAACGTGGCCTGGGAGAAGCTCAACGAGATCCCGGGCGTGTCCTGTGTGAAGCCGAAGGGCGCGCTGTACGCGTTCCCGCGCATCGACCCCAAGGTCCACCCGATCCACGACGACGAGAAGTTCGTCCTGGACCTGCTGCTCCAGGAGAAGATCCAGGTGGTCCAGGGCACCGGCTTCAACTGGCCCACGCCCGACCACTTCCGCATCCTGACCCTCCCGCACGCGGAGGACCTGGAGACGGCGATCGGGCGGATCGGGCGGTTCCTCAGCGGCTACCGGCAGTAGGGGCGGGTCAGGCGGCAGGCGGGCAGGGGTCTTCCCGTTTCCCTCCGAGGCCCCGGTAGTCGGCCTCGACCGTGTGCTGGACCCCGGCTTCCCGGTAGACCTCGAAGAGGGCCACGGTGTGCCCGCACGGCGCCCGGCGCCGGTCGGGGCTCAGATCGATCCGGCCGCCGGCGCCCTTGCCGTTCTTCCTCTTCAGCAGCTCCCCGTTGACGAACTCGGGCCGGAAGCGGGCCACCTTGGCCGCGTCGTACAGGACGGTCGTGGCGTCGTACGCCAGAGCCATGGTCCCGTCGTCGAACAGCGGATCGCTCTCCCGCGGCGCCTCCCCGCCCAGGACGGCGGCGATGTGCGTGGGCAGCGTCGAGGAGGGGAGGGTGTGCTCGGGAGCCGCCAGCGCCGCGTAATAGAGCGTCACATCACCGGTGAGCCGCTCCTGGCTCGCCGTGGCCAGCGTCTTGCTCGCGTCGTCCCCGGTCATGATCGTCAGCTTTTCGGGGACGCAGTCCGATTCCGAGACCGCGTCGGCCAGTTCGGGCAGTTTCTCGGCCCTGCCCGTGAAGTAGAGGGCGGTCACCTCGTCCCTGTCGCACAGCTCCTCACGCACCTCGGCCACATCGTCGTAGACGACCCTCGCGGCCGTGAGCTTCGCGGTCTTCTCCAGGGCCGCCTCGGCGTCGTCCGCCTGCTGCCGGCTGTACATGTCCCGGGTGCCCCTCGGCGTCAGGATCAGCACCTCGCCGGGCTCCACGGCCACCCTGCCCGAGTCGACGGCTTCCTGGAAGGCCCGGGCCTCCTCCTTGTTCGTGGCCGCGAGACCGAAGTAGTTCGTGTACCGCGACGCCAGACGGTCGTCGGAGTTCTGGGGGCTCAGCACGTTCAGTCCCGCCCTCAGCAGACGCCGTACCGAGCCGTGCGTCTCCTCGTCGTCCCTGCTGAAACCGACCACCCCCAGCACCTCGTCCGGGTGGTCGTGCGCGTAGTCGACGATGCGGGTGACCGCCTTGGCCTGCTGCCGCATCAGATGTCCGCCGTTGGCCACCTCGACGACGACCTCGGGGTGCTCGGCGTCCCCGGCGCCGTCCCGGGCGTTGAGGGCCTTCTGCCGGGCGTGGACGCCGGCGAGTTCCCTCAGGCCGTTCAGTGCGGTGACCGCGTTGCGCTCGCCGCCGGTGCTCAGCTCGCCCGCGTAGAACACGACCACGTGCCGCCCGGACCGGGCGTCGGCGTTCTCGTCCGCGATGCGTTCCATCAGACGGGCCAGATCGGTCCCCGCGGCCCCCTTGCCGTCGCCGGGGGTGCCGTACGCCCTGCCGTCCAGCCGCACCCCGCCGTCCGGGGCGAACACCACGTTGCCGTCCGAGATGCCGACGCACTCGCCTTCCACGACCTCGGTGGCGCGGTCGAAGGCGTGGAGCCGGCGGTGGTCGCAGTTCTCCGGCTGCGCGCCCGCGTACATCCCGGCGCCGGTCAGCACGCCCGTCACGGTCAGCACGGCGAGCGCGCGCGGAGCGCCCCGCACCCAGGTGGGCGGGCCGATCGGCGACGCGTCGTGGGCCTGGGTGCCGGTCGCGTCGAGCAGGGCGGCCGGCAGGCGGATCGGCAGCACCCAGGGCAGGCTGGCGGCGGCGCTCGGGGACTGGCCGACCCTCAGATGGTCACGGACCCAGGCCCAGTACAGGGCGGTGGGATCGGGGTCGGTGTCCGGGTGCGTGAACGCCGGCGCCAGCACGCTGCGGACGTGCAGTTCGGCCTCGTCCGCCCGGGTCAGGCCCGCGACGACGAGGAGCGGGTCGAGCTCGCTGCGGCGGCTGCGCACGTCGCTGATGACACGGAGCAGGGTGATCCCTCCGTTCGCGCGGCAGGCCCGCGGGACGAACACGACCGGCGGGGTGGCATGCCGGCGGACCCGCAGCAGCGGGCGGGGCCGGAAGTTGTGGCGCAGGTCGTCCAGGAGGGCCAGGGTGCGCAGTTCGAGATAGAACTGGCGGGCCCGCTCCCGCTGGGGGCTCTCGGTCTCCTCGCACGCCCGCCGGAAGGTCCGGGCCACCTCGTGCACGCGGGCCGCGCGGGTGGCCCGGGACTGCCGGGGCCGCCAGATCGACCAGACCGGCGCGGATTCGCTGGCGGCGGCCACGAACGTGGTGGTCGCGAGCCAGCGGCCGGCCGGACCGTGCCAGGGCAGCAGCCCCTCGTGGTGGCGTGACCAGGCTCCGCCCAGCGCCACCAGCAGCAGCCCGGCCAGCAGACCCACCACGAGCACTCCGTTCACCGCCGCGACACCCCCGAGCGTCGCGACGACCGCCGCGCCGACGAGGTTGGCCGGGCTCATCGCCGCCCGCAGCGCCTGCTGCGCCCAGCCGTCGCCCGCGTCGCCGGTCGCGCGGGGCCGCCAGCGCATCCGCTCCAGCCGGGGCAGGACACCCTGCTCGTCCTCGGCGGCCACGACCTGCTCGACGGCCTCCAGCAACCCCGACCGAGGGAAGGCGTACGTCTCGGAGTGCGGCCGGTGGCGGCTCTCCCACGGCTTGCCGGCCAGGTCAACGAGGACCGCCAGACCTCGCTGGAAGTCGTCGCCCGCCCGCTCCGCCTCGACCACCCGGCACCGCAGCCCCCGCCGCAGGTGCAGCTCCCGCAGGAACTCCACGCCCTTGCGGACGTCGTCGTCCGCGGTCGCCGTACCGCCCCGCTCCGCCACCGCGTGCAGAGCCAGCAGCGGCATCGGCGTGCGCAGCGGATGGAACTCGCTCACCAACTGCGTGCACAGTCTCACCACCCGGTCCGTCGCGCTGTTGGGCGCGTAGTCCGTCCCGCCCGTGCGCTGTCCCCACGCCGCCACTCGACCTCCCGCGTCCGCTCGTGCTCCCGGCGCCGGTCTCCGAAGGTAGGAGGCCGGGACGCCCGCACGGACCGGACGGCCGAAGACTTCACCCGCACGAGTGCGGACGGCGCCGGGCCGTCCTCGTGTCGTACGCCGCCGATCACTGCCGTACCCTGACAAATGTGGCCGATCTCCTCCTCGTCCGGCACGGTGAGACCGAGTGGTCGCGCTCCGGACGGCACACGGGCTGGACGGACGTTCCGCTGACCGAGCACGGGCGGGACGAGGCACGGCGGCTGACCGCGCTCATCGGGTCGCTGCGGATCGGCGCCGCCTACGTCAGCCCGCTGGAGCGGGCCCGTGAGACGGCGGAACTCGCCGGGCTGTACGACGCCCGGGTCGACGCCGATCTGCGCGAGTGGGACTACGGCGGGTACGAGGGCGTCACGACCGCCGAGATCCAGCGGGGGCGGCCCGGCTGGTTCCTGTTCGACGACGGGGTGACGCCGGGCCCGCCCGAGCACCCCGGGGAGACGCCCGAGGAGGTCGGCGAGCGGGCCGACCGGGTGCTGGCGAGGGCGCTGGGGGCCGGTGCCGACGAGGATGTGGCGCTGGTGGCGCACGGGCACTTCCTGCGGGTGCTGACCGCCCGCTACCTCGGACTCGCCCCGTCGGCCGGGGCGCTGTTCCGGCTGACCACCGGCACACTGGGCCGGCTCGGCACGGAGCACGGGCGGCCGGTGATCGCCGCCTGGAATGTCAGTCCCGGGCCGTAGCCTTCGAGTGGGCCCGTCGCAGGGCCGGACTCGACAGGGGGGAGTACGCCATGACCCGGCCGCCGACCGCCGCGCAACGGCGGGTGATCGACGCAGCCGAACCCGTCACGGGCCGGCTCAGGGGTACGGAGGCACAGCTCGCGGCGCTGGTGCGGCGGGGGCTCGCCTTCCGGCATCCGCGGCCGCCGCACGACCACTTCCTGACCCCGGCGGGACACCGGATGCGGGAGACGGAGCCGGAGACGGCGAACACCCCGGCGCCCGACGCCCCGAAGCGGGAGACCGGCGCCGGGGTGTTCGCCGCGCGGGTCGGCGGTGAGGAGGACACCGGCGCGGACGGCCCGGCTCGTGCGCGGGAGGTGCACAGCGCCTGGCAGGGCCTGCTGGAGCTGCGCCGGATGACCCATCCGGACGGAGCGGTGGACCGCCCCTGCGGCTGGGAGCGCACCCACCTGGTGCGAGCCGCCGCCCTCGCCCTGGAGGCCGCGGGGCACCGCCCCGCCGGGCCGGACACCGACGGCTACCGGGTCCGGGCGACCCCTCAGCCGGAGGCCGTCGCCGTGCGCGGACCGGACGACGCGACGCTGAGCGCCTGTGCGGCGACCCTGGAGAAGGCGGGCTGGCAGGTGGGCGAGCACACCGATCCCCGGAGCAGGGCGCGCTATCTGCTGGCTTCCCCGCGCCGGGTGTGAGGGACGAAGCCGGCGACGGACCCGGCCCTGTTCGGGCTGTGGCGCGGGCCGGGCCGGTTCATGGCCGTGTCCGGCTCACAGCACCGTCCCACCTGTGTCCCACGGCATTCCCAAGATCCTGCGGCAGGCTCAACCGCCTTTGACAGCGCCCTACTTGGGAGATGACGTTGCCCTTCCCGCACGCACGAGCCACCCGCCGCACCCTGCTCGCCGCCCTCGGTGCCGCGGCGCTCGCCACGCAGTGGCCCTCGGCCGAGGCCGCCACCGCCACCGCCACTGCCACCGCCACCGCCACCGGACTGGCCGATCCGGAGAAGAAGGACATCGCGATGCGGCTGGTGTCCAGCGCGGAGAACTCGTCGCTGAACTGGAAGGCGCAGTACAAGTACATCGCGGACATCGGTGACGGCCGCGGCTACACCGGCGGGATCATCGGCTTCTGCTCCGGTACGAGCGACATGCTGGCCCTCGTCGGGCTGTACAGCGAGCGGCACCCGGACAACGCGCTGGCCGCGTATCTGCCCGCCCTGCGCACGGTGAACGGCACCGACTCGCACGAGGGTCTCGACCCGGGCTTCCCGGCCGCCTGGCGCACGGCGGCGAGGACGGCCGGGTTCCGCAAGGCCCAGCGCGACGAACGGGACCGCGTCTCCTTCGACCCGGCGGTCGCCCGGGCCAGGAAGGACGGCGTGGGCACACTCGGCCAGTTCGCCTACTACGACGCCCTCGTGATGCACGGCCCGGGCACCGACGCCCTGAGCTTCGGCGGTATCCGGGGGCGGGCCCGCGCCCACGCGGACACCCCGGCGGACGGCGGCGACGAGACGACGTATCTGCACGCCTTCCTCGACGCCCGGGTGTGGGCGATGCGGCAGGAGCCGGCGCACAGTGACGTGAGCCGGGTGGAGACGGCCCAGCGGGTGTTCCTGGACCAGGGGAACCTCGATCTGGAACCGCCGCTCAAGTGGAAGGTGTACGGCGACAGTTACGAGATCGACTGAGGCGACCGGCCGAGGGCCGTCCCCCTCGGCCGGAGGTCGGGGCGCTGCGGTCAGTCCCGCCCGGCGATCCGCGCCAGCCGCCGCGCCTCCTCGCGGGTCGCGCGGGCGATCGCGTCCTCGTCGGCGGTGAGCAGCCGGCCGTTCTCCACGATCTGACGGCCGTTCACGAAGGAGGCGGTGACCGGGGCCGCCGCACCGAGGACCAGCGCGGCGACCGGGTCGGCGATGGAGGCGTGGGCGAGGGTGTCCAGCCGCCACAGCACCAGGTCGGCGAGCTTGCCCGGCTCCAGGGAGCCGATCTCCCGGGCCCGGCCCAGCACCTGGGCGCCGCCGTAGGTGCCCAGGCGCAGTGCCTGACGGGCGTTCAGGGCGGCCTCGCGGTGCGCGCCGAGGCGGTTGACCAGCAGGGCGTTGCGCAGTTCGGTGTGGAGTTCGCCGGACTCGTTGGACGCCGTGCCGTCCACGCCGAGGCCGACCGGGACACCGGCGGCGAGCATGTCGGGGACGCGGGCGATGCCGGCGGCCAGTCGGGCGTTGGACGACGGACAGTGGGCGACGCCCGTCCTCGTCCGGGCGAAGGCGGCGATGTCGGAGTCGTTCATGTGGACGCAGTGCGCCATCCACACGTCCTCGCCGAGCCAGCCGGTGGACTCGAAGTAGTCGGTCGGGCCCATGCCGAACAGTTCGTGGCAGAACTTCTCCTCCTCGACCGTCTCCGAGCCGTGGGTGTGCAGCCGCACCCCGAGCCGGCGGGCCAGTTCGGCGCCCTGCCGCAGGAGTTCGGTGGAGACGGAGAAGGGCGAGCAGGGGGCGACGGCGACCTGGGTCATCGCGTCGAAGGAGGCGTCGTGGTGGGCGGCGACGGTCTCCTCGGTGGCGGTGAGGGCCCCGTCGAGGGTCTCGACGGCGAAGTCCGGGGGCAGTCCGCCGTCCTTCTCGCTGCGGTCCATCGAGCCACGGGCCAGGGTGAAGCGGACGCCCATGTCCCGGGCGGCGCCGATGATCGCGCCGGAGAGGTCGCCGGAGCCCCGGGGGAAGACGTAGTGGTGGTCCATGGCGGTGGTGACCCCGCCCCGGGCCATCATCGCCAGGGATCCCCGGGCCGCGGCGCGGACCATCGGCTCGTCGATGCGGGCCCAGGTCGGGTACAGGGCGACCAGCCAGTCGAAGAGGTTGTGGTCGGTGGCCAGGCCCCGGGTGATCCACTGGTAGAAGTGGTGATGGGTGTTGACCAGGCCGGGGGTGGCCAGATGACCGGTGGCGTCGATACGGCGTGCGACGTTCTCCAGGCCCTCGGGGGCCGGGCCCGCGCCGACCGCCTCGATGCGGTTGCCGGCCAGGACGAGGTGTCCGGCCGCGTACTCGGTGTCGTCGGCGTCGACGGTGGCGATCGAGCAGTTCTCGATGACGACGCGCTGGAGGGCTGCCATGGTCCGTTCCTTCAGAGGTTGGTGAGGTCCGCCGGGATCTTCGCCTCGCGGCCGTCCCTGAGGACGGTGGCCTCGATCAGGCCGTAGGGGCGGTCGGCGGCGAAGTACACGGCCCCGTCGGCGGTGTCGTTCTCGAGCCCGAACGGCGCCAGGTCCACCAGGAAGTGGTGCTTGTTCGGGAGGGAGAAACGGACCTCGTCGATCTCGTCGCGGTGGTCGATGATCCGCGCGCCCATCGCGTAGAGGGTCTGCTGGAGCGAGCGCGAGTACGTCTCGGCGAAGGCCCGCAGCAGATGCCCCTTCACCTGGACGTACGACTCCTCCCAGTCCGGCGCGTCCTCGGCGTCGTCGCTCCAGCGAAAGCGCCAGCGGGCCGAGACGTCGGTGGCGAGGACCCGGTCGTGGGCCTCGGGGAGGGTCGTGTACTTGTCCTTGACGTAGCCCCGGAACTCGGAGTCGGTCGAGTTCATCACGGTCAGGTCCCTGAGGCCGGAGACGACCTCCCAGGACGAGCCGTCGTGGGTGACCTGGGTGAGCCGGGTCTCCTGCCCCTTGCGGACGAAGGAGTGGGCGCCCTCCCCGGAGTGCTCGATGCGCTCCCAGGTGTACTCCTCGATGCGGATGCGGGCCCGGTGGATGGCGTCCTGGCCGGCCACGAAGTGCCGGGCGAGGTGGATGCCGAACTGCTCGGGGGAGTCGATGCCGTGCTCCTTGGCGAACGCGTACACCGTGTTCTTGGTGGTGTCGGTCGGCAGGACGTTGGCGTTGGAGCCCGAGTAGTGGACCTCGTCCATGTCGCCGGAGAGCGACACCGACACGTTCAGGTCCCTGATGTGGTGGGTGGCGCCGTCGCGCGTGATCCTGACGACGCGGTTCTCGGCCTTGCCGTACTGGTTCGGTCCCAGAAACGTGGGCATGGGCAGCTAGCTCCCTCGGTATACGGAGTAGCCGAACGGGTTGAGCAGCAGCGGTACGTGGTAGTGCTCGCCCGGTACGACGGCGAACGTGATCGCCACCTCCGGGAAGAACACCCCGGCACCACTGTCCCGATTCGCGGGGGCGTCCTGCTGCGCCTCGGCTCGCTGGTTCTCGAAGTACGGTGCGACCGCGAAGTCGAGCCGTACCCGGGTGGTTCCCTCCGGCAGGGCCGGGAGGTCCTTGCACCGGCCGTCCGCGTCGGTCGCGGAGCCGCCGAGCGTCTGCCACTCGGCATCCCGGCCGCCGCGTGCCGACAGTGCGACGGCGACACCCCGGGCCGGGCGGCCGACGGAGGTGTCCAGGATGTGGGTGGACACGGAGGCGGTGGTGGCGGTGCTCATGGTCGGGGTCGGTCCTCTTCGACGGGGGCGACGAGCCGGGCCAGCCGGATGAGGTTGATCCTGCCCAGTTCGGTGCGGACGATCTCGCGTTCCCGCTCCGGCGTGTTGCCGAGGCGTTCCCGGGCGGCGTCGCGCATCTGGGCGCCGGTGCGGCCGGTGGCGCAGATCAGGAAGACGTGCCCGAACTTCTCCTGGTAGGCCAGGTTGAGTTCGAGCATCTCGGCCCTGAGGTCCGCGGAGGCCGCGGCCATCCCGCGCTGCTCGCGGGCGGAGGCCGGATCACCCGGTGCGGGGCGCCCGATCGGCGGATGCCCGGCCATCGCCTCCGCCAGGTCGGCCTCGGTCAGCTCCGCCATGGCGGCGTCGCTCGCGGCGTACAGGGCGTCGGCGTCGGCGTAGGGACGGCCGGCGATCAGGCGCCGCCCCCAGGCGGCGGACGCGCACGCCTCGTGGAGGGCGGCGGCCGCCGCGTGCTCCTCCAGGTCGTTGAACCGGGCCAGACCCGGGGGCGTCGAAGTCGAAGTCACGGGGTCAGCTAACGCCTCCCCACGAGCCTACGTCAACACTTTGTTGAAAATTCCGGGTTACGGGACGCCGCACCCGCCGGAGCCCGCGATTCAGGCCCCTTTTTCCCGGTTGAGGTAGTTGTAGACCGTGAAGCGGCTCACCCCGAGGGCGCTCGCCACGGTCTCCACGCCGTGCCGCACGGAGAAGGCGCCGCGCGCCTCGAGTGTCCGGACGACCTCCTGCTTGGCCTTGCGGTCCAGGTCCGCGAGGGGCTTGCCCTTCCTGCGCTCCATGGCGGCCAGGATGTGGTCGAGGGAGTCGGCGAGCTGGGGCAGCCGCACGGCGACGACGTCGGCACCCTCCCAGGCGAGGACCACGTCGTCGGGGCCGGCCTCGTCGGGCGGGAGCATCTCGCCGCCCATCGCGTCGACCAGCGGCTTCACGGCCGCGATGAAGGGCTCGTCGCCGGTGCCGGTCACACACGCTCCCCTTCGCCGGCCGCGTCGACGACGTTGACCTGGAGGGTGATCCGGGTGGCGCCCGCGCCGAGCGAGCGGCGCAGCAGGGCGTCCACGGCGGCGATCACGGCCTCGGTGCCGCCCTCCGCGGTGTTGCCGAACGGCCCGACGTCGACGGCGTCCAGGTCGGCGGCCTCGATCACCTCGCGGGCGACCAGCGCGTGCGCGGGTGCCTCGTCGAGATCGAAGGGCTCGGTGGTGAACTCCACTTTCAGTCGCATCGCGCCCCACACCTTCCCCGACCGGCCTCACCAGGACCCCGACCTTAACGGACCGGGCGGGCGGGCGCCCTTGACAAGCCAGAACCTCACCGACACCCTTCCAGTAAGCAGAAAACAAATTCCGTCATACGGAAATCACGCGCGGCCACGACCGATACGGAACCACCGAGAGCGAAGGGAGCGCGGCGCCCCATGGGAATCGAAGACCGGCGCTTCGACGTCAACCTGTCGATCCTCTTCACGGAACTCCCGCTCCTGGAGCGCCCCGCGGCCGCCGCCGCGGCCGGCTTCACCGCGGTCGAGCTGTGGTGGCCCTGGGTCGACTCCCCCACCCCGGCCCGGCCGCAACTCGACGCCCTCAAGGGCGCGATCGAGGACGCGGGCGTGCGGCTGACGGGGCTGAACTTCTACGCCGGCCGGCTCCCGGGCCCGGACCGCGGTGCCCTCTCCCTGCCCGGCGAGGAGTCGGCGCGCTTCCGCGCCAACGTCGAGGTGGCCGCCGACTTCGCCGGCTCCCTCGGCTGTACGGCGCTCAACGCCCTCTACGGCAACCGCGTCGCCGGTGTGGACCCGGCCGAGCAGGACGCGCTCGCGCTGGAGAACCTCGCGCTCGCCGCCCGGGCCGCCGACCGGATCGGTGCGATCCTGCTGATCGAGGCCCTGAACCGGCACGAGTCGCCGCGCTGTCCCCTGGTGAGCGCGCAGGCCGCGGTCGAGGTCGCCGACCGGGTGAACGAGGCGACGGGCCTCGGCAACGCGATGTTCCTGATGGATCTGTACCACCTGGCGATGAACGGCGAGGACCTGCCCCGGGTGATCGAGACCCACGCGGCGCGGACCGGCCACGTCCAGATCGCCGACAGCCCCGGCCGCGGCGCGCCCGGCACCGGCTCGCTGCCGCTGGCGGACCTCCTCGACCGGCTGGCGAAGGCCGGCTACGACGGCTGGATCGGCCTGGAGTACCAGCCGGGCGGCCGTCCGAGCGCCGAGGCCTTCGACTGGCTCCCCCGCGAGGCCCGCGCCGCCCGCTGACCCCCGCACGAGAGGCATGCCCCCATGAGCAACGCCCCCTGCCCAAGGTCGCCTGGACAGGTCTCGGCATCATGGGCTCCCCCATGTCCGAGAACCTGCTCAAGGCGGGTTACGACGTCACCGGATTCACGCGGGAGCAGGACAGGCTGGACCGGCTGGCCGCCGCCGGAGGCACGGCCGCCGCCTCGATCGCCGAGGCCGTGCGGGACGCCGAGGTGATCGTCACGATGGTGCCGGCCTCCCCGCAGGTCGAGGCCGTCGCCCATGGCCCGGACGGCATCCTGGCGCACGCCCGCCCCGGCGCCCTGCTCATCGACATGTCCTCGATCACCCCGCAGACCTCCGTCGAGCTGGCGAGGGCGGCGCGGGAGAAGGGGATCCGGGTCCTGGACGCCCCCGTGTCCGGCGGTGAGGCCGGGGCGGTCGAGGCCGTGCTGTCCATCATGGTCGGCGGCGAGCAGGCCGACTTCGACGCCGCACGGCCGCTCTTCGCGGCGCTCGGCAGGACCGTCGTGCGGTGCGGGCCGCACGGCTGCGGGCAGACCGTGAAGGCCGCCAACCAGCTGATCGTCGCGATGAACCTCCAGGCGTGCGCCGAGGCCGTGGTCTTCCTGGAGAAGTCGGGCGTGGACCTGGGGGCCGCGCTGGACGTGCTGAACGGCGGTCTCGCCGGCTCGACGGTCCTGACCCGGAAGAAGGACAACTTCCTGCGGCGCGACTTCCGGCCGGGCTTCCGGGTCGATCTGCACCACAAGGACATGGGCATCGTCACCGACGCGGCCCGTACCGTCGGCGCGGCCCTGCCGGCCGGTGCCGTGGTGGCCCAGCTCGTGGCCTCGCTGCGGGCCCAGGGCGACGGCGGCCTGGACCACTCGGCGCTGCTGCGCGCCGTGGAACGCCTCTCCGGCGCCGTGGTCTGACGCCCGTCCCCGAGAACTCCGGGCGGTGCCGCCGCCGACATCTGTCATGTCGCGCCCAGGCGGCGACACCGCCCGGACACCACCGGAGGACGACGGGGAGACACCGGGAGGAGCGGTCCGTTTCCGCGTGCGGATCCGCCCCGTCGGCGGGACGCTGAAGGCATGGCACATCCAACGGAGCATCCGCATGTCGTGGTGCATCCGCCGGCCCTCGACGGTTCCCGGCGGGTGACCGAGGGCGACCAGACGCTGGGGATCGCCACGCACGCGGACGACGTCAGCGAGATCCTGCGCCTGGCCGATCTGTATGTGACCGATCTCGAGGAGGGCGACTTCATCGAGTGGCAGGGCGGTGGGCCCGACGACTGGCCGGGGCTGTCGGAGCACCACGGACAGCAACCGGCGTAGAGGGCGGATGCCCGCCGGCACGGGGGGGTGGTGGACTTGGCGGACGTCCGTGACGGAGGGCGCGGGGGGACGGCCGCCGGGCGGCCGTCCCCCCGCGCGCATCAGGTCGCCAGCGGTCTGATCGAGGTCGGGGCGTGGCCCGGTTCGGTGGCGAGTTCCTCGAACTCCACGACCTCGCCGATGTCGTCGGTGACGCTCATGGCGATGTTCGTGACCCGCTCCAGGACCGCCTCGACGACGACCGGCACCCGGAACTCGGCGGCGAGCTTGCGGGCCCGCTCGAAGGCCGCCCCCAGTTCGTCCGGGTGCGTCGCCCGGATCGCCTTGCAGCCGAGGCCCTCGGCGACCTTCACATGGTCGACGCCGTAGACGCCCAGCTCCGGCGCGTTGAGGTTCTCGAACTCCAGGCTGACCTGGAAGTCGATGTTTGCTGGGCGCCGACCGCCAGCTCCTCGATCATGAACTGGAAGTCGTAGTCGCCGGAGAGGGCGACGACCTGGGCGTCCGGGTCGGCCTTGGCGACGCCGAGCGCCGCCGGGATCGTCCAGCCGAGCGGGCCCGCCTGGCCGCAGTTGATCCAGTGGCGCGGCCGGTGGACGTGCAGCAGCTGGGCGCCGGCGATCTGGGAGAGGCCGATGGTGGTGACGTAGCGGGTCTCGGGCCCGAAGGCCTTGTTCATCTCCTCCCGACGCGCTGCGGTTTGATCGGGACGTCGTCGAAGTGCGTACGGCGCTGGAGGGCGGCCCGCCGGTGCTGCGCGGCCGCCGCCCAGGCGGTCCGGTCGGGCAGGGCGCCCGCGGCCTTCAGCTCCTTCGCCGCCTCGACGAACAGGGCGAGGGCGGCCCCGGCGTCGGAGGGGATGCCGTAGGCGGGGGCGAAGATCCGGCCGATCTGGGTGGGGTCGATGTCGACGTGGGCGAAGGTGCGGCCCCGTGTGTAGACGTCGAGACGGCCGGTGTGGCGGTTGGCCCAGGGGTTGCCGATGCCGAGGACGAAGTCGGACTCCAGGAAGGTCGCGTTGCCGTAGCGGTGCGAGGTCTGCAGACCCACCATGCCGGCGTTCAGCTCATGACCGTCGGGGATCGCGCCCCAGCCCATCAGGGTCGGGACGACCGGAGTGCCGGTCAGCTCGGCGAACTCCACGAGGAGTGCGCAGGCGTCGGCGCCGATGATCCCGCCGCCCGCGACGATCAGCGGGCGCCGCGCGGCGTTCACCATGCCGAGCGCCTTGTCGATCTGGGCGCGGGTCGCGGCCGGCCGGTGGATCGGCAGCGGTGCGTAGGTGTCCGGGTCGCACTCGATCTCCGTGAGCTGGACGTCGACCGGCAGGTCGATCAGGACCGGACCGGGCCGGCCGGAGCGCATCAGGTGGAAGGCCTGCTGGAACACACCGGGGACCTGGGCCGCCTCCAGGACGGTGACCGCCATCTTGGTCACCGGCCGGGCGATCGCGGCGATGTCGACGGCCTGGAAGTCCTCCTTGTGGATCACGGCGGTCGGGGCCTGGCCCGTGATGCACAGGATCGGGATCGAGTCGCCGGTCGCGGAGCAGAGCCCGGTGATCATGTCGGTGCCGGCCGGTCCGGAGGTGCCGAGGCAGACGCCGATGTTGCCGGGGTGGGTGCGGGTGTAGCCCTCGGCCATGTGCGAGGCGCCCTCGGCATGGCGGGCGAGGGTGTGGTCGATGATCTCGACTGCCGCGCGGGCAGCGGTCATACGAGCCGTCGCGTGCTCCTCTTCGGCTGTGCGAATCGCTCTCCCGTCGCGCCCACCGTGAGAACTTCCACTATGTGGAAAATGTTTTCTTCTATCTGGAAGCAATGTAAAGGGGTGCCCGAAGGTCGTCAAGACACGGACAGGAGGGGGCCGGAGGAGGACGATGGGGCCATGTCCGAGAGCGTGCCGGTGCGCTGCCCGGCCTGCCGGCGCGAGCGCCTCTACACCGTGCCGTCCTATCTGTGCGCGTGCGGCGCCCCCGTCGCCCCGGCGCTCGATCCGGGGGCGGCACCGACGGCCGTCGTGCACCGCGCCTGGGACGAGGACTGGGTCACCCTGCACTGCGGCACCTGCGGCCGCGACGGCCAGTGGCCGCACCCGGAACTGGGCTGCCCGTGCGGTACGGCGCTGCGGCTGCCGGTGACCGGGACCCGGCCCCGGCGCGCGCAACCCGAGGCACCGCGACGGGAACCGGAGGTGGAGCCCGCCGGGCCGCACCGCCCCGCCTTCCGCTCCGTCACCATCCGGACCGCCCTCGACGCGGTCACCGCGGCCGCCCTCTATCTGCGCTGGCTGGGCCACGGCGAGGTCCGGCGGGCCGATCAGCGGCCCACCTCGGGGATCGGTCTCGCCGCCGCCGGACTGCTGGCCCAGGTCGACCCGAGTGTGCGCCCGGCCGCGCTGCGGGACGTGGAGTGTCTGTGGCTGACGGCGATGACCCAGTCCGCGGACTGTGTGTACTTCTCCCTCGCCGGGTACGCCGACGAGGCCCGGGCCGGCGCCGACCGGCTGCGGGTCCCGCTGTTCCTGCTGGACCTGACGGGCACCCCGCAGCCGGTGAACGCGGCGGCCGCCGCCCTCCACGCCCGGGGCGCCTGAGGCGACGGCCGCCGCCGGGCCTCAGACGCCGTACGTCTCCCGCAGCTCGATCTTGCGGACCTTCCCGGACACGGTCATCGGGAACGCCTGAAGCACCTGGAGCCTGCTGGGCACCTTGTAGTGCGCGAGCCGCCCCTCGCAGTGGGCGCGCAGTTCCTCGAGGGTCGGCGGGTCGGCCGGGTCGCTCGGGACGACACAGGCGAGGACCTCCTCGCCGTACCGCTCGTGCGGGACGCCGACCACCTGGACGTCCTGGATCTTGGGATGGCCGTAGAGGAACTCCTCGATCTCGCGCGGGTAGATGTTCTCGCCGCCCCGGATGATCATGTCCTTGATGCGGCCGACGATCTCCAGGTAACCGTCCTCGCGCATCACCGCCAGATCCCCGGTGTGCATCCAGCGGCCCGCGTCGATCGCCTCGGCGGTCTTCCCCGGCTCGTTCCAGTAGCCGAGCATCACGCTGTAGCCGCGGGTGCACAACTCGCCCGCCGTGCCGCGCGGTTGTGTCACCCCGGTCGCGGGGTCGACGACCTTCACCTCGATGTGCGGGAGCACCCGGCCGACCGTGCCGGTGCGGTGCCCCAGGTCGTCGTCGCGGCGGGTCTGGGTGGAGACGGGCGAGGTCTCGGTCATGCCGTAACAGATCGACACCTCGGCCATGTTCATCTCCGAGACGACCCTCTTCATCACCTCCACCGGGCAGGGCGAGCCCGCCATGATGCCGGTGCGCAGGGTGGAGAGGTCGTACGACGCGAAGTCGGGGAGGTTGAGCTCCGCGATGAACATGGTCGGCACGCCGTACAGGGAGGTGCAGCGCTCCTGCTGGACCGCCTCCAGGGTGGCCCGCGGTTCGAAGGAGGGGGCGGGGATCACCATGCAGGCGCCGTGCGAGGTGGCCGCGAGGTTGCCCATCACCATGCCGAAACAGTGGTAGAAGGGCACCGGGATGCAGATCCGGTCCTGCTCGGTGTAGGCGATCATCTCGCCCACGAAGTAACCGTTGTTGAGGATGTTGTGGTGGGAGAGGGTGGCCCCCTTGGGGAAGCCCGTGGTCCCCGAGGTGTACTGGATGTTGATGGGGTCGTCGCAGGACAGGTCCGGGAAGGGCACCGGCCTGGCCCGGGCGGTCAGGGCCTCCCAGCTCGGATCCCCGATGAAGACCGTCTCCCTCAGCTCCGGGCATCCGCCCCGCACCTGCTCGACCATCGCCCGGTAGTCGCTGGTCTTGTGCCGCAGCGAGGCGAAGAGCAGCGAGACCCCCGCCTGGTTGAGGACGTACTCCACCTCGTGGGTGCGGTAGGCCGGGTTGATGTTCACCATGATCGCCCCGATGCGGGCGGTGGCGTACTGGACCAGGACCCACTCCGGGCAGTTGACCGCCCAGATGCCCACCCGGTCGCCCTTGGCGATCCCGCTCGCCAGCAGCGCGTACGCCAGCTCGTCGACGTCGGCGGCGAACCGGGCGTAGGTCCAGCGCCGTCCCGAGGGCACGTCGACGAGCGCCTCGCGGTCCGGCCAGGCGGCCACCGCCCGGTCCAGGCTCGCCCCGATGGTGTCGCCGAGCAGGGCGGTCCCGCTGGTCCCGTGTGTGTAGGAAAGCCTCCTCACCGGAAGTCCTCCTCGCGGTACTCGCCGGCCGAGCCGGCCGCCGTCGCCTCGCGGAGCTCGATCCGGCGGATCTTGCCGGAGACGGTCTTGGGCAGCGGGGCGAACTCCAGACGGCGGATGCGCTTGTAGGGGGCGAGGACCTCGCGGGAGTGCTCGAAGAGCACCTTCGCCGTGTCCGGACCCGGCTGCCAGCCCTCCGCGAGGACCACGTACGCCTTCGGTACGGCGAGGCGCAGCTCGTCCGGCGCGGGCACGACGGCCGCCTCGGCCACCGCCTCGTGCTCCAGCAGCGCGCTCTCCAGCTCGAACGGGCTGATCTTGTAGTCGGAGGCCTTGAACACGTCGTCGGCGCGGCCCACGTAGGTGATGTAGCCGTCGGCGTCGCGGGCGCCGATGTCGCCGGTGCGGTAGTAGCCGCCGGCCATCGCCTCCGCCGTACGGTCGGGGTCGCCGTGGTAGCCGGTCATCAGGCCCACCGGCCGGGCCGACAGGTCGATGGCGATCTCGCCCTCGGTCGCGCCCGGGGCGCCCGAGACGGGGTCCAGCAGCTCCACCCGGTAGCCGGGGCTCGGCCGGCCCATCGAGCCGGTCTTCAGCTCCTGCCCGGGGCTGTTGGCGACCTGTACGGCCGTCTCGGTCTGCCCGAAGCCGTCGCGGATCGTCACCCGCCACGCCCGCCGCACCTGCTCGATCACCTCGGGGTTGAGCGGCTCGCCGGCCGCCACCACCTCCCTCGGCGGGGTGCCCAGCTGGGTCAGATCGGCCTGGATGAGCATCCGCCACACGGTGGGCGGGGCGCAGAAGGTGGTGACACCGGCCCGGTCCATCTCCGCCATCAGCCGGGCCGGGTCGAAGCGTGTGTAGTGGTGGATGAAGACGGTCGCCTCCGCGTTCCACGGCGCGAAGAGGTTCGACCAGGCGTGCTTGGCCCAGCCCGGCGAGGAGATGTTCAGATGCACGTCACCGGGCTTCAGCCCGATCCAGTACATCGTGGCCAGATGCCCGATCGGGTACGAGGTGTGGGTGTGCTCGACCAGCTTGGGGCGGGCGGTCGTACCGGAGGTGAAGTACAGCATCAGGGGGTCGTCGGCGAGGGTGGGGCCGTCGGGGGTGAAGCCGGCGGGCGCGGCGTACGCGCCCTCGTACGCCTGCCAGCCCTCCGGCGCGCCGCCGACCGCGATCCGGGTGTAGCCGCCGGGCACCTCGTCGAACTTGCCGGTGTCCTCGGAGCGCGCGAGGACGTGCGCGACCCGGCCGCGCTCCACGCGGTCGCGCAGGTCGGCGGGGCCGAGCAGCGGGGTGGCCGGGATGACGACGGCGCGCAGCTTCATCGCGGCCAGCGCGGTCTCCCACAGTTCGGCCTGGTTGCCGAGCATGACGAGGATCCGGTCCTCGGCGGCGACCCCGTGCCCGCGCAGCCAGGTGGCGACCCGGTCGGAGCGGTCGGACAGCTCGGCGAAGGTCAGCCGGGTCTCGGTGCCGTCCTCCTCGACGATGTGCAGGGCGGTGCGGTCGTTGCCGCGCGCGATGACGTCGAACCAGTCGAGGGCCCAGTTGAAGTGCTCGGGGCGGGGCCAGGTGAAGCCCTCGTAGGCGGCGGTGTAGTCCTCACGGTGTTCCAGCAGGAAGTCCCGCGCCCTGCGGAACTGCTCGGTGGCCGTCGTCATCGGTGTCCTCCTAGGTGCCGGGCCATTGCCGGGCGGCTCTCTGCCATCGTGTAATCCGTGATGCAGGTCTCACTACCCCCGAACGGGGGGAGTGCGGTGCGCGGGGGTGACATGTGGGATCATCCCCAGCCACGCGGAAAGGGCGAGGACGTGGCAGCAGACCCAGCCGGTACGGCGGAGATCCGCGGGGCGCTGGCGCGCCTGCGGCGCATGACGGGGCTGCCGGTCGCCTTCGGCGGCCTGGTGGAGCCGGGGCGTGCCCGGATGCGGATCAGCGAGTTCAGCGGCGCGACCACGTTCGCGCTCAGCGGCCTCCACGTGATCTCGGGCAACGGCCTCGGCGGCAAGGCGGTCGCGCGGGCCCGCCCGTGCGCGGTGACCGACTACTCGCTCTCCCGGCAGATCAGCCACGAGTACGACGCGGTGGTCGCCGAGGAGGGGCTGCGCTCGGTGCTGGCGATCCCGGTGGTGGTACGGCGCCGGGTGCGCGGAGTGCTGTACGGCGCCCTGCGCACCGCCCAGCCGCTGGGCGACCGCACGCTGAACGCGGCCGTCGACGTGGCGCGGGACGTGGAGCAGGCGCTGGTCGTCGAGGACGAGGCGCGCGGACTGCTGGCCGATGCCCGGTCCAGGCCCGCTCCCGACCCCGCCGGCGGGCCGGGGCCCGGCTGGGAGCAGGTGCGCGAGGCGCATGCCGCGCTGCGCGCGCTGGCCCCGAGGATCGGTGACCCGGCGCTGCGCGCGGAGCTGCTCGAGGCGTGCGGTCTGCTGACCCCGGGCGAGGCCGGTGAGCAGGCCGTGCTCGCCCCCCGTGAGCTGGATGTCCTCGCGTGCGTGGCGACGGGCGCGACGAACGCGTCCGCGGCCGACCGCCTCGGTCTGCGGCCGGAGACCGTGAAGGCCTATCTCCGCTCGGCGATGCGCCGCCTGGGCGCCCACACCCGCGGCGAGGCGGTGGCCGCGGCCCGCCGGTCGGGGCTCCTGCCCTAGGCTCCCGGGTCCGTCGGCTCCGTCCCGCGGGTCCCCCGGTCCGGTCCCCCGGGTCCGGTTCTCCAGGTCCCTCGAGTGGTTCCCGTCGGTAACAAGGGCATGGAAGAGTGCTCCCACACCTGTCGCGGCGCCCGGCGCGCGGGGGGTCGGGAGCGATGGGATCAAGCCAGGGAGGGGCCACCACGACGACTACTCATTCATTCGCCGCCGCAGTGAATTTACTTATGCGTAACGTTGTTATCTCCCTCACCACGCCGTCCCTCCGAATTTCAAAGAGACGTTGCCTAGAATTTGGCCCGGACACGACACTCGGAAGGGAGCGGTGACCGTGCGACGGGACTTCAAGGAGCCTGCCAGGTGCCGCCCCGACCTGGTCATAGGCAGGGAGGAGCTGTTCACCTCCGCCCGTGACCAGTTGGCGCGCGGCGGCAGTGTGCTGCTCCACGGACCCGCCGGAATAGGAAAGTCGACCGTGCTGCGGGCATTGACCGCGGATTACGGCGACGCCGCGCACACCGTGTTGCGCTGCTCGGCGACCGAGTCCGAATCCCACCTCCCCTTCCTGGCCCTGGCCGACCTGTTCGGCCTGGTCCTCGACGAGATCTCGGACAAGCTGCCGACCGCCCAGCGCACCGCACTGGAATCGGCCCTGACCGGCCGCGGCGAGTCCACCCTGCAACGCGACGGACTCGCCCTGCGCCTCGCCGTGCTCTCCGCCCTGCGTGCCCTCGCGGCCTCCGGCCCCGTCCTGCTCGTCGCCGACGACCTCCAGTGGCTGGACTCGGCCAGCGCCGAACTCCTCGGCTTCGCCGCCCGCCGGCTCGGCGACACCCCCGTCCAGCTGCTCTGCGCGGTCCGCACCGAGGGCCAGGAGTACGACCGCCATCTACGCGCGTCCCCGCCCGACACCCTCGCGGTCCGCCTCAACCCGCTCTCCCGCGCCCAGGTCTCCGCCCTGCTCGACCACCGCGGCTACACCGACCTGCCCCGCTCCACGGTCCGCGAGATCCACCGCACCAGCGGCGGCAACCCCCTGTTCGCGCTGGAACTCGGCCGGGCGCTCGGCGAGAGCCCGACCCCGCCGCGCCCCGGCGAGCCGCTGCCGGTGCCGACCTCGCTGCGCGCCCTGGTGCTCAGCCGCCTCGACATGCTCTCCGACGAGGCCCGCCGCACCCTGCTGGTGGCCAGCGCCGGCGCCCGCCCCACCCTGGCCCTGCTGCACGCGGCCGGCCGGGAGAACGCCGAGGCCGAGACCGCCCAGGCCGCGCAGCTCGGGCTGCTCGCGACCGAGCCCGAGGGCCCCGCCGTACGGTTCGCGCATCCGCTGATCTCCGCGGCGCTGTACGCGGAGGCGCCCGTGCAGGAGCGCCGGGCCGCGCACGCCGCGCTGTCCACCGCCGCCTCCGACCCGATCGAGCGGGCCCGCAACCTCGCCCTCGCCACCACCGGCACCGACCCGGAGGTGTCCGCCCGGCTCGCCGAGGCCGCGGCCCTCGCCCGCGACCGCGGCGCCCCGTCCGTGGCCGCCTCCCTCGGGCTGCTCGCCGCCCGGCACACCCCGCCGGACGGCACCCCCGCCCCGGACGAGCACCGGCTGAAGGCCGCCGAGGACGCGATCACCGCCGGCGAGGTGGACCTGGCGCGGGACATCGCCCGCGAGGTGCTGACCCGGGCCACCGTGCCCGCCGACCGGATCCGCGCCTGGGAGGTGGTCATCGAGTCCGCCGGACAGGCCCTCGGCGACGTCGACGCCGTCTTCCCGCAGGCCCTCGCCGACGCCGGCGACGACCCCCGGCTGCTCGCCCTGGTCCACTACCACCTCGCCTGGCGCACGCTGATCGTCGAGGGTGACTTCTCCGAGGCCCGCCAGGAGGCCGCGCACGCGGCGGAACTGGCCGCGCGCGGCGGCGACCGGCGCACCGAGCTGATGTCGCTGTCCTTCCAGGCCCACACCGAGACCCTGATGGGCCATCCGAACGCGCCCAGCACCATCAAACGGGCCCTGAAAGAGCCTCAGGACCCGTATGTGGCGTGCCATCACAACGGCGTCGGCGCCGCCCGGTTCCGCTGGCTGCTGATGAGCGACCAGCTGCCCGAGGCCCGGGCCACCATCACCACGCTGCTGCGCGAGGTGCGCCGGCGCGGCATGGTGGAGAGCGAGGTGCACTTCCAGCGCTTCCTCGCCGAGACCGAACTGCGCTCCGGGCACTGCGGACGCGCCCTCGACCTGTCCCGCGAGAGCCTGCGCCTGGCCCGCGACTCCGGCATCGGCCTCGGCGCGTCCGCGATGCTCGCCTCCCTCGCGGAGGCCTCCGGCGGCGATCTGGACCGGGCGCTGGCCCTCGCCCGGGAGGCCGCCGACCGCGCCGAGGAGGACGGCGACCAGATGTACCTCTCGCGCGCGCTGGCCGCGCTGGGCCACGCCCAGCTCGTGGCCGGCGACGCGGCGGCCGCGGTCGGCTCGCTGCGCCGGGTGCGGGAGCTGGAGACGGGACTGCGCATCACCGACCCGGCGCGCGGCCGCTGGCACGGCGACCTCGCCGAGGCCCTGGTCCGCGTCGGCGAGCCGGGCGAGGCGCAGGACGTCATCGACGTCGCCCGCGAGCAGGCGCTGCGGCTCGGCCGGGAGAGCGTCCTCGCCGTCCTCGACCGGGCGGAGGCCCTGGTGCGGGCCGCGCACGGCGACCACGAGGGGGCGCTGGCCCGGCTGACGTCCGTTCAGGACCGGCTGGCCAAGCTGGGCTACGGCCTGGAGGAGGCGCGGGCCGCGTTCGCCCTGGCCCGGCTGCGCGCCCCACGGCCCGGTCCGACGTCGTACGACGAGGCGGCACGGCTGTTCCGGCGGTGCCGGGCGCTGCCCTGGCTGCGACAGGTCGACGCGGCAGCGGCGGCGGGCGCCACCGGAGCGGTGCCGGTCGCCCCGCAGGCGCCGCCCGCCTCCGACGCCCTGGAAGGCCTGGCCTCGATGGAGCGTCAGGTGGCCGCGCTGGTCATGGAGGGCGCGACGAACCGGGAGATCGCGGCACGGCTGTTCATCAGCGTCAAGACGGTCGAGGCGACCCTGACCCGGGTCTACCGCAAGCTCGGGATCCGCTCCCGGGTGGACATCGTCCGGCTGGCGGCGGGGCGTCACGCGAAGTGAGCCACACGGGGGTTAACTGCCGTACGCGGGTTGACGAGGGGCGCCCGCGGGCCGACCGAGGGTTTTCCCTGCCCCGACGCCCCTAGGGGGTTCCCTCATTGGGAGGAGGCTGCTGCGGCCCCTAGCGTTTGGGATGTGCCGCTCGCCCGGGCACACGGGGGTCGGTCCCGCGACCCCCGTGCACGACCTACCCCCCACACCCACCCGCGCGATCCCCCACCGGCAAATCCCCACGAGGAGACGCATGTTCGCGCTCAACCGTGCCAAGAAGGCCGCGGCTGTCGTCGCGGCCACCGCCGCCGCGGCGGCGACGGCTCTGCTCAGCGCCCCCACCGCTGTCGCAGCGCCGCAGCCGATCGTCGGCGGCACGACCACCACCACGACCTCGTACCCGTTCATGATGCAGATCACGGACGCCTCGCAGAACCAGTTCTGCGGCGGCACCCTCGTCTCGGCGACCAAGGTGGTCACGGCGGCCCACTGTATGGTCGGCGAGACGACCAGCAGCGTGCGGGTCGTCGGCGGCCGCACCTACCTGAACGGCACCAACGGCACGGTCAGCCGGGTGAGCAAGATCTGGATCAACCCGGACTACACGGACGCCACCAACGGCGACGACGTGGCCGTCCTGACCCTGGCGACCTCGATGTCGTACACCCCGGCG
The DNA here is from genome assembly GCF_001514205.1 of Streptomyces griseoruber. GTDB lineage: Bacteria > Actinomycetota > Actinomycetes > Streptomycetales > Streptomycetaceae > Streptomyces > Streptomyces griseoruber. Next base: position 534,686 of record NZ_KQ948763.1, on the reverse strand, counting down.
TCGTACGTCTCCTCCTCCCAGACCAGCGTGTACGCGGCCGGCACCACGGCCCGCGTCCTCGGCTGGGGCACCACCTCGGAGAACGGCAGCTCCTCCAACCAGCTCCGGACCGCGACCGTCCCGATCGTGTCCGACTCGAGCTGCCGCTCCTCCTACGGTTCCGACTTCGTCGCGACCGACATGGTTTGCGCCGGATACACATCCGGCGGCGTAGACACCTGCCAGGGCGACAGCGGCGGTCCCCTGCTCATCGGGGGCGTCCTGGCAGGGATCACTTCATGGGGCGAGGGCTGCGCGGAGGCCGGTTACCCGGGTGTGTACACCCGGCTGACCACCTTCTCCGACCTCGTCACCGCGCAGGTCAACTCGTAAGGAACGAGTAGGGAACGAGTGACCCGCAAGAAGTCCTGAGCACCCCTCAGGTGAACGACCAGGGGGCGCTGCGAGCCTCCACGAGCGGCCCGCAGCGCCCCCTTTCCATGCCCTGACCTCCTGCGCGGGGGCCATCCGCGGGGGCTACCGGGGCACGACGGTCCCGAACCGGATGTCGTACGGCGTCCCCGGGTGCAGCACCCGCAGCATCCGCTCCGCCTCCGCGGTCACCGCCGCCCGCTGGTCCTCGGTGAACCGGCCGAACGGCTCGACGACGAGAGCGTCCTCCTCCTGTTTCCACAGGCCCGCGAGGAAGCCGTCGACCAGGAGGGTGCGGAAGGCCTGGTTGCCCTGCCAGGCGCGGCCGTGCAGGGCGGGCGGGACCACCCGGCTGCGGTCGGCGTGCGACAGCAGCAGGTTGTCGAACTCGGGAAGGAAGCGCGGCGGGGCCGGGGTGTCCGGGTCGGGGCGCGGGGCGTCCGGGAGGTCGAAGAGTTCGGTGCCGTGCTCGTCCCGGAAGGTGAGGAGCGCGGGCCGCAGGCGTTCGAAGGCCGGGCGCAGCCGGGTGAGTCCGGCCCAGGTCTGCATGTCCTTGACGGAGGCGGGGCCGAAGGCGGCGAGATAGCGCCGGACGACGGTCTCCGGGGCGGGCGCCGTCCCCGTGGGCCGGCCGAGCCAGTGCTCGGCGGTGGTGAGGGCGACCTGTCCGCTCCTCCCCCACAGTCCGCGCGGGGTGACCTGGACGAGGGGCAGCCGGCAGCGGGCGGCGACGGCCAGGGACTGCGGGTCGGCGCCCGGCCACTCGGCGGAGAGGGCCTCGCGGAGCTGCTTCATGGTGCGCGGCTCGGCCTCGACGAGGTCACGGGCGAGGGCGGCGAGCCGGTCGAGGTCGACGCCGGCGAGCCCGCTGCGGAAATGCGTCAGCTCACGGTCCCGGGCGGGCTGGACGAACGGCCGCAGGGTGAGACAGTCGTCGGCGGTGTGGGTGTGGATGGTCGAGCGCAGGGTGACGATCCGGACCACCTCACGGTCCCCCATCAGCGCCGACAGCTGCTCGGGCGCGAAGCCTTCCAGCCGGGCGGCGAGGGCGTGGTACGGCGGCCTGACGTTCTGCGCCTGGAGACCCAGCAGGTGCTCCACGGCCGCCTTCACCGGCAGCGCGGCGGGCCGCAGGAGGAACTGCCGGTCGAGGGTCGCGCGGTTGAGGGCGCGGGCGCGGAGCACGGGGCCGGGCGCGGACGTCTTGTTCGTCATGGTGGGCAAGTTAGCGGGGAACGAGGACAGTTCCTGTCCTCTCCTGCCGTGGGTCTGTCCTGTCCTCATCCCATGTGCTGCCTGCCGGTGAAGGGTGAGAAGACGATCACGAGCAGGACGTCTGCGGCCGCCCCGCGGTCACGGCGCCAGCAGCAGGCTGTCGCCGCGCTCCTTGGCGGCGGCGTAACGCCGGGCCACGTCCTGCCAGTTGACGACGGCCCACATCGCGTCGATGAAGTCGACCTTCTGGTTCTTGTACGGCAGATAGAAGGCGTGCTCCCAGGCGTCGAAGACCAGGATCGGGGTGGAGCCCTGGCCGACGTCGCCCTGGTGGTCGTAGACCTGCTCGACGATGGGGTGACCGGCCAGCGGCTCGTAGGCGAGGACGCCCCAGCCGGAGCCCTGGGTGGTGGCCGACGCCTTCGTCAGCTGGGCCCTGAAGCCCGCGAAGGAGCCGAAGGACTCGGCGATGGCGTCCGCCAGTTCGCCCACACCGTCCGCCGCCAGGGGCTCGCCGCCGCCGTCGCCGGTCATGTCGTGCCAGTAGATGCTGTGCCGTCCCGCGCCTCGGCGAGCTGCTCCAGCGTGTCGTTCGCGCCCTTCACGTACGCCGCGTGGTGCTTGTCGTGGTGCAGCTCGATGATCTCGGGGCTGCTGACGACCGGGGCGAGTGCCGCGTAGTCGCAGGGGAGCTCCGGGAGGGTGTAGATCGCCATGTCCGACGTCCTCCGACATTATTGCCAATGATGTACAGCTGCGTACTGAGAGCACTGGCAAACAATGCCCGATCAAGCTCCGCGGCACCCCGTCCCGCGCGAACGCGCCCCCGTCACGGAATGAACTTCGGCCAGATGCCGGATCCGCACCGAGGGGGTGACCACCCCTGCACGATCGCCCGACATGGGCGATTTGCCCATATTTATACATGATCTTCGCGGGGCATGATCAACTCTGAGTGATCACCCCGGAACCGACCGCCACCCCCGGTGACCGGCCCGGCAGCGCTCGGCCATGCCTCGGTAACCCTAAAGCGATCAAGTCTCAAAGGTTGAGCACAAAATACACACATCCTCTCTTCATACCGGGTCTGATGGTCTAGATTGACCGTGCTTCAGCTGTTCGGAGACGAGGCGACCATTAATGATCTATAGGTCCTGCGCTACGGAAAACCAGCAGTCGCGTCCCCGGCGCCAGGCGTGGGGATGATCAATTCGTGAGCCCGGCAAGGGACTTGGGATGCGGGGAGCATCCGGGGTTCCGACGGGTTCCGCACACCTCGAGCGTTCGGCGGGACCTGCGAGTCCACTGCCACCGAGGTGAGTTCAAACAGCTCTGAGACAGCCGCGATGCCATGCGCGGGAGGCGGGGGCCTCTCGCGGGGAGCGACGGCACGGCGCGGGGGCGGGGGCCCCGGAGGGGAGAACAGTGCGGGGGGCGGGAGCGCCTCCCGGGGGGAGCAACAGTGTTGGACGAACACGTCGAACCACTGGGGACCTGGGGGGTTCTGTGCGGCAAGGGGGACTTGTCAGCCCGTTCACGTCTGCACGCGGGCGTCTGGCGAACGGGGCAATCAGCCAGCCCGCGATCGACTGGGAACAGCGGTACCGCCGTACCGTGATCACCAGCGACACCGTGGCCACCGCCTGTGTGGTGGCCGCGATCGGCAACTTCTTCGGGGCCCGAGACGCGGCCAACTGGCATGAGAAATGGGGGATTCTCGCCTTCGGCACGGAGCTGCTGGTGCTGGGCTCGCTCGCGGTGAGCCGTTCGTGGGCGCCGGCCGTGCTCGGCCAGGGCGCCGAGGAGTTCCGCCGGCTCGGGCGCTCGCTGTTCGCGGCGACCGTCGTCCTGGCGCTCGGCGGGATCGCCCTCACCTCACGCAACATCAAACTCTGGATCTTCGTCGCGATCCCCACGATCGCGGTCGTCACCATGACCGTGCGGTACCTGCTGCGGCTCTCGCTGCACAAGCAGCGCAAGGACGGAGAGTGTCTGCGACCGGTGCTCGCCGCCGGGAGCCCGGACACCGTGCACGACCTGATCACCCGCACCCGCAAGTTCCCGCACCTCGGCTGGCGGGTGGACGCGGTGTGCACGACGGACGGTCCCGGGCTCGACGGTGACCTGCTGGACGGAGTGCCGGTCGTCGGCCGGCTGGCGGACGTCGCCAAGCACGTCCACGGCGACGGCTACCGTGTCGTCGCGGTCACACCGGACCCGCACTGGTCACCGGAGCGGCTGCAACGGCTGGCCTGGAACCTCGAAGGCACCGACGCCGAGATGGTCGTGGCCCCCGTGCTGATGGAGGTGGCCGGCCCGCGGCTGCACGTCGACGCGGTGCTCGGGATACCGCTGCTGCGGGTCAGCATGCCGACCTTCACCGGGGGCCGCCGGGCCGTGAAGATGGTCGTCGACCGGATGGGCGCGGCGATCCTGCTGCTGCTGTTCGCGCCGCTGATGGTGTGCGTCGGGCTGCTCGTGGTGCTGGACAGCCGGGGTGGGGCGTTCTACCGCCAGCGCAGGGTCGGCAAGGACGGCCGCGAGTTCACCATCCTCAAGTTCCGCACCATGGTCGCCGGGGCCGACGGGGCACGCGCCGAGCTGGCCGACCTCAACGAGGGCGCCGGCCCGCTGTTCAAGCTCCGCCGGGATCCGCGGGTGACCCGGGTGGGAGCGGTGCTGCGCCGGTACTCGATCGACGAGCTCCCGCAGCTGTTCAACGTGCTCACCGGCTCGATGTCGCTCGTCGGTCCGCGGCCTCCGCTGCCGGAGGAGTCCGCCGCGTACGGCCCGGACATCCGGCGGCGGCTGCTGGTCAAGCCCGGGCTCACCGGCCTGTGGCAGATCAGCGGACGCAGTGACCTGTCGTGGGAGGAGGCGGTGCGGCTGGACCTGCGGTACGTGGAGGACTGGTCGCTCGCCCTGGACACAGTGATCTTGTGGAAGACGCTGCGTGCGGTGCTCTACGGGCAGGGGGCCTACTGATGTGCGCAAACAGTCGTCCGGCCGGCGTGCCGACCGCAGGCCGGGAGTGCCTGCCCGGGGGGAGGAACGAGTCATGAGAGTCAGCGTTTTCGGGCTCGGCTACGTGGGCTGCGTGTCGGCCGCGTGCCTGGCCAGCATGGGTCACGAGGTCATCGGGGTCGACGTCAACCAGGTGAAGGTCGACCTGGTCAACGGCGGCCAGGCCCCGGTGGTCGAGGAGCGGATCGGCGAACTCATCGCCGAGGTCGTGCGGACCGGAGCGCTGCGCGCCACCGGCGACGTCCGCGAGGCCATCCGGGACAGCGAGGTGTCGCTGGTCTGCGTGGGCACACCGTCGGAGCCCAACGGCAGCCTGTGCACCACGTACTTGGAGCGGGTCACCGAGGAGATCGGCGCCGCGCTGGCCGAGCGGGGAGGACGGCACACCGTCGTGTTCCGCAGCACCATGCTGCCGGGCACCTGCCTGAACCTGCTGGTGCCGATCCTGGAGAAGTACGTCGGCGGCACGGCCGGGGTGGACATCGGGGTCGCGGTCAACCCGGAGTTCCTGCGCGAGGGCACCAGCGTGCGGGACTTCTTCGACCCGCCCAAGACCGTCGTCGGCGAACTCGACACGGCCAGCGGCGACGCGGTGCTGGCGCTGTACGACGGTCTGCCCGGCGAGGTGTTCCGGGTGCCGATCCCGACGGCCGAGGCGATCAAGTACGCGGACAACGCGTTCCACGGCCTCAAGATCGGCTTCGCGAACGAGCTGGGCGCGGTGTGCCAGGCACTCGGGGTGGACTCGCACCAGGTGATGGACGTGTTCCTGGCCGACCGCAAGCTGAACATCAGCCCCGCCTACCTGCGGCCCGGCTTCGCCTTCGGTGGCTCCTGCCTGCCCAAGGACCTGCGCAGCCTGGTCCACGCGGCACAGCGGGCCGACGTCTCGGTGCCCATCCTGTCCCATGTACTGCCCTCCAACTCCGACCATCTGCAACGCGCGGTGGATCTGGTCGAGCGCACCGGCAAGCGCCGGGCGGGTCTGTTCGGGCTGTCCTTCAAACCCGGCACGGACGACCTCCGCGAGAGCCCGCTCGTCGAGCTGGCGGAGCGGCTCTTCGGCAAGGGGTACGACCTGAAGATCTACGACGCCAACGTGAGCCTCTCCCGGCTGCTCGGCGCGAACCGCGAGTACATCGAGACCCGGCTGCCGCACCTCGCGCAGCTGCTCGCGGACTCCGTCGAGGAAGTACTCGATCACGCCGAGGTCTGCCTGGTCGGGACCAGGGATCCGGCCGTGCTGTCGGCGCTGCCCCATGGCGACGGCGGCCCGGTCATCGTCGACCTCATCCACCTTCCCGACGCCGACGTGCGCCGGGCCGAACCGGGGTACATGGGCCTTGCCTGGTGAAACGAACAGCGGCGACCGGCCGGGCCGGCGCGCGCTGATCCTGGTGGAGAACCTGTCGGTGCCCTTCGACCGGCGGGTGTGGCAGGAGTGCACCACGCTGCGCGACGCGGGCTGGACGGTGCACGTCATCTGTCCTCGGGGGAGCAAGCGGGACACGGAGCCGGAGGCGGAGATCGACGGGGTGCGGATCCACCGCTACCCGTTGCGCGCCGCCACCGGAGGACCGGCCGGATATCTGCGGGAGTACGGATCGGCGCTGTGGCACACGGTCCGGCTGGCCCGGAAGGTCGGCCCGGTCGATGTGGTGCACGCCTGCAACCCGCCCGACCTGCTGTTCCTGCCGGCCCTGTGGCTGAAGCGGCGCGGCGCGCGGTTCGTCTTCGACCAGCACGACCTGGTGCCCGAGCTGTACCTCTCCCGGTTCGACCGCGGCCAGGACCTGCTCTACCGCGCCGTGTGCGCGCTGGAACGGATGACCTACCGGGCCGCGGACGTCGTGCTCGCCACCAACGAGAGCTACCGGGACGTGGCGGTGCGCCGTGGCGGCCGTCGGCCGGAGGACGTCTTCGTGGTGCGCAGCGCACCCGACATCGACCGCTTCCACCCCGTACCGCCCGAGCCGGAACTGAAGCGCGGCAAGCCCCATCTGCTGTGCTACCTCGGCGTCATGGGCCCGCAGGACGGCGTCGACTACGCCTTGCGGGCCCTGGCCAAGCTGCGCGACGAACTGGGGCGGACCGACTGGCACGCGGTGTTCGTCGGCGCCGGGGACACCTTCGACGCGATGGTGGAACTGTCCCGGCGGCTCGGGCTCTCGGAACAGGTGCAGTTCACCGGGCGCATCCCGGACGCCGACCTGGTGCGCTACCTGTCCACCGCGGACGTGTGCCTCTCCCCCGACCCGCACAATCCGCTCAACGACGTGTCGACCATGAACAAGGTCCTGGAGTACATGGTGATGGGGCGGCCACTCGTCTCGTTCGACCTCCGGGAGGCGCGGGTCTCCGCCGGTGACGCCGCCGTCTACGCGTCCGCCAACGACGAGACCGAGTTCGCCGGGCTCATCGCGCAGCTGCTGGACGATCCGGAGAAGCGGGCCCTGATGGGCAAGATCGGCCAGGAGCGGATCAGCGGACCGCTGTCCTGGCGCAACTCCCAGCGCTCACTGCTCGCCGCCTACGCCGCCGCCTGCCGTGACCACGCTCGGGTGCCGGCGCGCGACCCGGACCGGGCAGGGGAAGGCCGCACCTTTGAGCGATGACACCATACGCCTGGTCACGATCGGGCGGATCATCCGTCGGCGCCGGCGACTGCTCACCCTCCTCGCCCTGGTGGGTGCGCTCGCCGGCTACGGCACCTCCTTGCTGTTTCCGCCGCGCTACACGACCTCGGCATCGGTGCTGCTGCCGGGAACGTGGGAGGAGCGCGAGCTGCTGACGCAGACGGAGGTGGCCACCAGTTCGGTGGTGGTCGACCGCGCGGCCGCCACGCTCGGCTGGACCGGGGTGAGCGGCGCCGACCTGAAGGAGCAGGTCAGCGCCAAGGCCACCGACGGGAACATCATCAAGATCTCCGGCACGGCCGACACCCCGGAGCGCGCCCAGCGGCTCTCCGACCAGGTGGCCAAGGAGTTCGTCTCCTACGCCACACGGATCGCGAGCGAGAGCGCCGACCCCGAGGCGACACAGGAGCTCGCCGCGCTCCAGAAGTCGGTGGAGGACACCAGCCGCCGCATCAGCCGGCTGGCCGACGCGGCCGATCCGGGGCAGACCGTGGAGAGCGTGCAGACCCGCACCGAGCTGGAGAAGCTGCGCACCGCGCTGCGCGAGGCCATCAACACGCTGGAGCAGGCCGATCCGGCCGAGGACCAGGCGAAGAACATGGTCGTCATGGGGTCGGCGGCCCGGCCCACCGGCGAGGCACCGCCGACGAGGACCCAGCTCATCGCCGGCGGAGCGCTGCTCTTCTTCCTGTTCGCGGTGGTCGGCCATCTCACCGCCGCGCGGATGAGCCGCCGGCTGCGCGGCGAAGCGGAGATCACCGCGGCACTGGGCTCGGCGCTGCTGGGTACCGTCGACGTACCCGTTGAACGGCCCCTGCACCGGATGGAGGGCCGTGGCCCACGGGCCTGGCTCCGCCGGCTGGCGGGCCTCGACGTCCGGTGGGACATCCCGACCCCGCAGACGTCCGGCGACGAGGCCAGCAGGCGGATCCGCTACCGCCGGGCGTGCTCCCGTCTGCGGGAGCAGCTTCCTTCCCCGCGACGGCTGCTGGTCGTCTTCCCCGAGGGTGACGAGATCGCCGGCCGGGCCGCCGGGCAGCTCGTCGTCGAGGCCGGGAGCGATCCGCTGCTGCGGGCGGTGGCGGTCTCGGTGTCCCGGCCGATGGTGCCGGACCGCGGCTTCGAGTCCGGTGCCCTGGTCGTGCTCAGCGCCGGCAGCTGGACCGCGGGGGAGCTCTCCGGCATCGCCGAGGCGTGTGCGGACGCCAAGCACACGGTCGTCGGCATCATCCTCGCCGGCCCGGTCCGTGCCACACGGTCGGCCGACGACGCCCGGCACGCCGCCGTACCGGCGCTCGCGGACCTCGACGGCGAACTGGACGACGCGACGGGAGTCACAGGGTGACGACGAGTACGACCGCGGAGTCGTCGACCGCCGCTCCACTGCTCGATCTGCAGGCCCTGGTGGCCGCGGTGCGCAGACGGCGCCGCCTGTGGTGCTCCCTCGCGCTGCTGGGGCTGCTCGTCGGCGCGGCGGTGGCGTTCCTGCTGCCGCAGCCGCCGACCGCGGTGACCAAGGTGCTGGTCGCGCACGAGGAGGACCAGCCGAACGACCCGGGCACCCTGATCCGCACCGACGTCGCGCTGCTGCAGACCACACGGATCGCCGACAAGGCCCTGAAGTCCCTCAAGTCCCAGGAACGGGCCGAGGACTTCATGCAGGACTACAGCGGGATCGGTCTGACCAACAACGTGCTGCAGATCACCGTGACCGGTGACAGCGACGCGGAAGCGGTGGCCCGCGCCAAGGCGTTGGCCGACGCGTTCGTCGCGGACCATGTGAAGCGGATACAGGAGACCGCGGACGCCGAGGCCAAGGCCCTGATCGACCAGCGTGACCAGCTGAAGGACCAACTGGCCCAGGTCAACAAGGCGATCGGGGACGGAACGCAGACGAACGGGCCGGAGTCGTCGGCGGACCTGGAGTCGCTCTACGCCCGCCGGGCCGAACTCACCTCGCAGATCACCGATTTCGGCCAGCGCGCCGCGGAGGCGAGCATCGGCACCCCCCGGCTCGTGGCCGGCACGCAGATCGTGGACGCCCCGTACGCGGTGCGGCGCTCGCTGCCCAGGGCCGCTGCCACCGACGCCGGGATCGGGCTCTTCCTCGGGCTCTTCCTCGGGCTCGCGATGGCCGCGGTCGGCGCGGTGGTGGCGGACCGTCCCGTGCTGCGCCGGGAGATCGCGGCGAACCTCGGCGCCTCCGTCATCGCGGAGCTGCCCCACCGGTCGGGCAGGCTGTGGCAGCGCCGATGGATCCGGGCGACACGCGAACGGCTCACCGCGTCCCTGGCCCGCACCGTACGCGGCTCCGCGGAACCGGTGTCGCTGCTGGAACTGGGCTGTGCGCGCAGCACGAGCGTGATCGCCCTGGCCCTCGCCGGAGAACTGGCGGCGGACGGGCCGGTGGTCGTCGTCGACGGCCTGCCCGGCCGGCAGCTCGCGGGCCGCCGCCCGAAGCCGGGAGACCCGACCGTGGTCAGCGGCGGGAGTGCCGCCGCCCGGTCGTCCCAGGAGCTCCGGATCGGCGTCGGCTCGGTGGCGCCCGGCACGGCGTGGACCGACCTGCAGTACCTCGGCACGCAGACCGTGCTCGTCGTGCGGGCCGGGCACGGCAGCGCCGCATGGCTGCACACCGTGGCACGGCAGCTCGCGGACCAGCGCATCGCGGTGATCGGTGTGGTGCTGATCGACCCCGATCCGCGGGACCGGACCGACGGCACGCTGTGGGACGGGCTGCACACCGCGCTGCGTGGCCAGCACGAGCGGCCGGCCCGGCAGAAGAACACGGACCGGCGGCGGACGGAGCGGCTGCCGCTGTGGGCGGCACGGGTTCCGGACAGCGACCAGGAGGCTCAGTAGGTCATGTGTGGCATCGCAGGAACTTACCGATGGCCGGACGGGAAGGCCGTGACCGACCGGCTCACCGATGTCCTCGCCCACCGCGGGCCGGACGGAGCGGGCCGGTACAGCCACTCCGCCGGTGACGGCGAAGTGCACCTCGGGCACCGCCGGCTGGCCATCATCGACCTGTCCGAGACCGGCGCCCAGCCGATGGTCTCGGACGGCCTCGTCCTGACGTACAACGGCGAGCTGTACAACGCGCCCGAGCTGCGTGCCGAGCTGGCGGCCACCGGGGTGCGCTTCCGCGGTACCTCCGACACCGAGGTGCTGCTGGAGGCCTGGCGGCGCTGGGGCACCGACTGTCTGCCCCGGCTGCGCGGCATGTTCGCGTTCGGGATCTTCGACGAGCGGACCGGTGAGCTGGTGCTCGCCCGCGACCAGCTCGGCATCAAGCCGCTGTTCCTGCTGCGGCGCGGCGAGGGGCTGGTGTTCGCCTCCGAGCTGAAGGCGCTCGCCGCCGTGACCGGCGGGTCGCTGCAGGTGGACCATGCGGCGCTGGTGGCCTCGCTGCTGTACTACTGGGTGCCGGACTCACGGTGCGCGTTCCGCGAGGCGGAGAAGCTGCCGCCGGGGAGCTGGCTGAGGTGCCGGCCCGACGGCCGGGTGGAGCGCGGCCGGTACTGGAACCTCCGGGACGTCGCCGCCGAGGGCCGGGACCGGGCCCGCAGCGGTGAACTGCCGGATGTCGCGGCCGTCGTCGAGGAGTCGACCCGGCGCCACCTGCTCTCCGACGTCCCCGTGGCGACCTTCCTCTCCGGCGGTCTCGACTCCAGCTATCTGACCGCGCTGGCGGCCCGCGAGCGGCCCGGGATCTCCGCCTACACGATCGGGTTCCGCGCCGAGGACGCCAGGTTCGAGGCGATGCCGGACGACCTGCGCTACGCCCGGCAGGTGGCCGAGCGGTTCGGCGTCGACCTGCACGAGATCGAGATCGCTCCGAACGTGCTCGACCTGCTGCCGCAGATGACGCACCATCTGGACGAGCCGATCGGCGACCCCGCCGCGATCAACACGTTCCTGATCTGCTCGGCCGCCCGGGAGGCCGGGGTCAAGGTGATGCTCTCCGGGATGGGTGCCGACGAGTTGTTCGCCGGCTACCGCAAGCACCTGGCCAACCTGATCGCGCTGCGCTACCAGCGCGTCCCGCGGCCCCTGCGGCGCGGCCTGTCCGCGGCCGTGGACCGGCTGCCGGTCGCGACGAGCCGCCGGGGGTACCGGTCGGTGCGCTTCGCGAAGCGGTTCCTCTCCTTCGCCGATCTGCCGGAGGAGACCGCGTTCCGGCGCAGCTACACCATGTACGACCGGGACGAGCTGCTCGCCCTGATCGACCCGGACCTGGCCGGGACGGTCGACGACGTGCTGACCGAGCACGCGGACGTCTACCGGGACAACGACCTCGACGACTTCGTCAACCGCATGTGCCTGGGCGACGCCCGGATGTTCCTGCCGGGCCTGAACCTCACGTACACCGACCGGTCGAGCATGGCCGCCTCGACCGAGGTGCGGGTGCCGTACGTGGACGTCGAGGTGGTCAGGGCGGCGTTCGCCGTGCCCGGTGACCGCAAGATCGTCGGACGGCAGGGCAAGGCGGTCCTGAAGGAGGCGGCGGCCTCGGTCCTGCCCCGGGAGATCGTGTACCGGCCCAAGGGCCTGTTCAGCGCCCCGCTGCGGGCCTGGATGAGCCGGGATCTGGCACCGCTGGTGCGCGAGGTCGTCAACGACGGCGAGCTCGTCCGTTCCGGGCTCCTGCGGCGCGACGCGCTGGCGCGCATGGTCGCCGAGGACGCCGCCGGGCACCGGGACTTCTCCAAACATCTGTGGCATGTGCTGACCCTCGAGTACTGGTACCGCGGCGCGACCTCCGGGTCCGGCCAGAACTCTTCCTGACTGCGTAGAGACAAGAGGACTTCGGGTGAAACAGGTCGTGCAGAACTACAAGAGCGGCGAGCTGGCGCTGCTCGACGTGCCGGTGCCGGGGTGCAAGCCGGACGGTGTGCTGGTGCGGAGCGCCTACTCGCTGATCTCCACCGGGACCGAGCTGATGAAGGTGTCCGAGGCCGGCATGTCGATGCTGGGCAAGGCCCGCTCCCGGCCGGACCAGGTGGCCAAGGTCGTGCAGAGCGTGGCCACCAACGGGGTGCCCGCCACCTACCGCAAGGTGATGGGCAAGCTGGACTCCTACACGCCGCTGGGCTACTCGCTGTGCGGGGTGGTCGAGCAGGTGGGCGCCGGGATCGACGACGTGAAGGTCGGCGACCTGGTGGCCTGCGCCGGCAACGAGCACGCGTTGCACGCCGAGCTGAACTGGGTGCCGAAGAACCTCTACGCCCCGGTGCCGGACGGCCTCGCGCCGCGCCACGCGGCCTTCGGCACCGTCGGCTCGATCGCGTTGCAGGGTGTCCGCCAGGGCGAGTCACGGCTCGGCGAGGTGGCGCTGGTCATCGGCCTCGGGCTGATCGGGCAGCTGGTGGTGCAGCTGCTGGCCGCCTCGGGGGTCCGTGTCGTCGGGGCCGACCCCGACCCGGTGCGCTGCGAGCTCGCCGGGCGCCTGGGCGCGGTGGCCTGCGGCGATCCGGCCTCCGCGGCCGTGGAGACCGCCGTCGCCGAACTGACCGGCGGTCACGGCGTGGACCAGGTGTACCTGGCCGCCGGCGGCGGCAGCAACCAGCCCGTCGAGCTGGCCGCGCGGCTGAGCCGGGACCGCGGCCGGGTCGTCGACATCGGCAAGTGCCGTCTGGACCTGCCGTGGAACGCGTACTACGAGAAGGAGCTCGACGTCCGGTTCTCCCGGAGTTACGGCCCCGGACGCTACGACCCGGAGTACGAGCTCCAGGGGCGGGACTACCCGATCGGCTATGTGCGCTGGACCGAGCGCCGCAACCTGGCGTGCTTCCTCGACCTCGTCGCCCGTGGCAGCGTCGACGTGGAGCCCCTGGTCTCCCACATCGCCGACTTCGACGACGCCGTCGAGACGTACCAGAGCCTGAAGGACGGCGAACTGAAGGCCGTCGCCGTGCTGTTCCGGTATCCCGGACAGGGGGTGGAGGCCAAGGCTCCGGCGGTGGCCGTGCCCACGGTGGACGTGAAGCCGAGGCCGGCCCGGGCCGCCGGGACGCCGGTGCGGCTGGCGTTCGTCGGCGCGGGGAACTACGCGTCGTCGATGCTGCTGCCGCATCTGGCCCAGCGCGACGGCGTCGAGCTGTCCACGGTCGTCACCACGACGGCGCTGTCCGCGGCCAACGCGCAGCGCAAGTTCGGCTTCGCCGGGGCGACCACCGATCTCGACGCCGTGCTCGGCGACAAGTCGATCGACGCGGTGTTCGTGGTCACCCGGCACAGCTCGCACGCCGACCTGACCCGCAGGGCGCTGCTGGCCGGCAAGGCGGTGTTCGTGGAGAAGCCGTTGGCGCTCACCGAGGACGAACTGGCCGGTGTGCTCGCGGCGGTGGAGGAGTCCGGCAACGACCGGTTGCAGGTGGGCTTCAACCGCCGGTTCGCCCCGCTGCTCCAGGAGGCCAGGGAGCGGTTCGGCGCCCGGACCGGTCCGGCGAGCCTGCGCTACCTGGTCAACGCGGGCCGGCTGGACCACGGCAGCTGGTACCTCCGGCAGGGCACCGAGGGCTCGCGGTTCGCCGGCGAGGGCGGGCACTTCATCGACACGGCGAGCTGGCTGCTGGAGGCCGACCCGGTCTCGGTGTACGCGGTCGCCACGTCCGGCAACGAGGACCTCCAGGTCGTACTGAGCTACCCGGACGGGTCGACGGCCACCATCAGCTACGTCACCAGCGGCGCGCCCGGCTTCCCCAAGGAGACGCTGGACCTGGTCGCGGACGGCAAGGTGCTGCGGCTCGACGACTTCGTCCGTGCCTCGGTGTACGGCCGCAAGCGGTGGGTCAGTTCGCGGCTGCCCAAGGCCCGGGACAAGGGCCAGTCCGCCGAACTGGCGGCGTTCGTCAAGGCCGTGCGGACCGGCGGGCCGATGCCGGTGCCGCTCCGGTCGCTGGTCGCCACCACGGCGGCCACCCTCGCCGTGCAGGCCGGTCTGGCCGGCGGTGTGCCGGTGACCCTGGCGGGGGCGCGATGACCGTGGTCTCGGGGAGTGCGGGCTGGTACCTGCGGCGGCTGTCCCGGATGGGGCCGCGGGAGGTCGGCGGCCGGGTGGGCGACGCGGTGCGCAGGCGGCGGTGGCGGTCGGCGCCGCCGGACGGCCCGCGCGTGACCGGCGCCCGGTTCACCGCCGTACTGCCCGCGGGGGCGATCGCCGCGGTGCCGCCGGACGCCGCGAAGCGACTCGTCGCCGAGGCGGACCGGCTGATGGACGGGCACGCCGGGTTCTTCGGGGTGGACCGTGACGACCTGGCCGACCCGGACTGGTCGTACGACCCGAAGACCGGGCGCCGGGCCCCGTCGGGCTACGCCTTCGACGTGCCGTACCGCGACGAGGACGCGGTCGGCGACATCAAGCAGATCTGGGAGCCCTCCCGGCACCAGTACCTCACCCGGCTCGCCGCCGCCTACGCGGTCACCGGGGACGAGCGGTACGCCGAGCGGGTGGCCGCGCACCTGCGGTCGTGGTGGGCGGCCAACCCGCCGCTGCGCTCGGTGCACTGGACCAGCGGCATCGAGCTGGGGATCCGGCTGCTGTCCTGGGTGTGGATCCGCCGGCTGCTCGACGGCTGGCCGGGCGCGGCCGCCCTGTTCGAGGACAACCCGGTGGCGCTCCGGCAGATCTGGCACCACCAGCGCTGGCTGGCCGCCTTCCCCAGCCGGGGGTCCTCGGCGAACAACCACGTCATCGCCGAGGACGCCGGACAGTTCGCCGCGGCCTGCGCGTTCGGCTGGTTCCCCGAGTCGGCGCGGTGGCGGGCCGACGCCCTGCGGTCGCTGGAACGGCAGCTGCGCGGCAACACCTTCCTCTCCGGCCTCAACCGCGAGCTGGCCACCGAGTACCACGGACTGGTGCTGGAGCTCGGCCTGGCCGCGGTGGCCGAGGCGGATGCCGCCGGTGTGCCGGTCCCCGCGACGGTCCGGCTGGTGCTGCTGCGGATGACCGACGCGCTCGCGGCCGTCGTGGACAGCCGGCTGCGGCCGCCGCGCCAGGGGGACGCGGACGACGGGCACGGTCTGGTCGTGGACGGCGCGGGCACCGACCGCTGGGCCTCGCTGCTGGCCACCGGGGACGCCGTGTTCGGCCGGCTCGCCTGGTGGCCGCGGGTGACCGGCACCGATGTGCGCACCCCGCTGCTGGCCGCGCTCATCCGGCCGTACGCGAACGACGCGACCGCACCGGCCGTGTCCCGCCCGGCGGACCGGCCGGACCACTTCGCCGACGCGGGCATGACCATCCTGCGGAGCCAGGAGGAGAAGGAGGACAGGGGGGAGAGGCCGGAGATCTGGTGCCGTTGCGACGGCGGTCCGCACGGCTTCCTGTCGATCGCCGCGCACGCCCACGCGGACGCGCTGTCCGTGGAGGTCCGGCACGACGGGGTCGATGTGCTCGCCGACCCGGGGACGTACTGCTACCACGGGGAGCCCGAGTGGCGGCAGTACTTCCGGTCGACCCTCGGACACAACACCCTTCAACTGGACGGCGCCGACCAGTCCGTCTCCGGCGGCCCGTTCCTGTGGACCCGGCAGGCGCGCACCCGTGTCCTGGTCGCGGACACGGCCGGCGCCTCCGGTGGGGGCACGGCCCGCTGGTGCGCCGAACACGACGGCTACCAGGGCTCCGTGCACCGCCGCCGGGTGGAGCTGACGGCCGGGAGCCGGGAGCTGAAGGTCGTCGACGAGGTGCGCGGCCCGCGCCGGGCCGTGCGGCTGGCGTTCCACCTCGGCCCGGCGGTCACCGCGGACCTGGTGGGCAACGGGGCGCGGCTCACCTGGACCCGGGACGGCGAGGACCGCTCCGCGGCGCTCGACCTGCCCGGGCAGCTGGACTGGCGGGCACACCGCGGCGAGAGCGACCCGCCGCTGGGCTGGTACTCCGCCGGCTTCGGACGCAAGGAACCCACCACCACGCTGATCGGCACCGGGTTCGCCGACGGCCCGGAGGGGTTCACCACCGTACTCAGGTTCCACGGCTAGGGGGCTTCTGTTGGATCTCCGCGGAGGAAGGAGCGCCCGCCGCACGGCCGAAGACCGCAGTCGGCGTGTGCTCCCGGCGTGCGCGCCGGAAGGCACCGTCGACGGACCGTCCGTACAGGGGCTTTCGGCCGGCGCGCCGAGAGCGCGTGCCGGGCGTCGCGATGCCGCGGAGATCCGTCAGCAGCCCACGGGGGGAAGACTCCGGGGGAGCAAGTGGCGGCGCCGGGTGTGGCCGGCGGCACCGCTGGCGCTGGTGCTGCTGGCGGCGACCGGCTGTGAGCGCGGCACGACGGACGCGGCGCCGAAGCCGACCGCCGCGCCCTCCGCGTCCGTGGCCCGCGTGTGCGCCAAGCCCGCGGCCGGGCCGGCGAAGGCGCCGGCGGGCGCGGTGACGGTCGACCCGGCGGTGCCCGGCGACCTGGCCGCGAAGACCGAGGGCAGCCCCCCGCACACCACGTTCTGGCTGCGGCCGGGCAAGCACACGCTCATGTCGGACCGCTACGACCAGGTGATCCCCAAGGAGGGGGACGTCTACCTCGGCGCGCCGGGCGCGGTGCTCGACGGCCGCAAGAGCAACCAGTACGCGTTCGGCGGCACCGCCCGCGACGTCACGATCCGCTACCTGACCGTGCAGGGGTTCGCCGCGCCCCGTGACGAGGGCGTGGTCAATCACGACTCGGCCGACGGGTGGGTGATCGAGCACGCGACGATCCGGGACAACTCCGGCGCCGGGCTGATGGCCGGTGCCCGCCAGCAGGTCCGCGCCAGCTGCCTGCGCAACAACGGCCAGTACGGCATGAACGCCTACAAGGGCGCCGGCCGTATCAGCGGCCTGGTGGTCGAGGGCAACGAGATCGTGGGGAACAACACGGGCGACTGGGAGCGGCGGCGGCCGGACTGCGGTTGCAGCGGAGGCGTGAAGTTCTGGGCCGTCGACGGCGCCGACGTACGCGGCAACTGGGTGCACGACAACCGCGGAACCGGGTTGTGGGCGGACACCAACAACAACGACTTCCTGATCGAGAACAACCTGATCGAGGACAACGACGGTGCCGCGCTGATCTACGAGATCAGCTACAACGCGGTCATCCGGCAGAACACGATCCGGCGGAACAACTGGGTCGAGGGCCGCGCCTACGCCGCCTCCGGCGACACCTTCCCGTTCGCGACGGTCTACCTCTCCGAGTCCGGCGGCGAACCGCGGATCAAGGCCCGCACGGACAAGATCGAGATCTACCGGAACGTGCTGGAGAACAACTGGTCCGGGATCACCCTGTGGGAGAACGCCGACCGGTTCTGCAACAGCCCGGCCAACACCTCCTCCGGTGACTGCACCTTGCTGGTGAAGAACACCGACCGCTGCACGCAGCCGGCGATCGCCAGGGCGCCGCTCTACTCCGACTGCCGGTGGAAGACCCAGCGGGTGGACATCCACGACAACCGCTTCGTGCTGGACAAGTCCGCCCTCGACTGCACGGTGAAGTGCGACCGGATGGCGGTGCTGTCCAACTACGGCACCTATCCGGACTGGTCGCCGTACCAGGGCGAGCGGGTGGCCGAGGCGATCACCAGCCGGCAGCACAACCGCTGGCACGACAACGTCTACGTCGGACCATGGACCTTCGTCGTCCACGACGCAAGCCGGGCGGTCGGCGTCAAGCAGTGGCGGGCCGCGCCGTACCGGCAGGACGCGGGCAGCACCTTCCGCGCAGGGGACGGTGGGTGAGATGAGGTCAGCGAACACCAACACCGACCACACGTCGAAGATCGTCGGGACGGTCTGGGGGCTGCTCGTCCTCAACACCCTGGGCTCCGCCGGGGCGAGGACCATCGTCCCGCTGCCCCGCTCCCTCATCCAGATGGTCACCATGGGCTCGCTGGTCGCCGCGTTCGCGCTGGCGCTCGTGGTCAACCCCCGGGTGCGCGTCCGGGCCAGTGCCTACGTGTTCCTGCTCACCCTGCTGCTGGTGCCGAGCCTGATCTCCAGCGTGGACCAGGGGGCCGGGTTCGGCGCGCTGTTCCGCTGCACCCGGCTGGCTCTGTTCATCGGCACGCTGTGGCTGCTCAGCCGCTGGTGGGACGGCGGCACGACGTTCGTCCGGCACCACATCCGGATGTACTTCGCGGTGCTCGGGTCGGTGGCCGCCGGTCTGGTGATCTCACCGGGCGCCGCCCTGCCCGACCTCTACGGCGGGCGGCTGGTCGGCGCGCTGTGGCCGCTCACCCCGCCACAGATCGGACAGTACGCCGCGGTGATCATCGGCCTCACCGTGCTGCTCGTCCTGGGCCGCCGGACCGACCGGAGGAGCGCGGCGGTGATCATCGTGCCCTCCCTCGTCCTGCTCGCGCTGACGCATACCCGCACGGCCACGCTCGGCCTGCTCATCGGGCTGGTGCTGGCGATCGGCTCGCTCATCCTGACCAGCGCCGCCGCCCGCCGGCTCTTCTCCTGGTCCGTGCTGTGCGCCGCGGTGGCCGCGGTGGGCTTCAGCTCCGCGCTCCAGGCGTGGTTCCTGCGCGGGCAGAGCCAGGAGAACTTCGCCAGCCTCACCGGCCGGGCCAAGGTCTGGCACGCCCTGCTGGCGGCACCCCGGACGACCTCGCAGTACCTGTTCGGCACGGGCCTCGGCGACAAGTCGTTCGGCGGGCTCCCGATCGACAACAGCTGGCTGGCCGTCTACAACGAGCAGGGCGTGACCGGCATCGCCCTGGTGGCGGCGATCATCATCGTGCTGGGCGGGGTCGCGCTGCTGCGGCCGCCGTCGCTGTCGAGGGCCTGCGCGATCTTCCTGATCAGCTACTGCGCGATCGCGTCGTACACCGAGGCCGGGCTGGGCGACGCCTCGCCGTATCTGCTGCATCTGGCCGTGGCCGCCTCGCTGCTGGCCGCGCCCGCCGAGGCCACCGCCCTGTCGACGCCGGTGGTCCCCCGGCAACGCGTCCCGCGATGGGCCCAGAGTTCGGAGGTGACCTGACCATGCACGTCCTCGTGGTGCACAACCGCTACGCCTCGGCGCAGCCGAGCGGGGAGAACAAGGTCGTCGACCAGGAGGTGGCCCTCCTGCGCGGGGCCGGTCACCGGGTCGAGGTGTTCGAGCGGCGCAGCGACGACATCGCCGCCCGGTCCCTGCTGGGCAAGGTCGCGGTACCGCTGCTGGTGCCGTGGAACCCGGCGGTCCGCACGGAGCTGGCCGCCCGGCTGCGCACCGAGCGGCCGGACGTGGTGCACGTCCACAACGTCTTCCCGCTCCTGTCCCCCGCGGTGCTGGCCGCCTGCGCCGACGCCGGCGTGCCCGCCGTCGCCACGCTGCACAACTACACCCAGGTCTGCCCGCCCGGCACGCTGCAACGGGACGGCCGGCCGTGCACCGAGTGCGTCGGGTCCGCTCCGCTGCCCGCCGTGCGGCACGGCTGCTACCGGGGCTCCCGGCTGGCGACGGTGCCGCTCGCGGTCAGCCTGTCGGTCAACCGGCGGCGGTGGTGGTCCGGCGTGGAGCGGTTCCTGTGCATCTCCGCGGCGCAGCGCGAGGTCCTGGTGGGGGCCGGCCTGCCGGCCGGGCGACTGGCGGTGAAGCACAACTTCGTGCCCGAACCGGGCGTCCGCAGGGACGGCGCCGGCGAGCATCTGCTCTATCTCGGCCGGCTCGCGGAGGCCAAGGGCATACGGCTGCTCATGGCCGCCTGGGACGAGATCGCCGCCGGGGGCGGGGTGGGCGTGCCGCTCGTGATCGCCGGCTCGGGGCCGCTGGAGCCGGAGGTGACCGCCTGGGCGGCGGGCCGGGACGACGTGCGGTACGTCGGTCTGTACGACCAGGCCGCGTGCCGGCAGGCCGTCGCGCGGTCGGTCGCCGTGGTGGCTCCCTCGACCTGGCTGGAGGCGTTCGGCCTGGTGGTCGTGGAGGCGATGGCGGCGGGGGTCCCGGCCGTCGCCGCGGGTCACGGCGCCTTCGTCGAGCTCGTCGAGGACGGGGTGACCGGGCTGCTGCACCGGCCGGGCGAGGCCGCGTCGCTCGCGTCCTGCCTGCGCCGGATCGCGGGCGGGCCGGCCCGCAACCAGGAGATGGGCCGGGCGGCCCGGCGCCGTTACGAGCAGGGCTTCAGCCCGGCCGTCGGCCTGGAGCGCCTGGTGGAGGAGTACCGCACCGCGATCGCGGGTCGGACGGAACTGATGGGGGGCAGTACATGACACGATGCCGACTCTGCGGCTCGGCGGCGCTGGCGAGCGTCGTCGATCTGGGGGCGACACCACCGTGCGAGAGCTTTCTCGCCGCGGACCAACTGGACCTGCCGGAGCCCGCGTACCCGCTGCACCTGCGGGTCTGCACCGACTGCTGGCTGGCACAGATCCCGCCGCTGATCACACCGGAGGAGACGTTCAAGGAGTACGCGTACTTCTCCTCCTTCTCGACCTCCTGGGTGGAGCACGCGCGCACGTTCGTCGACGGCGCCGTACAGCGGCTGGACCTCGGCGCCGACGCGTTCGTGGTCGAGGTCGCGAGCAACGACGGATACCTGCTGAGGCATGTGGTGGACCGGGGGATCCGCTGCCTCGGCATCGAGCCCTCGGTGAACGTCGGGGCCGCGGCGCGGGACGCGGGTGTGCCCACGCTCACGGAGTTCCTGTCCCCGGACACCGGCTCGGCCGTCCGCGCCGAGCACGGCCCGGCGGATCTGGTCGTGGCCAACAACGTGTACGCGCACATCCCCGACGTGGTCGGGTTCACCCAGGGGCTGCGCGCCCTGGTCGCCGACGACGGCTGGGTCTCCATCGAGGTGCAGCACCTGCTGACCCTGATCGAGGAGAACCAGTACGACACGATCTACCACGAGCACTTCCAGTACTACACGGTCGCGTCCGCGATCCGGGCGCTGGCCAGCGGCGGACTGGCCCTCGTGGACGTCGAGCTGCTGCCCACGCACGGCGGTTCCATCCGGCTGTGGGCCCGCCCGGCCGAGGTGGCCGGCGAGCCGACCCGGCGGGTGGCCGACGTCCTGGACCGGGAGAAGGCCGCCGGGCTCCAGGAGCTGTCCGGGTACACCGAGTTCTCCGCCCGGGTGGCCAAGGTGCGCCGGGACCTGCTGCGGTTCCTCGTCGAGGCGGCCGAGCGGGGCGAGACGGTCGTCGGCTACGGCGCGCCGGGCAAGGGCAACACCCTGCTCAACCACTGCGGCATCCGGCCCGACCTGCTCCCGTACACGGTCGACCGCAACCCCTACAAGCACGGCAGGTTCACCCCGGGCACCCGTATCCCGATCCTGCCGCCCGAGCGGATAGCCGCCGACGAACCGGACTACGTCCTCGTCCTCCCCTGGAACCTGCGGGCCGAGCTGGTCGAGCAGCTGTCCTTCGTACACGAATGGGGCGGCCGGCTGGTCTTCCCCATCCCGGAACTGAGCATTGTCGAGGTCAAGCGATGAAGGTCGTACTGTTCTGCGGCGGCTACGGGATGCGGATGCGCAACGGAGCCTCCGACGACGTGCCCAAGCCGATGGCGATGGTCGGCCCGCGGCCGCTGATCTGGCACGTCATGCGCTACTACGCGCACTACGGGCACACGGAGTTCATCCTGTGCCTCGGGTACGGGGCCGACCACATCAAGAACTTCTTCCTCAACTACGAGGAGACGACGTCCAACGACTTCGTGCTGCGCGGCGGGCGGACCGAGCTGCTGTCCACCGACATCGCCTCCTGGACGATCACGTTCGTGCAGACCGGTATCGAGTCGCCGATCGGGGAGCGGCTGCGCCGGGTACGGCACCACCTGGACGGCGACGAGATGTTCCTCGCCAACTACGCCGACGTGCTCACCGACGCCCCGCTGCCGGAGATGATCGACCGGTTCGCCCGGCGCGACGCCGGTGCGTCGATGATGGTGGTGCCGCCGCAGTCCTCCTTCCACTGCGTGGACCTGGGCGAGGACGGCCTGGTGGGGGGCATCACGGCGGTGAGCGAACTGCCCCTGTGGGAGAACGGGGGCTACTTCGTGCTCCGCCAGGAGATCTTCGACCACATCCCGGAGAACGGGGACCTGGTGGCCGACGGCTGCGCCCAACTGGCCAAGCGCGGCCGGCTGGTGGCGCACCAGCACCGCGGCTTCTGGAAGCCGACGGACACCGTGAAGGAGCGGGCCGCGCTCGACGACGCCTATGCGCGGGGCGACCGGCCGTGGGCCGTGTGGGAGCGGGACGGCGCGGGGGCGAGCGCGTGATCCGGCTCGGCACCGGGCGCCTGGACCGGATCGTCGCGGTGGGCGCGCACTGCGACGACATCGCCATCGGCGCCGGCGGCACACTGCTGACGCTGTGCCTCGCGCGGCCGGGCGTCCGCGTCGACGTGCTGGTGCTCTCGGGCGGTGGCAGCGAGCGGGAGCAGGAGGAGCAGGCCGCGCTCGCCGCCTTCTGCCCGGGTGCCGACCTGCGGCTGACCGTGCACAAGCTGCCCGACGGCCGGCTGCCCGCGCACTGGGAAGAGGCCAAGGACGCGGTCGAGGAGCTGCGCGCGGGGACGGAGCCCGATCTCGTGCTGGCCCCGCGCACCGATGACGCGCACCAGGACCACCGCGGTCTGGCACAGCTGATGACCACCGCGTTCCGCGACCACCTGGTGCTCGGCTACGAGATCGTCAAGTGGGACGGCGATCTCGGCCGTCCGGCGGCGTACCAGCCGCTGTCGCCGGAGGTCGCCGAACAGAAGGTGCGGCTGCTTCAGGAGCACTACCCCTCGCAGCGGCACCGGCCCTGGTACGACCGCGAGGCCTTCCTCGGGCTGGCCCGGATCCGCGGCATCGAATGCCACGCGCGCTACGCCGAGGCGTTCGCCGTCACCAAACTCACTCTCGACCTGGGGGAATGAACCTTGCGCGTACTGCTGACCGGGCACCAGGGCTATCTGGGCACCGTGATGGCCCCGGTCCTCGCGGCCGCCGGGCACGAGGTCGTCGGACTGGACGCCGGCCTGTTCGCCGACTGTGTGCTCGGCCCGACGCCCGCCGACCCGCCGGGGCCGCGGGTCGACCTGCGTGACGTCACGGCCGAGCACGTGGCCGGGGTGGACGCCGTGATCCACCTGGCCGCGCTGTCCAACGACCCGCTGGGATCGCTGGCGCCGGAACTCACCTACGACATCAACCACCACGCGTCCGTACGCCTGGCCCGGCTGGCCCGCGAGGCCGGGGTGCGGCGCTTCCTGTACGCGTCGACGTGCTCGGTCTACGGCGCCGCCGGCGGTGACGACCTGGTGGCCGAGGACGCCCCGCTGCGCCCGGTGACGCCGTACGCGGAGTCCAAGGTGCGGGTGGAGGACGACCTGCACGAACTCGCCGACGGCGACTTCACCCCGGTGTACATGCGCAACGCCACCGCCTTCGGCTTCTCGCCCCGGCTGCGCGCCGACATCGTGCTGAACAACCTGGTGGGACACGCCCTGCTGTCCGGCGAGGTCCTCGTCCTCTCCGACGGCACTCCCTGGCGCCCGCTGGTGCACGCCGCCGACATCGCCCGGGCCTTCACGGCCGCGCTGACCGCGCCGCGGGAGGCGGTGCACGACCGGGCGTTCAACATCGGCAGCGAGATCAACAACGTCACGGTCGCCGAGATCGCCGGGCAGGTCGCGGAGGCGGTGTCCGGCGCGAAGGTGGTGATCACCGGGGAGAACGGCGCCGATCCGCGGTCGTACCGGGTGGACTTCTCCCGGTTCCGCACGGCGATCCCCGGCTTCGACTGCGAGTGGACGGTGAAGCAGGGCGCCCTCGAACTCGCTGACGCCTACCGCGCGCACGGGCTGACCCGGGAGGACTTCGAGCAGCGCTTCACCCGGCTGGCCGTGCTGCGCGCGGCGTCCGAGGCCGGCGCGGTCGACGACACCCTGCGGTGGCGCCGATGACCACGGCCGGCGAGGAGATGTACGCGCTGGTGGAGCGGTTGTACCCGCTGTGCCGGAGCATCACCGGCGACGGGGTGCGCGCCACCCTGGAGATCGTCGGCGAGTACGTCCCGTTGCAGGTGCACGAGGTGCCGACCGGGACCCCGGTGCTCGACTGGACGGTGCCGCAGGAGTGGAACATCCGGGACGCGTACATCGCCGACTCCACCGGCCGGCGGGTCGTCGACTTCGCCGAGTCCAGTCTGCACGTGCTCGGCTACAGCGTGCCGGTGTCGGCGACGATGCCGCTGGCCGAGCTGCGCGGACATCTGCACACCCTGCCGGACCACCCGTCCTGGGTGCCGTACCGCACCAGCTACTACCAGCCCGAGTGGGGGTTCTGCCTGGCCCAGGAGACCCTGGACGCGCTGCCGGACGGCGAGTACGAGGTGCGCATCGACTCCACGCTCGCCGACGGCCACCTCACCTACGCCGAGCACGTGGTGCCCGGACAGGTCGCCGACGAGGTGATCGTCTCCTGCCATGTCTGCCACCCGTCGCTGGCCAACGACAACCTGGCCGGCATCGCGGTGGCGGTGTTCCTGGCGCGGGCGCTGGCGGAGCGGACGCCGTACTACACCTACCGGTTCATCTTCGCGCCCGGCACCATCGGGGCGATCACCTGGCTGGCCCGCAACGCGGAGCGGGTGGAACGGGTCAGGCACGGGCTGGTGCTGGCCTGTGCCGGCGACCCGGGCCGGCTGACGTACAAGCGGTCGAGGCGCGGCGACGCGGAGATCGACCGGGTGCTGCGGCATGTGCTGGCCGCCTCCGAACGCCCGCACCACATCGCCGAGTTCACCCCGTACGGCTATGACGAGCGGCAGTACTGCTCGCCCGGGTTCGATCTCGGCGTGGGCTCGCTCAGCCGGACCCCGTACGCCGGCTACCCCGAGTACCACACCTCGGCGGACAACCTGGACTTCGTCTCCCCGGAGGCGATGGCGGACACGCTCGCCGTCTGCCGCGAGGCGTTCGCCGTCCTGGACCGCAACCGGCGGTACGTCAACCTCAGCCCCTACGGCGAGCCCCAGCTGGGCCGGCGCGGGCTGTACGACTCGCTCGGCGGACGCAGCGACGCGAAGGAAGCCCAGATGGCCATGCTCTGGGTGCTCAGCCTCTCCGACGGCGAGCACAGTCTGCTGGACGTCGCCGAGCGGTCCGGGCTGCCGTTCGGCGCCGTCGCCGCCGCGGCCGACGCCCTGCGCGGCGCCGAACTGATCAAGGTGTGACGCCGATGACCACCGAGGAGGAGAAGACGGCACCGGCGGCACCGGCCGGATCCGCCAAGCGGGCCCTCGTCGGCCGGCTGTCCTGGGGACTGGCCGACCAGGCGGCCTCCAGCATCTCCAACTTCGCGGTGGGCATCTACGTGGCCCGCTCGCTGGGGGTGACCGCGTTCGGTGTGTTCAGCCTGGCCTGGGTGACCTACGGCGTGGTGCTGAACGTCTCCCGCGGGCTGGCCACCGACCCGCTCGTGGTGCGCTTCAGCGGCGCGCCGGAGACGTCCTGGCGCGGGGCGGTGGCCCGGTCGTCGGGTACCGCGCTCGGTGTCGGCACCGCCATCGGCGTGCCGTGTCTGCTGGCCGGCCTCGCCCTCGGCGGCCGGGTGGGGCCCGCGTTCGCCTGCCTCGGGGTCATGCTGCCGGGGCTGCTGCTCCAGGACGCCTGGCGGTTCTCGTTCTTCGCCGCCGGCGCCGGCCGGAAGGCGTTCGTCAACGACCTCGTGTGGGGCGTGGCGCTCGTCCCGGCCATGGTCGTGGCGGCCCACGTGGGCAGCGTGGCCGCTTTCGTGCTCGCCTGGGGCGCGTCCGCCGCGGTGGCCGCCGGGTACGGCTGCCTCCAGTCCGGCATCCGGCCCCGGATGACCGGGGCCCGCGGATGGCTTCGCGAGCAGCGCGATCTCGGCTACCGGTACCTCGTCGAGAACGTCAGCCTCAGCGGCGCGAGCCAGCTGCGGGCGTACGGGCTCGGCGCGCTCGCCGGGGTCGGCGCGGTGGGCGCGGTGCGGGGCGCCGAGCTGCTGATGGGCCCGTTCCTCGCCGTGCTGATGGGGCTGTCCCTGGTCACCGTCCCGGAGGCGGCACGGGTACTGCGGCAGGCACCGCACCGCCTCGGCACGTTCTGTCTCCTGCTGGGCGGCGGGCAGGCCGCCGGCGCGCTGCTCTGGGGCGGGGCACTGCTGCTGCTGCCGGACCGGCTCGGTGAACTCGTACTCGGCGGGGTCTGGCACTCCGCGGCGCAGCTGATCGTGCCGATCACCCTCGGCGTCGCGGGCGCGGGCCTGGGCACCGGCGCGGCGGCCGGGCTGCGCGCGCTCGGCGCGGCCCGGCGCAGCCTGCGCTGCCAGCTCTTCGCCTCCGTCTGCTATGTCGGCGGCGGGCTCGGCGGCGCGGTCCTGGCCGGCACGGTCGGCTCGGCCTGGGGCGTCGCCGCCGCGACCGTCAGCGGCTCGGCCGTGTGGTGGCTGCAGCTGCGGTCCGCCCTGCGCGAGCGGCACCACAACTCCGTTCCCGAAGTGAGGACCTCATGACCGACCGACCCAGGCTGAGCATCGGCCTGCCCGTGTACAACGGCGAGGAGTACCTGGCCGAGTCGTTCGACGCCCTGCTCGGCCAGACGTACGAGGACTTCGAGCTGGTCGTCTCCGACAACGCCTCGACCGACGGGACCGAGGACATCTGCCGCCGGTACGCCGCGAAGGACTCGCGCATCCGGTACCTGCGGCTGCCCCGGAACATCGGCGCCACGCCGAACCACAACCGGGTGTTCGCCGAGTCCCGCGGCGAGCTGTTCAAGTGGGCCTCGCACGACGACCTGTACGGCAGGGACCTGCTGCGGCGCTGTGTGGAGGCGCTGGACGAGCGGCCGGACGTGATCCTCGCGCACACCGGACAGGCCGTCATCGACGGCGACGGCCGGGTGAAGGTCCCCTACGAGTACGGTCTCGCCACCGACTCGCCGCACGCCCCGGAGCGCTTCCGCAGTCTGCTGTTCGAGCCGGGTGGCGACGACTTCTACGGGGTGATGCGGGCCGACATGCTGCGCCGGGTGAAGCCCATGGACAGCTACCACCACGCGGACCGCACGTTCGTCGCCGAGATCACCCTGCACGGGCCCTTCCACCAGGTGCCGGAGCTGCTGTACTTCCGCCGCGACCACCCCACCCGCGCCGAGCGGGCGAACCCCTCCAAGCGCTCCCGGTGCGTCAACCTGGACCCGCGCCGGGCCGGCCCGCTGCACCCGACACCCCGGCTGCTCGCCGAGTACGTCTGGGGCTTCACCTCGGCGATCCGGCGGGCGCCGCTGTCCCCGGCCGACCGGCGGGCGTGCTACCGCCACCTGGCCGCGTGGATGACCAGCCGGGTGCGGCCGGGCGCCGGCGAGCGGGTCGAGGACCGCGCCCCGGTCGACCCGGGCCGGCTCACCGTCTCCGTCGACGCCCTGGTCGCCGGCCGTGAGGGTCGTACCGGGGGGCAGGCATGACGTCCGCGCACGGGAACCCGGTGCGTGTCGGGGTGTTCGGTCTGCTCGGCTCCGGCAACCTCGGCAACGACGGGTCGCTGGAGGCCGTGCTCGGGTACCTCCGCGCCGCGCACCCGGAGGCGGTCGTGGACGCGCTGTGCGGCGGACCCGAGGCCGTCACGGCCCGGTACGGGATCCCCGCGACGCGGATGCACTGGTACCGCGGGGAGTACCGGACCGCGTCGCGGGCGGGCGCGGTCGCGGGGAAGGCCCTGGGCAAGCTCGTCGACGTCTTCCGCACCGCCGCCTGGGTGCGCCGCCACGACGTGGTGATCGTCCCGGGCATGGGCGTGCTGGAGGCCACGCTGCCGCTGCGGCCGTGGGGCTTCCCGTACGCGCTGTTCCTGCTCTGCGCGAGCGGCCGGATGTCCGGCGCCCGGGTCGCGCTGGTCGGCGTCGGCGCCGCCCCGATCGGCAACCGGGCGACCCGGACCCTGGTGCGCTGGTCGGCACGGCTGGCCGCCTACCGGTCGTACCGGGACGCCCCGTCCCGCGACGCGATGCGGGCGATGGGCGTGGACACCGCGCGCGACGAGGTCCACCCGGACCTCGCGTTCGCCCTGCCCGCCCCGCCGGCGGGCGCGCCCTCGGACACTCCGGGCCAGGTCTGTGTCGGCGTCATGGCCTTCCACGGCAGTGACGACGACCGCGCCCGGGCCGAGGAGATCCACCGCCGCTACCTCGACGGGACGACCCGGTTCGTCCGCGCGCTGGTCGAGGACGGCAGGCCGGTCCGGCTGCTCACCGGCGACGACGTCGACGCGCCGGTGGTCGCGGCGATCCTCGACGCGGTGGACTCGCCGCTGGTCACCGTCGCCGAGACGGCCTCGCTGGCCGACCTGATGAAGGAGACGGCGGCCGCCGACACCGTGGTGGCGACGCGCTACCACAACCTGATCTGCGCGCTGAAGGCCGGGACGCCGACGCTCGCGCTCAGCTATGCGGCGAAGAGCGACGCGCTCATGGCGCAGATGGGGCTGGGCGCGTACTGCCACCCGGCGCGCGAGGTCGACGCCGACCGGCTGCTCGGCCAGTTCCGGGAGCTGGAGCGGAACTCGGCGGAGCTGCGGCGGACCCTCACCGAGCGGAACCAGGAGGCCGCCCGGCACCTGGAGCGCCAGTTCACCGCCTTGACGGCGGCCCTGTTCCCGGCGACCGGCCACACCCACGCCCACGCCCTGCGGGAGGCACCATGAAGGCGAGAGAAGTTCCGGAGATCGCCGGCGCGTACCTGTTCGAGCCGACGCCGTACGCCGACGAACGCGGCTTCTTCTGCCGCACCTTCGACGCCGACGTGGTCCGCTCGGTGGGCCTCGACCCGGACGCCTTCATCCAGGACAGTGTGTCCCGCTCGGTCCGGGGCGTGCTGCGCGGCCTGCACCTGCGCTCCGGCGCGGGCGAGGCCAAGCTGGTGCGGTGCTCGTACGGGAGGATCTTCGACGTCGTCGTGGACCTGCGGCCGGACTCGCCGACCTACCGCAACCGGGCCTTCTTCGAGCTGTCCGGCGACACGCAGGTGACCCTGTACATCCCGGCGGGGTGCGCGCACGGCTTCCAGGCGCTGACCGGGACCGCCGACACCTCGTACCGGATCGACCGCCCGCACGATCCGGCCGAGGACGTGACGATCGCCCACGACGACCCGGAGCTCGCCATCCCCTGGCCGCTGCCGGTCACCTCGATGTCCCAACGGGACCGGGAGGCGCCGAGCCTCGCCGAGGTCCTGAAGTAAGAAAGAAAGTTGAGGTCGGTGTGGACACCGAAGACACCAGAGTGCTCGCCCTGCCCCGGTCGCGGACGGCGAACGAGCGGCTGCACGCCCTGATCCCCGGGGGCGCGCACACCTACGCCAAGGGCGACGACCAGTACCCCGACAACCTGGCCCCGGTCATCAGCCACGGCCGCGGTGCCCACGTGTGGGACGTCGACGGCAACCGCTACATCGAGTACGGCTCCGGACTGCGGTCGGTCAGCCTCGGCCACGCGCACCCCCGGGTGATCGAGGCGGTGCGGCGGGAACTCGACCGCGGCAGCAACTTCGTCCGGCCGTCCATCGTGGAGGTCGAGGCCGCGGAACGCTTCCTGGCCACGGTGCCGACCGCGGAGATGGTGAAGTTCGCGAAGAACGGCTCCGACGCCACCACCGCCGCGGTGCGCCTCGCCCGGGCCGCCACCGGGCGCCCGCGGGTGGCCCTCTGCGCCGACCATCCGTTCTTCTCCGTCGACGACTGGTTCATCGGCACGACACCGATGTCCGCCGGCATCCCGGCGGCCACCAACGAGCTCACCGTGGCGTTCCCGTACGGGGACCTGGCCGCCACGGAGGAACTGCTCAGCCGGTACGAGGGCGAGGTCGCCTGTCTGATCCTCGAACCCGCCACCCACGCCGAGCCGCCGCCCGGGTACCTCGCCGGCCTGCGCGAACTGGCCGACCGGCACGGCTGCGTCCTGATCTTCGACGAGATGATCACCGGCTTCCGCTGGTCCGAGGCGGGCGCGCAGGGCCTGTACGGCGTCGTCCCCGACCTCTCCACGTTCGGCAAGGCGCTGGGCAACGGGTTCGCCGTCTCCGCGC
The DNA here is from genome assembly GCF_001514205.1 of Streptomyces griseoruber. Classification (GTDB taxonomy): domain Bacteria; phylum Actinomycetota; class Actinomycetes; order Streptomycetales; family Streptomycetaceae; genus Streptomyces; species Streptomyces griseoruber. Next base: position 504,391 of record NZ_KQ948763.1, on the reverse strand, counting down.
TGGCCGGTCGCCGCGATCTGATGGAGCTGGGCGGGCTGCGTCACTCCGGCGACCGGGTGTTCCTGCTGTCCACCACGCACGGCGCGGAGACGCACTCCCTGGCGGCCGCGATGGCCGTGCAGACCACCTACGTCGAGGAGGGCGTCACCGCGCGGCTGCACGCCCTCGGCGAGCGGCTGGCCGCCGGGGTCCGCGACGTCGCGGCCGGCCTGGGCGTCGGCGACCACCTCGTCGTCCGGGGCCGGGCCAGCAACCTGGTCTTCGCCACGCTCGACGAGCACGGGCAGCCGTCGCAGCGGTACCGCACCCTGTTCCTGCGCCGGCTCCTCGCGGGCGGGGTGCTGGCCCCGTCGTTCGTGGTGAGCAGCGCGCTCAGCGAGGCCGACATCGATCACACCGTCGACGTGGTGGCCCAGGCGTGTGCGGTGTACCGGAAGGCCCTGGACGCCACCGATCCCACGCCCTGGCTGGCCGGACGGCCGGTGAAGCCGGTGTTCCGCCGTCTGGCGTGACCTCATGTCGGCGACACTCCCGTAGGCCGGTCGGCCAGCCGGTCGGCCGTCCGGTCGACCAGCCAGGCGGTCGCCGGTGTCACCGCCAGCGCGGTGCACCAGCCGCCGAGGACGTCGGTCGGGTAGTGCGCGCCCAGGGCGACCTGCGCCCAGCCCATGGCGGCGCCGGCGACCAGCGCGGCGGCGAGGACGAGTGACGTGGCGGCGGTCCTGCCGAGGCCGAGCCGGCCGGTCGCGAGCAGGGCCACCACGACGGCGAGCGCGGTGGCGAAGGCGGTGTGCCCGCTCGGATAGGACAGGTTGCCTGCGCCGTGGATCGTGCGTCCCACCAGGGACTTGAGCAGCGTCGCCGTGCCCACGGCGACGCTGACGCCGGCCACGGCGAGCACCGCCGCGCGAGGACGCCGTAGCAGCAGACAGCCGGTGACGGTGGCCACGACCACCGTCACCGCGCCCACCGGCTCCCCCAGGAAGTCCATGGCCAGAGCGACGTGCCGCCACGGCGGCCCCGCTCCGTCCACCAGCGCCGCGACCCGTGCGTCGACCGTGCCGGGCCGGCTGTCGTCGGCGTACCGGATCCCGAGCACGACGACCACCAGCGCGGCGAGGGCCGCCATCAGCCCGAGCCACCCGCGCACCGGCGGCGGCAGCACCCTGGGCGCCGGCCGGCCGGTCACCCGCGGCCCGCGGTGCTCTGCCGTGATCGGTGGACGGTGTTCCGGATCCGTAACAGCACTTCTCCCGTGGCCGGTTCGGAATCGGGCTCAGGTCGCCGGCTGCCGCCGGCTCCCTTCGCACCCTAACCAACCACGAGGCCGAGGCACACCGCGATCGGGTTGTCCGCGAGTCAACACTCCTTGAAGTCCGCTCCCGAAGCCCGCCAACCCGGCTCAGGGCGCCGTCCCCCTCGGGCTGCGCCCCGACCCGGTCGCCGGACCCACGGCCGTCGCCGGACCCGGCCGCCCCGTGCGGCGGTCGGTGACGGCCCTTTCGGCGGCGCGCCGGTCGAGGCGGCGAGCCCGGGGCGCGGATCCGGCCCGCGCCCCCGCGGGTCGCCCTGATCGGCTGCGAGAGCGGCGGCGATCTCCGGTGCACCGAGTCGTTCGGCCTGGCCACGGCGATGCTCCACAACGGTGCCGAACCGGTCACCGCCACCCGCCGGCCGCTCCCGACCAGTTCCGCCTTCCACCGGCCGGCCTGCCCGAGCGGGTACGCCCGCTGGCGGAGGCGGTCGTCGCCTCGATGCCGCCCACGAGGACGACGACCCCGTACGACGGCTCCGGTAGCGGCTGGATCCGGGGGTCAGTCCTCGGTCGTCGCCGAGCGGCGCCTGACCAGCCACCAGGCGCCTCCGCCCACGACGGCGAGCGCCGCGATCGCCCCACCGGCGAGCAGCCCGGTCGAGCCGCCCCCGTCCTTCCCCTTCGCCTTCTCCTCGTTGTCGGCGACCGGGGTCGTCTCCTCCGAGGGGTCGGCGGCAGGGGTGGACGCGGTGGCCGAAGGGGTGGCGGCGGCCGACTCGCTCGCCGCGGGGCCGGGGCTGACGGGTGTGGCGCCCGGAGCGGCGGCCTTGAGCTTCAGGACGGGCGCGGGCTGTTCGGGCTCGGCTCCGCCGCCCGGCAGCTCGATCCAGCGGGAGACCTCGCCGTCGCTGTACGTCTCGACGGTCTTGAAGGCGATCTCCTTCGCGTCCGGCAACTGCCTGACCCTGACCTTGTACTCGGCGTCGGTGCCGACGGCGAGCTTCGGGCCGCCGAGGGTGTAGCCGTCGCTCGTGGCCCTGAACTTCCAGCCCTTGGGGGCTTCGACGAGCGTGACGTCACCCGGTGCGATGCCCTCGGGAAGGACGACGCGCATCTCGGTGAAGCCCGCCTCGGCGGACTCCGCCTCGGAGACGAAGCTGAGAGTGACGTTCTCGGCCAGGGCCTGCGCGGTGTCGGCCTCGACCTCCGCGTGGGCGAAGGCGGGCCCGGCCAGGGCGAGGGCGGCGGTCAGTGTGAGGACGCCGACGACTCCGGCCCGCCGCGCGGTGCGGACGGGAGCGTACGGGGACCCGGGAAACAGGGACACAGGGGGACTCCTTGCTGGTGCTGGGACCCGGCGGGCCGAAGCCGGCCGGCCGGGGTGAGGGAAGGACCGGGACGTGCACCGGTCCCGGAGGTCCCCTGCGCACCAGCGCGTGTTCCAGATCGCGTGTCCCCGCCGCGGCGGGCGGGGTGAAGTGGCCGGTCCGGCCCGTGGACGACGGTCCGCGGAGCGTTCCGCGGACGAGCGGCGGCAGCACCCGCGCCAGGACGGCGCTCACGGCCGACCGCACGGTCCGGGCCGCCGCCAGAGCCACCGTCACGGCGGCGTCGGCACGGTGCAGCAGCCAGGCCGTGGCGAGCGCCGCCAGCAGGTGGGCCACCGTCATGGCCGTGCCCGCGTGGTGCGGGACGTGCCCGTCCGTCATCACGGCATGACCGGCATGTCCCGCCGCGCCCGGCCCCGCCTCGTGCCCGCCTCCCGCCCGGGCCAGGGCGAGGTGCAGCCCGGTCTGCGCCACGAGGGTGCAGCCGACGGCCACCGGCAGGGAGAGGGCGCGCCGTACGAAGGGCCGGGCCAGCGCGCACTGGGCCACCGTGAAGAGGGTCACCAGCCGCCACGGCACCGCCTGTTCGGTGACGGCGTGATGGCCGAGGGCCGCGAGCACACTGCCGACGAGCGCGAACAGCCCGGCTCGCACCCACGCGGAGGCACGGTCCGGCTTCTTCGCGGTCACCCCGACGTATACGGGGGCAATGCCGGGGCTGTTCAGGAAAACCCGAGTTCACGGCAGGTGCCGCTGCTCTGCCGGAGCCGCGTCCTGGGTCCGACCGCCGAAATGGAGGTACGTCCGCCGTCCCGTCCCGGGGGAGGCGGGGCGCACCGCCGGCCTCGGCTGTCGATCGCGGCCGTGGCCGGGACCGGATGGTGCGGGAGGGGCTGACGGGGACGCGGGGCGGGGGCCGGGGCCGGGCGCAGCGATGCCGTCCGTCAGCGCGTCCGGCTGCTGGAGGCCGCGCGGCGGCTGGTCGGCGAGCGCGGTGCGGCGGCCTCGGACCTGGGCGCGGCCCTCCTGCGCGAGGCGGGGGTCGAAGGGCCCTGAGACCGGTGAGACCGGTGAAACCGGTGGTCGGCCCCAGGATGTTCACCCTCGTATAATTTGACTCCGAACGATCGACGGAGTGCGAAGGGAGCGTGACCGTGCCAGGGCACCGGTCCATCACCGAAGCGGAGAAGCTGGCCGCCGCCAAGCTCGGCGGGATACCGATCCACCGCGAGCAGATGGCGGTGGTCGCCAACATCTACCGCGCCGCGTCGGCCGTCCGCCAGCACCTGGAGAACTCCGTGCTGCGCGGCGCCGATCTGACCTGGACGGCGTTCGTCGTGCTCTGGGTGGTGTGGGTCTGGGGCGAGTCCGAGACCCGGCATGTCGCGGAGGAGGCCGGCATCTCCAAGGGCACGCTCACCGGGGTCTCCCGGACGCTGGAGGGGCGCGGGCTGCTCCAGCGGGCCGGTCACCCCTCGGACGGCCGGCTGGTGCTGCTGAGCCTCACCGAGGAGGGCGAGACGCTGATGCGGCGCCTGTTCCCGGAGTTCAACCAGGAGGAGGCGTTCGTCGCCTCCCGGCTCAGCGACGAGGAGTGCCGCAGCGTCGCCGAGGGGCTGCGCCAGGTCGTACGGCAGGTCGAGGAGCACGGCGAGGAGCGCCGGCTGACCCTCCTCGACGGCGCCGAACCGGCCCCGCGCCGCAGCGGCCGCCGGGCGAAGGGCTGAGCGACGCGGGGGGCGCCGCGCCGGCGGCCCCCTGGGTCGTCACCGGTGCGGCGCCTGCGCGCGGGCGCGAGTCAGCGGCGGGGCGGGCGGATGCCCCGGAACTCCCAGTCGCCGCCGAGGGCCGTGGAGAGGACCTCCTCGGACTCGGTGGGCTGGGCCCCGACGTCGGTGCGGATCGCGGTGGGCCCGGTGACGACGTGGTTGGTGAGCCGGCCCAGGCCCTCGACCTCGACCTCGACGACGTCGCCCGGCTGTACCGGGCGGGAGTTGGCCGGGGTGCCGGACAGCAGCACGTCACCGGGGTACAGGGTGATGGTGCGGGCGATGTCGGCGACCAGGTAGTGCATGTCCCAGGTCATCTCGTCGGTCGAGCCGTCCTGCACGACCTCGCCGTTGACGTAGGTCCGCAGCCGCTTGCCGTGGAAGTCCCAGTCGGTGACCAGCCCCGGGCCGAGCGGGCACAGCGTGTCCGAGCCCTTGACCCGGAGCATGGAACCGGCGTCGGTGTCGCGGAAGTCGTGCAGCCCGTAGTCGTTGGCGATGGTGTAGCCGGCGATGTACTCGCCCGCCTCGGCCGGGGAGATGTTCCGTGCCGTCCTCCCGATGACGATGGCGACCTCGCCCTCGTAGTTGAGCCACTTGCAGCCCTCGGGGCGGACGATCGCGCCCCTGTGGGAGTTGAGGGCGGAGGTCGGTTTGTGGAAGTAGGTGGGGGTGTCGGGCAGTCCGATCCGGAACTCGTCGACGCGGCTGCGGTGGTTGAGGTGGACGGCGATCACCTTGGACGGCACCACCGGGGGCAGGTGCCGCGCCTCCTCGGTCTTGACGCGGCGGCCGTCCCCGGCGACGAGTTCGTCCCCGTCGACGGTGACCTCGACGGCGGCGCCGTCGAGGAGGATACGGCGGTATTCGGGCATGACAGGACTCCTCAGACGCGGCTGTGCGGGGTACGGGGCGTGGGCAGGCCGGTGCCGGTCCAGCCGTCGGTGGGGCGGTCGAACCACAGGTGGACCTGGCCGGTGCCGACGGAGTTCTCGTAGGCGCCGTACTGGCGGGCCCTGGCGGTGCAGGCCTGCTCGCCGAGCGCGCCGGCCATCATCAGGTAGTGGAAGAACTTCGCCTCGGGCTTGACCTTCCAGAACGCGTCCATGGTGTCGAGGACCTTGTCGTGGCGGCCCTCCTTGAACCAGGCGATCCGCTCGCGGTCCGCCTCCCGGGCCTCGGGCGTACGGATGTGCACCGGGTCGCTGGCCTCGTGGTCGCGCAGCTCGCGCAGCGGCCAGAAGGTGTGCGAGAGGGCACCCGAGGCGATCAGCAGGACCCGCCGCCCCGCAGTGGCCGCGATGCCGTCCGCCAGCGCCCGCCCCAGCCGCAGATGGTCCTCCATGTCACCGGTCTGGCAGACCCCGATCGTCACCCACCGCTTGTCCGGCAGGCCCTCCCCCAGGTACTTCCACAGGTTGATGGTGGCGTAGTAGATCGGCAGGTAGTCGTCGTCGATCGCGGTGATCCAGGTGCCGTGCCGGTCGGCGAACTTCTCGATGTTGCGGGCGAGTTCGGGGTCGCCGGGGAAGTCGTACGGCATCCGGCACATCCCCCGCGGCAGCTCCTCGGAGGTGAACAGCCCGGCCCGCCGCTGCTGGGCCGTGACGACGAACTCGACGGTCGTCGCCCAGTGCGAGTCCAGGACGACGACGGTGTCGTAGTCGTCGCGCTCGAAGACCTCCCGGCGGAGTTCCTGGAGCCCGGTGACGAGGGTGATCTCCTTGCCCTCGTTGAGCTCCAGCCGGTCCGCCTCCGGCAGCACGATGGTGGGCACATGGGCGAGCAGCCCGGCCCCGACGATCTCACCCATGGTTCGTCCATCCGGTCGGCGCGGTCACGGTGTTCCTGAGGTCGCAGTAGAAGTCGAAGCTCCAGGTCCCGCCCTCGCGGCCGACACCGGAGTGCCGGGAGCCGCCGAAGGGCGCCTGGAGATCGCGGACGAAGAAGCAGTTCACCCAGACCGTCCCGGCGACCAGCCGCGCACTCACCCGCTCGGCACGCTCGGGGTCGCCGGTGACGAGGGTCGCGGCGAGCCCGAACCGGGTGTCGTCGGCGAGGCGGACGGCCTCGTCCTCGGTGGCGAAGGTCTGGAGGGTCAGCACCGGGCCGAAGACCTCCTCCTGCACGATCTCCGCGTCCTGGGCGACATCGGTGAGGAGGGTCGGCGCGTAGTACCGGCCGTCCCTGCGGTGTCCGCCGATGACGGCACGTGCCCCGGCGGCGAGCGCCCGCTGCACGAACCCGTCGATCTTCTCCAGCTGGCGGGGATGGATGGTGGGCCCGATGTCCGTGCCCTCGTCGCGGGGATCACCTTGCACGAGCGCGGTCGCCTTCTCCACGAACCGGCGGGTGAACTCCTGCGCCACCGACTCCTCGACGAGGAACCGCGTCGCGGCCAGACAGACCTGCCCGGCGTTGTCGTACTGCTCGACCGCCAGGTCCACGGCACGGTCCAGATCGGCGTCGGCGAACACCAACAGCGGTGACTTGCCGCCGAGTTCGAGACTCAGCGGCGTCAGGTTGGCGGCCGCCGACGCGGCGATCCGCCGGGCGGTCGGTACGGAGCCGGTGAAACTGATCCGGCGCACGTCCGGGTGCGCGGTGAGCGCGTCGCCGATCTCGGAGCCGTACCCCTGGACGACGTTCAGCACCCCGGCGGGCAGTCCGGCCTCGGCGGCGATGTCCGCGAGCAGGGAGGCGGTGAGCGGGGACCACTCGGCGGGCTTGAGGACGACCGTGTTGCCGGCCGCGAGCGCCGGGGCGACCTTCCAGGTCGCCAGCATCAGCGGCGCGTTCCACGGCGTGATCAGCACACACGGTCCGGCGGGGTCCCAGGACACGTGATTGGTGTGCCCACGGGTCTCGAAGTCCTCGTGCCCGAGCGTCAGCAGCCAGTCGGCGAAGAACCGGAAGTTGTGCGCCACCCGCGGCATGACACCCCGGCGGTGGGAGCGCAGCAGCGCGCCGTTGTCGGTGGTCTCGACGATCGCGAGCTCTTCGAGCCGCTTCTCCACCCCGTCGGCGACGGCGTGCAGGATCCGCGCCCGTTCGGCCCGCGAGGTGGCGGCCCAGCCGGGAAAGGCGGCCTTGGCGGCGGCGACGGCGGCGGCGGCCTCCGTGGGTGTACCCCGGGAGATCTCGCCGATCGGCTTCCCGTCGATGGGCGAGTGGTCGGTGAACATCTCGGCGGAGGCGACACGCTCACCGCCGATCCAGTGGCGGGTGTCGACGGAGACACCGGCAACGACGATCTTGTCAGGCATGAGGAAGGGCTCCTTTGAAACGCGGGCAGGGGGACGTGCTCAGGGGCGCGGGGCGGTGCCGATACGCGGCTCCGCCGGGTGGGCGCGACCAGCCGCGACGCACCCGCACCGGACCACCGGCATCACTCGGCAGCCACCCCCGACATCCCGGCCTCCAACAACCGCCCCCCGTCCCACACCACACCGACCTGGCGGTAGTACGCGGCGATCGGCTCCCGGATCTCCAGCCGGGCCAACTCCTCGGTGGGCGCCTCGAACAGCTCCAGCTCCGCGTCCCCCACCCACGCCTGTCCGCCCTCGAAGGAGGCCGCACCGGACTCGATCAGCTCGTCCAGCGCCAGCCCCTTCCCCTTCTCGATGGAGGGCAGCCACCGGTGATGGGCCATCGGATGCCCGTTGACGAACCCGTTCGTCGCGGACGGCTCCCGCAGCGTCACCACCGTCTGGGCCAGCCGCCGGTCCGCGGCGGCGAGCGTCGCCCCGAACCGCGCCCCCGCCTCGATCCGCGGCGCGGGCCCGTAGGGATGGGGGCGCGTCTGGTGGATGGAGCCGAGCTTCTTCGGATAGCCCTGGTGCAGCCCGCGGGCGATCGCGAAGTCCTTGTCGACCCAGATGTGGACGCACCGCGAGTACGTCCGCCCCCGGTAGGTGCAGCGGACGACCGCGAAGGCCTCCTTGTACTGGGCCAGCACGGGGTCCAGCAGCTCGCCGCCGGACGCCGAGCAGGACTGCCAGTCGGCCCAGATCAGCGCGACCGCGCCGGGGTCCTCCTCGGCCGGCTCCAGCGGCTCGGGCAGCAGTTCACGCACCCGTGCGGGGTCCGTGCGGTACTCGACGGTGAGCAGGTCGCCGGAGTAGCGCCACGGCGGGGACGGGATCAGCGACGAGGCTCCCGTCGCGGTCTTGGGGGTGAAGAAGCCACGGACAGCGGACATGACGGGGTTCCTTACGCGGTGAGGTTACGCGGTGAGGGCGGGCTGCTGGAGCAACTGGGCGCGGTACCGGGCGGCGTCCAGCGCGGCGGTCCGGCCGCCGAGCGCGACGACGCCGACGAGCCGGTCCGTGTGGTGGTAGCCGACGAGGACGTCGCCTTCCGGATCGCCGTCCGGGTCGCCGTCCAGGACCCGGACGTCACCGAGGCCCAGGACGGGCGCGCCGAAGGACTGGAGCCGGAAGTCGTGCTGGTCGCTCCAGAAGGTGGGCAGCGGCGCGAACGGAGCCGGCTCCCGCTCCTCGCCGAGGAGATGGGCGACGAGCGCCTTCGCCGCGTGCCGGGCGGTGTCCGCCGGGATCGACCAGTGCTCGACCCGGCGGGGTACGCCGTCGTAGCGGGCGTTGGGGAAGCGGGCGACGTCGCCGACCGCGACGACGTCCGGCCGGCCGCCGACCCGGAGCTGTGCGCAGGTGAGGACGCCGTCGGTGAGATCGAGGCCGTTGTCCTGAAGCCATTCGACGTTGGCGACCGAGCCGACCGATTCCACCACCACGTCGGCGGGCAGCACGGTGCCGTCGCCGAGGACGACGCCGGTCACCCGGTCGGTGCCCTCGAACCCGGTGACTCCCGTGCCGAGCGCGAAGCGCACCCCGCGTCGCTCGTGCCGCCGGAGCAGGGCGCGGCCCAGCAGGTCGCCGAGGGGGCCGGCCATGGGCAGCGGCAGCGGATCGACGACGGTCACCTCGCCCACGCCGAGTCCCGCGGCGGTGGCGGCGACCTCGCAGCCGATGAACCCGGCGCCCACCACGACCACCCGGACGCCCGGGCGGGTCAGTTCCTCGCGCAGTCCCCGGGCGTCGGCGAGGGTGCGGACCGTGTGGCGGCCGGCGAGCGGGCCGGGGCAGCGCAGCCGGCGGGGGCGCATACCGGTGGCGACGACGAGACCGTCGTACGACAGCGTGGAGCCGTCGTCGAGGGTGACGGTCCGTTCGTCGAGGCGGGCGCCGACGGCCTTCGTGCCGAGCCGCCACTCGACGTCCGCGGCGGCCGCCTTCGGGGTGAAGGCGAGCGACGCGAAGGGGGCCCGGCCGGCCAGGACCTCCTTGGAGAGCGGCGGCCGGTTGTAGGGCATGTGCGGTTCGTCGCCGACGACCGTGACGGCCCCGGTCCAGCCCGCCGCCCGCAGCTGCTCGGCGGCGCGCAGACCGCCCATCGAGCCGCCGGCGACGACGATGCGTCCGGTCATGGGGGTCAGCCCTCGATCCGGATGGCCTGCAACGGGCACACGTCGGCGGCCTCCTCGACCTCGTCGCGCAGCGCGTCGTCGGGGTCGGGGACGTAGGCCAGGCGCCCGGCGTCGTCGAACGAGAAGACGTCCGGGGCCGCGAAGACGCACTGGCCGTGGTCCTGGCACTTGTTCATGTCGACGACGACCTTCATGGCCGCCCTCCTCCCGCTCGTTAACTCGTTTGGCTTCAAACAACATAGGAAGCCGTCCGACCCTGGTCAATACCTGTCCAGGTGGATAAATTTTTCGGCGCACCCCCTTGCGGGGCGACGACCCCCCTCCATACCGTTCGGGATCAAACGATTAGCCGGGCACGAGGGAGCACCAGGGAGTCCCCGCCCATCCGCTCAAGGAGACTTCGGTGAGCGCATCAGACATCCCAGACATCCGCCGGCACATGGACCGGCTCGCCGCCGAGGGCGTCGACGTGGTCCGGGTGATCTACCCCGACCTCATCGGCACGGACCGCGCCCGGGACGTCCTGCTGGACCATCTGCCCGCGGCCTGCACGCACGGCCTGGCCTTCTGCCGCGCCGTCTACCACACCTCGCCCCAGGGGGACGTGGTCCCGGTCGCGGGCGGCCTGGACGCCGGCCTGCCGGACGTGTGCGTGCGCCCCGACCTGTCCACGCTGACCGTGCTCCCCTGGGAGCCGGGCGTCGCGTCCTGTCTCGGCGAGGTCACCGACCCGGCGACCTCGGCCCCCGCCCCCGAGTCGCCGCGGGATCTGCTGCGGGCCGTCCTGGCCCGGTGCGCCGAAGCGGGCCTGCGCCCGGTCGTCGGCCCCGAACTGGAGTACTTCCTGCTGGAGCCCGCCCCCGGCACCCCCACCGGCTGGCGCCGCTCGCCGGAGACGACCGGCGCCGTCTACACCGCCGGTCTGCGCGCCGACCCGGACAACCATCTGCTGCGCACCCTGCGGCTGCTGCGCGACCTGAGGATCGGGGTCACCAACGGCAACCACGAGTTCGACGGCGGCCAGTACGAGATCAACCTGACCCACTCCGGCGCCCTGGACGCCGCCGACCGCGCCTTCCGCTTCAAGGCCGCCGTGAAGGAGCTGGCCCGCAGGGAGGGCAGGCTCGCCACGTTCATGGCCAAGCCGTTCGGCGAGGCGGGCGGCTCGGGCTTCCACCTGCATCTGTCCTGCGAGGACCTCGACGGGCAGAACGCCTTCCACGACCCGTCCGGCGCCTACGGTCTGTCGGCCACCGCCCGGCACGCCGTCGCCGGTGTCCTGGCCCACGCCCCCGCGCTCGCGGCGCTGGCCAACCCGACCGTGAACTCGTACAAACGCTTCGGCCCGGACACCCTCGCGCCCTGGCTGATCGACTGGGGGCTGGACAACCGCAGCGCCATGCTCCGGATCCCGCCGGAGCGCGGCTCCGGGGCCCGGCTGGAGCTGCGGCTCGGCGACGCGAGCGCCAACCCCTATCTGCTGATCGCGGGCACGGCCGCGGCCGCCCTGCTCGGCGTCCGGGCGGGCCAGGAGCCCCCGGCGCCGCTGGAGGGCTACGGCTACGACACCGCCCGCTCGGACCTGCTGCCGCCCACCCTGTCCGCCGCGCTCGACGCGCTGGAGGCGGACACCGCCCTGACCGAGCTGCTCGGCAAGGACTTCACCACCGCGTTCCTCACCTACAAGCGGGACGAGGTCGCACGCTTCCAACGGCATGTCACCGACTGGGAGTTCACCGAGTACGCCTACCACCTGTGACACCGAGGACCCACCGATGACCGAGATCCTGACCCCCGCCGCGCACGAGCCGCTGCCGCTGGCGGACGTGAACCTCGCCGACCTCGACCGCTTCACCGACGGCGTCACCCCGTGGCGCATGTTCCACACCCTGCGCCACGAGGACCCGGTGCACTGGCAGCCCGAGGAGGCCCCGAACTCCGGTTTCTGGGCGGTGACCCGGCACGCCGACATCGCCCGCGTCGACCGTGACGCGGAGACGTTCACCTCCACCCGGTTCGTCAACCTCGAGGAGGTCGACGACGACCAGATCAAGAAGCGCGCCTCCATCCTGGAGCTGGACGGTGTACGGCACCGGGCACTGCGCAGTGTGATCCAGCGCCAGTTCGGCGCGAGCGTGATCAACAGCTACGGCGACTTCCTGCGCGGCCTGACCGCGAAGACCCTGGACGCGGCGCTCGCCAAGGGCACCTTCGACTTCGTCGCCGACGTCTCCGCCGACTTCCCGATCAATGTGCTGGCCCGGCTGCTCGACGTACCGCCGCAGGACAACCAGAAACTCATCGACTGGGGCAACCGGATCATCGGCAACACCGACCCCGACTACGCGGACGTGCTGCTGCACAGCGCGGAGAGCGAGCGGTACCGCGATCTGCCGTTCCGCTCGCCCGCCTCGGTCGAGGTCTTCGAATACGGCCGTGAGCTGGCCCGGCAGCGGCGCGGCAAGGACGGCTCCGACCTGGTGTCGAAGCTGGTCAACACCATCCCGCGGGACGGGGTTCCGCTGTCGCCGCAGGACTTCGACAACTACTTCCTGTTGCTGGTCGTCGCCGGCAACGAGACCACCCGGCACACCATCTCGCACTCCATGCTGGCCCTGCTGCACCACCCCGAGCAGTTGGCCCGCCTCAAGGACGACCCGTCCCTGATCCCGACGGCGGTGGAGGAGTTCCTGCGCTGGGCCTCCCCCGTCTACCACTTCCGCCGCACCGCGACCCGGGACGTCGAGCTCGGCGGCAAGCGGATCAGGGAGGGCGACAAGGTCGTCATGTGGTACGCCTCCGGCAACCGTGACGAGGAGGTCTTCGGCAACCCGTACGACTTCGACGTCGCCCGGCGGCACAACGACCACGTCACCTTCGGCAAGGGCAGCCCGCATCTGTGCCTGGGCAACCTGCTCGCCCGCACCGAGATCCGGATCATGTTCGAGGAGCTGATCCCGCGGATCGCCGGCATCCGGCTGGCCGGGGACGTGCCGCGGGTGCGCTCCAACTTCGTCAACGGCATCAAGAAGCTGCCGGTGGAGGTGACCCTCGCCTGACACCCCGGCCGGGGCGCTCAGTTCCCGGTGGGCCTGAGCACCACGAAGTCGGCGTTCGCCGGGTCGACGCAGACCGCGAGGCGGCCCACGCCCTCCGCCTCCACCGGTCCCGTCTGCACACTGCCGCCGTGGCCCGTGACCTCGGCGACGGCGGCGTCGCAGTCGGCGACCGCGAAGACCGGGTGCCAGTACGGGTGTCCGTCCGCGAGGGAGAGATCCTGCTCGCGGACCTCCATCAGGCCGCCCTGCATCCGCTCCTCGGGGAGCCCCTCGGGGGTGATGAGGGTGTACGTGCCACCGCCGCCCGGCATCTCCATGTCGCCGAACCGCCAGCCGAGGACCTCGCCGTAGAACTCCTTGGCGGCCCGGGCGTCGGTCGTGTACAGCTCGGTCCAGGAGAGCGAGCCCGGCTCCTCGACCAGTTCGAACCCCGCCTCGCTGCCCGGCTGCCAGACGGCGAACTGGCCGCCCTGGGGGTCGCTGTACTGCGCCATCCGACCCCATTCACCGAGGTCACGGGGCTCCACCCGGACCGTGCCGCCCGCGCGCCGGACGGCCTCGGTCGTGGCGTCCGCGTCGGCGACGTCGAAGTAGATCATCCAGGCGGAGCGCGCGCCCTCCTCCGTCAGTCTGCCCAGCCCGGCGACGGTCCTGCCGTCCTTCTTGAACATCCCGCCCTGGCTGTCCTCCCCCTCGCCGCCCATGGGCTCGTACTCCCAGCCGAGCACGGCGCCGTAGAAGTCCGCGGCGGTCCGCACCTCGGGGGCGCCGAGGTCGATCCAGCAGGGCACACCGGGAGTGAGGTCGGTGGTGATCACGGGGATTCCCTTCCGCAGTTCCTGGTCCCTTCAGCCTGACACCGGCCGTGGACCCCCGCCCGTCGGCCGCCCCCGGGGCGACGCGCTGCGCGACCGCGTCGGAGGGACCGCCCGCAGCGCGAGGGGTCGCCGACGGCGAGGGGCGATCAGGCGCCCTGGGTATGCTCGCCGCCATGGCGAACACCGTGACCAGCTACGACTACGAGAAGGACGGCGCGGCCATCTACCGCCGGTCCTTCGCCACCATCCGCGCGGAGGCCGACCTCTCGGGGCTGCCCGCCGACGTCGGGCAGGTCGCGGTCCGGATGATCCACGCCTGCGGGATGGTGGACCTGGTACGGGACCTGGCCTGCACGCCCGGGGTCGTGGCGCGGGCCCGGGAGGCCCTGCGCGGGGGCGCGCCCGTCCTCTGCGATGTGCAGATGGTGGCGAGCGGGGTGACCCGCAGACGGCTGCCCGCCGGAAACGAGGTGCTGTGCACCCTGTCCGACCCGGCCGTGCCGGAGCTGGCGGCCGAGCTGGGGACGACGCGCAGCGCCGCGGCGCTGGAGCTGTGGCGGGACCGGCTGGAGGGCGCGGTGGTCGCCGTCGGCAACGCGCCCACCGCGCTGTTCCGTCTGCTGGAGATGATCGAGGCGGGCGCGCCCCGGCCCGCCGCCGTGATCGGCGCGCCGGTCGGTTTCGTCGGCGCCGCCGAGTCCAAGGACGCGCTGGCCGCCAACCCGTACGGACTGGAGTACCTGGTGGTACGGGGCCGACGCGGGGGCAGCGCGATCGCCGCCGCGGCGGTCAACGCCCTCGCGAGCGAGGAGGAGTGACGGCGTCGATCGCCGGGAGGTGAGGGGGCGGTACGGAGGTCAGCCGGCCGTACGGGACCACTGTTCGGTGACCCAGTGGGCCGCCGCCTCCGGGGTGGGGGTGACGGGGACGCCCGCGGGGAGCGGGGGACGGCGGACCACGACCACCGGCAGGCCCGCCTCTCGGGCGGCCGTCAGTTTCGGGGCGGTGGCGGCTCCCCCGCTGTCCTTGGTCACCACGACGTCGATGCGGTGCCGGCGCAGCAGCTCCCGCTCCCCGTCGAGGGTGAACGGGCCCCGGTCGAGAAGGGTCTGTGCCCGGGCGGGACGGGGACCCTCGGGCGGGTCGACGGACCGTACGAGGAACCACAGGTCGTCCAGCCCGGCGAACGCGGCCAGCCCCATGCGGCCGGTGGTGAGGAACACCCGGCGCCCCAGCGCGGGCAGCAGCGCGGCTGCCTCCTCGGACGAGCCGGCCTCGTGCCAGTCGTCCCCCTCCCCCGGGGTCCAGCCGGGGCGGCGCAGGGCCAGCAGGGGGACTTCGGCGGTGGCGGCGGCCCGGGCCGCGTGGCGGCTCATGGTCGCGGCGAAGGGATGCGTGGCGTCGACGAGCGCGCCGATCCGCCGCTCGCGCAGCCACGCCGTGAGCGCCTCGGTGCCGCCGAAGCCCCCGACGCGGACCTCGCCCGGGGGCAGCCGGGGGCTCGCGACCCGCCCGGCGAGCGAGGTGGTCACCGCCAGGCCGGGCCTGCCGTGCAGCAGTTCGGCGAGCCGGCGGCCCTCGGTGGTCCCACCGAGGATCAGCACGTGCATGGGGGTACGGGTCCGTTCGTGAGGGGCGGTCGCGGTGCCCCCCACTCAAGCACACCCGCCCGGGCCCCCTCCCCCGCCGGTTCAGGCGCAGAAGTCCGCGACGGTCGCCGTGAGGATGCCGGCGAGGCGGTCCGGGGAGGCGAGGTCGACGTACCCGGTGGCGGCATGGGCGCCTTCGCCGTCGGCGCCGAAGAGCAGACAGGGAATGCCGGCGCGGGCGAGGGGCGCGCAGTCGGTCCAGAAGGGCTCCGCGCGGACGGCGGGCGGACGGCCGAGGGCCTGCTCGGCGTGGTGGAACAGCAGGACCTGCTCGACGACCCCCTGCGCCTGGCCGGTGTCCCGGACGCCGACGCCCGGGACACCGAGGAACCGGACGCCGGCGGGCCGCCGGCCGCGCTGCGGGCCCTGGCCGGGTGTGCCTGGGTGATGGAGCCCGAGGGCACCCCGGCGCGACGGTGGGCCGTTTCGCTGTGCCGTGACGCCGGCGTCGAACCCGACCTACGGTTCGAGAGCACCGACCTCCTGCTCCACCTCCGGCTGGTCGAACAGGACCTCGCCGCGGCCTTCCTCCCCGACCTCGTCTGGAGCGGCCGCCGCCCCACCGTCGCCCTCCACCGGCTTCCCCGGGGCCGCCGCCCCCGGCGTGTCTTCACCGTCGTACGCCAGGGCCGCACCCCCTCACCCCGCGGTCCCGGCCTGCCGAGCCGCCTTCCGGGAGGCGGTCGCCCTGAACTCCGGTCTACTCGGGCCGTGAGCGGTTCGGCCGGGTGCGGACCACGGCGAAGGCGGCCGCGGCCAGGCCCAGGACCCCCGCGGCCAGACCGGCGGCCGCGAGGCCACGGGCGGTCGAGTCGCTGTCGGAGCCGGAGTCGGCCGAGGCGGTGCCGGTGCCGGTGCCGGTACCGCTCTTCTCGTCCGCCGGGGCGGTCGCGCCGTCCGCGTCCCCGGCCTGGGCGCCCTTGGCGGTGAGGGTGACGACCGGCGCGGGGTTCTCCGGTTCGTCGTCGCCGGAGGCCGCCTCCTCGATCCAGCGGGTGACCTTGCCGTCGGAGTAGGTCTGGAGCGCCTTGAAGGCCAACTGGTCGGTGTCGTCGGGGAGTTGCCCGAAGGCGACGTCGAAGTCCTCGTACTGCCCGGCGGTGATCCTCCCGCCGGTCCAGGTGATCTCGGAGACGGCCTCGGTGATGGTGCCGTCGTCGGTCTTGACCGGCGTCTTGAGCCTGGTGTTCGTCACCTTGGCCGTCCATCCGTCCCGGGGCGAGACGAGGACACCGAGGAGGGGGTGGTCGGTCGGCAGGAAGATCTGCACCTTCGTGGTGGAGGCCGTGTCCTCCTCGTTGGGGACCCGGAAGGTCAGCAGCCCGTCCGTGGCTCCCTTGGCATAGCTCTCGGGGTGGACGGTGACATGGGCGGAGGCGGCACCGGCGGCGGTGAGGACCCCGGCGGCGGCGAGGGCGGCGACGACGCCGGCCCGGCGCAGGGTGGTGGTGCGGGTCGTGGACATGGGTGAGTGGCTCTCCGTACTCGAAACGGGATGTCGGGTGATGGTCCGCTCAGCGGATCGCGTACGACATCCCCGCCGGCGGCCCGCGCCGGTGCACGGCGTACCGCAGCAGCGCCTGCCGCGGCGCCCCCGCTCCCCCGCCCGCCGGCCGCCCCGGACGCGGCACGGCCGGGACGGCCCGCGCCCCCCGCGCCACCCGCCACCAGGCGACGAGCCCCGGCACGAGGGCGACGGCCCACCGCAGCAGCGACCACAGGGCGGCCTCGCCGCGCCGCAGCCACCAGGTCAGCACCAGGGCCGCCCCGAGGTGGGCCGCGGTGGCGTGCGGGGTGTGCGGATGCGCGGCGGAGTGCGACATTCGCAGGCCGTGCATGACCATCACGCTCTGCGGCCGGGCGGTGGCGAAGGCGAAGTGCAGCCCGGCCTGGGACGCGAGCGTGCCACCCCCGATGCCGGCCAGTGAACGCTCCCGCCCGCCCAGCAGACAGCCGGCCGCGAACAGGACGAGTGCCCCCGCGACCTGGGTCCGCACCGGCGGGGCCACGCCCGTGGCCAGCACATGGCCGCCGGCCGCGAGCAGCACGCACAGCACGGCGAACACCGCCGCCCGCAGGCTCCGCACCGCCAGGGACACACTCACGTCGCCCGATGCTGCCACGCAGCCGGCGGGTCGCTCCGCTCGCCCCCGCATGCACATCACCGCCCGCGTCCCTCCGCCCGGCTGGTCCCGCCTCCTCCTTACGAGTCGGACGGGAACGCGGTTCAGTTCCCGCGGATCCGGCGGCGCCGGGCCCGAGGACGGGCGGCGCGACGTCTCAGCCGTTCGCCGACGCCTTCTTGATCGCCTCGCGGATCCGGGGGTACGTGCCGCACCGGCACACGTTCTCGATGCGGTCGATGTCGGCGTCGGTGGGCCGGGCGGTGCGCTTCAGCAGGGCCGCCGCGGCCATGATCTGGCCGGGCTGGCAGAAGCCGCACTGCGCCACGTCGCACTCCAGCCAGGCCTGCTGGACGGGGTGCAGCCGGTCGCCGTCGGCCAGGCCCTCGATGGTGGTGACCTCGCGGTCCGCGCAGTCGGCGACCGGGACGACACAGGGCTGGATCTCACCGCCGTCCAGATGGCTCGTACAGGCGCGGCAGACGCCGACCCCGCAGCCGTACTTGGGGCCGGTGACGTCGAGGAGGTCCCGCAGCACCCACAGCAGCGGCATGTCGGCGGGCGCCTCGACGGTGACCGGCTTGCCGTTGAGGACGAAGGAGTAGGAGGGCATGGGCACCTTCCGGGCGTGGTGTTCGACGGAGAGCACGGTCACGCGTGCAGGAGTTCAGGAGTTCAGGAGTTCAGGAGTTCAGGGGGAAGCGACGTGGCCTGGTGCCCGTCGCGCGGGCGTAGGCGTTGGCGACCGCGCCGGCCGCCGCCGGGACGCCGAGTTCGCCCGCGCCGCCCGGTTCCCCGTGCGAGGGCATGATGTGCGCCTCGAAGCGGAGGGGGGCGTCGCGCTGGCGGGCGTAGTGGAAGTCGGCGTAGCTGCCCTCGCGGACGGCCCCCCGGTCGATGTGCAGACCGGCCGTCAGGACGGTGGAGATGCCGTCGATCGCCGTGCCCATGAGCTGGGCCTGGAGCCCGCGCGGGTTGACGGCGATGCCCACGTCGGCGGCCATCACCACCCGGGTCACCCGGGGGTGCTTGGGGTCGGTGGCGTCGATCTCGGCCAGGCAGGCCACGCAGGAGCCGTACTCCTCGTGGACGGCGACCCCCTGACCGTGCCCGGCCGGCAGGGCGCGGCCCCAGTGCCCGGCGGCGGCCGCCTTGGCGAGTACCGCCCGGACGGCCTTGCTGCGCAGTGTCGTACGGCGGAACGCGACCGGGTCCTTCCCGAGGCGTACGGCGATCTCGTCGACGACGATCTCCTCCGCCGTCCGCGAGGTCCCGGAGTCCACCGACCGCCAGGCGCCGAGCGGGATGCTCGCCAGCCCGACGGAGCCGTAGTCCCCGGACAGGGCACCGAAGTTGTACAGGCCGCTGTCGCTGGGCAGCGGCCCGGCCGCCGACGCGAAGGACGCCCGCCGGACGGCGCCCTTCCCCTCGTACGCCGTGCTCACCGAGGCCGTGGAGTGGGCGAAGGCCACCACGCGGCCACCGGCGAGGCTGGCGCGGATGCGGTGCCGGCCGGCCGGGCGCATGCGGCCGTGCCGGATGTCGTCGGCGCGGCTCCACATCAGCTTGACCGGCCGGCCCGCCGCCTTCGAGATGAGGGCCGCCTCCAGGGCGGCGTCGGAGTCGAGCCGCCGGCCGAACGAGCCGCCGCCGCGCATCACATGGACCTTGACCTTGGCGGCGGGCAGCCCGACGGCCTCGGCGATGCTGTCGCGGGCGTCCATCGGGGTCTGGGAGGAGAACCAGATCTCGGCCCTGGTGGGGCGGACGTCCGCCACCGCGGTCAGCACCTCCATCGGCGCGTGGCTGACGAACGCGAACTCGAACTCGCCCTCCACCTGCGCCGATCCGCGCGGCGGGGTGCCGAGGCGGGGCACGGCGGCACGCAGCCGGCGGCGGATGTCGGCGTCGGAGAGCGCCGCGAGCGGACCCGGCGCCCAGGTGATCTTCAGGGCGTCGCGGGCCTGGAAGGCGTGGTGGAAGGTCTCCGCCACCACGGCGACCCCGCCCTCGACCCGCACCACGGCGTGCACACCGGGCATCGCCCGGGCCGCGCGGTCGTCGAGGGAGAGCACCGTGCCGCCGAGCGTGGGCGGCCGCGCCACCACGGTCGGCCGGGCCCCCGCCACCGTGAGGTCGCCGGCGTAGCGGGCCTTGCCGGTGACGATGTCGCGCGCGTCGATGCGGGTGGTGGGCCGCCCGATCACCTGGTGCCGGGAGGCCGGTTTGGGCCGGGCGGACACGGCGGGCACCCGGATCGCGGCGGCGTACCCGGTGAGGTAGCCGAAGGTGGCCGAGCGTCCGTCCGGCGCGTACACCTTGGTGTCCCTGGTGCGCAGGGCGCGCGCCGGGACGTGCCAGAGCCGGGCCGCCGCGGTGACCAGCTTGGCCCGCGCGGTGGCGGCCAGCTGCCGGGCCGGGCCGTACAGCGAACGCACCGAACTGGAGCCGCCCGTGTACTGGTTGCCCTGGGTACGGGCGTCGGCGAGGGGGATGTCGATGTCGGCGAGCCGGGCGTCCAGCTCCTCGGCGATCATCATCGCGACGGCGGTGGTGACCCCCTGCCCGACCTCGACCCTCGGCAGCCGTACGACGATCCTGTTGGCCGCGGTGACCTCGAGGACCAGCATCTCCTCGTCGGTCCCGGTCACCAGCACGTCGGAGGAGCGGCGCGCGGGCTCGGCCCCCTCGGCGGGCGGGGCGTCGCAGGCGAGGGGGGCCGCGACGGTCAGGGTGGACGCCGCGAGCGTGTAGACCATGAAACGACGACGGGACAACTGACGGTCCAACGGGCACTCCTGTCCGGGTTCCGCGGGGTTCGACTCCTAGGAGGGGCGGACGCCCGCCGAGGTTGCCTGGAGCCCCGAAGCCGCGCGGAACCCGAGGATGACCGTCCGTCAGACCCGCACCGGCGACCGCGTCCGCCAGCATGTGCGCGCTACGCGCCTCGGCGTGGCCGGGGTCGACCGGCAGATAGGCGGCGCCCGCCGTCATCGTCCCGAGGATCGCGACGACCGGGTCCACGGAACGCGGCAGCACCAGCGCCACCACGTCCTCGGCCCGACGCCCTGTTCGAGGAGGGCGTGGGCGAACTGGTGGGCACGGGCGTCGAGTCCGGCGTACGACATCGGCCCGGGTCGGGTGCGTCCCGGTTCCGGCCGGGCGCCGCGGCCGATTCCGCCGTCCGGGTCAGTGGCGCGGATTTCCCGCCGGACCGGGGGCGGACACAGCGGAGAACGGCCGTCAGGGAATTCCTGAGGATTCCGCCGACCTCGGCGGTTCCGAGTGCGGGGCATGGAGGACCAGAACGCCTCCGGTGACGTCACTGACGCGCGCCGTCCTGATGCCGGGAGTTTTTTCCAGTACTTCGGCGAATACGCTCGCGAGATGTCTTTTCCCCGCCCTTTCGGGAATCTGCCAGCGCTGTCGCCCCGGAACGGCGGAGCACATGGTCACCAGCATGGTCATGGTCAGCGGATCCCCGAGGTCTTTCCCTGGAACGGGCACGGCGTGGGTGTTTCAGTGCGCCTTGTCGGTGGCGACGGCGGGCGGGCGCTTGGCCGGGGCCTCGTGGTGCCCGTCGGACGCGGCGGTCTTCGCGGCCGTGGGGCCGGCTCCGTCCCGCGGGCGCCGTCACCGCCCGCCATCTGCGCGGCCACGACCTCGGCGGTGACCTCGGCGGCGAGGTCCTGGACTCCCTCGCTCGCCTCGTGGGCGACGCGCCCGACCTCGAGGACGAGTCCGACGGAGGTCTTCACCAGTCCGCGCATCAGGGGTTTGACGACCCTTTTGGCGAGAGGTGCGGCGATGAGACCGATCAGGAACGGGGGAACCACAGGCGGCATGACGCGCACCCTTTCCGTTCATTCCCTTTCCCATTGTTCGCGTCCCCTATTTCCCGGAACCGGCCGCCGGGATCATTTCCTCCGGCATACGCGAACCGCCTCAGGTCATCGGAGGCGACGGTTCCGGAACCAAGCCGAGACCTGGGCCGTCACCCGTACAGGTAAAGGAGAGGGCAAAAAACGTCGGGTTCCGGCCAGTCGGGCCGAAACGCCAGGACTCGCCTTTCCCCGGGCATTTCACAGAGCGTGCACTATACACACACCTGAGAAAAGGACCCCTCGAACAAGCGGACTCCACCCCGGCTCGCCGAGAGCATTGACGCGGACATGCGGCCCCCTTATGTTCTGGGCCGAAGTTACGAACTACGTTCGAAATTACGGACAAGGGACGGTCCTGTATGCCTCGGATGTTCCGTCGGCGCCCCGGTTCGCCCGCGACGCGCCGCCGCAGACCTCTGCTCGTCTGCGTGCTGACGCTGCTGGTGGCCCTGGTGGCGGCGACCCAGCCGGTGTCCGCGGCGGACGGCCGCCCGTACACCAACCCGCTGAAGTCGTACAAGGGGGCCGACCCCTGGCTGGAGTACTACGACGGCAACTACTACCTGATCACCACGACGTTCACCGGCATCCTCGGCATCCGCAAGTCGCCGACACTGGCCGGCCTCGCCACCGCGCCCAATGTGCAGGTCTGGTCGGACACCACGTCCACCCGCAACACCAACATCTGGGCGCCGGAACTCCACCAGTTCAACGGCCACTGGTACCTGTACTACTCGGCCGGGCCGAGCGGCGTCTCCTGCTGCGACTCCCAGCGCACCCATGTCCTGGAGAGCTCCGGCACCGATCCGCTGGGCCCGTACACCTACAAGGGGTCGCTCACCGGCTCCAACCTCACGCCGGGCGGCTGGCTGATCGACGCCACCGTGCTCCAGGCGAACAGCAAGCTGTACCTGGTGGGCAGCGGGTTCATCAACGGCAGCAAGCAGAGCCTGGTCATCGCGCCGATGAGCAACCCGTACACGCTCTCCAGCGACACCTTCACGATCATCTCCAGCCCCACGCTGAGCTGGGAGACCTCGGGCGCGGCGGTGAACGAGGGCCCCGAGCCGCTGTATCACGGCGGCCGTACGTTCCTGACGTTCTCGGCGAGCTACTGCACCACGGCCGACTACAAGCTGGGGCTGCTGGAGCTGACCGGCTCCGATCCGCTCAGCCCGTCCTCGTGGACGAAGACGCAGTCGCCGGTCTTCCAGCGCAGTGACACGGGCGGGGTCTACGGTCCCGGTCACAACGGCTTCTTCAGCTCGCCGGACGGCACCGAGAACTGGATCGTCTACCACGCCAACTCCTCCAGCAGCGGCGGCTGCGGCAACGGGCGCACGACACGGGCGCAGAAGTTCACCTGGAACGCCGACGGCACCCCGAACTTCGGCACCCCGGTCGCCCTCGGCACCTCGCTGCCCGGCCCGTCGGGCGAGACGGCGGCGACCCCGGCCGCGTACACCCTGGTCAACCGCAACAGCGGCAAGTGCCTGGACGTCGAGGGCGGCGCCACGGCCGACGGCACGAACATCTTCCAGTGGACCTGCAACGGCGGGACCAACCAGAAGTGGAAGATCGAGGACCTCGGCGACGACACCAACCGGCTGGTCAACGTGGCCACCGGCAAGGTCGCCGACATCGCCGACTGCGCGAGCGCGGACGGCACCGACATCCGCCAGTGGTCGTGGCTGAACAACAAGTGCCAGCGCTTCCGGCTGGTGTTCACCGCCACCGGCGACTACGTCCGGATCGTCAACGAGTCCACCGGCAAGGTCGCCGACGTAGCGAACTGCGGTACCGCGAACGGCACCGACGTACGCCAGTGGACCTGGCTGGACAACACCTGCCAGCAGTGGCGCCTCGTGCCCACCACCTGACCCCACCCGCCCCCGCATCTTCCCGCATCTCCCCATCCCCTGGAGAACTCCCTTGAGACGCAACGCCGTACGGCTGCTCCTGGCCGTCCTCGTCGCCCTCGCGGCCGTCCTCACCGGCGTGGGCTCCCCCGCCCAGGCCGCCGTACCGGAATCGCCCGCCGTGACCTACACCAACCCGATCGCCGCGCAGCGCGCCGACCCGCACATCTTCAAGCACACCGACGGCTACTACTACTTCACCGCCACCGTCCCGGAGTACGACCGCATCGTGCTGCGCCGGGCGACGACCATCCAGGGCCTCGCCACGGCCTCCGAGGTCACCATCTGGACCAAGCACTCCAGCGGGATCATGGGCGCGCACATCTGGGCGCCGGAGATCCACTTCATCGACGGCAAGTGGTACGTGTACTTCGCGGCCGGGTCGACCTCCGACGTGTGGGCGATCCGGATGTACGTCCTCGAAGGCACCGGTTCCAACCCACTGACCGCGACCTGGACCGAGAAGGGCCAGATCACGACCACCTGGGAGAGCTTCTCCCTGGACGCCACCACCTTCGTGGTGAACGGCGTGCGCTATCTCGCCTGGGCGCAGCACAACCCGTCCGAGGACAACAACACGAGCCTGTTCATCGCGAAGATGTCCAACCCCTGGACGATCTCCGGCACTCCGACGGAGATCTCGCAGCCGACGCTGTCCTGGGAGACGGTGGGCTACAAGGTCAACGAGGGGCCGGCTCTGATCCAGCACGGCGGCAAGGTGTTCCTGACCTACTCGGCGAGCGCCACGGACGCCAACTACTGCCTGGGGATGCTGACCGCGTCCGCGACGGCGGACCTGACGAACGCGGCGTCCTGGACGAAGGGTTCGTCGCCGGTGTTCGCGTCGAGCGCGGCGACCTCGCAGTACGGGCCGGGGCACAACTCCTTCACCGTGTCCGAGGACGGCAAGTCGGACATCCTCGTCTACCACGACCGCAGCTACAAGGACATCTCCGGCGACCCGCTGAACGACCCCAACCGGCGGACCCGGGTGCAGAAGGTGTACTGGAAGGCGGACGGCACGCCGGACTTCGGCATCCCGGTCGCCGACGGGGTCACCCCGCAGCGGTTCTCCTCCTTCAACTACCCGGACCGGTTCATCCGGCACTGGGAGTACCGGGGGAGGATCGAGGCGAACGTCAGCCCGCTCGCGGACTCGCAGTTCCGGGTCGTGACGGGGCTGGCCGGTACCGGCACGGTGTCGCTGGAGTCGGCCAACTTCCCCGGCTACTACCTGCGGCACAAGAACTTCGAGGTGTGGGTGGAGAAGAACGACGGCACCTCGGCCTTCGCCTCCGACGCCAGCTTCTACCAGCGGTCCGGGCTCGCCGACTCGGCGGGGATCTCGTACGAGTCGTACAACTACGCGGGCCGCTACATCCGGCACTACAACTACCTGCTGTACGTGCAGACCCCGAGCACCACGACGGACAAGGGGGACGCCACCTTCTACGCCCAGTAGGGCAGGGCCCGGAGGGCCGCCCGACCGCACGACACCGAGACTATACATAGGGTGTATACGCGCTATGTATAGTCTCGGCATGCCTTCTCTGACCAGGAAGATGAAGAAAACGGGGGCCGGGTTGCGTGCCGTCGCCGTCTCGGCGGCGGCCGCCTGCCTGGCGGTCACACTCACCGGCTGCGGTGGTCTCGACACCACCGCCCCCAGCGCCGCCCGCGCCCGCCCGGCGGCCACCGTGCAGGCGGCCGCCCGCCTGGGTGCCGTCGACTGCCGCGAGGTGAAGTGCATCGCGCTCACCTTCGACGCGGGCCCCAGTGAGCACTCGGCCCGTCTGCTGGACATCCTCAAGGAGAAACAGGTCCACGCGACCTTCTTCCTGCTGGGGAAGCGCCACATCGAGAAGTATCCGGACCTCGTCCGGCGCATGGCCGCCGAGGGCCACGAGGTGGCCAGCCACACCTGGGACCACAAAATACTGACCCGGATCGAGCCGGACGAGATACGCGAGGAACTCCGGCGCCCCGACGACGCGATAGAGCGCCTCACCGGCCGCCGCCCCACCCTGATGCGCCCGCCGCAGGGCCGCACGAACGAGACCGTGCACGAGATCTGCCGCGAGCAGGGCCTCGCGGAGGTCCTGTGGACGGTGACCGCCAAGGATTATCAGACGACCGACTCGGCGCTCATCACCGAACGCGTCCTCGCCCAGGCCGACCGCGACGGCATCATCCTGCTGCACGACCTCTACGACGGGACGGTCCCGGCCGTGCCCGGCATCATCGACGCCCTGAAGGAACGGGGTTTCGTGTTCGTCACCGTGCCCCAGCTCCTCGCGCCGGGCACGGCGGAGCCGGGGAAGGTCTACCGCTGACTCACCAGGTCAGACGCAGCTCCTGCGGGGAGCGGTGGATCAAGGTGGGGCGCATAGTGACGGGGTGGTCCGGGTCGAGCCGGAGGCCGGGCAGGCGGCGGGTCAACTCGGCCAGCGTCAGGCGGAGTTGCTCGCGGGCCAGCTGGGCGCCGGGGCAGGCGTGCGGACCGTGGCCGAAGGCGAGGTGGCGGCCGGGCGGGCGGGTGATGTCGAACTCGTCCGGCCGCGGATGCCGCGCCCCGTCCCGGCCCGTCGCGCCGAAGGCGACGAACAGACAGGCCCCGGCGGGGAGTTCGGTGCCGGCGAGGGTGAGCGGCCGGGTGGTGACCCGGCGGAAGCCCTGGAGCGCGGTGTCGTGGCGGGCGGCCTCCTCGACGGCCGCGGGGATCCGCTCCGGCTCCGCGCACAGCAGGTCCCACTGGGCAGGGTGCCGCAGCAGATGCAGCACGCAGGTCCCGATCAGCGCGGTGGTGGTCAAGTGGCCCGCGATCACCAGGTTCTGGAGGTGGGAGACCACCTCGTGCCGTTCGTCCAGGGTGAGTTCGCCCGGCGAGGAGGCGGCGGAGGCCACCGAGGCGACGATCTCCGAGCACAGGTCGGGGCGCGGGTCGGCGTGCCGGTCACGGGCGTACCGGTCCAGGAGGCGCTGTCCGGCGACGGTGTCCTCCGCGGCGGCGATCTGCTCCTTCTCCGTCAGGGGCCGGAACAGCAGCTCCTCCGCCCGGTGGCCGCCGTGCACGACGACGGGCACATCGGCCGGGTCGAGCCCGACGATCCGCCCGACGACCTCGCCGGGCAGCCGGCGCGCGTACGCCGCCATCAGCTCCACCCGCCCGTCCCCGGCGAACTCCTCGACCAGGGCGGCGGCACGCTCAGCGGCGTACGGAAGGACGGCGGCGACCCGCGCGGGGGAGAGACCGCGGACGAGGGGCGCGCGCAGCCGCTGGTGCTCCTCGCCGTCGGTGCCGACGACCACCGGCCGCCCGCCGAACCCGGTGCCGAGCACCGCGAGCGCGGCCGGCGAGGGCATCACGTCGGGGCGCAGCGCCCCCGCCGACGAGAAGTCCTCCGGCCTGCGCAGCACCTCGCGTACGTCGTGGTCGCGGGCGACCAGCCAGGCGTCCAGCTCGGGGACGTGGAGCAGGCCCTCGGCCGCCCGTGCCCGTCCGTAGAGCGGGTAGGGGTCCCGCTGCATGTCGTCCAGTGCGCCGAGCCCAGTGCGGTCCACGTGACGTCCTCCCGTGCCGGTGGTGGTGCGGGGTGCGTGCGGGGTCGGCCCTCATGGTGCCGTACGGGCGTACGACCCGACAGAGGGGCCGCATGGGCTGCCTACGATCGTCGTGTGGTCATCTTCCAGCTCGAACGCACCGCGCCGCTCCCCCTCGCGGAGGCATGGCGCCGGCTCACCGGATGGCAGCGGCACGGCGAGGTGGTCCCGCTCACCCGCGTCACCGTGGTCACTCCCCCGCCGAACGGCGAGGGCACGGTGATCGTGGCCCGTTCAGGGGTCGGCCCGCTGTCCTTCGACGACCGGATGGAGGTCACCGTGTGGCAACCGCCGGCCGGCGACGAGCCGGGCCGGTGCCGGCTCGTCAAACGCGGCCGGGTGGTCCGGGGCTGGGCCGAGATCGAGGTGCGGCCGGGCCCGGACGGCCGTACCCGGGTCGTCTGGCGCGAGGAGCTCGGCGTCCGCTTCCTGCCGTCCCCCTTCGATCCGCTGCTGCGTACGGCGGGCCGCCGGATGTTCGGGCGGGCGGTGGACAGGCTGCTGCGCGAGGCGTGAGGGGCCGGTCGGGTCAGGCCACCGAGCCGATCCGGGCCGTCGGGCGGGCGGGCAGGTCGTGGTGGATCGGGGTGTGGGCGCCGGTGAGGGGGACGCCGGTGCCACCGCGGCGGGAGGCCACGATCTCGGCGGCGATCGACAGGGCCGTCTCCTCGGGGGTGCGGGCACCCAGGTCGAGGCCGATGGGTGAGTGCAGACGGGCCAGTTCCCGTTCCGTGACGCCGACTGCGCGGAGGCGTTCGTTACGGTCCAGATGGGTGCGGCGGGACCCCATCGCGCCGACGTAGGCCACGGGCAGCCGCAGCGCCAGCCGCAGCAGGGGGACGTCGAACTTGGCGTCGTGGGTCAGCACGCACAGGACGGTCCTGGCGTCCACCTCCGTGCGCTCCAGATACCGGTGCGGCCACTCGACGACGATCTCGTCGGCCTCGGGGAAGCGGGCCCGGGTCGCGAAGACCGGGCGGGCGTCGCACACCGTGACGTGGTGGCCGAGGAACTTGCCGACCCGGACGAGCGCCGCGGCGAAGTCGATCGCGCCGAACACGATCATCCGGGGCGGCGGGACCGAGGACTCCACGAGGACGGTGAGCGGGGCTCCGCAGCGGGAGCCCTGCTCGCCGATCTCCAGGGTGCCGGTGCGGCCGGCGTCGAGGAGGGCGGCGGCCTCGGCGGCCACCGTGCGGTCCAGTTCGGGACGGTCGCCGAAGCCGCCGTCGTACGAGCCGTCGGGGCGGACGAGGAGCGCGCGGCCGACGAGGTCCGCCGGGCCGGTGACGACCCGGGCCAGCGCCGCCCTGCCGCCGGCCGCGGCGGTGGCGAGCGCGGCCTCGGCCACCGCGCGGACCGGGTCGCCGGCCCGCACCGGGGTGACGAGGATGTCGATGACACCGCCGCAGGTGAGGCCCACGGCGAAGGCGTCGTCGTCGCTGTAGCCGAAGCGTTCGAGGACCGTCCCGCCGTCGGCGAGGGCCTCGCGGCACAGGTCGTACACCGCGCCCTCCACGCAGCCCCCGGAGACCGAGCCGATCGCCGTGCCGTCGGCGTCCACCGCGAGGGTGGCGCCGGGCCGGCGGGGCGCGCTGCCGCCGACGGCCACCACGGTGGCGACGGCGAAGTCACGTCCCTGCTCGACCCACCGGACGAGTTCCTCGGCGATGTCCAGCATGTCCTGTCTCCTTGACGGTCGGGGTGGAGGGTGCGGCGAAGGCCGGCTGGTGCACGCCCAACCAGTCCTCAAAGGGATGGAGGGCGAAATGGAGCAGGAAGATGCTTCAGAGGCCCCACAGGAAGGCACCGGTCTGACGACCGAGGCGAGGCCCGTGCGGGGGCGCCCGCCGCCCGCTGCAGCACCGGCCGGCCGGTCAGTTCGCCCGCCGCACCGAGGGGCGAGCGGGAGCCAGCGGGCTGGCCCTGAGCCGGATCGGCTCGATCGGGTGATCGTCGGCTTGCGCGGCTCAGGGCCTCCCCGTCGCCTCCTGCCTCCCCCGGAAGCCCGGGTCGTGAGGGACTCCGCCCTTCCGGCATCGGACCGCGGACAGGATCCGCGTCGCCGCCCGGTTGCGACAGCGGACGACCAGCGAGCCCAGGACCGTTCGGGGCGTGCCGGGGGAAGGGTCTGCTCTCGTCCACCGCCCAGGAACGGTCGAGGAGCAGGATGTGTGCCCGCGCCGGGAAGGCGGGGACCCGGCCACGCGCCCCTGGCGCCACCACGGATCCTCGCCGGTACGAGGGGCGGTCGAGCCAAGACCGGTCGGCGTGGACGCGGGAGACGGCTTCCGCCTCCCACGCCCCTCTTGCGGGCTCCAGGGACTGCTGGGCCATGGTGCCGTCTCCCAAGTCTCAGCGGGGGTTGGGACGGGTGGTGCCGGCCCGGGGGACGGCCCGAGGCGAATGGGGGTGGGTTCCTACGCCGTGCCGGTGAGGTGTTCCGGGCGTACCGGCGTCCTGTTCAGCTCCAGGCCCGTCGCGGCGCGGATGGCCGCGAGGACCGCCGGGGTGGAGGACAGGGTGGGTGCCTCGCCGACGCCGCGCAGGCCGTACGGGGCGTGGTCGTCGGCGAGTTCGAGCACATCGACGGGGATGGTCGGCGTGTCGAGGATGGTGGGGATGAGGTAGTCCGTGAAGGAGGGGTTCTTCACCTTCGCCGTCCTCGGGTCGACGATGATCTCCTCCATGACGGCGATGCCGAGGCCCTGGGTGGTGCCGCCCTGGATCTGGCCGAGCACGGACAGCGGGTTGAGCGCCTTGCCGACGTCCTGGGCGCAGGCCAGCTCGATCACCTTGACCAGGCCCAGCTCGGTGTCGACCTCGACGACCGCCCGGTGCGCGGCGAAGCTGTACTGGACATGGCCGTTGCCCTGCCCGGTGCGCAGGTCGAAGGGCTCGGTGGGCCGGTGCCGCCACTCCTCCTCGACCTCCACGGCCTCCTCGCCGAGGACGTCGACCAGGTCGGCGAGGACCTCGCCGCCGTCGGTGACGACCTTGCCGCCCTCCAGGAGCAGTTCGGCGGTGGCCCAGGCCGGGTGGTAGGTGCCGAACTTCCGGCGCCCGATCTCCAGGACCCGCTCGCGGACCAGCTCGCAGGCGTTCTTCACAGCACCGCCGGTGACGTACGTCTGCCGGGAGGCCGACGTCGAACCGGCGCTGCCCACCTCCGTGTTGGCGGGATGGATGGTGACCTGGGCGACGCCCAGCTCGGTGCGGGCGATCTGGGCGTGCACGGTGACCCCGCCCTGGCCGACCTCCGCCATCGCCGTGTGCACGGTGACGACGGCCTCGCCGGCCACGGCCTCCAGCCGGACGCGCGCGGTGGAGTAGTCGTCGAAGCCCTCGGAGAAGCCGACGTTCTTGATGCCGACCGCGTAGCCGACGCCCCGGACCACCCCCTCGCCGTGGGTGGTGTTGGACAGGCCGCCGGGGAGCTGCCGTACGTCCGCGCCCTCGCTGGACTCCCACTGGCGCTCCGGCGGCATCGGCATCGCCTTGACGCGGCGCAGGAGTTCGGCGACCGGTGCCGGGGAGTCGACCGGCTGGCCGGTCGGCAGCAGCGTGCCCTGCTCCATGGCGTTGCGCTGCCGGAACTCCACCGGGTCCAGGCCGAGTTCCTCGGCCACCTTGTCCATCTGTGCCTCGTAGGCGAAGCAGGCCTGGACCGCGCCGAAGCCGCGCATCGCGCCGCACGGCGGATTGTTGGTGTAGAGGGCGATGGCCTCGATGTCGACGTCGTCGACGGCGTACGGTCCGATGCCGAGGGAGGCGGCGTTGCCGACGACCGCCGGGGAGGCGGAGGCGTACGCGCCGCCGTCGAGGACGATCCGGCAGGTGACGTGGGTCAGCTTGCCGTCGCGGGTCGCGCCGTGCTCGTAGGAGAGCTTGGCGGGGTGGCGGTGGACGTGTCCGAAGAAGGACTCGAAACGGTTGTAGACGATCTTGACGGGTTTGCCGGTGCGCAGGGCCAGCAGACAGGCGTGGATCTGCATCGACAGGTCCTCGCGGCCGCCGAAGGCGCCGCCGACGCCGGCCAGCGTCATCCGCACCTTCTCCGGCGGGAGGCCGAGGACGGGGGCGATCTGGCGCAGGTCGGAGTGGAGCCACTGGGTGGCGATGTAGAGGTGGACGCCGCCGTCCTCCTCGGGGACGGCGAGGCCGGACTCGGGGCCGAGGAAGGCCTGGTCCTGCATGCCGAAGGTGTACTCGCCCTTGACGATCACATCGGCCCGCTCGGCGGCCGCGGCCGCGTCGCCGCGGACGATGGGCTGGCGGTGGACGATGTTCGGGTGCGGGACATGGCCGATGTGGTGGTCGGTGCGGTTCTCGTGGACGAGGACCGCGTCCGGGGCGGTCGCCGAGGACTCGTCTGTGATCACCGGCAGCTCGCGGTACTCGACCTTGATCTTGGCGGCGGCGCGGCGGGCGGTCTCCGGGTGGTCGGCGGCGACGATCGCGACGGGCTCGCCGTGGTGGCGTACCTTGCCGTGGGCCAGGACGGGGGTGTCCTGGATCTCCAGGCCGTAGTTCTTCACGTCGGTGGGCAGGTCGTCGTACGTCATGACGGCGTACACGCCGGGCGTGGCGAGGGCCTCGCTCGTGTCGAGGGAGACGATCTCGGCGTGGGCGACGGTGGAGCGCAGGATCTGGCCCCAGAGCATGTCCTCGTGCCACAGGTCGGAGGAGTACGCGAACTCGCCGGTGACCTTGAGGGTCCCGTCCGGGCGGAGCGTCGACTCACCGACGCCGCCCTTGGTCTGCGAGCCCTGGGTGATCTTCGTGGGGGCACCGTTGGTCGGCATGGGCTCAGACCGCCTCTTGCTGCCGGGCGGCCGCGAGGCGGACCGCGTCCATGATCTTCTCGTAGCCGGTGCAGCGGCACAGGTTGCCCGACAGGGCCTCGCGGATGTCCGCGTCGCTGGGGTCGGGGTTGTGCTCCAGCATCTCGTCGGCGGCGACCAGCAGACCGGGGGTGCAGAAGCCGCACTGGACGGCGCCGGCGTCGATGAACGCCTGCTGGATCGGGGCGAGATCGGGGGTGTCGCCCGCGTCGCCGGACGAGCGCTGCCGGGCGTACTCGGCGAGGCCCTCGACGGTGACGACCTCGCGGCCCTCGGCCTGGCCGGCCGCGACCAGGCAGGCGCAGACCGGCACGCCGTCCAGGCGGACCGTGCAGGAGCCGCATTCGCCCTGTTCGCAGGCGTTCTTGGAGCCGGGCAGGCCGAGGCGCTCGCGCAGGACGTAGAGCAGGCTCTCGCCCTCCCAGACGTCGTCGGCCTCCTGGGGGCGTCCGTTGACGGTGAGGTTGACGCGCATCACGCGGCTCCTTCCGAGGTGCGGCGGGCGCCGCGGTACGACTCCCAGGTCCAGGTCAGGGTGCGGCGGGCCATGACGCCGACCGCGTGGCGGCGGTAGCTCGCGGTGCCGCGGACGTCGTCGATGGGGTTGCAGGCCGCGGCGCAGAGGCCGGCGAACTCCTTGGCGACCGACGGGGTGATGATCTTCCCGTTGTCCCAGAAGCCGCCTTCCTCCAGTGCCGCGTTCAGGAAGTCCTCGGCGACCGTCGCCCGGACGGGGGTCGGGGCGGCGGATCCGATGCCGGTGCGGACCGTGCGGGTCCCGGGGTGCAGGGCGAGGCCGAAGGCGCAGACGGCGATGACCATGGCGTTGCGGGTGCCGACCTTGGAGTACTGCTGCGGGCCGTCGGCCTTCTTGATGTGGACGGCGCGGATCAGCTCGTCCGGGGCGAGCGCGTTGCGCTTGACGCCGGTGTAGAAGTCGTCGATGGGGATACGGCGGCTGCCGCGCACCGACTCGGCCTCGACCTCGGCGCCGGCCGCCAGCAGGGCGGGGTGGGCGTCCCCGGCCGGGGAGGCGGTGCCGAGGTTGCCGCCGACGCCGCCGCGGTTGCGGATCTGCGGGGAGGCCACGGTGTGCGAGGCGAGGGCCAGGCCCGGCAGCTCGGACCGCAGATTCTCCATGATCTTCGTGTACGGCACGGAGGCGCCCAGCCGCACGGTGTCCTCGCCGGTCTCCCACTCGTAGAGGTCGGCGACACGGTTGAGGTCCAGGAGGTACTCGGGCCGCCGGTGGTCGAAGTTGATCTCGACCATCACATCGGTGCCCCCGGCGATCGGCACCGCGCTGGGGTGCTCGGCCTTCGCGGCGAGCGCCTCCTCCCAGCTGGCGGGGCGAAGGAAGTCCATGACCGGCTCTCTTCTTCGTCTCGTGGGTCGTACGGATCGAGCCAGATCGTGTGCGGCGGGCCCGGCTCGTTCATGGGGTGTTCACGCGCAGTGGGCCCAGTACACAGGGCCGTACTCCGACCGTGTCAGTCACGGAAACCATGAAGGAGTTGGCTGGTCGCGACAGGCATCTTGTAGATTCGTATGAACAGAGGGCATCGGAAACCTCTGCGTATCCCCTGGGCATTCCCCTGGAAACACCACCGGGCCTCCGCCCCACTGATCCCTTCACTTTCATCGTAGTTTTCGAGACAGCTTTCGAGACAAGGAACGGCGGCGACGAGATGCGGCTGCGCGCACTTCTGGACACCGATGCGCTGGGGCTGCGGCTGCTCGGCGGCGAGGGCGAGCTCGACCGCGCGGTGCGCGCAGTGATGACCACCGATCTGCGGGACCCGAGCCGCTATCTCTCCGGCGGCGAGCTGGTGCTCACGGGCCTGGCCTGGCGCCGGGGGCCCGCCGACTCCGAGCCGTTCGTCCGGATCCTGGCGCAGGCCGGGGTGGCGGCGCTCGCGGCCGGCGAGGCCGAGCTGTCGGACGTGCCGGACGATCTGGTCGTGGCCTGCGCCCGGCACCGGCTGCCGCTGTTCGCGGTGCACGAGTCGGTGGCCTTCGCGACGATCACCGAGCATGTCGTACGGCAGGTCAGCGGGGAGCGTGCCGGGGACCTCGCGGCGGTGGTGGACCGGCACCGGCGGATGATGACCTCGGGTCCGGCGGGCGGCGGCCCGGACGTGGTCCTGGACCTGCTCGGCTCCGATCTGGACCTGCGGGCCTGGGTGCTGTCCCCCACCGGGCGGCTGATCGCGGGCCCGAAGACGGCGGGCCCGGCGCTGCCGGCCGATGTGTGCGCACGGCTGGCCGGGGAGCAGCTCGCGGCCGTGCGCGGCGGCCGGCGCGGACCGCACCGGACGCTGGTGGGCC
Source organism: Streptomyces griseoruber (assembly GCF_001514205.1). GTDB lineage: Bacteria > Actinomycetota > Actinomycetes > Streptomycetales > Streptomycetaceae > Streptomyces > Streptomyces griseoruber. The sequence continues at coordinate 470,369 of NZ_KQ948763.1, read as the reverse complement.
CCACGACGTACTCGCTGTTCCCGATCCGCAGCGGCGGCGGCCGCGGCGCGCAGGGCGGGCGGGACGTGCGCGAGAGCGTGCTGTCGGACTGGCTGCTGGCCGTGGAGGCGGACGCCGGGGACTGGCAGGAGGAGCGGCTGGACCTGCTGTACGGCGTCACCCAGCTGATCGCGGTCGAGCGGGACCGGCGGGACGCGGCGCGCACGGTGCGCCGGCGGCTCGCGCAGGAGGTGCTGGAGCTGGTGCAGACCGGCGCGGCCCCGGCGGAGATCGCGGCGCGGCTGCGGGTGGCCGCGCCGGTGCTGCTGCCGGGCCTCGGGGCCGCCCCGCACTGGCAGGTGGTCGTGGCGCGCGTGGAGTGGGACCGCCCCGGGGGCGACGGGCCGCAGGCGGGTCCGCTGACCCAGTCGCTGCTGGAGGAGATCCTGGTGGACCCGCTGGCGACCGGGACCGAACCGTCCGACCGGATCGCCGTCGCCCACACCGGTGACGAGGCCGTCGCCCTGGTGCCGCTGCCGGCGGTCTCCAGCGAGCACGACGGCTCCGAGGCGGGCGTCCTCGCCGAGGTGCTGCTGGCCGCCGTACGGGAACCGCTGTCGGCGGGGCTGGACGGTGACGGGCGCCTCACGCTCGGGGTGAGCGCGGCCGTGCACTCGGCGGAGGGGCTGCGCGGGGCGCTGGAGGAGGCGCGGCACGCGCGGCGGGTGGCGGCGGCCCGGCCCGGCCGGGTCTGCGCGGCCGGCCATCAGGAGCTCGCCTCGCACGTGCTGCTGCTGCCGTTCGTCCCGGACGACGTGCGCCGGGCGTTCACGGCCCGGCTGCTGGACCCGCTGCGCGAGTACGACCGGCGTCACCGGGCCGAGCTGATCCCGACGCTGGAGGCGTTCCTGGAGTGCGACGGCTCCTGGACGCGGTGCGCGTCCCGGCTGCATCTGCACGTCAACACCCTGCGCTACCGGGTCGGCCGGATCGAGCAGTTGACGAGCCGTGATCTGTCGCGGCTGGAGGACAAGCTGGATTTCTTCCTGGCGCTGCGCATGAGCTGAGCCCGGCCGCCGCCCGTCGAAACCTTTGGGGGCGGACAGTCCCACGACTTTGTGAAATCCTTCACCCGCCCCCTTGGCCCGGTCCGGGATTCATGTTGAGATGCCGACACTCACTCAAGGCTCGACGGCGCGCTCGGGGAGGGCAACGTGGCGTACTCCGCCATGTCTGGTACCGGAACGACCGCAGATGACGACCCCGTCCAGATCGCCGTGTGGCGGTTGCGCTCGCGGGCCTGCTGGGTCGACGCCGCGGCCCTGCTGCCGGCGGACACCGCGCCGGGCGCGATCCAGCGGGCGGCGCTGCTCGTCGAGCGGTGCCTGTACACCGAACAGGGCTGGCAGGACGCCGAGGACGCGCTGCGCACGGCGGAGGCGCTGGCGCACGGTGACGAGGAGCGGGGCGCGGCCGCCTGCGAACGGGGGTACCTCGCCTACGCCGCCACGCTGCACGCGGTGCGGGACCGGGTGGACGAGGCACGGGCCGCGCTGGGCCGGGCGGCGGCGCTGATCCCGCCGGACGCGGTGGGGCGGGCGCTGCTGGACTTCCGGCGCGGGCTGCTCGCGGAGAACCTCTCGCGGTCCCCGCAGGCCGCGCGGGCCGCGTACCGGCGCGCCCACACGGCGGCGGCCGCCCACTCCGACGAGCTGCTGCTGTCGTTCACCTGGCGGCATCTGGCCGGACTGGCCCTGCGGGACGGGGAGTTGGCGGAGGCGCGGCACGGCTTCGCCGAATCCCTCCGCATCCGGGAGGAGTTGGGCTACCTGGTGGGGACCGCGCCGGCGCTCGTCTCCCTCGCCGACACCGAGACCGAGCCGGAGGCCTCCCGGCTCCGGGAGGAGGCGCGGCGGCTGTTCCGCCTGCTGGGCGGCGTCCCGACCTGGCTGGCGGGCCAGTTGGCACCCCCGCCGCCGGCGGCGACGGCGTAGGCCGGGCCCAGCGGCGCCCCCGATGGGGCGCGAAGGGGCGCGGGGCTGTGTCGAGGTGCGGCTCCGCCGCGTGGGCGCGACCGGCCACGACGGACCGGCGCCGGACCACGGCCCCGGGCAACGGCCCCGGGCAACGCCCGCTCAGGCCGCGCCCGCGAAGTGGTTGCGGACCAGGGTCTGGACGGCGTCCGGTTCGCCGGCGCACAGCGCGTCGAGCAGGGCGAGGTGTTCCGCCGCGTCGGCGAGGAGTTCGGCCCGCACGCGCGGGGCGGGGCCGCCGGCCAGGGGCCACTGGGCGCGGCGGTGGAGGTCCTCCGCGATCGCGACGAGCTGTTCGTTGCCGGCGAGGGCGAGCAGCGCCCGGTGGAAGACGCGGTCCGCCTCGGCGTACGTCGCCCGGCAGCCGGAGCCCGCGGCACGGACCGTCGCCTCGGCGAGGGGCCGCAGCTCCGCCCAGCGCTCGGCCGGCACGGTACGGGCCAGCCGCTGCATCACCGGCACCTCGATCAGCGCCCGCACCTCGGCCAGTTCGGCGAGTTCCCGTGCGCCGCGCTCGACGACCCGGAACCCCCGGTTGGGCACGACCTCGACGGCGCCCTCCATCGCGAGCTGCTGCATCGCCTCGCGCACCGGGGTGGCCGAGACCCCGAAGCGGTCGCCGAGGACCGGGGCCGAGTACACCTCGCCCGGCCTGAGCTCCCCGGAGACCAGGGCGATGCGCAGCGCGTGCAGGATCTGGCCGCGCACGGAGGCCCGCTGGACGACCGGCCGGGGGTGCGGGATCGGTGGCTCGCTGTGCGTGTGCTCCCCGCGCGCGGCACCCCGCGGCCCGCACCGCTCCCCGTCCAGTTCCTGGGAGGAGACCGCCCGCTGCTGGGCCGGCACCCGGGCGCGGGCCGGGTCGTCCTGCCCGATCCCCGTCCCGGCGGAGCCCTGCGTGCCCTGCTTCACGGGTCCTCCTGGCGGACGTATCGGTACTTGGGGTCATTACGGCGGGTTGTTACTCGCCCGTCAAGCACCTTAGGCGCACTGGCCGTCAGTTCAAATCCCGAAGGCACCAAGTAAGGTTAGGCTTACCTTTAAAAGCACCTGCTTTTGCCCATCCCGCCTCCTGGAACGGTGGTCCCCGGCATGACCTCAGCCCCGTCGGCCACAGCGGAGTCCTACGCCCGCCTCACCGAGGTCTGTCCGGGCCTGACCGTCACCGAGCTGGACCCCGGCGCACCGGCGCCCCGGGGCGGCGGCTGGGTCACGGCGGCGGAGCTCGCCGCCGGCGGCGCCACCCTGGACGCCTTCCTGGCCTGGGACGACGCCCAGGTGGTCCGGGACTACGGGCAGCGGGCCCGCCCGGACGTGACGGCGAGCTTCGGACTGCACCGCTACGCCTGGCCGGCCTGCCTGCTGATCACCGTGCCCTGGTTCCTGCACCGCCGGGTGCCGCGCCACCCCGTGACGCACGTCTCGTACGACCGCACCGGAGACGGCATGCGGATGGCCGTACGCCCGCCGTCGTCGTTCGCCTGTCTGCCGGGGGACCCGGCGGCGGCGCTGCCCGGCGCGCGGGTGGTGCCGGACGAGGAGGCGCTGCGGGCGGAGGTGCGGGCGGCCGTGGCCGAGCACCACGAGCCGGTGCTCGCCGGGTTCGGGCCGCGGACGCGGCGGCGCGGACGCGCGCTGTGGGGCATGGTGACGGACGAGATCGTCGAGGGCCTGTGGTACGTCGCCCGGCTGTTCGGCGACGGCGAGCAGGAGCGGGCGCGGCACGAGCTGGAGCTGCTGCTGCCGGGCGCCACCAAGCCGTACGTCGGCTCCGCCGCCTTCCGTGAACTGATCGGTCCGGACGGGGAGTCGCTGCCCACCCGGGACCGGGCGAGCTGCTGCATGTTCTACACGGTGCGCCCCGAGGACGCCTGCGCCACCTGCCCGCGCACCTGCGACGCGGACCGGATCGGCAGGCTCACCGCGGCCGCCGCCGGCTGAGGCGCCCTCAGGCACCCCCGGGGCAACGGCCGCCACGGGCTTGACGTAAGATCACCCGGACGGGACTCCCCCTAGGGTTACAGCTGATTCACAATTTCCTCACCTGCCGCGGGAACTTTCCGCGGAACCACCCGCACGGGTAGTCTTGTTCGAACTCAACTCCCGCCCCTCAAGCGGCAGTTCGAGCTGGAACGTCGCCCTGGGCATCCCCTTGCACCTCCTTGGCGGCCTCTTGCCCCGAAACCCCCTGAGGAACGGCGGGATTGGGTCACTATGGCGGGCGTTACGCCCTATCCCAATGCAAGGGACCCAGATGAGACTGACCGACATATCGCTGAACTGGCTGCTTCCGGGCGCCGTACTGCTCCTGGGCATGCTGGCGGCGGTGGCGGTGCTCGCGCGGAGCAAGCGGTCCGGGGAGCATGCCAAGACCGACGACTCGTGGGAACGCAGCGAGGAGCGCCGCAGGCGCAAGGAGGCCATATACGGCACCGCCTCCTACGTCCTTCTGTTCTGCTGTGCGGCCGTCGCCGCCGCGCTCTCGTTCCACGGCCTGGTCGGCTTCGGCGAGCAGAACCTCGGACTGTCCGGCGGCTGGGAGTACCTGGTGCCGTTCGGCCTGGACGGCGCGGCGATGTTCTGCTCCGTCCTCGCGGTCCGCGAGGCCTCCCACGGTGACGCGGCGCTCGGCTCCCGGATACTCGTGTGGACGTTCGCCGGCGCCGCGGCCTGGTTCAACTGGGTGCACGCGCCCAGGGGCCTGAGCCACGCGGGCGCCCCGCACTTCTTCGCCGGCATGTCGCTGTCCGCGGCCGTGCTCTTCGACCGGGCGCTGAAGCAGACCCGCCGTGCCGCGCTCCGCGAGCAGGGCCTGGTGCCCCGTCCGCTGCCGCAGATCCGTGTGGTGCGCTGGGTGAGGGCCCCCCGTGAGACCTACAAGGCGTGGTCGCTGATGCTGCTGGAGAACGTGCGCAGCCTGGACGAGGCCGTCGAGGAGGTCCGTGACGACAAGGCCCGCAAGGAAGAGGCCAAGCTGCGTCGGCGCGAGGAGCAGCGCCTGGAGCGGGCCCAGCTGAAGGCGATCAGCCGCGGTCACGGCCGCTGGCCCGGGCGTGGTGGCGGCGGTGGCGGCGGTGGCCGTCAGCTGGAGCCCGGCCAGGCCGCGGCCCTGGAGCCGGCGAACGCCTCGGCCTCGGCCGAGCGGGTCTCCGCGGAGAGCGGCATAGCGAGCGCGCCGGAGCAGCTGCCCGTCCGCCAGCGGCCCTCTCTCCAGCCCGTGCGCCAGTCCTCCGAGGGGTACTCCGTCGACCTCACCGCGGAGGACGACACCATGGCCCTGCCGCGCCTGGACTCCCTGGAGCGCAAGCTCAAGGACCTGGAGCAGCAGTTCGGCTGACCTCCCGGTCCGGCTGACGGCCGACCGGTGACACCATGGGAAGGGGGCGCGACCGCCACGGTCGCGCCCCCTTCCCGTGCCCCGTCCGGGTCTCAGGCCGCCCCCGCGGCCAGTTCGAACCAGACGACCTTCCCGGCGCCCTGCGCCCGGACCCCCCAGGAGTCCGCGAGGGACTGCACCAGGACCAGGCCCCGGCCGTGCGTCCCGTCGTCGGCAGTCGCCACGGTCGGCCGGGGGCGGCCCGGCACGGAGTCCCGCACCTCCACCCGGAGGCCGGCCGGTGACACGGTGGCCGTCAGGACCGCCTCGTCGTCGGTGTGCACCAGTGCGTTGGTGACGAGTTCGCTGGTCAGCAGTTCCGCCGTCTCCGAGCGGCCCGGCTTCCCCCAGCCCCGCAACAGCTCGCGCACCGCGCGGCGCGCTTCGGGCACCGCCCTCAGGTCGGCCCGCCCGAGTCTGCGATGGAGCTGCGCGTCTACGGTGTCGTCCCCTTCCGCGATCTCCGTTCCCCGCTCTGCCGCCGAGGTGCCCGCGATCGCCGTCCGACCGCTGCCCCGTGCCTGCCTCACCATGACCCCCGCCCGCGTGCCGATGTCGGTTCCCCTCCTGCTCGAACACGTTCACGGGGATCCATGCCCGGTCGGCACGGCGCCAGTCATGTCGATTCGTCCACGCCCGGGTGTTCGGCCATGTTCGAGGGGGCGCACAAGCGGCCGGCCGGACCGCGCCCCCCGGTGCGCGATCCGGCCGGATCACTGGGTACCGGGCCGGTTTCGCCACCGTACGGACCCGGTTCCCGTGCGGTGGTGACGCGGTACGACGGCACGGGCCCGCCCCTGAAGGGCGTACGCCCGCGCGGCCTGCGGGCCGTGCCCCCACGGGCCCGTGCACCCACCCCCGCCGAAGTTGGCCGGAATGCGTCGCTCAGCGGAGCTTCTTGACGGCCGTGACGGTCGTCTTCCTGAAGGCCTTCACCGGGGCGACTCCCGAGGAGCGCCTCGAACTGCACCGCCGCTGGCTCCGGGCGACGGCGGCACGGACACAGCGGGGGCGGGGGGCCGCGACGAAGGATCCGGGGAGGGCCGCGGGGGCGGAGGCTCAGGCGGGCGCGGAGACAGAGGCGGAGGCGGAGGCAGGGGCTGAGGTGGAGGCAGGGGCGGGCGGGGCGGTGTCGAGTGGTGTGCCGGTGGTGTCCCGTTCCTGGGATCGGCGGCGTCGTACGACGGTCCTGGTGGGGGCCGCCTGTGCGGTGCTCGCCGCGCTGGGCACGCTGTCCGCGCTGCCGGGCGGCGACCGGCCGTCGTCCGACGCCCCGGCCCGGCCCGCCGGCCCCTCCCCGTCGTCTTCCACGGCGCCCACGACGGCACCCCCTCCCCCGCCCACGCCCTCCCCCACCGCCACCGGTGCCGCGCCCTCCCCCACCCCGAGCGCGACGCCCCCGGGCAGCGAACCGTCCGGTGCTCCGGTCTCCGGGACGCCGTTCGCCTGGACCGTCGACTCCCAGCTCTGGGCACAGGGCTGCGGACACGACTACGTCATCGACGCACCGCCGGCCCGGGTGCCGCCGCCTCCGTCGGAGCAGGACGCGGGGACCTGGGCGTCGGCCCAGGGCGCGGTGCACGGGCGGGAGACCAACGTGGAGATCGCGGTGCAGGGCCACAGCTCCACGGCCGTCGTGCTGACGGCGCTGCGGGTGCGGGTCGTCGGCCGCGCCGCGCCCGTGCCGGGGACCGTGTACGCGATGGACCAGGGCTGCGGCGGAGCGCTCAGCAAGCGCTACTTCGCCGTCGACCTGGACCGGGACCGGCCCCTCGCGCGGTCCGTGGCCGGAAACGACGCGGGCACCCCGATCCCCGCGGTCCGGCTCCCCTACCGGGTGTCCGCCGAGGACCCCGAGGTGCTGCTGGTCACGGCCCGCACCACGGCCTGCGGCTGTGACTGGTACCTCGAACTCGACTGGTCCTCGCAGGGACGCACCGGCACGGTCCGGATCGACGACCACGGCCGTCCGTTCCGCACCAGCGCCGTGGACGGCCTGGCGCGGTACGTGTACGACACCTCGGCGCGCCGGTGGCAGCCGTACCGGCCGTGACGGCGGACGGCGGACGGCAGACGGCGGACGGCAGACGGCGGACGGCGTCTCAGGGGCGGCGCATGTTACGGAGGTTGGAGCGGGCCATCTGGAGCATCCGGCCGACCCCGCCGTCCAGGACGATCTTCGAGGCGGACAGGGCGAAACCCGTCACCATCTCGGCGCTGATCTTCGGCGGGATGGACAGCGCGTTCGGGTCGGTGACGACGTCGACGAGGGCCGGCCCCTTGTGCCGGAAGGCGTCCCGGAGGGCGCCGGCGAGCTGTCTGGGCTTCTCCACGCGGACGCCGTAGGCACCGCAGGCGCGGGCGACCAGGGCGAAGTCGGGGTTCTTGTTGGCGGTGCCGTACGAGGGGAGTCCGGCGACCAGCATCTCCAACTCGACCATGCCGAGGGAGGAGTTGTTGAACAGGACGACCTTCACCGGCAGGTCGTACTGCACCAGCGTCAGGAAGTCGCCCATCAGCATGGTGAATCCGCCGTCGCCGGACATCGAGACGACCTGGCGGCGGCGGTCGGTGAACTGGGCGCCGATCGCCATGGGCAGCGCGTTCGCCATCGAGCCGTGGGAGAAGGAACCGATCACCCGGCGGCGGCCGTTGGGGGTGAGATAGCGGGCGGCCCAGACATTGCACATACCGGTGTCGACGGTGAACACGGCGTCGTCGTCGGCGAGTTCGTCGAGGACGGAGGCAACGTACTCGGGGTGCAGCGGGACGTGCTTCTCCACCTTCCGGGTGTACGCCTTGACGACCCCCTCCAGCGCGTCCGCGTGCTTCCTGAGCATGCGGTCGAGGAACCGCCGGTCGTCCTTGGGCCGCACCCGCGGGATCAGACAGCGCAGCGTCTCGCGTACGTCGCCCCACACGGCGAGGTCCAGCCGGGAGCGGCGGCCGAGGTGTTCGGGGCGGACGTCGACCTGGGCGATCAGGACGTCGTCGGGGAGGAAGGCGTTGTACGGGAAGTCGGTGCCGAGCAGGATCAGCAGCTCGCACTCGTGGGTCGCCTCGTAGGCGGCGCCGTAGCCGAGGAGACCGCTCATCCCGACGTCGAACTCGTTGTCGTACTGGATGAACTCCTTGCCGCGCAGGGCGTGTCCCACCGGGGACTTGATCTTTCCGGCGAGTTCCATGACCTCGGCGTGCGCGCCGGCCGTGCCGCTGCCGCAGAACAGGGTGACCCGGCCGGCCTCGTCGATCATCCGGACCAGGGCGTCGATCTCGGCGTCACCGGGGCGGACCGTGGGCCGGCTGGTGACCAGGGCGGTCGCGGCGGCCTTCTCGGGGGCGGGCGCGGAGGCGACGTCCCCGGGCAGGGTGACCACGCTCACGCCGCCGCGGCCGACCGCGTTCTGGATGGCGGTGTGCAGCAGCCGGGGCATCTGCTTCGGGCTGGAGATCAGTTCGCAGTAGTGGCTGCACTCGCGGAACAGCTGGTCGGGGTGGGTCTCCTGGAAGTAGCCGAGACCGATCTCGGCGGAGGGGATGTGCGAGGCGAGGGCGAGCACCGGGGCCATCGAGCGGTGGGCGTCGTAGAGACCGTTGATGAGATGCAGGTTGCCGGGGCCGCAGGAGCCCGCGCAGGCCGCCAGCCGGCCGGTGATCTGCGCCTCGGCGCCCGCGGCGAACGCGGCGGTCTCCTCGTGGCGCACCTGGACCCACTCGACGGCGGAGTTGCGGCGCACCGCGTCCACCACCGGGTTGAGGCTGTCCCCGACCACGCCGTACAGGCGTCTGACCCCGGCGCGGGCGAGGATGTCCACGAACTGCTCGGCGACGTTCTGCTTGGCCATGGCCGGACGCACCCCTTCTCGGACCTCGGGTACCTCCCTCCACAGTGGCCGTGCCGGGCCGCTCACGCCTCCCAGACGGCCGCCGCCGTACGGTCGTCCGCGTAACCCTTGACCCGGACCTGGGTGTCGGCGAGGAACGCGGCGAGGCCGGGCGGGGGCTGCTCCGACCAGCGTTGCGCGAGGTGGGCGGGGAGTGCGGGCTCGCCGCGCAGGGGGTCGGCGAGGCCGCTCGTGCACATCAGCAGGGTGTCACCCGGTCGGGCTACGGAGGCGCGGAAGCGGAAGGGGTCGCGGGGTGGCTCGGGGGGCGGGTCGTAGGGGCTCGGCGGGGTCGGGATGCCGAGGTCCATGGTGAGCCGGTCACCCTCGGGCGTCTCCGCGGGCAGCGCGCCGAACCCGACGACGGGCTCCCCGGCGACCTCGCCGACCCTCGGCTCCAGGTCCTGCCACTCCCCGCCGCGCAGCCGGAACAGGCCTCCGTCGCCGACGCCGAAGAAGACCCTGGTACGGCACTCGGGGTCGGCGGGCAGCAGCAGACAGCGCAGGGTGGCCGTGTACGCGTCGGGCTCCAGGCCCTGTTCGGCGGCGCCGGCCCGGAGCCGGCCGAGGCTGCGGTCGGTGAGGCGGTGCAGTCCGGACTTCAGGTCGCCGCGCCGGGCGGCCCTTATGTCCTGCGCCAGCCGGACATGGCTGCGGCCCACGGCCCGGCCGATCCACCGGCAGGCCTCGGCGGCCGCCCGGTGCGCGCCCGGCGTGGCCCGCGCGCCGGTCGCCATCGCCACCAGCACCAGCGCGTGCTCGCCGGTGCCGAACCGGGCGACGAGCAGCGCGTCCCGGCGTGGCTCGCCCCGGTACCGCGCGGAGTCCCCACGCACCGACACGGCCCTGAGCGCACAGGTTCCGTAGAAGGCCCCGTCCAGCACGGTGTCGGCCACCAGATCGTCCAGCGCGTCCGGATCGGCGGTCGGCAACGCGGTGGGCTCGGCATCGTAGGTGGGCGGCCGCGACCCGACGTACGCCGTCCGCTCGTCGGACGGCAGGGGCAGGTCGAGGGCGGTAGGGGTCCGGACACCGTCCGGCGGGACGGAGCCGAGGGGGGCGGCGAGACCGCTGGTGGAGGTGGTGGGGGTGGGGCGCGCGGCAGGTGCGGGGTGGGCGAAGCCGGTAGGCAACGGGCCGGGCGGGAGGGTCGTGGGGACGGGGGGAGTGTCCGGCGGAGGCGGCGTGGGACGCGAATCCGGCGTGGCGGCCGGGATCGGCGCGGATCCGGCCGGGCGTGCGGCCGGGGTGGTTCCGGGGCCGGGTGGGGGGCTGGACGACGTGGGCGCCGTCGCCGCGTCGGGGGCCAGCCACCAGTCGGTCCGGGCGTCCGCCACGGCCCGTTCCGTCGGCGTGCGTTGTGGTGGGACCTGGTCCGCCGGACCCGTGGAGCGCACCGTTCCCGCCGCCGAGGCGAAGCGGTCGTCCAGGGAGTCGGCGGTGGGCGCGGGGCCCGTGTCCGCGGTGAAGTCGTCGTACAGCTGCCCCCACCAGTCGTCCTCGGGACCGGTGGGCCTTCCCCCCTGCTGGCTCATGCCCCCAATTGTCCACCGCACGGCCCGGTTGAAAACGGGGCATCCGGAAAATGCGCCACCGTCGAATGTCAGTACGGGCGCCCGCAGGCGACGGTCGCCGGGCGGTCCCACCCCCACGGGAGAACCGCCCGGCGACCTCGGGAGTGACCCCGGCTCAGATCCCCTGTGCGCCCTGCGCCTCATGAGCCCGGACTGCGTTCTCGGCGTTCTGGGCGTTCTGGGCGTTCTGGGCGTTCTCGGCGTTCTCGGTGCCGAAGTGTGCACCGTGTACCTGGACCTGCGCCGTGGATGATCAACGAGCTGGAGCGCGCGGAACCGGCGGCCGCGCTGCTCGCCGAGGAGTAGCGTGCGGCGGTCGCCGAGCCGTCCGTGCACGACCTGGGCGAGGTGGTGACGGGCGCCGCGGCGGTGTCCCAACGCGGCATGACCGAGCTGACCGCCGCCCTCGGCCAGACAGCTCGACCTGGGCCAGCGGACCGTACAGCGATGGGTGAAGGAGCCGCTGACGGAGCTGATGGAGGGGTGGCCCGGGAACGCCGGCCCCCCCCCTCGCACGCCCACCTCTTGACCTGCCGTTTCCCCGCGATTCCGGCACTCTGGGCAGATGGGAGCGTGGGAACTCCTGCTGGTCGGTCTGGTGATCCTGCTCGGCCTGTGCGGAGTGCTGGTGCCGGGGGTGCCGGGCTCGTGGTTCGTGTGGTCCGCGGTCCTGTGGTGGGCGCTGAAGGATCCGCAGCCGGTCGCCTGGTGGGTGCTCGTGGGCGCCACCGTCGCGCTGTTCCTGAGCCAGGTGGTGCGCTGGGCGCTGCCGCCGCGCCGGCTGCGGGAGAGCGGCGCGACCCCCCGGATGGCGGTGTACGCCGGGGTCGGCGCGTTGCTCGGCTTCTTCCTGGTGCCCGTGCTGGGCGCGATCCCCGGTTTCATGGGCGGCGTCTATCTCTGTGAACGGCTCCGTCTGGGCCGGCACGGCGAGGCCCGCGCGGCCCTGCGCACGGCCATGCGCTCGGGCGGCTCCAGCGTGCTCGCGGAGCTGTTCACCTGCCTGCTGATCACGGGCGCGTGGCTGGGGGCGGTGCTGTGGGGGTGACCCGGGACGCCTGCCCGTCGCGCCGGAACAGCGCCGTCCAGAGGAAGGACTCGCCGAAGAGGGGCGACGCGGCCCCCTGCTCCCGCATGCCCCGCAGCTCGACCTCGGTCAGGTCGCGGAAGATCCCGCGCAGGGACTCGGGGGTGTAGGCGAGGCCGCCCTCCAGACGGGAGCGGTGGTAGAAGGCCTCGTCGGGGAGTTCCGAGCCCATCCGCCCGGCGGCGAAGCAGGTGAGGGAGAGATGGCCGCCGGGGGCCAGGACACGGTCGAGGAGGGCGAGATAGCTGACGCGGCGGTGCGGCGGCAGGTGGTGGAAGCAGCCGGAGTCGTGGACGAGGTCGTACGGGCCGTCGAGGACCGCGGCACCGGGGGCGAAGGCGTCGCCGCAGTGGAACCGGATCTCGGCCCCGGCCGCACGGGCCCGCTCCTCGGCCCAGGCGACGGCCGTCGGGGAGAGGTCGACCGCGTCCACCTCGAAGCCCCGGGCGGCGAGGTGCAGGGCGTTGCGGCCCGGCCCGCAGCCCAGGTCGAGGGCGCGGCCCGGGGTGATCAGCCCGCGGTCGAGGTACGAGACGAGGTTCTCGTCCGGCTTCGCGGCGAAGAACGGCACCGGCCTGGAGCGGTCAGTGTAGAAGCCGTCCCACCAGGCGGCCCCGTCGGCCGTCCAGCGGTCGGCCTCCGGCGCGAACAGGCCGTCCAGAAGTTCCAGCACGTCGTCCACCGTACGTATGTGACGGTCCATCGGCTTCCTTCCCCCCGGGCTTGTTCCCGACCAGGGAAACCTAGCCGCGACGGGAACAAAAGGCCAGCTCAGACGGTATGGGGCGAGGTCACGGGCCGACGTGTGCCGGGCCCCGGAGGCGGTGGGCGGACGGCTCCCGCGAGGTCCCCCGGTACGCGCCCGGATGCCCCTCGGAAGGCCGCCGGAGGGCCCTTCCGGACGGGCCCGCCCCCTGTTTTTCAGGACCTCACGGTCCTTCAGGACCTCACGGCTTTTTCAGGACCGCACGCCCTCCAGTTCCAGCAGCCGGATCTTGCGCTCCAGGCCGCCCGCGTACCCCGTGAGGGAGCCGTCCGCGCCGATCACCCGGTGGCAGGGGCGCAGGATCAGCAGCGGATTCGCGCCGACCGCCCCCCCGACGGCCCGCACGGCCATACGGGAGGCCCCGATCCGGGCGGCGATCTCGCCGTACGTCGTGGTCGCCCCGTGGGGGACGGTGTCGAGTGCCGCCCACACCCGCTCGCGGAACTCCGTGCCCTCGGCGCGCAGCTCCAGCCGGAACTCCTTCAGCTCTCCCGCGAAGTAGGCGGCGAGCTGCTCCTCGGCGGCGCGGAACGGGCCCGGGTCGTGCCGCCAGCCGTCCTGGACGGTGCGCCCGCCCCGCTGCCCCTCGACGGAGAGCGAGGTCAGGGCGCCGTCGGGGGCGGCGGTCAGCAGCAGGGGGCCGAGCGGGCCGCCGACGCTGGTCCAGTACACGGGCGCGATGCCGGTCGTCATGGGGTCTCCTCCGCTGCGCGCAGGTGGTGAAGGGCGTATGTCCGCCAGGGACGCCAGGTGTCGGGTACGTCGGCGCCGGGCGGCGCGACGTCGGGGTCGCCGAGGGCGCGGGCCCTGATCGCCGCCACGGTACGGGCGTCCAGCCCGGGTACGGCGAGCAGGGCGGCCTCGGCGTCGTCCCGGTCGGCGCCGGGGTCGAGGCGGACCCGGCCGTCGGCGAGGGCGACGGCGAGGGGGCCGACGGCCTCCGTCACGGCTGCCGGTTCCGGGAAGAGGTGGGTGAGGGTGCCGCAGGGCGCGTCGAGGGCCTTGCCGTGGTCGCGGACCAGTCGTTCGGACTCCGTACGGCCGACCAGGGCCCGTACGGCGTACTCCTCGGGGTCGGCGGCCCCGGGGGCGCGCAGCCCCGGCCGGGCGGCGACCAGCGGGGCGAGCCGGGGGTCGGCGCCGAGGCGCTCGTCGACGGCGTACGGGTCGGCGTCGAGGTCGAACAGCCGGCGCAGCCGCTGGACGGCGGTGGTGAGGTCACGCGGGTCGGTGAGGTGCAGCCGGGCGTCGAGCCAGCCGCCGGGGTGCAGGGCGCTCGCGCGGCCCGGGTCGCCCGGCCGTTCGTCGACGGCGACGATCCCGGTGCCGTGCGGGAGGCGGAGCGTACGGCGGTACGTCCGCCCGCCGGCCGGTCCGCCGACCTCCTCCACCCCGGCCACGGCCTCCCGCTCCAGCAGGTCGAAGACCGGGCCCGCACGGTAGGGGCCCCGGTGGGCGAGCCGCAGCGGGATCCCGGCGGCCGGGGTGCCGGTACGGCGGGAGGCGCGGGCGGCGGCCCGCAGCTCGGTCGGGGTCGCCGCGTACACGGCGCGGATCGTGTCGTTGAACTGGCGCACACTGGCGAACCCGGACGCGAAGGCGATCTCCGTGACCGGCAGCCCGGTGGTCTGGAGCAGCACGCGCGCGGTGTGGGCGCGCTGGGCGCGGGCGAGGGCGACGGGGCCCGCGCCGACCTCGGCGGTGAGCTGCCGCTGCACCTGGCGGGCGCTGTAGCCGAGCCGTACGGCGAGCCCGGCGACGCCCTCCCGGTCCACGACCCCGTCGCCGATCAGCCGCATGGCCCGGCCCACGACGTCGGCGCGCACGTTCCAGTCGGCGGAGCCCGGCACGGCGTCCGGGCGGCACCGCCGGCAGGCCCGGAAGCCCGAGCCCTGCGCGGCGGCGGCCGTGGTGAAGAAGCGCACGTTGTGCCGCTTCGGGGTGACGGCGGGGCAGCTGGGCCGGCAGTAGATGCCGGTGGTCTCGACGGCGAAGAAGAACTCCCCGTCGAACCGCGCGTCCCGGCTGCGCACCGCCTCGTACCGGGTGTCGTACGTGGTGTCGTACGGGGTGTCGTACGGGGTGTCGCACGTACGGTCGTACCCGGTTCCGTCCCTGGTGTCCTGACCCGTCATGCCCTCCAGTCTTCGCCCGGGACGGGGAAGGGGCTAGCGGAAATCGGACGTGACGGTGACGCGGGGGTACGGGTCACCGGGGCGGCGCGGGCTGCCAGGGTCCGCGGCCGCGCTTGGCGTCCCCGGCGGCGCGGCCCTCCGCCTTCTTGCGCTTCCAGTCCTGGCGGATGTCGGCGCGGACCCGGGCGTCGGACTTGGCGACGATCCACTGGTTCTCCCGGACGAGCTTGCGGTAGCTGTCCAGCCGGCGCGGCGCGAGCTCCCCGTCGTCGACGGCGGCGCGCACGGCGCACCCCGGTTCCGCGTCGTGCGCGCAGTCGTGGAACCGGCAGCCGCGGGCCAGCTCCTCGATCTCCGCGAAGACCTGCCCGACCCCGCCGCCGGCGTCCCACAGGCCGACCCCGCGCAGTCCGGGGGTGTCGATGAGCACACCGCCGCCGGGCAGCGGCAGCAGATTGCGGGTGGTCGTGGTGTGCCGGCCCTTGCCGTCGAGGTCACGGGTGGCCTGGACGGCCATCAGATCGGCGCCGGCGAGCGCGTTCGCGAGGGTGGACTTGCCGGCGCCGGACGCGCCGAGCAGCACGGACGTGCCCCGTCCGAGGAGCGCGGCGAGCTCCTCGACGCCCTCGCCGTCGCGGGCGCGGACGGGCAGCACCGGCACCCCGGGGGCGCTGGTCTCCACGTCCTGGACGAGATGCGCCAGCACGACCGGGTCGGGCACCAGGTCGGCCTTGGTGAGCACGACGACGGGCTGGGCGCCGGACTCCCAGGCCAGCGCCAGGAACCGTTCGATCCGGCCGAGGTCGAGGTCGACGGCCAGCGAGATCGCGACGACGGCGTGGTCGACGTTGGCGGCGAGGATCTGCCCCTCGGACCGCTTGGAGGAGGTGGAGCGGATGAACGCGGTACGGCGGGGCAGCAGTGTGCGGACGTATCGCGGATCGGCGCCCTCGGGGTCGAGGGCGACCCAGTCGCCGGTGCAGACGACCTTCATCGGGTCGTGGGGGACGACGAACTCGGTGTCGGCACGGACCGTACCGGCCGCCGTGACGACGTCGCACAGGCCGCGGTCGACCCGGACGACCCGGCCGGGCAGCAGCCCGTGCTCGGCGTGGGGCGCGAACTCGGCCGCCCAGTCCTCGTCCCAGCCGAGGGCGGCGAGAGGGTGCGCGGAGGCGCGGGAATAGGCGCGGGACGCGGCAGGAGAAGAAGCGGGCGAAGAAGCGGGAGAAGACGCATCCGGAGAAACGGAGGAATGCAAGGGAAACCCTTCACAGGGCGGCCCCGGCGGCGCGCGCGGGCGCGCGAAGAGGTCGGTTGGTCAGCCGGAGACCGCGGGGGTGAGGTGGACGATCGTCTGGCCGCGTCGAGCGGCCCCGGTGCCGGTGACAGTCATCGGTCCCACCTCCTGTTCCTGTGTCCCTGGATGACTCCGTCAGGCTAGGGGGACCTGACGGAGGACGCCACTTCTTTTTCCCGTGGACGGGCGCTCAGGAGCCCGTGCACTCCTGACCGTTGAGCGTGAAGCCGGACGGCGCCGTGTTGGTGTCCTGCCAGGAGGCGAGGAACCCGAAGGTGACGGTGGAGCCCGCGGTGACGGAGCGGTTGTAGTCGGCCGCGGTCGCGGTGACCCGGGTGCCCTGCTGGGCGACGCTCGCGTCCCACATCTGGTCGACGTGCTGCCCGTCCGTGAAGGACCAGGCGACCCGCCAGGAGTCGAGGGCGGTGGGCGAGGTGAACGTGACGCTGGCCTGGAAGCCGTCGGGCCACTGGTTGACGAGGTCGTAGCGGACCTCGCAGACGGCCGCGCCCCCGGTCTCGCCGCCACCGGTGCCGGTGGTGGCCGAGGAGGTGCCCTGCGGTTCGGGGTCGGGCTTCTCGTCGCCCTTCGTGCCGGTGCCCGGCGTGTCGTCGGCGGACGGCGCCGGGGACGCCGACGACGGGCGGGCGGAGGTCGCGGGCGCACCGGAGGACGGCACGGTGGAGCCGGGACCGGCCACCGGGCTGGTGTCCGTGGGGAGTTTCTGCGCGTCGGTGCCGCTGCCGCCGCCGAACGGCATCAGCGACGCGGCGAGCGCCAGCCCCGAGACCAGGACGGCGGCGGCGAACAGCCCGTGGCGCCTGAGGCGGGCCCGGTGGGCCGCGGCCCGCTCCGCCTGGCCCTCCGGGTCCGGCGCGTCGGGGCGTCCGGCGCCGAGGCGGACCTCGGCGGCGCGGCGACGGCGCTCCAGATAGGCGAGACCGCCCCAGCCGATGACACCGCCGGCGAGCGCGGCGGGCAGTCCGCCGCCGTGCAGTCGCAGACAGGCGGCGGCCTCGGCGCATTCCACGCAGGTGGCGAGGTGCCGGGAGAGGTCGTCGGGGGTGTCGGCGCCGGGCGAGCGGGTGACGGCGTCGAGCAGCCGGACGTAGGAGCGGCACTCCGCGCTCATCGGCGTGTCGAGGTGGTTGCGGTGGCAGCGGTCGCGGAACAGGCCGCGGACCGCGTTGAGTTCCTCGACGGAGGCGTCCGGGTCGAGGCCCTGGCGGCGGACGACGGAACGCAGCGGAAGCGCCTCCACCTCCGCCAGCCACAGCAGGGTGGCGTCCGACTCGCCCATGTCGCGCAGTCCGCGCAGGGCGATGGGGCGGCTCAGCGGCGGGCCGGTGTAGCGCCAGGCCTTGTCCGAGTTGAGCCACAGTCGCAGGTCGGGGTCGAGCTTGTGGCCCTGTCCCTCGGTCTCCCAGGCGGCCGCCGTGTTGCGTACGGCGGTCAGCAGCAGGGGGATCCGGGGCAGCCGGGACGAGCGGCGGCCGGCACCTCGTGCGGTACCGTCGTCGGCGGCGCGGGCCTCGTGTATGCCGAGCGCGAACGCCTCACGGGCCAGCTGGTTGGCCGCGGTCGAACCGGACGTGCACAGGTCCGCGTACGACAGGACGGCGTCCCAGCACTCGGAGAACAGCGCGGCCTCCGCGGCGTCCTTCGGGGTCGGCAGGTCGGGCATGTGACTCCTGCATCCAAATGCGAGGTCAACTCACCATGACGGCAATGGAGTTGGGGGGAACCTCGCGGCAGGCACCGAGGATTTCACGTTTCTCACACAACTGACAAGCGCCCTGTTCAGATGTCATGTAAGGACGTCCGTACAGGGGTTCGGCAGGCGGCCGCGTCCCATGCTCCGCCGAGTAGTACGGACGCGGGCCGCTCTGTGTTCACCTCTGTTGTTCACCGCTTTGGTTCACCGCTTTGGTTCACCTCTGCGGCTCACCTCTGTGCTCAACGGCGGTGCCGGGACTATACGGCCGTCTCCTCCTGCGCCGGAAGACTGTCCATGAAGGAACTCACGGAGAACACCGCGCGACCCGGCCCGGGCGGACCGTAGCCGGGGGGCGAGGAGAGCCCGAACTCGTCCATCGTGGCCCGGTAGGCCTCCAGGAGCCGGATGTGGTACTCCAGCGGCGCGCCCTGCGGGTTGGCCTTGCCGAGCGGGGTGGTCGGCTCCGGGCACCAGGTGGTGAAGCGCGGCGTGATGCCCTGCGACATGAAGAAGCGCAGCCCCTCGGTGGTCGACGCGATCGCCTCGTCGACGGTGGTGAAGCCGAACGGCTCGGCCATCTCCACGCCCGCCACGAAGTTGGGGATGACGTTGCGCGCGCCGAACACCTCGGCGGAGTCGAGGATCCGCCGGTGCCACTCGTCGCGGCCGACGTAGCGCTCCTTGCCGGGGCAGTACAGCTCGAACAGCCGGCGGTCCCACACCTCGTAGTTGGGGTGGTAGATCTGTACGCCGTAGTCCTTGAACCGCTGCACGTCGTCGCGCGGCAGCGCCTGGGCGACCACCTTGCCGATCCAGCGGCCCGGGAAACGCTCCTCGATCGCCTTGGCGTAGTGGCCGTAGAAGTCGGCCTCGTCACGCCCGGCGACCGTCTTGGTGATGGCGCCGCCGGTGAGGGTGTAGGCGGTGGACGCCTTCGCGGTGTCGTACTTGTCGATGATCTCGAGGGCCTCCAGCACCTCCTCGACGTCCTTGACTCCTGTATACGGTCGACCGGCGGCCTTGTGCTGTCGCCAGTTGTGGTTGATGTCGCAGTACTGGCACTCCTCCTTGGCGCCGAAGTACTGGCAGACCCGGAAGACCGTCAGATAGATGAGGTAGCCCCACTGGATGGTCGGGGCGACCTC
The DNA here is from genome assembly GCF_001514205.1 of Streptomyces griseoruber. GTDB lineage: Bacteria > Actinomycetota > Actinomycetes > Streptomycetales > Streptomycetaceae > Streptomyces > Streptomyces griseoruber. Next base: position 451,373 of record NZ_KQ948763.1, on the reverse strand, counting down.
CATCACGGACTTCCCGTTGGACAGCGTGTGCCGGTAGTACTCGGGCATCGGCGGCACGCCGACGTCCGCGATCCGCTTCCCGTCGAGGTACAGCCCGAGCAGTCCCTCGGCGTCGGCCGCCACCCGGTAGGGCGAGGCCGGGTTCACCCGCACGGACACGACCGTGCGCCGGAGGTCGTACGGACCGCCGGTCAGGATGATCTCCTCGGGCGGCCGGCGCAGCGCGGCCTCGCCCAGCTCGGGCAGGGTGCCATGGTCGAAGGAGAAGATGAAGTACGACTTCGGCTTGACCTCGCCCGACTCGTTGTCGCTGAGGGCCGAGGGGTCGAAGGCCACTCCCCCGCGCAGCAGGTCCTCCTTGAAGACGGCCTCCCGCGGCACATGCGGAAACCGCTCCATCAGATCCTCGACCAGCGCGGTACGGCTGCCCATCCGTCTCTCCTCCCGGCTCAGGCGTACGACTCCTCACGGTATGCCCCCGGCGGCACGGGGGCGGGGGCGGGGTGCCTCGTGTTGCGGGCAAGGTAGGTTCGACCTGGGTATTCCGGGTTCTCGATCACCTCGAAAGGGCGGGCAGTCGCATGGGCGGGACCGTGACGGACGGGGCGGGACAGGACGGGCCGGGCCACGGCGGGGCCGCCCGCGGCGGGCCGCCGGGGAGCCGGTCGTGGCGGAACTGGGCGGGCAACATCGTCTTCGCCGCCGGTGAGCCGCACCGGCCGGAGTCCGTGGACGCGCTGCGCGCGCTCGTGGCGGGCGGCGGGCGGGTGCGGGTGCTCGGCAGCGGGCACTCCTTCAACCGGATCGCCGACCCGGGCGCCGACGGGGTGCTGCTGTCGCTGGAGGCGCTGCCGGCCGAGATCGACGTGGACACGGCGGCCCGCACGGTACGGGTCGGCGGCGGGGTGCGGTACGCGGCCCTGGCCCGGCGGGTGCACGAGCACGGGCTCGCCCTGCCGAACATGGCCTCCCTCCCGCACATCTCCGTGGCCGGCTCGGTGGCCACCGGCACCCATGGGTCGGGCGTGCGCAACGGCTCCCTCGCCTCGGCGGTACGCGAGGTGGAGATCGTCACGGCGGACGGCTCGACCGTCGTGATCGGACGCGAGGACGCACGCTTCGGCGGGGCCGTGACCTCCCTGGGCGCGCTCGGCGTGGTCACCGCGCTCACCCTGGACCTGGAGCCGGACTACGGGGTCGAGCAGCACCTGTTCACCGAACTCCCTCTGGACGGGCTGGACTTCGAGACGGTGGCGGGGGCCGCGTACAGCGTGAGCCTGTTCACCGACTGGGGCGCCCCCGGCTTCCGGCAGGTCTGGCTGAAGCGGCGCACCGACGAGCCCCTCGCCGCGTTCCCGTGGGCCGCGCCCGCGACCGAGGCACTGCACCCGGTGCCGGGGATGCCGGCGGTCAACTGCACCGAGCAGCTCGGGGTGCCGGGGCCGTGGCACGAGCGGCTGCCGCACTTCCGGGCGGAGTTCACGCCGAGCAGCGGGGAGGAGTTGCAGAGCGAGTATCTGCTGCCGCGGTCGGCGGCCGACGGGATACTGTATGCGATCGACGGGATCCGGAAGACGGTCGCCCGTGTCCTGCAGATCTGCGAGGTGCGGACGGTGGCCGCCGACGACCAGTGGCTCAGCCCGGCGTACGGCCGGGACACGGTCGCCGTGCACTTCACCTGGATCGCCGACACGCCGGCCGTCCTGCCGGCCGTACGGGAGGTGGAGGCCGCGCTGGAACCGTTCTCCCCGCGGCCGCACTGGGGAAAGGTGTTCGAGATCCCGGCCCCCGCCCTGCGCGCGCGCTATCCCCGGATCGAGGAGTTCGCGGCGCTGGTACGCGAGCTGGACCCCGCCGGGAAGTTCACCAACGCCTTCGTGCGGGACGTCCTGGGGACCTGAACGCGCCACCCGCGCACCGGGGCGCGGCGGACTTTATAAAGCCCCTTTCCTAACCCCTTGTCGAACGTCGTGGCACGCCATAGCCTGTCGCCGCGCCGGTGCCGTCGCCGCTACCGGCCTCGGTGCCGGGGCGGCGAAGGGAGCTCGATGAAGCGCGGCACATCACGGGACATCCGCACCGCGAACCGCTACGAGGTGCTGCGCCAGATCATCGCCTCCTCGCCCACCTCCCGGCAGGAGCTGGCGGCCGCGACCGGACTGTCCCTGGCCACGGTCGCCACGCTCGTCGGCGAGCTGCTCGACCTCCGCATGATCACGGAGGTCGGGTTCGAGGACTCGGCGGGTGGCCGCCCCCGGGGTCTCGTGGCCGTCAACGCGTCGGGGGGCGCGTTGATCGGCGTCGACATCGCGGAGACGTACGTCCATGTCGAGCTGTTCGACCTGGCGCTGAACGTGCTGGCCCGCGCCGAGGAGAACATGCGCCCCGGCGAGAGCCGCCCGGAGCAGGTGGTCGGGCATGTCACGGCGGCCGTCGGCTCGGTGGTCGCGCAGGCCGGGGTGGAGGCGGCACGGGTGCTCGGGGTCGGGGTGAGCGTGCCGGGGCAGGTGGACCGGGACACCGGTATCGCCGAGTACGCGCCCAACTGGGACTGGCACGACGTGCCGTTGCTCGATCTGCTCTCCGAACACATCGCGTATCCCCTGTACCTGGACAATCCGCTGCGGGCCAGCGCGGTCGCCGAGCTGTGGTTCGGGGCGGCGCGCGGCCACGGCGACGCGGTCGTGGTGAACCTCGGCACGGGTGTGGGCGCCGGTCTCGTCCTGGGCGGCGGGCTGCACCGGGGCGTCAGCAACAGCGCGGGCGAGTGGGGGCACACCACGCTCGTGCTCGACGGCCGGCTGTGCCGCTGCGGCAATCACGGCTGTGTGGAGACGTATGTCGGCGCACTCGGGATCATGCAGAATCTGCGCGAACTCAGCCCGCAGAGCCCGTTGTTGCACCCGGGGGACCAGACCGCCACCATCGACGCGCTGGCGGCCGGGGTCGCCGCGGGGGAGCAGGTGGCCGTCAAGGTCGTACGGGACACGGCCCGTTATCTGGGCGCCGCCGTCGCCGTCCTGGTCAACGTACTCAATCCCGAGGTGGTGGTGCTGAGCAGCTGGGTCGCGGCCCGGCTCGGCGAACCCCTGCTGGAGGAGGTGCGCGAGGCCGTCGCCCGGCACGCGCTGAAACGGCCGCTGGCCGCCAGCCGGATCGTCCTCTCCGCGATCCCCACCGACCCCGTCTGCCTGGGAGCCGCGACGTTCGCGCTCGAAGGGGCGCTCCAGCGCGTCGGGCAGCGGAGCACCAAGCGCGCCACCCCGGCCAGGAGCCGCACCGCGCCCGCCTCGTGAGCCGAGGGCCGCCGGACCCTGACACCGGCGGCCCTCACCCCCCTTCCCCGCGCCCGCGTTACCCGTTCACGGGCGCCCTACACCCCTTCCTCCGGCGTGCCCGGGAGAGGGCCCGTTCGTCATCCCGAACCGATCACAACGCTTCGAACAGACTTCGTCCAACCCCTTGCCGAAGCCTTAGCCGAAGGTTAACGTCCCGCTCCGCGACAGGAATTGAGCCACCTGACGCAGATCCACCGAGCCGTAGCCGTACTTCGAGACAAGGACGTCAGCATGTCGGCAATGAGCAACAGCAACTGGTCCCGCCGTTCCCTGTTCCGGGCCGCAGCGGGTATGGCCGCGGCCGGCACCCTGGCCGCGTGCGGCGGCAACAACGGCCGCGGCGGGAGCAGCGGCTCGGGCAAGAACCTCGTGCAGTACTTCCACGCGTACGGCGAGGCGGGCGTCGAGCAGGCCGTCAAGCGGTACGCGAAGGCCTACAAGGGCGCCGACGTCACCACCCAGTGGATCACCGGCTCCCAGTTCGAGCAGAAGCTGTTCGCCGCCCTGCTCACCAAGAACGCGCCGGACGTGTTCGAGTTCCACCCGCAGATCCAGCTCGTCAAGAGCGGTCAGGTGGCGGATCTGACCGACATCATCGAGCCGGTCAAGGACGACTTCAACCCGGCCGACATCAAGTCGCACACGGTCGACGGGAAGATCTACGGCGTCCGGATGATCGACGACCCGCAGTTCTTCTTCTACCGGCCCTCGCTGTTCGAGAAGGCGAAGATCGAGGTGCCGCAGACCCTGGAGGAGCTGATCGAGGCCGCCGCCAAGCTCAAGACCAGCAAGGTCAAGGGCGCCTTCCTCGGCAACGACATCACCCCGGTGCAGAGCCCGCTGATCTGGTCGGCCGGCGCCGACACCCTCACCGAGGACAACAAGGTCGCCTTCAACACCGACGCGGTCGCGGAGGGGCTCAAGCAGCTGCGTTCCCTGTTCACCAGCGGCAACCTGCTCCTCGACGCCCCCGCCGACTGGTGGGACCCGTCGGCCTTCACCCAGGGCCTGACCGCGATCCAGTGGTGCGGCATGTGGGCCATGCCGGCCATGCAGCAGGCGCTCGGCGACGACATCGGCATCTTCCCCTTCCCGAAGGTCGGTTCCGCCGGCAAGCAGTCGGTCACCAACGGCGGTTGGTCGATGTTCGTCAACGCCAAGGGCGACAACGTCGAGGCCGCCAAGGAGTACGTCAAGTGGCTGTGGATCGAGCAGAAGCAGTACCAGGAGGACTTCGCCACCTCCTACGGCTTCCACATCCCGCCGCGCACCTCGATCGCCCAGTCCGCGACCAAGCTGAAGTCCGGCCTCCCGGCCGAGGGCGTGAAGCTCTTCAACGAGTTCGGCCACTTCGACAACATCGGCTGGACCCAGGCCATGATCTCCTCGATCAACGACGTGATGGCCAACTCCGTCCGTAAGGACGGCGACCCGAAGGCCCAGCTCGCCGCCGCCGAGAAGAAGGTCGACGCCGAGCTCAAGAAGCTGTTCGGTTAAGCCGCCGAACGGATCACGACATGTCGACCGCCGCCACGCGCAAGGTCGCCCAGCCCGCCCCGGCCGAGGTCCCCAGGACCCGGCCGCGGCGGAGCCTGCGGGCGAGCAGCACCTTCAACTTCTGGCTCTTCACCGGGCCGTTCCTGATCGGCCTGGTGATCTTCGTCTTCGTGCCGATCGTCTGGAGCATGTACCTCAGCTTCTTCGAGGCACGCTTCACGGTCACACCGAGCGAGTTCGTCGGTTTCGCCAACTACAGGCAGATCCTGACCGACACGGACTTCCGTAACTCCCTGGTCACCTTCACCGTGTTCGCCGCGTTCATCGTGCCCGCCACCTGGGCCCTCTCGCTGGGTCTGGCGCTGCTGGTCAACCGGCTGCGGTTCATGCGGGCGTTCTTCCGGTCGGTGTTCTTCCTGCCGACCGCGTGCAGTTATGTCGCCGCCGCGCTGATCTGGAAGATGTCCATCTTCAACGGCGTCCGCTTCGGCCTGGCCAACACCGTCCTCGACTGGTTCGGCGTCGAGAACATCGCCTGGCTCGCCAACCCCGATCCGCCCTGGTACTGGCTGGTCATCGTGACCGTCCGGCTGTGGCTCCAGTCCGGCTTCTACATGATCCTGTTCCTCGCGGCGCTGCAGAACATCCCGCAGGAGCTGTACGAGGCCGCCGCCATCGACGGCGCCAAGCCGGGCTGGCAGACCTTCCGGTACATCACGCTGCCCCAGCTGCGGGCCACCTCGACCGCGGTGATCCTGCTGCTGCTCATCGCCGCCTACCAGGCCTTCGACGAGTTCTTCAACCTGCTCTCCAAGACCACCTGGGGCCAGCCGCCGCTGGTCGAGCTGTACAAGATGGCGCTGGGCGAGAACCAGAACTACGGCGCGGGCAGCGCGGGCGCGCTCGTCCTGACCCTGCTCATCTGCGTCGTCACGCTGCTGCAAGGAAAGATCATGGGCTTCGGAAGGGGTGAGGAGTCCAAGTGACCACCACAGCACCCGACATCAAGAAGGCCACCACGCCGGCCAGGTCCAGGCGCGGCGGGGTCATCGGCAACACCGGCCTGTACGTCGCGACCGGCATCGCCGGGCTGCTCTTCCTGATCCCCTTCTACCTGATCGTCCGCAACGCGCTGATGACGGACCAGGAGATCACGGGCGAGAACTGGAAGTGGTTCCCCACCGACATCCAGTGGGGCAACATCACCGAGCCGTTCGACGACGTCACGGTGGACTTCGCGCACGCCATGTGGAACTCCGTGGTCGTGGCCGTCCTGCACACCTCGGGCATCCTGCTGGTGTGCTCGCTCGCCGGCTACGGCCTCGCCCGCATCCCGTACAAGCACGCCAACAAGGTCTTCTACGCCGTGCTGGTCACCCTGATGGTGCCGACGGCCGTGACCTTCGTGCCGAGTTTCGTGCTGGTGTCGTCCCTCGGCTGGGTGGACAGTTACCGAGGTCTCATCATCCCGGGCCTCTTCAGTGGTTTCACCTGCTTCCTCTTCCGGCAGTACTTCCTGGGGTTCCCCAAGGAGCTGGAGGAGGCGGCGCGGGTGGACGGGCTCGGCTACTGGGGCGCGTACTGGCGCGTCGTCGTACCGAACTCGCTGAACTTCTTCGCCGCGATCGCCACGATCACCTTCATCAACGGATGGAACGCCTTCCTGTGGCCGCTGGTCATCGGCCAGGACCCGAGTGCCTGGACGGTGCAGGTCGCGCTGTCGTCGTACATGACGAACCAGACGGTCAACTACCACCTGATCTTCATGGCCACCGCCATTTCCATCCTGCCCCTGTTGCTCGTGTTCCTCTTCCTCCAGCGCTGGCTGGTGCAGGGGATCGCCCAGACCGGCATCAAGGGCTGACCTAGGAGACCGATGTCCTTCCGCACCACCGGCACCACCAGCACCACCAGCAGCACCGACAGGACGGCGGCCGTCGACTACGTCGAGGACGTCTCACCAGGCGAAGGGGCGCTCGCGCCCCGCGCCTGGTACGCCTCCTCGGACGCCAAGTGCCTCTCTCTGAACGGGAGTTGGCGCTTCCGTCTGTCGCAGACGGCGGACGCCGAGGACGACTCGTTCGCCGCGGACGGATACGACGCCGGGGACTGGGCCGAGGTCACGGTCCCCGGCCACTGGGTCCTTCAGGGCGAGGGCGCCTTCGGTTCGCCGATCTACACCAACCATCTCTATCCGTTCCCGGTCGACCCGCCCCGGGTGCCGACCGAGAACCCGACCGGCGACCATCTGCGGGTCTTCGACCTGCCGGCGGACTGGCCCCAGCTGTCGGACGGCGGCGCGGTCCTGCGGTTCGACGGGGTCGAGTCCTGCGCCCGGGTGTGGCTGAACGGGACCGAACTCGGCGAGTTCAAGGGGTCCCGGCTGGCGCACGAGTTCACGGTCGGCCATCTGCTGAAGACGGTGGGCAATGTGCTGGCGGTGCGGGTCCACCAGTGGTCGGCGGGCTCCTACCTCGAGGACCAGGACCAGTGGTGGCTCCCGGGCATCTTCCGCGACGTGACCCTGCTGCACCGGCCGGCGGGCGCCGTGCGCGACTTCTTCGTGCACGCCTCGTACGACCATGTCACGGGCGAGGGCACCCTGCGCGTCGACTCCGACGTCGACGGGCGGGTGACCGTGCCCGCTCTCGACATCGATGTCGCGACCGGGGAGCCGGTCGCCGTCCCCGTCGAGCCGTGGACGGCGGAGACCCCCCGGCTGTACGACGGCGTCCTTGCGACCGAGGGCGAGCGGGTGCCGCTGCGGATCGGTTTCCGGACGGTGGAGCTGGCCGACGGACTGATCAAGGTCAACGGCGAGCCGGTCCTCTTCAAGGGCGTCAACCGGCACGAGTGGCACCCGCGGCGGGGCCGCGCCCTGGACCTGGAGACCATGCGCGAGGACGTGCTGCTGATGAAGCGGCACAACGTCAACGCCGTGCGCACCTCCCACTACCCGCCCCACCCCGCCTTCCTGGGCCTGTGCGACGAGTACGGGCTGTGGGTGATCGACGAGTGCGACCTGGAGACCCACGGTTTCGTCGAGCAGGACTGGCGGGACAACCCCGTCGACGACGACCGCTGGACCCCGGCCCTCCTGGACCGCGCCGCCCGCATGGTCGAACGCGACAAGAACCACCCGTCGGTGGTGATCTGGTCCCTGGGCAACGAGGCCGGCACCGGGCGCGGTCTGACCGCGATGGCCGAGTGGATCCACGCCCGCGACACCTCCCGCCTCGTCCACTACGAGGGCGACTGGAGCTGCCGCGACACCGACATGTACTCCCGGATGTACGCCTCCCACGAGGAGGTCGACCGGATCGGCCGGGACCTCGACGGCGGTACCGGCAAGCGGCGCGGACTGCCCTTCCTCCTGTGCGAGTACGCCCACGCCATGGGCAACGGTCCGGGCGGGCTCGCCGACTACCAGCGGATCTTCGAGGCGCACGACCGCGTCCAGGGCGGCTTCGTCTGGGAGTGGATCGACCACGGCATCGAGCACCCCACGCTCGGCTACGCCTACGGCGGCGACTTCGGCGAGGAACTGCACGACGGGAACTTCGTCTGCGACGGCCTCCTCCTGCCCGACCGCACCCCCTCCCCCGGCCTCACCGAGTTCAAGAAGGTGATCGAGCCGGTCGGCGTCGAGGGCTGCGGCGACGGTACGGTCCGCGTCACCAACAAGCAGGACTTCGCCGACCTGTCGGCGCTGGCCTTCACCTGGTCGTTCGAGGCCGACGGCGAGACCGTGGCGTCGGGGGGCCTGCCGGTGCCCGCGCTCGCGGCGGGCGAGTCGGCGGAGGTGAAGCTGCCGCAGCCCCCGCCGGACCTCCCGGCCGGCGCGGAGACCGGCTGGACGGTCCGGGCCGTACTCGCCGAGGACGGCCCCTGGGCGTCCGCCGGCCATGTGGTGGCCTGGGGCCGGCTGCCCGTCACGGCCCGGGTCGCGCCGTCCGTGGCCGCGGCCGTGGGTCCGGTGGCGGAGGGAGGACTGATCTCCCTGGGTCCGGCCGCCTTCGACGCCCGCACGGGCGCCCTGCGCTCCATCGGCCCGGTGGCGGTGACCGGTCTGCGCCTGGACGTCTGGCGGGCGACCACCGACAACGACGACGGCACGGACTGGAAGTCCCACGTCCGTCACAGCACGCTCTGGCGCGAGCTGGGTCTGCACCGGATGCGGCACCGCCTGGACGCGGTGGAACTCGGCGACGACGCGCTGACGGTACGGACGCGGGTGGCGCCGGCGGCTCGCGAGGTGGGACTGTCGACGGTATACACCTGGCGGTCGGACGGCGATCGCATACAGCTGACCGTCTCCGTCACCCCCGAGGGCGACTGGACCGTGCCCCTGCCCCGGCTCGGCGTCCGCTTCGGGCTGGCCGAGGCCGACGCGGTGACCTGGTTCGGCGGCGGTGCCGGCGAGGCGTATCCGGACAGCAGGACGGCGTCGGCGGTGGGCCGTTGGCAGTCGACGGTGGATCGTCTGCAGACTCCGTACGTCCGTCCGCAGGAGAACGGCGCCCGCGCCGACGTCCGCTGGGCGGAGCTCGGCGGACTGCGCATCGAGGGCGACCCGGAGTTCTGGTTCACCGCCCGCCGCTGGACGAGCGAACAGCTCGACGCCGCCCGGCACCGCACCGATCTCGCGCCGGGCGACACGGTCTGGGTCAACCTCGACCACGGCCAGCACGGCCTCGGCTCCCAGTCGTGCGGACCCGGGCCGCTGCCGCAGTACTTCCTGAACGCGGCGCCGGCCGAGTTCTCGTTCGTGTTCACGGCCACCGGATGACCGCTCTGTGGTCGATTAACCGATTGACCATTTGATCGACATTCCGAGAATGTAAGGACCTCTCCCGCGGCCGTGCCGGCCTCCGTCGGCCGGCCGCGCTCCACTGGAGGTTGACTGAGTGAGCGGCGCCATCCAGGTGCGCGGTCTGTCCCGCACCTTCCACACCACCGTCCGCCGCCCCGGCTTCGCCGGAGCCCTGCGGTCCCTGGTCGCCCCGGAACGGGTGGCCAAACACGCGGTCAGCGACATCACCTTCGACGTGGACTCGGGCGAACTCCTCGCCCTGCTCGGCCCGAACGGCGCCGGCAAGTCGACCACCATCAAGATGCTCACCGGCATCCTCACCCCCAGCTCCGGCGAGGCCCGGGTCGCGGGGGTGGTGCCGTACCAGGACCGGGAGCGCAACGCCCGCAACATCGGGGCGGTGTTCGGACAGCGCACCCAGCTGTGGTGGGACCTGCCGGTGCGCGAGTCCTTCACCATCCTCCGGGACATCTACGAGGTGCCGAAGGCCGAGCACAGCGCCCGGCTCGCGGAGTTCGACGACCTCCTCGCGCTGTCCTCCTTCTGGGACACCCGGGTCCGGCACCTCTCCCTCGGTCAGCGGGTGCGCTGCGACCTGGCGGCGGCACTGCTGCACGACCCGCCCGTCGTGTTCCTCGACGAACCGACCATCGGTATGGACGTGGTGGTCAAGGAGCAGGTCCGCGAGTTCCTGCGGTACCAGGTCGAACAGCGGGGCCGCACCGTCCTGTTGACCACGCACGACATGACGGAGGTCGAGCGGCTCGCCGAGCGGGTGGTGCTGGTCAACCACGGCCGGCTCGTGCTGGACGGCACCCTCGACGAGATCCGCCGCAAGTTCGGCTCCACCTGGCAGGTGCGGGCCACCCTCACCGACCCGCACACCGAGGTCGTGGCGCTGCCGGGGATCGCGGTGGTCCGGCGTGAGGGGGCGCGGGTGGTGTTCGGTCCGGACGGGTCCGCCGCACCGACCGTGCACCAGGCGCTGAAGTCGGTCATCGAGCGGTACGAGGTGACGGACATCGCTCTGGACGAGGCCGATCTGGAGGACGTGATGCGGGCCGCCTACATCCAAGCGGAGGCGGTGTGATGGCGACCGTGCCCGCCTGGCGGGCCGCCCGTGTCACCCCGCTGGGGGAGCTGCACGCCCCGCCCCGGATGACGGCCGTCCTGCTCCGGCTGACCGTGCAGGTGGTGCTGGTGGCCTCCCTGTGGCACGGCCTGTACTCCCGCACCGGCAGCACCGCCGGACTCGACGAGGGGCAGGCGGTCACCTACGCCGTCCTGGCCGTACTCGCTTCCCGTATCCGCCAGTTGGACCAGTACACCGGCCGGGACAGCGTGATCCAGCACATGCACTACGGCACCATCGTCTACTGGTATCTGCGCCCGCTGCCGCCGCAGCGCTACTACGCCCTGCGCGCCTTCGGCGAGCAGCTGTACGGCTTCGCGTGGGCGCTGGCCGGATACACGGTGTGTCTGGCGGCCGGGGTGGTCGACCCGCCCGAATCGGCTGCCGTGGCGGGGGTGTTCGCGGTCAGTCTGCTGCTGGGCCAGCTGGTGCTGTACTACGTGATGCTGATCCTGGACCAGCTGTGCTTCTTCACCATCCGCAACAACTCCGCCATGCTGATCCTGATCTTCGCGCAGAACCTGCTGTCCGGGGTGTACGCGCCGCTGTGGTTCTTCCCGGACTGGTTCATCCGGCTGAGCGGCTTCCTGCCGTTCCAGGCGACGCTGAGCGTGCCGCTGTCGATCTACATCGGCCGGATCGGACTGGCCGATGCCGCGGCCCAGTTGGCCGTGCAGGCCGGCTGGGTGGTCGTGCTGGCGCTGTTCACCCGGTGGGTGTGGCGGCAGGCCGCGCGACGTGTGATCTCGCAGGGAGGCTGAGATGTCGCTGAAGGCCCTGCGCATCGTGTGGCGCATCACGCTGCTCAACATCCGTTCCTCGATGGAGTACCGCACCGAGTTCCTGCTGAACATCGCGATCGGCGCGATCTGGCAGGTGTCGGTGATCGTGTTCGCGACCGTGCTGCTGTCCCGGTTCACCGGGATGGGCGGCTGGGACAGTTCGGAGGTGCTGCTGATCCCGGCGATCCGGATGCTCGCGCACGGTCTGATGGTGCTGCTGCTGGGGCGGGTGCACTTCATCGGCCGGCAGATCCAGGAAGGGAAGATCGACGTCTATCTGCTGCGCCCCATGCCGGTGCACCGGCAGGTCCAGCTCGCCTACTTCCCGACCAACGCCATCGGCGACCTGACCGTGGCCACGGGGCTGATGGCGGGCGCGCTCGGCCGCAGTCAGCTGGACTGGACGGCGGGCCGGATCTCGTACCTGGTCGCCGCGGTCGTGGGCGGCATGCTGCTGGAGGCGGCGCTGTTCACGGCGGTGGCCTGCGCCGCGCTGCGTTTCCCGGCCGCCGACTACTGGAGCGGCTGGCTGGAGGAACTCCTCGGCACCTTCGGCAGCTACCCGCTGAACGTACTGCCCCGGGCGGTCGGCGGCCTGCTGACCTACGGCCTTCCGCTCGCGTTCGTCGCCTACTTCCCGGCCGCCGTCCTCACCGGCCACGGCCACGACACGGGCATCCCCTACTGGCTGGCCGCGGCATCCCCCCTGCTGGGCGTCCTGGCGTATCTGGGCTCACGGCTGCTGTGGCGGTGGAGCCTGGGGAAGTACACCGGGGTGAACGGCTGACGCGAGGCCTCACGGCACGAAGTGCGTGGCGGCGGGGGCGTCGCCGCGCAGGTCGAGCGGGCCGGCCTCGGCCAGGCCCGCGAACGCCTCGGCGCGGACGGGGTGAACGGCCCCGGCGGTGGTGACCGATCACCGCGGTCACCGCCGCCCGGCCCCCCGCACCGGCGTCAGCAGGGCGATCCCGGCGAGCAGGACGCAGGCCGCGCCCGCCGCCAGGGCCACGGGGGCCGTGCCGTAATGTTCCGCGGTCCAGGTCAGGACGGCCGCGCCGCCGGGGGCCGCCGCGTACTGGAGGGTCCAGAACGCGGAGGTGACCCGGCCCAGCAGGGGTTCGGGGGTGACCTCCTGGCGCAGTGACATCGAGCAGGTGCCGGCGACGGCGACGCAGGCCAGGAAGACGGCGGCGAGGGCGCCGACGACGGGCACGTCCTGGGCCCGCCCCAGGCCCGCGACGGCGGCCCCGCCCACGGCGACCGCCGCCGTCCAGGTCGGGCCGAAGCCCAGTCCGCGGCGGACCCGGGCCACCAGCAGGGACCCGGCGACGGTACCGAGCGCGCCGACCGCCATGACGGTGCCGACGGTGCCGTCGTCGTGGCCGAGGTCGTGCTTGAGGTGGTAGACGAGAAGGTCGTTGAGACCGAGGGTGAGGAAGCTGAAGACGAAGAGGAGGGCGGTCAGCGCACGCAGCACCCGATGGCCGTACAGGAACGCCACCCCGGTCCGCAGGTCCCGCCACAGCCCGGCCCGTTCGGCCGGCTCCTCGTCCGCCGGCCGCCGCCGGATGCGTACGAGGGCCAGGCAGGCGGCCGAGACACCGAAGCTGGCCGCGTCGACACCGATCGCGGCGGCCGGTCCCGCCCAGCCCGCGAGGACGCCGGCGCACAGCGGGCCGAGGACGCCGGCCGTGGCGGCGGTCGCGTTGAGGCGGCCGTTGGCCTCGGTGAGCTGCGCGGTGCCGACCAGGCCGCGGACCACGGTGACATAGCCGACCGCGAACAGCATGCCCACGGCCTCGCACAGGGGCAGCACGGTGTACAGCAGCCAGACGCGCGGTCCCGCGAGCCACACCAGCGGGATCAGCCCGTAGAGCACCATCCGCACCAGGTCGCAGCCGATGAGGAGACGCCGCCGGTCGACCCGGTCCACCACCGCCCCCGCGAACACGGCCGCGACGACCGAGGCGGCGCCGCCGACCGCCGTGAGCAGGCCCATCCGGGCGAGCGAGCCGGTGGCCTGGAGGACGAGCAGGGGCAGGGCGACCAGTGCGAAGGAGTCACCGAGGAAGGACAGGGTCTGCGCGGCCCAGAAGACCCCGAAGTCCCGCTGCCGCCACAGGGGTTGCTCGCGACCGTCGGGGGCGGTCCACCGCTTGCGGCCGCTGCGCGCCCGGTACGCCACCCGTCCCTCTCCCCCTGCCGCGTTCCCCGGCAACCTTACGGCCGTCGGCGGCGCCCCGGAGGGGAAGCACCCCCATCGCCACTCCCCCGCCCGGAGGAGCGAGGCCCCGGCCGCCACCACCCTGCGCGGATACGCCGACGGGCTGGGCTCCGACGCGTCGTACCCCACCGTCCTGGACCGGGAGTTCACCTCGGTGACCGCGGACCGGCCGGTGGCGCGTGCCGCCGCGCACCATCAGGGCCCGAACGCGTGACGGGCGCGGGCTCGGGCACCGTGGCGCCGGCCGGCCGCTCGGGCGGCGGGATGTCGTCCAGGTCGCGGATGGCCGGGATCGGTGAGCGCAGCAGCCACAGCACCGACAGCGCGCCGCCCACGGCGGCCACGGTGAAGGCCGCCCGCAGGCCCACGGCGGTGGCGAGTCCGCCGCCGGCCAGGGCGCCCAGGGGCCGTACCCCGTAGTTGACCGTGCTGTACGCGCCGATCACCCGGCCCCTGAGCCCGTCCGGAGTCACCGCCGTGTCCAGCGAGTTGAGGTTGACGTCGAAGATCATGACGCCGAAGCAGGAGAGGAACCAGGCGGCCGCCAGCACCGCGGCCCGGGCGAGGAGCGGCCCCTGGGCGGCCCAGAGCAGTGCGAGGGGCGCCGGGAACAGGACGGCGCCCACCGCGATGCTGCGGCCGAGGCCGATCCGCCGGGACAGCGCGGGCGCGGTCACCGCGCCGAGGAGCGCCCCGAGCGCCCCCGCCCCGAACGCCAGCCCGGTCGCCGCCGGGGACAGCCCGAGCTCGCGGTCGGCGAACAGCACCAGCAGACCGGTGCCGGTCAGGAAGGTGAAGAAGTTGACGGTCGCCGAGCAGCCGAGGCTCGCCCGCAGCACGGGCTGACGCAGGACGAAGTCAAGCCCCTCCCGGGCGAGCCGTGGCAGGGACGGCCCGTCGGGGTCGGCGGGCGCCGGTTCGTCGACGCGGACCGGCCGCAGCAGCAGCGCCGACGCCAGGAAGGACAGGCTGTCGGCCGCGACGGCGAGAGGCGCGGTCAGCAGCTGGACGAGACCGCCGCCCAGGGCCGGACCGGCCACGAAGGACACCGAACGGCTCGCGGCGAGCTTGCTGTTGGCGTCGAGGTACGACGTCTGCGGCACGAGGTGGGCGAAGAAGCTCTGGTACGCCGACCCGAACACCACCGCCGCAGCCCCGCTCAGCGCCGCCACCGCGTAGAGCTGGCCCAGGGTGAGCGCGTCCAGGAGCGCCGCGACCGGCAGGGTGAGCAGCAGGGCGGCGCGCACCAGATCGGTGCCGATCATGAGCCGGCGTTTGCCGGGTCGCCGGTCGACCCAGGCGCCCAGGAACAACCCGAGGAGATTCGGCACCCAGACGAGCGCCGTCAGCCACGCCACCTCGGCGGCGGAGGCGTGCAGCGTGCCCACCGCGACCAGCGGCAGCGCGAGATCGGAGACCCGGTCGCCGCACTGGGAGACGGTCTGCCCGGCCCAGAAGCGCAGGAACCGGCGGTCGCGCCACAACGAGCCCGGGCCCGCCTTCACTCCGCGGCGCCCTCGGGAAGTGTGTACGTGATGACGCGGACGCCGCGGCTGCCGGGCGGCCACCGCTCGCCCTTGCGGGCGACGTACGGAGCGAGGAGTTCCTCGACGGCCTCCTGGAGCCCGGCCAGTTCCTCGGCGGTGACGACGATCCGGCTGTTCAGCCCGCCGGCCCGGGCCGCCCACTCCGGCTCCAGGTCCGGTTCGGTCTCGGCGAGCCAGCGCACCGGCAGTCCGGCGGTCCGCGCGAACATCTCCGCGGCCAGGACCCGCGCGGCCGAGCGCCCCTCCTCGTCCTGCGGCGCCCGGAACCGGAAGCCCCGGCCCACCGACTCCCAGCGCCGCTCGCGCCGGTCCGTCCCGGCCTCGGCGTCGCGGACCAGTCCGAAGCCGGCGAGGTGGCGCAGATGCCAGCTGGTCACGGAGGGGGTCGCGCCGACGTGCGGGGAGAGCTGGGTGGCCGTGGCGGGCCCGTGCCGCTGGAGCCGTTCCAGGACGGCCAGCCGCACCGGGTGCGCGAGCGCCCGCATGGCCTTGGGATCGGTGAGTTCGGCATCGCCCAGACGGTTACCCGAATCCATGACGTGAGAGTGTCGTCTCACGCTGCCCGAGAGTCAACTCGCCCATGGAAAAAGGTGGTTGGGCAGGGTGTCGGCGGCCTCCGGGAGGGAGCGGCCCGCCCCCTCTAGGATCTCTCCCGAACTCTGTCCAGGCCCGAGCACCCAAGGCGGTCCCCATGCCCCGAGCCGGCCTCACCGCCGACCGACTGGTCGCGGCCGCCGCCGAACTGGCCGACGAGGCCGGCTCCGACGGTGTCACCATCTCGGCACTGGCCCGGCGCTTCGGCGTCAAGGACGCGAGCCTGTACTCCCACGTCAAGAACCTCAAGGACCTGCGGACCCGGCTCGCGCTGTTCGTCGGCGGCGAGATGATCGACCGGATCGCGCCGGCCGTCGCGGGGCTCGCCGGCAAGGACGCGCTCGCCGCGTTCGCCGGGGCCTACCGGGAGTACGCACTCCAGCACCCCGGGCGGTACGCGGCCGCGCAGATCCGTATCGACCAGGACATCGCCGTCGACTCCGCCGCGATGCGCCGCACCGCCGAGATCACCCACGGCATGCTCCGCGCCTACGGCCTCGCCGAACCCGACCTCACCGACGCCATCCGCCTGCTGCGCAGCACCTTCCACGGCTACTGCGCCCTGGAGGCCGGTGGATCGTTCGGCGCGCCCCGGGACGTACAGCGGTCGTGGGAGAAGGCGATCGACGCGCTGCACACGGCCCTGACGCACTGGCCCAGGGAGGCCTCCGGGGAGGCCTGACCCCTCGTGGACTCAGGCCGGCGGGTCCGGGGTGCAACAGCGGCGAGCCCAGGCCGAGCCGGCGCACCCCGAGTCCGGCGGGGTGCGGGACGGTCGGGCCGGCGGGTGCGAAGGGGAGGTTGCGAAAAGCTGTCCAGGCGGGCGACGAGAGCGGCGATCCGTGCCGGATCGGGTCAGACCGGGGACGAACACGCCGTCGGCGCCCGCCTGTTGGTAGGTGTCGAGGCGGGAGGGGGTGTCGCGCCCCTGCTCGCCTTCGTCCTTCTGCCGACCCGAACCGTGGGTGTCCGTACGGGCGTTGACGAAGAGAGTCCGGAGGACGGGTTCGGGCCCGTCGACCGGCACGCCGCGAAGATCGCCGCCGTCAAGCGGGCCGCGCCCGGACGAGACCCTCCGCCTCGCCCTCGTCCTCGGCCCGCAGCCGTTCCTCCACTCCGTGGACGCGGAGGGCGGCATCGGCGAAGGCCCGGACGGGGTCAGGGAGTTCGCGCGTCGGCGCGCCGCCGTGGGAGCGGTCGGCGTCGCCGCACTCCACCCCGCCGACACCCCGCTCCCGCTGCCGCTGCCGCTGCCGCTGCCGCTGCCGCTGCCCAACGCCTGGGACCACGCCTCCGCGCTGGCCTGGCCGGACCGGGCTTCCCGGCGATCGGTACGACGAGCCTGGCCTCACGGGTCGCCGACGCCCCGTCGGGCTGACCGGCGGCCACGGCCCGGGCCGAACCGTGGCCGCCGGTCAGCCCGCTGCGGTGGCCGCCCGCTCCGCCGCGCTGCGCTCCACACAGAACTCGTTGCCCTCCGGGTCTGCGAGGAGGGCCCACCCGGTGCCGTCGGGCCTGCGCATGTCGGAGACCAGCGTGGCGCCGAGGGCGAGCAGCCGCTCGACCTCCTCCTCCCGGGTGCGGTCCTGCGGCTCGAGGTCGAAGTGGACACGGTTCTTGATCGTCTTGGTCTCCGGCACGGTGACGAAGAGCAGGCCCGCTCCCTCGATCAACGCCTCCTCGTCGCCGGGCTTGCAGTCCTCGTGAACGGGCAGGCCGAGCACCTCGGACCAGAAAACGGCCACGGCGTAGGCGTCGGAGCAGTCGATCGTCACATGGCGGATGGCAGAAGTCATGCGGGGATTGTGGTGCACGGCGTGCCCCGCGACAACGCGAATACGCCCCTCCGAACGCCTCTCCCGGCCCGCCCGGGACGCCGGTGCGGAAGGCGCAGGAATTCTCTTCCGCCCCGGCAACCCTTTCCCGCCCCGGTGGCGACAACCGGCCATGACATCTGCACGACGCACGACGCGCCACCGCCGCATCCGTGCGGCCCGCAAGCCCGCGATCGGCGCCCTGGCGGCCGCCGGGGTGCTCGCCGGCGCGTGGTACGCCACCGCCGGGGCCGCGACCACCACCGCCGCGAACCTCGCCCCCACCACCACCGCCGTGGCCCTCACCGCCAAGTTCCCCTACCTGTCGGCCGGTTACAACAACACGCGTGAGTGGACGCGGACGACGACCGCGGTGGCCCCGAACGGCACGCTGCGGGTGGCCTGGCCCGCCGCGGACGGCATCCATGTCACCCCGCTGACCGCCGCCGGGAAGCGCTCGGGCGCGGACACGGTCGTCAAGGGAGCCGAGGAGGTCGGCGGCCTGGTCGCGCACAACGACGGCTTCGCGCTGCTCACCAGGGTCGCCGACAGCAACAAGTGGAAGGACACGGCGGCCGCGATCATCCGGTACACGGGCGGCAGGCAGACCTTCCGTACCAAGCTCACCGGCACCGCGTCGAACGACACCTCTCCGGTGCTGGACGGCCAGCTCACCTGGAACGGCACCAAGTACGGCGCCTACTTCGTCGTGCACGGCGCGGGTGGCTTCGCCGACGGGCACTACGGCGACAAGCTGCAGTACATCAGCGCCAAGGGCGCCAAGCTCGGTGGCGGCTGGGGCTGGGGATGCAGCCACAACGAGGGCATCGCGCTGCACGCCGAGACCACCGGCGCGTTCACCTCCCTGTGCTTCGACGACTGGCGTTCGGGGCTGTTCGTCTCCACGGGGATCGGCGCTCCGGACGTCGCCCCGGTCGTGCAGCGCGAGCAGTGCTGGGCGGGCTACTGCGGCGGCACGTTCCCGGGCCGTACCGGTGATCTGGTGAAGTCCTCCACCGGCCGGTACGTCACCGCGTTCGCCTCGCGCGGGGCCGCCTCCGCGAAGAAGAACCCGGACGACTCCAGCGGGCGCGGCTGGACGGTCAAGCCGAAGACCGGCACCCACCAGGTCGCCGTGGCCTTCATGAAGAACCGCAACTCCGGTCCCGGCAAGGCGGTCTACCTCACCAGCGCGGCCGGCACGGAGAACGTCAACGTCCACGTCGCCCCGTACGGCAAGGACCGCCTCCTGGTGTCCTGGGAGTCGCTGAAGAACGCCAAGTGCGCCTCGGGCACCTGCACGGGCACGTTCACCGGTACCCATCTGCGTCTCATCGACTGGACCGGAAAGTTCCAGAGCGCGGACAACGTGGTGAGCACCCGTATCAGCGGTGACATCGCGGTCCTCAAGGACTCCACGCTGATCTGGGCGTACGCCGCCGTGACCCCGACCTACGCCAAGCCGCTGACCGGGGCCTCGCCGACCACGACGACCCTGCGGATCGCCCGCCTCAAGCCCTGACCCGTACGGCGTCCCCCGACAGGGTCACCCGGACCTCGGGGCCGTCGCTCCAGCGCACCCGGATCCCGTCCGGCCCCTCGGCCCGTACGGAGACCGTCTCCTCCAGGGGGACGGTCTCCGGCTCGGCGGTGAGCCGGGCGAGCGCGACGAAGAGGGTGCCGGCGTCCCCCGTCGTACCTGCGAGGGAGGAGGCGGAGGTGCCCTCGGCGGAGGCTTCCAGGCCGTGGACCGGGACGAGTTCCGCCCGCAGCCCGTCCCCGGCGTGCCATCCCGTGACCCGGACCGGCGTCCCCGGCGCCGCCCCCGTCACCAGATGGGCCCGCACCTCCGTCGCCCCGCGCGCCAGCAGCACACTCGTCACCCGTGCCCCGCCGCCCGCGGTGTGCCGCGAGGCCACCCAGCCGTCCCCGGCGCCCAGCGGCTCGATACCCGTACGCCCCGGGTCCTCCCCGACGATCACACTGTTGTCGTACGAGGGGGAGGGCGCCGTCACCGTCGAGTACGCCAGCCGGGTGTAGTACGGGTCGTAGCGGACGTCCTCGCTGCCGTGGTTGTGCAGCCGGACCACGCCGTCCGCACGCGTCGACTGGAGCAGCCAGTTGGGCGCGGCGACCGGGGTCACCGCGTCCTCGCGCTCCGCGGGGCCCGGCTCCTCGGTGGCCGTCCACACCTCGTGGTCCGGCGGGAGCAGCAGGCCGAGGAACCCCTTGCTGGCCCAGTAGGGGGAGGCGGGGCCCGAGTAGCCCTGGAGGACGGCGGGGTCGGGGCCGTGCCAGCCGAGGGTGAGCAGCCCGCGCTCGTCCACGGCGTCCCGCTCCAGGAAGTACTTCAGCGCGCCCGAGGCCAGCCGGCGGGTCTCGCCGGGCGGCAGCGGGGTGTGGCCGGTGAGGGCGCCCAGCCAGAGCGGGGCGGTGGTCGCGAAGCGGTAGGTGAGGGAGCGGCCCTGGTGCATCGGGGCGCCGTCGCCGCCGAACAGCCGGGCGTAGTCGGCGAGGTGGGTCTCGAGCCGGCTTCCGTATACCGTCAGCAGTCGGCTGTCGTCCGCGAGCCAGGCGTGCAGCACCGGATACAGGTGCATCGCCCAGCCGTTGTAGTAGTCGTACTTCCGGCCGTCGCCGTCCGTGTACCAGCCGCCGCCGACGTACCAGTGCTCGATCCGCTCCAGGCCGCGGTCGACCGCCTTGCCGGCCGCCTCGCTCTCGTGGCCGATCTCCTGGAGGAAGCCGCCGACCGTGACGGGGAACAACTCCCAGTTGCAGGGCCAGGGTTCGGCGGTCAGCGCGTCGCCGAGCCAGTCCGCGGCGCGCTGCCGCACGGCGTCGTCCAGGCGGTCCCACAGGAGGGGGCGGGTCAGCCGCAGCGCGAGGGCGACGGACGCGGCCTCGACGAGCGGCTGGCCGCGGTCCTCGATACGGGGCCAGACGCCCGAGACGCCGGCCGCGAGTCCGTCGGCGTACCGCTCCAGTGCCGTCTCGTCACGGCGGAACGCGGCGAGGAGCAGGGTGCGGGCGTACCCCTCCAGTCCGTCGGAGAGACGGCCCGCCCAGCTCTGCCGGTCACCGGGGAAGTGGTAGAGGGCCCGGTCCTCGGTGGCGTACGGCTCCACCGCGGCCAGCAGCGCGTCGGCGGCGGCCTCCCAGTGGGCGCGGGTGTAGCCGGTGCGGGGACTGAGGGCGGGGTCGGGCGGCGGCAGCTGCATCGGCGGTTTCTCTCTCGGCGCGCGGTGGGGCGGGGCGGGTCAGGCCCTGGGGGCGTCCCGGTTCCGGTCGGGGCGCCCCCAGGAGTTCATTCCACCCGTACGGTGCCCCGGGGCACCAGGTGCTGGGCGACGAGCTCGTCGCGGACCAGGCCCGCGTAGACCGTGGCTCCGTGCACGGAGGTGTGCGTGTTGTCGCGTTTCTCGTTGTACAGGTAGAGCGCCTTGGAGCCCTCCACGCCCAGGGACTCCACCAGCGCCTTGGTCTTGGCGGTGAGGTCGATCAGCGGTACGTCCTGTGCGGCGGCGACCGAGCGGATCACCGCCGGGTGGTCGACGCCGAGTCCGTTGACCAGCAGGGCCGTTCCGTTGTTCAGTGTGCCGTCGGCGTTGAACCAGCGGCGCACGATGGGGGTGACGAGGACCGGCCTGCCGCCCTTCTCCCGCACCCCCGCCACCAGTGTCTCCAGGTTCGCGCGGTACGTCACCTCGTCGGTCGTCTTGTCGTTGTGCGCGAGCTGGATCAGGACCGGGTCGCCGGGGCGGATCAGCGGCTGGACGGTGGCCCACAGCTGGGGGTTCTGCAGGTAGGTGACCGTACTCTCGCCGGAGTCTGCGTAGTTGGCGACCGAGACGCCCCGGCGCAGATACTGCGGCAGCTCCTGGCCCCAGCCGGTGTAGGGGTCGCCGGGCTGGTCGCAGACGGTGGAGTCGCCGACCAGGAAGATCTGCCGGGGGTGCCGGGCGGGCGTGACCCGGATGTCCGCGAGGGCGGGTGCGGTGCCGCCGACTGCCAGATCCAGTCCGGGAGTTCCCTCGGCGCCGGTCGGTTCGCCCTCCGGCGTACGGATGTTCACCGTGAAGCTGCGGACGACGCGCCCGCCGGCCGGGACCGCGGTCTCGGCGAGCAGCGCCCGCCGGGTCTCCCCGCTGACGGAGGTGCTGGAGTCGGCGTCGCCACCGAGGACGACCCGGACGTCGTAGCTGCCGGGCGGGACGTCGAAGTGGCACGTGCCGGCCGCGCAGTGGTCGATGCCGAGGGGCGCGGGGCGGTGTGCGTGCGCCTGCGCGGTGGCGGGGAGGGCCGTGAGGACGGCGGTCAGGGCCAGTGCCGTCGGCACGGCGATGTTGAAACGTCTCACTGGGGCTCCTCCGTCACGGCGGCAGTCCTGGCGGCTGGACCGTACCGCCATTGGCAAGCGCTTTCTAGACCTTGGACCGATTTCACAAGATTGCCAACCTCCCGACAGCGAAAGCCCTTTCGCGAAATCGATTCAACTGTCACTCTCTCCCACACCCGCACACCCCACACCTCCCGAAGGAGGCTCCCCCATGTCCGGATCCGACAGCCACCCGGTCCGACGCCGCGCCTTCGTCCTCTCCGCCGCGGCCGCCGCCGGTACGGCCGCCCTCGCCGGCCCCCTCGCCTCCCCCGCCTCCGCGGCGGGCTTCGGCTGGAGCGACGACGGCTCCAACTACGTGGTCGACACCGGCGCGAGCCTCGTCTTCAAGGTCAGCAAGACCAACGGGGATCTGACCTCGCTGGTCTACAGGGGCACCGAGTACCAGGGCTACGACGGCAAGAACTCGCACATCGAATCCGGCCTCGGCACCTCGACGGTGACGATCGCCCAGTCCGGCTCGACGATCCTGATCTCGGTCACCTACGGCACGCTCAAGCACTACTACGCGGCCCGCAGCGGCGAGAACAACGTCTACCTCTGGACCAACAAGGCCGACACCTCGGTCTCGGCCACCCGCTACATCGTCCGGGTGAAGAAGGGCCTGTTCCTCAACGACGAGCCCGACTCCTACACCTACACGTCCTCCACCATCGAGGCCTCGGACGTGTTCGCGAAGCCCGACGGCCAGACCCGCTCGAAGCACTACGCGAAGGTGCGGGTGCTGGACTACGACCACATCGGATGGTCCACCGGATCCGTCGGACTGTGGATCGTCCGCAGCAACCACGAGAAGGCATCCGGCGGCCCCTTCTACCGCTCCCTGCTGCGCCACCAGAGCGCCGACGGCGGCGGTCTGTACGAGATCCTCTACTACGGCGAGAACCAGACCGAGGCCCAGCGCTTCGGCCTCCAGGGCCCCTACGTCATCGCCTTCACGGACGGCGGCGCCCCCTCCTCGTCGCTCTACCCGGGCACCCTGACCACGTCCTGGGCGGACTCCCTCGGGATCTCCGGATACGTCTCCGCGAGCGGCCGGGGCCGGGTGGCCGGCGTGGGCATCAGCGGGCGGAACACGGCGTACCCGTACACGGTCGGGCTCGCCAACTCGGCCGCCCAGTACTGGGGGTCGGCGCGGGCCTCGGACGGCTACTTCTCCATCGGCGGAGCGCTGCCGGGGACGTACACGCTGACCGTCTACAAAGGCGAGTTGGCTGTATACAGTACACAGGTGACCGTATCCGCCGGCGGGACGACCACGCTGAACACGATCGCCATCCCGTCCTCCAACGACCCGGGCAACGCGAGCGCGATCTGGCGGATCGGGGACTGGAACGGCACGCCCGGCGGCTTCAAGAACGCCGACCTGATGACGTACGCACACCCCTCCGACGTACGGGCCGCCTCCTGGACGGGCAATGTGGTCATCGGCAGCGGCACCGAGACCTCCGCCTTCCCCTGCTATCTGTGGAAGGACGTCAACAGCGGCATCATCGTCCACTTCCGGCTGACCGCCGCCCAGGCCGCCGCCGCGCACACCCTGCGCATCGGCGTGACGACGGCCTACGCCAACGGCCGTCCGCAGATCGTCGTCAACGACACCTGGACGTCGGCCGTCCCCTCCCCGCCCACCCAGCCGAGCACCCGGTCGCTGACCGTGGGCTCCTACCGGGGCAACAACTACACGTTCACCTACAGCGTGCCGGCGTCCGCCTGGCTGACGGACACCAGCGCCTACAACCAGCTGAAGATCTACGTGGCGAGCGGCTCGGGCACGACGTCCTTCCTCAGCGCGGGCACATCGATCGACGCGATCGACCTGCTCGCCTGACCTCACGTCATGCGCCCTGCGTCCACTGCTGGTTCGTACCGCCGTTGCAGGTGTACGTGATGATCGCGGCCGAGTCGGCGGTGGACGCGCCGTTCACGTCGAGGCATTCGCCGCTCGCCCGGGACTTGATGTTCACATAGCTGCCGCTGGTGGTCACGGACCACTGCTGGGTGGTGGCCGAGGAGTCGCAGTTCTCCTGGGTGACGGTGCTGGCGTTCTCCTGCACGCACAGCGAGCTCTGGCGGGTCACCAGCTGGTAGTAGCCGCTGCCGACGGACTTGAACCAGTACTTCTGGTTGTTGCCGCCGTTGCAGGTGTACTGCTTGATCTGGGCGCCCTGCCAGAGCGACTGGCTGGTCACGTCGGCGCACTTGGCGGAGTGCCGGGCGACCAGCGTGTTGTAGGTGGCGCCGGTGCCGGTCACCGTCCCGGCGGCCGTGTCCACGGTGACCTCCGGGTACCAGGACATCGACAGGGTCGTCGTGGTCGGGAAGGTCAGCGGCAGCCACACATAGCGGGAGTCGTTGACGGTGCCGCCGAAGGAGTTGCCCCAGCGGTCGCCCATGTACAGGTACGACGTCCCCGAAGTGCCCTGGACGGGAAGGACGTACGCGGTCTGCGAGCCGTAGGCGGTGGAGTCGCCGACGTTCGCCATCGACGTCCAGGGGCCGGCCAGGCTGGTCGCGGTGGCGTACTGCTGCTGGTTGGCGCTCCAGCCGGTCGCGCCCGAAGTCAGCATGAAGTAGACGCCGCCCCGCTTGAACAGGGCCGGCGCCTCGCGGTGGCCGCCCGCCCAGGGGTTGGCGACCAGGCTGTCGATCGCCGTGTAGTCGGCGGTGAGCTTGTAGATGTGCAGGTCGTAGTTCTCGTTCGCGGCGGAGACCATGTAACCGGTTCCGTCGGTGTCGACGAAGGTGGTGATGTCCCGGGACATGGAGGAGCCGAGGGGGCGGAAGCTGCCCTGGTAGGTGTAGGTCCCGTCGACGGTGTCGGAGACGGCGACGGCCGCGCGGGCCTCGCTGTAGTCGGTGCCGTTCTCCTTGTGCATCCACATCACGAACTTGCCGGTGGAGGCGTTGTAGACGACCTTCGGCCGCTCGATGTAGGCGGTGCCGAGCTCGGAGGCGCTGGACTGGGTCAGGACGTGGTTCCTGAACTCCCAGTTCTTCAGGTCGGTGGAGCGGTAGGCGTCCACGTACCGGAAGGTGTTGTCCGCGTTGCGGTCCTCACCGAACCAGTAGTAGTAGCTGCCAACCTTGATGACTCCGCCGCCGTGCGCGTGCACGACGGCGCCGGAAGTGTCGGTGAACTGGACTCCGTTGGGGACGGTCACGGCCGCCGCCTGGGCGGGACCTGCGGTGGCGAGGGCGCCGATCAGCGCCAGACAGAGGGCGAGCAGGGTGGCGTACACACGTCTCATGGGATACCTCTCCGGGAACGACCACCGTTCGGGACTGCGAACAACATGTGGAATGACGAACGCCGAAAAGGTAAGGGTGTGTTACCAGCAGGTCAACGGGTCTGACGGGACTTGATAGAAAGCCTTTTCCGGAGGAGTGCGGCGAGACCCGGATGATTCCAGCGGGCCCGCGAATTTCTGTTATCGGCGAGGACCCCGTACCGTCTCCGACCCGTGCGCAGCCCCCTCCACACCTCAAGCGCGGCCGCCGGCGCCCTCCTGGCCGTCGCCGCCCTCCTGGCCACCGCTCCCCCGGCCGTGGCCGCCTCCGCGCGGGACGTCACCGCCGACGTGCTCGCGAACCGGGACGTCACCCTCACCGGCGACACGGTGATCACCGTGCCCGCCGGGACGACGACGTACGACGGCGTCCTGCGCGGCGAGGGAACGCTCACCGTCCGCGGCGGCGGGACGCTGATCCTCACCAAGGACAGCGACTTCACCCTGCCGAAGGCCCGGCAGCGGCAGATCGTCCGCACCCAGGGCGGCAACCACCCGTACACGACGGTCAGCCGCCCCGACCCGCCCGCGATCACGGTCGACCGAGGCACCACCGTGCAGTACGGCACCGGCGGCGGCACCGGGCTGATCGGCCACTTCCCCTACGACACCCCCGGATACCGGCTCAACCAGCTCAACATCCGCGTCGACGGCACCCTCCGTCTGTCGCTCACCCGCACCTTCAACATCGGCACCATCAGCGGCTCCGGACTGGTCACCCAGCCCCGCGGCATGTGGGGCACCCTCGACCTGGCGGGCACGCACCCCTTCTCCGGGGTCATCGACAACGGCACCGGCATGGCCGTCGGCCGCCCCGAGTACCCCGTGGCGCTGCCCGCCGCCCGCGCCATCCTCAACCAGGGCTCCTGGATCATCGACACCCCGCTGAACCAGACGATCACCCTGCGCCAGGACTTCTACCAGCGGGAGTACGGCAGCGACGTCAACGTCCACAGCCGGCCCGGCAGCAAGGTGGTCCTCACCGGGCAGTACAGCTACAGCGACCGGGGCGGCGACACCCACCCGTCGTTGAGCGACCCGGGCCTCAACTGGCGAGCGATACCACATCAGTTGAACAAGCGGGGCACCAACATCGAGGGCGCGGACGTCCGGTGGGGCGACGGCACCACGCACCGGATCTTCATGCCCGGCACCAAGGACACCGTCTACATCAACCTGCACGAACGCAGCGGACGCCGTTCCCTGCTGACGTTCGACTACAACGGGCCCGTGACGCTCGGCGCCCCGATCGGCGGCGGCCAGTACCACGACACGCTCGCCGCACCCGGCGCCGGGGACGTCGTCATCGCCGGCACCAGGGGCAACGACGTCACCTTCGCGGCCGCCCAGCACTACGACGGCTCCACGACCGTCCAGCAGGGCGCGGTGCTGCGGCTGGGCTCGGGGGCGGCGGGCGGCGACGGTTCGCTGCTCACCGGCACGGCACGGCGGCGGATCGTGAACGACGGGACCCTCGTCGTACGGAACACCACCACACCCGTCTCCCTGTCGGGGATCGGCGGCAGCGGCGCGCTCGTGCAGTCCGGCGCGGCGACCACGACGCTCACCGGATCCTCCGTGACCTACACCGGCACCACGACGGTCCGCCACGGAACCCTCGCCCTGCGGAACGGGGCCAGCCTCGCCAACAGCCGTGCGATACACCTCGGTTCGGCGTCCGCGCGGCTGGACACGGGCGGCTCGGTGCTGCGGGTGCTGAGCACGCTCGACGGCAAGGGGACGGTGCAGGGGGCTGTCACCAACCGGGGTGTGGTCACGGGCGGGTTGACGGTGAGCGGTGACTACGTCCAGGGCGCCGAGGGCCAACTCGTGCTGGGGTCGGCACCGTTGAAGGTGGGCGGCCGGGTGCGGCTGGGCGGGGGGCTCGATCTGTCGGAGGCGGGGGCGAGCGCCGGCGGCGGGCGAGCGGGTAGGCCCGGGCAGGCGGGCAAGGCCGGCCAGGCGGGCAAGGCGGGCCAGGCGGGGGAAGAGGAAGGCGCGAAGGAGATCACCGTCCTCGACCACACCGGGCGCGGTGCGGTCTCCGGCGCCTTCGACGGACTGCGGGAAGGCGCCGAGGTGCGACTCGGCGACGCCGACTACCGGATCAGCTACCGGGGCGGCGACGGCAACGACGTGGTCCTCACCACCGCCGCCACGGGCTCCTCCCCCTCGGCGGCCGGTGAGTCGGCCTCCTCCCACGCGGTGTCGGTGCGGACCCGCAGCGCGAACAGCGGGATGAGCAGCGGGATGGGGTGGTGGCCGTATGTGCTCGCCGCGGGGCTGCTCACGGGGCTCGGGATGCCGATGACCCTGCGGAGACGGGCCCGGCCCCACCGCGGGGGCGGACGGCACGCGGCGTAGGGGGCGCGCTGCGGGCCGGCGTGGTCCGCGGGCGAGCGGGCCGAGGCGACCGAATCCCGAGGGCGCACGGGCCGAGGCCGAGCGGCTCCTGAGTGCCCGGCGCACGCGGCACCCCGGGGCGTCCGGCCGCCGCTGACGTCCAGCAGCTCACCGGCTTCGGCCCGGACGAGGTCGGTGTCGGACGGCATCCGCCGAGGCCGGCGGGGCCCCTTCCCGCATGCTGGACATTGTGTTCACAAAATGGACGGGAGGAGCCTTCCGCGATTCCTTCGACTAGCGTCAGGTCATGACCAGCGACACCTCTTCCCCGTACGGCGCCCCGCTCGCCGAGGCGCTCGCCACAGGAACCGTCGTCCTCGACGGCGGCATGTCCAACCAGCTGGAGTCCGCCGGACACGACCTGAGCGACGAGCTGTGGTCCGCGCGGCTGCTGGCCGAACGGCCCGGGGCGATCACCGAGGCGCACCTCGCCTACTTCGAGGCGGGCGCGAACGTGGCGATCACCTCCAGCTACCAGGCCACCTTCGAGGGTTTCGCCAAGCGCGGCATCTCCCCCGAGGAGGCCGCCCGGCTGCTGGCGCTGAGCGTGGAACTGGCCCGCGAGGCCGCCCGTCAGGCCCGGGACAAGGGGATCACGCAGCCGCTGTGGGTGGCCGCGTCGGTGGGGCCGTACGGCGCGATGCTCGCGGACGGCTCCGAGTACCGGGGCCGCTACGGGCTGAGCGTGGCGGAGCTGGAACGTTTCCACCGGCCCCGGCTGGAGGTCCTGGCCGCCGCCGCGCCCGATGTGCTGGCGCTGGAGACCGTTCCCGACGCCGAGGAGGCCGAGGCGCTGCTGCGGGCGGTGCGCGGGCTGGGGGTACCGGCCTGGCTTTCGTACACGGTCGACGGTGTACGGACGCGGGCCGGCCAGCCGCTGGACGAGGCGTTCGCCCTGGCCGCCGAGGCCGACGAGGTGATCGCGGTCGGCGTCAACTGCTGCGCCCCCGAGGACGTCGACGCCGCCGTGGCGACGGCCGCCCGGGTCACGGGCAAGCCGGTCGTCGTCTATCCCAACAGCGGAGAGTCCTGGGACGCGCAGGCCCGCGCCTGGAACGGCCGCTCCTCCTTCGCCCCCGAGCAGGTCCTCGGCTGGCGGGACTCGGGCGCACGGCTGATCGGCGGCTGCTGCCGGGTCGGCCCCGAGGCGGTGGCGTCGATCGCGCGGACCCTGGGAACGGCGTAGTTTTTCCGCCCGCGCCCGCGCCCGCCGACAGTGCTGGCCTCCGCTGGTGGAAACCGGTTGCTGCCGGTGTTTCCGAAGGGGCGGGGCGCGATGACGAGAAGAAGTGCGGACGCGGCGCGCGTCGGTGAACTGGACCACGTCGCCGACGCGCGCGCCAAGGCGGTCGCGGGGCCGGGGCGCCCACCCTGGCGTTCGTGCTGGAGGACATCACGGGACCGTCGTTCGCGCACATGGCACACGGTGTGGAACGCGAGGCGCACCGGCTCGGTCACCTGTGCCTGGTGTGCAGCACGGAGGGCGACGTACGCGAGGAGCTGGACTTCGTCGAGACGATGCGGGCCCAGCGGGCCACCGCCGTGATCCTCGTCGGCGCCGCCGACACCCCGGAGTACCGCGAACACACCCGCCGGACGGCCGACTCGCCGGCGTCGGCGGGATCCCGGCTCGCGCTGTGCGGCCGCCCGCCGCTGGGGCCGGGCGCACCGGTGACGGTCGTCGAGTACGACAACGAGGGCGGCGCCTTCGCCCTGGTCGCGCACGTCCTGACCCAGGGCCACCGCCGGTGCTGTTCCTCGGCGGCAGACCCGACCGCACGACGGCGCTCGGCCGCGAGCACGGCTACCTCTCCCTCCAGGCGCACCGGGCCCGCGGCGTCGAGGCGGACCCGGCGCTGATCCCGCACGGCGACTTCACCCGGGACACCGGCGACCGGCCGCTGCGCCAGGCCCTCGAGCGGCGGCTGGGCTTCACGGCGGTCGTCGCGGCGACCGACATGGTCGCGGCCGGCGCCCTGACCGCCCTCCACGAGGCCCCGGCTCGACGTCCCGGGCGACGTCTGCCTGGCCGACTACGACGACATCCCCTTCGCCCGCGACCTGCACCCCGCGCTGACCACGGTCCACGTCCCCCACGAGGAACTCGGCCACCTCGCCGTCCGCACGGTCCTCGGCCGCGCCCGGGACTCGGTGGCGGGTGCGTCGGCAGGGGGTCGCTCGCGGGTCGGTGAGGGGGCAACGCGCGGCCGAACGGGTCAGTCGCGCTGGACTCCGCCGGGGCGGCGCAGTCGGCGTACGGCCGACCTGAGTTCCGTGGCGCGGATGATCCGGCCGCCGGCGAGGGGAGCCGGGGGTGTGGTCGGTGATGTGGTCGGGGAGGGGGGCTCAGGTGGGGTGGGGAGGGCGGGGGCGGTCCACAGGGCCAGCTCGTGGTCCCGGAGGCCGTAGACGGTATGCGATCCACCGTCTTCTGCATACGGAATGCCGTCGCCCGCCCGCTGTACACGGTCGCCCGTACACGACGTACCCGGCTCCCCCGCACTCGTGCCCTCCACCGCCCCGAACACCCGCACGGGATGCCGTTCGTCCCACGCCTCCCACCCCGGATCGCCCGTCGTCACGAACCGCACCCACGCCGAGTGCATCGCGTCGGCCAGGTCCTGCGGGGCGTCCTCCCCGGCGAGTTTCGCGGTCTCGGGTGTGTGGCCGGTGTCGAAGACGAAGCCGAGTTCGAGCGCGTGACAGGCGCCGAGGCCGGGGCGCTGGGAGGGCCAGGCGAACTCGTAGACGTACGAGGTTCCGGGGCGGGCGTCGGCCAGGCGGTGCAGGGGCCGGCGCAGCAGGTGGTCGGTGACCATCTGGCCGACGATCTCGGCGGGGCCGGCCTCGGGATGCAGGGTGCGGTAGCCGCGCGGGACCTCGTGGCCGCAGTGGCAGCGGGCCATGGCGCCGCCGAGGGCGACGGCGCCGAGCCGGTCGACGCGTTCCAGGAGGCCGCCGGGGACGAGCCAGAGCCGGTACTCGTCACGGGTCCAGCCGAGGAGGAGGTCGCATCCGGGGGCCGCGTCGCCGTCGACGAGGGCCTGGAGCGGGTCGCGCGGGACGAGGTCGCCGTCGATCACGATGCCGAAGGCGGGGCCGCCGAGGACGGGGCTGCTGAGCCGGCCGACGTCGGCCTGGGTGCGCAGCAGCAGGTCCCGGTCGACGGCGGCGAAGGCCTCGGCGGTGGCGGGGATCTTCAGCCGGGTGGCCATACGGCGCACCATGCGGCGTACCTTGTCGCGTTCGGAGGCTTCCGGTGGTCCGCTCTGCAGGACGGCCCGCCGGAACAGTCCCTGGGCCTGGGGGGCGGCGATCAGCGCGCCGACGCTGATGGCGCCGGCGGACTGTCCGGCCAGGGTGACCCTGTCGGGGTCGCCGCCGAAGGCCCTGATGGACCGGTGGACCCAGCGCAGGGCGGCGAGCTGGTCGCGCAGTCCGGGGTTGGCGGGGGCGTCCGGGAACAGCCCGTAGCCCTCGACGCCGAGCCGGTAGTTGACCGAGACGAAGACGATGCCGTCGCGGGCGAAGTGCCGTCCGTCGTACACGGGCACGGCGGAGGAGCCCCTGGTCAGCGCGCCGCCGTGCAGCCACACCAGGACGGGCAGGCGGGCGCCGGGGCCGGGGTCGGGCGTCCAGACGTTGAGGTTGAGGCAGTCGTCGCCGGGCACGACCGGGTCGGACAGGTACTGCGCGAAGGCTTCGGAGTACGGCGGTTTCGGCGGCGTCGGTCCGAAGGCGCCCGCGTCGCGGACCCCGTCCCAGGGCTCGGGCGGCGTGGGCGGCCGGAATCGGCGGGGGCCGAAGGGGGGTGCCGCGTAGGGGATGCCCCGGAACACGGCGATGCCCTGCTCGGAGCGTCCACGGACGGCCCCGTAGGGGGTTGCGACGATCGGGTCGGGGTCCTGCCGGTCCTCCGCCGCGGGGTTCGTCCGGTCTGCCGCCATCTGCCCACCAGCCCTTCGCAGCGCTCGTGCACCGGTATCACCAGAGCACCACACCCGTGCGGGGTATTCCGGTGCACGAGCCTGTGACAGGGCTGTTCGGCGTACAGGAGGGTGCCGAAACCGAGCTGGTCGCAGCCGCTGGTGGGCCCGTAGTCCCCGCCGCCGCCCTCGGGGGCGACGGAGAAGCACATCCTGGGAGACGTACGGGTCGTCGAGGTGGTGCGCCGATGCAGGAAGCGGCGGCCGTCCTGGGAGGACAGGTCGTCGCCCTGGTTCCAGACCATCTCGCAGATCGCGCCCATCTGCCCCATGCCCATGACGGTGTGTCCCTGGTCGCGGCCCGACTCCTGTCACCGGCCGAGGGCGCAGCCGTCCTCGCCGGTGTACGGGTACGGCACGGCGTGCGCGAGCGAACCGTTTCCGGCCCCCGACTCGAAGTACGTGACGGCCCGGTCGTACGTGGCGGAGTCCTCGTCGAGGATGCCGACGGCCGGGACGAGGCCATGGCGCACAGGTGAAGTGCTCTCCCTCTTGACGTGCTCCCTGGCCCACGAACGTGGCCTGGTCCCCCCGGTTGCCCGGTTGCCCGGTTGGCCGGTTGGCCGGTTGGCCGGTTGCCCGGTTGCCCGGTTGGTGAAACCGCATGCTTGCCGTGCCGCCCACGCCGGGCGACGCGTCGTTCGAGGCCCGGCGGCTTGACCTTCTCGTGCGGCGTGAGGCAGGTTCACCCCGGCGTCGATGCCGACGTGCGGGTCGGCGTGTGGCTCCGGCCCGGCTGGGTAGAAGCGCTTGCAGAAAACGTTTCCTACACACCTCGGGAGAGTCATGCCCAGCGCCCAGCCGCCCAGGGCCGTGTTCGCCATGGATCCGGTGCATCTCCCCCTGCTGTTCCCCGCCCCGCTCCTGGCCCGGCTGCGGCGGACGGCCGAGATCGATCCCGCCCTCGTCGTACGGGACTTCGCCGACCCGGCCGCCGAGTCGGCACTGGCCGGCGCCGAGGTGCTGATCACCGGCTGGGGCTGCCCCCACCTCGACACGGAGGCACTCACCGCGCTGCCCCGGCTGCGCTCGGTCCTGCACGCCGCGGGCTCCGTGCGCTCGCTGGTCGGCGAGGCCCTGTGGGAACGCGGGGTGACGGTCTCCAGCGCGGTCACCGGGAACGCCGTACCGGTCGCCGAATACACGCTGGCGATGATCCTGCTCACGGGGAAGGACGCCTTCGTCCACCGTGAGCGCTACCGCCGCACCCACGCCCAGCCCACCCCCGCCGAAACGGCCGCCACCGGCAACCTCGGCCGCCGGATCGGCGTCATCGGCGCCTCCCGGGTGGGCCGTCGGCTGCTCGAACTGCTGCGCCCGTACGACCTCGAGGTCCTCCTGCACGACCCCTATGTGGACGTGACCGAGGCCGCCGCGCTCGGCGCCCGGCTCGTCCCGCTGGAGGACCTGCTGCGGCACAGCGACATCGTCAGCCTGCACGCCCCCGACATCCCCGAGACGCAGCACATGCTGGACCGCTCCCGTCTCGCCCTGATCCGCGACGGCGGCGTGCTGATCAACACCTCCCGCGGCGCCCTCGTCGACCATGTGGCGCTCACCGAGGAGCTGGTCTCGGGTCGGCTGCACGCGGTCCTGGACGTCACCGACCCCGAGCCGCTGCCCGCCGACTCGCCCCTGTACCGCCTCCCCAACGTCTTCCTGACCCCTCACATCGCCGGCTCCCTCGGCAATGAGCTGGAGCGGCTCGGGCTCATCGTGGTGGAGGAACTGGAGCGCCTGGCCGACGACCTGCCGCTGGCCCACGAGGTGCGCCACGCCGACCTGGCCCGGGTGGCCTGAGGCCGGCCCGCGATCGCGGCCGCCGTACGCCCGTCCTCGGTGTCCGGACCGGCCGGCAGGGCCGCCGCGCTCAACTACCTGGTGGCCGCCCTGCACCGGCCCGGCATCGGGGCGCAGGCTCGGACCCGCGGCCTGGGGGAAGGTGAACTGCCTTGCCTCGGCCCCCGCCCGCCCGGCGCATCCACGGCGATCTGCATCCGGGCCAGGTGCCGCGGGCCGGGCGCGACGACGCCGAGGTGTATCTCGCGCTGGACCCGACCTGGGCGGAGCCCCCGGGTGAGCCGCGGTGCGGCCGGCAGTGGGAGGGCGGGGGCCGGACCGTGCCGAGCCTGGTGGAGCGGGACGGGACGGGGTCGCGGCAGGCCGCGGTCGTGGAGATCGACGCGAGCGGGCCGGTCCCGCCGGGGGTGACCGTCGAGGGGGCGACGGCGCGTTTCCGGTATGCGCGGGAGGGGCGGAAGGGGCAGGAGGCGGGGCGCACACCGGTCGGCCCGCCGCTGGACCGCGCCCGGCTGTCCGACGACCACGGCGGCCGGTTGCGCTGCACGGGCACACCGGCCGGTGTGCGCGTACGGGATCCGGTGGACGCGGCGTTCACGGCGGACTTCCGGAACGTCCGGTGGACGTGCACGGCGGCCGACCGACTCCGGGTTTCGGAAGTTCCGCGCCCCAGGACCCCGCGCCCCCGGGCGTCTTCACCTCTCGCCGCACCACCCCTAGGATAGCAAGCGCTTTCTGCGAGCCGCCTGCTCGGATCGGCTCCGAAAGGGCGCTGGTCGAGCTTTCGCTGGCCCTCGGGCGGGCCGGAGAGGTGGTTCCCCATGGTGCGCACGGCGAGTGCGAGCGCGGCGGCCGGGCCGACGCTGGCGGTCGTGGCCCGCGAGGCGGGGGTGTCCGTACCCACCGCGTCCAAGGTGGTCAACGGGCGGGAGGACGTCGCGCCCGAGACCAGACGCCGGGTCACGGAGGCGCTGGACCGGCTCGGTTATGTGCGCAGGCCGCGCTTCGACGCCTCGAAGCCGCCCCGGCTGGTCGATCTGGTCGTGCACTCGCTGGAGAGTTCCTGGTCGGGGGCGGTGCTGCACGGGGTGGAGGAGGCGGCGCACGACGCGGGGCTGGACGTGGTGGTCTCGGCTGCGCTGTCGCGGACCCGGGCGGGCCGGCCGCAGCGGGGCTGGCTGGACAAGCTGACCGTGCGCGGTTCGGCCGGAGTGCTGTTCAATCTGGCCGAGTTGACGGACTCCCAGTACGCGTGGCTGGCGCAGCACCGTACGCCGTTCGTACTGATCGATCCGGCGGTGGAGCCGCCGTCGGACGTGGTGTCGGTGGGGGCGGCGAACTGGCAGGGCGGGGTGACCGCGACCGAGCATCTGCTGGCGCTCGGTCATGAGCGGATCGCCGTGATCGCCGGGCCGCGCCGGAAGATGTGCAGCAGCGCGCGGGTGGCGGGGTACCGTTCGGCGCTCGCGGCGGCGGGGCTGCCGCAGCGCGCCGAGTATCTGCGCAACGGTGGCTTCGACGAGTCCACCGCGCACCGCCGGATGCGGGAGCTCCTCGATCTGCCCGAGCCGCCGACGGCGGTCTTCGTGTGCTCGGACGCGATGGCCCTCGGGGCCTACCGGGCGGCGGTGGAACGGGGGTTGAGGATCCCGTACGACATCAGCGTGGTCGGGTTCGACGATCTGCCGGAGTCCCGCTGGACGACCCCCGCCCTGACCACCGTCCGTCAGCCGCTGGCCGAGATGGCGGCGACGGCGCTGCGGCTGCTGGTGCGGATGATGGACGGCGAGCGCCCGGAGGGCACCCGGACGGAGTTGTCGACCCGCCTGGTGGAACGGGCGAGCACGGCTCCGCCGCGGCGCTGACACCGGTGCCCGGCGCCGGGCAGGCTCACCGGCCGCCGTCGCGTACGAGATGCCGAGCGGTACTGTTCAGCCACGCCGTCGGCCTGGGCTGACACCGGGCTGTTCCGCGGCGGCCGGTCACACCTCCAGCTCGGCCGACCGCCGCGTTCCGTCGCGCGGCCCGGGAGTGGCCGTGTCCGCCCGCCCGCCGCGGCTCCGGGCGATGTTGCGTTCCAGCAGCCGGGTCGCCGTGCGGACGCCCACCCCGTCGGCGTCGCTCCTCGGCTCGGGCAGCCGGCCGTCCGTGCGGCGGAGTTCGGCGAGCGCGGAGTGCATGGCCTCGTGGGCGGCGAACAGGCAGGGGGTGCTGTAGATGGCGACGTCCACGCCGAGGTCGGCGAGTTCACCGAGGGAGAGCCGCGGGGACTTGCCGCCGGCGATCTGGTTGAACAGCAGCGGCTTGTCGCCGACGACGGCACGGATGCGGCGGATCCGGTCGACGCTGCGGACGCCGTCGACGAGGACCACGTCCGCGTCGGTGGCGGCGAGGGTCTCGGCACGGTGCAGGATGTCGTCCTCGTCGGTGGCGTCCGTGCGGGCCACGACGAGCAGGTCCCGGCGGGTGGCGAGGACCATCTCCAGCTTGGCGAGGTACTCCTCCAGCGGCAGCACCTGTTTGCCGTCGGCGTGGCCGCAGCGGCGGGGCCGTTTCTGGTCCTCCAGCACGACACCGGAGGCGCCGGTCCGTTCGAGGCCCTCCACCACATGGCAGGCGACCTCTGGGTCGACGTAGCCGTCGTCGATGTCGACCAGCAGATGGTGGCCGGGGAACGCGCCGCGCAGCCGCTGGACGAACGCCATCATGTCGGGCCAGGCGATGAAGCCGATGTCGGGCAGTCCGTAGTAGGAGGCCGCGAAGCCGAACCCGGAGACGAACATCCCGTCGTAGTGCTGCGCGGCGATCGACGCCGAGTACATGTCGTACACGCCGATCAGCGGGGTGGTCCCCGGAGCGGCGATCCGCTCCCGCAGCTTGGTGCCGTACGTCAACGTCCCGCTCCTCCTGACCGTTCCTTCCACCGGACAGGAGGATCTCCGGCGGGTCGGGGCGGACCGCCCCCGGCGCGGGGGTCACTCACCCCGTTGGCGGAAGCGGTTCACCGCAGAAACGTCACTGGGCGTCGCGGCCGAGCCGGGCCGCCCAGGTGATCCCGCCCCGCAGATGGGCCAGGAACCCGGGGTCGCGGTAGGCCTCGGAGGCATGGCCGAGGGCGGTGTAGAAGACACGGCCCGCGCCTTCCTCGCGGCACCAGACCAGGGGGTGGTCGGCGCCCATCCCGCCGCCCTCGTAGGAGGACTCGTCGGCGCCGGCGAGGACCCGGACCCGGCCGCGGGGGTTGGTGCGGAAGTCGTACCACTCGTCGGTGAAGTCCCAGACGGTGGGCAGGTGCCGGGTGGCGGAGTGGTCGTGGTCCTCGATCACCGCCTTGCCGGGCTGGTAGGCGGGGTGGCGGTCGAAGCGGGCGCCGAGGAGTTCGCCGTAGTACGGCCAGTCGTACTCGGTGCAGGCCGCCGCGTGCACGCCGACGAAGCCGCCGCCCGCGCCGACGTACCCGGTGAGGCGTTCGCGCCCGGCGGGGGTGAGGACCTCGCCGCTGGTGGAGAGGAAGACCACGGCCGCGTACCCGTCCAGGGGGGCCTCCAGGGCCGCCGGGTCCTCGCTGTGGTCGACCGTGAAGCCGTCCAGGGCCCGTACGGCGGTGACGGCGTCCGGGATGGAGTCGTGGCGGTAGGCGGTGGTACGGGTGTACACGAGCAGGCGGGCGGTCATGGAGCCGAGCCTATGACCGTGGGCGGCCGGGTCCCAGAGAGATCGTCGAGCGAAACTTTCCGTCACCCGCCGCCGCGCGCGGCCCGTGCCCGCTCAGCCCTCGGCGTCGGTGGGGTGGACGAATCCGGGGGCGATCCCCAACGCCCGTGCCCGGACGGTCGGTTCGGCGGGGTCCGCGGCCGGGTGGGGGGCGGGTCACGGCGTCGTCCCGCCGCGCGGGTGTTCCACCGGCGCGGGCGTTTTCGGCGGCGGGACGCGTAGGCTCGGCCGGGATGAACACCATTCCTGCACGTCTCGACCACATCGTCCTGGCGACCCCCGAACTGGCGGCGACGGTCGCGGAGTTCACCCGGCGCACGGGAGTGGCGCCCGCGCCGGGCGGGGTGCATCCGGGGCACGGCACCCGCAATCATCTGGTGGGGCTGGGCGGTGGCGCGTATCTGGAGATCCTCGGCCCCGATCCGGAGCAGCCCGCACCGGCGGGTCCGCGCCCGTTCGGCGTGGACGGTCTCGACCGGGCGCGGGTCCTGACCTGGGCGATCGGCCCCGCGGACCTGGACGCGACGGTCGCGGCGGCCCGGGCCCGGGGCTACGACCCGGGTGACGTACGGGAGATGAGCCGGCGGCGGTCCGACGGCACGCTGCTGCGCTGGCGGCTGACCGACGGCGGTTCCCCGCACCCGTCCGGTCTGGTGCCGTTCCTCATCGACTGGGGCGCGGCGCCCCATCCGTCGGCGTCCGGGCTGCCGGTGACCCCGCTGCGGGAGCTGACCGCCACGGCCCCCGACCCCGACGAGCTCCGTCCGCTGCTGGCGGTCCTCGGCACGGACCTGTGCCTCACCGAGGGCCCGGCGGCCTTCTCCTTCACGGTGGACAGCCCGAACGGGCCGGTGTGCTTCGGCTGACGAGGGGCACCGGCCCGTCCGGGCTGTCCGTTTCCTTCAAGACCGGCCGGCCCCGCCGCGCCTACGGTGGCCGTATGCGTACACGATTCGATGCCATCGGGCTGGTGGTCTCCGACATGGCCGCCTCCGTCACCTTCTACCGCCGGCTGGGGTTCGCGTTCCCCGACGGCGCCGAGCGGGAGCCGCACACCGAGGCGGAGCTGCCGGGCGGGCTGCGGCTGCTGCTGGACACCGAGGAGACCGTGCGGTCCTTCCATCCGGGCTGGCGTGCGCCGTCCGGGGGCGGCCGGGCCTCGCTCGCGCTGCGCTGCGACGGGCCGGCCGGGGTCGACGCGGTGTACGAGGAACTGGTGGGCGCCGGCCATCACGGCGAGCTGAAGCCCTGGGACGCGTTCTGGGGCCAGCGGTACGCCGTCGTGCACGACCCGGACGGCAATGGCGTCGACCTGTTCGCGCCGCTAGGGCCGCAGCAGTAGGCCGCTCAGTGTGGTGCCGGTGAACTCCCGTACGTCACGGGCGAGATGGGCCTGGTCGGCGTAGCCGGCGCGGGACGCGGTGTCCGCGTACGGCACTCCGGCGCGGGCGAGGTCGAGGGCGCGCCGCAGCCGCAGGATCCGGGCGAGGGTCTTCGGGCCGTAGCCGAAGGCGGCGAGGGAGCGTCGGTGCAGCCGCCGGGCGCCGAGGCCGAGTTCGTCGGCCGTGGCGGCGACGGAGCGGCCCTCGGCGAGCGCGGTGACCAGTCGGCGCAGTTCGGGGTCGGGCGGCGCGGCCCGCTCCAGGGCCAGGTCCTCCAGGGCCGTGGCGGGGTCGGGGGCGGCGGCGACGCGGGCGGTCAGACGCCGTACGCGGGCCGCCGGCCAGAGGTCGGCGAGGTCCACGCGGCGGTCGCGCAGCGCATGGGCCGGTACGCCGAGCAGGCCGGGCGCGGTGCCGGGGTAGAAGCGGACGCCGGCCCAGGAGGTGGGCGGCCCGCCGGGGACGTGGGCGCGGGTGTCGGGGCCGGCGACCAGCAGGCGGCCGTCGTTCCACAGCAGGTCCATGCAGCCGTCGGGCAGGACGGGGAGCGCGTCGGTGGCGGGCACGGGTGCGTGCGTCCAGACCACCGCGCCGGCCAGCCGGGACGGCCGTTCCTGGTACACGTACGCCAGGCTACGCCGCCGCGGTCGAGGGTCACCCGAGGTCACGCCCCTTCGCAGGGCGTCACCGGTGGCCCGCTCACTTCTCGCCGTCGCGCGGTTCCTCGCCGTGCGTGCCCGTGGTGCCGTGGGGCTTGGGGGAGGTCTTGGCGTGGGTGCGCAGCCGGGCGGTGACGTCGTCGGGGGGCAGGAAGCGGGACCAGCGCTCGGGGAACTCGGAGGGCATGTCGGGGTCGTCGGGGTCGTCGTCGTGGGTGCGGGCGGCGGTCATGCGGGCGACGTACTCGGCGGCCTCCTCCTCGCGGACGCGTTCGTTGGCGGCGCGGGCGGCGGCGGTGGCGGCGGCGGGCCAGACCCGGTCGATGGCGGCGTTGACGGCGGCGCCGACCAGGACGGCGAAGGCGGACACGCCGATCCACAGCATGACGGCGACGGCGGCGGCGAGCGAGCCGTAGATGGAGGCGCCCTCGATGGTGTGGGTGAGGTAGATGCGCAGCAGGAAGCTGCCGAGGACCCACATGGCGAGGGCGACGAGCGCGCCGGGGACGTCCTCGATCCACGGGGAGCGCACGGGTACGGACACGTGGTACAGGGTGGTCAGGAAGGCCACGGACAGGACGATGACCACGGGCCAGTACAGGATCTGGACGAGGGTGGTCGACCAGGGCACGATCCGGACGACGGCGTCGGGTCCGGCGACCATGAGGGGCAGGGCGACGGAGCCGATCAGCAGGGCGGCGAGGAACAGCAGGAACGCCACCAGCCGGGTCTTGACGATGCCGCGGACGCCGTCGAGGCCGTACATGACGGTGATGGTGTCGATGAAGACGTTGACGGCGCGGGAGCCGGACCACAGGGCGAACAGGAAGCCGATGGAGATGACGTCGGGGCGGCCGCCCTTCATGACGTCGTCGAGGATGGGCTGGGCGATCTGTGCGACGCCCTTGTCGGACAGGACCGTGCGGGACGCCTCGAGGAGGTTGCTCTCCAGGCTGCTGATGGAGTCGGTGCCGGTCCAGTCGTCGACGTAGCCGAGCAGGCCGATGAGGCTGAGCAGCAGGGGCGGCACCGACAGCAGGGTGAAGAACGCGGCCTCGGCGGCGAGGCCGAGGATGCGGTACTCGATGCAGGAGTTGACGGTGTCCTTCAACAGCAGCCAGGCGGTCCGGCGCTTGGAGACGTTCCGGTAGAGGGCACGCGCCCGGTGGAGGCGTCCCGTGGGGCCTCCGGGTTGCTCGGGTGACTGACTTGCTGGCTGCACGCCCTAAAGGTATCCGCCGTTCGGGTCCGCACTCACCTCCGGCAAGGCCACATCGCCTGGTCGGGGCGCGGCGCGCGGGCCTCGGGTCGCCCCCGGGGGCGTACCCGGAGGTAGGTTCGCGGTATGGCAGGCAGCACCCACACCGTGACCAATCAGCCCCCCGAGCTGAGCGGGTACGACGTCTACGGCGCCGACCGGGCCCTGGTCTGCGCCGTCGAGCGGCATCTGGATCCCGCGCTGGTGGAGGAGGCGCACAGCGAGCTGTCCGGGCTGGGGCGGGCCGCCGGGTCGGAGCAGCTG
Source organism: Streptomyces griseoruber (assembly GCF_001514205.1). GTDB lineage: Bacteria > Actinomycetota > Actinomycetes > Streptomycetales > Streptomycetaceae > Streptomyces > Streptomyces griseoruber. The sequence continues at coordinate 410,477 of NZ_KQ948763.1, read as the reverse complement.
CGGGAGTGGGCGGTGCAGGCGGACGGGCATCCGCCGCGGCTGCGCACCCACGACCGGTTCGGGCACCGGGTGGACGAGGTCGACTTCCATCCGGCGTGGCACCGGCTGCTGGGCAAGGGGGTGGGCGCCGGGTTGACGGCGGCGTGGACGCGGCCGGGCGGGCAGGTGCGGCGGGCGGCGGCGTTCGTGGTGTGGACGCAGGTGGAGGCGGGCACCTGCTGTCCGCTGTCGATGACGCACGCGGCGGTGCCGGCGCTGCGGACGGATCCGGAGCTGGCCGCCGAGTGGGAGCCCCGGCTCACGTCCGTGGTCTACGACCGCGGCCTGCGGCCCGCCCGGCTGAAGGCGGGGGCGCTGTTCGGGATGGCGATGACGGAGAAGCAGGGCGGCAGCGACGTCCGGGCGAACACGACGCGGGCGGTGCCGCTGGCGGAGGCGGGCACGTATGCGCTGACGGGACACAAGTGGTTCTGTTCGGCGCCGATGTCGGACGGCTTCCTGGTGCTGGCGCAGGCTCCGGAGGGTCTGACGTGTTTCCTGGTGCCGCGGGTGCTCCAGGACGACAGCCGCAATGTGTTCCGGCTCCAGCGGCTGAAGGACAAGCTGGGCAACCGGTCGAACGCGTCGGCGGAGGTGGAGTTCGACGGGACGTGGGCGCGCCGGGTCGGGGAGGAGGGGCGGGGGGTGCGCACGATCATCGACATGGTGGCGGCGACCCGGGTGGACTGTGTGCTGGGCTCGGCGGGGCTGATGCGGCAGGCGGTGGCGCAGGCGGTCCATCACTGCACCTACCGTGAGGCGTTCGGGGGCAGGCTCGTCGACAAGCCGCTGATGCGCAATGTGCTGGCGGATCTGGCGGTGGAGTCGGAGGCGGCGACGACGCTGGGGCTGCGGCTGGCGGCGGCCTGTGACGACGGGGGCGAGCAGGAGCGGGCGTTCCTGCGGATCGCGGTGCCGGCGGCGAAGTACTGGGTGACCAAGCGCTGTGCGCCGCTGGTGGTGGAGGCGGCGGAGTGCCTGGGCGGCAACGGGTACGTGGAGGAGTCGGGGATGCCGCGGCTGGTGCGGGAGTCGCCGCTGAACTCGGTGTGGGAGGGCGCGGGCAATGTGCAGGCGCTCGATGTGCTGCGGGCGTTGCAGCGGGAGCCGGGGGCGCTGGACGCGTATCTGCGGGAGGTGGGGCGGGCGCGCGGGGCGGATCACCGGCTGGACGGGGCGATCAGGGGGCTGCTGACCGAGTTGGCCGATCTGCGCGGGGTGGAGGCGCGGGCGCGGCGGCTGGCGGAGCGGTTCGCGCTGGTGCTCCAGGGGGCGCTGCTCGTGCGGTTCGCGCCGCCGGAGGTGGCGGACGCGTTCTGTGCGTCGCGGCTCGGCGGGGACGGGGGCGCGGCGTTCGGGACGCTGCCGCACACCCTCCCGCTGGCGGCTCTGGTGGAGCGGGCCGCGCCCGGGGTCTGAGCTGGGAGGACAGGTGCGGGGGTGGTGCTGCGCCGACACGGCACCACCCCCGCGGCTTTGGCCCTGCGAGGCCAGAATCGCCGCTCGGGACGGCGTGGCTCAAGTTTCGGACACGGTGTGGATGTTCACCAGGGTTGCAAGGGGTTGCAACTTGTGGGCGGTTGTGACCGGAGTGCACCCCTCCGGCCGGGGCGGGCGGCAAGATGGGGGCCTTCGGCACGACTGGAAACAGTCGGTGCGGAAACCAGACAATCGGTCGTCCTGTCCGTGCCCTTTCGGGAGGCTCCTGTGGCCCACTCGCCGATGAACGTGTCCCGGCTCGCGGCCGTCGACGCCGCGCGGGCGGCGCGGGTGCTCAACGAGGTGCGTGACGCGCGGCTGGCCGGCCGGCGGGCGCGGGTGGCGCCGCGTCCGGTGATCGAGCAGTCCTGGGAGCGGATGCTGCGCGGCGGGGTGGATCCGGAGCACGGTTTCCCGCCGGGGACGCTGGGCGCGGACGAAGTGCGGCGGCTGCGGGAGGAGTCGCCGCTCAGGGAGGTGCTTCCGGTGCTGCGCGAGGGGCTGTTGTCGGTGGCGGACGTGGCGCAGCACATCATGGTGGTCGCCGACGAGGCGGGCCGGGTGCTGTGGCGGGAGGGCTGTCCGCCGGTGCTGCGCAGGGCGGACGGGCTGGGGCTGGAGCCGGGCGCGGACTGGGGCGAGGGGGTGGTCGGCACCAACGGGGTGGGCACTCCGGCGGTGGTGCGGCGGCCGGTGCAGGTGTTCGCCGGTGAGCATTTCGTTCGGTCGCACGGGAGCTGGACGTGTGCGGGGGCGCCGATCTGCGATCCGCGCAACGGGCGGCTGCTCGGGGTGGTCGATGTCAGCGGGCCGCTGGAGACGATGCATCCGGCGACGCTGGCCTGGGTGGAGACGGTGGCCAAGCTGGCCGAGGCGCGGCTGCGGGAGCTGCACATGGGGTCGCTGGAGCGGCTGCGGGCGGTGGCGGCGCCGGTGCTGGCCCGGTTGGGCGGCCGGGCGGCGGTGGTGGACGGGGACGGCTGGACGGCGGCGGTGAGCGGGATGCCGTACGTCAGCCGGATCGCGCTGCCGAAGTCGCCCTCGGCGGGGCGGCGGTGGCTGCCGGCGCTCGGGCTGTGCACGCTGGAGCCGCTGGCCGGCGGCTGGTTGGTGCGGTCGGTGGACGAGGCGGGCGGGCGGGCGCCGGGGGACGCCACCCGGATCGTGCTGGATGTGAGCCGGTCGCGGCGCTGGTCGGTGACGGTGTCGGGCGGGGCGGGCACCTGGTCGCACGAACTCAGCCCGCGGCACGCGGAGTTGCTGTATCTGCTGGCGGTGCACCGGGGTGGGCGCAGTGCGTCGGGGCTGGCGGAGGACATGTTCGGCGATCCGGCGCGCACGGTGACGGTGCGGGCCGAGATGTCGCGGGTACGGCGGTATCTGGGGGGTTTCCTGGAACACCGGCCGTATCGTTTCTGCGAGGAGGCGGAGGTCCAGGTGCTCCGGCCGGCCGACCGGGCGGGGCTGTTGCCGCACTCGACGGCGCCCGCGGTCCTGCGGGACCGGACCGGCACACCGTGACCGGTCGCCGGGTGGCACCGGATGCCAGGAGTGCGCCGTTTGCGGCCGGCCGGCACACACGCTGTGGCAAACGGGTTCCGCACTGTAGCCGGAATGCTGCACCCGGTGGCATCTTCCGCATATTTGCGCGGTCTTCGTCCGGGACGGCCCCCCTCTGCCGTAGCATCCCTCTACGGGTCACCCCACCTGCTCCTCGGTCAACGTACGGATCATCAGGCGCAGTTGGCCCGCCTCGGGAGGACGAATGAGACAGCGCGGCCGACATCGCCGACGTAGGCGGGGCAGAGCGGTACGGGCCTTCCTGGCCGGGACCGCTCTCGCCCTCACCGCCGCCGCCACTATGATCAGCGCCTCCCAGGCCACGGTCACCGACGAGGGCCCCGGGGCCCTGAAGCCGCTGGCCGCGGCCACCGGGACCGGGCGGCCGGGGCTGACGCAGGACATGGTGCCGCAGGCCGATCTGAACCGGCTGGCGGGCGCGATGGGCACGCCGGTCGGGGTGGGCACCGTGCTCGCCCACGCCGACGGTGCGCTGCGTGACGCGGACGACTGCTCCACGGCCGAACGCGCGGACCTTCCGGTCTCCCCCGCGGCCACCCGGGCGTACTGCTGGAACAGCGGCGACACCGAGGGCTGGCAGCCGGGCGCGGTCACCACATCGGGTGACGCCGACGACGACGGCGTCTGGGGCAGCAACCGGGTCGTGCTCTCCGCCTGGTCGGCCACCGGCGGCACCTCGGCCGACCAGGGCCTGGCCCGGGTCGCGTTCGTCGACGCCAACGACCTCGGCCGCCTCTCGTACACCTGGGTGCTGCTGGCCGTACCGGTGGACGGCGGCCGGGACTACCGGGGGCTGGTCTCCCATGTCTCCGGGATGGTCTGGTACCAGGACAAGCTGCTGGTCACCGCCGACGACGGGGACGCGGCCGCGCTGTACGTGTACGACATGAACCGCGTCCAGCGCGCCGACGTCATCGGCGAGGCGGTCGGCCGCACGGACGGCGGCTGGTCGGCGCACGGCTCCCGGTTCGTCCTGCCGGCCGTCGGCTCCTACCGGCTCGACGGCACGGGCACCCCGCGGCCCACGACCATCTCCCTCGACCGCAGCACCGCCCCGGACACGCTGGTCGCCGGCGAGTGGACCCTCGACGGCGGCGACCGGGTCGCCCGGCTGTGGCGCTTTCCGTTCAGCACGGCCGCCGGCCACGCGGGCCTGCTCGCCCCCGGCGCCGACGGGCGGGCGCGGGTGTCGGAGGCGTACGAGACGAAGCTCACCGGTGTGCGGGGCGTGCTGTCGTACGGCGGCGCCTGGTACGTGAGCCGGGCGGCCGGGGCCGGGGAGCGGCACGGTGTGCTGTGGCGGCAGACCACCGCCGAGAAGGACGGGGCACGGGCCGCGGAGTGCGGCACCGCCGGGTCGCACACCTGCTGGAGCACCCGCACGGAGTCCCTCTCCTACTGGGCGGAGACCGGCGAGGTCTGGACCCAGTCGGGCCGCGTGCTGTTCGCCACACCCCTGTCCACGCTCGCGAGCACGGCCTCGGACCATCCGGCGGGCATGCCGGCCCAGTAGGAAGCGGGAGCGGCCGGCCCGGGCGCACGGCCGGGGCGGACCGCTGCGGACCGGCGGTGCGGCGGTTCGGCCGGTGGACCGCGATCGACAGACCCTTGGCCGCGATGATTCCCTGACCGCATGACCAACATCCCCGTGACCACCTGGTCCCTGGAGCAGACCTCCCCGACCGATCTCCTCCCGGCCGCCGCGCCGGAGGGCGACGTCCGGATCGTCCGCGCCGAGGTGCCCTCACCCGAGTTCAGCCGCTTCCTCTACGCCTCCGTCGGCGGCGACATCCGCTGGATCGACCGGCTGGGCTGGTCGTACGGGCGCTGGGCCGAGCATCTGGCGCGCCCGGGGGTCGAGACCTGGGTCGCCCACGACCACGGCACGCCCGCCGGGTACGTGGAGCTGGAGCCGCAGGACGACGGGGTCGTGGAGATCGTGTACTTCGGGCTGATCCCCGCCTTCCGGGGACGGCGGATCGGCGGGCATCTGCTGTCGTACGGGGCCGCCCGCGCCTGGGACCTCGGGGACCGCTGGCCGGGCCTGTCGCAGACCAAGCGGGTGTGGCTGCACACCTGCAGCCTGGACGGCGAGCACGCCATGGCCAACTACCAGCGACGGGGTTTCAAGCTGTTCGACACCAAGGTGGAGGAGCAGCCCGAAGTGTCCGCGCCGGGCCCCTGGCCTGGTGCGCAGGCCGGCTGACCGGGCCGCGCATACCGGTTCTGACCTGCGGGGACAAGGGGCCGTGCGCGCCATGTGATCGAGGACACCCGTGTCTCACATCTCGGGACAAGGGTGTCCACATGGCGGATAAAGCTGGACTGTGTCCAGATCGCCGTGCCACGCTTCCGTCATGTCTGGAACTGGGATTGCCTTGGTGAGTCGGCGGCACGTCGACCTCGGCCGCATGTCCAGCGCCATCTGTCCGGCGGGCTGACAGCACAGCGCCGCCGAGTCTCCTGATCCAGCCTTCCCTCCGCCTTTCCCTGCTTTCCCCCTGCGCAACGACGCGCACATATCCCCCCATGCGCCCGTACGCGCAGGTCAGAGCCGCTTTCCGCCTGTCCCGAAGGACGTATTCACGATGGCCGCCACCCCACAGAACCCTGCCGCCTCCGCGCCCCGCCGCAAGGTGAGCCGTCACCGCGGCGAGGGGCAGTGGGCCATGGGGCACCACACCCCGCTCAACGGCAACGAGCAGTTCAAGAAGGACGACGACGGTCTCAATGTGCGGACACGCATTGAGACGATCTACTCCAAGCGCGGCTTCGACTCGATCGACCCCAACGACCTGCGCGGCCGGATGCGCTGGTGGGGGCTGTACACCCAGCGCAAGCCCGGGATCGACGGCGGCAAGACCGCGATCCTGGAGCCGGAGGAGCTGGACGACAAGTACTTCATGCTGCGGGTGCGCATCGACGGCGGCCGGCTCACCACACAGCAGCTGCGGGTGATCGGGGAGATCTCGCAGGAGTTCGCCCGGGGCAGCGCGGACATCACGGACCGGCAGAACATCCAGCTGCACTGGATCCGCATCGAGGACGTCCCGGAGATCTGGAACCGGCTCGAGGCCGTCGGCCTGTCCACCACCGAGGCCTGTGGTGACTGCCCGCGTGTCGTGATCGGCTCGCCGGTCGCGGGCATCGCCGAGGACGAGATCATCGACGGCACCTGGGCGATCGACGAGATCCAGCGGCGGTACATCGGCAGCAAGGAGTTCTCCAACCTGCCGCGCAAGTTCAAGTCCGCGATCTCCGGCTCCCCGCTGCTGGACGTGGTGCACGAGATCAACGACATCGCGTTCGTCGGTGTGGAGCACCCCGAACACGGCCCGGGCTTCGACCTGTGGGTCGGCGGCGGCCTGTCCACCAACCCCAAGATCGGCGTCCGGCTCGGCGCCTGGGTGCCACTGGCCGAGGTCCCCGAGGTCTGGGCCGGGGTGATCGGCATCTTCCGGGACTACGGCTACCGCCGGCTGCGCACCCGCGCCCGTCTGAAGTTCCTGGTCGCCGACTGGGGCGCGGAGAAGTTCCGCCAGGTGCTCCAGGACGAGTACCTCAAGCGCACGCTCGTCGACGGCCCCGCGCCCGCCGAGCCCACCTCGCGCTGGCGCGACCACGTCGGGGTGCACCGTCAGCAGGACGGCAACTTCTACGTCGGGTTCGCCCCGCGCGTCGGCCGGGTGGACGGCGCCACCCTGGCGAAGATCGCCGACCTGGCCGAGGCCCATGGCTCGGGCCGCGTGCGGACCACCGTCGAGCAGAAGATGATCATCCTCGATGTGGTGGAGGACCAGGTCGAGTCGCTGGTCGAGGCCCTCCAGGCGCTGGACCTGACCGCGAAGCCGTCCCCGTTCCGGCGCGGCACCATGGCCTGCACCGGCATCGAGTACTGCAAGCTCGCGATCGTCGAGACCAAGCAGCGCGGCTCCTCCCTGATCGACGAGCTGGAGCGACGACTGCCGGACTTCGACGAGCCGCTGACCATCAACCTCAACGGCTGCCCGAACGCCTGCGCCCGTATCCAGGTCGCGGACATCGGTCTCAAGGGCCAGCTGGTCCTCAACGGAGACGGCGAGCAGGTCGAGGGCTACCAGGTGCACCTGGGCGGCGCCCTGGGCCTGGAGGCCGGCTTCGGCCGCAAGGTCCGCGGTCTCAAGGTGACCTCGGAGGAACTGCCCGACTACGTCGAGCGGGTGCTGAGGCGCTTCCAGGCGGAGCGCGAGGACGGCGAGCGTTTCGCCGTCTGGGCCGCCCGCGCCGGTGAGGAGGCCCTCTCATGAGCGAGCGGGCCGCCCCCTTCCACTGCCCCTACTGCGGCGACGAGGACCTGCGACCGAACGAACAGGGCCACGGCGCGTGGGAATGCGCGGCATGCAACCGCGCATTCCAGCTGAAGTTCCTCGGGCTGCTGGCCCGGGGCGTTCAGCGCACCGACACGGGAGGGGACCGGATATGACGACGGTTCAGGAAGGCCGTACGACCGAGGAGTTGAAGGCGCTCGCCGAGCGGGCGGGCCGCGAGCTGGAGGACGCCTCCGCGCTGGAGATCCTCCAGTGGGCGGTGGACACCTTCGGCAAGGGCTTCTGTGTGACCTCCTCCATGGAGGACGCGGTGGTCGCCCATCTGGCGTCCCGGGTCCTCAAGGGCGTGGACGTGGTGTTCCTCGACACCGGCTACCACTTCCCGGAGACCATCGGCACCCGCGACGCGGTCGAGGCCGTGATGGACGTCAACGTCATCACCCTCACCCCGCGCCAGACGGTCGCCGAGCAGGACGCCGAGTTCGGGCCGAAGTTGCACGACCGCGACCCCGACCTGTGCTGCAAGCTGCGCAAGGTGCGGCCGCTCGAGGAGGGGCTCGCGGGATACCGGGCCTGGGCCACCGGCCTGCGCCGCGACGAGTCCCCGACCCGGGCGAACACCCCGGTCGTCGGCTGGGACGAGAAGCGGCAGAAGGTCAAGATCTCGCCGATCGCCCGCTGGACCCAGGACGACGTCGATGCGTACATCACCGAGCACGGCGTACTGTCCAACCCCCTGCTGATGGACGGCTACGCCTCCGTCGGCTGCGCCCCCTGCACCCGCCGGGTCCTCGAAGGCGAGGACGCACGCGCCGGCCGCTGGGCGGGGCGCGCCAAGACCGAGTGCGGACTGCACGGCTGACCCCCCATGACTGTGCCTACTGTGCCTACGACATTGGAGAACCACGTGACGACCGGAGCCACCGTCTGGCTCACGGGTCTGCCGAGCGCCGGCAAGACCACCATCGCGTACGAGCTGGCCGGCCGGCTGCGCGAGGAGGGCCACCGCGTCGAGGTGCTCGACGGCGACGAGATCCGCGAGTTCATCTCCGCGGGCCTCGGTTTCAGCCGTGAGGACCGGCACACCAATGTGCAGCGCATCGGCTTCCTCGCCGAACTGCTCGCCCGCAACGGCGTGAAGGCGCTCGTGCCGGTGATCGCCCCGTACGCGGACAGCCGGGAGGCGGTGCGCAAGCGCCACCAGGAGGGCGGGGCCGCGTACCTGGAGGTGCATGTGGCGACTCCGGTCGAGGTGTGCTCCGTACGCGATGTGAAGGGCCTGTACGCCAAGCAGGCGGCGGGTGAGCTGACCGGGCTGACCGGTGTCGACGACCCGTACGAGTCGCCCGAGTCGCCCGATCTGCGGATCGAGTCCGAGAACCAGACCGTGCAGGAGTCCGCGGCGTCGGTGTACGCGCTGCTCAGCGAGAGGGGTTTGGTGTGACGACCGTCGCCACGGCCGAGGAGGGCACCGCCCGTCCGTACGCCCTCAGCCACCTGGACGCGCTGGAGTCCGAGGCGGTGCACATCTTCCGCGAGGTGGCGGGCGAGTTCGAGAACCCGGTGATCCTGTTCTCCGGCGGCAAGGACTCCATCCTCATGCTGCACCTCGCGCTGAAGGCGTTCGCCCCGGCCGCGATCCCCTTCTCGCTGCTGCACGTCGACACCGGCCACAACTTCCCCGAGGTCCTCGAGTACCGCGACCGCGTCGTCGCCCGGCACGGGCTGCGGCTGCATGTCGCCCCGGTGCAGGACTACATCGACCGCGGAGTGCTGCGCGAGCGGCCCGACGGGACCCGCAACCCGCTCCAGACCCTCCCGCTCACCGAGAAGATCCAGGCGGAGAAGTTCGACGCCGTCTTCGGCGGCGGACGGCGCGACGAGGAGAAGGCCCGCGCCAAGGAACGGGTGTTCTCGCTGCGCGACGAGTTCTCGCAGTGGGACCCGCGCCGGCAGCGGCCCGAGCTGTGGAACCTGTACAACGGCCGCCACGCGCCCGGCGAGCACGTCCGCGTCTTCCCGCTCTCCAACTGGACCGAGCTGGACGTCTGGCAGTACATCGCCCGCGAGGACATCGAGCTGCCCGACATCTACTTCGCGCACGAGCGGGAGGTGTTCCAGCGGTCCGGTATGTGGCTGACCGCCGGTGAGTGGGGCGGGCCCAAGGACGGCGAGACCGTCGAGAAGCGCCTCGTGCGCTACCGGACCGTCGGTGACATGTCCTGCACCGGTGCCGTCGACTCCGACGCGGTGACCCTGGACCAGGTCATCACCGAGATCGCCGCCTCCCGGCTCACCGAGCGCGGCGCCACCCGCGCCGACGACAAGCTCTCCGAGGCCGCGATGGAAGACCGCAAGCGCGAGGGGTACTTCTAGCCATGAGCACGATCACCGCCGAGGAGCTCTCGGCCACCACCCTGCTGCGGTTCGCCACCGCCGGGTCCGTCGACGACGGCAAGTCCACCCTCGTCGGCCGGCTGCTGCACGACTCCAAGTCCGTCCTCACCGACCAGCTGGAGGCCGTGGAGCGCGCCTCGGCCGGCCGCGGCCAGGAGGGCCCGGACCTCGCCCTCCTCACCGACGGGCTGCGCGCCGAGCGCGAGCAGGGCATCACCATCGACGTGGCCTACCGCTACTTCGCCACGACGAAGCGCCGGTTCATCCTCGCCGACACCCCCGGCCATGTGCAGTACACCCGCAACATGGTGACGGGTGCCTCCACGGCCGAGCTGACGGTGATCCTGGTCGACGCCCGCAACGGCGTCGTCGAGCAGACCCGCCGGCACGCGGCGATCGCCGCCCTGCTGCGCGTCCCGCACGTCGTCCTCGCCGTCAACAAGATGGACCTGGTCGACTACCGGGAGTCCGTGTTCGCCGCGATCGCCGAGGAGTTCACGGCGTACGCGTCCGAACTGGGCGTCCCGGAGATCACCGCGATCCCGATCTCCGCGCTCGCCGGCGACAACGTGGTGGAGCCCTCCGCCACCATGGACTGGTACGGCGGCCCGACGGTCCTGGAGCACCTGGAGACCGTCCCGGTCAGCCACGACCTGGCGCACTGCCACGCCCGGCTGCCCGTGCAGTACGTGATCCGGCCGCAGACCGCCGAGCACCCCGACTACCGGGGCTACGCGGGCCAGATCGCCGCCGGCACCTTCCGGGTGGGCGACCCGGTCACGGTCCTGCCGTCCGGCCGCACCTCGACGATCTCCGGGATCGACCTGCTGGGCGCGCCGGTGGACGTGGCGTGGACGACGCAGTCGGTGACCGTGCTGCTCGCGGACGACATCGACGTCTCGCGCGGTGACCTGATCGTGCCCAGCAAGGACGCGCCCGCGACCACGCAGGACGTGGAGGCGACCGTCTGCCATGTGGCCGACCAGCCGCTGACCGTCGGTCACCGGGTGCTGATCAAGCACGGCACCCGCACGGTCAAGGCGATCGTCAAGGACATCCCGTCCCGGCTCACGCTCGACGACCTGTCCCTGCACCCGCACCCGGGACAGCTCGCCGCCAACGACATCGGCCGGGTGAAGATCCGCACCGCGGAGCCGCTGCCCGTGGACTCCTACGCGGATTCGCGCCGTACGGGATCGTTCATCCTGATCGACCCGGCCGACGGCACGACGCTGACCGCCGGCATGGTCGGCGAGTCGTTCGCCTCCCCCGAGCCCGTCAAGGACGAGTCCGACGACGACGGTTGGGACTTCTGACATGAACCCCAGGGATTTCTACGGGTCGTTCGCGAAGGAGGGCGGCCGGGTCGGCAGCGGCTCCCTCGGCAGCGGACAGGGCGGAGTGGCGCGATGTGTGCGCTGACGTACGCGCACTGCCTGCGCGCCCCGTCCCCCCACCCGACGTCCCGGAAGCGACGAAGACCCCTTGCCGACCACCCGGCCACGACCTGAAAGACCGTGACCGCCGGGCCAACGAGAGGAAAACCTCCCGTGCCTGCCAACCGCGCAGCCCGCTCGACGATCCTTCGCCGCGGCCTCGCCGCCGTAGCCGCTCTCCCCCTCCTCACGCTCGCCGCCTGCGGCTACGGGTCCGAGGCCAAGGACACCAACAAGAACGAGAAGGTCGCCGCCGGGGCGGAGAAGATCGACGGGCTCGACACCGTCAAGATCGGTTACTTCGGCAACCTGACCCACGGGACCGCGCTGGTCGGCCGTGAGCAGGGCATCTTCCAGAAGGAGCTCGGCGCCACGAAGGCCTCCTACGCCACCTTCAACGCCGGCCCTTCGGAGATCGAGGCGCTGAACGCCGGGTCCATCGACATCGGCTGGATCGGCCCCTCCCCCTCGATCAACGGCTACACCAAGTCCGACGGCAAGTCCCTGCGGATCATCGGCGGTTCGGCCTCCGGCGGCGTGAAGCTCGTCGTCAACCCGGACAAGATCAAGTCCCTCAAGGACGTCAAGGGCAAGAAGATCGCCACGCCTCAGCTCGGCAACACGCAGGACGTGGCGTTCCTCAACTGGATCGCGGACCAGGGCTGGAAGGTCGACGCGCAGAGCGGCAAGGGCGACGTCACCGTCGTGCGCAGCGACAACAAGGTGACCCCGGACGCCTTCAAGGCGGGCTCGATCGACGGGGCGTGGGTGCCGGAGCCGACCGCGTCGAAGCTGGTCGCCGAGGGCGGCAAGGTGCTCCTCGACGAGTCGACGCTGTGGCCCGACCAGAAGTTCGTGATCACGAACATCATCGTGTCGCAGAAGTTCCTCACCGAGCACCCGAAGGTCGTCGAGGCCGTGCTGAAGGGCTCGGTCGAGACCAACAAGTGGATCAACGCCAACCCGGACGCGGCGAAGGCGGCGGCGAACAAGCAGCTGGAGGCGGACTCCGGCAAGGCACTGCCGGCGGACGTCCTGGACCCGGCGTGGAAGTCGATCCAGTTCATCAACGACCCGCTGGCCTCCACCCTCAACACCGAGGCGGAGCACGCCGTCAAGGCGGGTCTGCTGGAGAAGCCCGACCTCAAGGGCATCTACGACCTGTCGATCCTGAACAAGGTCCTCAAGGCCGAGGGTGAGACCGCGGTCGACGACGCCGGTCTCGGCGTGAGCGGCAGCTGACCGAAGTCCCGATGAGTTCCCAGGAGGTGACGACCATGAGCACGACCCTCGCCAAGGCCGCAGAAACGGTGGAGTACGCGGCACGCCTCGATCACGTGTCGAAGTCCTTCGCAGGACCGGGCGGACAGCAGCTCGTCCTGGACGACATCACCCTCGATGTCGCACCGGGCGAGTTCGTCACCCTCCTGGGGGCCTCGGGCTGTGGCAAGTCCACCCTGCTGAACCTGGTGGCGGGGCTGGACCAGCCCTCCGCCGGGTCCATCACGACCGACGGCCGTCCGGCGCTGATGTTCCAGGAGCACGCCCTGTTCCCCTGGCTCACCGCCGGCAAGAACATCGAACTCGCCCTGAAGCTCAGGGGAGTTCCCAAGAACGACCGGCGCGCCCGCGCCGAGGAGCTGCTCGAGCTCGTCCGGCTGAAGGGCGCGTACGGCAAGCGGGTGCACGAGCTGTCCGGCGGGATGCGCCAGCGGGTCGCGCTGGCCCGCGCGCTCGCCCAGGAGAGCCAGCTGCTGCTGATGGACGAGCCGTTCGCGGCCCTCGACGCCATCACCCGGGACGTGCTGCACGACGAGCTGACCCGGATCTGGACCGAGACCGGCCTGTCGGTCCTGTTCGTCACCCACAACGTGCGCGAGGCGGTGCGGCTCGCGCAGCGGGTGATCCTGCTGTCGTCCCGGCCCGGCCGGATCGCGCGCGAGTGGGTGGTCGACATCCCGCAGCCGCGCCGTATCGAGGACGCCCCCGTGGCGGAACTGTCCCTGGAAATCACCGATGTCCTGCGTGGGGAGATCCGCCGTCATGGCCAGCACTGAGACCAAGTCCGCCGCGGACAGCGGCAGCGTCGAGGCCGGTCTCGACGCGCTCGACGGCGTCACCGCCGCCGGCCGCACGCCCTTCGCGCGCACCTTCGTGGACAAGATCCTGCCGCCGGTCCTGGCGACCGTGCTGCTGCTGGTCGTCTGGCAGATCGCGTTCAAGGTGGTCGACGACCCGGCCAAGCTGGTGGCCCCCGGGGACGTCTGGCAGACGCTCAAGACGGCCTGGCTCGAGGGCAAGCTGCTCGGCTACATCTGGACCAGCGTCTCGCGCGGCCTGCTCGGCTTCCTCTTCGCGCTCGCCATCGGCACCCCGCTGGGGCTGCTGGTGGCGCGGGTGAGGTTCGTCCGGGCGGCGATCGGCCCGATCCTGTCCGGGCTCCAGTCCCTGCCGTCGGTGGCGTGGGTGCCGCCGGCCGTGCTGTGGCTGGGTCTGAACAACTCGATGATGTACGCGGTGATCCTGCTCGGCGCGGTCCCCTCGATCGCCAACGGGCTGGTGTCCGGCGTCGACCAGGTGCCGCCGCTGTTCCTGCGGGCCGGCCGCACCATGGGCGCGACGGGCGTCAAGGGCACGGTGTACATCACGCTGCCGGCCGCGCTGCCGGGCTATGTGGCCGGTCTGAAGCAGGGCTGGGCGTTCTCGTGGCGGTCGCTGATGGCGGCGGAGATCATCGCCTCCTTCCCCGACCTCGGCGTGGGCCTCGGCCAGCTCCTGGAGAACGGCCGCAACGCCAGTGACATGGGAATGGTGTTCGAGGCGATCCTGCTGATCCTGTTCGTCGGCATCGCCATCGACCTGCTGATCTTCAGTCCGCTGGAGCGGTGGGTGCTGCGCAGCCGCGGTCTGCTGGTGAAGGGCTGATCCGCGGGATGGGCACCGGGCCGGTCCTCCTCGTCATCGCCCACGGCAGCCGCGATCCGCGGCACGCCGCGACCGTGCACGCCCTCGTGCGGCGGGTACGGTCGCTGCGGCCGGGGCTGCGCGTGGAGACCGGCTTCCTGGACTTCACCCTCCCTTCCGTGCACGGGGTGCTGGAGTCCCTGGCGGCCGAGGGCGTACGGGACGTCGTCGCCCTCCCGCTGCTGCTCACCCGCGCGTTCCACGCGAAGGCCGACATCCCCGCGGTCCTCAGGAACGCGCCGCCGCAGCTGCGGATCCGGCAGGCCGAGGTGCTCGGCCCGTCGCCGCTGCTGCTGCGGGCGCTGGACCGACGGCTGTACGAGGCGGGCCTGACGCCCGCCGACCGGTCCTCGACCGGGGTCGTGCTGGCCTCGGCGGGGTCCACGGACCCGGAGGCGATCGCAGTGATCGCAGCAATCGCGCGGGAGTGGCGGCACACCGGTTGGTGCGCCGTGCGGCCTGCGTTCGCCTCCGCATCCCTGCCGCGCACCGAGGACGCGGTGCGCGCCCTGCGCGAGCTGGGCTGCGCACGCGTCGCCGTCGCGCCGTACGTCCTGGCGCCCGGCTTCCTCCCCGACCGCATCGCCCGCGGCGCGGCCGGCGCGGACGTCCTGGCCGAGGTCCTGGGCCCGGCGCCCGAGGTGGCGCGGCTGCTGCTGGAGCGGTACGACGCGGCACGGATGCCGGCGCTCACGGCGGTCGGGGCCTGAGCGGTCGCCGCCACGGGGCGTAGGGGGAACCGGCGCGCGGCGCCGCTCAGCCGCTGACGGTGTCGGCCAGGCGTACCAGCTCCTCCACCGGCAGCGCCCCCGGTGCCTTCCGCTCCCGCGCGAATTCGTTCGCCAGCCGCTGGAGGAGTTCGTTCAGCGGGGTCGGTACGCCGTGCAGCCGGCCGAGGAGGACGATCTCGCCGTTGAGGTAGTCGGCCTCGATGGTGCCGGCGCCCCGGCTCAGGGACTGCCAGGAGGAGCCGCCGCCGCGCGGGACTCCGTCGAGGGGGACGAGGGTGACCTTGTCGCCGCGCACGGCCCGCTGTTCCCCGGGGCTCGCATGCGCGATGCCCGCCGCGTCGAGCACGGCCGCGCCCTCCGCCCGGACCCGGGCGAACAACGCCTCGGCCCGCGGGTCGCCGACCAGGCCGCCGGTCACCGCCTCCAGCGCGTTGCCCAGGTTGGACAGCAGCTTGGCGTACTGCCAGCGGGCCACGTCCTCGACGACCGGTGCCTCGAAGTGCGCCTTCTCCAGGTCGGCGGCGATCCGGCGGGCCGTGTCGTCGGTGCCGTGCGGGTGGCGGCCGAGGTGGAGGATGCCGGTGAGCGGGCTGCCGGCGGCGGAGACGACGCCGGGCTCGACATGGGTGGAGGGCAGCCAGACGCAGACGCCGTACACCTGCCGGAAGCGGCGCAGGGCCAGGCGCTGGCTCTCGACCCCGTTCTGCGCGCAGACCAGCGGCAGCCGCTCGGCGGCCGTGCCGCCGCCCTCGACCGGGGCCGGGCCCCAGGTACCGAGGGCCGCCTCGCTGTCCTGGGTCTTCACGGCGAGGACGAGGACGTCGTCGGCGCGCAGCACGCCCAGTTCCCGCGGTCCGCCGACGACGGGCAGCCGCTGCGTCAGCTCGCCCTGCGGCACCCTCAGCCGCAGCCCGCCCTCCTTCAGCGCCGCCGCGTGGGCGCCCCGGGCGACCAGGACGACCTCCTGTCCGGCCTCCGCCAGCCGTCCGCCGACGGTGCCGCCGACCGCCCCTGCCCCGATGATGATGTAGCGCATGGGACGAGCCTCGCACAGACGGTGGCGCGGTCGTACGTCCGTACGATCACCTGACCGGTCGGGTCACGATTCCGTCAGCTCCACCAGCTTCACCACCGTGTTCCAGTTCCGGGTCGTCGCCACCAGCCCCTTGGTGAAGCGGGGCCTGGACAGCATCTCCCCGAGCTTGGATCGGCCGAGGCCGTCGGGGGCGTACAGGTACAGCGCGCGGTCGCCGAGGCGGAACTCCTCCGGGAGGTGGGCGGCCCGGTCGATCTCCGCGAAGCGCTCGGCGCCGACGGGTGCGGAGAAGTAGGTGACGTGGAGCTGCTTGGGCTGAAGGCCGGCGGCCGGGAACGGGCAGGCCTCGGCGATCGTCTTCAGGTACGCGTGGTCGCGGACGAGCACGTCGACGTCGAAGCCGAACTCCTCCGCGATCGCCGCGGCCAGTTCGGCGGCGAGGCTCTCCTCGTCGCCGTGGGCCGAGGAGAAGACCGCCTGGCCGCTCTGGAGATAGGTGCGGACGTCGCCGTATGCGAGCCCTTGCATGAGGGCGCGGAGGTCGGCCATCGGGAGCTTTCTGGCTCCGCCCACGTTGATCCCGCGCAACAGGGCCGCGTACGTCGTCGTCATGCCCCTCACCCTAGGGTCCGGGGGCGGTGGCGGCGGAGCCGAACCCTGGTTCCCGTCCCCTAGATCACAAGATAGATGTAGGGGGCCACCTCCTCCCCTGCGGTGAGCCGCCCCGCTCCGAGGGGAGGACCCCGGTGGCCCGCACTTCACCGGACAGCACGACGAGAAGGCTTTATCCGGCCCATACCTTCGAATCGAAAGGTGGCGGCAGGGGGCTGCCACCGCTCACGAGGGGGCAGGCCCGTCATGGCACATGGAGATACGCGGGTACGGGGCCTGGCGGCCCGGGCCGGCGGCTGGAGCGCACGCCACCGATGGGCCGCCGTCGGCATCTGGGTGCTCTTCGTCGTCCTGGCCATGGGCATCGGGTCCGCGATGGGCACGGTCGAGGTCAAGGACAGCGACCAGCTGAAGGGCGAGACCCACACCGCGGCCCGGATCATCGAGGACGCGGGCATCGAGGAGCCGGCCGGCGAGACCGTGCTCGTCCAGGCGAAGGACGGGTCGCTCAAGGCCACCGACGCCGAGTTCCGCTCCGCGGTCGCCGCGGTCGTCACGGCCGTCGAGGGGACCGGCAGGGTCACCGACGTGACCTCGCCGTACGACACGGACACGATCTCGAAGGACGGGCGCAGCGCGCTCGTGCAGTTCGACATGCGCGGTGACTCCGACACCGCCGGCGAGCGGGTCGAGCCGGTGCTGAAGGCGGTCGCCGGGGTGCAGAAGGAGCACTCCTCGCTGCGGATCGAGGAGATCGGCGGCGCCAGCATGATGAAGACGTTCGACGACGCGTTCGGCGACGACTTCCAGCAGGCCGAGTACTCGGCGGTGCCGGTGGCGCTGGGCATTCTGCTGATCGCGTTCGGCGCACTGGTGGCCGCGCTGCTGCCGGTGGCGCTGGCGCTCACCGCGATCATGGCGACGACCGGTCTGATGGCGATCGTCAGCCACGTCCAGCCGATGGACGACACCGCCAGCTCGGTGATGCTGCTGGTGGGTCTGGCCGTGGGGGTCGACTACTGCCTGTTCTATCTGCGCCGGGAGCGCGAGGAGCGGGCCGCGGGGCGGGACGCGGGGACCGCGCTCAGGATCGCGGCGGCGACCAGCGGCCGGGCCGTGATCGTCTCCGGGGTCACCGTGTGCGTGGCGATGGCGGGCATGCTGTTCACCGGGCTCGCCGGGTTCGAGGCGATGGGCCTGGCCTCGCTGATGGTGGTGGCGGTCGCGATGGTCGGTTCGGTGACCGTGCTGCCCGCGCTGCTGTCGCTGCTCGGCGAGCGGGTGGAGAAGGGCCGTCTGCCGTTCCTGAAGCGGCGCCGCGCGACCACGGTCAACGAGGGCAGCCGGTTCTGGTCGGCCGTCCTCAAGGGGGTGCTCGCCAAGCCCGTCGTCGCCGTGGTGGTCGCGGCCGGCGCGCTGCTGGCCGTCACCGCTCCGGCGCTCGGCATGAAGACGCAGAACCTCACCCTGGACCAGGAGTTCGGCGACTCGCTGCCGATCGTGCAGACGTACAACCGGGTCAACGAGGCCTTCCCGGGCGGTTCCGAGCCGGCCACGGTCGTCGTCAAGGCGGACGACATCAACTCCTCCCAGGTGAAGGACGCGCTCGCGCGGTTCAAGGAGCAGGCGGTCTCCTCGGGTGCCTCGCGCGGCCCGGTCGAGATCAAGCTGCACGACGCGCAGAACGTCGCCTTCGTCTACGTCCCGCTGGTCGGCGGCTCCGACCAGGACAAGGCGGGCGCGAGCCTGGACACCCTGCGCGACGAGGTGCGGCCGGCCACGCTGGGCAAGGTCGACGGGGTGCAGGCGCCGATCACCGGTCAGGTCGCGGGCAACCAGGACTTCAACGACCAGTTGGTCGGCTCGGTCGTCCCGGTCTTCGCCTTCGTGGTGGTCTTCGCCTTCCTGCTGATGCTGCTGTCGTTCCGCTCGCTGACGGTCGCGATCACCTCGATCGTGCTCAACCTGCTGTCGGTGGGGGCCGCATACGGCATCCTGGTCGCCGTCTTCCAGCACGGCTGGGGTGCCTCGCTGGTGGGCGCGGAGGGCGTCGGCGCGATCATCACCTGGCTGCCGCTGTTCCTCTTCGTGATCCTGTTCGGTCTGTCGATGGACTACCACGTCTTCGTGGTGTCGCGGATCCGTGAGGCGCGGATGCGGGGCCGGAGCACCAACGAGGCCATCCAGCACGGTGTCGTCACCACGGCGGGTGTCGTCACCAGCGCCGCCGTCATCATGGTCGCCGTGTTCGCGATCTTCGGGACGCTGTCCATGCAGTCCATGAAGCAGATGGGTGTGGGCCTCGCGGCGGCCGTGCTGATCGACGCGACGATCATCCGGGGTGTGCTGCTCCCGGCGGTGATGGCGCTGCTCGGTGAGCGCAACTGGTACCTGCCCGGCTGGCTGGGCTGGCTGCCGGACATGACGCACGACGAGTCGCCGGAGGCCGTCGTGGGCGGGGCCGCACGCGACGACGAGGGCGAGCGGCTGCCCGTCTGATCCCGGCTTCACGAACCGGGGGCCCGTCGGTCACAGGGGAACCGACGGGCCCTCCTCGCGTGTCCGTGCGGACCACCGGCGCCGGGCGGGCAGTTCGGCCTCGATGAGGTCGGCCGCCCGCCGGGTGCCGCCCTCCCCGGCCGTCTCCGCCCGAACCCTCGTGAGGCGGCGGGCGACCTCGGGGTCGTCGACGAGCGCGAGGGCGGCCTCCCGCAGCGCCTCGGCGGTCGCCGCCTCCGTGTCCAGCCGCCGTGCGCCCCCGAGCCCGGTCAGCATGTCCGCTTGCCGAACCGGTCCACGGCCTGCGGTACGGCGATCACCGGCGTCGCCCAGGGGAACCGACGGGCCCTCCTCGCGTGTCCGTGCGGACCACCGGCGCCGGGCGGGCAGTTCGGCCTCGATGAGGTCGGCCGCCCGCCGGGTGCCGCCCTCCCCGGCCGTCTCCGCCCGAACCCTCGTGAGGCGGCGGGCGACCTCGGGGTCGTCGACGAGCGCGAGGGCGGCCTCCCGCAGCGCCTCGGCGGTCGCCGCCTCCGTGTCCAGCCGCCGTGCGCCCCGAGCCCGGTCAGCATGTCCGCTTGCCGAACCGGTCCACGGCCTGCGGTACGGCGATCACCGGCGTCGCCGTGGCCGGCCCCTCCTGGCTCGGTCCCACTCCGCCGGCCCTCTTCACCGCTGCCGCCCCCACCCCCCCCTCACGCTCGCTGTTCGTTCCGGTCACCCACCCCTGCCCGACGACCATGACGAGGTCCGGCATCTCCTCAAGGGCCTCACCTGTGGGAATGCGAGACTGGCCGGGATCGACCGAGGACACGGAGGCGGACGATGGACGAGGCAAGGGCGCGGGACGTACTGGCCGGGGCGGGGGTGCTGCCCGGTCCGGCGCGGAACGCGCGGCTCCTCGCCCTGGGGGAGAACGCGGTGTTCGCCGCCGGTGACCTGGTGGTGAAGGTGGGCCGGGACGCCGAACTCCTGGACCGGGCGCGGCGCGAGCTGGACATCGCCGCCTGGCTGGCGGAGGCCGGCGTCCCCGCCGTACGGGC
The DNA here is from genome assembly GCF_001514205.1 of Streptomyces griseoruber. Classification (GTDB taxonomy): domain Bacteria; phylum Actinomycetota; class Actinomycetes; order Streptomycetales; family Streptomycetaceae; genus Streptomyces; species Streptomyces griseoruber. The sequence goes on along the minus strand of NZ_KQ948763.1, from coordinate 390,353 downwards.
GGCCGGGGCGGAGCCACTGCTGGTGGAGGGGCATCCGGTGACGGTGTGGCACCGGCTGCCCGATGCCGTACGCCCCGCCGAGCCACGGGATCTGGCCGAACTGTTGTGTTTGGTGCACGCCCTGCCCACCCCCTCCTTCGGTCTGCCGGCCCGGGATCTGCTGTCGGGGGTGGAGCGCTGGCTGCGGCTCGCCGGTGACGCGATCGACCCGGCGGACGCGGCGTATCTGCGCGAGCGCCGTGACGGCTTCGCGGCGGCCGCCGCCGCACTGGTCCCCCACCTGCCGCCGGGCCCGATCCACGGCGACGCGCTGCCGCGCAATGTGCACATCGGCCCCGACGGCCCGGTCCTGGTCGACCTGGAGACCGTCTCGGCGGATCTGCGGGAGCACGATCTCGTGGTGATGGCCCTCTCCCGCGACCGCTACGGCCTGCCCGCCGACGCCTACGACGCCTTCACCGGGGCCTACGGCTGGGACGTACGGGAGTGGGAGGGCTGTGCGGTGCTGCGCGGCGCCCGGGAGACGGCGAGCTGCGCCTGGGTCGCCCAGCACGCGCCCGCCAACCCCAAGGCGCTGACGGAGTTCGAGCGCAGGGTGGCGTCACTGCGGGACGGGGACGCGGCGGTGCGCTGGTACGCCTTCTGAGCGGCGACAGGGCCTAGCCGGCGGGGCTGTCCGCCGGCTCCCGCAGCGGCCAGGCCCCGTCCACCACCGCGTCCGTCTCGCCCTTGCGGCGCAGGAAGTTCTGGAAGTCCGCCGCCCATTCGGCATACCACTCGATCTGGCGGCGATGCAGCTCCGCCGGGCCGAGGGCGCCGACCTTGGGGTGGCGGACGGCTATCGCGCAGGCCAGCCGGGCGGCGGCGAGGGCGTCCGCGGAGGCGTCGTGGGCGGAGTCGAGCGTGACGCCGTACTCCGCGCAGACCGCTTCGAGGTTGCGCTTGCCACGGCGGTAGCGGTCGGCCCAGCGGTCGATGGTGTACGGGTCGACGACCGGCGCCGGCTCCCGGCCGCCCAGGCGGTCCTGGAGCGAGGGCAGGTGATGGCGGCGCAGTTCGGCGGAGAGCAGGGTCAGGTCGAAGGCGGCGTTGTAGGCGACGACCGGGACGCCGGTGCGCCAGTATCCCGTCAACACCTCGGCGAGGGCGTCCGCGACGCGGTCGGCGGGGCTGCCCTCGGCGGCGGCCCGCTCATTGCTGATCCCGTGCACCGCGACGGCGTCCGCCGGGATCTCCACTCCCGGGTCCGCCAGCCATTCCCGGCGCCCGAGGACCAGTCCGTCCCTGACCTCGATCACGGCGCCCGTGACGATGCGCGCCTCGCGCGGATCCGTCCCGGTCGTCTCCAGGTCGAAGCCGACGAGCAGCTCCCGGTACCAGGCCATGGTGGCCCCCCTTCTTGGTGGTGCTTCCCCCAGTGGTCTCCACCTTCGCACGGGGCACTGACAATCAGAGGACCGCGTTCCGCTTTCCGCCCCGGACCGTCGGACGATTCAGGACACAGGCCGTGAATCCGCCCAGGCCAGTTCGAACTCCTCGCGGTATGCCGCGAAAAGGCCCCCTTCGTCCCTCTCGCCCGGCTTGACCACCCGGTTGCCGCCGCGCAGCACCAGCACCGGTGCCTCCATGCCGCGCATGCGCCGCAGATAGGACTGGACGACCGCGACGCCGTCGGTGCCGTCGCCGTCCACGAGGTAGGCGGTGAAGCGGGGCGTCTCGTCGTACACCTGGATCTGGAAGGCGCCCGGGTCGCGCAGCCGGGAGCGGACGCGCCGCATATGGAGGATGTTCATCTCCACCGAGCGGCTGAGTTCGCCCCGTTTCATCCCGAGTTCGCGTTCGCGGCGCTTGACCGCGCTGGAGGCCGGGTTGAGGAAGAGCAGCCGGATGCGGGCCCCCTCCTCGGCGAGCCGGACCAGACGGCGGCCGGAGAAGTTCTGCACCAGCAGGTTGAGGCCGATACCGATGCCGTCGATACGGCGTGAGCCGTCGAAGATGTCCTCGGCGGGGAACTGCCGCAGCAGCCGGACCCGGTCGGGGTGGACGGCCACCACGTCCGCGTACCGGTCGCCGACGAGGTCCTCGACCGCGTCCACGGGCAGCCGGCGTGCGGACGGCACGTCGCCGCCGGTGCCGAGCATCTCCAGGAGCCGCGCCGAGGCCCGCTCGGCCTGGCCCAGGACCGCCTCGGAGAGCGCCCGGTTGCGGGAGACGACATTGCGGGTCACCTCCAGCTCGTCCAGGGCGAGTTCGACGTCCCGCCGGTCGTCGAGGTAGGGCTCGAAGCACGGCCAGTGCTGGACCATCAGCTCGCGCAGCTGCGGCAACGTCAGGAAGGAGATGACATTGTCGTCGGCCGGGTCGAGCAAGTAGCCCTTGCGCCGGCTGACTTCACGGACCGCGACGGCCCGCTGCACCCATTCCTGGCCGGCGGGGCCCGCCGCGGCGACCACCCACTCGTCGCCGTGGACGGGTTCGTAGATGGGCCGCAGCACGGCGGCCACCACGGCGCGCAGCCGCTGTTCGACGAGGTTCAGCCATATGTAGGCCCGGCCGGCCCGCTGGGCGCGGGTGCGCACCTCGCGCCAGGCGTCGGCGTCCCAGTCCAGCTCCGGGCCGATGGCGTTGGTCTCCATCGGCCGGGCCAGGGACACCGTTCCGGGCGGGACGTCTGTGGAGTTCCCCTCGTGACCCTCGTCACCAGGGGGCAGCTCCAGCCCTCCCGAGCCCACCCAAGCACCGCCTTCCGCTCCCCCGAGCTCTCCCCGTCTCAACGATCAAGGAAGGGTACTCCGGGACCGGTCGGCGGTGCAGCCGGATGGGCAGGTCGTTTCTCAACCGCCGTTACGGGGGATGCCGTTCTCGTCCTTGAGCGCGGACGGTGTGAGCGGATTCATGGCCGTGACGTCCCGGGGGGCGATGGAGAAGCCCTGCCAGTGGACCGGCATGGGCTGCTGGTCCTCGTCGCGGGCGATGTGGTGGAAGCCCACGTTCACCCAGACCACGGGGTGCTTGAGGGTCTGCCCGTTCACCCACTTGTCGACGGTCTTCGGGTGTCCCGTACCGCAGTTGAGGGGGTTGTTGCTGGCATACTTCTCGCACTTGTTGTACTCGGTGAAGTAGACGTCGTGCTGGGTGAAGCCGCGTCCCGAGTACTTGGTGGTGGCGCCGGGGACGAGTTCGTAGCTGCGCGCGTGCCCGTCCTTGTTCTTGCCGGTGGCGCTGACCACGCGCCACCAGCGCATGTTCTTGGCGTCGCCCGCGAGTTCCTTGGTGACGGCCGTGCGGGTGGTCTTGTTGGTCGGGCCCTGCTGGCCGCTCGCGGGTGCGCTGACCTTCGAGTCGTACTGCTCGATCTTGTTGGCGGAGGAGCCGTCGAGGCCGAAGTCCAGCCGCCAGAAGACGTTGTGGCTGTGGCTGGTGGCCTTGGCCTGGGCGCCCTTGCCTATCGGCCAGCCGCGGCCGTCACCGGCGTCGTAGTCGAAGGGCGAGAGGCTGCCGGTGGCGCCGACGTTCATGTTGACGGTGCCGTCGTCGGAGAAGCGCCACTCGGTCATGTACTCGTACCAGCCGACCTTGTTGACCGTGTAGATCAGCAGGTCCTTGCCCTGGGCCTGGTAGACCTTGTTGTTGTCGGCCTGCATGCGGTAGGCGTGGCCGCGCGAACGGGTCGTGGTGCACATGCCCTTGACGTTCGAGTCGGCCGGGGCGGTCTCCGGGACCTTGATGGTCTTGATGGTGCCGCCGGGGCACTCGGCGGGCTTCAGATTGACCAGCCCGGAGCCGAAGTTGTAGTCGGTGACGTCGTTGTACTCGTTCTTGCCGTCGTCGTAGGGCACATGGATCTGGGCGATCTTGGCGCTGTTGAGGACCCGGATCGGCTTGGGCTCGCCGGGCGGCTGGTAGGAGACCTTCTCCAGGACGAGCCCGGACTTGGCCTCGTAGCGCCAGCACATGCGCCAGGTGGTGCCGGTGGAGAGCTTCTGTTCGATGCGGTAGGCGGCGCTGCAGTCGGCGGCTGCCGCCGCCGCGGGGGCGGCCTTCGGCTGGGCGACGGCGGGACCGGCCCCGGCGGTCGCGCCGGCGGCCAGCGCGGCCAGGGACAGGCCGAAGGCCGCCCCCTTCTGGGTACGGCTCATTCTGGTGACGCGCATGAGGACATGACTCCCTGACAGGAGGTGACGGGTGGGAAAGGTGGAGATGCGGGCCGTGTCAGCCGTTGAGCTTGGTGACCTTGCCGGCGCTGAGGTCGATCACCAGGGACCGGGCGTCGATCCAGGGACCGTTCTTCACCTTCGGCAGCAGCCGTACGCAGCGGTGCTCGCCGCATGTGTCGAGTGCGGCCGGCTGGGCGCCCGGCACCGAGTGGTAGATCATGCTGGAGAGCTCCAGCTGGTCCGGGGAGGTGAGCTCCTTGCCGGTGGCGTCCTTGTAGTCGGCCTTCAGGCCGGCGCCGAGCGGGTCGGCGATGAGCACCCGCGCCGCCTCGTTCTGCTCGTCGGCGCTCAGCGGCGGCTGGACGCCGCGCTGGGTGCCGGTGTTCTCCACCTTGCCGGTGTCGAGGTTGACGGTCCTGGTGACGACCGTGTCGGTCTTGTAGTCGTAGAACGTGACGTCGGCGCGCCGGGGCGCGTCCGGGTCGTCGAGTTCGTCGGCGTCGGGCTCGGCGAGCTCCACGCCGAGGCGCTGCGGGCCGCGCCCGCCCTCGACGTTCTGTGCGGCGTTGAACGCCTGCCGGCTGAGCGCGACCTGCTCGGCCCGCTTCATCTCGTCGTCCGTGAGCGGGTCGCTGCCCTTGCCCTTCTCGCCCTCGTCCGGCGCGGCCTGGACGACGCCCGGCGGCACCGCGCCGCTGTCGCCCGCGGCCGCCGCCTGCCCGGTGCCCTGCCCGGTCCCGCCGCCTGTCTTGTCGTCCGCCCCCGCCGTGCCCGGCAGGGTGATCGCGACCATCACGGCTGTCGAAGCCACTGCGATGGCCGTACCCGCCACCACCTTGCCCAGGTGGCGGCGCACTGTCGTGCGCACAATTGCCCCCTACTCCCCCTGCTGCCGGGAGTACGTCTGTCTGCCCCACTGAATGCGGCATACGCCGTATGCCGGCGTATGCACCGGTCGACAGGTAAGAGGGCAGTAAGTCGAAGGCGGTTCCATCAGTTTCCGCGAGACTCGGGCGCCAAGGCGCCCCCGGCTCGGCGGCACACCTGAAAGAGTCGGTTCATGCAGGTCTGGCCTGGAGAGGCGTACCCCCTCGGTGCCACGTACGACGGCGCCGGCACGAATTTCGCGGTCTTCACCGAGGCCGCGGACCGAGTAGAGCTGTGTCTGCTGCACGACGACGGCTCGGAGACGGCGGTGGAACTGCGGGAGAGCGACGCGTTCGTCCGGCACGCGTATCTGCCGGGCGTGATGCCCGGCCAGCGGTACGGCTTCCGGGTGCACGGTCCGTACGACCCCGCGCGCGGCCTGCGCTGCAACTCGGCGAAGCTGCTGCTCGACCCGTACGCGAAGGCGGTCGCCGGCGCGGTCCGCTGGGGCGAGGAGGTGTACGGGTATCCCTTCGGTTCCCCCGAGAAGCGCAACGACCTCGACTCCGCGCCGCACACCATGAGCTCGGTGGTGGTCAACCCGTACTTCGACTGGGGAGACGACCGGCCGCCGCGCACCGAGTACCACCGCACACTGATCTACGAGGCCCATGTGAAGGGTCTGACGATGCTCCATCCGGGGCTGCCGGAGGAGCTGCGCGGCACCTACGCGGGCCTCGCGCACCCGGCGGTGATCGAGCATCTGACAGGGCTCGGGGTGACGGCGCTGGAGCTGATGCCGGTGCACCAGTTCGTCAACGACCACCGGCTGGTCGACATGGGCCTGAACAACTACTGGGGCTACAACACGATCGGTTTCTTCTCCCCGCACAACGCCTACGCCTCCTGGGGCGACCGGGGCCAGCAGGTGCTGGAGTTCAAGTCGGCGGTGCGGGCGCTGCACGAGGCGGGGATCGAGGTGATCCTCGACGTGGTCTACAACCACACCGCCGAGGGCAACCACCTGGGCCCGACGCTGTCCTTCCGGGGCATCGACAACCAGAACTACTACCGGCTGGCCGAGGACGCCCGCTACTACACGGACACGACGGGCACGGGGAACTCGCTGCTCATGCGGTCGCCGCACGTCCTCCAGATGATCATGGACTCGCTGCGGTACTGGGTGACCGAGATGCATGTGGACGGCTTCCGCTTCGACCTCGCGGCGACGCTCGCCCGGCAGTTCCACGAGGTGGACCGGCTGTCGTCGTTCTTCGACCTGGTGCAGCAGGACCCGGTCGTCTCCCAGGTGAAGCTGATCGCCGAGCCCTGGGACGTGGGCGAGGGCGGCTACCAGGTGGGAAACTTCCCGCCGCTGTGGACGGAGTGGAACGGCAAGTACCGGGACACCGTGCGCGATCTGTGGCGGGGCGAGCAGCGCACCCTCGCGGAGTTCGCCTCCCGGCTGACCGGCTCCTCCGACCTCTACCAGGACGACGGCCGCCGTCCGCTGGCCTCGATCAACTTCGTGACCTGCCACGACGGGTTCACCCTGCACGACCTGGTGGCGTACAACGACAAGCACAACCAGGCCAACGGAGAGGACAACCGGGACGGCGAGAGCCACAACCGGTCCTGGAACTGCGGGGCGGAGGGCGAGACCGACGACCCGCGCGTGCGGGGGCTGCGGGCCCGGCAGATGCGCAACTTCGTCGCGACGCTGCTGCTCTCCCAGGGCGTGCCGATGATCAGCCACGGGGACGAGTTCGGCCGGACCCAGCGGGGCAACAACAACGCCTACTGCCAGGACAGCGAGCTGGCGTGGGTGCACTGGCCCGAGGACGGCAGCGGGCTGCTGGACTTCACCCGCGCGCTCACCCGGCTGCGCCGCGAGCACCCCGTCTTCCGGCGGCGGCGCTTCTTCCACGGGCGGCCCGTGGAGGGCACCCACGACGAGCTGTCGGACATCGCCTGGTTCACCCCGGAGGGCGAGGAGATGACCCAGCGGGACTGGGAACGGGCGCAGGCCTCGGCGCTGTCGGTGTTCCTCAACGGCAACGCGATCTCGGAACCGGGCCCGCGCGGGGAGCGGATCACCGACGACTCGTTCCTGCTGCTGTTCAACGCCTCGCCCAAGGAGCTGGAGTTCGTGGTGCCGGTCGACCACGGGCGGCAGTGGCAGGTGGTCGTGGACACCGCCGAGGCGGAGCCGGTCGCGCCGGGCGCGGGCCGCAAGGTGCAGGCCGGGGAGCGGCTGACCCTGGCGGACCGGAGCATGACGGTCCTGCAGCGGCCGGCCTGAGCCCGGCCGGTGACCCCGGCGACCCCGGTGACAGGAAAGCGGGCGGGGCGGGTACGTAGGTCTCCATGACCCCTGCGCGCCCCGCTCCCGTCACGCCCACGGCCACCTACCGGCTCCAGCTCCAGCCCGCGTTCCCGTTCGCCGCCGCGGCGGCCGCCGTGCCGTACCTGGCCTCGCTCGGTGTGTCGCATCTGCACCTCTCGCCGGTCCTGGAGGCCGTACCGGGATCCCCGCACGGCTATGACGTGGTGGACCACGCGCGCGTGCGCGAGGAGCTGGGCGGCGAGGAGGGGCTGCGGGCGCTGGCGGCCACCGCGCGCGAGCACGGGCTCGGGCTGGTCGCGGACATCGTGCCGAACCACATGGCGATGGTCCCGCGCCACAACCGCGCCCTGTGGGAGGTGCTGCGGGAGGGCCCCGGGTCGCCGTACGCGCGCTGGTTCGACATCGACTGGGAGGCGGGCGGCGGCCGGATGCTGCTCCCGGTCCTCGGGCACCCGGTCGGCGCGGAGCTGGAGCGGCTGCGGGTCGACGGCGGGGTGCTGCGCTACTACGACCACGTCCTGCCGCTCCGCGAGGGCACCGCGGAGCTGCCGCTGCCGCAGCTGCTGGACGCCCAGTGGTACCGGCCGGTGTGGTGGCGGCTGGCCCGCACCGAGCTGAACTACCGGCGGTTCTTCAGCATCTCGGAGCTGATCGGGGTGCGGGTGGAGGATCCGGAGGTCTTCGAGGCCACCCACGGCACGGTCCTGCGGCTGCTGCACGAGGGCGTCCTCGACGGGCTGCGGATCGACCACCCGGACGGGCTCGCCGACCCCGACGGCTATCTGGAGCGGCTGCACGAGGCCACCGGCGGCCGCTGGACGGTCGTGGAGAAGATCCTCGCGGACGGGGAGCGGCTGCCGCGGTCCTGGCCGGTCGCCGGCACCACCGGCTACGACGCCCTGCGCCGCGTCGACGGGCTCTTCACGGACCCCGTGGGGGCCCGGGAGCTGCTGGGCCTGTACCGGCGCTTCGCGGCCCCGCAGACGGACCGGGGCGGCGACTGGGCGGCGACCGCGCGACGGGCGGCGTACGGGGTGCTGGCGCACGAGCTGGCGGCCGAACGGGACCGGCTGACCCGGCTCGCCTCCCGGATCTGCGCGGACGCCCCGGATCCCGTACTGCGCGACCGGGCGCCCTGGGCGCTGCGCACGGCGCTGGAGGAGCTGCTGGTCCGGATGGAGGTCTACCGGCCGTACGTCTCGGGCGACGCGGCCGCCGTGGTCACCGAGCAGGCGGCCGAGGAGGCCCGGGGGGCGTTCACGGTGGCGGAGGAGGCGGGCGCCGTCGACGCGGTGCGGGCGCTGGTGCTCGGCGGCCGGGGGCCGCTGCGCGCGGAGTTCCGGGCCCGGTTCGCGCAGACGGCGTCCGCGCTGCGCGCCAAGTCCGTGGAGGACACGGCGTTCTACCGGTACGTCCCGCTGCTCGCGGCGAACGAGGTGGGCGGCGAGCCGGGCCGCCCCGGGGTGTCCCCGGCGGAGTTCCACGCGTACTGCGCGCGCGTGCAGCGCGACTGGCCGGCGACCGGGACGGTCGTGTCCACGCACGACACCAAGCGCAGCGCCGACGTACGGGCCGCGCTGGCCGTGCTCACCGAGTGCCCGCAGCGTTGGGCGGAGGTCCTGGAGCAGGTCACGCGCGCGGAGGCGGAGGTGCCGGACGGTCAGCTCGCCTGGGCGGCCTGGCAGACGGTGTTCGGGCTCGGCCCGGCGGCCCCGGAGCGCGTCCAGGAGGCGCTGCTGAAGCATGTGCGCGAGGCGGGCCTGTACACGAGCTGGACCGAGCAGGAGCCGCCGTACGAGGAGGCGGTGGCCGCGTTCGTCGCGGCGGGCCCGTGCGGGGCGCCCGGGGAGCGGGTGGCGGCGCTGCGCCGCGCGCTTCAGCCGCACATCGGGGCCAATGTGCTCGGCACGGCCCTGGTGCATCTGACGATGCCGGGGGTGCCGGACGTCTACCAGGGCGCCGAGAACGACTGCCGCGCCCTGGTGGATCCGGACAACCGGCGCCCCGTGCGGTTCCCGCCCGAGGAAGGCGGTCCCAAGGCGATGGTGACCCGGGCCGCGCTGCGGCTGCGCAGGCGCCGGCCCGGTGCCTTCGGGACCGCGGCGGCGTACGAGCCGTTGACCGCCGAGGGGCCGGCCGGGGAGCACTGTCTGGCGTTCGCGCGCTCGGGTGAGACGGTCACGGCCGTGACCCGGCTGTCGCTGCGGCTGGCGGAGGAGGGCGGCTGGCGGGAGACGCGGCTGCCGCTGCCGCCGGGGCGGTGGGCCGACGTCCTGGCGCCGGGGCGGGAGTTCGAGGGGCACGCGCGCGTGGCGGAACTCTTCGCCGAGCTGCCGGTGGCGCTGCTGGAGCGCGCGGACTGAGCCGGGCGGCCGCGGCTGTTCGCCGTGCACGGCGGCGCGTGCCTCCGGGCGCCCCCCGGAGCCTCCCGGGGCCTCCCCTGGGCATTCTTGACAGTTCACCGAGTCCGTGGGGTACTGCGGAGAGCGAAGCCGGTCGGACATGACGGGGGTGAGTCTCCTGCCGGTGCTGCGCTACCCCACGGTGACCGAACTGACGACCCATGCCCGGGCCCTGACCGCGCGGCATCCCGGACTGTGCGCCCTGCGCCAGGTGGGGCTCTCCCGCGCGGGCCGTCCGCTGCATCTGCTGTCGGTCGGGCGCGCCCGGCGGGCGGTGCTGGTCGTCGCGGGTGCCCATGCCAATGAGCCCACCGGTGGCTCCACCCTGCTGTCCCTGGCCGAACGGGTGCTGCACGAACGGGAGTTGCGCAACGGCACGTCCTGGCACTTCCTGCTCTGCGCGGACCCGGACGGGGCGAGTCTGCATGTCACACCCGCGCCGCGCAGCCTGCTGGAGTACCACCTGGGGTTCTTCCGGCCGGCGGGGCCCGAGCAGCCGGAGTGGTCGCCCGCCGTGCTGCCGCCCGACCGGCTGCCGCCCGAGACACGTGCGCTGACCCGGGTCATCGACGAGCTGCGGCCCTACCTCCAGGTGACCCTGCACGGCACCGAGCTGGGCGGCAGCTGGGTGCAGCTGACGAAGGACATCCCGGGGCTCGCCGAGCCGTTCGGGAAGTCCGCGGCGCGGTTGCACATCCCCGTCGAGACGGGCGCCTCGGACGCGGCGGGCTGGCCGGTCTCCGGGCCGGGGGTGCGGGTGATGCCGGACGCCGACGCGGGCGCGGCGTACCCGAGCATGCCGGACGACGCCCGGCACAGCACGTGGTACCACGCCCATCGCTACGGCGGTCTGACGGCGGTGGTGGAGGTGCCGATGTGGGCGAGCGACCTGGTGGACGACTCCGCGCCGCATCCCGCGCCGGCCGCGGCGATCCGGCGCCTCGCGGAGCGGCTGCTGCGGGACGCGCGGGAGGTGGAGCGGGTGCTCACCGAGGCGCTGCCGCGTCTGGAGGGCGTGGACGGGCCGCTGCTGCGGGCGGCGCGGTGGGGGCTGGAGCTGGTGCCGGGCCTGGCCTCGGACTGGACCCACACCCCGCCCGCGGACACGACGATGGCGTACGTCGGCAGTGTGGACGCCTTCGCCCGGCGGCTGCCGCTCAGGGCGGCGGCGATGCTCTGGCGGGTGCTCCAGGAGAGCGACGACCACGCCGCCCCGCGGCTGGAACAGCTCGTCGGGATGTGGAGCGACGCGTTCGCCGTGCGCTTCGGCGCCCGCTGGGTGCCGCTCGAGCACCAGGTGGAGCACCAGAGCCGTACGGTGGTCGCGGCGGCCCTGCACGCGCGCGAGGGGGCGGCGTAGGGCACTCACCTCCCGCGCCGCCCCCTTTTTTCACGGCCTTTTCATTGCCGCGGTCAGGCTCCGGGTGCGGCGGCCCCGGCGTCGTCCAGGGCGAACACCGCGCCGGTGCGGGCCCCCATCTCACAGGCGTTCGCGAAGGTCTCGGTGTACGCGACGGCCCGTCCGTTCCACTGTCCGCTGGCGTGGGCCGTCACCGGGGCGTAGACGAGGGTGCAGACGGTGTCCTGGGCGGCCGGGAGGGCGTGCAGGTCGCCGTTCACCGCGGTGAGCTGGTCGCAGGCCTCGGCGGCGCGCCGGTGGCCCTGGGGCGGGCCGCACAGCAGCAGGGTGCCGCGGGTGTCGTCGGACGGGGCGGTGTCCCGGGTGACGGAGAGCTGGAGCCAGTTGCCGGGCTGGGGGTCCTGGGAGGCCGCCCGTACCGGAGCCGCACCGGCGGCGAGGAGGAGGGCGGCCGTGGCCGGCAGCAGGACGCGCCGCAGGGGTACCGGGGGAAGGGAGTGCGAGTGTCTCATTCCCGGTGCATCGGCACGGCGGCCTGGGTTCCCCAGTCCGGCTCACCCGAACGCGTGGGCCGAGGGGGCCGCCCGGCCAGCTCGAACGCCGCGAGCACCACCCGCGCCTGGTACTCCACCTGGCGGGCGACCGGGATCCAGCGGGCCTGGCAGTCGTCCCGGAAGGCGGCGCACCAGCGGTCGATGAGCGCGTCCAGCTCCGGCAGGGCTCCCGCCGGGTCGTGCTCGGCGCCGGTGACGAGCTGGTGCAGCAGGCCCGCGGTGCGGACGGCGATGCGCCGGCCGGCGATGCGCAGGGCGGTCAGATGGGCGGTGCTGAGCGGCGGAAGGGGGCGCCCGGGGTCGGCGGTGCCGGGGTCCCAGGCGTCGGCGAGCCCGGGGCAGACCAGGAGGTAGTCGTCGACGGGCGCCAGCAGCCGGTCGGCCTCGGGGGTGGCGGGCAGCCGGGGCCGCACCCGGGCGAGGAGGTCCTCCAGCACCCGGGTGTCGTGGCGCAGGGCGCCGCTCACGGCCCGCAGCGCCGCGTCCCGGTCGGCGGGCGGGGAGCCGTCCTCGACGGCGGCCACGCCCCACATGGGCGCCTCGACGACCGCGGTGACCGTGCCGTGCCGGTGCGGGTGGTACCAGGTCGACTCGACGGCGGCCTCGGTGATGGCGGCGGCCAGGTCGCGCCGGCGCGGGGGCGGGATCCGGTAGACGGCGGGGCCCAGCACCGGCCAGTAGAGCGTGTCGTACGCGCCGAGTTCGCGCGGGATGCCGAGCCGGGCGGCCGCGTACGCCATGCGGCGGTCGAGGCCGGGCAGGTCACGGGTGAGTTCGACGAAGCCGCCGCCGACGTCGACGCCGTGCAGCGAGCACTGGAAGAAAGGTTTCAGTTCGTCCTGGAGGCGGAGCAGCGCCCGGGTCTCCGGAAGCGCGGCGGCGGCCGCCCCGTCGGGCAGCCATTCGGGCTGTTCCAGGAAGCCGGGCCGGAAGAAGTGCCGGAAGTGGCGGCCGAGGCTGTAGGGACCGGTCAGCCAGCCCTCGTTGCGGCGCAGGCCGTCGGGGTCGAGGCAGAGCAGCAGGTTCCAGGTGGCGTCGGCGCCCTCGGTGAGCCGGGGGTCGGCGAGGGCCCGTTCGGCCAGTCTGAGGGCGGTGGCGCCGCCCACGGGCTCGTTGGCGTGCGGTCCGGCGACGACGAGGACCTGGCGGGTGCCCCGGCCGACGGAGAGCAGCCACAGCGGGGTGCCGGCCCGGGAGACGCCGACCCGGCGCAGCCTGGCGTCCCGGGGGTGGCGGGCGGCGAGCGCGGCGGCGTGGGCCGCGAGTTCGTCCACGGTCGGGTAGCGGAGGAGTGGCGGCAGGGCAGACCTCCATGACGGCGCCGTCGCTTCACCGGGCGTATCCGGTCTACGCACCCTGAGTCATGGCGCGGGGGTACGTCAACACCGCCGTATCCGCCGTTACCCGGGCAAGCCGGCCGAGCCGGGTCCGGGTGGGCGGGGCGGCGGTTGCCCGGTTCAGTTCACGGAGAGGCGGAACACGATCTTCCCGAAGGAGACCTGGTCGCCCTCGCGGACGACGGCCGCGCCGATGACCCGGCGGCCGTTGACGGTGGTGCCGTTGGTGGAGCCGAGGTCGCGCAGCACCCACATGCCGCCCTGGCGGGTGAGTTCGGCGTGCACCCGCGAGACGCTCTCATGGGTCAGCCGCAGCCCGTTGACGGGGTCGCGGCCGATGCGCAGCGCCTGTTCGGTGCCGGGGTGCGGCAGCAGCAGCTTGGGCAGCCGCTCGGCCTGCCAGGCCCGGCGCAGCCGCACGGTGAACCCGGAGACGGCCTCGACGGAGCCGAAGACCACGCGGGAGAGGCGGTTCTCCTTGGGCAGGTCGGCGGTGAGCGCGACCAGTTCGTCGGAGCGGCGGGCGGCGAGCGCGAGTTCCATGCGGCGGATGAAGGTGTCGTGCGACAGCCGGCCCATGGCGACGCCGTCACGGAGCACCTTCAGCGCCCTGTCGCGCTCCGCGTCGGACAACCGCGCGGGGTACGGGTTCACCTCGAAAGACGACGTCACGCTGGTGATTGTCGGTCAGTGAACCCCGGGTGTCCAGAAAACGGGTAAACGCTCGCACGCGCGCGTGGCCGAAGACACCCCCTTCGACGGGGGTGTTGCCCGCTGGACGGATGCCGTTTGCAGCACGATGGACCCGGCTACATCACGGTGAGCAGACGTAAGGGGAACCGTCCGTGCAGTTCGAGGTGTGGGCACCACAGGCCGGCCGGGTGACGCTGGAGTGCGACGGCGTCACCCGCGCGCTCCGGCCGGATCCGGAGCGGGCCGGCTGGTGGACGGGTGAGGCGGAGGCCGCGGACGGCACGCGGTACGGCTTCGCGGTGGACGACGGCCCGGTCCGCCCGGACCCGCGCTCGCGCCGTCAGCCGGACGGGCCGGACGGCCTGAGCGCGGTCGTCGACCAGGACCGGTACGACTGGCGTGTCCCGTGGCCGGGGCGTCCGCTGCCGGGCGCGGTCCTCTACGAGCTGCACGTGGGCACGTTCACCGCCGAGGGCACCCTGGACGCGGCCGCCGGGCGCCTGGGACATCTGGCCGAACTCGGCGTCACCCACGTGGAGTTGATGCCCCTGTGTCCGTTCCCGGGCCGGCACGGCTGGGGGTACGACGGGGTCTCGCCCTGGGCGGTGCACGAGCCGTACGGCGGCCCCGAGGGGCTGAAGCGGTTCGTCGACCGGGCGCACGGTCTGGGCCTGGGCGTGGTCCTGGACGTCGTGCACAACCACCTGGGACCGTCCGGCAATTACCTGCCCGAGTTCGGCCCGTACTTCACCGAGCGCCATCACACGCCCTGGGGCGCGGCCGTCAACCTGGACGCGCCCGGCTCGGACGAGGTGCGGGCGTATCTGCTGGGCAGTGCGCTGGCCTGGCTGCGGGACTACCGGCTCGACGGGCTGCGGCTGGACGCGGTGCACGCGCTCGCCGACACGCGCGCGTACCCCTTCCTGGAGGAACTGTCGACGGCCGTGGACGCGCTCGCCGCCGACACGGGCCGGCCGCTGTTCCTGATCGCCGAGTCCGACCTGAACGACCCGCGGCTGATCACACCGCGCCGCGAGGGCGGACTCGGGCTGCACGCCCAGTGGAACGACGACTTCCACCACGCCCTGCACACCGCGCTCACCGGGGAGTCCCAGGGCTACTACGCCGACTTCGCGCGTGATCCGTTCGCCGCGCTCACCAGGACCCTCACCGGCGGGTACTTCCACGACGGCGGGTACTCCGGCTTCCGGGACCGGCACCACGGGCGCCCGCTGGACCGCTCCCGCGTCCCCGCGCACCGGCTGCTGGGCTACTCCCAGACCCACGACCAGGTCGGCAACCGGGCACAGGGCGACCGGCTCGCGGCGGCCCTGTCCCCCGGGCTCCTCGCGTGCGCGGCGGCGCTGACGCTGACCGCGCCGTTCACACCGATGCTGTTCATGGGCGAGGAGTGGGCGGCGGGCACGCCCTGGCAGTACTTCACCGACCACACCGATCCCGAGCTGGCCGAGGCGGTACGGCGGGGCAGGCGGCGGGAGTTCGCGGCGCACGGCTGGGCCGAGGCGGACGTACCGGATCCGCAGGACCCGGCGACCCGGGACCGCTCCTGCCTGGACTGGTCCGAGCCGGGGCGGGCGCCCCACGCGCGCGTGCTGGCCTGGTACCGCGAGCTGATCGCGCTGCGGCACGGCCAGCCGGACCTGACCGATCCCGACCTCGCGGACATCAAGGTCGCCCAGGACGCCGGGGCCCGCTGGCTCGCCTTCAGGCGCGGGGACGTCCGCGTGGTGGTGAACCTGGGCGGGAACCCGGCGGCGATCCCGCTGGGCCCCCGCCCGGCCCGGGTGCTCGCCGCGTGGGAGCCGGTGGCCGTCCCGGGGGCGGACGGGCTGCTGCATGTGCCCGGGGAGTCGTGCGTGGTGCTGTTGCAGGAGTGAGGGGTGCGGTGCGGGGTCCCGGGTGGTGTGTTCTGTCCGTCCGCCGGGTGCGGGATCGTCGTGGCTGGTCGCGCCCACGCGGCGGAGCCGCGCATCGGCGCAGCCCCGCGCCCCTATTCCTCTATTCCTCGTCCTCCCGGAATTCCGTCGTCCGCTCCAGCAGGATCGCCTCCCAGGCGTGGCGGAGCTGGGTGTGCAGGAGGGCGAGGGGGGTCGTGCCGCGGCCGCCGAGGCGGTCGGCGAGGCGGGTGACGCTGTCGCAGCGGGCCAGCCAGAGGCCGCGCAGACAGGGGCGGGCGCCGTAGCCGGCGAGGGTGGCGGCGCGGACGGCGGCGCCGGAGCCCACGGCGAGGGCGAGTCCGGCGATGTCCTCGGCGGGGTCGCCGATCACCGCGTCCGTCCAGTCGAGGACGCCCCGGACCCGGCCGTCGGCGCTGACCACGAGGTGCTCGCCGCGCAGCCGGTGGTGGACGAGCACGGCGGCGGCGGGCTGCGCGGCGAGCTGGGCCGCGCCGGCCTGGGTGAGCTGGTGCAGGCGCCCGGGGTCGAACTCGTCGGCGCGGGCGAGGGTGTCGGCGGCGGCCACGGCCATGCGGCGCAGCGCCTCCAGGGAGCGTGGGGCGGTGCGCGGCACACCGAGCGCCTCGGCCTGCCGGGGCGGTACCTCGCGCAGTCCGCCGAGGAGGCCCGCGAGGTCGGCCTCGCCGACGGCGGACACGTCGTGCTCCTCGGCGGTGCCGCCGGGCACCTTGGTGTCCAGGGTGTAGGTGAGTCCGGGCGACCACTCGCCGTGCGCGACGCCGGTCGGCACGGCGACGGGCACATGGGGGCGGACGAGGTCGCGCAGCCGCAGTTCGCGGCGCTGGCGGACGGTGGCGTCGTGGTCGGGGGCGAGCCGCAGCACATGGCGGGTGCCGACCCACCAGGTCCAGTGCCCGCCCTCCTCGGCGACGGGCCGCACCTGGGGTCCCGGTCCGCCGCGGTCGCCCTCCTTGAGGAGCGCGCGGACCAGTCGGCGGACGGTGTCCGCGGTGGGTGTCGGTGCCTGGGTCATGATCGCGCCGTTGCCGTTCGGGTGGGTGCCGGACTCCTGGGGGTGGCTCGGTGGGGCGGGCTCAGCCGACGACGACCAGCTCGCGGGTGGTGTCGTTGAGGCGGCGGCCGCCGTCCTCGGTGACGGTGACGATGTCCTCGATGCGTACCCCGAACCGGCCGGGCAGGTACACGCCGGGTTCCACGGAGAAGCACATGCCGGGCACGAGGGGCTGTTCCTCGCCCTCGATCATGTACGGCGGCTCGTGGGTGGTGACGCCGATGCCGTGGCCGGTGCGGTGGATGAAGTACGCGCCGTACCCGGCGTCGGCGATGACCGCGCGGGCGGCCCGGTCGACCTCCTGGCAGGCGACCCCGGGCCGTACGGCGCGGAAGCCGGCCTCCTGGGCCTCGCGGACGAGGTCGTGGACCCGGCGCTCCTCGTCGGTGGGTTCGCCGACGTGGACGGTGCGGGAGGTGTCGGAGCCGTAGCCGTCCTTGAGGCCGCCGAAGTCGAGGACGACCATGTCACCGCGTGCGATGACGCGGTCGCCGACCTCGTGGTGCGGGTTGGCGCCGTTGGGGCCGGAGGCGACGATGGTGAAGTCGACCTGGGAGTGCCCGAACCGGCGCAGCAGGCCGGCGAGGTCGGCGCCGACCTCGGACTCGCGGCGTCCGGCGAAGGGCATCGTGCGGATCTCCTCGAACGCCCGGTCGGCGGCGGCGCCCGCGGCGGCCATCAGCTCCAGTTCGGCCGGGTCCTTGACGGCCCGCAGCATCGGCAGGACCTCGGTGAGCGCGGCGTAGGAGGTGCCGGGCAGGGCCCGTTGCAGGCCCAGCAGGTGCATCGCCCAGGTGTTGTCGCTGACGCCGAACCGGCCGCGTGGCTCGAGGAGGCCGGCGGTGACGGCGTAGGGGTCCTTGCCGTCGGTCCAGTCCCGCAGGGTGAGCGCCGGGGCACCGGCCGCCTTCGCCGCGTCCGGGGCCTCCAGGGTGGGGACGACGAGGACGGGGTCGTGGCCGGGGGCGAGGGCGAGCAGGGTGAGCCGTTCGGTGGCGGCGGGGGGCGCGTAGCCGGTGAGCCAGACGAGGTCGGGTCCGGGTGCCACGAGCAGCCCGGCGAGTCCGGCGTCGGCGGCCTCGCGCGCGGCCCGTGCCATACGGGCCCGGTAGTCGTCGGCGGTGAAGGGCGCGGGCGCGGTGCCGGTCATCCGGGTCTCCCTCGGTGGTGACGGTGACTACGGGCAGCATCCTGCCCGGACAGCGGGAGCCGCGCGAGCCGGTTCGCGCGGCTGGGGCGTGTGTCGAAAGCAGCGTCGTCCGCCCGGAGGCGAGCCGGGACTTTCGCCACACGCCCCAGGGCGGTGGTGCCCGGGTCCGGTCAGCTCTCCAGCGCCATGCGGACGCCGAGGAGCACCAGCACGCCGCCGGAGACCTGCTCCAGGCGCCGGCGCACCCCGGCCCGGGACAGCACGTCCTTCATCCGGCCGACGAACCAGACATAGAGGCCGTAGTAGCCGACCTCGTAGACGGCCCACAGGGCGGCGAGGCCCACCATGGCGGGCAGGTGCGGGGCACCCTCGGGGACGAACTGCGGCAGGAAGGACAGGGCGAAGACGGCCGCCTTGGGGTTGGCGAGGTTCAGCAGCAGCCCGGCCCGGTAGGACGCCCGGCCGCTCAGCTCCCGGGTGTCCCCGTCCCCGTCCATGGCGTCGGCCGAGCCGTCGCCGTCCCGCTTCATGCGGCGGGCCTGGCGCAGCGCCTGGACGCCGAACCAGACCAGGACGACCGCGCCGACGACGCGCATCACGTCGTACGCCAGTTCGGAGGCCGCGAGCAGGGTGGTCAGGCCGAACGCGGCGACGACGCCCCAGACGAAGACGCCGGTCTCGTTGCCGAGGACGGTCAGAAAGCCGGCGCGGCGGCTGCGCAGCGACTGCTTGATGATCAGCACGGTGCTGGGTCCGGGCGAGGCGGCGATGAGCGTACAGGCGCCGAGGAAGGCGAGAAGGGTGCCGGGCATGGGCTCATGGTGGCCCTGCGGGGGCGGCCTTGACCAGTGGCGCGACGAACGATCCACCGGGCGGGGAGGTGCCCGCCCGGCTCGCCTCGCGGCTGCCGTGGGAGGGCGGGCGGCCGGCCGCGAGGCTCCCGTCGGGCTCGCCTGCCACGTCCTGGACGACGAGCGCGGGCTCACCGGCCGCTTCCGGGCCGTGTGACCTCACACGACCACACCCGGCGTCACCCTCACCTGCCGGTGGGCGCCGTCCTCATGACGGAGCGTCAAGGTCACTCGTCGGCCGGGGCGGGCCTCGTCGACCACGCGCGCCAGATCGGTCGCCGAGTCGATCCGCGTCCCGCCGAACGCCAGCAGGACGTCACCGCGCACCAGCCCCGCGGAGTACCCGGGGCCGGGCACGTGGACGGCGACGATCCGGGCGCCCTGCCTCTCGGCGTCCACGGCCTCCAGGCCCAGGGTGGCACGGACCGGCCGGGGCGACGGGGCGGCCGGGGCGGTGGGTCCCGGACCCCCGCGGCCGGTGAGGCCCTGGAACTCCCCCGGCCTGCTCCTACCGAGCACGGTCGCCCCGACCACGCCCAGCCCGGCACCACAGAGCAGCAGCACCGCACCGGCGACCAGGCCGAGCAGCAGGATCGTCAGCCGGCCGCCAGCGCGGCGCGCGGCGCGCGGACGGTGGGCCCGGCCGCCCCGCTCGGCACCGCCGCCGGGTTCCCGGCCGGGCAGGGGCTTGGGACGCAACGCGGTCTGTTCCATGGTTCGCCTCCGGCTGGTGCCCTACCCGGCGCACCCGCCGACGACGTGCCACGAACGAGTGAGACTGCCCCAGGGGCGGCAGCGGTACGGCGGCCCCTGCGCCGTCGACACCTCACGCGCGCGTGGACAGCGCCTCCACCAGCGCCCCCGCCGCGCCGGACGGCGCACCGGCGTGGACGAGTTCGGTCCGGTGGACGACCCGGGGCCCGGTGACCGGCACGGCGACCGCGCCGGGCACCCCGGTGGCCGCCGAGCGGGGCAGCAGCGCGAGGCCGTGGCCGGCGGCGGCCAGCACGGTCAGCAGACGGACGTCGGTGCCGTCGTAGCGCAGGGCGGGCCGGAAGCCGTGGCCGCCGTTCGCGGCGCGCAGCTGGGGCAGCGGGAGGGCCGTGTCGGGGGCGTCCAGCCAGCGGGCGTCGGCGAGGTCGCCCAGGCGCAGGCCGGTGCGGCGGGCCAGGGGATGGGCGGCCGGCAGCAGGACGCACACGGGTTCCTCCGCCACGCCGTACGTGGTCAGCGGCGCCACGTCGGGCAGCCGGAGCGGGTCGCTGGGCGCGGCCAGGCCGTCCACGAGGCCGAGGTCGGCGGTGCCGGCGGCGACGGCGGCCGGGACCTCGTCGCGGGCGAGGACGCGCAGGGTCACCCCGGCGGGCGGGAGCGCGGCGAGGGCGGCCGGGACGAGGGCGGTCGGCGAGGTGGCGAGGGTCAGCCCGTGCGCGGGCGCGGCGGCCATCCGTACGACGTCCGCGCGGGCCGCCTCCAGCCGCAGCAGCAGCGGGCCCGCGTGCTCCAGCAGCCGCTCGCCGGCCGCCGTGGGCGTGACGGGGCGGCGGGTGAGCAGTGCCGCGCCGAGGTCCTGTTCCAGGGCCGCGATGTGCTGGGAGACGGCCGACTGGGTGTAGCCGAGTTCCCGGGCGGCCTCGGAGAAGGAGGCGAGGCGGGCGACGGTGACGTAGGTGCGCAGGAGGTGCGGGTCCATGCGGACCAGCGTCTCATCAGTACTGCTTATGGAGAGTCCAGAAATCATCGTTGGACGTGAACGAGCTGCCGCGCCCAGGATGAGGGACATGACCCAAACCGCAGCTCGGATCGCCAAGGTCGCCCTCGTCGGCGACCGCTCCCCCCATGTCGTCTCGCACACGCGCGTCCCGCGCCTGCTGGACGCCCTCGCCGCCCGGGACCGGCTGGTCCTGGACGCCTACTGGATCCCGTCCGAGGACGCGGGAGCCGAGGACGCGGTCCGCGGCTTCGACGCGGTGTGGGTGCTGCCGGGCAGCCCGTACCGGAGCGAGGCGGGCGTGCTGGCCGCGATCCGCACCGCGCGCGAGACGGGCATCCCCTTCCTGGGCACCTGCGGGGGGTTCCAGCACGCGCTCCTCGAGTTCGCCCGGAACGTGTGCGGGCTCACGCGGGTGGCGCATGCCGAGAACGACCCCGGCGCCGACGACTTCCTCATCGCGCCGCTGGCCTGTTCGCTCGTCGGCCACGAGGGTGTCGTCACGATCGAGCCGGGCTCGCTCGCCCAGTCCGTGATCGGCTCGGAGCGCACGGTCGAGCGCTACTTCTGCGCCTACGGCCCCTCCCGCCACCTCGACACCCTGCGCGCCCACGGGCTGCGCTTCTCGGGCCATGACGAGGACGGTCACGTCCGGATCGCCGAACTCCCGGGCCATCCCTTCTTCCTGGCCTCCCTCTTCCAGCCGGAGCTGTCCGGCGACGGCTCGCGCCCACACCCGGTCGTCCGGGCGCTGGCACGAGCCGCGGTCGAGCACGCCGCCCGGACGGAGCGTCAGCCCGTCTGACCGGTCAGGTGGGGAACGGGCGCCGCGGGGACGCGGTCCGGGAGGAAGCCGTGGGCACGCCGGGCCAGGTAGGCCGGCTTGTAGCGGTCGACCTCGCGATGCCAGTGCAGGACGCCCGCCATCCAGTTCTGGAGGTCGGCCACGTAGCCCCCCAGGGCGGCACGGGCCTCGGCGGACAGCTGGAAGTCGTCGTACAGGACGGGCAGTTCGTGCGCGACGATGTGCTCGAACTGCCGCATCCGCTGGGTCATCAGGTCGTGGACGATGCCGAGCGCGGTCGGGTAGTCGCAGCCGAAGAAGTTCTGCACGACGAGGATCGCGTTGTGCATCTCGCCCTCGTACTCGATCTCCTTCTGGTACGAGAACACGTCGTTGGTGAGGCAGCCGTAGTCGATGGCGGCGTTCTCCAGGGCCCGGACGGGGCCGGTGCGGTAGATCTCGGGCGGGATCGCGGGGCCCCGGCCCATGCGGCACATGCTCAGGGTGAGGTCGGAGCCGAAGGTGGCGCGGCGCATCTCCAGGTAGTCGACCGGGTCGGGGACACGGTTCTGGAGCTGGTTGGACAGCTCCCACACCCAGCTCTCGGTCATCTGGTCGACGGCGGCGCGCAGCGGGCGCCGCTCGTCGGGGGTGAGGCCGGCGGTGGTGCGGGCCCAGAGGTCGATCAGGCCGCGCTCCATGCCGTTGACGGGCACGAGGGGCGCCGGCTCGTCCTCGACGGGCATGCAGGCCGAGAGGCGGGCGGTGGTGAGGCGGGCGGCGGCCAGGTCGTGGCGGCGGCCGAAGACCAGGGGGTAGTAGTCGTCGCCGTAGGTGCCCCAGGCGAGCCACTGGGCGCTGAGGTCGAGGGCCTCGGGGGTGGCGTCCGGATCGAGGCCGGCCGAGCACAGCGGGAGGTCGTAGGCGTCGAGCTTGTCCTCGTCCCAGACGCCCTCCGCCAGCATGCCCGTCCCGTGCATCCACGCCGTCAGACGGGGGCGGGCCGCCGCCAGATGGGGGCTGAGCTCGACCTGGTAGGGCATGTGGAAGTCGGGCAGCAGCGACGGGCCGACCTTGCGGAACGGCACGTGCGTGTACGCCCGCCATCTCCCCCACTG
The DNA here is from genome assembly GCF_001514205.1 of Streptomyces griseoruber. Taxonomy (GTDB): domain Bacteria; phylum Actinomycetota; class Actinomycetes; order Streptomycetales; family Streptomycetaceae; genus Streptomyces; species Streptomyces griseoruber. The sequence continues at coordinate 368,031 of NZ_KQ948763.1, read as the reverse complement.
CCCGAAAGGCGTGGGAGGTGCCCCCGTCGCGGGGGCCGACGCCAGGAGCGCCACGACGTCGGCGGCGGCGGTGCCCGGGCCGGTCGGCCGCTGCCAGGGGGCCACGGGGACGGCGCCCCGGTTCATGTAGCGGCTGGAGCGCAGGTGCCACTCGTGGCCGCCGGACTGCCAGTCCTGAAGTCCCTTGGTGTACGCGGTCACGGCGGCGACCTCGCCGGGTGGCAGGCCCTTCTCCAGGGCGAGCGCGGGCACTTCGGTGAACGCGGTGTGCTCGAACTGGTGGAGGCGGGAGGTGAGGATGTCGTTGACGGTGTCGGCGGCCTCCTGGGTGGTGCAGCCGAAGAAGGTCTCCAGGACCAGCACGCCGTTGCTGTTCTCCCCCTCGTCCTCGACCTCGCGCTGGTAGGAGAACAGGTCGTTGCGCAGGTGCACGGCGTCGGAGAAGGTCTCCATCAGCACCCGCAGCGGCCTCGAACCGGCCACCGACACGGGCACCTCGGCGGTGGCGTACTCCACGAGCCCGGCCGACCAGGGGGCGCCGCCCACCTTGCGGCGCATCTCGATGTACTCGACGGGGTTGGCGATCCGCCCCTCGTCGATGTTGGACAGCTCCCACATCGACTCGTTGAGGAGATGTTCCGTGGCCACGGCGAAACGGCGCCGCCAGTCCTGCGACATGGCCGGCACGGTGCGCGCCCACAGGTCCTTCAGACCCGCCTCGACCGGGTTGCGCGGCTCGGGCACGGGCGCCGCCGGGTCCAGCGGCATGAACAGCGGGAGCCGGTCCAGATGGGCCTTGCCGGCGGCGCGGTCCGGAGTGCGTTTGAACATGTCGAGGAAGTGGTCGTCGAAGAAGAACACCCACACGTACCAGTCCGTGATGAGCGACAGCGCGGGGCCGTCGCAGTCGGGGTGGGTGTAGGCGCAGAGCAGGCCGTAGTCGTGCGCCTCCAGATCGGCCTGCTCCCAGATCCCGGACCCCTCCAGCATGCCCATGTCGCGCGCCCAGCGCGTCGAGTGGGCACGAGCCTCCTCGAGATGCGGGTTCAGCCGCGCGGGGTGCGGCATGTAGAAGTGCGGGAGTTCGAACGGCTGCTTCATGGCCGGGCCCTACCCGGGGCCCCCGACGCCCATCCGTACGGCGACACATGATCACACCATCGCGTGAACCGGGCGGCCGGGCTTGCGATTCGGGAACTTCCGTCCCGGCCGCCTCTCAGTCCCGGACCTGGATCAGGGCGTGGGTGCCGCCGGTGCGCCAGTGCCGGCCCTCCGCCGTGTTCAGGGCGGACTCGGTCTCCTCGGTCAGGCCGGTGATCACCTCGGACTTGAGGGTGCGCAGGGCGGCGACCGGGCCGGGGAAGTACGCGACGGTGTCGGCGAAGGGGGTGGTGGGGGGCCACATCCGGTCGCCCACCAGGCGGCGGTAGTTGAGGTCGCCCTTGACGATCGTCAGGTCGGCCGCGGCGAACTCCGCGCGCAGACCGGGCGGCATCCCGGCGTACGGCAGCGGGGCGGCGGCGAAGGGGTGGGCCCGGACGGCGAGGGTGCCGTCCGCCGACGCCGCCCACAGCCGGCGGCCGTACGCGGCGGCCTCGCCCGGGGCGGCCGTGAGGGCGCGGAGCGCGTCGACGACGTCGGCGGGCGTGGCGTCGGAGACGTAGTACGGGTACGGCTTGACGTGCAGCACGACCCGGCCGGCCCGGCCCTGTTCGAGGAGGTGGGCGGCGAGGAGGAGGTCGGGGATCAGTTCGCGGCCGGCGTTGTCGGCGATCAGGCAGACCGTGCCGGGGGTCTTCCCGCCGGCCGGGAGCAGCGCCCACAGGGCCTCGCTGTCGTCGGCGACCAGTCCCGGGGCGGCGTCCCGTGTCTCGGCGTCGGCGTCGGAGAGACGGAAGCCGAGGTCGGCGCGGTTGCCCCAGAGCGAGCCGTGGAGCAGGGCGCGGGCGCGTTCGTCGGCCGGGCGGGTCCGGAGGGCGTCGAGCGCGGCCAGTTCCTCGCCCGTCTCGGGTGCGTCGAGTTCGGCGCGCTTGAAGGGGTGGAACGGATCGAGGCCCTGCCAGACGCCGGGGCCGAAGTGGCCGACCGCTTCGAGGAGTCGGCGGTAGAAGTAGCTCTCCGACCACAGCCACGGCACCTCGAACCAGGACCGGCCGGTGTACGCGTCGAGGCCCCAGTCCCGCCAGCGGTCGCCGTCGTGCGCGTCGGCGGGGAGCGGTTCGATGACGCCCTTCAGACAGCTCTGCAGCAGTGCGTCCAGGGCGTGGTGCACGGCGGGGTCGTAGGGGAAGGCGTCCCGTACCTGCCGGATGATCGCCGGGTGCCGCTCGGCGAGGACACCGTGCGGGAAGGAACCGGGCTCGTCGCCGAGGATGACGGGGGGTGGGGCCGGGGTGGCGGGCGGCGGGGTGGCGGGCGGCGGGGTGGGGGTGGCGGGCATACGGCTCACCGTAGCCGCGGCCCGCCCCGCCTGCCCGTCAGCCCGCCATGATCTCCCGCTCCAGTCGCGCCGCGAGGCTGAGGTAGCGCGGGCGGCGGGGGACCGGCACCAGGCCGCGGATGAGGACGTACCACATCTCGGCCATCCGGCGCGGCAGCCGGGCCGCCGGTTCCCGGGAGCGGCCCACCACCCGGGTGCCCACGAAGAAGCAGACCAGGGAGTGGGCGACGGCGTCGATGTCGACGTCCGGGTGGATGTCGGACTCCTTCACCGCTCCCGTGAGCCGACGGCTCATCAGCTCCAGCCACTCGACGAACGGATGTCGCAGCGGTGGCTTCACCGGCACTCCCCCGGTGGCGAGCCGGAGCCCCGCGCGGGCGATCGGGCCCTCGACCGAAAGCCGCGCGAGGCCGAACGTGAGGCGCATCAGCGCTTCGAGTGCCGGATAGCCCCGGTCGTCGATCTCGACGGCGACCCGGCGTGAGGCCTGGGACTGCAACTCCATGATGGCGTGGGCGAGATCCTCCTTGGCCGCGAAATGGAAGTAGAGCGCTCCCTTGGTGACACGGGCGTGCTCGACGATCTCACTGAGGCTCGTCGATTCGTAGCCGTGCCGGTCGAACAGATCGGCAGCGGCCGTGATGATCGTCGCGCGGGTCTGTTCGGCGCGTAACTGCCTCGCCATCGACTGGACTCTCCTGGGCCGGTAAAGAACGGGTCATGCCGTTTGTTTCTTACCCCCAGTACACAATAGCTCACCGTGCGGCGGTACCCACCAGGCATGTGAAGACCGTCGACTCCCCTTGCGTTCCCACGACTTGCACATCGGTCCCATGGCCTCCCTTTGCCTCGATCCAGATGGGTTCGTCCAGTTCGGCGTACCGATGGAAGAGCGCGTGATACAGAACAGGTGACCGTCCGTCGGCCCCGAGCAGCCGGGCGACCTGGCGGGCGGCCTCCAGGAGGAGCATGCCGGGAACATGGTCGAGGGGATGGTCGAAGAAAACGGGGTGTGCGGTATCTACTCGCAACTGCCAGCGATCGGGCCCGTCGGCCGGGGCGAGGACCACGTCGGTGGGCAGCGCGCGGTCCACGTCGGCCGGGGCGAGACCGGCCGGCAGGGGGGTCGCGGTCACCGACTCGGGGGTGCGTCCGCCGCGCAGCCGGCGGTAGACGGGCCCGCCGACGACGGTGAAGGCGACGTCCGCCGTGGCCACCGGTTCGTCCTCGCGCCGCACCTGCGCGGTGTAGCGGGCGCCGGCGAGGCGGCGGCCGCGGTACTGGACCTCGGCGAAGAGCAGCTCCAGTTCCGGCTCGGCCGGCAGCGGGTCCACCGCCAGCCTCTCCGTCACCGCGTCGACCTGGAACTCCTGCATGACGAACTGGTGATCCAGGGGAACGCCGTACTCGGTGTGCGCGATCAGGGTGCCGGCCTGCCGGACCGTTTCGACGACGAGCAGGGGGTCATAAGCGGACCAGTCGGGCGACACGTGTAACCCATGAGCCCGTGGCCACTGGGCGGAGACCGAGAAGCGGTCCTCCCCGGTGCGCCGCCAGCCGGTGAGCAGGGTCTCCGACAGGGCCGCGCGGTGCACGAGTTGGCGAGGCACAGTGGTGGTCAAGGACGGAGCGTCGGCAAGCTGCCGTGGTCGAGTCATGTCTCTCCCTACGGTCCCCCGAAGGCCATGGCAGACGGCGAACCGTCCGCTCCGGTAAGCGTTAGAGTACGAGGCGACCGGTTTGTTTTCAATGAGATCAGTCGACGGCATCCTATGATCGGGGCGGACCGCGGGCGATCGCGCGTTCTTGCCCAACTCGCTGCCGTGAAGGGGCTCTTATGGCGAAACAGGAGCGCGCCATCCGGACGCGCAGGGCGATCGTGGAGGCGGCCGGCGCGGTCTTCGACGAGCACGGCTACATGTCCACCACCATCTCCATGGTCCTGGAGCGTGCCGAAGTCACCAAGGGTGCCCTGTACTTCCACTTCCCGTCGAAGGAATCGCTCGCCCACGCGGTCCTGAACGAGCAGGTGCCGTTCGGCGCGGTGCCGCCGCAGGCCTGCAAGCTCCAGGAGATCGTCGACATGACCTTCGTGGTGGGTCAACGGCTGCTGAGCAACGCGTTGTTGCGGGGCAGTGTGCGACTGGCGGTGGACCAGGAGACGCCGTCCGGGATCGATCACGGCGAGCCGTTCCGGCAGTGGGCCGAGCGGCTGACCGACCTGTTCGAACTGGCCCGCGAACGGGGCGAGTTGCTGCCCACGGTGAAGCCGCGGGAGACCGTGGAGCTGCTGGTGGGCTCCTTCACCGGCATCCAGCTGATGTCGCGGGCGCTGACCGGCCGCGCGGACCTCGCCGACCGGCTGTCGGTGATGTGGGCGCACATACTGCCGAGCATCGCGGTGTCGGGGGTGCTGCCGCGCCTGGACACCCGGGCCGACCGCGGGGAGCGGGTGCTGGCCTCGCTGGAGGAGCGAGCGGCCTCCTGACGCCGTACGACAAGGCGTACGGAAAGGCCTACGGAAAGGCGCACGAAGTGGCGTACGAAGTGGCGTACGAAGTGGCGTAAAACAGTGCGGCGGGCCGGCCGGTGTCCATCCACACCGGTCGGCCCGCCCGACTCAGGTCACGCGGAGGTGTCCCTGCGGCCGTCTCAGAAGGTCAGCTTCCAGCCGTTGAGGGTGCCCGTGTCCTGCGCGGCCACGTCCTGGACCTTCAGCTTCCAGGTGCCGTTCGCGGCCTCGGTGGAGGCGTCCACCGTGTAGGTGGTGTTGACGTCGTCCGCGGAGTCCGAGGAGCTGGAGGCCTTCAGGCCATACGTCGAACCGTCCGGGGCCACCAGGTCGACGACCAGGTCACCGCGGTAGGTGTGGGTGATGTCGACGGCGACCTTCAGGGTCGAGGGCGCGTTGCCGCTCAGTCCGCTGACGGCGATGGAGGAGGTGATCGCCGAACCGTTGTCCGGGATGGCGACCGCGGTGCTGCTGGAGAACGTGGTGCCGCCGGTCGAGCCACCGCCGGTGCCGCTCACCGCCGCCACCGTCTTCGCCGCGTCGGCCAGACCCGCGCCGCAGCCGCCGGAGCAGGAGCCGGGCAGCGCACGGGCGTTGTTCTTGATGGCGGTCTCGATCTGCGCCGGGGTCAGCGCGGAGTTCGCCGACTTCATCAGCGCGACCAGGCCCGCGATGTGCGGGGTGGCCATGCTGGTGCCCTGGTAGTAGGCGTACGACTCGGTCGACGGCGTCTTGCTGCCGGAGTTCAGCGTGGACAGGATGCCGTTGGCGGTGCCGGTGCTGGTCTGGCCGCCGGGGGCGGAGATGTCCACCAGGGAGCCGTAGTTGGAGTAGGACGCCTTGGCGCCGGTGCGGTTGGTGGCGGCGACCGAGATGACGTTGTTGCAGTTGCCCGGCGAGTGGTTCGCGACGTTGTCGTTGTCGTTGCCGGCCGCCACGACGACGGTGGTGCCGCGGTTCACGGCCGCGGTGATCGCGCTCTGGGTGGCCGAGGTGCAGGCGCCGTCGCCGCCCAGGCTCATGTTGATGACCTTGGCGACGTTGGTGTTGGCCGGCACGCCGGAGACGGTGCCGCCGGACGCCCAGGTGATGGCGTCGATGATGTCGGAGTCGTAGCCGCCGCACTTGCCGAGGACCCGGACCGGGGAGATCTTCGCGCCGTAGGCGATGCCCGCGACACCCTTGTTGTTGTTCGTGACGGCGGCGATGGTGCCGGCCACATGGGTGCCGTGCCAGGAGGAGGTGGAGGCCGGGATGCCCGAGCCGCACTCGTTCGCGTTGTACCAGTCCCCCGGGTCGGCCGGGTTGCTGTCGCGGCCGTCGCCGTCCACCGAGACGGCGGTGTCGGCGATGAAGTCGTAGCCGCCGACGATGTTCGCGGCGAGGTCGCTGTGGGCGACGTAACCGGTGTCGATGACGGCGACGGTGACCCCGCTGCCGGTCGAAGTGGCCCAGGCGCCGGGGACGTTCATGCCGGCGGTGGTCTCGTAGAGATCCCACTGCTTGGCGTACTCGGTGTCGTTCGGGTCGGCCTGGGGCGTGTTGAGACGGTCGGGGACGACATAGGCGACCTGCGGGTCGGCCTGGTACCGCGCGACGACATCGGCGACGTCCGCCCGGGTGACGTCCTCACCCAGGTCGACCAGGGCCGCGCCGGTGCCCAGGCGGCGCCGGAAGTCGACGTCCTCGCCTGCCTGCTCGCCCTTGGCGGCGGCGTCGGCCTCGGCTGCCGCGTTCGAAGTGGCTTCGCTGGCACCGGACTTGTAGCCGACGATCAGGCGCTCGGCGACCGTGCCGGGGGCGGCCTCGGTCTGCGCGGCGGGCACGGCGGAGGCCGTGGAGGAGGAGTCCTGGGCGGCGACCGCGGAGGCGGTGGAGGCGGCGGTGAGCAGGGCCGCGGAGAGGGCGGCGGCGGATATCAGCTTTCGCCTGAGAGCGGGTGAGGTGCGCAAGGGCGTGCCTTTCGTGGCCGGCTCCGGGCAGGCAGCACGGAGCAACGGTCGATCGCTTCGGCGTCGAAGCGGAGGGGGGTGGAACGCGATGGCCGGCCAGGCGCGGGAAGCTGCTTCCGCCAGGGGTTACCTGTGGTTCAGCTGTGCAGGAACGATAGGCAAAGGAATGGTCATCCGGATACGGGGGAAACCCTCGATCCGGCCGGAAACCCACCCTCGACGACGGCGTCCGGACGGTGAATGCCCTGATTCATACGGGTCGTACGGGCGCGCGCTGAACGCGCGGGACGGGCCCGCCGTACTGGAAACAGACCGTTCCCGCGCCGGCCGAGGAGACGTCCCCGATGCCCCGGATGACCGCACACCGCAGCGCCGCCCTGACGGCGGCCGCCGTGAGTCCCCTGCTGCTGAACCTGTGGGCCGCCGGCCCCGCCCTGGCCCATGGCGCGCCCACGGAGCCGTCCAGCCGGGTCTACGGCTGCTCCCCGGAGGGCACCCGGACCGGCAGCGCGGCCTGCAAGGCGGCGATCGCCGCCAACGGGACGTCGTTCGCCGCCTGGGACAACCTGCGGGTGGCGAACGTGAACGGCCGGGACCGGCAGACGATTCCGGACGGCAGGCTGTGCAGCGGCGGGCTGTCCGCCTACAAGGGGCTGGACCTCGCGCGCGCCGACTGGCCGACGACCCGGCTGACGCCGGGCGGGACGCTGAAGATGACGTACGCCTCGACGATCCCGCACACCGGGACCTTCCGGCTGTATCTGACGAAGCAGGGCTACGACCCCACGAAACCGCTCACCTGGGACGATCTCCCGGAGCGCCCGTTCGCCGAGGTCAAGGACCCGACGCTGAGCCAGGGGGCCTACCGGTTCAGCGCGAAGCTGCCCGCCGACCGGACGGGACGTCAGGTGCTGTACACGATCTGGCAGAACAGCAGCACGCCGGACACGTACTACTCGTGCTCCGACGTGGTGTTCTCGGAAGAGAAGGCGGCGGGCGCCGCGGCGAAGGCTTCGGCACGGGCTTCGGCGACGCCTGCTCCGGCTGCGGCGACCCCCTCGGCCCCCGCGCCCACCGCGGCCGCGGCGACCGCGGACCCGTCGGATCCGGCCACCGCCTCGCCCGCGCAGACGGGCGCGGACGCACCCGGGAGCACCCCGGTGGCGTCCGCGACCGGGGCAGGTTCGGGTCCGTCCGCGCCGCTGCTGGCGGGCGGCGCCACCGTCGTGCTGGTGCTCACCGGTGGCGCCGCCCTGGCGCTGCGTCTGCGCAGGCGCTGAAGTCCTCCGTGACGAGGGTCAGTTGACGACGACCGCGGCGGTCCCGTCGGTCACCGGGGCGTACTTGGCGGTGAAGTAGCCGGCGGAGGGGCACAGCGTCGAGCCGGAGGACCGGGTGAACGCCTGGTTGCTGAAGTTGATGCTGTTGTCGGTGTTGCTCGCCGTGCCGCTCAGACCGGACGCCTGGTAGACGCAGGAGACGGTGCCCAGCAGGGTGCGCAGGACGACCGTGGTCTGGACGGTGGAGCCGCTCGGCGGGGTCACCGTGACGACGCCGCCCGAGGTGACGGTGGTGGTGTACGGCAGGTTGTTGACGGTGATGCTGGTGACGCCGGTGACACCGAGGACGTTCGAGGTGCAGTTGCCGAACGTCTGCCCGGTGAGCGACTCGGTGGCGGTGCCCGGGGCGGCCGGGTTGTCGGTGACCGTGGCGGTGAACGTGGACGTGGCACAGGAGATGCCGCTGGTGCCGGTCGAGCTGTTGTACAGCGTGGCGGCGGTGCCGCTGGCCAGGGACGCGTTGAGGACGTCGCCGACCGCGACATCGCCGTTGGCGGTGGTCAGGACCGCGCCGGCCGCGGAGGCCGGGGTGACGGCCGGGAGGGTGAGCGCGACGGCGGTACCGGCGACGGCAAGGAGGGAGCGGATACGCATTGGCGGGTGCCTCTTTCTGAACTGGGGGTGTTTCGGGGGAGTTGGTTGGTTCGTGGGTGCCGTTCGCAACGTGGGGGGACGCGACTCGGCGTCCGCCGTTGCCGGCCCGTGACGCCTTCTCCGTACGTGACGGACCGGCAACGGCAGCCGGCCGGTGACCAACCGGAGGCACTGGACGGTGACTCCGGCCGGGCCGGGCGGGATGGGCGACCGGACGCGGCCCGCGGGGGGAAGCGGCCGTACCGGTGCCGGGTGAGGGATCGGACTCGGGTGGATCCGCCCAGGTGGAACGGAAGGTCCGGGAGCGCGGCGGTCGCCGCGTGGCGGATCCGGCGCCACGGATCCGGGCCGAGCCGCGGATACGGGCTGAGCCAGGGAGAGTTGTAGACCTGAGATTCCGCCAACGTCAATACGTTGTAAGGAAGTTGATGACCCAACAGATATATGCAGGGGACACGTGACGGACTTGATCCACAGGCGGCACATGATGAACACTCTTTTTCCACATCTCCCTTGACCCTTTGGTGTAACCATCGGTAACTTCCTCGTTGGCTACTGCTGCGTAACGTGAAAGCCCTTACGGCTTCCGGGAGTTGCGAGGAGGCGTACGCGGCAGCCGCTGTCCGCGCCAGGACAACGCGCCACTGAAGCCCAACCCGCACCACTTCAAGCGCATGGGAGCAGACATGGCCTCGTCCCCGGACGTCACGTCGTCCGACGACAACACCCCCGGGAACCCGGAAAACGGTTCCTCCGGCAGACGCGGCCGGGTCCGGCCGCGCCGGGCCGCAGTGATGGCGGTGCCGGCCGCCGCGGTCGCCGCCGGTCTCGCGATCCTGACTGCCGAGGGCGCCCTCGGAGTGCAGTTCGCCATCTCCGGGATGCCGTTCGTGGTCACCGCCGACAAGCTCGACGGAACCGGATTCGAGCAGTTCGGCGCACTGGACAGCATGATCGAGAACAGCCCCAACCAGGGTGACACCGGCGGCCAGGTCCTGGTCGTCACCTCGGTCGTGAAGGACGGCAGCATCACCAACATGTGCCAGAGCGTCGACCTCGGCGGCATCCAGCTCCTGCTCACCGCGGGCGGCGACGGCACTCCGGTGCACGTGGAGAACCTGGCCATCGACTCCGACGTCATCAAGGGTGACGCCGAGTTCCACGGCATCGAGATCGGCGGCGACGCCAGCACCTTCAACAAGGGCGGCGTGAAGGGCCCCGAGGGCGTCTACGGCCAGCAGGCCGACACCGTCCTCATCAACAACCTGTACCAGCACAACTACGCGGCCACCGCCGGCGTCTTCAAGCTGCCCGACCTGCACATGCGGTTCGGGACCGGGGGTTGCCCGAAGTGAGCGGGGAGCACGGGTGGCGCAGCACCTTCCGAGCCTGGCGGGGGCGTCGGCCCTTCGCGGGCGGGATGCTGCTCACGCTCGGCGGCGCCGAGATCCTGGTGACCATGAAGGCGCCGCTTCCGGTCATCCTGCACATCGGTATGCAGGGCCTGGCGGGTTACCTCCTGCCGACCCTGATGCTCGTCTGCGGCCTGCTGATCGTCTTCAACCCGGCGCAGCGGCTGTTCTACTCCGTGATCGCCGTACTGCTCTCGCTGGCCACCTGGGTCACGTCCAACCTGGGCGGGTTCTTCGTCGGCCTGCTGCTGGGCGTCGTGGGCAGTTGCATGACGTTCGGCTGGCTGCCCGACCAGGAGCCGCGGGTGAGCCGCCGCAAGCGGCGCAAGGCGGCCCGGGCGGCCGCCGAGGCGCTCCAGCCGTCTCCGCTGCCGGGCGAGCCCGCCTGAGGCACGCGTTCGACCACACCGGCGGGGCCGGGGCCACCTGCGCACGGCAGGACGGCCCCGGCCCCGCCGGTTGTCGCTTCTCCCGGCGCGCGCGGGGTTCTCCCGGCGCGCCGGCTCTCTCAGTACGCGGTGGCGGGCGGGTCCGCCGGAGCGGTCGTGACCGGGGTCTGCGCTTCGGAGACGGTGCCGCCCGCGGCGCCGTCCTCCTTCATCGCCTTGGCCTCGCTCTTGAGGATGCGCATCGACTTGCCGAGGGCGCGCGCCGTGTCCGGCAGCTTCTTCGAGCCGAACACCAGGACGACGACGACCGCCACGACCAGCAGGTGCCAGGGCTCCAGTCCATTGCGCAGCATGCTCGAGACCTCTCCGTCAGCAATGGTTGCTATGTTGCGCAACTGTACAACCCGAGGGGTCCGTGCACAGCGCCCCCCGGGCGCCCCGGCGCAGGGCCAGCGCGTACAGACCGAGGACGACGGTGACCAGCAGGTAGTACGGCAGCGGCAGCGGGGTCATACCGAGCCGGGCGCCCAGCGGGCTCGGCGGCAGCAGCAGTCCGACGGCGCCGAGGACGGCGGCCGCCCGGCCCACGGGGCCCGTGCCCGCGGCGCCGCGTCCGGTGCGCAGCAGCACCATCACCAGGGCCTGGGTGAGCAGGTTCTCGGTGAACCAGGCGGAGTGGAACACGGCCTCGTCGTCGACCGCGTCGGGGCCGTGCAGGGCGAGGGCGAGCACCCCGAAGGTGGCGAGGTCGGCGACCGCGTTGAGCGCGCCGAACCCGGTGAGGAACCGCAGGAAGGAGCGGGGCCGCAGCTCGGCGGGGCGGCGCAGCGCGGCGGCGCCGGGACGGTCGTACGCGAAGGCGAGCTGGGCGGCGTCGAAGCACAGGTTCTGCACGAGCACCTGCGCCGGGAGCATCGGCAGGAACGGCAGCAGCAGACCCGCCGTGAGCATCGCGAGGACGTTGCCGAGATTGGAGGAGAGGGTGACGCGCAGATACGAGGCGATGTTCCCGCCGCTGTGCCGGCCCGCGGTGACGGCGTGGCCGACGGCTGCGAGGTCCTTCTCGCCGAGGACGACGTCGGCACACTCCCGGGCGACGGCACAGGCCGAGCGCGGTGCGATGCCGACGTCGGCGGCGCGCAGGGCGGGGGCGTCGTTGACCCCGTCCCCGAGGAACCCCACGGTGTGCCCGGCCGCCCGCAGTTCCTCGACCACGCGCGCCTTGTCGGCGGGGGTGCACCGGGCGTGGACGGTGAGGCCGCGGACGGCCGGCTCCGGGCCGGAGGCGGCATCCGCACCGACGTTCACCCGTTCCGGCTCCCACCCCAGCTCGCGGCAGACACGGGTCGCCGTGCCCGGGTGGTCTCCGGTCAGGACGCGTACCGCGACGCCCTGGCCGAGCAGGCCGCGCAGGGTCTCGGCGGCCTCCGGGGCGAGGGTGTCGCGGAAGGTGACCAGGCCCCGGAAGGTGAGGCCGCGCTCGTCGGCGGGGGTGTAGGGGCGGGTGCGCGCGGGGCGCCGCGCGGTGGCGACGGCGAGCAGGCGCAGACCGCTGTCCGCCTCGCGGCGGGCGAGCGCGGCCAGGCGGTCCCGCTCCCCCTCCGCCAGCGAGCACCGGTCCAGGACGTCCTCCACCGCGCCCTTGACGACCAGCGTGTGGGTGCCGGGGCGCGGGTCACGCAGCACCGCGGTGGCCAGTCGCCGGACGGGGTCGTAGGGGACGGCGTCCACGGCGTCGTACGCCTCGGCAGGCGCGGCCGCCTCCAGGAGCGCCTCGTCGAGGCTGTCCGGCTGGGGGAGTTCGGCGAGCTGGAGGGTCCACCAGGCGTTGACCGCGGCCCAGTGCAGGGCGGTGGGGTCGTCGTGGCCGTCCGGGCCGAGGGAGCGGTCGACGACGGGGCGGTCCTGGGTGAGGGTGCCCGTCTTGTCGACACAGAGGACGTCGATCGCGCCGAGGTCGTGCAGGGCGGGCAGCCGTTTGACGACGACACCGTGGGTACGGGCGAGCAGGACCGCGCCCCGGGCCAGACAGGTGGTGACGATCACCGGGAGCATCTCGGGCGTGAGGCCGACGGCCACCGCGACCGCGAAGGGCAGGGTCTCCAGGCCCCGGCCGCGCAGGGCGGCGTTCGCCATCAGCACCAGGGGCGGGGTGAGCAGCATGAAGCGGATCAGCACCCAGGAGATGCCGTGCACGGACCGGTCGAAGGCGCTGGCCTCCCGCCGCCCGGTCCCGTCGGGCGCGGCGGCGATCCGGGTGCGCGCCCCGGTGGCGAGGACCACGGCGGTGGCGCTGCCGGAGGCGATGTCGGCGCCCTGGAAGCAGAGGTGGGACTCGGCGGCGGGGTCCGGCGTCTGGGTGGCCGACTTCGCGACCGGCGCCGACTCGCCCGTCAGCGCGGCCTGGTGCACGGTGAGGCCGCGGGCGCGCAGCAGTCGTACGTCCGCCGGGACGAGGTCGCCGGGGCCGAGCCGGATCACATCGCCCGGCACGAGGTCGGCGACCGGCAGCTCACGGGGGCGGGGCGGCTCCGCGTCGGCCGGGCGGCGCAGCACGGTGGCCGTGCCGGCGACCAGTTCGCGCAGCCCGGCCAGGGACCGGTCGGCGCGGTGCTCGCCGCTCGCGCGGAGCGCGACGCCGACCGCGACGAGCGCGAGGATCACGGCGGCGGTGCCCCAGGACGCGACGAGCGCGGAGACCAGGCCGAGGACGAGGAGGACGGCGGTGAAGGGGTCCCGGGTGCCGCGCAGCAGCAGCCGGGGCCAGGAGACGGGGCGGGCCGCGGGCGGTGTGTTGTCGCCGGTGGCGGCGAGCCGGGCGGCGGCCTCGGCGTCGGTCAGCCCGCGCGGCCCGCTCTCCAGACGGCGCAGCACCTGAAGGGCGGTGCCGTCGGCGCCGGCTGCGGGTGCCTCAGAGGCCACGGAGACGGACGGCCGGGCGCGCGGCCCCGGCGACGCGGTCGGATCGGTCGGATCCGACGGATTGACGGGTCCGGTCGGCGAGGCGGTCCATGGCCAGGCGGACGATGTCCACCACGTCCGGATCGTCGACGAAGTAGACCTGGCGGCGGCCCTCGCGGCGGGAGCGGACGAGGCCGGCCAGCTTCAGCTTGGTCAGGTGCTGGCTGACGGCCGGCAGCGCGCCGCCGACCCGCTCGGCGAGCCCGGTCACATCGCTCTCGCCGTGGGCCAGCGCCCACACGAGATGCAGCCGGGCCGGGGAGGCGAGCAGCCCGAAGGTCTCGGCCGCGTGCCCGAGCACCTCGGCGGCGGGATCCTCGAACGCCACGGTGGTCGACCTCCTCGGCTGGGCGTGAACCGGTTCAGTGTAGGGGGCGGCCGGTTCCGGCCCCGTACGCCTGTTCCACCGGCCTGCGGCAGTGGGAGGCTGGACGGATGAGCTCCGGGAGTGGGCGGCCCCCACCGTGATCGCGATCGTGCACGTCCCGCTCGACGAGCACGACGCCGTGGGCCTCGTGCGCCGGCTGCTCGACCCGCGGTCCGGCGCACTGCGTGACCCGGCGCGCTCCGCAATTTTGACGATCATTCAATCCACCTGCGGCTATGCTCCCTTTCGCCCCCTCCGGTCCCGTCCCACATCACGATGCGGCAGCAGCAGCTCACCCCAAGTGGTTGTTTACTTGACTACCAGCGGTCACACACGGTTGGCTCCGAGCCAGCGATAGCGTCTCGCCGGCGCCCACCCCGTCGCTCCGGCGGCGCATGCCCCGTCCTCATGCTCTGCCGCACAGCGAGGTGCAGCCCCCCATGAACAGTCCTCTCCCCGCCTCACCACCTCCCAGACCCACCGGCCCCGCCGGATCCGTGCGGCTGACCGTCCTCGCGGTCACCTGCGCCCTGTTCCTCGCCGGCTGCTCCGACGACGGCTCGTCCGGCTCGGACGGGGCCGGCGGCTCCGGCGGCCGGATGAAGGTCGCGCTGGTCACCCACGGCGCCAAGGGCGACGCCTTCTGGGAGCTGGTGCGCAAGGGCGCGGAGGCGGCGGCCGCCAAGGACAACGTCGATCTGAGCTATACGAGCGACGCCGACGCGGCCGGACAGGCCGAGCTGGTGCGGGACGCGGTCCGCGACAAGGTGGACGGCATCGCGGTGACGCTGGCCAAGCCGCAGGCGATGAAGAGCCCGGTGGCCGCGGCGAAGGCGGCCGGGATACCCGTGGTCGGTCTCAACTCCGGCATGGACGCCTGGCAGTCGACGGGACTGCTGGAGTACTTCGGCCAGGACGAGAGCGTCGCGGGCCGCGCGGTCGGCGACAAGCTCGACGGCCTCGGAGTGAAGCACGCGCTGTGCGTCATCCACGAGCGCGGCAACATCTCCCTGGAGGCCCGCTGCGCCGGTGTGAAGAAGACGTTCGCCGGGGAGACCGAGATGCTCTACGTCGACGGGACCGACATGGACGCGATGTCCGCCGCCGTGACGGCACGCCTCCAGCAGGATCCCGGCATCGACGAAGTGATCGCCAACGGGGCGCAGTTCGCGCTCGCCTCGGTCGACGCGGCGAAGAAGGCGGGCAGCAAGGCGAAGGTCGCCACCTTCGACCTCAACAAGGACATGGTCGGGGCGGTCCGCGACGGCCGTGTGCAGTTCGCGGTGGACCAACAGCCCTACCTCCAGGGCTATCTGGCCGTGGACGCGCTCTGGCTGTACCGGACGAACGGCAACATCAGCGGAGGCGGTGTGTCCCCCGTCCTGACGGGGCCGGCCTTCGTCACGAAGACCAATGTCTCCGACGTGGCACGGTTCGCCGCCGACGGTACGCGCTGACCCGGCGGTTCACGCCGGTCCCCCGCCCCCCCCTCCCCGCATCCCGCTCCCCGCTGATCACCCTAGGACGACCATGTCTCCACGGACAGGTGCCCGGCGCCGGCGTCTCGGCTCCATACGTCTCTCCCTGATCCTCCTGGCGCTGGTGCCCAGTGTCACCCTCGCCGCGATGTGGGGTGTGACGACGATCCAGATGTTCTCGGAGGGGCTGCGGCTGCGCACGCAGACCGAACTGAGCCGCTCCACCGGCGCGATGGGCACCGAGGCGACCCTCGCGCTCCAGCAGGAGCGCAGTCTGTCGGCCGTGTGGCTGGCCTCGGGGGGCGACACCGCCCGCGCCGCGCTGGACGCCCAGCGCGGGAGGACGGACACGGCGGTCGCCAAACTGGTCTCCCGCGCCGACGACATCCAGCAGGCGCCCGACCGGGTCAAGGACCAGTTGTACTCGGTCGTCGCCTCGGTGAGCAGCCTGGAGTACTACCGGGGCCAGGTGGACCGTCCCACCGGCATCACCGCCGCCCAGGCCCTGGACCAGTACACCTCGATCATCGACGTCCAGATCCACGCCTTCCAGGCGCTGTCCCAGGTCGACGACGGCGACCTCACCTCGCAGGCCGGCCCGCTCGTCGCCCTGGAGCACGCGGCGGAACTGGTCTCCGAGGAGGATCTCCGGCTGACCCTCGCCGGGCCCGCGGGCCGGATGGACCAGAAGAGCTGGTCGCAGTTCGCCCAGCTGGTGAACACCCGCCGCTGGCTGGTGGAGGACCAGATCGTCCCCTCCCTCACCGGGGCCGCGAAGACCGAGACCGAGAAGATCCTCACCAGCTACCAGTGGCAGATCCTCCAGTCCATCGAGGACAAGGTGCTCGCGGCCGGGGCCGACCGGGACAAGAAGGGCCTGGTCGTCCTGCCGGACGTGCAGAAGCAGTGGCGGACCGCGCTCATCGAGGTCTCCGACCAGTACGCGGCGCTCATCCAGCAGCAGACCACCTCGCTGCTCCAGCACAGCGCGGACAACGCGCGCGGACTGCTCATCAAGGCCGCCTCGCTGAGCGCCGGCGGTCTCGTCGCCCTGCTGCTGTGCGTCGGCATGTCCTGGCGGATCACCCGGTCGCTGTCCCGGCGGCTGCGCGGTCTGCGGATGGCGACGCTCAGTCTGGCGCAGGAACGGCTCCCGGACGTGGTGGCGCGGCTGGACCGGGGGGAGACTGTCGACGTGGACTCGGCGACCCCGCCGCTCGACTACGGCGGCGACGAACTCGGCCAGGTGGCAACGGCGTTCAACGCGGCGCAGCGCACCGCCGTGCACACCGCGGTCGAACTCGCCGACACCCGGCGGGGATTCCAGAAGGTCATCCTCGGCATCGCCCGGCAGAGCCAGAACCTGGTCAACCTCCAGCTCAGCAAGCTCGACGCGCTGGAGCGCGCCCACCAGGACCCGGAGGTCCTCAAGGGGCTGTACGAACTCGACTCCACGGCGAGCCAGTTGCGCCGGTACGAGGAGAACCTCGTCATCATCAGCGGGGGCCGGCCCGGACGCAGCTGGTCGGAGCCGGTGGCACTGATCGACATCCTGCGCAGCGCGGTCGGCGAGGTGGCCCAGTACCAGCGGGTGGAGGTGCACACCGAGGAGGACCTCTACCTCGCGCCGCCCGCGGTGGCCGACGTGATCCATCTGCTGGCCGAGCTGATCGACAACGCGACCTCGTACTCGCCGCCGCCGAGTCCGGTGGGGGTGCGGGCCTCGATGGTGGCCAGGGGGCTGGCGATCGAGGTCGAGGACCGCGGTCTCGGTCTGTCCGAGGAGGACTACGACTCCTTCAACGCGCAGTTGGCGGTGCCTCCGCAGTTCGACGTGGTGGCGCTCGCCGACGACCTGCGGCTCGGCATGTTCGTGATCGCCCGGCTGGCCACCCGGCACGGCATCGCGGTGACCCTGCGCCCCTCGCCGTACGGCGGCGTCACGGCGATCGTCCTGGTCCCGCACGACATCGTGGTCCGCGAGACCATGGCCCCGCTCCCCCCGGCCGCACCCCAGCCGGTCGACACGATCCGCAGACTGTCGGAGGCCCTGCGGGGGCTCCCGGACGAGGAGGAGCGGGCGTCGGCCGACGCGATACCCGAGGGGTCCGGTACGGCGTCGCCCGCGGCCGAGGCGACGAACGGCCGATCCGGCCCGGCCCCGCACCCGGCCGAGGCGCGGGACGAGCGGTCCGGTACGGCGATGGAGCCGGCCGGTGGCGCGGGGTGCTCGGCCGGACCCGAGCCCGAGCACAGCAGGCCCGACGGCGAGCGGGCCGCACCACTGCCGAGGCGCGACAAGGCCGCCGCGATACAGCAGGCCTCCGCACCGGCGGGCAGCCCGAGGGACACGACATGCACGCCGTCGTCCCCGACAGCGTCCTCGCCCTCCCCCGCGAGCACCTCGGCATCCCGAGCGGCCTCCTCTCCCTCCCCGGCACGTCCCTCGCCCTCCCCGACCGGCACCTCGCCGTCCCCGGCAAGCGCCTCGCCATCCCCGGCGCCCGCCTCAGCGTCCCCGGCAAGCACCTCACCGTCCCCGGCAAGCCCCTCGCCATCCCCGGCGCCCGCCTCAGCGTCCCCGGCAAGCACCTCACCGTCCCCGGCGCCCGCCTCAGCGTCCCCGGCAAGCACCTCGCCGTCCCCGGCAAGCGCCTCGCCATCCCCGGCGCCCGCCTCACCGTCCCCGGCAAGCACCTC
>NZ_KQ948763.1:0-349861 GCF_001514205.1 Streptomyces griseoruber | reverse complement strand
GCCTCGCCATCCCCGGCGCCCGCCTCAGCGTCCCCGGCAAGCGCCTCGCCGTCCCCGGCAAGCGCCTCGCCCTCCTCGACCGGCACCTCACCGTCCCCGGCGCCCGCCTCACCGTCCCCGGCCGCCCCCGAGCCCGAAAAGGCGGACCGTTCCGCCGGACTCGCGACCGCCGGGGCCGGGGGCCGGGCGGGTGGGCTCAGGCCGTTGCCGCAGCGGGTCCCGCAGACCAGTCTCGCCGCCGAGTTGCGGGAGGAGGCGCCGCCCTGTGAGGAGGACGGCTTCCCCGACGACTTCACGGCGGAGCGCGCGGCCTCTTCCCTCGCCGGTTTCCAGCGCGGCACGCTCCGGGCACGCGACCACGAGGACGCCGATGCCGACAGCGCCGTACCGCCGCCCGGTCCGGCGGTCACCGCCGCAGGCGCCCCCCAGACCCCGACCCCGCCCGCCGACCGCTCATGAAGGACACCGCGATGACACACTCCATCCCCGCCACGAACACCCAGCTCGACCAGTTGCTCACCGGCCTCGTGGACCGGGTGGCCGATGTGAACCAGGCCGTCGTGCTCTCCGAGGACGGGCTGGTGGTCAGCAAGTCCACCGGGTTCCTGCGGGAGGACGCCGAGCGGCTGGCGGCGACCGCCTCGGGCCTGATGAGCCTGAGCAAGGGCGTCAGCATGGACTTCCGCGGCGGCCCGGTGCGCCAGGCGCTCATCGAGATGGCGAACAGCTATCTGATCCTCACCTCGGCGGGCCCCGGCGCCCATCTGGTGGTGCTGGCCGGCTCGCACGCGGACGTCGGCGTGGTCGCGTACCAGATGAACATGCTGGTGAAGAAGATCGGCGAGCACCTGAGCGCGGCGCCGCGGACCGGTATCGGTCCCGCCGTCCGCGGCAACGGCGGGTGAGGTGAGCCAAGGCGACGAAGCGGGCCGCCTCGTCAGGCCGTTCACCCTCACCGGTGGGCGGACCCGGCCCAGCCGAGCCGACTTCACGCTCATCACGACGGTGACGGCGGTGGACCCGCCGCCCGAGCGGGCCGCACGGCCGCAGCCGGAACACGCCCGGATCCTGCGGCTGAGCGCCCGTCCGGTGGCCGTGGCGGAGCTCGCGGCCCATCTCGACCTGCCGGTGAGCGTGGTCGTCATCATGCTCTGCGACCTGCTGGAGGCAGGCCTGATCACGGCCCGGCCGCCCCGTTCCGTCTCCGGCGCCGCGGATCTGGACCTGCTGCAGAAAGTGAGGGACGGCCTTGGCCGGATCTGAGCCCACCGCAGGCGCGGTCGCGGCGCCCGACACCGTGAAGATCCTCATCGCCGGCGGCTTCGGCGTCGGCAAGACCACCATGGTCGGGTCGGTCAGCGAGATCGCTCCGCTGCGTACGGAGGAGCCGCTGACCGTCGCCGGTCTGGAGATCGACGATCTGAAGGGCATCGAGGAGAAACGGTCCACCACCGTGGCCCTCGACTTCGGACGGATCACCATCGGCGACGACCTGGTGCTGTATCTGTTCGGCACCCCGGGCCAGCAGCGGTTCTGGTTCATGTGGAACGACCTCGCCGTGGGGGCGCTGGGCGCGGTGGTGCTGGTCGATGTGCGCCGGCCGGAGTCGAGTTTCGCGGCGATCGACTTCTTCGAGAGCAGGCGCATCCCCTTCGTGGTCGCGGTGAACGGTTTCCACGGGGAGCACCCCTATCCGGCGGAGGAGATCAGGGCGTCCCTGGCGCTGCCGGAGGGTGTCCCGGTGCTGCTGTGCGACGCGCGGGAGCGGGAGTCGTGCCGGGACGTGCTGATCGCTCTGATCGACCGCGTGATCGCCGATGTCACCCTGGGGTCGGGCCCGGCCCGCTGACCGGCCCGCCGGTCTCGCGGCCGGCGATCGCGGCCCGCAACAGGTCGGCCGTCTCCGGGTGCGGGCCCCTCAGCGCCCAGCGCAGCGGCGTCCAGCCGGTGCCGTGGTCCTCGCGGAGCGTGGGGTCGGCGCCATGGGCCAGCAGGACGCGGACGGTGTCGGTGTGCCCCCAACAGGCCGCCGCGCACAGGGGAGTTCCCTCGGCGCCGGGTCCCGCGCTCGGCGCGTCGGGCGGCGCGCCGGCCGCCAGCAGGCTGCGGGCGATGCCGGCCGAGCCCTGAACACAGGCCGCGTACAGGGGAGTCGTACCGTCGGCATCGGGTGCCGCGGGGTCGGCGCCGGCCTTCAGCAGCCGGTCGACACGCGTGCCCTCGTCGCACAGGACCGCCCCGGCCAGGGACTTGGTGAGTTTCTTGCGCCGTCTTCTGTTCACGGCCGCCGAGGGTAGCCGTGCCGGCGCGCGGAGTTCACAGGAGTTTTTCCTGTCACAGTGATTGACCCGCTCCTCCCACACCCCTACCTTCTGATCGGCTCATCGAACCTTGTTCGACATTTCGACAAGGGACCCGCACCCCCGTGGAGAGAGCACATGACCCCCAACCCCTCCCGCCGCCTCTTCCTGGGCGCGGCGGCCTCCGTGCCCCTCGCCCTCACGCTCGGCACCCCGGCGGCCCACGCGGCCGACTCGGCGTACGTGATGTGCTACTTCACCGAGTCGACCAACCTCGGTGACGGCACCGACTACGGCCTGCATCTGGCCGTCAGCACGGACGGGCTGCGCTGGACGCCGCTGAACCAGAACAACCCGGTGGTCACGCCGACCGAGGGCGCGCTCGGGCTGCGCGACCCGTTCATCCTGAAGAAGCAGGACGGCACCTTCGTGGTGCTCGCCACCGACCTCAAGGGCACCGACTGGAGTTACGTCAGCCAGTACGTGCACGTGTGGAACTCCACGGACCTGCGCACCTTCACCGGCTACCACCGGCTGAAGCTGCACGACATGAACACCCACAGCTGGGCGCCGGAGGCGTTCTGGGACGCGAGCCGGGGGCAGTACGGGCTGATCTACTCCGCGGTCAACGACAGCGGCCACAACGTGATCATGGTGAACTACACCAGCGACTTCGTCACGGCCTCGGCCCCGCAGGTCTTCTTCGACCCGGGCTACGACGTGATCGACGGCGACATGGCCGTGGGCGTGAACGGCTACAACTACCTCTACTTCAAGAAGAACCAGACCCTGGTGGGGGCCCGCTCCACGACCCTCGCCCCGGGCAGCTTCACGGAGTTCTCCACCGGCGCCGCGCACGGCGGCACCGAGGCACCGACCCTGGTCAAGTCACTGTCCTCCGGCACCTGGTGGCTCTGGGGCGACACCTACACCCCCAACGGCGTCTTCTACGCCTGGCAGTCCGGCGACCTGTCGGCGGGCACCTGGACCGCGCTGGACCAGAAGACCTACACCCAGCCGGTCAACTCCAAGCACTGCGGCATCTCGACGATCACCACGGCCCAGTACAACGCCCTGCTGTCCTACTGGGGCGCACCCGCCTGGAACCGGCTCAAGTCCTACAACTACCCGGCCCGTTACGTCCGGCACTCCAACTACGTCGGCCGGATCGACGAGTACCCGGTCGAGCCGTACAAGGACTCGCTGTGGACGATCGTCCCGGGCCTCGCGGACAGCTCGGGCGTCTCCTTCCAGTCGGTCAACTACCCGACCCGCTATCTGCGGCACTACAACTACGCGCTCCAACTGGACGTCAACGACGGCACGTCGACGTTCGCGGCGGACGCGACCTTCTACCGCACGGCGGGCCTCGCGGACTCGGCCTGGTCGTCGTTCCGCTCGTACAACAACCCCACCCGCTACATCCGGCACTCGAACTACGTCCTGCGCATCGACCCGATCTCGACGTCGACCGCGCAGCAGGACGCGACGTTCTACGTCGGCTACTGAGCCCTTGCGCCACCGAGTCACAACTCCGCCAGCCGCGGCAGCAGTTCGGTTGCCGCGGCCAGGTCTCCGGTCAGGGGGCGGTCGTCCGTGCCGAAGGGCAGCGCGGCCGTCGCCAGGGTGAACGCGGGGACCGGCGGGGGCACCGGTCGCATCCGCAACGCGCGTACGGCGGTGACGAGTTCGCAGGCGAGGACGGTGCGGTAGGCCTGAGCCGCCCGGAGGGTCTGCCGGGCGGCCTGGCCGGCGAAGCTGGCGGCCTCCTCCAGTCCGCGCGAGAGGACGGCGTGCCCGGCCGAGGCGGGCGCCGCGCACGAACGCAGCTCCGCGAGCGCCGAGTTGGCGGTGTACTCCAGGATCATCGTGCCCGAGCTGCTCGCGGGTCCGGCGGCCAGGAAGCCGGGCAGACCGGTGAGGTCCGGGTCGCCGAGCGCGGACAGCCGGGCCACGGAGAGCTGGGCCGTCTGGAGCAGGGCGAGGCCGGCCGCGTCCAGGGCGAGGCCCAGCGGCGCGGCGAAGAAACCGCCGTGGTGGTGGGCGGTGGTGCCGTCGGCGGCCACGAGGGGGTTCTCGGAGGGGCAGTTGACCTCCACCTCGACGACCGCGCGCAGGCGTGCGCAGGCGTCCAGGGCGCAGCCGTGCGCCTGCGGGAAGGCCCGGAACCCGAACGGGTCCTGGATCCGCCGGCCGGGCATCCCCTCCCCGTTCTCCCCGATCCCGAGCAGCCGCCGTACCTCCCCGGCGGCCCGCGCGGCGCCCTCGTACGGCCTGAGCGCGTGCACGGCGGCCGCGTAGGCCTCCGCCGAACCGCCCACCGCCGCCAGGGAGAGCGCGGCCACGGCATGCGTGGCCCGCAGCAGCGCATCGAGCCCGTGCTGCGCCAGCGCCGCCTGCCCCAGCGCGAGCGCGTTGCTGCTCAGCAGGGCGAGCGCGTCACCGGGGTGCAGGGTGACGGGGGCGGGGAGGGTGCCGGGCGCGGGGGGCGTCTCCGGCGCGGAGACGGTGAGCGGCAGGGCCGCCGCACCCGGGTGGGCCGGGGCGCCGGGACCGGCAGCCGCGGGTGCGTCGGGTTCGGGCCGACCGGTCTGCGGGTCCGGGCCGAGGTCTCGCCAGGAGGTGTGGGGCCGGCCGACCATGCCGGCGTCGGGGCCGGTGGCACGGCCGGGGCCGCGCCAGGCGGCGTCGGCCGAGTTGTACAGGTCGCCGTCCGGGGGGCCGGCCGGTGCGGCGCTCCGGGTGCCCGCCTCGGGCCGGGCGGCGGGGACCGGGTACCCGGTGGTGGCCGGACGCGGGGCGGCCCCCGGGTGCGCGGGCCGGCCGGCGCTCACCCAGGGGCGTTCGCCGATCAGCGTCAGGCCCGTCTGGGCGAGGGCCGTGAGGTCACCGGTGCCGATGCCGCCGTACTCGTGGACGGCGGGGTGGACGCCCAGGCGCAGGGCCTCGGTGAGGGCGTCGACGAAGGCGGGCTGGATGCCGGAGCCGCCGGCGAGCAGCTGGTTGGCGCGGACGGCGAGCATCGCCCGGACCTGACGGGCGGGCAGCAGCGCTCCGCCGCCGCCCGCGTGACTGCGCAGCAGCCTGAGGCCATGGGCGCTCTCGTCGCCCTCGTCGACGCTCACCGAGCGGTGCGCGCCGACACCGGTGCCACGGCCGTAGAGCCGTCCCTCGGCGGCGAGGCGCTGGGCCGCCCGCCAGGAACGTGCGGCGCGTTCGCGGGCCTCGGGGGACACCGCGGGCACGGCCTCACCGTCGGCGAGCGCGATGAGCTCGCCGACGGTGAGGCCGGTGCCGGTCAGGACGACCGGCGGGGGGCCGGAGGGCGTTGCCAACGAGGGAAGGTCAGTCGAGGCCCGCGGACTTCAGCCAGGCCTTGGCGACGTCGAGCGGGTCCTTGCTCTCCAGCTGCACCTGCGAGTCCAGGTCCAGCAGGGTCTTGGTGTCCAGCTTGGCGGAGACGGCGTTGAGCGCGTCCACGCCCTCGTCCGAGAGCCCGCTCTTGTAGACCAGGGGCGTCACGTTCGCGAAGCCGAAGAGGTTCTCCGGGTCCTGGAGGACGACGAACCCTTCCTTGGTGATGGTCGGGTCGGTGGTGAAGATGTCCGCGGCCTGCACGGTGTTCTTCTTCAGCGCGGCCTGGGTGAGCGGGCCGCCGGCGTCCAGCGCCTTGAAGGACTTGAACTTCAGGCCGTACACCGACTGCAGGCCCACCATGCCCTGCTGCCGGGTCTGGAACTCGGGCGAGCCGCCGAGGATCAGGTCGGGCGCGATGTCCTTGAGGTCGGCGAGCGTGGACTCGGAGGTGAGCTTGTACTGGTCCGCGGTCGCCTTGTTGACCGTGACGGAGTCCTTGTCCTCGGCCGGGGAGGACTCCAGCAGCGTCAGCTTGGAGTCGAGCTTGGCCTTGACGGCGGCGTTCACGGTTGCGAGGGACTTCTGCTCGGCCTTCGCGTCGAGGTAGGCCAGCAGCGAGCCGTTGTACTCCGGCAGAACGGTGATGGAGCCGTTCTTGAGCAGGCCGTACGTGGTCTCGCGGCTGCCGATGTTGGGCTTGTAGGACACCTTGATGCCCTTGGCCTTGAGGGCCTCGCCGTAGATGTCGGCGATCAGGATGCTCTCGGCGAAGTTGTTGGAGCCGACGACGACGGTCCCGTTGTCCGCCTTGTCCCCCGCGAGCGGGTCGGACTTGTCGTCGGAGGAGCCGCATCCTGCGAGCAGCGCCGTCGCCGCGGCGAGCGCGACGGCCGCCGCGCCGGTGTTCCTGAGGGACCTGGACCTGCTGCTGTGGGCGTTGGAAGTCACGGTTCCGTTCCGAGCTCTGGGGGGCGATGAGGAACTGACGAGGCATGGAGCCTGGCCTGATCCAATCCACCCTGTTCTTCATCAGTCAAGAGCGATCCTGTTACCGATTCGCTTCGTTTCGTAGTCAGTTGCGTAGTCTTTGAAAGCCCTTCCCGGAGGTTTAGAGGGCTCTTCGTAATGGATTCTTGACGTAGGGCGACGTGCTCGATCGATCAAAGAAGCGATATCGTCGCCGGAGTCGGCACCGGCCACGGCGGTGTGCGGGGGCCACTCGAATGCTGTTTCGTTCACATTCGGCCACACGCGTGGCCCGGCACGCCCGCAACACCCCTTCGAAGGAGGCCCGGTGTCCACGAAAGAGGTGGACGCGCCCGCCCGGTCAGCGACTTCGGCACCGTCGTCCGTGCGCCGGGGGCTGCGGAGCTTCGCCGACCGGTGGCCCTTCCAACGCAAGCTCAACCTGCTCGTCGGCATCCCGCTCGGGGTCATCGCCCTGATGCTGGCGTACCTCTTCACCGAGCTGGTGCAGGAGTCCAACCAGGCCGAGAACGCCGCCCAGCTGGTGCGGAACAGCACCCAGGTGGCCCGGCTCGTCTCGGACCTCCAGAACGAGCACCAGCAGGCGATCCTGCTCTCGGTGCGGCACCAGGCGTCCTTCGACGGCGGCACCCCCTCCACGGACGCCTACCGCAAGGCGCAGCTCGCCGTGGACACCCAGGTGCGCAAAGTGGTCGACGCCTTCGGCGACCGGCTGCCGGACAGCGAGGCGCAGGCGCTGCGCGGGATCGAGGGCCTGGCGGGTCTGCGGACCACGATCGAGCAGGGCTATCTGCCCGCCGACAACATCGACCCGGCGTACTCCGGCGCCTCGGACGCCGTCATCGACGGACTGGGCCTGGACCGCGACTCCAACCTGGCCAGCACCTTCACCGGCAACCTGCTCGACTCGCTGCTGCGCGCCGACGCCGCCCACGGCGCCTACGAGACCGGTGTGTTCTCCTCACGCACCGGCGACAGCAACGCGCTGATCGAGTACACCGGCGCGGTCGGCTCGTACGAGCTGTACACCTACCAGGCCGATCGCTTCGGCCGGTTCGCCTCCGCGGCGCAGGCCGACAAGCTCGGCGGCATCGAGCACAACTCCGCGCAGGCCTCCATCAGCCAGCACTTCGCCGAACTGGCCGTCGACCCCAGCGCGTTGCAGGCCGAGTCCCAGGCGGACATCCGCAAGGCGTTCCGGGTGGCCCTCGCCTCGTACCCGGAGTACAGCGCGCAGGCCGATGCCCGGCTGAACATCACCACCTCGCTGATCGACCAGATCGCCGACCGCGCCGACGACGCCTCCGTCAGCGCCCAGTGGCGCGCCGGTCTGCTGCTCAACCTCGCGCTGGTCTGCTTCGCCCTGTGGATCGCGTTCTCCATCCTCGTACGGCGCTCCGTGGTGCGCCCGGTGCTGGCCCTGACCGGTGCCGCGCAGGAGGTCGCCGACGTCGCCGGGCGCGAGCTCGCCCGGGTCGCCGACGACGACGCCGAGGAGACCGGCTCGCCGCGGCTGCGCGAGCTGCCGGTCACCGCGGACGACGAGATCGGTGAGCTGGCCGAGGCGTTCAACAACGTGCAGACGACAGCGGCGGCGCTGCTGGAGCGCCAGGTGCTCAGCCGGCGCAACGTCGCCGAGATGTTCGGCAACGTCGGCCGCCGCGTCTCCAACCTGACGACCCGCCAGCTCGCGCTGATCGACTGGGTGGAGCGCGGGGAGACCGACCCGGCGCTGCTGGAGCGGCTCTACTCCATCGACCACATCGCGGTCCGCCTGCGCCGCAACGCCGACAGCCTGATGCTGCTGGCCGGCATCCGCGAGACCGTCCTCGACTCCGGTCCGACCGAGCTGACCAACGTGGTGCGCGCCGCGCTCGGCCAGATCGAGGGCTACCAGCGGGTGCAGCTGTACGCCCGCGGCGAGGCCGTGGTGGAGCCCGACATCGTCGGCGACCTCACGCTGATGATCGCCGAACTCCTGGAGAACGCCGTGTCGTTCTCGCCGGAGGGCAGCCCCGTCGAGGTGCGGGTCGGCTCCGACCAGGGCGGCGCCTCGATCACCGTCTCCGACCACGGTCTCGGCATGAGCGCCGAGCGGCTGGCCGAGGAGAACGCCCGGTTGGTGCGCCGCGAGCGGCTCGACCTCGTGCCGACGAAGGTGCTCGGTCTGTTCGTCGTCGGTGCGCTGGCCCGCCGCTGGGACGTCGACGTCACCCTGTCGCGTACCCCGGGCGGCGGTGTGACGGCCGAGGTCCGCATCCCGGCCACGCTGCTGCTGACACTCAGCGAGGTCGGGGTGCCCACCGCCGCGGCCCAGCCCCTCCCGGCCCCGTCGGCCCCCTCCGCCGGTCCCTCCCCCGCCTCCGCGGCCTCCGTCACGGGCGACGAGGCGACCTCGCTCCCGCGCCGGGTCCCGCGCCGCGAACAGCCCTCCTGGGCCGAGCGGGACCCCGAGCCGGCGACGGCGGCCGACGGCGCGGCCCCGGAGACGGCGGCCCCCCGCCGTACCGCCGAGGAGCCCTTCACGGAAGCCCCCGCCCTGCCCCGCCGCACGGCCACGACGGCCACGACGGCCACGACGGCCACGACGGCCACGACGGCACCGGACACCACCGCTCCGGCCGCCGTGTCGAACGGCACCGGGGCGGCCGACGGACGGACCACGACCTGGGCCTCCGCGTCCGCGGAGGGCCGTACGGCTCCCCGGACGTCCGCCTCGGCACACGACGGCCGTACGGCGGACCCGACCACCCCGTCGGCGTCCGGCGGACGGGCGGCGGACCCGACGGCCGGCGTCCCGGCTTCCGCCTCCGGTCCCGCGCCGGGCGCCGCCGCGGCGTCCTCCGCGGCCCACGCCCGTACCCCCGGTCCCGCCGGCCCGGCGGCCGGCACCCCGGCCGCCCGTGGCGAGGAGCGTCCGGCCGCCGCCGACGGGGCCCGGCCGCTGCGGCGGCGGGTGCGGGGGGCCACCCTGCGGACCACCGTGGACGCGTCCGCCGCAATGGCGCGGCAGGCGGCGCGGCCCGCCGACGCGGACGCCGTACGCAGCGCGCTGGAGGAGTTCGAGGCGGCCGTGGAACGCGCCCACCGCGACACCGACAGCCCGCACGACCGACGGGTCCCGGACGAGCGCCGGAACCCCCCGCACCACCAGAACCACCTTCCGGAAGGAGCCGAGCAGTGAGCACGTCGACAGGTGGAACTCCCACCGGAGACACCACGCCGACCGATCTGCGGGCTGCCGCAGCCGACTTCACCTGGCTGCTCAACCGTTTCGCCACCGAGACCGCGGGGGTCGTGGACGCCATCGCGGTGTCCTCCGACGGCCTGCTGATCGCCGTGTCGGAGCTGCGCGAGCACGCCGACTCCGAGCGCCTCGCGGCGATCGTCTCCGGCATCACCAGCCTCGCCGCGGGCGCCTCCGGCAACTACGGCCTGGGCGGCCTGAACAAGGTCATCATCGATCTGGAGGGCGGCCACGTCCTGGTCTCCGCGATCGGCAGCGGCGCCGTCCTCGGCGTGGTCACCGACAAGGAGGCCAAGCTGGGCAACATCGCCTACGAGATGACCGTGTTCGCCAACCGTGCCGGCGCCGCGCTGAGCCCGCAGCTCGTCCTGGAGCTGAAGAACAGCGTCGGCGCCACCCGGACCCGCTGACCGCGGCCACCGGCAGAGGAAGCGAACACCGATGGCGGACGGCCAAAGCCCGCACGGCCCCGGCGAGGAACCCCTCGCCCCGGCCGGCCCGGTCGGCCCCGCACCCGCGGTACGGCCCTTCCTGGTGACCGCGGGCCGGGTCGCGGGCGCGGGCGAGGCCGCGTCCGGACGGGCGATGCCCGTGGAGACCCAGCTGGTGGCGACCACCGAGGGGATCGACGCGCTCGGCCGGCTCTCCTTCGAACAGCACGACATCGTCGCCGCCTGCCGGGTGCCGCAGTCCATCGCGGAGATCGCGGCACGGCTGCGGCTGCACCTGAACGTGGTGCGGGTCCTCGCCGAGGACCTGCGCTCGGTGGGGCAGCTCTCGGTGCACGTGCCCGACTCCGGCGTCACCCATGACGCGTCCGTCCTGCGCAGGGTTATCGATGGCCTGCGGGCCATCCCCGACTCCCGGGGGGTACTCCGTGACTCCGACTGAACCGCTCGCCCGTCCGGCCGCCGGCCAGGCCGCCGTGCGGCCGCCGCTGCCGGTGAAGCTGGTGATCGCGGGCGGCTTCGGCGTGGGCAAGACCACCGCCGTCGGCTCCATCTCCGAGATCGAGCCGCTCACCACCGAGGCGGCCATCACCGAGGTCGCGGCGGGGGTGGACGACCTCAGCCACACCCCGCGCAAGACCACGACCACCGTGGCGATGGACTTCGGCTGCATCACCATCGACCCGACGCTGAAGCTGTATCTGTTCGGCACGCCCGGCCAGGAACGCTTCGGCTTCATGTGGGACGACATCGTGGAGGGCGCGGTCGGTGGTCTGGTCATCGTCGACACCCGCCGGCTCGACGACTGCTACGCGGCCGTGGACTACTTCGAGCACCGGCAGATCCCGTTCGCGGTGGCCGTGAACGCCTTCGACGGCAAGGTCGAGCACTCGCTCGACGAGGTCCGCTGGGCCCTCGACGTCTCCGAGGGCGTCCCTGTGCTGGTGTTCGACGCACGTGAGCGCGGGTCCGTGCGGGACGCTCTGCTGGTGGTGCTGGAGCAGGCGCTCGCCCGGAGCGGCGGGTAGGCAGGCCGACAGGGGGGTGGGGAACCGCGGGCCGGTTGTGGCCGGTCGCGCCGTTCCCCGCGCCCCTTCAGGGCGCCTCCCCCGGCGCCCCCCCGACTGCTCAGCCCGCTCGCCGTACCCCCGGCGACACCGCCACGCGGCCCAGCGCCCAGAAGATGCCCAGCGTGGTGAGGGCCATGGCCGCGACCAGGGTGGCGCCGCCGACGACCTTCTCGTAGTCGTGCTGGTAGAGCCCGTCGACGATGTAGCGGCCGAGGCCGCCGAGACCGACGTACGCGGCGATGGTGGCCGTGGAGACGATCTGGATGGCCGCCGAGCGCAGCCCGCCGAGGATCAGCGGGAGCGCGACCGGGAGTTCCGCCTGGAGCAGGATCCGGGTCTCCGACATGCCGATGCCGCGCGCGGCGTCCACCGGGGAGCGGTCGACGGAGCGCACCGCCTCGTAGGTGGTGACGAGGATCGGCGGGACGGCGAGCACGACCAGCGGGATCATCACGGGCAGCATGCCGAAGCCGGCGATGATGACGATGAGCACCAGCAGACCGAAGGTGGGCAGGGCCCGCGCGGCAGTGGCGATCAGGGTGAGGGTGTTGCCGCCCTTGCCGTAGTGCCCGGTGACCAGGCCGACGGGCAGTCCGATCAGGGCGGCGAGACCGAGCGCCTCCAGGGAGTACTGGAGGTGCTCCAGCAGACGGGTGGGGATGCCGTCGTAGCCCGACCAGTGGGCGCCGTCGGTGAAGAAGGAGGTGATGAAGTGCAGGACGTTCACCGGGCCGTGGCCTCCTTCCGGGTGCGGGTCGCGCCCGATCCGCTCGGCATCCAGGGGGTGAGCAGGACCCGTACGCCGACCAGCAGGGCGTCCACCAGGACGGCGAGGGCCGCCGTGGTGAGCACGGAGTTCCAGGCGAGTTCGGGCCGGTTGTAGATCTGCGCGTCGTGCAGCAGGTTGCCGAGCGCGCCCTGGTTGCCGATCAGCATGCCGACGCTGACCAGGCTGATGCTGGACACCGTCGCCACCCGCAGCCCGGCGACGATCGCGGGCGTGGCGATCGGCAACTGGACCTGGACGTAGCGGCGTACGGGCCCGAAGCCCATCGCGGTCGCGGCGGCGAGGGTCTCCTGCGGCACCGAGCGGACGCCGTCGACGATCGCCGGGACCAGCACGACCAGGGTGTAGACGGTGAGCGGGATCATCACCGTCAGTTCGGTCTGGCCGGTGTAGTCGATGAGGACGACGAAGAAGGCGAGCGACGGGATGGCGTAGAGCACGGTCGTCACCCACAGCACGGGCGGGTACAACCAGCGCAGCCGCACGCACAGCTGGGCGATCGGCAGGGCCAGCAGCAGGCCGCCGAGGACCGGCAGCAGGGCCTCGCGCAGATGCAGTCCGACGAGACCGATCCAGTCGTGCTGGAGGTCGCTGGGGATGTCGAAGAAGCGGTTCATCGCAGGGCCTTCGGCTCGCCCGCGCCGGTGGTGCCGCCGACGCCCGGGGCGGCCTCGTGCGCGCCGCGGATCGCCTCGGCGATGGCGGTCTGGGAGATGACACCGGTGGCGCGGCCCTCGCCGTCCACGGCGACCGCCCAGCCGGCGGGCGAGAGCACGGCGCAGTCGAGGGCGGAGCGCAGCGAGTCCTCGCCGGCGACGAACGGCCGTCCGTACGAAAGGAGCCGGCCGGTGTCGACGCTCCCCGCGGTCAGGGCGCCCGGCTCGCTCCAGCCGAGCGGCTTGCCGTCGATGCCGGTGACGAGGAGGTACGGGGCGCCCTGGGCGGCGCGGGCGATCTGCTCGGCGGTGGCGTCGACGGCGACGATCGGCGCGGTGAGCAGGTCGAGTCCGGCGGCGGAGAAGAAGGACAGCCGGCGGATGCCGCGGTCGGCGCCGAGGAAGTCCTCGACGAACGCGTCGGCGGGGTTCGACAGCAGGTCGGCGGGCGGCGCGTACTGGGCGAGCCGGCCGCCGGTGCGCAGGACCGCGACCATGGTGCCGAGCTTGACGGCCTCGTCGATGTCATGGGTGACGAAGACGATGGTCTTGCCCAGCTCGTCCTGGATCCGCAGGAGTTCGTCCTGGAGTCCCTTGCGGACGACGGGGTCGACGGCGGAGAACGGCTCGTCCATCAGCAGCACCGGCGGATCGGCGGCGAGCGCCCGGGCCACACCGACGCGCTGCTGCTGGCCGCCGGAGAGCTGGTAGGGGTAGCGCCTGGCGAGGGACGCGTCGAGTCCGACGCGCTCCATCAGCTCGCGGGCCCGGGAGCGGGCCCGGTCCTTGCTCCAGCCGAGCAGCCGGGGCACGGTGGCGATGTTGTCGACGATCGTGCGGTGCTGGAAGAGCCCGGCGTTCTGGATGACGTAACCCATGGACCGGCGCAGGGTGTTGACGGGCTGCCGCCGGCTGTCCTGGCCGTCGATCCAGATGGTGCCCTCGCTGGGCTCGACCATCCGGTTGATCATCCGCAGGGTCGTCGTCTTGCCGCATCCGGAAGGGCCGACGAGGACGGTGATCGCGCGGTCCGGTATCTCGAGGGAGAGCCGGTCGACCGCCACCGTGCCGTCCGGGTACCGCTTGGTGACTGAATCTATCCGTATCAAAACGCCGAACACCCTTCGGGTCTGGCCGTTCCCGCCCGCTCTCGACCACCCGAGTTCGGACTGTTGCGGGGAGAGTCTAGACCGGTTGTGTTTCAGACGGGCAGCGGGTGTATGGCGCGCTTCAATCCCCGCCCGCTGTGCCTGACCTGTGAGTCCGCTGATTCTCACTCTCCCCTCAGAGGCGGCTCAGGGATTGCCCAGAGACGGCCTCCATCGTCGAGGCCATGAACGCAACGAACGCGGGAGGCGTCCGGCGCCGGTCGGTCGAGATCGTGGTGCCGGTGTACAACGAGGCACACGTCCTCGCCGACAGCATCGCCCGTCTCCACGCACACCTCGAAGACTCCTTCCCGTTCCCGTTCCGCATCACGATCGCGGACAACGCCAGCACGGACGCCACCTGGAGCGTGGCGACCGACCTGACCCTGCGTCTGCCGCACGTGCACGCCCAGCGGCTGGAGGAGAAGGGCCGGGGCCGCGCCCTGAAGCACGTGTGGTCGCGGTCCGCGGCGGATGTCGTCGCCTACATGGACGTGGACCTCTCCACCGGCCTGGAGGCCTTCCTCCCCCTGGTCGCCCCGCTGCTGTCCGGCCACAGCGACCTCGCGATCGGCAGCCGGCTGCACCGGCAGTCGGCCGTGGTCCGGGGCGCCAGGCGGGAGTTCGTCTCCCGCTCCTACAACACCCTGCTCAAGGCCGGTCTCGGCGCCCGCTTCTCGGACGCCCAGTGCGGCTTCAAAGCCGTCCGCGCCGAGGTCTTCCGGGCCCTGGCCCCGCACATCGAGGACACCGCCTGGTTCTTCGACACCGAACTGCTGGTGCTGGCCCAGCGCAACCGGCTGCGCATCCACGAGGTGCCGGTCGACTGGACCGACGACCCCGACAGCCGCGTCGACATCGTCCGCACGGCCGTCGACGACCTCTTGGGCATGGGTCGGATGCTCCGCTCCACCCTCACCGGCCGCACCCGCGTCCCCGCCGTCCCCCGCCGCACGAGCACCCCGCAGGTGCCCGCCGCGCGCACCACCACGACCGCATCCCCCGTCCCCACCGCCCGGCCCGCCGGGGCGAACGCCCACCTGGAGTACGCGTCATGACGACCCTCGCCCCGCCGCCCGCCCCGTCCCGGGAGGACGGCCCCCGTCACCGGGCGGCCCCGCCCGCCGACGGCGCCGGCTCCGGCCTCGCCGCCCGCGCCCGGCGCCTGTTCACCGGCGCCCCCGACGACCCGCGCTGGGCCCGCCCGGCCCTCTGGGCGATCCTCGTCCTCGCGACGGCCCTGTACGCCTGGAACCTGTCCTCCATCACCGGCAACACCTTCTACGACGCGGCCGTCTACTCCGGCACCAGGAGCTGGAAGGCGTTCTTCTTCGGCGCCCTGGACGCCGGCAGCTTCATCACCGTCGACAAACCCCCCTTCGCCCTGTGGGTGATGGGCCTGTCGGCCCGGGTGTTCGGCTACGGCACCTGGCAGCTGATGCTGCCGATGGTCGCGGTCGGGGTCGGCTCGGTCGCCCTCCTGCACCGCCTGGTCAAGCGGGACTTCGGCCCGGTCGCGGCGACGATCGCCGCCCTCGCCCTGACCCTCACCCCGATCACCGTCGCCATCACCCGGGACACCAACCCCGACCCGGTCCTCGTCTTCCTGATGCTGCTGGGCGCGGCGGCCCTGCTGAAGGCCGTGCGCACCGGCCGGCTGCTGCCGCTGGTGTGGTCGGGGGTCGCGATCGGCTTCGCGTTCAACACCAAGATGATGCAGGCGTACGTCGTCCTGCCCGCGTTCTTCCTGGTCTACCTGTGGGCCGCGAACGCCTCCCTCGGCCGCCGGATCCGCAACCTCGCCGTCGGCACGGTCGCGCTCGTCGTCTCCAGCGCCTGGTGGATGGTGGTCGTCGACCTGATCCCCGCCTCCTCCCGCCCCTACATCGGCGGCTCCACCGACAACACGGTCTGGGACCTGGTCATCGGCTACAACGGCTTCGGCCGGATCTTCGGCGCGAGTTCGTCGGTGGGCTCGCAGGGCAACGGCGCCAGCTTCGGCGGCGAGGCCGGCCTGTACCGGCTGTTCAACGAGATCATGGGCGGCCAGATCTCCTGGCTGATCCCCTTCGCGGCGATCGCCCTGGTGGCCGGTCTGGTCCTGCGCGGCCGGGCTCCCCGCACCGACGCCAGGCGGGCGGCCCTGCTCCTGTGGGGTGGCTGGTTCGTCTTCCACTACCTGACCTTCGCCCTCGCCGAGGGCACCTTCCACCCCTACTACGTCACCGCCATGGCGCCCGGCGTCGCGGCCCTGGCCGGTGCGGGCGGGGTCATGCTGTACCAGGCCTTCCGTGAGGGCCCGGCGGCGAAGTGGAGCTGGGTGCTGCCGGCCGCGATCGCGGCGAGCGCCGTCTGGGCGGTCGTACTGCTCCAGCGGGTCTCCGGCTCCGGCACGCTGTACACGGTCGCGGAGATCGTGGTGGCCGCCCTGGGCGCCCTGTCCGTCCTCGGCCTGCTGGCCGGCCGCTTCACCCGGCGGCACCGGCTGATGGGCGTCGCGGCCCTCGCGGCGGTCGTGGCCCTGCTCGCCGGTCCGGCGGCCTACTCGGTCTCGGCGGCGACCTCCAGCACCAACGGCACCAACCCGACGGCCGGTCCCAGCACCGGGGGCGGCATGGGCGGCGGCCAGCGGCCGAGCGGTGACGGCGGACCGGGCGGCACCACCGGCGACACGAACAGCTCGGGCAGCACCGCCAGCGGGTCGACGGGCGTGCCCCCGTCGGGCACCGCCCCCTCCGCCAGCGGGTCCGGCACGGAGTCCGCCGAGTCCGGCACGGACACGAGCCGCACCGGTGGCGGTGGCGGCATGGGCGGCGGCAGCCAGGTCTCCTCCGCGATGATCACGTACCTGAAGAAGCACCAGGACGGCGCCACCTGGCTGGTGGCGGTGGCCACCGACCAGACGGCCTCCTCGATCATCCTGGAGTCCGGTCAGCCGGTCATCTCGATGGGCGGCTGGTCCGGCTCCGACAACGCGATGACCCTCGCCAAGCTCAAGTCCCTGGTGAAGTCCGGCAAGCTGCGCTACATCGTGGTCGGCGACAGCGGCCAGGGCTCGTCGAACACCGAGATCTCGACCTGGGTCAAGAAGCACGGAACGGCGGTCTCCGACTACAGCGGTCTGTACCGCCTGGACGCCTCCGACGTCGGCTGACCCCTCCCACCGCACGCGGGCGGGCCACCGGAACACCCATCCGGTGGCCCGCCCGCCGGCAGGTCCGGGGTGTCAGTCGCCTCCGCCACCGCCCCCGCAGCCACCGCCGCCGCAGGACGAACCGCCCCCGCAGGACGACCCGTCTCCGCAGCCGCCCCCGCCGCCGTCTCCCCAGCCGCCCCTGCGCCGACGGCGCGAGGATCCGGTCCCGCTCAGGGCCCCGACCACGAACATCACGACGAGCCCGAACCCCACGATCACCAAGAACTCCATCTCTCCTGCCCCCCGTTGCCTCTCGCTGTGCAGCTGTGTGGCTGGGGGATGCCCCGCACGGACCGCACGCCAAGCACGACTTGAGGAAGTCGAGAGCTTCCGAAGCCTCCGGCGAGAGACCCTAGGCCGACAGGACCCGGGCGGCGGTCCGCTCCCCCGCGGTCGGGAAGCCCGGGGTGCGCAGCACGCGGCCGCCCTCCAGCACCGCGAACACCTCGCAGCCCGCCCGGCCGGCCGCCCACTCCACGCCCTCCGCGCCCTGTGCGAACGCGGCCGTGGCGACGGTGTCCGCGAGGGTGAGGGTCGCGGCGACGACAGTGAGGCTGTCGAGGCCGGTGGCGGGCAGACCGGTGCGGCCGTCGAGGATGTGGTCGCCGCGCTCGTAGCGCGCGGAGGTGGCGACCGCCGCGTCGGTCAGCTCCAGCACCGCGCAGACCTTGTCGGCGAGCTGGGGGTGCCGTACGCCGACCCGCCAGGGCCCGCCCGAGACGACCACGTCACCCCCGGCGTTGAGGCAGAAGCGGCTGATCCCGGCGCCGGTCAGCAGCTCCGCCGCCCGCTGAACCGACCAGCCCTTGACCACCGCGCAGGGGTCGAGGCCCCGTCCGGGCAGCCGTACGTCGAAGGCGCCGCCGGTGGCGACCCGGTACTCCTCGCACAGGGCGAGCACCTCGGCGAGATCGGCGCTCACCTCGTCGCGGGACAGCTCGCCCCGGTCCAGGCGGGACACCTCGCTGCCCTCCTTGAAGGGGCTGAACCGCTCGTCGACCTCCCGCAGCCAGGCGAAGACGGCGTCCGCGGCCCCCTCGGGGACCGGCTCGTCGTCGATGCGCAGCGAGACGGGGAAGCCCATGACGTGCTCGACCCTGTGCATGTCAGCCCTTCGCGTCGATCGCGGCCTGGAGGGACTCCTTGTAGCCGTCGCTCGTGAGGGTCGCGCCGGAGACGGTGTCGATGTCCGCGCTCTGCGCCTCCAGCGTCTGAGAGATCAGCTTCGGCACCGCCGCCGTGGTCTGCGGGTGATTCGGCTGCTTCAGCATCTTCACGGCCGTGATCGTGTCGCCCTCGAAGGTCACCCGGACCTGGACGTCCCCCTTCTCCGTGGTCACGGTGGAACCCGAGACCGTCCGGGAAGAGGAAGAAGAAGCAGCCGCCGACGGGGATGCCGAGGCGGACGACGCCTGCTCGTCGATCGCGGCCTGGAGGGACTCCTTGTAGGCGTCGCTGGTGAGGGTCGCGCCGGAGACGGTGTCGATGTCCGCGCTCTGCGCCTCCAGCGTCTGAGAGATCAGCTTCGGCACCGCGGCGGTCGTCTGCGGATGGTTCGGCTGCTTCAGCATCTTCACAGCCGTGATCGTGTCGCCCTCGAAGGTCACCCGGACCTGGACGTCGCCCTTCTCGGTGGTCACGGTCGTGCCGGTGAAGGTGGTGCCCGAGGCGGAGGTGGAGGGGGTGGTCCCCGACTCCGCCACGGACGAGGAGGAGGACGAGGCCGCGGTGGACGGCTCGTAGCGCCAGACGGGGATCAGGCCCGCCACGCTCAGGACCAGGACGGGGATGGCTCGCTTCACTGTTTCTTCCTCATCCCGCCAGGCTGAAGCGTTCGAAGTGGATCTGCGTCCTGGGCACGTCCAGCTCGCGCAGGGAGCCCAGCACCGCGTTCATCATGGGCGGCGGTCCGCACAGGAAGACGTCCCGCTCGGCGATGTCCGGCACCAGCGCGGCCAGTTCGCGCGGCGCCAGCCGGTCCGGCACCGGCGGACCGGTGACCAGGTGCAGCTCGGCGCCCTTGGCGACGGCGAGGTCGCGCAGCTCGTCGTAGAGGACGGCGTCGCGTTCGCCGCCGACGCGGTAGACGACGACCGCGTGGCCGTCGATCTCCTCCAGCAGCGCCCGGATGGGCGTGACGCCGACGCCGCCGGCGATGAGCAGGGACTCGGGGCGGGTGCGGTGCATCGTGGTGAAGGCGCCGTAGGGGCCCTCGGCGAAGACGCGGGTGCCGGGCTTGAGGTGGCGCAGGCCCGCGGAGCCGTCACCGGCGGCCTTGGCGGTCAGCCGCAGCCGGGTGCCGTCGGGGGCGGCGGACAGGGAGAAGGGGTTCGCCTGCCACCAGCGGTCCTTCGTCAGGAAGCGCCACAGGAAGAACTGGCCGGCCCGTGCGGGCAGCCGGTCCAGGTCGCGGCCGGTGATGTAGACGGACACGACGTTGTCCGACTCGGGGACGACCTTCTCGACGCGCAGCTGGTGACGCCAGTTGCGCCACAGCGGCAGGACCGCCCGGCCGAGGACCACCGAGCCGAGGGCGACGCCCCACACCGCGTACCAGTACGCGGTGGCGGCGGAGGAGGCGGTGAACGTCGTACCGACCGCGACCTGGTGGGTGAAGGCCAGCACCACGGCGACGTACGTGTACAGGTGGACGAAGTGCCAGGTCTCGTAGGCGAGCCGGCGGCGGGCCCAGCGGGCGGAGGCGCCGCCGACGACCAGGATCAGCACCAGGGCGACCGTGGCGCGCAGCACGCCCTCGACGGTCTCGGCGAGGTCGACGAGCTGGCTGACCGGATTCATCGAGGAGGATTCGGCGTAGCCGAAGGCGATGAACACCACATGGCCCACCAGCGTCCACAGCAGACCGAAGCCGGTCCAGCGGTGCCAGTTGGTCAGCCGGTCCATGCCGATCCGGCGGTCGAGCCAGGGCAGCCGGGCCACCAGCAGCAGCTGGAACGCCATCAGCAGCGCGCCGTACAGACCGGCGAACCGGCCGATCACGACGAGCGCGTTGGAGGCGAAGCCGGCCTGGACGGCGAAGAGGGTCACGACGGCCGCGTTCACGGCCAGCACGGCGTACAGGCCGGTGCGGGCCACTACTTTGGGACGTATCGCCGTGGGGGGAACGGGAGGCGACTGGACGGTCGTCACGGACGGAAACTCCTTGATCGGGTCCTCAGAACACAGAGCTTCTCCGTGCTTGGCTGTCGATTTGCTGTCGTACAACTTTCAAGAGTTTATCGATCTGTGCGCGGGGCCGGACGCGGGTCTGGCGCCGGGGCGCGGGTGGCGCAGTATGAGCGGGTGGAAAAAGTACGACTCCTCGTCGTGGACGACGACCCGCCGATCGCCGATCTCGTGGCGACGGTCGCCCGCTACGAGGGCTGGAGCGCGGTCACCGCGAACTCCGGTGAGGAGGCGCTGCGCCGAGCCGCCGAGTTCCATCCGGACATCGTGGTGCTGGACCTGATGCTGCCCGACATCGACGGCTTCGGCGTCCTGGACCGGCTGCGGCAGTCGGGGACCATGGTGCCGGTGGTGTTCCTCACGGCCCGGGACGGGGTCGCGGACCGGGTCGCGGGGCTGACCCGGGGCGGGGACGACTACCTGGTGAAACCGTTCGCCGTGGAGGAGCTGATGGCCCGGCTGCGGACCGTGCTGCGGCGCAGCGCCGGGCCCGGCTTCCAGCGCTCCGTGCTGCGGGTCGCCGACCTGACGATGGACGAGGACACCCGCGAGGTCCGCCGCGCCGGGAGGCTGCTGACGCTCACCCCCACCGAGTACGAGGTGCTGCGCTATCTCATGCGCAAGTCGCCGACCGTGCTGACCAAGGCGCAGATCCTCGACCACGTCTGGGAGTACGGCTTCGGCGGCCGCTCCAACGTGGTGGAGCTGGTGGTGAGCCGGCTGCGCCGCAAGCTGGACATGACCGGCGACGATCCGCTGATCCAGACGGTACGGGGCTTCGGGTACGTGATCCGGCAGGCGGCGGCCGAGTGATCCGCGGACTGCGGCGGACGTACCGCGGGATGCGGCTCGGCACCCGGCTGGCGCTGAGCCTCGGCGCGCTGGCCCTGGTGGTCTTCGCCGTCGTCGGCACGGCCCTCACCACCTATATGCGGGACTATCTGTCGGCCCAGCTCAACGAGCAGCTCGCGATCGCCCAGGTCGCCCAGTCCAAGAGCATCGTCGACTCCGGCAGCCTGGCCGGGAAGAAGTACTGGGGCTGGTACTACGCCGTGTACGACGTACGCGACGGCACGCCCGTGCTGCGCAAGCCGGAGGACCCCGGCGACGTGCCCGAGGACATCGACGACCTCACCACCCTGGCCCGGGCGCAGACCCTCGCCGACCACGAGGTGGTGCGCACCGAGTCCCTGCGGGGCGACGGCGTCTACCGGCTGCGCGCCTGCGAGGTGGAGCCGGGGGTGGTCCTGGTCAGCGGCGCGCCCATGGAGGACATCGACAACACCGTGCAGCACCTGATCACCATCCAGGTCGTCACGTTCGCGCTCGCGCTGGCGGCCCTGGTGGTGTTCGGGCGGGCCATGCTGCGGCGCGGGCTGAATCCGCTCAGCGACATGGCGCACACCGCGCACGGCATCACCTCCCACGACCTGACCGAGTCGGCGTCCCGGCTGCCGCTGCGCGCCG
Organism: Streptomyces griseoruber; assembly: GCF_001514205.1. Classification (GTDB taxonomy): domain Bacteria; phylum Actinomycetota; class Actinomycetes; order Streptomycetales; family Streptomycetaceae; genus Streptomyces; species Streptomyces griseoruber. The sequence continues at coordinate 328,011 of NZ_KQ948763.1, read as the reverse complement.
ACCGGGCGGGCGGCGGCCCGGAGGTGGAGGAGCTTCGCCTCGCCTTCAACACCATGCTGGAGCACATCGACGACTCGCTCGCCGTGCGCGCGCAGGCCGAGCAGCGGCTGCGCCGGTTCGTCGCGGACGCCTCGCACGAGCTGCGCACCCCGCTGATGTCGGTACGCGGTTACGCGGACCTCTTCCAGTACGCGGCCGCCAACGTCCCCGAGGAGCGCGACAAGCACCTGGCCCGCCTGCGCGCCGAGGCCGCCCGGATGGGGGTCCTCCTGGACGACCTCCTGCTGCTGGCCCGGCTGGACGCGGCGGAGGTGGAGACCCCGCTCAGGATGGAGGTCGCCGACCTGGTGGAGCTGGTCGGGCAGGCCGCCGACGCCTTCCGCGCGAGTCACCCCGGCCACCCGCTGACGCTCGTCCCCGGCCCCGCCGCCGTCCCCCTGCGCATGGACCCGCACCGCATCCGCCAGGTCCTGGACAACCTCCTCACCAACGCGGCCGTGCACACCCCGCCCGGCACCCCGGTGAGCATCGAGGTCTCCGCCTCGCCCGGCACGGCCCACGTCCGGGTCACCGACCGGGGTCCCGGCATCCCGCCCGGCGACCGCGACCGGGTCTTCGACCGCTTCTACCGCGTCGACAAGGCCCGCAGCCGCGACCGCGGCGGCAGCGGACTCGGTCTGTCCGTGGCGCGTTCCCTGGTCCGCGCCCACGGCGGCACGCTGGAGCTCGCCGAGACCCCGGAGTCCACCGCGTTCCTGCTGAGGCTGCCCCTGGGACGCGCCTGAACCGCGGCGCCGACGGGATGAGCCGTACCCGGTCAGGGCAGAACTCCCACAGCCGCACCGCACCCCGGTCGCCCCTCCGCCCGCACCTCGTCGGCTCCCGGACACCGCGCCGTCACACCGGAGGGGAAACTTCTCCCCCGTCCCCTCCCCGCCCAGGGCCTGTACGGCGCCACCGTGGCGCCGCGGAAGGACGACGTGCGCCGTGACCCTGCTGCCCGCCACTCCCGCCACCCCGCCCCAGCTCCCCACCGCCCTCACCCCGACCCCGCCGGCCACCGCGCTCCCCCGCCGCTTCCGGCGCTTCCGCCCTTTCGCCCGCCACGCCGTCAGTCTGCTCCCCGTGCTGTACCTGGGCGTGTGGGCGGCCGTCGACTGGCACGCCGTACGCGACGGCACCGCCCGGCTGGCCGGTGCCGACCCGTGGTGGCTGCTGGCCGGCCTGGTCTTCACCTACCTCGGCTCGGTCGCCGCCGCCTGTGTCCGCCAGGGCGCGGTCCCCGACCGGCTGCCGCCGGGGTCGCTGGTGGCCTCACAGATCGCCGCGGGCGCCGCGAACCACGTCCTGCCCGCGAGCATCGGCGCCCACGCGGTGACCGTCCGCTTCCTCCGGCGCCAGGGCGTGCCGCTCCCTCGGGCGACCGCCTCCATCGCCCTGTACTCCCTGGTCAGAGCGGTGGCGAAGACCCCGGTGGTGCTCGCCTTCCTGCTGCTCGCCCCCAGCGCGGTCCGCCCGGCCGCGCTCGTCCCCGACGGCCGGACCCTGCTGGGCGCGGTGGCCGGACTGCTCCTGGTCCCCGCGGGGGCCGCGGTGGTCCTGGCCCTGGTGCGGGCGGTGCGCGGCCCGGTCATGGAGTTCGTCCGTACGGCGCTCACGGACGCGCGCCATCTGCACACGCGTCCGAGCCGTTTCCTGCCCCTGTGGGGCGGGGCCGCCGCCGCCCCGCTGATCCAGGCGAGCGTGGTCGCCTCGGTGGGCAAGGCGCTCGACCTGCCCCTGTCCTGGCCGCAGTTGCTGTTCGCGTTCCTCGCCGCCAGCACCGCCGCGGGCGCCGTCCCCGCCCCGGGCGGTATCGGCCCGGTGGACGCGGCCCTGATCCTCACCCTGGCGGGCTACGGCACCCCGCTCGCCCTGGCCACCGCCACCGTGATCGGCTACCGCACCCTCACCGTCTGGCTGCCCCTGCTGCCGGGGATGCTGGTGCTGTCGGCGATGGTGCAGCGCAAGCTGCTGTGACCGGCGTCAGGCGCCGGCCTCAGCCCGCGTCCGGCGCCAGCCGCAGCGAGATGCTGTTGATGCAGTAGCGCTGGTCGGTGGGCGTCGCATAGCCCTCCCCCTCGAAGACGTGCCCGAGGTGGGAGCCGCAGCGGGCACAGCGCACCTCGGTGCGGAGCATCCCGTGCGAGCGGTCCTCGATCAGCTCGACCGCGTCGGTGTCCTTCGGGTCGAAGAAGGACGGCCAGCCGCAGTGCGAGTCGAACTTGGTGCCGGAGGTGAACAGTTCGGCGCCGCAGGCCCGGCAGGAGTAGACGCCCTCGGTCTTGGTGTCGGTGTACTCACCGGTGAAGGCCGGCTCCGTCGCGGCCTGGCGCAGCACGGCGTACTCGGCCGGCGTCAGCTCCGCCCGCCACTGCTCGTCCGGCTTCTCGACGTCGTACGACACGATTCTCAGCCCCTCAGTTCGAAAGACGGTCCAGAATGCGCGGGCCCAGGTCGGTCACGTCGCCCGCGCCCATGGTGAGAACGAGATCACCGGGCTTCGCCATTCCCGCGATCACGGAGGGCACCTCGTCCTTGTCGTGCACGGCCGTCACGTCGGCGCCGGCCGCCCGGCCCGCGTCGATGATCAGCGCGCTCGTCACCCCCGGGACCGGGTCCTCGCGGGCCGGGTAGATGTCGAGGACGACGGAGGCGTCGGCCAGGGCCAGGGACTGCCCCATCTCGGTGCCGAGCTCCTGTGTCCGGGAGAACAGGTGCGGCTGGAAGACGACCAGGATGCGGGCGTCCCCGGCCGCGGCGCGCATCGCCTCGAGGTCGGCGGTCATCTCGGTGGGGTGGTGGGCGTAGGAGTCGATCACCTGGACTCCGGCCGCCTCGCCCTTGAGCTGGAGGCGCCGCTTGACGCCCGTGTACGCGGCGATCGCGGGCGCGAGCTCGGTGGCGGGGACACCGAGGGCGGCCCCCGCGGTCAGCGCGGCGACGGCGTTGAGCGCGTAGTGCCGGCCGGGCACGGACACCGTGAAGGTGATCTCCCGCCCGTCCAGCACCACCGTCACCAGGCTCTTCAGCCCCTGCGGTACGACGGACAGCACCCGGACGTCGGCGTCCTCGGTCTCTCCGTACGTCACCACCCGCACGCCCTCGACGCGCCGGGTCAGCTCACGGGCGCCCGCCTGGTCGGCGGAGACCACCAGCGTGCCGCCGGGCACGATCTTCCCGGCGAAGGTCTCGAAGGACTCGTAGATCTCGTCCATCGAGGCGTAGTTGGCGTGGTGGTCCAGCTCCACGTTGAGGACGATCGCGACCTCGGGTGCGTACTTGTGGAAGCTGCGGTCCGATTCGTCCGCCTCGGCGACGAAGATCTCGCCGTCGCCGTGCAGCGCGTTGGAGCCGGGGGCGTCCAGGTCGCCGCCGATCGCGTACGACGGCTTCAGGCCCAGCTCGGAGAGCGAGACCGCCAGCATGGACGTGGTGGTGGTCTTGCCGTGGGTACCGGCGACCGCGATCGGCCGCAGCCCCTCCATCAGCGCGGCGAGCGCGTCGGACCGGTGCACGACCGGGATCCCCCGTTCGGCCGCGCGGGCCAGCTCCGGGTTGTCCTTGCGGATGGCCGAGGACACGACGACACAGCTCGCGTCGTCCGCGAGATGCTCCGCCGCGTGCCCGATGTGCACGGTGACGCCGAGGGCCCGCAGCGCCGCCGCGGTCCCGGACTCCTTGGCGTCACTGCCGGCCACCTTCGCCCCGCGCTGGGCGAGGATCTTCGCGATCCCCGACATCCCGGCGCCGCCGATGCCGATGAAGTGCGGTCGGTCCATGGCGGTGGGGAGGCCGGGTGCCATGCGTGTTCTCCAGGGGTGCGTACGACGGTGATGAGCGCCCCCACTTTATGGGGCACGGGCTCTTGCGGCCGACCCAGGGCGTGGGGAACCCCGCGGCTACACCTTGCTGTGCGAGAAAAGCTTCAGCACCGGCACCCCCACCTTGTGCCGAGCCCGGGAGGCCCAGTCCCGGTGGAAGAACTCCTCCACATAGTGAGGATCGGTCAGCACGATCACCTCGTCCGCCTCCACCTCCCCCACAAGAGTCTTCAGCGCATCCAAGGGGTGGTCCTCCACCAACCGTCCCGACGCCTCGCTGCCGGAGGCGTGAAGCGCCTGCAAGGACACCTCCAGCGCCCGCTCCCCGAACCCCTTCGCCTCTGCCCCCTCCGGCGTCTCCCGCTCCCGCGCCGCCTCGTCCAGCTCGCCGAGGGCGACGTCGTCGATGGCCCGCAGCAGGCGGTCCGCCTGGTCGCCGCGCGGCTGGAGCAGGACGTGGAAGGCGACGTCCTCGTCCCCGTGCAGGGTGGTGACGAACTCCACGTCGGCTGAGGTCAGTGCTTTCTCGATCATCAGAACGCTTGTGAACACCGGACGCCGCCCCTTCTGCGGAAACCATCCTGCCCCGTGATCTCACGGGGACTGCGAGTTTCAGTGTGCCCGCCCGAAGCCAAGCGGAACGATCCATTCCGCCATTTTCGGGACCACTGGTACCCCTGAACGATGTCAGGACCGCCGATAGCGGCCGAACAGGAAACCCCCCTCCTCCAGGAGGGACACCAGTGCGAACCGCTGCGGCACCGGGATCGAGGGCCCGCCCGCGATGCGCTGCGCGTCCCCCGCGGTGAGCATCGGGGAGACGGTCAGACAGAGCTCGTCCAGCACCCCGGCGGCGACGAACTGCCCCAGCATCCGGGGCCCGCCCTCGGTCAGCAGCCGGGTGTGCCCCAGCCCGGCGAGGGCCGCGACGGCCCGCGCGGGGTCCACGCCCATCCCGTCACCGGCGATCACCACCCGCGCCCCCGCCTTCTCGGCCGCGGCCACCTTGTCGGGGGCGGCCGCGGCACCGGTGAGCAGCAGGGTCGGCACCAGCGGCGAGGTGAACAGCGGCAACGAGAGGTCCAGGTCCAGGCTGGCGGTGACCACGGCGATCGCGGGTGCGGGCGCCTGTCCGGCCGCCTCCCGCCGCCCCGCGAACTCCGCCCGCGCGCGGGCCGGCCGGTACCCCTCCTGCCGTACCGTTTCCGCGCCCACGACCACGACGTCCGCGAGCCCCCGGAGCGTGCCGAAGATCCGCATGTCGGCCGCGGTGGAGATGGGCTGGGAGCGCCCGTCGTGCTGGGCGGCGCCGTCGAGCGTGGAGACCATGTTGGCCCGCAGCCAGGGCCGCGGCTCCCCGGGCGGGGGCTCGGGATAGGCGTAGGCCTCGGCGAGCTCGTCGAGGCTCCACTCCCGGTCATCCGGAGCCGGGGGCGGTGTCTGGTCGGTCACAGGGAACAGCCGTCGCATGCCTCGCAGTCTGGCACGCGGATTAGCATGGGGAACCGTGTCGTCCTCCTCCCCTTCCGCCCCTGTCGACGAGATAGCCGACGTGGCCCCGCTGTCCCTGTGCGCCCTTGAGCCGTACGTCCCGGCGGACCGGCTGGTCGCCGAGATGGTGCCGCCGCCCCGCTTCGACTCGGTGCGCTTCAGCACCTACCTCCCGGACCCGAACCAGCCCAGCCAGACCGAGGCCGTGTCGGTCCTGGAGGGCTTCGCGGGCGGGCTCGGCGGGGCGCACGCCGTGGGCGGCGCCCGGCGGGGGTTCCTCGGCTTCGGCAGGGCGAAGGCCCCCAAGGCGCCGGCCGGCCCGCGCGGGGTCTACCTCGACGGCGGCTACGGCGTCGGCAAGACCCACCTGCTCGCCTCCCTCTGGCACGCCACCCCGGCCGAGCCCGGGCTGAAGGCGTTCGGCACCTTCGTGGAGCTGACCAACCTGGTCGGCGCCCTCGGCTTCCAGCAGACGGTCCGTACGCTCTCCGGGCACCGGCTGCTGTGCATCGACGAGTTCGAGCTGGACGACCCGGGCGACACCGTGCTCGTGTCGTCGCTGCTCGGCAAGCTGGTCGAGGCGGGGGTGGCGCTGGCCGCCACCTCCAACACCCTGCCCGGCAAGCTCGGCGAGGGCCGGTTCGCGGCCGTCGACTTCCTGCGCGAGATCCAGGGCCTGTCCGCGCACTTCCGCACCCTGCGCATCGACGGCGAGGACTACCGCCACCGCGGTCTGCCCGAGGCTCCGGCGCCGTACTCCGACGAACAGGTGACGAAGACGGCGTACGCCACCCCGGGGGCCTCGCTCGACGACTTCCCGCACCTCCTCGGGCATCTCTCCCGGGTCCACCCGAGCCGTTACGGAGCGCTCGCCGATGGCCTGAAGGCGGTGTGTCTCACGGATGTGCAGCCCGTTCCCGACCAGTCGACGGCGCTGCGGCTCGTCGTCCTGGCCGACCGGCTCTACGACCGCGAGGTCCCGGTGCTGGCCTCCGGGCTCCCCTTCGACCGGCTGTTCAGCGAGGAGATGCTGAACGGCGGCTACCGCAAGAAGTACTTCCGCGCGATCTCCCGGCTCACCGCGCTGGCCCGGGACGCCAAGCGGCTGGTCAAGGACTAGTTCGCGCCACATACCCCTCGCTTTTGAGGCGCACTTCTTCCCGAAACGCCGCGTTAACCCTGCAAACAACTTTGCAGGGTTAACGTGTTTCTTGACCAACCATTGACCCGTCATTGGTCTGTACTAGACGTGCGCACAGCCGGGAGGGGGGCCCATGTTCCGAGGTGCGACGGCCCGGACCGCACTCGCGCTCCTCGCCGCCGTCCTGCTCGCCCTCCCGTTCTTCGCACCCACGTCATCCTTCGCACACGCGCACACGGTGCGTCAGGCAGAGGCCAAGACCAAGACCGGAATCACACCCGCCGGCAAGCCGCTGCGCGACGAGTTCGTCACGGTCCGCGACTGCGGCCACGGCGGCCCCGCGGACCCCCTGCGCTCCCGCGACCGTCACCGCGCCACCGCCACCGCCGCCTCGGCCCCCCAGGAGCCCGAGCGCGCCCTGCTGGCGCTGGACCCGGCGGCCGAGCACCCACCGGGCCGCCCGGCCGAACCCCATCACCGCTCGTCGAGATCCTCGGCGGGCCACTCCCCGGCGGCGCTCCAGGTCTTCCGCTGCTGAGGGCGACTCCCTCTGCTCGCCGAGCGGAGACCCGCTCACCGAGCAGAGCAGAACAGCAGTTCGCACTTCCCCCACCTGTCCTGTTTTGCACATCCGACGCGCCCCCACAGCGCGCCAGGAGGAGTCACCACGTCATGCAGCCCCTCATCGACAACGCCCGTACGTTCGGACAGCGCCCTGAGGAGTTCGCCAAGCTCGCCGAAGGCCAGTCCCCGCAGGTCCTGTTCATCACCTGCTCCGATTCGCGGGTCGTCCCCGCGCTGATCACGGGCGCCCGTCCCGGCGAGCTCTTCGAGCTGCGCACCGCGGGCAACATCGTCCCGCCGTACGGCTCCGAGCGCCCCACCGGCGAGGCCGCCACCATCGAGTACGCGGTGGAGGTCCTCGGCGTCCAGGACGTCGTCGTCTGCGGCCACTCCCACTGCGGCGCGGTCGGCGCGCTGGTGCGCGGCGACGACCTCGACGCCGTACCCGCCGTACGCGACTGGCTCGCGCACGCGGCGGACGAGCCGGGAGCCGCCGACCCGAACGACCCGACGGTCGCCCTCGCGGTCCAGAACCACGTCCTCGCCCAGCTGCTGCGGCTGCGCTCCTACCCCTGCGTGGAGAAGCGGCTCGCGGACGGCCGGCTGCGGGTGCGCGGCTGGTACTACGAGGTGCACACCGGCGCGGTGCTCGAACACCACGTGGACACCGACGGCTTCGAAGCCCTGTGAGCGCCGCGATGACCCAGCCGAAGAACACCCGAATAGCCAGGTTCCCCCACCTGCGGCAGGACTTCGCCGCCTCGCTCGTCGTCTTCCTGGTCGCGCTCCCGCTGTGTGTGGGCGTGGCCGTGGCCTCCGGCGTGCCGGCCGAGCTCGGGCTCGTCACCGGCATCGTCGGCGGCATCGTCACCGGTCTGATGCGCGGCAGCTCCCTCCAGGTCTCCGGACCGGCGGCCGGACTGACCGTGCTGGTCTTCGAGGCGGTGCGGGAGTTCGGCCTGCCCGCCCTCGGAGTGATCGTCCTCGCCACGGGCGCCCTCCAGATCACCATGGGCGCCCTCAGGCTGGGCCGGTACTTCCGGGCCATCTCGGTCTCCGTCGTCGAGGGGATGCTCGCCGGGATCGGTCTGGTGCTGATCGCCGGCCAGCTGTACGCGCTGGTCGGCGCCAAGGCCCCGGACTCCGGCCCGGAGAAGATCGCGGGCCTGCCCGGGGCGCTCGTGGACGCGTTCGGCAGCTCCGGCGCCTCGGCCTCGCTCGCGCTCGGCGCGGGAACCGTCGCCGTCCTCGTCCTGTGGAAGCGGCTGCCCGCGAAGGTGCGCACCGTGCCGGGACCGCTCGCCGCGGTGGGTCTGGCGACCCTCGCCGCTCTGCTGCTCGACCTGCCGGTGGCCACCGTGGAGGTGCACGGCCTGCTCGGCTCGATCCAGCCGCCGCCGCTGTCCGCCTTCGGCGAGCTCGCGGGCGTCGGACTGCTCGGCACGATCGTCGCCTTCACCCTGATCGCGTCCGCCGAGTCGCTGTTCAGCGCGGCGGCCGTGGACCGGCTGCACGACGGGCCGCGCACCGAGTACGACAGGGAGCTGGTCGCGCAGGGCGCGGGCAACGCGCTCTGCGGGCTGCTCGGCGCGCTGCCGATGACCGCGGTGATCGTGCGCAGCGCCGCCAACGTCCAGGCGGGCGCCCGCACCAAGGCGTCCCGGGTGCTGCACGGCGTGTGGCTGCTGCTGTTCGCGGCCCTGCTGCCGGACGCTCTGGCCTACATCCCGATCCCGGCGCTGGCCGGCATCCTCGTCCACGCCGGCGCCAAGCTGGTCCCGCTCCGCGCGATCGCGTCCCTGTGGCGCGAGCACCGCGGGGAGGCGCTGATCCTGGTCGTCACGGCCGTGTCGATCGTCGCGGTCAGCATGTTCGAGGGTGTCCTCATCGGTCTGGCGCTCGCCGTGGTGAAGACGGCCTGGGAGGCCTCGCACATCCGGCTGGAGGTGGTCGACAAGGGCGCCGGACCGGTCCAGGCGCATCTGTCGGGCAACGCGACCTTCCTGCGGCTGCCGAAGATCCTCGACAGCCTGGAGGCCCTCCCGCAGGACCGTCCCGTCGAGCTGAACCTCACCGGCCTGCACCACCTCGACCACGCCTGCCGCACGGCCCTGGAGTCCTGGGCCCAGCAGCACAGCGCGGCCGGCACCGAGCCCGTCAGGGTCACGGAGCCGGTCCGGACCACGGCGGTCTGAGGGGCTCGGCTGCGGCGGCCCGAGGGCCGTGGGACACCGTCGTCCGGTCCGTGGCCCGGGGCGTGGCCCCGGGCCGGACGGCGGGCATATCGTTGCATATGCAGACAGAACGGCCCTCTGTCGAGGAGGTCGTCATGTTCGAGGAAGTGCTCGGCGCGATCCTGGCGGCCGGTGCGGTCAGCCTGGTGTATTTCGGGGCGGCCGCGCGGGTCGTCAAGCAGTACGAGCGCGGGGTCGTGCTCCGGCTGGGCCGGCTGCGCGGGCAGACGCGCACGCCGGGGTTCACCATGGTGATCCCCGGCGTGGACCGGCTGCGCAAGGTCAATATGCAGATCGTGACCATGCCCATTCCGGCGCAGGAGGGCATCACCCGCGACAACGTGACCGTGCGGGTCGACGCGGTGGTCTACTTCCGGGTCGTGGACGCGGCGGCGGCGGTCATCAACGTCGAGGACTACCGGTTCGCCGTCTCCCAGATGGCGCAGACCTCGCTGCGCTCGATCATCGGCAAGAGCGAGCTGGACGATCTGCTGTCGAACCGGGAGAAGCTCAACGAAGGCCTGGAGCTGATGATCGACAGTCCGGCCATCGGCTGGGGCGTGCAGATCGACCGGGTCGAGATCAAGGACGTGTCCCTGCCGGAGTCCATGAAGCGTTCCATGGCCCGCCAGGCCGAGGCCGACCGGGAGCGCCGGGCCCGGATCATCAACGCGGACGCGGAGCTCCAGGCGTCGAAGAAGCTCGCCGAGGCGGCCCAGCAGATGGCCGACACACCGTCCGCGCTCCAGCTGCGGCTGCTCCAGACGGTGATGGCGGTGGCGGCGGAGAAGAACTCCACACTGGTGCTGCCCATCCCGGTGGAGCTGCTGCGCTTCCTGGAGCGGGCCCCGCAGCAGCCGGGCCCGCCCGCGGGACCCCGTGCGGAGCAGCCCCTCGAACCTCCGGTGCCTCCGCCGCTTCCGCCGGAGGCGGATGAGTGACGCCGATGGAAGTGTCGGAGTCCTATGGTCATAACTAAGACTTGATCTCTCGTATGTTCGTACGGTGATCATTCCTGTACGTCGTCTGGCCGCCGTCTGTGCCCTCGGCGCCGCACTTGCCGCCTGCGGCACCTCCCCGGCCCCCCGGGCCGCCCGCCCGTCGGCACCCGCCCCCTCCTCGGCCTCCGCCTCTCCCTCGGACCCGGCCTCTCCCTCGGACCCGGCCTCTCCCTCGGACCCGGCCTCTCCCTCGGACCCGGCCTCCGCCGAGCCCTCCCGGGCGCCGACCCTGGCGCCCGGGCCGGCCGGGCTCACCCCGGTGTTCAAGAACGGTCCGCGCACGCTCGGCAAGACCGTCGCCCTCACCTTCGACGCCGACATGACCGCCGATCAGGGACCGCGGGCGGCGGGCGGGGAGCACTTCGACAACCCGGGGCTGATCTCGGCGCTGCGCGGACTGAAGGTGCCGTCCACCGTGTTCATGACCGGGCGGTGGGCCGAGGAGTACCCGGCCGAGGCCCGCTCCATCGGGCGGGACCCGCTGTTCGAGGTCGCCAACCACTCCTACAGCCACTACGCGTTCACCGACGACTGCTACGGCCTGCCGACCGTCTCCGAGGACCGGATGCGGGCGGACGTGGAGCGGGCGTACACCGCGTTCCGCACGGTGGGGGTGCCGGACGCGATGCCGTACTTCCGGTTCCCCGGCGGCTGTTACGACCAGCGGGCGCTGCGCGCGGTCGGCGGACTCGGGGTGACCGCGGTGCAGTGGGACGTGGTGAGCGGGGACGCCTTCGCGACGGACGCCGACGCGGTGGCCCGGGAGGTGCTGGACGGGGTGCGGCCGGGGTCCGTGGTCGTCATGCACTGCACCCGCAGCGCCGCGCCGGTGACCGAGCGGGCGGTGCGGGCGATCGTGCCCGAGCTGCGGCGGCGGGGGTACCGGTTCGTGAAGGTGTCGGAGCTGATCGGCGCCGTCCGGGCGTCGTCGTGAGAGTCATACGCTGGAGGGATGAGTGAGGACGCCGCCTACTGCTTGACCGACCCGACCAGGCCGCCGAGGGCGGACGGGCCGCCGTACGCGGAGTGTGTGCTGTGCCGGGAGCCGACGGAGTACCCGGAGTCGTACGGGGGGATCACGTTGTGCCCGGTCTGTGAGTGGCAGGAGGCGCAGCGGACCGCCTGTTCAGGGTGATCTGCCTGTTCAGGGTGATCTGCGGGAGGTGAGCGCGCAGGCCGCCGCGACCGCCGCGGCCGTGACGAGGACGGCGCCGGCCAGCGGGAGCAGCGGGAGCAGCGGGAGCCCGACCGTCGCCGAGCGGGAGCCGGTGACCAGGCCGGTGACCGCCGCGTGGGCCGGGGAGCCGCTCACCACCAGCGCCAGCAGGGCCCCCAGCAGCAGCGCCGGGACGGCCCGGCCCGTGGAGCGCAGGACGGGCGAGGCGGTGAGCGCGCCGACGGCCGTGCCGAGCAGGGCGCAGGTCAGGGCGGCGAGGAAGCCGGCCGCGCCGGCCTCGGGGACGGGGACGCGGCGCTGATGGTCCGCGCCGACCGGGTCGCTGATGAACACGACCACCGCCGTGGCGACGGTACCGAGGAGCACGGCCGCGGCCAGCGCGGTCAGGACGGCGGCGAGGTGCGCCCGGGCGGGCCCGGCCGCCGCCGCCACGACGGTCCGCGCGGCCGGGGGCTCGCCCATGACGCAGATCCGCACCAGCCATGCGGCGGTGGGCAGCAGCACGGCGGCCGTCCAGCCGAGCGAGTCCAGCAGCGGCTGGCCGCCCTGCACACCGATGCCCAGGAAGACGACGTACAGCAGGAACGGCGGCAGCCAGCGCTGGGAGCGCAGGAGCAGGGCGGTCTGGTAGCGCAGCAGGGCGGTCATCGGGGGCCTTCGGGGTCGGACGGGCGCACGCTCACCACGTGGTAGGGCGGGCGGGCGGTCAACAGGGCGCGGAGGACGACGTCGGAGTGGGAGGCGGGGACGGTGAGGCGGTGGGTGCGGTCGGCCGTCCCCTCGGTCACGGTGGCCCTGCCCACCGCCTCCGGCGGGAGGGGTGCGGGACCCCGCACCTCGATCGTGGTGTGCGGGCCCTCGGGGCCGACGGACGGTCCGCCGCCTCCGCCTTCGCCTGCTGCGGCACGGCGGTGAAGGGTGCCGTCGCCGACCGTGTACACGGCGTCCGTGGTGCCGGTGAGGCGACGGGGGTCGTGGTCGACGAAGACGACGGCGGCGCCGGCGGCCGTGCGTTCGGCGACCGCCCTCTCCAGTTCGGCGCGTGCTTCGGTGTCCAGGCCGGTCCACGCCTCGTCCAGGATCAGCAACTCCGGCTCGGCGAGGAGGGCTTGGGCGACGGCGACCTTCTGACTGCTGCCCTTCGACAGCTGGGACATGGGGGTGCGGGCGTGGGCGGAGGCGCCGAAGCGGTCCAGCCAGTCGCCTGCGGCGCGCCTGGCCGAGGGCGGGGTGAGGCCGTGGATCGTGCCGAGGTGGGTGAGGTAGTCGAAGGAAGTGAAGGGGAGGGCGGCCGGGAAGCGTTCGGGGACGTAGGCCGTGCGGGGGCGGCCGCTCACGCGGCCCTCTGTCGGGGCGTCGACGCGGGCGAGGAGGCGCAGGAGGGTGGATTTGCCGCTGCCGTTGGGGCCTTCCACGCGGACGAGGGTGGCGGGGGTGACGTGCAGGTCGATGTTGCGGATGACCCAGGGGCCGCGGAAGCCGTAGCGGCGGCCGGCGTTGGTGAGGCGTAGGGCGCGGTCCATGGGAGGTCATCCTGTCGTATCGCGCGTGCGGGTTGTTCGTGGCTGGTCGCGCAGTTCCCCGGGCCCCTTAGAGTTGGCTGGTGTGAGCCCCGATCATCAGTCCCCCGACGACAGCCCCTTCCGGCCCGAGGCCAGTCCTCGCGACTCCGCGCCGCAGTACGTCCTTCCCCTCGTCGTACGGATGGAGAAGAGCGCGCCGCCCGCCCGGACCGACGCGCTCGAGACCGCCGCCCGGGCCGTGCTCGTCATGCTCAGCGACGAGAGGTCGCTGGACGACGGCGCGTGGGCGCAGGCCGTGCGGGACTGGCAGGACGCCCGGATCCGCAAGGTCGTGCGGCGGGCCCGTGGGGCCGAGTGGCGGCGGGCCGAGGCGCTGGACGGGGTCACCGTCGGCGGGAAGACCGCCGAGGTGCGGGTGTTTCCGCCCGTGCCGCTGGACGGGTGGCCCAAGGACCTGGCCCGGCTCCAGGTCTCCGGGACCGATCTCGACGACCCGGAGCCGCCGGCCGAGGCCGACCCCGCGGTCCCGGTCATCTGGCTGAACCCGGAGCTCGACATGTCCGCCGGCAAGGCGATGGCGCAGGCCGGGCACGGTGCCCAGCTCGCCTGGTGGGAGCTGCCGGAGGAGGAGCGGAGCGCCTGGCGCGCGTCCGGTTTCGCGCTCGCCGTGCGGACCGCCGGCCCCGAACGGTGGCGGGAGCTGACGACGAGCGGGCTGCCGCTGGTACGGGACGCTGGGTTCACCGAGATCGCGCCGGGCAGTTGCACCGTCGTGGCGGATCATCCGGCCCTGCGCTGAACCTCAAATGTAGCTCTGAAGGTGGGCGCCGGGTGGTTCGGCGGTCGGCGGCGGGGTCATACCACCGTCACCACCGAGGGGGGACCAAGGAGGCGGTGACCATGGCACGACTGGGAACGGGCATAGGCTGGCGGCCGGAGATCGCGGACGCGGTGGAGCGGATGCCGGGCATCGACTGGGTCGAGGTCGTGGCGGAGAACACCTGCCCCGGACACCTCCCCGCGTCCCTGGTACGGCTGCGCGAGCGCGGGGTCACCGTCGTCCCGCACGGCGTCGGGCTGGGGCTCGGCGGCGCCGAACGGCCGGACGGGGGGCGGCTCGCGGCGCTCGCCGAGCGGGCCGGGATCCTGGGGTCGCCGCTGGTCACCGAGCACATCGCGTTCGTCCGCGCGGGCGGCCCGCTGACCGCGACCCCGCGGCTGGAGGCCGGTCATCTGCTGCCGGTGCCGCGCACCCGGGACGCCCTCGACGTGCTCTGCGAGAACGTCCGTATCGCGCAGGACGCGCTGCCCGTGCCGCTGGCCGTCGAGAACATCGCCGCGCTGATCGCCTGGCCGGGCGAGGAGATGACGGAGGGACAGTTCCTGTACGAGCTGGCCGACCGGACGGGCGTACGGCTGCTCATCGACGTGGCGAACCTGTACACCAATCACGTCAACCGCGGCGAGGACCCCGCCAGGGCGCTCGACGAACTGCCCCTGGAGGCCATCGCCTACGTCCATGTCGCGGGCGGGTTCGCCCGGGACGGCGTCTGGCACGACAGCCACGCCCACCCCGTGCCGCGTCCGGTCCTCGACATCCTGACCGACCTCGCGTCGCGGGTCTCGCCGCCCGGGGTACTGCTGGAGCGCGACGAGAACTTCCCCGAACCCGCCGTGCTGGAACTCGAGTTGGAGACGATCCGGGACGCGGTGCGGGACGGGGAGCGGCTCGCGGTCAAGCGGGAGCTGGTACGGCTCGGCCGGGACGCGCGGGCGGCGGCGGGGGCGGCCCGGGCCGGACGGCGCGGGCCGGCGGGGCGGGGCGACGGAGGGGGGACGGGAACGGCGGTCGCGATGGCACCCGTGTCCGCCGTCGCGGTGGCACCCCCCGTCGCATCCACCGTGGCACGCACCGCCGGCCCCGCCGGCGCACCGGCGCTCGTGCCCGTGCCCGGCGTCGCCGACGTGACCCGGCAGCGGGTCGGGCTCGCCCAGGCCGCGCTGCTGTCCGCGCTCGTCGCGGGGACGCCGGTGCCGGAAGGCTTCGACCGGGTGCGGATCGGGGTGCAGGCGAGGGCGCTCGCGGCGAAGCGGGCCGGGGTGGTGGCCAAGGTGGCGCCGGAGCTGCCGGTCCTCCTCGGCGACGGGTACCGGCCGGCGTTCCTCGCGTACGCCCAGGGCCATCCGATGCGCGGCGGCTACCGGCAGGACGCCCTGGACTTCGTCGAGCGGGTGCTGCTCGACGGGCCGCCGGCGCAGGGGCGGGTCCGGCGGGAGCTGCGTACCTGGTGGCTGGACCGGTCGGGGCCGGCACCGCGGTCGGGGTCACGGCTGGCGCGGGTGGGCCGGGCGCTGATCCGGCGGTAGCCAGGGCGTTCACGCTTCCTTCACCCCCGCACGGAGTGCCAAGTTGCCGGGCAGTAATATGCCTTTTCGCACCCGAAGCGCACTGGTGTGCGGTGCCGTGAGCAGGAGGCCCCCATGCGACCGCGACCCCCCGTCAAGGGCAGAGGCATCTTCAGCGGGACCGGGATCATCGTCACGGGCCTGGCCATGACCGGCGTGGCGTTGTTCATCCCCGTCGCGTCGTACTCGAACCAGTCGTCGACCGGGGTCACCGGGGCGGACGTACTGAACGGGCAGACCGTGCTGACGCAGTACGGTCCGCTGTCCGAGCTCGACCGGGAGTTCGTCACGAAGGTCCGGCTGGCCGGGCTGTGGGAGCTGCCCGCCGGGCAGCTGGCGCAGCGCAAGGGCACGACCGAGGCCGTACGGACCGCGGGGCAGCACCTCGTCGAGGGGCACACGTTCCTGGACGAGCGGGTGCGGGACGTGGCCGCGAAGCTGGGGCTCGGTCTGCCGAACGAGCCCAACGACCAGCAGAGGGCCTGGCTGGCGGAGCTGGACGCGGCGCAGGGCGTGGACTTCGACCGGAAGTTCGCCAACATCCTGCGGCTGGCGCACGGCCGGGTGTTCACCGTCGTCGCGCAGGTGCGGGCCGGTACGCAGAACTCGCTGGTGCGGGCGCTCGCCGACGACGCCAACACGACCGTCCTGGACCACATCGAGATCCTGGAGGCCACCGGGTACGTCGACTTCGAGGCCCTGGCCCGGGACCTGACGGCGACCGGCACGCCCGCGCCCACGGTCACCCCCGGGGTCGTGGTGCCACTGACGCCGTCGCCGTCCTGAGTCAAGCGGAACGTCACATACCCACAACGCTCCGTCCGGATGATGAACAGGGCATGGCGTTCTCCCGTGTACACGGCATAGAAACGTGACATGTTCTGGGTCCTTCTCCTGCTGCTGGCCTGGGCCGCCGCGGGCACGTCGTGCACCCGGCTGTGCCTGGCCGCCGTCCGTGCGGCGGCCGTGGACACCGAGGACGCGCTCGCGGGTCGGGGACACGACCTGACGCTCTACGAGGCGGCCTTCCTGTCCGGTGGACCCGGCCGGGTCGCCGATCTGACGATGGTGTCGATGGCCCGGCAGCGGCGGCTGCTGCTCGCCCGCACCGGCTGGGCGACCGTCGTGGACCCGCGCGGGCGCGACGAGATGGAGCGGTCGGTGATCGGGGCCATCGGGCCCGAGGGGCAGTCCCGGATCGCGCCGGCGCGGGCCGGTGCGGCGTCCGCCGACGCGGTGCGCGGTCTCGCCGACCGGCTGGTCAGCGCGGGGCTCGCGGTGCCCGACGGGGCCCGTACGACGGTCGAGGCCGGGGTGCGTCAGGTGCGGCTGGCGGCCGGGTTCGTGCTGGCGGTGGGCGCGGTCGCGCTGCTGATGCCGGTGCCCTCCGACGGTACGGGGATGCCGCGCGGGCTGATCGCCCTGTGGTTCGCGCTGCCCCTGGCGCTCACCCTGAGCTGTCTGGCGATAGCGCGGGTCGAGGTGCATCCCTATGCACGCTGGGCCTCCCCGGCCGGACAGCGCCTGCTGGGCACCCTGGCCCGGCGGGCCGGCGGCGCGGACGGCACCGGGGGCGACGACCGTTCGTATCTGACGTCCGTGGCCGTCCTCGGCATCCGCGCGGTCGACGAGCCCGATCTGCGCGCCGCGTTCGCCCACCGCGAGCCCTGACACCCCGCGCGTTCGCCTCCCCGGGGGCGCACTTGGAGCATTGGCGCCGACACCCGGGGGCGGTGCTTGCCTTCCCTCACGGCCGTACGAAACATCCCTTTTGTCGCAGCAGCGCACCGAAGGGACACGCGAATGAGAGCTGGCGCGCTCTACTCGGCCATGGGAGCCCTGCTCCTGACCACCCTCTCCGCCGCCCCCGCCGGCGGCCTTCCGACCACCCCGGGCGTCCCCGGCTCTCCGCGGGCCGGAGCCGCTCCCGCCGGTGTCGCGCTCGCCGCCGCCCGGGCCGCCGCCCGGGGCATCGCCTTCGGGAAGTGCTCCGACGCACAGGACCTGCCCGGCAGCATGGAGTGCGGCACGGTCGGCGTCCCGCTCGACTACGCGCGGCCGAACGGCAAGCAGATCGAACTGACCGTCAGCCGGGTCAGGGCCACCCAGCGGGACCCGCGCAACAGCAAGCACCGGGTGCCCCGCAGGGGCGCGCTGGTCTTCAACCCCGGCGGCCCGGGCGGCTCCGGGCTGTACTTCCCGCTGGCCGGCCTGCTCCCGGAGTGGAAGCGCATCGGCGCGGCGTACGACCTCGTCGGCTACGATCCGCGCGGCGTCGGCCGCTCCGCCCCGGTGTCCTGTCAGGACCCCAAGAACTTCTTCAAGGGCCCCTCCCAGTCGCCCGTCCACCCCTCCGAGTCGTACAAGCGGGAGCGGATCGCCGAGGCGAAGGCGTACGCGCGCGGCTGCGCCGAGCGGTCCGGCAGCGGCCTGCGGCACTACAACTCGGTCAACAACGCCCGCGACCTGGACGTGCTGCGGGCCGCGCTGGGCGAGAAGCGGCTCACCTTCATGGGGGCGTCGTACGGCACCTACTTCGGGGCGGTGTACGCCACCCTGTTCCCCTCGCACGTACGGCGCATGGTGTTCGACGCGGCGGTCAACCCGGACCCGGAGCGGATCTGGTACCGCAACAACCTCGACCAGTCGATGGCGTTCGAGAGCCGCTGGACCGACTTCCGGGAGTGGGTCGCCAAGCACGACACGGTGTACCGGCTGGGCGACACGCCCGAGAAGGTGCTGGACAGCTATGAGCGGGCCCGGGCCCGGCTGGCCGCGGAGCCGGCCGGCGGGAAGGTCGGACCGGCGCAGCTGCAGAGCGCGTTCCTGCAGGCCGGGTACTACGACGACTACTGGCCGTACCGGGCGCAGGCCCTGTCGGACTATCTGAGGGGCGACCCGAAGGAGCTGATCGCACAGGCCGGACCGGTGACCGAGGCCGCGGCCGAGTCGGAGAACTCCGCCGCCGTCTACACGGCCGTGGAGTGCAACGACGGGCCCTGGCCGACGGACTGGAAGGTGTGGGACCGCGACAACACCCGGCTCGCGCGCGTGGCACCGTTCGAGACCTGGGACAACGTATGGGCGAACCTGCCCTGCGCGTACTGGCCCGCGGCCCGGCAGAAGCCGGTGGACGTGCGGACCGGGCCCGGTGAGTTGCCGCCGACGCTGATCCTCGCCTCCGAGCGGGACGCCGCCGCGCCTTATGACGGGGCGCTGGAGATGCAGCGGCGCCTGTCGGGGTCGGTGCTGGTGACGGAACGGGACTCGGGGACGCACGGGATCGCCGGGGGGCCGAACAAGTGCGTCAACGGGCACGTCGAAGCGTATCTGCTGGAGGACCGGGTGCCGGGGCGGCGGGCCGCCTGCACCGGGCATGTGGAGCCGACACCGGGTGCCTCGAAGCAGAAGTGAGGCCGTGGGGAACTGCGGACCGGCTGTGGCTGGTCCGCAGTTCCCCGCGCCCCCTTCGGGGCGGCTCTACGCGAGGCCCGCGACCAGGTCCGGCACCGACTTGCGGCGGCCCGTGTAGAACGGGACCTCCTCGCGGACGTGCATACGGGCCTCCGAGGCGCGCAGGTGGCGCATCAGGTCGACGATGCGGTACAGCTCGTCGGCCTCGAAGGCGAGGATCCACTCGTAGTCGCCGAGGGAGAAGGACGCGACCGTGTTGGCGCGCACGTCCGGGTAGCCGCGGGCCATCTTGCCGTGGTCGGCGAGCATCCGGCGGCGGTCCTCGTCGGGCAGCAGGTACCAGTCGTAGCTGCGGACGAAGGGGTAGACGCTCACGTAGTCACGGGGCGTCTCGTCGGCGAGGAACGCCGGGATGTGGGAGCGGTTGAACTCGGCCGGGCGGTGCAGCGCCATGTTCGACCAGACCGGCTCGAGGGCGCGGCCCAGCCGGGTGCGGCGGAACAGGTTGTACGCCTCCTGGAGCTGGTCGCTGGTCTCGGCGTGCCACCAGATCATGACGTCGGCGTCGGCACGCAGGCCGGACACGTCGTACGTGCCGCGGATCGTGATGTCCTTCGCGGCGAGCTGGTCGAACAGCTCCTGGACCTCGTCGGCGAAGCCCGCGCGGTCCTCGGGCAGCACGTCCTTCAGCTTGAAGACCGACCACAGCGTGTAGCGGATGACCTCGTTGAGGTCCTTGGCCAGCTTGCCCTTGTTCGGGATCCTGCCGGACTCGGTGGTGGGGGCGTCGTCACTCATGGTTCTTATTCTCCTGCTCCGCCGTGCAGACTTTGCACGGGGTGGGCGGTGAGCTCCTGTACGGCGCTCAGGTCGCCGTGGATCTGGTCGGCGGCCGCGTAGGCGCTCGCGATGCACGCGGGGACGCCGACGCCGTCGTACTGCGCGCCGCACACGGCGAGGCCGGGGAGCTTCGCCACGTGCTCACGGATGCGGGCCACACGCGCGTGGTGGCCGACCGGGTACTGGGGCAGGCCGTCCGTCCAGCGGGTGACCCGGGTCTCCAGGGGCGTGGCGGTCAGGCCGGTGGCCTCGCGCAGGTCGTGGCGGGAGACCTCGACCAGGCCGGCGTCGTCGCGGCCGAGGATCTCCGTCTCGCCGTACCGCCCGACGGAGGTGCGCAGCACGATCACGTCCGGGTCCTCCTCGGCGATCCAGCCCCACTTCCGTGAGGCGAACGTCGACGCCTTGATCGTGCGGCCGTCGACCGGCGGGACGAGGAAGCCGCTGCCCTCGGGCAGGGCGGCCTCGCAGCGGCGGTAGGCGAGGGTGATCAGGGCCATCGAGGCGTACTCGACGGTGCGCAGTTCGGCGGCGGCCGCCGGGGACTCGGCGGCCAGCAGCGCGGCGGCGGCGGGCGCGGGCACGGCGACGACCACGGCGTCCGCGTGCAGCGCGCGCTCGCCGGTGGTGACCCGCCAGCCGCCGGGCTCGCGGCGCAGCCCGGTGACGGGCACGCGCGTGTGGATCTCGCCGCCCCGCGCGCGGACCGCCTCCGCGACCGCGAGCGGCAGCCGGCCCACCCCGCCCTCGATGCCCGTGAACACCGGTCCGGTCTGCTGCTGCGCGGCGGCCCCGGCCTGGATCTCGCGGACGGCCTCGGTGAGCGAGGTGTGGGTGAGCGCCGCCTGGTAGAGCTGCGGTACGGCCGAACGCATCGAGATGCGGTAGGCGTCACCGGCGTACACCCCGCCGAGCAGGGGTTCGATCAGACGGTCGACGACCTCACGGCCCAGGCGGGCCGCCACGTACTCCCCGACCGCGACGTCCTCGCCGACCTCCGTGCGCGGCAGGTCGGCGTCGCGCTCGATCCGGGCGAGGCCTTCGTCGGACAGCACACCGGACAGGGCCGCCGCGGTGCCGGGGACGCCCATGACATGGCCCTTGGGCATGGGGCGCAGCGCACCGCGGGTCCAGATCGAGGCGGTGGCCGTGGCGGGCGGCTGCAACAGGTCCGTCAGACCCGCCTCGCGCGCGAGGGCGACCGCCTCGGGGCGGCGGGCCAGCAGCGACTCGGCGCCGAGGTCCACGCGCACGCCCGCGATCTCGCCGGGCAGCAGCTTGCCGCCGACCCGCTCGGAGGCCTCCAGCACGGTCACCCGCGCCCCGCGCGCCAGCAGGCGGTGGGCGGCGGCCAGACCGGCGATGCCGGCTCCGATGACGACGACGTGCTGCCCCGCACGCGTACCCGTTGCGCTCATGTCCCCCACTCTCTCAGACCCCACCGACACCGCCGCCAGGGCCATGTGGCCCCTCCGAGTCCCGACCGTGACCTCTTCGGAACCGATTCCGTCCAACGTCCCGGCCCACCCCGGCGTCGAAGGAGCATCAGTCGTCACAACCCTCGGGGGTACGTCCACATGCACGCACGACGATCCGTACGGCCCGTCCACGCCCTGGCCGGCGTCCTGCTCGCCGCCGCGCTCGCGCTCACCGGGTGCAGCGGTGCGAGCGACTCGGGAGGCGACAGCTCTAGCCTCGCCGACAAGGCCGCCGCCGGCGAGGTCGACCGGTCCGACGCCAAGGCGGGCGCCGGGGCGAGCGGCTCCCAGGCCTCGTCCGCGCCGAAACTCACCGCGAACCGGATCATCCGCACCGCCTCGCTGAGCGTGCGGGTCAAGGACGTTCCGAAGGCCCTCGACGAGGCCCGTACGACGACCGAGACCGCGGGTGGTTACGTCGGCGACGAGACCACGAACCGGGACGGGGACGGCACCGAGCGCACCCGTGTCGTGCTGCGCGTGCCCGTCGAGCGGTACGACGAGGTCCTCTCCGCCCTCCAGGGCACGGGCGAACTGCTGGAGCGCACGGCGAAGGCCCAGGACGTCACCGACCAGGTCGTCGACGTCGACAGCCGCATCAAGTCCCAGCGGGCCAGCGTCGCCCGGGTCCGCGAACTCATGGACCGGGCCACCAAACTGAGCGACGTGGTCACCCTGGAGGGTGAACTCAGCAGCCGGGAGGCCGACCTGGAGGCGCTGCTCGCCCAGCAGGCGTCCCTGAAGGACCGCACCAGCCTGGCGACGATCACGCTGAGCCTGTCGGAGAAGCCTGCCCCGAAGGCGGCCGAGGACGACGACCCGGGCTTCCTGGACGCGCTGGCGGGCGGCTGGGACGCGTTCGTGAGCATGCTGCGCTGGATCGCCGTCGTCTTCGGCGCGGTACTGCCGTTCCTCGTGGTGGCCGCGCTGCTGCTGCTGGCCTGGCTGCGGCTGCCGCGCCGGCGGACGGCGGGCACGGAGACCGAAGCGGGCCCGACGACCGGAACCGGCCCCACGGGCGGGCCCGAGGGGGACTGAAGTGCGCCTCCCCCGTAGCGTGTTCGTATGAGCATGCCTGGACGGGAACGACTGGTCGTGATCGGCGGGGACGCGGCGGGCATGTCCGCGGCGTCCCAGGCCCGCCGCCTCAGGGGGCCGGAGGAACTGGAGATCGTCGCCTTCGAACGCGGCCACTTCACCTCGTACTCCGCGTGCGGGATCCCGTACTGGGTGGGCGGCGACGTCACCGACCGGGACGACCTGATCGCCCGCACCCCGGAGCAGCACCGCGCGCGCGGGATCGACCTGCGGCTGCGCACCGAGGTCACGGAGATCGACGTGCCCGGGCGGCGGGTACGCGCGCGTGACGTCGATTCCGGGGCCGGGTCGGCGTACTGGACGTCGTACGACAAGCTCGTGATCGCGACCGGGGCACGCCCGGTCCGGCCGGACATGCCGGGCGCGGACGCCCCCGGGGTGCACGGTGTGCAGACGCTGGACGACGGCCAGGCGCTGCTGGACACGCTGGCCCGCGCTCGGGGGAAGCGGGCCGTGGTCGTCGGCGCGGGCTACATCGGCGTCGAGATGGCCGAGGCGCTCATCAACCGCGGCTACGAGGTGACCGTCGTCAACCGCGGCAGCGAGCCGATGTCCACCCTGGACCCGGACATGGGCCGCCTGGTCCACCGGGCCATGGAGGGCCTCGGCATCACCATGGTCAACGACGCCGAGGTCACCGAACTGGCCACCGGCGAGGACGGCCGGGTGCGGGCGGTGGTGACGAAGGACGCCGAGTACCCGGCCGACGTGGTCGTCCTCGGCATCGGCGTCCGCCCCGAGACCACCCTCGCCAGGGCCGCCGGTCTGCCCCTGGGCGCACACGGCGGCCTGCTCACCGACCTGGCGATGCGGGTGCGCGGACCCCTTGCCGGCGGGGCCATCTGGGCGGGCGGCGACTGTGTGGAGGTCCTCGACCTGGTCTCCGGGCAGGAGCGCCACATCGCCCTCGGCACCCACGCCAACAAGCACGGCCAGGTCATCGGCACCAACGTCGGCGGCGGCTACGCCACCTTCCCCGGTGTCGTCGGCACCGCCGTCAGCAAGGTCTGCGACCTGGAGATCGCCCGCACGGGCCTGCGCGAGAAGGACGCGCGCAGGGTGGGCCTGAAGTACGAGACGGTCACCATCGAGTCCACCAGCCGCGCCGGCTACTACCCCGGCGCCTCCCCCATGACGGTCAAAATGCTCGCCGAACACCGCACCGGCCGCCTCCTCGGCGTCCAGATCGTGGGCAGGGAGGGCGCGGCCAAGCGGGTCGACATCGCGGCGGTCGCCCTGACGGCCGGAATGACGGTGGAACAGATGACAGCCCTGGACCTGGGCTACGCCCCGCCGTTCAGCCCGGTCTGGGACCCGGTTCTGGTGGCGGCCAGAAAGGCGGCGACGAAGCTACGCGGGGCAGGGCGGCCGAGCCAGGGGCACGGGGAACTGCGCGACCAGCCCCCACGCACCCGGACCTGACGACGGCCTAGGCCGTACCGAGCCGCGGCAGGGCGGAAACCGGCGCCGCGGCGACAGGCTGCTCAGCCGGCTTGGCATGTGCGGCGGCCGCAGGCCGGGAACGCAACCGGTGGCTGACGGCCTCGTCCAAGGTCACCGGCCGCTGCATCTGCGAAGCAAGCCGCCCGGCCTCCTGGCCGAGCCGGGCCACGTCCTCCCAGGGCAGCCGGATGACCAGGGCGATCTCCGCCTCGCCGTCGGGCGTGGCGTGCATCGCGGGGGTAACTCGGTCGTTCATCGCTTGTTCCTCACGTCGTCCCCACGGTCCGCCTTCCCCGGGCCGCGGGCAGTTGCCGGTTCATACGCGGCCGCCGCCGACCGCGTTCACCGATTCGACGAACGGATCGGGGGCAGTACTTCCTTGTGGTCATCCCCGTCCATGACGTGAACCCGGTGCGCCGCACGCCCGTGGTGACATACGCGTTGATCGCGGCGAACGTGCTGGTCTTCTGGTTCATGCCGGGCCTGTCGGGCTCCGTGGCCGGCGACAGCGCCCTGGCGCAGACCTGCCATCTGCACGCCTTCCTGGAGCACTACGCGGCCGTGCCGCGCGAGTTGATCCACGATCAGCTCCCGCAGCTCGTGCCGACGGGCGCCGTCCGCGGCGGCGGCTGTCCGCTGGGCCCGCCGGACTACACCAAGTCGCCGGTGCTGAGTGTGTTCACGGCGATGTTCCTGCACGGCGGCTGGCTGCACCTGCTGGGCAACATGCTGTTCCTGCTGATCTTCGGGAACAACATCGAGGACCGCATGGGCCACATCCGTTTCGCGCTGTTCTACGTCGCCTGCGGCTATGCGGCGTCATACGGCTTCGCGCTGCTGAACGCCGACTCCACCGACCCGCTGATCGGCGCGTCCGGGGCGATCGCGGGCGTGCTCGGCGCCTATCTGGTGCTGTATCCGAGGGCCAGGGTGTGGGTCCTGGTGCCGTTCCTGGTCTTCCTGCCGTTGCGGTTGCCGGCCTGGCTGGTGCTGGGCTTCTGGTTCGCGCTCCAGGCGGTGTACTCCTCCGGCGAGGGGGTCTCCGAGGCGGGCACGGTGGCGTACGCGGCGCATGTCGTCGGCTTCCTCACGGGCATGCTGCTGGCCTGGCCCCTCAAGCCGGGCACCCCACCGCCCCCGGAGCCGCGCGGCCTGCTGTTCGGGCGGCGGGCGCGGCCGGGATGGTGAGGTGCGGGAGTGCCCGGCTGACGTCGCGGGTACCTCAGTCGTCCGCCGACCCGAGGCCGTCGGGACCGGCCGTGGCACGGAGCGTCGTGATCATCGCGCGGACGGTCTGCGGGGTCGGCGGCGGCACCCGCAGGGAGCCACGCTGGGTGAGCAGCCTCTCCAGTGCCCGGTCCGCGCCGAAAAGGTGCAGCTCGGAGGGCAGACCGGACAGGAGCCGGGGGCGTTCCGCGGGGTCGTCCTGAACCTGTCGGAAGTATCCGGCCAGCGTGTCCCAGGACCTCGGTTCGGCGGCCAGCACATGGAAGAACGCGCGATGCCGACTGCGGATCATCTGGAGAACCGCCAGTTGCAGGTGGAACGCCCTGTCCAGCGAGGCTCCGCCCGCCTGGGCGATGCTCACCTCCATCGCCATGTTGAAGACGTTCACGAACCGCTTCAGCCGCCGCGGGTTCGCGCCCAGACCACGCCGCAGCAGCTCCCAGAAGGCATCGTCGTCGATGGGCTGGTGGACGTACGGCGTGAACGCCTCGCGCAGGGTGTCGAAGCCCACGTCCGGGAGGAAGAAGGGCAGTTGGACGATCTTGTCGAGGTAGGCGAGACCCGAGACGACCTCGGCGGGCGCGTCCTTGAAGGCGTCGCCGAACTTGTTGGTGGCGACGGCGGCCAGCACGTCGAGGTCGAGGGCGAGGACGAACACACACTGGGATTCGCCGAGGAACAGTTTGAGGGACTCCAGCACGGTCATCGCCGAGTCCGGGGTACAGCGGTCGAGGTCGTCGACGAAGACCACCAGCCGCCCGTCCGCTCCGACGAACTCCCTCACCGCGTCCCGGAAGTCGTTCTCGAACCGGTTGATCTGGCGGTACTGCTCGGCGTCGCCCTGGGACAGCGTGGTGAGCAGGGAGTCGACGTCACCGCTCTTGATCATCCCGCCGGTGGCCGCCGAGGCGGCCGTGCCGAGTCCCGTGCGCACCGAGAGCCAGGTGGCGGCCTTGGCGAGCCGCAGGGCCTTCTCCTTCAGGCCCTCCTCGCCCTCCATCTCGGCCAGGATGGTGTGCAGCAGCGCCGCCCACACCTCGACCTTGCGATCATATTTCCAGGGGTTGAACCAGATGGTGCGCACCTTCCGGTCCTCCAGCCGCCGCTGCCACAGCCGCAGGAAGCTGGACTTCCCGGTGCCCCAGGAACCGAACACGCCGACGGTGAGGGGCAGCGGCATCGCCTGCTCGACGGCTCCGTGCAGCACGTCCACGTAGGGCTCGAAGCGGAAGGCGTCGTCGCCGAAGTCGGAGATGGGGTTGTCGGTCAGCGGGCGCAAGGCTGCTCCTTCGGGTGGTACGGGCGGTTCAGCGGGACGAAGACGGAAACGAAGACGGAAACGAAGACGGGGACGGGGACGGGGACGGGTGTTCGGCGTGGGCGCGCAGGGCGGCGATGCGGACGGAATCCGCGCCGAAGCGCCTGCTCCAGACATCGAGTGCGGCGCGGGCGAGCCGGCCGGCGGCCCTGGTGTCACCGACGGCCGCGTGATGGTCGATGACCGCGAGGACGAGGTCGTACGTGCGCTCGGGCTGGGCGCGCAGGGCCGCGGGCAGGTCCAGGCGACGGGCGATCTCGGTCATCCGGGCGCGGCCGGACGGGGTGCCGGGGTCGGCGGGCAGGGCCGCCGAGAGCAGGCCCAACGCGGCTTCCTCGGCGGTCTCGTACTCGTCGGGCCGCATGACCACGCCCCGCATCACGGTCTGGAGCGCGGGGTGCACCTCGACCGGTCCGCCCGCGCCCTCGACGGTGGCCAGGTCCTCGTCGGACAGACGCATCAGGGCCAGGTGGAGGGCGAACTTGTCGTGCAGCACGCCGTCGGAACCGGCGGACGGCTTCGACCCGGTCGCCGCGGACAGCAGTTCGTACGGGACGGGACCGGTGCCCAGGCAGCTGAGCACGCGCAGCAGTTCGCCGGCGTCCGGGTCGGCGGCGGCCAGCTCCGTCACGGCCTGCTTCCATACGACCGCGAGCTTCACGTCGTAGTCGGGAAGGCCGTAGGCCAGCAGCAGCTTGGCGCAGAGCCGGTCGAAGCCGGCGAGGTGTTCGGCCACGTCGAGGCGGCGCTTGGACAGGGAGCGGCCCAACTGGATCAGCAGTGGCGGCAGGTAGCCGGCCCGCTCGGCGACCGCGTACCCCTCGTCGTCGGTGAGCCAGGGCGCGCGGGCGCGGAGCAGGGCGAGGCTCTCCTGCCTGCTCAGCGGGGCCACGCGTAACGGATGCGCCGTCTCCTCGGTCCAGCTGATGTGGCGGCTGGTGATCAGGATGTGGCCGGCGCCGAGCGGCAGCATCGGGGTGAGCCGGGCCGGCGGGTCGGCGTTGTCCAGGACGAGCAGCCATCCGCGGTCGACGCGGCCGGTCCGCAGCCGGTCGAGGACGTCCTCGACGGGGGCGAGGCCGTCGGGTCCGGGCGGGACGGACAGTTCCTCGCCCAGCCGGGCCAGGGCGAGGCCGAGTCCCCTGGCGTCGCGGGCCTGGGTCCACCAGACGAAGTCGTAGTCGCCCCGATGACGGTGCGCGTACTCGAGGGCTGTCTGGGTCTTGCCGACACCGGCGAGGCCGTGCAGTACGCACAGTCCGTCGCCGTCGGACCGGTGCAGGGTGGAGCGGACGGTGTCCAGCAGCGCCGTACGACCGACGAAGCGGTGGTTGCGGGCGGGCAGCGCGGAGCGGACGCGCAGGGCGGGGCCGTCGCGGCGGACGGCGTCCGAGGGCCGCACGGACGACGGCACCGGGCGCGTGTTCCGGGCCCATGCCTCCGGCGGCAGGAACTCCTCGGCCAGATCCCTGGAGCGGCTCCTGTCGGAACGGGTCAGTATCTCGGTGAGCAGGTCGACCGCCCCGTCCACGAGAACAAGGGCGCGCTGCCCCTCGACATCTCGGTCGCGATCGGGTGCGCGGACCAGCAGACCGCTGTGGAACACCTCCGCGACGGTCTCCTCCGCCTCCGGCAGCAGGCTGCGCTGCGTGGCGCGCATCAGATCGAGAGTGACCAGCGGGGCGACCGCCAGCAGCGCGGCGAGCCGGACCGCGGCAGGGCCCGCGACGGCTTCGAGCGTCCGGACCTGGGCGGCCGGTCCGGTCGGCGGGGCGGCAGCGGCCAAGCCGTCCCAGGCTCCGGGCGCGAGCCCGAGGGGCATGCCCTCGCCGTCGTACCCGTCGGCCGTGCGGGCGGCCACGAGACGGGCCCAGTCCGTGAAGGACCGGCCGTCCTCCAGGCCCAGTACGGGTACGGCGCAGTCCGCTTCGAGACCGGCAGCCTCCTCCAGACTGCCCGGCTGGAGTCCGCACGTCAGCCATGCGGTGGGGGTGACGGGCCGGGCCGCGGACCAGTGGAACGGGGCGAGCGGGACGCCCACCCGGTGTCGCAGCGAGGGGGGCAGGGGCTGGACGACGGCGGTGGCGCTGAAGCGGCACCATTCGTCGAGCAGGGCGTGGGCACGGCCGTCGTGCCAGGCAGGCGCCACACAGTCGCTCACCAACAGCAGGACCCGCTGTCCCGGGACGGGCTGGACGGTGTCACCGGTCCGCAGCTCGCCCGGTGCGGACGTGTCGACGGTCCGGACCCGGAGGTCGGGAAGCGGCCCCCGGCTCAGTGTCTCCCGCAGGCCGTGCACGGTCCGGGCCCACAGATCCATGGACTGCGCCCGGTCGAGCACGAGGTCCAGGGTGAGGTCCGGAACGCCGCCGAGAAGACTCAGGGCATGCCGGACGGCGCTCGGGTCCACGGGTCACCGCCTGCCGTCGGGCAGCGAGTGCTCGGGGTCGGCGAAGAGCAGGCCCACCCGCTCCCGGGCGCCGGTCGTCCGCTGCCTGCTCCGCAGGGAGCGCACCGCCTCCGGGATTCCCTCCAGCGGCACGGTGCGGGCCAGGTCCGTCAGCTCCTCCTCCGTCTCCGGCGACGCGCCCTTCGACCAGATCACCACCGGGATCCCCTGGAGGAGGCAGGCGGCGACCGGGTCACCCGAGGACCGGAATGTCGTCTCTTCGGCGTCCAGCAGCAGGACCCGGCCGTCGGCACCGTCCAGCCAGACGGGTTCGCGCTCCGCGGGCGGGGTCTCCTTCAGCCGCGACCACCGCTCCTGCCAGCGCCAGCGCAGACTCTCCCGGTCCTGCAGCTCGGCGGCTCGCACGACCACGGTGTGATGCGCCCCGAGCGGACGCCGCACGCCACCGTCTCCGATGTCCCACTCCTCGACCTGGAGGTCGTCCAGCAGCCGGAACGGCAGGATGAACTCGACCCGCCCGGCGGGGCCCGAGGGGACCGCCTGCTGCGCCAGGAGCCTGTGCAGCTCGGGCGCGATCACAGTCCGCAGTTCCTCGCGCGACAGCCGGTCGTGCGTCGCGAGCGAGGTCGTGGTGCCGTCGGTGGCTCGGGCCGAGACCGTCACGTCGTAGGTGCCCGGCACTTGGGCGACGGGGTCCACACCGATGACGAGGACCGGCGGCTCGGTCGTCCGTGCGCGCGGCGGCTCCACTCCCAGCCGGGTGGCCACCGACCGCCGCCAGGTGTCCAGTTCCGCGCCGACCTCCCCCGGCACCGTGTCGGCGAGCCCCGCGACGAAGTCCAGGAGGGCGGGCGGGGTGCCGCGGCCCTCCAGGCCCCGCGCCCGTTCCAGCAGGACGCGGGTGTCGGCCGGCTCGGCACGGGCCAGCAGCCGGTGCAGGGTCCCGCGCTCATGGGCGAGCAGCAGCGACGGGGCCGCGACCTTGTCCACCAGCGTCGCGAACGCCTCCACCGCCGAACTGCCCGGCTCGAACGCGCGGAGGACCTCGACCAGCAGACGCAGGCCATCGGGGTGGTCCATGAGCAGACGCACCAGCTCCAGGGCTCTGAGCCGGCTCGACGGCATGCCGCCCCGCAGGCCGGCGACCACCGGATCCTCGTGGCGCAGTTCACGGGTGAGCAGTTCGAACGCCGACGGGTCGTGCATGACGGGCACCGCCAGCAGGGCCTCCACCAGTTCGCCGCGCTCCCGGAGGGTGAGTCCGTCGTTCGGCCGGCGCTGCGGCCCGGTGGGGCGCGGGCTCGGTACGGGGATCCGCTCCATGGCGGTCGACAGGGGCAGGAACCGGCCGGTGTCCCGCAGCCCCGAAGGGGAGTCGACGGCGGTGAAGAGGCCGACGACGGCGCCCTCGTCGTCGACCACGGGGCTGCCGCTGCTGCCCGGTTCCGGTGTCGCCGCGCGGAAAGCGAGCCGGCCCCAGCTGTCCGGTTCGTCGACGCCGGGCAGGGCGTCGACGACGCCCGGCAGCCCCGCGTCCGGGGTGAGCACCCGAACCGGGTCGCCGATGCGGGCTGTTCCGATCCGCGGTGGGGTGCCGAGCGGGAGGTCCAGGCTCAGCAGAGCGAGATCGCCGGAGGACTCCCTCAGCGGCACCCAGCCGCCGGGCACCACCTGGGTGGCGAGGCGGTCCCGGGTGCCGTGCCGCACCACCCACAAAGGGCCACGCGGGCCGTTCTCGCTGTACTCGCTGACCCCCAGGGCGCCGGTCACCACATGGGCACAGGTCAGCAAGAGCACCGGGGTGACCAGGAAGCCGCATCCGGCCGGTCGGCCGTCGTCGCCCTCGATGCGGACCAGCCAGGGCTCGCCGTCCCGCAAGGCCCACGCCACGCCGTCCCCCTCTCCCCCGGTCCGCGAAGGCTATCCGGCCGGGGAACGGCGTGTGCGGGAAACGGCGGTGGGAGACGCCCCCTAGCGGGCGGTGCGGGTGTGGACGTACTCCACGAGACGGGTGAGCGCGTCCGGGTCGGTGGACGGCATCACGCCGTGGCCGAGGTTGAAGACATGGCCCTCCAGGCCGGCGGCCGAGTCGAGGACCTCGCGGGTCTTGGTCTCGACGGCCTCGGTGCCGGCGAACAGGACGGTCGGGTCGAGGTTGCCCTGGAGCGCCTTGCCGGGGCCGACCCGGCGGGCGGCCTCGTCCAGCGGGACGCGCCAGTCGACGCCGACGACGTCCGCGCCGGCCTCGCCCATGAGGTTCAGCAGCTCACCGGTGCCGACGCCGAAGTGGATGCGCGGGACGCCGTAGGACTCGACGGCGCGGAAGACCTTCGCGGAGGCGGGCAGCACCGAGCGGCGGTAGTCGGCGGGGGCGAGGGCGCCCGCCCAGGAGTCGAAGAGCTGGACGGCGCTCGCGCCGGCCTCGATCTGGACCTTCAGGAAGGCGGCCGTGATGTCGGCGAGGCGGTCGAGCAGGTCGGCCCAGAGCTGCGGGTCGCCGTACATCATCGCCTTGGCGTTCTCGTAGGTCCGCGAGGGGCCGCCCTCGACGAGGTAGCTCGCGAGGGTGAAAGGCGCGCCCGTGAAACCGATCAGGGGGGTGGCGCCGAGCTCGGCGGTGAGCAGGCCGATCGCCTCGGTGACGTAGGAGACGTCCTCGGGGGTGAGGTCACGGAGCTGGGCGAGGTCGGCGCGGGTGCGGATCGGGCGCTCGACGACCGGGCCGACGCCGGGCTTGATGTCGAGGTCGATGCCGATGGCCTTGAGCGGGACGACGATGTCGCTGTAGTAGATCGCCGCGTCCACGTTGTGCCGGCGCACGGGCTGCAGGGTGATCTCGGTGACGAGGTCGGGCCGCATGCAGGACTCGAGCATCGGGATGCCCTCGCGGACCTTGCGGTACTCCGGCAGGGAGCGCCCGGCCTGGCGCATGAACCACACGGGCGTGTGCGGCACGGGTTCGCGCCTGCACGCCTTCAGGAAGGGGCTGTCGTACGTCGCTGTCGGCTGCCGGCCCGCGGGGCTCTCGTTCGCACTCACGACGGCAAGTCTCGCACGGCGCCGGAACCGGTGGCGCCGCCCCCACCGCCTCTCACCGTGCCTGCGAGACACCCGTTCGGCCCTTGCGGGCGGGGGCCCTGTTCGCCCAGCGCGCAGCCGCCCGCGGGTGCCGCGCGGGTGTCTTGCCCTGCGCGAGGCGGTCGTTCCCCTTAATCTTCCCCGCATGGCTGCGGCTCAGGGACGACTGTCGGACGGCGCTGGCGGGATGGACGAGGCGAACGAGGGGGACCGCGATGGAAGCAGGTCGGCACCGCTGCCGTTCCGGGCCGCCGTCGACGCGCTGAAGGCGGCGCGACTGCGGCCGCAGATCGAGGTCGACCCGACCCCGGCGCCCAAGCGGCTCGCCCCGTACGCGTACGCCCTGGAGGCGACCGTCGTGGACGGTGAGCAGGATCTGGCCGACGGGCGGCTGGTGCTGCTGCACGACCCGGACGGGCACGACGCCTGGCGCGGGACGTTCCGGCTGGTGACGCTGGTGCGGGCCGAGCTGGAGCCGGAGATGGCGGCCGACCCGCTGCTGCCGGAGGTGTGCTGGTCCTGGCTGACCGGCGCGCTCCAGGCGCGCGGCCTGGCGTACGGCGAGCCGAGCGGGACGGTCACCCGGGCCGGCTCGCACTACTTCGGCGGTCTCGCGGAGCGGCCGGCGAACTCGCAGATCGAGATCCGCGCCTCCTGGACACCCCGCGAGGGCCTGGGCGGGGTCCCGGACACGGCGGCACACCTGGCGTCCTGGTGCGATCTGCTGGCCCAGGTCGCGGGCCTGCCCCCGGCCGGCCCCGGCGACGCCTCGGTGGTGACCCTGCCGCAGCGCCGGGGGCCGCAGTCGCGTTAGGGCCTGTCCGGTACAGCTGTACGAGTGGGTCGGCCGCCGGAAACGGCGGCCGACCCATTTGGCCGTCCTGATTGACCATCTCTTTGTCGATACGGCCACTTTCGATCCCGGACCGCATCCACCCAAACCGATTCGATCTTCGGATGATCGATCGCGTGTCCGAATTGCACGTATTGTTACTCACTAGATCGTGATCATTTTCTAAAGGACCCCCGGCCCGCTGCCGAAGACGACTGTGACCTTGAAAGCACGGTTCGTCCGGGCGGCCCTCTCCCCACAAGCCCCCGAACCGGCTCCGTCCCCCACCCCAGGAGGCCTGGTGTCCGTTCTCCTCGAGCAGCCCGCAAGCCTGGTCGCCTACCGCCCGAACAAGCCCACCGCCATGGTGGTCGTGGCCGACCCGCGCGTGCGTTCCACCGTCACCCGCCATCTGTGGGCGCTCGGTGTGCGCGACGTCATCGAGGCCTCGTCCATCGCGGAGGCTCGTCCCCGCGTCGGCAACCCCCGGGACATCTGCGTCGCCGACGTCCACCTCCCCGACGGCTCAGGTCTCACCCTGCTGTCGGAGACCCGCGCCGCGGGCTGGCCCAACGGGCTCGCCCTGTCCGCCGCGGACGACATCGGCGCCGTGCGCAACGCCCTCGCGGGCGGTGTCAAGGGCTATGTCGTCACCGGCACCCGCACCAACGTCGGGCTCCCCACCCGGCCCGGTGCCGCCCCCATCGGATCCGCGGCCGCCCGGCTGCACCGCCGCCCCCCGGGTGCCCCGAGCCACCCGGGCGGCTACCGCGAGCTCTCCGGCCGCGAGGTCGAGGTGCTGCGCCTGGTCGCCGAAGGCCAGTCGAACAAGGCGATCGGTGTCTCGATGGGACTGTCCGCGCTGACCGTCAAGAGCCACCTCGCCCGGATCGCCCGCAAGCTCGGCACGGGCGACCGCGCCGGGATGGTCGCAGTGGCCCTGCGGACCGGCATCATCCACTGAGACCCGGCGGGACCGCGACTTCCGGTCCCTCCGGGCAGCTTTCCCCGGCTCTTTCCCCCCGGCCCTTTCCCCCCGGCCCCCAAGTGTTTCCCCCGGCCGGCGGATCCCTTCCGGCTCCTCTTCCCCACTCCTCCTCCCGGCCCCGTCCGGCCTCTCCCCGTCCCCCGGCCTTCCACGGCCCCGCACCCGGTGTCGCACGGCCCCTTCCCCGCTGCTCCCCGCTCCTCCCCGCTCCTCCCTGCCCTTCCCGCCCTTCCCGCCCTTCCCGCCCTTCCCCGTCCCTTGCCGGCCACCTCCGGGCCCCTTTGCGGCCTCTTCCCGGCCCTGACTGGTTTACGACCCTGGGGCGCCCGTCGGCGGAACGTTCCGTCGGCGGGTCCCGTCCACACACGGATACCCTTGACAGGTGACCGACGCCCAAGAAACCGCAGCAGCCAGCTCACTGCGAACCACCGGAGGCGCCCCTCCGGACGACGGCGGATCTACTGCTTCTGTTTCCGGGGCGCCCACACCTCAGCCGACCCCTCTGCTCGAACCCCGCGAGGGCATCCCGCCCGTGATCGCCGACGAGGCCTCCCTCGCCGAGGCGATCGCCGCCTTCGCCGCCGGCACCGGCCCCGTCGCCGTCGACGCCGAGCGCGCCTCCGGCTACCGCTACGGACAGCGCGCCTATCTGGTGCAGCTGCGCCGTGAGGGCGCCGGCAGCGCCCTGATCGACCCCGTCGCCTGCCCCGACCTCTCCGGGCTCGGCGAGGCCCTCTCCGACGTCGAGTGGGTGCTGCACGCCGCCACCCAGGACCTGCCCTGTCTGCGCGAGATAGGCCTCGTGCCCACCCGGCTGTTCGACACCGAGCTGGCCGGGCGACTCGCCGGGTTCCCGCGCGTCGGCCTCGGCGCGATGGTCGAGGGCGTGCTCGGTTTCGTCCTCGAGAAGGGCCACTCCGCGGTCGACTGGTCCACCCGCCCGCTCCCCGAGCCCTGGCTGCGGTACGCCGCCCTGGACGTCGAGCTCCTCGTCGACCTGCGCGACGCGCTGGAGAAGGAGCTGGACCGGCAGGGCAAGCTGGAGTGGGCCCACCAGGAGTTCGACGCGATCGCCTCCGCTCCCCCGCCCGAGCCGCGCAAGGACCCCTGGCGCCGCACGTCCGGCATGCACAAGGTGCGCCGGCGGCGGCAGCTCGGCGTGGTGCGGGAGCTGTGGCAGACCCGGGACCGGATCGCCCAGCGGCGGGACGTCTCCCCGGGCAAGGTGCTCTCCGACGCGGCGATCGTGGAGGCCGCGCTCGCCCTCCCCGCCAATGTGCACGCGCTGACCGCGCTGAACGGCTACGGGCACCGGATGGGCCGGCGCCAGCTGGAGCAGTGGCAGGCCGCCGTCGACCGGGCGAAGGCGCTCGGCGAGTCCCAGCTTCCGCAGCCGGGGCAGCCGGTCGCGGGGCCTCCGCCGCCGCGGGCATGGGCCGACAAGGACCCCGCGGCCGCGGCGCGGCTCTCCGCGGCGCGGGCCGCGGTGTCCGCGCTGGCCGAGCAGCTGAACATGCCCCAGGAGAACCTGATCGCCCCGGACAGTGTGCGCCGGGTGTGCTGGGAGCCGCCCCAGCCGCTCGACGCGGAGACCGTCGGGGCCGTGCTGTCCGGACTCGGCGCCCGGCCCTGGCAGGTGGAGCAGGTGACGCCGGTGCTGGTCAAGGCGCTGTCCGCTTGAGTGCGCCCGGCCGCCGTGGGACCTCCGGTCGTACGGCGGCTACGGGTCCGTCACCTGGTCGCTCCTTTCATGAAGCCGTTGTAGATGTACTTCTGCAGGGCCAGGAAGACGATCAGGGTCGGCAGGATCACCAGGACCGCTCCCGCCGAGATCGTCTCCCAGTGGGCGCCGAAGGGGCCCTTGAAGCGGAACAGGGACGTCGAGATCACGCCAAGATCTTGTGAGGGCATGTAGAGGAACGGGATGTAGAAGTCGTTGTAGACGGTGATCCCCTTCACGATCACGACCGTCGCGATCGCCGGCTTCAGCAGCGGGAAGATGATTTTCCGGTA
Source organism: Streptomyces griseoruber (assembly GCF_001514205.1). Lineage (GTDB taxonomy): Bacteria > Actinomycetota > Actinomycetes > Streptomycetales > Streptomycetaceae > Streptomyces > Streptomyces griseoruber. The sequence goes on along the minus strand of NZ_KQ948763.1, from coordinate 292,472 downwards.
GACGGTGAAGGCGTTCGCGCCGTCCAGGCGGGCCGACTCGTCCAGCGAGACCGGGATCGAGCGGACGAACTGCAGGAAGATGTAGATCGAGACGATGTCCGTGCCCATGTAGAGGGCGATGGGCGCCCAGAGCGTGTCGAACATGCCGAGGCTGTTGACGATCTGGAAGGTCGCCACCTGGGTGGTGACCCCGGGGACCAGGGCGGCCAGCAGGAACAGGGCCACGACCAGCTTGCGGAAGCGGAACGTGAAACGGTCGATGGCGTACGCCGTCATGGAGCCGATGAGGACGGTCCCGCCGACCGAGAACAGCAGGATGAACGCGGTGTGCCCGAAGGCCGCGAGCATCCGGCCGTCCTGGAACGCCGTCACGTAGTTGTGGAAGTTCAGCGGATCGTCCGGGAGCGTCAGGGCCCCGCTGTCGTCCGCCAGTTCCTCGTCGGTCTTGAGTGAGGTCAGCACGACCACGCCCAGCGGAAGCAGCACGACCAGCGAGGCGAGGACCAGGGACAGGTACGTCAGGGTGCGGGCTGCGGCGCGGCGGGTCATACGAGGTCCACCCTGTCGTCGGGGACCAGTCGGCGCTGGAGCCAGGTCACCGCCAGGATGATCAGCAGCAGGACCACGGCGGCGGCCGAGGCGAGGCCCGTCTTGTTGAACTGGAAGGCCAGCTTCACGGTCTGGATCACGAAGGTCTCGGTGCCGGTCGCCCCGCCCGTCATGATGTACGGGATCTCGAAGGCCGACAGCGAGCCGGAGACCGAGAGGATCACGGTCAGCGTCAGCACCGGTTTGATGCCGGGCAGGATGATGTGCCGGAACTGGTGCCACCGGTTCGCGCCGTCCAGTTCGGACGCCTCGTACAGCTCGCCCGGGATGGACTGGATCGCGCCCAGGAACAGCACGAAGTTCAGGCCCAGATAGCGCCACACGGAGACGCCCGCGAGGGAGGTGTTCGCGGAGGCCGGGGTGCCGAGCCAGGCGTGGTCGGAGTGGTGTCCGAACAGGGCGAGGACCGAGTCGAGGGTGCCGCCGTCCTGGAAGAAGTAGAGGAAGACGAAACCGATCGCGACCCCGTTGATCAGGTACGGGAAGAACAGCACGCCCTTGAAGAAGTTCCGGAAGCGGACGTTGAAGCTGAGGATCGTGGCGAAGTAGAGCGCGGCCACGATCTGCACGGCCGAGGCGGCCAGGTAGTAGCCGCTGACGAAGAAGACCTCGAACAGGTCGGAGCGGGTGAAGAGTTCGGTGTAGTTCTCGGTGCCCGTGTAGTGCAGCTCGGGGCTGACACCGTCCCAGTCGGTGAAACTGAACGCGACCATGTTGACGATCGGCGCGTAGGTGAAGGCGATCAGCAGGGCGAGCGGTGCGGCGAGGAACAGCCAGGGGGTCAGCCGCCGCCAGAAGCGGGCCCGGCGGGGGGCCGGGGCCGGCACGGGGGCGTCCCCCGGTACCGGCCGCGCCCCCGGATGTCCCACCGCCGGCTTCTCGGTGGTGTCCGCCATCAGGACCCCACGGTCTTCTGCGTGTCCGTCCACTTCCTGCCGAGGTCCGCGAGGAAGTCGTCCAGGGTGCCCTTGCGGGCGCCGCGCGCGAGGTCGACGAGGTCCTGGCGGTAGTCGGGGGTGTTGATGCCGACCTCCGACTCGGTGTCGATCAGCTTGACGTCGGCGCCCTTGCTGTCGTCGAGCTCGATGAGTTTCACGCCCGCGTCCTCGTACGGCTTCAGCACCTCGGGCAGGGCCGCGCCCTTCCGCGGGGAGATGGCGAGGTTGTCCTGGTCGTAGCCGGACTTGTCGGTGAACCAGTCGATCCAGGCGCGGGCGGCCTCCTTGTGCTTCGAGTGGACGTTGACGGCCTGGTTGTAGTCGGGGCTGACGACCGCGCAGAACTCTCCGCCCACCTGGGCCGGGAAGGGCATGAAGCCGATGTCGTCGGGATCGACGCCGGCCTTCCGCGCGGCGTCCTGGAACTGGACGATCGCCCAGGTGCCGAGCCACTGCGTGGCGATCTCGCCCTTGGCCAACCGGGGCTTCGACGCCTCCCAGTTGGAGGTGGTGGGGTCCTTCTCGGCGAGGCCCTCGTGGACGATGTCGTACAGGAGCGTGTCGCCGACGCGCAGATCGGCGCCCTCGGACCAGGGGTCGCCCTCGGCCAGCTTGGTGGTGGCCCGCGGATCGCAGTGCACCGAGCCGTTGACGAAGGTCCAGGAGGTGAGCGTCCAGCCCGCGGCGAAGTTGGTGTAGTAGGGGACGGCGTCCGTCTTCGTCCTGATCGCCTTCAGGTCGGCGAGGAAGGCGGCGGGGGTGATGGGCCAGTCGGTGACCCCGGCCTCCTTCCAGACCCGCTTGTTGTAGACGAAGCCGGGCATCACCCCGATGGGGCTCTGGCCGTAGACCTTGCCGTCGACGGCGGTGAAGTCGGTGAACCGGTACTTCTCGCTGCGCTCCCCGACCGTGCCGAGGGAGGCGAAGAACTTCGGGTAGTCGCTCTTCTTGATGACCCCGGGGATCATCAGGACGTCACCGTAGTTCTCCGTGTTCATCCGGATCTTGACTTCGGCCTCGTAGTTGGTGAGGGCCTGGAACTCGACCTTCACCTTCGGGTACGTCTTGTTGAACTCGGCCGCGTACTTCTTCATCGTGCCGTCCTGCACGAGGTCGGTCCGCTGGGTGAGGACCGTGATGGCGCCGGTGACCTTCGACGGATCGTCGGCGGCCTTGGCGTCGGCCCCCTTCGAGGTGCCGCCGGTGGCGGTGCAGGCGGGCAGGACGAGCAGCGCGGCTCCCACGGCGGCGGCCAGGGCTGTACGGCGGATCATGTGCATCAGCTCCGTTCGAGGGGACGGACGAGCACGTGCGGGTGGGTGGGGCGAAAGGTACGGGGTTGGCTGATTCGGCACTCTGACAGCGCTTTCCTCAACCGGTAAAGTCCCATTCCCGCCAAGGATGGAGAGACGGCACCCACCACTCGGCTCGACCGGTTTAGGGAGTGCGCATGCTGGAGGCCTCACCGCTCGTCGACGGATGGATCCTGCGGCACGAAGGAGAGGCGCTGGCGGCCTCCGTGCCGGGGTGTGTGCACACCGATCTGCTGGCCGCCGGGGTGATCCCGGACCCGTTCGTCGGCCGGGGCGAACGCGAGGTCGCGTGGGTGGGGCGGCGCGAGTGGACGTACGAGAGGGAGCTGCCGGGCGTGCCGTCGGGGCACGAGCAGACCGATCTGGTCTTCGACGGTCTGGACACGGCCGCCGAGATCCTGCTCGACGGGCGGCTGCTGGGTTCGGTGCGGAACATGCACCGCTCGTACCGGTTCGATGTGACGGGGGCGAGCGGGCGGCTGACGGTCCGGTTCGCGTCCGCGTACGCCGAGGCCGAGGCGGTGCGCGGACGGCTGGGCGAGCGGCCCGCCGCCTACGCCGAGCCGTACCAGTACCTGCGGAAGATGGCCTGCTCCTTCGGCTGGGACTGGGGGCCGACCCTGGTGACGGCGGGGATCTGGCGGCCGGTGCGGCTGGAGCGCTGGTCGACGGCGCGGATCGCCCGGGTACGGCCCCTGGTCACCGTCGAACAGGGCGCCGGGGTGGTCGAGTTGCGGGTGGAGGTGGAGCGGACCCGGGTCGAGGCCGGGCTGACGGTGACGGCCCGGGTGGGCGGGGCGAAGGCACACGCCCGGGTCGAGGGCACGAGCGCGGTCGTACGGCTGGAGGTGCCCGGGGCCCGGCTGTGGTGGCCGCGCGGCTACGGCGGACAGCCGCTGTACGACGTCGAGCTGACGCTGGATCAGGAAGGGGAGGCGCTGGACTCCTGGCGGCGGCGGATCGGCTTCCGGACCGTCGGGCTGGACCGGCGGCCCGATGCGCACGGCACCGGATTCACCCTGGTCGTCAACGGCGAGCGGCTGTTCGCGCGCGGCGTGAACTGGATCCCCGACGACGCCTTCCCCTCCCGGATGACCCGGGAGCGCTACCGGGAACGGCTGCGGCAGGCCGCCGGGGCCGGGGTGGACCTGGTCCGGGTGTGGGGCGGCGGGATCTACGAGAGCGAGGACTTCTACGACGCCTGCGACGAGCTGGGGCTCCTGGTCTGGCAGGACTTCCCGTTCGCCTGCGCGGCCTACCCCGAGGAGCAGCCGCTGCGCGGCGAGGTGGAGGCGGAGGCCCGGGAGAACGTCGTACGGCTGATGCCGCATCCGTCGCTGGTGCTGTGGAACGGCAACAACGAGAACCTGTGGGGGTTCCGGGACTGGGGCTGGGAGGGGCGGCTCGCCGGGGACTCCTGGGGGGAGGGGTACTACCTGGGCGTACTGCCGCGTGTCGTCGCCGAGTCGGACCCGACGCGGCCGTACACGGCCGGCAGCCCCTGGTCGGGTTCCTGGGCGCACCATCCGAACGACCCGGCGCACGGCACGCACCACTCCTGGGAGGTGTGGAACCGGCGGGACTACGCCGAGTACCGCGCCGAAGTGCCGCGGTTCGTCGCCGAGTTCGGCTGGCAGGCGCCGCCCGCGTACGCCACGCTGCGGCGGGCGCTGCCGGGTGAGGAGCTGGCCGCGGACTCCCCCGGGATGCTGCACCGGCAGAAGGCGGACGACGGCGACGGCAAGCTGGCGCGCGGGCTCGCCCGGCATTTCGCGGCGCCGGAGGGGGACTTCGACCGCTGGCACTATCTGACGCAGGTCAATCAGGCGCGGGCGGTGGCGGCCGGGATCGAGCACTGGCGGTCGCACTGGCCGGTGTGCGCGGGCACGGTCGTCTGGCAGCTCAACGACTGCTGGCCGGTGACCTCCTGGGCGGCGATCGACGGGGACGGCCGGGAGAAGCCGCTGTACCACGAGCTGCGGCGGCTGTACGCGGACCGGCTGCTGACGCTCCAGGTCCGGGGCGAGGGGCTGGTGTCGGCGGCCGTGAACCAGTCGGCCGAGCCGTGGACGGGGGTGCTGCGGCTGCGGCGGATGACCGTCGACGGGGAGGTGCTCGGGACGGCGGACGTCCAACTGGCGGCGGGCGCACGGGCGGTGGGCGTGGCGCGGGTGCCGGCGGAGCTGGAGCCGACCGGGGCGAAGGAGTTCCTGGTGGCGGACGCGGAGGAGCTCCGGGCGCTGTACTTTCCGCTGCCCGACCGTGACATCCCTTATCCGGCACCCGAGTTCGAGGTGAGCGTGGCACCGGGGAGCGTCACGGTGACGGCCCTCACCCTCGTACGGGATTTGCTGCTCCAGGCCGACCGGCTGGGGCCGGACGCACGGGCCGACCGGGGGCTGGTGACGCTGCTTCCCGGGGAACGGGTGACGATCGGTGTGACGGGCTGGGAGACTCCCGATGCCGACGCGGCCCGTGCCGCCCTGTACTGCCTGGAGCCCTCCCGATGACGACCTCTCGCGTCACCATCAAGGACGTCGCCGCGCGCGCCGGGGTGTCCAAGGGGGCGGTGTCGCTCGCGTTCAACCGCAAGCCGGGCCTGTCGGAGGCGACCCGGGAGCGGATCTTCACGGCGGCGCGGGAGCTGGGCTGGGAGCCGAACCTGACCGCGCGGTCGCTGTCGAGCTCGCGGGTGGACGTGGTGGGGCTGGCGATCTGCCGGCCGGCCCGGATGCTGGGCCTGGAGCCGTTCTACATGGAGTTCGTCTCCGGGGTGGAGAGCGTGCTGACCGAGCACGCCTGCGCGCTGCTGCTGCGGCTGGTCAGGAGCGTGGAGGAAGAGGCCGGTCTCCTCGAGTCGTGGTGGCGGGGGCGGCAGATCGGCGGGGCGATCCTGGTGGACTTCCGGGCCGACGATCCCCGGGTGGTGGCGGCCGAGCGGCTCGGACTGCCGGTGGTGGCGGTCGGGCATCCCTCGCTGACCGGGTCCCTGACCTCGGTGTGGACGGACGACGCGACGGCGGTGACGGAGGCGGTGCGCTATCTCGCCGCGCTCGGCCACCGCCGTGTCGCCCGGGTCGGGGGTGCCGCCGCGCTCGGGCACACGGTGATGCGGACGGCCGCCTTCGACGCGGCGGCGCGCGGTCTGGGGCTGACCGGGGCCTGGCAGGTGGCCACGGACTACTCGGGGGAGGCGGGGGCGCGGGCGACCCGCTCGATGCTGACCGCCGCCCCGCCGGACCGGCCGACGGCCATCGTCTACGACAACGACATCATGGCGGTGGCGGGGCTGGCGGTGGCGGCCGAGATGGGACTGAGCGTGCCGCGGGACGTCTCCCTGCTGGCCTGGGACGACTCCCAGCTGTGCCGGCTGACCCATCCGACGCTCTCCGCGATGAGCCATGACGTGCACGGATTCGGCGCGGAGGCGGCCCGGACGCTGTTCGGGGCGATCACCGGACGGGGGCCGGGATCGCACCCCGTGCCCACTCCGGTGCTGACGCCGCGGGGGTCGACCGCTCCCCCGAAGGTGTGACCTTCGCCGCTTGGGCCTCCGGGACTGGGCAGCTACGTTACTGATAAGTAGCATGGGCTCTGAGCGCGCGCTCAGCGCTTGCGTGTCGCAGCAGTGCCATCCCGCACCCTCTGGAGGAGAGCCATCGTGCCTCGTACCGTCAGGGACGTCGTCTTCGTCGACGGCGTCCGTACCCCGTTCGGCAAGGCGGGCCCGAAGGGCATCTACCACGAGACCCGCGCCGACGACCTCGTCGTGAAGGCGATCCGGGAGCTGCTGCGCCGCAACCCCGGTCTCGACCCCAAGAAGATCGACGAGGTCGCCATCGCCGCGACCACGCAGATCGGCGACCAGGGCCTGACCATCGGCCGCACCGCCGGCATCCTGGCCGGTCTCCCCCAGTCGGTCCCCGGCTACTCCATCGACCGGATGTGCGCCGGCGCCCTGACCGCCGTCACCACGGTCGCGGGCTCGGTCGCCTTCGGCGCGTACGACATCGCGATCGCCGGTGGTGTCGAGCACATGGGCCGCCACCCGATGGGCGAGGGCGTCGACCCGAACCCGCGGTTCGTCTCCGAGAAGCTGGTCGACGAGTCCGCCCTGTTCATGGGCATGACCGCGGAGAACCTGCACGACCGCTACCCGCAGATCACCAAGCTGCGCGCGGACGAGTACGCGGTGCGCTCCCAGGAGAAGGCCGCCAAGGCGTACGCCGACGGCAAGATCCAGGCCGACCTGGTGCCGATCTCGGTGCGCCGCACCAACGCGGACGCCGGTGAGACGGGCTGGGGCCTGGTCACCGCCGACGAGCCGATGCGTCCGGGCACCACCCTGGAGAACCTCTCCGGCCTGAAGACCCCGTTCCGCGTCCACGGCCGGGTCACCGCCGGCAACGCGGCCGGTCTGAACGACGGTGCGACCGCCTCGCTGATCGCGTCCGAGGACTTCGCCCGCGAGAACAACCTGCCGGTGAAGATGCGCCTCGTGGCGTACTCCTTCGCGGGCGTCGAGCCGGAGGTCATGGGCTACGGCCCGATCCCGGCCACCGAGAAGGCGCTCGCGCAGGCGGGTCTGTCCATCTCCGACATCGGTCTGTTCGAGATCAACGAGGCCTTCGCCGTCCAGGTGCTGGCCTTCCTCGACCACTACGGCATCGCCGACGACGACGAGCGCGTCAACCAGTACGGCGGCGCCATCGCCTTCGGCCACCCGCTGGCCTCCTCCGGCGTCCGCCTGATGACGCAGCTGGCCCGCCAGTTCGAGGAGCAGCCGCACGTCCGCTACGGCCTGACCACCATGTGCGTCGGCTTCGGCATGGGCGCGACGGTCATCTGGGAGAACCCGCACTTCGAGGGGGACAAGTGAGCACCACCGCTGAGCTGTTGAAGGGTGCGGCCGAGCTGTTCCCGGACGAGGTCGTCACGAGCGCGCACGTACGCCACCTCGACCTGCCGTCGGGTGCCGGGCGCTTCGCCCTGATCACCCTCGACAACGGCTTCGACCACACCAAGCCGACCACCTTCGGCCCCGCCTCGCTCGCGAACCTGGGCCTCGCGATCGACCAGGTGGAGAAGGAGGCCGCGGCCGGCGAGATCGTCGGTGTCGGCATCACCGGCAAGCCGTTCGTCTTCGCCGTCGGCGCGGACCTCAAGGGCGTCGAACTCCTCAAGGAGTACGACCACGCGCTCGCCATCGGCAAGGGCGGCCACGAGGTCTTCAAGCGCCTCGCGGGCCTCGCGGTCCCGACCTTCGCGTACTACAACGGCGCGGCGATGGGCGGCGGTGTCGAGGTCGGTCTGCACTGCACCTACCGCACCGTCTCCAAGGCGCTCCCGGCGTTCTCCCTGCCCGAGGTCTTCCTCGGCCTGGTCCCCGGCTGGGGCGGCTGCACGCTGCTGCCGAACCTGATCGGCGCCGACAAGGCCGTCTCGGTGATCGTCGAGAACAGCCTCAACCAGAACAAGCAGCTCAAGGGGCAGCAGGTCTTCGACCTCGGGATCGCCGACGCGCTCTTCGAAGGCGCGGACTTCCTGGAGCAGTCGCTGATCTGGACGGCGAACGTCCTCAAGGGCGACGTCACGGTGGAGCGCCCGGTCGTCGACCGCGGTGAGGCCTGGGACCAGGCCGTCGCGCGCGGCCGGTTCGTCGCCGACTCCAAGGTGCACGGCGCGGCCCCGGCCGCCTACCGCGCCCTCGACATCATCGCCGCCGCCAAGAACGGCGACCTCCAGCAGGGCTACGACGCGGAGGACACCGCGCTCGCCGACCTGATCATGGGCGGTGAGCTGCGCGCCGGCATCTACGCGTTCAACCTGGTGCAGAAGCGCGGCAAGCGCCCGGCCGGCGCCCCGGACAAGAACCTGGCCCGCCCGGTCACCAAGGTCGGCGTGGTCGGCGCGGGCCTGATGGCCTCCCAGCTGGCCCTGCTCTTCCTGCGCCGCCTGGAGGTCCCGGTCGTCCTCACGGACATCGACCAGGAGCGCGTCGACAAGGGTGTGGGCTATGTCCACGCCGAGATCGAGAAGCTGCTCGGCAAGGGCCGGATCAACCAGGACAAGGCCAACCGCCTCAAGGCCCTGGTGACCGGTGTCCTGGACAAGGCCGAGGGCTTCGCGGACGCGGACTTCGTCATCGAGGCCGTGTTCGAGGAGATCGGGGTCAAGCAGCAGGTGTTCGCGGAGGTCGAGGCGGTCGCCCCGGCGCACGCGATCCTCGCCACCAACACCTCGTCCCTCTCCGTGTCGGAGATGGCGTCGAAGCTCCAGCACCCCGAGCGGGTCGTGGGCTTCCACTTCTTCAACCCGGTCGCGGTCCTTCCGCTGCTGGAGATCGTCCGCGGTGAGCAGACCGACGACGCCTCGCTGGCCACGGCGTTCGCCGTCGCCAAGAAGCTGAAGAAGACGGCGGTGCTGACGAAGGACGCCCCGGCGTTCGTCGTGAACCGCATCCTGACCCGTTTCATGGGCGAGGTGCAGAACGTCATCGACGAGGGCACCCCGGTCGAGGTCGCGGAGAAGGGCGTGGAGCCGCTCGGCCTGCCGATGTCCCCGCTGGTCCTCCTCGAGCTGGTCGGCCCGGCGATCGGTCTGCACGTCTCGGAGACGCTCAACCGGGCGTTCCCGGACCGCTTCACGGTCTCCCCGAACCTCAAGGCGGTCGTCGAGGCCGGCAAGCGCGGCTTCTACGTCTACGACAGCGGCAAGCCCGAGCTGGACCCCGAGGTCGCCGCGCTGCTGAAGCAGGGCGACACCGTCCTCACCGAGGAGCAGGTGCGGGCGCGGGTGCTGGACGCGGTGGCGCAGGAGATCGGGCTCATGCTCGACGAGGGTGTCGTCGCCGAGGCGCAGGACATCGACCTCTGCCTGATCACGGGCGCCGGCTGGCCCTTCCACCTGGGCGGCATCACGCCGTACCTGGACCGCGAGGGTGTCTCCGAGCGGGTGAACGGGAAGCGGTTCCTGGCCCCGGGGACGGCGTCGGTCCCGGCGTGACGTGAGCGTCGTACGGCGGCCCGATGCGTCGTACGGATGTGAGGAGGGCCCCCGCCGGACGGCGGGGGCCCTCTCCCCTTGTGTGCTCCCGGCTGTCAGCCGGTGACCGCCCACGGTCCGAACTCCGGTGACCCCGGCGCGAGTTGACGAGCCACCGCGAGGCGGCCGTCGGCGCCGAGGACCGCGATCACGGCGCGGCCGAGGGCGTCGAAGGCGGCCGCGGGGGCGCCGGCGATCGTCCCGCCCAGCTCGGTCGTGGGCAGTTCCCGCCAGGTCCCGTCGCCCGGCAGGAAACGGTGGGCCACACCGCCGAGGTCGCCGCGGGTGACGACCAGGGTGCCGGTCGCGGGCGACGGCGAGGCGGCCAGCGCGACGGCGCCGAAGCCGCCGCGGCCCCCGATCGACGCCGCGGGCTGGGCCCAGCGGCCGCCGGGGGCGTCCTCCTGGGCCATGAGCAGCCGTCCGGTGCCGGGCTGCCGGTAGACCGTCATGACCTGCCCGGTCGGCTGGACCACGGCCGCGGCGGGCCCGGCGGGCACGGTGAGCCGGAACCGGGGCGCCCGGCTCAGCGGGGCGTCGAGGGAGCCCTGCGCCCAGTGGAAGACGCCCTCCCTGCTGGCGGCGAACACCTCCACGTGTCCGTTGGGCGCGGTGAGGGCGGCGATGCCCTCCTGGAGCTCGTGTCCGCGCAGGTCGGTCCAGCCGCCCCAGGAACCGTCGGTCTCCTGGATCCGGGTGTGCAGGCCCTGGCCGGCGTTGCGCACGAACAGGTGCAGCCGGCCCCTGCCGTCGCGGGTGACGGCGGGGGTGCCGAGGTGGCGGTCGCGCTGCGGATCGCCCGCGGAGGGGTTGCCGAGGGTGACCCAGCCGGGGAACACACCGTCGGGTTCGGCCTGTTCGAGCAGGACGATCTCCCGGGTGTGGTCGCCGTCGGCGGCGAGCCGGGAGAGCCGCTCGGCGAACACCTGCCAGCGCCCGTCCGGGGTGAGGCTGACGGCGAGGCCCGGGGCGAGGGGGCCGCCGCCGAGGAGGAAGGGGCCGCGCCATTCGTCGGTGCCCGGCCGGGCCTCCAGCCACACCGCCGCCTGCTGCCCGACGACGGCGAACGCCGCGAGCCGGCCCCGCCGGTCGGCGAGCAGCCAGTTCGCGCCGGACGGATGGCGCGGCGCGGTGCTCTGCACCCAGCCCGTGGAACGGGCGTTCAGGGCGACGGCGTAGTCGCCGCTGCCGGCCGGGTCCCCGCTGTCGTAGCCGTCGGCGGCGCCGTAGACGTTGAGGAAGTACTCCTTGAGGGAGACCGCCTGGGGGCTCAGGTTGTGCGGCCAGCGTTCGTTGGCGTAGCCGCGGTAGGACTCCACGGTGAAGGTGCGGTTCTCGCCGGGGCCCTGGTAGCGGTCCAGCGCCAGCCAGGTGAACAGGGCGGCCGCGGTGTGGTCGCAGTGGTCGGAGAGGTCGCCGAAGTCGTGGCGCTGGGGGTACTTCTCGTCGTGGACCAGCCGGTCGGGGTCCGGGTCCATGGTCCGCACCAGGGTGGGCCGGACCAGGTCCATGAGCTGGACCAGTGTGTCGACCAGGCCCGCGGGTGTGTAGGCGTGGGGCTCGTGCACCAGACCGCCGGCGACGACGAGGGTGGGGACCCGTTCGGCCTCCTCGTGCCACAGCGCGTGCAGGCTGCGCGGCGGGCCCTCCGGGGTGCCGTGCTGGCGGATGTTGAGGAAGACCAGGGTCACCCAGGGCGCGTCGGCGAGCGAGTAGGCCTCCGCGACGGCGCCGCCCGCCGTGGACAGGGTGGCCGGCTTCCAGGCCGCGGTGCGGTCGCCGAGCAGCATGGCGGCGTAGGCGGCCTTGATGCCGTTCTGCCGTGCCTTGCCGTAGGCGGCCCGGTCCTCGACGGCGGGCTCCTGCTGCCAGGGGCGGGGGTTCAGCCCACCCGCGTCCCCGGCGGTGAGGTAGACGGTGGTGGTGCGGATCCCGGCCTTGAGGCCCTGGAAGACGGCCGGATTCATGAAGTACAGGTCGTCGTCGGGGTGGGCCACGACCTGCAGTACGGACGCGGGGCTGGTCATGCTGTCGCTCCTTGTGAGCGCAGAGGGGGATGGGGATACGGGTGCGGTCACAGGGGCCATCCCGGCAGGTAGCCGGCGTGTGCGCGCTGGTTGCGCACGGACCCGGTCTCGAACTGGCTGGGGACGGGGAAGTAGCTGGGCAGGAACGCGGCCAGGATGGCGTCCTGTTCGTCCGCGGGGACGTCCCCGTCGTGGTAGTCGTTCAGGCAGAACACGTCGTGCGGGCGCACGCCGAGGATCCGGTTCAGCCGGGCGGCGTGTTCGCCGAGGCCGACGTTGACGAATCCGCAGGAGATGCTGCCGGGCACGCTGCGCAGGGTGTGGTAGCCGACGTAGTGGTGCAGCGAGGAGGCGACGGAGACATCGCCGTGGCTGCGCAGCTGGCTGGCCGCGGTGCCCGACACGGCCTGCCCGTAGCGCTGTTCGATGTCGGCGAGGACACTGCGCCGCAGCGGGTGCGGGGCGTGCAGGAAGGAGTGCACGGGCGTCTGTCCGAAGTCCTGCCGGATCAGGGCCCGGTTGTTCTTCGCGGCACTGATGGTGAACTCGTCCTCGGGGCCGGGCGGCGCCATGGGCACGGAGGTCGGCGACATGAAGTGCCGGGCCTGGCCGTTGCCGAGGAAGAACAGGTCGGGCCGCACGGTCCGGCCGAGGAACACGTCGTCGTTGAAGTACAGGAAGTGCTCCGCGAGGCCCTCGATGTGGTGCAACTGGCTCTCGATGGCATGGGAGTTGTACGTCGGCAGCACGCCCCGGCCGCCGAAGATCTCGCTGTGGTCGACCACGCGGACCCGCGGGTGCGAGGTGTCCAGCCAGTGCGGGACCTGCCGGTCGGTGACGAGGTAGATGTTCCGGATCCAGGGCGCGTACATGTCGATCGAGCGCAGGGAGTAGCGCAGTTCGTCCCGGTCGCGGAAGCGGGCGGCGCTGGTCGCCGCGTCCTCGGTGTCCAGGCCCAGCGCGGCCAGCACGGCGTTCTTGCGCTCCAGCCAGGCCACGTCCGAGCCGTCGACCCAGGTGTAGACGGCGTCGACGGGGAAGTCGACGTCACCGTGCAGCCGTTGGGTGAAGGCCTCGATGGTGGGATAGGGGCGGCCGGCCAGGGTGAGGGTGGAGCGGCGCATGGCCGCGTTGGGGACCCGGTCGCCGATCAGGGTGCGGGCGGGGGCGTGCAGGTGGGCGGGGTCCTCGGGGTCGTTCTCCCAGAAGGAGATCGTGGTGCCGTAGACGGCGCCCAGGCGCAGCAGGCGGGAGGGGGCGACGACGTTCTGGTACACGCGGACGCCCGAGGAGGGGGTGTCGGCGTAGGGAGCGACGAGGCCGGCGAGGACCGTCGCGACGGTCTTCTGGCTCTCGTTGAGGACGGCCGCGTACACGGCGTCGTCGCGGTGGCGCTCGGCGAGGGCCTTGAAGACCGCCTCGCGGTACACGGCGTGCACCGCGACGGAGTGCCGCACCAGGTGGTCGCGTACGACCAGATAGGGGATGTCGGCCCCTTCGAGCACGTTGGCCACCAGGGCCAGGTTCTGCTGGACGACGTCCCAGGGGGACTCCCAGTCCAGGAGCCGGCAGATCTGGCCGCCGTCGCTGACGAACTTGGGCCGCTGGAGCAGGCGTTGTTCCAGGGCGCGCTGGTCGGAGCTGCGGACGGTGGTGGCGGGGGCGGGGGTGGCGGCGGGCACGATGCCCTCGGTGCCGCCGAAGTAGGCGTGCAGTGCCTGGCGTTCGGCCTTGGCGACGGCGCGCCGGCCGCTGTCGCGTTCGGCGGCCAGCTCGTGCAGGATCCGCTCCCAGGTGGCGGTGACCACGGTGGGCGAGAAGCGGTTCACCGAGGCCAGGGCCGCGGCGCCCATCCGCGCGCGCAGTTCGGCGTCCTGGATGAGCAGCAGCAGCGCCGAGGCGAGGGCGTCGGTGTCGCCGGGCGGGACGAGGATGCCGGTCTCGCCGTCGATGACGACCTCGCGCGGGCCGTTGGGCGAGTCGTAGGAGACCACCGGGACACCGGCGGCCTGGGCCTCGGCGAGGACCAGCCCGAAGGCCTCGTTGCGGGAGGTGAGGGTGGCGATGCTGGCCTTGGCCCACTCCTCGGCCAGATGCCTGGAGTTGCCGTTGAGCTGGACGCAGTCGTGCAGTCCGAGCATGTCGATCTGCCGGCGCAGGGCGCCGCTGAGCGGTCCGTCGCCGAAGATCCGCAGCTGCCAGTCCGGGTGGTACCGGGCGACCGTGGCCCAGGCGGTGACGGCGTGGTCGATCTGCTTCTCGGCGACGAGTCGGCCGGCGATGACCACCGTGCGGGTCTGGAGGGTGGAGCGCGGCCGGAAGCCGCCGGGCAGGGCGTTGGGCACGACCTCCAGCCGGGGCGCGGCGTCCCCGAGGGTCTCGGCGAACCAGTCCCGGGTGCGTTCGCTGAGCACGGCGAGGCAGTCCAGGCGGGCGGCGTAGCGGCGCAGCGGCTCTCCGCTGGCGCCGCGCAGTTCGGAGACCCGGTGCTCCTGGTGGACGGTGATCACATGGGCCGGGGCCAGGTGGACGGCCAGGGCCATCAGGGCGGGGGTGGTGGTGACCAGGACGTCGGTGTCGGTGTCCTGGAGGGCGAGGCCGAGTTCGAGGTCGGAGAGCCGGTTGAAGGCGGGCTCCCAGTCGCGGTCGACGATCTGGCTGGGCTGGGCGGCGAGGCCCGTCCACACCGTGTCGTCGACGGCGGTGGGGCGCAGCGGGCGGGGGGCGGGGGCGGTGAGGTCGACGAGGTAGTCGACGCGGACCCGTGCGTGCGGGGTGAAGAACTGCTCGCGCTTGCTCTTGAAGACGCTGAGCACCCGTACGTCGTGCCGGGCGGCGAGTTCGGAGGCCTGGTTGTACACCGCGCGTTCGGTACCGCCGACGGCGTCCGCCGTGGTCAGCAGGAACGTGATCTTCATATCTGTGGTCAGCCTGCCTCGGGCATGCGCGTGCAGGTGATACGGAGGTTTCCTGCGGGGGTGTAGCGCGGTTGGACGATCAGGGGCGGGTGGCCCTGGGGGGTGATGGCCAGGGCGCGCATCGCGAAGACGCGCAGGGGGTTGCGGACGTCGTGCAGCCGGCGGCCGAGGCGTCTGGCGTGCCCGGTGCGGTCGGTCAGGACGACGTCCCAGTGCTCGGGGCGGGTGCCGCGCGGCGGCATCCGGTCCAGGGGCACGTCGACGCGGTAGACGCCGGCGCCGAGCGGGGTGACGGGCTGTTCGATCCGGCGCCCGGAGGCGACGAACTCGGCCCGGGGTTCCTCGGCGCGGGTGCCGAGGACCCGGAAGTCGACGGTGACCCCGGCGTGGCCCAGGTGCACCTTGGACACCTCCACGGCGGCCCGCGCGCCGGTGCTGACCAGGCGGGCGCTGCCGCGCACGGAGCGGCCGAGCCGGTGCCGCTCCCCCGTCACCGGGGAGGCCTCCATCGGTTTGGTGGGGCCCTCGTACGGCGTCGGCGGCTGGAGGAGCAGCAGGGACAGGGTGCGCCGTCTGCGTCCGGAGTGGACGCGCAGCCGCAGCCGCCAGCGGCCGGTGCCGACGGGGACGCCGCCGACCTCGGCACCCAGCAGGATCGCGGCGTCGACGAGGGCCTCGCCGTCGGGGCCGGTGTGGACGCGGGCTTCGGCGAGGTGGCGGCTGCCGCGCCGGCGCAGCACGATCTCGGCCCGGTCGGGGCGTCCGGCGGACGGCGGCAGCGCGGCGTGCAGGTTCACGGTCTGGCCGTCGAGGATGGCGGCGTAGCGCAGCCGGGCGGTGCGTCGTGCGCGCAGCGGGACGAACAGGCCGAGCATGACGCGTTCACGCAGGGCGACGGCGCGGGCGCGCAGCCGGCGGCGCGGCCGGGCCGCCCCGCCGTGGTCCGGTGCGGGGGTGGGGGTTGTGGAGGTCATCGGCCGAGGCGCCCCGGTCCGGTCGTGCGCTCGTCGGCGCGGGGGTGCTGCGGGGAGGGGTGCGGGTCATCCGGCAGCAGGATGCCGGAGTCCTTCTCGAAGGGGCTGAGCACGGGGAAGTAGGCCTCCAGGAAGTTCTTCACCATCCGGCTCTGGGCGTCGGGGTCGGCCGCCGTGACCGTGTCGTTCATGCAGAAGGTGTCGAAGTTGCGGCGGGCGAGCAGGTTGTCCAGGCGCCGCTGGGCGAGGGCGTCGGCGAGGTCGACGTACACGTAGCGGATGTCGCCGACCGTGGCGCGGGCCGAGTGGTAGGCGTAGTAGTGGTGCAGCGAGGAGGCGATGGGCACGTCGCTGGGCGAGCGGAAGCGGGAGTGCTGGGTCACCCGGTGGGCCTTGGCGTAGATCTGCTCTATCTCGGTGAGGACGCTGCGGCGCAGGGCGTGCGGGGTGTGCTTCATCTTCTGCGAGATGACGGTGCCGAACTGCTGGGCGATCAGGCCGCGGCTGTTGCGGCCGGCCGCGTTGACGGGCAGGTCCTCGGCACCGGCCCGGCCGGACGGGATCAGTGCCTTGGACTGGAAGAACTTGGTGAGTCCGTTGGCGTGGAAGAAGTGGCCGGGCTGGACCGGGCGGCCGAAGAAGACGTCGTCGTTGAGGTAGAGGAAGTGCTCCGAGAGGTCCCGGATGTGGTGCAACTGGCTCTCGATGGCGTGGGAGTTGAACGTGGGCAGCGCGTGGGGGTCGGAGAAGATCTCCCGGTGGTCCACCACCCGGATGCCGGGGAAGTCGGTGTTCAGCCAGGACGGCACCTGGCCGGCGGTGACGAGGAAGATGGTGCGCACCCAGGGGGCGTACTGGTGGATCGAGCGCAGGGAGTAGCGCAGTTCGTCGCGGCTGGTGTAGCGGGCGTCGTTGGCCGCCTGCTCGTGCAGTGCGCCGCCGGCGGTGGTGTGCCGGCCGCGCAGCGCGTCCCGGTTCGCCCGCCAGACCGGGTCGGAGTCGTCGACCCAGGTGTAGACGACGTCGATGGGGAAGAGGTGGTCCTCGGGCAGGGCGGCGACGAACTCCGGCAGGGTGCGGGCGTGTCCGGTGGAGTAGACGGCCGGTACGGCACTGAAACGTTTCTGCTCGGCCCAGCAGCGGCCCGCGTCCAGCGGCACCTCGGTCATCACCCGGTTGGGGCGCGGCGCGACCAGCCGGCCGTCCTGCTCCGCCCAGAACTCGATGTCGCAGCCGGACTCCCGGCCGAAGACCAGATGGCCGGTGGGGTCGCAGACGTTCCACGCCACGCGCACCACGCTCTCGCCGCGCAGGGCACGCCAGGTGGCGAGGGCGCCGCCGGGGCGCATCGGTCCGCCGGAGACGGGACCGGCGTATCCGGCGCCCTCCTCGCCGACGACCCGCAGCAGCGCCTCCAGTTCGGCCCTCCGCCCGGCGGGCACGGCGACACTCGGGGTGAGCGAGGCATGACCGCGCACACAGAAGTAGTCGATGCCCGCCTCCTCCAGCACGGAGACGAGGATGTGCAGATTGCGGGCCCGGGCGGCCCACGCGGTGGCCCCCGGGACCTCCACGGCCCGCACGTGCTTCCCGGCCACCCGGACGACCCGGATCCCGCCGTCGGGCCGCCGGCCGCCCCGGCCCTGTCCGCCGAGCGCCCGGACGACGACGGCGGAGCGGACGGCGTCGGCGGAGGCCAGGGAACGCTTCACCGAGGAACGCAGCGGGTGGGGAACCCGTCGTACGATCCGGCGCCGGGCCCCCAGCGGCACCAGGGACCGATAGGTCGACACGAGCGCGCTCGCCTCGGGATTGTTGAGGCTCACCTGTACTTCCGCACTTTCCACATCCGAGGCCGGCCGCTCAGGTGACCGACATCCCCCGTTCACCTGCTGAACAGCAAAGGATTACCGAAGATTTACTGATCAATCATGATGTTTCCATCCGCTCCACGGGCTGTCCAGCAGTAATCGGTTTCCCCCGGCCTCACACCGGCGCCGGTTCCCCGAGGACCAGCCCCGGTCCGGGAACCCGGCGGGCGACACGCAGCGTCCCGCCGGGATCGAAGGCCGCGACCACCACCCGGCCGCGGCCGTCGTGGGCCAGGGCCGGATCGCCCGCGCAGGCCAGGCCGGTGTCCGTCCACCACAGGCCGGAGGACTCGGCCTCCGTCGCGCAGACCCCGACCAGGACGGTGCCGGACCGGCCGCGATGGGCGATCACCGTGCAGTCGTAGCCGTCGAGCACGGTGCGCAGCACGGCGTTGG
This sequence comes from Streptomyces griseoruber, assembly GCF_001514205.1. Classification (GTDB taxonomy): domain Bacteria; phylum Actinomycetota; class Actinomycetes; order Streptomycetales; family Streptomycetaceae; genus Streptomyces; species Streptomyces griseoruber. Next base: position 274,382 of record NZ_KQ948763.1, on the reverse strand, counting down.
CCCCGTCGCCCGGGGTGCCGCCCAGCGGGACGGACCAGCCGCCGCGCCGGTGGCAGATCAGTCCGCCGCCGGCCGGGTCGGTCCAGAAGTACGTGAGCCGGCCGGGCGCGGTCTCCAGCGCGGCGACGGATCCGGCCGCCGGGCCGGGCCGTACGTCGTGCGAGCGCTGCGGCTCGGCGGCGGGCTCGGGCTGGAACCAGTGCAGGGCGGCGCCCCCGGCCGGGGCGAACACCTCGACCCGGCCGTCCGACGTCGCCGCCGCGGCGAGCCCGTCCCGCACGTCCGTGCCCCGCAGATCGGCCCAGGGCTCCCAGCGGCCGCCCCTGCCCTCCCGGCGCATCATCAGCCCGCCGCCCGCGTTGGGCGCGAACACATGCACGGTTCCGTCGGAGGCCACGGCACCCGCCGGAGCGCCGAAACGCCGTGCCCGGTCCGGCTGGGGGTGCGGATTGCCCAGGGAACGCCACTCCGTGACGGGCCGTCCGCTCTGGTACTGGATCGCGTGGACGACGTCCACCTCGACGGCCCCGTCGCCGCGCGGGCGCTCCCGCCGGCCCAGGAAGTGGACGTAGGCGTCCGCCCCTTGGACGATCGCGAGATGGGTGAGGTTCCGGATCTCCACGAGGTCCGGTCCCGACCAGCCGGGGCCACCGGGCCGCGTCTCGGTCCAGCGCAGCAGTCCGCCACCGGCGGGCGCGTAAGCGGTGAGCCGGCCGTCCCTGCCGAGGGTGAGCCAGGTGCCCGTGGCCGTGCCGGTCACGACCGACGGCGGCACGGTGACGGCGGCGGCGGCCACCGGCACGGCGGAACCGTGCCGGGTCGCGGCGCGCGCGGACCGACCCCGCACCGGCATCACGGCCTCCTGACGACATGGCCGACCCGTGACGTCGGGTGGCTGGAATTCTCACATCATATGCATGGTCTCTACACTGCTCCGAGCCACGGGCGGACGGCCCGGCGGAGAGACCGGCGGGGCGGGCGGCGGGGAGACCGGCCGGGAGACCGCCCTCACCTACCCCGCCCACCAGGGCTTTCACGTGATGTGGATCACTGTCGTACAACGGCCGACGGGGGTCGCCGGTCTTCCGAACGCCCGGGTGCACGCCTGCCCGGATCCGAGAAAGACGAGGACACCGACCCGTATGACGACCCCAGCCGTCGAGAGCCCGAGCACGTCGCCCCGCTCCCCGGGCGGCGACGCACCCCGCCGCCGACGCCGGACCGGCCGGTGGATCCTGCTGACGCTGACCCTCCTCCTCGTGGTCGGCGCCGGCACCGCGTACTGGCTCTACCAGGACCTCGACGGCAACATCAAGGACATCGACATCGACCGGGCGATCGGTGACGACCGGCCGGAGAAGCTGCCGACCTCCGGCCAGAACATCCTGATCCTGGGGTCGGACTCCCGCGCCGGGGCGAACGCCGCGCTGAACACCGGCAAGGTCGCGGGCGCCCGCTCCGACACCGCGCTGGTGATGCACATCCCCGAGGGCCGCACCGAGGCCGTCGCCATCAGCATCCCGCGCGACACCCTGGTGACCCGCCCCGAGTGCGCCAGGTCCGACGGCTCGACGGTGGCCTCCGCCCGGCGCGTGATGTTCAACTCCATCTACTCGCAGGTCGGTCCGGCCTGTGTGGTCAAGACGGTGGAGCAGATGTCCGGGGTCCGCATGGACCACTACGTCGAGGTCGACTTCGCCGGCTTCAAGGGGCTGGTGGACGCGATCGGCGGGGTGACGGTCACCGTCGACCGGGACATCCACGACACCTCCAGCGGCCTCGACCTGACCGCGGGCACCCACCGGCTGGACGGGACGCAGGCCCTCCAGTTCGTCCGGACCCGGCACGGCATCGGCGACGGCAGCGACCTGGGCCGCATCGGGCTCCAGCAGCAGTTCATGCTCGCCCTGCTGAGCGAGATCAAGAAACAGGACCTGCTGGGCAGCCCCGCCAAGGCCTACCGGATCGCCGACCAGCTCACCGCGGCCCTCACCACCGACTCGGGCCTCGCCTCGCTCACCAAGCTGTCGGAGTTCGGCCGCAGCCTCAACGGCGTCGACCCCTCCACCATGGAGACGATCATGCTCCCGGTGGCGTACGACAAGGCCGACCCGAACCGGGTCGTGGCCGCCGAGCCCCAGGCCTCCACCCTGTGGAAGGCGGTCCGCACCGACTCCGAGATCCCGGAGTCGGCGAAGAAGTCCCCGGCGACCGGCGGGAGTTCCTGACCGCCGACGCCCCGTCGGAGGTGACGGCGGGTCAGACCTCCTGCCACGCCGTCAGCGCGAGCACCGGCTCGTCCTTGCGGCGGCTGAGCAGGAGGCGGCCGGTCGAGGGGGACAGGGTGGCGGCGACCACCCGGTCCTCGTGGTCCACGGCCAGCGCCACCTCGGCGTCCGAGGCCAGTTGGGGGCCGGACTCGGCCCACCAGGCCCCCGCCGACTCCTGTTCGGTGGGGTAGGCGGCGAAGGCGACCCGGCCGCTCGCGGAGCGCTGGGCGAGCAGGGTGCAGTCATGGCCGTCGAGTGCGCAGCGGATCGCGGCGACCGGACCGGCTCCGGCGGCGGCGAGCAGCGGGGCCGGCTTGGTGCCCGGGCGCCAGGCCCACACCTCGCCGGAGCCGTCCGTGTAGAAGAGGGTGGTGTGCTCGGCCGAGGTGGCGAGCGCCCGCAGGGTGCCGGGGCGGACCGGCGCCTCCAGGGCCTCCTCCAGCCGCGGCGGGCCGCCGGCCTCCTCCTGCCGCCAGTGCAGGATCCCGCCGGACACGGCCGCGTACACCTCGATCCGTCCCGACTCCCCCGCCACCGCGACGGGCGGCCCCTCGATGCCCTTGCCCCCGAGGTCCCGCCAGGGCTCCCAGCCGCCCTTCTCCTTCTGCACGAGCATGCCGAGCCCGGTGGCCTTGTCCTGGACGAAGACATGGGCGCGTCCCTCGGCGTCCACCGCGACGGCCGGCGGCCCGGTGCGGGCGCCCCGCCGGTCCGGGTGGCCGACGGGCGCCCAGTCCAGCGGGGCGAGCAGCGGCCGGTAGTGGACGGAGTGCACCAGGCCCGCCTCGGCCTTCACGGTGGGCCGCCAGGACACCAGATGCGCGTAGCCGTCGGCGCCGTGGCCGACGGCGAGCACCGGATGCACCCTCTGGTCGCCGCCGACCCGGCGCGGGCCGTCCCAGGGCCCGCCCGGTGCGCGTTCCGCGCGGCACAGGACGGCGTCGTCGGACGTCAGATAGACACTGAGCCGCCCGTCGCGGCCGCGTATGAGCCAGTCGCCGTTCACCCGTTCACTTTATGTCGGCGGCTTCCCGGCCACTCCCGGCGGGCCCGGGGCCGGAGCGTCCGTGGGACGCTGGTCCCATGGACGCCCCCGTGGACGACAGCCCCGCCCTCCTCGTGATCGTCGACGGCGCGAACGTGGTCGGGTCGGTGCCCGACGGCTGGTGGCGGGATCGGCGGGGCGCCGCGGAGCGGCTGCGGGACCGGCTGGCCGCCGACGGACTGCCGGGGCATGCCGGGCCCGTGGAGATCGTGCTCGTCGTGGAGGGCGCGGCGCGCGGGGTGGAGCCGGTGGCCGGGGTACGGGTGGAGTCGGCGGCCGGCAGCGGGGACGACCACATCGTCGGCCTGGTCGCCCGGGCCGACGGCCGCGCCCGCCTGGTCGTCACCGCCGACCGCGCACTGCGCCGCCGGGTGACGGACCTCGGCGCCGAGGTGACGGGCCCTCGTGCGGTACGGGGCCCGGCGGACGCCTCCTGAAGGACGCTCAGGCAGGCTCTCCTCCTCCGCGCACCTCGTCGGCCGTCGTCTCCTCATGGCGTCCGAGGCGGCTGTGCGAGCGGCCGTAGAAGAAGTAGACGAAGAAGCCGACGACCATCCAGATGCCGAAGCGGAGCCAGGTCTCGGCGGGCAGGTTGAGCATCAGCCACAGCGAGGCGCACACCGACAGGATCGGGACGACCGGCACCCAGGGGGTGCGGAAGGCGCGCGGCAGGTCGGGGCGGGTGCGGCGCAGGATGATCACGCCGATCGCGACGACGACGAACGCGAAGAGCGTGCCGATGTTCACCAGTTCGGCCAGCTCGCTGAGGCTGGTGAAGCCGGCCAGGATCGCGATGAGCACACCGAGCAGGATGGTCGGCCGGTGCGGGGTCCTGAAGCGCGGGTGGACGTGGGAGAAGAAGCGCGGCAGCAGTCCGTCGCGGCTCATCGCGAAGAACACCCGGGTCTGGCCGAGGAGCAGGATCATGCAGACGGTGGTCAGGCCGACGGCGGCGCCGAAGCTGATGAAGCCCGCGAACCAGGGGTGCCCGGTGTGCTTGAAGGCGTCGGCGAGCGGGGCGCTCACGGACAGCTTGCTGTAGTGCTCCATCCCGGTGACCACGATCGACACGGCGACGTACAGGACGGTGCAGATGATCAGGGAGCCGAGGATGCCGCGGGGCATGTCGCGCTGCGGGTTCTTGGTCTCCTCGGCGGCCGTCGCGACGACGTCGAAGCCGATGAACGCGAAGAACACGACGGAGGCGGCGGTGAAGATGCCCATCACGCCGAAGTCGGAGGGCGCCCAGCCGAACATCAGCTGGATCAGCGGCGCCTGGAGGTTGTTGCCCGCCTCCACGGCCTGCGCCTTGGGGATGAACGGGTCGTAGTTCTCGCCGTGGATGAAGAAGGAGCCCGCGATGATCACGGTCAGGACGACGGTCACCTTGATGGCGACGACGATCGAGGTCAGCCGCGCGGAGAGTTTGGTGCCGATCACGAGGATCACGGTGAGCAGCAGGACCAGGGCGGCGGCGAGGATGTCGAAGCCGAAGCCGCTGGCCCCCTCACGTCCGCTGAGCGCCGCCGGTAGATGCCAGCCGGCGTTGTCCAGCAGGGAGGCGATGTACCCGGACCAGCCGACGGCCACCACCGCCGTACCGAGCGCGAACTCCAGGACCAGGTCCCAGCCGATGATCCAGGCGGGCAGTTCACCGAGGGAGGCGTACGAGAAGGTGTACGCCGAGCCGGCCACCGGGACGGCGGAGGCGAACTCGGCGTAGCAGAGCGCGGCGAGCGCGCAGGCCACCCCGGCCGCGACGAAGGCCAGGGCGACGGCGGGTCCGGCGTTGTTCTTGGCGACCGTGCCGGTCAGGACGAAGATGCCGGTGCCGATGATGACGCCGACGCCGAAGACGGTCAGATCCAGCGCGGACAAGGACTTCTTGAGCGCGTGCTCTGGTTCCTCGGTGTCGAGGATGGACTGCTCGACTCTCTTCGTCCGGAAGAGGGTGCTGCTCACGGGTACCTCCCACGCTGTGTCGTCCTCGACATGATCGAGAGGGGCCTGGGGCCTGTCCGGCGGATCCTGTCGGAGACGCGGGGTCGATTCGGCACAGCGGCTTCCTCCGACATGATCCGCCGGACAGGCCCTAGGTCGTATGCCCCGGCGCGGGCGGGTTAACGCGAATGGGCCGGTTTCACCACTCTTCGCAGTGGTCGAACCGGCCCATCCGGGCGTGTCGGGTTGCCGTCGGCGGGCGTCAGTCGCGGGCGGGCTCCACGGAGTCCACCTCGGCGGCCTGGGTGCCGTACCTGCCGTCCAGCTTGGCCACGAGTCCGGTGACCTGGCGGGCGATGTCGGGGGCGGTCAGCCCGATCTCGGCCATCACCTCGGCGCGGGAGGCGTGGTCGAGGAAGCGGGGCGGGATGCCGAAGTCGCGCAGCGGGACGTCGACGCCCGCGTCGCGCAGGGCCTGGGCGACCGCCGAGCCGACACCGCCGACGCGGCTGTTGTCCTCGACGGTGACGACCACCCGGTGCCGCTCGGCGAGCGGGGCCATGGCCTCGTCGACCGGTTTGACCCAGCGCGGGTCGACGACGGTGGTGGAAATGCCCTGCCGGTCGAGCAGACCGGCGATCTCCAGGCACATCGGGGCGAGGGCGCCCACGGAGACGAGCAGCACGTCGGGCGTGTCGGTGCCCGGCTCGCGCAGCACGTCCATGTCGCCGACGCGTCCCACGGCGGGGACGGCGGGGCCGACGGCGCCCTTGGAGAACCGTACGACGGTCGGCGCGTCGTCGACGGCGACGGCCTCGCGGAGCTGGGCGCGGACCTGGTCGGCGTCGCGCGGGGCGGCGAGCCGGAGGCCGGGGACGACCTGGAGGATCGACATGTCCCACATGCCGTTGTGGGAGGCGCCGTCGGTGCCGGTGACACCCGCCCGGTCCAGGACGAACGTCACACCGCACTTGTGCAGGGCCACGTCCATCAGCACCTGGTCGAAGGCGCGGTTGAGGAAGGTGGCGTAGACGGCGAAGACGGGGTGCACCCCGGCGTGGGCGAGGCCCGCGGCGGAGACGGCGCCGTGCTGCTCCGCGATGCCGACGTCGTAGACCCGCTCCGGGAAGCGCTTGGCGAACTTGTCGAGCCCGACGGGCTGGAGCATGGCCGCGGTGATGGCGACGATGTCCTCGCGCTCCTCGCCGAGCCTGACCATCTCCTCGCCGAACACGGAGGTCCAGTCGGCGCCGGAGGAGGCGATCGGCAGACCGGTGTCGGGGTGGATCTTGCCGACGGCGTGGAAGCGGTCGGCCTCGTCCTGGAGGGCGGGCTGGTAGCCGCGGCCCTTCTCGGTGAGGCAGTGCACGATCACCGGGCCGCCGAAGCGCTTGGCCTTGGCCAGCGCGGACTCCAGCGCCTCGAGGTCGTGGCCGTCGATCGGACCGACGTACTTCAGGCCGAGGTCCTCGAACATGCCCTGGGGCGCGATGAAGTCCTTCAGGCCCTTCTTGGCGCCGTGCAGGGTGTCGAACAGGGGCTTGCCGACGACGGGGGTGCGCTCCAGGAGGTCCTTGCCGCGGGCCAGGAACCGCTCGTAGCCGTCGGTGGTGCGCAGGGTCGCGAGGTGGTTGGCGAGGCCGCCGATGGTCGGGGCGTAGGAGCGCTCGTTGTCGTTGACGACGATGACCAGGGGGCGGTCCTTGGCGTCGGCGATGTTGTTGAGTGCCTCCCAGGCCATGCCGCCGGTGAGGGCGCCGTCGCCGATGACCGCCACGACATGGCTGTCGCGGCCGAGGATCTCGTTGCCCTTGGCGATGCCGTCGGCCCAGCCCAGGACCGTGGAGGCGTGGCTGTTCTCGATGACGTCGTGCTCGGACTCGGCCTGCGAGGGGTAGCCGGACAGGCCGCCCTTCATCTTCAGCCGGGAGAAGTCCTGCCGGCCGGTGAGCAGCTTGTGGACGTAGGACTGGTGGCCGGTGTCCCAGAGGATCTTGTCCTTGGGGGACTCGAAGACCCGGTGCAGCGCGATGGTGAGCTCGACCACGCCGAGGTTGGGGCCGAGGTGGCCGCCGGTCTTGGACACGGCCTCGACCAGGAAGGTCCGGATCTCCTCCGCCAGCTGGTCCAGCTCCTCCGGGCTGAGCCGGTCCAGATCGCGCGGTCCCCTGATGCGGGTCAGCAGCGGCACCCGTGCCTCCTTGCACTAAAAGCTGTTCGAGCTGTTGCCGGGCTCGTCGAGTCTAATGTTCCGCGACCCGGCCCATGACACGACTATGCCCGGCACCTTGTGGGCGCCGGGCATCTGGTCCGACCGAAAGGGGCGCGGGGAACCGCGCGACACGCCATGGCGGCGAGTCGGCCGCGGTCCCACCGCACCCCGTACGGCGAGAGGCGCTTAACCGCGCCCTGCCGCCTTCTGCGACTTCCGGGACACCGAGTCGATGACCACCGCACCCAGCAGAACACCACCGGTGATCATGTACTGGATCGAGGTGTTCATGTTCAGCAGGTCCAGACCGGTCTGGATGGACTGGATGACCAGCATGCCCAGCAGCGCGGACCACACGCTGCCGCGCCCGCCGAAGAGGCTGGTGCCACCGATGACGGCCGCCGCGATGGCGAGCATCAGCGTGTTGCCGCCGCCGGCGCTGAGCGTGGCGCTCGCGGTCTGGCCGGCGAAGAACATACCGCCGATCGCCGCGAAGCCGCCGGAGATGGCGAACACGCTGATCCGGACCATCGGCACGTTGATACCGGCACGGCGCGCGGCCTCGATGCCGCCGCCGACCGCGAAGACCTGACGGCCGTAGGTGGTACGGCGGAGCACGAAGTCGACGATCACCAGCGCCGCGAGGAAGATCACCAGGGCGTTGGAGACGCCGGCCGCGTCGTTCAGGACGGCGGCGGAGACGAAGGCCGCCAGGGCGAGGGCACCCACGCGGAGCAGGATCTCGCTGGTCGGCCGGAACGGCACACCCGCGGCCTTGCGGCGGCGCTGCTCGTTGAGGTTGCCGACGAGGGACAGCACGACGGCGAGGCCGGCCAGCAGGTAGGCGCCGATGATGGCCTGGTCCATGAAGAAGGAGCTCTGGCCGAGCAGGTGGACCGGACCCGACTCGGACGGGATGTTGATCGTGCCGCTGTCGCCCAGCAGCCACAGCATCAGGCCGTTCCAGCCGAGGAAGCCGGCCAGGGTGACGACGAACGCCGGCACGCCGACCTTGGCGAAGAACCAGCCCTGGAGCGAGCCGATGGCGACACCGGTGATCACCGCCAGCACCAGCGACAGCCAGGGGTTCACTCCGTGGTTCACCGCGAACACGGCGAACAGGGTGGAGGACAGACCGCTGACCGAACCGACCGACAGGTCGATCTCGCCCAGCAGCAGGACGAACACCAGGCCGATGGCGAGCATGCCGGTGGCCGACATGAAGTAGCTGATGTTCGAGAGGTTGTCGGCGCTGAGGAAGCGGTCGTTCTGCGTCTGGAAGATCGTCCAGATGACGATCAGACCGACGACGACCGGCAGCGAGCCGAGCTCGCCGCCCTTGACCTTGCGCTTGAACTCGGTGAGGTAGCCCTTGAGGCCCTCTTCACGGACCAGCAGCCGCGGGTCGACGACGGCGACCGGCGCGGCCGTGGGGTCGTCGGCGGGCGCGACGGTGTCCTGCGTCTCGTCGACACCCTCGGTCTTGCCGAGCTTGGTGGCCGTACCGGCCTTCTCCGGCTCCGGGGAGTCGCTCTTCACGGTCTTCGACGTGTCGCTCACTGTGCCGCCTCCGCGGTGCGCCGCTCCGCGCGACGGGTCACGGCGTTGTCCGTGGCACCCGTGATCGCGGCGATGATCTCTTCGTGGCTGGTGTCCTTCACGGGGAAGGAGCCGTTGTTCTTGCCCAGGCGCAGGACGGCGACGGTGTCGGCGACCGCCTTGACGTCGGCCATGTTGTGGCTGATCAGGATGACGCCGAGGTTGCGCTCGCGCAGCCGCTCGACCAGGTCGAGGACCTGCGCGGTCTGCTCGACGCCGAGGGCGGCGGTGGGCTCGTCGAGGATGACGACCTTGGGCTCGCCGATCAGGGCGCGGGCGATGGCGACGACCTGGCGCTGACCGCCGGAGAGGCTCGCGATCGGGATGCGCACGCTCGGGATCCGGATGGAGAGCGTGGACAGCAGTTCGCGGGCGTTCTTCTCCATCGTCACCTCGTCGATGACGCCCCGGTGCAGCAGCTCGCGGCCGAGGTAGAGGTTGCCCACGACGTCGAGGTTGTCGCAGAGCGCGAGGTCCTGGTAGACCGTCGCGACGCCGAGACCCTGGGCGTCGTGCGGCTTGGTGATGCTGACCGGCTTGCCCTCCCACTCGATGACGCCCTCATCGATGGGGTGAACACCCGCGATCGTCTTGACCAGGGTCGACTTTCCTGCGCCGTTGTCGCCCACCAGGGCGACCACTTCTCCGGCGTGGACCTCCAGATCGACATCGGTGAGGGCCTGGACCGCACCGAATCGCTTGGAGACTCCGCGCAACGCCAGCACGGGCGTAGCGGACACGTGAACCATCTCCTTCGCCGCCTGACCGGCGGGGATGCCGCGCTTGGGGTAGTGCGCGGAGGGACGTGCGGGGTGCGGCGGGAGGCCGCGGTCCGCACGAGGTTTACAAGATGAACATGCGCGAATCCGCTGCGCTTGGCAACGGTTCCGTCCGACGCCCGCCCCGGCAGCGGGGTGTGAAGGTGGGGCAGGCGTCGGCGGGGTCTCGCGGGACCGCTCGGCGGTCTGGGCCCGAGCCCCTCGGCGGGACTCGGGCCGGGTCACGCGGGGTGCGCGTGATTACGACAGGCCGGCCTTCTTGCAGGCGGCGGCGTAGTCGGCGGTGCAGATGTCCGCGACCGTGTACAGACCGTCCTTGACGACCGTGTCCTTGATGTTGTCCACCGTGACGGACACCGGGGTCAGCAGCTTGGCCTGGACCTTGTCGCCGGAGCCGCTGGTCACCGTGGTGTCGGCGAGGGACTTGATGTCCTTGCCCTGGAGCAGGTTGACCGCGAGCTCGGCGGCGGTGTCGGCCTCGGGCTTGTAGGCCTTGTAGACCGTGGAGGACTGGGTGCCGGCGACGATCCGCTGGATGGCGGCGAGCTCGGCGTCCTGGCCGGTCAGCGGGATGCCGCTGATCTTCGCACCCTTGAGGGTGTTGGCGATGCCACCGGCCATGCCGTCGTTGGCGGAGTAGACGCCCGCGATGTTCTTGGCGCCCAGCTGGGTGATCGCCGCGGACATCTTCTGGGCGGCGACGGTGTCCTTCCACAGGCCGGACTGCTCGTAGGCGATGGTGACCTTGCCGTCGAGGGCCTTGTGGGCGCCGGCCTTGAACTGGGCGGCGTTCGGGTCGGCGTCGTCACCGTTGATCATGACGATCTTGGACTTCGTGGTCGCCTTGGAGCCGAGGGCGGCGAGCAGGGCCTCGCCCTGGAGCTGGCCGACCTTCTCGTTGTCGAAGGAGACGTACGCGCTGACCGGGCCCTGGGCGAGGCGGTCGTACGCGACGACCTTGACGCCCTTGTCCACCGCGGACTGGATGGAGGACTTGATGGCGGCGGAGTCCTGGGCGGAGATCACGATGACCTTCACACCCTTGGTCACCATGGAGCTCATCTGCTGGGCCTGCTTGGCCGGGTCGGCGGCGGCGTTCGCGTACTGGACGTCACAGCCGGAGCAGAGCTCCTTGACCTTGGCCTCGAAGTACGGCTTGTCGAACTTCTCGTAGCGCGCGGTGACGTTGTCGGGGAGCAGCAGACCGATGGACTTGCTGTCCGAGCTGCTGCCAGAGTCCTTGCCCTTGTCGTCGCCGGCCTTGCCGCACGCGGCAATCGACAGCGCCATGGACACGGCGGTGGCGCCGATCACGACTCTACGCATCGTTGCGTTCATTTTGGGGTGTGCCTCCCTGACAGGGCCGCAACGCTGCGGCCGAGGTGGCTCGAAGTCAACTCGGCCGCAAGTTCGACGTCAAGAAGTAAATACTTAACGAGATGGCAACGGCGTCATTCGTTCTCTAAGTGAAGGCAGCTGTCGCGGCCGACAGGGTGCCGTCCAAAAGGGTTGAATCACCCATCTCGCTGAGCGCGAGAGCGAGTGCTCCGAGCACTTCCGCACGACCGCCGAGTGCCCCCGGGAGAACGGTGAGTTGACGCGCCGCACTGGGGATCGCGTAGCGGCCGACGGACTCTCTGATCGGACCGAGCACCAGTTCACCGGCCTCGGCGAGATCACCGCCCAGGACCACCCGGCTCGGGTTCAGCAGGTTGCAGAGATTGGCGACTCCACTGCCGATGTGGCGGCCGACGTCGGCGATCACCCGACGGCAGCCCGGATCTCCGTCCCTGGCCAGCCGCACGACAGCCTCCATCGTGAGGTCCGTGCCGTGGCTGGACTGGAGCAACGGCAGCACATAGCGCGCGGCCGCGAAGGTCTCCAGGCAGCCCCGGTTGCCGCAGCGGCAGACCGGGCCGGATTCATCAAGTGTAATATGTCCGATTTCTCCTGCGGTGCCGCCCGGGCCGCGATAGATCTTCCCGTCGATCACCAGACCGGCGCCGACACCGCTCGCGACCTTGATGTAAGCAAGATCACGGACGCCCCGGCCACTGCCCCAGACCAGCTCGCCGAGGGCGCCGAGGTTGGCGTCGTTGTCCACGTGCACGGGCACGCCGAGGCGGCCTCTGAGCTCCTCGGCGGGTCTGGTGCCGATCCAGCCGGGGAGGATCGCCGAGGAGCCGAGCGTGCCGGACTCCAGCTCGATCGGGCCGGGGACGCCGAGCCCCACGCCCGCGATCTTCGAGTGGTCCACGCCGGTCGCCTCGATCAGCCGCATGACCAGCTGTTCCGCCCGGTCGAACCCTTGCGTCGAGGAGGCGTCCACATCCAGCGGCTCGGACTCCTCGGCGAGCACCTGATGGGCGAGATTGCCGAGAGCCACCCGTAGATGGGTGTGGCCGAAATCCACCCCGATGACAATGCCGGCGTCCCCGCTGAGCGATACACTCCGCGCCCTGCGCCCGCCCGCGGACGTGGGCGTGACCTCGACGGTTCCGCCGTCCTTGAGCTCGCGCACGATGTTGGAGACGGTCGCGGCGGACAGCCCCGTCGTCCGGGCGATCTCGGCCTGCGTCAGGGACCCGGCCAGACGCACGGCGCGTACGACCCGCTCCAGGTTGGCCCGATGCAGCGACGACTGCGACCCCGGAGTCTCCACGACGACCTCCTGCGCGCGGGATCGCTTCGATGAGATCCCGTCTATGTCCAACTAGTGAACTCTAAGCTGAGCCGTTCGGGTCCACTCCCGTCAAGAGGTTGAACAGTATCCGCACGCTCGAACAAGCGGGCCCGCGCTCACCCGAGAGAGCGTCGCGGGGTGTGCGGGGGTGGCTGCGGGGCGTTGCGGAAAGTGGCATTCCGGGTGTGAAGGGCTTCGGAGCGTGGTGATCAAAAGGGGTGGGAGCAGCGGAAAAGCGGCGTACACGACAACCCGCGCACCGGAGGTCCGTGTACGCCGCATGAAGACGCCGGGTTTACTTCAGGGCGCCCGCTGTCAACCCCTGCACGACCTGCCGCTGGAAGACGATGTACGCCGCGAGCACCGGGAGCATGGCCATGACCAGGCCGGCGAAGAGTCCCGACCAGTCACCCTTGTAGCCCTGGCTGACGGCCAGTTGGACGAGCCCCTGGGTCAGGACCCGTTTGTCGGGGTCGGTGTTGAGGACCGTGGGCAGCATGTACTGGTTCCACTGGCCGAGGAAGTTGAAGATGCCCACGCTGATCAGGCCGGGTTTCGCCATCGGCAGCATGATCTGGAAGAAGATCCGGGTGTGCGAGGCGCCGTCGACGAACGCGGCCTCCGCCACCGAGACGGGCAGGGTGCGGAAGAACGCCGTCAGGAAGAACACCGTGAACGGCAGCGAGTACGCGATGTACACCAGGATCAGGCCGTGCAGGGTGTTGAGCAGCCCCATGTTGTTCACCACGTAGAACAGCGGGACCAGCGCCAGCATGACGGGGAAGCTCATGCCCCCGATGAACAGGTAGTAGATGAACCGGTTGCCGGGGAAGTCGAAGCGGGCGAGGACATAGGCCGCCATCGAGCCGAGGACCAGGGTGCCGATGAGTGAACCGCCCACCACCAGAACGGTGTTCAGGAAGTAGTCGCTCATGTTGGCCTCGGTCCAGGCCCGTGACCAGTTGTCGAGGTGCAGGGTGCGGGGCAGCGCCCAGGGCGAGGAGAAGATGGACCGGTCGTCCTTGAAGGAGGTCATCACCGCCCACAGCAGCGGCAGCACGACCATCACGGCCCACAGGACGAGCAGGCCGTGCGAGAAGACGTTCAGGACCCGGCCTTCGGACTTCGGTGCCGCGGCCGGCCGGCCGGGAGTGCCGTCCGTCTTCGTGACGGTCACCGGGACAGGAGCGGGGGGTTCGGTCGTCGGTTCGGTCGTCTTCATGGTCAGTACTCCAGCCGCTCGCGCCGCCCGAGCCGCATCACGACGGCGGCGAAGGCCAGCGTCACGACGAGCAGGGCGACACCGATGGTGGTGGCGTAGGCGGCCTGACCGTCACGGAACGCCTTCTGGTACACGTACAGGACCATGACGGTGGTCGAGTAGTCGGGGCCGCCGGGGCCGGTCGTCATGATCTGCACGACGGCGAAGGACTCGGCGCCGAGGGCGAGGATGCCCAGGTAGACCCAGCCCGACTGGACGGTGTCCCAGAGCAGCGGCAGGGTCACCCGGAAGAACGTGTCGGCCCGGTCCGCGCCGTCCAGCAGGGCGGCCTCGTACAGGTCGGCGGGGATGGAGGCCATGCCCGCCGAGAACAGGACCACGAAGAAGCCGACCGTGGACCAGACGAGGACCGCCATCACGCACCACAGCGCGAGATCCGGATCGCCGAGCCAGAGCGGCTGCACTCCGCCCAGGCCGATCCCCCGCAGGAACGAATTGATCGCCCCGCTGTCCGGGTTGTACGCGAAGGCGAACAGCAGCGCGACGATCGCGATGGACAGCACCTGCGGGAAGAAATACACGATCTTGTAGAAGGAGGAGCCCCGGACGCCGGAAACGGCGGGGCCCCCTTTTCTTCGCCGCCCGCCGGCATTGATCATGAAGGACAGGAACAGCGCGAGGCCGATCGTCACCAGGGGGACCAGGAGCGCGAACAGCAGGCTGTGCCAGAGGGACTTCCAGAAGATCTGGTCGTCCAGCATCCTGCGGTAATTGCCGAGGCCGACCGTCTTGAATTCGGGACTCAGGCCGGTCCAGTCCGTGAACGAGTAATAGATGGACTGGATGAACGGCCAGATCACGAAGAGCGCGTACAGTCCGAGGGGGAGCGCCAGGAACCCCACGATGAACCGGTACTTGCCGTGCTGCATCGCCACTCCGGTGCCGTCGTGAATACGGATGCCCGTGCTACTGGTGCTTGTAGTGCTTGATCGAGGTGTCCTTGGCGGCGGCGTCGGCATATCCCTGGATCTTGTTGATGGCCTCCACGGGAGTGAGCCGTCCGGCCATCATCTCGCCGAGACCGCCGACGCCGATCTGCTCCTTCTGCAACTGGACGTACCAGTCCTGGAGCCTCGGGTTGACCACGTTGTCGCCGGCCTTCTCCAGCGCGGCGACACCGGACTTCAGGCCGGGGGTGAGGGTGATGCCGTCGGTGCCGCCGTTGTACGCGGTGAGCGACTTGACCTTGGCGGTGAAGTTCCTGGAGGAGGCCTCGCTGAGCATGATGCGCAGCTGTTCCATGCCGCCGGAGCCGTTCTCGGCCTTGGCCGGGACGACGAAGGGCTCGCCGCCGGAGGCCCAGATGGTGCCGAAGGGCATCGCGTCGGAGGAGTCGATGCCGGTGGGCGCGGAGACGGCGAGGTCGAAGTCGGCCGGGATCACCTTGGCCGACTCGTTCTCCACCCAGGAGCCGTTGGGGATGAACAGGGCTTTGCCCTCGGCCCAGGCGGTCTGCGACTGGATGTGGTCCAGGCCCGGGGTGCCCTTGAGGACGTAACCCTTCTTGTAGAGCTCGTAGTACGCCTCGAAACAGGCCTTGACCGCCGGGTGCTTCCAGGCGTTCGGCTCCAGGTTGTCGATGGCGTCGAGGACTTCGCGGCCGCCGACCTTGCCGATCATCGGATAGAGCGAGAACGGGAGGTAATACGGGTACTTGCCCGCGTATGTCCAGCCGGCCATGCCCTTCTTCTTGGCCTTCTCGCAGACCGCGAGCATCTCGTCCCAGGTCTCGGGATAGGCGGCGTCCAGCGAGTCCAGGGCCTTCTGGGAGTACCAGACGCCGTAGACGGTGTAGGCGTAGTACATGATCCAGACCGGGTCGCCGTCGAACTGGCCCATCTCGACGATGCCCGGGCGCAGGGTGTCGCGGACCTTCCTGGCCGGATCGTCGTACGACGGGGCGTCCAGCAGCGGGGTGAGGTCGGCGAGCTGCTTCTTGCCGACCAGGACGCCCATGTCCATCTGCTCGGCGCCGGAGTTGTCGATGAGGTCGGGCGGGGTGCCCTGGTTGAAGCGGGGCTGGAGCGTGGACTGGATCTTCTGGGTGGCCGAGAACGTCACCTTCGCCTTCGGGAAGTCCTTCTCGTAGATCTTCACGGCGTCCTCGGCGTACTCCTTGCCGAAACCGCCGTCGAACAGCACGAATTCCATCTGGGCGGTCTCATTGACCGCCAGGGGGTTCTTCGCCGTCTTCTTTCCGGCCTTGGCCTTGTCCTCGTCGCCGGCACCGCTGCTGGCGCACGCGGACAGAAAGCCGAGCCCGGGGACGGAGATCAGGCCGAGTGCGGCGGACCGCCTGATCAGATCGCGGCGGCCGAAATCCGCCGATGCGCCGTTCACGGCACCGTGGTGCGCGGAGCTGGATCCCATCCTCAAGTCCTCGCCTTCTCAGGTCGAGCAGAGTCGTCGCGGGTCGCGTGAATCGCCGACAGGTATAGTCCACTCCCCTCCGAAGGAGCAAGATCGAGGGCAAGGTCGGCCATGGGTCTTTTCCGAGTTGAGACCTCCCGGAAATATGAAGCATCCCCGGCCGCCTTGCCGGAAAAATCCATGACATGTGCCCCGTCCGGCGCAATCAACATCCTTGACATCACCCGTCACTTGCCCCCTACTGAGGGCTACGCACCACACTGGACAACGTTGTCCGGAGGCCCTGGTCCGGGCGGGGAGGATGCTCACGCATGCAGTGGTTCGGACGGTTACGCACGGTGGCGATCACGGCCATCCTCGTCATGACGGCCGGCGCTCCGGGGGTGGCGGTCGCCCGGCCGGCGCACCTCCCGCCTCCCGCCCGGGCGTTCGCCTCCTCGTTCGAGGCCGGCCAGCCCGCTCCGGACTGGACCAGCACGCCCGAGCGGGCGTCGGGGGTCGACGGCGGCTACGCGACCGGCGGGCTGCCCGGTGAGGTGACCGACCGGGTCACCGGGGTCCGGGCGAGCGCCGAGAACACCGCGGGCGGCGAGGTGAAGGAGAACCTGGCCGACGGCGAGCCGAGCACCAAGTGGCTGACGTTCGCGGCCACCGGCTGGGCCGAGTTCGACCTGGACGCCCCGGCCGCGGTGACCACGTACGCGCTCACCTCCGCCAACGACGCCGCCGAACGCGATCCGGCCGACTGGACCCTGAGCGGTTCGGCGGACGGCAGCACCTGGACGGTCCTCGACAGCCGCTCCGGCGACGACTTCACCGAACGTTTCCAGACGAAGACGTACCCCCTCGCGGCCCCGGCCGAGTACCGGCACTTCCGGCTCGACGTCACGAAGAACCACGGCGCCGACATCCTCCAGCTCGCCGATCTGCGGCTCGCGACGGGCGGGAGCGACGGGCCGGTGCCGCCCGACATGCTCACCGTCGTCGACCGGGGCCCGAGCGGCTCCCCGACGGCCAAGGCACGGGCCGGGTTCACGGGCGTGCGGGCGCTGCGCTACGCCGGGCGCCACACCGCCTCCGGCCGGGCGTACTCGTACAACAAGGTCTTCGACGTGAACGTCCGGGTCGGTGCCCGGACCCGTCTGGCGTACCGGATCTTCCCGCAGCTCGCCGACGGCGAGCGGGACTACGCGGCGACGAACGTCTCGGTCGATCTGGCGTTCACCGACGGCACCTACCTCAGCGGGCTGGCGGCGGTGGACAGGTACGGCTTCCCGCTGTCGCCGCGCGGGCAGGGCGCGGCGAGGAACAGCGCGGGCAACGTGTACGTCCAGGGCCTGAAGGTCGACGGCCGTACCTGGACGTCGACCTCGCTGCCCCACTCGCTCCTCGCCGAGGGCGGCACCCTGGAGTTCGCCATGGGTCCGCGTCCCTCGGCCTGGGGCAGCGGGAAGAACGCGGCGCCCGTGTCGATCACCCGTGACGACCGGGTGCCGACGCCCCCGATGCGCTCACCGGCTCCGGCGCCCTGGCCGACAACACCTCCGGGACGGCCGCGACCGTGTCCGGCGCCGTCGCACTGCCGAGCGGGGGTGCCACGAAGGCCGTGCAGTACACGCTGACCTCCGCCGAGCGGGCGAAGGCGCCCACGGGCTGGCGGCTGGAGGGCTCCGCCGACGGGACGACCTGGAAGACCCTGGACCGCCGCAGCGGGCAGACCTTCGCCTGGGACCGGCAGACCCGGGCGTTCGATGTGGGGTCGCCGGGTAGGTACGCGAGGTACCGCTTGGTGTTCGACGGCGAAGTCCGTCTGTCCGAGGTGGAGTTGCTCTCTTGAACGGGATCGATCCCGGCTGGCTGCCCCCGGAGGCCTTTCGGCCGCTGGGGGCCCGGCGCGTCCTGATCGCGGGCTCCGGTCCCCTGGTCGACACCGTGCGCCGGGAAGTGTCCGACGCCTGCGCACGGTTCGGCGGGGAGATCGTCCGCGACGGCCCGTACGACCTCCTGTTGCGGCTGCCCGACGGCGAACCCGTGGGAGACGAGGAGGAGTTCACGGTCGCACGGGAGGGCGGTGCGACGACGGTCACCGCCTTGGGCGGGCGCGGACTGCTGTACGGCCTGTTCCAGGTCGTACGGCTCGGCGAGGAGGCGTTCTCGGGCGCCCTCCCCCGTGAGGTGCACCGCCCCGCGACGGCGCTGCGCATGCTCGACCACTGGGACAACGTGGCCGTGCACCCGGTCATGGGCCAGGTGGAGCGCGGATACGCGGGCGGTTCGCTGTTCTGGCGGGACGGGCGGGCCCGGGAGGACTTCGCGCGGATCCGGGCGTACGCGAGGCTGCTCGCCGCCTGCGGGATCAACGCCGTGTGCGTCAACAACGTCAATGTGCACGCCGTCGAGGCAGAGCTGCTGACCGACCGGATCGGCGAAGTGGCGGCGATCGCCGCCGAGTTGCGGCCGTACGGCATCCGGACGCATCTGTCGGTGACCTTCGCCGCGCCGGTCGTGCTCGGCGGACTGTCCACCGCCGATCCGCTTCAGGAGGCGGTACGGCAGTGGTGGGCGCGGGCCGTGCACGGGGTGTACGAGGCGATCCCCGACTTCGGCGGGTTCGTGGTGAAGGCCGACTCGGAGGGCCGGCCGGGGCCGTTCACCTACGGGCGCAGTCACGCGGACGGCGCGAACCTGCTGGCCGGCGCGCTCGCCCCGTACGGCGGCACGGTGCACTGGCGGGCCTTCGTCTACGACCACCGGCAGGACTGGCGGGACCGCACGACGGACCGGGCGCGGGCGGCGTACGACCATTTCGCGCCGCTGGACGGGGAGTTCGCCGGCAACGCGGTGCTCCAGGTCAAGCACGGGCCGATGGACTTCCAGGTGCGCGAGCCGGTCTCACCGGTGCTCGGGGCGCTGTCGCGTACCCGGTCGGCGGTGGAGGTGCAGGCCACCCAGGAGTACACCGGGCAGCAGCGGCACGTGTGCTGGCTCGGGCCGATGTGGAGCGAGGTGCTGCGGTTCCGGCCGGAGGGCGGGGCCGGGCCGACCGTCGGCGAGTCGGCGCGCGATCTCGTCGCCGTGTCGAACGTGGGCGACGATCCGTTCTGGACGGGGCATCCGCTGGCCCAGGCGAACCTGTACACGTTCGGCAGGCTGGCCTGGCGGCCGGACGCCGATCCGTACCGGGTCCTGGACGAGTGGATCGGCCTGACGTTCCCGTCCGCGCCGGAGCGGCTGGCCGACGGGCTGCACGCGGTGCTGGACGGCTCCTGGCGGACGTACGAGAAGTACACGGCCCCGCTCGGGGTGGGGTTCATGGTGCAGCCCGGGCACCACTACGGGCCGAGCGTCGACGGCTACGAGTACAGCCCGTGGGGCACCTACCACTTCGCCGACCGCGACGGTGTCGGCGTCGACCGCACTGCGGCGACCGGGACGGGGTACGCGGCCCAGTACGCCAAGCCGTGGGCCGAGGTGTACGAGTCCGTGGCGAGCTGTCCCGACGAGCTGCTGCTGTTCTTCCACCATGTGCCGTACGGGCATGTGCTCAGGAGCGGGAAGACCGTGATCCAGCACATCTACGACACCCGTTTCGAGGGCGTCGAGGAAGCCGAGGAGGCCCGCCGGGTGTGGGCGGGCCTCGCCGGACTGATGGCACCGGCCCGGCACGAGCGGGTGGCGGAGCTGTTCGAGGAGCAGGTGCGCAGTGCCCGCGAGTGGCGGGACCAGCTCAACAGCTACTTCCTGCGCAAGTCCGGGGTGCCGGACGCGCACGGGCGGACCATCTACTGAAGCCGCAGGACGGCGACGCCGAGCGGGTCGAGCGGGAGCGGTTCGCCCTGCGCCACCGGCTTTCCGGTGAGGAGGTCGGTGGCGGCGGTGTGGGCGGCCGGGCGGATGGGGCGGGTGGTGTGGTTGAGGAGGAACAGCAGACGGGTGCCGTCCGGCGCGGTGCGGTATGCGGTCTCCAGTCCGCTGTGTACGGCATACGGTCCGATCAGGCCGTGCCGGTCGAGGACGGAGCGGACCACCCGGTCCACGCTGGGCTGGTCGAGGGCCGTGGCCACGTACCAGCCCTCGCCCGCGCCGAAGGCGTGCCGGGTCACCGCCGGGGTGCCCTCGTAGAAGTCCGCGCGGTAGGTGCCGACGGCTTCGGCGCCGCGCAGCCGCACCAGTTCGAAGACCAGCCGTGCCTCGCAGAGCGTGCCCTCCAGGTCGACGGGCTGGACGACGTCCCCGGGGCGGGCGTCCCACTCGTCGATGCGGATGCCCAGGAGCGGGGCCAGGGGGCCGGGGACGTCGGTGAGGAAGGCCCGGTCGTGGGCGTCGGAGCGGGCGGTGAGAAAGGTGGCGAGGACGGTGCCGCCGCGCCGGGCCAGCTCCTCCAGGCGCTCGGCCAGGTCGCCCTTGATCAGGTGCAGGACGGGGGCGAGGACGACGTCGTAGGGGGTGAGGTCGGCGGTGACGGGCACGACGTCCACGTCGGCGCCGGCCTCGCGGGCGGCCCGGTAGTAGGAGTGCACGACGTCCAGGTAGCGGACCAGACGGGAGGGACCGTCGGAGATCTCCAGGGCCCACCAGCTGTCCCAGTCGAAGAGGAGGGCGGTGCGGGCGGGGGTGCGGGCGCCCAGGGTGGCGGTGCCGATGGCCTCCAGCTCCCGTCCGATGGAGGCGACCTCACGGAAGACCCGGGTGTCGTCGCGGCCCGCGTGGCCGATGACCGCGCCGTGGTACTTCTCGCAGGCCCCGCGTGAGGCGCGCATCTGGAAGTAGAGGGCCGCGTCGGCGCCGTGGGCGATCGCCTGGAAGGTCGCCAGCCGCAACTCCCCCGGCCGGCGCAGGGGGTTGACGTCGCGGCAGGCGGTGGTGGACGGGGTCTGCTCCATCAGCCAGAACGGGGTGCCGTCCTTGAGGCCGCGCATCAGGTCGTGAGCGAGGGCCGCACGGGTGGGCGGGGCGTCCAGCGGAGGGTAGTTGTCCCAGGAGGCGAAGTCCAGCTGGGGCGCCCAGCGGTGGTAGTCCAGCGGTCGGTGGGCGCCCATGAAGTTGGTGGTGACGGGTGTGTCCGGGTCATGGGCGCGGATCGCCTCCTTCTCGGCGGTGAAACAGCCGAGCAGGGCGTCGGTCATGAACCGCTGGTAGTCGAGGGTGATGCCCTGGAAGGCGGTGTGGTCGGGGCCCCGCCAGTGCTCGGTGAGGGCGCTGGGCGGCTCGATCTGCTCCCAGTCGCTGTAGCGGTGCGACCAGAAGGTGGTCCACCAGGCGTCGTTGAGGGCGTCCAGGGTGCCGTGCCGGTCACGCAGCCAGACCCGGAAGGCCTCGGCACACCGTTCGCAGTAACAGGCGCCGCCGTACTCGTTGTTGATGTGCCAGGCCAGCAACGCCGGGTGCCGGGCGTAGCGTTCGGCGAGACGGCCGGCCAGCGCGGTGGCGAGCCTGCGGTAGGCGGGTGAGCTGGGGCAGAAGTTGTGGCGCTGGCCGTAGCGGTGCCGGCGGCCCTCGAAGTCGGTGCGGTTGACCTCGGGGTAGGCCTTGGCGAGCCAGGGCGGGAGGGCGGCCGTGCCGGTGGCGAGGCAGATCTGGCGGCCCTCGGCGGCGGCGCGGTCGAGGATGCGGTCGAGGGCGGTGAAGTCGTAGCGGTCCTCGGCGGGTTGGGTGAGGGACCAGATGAAGACGCCGACGGTGAGGGTGTCGATGCCGGCCCGGGTGAAGAGACGGTGGTCCTCGTCCCAGACCTGCTCCGGCCACTGCTCGGGGTTGTAGTCGCCGCCGTAGGGGATCTTGGGGGTGCGCGGGAGGTGCGCGGGGCGCGGGGGGTTCTGGCCGGGCTGGCTCATACGGTGAAGTCCTCCTCGGTCTCGGCGGTCACCGGGCGGCCGGCGTGCAGCAGGGAGAGCAGCAGCGGGGCGGCGAGCAGGGCGGGCAGTGCCTCGGTCAGCAGGGCGGTCAGGCCGGCGGCGAGGACGAGCAGGGAGGCGGCGGCCAGGGTGACCTTCCCGTGCCGGACCGTGAAGTACGCGGCGAGGCGGGCGGTGTCACGGGCGCGGAACGTGAACAGCGAGGTGAGGAGCAGGGCGTGGGCGCCCCAGAGCAGCGCGGCCACGCCGATGAGCGCGAGCAGGGCCGCCCACCAGCGGGGCAGGCCGGTGGCGGAGAAGTGGGTGAGGGTGAAGGCGATCACCGTCAGCCAGGTCAGCAGGGGGGTCCAGAGCTTGAGGACGGGGATGGCGTTGAGGCGCCAGCCCCGGCCGTAGACACGGGCCGGATGCAGGTCGGTGAGGTCGCGGCTGCGGTGGTGGAGGGCGTACAGCGCGGCGGAGGCGGCGGGGCCGAGCGGCAGCAGACAGAGGGCGGCGAGGGGCAGGTTGGCGGGGTCGGGGCCGAGGAAGAGCAGGCCGGCGAGGCCGGGGGCGGCCGCCGCGAGGAAGAGGGCCTCGACGGTGAGCAGTGTGTGGACCAGGGCGGCGGCGCGGGAGAGGACGCCGGTGCCGAAGTCGGTCGCCGTACCGCTCATGAGGGCTCCCGGCCCAGCAGCCGTCGCTCGTCCCACCACGGCGGGGTCTCGTCCCTGACCGGGGTCAGTTCGACGAGGGTGATCTCATGGCGGGCGAGGGTCAGGTCCAGTTCGGTGCGGCCGTCGTGGACGGGCAGCCGCCCATGGCTGCGGGCGGGCTCGGCGGCCTCGTGCAGGACGTCGAGCTGTGCGAGGCCCGGGGAGCGGGGGCTGCCCAGGTGCCGCCAGGCCGTGTATGCGTTGCCCCGTTCATCGTCGACGGTCGACCGGCGAACGAATACCTCGCCTTCGCCCCCGCCCCCGCCCCCGTCCCCTTCCCCTTCCCCGTTCCCGTTCCCGTTCCCGCCCACCGGCAGCGACAGCCGCAGCCCGTGTCCCTCGGGTCCCTGCGTCGCACCGGTCGGGTCGACCGGCGCCCAGGCGAGGACGGTGACCCGGCCGTCCTCGTGCCGGGTGACGAGATGGTCGTCGCCCCGGGTGAGCAGGTCGGGGCCCATCCGGGCCATGAACGCGTACAGGTGGTAGACGGGCTTGCGGACCTGCCGGTGGGTGAGCAGCCCGAAGCCGCCGTGGAAGAGGGCGGTGGGGACCCCGGCCTCCTCGAACATGTCGCTGAACGTCCAGTAGGAGAACGAGTCGACGAGGTCTCCGCCGCGGGCCAGCACGGGGGCCAGATAGGCGGCGTGGAAGGCCGTGTCGTGGACGGGGTTGTCGGGGCGGTAGGAGGAGTTGAACTCCGTTATGTGCACCGGTAGTTCGGCCAGCCGGGTGCCTTTGAGGCGGTCCCGGGGCGTGGCGAACTGGTCCAGCAGGTCGGTCGCCGGGGCCAGGGTCTGGTGGACGCCGAACGGCACGTGCCGGGCGGGACCGGAGGTGTAGGCGTGCTTGGAGACGAAGTCGACGGGCACCTCGCGGTGTGCGGTGAACTCGGCGAACCGGTCCAGCCAGTCGTCGGCGCCCGGGGAGATCGCGGGGCCGCCGACCTGGAGCCCGGTGTCCACCTCCTTCACGGTGTGGGCGGTGACCTCGTACAGCCGGTGGTACGCCTGTTCGTCCGCGCCCTGCCAGAAGTCGGCGAGGTTGGGCTCGTTCCACACCTCGATCGGCCAGCTGCGCACCTCGTCGACGCCGTAGCGGTCCACGAGGTGGCGCAGGGTCGCACGCACCAGGTCGGCCCATTCCCGGTGCGAGCGGGGCGGGGTGACATGCCCCCGCCACCAGAAGACCGTCTGGTCTCCGGACGCCAACTCCTGCGGCATGAAGCCGAGTTCGAGGAAGGGGCGGATGCCGAGCGCCAGATACGCGTCGATCACCTGGTCGACATAGGTGAAGGAGTGGTGGACGTGCCGGGCGCCCGCGTGGTCGTAGGGGCGGTACACGCCCATGCCGTCGCTGAGCAGACCGTGGCCGCGGATGTGCCGGAATCCGATGTCGCGCTGGAGGAGGGCGAGGGAGTCCTGGTAGTCGCGGCGCAGGGCGAGTTCGATACGGCCGGTGCCGACGCAGGTCCGCCAGGCGTCGGAGAGCCGGCCGGCCGGGGCGGCGGGGACCCGGATCACCCGTTCTCCTTCGTGAAGCGGTCGCGTGCCTTGTTGTGCAGGTCGACGAGCCGGTCCATGTTCTTGGCCTTCAACTCGGCGACGTAGGCGTCCCATTCGGACAGCGGACGCTTGCCGAGGGCGAACTTCAGGGTGTTCTGGACGACGTGGTCGCGCAGCGGGGTGTCCCAGAGGGTGGCCTGCTCCTGCTCCACGGACCGGAGCGGATGGGCGGGGCCGATGGGGAGTTGTGCGCGCTGGGCCATGGCGTCCTGGAACTTCTTCTCGTCCGGGCCGAAGGAGGAGGAGACCAGGGCCCAGCTGCCGCCGTAGGTGAAGACGCCGTTGAAGAAGCCGTAGTCCTTCTGGAGGTCCTTCGGGGCGTCCGGGTCGGAGCCCATCAGGCTGATACCGGGCTTCAGCTCGTAGGTGTCGCCCGAGACGGTGTACGTCGTGCCCTCGACACCCCACTTGGCGAAGCGCTGGCCCTCGTCGGAGTACCAGAGCCAGTCCACGAACTGGATCATCGCGACGAAGGTGTCGCTCTTCAGGGCCTTGCCGGCGATCATGACGCCGTTCTCCAGCCGGGCCCCGCCCATCACCACCGGGCCGGCCGGGCCGAGCGGCACCGGCACCATCTCGATCGTCGCGCCCTTGACCTGTTTCTCCAGGTTGTAGCGGTAGTTCTGGACCAGCTCCTGCGGATTGGCGCTGATCGCGAAGGACTTCTCGCCGAGCAGTTTCTGCACCGCGTCGTCGTCGGTCTGGGTGAAGCTCTCGGGGTCGATGAGCTTCTCGGCGACCAGCTTCGCCAGATACTCGACCATCTGGCGGTAGCCGTCCGAGGCACCGGTGAAGACGAAGGCGTCCTTCTTCGCGTCCCAGCTGATGTTGTCGTACGTCCAGCCCGCCCTGACGCCGTACGCCTGGCCGAGATAACTCATCAACGCGGCGGCCGGATAAGGGGTGTTGATGCTCCAGCGGTCGGAGAGCGGATAGCGGTCGGGGTACTCGGCGCGGATCGCCCCGAAGACCTCGTACACCTCGTCCCAGGTGGTGGGCAGGGCCAGGCCCAGCTTCTGGAGGACGTCGGTGCGCAGCGACAGCGAGTAGCCCGACTTGACCTTCTCGTGCAGTCCGGGCAGCAGGTAGTACTTGCCGTCGGCCTGGCGGATGGAGTCGAGTTCCGGCTCCAGCTTCCATTTCCGCACCTTGTCCTGGAAGTTGGGCATCAGGTGCACGTACTCGCTGACCGGGAGGATCGCGCCCGAGGACACGAAGGCGACCTCGGAGGGGTGGTACGTCTTGGGGATCAGGAACGGGGCGTCGCCGGCGCCGATGAGGACGCTGCGCTTCTTCTCGTAGTCGGCCAGCGGGACCGCGATCGGCTTCAGGGTGACGCCGGTGCGCCGGGTGAGTTCCTTCCAGAACAACCAGTCGTTCTTCAGCGGGTAGGTGGGGTTGTTGTTGTGCAGCACCGGGAACGACAGCGGTTTCGCCGCCTTGAACTGCTCGCCGACGCGGTACTCCTTCATCGCGCCGTCCCGCTTCTTGGAGAGGTCCTTGGAGTCCCCTCCGTCGTCGCCGCCGCAGCCGGTGAGACCGGCGAGGCCGACGAACCCCGCGGCGGCCAGGATCTGACGCCGTGACAGCTGACCTGCGTTCTTCACGGATACTCCCTAGTTGGGCGCTCAGCCCTTGACGGCGCCGAGCATCACGCCGGAGACGAAGTAGCGCTGGACGAACGGGTACACGCAGAGGATGGGCAGCGAGGTGAGCACGATCGTGACCGCCTGGATGTTCGCGCCGACCTGGCTGAGCTGCTCGGTGGCGGCGCCCGCGTTGCCGCCGGTGGTGGCGCCCGCGATCATGTTGCGCAGATAGACGGTGACCGGCATCAGCTCGGTGCGGTCCATGTAGAGGTAGGCCGAGAACCAGGAGTTCCAGAAGGACACCGAGTAGAAGAGCACCATCGTCGCGATGACCGCCTTGGACAGCGGCAGCACGATCCTCAGCAGGATGCCGTACGTGGTGAGCCCGTCGATCTCGGCGGCCTCCTCCAGTTCGGTGGGCAGCCCCTCGAAGAAGGCCTTCATCACCAGCAGGTTGAAGACGCTGATCGCGTTGGGCAGGGCGATCGCCCACACGGAGTTCTTCAGGCCGAGACTGGTGACCAGGACGTAGTTCGGGATCAGTCCGCCGCTGAAGAACATGGTGAACACGGCCACGCCGACCAGGACGCCCCGCCCCTTGAGGTGCCTCTTCGACAGGACGTAGGCGTAACAGGTCGTCAGAGTCATGGCGACGACGGTCGACACGACCGTGTAGAGCACGGTGTTGCCGTAGTTGCGCCAGAACGTCGAGTCGTGGAAGACGATGTCGTACGTGGTGAGGTTGAACCCCTTGGGCCACAGGGTCACTTCACCGGCGCGGATCTGGCGCTCCCCGCTGAAGGAGCGGGCGACGATGTTGACGAACGGGTACAGGGTCACCAGGACGACCAGGGTCAGGACCACCCCGTTGACGCCCTGGAAGACCCGGTAGGAGCGGCTCTCCCGCCGGGCCCTCACCACAGGCTCGTCCCCACCGTACGGCGCGACAGCTGGTTCGCGGAGGTCACCAGCACCAGCCCGATGACCGCCTCGAACAGGCCGATCGCGGCGGCGTAGCTGAAGCTGTTGGACTCGACGCCGGCGCGGTAGAGGTAGGTGGAGACGACGTCGGCCGTCGGATAGGTCAGCGCGTTGTACAGCAGCAGGATCTTCTCGAAGCCGACCGCCATGAAGGTGCCGATGTTGAGGATCAGCAGGGTGATCATGGTGGGGCGGATACCGGGCAGGGTGACGTGCCAGATCTGCTGCCAGCGGTTCGCGCCGTCGATGCGGGCGGCCTCGTAGAGGTCCTCGTCGATCGTGGTGAGGGCGGCGAGGTAGAGGATCGTGCCCCAGCCGGCCGTCTGCCAGATCTCCGAGCCGACGTAGATCGTGCGGAACCAGCCCGGTTCCTGGACGAACCGGATCGGGTCGTGGCCGAACCAGCCGAGGGCATGGTTGACCGGGCCGTCCACGGCGAGCATCTGGAGGGTGATCCCGGCGACGATCACGATCGACAGGAAGTGCGGCAGATACGACACCGACTGCACGAACCGTTTCAGCGAGCGCCGGCGCACCTCGTTGAGCAGCAGCGCCAGCACGATCGGGACCGGGAAGCAGAACAGGAGCGTCAGCGCGCCCAGCCACAGGGTGTTGCGGAAGACCTGCCAGAAGGTGGGGTCGGACAGGAACATCCGCACATAGCGCAGCCCCACCCACTGCTCCCCGAGGAGGGAGCCGCCCGGTTCGAACCGGCGGAACGCGATGACGTTGCCGATCATCGGCAGATAGCGGAAGACCAGGAAGAACAGCAGCGGCAGCACGGCCAGCGAGTACAGCCGCCAGTCCCGGCGCAGCGCTCTGCGCCACCCGGGAGGCCGGGGCGGAGGCTCGGGACGGGTGGGCGCCCGGGGCGGGTCCTGAGTGCCGGGCGGCGGGGCCGGTGTGGTGGAGGTGCTCATGCTCGGGCCTCCCGTGACGGGAACGCGATACCGAAACTTTCGAGCTTCTTACCGGTAACTTCGCGGCAACTTAGGGG
Source organism: Streptomyces griseoruber (assembly GCF_001514205.1). GTDB lineage: Bacteria > Actinomycetota > Actinomycetes > Streptomycetales > Streptomycetaceae > Streptomyces > Streptomyces griseoruber. The sequence continues at coordinate 246,522 of NZ_KQ948763.1, read as the reverse complement.
CACTCAGAAAGCGCTGTCAATGGGTGCGACGCGAGACGCCCGAGGCGGATGACGGGCATGGGAACACCTCCGCACGGGGTAGAACCTCCCAGCGCAGCCCCGACCGCCTCCGCAACTTTCCCTGTCCGGACCGATTCCTGCGAGGTGCCCTCGTGCCCGCGTTCGACCTGCCGCCGAGCGAGCTGGAGACCTACCGCTTCCTGCCCGAGGAACCCTCCGACTTCGACGAGTTCTGGCAGAACACCCTCAAGGACGCCGCGCAGTACGACGCGTTGGTGTCGGCCGACCCGGTGGGGACCGGTCTGCGGCTGACGGAGACCTGGGACGTGACCTTCCGCGGCTTCGCCGGCGACCCGGTCCGCGCCTGGTACTCCCGCCCGGCCGGGGTCCGTGAACCGCTGCCCGCCGTCGTCGAGTACGCCGGCTACGGCCGCGGCCGGGGCCTCCCCCACGAACGGCTGACCTGGGTGAACGCCGGGTACGCGCATCTGCTGATGGACAACCGCGGCCAGGGCGACCAGTACGGCAACGGCGGCTCGACCCCCGATCCGCACGCCCAGGCACCCGGTGGCCCCGGCCCGGCCGTGCGCGGTCTGCGGGCCCCGCGGGACTGTCACTACCGACGGCTGATCACGGACGCCGTCCGGGCGGTGACGGCCCTGCGCGCGCTGCCCGGTGTGGACGCCGGCCGGATCGCGGCCGTCGGCAACAGCCAGGGCGGCGGTCTCGCCCTGGCCGTGGCGGGTCTGCTGCCGGACCTCGCCGCCGTCCTGGTCACGGCCCCGCTGCTGTGCGGGATCCGCCGCGCCCTGGACCTCACCGACGCGGGCCCCTACGGCGAGATCGCCGCGTATCTCGCGGTGCACCGCGGCGCCGAACAGGCCGCCTACCGCACCCTCTCCTACCTGGAGGGCGTCTCCTTCGCCCGCCGCGCCCAGGCCCCGGCCCACTTCGGCACCGGGTTGCGCGACACCGTGTGCCCGCCGAGCGGGACGTACGCGGCCTTCAACCGGTACGGCGAGCTGAGCGGCGGCGCGGATCCGCGCCGGGAGATCCACGCGTACCCGTTCAACGGGCACGAGGGGGGCGAGGCGGAACAGGTCGGACGGCAACTTCGCTGGCTGGCACGGGTGTGGGAGGAATAGCCGGGCGGACCCGGTGGGCGTGGGGTGCCCACCGGGTCCGCCCGGTGCGGGGTCCGGTCAGCCCACCCGGCAGGGCAGGCTGGTGGCGCTGTCACCTCCCGAGCCGGAGACGACGTATCCGAAGGTCGCGCTCTGGCCCGGACTCAGGGAGCCGTTCCAGTCGGCGTTGTGGACCATCACCGCCTGGCCGTTGTAGGTGGCGTTGCCGTTCCAGAGGCTGGCCACGGTCTGGCCGGCGGGCAGGGTCCAGTCGACCATCCAGCCGAGCATGGGGACGTCACCGGAGTTGGTGACGGTCACCTCGGACTGGTAGCCGCCGTTCCAGCTGTTGGTGGTGCGGCGGGTGGCGGTGCAGGTGCCGGGGACGGGCTCGTTGGGGTTGCCCGGCTCGTGGATGCCGGTCACCTCGCCGTTGCCGCCGTCGAAGACGACGTCGGAGCAGGAGTAGAAGGTCTCCTGGCTGTCGGAGCGCTGCCAGACCATGTAGATGATGTGGCGGCCCGACTTGTTCGCCGGGAGCTGCCCGGTCCAGGAGTAGTTGGCCTCGACCGTGCCCGGGGAGCCGTTGAGCGGCGGGTGGTCGACGGAGAGGAAGGGCTGGTCCTCCATGTCGTTCCAGGTGAGCGTCTTCGTCGGGTCGAAGCCGTTCTTGGTGACGTAGACGTAGAACCAGCCCGGGTGCGCGGCCCAGGCGTTGTAGGAGAAGTCGACGGTCGCGCCCGAGGTCAGGTGGGTCAGCGGCCAGTCGGCACGGGCGGCGTTGAAGCCGGTGAAGTTGGTGTTGCCGCCGCTGCACAGCTGGCCGTCCGGGACGAAGCCGCGGGTGCGGCCGGCACCGTCGGAGCGCAGCACGGAGAACCAGTTGTAGAACGGTGTGGTGCCGCTGACCTGCTGGGCGTTCTTGCAGGCCGGGTTGACCGGCTTGATCTCACCGGTGTCGGTCAGCGCGTCCTGCCAGCACAGGAAGGTGCGGCTGCCGGGTTTCATGGGGGTGCCGTGGGCCTCGGCCGGGCCGCCGGTCGTGACGATCAGACCGATGGCGGGGACGGTGGCCAGCAGGGCCAGGAGGACGAGGAGGAGGGCCCGGGAGCGTAACCCGGCCGGCTTCTTCGGCGAGCTTGTCGTGATCATGACAGACATGGCGGAGTCCGTCCTTCCGTGTACGGACCGTGCAGGTGGGGGTGGGTGGCGCGGGGTGCGGGTGCTTCAGGCACTTCGGGTGCGGGTGCTTCGGGTGCGGATGCGCGAGGCGGGAGCGGGTCCCGATGAGCCTCCGGCGGGTTCCGGTCCGTCGGAGGTTCATTTATGGGAGCGCTCCCACCTCGCCTGTGGCGGACGGTATCGCCGTACGGCCGACTTGTAAACGGTCTCGTACGGCGCCGTCGGTCCCCCGCGCCGTCCGTGGTGGCGCGGCGAGGTCCGCAGGTGCCCGCGCAGCGGCTCAGGAGCCCCTCACCACTGGGGCTTCAGCACCGTCAGCAGGCGGGACACCGCGGACGGGGACGGGAGGGTGCGCAGGGTGGCGGTGGTCTGGTCGGCGGCGAACTGCCGTTGTGCGGGCGTCGCGTGGGGGTCGATCGCGCACTCGGCCTGGACATGGACGTAGTTCAGGGCCGTCGCGAAGAGCATCGAGAAGGCGTTCAGGTCGTCGAGGACGGCGGGGCCCGCGGCGTCCCGGTAGGCGCGGACCAGCCGGCGGGCCGCCTCGGGGCGGAAGGCGTTGCCGCCCGACCACACGAACACGGCATGGGCGAGTTCACGGCGGGCGGCGACGGGGCCGGCGTTGTCCCAGTCGAGGAGGACCGGGCCGGCCCCGGTGAGCAGGACGTTCTGGGGTTGTACGTCGCGGTGGGAGACGACCAGGTCGGCGGGGTCGGAGGGGGAGACGAAGCGGGTCAGCTCCGGCAGCGGGCCGGCCACGCACCGGCTCAGCGCCTCGGCCCAGGGCGGGGCGGCCCGGCGGACCCTGTCGTGCAGGTCCGCCCAGTCGTCCTCCGGGTAGCACTTCTCGTACCAGTCGACGGGCGTCTGCGTCGTGCCCTCCCCCGCCCGGTGCAGCAGGGCGAGGGTCCGGCCGCACCAGTCGAGCAGCGCCGGGTCGGCGGGGTCGGCCGGGGTTCCGTCGACCCAGTCGTACAGCTTCAGGTACGAGCCGCCCAGGTCGGCGGGGAGGCGTGAGACATGGGACCCGGTGCGGTCGGGCATCAGGCGGGGCGCGCGGACACCGAGTCCCGCGGCGGTGTCGCGCAGGGTGGCCTCCCCCTCGACGACGGGTTCCTCGCGCGCGAAGATGAGTTCCTTCACCGCCCAGTCGGAGCCGTTCCCGGACAGCTTCCAGATCTGGCCCAGCGCGCCACGGGTGACGGGGGTCATCGTCCAGGGGCCGGTGCCGAGCCCGTAGATGTCCGCGATTAAGTCGCCCGTGTTCCGCATCTGAGCACCTCTCCTGACGCCGTTCGGGAAGTCGGCCGATCAGGATACCGAGCGGCACGGTCAGGACCTCACGGCTCACAGCAGCGAGGCCCGGGAGCTCCAGGTGAGGGTGTCGGCGCCCAGGTCGCCGGTCAGCGGGAGTTCGACGGTGAACTCGGTGCGGCCGGGTTCGCTGTGCACGGCGATCCGGCCGTCGTGGGCCGCGGTGATCGCGGCGACGATGGCGAGACCGAGGCCGGAGCCGGTGCCCGCGGTGGCGCGGGCGCGGGAGGTGTCGGCGCGGGTGAAGCGTTCGAAGACGGTGGGGAGCAGGTCGGGAGGGATGCCGGGCCCGTCGTCGCGGACGCGGAGCGTGGCGAGGCCGTCCCGGGCCTCCACGGTCGCCAGCACCCGGGTGCCGACCGGGGTGTGCACCCGGGCGTTGGCCAGCAGGTTGGCCACCACCTGGTGGAGGCGGGCCTCGTCGCCGAGGACCAGGGGCGGGGCGTCCAGGCAGAGTTCGAGCTGCCAGTCGTGGCCGCCGCCCGCGGCCCGCGCGTCCCACACCGCCTCGGCGACCAGGGCGGCGAGGTCGACCTCGGCGGACTGCAGCGGCCGGCCCTCGTCGAGGCGGGCGAGCAGCAGGAGGTCCTCGACCAGGCCGGTCATCCGGGCCGACTCGGCGGTCACCCGGCGCCAGGCCAGGCCGGGTTCGATGCGGTCGGTGCCGCGGTTCATGAGTTCCGCGTAGCCGGCGATGGAGGCGAGCGGGGTGCGCAGTTCATGGCTGGCGTCGGCGAGGAAGCGGCGCATGCGTTCCTCGCTGCGACGCACCCGTTCCTCGCTGCGCTGGCGTTCGGCGAGCGAGGACTCGACGTGGTCGATCATGCGGTTGAGGGCGGCGCCGACCTGGCCGGCCTCGCTGCCGGGGTCGGTGTCGCGTTCGGGTACCCGGGTGAGTGCGGCGACCTCGCCCCGGCACAGCGGCGCGTGGGAGACCTCGACGGCGGTGGCGGCGACCCGGCCGAGGGGGCGCAGCTGGCGCCGGATGACGACGGCGCAGCCGGCCCCGGCGGCGGTCAGGCCCGCGGCGGCGACGACGGCCTCGATGACGACCAGGCCGCCGATCATGTCCTGGACGTCGTCCATCGGCAGGCCGGTGAGGACGCGGACGCCGTGGTTCTCCAGGGCGGTGAGGCGGTAGGTGCCGAGGCCGGGGACGGTCCGGGTGTGGAACCTGCCGTCGGTCCTGACACCCGACAGCACCGCCGTCTGGGCGTCGCTGAGGCGCTGGGGCGGGGCGTCCTGGCCGACGGTCGCCGCCGCGAGGACGTTTCCGTCGGCGTCCAGCCGGGCGGCGAGCATGCCGGCCGGGTGGCCGCTCTCGTTGAGGAAGGTCAGATCGCTCGCGAGGTCCGGGTGGAGCGAGGCCCCGCCGAGGCTGCGTTCGGCCGCGTTGGTGACCCGGTCGTCCAGGTTGCCCAGCAGGTAGGCGCGTTGGACGAAGACCGTGGTGAGGGCCATCGCGGCGCAGACGACGATCAGGACGGCGGTGATGAAGAGGAGCAGCCGGGTGCGCAGGGAACGGCCCCCGAACCGGTGGGCGTTCATCTTCCGTCCTCCACCGGCCGGATGGCGTATCCCAGCCCGCGCACGGTGTGGATCATGGGGGCGCGGCCCCGGTCGATCTTGCGGCGCAGGCTGGAGATGTACACCTCGACGAGGTTGCCGCCGCCGTCGAAGGAGCTGCTCCAGACGCGGTCGAGGATCTGGGCCTTGCTCAGCACCTGCCGGGGGTGCTCCATGAGCAGGCTGAGCAGGTCGAACTCCTTGGCGGTGAGGGCGACGGCGGCGCCGCCGCGGTGCACCTCTCTGGACTCGGCGGCGACCAGCAGATCGCCGAGGACGCGCACGGAGTCGTCGGTGCGGACGCGTTCGGCACCGGAGCGGCGCAGCAGTCCGCGCAGCCGCAGCACGACCTCCTGGAGGGAGAAGGGCTTGGTGACGTAGTCGTCGGCGCCGTTGCCGAGTCCGTCGAGGCGGTGTTCGACGGCGTCGCGGGCGGTGAGCATGAGGACGGGCAGCTCGGGGTTCTCGTACCGCAGCCGGCGCAGGACCTGGATGCCGTCCAGGTCGGGCAGCATGCCGTCGAGGACGACGGCGTGCGGGGCGCAGCGGCGGGCCTCGCGCAGCGCGCTGTGCCCGTCGGGCACCGGGTAGGGGCGCCAGCCGGCCTCGGAGACGGCCACGGACAGCACTTCGGTGAGCGCCGGTTCGTCGTCGACGATCAGGACGCGGACCTGTCCGCTTCGGGTACCGGAGATGCCAGCCATGTCCCGATCCTGTCCCGGTTGCCTGGGGGAAGGCTGTGTTCCGGCTGAGCCGCAGCCGTGCGATCCGGCGGGCGACCGCGGACGACCGGGCTCCCCGGACTGTCGGGACCGCTCAACTGCCTTGGCCGAAGCTGGCATTGGCACGCTCCGGCCACTGGAACTCCTTGAGTCGCCGGAGCCCCGGCGCTCACTCTGATCTCCGGCTTCCGCTCACCGGGCGGAAGCGTTTCCGCGTTCAGGGGAGGACGTCCACCCATGCGAAGACTCCACGCCCTGTGGGCTGTGGCAGGAGCGGCCGGACTGCTCGCGGGGGCGATCACGCCCGCGACATCCGCTCCCGGATCCCCGGTCACCACAACCGCCTCCGGATCCTCGGTCACACCCACGTCCGGTTCCTCGGTCACCACCACCCTCACGGGGCCGGGCACCGCCGCACCGCAGACCGTCACCCTCATCACCGGCGACACCGTGTCGCTCACCACCGGACCGGACGGCAGGTACGCCGTCGACGTCCGGCACGGCAAGGGCCGCGAGGCCGCCACCTTCCTGTCCAGCGAGAAGGACGGCGAGATCAGCGTCCTGCCCGCCGACGCCATCCCGCTGATCCGGGCGGGCCGCCTCGACCCGGCCCTGTTCAATGTCACCCGGCTGGTCGCGCAGGGGTACACCGACGCGAGGACCGGCACCACCCCGGTCATCGCGACGTACAGCAAGGGCGGCGAGACCCCCGAGGGTGCGCGCCGGACGCTGGCGCTGCCCGGCATCGACGGCGCGGCGCTGAGCGCGAGGAAGTCCACCGCGTTCTGGGCGGACATCGCCCCGGAGCTCGGCACCGAGCCCACCGCGAAGGCCGCGAGGCAACTCGGCGACGGGATCGACAAGATCTGGCTGGACGCCAAGGTGAAGGCGTCCCTCGACGTGAGTGTGCCGCAGATCGGCGCACCCGAGGTGTGGCGGGCGGGGTACGACGGCACGGGCGTGAAGGTCGCGGTCCTGGACACCGGCGTGGACACCGGGCACCCGGACCTGGCCGGGAAGATCGCCGAATCGCAGAGCTTCGTACCGGACGAGACCGTGCAGGACGGCTTCGGCCACGGCACCCATGTGGCGTCCACGATCGTCGGCTCGGGCGCGGCCTCGGACGGCAGGTTCAAGGGTGTCGCGCCGGGCGCGGAGCTGCTGGTCGGCAAGGTGCTGAACAACGCGGGCGACGGCCAGTCCTCCTGGATCATCGCGGGCATGGAGTGGGCCGCGCACTCCGGTGCGAAGATCGTCTCCATGTCCCTCGGCGGTACGGCGTACGGCCCCTCCGACGTGCTCAGTGAGACCGTCGACGAGCTGTCCGCGTCCACCGGCACCCTCTTCGTGATCGCGTCGGGCAACGCGGGTCCGGGCGAGCAGACCGTGGGCACCCCGGGCATCGCCGACTCGGCGCTGACGGTGGGCGCCGTCGACAAGTCCGACCAGCTGGCCTCGTTCTCCAGCCGCGGCCCGCGCCCCGGTGACAGCGCGGTCAAGCCGGAGATCACCGCACCGGGCGTGAACATCACCGCGGCCCGTGCCGCCGGCACCGCCATGGGAACGCCCCTCGACGACGACTACACGACGGCGAGCGGTACCTCGATGGCCACCCCGCATGTCGCGGGTGCGGCGGCGCTGGTGGCGCAGGCGCATCCGGACTGGACCGGGCAGCAGATCAAGGAGGCCCTGGCCAGTACGGCGAAGACGAATGCCGAGAACTCCGTGTTCGAGCAGGGCGACGGGCGGGTCGACGCCGTGCGGGCCGTCGAGCAGAACGTCTTCGCGACCGCGACACTGAGCTTCGGCAGGTTCGAGGACGGTGACACCGCGGTCGCCACCAAGGACATCACGTACACCAACACCACGGACGAACCGGTGGAGTTGAAGATCTCGTCGTCGCTCCCCGACATCACGCTGGGCGACGACTCGCTGACCGTGCCCGCGCGGGGCACCGCCACGGTCCCGGTCGGCGTCGACCCCGCGCAGGAGGAGCAGGGCCGGTACACGGGCCACGTCACGGCGACCGCCGACGGCGTCCGGGTCACCACGGGCCTCGGCTTCGAGAAGGCGCCGAAGACGTACGACCTGAAGGTCTCGCTCCTGGGCCGCGACGGCAAGCCGTCCACCGCGGCGTCGATCTACACGCTCATGGAGCTGAACGGCGCCGTCCCCGACGAGTACGGCTTCATCGGCTCCGGCTGGACCTGGCAGGTTCCGGCCGGCACCTACTCCATCTCGTCGTGGATCCCGGACCGGGACGCGGGCGGGCTGGCGGTCGGCACCTCGGTCGTCGGCAACCCCGAGATCAAGGTGAAGGGGGACACCGAGGTCGTCCTCGACGCCCGCCGGGCGGTGGAGATCAAGCCCAGGACGAAGCAGGAGTCCGAGTTCAGGGGATTCAGCTCCAACTGGCACCGCGAGGGGCCGGGCAACGCCTGGGGACTCACCTACAGCCAGGGCTTCTGGACCGACCACCTCTATGTGGCGCCGACCCCGCCGGTCACCGAGGGCACCCTGGAGTTCTCCGCCAAGTTCAGGCTGTACGCACCGGAGTTGACGGCGAGCGTCACCAGCCCGGAGAAGACCTCGCTGTCGTCGCTCTACTACTCCCAGACGTACAACGACTTCCCGTTGAAGATCAGCGGTGACCACAGGGTCCAGGCGGTGGACGCGGGCGGCGGCACCGAGGCCGACTTCGCGGGGCTCGACGTCAAGGGCAAGGTGGCGGTCGTCGCGCTCGGCGCCACGGAGCGGGCCCAGAGCGCTCTGGACAACGCGACCAAGGCGGGCGCGGGTTACCTCATCGCGTACCGCAAGAAGGCCGGTTTCTGGATCGAGGCCGTGGACCGCGCGACCACGGTCCCGCTGATGATCGCCACCGGCGAGGAGGGCGCCAAGCTCGCCGACCTGCTGAAGACCGGCAAGAAGGTCACGCTGAAGCTGAAGGGCACGCCGACCAGTCCGTACGTCTACAACCTGCTCGCGGCGCAGAGCGGCGCCATCACCGCGCACCAGACCTACCTCCTGGACAGGTCCAACACCGTGAAGCGAAAGGCCCGTTACTACGGAGCCACGGCCGGTGAGATGGGCGCGGACACCCTGTACACCTTCCGCCCCTGGCAGCTCTACGGCGTCGAGAGCAGCGTGTACACGCAGCTGGGCACGGAACGCGACGAGTACTACTACGTCGACCCCGACACCCGTACCTGGCACGTCGTCTATCCGAACTGGAACACGTTCAGGGGCCAGTGGAGTCCGCTGCGGACCTTCACCGAGCCGGGCACGGACCCCACCGAGAGCTGGCTGCGCCAGGTCGTCCGCCCCGGAACCAGCGAGGAGTACGGTCTCTCCGAGCGCACCGGCGACACACTCACCCTCTCGGTCGCGGAGCTGACCGACTCCACGCCGGGCCACTACGGATACATCGACGGCACCGACACCACCGCGCAGGGCAAGCTGTACGCGGACGGGCGACCGGTCGGCGACTCGGCGTTCGGCGGGTACGGCGTCTTCGACGTGCCCGCGGACAACGCCTCGTACCGCTTCGCTCTGGACGTGCAGCGCCGGGCGGCCTGGGCGAAGTACTCCACGAGCACCCACACCGAATGGACCTTCGCCTCGGCGCACACCGACACCGGGACGCCGCTGCCGCTGCTCACCGTCGGCATCGTCCCGAAGGGCCTCGACCTGCTCAACCGGGCCAGGAGCGGCCGGGAGCTGGAGATCGGGCTGCCGGTCACGGACCAGCTGGGGAGCGTGAGGGCGAGCGGTCCGAAGGCCTGGGTCTCCTACGACGACGGCACGTCCTGGAAGGAGGTGAAGGTCAAGAACGGCACGGCGCGGTTCAAGCCCGTCAAGGGCGCCGAGTCGGTGTCCCTGCGCGTGCGGGCCGCCGACCGTGACGGCAACGGGATCGAGCAGACCGTGCTGCGGGCGTTCGGCCTGAAGTAGGCGGCGCCGCGGAACTCCGCCGTCCACGCGGTCCACAGCCTTAACAAAGATCCTCTAGCGTGCCGGGACATGGTGAACACGGCATACGACCCGGCACGTCAGACCCCTGCCGCGAGCCCTTGGGCCGCGGTGGGGGTCTCCGCCTTCGACGAGCTGGTCTACCAGTCGATCCTCCATCAACCCGACGCGGGCACGGCAGGCTGGGCGCTGCTGACCGGCGCCACCCCGGCCCGGGTCCGCAAGTCCTGCAACCGGCTGCTCTCGCTCGGCCTGCTGCAGCCGCCGGACTCCATGGGTGGGTTACGCGCGGTCGACCCCCGGGTGGCGATCCGCGCGCTGATCCGGCGGCGTGAGACGGAGTCCGAGCTGCTCGCCGCCACCGCCGAGGAGATGGCGACCGCCTACGAGGCGGGGATGTTGCGCGAGGAGCCGTCCCGGCTGGTCGAGGTGGTCTCCGGGGAGGGCGCCAACGCCGCACGTCTGGAAGAGCTGTACGCCCGGGCCGAGCACGAGGTGTGTCTCTTCGACACTCCCCCGTATCTGGCACCGCGCACCCCGCAGTTGGACCTCCAGTCCGATCTGCTCAGCCGTGGGATCGTGTACCGCTCGATCTACTCGGCATCCGCGCTGGAGGACCCGGACGTCCTGTTCCATGCCTGGAAGATGGTCGAACTCGGCGAGCAGGCACGGGTGTTGCCCTCGGTGCCGGTCAAGTTGCTGCTGGTCGACGGACGTCGGGCGATGCTGCCGCTGACCGCGTCCGGGACGGGAGGCTACTGCGCGGCGGTCGTCCGGCACTCGGCGGTGACCGAGGCGTTGCAGAAGCTCTTCGACCTGGCGTGGCAGCAGGCGACGCCGCTCGGCCGGCCGGCCGCCGACGGCGAGCTCTCGGAGGGGGAGCGGACGTTGACGCGGTTGCTGGCGGCCGGGATGAAGGACGAGGCGGTGGCCCGTCATCTGGGGGTGAGCCTGAGGACCCTGCGGCGGCGGGTGAGCGAGTTGCAGGACCGGCTGGGGGCGGCGAGCCGGTTCCAGCTGGGGGTGCGGGCGGCACAGCAGGGCTGGCTGTAGGGACGGGAAGGGCCGCATCCCCGTCACCGGGAGTGCGGCCCGACGGCCCTGTCCGATCAGCTTCGGTTGCGGTACTTGAGATCGCCACCTCCCCTGAGATCCGACGTTGCGATCGACCCGGGATCCGAGCCGGGCTTCCGCGCTTGGCACCGGCTTCGTCAGTCATGGGTGGGCATGGCAGCGCTGCTGCGGGCAGGCGAAGACCAGTCGTCCTGAGCGAAACCGACGCGTTCGGCTGACGAGCCGAGAGCGGCTCGTACTTGAGGAAGGAGGCTGTCGGTGTGAGGTCTCAGGAGATGCTTAACCGTTTGTGCTCCGGACATGGTTGACACGTTCGGCTGACTGTCCGCTATCCCCCAACTGCCGGTGCGGCAGGGGGTGCTTCCGTCGGAGTCGTGGATGTACAGCAGTTGGCCGAGTACCGCTACCGGGCTGTCCGCGAAGTGCTCGGCGGGTCTCCGATCGCCGCGGGCTGGAGTCGGCGCCGTCGCGGGCCACGGTCCACCGGGTGCTGTCCCGCAAAGGCCTGGTCCGCGCCCAGGAACGGCAGCATCCTGGACCTGGCCGGAAGGAGGCAACTGTTGGGTTCATCAGCTGCAGCAGGCGGCACAGCCGAGAACAGCAGCGATGTACCACGGTCAGTTCGACGCTCGGCACGCACGACCGTGAGCGTAGAGCACGCCGACAATCAGTCTGGTCCTCCCTGATCGCGACCGAGACGGACTACTGCACGATTTCTTGGACTAGCGGCGCGAGCCCTCCAAGCTGACGAAGCCGCTTCACGCAGAGACTTCCCCTCCGCGGAGTGATCGGGGGGATCGAGTCGCCCTTTCCCAAGGCCGCGCCGCCCTCGAGTGAAGCCAAAGTCCCCGGTCGCGGCAGCCACACAGCGATCATCCCCATCGGATGCGCGCTCACCGACGATGTGCGACGCTGCGAAGCCCGCAAACTACGCCGTCCCCGACGCTCTCCAACCGCAGCGGCGCATCCGCCGGTACCACGCTCACCTCGCCCAAGGCCGAAGAACAGTGATCACGCCACCGGCCCGCGCTGCCCTGCACTTTGGGCGAAGTGAGTGACGGCCTCGTCATGTCCAGATGCCCAGCCTCGGGCTCTCCTCCCGCCAGGAGTGCCGTCCGGGGGCAAGGGGACCGACACCTGGGTCGTTGCCGTAGCGCCAGTGCTCGACGACGTGGCTGAAGGCGCTGAAGGCTGGGTCGTCGAGGTCGGCGGGTTCCATGACGATGACCTGCATCGTGCCGTCGATCCGAACACGGCGATCTCCCCATGTGATGAGATGCCGCTTGGCCCCTCATCGCGCAGGCAGCGCGTCACCAGTGGCGCGCTGCCTCGGACGACCTCGGGGCAGTGGGTCAGCCAGTCTTCTCCCACAGCATGCCCGGCACGAGGTCGCCGAAGGGCTCGTAGGTGACCTCGAACTGCCGGCCGTCCCGCGCGAGGGTGAGGGTGATCTCCTTGGCGGGTTTCGAGGGCAGACTGTGGGGGGCCGGCGCCTGCACGATCTGGTCGCCGTCACGAATGCCGACCCGGTCCGCGTTGCCTCCCTGCACCACGCCGCTGACGGTCTGTGTCCTGAAGCTGCTGTAGTTGAAGCCGACGTCCAACTGGCGGATCTGCTCCTCGCGGCCCGTGAAGCGCGGGCTCAGACAGTCGGCGGAGGGCAGCACCCACTGGCCGGCCATCATCGCCTCGTACTCCTTGCGGCCGTCCTGGCCGAGTTCGGCGGTGATCAGCTCAATCCAGGCGTCGACGCCTGTTTCCTGTCCTGCCCGCTTGCGGTCAAGAAGTTCCCAGATGATGTCGTCCAGGCTTCGCCGGCCCTCACTGGCTTGTCGGATCTTGTGGTCGACGTCGAGCAGGTAGAACTGGCCGCGGCCGTAGGGCACACGCTGAGCCCGCCAGTCCGTCCAGTAGATCCGGGCAGCCTCCGCGCTGCTGAGGGTCTGCACCGGATTCCCGTAGTAGCCGTGGGCCCTCTCATTGAGCAGGGACACGAAGGTGTCCTCGTCGATGACGCCGGTCCGCAGGGTGAGGAGCAGGGAGTAGTACTCCGCGGTGCCTTCGTTGTACCAGCTGACTTCGGCGGGATCGCCGTCCAGCAACGTCCAATTGTGGACCGTCTCGTGCTCGAGCAGTCGCTTCAGTGCGGCCGTCGTCTGGGTTTTCTCGTCGCTCCAGCCGAACATGAACCCGCGGGAGCCGGGCAGCGCGCTGCCGCCGTTGCCGACGAAGGGGTGCTTGCGCACGAATACCCGGTAGCCCGGATCCGGGTCCCGGAAGAACGCGCACATCTGCTGGTACAGCAGTTCCACGTGGCGTCCCACCTCGTTGGCGTCGAACTTGGTTTCTGACAGCCAGTACATGCCGAAGGTGTCTGCGGGGACCTGTGGGTAGGAGCTCACAGGTCCTGCCATGAAGAAGGTGCAGGTCAGCTGTTCTGCGGTGGCCGTGCGGTGGACGGTGCCTTCGCCGTGGCTGCTGATGCCGCGGGCGCCCGTGGGCAGATGGGAGAGGTCCCAGGCGACCTGGGCGGTGAGCTCCTCTTCGCGGTCCGGCAGGGCGAGGAAGGACACCCCGGCGGCGCTGACGCCTGGCCCCTCGGCGCGCAGGTCGTACAGGGGGCCGTTGGTGGTGGCCGCGGTGACCACGCGCACGGGTGCGAAGTATTCCACGCGGACCGTGCCCTGGGTGGTCCTCCGGGGCTTCCAGCGACGGAAGGTCCAGGTGGGTGTGGGGTCGTCGACTGCATGGCCCAGGGGTATGGTTCCCGCGTCGTCGGTGGCGGTGACGCCGTCGTCGGTGACCGCTGCTCCGGCGACGCCGACGAGAATCTGCGGAAGACGGCAGAGGGTGTCTTCTTCGGTCAGGACCAGGCCTCGCAGTTCGAAGCCGACACGGATGCCGGTGGCCGCGCCGTCCGCCACTTCCGGTGTGAGGGTGATCTCGATACGGGGTGAAGCCATGGAATGGGTGCCTTTCGGTGCAAGACGGGAATCAGGCGGTGAGCGGCCGGGCCGGAGGGACCGCTGACCTCGGGTTCAGGGCCGGGCGGCCTGGTTCTGCGGTGTCAGCCAGGCGAAGGCGGCCGCGACCAGGGCTTGAACCCCTGTCGTCAGGGTCGGCTCGATGACCGGCGCGAAGTAGGGGGAATGGTTGGTCGGCAGCAATTCCGGCCGGCCCTGCGCCATGGCCGCTGTGAACTCGTCGGGATCCAGGCCGCCCAGGAACCAGAAGACCGTTGGGGCGCCGCACTCCCGTCCGAACACGCCGACGTCCTCGCTCGCAGTGACGGGCGGCTGCACGACCACGTGGTGCGAGCCGAACTGGGCGGTGAGGGCGGTGATGGTCCGAGCGGTGGCCTCGGGGTCGTTGACGGTCGGCGGCGCGGCGCTGCTCCACTCGATCTCGGGGGGTTCTGGTGCTGCGCTCGCTTCGGCCTCTGCGTGCAGGACGCGTTCGATGGCGCTGCGGATCAATCTGCGGGTCTGCTCGGTGTAGCTGCGGACGTTGATGCCGAGTTCGGCCCGGTCGGGAATGATGTTGTCCTTGGTTCCCGCCTGGAGCCGTCCGACGGTGAGGACGGCGGCTTCGGATGCCGCTATCTCGCGGGGGATGATTCCTTGCAGCCGGGTGATCACGTGTGCGGCCATCAGGACCGGGTCGATGGTGCTTTCCGGGCGTGAGCCGTGTCCGCCCCGGCCGTGCAGGACGACGTTGGCGGTGTCGGTGGCCGCCATGATGGGTCCCGACCCGTAGGCGATGGTTCCGGCGGGCAGCGGTGCGACGTGCTGGCCGAGGACGACGTCAGGAACCGGGAAGCGTTCGAAGAGGCCGTCGTCGACCATGTCCTGAGCACCGCGTGCGAGTTCCTCCGCCGGCTGGAAGACCGCCAGCAGCGTTCCCGACCAGGTGCCGGCCGATTCAGCGAGCAAGGTGGCAGCTCCGAGCAGGCAGGTTATGTGCATATCGTGACCGCAGGCATGCATCACGGGCACCTCCTGCCCATCAGCGCCCGTTGCGCGGACGGTGCTGGCGTACGTAAGGCCGGTGTCCTCGCGCACCGGGAGGGCGTCGAGATCGGAGCGCACCATGACCACGGGGCCGTCGCCGTTGCGGAGCAGGCCGACCACGCCGGTGCCGCCCACGTTCTCGGTGACCTCAAAGCCCAACGGGCGCAGGAACTCGGCGACCTGACGCGCTGTGCGGTGCTCCTGGAGAGACAGCTCGGGGTGCTCGTGCAGGTCGCGGTAGAGGTCGGCGAGACGGTGCCGCAGGCCGGCCAGCCGGTCCCCGAGGCCGTCCGGGAGGTCCGTGGTGCTGTGAGCAGAGGCAAAAGTCATCGCGTGGGCTCCTGATCGATCGCCGGTGCCGTGCTGAACGGGGTGATTCCCAGCTCGGTGTAGATCTCTTCGGGGAAGTAGATGTCTCCGGCCTTCACCACCATGCGGATGTTGCGGATCGCGGAGATGTCGGTGAGGGGGTCGCCGTCGATCAGCAGGAGAGACGCGGTCTTGCCGCGCTCGATGGCACCGTGGTTGTGCCCGAGACCCAGGTGGGCTGCGCAGTCAAGGGTGGCGATGCGCAGGACCTCCGCCGGGGAGAGGCCCGCCTCTGCGTAGAGTTCCAGTTCGCGGTGGACGGTGAAGCCGGTGGAGTCGTCGGTTCCGGGCCACAGCGGGATGCCGTTGTCGTGGAGGAGCTTGATGACCTCCAGGACCTTGGGGAACGACTCGTCGTACCTGAGCAGGTCTTCTTCCGTGCGGCTGGGGACATAGGTGCGCTTGCGCCGGCGCTGGTATCCGGCCGGCATGTGGGACAGGAACGGTGCATCGGCGGGCAGTACCGTGCGGGCCCTGCTGAGCATGAGGCGTTCGACGATGACCGCGGTGGTGTCCAGGCCAATGCCGCCGTCCCGCATGCGCTTGACGGTCTGCTGCACCGCCTCGGAACCGAGGTCCAGGTCCCGGGCCCTGGCCAGGGCCGTCAGACGCAGCGGGGTGCGGGTGTCCTCGCCGTCGTCGAGAATCCAGCCGAGCATCAGCTGGTTGACATGGGTGACTTCGTCGTAGCCGGCTTCGATCATGCGGTCCGGCGTGGTGAACGCCGGGATGTGGCCGACAACGCGGAGGCCCAGGCGGTGTGCCTCCTCGGCCATCGCCGGCACCCACTCGGGGTTCATCGAGTTGTAGATCTTGATCTGGTGGTAGTCGCGGGCGGCGTACCAGCGCACCGCATCCAGGGCCTGGGGCAGGGTTTCGGGAATGATGCCCAGGAGCGCGGAGTGCTCGCTGCGCCCTTCGATGAAGCCGGAGGGGACCACGGCGGGGCCCGCGGTGACGCTGTCGTCCCAGCGCTCGAGCAGGCGCATCAGGGTGTCGTTGGCGTTGCCCATGTCGCGCACCGTGGTGACGCCTGCGGCAAGGTAGAACAGGCCGTCGATGGGGCGGACGTGGGCGTGCATGTCGTGCAGGCCGGCGAGCACGGTTCCGCCGCCGCCGTCGATGACGACCTCCCCGGCGACAGCGTGGGCGGTGGCGTCCGCCTCGACCGTGGTGATGCGGCCGCGGTGGAAGGTCACCGACTGCGATGCGGTGAGGGTCAGGGTGCGGGGGTCGAAGACGCGGACGTTGCGGATGCGGACCGGCGCGGAGTAGCGGTGCAGAATCCGGCTCTGGACTTGTTCGAGGTGCAGGTCGGTCAGGTGCGTTTCGAGGGCGTCCAGTTCGCGCTGCCGGTCGCTGTGGTCCTCTCTCAGAAGCGTCTGTCCGCTGCCGAGCCACGCGACGAAGCGTCCCTCGTGGTCGGCCAGGACGTAGTCGGGCGTGAGGCCGACTCCGCGCAGAACATAGATGTCCACGGGGTTGCGATCGCCGTCCAGGGTCGTCTGGTCCAGCAGCTCGACCGTGATCTGCCCGGAGGGCAAGGCATCGACACTGCCGCCGGCGGTCAGTGCAGCCTGAAGGGTGATCCAATGTGCGTAGGGGCTGGTGTCGGCGGCCAGGTAGAGGCGCCGATTACCGGTGTGGCTGCCCTCTTCGGCCTGGCTCGACCAGGTCTGGGTGGTTCCTTCGGCGCTGAGCCGCTCGTGCACGGCCGCCCCCATCAGTGAGGTTCCCTCCACGCTCCATGCGATGGGCAGTGCACGGTCGTCGAGGTTGATCTCCTCGTGAAGGCGGGCGCCGCGTCCGTTGTTGGACACGGCGAAGTCGACTATGAGCCGGTCGGCCGTGGCGGCGGTGACGGTGAGGTCTCCGCACCGCACGCCTGCGGAGAAGTAGGCGTAGTGGTCGGAGCCGGGTGCGGCGTTCAACGGACGGCATCCTGCCGGTGAGCGACGCAGGTGATCTCGACATTCGCGCCCGCAGGCAGGTCGGCGACGCCGACCACGGCTCGGGCAGGCGCGGCCTCGGGAGAGAAGTAGTCGGAGTAGATGGTGTTGAACAGTGGCCAGTCGTCGATGTCGCGGAGGAAGGCGGTGACGGTGACGATGTCGGACATCTGGTATCCGGCCTCGTCGATCACCCCCTGGAGGTTCTTCATTGTCTGGTGGATCTCGGCTTCCGTGCCGCCCTCCACGAGCTGGCTCGTGCCGGGGAGGAATCCTCCCGTCCCGGCGACGTAGCAGGTATCGCCGACGACGACGGCCTGCGAGTAGGGGCCGATCGATGAGCCGTTCTGGATGACTCTCTTGGTCATGGCGTTCCTTTCGTGGGGGTGTCAGGCATGCGGGTGGGACAGAGCGAGAAGCAGCGCATCCACGTCGCTGTCCGGGGTGTAGAAGTGCGGAGAGATGCGCAGATTGCCGCCGCGTTCCGCGACGATCACGTCCGTGCCTTCCAGGCGGGTGACCCAGGACTCGGCCGGCAGCCCCAGGGGGACCAAGCTGACGATCTGGCTGACGTGACCGGGGTGGCCGACCGGCCGGAACCCGAGGGCCTGGGCCTCGTCGCGGATGCGTGCCGCCAGGGCGGTCGCCCGTTCGGTGATGGCCTGGTGTCCTACCGTGCGGCGCAGCTCTGCTGCGGCGCCGAGTGCGTGTATGCCGGCCAGATTCGGGGTGCCGACGGCCAGGTTGCGCGAGGGGGAGATGTTGGCATGGCCCAGCAGCGTCGGTTCCAGCGTGTCCCTCACCGGCGCCTTGATGATCAGGAAGGCGATGCCGAACCCTGCGAGCATCCACTTGTAGCCGGTGGCCACGTAGAAGTCCGCCTGGGCGGAGACGACGGGCAGGACCCCAGCCGCCTGGGCTCCGTCGCACAGCAGCAGAGCACCTGCCGCTGTGCACGCCGCTCCGAGCGCGGCCAGGTCGACGGCTGTTCCGGTGTGGGAACTGACGTGGGAGACCGCGACCAGCCTGGTATGCGGGCCGATGGCCCTCATCAGGGCGCTGGTGCGGTCGTCGTCAGGTCCCGCCGGGACGGTGACGAGTCGGACGCCGGGTAGTTTGCTCCAGGGCTGTGAGACGGTGGGGAACTCGTCGTCCAGGGTGAGGACCTCATCGCCCTGCTGCCACGAGATGGCACGGGCAACGGCATTGACAGCCTCGCCGGTGGAAGAGGCGAAAACGATGTCCTGCGCAGTGCACCCGAACTCCTCTGCCAGCAGAGTCCGGGTGCGTTCCACAGCGGCACGGGTACGGGCCATGCCCCTCACGCCAGCGCCGAGGGCCTCGTAGCAGCGCGCAGCGGCGGCACCGGCCTGGGTGGGTACCAGTCCGATGGATGCGGTGTCCAGGTAGGCGGCGCGGCCACGTCCCGGGAAGGCATCCGGCCATGGGGCAGTGCGTGAGGTGGCGAAGGGCATGGTCGTCCTGTTCCCGTTACTGCTGGGTGGCTCGGATGTTGAGCAGCCAGGCACCGTTGCCGATGTCTGCGGTGGTGGCTTTGCCCGTGACGGATACGTAGCCCTTGCCGAAGGCCACCAGCACGTCCTCGGAGGCCAGCGGGACGTAGGCTGCCTGCTCCGCGATCTGCGACAGGATGGTCGTCGTCGCTTTCCACCGGGCGGCGTCGGCACCGGCCGCACTCAGCACCGGGAGCGCCTTCTCGACCTGCGGGGTGGTGAAGTTGGCCAGGTTGGCCTTCTGCGGACCGATGTTCTCCTTGCCGACCATGGCTCCGAGCGGGTTGGAGGGATCATGTGTGTCGGCAGTGAACCCGAAACCGAGGGTCAGACCGGTCAGCTTGTGCTGGTAGAACTGCGCCGACCAGGCGTTCAAGGTGGTCGCCTTGACCTTGACGTCGATCCTGAGCTGCTTCAGGTTCTCTTGGAGGGACAGTGCGAGGACTTTGGTGGAGGGCACCTCATTGACGTACTGCACGGTGGTGCTGAACCCGTCCGGGTGTGCGGACTTGGCGAGTTCGGCCTTGGCCTTCCCCAGGTCGAAGGTGTGGTCGGGCAGGGAGTCGAGGTAGCTCTGCGCGGTCTTCCGGCCGCCGGCCACGTCGGAAAGGCTGGACAGAGGCAGGAGCCCCCGCAGGGCGGTGGCCTCCCCTCCCCAGGCCGCCTTGATCACACCTGGCACGTCGACGGAGTGCGAGATCGCCTGCCGCACGTGAATGTCGTCGAACGGAGCCTTGGTGACATCCATGGCCAGGAAGTTGAGGGATCCCGAGGGCGCTGAGACCACAGTGGTGCCGTCGATCCCACGCCATTGGCCAGCGGTCTTCACATTGGTCAGTCGACGCATGTTCACCTCGCCGGATCTCATGGCAAGCTGCGCGCTGTTGTCGTCGGGGATCGTCTTGAAGTTGAGTGTCCGCGCCTTGGGCTTGGTGCCCCAGTAGGACTTCCGGCGCTCCAGGACGACACCTGAAGCGGAAGGCGACTGGACCTGGTAGGGGCCGGTGCCCACCGGTATCGCCTTGGTGGTGCCAAGGTCGGACTTGTGGGCGGTGGCGAACGCCTTCTCCTGGATCAGGGTCGCGTTGGCGATCGTCTCCCGAGCGGCCGGCGCACCGTAGGAGAACTTGACGGTCACTTCCCGCGGGCCGCTGACCGAGGCGCTCTTGAAGCCTCGCACGCTCGCGGAGGTCTGGGCGGGCGGCGCGGCCGTGTGCGTGATGCTCCAGGCCACGTCCTCGGCGGTCAGGTCCTGTCCGTCGGAGAACTTCACTCCCTCGCGCAGGGTGTACACCAAGGTCGCCGCGTCCGGTTGGGTGACCTTCTCGGCCAGGACCGGGGTGTAGTTCCCGTCGTCCCCGACACGCTCCAGCGGCTCCGTCACCAGGGACATGACGGATCCCGTGACGTAGGGCTGGGCGCTGAGGGCGCGGTCGAATCCCGGCATCTGCGAGGGCATTGCGACGGTGAACGACGCGATGTCCGTGTCGGTCACCTTCGCCTTGCCCGTCTCGCCGTCGGTTCCGGCACCGGCACATGCCGTGGCGGACAGCGCCAACAGCGCAACCGTGGCGATGGCACTTCTCCTGCTGAAAGTCGGGCGAGCCCGGTCAGTTGTCATGAGGGTTCCTCTCGAAGGCGCGGGGGTGCACTGTTCCTGTGCGGGATGTCGCTCACCGAGCGCCGGCGCCGCGGCCCGTCGCTCAGCGGTCGGAGCGAGCTGTGACCGGCGCGTGTCCGGAGACCGCGGCCACCAGACTCTGCGTGTAGGCGTGCTCGGGGGCGTCCAGCAGCTGCGCGGTGGGGCCGGCTTCCACGACCTCACCGCCTCGAAGGACGAGCGTTCGGTCGGTCATCTGGCGTGCGACCGACAGGTCGTGGGTGATGAAGAGCATGCTGGTCTTGAAGCGGGAGCGGATGTCCCGCAGCAGCTCCAACACCTGTGCCTGTACCGACACGTCGAGAGCGGCCACCGGTTCGTCGCAGATCAGCAGCTCGGGTCCGACCGCCAAGGAACGCGCGATGGCCACCCGCTGACGTTCCCCGCCGGACAGCGCGCTCGGCTTGCGGACGGCGTAGCTGCTGCTCAGGCCTACCAGGCCCAGCAGTTCTTCCAGGGACGAGGGAGCGCGCTCGTTGCCGGCACCCGCAGAGAGTGCCTCGCTCAGTGCTGCGCCGACGGTCAGCGAGGGGTTGAGGGAGGCGTAGGGGTCCTGGAAGACGACCTGGACCTTGCCGCGGACCTGTGCCCGCTGCTCGCCCCTCAGGCGTCGGTAGTCGGTGATGTCGACGCCGTCCAGTTCGATCGACCCGGCTGTCGCCGCGGTCAGGCCCAGGATGCAGCGGGCCGTGGTCGTCTTACCGGAACCGGTTTCCCCCAGCAGGCCCAGGGACTCGCCTCGGGCGAGGGTGAATGACACGCCCTTCAGCACTGTGGTCTGCGTGCGCCGCCCGAGCAGCGAGTTGCTGCGGTATGTCTTGCCCAAGTCGGTGACCTGCAGCAGCGGCGCGCCGGTCGTCGGGGTGGGCGCGATTCCCGGTCTCGCCGCGTGGGACCGCATGGCGTCGTCCATCTGTGCGCCGATCTCCGCGATCCGAACGCAGGCCGATGTGTGCCGCGCGGCATCTTCAACTCGCGTGATATCCGCCAGCGGTGGTGCCTTGTCGGTGCACGACGGCGTGCTCCACCGGCACCGGTCGGCAAAGGCGCACCGGCTTGTTACGGTGTCCGCCGCCGGGACCTGGCCGGGAATGAAGCTGAGGGTGTCCTGGTAGTGCGTCACGGAGGGCTCCGCGAGCAGCAGGCCCAGCGAGTAGGGGTGGCGAGGAGCGGCGGACATGGAGGACGCCGGAGCGTGCTCCAGTACCGTCCCGGAGTACATGACCATGATGCTGTCGCTGACCGAGAACGCCACCCGCAGGTCGTGGGTGATCAAGATCAGGGCCATGCCCCGCTCCCGCTGCAGCGTGCGCAACAGGTCGAGAACCTGGGCCTGCGTGCTGGCGTCCAGTGCTGTGGTTGGTTCGTCCGCGATCAGCAGCTGGGGGTCTCGAGCCAGCGCGGCCGCGATGACCACGCGTTGCCGCATGCCTCCGGAGAGCTGGAAGGGGTAGCGGTCGGCGACCTCCTTGGCGAGGCCGACCTCCGCCAGACGCCGTTCGACCTCCGCGCGGGCCGTGACGCGGCCCGCGCGGAACTTCGGATCGAGCGATTCCCGGATGTGCTCGTGGACAGTCTGCAGTGGGTTGAGCGCGGTGAACGGGTCCTGCAAAACCATGGCGAAGCGGGACCCGCGCAGCGGCCGCAGGTCACGAGCACTGCTCTGGAGGATCTTGGTGCCGTCGAAGTCGATGTCCCCGTCCGCGACCACGCCCTCGGGCAGGGCCTGGACCAGGGCGCGTGCGGTCAGCGTCTTGCCGCTTCCGGACTCGCCGACGATGCCGAGCACCTCACCGGCCTTCAGGTCGAAGCTCGCTTTGTGGACCAGCGTGCGTCCGGCGGCGGTGCGCACCTCCAGGTCACGGACCGACAGCAGCGGGCCGTCCGTCGCTGCGGCGGGGCTCACCGGTGTGCTCCCTCTTCGGTGAAGCGGTCGTACATCCAGTCTCCAAGGAGGGTGATGCTGGTCGCGGTGAGGACGAGCAACAGGCCGGGCGCAAGGGACACCCACGGGTTGACGGTGAGCATGCTCTGGCCGTCCTGGAGCAGCGAGCCCCAGTCCGGGGTCCCGGCCGGTGCTCCGAGCCCGAGGAAGGACAGGCCGGACAGGCCGATCAGGGCGCCGACGAAGTCCAGCAGGAACGTGGCCAGCACCGTGGGCATGATGTTGGGAAGGATGTGACGGAAGATGATCCGGCCGGCGGGCAACCCGAGGGTGCGGGCCGCCTCGACGTACGGAAGGCGCGCCTGGGCCGCCGCCACGCTGCGGGTCATACGGAACGCGGTGGGCAACGACAGCACCAGCAGGACGCATACGGCCAGCCAGTAGCCGCCGTCGATGACGCCGACCACGACCACGACGACCAGCAGACCGGGCAGTGCGTACATCAGGTCGGCCCACCGGCACAGCAGCGTGTCCAGCAGCCCGCCGTACCAGCCTGCCATCATGCCGAGCGTCGTCCCGAACAGGACGGCGCCGAGTGCGATGACGAGCGGCCCGATGACCGCGTTGTGCGCTCCGGACATCAGCAGGGCGAGCACATCGCGGCCCAGTGAGTCGGTGCCCAGCAGGTGCCCGTTGCCCGGTCCCGCGGCGGTGTTCATCAGATCCTGGTGCATCGGATCATAGGGAGCGATCCACACCCCGACGGTGACAAGCACCAGGATGGCTGCGGCGACAGCACCGGATATCCACACCAGCACCGGCGGCCTCAGGCGTCTGCTCCCGGCCGGCGCGGCCGGGTCCGCCTCGTTCTGGGGCGGCGTCGCGGTCAGTTCGGACATCACGCACCCTCCTTCGCCACAAGGCGCACGCGCGGGTCGACCACGAGGGAGAGCAGATCGACGGCCAGATTGATCAGGATCACGGCAGCGCCCAGGATCAGTACGGTCCCCTGCACCACCGGCACATCGGTGTTCGTCACCGCCTGCAACAGCAGGGTCCCGATTCCCGGAAGCGAGAACACCTGCTCGATGAACAGGGTGGACGAGAGCAGTGACACGAGGATCAGGCCGAGACTGGTGATCACGGGTAGAGACGCGTTGCGTAGCGCGTAACGCACCAGGATCCGGCGCGGGCTGAGCCCACGCAGTCGAGCGAACGCCACGTAGTCCTGGCTCATCACGTTCATCATCGCGGCCCGCGTCTGACGGATCAGGACGGCGGAGAGCACGGTAGCGAGCGTGACCGCGGGCAGGGTCAGGTGGCTTACGCGCTCAGTGAAGCCCGTGCCGGTGCCGTAAACGGGGAACCACTTCAATGCGACACCGAAGATGTAGAGCAGCACGATGGCCATCACGAACGCCGGCGCGCTGATGGCCATCGTGGCTCCCAGCGACACCGCCCGGTCCAGACGCCGCCCGCGCCGGATGCCGGCAGCCATACCCAGCGGCAGACCGACGGTCAGCACCAGCAGCAGCGCGTACAGTGCCAGCTCGGCGGTGAGGGCCAGCCGCTCGCCCAGAATGTCCCCTACCGCCGTACCGCCCTGCACGGAGATCGACGAACCCAGATCCAGTCTGACGACATCCCCGAGCCAGCGGCCGTACTGGACAACGAACGGGTCGTTCAGGTGGTAGCGGACGTTCAGGGAATCAATGAGCTCGGGAGAAGCCGTGCGTGTGCCCAGCAGTGCCTGCAGCGGCGTTCCCGGGCTCAGCGAGAGCAGGCTGAATACCAGAAAGCTCAGCACGAGCAGCAGGACGACACCGGCTCCGATCCTCTTCAGCACGAAGACCGCGATCACAGCACATCACCTCCCACGAAGCATGAAAGGGTCATCAGGGGCACCTCATCTCGAGCGGCTCAGAACGTCTCCGCGAATCTCAACGCCGAGTTGATGTCATCGACGCGATGTTGATGTCGCCAGCGCAATGTCGCACGAAGATTTCGCCAACGGAAGCCCCTGGCTGCCAAGTTTTTCCGGGACCCTCAGCGTTGACCGGCCCACAGGCGGACTGCCACACTCTGTGGAATGGCAGCCAACACGCGTCAACCTCGGCGGTCAGCTCCTGGCAGTGCGACACCTGACGGGGAGCTGAAGTTCACCTTGAGCCAGCGCGCTCATGCCTCCCGAGTCGTCGAGATCGTCGGCCCGATCGTGCCGCTGCTTGCGGCAGCCCTGGGCCCGCGCACCGAGGTCGTCCTCCATGACCTGACCCGGATGCCCAACACGATCGCCGCTATCGCCGGCTCCGTCACCGGCCGGGGCATCGGAGGGCCTCCCACCGACCTCGGCTTGCGCACGTTCCGGACCGAAGACCCGCAGGACATGGTCAACTACCGCACGGAGACCGCGGAAGGACTCGTCCTCAAGTCGTCCAGCATGTTCTTCCGCAGCCAGGGCGGAAAACCTGTCGCCTGCCTGTGCCTCAACTCGGACGTGAACGATCTGGAGCGGGCCAAAGAGGTCCTGCAGTCGCTCACGGCATTTGGTGAGCCCTTGCCCGCGATGCGCGACGCGTCGCCGGTCGAGTCCTTCCCCTCCACCGTCGACGAATTGGCGGACGGCCTGATCAGGGCCGCCATCAGCGACGTCGGGGTGCCGCCCCACCTCATGAAGAAGGCGCACAAAGTGGCGGTCGTACGCGACCTCGAACAGCGCGGATTCTTTGCGATCCGGGAAGCCGTCGACGTGATCGCCCAGCGACTCGACGTCAGCAGGTACACGATCTACAACTATCTGAACGAACTGGCCAGCGATCAGGAACCGCAGGCCGACGCGGGATGATCTGACCAACTCTCCCACGCACACGGCAAGGCCAACTCCCCCGCCGCACCGGTGCACGGGCCCCACGGCCTATTGGTGGGCGGTCGGCTCCTCGTCCTGTCCGCGCCGATCTCCCTCCTCGCAGTCAACGCACCCGTCCCAGCCACCGCACCACGAGGTACGGGGCGCCATGGGGCGCTATCAGACATTTGGATCTGGCCCGCAATCGGTGGTAACGCTGTGTAGTGATCACTCGCGCCATGACCGCCAAGGGCTTACGTCTGGGCGTGAGGTCGGTGCAGCGATGGCGCCAGGCCTGGGAACAGGGCGGCGGACATGTCCTGACATCGAAGGGGCCGGCGCCCAGGCCCAAGCTCTGACGAGGCGCACTTCGCGGTACTGGAGCAGGAACTGCTGGAGGGACTGCGGCGCACGGCCGGCCGGACCGGACCTGGACGCTGTCGCGGATCACGACCCTGACCGGGCGCCGCTTCCAAGATCCACGAGTACCTTGCCCGGGTCGTGGACGGCCCGTGGTTTCGACCCGGGGGCGATTGCTGCGGATATGGCCTGGTCAAGGCCGGCCTTGCGGACCGTTTCGACCAGCAGGACCACCGGCGTGCGAGACCACGGCCTGGCCGTCATCCCGGAGAGGGGCATGGGGATACGGCCCGACAGGCCGCTTCACCTGGAAAGTGCCTCCGACAGGGCGGGAACAAGGACCTCGGCAATCCTCATTCTCGCTGGTCAGAGGCACTTTCTGGTGACGTGATCGGCTGTCGGACAGCGCGCTTCAGGAAGGCGCGAGCCTAGAGCTTGTCGGAGAGCCACTCGTTGATGGTGTTCGTGGTGCTGTCGGCGTTGCGCTGGAGAGCAAGGTCGTGGCCGGCATTGAGAACGGATTTCACGTCGACGTCAGGGCTGGACCCGTAGGAGGCCGGCTCCGCGGCGAGGGCCTTCTTCAGGTCGGCGGGGTCGAAGAACAGTCCGTCGTGCTCGCCCACGAGCGACAGGACCGGGACATCGACGTTCTTGCCGAACGTGTCGTTGATCAGCTCGTCCCCGAAGGCGGTGAACTCTCCCTGGGTGGTGATCTGCTTGACCGCGTCGTCGCCCTTGACGGTGCTCAGGTCGGCATTGAACGGCCAGTAGAACTGGTGGCGCATGCCGTCCCTGCTGGTGAGGGAGCCATCCGGTATCGTGCGGCCCTTGAAGGCTGCGTCCTCGGCTGCGGGGTGCATCATGGCGTTGAACACCAGCTGGCCGGAGCCGGAATGGTGCATGAATCCGGTGACGACCACGGCGTCGACGTCCTTGTAGGTCGCGGCCTCCCTGATGGCCACCGCGCTTCCCATGGAGTGGCCGACCAAGGCGACCGGCAGCCCCTTATGGGCGGCCTTCAGCTTGGTGATCAGTTGATGGATGGTGGCGGAGTGGGTCGCGCCGTTCAGCTGGTCCGCGGCCGGGCTGCTGGAGTCGCCGGTTCCGAGGCGATCGACGGCGACGGAGATCCAGCCGTCCTTGGCCGCTTCGCGCGCCTGTGAGACCCAGCCGCGGCTTGTCTTGAGATCGAAGTACCGGTGGTCGTAGGTGACGCCCGGGACCATCACCTGAATGCCCTTGACGCGCGCTCCGGTCGGTTCGTACTGCACGGCGCTCAGTGTCTGGTCAGCCGGTCCGCTGCCGGTGAGTGAGACCTTCTGGGTGATCGTGTGGCGGGTGAAGCCCGGGTCACCGCCGGTGGCAGCGGATGCGCCCCCGGTGGAGACCGCGATGGCGGCGACGAGCGACGCGGCGGACACTCCGATCACGCCGAAGCGGACCGCGGAGTATCGGGGATGGATCGAGAACATGGGAGAGGGCCTTGTCGTTTGGGCCGAGGTGCACGCCGCGGCGTGCACCCTGAGGTGGGCGTGATGCCCGGGGGACATCATGATTCAAATTTGAAGCATTAGCGGCCGTGGATCGCCCAGCATGTCAACGGGCAGCGCTGGGTGCCGGAAAGGTGATCTCGACACCCAGCGCACCGCTGTCGATGGCTTCCGGATGAGCATGGCCAGACAGCGGCGGCCGTTCGCACGCGGCGCCGGGGTCCGGGCTGCGTTGCGCTTCGCGGGCGTCCGTCCACGCATGCCCCCACGGAGCAGGCGACGGCGCAAACGCCCGAGAGGCTCAGAACCTCTCGGCGACGTGCTTGCCGAGATCGAGTTCGATTCCCTGGGGCTGCTGCAAGCCGCGTTCGAAGAGGCTGCGCACGTGATCCGCGTTCTCCGGACGCCCCGCCGTGCGCTTGAAGGCGGCCAGAGCGGCCGCGTACTCCCCCGCCGGGATGGCGGTGGCCGCGTCGACGAACTCCTTCGTGCCGGAGACCCCGGCCTTGCTGAAGCCGGCGACGCGGCGGGCGAAGGTGTCGACGAAGTCGTCCAGCTCGTCCTCGGGAAGAACGCGGTTGACGTAGCCGTATTCGGCGGCGAGCTGGGCCGGGAAGTCGTCTCCTCCCACCACGATCTCCATCGCGCGGCCCCGGCCCACCAGCTCGGCCAGTCGCCCCATCGGGTTGCCACCGGGTACGGCGCCGAAGCCCACCTCGGGCTGTCCCAGGATGGCGTTGCTGCCGGCGAAGCGGATGTCCGTGTTCAGGACGAACTCACTTCCCGCTCCTCGGACGCGGCCCTTGATGGCCGAGATCGTGAGGGCCGGGACCTTGCTGAGGCGCAGAAGGCTGTCCGAGTGCGGGAGGAGCCCAGTGGGGCCCGGCGCCGTGGTGTACACGCGCTGGATGTCGGACAGGAGGTCGAAGTGCGCCATGAAGAAGTCGGGGTTGGCGCTCTGGAACACCACGACGGTCAGATCGGGGTCCTGCTCCATGCGGGTCACCAGATCGCCAAGCTGATCGATGGTGTCCGGATCGTAGAGGTTGATCGGGCCGTTCTCGAAGGTCACCTTCCAGTAGGACGGCGACACCACATGTACTTGAAACTGCGAGGGATTGCTCATAGGAGTGACCCTAGAGGGTCTGGCTTTAAAAATGCAATCCAGTCTGGATGTGACCGTGCCCCCACTTCGAGAGAAGCGGCGAGTCAGGGGGCGCCGGAGTGTCACCGCAGCGGTGCCGAGCAGGCACGTCACGGCATGTCTGCCGGTGTGCCTCACTGCCACGATGTTGGGATGCAGGTGCCGGATGCTCTCGTGGGTCTTCAGCTGTCGGTCTGTCGGGAGCGGAGTGGGCTAGTGCCGCGGCAGGCAACGTTTGCCTGTCAAGGAGCGGCGTCCGGTGCGTGCTCTCGGCGTGCCGGCCGGAAGTCCTCGTACTGGACGTACTTGGGCTTTCGGCCGGTGCGGCGAGAGTGCGTGCCGGGCGTCGCGACGGGGCGAACGTTGCCTGCCGCGGCACTAGCCGACTTCGTCAGATTCAGCGGTCCCAGCAATGACTGGAGTGCTGGCATTCGGGAGGAAGCCGCAAGGCGCCGGCGTTTCCTCGAACAGTCGGAGCGCGCGTTGGAGCAGGCTGTGCGAGGTCGGGCGCGCACCGAGGACCAGGTGCGAGAGTTGCAGCGCGCCTTGAGACGACGGGCGGGGGTCAGCCTGGCGACGCAGGATTCGGACCCGCCACGGGGCGGCGCTAACGAGCGAAGGCTCGATCCGATCACGCGATGAGGGCTGATCGTCCGCCCCAGCGGATGCCTTTCTCGCTGCGGATGCGAGCGCGCTCCGTCCTCTGGGCGGCGAGGTGTCGTCGCCGATCGAGTAGCAGCCGTGGAAGTACCTGACGCCGTGGGTGCGGTGACAGGACGGGAGGACGCTCGGGGCGGCCGGCGGGGACTGCGTTCAGCCGGACTGGCCGAGGGGTGAGCTCTGAGGCTCAGGTGATGCCATCAGTGACACATCCTCCATGGGGACCTCGCGGCCATCCTCATCGAGGAACCCCACATGGACGGCCCGACCCGTGGAGCGGGTCCGCTGGCAAGCGGAGGGACCTGCGGGCCGCGGACGGTGACGGTCGCCCCACTGCTGCAGCGCACCCAGGACGGGCTGCAGTTCGAGCCCGGCCGGCGTCAGGTGGTAGCTCTGCCGGGGCCTGCTGCCGGCCTCCTGGTAGGCCAGTGTCCGCAGCACTCCGGCGTCGACGAGAACCTTGAGCCGGTCACTGAGCAGGTTCGACGCGATGCCGAGAGACGACTGAATTTCAGCGAACCGGTGCCTGCCGTAGAGGACCTCACGCAGCACCAGCAGGGTCCACCGCTCGCCGAGTATTTGCAGGCTCCGCTCCATGGAGCAGGCCGGCTCGTCATCCATAGGGCCGGACACGTGCCTTCCTGAGCGCACAGAACTCACCTCCACATCGACGCCGGGTACTCGCTCCGGTGGCCACGTGCACCCCGCAGCCTGACCGTATAGCTGAGTTTACTATCAGCAGCCAGAAGGCGCGTATGCCTGCTGGGCGGGAGCAGGTCGCAGGCAGGAAGAAACAACCGTGCGTCCCCTCGCGGGCCAGGCCGATTGCACGGCGCGGCTGCCGGTCTGGCGCGCGTGGCGGCGAGTCGGACACCAGTACGACCGGCGAGCCAGTGACCGGTCGGGGAGGCGCAGCCGGGGGCATCCGCAGCGGACGCCGGACATGGACGGCGCTGCCGGAACAGCGGCCGACCAGCCCTCAGGCTGCCGCTCCGGCGAAGGCCGCCTGCTCCCGATTGCAACCTGTGCTACTTCCGGCGGGGGGGAGGCGGCGGTCGGAATCCGTGCCACGGAGCTCGGACAGACCGAGCATCCTGCGCCAGGTCGAGGGCACCGAACGACCGGTTGCGCATCGGGTTCGACGATGACGGAAACGAAACCGACGAACGGAGTCGACGGCGAACAGCAGCCGGTCGGCGCCGATGGCCTGGACGGCTCCGAGGAGGCTACGCAGCCAAGGCCGTCGGCCTGGAGGCCCGGGGCTTCATCCTGGGCGCCCCGGTCGCCGTCCGCGCCGGCCCCTGGCCTACCACCCGCCTCCATGCAGCGCACCGGAGTGGCCGATCCCACGGAGATCGAGCGCCGCAGGTGAGCTGCCGAGGACCTCACCAGCTGGGAGACATCGTCGTCGGGATGGCCTGGCCCGGAGCCAAGGCAGTCGACGAGGAACGCGGGGACGACACCCCGGCTGGCGGATGCGCGAGTACCTGCTGCGCCGGCATCACCGACCTGGCCCTTCTGCGCGACCAGCACGAGGTGTTCGGCCCGGTCGTCTCCACCCCCACCGCCCGGGAGACCGCCCGGCTGCAGGCCGCCGGCACCGGCCGTGGCATACCTCCAGCGTGTGCGGGCGGTCGTGACCTGCGCGGTCCACTGGACAAGGGCGGGATCGCGCTCGAACTCACCTGCGGTGGTATTCCGGGATTCCTCCGCGCCAACACTTCGGGGCAGATGGTGCGGCATGTGTTGAAGTCGTTCCGGGACGCGGCCCGGTCGGCGCATCCGGGGTGACGGCTGCCGGGGTGGGATGCCCCGTCAGGAGTCGAATAGATTGCCCGTGAGGTACTTGAGTCCTGTGTCCGGGGCGACCGTCACAACGGTGTGCCCCCTCCCCATTTCGCGAGCCAGGTCAATCGCGCCGACGACATTGAGGGCGCCGGCGGTACCGGTGAAGACACCCTCCTGCCGAGCCAGCGGAGATGCCATCTCGCGAGCCTCTTCTTCGTCCACGGTGCGGGCTTCGTCGAACGGGCCTTCTGCGAGCAGAGGCGGAACGATGCCGGTGGCGATTCCCTCGACGCGGTGCGGGCCGGGTGTGCCCGCGGTCATCATCGGCGAGGAGTTCGGCTCGAGAGCGACTGCGCGTATCCGGCCGGCCTGCGCCAGCGCCGCAGAAACGCCGGCGAACATGCCGGCGGTGCCGACGGCCGCACAGAAGACGTCCACTGTCACACCGCTGCCCTGGGTCTGCTGGACGATTTCACGGCCGAGGTCCGCATAGCCGGTGAGCGCATCGGTGTTGTGGAACTGATCGGTCCAGAAGGCACCTTCGCGCTCGACGATCCGGTCGACTTCCCAGCGCATCCGCACGAAGAGTTCGGGAGTGATCCGGCCGCCCTCGCTGGGCACCACGGTCACATCGGCACCGAACGCGCGCATGGTGCGCAGCTTCTCCTGTGCGAACGCGTCCGAGGTCACGATCGACAGGGGATACCCCTTCACCGCACAGACGAAGGCCAGTGAGGACCCCGTACTGCCCCCGGTGAACTCCACGACGCGTTGTCCAGGAGCCAACGCACCCCGTCGCTCCGCGCCCTCGATGACGGCCAGGGCCATCCGATCCTTGTAGCTACCGGTGGGATTGCCTCCCTCCACCTTGACCAGGACTTCCGCCGCACCATCGGGAACGACGCGACGCAGGCGCACCAGCGGTGTTCCTCCGATGGCGTGCAGAGACGAAGAATGGATGCCGGAAAAACTCACAGGATTCCTCGCTCAGCTCTTCCTCCGGGCGTCCTGCCGGGACCCTCTCGACAGATCGCCATAGACGCGCAAAGGCTATATGAGAAGCCCTGCGAAATTTTTGTCTCTTTTGCTCTCAGTGGCCGTTCTCTGGGAAGATTACGCGCATGGACATCGTGGACCGCAAGATTCTTGCTGAGCTGCAACATGACGGGCGGCTGACCCTGACCGAGTTGGCCGACCGGGTGCAGCTGAGCATCTCCCGCTGTCAGCGGCGCCTGCGTGAACTGGAGCGCACTGGTGTCATCCGCGGCTACTACGCCGAGGTGGACGCCGCCGCGGTGGGCTTCGGCTTCGAGGTCCTGGGTTTCGTCACCCTGCGGCAGGGGGCACAGGACACACTCGCCGCCTTCGACGAGGCCGTCGCCGCTATCCCCAACGTCGTGCAGGCGCAGCGCCTGTTCGGCGACCCCGACTACCTACTGCGGGTGGTGACCGCCGACCTCGACGCCTATCAACGTCTCTACGAATCCAGACTCACGAAGTTGCCGGGCCTCCAGCGCATCACCTCCACCATCGTGATGAAAAAGGTCGTCGAAATGCGCCCCCTTCCCACGCCTCCGCACTAGCTGATGAACCGGTTTCACGCGAAACGCCGCGGGTCCGACTTTCCTGCTGTTGCGAACAGGGGGCCACCGACTTCGACAGCGAGAACCGAGGGGCTGGCACGGCCGCGGGATCTCTCCGTCATCCAGCAGCCCGTGCTCGTCGCCAACGGTGACGACGACAGGATGGTCCCGACGAAGAATCGGAGAGAGCGCGGGACCACTGCAAGGGAGCCCGATGGCCTTACCGCGGGCGGATTGCGGATCCTCGGGTGCCAGCCGGACGGCCGGTTCCTCCACGATGGCCCTGGCACCGTCGGTGTAGGCGTCCTTGGTCCCGCCGCCGCAGCGGCCGACCTCGTCGAGCAGGGCAACGGACGGGCATCCGCCGCCGGGGTTGTCCCGGTGCTCGGGCGACAGATGGTCGCGAAGGAAGTCCTCGAGTCCCTCGCGGCCGGGCCGCAGCGTGCCGCACTTCTTCATCTGCGTGCGCAACTGGTCGGCGACGACGTTGGCGACGAGGTCGTCCTTGGAGTCGAAGTGGGCGTAGAAGGCTCCGTTGGTGAGTCCGGCGTCCGACATCAGCGTGGAGATCCCGGATCCGTCTGTCCCGTCCTGCTTGAACCGGTGGCCGGCCCTCCCGAAGATCGATTCTCCGTTCAGCATCAGAGTCCAGGTCAGGAACAGAAGTCGGCGATGGTGGCGGTGAGGATGTCGGTGAGGCGGTCCAGCGAGGCGAGGTCGACGTACTCGGTTGCCGCGTGGGCGCCTTCCCCGTCGACGCCGAAGAGCAGGCAGGGGATGCCGGCACGGTCCAGGAGGGCGCAGTCGGTCCAGTAGGGCTCGGCGCGCACCACGGGTGGGTGGCCGAGGGCCTGCTCGGCGTGGCGGGTGAGGGTGCGGACGATCGCGGCGTCGGGGTCGGCTTCGAAGGGTTCGCGGTGCAGGCCGCGGGTCAGCCGGTAGCGGAAGTCGGGGACCGTGGCGGTGAGGTGGTCGAGCATGGCGGCCAGTTCGCGCTCGACGCTGTCGGCGTCCTCGCCGGGGACGGTGCGGCGTTCCAGGGTGGTGCGGCAGTGCGCCGGGTAGGTGGAGGGTTCCTCGCCGCCGTGGATGACGGAGGCGTGCACGGTGCCGGTGCCCAGGAGGGGATGTGCGGGGCCCTGAGCGAGGCGGGCGCCCAGGTTCTCCAGGGCGACGAGGAGGTGTCCGGTTTTGGCGATGGCGTCGACGCCGAGGTCGGGGCGTGAACCGTGCGCGGCACGGCCTTCGATGTCCACGTCGAACCAGGCGAAGCCCTTGTGGGCGAGGGTGACATCGAGGTGGCTCGGCTCGGTGACGATTGCCGCGTCGGCCGTGAAGGCCTCCAGCACCTCCTCGGTGCCCGAGCTGCTGTACTCCTCGTCTGCGACGCAGGCGAGGATGACGTCGCCGCGCAGGGGGCCGTGGGCGGTGGTGCGGGCGGCGGCGACCATCATGGCGGCGATGCCGGCTTTCATGTCGAAGGTGCCGCGGCCGTACATCCTGCCGTCGCGGATCTGTGGGTCGAGCGGGTCGCCGTCGTAGTCGGTGAGGCCGACGGTGTCGAGGTGACCGTTGAGCATGAGGGACTGGCCGCCGCCGGTGCCGCGGGCGATCGCGACGAGCGAGGGCCGGCCGGGCCGCTTTTCGAGGCGGTGAATTTCGAAGCCGCGAGCGGCCAGCCATGCGCCGCAGAAGTCTGCGATGACGCTCTCGCCGGCCCCGCCGGGTACGAGGTCGGGGTTGACGGAGTCGATGGAGATCAGCCGGGCCAGCAGACGGGCGGGATCGGAGGCAGGGGATCCAGGGGTGACGGGAGTCTCGGGAAGCATGGGGGCCTTTCGGAGTACGGCACTGGGGAAGTGGCGGTGTTCGGGGCGTGAGGGGTTAGTGCTGGTCTGCCAGGCGTAGGAGGGTGGAGTACTCGCGGGTTGTGGCTGATGCCGTCGTACTCGCCTCGTAGGAAGATCATGGCGGTGGGGCAGAGCGCGGCGACCCTCGTCAAAGGGAACGTGGGCCGTCCTGGCCTTCCGCCCGGTGGTCGGTGACAGGCCCGGCTGACTCCCCTCCAGTTCGTATGGGAACGCGGTCAGGGCCTCCTCGGCGCGGGCCGAGACGATGTCGGTGAGGTCCGGGTGGACGATCCAGTGGCCGACGGTGGCGCGCAGGTGGGTGGGGGGTGCCGGCGTGGGTGGCACGGCCGTGGATGGTGATCTCCCGCCAGGACATGCCCTGCACGTCGGTGACCACACCGATCTCGACGTTGGCGGCCACGAAGTGGGTCCCATGTTCAGTGGCTGGAGTGCGGGTTTGCGGCCGTGCCCTCGGTGCTCAGCAGCACGACCACCGAGGTCGGACCCAGCCCCAGAGCCGCACGGCGTTCCTCGGCTCCCACGCCGGTGAGCGCCGCACGCAGACCGGCGAGCGCCGCGGCCCCGCAGGGACCGGAAGAGACACCGGCAGCGGCCAGATCACCGGCCGCGCGGGCACTGTCGGCGTCCGAGACGGCAACCGCGGCGTCCAGCCCGCCGCGCAGGTGGGGCCAGGCGATGGTGGACGGGGTGCCACAGTTCAGCCCGGCCATGGTGGTCTCCGTCGTGGTGACGCTGACGGGTGCGCCGCAGGTGAGGCTTTCCAGGACGCAGGGCGCGGCCTCCGGCTCCACCGACAGCAGAGCCGGGGCATGCCCAAAGGGGCGGCTGCGGTAATGGGTGACGACGGCCTGGGCGAGCGACCCCACGCCCACCGGTACGGAGACGAGGTCGGGCCCCTCGGGGACCCCCTTCGCCGCCAACTGCTCGTCGATCTCGGCGCAGAGGGTGGAGTAACCCTCGACGATCCACCCCGGGATCTGCTCATAGCCCGGCCAGGCGGTGTCCTGGACCAGGACCGCGCCCGGCGCGGCAGCCGCCTCGGCCGCCAGGCGCACGGCCTCGTCGTACGGCCCTGAGACCTCGGTGACCTTCGCCTGTTCGGCGACGATGGCCGCAACGGCCTGCGGATGCACGCCCTGGGGGACGAAGACGTGGGCGTTCTGACCGAGTCGGGTTGCCATGCGGGCCACCGCGCGGCCGTGGTTGCCGTCGGTGGCGGTCACCAGGGTGATCGGGCCATGTTCCGCGCCGTTCGCGGTCCGCTCGGCAAGGGTGCGGTGGACCGCCCAGGACGCACCGAGCGCCTTGAACGCGGGCAGCCCCAGACGCCACGACTCGTCCTTGACGAAGACCCGGCCGACGCCCCATTCCGTTGCAGTCGAAGGGAGTTCGGTCAGTGGGGTGGGCGCGTAGTCGGGTAGCGAAGAGTGGAAGACCCGTACTTCTGCGGGCGCGGGTTCACACCGCCAGGCACGGGCATCGGGACGCACGAACCACGGCAGCGTATGGAAGGAGGAAGCGTCGTCGGACATACGATCAGGGTCCGACGCTCCCTTGCTATCGGTCCAGCGAATGTTTACGACCTATACTCATCGGCCAGGCCGACCATTCAGCCATCGGCCCACGAGGGCGAGGAGAGCGAGCCGCCCATGTTCGATCTGCATCGGCTGCGTCTGCTCCGAGAACTCAAGCACCGCGGCACCCTGGCAGCCGTGGCCACCGCCCTCTCCTACGCCCCCTCCTCCGTCTCTCAGCAGCTCTCCCAACTAGAGGCCGAAGTCGGCGTCCCGCTCCTCGAGCCGGTCGGACGGCGGGTGCGGCTGACCGCGCAGGCCGAGATCCTCGTCTCCCATACCGAAGCGGTCCTCGAACGCCTGGAGCGCGCGGAAGCGGACATCGCCGCCTCCCTGACCGACGTGACCGGCACCCTGCGCGTCGCCTCGTTCCAGACGGCCGCCCTGGCCCTCGTCCCGACCGCGCTCGGCCTGCTGCGTGACCAGCACCCCCGTCTGCGCGTCCACGTCACGCACATGGAGCCGGAGCAGTCCCTGCCTGCCCTGCAAGCACGCGACTTCGACCTCGTCCTCGCCGAGGAATACCCGGGCAATCCCCACTCGCGGCCCGCCGAACTCGAACAGCAAGTCCTGCTCGACGACCCCCTGCACCTCGCCATGCCGCAGCCGGCCGACGCAAGGGACGCCGACGGCCCGACGGCGGCGCTCCGCTCACTCGCCGACCACCCC
Source organism: Streptomyces griseoruber (assembly GCF_001514205.1). Taxonomy (GTDB): domain Bacteria; phylum Actinomycetota; class Actinomycetes; order Streptomycetales; family Streptomycetaceae; genus Streptomyces; species Streptomyces griseoruber. Next base: position 210,197 of record NZ_KQ948763.1, on the reverse strand, counting down.
TGGGTGATGGAACCCGAAGGCACAGCCGCCCGGCACTGGGCCATGACTCTGTGCCGCAACGCCGGCTTCGAACCCGACGTACGGTTCGAGACCACCGACCTCCTGCTCCATCAGCGCCTCGTCGAGCAGAAACACGCCGCGGCTTTCCTGCCCGGCCTCGTCTGGAGCGGACAGCCCCCGACCGTCACCCTGCGCCAGCTCCCCCGCGGGCAACGCACACGCCGCATCTTCGCCGTGGTACGCCGCGGCCGCAGCCAGCACCCTGCCATCCAGGCCTGCCGGAACGCTCTCCTTCGCACGGTCACTCTCCGCTCCGACCCCACATAAGGCGGGGCACCTGGGTTCCCCCAGCGCTCTTGCCGGTGAGTCAGTCCTGGGCGAAGCGGTCGGAGAAACTGGCCGACCAGGTCCAGGCCGGTGCACAGGGTCTCGGTGTCGTCGGCGAAGCCGATGCGGATGGTGTGCTCGATGTCGAAGGCGGCGCCGGGGGTGAACATGACGCCGGTCTCCCCGAGGAGGCGGGTGCAGAACTCGTAGGAACCGAATCCCAGCTCAGAAGGCACTTTCGTGTTTTCGATCAGGATCCGGACACGGCAGCAAGTGAAACATGCTGGTTAGGTTCGGCGGGTCTCGGCATCCTGTCTGGCGGCGGTGCTCCTGTCCTCGCGTTCCCGTGCGAAGGCCGCGCTGAGTTCACCTCTCACTTCGTCCACGGTGAAGGGCTCGCCGCACCCTTCACACACGGTCCCGCTCAGGCCCACCTCGCGACCGCATGCTGTGTGGATCTGATGGACGGCAATCCCTTCCCCGGGCTCCTTGCACCACGTCTCGCCCCATGCTCGCAGGGCGAGCAGCACCGAGGCGAAGGCCTCGCCCTTGGCGGCCAGGTGGTACTCGTAGCGGCGGGGTTTCACGCTGTAGGCACGGCGCTCGATCATGCCGTCGGCCTCCAGCCGCTTGAGGCGGTTGGTCAGCATCTGCGGCGAAGCCAGGGTCTGGACCTGCAACGTGTCGAAGCGGCGGTTGCCCATCGTCAGCTCCCGCATGATCACCAGCGTCCATATTTCCGCCCCAGAGTCAGCCATCCCCGAGTGAAACGGGGAGGCTGGAGATACTTTGTCTGGTTCTGCAGGTGGCGAGGGGGCATCGGTGCCCGGAGCGACGGCCGCGTCCGGGAACTGTGGAGCCGCAACGACACGACTCACGACGGCCAATGCGTGCCGGCCGACCTCCCCGGCCACGGCGCGGCCCGCTACAGCCTCGCACCCGCGAGGCAGGGCTGACGCAGGGCTGAGGTGTAATGGCGAAGGGGGTCCGGTCTGGCCGACGTCGGGGTACGGGTGCCGGAGCAGGTCGAAGTGATCGGCTTCGACAACGTCGAGGTCCGCATCCCCTCGCTGTCCGCCATCGATTCGGACTACGGCATGTGGCGCGGTGAGCGGTCGACCTGCCGGCCGGGCGGATCGAGCAGACCGAGCCCGGGGCTTACCACCAGGAGTTCATCAGCCACTTCTCCGCGGTGATCCGGGAGTCGACGGGCGGCTGAGCCCGGCCGGCTCGCTCCGGCGCCTCGTCGGGTGGCCGGAGTACGCGGGCGGCCGCCGCTCGGTCTCGGGGAGTTCTTCGGTCCTGCGTCCCGCCGTTGGGTTGCGAGCAGCGGCTCTTGGCGGATTCCGGCGGGATTCAGGTCCCACCGGAGCAGAGGCGGTGGCGGAGCAGTGGGAACCCGGCTCGGCCGGGCATCTGCCTCATGATCCGCTTGGTTCGCGTGTTGACGCCCTCGGTGCGGCCGTTGTGGTGATGAACAGGGTTGAGGCCGCTGGCGACGGCAGCGCGGGCCGAGAGCGGGCTGAGGGTTGATCCGGAGCGCGCACCGTCAGACCGCTCAACCGTCCAGCTCGACGCCGGCCAGATCGCTCAGCAGCGGGAGTAGCGTGCCGGTCCGCTCTTCGCCGAGTTGATCGACGGTCCATTGGTTCACGCGCGCGACTGCCGGTTCCACCTCGCGCAGCAGCGCGTGCCCTTCCTCCGTGATGTGGACGATGTGACGCCTGCGGTTGAGTGGGTCGGGTTCGCGGTTGACCCAGCCTCGCGAGGAGAGCCGGTCCAGCAGGGTGGTCATGGTGGACCGGTCGATGGCAGTGGCCAGACAGAGGGCGGACTGGTCGATCCCGGGACGCTCCGCGAGCGTGGCGAGAGTCGCGTACTGGGGGGCGGTCAGCTCGGGCACCTCCGCCTGCCAGACCGCGTTGACCCGCTGAAGCGCGCGACGCAGCAGGTGCATCGGCTGGTCGATGAGCTGTTCGGGTCGCATGGCCTGCGGACTCCCTTCGGTCGCGGGATGAAGATCCTGTCACACAGCTCACACCTCCCCGCCACCAGCGTCGGGTGAGCCTTGTGGGAGGATTATCAGTACACAGATATTCCGTGTGCTGACATTCTCTCGAGGAGGACGGGATGAGCCATCCCTCGGACCTGCGTGAACACATCAAGGCACTGGAAGCCCTGGGGGACCTCGACCGGATCGAAACCGAGGTCGACTGGAATCTGGAGGCGGCCGCGCACACCCGTTACAGCACCGAGCACCGCCTGCCCGCCCCGCTGTTCGAGAAGGTGACCGGCGTTGCCGACGGCTTCCGCCTCCTGGGCGCACCCGCCGCGCTCAGTGCCGCCCCCGGCAAGCCCTTCGCCCGCGTCGCGCTGAGCATCGGACTGCCGCCCGAGGCCACCGGCCCGCAGATCATCGACCACCTGGCCGCCACCCAGCACCGCCCCGGCATCCCGCCGAAGACGGTCAGCCGAGGCGACGCCGCGGTCAAGCAGAACGTCCTGCTCGGCGATGACGCGGACCTCAACCGCTTCCCGGTGCCGTTCGTGCACGAGGGCGACGGCGATCGCTACGTCAACACGTACGGCGTGATCATCGCCCAGACTCCGGACGGGTCCTGGACCAACTGGTCCATCGCCCGGATCATGATGGTCGACGGCAAGCACATGACCGGGCTGGTGATTCACCCGCAGCACATCGCCCAGATCTGGCAGCAGTGGGCCGACCTCGGCCAGCCCATGCCGTATGCGCTGGTCCAGGGCGGTGACCCGGCCATCCCGTACGTCGGCGGCATCCCGATCGGCGACGGCGTCGCCGAGGCGGACTACATCGGCGCGCTGATCGGCGAGCCGCTCGCCGTCGTCAAGGCCGAGTTGTCGGACCTGCTGGTCCCCGCGAGCGCCGAGATCGTCATCGAGGGCCACCTCTCCGTCGAACGCACCGGCGTCGAGGGACCCTTCGGCGAGTTCGCGGGCTATATCCCGTCCGGGACGAGCCTCCAGCCGGTCTACAGCGTCGAGGCGATCACCTACCGCGACGACCCCATCTGGCCGCTGGTCGCGGAAGGAAAGCCGACCGACGATTTCCACACCGTCACCGGGCTCGGCGTGGCCGCCGGCACCCTGGACGTGATCCGCGCGGCCGGACTGCCCGTCACCACCGCCTGGTCCTCCCTGAGCAGCGCCAGCCACTGGCTGGTCGTGTCCGTCCCCGGCGACTGGCGCGACCACCTGCCCGGCGTCACCTCCGAGGAGTTCGCCCGCCGGGTCGGCGAGGCGATCCACTCCACCAAGTACGGGGCAGCCCTGCCGCAGGTGTTCCTGCTCGACGACGACGTCGATCCCGCGAACGATGCCGAGCTGATGTGGGCGCTGGGCACCCGGGTCCACCCCGTTGACCGCACGGTGCGCTTCGAGGACGGCCCCATTCTTTCGCTGCTCACCTGCTACACCAAGGAAGAGCGCCGCGCAGGCCGCGCCACCAAGGTCGTACACGATGCCCTGCTCCCCGCCCCGGACGAACGCGAGGCACTGAGCGACTTCGCGCACGCCTACCCCTCCACGGTGCGCGCCAAGGTTCTGGCCAGGCACCAGCACTGAGACCGCCGGATCCGCCGGGCCACGTCCTGAACGGGCGGTGCCGGCCGCACAGGACGCGGCCCGGCTTGCGCATACGAAAGGGCAGTTGCGATGCGATTGATCGTGGGAATGACGGGTGCCACGGGGGCCATCCTGGGCATTCGGTTGCTGGAGGAGCTCGCCGGCCAACCGGACGTGGAGACACACCTGGTGACGAGCCGCTGGGCGCGGGCGACCATTGAGCTGGAGACCGGCTGGTCGGCGCGGCAGGTCGCCGACCTGGCCGATGTCGTCCACGGCCCGGATGACCAGGCGGCCTCCATATCCAGCGGCTCGTTCCGCACCGACGGCATGGTGATCTTGCCGTGCAGCGCCAAGACGCTCGCCGCCATACGGGCCGGCTACGGCAGCGACCTTGTCTCGCGGGCCGCGGACGTCATCCTCAAAGAACGGCGTCCCTTGGTGCTCGGCGTACGGGAGACCCCGCTGTCGACCATCCACCTGGAGAACATGCTGGCTCTCTCCCGGATGGGGGTGACGATCCTGCCGCCCATGCCGGCCTTCTACAACAAGCCCGCGTCCGTGGACGACATCGTGGACCACCTGGTCGCCCGGGTCATGGACCAGCTCGGCCTGGACAGCGAACGCGCCGTGCGCTGGCAGGGACCCGCCACCGCACGCCGCAGCGACCGACGCACGCCTCCCGACTCAGACGTGCCGACTCCGGTAGCGCCTGGCCGACCCCGAGTTGGTGCGACGACCACGGCGCGGACGGCAAGTGACACGTCAACCGGTTCAAGGCCTGCAGGGTCTTCCCCGCTGATGTGACGGTGACCAATCCCCGCACGGGGGCGGTCGTGAGCCGTCTGGCCTCACGTCGCCTACGCCTACAGCAATCGCGACATCAAGACGTGGGCGTACCAGGTGAAGCTGCTGAAGCTGTCCACTCGGGCACGGCCAGGGGCAGCGGTGTCAAAGGCAAGGCCACCTGCGCGGGCAAGTGCAAGGTGCCCGAGAGGAAGTTCCCCTCCCAGCTGATAGGCGCGAGCAGGGATCCGGTCGGCCAGTTCTTACCGCAGACCGCCAGGATCAACACCCCACGCTCCTTGCCGACGCGCCCCACTGACCCGACCAGGATGGCAGCCGCGGCACCCGCCCCGGCTGCAACAGAGGAACACAGTGCGGTACCCGAAAGAACACAAACACCACACACGGCGGCGGATCATCACGACGGCGGGACGCCGGCTCAAGCAGGACGGCATTGACGGCTCCGGCATCGCGACCCTCATGAAGGACGTGGGTCTGACCAACGGCGCCTTCTACGCCTACTTCATGTCCAAGGACGGTCGCCACCGCGGTCGCCGACCAGATGCGCGCCCAGCACGAGAACATCATCGCGCAGGCGGCACCCGGCCGCGCCGGCCTCGAGCAGATCATTCGCTGGTACTTCTCGACCGAGCAGCGTGACGACATCGAGGCCGGCTGCCCCAACGCCGCCCTGCTCGAAGAGATCGCACGCTCCACGGATACCACCAGGCAGGCCTACACCGACGGCGCACTGGTCCTCATCGACGGCTTCGCCGCCCGCCTGGCACCCCACGACCCGCCCTCGGCACGCCTGAAGGCACTCAGCCTCCTCGGCATCATGGCCGGCACCCTGCAACTCTCCCGCGCCCTGACCGACCGGCAACTCGCCGACGACCTCCTCGAACAGGGCATCCGCAACGCCCTCGCGCTGATGGATACCGAACGGCACAGCTGAGATGCCAGCGGCTCCGGCGCTGCGCTGGATTCACGGAGGCGGACTGATCTTCGGCGCACCCGAACAGGACGACCGTACGAACGTCGCCTTCGCTCGTGGGGGGGCGCACGGCAGTTGTCGTCGTCGTCCGTGCTCCTCGAGGCCGTCGACGCCTGACTGGACTACCCGGACGAACAGCCCCGCCACCAGCCTGCGGCGGCTCCCGCCATGGGCAGTGCGGCCCGTGGTGCTGTTCGGCGCGGCCTTGTTCGGGTTCGGCCTGCATTCCGGACGGGATGTCCGTGATCACCTGTCGGATCGTGCGGCCGAACCCGTCGGAGACCTTGGCCCTGGCTCTCACCATCGGCAGACGCCCTGGGCACGCTGCGAAACCCCGCCCTGCCGCTCGGCTTCGTTTTCACGGGACGGCGGATCACCTCACGAGGAGGCGGCGTTCGCGCCGGCCCTACCGCCGGCGCCAGGGCGGCGGCTCCTGGTCGTCCTCGGTGGCGTCCGCACCCTGCAGTGCGGTGTTGATCACCTCGCCGATCTCCGCGAACTGGCGTACCTGCTCCGGGGTCAGCGCATCGAAGACGGCGCGGCGTACGGCCTCGACATGGCCGGGAGCCGCACGCTCCAGTAGCTCGCGCCCCTGTGGGGTGAGCAGGGCGAGCTGGTTGCGTCGGTTGATGTGGTCGTCGCGACGGTCCACGTAACCGGATTGCTGGAGGCGGGTCACGGCGTGGGTGAGCCGGCTGCGAGTGATCCTCACCCGCTCGGCCAGTTCGGACATGGTCAGGGTCTGGTCCGGGACGGAGGACAAGTGGGCGAGCAGGGTGTAGTCGGCATGCGTCACGCCCGCTTCCCTGCGTAGTTGGCGGTTCAGATGGTCGGACAGCAGGGTGGAGAAATCGATATAGGCGAGCCAGGCTCGTCGTTCCTCGGGGGCGAGCCAGCGGGGCGTCGTGGGCATGGTCACACTCCAGGCCGACATCGTTTGAATGTTCAAACGATCCGGCGTAACGTGCGTCGCAACGCAACGTTTGAAATCTCAAACGTTGCTCCCTCTTGAGAGACACCACATCGCCATGAAGCAAAAAACCAAGCTGATCGGCGCGGCCCTCGCCACCGCCCTGACCCTCACCACCGTTTCCACGACCGCCATGGCCGACACCGCCGCCCACCGGCACCCGTTCACGAGTGAACAAGACCAGCTGAACGCCCTCTACCGGCAGGCCAAGGCTGAGGGCGGCAAGGTCACCGTCTACATGGGCGGCGACATGCCCGGCCAGTGGGATGCGCTGGCCGCCACGTTCCAGCAGCGGTTCCCGGACATGAAGCTCAACCTGGTCACCGACCTGAGCAAGTACCACGACGCCCGCATCGACAACCAGCTCGCCACCGGCCACCTCGTCGCCGACGCGGCCATCCTCCAGACCACCCAGGACTTCGACCGCTGGAAGAAGCAGGGCGACCTGCTGAAGTACAAGCCGGTCGGGTGGGACAAGGTCTTCCCCAACGCCAAGGACAAGGACGGCTATTACACCGGCGTCTTCTACGGCGCCTTCTCCTACATCGTCAACACCAGGCAACTCCCGGCGAAGCCTGGTAACTTCAAGGGCACCGACCTGCTCAAGCCCGCATACAAGAACAAGCTGATCCTGACCTACCCGAACGACGACGACGCCGTACTGTTCGGCTACAAGCAGATCATCGACGAGTACGGCTGGGACTACCTGGCCAAGCTGGTCGAGCAGAACCCCAAGCTGATACGCGGTGTTCCCGGCTCCGCGGCCGGCGTGGCGAGCGGCGACTACCTCGCCTCCATCGCCGTCGGCGGCGACGCCCGCCCGAACGGTACCCAGGTCTTCTCGGACTCCGAGCGCTTCAACTCCTGGGTCCAGCGCGGCGCCATCTTCAAGAACGCCCCGCACAAGGCCGGCGCCAAGTTGTTCCTGAGCTGGCTGAACTCCGAGTCCACCCAGGAGCACGCCATCGCAACGTGGACCTGGTCCGTCCGCAAGGACGTCGCGCCCCCGGCCGGACTCGAGCCGCTGGCGTCGTACAAGAACACCAATCCGAAGGCTTTTGCGAGGTTCATGGCGGACCGCGACGCCGTCGAACGCTTCCGATCCCAGGTCGAGCTCTACGTCGGCCAGGTCAAGGGCGCGGACCCCGGCGACCCGCAGGGCACCCTCGGCCGCTACCCCGGCGCCTTCTGACCCACTCGACATACGAGTCCCGCGAGCGGGTCCGCCACGACAGCAACGGCGGACCCGCTCCGGCGGCTCATGCACCGGGGCTGCGTACGCGTTGCGAGCGCCCGTGTCGCCCGCATCGCAGTCGAGCACGCCGACGGGGTGCCCGTCATCGTCGGTATCGGGGCGCTGCGTTCCCGCCAGGTGTTCCAGGCGGCTGAGGACGCGCGGAACGCCGGCGCTGCCGACGTGCTGTTGGCGCCGGTGTCCTACCAGCCGATGCCTCGGGCCGGTGGCTCCACCGCGCACGCCCGCCCCGACCTCTCCCCCACCGACGTCCCCCGCTGGACGTCACCGCCGCGATGACGGCGGCACGGTACGGAGGCCCCCGCCGAGCACAACCGGCTGACCACGCACCCCGATCCCCTCGCCCGCCGCCCGGAACCTGTCCCACCCACCCGCTTTGGTCCGGTCAACTTGTCGGGAGGTTCTGGCCCGGTCGCCCCCGCCGCGCACGCGATTTCCGCAGGTTGGCGACGTTGCCGCAGGTGCGCACGTCGTGCCACACACCGCTGGTGTTGCGGGAGCTGTCCCAGAAGGCCACCGCGCACAGCGGATTACGGCACAGCTTCAAGCGGCGCCACGTTCCAGCGAGCTGGGCGTCGTAGATCGCCAGGAGTACCCGTTGGCCGAGCGCGGGAATACCTACCGAGCCCGGCACGAATCTCACGGTCCCGTCGGCTTCGAGTCGAACGCGGGCGACTGATTCGACGGCTGCCGGCCTGGCGCCGGCGTCGCGATCCGGTCCGTGGTCGCGCTCGACCAACGACCGCCGTATCGCGTCACGCAGCGTCCGGAGATCGCTCACGCCCGGGCTGTCGCCCGTGATCCCGTAGGCGCCCAGCCACCGCGCCGCGCTATCCGGCGCGTCCAGGAGGTCCGGAACATCGCCACCGGCCCTCCCGATGGAAGCCGTGTTCAGCAGATCCTGAACGATCCGCAGCTCACCAGGCGCCACCGCGACGCCGAACCGGTCGTTGCCGTCGCTGCCCACCGGCGCGGCACCGATGTCAGGGTCACCCTGTCCACGCTTCTCCATGACAGAAGTGTACACGTTTTGCATGCGCCACCCCGGCGCCGTCTTTGCGGAGACAGGGTGATCCCAGCCTTGCGCTGACATAAGTGTCAGCCATACGCTTATGTCACGACGTTGGAAAGGACCGATTGTGATCACCTATCCGGACAGAGAGAACCCCGGCCTACGGCGGACGGTCGATGCGCCCGCATCCGCAGCGAGCGGTGTGGTCGAGGACTGGGCCGCGATGCACTTCGCCGGCACCGAGTACGGCAAGCATTTCGGCAAGCGTTTCCCGCGGCGGGAGAGCCTCGCGGCGGCCGGCGGACGGGCGGAAATCCGATGAGCAGCACCGATCTTCACTATGAGGTCTTCGTCTCGGACATGGAGCCGGTCACGGTCGCGGCTCCGCCACGGCCGGACGACGGGCCGTCGCTGTGGTCATCGATGTCCCACACGCTCATCTACGGGAAGACCGAGGCGCTGCTGACCGACCCGCCGGTCACACGCGGGCAGGCCGACAGGCTCATCAAATGGGTGGAGAGCCACGATGTGGCTCTGCGCTACATCTATGTGACCCACGCGCACTTCGACCACTTCGCGACCACGAATTACCTGCTCCGCCGGTTCCCCGACGTCACGGTTGTCGCGAGCGACGCGGTGCTCACGGGCATCGCCCGCCAGACACCTGGCGGAGTGCTGGCCGGCGTGTACAGGGACATCTTCGGCGACGCCCTTCCGGAGCCTCCGTTGACCGTCCAGGGTTCCGTGTTCCCCGCCGGCGGGCTGCTCCTCGACGGGCACGAGCTCGTCGCGCACGAGGTCGGCCACTCCGACACCGACGACACCAGCGTGCTGCACGTGCCCTCACTGGACCTGGTCATAGCCGGTGATGTCGTCTACAACAACTTCCACCAGTACCTCGGAGAAGGCCGAGACGGCGGCCTGGACGCGTGGCACCAGGCCCTCGACAAGGTCGCCGCCCTGCAGCCACGGTTCGTGGTCGCCGGTCACAAGGACACCCAACGCGGAAATCCCGCATCGGACATCGACGAAACGCGGCGCTATCTCGACGCCGGCGCCGTCGTCCTGGAGCAGTCCACGAACCCCGCGGAATTCTTCAACGCGATGAAGCAGCGCTACCCCGAGCGTGTGAACCCGTGGGCAATCTGGCTCAGCGCCCTGCAGCTGTTCGGCAACTGACAGCCAACACCGGACTGTCCATGGCAGGGAGGACGGCAGACGGCGTCCTCCCTCCTCACAGCACGGCAGCGAGCACTCCGAACGGCGTGGCATCGACAAGGCCGCTGTTCACGCTCCCGTCCGGCATCTGGACGGCCACCAGTCCCTCACCGGCGCACGGGTTCCCTCAAGAACTGCTCCAGGATTCCGCCGCGGCCCAGCGTCGTGGCGAGATCCGCCCGGACGTGGACCCTGCTCTGATCGGTGAGCTCATCGTCGGCCCCGTTCTGTCGCGCTCCCTGCCTGGGCGCGTGCTCCCCGACCGCCCCGAAGCCCAGCACGGCGGAAAACCACATCCCGGTCGAGGACCACCGTCTCCGACGAGACCGTGGCCCCCTTCGGCGGCCTGTCGGCCATGACGACGGCCCGCTTCAGCACCGGCCTGCTGTCAACTGCTCAATGCCGGGCCCGGTCGCGACCGCTTGGTCAGGACGTAGTCGGAGCGCGCCGGATCGTGGACATGACCGTTGTCTTCATCAGAAGGACGTTGCTCAGTGACAACCGAGTTGGCAGACGATCTTGAACTTTGACAACTGCCGCGACCCGCACGAGCACACGATCAACGACTCACGCCAGCCCCGTGACCAGCTCCTTCAAGATGGCGGGTCTGCAATGCCACGGTGAACCCAGTGCCCGACCGCCACTACCGTGTGGCAGTGGAACGCCTGTCCGGAGGCAGCACGCCAGGCGGGGATCAGAAGGGGTAGGCAGGGATCTCGCTCTGGGCGGTGACCCACTGGACTTCGGTGAACGCCTCCAGGTTGCCCTGGATGCCGCCGAAGCGGGCTCCGGTTCCGGAGGCGCCCAGGCCGCCGAAGGGTGCTACGGCTTCGTCGGAGACGGTCTGATCGTTGATGTGGACGGCGCCGACCGGGAGTTTCTCGGCGAGTTCCAGGGCCCTCAGCCCGTCGCCGGTGAGGATGCCGAGCTTGAGTCCGTAAGGGGTGGCGCTCGCGAGGGCTACGGCTTGGTCGAAGTCCTCGTACGCGGTGACGGGGGCGACCGGGCCGAAGACCTCCTCGGCGTAGGCGGGTGCGGTCGGCGGTGTGTCGGCGAGGACGGTGGGGCGGTAGAACAGTTCCTCGTACGTGCCGCCCGCGGCCAGCCGCGCACCGGCGCTGACGGACTCGGTGACCATGCGATGGATGCCGTCCCGCTGCCGGGCGTCGATGACCGGGCCGAGGGCGACCTCGGCGCCGGCGGGGTCGCCGACGGGCAGACGGGCGGCGTGCTCGGCGAGGGCCGCGGTGTAGTCGGCGGCGATGGCCGCGTCGACGAGGTGACGGCCGGTGGTCATACAGATCTGGCCCTGGTGCATGAAGGATCCGAAGGCCCCGGCGGAGACGGCCCTGTCCAGGTCGACGTCGGCGGTGACGATGAGCGCCGAGTTGCCGCCGAGCTCCAGGTGGGCGCGCTTGAGGTGCTCGCCGGCGAGCCGGCCGACGACGCGCCCGGCGCGGGTGGAACCCGTGAAGGAGATCACCCGTACCAGCGGGTCCGTCACCAGTGCCTCGCCGACGTCGGCGCCGCCCGGCAGCACGGACAGCACCCCTTCGGGCAGCCCGGCCTCTTCGAAGACGCGGGCCAGTGTCACTCCCCCGCACACGGCTGTCCTCGGGTCCGGCTTGAGGACGACGGCGTTGCCCAGGGCCAGCGCCGGGGCGACCGACCGGATCGAGAGGATGAGGGGGAAGTTGAAGGGAGAGATCACGCCCACGATCCCGGCCGGGACACGGCGGGTCAGGCTGACGCGCGGCTGGGAGCTGCGCAGCACCTCGCCGGGCGGGTGTGAGGCCAGGGCCGCGGCCTCGTAGCACTCCTGGGCCGCGGTGGCGGTCTCCAGGGCGGCCTTGGCCCGGATGGAGCCGGATTCGCGGATGATCCAGTCCTGGATCTCCGCCGCGCGTTCCTGCCACAGGTCTCCGGCCCTGCGCAGGACGGCTGCGCGCTGGTCGTAGGGCAGGGCCGCCCATTCCTTCTGCGCCTTGGTCGCCCGGGTGGTCGCGGCGGCCACATCGGCGGGGGTGGCCTGTCCGAGGCGGGTGAGTTCCTTGCCGGTGGCGGGTTCGGTGACGGCGTAGTCGCCGCCGGTGCCGGATGTCCAGCCGCCGATGTGGATCCGGGACTGCCAGACGGGTTCGTTCAACCAGCTCATGGTGGTGCCTTCCTGGATGTCAGCCGGCCTGGACGAGGTGCTCGGGGACCCAGGTCCCGTGGATGCCGCTGCGCAGGCGGAGGGGGAGGTGGAGGGTGGCGAGAGGACCGGCGGCCAGATCGGCGGTGTCGAGGATGAGCAGGTCGTTCAGCATCGTGGTCCAGTTGTTGGCCAGGGCCAGGAGATAGCCGTCGCCCTCCGGGGCGTCGTCGCCGCGGGGCACGAACACCGGCTCCTGGAAGGTGAAGTGGGCGGGCAGGACGTACTGTCCGGTGGCCTGCTGCTTGTCGAAGTCGTAACGGAGAATCGAGTTCAGCCCCCGCAGGATGGGGTCGCCGCCGTCGTGCTCGGTGCCGAGAACGCGGGCGGCGGTGAACCCGACGCGGTGCCGGCCGGTCTCGACCCGGTCGTCGATGAGGGGGAATTCGGCGAGTTCCGGCTGCAGTACGCGTTCTTCGAAGCCCTTGCCGTCGCCGGCCGCGTAGTCGAGCGTCCAGCGGGTGATCCTCGGCACGGACTTGGTGATGTCCTGGGGTTTGCCGAGCGTGTCGGGGTACAGGAACGGGGCCGGCTGAGCCTCTGCGACACAGCCGTCGACATGGATCGTGGTGCCTTCGTTGTAGGCGTTGAAGTAGTGGTAGGCGAACCGGGCCGGGCCGCGGTACCAGCGGATCTGGTCAGCGGTGCCGTAGCGGGGCATCACGCCGAGGCAGGTCTCCTTGGCCGGGTCCCACAGCCAGTGCGGTCCGCCCGCCTTGAGCCGGTCGAGGTCGGTGGTGGTGGGCTGGACCGGGAAGACCACGTAGTCCTGGGTGACCACGAAGTCGTGGATCAGGCTGGTGTACGGGGCCTGGAACCACACCTCGTGCAGGACCCTGCCGTGGGCGTCGAGGACGTAGTACGCGATGTCCCGGCTGGCCAGGCCCTTCGCCTCATACCCGAAGGCGAACATCTCACCGGTCGCGGGGTCGACGCGGGGATGGGCGGTGAAGGTCGGGCTGGTGACCGCCCCGTCGAAGTCCCATTCCCCGTAGGTCTCCAGGGAGTCGGTGTCGACCCGCACGGCGCGGGCGTCCTCCTTCAGGACCAGGAGCTTCCCGGCATGGAAGACGACGTTGGTGTTCGCCGCCCCGCGGCTGGAGCCGGCCACGGTGTAGTGGTCGGTGTAGGGGTTGCGGTAGGCGCCGAACAGCGAGCGGCGGGCGGCGCGTTCCAGCTTCAGCTTCTCGGTCTGCACGTAGCGGCTGCGGTAGTCGACGTGGCCGTCGGCGAAGGTGAACATGCGCAGCATGCCGTCGCCGTTGAAGGGGATGTCGTTGCCGGTGCGGTTGGGAAAGGCGGGGTCGGGAGCGATCTGGTAGTAGCGGCCGCGCAGGTCGCGGGGGATCTCCCCGTCGGCCTCGATCTCGAACAGGTCGGCCTCGACGCGCGAGGGGGTCTCCCAGCCCGAGTACATCAGCTGGTCCGGGAACCGCATACCCTCGCGGCTCGGGGAGGACGTGGACGGCGTTGTCATGGATACCCTCCGCAGAGATAGCTAGAATTCTAGCGACTTGGGTGCAGTAGAAGGCTCCCGAAACCGATATGTCAAGACAGTGGGGGGCAGGAGATGAATCCTGGGTCACTTGTGAGGAGCCGGAGACGAAGGCAGAGTGGTGTTCGTGACACAAGATCCGGCCGCGCGGCGCCATGACGAACGCCTGACCGCCGCCTCCGGCTTCGACCTGCCCGACGCCGACCCGCACCTGGCGTCCGCGTCGGTGGGCTACAACCTGGTCCGGGTCGCCAAGAAGATCGAACGCGACATCGAAACAAACTTCGCCCGCCCGGCCGGGCTGACCTTCGCCGGCTTCCGGCTGATGACCACGCTCAAGTACGACGGTCCGATGTCCCCGCGCAGACTCGCCGACCTGCTGAGCATCTCCACCGCGAGTGTCACGTCGGCACTGCACACCCTGGAACGGGCCGGCCTCCTCACCCGAACCCCCCAGCCCGACGACGGACGCATGCTCGTCGTCGCCCTCACCGAGCAGGGCGAGACCGTCATCGACGAGTTTCTGCACTGGTGGACCACGAACCGCGAGAAGAACTGGCTGGAGCACCTGACCCCCGACGAGGAGATCATCCTCGCGCGCCTGCTCGCCAAGGTCTCCCGGCATCAGCCCCAGCCGCTCACCGAACCACAGCGACGGCTGATCCCGCCGCGCTGACGCCACCCGGCGCGGGGGCGCCGGTCGGCGGGCGGATGGGCGGTCGTAGCGATTTATGGCTGGCCAGTCCGCCGCTCAATGGCTGGCCGCCCGGGCCTTGAGACGCCCCAAGGCGCACCACGTTCAGGAGGTTACGCGCAGCCACTCCGGCCAGGCTTGGGCGAGCGTGGCCATCCCCTCGGGGAACAGCGTCCTGCCCATGCCGAACCGCAGGTGCTGTCCGGTGTGCTCGAACATCACGTCAGGAGCCAGCAGCACACCGTGCTGGTCGACCAGCCACTCGGAGAACGCCCGCGCCTCCGTCGCCGTCAGCCACGGGTAGGCGCAGGTCCCACCGACCGGGGGCACCCAGTCCCACCCAGGCGTGGACTCGACGAACGAGGCAAGCGCACCTGCGTTCCCGCCGACCCGGACCCGGGCTTGGAGGGACTGACCCCATGCCGGCCTGGTACGGGGCACAGCCCGCCTGGTGGGCCCCACTCGCACGAGACGCCCGACGGCACTTCGGTGACGCACTCCGTCACACGTACCACCGCGGCTCACTGACGTACGAACTCACCGGGCTCGACGTCGTAGGCGAACCCGACCCCATCGACGTTCATATCCGCTTCTGCGCGAACCCGCCTTACTCCGCCTACGGCCAGGAGCCGGAGGACTTTCCGCGCGTCCACGCCCAACCCGGAGCCCCGTCGAAGCACCGCCACTCGTTCGACGACGCCCTCTGCCTCTGGTATCCGCTGGACCCGGAGGAGCATTGCTGGACAAGTTCCAGAGGGCTTCCGGACCTCATCGAGATTGTCCGTACACACTTGTTCCTCGAACACCACTGGCGGCTCACCGGCGGTGAGCCCGACGGCCAGTGGCTGATGGCGGACACTCCTCACGGCATGCCGGAGAGTGGTGCGTGGCGGTCGTCGCGGCGGCACAAACGGCGAACAGTGACTGGACCTGGGCCGAGACGACCGCACTGATCGTCCCGTTCGTCGCTCTCTTCGGCGCCTTCCTGACATACGCCCTAAACCAACGGGCCGTACGAAAAGAGCGCCGGGCGACGACCTTCGCCGAAGAAGACGATCCACCCGTTCTGCACCTACGCGATGAGCCCAGGCTCGGTCTTTGACGACTACAAGAGCTTCTGCGCTCCGTGGGAGTCAGTCAACTTCCGGCCCCTGGTGTGACGGTGAGCCCTGCCCCAGGCAGCTCGGGGCAAAGGGCGGATCAGCGTCGGCGGGACACGTACCGGCCACTACTCGATCAGCATGAAACAGCAAGCGCCCCGCCAGGCCGAAGCCTGACTGGGCGCTTGTGCGAGACTCTAGTGTGACCGCCGGTAGCAGCGTGTCAGCGACCAGATCCTCTGGTATCCGAGCCGATCAGCTCAAGAACCGACGAGTTGGCGAAGTACGTACTGCATGATGCCGCCGTTGCGGTAGTAGTCCGCCTCGCCGGGGGTGTCGATGCGGACGACCGCGTCGAACTCGACGCCGGTGTCGGTGGTGACCTTCACCGTGCGCGGGGTGGTGCCGTCGTTCAGCTCGGTCACGCCGGTGATGGAGAAGGTCTCCTCGCCGGTCAGGCCGAGCGAGTCGGCGGACTGGCCCGCCGGGAACTGGAGCGGCAGGACGCCCATGCCGATGAGGTTCGAGCGGTGGATGCGCTCGTACGACTCGGTGATGACGGCCTTGACGCCGAGCAGCGCGGTGCCCTTGGCGGCCCAGTCGCGGGAGGAGCCGGAGCCGTACTCCTTGCCGCCCAGGATGACCAGCGGGGTGCCGGCGGCCTGGTAGTTCTGCGACGCGTCGTAGATGAAGGAGACCGGCGCGTCGGCCTGGGTGAAGTCGCGGGTGTAGCCGCCCTCGGTGCCCGGCGCGATCTGGTTGCGCAGGCGGATGTTGGCGAAGGTGCCGCGGATCATGACCTCGTGGTTGCCTCGGCGCGAGCCGTAGGAGTTGAAGTCACGACGCTCCACACCGTGCTCGGTGAGGTACTTGCCGGCCGGGGTGTCGGCCTTGATGGCGCCGGCCGGGGAGATGTGGTCGGTGGTGACCGAGTCGCCCAGCTTGGCGAGGACGCGGGCGCCGGAGATGTCGGAGACCGGCTCCGGGTCCATGCCCATGCCCTCGAAGTACGGGGGCTTGCGGACGTACGTCGACTCGGGGTCCCACTCGAAGGTGTTGCCGGTCGGGACGGACAGCGACTGCCACTGGAGGTCGCCCGCGAAGACGTCGGAGTAGGACTTGCTGAACATGTCCTCGCCGATGGCGTTGGCCACGACGTCGTTGACCTCGGCCTCGGAGGGCCAGATGTCCTTCAGGAAGACCGGGTTGCCGTCCTGGTCGGTGCCCAGGGCGTCCTGGGTGATGTCCACCTTCATGGAGCCGGCGAGGGCGTACGCGACGACCAGCGGCGGGGAGGCCAGGTAGTTCATCTTGACGTCGGGGTTGATCCGGCCCTCGAAGTTGCGGTTGCCGGAGAGGACCGAGGTGACCGCGAGGTCGTGGTCGTTGACGGCCTTGGAGACCTCCTCCGGCAGCGGGCCGGAGTTGCCGATGCAGGTGGTGCAGCCGTAGCCGACGAGGTTGAAGCCGACCTTGTCGAGGTACGGGGTCAGCCCGGCCTTGTCGAAGTAGTCGGTGACGACCTTCGAGCCCGGGGCGAGGGTGGTCTTGACCCACGGCTTGCGGGTCAGGCCCTTCTCCACGGCCTTCTTGGCCACCAGCGCGGCGGCGACCATGACGTACGGGTTGGAGGTGTTGGTGCAGGAGGTGATGGCCGCGACCGTCACCGCACCGTGGTCGATCTCGTACGTCGAGCCGTCGGGGGCGGTGACGGTGACCGGGTTGGTCGGGACGCCGTTGGTGGTGGCCGGGGAGTCGGAGGCCGGGAAGGACTCCTTGCCCGCCTCGTCGTCGTCGGCGACGTAGTTGCGGACGTCGCTCTTGAACTGCTCGGCGGCGTTCGCGAGGACGATACGGTCCTGCGGGCGCTTCGGGCCGGCGATCGAGGGGACGACGGTGGACAGGTCCAGCTCGAGCTTCTCGGAGAAGTCCGGCTCGGCCTTCGGGTCCAGCCAGAGGCCCTGCTCCTTGGCGTACGCCTCGACGAGCGCGACCTGCTGCGCGGAGCGGCCGGTGAGCTTGAGGTAGTTCAGGGTCTCGTCGTCGATCGGGAAGATCGCGGCGGTGGAGCCGAACTCGGGCGACATGTTGCCGATGGTGGCGCGGTTGGCGAGGCTCGTGGCCGCCACACCCTCGCCGTAGAACTCGACGAACTTGCCGACGACGCCGTGCTTGCGCAGCATCTCGGTGATGGTGAGCACCAGGTCGGTGGCGGTGGTGCCGGTGGGCAGCTCACCGGTGAGCTTGAAGCCGACGACGCGCGGGATGAGCATGGAGACCGGCTGGCCGAGCATCGCGGCCTCGGCCTCGATGCCGCCGACGCCCCAGCCCAGCACACCGAGGCCGTTGACCATGGTGGTGTGCGAGTCGGTGCCGACCAGGGTGTCGGGGTACGCCTGCCCGTTGCGGACCATGACGGTGCGCGCGAGGTGCTCGATGTTCACCTGGTGGACGATGCCGGTGCCCGGCGGGACGACCTTGAAGTCGTCGAACGCGGTCTGGCCCCAGCGCAGGAACTGGTAGCGCTCCTTGTTGCGGCCGTACTCCAGCTCGACGTTCTGCTGGAAGGCGTCGTTGGTGCCGAACTTGTCGGCGATGACGGAGTGGTCGATGACCATCTCGGCCGGGGAGAGCGGGTTGATCTTCGCCGGGTCGCCACCGAGCGCCGCGACGGCCTCACGCATGGTGGCGAGGTCGACGACACAGGGCACACCGGTGAAGTCCTGCATGATGACGCGGGCCGGCGTGAACTGGATCTCCTGGCTGGGCTGGGCCTGCGAGTCCCAGGCGCCGAGGGCGCGGATGTGGTCGGCGGTGATGTTCGCGCCGTCCTCCGTGCGGAGCAGGTTCTCCAGCAGGACCTTGAGGCTGTAGGGGAGTCGGGCCGAGCCCTCCACCTTGTCCAGGCGGAAGATCTCGTACGACTCGTCGCCCACCTGCAGCGTGCTGCGGGCGTCGAAGCTGTTCGCCGACACGACGGTCTCCTTCATTGATGTGCGCGTACCACCGCATCCTGCCGCCACGCGGGCTTGGCCGATCCGCTGAGGTCAGGCTAAGTTAGGCAACCCTTACTACCGGACCGATGGTGCATGCGGCTGCGGTGCGCCTCGGCAGATATCTCGATGTCGAGATAACTCTAGTACATGGGGGCTGGATGGTCATGCCCTGGGCTCGTCACACCCCTAGGCTCCCCCCTGGAGACCGGAGAGGGGAATCGGCATGCCCGAGGGGTGGCAGTGGGACAGGACGCTGTTCCAGGGGAGCGCGGTCCACTACGAACGGGGGCGACTGCCGTACGCGCCGGGCTTCGGGGAGGCGCTGGCCGCGACCCTCGGCCTGGACGGGCGGGGGCGGCTCCTCGACGTGGGGTGCGGGCCCGGCATCGTGACCCTTCCCCTGGCGCGGTTCTTCACCGAGGCGGTCGGACTCGACCCGGACGAGGACATGCTGGCCGAGGCCGCGCGCCGGGCCGCCCGGGACGGGGTGGACAACGCGCGCTGGGTGACCGCCCGGGCCGAGGACCTGCCGGCCGGGCTGGGCGGGTTCCGGGTCGTGGCGTTCGCCCAGTCCTTCCACTGGACGGAGCGCGAACGGGTCGCGGCGACCGTGCTGGGGATGCTGGAGCCGGACGGCACACTCGTCCACATCAGCGAGCTCGACCCGCCCCCGGCCACGGAACCGCTGCCGCTGCCCGCTCCCCCGTACGCGCTGATCGGCGAACTGGTGCGGCGGTATCTGGGCCCGGTCCGCCGCGCGGGGCAGGGGCTGCTCGTCGACGGCACCCCGGGCCGGGAGGACCTCGTCTTCGCCGGGGCCGGCTTCGAGCACGCCGGCCGCCAGGTCGTACCGGCCGGACAGGTCGCGATCCGCACCGCGGACGACCTCGTGGCCTGGACGTTCTCCCGGTCCTACGCGGCCCCCCATCTCTTCGGCGACCGGCTGCCGGACTTCGAGCGGGACCTGCGCGCCGCCCTGCTCGGGGAGGCGGCCGACGGCCGCTTCGCCGAGCATCTCCCGCCGACCGAGATCATGATGTGGCGGAGGGCGCGGGCCGCGCGCTGACGGTGGCGTTGATGGGACGTCACCCGAACGGACCCCCCAAGAGGCGCCATCTCATATCTGAGATAACCTCAGCCTCATGGCAGACGACTACCTCGTACGCATCGGCAAGCTCATCCGTGATGCCCGGCAGCACCGTGGCTGGACACAGGCACAGCTGGCCGAGGCGCTCAACACCAGCCAGAGCGCCGTCAATCGGATCGAGCGCGGCAACCAGAACATCAGCCTTGAGATGATCGCTCGAATCGGTGAGGCGCTGGACAGTGAGATCGTCTCGCTGGGTTACGCGGGCCCGATGCATCTGCGAGTCGTGGGCGGCCGCCGGCTGTCCGGCGCCATCGACGTCAAGACGAGCAAGAACGCCTGCGTCGCCCTGCTCTGCGCCTCCCTGCTCAACCGGGGGCGCACGGTGCTGCGCCGGGTGGCCCGGATCGAGGAGGTCTACCGTCTGCTCGAGGTGCTGAACTCCATCGGTGTGCGCACCCGCTGGATCAACGGCGGCGTCGACCTGGAGATCGTGCCGCCGGCCGACCTGGACATGGCGGCGATCGACGCCGACGCCGCCGTACGCACCCGGTCGATCATCATGTTCTTCGGCCCGCTGCTGCACCGCATGGACTCCTTCAAGCTGCCCTACGCCGGCGGCTGCGACCTGGGCACGCGGACCATCGAGCCGCACATGATCGCGCTGCGCCGGTTCGGACTGGACATCGCGGCGACGGAGGGGCAGTACCACGCCGTCGTCGACCGCGCCGTACGCCCCGACCGGCCGATCGTGCTGACCGAGCGCGGGGACACGGTCACCGAGAACGCGCTGCTGGCCGCCGCCCGGCACAACGGCGTCACCGTCATCCGCAACGCCTCCTCCAACTACATGGTCCAGGACCTCTGCTTCTTCCTGGAGGCGCTGGGCGTACGGGTCGAGGGCATCGGCACCACCACGCTCACCGTGCACGGTGTGCCGGACATCGACACCGACGTCGACTACTCGCCCTCCGAGGACCCGGTGGAGGCGATGAGCCTGCTGGCCGCCGCCGTCGTCACCGAGTCGGAGCTGACGGTGCGCCGGGTCCCCATCGAGTTCCTGGAGATCGAGCTGGCGGTCCTGGAGGAGATGGGCCTCGACCACGACCGCACGCCCGAGTACGTCGCCGACAACGGCCGCACCCGGCTGGTGGACCTCACCGTGCGGCCCTCCAAGCTGGAGGCGCCGATCGACAAGATCCACCCGATGCCGTTCCCCGGCCTGAACATCGACAACGTGCCGTTCTTCGCGGCCATCGCGGCCGTCGCCTCGGGCAAGACCCTCATCCACGACTGGGTCTACGACAACCGCGCGATCTACCTCACCGACCTCAACCGCCTCGGCGGCCGCCTCCAGCTCCTCGACCCGCACCGGGTCCTGGTGGAGGGCCCCACCCGCTGGCGCGCCGCCGAGATGATGTGCCCACCGGCCCTGCGCCCGGCCGTGGTCGTCCTGCTGGCGATGATGGCGGCGGAGGGCACGTCCGTCCTGCGGAACGTGTACGTCATCAACCGGGGGTACGAGGACCTGGCCGAACGCCTGAACTCCATCGGCGCGCAGATCGAGATCTTCCGGGACATTTGATACGCCGATGCCGCCGCATCCCCTCTGACCTGCTATTTAGCGGGTCAGGGAGGGGTGCGGCGGCATCTCTGGGACTTCTCTGGGACTTTGAGCCTGCGGCGGGCTACGAGCCACGCTGCACGGGCTCTAGCTACCGGCTACGGCCGCAGCTACGCGAAGATCGCGTCGATGGCGGCGCTGCCTCGTGCGCCAGCGCGGGGCAGGAAGTGGGAGTACTTCCGCAGCGTGAACCCGGGGTCGGAGTGCCCCAGCCAGCGTGCCAGGGAGACGACCGATTCGCCAGCCTCCAGTTCCTCGGAGGCGTAGAAGTGGCGCAGGGCGTGGAAGCCGTGCTCCCGGGACGGCTCCCACACGCGAGCACCGTCCCTGCCCTCGTCCAGCGGTGCGATCACGCCCGCCGTGGCCAGAGCGGGCTTCCACACGTAGGAGTTGAGGTAGTTCCGGTTGATGGCCTTCCGCTCGCGTCCTGTCACCAGGAGGTTGTAGGTCCTCGGCCGCCGGTGTTTGGCTTCCACCGGCGTCTTGGCCGGAGTCGGGTCGTCCCACGGCAGCGTGACCGGTACCGGCGCGAACTGCGCCATGTGCTGCCGGATGGCCCGGGCGACGCTGGCCGGCAGCGGCACGTCGCGGACCTTGCGGCCCTTGGGAAGGGCGAAGCACAGTTTCGCCCGCACCATCTTGACCTGCCGCCGGACGTGCACGACTTCCTTCTCGAAGTCGATGTCGGCCGTCGAGAGACCGAGCGCCTCCCCTTGGCGGAGCCCGAGACCCGCTCCGATCACGAGGAGGAGCCGGTAGCGGTCCGGCAGGACCTCCCGTACCGCCAGGACCCGTTCGGGCGGCCACGCTTCGACCCTGCCGGGTCCGGCGGCCGGAGGGCCGACCGTGCTGGACCGGCATGGGTTACGTCCGAGGCGGCGATCCTCGACGGCAGCCTGGAGGATGCTGGAGAGCGTCGCCCAGACCAGACGGATGGAGGTCGGACCGAGGTCCTTCTCCAGCCGCTTCTTCCAGTGCCGCAGGACTTCCGTACCGATGGCGTTGAGCGGCTGAGCACCCAGGTGGGGAACGATGTGCCGCCGTACCCTCTGCTCGATCCGCTCGATCGTGGATGGGTCACCGCTCTGGGTGGGCCACCAGTGGGTCGCGATGTAGTCCTTGAGGGAGATGGCCCCATCACGCGGATCGACGAACTCGCCTCGGCGCGCGTCGGTCTGGGCCTGGGCTAGCCAGGTCTTGGCGTCCTGGAGGGCGTCGAAGGAACGGTCCTTGACGCCGGGGATGCCCTTGACGCGGTAGCGGGTGCACTTGCCGTACATGGCAGTGCGGTCGCATTTGCCGGTTTTCGGGTTCGGGCGCTTCTTCAGCCATCGGTCTTCTATGTAGCCGGCCAGGTGGAACTCCTTTGCAACGGGGCAATGGCAGCGTCATACGGCGCCTGCTAGGCGTCAGACAGTGGTGAAACGGGCGGAACGCTCCTGTGGACTGGCACCGAGAGGGTTGAGGAGCAGGTTGGAGCGAGAGTCGGCCTGCTCTTGGTCACGGACCCAGGCGTCGAGGGCTTCCACTCGGTACATGACGCGACCGCGGGGGCCCATGCGGAAGCTCGGCGGTCCCTGACGGCGATGGCGCCAGACATAGAGGGTGTGGGGCGAGAGGCCGAGGTACTCGGCCGCATCGCTCACGTTCAGGAACGCTCTACGGGTAGTGCCGACTGAGTCCGGTGTCGTGGAGCGAACGGATGACGTGCGTGCAGGCATGGGGGTGTCCTTGACGGTGAACGTGAGGGAGCTCCTGAGGCACTTGGCGGACCACCGGGCGGGCCAGGGCCAACCAGCCCCGTCAAGCGCGTGGGACCACGTGCCGCAAGCGCTCCGAGGAGAGGGACTCTGATCACCCGGGGTGGCGTTGGGATGAGGACCACCGGCGGGGGCGATTGAGCTGATGGAGCCCGCACCCAGAGTGTGATCCAGAACGAGGGGCAGAGAATTACGGCTTGAGCGAGTCCGGAAGGGCCATGGCCTCGGCCAGGTGGTCCCAGTCGATTTCAACGTCCTCGGTGCGGAAGCAGTGCGGGTAACGCAGCACAAGCCACCTCGGAGTCACGTCCGCCCACTCGGCAACCGTGACGGGTGAGATCCCCGCCCTCAACCACTTCACCAGGCAGGAATCGCGGAGGATGGAGATGGGCTCCCCCAGGCGCCACGAGTACAGCTCGTCCCGTGGCAGGACGGCCTCTTGGGCCTGCTCCCAGATCTGCTTGTAGTCGGACGCCGAGAGCGGCCTGCCTCGCGTACCAGGGAAGAGCAGGTCGCCCTCCTGCAGACCAGCGCCGTTGATCCACGTACGGACGAACTCGGCGAACTGCGGGTGGAGAGGTATTTCCCTGGCCTTCCCATTTCGACGGACCGTCAACTTAGCGCCGTCATCCCCTGAGAGCACCACATCGCTCACACACAGGGCTTGAGCCTCACGCGGAAGCAGAGCCTGCTCGGCCACGGTGCGCATGAAGGGGTACACCGAGCGATTGGCACCCACGTGCCCATGAATCGACTTGAGCAGCGATCGAACCTGCTCCTCGGAAAGCAGCCACTCTTCGTTCACGACTTCGACATACACGGCTTCGAACTCCTCAGGGAAAACGACTTGAAGGCGCCACACGGAGATCAGCGCGACAGGTTCAATGGTCTGCGGAACCGCCGGTTTGGCTAACCGGCGATCGTCGGCTATGTTGCCCCCGCCTCCGCACCTCGGCATCCAACTGCACACAGGAGCAGCAAGGCGCAACCGCACTTCTCCGGACCGCTCTAGGTTTGCTTGCTTCGCCGCATTGTTCCAGTCCGTTGCGCACCCAATGTGTCTGCTGTCGGCGAATCAGCCCGAGCGCAGCAACAGGTAGGAGCACCGCTGCAAGCGCGCCTATTTGGGTTCCGTGATCGAGGACCAGAGCAGGTGTCTTCTAAGCACCCGCTCTATTGTGCGTCCATCGAGCCAGTTCATCGAAGGATTCACATCCCCGCAGTCGGGGCCTCTGGTCACGATCGCCGTGACCTCTCAATGGCTCCCCGACAACACGTCGACACCCATGAGATCTCATATTCGACTCGGTCAGTGAATCCATTACCCAGGAAAAATCACGACAGTTCAAGGTCGCGACGACCAAAGCGTTGCTGATCCTGGGCGATGGAAGAAGCAAATCACTGGGCTCGTCAGTATCTCGAGGTTTTATAGGGCTAATTCGCCAAATCATCGATGCGGTGGAATTCGCGCACTGCCCACATCCTAGGACTGCGCCACAAACGCCCTCTCCGTCGAAGACGAAGATCCCTTCTGGGGTGGCGAGGAAACCCGAACTGAGTAAGGGCTGGCCATCGCACACCAGACACCTTGCCCCCTCATCGCGAGCTGACGGGCCCGCTCCTTCGTATGGTCACGCAGCCTCCTGCAACGTGATCAAGTCGCCCACTCGGACCATCCCCGCTTCGAGAACGTCCAGGTATACGCCGAGGCAGGAAAGCCGGCCCAGGTCGAACACCGGGATGCGGTGTTCCCGGGCAACGGCACGCATGATGCCGGGATCTGGTGGCAGCTCGTCATGGCCGAGGGTGGGTATCACGCAGCGAGGTGTGGGCACCACAACGCGGAACAGGGCCTCCCCCACCCGCAGGAGTGACCCCAGCCAGGCGTCTTCCGGGAACCCCGGCCCTCCGTCAGTGTCCACGACCATGTTCGGCCGGAAGCGGCGCGCGTCGAAGTCCCCGGCGGGATAAACGGTCCGCATTCGGGCCAGGGACGCCGTGGTGATGAGATGGACCTGCCCGAAGTCGAAGAACGTCCCCGCAGCGACGCTGCCCGACGTGATGTTCTCCCCAGTGGCATCGACGGATGCCGACTCCCGCACAGCGTCCGGAACACCGCCCTCGTACTCCGGTACGGCGCGCTCCAGCCTGCTGCGCTCCGGCACGATGGCCGAGACGAACACCTGACGGCCCAGCAGCTTCGCCAACTTCACGTCCAGATCGGAGTTTTCAACCGCCAGGGCGGTCCCGTCCGGCAGCACCACCCGCACCACGCCGGAGTCGTCCAGCCGACTTCGGCAGCGCAGCAACGCGCCCCACTTCCGCGGGTGCTTGGCGCTGCCCACCGCGCCTGTCTCATCGAGCACGGCGTACACGCGGTCCCCGAAAAGCCCGCGCTCCGTGACCGCCACGGCGAGCACGGCCTCACCCAGCATCGACTTCACCGGATACCGGTATAGCGCTGTCACAGTCCCCATAGATCAATTATGGTGCTCGCCGCCCCGTGCTTCCCTGGATTTCAGAGCCGGGAGACGGGTGCCGCCGCTCCCTCTGCTGTGGGCTGCGGCATGGTCCCTGGGATCGGCAGATCCCAGAGACTGTCCGTCACACATGGCGTGAGGCCATCACTTCACAAAGGGTGGTCTCCCAGGATCACTTGTTGACCGAGTACGAATGCGCGCCCGTTCCCGCCAAGGCGCCGCCGTCAACGATCAGGTACTCGTCGCGGATCGGGCGTCCCGCGAGCCAGGATTCCAGGATCTCGCGGGTGCCGGCCGCGTAGCGGGCCTGGGCGGAGAGGGAGGAGCCGGAGATGTGCGGGGTCATGCCATGGTGGGGCATGGTGCGCCAGGGGTGGTCGGCGGGGGCCGGCTGCGGGTACCAGACGTCGCCGGCGTAGCCGGCCAACTGGCCGCTGCGCAGGGCCCGGTCGACGGCGTCCCGGTCGGCGATCTTCGCGCGGGCCGTGTTGATGAGATAAGCGCCGCGCTTCATCTTCGCGATCAGCTCGTCGCCGAACAGGCCCTCGGTCTCTACAAGCTCGGCACCGACATCACCCTCGTCATGGACCCGGCCACCTCGGAGTTCTTCCGCGACGGCGTCTACGACTACACCGGCGAGGGCATCCGCCGTACCCCCGCCGAACACGCCGACTACCTCTCCACGCTCGTCGACCGCTATCCCGTCGCGTCCATCGAGGACCCGATGGCCGAGGACGACCACGACGGCTGGCGGGACCTGACCGCCCGGCTCGGCGAGCGCTGCCAGCTCACCGGCGACGACGTCTTCTGCACGAACGAGACCCTGCTGAGCGCCGGCATCCGCGACGGCATCGCCAACTCGATCCTGGTGAAGGTCAACCAGATCGGCACCCTCACCGAGACCCTGGCCACCGTCGCCACCGCCCACCGCGCCGGCTACACCGTCGTCATGTCCCACCGCTCCGGCGAGACCGAGGACACCACCATCGCCGACCTCGCCGTCGCCACCGGCTGCGGCCAGATCAAGACCGGCTCCCTCTCCCGCGCCGACCGCACCGCCAAGTACAACCAGCTCTTGCGCATCGAGGAGGAACTGGGAACTGCGGCCCGCTACGCGGGCCGGGAAGCACTGGGGCTGCGCCGCTGACACCGGCGCTTTCGTGCGCCGGGCCGGCCGTCAGGGCTTCAGGAATCCGGCCTCGGTCAGGACCTTCTATCCCTCGGCGGACTGCACGAGCGCGATGAACGCCTTGGCGGCCTCGGTGTTCTTCGACTCCTTGAGCAGGGTGATCGGGTAGCCGTTGATGGCGTCGGCGGACTCGGGGAACTCGACGCCCTCGACCTTGTCACCGGCGGCCTTCACATCGGTCTTGTAGACGAGGGCAGCGTCGGCCTCCTTCAGCACCACCTTGTTGAGGGCGGACTTGACGTCCTCCTCATAGGAGACGGGAGTGAGCTTCAGCTTGCTGGCGTCCAGGGCCTTCTGGGCGGCGGCGCCGCACGGCACCGTCTGGTCGCACAGCACGACCTTCAGGTCCGAGTCGGTGAGGTCCTTGAGCGAGGCGATCTTGTCCGGGTTGCCGGGCAGCGTGGCGATCTCCAGCTGATTTGCGGACGAAGGTCGCGGGCGTGCCGGTGGCGTCCCCCGCGTCGGTGACGAACTCATCGTCTTGGGGCTGGCCGAGGCGAACACATCGGCCGGCGAAGCTGAAGGTCACCTTCGTCCTCGGGCGGGCCTGCTCGAACTCCTCGCCCAGCGCCGTGAAGCTCTCCTTGAGGAAGGCCGCGGCGAAGACCGTCACCGTCCCGGACAGCTTGGCCGCCGAGGCGGAGGAGGCGGAGGAGTCCGATGTAGTCGAAGACCGGCTGGGACCTGCGCGGCGGGACCTACGAGCGGCTGCGCACCACGCCCGCCCAGTGGCCGCTACCGGCCGCCGACGGCTCGGACCGCAACCCGATCCGCTACCTCAACGACGGCGTCAGCCAGACCCTCCTGGAACGCAAGGACGGCACCCGCCTCCGACTGGCTTTCCCCACCGCGAGCGGGCGCGCGCCGTTCTTCGGCCGCCCGCAGCTGCCCGCAGCCGAACTCCCCGACGACGACTACCCGTTCGCCCTCAACACGGGCCGCCTGCAGCACCAGTGGCGCACACTGACCGAGACCGGCAAGGTCGCCAAGCTCAACCCCGGCCCGTTCATGGAGGTTCACCCCGCGGACGCCGCGGCTCTGGGCGTCGCCGAGGGGGACCGCCTGGAGGTCGCCTCCCGCCGCGGGCGTCCCGTACTCCCGGTCGTGGTCACCAACTGGGTGCGTCCGGGCGACTGCTTCGCACCCTTCCACTGGAAGGACCTGCCTCAACGTCGGCCGGGACATCACAATTGCCGTCACCCTCGACGCAGCCAAGGGTGACGGCCTAACTGCGGGCTCGGCCCTACTCCCTCTGGTGAAGTCCGCAGAAGTCGCGCTGGCCACTCCATCCACAGAGGACTTGTCAGCCCACAGTCAACTGTCCGCCACAGTGCGCGAGGTCACGACAGGCGGCGCGCTGGCGTCAGTCAAGGTTCGATCGCGAGAGGCGAACTGACGGCCGCGATCGCCAAAGGCACGGCCACCGACGTGACCTGCCAGCGGGCTCCTCCCTCACCACCCCGGCCAAGGCAACGGAAGTCCACCCTTGCCGCCCTGCGGGCCGACGCCACAAGGAAAGCACGAAAAGTCAACTCGCCCCAATACGCATTTCTGGCACCGCAAGACACCTCCCCCTCACCGGAAGCAACGTGCGCAGATACCATATACATCGAGCTTTCCATCCAGTATCTGCCACGCAATAGCAGGTAATAAGTTCTTCTTTGCCTAGCCGGCCCGTTCCGGCCGAGGCGCACGCAAGGTCGACTCCCGGGAGACCACACAAGAGGGCCACCAAAGTCGGACGCCCGTCAGACAAGTACAGCCGCCGTCCACACCTCAGGACGGCGTCGCTCGCCGCCGGCACCACCCCGAGCGACCCCTCCGACGGCCCTACATCACGGCCGGAAGCTCCTGCGACCATCCGCTCAGGCGGATCCAGGCACGAAATCCGCCGCGACGTCTCGGCATCCGAGATCAACCCAGTAAAGACGCCCCCGCTGGCGCAAAATCAGCCACAGGGTGCTCACATACTGAAACGATCCACCCCTTTTATCCGGAATTTCACGCTTCCACCAAAACCAACGTCGGAAGATCTTTAAGAAATTTTCCGGATACTCGACCCACTTCAGCCAATGCTTCAGACAACCCTTGTACGAAGCAAGTAATGATCCTTACGCTTCCCCGGGTGCTCACATCGCTTAACCATGAGAGCGCTTTCTAACCCGTTCACCCCGCCCTATAGCGCGAAGGACTTCAGTCATGTCCGTAAGCACCATCTGGGACAGTGAAATGACGTCAGCGGTCGAGCGTCTCGCCCGCGCCTCGGTCGACGACTACTACAACCCGTACCAGAAATTCGAATGGCCTGATGCCATTCCACAGGACGCCATGTGGATGAGCCCCCACCTGCTCACCGTCCATGGGACCACCGAGGCCGACGGTCTGACATCTGAGCAGCTCAGGGAGTTGTCCCGTTGGGAGAGCATCCACTTCTACAGCCTGAACGTGCATGGCATCAGGGAACTTCTTCTCGAAGTGGTGCAACGCATCCACACGCCGGGCTTCGAGGTACCGACGCCGTTCTTCCATCACTTCCTGGGCGAGGAGAACGAGCACATGTGGTTCTTCGCCGAATTCTGCCTGAGGTACGGCAAAAAGCTGTATGAAGACCGCTCGCTCCAGTTCCCTCAGGAAGACACGTCTCCGCTCGTCGCCAACTTCTTGGTTTTCAGCAGGATCCTCATCTTCGAGCAGATTGTTGACTATTTCAACAGCACGATGGCCGCAGATGAGTCCCTGCCGGAAACCATCCGCGCAATCAACCGTATCCACCACCAGGACGAATCCCGTCACATTGCATTCGGTGGCCAGTTGGTGCGCACCTTGTATCAGGCCGTACTGGAGAAATCTACAGCCGAGGAAATCGCTTCTGCCCGGGAATACGTCAGCCGGTACATCGACGCGTCGGTGGCCCAGCTCTACAGCGTGGACGTCTACAAGGACGCGGGCCTGCCTGACCCCTACGGGCTGCGCCGCCGGCTCCTCGCCGACCCCGCACGGCAGCCGGCCCACGACCGCATCACGGCGCGCACACGCAGCTTCTACCGCCGTATCGGCGTCCTGGACACGGAGGTGGCGTCATGAGTGCGAACCCTCCCGCCCTGACCACGATCGATCCAGGCGCAGGTGTGGTCACGCTGGACCCGCCTCGCGCGCTCCTGCTGGACAAGCTCGACGAGAGGTTCCGGCAGCTCGCGGACGAGGTCGGCGCGCAACCCCTCGTCCCTCCGGCCCTCCTGCCCGCCGAGTGGCTGGCCGACCTGGACTACTTCAAGAACTTCCCGCACCTGTGCCTCACCACAGGACGCTTCTCCGATCAGGGCGCCGAACTGCTGGCGGCGGGAACACCGGTCACCACGCTCTCCTCCGAGTCGCACGAGCCCACCGGGTACGTCCTGCCCTCCGCCACCTGCTACGGAATGCTGCTGTCGCTGCGCGGCCAGCAACTCTCGGACGAGGTACGACTGACAGCCGTCGGCCGCTGCTTCCGGAACGAGGACTACTTCGACGGGCTGCGTCGGCTCCGAGGCTTCCACATGCGCGAAGTGATCTACCTCGGCCACCGAGACGGTGCCGAGCAACACCTCGCGCTCTCCCGGGAGTTCGTCGAGCGGCTCGCTGAGGGACTCGGCCTGGAGCTGAAGGTCGTCACGGCCAACGACCCGTTCTACGACCGTGACGGCTCCCGAGCGAAGCTCACCGCCCTGGATCCGGTCAAGCACGAGTTCGTCATACCTGACGGTACGGCCATCGCCTCGATCAACCGCCACCGGAACTTCTTCGGGGACCGGCTCGACATCACCTTAAACAACACATCGGCCTACACCAGTTGCACCGCCTTCGGGGTGGAACGGTGGATCCACGCAATGGAGCTTCAGTACGGCTCCGCGGAGAAGGCCCTGGAGAGGCTGGGCGATGACCGGCTCTGACCCGGCCGACAGGCTTCTGCCCGCCGGGCTGCCGGTCTCCTTCCCTCTCGTCCAGGCCGGTATGGGTGGCATCGCGACTCCGCGGCTGGCCGCCGCGGTGAGCGAAGCCGGCGCCCTGGGCACCATCGCTCTGTACAAGCTGGCGGCGGACGGCTGCCGGGCGACCGTAGAGGACACGGCGGGTCTCACGGCACGGTCCTTCGGGGTCAACGTGATCCCGGAGGTCGCAGGCGAGACACTGCTCCGAGCGCAGGTCACCGCGGCGGTGTCGGCGATGACCGACGACCGGCCGATGGTGCTCAACAGCTACGGTCTGCCGCCCGCGTGGCTCTCGTCCGAACTGGAGGGTTCCCGCTTCACCCTGATGGTGCAGGTGGGCACCCCGGACGACGCGGCCCGGGCCGCCGACCTGGGCGCCCGAACCGTCGTTCTCCAAGGGACGGAGGCGGGTGGGCATCTCCTGGGTCAGCTGCCCCTCGACCAGTTGATCACCCGCACCGTGGCCTTCAACGCGCCGGTGCACCTGCTGGCGGCAGGCGGCATCGCGGATGGGAGGCGCATGCGTGAGCTGTGCGAACTCGGTGCCGAGGGCTGGCTGTTGGGCACCGCCTTCGTCGCCGCCCGCGAATCCGGTGCGCACGAGCTGTACAAGAGCGCACTGATCGATGCCCAGGGAGAAGGAGACACCGTGGTCACCGACCGCTTCGAGATCGGCTGGCCGCACCGCCCGCACCGTGTCCTGCGCAGCGCGGTGACCGACAGCCCCTCCGCCCTTCCCTCGCAGTTCATCGCCTGGACCTCGGTGTCAGGCGGCCGTTACCCCGTTCCGCGCGGCTCGGCAGCAGCACCGACGACAGAGACGACCGGCCAGATCGACGAGATGGCCAGGTACGCGGGGCATGGCTGCGGCGCTGTGCGGGCGGTGCTCCCCGCGGCCGACATCGTTGCTGCGCTCCGTGAAAGCCACGACCACGCCCTCGCGGCGAGTCTCCCCCCGAAGGAGTCGGTAATTCATGGCACTTGACCTGGGAATGGCCCAGATCAGCCAGATGGCGTTCGGATACTGGCAGGCTCAGGCACTCTTCGCAGCGGTGCGCACCGGAGTGTTCGACGCGCTCGCCGAAGGTTCCCTCACCGTGGAGAAGGCCGCCGCTGCCTGCGCCCTGCCCGAGGATTCGGCACTGCGACTGCTCGACGCCTGCGTGGCGCTTCGTCTGCTCACGCGTTCCGGTGACGGTGAGTACGCCAACACACCTCATGCCCAGCGGCTCCTCGTCGAGGAGTCGGCGGAATCCGTCACGCGTTGGGTGAAGGTGATGGCCCGCTGGTACGAACCGTGGGGCGGCATCACGCAGGCCCTTCAGGACGGGCAGCCGGTGGAGGAACGGCGACTGCGGCTCGGTGACGACGAGGAGTACGCCGCGGACTTCATCCTCGGCATGCACGAGTACAACTCCCGTACCGCCGAGGCGCTGGCGCAGCTGGTCCCCCAGCAGGGGGCCGGCACGTTGGTCGACGTCGGCGGTGGCGCGGGGACGTACAGCATCGCCTTCTGCAGGCAGTGGCCGGGCCTCACCGGCGAGGTTCTCGACCTGCCGGCCGTGCTCCCGCTGACGGAACGCACGGTCGCACGGGCCGGCCTCGACGACCGGATCCGGGTCCGGGCGGGTGACTACTACACCGATCGCTTTGGCTCCGCCGTCGACGTCGTCCTGCTCTCCAACGTCCTGCACCAGGAGAGCCCTGAGGCGGCTCTCGACATCCTGTGCAGGGCCCGCGAGGCGCTGTCGGAGGCCGGGCGGGTCCTGGTGCACGGTCACTTCCTCGACGAGACGCGCACCGCTCCCCTCTTCACCACGCTGCACAATCTCTCCGCTCTGGCTCTGTGGGACGGAGGGCGCAGCTACACGGTGACCGAGATGGCGGAGCTGATGCGGCGGGCCGGGCTGACCGACGTCGAGGTGGTGCAGGCACCGGAGGCGTCCGCGAAGCTCCTCGTAGGCACCGTCGGCAACCCGCCCGGCGCGGACGGGAGCCATGAGCGGGCCTAGTCCGGTACGGGTCGGCGTCGACCTGGTGAGCGTCGCGCGGATTTCGCGGCTGCTGGACTCCTCGTCGGGCCGACTGCTGGCAGACCATTTCACCAACCGGGAACGGGAGGAACTCGATCGGGTCTCCAACGGCAGGCTGGAGACGCTGAGCGGCCGGATCGCCGCCAAGGAAGCTGTGATCAAGGTGCTCGCGCCCGAAGGCGAGATCATCCGCTGGGCAGAGGTGGAGATTCTCGGCCCGGCGGGCCGGGCTCCGCGTGCGCACCTGTCGGGCCGGGCCGCGCAGCTCGCGTCCGAGCGTCATCTGCATGCCATCGAGATCAGCATCAGCCATGAGGGCCCCTGGGCCGTAGCCATCGCCGCAGGCGCCACCGGCGCGCCGGGCACAGACAGAGATCGCCACAACGGAGGAGAAGCATGAACGACCGGATCGTCTCGTGGATCATGGAGAAAAATCCGCATCTCACACAGCCGCCGACCAGGGACGACGACCTCATCGAGGGCAGGCTCATCGACTCCCTGGCCTTCCTGGAGTTCGTCTACCTTCTGGAGGAGGTCACCGAGACGAGCATCGACCTCAGCACCATCACCGCCGAGAACTTCCGCAGTCTCGCCGCCATCGAGACCCGCTTCCTGGCCCCGGCCGGTCAGAGCGCGGAGGCGGCCCGATGAGTGCGCCCGGAATCAACGACCCCCACACGGCACCGGACTTCGCGTCCTCCGCCCTCGTGACCATCGACGTCCAGAACGACTTCCTGTCCGACTCCCCCTACGGCATCCCCGGCACGACGGAGGTCCTGCCGGCTCTCAAAGCCGCCGTGTCCGCCTTCCGCTCCGCCGGCCGCCCCGTGATCCATGTCGTACGCCTCTACGACGCCGCGAGCGGTGACGTGGACCTCGTGCGGCGCGGACTGATCAGCACCGGGGTGAGCATCGTCGCGCCGGGCAGTAAGGGAAGCGGCCTCGCGCCGGGGCTGGCCCCCGACGACGCGCCAGACCTGGATGCCGACCTGCTGCTCTCGGGCCGGCCGCAGCGACTCGGCACCGACGAGTACGCGATCTTCAAGCCTCGCTGGGGAGCCTTCTACCGCACGCCGTTGCAGGAACTGCTGGGCGAACTGGGCGTGAACACCGTGGTGTTCGCGGGCTGCAACCTGCCCAACTGCCCGAGGGCGAGCATTTTCGAGGCGTCGGAACGCGACTACCGGGTCGCTCTGCTCAGTGACGCGGTCTCCCGGGTGAGTGACGACGCGCTGTCCGAGATCGGCGGTATCGGGGTCCACCTGTTGACCGTCTCCGCACTGAGCGACCGCCTCCTTCCGACGGGTGCCCACCCATGAGCATCCGTCAGGAGACGGAACCCGACGACCGGACACAGCCGGGCGGGCAGCCGGACACGCTGCCCGCCCGGCGGGCGGCCCGGTTGCTGTCCAAGGTCACACTCGATCTGACGCCGATCCGCAGCAGCCGGGACTACCGGGTCTTCTGGATCGCCCAGGTTGCCTCCCTCACCGGGAGCCAGATGACGGTGGTCGCGCTGGCCGCCCAGGCATTCCTGCTGCGGCACAACTCACTGGACGTGGGCATCGTCAGCGCGGCACAACTCGTGTCTCTCGTCTTCGGCGCGTTCGCCGGCGGCCACCTCGGCGACCGGGTCAACCGCCGGACGATGCTGGTCACTCTTCAGATCGCGCAGGGGCTGTGCATGGTCGCCCTCGCCCTCGGAGTCGGGCTGAGCGGGACGACGGGGCTGGCGTTCCTGGTCGGACTCTCGACGGCCCTGGCCCTGTGCACAGCCATGGACGAGCCCGTACGCGACGCCCTGGTGCCCTCACTGCTGCGAGACCGGGACCTGGAAGCGGGACAGGTACTCAACCAGACCCTTTTCCAGATCACTTCCCTGGCCGGTCCCCTGGTCGGCGGTGTGGTGCTTTCGCTGTGGAACGTACGCGCCGTGTACATCGTCGACGCGCTGACCTTCGCCGTGGCCGCGGTCGGCTACTACCTGATCCGAACCGGGCGGGAGAAAAACCCCGCCGGCGCGGGCCCGTCGGGGCCGGCACTGCGGGGCCTGTGGTCCGGCGTACGGTTCTTCCTGCGCCATCCGCTCATCCAGGCCATCGCCGTCATCGACCTGTTCGCGATGGTCTTCGGGATGCCCCGGGCCCTGTTCCCGCAGCTGGTCACAGACCACGACACGTGGCCGTCCGGCTCACTGGGCCTGCTGTTCACCGCTCCGGCCCTCGGCGCCCTCCTGGCGGGAGCCACCGGCGGCTGGATCGGGCGGGTGCGGCGTCAAGGACTCGGGGTGATGGTCTCCGTCGGCGTATGGGGGCTGGCAATCGCCGCCACCGGGCTGGTCCTGAACAGCCTCTGGGCGGTCCTGCTGCTCCTGCTGGTCGCGGGCGCGGCCGATGCCGTGAGTGCGGTCCTGCGGGTGACGATGATGCAACGGCACACACCCGTCCTGCTCCGCTCGCGGGTGAACGCCCTGTTCCTGCTCTTCGTGGTGGGCGGGCCGCGCCTGGGCGACATCGAAGCAGGTGCCGTGGCCCATTGGGGCCTG
Source organism: Streptomyces griseoruber (assembly GCF_001514205.1). Lineage (GTDB taxonomy): Bacteria > Actinomycetota > Actinomycetes > Streptomycetales > Streptomycetaceae > Streptomyces > Streptomyces griseoruber. The sequence continues at coordinate 174,870 of NZ_KQ948763.1, read as the reverse complement.
AGGCTTTCCATCGTCAGCGGCGGCCTTCTCTGTCTCACCGGTGTCGTGATCACCGCCGTCGTCTGGCCCGGCTTCGCCCACTACCGCCGCCGAGAACTCGCGACCGACAAGAACCTGAGGGAGGAACCGTGAGCGGCACATCTTCACGCAGCGAGCGGGAGGGCCGGCTGAATCACGCCCAGGAGGACTGGTTTGCCGGGCAGCCCGAGCAGCCCGACACCAGCTGCGACAACAACTCGGTCGCGGCGGTGAGCGTCGACGACGTGCCCCTTGCCGAGGTCATGGACGCGATCGGCGTCTTGCTGACCCGTCACGAGGCTCTGCGCAGCCTCATTGATCCCGCGACCGGCCCCCACGGACGGCAACGGGTCTGCGCCGCGCCGCGGACACAGGCCGAACTGCACACGATCGTCCGCACGGCGGAGGCCGCGTCCGCGCCCGACGCCTTCGGGGAACTCCGCGGGACCTGTTTCGACCTTGCCCGCGAGTGGCCCATCGGCTTCCTCGTCGCGCACCACGGCGGCAAGGTGCGCGACATCGGTGTGGTGGCCGACCACGCGGCGCTGGACGTGGGGGGTATGAACGTCCTCCGGCAGGACCTCCACGCGCTACTGACCAGCCCGAAGGCCGCGCTGTCCGGTGTGCCCGAACAGCCCCTCGACGTAGTGGACTGGGAGGAACTGCCCGAAGCCACTCGATACCGGGAGCGGGCCGAGGGCTTCTGGCGGGGACAGTCACAGCGGCTGACCGACCTGCTGGAACGGTCGGGAGCCGACACCGCCACGGACAGCGGCCTGCACGGAACCGGCAGCACCTACCGCACCGTGTGGCTCTCCACCCCCGACCTCCTCGACAGCGCCTCACGGGCATCCGCGACCCTACGAGCCCCGCTCCCCGCCGTGCTGCTCACGGCCTTCGGACTCGCACTGAGCCGGGCGAGCGGCTGCCCCGTCAGCAGCCCGCTGGCTCTGTCTGCCAACCGGCGGACCAAGGAGGCCCGTCTCTCGGCCGACAAGAGGTTCATGCAGGGCCCGGTAGTGGTCCACGCCGACGACAACACCGTCCTCAGCCGCCTCGTCGCGGACTGCGCGTTCCAGCTCATGTGCACGAGCACGCTGTCACACATCAGAAAGGACAGGGCCGACGCCCTGTGGTCGGCCGCGTTGCCGCCCGGCATCGCACCGGAACTCGCGGGCGCCTTCTTCAACTACGTGGACGAGACCGCCCTGGAAGCCGTGCCGTCCTCGGGACGGCTGCCCGGCTCGGGGCTGGTCGGCGACTGGGTGCCCCTCGACGCGTTCGCCCCGGACGCCCGGCTCAGACGCGGACCCGACCTGATGCTTCTGGCCGTGGAGGGGCGCACCCGCATGCGGCTGGGGCTGAAGTACCGGGAGGACCACCCGGCAGCCGACCTCGGCGAAGGATTCCTCCGCGGCCTGGCCGGTCTCGTTCAGTTCATGGGCGGGAGCCCGGAAAGGGCGGAGGCTCGCGTCGGCGACGCGCTGACGGCACGGCCGTAGACCGGGCGTACCAACGGCCGTCATGCGACTCGACGCGGATGGGCCGCCCGTAGCACGCGGTGAAGTTCTCGGAGGTGAGCACTGATTCCACGGGACCGGAGACCAACTCACGGCCTTCCCGCAACAGGTAGGCATGCGAGGTGGAGGGCGGCAGTTCCTCCGGATGATGGGTGACGGTCACCGTGGACAACCCCGGTCGGCCGGCCGCGAGGCGGTGCAACGCGTCCACCAAGTCCTCCCGGGAGGGAAGGTCGAGCGCGTTGAACGGCTCGTCGAGCAGCAGCAGGGACGGGTCGGACATCAGGGCGCGGGCGATGAGAATCCTCGCGCGCTGCCCACCCGAGCAGTCACCGAAGGCACGTTGGGTGAATTCCTTGCAGTCGAGCTCGGCCAGCAGCAGGTGTGCCCGCTCCCGGGCAGCGGCGTCGTACATCCGCCACAACGGCTGCACCGTACCCGTCGCGCCGGTAAGAACCACAGTATGGGCGGCGGCGTCCAGCGGTACCTTCTGCGCGGCGTTGACAAAACCGACGCGGGCTCGCAACTCCCGCACGTCCACCCGGCCGAGACGGTGCCCGAGCACATCCACGGTTCCCGTGGTGGGATGGATCAGGGCTCCGGCAAGACGCAGCATGGTGGTCTTGCCGGCCCCGTTCGGCCCGAGCAGCGCCCAGTGCTGTCCCCCCTGGACGGTCCAGTCGACCGAGTCCAGGACGATCTCCTGGCCCGTCGTACGTCGGCGAATGCTCACCCCCGACAGGACGATGACGGGACGGGACTCGCTCTCACCTGCGAAGTGGCCTGACATTCGGGCAGCCTACCCGTCTGCCGCGCCCAACCGCCGTGCCCGTCAGCTCACTTGACACCCTGGAGCGGGCTCCGGGCACTCGCGCGTTCGAAGTACGGCACCTTCGGGGAAGCCTGAGGCAATGGTCGAGGTGATCTGGAACCCTTCGTCCCCCAGGGGTCGTTCAACGGGCCGCTCGCTCCCAACTCACCGTCCATCTCGTCATTCCGGCTTGTAGGGGCTCCACCCCTTCAGATGCGGTTCGAGCTCCTCCGGCGTCGGTTCACGCGTGTTCGGCATTCCCGGAAGCCGGGTCAAGGGGTCGATCGCCCGCGCGTAGCCGTACACCCACTCCAACCAGCGCCGGGCCGAGTCCAGAACCGACTCGTCCATGGCACCGCCCAGCTCGCCGAGACGACGTTCCAGTGCCGTGCAGTACGCACCGAGCAAAGCGGCCTCCCGCCAGCGTTCGGCCTCTTCACGAAGCACCTTGGCGAGCTGATCCTGAATAGCTCGCTCCTTCGCCTCCTCCACGGCCACTCGCCAGCGAACTGCACGCTCCGCTTTGGCCCGCTCCTCGACTTCTCTGCGCTGTGCGTCCTCCAGCACTCGCGCCTCGATCTCCCCGAGAATCAAGCCCAGGGCGTCCTCAAGCACCCGGTCCTTCCGATCCCGCCATCGGCCCGGTCGGCCCGACTGACCGGAACGTCCGTGGTCAAGCTCGACAACGAGACGCGCGGAGCGCTCGGGATTCGTGGACTGCGGGAACTCCTGCCTGACGGTGACCGCGTGCGCGAAGCCGTCGACGACCACGTCCACCCCGCCTTCACGCCGCGAGTAGGACAACCGGCCGCGCCTGACCTCGTAGCCCCGCCGCACCGCCTCGGCAGCCAGCGCCTGCAGCATCAGGAGCGACCGGCGACGGAGCACAGACGGAATCACCAACTGCCCCTCGTCGTCCCTGAGCGCAACCACAACAGGATGCAGGCCACTCAGTCGCGCGGAGACCGGGACCACCGACGCGTCGTCTCTCGGCCGCTGGCTCCGTGAATTGGGGTGCGGGCCCTCGACAAGGCGCATCTCCAACCCCCGTGCGCCGAAGCCCGCCTTCTCGATGCGCTTGCCCTGCGGCTCCAAACCGTGTCGCTTCGCGTAATTGACCACGCGCCGCCACTCCGCAACCTCGTCGTCATCGGGGTCGGCAAGGCGGACACGCCCCTCGATAGCCAGCCGCTCGATCAACTTCCGCGCCTTCGCCTGTCGAGCGCGCGCGACGGGCCGTTCGCTGTAGGGCGTCAGACTGCGCCTTCGACTCGTGGTCTCGCACCGTCCTCCCCCTTTCGCCGACGCCTCTGGTCGGGCGGACTCCCTATGAACACCGACGTCCGCGAACGCCGGGTCGTCGGGATGATGACCATGCCAAAGGTGGAACCGGCCGGCCTCAGTGACCTCGATACGCACGTCACCACCACCGCGGCTGACCGTCAGGAGCCAGCGATCACGCAGGGCATCAGCCGACATTCACCCGGCGCCCAGCCTCCGGGCTCCTCTCCGGCCGCAAGCCGTTCGAGAAGCACGCGTTGCCGTTCGTTCACGGCCGACCACCGATGCACTAACCCCAGCCCGCATCTCACTCGCACACTCTGGATAGAGCCGAAAGAGTGACAGCGGGCAGTGGGAGTCTCCTGGGACTTTTCTGGGACTTCCGGCTACATCAACAGGCATGAGCGTGAAACAGCCGAAAGGCCATTCACGCAGGTCAGCAGCCTCTAGCCACCCATCACTGCAGGCCAGGGAGTTCGCTGGTCTCTTCCGGGACATCTGAAGGTCGTCGGACGAAGCGCCGCCACACCACTCCCGACCTGCATGAAGATGAGGCGGACGGGGAAGTGGCGGCGCCTCTGGGACTTTTCTGGGCATGGGGCCGGAACCGGGACTCCCGCTCGCTGCACAGAGCGTCATGCCGACCGGCCACGCCTCTTGCTCGGCGCGGAACACGCTGCCACAACCAGCTCACCCGGCACGGACCCGCGCCGCCCACTCCAGACGTCGGCTCGCCCGTCATGACCCGCGCGACTTCCCAGCCTCCAGAACGGAGTCATGTCCTCCAGCCCACAACATCCCGCACCCGCGCCGGTGGACCTCTCTCTCGTCGGCCGCAGCGTGCGCGCCGTATGGGAAGACGCCTTCCCTCGGATTGCCTCCCACACCCGGCCAGTCGCGTGACGGACATGCCGGAGCTGCACACCCGGCTCCTAGAGGACGTGATCGCGCTCGGCTCCGGTATCCCCTGGGCCCTCACCGGCGGATATGCCGTGCGGCCCACCGCCTCGTGAACCGCCCCAGCCAGGACCTCGACGTCGCCACCGAGAACCCGGCGCCCATGACCGACATCGCCGCCACGCTCCGCGCCGGTCCTCAAGGAGATCTTCTGGCGGCAGGTGGACGAGCCCATGCTCGCTGGCGTACGCGGCCATCTCCCGCTGGTCACCGTCGAGCTTGAGGAGTTCGGCCGCCGCCACGCCCGTGGCCGCTTCGAGCCCGAGGATCTGCGGAGCCAAGAACGGGCAGGTGGGAAGCAGTCGGTCGCGCGCTTGTCGCGCCGGGCACATCGGGATCCCGGAGCGGATGCCGACCCTTCGGCCTACCGACGGCCGTAGCGGTTCGAGGCAGCGCAGCCGGCCCCGGCGCGGTGGCCTCCGGCGGGCGCCGGTTCCTCAGCCCCGGTCCGCCTACCTTCCGGTGCTCGACGCCGAGCCGATCGTCGTACGGCTCGCCTGGTGGCGGGACGACCCGCACCCCGCCACCCAGCTCGTGGTGGAACTGCTCACCGCGCTCTACCGCACCGGCTGACCGGCCACGGCGGGTGGTGTCACTCCTCGTCGATCACCAGGCCCTTCGCCGCGAGGAGCGGGGTGAGGCCGCACAGCTCGGCGACCGACCTGCCCGCCCGGTACGCGGCGATGTAGCCCGCCTCGACCTCGACCCGTTCCCGGGACGCGGCCGCCACCTCCGCCGCGTCCTCGCGCCGTACGACGACGACGCCGTCGGCGTCCGCACGGATCACGTCGCCGGGGCGGACCAGCTCGCCGCCCACGGTGATCGGCTCGCACAGGGGTCCGACGGTCTCCTTCACCGTGCCCTTGATGCAGACGCCGCGGGAGAAGACCGGGAAGCCGAGGGCCCTGAGGTCCTCGGTGTCCCGGACCCCGGTGTCGGTGACCAGCCCGGCGAGCCCCTTGGCCCGGCAGGCGTTGGCGAGGACGTCACCGAAGGAACCGGCCTCCCGGTAGGCGCCGGCGGAGACCACGACGACGTCGCCGGGGCGGGCGTAGGCGATGGCGGTCTGGAGCATCAGGTTGTCCCGGGGCGCGCACCGGACCGTGAACGCGGGCCCGCACAGGGACATCCGGTGGTCGACCGGCTTGATGGACGAGTCGAGCGCGCCGAGTCGCCCCTGGGCTTCGTGGATGGTCGCCGAGGAGTAGCTGCCGAGGCGCTCGACGAGTTCCGGGGCGGGGCGGTCGAACTTGGTGCTGACGCGGATCATGACGGCCTTTCGGACAGGGCGGCGCAGGCGGCCGCGATGCGGGCGCAGGCTTCGGTGAGGACCTCCGTGGAGGTGGCGAACGAGATACGGAAGTAGCCGGGCGCGCCGTACGCGGAGCCGTGGATCACCGCCACCTGTTCGCTGTCCAGCAGATGGCGGGCGAAGTCCTCGTCGTCCTGGATCCGGTGCCCCGTGGGCGTGAGCCGGCCGACGGCGGCCCGGCAGTTCACCAGGAGGTAGAAGCCGCCGCTGGGGGTCGTGCAGGTCAACTGCGGTATCTCACGGATGAGTTTCACCGTGGTGTCCCGGCGGGCCCGGTAGACCTCGACGCTCTCACGGACGAAGTCCTGCGGTCCGCCGAGCGCGGCGGCCGCGGCCGCCTGGCTGATGGAGGACGGGCAGGAGGAGATCTGCGACTGGAGGGTGTTGACGGCGGTCACCAGATCGGCGGGGCCCGCTCCGTAACCGAGGCGCCAGCCGGTCATGGCGTACGTCTTGGACACGCCGTTGGTGAGGAACACCCGGTCGGCCAGGCGGGGTTCGACGGCCGCGAGGGACGGGCTCGCGCCGTCGTCGTACCAGATCTCGTCGTAGATCTCGTCGGTGAGGACACGGACGTGCGGATGCTCCAGCAACACCGCTGCGAGGGCGCGGAGTTCGGCGGTGGTGTAGGCGGATCCGGTGGGGTTTCCGGGGGTGTTGAGGACGACCCAGCGGGTCCGGTCGGTGAGCGCCGGGCGCAGGCGCTCGGGGGTCAGCTTGAAGCCGTCGGACTCCGGGCAGTCGACGACGACGGGGGTGCCGTCGTTGGCGCGGACCATGTCGGGGTACGACACCCAGTACGGGGCCGGGATCACCACCTCGTCGCCCTCGTCGAGGGTGGCCGTCAGGGCGAGGAAGATGACCTGCTTGGCTCCGCCGCCGACGGTGATGGTGCCGTCGGTGTACTCCAGGCCGTGGCGCCGCCTCAGCTTCTCGATGATCGCGGCGCGCAGGGCCGGGGTGCCGTTGACGGAGGTGTACTTGGTCTCGCCCGCCTCGATCGCCCGGATCGCGGCGGCCTTGACGTGTGCGGGGGTGTCGAAGTCGGGCTCGCCGACGGTGAGGTCGTGGATGGTGAGCCCCTGGCTCTTGAGTTCACGCACCCGCTGCGCCGCCGCCACACTGGGCGAGGGGCTGATACGGCGTACGCGCGCTGCCGTGGTCATCCGCTCAGCCCTCCCGGCGTTCGAAGTTCAGGCCGCCGGGGACCTGGAAGGTGGGCAGGATCTCGATGTGGCCGATGTTGACGTGCCGGGGCGAGTCGACGGCGAACTCGATGGCGTCGGCGATGTCCTCGGGCTTGAGGGACTCGTAGCCGTCGTAGAACTGCCGCTGGGCCTCCTCCATGTCGCCGAGCAGCCGGCCGAAGATCTCCGTCTCCACCCGGCCCGGGCAGATCTCGGTGACCCGGATCCGGCGGCCGTAGCCGTCCACCCGCAACTGCCGGGAGAGGGTGTGCACGGCCGCCTTGGTGGCGTGGTAGATCGTGTTGCCGCCGAAGTTGTAGACGCCGGCGATGGAGCTGATGTTGACGATGTGGCCGAGGTCGCGCTCGGCCATGCCCGGCATGAGCAGCCGTACCAGGTGCAGGACGGCCTGGATGTTGACGGCGATCTGCTCGTCGACGGCGAACTCGTCGGCGGTCAGGATGTTGCCGGTGCGCGAGACCCCGGCGTTGTTGACCAGGACGTCGATCTCCAGGCCGTCGAGTACGGCGGTGAGCGCCTCGGTGTCGGTGATGTCGACGGCGTGCGGGGTGCAGCCGGTGGCGTCGGCGAGGGCTTGGAGGCGCTCGGCGTGGCGGGCGAGCGCGTGGACGTGCAGGCCGCGCTTGGCCAGCCGTTCGACGACCACCGCTCCGATGCCGGTGGACGCTCCGGTGACGAGAGCCGTGCGGTAGTCGGAGATGGGCATGCGGGTGTGCTCCTTGGTGGGGTGGGGGCCCTTGTCGGGGGGCGGGGTCAGACGTCGCGCAGGGGCAGATGGGCGCGGTCCTTGACCCGGGACACGGCGACGAGGGTGCCCAGGGCGGTGAGGACGGCGTAGTAGGCCGGCATGTGGACGTCGCCGGTGCGGTCGATGAGATACGTCATCAGCAGCGGGGCGGTGCCGCCGAAGAGCGCGGCGGAGACGTTGTAGCCGAGGCCGTAGGCGGAGTAGCGGACCCGGGTCGGGAAGAGCTCGACGAGCAGGATGTGGATGACGCCGGTGTGCCCGGCGAAGACGGCGGCCATGACACAGGCGCCGAGGACGGCGAGGGGGACGCTGCCGGTGCCGATGAGGAGGTAACAGGGGACGCCGACGACGGCCATGGCGATCGCCGCGCCGGCGATGACCTTCTTGCGGCCGAGCCGGTCGGAGAGCCGGCCCATGTACGGGATGGCCAGACAGATCACCACCAGGCTGGAGGCGGTGACGAGGAGGCCCTGGACCTTGCCGAAGCCCAGCTCGGTGCTCATGAAGGTGGGCATGTAGCTGAACAGGACGTAGTAGCCGGAGCCGTTCATCAGGGGGATGAACAGGGCCAGCAGCATGGCGCGGCGGTGTTCGGCGGAGGAGAAGGCCTCCTTGAGGGGGTTCCTGGCCAGGCCGCCCTCTTCCCGGAGGCGCGTGAAGTTGGGCGTGTCGCTGATGCGCTTGCGGATGTAGATGCCGGTGACGCCGAGCGGCACGGCGAGCAGGAACGGGATGCGCCAGCCCCAGGACTCCATGCGCTCGGCCCCGAGTCCGCTGGTCATGGCGGCGGCGATCAGGGTGCCGGTGAGCAGGGAGAGGAAGGAGGCGATCTGGGCGTAGCTGGTGTAGAGGCCGCGCCTGCCCTCCGGGGCGTGTTCGGCGAGGAAGCTCATCGCGCCGGACGCCTCGCCGCCGACGGAGAAGCCCTGGGCGACCCGCAGCAGGATCAGCAGCGCGGGGGCGGCGACGCCGATGCTCGCGTACGTCGGCAGGACGCCGATGGCCGCGGTGGCGACGCTGATGAGCAGGATGACGAAGACCAGCATCCGTTGGCGTCCGATGCGGTCGCCGAGGTGGCCGCAGATGATGCCGCCCAGGGGGCGGAAGAAGAACGAGACGGCGTAGCCCAGGAAGACGAGCTGGACGGCGTTCTCGGAGCCGGGGAAGAAGACGGCGGCCAGGGTGCCGGCCATGAAGCCGAAGATGCCGTTGTCGTAGAGCTCGGCGAAGATGCCGACGCATCCGGCGAGGGTGATCTTCCGGGCGGTTCTCGGGTCGACGGTGTTGGGTACCGGCTGAGCGGCGGCCACGGTGCTCATGGCGTCTCCTGTCGGGGAGGGACGGGACGGGACGGGCGGGGCTGGGCTGAGCGGGGCTGGGCTGGGCTGGGCGGCTGGGGAGGCCGTGCGGAGGGATGCGGGGTCAGCCGTCGGCGGGGACGGGGATGCGGAGGGTGCCGAAGGCGGTGCGGACGCGGGTGCGCAGGGCGTCGATGGCGAGGCGCTGCGCGCGGTGGGCGGTGACCGCCTGGGCGAGGGTGCGGTGCCGGAAGCGGAGGGTCTCGCCGGGGCGGGCCTGGCCGAGGGCACTGAGTCCGGTGGCGGTGACGACGGCGAGGACGGGGTAGCCGGCCGTGACGCCGCGGCCGCGGTGCAGGACGAGGAGTTCGTCCCCGGCGGGCACCTCCACGGCGCCGACGGGCACGCCCCGGGAGAGCACCTCGCCGCTGGTGACCCGGCGGGGCAGGGGCGCCTCGGTGCGCAGCCGCAGTCCGATGTGGTTGCTCTGCGGGCTCACGGTGAACGGGGTGCCGAACAGACGGGCCGCGCTGTCCCCGAACTCGGCCCGGTCGGGGCCGTCGGTGACGTCGATGATCCGCTCGGCGGGGAACGGGGGGACGGGGGCGTGCAGCCGGAAGAGCGGGATGCGGGAGTAGGGGTGGTCGAGCGGCGGGCAGGCGGTGCGCAGGGTGAGCGCGTCACCGGGGCGCAGGACCGGGCCGAAGCCCAGGACGGTGTCGGGGGCACAGCTGCCCTGGAGGTAGTCGGCCTCGAAGGAGCCGAGGACGGCGAGGTAGACGCGCAGGCCGAGGCGGATGCCGGTGACACGGACGGTCTCGCCGGCCCGCACGGACACCGGTTCCCACTGGGGGCGGGCGGTGCCGTCGACGGTCAGCCGGGCGGGTGCCCCGGTGACGGCGATCAGGACGTCGCTGGAAGGGGTGCACGCGAAGTCGAGTGCCGTGAGTTCCAGCAGCGGGGCGGTCTCGTCGTTGCCGCACAGCACGTTGGCGACGCGTGCCGAGTGCTGGTCGAGGGCGCCGCCCGCGGGCAGCCCGTGGCGGGAGCGGCCGACCCGGCCGAGGTCCTGCACGGTGGCGATGCCCGCGGTGCGGACGGTGAGGGTGTCAGCCACGGCAGGCCGCCAGCGGGGTGCCCGCGTGGTCGTCCCACCGCTCGGGGGCGAGGGGGACGAAGCGGAAGGTGTCGCCGGGCCGGTAGGGGGTGAGGGGGTCGCCGTGGAGGTCGAGGACGCGTACGGGGGTGCGGCCCAGCAGGGGCCAGCCGCCGGGCGAGGGCATCGGGCAGATCACCGCCTGCCGGCCGGCGACGGCGACCGAGCCGGGATCGACCCGGGTGCGGGGCGAGGCGAGCCGCGGCACGGGGGCCGGGAAGGGCGGGCCGTCCATCATGGGGGCCCCGGCGGGCGCGCCGAGGCAGCGCACGGTGAGATCGGATCCCGTGTGGAGGGCGACCACCTCGTCCTGCGTCAGGCCGAGCCCGGCCGCGACCTCGGGCAGGTCGGGGCCGTACGCGCCGCCGTAGACGACGGGGACGACGAAACGCCGGGGCGGGGCCGCCGGTTCCGGGTCGGCGCCGATGCGGGCGGCCTCGTGCCACAGGACCCGGCGGACGGTGTCGTGGTCGGTGTCGGCGCAGTCGAACTCCACGAGCAGGGCGTCGTAGGTGGGCACCAGCCCGTGCACACCGTGCAGCCGTACCGCGTCGAGGGCGTCGGCGAGGGCGTGGACGAGCCGCCAGGCCCGCTCGGTGTCGAGGCCGACGGCGCGGGCGACCAGGGCGGAGTCACCGCAGTCGGTGACGGTGAGGTTCCCGTTCACACCCGGGCTCCCTCGCCGCTCGGCACGCGGGCCCCTTTGCCGTCCAGTACGGCGTCCAGCGGGGCGATCCCGACGCCCGCGGCGAGGAGTTGTGCGCGGATGCGGCGGGCCAGCGCCAGTGCTCCGGGGGTGTCGCCGTGCAGGAGGACGGTGTCACAGGTGATCGGGACGTCCGTCCCGTCGACGCCGGTGATCAGGCCCTCGGTGACCATCCGCAGCGTCCGCCGGGCGATCTCGTCCGGGTCGTGGATCACAGCCCCGGGCTCGGAGCGCGGGACGAGGGTGCCGTCCCCGCGGTAGGCGCGGTCGGCGATGCCCACGATGCCCACGCGCAGTCCGCGGGCCCGGGCGGCGTCGGCGAGTTCGCCGTCCTGGGCGAGGACGATCAGCGACTCGTCCAGCGCGGCGACGGCGTCCACGACGGCCCCTGCGTAGTCGGCGCGCACCGCGACCAGGTTGCCCAGACGGCCGTGCGGGGCGACATGCCGGACGCGGGTGCCGTGGGCGACGGCGAAGGCCTGGAGTGCGCCGATCTGGTACAGGACGTCCGTGCGCACCTCCTCCGGCGTCAGATCCATGGCGCGGCGGCCGAAGCCGGCCAGGTCGGGAAAGCCGGGGTGGGCTCCGACGGCCACCTGCCGCGCCACGCAGGTCCGGACGGTGGCGTCCATGATGCGCGGATCGCCGGCGTGGAACCCGCAGGCGACATTGGCCGAGGTGAGCAGTTCCAGGAGCGCTTCGTCGTCGCCCATCGTGTAGGCGCCGAATCCCTCGCCGAGATCGGCCACGAGATCGACCGTGCGGGCCATGACGCCTCCGAGAATGAGAAAGGGAAAGAAGAAGAGAAACCTCTGCGGGAAAAGAGAGAGGGGAAAGAGGGAATTGCCGGGCGAATGACAGCGCCGGGATGTTTCCCACAAGGTAGTGCTCCGCTCACCGGACCACCAATACGCGTTCACTTTGGCGTTATCGCGAACCGCTATGACGCGGCTCACACCCGCCGCTCCCTACGATGAGGCTCCGCTCGACGGGAGGGTTCGCGCATGGACACCAGACGGCTCTACTCCTTCATCAAGATCGTCGATGCGGGGAGCATCACGCGCGCGGCCGACATCCTGCACATCGCGCAGCCCGCCCTGAGCCAGCAGCTCTCCGCGCTGGAGGCGCAGTTCGGGCAGCAGCTGCTGATCCGCAGCAAGCGCGGGGTCGCGCCGACGGAGGCCGGGCGGGCGCTGTACCGGCACGCGCAGCTGATCCTGCGGCAGGTGGACCTCGCGCATGCCGCCGTGGAGGTCTCGGGCCGGGCTCCCGCGGGCAGTGTGTCGGTGGGCCTCGCGCCGTACAGCATGGGCGCCGCGCTCGCGTTGCCGCTGCTCAGGAGTGTGCGCGAGCGGTATCCGGACATCCTGCTGCACATCAACGAGAACTTCGGCGGAGTGATCAGCGAGGCGATCATGACCGGGCGGATGGACATGGCGTTCATCTACGGGGCCGGCCCGCTGCGGGGCGTGCAGTTCGAACCCGTGCGCTCGGAGGACCTGTATCTGATCGGGGCGCCCACGGACGGCGGGGAGGCCGGCGAGGTGGCCCTGGAGGAGCTCGCGGAGGTGCCCTTGCTGCTGCCGAGCCGTATCCACACCATCCGTCAGGTGGTGGACTCGGCCTTTCAGCAGGCGGCGTTGCGCCCGAACGTGGTCGGCGAGGTCGAGTCCGCCCTGACACTCGTCAACGCCGTGGACGCGGACCTCGGGGCGACCGTCCTGCCCTGGTCGGCGGCGCGCGCGATCCTCGACGTGCGCGCGCTGACCGTGCGCCGGATCGCGCATCCGGTGATCCGGGTGCAGCTTTCCCTGGTGACCTCGGACAGCCAGCCGCTTTCCGAACCGGCACTGGCCGTGCACGACCTTTTCCTCGAACTGGTCACCGCTTTCGATAAGGAGTGACAATGGCGTCACATTGAACCGCTATTTGTTTCCGACGGATGTCGCGATTAGCGTCCACGCCATGAAGAAGCGTGTGCTGACCACTCGTGAGAATCTGCCCGGCACCGGCCCGGACCGGCTGGCCGGGGCGGCGGAGGTGGTGGCCTGGTCCGGGACCGGCAGGCCCGGGCCCGACGAGCTGGCCGCGCTGGCGCGGGGCGTGAGCGCCGTCCTCGCGCTGGGCAACGACCCCGTGGACGCCGCCCTCATGGACGCGGCCGGGCCCGCCCTGCGGGTCGTCTCCCTGGCGAGCATGGGCTTCGACAACGTGGACCGGGACGCCGCCGCCGAGCGGGGGATCGTGGTCACCCACACCCCGGGCGTCCTCGCGGAGACCACCGCCGACCTCGCCTTCGCCCTGATCCTGGCCGCCCGCCGCCGGATCGGCGCCGCCGGCGCCGGCCTCGCCGCGGGCTCCTGGGACCTGTTCCGGATGCGCGACTTCCTCGGCCTCGACGTCCACGGAGCGACCCTCGGCCTGATCGGCTACGGCCAGATCGGCCGGGCGGTGGCCCGCCGGGCCCAGGGCTTCGGCATGCGCGTCCTGCACCACGACCCGTACGCCGCCGAGGAAGGCCTCTCGACGCCGGTGAGCCTGGCCGTACTGCTGGCCGAGTCCGACGTCGTCTCGCTCCATGTGCCGCTCACCCCCGAGACCCGCCATCTGATCTCGGCCCGGGAGCTGGCCGCGATGAAACCCACGGCGACCCTGGTCAGCACCGCGCGCGGCGGTGTCGTGGACGAGCGGGCGCTGCTGGACGCCGTCCGGGCCGGGCGGCTGCACTCGGCGGGCCTCGACGTCTTCGCGCGCGAACCGATGGGACGGGAGCTGTCCCCGCTGGTGGCGGAGCCCTACGTCGTGACGCTCCCTCACATCGGATCGGCCACGGAGGCCACCCGGGCCGCCATGGTGGACCTGGCCGTCGACAACATCCTGGACGTCCTGGCCGACCGCCCCGCCCGCACCCCGTTGCCGGGCGGCCCGGCGCTCCCCGGCGCCCCGGCCGCCCCCACGGGAGCGGGCGCATGAGCCACCCCCGTACGAGCCACCCCCGTACGAGCGACCCCCGTACGAGCCACCCCCTCTTCGGCATCTCCGGCAAGGTGGCCCTGGTCACCGGCTCCAGCCGTGGCATCGGCCAGGCGCTGGCCGAGGGGCTGCTGGAGGCCGGGTGCACGGTCGTCCTCAACGGCCGCGACCCCGCTGCCCTGGAAGAGGCCCGCGCCGAACTCGCCGCCCTCTTCGGGGACCGGGTGCGCACGGCCGCCTTCGACGTCACCGACCCGGCGGCGGTCGGCGCGGGCGTCGCACGGATCGAGGAGGAGACCGGGCCGATCGACATCCTCGTGAACAACACCGGTGTCCAGCACCGCGCCCCGCTCCTGGAGTTCACCGACGACGACTGGCACCGGCTCCTCGCCACCAACCTCACCAGCGCCTTCCTCGTCGGCCGCGAGGTGGCACGCCGGATGGCCCCCCGGGGCCACGGAAAGATCGTCAACATCTGTTCGCTCCAGAGCGAGGCGGTCCGCCCCGGCATCGCCCCCTACGCCGCCACCAAGGGCGGCCTGAAGATGCTCACCAAGGGCATGTGCGCCGACCTCGGCCCCCTGGGCATCCAGGTCAACGGCATCGGCCCCGGCTACTTCGCCACCGAGCTCACCTCGGCCCTGGTCGCCGACGAGGAGTTCAGCGCCTGGGTCCGCGGACGGACCCCGGCCGGCCGCTGGGGCGAGGTCGGCGACCTCGTGGGCGCCCTGATCTTCCTCGCCTCCCCCGCCTCCGACTTCGTCAACGGGCAGCTGCTGTACGTCGACGGCGGCATGCTCTCGGTCCTGTGACCCCGGGAGACCCCACCATGCGCGCCTGTGTCGTCCACCGGGCGGGAGACCTCCGGGTCGAAGCCCGCGAGCCCGTCGCCGCCGGTCCCGGGCAGGTGACCGTGTCGGTCGCCCTCGGCGGCATCTGCGGATCGGACCTGCACTACTACCGTCACGGCCGGGTCGGGGACTTCACCGTCCAGGAACCCCTGGTGCTCGGCCATGAGATCGTCGGGCACGTCGCCGCCCTCGGGCCCGGCGCCGACGGGCCCGCCGTCGGCACCCCGGTGGCCGTCCACCCGGCCACCCCGTGCGACCGGTGCGCCGCCTGCGCCACGGGCCGCCGCAACATCTGCGGCGACGCCCGCTACCTCGGCAGCGCCGCCCGCACACCCCACGTCCAGGGCGGCTTCGCCCAGCTCGTCACCGTGCCGGCCGCCCAGATCCGTACCCTGCCGCCCGGGCTCGCCCCGCGGCGCGCCGTCCTCGCCGAGCCGCTGTCCGTGGCCCTGCACGCGGTGCACCGGGCCGGTGACGTACCCGGCCGACGGGTGCTGGTCACCGGAGCGGGACCGATCGGCTGCCTGGTCACCGCAGTCCTGCGCCACCGCGGCGCCGCCGAGGTCGTCGTGAGCGACCTCCTCGACACCCCGCTGCGCATCGCCGCCGCGTCCGGGGCCGACGGCACGGTCCGGGCGGACGACCCCGGTCACCCCGCCTGGACGGAGCCGTTCGACATCGCCGTCGAGGCGTCGGGGGCGCCCGCGGGGCTGCGCACCTGTGTCGAGCGGGTGCGCCGGGGCGGCACGGTCGTGCTGCTCGGTCTGCTGCCGCCCGGCGAGGTGCCGCTGCTCGGCAACCTCGCCGTCACCCGGGAACTGGAGCTGCGCGGCGCGTTCCGCTTCGACGGCGAGTTCGACGCGGCGATCGGTCTGCTCGCCGGGGGCCTGCCGGTGGACGCGATCGTGACGCACACGTTCCCGCTCACCGAGTGCCGGACCGCCTTCGACCTCGCCCACGACCGGTCCGTCGCCTCCAAGGTCCTGCTGGATCTGACCGGTGTGTGAACAAGGCCGGCCCGCACGGGCCGCGGAGCACGGACGGGGCACCGGACGGGGCACCGGACAGGGCGCCGGACAGGATCAGGAGCCGGTGAGGACGACGAGTTGGCGGGTCGCGCGGGTCATCGCGACATAGCGGTCCACCGCCCCTTCGACGCCCGTGCCGAACTTCTCGGGGTCGACGAGGACGACCAGGTCGAACTCCAGGCCCTTGGTCAGCTCCGGGGGCAGGGAGCGGACCCGGGGCGTCCCGGGGAAGCCCGGGGCGCCGATGACACAGGCGATCCCGTCGGCGTGGGCGGCGAGCCAGCCGTCGAGGACGGTGTCCAGGTCCGCGACGGATCCGTGGACGACGGGGAGGCCGTTGCTGCGGATGGAGGTCGGGACGTTGGCGTCCGGGAGCGCGGCCCGGACGACCGGCTCGGCCTCCGCCATGATCTCGGCCGGTGTGCGGTAGTTGACGCTCAGGGAGGCCAGGTCGATCCGGTCGAGTCCGATCCGCTCCAGGCGCTCCCGCCACGACTCGGTGAACCCGTGCCGGGCCTGGGCGCGGTCCCCGACGACGGTGAAGCTCCGCGACGGGCAGCGCGACAGCAGCATCTGCCACTCGGCGTCGGTGAGTTCCTGGGCCTCGTCGACGACGATGTGCGCGAACGGGCCGGCGAGCAGATCGGGGGCGAGGACGGCCAGTTCGGACTCGTCGACCAGGCTGACCTGGGCGTCCGCACCCCGCAGCATGGTCACCAGGCCCTCGCCGTCGTCCCCGTCGGCGCCGGAGTCGGCCACGGCGTGGATCAGGTTGTCCACGACATGGTCCATGCGCTCGCGCTGGGCGGCGAGGACGGCCTTGTTGCGCTGTCTGCGCCGCGCCGCCTCCGGGTCGCCGAGCCGCTGCCGGGCCGCGTCGAGCAGCGGCAGGTCGGACACCGTCCAGGCCTGGGCGTCGGCGCGCTGGAGCCGTCGTACCTCGTCGGAACTCAGCCAGGGAGCGCACATCCGCAGGTACGCGGGCACCGTCCACAGGTCCCCGACCAGGTCGGCCGCCTCCAGCAGCGGCCAGGCGCGCTGGAGGGTGCCGAGGAGTTCCTTGTCCTGGCGCAGCGCCCGGCGGAACTGCTCGGGCGGCAGGTCGTCGCCGTCGTAGCGGTCCCGCAGGATCTCGACGAGCCGCTCCCAGATCTGGTTGCGGGCCTCGTTGTGCGGGGTGCCGGGTTCGGGTGCGTCGAAGGCCTCGGCCCAGTCGGCGGCGGTCAGCCGTACGTCGGTGAGGTCGACGGTGACCGTCATGCCCTCGGCGGGCGGCTCCTCGTAGAACCGGACGGCCTTGTCGATCGCCTTCACCAGGTCCGCGGACGCCTTCAGCCGGGCCGCCTCCGGGTCGGTCTCGACACTCGCGCCGGCTCCCTCGGGGACGAGGTCGCGCAGGACGCAGGTCTGGACGCCCTCCTCGCCGAGGCTCGGCAGCACGTCGGCGACGTACGACAGATAGGGCCGGTGCGGGCCGACGAACAGCACCCCGCCGCGGCGGTGCCCGAGGCGCGGGTCGGAGTAGAGCAGGTGGGCGGTGCGGTGCAGGGCGACGACGGTCTTGCCGGTGCCCGGGCCGCCGTCCACGACGAGCGCACCGCGCGAGCCCGCCCGGATGATGGCGTCCTGGTCGGCCTGGATGGTGGAGAGCACGTCCCGCATCCGCTCCGAGCGGTTGCCGCCCAGACTGGCGATGAAGGCGGACTGGTCGTCCAGGGCGGCGGCATGCCCCTCCAGCCCGTCGGCGGTGAACACCTCGTCCCAGTAGTCGCTGATCCGGCCCCGGGTCCAGCGGTACCGGCGGCGGCTGGCGAGGCCCATCGGGTCGGCGTGGGTCGCGGCGAAGAACGGCTCGGCCGCCGGGGAGCGCCAGTCGATGAGCAGCCGGCGGCCCTCGGCGTCGGTGAGGCCGAGCCGTCCGACGTACACGGGCTCGGAGCCGTCCGCGCCGGCCATGTGCCCGAGGCACAGGTCCAGTCCGAACCGGCGCAGGGTGCGCAGCCGGCCGGTCAGGCGGTGGACCTCGATGTCCCGGTCCATCGCCTGGCGGCCGGTGCCGCCGGGTGCCCTGAGTTCGGCGTCGAGGAGGTCGGACAGTTCGGCGATCGACTCCTCGAGGCACTCCGCGACGGCCGCGAAGTGCCGCTCGTCGGCGGCGATCAGCGCCGGATCGGCCTTACGGGAGAGCTGGTCGGGGAGGTCGAACGCACTCGGCACACGCACTTCGTGAATCTCACTTCTCCGCTGGATCCTGGCCACGACCTGGGATTCTGCGGTACGAGGGGGGCCTTGCCGCAAGCCCCCCGGTGCGCTATACGTTGAGAGTGGCAAGGGGCGGGTCTCCCGCCTCTTTCTGCTGTTCCAGGAAGGTCAGCGCTTTTCCAGGAACGTCAGCACCGAGGCGTCCTCCTCGATCAGCGGGACGAGCGCCGCGTTGAACGGGCCGCCGTACGGGGCTTTCAGATGCGCCTGGAAGGCGTCCTCGTCCCGGTACACCTCGAAGATCCAGTAGGCACGCGGGGCGGCGGCCTTGGTGTACACGTCGAAGGCGAGGTTCCCCTCCTCCTCGCGCACCGTGCGGGCGTACTCCCCGATCAGCCGGGCGACCTCGTCCTCGGCGCCCTCGCGGGCGGTGAACTCGGCGAGCAGTGTCTTCGTCATCGTCTCGGGTCCTTGTCGTTGTCGGTCGTTGTCGGTCGTTGTCGGTCGGCCTCGGTCAGTCTCGGGCGGCGTCGGCGAACGGGGGTGCGGACTCCTCCAGGCGGCTCCGCCAGGGCGGGTTGGGTCCGGCGACCGAGCAGGTCAGGGCGGCGACCCGGGCGGCGAAGCGGCAGGCCTCGGTGACGTCGTCGAGGCCGACGTCCGTCAGCCGGCCGCCGAGGAGCGAGCGGGCGCCGAGGTGGTGCAGCAGTCCGGCGGTGAAGGAGTCGCCCGCGCCGACGGTGTCGACGACCTGTACGGTCACCGCGGGCACCCGCACCCGTTCCCCGTCGAGCGAGGCCAGGGCGCCCCGCGCACCGAGGGTGATCACGACGAGCCGGACCCCGGCCGCGTGCCAGAGGTCGCAGGCCCGCTCGGGCGCGGTGCCCGGCAGCAGCAGCTCCAGGTCGTCCTCGCTGAGGCGCAGGATGTCGGCGAGGGAGCACCAGTGCGCCAGCCGGGCGCGGTAGACGTCGGGATCGACCAGCAGCGGGCGGACGTTGGGGTCGATGCTGACGGTCGTCCGGGCGGCGGCCGCGGCCAGGAAGTCCTCGACGACGGCCGCGCCGGGCGCGCGGACCAGGGCCAGGGATCCGGTGTGCACACAGGCGGTGCCGGACAGGTCGACCCGGGCCAGCTCCTCGGCCGTCCACTGCCAGTCGGCGGTGTTCTGCGCGTGGAAGGAGAACGCAGCCTGACCGCCGTCGTCGAGTTCGGCCACGGCCAGGGTGCTGGGTTCGGCGGCCGGGACGGCGTACGACAGGTCCACCCCGGACGCCTCCAGGTGGCCGCGGAACAGCCGGCCGAACACATCCCCGGAGAGCCGGGCGAGGAAGCGGGCCGGGGTGCCGAGCCGGGCCAGGGAGACGGCCGTGTTCGCCGGTCCGCCGCCCGGCAGGACCCGCAGGGCGAGCTCGTTCGGGGCGCTCGCGGGCTCGGTGAACGCGTCCGCGACGCACTCTCCGAGGACGGTGATCTGACGCGGGCTCATGGGCTGCTCTTCTCTGCGGGCGACCGTGGGACGGCGGCCGTGCGACGGCGCGGACGGCTGTGGGACGTTGCCGATTCGTGACGGGCGGAGGGCATTGACGTTTCCGGGAGACGGAGTCCATCATCCTCGCCATGCAGTGTCAACGATGACATAAGTCAACGATGACAACTCGGGACGGCATCCCTCGATGCCGGCCGCGCCGCTCGCAATCCCGCAGGAGTCGTTCATGTCTCGCACCACTCGTCCGTCCACCTCCCTCCTCAGAGCCGCCGCGGTCATGGGCGTCGCGGCCCTGACCCTGACGGCCTGCGGGTCCGGCTCCGGCTCGGACTCCGCGAGCTCCGGATCGGGCTCGGGCGGCGTCAAGGTCGGTCTGATCACCAAGACGGACACCAACCCGTTCTTCGTGAAGATGAAGGAAGGCGCGGAGAAGGCCGCGAAGTCCGAGGGCGTCCAGCTCATGTCCGCGGCCGGCAAGTTCGACGGCGACAACGCCGGGCAGGTCACCGCGATCGAGAACATGGTCGCCGCCGGTGTGAAGGGCATCCTGATCACCCCGAGCGACTCCAAGGCCATCGTGCCCGCGATCGCGAAGGCCCGCGCCAAGGGCGTCCTGGTCATCGCGCTGGACACGCCGACCGAGCCGGAGAGCGCGGTCGACGCCCTCTTCGCCACCGACAACCTCAAGGCCGGGCAGCTGATCGGCGAGTACGCCAAGGCGGCCATGGCGGGCAAGACCGCGAAGATAGCCACCCTCGACCTGGCGCCCGGTGTCTCCGTCGGTGTCCAGCGGCACAACGGATTCCTCAAGGGCTTCGGCGCCACCGACAAGGACGTGGTCTGCGCCCAGGACACCGGCGGCGACCAGGCCAAGGGCCAGACGGCGATGGAGAACTGCCTCCAGAAGGAGCCGGACATCAACGTCGTCTACACCATCAACGAGCCGGCCGCCCTCGGCGCGTTCACCGCGCTCAAGGCCAAGGGCCGCGAGAAGGACGTCCTCGTCGTCTCCGTCGACGGCGGCTGCACCGGCACCCAGGCCGTCAAGGACGGCAAGATCGCCGCGACCTCGCAGCAGTACCCGCTGAAGATGGCCGCCGAGGGCGTCAAGGCCGTGGTGACGTACGCCAAGGACGGCAAGAAGGCCTCCGGGTACACCGACACCGGCGTCACCCTGATCACCGACAAGGCGCAGGACGGGGTCTCCTCCCAGGACACCGCCTTCGGCCTGGAGAACTGCTGGGGCTGAGCCGCCCGCGCCCGGCCCGTACGACGCCCCCTGCCCCGTACGACGCCGCCCTCCCCCTCAGCGGGGCGGCCGGCCCCACCCCCCCCCCGACCGGGGACGGCCGCCCCCTCGTCTCCTTGTCCCCCGTGGTGAGCCCCCGTGGGGACCGGCAAGGACATCTGTCTTCCGACAAGGACTCCGCATGACAGCCACGACCACGCCGTACGCCGAGCTCAAGGCACCGACCACGGCCCGCAGACTGCTCACGGCACCCACCACCGGCCCACTGGTCGCCCTCCTCCTGGCCTGCGCCTTCTTCTCCTTCTTCACCGACCAGTTCCTCACCGGCGGGAACTTCTCGCTGATCGTGCAGCAGGTCATGGTGGTCGGCACCCTCGCCATCGGACAGACCCTGATCATCCTCACCGCCGGCATCGACCTGTCGTGCGGTGCCGTGATGGCGTTCGGCAGCATCGTGATCGCCAAGATGGCGGCCGAGGGCTCGGTGTCCCCGTTCGTCGCCATCGCCCTGGGCCTGGTGGTCTGCGGCGGCTTCGGGCTGCTGAACGGGCTGCTGGTGCAGAAGATCCCGCTGCCGCCGTTCATCGTCACCCTCGGCATGCTCAACGTGGCGTTCGCGCTGACCCACATCTACTCCGAGGAGCAGACCGTCACCGGTCTGCCCGGCCCGCTGACGGCCCTCGGGGAGACCTTCCCGCTCGGCCGCACCGACATCACCTACGGCTCCCTCGTCACCGTCGCCCTGTTCCTGCTGTTCGCCTACGCGCTCAGCGGTACCGGCTGGGGCCGCCACGTCTACGCGCTGGGCAACAGCCAGGAGGCGGCCCGGCTGAACGGCATCCGCACCTCCCGGCTCACCATCGGCATCTACACCGTGGCGGGTCTGCTGTACGGCGTCGCCGCCCTGCTGCTCATCTCCCGCACCGGCGTCGGCGACCCGCAGGCCGGCCAGACCGACAACCTCGACAGCATCACCGCCGTGGTCCTCGGCGGGACCAGCCTGTTCGGCGGCCGGGGTTCGGTCCTCGGCACGTTCATCGGCGTGCTCATCGTCGGTGTCTTCCGCAACGGGCTCCAGCTGATGGGCGTCGCCTCCATCTACCAGACCCTGATCACCGGTGTGCTGGTGATCCTCGCGGTGACCGTCGACCAGATCTCCCGGAAGAAGGCCCGATGACCACCTCGGACTCCCCCACCCCCGTCCTCCAGGCCCGCGGTCTGGTCAAGCGCTACGGCCAGGTGACCGCCATCGACGGCGCCGACTTCGATCTGCTGCCCGGCGAGGTCCTCGCCGTGATCGGCGACAACGGCGCCGGCAAGACCAGCCTCATCAAGGCGCTCACCGGCGCGGTGGTGCCGGACGCCGGCGAGATCCGGCTCAACGGAGAGCCCATCACCTTCTCCGGCCCGCAGAGCGCCCGCGCCCACGGCATCGAGACGGTGTATCAGGACCTGGCCGTGGCCGCCTCGATGGACATCGCCTCGAACATGTTCCTCGGCCGGGAACTGCGCCGCCCCGGAGTCCTCGGCAGTGTCTTCCGGATGCTGGACAAGAAGCGGATGCGGCAGGAGGCCGCCGAGCACATGGCCGATCTGAAGATCGGGCTGCGCTCGCTGACCCAGTCGGTGGAGACCCTCTCCGGCGGACAGCGGCAGGCCGTCGCCGTGGCCCGGTCCGTGGCCTGGGCCCGCTCGGTCGTCGTCATGGACGAACCCACCGCCGCCCTCGGCGTCAAGGAGTCCGGCCAGGTCCTCGACCTGATCCGCCGCGTCCGCGACAAGGGCATGCCGGTCGTCCTGATCAGCCACAACATGCCCCACGTCTTCGAGATCGCCGACCGGATCCACGTCCACCGCCTCGGCAGGCGCGCCGCCGTGATCAAGCCGTCCGACTACTCGATGGCCGAGGTCGTCGCCGTCATGACCGGCGCGCTCACCATCGACGCGGCCGGAGATACTGTCGTGACGGATTCCGAGGCCGCCAAGGCCGCCGGGGTCCAGGCCGGCTAGAACCCGCTCGCACAGGTTCTGGCGACACGATTCGACTCCAAGGATCCGCCCGAGGCCGCGGGCGGAACCGACGAGCACAGGAGATCCGCACCTCCATGGCAGCCAGCCGCCGCCCCACCCTGGCCGATGTCGCCCGTGAAGTGGGTGTCAGCGCCAAGACCGTCTCCCGCGTCCTCAACGAGGACGGACCCGCCTCCGCGCAGACCAGGGAACAGGTGCTCGCCGCCGTGGCCCGGCTGGGCTTCCAGCCGAACCTCATGGCGCGCAACATCCGCGTCGGCGGCCCCGACACCACCGTCGGACTGGTCATCCCCGACCTCGGCAACCCCTTCTTCGGGGCCGTGGCCAGCAGCATCGAGGACACGGTCCGCGACCGGGGGCTGACCCTGCTCATGGGCTCCTCCGCGGACGACCCCGAGCGCGAACGCGCCCTGACCGCCACGTTCCTGGCGCGCCGGGTCAGCGTCCTGATGGTCGTCCCCTCCGTCGGCGCCGACCACTCCCACCTCAAGCCGCACCGGTCCGGCGGGCTGCCCGTCGTCTTCCTCGACCGGCCGGGCACGGGCCTCGCCACGGACAGCGTCGTCAGCACCAACCGCTCGGGCGCCCACGACGGCGTCGCCCACCTCATCGCCCACGGCCACCGCCGTATCGGCTTCATCGGGGACCTGCCCACCAAGCTCTACACGCGCCGCGAGCGTCTGGCCGGATACCGCGAGGCACTGCGGGAGGCCGGCCTCCCGGACGACCGCTCCCTCGTCACCAACGCCCACGACCAGCACGGCGCCTCGGCGGCGACCGCGCAGTTGCTGGCCCTGCCCGATCCGCCCACGGCCCTGTTCGCCGGCAACAACATCGTCGCGCTGGGCATAGTGACCGAACTCGCCCGCAGCCACCGCAAGGACGTCGCGGTCGTCGCCTTCGACGACGTGGCCCTCGCGGACGCGCTCGAACCGGCGCTGACCGTGGTCGCCCAGGACCCCGAGGAGATCGGCCGCACCGCCGCGACCGCCGCCCTGTCCCGCCTCGACGGCGACCGCTCCCGCGCCCGCACCCTCACCGTGCCCACCCGCCTGATCGTCCGGGGGTCGGGGGAACGTCCGGCTCCGTGACGCGACCGGCCGAGGCGAGTCCGGTCCGGTCCGGTCCGGCCGATGAGCCTCGCCGGCCGGACCGAAGGACGCGGTGACCAGCCTCGGCGGACCGCCTCCGGGGTGCGCCGGGGGCCGGCGGTGGGCCGGCCGGCGGAGCGGCCGATGCGGGCGGGCCCTGCCCGGCGGCGGACCGGGGATGCCTGCGTCCCCGGCCCGGGTGCGCCGGGGCACCCGGGCCTGCACCGTCGCCCCGGCCGCCCTGCGCGCCGGGGCGTACGGCAGCCGATCAGCCCTCGGTCAGTGTGATGTCCTGCTGCTTGATCGCGTGGAAGCGGGGCAGCGGCAGGCCGCCGCGGGGTTCGAGTTCGGTGATCGTGGCCTCGACATGGGCGGGGCCGGCCTTCAGCGCGTCCGACTGCACCCTGCCGGCGTTCCGCCAGGTGTGGACGGCGCCGTCGCACACCGCGCGGCTGCCGCCGATGCCGTAGCGGGCGGGGGCGTCGCCCTGCTGGACGGCGGAGCTGATGAACACCGGTCCCGTGTTGCCGACGCAGCGGTAGGTGCCGGCGAGGGTGACGGTGCCGTCGGCGGCGATCGTGCCGGCCGACGCGACGGTGAGGGTCTCGGTGGGGTCGGCGGTGGCGGCCTGGGCCGGCAGCGCGAGCAGGACCAGGGCGGCACCGGCCGCCGCGGCCAGTGCGGGGCGAAGCAACATGGAAGACCTCCTGTGGTGGGGGGCCTCCACTGGTACCGGGCGGACGGGCCCGAGGCCGTGACCGTCACTCCTTCGGTGGCGAGTCCGCCCCGGTCGTCGGCGAACGGTCCTGGAGTTGTCCTGGTGCTGTCACGCTTCGGGAAACGCTCTGGCGATGCCTCCGGGGCGGGCGCATGGTCGTTCCATGCGAGGCCGACCGGACGGCCGGCCCCCACCGACGTGGAGGTGCGCCATGTGTTCCCACTCCTTCGCCGCCGCTTCTGCCGATGCCCGCTCCCTGCACGTCGTCGCCGCCCACCCGGAGCAGGGCTGGAACCTGCTGTGCGACGGCACGATCGTCTTCGACGACTCCGGCGAACTCCTGCCCGACGGCAGCGTGGTGGCCCCCCACCGCGTCCCGGCGGACCGCCTGACCGTCGCGGCCTGAGCCCGGTCACCGCCCCCGGCACGCCGGCGGGCACGACGAAGGTCACATCCGGTGGGGACACCCACAGTGACCGGCCGTGATGGTGACGACCTAAAATGATCAACGTGTCCGACCAGCCCGCACCTCGGTCTCTCATCGTCACGCTCTACGGCGCGTACGGCCGCTTCGCGCAGGGTCCGCTGCCCGTCGCCGAGCTGATCCGGCTGCTCGCCGCGGTCGGCGTCGACGCGCCCTCCGTACGCTCCTCGGTGTCCCGGCTGAAGCGGCGCGGACTGCTGCTGCCGGCCCGTACGGCGCAGGGCGCGGCCGGGTACGAACTCTCCGACGAGGCACTGGAGTTGCTCGACGACGGGGACCGGCGCGTCTACGGCGCCGCACCGGCCGCCGACGAGAGCTGGGTGCTGGCGGTGTTCTCCGTACCGGAGTCGGAGCGGCAGAAGCGGCACGTCCTGCGGTCCCGGCTGGCCGGTCTCGGCTTCGGCACGGCCGCCCCGGGTGTGTGGATCGCCCCGGCCCGGCTGTACGAGGAGACCCGGCACACCCTGCAGCGGCTCGGACTGGAGGCGTACGTCGACTTCTTCCGCGGCGAACACCTCGGCTTCGCGCCCACCGTCGAGGCGGTGGCCCGCTGGTGGGACCTGACGGCCATCGCCAAGGAGCACGAGGCGTTCCTCGACCGCCACGCGAGCGTGCTGCACGCCTGGCAGCACCGGCCGGACACCCCGCCGGAGGAGGCCTACCGCGACTACCTCCTCGCCCTGGACGCCTGGCGCCATCTGCCCTACGTCGACCCGGGACTGCCCGCCCGGCTGCTTCCGCAGGACTGGCCGGGGGCCCGTTCGGCGGCCGTGTTCCACGGGCTGCACGAGCGACTGCGCGACGCGGGCGCGGAGTTCGCCGGGGTGTGACCCCGTTCGTGAACAGTTCATGACGGGACCCCGTGATCCCTTGCACACCAGGAGTCACTCAGCTGAACCTCAGGTTCCTTAACAACTCCTCTCAGACTCCTTACCTACCGTTCGACGGGTTGTACGCCGGGTAGGAAAGAGGACTGTTGCGGATGACCAGCACGCCAAGGGCCGTCGCTCCGAGGGCCCAGGGGGCCACGGTCTGGCTCACCGGACTGCCGAGCGCCGGCAAGACGACGATCGCCCGCCTCCTCGGCGAGCGGCTGAAGGCCCAGGGACACCGCGTGGAGGTCCTGGACGGCGACGAGATCCGCCGCTTCCTCTCCGCCGGGCTCGGCTTCAGCCGCGCCGACCGCAACACCAATGTGCAGCGGATCGGGCTGGTCTCCGAGGTCCTGGCGCGCAACGGCGTGCTGTCCGTCGTCCCCGTCATCGCCCCCTACGCCGACAGCCGCGAGGCGGTGCGGCGGCGGCACGAGAAGAGCGGGACGCCGTACCTGGAGGTGCATGTCGCCACCCCGGTGGAGGTGTGCAGCGAGCGGGACGTGAAGGGGCTGTACGCCCGGCAGGCGGCGGGTGAGCTGGCCGGGCTGACCGGTGTCGACGACCCGTACGAGGTGCCGGAGAACCCCTCGCTCGTGCTGCCGACGCAGCAGCAGAGCCCGCAGGAGTCGGCGGACGCGGTGTACGCGCTGCTGGCGGAGCGGGGGCTGGTGTGAGCGGGTACACGCTCTCGCACCTGGACGCGCTGGAGTCCGAGGCGGTGCACATCTTCCGCGAGGTGGCGGGCGAGTTCGAGAACCCGGTGATCCTGTTCTCCGGCGGCAAGGACTCCATCCTCATGCTGCGCCTCGCGCTGAAGGCGTTCGCCCCGGCCGCGATCCCCTTCTCGCTGCTGCACGTCGACACCGGCCACAACTTCCCCGAGGTCATCGAGTACCGCGACCGCGTCGTCGCCCGGCACGGGCTGCGGCTGCATGTCGCCCCGGTGCAGGACTACATCGACCGCGGAGTGCTGCGCGAGCGGACCGACGGGACCCGCAACCCGCTCCAGACCCTCCCGCTCACCGAGAAGATCCAGGCGGAGAAGTTCGACGCCGTCTTCGGCGGCGGACGCCGCGACGAGGAGAAGGCCCGCGCCAAGGAACGGGTGTTCTCGCTGCGCGACGAGTTCTCGCAGTGGGACCCGCGCCGGCAGCGGCCCGAGCTGTGGAACCTGTACAACGGCCGCCACGCGCCCGGCGAGCACGTCCGCGTCTTCCCGCTCTCCAACTGGACCGAACTGGACGTCTGGCAGTACATCGCCCGCGAGGACATCGAGCTGCCCGACATCTACTTCGCGCACTACCGCGAGGTGTTCGGGCGGGGCGGGATGTGGCTCACGGCCGGTGAGTGGGGCGGGCCCCGGCCGGGTGAGACCGTCGAGAAGCGGCAGGTCCGCTACCGCACGGTCGGCGACATGTCCTGCACCGGCGCGGTGGACTCCGACGCCGACACCATCGAGAAGGTGATCTCCGAGATCGCCGCCTCCCGGCTCACCGAGCGCGGCGCCACCCGTGCCGACGACAAGCTCTCCGAGGCCGCCATGGAGGACCGTAAGCGCGAGGGGTACTTCTAGAGATGACCGGCATGACAGTGGACACCCTCCGGTTCGCCACCGCCGGGTCCGTCGACGACGGCAAGTCCACCCTCGTCGGCCGGCTGCTGCACGACTCCAAGTCGGTCCTCGCCGACCAGCTGGAGGCCGTGGCGACCGCCTCCCGCAACCGCGGCAAGGACGCGCCCGACCTGGCCCTCCTCACCGACGGGCTGCGGGCCGAGCGCGAGCAGGGCATCACCATCGACGTGGCGTACCGCTACTTCGCGACGCCGAAGCGGCGGTTCATCCTCGCCGACACCCCGGGCCATGTGCAGTACACCCGCAACATGGTGACGGGCGCCTCCACGGCCGAGCTGGCGATCATCCTGGTCGACGCCCGCAACGGCGTCGTCGAGCAGACCCGTCGGCACGCGGCGGTGGCCGGGCTGCTGCGTGTCCCGCAGGTCGTCCTGGCCGTCAACAAGATGGACCTCGTCGGCTACCGGCAGGACGTCTTCGAGCGGATCGTCGAGGAATTCGCCGCCGACGCCGCCGAGTTCGGGCTGCCCGGCTTCACCGCGATCCCGGTCTCGGCGCTCGCCGGCGACAACGTGGTGGAGCGGTCGGCGCACATGGGGTGGTACACCGGTCCGGCCCTGCTGGAGTTCCTGGAGAGCGTGCCCGTCGGCGCCGACCCGGCCGACGCGCCCGTCCGGTTCCCGGTGCAGTACGTCCTGCGGCACGGCGATGTCCGCCACTACGCGGGCCAGTTGGTGTCGGGCTCGCTGCGGGTGGGCGACCGGGTGACCGTCCATCCGTCCGGCGAGACCACCGAGGTCGCGGCCATCGACGTACTGGGCGAGGAGGTGCCGGTGGCGTACGCGCCGCAGTCGGTCGGGGTTCGGCTGGCGGACCAGCGGGACGTCTCGCGCGGGGACATGGTCACGGCGGGCGGTGGTGCGCCGACGCTCACGCGGGACGTGCGGGCGGCCGTGTGCCATCTGGCCGACCGTCCGCTGCGGGTCGGCGACCGGGTGCTGCTCAAGCACACCACCAGGACCGTCAAGGCGCTGGTGAAGGACCTCGGCGGAGCCTTGGCGCTGGCCGTGAACGACCTGGGCCGGATCACCCTGCGCACCGCCGAGCCGCTCGCGCTGGACGACTACGCCGTCTCGCGGCGCACGGGGGCGTTCATCCTGATCGACCCGGCCGACGGGGCGACGCTCACGGCGGGCATGGTGGACCTCGGCTGAGGTAAGTGTTCTTACCGCCCTCCCTCTCCGGGAGGGCGGTTTTTTCTTGTACGGCCAGTTCAGTGTCACCGCTCGTCAATAACGCGGTAACAACGGGAGCAGGCAGGCGAGACGGAGCGTTGGGCGGGGTAAGCAACCCGTTAGCCGTACCATTCCTGAAAGTTGAAGGCAGGACCACCTGATGTCGATCACGGGACCCTGCGCCAAGAACGGACTCGCCTTGCAAGATCGCCCCTCCGACTCGGCCGCCTCCTGGCGGATCGCACTGCCGCACTCCGCCGCGGCCGTGCCGGTGGCCCGTGCACTGGTCCGTACGGCGCTGGCGGAGCTGGAGCACGGAGCGGACAGCGACACCGCGGAGCTGCTGACGGCCGAGCTGGTGGCGAACGCCGTGGAGCACACGGCCGCCGGGGACGCCCCGATAGAGCTGGTGGTGGAACTCCGGCCGAGCGGCTGCCAGGTCGAGGTGCACGACCCCGATCCGATGCCGCCGGGCGATCTCACACGCCCCTCGGGCCGGGAGCCCGACCCCTGGCTGGAGCACGGGCGGGGGCTGGTGCTGATCCGCGCCCTCAGCTCGTCCTGCGGGCACCGCCCCACCGACAAGGGCAAGGCGGTGTGGTTCCGGCTGGCCGTGGTACCTCCGCAGTGGCGGCCGCGGCCCGAGTGACCCGGGTCAGGCCAGGGTGGCGACCAGGACGGCCTTGATGGTGTGCAGCCGGTTCTCCGCCTCGTCGAAGACGACCGAGTGGGCGGATTCGAAGACCTCGTCGGTGACCTCCAGCGAGTCCAGGCCGTGGGCCTCGAAGATCTCGCGGCCCACCTTGGTGCCGAGGTCGTGGAAGGCCGGCAGGCAGTGCAGGAACCGGACCTCCGGGTTGCCGGTGGCGCGCAGGACGTCCATGGTCACGGCGTACGGGCCGAGGGCGGCGATCCGCTCGTCCCAGACCTCCTTGGGCTCGCCCATGGACACCCAGACGTCGGTGGCCACGAAGTCGGCTCCGAGCACCCCCTCGGCGACGGACTCGGTGAGCGTGATGCGGGCACCGCTGGTCTCGGCCAGCTCATGGGCCCGGTCGACGATCTCCTGGGCGGGCCAGTAGGTCTTGGGGGCGACGATCCGTACGTCCATGCCGAGCAGGGCCCCGGTGACCAGGTAGGAGTTGCCCATGTTGAAGCGGGCGTCGCCGAGGTAGGCGAAGGCGATCTCCGGCAGGGGCCTGGCGGTGTGCTCGGTCATCGTCAGGACGTCGGCGAGCATCTGGGTGGGGTGCCAGTCGTCGGTGAGGCCGTTGTAGACGGGCACACCGGCGTACGCGGCGAGCTCCTCGACCTTCCGCTGGCTGTCGCCGCGGTACTCGATGCCGTCGTACATCCGGCCCAGCACGCGCGCGGTGTCCTTGACCGACTCCTTGTGGCCGATCTGCGAGCCGGAGGGGTCGAGGTAGGTGGTGGCGGCGCCCTGGTCCGCGGCGGCGACCTCGAACGCGCAGCGGGTGCGCGTCGAGGTCTTCTCGAAGATCAGCGCGATGTTCTTCCCGCGCAGGTGCTGGACCTCGGCCCCGGCCTTCTTCGCGGCCTTCAGCTCGGCGGCCAGCTCGATCAGGCCGCGGAACTCCTCCCCGGTGAAGTCCAGCTCCTTGAGGAAGTGGCGGCCGGCGAGGGCGGTCGGGACAGTCGCCATGGGGGCGCTCCAGAGGTACGAGAACGGGACCATGGAAGTCTATACGATGACCAGCATTTCTATACAGTCCCATCGGCTCCCGTGTTCGCTATACGGCCCCCCGTTCGACCGGGCAGCTCATGCAGCGCGGCCCACCCCGGCCCCGGCCCAGCTCGCTGCCCGGGATCTCGATCACCTCGATGCCCTGTTTGCGCAGATGGGTGTTGGTGGTGGCGTTGCGCTCGTAGGCGACGACGACACCCGGTTCGACGGCGAGGACGTTGCAGCCGTCGTCCCACTGCTCCCGCTCGGCCGCGTGCACGTCCTGGGTGGCGGTGAGCACCCGGATCTCACTGAGGCCGAGGGCGGCGGCGATCGCCCGGTGCATGTGCTCGGGCGGATGGTCGGTGACCTTCAGCTCCTTCTCGCCGACGCCCGGCTCGATGGTGTACGAGCGGAGCATGCCGAGGCCGGCGTACTGGGTGAAGGTGTCGCCGTCGACCATCGTCATCACGGTGTCGAGGTGCATGAAGGCGCGCCGCTTCGGCATGTCCAGGGCCACGATGGTCTGCGCCGAGCCGGCCGCGAACAGCTTGTGCGCGAGCATCTCCACGGCCTGCGGGGTGGTCCGCTCGCTCATGCCGATGAGGACGGCGCCGTTGCCGATGACGAGGACGTCGCCGCCCTCGATGGTCGACGGATAGTCGGCCTGCCCCTCGGACCAGACGTGGAACCCCTCCCCGCGGAACAGGGGGTGGTGGCGGTAGATCGCCTCGAAGTGCACGGTCTCCCGCTGCCGGGCGGGCCAGCGCATGGCGTTGACGGCGACGCCGTCGTAGATCCAGGCGGAGGTGTCGCGGGTGAAGAGATGGTTGGGCAGCGGGGCGAGGAGGAAGTCGTCGAGGTCCATGACGTGGAAGCGCACGGAGGTCGGCTCCGGGTTGCCCTCCAGGAACTCCCTCTTGGTCATGCCGCCGACGAGGCCCTCGGCCAGGTCGGGCGCGGACAGGTTCTCGAAG
Organism: Streptomyces griseoruber; assembly: GCF_001514205.1. Taxonomy (GTDB): domain Bacteria; phylum Actinomycetota; class Actinomycetes; order Streptomycetales; family Streptomycetaceae; genus Streptomyces; species Streptomyces griseoruber. Next base: position 143,395 of record NZ_KQ948763.1, on the reverse strand, counting down.
GCGGCGCGGAGGTGGTCGGTGGCGAGCACCCCGTACTCCTTCTCGTCGAAGACGCGGTCCAGGACGAGCGCGCGGGCCGCCGGGATCTCCAGTGCCTCGACGAGCAGATCACCGAACAGATGGACCTCGACGCCCCGGTCGCGCAGGACGTCGGCGAACCCGTCGTGCTCGGCGCGCGCCCGGCGCACCCAGAGCACGTCGTCGAAGAGCAGTGCGTCCTTGTTGCTGGGGGTGAGCCTTTTGAGCTCGAGATCCGGCCGGTGCAGGATGACGCGGCGCAGCCGCCCGGCCTCGGAGTCGACATGGAATCCCATGCCTCCATCCTGACCATCGGCGCCCGCCTTCACCCGCTCTTGTGTCGTTTCGCAACCGCTTGTTTTCGTCCTCTTGACGACAAGTGATCCTTCCGATTATCGTCCCAGTGACGACAATCAAGGCGAGGGGGGACCTCTCATGGCCGACATCACCCGCCGGCTCGGCTGGCGCCATCTGCGCGGCGCCCCGACGGCACACATCCGCCACCACCGCTCGGGCACCCTGGTGCACGACGGCCCGGGGCTCAGCTTCTGGTTCCGCGCGCTCACCGCGGCGCTCTCCGAAGTACCGGTCGACGACCGCGAACTGGCCATGACCTTCCACGCCCGCACGGTCGACTTCCAGGACGTCACCGTGCAGGCGACGGTGACCTACCGGATCAGCGACCCGGCCGTCGCCGCCGCCCGCCTCGACTTCTCCATCGACCCGGACACCGGCGTCTGGCGCGGCGCGCCCCTGGAACAGCTCGGCACCCTGCTCACCGAGACGGCCCAGCAGCACGCCCTGGACGTCCTCGCCCGGACACCGCTGTCGGCGGCGCTGGTCGACGGCGTGACGGCGGTACGGGAACGGGTCGCGGCCGGACTGGCGGCGGAACCGCGGCTGCCCGCGACGGGCATCGAGGTGGTCGCCGTACGCGTGATGGCGCTGCGCCCCGAGCCGGAGGTGGAGCGCGCGCTGCGCACCCCGGCCCGTGAGCAGATCCAGCAGGAGGCCGACCGGGCGACGTACGAACGGCGGGCGGTGGCGGTCGAGCGGGAGCGGACCATCGCCGAGAACGAACTGGCCAGCAGGATCGAACTCGCCCGGCGCGAGGAGCAGTTGGTCGAACAGCGGGGCACCAACGCCCGCCGGGAGGCGGAGGAGACCGCGGCGGCGGACCAGGTGCGGGCGGAGGCCGAGGCGACCCGGACGGTCCGGCTGGCACAGGCGGAGGCCGCGCGCGCGGTGCAGCTCGCGGAGGCCGAGGCGGCCAAGCAGGTGCATCTCGCGGACGCCGAGGCACGGCGCACCGAGCGGCTGGCCGAGGCGGAGGCGACGCGCACGGTGAAGCTCGCGGAGGCCGAGGCGACCCGTTCGGTACGGCTCGCCCGGGCGGAGGCGGAGGCGGCGCGCGAGGTCGGCGAGGCCCGCGCCCAGGCGCAGGCGGCCTGGCTGCGGGTCCACGCGGACGTCGACGTCGCGACCCTGCACGCGCTGACCGGCACCCGGCTCGCGGAGAACCTGCCGCACATCGACAGCGTCACGATCTCGCCGGACGTGCTGACCGGCCTGCTCGCCAAGCTCGGGGCCCAGCAGTGAGTCTCGCCCCGCGGGCCGTGCTGGTCCACCGCACCACGGAGTACGAGGAGCTGGTGGCCCGGCACGGCACCCACGGCCAGGCCGCCTTCTTCCTCTCCTCGCGGGGCCGGGACGTCGAGGAGATCGCCGAACGGCACCGCCGCACCCGGCGCGCGCTGGCGGAGGTGATCTCGGCGATCCCCCTGACCTGGCGTCAGAGCCAGGTGGAACGGGCCGACCTGGACCGCTTCCTGTTCGCGCCGGAGGACGTGGTGATCGTGGTGGGCCAGGACGGTCTGGTGGCGAACGTCGCCAAGTACCTCGCCGGGCAGCCCGTGGTCGGCATCGACACCGACCCCGGCCGCAACCCCGGCGTCCTGGTCCGCCACCGCCCCGCCGACGCCGGCACCCTGCTCCCCTCGGCACTCACCGCCGCGACCGGGGTCTGCGAACTGACCATGGTCGAGGCGGTCGCCGACGACACCCAGCGGCTGCTGGCCCTCAACGAGATCTATCTGGGCGCCGCCGGTCACCAGACCGCCCGCTACCGCCTGGGCCTCGAGGACGACGGGGGTGTCGTCGAGGCCCAGGCCTCCTCCGGTGTGCTGGTCGGCACCGGCACGGGCGCCACCGGCTGGATCCGCTCGGTGTGGCAGGAGCGGGGCGGGGGACCCCGGCTGCCCGCCCCGACGGAGGAACGGCTGGTGTGGTGCGTACGGGAGGCGTGGCCGTCACCGGCGACGGGGACCTCGTACGTGGCCGGCGAGCTGACCGGCGGGAGCCGGCTGACGCTCACCGTCGAGTCCGAGCGGATCGTCGCGTTCGGGGACGGCATCGAGAGCGACGCGGTGGAGCTGACCTGGGGACAGACGGTGCGGGTGGGGGTGTGCGGGGAGCGGCTGCGGCTGGTGGGATGACCGCCGGCCCCCTGCGCCAATAGGGCGAAATGCCGGGCGGTCACGGCGGGTCGCGCGACGGGCCGTGGGACACCTCTGGTACACGCCCCCTCTGTGACAGGAGCCTGCCGTGCCCCCCATACGCACGTCCCCGGGAAGGTGGCGCGCCCGCTGCGCCCTGACCGGGGTCCTCACCGTCGTCGCCGTCCTGTGCGCGATGCTGCCCGCCGGTGCGCGCAGCGGACTGAACTGGATCACCCTGCCGTCCTTGCCCACGGCCCGGTACGCCCCGGCCTCGGCCGCCGCGCCCTGTCCGCGCGGCCAGACCGGGAGTTGTCTGTACACGGTGGGCGGCCACGGCGGCACTTCGGTGCTGGCCACGGCGGAGTCGTACAACCGGAGCACCAACGCCTGGTCCACCCTGGCGAACCTGCCCACCCCGCGCGAGGCCCTCGCGGCGGCCTCCGCGCCCTGCCCGGACGGACAGAGCGGGACCTGTGTGTACGCCCTCGGGGGGAACGGGCCCGGCGTCATCCTCGCCACGGCCCAGTCCTACGACCCGGGCACCGGCGCCTGGAGCACGGTCACCTCGCTGCCGACAGCCCGCAGGTACCTGGCGGCCGCGTCCGCGCCCTGCCCGGCCGGCCAGACCGGGACCTGCGTCTACGCGCTGGGAGGCTATGGCTCCAAGGTCCTGGCCACGGTGGAGTCCTTCAACCCCGCCAGCAGGTCCTGGACCACGCTCGCGTCACTGCCCACGGCCCGCTGGGCCCTGGGTGCCGCGGCCGCCCCCTGTCCGGCCGGTCAGACGGGCATCTGCGTCTACGCGGTCGGCGGGCTCGGCAGCAGCGGCGACCCCACCCGCACGGTGGAGTCGTACAACCCCGTCACACGCGCCTGGAGCCAGGTGACGTCGCTGCCCACCGCCCAGGTGGCGCCTGGAGTCGCCGCCACCAGCTGCCCGCCCGGTCAGACGGGCACCTGTGTCTACTCGGTGGGCGGTACCGGTCCCGCGGCCGCCGTCGCCAGGTCGTTCAACCCGGTCACCCGGGCCTGGACCACCCTGCCGTCACTGCCGACACCCCGCCAGGAGGTCGGAGCCGCGGCGCTGCCCTGCCCGCCGGGGTCCACCGGCAACTGCGTCTACATCGCCGGTGGTTACAGCGGCGGCGCCCTGGACACGGTGGAGGCCCTCGACCCTCCGGCGACCACCGGACGCTGACCTCACAGTCTCGGGTCCACCGGCTCCGACTCCAGGGCCAGCACCCCGAACACCGCCTCGTGGACGCGCCACAGCGGCTCGCCCTCGGCGAGGCGGTCCAGGGCCTCCAGGCCGAGCACGTACTCGCGGATCGCCAGGGAACGCTTGTGGTTCAGGAAGCGTCCGCGCAGGCGGGCGAGGTGGTCGGGGCGGGTGTACTCCGGGCCGTAGATGATCCGGAGGTACTCCCGGCCCCGGCACTTGATGCCGGGCTGGACCAAGCGGCCCTCGCCGCCGCGGACCAGGGCGCCGAGTGGCTTGACGACCATGCCCTCGCCGCCCCGGCCGGTCATCTCCAGCCACCACTCGACGCCGGCCCGCACCGACGCGGGGTCGGTGGTGTCGACATGGTGCCGGCGGGTGGTCTGGAGCAGTCCGGTGCCGTCGTGCTCCACCAGCCGGTCCAGCAGGGCCAGCTGCTCGTCGTGCGGCAGGCCCGCGAGGCTGCGGCCCTGGACGGCGAGCAGCTGGAACGGGGCCAGGCGTACGCCGTCCAGGCCGTCCGTCGTCCAGCAGTAGCGGCGGTACGCCTCCGTGAAGGCGGCCGCGTCCGAGGCGCGCTCACGCTGCCGGGCCAGCAGGTCCGTGACGTCGACGCCCCGGGCCGCGGCGCCCTCCAGCGCGGCCAGCGCCCCCGGGAACACGGCCCCGGAGGCGGCGCCGACCGCCGCGTACTGGGACCGCAGCAGCCCGGACGCCTTCAGCGACCACGGCATCAGCTCGGCGTCCAGCAGCAGCCAGTCCGTCTCCAGCTCCGTCCAGAGGCCGGCCGCGTCCACCGCCGCCCGCACCCGGCCGAGGATCTCCTCGGTCACCGACGCGTCGTCGAAGAACGGCCGGCCGGTACGGGTGTAGAGCGACCCGGTCGGACCGTCGACGCCGAAACGCCTACGTGCCGCCCCGGCGTCGCGGCACACCAGGGCCACCGCGCGCGAGCCCATGTGCTTCTCCTCGCACACGACCCGCTCCACCCCGTCCGCGGCGTACTGCGCGAACGCCTCCGCCGGGTGCTCCAGATAGCCCTCCACCTGGCTGGTGGCGGTCGGGGCCATGGTCGGGGGCAGGTACGGCAGCAGCCGGGGGTCGACCGCGAACCGGCTCATGACCTCCAGGGCCGCGGCCGCGTTCTCCTCCCGGATCGACACCCGCGTCTGCCCGTCGTACCGGGTCTCGACGATCCGGCGGCCGTGGACGTCCGCCAGGTCGAGCGGCCGCCCGTCGTGCCCGCCGGGCGCCTCCGACCGCAGCGGCTTCACCGGCTCGTACCAGACCCGCTCCGCCGGTACGTCGACCAGCTCGCGCTCCGGCCAGCGCAGCGCGGTCAGCTTGCCGCCGAAGACGGCGCCGGTGTCCAGGCAGAGGGTGTTGTTCAGCCAGGTCGCCTCCGGGACGGGGGTGTGGCCGTAGACGACCGCCGCCCGGCCCCGGTAGTCCTCCGCCCACGGGTAGCGCACCGGCAGCCCGAACTCGTCGGTCTCCCCGGTGGTCTCGCCGTACAGGGCGTGCGAGCGGACCCGGCCGGAGGTGCGGCCGTGGTACTTCTCCGGCAGACCGGCGTGGCAGACGACCAGCCGGCCTCCGTCGAGGACGTAGTGGCTGACGAGACCGTCGATGAACTCCCGCACCTCGGCGCGGAACTCCTCGCTCTCGTCCGCCATCTGCTCGATGGTCTCGGCGAGTCCGTGGGTGTGCTGGACCTTGCGGCCCTTGAGGTGGCGGCCGTACTTGTTCTCGTGGTTGCCCGGCACGCACAGGGCGTTGCCCGACTTCACCATGGACATCACGCGGCGCAGCACGCCGGGACTGTCCGGGCCCCGGTCGACGAGGTCGCCGACGAAGACGGCCGTCCGGCCCTGCGGGTGGACGCCGTCGCTGTAGCCCAGCTTGCCCAGCAGCGACTCCAGTTCGGCTGCGCAGCCGTGGATGTCGCCGACGATGTCGAACGGTCCGGTGAGGTGGGTCAGGTCGTTGAAGCGCTTCTCGGTGACGACGGTGGCGTTCTCCACGTCCGCCACACCCCGCAGGACGTGCACCTTGCGGAAGCCCTCGCGCTCCAGGTGGCGCAGGGAGCGGCGGAGTTCGCGGGTGTGGCGCTGGATGACGCGGCGCGGCATGTCGGCCCGGTCGGTGCGGCCCGCGTTGCGCTCGGCGCACACCTCCTCGGGCACGTCGAGCACGATGGCGATGGGCAGCACATCGTACTGCTTCGCCAGGTCGATCAGTTGCCGGCGGGCGTCCTGCTGGACGCTGGTGGCGTCGACGACCGTGCGGCGGCCGGCGGCGAGCCGCTTGCCCGCGATGTAGTGCAGGACGTCGAAGGCGTCCCGGGTGGCGCTCTGGTCGTTCTCGTCGTCGCAGACCAGGCCCCGGCAGAAGTCGGAGGAGATGACCTCGGTGGGCTTGAAGTGCCGGTGCGCGAAGGTGGACTTGCCCGAGCCCGAGGCGCCGATCAGCACGACGAGGGAGAGGTCGGTGACGGGGAGCACCCGGCCCTTGTTCGATGTCTCGGTCATGCCGCCTTCGCCTCCTTCTCGTTCGGGGTGCCGGCCGTGAACACGGCCATCTGGGTGGGCGGTCCCACCTCAGGGTCGTCCGGCCCCACGGGGACGAACTCCACGGTGTAGCCGTGCCGTTCGGCGACGGCGGCCGCCCAGGCGCGGAACTCCTCACGGGTCCACTCGAAGCGGTGGTCGCCGTGCCGTACGTGTCCGGCCGGGAGGGACTCCCAGCGGACGTTGTACTCGACGTTCGGGGTGGTGACGAGGACCGTGCGGGGGCGGGCCGCGCCGAACACCGTGTACTCCAGGGCGGGCAGCCTCGGCAGGTCGAGGTGCTCGATCACCTCGCTGAGCACCGCCGCGTCATAGCCCTTGAGGCGGGTGTCGGTGTACGCGAGCGAGCCCTGCACCAGCCGGACGCGGGACGCCTGCCGCTCGCCCATGCGGTCCAGCTTCAGCCGGCGGGCGGCGATGGTGAGTGCGCGCATCGACACGTCCACCCCGACGATCTCGGTGAACCCCGGGTCCTTCAGCAGTGCCTGCACCAACTGGCCCTGGCCGCAGCCGAGGTCGAGCACCCGGGCGGCACCGGCGGTGCGCAGCGCCTCGATGATCGCGTCGCGGCGCTGCACGGCCAGCGGGGTCGGTTTCTCCTCGGTCTCGGCCTCCGCCCCGACGGCGTTGTCGATGTCCTCGACCGCGCTGTCGTCGCTCTCGGCGAGCCGCACCAGCTCCAGCCGCTCCATCGCCTGCCGGGTCAGTGACCAGCGGCGGGACAGATAGCGGCTGGTGATCAGCCGCTGCTCGGGGTGCTCGGGCAGCCAGCCCTCACCGGCGCGCAGCAGCTTGTCGACCTCGTCGGGGGAGACCCAGTAGTGCTTGGCGTCGTCGAGGACCGGCAGCAGGACATAGAGGTGCCGCAGTGTCTCGGCGAGGGTCAGCGACTCCGACTCCAGGACGAGCCGTACGTACCGCGAGTCGCCCCACTCCGGGAACGCGGAGTCCAGGGCCACCGGGTCGGCGGTCACCGTCCAGCCGAGCGGCTCGAAGAGTGCCCGTACGAGGCCGGGGCCGCCGCGGGCGGGCAGCGCGGGCACCTCGATGCGCAACGGCCGGGCCTGCGCGGGGAGTTCGGGCCTGGCCGTGCACACGGCCCGCATCGCGCTGGAGAAGACGCCGCTCAGCGCGACGGCCAGCAGCGAGGAGGCCGCGTACGGGCGGTCGTTGACGTACTGGGCGAGCGCCGCGTCGGGGGCGCCGCCGCGGCCCTTGCCCTTGCCGCGCCGGACCAGCGCCACGGCATCCACCTCCAGCAGCAGCGCCGCCGTGCAGCGATCGGCGTCGGCCTCGGGGTAGAGGACGTGCGCCGTGCCGTAGGACGTGGAGAACGCCTGTGATTTCCCGGGATGCTTGTGCAGCAGATAGCCCAGGTCGGTGGCGGGGCGTTCGGGGGTGCCGGTGGTGGTGATCGTCAGGAACACGGTGAGTGCCTCGAAAGGTCGGAAAGGAGCGAAAGCGCTGGTCGTGCGCTTGTGCGCAGCTCCAACGTACAGAGGTGCGGGCCCCGGGGCGTGGGAATTTCCGGCTAGCGCTCCGCCGGTTTCCAGGCGCCGACGCCCAGCCGGCCCGTGGTGCCGAGGTCGAGACGGGGGGTGATCGTCACTGGGGCGGCGCCGGACTGCGCGCGGATCCGGACGTAGGGGACGTTCACGGGATCCCGGCCGGCCTCGGTGGTGTTGCGCCAGACCAGGCCGGAGACGGCGCTCTCGCCGGGTTCCAGGGTGAAGGCGCGGGGCGGGTCGTCGAGGCCGGTGCCGGTGGTGATGCTGTCGCCGCCGTGCAGGATCCGCACGCCCTCGACCGGCTCGCGGTCCTCGTCGAGGAGGGTGAGCCGCGGGTAGCCGTCGAGGGTGTAGTCCCTCGTGCCGCAGTTCTCCAGGCGCAGTCCGACGACCCGCAGGCCCATCGCGGCGTCGCCGTCGTCGGCGGTGACCCGGATCCCGGAGGACGGGCAGACGCCCGCCTGCGCCGGGGCCTCGGCCGCGGGGACCTTGCGGACCTCGGCGACCTTCACGGTGGTCACCGGCGAGGCGCCCGGGGCGAGGGCCCCGGGCTCGACGGTCCCTCGTACGGTCTTTCCCGCGCCCACGTCCCGCACGGTCACCCACTGGTTGCTCATGACCTCGCCGGCGCTCGTCGTGAAGTCGAAGAGCACGGAGTACGTCAGCGCCTCGGTGCCGTCGTTGGTGACCTCGTAGGCGGCGGAGACGCCGGAGTCGTCGGCCGGGCGGTCGGCGTGGACGATCCGGTCGGACGCGCTGGGCGTCGGGGTGCTGGAGGGGGCGGAGGGGGCGGAGGGAATGGTCACGGCGGTGACGCGGACGCCGTCGACGGGCGGGGCGGTGACCGGGGTGCGGGGCGCCCGGGAGGCGGCTCCCACGCCGTCGCCGCCGAGGTCGCCGCCCGCCCGCTCCGTTCCGCACGCCGTGGCGAGCAGGAGCACGGCGGCGACGGCCGGGAGGAGACGAACGGGGCGGGGCCGGCGGGGTGGGCGCATCCGGTCACCCCATCAGGAGCGGCCCGGCAGGCCTGTGGCGGAAGCCATAGTTCCCGTCACAGGCCTGTCACAGATCACCGATGCGCCGCCCCCGCCCGGCTACGACAGCTGGGACTGGACCTCGGCGGAGATCAGCTCCAGGTGGTCGAGGTCGTGCAGGTCGAGCATCTGGAGGTAGAGGCGGCGGGAGCCGGTCTCGGTGTAGCGGCCGATCTTCTCGACGACCTCGGCGGGGGTGCCGGCCAGGCCGTTGGTCTTCAGTTCGTCGACCTCGCGGCCGATCGCGGCGGCCCGGCGGGCGACCTCCTGGTCGTCCTTGCCGACACAGACGACGAGGGCGTTGGAGTACGTGATCCCGTCGGCGTCCCGGCCGAGCTCCTCGGCGGCGGCCCGCACCCGGCCGAACTGGCGCACGCTGTCCTCGACCGAGGCGAACGGCATGTTGAACTCGTCGGCGAACCGGGCCGCGAGGCGGGGCGTACGGGTCGCTCCGTGGCCGCCGATCACCACGGGGATCCTCGGCTGCGCGGGCTTGGGCAGCGCGGGCGACTTCGTGAGGTCGTAGTGCTCGCCGTGGAAGTCGAAGGTGTTGCCGGGCTCGGTGGCCCACAGCCCGGTGACGATCTCCAGCTGCTCCTCGAGGCGGCCGAACCTCGCCTTCGGGAAGGGGATGCCGTACGCCTGGTGCTCCTCCTCGAACCAGCCCGCGCCGAGGCCGAGTTCGACGCGGCCGCCGGACATCTGGTCCACCTGCGCGACCTGGATGGCGAGGACACCGGGCAGCCGGAAGGTGGCGGCGGTCATGAGCGTGCCGAGGCGTATGCGGCGGGTCTCGCGGGCGAGGCCGGCCAGGGTGATCCAGGCGTCCGTGGGGCCGGGAAGACCGTCGGCGTCGCCCATCTTCAGATAGTGGTCGGAGCGGAAGAAGGCGTCGAAGCCGAGATCCTCGGTGGCCTTCGCCACGGTGAGGAGGGTGTCGTAGGTGGCGCCCTGCTGGGGCTCGGTGAAAATGCGAAGATCCATGCCTCCCATCCTGCACCGCGGGGTTCCCGTCCGCCCCGGAGGTCCCTGTTGCCGGGCGTCAGCGCTCCGGCAACACCACCCCCTCCTTCTCGCCTCTCGCCTCCCGCTCCTCCCGCTCCTCCCTGGCCGCCAGCTTGCGCAGCATCTCCAGGACGCGGTCCCTGGACTCGTCGGCCGCGTCGATGGCCTCCATGCACTGCCAGTACGTGCCCTGGTCGTCCGCCGCGCTGGCGAGGGCGACCAGGGCGATGCCGACCTCGCCGAGCAGACCGCCCAGGTCGAGCAGGGCCTCGCGGGCGTCGTCCAGCGCGGTGAGCTGCGCGGCCCGCAGATCGGCGTGGTCGAGGTCGGGGGGGTCCAGCACTCCGCAGCCCCGGCCCGCCAGCTCGGTCAGTCCGAGGGCCTCGCCGCGCAGTTCGGGCGGGCCCGAGACGGCCAGCCGACTTCCTATGGCCTGGGCCAGTGCCTGGGCCTGCCACACCTCCGTGAGAATCTCCGCCCTGCCCACGCTGCCCGCGAGCGCGCGCCTGCTGGTCAGGATGAGCCGCACCGCGTCCATGCGCCACCCCCGTCTGTCCGACGTGCTCCTCGCACGTCCGCCCGGACTCCCTTGCGCACCGCCCTCGCGCACAGAGAGCGTTCCACTACCCAGAGTGAAGGCCTGTGGGGCGAAAAGCCAGAGGAAGACGGAAATCTGTGGACAACAAATCGGTTTCGGACCACCGGGCGACTCCGGAGAGTGAAAGCGGACCGTGAGAGTCCCTCGGTTGTCCACAGCCCGGCGGGCTACGGCGCCGGGAATCTGCGTTCGTTGCGGTCGATCTTCGCGTCGAGGGCGGCGAGCGCATCGATGCCGAGCACCTCGCAGAGCTGGAGCAGATACGCGAGGACGTCGGCGACCTCGTCCGTCACCCGGTGCGCGGTCTCCGGGTCGTCCATGACCCGCGCGGACTCCTCCGGGGTCAGCCACTGGAAGATCTCGACCAGTTCGGAGGCCTCCACGCTGAGCGCGGAGACCAGGTTCTTGGGGGTGTGGAAGGGCTGCCAGTTCCGCGCGGCCGCGAACTCGGCCAGTCTGCGCTGGAGTTTCGCCACGTCGAGGTGTTCTGTCACGTTCCCAGGTGTACCACCGTGACCCCGTGGGTCCGGGCCGCCCAGGAGGGGTCGCTGACCGTGCCGACGCAGCGGATGTGCCCGCGGTCGGCCATCCGCACGGCGAGCCGGAGCAGACCGGTGCGCTGCCGTGGGTCCAGGCCGCGGTCGAGGTTGTCGCAGAGCAGGGTGAGCGCCTGCATCGCGGAGGGCACCTCGCCGGCCGTGTCCAGGTCGAGGACACCGGGGCCGGTGAGGAGGACCAGGGCGAGGGCGACGTAGCGCAGTTCGCCGTAGCCGAGGCGGGCGAGTTCCGTGCCGGTGCCGTCGCCGCGGTCGAGCAGCGCGCGGACCGTGCCGTCGGGCAGGGGTTCGGCGCGCAGGTCGACGACCTGTCCGGCGCAGCCGGCGTCGAGGGCGGCGACCAGTTGCCCGTGGCGGCGGGCGCACTCCTCGCGGGTGCGCCCGAGCACGTCGGCGAGGTTGTCGCAGCCGCCGAGCAGCCGGCCGGAGCCGAGGGGTACGGGGGCGCCCATCCACTCCGGCTGGGGGTCGCAGACGAAGACCGAGCGCAGGGCGACGACCATCTGCTCGGCGGCGGCGAGCACCTGCCGCTGTCCGTCGGTCTTGCCGGCGACGCGCAGCGGCAGCAGGGCGGTGCCGAGGCGGTCGTCGGGGAGCGGGGCGCGGGTGACGGGTGCGGATCCGCCGGTGTGCCAGGCGGCCTGCACCGTACGGCGTCCCGGATCGCGCAGCGCGGTCTCCAGCAGCACCAGTCCGTCGGCGCTCAGCCGCTCCCCCACGATCCGCAGCTCGGGTTCGGCCTGTACGGCGACATCGAGGCGGACCGGGCCCTCGGGGCCGTCGGCGGTGCAGCCGATCCGGAAGCCGCGGCGCCGCTGGGCGTCGGGGCGGGCCCGCTCGGGGACGCAGGAGAGCGGATCGGGGAACACGTCGGCGACCCGCGCCCCACCGCCGAGCCGGGCCAGCGCCTCGTACGCCCGCACCGCCGAGGTCTTCCCGCTCCCGCTGTCCCCCGCGAACACGGTCACCGCCCCCAGCGGAAGCCGCACCCGCCGATGCCCCGCGAACGCGGCCAGCCGCAGCTCGGTCACACAGGGCCGCGGGAACCGCCCGGGGGCGGTCGCACGGTCGGGACGGACTGGACCGTCGGCGGCGGGCGAGCCGTCGGAAGGTGCTGAACTCGTCGGGGCGGGTGGCGCGGTCATATGCGGACCGTAGGACTCCGCCCGCCGGGCGAACCGTTCCGGCCCGGCGGACTTCCTACGATCGAGCGACATCCCCGGCTGACGCCCCGGGCCGCTACACCCCCGCGCCCTCCATGATTCCGCTCACCTCGGTGCCCGGTGGGGTGAGGAGGAAGACGTTGCGGTCGACGCGGTGCATGCCGCTGGCGAGGCCGAAGACGACTCCGGTGGAGAAGTCCAGGACGCGTTTGGCGACGTCGGTCTCCGCGCTGGTGAGGTCGAGGAGGACCGGGATGCCGGCCATCAGGGTCTCGGCGACCTCCCGGGCGTCGGCGAAGATGTTGACCCGCAGCACGACGAAGCGCCGACGGGTCTCGGTCACGTCGTCGGGGAGCGAACGATGGTCCACCGCCGACGGCCAGGCGTCCCGGCCCCGCAAGGGAACGACCTGGGCGAGCCCTTCCCACTGCTCATCGGTGACGTCGTATCGGTTCACCGGCACCCCCCGAACTGACTCGCACTCAATGCCTGCACCAGCCAATTCTTACGCCAAGTCACCCGTTCGGCCCAACAGCGACACGGACGGCGACCGGTTCGGGCGTCCTACGGGCGCTTCTTACCCCCCACACACCGGAATCTTCACGTCCAGGAACAGCTCGTTCACCGAGCGCGACTACGTTCACGTGCCGTGCACTTGGCAGATACCTCGCTGGTGACACCCGGTCGGCGGACGCGGTCGGCGGTGTCCGCCCTTCCGGAACCCCCCGCGCAGTGGCATCGCGTGCTGACCCTGCTCTCCGCCGTCACGCTCTTCATCGGCACCCGCTCGGTGTGGTCGACGGCCGCGAGCCACAAGGTCGTCGTGGCCGCCGTCATCTCGGTCTGCTACGCCTCGATCCTGGTGTGCGGGGTGCTCGCGCTCGTCGTGCGCCGGGCCCGTTCGCTGGCCCGGGTCGACCTGGGGGTGCTGGTCACCGCCGTGGTCCTGGTGCTGTGCGCCTGGGCGGTGTACCACCAGGGCGGCGACGAGGCGGTCCTGACCACGCAGGCCGCCCGGGAGATCGCCGCCGGGCGGCCCGTCTACGGCCGGCCCTGGCCCTGGCTGTTCGGCCACGGCACGGTCGCCCTCACCCCGACCGTGTACGGCGGCTACGACTTCACGTACGGCTATCCCCCGCTCGCCCCGCTGCTCACCGCGCCGCTGCTGTGGCTCGGGCACGGGGGCGCCCCGGCGACGGCCATGGCGACCGGCGCGCTGCTCGTGGGCGCGGTGGCGCTGTGGCGGATGCTGCCCGCGCCGTGGCGGCCGGCCGCGACCATGGCGTGCCTCGGCTTCTCGTTCCTGCCGATGTACGGGCGGCAGGGCTATCCGGCGATCCTCGCGCTGGCGCTGTTGCTGCCGGCGGTGGTGCGCTGGCCGCGGACGGGGCGCGGCGGGCTGCTCGGCCGGGCGGGCGTGGCACGGGCCGCGTGCCTCGGCGCGGCCTGCGCCGCCCAGCAGCTGTCGTGGTTCGTGGTGCCGTTCCTGCTGGCCGGGATCTACGCGGTGCGCCGCGGTGAGCTGGGCCCGCGCGCGGCGGCGGGCGTGCTGCTGCGGATCGCCGGGGTCGCCGTCACCGTATGGCTGCTGATCAACACGTACTTCCTGGCGCAGCAGCCGGCGGCCTGGCTGAAGGGAATCGCGCTGCCGCTGACGCAGGGCGCGGTGCTGCACGGCCAGGGGCTGATCGGCATCTCGCTGTACCTCACGGACGGCAGTGACCGGCTCGACTGGTACGGGCACGCGAGCCTGCTGCTGGCGGCGGGGCTGCTGGCGGTGTTCGTGCTGTTCGTGCGGCGGCTGGGGCCGGCCGCGACCGTGCTGCCGTGGTGCGCGTTCTTCCTGGCCACGCGCTCCCAGGACGGCTACTACCTGATGATGACGCCGCTGTGGCTGGCGTCGGTGGTCACCGCGCCGCTGCCGGAGTTCGCCGGCGCGTGGCAGCCGCGGCCCCGGCCGCTGGCGGGTCCCGGGCGGCGTCCGGCGCGGGTCGCCGCGGCCGTCCTGCTGCTGCTGCCCGCCCTGGCGGGCGCGACGGCGGCGGCCACCGGGACGCCTCCGCTGCGGGTGCGGGTGACGGCGGTCCGGCATCGCTCGGCGACCGCGGTGACGCTGATGACCGTGCGGGTGACCAACACCGGGGACAGCGCGCTGAGTCCGCACTTCACCCTCACCACGGGCCAGGGCATGGACCCGTACTGGATCGTGGCCGCGGGGCCGCGCACGCTGCCCGCCCACAGCACGGCCCGCTACGCCCTCCGGCCGCCCGGGGGGACGTTCCGCCTCCCCCGGCCGAGCGTGCGGATCCGACTGCGGGCCTTCACGGCGGATCCGCAGACGCTGTCGAGCGCGGACGTGGGTTCCGCGCTGCGCACTCCCGCCGTACGACGATGAGGTGCCGGCCGGTCAGGCGGTCGTCGCACGGGTGAAGCGGAGCGTGCCGGTGACCGTGGTCAGGCCGCGGATCATGCCGAGCTGGTTCCAGCCCAGGCCGAACTCGGCGCGGTCGACGGTGAATTCGGCGTCCAGGGTGAGGGCGTCGGCGCTCGCGCCGGTCAGCTTCGCGGTGAAGGAGTGCGGGCGGCTGATGCCGCGCACGGTGAGCTGGCCGGAGACCTGGACCGAGTCGGCACCGCGGAGTGCGGCGGACCGCACGGCGTAGGTGATCTCGGGGTGGTTCGCGGCGTCGAAGAAGTCGGCGCCGCGCAGGTGCTCGTCGCGCTTGGCGTTCTTGGTGTCGAGCGAGGCCACGTCGAGGGCGAGGGTGCCGGTGGCGGAGCCGTCGGCGGCCACCTCTCCCCCGCCGCGCACGGCCCCGAACGTGCCCTTGACGGTCACCAGGCCCCACATCGTCTTGTGCTTCAGGGCGACGGCGGAAGCGCTGGTGTCGAGCTGCCACAGTCCGGTTTCCACGGCGACGGTCATGGTCGTTTCCTGTCCAGGTGATGATTCAAATTTGGATGACTCGACGCTAGCCGATTATCCAAAACTGGACAACCCTCGTCGTCCAAAATTGGACCACGGTTACACTCGATTCATGGCCGACTCCGAGGAGCACACCCCCGACCTGCCCCCCTGCCCGTCCGCCCGGGGCGCCGGGCTGCTGCCGCCCGAGCTGCGCGCCTGGATGGTGCTGCTCGCCGCGACGGGCGCCGTGGAGCAGCGGCTGCGGGCGGTGGTGAAGGAGCGGCTGGACGTCTCGCACGACGAGTTCCTGATCCTGTGCCTGCTCGCGGAGCACCCCGAGGAGGGCCTGCGCATGACGCGGGTCGCCGAGCTGCTGGGCCGCCCCAAGACCCGGCTGACCTACCAGGTCGCCTGCCTCCAGCACACCGGGCTGGTCACCCGCCGCTCCGTCTGCGGCGACAAGCGGGGCGTCGAGATCGCCCTCACCGACAAGGCCCGCACCCTCCTGCGCGAGGCCTCCACCGCCCTCGCCGAGACGGTCACCGCGGCACTGGCCCAGGTCATGGGCCCCGAACAGTGCGCGGCGATGAGCGGGCTGGTGCCGGGGCCGGGCGGCGAGACTGCGGCAGGCGACACGGCCGGAACACCCGGCGGCACCGCGAGCCCGGCCGGGACCACGACGGTCGGCTCCGGCGGGGAGACCGGGAACGCGACGGTCGGCTTCGACAGGGAAACCGGGGCCACGACAGTCGGCTCCACCTAGGAGACCGGGGCAGAGACCGCCGGCTCTCGCAGGGAGACCGGGGCAGAGACCGCCGGCTCTCGCAGGGAGACCGGGGCAAAGACCGCCGGTGACCACGGGGAGACCGAGGCAGAGACGGTCGGCTCCTGCGGCGAGACCGGGACAGAGACCGCCCGCCCCACGGAAAGACCGGGACAAAGACCACCGGCCCCCGCGGAGAGACCAGGGCAGACACAGCCGGCCCCCGCAGCGAAACCCACACAGAGACCGCCCGCCCCACGGAAAGACCGGGACAAAGACCACCCGCCCCCACGGAGAGACCAGGGCAGACACAGTCGGCTCCCACGGAGAGACCGGGACCACCGGTGAGCACGGGGAGCCCCGCGCGGAGACCGTCGGTGCTTCCGGCTGAGGTCCGGTCCCCGGGCCGGGCCGCGCCCAGGTCACGAGGCGCCGGCACGCGGAGAGGGCCCGGTCCGGAGGCAGGGTCGGACCCGGCCGCCGCGGGGGTGGGTGCGCGGAGGGGGCCGGGCGGTTTGGCCCGGCCCCCTCAAAGACCTCCCGGCGCTCTCGCCTACTTGGCGCCCGCCAAGTCCTTCGGCCGCTCGGCCCGCGTCGGTTCCTCACCGCGCCCGTCCAGGAAGGCCCTGCGGCCGGGGAGGACCGCGAGGACGATCACCGTGCCGGCGGCCATGATGATCCCGCCGATGAGGCTGGTCTGGGCGACGCTGTGGGCGAAGGCCTCGTGCACCGCGTCGAGCAGGGCCTGGGCCTGCCGGGGACCGCCGGCCGGGTTCTTCGCGATCTGCTCGGCGACCGCGATGCCACCGCCCACCGAGTCCTTCGCCGTGTCCAGCGCGGCGGCCGTGAGGTGACCGCCGACCAGGTCGGTCAGCTTGTCGCGGTAGGCGGTGCCCAGCAGCGAACCGAGCACGGCGATACCGAGGGAGCCGCCGAGTTCCAGCGCGGTGTCGTTGGCACCGCCGCCGACGCCCAGCTCCGACTCCGGGAAGGAGCCCATGATCGTGTCGGTGGCCGGGGAGACGCTCAGGCCGATCGCGAAACCGAGCAGCAGCAGCGAGGGCAGGAAGTCGGTGTAGCCGGAGCCGCTCCCGATGCGGGTGAGCAGGAAGACACCCGCGCTGCCGATGGTCATACCGGCCACCACCATGGCCTTCACGCCCAGCTTCGGGGTCAGCCGCCCGGTGACCGCCGCGCCGGCGAACACCGCGCCGGCCAGCGGCAGCAGCCGGACCCCGGTCTCCAGCGCGTCGTAGCCGAGGACGAACTGCAGGAACTGGGTGGAGTAGTAGATCGAGCCGAAGGTGCCGAAGAAGAAGAACAGCACCGCGAGCATCGACCCGCTGAACGCCCGCCCGGTGAACCGGCGCACATCCAGCATGGGGTGCGGGTGGCGCAGCTCCCAGGCGACGAAGGCCAGCAGGCCGACACCGGCGACCACGGCCGCGGTGACCGGGCCGGCGCCCCAGCCGAAGTGCGGGCCCTCGATGGTGGCGTACACCAGGGAGCCGACGGAGACGATCGACAGCAGTCCGCCGACGTAGTCGATCCGGCCCGTGCCGGCCGCCTTCGACGGCGGGACCAGGGTGAGGGCGCCGAGGACGGCGACGACCGCGATGGGGACGTTGATCAGGAAGGTGGAGCCCCAGGCGTGGTCCTGGAGCAGCCAGCCGGCGACCAGCGGGCCGACGGCGATGGCGAGGCCGGAGGTGGCGGTCCAGGCGGTGATGGCCCGGGCCCGCTCCCGCTTGGGGAACGTCGCGACCAGCAGCGACAGCGTGGCCGGCATGACCACCGCGGCACCGACGCCCATGATCGCGCGGGCTGTGATGACCAGGGCGGTCTCGTCGACCAGGCTGCCCATCACCGAGCCGCCCGCGAAGACCAGCAGGCCCAGGATCAGGGCGCCGCGGCGGCTGTACTTGTCACCGATCGAACCCAGCACCAGCATCAGCGCCGCGTACGGGACGGTGTAGCCGTCGATGACCCACTGGAGGTCGCTGCTGGAGAGGTCCAGGTCCTTCGTCATGTCGGGCGCGGCCACGATCAGCGACGTGTTCGCCATGACGACGATCAGCAGGCTCAGGCAGAGCACGAGAAGCGCCCACCAGCGCCGTGCGTACGGCCCGGCCATCTTCTCCACGGGTGTACCGGCAAGCAAAGGCATCGGGGACTCCTAGCGGCGACGAGATAATTGCCCACTGATGTGCAGACTAATTGATTGCTCACTGGCGTGCAAATAGCGGGCCGGGCACGGAAACGCCGAAGGGGGCCCTCAGGGAGGGCCCCCTTCCGCACGGCTCACGCGCGCCGCTACCCCACGTCGTCGGGCTCCACGGCCGTCACCTCGGGCGCGACCCCCTCGACCACCGCGCCCGCCCGCTCCGCCGGCACCCCGGCCGCGATGAGCGTGACGACGGCGGTCCGGGTGCCGTCGTCCTCCAGCGCGCCGGTGTTGACCTGCTCCAGCAGGGCGAGGTGCATGGCCTCCAGCGCCGCGCTCAGCACGGCGGGCGGCAGCGGGGTGGGGAAGACCCCGTCGCGCCGGCCGCGCTCCAGGATGGACGTGACCTCGTCACGGGCGGGCGCCAGGATCTCGGCGACACGCTCCATGCCCAGATCGCGCCGGGCGAGCGCGAGCAGCAGCCGGTAACGGTCGCCGACGGGCCAGATGCAGCGCACGAAGTGCGCGAGCGCCCGCTCGGCCGGCTCCTCCGGCCGCCGGGCGATCTCCAGCACCCCGCGCAGCGTCTCGGACGCCTCCTCCGCGAGCGCCTCCAGCAGCGCGGCCCGCCCGGGGAAGTGCCCGAAGAGGGTGCGCCGTACGACACCGGAGGCGCGCGCCAGCTCCTCCAGGGTGACGTCGGGGTTCCGGCCGAGCTCCCGGCGGGCCGTGGCGAGGATGCGCGCCCGGTTGGACCGCGAATTTCGGCGCTGCGGCTCGCGGGCCACGGGCTTGGTCACGGGGCACCTCGGTGATCGGCGGTGACGACGGGACGCCCATTCTGGCACGGGCCCCACCGGACCCACCGGCCCCGTCCGGCCCGGGAGCACCCTCTCCCGGTCCCTCCGTACGCCACCATAGCGGGACGAACCAGCTCCGACACGACACACCAAACTTGTTGCCGTCGTTTTCTTGAACTATTCGTGTTTAGCCGGGTAGGTTGTTCGCATGACCACGCCCCAGCCCCGAACCGTCGCCGATGAGCTGCGCGGTGCCGGCCTGCGGGTGACGGCCGCCCGCGTCGCGCTGCTGGAGACCGTTCGCAGCGGTGACCACCTCGATGTCGAGACGATCGCGTCCGGAGTGCGCGACCGCGTCGGCCACATCTCCGTCCAGGCCGTGTACGAGGCGCTGCACGCGCTGACCGCGGCCGGACTCGTCCGCCGTATCGAACCGCCCGGCAGCCCCGCGCGGTTCGAGGGGCGCGTCGGTGACAACCACCACCACCTCGTGTGCCGCTCGTGCGGCGCCGTCGCCGACGTCGACTGCGCGGTCGGTCACGCCCCCTGTCTCTCCGCGTCCGACGACCGCGGCTTCGCGATCGACGAGGCCGAGGTCATCTACTGGGGCCTGTGCCCCGCCTGTTCCACCGCCGGTACCGCAGCACCGTGATTTCCCCCGTTCGGAAGGAATCCTTCATGTCTGAAACCCCCTCGTCCGAGGCGAAGTGCCCGGTCGCCCACGACCGTGC
Source organism: Streptomyces griseoruber (assembly GCF_001514205.1). Lineage (GTDB taxonomy): Bacteria > Actinomycetota > Actinomycetes > Streptomycetales > Streptomycetaceae > Streptomyces > Streptomyces griseoruber. The sequence goes on along the minus strand of NZ_KQ948763.1, from coordinate 123,859 downwards.
GGCACACCCGACCCAGGGCGGCGGCAACCGCCAGTGGTGGCCGGAGCGCATCAACCTGAAGATCCTCGCCCAGAACCCGGCGGTGGCGAACCCGCTCGGTGAGGACTTCGACTACGCGGAGGCCTTCAACAACCTCGACCTCGCGGCCGTCAAACAGGACATCGCCGCGGTACTGACCGACTCCCAGGACTGGTGGCCGGCCGACTTCGGCAACTACGGCCCGCTGATGATCCGTATGGCCTGGCACAGCGCCGGCACCTACCGCATCTCCGACGGCCGCGGCGGCGCCGGCGCCGGCCAGCAGCGCTTCGCGCCGCTGAACAGCTGGCCGGACAACGGCAACCTGGACAAGGCCCGCCGTCTGCTGTGGCCGGTGAAGAAGAAGTACGGCCAGGCGCTGTCCTGGGCCGACCTGATGATCCTGACCGGCAATGTGGCCCTGGAGCAGATGGGCTTCGAGACCTTCGGCTTCGGCGGCGGCCGCGCCGACGTCTGGGAGGCCGAGGAGGACGTCTACTGGGGTCCCGAGAAGGTCTGGCTGGACGACCAGCGCTACACCGGCGACCGCGACCTGGAGAACCCGCTCGGCGCCGTCCAGATGGGTCTCATCTACGTCAACCCCGAGGGCCCCAACGGCAACCCGGACCCGATCGCCGCGGCCCGCGACATCCGTGAGACGTTCCGCCGCATGGCGATGAACGACGAGGAGACCGTCGCCCTCATCGCCGGCGGCCACACCTTCGGCAAGACCCACGGCGCCGGCCCGGCGGACAACGTGGGCGCCGAGCCCGAGGCCGCCCCGATCGAGGCCCAGGGCCTCGGCTGGGCCAGCACCTACGGCTCCGGCAAGGGCGGCGACGCCATCACCTCCGGCCTGGAGGTCACCTGGACCGCCACGCCGACCCAGTGGAGCAACGGGTTCTTCAAGAACCTCTTCGAGTACGAGTACGAGCTCACCCAGAGCCCGGCCGGCGCGAACCAGTGGGTGGCGAAGGACGCCGAGGCGATCATCCCCGACGCGCACGACCCGTCGAAGAAGCAGCTGCCGACCATGCTCACCACCGACCTGTCGCTGCGCTTCGACCCGGTCTACGAGCAGATCTCGCGCCGCTTCTACGAGAACCCGGCCGAGTTCGCCGACGCGTTCGCCCGCGCCTGGTTCAAGCTGACCCACCGTGACATGGGCCCGAAGTCGCTGTACCTCGGCCCGGAGGTCCCGGCGGAGACCCTGCTCTGGCAGGACCCGCTGCCGGAGGCCGAGGGCGAGACCATCGACGCCGCCGACGTCACGGCCCTCAAGGCCAAGCTGCTCGCGTCCGGTCTGACGGTCTCCCAGCTGGTGTCCACCGCCTGGGCGTCCGCCTCCACCTTCCGCGGCAGCGACAAGCGCGGCGGTGCCAACGGCGCCCGGATCCGCCTGGAGCCGCAGCGCTCCTGGGAGGCCAATGACCCCGACCAGCTGCGCCACGTCCTCAGCGTGATCGAGGGCGTCCAGGCCGAGTTCAACACCGGCGCCAAGAAGGTCTCCGTGGCCGACCTGATCGTCCTCGGCGGTGCCGCCGCGGTCGAGAAGGCCGCCAAGGACGCCGGCTTCGACGTGGAGGTCCCCTTCACGCCGGGCCGTGTCGACGCGACCGACGCGCACACGGACGCCGAGTCGTTCGCCGCGCTGGAGCCGAACTGGGACGGCTTCCGCAACTACGTCGGCAAGGGCACCCGCCTGCCCGCCGAGTACCTGCTGCTCGACAAGGCGAACCTGCTCACCCTGAGCGCCCCCGAGACGACGGTCCTCGTCGGCGGTCTGCGCGTCCTCGGCGCCAACAGCGGCGGCTCCCAGCACGGTGTGTTCACCGACACCCCGGGCGTCCTGACCAACGACTTCTTCGTCAACCTGCTCGAGCTGGGCACGACCTGGAAGTCCACCTCGGAGGACCAGCACACCTTCGAGGGCCGCGACGACGCGGGCAACCTGAAGTGGACCGGCACCCGTGCCGACCTGGTCTTCGGCTCCAACTCCGAGCTGCGCGCCCTCGCCGAGGTCTACGCGAGCGACGACGCGAAGGAGAAGTTCGTGAACGACTTCGTCGCGGCCTGGGTCAAGGTCTCGAACCTGGACCGGTTCGACCTGGTCTGATCCCCGATCGACCGGTGAACAGCTGAACAGCGTCCGGGCCGGCCTTCCCAGGTCGCCCCGGACGCTGCCGCGTCTCCAGGTCGGAGAGCAGACAGTCGAGCACGGCCTCCTCTTCGACACGGACGCCCTGCTCGGCGAGAGCCACGGCCAGCGCCGGATCCCACGGAGTCTCCGCGGCCGTGCCCGACAGCCCCGGGGCGGCAGTCGTCCCGCCCACCGCCTCCCGGTAGTCGGCGGCCGTGTAACGCCAGGGCCGCCACGGGACGCTTCTCCTCAACGCTGTGGCGATGCGCACGCCGCCCCAGTCGAAGTCGCCGTGGTAGAGGAGTTCGGCCCCCTGCGCGGACAGACCGCGCAGCAGGGTGAGGGCGGCGGCCGAGGGCTGTCCTTGGAGGCACACCATCGGTGGGCACGCCGACCCGAACGTGTCGGCCGCAGCGCACAGAACGGCCGGGTTCTCGCACACATGGACGTTTCCGGTCACCGTGAGGGCGGGGGTCCGCGCGTGGCGAGTGAGCGAACGCAGTGTCAGGACCGCGGGTTCCCCCATGTCGGCCATCCAGTCGAGGGCCGGTGTGCCCCGCAGGTTCAGGACGAGGACCGTCGAGGACACGTCGTCCTTGAGCAGGCCGGCCGACGCCCACGCCTGTCGTCGCCATTCGGCGCCGCTGCCGTCGGGAAAGCCCGTGAGCGATCTGATGCCCGACAGGACGAGAGCGGCGAGCGGTGTCCCCTCGTCCAGGGCATGGGCGCCACCGAGATGTCGTGCCGCGAACGTCGCGCGTGACATCGAGGGAACGGCGGGCAGCTCTCGCAGCGCCTGTACGGCACCGGCCACCAAGGTGCGTGCGGTTTCCGGCGTGCGCGCGAGTCGCCGTACGAGACCGTCCGCGCGGATCCGTTCCGCCCACTCGGTCAGGCCGGTGTCCAGGGTGCCGAGCGGGGCGTACGCCTCCTGCCACGCCTGTGCCTCGTCGGCCTGCGCCTCCGCGCGCAGGGCGACGGGCCCGGTGAGGGCCGTCACGGCGGCCGCCAGGCCCTCGGGGCAGGCACCGGAGCGGCGCAGCATCGCGTCCACCGCCTCAAGTCGCACCGTCAGCGAGCGACCGGCCCCGGGTGGTCGCCCCAACAGCCGCTCGGCTGCGAGGCGGTGCAGTCCGTCCGGGCGGGCCAGGCTGACCGTGCCGGTGAGCGGCCGGCCACCGGCCATCCGCTCCCGGACGCGCTCCAGCAGCCAGTCAAGGCCCGGATCACCGAGCAACCGGCCGAGGCGATCGATGTCGGCGCGCGGTGCGGCCGGCAGATTCATGTCCACAGGGACTCCTGTTCTCCCGGAGCGTCCCGTGCGGCAGCACTCTGGGCAGGCACCCTCGCGAACGCGGTCGAGCCGGGTTCGGGGCCGCGCCGCCGGTCGCTGCCGTCCCACTCCCACCGGGTCACGAGAACGGCGTCGATGTCGTCGACGCGGGCGAGCTGCGCGATCGCGATGCCGGGCACCTGGGGGTAGCAGGCCCATTCCCGTTCGCTGGTCATGACGACGTCGAGGTCGAAGGCGCGCAGCAGACCGAGGCACTTGGCACGGGAGTCGTCGTCCACTCCGGCGAACGCCTCGTCCAGGGTGACCAGACGCGGTGCGTGTGCCCCGCTCGCGCTCGCGTAGTGGGAGGACGCGGCAGCGAAGAGGGGCACGGACGCCGCCAGGACGCGCTCGCCGCCCGATGCGGGTCCGGTGGCCGGTACCCACTTGCCGTGCTGGTGTCGTTCGACGCCGAACTCGTGCCAGGCCCGGTAGTCCAGGGCGGCGGTGAGGTCCTCCAGCCAGCTGCCCGCACTGTCGTCGGCCTGACGGCGCGCGATCTGCTCCTGGAGGAACGCCCCGACCGCGGCCCTGTCCTGCGGCGACCAGGCGTCGGCGGACTGGCGCAACCGCTCACGGGCCGGGGCCAGCCCCTGTGGCGCCCGGCGGGAGGCCCGCCAGACCAGGCGGAGTTTCATCCCCGTCGAGGTCGGACGCTCCTCCAGTTCCCTGTTCATGGCCTGTACCTGGCGTTCGGCGGCGCCGATCAGCTCCTGGAGGGTCCCGGCGACCTCGGTGATCAGATGCGTCTCCAGGATCTCCCGCTCGTGCGCCGACAGGATGCGCGTCAGTTCGGCGACTTCGGTGGCCAGCGCCTCGGCGAGTTCGGGAACGGCCCGCTCCCGGCCCTGGTAGACGATGTCGACCCGCATGCCGTCCTCGCTCGGCCGGGCCGTGGCGGTGTGGCCGTGCCGGGACAGCGCGTCCTGCAGCCGGCCGAGCTCCTCGCTCACCCGCTTCTGAACGCGTTCCCAGGCCGCGTCCGAATCGTCGGTGGCCGAGAGCCGGGCCTCGATGACACGGGCGAGGCTCACGGCGGGAGTCGCCGCCCATGCACCGCTGTCGTCGTCCGGTACGGCGATGTCGGGGAGGGCGACGGCGAGCAGCCCGGTGGCGACGAACCGCTGGAGCGCCGCGATGGCACCCTCCCGCGCGGCGGTGGCGTCCGTGACGTCCTCGGCGAGCCGCTCGATGCGCCCCTCGGCGTGTCCGGCGCGCCGGTCGGCGTCGCGGATGTCCGCCTGGGCACGCTGTTGCTCGGTCTGGCAGACACGTGCGGCGGCCGCCGTCTCCTCAAGTTGCCGCTGGAGTTCGGCGACGGCCGCTCCGACGGTGGAGCGGAGCGTCCGCAGGTGCTGGTCCGCGGCTGCGGCGAGCCGGGCCGCCTCGGTCGCGCGCTCCGCGAGTGCGGAGACCAGGAGTTCGGCCCGGCCCGTCTCGGCCTGCTCCCCGGCAACCGCGTGCCCGGCGTCCGCGCGCTCGCGCAGGGCGGGCCACAGTGCCGCGAGGTGGGCGGTGTGATCGGCGAGCGCCTGCCGCACCTTGCCCAGTTCCTCCCGGTCGGTGGGGAGGTTCATGGCGGCGGCCGTCTCGCCGAGTTCGGCCGCGGCCCGGTCGGCGTCGTCCGACGCCCTGTCCAGTTCGGCGGCCCGCTCCCGCTGCCGGGTGAGGGCCCGCTGCATCGCGTCGGCCGCGGCTGTGACCCGGGCGTGGGCGTGGCGCAGGTCGTCGTCACCCGGTACGGCCGCGAGCTCGGCGTCGAGCACGCCACGGCGCCCGGCCACCGCGCGCAGCGCCTCGGCCAGCTGCTCCCGCTCGGTTTCCCACGCCTCCCGCTCGATCCGCAGTTCGCCGATCCGGGCGCGGCGAGCCTGTTCCCGCGCCCCTTCACCCACGTACTGGGCGCTGTCCTTGGCCCAGCTTCCGGTCAGTGCGCCGATCCGGAAGCGTCCGTCCATGGAGACCCATGTGCGGTGGCCGCCGGTCCCCGGGGCGTCCTCCGTCGGCGCGTCGTCGTTCTTCCCGGCCAGCCCGATCGAGGTGAGCAGGCGCTGGACCGTCTGTTCCCCCACGGCGGCGGCCCCCACGTCCGCGTGGTTGACCGCCGGACACAGCGCACGGTCGAGACCGCCCCCAGACCGAGGGGCCGGCGGGTCCAAGGGGTCGAGCAGCACATCGTGCCCGTCGGCCGCGACCGCGGTACCGTCCGGCCGCACCCAGGCGTCGAGCAGCCCCGACGCCTCCAGCGCGGCCTCCAGTCCGGCGCGTTCGGCCTCGGTGAGCTGCGGGCGGAAGTCGACGAGCCGCCACAGCGGTGCCCCGAGGCCGCGGGCCCGCACATCGGACGTGCGGGTGTACGGGGCCGACGGGCCTCGCTGGCCGCCCGTTTCCAGAGCGGCCAGTTCCTGCTCCACCAGCCGCTGCCGTTCCGCCGTCGCCGCCTCGCGGTGGGCGAGGGCGGCGGCCTGGTCGGCCAGGTGAGAGGCGAGGGCGCTGTGGGCCGCGGTCGCGGCCGCCCTTGCCGGGTGCGGACCGTCCAGGCTGCTCACCCAGCCCTGCAGCGCGTCGAGGATCCCCGGCAGCCCGGTCACCCGCAACTCCACGCACCGGGTGAGACGATCTCTGACTGCCGCGACCAGTGCATGCCCCGCCCCCGCCGCTCCCTCCTCGGCCTCGGCCAGCCGTACCCCGCTGTGCACGGCCTCCTCGTCGGCCTCGTCGGCACGCAGCCGGGCGGCCCCGCGTTTCTCCTCGGCCCGCTCGGCCCGCGTGGCGAGTGCCTCCACGTGCTCGACGGCGCGCCGTCTGCCCGCCGTCGCCTCGTCCGCCGCGCGGCGCAGGACAGCGGCGGGGGCTCCCTCGGTCCGGGGGGCGTGGAGCCGGGCGGCCTCGGCGCTCTCCGCCACGCGGCCCTGAAGGTCGTCCAGGGTCTCCTGCGCGGCGGTCAGGCGGTTCGTCGCGGTGGTGAGCCGTCCCAGGGCCCGGGTATGGGCCCCCGAAGCTGTCTGCCGATCCGCCTCGGACCGCGTCAGCTCGGCTGCCGTACGAGAGGCGTCGACCGCCGCCTGGTCGAGTGCGCGGGCGTCACGCATCTCGGGCCCGGTTCTCAGAGCCGCGTCCTCAGCGGCCAGCCGCGCGGCCCGCTCGTCGAGCGCCGTCGCCCTCTCCTGGGCCTCCGCGCGGTCCGTCACGGCCTGTTCGCGGTCGCCCTGTGCCTTGAGGAGTTCCCGCTGGATGTGTTCGTAGCGGGCGTGTTCCGTGCGGGGCAGCCGGGCCCGGCGACGGGAGGCGACGCGGGCGTAGCGCCGGTAGTGGTCGAGGAATCCCGACGACGCCTGTTCGGCCTCGCGCGCCGCCCGCAGCTCCTCCTTCTCCTCGTCCAGCGACCTGAACGCCTCCGCCGCGTCGGCGACGACCGCCTGGTCCATCGGCGGCAGTGCCTCCGTCAACGCCCGGGACAGGGCGGCCTCGTTGGGGCGCTTGGACAGCTGGGGCTGGCGCAGCTGGATCAGGAGGTCGACAAGCGCCCCGTAGCGCCGCTCCCCCAGCCCGAACAGAGCCTCGTCGACCGCTCGGCGGTAGGTCCTGGCGGTGTCGTACACCATGCCGTGGCTGCCGACGGCCTCGGCGAGCCGGTCCCGGGACAGGGCGGTGCCGGTGGCGTCGAGCAGGTCCAGTCCCGCGCCGATCCGCTGGTCGGTGACGGCGAACCAGTGGCGGGCGATGCCGCGGCCGGTGACGGCCTTCAGCCCGCAGAGCAGCGTACGGAAGTACGGCTCGCCGGTGGTCTCGTCGAGCCGTCCGAACTCGATCCAGGTGTAGCCGAGCCGTTCGGGATGCGGGTGTTCGCCACCGAGCAGCAGATTCCACTCCATCCGCTTGCCCGGGTCGCCGTCGGGCTCGACACGGCGGGCGGAGAGGTCCCCGTCCAGCAGGAACGGCAGGGTGAGGGCGAGCACCTTGGACTTGCCGGTGCCGTTGTTGCCGCGCAGCAGCAGGCGGCCGTCGCGGAACCAGAACTCCTCGATGTCGTAGTGGAACAGGTCGACGAGCCCGATGCGCAGGGGCCGCCACCGGCCGGGGGCGGGGCGGGGAAGCACGGGAGCCGGGAGCGCGGTCACAGCGCGGTTCACCTTCCTGATTCCTTGAGGACGGGTTCACCGACGGCGTACCGCGCGAGAGCCGGTCGCGGCACGACACCCCGTTCGGTGCGCTCGGCGAGTCCCAGGGCCTCCAGCTTCGCCAGGGCCTGTTCCACCAGTGCGGGCTCGGCTCCCGGTTCCCTGGCCGACCTGGACCAGAAACCGCCGTGCTCCACGGCGAGTTCACGCACGCGCAGCGCCAGCTCCGCCGCCGTGACGGGTCGGGCGGCACGCGCCAGATGCTGCGCGAGCAGCAGGGTGACATGGCCGTGCGTACCCTGCTCGGGCATGCGTACGTCGGTGAGGTCGTCCAGCGGGTCGACCATGGCGATGCCTTCGGCGCGCACCTCGGCCACCAGCCCGGTCAGCTCGCTGATCCGCGCGGTGATGAAGCCGCGCTGCCGGGTGAGGTAGGCCAGTTCGTCGTCGGCCAGGTCGTCGTAGTAGAGCACCGGGTCGTCGAGGAGGAGGCGGGTCAGCTTCCAGCGGATCGCGCGGAACCTCAGCTCGTCGCTGTCGAGCGCGGTCTGCGCCGTCATCTCCACCAGGCGTTCCTCGAAGTCCCCGGCCTCGACGAGGGAGGGGCCGCGCAGGGTGGCCGGCATCCCGGCCAGCACGCGCCGCCGTACGTCGTACAGCACGTCCCCCGACCCGCTGACGTACGCCTCCTCGTCGCCTGCCACCCGCCGCAGGACGCCCAGCCGCAGCAGGAGTCGTACGACGGCTGCGAGGTCGACGCGCTCGTCACGCCGTTCCAGGGTGAACGTGATTCCGGCGGCGACGAGTCCGGGATCGGCCGCGGCCAGCACCACCTGCTCGGCGAGCCGGCCGAGTGCCACCTGTGCCTCGCCCCGCTCCAGCGCGGCCAGCGCCAGGCAGAGCAGAACGTAACGGCGGCGGTTGAACGGCAGGGCGGTCCGGGCGGCCTCGCGGGCGGGGTGCGTGACGTCGGCCAGGGTGCCCGGGGTCTTGCGCAGCCGTGCGGCGTCGGCGTCCGTGCGCAGCGTCCAGCCGACGTTGCGCTCGAACCACTCGCGCAGCGCGGCGGCGTGCCGGCGCACCAGCCGGAACTCGTCGGCGTACGGCCCGTCGGCGGTGAGCAGCGGCTCCTTCAGCAGGGCTCGCGCGGCCCGCTGGAGATCGGCCTCGCGCTGGCCGTCGAGAATCTCGGTCAGAGGGCCGGTCACCGGATCTCCGCCGTCAGGTCCACGATGTCGATCAGATGGTCGGGCCCCCGGAACACCCCGTCCGGCGTGCGCACTTCGGCCATCGAACCGTCGTCGAGCGCGGTCAGCCGGACCTCCATCGAGCCGTCCCCGCTGGTCGCCGCGGTAGTGGTCATACCCGGCCGCCAGGTCGCGAGGGCATCGCCGAGCAGGCGCAGAAACAACTGGAAAGCGATCGGGTCGAGTTCGCCCAGCCGGGACAGCCGCACCGGGCCACCCGTCGCGAGCCGCTCGCGCGCCTCCTTGACCTCCCCCGCCTGCCGGGCGGCGATCTCGGCGAGCCTGCGCCTCGCCTCGCCCCGGTCGGCCACCCGGCGCGGCTTGCCCCGCCGTTCATAGCTGCCGGTACGGCGCAGCTGAGGACTGATCCGCAGCGGACGCGACCGGCCCCACGGAGTCGAGGCCGGCTCGGGCGCGGCCGTCCGCTCGGTGAGGGTGTCCCCGTCGACGGTGAGATGCCGGGAGGAGTACAGCCCGAACGCCACCCGCCACAGCCGGTGCCGCGCCTCGTCATCGGGCGCCTCGGCGAACCAGCGCGCCAGCGTGCGGAAGTCGGCGGAGCGGTCGGAGCGCCCGGCCCGCCGCTCGTTCAACTGCCGTACGACGGCCAGCAGCTGCGGAATCGCCCCGAGGGCCCGCCCCCGCAGCAGCCGGGCCTGCGACTCCCGCCCCTCCCCCGACACGAACCACTGCGCGAGCCCGGACCACCGTCCGGCCCACCTCTCGTACGCCACCGCCTCCGCGTGCTCGGCGTCCTCGGGCGAGGCGTCGGCGGCTTCTCGTACGGCGGCGAGCCGCAGCAGCGGTCCCACCCGCCCCTGTTGCTCCAACTCCCCTATGAGCAGGGCGATCCGCCCGCCGACGGTGATCAGGTCCTGGATGAAGCGCTCCAGATACTGGATCAGCCGGTCCTTGTACGCGAGGAACGCCTCGACCTCGATGTCGTGCAGGTCGATGGTGCGCTGCAGCGATCCCATGAAGGCGCGGGCGTTGTCCGCGAGGTCGGTGAAGCGCGCGGTCAGCACGGACAGGGCGACGTACGCCTTCGCCGGATCCGGCTCGTCCTCCGCCACGATCACCAGCAGAGCCCGCAGCTGCGTGACGATGTCATGCAGCGCGACGGCCTGGAGCTCCCCGCGCCGTCCCAGCGCCTCGTCGTACGTCCCGAGCGCCGCCTCCGCCGCCTCTCCGGCCCGCGTGAGCTGGTAGATGAACCGTCTGCGGTAGAAGTCCTCGACGGCTGTCACGCGGGCGTGGTCCGGATCGGCCCGCAGATTCCCCCAGGCGACCAGGCTGTCCAGTGCCTTGACCACGGCTTCGATGTCGGCCGGCCGCGTGTCCGCATCCAGGGCGGCGTGCACGTCCTCCGGCCGCAGATGCACCGCGAACCGCTCTTTGGCGACGAGGAACGCGCGCGTCACCTGGCGGTAGAGGGGGGCGTTGGGGACGGTGAGGTGGGTGAAAGGGGTGTAGTCGACGGGAGGTGGGGCGGGGGGCTCTGCCGGCTCAGAGGGTGCCGAGGTCTGGGATGTCATCGTGGGTCCATTCTTCCGGACCTGTGGCCCCACCTGGACGTGATGTCCGGTTTTCATGGGTGAGGGCGCACGCTGCCCGCACCGTCCTGCCCGGACCGTCGGACCGCGTGTGCCAGTCCCAGCGGGCGGCGAGGCCCGCGACGAGACGCAGTCCCCGGCCGCCTGTGTCATCGGCGGTGACCTCGATGCGCCACCACTGGGGTTCGTGAGGAACGAGGCGGTGTTGCACCGAGGGCGGTCGGTGCGTCGAAGTCGCCGCCACCACGGAAGCCGTACACATCCGGGACTCCAGAGCCGCGCCCGGACCGGTCGTCCGTGTGTCGCGGGCGGCGTGGGCGGGGTTCGTCGGCGGTGATCACGCCCCTACGCGGTAGCCGCCGTCCACCCGTATCGTGGCGATGCCGCTGATGTGCCGCGCGCCGCAGCGGTCCTGGGGCAGGACCAGCTGGGGGCCGGCCCCGTCGAGCGGGGTGTCGTCGACGGTGGTGGCGAGCAGTACGGCGGCGTTGCCGAAGTCGGGGTCGCTCTCGGCCCACGACAGCACGGCGTGATGGCCGTCCGCCCCGTGCACGGCGACCAGGAACCGCAGCCGGTCCTCGCGCCGGGCGGGGTCGAAGCCGGGCTTGGCCGCCGACAGCACGTCGTGCAGGAGCGGGCCGGTGAATCGGTGGTGCTGGACGCCGCTGGTGGCGCACTCGAAGCTGACCGCCGCCCGCCGCTGGGGCCAGGTCAGCAGATCGGCCACGGTGAGCCGGGTGGGCCGGGCCAGGTCACCGGCGAGCACGACGTCCGTCTGGGGCATGGGCCATCACCTCCCGGGTGACCGTACCCGGACAGGTGGCGCACGCAAACGCATGTGCCATCCTCTTCCCGCCCTACGGCTCGTGTGTGCCATGTCCGAGGGCGTGAATCATGGGCATCTGCGACCGGACGACCAGGCCGGTCCGCCGTCGGGGCCTGTGGTAGCTTGCCGAAGCCAGTCGTACCCCTGTGCGTACCTGTACGCACGACGGGTCAGGGAATCCGGTGCGAATCCGGAGCTGACGCGCAGCGGTGAGGGCGACGGGCGGGGCAACGGCCACTGGACGGCGGAGCGGTCCGGGAAGGCGCCCCGTCCGGGTGACCCCGAGTCCGAAGACCTGCTGGCGGCCTCCGGCGGCGGAAAGACGCCGGGGGAGCAACCGCACGACCGGGCTTCGCGCATGAGCCCTCGACGCCGAAGGATGTTCCGTGCCGCTCGCACGCCCCGTCCGTCCCGCCGCCGCTCTGCTGCTGGCCGGCGCTCTGCTGCTGACCGGCTGCGCCGGCTCGTCCGGGAAGCCCGGTTCATCGCCCGGGGGCGCGTCGGCCGGCCACCCGGTCACCCTCGACAACTGCGGGCGGAAGGTGCGCGTGCAGCGGGCTCCCGAGCGGGCCGTCTCCCTCAACCAGGGCACCACCGAGATCATGCTCTCGCTCGGTCTCGCCGACCGTATGGCAGGCACCGCCACCTGGACCGACCCGGTGGCCAAGGGCCTGGAGAAGGCCGACGCGAAGGTGAGACGGCTGGCCGACGACGCCCCGTCCTTCGAGAAGGTGCTGGACGCCGAACCCGACTTCGTCGCCGCCTCCTTCGCCTCCACCCTCGGCACGGGCGGGGTGGCCACACGCGAGCAGTTCGAGAAGCTCGGCGTGCCCACCTACCTCTCCCCCTCCGACTGCGTGGGCAAGGACAACGGCGGCGACGGCGACGGCTCGCGCACCGAGCCGCTCACCATGGACGCGATCTACGGCGAAGTCACCGACCTGGCACGGATCTTCGGCGTCGAGGAGCGCGGCCGTGCGCTCGTCGCCGAACTGAGGGGGCGGCTCGACAGGGCCACCTCGGGCCTGGACGCCCGGGGCGTGACCGTCCTGTACTGGTTCGCCAACTCCCAGTCCCCGTACCTGGCCGGCTGCTGCGGCGCGCCCGGCGTGATCACCCGCGAGGCCGGGGCGGAGAACGCCTTCGCCGACACCCACGAGGAGTGGCCCCAGGTCGGCTGGGAGACCGTCGCCGACCGCGACCCCGACGTCCTCGTCGTCGGCGATCTGACCCGCAGACAGCAGACCGCCGAGACCGCGGCGAAGAAGATCGCCTTCCTGGAGTCCGATCCGGTCACCAGGAACATGACCGCCGTGCGGAAGAAGCGGTACGTGCTGCTCTCCGGGCAGGCCATGAACCCGACGATCCGGACCGTCGAGGGCGTGGAGAAGGTGGCGGCGGCGCTGCGCGCGTACGGCCTCGCGGGGTGAGCGACGTCCCGACGGCGGCGGTCCCGTCGGCCGCGGTCCCGGTGGCGCTGCGGCGCGCGCTGCTGTGGGCGGCCGGGCTCGCGCTGCTGTGCGGCTCCGTCGCGGTGGCGATCACCATCGGCCCGGCGGACATCGCCGTCGGTGACGTATGGGCGACGGTGGCGGCCCATCTCGGCTGGGGCCGGGGGCGGTTGTCGCCGATCAGGGACGGGATCGTATGGAATCTGCGGCTGCCGCGCACCCTGCTCGCGGCGGTGTGCGGGGCCGGGCTGGCCGTGTGCGGCGCGGTCATGCAGTCGCTGCTGCGCAATCCGCTCGCCGACCCGTTCGTCCTGGGTGTCTCCTCGGGGGCCTCGACCGGTGCGGTCGTGGTCGTGGTGCTCGGTGCGGGCGGCGGGGCCGTGTCCGTGTCGGGCGGGGCGTTCGTGGGCGCGGTGGTGTCGTTCGCGCTGGTGCTGCTGCTCAGTCACAGCCTCGGGGGCACCACGGACCGGGTGGTGCTCGCCGGGGTCGCCGCGATGCAGTTGTTCTCGGCGGTCACCTCCTTCGTGGTGATGACGGCGGCCGACGCGGAGACCACGCGCGGGGTGCTGTTCTGGCTGCTCGGCTCGCTCGGCGGGGCCGACTGGACGGACGTCGGCCTGTGTCTGGCGGTGCTGGCGGCGGCGCTGCCCGTGTGTCTGGTGTACGCCCGCGCGCTGGACGCGTTCGCGTTCGGGCAGGACGCGGCCGCCGCGCTGGGAGTGCGGGTGGCCCGTACCCGGCTGGTGCTGCTGTGCGTCACCGCGCTGCTGACGGCGGTGCTGGTCGGCTCGGCGGGGGCGATCGGCTTCGTCGGGCTGGTGCTGCCGCACGCCGCCCGGGCGCTGACCGGTCCCGGGCACACCCGGCTGCTGCCGGCGACCGCGCTGGCCGGGGCGGTGTTCCTGGTCTGGGTCGACACCCTGGCCCGCACCCTGCTGGACCCGCAGGAGGTGCCGGTGGGTGTGATGACCTCGCTGATCGGCGTCCCGGCGTTCGTGCTGATCCTCTACCGGGGCAGGGACACCCGGTGAGCGACCTCGACGGACTGCGCGCCGACCGGGTCAGCCGGTCGGCCGACGGGACCCTGATCCTGGACGGGGTCAGCCTCGCCCCGCGTCCCGGGACCGTCACCGGGCTGCTCGGCCCGAACGGCTCCGGCAAGTCGACCCTGCTGCGGCTGCTCGCCGGTGTCCTCGCCCCGGCCTCCGGCACCGTCACGCTCGACGGGCGCCCGCTGGAGCGGGTGGGGCGCCGTGCCGTCGCCCGGCGGGTGGCCGTGGTCGAGCAGCAGGCGGACACCCAGGTGGCGTTGACGGTCCTCGACGTCGTACGCCTCGGCCGTGTCCCGCACCGCAGGGCCTGGGCGCCCGCCTCCGCCGGGGACGAGGAGGCCGTCCGTTCCGCGCTGGCCCGCACCGGTCTGGCCGACAAGGCCGCACGCCCCTGGCAGACGCTGTCCGGCGGGGAGCGCCAGCGGGTGCAGATCGCCCGCGCCCTCGCCCAGCAGCCCCGGGAGTTGTTGCTGGACGAACCCACCAACCACCTCGACATCCAGCATCAGCTCGCCCTGCTGGACCTGATCACCGAACTCCGGCTCACCAGCGTGGTCGCCCTGCACGACCTCAACCTGGCCGCGATGTACTGCGACCGGCTCCTCGTCCTGCGCCGGGGCCGCGTGGTGGCGGGCGGCACCCCGGAGGAGGTCCTCACCGAGGAACTGATCGCCGAGGTGTACGGCGTCCGCGCCGCCGTCACCCGGGCCGCCCCCGGGGACCGTCCGCACATACGCTTCCTGGGCACGCTCCCGGCCGACCGCACCGCACCCGAAGGAGCCCTCCCGTGACCAGCCGTGTCAGCTTCGTCCCGCCCGCGATGAACGACTCCCTGCGTCGGGCCCGCTTCGACGACGGGGCCTCGATCGACGCGGGCGGGGCGGCCCGGGCGCGGGCCGCCGCCGGGTCCCTGCCCGCCGCCGTACGGGTCGTGCTCTCCCCGAGTGTGCGCTGCCGGGAGACGGCGGCCGCCCTCGGTCTCGACGGGATCGAGGAGGCGGACCTGGCGGGGCTGGACGTGGGGCGCTGGCGCGGCCTGACCCTCGCCGAGGCCGGCGCCGCCGAGCCGCAGGAGGTGGGCCGCTGGCTCGCCGACCCCGACGCGGCACCGCACGGCGGGGAGTCGGTGGCGGACCTGTGCGCACGGGTGGGCCGCTGGCTGCGGGCGGCGGCGGAGACGGACGGCCATACGGTCGCGGTGGTCGAGCCGGAGATCGTACGGGCCGTGGTGGTCCGGGTGCTGGGGGCGCCGGCGGCGGCCTTCTGGCGGCTCGACGTGCCCCCGTTGACGGCCACGTCGGTCAGTGGAAGGGACGGCCGGTGGAACCTGCGGCTCGGGCAGCCGCTGGACCCGGCCGGCGCATGACAGGGCCCCCGGACGGATCCGGGGGCCGTGCCGTCATTCCGGTCGGCTCACTGCGGGACGGTCACCGCCGCCCTCGCCGGCGCCTTCGCGGGCTTCGGGTTCAGGAGCCGTTCGGCCAGTTCGCCGAAGACGAGGCCGAAGCCCGTCCACAGCGTGATCTGGAGGGCGAGGGTGGACAGGCGGAACCGCCACAGCAGGGTGGCCGGGAAGTCCGCCGGGACTTCGTTGATCGCGGGCAGGAACGCGTACGCCAGCCCGATCAGGGCGATGAAGCCGAGGATCGCGACGACGGTGGCGTACCAGGTGCCGAGCCTCGGCGCGAGCCGCTTGCCGGTGATCACCGCGGCGATCGCGAGGAGCACACCGAGCAGCATCATCAGGAAGAACAGGATGGTCCGTTGGGCGATGGTGTCGTGGTCGCCGACCGCGGGCGGGTTGGCCGGGTACTTCAGGAACGGCACGACGTACACGGCCAGCAGCGCGGCCCCCGAGAGCAGCAGCGCCGTGGCCCGCGGGCCGAAGCGGCCGACGCGGCCGAGGGCGAAACAGTAGGCGAGGGCGGCGATGCCGCCGAAGGCGACGCCGTAGACCAGGACACCGGTGGCGAGACCGGCGGTGGACTGCAGGGAGCGGGAGACGAGTTCGACCTCGTGCTCGTGGGCGGGGGCGTGGGACTCCTCGAAGCCGATGGCGCTGTCGACGTTCGGCTCGCCCAGGAAGTAGGCGACGACGAGGGCGAGCACGCCGGCCGCGAGGCCGGCGAGCATGCCCCGCACCAGAAGGTTTCGCACGGTTGCGGAGTTCATGGCGGTGCGGCGCCCCCCGTCAGTGGCAGGGGAAGCCGAGCAGGTGGCGGGCGTCGTGCACCCACTCGTGGACTCCCTCGCCGGAGACGACGGAGGTGGCGCCCTGCTCGGCGCCGACGAAGTACAGCAGGACCAGCATGAGGATGCCGAAGAAGACCGCCCAGGGGGCGATGTCCTTGAGCGGGAGCTTGGCGGGAACGGCGGGTGCGGCGGTGGTCGGCTGAGCGACGTGCTGCGCCATGGCAGGGCCTCCTCTGGGAGTTCGCGTCCCATCTCGGTGGTGCACAGGACGACGGCCCCGGGTCTGACTCGCGGCCCGCCCCCTGGGGAGGGAGCGCACCGTTCACAGTGGCGCGACCGTGCCGGACTTCCACCGGCTTCCGTGTTTCCGTCGTCGATATCAGAGTGACGGTACCGTGCCCCGCCGAACTGGCCAATAGCGCACGGTCCGACGTGATCCGGCTCTCCTCGCTCCGGCCGCTCCGGCCACTCCGTCCCGGACGCGCGAAACGGAATCCGGGCACTTCCGAGAACACGGCGCCGCGGTTCGCCCCGGCCCGGTCCCTCGCCACGTTCGCGCCCGAGCTCCGGTGACCTGGCCGCCCCGTTCCCGGCCCGGCAGCCAGCTGGCTTCACCTGCACATCGCCGTCCCGGCGTCGGCGGGTGTCCCGGTCATCGGGGCAGCGCCCGGAGCCGTCCCTCGCCGACGAAGGCGACCTCGCCGCCGACCCGGACGGAGGGGATGTCCTCGCCGTGGCCGCGGGCGCTGATCGTCATCTCACCGCCGCGCCCGGTGAACCGGCCCTGCCGCAGCGTCACGGCCTCCCCGTCGCCGATACGGCCGTACCGGCGCAGGTAGGCGGCGGCGCATCCCGCCCCGCTGCCGGTGGCCACGTCCTCGGTCAGCCCGTCGTTGTTCCAGTGCCGCGCCTCCAGGCCGGTGACGTCGAGGACGTACGCGAACCGGGCGCCGAGGGCGGCCAGCCGCCCGGTGATGTCCGAGGCGATACGGGCACGCGCCAGAACCCCCGCACGGACCGGGAGCACGAGATAGCGCAGCCCGGTCGAGACGACCTCCGGGGGCAGGTCGGGGTCCAGGTCACCGGCATCCAGGCCGAACCAGGCGGCGAGTTCCGCCGCCCGCGCCGGGTCCGGACGGCCGAGGAAGGCCGCCCGGCCCTGGTCCAGCACGCCCGCGTACCGTCCGGGGCCGCGCCGTTTCGTCGCCACCGTCACCGTGCGGGCCTTCAGCCGCAGCGTCCAGCTCGCGCGCTCGCCGGAGCCGTGCAGGGCGTGCAGCACACAGGCGGCGCCGATGACCGGATGTCCGGCGAAGTCCAGCTCCTCGGCGAGGTCGAAGACCCGCGCCTGCCA
Source organism: Streptomyces griseoruber (assembly GCF_001514205.1). Taxonomy (GTDB): domain Bacteria; phylum Actinomycetota; class Actinomycetes; order Streptomycetales; family Streptomycetaceae; genus Streptomyces; species Streptomyces griseoruber. Next base: position 106,568 of record NZ_KQ948763.1, on the reverse strand, counting down.
GACCGGGCCGTCCGGTGTCTCCTCCCCGGCCAGGAAGACCGACTCGCTGGCTGTTGGCCGCGGTGAACCGCTGTGCGTACCTGCTCTACCCCGGGATGAAACAGCTCCTGCCCGGTGACGCGTACGGTGCCGGGAGCGATGCCGTGGCCCCGCTTCCGGAGGTCGCCGACGGCACGGCGGCGATCCGCTGGCTGGACGCCGAACTGGCCAACCTCTCCGGGGCCGTCCACCAGGCCGCCGCCGCGGGCCGTCCGGCGGCCTGGCTGCTCGCCGACGCCCTGCGCGGCCATTCCTGGACCCGTAAGAACGCCGTGGACTGGACCGCCCTGGGCCAGGCCGCCCTGGCCGCCGCCCGCGCCGCGCAACAGCCCCGGGCCGAGGCTGCCATGCACAACCTGCTCGGCATCGCGTACACCCAGCAGAGCCGCCCCGACACCGCGATCGCCCACTTCGAGCGGTTCCTCGCCCTCGCCGAAGCCGCCGGCTGGCCGGAGGGCGCCGCCACCGCACACACCAACCTCAGCATGGTCACCCGGATCAGCGGCCGGTTGCGGCGCAGCGCCGATCACCTGGAGCGGGCCATGGAACTCGACCGGCTGAGCGGCCTGCCGGACGGGCACCCGGCCGTCCTCGGCAACCTCGCCAACGTCCTGCGTGACCTGGGCCGTCTGCCCGAGTCGCTGGACTGCTTCCTGCGGGCGGAGCGTCTCCCGGCGGACCTGGACAACGAGCACAACCGGCTGCACCGGCAGGCCAACCTCGGCCGCACCCGGCATCTGCTCGGCGACCCCGCGGGCGCGACGCACCACCTGCGGACCGCGCTGGCGATGGCCAGGGACTGGGGCGACGTGGGCAGTGAGGCATACGTACTCCGGCTGACGGCCTCGGTCCGCCGGGACGCCGGCGACCTGACCGGCGCCCTGGCGCTGGCGCGGACCGCCACCCCCCTCAGCGACCAGGACGGCGACGAGTACTTCCGCGCCGCCGCCCGCATCACCTTCGGCAGCGTGCTGCTCGCCCTCGGCCGCCACGACGAGGCCGCCGGTGCCTACCGGGAGGCGCTCAAGCTCGCCCGCGAACGCGGCGCCCACGACCTGGAGGCCCGCTCCCTGATCGGACTGGCCTCCCTGTGCCGTCCCCTGGACCGGGAACAGGCCGACGAGGCGCTGGACATCGCCCGGCGCACGGAATACCGCCTGGTGGAGGGCGAGGCGCTGACCGCTCTGGCCCGCGCCGGCCTGGAACGGGGAGAACCCGCCGTCGCGGCCGGCCACGCGCACCGGGCTCTGATCGTGCACCGCGCCACCGGCCACCGCAGGAGACAGGCCCAGACCCTGGACCTCCTCGGCCGGGCCGTCGGCATGACCGGCGAAGAGGACCCCGCGCCCTACTGGAGCGAGGCCCTTGAGATCTTCGACTCTCTCGGCAGCCCCCACGCCGCGACGCTCCGGCAGCGGCTCGCCGCCACGTTGTGAGAAGCGCGGAGGCCGTTCCGAATGCGCAGGGGAGGGAACCCCGGGCGTCCGGCTCCCGGCCTCAGCGGTGCTCGGGGTTGTCGGCGCCCGGCCGGCACCCCGCGTCCCACTCCGAGCGCCGGTTGCCGTGGGCGGGGATACCCCCGGCGTGCTTGAGCAGGGCGGCGATGTGCATGAGGTTCCAGGTCATGAAGGAGGTGTTGCGGTTGGTGAAGTCGTTCTCGGGGCCGCCCGAGCCCGGGTCGAGATACGAGGGCCCGGGGCCGGCCGCGCCGATCCAGCCGGCGTCCGCCTGGGGCGGGATCGTGTAGCCGAGGTGCTGGAGGCTGTAGAGGACGTTCATCGCGCAGTGCTTGACGCCGTCCTCGTTGCCGGTGATCAGACAGCCGCCGACGCGGCCGTAGTAGGCGTACTGCCCCTGCGGGTTGAGCAGGGAGGAGCAGGCGTAGAGGCGCTCGACGACCCTCTTGGTCACCGAACTGTTGTCGCCCAGCCAGATCGGTCCGGCCAGCACCAGGATGTCGGCGGCCATCACCCTCTCGTAGAGGGCCGGCCACGCGTCGGTGGCGAAGCCGTGCTCGGTCATGTCCGGGTAGACGCCGGTGGCGATGTCGTGGTCGACGGCCCTGATCTCGTCCGTCGTCACTCCCTGCGCGTCCATGATCGCGCGGCTCTTGTCGATCAGGCCCTGGGTATGGCTGAGCTGCGGGGACGGTTTGAGGGTGCAGTTGACGTAGAGGGCGGTGAGGTCGTCGAAGCGGTGGGGAGCGGTTGCGTCCATGGCGGGCAGCGTCTCGCGCGCATGGCGTTTTGTCCCGGTCCGACGCGCCTTCGCACGTCTTACGGAGTGGTGACGTGCCCGGCGGGTCACGGGATCCGGCACACCCGTCGCCCTAGCGTGGCCGTATGCGTGTACTGGTCACCGGCGGTGCCGGGTTCATCGGGTCCCAGGTCGTCGACGTGCTGCGCGAGCGCGGACACGAGCCGGTCGTGTACGACGTCCGGGAGGATCCCGGGGCGGACGTGCGCGACCCGGCGGCGGTCGCCCGCGCCCTCGTCGGTGTCGACGCGGTGTGCCATCAGGCGGCGATGGTCGGGCTCGGCGACGGGGTCGCGGACGCGGCGGAGTACGTCTCCCGCAACGACCTCGGTACCGCCGTCCTGCTCGCCCGGATGGCGGAGGCGGGGGTGCGGCGTCTGGTGCTGGCCGGGTCGATGGTGGTGTACGGGGAGGGACGGTACGCGTGCGCACGGCACGGAGTGGTGCGGCCCGGTCCGCGCGCCGTCGGCGATCTCGACTCGGGCCGGTTCGAGCCGCTGTGCCCGGCGTGCGGGGAGGACCTCGTTCCCGGCCTGGTCGGGGAGGACGCCCCGGCCGATCCGCGCAACGTGTACGCCACGACCAAGCTCACCCAGGAGCACCTGGCCGCCGCGTGGGCCCGCTGTACGGGAGGGTCGGCGGTGTCCTTGCGCTACCACAACGTGTACGGGCCCCGGATGCCCCGCGACACCCCGTACGCCGGTGTGGCCTCCTTCTTCCGTTCCGCGCTCGCCCGGGGCGAGGCCCCGCGTGTCTACGAGGACGGGCGGCAGCTGCGGGACTTCGTGCATGTGCGGGATGTGGCCTCGGCCAACACCCTGGCGCTGGAGGCCGGTTCGGCACCGGGGGCGCTCACCGCGTACAACACCGGCAGCGGCGAGCCGCACACCGTCGGCGAGATGGCGCGGGCGCTGGCCGCGGCGCACGGTGGGCCCGCGCCCGTCGTGACCGGCGAGTACCGGCTGGGCGACGTCCGGCACATCACCGCGGACTCCTCCCGACTGCGGGACGGACTCGGGTGGAAGCCGGAGGTCGGGTTCGAGGAGGGCATGGCGGAGTTCGCGCGGGCCGGGATGCGGGGCGCCCGGGACCGCGGTTGACCGGTGGTGCTGCCCGCGTTCACGAAGCTGCGGCGGGCAGCACCACCTCGAAGCGGCAGCCGCCGGGGATGTTGTGCACGGTGGCCCGGCCCTGATGCGCCTCCACGATCCCCCGCACGATGGCGAGGCCGAGGCCCGCGCCGGCCGGCGGCGTCCGCGCGTGGGTGCCGCGCCAGCCGGTGTCGAAGACCCGGGGCAGGTCCTCCTCGGGGATACCGCCGCAGCCGTCCGTCACCGACACCACCACGCCCTCCGGGGAGCGCTCGGCGGCGACCGCCACCGTACCGTCGGCGGGTGTCCGGCGGATCGCGTTGACCAGCAGGTTGCCCAGGACCCGGCTCATCTCCTTGCCGTCGACCTCCACCGGCACCGGCTCCACCCGGTCGCCGACCAGCCGTACGCCGTGCTCGCGGGCGAGGGGGTCCGCGCCCGCGAGGGCGTCGCCGATCAGGTCGTAGAGCGAGACGCGGGAAGGGGTGAGGGGCAGGGTGCCGGCGTGGATGCGGGAGAGTTCGAAGAGGTCGCCGACCATGCCGTTGAGGCGTTCGACCTCGGTACGGATCTGCCGGAGGTAGCGGCCGGGGTCGGTGGCCACCCCGTCCTCCAGCGCCTCGGACATCGCGCGCAGGCCGGCCAGCGGGGTGCGCAGGTCGTGCGAGATCCAGGCGACGAGTTCCCGCCGGGAGGACTCCAACGCCCGCTCGCGTTCCCGGGATTCGGCGAGCCGGGCGCTGGTGGCGGCGAGCTCACGGCTCACCGCCTCCAGTTCGGCGGTGGCCGGACCGTCCGGGGCGGCGAACGGGCCGTCGGCGAACGCGCGTGCGGCGACGGCGAGTTCGCGGCTGCGGGCGACGACCCAGCGGCCCAGGAGCAGCGCGGTGGCCAGGGAGACCACGGCCGCCATGGCGACGACGGTCGTCACCACCGTCAGGTCGTGCGGGGAGAGGAACATCGCCCACGCGACGGCGAGCGTGCCCGCGAGCATGGCCAGCACGCCGACCGCCGCGACCACGGCGAGCGAGGCGGTGAGTGAGCGGCGCCGGGTCAGCCGCAGCACGCCGGCTCCGGCGAGCCCGGTGACAGCGGCACCGGCGAAGGCGTACAGGGCGATGAGGAGGGTGTCCTGCACGGTCACTCACCACCCGGTTCGAAGCGGTAGCCCACGCCCCACACCGTCTGGATCAAGCGGGGCCGGGCCGGGTCGTCCTCGACCTTGCCGCGCAGCCGGCGGACGTGGACCGTCACGGTCGACAGGTCACCGAAGTCCCAGCCCCACACCTCGCGCATCAGGTCCTCCCGGCTGAAGGCCCGCCCCGGGTGGCGCAGGAAGAACGAGAGCAGGTCGAACTCGCGCAGGGTGAGGGAGATTTCGACGCCGTCGCGGGTCGCCCTGCGGGCCGTCGGGTCGACGGCGAGTCCGGCCGCGCGGAGCGCACCCGTACCGGCGTCGGGCCGGGAGCGGCGCAGTACGGACTCCACCCGCAGGACCAGTTCCCGGGGACTGAAGGGCTTGGTGACGTAGTCGTCGGCGCCGACCTCCAGGCCGAGGATGCGGTCGTCCTCGTCGCCGCGGGCGGTGAGCATGACGACCGGCACGGGTCCGCCGCGGCGCAGCCGCCGGCAGACCTCGAGGCCGTCCATGCCGGGCAGCATCAGGTCCAGGACCACCAGGTCCGGCCGGTGTTCGCCGGCCCGCACGAGGGCGGTGGGGCCGTCGTCGGCCCGGTCCACGAGGTAGCCGGCGCGGGCGAGGTATCCGGCGACCACCTCGGAGACGGTCGGGTCGTCGTCGACGACCAGGACCCGTGCGGAACGGTCCCCGGTTCGTGCCCACAGGGGCTCGTACGGCTGCTGCATGCCTCCAGCCTGGCACCGCGCCGTCCCGCACACCGCCTCCGGAGGCCGCGCGGGCCCCCGACGTCCGCGTTTCGTAAGGAGCGGGAGCCCGATATGTCCCCTTCGTATTCGTAGGGTGAAAGCCGTGACCCTCTCACCACCATCAGACGTCGACGTCGTCCTGCCCTGTCTGAACGAGGCCGGGGCCCTCCCGTGGGTGATCTCACGGATCCCGGCCGGCTGGCGGGCTCTCGTCGTCGACAACGGCTCCACCGACGGCTCGGCGGAGATCGCCCGCGCGCTCGGTGCGACCGTCGTGCACGAGTCCCGCCGGGGGTTCGGCGCCGCGTGTCACGCGGGGCTGTCGGCCGCCACCGCCGAGGTCGTCTGCTTCTGCGACTGCGACGCCTCCCTCGACCCGTCCCTGCTCGTGCCCTTCGTCGACGAGATCCGCTCGGGCACGGCCGACCTCGTCCTCGGACGGCGCCGCCCCCGTGCCCGGGGCGTCTGGCCCGCACACGCCCGGGCGGGCAACCTCGCGCTGGCCCGTCTGCTGCGCCGCCGCACCGGGCTGCGCCTGCACGACCTCGGTCCGCTGCGCGCCGCGCGCCGCGAACCGCTGCTGGCGCTGGGCCTCACCGACCGGCGCAGCGGCTACCCGCTGCAGATGGTCGTGCGGGCCGCCGACGCGGGCTGGCGCATCGCCGAGCACGACGTGCCGTATCTGCCGCGCTCCGGGGCCTCGAAGGTGACGGGCACCTGGCGGGGCACCTGGCAGGCGGTACGGGACATGAGCCGCGTTCTCCAGGAGGCCCCGGCCGGTGAGGGGAGCGCACGGTGACCACGTTGCTCGTCATCGCCAAGGAACCGCTGCCCGGCAGGGTCAAGACCCGGCTCACCCCGCCCTTCACGCCCGAGGAGGCGGCCGGGCTCGCGGAGGCGGCCCTCGCCGACACCCTGCGGGCCGTGGCCGCCACGCCCGCGACGCGCCGGGTGCTCGTCCTCGACGGCTCCACCGGCCCCTGGCTGCCGCCCGGCTTCGATGTCGTACCGCAGTGCGCGGGCGGCCTGGACGAGCGGCTCGCGGAGGCGTTCGGGCGCTGCGCGGGTCCGGCCCTGCTCATCGGCATGGACACTCCGCAGGTGACGCCCGGCCTGCTCACCGTCGACTTCTCCGACTGCGACGCGTGCTTCGGACCGGCCGAGGACGGCGGATTCTGGGCGCTGGGGCTCGCCGAGCCCGACCCCGCGCTGCTGCGGGGAGTGCCCATGTCCACGCCGGTGACCGGGGCCGTGCAGCGGGACCGGCTCGTCTCGGCCGGTCTGCGCGTCCGCGACCTGCCCGGCCTGCGGGACGTCGACACCGCCGGCGACGCCCACGCGGTCGCCGCCCTGGCCCCGCACGGCCGGTTCGCCGCCCGCCTCGCCCGCTGCACCACCGCTTCGGGCCGCCGATGAGCACCACCGTGCCCGCGTGGGCGGCCGCCGGCCCCTACGCCGCCGCCCTGCACGCCGGACGCGGGCCGCTGTTCCTGCGCCGGGCCGACGGCTGGCTGCTGCCACTGGAGGTGGAACGGTGGTGCGCGCGTGCCGACGCGGTCGACCTGGCCGTGCTGGACCGGTGCGAGGGCACCGTGCTGGACGTCGGCTGCGGCCCCGGACGGTTGGTCGCGGAACTCACCGCGCGCGGCCGGACCGCCCTCGGCATCGATGTGAGCGAGGCCGCGGTCGACCACACGATCCGGCTCGGGGGACAGGCGTTGCGGCGCTCGGTCTTCGAGCCGCTGCCCGGTGAGGGCCGCTGGGGCACGGTCCTGCTGATGGACGGCAACATCGGCATCGGGGGCGACCCCGCCGCGCTGCTGGAGCGGGCGGCCCGGCTCCTGCGGCCGGGCGGACTGCTGCTCGCGGAGACAGCGGCGGTGGACGTCGACGAACGCGTCCACGTCCACCTCACCGACGCCCGTGCCGCCATCGGCTCCCCCTTTCCCTGGGCGCGGCTCGGCACCGCGGCCCTGCTGCGGTACGCATACCGCTGGGAGCGGGCCGGTCAGTGGACGGCCGGCGGGCGCCGCTTCGTCGCCCTGCGCGGCCTCCCCGTCGCCGACCGCACCGCCAGCAGCAGCGCCGAGCCGCCGAAGAGGAGCGCCGTGATCAACAGCCAGCGGGCGGCGAACCCCTCGGGCGGCAGCCCGGTGGCCAACCGGTAACGCCGGTCGGCCGTCCCGCTGATCAGCGGGAACCACACGAGCAGGAGCAGCCCCGACAGGGCCGCCGGGACCCGGACGTACATCGTCAGCCCCCGGCGGCCGACCGCGCCGAGACCGGCCGCGAGGGCCCGGTCCGCGGCCGCGTACAGCGGCAGCAGCACGAGGTCGTGCAGCAGCGCGGCCCCCACGATCCACAACGCCACGCCGAACCAGTCGTCCGCGAGAAGGCGTACCCCCGCGTAGGCCGCGAGGGGGAACGACGCGGCGAGCAGCAGGAGTTGGACCGGGCTGCCGAAGGGGATCCGGGGCGGGCGCATCACAGGTCTCCGAAGGTCAGGCGGGCCACCCACTTCGTGTTGAGCACGCCGGGCGCGGCGGGCACGATCACTCGGGCCGGGTAGCCGTGGTCGGGGGACAGATCCTCGCCGTTGACGTACAGGGCGAGCAGGGAACGCGGGTCGGCCGCCTGGTTGGCGCGCAGGGCCGCGCGCCGGAAGGCACCGTGCCGCTGGAGGGACTCGACGAACAGGTCCGGCGGATCGCCGTCGTACCCGACGAGCGCGGCGAGGTCCCGCAGCCGCACCCCGCGCCACCACTGGTCGGACGTCGACCATCCCTCGACGCAGGCGATGGGCAACGCCGAGCTGTACAGCGGGAGTTCGGCGAGCTGGGCACGGCTGAGGCGGACGGTGCCGGTGCGTCCGGTGACGACGAGCCGCCAGGCGTCCGCGTCCGTTTCCGCCTCGTCGATCCCGGCGTACGCGGCGGTCTTGTTGATCTGGAAGCCGTTGGGTCCGCTGCCGGGGTCGGCGCCGCCGTGCGGTGCGAGCAGGGCGGTGCGGCGCAGGCTGTCGGCGTTCTGCCCCACGGTCGTCAGGAACAGCAGGAGGGAGCCGCCTCCGACGAACCACAGGGCGCCCCGCCGGGAGACGGTGGGCTCGGCGGGACGCGGCGGCACCAGGTCGTTCTTCTCCTCGCGGAGTCGGCGCAGGGTGCGCAGTGCCATGGGCGTCTTCAGCAGCGCGTGGGCCACGAAGGCCGCGAAGAACACCCAGGCGCCGTAGAAGTGCAGCGGGTAGAAGGAGCCCGGGAAGACATAGTCGAGCTGGACGTTGAGGACCCCGGTCACGAACTCGAACAGACCGCCGCCTACCAGCAGCAACAGGGAGATCCGCTCCAGCGCGTGGGTGAGCGAGCGGGCCGGGGGCAGCGCGAACAGCCGCGGGACCACCGACCACAGCTTGGCCAGCAGGACGGGGATCAGGGTGATGCCGAGGGTGACGTGGACGCCCTGGTCGAGCCGGTACAGCCAGTGCGGGTGCGTCGGCCAGGCGAAGAGGTAGAAGCCGAGGATCCCCTTGTCCGGTGTCTTGTCGTTCACGGGCGACAGGTCCGGGTTGTAGGCGGCGTACGAGACCAGGCCCGTCACGAACAGCACCGTGATGCCGACGAGCAGGACCAGGCCCAGCACGGACGTGAACCAGGGACCACGCAGCGGGCTGCGCCAGAAGCGGGGGGACATGGGGAGCCGTGGATCGTCTCGCATGAGCCGACCGTAGGCCCCGGCACTCCCCGAAACGGGCCCACGACCTGTGACGAAACGCTGACGTCCGGCCCGGGCGGCCGTGCGCGGACGTCCGCCCGGCCTAGCGTCTGCGGGTGTGACCCACACCCTGCCCGCCGCCGAGCCACGCGCCCCCCGCTCCGGCCGCCCCTCCCGCGACCTCCGCCGTGACCTGTACGCCGCCGGGGCCGCGACCCTGTTGGTCACGGCGGCCGTGCTGATCGGCCGCCACGTCCAGGACACGGACCGCACGCTGCGCGTCAACTGGCCACCGCTGCTGGCGTCCTGGGGACCGCACCTGGGCCCCGGCACCCCGGCGGCCCTGCTCGTCGCGGCCGCCGCCGTGGCGTACGGCCCCGCCCTCGCGGTCCGGCTCCCCTGGCGCGCGCTGCTTCCGGCGGCCTGGGCCACGGCGGTGACCTGGACCTTCTGTCTCGCCCTGATCGACGGCTGGCAGCGGGGCGTCGCCGGGCGGCTCACCACCCGTCACGAGTACCTCCGGGCCGTCGACCGCTTCCACGACATCCCGGCCGCCCTGAGGGACTTCACCCATCACATCCTGCTGCACTCCCCCGACAACTGGCCCGCCCACATCGCGGGCCATCCCCCGGCCGCCACGCTCACCTTCGTCCTGCTCGACCGGATCGGGCTGGGGGGCGGCGGCTGGGCCGGAGTCTGGTGCATCGTCATGGGGGCCACCGCGAGCGTGGCCGTGCTGATCACGGTGCGGGCACTGGCCTCGGAGGGGCTCGCCCGGCGCGCGGCGCCCTTTCTGGTGCTGGCACCGGCGGCAGTGTGGATGGGCACCTCGGCGGACGCGTACTTCGCGGCGGTGGCGGCGTGGACCGTGGCGCTGCTGGCGCTGGCCGTCACCAGGGGTTCCCCGGCCGCGGCGGGCGCGTCGGGGCTGCTGTTCGGCCTGACCTGCTACCTCTCCTACGGCCTGACGCTCTTCGCGCTGATCGGCGCGGCGGTGCTGCTGCTCGGGCGGCGCGGAGTGCGGGAACGGCCGGTGCTGCTGCCGGCGCTGCTCGCCGGCCTGGCCGTCGTACCGACGGTGTTCACGCTCGCCGGGTTCGACTGGTGGGAGGCGTACCGGCTGCTGACCACCCGGTACCGCCAAGGAGCGGGTGGAGTACGGCCGTACGGCTACTGGGTGTGGGCCAATCTCGCCTGCACGGTGCTGATCACGGGCCTGGCGACGACGGCGGGACTACGGCGGACAGGGACCACCCTGCTGCGGCGGGGCGCCTCGGCACACGGCACGGTCCGCCTCGCCCTCCTCGTGACCGCGGCCCTGCTCGCCCTGCTCGTCGCCGACCTCTCCGGGATGAGCAAGGCGGAGACGGAACGCATCTGGATCCCCTTCGCCCTGTGGCTGCTCCCGTCCTGCGCGCTCCTCACCCACCCGCGCGCCTGGCTCGCCGCCCAGGCGGTGCTCGCGCTCGTCCTCAACCACCTGCTTTCGACGGGCTGGTGACACCGGCCGCACCGACGGCCGCGGCCGGCCGGATGCGCAGGTCAGTAGGGATTTCCGGCGGCGAGCACTCGGGCGCCGGCGCAGGGTCCGATCTCGGAGCAGCTCGTCCGTGCCCAAGGCCGAAGACCGCTCGGTATCGCCAGGACGATCACCCGGCCCTGGCCTGCGCACGCTCCGGACCGGTCGTCGCCTCGGCGTCACCACCGCCGTACGGGACATGGACACGCTCTCCCCCGTGGCCGCAGGGTTCGCCCCCTCGGCCGAGGAAGTGCGGTGGGCACGCGCGGTCCTCGGCGCCGGGGACTCGGTCACCACGGTCGACGGGCGGGGGCACGACAGCCGGGTCGCGCCCGTCGGCGTACCGGCTCGACGCCCTTCCCTGCGGGTGGTCTCGTCGTTCGGCTGCCGACCGGGAATGAGCAGGGACTCGGCGAGGCCGGGGGCCTGCCCGTCCCTTCCGCGAAGCCCCGGACCGGACCGTGAACGCCCCGGCGCCGAAGCCGCGGCCGAGCGCCGGCAGCGCGCGCCGGCGCCGGTAGTCGCGTGCGGCCTCGCCAGGGGTGCCGGTGTCGTCCAGGGCGGCGAGATCCGCAATCAGGATCGACACCCACGAGGCCGCGGCAGGGCTCCTCGACCGCTCACTCGACTGGGCGATCGTGCGCCAGACCGCCCCCGTACGCGGCACCACGGCGACCTCGCTCTACGCCGACCGGTTCGTCGCCGCCCTGCCGGTCCACCATCCAGCGGCCGAAGCCTTTGGACCCCTGGACCTGGCGGACCTTGCGGGCGCTCCGTGGGTATGGCTGCACCGCCATATCCCACCCGACTACCACGACGCCATGGCGGCCCTGTGCCGAGCGGCCGGCTTCAGCCCCGTCCCCAACCACTGGGGACGGCCGGGACCTCACAGATCGCCATGGTCGAATGCGGCCTCGGCGTCACCGTCGTGCCTGCCGCCGCGTCCGCGTCACCCCCGCCGTCCGGTTCAGGCCGCTCCGCCACGCGACGGCGACCATCGAACTCACCGCCATGACAAGAACCCACCCCGGCGGGTTGGCCGAACGCCTCACCGCCCTGGCGACCCGACTGACCACGGCGCAGTCACCGCCACCGCACCACTGACTGCGGGATCGGCGTCAGACGAGCGTCGAAACGAGGTCATGCGCACCCTGAAACTCGAAACACGTGGAGAAAGCCCAAGGTCAGCTGCGTGATCGACGAAGTCGGGTGCAAGGCCGCCGCGCGGAGCGTGCGTGGTGGGCGCCGCTCATGCCCCGGGTGTGGCCGGCGCTGAGCATGGCGACTGGTGGCTGTGCAGTCAGGTCGTGCGCTGCGGCGTCGCCGCCGACTGGGCGATGCCTTGGACCGGCGCAACGGAGAAGGTCCGACTGGTCGCCGCACGGGGTGACGCCCTGATCAGCCCTTCGGTCACACGGCGGCTGATCGCGAGTTCGCAGGCCGGGTGCAGGGTCCGAGGCCGAATCCCCGGCTCGACGGTCTGACCGAACGGGAGCGCGAGGTCATGCGGTCGGTGGCCGCGGGGCACACGAACGACGAGATCGCCGCACGGCTGGTGCTGTCACCGTCGACGGCGAAGACGCACCTCAGAAGGCTCCTGGCCAGAGCCGGCTGCGGGGAGGACGAGGCGGAAGGTACAACCGTGGCCGGGGGTCGTGTCGAGTTCGAGGCGGCCGCCGTGCCCCTCGGCAATGGTCGCGGCGATGGCGAGACCCAGGCCGCTGCCGCCGTGGAGGCGGGAGCGGGCCGGGTCGGCGCGGTAGAAGCGCTCGAAGACGAGCTCCGCGTCGACGGGTTCGAGGCCCGGCCCGTGGTCCGCCACCTCGATCACGCTGATCGGCGTGCGCTCCGGCAGGGCCGGTGAAGCGGCGAAGCGTCCGGGTCGGTCCGTGCCGCCGGCTCCGGGACCCGCCTCGGTCGTGCCGACGCGGACGTGGACGCGGGTGCCCGTCGGGGTGTGGACGCGGGCGTTGGAGAGCAGGTTCTCGAGGATCTGCCGCAACCGGTGCGGGTCACCGACGGTTTCCGCGACGTCGAGCTGCTCGGCTCCGGTGGGATCAGCCGGGGTGTGCAGCGGGCCGAGGTCGACGGGGTGGGACGCGCTGTGGGCGACGGTCGCGGTGACGGCGTCCGCCGCCAGGGACAGCAGATCGACCTGTTCCCTCCGGTACGAGGGTTCCTTGTCCAGGGTGGCCAGCAGTTGGAGGTCGTCGACGAGCAGGCTCATGCGTTGCGCGTTCTGCGCGATGAACCGGTTGGCCTCCCGCAGTTCCCGCGCCGGGCGTCGCTCCGGACGCAGTGCGAGTTGGGCGTAGCCCTGGATGACGGTGAGCGGGGTGCGCAGTTCGTGCCCCGCGTCGGCGACGAACCGACGCAGCCGGGCCTCGGACGCCTCACGGGCCAGCAGCGCCTTCTGGAGGCGGTCGAGCATGGAGTTCAGAACCCGGCCGAGGCGTCCGATCTCGGTGCGCGGATCGGTGTCGGGCAACCGCAGGTTGAGCCGGCCCGCGGTGATGTCCTGGGCGATGCCTTCCATCCTGGTCAGGGGCAACAGGCCCAGCCGGACCACCCACCGGCCCAGGGCGACCAGGGCGACGATCGTCACGGCGAGCAGGACCGCGTTCAGCCACAGGATCTTCGAGGCGGCGCCGTCGACGGTGTCCAGCGGCAGGGTGACCACCGCGTTCATGCCCCCGGGGCCGGGGTTGAGCATCACTCGCCAGCGGCCGTCACCGCTGGTGGCAGGCAGGGTTTCCGGATGCCCGTCCCGCAGACCGAGGTCCTGCGCGTCGTCGGCCAGCCGGGGCCCTGGCTTCGTTTCGGAGCCCAGCGAGCCGTTCAGGAGGCGCCCGGAGGCGTCGTAGAAGTAGACGTGGAAGTCCGAGGGCAGTATGTCCGGTTGTTCCCCCGGCGTCGGCAGGGTCCCGTCGAGAGCGTCGTAGAAGGCCGGCGCCGGCGGGTGGAACTCGACGAGTTGCTCGTCTACGCGGTCGAGCAGCCAGGAGCGCATCACCACGTAGCCGAGGGCCTGGGAGGCCAGGACGGCTGCGGTGGCGAGGACGGTGACGCCGAGGACGAGGCGTCGTCTCATTGATCCGGACGGCCGGGGCAGGAAGCGGGTCACTGCTCCGGCGTCCCTGCGTGGTCGCGGGAGAGGCGGAGGCTGTAACCGACCCCGCGCACGGTCTGGATGAGCGGCGGATCGAAACGGTCGATCTTCTTGCGCAGGTAGCGGACGTACGTCTCGATGATCCGGACGTCGCCCGCGAAGTCGTAGCTCCAGACGTGGTCGAGGATCTGGATCTTGCTCACCACCTGTCCGGCGTTCGCCAGAAGGTAGGCCAGGAGCTTGAACTCGGTGGGTGACAGCGCGATGTACTCCCCCGAGCGGTGCACCTCGTGGGCGCCCTCGTCGAGTTCCAGGTCGGCGTAGCTCAGGACGCTCGGCATCACCCGCGCCGTGATGGCCGGAGCCGTTCGGCGCAGGATGGCCTCGATGCGCAGCAGGACCTCCTCGATGTTGAACGGTTTGGAGACGTAGTCGTCTCCGCCCGCGCGCAGGCCGTTGACGCGGTCGTGGGTGCCGGTGCGGGCGGTGAGGAACAGGATCGGACAGTCGTTCCCCGCCGCCCGCAGCCTGCGGGTCACCTCGAAGCCGTCCAGGTCGGGCAGCATCACGTCGAGCAGCACCAGGTGCGGTTCCAGGCGTTCGACCTCCAGGAGGGCCGACTGTCCGGTGTCGGTGCTGCTCACCTCGTATCCGGTCAGCCGAAGCGTGGCCTCCAGCAGGGTTCGGATGCTGGGCTCGTCCTCGACCACGAGGAGCCGATGTCCCGGCCTCGCTGCTGGGGACCTGTCGGTCATGACGTCTGCTGATCCGTTCTGCCGTCTGGCGGCGCTTGCTCCGGCCCGGGTTACTTGGCGGCGCAGTCGTAGAGCACGCTGACTCCCCCGAATCCCATCACACCTCCGCTGTCCGACTCGGAGGACGTTCCGCCGTAGGACGACGCCGGCACCTTCGTGCAGTTGTCGGCGATCCAGTCGGAGCGCTGCTCGGCGTATCCGCCGGACATGCCGCCCGGCCCGCCGCCGTTGGTGCCGGAAGCCAGGATGTAGCGCAGTTCGCCGTTCTCGGCCCACTCCTTCAGCTGGGCCACCGACGGCGCGTTGTCGCTGTTCGTGAAGCCGCCCATGCCGATGACGTTCTCGTCGCTGCCCAGGATGAAGGGGCTGGCGGACAGGGCGCCACCCTCGACGGCGAGCTTGATGCGTGCGTCGGGTGCGTGCCTGACGGCGTACCGGAGGATCTTGCGCTGGTCGGCGGTGAGTTCCCCGCCGCCGGGACCGCCGGGACCGCCCGCGGCACCTCCCGCGCCGGCACCGGGCGTGCCGCCCGCTCCCGCCGCGGGCATGCCGGACGGCAGCCCGGACGGCATGCCGCCGGACGAGGGTGCACCGGATCCGCTCGAGGACCCGCCGGCGGCGGGGAGGCCCGTCATGTTCGACGGCATCCCGGACGGCATGCCCGACGGCATACCCGACGGCAGGCCTCCGCCGTTCCGACCTTGCCGGGGCATGCCGCCGCCTCCGCCGAAGCCCATCGTCGTCGGACCGGCCGTCGGGTTGGAGCCGCCCATGCCGGTGGAACCGGGCACGCTCACCGCCCAGGCCCCGGGAGCCACCAGGACCGACGCCACCGCCGCGCCCGCGGCAACCGTCAGCAACCGGGCGTTCCGTCGAGCCAGCACCAGCAGGACGACGGCGGCACAGCCCACGAGCAGCACCGGCCACACCAGCCAGCCGTTCCAGTCGGGTACACGACGGACCAGCACCAGCGCCCAGACCACGCTCACCACGACCCCGGCCGCACCGGCCAGCGGAGCCCAGCGGAGGCCCGCACGGTGCACACGGACCAGGCCGGCCGTCAGCCCGCCGCACAAGGCGGCGATGGCCGGGGCGAGCTGGGTGGTGTAGTAGGGGTGGAAGATGCCCTTCTGAGTCGAGTACACGGCCGCGCAGACCACCAGCCAGGTTCCCCACAGCAGCCAGCCGGAGGCCGGCAGCGGGACCGGGGCCGGCAGCTTCCCGCGGCGGTGCAGCACCGCCACGACGACCGCGACGGCCAGAGCCAGCCCGCAGAGGGGCAGCAGCCAGCTGATCTGACCGCCCACCTGCGTGTCGAACATCCGGGTCAGGCCGGCCTCGCCGCCGAACCCGCCGGCGAACCCGCCGCCTCCGCCTCCGCCCCCCATTCCCTGGGGCGCTCCGTCACTGGAACCGAAGACCCGCCCGAGTCCGTTGTAGCCGATCACGAGGTCCCAGGCCGAGCCGTCCGTGCTGCCTCCGATATAGGGGCGCTCGCCCGGCCACAGGGCGACCATGGCGACCCACCACAGGGAGGACGCCGCCAGGATGGCTCCCGCGCCCAGCAGACGCCGCACTCGCGGCATCCAGGGGCCGCTCGCTCCCACGAGCCAGGCGAGAGCGAACGCGGGGATGACCATCCAGGCGGCGAGCATTTTGGTGAGGAATCCGCAGCCGATCAGGAAGCCGCTCGCGCACAGCCACCAGGTCGCGGGCCTGCCCTCGGCCTGCAGGGCGCGGGTGAGCGCGTACGCCGCCGACACCAGCAGCAGGACCAGCAGCGTGTCCGGGTTGTTGTCCCGGTTGATGGCCACGGTGATGGGCGTGAGCGTGAGCACCAGGGCGGCGACCAGCGCCGCGCCCTCACCCGCCCAGCGGCGCACGGTGCGGTGCAGCACCAGCACCGCGGCCACCCCTTCGAGCGTCTGCGGCAGGATCAGAGCCCACCCGTGCAGCCCGAAGATCTTGCTGCTGATCACCTGGGGCCACAGCGCGGCCGGCGGCTTGTCGACCGTGACCACGCCGACCGGGTCGAAGGAGCCGAAAAGGAAGTTCGTCCCGCTCTTCCCCATCGACTTCACGGCCGCCGAGTAGTAGCTGTTGCCCCAGCCCAGGGAACCCGGGGCCCATCCGTACAGGATCGCCGCGAGCACCATGACGGCTCCGAGTGCCGCGGGTGCCGCCCAGGTGGGCAGCGAGCGGACGGACGTACGCCTCCCGGCGTGCTCCGAAGCCGCCGGTACGGACGTGATGTGCGCGTGGTTGCTCATGTCTCGTTTCGCTCTCGTCGACTGGTACGGCTGCGGGGGCCGGCGAAAACGGCCAGCCGCAGGGTGGCGAAGCGCACGCCGGTGACGGCGACGGACGCCGCGGCGAGGACCGCGGTCTCGGCGGACGGTGAGGCGCCGGGATCGAGCCACTTGAACCACAGCACCGCCCCGGAGGTGACCAGGTAGCCGAGAACGAACAGCCCTCCGGCACCGAGGTGGGCGCGGGCGGGCGCGGTGGAGGAGTGCCGGAAGGTGAGGCGCCGGTTCGCCTCGGTGTTGAGGACGGTGAGGACGAACAGCGAGACCAGGTTGGCGACGGCGGGAGTCCACCAGCCGCGTGCCAGCCAGTACAGCAGCGCCTGTCCGACCGTGGAGACGACGCCGATCGCGATGAAGCAGCCGACCTCCCACGACAGCACGCCGCGTCCCGTGGCGGGTGCGAGGATGGCGTCGGGGTGCTCGGCGGATGGTGCGGGGCGCGGTCGGACGTCGACGCGGGCGCCGCCGGAAGCCTTGAGGCGCGCCATGCGCCACAGGCCCCGCAGGTCGTCCGTGGCGGTGCTCACCACGTCCACCCGGGTGTCGACGTCCTCGACCCAGTCGACCGGCACCTCGTGGACGCGCAGTCCGTTGTGCTCGGCGAGCAGGAGCAGCTCGGTGTCGAAGAACCACGCGTCGTCGCGGGTCACCTTCAGCAGGGGCCGGAGCACCTCCGTACGGGCCGCCTTGAATCCGCACTGGGCGTCACTGAAGCGGACTCCGTGGGTGAGCCGGATGATGCCGTTGTAGCAGCGGGAGACGAACTCGCGGCGCGGCCCGCGCACTGTACGCGCGCCGGGTGCCAGCCGGGAGCCGATCGCGAGGTCGGAGTGGCCGCTGGCCAGCGGGGCGACCAGCGGGAGCAGCCCGTCGAGGCCGGTGGACAGGTCGACGTCCATGTACGCCACGATGTCCGCGTCACTGGCGCCCCAGACGGTGCGCAGGGCCAGCCCGCGCCCCTTCCGGTCCAGGTGGACGACGCCCACCCCGGGCAGTTCGTCGGCGAGGCGGCGGGCGGTGGCGAGGGTGTCGTCGGTGCTGGCGTTGTCGGCGACCGTGATCCGCCAGGGGAAGGGGAACCCCTCGGACAGCCGCGCGTGGAGGGTGCGCAGGCACCCGGGGAGGGCGCGTTCCTCGTTGTGGACCGGTACGACGATGTCCACCGTAGCGGTGCCGGCGTCCGGGAGAAGGACCCGGTCGACGGGCCGGAATGAGGCCGGCCGCTCCGTACGGGCTGCGATTTCGGCAAGGTGGGGGGTGGGAGTCATGGCTTCCTCAGGCATGAGGGGACGGCAGACTGCGGCTCACAGGCCCTGATCCAGGGCTGCGGCCTCACTGTCGCCGCCCCGCCTGTGGGGGCGGGGGGAGGATGCCGAGAACTGAGAGAGAGTCAGATCAGTGGTCGAAACCCGCGCCGATCTCGGAGTGGGGGACTCCCCGGCCTCCCCGAGGCGGTGGACGGCCCCGTCCTCATGGACGACATGCGGGTCCAGGCGGAGAAGTCAGGCGCCGAGATGCTGGACGACGATGTCGTCGACGTCGATCCGACCGGCTCCGTCAAGCCCGTCACCGACAGCGCGGGCCCGGTGCACCGGGCGAAGACCGTGATCATCGCGACCGGCTCCGGCTCCCGCCCGCAGGCTCGGCCTGCCCAAGGAGGACACCTTCTGCGCGACCTGCGACGGCTTCCTCTTCCGCGACCGCGGCATCGTGGTCGCCGGCGGCGACACCGCCAAGGAGGAGGCCGCCTTCCTCACCCTCCCCCAGGCTCTCGGCTTCACTCGAGCGGGGGGTGCCCCCTTGCCCGCCCGGTCACCGTCGTACACCGCCGCTCCATCCTGCGCGAGACGTTCACCGGCGACCTCCGCGCAGTGGAGGCGACCGGGCGTGGACTCGCCTCGACGCGCACGGACCTTCCCGGCGTCTTCGGCGCGGGCGACCTCGTCGACCACACCTACCGCCGGGCCATCACCGCCGCCGGCTCCGGATGCGCCGCAGCGCTGGACGCCGAGCGCTGCCTCGCAACGCTCGCGGACACGGAGAGGCCCACCGATCGCGCCCCGGCCTGCGCGGCCGCCTGACCACACCAGTGAGCTTCTTCAGCGTTGCCGCTCCAGGGTGAGGACGGCTTTGGCGACTGACGTCATGCGGTTTGGACTGCATCGGGATCTGCGGAAGATCCGCCAGGACTTCAGGCGCGCGACGCCGCGCTCGACCGGTGCCCGTGCCGCGGCCAGGGCCCGGTTGACGGTCTTCTCAGTGAGGGTGAGTTCCTGCAGGGGCCTGCGTTTGATGCCGGTACTCGCCCAGGGGCCGCCGCCCTGGTAAGCGAGATCGGCCAGGATGGGGACGCCCTGGCGCGCGCAGATGCGGATGATCCGGTGGGCGCGGGCAGCGGTCAGGTCATGAGCTCGGCCCGGCAAGGCGGGTGAGAGCCACAGCAATCGGACGCCCGGATCGGTGACCACCTGCACGTTCACCCCGTGCCGGCGGTGCTTGGCCGAGTAGTCGGCCCGTCCGTCGCCGCCCCGGTCGCACTCGGCGAGCGTGCCGTCCAGCAGGACGAGGTCCACATCGGCCTCGCGCAGGACCTTCAGCAGACCCGGCGCACGTTCGGCGAGCAGGTGGATAGTGTAGGCGTGGGCGGTGGACTCGCTGATCCCGAACCCGGCAGCGATCTTCGCCAGGGTGGTGTGTTCGCTCAGGTACACCAGTGCCACCATCGCGCGCTGAGACGGGCGGAGCTTGCAGCGCCGGTCGCCCTCACGGGTGACGACGAGCATGGTGACCCACTCCACGAGTGCATGAGGCAGGTCGAGTGCGGCAGGATGGATGACCAACGAGGCCCCCGAGCAGCGTGGTTGAGACATCAGACATCTCGATCAACAGCTCGGGGGCCTCGCTCGTTGCGCTTCGGGGACCGTCACCT
Organism: Streptomyces griseoruber; assembly: GCF_001514205.1. GTDB lineage: Bacteria > Actinomycetota > Actinomycetes > Streptomycetales > Streptomycetaceae > Streptomyces > Streptomyces griseoruber. The sequence goes on along the minus strand of NZ_KQ948763.1, from coordinate 86,963 downwards.
GATCGGTGGCCAGCTCGAAGAAGCTCAGTGACCCGATGCCTGGCCTACGCCGAGTCGGCAAAATAACAGACAGCGCCTCACCGAGAGACGGTGAGGACGGAACGCCGACAGGCCGCACCCGACGCACCGTCACCTGCAAGAACGACGGCCTGACCCACCATCGAACGTGCGTCAACCGTGCGCCAGAAGGGCTTCACGTGCGTCGAACACGCGTCGGGACATCGCCCGCGACACCCACGGCGCACATCATGCACACTCGACGAAACCGCAGGTCAGCGACCCTTCCCAACGGGCTCAAGAATCGCAACGCACTCCACGTGATGCGTCATCGGAAACAGATCGAACGCCCGCAGCGTCCGCACCCGGTACCCCCCGTCCCGGAAGTACCCCAGGTCGCGCGCCAGAGCGGCGGGGTCGCAGGCGACGTAGGCGATCCGGCGGGCGTCCAGGGAGACCAGGTGTGCCACCGTCGCGCGGCCCGCTCCCGCGCGGGGCGGGTCGAGGACGATCAGGTCGACCTCGGTGATGCCGGTGCGCGGCAGGACGGATTCGACCTTGCCCTGTTCGATGCGGACCCGGGGGAAGTCCGCGAGGTTGTGCCGGGCGTCCTCGACCGCGCGCTTGCCGGACTCGATGCCGAGAACCGCGCCCTTCTCGCCGAGGCGGTCGGCCAGGGCGCCGGCGAAGAGGCCGACGCCGCAGTACAGGTCGAGGGCCGTGTCGCCCTTGCGTGGCAGCAGGCCCTGCATGACGGCGGTCACCAGGGTGTCCGCCGCCTTCGGGTGGACCTGCCAGAAGCCACCGCTGCCGACCCGGTGGGTACGGCCGTCCGCGCGCTCGCGGACGAAGGGGCGGCCGTGGACGCGGTGGACGCCGCCGTCCTTCTCGCCGACCCGCATGACGGAGACCGGACGGTCCAGTTCCACGATCGGCAGCCGTGCGCCCGGCCGCGGGGTGAGGATCACCTGCCGGTCCTGCGAGCCGGTCGCCGAGATCGCCTCGACGGTCGCCATCCCGCTCCAGTCGCGCTGCTCGATGCCGAGTTCGCTGACGCCCTCGGCGGCGATCATGCAGTGATCGATCCGCTCCACGTCGTGCGAGCGGTGCCGGCGCAGACCGGCGTGGCCCTCGGCGTCCACCGCGTACTGCACGCGCGTGCGCCACTGCGGCACCTGTCCGGCAGGCAGCTTGTCGCCCTCGGCCGGCATCACGGTGCCGTCCCAGCCGGCCTCCTCGGGCGTGAGGCCCGCGAGCCGCTGGAGCTGCTCGGCGATCACCTCGCCCTTGAGCCGGCGCTGGGCGCCCGGCTTGGCGTGCTGCCAGTCGCAGCCGCCGCAGCGGCCGGGGCCGGCGAAGGGGCAGGGGGCCTCGACCCGGTCCTTGGAGGCGGACAGGATCTCCACCGCGTCCGCGCGCAGGAAGCGGGCGCCCTCCTCGCCCTCGGTCACCCGGGCCACGACCCGCTCACCGGGCAGTGTGTGCCTGACGAACAGCACCTGACCGGAGTCGGTGCGGGCGATGCAGTGGCCGCCGTGGGCGACGGGGCCGATCTCGACCTCGTACTCGTTCCCCACCAGGGTCTTCTTCGGTTCTGCCTGCATGGCGGGGTGACTCCACAACGTCGAACGAGGAACGGCCGGACAACAGCCCACCAGTCTACGTGGCTGTCGTCCGGCCGTTCACCAAAAGCGGGCCGCCGGGCCCTACGACTCCGACGAGGAACCCGAGGAACCCGAGGAAGCAGAGGAACCGGAGGAAGCGGAGGAAGCGGAACCGGAACCGCTGGAAGCAGGACCGGAGGTACCCGCCGCCGAGGCCGAAGACTCCTTCGCCCGGCCCTGCTCCGCGGGACCGCGCCGCACCGCACCCGGCGCGTTCCACTCCTGCCGCTTGCGGGCCCGCATCCGGGCCGCCTCGGAGGACTCCAGCTGGTACGGCACGGAGGTGACCATGACGCCCGGTGTGAACAGCAGGCGCCCCTTCAGCCGCAGCGCGCTCTGGTTGTGCAGCAGGTGCTCGTACCAGTGGCCGACCACGTACTCCGGGATGATCACCGAGACGGCGGCGCGCGGCGACTCCTTGCGCAGGCCCTTGACGTACTCGATGATCGGCCGCGTGATCTCGCGGTAGGGCGAGTCGAGCACCTTCAGCGGCACGTCGATCCCGCGCCGCTCCCACTCCTCGCGCAGCGCCTTCGTCTCCGTCGGGTCGACGTTGACGGTGAGCGCCTCCAGGGTGTCGGAGCGCATCAGCTTGGCGTAGGCGAGGGCGCGCAGGGTCGGGCGGTGGATCTTCGAGATCAGGACGACCGAGTGCACACGGGACGGCCGTACGCTGTCGTCGCTCGGGCCCTCGGGCGCCGCGATCTCGTCGGAGACCCGGTCGTAGTGCTTACGGATCGCCGTCATCGTCGCGTAGAAGATCACCATGCCGAGCAGGGCGACCCAGGCACCGTGCGTGAACTTGGTGACGAGGACGACGACCAGGACGAGGCCGGTGAAGAAGGCGCCGAAGGTGTTGATCGCCCGGGAGCGGACCATGTGGCGACGCTTGGCCTGGTCGGTCTCGGTGGCCAGGTGGCGGTTCCAGTGGCGGACCATGCCGGTCTGGCTGAGTGTGAAGGACACGAACACGCCGACGATGTAGAGCTGGATCAGGCGCGTGGAGTCGGCGCCGTAGATGATGATCAGGAAGGTCGCCGCGCCGGCCAGGAGCACGATGCCGTTGGAGAAGGCGAGCCGGTCGCCGCGGGTGTGCAGCTGGCGGGGCAGGTAGCGGTCCTGGGCGAGGATCGAGCCGAGCACCGGGAAGCCGTTGTAGGCGGTGTTGGCGGCGAGGAACAGCACCAGCGCGGTGGCCGCCGCGAGGACCACGAAGAAGAAGCTGCCCTTGCCGAAGACGGCCTCGGCGACCTGGGTGATCACCGGGTTCTGGACGTAGTCGGGGCCGACCCCGACGCCGTTCTTCAGCAGGTCGACGGCCGGGTTCTCGGCCATGCGGACATCGGTGGTCAGGGCGAGCACGATGATGCCGCAGAACATGGTGACGGCCAGCAGGCCCATCGCCGCGAGCGTGGTCGCCGCGTTCTTCGACTTGGGCTTGCGGAAGGCCGGCACACCGTTGGAGATCGCCTCGACACCGGTGAGCGCCGCACAGCCGGAGGAGAAGGCGCGCAGCATCAGGAAGACCAGGGCGAAACCGGCAAGGCCCTGGTGCTCGGCCTTGATCGTGTACTCGGCGGTCGGCGCCCGCATGGTGTCGTCGAGGACGAGCCCGCGGAACGCACCCCACGCGATCATGATGAAGACGCCCGCGACGAACACGTACGTCGGGATGGCGAAGAGCTTCCCGGACTCCTTGACGCCGCGCAGGTTCATCAGCGTCAGCAGGACGACGACGGCGACCGCGCAGGCCACCTTGTGCTCGACGACGAAGGGGATGGCGGAGCCGAGGTTCTCGATGCCGGAGGCGATGGAGACGGCCACCGTGAGGACGTAGTCGACGAGCAGCGCGCTCGCGACGGTCAGGCCTGCCTTGGCGCCGAGGTTGGTGGTGGCCACCTCGTAGTCGCCGCCGCCGCTCGGGTAGGCGTGGACGTTCTGACGGTAGGAGGCGACCACCGTGAACATCAGCACGACGACCGCGAGCGCGATCCACGGGCTGAAGTGGTAGGCCGACACGCCCGCGATGGAGAGGACCAGCAGCACCTCCCCGGGCGCATAGGCCACGGAGGACAGCGGGTCGGAAGCGAAGACGGGTAGGGCGATGCGCTTCGGCAGGAGCGTTTCTCCGAGCCGATCACTGCGCAGTGCGCGCCCGATCAGGATCCGTTTGGGCACGTCGGTCAGTTTGGACACAACAGAGGATCGTATGCCTTCGAACTGGGGCGCGCCCACCCTCCCCCGGGGTGAGCCGGGTGACGCAGCGCCACGTCTGCCTCACGAGTGAAATCGGCCACGCGTCGGCTGCGGATTCCATGGCCGCGCCGATCGTCATGCCTATATGACAAACCCCGTCCCGCCGCTGCCCCTCGGAGGTTCCATGCACACGACCGCGGAGCTGATCGGAGCCGCCGGCACCCTCGTCGGCCTCGGAATCCTTACCGTTCTCAGTCTCTTGAGCATCAGCCGACGCTGATCGCCCAAAGCGTGCACGGGGGTGCCCTGCGCGGACCGCGGCTGTGTAGCTTGGTCGGCGGTCTGAGAGTCTGTTCAGAGCCACGCCAGAAATTTATTGACTTCTTGACTTCTTTACTTCCGGAAGGACGGTCGTGCACATCGTCATCATGGGCTGCGGCAGAGTGGGGTCCGCTCTCGCCCAGACCCTGGAGCAACAGGGGCACACGGTCGCCGTGATCGACCAGGACCCCACCGCCTTCCGACGACTGGGCTCCGGGTTCGGCGGCCGTCGTGTCACCGGGGTCGGCTTCGACCAGGACACCCTGCGCGAGGCGGGCATCGAGGAGGCGGGCGCCTTCGCCGCCGTCTCCAGCGGCGACAACTCCAACATCATCGCGGCCCGGGTGGCCCGCGAGATGTTCGGCATCGAGAACGTCGCCGCCCGGATCTACGATCCCCGGCGGGCCGAGGTCTACCAGCGCCTGGGCATCCCCACCGTCGCGACCGTCCGCTGGACGGCCGACCAGATGCTGCGACGGCTGCTGCCCTCGGGTGCCGAGCCGTTGTGGCGCGACCCCACCGGTGGCGTCCAGCTCGCCGAGGTGCACGCGGCCCCGTCCTGGGTCGGCCACAAGATCAGCGAACTCCAGGAGGAGACGGGCGTCCGGGTGGCGTTCCTGACCCGCCTCGGCGAGGCGATCCTGCCCACCTCGCAGACGGTGCTGCAGGAGGGCGACCTGGTGCATGTGATGATGCGTACCGACGAGGTCGAGAAGGTCGAGGCGTCGTTCGCCGAGGGCCCGAAGGAAGGCGGTCACTGATGAGGGTCGCCATCGCCGGAGCCGGTGCCGTCGGCCGCTCGATCGCGGGCGAGCTGCTGGAGAACGGCCACGAGGTCCTGCTCGTCGACAAGGCGCCGACCGCCATCTCGGTCGAGCGCGTCCCCCAGGCGGAGTGGCTGCTCGCCGACGCCTGCGAGATCACGTCCCTGGACGAGGCGGCGCTCCAGCGCTGCAACGTCGTGATCGCCGCCACCGGTGACGACAAGGTCAACCTGGTGGTGTCCCTGCTGGCGAAGACGGAGTACGGCGTCCCGCGCGTCGTCGCCCGCGTCAACAACCCCAAGAACGAGTGGCTCTTCAACGAGTCCTGGGGTGTCGACGTGGCCGTCTCCACGCCCCGGCTGATGTCCGCCCTGGTCGAGGAGGCGGTCTCGGTCGGCGACCTGGTCCGGCTGCTCCGCTTCAGCCACGGCGACGCCAACCTCGTCGAACTGACCCTCCCCGAGGAGTCGGCGCTGGCCGGCACCCAGGTCGGCGACGTCGAATGGCCCGAGGACACCTCCCTGGTCACCATCATCCGCGGCACCAGGGTCCTCACCCCGACCAGGGAGGACTCCCTGGAACCGGGCGACGAACTGCTCTTCGTGGCCGCACAGGCACGGGAGGAGCAGCTGGAGGACCTGCTGTCGGTGCGGCGCGAGCAGTAGTTCTCGGCCCCCGTCCGGCGTTTGCGGACGAGGCCCGTTCAGGGCCTGAAGCGGGGGTCTGGGGGCAGCGGCCCCCAGGCCTCAGCCGTCCCGGCGGTGCCGTCCGCCGGCGGCCTCGGCGGCAGCGCTCCGCTCGGCCTCCGCCTTCTCCTCCGCCTCCATCTCGGCGAAGACGTCGATCGGCGCGGGCGCCTTCGCCAGGAAGACCCAGGTCAGCCAGACGGCCAGCAGGAAGGGCGGGATCTTCAGGGCGACCAGGACCCAGCCCAGCTGCGCGGTGTTCGCCCACCAGTACAGCGGGAAGAGGATCGCGCACTTGGCGAGCAGGATCAGCCCCCACGCCCAGCTCGCCTTGGCGTACGCCTTCTTGCGGCCCGGGTTCCGCTTGCGCCAGGAGAGGTTCTCCTTGAAGACCGGGCCGAGGATCAGACCGATCAGCGGGACCCCGCACAGGGTCGTGATGATGTACGCCAGCGCCAGGCCCAGCGTGTAGAGCATGCCGGGGAGGTAGAAGTCCTTGGCGTTGCCGGTCATCATCGCGAAGACGACGCCGAAGGCGACCCCGAAGACCCCGCTGAAGGCGTGCTTGACGGTGTCCTTCATCGCCAGCCGGACCACGACCAGGACCAGCGACACCGCGAGCGCGGCGATCGCGGACATGTGCAGGTCCTTGTTGATCGTGAAGATGGTGACGAAGATCAGGCCGGGCACGACCGTCTCGATCATGCCCCGCAGCCCGCCGAACGCCTCGAACAGCGCGGCCTCGGTCACCGCCCGGGCGTCGGCCGCGGCGGTGTCCTCCGCGGTCGTGTCTTCGGTCGGCTTGTCGAGCGACGTCACCGGCTACTCCCTACCGAGGGGTCTCAGTTCGTACTTCGGGTTGAACAGCACCCGGCGGCCTCTGCTCATGGAGACCCGGCCCGATGCGATGAGCCTGCGCCCCGGCTCTATGCCCACGATGGAGCGCCTGCCCAGCCACACCACGTCCAGCGCGGCGCTGCCGTCGAACAGCTCGGCCTCGAGGGCCGGGACTCCGGCGCGCGGACGCAGGGTGACCGTGCGCAAGGTACCAGTAACGGTGACGATCTGCCGGTCCTGGCAGTCGCCGATCCGGACGCAGCCGGCCGTCTCGGCGTCCTCCCGCAGCTCCTGGGACTCCAGGTCCTCCTGGGACGAGGAAAGCCGGTCGAGCATGCGCCGGAACCGGCCCACCGGCTTCTCGGAACGCGGAACACCACTCATGTCTGAAAGCGTACCGGGGTCCACCGACACGGCCGTAACCCGTCCCGCGGCTCACTTCTCGAAGCGGTAGCCCATCCCCGGCTCCGTGATGAAGTGCTTCGGATGCGAGGGGTCCGCCTCCAGCTTCCGTCTCAGCTGGGCCATGTAGACCCGCAGGTAGTTCGTCTCGGTGCCGTACGACGGCCCCCACACCTCCTGGAGCAGCTGCTTCTGCCCGACCAGGCGCCCGGTGTTGCGCACCAGCACCTCCAGCAGATGCCACTCGGTCGGGGTGAGCCGGACGTCCCGGCCGGCCCGGTGGACCTTCTTCGCGGCGAGGTCGACGGTGAACCCGTCGGTCTCCACCAGGACGTCGTCCTCCCCGCCCCCGGCCGGCTCGGCCCGGCGTACGGCGGCCCGCAGCCGGGCCAGCAGCTCGTCCATGCCGAACGGCTTGGTGACGTAGTCGTCGGCGCCCGCGTCGAGCGCCTCGACCTTCTCGTCCGAGGAGTGCCGGGCCGACAGCACCAGGATCGGCACCCGGGTCCAGCCCCGCAGCCCTCTGATGACCTCGACGCCGTCCATGTCGGGCAGCCCGAGGTCGAGGACCACCACGTCCGGGTGGCGGGCGGCGGCGAGCCTGAGGGCGGTGGCGCCGTCGTGGGCGGCGTCGACCTCGTACTTGCGCGCCTTGAGGTTGATCACGAGGGCGCGCACGATCTGCGGCTCGTCGTCGATCACCAGCACCCTGGTGGCGGTCTGGGAGGTTCCCCCAGCAGGACTCACCATGAAGCCTGCCTTTCCGGTCGTACCGAACGTCCTTGTGCCGCGGGCGCTGCCGCGGTGTCCGCGCCGGGCGGTGCCGGCCGTGTCTCCTGCACCGCCACCGCCGCCGCGCGCAGGGTGAGGACCATGGTGAGGCCCCCGCCGGGGGTGTCCTCGGCGTTGAGGGTGCCGCCCATGGCCTCGGCGAAGCCGCGCGCCACCGCCAGGCCCAGCCCCACGCCCGCCCCGCGCGGTGCGTCGCCGTGGCGCTGGAAGGGCGCGAAGATCCGCTCCTTGGCCTCGTCGGGGACGCCCGGGCCACGGTCCACGACCCGGACCTCGACGCGGTCGGAGAGTACGCTCGCGGCGACCAGCACCGGTTCGCCGGGCGGGCTGTACTTGACCGCGTTCTCCACGAGGTTGGCCACCGACCGCTCCAGCAGCCCGGCGTCGACGGCGACCATGGGCAGGGTCTCGGGGATGTCCAGCTCGACGCTCTCCTCCGGGTCGGGGACCCCGCCGAGGGCCATCGGCACCACCTCGTCGAGGTCGATCTCCCGGATGATCGGCGTGACCGTCCCGGTCTGGAGGCGGGACATGTCGAGCAGGTTGCCCACCAGGTGGTCGAGCCGGTCGGCGCCCTCCTCGATGCCTTCGAGCAGCTCCGCCCGGTCCTCCTCGGACCAGGCCACGTCGTCGGACCGCAGACTGGAGACCGCGGCCTTGATCCCGGCCAGCGGGGTGCGCAGATCGTGGCTGACGGCGGCCAGCAGCGCGGTGCGGATCCGGTTGCCCTCGGCCAGCGCGCGGGCGTGTCCGGCCTCCTCCTGGAGTCGCCTGCGGTCCAGGACGACCACGGCCTGCGCGGCGAACGCGGCCAGCACCCGGCGGTCCTCGGCGGGCAGCACCCGGCCGGTGAGCGCCAGCGCCGCGCGGTCGCCGACCGGCACGTCGACGTCCGCCTCGTCCGGCCGCTGCACCGGCCGTCCGGGACCCACATGGCCCGCGCAGGTCCACGGGGCCCGGTCGTCCGCCCGCTCCAGCAGCGCGGCCGATTCCATCCCGAAGGTCTCCCGGACCCGTTCCAGCAGGGCCTCCAGGCTGGTCTCGCCGCGCAGCACATTGCCCGCGAGGAAGGACAGGATCTCCGACTCGGCTCTCAGCCGGGCCGCCTGGTGGGTGCGCCGGGCCGCCAGGTCGACCACCGACGCCACGGACACCCCCACCCCCACGAAGATCACTATGGCGATGATGTTCTTCGGGTCCGCGATCGTCCACCGGTGCAGGGGCGGGGTGTAGAAGAAGTTCAGCAGCAGCGAGCCCAGCGCCGCGGAGGCCAGCGCCGGCAGCAGTCCGCCGAGCAGCGCGGCCGCCACGGTCACCGTCAGGAACAGCAGCATGTCGTTGGCGAGTCCGAGCTGGACGGTGTTCAGCAGCAGCGCGAGGATCACCGGGCCGCCCAGGCCGACGAGCCAGCCCCAGATGATCCGGGCCCGCCCGAGCCGGGCGCCCCGGGCCACGGGCAGCCCCCGGCCCTTGGCCACCTCACCGTGCGTGACGATGTGCACGTCGAGGTCGGGACCGGACTCGCGGGCGACCGTGGCGCCGACGCCCGGTCCGAAGACGTACTGCCAGGCCTTGCGGCGTGAGGAGCCGAGGACGATCTGCGTGGCGTTCACCCCCCGGGCGAAGTCGAGCAGCGCGGCCGGTATGTCGTCGCCGACCACATGGTGGAAGGTGCCGCCGAGGTCCTCCACGAGGGTGCGCTGGACGGCCAGCTCCTTGGGCGAGGCCGAGGTCAGTCCGTCGCTGCGCGCGATGTACACGGCGAGGACCTCGCCGCCGGCGCCCTTCTCCGCCAGCCGGGCCGCCCGCCGGATGAGGGTGCGCCCCTCCGGGCCGCCGGTGAGCCCGACGACGATCCGCTCGCGCGAGCCCCAGATCGCCGACACCCGGTGCTCGCTGCGGTACTGCTTCAGGTACGCGTCGACCCGGTCGGCCACCCACAGCAGGGCGAGCTCCCGCAGGGCGGTGAGGTTGCCGGGCCGGAAGTAGTTGGACAGGGCCGCGTCGACCTTGTCCGGCCGGTAGATGTTGCCGTGCGCCATCCGGCGGCGCAGTGCCTCCGGTGACATGTCCACCAGCTCGATCTGGTCGGCCCGCCGGACGAACTCGTCGGGGACGGTCTCCTGCTGCCGTACGCCCGTGATGGACTCGACCACGTCCCCGAGGGACTCCAGGTGCTGGATGTTGACGGTGGAGACGACGTCGATGCCGGCGGCCAGGAGTTCCTCCACGTCCTGCCAGCGCTTGGCGTTGCGCGAGCCGGGGACGTTGGTGTGCGCCAGTTCGTCCACCAGGGCGACGTGCGGGTGGCGGGCGAGGACCGCGTCCGCGTCCATCTCGGTGAAGACGCCGCCCCGGTACTCCAGCTCGCGGCGCGCGACCTGCTCCAGGCCGTGCAGCATCACCTCGGTGCGCGTACGGCCGTGGTGCTCGACGAAGGCCACCACGCAGTCCGTACCGCGTTCCACCCGGCGGTGCGCCTCGGACAGCATGGCGTAGGTCTTGCCCACGCCCGGTGCCGCACCGAGGTAGATCCGAAGCTTGCCGCGCGCCATGGCCCCATTGTCTTCCCGTGACTCCTGCCCACGCAGCGTCGACCCTACGGCCATCGAGTCCGGCAAAAGGGGCGAGCGGCGCGGTGGGGGACGCCTTTGACACAACCCTGACGCGGACATCGGCATCCCCCCTCTCACCCGCTTCATCGGATGAGACCCCCGTTTCGGTTCACGTCACGCGGGATTGTCCCCGTGCGTCAGTGTCTCCCAGGCCACGAACAGGCTGTTCGTCCCGGCCGGGCGGTTCTGCCGGGTCAACGCCTCGGTGTTGGTCATGGCGATGCCCAGCCGGTTGTGGAGCGCGTTGTGGCCGACCTCGGTGACCGGGCCCAGCCCCAGGTTCAGGGAGCCGCCGCACAGCCAGCTCGGCACGGCCGTACCGAGCTGGTACCTGGCCTGGAATCCGAGGGCCTGGCGCAGCCGTTCGCCGACGTCGGTGCCGTACAGGTCCGCGCCCTGGATCCGGCTCGTCTCGGCGACGTGCGAGATCGAGGAGATGCCGTACCCGGTGTGGGTGAGGTCGCGGCAGGTCTCCTGGGTCAGCCCGGTGACGAAGGTGCCCTGGCCCTGCCAGTAGGCGACGATCCTGTCCCGGGTGTTCAGGTTCTGGCCGGGCACGGTCCTCGGCAGGTCCCCGTCGGAGGCGAGGTAGACGTAGGCGGCGGTGCGGGTGCGGAACCTCGCCATGGCCTTGTCGTACGACGCCTTGTCCTCGAGGAAGACGGAGATGCCGACGGCGGCCTCCGTCATGGTCAGCTCCCAGTTGCCGTTGGAGTTCGAGCCGTTGATGACCTCGGGCAGGTAGACGGTGCGCAGCATGGTCGCGAAGCGGCCGGAGTTCGCCCAGCCGCCGGGGTAGGTGTACTTGATGATCTCGGCGGCCTTCGGCCAGGAGGCGCCCGCCCAGCCGGTCTGGAGCGGGGCGTTGCTGTTGGTGTGGTCCTTGATCACGGCGGACCAGGCGTCCATCAGCTCGATGGCCTTCTTCGCGTACCGCTCGTCCCGGGTGATGTACCAGGCGAGGGCGTCGGTGTAGGCGGCGAGGGCGTCCTGGCGTTCTTCGGTGCAGCCGTTGTCCGGGGTGGAGTAGGAGCCGCACTCGACGGTCGCGCGGGGTGCGGGGGTGCGGTTCAGGGCGGCGTACTTGCTCGCCAGCATCTGCTCGAAGGCGCCCTTCCAGGGCTGGGCGCCCGCGTTCACCCGCTCGCGGGCGAAGTCCAGCTCTGCCGAGGAGACGGTGACGCCGGGGTGGACGAAGGCGGCGGGGGCGGCCTGGGCCGGCCAGGCGAGCGCGCCGGCGACGAGGGCGACGGTGGCGGCGAGGAGTGCGGTTCTGCGCATGCGCGGGAGCCTCTCGTTCTTGTATGTGAACGGAAAGCGCCTTTATGAACAGACGCGGTGAGCGGAGACCGTAGGTACAGACCAATTCCTCGTCAAGGGGTCCCGCATGCCACCCCGCACGCGCACTCGCCCGACCGGCGCAAAAAAGCCGCACCCCGAAGGGTGCGGCTCTTCTCGACTTCTCGGCCTTCCCGGCCGAGCACTCGGCTCAGCGGACCTCGGTGATCTCCGGTCCGCGCTGGAGCTGGCCCATGCCTCCGGAGAAGCGGGAACCCTCGTCCTGCTGCTGGATGCCCTCGGGGACCATCTGCGCGTCGTTCGGCAGCTTGAGGACGATGGGGTCGCGCGGCGCCATCGGGCCGTCGCCGCGCACCACGACCGTGTCCCGGAAGATCTGCTCGAGCAGCCCGGCGGCCTGCGGCTGCACCGCGCCCTGGCCGGAGATCACTCCGCGCAGGAACCAGCGGGGGCCGTCCACGCCCACGAACCGGACGACGTGGAAGCCGCCGGTGCCGTCCGGCAGCTGCACCGGGACCTGGGCCCGCAGCTCCCAGCCCAGCGGACCCTCGACCTCGTCGATGATCCCGCCCTGCTGGGTGATGCCCGAACCGATCTCCTCGCGCACCTCGCCCCAGATGCCCTCGCGCTTGGGCGCGGCGAAGGCCTGGAGCTGGACCGCGCTGTCGCGCAGGACGACGGTGGCGGCGACGATCGCGTCACCCGCGACCTCGACACGCAGTTCCATGCCGTCGACGCCCGGCACGAACAGACCGCCCAGGTCCACCCGGCCCTCGGCCGGGTCGCGGACCTCGGAGCTGTCCCAGGGTCCGTCGGGCCGCGGCTCGGGCTCGAGCCGGACGCGCTCACGCTCGCCCGTTACCTCTTCGTCCGCCTCAGTGTCGACACTGTCGACGACCTGCTCGGCCTCGCCGGCCGCGTCCTCGGCGGCACCCTTCTTCTTGCGACGTCCGAACACGTCACTGTCCTTCCCGGTCGGATACGACCGAAGCGTATCGATACCCACCCACACTGCCGCCCAGAGCGGCCTGACCGCTTGCATCGCCCACCGCGGCATGCCCGCCGGTGGACCCGAAGCCCCCCGCGGCCCGTGCCGATTCGGGAAGCTCCGCGACCTCCTGGAAGCGGACCCTCTCGACCTGCTGGACGACCAGTTGGGCAATCCGGTCGAAGCGCTCGAACCGCACGGACTCGCGCGGGTCGAGATTCACCACGATCACCTTGATCTCCCCACGGTACCCGGCATCAACCGTCCCCGGGGCATTCACGAGTCCGACTCCGCACCGGGCCGCGAGCCCCGACCGGGGATGCACGAAGGCCGCGTACCCCTCGGGCAGCGCGACGGACACCCCCGTGGGCAGTACGGCCCGCTCACCGGGCCCCAGTTCACAGGCCTCGGTGGTCCGCAGATCCGCCCCCGCGTCCCCGGGGTGCTCGTACGCCGGAAGCGGTACGTCGGGGTGGACGCGCCGGATCAGGACGTTCAGGGGGGCACGGCTCACGGGTTCACCTCGAAGGCGCGGGCGCGCCGGACCTGGTCGGGGTCGCTCATGGCCGCCTGGATCTCCTCCTCGCGGCCGTGGTGGACGAAGTGCGCCACCTCGACCTCGACGAAGAGCGCGTCGGCACGCACCGCGACGGGGCCCTCGGGGCCGCCGATGCGTCCGCTGGCCGTCGAGTAGATCTTCCGCCGGGCCACCGCCGTCACCTCGGCCTCCAGGTACAGCGTGGTCCCGACGGGCACCGGCCGGACGAAGTCGGTCTCCAGCCGGCCGGTCACGGCGATGGTGCGCAGCAGCCAGTTCAGTGAGCCGAGCGTCTCGTCGAGGGCGGTGGCCAGCACCCCGCCGTGCGCGAGCCCCGGAGCCCCCTGGTGGGCGGGCTGCACCGTGAACTCGGCGGTGACGGTGACCCCCTCGCCGGCCCGCGCCTGGAGGTGCAGCCCGTGCGCCTGGCCGTCGCCGCACCCGAAACACTGTTCGTAGTGGGCACCGAGCAGCTCGCCGGGCACGGGAGCATCGGGGTGCCGAACGGGTTTCACTGCGTCGGCGGGAGGCTGAAGAGCTGCGGAAGTACCACTCACAGCCGCAGACCTTACCCGCGCGTCGGCCAATACCGGGCACCGTGCCAAGCTTGACTCCATGCAGCTCTCCGCCACCCCTTACGAAGAACGTCTCACCGCCCCCCGCACCTGGTGGCTGATCTCGTTCCTCGTGGGCGTCTCCTTCGCCCTGATCCTGCTGCCCTTCGGCACGCTGCCGCTGCTGGGCGGCCTGGTCGGCGGCACCGCGGTCGCCGCGGTCGCCGCCAGCTCGTACGGATCCGTGCGCATCCGGGTGGTCGGCGACGCGCTGATCGCCGGCGAGGCGAAGATCCCGGTCGCGGCCCTCGGCGAGGCGGAGGTCCTGGACCCGGAGGAGGCACGCGCCTGGCGCACGTACAAGGCGGACGTGCGCGCGTTCCTGCTGCTGCGCGCCTATATCCCCACCGCGCTGAAGGTCCAGGTCACCGATCCGGACGACCCGACGCCGTACCTGTATCTGTCGACGCGGGAGCCGGAGCGGCTGGCGCAGGCGCTGCGGACGGCGCGGGAGGCCGCGGTGTAGGACGCCCGACGCCCCGGCTCAGTACCCGAGCTCCCTGGGATGTCCGGGGAGTTCCGTCATGTCCAGCGGGTGTTCGGGTTTCTCCAGCGGCGGCAGGTCCGCCAGGGCCTCCCAGGGCACCTGGGCCTTGCGCAGATCGGCGCGGATCCTCGCGGCCAGCTTCTTGGTGTCGCGCCGGTTCATGGCGGCGCCCACCACGGCGCCCACCAGGAACGGCACCAGCATCGGCAGGTCGCGGACGAGCCGTTTCATGATCTGCTGACGCAGCTCGCGTTTCATCTGGCCGCCGAGCGCGGAGTTGACCGAGGACGGTTTGAGCGGGTCGATGCCGCGCTCGCCCGACCAGGCACGCAGACAGGCCGTGGAGCGGTCCTTGAGGTTGCCGGGCGGCCTGAGGCCGTACACCTCGTGCAGTTCGGCGATGAGCTTCAGCTCGATCGCCGCCACCCCGGTGATCTCCGCGGCCAGTTCGGTCGGCATCGCGGGCGGCACGGGCAGCATGGCCGCCGCGCCGACGCCCGCGCCGACCGTGGACGTGGCGTTCGCGGCGCCCGCCACGAGCTTGTCGGCGAGCTCTTCCGGCCCGAGGCCGGGGAACTGTCTGCGGAGCGTCCTGAGGTCCCGTACGGGGATCCTCGGGGCGATCTCGATGATCCGGTCCGCGAGGTAGCCCAGACCGGCCCTGGCACGGTCCCCGCCCTTGCGGACGCCTTCCCGGGCCAGGTCCCTGGCCTTGTCGCGGATCACCGCGGCCCGTCGCCAGGCGACGGGCCCGGATCCTCGCCCAGGCACCGGGAGGTCAGCCCCGTCGCCTGTTGTACCGAGCGAGGCCGATCCCGCAGGGACCACTCCCTTGCCGGATGAGCCTCGCTCGTCGTCACGCACGCCGTGAGGGCCGTCGGCCGGCCCTTGGTCCGCTCCCGGCTTGCGGAAGCGGCGCTTCCGAGAGGGGGTCGAGCCAGTCACGGCCGACCCCGCCTCAGTCGCAGTCGCGGCAGATCGGCTGACCGTTCTTCTCCCGGGCCAGCTGGCTGCGGTGGTGCACCAGGAAGCAGCTCATGCAGGTGAACTCGTCCTGCTGCTTCGGAAGGACCCGGACGGCCAGTTCCTCGTTGGACAGGTCCGCTCCAGGGAGCTCCAGTCCTTCCGCGGCCTCGAACTCGTCGACGTCCACGGCGGAGGCGGACTTGTCGTTCCGCCGGGCCTTCAGCTCTTCAAGGCTGTCGGAGTCGACATCGTCGTCGGTCTTGCGCGGGGTGTCGTAATCGGTTGCCATTTCGCCTCTCCCCCTCTGGGTGAATGCGGTGTCTCCAGCGCACGTAACGCGTGAGAGGCCGGACTTGTGCCCGCCTCGAGGCGGAGATTTTGCCTCACATCAAGGTCTGTTACTCAATCGACACCCAACCGGACTCCTCATGAGTGATCGGCTTGGATGGCGATCGGGACCGTACACGGTCCTGATGCCGCACTTCAAAGGCGTCTCACCGTGTACTTCCCGTGATCGGGACCCCCGAAAACCCGGATTTTCCGGGCTTTCCGGCAGGCGTCATGATCACGGAGAGTAGATGGCCGGAAATTCGCCCTTGTGATCGATCACACACGGGACCGCCAGGGCCGAGTCCTGAGAATTCCGCGCAAAGCGAACATCCCCGCGTGTGTCGGCGACATGATCTCAGACGGGCAGGGTGACCCGCATCACGAGCCCTCCTCCCTCTCGTGGCTGGGCCGCGATGTGCCCGCCGTGCGCCCGGGCCACGGACCGCACGATGGACAGCCCGAGCCCCACGCCCTTGTCGCTGCCCGTGCGCTCCGTGCGCAGCCGCCGGAACGGCTCAAACAGATTGTCGATCTCGTACGCCGGCACGACCGGCCCGGTGTTGGACACGACCAGGACCGCGTGCCCGTGCTGGACCTCGGTGGTCACCTCGACCCAGCCGTCCTCCGGGACGTTGTAGCGCACGGCGTTCTGCACCAGGTTCAGGGCGATGCGCTCCAGCAGGACGCCGTTGCCCTGGACGACCGCGGGTTTCTGCTCGCCGCGGATCACGACCCCCTTCGCCTCCGCCTCCGCGTGCACCTGGTCGACGGCCTGCTCGGCGACCTCGGCGAGGTCCACCGGCTTGCGCTCGACGATCTGGTTGTCGCTGCGGGCGAGCAGCAGCAGGCCCTCCACCAGCTGCTCGCTGCGCTCGTTGGTGGCCAGCAGGGTCTTGCCGAGCTGTTGCAGCTCCACGGGCGCGTTCGGGTCGGAGAGGTGCACCTCGAGCAGTGTGCGGTTGATCGCCAGCGGCGTGCGCAGTTCGTGCGAGGCGTTGCCGACGAAGCGCTGCTGGGCGGTGAAGGCCCGCTGGAGGCGCTCCAGCATGTCGTCGAAGGTGTCCGCGAGCTCCTTGAACTCGTCGTCCGGGCCGTCCAGCTCGATCCGGCGGGAGAGGTCCGAGCCGGCCACGGCGCGCGCGGTGCGGGTGATCCGCCCGAGCGGCGACAGGACCCGCCCGGCCATGGCGTAGCCGAAGGCGAAGGCGATCACGGCGAGGCCCAGCAGGGCGAGCAGCGAGCGGCTGAGGAGGTTGTCCAGGGCGGCCTGGCGCGAGTGGTCGATGCAGTCGCTGATCGCCGAGTTGAACTGGGTGAGCGTCAGACCGGTGGCGTTGTTGACCGCGGGGCAGTCGGCGCTGGCGACCTTGATCTCGTTGCTGGCGCTCACGATCTTGAACGGCGGCTGGTTGCCCGTGCTGATGGCCTGCGCGGCCAGCAGGTAGATGATCGACAGCAGCAGGATGCCGGCGATCAGGAACATGCCGCCGTACAGCAGGGTGAGGCGTATCCGGATGGTGGGGCGCAGCCAGGGGAAGGGGGCCTGCGGCCTCCTGGGGTCCCAGGTGGGCTTCGGGGGCGCCTGGGGAGGCGCCGGTGCGGCGGCCACGGCCGTCAGATCCGGTAGCCGGAGCCGGGGACGGTGACGATCACCGGGGGTTCGCCGAGCTTGCGGCGCAGGGTCATGACGGTCACGCGGACGACGTTGGTGAACGGGTCGGTGTTCTCGTCCCACGCCTTCTCCAGGAGCTGTTCCGCGGAGACGACGGCGCCCTCGCTGCGCATCAGGACCTCCAGGACGGCGAACTCCTTGGGCGCGAGCTGGACCTCCTTGCCGTCGCGGAAGACCTCGCGGCGGTTCGGGTCGAGCTTGATGCCGGCGCGCTCCAGGACGGGCGGCAGCGGCACGCTGGTGCGCCGGCCGAGGGCACGCACGCGTGCGATGAGCTCGCTGAAGGCGAAGGGCTTGGGGAGGTAGTCGTCCGCGCCGATCTCCAGGCCCTCGACGCGGTCGCTGACGTCGCCGGAGGCCGTGAGCATCAGCACGCGCGTGGGCATGCCGAGCTCGACGATCTTGCGGCAGACGTCGTCGCCGTGCACGAGCGGGAGGTCGCGGTCGAGGACGACCACGTCGTAGTCGTTGACGCCGATGCGCTCCAGGGCGGCCGCACCGTCGTACACGACGTCGACGGCCATGGCCTCCCGGCGCAGTCCGGTGGCCACCGCATCGGCGAGCAGCTGCTCGTCCTCGACGACGAGTACGCGCACGTCGCTTGTCCTTCCTGTGTCCACCCGCGTAGCGCTCCGTGAGCGCGCGTGGGCAGGGGTCCTGGTGGGTGTGTGCTTCCATCCTGCCCTTTTCGGCCATAAGTCGGCGGTAAGACGGTGAGGGCGCGATGAAGGACAGGTATGAACCCCGGGAATGCGAAATTTTCTCGTGGGGTTGAGGTTTCCGTGGAAGGGAGCGGGGGGAGGACGGCTTTACACCCCGCGATCACGCTCTGCATGTGCCACAACACCATGTGGTACTCCGCGATCCGCTTGCCGCAGAGCGGGCGTGGGTGTCCGGCACCGTCGCCGCCCGGCAGGGCAGCGCTGGGCACCTACTGGAGACGTGATCGCCCCTTCCCGAACCGGCACACCCCCGTGCCATCGACCCACGACCCAGGACGAGGGGGCGCAGCATGGACGCATTCACCGCAGGACTTCTGCAGCGCATAAGGGCGACCGAGTCCGATCTGACCAGGGCTCTCGACGAGGGCGACGACTTCCTCGTCGAGGTGGAGCAGGCAGAGCTCGACGACCTGCGCCGCCTCGCCGCCGAACATGGTGTGGAGGTCGGCGCGACAAGCGTCTGAGCGGTTGGTACGCGTCGTTCGTACGCGTGACGGAGGGGCCCCGGCGAATCCAGCGCCGGGGCCCCTTCGCGTGCGCACTCCGGGCCTCAGTCGTGCCAGGCGCCGAAGTCCTCCAGGAGTCGCTGGAGGGGCTCGAAGACGGCCGGGGCGGCGGCGATCGCCAGATCACGTGAGGGGCGCTCTCCGGGGCGTCCTCCGGTCAGCGCGCCCGCCTCCCGGGCGATCAGGTCGCCCGCCGCGAGGTCCCACGGGTGCAGACCGCGCTCGTAGTAGCCGTCGAGGCGGCCGGCGGCCACGTCGGCCAGGTCCACGGCGGCCGACCCGCTGCGCCGGATGTCCCGCAGCAGCGGGACGATCCGCCGGGCCACCTCGGCCTGGTGGGTGCGGACCTCGGTGACGTAGTTGAAGCCGGTGGAGACCAGGGCCTGGTCGAGCGGGGCCGGGGCACGGCAGGACAGCTCCCGCTCGCCCTCCCAGGCGCCGGTCGCGCGGGCGCCCCGACCGCGTACGGCGTGGTACGACTCCCCGCGCATCGGGATCTCCACGACCCCGACGACGGTCTCGCCGTCCTGCTCGGCCGCGATGGAGACGGCCCAGGTGGGCAGGCCGTAGAGGTAGTTGACCGTGCCGTCGAGGGGGTCGATCACCCAGCGGATGCCGGTGCTGCCCGGGCTGGCGGCGCCCTCCTCGCCGAGGAAGCCGTCGTCGGGGCGGTGCTCGGAGATCAGGCCGGTGATCAGCTTCTCGGCGGCGATGTCCATCTCGGTGACCACGTCGATCGGGCTCGACTTGGTGGCGGCCACCGCGAGGTCGGCCGGGCGGCCGTCCCGCAGCAGCTCGCCGGCCCGGCGGGCGGCCTCCCGGGCGAGGGCGAGCAGCTCCGGATGCAGGGGGTCGGTCACGGGGTTCCTCACGCGTAGGGGCTGTCGGCGCCGGCGGCGGCCGGCCGGGGCGCGCGGGCCGGGCAGCACCCGACGGGGCACAGGTCGTGGCTCGCCCCGAGCGCGCCCAGGGCGCACGGGGTGACCGGCCGGCCGGTCTCGGCGGCGGCGCGCTCCAGGACCAGCTCGCGGACGGCCGCGGCGAACCTCGGGTCGGCGCCGACGGTGGCCGAGCGGCGCACCGGCAGGCCCAGTTCCGCGGCCTTGGCCGTGGCCTCGGTGTCGAGGTCGTAGAGGACCTCCATGTGGTCGGAGACGAAGCCGATGGGGGCCATCACGACCGCGGGGACGCCGGCCGCGTGGCGTTCCTCGAGGTGGTCGCAGATGTCGGGCTCCAGCCACGGGATGTGCGGGGCGCCGGAGCGGGACTGGTAGACGAGCTGCCAGGGATGGTCGACGCCGGTGCGGTCGCGGACGGCGTCGGCGACCAGGCGGGCCACGTCCAGGTGCTGCTTCACGTACGCGCCGCCGTCGCCGTGGTCCTCCACGGGGCCGGAGGTGTCGGCCGAGGCGTCGGGGATCGAGTGGGTGGAGAACGCGATGTGGGCGCCGTCGCGGAGGTTCTCGGGGAGGTCGGCGAGGGACCGCACGACACCGTCGATCATGGGCTCCAGGAAGCCCGGGTGGTTGAAGTAGTGCCGCAGTTTGTCGATCTCGGGCAGCGGCAGGCCCTCGGCCTGGAGGGCGGCCAGCGAGTCGGCGAGGTTCTCGCGGTACTGGCGGCAGCCCGAGTAGGAGGCGTAGGCGCTGGTGGCGAGGACGAGGATGCGGCGGCGGCCGTCCGCGACCATCTCGCGCAGGGTGTCGGTGAGGTAGGGGGCCCAGTTGCGGTTGCCCCAGTAGACCGGCAGGTCCAGGCCGTGGTCGGCGAAGTCCTTGCGCAGGGCGTCCAGGAGGGCGCGGTTCTGGTCGTTGATGGGGCTGACCCCGCCGAACAGGAAGTAGTGCTGCCCGACCTCCTTGAGGCGTTCCTTCGGGATGCCGCGCCCGCGGGTCACGTTCTCCAGGAACGGGACCACGTCGTCCGGGCCTTCCGGGCCGCCGAAGGAGAGCAGGAGCAGGGCGTCGTAGGGGGTGGCATCGAGCGCGTCTGGCATGGGTCCGATCCTGCCACCCGCCTGCGACAGCCGGGAAACGGCGGTGACGTAACGGGGTCGTACCGGGGGCCGTACCGGGGGCGCTCGCGCGGGGCGTGCGCGCCGGTGCATTAGGGTTGCCTAACTCGTAAGCTGTATGGGCTGCCTTCACGCCTTACCGAGCGTTACCGGGCACGCACCGACGAGCCGCTTCTCATTTCTCGCCGCGCGGAGCCGCCACGCGCGCGTGACCGGACCGACCGGAGACACCGTGCCCAGCCCCTACCGCGCCCTGTTCGCCGCCCCCGGCTCCAAGGGCTTCTCCGCCGCGGGGTTCCTCGGCCGGATGCCGCTGTCGATGATGGGCATCGGCGTGGTCACGATGATCTCCCAGCTCACCGGACGCTACGGCCTCGCGGGCGCGCTGTCGGCGACCGTCGCGCTGGCGGCCGCGGTGGCCGGGCCCCGGATATCCCGCCTGGTGGACCAGTACGGCCAGCGCCGGGTGCTGCGCCCCGCGACGCTGTTCGCGCTGACCGCGGCTGCCGGGCTGCTGCTGGCCGCACGCCTGCGGTGGCCGGACTGGGTGCTGTTCGTGTGCGCCGCGGGCATCGGCGCGGTGCCGAGTCTCGGCGCGATGGTCAGGGCCCGCTGGGCGGCCCTGTACCGGGGCACCCCGCAGCTGCACACGGCGTACTCCTTCGAGTCCGTGGTGGACGAGGTGTGCTTCATCTTCGGGCCGATCATCTCGATCGGTCTGTCCACGGTCTGGTTCCCGGAGGCGGGCCCGCTGCTGGCGGCCTGCTTCCTCGCGGTCGGGGTCTTCTGGCTGACGGCGCAGCGGGCCACGGAGCCCGTGCCGCACCCGCGCGAGCAGCGCGGCGGCGGCAGCGCCCTGCGCTCGCCCGGTCTTCAGGTCCTGGTGACGACGTTCGTGGCGACCGGCACGATCTTCGGGGCGGTGGACGTGGTGACGGTCGCCTTCGCGGACGAGCGGGGCCACAAGGGCGCCGCGAGCGTGGTGCTGGCGCTCTACGCGGCCGGTTCCTGTGTCGCCGGGCTCGTCTTCGGCCTGCTGCGGCTCAAGGGGGCGCCGGAAAAGCGCTGGCTGCTGGGCGTGTTCATGATGGCCGTGAGTATGATCCCCCTCCTACTGGTCGGAAACTTGCCGTTTCTGGCCGTGGCGCTGTTCGCTGCGGGACTGGCCATCGCTCCGACGATGATCACCACCATGTCCCTCATCGAAGAGCACGTACCACGCGCACAATTGACCGAGGGAATGACCTGGATCAGCACCGGGCTCGCGGTCGGGGTGGCGCTCGGCTCCTCCATCGCCGGCTGGGTCATCGACGCGGCCGGGGCACAGGCCGGGTACGGGGTTCCGGCGGTGTCCGGGGCCGTCGCGGTCGCGGTCGGTTTCCTCGGGTACCGCCGGCTCGGCAGGCCGGCTCCGGGTCGGGGAGGCACCCTTGAGCACCACAACGAGCGGGAAGAACGGCACGTGGCGTAACTGGGGCGGCAATGTGACCGCCCGTCCCGCGCGGGAGGTCATGCCCGCCTCCGTCGACGAGCTGGCCGCGGCGGTGCGCCGGGCGGCCGAGGACGGTCTGAAGGTGAAGGCGGTCGGTACCGGCCATTCCTTCACGTCGATCGCCGCCACGGACGGTGTGTTGATCCGCCCTCAACTGTTGACCGGCATCCGCAAGATCGATCGTGACACCATGACCGTCACGGTCGAGGCCGGTACCCCGCTCAAGAGACTCAACATGGCGCTGGCGCGCGAGGGCCTCTCGCTCACCAACATGGGCGACATCATGGAGCAGACGGTCTCCGGGGCCACCAGCACCGGCACCCACGGCACCGGCCGCGACTCCGGCTCGATCGCCGCGCAGATCAAGGGCCTGGAACTGGTGACGGCGGACGGCTCGGTGCTCAGCTGTTCGGAGAAGGAGAACCCGGAGGTCTTCGCGGCCGCCCGGATCGGCCTCGGCGCGCTCGGCGTCGTCACCGCGATCACCTTCGCCGTGGAGCCGGTCTTCCTCCTCACCGCGCGCGAGGAGCCGATGACGTTCGACAAGGTCCTCGCCGACTTCGACGAGCTGTGGGCCGAGAACGAGCACTTCGAGTTCTACTGGTTCCCGCACACCGGGAACACCAACACCAAGCGCAACAACCGCAGCGCGGGCCCGCGCAAGCCGGTGAGCCAGATCTCGGGCTGGATCGAGGACGAGTTCCTCTCCAACGGCGTGTTCCAGGTGGCGCAGTGGGTCGGCCGGGCGGTGCCGGCGACGATCCCGACGATCGCCCAGGTCTCCAGCAAGGCCCTGTCCGCGCGCACCTACACCGACGTTCCCTACAAGGTCTTCACGTCTCCGCGCCGGGTGCGCTTCGTGGAGATGGAGTACGCCGTCCCGCGCGCGGCCGTCACCGAGGTGCTGCGCGAGCTGAAGGCGATGGTCGACCGCTCCGACCTCAGGGTCAGTTTCCCCGTCGAGGTGCGCACCGCGCCGGCCGACGACATCACGCTGTCCACCGCCTCCGGTCGCGACAGCGCGTACATCGCCGTCCACATGGTCAAGGGGACGGCGTACCAGGGGTACTTCACGGCCGCCGAGCGGATCTTCACCGGGCACGAGGGCCGGCCGCACTGGGGCAAGGTGCACACGCGCGACGCGGAGTACTTCGCACGGGTCTATCCGCGTTTCGGTGAGTTCACCACGCTGCGCGACCGACTGGACCCCCACCGCCTGTTCCAGAACGACTACCTCCGGAGGGTTCTCGGGGCGTAGCCGGGTCCCGACGCCGTGGCGGAAACGCATGATGCGAACCCGATGGTTCCGATTCGGGGGAATGCGTGAAGTGCGCCACTTTCAAGATCACAGAAAGCGCGTAACGGACGGCCAAGTCGCACCTCTTGCCAGAAGTTGAGCGGCGCGCCAATCCACGCACGTGGCCCAAATGGAGTACTGTTGCGAGCCTTGGGCCTGGGCTCCCCACAGGGTGCCCGGGCCTTGCTGGACCGCCGGGAGGGGACTAGTTGCACAGGGTGACGACTTCGGTCACTTAGCGTGGCGAATAGGTAACCGTGCCATAACGGCGATCCAGGGCCCGTGCCCGACACGCCGGGCAACTCGGCAAGGTTGTGGCAGGCTGCACCCGGGCAGGCCACACTCGACTAGCGGAAGCAGCGACGCACGTGACGTCGGCAGGCACCACCCGGGAGGTCCCCATGCCCGAACTGCGTGTCGTGGCCGTCTCGAATGACGGCACACGGCTGGTGCTGAAGGCTGCGGACAGCACGGAGTACACGCTTCCGATCGACGAGCGGCTGCGCGCCGCCGTGCGCGGCGACCGTCCCCGCCTCGGCCAGATCGAGATCGAGGTGGAGAGCCATCTCCGCCCCCGAGACATCCAGGCGCGTATACGAGCCGGTGCGACCGCGGAAGAGGTCGCGCAGATGGCGGGCATCCCCGTCGACCGCGTCCGCCGCTTCGAGGGTCCCGTGCTGGCCGAGCGCGCCTTCATGGCCGAGCGGGCCCGCAAGACACCCGTCCGCAGGCCCGGTGAGAACGCCGCGGGGCCCCAGCTCGGCGAGGCCGTCCAGGAGCGGCTGCTGCTGCGCGGCGCCGAGAAGGACACCGTCCAGTGGGACTCCTGGCGCCGCGACGACGGCACCTGGGAGGTCCTGCTCGTCTACTGCGTCGCGGGCGAACCGCACTCGGCGAGCTGGACCTACGACCCGCCCCGGCGGCTGGTCCAGGCCGTCGACGACGAGGCGCGCTCGCTGATCGGCGAGTCCGACGACCTCGCCGCCCCGGAGCCCAGCTTTCCGTTCGTCCCACGCATCGCGCGGCTGCCGCGCGACCGTTCGATGGACCGTGCGCTGGAGCGCCCGAGCCTGCCGGCCCAGCCGTCCGAACCGGCCGAGGAGAGCATCGGCGAGCGGGAGCGGGACTCGCTGACCAGCTTGCTGGAGGCGGTCCCGAGCTTCCGGGGCGACATGGTCGTCCCGGAGCGCCCCGCCGAGCCCGCGGAGGAGCCCGAGGAGCAGGAGCCGGAGGCCGAGGAGCCCCCGGCGCCCGCCGCCTCCGCCGGCTCCGCCTACGCGGACGTCCTGATGCCGCGCTCGGTGGGCAGCCACCGCGACCGGCTGATCGGCGCCACCGACCGGCAGGCCGAGGCGGACGGGGTCCGTCCGGGCCGCCGGGCCGCCGTGCCGAGCTGGGACGAGATCGTGTTCGGGACGCGCCGCAAGAAACAGGAGTGACGGGACCGGGACGCCGTACGGCAACTCGGTCCCGGCACCCGCCGGTTCAGATAAATCGGTTCGCACGACGATGCATACGTACGGAAGGGCCGCACCTGCTCGGTGCGGCCCTTCCGAATGCCCGGATGCGAGGCAGGTCACTGCGGGTCGGGGCCCACCGCGACCGGCCGGGACGGGTCGGAGGACCACTCCGACCAGGACCCCACGTACAGCGCCGCCGGGATGCCCGCCACAGCCAGCGCCAGCACCTCATGGGCGCCGGAGACACCCGAGCCGCAGTACACACCCACCTCGGTGCCGTCGGACGCGCCCAGCGCCTTGAAGCGGTCGTGCAGCTCCTCGGCGGGCAGGAACCGGCCGTCGGGGGCCACGTTGTCGGTGGTGGGCGCCGACACCGCGCCCGGGATGTGCCCGCCGACCCGGTCGATCGGCTCGACCTCGCCCCGGTACCGCTCCCCCGCGCGCGCGTCGAACAGCACCCCGGAGCGTGCCCGTTCGGCGGCGCCGTCCGCGTCGAGCAGGCCCGCGGCGCCCGCCACCGGCGCGAAGTCGCCCTCCACGCGCGCGGGGACGTCGGTCGAGAGCTCCCCCCGCCACTGCGGCAGCCCACCGTCGAGGACCCGTACGTCCGGGTGACCCGTCCAGCGCAGCAGCCACCACGCGCGAGCGGCGGCCCAGCCCTGCCCACCGTCGTACACGACGACCGGCCGGACGGCCGACACACCCGCCCGGCGCATCGCCGCGCCGAACTCCGCCAGGTCGGGCAGCGGATGGCGGCCGGCCGCGCCGTCCGCGCCCGCGAGCTCGCGGTCGAGGTCGACGTAGACCGCGCCGGGCACATGTCCGGCCGCGTAGGCGGCCCGGCCGTCGAAGGGCGGCTCGCCCGCCGCCTTCGCCACGGTGAGCTGCCAGCGGACGTCGAGGACGACGGGCGGGTTCTCCCCCGCCAGGTCGCCGGCGAGTTCGGTTGCGGTGATGATGGCGTTCATGGTCCCCATCCTCGCGCACGGGGGTGGCCCCCACGCTCAGCTCCGGCTACTCTGCTCGGCCGGACAGGTTCGATCACGCGGCGTACGGGATCGAGCACATGCCGTACAGGTGAGCGACATACGGTGACAACCGCGTGTAAACCGCTGAGAACCCCCCCATCAGGCATCCTCCGAGGGCGGAAGCGACACGGCCACCGCGAGGGGCCGGGGAGAGAGGGACGATGACCGAGGCACGTGGGTCGGCCGGCCCGAGCGGCGCAGCGCAGGCCCGGTACGCGCCCGGTACACCCTGTTGGGTGAGTCTGATGGTGCATGGGTTGACGGCCACGCAGGAGTTCTACGGCGCGCTCTTCGGCTGGGAATTCCAACCCGGTCCGCAGCAGCTCGGCCCCTACGTACGGGCCCTCCTCGACGGCCGTGAGGTCGCCGGGATCGGCCAACTGCCCCCGGACCGCCATCTCCCGGTCGCCTGGACGCCGTACCTCGCCTCCGACGACGTGGACGTGAGTGCCGAGACGGTGCGGCTGTGCGGCGGCACCATCGGGGTCGGCCCCCTGGACGCCGCCGAGGCCGGGCGGCTCGCGATCGGTTCCGATCCCTCCGGCGCCGTCTTCGGCATCTGGCAGGCGGCGGCCCATCGCGGCACGAACATCACCGGGGTGCCCGGCACCCCCGCCTGGAACGAGCTGGTGACCTTCGAGACCGCGAGTGTCGCCAAGTTCTACGAGACGGTGTTCGGCTACACACAGGAGGCGGAGGTGTCCGCCGACTTCGACTACGTGACCCTGCACATCGGCGGGCACCCGGTCGCCGGCATCCACGGGGTGGGCAGTGCCCTGGCCCGGGACCGGGGACCGCACTGGGTGACGTACTTCGAGGTGGCCGACGCGGACGCGGCACTCGCGCTCGTCACCGACCTGGGCGGGCACGTCCTCGGGCCGGCCCAGGACAGCACGTACGGGCGCGTGGCCACCGTGACCGATCCCGAGGGTGCCCGCTTCGCGCTGATCGAGGGGCCGCGCTGAGGCTCGGTCAGACGCGCCACCGACTCACGGTCAGTCGCCCCCTTGCGCCTTGGCAGGTGCCGAGCACGCTGTCCGCTCGTCCACCACGCCGCGTAGGACGTCAGGCCACTGACAGCGGTTCCGCAGGGCATCGGCAGCCACACACTGATCCTCGCGC
Source organism: Streptomyces griseoruber (assembly GCF_001514205.1). GTDB lineage: Bacteria > Actinomycetota > Actinomycetes > Streptomycetales > Streptomycetaceae > Streptomyces > Streptomyces griseoruber. The sequence continues at coordinate 60,154 of NZ_KQ948763.1, read as the reverse complement.
AGCTGCTCGGCCGCTTTGGTGTCGAAGCCGTCGTACGAGTCACTCGCCGCGACCACGGGCTGCGCGGTGTCCTGGCCGGGGTGGACGGCCAGGACACCGAGGACGGCGAGGGCGGTGACCGACGTGATGACAGAGCTGAATGTTGGGGAACGTGGTGATCTGGGGTTGAACAACCCCGGGCTGAATCACACAAGGGCATCCTTCGTTGCGAGCGGGGGGCAGACAGAGATGACCCGAAGAAGCGGTGGGATACGCGGGTGGTCAGCCCGCCGTCCCAGCACAGGAACAGGGGCAGCAGACCGCAGCGTCCACCTAGGCGTTCACAACGAGCCGACATCGCGGCATGACTACGCATCCTCCCCGTGGCGGATCTATCCTCCGACCGCCGAGCCAACGGGACCGCGAGGGCGCCGTCTCGGCTCACAGCCCACAGCATGTGGAGCGCACCCTGGTCAGCCGAGCTCGCAGCCGGAGGCCACCGGCAGGACATCCGGCGAGAGCGCCCCGGCACGGGCGGAGGCGCTGGTCATACGGCGACGGTGGTGCCGGCGGCACAGGACCTCGTAGCCGACGGTGTCCGCCTGGTTGACGTCCCCGACGACGACCTGCGCGCCCTCGACGACCATGACGCCGCCGACCGTACGGGCGTTGTGGGTGGCGCGGGCGCCGCACCAGCACAGCGCCTCGACCTGGAGGACCTCGACGCGGTCGGCGAGTTCGACGAGCCGCTGGGAGCCGGGGAACAGCTTGGAGCGGAAGTCGGTGGTGATGCCGAAGGCGTAGACGTCCATCCCGAGGTCGTCGACCACGCGCGCGAGCTGGTCGATCTGCTCCTCGGCGAGGAACTGCGCCTCGTCCGCGATCACATAGTCCGCGCGGCCGCCCTGGGAGAGGTGGTCGACGAGGTACGCGTACAGGTCCTGGCCGTCCTCGACCTCGACCGCGTCGGTGACCAGGCCGAGGCGGGAGGAGAGCTTGCCCTGGCCCGCTCGGTCGTCGCGGGTGAAGATCATGCCCTGTAGTCCGCGCGCGGAGCGGTTGTGCTCGATCTGCAGAGCCAGCGTCGACTTCCCGCAGTCCATGGTTCCGGAGAAGAACACCAGCTCGGGCATGGTGAGTGGGGCACCTTTCGGTGGAGAGGCCGGCGGAGAGGTCGTTGGACAGGGAGGATGTGCGCGCGTCAGGAGCGTACTTCGAGCAGGGGGACGAGCTGCTCGGCAGGGGTCATCGAGCCGTGGTTGCCGACCATGGCCGACTCCTTGGGCTCCCGCTCGGACGCGATGATCAGGACGTCGTCCCGGGCGGCCGCGATCACATCGCCGAGACGGTCGTACACGCGTTCGTCGATATGCGGGCCGAACCAGCCCGCGGCGATCGCCTCGTCCCGCGAGGCCACCCAGAACTGTTCGCCGAGCACCTCGCGCCAGCAGGTCAGCACGTCGTCGGCGGCGCCGGGGACGGCGTAGACGTGGCGGGCACGGCCCTCGCCGCCGAGGAGGGCGACTCCGGCGCGCAGCTCCCAGTCCTCGTCGAAGTCGATGCGGTGCTGCTCGTCGAAGGGGATGTCGACCATGCCGTGATCGGCGGTGACGTAGAGCGCGCTGCGCGGGGGCAGTTGCTCGGCAAGGCGCTGGACCAGCCGGTCGACGTACATGAGCTGGCCGCGCCAGGTGTCGGAGGCGACGCCGTAGCGGTGGCCCGCGCCGTCCAGTTCGGCGTAGTACGTGTAGACCAGGGAGCGGTCGCCGGCGGCGAGCTGTGCCGCGGCGAGGTCCATGCGCTCCTCGCCGGTGAGCCGCCCGTGGAACGTGCCGCCGCTGAGCGCGACCTTGGTCAGCGGGGTGTTCTGGAAGGCGGGCGAGGAGACCTGCGCGGCGTGCACGCCCGCCCGGTCGGCGAGCTGGAAGACGGTGGGGTACGGCTGCCAGGTGTGCGGCGAGGTCCAGGGGTGCCAGCGCAGCTGGTTCATCAGCTCGCCGGTGGCCGGGTCGCGCACGGTGTAGCCGGGCAGACCGTGGGCGCCCGGCGGGAGGCCGGTGCCGACGGAGGCGAGGGAGGTCGCGGTGGTCGCCGGGTAGCCGGCGGTGAGCGGACGTCCGGTGCCGCCGCGCGAGCCGGCCAGCAGCGCGTGCAGATACGGCGCCTCGTCCGGGTGGTCCTTGATCTGCTCCCAGCCGAGGCCGTCGACCAGGAAGACGCAGTTGCGGTCGGCCGGGGTGAGCTCCTCGATCGCCGCGCTCACGCCGGGTACGCCCATGCCGGCGGCCAGTGTGGGCAGCAGGTCGGCGAGGGAGCCGGTGCCGTACTCGGGGACGGGGGCCGAGGAGACGGCGAGGGGTTCGGGGTGATCCCAGGAGGCGGGGGCGGCCATCAGCGGGAGGTGTCCGCGGTGGCCTCGGAGAGCGCCTGGGCGAAGACGAGCGCCTGGCGCACCGTCTCCGGGCCGTCGCCCGCCTCGCTGACGCGCAGGCTGAGGTCGTCCGCCGTCGAGTTGCCCGTGTAGCCGTGGTCGGCGTCGCAGTTGGGGTCGCCGCAGGCGGCCGGTTCCAGGTCGATGCGGGAGACGGCGCCCCAGCCGATGGTCAGCACGACCTCGCGGGGCAGGGTGCCAGGGGTGTACGACTCCGGGTTCGCGACCACGCGGCTGAGGACGACCGAGGAGATCCGGCCGAGCTTCACCGACTCCGTGGACGTCGTGGCGTACGGCGTCGGGGAGGTGGTGTCGGCGGCCTGCTCGTCGGTGTGGCTGACGATGAAGCGGTTGCCGGTGAGGACCAGCACGGTCACATGCCGGCGCACCTCGTTCTGGTCGAACGTGGTCTCCTGGTGGACCAAATACGACCGGATCGGCTCGCCGCCCACGGCGGCCTCCACCGCCTCGGCCACGAGGGCCGGGTAGTAGCCGCTGCGCTCGATCGCCGCGCGCAGCCCCTGGGTCGTCGTACTGGTCTTGGCCATGCCGTCCATCCTACGGGGACCCACTGACTGCGAGGCACAGCTCGTCGGGGCTCGGTCCCGGGCCGCGCGGGGACGCGGGGACCGTCAGTACGCCGGCAGGGTCCGCGGGCCGAGATCGTCGCGGGCCGGGGGCGGGGCGAGGCGGACCGAGGCGCCCAGGACGCTGACGCCGTGCCGGGCGACGACGACCGGTTCCAGGGTGACCGCGACGACCTCGGGGTGGTCGTCGACCAGGCGGGAGACGCGCAGCAGCAGCTCCTCCAGGGCGGGGGTGTCGACCGGGGCGGCGCCGCGCCAGCCGAAGAGCAGGGGGGCCGTGCGGATCGAACGGATCAGGGAGGTCGCGTCGCGGTCGGTCACCGGCACCAGGCGGTGCGCCATGTCGCCGAGCAGCTGGGAGGCCGCCCCGGCGAGCCCGAAGGAGAGCACGGCCCCGGCCGCCGGGTCGATGACCGCGCGGACGACGGTGTCGACCCCGCGCGGGGCCATCGCCTGGACGACCGGACGGATCTCCTCCGGCCTGCCGAACAGCTCGGTCAACTCGGCGTACGCCCGCCGCAGTTGTTCCTCGTCGGCGAGGTCGAGGCGGACGCCTCCCAGGTCGGCGCGGTGGCGCAGGTGCGGGGCGGTGGCCTTGAGGGCGACGGGGTAGCCGAGGGTGCCGGCGGCGCGGGTCGCCTCGTCGGGGGTGGGCACGGGGGTGGCCCGGCGGGGGTGGACGCCGTAGTGGCCGAGCAGCTCGCAGGTCTCCTCGGTGCCGAGGGTGAGGCCCTGCCCGCGCGAGAGGAGCCCGTCGATCAGCCGGGCGGCGCCCTTCTCGTCGATGTCGTCGTACTCGGGCACCTTGCCGGGGTCGGCGGCCTCGCGCCGCCACTGCCCGTACTTCACCGCTTCGGCGAGGGCGCGTACGGCGCGTTCGGCGGCGGGGTAGGCGGGGATGAGGCGGGCGCCCTCGGGGGCCTCCACCGCGGCGGCTCCCTCGGGGGCGGCGCCGGGCCGGGACGGTGTCGCGCCACGCGCGCGTGCGCCGGCTCCGGCGCGCGGTGCGGTGCTGGTCGCGGCGGACAGCGCGGCGGCGAGGCCACCGAGTTCCACATGGACGACGAGGACCGGCTTGGCGGGGGCCGCGGCGGCCGCCGAGCGCAGGGCTTCCGCGAGGGCCGCGTCGCTGGGCGAGGTCTCGCCGATCGCCGGGATCGCCGTCACCACGGCCGCGTCGCAGGTCTCGTCGGCCAGCGCCCGGGCGAGCGCCGCGTGGAAGTCCTCCGCCGACGCCTCCGTCGTCAGGTCCAGCGGGGGCAGCGGGCGCAGTCCCTCGGAGAGGCAGGCGTCGTAGGTCAGCAGTCCCAGCGACTCGGAGTTGCCGAGGATGGCGACCCGGGGTCCGGTCGGCAGGGGCTGGCGGGCGAGCAGCAGGCCCGCGTCGACCAGCTCGGTGATGGTGTCGACGCGGATCACGCCCGCCTGGCGCAGCAGTGCCGACACGGTGGCGTGCGGCAGCCGGGTCGCGCGGACGGCGTGGCCCTGCGGGGCGGAGCCGGAGCCCTGGACGACCACCAGGGGCTTGGCCGCCGCGGTGCGCCGCGCGAGGCGGGTGAACTTGCGGGGGTTGCCGATGGATTCCAGGTACATGAGGGCGACGTCGGTTTCCGGGTCGTCGTACCAGTACTGCAGGACGTCGTTGCCGGAGACGTCCGCGCGGTTGCCGGAGGAGACGAAGGTGGACACTCCGGTGGTGCCGGTGACGCCGCCGCCGCGCCGGTGCAGCCGGGACAGCAGGGCGATACCGATGGCTCCGGACTGGGCGAAGAGTCCGATGCGGCCGGGGCGCGGCATCTCGGGCGCGAGCGAGGCGTTGAGCCGTACCTGCGGCGAGGTGTTGATGACGCCGAAGGCGTTGGGGCCGATGATCCGCATGCCGTACGCGCGTGCGTGCCGGACGAGGGCGCGCTGGCGTTCGCGGCCGTCGGGGCCGGACTCGGCGTATCCGGCGGAGAGGACGACGAGGCCCTGGACGCCGTGTTCCCCGCACTCGGTGACGACCTCGGGCACCTGCTCGGCGGGGACGGCGACGATCACGAGGTCGACGGGGCCGGTGATGTCGCGCACGGAGCGGTGGGCGGGGATGCCGTCGACGTCCTTGAGGTCCTCGGGGAAGGCCCGGTTCACGGCGTACAGCGGGCCGGTGAAACCGGCCTCGCGGAGGTTGCCGAGGACGCTGCGGCCGACGCCGCCGGGGGTGCGCCCGGTGCCGACGACGGCGACCGAGCCGGGTGCCAGCAGCCGTCGTACGGAGTGGGACTCGGCGCGCTGTTCCCGCGCGCGCTGCACGGCCAGGGAGCGTTCGGTGGGTTCGAGGTCGAACTCCAGGCGGACGACACCGTCCTCGAAGCTGCGCTGCTGGGTGTAGCCGGCGTCCGTGAACACCTTGATCATCTTGTTGTTGGCGGGCAGCACCTCGGCGGCGAAGCGGCGGATGTCCCGCTCGCGCGCGACGGCCGCGATGTGTTCGAGGAGGGCGGAGGCGACGCCGCGCCCCTGGTGGGCGTCCTGGACGAGGAAGGCGACCTCGGCCTCGTCGGCGGGCGCGGAGGCGGCCATGCCGTCGGCACCAATGCGGTCATAGCGTACGGTTGCGATGAACTCGCCGCCGACCGTGGCCGCGAGTCCCACCCTGTCCACAAAGTCGTGGTGCGTGAAGCGGTGGACGTCCTTCGCGGACAGTCGCGGGTAGGGCGCGAAGAAGCGGTAGTACTTCGACTCGTCCGAGACCTGCTCGTAGAAGCTGACCAGGCGCTCGGCGTCATCAACGGTGATGGGGCGGATGCGCGCGGTGCCGCCGTCGCGCAGCACCACGTCGGCCTCCCAGTGGGCGGGGTACTCGTGCCGGTCCGAGGCGCTCTGCATGGGGCCCAGAGTACGGCTCGCGTACGACGACGGCGCGAGGCAGTCTGTGGGGGACGGGAGCCGGATCGAGGCCGCGATCCGGCGACCGCGCGAGGAACGGGACGTAGGACCCGTTCCTCACCGGCTTCACGTGTGGAACACTGGTCTAGACAACACTGGTCTAGACAACCTGAAACCCGAAGGGCAGCAACACATGGCTGAGCGCCGCGTCAACGTCGGCTGGGCCGAGGGCCTCCACGCCCGCCCCGCTTCCATCTTCGTCCGAGCCGCCACGGCCGCAGGCGTCCCGGTGACGATCTCCAAGGCCGACGGCAACCCCGTCAACGCGGCCTCCATGCTGGCCGTCCTCGGCCTCGGCGCGAAGGGGGGCGAGGAGATCGTCCTCGCCTCCGACGCCGAGGGCGCGGACGTCGCCCTGGACCGGCTGGCCAAGCTGGTCGCCGAGGGTCTCGAGGAGCTCCCCGAGACCGTCTGAGTCACGCACGGGGCCGCGTCACCTTCGAGGGTGGCGCGGCCCCGCCGTTTTCCACATCTGTCTCCGCGGCCGCTCCGCGAGATTACCGGCGGCATAACCGGAAACCCGGATCCGGGCACACCGAATGCGCACCTTCGAGAATTCTCGGGCGCGCACGGAAAGGGCAGCGGAAATACCGCTCCGCCGAATATCCCTTCTTTGTATACGGCTCCCGTGTTAATGCCGCAGGCCCGTCATGTTTACGGGAGGTTGCGAAGTCCTCACACGGTCGGCGCGGTCCGCGCCGCCGGCGAACCGCAGCCGGTGGACGACCGTCGCGCGCTCCGTGTGCAGCGCCGTGACCGTCCGCGCGCGCTCCTGGTCGCCGCGCGCCACCGCGTCCACGATCGCGCCGTGCTCGGCCCAGGACTCCACGGGGTCGGCGGGCGCCTCCACCGCGTACATCCAGGCGATCTTGTGGCGGAGCTGGGTGAGCATCGACGTCAGGGCGTGGCTTCCGGAGGCCTGGGCGAGCGTCTCGTGGAACCAGCCGCCCAGTGAGCGCAGATCCTCGCTGTTGCCCCTGCGGGCCCGCTCCTGGCCCAGCCGGACGAGGCCGCGCAGCACCTTCAGATGCGCCTCGGTGCGCCGCTGGGCGGCCCGGGCGGCACCCAGCGGCTCCAGGAGCATGCGCATCTCCAGCAGGTCGGCCGCCTCCTGCTCGGTCGGCTCCGCGACGCACGCGCCCGCGTGCCGCCGGGTGACGACGAAACCCTCGGCCTCCAGGGTGCGCAGCGCCTCCCGGACGGGGACGCGGGAGACGCCGTAGCGGCGGGCGAGGAGTTCCTCCGTGAGGCGGCTGCCGCGCTCGTAGACACCCGCGACGATGTCGTCCCGGATGGCCGTGCACACCGAGTGCGCCGGAATACGCATGACCGCCTCCGTCTTAATCCCCGTGAAACGTCGCCGAGCTCCGCCGATTGACGTGTGTTCCGTGACTCTATTGCAATGAGCCGGAATTTCCGACGGCGGACCGGAATCCAGGGATATTTTTTGGACAGCGGGGTGCCGAAAACGGCGAAAGCCCCGGCCGCTGGGGCCGGGGCTCGAAACGCGGTGTCGCCGGGTGGCGTCAGACGTTGACGCCGTGCTGGCGGAGGTAGGCGACCGGGTCGATGTCGGAGCCGTACTCCGCCGTCGTACGGGCCTCGAAGTGCAGATGCGGGCCGGTGACGTTGCCGGTCGCGCCGGACAGGCCGATCTGCTGCCCAGGGGTGACCTGCTGGCCCACCGAGACCCCGATGGAGGACAGGTGACCGTACTGGGTGTACGTGCCGTCGTTCATCTTGATGACGACCTGGTTGCCGTACGACCCGCCCCAGCCCGCCTCGACGACGGTGCCGAGGCCGACCGCGTGCACGGGGGTGCCGCTGGCGGCGTGGAAGTCGATGCCGGTGTGGCTGCCGGAGGACCACAGCGAGCTGCTCGCGTGGTAGCCGGTGGAGACGTAGGAGCCGGTGATCGGCAGCACGAAGGCGTTCAGACGCTTGCGCTCGGCCTCACGGGCGGCACGCACGCGTGCCTCGCGCTCCTCCGCGGCCTTCTTGGCGGCGGCCTCGCGCGCGGCCTCCTCGAAGGCGGCCTTCTTCTGCACGGCGACCTGGTCGTCGACCTGTTCGGCGACGGCCTCGCCGGCGGTGACGACCGGGATCAGCCCGGTCTGCTCGGGGGTCGGCTCCGCGGCGAGTGCCGGGGTGGAGGCGACGGTGGCCATGACACCGGTGGTGGTCAGCGCCGCGAAACCCGCCGCGCGGACGGTGGTGCGCTGCATCCGGCTGGGCCGGCGATGCTTCCCGGTGGCGCAGGTGTACGCCAAGACGAGCGGTCCTTTCCTTCCTTCTCGCCTACCGGGTTAGCTGACGGGTTCGGAGCAGGAAGGTCTCCTACGGACCCCCTCGCTCACGCGCGGGCGCCCGATTCACCCCAGGGACTTCATGGGTCCCCGGCTCCCCTGGCTCGCGCCGTACGGGGACTCGGCGATGACTGTCCGGTGCCGCGGATGCGGCGCGGTGCCTGACGAACAGCCGGGCCGACGGTATGCGGGACCGTTATCAATCCTCAAACGGATCACGGTTTTTGTAGCGCACGCCACAGTACAGACACACAACCTCCGCATGAATTCGGACATCTTGCGGCCCCGGCACGACACCCCGGGAGGACACCTCCGTCGTCCCGGGGCCGCAGCACGTCCGTGTCTCCCGGCGTCTACTCGGCGGGAACGACGGTGACTTCGCCGATCCCGAGCGCCTCGACGGGCTCCTTGATCTGCGCGGCGTCACCGACGAGGACGGTCACCAGACGGTCCACCGGGAAGGCGCTCACGGCCGCCGCGGTGGCCTCGACCGTGCCGGTCGCGGCGAGCTGCTGGTAGAGCGTGGCCTGGTAGTCGTCGGGCAGGAACTGCTCGACCTGGTCGGCCAGCGTGCCCGCGACGGCCGCCGCGGTCTCGTACTTCAACGGCGCCACACCCACCAGGTTCTGCACGGCGACATCGCGCTCGGCGTCCGTGAGGCCCTCGGCCGCGAGGGTGCGCAGCACCTTCCACAGGTCGTCCAGGGCGGGACCGGTGTTCGGCGTGTCGACGGAACCGCTGATGGCCAGCAGCGCGGCGCCCGAGCCGTCCGGGGCGGAGCGCAGGACCTGCCCGAAGGCGCGCACTCCGTACGTGTAGCCCTTCTCCTCGCGCAGCACGCGGTCCAGCCGGGAGGTCAGGGTGCCGCCGAGGCAGTACGTGCCGAGGACCTGGGCGGCCCACACGCGCGCGTGCCGGTCGGCGCCGATCCGGCCGATGAGCAACTGCGTCTGGACGGCACCGGGGCGGTCCACGATGACGACGCGGCCGGTGTCGTCGGCGGTCACCGGCGGGACGGGCCGCCGGGGGGCCGGGGAGCCCGTCCAGGCGCCCAGGGTCTCGCCCAGGAGCGCGGCCAGGTCGACACCCGTGAGGTCGCCGACGACGACCGCGGTGGACGTGGCCGGCCGGACGTGCCGCTCGTAGAAGGCCCGTACGGCGGCGGAGTCGATCTTCTCGACCGTCTCCGCGGTGCCCTGGCGGGGCCGCGACATGCGCACGGCGGCCGGGAACAGCTCCTTGGAGAGCTCCTTGGCGGCTCGGCGGGAGGGGTTGGCCAGCTCGTGCGGGATCTCGTCCAGCCGGTTGTGGACGAGACGCTCGACCTCACTGTCGGCGAAGGCGGGCGCCCGCAGGGCGTCGGCGAGCAGGCCGAGCGCCTTGGGCAGCCGGGAGGCGGGCACCTCCAGGCTGATCCGGACCCCGGAATGGTCGGCGTGCGCGTCGAGGGTGGCGCCGCAGCGCTCCAGCTCGGCGGCGAACTCCTCGGCGGAGTGCCGGTCGGTGCCCTCGGTGAACGCGCGCGCCATGATCGTGGCGACGCCGTCCAGGCCCGACGGTTCGGCGTCCAGGGGCGCGTCGAGGAGGACCTCCACGGCGACGACCTGCTGGCCGGGACGGTGGCAGTGCAGGACGGTCAGGCCGTTGTCCAGCGTGCCGCGTTCGGGCGCCGGGAACGCCCACGGCCTGGCCTCGCCCGCCCGGGGCTGGGGGTGGAAGTCCATCGTGGCGAGCTCGGTCACTGGGCCGCCTCCTCGTTCTCGTCCTGGTCGGCGGGGGCTTCGGGGGCGGTCGGCTCGTAGACGAGGACCGCGCGGTTGTCGGGGCGCAGGCGGGCCTGGGCGACCTCCCGCACCTCCTCGGGCGTGATGTCCAGGACGCGCTGGACCGCGGTGAGCGCGAGCTGCGGATCGCCGAACAGGACGGCGAACCGGCACAGTTCGTCCGCGCGGCCGGCGACGGTGCCGAGCCGGTCGAGCCACTCGCGCTCCAACTGGGCCTGGGCGCGCTCCATCTCCTCGGCCGTGGGGCCCTCCTCGGCGAACCGGGCGAGCTCCTCGTCGATGGCGGTCTCGATGACGGGCACCTCGACGTCCCCGGACGTCTTCACGTCCAGCCAGCCCAGGGAGGGCGCCCCGGCGAGCCGCAGCAGCCCGAAGCCGGCCGCGACGGCCGTACGGTCGCGGCGCACCAGCCGGTTGTACAGGCGGGAGGACTCGCCGCCGCCCAGGACGGTGAGCGCCAGGTCGACCGCGTCGCACGCGCGCGTGCCGTCCTGCGGCAGACGGTAGGCGGCCATCAGCGCGCGGGCCGGGACCTCCTCCTCGACGACCTCGCGCAGCTGCTCGCCGATGACGTCGGGCAGGGTGCCGTCGCGCGGCTCGGGCTTGCCGTCGTGCGAGGCGATGGAGCCGAAGTACTTCTCGATCCAGGCGAGCGTCTGCTCGGGGTCGATGTCGCCGACGACGGACAGCACGGCGTTGTTGGGCGCGTAGTACGTGCGGAAGAACGCGCGCGCGTCCTCCAGCGTCGCCGCGTCCAGGTCGGCCATCGAGCCGATCGGCGTGTGGTGGTAGGGGTGACCGTCCGGGTAGGCGAGGGCGGTCAGCTTCTCGAAGGCGGTGCCGTACGGCACGTTGTCGTAGCGCTGGCGGCGTTCGTTCTTGACGACGTCGCGCTGGTTCTCCATGGACTCGTCGTCCAGGGCGGCGAGGAGGGAGCCCATGCGGTCGGCCTCCAGCCAGAGGGCGAGCTCCAGCTGGTGGGTGGGCATGGTCTCGAAGTAGTTGGTGCGCTCGAAGCTGGTGGTGCCGTTGAGCGAGCCGCCGGCGCCCTGGACCAGCTCGAAGTGGCCGTTGCCCTTGACCTGGGCGGAGCCCTGGAACATGAGGTGCTCGAAAAGGTGAGCCAGGCCGGTGCGGCCCTTGACTTCGTGGCGGGAGCCGACGTCGTACCACAGGCACACCGCCGCGACGGGGGTCAGGTGGTCCTCGGAGAGCACCACGCGAAGGCCGTTGGCCAGGCGGTGCTCGGTCGCTGTCAGGCCCCCGGTGCCTGCCTGGTCTGTGGCCGTGTGACCCATGGGCATGTACGTCCCTTCCGATCGCGGACGCGGTCGTGCGAACCGCGTGTTTCCTGCCGGTCCTGTCACTGTATGCAAGCGCGCGGTGGGTCGGCGAAGTTCCCGGGGGCCGTACGCCGAGAGCGAGAATCCGGGACGCCGAGCCGGAACGGACATGACGTACCCTGCGGGCAATCATGAGAGGGCCGGGGTCCTGGGCCCGTCTTGTCAGTGCCACGGTCCACAATGGACCGCGTCAGAATCCGTCACACGCCTCAGCAAGGAGCCGGCAGCGATGGCCCGCCGCAGCACGAAGACCCCGCCGCCCGACGACTCGTACGAGGAGCGGATCCTCGACATCGACGTCGTCGACGAGATGCAGGGCTCCTTCCTCGAGTACGCGTACTCGGTCATCTACTCCCGCGCCCTGCCCGACGCCCGCGACGGACTCAAGCCGGTCCACCGTCGCATCGTCTACCAGATGAACGAGATGGGCCTGCGCCCCGACCGCGGCTATGTGAAGTGCGCCCGCGTCGTCGGCGAGGTCATGGGCAAGCTGCACCCGCACGGCGACTCGTCGATCTACGACGCCCTGGTGCGCATGGCGCAGCCGTTCTCCATGCGCGTGCCGCTGGTCGACGGCCACGGCAACTTCGGTTCCCTGGGCAACGACGACCCGCCGGCCGCCATGCGGTACACCGAGTGCCGTCAGGCCGAGGCGACGAGCCTGATGACGGAGTCGATCGACGAGGACACGGTCGACTTCGCGCCGAACTACGACGGCCAGGAGCAGGAGCCGGTGGCGCTGCCCGCCGCCTTCCCGAACCTGCTGGTCAACGGCGCGTCCGGGATCGCGGTCGGCATGGCCACGAACATGCCGCCGCACAACCTGGGCGAGGTCGTCGCGGCCGCCCGGCACCTGATCCGCTACCCCAACGCGGATCTGGACACCCTGATGAAGTTCGTCCCGGGGCCGGATCTGCCCACCGGCGGCCGGATCGTCGGCCTGTCCGGCGTCCGCGACGCCTACGAGACGGGCCGCGGCACCTTCAAGATCCGCGCCACGGTCGCAGTGGAGACGGTGACGGCCCGCCGCAAGGGCCTGGTGGTCACGGAGCTGCCGTTCACGGTCGGCCCCGAGAAGGTCATCGCCAAGATCAAGGACCTGGTCGGTTCGAAGAAGATCCAGGGCATCGCCGACGTCAAGGACCTCACCGACCGTGCGCACGGCCTGCGCCTGGTCATCGAGATCAAGAACGGCTTCGTGCCGGAGGCCGTCCTGGAGCAGCTCTACAAGCTGACGCCGATGGAGGAGTCCTTCGGCATCAACAACGTGGCACTGGTGGACGGCCAGCCGCTGACGCTCGGCCTCAAGGAGCTCCTGGAGGTCTATCTCGACCACCGCTTCGACGTGGTCCGCCGGCGCAGCGAGTTCCGCCGCGGCAAGCGCCGCGACCGGCTGCACCTGGTGGAGGGCCTGCTGACGGCCCTCGTCGACATCGACGAGGTCATCCGGCTGATCCGCTCCAGCGACAACAGCGCGGAGGCGAAGCAGCGCCTCATGGAGCGTTTCTCGCTCTCCGAGATCCAGACCCAGTACATCCTCGACACCCCGCTGCGCCGCCTCACCAGGTTCGACCGCATCGAGCTGGAGGCGGAGAAGGAGCGGCTCAACGCGGAGATCGCGGAGCTGACCCGGATCCTGGACTCGGACGCGGAGCTGCGCAAGCTGGTCTCGTCCGAACTGGCCGCGGTGGCCAAGAAGTTCGGCACCGAGCGGCGTACGGTCCTGCTGGAGTCGTCCGGCGCCCCGGCCGCCGCCGTACCGCTGCAGGTCGCGGACGACCCGTGCCGGGTCCTGCTGTCGTCCACGGGGCTGCTGGCCCGTACGGCGAACGGCGAGCCCTTCACCGGTGACGACGACGGCAAGCGCGCCAAGCACGACGTGATCGTCTCGGCGGTACCGGCCACCGCGCGCGGGGAGATCGGCGCGGTCACCTCGGCGGGCCGGCTGCTGCGGATCAACGTCGTCGACCTGCCGCAGCTGCCGGACACGGTGTCGGCGCCGAACCTCGCGGGGGGTGCCCCGCTGACGGAGTTCGTCTCCCTGGAGGGCGACGAGACGCTGGTCTGCCTCATCACGCTCGACGAGTCCTCGCCCGGTCTGGCGCTCGGCACGGAACAGGGCGTGGTCAAGCGGGTGGTGCCCGACTATCCGTCCAACAAGGAGGAGCTGGAGGTCATCACCCTCAAGGAGGGCGACCGGATCGTCGGCGCGATCGAGCTGCGCACCGGCGAGGAGGACCTGGTCTTCATCACCGACGACGCCCAGTTGCTGCGCTACCAGGCGGCGCAGGTGCGTCCGCAGGGACGTCCGGCGGGCGGCATGGCGGGCATCAAGCTCGCCGAGGGCGTGAAGGTGATCTCGTTCACGGCGGTGGACCCGTCGGTGGACGCGGTGGTCTTCACGGTCGCCGGCTCGCGCGGCACGCTGGACGACTCGGTCCAGACGACGGCCAAGCTGACCCCGTTCGACCAGTACCCGCGCAAGGGCCGCGCCACCGGCGGAGTGCGCTGCCAGCGGTTCCTGAAGGGCGAGGACTGCCTGTCCTTCGCCTGGGCGGGCCCGGTCCCGGCGAAGGCCGCCCAGAAGAACGGCATGCCGGCCGAACTGCCCGAGATGGACCCGCGCCGCGACGGCTCGGGCGTCTCCCTGCCGAAGACGGTGGGCGTGGTGGCGGGCCCGGTCTAGGCCGGTTCCCCGGGATCCGACGTACCGTCCGGGTCCTGTACGTAGCGCAGGACGCCCCACATGCCGTGCTCGTCGGCGTGCGGGGCGTCGCTCCTGCACGCCGCCAGTTCCTTGCCGAGGGTCTCGGCGTCGATGCCGGTGCCGATGAGGACGAGCTGGGTGAGGCGGTCCTCGGCGGCGCCCCAGCCCTGCGGGTAGAAGCGCAGGAAGCGGCCGACGGCGTGCACGGCGTAGCGGTTCAGGGCGTCGTGCGCGCCGAAGTCGACGTACCCCTTGATCCGGTAGAGCCCCTCGGGCCTGCTGTCGAGGAAGGCCATCAACCGGCGGGGGTCGAGGGGGACTTCGGAGACGAAGGAGACGCTGTCGTAGGCGGCGTGCAGATGCCCCTGGTGCCGTTCGTCGTGGCGGTCACGACCGTAGCCGCCGTCGTGGCCGTCGTCGCCGTCATGGCCGTCATGGCCGTCGTGCCCGTGCAGGTCGTCGAAGGACAGCTGCCCGATGCGCTCCTCGCTGGGCCGGCAGTCGAAGAGGAACTCCGGGTCGACCCGGCCGTACGTCGCCGGGACGACGGCCGCGCGGTCGGTGAGCGAGCGGACGAGGTCCAGGACGTGCCCGGCGTGCGGAGCGCGGTCGATCTTGTTGACGACGACCAGGTCGGCGAGGGCGAGATGCCGGTCGACCCCGGGGTGCCTGGTGCGGGTGTCGTCGAACTCGGCGGCGTCGACGACCTCGACGAGACCTCCGTACACGATCCCCGGATGCTCGCTGGCGAGCACCATCCGCACCAGTTCCTCGGGTTCGGCGAGACCGCTGGCCTCGATGACGATGACGTCGATGCCGGTGTCGGGGTGGGCGAGCCGCTCCAGATAGACGTCGAGCTCGCTCGTGTCGACGGCACAGCACAGACAGCCGTTGCCGAGGGAGACGGTGGAGTCGCCGAGTGCGCCGGCCACGGCCATGGCGTCGATCTCGATCGCTCCGAAGTCGTTGACGATCGCCCCGATGCGGCTGCCCCCGCTGCGGTGCAGGAGATGGTTCAGCAGGGTCGTCTTGCCGGAGCCGAGGAATCCGGCGAGTACGACGACCGGGATCTGCTGCGGAGTGCGGCTCTGCGTCACCGTGCGACCTCTCTGACACCTGCGCGCACCCCGGCTCACGGCTGCGGAGCGCGTACGACGATGGAACGCGCCCCAGGATACGAGTCCACCGAATCCCCCCGAAGTGAACGATTGTTAGCAGCACTTGCGGGGCAGACGTCTGGCAAGGCGCCCTGGCGTGCGACCCTCGCTTCCCTCCGTGCGCCTCCCCTCCGCCTCCCCCGCCGATCAGAGCGGCTCGGCACCCTGGGAGACGGCAAGCGCCGCCCACCGCTCGCCGGTCCCCGTCACTCCACCCGCACCCCGACGACCGGCGCACGGCCGCCTGATTCGGGGGTTGACATGGCCACACGGAAGTCTCGGATGCGGGGACTCGCTCCCGTCGCTGCGGCGGGCCTCGGCATCGCGGCCGGGGCCCTCGCAGCACTGACCGTCCAGCGGAACACCCTCAACGCGCTGCGCACCCGACTCGAGCGCCTGGAGCAGGCGGTCGCGGCGCCGGCCCACACGAACCTCGCCCATCAGCAGCGGCTGCACTGGGAACTGCTCAGCAAGGCGATCGACAGCCCCGAGCTGGCCGAAGTGCTGGACATCTTCGAGGTGCCGGCGTCACCCCAGAAGCGACGGCAATACCTCTTCGCCAACGCCTTGTACACGAACCTGCTCTTCTACCACCGCATCGGCAACCTCAGCCGCGAGGAGTTCCACGGCCGGATGCGCGGTCTGCTGCAGAACCCTGTCGTCCGGGAGTACTGGTACGCCACACAAGGCCAGCGGGCGACTCTCCCCGCCGATTCGATCGAGGCCGACCTGGGGCGCATGGTCGACGAACTCCTGCGTCAGCTCGAAGAGGCCGATGTGGACGAGTGGTGGGTGGTGGGCGAGCCACCGGCCGAGTAGAGGGCGCGCGCTCCGAGGTTCACGCCGACGGCCCATAACGAACCGGTCAAGTGCGCAGTTGATGGGGGCGTCAGGGAGTTGACTCGCGCTTGATCGCGTAGAGGACCCCACACCATCGTCGCCTACGCCGCCGGATGACGAGTGCACCCCACAGGGTCCGCCTTGCATCGAGCAGTCGTCGTGCGCAAGCCAATGGACCAAGGGAAGCAACAGTGAGTCAGATCATCCGTCGGATCGGTGCGGCCCCAGCCGAGCGGGGGAGCACGGGAGGGGGCAACTGCCCCGACATCTTCGAGTTGGCCGACGGGAACTTCGCAGTGATCGGCACGGACGCCACGGATTCGCTGGACCCCGACCTTCCGTCCGACGCCTCCCGCGCCGACTACGAACGCATCGTCGTCATCACGCGCGAGACCCTCATTCGCGCGAAGGTCGACATCCCGGACGCGTGACACGGCTTCGGGGAGAGCATCGAACTCCCCCGCAACGGGCCCGGTACGCCACTCGCGACACCGGGCCCACGGCGCGTGCGCCCGCCGTGCGCCGTGCGCGCCCCCTCCGATACGACCTGTCCGCGACCGCGCCCTCTCTGCGGTGCAAGCGTCCGGGCGCCCCCTTCAGGCAGCCTCCGGCACCGCCACCGGCGCCCCCGGCCCCACGTACCGCGCCATGGGACGGATGATCTTCGTATCCTCGGCCTGCTCCAGGATGTTGGCGCTCCAGCCCACCACCCGCGCCGCCGCGAACGTGGGGGTGAACATCTCGCGGGGCAGCCCGCACAGCTCCATGACCACGCCGGCGTAGAACTCCACGTTGGTGTGCAGCTCACGGCCCGGCTTCAGTTCGGCGAGGATCGCCTCCACACGCCGTTCCACCTCCACGGCGAACTCGACCCGCGCCCCTCCGAACCGCAGCGCCGTCTCCCGGAGCATGTGCGAGCGCGGGTCCTCCGTGCGGTACACGGCGTGACCGAAGCCCATGATGCGCTCGCCGGCAAGCACCCGCTCCCGGATCCAGGGGTCGATGCGGTCGGGGGTGCCGATCGCGTCCAGGGTGTCCAGTGCCCGGCTGGGCGCACCCCCGTGCAGCGGCCCCGACAGCGCACCCACCGCCCCCACCAGACACGCGGCCACATCGGCCCCGGTCGAGGCGATCACCCGGGCCGTGAACGTTGACGCATTGAATCCATGATCAATGGTTGAGATCAGATACTGCTCGACCGCCCGGACCCGCTCCGCATGGGGCTCCGTCCCGGTCAGCATGTAGAGATAGTTCGCCGCGTACGACAGGTCCTCGCGCGGCTCGACGGGGTCGAGCCCGTTCCCCAGCCGGTACAGCGCGGTGAGCAGGGTCGGCACGGCCGCGGCCGCCACGACGGTGTCGGCGCGGCGCCGGTCCGCGTCGATGTCGTACACCGGCCGGAAGCCGTTCTCCGCGCCCAGCAGCGACAGGGCCGTCCGCATCCCGGCCAGGGGGTTCGCCCCACCGGCCGCGGCGACGGCGGGCAGCGCCGCCGCCACCGCCCGTGGGAGCCGTCGCAGGGCGGCGGTCTCGGCGGCGAAGGCGGCGCTCCGTTCCGCGTCCGGCAGTTCGCCGTGGATCAGGAGGTGCCACACGTCCTCGAAGGGGCGGGCGTGCGCCAGGTCGACGGCCGAGTACTGGCGGTAGTGGTAGAAGCCCTCGCGCCCCCGGACGTCACCGACCTCGGTGTCGGCGACGACGACACCGGCGAGACCGCGCGGTGCGTCGAGGAGCGCGGGCGCGGACGTGGACGGGTGGACGGGCCGGGCGGCCGACGGGGTGACGGTCATGACTTCCTCCTTGCGATTGATTCGACTTGATTCAACTTGATTTCACTGTCCATGATTGACGAAATTTCTGTCAATATTGATTGAATCAATACATGTCTGCTGCGGATACGGTGGCCCCCATGCGCGATCACCAACCCGCCCCCGGCCACCCGGACCGACGGCTGAGCACCAAGGAGGCCGCCGAACTGCTCGGCGTGAAACCCGAGACCGTGTACGCGTATGTGAGCCGCGGTCAGCTCAGCAGCAGACGCACGCCCGGCGGCCGGGGCAGCACCTTCGACGCGAAGGAGGTCGAGGCGCTCGCGCGGCGCAACAGGCGGGAGAGCGGCGGGAGTCCCGGTGCGGGCGGAGAGCTGTCCGTGCGGACCCGGCTCACCCTCATCGACAAGGACCGGTACTACTACCGCGGTGTCGACGCGACCGAACTGGCCGCCCGGCACCCGTACGAAGAGGTCGCGGAGTGGCTGTGGACCGGCCGCCTGCTCGCCGGCACCGCCTTCACCGCACCCGCCGCCTCCGTCGAGGCCGCCCGCCGCGCGGTCGACGCGCTGCCCGAACACAGCGGCCCCACCGACCGGTTGCGGGTCGCCGCCGTCGCCGCGGCCGTCGCCGACCCGCTGCGGTTCGACCTCACCGAGGAGGCCGTGCTCGGCACCGCGCGCATCCTGATCCCCACCCTTGTCGCCGCTCTCCCGCCCGGGCGGCCCACCCACCGCGACGAGGGCTCCCTGGCCCGGCGCCTGTGGGCACGGCTGACCGCGCGGCCCGTCGACGAGGCGAAGCTTCGCGTCCTGGACACCGCGCTCGGTCTGCTCGTCGACCACGACCTGGCCGCCTCGACGCTCGCGGTGCGGGTCGCCGCCTCGGCCCGCGCGCACCCCTACGCGGCCGTCTCGGCCGGGCTCGGCGTCATCGAGGGGCCTCTGCACGGCGCCGCGAGCGGACTCGCGCACCGGCTGCTGGAGGAGGTCCTCGACCTGGGCGACGCGGGACCGGTGATCGCCCAGGAGCTGCGGGCCGGCCGCCGCATCCCCGGCCTCGGCCACCGGCTCTACCCCGGCGAGGACCCACGCGCGCGTGCCCTGTTCGCCCTCCTGGAGGACATTCCGGACGCGGCACCCGCCCTCGCCGCGGCACGCGACATCGTGACCACGACCGCCCGCCACTCCCCGTTGCACGCCAACGTCGACCTCGCGCTCGGCGTCCTGACCGCCTCCTTCGGCATGGAGGCCGCGGCGGGCGAGACGATCTTCGCGGTGGCCCGGACGGCAGGCTGGATCGCCCACGCCCTGGAGGAGTACGGCGAACGCCCCCTGCGGATGCGTCCCAGCGGGCACTACGTGGGACCGAGGCCGCCCCAGCACCTCCCCTAGGGCCTGTCGTTTGGGTCACGCCGCAGACGCGGGGTCTGGTCCGCACTCCCCCAGAGGGAGGGACCCCAGCCGCGTTGTCGCTCGTGACCTGGGCGAAGACCACCCGCACAGGCCCACCCCGAGGACTCCACGGCGATCCACAGGCGCCGTGGGAGGTGCGGCGCGTCAAGTCAGGTTAGGCTCACCTCTGTGAGTACGTGCGCGACCGACTCGCGGAACCTCGGCGAGCCCATGCCCGGAACCGCGGCCACCGCCTCGACCTGGCTCCTGCTGGAACAGGCCGGTCCGTGGGGTGCCAAGGCGCTCACCTCGAGCCATCTGGACCCCGTACTGGGCCGAGCCCTGGAAGCGGCCGCCCAGGACACGGGCGTGCGGATCGCGCTCATCCGCCGCCCGGGCCGGCACGCCGACCCCGGTATGCCGCCGCCCGTACGGCAGGTCTACGCGGCCCACACCGCGCCGGGGAACGTCTGGCTGCACTCCGCCACGACCACCGACCCCGCGCGGCTGCTCGACCTCGACTTCGCCGCGCTCGGCCGGGGCGACCACCGCGGCTTCGACACCGCGCTGCGGGGCGGCCCGCACACCGGTGATCCGCTCGCCCTCGTCTGCACCAACGGCAAGCGCGACCGCTGCTGCGCCCTGCTGGGCCGCCCGCTCGCGGCCGAGCTGGCCGCCTCGGGCGTACAGGGCGTGTGGGAGGTCACTCATCTGGGCGGTCATCGCTTCTCCCCGACGGTCCTCGTCCTGCCGCACGGCTACGTGTACGGCCGCGCCGAGGCCCACACCGTCAAGGAGGTCCTGCACGGCGTCCAGGAGGGGCGGGTCGTCGTGGAGGGCTGCCGCGGGCGTTCCACCTGGGAGCGGCCCGGGCAGGCCGCGGAGCTGGCCGTGCGCCGGGCGACCGGCGAGGACCGCGCCGAGGCGCTCGACGTCGTCCTCACCACCGGCGAGGCGCCACGCTGGGAGGTGACCGTCGCGCACACCGACGGGCGCCACTGGCGGGTCGTGGTGGCCCAGGGTGCGTCCCGGCCGCCCCGCCAGGAGAGCTGTGGGGTGTCGGTCCTCGGTTCACCCGCGCGGATGGACGTGGTGGCGGTGCGCGAACTGGCGGTCGCGGCGGTTGGCTGACGCAGCCGTGTCCATGGTGGATCCCGAGCCCCGCGCGGGGCCCCTCCGAACCGTTTCCTCTTGAGCCGGTCAAGAGATCCACACCACACACCCCTACGGCTCCACCGCCCCGCCCACGTACCGTCTTGGGTATGAGCCCCTCTCCCCCCGCCCGTCGCCTGCGCCTCGGCATGCCCCGGCGCGTGTTCTCGCAGGTGCTGCTGATGCAGCTGGCGATCGCCGCGGGAGTCGTGGTGCTCGCGACCGGTCTGTTCCTCGCCCCGCTCAGCAACCAGCTGGACGACCAGGCGATGCGCCGCGCCCTCGCCATCGCCCAGACCACGGCGGCGGTCCCCCAGATCGCCGAGGACCTGCGACGGACCCCGCCCACGGTCGACGGCCCGGTGCAGCGCGAGGCGGAACGGATCCGCAAGGCCAGCGGCGCCGAGTACGTCGTCGTGATGGACCTGAACGGCACCCGCTGGTCGCACACCGACCCCGACGAGGTCGGCGGCCATGTGTCGACAGATCCGCAGAAGGCGCTGGCCGGCCAGGACGTGATGGAGATCGACAGCGGCACCCTGGGCCGTTCGGCCCGCGGCAAGGTGCCCCTGCGCGACAGCGCCGGCGACATCATCGGGGCGGTCTCGGTCGGTATCGAGTACGACAGCGTGCGCGCCCGTCTGATCCATGCGATCCCGGGCCTGTTCGCCTACGCCGGCGGTGCGCTCGCCGTGGGCGCGCTGGCCGCCTGGCTGATCTCCCGCCGGGTCCAGCGGCAGACCCGTGACCTGGCCTTCTCCGATATCTCGGCCCTGCTCGCGGAGCGTGAGGCGATGCTGCACGGCATCCGCGAGGGCGTCGTCGCGCTGGACCGGAGCGGTCGGGTCCGGCTGCTCAACGACGAGGCGCAACGGCTCCTGGGCATCGGCGACGAGGCAGTGGGCCGCTCCCCCGACGAAGCGCTCGGCGAGGGACGTACGGCCGACGTCCTGGCCGGCCGGGTGACCGGCACCGACCTGATCGCCGTCCGCGGACAGCGGGTCCTGGTCGTCAACCGGATGCCCACCGACGACGACGGCGCCGTGGCGACGCTGCGCGACCGCACCGAACTGGAGCAGCTCGGCCGCGAGCTCGACTCCACGCGCGGGCTGATCGACGCGCTGCGCGCCCAGGACCACGAGCACGCCAACCGTATGCACACCCTCCTCGGTCTGCTCGAACTGGAGATGTACGACGACGCCGTGGACTTCGTCGGAGAGGTGGTCGGCGACCACCGCGTCACCTCGGAGCAGGTGACCGAGAAGATCGAGGACCCGTTGCTCGCAGCGCTGCTGGTCGGCAAGGCGACCGTCGCGGCCGAGCGCGGGGTCGCCCTGTGGGTCTCCGACGGCACCCGGCTGCCGGACCGGCTCGTCGACCCGCGCGGGCTGGTCACGGTCGTCGGCAACCTCGTGGACAACGCGCTCGACGCCGTCGCCGGCACCCCGCACGCACGCGTGGAGGTCGAACTGCGCGCGGAGGGCCGTACCGCCGTCCTGCGCATACGGGACACAGGACCCGGCATCCCGCCCGAGCAGCGCGAGCTGGTCTTCACCGAGGGCTGGTCCACGAAGAAGCCGCCCGCGCACGGGAAACGCGGCATCGGACTCTCGCTGGTCCGCAGGCTCGCGGAGCGGCAGGGGGGCAGCGCCACGGTCGGCGAGGCGGTCGGCGGGGGCGCCGAGTTCACCGTCGTCCTTCCCGAGGCGCTGGCCGGACCCGACCTGGAACCCGCGCTGACCGCATCGGTGAACAGCACGCGCGAGGAGGAGTCGCGATGATCGAGGTCCTGGTCGTGGACGACGACACCAGGGTCGCCCAGGTCAACGCGGCCTACGTCGAGAAGGTGCCCGGCTTCCGCGTCGCCGGCGAGGCCCACAGCGCGGCCGAGGCGCTGCGCCAGCTGGAGCTGCATCCGCGCCTGGACCTGATTCTGCTGGACCACTACCTGCCCGACGAGACGGGCCTGGAGGTCGTCCAGGAGATGCGGCGGCGCGGCCACCAGACCGATGTGATCATGGTGACGGCGGCACGGGACGTCTCGACCGTGCAGGCGGCGATGCGTCAGGGCGCCCTCCAGTACCTGGTGAAGCCGTTCAACTTCGCGGGCCTGCGCGCCAAGCTGGAGGCGTACGCCGATCTGCGCCGCACGCTCGACGGCGGCGGGGAGGCCGAACAGGCCGACGTCGACCGCATCTTCGGCGCGCTGTCCGCCCCCTCGGAGCCCGGGCTGCCCAAGGGGCACTCCCCCACCACCGCCGAGCTGGTCCGCCAGTCCCTGATGAACGCCGAGGGGCCGCTGTCGGCCCAGGAGATCGCCGACCGGACCGGGGTGAGCCGCCAGACCGCCCAGCGCTATCTGAAGCTCCTGGAACGCACGGGACGGGCCCGGCTGACCCTGAAATACGGCGACGCGGGCCGCCCGGAACACCGTTACGTGTGGGCGACCCGCGCCTGAGGGCACGGCGGGGCGGGGCCGTCAGCCGGCCGCCTTCTCGACGAACTCCGTGGTGTAGGTCTTGCTCAGGTCGACGTCGGCGTTCTGGATGGCGGGGTTGAACGCCTTGAGCACCTTCTCCACGGTCTCGGGGCCCTCCTCGGGCATCACGCCGTCCTTGGTGAACATCGGCAGCGTGCTCTTGATGGCCACCGCGTACAGCGTCTTGTTGCCCTGCGAGTAGTCGGCCGGCATCTTGTCGGCGATCTCGCTGGCGCTGTGGGTGGACATCCACTTGAGCGTCTTGACGAATGCATTGGCCAACTTCTGGACGGTGTCCTTGTGACTGTTGACCCAGTCCGTCTGCATGTACAGGCTTGACGACGGGTACGGGCCGCCCAGCGCCTCCATGGATCCCTGCGGCGTCCTCATGTCGATGAGAACCTTGCCGACCTTCTTGTCCAGGATGTTCGCGACGGTCGGGTCGGTCGTCATGCCCGCGTCGATGGCGCCCTGCTCCAGCGCCGAGATGAACGTGGGACCCGCGCCCACCGCGACCGGGGTGAACTCGCTGACCTTCACACCGTTCTTGACGGCAAGGTACTTGGTGAGGAAGTCGGTCGAGGAGCCGAGGCCGGTCACGCCGAGCTTCTTGCCCTTGAAGTCCTCGGGCGAGGTGATCTTGCCCTCCGCCTTGGTGGAGACGATCTCCACCTCGCCGGGCGCCTGCGAGAACTGCACGACGGACTCGACGTCCTTGCCCTTCACCTGGAGGTCGAGCGTGTGGTCGTAGAAGCCGACGGCGCCCTGGACCTGGCCGGAGACGAGCGCGGTCTCGGCCTGCACACCGGCCGGCTCGCTCAGCAGCTCGACGTCGAGGCCCTCGGCGTCGAAGTAGCCGAGGCGCTGGGTGAGCATCGCGGGCAGGTAGATGACCTTGTCCAGGCCGCCGACCATGATCTTGACCTTCGTCCCCTTGCCGTCCCCGCCGGAGCCGGTGGAGGCGGTGCTCGCCGCGTCGTTGGCACAGGCGGTGAGGGAGGAGAGGGCGAGCAGGCCGGCGGCGGCCAGGGCGGCATGTCTGGCGGAGAAGCGCATGACGGGTTCACGTCCTTGTGAGAGGGGTGGTGGTGCGGGGTGAAACGGCCGGGATCGGCGAGGATCGTTCAACGAAGCGGCAGAGGGCCGTTCGGCGAGCGTCAGCTGTCGGAGCCCGACGGCTTCCACCGGAAGATGCGCCGCTCGGCGAAGGTGAGCACTCCCTCGGCGACGAGTGCCACGACGGCGAGGATGACCATCGCCGCGTACACACCGGCCGCGTTGAACGTGCCCTGGGACTGTGCGACGAGCAGGCCGATGCCCTTGGTGGCGCCGATGTACTCGCCGACGATCGCGCCGATGAGGGCGAAACCGAAGCTGACGTGCAGGCTGGTGAAGATCCAGGAGGTGGCGGAGGGGATGACGACCTGAAGCGTCACCCTGCGGTCGCTCGCCCCGAGGATACGGGCGTTGGCGACCAGGTTGCGGTCGACCTCGCGAGCGCCCTGGAAGGCGTTGAAGAAGACGGGGAAGAACACCAGGACGACGGCCGAGGCGACCTTGGAGGCGGGGCCGAGACCGAACCAGATGACGAAGATCGGCGCAAGGACGATACGGGGGATCGAGTTGAGCACCTTGATGTATGGACCAAGAACATCGGCGAGGAAGGTGATCCGCCCGAGCGCGATACCGCACACGACACCGGCGATCACACCGATGACCCAGCCGAGCAGTGCCTCGTAGAGCGTGTACCAGATCTGTTCGCCGAGGGAGCCGAGCGCGGTCCCGTGGGTGACCCAGGTCCAGATCTGGTCCCAGATCTTGGAGGGCATCGAGAAGTTGAACGGATCGATGGCCTCGGCCCGGGAGAGCGCCTCCCACAGGGCGAGGACGAGCACCAGGAGAAGGATCCGGGAGGTCCCGACGACGATCTTGCGCCGGCGGGCGGCCCGCGCGCGTGAGTGGGCGCGATCCGGCGCCTTGACCGTGTCCGCGACGGGGCTGCTGAGGACGTCAGGCGACATGGGCGGCACCTCTTTCGCGGGTGATGCGGACCTCTTCGCCGAGGGACTCCCAGATCTCGCGGTAGATCTCGATGAACCGCGGCTCCAGACGCACCGACTCCACCTTGCGCGGGCGCGGCAGATCGATGTCGAAGACCTGCTTCACGGTGGCCGGCCCCGCGGTCATGACCACGACCTTGTCGGCCAGCGCGATGGACTCCTCCAGGTCGTGGGTGACGAAGACGACCGAGGCGCCCGTGCCCTCCCACAGCTCCAGGAGCTCGTCCGACATCAGCGCCCGCGTCTGCACGTCGAGTGCCGAGAACGGCTCGTCCATGAGCAGGATCTCGGGGTCGTTGACGAAGGTGGCGGCGAGGGCGACGCGCTTGCGCTGACCGCCGGAGAGCTGGTGCGGGTAGCGGTCCTCGAAGGCGGCGAGCCCGACCCGGGCCAGCCAGTCGCGGGCCTTCTCCCTGGCCTCCGCCTTGGGCACGCCACGGAAGCGGGGGCCCGCCATGACGTTGGACAGGACCGTGCGCCAGGGGAAGGTGGCATCCTGCTGGAAGACGAAGCCGACCTTGTCGCCGACCCCGCGCACCGGCTGCCCGGCGACCAGCACCTCGCCCCGCGTCGGCTCCTCCAGGCCGCTGACCAGGGTCAACGTGGTCGACTTGCCGCAGCCGGTGGGGCCGACGACGGCCACGAACTCACCGCGCCCGACGGTGAGGTCGAGGTCCCGGACGGCCGTGTGCAGGCCTCCCGAGGGGGTCCTGAAGACCTTGCTCGCGCCCCGCAGCTCGATGGCGGGGCTGGTGTGTGCGCTCATGGCCGGGGACGGTAGATGTGAGCCGGGACACCGCATCAGCCTTGTGGGCGCATGCGCTTCTTTTGCTTGCAAGAGGCTGTTGTGCTCTTTTTGCGCGCGCTACAACAGCGGAGCCGAAACATGGGCTTAACGCCCACCAGGCCTTGAGGGAAAGAGGCCCGATGATTGACGTCCTGGTCGTGGACGACGACTTCCGCGTCGCCGAGATAAACGCCAAGTACGTGGGAAAGGTTCCCGGCTTCCGGGTGGCCGCCCGCGCGCACAGTGCCGCCCAGGCGCTGGCCACCGTGCAGCGCGGAAGCATCGACCTGGTCCTGCTCGACCACTACCTCCCCGACGGGACGGGCCTGGAGCTGGTGCACCGGATGCGGGAACAGGGCCATGGCACCGACGTCATCATGATCACGGCAGCCGGCGACGTCACCACCGTGCAGACCGCCATGCGCCTGGGTGCCCTGCACTACCTGGTGAAACCGTTCACCTTCGCCGCTCTGCGCACCCGTCTCGACTCCTACGCCGCGCTGCGCCGCACGGTGGACCGGGTCGGCGGCCGGGGCGTCGCCGGCCAGGAACAGGTCGACCGGATCTTCGGCGCCCTGCGCACCACCCCGGTCCTGTCCTCCCCCGGCCTGCCGACCGGCCACTCGGAACCGACGACGGACCTGATCTGCACCGTCCTGCACCGCGCCGACCACCCGCTCTCGGCCCACGAGGTGGCCGCCGAGACGGGCCTGAGCCGCTCCACCGCCCAGCGCTACCTCCGCCACCTGGAACAGGCCGGCCGTCTGCGCCTGTCCCTCAAGTACGGCGACACCGGCCGCCCGGAACACCGCTACGCCTGGGTGGCGCCGTAGCGCTCCGGAGCCGCCCCGGGTCAGACGGCGCCCGCCCCCGTCAGCGACCGGACCTCGGTCTCCGCGTGCTTGGCCTCGTCCGCGATCTCGGCCGAGGTGACCGTGCCGAGCCAGCCCGCGAGGAAGCCCAGCGGGATCGACACCACTCCGGGGTTCTGGAGCGGGAAGTACTGGAAGTCGACGCCGGGGAAGAGCGACTCGGGGCTGCCCGACACCACCGGTGAGAGCACCACCAGCACCAGCGCCGGCACCAGTCCGCCGTACACCGCCCACACCGCGCCCCGCGTGGTGAAACCGCGCCAGAACAGGGAGTACAGCAGTACCGGAAGATTCGCGGACGCCGCGACTGCGAACGCCAGCCCCACCAGGAAGGCGACGTTGAGATCACGGGCCAGCAGCCCCAGGGCGATCGCGATCACACCGATGCCGACGGCGGCGATCCGCGCCACCGCCACCTCGCTGCGGGCCTTCGCCCCGCTGGGGCGCAACGAGGCGTACAGGTCGTGCGCCACCGACGCCGAGGAGGCCAGCGTGATCCCGGCGACCACGGCGAGAATCGTCGCGAACGCGATCGCCGCCACGAACGCGAACAGAACCGTGCCGCCCGTCGAGTCGGCTCCGCCGCCCAGGTCGAGCGCCAGGAGCGGAACCGCGGTGTTCCCTGACACGTTCGAACCGCGCACCGTCTCCGGTCCGAGGATCGCCGCCGCCCCGAACCCGAGGACGATCGTCATCAGATAGAAGCCGCCGATGAGCCCGATCGCCCAGACCGTGGACCGCCGGGCGGCCCGCGCGGTCGGCACCGTGTAGAAACGCGACAGGATGTGCGGCAGCCCCGCCGTCCCCAGCACCAGCGCCAGCCCGAGGCTGATGAAGTCGAGGCGGGCGGTCCAGTCCCCGCCGTACTTCAGCCCGGGCGCGAGGAACGCGGCGCCGTGACCGCTGCGCTCGGCCGCCGTGAGCAGCAGTCGGTCGAAGTCCCCGTGGAATCGCACCAGCACGAGCACCGTGAGCGCGATCGTGCCGCAGAGCAGGAGCACCGCCTTCACGATCTGAATCCATGTGGTGGCCCGCATTCCTCCCAACGACACATAGATCACCATGAGCGCCCCGACCCCGATGACGGCCCACGCCTGGGCCGCCTCACCGGTGTTCCCCAGCAGCAGCGCGACCAGGCTGCCCGCGCCCACCATCTGCGCCACCAGATAGAGAACGGACACGGTGACCGAGGAGGTTCCCGCCGCGATCCGCACCGGCCGCTCGCTCATCCGGGCCGCGACGACATCGGCGAGCGTGAACCGTCCGCAGTTGCGCACCAGTTCGGCGACCAGGAACAGCACCACCAGCCAGGCCACGAGAAACCCGACCACGTACAGCAGTCCGTCGTAGCCGAAGAGCGCGATGAGCCCCGCGACACCGAGGAAGGAGGCAGCCGACATGTAGTCGCCCGCGATGGCAAAACCATTCTCCATCGGGGAGAACAACCGTCCTCCCGCGTAGAACTCCTCCTCCGACCCCTGCCGGTTGCGGCTCACCCAGGTCGTGATCCCCAGGGTGACCGCGACGAAGGCGCTGAACAGCGCCAACGCCAGTGTCTGATGGTGTCCGGTCACGACGCACCACTCCTCGCCCCGCGCGTCAGTTCCTGTGTGTCCCAGCGCAGTTCGAGCGCCGCACGGTCCCGGCGCAGCCGCGCGTGCCGCGCATAGGCCCAGGTGAGCAGGAACGTCGTGAGGAACTGACCGAGCCCCGCGATCAGCGCCACGTTCACGGCGCCCACCACCGGCCTGGCCATGAACCCCGGCGCGGCCGTCGCGGTCACGACATAGCCCACGTACCAGAGGAGGAACCCCGCGCACGCCGGGCCCACGAACCGCCGGTAGCGGCTGCGTACTTCCTGGAAGGCGGCACTGCGCTGCACCTCGAGATAGACCTGCGCCGCCGCCACGGCCCCGTCCTCCCGCTGCCTGCGGGCCGTCGGCACCTCGGCCCCGTGCGAGCCCGCCGGGGCCGTCGTGCCCTGTTCGCCCCAGCCCGACGCGAGCTCGTCGTACCAGGGGTCCTCGTAGCGCACCTCGCCCGGCGCCTCGACGAACTGCGGGCCCCGGCCGTGATGGTGCTCGCCGGATCTCTCAGAACCGTCCCCGCCGCCGCGGGCACGGCCATTGCTTGACTGCATGCCCAAGGATGGACAGAACGCGAAGACCCCCGGTTCTCCTTCCCCGCCTGCTTCACCCCATCAGGTGACGAAAGACCACTCATGCCGTCGGTGGCCGGACCAGCCCCTTTGCGTACGCGTAACGCACCGCCTGCGCACGGTCCTTGAGCCCTGTCTTGGTGAACAGGTTGTTGATGTGGGTCTTCACCGTCGCCGTGGACACCTGGAGTCGACGGGCGATCTCCTGGTTGCCGAGTCCCTCGGCGATCAGTGTCAGCACCTCCGTCTCCCGTGTGGTGAGCCCGTCCGGCGCAACGGCGGGCGCGACCGGTTCCGGCTCGGGTGCGGACAGCCGCTCCAGCAGCCGCCGCTGCACGCTCGGCGACAGCCCCGCGTCCCCGGACAGCACACTGTGCACGGCCCGCACGATCTCGTCCCCGCCGGCGTCCTTGGTGAGATATCCCCGCGCCCCGGCCTGCAGTGCCGGGAACAGGGACTCGTCGTCCGCGTACGTCGTGAGCACCACGACCTGCGTCCCGGGATGCTCGGCCCGGATCCGCCGGGTCGCCTCCACGCCGTCGCAGCGTGGCATCCGCAGATCCATCAGCACCACGTCCGGGGCGAGTTCGGCGACGAGCCGCACGGCCGCGTCCCCGTCCCCCGCGGCCCCCACCACCTCGACCCCGGGCAGCAGCCCGAGCAGCATCACGATGCCCTCCCGGACGACGGTCTGATCGTCCGCGACCACCACCCTGGCCGGCTTCCGCTCCGCCGTCTCCGTCATACCGGCACCCTCAGCGTCACCACGAACCCTTCCTCGTCCGGTCCGGCCTCCAGCGACCCGCCCAGCAGCTCGGCGCGCTCGCGCATCCCCAGCAGACCGTACCCGCCGCCGGCCTGGGCGAGTTCACCCGGCGAGCCTCCCGAGTCCCGCACGTCCAGGACCACTTCATGGGGTTCGTACTCCAGCCGCACGCTCACCTTGGCGCCCGGAGCATGCTTCCGGACGTTGGTCAGGGCCTCCTGGGCGACCCTGCGCACGGCCTGCGACGCCTCGGCCGGCAGTGCTCTGCGGTCACCCGCAACGGTGACCTCGGCACCGTCGGCCGCCCGGACGAGGTCGGTCAGGAAGTCCTCGATCGGCGTCAGATCGCCGCGCAGCGCGGACAGCGCGTGCCGGGTCTCGTCGAGGCCGTCGCGGGCCATCCCCCGGGCCGCCACCACCCGTTCGAGTATCTGCTCACGCTCCGCGCCTCTCTCGATCAGCAGCCGGGCGGCTTCCAGATGCACCAGTTGCGCCGAGAGGCTGTGGGCCAGCACATCATGGATCTCCCGGGCGATCCGGGCCCGCTCGGCGAGAGCGGCCGACTCCGCCTCCGCGGCCCGCGCGGCGCGCTCCTGAGCGAGCAGCCGCTGGGCGTTGCCGCGGGCCTCGGCGTCCAGGCGCAGTGTGTATCCCGCGAGGGCCATCCCGCCGACCGTCGCGGCCGTGGTCAGCCATACGTCGTCGTTGACCGCCGCGTACGAGGCGAGCGCGACCGAGGCGACGGGCAGTGCCACCGCCAGGGGCATCCGCTCCAGCACCGCGATACAGCAACCGCACCACACGACGAGGGCGGGTTCCCGGAATCCCACGGCCTGGGCCGCGACGGCGAGCCCCAGCAGGAGCAGGACCACGGCCAACGACGGCCAGAACCGGTGCTGGAGCGTGGTCCGCCAGAAACACCAGGCCAGCCCGCCGGTCACGAGGACTCCCACGGCTCCGGCCACGGCGACCCAGCCGTGCACGCGGCTGCCGTGGAAGGCGCCCCACAGGAGGATGCCGAGGAGCATCAGCCGCACCACCCACGCGAGCAGGCGCCGGGGAGTCGTCGTCCCCTGCCGGCTCAGCGCCTCACGAGAGGGCCAGCGCGTCCAGGCGTTCTCCGTCACACGTGCTCCTTCCACGTGGTCCGGACCGTCTGCTCACCGTACGCCGTGCTGTGCACAGGGCTCCGGTCCAGACGCTGCGCGCGCCAGATCAGAATTCCTGAGCGGACCAGCAGAGTGCTCGCCAGCGCCAGCAGCAGGGCCGAGCCGTCCTGGTGGACCCCGAACCGCGTGCCCAGGGCGAACAGTGCCACGCGCAGGCCTATGCCGAGGATCCAGACGCCCACGCTGGCCCGGGTGCTCTTGCTCCACACCGCGCCGCCGGCTTCCACCCAGATGCGGGTGGTCCACGCCCAGCCGGCTCCCGTGGCCAGGCCGACCATCAGTTCGGCGCCCAGGATCAGGGCCGACGCGAGGACGTGGCGGGCGTCGAGCAGGTGGGGCTCGCGCAGGGCTACGACGGCCAGGATCGCGGGGAGGAGCCACCATCGCCGGTCCGTGTCGACACGGCTTGCGCGGAACTGGCGCACGATCACCAGCGCGGCCACGGCCACGATCACCAGCGCGTCGATCAGCCCGGACATCACGGCCTCCGTGAGCGAGAAGGGATGCCGGCAGCGAGCACTGCCGACGCCTTCGACGCTACGGATTCGCGCAGGTCGGCGGATCGGAGCCAGGGTGGATCAGGGGTGGATCCCTGCAGCCGTGAAACTCCACCCCCGGGTGGAGGGCCCGGCGCGAGAGCAACGCGAGCGGGCCGGTGCCGGACCGTAGGCCGACGGGGGTTGATTCCCCCCGGGAATCCAACCCCCGTCGTGCCGATCGTCCAGCGGGCCGACGCCCCGGCGTCCACCGTGGCCAGCCCAAAGCCCGCTCCCGGTGCACGCCCGGGGCGGACCCGGCGGCTACGCGTCGATGCGTGACCGGTCGAGGGTCGCCGCCGAGCTGGAGATGAACTCCTTGCGCGGCGCGACGTCATTACCCATGAGCAGATCGAACACCTGCTCGGCAGCCTCCAGGTCGGAGAGGTTGATGCGGCGCAGGGTGCGGTGGCGAGGGTCCATCGTCGTCTCGGCCAGCTGGTCGGCGTCCATCTCACCGAGACCCTTGTAGCGCTGGATGGAGTCCTTGTAGCGGACGCCCTTGCTCTGGAACTCCATGAGCTTGTCGCGCAGCTCGCGGTCCGAATAGGTGTACACGTACTTGTCCTGGCCCCGCTTGGGCTGGACCAGCTCGATGCGGTGCAGCGGCGGCACCGCGGCGAACACCCGGCCGGCCTCGACCATGGGCCGCATGTAGCGGTGGAACAGCGTCAGCAGCAGGGTCCGGATGTGGGAGCCGTCCACATCGGCGTCGGTCATCATGATGATCTTGCCGTAGCGGGCGGCGTCGATGTCGAAGGTGCGCCCGGAGCCGGCCCCTATGACCTGGATGATCGCGCCGCACTCGGCGTTCTTGAGCATGTCGGTCACGGACGACTTCTGGACGTTGAGGATCTTGCCCCGGATCGGCAGCAGCGCCTGGAACTCGGAGTTCCGGGCCAGCTTGGCGGTGCCGAGCGCGGAGTCTCCCTCGACGATGAACAGCTCGCTGCGGTCGACGTCGTCGCTGCGGCAGTCGGCGAGCTTGGCGGGCAGCGAGGAGGATTCCAGGGCTGTCTTGCGGCGCTGTGCGTCCTTGTGCTGACGGGCCGCGATGCGGGTCCGGGCGGCGGCGACCGCCTTCTCCATGACGACGCGGGCCTGGGCCGCCGCGTCGCGCTTGGTGGAGGTCAGGAACGCCTTGAGCTCCTTGGAGATCACGGTGTTCACGATGCGCCGGGCCGCCGAGGTGCCGAGGACCTCCTTGGTCTGGCCCTCGAACTGGGGCTCGGCGAGGCGGACGGTGACGACCGCGGTCAGGCCCTCCAGGGCGTCGTCCTTGACGATGTCGTCCTCGGCGACGCGCAGCATCTTCTTGGCGCGCAGGACCTCGTTCATGGTGCTGGTGACGGCCGTCTCGAAGCCTGCGACGTGCGTGCCGCCCTTGGGGGTGGCGATGATGTTCACGAAGGACTTCAGGGTCGTGTCGTACCCCGTGCCCCATCGCATCGCGACATCCACCTCGAGCTCGCGGGTGACCTGCGTGGGGGTCATCTGCCCGTGCTCGTCCAGGACCGGGACGGTCTCCCTGAAGGTGCCCTGCCCGGTGAAGCGGAGGACGTCGCAGACGGCCCTGTCCGTGGCCAGGTACTCGCAGAACTCACTGATGCCGCCGTCGAAGCGGAAGGACTCCTCGCCCTTGCTGCCGCCCTCGCCGAGGCCGTACTCGTCGCGGACGACGATGGTCAGGCCGGGCACCAGGAACGCGGTCTGCCGGGCGCGCTGGTGGAGGTTCTCCAGGGAGAGCTTGGCGTCCTTGAGGAAGATCTGGCGGTCGGCCCAGTACCGCACGCGCGTGCCGGTACGGGCCCTGGCGATCTTCTTGGCCTTGCGCAGACCGCCCTGGGCCTCGAACTTCGCTTCGGGACCATCCGCGGCGAAGGCGCCCGGCACACCGCGCCGGAAGCTGATCGCGTGCGTGTGTCCGCTGCGGTCCACCTCCACGTCGAGGCGCGCCGAGAGGGCGTTGACGACGGAGGCGCCGACGCCGTGCAGACCGCCGGAGGCGGCGTAGGAGCCGCCGCCGAACTTGCCGCCGGCGTGCAGCTTGGTCATCACGACCTCGACGCCGGAGAGGCCGGTCTTGGGCTCGACGTCGACGGGGATGCCCCGGCCGTTGTCGCGCACCTCGACCGAGGCGTCGTCGTGGAGGATCACCTCGATGTGGTCGCAGTAGCCCCCGAGGGCTTCGTCCACGGAGTTGTCGATGATCTCCCACAGGCAGTGCATCAGACCACGGCTGTCGGTGGATCCGATGTACATGCCCGGGCGCTTCCGCACGGCCTCGAGGCCCTCGAGGACGAGCAGGTGCCGCGCGGTGTAGTTGGAACCGTCCCGGTCTGCTCCTGCCAGCAGCGCAGTGGACGGCACGGACGTTTCGGCGGTCACGCGGTTCGCTCCTCGCTGAATTTCAGGTGGGGCCCTTCTGGGTAAGGGCACGGCTTCGTTCGCCGCCAAGAGGGTACCGAGGCCTGGTAGAGCCGTTGTCACGCCACCCTCGTCTGAACTCAGACTAGTCCAGGGTCGTATGCGTGTTCGATCCCTCGTTGGAGTGAAGTACATATCACGTTCCCTTCGAGGCATGAACCATTTAGGCTCCGGGCACGTCCTCATGAACAAACCGGCAATCCAGCCGGGGAGGATCGAGACCATGACCGACAGCGCGAAACCGTAAGCACCACCGAGACGCAATACGGCACATTCGCCGCCAAACCGGCAGCAGACGGCCGCCTCGAAGATTTTTTTCGAGGAGAAGCCACGAGCGGGAACGTTTTGGGGCTGGTTGGATGTTGACCCTGGTACGACAGCTCGTCGAGCTAGAGAAGAGGCGACGTGACTACTGTTCTGACCCCCGCGAGCCCGCTGACGGCCGCTGACCGCTGCGACCGCTGCGGCGCCCAGGCGTACGTGCGCGTGGTCCTGCTCAGCGGCGGAGAACTGCTCTTCTGCGCCCACCACGGCCGCAAGTTCGAGCCGGAACTCAAGAAGATCGCCGCTGAAATACAGGACGAGACGGAGCGGCTGACGACCGTTCCCGCATCCGCCTCCGAAGAAGAGCGCTGATCCGACGCGTCCACGACGAGCCACCATCGGCACAGGCCGGCAGGCGGGCGGCGGTCCCTGGAAACAGGGGCCGCCGCCCGCTCTCATGGCTTCCTGGTCCGCCGACGGGCTTCCCGGGCGGCGCCGCGCCGCCCACGGAGGCCAGGAGAACCGACACAGGCGTCGTCAGGGGGTCTTTCCGGCCCCTTGCGGGGTCCTGCCCCGGCCCAGCGTCCGGACGATCTCGGAGACGCGGGTGTAGACCCCCGGACTCTCCGGCCTCCCGCAGCCGCTGCCCCACGACACGAGCCCGATCAGTCGGCCCTGTGCGATCAGCGGCCCGCCGCTGTCCCCCTGGCAGGCGTCCCGCCCGCCACGCTCGTCCCCGGCGCACACCATGCTCGCCGAGAGGTACTTGCCGTCGGCCGAGCCCGGGTACGCCCGCTCACAGAGCGCGTCGGCCAGCACATGGACATGGGCGGCCCGCAGCCGGCGCGGATACGCGCCGAACCCCGTCGTGTCGCCCCAGCCGGTGATCACGGCCTCCGTCCCGGGCCGGTACGCCGCGTCGCCCGGTCCGGCCAGACCGATGGCCGAAGTCCTGGGCAGGGGCTCGGCGAGGGTGAGCACGGCGAAGTCGCCGGCGTTGGTGCCGCTGTCGTAGGCCGGGTTGACCCAGGTCTCCCGGACGGCGATCTCCCGCCCCTCGTCCGTGTAGAGATCCGTACGGCCCGTGATGACCTTCAGATCGCGGGCCCGGTCCGGCGGCGCCCCCAGGACGTCCTCGGCCATGCAGTGGGCCGCCGTGAGCACCGTCGTGGGGTCCACCACGACACCGCCGCAGAACTGTCCCGACCTCATGCGTCCGAACCGGTCACGGCTGGACAGCGCGACCGTCCACGGGTTCTGGGCGGCTTCGACGGGGTATCCGCCCAGGACGACGTCGGAGGCCGCGGGGGCGGCGGACAGCAGCGGTATGGCCACCGCGGTGGCCGCCAGTGCCAATGGCCGGGCCAGTGCCCGGACAAAGCGACGACGCATGCACACTCCTCACTCCGAAGTGATCGATGAACACCCAGAGTGATCCAGTGCGCGACACCTCGCGACCGCGCGCCCACGCCGAAGGCCCCCGCTCATGTCGAAGGCCCGGCTCCCCGAGGGGAGACCGGGCCTCGGGCGCCGGACGGACACGAGCTGGGTCGTGCGACCGATCCGGTCTAGTCGAGGTAGTCGCGCAGGACCTGCGAGCGCGACGGGTGGCGCAGCTTCGACATGGTCTTGGACTCGATCTGGCGGATGCGCTCGCGCGTCACGCCGTACACCTTGCCGATCTCGTCGAGGGTCTTCGGCTGACCGTCGGTGAGACCGAAGCGCATCGAGACGACGCCCGCCTCGCGCTCGGACAGGGTGTCGAGGACCGAGTGCAGCTGCTCCTGGAGGAGCGTGAAGCTGACGGCGTCGGCCGGGACGACGGCCTCGGAGTCCTCGATGAGGTCACCGAACTCGCTGTCACCGTCCTCACCGAGCGGGGTGTGCAGCGAGATGGGCTCGCGGCCGTACTTCTGGACCTCGATGACCTTCTCCGGGGTCATGTCGAGTTCCTTGGCCAGCTCCTCCGGGGTGGGCTCGCGGCCCAGGTCCTGGAGCATCTGGCGCTGCACGCGCGCGAGCTTGTTGATGACCTCGACCATGTGCACCGGGATACGGATGGTGCGGGCCTGGTCGGCCATGGCGCGGGTGATCGCCTGACGGATCCACCAGGTGGCGTACGTGGAGAACTTGTAGCCCTTGGTGTAGTCGAACTTCTCGACCGCGCGGATCAGACCGAGGTTGCCCTCCTGGATGAGGTCCAGGAAGAGCATGCCGCGGCCGGTGTAGCGCTTGGCCAGGGAGACCACGAGGCGGAGGTTGGCCTCCAGGAGGTGGTTCTTGGCGCGGCGGCCGTCCTCGGCGATGATCTCCAGCTCGCGCTTGAGCTTCGGGGCCAGCTTGTCGGCGTTGGCCAGCTTGTCCTCGGCGAACAGACCGGCCTCGATGCGCTTGGCGAGCTCGACCTCCTGCTCGGCGTTGAGCAGCGGGACCTTGCCGATCTGCTTGAGGTAGTCCTTGACCGGGTCTGCGGTGGCACCGGCGGCCGCGACCTGCTGGGCGGGCGCGTCGTCCTCGTCCTCGTCGGAGAGCACGAAGCCGGCGCTCTCGGCGCCCTCGGGCTCGTCGCCGCCCTTGGGGGCGTCCTCGAGGACCTCGTCCTCGATGAGCTCGGCGTCGTCCTTCTTGGCGGTGGTCTTCTTCGCGGCCGCCGTCTTCTTGGTGGCCACGGTCTTCTTCACGGCCGCCGCCTTCTTGGCGGGCACGGCCTTCTTGGCAGCCGCCTTCTTGGCGGGGGCGGCTTCCTCTGCCGGGTCGTCCACAGCGGGTGCGGCCGGGGCAGCCGTGGTGGCGGTGGCCTTCCTCGTGGTCACCGTCTTCGCCGCGACCGTCTTGGTGGCGGTGCGCTTGGCCGGACTCTTCGCTGCGACGCTCTTTCGTGTGCGCTTGGGCTCCGCGGCACTGACCATCAGCGTCACACCCTCTTCCTCGAGGATCTGGTTGAGGCTGCGCAGTACGTTCTTCCACTGAGTGGCCGGAATCTGGTCAGCTTCGAAGGCCCGACGCACATCGTCGCCGGCGATCTGCCCCTCAGCCTTTCCCCGCTCAATGAGCGCCATGACAGAGACGGACTCGGCGATCTCCGGCGGGAGCGTACGGGATGTGCTGGCCGACACGAACAACCTCTCGGAACGTTGGAAAACGGCTTCCGGCCCCGTCCACGGCGGACAGGAGCCGACCACCGGCCTTGGGGGTGGACCGACGGTGCGGGCGGGGGGCCGGGAAGATGCACAGCGCCTTGAACGGCGTCCGTATTCCCTCCTCGGCTGTCACCTCTTAGGTCATCGCGTTGTTTCCACAAGCGTTACGCCCAATCTTCGTGGCCCGAGTCACACCGCGTAAGCGCTCAAAAGCGGCCAGACACGGGCAGAGGTGGTCACCCGTAGTACGTACCCAGGTTGCCGCGATCCACCCCGGTCCGTGTCACACCGTCGGACCCCGCGGCCCCTGAGCGGGGTTCTGCGGGGTCCGATCACCGAGGGCGGGGAGCCGGCCGAGGAGGGCGGAAAGGGGGAACGACATCCCCGGTCGCGCTTCCCGCGGCGGGCCGTCAGTGCTCGCGCGGCGCCGGCACGACGCGCTCCACCTCGGGGTGCACGGTGAGCAGCTGCCGCATGGCCGCCTCGGCCGCACCGCCGTCGGCCGCGGCCAGGGCGTCGACGATCCTGGCGTGGTGCGCGAGGGACGCCTCGGTCGGCCGGTCGCAGCCCGTGACCGGACCTCCGGACACCTGCAGGGCGGCCGAGACGATCCCCGAGAGGTGCTCCAGCATGCGGTTGCCGGCGACCTGGATGAGCAACGAGTGGAACTCGGTGTCGGCCCGGGAGTACGTGAGCGCGTCGCCCTGGCCCATGGCGTGTCCCATGATCTCGACCATGTCGCCCAGTCGCTGCTGGACGTCGTCCCGCCCGTGCCCCGCGGCGAGACGGGCGGCGAGCGGCTCGATCGTCCAGCGCAGCTCGCTCAGCTCGCGCCGCTGGTCGTCACGCTGCGGTCCGAAGGCCCGCCATTCGATGATGTCCGGGTCGAGCAGGTTCCAGTCGCTGACGGGACGCACGCGCGTGCCGACGTTCGGCCGGGCGCTGACCAGGCCCTTGGCCTCCAGCACGCGCAGCGACTCACGGACGACGGTTCGGGACACCTCGAAGCGCTGGCCGATCTCCTCGGGCACCAGCGGACGGTCTGCGCCGAGGTCACCCGAGACGATCATCTGGCCCAGCTGCTGGACGAGTTGGCCGTGCAGCCCGCGTCCGCGGCTGCCCGCGGTGCGCCGGCCCACGCGGCCCAGCTCGGGGTCCGCGCCCTCCCAGACGGGGGTTCCCACACGGTCGGCCACAGGAGCGTCGGCGTAGGGGTAGCGGTCGAGTTCGCCCGGGCCGGCCAGACCGGAGTCGGCGGAGCGGGCGGCGGTCATCATGGTGTGCGCAAGGGTACTCACGGATCCTTTGTCGGCTTCGCCTCCAACTCCCTTGAGGTCTTTGGTGAAAAGCACACGAAAGGGTGATCGCTCACTCCGTCGCAATTGACGCCTTATCGGAAAGAAACGGGCGTTCTCCGGGTAGTTGTGCACACGCCAGGACAGGATGGGTGCACAACAGTCGTCAGCGGACTCTGCTCCGCAGGTTCACCAGCACATACCCGCCCAGCAGTACGGCCAGCGACAACGCCATTGCCCCGCCCACGGGTTGGGCGATCACCCGCAGCGCGGCGAACAGATAGCGCTCTCCACCGAAGGGCCACTGGACGAGCAGTACCTCGCGCAACCGCAACGAGAAGCCGGCCGCGGTCCGCACGGATGCGTGCTCGGCGGCCCTTTGCGCGACGGGCACCACGGCGACCGGTACGGCCAGCACGGCCGCGAGTCCGGCCGTGGTCGACCGGAAGACACCGGCCGCGAGAACGCCGGCCCAGGCGCACCCGACCACGAGAGCGAGCCAACTCGCGCTCAGCGAAGCCCACTCCGCGGGAACCCTCGCGAGCTCCCGGCCGTAGAGGAGATAGAGCATTTCGGCGTCGCAGCCCACGGTGAGGAAGGCCAGCATCAGCGCGGTGAGCCCGGCGACGAGAAGCTTGGCGCCGAGCAGCCCGAGCCTGCGGGGCACGGTGCCGCGGTCCGCGGCCAGGGCGGGGTGGCGGAACTCGTCCCCGAAGGCGAGCGCACCGAGCAGTCCCGCGCCGAGCGCCGCCGGCGGCAGCGGCAGCTCCACGGGCCACGCGGCGAGCAGCCGCGCCTGCGACGTGTGTCCCGCACGCGCCAGGAGTACGGCGATGACGGCCGAGGAGAGGAGCACGGCAGCGCCGGTCAGGAAGCCGGTGCCGATTCCGGCGGCACGGCGGAGTTCGTAGCGGAGGGGGCGCAGGGGGCTGGGGGCGGAGCGGACGGAGATCGGGGGCGGCAGGGCCGACACGGAGTCGAGGTTCCCCGGCATGGTGGCGAAGCGTGACGTCCGGGAGGCGGAGCGGGCTCGGCGCCTGCCTCGCAGGGTGCGGCCGGACTTCTTCGGCGACCGGGGACCGTCCCTGTCGGGGTCGGCGGCCGGCTCGGGGAAGGTCAGTTGCTCGGCGACCGCCAGCGGCAGGGGCAGGAGCTCCGGCTTGCCGGCGACTTCGGAAGCCGTGGCGCCGCCCGGGTCCGGGCCCGGGGCCGGGTCGGCGGCGGGCGCCGGCATCGCCTCGAACACCGATGCGTCATCGGAAGGCAACGCACCCTCCGGTTCACCGTCCTCCGTCTCTGCGCCGCTCTCCGCCCCTAGGCCACTCCCCGCGCGTACGACACTCTCCGCCCGTACGACACCGGAACCCCCTGAACCGGAGGGACGCGGCTCGGGAACGGCGCCCGGGCCCATGTCTCCGGTCTCGTCGGCGAGTTGGTGGACGAGAATGCCGTGCCGGAACGCCGCCTCGCCGACCTCGGCGCATGTACTGCCGTACACGCAGAGCCGGTTGCCGTCCTCCTGGACGACCTCGACGGAGCGATGCCCGGTGCGCGCTTCCTTGGTGAGCAGGGCGGCCAGGCGGGCGGCATGCGGGCTGCGGACGGCCACGCGGGGGCGCAGGCGGGTGCGGGCGAAGTCGCCGACCTCCTGGTCGGCAACGAGTCTGCCCTGTTCGAGGGTGACGACCCGGTCTGCCGTGCGGACGGCCTCCTTGGGGTCGGCCGTGGTCATCAGCACCGTGCCGCCGTGGGCCGCGTGCGCACGCACCATGCCGTGCAGCCAACGGTCTTCGCGGCCGGAGAGTCCCTCGGCCGGTTCGTCGAGCACGAGAGTGTGCGGGTCCGCGAGGAGGGCGCAGGCGAGCCCCAGCCGCCGGTCCATGCCCCGGGAGAGGGTGCCGAGGCGCTCGTCCCGCAGGCTGATCAGTCCGACCACCTCCAGCACTTCGTCGGCGCGGCGGACCGGAACCCCGGCGGCCGCGCAGAGCATCCGCAGATGACCGCGGACGGTACGGGCCGGGTGCCCCGGCACGTCTCCGAGCAGGACCCCGACCTCGCGTGAGGGGTGGGGGATGCGGTGCAGGGGGCGACCTCTGAAGTAGGTCAGACCACGGCCCTGTTGGAGTTCGAGCATGAGTCTGAGCGCCGTGCTTTTTCCCGCGCCCGGCGCCCCGAGCAGCACGGTGACGCGGCCCGCACCTGCCTCGAAGGAGACGTCGTCGACGGCGGCTGGAAGCTCCTTGCGGGAGTCACTGGTCAATCCGAAGGCCTGGATCACCTTTAGCAAGATAGCGCGCCATATGCGGTTTTTCCGGACACAGCATGGCCGACGGGGCGGGCCATGTGGACGCGTGCGACCCGCCGCTTCTCAGCCTTGGAACCGACTCCCGTGGGCGGGTGAGCAGTTGCGGTGGCTTGGCGTCACACTTCGGGGCGCAGCATCGGCGGATTGAGCAGCGTCGCGCCCCCGGCGCGGAAGAGCTGGGCGGGGCGTCCGCCCTGGCGTGTGGTGGTGCCTCCGGTGGGGACCAGGAAGCCGGGGGTGCCGGTGACCTTGCGGTGGAAGTTGCGTGGATCGAGGGCCACGCCCCAGACCGCCTCGTAGACCCGGCGCAGCTCCCCGACCGTGAACTCGGTGGGGCAGAACGCGGTCGCCAGCGAGGAGTACTCGATCTTGGAGCGGGCGCGCTCCACCCCGTCCGCGAGGATGCGGGCGTGATCGAAGGCGAGGGGCGCGACGGGTTCGCCGTCGCGGCCGTAACCGCCCTGCTGCAGCAGCTCCTCGACCGGCGCCCAGCGCGCGTTGCTGGCGTCGCCGCCGGCCCGCGGGGCG
Organism: Streptomyces griseoruber; assembly: GCF_001514205.1. GTDB lineage: Bacteria > Actinomycetota > Actinomycetes > Streptomycetales > Streptomycetaceae > Streptomyces > Streptomyces griseoruber. The sequence continues at coordinate 18,991 of NZ_KQ948763.1, read as the reverse complement.
GGCAGGTCGGGGGCGAGCGCCAGGTGGGCGACGCTGACGACACGCATCCTGGGGTCCCGGCCGGGGTCGCCGTAGGTGGCGAGCTGTTCCAGGTGGGCGCCGTTGTCCTGGGCCGGGGCGTCGGGGTCGTGGGCCAGCAGCCCGGTCTCCTCCGCCAGCTCCCGCGCCGCCGCCTGGGTGAGGTCCTCGTCGGCCCGCACGAAGCCGCCCGGGAGCGCCCATCTGCCCTGGAACGGAGCCTCTCCGCGGCGCACCGCCAGTGCGCACAGGGCATGGCGGCGCACGGTCAGTACGACCAGGTCCACTGTGACGGCAAAGGGCGGAAAGGCTGACGGGTCGTAGGGCATGCGGCGATCATAGTCGTCTTCCTGACGATAAACACACCCTTCGCCGGACGCTTCGACGGCTGATCCACTTCGGTACGGCATCGCGGTCACCCGGTCGGCTCCGGGTCCCGTCCTGTTCCTCGTCATCCCAGGTCACACCCCCAATTGCAGTCCTTCGGCCGCTTCCTCGACCATGGCGAGACCGAGTCGGCCGACCCGTACGGAGAAGGGCTCGCCCGCGACCCTCAGTCCGGTCAGGCCGATCTCGCCCAGGGGCGCGCCGCGCTGGGGACGCAGGGTGATCGTCCCGGCGGGTGCGTCGGGCCGGATGCCGGCCGCGGTGGTCAGCAACAGGATCCCGGCGGCGGCCGAGGTGGCGGCCGGGCGGCAGGCGGCCGGGTGGGGCACAGGGGCGCTTCCCTCGGTGCGCTGCTCCCCGGCGTACATCTCCGGGAGGCGGTACCCGAAGGCCTCGGCCGCCGCCAGTGCCCCGCCCAGCAGCCCGCCGGCCTCCTTCTCGTAGCCCGCGGCGGCCAGACCGGCGACGGCGATCGCCGTCTCGTGGACCCGTACGGCACCGCCGCGATGGCCGAACGGGTTGTGGCCCGCCTCCTTGGCGCTCATGCCCCGCAGGCCCCAGCCCGAGTCCATCGCGGGGCTGCCGAGCAGCCGGGCCAGACTCTCGGTCTGCACCTTGTCGAGCAGTCCGGGGGCCATGACACCGCCTCCGAGCAGGCCGGTGTCCAGGAGGTGGACCGCCGTGGCGCCCAGGTGGGGCACGGGCCGCCCGTCCGGGGTGAGCGCGGCCGGGGGCCTGCCTCCGGCTCGGTCGTCGAGCCAGAAGTCCCGCCGGAAGACGGCCCGCAGTCTCCGCGCCCACTCCCGCAGCCAGCCGGCGTCGGCGCTCGCCCTGCCGCAGGTGTCGAGCAGGTCGGCGCCGAGCAGGGCCGCCCGATGGGCGTGCGCCTGGGTCTCGCAGCGGACGGGCCCGCCGGGCTGGGGGTCGCGCAGATACGTCCCCTCCCCCACTGTGGTCCGCAGCCAGGCCAGGCAGCGCTCGGCGGTCGGCAGCAGTTCCTCCGTGTCCTGATCGGGCAGCCCCCAGCGGCGGGCCTCGGCGAGGAGCACCGGGAAGAGCAGGGTGGCCTCGGTGCCGGTGCAGCTCGGCGGCAGATGGCCGCCCGCGTCCCGCCGCGGACCGGGGATCATGCCGTGGCGCGGTCCCTGTTGTGCGATCTGGGTGCGCGCGAGGGTGCGCAAGGTGCCCGCGGTGAGCCGGGTCCCGAGAGGCAGGGTCATACGGGCTGCGGCGAGCGCCTCGGCCGGGGCCAGACCGCAGCGCCACGGCGCCCCCGCGGCGAGATGGGTGTCCGCGGGGTGGGCGGGGTCGCGCACCAGCAGAGCCTGGAGATCCTCGACGCTCGTGGCCATGAGCGCCGCCACGCGCGGGTCGTCCCCGGTCGCACGGGCGGGCGACAGGGGGCTCGTGGCCACGCGGCCGACGGCCCGGACCGGGCCCGCGCCTTCCGGGCGGACCTTCAGTTCCACGCGGACGCTGCCGCCTGGGGGCAGGTCGAAGTCCCAGCGCAGCAGTCCCGCGGCGGCGATCACGTCGGCCGGTGGCGGGTCGGCGGTGACGCTCGAGGTGCCCGCGGGGGATGACCAGCACAAGCCGGAGTCACGGACGTGGGCGGGAAGTTCCGGGCCCACGGCGCCGGCCGCGATCGCCCCGATGTCGGCGAGGTCCGTGCCCAGCGCCACCTCGACCGGCAGGCGCAGGTGCCGTGTGGCGGCGCTGCGCAGCGTGATCAGTTCCGTGCCGTCCGCGCAGCGGCTCCGCTCGACGACGACGTCCGGATCGGGACCGCCGTGCGGCGTGACGCGCAACGTGGCCGTGAAGTACGCCCGGTCGGCCGAGGTCATCCGCGCCTGCACCCCGAGCGGTTCACGGCCGGCCACCCGCACCTGGCAGCGCGACAGGATGCGTCTGCCGGCCCGGTAGAAGCCTTCCAGACCGCGACCGGTCAGCTGTCCCTGTTCGGTGGAGACGGCGAGGCCCGGCAGGGCGACGCAGATCATCGCGGTGTGGGTGGGCGGCAGATCTCCGGAGCGCCGCGATGCGGGGGGAGGCGTGGCAGGTGCCACACCCCCACCTCCCGGCGGACGAGCAGACGGGCCGCGAGCGGCGCCGATGGGCGGGAGGGCTGCCATGTCGGCGGACCTGCCAGGGGTGTTCTGGCCCTGGCCGGTGAAGGCGCCCGCGGTGTCCTCCGCCCGACGAGCAGGCGAGGTGTGTCGAGCGGCGGAGGGCGGAGTCGGCTGGTGCATGGGGTGGCTTCTTCTGCTCTCTGTGCGCCTCGGGCAGGGGCGTGGCCGGTGACGGACTCCGGCGATGCGGGTGCGCGGTGGCGGTTCCTTCGTGTGCGGGTCTACCGCCACTCAGGTGAACGGGGCGGGACTCTCCCAGGTCACGGCCTTGGCGAACGGACCCCACCGATCGGCGGTGGGGTCCCGGGCGTCGGCTCGCCGCGGGGGGAGGCGGGAGGGGCCGCCGCCGTCAACGCCTCCACGCCGGTTCACTCCTCGCCCTTGGTGCCGTCCCCGTCGGCCCGCACGCCTTCGGGGCAGGTTCCTCGGCGCCGAGCGGATGGCTTCCCGGCGGCGCGGGGGCGTGAGCCGCCCCTGTTCCCGGGGGCAGGACGCGTCGAGGGCGTACGGGAACGGCCGACGCTCGCGCCTGGCCCGCGCCGCGTCCGTGCGGTCTGCGACGCGCCGTTCTCGTCCCTGAAGGCGGCCAGGTCGTCCGCCGCGCGTGTCCGTGGGCCGCGGGCCTGACGCCCCTCGCGCTCCGAGCGCAGACAACGGCGTACCGATTCCGGGTCGAGCCCCTCGTTGCAGGCCTGGTGCAACAGACGGGCGAAGAGGTAGTCGGGGTCCGCGCCCAGGGCCATGGCGAGGGCCTCGCGGGCCTCGAGCTCGTCGCCGCCGGACCAGGCGACCCAGCCGGCGAGGGTGAGCGGTGCCGCGGCGTGTTCGCCGTAGGGACCGACGCAGCGGCGGGCCAGCGCCCGCCACAGGCGCAGGGCGGGCGGCGCCTCGTCTCCCTCCATCCATTCCGCCGCCCGGTCGCGTGTCACCCGGTCCTGGAGGCCGAGAATCAGGGCGGCGGCTTCGTCGCAGCCGAGCAGTTCGTCGTCCCTGCGGTCCGCCTCGGCGTTGCCCAGCACGACGCGCGCTTCGGCGAAGCGCCTGATGAGCCGTCCGGCCCGTTCGATCGTCTCCTCGGCGACCACCGCCCGGCCCGTGTCGTCGAGCATCCTCGTGACCAGCGCGCTGTTCGCCGTGTCCAGAGCGACTTCCTGCTCCAGCGCGACTCCCGTCTCCAGGGGCAGCAGCCGGGCGCGCAGCTCGCGCAGGGTGCCCCGGACCTGGATTCCTGCGTAGGTCGCGGCCGCGGCCAGCACGGAGGTGCCGGGCAGGCCCATGGGGGTCCCCTCGACCGGGCAGCAGCCCTCGCGCGGGCAGCAGTAGGACCAGAATCGGCCGTCGGAGATGCAGAGCGCCTCGATGACCGGGGCGTCGAGCTTTCCGCAGGCGACACGCAGGGCGCGGGCCAGGGGCATCAGCCGCGCCATGACCTCGCGGCCCGTCTCGCCCTTCGCCGGGTCCTGGCAGAGGTAGGCGACCATCTGTGCCGGGCGGGCGCCTCGCCGCTCGCTTCCCTTCACCAGCCCCTCCGCGAGCTGGCGGGCGGCGGCGGGCCAGTCGCCGGGGTGGGCGGGGATGCCGAGCCTGGCCCGGCCGCCGAACCGGCCCCGGCCGGCCCGGTCGCTGAGGGCGACCAGCACGATGCTGTCCTCCGGCCGGTATCCGAGCAGGTAGGGCAGGGCGTCGGCGAGTTCGCCCGGGGTGCGCAGGGTGACCTGGTGGGCGGCGGGCTCACCTGCGTAGGGGGTGCTCACGTCGTAGGGGGTGTGGCTGATGTATGCCAGGGGGCCGTCGTACGGGCGCTCGCCGTCGTCGTACGGCTGCTCGCCGCCCTCGGCGGACGCGTCACCGTACGTGGCCGTATCGCCGTGGCCAGGGGCGTCACCGTGGGTGGAGGCCTCGCCGGGAGTGGGTCGGCCGGCGTGGGACACGGGCCGGTCGAGCCCGTCGCATCCGGAAATGTCACCGTCTTCGAAGGAGCCGGTCGTTTCGCTGTGGTTCGTCATGCGCCGACGATCTCGCGGATTGCGATCCTCCGCTTCGACCTGTGGATAAGTCCGATCAGGTACACATCAATCGGGTGTTTCGGGCACCGCCCGGGCCCGGTCTGTCAGAGCCGTCCTGTTGTATGGGAGGCATGGAGCACACGAGCAACGCGGATCTCCGGGCGGACGCCGACGCCGTTCTCGCCCGCCTCGTCGGCGACGCCACGGGCGCGGCCAGGCTGCGCGAGGACCAGTGGCGGGCCATCGAGGCGCTGGTCGCCGACCGGCGGCGGGCCCTGGTGGTGCAGCGGACGGGATGGGGGAAGTCCGCGGTCTACTTCGTGGCGACCTCACTGCTGCGCGCCCGTGGCTCCGGCCCCACCGTGATCGTCTCGCCGCTGCTCGCCCTGATGCGCAACCAGGTCGAGGCCGCGGCCAGGGCCGGTATCCACGCACGGACCATCAACTCCTCGAACACGGAGGAGTGGGAGACCGTCCAGGCCGAGATCGCCTCGGGCGAGGTCGATGTCCTGCTGGTCAGTCCGGAGCGGCTCAACAACCCGGACTTCCGCGACCAGGTGCTGCCCGAACTGGCGGCCGCGACCGGACTGCTCGTGGTGGACGAGGCGCACTGCATCTCCGACTGGGGGCACGACTTCCGGCCGGACTACCGCCGGCTGCGGACGATGCTCACCGATCTCCCTCCCGGGGTGCCGGTGCTCGCGACGACCGCGACGGCCAACGCGCGCGTGACCGCCGACGTCGCCGAACAGCTGGGAACGGGCGGTTCGTCGGACGCCCTGGTGCTGCGCGGCCCGCTGGACCGCGAGAGCCTCAGCCTGAGCGTGCTGCGCCTCCCCGACGCCGCACACCGGATGGCCTGGCTCGCCGACCATCTCGACGAACTGCCGGGCTCCGGAATCATCTACACGCTCACCGTGGCCGCCGCCGAGGAGGTCACCGCCTTCCTGCGGCAGCGCGGGCACGTCGTCGCCTCGTACACGGGCCGGACGGAGAACGCCGACCGGCAACAGGCCGAGGAGGACCTGCTGGCCAACAAGGTCAAGGCCCTGGTCGCCACGTCCGCGCTCGGAATGGGCTTCGACAAGCCCGACCTGGGCTTCGTCGTGCACCTCGGCTCGCCCTCCTCACCCATCGCCTACTACCAGCAGGTGGGCCGCGCCGGCCGTGGCGTCGAGCACGCCGAGGTGCTCCTGCTGCCGGGCAAGGAGGACGAGGCGATCTGGGAGTACTTCGCCTCGCTGGCCTTCCCGTCCGAGGAACTGGTGCGCCGCACGCTGGACGTCCTCGCGCGCGCGGAGCGGCCCCTGTCGCTGCCCGCGCTGGAGCCGCTGGTCGAGCTGCGCCGCTCACGGCTGGAGATCATGCTCAAGGTGCTGGACGTGGACGGCGCGGTGAAGCGGGTCAAGGGCGGCTGGACGGCGACCGGCCGCCCGTGGACGTACGAGACCGAGCGGTACGAGTGGGTCGCGCGGCAGCGCAGGGCCGAACAGGAGGCGATGCGCGGGTACGCGTCGACGACCGATTGCCGGATGGAGTTCCTCCAGCGTCAGCTCGACGACGAGGACGCCAAGCCGTGCGGACGGTGCGACAACTGCGCGGGGGCTCGCTACGCCGCGGAGACGTCCACGGCCGCCCTGGACGCCGCGCGCGTGGATCTGGGGCGGGCGGGGGTCGAGGTCGAGCCGCGCCGGATGTGGCCGACCGGCCTTCCCTCGATCGGCATGGATCTCAAGGGGCGCATTCCGGCCGGAGAACAGGCGCAGCCGGGACGCGCTCTGGGCCGCCTCTCGGACATCGGCTGGGGCAATAGGCTCCGTCCGCTGCTCGCCGCGCAGGCACCTGACGGCCCGGTACCGGACGATGTGGCCACGGCGGTGGTGGGCGTACTGGCCGACTGGGCGAAAGGGCCCGGCGGTTGGGCTTCGGGAGCCTCCGACGCCGTTGCGCGCCCGGTCGGCGTGGTCACCGTCGCCTCCCGCACGCGGCCGCGGCTGATCCGGTCGCTGGGTGCGCGGATCGCCGAGGTCGGGCGGCTGCCCCTGCTGGGAGCGGTGGAGTACGCGGCCGACGCGGCACCGGTCTCACGCAGCAACAGCGCCCAACGCCTGAAGGCCCTCCACGGTCTGTTGGAGGTGCCGCCCGCCCTCGCTTCGGCGCTGGCCGAGGCCCGGGGGCCGGTTCTGCTCGTGGACGACTTCACCGAGACCGGGTGGACCCTGGCGGTCGCGGCGCGCATGTTGCGGCGCTCTGGCGCCCAAGGGGTGTTGCCTCTGGTGCTGGCTGTACAAGGTTGATCACGCACCGGGTGCGGAAGGGATGTGTACAGCCGTCCCCCGCGTCCGCCCATGAATCACTGGGTAGGGATATAAGACACACACTGCCCTATAACGGTCTGTGGCCCCAATTGCTCGTTGCCGCATCCAAGTTCGACAGGAAGAATTGAGGTCCGCTCCCCGCACGGCTGGCCCGTAGTCCGGTAGGGCTCTGCTGCGGCGTGCGCTCCCCCCAATCCGACCCGCCCGCAGTGTGGGCCGTAGCCGAAGGGAGGATCGTGACCCTCGGATTCGCTCCGTCCTCGGCAGCATCGTTGTCGTCGTCCACGTCCGCCGCTTCCGCCCATCGTTTGCTCGAGCCCGCGGAGTGGTCCGCGGCCGGTATCCCTTTGCTGCGCAACCCGCGCGAAGTGGTCAGCGGGCTGCACTCGCGGCACCGGCCCGGGCCGGCCACCGCGATCGTGGCCGTGCTCGATCCCGACGAACGGGTGTGCGCCAGTGCGTCGTTCACCCGACGTCAGGTACCCGCCGACGGGTGGATGTTCCGTAACGCGCTGCTGGCCCAGCTGCGCCGGGTCATCCCGCACGACCTGCGGCGGCGTACGCCGGTGCGGACCGCGGTGCTGCTCTACTGCCGTGAGGGCGACGCGCGCTGGACGGAAGAGGACGGAGCGTGGATGTGGGGCCTGCGTGACGCCTGCACCCTGCACGGGCTGCGCTGCGGGGCGTACATCACGCTGACCCGGGACGGCTGGCAGGTGCTCGGCGAGGGGCGTGGAGGTCGCCGCCCCAACACGGATTCCGCCCCGGAGCCCTTCGGCCTGTCCGAGGCGCCGCCGCCGTTGCCGCGCACCGGTGGCGCCATGTCGGAGGTCCTGCGGCGCGCGGCCGCCCGCTGAGCGGATCAAGGGGTACGACGCCCCGGACGGCCTCCGGACCCGCCTCGGTGGGCCTCCTGCATGCCGCTGCTCAGCCGCCGGCCTGAACGGCATCCGGCCGCTGGAGCGGCCCGCCGCACCGCGTCCCATGTCGTCAGGTGACCCGTGGGGCCCCGGCGGACCTCAGGCCCGCGGGGCGAGGCGAGCGCCCACCGAGGCCCCCGCCGTCCACCGAGGCTGCCGCCGGGCGGCGGTCACACCCGACGGCCGGATTCCGGGCATGCCGAGGCGCGCGCCGAGACTCGCGTCGTCCGCGCACGCGAAAGCACACCGTGGAGGTGCCGCGGCAGCGGGGCCTGCCCGGCCCCGGCGCCTCCTGGTCCACCGGGTTCGGCTCAGACTCCTGCGCCGAGCACCGCGTTGATCTGCTGCGGGTCTCCGCAGACGATCAGCAGCGAGCCGGCCCGGGAACGAGCCGTCGGCAGAGCCGCCGCAGCGGACTCCGGGCCACCGTTGACGGCGACCACGACGACGGGCCGCACGCCCGCACGGCCCGCAGCGGCGCCATCGGTGTAGAAGACGTCGTCCCCGGCGTCGTGCTGCGCCCAGTAGGACGCCTCGCCGAAGGAGAGTTCATGGACGGCCCAGGGGTGCTGTTCACCGGTGGTGATCACCAGTACGTCACCTGGGGCGCGTCCCGAGTCCAGGAGCAGGTCCACGGCCTCCTCTGCGGCGTCCAGGGCACCCTGGGCCGAGGCCGGGATCAGCTGGATCTGGGGAGTCGCCGAAGCGGGCGCGGGAGCGGCCGGGGCCGAGGGCCCGGGCTTGGGGGCGGTGTCACGCGGGGTGCGCTGCACCGGCGGCGCGGGCCGAAGGGGGCCGGGACGACCGGGACGCGACGGAGCCGCGGGACGGGGGCCGGGTACGGGTCGAGGGGTCGGCGCTGTACGGCCGCTGGCCGGAGTGGCGCGGGGACCCTGGGCACTCTCGTGAATCTGAGGCTCCTCGGGAATGAGAGGCATGGGCTGATTTTTATCAAACGTTGGTGCGGCTCGCGCCGGTGGGTGGCACATCAGTGCGAGCGGAATCGTCAGAAGTCGAAGCCGAGCTGACCCTCGATCTCCGGAACGCTTCCGTCCGCCCAGCTGCGGGCCTTCTTGAGGTGCCGCCACTGGGGCAGCGCATCAAGATACGCCCACGACAACCGGTGGTACGGGGTGGGGCCCCGCTCCTCCAGTGCGGCCTTGTGCACGGGCGACGGATACCCGGCATTGTCCGCAAAACCGAAGTGTGCATGCTCGACACCCAGTTCGGCCATCATTTTGTCGCGCTGAACCTTGGCGATCACCGAGGCCGCCGCGACCGCCACGCACGAACGGTCGCCCTTGATGACCGTGCGGACCCGCCACGGGGCGCCGAGGTAGTCGTGCTTCCCGTCGAGGATCACCGCGTCCGGCCGGACCGGCAGCGCCTCCAGCGCCCGCCCTGCGGCGAGCCGCAGCGCGGCCGTCATCCCCAGGTCGTCGATCTCCTCCGGGGAGGCGTGCCCCAGGGCGTAGGACGTCACCCACGTCCGCAGCACCTCGGCCAGCTCGGTGCGCCGTTTGAGGGTGAGCAGCTTGGAGTCGGTGAGACCTGCGGGCGGGCGACGCAGTCCGGTGACCGCCGCGCAGACGGTGACGGGGCCGGCCCAGGCGCCGCGGCCCACCTCGTCGACACCGGCAATGACCTTCGCTCCGGTCGTTGCGCGGAGGGAGCGCTCGACGGTGTGGGTGGGTGGTTCGTACGGCATGGCGCCCTTAGCGTACGCCGCCGAGATCCCCTCGCGACACCCCGGTTGGCCGCGACCGCCCGTCCGTCCCCGACAGGCCCGTCCCCACCGCGGTCAGGAGGCTTCCGGACGCAGCAGCGGAAGCATGAGCCGGTCAATCATCTCTTCGAGATCCTGATCACTCCATTCACTTCCGCACACCTTGGATCGGTACATCATCATGGCCGGAATGGCGTCGAAGACATAGCTGTTCGCAGCTCCGGCCCGTACCTCTCCCCGCTCGATTCCACGCGTGATGACCTCATGAAGCATCCTGACGGCCGGCTCCACGACCCCCTGGACGATCAGGGCCTGGAACCGCTCCGACTGCGATGGATCGCATTCGTGAATGATCGCCCGCAGCGCGAAGCCAGGCCGCGAGAACATCGCGTCACGCGCCGTCCGGCACAGCGCCACCAGGTCCTCGCGCACATTCCCGAGGTCGGGCGCCGCATCCAACGGGGGCAGCTCGGCACTCAGCGCGTCCGCGACGAGATCCTCCTTGGAGGGCCAGCGACGGTAGACGGCCGCCTTTCCGGTCTGGGCCCCGGCGGCGACTCCCTCCATCGTGAGGCCGTTCCAGCCGACGGTGCCGAGTTGTTCCAGCGCGGCATCGAGAATCGCGCGTTCGAGCACGGCGCCACGCCGGCGAGGGGAGGCCGTCCGGGCAGGTGCGGCCGTCCAGCGCGAAGTAACCATCCGAGTGTCTCCAGGCGAGCAGAGGGGGCGGGGAGTTCGAAGCGGTGCGGGGTGCGGCCGCGGCGACAGCGGGGGGACGTGCCGACGGGCACCCTAAAAGTGAACGCTTGCGTTCACTACTGGGGACTCACTACCGTGGACGCGAGAGTGAACGCCAGCGTTCACTAAAGCAGTTGTGGGGGACCCATAGTGACAACCTCTCAGTTGATTCAGGACCAGAAACCGGGTGCGGCCCGCCGGGACGGGCATCCCGGCATCGCGCTCACCGTCATCGCGGCCTGCCAGCTCATGGTGGTACTCGACGCGACGATTGTGAACATCGCACTCCCGCACATTCAAGACGCGCTGAAATTCAGCACCACCGACCTCACCTGGGTCGTCAGCGCCTACACACTCACCTTCGGCGGTCTGCTCCTGCTCGGCGCCCGAGCAGGTGACATCCTCGGCCGACGCAGGGTGTTCATGACCGGAATCCTGCTCTTCACCTTCGCCTCGCTGCTCGGCGGACTGGCTCAGGAGCCCTGGCAGTTGCTGGCGGCGCGAGCCCTGCAGGGGATGGGAGGCGCCATCGCCTCGCCCACCGCGCTGGCACTCATCACCACCACGTTTCCCGAAGGCCCGGAACGCAACCGGGCCTTCGGTGTCTTCGCCGCCGTCTCCGCGGGCGGCGGTGCCATAGGCCTGCTCGCGGGCGGCATGCTCACCGAATGGCTGGACTGGCGGTGGGTGCTCTTCGTCAACGTGCCCATCGGCGTGCTCATCGCCTCCCTCGCACCGCTCTACATCAACGAGTCGGAGCGGCATCCGGGGCGCTTCGACATCGCGGGCGCGGTGACCTCGACGGCCGGTATGGCCTCCCTGGTCTACGCGTTCATCCGGGCTGCCGGCGAAGGCTGGCGGGACGGTCTGACGCTCGTGGCCTTCGGTGCCGCGCTGGTCCTGCTGCTGGCCTTCGTGTTCACCGAGATGCGGGCCAAAGAGCCGATCACTCCGCTGAAGATGTTCGCCGACCGCAACCGCTCCGGCACGTACCTGATCATGCTGAGCCTGGCCGCGGCGATGTTCGGCATGTTCTTCTACATCGTCCTCTTCGTGCAGAACGTGCTCGGCTACAGCCCGATCAGCGCCGGGCTCGCCTTCCTGCCCATCACAGCCGCGATCGCGGTCGGCGCGGGACTGTCCCAGCGCTTCCTGCCCACCCTGGGACCCAAGCCGTTCATGCTCGCCGGGGCCACGCTGGTCGTGACCGGCCTCTCCTGGCTGACGTTCATCAACCCCGACAGCTCCTACCTGAGCGGAGTGCTCGGCCCCATGCTGGTGTTCGGCTTCGGCATGGGCCTGAACTTCGTGACGGCGACGGTCACCGCCGTCTCCGGCGTCGCCCCGCACGAAGCCGGCGCCGCGTCCGGACTGCTCAATGCCACCCAGCAGGTGGGAGGTTCGCTCGGGCTGGCGATCCTGACCACGGTCTTCGGCTCGGCCAGCAAGGACGAGGCGGAGAAGCAGCTGCCGGGCTTCCTCGCCGACGGAACGGCCGAGCAGAAGGCCGAGTTCGCCAAGACGCATCAACTGCCCGCCCCCTGGGGACACGAGGTCCTCGCCCACGGCATCTCCACCGCCTTCGTCCCGGCCGCCGCGATAGCCTCCATGGCCCTGGTCACGGCCTGGTTCGTGATCAGGGTCCGCAAGAGCGATCTGGACGCCCTGTCCGGGACGGCGGGGCCCACGGCGGGGTGAAGCGCGCGGATGGCCCGGCGTCGCCCCGAGCGCGGCCCGCAGGGGCGGTGCCACGGCCATCCGCAGTGCGCCGACGGCCCACAACACCGACCCGGCCGTCAGCGCGAACACGCTGAACCACATGACCACCACCCCCTGAACAGCCGCTCCCCGTCACCCGCCCGTGCCTTCACACACCGCACAGCGGATGACAGGACAACGCCCGAGTGATTACGCAGAGTTCCCGACGGACACGCAGAGTCTTCACTCCGGAACACGGGAGACAGCCGTCCCGGGCTGAACGCCCCTGAATCGGCCATGAGACGCCACACGAAACGCAGGGGACCTCCCCCGCTCGACCGGTCAGACGGGCGTGGCGACCCACCCCGGCAGCGCCTCCACCTGTTCCGCCCAGGTGGCCGGAGGCATGCCGGTCTTCCCGGCGGCCAGCACGCCGCCCACGATGGCGCAGGTGGTGTCGACGTCCCCGCCGACCTGCGCGGTCGTCCAGAACGCCGTCTCGTAGTCGCCGAGGGCGCGCGCGGCCGACCAGAGCGCGAAGGGAACGGTGTCATGGGCGGACGTACGCCGTCCGCAGCCCAGCACGGCCGCGACCGTGCCCGCGTCGCGGTAGTCGAGCATGTCCCTGGCGCGCCGCAGACCGGCGCCGACGGCGCTCTTGGGCACCAGGGCGATGACCCCGTCCAACAGCGCCCCGGGACCGGGCGGGCCGCCGGGCGCGCCGACCAGCGCGGCGGCCGCCGCGACGGCCATGGCACCGACCACGGCCTCCCGGTGCTGATGCGTGGGATAGGAGGAGATCTCGGCCTGATGGGTGGCCTGCTCGGGGTCGTCCGCGTACCAGGCCCCCAGGGGGGCGATCCGCATCGCCGCGCCATTGCCCCAGGATCCCTGTCCCTTGAACAGGGCCGCCGACAGTTCGCGCCAGTCGGCGCCCTCGCGAACCAGCCGCAGCAGGCGGTTGACCGCGGGGCCGTAGCCTCGGTCGAAGTCGTGGTGCTCCGCGAAGGAGCGGGCCAGGGCGTCCTGGTCGATACGGTGGTGGGTGGCCAGGACGGCCACCACCGAGCAGGCCATCTCGGTGTCGTCGGTCCATTGCCAGGGGCCGGGCGGCAGGGCGCGGTCCTTCAGCAGCGGGTAGTTCGCGGGCACGAAGAACTGTGACCCGAGGGCGTCACCCACCGCGAGTCCGCGCAGACTGGCGAGAGCGCGCTCCAGGCGCCCGTCGGGAGAGGAGTCAGCGGTCATCGCCCTGCCACTCTATCCGGTGACCCCCGTAGGACTCAGGATCTCGCCACCGGTCGAAGGGCCGGTCAAGGGTGTACTTCCCGTCGTCCCCGAGAACGAGCATGCGCATCTCGGCGTTCCCCGGATTCGACAGCGACTCGAACTCGGCGACCGTCCAGTGGAACCAGCGCATGCAGAACAGCCGCATGGCGAGGCCGTGGGTCACGATGAGCACGTTCGGCGGATGGTCAGGGGCCTCGAAGCTGCGGAACAGGCTCTCCAGGAAGCCGCCGACCCGGTCGTACACATCGGCTCCGCTCTCACCCTGCGCGAAACGGTAGAAGAAGTGCCCGTAGGCATCCCGGTAGGCCTTCTGGAGCCGTACGTCGTCGCGGTCCTGCCAGTTCCCCCAGTCCTGCTCACGCAGCCGGGGCTCCTCCCGCACCCTGATGCGGTCGGGATCGAGATGGAAGGCCCGGAGGGTCTCGTGCGTACGGCGGTAGGGGGAGACGTACACGCTGACCGGCTCGTCGCCGAGTACCTCCCGGAGCCTTTTGCCGGTCTCCTCGGCCTGCCGCCGGCCTCGGTCGGTGAGGGCCAGCGCGTGGTCGGGTTCACGCTCGTAGACGGTGTCATCAACATTGCCCGTTGATTCCCCGTGCCGGACAAGGACGATGCGCCGTGGTCGTGCCATGCCAAAACCCTAGATCGGGATGCGGCAGATCGAATACTCGTACGGCGCCCATACGGCGTAGGTCACACGGATCGAGCACCATGAGTCACAGGAGTGCACATCTTCCACCACAAGTGGTCAGGACCAGTGCTCATACGGTCCAGGTCGTCTCCAGTTCGATGATGTCACCGGTGAGAGCGGCGATGTCCGCCTCCGTCTGGGCGCGCAGCGCGAGCCGCTCCACGCGTTCGGTGCGGTACTTTCCGTGCTCGGCCTCGGAACGCCACATCGACAGGACCATGAACTCATGGCCGGGCGCCTCGGCGAACAGCCCGCGGATCATGCCGGGCGAGCCGGCCATGGCCGGGTTCCACACCTTCTCCTGCATCAGGGTGAAGTGTTCGGCGCGCTCCTCGTGGACCCTGCACAGGGCCACGCGCAGCAGGTCGGAGTCGGTGAAACGGGGCTCGAAGCCGGTCTTCACGTCGAAGCGGTGGTCGAACAGCCGTACCTGGGCGTCCTTGAACGTGCCCGCCTGGGCCGCGGCCAGCCGGTCATGGGAACGCGCCATGAAGGAGTCGTAGAAGGCACGGCTCTCCCAGAAGGCGAAGACATGCGCGACGGAGGGCCGGCTCCTGCTCCAGCCCCCGCCCTGTCCCCGAAATCCCGGCTCCCCCAGAAGCCCCGCCCACTTTCGCTGCCCCCGTTCGAAACCGCGGCGGTCCACCACGGTGCAGCGAATCCACTTGACCAGCACCGCGCCATGGTAAGGCCACAGGGCGTGGCGTCGGTCACTCTCTGGCGCAGAGCAGCCATGCCGTGAGCCACGCGCGCGTGGCAGGATGGACAACCGGCCCTGATGATCGGGCAGTTCGGGGTGAGGTCAGACGGTGAACGGGGAGGGACGTCCGTGAGCGGCATCAACAAGGGGATCCGCAAGGTCGAGATGGCGCTGAAGTGGGACCCGAGTCCGGCGGGACAGGCGGCCACCGATCTGGACATCGTCGCCGCGACGTACCTCGCGAGCGATCCGTCCGGGGCGCCCGCCTATGTGGTGCACTTCGACAGCCGCTCGCCGGACGGCACGATCTATCTCAACCGGGACAGCAAGGACGGCAAGGGCTTCGGCTGGGACGAGGTCATGACGCTGGAGCTCGAGCGGCTGGACGCGCGGTACGCGCGCGTGGTGGTCGGTGTCGTCATCCAGCAGCATCCGGCGCACCGCACCTTCGTCAGCGTCCTCAACCCCGCCTTCCGGATACGGGAGGGCTACACGGTTCTGGACGAGGACGAGTTCGGTGGTGTGCTCGGCGCGACGGCGGCGACGGTCGCGGAGTTCGTGCGCGAGTCCGACGGCTGGACGTTCCACCAGGGTGTCCAGGGATTCGAGGACGACCCGGTGACGTTCACCAGGGTCATGGGCCAGGTACGCCGGTCCTGATCCCGTCGAGAACAGAGAACGCACCGGGCAGCAGAGGGCAGGAAACACCGAGGGCGGTGGAGCCGGGGACCGGCTCCACCGCCCTTGCCAGATCACGGGGACCTGACCGGCACGGCGGGGATACTGGCGGAGACCACTTATTCTCGACGTGCCGTATGCCTGCGGCTCTCGACGTAGCTGGCCCAGTCTCGCTTCACGTACTTAACCCAGTGCACGGCTGTGTTGATGTGCACCCCGAGGATCTGACTGAGCACAGGAGCTGGCAGATCAGATGCGAGTGACAGAACCGCAGTGTTCTTGGCCGCACGAACACCAATTCCATGATTTGTGAGGCTCTGCGCCAATGGAGTGGCGCCAATTGCCTTGCCAGCCAGATTTCCCGGGAATAGCCAGTGCATTCCCGCGTCGCTTCGACTCACTACTGATCTTGGGATGCGAGATGCTTGTTCAATGATCAGCTTCGCGACGGCGGGGGGCAGCAATACCGGATGCTCACCAAGAGTCAGATAGGTACCGTCACTCCGCTTATTGAGATGATCCACGGTTAATTGAGAAATGCGACTGACAGGAACCCCATATAGCAGCACCAACGCGCCTGCTGCCCGAACATCCATCGGTAGCTCTGTGTCCTGAACACATCGAATCAGAAGCTTGACCTGATCCTCTTCCGAATGGAAATTCACAGGATCGCCAGACGCCCGGGCTGGAACACTCAGGTCACAACAAAGTCGACATCGCCTAGTACTCCAGCCGTAGATCGCGATCATGGATGCGGAGGCCGCTCGTCGGTAGCCTGCGCGTGTGGCTGAGACCTGGGACGAAGTGCAGCTGATGGCGGACGGCTTCGAGCGTGTGTACGTCGAGTTGGAGTGGTGCAGCGGGCCACGCGCCGGCCTGGCCGATGTCGACGGCAGGCCCCACTATTTCCAGGGCTACGACTGGGACGATGCCGACGAAGCGGACGAGTACCGCGTCTGGCCCGCCAGCGATGCTGCGGTGGAGCTGGAGCGCGAGCAGTGGGCGATCTTCGCCAGGTGGAACGAGCGCTATGAAGCAGGGACGGTGGGGTCGGAAACCCATCCGGGCCAGGGTGGGACCGACGTCCGCTACGACGAGCTGGCCCTGCTACTGGCTCCGTACCGCCAGGCGCCGGACGGCGCGAGGCGGCTTGTGGGCGAGCTGCGGTTCGACGCCGGCGCCCGTTACCGGGTCGAGGGTCTCGACTACTGGTTCCGGTGGCGTCCAGGCAGGTGAGGCCGCCGTTGATCATTAGGTGTTGTGTGGACAACCAATGATCGCGTGGCGGCCTCGGACGCCAGCGTAGTACCTGCCCACTGGCAGGCGGCGTTCGAGGCTCTGATGAGCCGGATCGCGGGCCGGTTCGCCCGAGTTGAGCCCCGTCGCCGGGTGCGGCGGTTGGTCTCCGGGCTTCTGTCGGACCTGCCGCGGAAGAACTGCTGGACCCTGGCCGAGCACGCGGGTGACGCGACCCCGGACGGTATGCAGCACCTGCTCCACCGCGCGAAATGGGACGCCGACGCGATCCGTGACGACATACGCGGCTACGTGGTCGAGCACCTGCACGACACGGAGGCGGTGCTCGTGGTCGACGAGACGGGCGATCTGAAGAAGGGCACGGCGACCGTCGGCGTCCAGCGCCAGTACACCGGCACGGCCGGCCGCATCGAGAACGCCCAGGTCGCCGTCTATCTCGTGTACTCGGCCTCCCGCGGACACGCTGCCATCGACCGGGCCCTGTACGTGCCGCGCTCGTGGACCGAGGACCCGGACCGCTGCCGGCGTGCGGGCATCCCGGATGGTCTGGCGTTCGCCACCAAACCCCAACTCGCCGCCCGCATGGTCCAACGAGCTCTGGACGCGGGAACTCCCGCGCGCTGGGTCGCTGGAGACGAGGTCTACGGAGACAACCCGCACCTGCGGACTGCCCTGGAACATCGCCAGACCGGCTATGTCCTGGCCGTCTCCAGCACCCACCCCGTCGTCACGCACGCCGGGAAGTTTCAGGCCAAGAACCTGGCCGCGCGGGTCCCGAAGCGGGCCTGGCAGCGACTGTCGGCCGGAGCGGGCGCGAAGGGCGAGCGGTACTACGACTGGGCACAGATCGTTATCCACGGCCCCGCTGGTCGGCCCGGCCACTGGTGGTTGCTGGTCCGCTGCAACCGCCTCACCGGAGAACTCGCCTTCTACCGCTGCTTCTCACCCCGCCCGGTGCCGATGTCCGAGCTGGTGCGGGTGGCCGGACGGCGCTGGACGGTCGAGGAGACGTTCCAGGCCGGCAAGGGCCTGACCGGTCTGGACGAGCACCAGGTCCGCCGCTGGACCTCCTGGCACCGCTGGGTCACCCTCGCGATGCTCGCCCACGCCTTCCTCGCCATCACCGCAGCCACTGAACGCCGCGACCGACCTACCCCCGACGGCCTGATCCCCTTGACCGGCAACGAGATCCAGCACCTGTTCGCGGCCCTGGTCAGCCCCGTCCACGACCTCGCGCACCGACTGCGCTGGTCACACTGGCGACGACGGCACCAAGCCCGTGCACGCCAGTGCCACTACCGGAGGCAAGCGGCACTCCAACCATGAAGATCACGATCTACGGCTGGAGTACTAGCCCAGTTCAAGAAATCCGCAATCCGATATCGCGACGTGGCACCTTCGGACAACCATCGATCAACTTCTCCTTGCGTTACCGCTTCAAGGTTGGTCCCCTCTTCGTCAAGCCATCGCAAGAAAGCTAGAGCAGTGGAAATTAGGGCCCTTGCATAATTGGCCCCGGCGCGAGTGAGCCCGCGCGTCTCAGCTCGGCGGCGCGCTCGACGCAGAACAACCCAGAGAGCATAAGGTTGGACCACGGCCCGATGGTGCTCTGCTTCACTCAGGAAGTCCTCAACCCACTGCTCTGTCCGGGCAACATTCTCGTCCCGAGCAGGAAGAGCGCCCATATGCACCAAGATGTGCCTCAAATGTGTGGCTGCCTGCCTATGCGGAAATTCGTCAAGGAGCTCATGACTGAGCGGACGTCCAGAACTCATTAGTTCCTTCAATAGATGCGCTCCACCCTGCTGGTAGCGGAGCCAGAAGAGAACGGTGCGCGGATTCTCTACTGTCTCGAGCTCGGAGACTAAGGAAGCAAGCCGAGTATTGCGACTCGGCTCAAAATACTCATTAAGCTCACGCCGAAGTACACACCTGGCGCACTCCCCACGTCGATAGAGATCACCGCATGCACCACAGTTGATGCAGGTGTACGTCAGGTCGACCCCAACGCAAGGCCCGCAGCACCGCTGACTTCCATCGGTGCTACCGATCAGAGGGCGAATGTTATGGCACACGGGGCACTTTGCAGCCCTGCCGCGGATTCGCTTGTAGCAAGTAATACAAACAGGCCCAATCGGCCATCGAATTGTGACTGGCCGAACACGACCGCACTCGGCACACGGCACCTGAGGTACGGGAGACTTGGGTGAACATGTAGCACAAATCGGTCGACCGCTCTTCGCGCCCTTGCATGGCTTTTCGAGCCCACATACAGAACACGAAGCCACCTGACCTCTATAGCAGCTCACGCATTGGTCACCTTGATCACCCTGACCGCGTGCTGCGATCTGCATGATGCGCCCACACCGACTGCACAAACGCTCAGGCCGGCTATAGCACCGATCACAAACAGGGCCATCAACTGTCTGAGACTT